>OZ257146.1:0-4371790 GCA_965279255.1 Acidimicrobiales bacterium
ACGCCCTGTCGAGGGGCGTGCGCTGGGTGCACCTGATCGGCACCGGCATCGACCAGTTCCCGGTCGAGCTCATCGGCCCCGACCGGGTGCTCACCAACTCGCGTGGCCTGAGCGCCGTGCCCATCTCCGAGTGGGTGCTGGCGTGCATGCTGGCCTTCGAGAAGCGCCTGCCCGACTCGTGGATCTGCGAGGCGCCCGAGCGCTGGAACATCCCCACCAGCCCGCTCGGCACCCTCGACGGCAAGACCCTCGCCCTGCTCGGGATGGGAGGCATCGGCTCGGCCGTCGCGGTGCGGGCGCTGCCGTTCGGCATGACGGTCAAGGCCATGCGCCGCAGCGTCGCACCGAGCCCGGTCGAGGGCGTGGAGATGGTCCCGTCGGTCACCGACCTGGTCGCCGACGCCGACCACGTCGTGCTGGTCGCACCCCTCACCGACGCTACGCGCGGCATCGTCGACAGCGACCTGTTGGCCGCGATGAAGCCGGGCGTGCACCTGGTGAACGTGGCCCGTGGGCCGCTGGTGGTGCAGGACGACCTGCGCGTCGCCCTCGACGACGGCATCGTGGCCCGGGCCACGATCGACACCACCGACCCCGAGCCACTCCCGGCCGGCCACTGGCTCTACGACCACCCGCAGGTGCGGATCAGCCCCCACACCTCGTGGAGCTTCCCGGGTGCCTTCGCCGCCATGTTCGAGATGTTCGCCGAGAACCTGGGCCGCTACCTCGACGACCGACCCCTGCTCTCGGTCGTCGATCCCGCCGACGGCTACTGACGTGGAGCCCGGACCGGGCCCTGGCCGTGGCCCGGTCACCGCGACCGACGAGGGCCGCCACGCCGTCAGCGCGGCCGAGCAGTGGACCTTCACCGCCGGCCGGGCCGGGCTCGACCGGCTCCTCGTCGTGCAGGTCACGCTCGTGGCGGCCGAGGCGCGGGCGTCGTACGCCGCCGCGGTGCGCCTCGCGCCCACCTACGCGGTGGTGCTCGTCGCCGCCGACCTGCCGATGCCGCGGCTCGGGCTCGAGCTGCGGGGCCCGGGCATCTGGGCCGACCACAACGTCGAGGAGCCCCTCGAACGGTGGTCGCTCGGGCTCGAGGCCTTCGGCGTCGGGGTCGAGGTGGCGCCGGGCGACGATCTCGAGGTGTTGCTCGCCACCAGCGGGTCACCCGACCTGCGCGGCGACCGTGCCCCGCTCGGCTGGGACCTCGAATGGACCTCGGTGGCGCCTCCGGAGGTCGACGGTGAGGCCTCACGCGGCTATCGGATCGAGTGCCGGGTCGAGGGCGAGGTCCTCACGGCCGACGGGAGCCGGGAGCTCGACGACCCGGGGGAGCGCAGCCACCGCTGGTGAGCGGGGGCGAGCGACCCGGTCGGGGGTGGGGGCGCCACTAACCTCGGCCGGATGCATTCGCAGCTGTTCGCCGCCATCCTCGCTGTCGGGATCGACCCGGAGAAGCTTCTCCAGTCCGTCGGCCTCATCGGCCTCTTCCTGGTGATCTTCGCCGAGTCCGGCATCATGATCGGCTTCTTCCTCCCGGGCGACTCGCTGCTCTTCACCGCCGGCCTGCTCACCACCGGCGTGGTGCTCAAGGAGGGCAACGATCCCTTCGTCTTCGCCGGCGGCCACGTGTGGCTGGTGGCGCTGGGCTGCGCGATCGCCGCGGTGGCCGGTGACCAGGTCGGCTACGCCTTCGGGAAGAAGGTCGGGCCGTCGCTGTTCAAGCGCTCCGAGTCGCGCCTGTTCAAGCCCGAGTACGTGATGAAGGCCGAGCTGTTCTTCGAGAAGCACGGCGCCAAGGCGATCATCCTCGCCCGCTTCGTGCCCGTGGTGCGCACCTTCACCCCGATCGTGGCCGGCACCTCCAACATGCACTACCGCACGTTCGTGAAGTTCAACGTGATCGGTGGCGTGGTGTGGGCCGTCGGCTTCGTGATGATGGGCTACTGGCTCGGGTCGGCGTTCCCCTCGATCGGCAAGAACATCGAGCTGGTCGTGGTCATCATCGTGGTGTTCTCGCTCGTCCCGATCGGCATCGAGGTCTGGCGCCACCGCCGCAAGGCCAAGCTCGACGCCGCTCTCGCCGAGTACAACGAGGAGCACCCGGGCTGATCGTCGGGGCCGTCGGACGGCCCCCGCTCATCCCTCGCTCAGCTCCGGTCGGTCGACGATCTCGGTGACGCCCCGTCGCCGAGGGCCTCGGCGACCCGGCGCAGCAGCCGGGGGTCGGCACCGGCGCTGGGGCTCTCGGCCGCTGGGGTGTCGTCGTGGGTGCGTCGGGGCAGCGCCGCCGGCTCGGGTCGTTCGGGCATCGCCCCATGGTGGCCGACCCGTCGCATCCGCGGGGAGATCGTCTGAGCCCGCTGCTCGGTCCTAGGTGCCCGGTCGGCGGCGGTAGGCCACCACGCAGGGGGCGGCGGCGCGGGCGACCCCGCCGATCTGCACCGGCAGCGGCACCACGTCGGTGAAGCGGGGCTCGACCTCGTAGGTGGCGAAGAAGCGCTCGGCCGAGGCGCACATGGCGGCGAGCGAGAACGGCTGGGCCGGGCACGTGTGGGCGCCGTGACCGAAGGTGGTGACCATCTCCCGCGCCGGGAGGTCGGCCTCGTCCTTCAATCGGCGGCGGGCCCAGCGGTCGGGGTCGTAGCCGTCGAGGCCGGGCATGGCCGTGGTGTTGGTGAGGGGGAGCAGCGTGGCGATCTGGGCGCCGGCGGGCACGGTGTAGGTGTCGTGCTCGTCGGCGACGGTGGTGGGGGCCAGGACCGCCCGGAGCATGATCGAGCGCTGGCCGAGCCGGGTCGACTCCAGGGCGCAGCGCTCGAGCAGCCCGGGCTCGTCGGCGCGCACCCGGGCCAGCACGTCGGGGTGCGTGGCGAGCTGGGCGAGCATCCAACCGGCGGCGGCGAACAGGTTCGACATCGAGCCGATGTGCACGAGGATGACGTCGCGGGCGATGCCGACCGACCGCTCGGGCTCGGCGACGTCGGCCCATCGGGCCACGATGCGGGCGAAGAGGTCGTCCTGTGGCGGCGTCCCGTCACGGGCCCCGATCGACTCGATGAGCAGCTGCTCGACCGCAGCCATGGCCGCTCGCTCGGCCTGCTTCCCACCGGCCGCCACCTCGGCCATGGCCTCGGGGTGCACGAAGGCGGCCGAGCCGTCGAGCACGTCGAAGGCCTCGACCAGGGCGTCGAAGCGGACGCCGACGGCCGGCACCTCGCCGGCCCAGCACGCCAGGCCCATGCGGTGGCCCAGCCGGCGGGTGAAGGCGAACAGGTCGACCTCGCCCGACTCGCCCAGCTCCTCGAAGGCCACGGTGACGGCGGCGTCGAGCTGGGCGAGGTAGGCGGCGACGTCCTCCCGGCCGAAGAGGTCGGCGATGTTGGTGCGCCGGTCGAAGAACAGCTCGTCGGGCAGCTTCCGGGTGAGCATCATCCAGTCGGCGACGCCCTTGCTGGCCTCGGCCTCGGGGAGCGCGTAGAAGCTCCGCAGCCCCTCGGGGGAGAGCAGGAAGAGCGTCGGGTGTCGCGGCCCCTCGACCACGAAGGTGTCCCCGAACCGCTGCCGGGCGCCGGCGAGGGCGGCCACGGGGTCGGCGAGCTCCTCGTCCCAGGGCAGGGCGACGTCGGCGACCGGCGGTGCCGGTGTGATCTCCCCCTTCACGGGGCGGACCGTAGCGCCGGTGCCGCCGGAGAGCAGCCGAAAACGACGACCGGCACCGCCTACCCCCATCAGGAGGTGGTTCGGTGCCGGGCGAGGGTGTCCTCGGCGGGCGGGCCGCCGGGGAAGAGCTAGGACTGGCCGAGCAGCTTGCGGTTCTTGAACTTCGACTTGAGGTAGTCGCGGTTCATGAGGGCGATGAAGTCGATCGGGATCTCCTTCGGGCACGCTTCCTGGCACTCGCCGTAGTTCGTGCAGGACCCGAAGAACATCTCCATGGTCTCGACCATGTCCTCGGTGCGCTTCCAGCGCTCGGCCTGGCCCTGGGGCAGCAGGTTGAGGTGGGCGAGCTTGGCCGAGGTGAAGAGCTGGCCGGCGCCGTTCGGGCACGCCGCCACGCAGGCGCCGCAGCCGATGCAGGCCGCCGCGTCCATGGCGGTGTCGGCGGCCGGCTTCGGGATCGGGATCTCGTTGGCGTCACGCGGCGCACCGGTGTCGGCGGTGATGTAGCCGCCGGCCTCGATGATGGCGTCGAGCGCCGAGCGGTCGACCATGAGGTCCTTCTGGACCGGGAAGGCGGCCGCCCGCCAGGGCTCGATGGTGACGGTCTCGCCGTCCTTGAACTTCCGCATGTGCAACTGGCAGGTCGCGGTGCCCAGCTGGGGGCCGTGCGCCTGGCCGTTGATCATGAGGCCGCAGGTGCCGCAGATGCCTTCACGGCAGTCGCTGTCGAAGGTGATCGGCTCGCGGCCGGCCTCGATCAGCGACTCGTTGACCTTGTCGAGCATCTCGAGGAAGGACATCTCGTCCTTCACGTCGCTGGCCTGGTAGGTCTCGAAGCGCCCCGGATCGTTCGGGCCGTCCTGACGCCAGACCTTGAGGGTGAGGTTCACGTGGTCTCCAGTGGTCCAGGGTCTACTTGTACGACCGGACGGACGGCTTGACGAACTCGAAGACGAGGTCCTCGCGGTGGAGGTTGGGGGTGTTGCCCTTCCCCGTGTACTCCCACGCACCGACGAAGCTGAAGTTCTCGTCGTCGCGCTGGGCCTCGCCCTCGTCGGTCTGGTGCTCCACCCGGAAGTGGCCGCCGCAGGACTCCTCACGCATGAGGGCGTCGCGGCACATCAGCTCGCCGAGCTCGAAGAAGTCGGCCACACGACCGACCTTCTCCAGGGACTGGTTGACGCCCTCGTCGTTGCCGAGCACGCGGACGTTCTTCTCGAACTCCTCGCGCAGGGCGGGGATCTCAGAGATCGCCTTCTCGAGGCCGTTCTTGTCGCGGGCCATGCCGCAGTAGTCCCAGACGAGCTTGCCGAGCTCTCGGTGGTAGTGCTCCGGCGACTTGGTGCCGCCGACGGACAGCCACCGCTGGATCTCGTCGTTGATGCCCGCCTCGGCTTGGGTGAAGACCGGGTCGTCGGTGCTGACCGGGGTCTGGCCGAGCAGGCCGGCCAGGTAGTCGCCGACGGTGTAGGGGGCGACGAAGTAGCCGTCGGCCAGGCCCTGCATGAGTGCCGAGGCACCCAGGCGGTTGGCGCCGTGGTCCGAGAAGTTGGCCTCACCCAGGGCGTAGAGCCCGGGGATGTTGGTCATGAGGTTGTAGTCGACCCACAGCCCACCCATCGTGTAGTGGGAGGCGGGGTAGATGCGCATCGGGACCTTCATGGGGTCCTCGTCGGTGATGCGCTCGTACATGTCGAAGAGGTTGCCGTAGCGCTCGAACACGACGTCCTGGCCGAGGCGGCCGATGGAGTCGGCGAAGTCGAGGTAGACGCCGTTCTTCAGCGGCCCCACACCCTGGCCGGCGTCGACGACGACCTTGGCCTGGCGGGACGCGATGTCGCGAGGCGCCAGGTTGCCGAACGACGGGTAGCGCCGTTCGAGGTAGTAGTCGCGGTCCTCTTCGGGGATCTGGTCGGCGGGGCGGGTCTCGTCGCGGTTCTTCGGGACCCAGATGCGACCGTCGTTGCGCAGCGACTCCGACATGAGGGTGAGCTTCGACTGGAACTCGTCGCTCGCCGGGATGCACGTCGGGTGGATCTGCGTGTAGCAGGGGTTGGCGAAGGCGGCGCCCTTCTTGTGGGCCCGCCAGGCCGCCGTGACGTTGCTGTTCATGGCGTTGGTCGACAGGTAGAAGGCGTTGCCGTACCCGCCGGTGCAGAGCAGGGTGGCGTGGCCCGACCAGCTCTTGACCTCGCCGCTGGCGATGTCACGGGTGACGATGCCGACCGCCACGCCGTCCTTGGTGACCACGTCGAGCAGCTCGGTCTTGGTGTGCAGCTCGACCCGGCCGAGCGACACCTGCTGCATGAGCGCCTGGTAGGCGCCGAGCAGGAGCTGCTGGCCGGTCTGACCCCGGGCGTAGAACGTGCGGGAGACCTGGGCGCCACCGAAGGAGCGGTTGTCGAGCAGGCCGCCGTACTCACGGGCGAAGGGCACGCCCTGGGCGACGCACTGGTCGATGATGTCGACGCTGACCTGGGCCAGTCGGTAGACGTTCGACTCGCGGGCCCGGAAGTCGCCGCCCTTCACGGTGTCGTAGAAGAGGCGGTAGATGCTGTCGCCGTCGTTCTTGTAGTTCTTGGCGGCGTTGATGCCGCCCTGCGCGGCGATCGAGTGGGCCCGGCGGGGGGAGTCGTGGAAGGTGAAGCACTTCACCTGGTAGCCGAGCTCGGCCAGCGTGGCGGCGGCGGCGGCGCCGGCGAGGCCGGTGCCCACCACCAGCACGGTGAACTTCCGCTTGTTGGCCGGGTTCACGAGCTTCATGTTGAAGCGGTGGCTGTCCCACCGCTCCTCGATGGGCCCGGACGGGACCTTGGAGTCGAGTGTGATCGTGCTCATCAGCGGCCTCTCAGCTCGACACGCCGACGACGCCGGCGAGGACCATGATCGGGAAGGAGATGTTGATACCGGCCACGAGGATGGCGAACCCGGCGGCGAAGCCGCGGCGGATCGGGTTGTGGCGGGGGTTGAAGCGGGGGCTCATCGACCCGACGGTCTGAAACAGGCTCCAACCGCCGTGGTAGAGGTGGAAGCCGAGGGCCAGGTTGCCGAGGATGTAGATGGCGGCGACCAGCGGCCGGTCGAGGCTGTAGGCCAGGTTCTGGTACGCCTCGCCTCGGACGAACTCGGGGTTGACGGCGTTGAGGCCCCAGGTCAGGTCGGCGAGGTGGAACAGCAGGAACAGGCCGACGATGATGCCGCTCCAGCGCATGGTGCGGGCGGCGAAGCTGACGGCCACGTAGTCACGGGGCGACTTGTACTTGACCGGCCGGGCCTTGGCGTTGATCCGGGTGAGCCCATAGGCGCAGTGGATGTGGAGGGCGAACGCCACGATCAGGCCGATGCGCAGCAGCCACAGGGTGACGGTGCGGGGCAGGATCGGGACGAGCAGCTCACGGAGGAACTCGGCGTAGTGGTTGAACTCCTCCGGGCCGAGGTACATCTTGAGGTTGCCGACCATGTGGAAGAACACGAACCCCATCAGCGCGATGCCGGTGAGGGCCATGACCCACTTCTTGCCGACCGCCGACTTGTAGAGGTCGACGATGGCGAACGGACTCCGCGAATGCGCCTTCTTGATGGGCCGCGACGAGATGTCGGGCGTGAGGGCAGGCGGTTCCTTGGTTGCTGTCACGAGCGAACCTTTCCTACGTGATCCCGATGTGCCTGGGTGACGAAAATGTGGGACCGCTCGGCGCGAAGATCAGGGGTCGCCTGCGGGCGTGCTCACGCTACTCATCCCTGTGACGGACTGGCGAACCCTGTGGGTCGGGTGTCACGTGTCAGGTGGCATAGGGGGTGCGGGCCGACCGCCGACCGAGCACCACGCCGTCGCGGGTGAGCTCGACGGTGACGACCACGGCGGGCCCTCCGGCGGGTGCATCGGGTGGTGGCGCGGGCACCGTCAGCTCGACGGCGCCCACCCGCTCGACGCTGTCGGCCGCCACGGAACCGGCCCACCCCACCCGATGGAACGGCTCGTCCTCGCGCCCCTCCCACGCCGCGGTCACGACGGTGCGCAGCCCCTCGACCGGCACCCGTAGGTCGTTGACCACGTGCAGCTCGAGGCCCAGGCGATCGTCGGCCTGCACCCGCTCGGGCAGCTCGTCGAGCACCGCGATGGTGGGGGCGCATGCGGCCACGAAGGCCTCCCACGCCGGCTTCGGGGTGCGCTCGTGGTCGAGCAGGGCAGCGGTGGCGGCGGGCGCGGGGTCGGCGAGGGCGAAGGCGGCGAAGCCACCCGTGGGCCGGTACTTGAGCCGGCGCAGGGTCTCGACGTGGCGGCGCACCACCTCGGCCTGATGGGCCTGGGCGGCAGCGGTCCAGTCGGCCAGCGACGGGTGCGCCTCGGGTGGCACCTGCCGGCGCACCGGGCCGAGCTCGAGCGCGTAGCGGTCGGAGAGGTCCGACCAGTCGAGGTCGGGCCAGCGGGCGGCGGCGTCGCCGTCGCGGTCGAGCAGGGAGCCGTCACCCGAGGGGGCCTGGGCGCCGAACTCGGCGACGAAGCGCCCGAGGCGGGGCCACCAGCGCAGGAGGCGGGCCATGTCGGCGGTTCGGCCCCAGCGCCAGCCCGCCCACAGGTGGGTCGAGGTGCCCGAGAGCTGGGGGAGGTGCGGCCACACGCCGCTGTGGGCGATCACCGGGCGGCTGCGGTCGGAGGCGGCGAGGGTCTCGGCGACCGAGCGGTCGAGGATCGACCGGTTCCACGACGGCAGCGCCTGGCCGAGCTTCCAGCGCAGGGCGGCCCGGCGGACGGCGCTCGGCTCGCCGTCGCGCCAGGTGCGGGGGTCGTTGCCCCAGGGCTCGTGGTGCGCGCACCAGACCAGCAGCGAGGGATGGTGGGCGAGCTCGTCGACGGCATGGCGGGCGAGGTCGCGCGCCGAGGCCTTGGCCTGGCGCTGGAGCGCCCACTGGATGGGGAGGTCCTGCCAGAGGAGCACCCCGAGGCGGTCGGCCTCGTCGTAGAGCTCGGGGCGGGCGATGTGGCCGTGGACCCGCACGAGGTCGAGCCCGGCGTCGGCGGCCAGCGCGATGTCGGCGGCGACCTCCTCGGGCGTGGCCTCGGCCAGCAGCTCACGGGTGGGGCCGACCGAGACGCCCTTGAGGAAGAGGCGCTCGCCGTTGACGGTGGCCACGAAGTCGTCGAGGCGCACCTGGCGCAGGCCGGTGCGCCATCGGTGGCGGTCGCTGATCTCGTCGTCGACGAGCACGTCGAGGCCGACGTCGTAGAGCGGCTGGTCGCCCAGTGCCCTCGGCCACCACAGGTCGGGGTCGGGCACCGGCACGGTGAACTCGATGCGGTTCTCGCCGGTGGCGAGGGGGTGGTCGCGCTCGATCACCACGACGGCGCGCTCGAGCTCGGCCTCCACGACGTCCGCGTCGGTGCCGGTGGGGCTGGGCGGTGGCGGGGTCTCGTCGGTGACGCGGGCCGCCCAGGTGCGCAGGGTGACCGTCCGTGGCTCGTCCGTGTCGAGCACGACCCTGACCGCGAGGGTGGCCCGCTCGACGTCGGCCTGGGGGCAGCGGAGCCGGCAGTGGCGCACCCGCACCGGCCCGGTGGTGTGGAGGCTCACCGGCCGCCAGATGCCACCGGGGTTGTGCCCCGAGCCCAGCAGCGCCGAGCGGCCGAACGCGCCGGTGAGGTCGCGTACGCGCCCGGTGCCGACCGGGTCGTTGTCGACCTCCATGGCGAGCAGGTGCTCGTCACGGTCGCGGAGCAGCTCGGTCACCTCGAACCAGTGCGGCACCGCGTAGCCGGCGGTGTCGCCGAGGTAGGTGCCGTCGAGCCACACGTCGGCACTCGCCATCACGCCTTCGACCACGAGGAACGAGCGCTCGCCGGCCGCGGGCCGGGCCGGGGCGCTGTCGAACCGAGTGCGGTAGGCGAGTGGCCCGTCGTGGTCGGCGAAGGCGGTGGTCGAGCGCCAGTGGCCGGGCACCGGCACGGTCTCCCAGGCGCTGTCGTCGAGCGCGTCCTCCGGGTAGTCCTGGCGCAGGTCGCCGCCTCCGGTGGGCGCGGCTCGCCAGTCGCCGGAGAGGTCGAGGGTGGTCCGACGCGCCATGGGCCGCCACGCTACCCACCCACGCCTGCCCGTCCCGATGGTGGCGGCGATAGCTTGAGCGAGTTCGTCGCCCGGTGCCGTTCCGGCCCGGCAGGGGAGGAGCCACGATGTCCGACCGTCCCACCACCCTCGGAGCCCTCAAGGCCTCGGGCTGGGAGAGCCGCCCGGTCAAGGAAGAGGTGCGCCGCAACGCCATCGAGCGCATCAAGGCCGGCGAGGCCCTCTTCCCGAACGTGCTGGGCTACGAGGACACCGTCCTGCCCCAGCTCGAGAACGCGCTGCTGGCCGGTCACGACGTGATCTTCCTCGGCGAGCGCGGCCAGGCGAAGACCCGCATGATCCGGTCGCTCACCGGGCTGCTCGACGAGTGGATGCCGATCATCGCCGGGTCCGAGATCAACGACGACCCCTTCCACCCGGTCTCCAAGCACGCCCGTGACCTCGTCGTCGAGATGGGCGACGACGCGCCGATCGACTGGGTGCATCGCGACGAGCGCTTCGGCGAGAAGCTGGCCACCCCCGACACCTCGATCGCCGACCTCATCGGCGAGGTCGACCCCATCAAGGTCGCCGAGGGCCGCTACCTCTCCGACGAGCTCACCCTCCACTACGGCCTGGTGCCCCGCACGAACCGCGGCATCTTCGCCATCAACGAGCTCCCCGACCTCGCCGAGCGCATCCAGGTCGGCCTGCTCAACGTGCTCGAGGAGCGCGACGTGCAGGTCCGGGGCTACAAGGTCCGCCTGCCGCTCGACGTGCTGCTCTTCGCCTCGGCCAACCCCGAGGACTACACGAACCGCGGCCGCATCATCACCCCGCTGAAGGACCGCTTCGGCGCCCAGATCCGCACCCACTACCCGCTCGACGTCGACACCGAGGTCACCATCGCCCTGCAGGAGGCGCGGCCCCTCGAGGCACCCGGCGTCAAGGTCGTGGTGCCGCCGTTCATGGCCGAGATCGTCGCCGAGCTGTCGCAGCTCGCCCGGCGCAGCCCGCACATCAACCAGCGCTCCGGCGTGTCGGTGCGGCTCACGGTCTCGAACCTCGAGACCCTCGTGGCCAACGCCGCCCGCCGCACGTTGATCCACGGCGAGACCGACGTCGTCCCCCGCATCTCCGACCTCGACGCCCTCGCCTCGTCCACGGCGGGCAAGCTCGAGATCGAGACCATCGAGGAGGGCCGCGACGAGCAGATCGTCGAGCAGCTGCTCAAGGCCGCCATCCTCGAGGTCTTCCGCGAGCACGTGGCCGTCGAGAACCTCCGTGAGGTCGTCGACGCCTTCGAGGGCGACCGCGTGGTGCACGCCGGCGAGGACGTCACCTCGTCCGACTACGTCGACCTGTTGTCCGACGTGGCGCCGCTGCGCGAGCACGTTCTGGCGCTGTGCGCCGGCGACGACTCGCCCGCCATGGTGGCCAGCGCCGTCGAGTTCGTGCTCGAGGGCCTGCACCTGTCGAAGCGCCTCAACAAGGACGCGGTCGGCCCCCGCGCCCAGTACCGCGGCCGCGGCTGACCCCAGCCCACCCGTGGCTCAGTTCGTCACGCTCCTGGTGACGTACTGAGCCAGAGGGTGGGAGGGCAGCATCCTCGGTGGCTCACGTCGTCAGGTCACGCCTGACCAGGTGAGCCAGTGAGGCGTCAGCGTCGGTCGTTGACCAGCTCGCGGACGCCGGCGGCGCCCGCCACCACGACCCGCTCGACCATCGCGCCGGGGAAGATGCCGTGCTCGACCAGGCCGGGGACGGCCGCGAGCTGCGCGGCCAGGGCCACCGGATCGGCGATCGAGCCGAAGTCGGCGCTCATCAGCAGGTTGCCGTTGTCGGAGCGCTGCGGGCGCACGGTGACCTCGGCGGCGCCGAGCGCCTTCACCGCGGCGATCACCGTCTCGGGGGCGAAGTCGAGCACCTCGAGCGGCGTGCCGAAGGGGCCGAGGGCCGGCACCAGCTTCGACTCGTCGACCACCACGATGAGCCGGGTGGTCATCGACTCGACGATCTTCTCCCGGGTGTGGGCGCCACCGCCGCCCTTGGTGAGGTTGAAGGCGGGGTCGACCTCGTCGGCGCCGTCGATGGCGATGTCGAGCGTGCCGATCTCGTCGGGGGTGATCACCTTCAGCCCGAGCGACGTGGCCAGCTCCTCGGTGGCCTTCGACGTGGCGGTGCACACGATGTCGGGCAGGCGATCGCCGAGCTCGAGGATCGTGAAGTGCACGGTCGATCCCGTGCCCAGCCCCACCTTCATGCCGTCGGTGACGTAGCCCGCCGCATGGCGGCCGGCTTCGTCCTTCGCCCTGGTCTGTGCGTCGCTCACCCGGTCAGCATCCCATGGGCGACGGAGAGGTCGTGGAAGGTGGTCGCGCTCGGGCGCCGGTCGCGGGAGCGGCTCACCAGGCCGTCGGGGACGGTGAGCCCGCACTCGGGCGTCCAGCCGTCGATGCCGGTCTCCCAGAACGCGTCGGTGAGCGGCACGCCGTCGGCGACCGCGGCGGCCAGCTCGGCGCCGGTGCGGCTCAGGAGCTCGACCCGCCAGTCATCGGCGGCGTCGGTGAGCCCGGTGCCGAGCAGGGCCAACCGTCGGTGGGGGAGCTCGTCGGCCAGGCGCCGCGCCACCTCGCCGAGGCCCTCGGCCCACGGCGCCCGGCCGTCGGCGGCGACGGGAGCGTCGGCGGGGTAGGGGCCGTCGGTGCCGTCGGCGAACACGGTGCGGGCGCCCCGGTAGGTGAAGCCCACGACGTCGTAGCCGCCTGCCAGCCCGTCGATCTCGAGCTCGGCCCGGCCGGGGATCGACACCACGCCGTCGTGCAGCGCCCGCAGCCAGGTGCCGAGGCGCAGGCGCTCGGCCGACGCGGCGCGCGACCGGGCGGCGTCGCGCTCGTCGGGCTCGCGGGTGTGCACGCCTCCGTGGGCCGGCTCGGTGTCGATGCAGCAGGCCACGAGCGGGTCGCCGCTGCGCAGCAGCCGCAGCGCCTCGTGGGAGACGAGGTGCAGCTCCTCGAGCGCCTCGGCGAAGCGCAGCTCGTCGGCGCGGCCGGGCGGGCGGCGGGCCTCGAGGTGACCGTCGGCGACGATGGTGAACGGGTCGAGCACCGGCACCCAGGCGGTGACGTGGTCGCCGAACGCCTCGGCCACGCGGTCGACGTGGCGGGGCCAGGTGCGGTTGCGGCCGATGCGGTCGTGGAAGCCGCTCTCGTCCTCGGAGAACCAGCCGGGCAGCGGGCCCTCGTGCAGCACGGCCCACACGTCGATGCCCTCGGCCCGGGCGGCGCGGAGGACCTCGGTGACGAAGGCGGCGAAGCCCTCGTCCCAGTGGCCCTGCCTCGGCTCGAGTCGGGCCCAGTCGATCGTCCAGCGCAGCGAACGCACCCCGATGGAGGCCAGCAGGGCGAGGTCGGAGCCGAAGTCCTCGCCGAACCCGTTTCCTCCCGTGGAGGTGGGCAGGCGGCCCTCGGACTCCCATCCACCCCAGTCGCTGCGGGGCGCCACGCCGAGCGATCCGGAGGCGGTGGCGGCGACGCCCCAGCGAATGCCCTCTTCAACGGTCACATCGGCAGTATCCCCGGTACGGTGCCCACATGGGGAAAGCCAATCGCCACAGGTACTCCCGGTGGGACGGCACGCAGGTCGGCTTCGACCTCGACGCCACCGACATCTTCAGTGAGATCACCGACGACCTGCTGTACCACGGCGATCTCAACGCGGCCCTGCGCCGGATGATGCAGTCCGGCTTCCAGGACGCCAACGGCGAGCGCATGCAGGGCCTGCGCGAGATGCTCGAGAAGCTCCGCGAGAAGCGCCGCGAGGCACTCGAGAACCACGACCTCGGCGGGGTCTACGACGAGATCGCCCGCGAGCTGCGCGACGTCGTCGAGCAGGAGCGCGAGGCCATCGACGACCTGGCCCAGGAGGCCCGTGACTCCGGCGACGCCCGGCGCCAGGAGCTCACCGAGGAGGTCGCCGCCGAGCGCCACGCCGCCCTCGACCTGCTCTCGCCCGACCTGGCCAACATGGTCCGCGAGCTCCAGCAGTACGACTTCACCTCGTCCGAAGCGCGCGAGCACTTCGACGAGCTGGTCGAGAAGCTCAAAGAGCAGCTCATGCAGCAGTACGTCGACCAGATGTCGGGTGCGGTCGAGAACATGACCCCCGAGGACATGGCCCGCATGAAGGACATGTTCGCCGAGCTCAACCAGATGCTCGAGCAGCGGGCCCGGGGCGAGGAGCCCGACTTCGACGGCTTCATGGAGCGATTCGGCGACTTCTTCCCGGAGAACCCCGAGACCCTCGACGAGCTGCTCGAGGTCATGGCCCGCCGCATGGCCGCCGCCCAGGCGATGCTCAACTCGATGACGCCCGAGCAGCGGGCCCAGCTCCAGGCGCTCTCCGACCAGCTGCTCGAGGACATGGACCTGCGCTGGCAGATCGACCAGCTCGGCCAGAACCTCGCCGGCCAGTTCCCCGACCTCAACTGGAACCGTCGCTACGACTTCTCCGGCCAGGACCCGCTCGGCATGGGCGAGGCGAACGAGCTGCTCCAGCAGCTCGGCGATCTCGAGCAGCTCGAGAACCTGCTGCGGGGTGCCACCAACCCGGGCGCCCTCGCCGAGGTCGACCTCGACCGGGCCCGCGAGCTGCTCGGCGACGACGCCGCCAAGAGCCTCGAGCAGATGGCCGAGCTGGCCAAGAAGCTCGAGGAGGCGGGGCTGGTCGAGAACAAGGAGGGCCGGCTCGAGCTCACGCCGCGGGGCCTGCGCCGCATCGGCCAGAACGCCCTCGACGAGCTGTTCTCGAAGCTCTCGCTCGACAAGGCCGGACAGCACGAGATGGCCCGCCTCGGCGTCGGCCACGAGCGCGACTACTCCACCAAGCCCTACGAGTTCGGCGACGCCTTCAACCTCGACATCGGGGCGACGGTGCGCAACGCCATCCAGCGCTCGGGTGGAGGCACGCCCGTGCGCCTCACCCCCGACGACTTCGAGGTCGAGCGCACCGAGCATCTGGTGCGGTCGAGCACGGTGTTGATGATCGACCTGTCGCTGTCGATGCCGATGCGCGACAACTTCCTGCCGGCCAAGAAGGTGACGATGGCGCTGCACAGCCTCATCACCTCGCAGTTCCCCCGCGACTACATGGGCATCGTCGGGTTCAGCGAGACCGCCCGCGAGCTCAAGCCCGAGCAGCTGCCCGAGGTGTCGTGGGACTTCGTCTACGGCACCAACATGCAGCACGGCTTCCAGATCGCCCGGCGCCTGCTCTCACGCCAGAGCGGCACGAAGCAGATCATCATGATCACCGACGGCGAGCCCACCGCCCACATCACCCCGTCGGGCGACGTGTACTTCAACTACCCGCCGGTGCGAGAGACCGTCGACGCCACCCTGCGCGAGGTCAACCTGTGCACCCGCGACGGCATCCGCATCAACACCTTCATGCTCGACCCCACGCCCCACCTGCGGGAGTTCATCGGCAAGCTCACCGAGCTCAACAAGGGCCGGGCGTTCTTCACCACCCCGGAGACCCTGGGCGACTACGTGCTCGTCGACTTCATCGAGCAGCGTCGTCAGATGCTTCGGGGCCGGCGCGCCAGCTGAGCATTTCCTGACGTCGGTCTGACGTCAGGGCCACCACGCGTCACGGTGATCGCGCCACGGAGAGCGGTCGGTGATCAGGGCGCCCGAGAGGCCCGAAAAGGCCTTCGGAGCGGCCGAGGTCAAGTCCCCCTTGCGCTTTCGCCGAGGAGCGGGCATGATCACACCGTTGTAATTACACCTGTGGTAATGCGCGATGGCGGGTCGAGGCTTCTGGTGTGAGCTTCGGGTCGTGAGGGTCCAGAACGGGCGATCGTGCGTCCACAGGCCGTGGGGGCATGGCCCTCGATCCAGGAGGACCGAACATGGCCGATCCCATCTCCATCCCCGTCACCGAGGACAAGTCCTGGCAGGACCTCGCCAACTGCCTCGGTGTCGACCCCGACCTCTTCTTCCCCGAGCGTGGAGCGTCCACCCGGGAGGCCAAGGAGGTCTGCCGCGGCTGTGTGGTGCGTGAGGACTGCCTCGAGTACGCACTGGCCAACGGCGAGAAGTTCGGCATCTGGGGCGGCATGAGCGAGCGCGAGCGTCGCCGCATCCGCCGTCAGCGGGCCCTGGCCCGGGCCGCGGCCGCGTCGGCCCGCAGCACCGCCACCGCCTAGCCACCGCCTCTCCGCTCGTCCCGGCCCTGCGCCGGTGCTCAGCTCCCCCCGTCGCTCCCGCTGCCGTGGGAGCGACGGTCGCGTCCGGCCAGCCGCGCCTCGATGGTGCGGTCCGGGCCGAGGTCGAGCTGGGCCCACCGCCCGGCCGGTGCGGCGTCGAGCACGGCCTGCGGCACCAGGCCCACCAGCTCCGCCCGGGCGATCGGGGCCTGCGTCGCCACCAGGTCCCACACGTCGGCGGGCCCCACCCGCACCGGGTCGATCAGGTTCATCGAGACCTGCACGTCGTCACCGACCGCCAGCCCGAGGGCCCGCACCGCGTCGCTGCGGATCGCCGCGGCGATGCGCCGGGCGCCGTCGAGGTCGGCCTCGGCCAGCCACAGGTTGTAGGCCACCAGCACCCGGCGGGCGCCCACTGCCGCGGCCCCGGCCGACGGGTGCGGCGCCGACGGCCCGACGTCGGGGCCGAGGGAGAGGAACGCCCAGCGGCGCACGTCGGGCAGCGAGCGCTCGGGCCCGTAGAGGAAGCAGGGGAGGCCCAGCTCCTCGGCCGCCCACACCGCGAACTCGTCGCGGGCGGCGATCGCCGCGCTCATGGGCGTGGCGTCGAGGGGAACGAACGGCACCACGTCGAGCACGCCGATGCGGGGGTGGGCGCCCGCATGGTGGCGCAGGTCGAGCCGCTCGAGCGCGGCCCGGGCCACCGCCCGGGGCGCGTCCTCGCCCACGACGGTGAGCACCGACCGGTTGTGGTCGGCGTCGGTGTGGACGTCGAGCAGGTCGGGGCCGGCGGCGGCGGCGATGGCGGCCACGACCTCGCGGTCGCGCCCTTCGCTGATGTTGATCACGCACTCGAGCACGGACGCGATCCTGCCCCACCGGAACGGGAGGGAGTCGGTGGGGCAGGAGCGGGGGGTGGGGGAACTGGTGCTCCGGGGAGGAGCGAGGGTTCAGGCGCTGCGCAGCAGCGGGAGGCGCCGGGCCTTGAGGATGCGTCGACGCTGACGCTCCGAGGTGCCGCCCCACACTCCGTGGTCGATGCGGTTCTCGAGCGCGTACTCGAGGCAGCGCTCGGAGACCGGGCAGGTGGCGCAGATCCTCTTGGCCACCTCCACCCCGACACCGTCGTTCGGGAAGAAGGTCGCAGGGGGCTCCTCGCGGCAGTTGCCGGTGGCCATCCAGTCGTTGTCCGTCTCCATGCCGGCGAACCTACGGAGGAGGGGTGAAAACGGGGATAAGGGGACGTCCGACAGGGGGACGACCGGGCGCCGGGCGGGTGGAGCGCGAGCGCCGCTAGGCTCTCCTGCCTGCGGGAACGTCCCGTCCCCTCGTGTTGAAAGTGCTCCACCTGCCATGGCGATGACCGAGACCCAGACCGACCAGCCGCCCCGAGGCCACGTCCGCGTGATCTACCTCGGCCCGGTGGCCCCGCACTGGGACGTGCAGGGTGAGTCCGAGGTCCGCGGCCTGGTCGACGAGTTCCGGGCCCGCGTGCTGGCCCGCCTGCTGCTGCTGCCCCCGCACGATCCGCAGTTCCGGCGCAACCGTGAGCGCGTCGTCCGCGATGCCGAGCGCGAGAACCTCACCCTGGTGTGGGATCTCGGCCTCCCCGACGACGAGGGCTGAGCGTCCCCGTCATCAGGTGACCTCCGCCCCGGACCGGGCTGAGCACCGCCTGTAGGCTCGGGCCATGTCCGCCGAGCCGATCACCCCCACCCACGACCCCCACGCGGCGGTCGAGCTGGGCGTGCCCAGGCCCGTCGACGACCTCCCGATCGGCGAGCTGCGCGAGTCGCCGGAGCGCTTCATCAACCGTGAGCTCTCCTGGCTCGACTTCGACGCCCGGGTGCTGGCCCTGGCCGCCGATCCCCGCCAGCCGTTGCTCGAGCGGGCCAAGTTCCTGGCCATCTTCAGCCAGAACCTCGACGAGTTCTTCCAGGTCCGCGTCGCCGGCCTGAAGGACCAGGTCGCCGCCGGCCTGGGCAAGACCACCCCCGACGGCCGCAGCGCCGCCACCCAGCTGGCGGAGATCCGCTCCCGGCTCGACGACCTCTCGGCGCTGGCCGAGGAGATCTTCGACGACGACATCGTCCCCGGCCTGGCCGAGCACGGCATCGTGTTCTCCGGAATCGACGACCTCGACGAGGACGACCGCACCTACCTCGACGACTTCTTCGAGGCCCGCATCTTCCCGGTGCTCACCCCGCTGGCGGTCGACCCGGGCCACCCGTTCCCCTACATCTCCGACCTCTCGCTCAACCTGGCGGTGGTCGTGCACGATCCGGTCAGTGGCGACCGCCGCTTCGCCCGGGTGAAGGTGCCCAACCTGCTGCCCCGTTTCGTGGTGATGCCCGACGGCGAGCGCTTCGTGCCCCTCGAGCAGGTCATCGCCGATCACCTCGACGTGCTGTTCCCCGGCATGGAGCCGGGCGTGCACTACGCCTTCCGGGTCACCCGCAACGCCGACCTCACGCTCGAGGAGGAGGAGGCCGACGACCTGCTCGAGGCGGTGGAGCTCGAGCTGCGCCGCCGCCGCTTCGGCCGGGCCGTTCGCCTCGAGGTCGATGCCGAGGTCTCCGAGGAGATCCTCGACCTGCTCACCCGGGAGCTCGACGTCGCCCCCGCCGACGTCTACCACTGGAACGTGCCGCTCGACCTCGGTGGCCTGTGGTCGGTTCACGGCCTCGACCGGCCGGAGCTGAAGGACGAGCCCTGGGTGCCCGTCACCCAGCAGCGGCTCACCAGCCCCGAGCCCGACGAGCCCGTCGACCTGTTCTCGGTCATCCGCGACGGCGACGTGCTGGTGCACCACCCCTACGAGTCGTTCTCCAGCTCGGTCGAGGAGTTCATCCGCCAGGCATCTCGCGACCCGCAGGTGCTCGCCATCAAGCTCACGCTCTACCGCACCTCCTCGGACACCTCGATCATCAAGTCGCTGGTGCGGGCGGTCGAGAGCGGCAAGCAGGTGGCGGCGCTGGTCGAGCTCAAGGCCCGTTTCGACGAGAAGAAGAACATCGGGTGGGCCAAGGAGCTGGAGAAGGCGGGCGTCCACGTGGTCTACGGGCTCACCGGCCTCAAGATCCACACGAAGACCACGTTGGTCGTGCGGGAGGAGGCCGGGGGCATCCGGCGCTACTGCCACGTCGGCACCGGCAACTACAACCCGAAGACCGCCCGGCTCTACGAGGACCTCGGCCTGCTCACCGACGACGCGGAGATCGGCTCCGACCTCACCCAGCTGTTCAACCTGCTCACCGGCTTCGCTCGCGAGCCCAACTTCAACAAGCTGCTCGTGTCGCCCTCGACCGTGCGGCCCGGGCTCACCGAGCTCATCGAGAACGAGGCCCGCCTGGGTGCGGAGGGCCGCATCATCCTGAAGATGAACAGCCTCGTCGACCCCGGGATGATCGACGCCCTGTACGCCGCCTCGCAGGCCGGCACCCAGATCGACCTCATCGTGCGCGGCATCTGCTGCCTGCGCCCCGGTGTGCCCGGGCTGAGCGACAACATCCGGGTGCGCTCGATCGTGGGCCGCTACCTCGAGCACTCGCGCATCTACCGCTTCGCCCACGGCAGCAACGGCGGTCCGGTGTGCTACATCGGCTCGGCCGACCTGATGCCCCGCAACCTCGACCGCCGCGTCGAGGCCCTGGTGCCCATCGAGGACCCGGACCTGCTCGCCCGCCTCGACCAGATCCTCGAGGTCAACCTCGCCGACGACACCCTGGCCTGGGACCTCCGCTCCGACACCACGTGGCGCCACGTCCACGGCCCCCAGGGCATCGAGACCCACCGTCGCCTCGAGGAGCTGGCCCTGCTCGAGCGCAAGGCGTGAGCGCCGCGCCCAAGGGCTCGGTCGAGCGGGAGATCAAGCTCGGCGCGTGGCCCGGCTTCGCCATGCCCGACCTCGCCGACCTGGCACCCGGCGTTCAGGTCGTGGTCGAGCCCGCGCTCGACCTCGACGCCACCTACGTCGACACCGCCGACCTGCAGCTCGTGCGCAACGGCGTGTCGCTGCGGCGGCGCACCGGGGAGGGAGCGCCCCGCTGGACCCTCAAGCTCCCGTCCGGTGAGACGGGTGCCGGCCTGGCCCGTCGCGAGTTCGACGTCGACGACCCCGGCCACGTGGTGCCGGCCGAGCTGGCCGCCCTCGTCACCGGCTGGGTGCGCAGCGCGGCGCTCGTGCCGGTGGCGGTGATCCGCAGCCACCGCGAGCGACTGCGGCTGGTCGACTCCGACGGCACCGAGCTGCTCGAGATCGACGACGACGAGGTCACCGTGGTCGACGACGGCGAGGTCGCCGCCCGCTTCCGGGAGGTCGAGGTCGAGCTGGCCGCGCCCGCCGCCGCCGACCTCATGCAGGCGGTGAGCGACGCCCTGGTTGAGGCCGGCGCCGGTGCGCCCGACCCCACCTCCAAGATCGTCAGGGCCCTCGGCCCCCGGGCGCTGGTGCCGTCCGACCTCGTGGTGCCCGAGCTGGGGCCCGACTCGGACATGGCCGCGGTCGTCACCGCCGCGGTGCGCCACTCCGTCTCGCAGATCATCGGCCACGACCACGTCGTGCGCCTCGACGACGACACCGAGGGCGTGCACAAGGCGCGCGTCGGCACCCGGCGCCTGCGCTCCGACCTCCAGACCCTGGCCCCGGTGCTCGCGTCGGGGTGGGGCGACGAGCTGCGGGCCGAGCTGAAGGACCTCGCCGCCTCGCTCGGGGTCGTGCGCGACACCGACGTGCTCATCGTGCGGCTGCTGCGCCACGTCGGCGAGCTGCCGTCGGAGCACCGGGCCGCAGCGGGCCGCCTGGTCCGCCATCTCGAGAACGGTCGCAAGGCCCAGGTGGCCGCCCTGCTCGAGGCCATGTCCGCGCCGGGCTACGTCGAGCTGCTCGACGACCTCGTGGCCGCCGCCCTCCGCCCGCAGCTCGCCGACGCCGCGGGCACGCCGGCCACCGATCGGCTGCCGGAGCTGGTCCGCCCCCGGTGGCGTCGCCTGCGCAAGGCGGTCGACCGCCTCGACCGTCATCCGTCCGACGACGACCTCCACGCCGTGCGCATCCTGGCCAAGCGGGCCCGGTACGCGTGCGAGCTGGCGGCACCGGTGATGGGCACCGACGCCGCCGACCTGGCCGATCGCCTCGCTGAGCTGCAGGACGTGCTCGGCGAGCTCCACGACACCGCCGTCGCCCAGGAGTGGCTCCGCAGCGTCGTGCCCACGGTCCCCGACGACCAGGGCGTCGCCGCCGGCGAGCTCGTCACCCTCGAGCGCGATCGGGCCGCCGAGCTGCGGGCGGCGTGGCCGGCGGTGTGGGCCGCCTGCGATCGCAAGGCCCTCACGAGGTGGTTCCGATGAGCCAGCGATCGCCGTACCCGAAGGGCGGCGGCGAGCCCGAGGTGCGCGCCGCCGGCGGGATCATCTGGCGGGTCGACGACGACGGGCGGGTCGCCATCGTCCTCGTCCACCGGCCCAAGTACGGCGACTGGACCTTCCCGAAGGGCAAGCTCGAGGACGGCGAGACCGACGAGCACGCCGCCCACCGCGAGGTGGTCGAGGAGACCGGCTTCGACTGCGTGCTCGGCCGCGAGCTCCCGTCGGTGCAGTACCGCGACAACAAGGGCCGGTCGAAGCAGGTCCGCTACTGGGAGATGACCGTCGCCGCCGGCGAGTTCGCACCGAACGACGAGGTCGACGGGCTGGAGTGGATGAGCCTCAAGGCCGCCCGCAAGCGCCTCACCTACGGTCACGACCGCGAGGTGCTCGACGCCTTCTCCGAGTTCGCGAGGCCGGCGGGGCGCTGACGCAGGCGAACCCCCGGCGTCGCCGGGAGTTCGCACAGTTGCACCGGCAACCTTCACCCGTCGTTCAACTGAGGGACACCACCCCTTCCTAGGGTCCGGCCATGACGTCGCCGGAGCCGATCACCGAACCCGCTCCGGCCGTCCCTGCGCTCGCACTCGGCCTCGACCGCTCGGACACCCGGCTCCGCACCGAGCTGATGCACCGGCACCTCGTCGCCCGGGTGGCGGCCACCCGCCGTCAGGTCGAGGAGCTCGATCGACAGCTCCGTGCCGAGCGATCGGAGCCGCAGGTGGCCGGCATCGGCGCGACCGTGGTCGAGGTCCGGCGTCGCCTCTCGGTGGAGCGAGCGGACGCCGAGCTGCGGGCGGAGGCCTTCGAGCGGGCCGCTCGGTGCCGCGGCGACGAGATCATCGCCGAGGCCGAAGCCGAGGCGAGGGTGCTGCGGGCGGCCGCGGTCTGGGTGCGCCAGGCCCGGCTCTCCGGACCGGAGGCGTCGCCGGTGATCCCGTCGCTCGTCGCACCCCTCGCCGCGCCTGCGCCCGTCCTGGCTGCGGTCGAGGCCCGCGCCTCGTGAGCAACGTGGCGCCGTACGCCGGCGGCGGCTCCATCGCGAGCGTCGCGGATCCCCGCTCGTTGGTGCTGCACCTCGAGGTGTGCCGGCTCCAGGCCGAGCTGGAGCGCCTCGAGGCGCGCCTCGCCGACCTGCGGACGCGGTCGACGCCCGACCAGGGCCCGTCCTCCGTCGACGGTAGTGGTCGCGGTGTCGAGCCCGCCGACGACCTCCTCGACCGGATGGTGGCGACGCTCCTGGAGTCGGGTCGGGCCGAGATCGCCGATGTGTCGGCTCGTCGTCACGCGGCCGCGGAGGCGGGCCTGGACGCCGACCGGACGCGCGCCGGCGCCCTCGTCGACGCGGCTCGGGCCGAGCTCGACGCTGCGCTCGCCGAGCGAGGCGGCGCCCTGCGAACCACATGGGCCCGCGGCCTCGACGAGGTCGACCTCGTGGTGGCCGAGCCCTTGGCGGTCGAGCCCGTGGCGGTCGAGCCCCTTGCCGCCGAGCCCCTTGCCGCCGAGCACCTTGCAGCCGAGCCGGCTCCTGTGGACGCCGCCCTGTCGGTTGCGGAGCCGGTGCTGCTCCGTGCGGCCGAGGTCGAGGAGGCTCGCACCGATGCCGCGTTCGACGCGTGGATGGCGGTCGGCCCGGAGAGCATGGGGGCCGATGCCCCCGACGGTGGCCCCGTGACGGTGGTCGCGCCGGACGCAGCGGCCGAGGACGGGCGCGATGACGAGCCGGGCCCGGCTCCCGCCGCCGCCCACCGGCACCGCTCGCGGTGGCTGCTGCCCCTCGAGGTGGTCGGCGCGCTGCTGGTGGCCGCCATCCTCGTGGTGCTGGTCCTCGTGCTCGTCGGCTGACGGCGATGAGCATCGGTCTGCGCATCGAGGCCGTGCCTACGGCCGGCGAAGGGTCGGAGGTGGCCCGGGTGCTGCTCGTCAGCAGCCTCGACCACTGGGCGGACCGCATCGGGGCGGACCTGACCGCCGAGGGCTTCCTCGTGATGCGGGACCGCACCGGTGAGTGGGTGTTCGACGAGGCGCGGCTCGGCGACGTGCACATCGTCGTCGTCGACCTCCGCCTGCGGTCCCAGTCGGGCCTCGCCGTGTGCGGGGCGGTCCGGGCCCGCTCGCTGGTCCCCATCCTCGCCCTCGGTGATCAGGTCGACGAGGCCCCGGTGCTCGCCGCCTACTCCGCCGGCGCCGATCAGTACGTCACCATCGACACGTCCTCGCGCCTGGTGACCGCGCGGCTCCGAGCGCTGCTGCGGCGGGTGCCGCCCCGCAGCGCCGTGGCCGTCGAGCCGAACCCGGACCTCGCGGTGACCATCGACGAGGCCACCGGCTCGGTCCGGGTCGACGGTGCCGTGGTGAGCCTCTCGAGGCGCGAGCTGGAGGTGCTGAGGACCCTCCTGTCGCGCCCCGGCCGGGTCGTCACCCGCGCCGAGCTGGCGGGCGCGTGGCCTGCGCTCAGCGCCGATCGCCGCCTCGACTTCGTGATCCGTCGGCTCCGTCAGAAGCTGGAGATGGTCGACGGGCGACGGCGGATCAACTCGGTGCGAGGGGTCGGGTTCCGGTTCGAGGAGGACCAGGGGCCCGACTCGGCCGAGGGGGAGCGGGCATGACGGAAGATGTCGCCTCCGGCTCCGCCGCTGTTCATGTTCGGTTCAACGGGCGGTCAGGGCGGCCTCTTACCGTCGCTCCCGTGACGGCAGGCGACGCTCTTCCACCCGAGGCCGTCGAGGCCACTGACGCTGCGGGCGCGGCGCTTGTCGACGCGCTCGTCGGTCGTCGCCGGGCCGAGCTGGCCCGCCTGTCACTGGCCGCCCGCACCGCCCGCCAGCGCTGCGAGCGAGCCGAGACGGAGCTCGCCGACGTGACCGCGGTCGACGCCGACGGCGTGCCAGCCGATCTGCTGGGGGTCGTCGATGCCATGCTCGAGAAGGCGACGGCGGCCTCCGAGCTCGCACTGGCCTCGGCCGAGCGCGAAGCCTCGTTCCTCGTCGATCGGGCCATGGCCGAGGGGGCGGAGGTCGTCCGGCGAGCAGGTCTCGATCCGAACGTCGTCACGACCGATCGGCCGTTCCGGTCGACCTCGCGGTCCGTCGTCGCCCCGCCGACGGCCGCCGAGCTGTGGCGCGTGACGCGACCGGCGTCCGTTCCGTCGCCGTCGATTGGTTCGCCGTCGCCTGCGCCGGTTCGCCCGACGGTGGCCCCGCCCCGGGCAGGGGAGGGGCCAGTCGCCACGTTGGTGCGCGACGACGCGGTCGCCCCGACCCGTGCCGAGCCGAGCGAGGCCTTCGACACCTTCTGGCAGGAGGTCCCCGGCGAGCGCCGGGTGCGCGACCGCCTCCTTCGCCGTTCCCCCAAGGAGAGCGCGTGAGCGACGACCACCCGCTCGACGACACGATCGACCTGACCGGAGCTCCCCGACGCATCAACGGCAACGGTCAGTCGCCGGCCGGCTCGGCGGCTCCGGCCGGGCTGGAGGGCGTCACCTGGGCGGCGGCCTACGACCGCGCGTCGGTCGAGCGCTACCTCGAGGCGCTCGATGCCGATCGGGCCCTGCTCGAGGCCGAGATCGCCGAAGCCGAACGTCGCACCGCCGCGGCCCGAGACGCGCTGGCGGCCCGCACGGCCGAGCTCGAGGCGGCGCTCGGCGCAGTGGTGCTGGCGGCGCGGTCGGAGCTGGAGCGCATCGACCGTGAGCAGCAGGAGGCGGTGGCGGCCATCCGCGCCGAGGCCGAGGCCGAGGCCGCTCGCATCCGTGAGGCCGCCCGCCAGGAGGCCGAGACCGTGCGTGCCGCCGCGTCGTCGCTGAGCGCGCTGGCCCAGACCGAGGGCCGGACCGATGCCGGTTGAGTCCGTGCCCACCCTTCGTCCGGCGTCGGGCCGGGTCGTCGGGGCGTCCGTCGCCGCGGACCGCCTGACCCCCATCGATCTCGCCCCCGCGGACGTCGTCGAGCCGCTGCTTCGCGCCGCTCGCAGCGCGGTCGCGTCGCTGACGCTGAAGGCCCGGTCGGCCGAGCAGATGGCCCGTCAGGCCGAGGAGTCCGCCGCAGCCGACGCGGCCGTCGGCCTCGAGGTGATCGAGGCCGAGCAGGCCGCGAAGCTGGCAGCGGTCGAGCAGGATCTCGACGCCCGACGCGCGGTCCGTGACGTCGCCGTCGAGCAGGCCCGCACCGACGCCGCGGCGATCCTGGCCCAGGCCCGGGACGACGCCAGGGCGATGGTGGCTGCCGCACGAGAGGAGCTCGACCGCTCGCTCGACGCCCGGACCGTGCCGGCACCGGGGCCGGCACCCGCCTCGCCCCTGGTGACGGTCGCGGACCTCACCGACGGGCCGGACCCCGACCCGGTGCCGGCGACGCCGGTCGATCCCGAGCCGTCCTTCCCGCCTCCCGCCGCCGGCCCGAGCTACCCGCCACCGTCGGCCGCTCCCACCCTTCCGCCGCCGATGATGGCCGCCCCGCTCGGCGCCTCGTTCGCGCCGACGTTCACGCCCGTGCTCGTGCAGGCCCCTGACGGGTCGGTCCAGCAGATGCTCATGTTGACCACGGCCGGCATCGCCGCTCCGGCACCCATCGCCCCGGTCGCTCCGGCGCCTGTGGGGCTCCCGGCCCTCATGCCCGGTGCGCCGGGCACGACCCAGGTCGTCCCCGCCGCGGCCGCGCCGGTCGTCGTCGCGCCGCCGGCGCCTGCCATCCCGGTACAGGAGGTCGTTCCGGCGCAGCCGTCCACGGGTGCCGGGCGCCGCCTGCTGCACCTCGACGTGATCCTTCCGCTGATCGCGGTCGCCATCGTCCTCGTCGTGCTCCTGGCGTGGCTGGGCTGAGCCGTGACCGTCACCGAGGAGCTCACTCCGAGCGGGCCTGACCTCCCCAGCGCGTCCACCTTCGTCCGCACCGGGCCCCCGCCCGAGCCCCGGCCGCCCGAGCCGCGCAAGATCTCGAGCCGCAAGGTCCGGGGCGATCGGATCTTCCACGGCGGCTCGTACCTGTCGGGCGTCATCGTGCTGGCGATCATGGTGGCGGTCGGGCTGTTCCTCAGCATCGAGGCCTGGTCCGCCCTCAGCTCCGCCGGTCCGAGCTTCTTCACGACCGCCGAGTGGGAGACCGACCGAGGCAAGTTCGGCATCGCGTCGATCATGCTCGGCACGGCCCTCGTCGCCCTGGTGGCGGTGGGGGTGGCGATGCCCATCGCCATGGGCACGTCGCTGTTCATCACCAACATCGCCCCGGCGAAGGTGCGGGGCTTCCTCATCGCCATGGTCGACCTCATGGCCGCAGTGCCCAGCATCGTCTACGGCCTCTGGGGCCTCTTCTTCTTCCAGGGGATGGCCGTCGACATCGCCCGCTGGATCAACACCTGGCTGGGCTGGATGCCGTGGTTCTCGGTCGACGGGGCCGACCCCAACAGCCCCAACGCCAGCCTCACCGTGTACTCGGCGTCGATCTTCGTGGCCGGCATCGTCGTGGCGCTGATGGTGATGCCCATCCAGACGTCGGTGATGCGGGAGGTCTTCTCGCAGGTGCCGATCGGTGAGCGCGAAGGCGCCTACGCCCTCGGCGGCACCCGTTGGGGCGTCATCCGCATCGTGTCGCTGCCCTTCGCCCGCGGCGGCATCATCGGCGGGACCATGCTCGGCATGGGCCGGGCCCTCGGCGAGACCATCGCCGTCGCCCTGATCCTGTCGTCGCGGTTCGACATCAACTTCCACATCCTCGAGTCGGGCGGCAACACCGTCTCGAAGCTGATCGCCGACCGTTACAGCGAGGCCTCCGGCTTCGGACTCTCGGCTCTCATGGCCGCCGGCCTCGCGCTGTTCGCCATCACCCTCGTCGTGAACTTCACGGCGTCGTGGTTCGTGGCCCGGTCCCGGTCCGGAGCGGAGAGCGACGGATGACCGATCTCGTCGACGCCGTCGACCTCCCGATCGACGACGAGCAGCCGGTCGTGGAGCCCGTCACCGCGGGCACCACCCTCCCCTCGATCGTGGCCACGCCGGTGCCCCCGAACCGGCTCCGGACGTTGAGCGGCATGTCGCGCTCCGACTACCTCAACCTCGGTGGTGCGCTGCTCAGCAGCCTCTCGATCACCCTGCTGCTCTTCGGCATCCTGGCGCCCCTGTCCGGCCAGATCGGGTTCGTGCTCGTCGCCTGGGTGATGTTCCTCGTCGTCTACGGGCTGCTCGTGTCGCTCGACGAGACCCGCCCGGTGATGGTCGACAAGGTCATGTCGGCGGTGCTGCTCTCCGCGGCGCTGCTGGCCGGCGTCGCCCTGGTGACGGTGATCATCTTCACGCTGTGGAAGGGGCGCCAGGCCCTCTTCAAGATGAACCTCTACACCCAGGACATGAGCTCGGCCGGCCCGGCCGACCCCATCACGGTCGGCGGCATCGGCCACGCCATCGTGGGCACGCTCATCATCCTCGGCATCGCCATCGCCATCACCGTGCCCCTCGGCCTCTCGACGGCGGTGTTCCTCAACGAGATCAACAACCGGTTCTCGCGGTTCGTGCGCACGGTCGTCGACGCCATGACCGCCCTGCCGTCGATCCTGGCCGGCCTGTTCATCTTCGCCACCTGGATCCTGATCCTCGGCTTCGAGCGGTCGGGCCTGGCTGCCGCCATCGCGGTGAGCATCATGATGCTGCCGATCATCATCCGCTCGGCCGACGTCGTGCTGCGCCTGGTGCCCGGCAACCTCAAGGAGGCGTCGTACGCCCTCGGGGCCGAGCAGAACCGCACCGTGCGCATCGTCACGCTGCCCACCGCCCGGTCGGGCCTGGCCACCGCCGTGATCCTCGGCATCGCCCGAGGCATCGGCGAGACCGCTCCGGTGCTGCTGACCGCGGGGTACACGGGCACGCTCAACGTGGACCCGTTGCACAACTCGATGGTCTCGCTCTCGCTGGCGACGTACTACTTCGTGAAGTCGCCCCAGCAGGCCCTCATCCAGCGCGGCTTCGCCACCGCCGCCGTGCTGATGGTGCTCGTGCTGGTGCTGTTCGCCATCGCCCGCATCCTCGGTGGTCGCCAGGCCGGGCAGCTGAGCAACCGCCAGGCCAAGCGGGCCCGGGCCCGCTCGAAGAAGGACGTGGCCCGGTTCGACCGGCTCGACGGTGCCGACGCCGCGCCGGCGTTCGCGGACCTCGCTGACGCACCACCGCCCCCGCCCCCGCCCCCGCCGTCTCCTCCTCCCCCCGACGCGCTCGACCCCGAGGTCTCCCCATGACCACCCGACGTCTCCTCTCCGCCGCGCTCGTGATGGCGGTGCTGACGCTCGTCGCCGTCGCCTCGCTGCCGACCCCGAAGGCCGAGGCCCAGGCCAGCTACACCCGCATCTCCGGTGAGGGCTCGTCGTGGGCCGCCGGGTTCATGGACGCCATGCGGGTGAACGTGAAGCAGTTCGGCATCACGGTCGACTACAACCCCAGCGGCTCCACCTCGGGCCGGAAGAACTTCCTCAACGGCACCGTCGACTTCGCCGCCTCCGACATCCCGTTCCAGTTCCAGCCCGAGGACGGCTCGGCCCCGGAGAACCCGGCAGCGGGCAGCTACGCCTACATGCCGATCACGGCCGGCGGCACCTCCTTCATCTACAACCTGAAGATCAACGGGCAGCGGGTCGTGAACCTGCGCCTGTCGGGTGAGAACGTCACCAAGATCTTCACCGGCGTCATCACCAACTGGAACGACCCGGCGATCGCCGCGGACAACCCCGGCCTGACCATGCCCGACAAGAAGGTCGTGCCGGTCGTGCGTGGCGAGGGCTCGGGCTCGACCGCCCAGTTCACCCTCTGGATGATCAAGCAGCACGGTGCCCTGTGGACCGACTACTGCAACCGGTCGGGACGCGCCCCCAAGTGCGGCGAGACCTCGTTCTACCCGACCATCCCCGGCATGATCGCCCAGAACGGCGACCTCGGCGTGACCGGCTACGTCACCCAGGGCTTCGCCGAGGGCGCCATCGGGTACGTCAACTACTCCTACGCCATCGGCTCGGGCTTCCCCGTCGCCAAGGTGCTCAACGCCGCCGGCTACTACACCGAGCCGACGCCCCAGAACGTGGCCGTGTCGTTGCTCAAGGCCGGCATCAACACCGCGCCGGGCGACGACTACCTGACCCAGAACCTCGACGGCGTCTACACCGACCCCGACGCCCGCAACTACCCACTGTCCTCGTACTCGTACCTGGTGCTGCCCACCAAGGTCCAGGGCCAGTTCAACGAGGCCAAGGGCCGCACGCTGAGCGCCTTCTCGTACTACGCGATGTGCCAGGGCCAGCAGCAGTCGGCGTCGCTCGGCTACTCGCCGATGCCGATCAACCTGGTGAGCGCCAGCTTCGAGCAGATCCGGAAGATCCCCGGGGCCGAGGTCCAGAGCATCAACGTGCAGTCGTGCGACAACCCGACGTTCTCAGCCGACGGCCGCAACCTGCTCGCCGAGACGGCGCCGTTCCCGTCCGAGTGCGACAAGCAGGGTGTGAGCCAGTGCTCGACCGGGAGCGGCGGCGCGGCGGGGGAGGAGACCCCGGTGTCGTCGGCAGCGTCGACGGGCGGGGGCGGAGCCGGCGCGGCGACGACCGGTGACACGACCGCCACCGACGCGACGACCACCGAGACCATCTGCGACCCGGACACCGGCGAGTGCACCACCGCCTCGGGCGGTTCCTCGTCGAAGAAGAGCTCCACCGAGCTGGCCAGCGCGAGCCCGACCACCCTGTCGGGCTCCAACGGCTGGGGCTCGGCCCAGACCCTCGCGGTGCTCGTCGCTCTGCTGGTGCTCGCGCTGGTCTTCGTCCCCGCGCTGATGTGGCGCAACCTGTCGAAGAAGGACGGCTCGTGAGCCCCGCGAGCACGACGGCCTCGACGCGCCGGGTCCGCCGGCTCCGCACCGCCCGGAACGTCCTCGCCGCGGTGTTCATCGTCTCCCTGGTGGTGGCGGTCGTCCCCGGCCGCTCGGACGCCGCGCCCGTGCCCGGCAGCGCCGGCACCGACACCTCGCTCCCGACCACCGACTCGGCCGTAACCGTCGGGGGCCGCGATGCCTTCTCGTCACTGTCGATCACCGTCAACCAGACCCAGAACCTGGTGAACCAGGCGGTCTCGATCACCTGGACCGGCGGCGCGCCGACCCAGCAGGGGCCCGGACGGTTCGCCCGCAACTACCTGCAGATCATGCAGTGCTGGGGCGACGACGACGGCACCAACCCCGCCAACCCGGGCCCGGCCCCGGAGCAGTGCGAGGCGGGCGCATCGACCGCGGTCTACGGCGGTTCGCAGAGCGCGGCCTACCCCAACGGGTTCAGCACCAGCCGTTTGATCTCGCGTGACTCGTGGCCCAACTACGACGCGGCCGTCGGCGTGCGCGACCCGAAGACCGGCAACGTCTGGCGGGCGTTCCGGGCGGTCGACGGAACCGTGATCGGGGCCCACACCGACTCGTCGTTCAACCCGAGCGTCGAGGGCGGGAACTTCTGGCTGAACCCGTACTTCAACATCATCACCACCAACGAGATCGCAGCGGCGGCGAGCGACGTCCAGGGCGACGGGGCCGAGCTGTTCCAGGTCGCCACGGGGCTCGAGGCCCCCGGGCTCGGGTGCGGTCAGAAGGTGGAGCCCGTGGCGGGGGCCGACCCGAAGATGCCGAAGTGCTGGCTGGTGGTCGTGCCCCGGAGCGACCCGGTCACGGAGAACGCCGGCACCCCGTTCGACCAGGGCGCCGACCAGTTCGGCGTGGTCACGTCGCCCCTGGCGCCGGAGGCGTGGGCGAACCGCATCGCCATCCCGCTCGGCTTCAACCCTGTGGACTCCCCGTGCCGCATCGGTGCCGACGAGCGCCGCATCGCCGGCACCGAGCTCATCGTGCCCGCCATCTCCAGTTGGCAGCCGTCGCTGTGCGCGAAGGCCGACAGCCCGCCCTACGTCTACGCGACCCTCGCCGACCCCAACGCCCGTGCGCAGATCGTGCGACCGACGGTCGGCTCACCGGGCATGGCGATCACCTCGGAGCCCATCGACCCCGCCTCGAACGACCCGAAGAGCCCGACGGTCTACGCCCCGATCACCCTGTCCGGGGTCGTCATCGGCTTCAACGTCGAGCGGAACCCCAAGTTGACCAGTCCGCAGGAGGAGCAGGACCTCACCGGCATCCGGGTGGCCGAGATCAACCTCACCCCCCGCCTCGTGGCCAAGTTGCTGACCCAGTCGTACCGCTCGCAGGTCGACATCATCGTCCCGGCCGGGTACGAGTGGGAGACGGGGAACCCGGCGGACATGTCCTCCGATCCGGACTTCCTCCAGTTCAACCCCGAGTTCGAGCTCCTCGGCGCCGGCTACTCGAAGAACTTCAGCGGCCTGATGGTCCAGGCCCGCAACTCGGATGCCGCCGCCGCGGTGTGGCGGTGGATCCTCGCCGATCCCGAGGCCAAGGCCTGGCTGGACGGACGGGCCGACCAGTGGGGGATGAAGGTCAACCCCTACTACTCGACCTCGTCGAGCAACGTGACCGGGATCCCCTTCGCCTCAGACGGCGTGCCCGACACCTTTCCCAAGAGCGATCCGATCTGCTACGTGGCGCCGCCGCTCGCCGCGACCGGCGTGCAGCCCCCCGGGCTGTGTGGCCCGGACTGGATGCCCTACCTGGCCAGCATGCGCGACGGAGCCCGCAACACACGGGTCGCCGACGACGGAGCCAAGGTCGCACCCAACGCCTTCGCCACGTCACCCGACCAGGCGTGGACCCGCGACCTTCCGCAGGTCCTCGGGCGACGGTCGATCCTCACCCTCACCGACAGCGCGTCGGCGTCGTTGTTCGGGCTCCAGTCCGCCCGACTGAGCCGGGCCGGCGACAGTGGGAGCTCCCGTGAGTTCATCGCCCCCGACCAGGAGGGCCTGACGGCCGCCCTCGGAGCCATGAAGCCGTCGGTCGAGCCGGCGGTGCTCGAGCCGGATGACGCCGCCGAGGTGGCCGGGGCCTACCCGCTGGCCCAGCTCACCTATGCCGCCATCCGGCCCCTCGGCCTCGATGCCACGGCCCGCTCCCAGTACGCCGACTTCCTCGACTACGCAGCCGGACCGGGTCAGGTCCAGGGCCTGCAGATCGGCCAGCTCCCACCCGGGTACTCGTCGCTGTCGCCCACCCTGAAGGCCCAGACCGCTGCCGCGGCCGAGACCGTGCGGACCCTGCAGCCCGTCCCCGAGGAGCCGAGCAGCCAGGGAGGCACCAACTCGGGTGGCGTCCCGACCGGTGGTGCGACGACGACCCCGACGACGAAGCGCCCGACTCCGACCACCGTGGCCCCGGTGCCAGAAGCGGCGCCGACGCCTGTGGTCGAGGCGGCGGCCACCACCCCCGAGGCCGGCCCCCTGACGCCCATCCTCGCCCTGGCGAGGAGCCGGTTCTTCATCCCGGGTCTCGCCGCGATCGGAGTCATCTCCGTGCTCGCCGCGCTCGAGGTCACCAAACGTCCACGCCGCGCCGCTGCCCGCTCGGCCGCTGTTGCCGGAGGCTCCACATGATGTCGACCCGTGCCCGATCGGGCGGTCGGGCGTTCGCTCGCACGGTCCGCGCCGTCGCGGTTGTGCCGGTCCTGCTGGCGGTGCTCGCCGTGACCGCAGGGGTGAGCGCCGCCCAGAGCGCGGCCACCCGCTCCGGCGATGCCGTGGTGGTGTCTCCCGCCGACGATTCGAAGGTCGTGGCCTCCGGTGGGAGCGCGACGGAGTTCACGCTGGCGCTGCCCGATGGGGCGGTGTGCCCGGGTGACAGCGCCAACGACAACTACCGGGTGCAGAGCTTCCTGATCCCGGCCTCCGCCGACCCCGGTGCGATCGCGTGGCAGTCGATCGGCCCGTCGGGCGACGGCCAGATCGCCCTGTACAAGACCGACACCAACCAGTTCGCCCAACAGCTGACGGAGATGAACTCGGGGCCGGGCCAGCCCGGGATCATCCCGCCGGTCACGGCTCTGAGCTTCGCCTCCTACGCCCCCACCGACCTCACCCCCGGCCCGCACCGGATGGGCATCGCCTGCACGCTCTACAACACCACGACCAACTACTGGGACGTGCAGGTCGACCTCGCCCGCGACAGCGCCGATCAGCCGGCCCAGATCCGCTGGACCGTCACCTCCGACCAGGCCTCGTCCGCGTCGTCGTCGTCGAGCCGTCCGGCCTGGCTCTACGTCGTGCTCGCCCTCCTCGTCCTCGCCCTCGTCGTCGTGGCCGCCCTCGTGGTGGCCGCTCGACGCCGACCCCCCGTCGCTCACTCGTCCAAGGAGTCCCGATGACCCCCCAGAACCCCAAGCTCCGGCGTGCCGCCCTCCAGGGCAGCCGCCTCGCCGCCCTCGTGTCGGCGTGCATGTTGGTCTTCAGCGGCTACCTCGCCATCTGGGGCCAGGCCACCGCCTCGGCGGCCACGAACAACGGAGGCGTCGTGATGGCGCCGACGTCGGGCACCGCCGCCGACAACTGGGACCTGTCCTTCGCCGGCTCGGCGATCGCCTGCCCCGGCGACAGCGCCACCGGCCAGTACCGCGTGCAGTCGTTCGCCGTCCCGGCAGGGACGAACCTCGACACCCTCACGTTCACCTCGACCGGTCCGGCCGTCGGCCAGCCCCTGTTCAGCCCGGCCGGCGACGCGCTGGTGAACGGGCTCACCGACATCACCACCGGCAACATCCTCCAGCTGCCCGGTTCGTTCAGCTTCGTGAACAACGGGGCCACCGACTTCGCGGCCGGTGACTGGACCGTCGGCATCGCCTGCACCCAGGGGACGGGAGCCGGCATGACCAAGTCGTACTGGACCACCTCCATCACCATCTCCAACGTGGTCACAACCGGTGCGGCCGCCGACTTCAGCTGGGCGGTCGGCACCCCGACGAGCACCACGTCCTCCTCGACCTCGACCAGCATCGACCGCAACAGCACCACCACCACCGCTGATCCCGGCACCACCACGACGACCGGCGACCCCGGTACGACCACCACGACCGCCGGTGGCACCACGACCACGACCGGCGGAGCGTCGGTCGGGGGGAGCGGCACCGGCGGCACGCCGTCGGCGGCCTCTCCCGTGACCACGCTCGGCCAGCTGCCCTACACCGGCAACTCGCCGCTCCCGATGGTCTTCTGGGCCGTCGCCCTGCTGGTGTTCGGTCGGATCGCGATGCTCCTCGGCAAGCGCCCGAAGGTCATCGGCGACGGCCCGACCGGATGACCGCGGTCACCGACGCCGGGCACGACGACGGATCGGTCGACGCCGTCGACACTGCTGAGGGCGGTGTCGACGGCGTCGTCCACCCTGCGCCGAAGAGCCGCCGGTTCCGGCGATCGCCGCGGGCGGAGGACGGCTCGCTCCCTCCGCTCACCCCCCGGGCGCAGCTGGCCCGCGGCGTGCTCGTGCTCGTCGCGGTGGTCTCGCTGAGCCTGGTGCTCCAACTGGTCATCCTGTCCGGGTTCCAGGAGCGGTCGGCCCAGCAGAACCTGTTCAACAGCTTCCGGGGCCAGCTCGCCAAGGGCACGGCCCCCGTCGGCGCGGTCAACGACGACAACAAGGCACTGCGGCCCGGCACCCCGATGGCCTACATCGAGATCCCCTCCATCGGGCTGCGCCAGGTCGTGCTCGAGGGCACCACGTCCGGCGTGCTCTTCGACGGGCCGGGCCACCGGCGCGACTCGCCGTTCCCCGGCGAGACGGGCACGACGGTGATCATGGGGCGCCGCGCCACCTACGCCGGCCCCTTCTCGCAGATCAAGGACCTCCAGGAGGGTGACGCCATCAAGGTCACCACCGGTGCCGGTGAGTTCGACTACGAGGTCATCGGCGTCCGCGAGGAGGGCGAGCCGTCTCCGCCCGCCCTCCAGTCCGGCGAGGGCCGGATGCTGCTGGTGACCGCCGACGGGCGCCCGTACCTCCCCGACGGCGTGCTGCGGGTCGACGCCAAGCTCACGAGCAAGCCGTTCAGCGCCTCGAAGACCGCCTACACGGCGAAGAACCTCCCCCCGTCCGACGTCATCATGGCCTCGGACACCACGACCCTCTGGGCCCTCGCGCTGTGGATGCAGGCCCTGTTGATCGTCACGGTCGGCTTCGTGTGGGCCTGGCACCGATGGGGCCGGGCCAAGGCCTGGATCGTCGGCTTCCCTGTCCTGCTCCTCGTCGGCCTGATGGTGGCCGACCAGGTCGCGCGCCTCCTCCCGAACCTGCTCTGAGACCCAGGAGCCCCCGATGTCCGATCCCTATCCCCACGCCACCCCCGTGCCGCTCGTCGGTGCCGAGGTGCAGCGCGACTCCTTCCCGGGCGGCGCCGTCGTCCAGTTGGTCGCCGGCGACCCCTCCGATGGCGAGGCGACCGTCGTCGAGGTCCACCCCGCGACCGTCGTGGTGACCTCGGAACGGCTCCTCGCGGTCGACGGCGACCTCGAGTGGTCGTGGCTGCTCGCCGACATCGAGGGCGTGCACCACGGTCGCACCGAGCCGTGGTCGATCATCGAGGTTCCCGGGGTCGACGACCACGGGGTGTCGGTGCCGGTCTCCGACGTGCTGACCTTCCGCCGCACCCTCGCGGCGGCCCTGGCCGGCGGTGCGGCCACGCCCGCCGTGACGCCGTCGCCCTCGCCCGCACCCCTGCCGGTCGAGGAGCGCTCCGTCGAGGAGGGGCCGGCAGATGACACCGACGGGCCGAGCGGCACCGGTGGGGCCGACGCCCTCGTGGAGGCGCACGCGATCGAGCACCACGCCCCTATCCCCGACGTCCACGCTGACGACGACCTGCGCCCAGCCGCCGAGGCGACGGGGCTCGTGACCGTCGCCGACCTCCGCGATCCCGGACCGGCCTTGGAGCCCATGAGCGAGGCGGCCACCGCGGTGGCCCTCGCCGAGCCCGATGATGAGCCGGCGAAGAGCCGGTCGCGCGGGTGGCGGGGCCGCAAGGGGGAGTCGTCGGCCGCCCCGACCGAGCCCGAGGCCCTGGCCGGTCTCGAGGCCCGCGAGATCTCGGCCTGGTTCGGCACCCACCACGTGCTCGACAGGGTCTCGTTGGTGATGGAGCCGGGCGAGGTGACCGCGTTGATCGGCCCGTCGGGCTGCGGCAAGTCGACCTTCCTGCGGATCCTCAACCGGATGCACGAGATGATCCCCATCGCGTCGCTCTCCGGGGAGGTGCTCCTCGACGGCGAGGACATCTACGACGCCGAGAAGAAGCTGACCGAGGCCCGCCGCCAGATCGGCATGGTCTTCCAGAAGCCCAACCCCTTCCCGGCGATGTCGATCTACGACAACGTCGTGGCGTCGTACCGGCTGACCGGCACGAAGATCTCGTCGAGCGAGAAGGACGAGGTCGTCGAGGCCTGCCTCACCAAGGCGGGCCTCTGGACCGAGGTCCGGGACCGCCTGCGGGCACCGGGCGGCGGTCTCTCCGGCGGGCAGCAGCAGCGCCTGTGCATCGCCCGCGCTCTGGCCATCCGGCCCCGTGTGCTGCTGATGGACGAGCCCTGCTCCGCCCTCGACCCGACGTCGACCCGACGGATCGAGGAGACGATCATGGAGCTCGGCTCCGAGGTCACGATCGTCATCGTCACCCACAACATGCAGCAGGCCGCACGGGTGTCCGACCGGTGCGCCTTCTTCCTCGCGGAGCAGGGGACGCCGGGCGTGATCGTCGAGCACGGCCCGACGGACGCGATGTTCCAGTCGCCGCAGGATCCGCGCACCTTCGACTACGTGAACGGACGCTTCGGCTGACCCTCCGCGATGGCCGCCGGGGGCCCTGCGGGTGGCTCCCGAGTGAACAGTTCGCGCGAGCGCTAACGCTTCACCTTCGAGCCATTTGACGGACGAACTGGTCGGTCACCATCACCTCCGAGCGGCCCCTGCGCCGTTCCGCCCGCTGCACATCTGGCCGGGCGCCACCACGAACGGGAGCACCTCACACATGCCCACAATGACCTTCAAGGGGAAGATCGGCCGGGTCGCCGCCGCAGCAGCGATGCTCGGCGTCGGCGCCACCACCTTCCTCACGGCGGCCCCCACGGCCAACGCCGATCCCCAGCAGCTGACTGCCCTGATCGGCGTCGGCTCGGACACCATCCAGGACGTCACCAACGCGTTCGCCGGCTACACCAACGGCGTCAACTACACGCCGCTGCAGGCCGGCACCTCGAAGCAGCAGGTCATCTCGTTCGACGCCGTGAACTCCGCGTCGCCGACCAACAAGTGCATGACCGTGAAGACCGGTGCGGGCTCGCAGTACCGCTCGAACGGCTCCTCCGAGGGCCGTCGTGCCCTCAGCCGGGCGATCGACGGCACGATCTACGGCCCGACGACCTCGCCGGCGTGTGCCAGCAAGATCGTCTCCGGCCAGGTCGACTACGCCCGCTCGTCGGCCGGCCCCGCCTCGGGTGACACGGGCACCGACCTCACCTACATCCCGTTCGCCCGTGACGGCATCGCGGTCGCCTACGTCGCCGCTGGTGGCCTGGCGACCCCGAAGACCAGCTTCACCCGTGCGGAGCTCACGCAGATCTACACCGCCACCACCATCCCGGTGAACATCGGCGGCGTCAACATCTACCCGTGCGGCATCCAGAACGGCTCCGGCACCTTCTCGTTCTGGAACACGGTCACCACGGCGACCACCACCCAGGAAGCGGCCGCCACCGCCACGTGCAACTCCGCCACCTCCACGACGACCGGTGACGGCCGCATCGAGGAGAACAACGGCACCACCCTGCAGGCCAAGGCCAACGCCCTCGCCACCTCCAGCGGCGGTCCCGTCCAGGTCATCGCCGGCTTCTCCGGTGGCAGCTACATCGCCCAGTCCAACAACGTCGCCCCGAACACCCTGCCGTCCACCGGCAACCTGGTGAACCTCGGGTCGATCAGCAGCGACGGCACCTCGAACCTCGGCGCGCCGTTCACCGGCACCGCTCCGAACCTGACCGCGTCGTCGACCTACTACGCCAGCACCATCTTCGGTCGGAACCTGTACTACGTCGTCGACTCGGCCCGTCTCAACGCCTCGGGCAGCCTCGGCCTCAAGTTCATGTTCGTGAGCACCGGTGCCACCAGCACCGTGCCCGGCGTGCCGGCCAACAACACCGCCGTCGTGTGCGGGACCGCCGCGCAGGCGACCACCAACGCCTTCGGCTTCCTGAGCATCTCGAGCTGCGGCAGCACCACGACCAAGGGCTCGCTGATCTCCGGCGTCCAGTAGTCGACCCCGCTCTTCACCCCATCGAACTCTCACACTTCTACCCAAAGGAACCTTCATGCACGTGAAGCTCAAGCAGGCACTGGCGGGGGCAGCGACTCTCGCTGCTGCCGCCGGCGCCCTGCCGCTCCTCGCCGCAACCCCGGCGTTCGCGGCCACCAACAACGGGGCACTCACCATGTCCCCCGCAGGCGGGACGTCGAGCACGTCGTTCTCGCTCGGATTCGGCTCCGGCTCACCGATCGCCTGCCCCGGCGACTCGGCCACCGGCGGCTACCGGGTCCAGGGCTTCGTCGTCCCCAACGCGACGAACCTCGACACCATGCTGTTCAACTCCACCGGCCCCAACGTGGCCGGTGGCCAGGCCCTGCAGGACGCAGGCGGCAACACCTTCGTGAACGGCCTGACCGACATCACGACCGGTGCGATCAGCCAGCTGCCCGGCACCTTCACCTTCGCCAACAACTCGCCCGGTGACTTCACCTCCGGCGTGTACAAGGTCGGTGTGGCCTGCTCGCTGAGCAACGCCACGGTGTCGTACTGGACCAAGACGGTCACGATCACCACCAACCCGTCGGGTGGCCCCGCCCAGATCAACTGGGCCCAGGGCGCGGTGCCGGCGGCTCCCGCCCTCACCACCGTCACCCCTGGTGACGCGACCCTCGCCGTGGCCTTCGGCCCGGTGACCGCCGATCCGGCCGTGACGACCTACACCCTCACCGCCACCCCGCAGGGCGGCGGTGCCACGGTGACCCAGACCGGTGCCACCTCGCCGATCAACCTGACCGGCCTGGTGAACGGCACCACCTACAACCTGTCGCTCACCGCGACGAACACGGTCGGCACCTCGGCCGCCGGCACCGGCGTCGGCACCCCGGCGCCGGCTCCTCGGCCCGGCGTCACCGGCTTCACCGCCACCCCCGGCACCGGCAAGGTCGACCTCGCATGGGTCGCCCCGACCGGCGTCGCCCCCACCGGCTACAGCCTGGTGATCACCCCGCAGGGCGGCACGGCCTCCACCGTGACCCTCGCCGCCGGGACCACCTCGTACTCGGCCACGGGCCTCGCCGCCGGCACCCCGGTCAGCTTCCAGCTGACCCCGCTGCACCCGGCGCCGTACACGGCTCCGTCCTCCACGATCAGCTCCACGCCGCTCGCGGCGCAGGTCCTGATCCAGGACATCACCGTGACCCGTCCCGTCGGTGCACTGGTCCTCACCCAGGTCTGCGGCGCCTACGGCTCGCTCCCGGCTGAGACCACCCCGTCGCTGGGCTTCCCGGCCGGTCTGCCCGCCGCCACCGCGGTGAACAGCTCGACCGTCGCTGCTCCCACCGCCGGTGGCACCGCCCCGACCCTCGGTGCCAACGGCACCGGTGGCGCCGATCCGGTGCGCAGCCAGTACCCGTACCCGACGCTCGCCGACGGCACGGCCAACGCCACCTACCCCACTCACTGCGGCATCAACCTGGGCAACGCCCAGTTCGTCCGCAGCGGGGCCGGCGCCGGCCAGTTCTTCGCCGCCGACGGCCGTCTCAACCAGGTGACCGTCGTCGACACCCGTGACGGCGACCTCGGCTGGAACGTGGTCGGCCAGGTGAGCAACTTCACCGCCGGCGCCGGCAAGTCCTTCTCGGGCTCGCAGCTCGGCTGGACCCCGGTCAAGACCGAGGACACCTCGGCCTTCACCGACTCCCTCGGCAACACCTACGACCAGGTGGCTGCTGCGGGTGGGGTCATCGCCCCGAACACCGCTGTGGCCTCCGGCCTCAGCAGCAACCGGACGCTCCTCTCCGCTGCTCCGTTCGCCACCGTCTCCGCTGCCTCGAGCACCGGCGGCCTCGGCACGGCCATCGCTGACGCCCGTCTCAAGCTGCTGATCCCGATCACGGCTCAGAGCGGCACCTACACCGCCGTCCTCACCATCTCGACCCTCTAGTCGGGAACCGGTTCCGAGGCCCGGGGCGGGCGACCGCCCCGGGCCGACGGATCGGATCACCTCAGTACCCGCGCAGCACCACGACCACCGTTCCACCCACGCGGCACTGGTTCCCTGACCGGTGCCGCGTCGGGCGTTCCCGAACCAACGAACCAGAGAGACCTGCCGATGAGCCCCTGGCGCCGACTCCTCCCCCTGCTCGCCGTGCTGGCCGCCCTCGTGGCCGCCGCCCCGGCCGCGAGTGCCCAGGACGCCTCGGGCGACCCCGCCGCCCAGAGCGGTGAGCCCCAGATCATCGAGAGCTGGGCCGTGGCCCCCGCCGGCTCGGACGACCCGAGCCAGCCCGGCAACCGGCCGTACCTGTCGTACACCGCGGCCCCCGGTTCGAGCGTCACCGACGCGGTCACGGTCTACAACTACGGCAACGTCCCTCAGACCTTCCGCCTCTATGCCTCCGACGCCTTCAACACCGAGGACGGCAGCTTCGACGTCCTGACCGGCGACGAGACCTCGGTCGACGCCGGCGCCTGGGTGAAGATCCCCCAGGACAACCTCACGCTGCCGCCCGGCAAGCAGGCCACCATCCCGATCTCGATCGACATCCCCGCCGACGCCTCCCCGGGCGACCACGTCGCGGCGATCCTCGCCTCGTCCCGCGCCGAGGGCACTGGCGCCGACGGCAAGGTCATCGCGACCGACCGACGCACCGGGACCCGCCTGTACGTCCGCGTGGCCGGCCCGGTGGAGCCGAAGCTCACCATCGAAGGCGTGTCGGTGAACTACTCGCCGTCGCTCAACCCGCTCGGTGGGTCGGCCACCGTGACCTACACCGTCGCCAACCGGGGCAACGTGCGCCTCGGTGGCACGTCGTCGGTCACCGTCGGAGGGCCCTTCGGCCTGTTCGGCAAGGACGGCCCGACCCAGGAGCTCGCCGAGCTCCTGCCCGGTGAGTCGGTCACCTACACCTACGCCATCGACGGGGTGCCGGCGACGGTGATCTCCTCGGCCGAGGTCCACCTCGATCCGAGCGCGGCCGCGGGGGACGAGGACACCCTGGCCGACGAGAGCCAGGGCGCGCTCACGCTGGCCGTCCCGTGGACGCTCCTCGCCCTCCTCGCCATCATCGGGCTCGTGGTGTTCGCCTGGCGGCGGTACCGCCGCCACGACGGCTCCGGCACGGCGTCGGGTGGCCCCGGCGGCGATCAGCCCGGCCCTGCCCGCCAGGCGCAGCCCCTGGAGCATCAGCCGGCATGACCCGTGCCTTCCTCCGCGCCGTGATGGCGCTGGTCGCCCTCGCGGGCGTGGCGGTCGCCGTCGTGCCCGCGGGCGCCCAGACGACCTCGAGCACGCTCAACCCGGTGGGTGGGCCGGCCGCCCAGGCCGAGTCGACCACGACCACGACCGAGGTGCCCGCCCTCTCCGGGCCGACGTTGACGCTCGACCAGAGCATCGTCGACGTGGGCCAGCAGATCACCGTGATCTTCACCGGATGGCAGGGCCGACTGGTCACGGTGTCGGTCTGCGGGAACCTGGCCAAGCGCGGCTCGACCGACTGCAACATGCCCGCCAGCCAGGGCGTGCGGCTCTACCACGTCGACGACTCCCCGCTCACGGCCTTCGTGATCTCGGCCCCTCCCGGCACCTGCCCCTGCGTGATCCGGGCCGGCTCGGACACGGGCGAGGTGGCGTACGCGCCCATCGAGATCCGCGGCGTGCCGACGGGCCCGGTGGTCGACCCGTTCAGTGACGAACCGCCTCTCGCCGTCACGGTGAAGGCGGTGCCGGCGCCGCACGGCATCGGGGCGACCATCAAGTCGTGGCTCGGTGGCCCGACCACCTACGACGTCACCGTGATCGTCCAGAACCAGGCCACCGAGGCGTTCTCGGCGGTGGCCGTGAACGGTGCGGTGGGGCGCAGCACCGAGGTCGACATGGCCGGGTTCGACCTCTTCCCGGGCGCGCTGGCGGCCGGCCAGACCTGGACGGGTGGCGCACGCGTCACCGTGCCGGCACCCGTGATCGGGGAGTTCGACTGGCGGGTGCTGGCCTCGGGAGCCGGACCGGTGACCGAGACGAGCACGTCCACACGGGCGGTGCCGTGGCTGTTGATCCTCCTCGTGCTGCTGCTCGTCGGTGATCTCGTGGCTGTGGTCGTGCGCTGGGTGCAGCGGCGCCGTGCCCGTCGTGCCGACGCGGGCGAGCCACCGACCAGCGGCGACATCGATCCCCACGGCCCCGGTGGTCCTCCGGGGGCGCCGGACCTCGGCACCGACGCGGCCTCGCCGCCGCTGGTCTCCACATCCGCATGAAGCCGCTCCTCGCCCGGCGCGCTTCGAGCGCCCTCCTCGCCGTCGCCCTGGCGGTGGCCTCCCTCGTCCCCCTGTTCGGGGCGACCGCTCCTGCCGGTGCGGCCCCGGCCGACGGCGTGAGCCTGGCCGTGAACGCCTTCGAGATCACCCGGGCGCGCCTCAGGACCACGGAGGTGGCCGAGGCCGAGGCCGAGGCCCGACGCGATGCCGCGCAGCAGACGTGGGCCGCCGCCGCGGTCGCGCTCAGCGACGCCGAGGCCGACCAGGCCGACCAGCGCGACCGCTACGGCGCGCTCAGCGCCGAGTACTTCGTGCAGCAGGGCTCGGGCGACGCCGACGTCACCGCGTCGATGCGCCTCGCGCTCTCCGGCGGGCGCCAGAGCCTCGATCGGGCCAACGACGTCGTGCGGGCTGCGACCGAGAAGGTGGCCGACACGCGCGACGCGCTCGATCGGCGTGAGGAGGAGCTGCAGCGCGCCTCCGGTGACCACGACGCCGCGCTCGCCGCGGCCGCGGGCGCGGGCCATCAGGCCGATCAGGCCCTCGCTGACGCGGGCGCGACCGACCTCCCGGCCGTCGCCTACCTCGCATATCGCAACGCAGCCGTGGCCACGAGCTCGAGCCGTCCCGGCTGCAACGTCTCCGCCGCCGTGCTGGCGGGCATCGGGCGCATCAGCTCCGGGCACGGGCGGAACCTGGGCTCGGGCATCGACGAGCTCGGTCGGGTGTCACCCGCGCTGCGCGGACTGCAGGGCCTCCGCACCGCCGACACCGACCAGGGCGCGGTCGACGGCGATGCCGGTGCCGACCGCGCGGTGGGGCCGATGCAGCTGGCCCCCGCGGTCTGGACCGCCTTCGCTCGAGACGGTGACGGCGACGGTCGCGCCGACCCCGACGACCTCTACGACGCGGCCCTGACCACGGGTGCCGCCCTGTGCTCGTGGGGCACCCCCCTCGACCGGTTCGACACGCTCGACGCCGCGGTCGGGGCGCTCCTGGGCGAGGGCCAGCAGTCGACCGTCGTGCTCGGCGCCGCCCGCCGCTACGCCCGCACCGCCGGGCTCGACATGGGCGAGGTGCCCTCCGACCCCCGGGTCGTCGTCGGCGACGGGAGCATGCAGTTCGACGCCGACGGGGCCCTCCTCGCCGCCGGTGACGTGCAGGGGATGATCGACTGGGCGATGACTCGCCTGGGCACGCCGTATTCGCAGTGCCTCGGCCCCGACTACCGGCCCCAGGACCCGGTCTGCCCGCCAGGCACCAACCGCTACGGGTCGGGCTTCTTCGACTGCTCGGGATTCGTGAGCCACGCCTACCGCAGCATCGGCATCGTCGTGCCGGCCACGACCTACGCCATGGAGGCCGACCCCACGTTCATGGCCACGAAGGTCAGCGACCGCATCGACCTGAAGGTGATGCAGCCGGGCGACGTGTTCCTCATGGACGGCCACACCGGCATGTACGTCGGTGGGGGGATGATCGTGCACGCCATCGGCCGGGGCCTCACCTACGAGCCGGTGCCGAGCTGGGTCGCCAACGGCACCATCGCCGTGCTGCGGCCGATCGACCTGCTCGGTCGCTGAGGCCTGCGCCGCGGGCCGCCCGTATCCTCCGGGCATGACCGGTCGGGGGCCTTCGGTGTGGCGGCCCACGCCGGCCGATCCCGACGAGCTGTTCGCGGCTGACGAGCTCGACCGGGCCCGCCGGTACCAGCACCCGCTGCGGCGCATGCGGGCGGTGCGCCTCGTAGGCGGGCTGGCGATCACCGGCGGGTTCGTGGTCCTCGAGGTGGGGCCCCGCCTCGTCGACGGCCTGGGCCTCGACGCCTGGGTGGTGCAGCTGCTGGTGGTGTTCGCCGCCCTCGAGCTGGCCCGGCTCGTGGTCGACGTGCCCCTCGACGCGTGGGTCGACCTCCGTCACGACCGGCGATGGGGCCTCTCGACCCAGACCGGCCGAGGCCTCGCCGCAGACGAGGTCAAGAGCGTGCTGCTGTCATTCGTCGTCGGCTCGGCGTTGCTCGTGCCGGTCTACGCCCTGGTGCGCTCGACGGAGTGGTGGTGGTTGTGGGCGTGGCTGCTCGTCGTCGCGTTCGCGCTGGTCGCCGGTCTGCTGTTCCCGGTGCTGATCTCGCCGCTGTTCAACCGGTTCGAGCCGCTGGGGGAGGGCGACCTGCTCGACCGCGTGCACCGGGTGGCGGCCCTCGCCGGGGTCGCGGTCGCTCGTGTGGAGGTGGCCGACGAGAGCCGCCGGTCGACCCGCGACAACGCCTACGTCGCCGGGTTGGGCCCGACCCGCCGGGTGGTGCTCTACGACACGCTGCTCGACACGCCTCCCGAGCTGGTCGAGCAGGTGGTCGCCCACGAGCTGGGCCACGTGCGCCGCCACCACCTGCGCCGCCAGCTGCCGGTGCTGGCCGCGGTCTCGTTCGTCGTGCTGGCGGCCCTCGGGCTGCTCACCCGCTGGACCGGGCTGTTCGAGGCGTTCGGGCTCGACGGGCCCGGCGACCCGGCCGGGCTGCCCCTCGCCGTGCTGGCGGTCGAGGCCGCCGGCGCCGTGGTCGGCCCGGTCACCGCCTGGGTGTCACGGGCCTTCGAGCGCGAGGCCGACCGCGAGGCGCTCGACCTGCTCGGCCGCCCCGACCTGGTCGAGGCGATGCTGCGGCGCCTGCACGTGAACAACCTGGCCGACCTCGACCCGGGCCCGGTCGCCCGGCTGTCGATGGGCCACCCGCCGGCGGCCGAGCGCATCGCCTTCGCCCGGGCGTGGTCGGGTGCTGCGGGAGACGCGCCGGCTCAGGCCGAGCGGTAGCCGTCGGGGTTGCCCGACTGCCAGCGCCAGGCGTCGGCGCACATCTCCTCCATGCTGCGACGGGCCGACCAGCCCAGCAGCTCGGCGGCGAGCGACGCGTCGGCGTAGGACTCGGGCACGTCGCCCGTGCGACGGGGGCCTATGCGGTGGGGGAGGGGGTGGCCCACCGCGGCGGAGGCGGCGGCCACGACCTCGAGCACCGACGAGCCCGAGCCGGTGCCGAGGTTGATCGCCCGGCACCCCGGCAGCTCGTCGATGCGCTCGATGGCGGCCAGGTGCCCGTCGGCGAGGTCCATCACGTGGATGTAGTCGCGGATGCAGGTGCCGTCGGGGGTGGGGTAGTCGTCGCCGAAGATCACCAGCTCGTCGCGGCGACCGACCGCCACCTGCATCACGAACGGCATGAGGTTGTTGGGGATGCCGTTGGGGTCCTCGCCGATGGCGCCGCTGGGGTGGGCGCCCACCGGGTTGAAGTAGCGGAGCAGCACCACGTGCCAGTCGGGCGAGGACCCGGCGACGTCGTCGAGCAGCAGCTCGATGACCTGCTTGGTGCGGCCGTAGGGGTTGGTGGCACCGATGGGGGCCGACTCGTCGATCGGCACTCGCTCGGGCTCGCCGTAGACGGTGGCCGACGAAGAGAACACGACCTTGCGCACGTCGTGGCGCTCGAGCACCTCGAGCAGCGCCATCGTGCCCCCGACGTTGACGTCCCAGTAGCGCAGCGGCTGGGTGACCGACTCGCCCACCGCCTTCAGCCCGGCGAAGTGGATGACGCTGTCGATCCCGGCGCCGGCCACGACCCGGTCGAGGGCCTCGACGTCGCGCAGGTCGACCCGGTGGAAGGTGAGGTCGCCGTCGACGATGCCCCGCACCCGCTCGAGGGAGGTCTCGGTGGAGTTCGAGAGGTCGTCGACCACGATCACCCGGTGGCCGGCCTCGAGGAGGGCGACGCAGGTGTGGGTGCCGATGTAGCCGGCGCCACCGGTGAGCAGGACGGTGGAGGAGGGACGGGACATGGCTTCGAGCCTGCCATCCCGGGCACCTGCGGTGGGACCGGATCACCCGCTCCAGGCGGCTCCGACCGGTCGATCGGCGCCCGCACCCGGATGTTCCCGTCTCGTTCACCTCTGGTTCACCTGACGCGCAGGGCGATTCAACCTCCGCTCCCTACGGTGCCCCCTGGCGAGGCCAGAGGGTCTCCGCCGAATCCGTCTTTTTCAGGGAGAGACCATCTTGCGTTCAACGAAGCGGCGCCTCGTCTGGCTGTTCGCCCTCCTCGCCTCCGCCGGCCTCGTCGCCGGTGCCTGTGGCAGCAGCAGCAGCGACAGCAGCACGACCACCACCAAGGCCGCCGGCGGCGGCGCCACCGCGGACTTCGACTACGAAGCGCTGAGCGGCACGATCAACGGCTCGGGCGCCACCTTCCCGAAGTCGTTCTACGAGGAGGCGATCGGCGCCTTCCAGGAGGTCGCCCCGAACCTCACCGTGAACTACAACGGCGTCGGCTCCGGCCAGGGCAAGAAGGACCTCGCCGCCGGCACCTCCGACTGGGCCGGCTCTGACAGCCTGGTGAAGGACGACGAGAAGGCCACCTTCAAGGGGCCGTTCCTCTACTTCCCGACCGTCGCCGCCCCCATCACGGTGTCGTACAACCTGAGCGGCGTCTCCGAGCTCAAGCTCTCGCCCGAGACCCTCGCCAAGATCTTCACCGGCACCATCACCACCTGGAACGACCCGGCCATCGCCGCCGACAACTCCGGTGTGACCCTTCCCAGCACCGCCATCACCGTGGCCGTGCGCTCCGACGGTTCGGGCACCACCTCGAACTTCTCGAAGTACCTGAAGGCCGCCGCCCCGGCGGAGTTCACCCTCGAGGCCGGTGACACCGTCGCCTGGCCGAAGTCGACCGCCGGCAAGGGCAACGCCGGTGTGGCCCAGATCGTCAAGGACACCCCTGGCGCCATCGGCTACGTCGACCTCTCCGACGCCAAGGCATCGGGCCTCACCTTCGCCTCGATCAAGAACAAGGACGGCCAGTTCGTCCAGCCCACGCTGGACGGGGCCACCGCCGCCCTGGCCAACGCCGAGGTGAAGGCCGACCTGACCTACAGCGCCCTCAACACCGCCGGCGCCGAGGCCTACCCGATCACCGCCAGCACCTACGTGCTCGTGTACACGACGATCTCCGACGCCACCAAGGCCCAGGCGATCCGTGGTTGGCTGACGTACCTTCTGACCGAGGGCCAGTCCCTCGCCCCGGACGTGGACTTCGCTCCGCTGCCCGAGGCGATCCAGGCCAAGGCCCTCTCCCAGATCAGCCAGATCCAGGGCTAGTCCCACCCCACCCTCAGGACGACGACGGCACACATGGCGCCACCCTCGATCGACGAGCTCGACGCCCCCCGGGTCACCCCGGGGGGCGAGGGCTCCGCGCTCCTCGGCTCCGGCTCCGGCCGGCGCGGGGACACCATCTTCAAGGGGGTGGCGCTTGCCGCCGGCCTCACCGTGCTGGCCGTCCTGGCGCTCATCGCCTGGTCGACCACCAAGGAAGCCTGGCCCGCGTTCAAGGACCAGGGCCTGTCGTTCATCACCTCCGACGTCTGGATCCCGTCGGAGGGGAAGTACGGGGCGCTCGCCTTCATCTGGGGCACGCTCCTCTCCTCCGTCATCGCCCTGGTGCTCGCCGTGCCGGTGAGCCTGGGCATCGCCCTCTACGCCAACGAGGCAGCCCCCAAGCGCATGCGCAAGTGGGTCGTCTACGTGATGGACCTCCTCGCCGCCATCCCCTCGGTGGTCTACGGCCTCTGGGGTGTGCTGGTGCTCGCCCCCGCCATCCAGCCCGTCTACAAGTCGATCAGCGGGGCCGTCGGCGACGTGCCCGTGCTGGGCTGGTTCTTCAACGGCGACAGCGGCCGCAGCTTCATGACCGCCGGCATCATCCTCGCCGTGATGATCACCCCGATCGTCACCTCGCTCAGCCGTGAGGTGATCGCCACGGTGCCGCCCGCCCAGCGCGAGGCGGCCTACGGCATGGGCGCCACCCGCTGGGAGATGATCCGCGCCGCCGTGCTCCCGTGGAGCCGCGGCGGCATCACCGGCGCGGTGATGCTCGGCCTCGGGCGGGCCATGGGCGAGACCATCGCCGTGGCCCTGGTGATCGGCTCCCAGGCGCAGATCACCACCCACCTGTTCGAGCCCGGCGACTCCATGGCCGGTGTCATCGTCAACCAGTTCGGTGAGGCCTCGGGCATCGGCCGGTCGGCCCTCATCGGCCTCGGCGTGGTGCTGTTCGTGATCACCATCATCGTGAACGTGTCGGCCCGCTCGATCGTGGGCCGCTTCGACCGCCGGATGCAGGGGGCCTGATGAGCGACCTCTCGTTCGACCAGGAAGCCGACCGTCTCCTCCTCGAGGCCACCACCAGCCGGTCGCGGCGGGTCAAGAACCAGCTCGCCACCGCCTGGATGACCGGCGCGCTGGTCGTGGCCGTCGTGCCCCTCGCCATCATCCTCGGGTACGTCATCGTCAAGGGTGCCAGTGCGATCAACGTCGACTGGTTCACCAAGGACCTGCCCGCCGTCACCCGCAAGGCCGGTGGCGGCATGGGCCCCGCCATCGTCGGCACCCTTCTCATCACCTTCGGGGCCGCGATCATGGCCGTCCCCCTCGGCATCCTCGGCGCCATCTACCTCCACGAGTACGGAGGCTCGGGTCGGCTGGCCGGGCTCATCCGGTTCATGGCCGACGTCATGACCGGCGTGCCCTCCATCGTCATGGGCCTGTTCATCTACACGATCTTCACCCTGCGGTTCGGGCTCATGGGCTTCGGCGGCTCGCTGGCGCTGGCCTGCCTCATGCTGCCGATCGTCATCCGCTCCACCGAGGTGATGTTGAAGCTCGTCCCCGACGAGCTGCGCCAGGCCAGCTACGCCCTCGGCAACCGCAAGTGGCGCACCGTCGTCAGCGTGGTGCTGCCCGCCTCCTTCGGCGGCATCACCTCGGGCGTCATGCTCGCCATCGCCCGCGCCGCCGGCGAGACCGCTCCGCTGGTGTTCGTCACCGGCGCTCTCGGTGCCCGCAAGCTCAACACCGACCTCTTCGACGGCCCGATGACCGCGCTGTCGGTGCAGATCTTCGGCAATGCCTCGCAGCCGTTCCCCGCCGCCCAGACCCGTGCCTGGGGTGCCGCCCTCACCCTGATCGCCATCGTCTTCGTCTTCACGATCTTCGCCCGGGTGGTCTCGGCGAGGGTCGCCCGCAAGCACAACGCCTGAGACCCCTAGCCTTCGCCCCGTGACCGCTGAACCGTCCCCCGATCCAGAGGACCCCGCGATGTCGTTCGACACGACCACCCCCGCTCCCCCCGTCGACGCTCCTGCCGTCGAGCCCCAGGCCGCGCCTGCGGCCAAGGTCGTCTTCGACGTCCAGGACCTCAACGTGTTCTACGGCGCGTTCAAGGCCGTCCGCGACGTCAACCTCCAGATCCACCAGCACGAGATCACCGCGTTCATCGGCCCGTCGGGCTGCGGCAAGTCCACCGTGCTGCGCTGCTTCGACCGCATGAACGACCTCATCGAGTCGGCGCGCGTCGACGGCAAGGTCATGTACCACGGGGTCGATCTCTACGACCCCCGCATCGACCCGGTCGAGGTGCGCAAGCGCATCGGCATGGTGTTCCAGAAGCCGAACCCGTTCCCGAAGTCGATCTACGACAACATCGCCTTCGGGCCCCGCCTCGCCGGGCTCAAGGACGACCTCGACGACCGGGTCGAGAAGGCCCTGCGCCAGGCCGCGCTGTGGGACGAGGTCAAGGACCGGCTCAAGAAGTCGGCGATGGGCCTCTCCGGTGGCCAGCAGCAGCGCCTCTGCATCGCCCGCGCCATCGCGGTGCAGCCCGAGGTCGTGCTGATGGACGAGCCGTGCTCGGCGCTCGACCCCATCGCCACCGCCCGCATCGAGGACCTGATGCAGGAGATCAAGTCGGAGTACACGATCCTGATCGTGACCCACAACATGCAGCAGGCGGCCCGCGTCAGCGACCGCACCGCCTTCTTCACCACCGAGGTCAACCCCGACGGCGACCACCGCACGGGCGTGCTCGTCGAGTACGACGCCACCGACAAGATGTTCTCGGCGCCGTCCGACGAGCGGACGGAGAACTATGTCACCGGCCGATTCGGCTGACGGCGGACCGCTCCGCCACCAGTACACCGCCGAGCTGGAGCAGCTGGCGCTCCAGGTCGAGATGATGGGCGTGCTCGTCGACCAGAACCTCGAGCGCATGCGCGAGGTCCTGGCCACGGGCTCGGAGAGCGTGGCCCTCGAGGCCATCACCACCGACGACCGCATCGACGCCATGAACGTGTCGTTGATGGAGCGCTGCTACGAGCTGCTCCGTCGTGAGGCCCCGGTGGCCTCCGACCTGCGCCTCATCGTCTCGGTGCTGCGGGTCACGCCCGAGCTCGAGCGCATCGGCGACCTCGCCCTCCGGGTGGTCAAGACCTACCCCGACCATGCGCTGCTGCGGTCGGTGCCCCGCGCCTTCGACGTGCTGCAGACCATGGCCGACCACGCCGTCGACCGCTACCGCGACGCGCTGCGGGCCTGGTCGGCCCTCGACCTCGACGTCGCCAACCGCGCCGCGGCCGAGACGCCCGCCGGGCTGGCCACCAGCCAGCTCGTCGAGGCGCTCCTCGCCTACGACGGTCCCGACGGCGTTGCCGTCACCCTCCGTACGATGGTGGCGGGCCAGGCCCTCGACCGCATCGCCGACCATGCCGCTGTCCTCGGAGCGCGGGTGCGCTACCTGATCACCGGCGATCCCGATCACCTCGCCGCCGAGGTGCGCTGAGGTGGTGACGGTCCCCTCAGCGACTGGAGAACCGATGGCAGAGCAGCGCAAGACCTTCCACCAGGAGCTCGACGAGATCCGCGACGAGATCGTGCAGCTCGCCGCGCTGGTGAGCGAGTTCATCCCCCGGGGCACCGAGGTGCTGCTCGCCAACGACATGCAGGGTGCGCTGGCCCTGATCGAGGCCGACGACGAGATCGACGCCCTCACGCTGCGGGTCGAGGAGGCGTGCTACCACGTGCTCGCCCTGCAGCAGCCCATGGCGTCCGACCTCCGCTCCATCGTCACGGCGGTGTGGCTCACCGGTGAGCTCGAGCGCTCCGGCGACCTCATGGTCAACGTGGCCAAGGCCGCACGCCGCATCTACGGCGCCACCCTCGACCCCCGCCTCCGCGGCCTCATCGAGCGCATGAGCGAGGAGGCCGCCCGCCTCATGAAGTTCGCCATCGACGCCTACGTCGAGCGCAACGCCAGCCTCGGCGCCGCCCTCGACGACATCGACGACACGCTCGACCAGCTCCACCGCGACTACATCGAAGCCATCTTCGAGAGCCACGCCACCCACGACCTCGGCCTCCAGGCCGCGGTGCAGCTCGCCCTCATCGGTCGGTACTACGAGCGCATCGGCGACCATGCCGTGAACATCGGCCAGCGGGTGCAGTACATGGTCACCGGCTGGCTGCCCGAGCAGACCGGCGCGGCCCGGCTCCGCGCCCGCAGCGAGCACGATCACGGGATCGCCGAAGCCGAGGCCGAATCCGGCGGGGTCTCCTAGGGCCATGTCCCTCCACCCGCTGCTGGCCGTCGCCGCCGGCCCGGCCCTCGTGGCCGTCGTGGTGGTGGCCGTCGCCGCGTCCGTGGCGACCGGGTTGGTGGTCCGCGGGGTCGTCGAGCGCCGCCACCGGACCCGGCTCGAGGAGGCCCTCGGTCGACTCGGGCTCGAGGCCGGGGTCGCCGGAGAGTCCGACGACGACACCGACTCGTTGGTGGCGGTGCTCGAGCGCACCGCCCGCGACCTGCGCAACGAGGGCGTGGCCTCGGTCGAGGCGCGGTCGCGCCTGCAGGAGGCCCTCGACACCCTGCCGCAGGCGGTGTTGATCGTCGACGACGCCGGCGAGGTCCTCGACCGCAACGCGGCCGCCGAGGCGTTCGTCGCCGCCCGCCACGCCGATGCCCTCGTCGAGGCGGCGGTGGGGGAGCTCGTCGACTCCGCGCTCCAGGGCGTGCCGGCGAGTCGCACCATCGACCTGTTCGGCCCGCCGCGCCGGGTCGTGGTCGTCACCACCGCACCGCTCGAGTCGAGCGGCGGACGCACCGCCGTCGCCGTGGTCGACGACATCACCGAGCGCCGCCACCTCGAGGCCGTGCGCACCGACTTCGTGGCCAACATCAGCCACGAGCTGAAGACCCCCGTCGGCGCCATCGGGCTGCTGGCCGAGACGCTGCAGGCCGAGGACGACCCCGAGGTCACGGAGCGGCTCGCCACCCGCATCCAGAACGAGGCCCTGCGGGTGGGGCGCACCATCGAGGACCTCCTCGAGCTCTCTCGCATCGAGCTGGGCCAGGTGTCGTCGCCGGAGGCCGTCGCCGTCGACGACATCGTGCAGGAGGCCGTCGAGCGCATGCGCCCCGCCGCCGAGCAGGCCGGCATCTCCGTGGTCGCCGACGCCGTGCCCGACGAGCTGGTCATCGCCGGCGACCGCCGGCAGCTCACCTCGGCCCTGTCGAACCTCCTCGACAACGCGGTGAAGTACTCCGACCCGGGCAGCTCGGTCGAGGTCGAGGCCGCGGCCGAGGGCGACGAGGTCGTGATCTCCGTCGCCGACCACGGCATCGGCATCCCCGCCCGCGACATCGAGCGGGTCTTCGAGCGCTTCTACCGGGTCGACCAGGCCCGCAGCCGCCAGACCGGCGGCACCGGGTTGGGCCTCGCCATCGTCCGCCACGTGGTCGTCAACCACCACGGGTCGGTCGAGATCGAGTCCCGCCTCGGCGAGGGCTCCCGCTTCTCGCTCCGGCTCCCGGCCGCCGCCCCCACCACTCCCGCCACCGCGCCGGTCCGCTCCGAACCCCCGACTCCCCAGACCATCTGAGAGGCGTTCCGCCATGACCACCACCACCTCGGTCCTCGTCGTCGAGGACGAGGACTCGTTCATCGACGCCCTCACCGTCGGCCTCACCCGTGAGGGCTTCAAGGTCAGCGTCGCCCGTGACGGTGCCGAGGCGCTCGACATGTTCGACGACGTCGCCCCCGACCTGGTGCTGCTCGACGTGATGCTCCCCAAGGTGTCGGGCATCGACGTGTGCCGCGAGCTCCGCAGCCGGTCGAGCGTGCCGATCATCATGGTCACCGCCAAGGGGGCCGAGATCGACACGGTGGTCGGCCTCGAGGTCGGTGCCGACGACTACGTCACCAAGCCCTACCGCCTGCGTGAGCTCGTGGCCCGCATGCGGGCCGTGCTGCGTCGCCGCTCGGCCGACGAGGGCGCCCCCACGCTCGCCCTCGTCGACGACGACGTCGTCGAGGTCGGCGACGTCGCGCTCGACCACCAGCGCCACGAGGTCACCATCCGCGGCACCGACGTGCGGCTCCCGCTCAAGGAGTTCGAGCTGCTGGCCCTGCTGCTGGAGAACGCCGGCCGGGTGCTCACCCGCGACGTGCTCATCGACCGGGTGTGGGGCGCCGACTACGTGGGCGACACCAAGACCCTCGACGTCCACATCAAGCGCCTGCGCTCGAAGGTGGAGGAGGACCCGGCGGCCCCGACCCGCATCGTCACCATCCGGGGCCTGGGCTACAAGTACGAGGTGCCACGGGCCTGACCCGCCGATCGGGCCGTCACACGGCCCTCGTAGCATGGGCCGCGTGAGCCCCCCGCCCGCCTCCCCGCCGCCTGCCGCTGCCGCGGGCCGCGACCCGAGGCGCCCGTGGGCCCCGTCACCGTTCATGCGCCTGGCCCGCTCGCACGCGGCGTCGGTGTCGGGCGACGCCCTCTTCGCCATCGGCCTCGCCGGGTCGGTGTTCTTCTCGCTCGACTTCAACTCGGCCCGCTGGCGGGTGGCGCTCTACCTGGTGCTCACCATCGCCCCGTTCGCGGTGGCGGCGCCGCTCATCGGGCCGGCCATCGACCGCATCAAGGGCGGCCGGCGCTGGATCATCGTGGGCTCGCTGGCGGCCCGGTCGCTGCTCTGCATCCTCGTGGTCCGCCACATGGAGAGCCTGCTCTTCTACCCCGAGGCCTTCGGCATGCTCGTGGTGCAGAAGGTGTATTCGATCTCCAAGAGCGCGGTGGTGCCGGGCACGGTGCGCAGCGACGAGGAGCTGGTCGAGGCCAACTCCAAGCTCACCGTGCTGTCGGCGCTGGCCGTCGTGGTGGCGGCGGTGCCCGGCGGCATCCTGCTGAAGCTCGGCGGGGGCGGCTGGAGCGTGGCCCTCGGCGCCATCGTGTTCGGCATCGGCACCGTGCTCGCCCTGCAGATGCCGCCCACCACGGTGGCCGCCGAGCCCGCGGGCGAGGTCGAGAAGCAGGAGCTGCGCAGCGCCGGCATCGTGGCCGCGTCGTCGGCCATGGGCTCGATGCGCGGCATCGTCGGCTTCCTGTCGTTCATGCTGGCCTTCTCCATCAAGGAGAACGGCGCTCTGTGGGAGCTCGGGCTGGTGGCCGCCGCGGCTCAGATCGGCTTCTTCTTCGGGGCGGTCGCCGCGCCGAGGGTGCGCAAGCTGGCCACCGAGGAGCACATCATCGTCGGGGCGCTCGTCATCACCGGCGTGGTGGGCCTGATCACCGCGGTGGTCGGCGGCCTCCTCGGTGCGGCGATGCTCTCGATGACCGTCGGTGCCACCGGCAGCGCGGCCAAGCAGGCCTTCGACTCGATCGTGCAGCGCGACGCCCCCGACGCCAACCGCGGCCGCTCGTTCGCCAAGTTCGAGACCCGCTTCCAGCTGGTCTGGGTGATCGGCGCGCTCATCCCCATCGTCATCCCGATCCCCGCCGACATCGGCTTCGCCATCATCGCCGTGGTGGCCGTCGCCGCCGTGGTCACCTACTGGATCGGCCTGCGCCGCATCCGGGCCGGCAAGATCCCGGTGAAGCGCCAGATCTGGCCCCGCCGCACACCGGCCCCGCCGGAGGAGACCGGACTCGGGGTCGCCCTCGACGCCGTGGGCGACGACAGCACCGTCGTCAGCCCCCCGACGCCGGCGCCACCGTCACCTCCGCCGCCGGCGCCCACCCCTCCTGACGCGCCGGCCGTGCCGACGGCCGAACCGGTCGATCCCACCGTCGTCGCCGACGCCACCGTGGTGTCCCCGTCACCGACCGCCGCCCCTGCTCCCGCCCCGCCGCCCGCTCCCGCCCCGCCGCCCGCTCCCGCCCCGGCCCCCGCGCCCGACCCGGCGCGGCGCTGGATGCGCGGGACAGCCGTCGATCCGCCGCCCCCGGCGATGCCGGGCTCGGTGCCGCTGCCGTTCCCCGACCCCGCCGCGGCCGATCAGCCGCCGGCCGAGGCGCCTCCCGAGACCGCGCCCGAACCGGCGCCGCCGGAGCCGGTCGGCGACGAGCCGAACCATCGCCGGTCGGGGCTGCTGTTCGGCCCCGACGCGTGGGACGACGCCACGACCCCGCCCACGCCGTCGCCGGGCGACGGATCCGGCGGGGCCTGAGGCTCAGTCCTCCGGGAACTCGATGCGGGCCAGCCAGAGGCCCGGGGCGTCGATCTCGGCGGGGGTGGGCAGCGTGCGCTCGGCCTCCCACAGCCGGGCCAGGCCGTCCTCGCCCGCCCGCTCGACCACGCCGGCCACGAAGGCGTTGCCGCGGTCGTAGGAGGCCTGGGTGAGCTCGAGGCCGAAGAGCCGCTCGACGAAGTTGTCGGAGGGGGCGGCCTCGACCCGCCGGCGGCGCACGGCCTCCGCGAGCATCCCGTGGTTGGTGAGCAGGTTCTGGCCGGCGACGTCGACGACGTGGTCGACGTAGCCGACGATCGCGGCGATCAGCGCCTCGAAGCCGGGCAGCATGTCGCGCTGGGCGGGTGACTGGATGGCGCCGAGCAGCACCTGGGGGTCGCCGAAGAGCGACTGGAGGCCGTTCATCGACGAGGGGTCGGCCATGTCGAGCTCGCCGAGGCGCTCCTCGAGGGCGCCGGCGTCGGGCTGGAAGCCGGTGACGTAGCGGCTGAGGAGGTCGTCGAGGCGGCCTCGCACGTGGGGGAGGCGCAGCACGGTGTGCATGGCGACCTCCTGCAGGCAGATCCACAGCCGCAGGTCGTCGGCGGGGATGCTCCACTCCTGCCCGAACTCGTCGAGGTTGGCGGGCACCACCATGAGCTCATCGCTGAGCGGGCGGGGGATGGGCAGGTCGTACTGGCCGAACGAGCGGCGGGCGAGGTGGCCCACCATCGAGCCGGCGGTCATGCCGAGCATCATCGGCCCGATCATCTGCAGCAGCGGGCCCATGAAGCCGAACGGGTCGTTGGGGTCGGGGGTGGCGGCGGCGTCGGCCGCGGCCTGGTCGTCGCCGAGGGCGCCGGCGAGGCTCTCGAAGAGCGGTCGCCAGGCGTCGAGGGTGGCGTTGGCCCACTGACCCCGGGTGACGGGCACGATGCGAATGCCCTGGCCGCTGGTGGAGGCGGGGAGGCCGGTGGCGGTGCCGATGTGGATCTCGGCGACGCGGGCCAGCGGCTCGATGCGCATCCGCTCCATCGGGTCGACGTTGGGCTCCTTGCCGCCGTCGGTGGCGACCGACAGCGCCAGCTGGCGGGCGGCGTCCCAGCCCACGGGGCCCTGCTGCTGGAACATCTTGGCCAGGTCACCGAAGATCGGCATGCCCTGGAAGGGGTTTCCGGGGTTGTCGTCGCCGGGCGGCACGTCGGGAGGTTCGGGGCTCACGAGGTCAGGCTAGGCCGTTGCCGTGGCGCTCCGGCCTCGCGCCCCGCCCGGGCCGGGCATGATCTGTGCCCATGGGAGAGATCGTCGTGGTGACCGGGGCCGATGGTGCGGTCGGCCGCGGCGTGGTGGCGCTCGCTCTCCAGGAGCCGGGCGTCGAGCGGGTCGTGGCCGTGGGCCTGGTGCCCGGTGACCACCCTGCCGGTCGCCGTCGTGGGGGCGACGACGTCGAGCTGGTGGCGGCGCCCTTCACCCTCGACGACCCCCGTCTCGGCGCGCTGATGAAGGGGGCCACCCGCCTGGTGCACCTCGGTGCCCGCCACGGCCTCGACGTCGACGGCACGGGCGGTGCCGAGGTCGACCTGCTCGGCACCCGGGCCCTGCTGTCGACGCTGGCCCAGGTCGGCGCGGTGCGCACGGTCGCGCTGCTGTCGTCGGCTCTCGTCTACGGCGCCCGCGTCGACAACCCGGTGCCCATCACCGAGGACGCCCCGGTGCGCCCCAACCCGTCGATCCTCGCCGCGGTCGAGCGGGCCCAGCTCGAGAGCATGGTGGCGGCGTGGGCGGCCGAGCGCGACGCCTCCTGCGCCCTGGTGCGCCCCAGCGTCGTGGTCTCGCCCGAGAACGGCCGGTGGCTCGCCCGCTCGCCGTGGGCCACGTCCGGCATCCAGAGCAGCGGCGGAGGGGCGCCCGTGCAGTTCCTCCACGCGGTCGACCTCGCCGCGGCCCTGGGCACGGTGTCGCAGCAGCGCGTCGACGGGCCGGTGAACGCCGCGCCCGACGGGTGGCTCACCGCCGACCAGGTGAAGGCGCTGAAGGGCCCCACCCCGCGGCTGCGGGTGCGGCGCGACCTCGCCGTGCGCCTCGCCCGCCTCGGCGCCCGCCTCGGGCTGGCGCCCGGCGACCCGTCGACGATCATCGCCGCCTCGGCGCCGTGGGTCGTCGCCAACGACCGCCTGCGGAGCCTCGGCTGGGAGCCCACGTTCACCAACGAGGAGGCCTACGTCGACGCCGACCGGGGTGGCCCGTGGTCCCGGCTGACCCCTCGGCACCGCCAGGAGCTCGCCCTCGGTGGAGCGGCCGCGGTGGTTCTCGTGGGCGCCGGCGTGGTGGCGTTGCTGGTGCGGCGGAGGCTCAGGCGCGAGTCGTGAGCGTCACCATCGTCGCCCGCTGCTGACCGTCGCGGACGAACGTGACGGCCACCGCATCGCCCGGCTGGTGCGACCGCAGGGCCACGACCAGCGACGACATCGAGGTGGTCTGCACGCCGTCGAGGGCGAGCACGACGTCGCCCTCCTCCAGCCCGGCCGCGGCGGCCGGCCCGTCGGGGACGACCCGGGTGAGCGTCGCTCCGGAGCGCCCGAGGAGGGCGGCCGCGGCGGGGTCGAGGTCGTCGCCGAGCACGCCGAGCCACGGGTGGTGGGCGGTGCCGGTCTCGATGATGTCGTCGGCGACCTGGGTGGCGTAGTCGATCGGCGTGGCGTAGAGCATCGCCGGGCCGTCAGGGGTGCTCGTGGTCGTCGACGCTCCGGCCGTGTCGAGCGAGGTCTGGGAGTAGCGGGGGATGGCCGACGGCGTGCGGTCGGTGACCAGGCCGAGCACGGTGCCGTCGTCGAGGCAGAGCACGGCGCCGGCGGCGGCGGGGGAGGCCTCGAGGGCGGCCTGGATCATGTCGTGGAGGCTGCTGCCGTCGGTGGTGTCGACGCGCAGGCCCAGGGCGCTGACGTGGCCGGTGACGACGGCGGGACCGGAGGCGTCGGCCTCCCGCTCGACCGTCATGGCCTGCTCGCCGGCGGCGACCTCGTCGACCCGGGCCATGACGGCGGTGGTCATGTCGTTGCGGTCGACGTCGAGCACGGCGATGTCGGTGACGTCGTCGGTGCCGACGACCGTGGCGACCAGCACGGTGCCGTCGGAGGTGGTGACGGTGACCGTCGTGGCCCCCTCGACCACGTCGGCGGTGGTCAGCAGGTGCCCGTCGGACCGGTAGACGACGCCGGTGGCGGTGATGGTGCCGTCGGCCTTGACGGCGTCGACGCGGACGATGGCACCGGCGACGCGTGTGGCGACCGCGGCGGTGCCGGTGCTGCCGTCGGACGGGGCCTCGACCTGCTCGACCACGGTCTGGACGGGGCTGCTCTCGAAGGTGCCGGTGACGGACATGACGGCCAGGGTGACGGCGACGCCGAGCAGCAGCGACGCGGCGGCGACGGTCCACACGCGGGGCACCCCGATGGTGGCCACCCGCTCCGGTTCAGGGGCGGGGGCCTCGGCCCGGCGGGCCGAGCCCATCTCCGACGGGTGGCGCCACAGGCGGTCGTCGGGGTGGAGAGGCGGAACGAACCCGGCGTCGTCGTCGGGGTCGTCGGGGAACGGCATGAGCGCGCAGAGTAGTCACGGCCCCCGCGGACCGGGCCGCGCCCCCCACTACGATGGCGGCCTGTGAGCCTCCTTCCGCCTTCTTCCGACGACTGGGTCGCGCTCACCGACACCCCCCTCGACCTCCAGCAGGCGGCCGACTGGGTGGGAGTCCCCGACTGCGGTGCCGTCGTGGTGTTCAGTGGTCTGGTGCGCGACCACGCCGAGGGCACCACAGGGGTGACCCACATCGACTACGAGGCCTATGCGGAGCAGGTCCTGCCGCGCCTCTCCGAGCTCGCGGCCGAGGCCCGTCGGCGCTGGCCCGAGATCGGGCGCATGGTGCTGTGGCACCGTGAGGGCCGGGTGAAGCTCACCGAGTCGTCGGTCGTCGTCGCCGTCTCCACGCCCCACCGCGGCGCCGCCTTCGAGGCCTGCCAGTTCGGCATCGACACGCTCAAGGCCACCGTCCCGATCTGGAAGAAGGAGTTCTGGGACGGCGGCTCGGAATGGGCCCGAGGCAGCCAGCACATCACCGACGTGCCCAGCTCGGAGCCCGCCTCGTGAGCGGCCTCGGGTTCCTCCTCATCGTCGTCGTCGTCACCCTGGTCGGTTCGCTGATCGTGTGGCTCCGGCACCGCAAGCCCACCCACTTCATGTCGAGCGTCGACGACTTCCAGCGGGAGATGAACGCGCTCGGCAAGTCGCCGGGCACCACGGGGAAGGGCGTTCGCCGCTCCCGCTCGGACGACGAGCAGGCCCCCGACAGCACCGACGGGGGGCGTTAGCCCTGGCACGCGACCTCGCAATCGACCTCGGCACCGCCAACACCCTCGTCTACGTGAGGGGGGAGGGCATCGTGCTGAACGAGCCCTCCGTCATCGCGCTCAACAGCCGCACGCAGGACGTGCTGGCCATGGGCCACGAGGCGTGGCAGATGATCGGCCGCACGCCGAGCTACATCGTCGCGGTCCGGCCCCTGCGCAAGGGCGCCATCACCGACTTCGAAGTCACCCAGCGCATGATCCGCCTGCTCCTGCAGCGGGTGGGCGTGAACCGCTTCAACCGGCCCCGCGTCGTGATCTGCGTGCCGTCGGCCATCACCGCGGTCGAGCAGCGCGCCGTCACCGAGGCCGCCCGCCGCGCCGGAGCGGCCGAGGCCCACCTCATCGAGCAACCCATGGCCGCGGCCATCGGCGCCGGCCTGCCGATCAACGAGCCGCTCGGCAACATGGTCATCGACATCGGCGGCGGCACCTCCGAGGTGGCGCTCATCTCCCTCGGCGGCGTGGTCGCCCTCGAGGCGGTGCGGGTCGGCAGCTTCGACATCGACGCCGCGGTGCAGACCTACATCCGGCGCGAGTACGGCATCGCCGTCGGCGAGCGCACGGCCGAGGAGATCAAGGTCACCATCGGCTCGGCGTGGCCGACCGAGAACGAGTTCGCCGCCGAGGTCCGGGGCCGCGAGCTCATGAGCGGCCTGCCCAAGACGGTCATCCTGACCGCCGAGGAGGTCCGTGAGGCCATCGACGAGCCGGTGTCGGCCATGGTCGACGCGGTCGTGGCCTGCCTCGGCCAGGCCCCGCCCGAGCTGGCCCAGGACCTCATCGAGCAGGGGATCTACCTGGTCGGGGGCGGCGGCATGCTCCGCGGCCTCGACCTGCGCATCGAATCGGAGACCGAGGTGCCGGTGCACCTGGTCGACGCCCCGCTCGAGTCGGTCGTGCTCGGAGCCGGGCACTGCATCGAGTCCTTCGACGCCCTGAAGGTCATGTTCATGGAGTGAGCAGGTCCTCCGCCGCCTGGCGGACCTGCCAGTCCCTGTCGTCGCGTGCCCGCTCGAGGGCCTCGTCGACCTCGGGCCCGTCGAACGGGGCGAGGGCGATGACGGCCCGCCGCCGCACGGTGGCCTTGTCGTGGGTGGCGGCCAGGATCGCCGGCAGCCCGGCGGGGTCGCCGAGGGCTCCGAGGGCGGCGACCGCGGCCTCGCGGCAGAGGGCGTCGTCGTGGTCGGCGGCCAGCGCGGCCAGCCGGGCCACGACCTCGGCCGTCGCCGGTGGCCGCTCGCCGCACGACCAGGCGGCCGTCTCGACCACGGTGGGCTCGTCGTCGTCGAGCAGGTTGGCGACCGCGGCCGCGACCTGCGGGTCGGCGGGGGAGCCCTCGACCCCGGCGAAGGTGGCGGCGATCTCGCACGCTCGCCGGCGTTGCCCGGGATCGGGATCGGCGAGAGCGGCGAGCAGCTCGTCGCGGGTGAGCTCGTCGAGGCGGTGCAGCGCGCCGAGGGCCGCGGCCCTCACCCCGCCGTCGTCGTCGCCGAGCAGCGCCCGGGCGGTGTCGGGGTCGCCGGTGTGGCCGGCGAGCGCCGCGGCGCGCCGGCGGGCGACCACCGGGTCGAGCGACCGCGAGGCCATGTCAGCCGAGGGCGGCGGTGAAGACCGCCCACAGCAGCACCACGGCGAGGCCGAGGGCGGCGGCGGCGAGGATGCCCAGGCCCACGAGGAACACGACGAGGGAGAGCCCGCTGCGCGCCCGCTGCACGCCGGTCGGGCCGATGTCGTCGCCGAGGACGGGCTTGAAGGGATCGGAGCTGGCCACCGCCGACCATCCTCGCGCCCCGGGAGCGGTCCGACGCGTTGGGGGCGGCCAACGGCTCGCCGTCGGGTGGGCGGGTGGGTGCGGTGGCAGGGGGTCGGTCGCGTGGCAGGCTGAGCCGCCGCCATCTCGTTGGAGCACCCTTGACCATCGACGAGCTCGTCACCACAGAGCCCGGGGAGGAGCCCCCGCCCCCGCCGCGTCGCTGGTCTCCGCGCGCCCGGTGGGCCGCCGCCATCGTGGGTGTCGTGCTGGTGGGCCTGGTCACCGCCGGCCTGCTGGTGAAGCTGCCGTACTACACGCTCAGCCCCGGCTCCTCCCGTGCCACCGAGCCGCTCATCAGCGTCGAGGGGGCCGAGACCTTCGATGCGCCCGGCAACGTCGACTTCCTCACGGTGTCGTTGCGCGAGGCCACCCCGGTCGAGCTGCTCGCCGCCTGGATCAACCCCGCGGTCGACGTGAAGTCGCGGGACGAGATCCTCGGCACGCAGTCGCCGGAGGAGAACCGCCAGGTCAACCTCCAGATGATGAGCGACTCCAAGGACGCCGCCACCTACCAGGCTCTGTACCGCCTGGGCTACGACATCCCGACCTCGGGCTCCGGTGCGGTCGTCGCCCGGGTCGAGCAGGGCAGTCCGGCCGACGGGAAGCTGAAGGTGGGCGACGTCATCACCTCGGTGAACGGCACGCCCGTCAAGCTCAACAGCGACCTCGTGTCGGTGATCGGCGCCGAGCCGCCAGGCACCGAGCTCACGATGGAGGTCACCACCCTCGACCTCCCCGAGCTCCGGGAGACGGGTGAGGGCACCGAGCCCGGCGACGGCACCGAGCCGGGCCAGACCCGCACCGTCCAGGTCACCCTGGGCGCCAGGCCCGACGACCCGGCCAAGGGCTTCCTCGGCGTCTCGACCTTCACCCGTGACCTCACGTTCGACTTCCCGGTGCAGGTCACCATCGACTCCGGGCGCGTCGGTGGCCCGTCGGCCGGCCTCGCCTTCACCCTCGGCCTGCTCGACGTGCTCACCCCCGACAGCATCACCGGCGGGCTCAAGATCGCCACCACCGGCACCATGAGCCTCGACGGCTCGGTGGGGCCGGTCGGCGGGGTCCACCAGAAGGTCGTGGCGGCCAAGCGGGAGGGCGTCGAGCTGATGCTGGTCCCGAGCAGCGAGCTCGACGAGGCCCGCACGTACGCCGACGGGCTGCGCATCGAGCCGGTCGACGACCTCGACCAGGCCCTCGCGGTGCTGGCGACCGTCGGTGGCGGCGACGACGTGCTTCCTCCGGAGCCCACCTCGGCCAACGTCGGCTGACGAGCGGCGAGGCCGTTCCCGGCCGTCGCACCGGCCGATCGGCGCGTCGTCCGAGGTCACCGAGCATCACCGGTCGCCCGGGTGGCCGTCGGTACCATCGCCGTCGATGGCCGACACTCCCGCGCCGATCGATCCGGACCGCATCCTCGAGCACACGTTCACCGCGGTGCGTCGGGGCTACGACCCGCTCGAGGTCCAGCGCTACCTGCTCCAGATCGCCAACCAGCTCCGCTCCGGTCGTGACCGGGAGGCCGAGTTGCGCCACCAGCTCGAGGAGGCCGACAAGCGCACCGCGCCCATCGACGACCTCGACCCCGCGCAGCTCGCCCGCCTCCTCGGCGACGAGACCGCCCGGGTCCTCGAGGCGGCCCAGGGTGCCGCCGGCGAGATCAGGGCCAAGGCCGAGGAGAACGTGTCCCGCCTCCTGCGCGAGGCCCGCGACGAGTCCCAGCAGATGCGCGAGGACGCCGAGAGCGTGCTGTCGCGCAAGACCGCCGAGGCCGACGAGGCCGCCGCCGTCATCCGGGCCGAGGCCGAAGCGGTGATCGAGGCCGCCCGGGCCGAGGCCGCGGAGCTGGTCGAGGCCGGTCGCCAGGAGGGCCGCGACATGGTCGGCGAGGCCCAGAAGGTCCGCCAGCGCATGCTCGACGACCTCTCCCGTCGCCGGAAGCTGCTGCGCCAGCAGATCGAGCAGCTCCAGGCCGGTCGCGACCGCCTCCTCTCGGCCTACGACGTGGTGCGCGAGACCCTCGACGTCGCCACCGAGGAGCTCCACATCGCCCTGCCCGAGGCCAAGCTGGCGGCCGAGACCGCCTCGCTGAAGGACGGCGACGACGACGACGAGGTGTTCGAGTCCGAGATCGGCGCGGCTGCGGCGGCCGGCGCCGCCGAAGAGGCCGCGGAGTCCGCGGAGCCAGCTGATGCGGCCGACGACGCCACCGCTGACGACGCCGCCGCACCCGAGGCCGAGGTCGACACCCCCGACACCGACGAGGCGGCCGACGACGACGACGATGCCGAGCCGGTCGACGCCGCCCTCGGCGCCGACGACGCGGTCGTGGTCGACGAGCCCGACGACGAGGCCCTCGCTCCCGACCCGGTCGAGGGGCGCCACTCCTCGTCGGTGAAGATCGTGAAGACCGCCGGCGGCGACGCCGCGGAGGCCGTCGAGGCCGAGCGGGCCGACAAGGCCGCCACCGTGTTCGCCCGCCTGCGGGAGGAGGAGGTCGTCGTCACGGCCACCGACGCCGACGGCGACACCCTCGAGATCGAGGTCATCGAGACCGCCCTCGAGGCCGTCGACGAGGTCTACGCCGCCGAGGCCGCGGCCCAGGCCGCCGACGCCGGTGACGACGAGACCGCGTCCGAGGTCGACGACGAGGCCGACACCGGCCCGGTCGACCCCGCCGAGGAGCTGCTGGTGCGTCGCGACGCCGCCGTCGCCGACCTCGAGCGCAACCTCGCCCGCCGCCTCAAGCGCGAGCTCTCCGACGAGCAGAACGAGCTGCTGGCCTCGCTCAGCGCCGCCAAGGGCTCGCCGACCGCCGCCGACGTGCTCCCGGCCCCCGAGGCCCACGTCGAGCGCTTCCAGGCCATCGCCCTGCCCACGCTGGCTGCGGCGGCCACCGCCGGTGCCGACCTCGTCTCCACCGTCGCCGGCCCGCCCGCCGCACCCACCTCCGTCGCCGATCTGGCCGCCGAGGTCGCCGCCGACATCGTGGCCCCCCTGCGGGAGCGCCTCGAGCGGGCCTTCGCCGACTCCGACGGCCATCCCGACGACGTCGCCCAGAGCATCCGCTCCTGCTACCGGGAGTGGAAGGGCCAGCGGGTCGACCAGGTCGCCGCCCACGCGGTGGTGGCCGCCACCAACCGGGGCCTGCTCGACGGCCTCCCCGAGGGCACCCTCGTGCGCTGGGTCGTGGCCGACGGCGACAACCCCTCGCCCGACTGCGACGACAACGCGCTGGCCGGCGCGGTGGTCCGGGGAGAGCCGTTCCCGACCGGCCACACGGCCCCGCCGCTGCATCCGTCGTGCCGTTGCATGGTCGTCCCGGCCGACACCTGAGCGAGGCCCTGGGGCCCCGACGCCGCCGACCCCCCGGTTCACCCGTAGGCTGACCGGCGATGCGCGTCCCAACCGACATGCCCAAGCGCCGACGCAGTTCCGGACGTGGGCGGATCATCGTCATCGTCGTCATCGCGGTGGCGTTCCTGCTGATCACGTCCCTGCGCGGCCTCGCCGGCTTCTGGACCGACTACCTGTGGTTCGACTCCCTCGGGCTGTCATCGGTGTTCTCCGGGGTGCTCGGCGCCAAGATCGCCCTCGGGATCATCTTCACCGGCGTCTTCTTCGTGCTCACGTTCGCGAGCCTCACCGTCGCCGACCGGGTCGCCCCGAAGAACCGCACGCTCGGGCCCGAGGACGACCTGCTCAACCGCTACCACGCGGTCGTCGACCGGCGGGCCACGCTGTTCCGGGCGCTGGTGTCGCTCGTGCTCGGCCTCATCGCCGGTGTCGGCATGTCGAGCGAGTGGAACCAGTGGATCCTGTTCCGCAACGGCGGCTCGTTCGGCGTCAAGGACCAGACGTTCCAGACCGACGTCGGCTTCTACGTCTTCAAGCTGCCCTTCTACATCACCATCGTGAACTGGCTGTTCGCCTCGGGCGTCATCATCCTGCTCGTCACGGTCGTCGCCCACTACCTCAACGGCGGCATCCGCCTGCAGTCCCCGATCCAGCGGGTCACCCCGCAGGTCAAGGCCCACATCTCGGTCATCCTCGGTCTGCTCGCCCTGGTGAAGGCGGCCGATTACTGGCTCCAGCGCTACGCCCTCACCTGGTCGACCCGGGGCACCGTCGACGGCGCCACCTACACCGACGTGAAGGCCCAGCTGCCGGCCATCTACCTGCTGCTGTTCATCGCCCTGCTGTCGTTCGGGCTGTTCATCTACAACATCTGGCGGCGCGGCTGGGTGCTGCCCGTGGTGGCCGTCGGCCTGTGGGCGCTCGTGTCGGTCGTGGCGGGCGTGGCCTACCCGGCGTTCATCCAGCGCTTCCGGGTGGAGCCCGAGGAGTCCTCCAAGGAGGCTCCGTACATCCAGCACAACATCGAGGCCACCCGCGACGCCCTCGGCCTCAACGAGGTCCAGACCAAGGCGTTCGACTACACCGACGACCAGGTGGCCACCTCCGAGGCGATCGACAAGAACCCGGGCACGATCCGCAACGTGCGCCTGCTCGACCCGTCGATCGTGCCGCCGACGTACCAGAGCCAGCAGGGCCTCCTCGGCTTCTACCGGTTCAACGAGCTCGACGTCGACCGGTACCCGGTGGCGGCGACCAACCCCGACGATGTCAACTCCACGCTGCCGGCCGAGACCACCCAGGTCGTGCTGGGCGCCCGCGATCTCTACACGAGCGGCATCCCCCAGCCGTCGTGGGAGGGCACGCACCTCGCCTACACCCACGGCTACGGGCTGGCGCTCGCGCCGGCCAACACCACCAACACCGACGGGGCTCCCGACTACCTGGTCCGCGACGTGCCGGTCGAGGTGCAGGAGAACCAGATCAACCTCAAGATCGACCAGCCGCAGCTGTACTACGGCGAGAACCTGCCCGGCTACGCCATCACCAACACGGGGCGCGCCGAGGTCGACTACACGGGCATCGCCGAGGGCGAGGGGCAGAGCACGTACTCCGGCACCGGCGGCGTGAAGCTCGACTCGTTCACCCGCAAGGCGGCGTTCGCGCTCCGCTTCGCGGACTGGAACCTGATCGTCTCCAACTTCCTCACCAGCGACTCCCGCATCGTGTTCGAGCGCGACATCCGCGCCCGCATCGAGAAGGTCGCCCCCTTCATGGAGTGGGACTCCGACCCGTACCCCGTGGTGCAGGACGGCCGGGTCGTCTACATCTGGGACGGCTACACCAGCACGAACAAGTACCCCAACGCCCAGCAGGCCGACACCACCGGCCTGCCGTCGGGCAGCGGCCTCTCCGGCGGCGGCCTCAACTACGTGCGCAACTCGGTGAAGGCCGTGCTCGACAGCTACGACGGCACGGTGAAGCTGTACGTCGTCGATCCGAGCGACCCCATCGTCACCGCGTACGAGAAGGCCTTCCCGGCGCTCTTCTACCCGGTCGACGAGATGCCCCAGGAGCTGCGGGCCCACTGGCGCTACCCGGAGGACCTCTTCCGCCTCCAGACCAACATGTACGGCCGCTACCACATCACCGACCCGCAGACCTTCTACGAGAAGACCTCGGCGTGGGCGGTCGCCAACGACCCGGGCACCTCGGTGGGTGGCACCAGCGCCGCCGCCGCCCAATCGGCGACCGCGTTGGGCACCGGCCAGGTGCTGCCGACCGCGACCAAGCGCATCGACCCCTTCTACCAACTGCTCCAGCTGCCGGGCGAGACGCAGGAGTCGTTCGTCATGAGCCGGCCGTTCGTGCCGTTCTCGGAGACGCAGTCTCAGTCGGGGTCCCGCCAGACGCTCACGTCGTTCATGGTCGCCGACAGCGATCCCGACGACTACGGGAAGATCACCGTCTACGAGATGCCCTCCGGGCAGCAGATCAACGGCCCCTCGCTCGCCAACTCGGCGATCTCCCAGAACCAGGTCGTGTCGACCCTCATCACCCAGCTGAACCAGCAGGGCTCGAGGGTGCAGTACGGCAACATGCTGCTGGTCCCGCTCGAGAACTCGATCCTCTACGTGCGGCCGCTCTACGTCGCGGCTGACGCCAACGCGGTGCCGCAGCTGAAGCAGGTCATCGTGGTCTCGGGCGACCGGGTGGCGATGCGCCCGACGCTCCGGGCGGCCATCGAGCAGCTCTACCCGAACTCCAGCCCGGAGACGGTGGAGAGCCGGACGATCACCCAGATCGGTGGCACCGGCTCGACGACCGATCCGAACTCCGGCTCGAGCTCGTCGACCACCACCACCGTGCCGGGCGGCAGCACCAGCACCACTGTCCCGCCGGCCACCGGCGGTGAGACCGTCGACCAGCTCGTGGCGCTGGCGGTGCAGGCCCTCAACGACGCCGACGCGGCTCTCAAGAACGGCGACCTCGCCGGCTACCAGGCCAAGGTCGAGGAGGCGTCGCAGTACCTCGGACAGGCCCAGCAGCTGACGGCGTCCGGCACCGCGCAGGCGACGGTGCCGTCCACCATCGCCCCGACCACCACGATCGCCGGCACGCCCGCCTAGGGCGTGCCGGTCGGTCCGTGCCTCGGCGGTCCGGTGCTCGTGCCCGCTGTCAGCGGGGCCGGGGCCAGGTGCCGCTGTCGAGGGCGGTCACGAACAGCTCGACGGTCTGGGTGAGGGCGTCGTCGGCGTCGCGCCGGTCGGCGGCGGTGTCGGTGCCGGCCTGTGAGAGGCCCCGCACCGACGCGCTGAACACCCGGTGGGCGATGGCGACCTGCTCGGTGTCGAGCCCGAAGCCGGCGAGGGTGGCCCGGATCGGCTCGGCCAGCCGGGCGCCCTTCGCCCGGAAGTCGGGGTCGCCGGCCGTCGCGTAGGCGTTGATGGCCGCGATGCGGCCCCGGTGGGCGCGGGAGAAGTCGCGCTCGACGGTGGCGATGGCGGTGAGGGCGTCGCCGCCGCTGCGCCCGAGGGCGGCCCGCCAGACCTCGTCGGCCAGCTCGTCGATGGCGAGCAGGGCGACCTCGCGGCGGAGGTCGTCGAGGCCGTCGACGTGGGTGTAGAGCGAGCTGACGTGGCGGTCGACCGCCTGGGCCGCGCCCGAGAGGGTGAGGCGCGACCAGCCGTCGCGGTCGGCGAGGTCGGCCGCGGCCCGCACGAGGGTCGCCTTGTCGAGGAAGGGCCCCGCGGTGCGGGCGCGGCCGGCGCTCACAGGTTCCAGATCCTCACGGCGTTGTCGCACAGCATCTTGCGGCGCTCGTCGTCGGGGAGGTCGGCGAAGACGTGCTCGATGACGTCCTGGGAGTCGGGCCAGCTGGTGACCGGGTGCGGGAAGTCGGTCGACCACATGATGTTGTCGACGCCGATCTCGTGGCGCAGGAGCTTGATGCCCCGGGGCTCGTCGATGAAGGTCACCGCGATGTTGCGGTGGAAGTAGGTGCTCGGGAGGGCGGTGAGGTTCTCGAACACGTAGCCCTGGCGGGTGACCATGTCGTCGATGGTCTCGAGGTACCAGGCGATCCAGCCGACGCCCGGCTCGACGAACACGATCTTCAGGTCGGGGTGGCGCTCGAGCACGCCGGTGAGCAGCCACATGCCGAGGGCCTCGGCCGTGGTGAGGGCGACCTGGCCGACCATCACGCCCTTCTGCGGGGTGGGGTCGCGGCGGGTGAGGTCGTCGAGCGAGGTGTTCACGCCGATGTGGCAGCACAGCGGCAGGCCGGACTCCTCGACGGCGGTCCAGAGCGGGTCGTAGGACTCGTCGAAGTAGTCGGGGGCGCCGATCTCGTTCGGGAACACGGGGATCTGGAGCGATTTGCCGCCCATGGCCTGCACCCGCTTCACCTCGGCCACCGCGGCGGGCACGTCGCGGATCGGGATCTGGTAGCTGACGACCAGGCGGCGGGGGTCGGCCGAGGCGAAGTCGGCCAGCACGTCGTTGAAGGCACGGGTGGCCTCGGTGGAGCCGTGCTCCATGTCGCCGATGTACCGGAAGGCGCTGACCTCGGAGTAGATGACCTCGACGTCGACCCCGTCGGCGGTCATGTCGGCCAGGCGCTCCTGGCCGTCGCGGTACCCCGGCCGGGTGAAGGCGGCATGGGGGTTGCGGGTCATGGCGTCGGTGTTGGTCTTGGCCTGGGCCATGTTGGCGGCCATGCGGGCGGCGAAGGCCTGCTGGGCCCGGTCGTACTCGGCGTGGAAGGCCGGGTCGAGCTTGGCCTTGATCTGCGACTGGTCGATGGCGACGTGGGAGTCGGCGGAGACCACCCGCTCACCATGGCGGTTGAGGACGATGTCGGACTGGGCGTCGGTGACGGTCATGGTTTTGGTCCCCCTCAGGACTGGCGGCCGAGGACGAGGCCGCTGCGGCCGGCGCTGACCAGCACGTGCTGGGCGTCGGAGATCTGGTTGTGCGAGGTGCCGCGCAGCTGGCGGACCCCTTCGACGATGTTGTTCATCCCGTGGATGTAGCCCTCGCCGAGCAGGCCACCGTTGGTGTTGACCGGCATCGAGCCGCCGCGGCCGATGTGGCCGTCGGCGATGAAGTCCTTCGCCTCACCCCGGCCGCAGAGGCCCATGGCCTCGAGCTGGAGGAACACGACGGGGGTGAAGTTCTCGTAGATCATCGCCACGTCGATGTCGGCGGGCGTGAGGTCGGACTCGGCGTAGAGGCGCCGGCCCACCGCCGCCGCCTCCTGGTGCTCGGCGAGGTCCTGGTCGTAGTAGGCGAACAGCTCGCTGCCGCCCTCGATCTGGCTGGCGGTGGCCGACAGGATGTCGACGGGCACGGTGTCGAGGTCGGCGGCGCGATCGGCGCGGGTGACCACCAGGGCCACGCCGCCGTCGCTCTCGAGGCAGCAGTCGAGCTTGCGCAGGATGGGCTCGACGATCCAGCGGCTGGCCTGGTGGTCCTCCAGCGTGATGGGCCGCTCGTAGAACTGGGCGTTGGGGTTGGTGCTGGCCCAGTCGCGGGCGACGACGGTGTAGCGGCCGAGGTCGGGGTTGGTGACCCCGAACTCGCTCATGTAGCGCTGGAAGGCGAGGGCGTAGATCTTGGCCGGCGTGTCGAGCCCGTAGGGCTTGTGCTGGTTCCACGCCGGGTCGGGGTTGGGGGCCACCTGGGGTTGCCCGAAGCGGTGGCCCGAGCGCTCGTTGAAGGCCCGGTAGACGAGCACGGCGTCGGCGTGACCGCTCTCGACCGCGGCGGCGGCGAGCTGGATGGTGGAGCACGCGCCGCCCCCTCCGCCCCGGGTGCGGGCCGACCAGCGCAGCTCGGGGATGCCGAGGCTGCGGATGAGGGCCAGCTCGTCGTTGGTGTCCATGGCGAAGGTGACGTTGCCGTCGATGTCGGCCGGGGCCATGCCGGCGTCGCGGATGGCGGCCAGCGAGGCCTCGGCGGCCAGCTGCAGCGTCGAGCGACCCGAGTGCTGGGAGAACTCGGTGTGGCCGATGCCGGCGATGACGGCACGCCGGTGGGCGGGGACGTCTCTCATCGGGCCACCGCCCTGCGCCCGGCGGGGAGGAACTGGGGAAGCGTGATCGTCTCGCCGTCGGTGGTGGCGTACTCGACGAAGCAGAGGTCGACGGCCATGCCGTTGTGGACCTCGTCGAGGTCGGTGTCGATCAGGTTGGACACGAACCGGTGGCCCTCCTCGAGGTCGACGAGGATCACCACGCGGGGCGCCTCGTCGGGCTCGGTGGGGTGGTGGGAGAGGATCCAGGAGTGGACGGTGCCGCGGCCGCTGCACTCGAGGCTGTCGGTGGCGAGCGAGCCGCACGTGCCGCACATCGGCCCCGGCGGGTGGCGCACGGTGCCGCAGTCGGCACACCGCTGCAGGAGGAGCTTCTCCTGGCGGGCGCCCTCCCAGTGGAAGGCGTCGTCCTGGTTGGGGATGGGTGGCCGGACCTGCATCAGCGGGCGCGCTCCTGGGTGAGGGTGGACTGCTTGACGACCTGGTCGTCGAGCAGCGAGTCGATGTCGGCCTGGGGGTAGCCGAGGTCGTGCAGCAGGGCGACGGTGTCGTGGCCCACGATCAACGGCGGCCCGGCGATTCGGGTCGGGGTGTCGGAGAACGACCACAGGTGGCCGAACTGCCGGAACTCGCCGACCTGGGCCTGCTGGGTGACGCCGACCAGGCCGGCGTCGACGTAGGCGGGGTCGGAGAAGAAGCGGGTGACGAAGCCGGCGTCGACGACCTCGCACGCCACGCCGGCGGCGTCGAGCCGGGCGAACCAGGTCGCGGCGTCGGCCGACCGCAGGGCCGTGCCCACGGCCTCGGCGGCTGCGGTCGGGTCGGAGAGGTCGAGCCCGTCGAGCCCGAGCACGTCGGCCAGGGCCTTGCGCTGGCCGTCGTCGCCGTCGGGGACGGCGAGGCACAGCCAGCCGTCGGCGGTCTCGTGGAGGCGTTGGAGCGGGCCCACCCCGAACTGGTCGCGGTCGAGGCGGGGACGGTCGACGCCGTTGCCCTCCGCGTCGAGCCACACGTAGGACGTGTTCAGCAGCCCCGCGGCCAGGATGTTGGTGGTGAGGAACTGGCCCTCGCCGGTGCGCTCCCGGTGCAGCAGCGCCTGGATGATCCCGATGGCCGAGAGGAAGCCGTTGCCGGTGTCGCCGAACGAGGTGAGGCTCCAGATGGGCTTGCCGCCCTCGCCGACGGCGCCGTCCTCCCACTCGATGCCCGACAGGCAGGCGCCGGTCTGGTCGTTGCCGGGGAGGTGGGCCCGCTTCGGGTCGAAGCCGGCGGTGTGGCAGTAGATCAGCGCGGGGTTGACCTTCTGCAGCGAGGCGTAGTCGACCCCGAGGCGCTCGGCGGCCTCGTAGCGCATGTTGTGCTGGACCACGTCGGCCCGCTCGACGAGGCGGTGGAGGATCTCCATCGCCCGCGGGTCCTTGAGGTTCAGCGAGATCGACTGCTTGCCCCGGTTGGCGCAGAAGGCGATGTGGGTGGAGTGCCAGAAATCGTCCCACAGGGTGTTGGTCTTGATCACCGTGGCGCCCAGGTCGGAGAGGACCTGCGTGCCCCACGGGCCGGCGATGGCCAGGCCGAGGTCGAGCACGACCACGCCCTCGAGAGGGGCGCTGAGGTCGCGGGGCTCGGCCGGGCCGTCGGCCGGGCGGGGAGGGATGCCGAGCTCGGCGAGGATCTCGTCGGTGTGCTGGCCGGCCCGGGGAGAGGGGCCCTGCACCGCGCCGGGCGAGCCGTCCATGCGCACGAGCACACCGGCATGGCGGATGGGGCCGACCTCGGGGTCGTCGACCTCGACGACCATGCCGGCGTCGAACAGGTCGGGGTCGGCGAGGGCCTCCTCGACCGAGCGCACCCGCTGCAGGGGCACGCCGACCTCGGCCGCCGTCCTCACCCATTCGTCGGCGGGGAAGCGGGCGTAGGCCGCCTTCATCTCCGGGTGGTAGTGGGCGAGCACCACCAGTTCGCTGTAGTCGGGGCCGATGCGGCTCGGGTCGTCACGGGGGGCCTTGGCCGCCTCGGGGTCGAGCCGGTCGCCCTCGGAGACGCCGAGGGCGAAGGCGGGGTTCGGCACCCAGTTCTGCACCCACCGGCCGTCGCTGCAGGCGAAGTGCCCCTTGCTGCCACGCGGGTCCATGATCCAGCACAGGTAGCCGTCGGCATGGGGGTTCTCGGGCTTCTGCCAGGCCCCGGCGGTGGCGGCGAGCACGCCCTGGAGGAGCGAGGTCTCGACCCACTGGCCCCGGCCCGTGCGGGTGCGGGCGAGGAGGGCGGCGGTGATGCCCGTGGTGGCGAGGAACGCGGCGCCCAGGCTGGGCCAGGCCGAGCGGGGGTAGAGGGGGCCGCCGCGCTCGGGGCCGTCGGCGCACCCGGGCGGGATGTCGAGGAAGTCGAGCTCGACGGGAAGGTCGCACAGCACGCCGATGGTGGTGCCGACCCGGCCCCGCTGCTCCCAGTGGAGGCCGGTGCGGGCGGCGACGAGGGCGTCGACCGCGGGGCGGTCGCGCTCCGGCACGTGGCGGCCGTAGGCCGTGATCGAGCAGAGGACGAGGCGGGGGTTTCGGGCCTGGAGCGCGGGCCAGTCGAGGCCGAGGGCGGCGGCCTCGCCGGGGGCGAAGTTCTCGACGACCACGTCGGCTCGCTCGATCAGCTGCAGCAGGCGCTCTTGGTCGGTGGCGTCGTCGAGGTCGAGCTCGACGCTGCGCTTGCCGCGGTGCCACACCCGGGCGCCGGACAGCGAGCGGGTCGGGTCGCCGCCCGGTGGTTCGACTTTCACCACGTCGGCGCCGTGGTCGGCGAGCAGCATCGTGGCCATCGGACCAGCCATCCCCGTGGACAGGTCGATGACTCGGGTTCCCCCCAAGGATCCGGTCATGGGCGCCGTTGTAGCCGACCAAAACTCTTTTGGCAATGCCCCACATGGCCTCGCACGGGTGGGGCGCGGTCGCTACTGTCCCCGTCGTGACGGAGCCGGTGCGCATCGAGCTCGACGTGACGGCGGTGGCGCCGGCCGGGGCGACCGTGGAGGTCGGCGACCTCTTCGTGCCCGACGACGCGACGCAGCGATCGTCGGTCGACCTGGTCGTCTGCGTGCCCGGTGGCGGGATGACCCGGCGGTGGTTCGACCTCCCGGAGTCGTTGCCCGGTCGCTGGTCGCTGGCTCGCCACCTGGTCGACGACCACGGGCTCGCCGTGCTCACCCTCGACCACCTCGGCACCGGCGACAGCCCTCCCCCCGACGACCCGTACACGTTGATCCCGAGGGTCGTCGCCGCCCTGCACGCCCACGTCGTGGCCGACGCCGTGGCCCGGCTGCGCGCCGGCGAGCTCGTCCCCGGCCTCGATCGGGTGGCCGTCGGCCGGGTCGTCGGATGCGGGCACTCGATGGGGGCGATGATCATCGTGCAGCAGCAGGCCCGGCATCGCAGCTACGACGGCGTGGCGTTGCTCGGGTTCGGTGGCGCGGGGCTGCCCGAGCACCTCAACGACGAGGAGCGTGGCTACGCCGGCGACCTCGACGAGCTCGAGCTGGCGCTGCCCACGCTGGTGGCCGCCCGCTTCGGCGGCGCACTGACGCCGTCGAAGCGCGAGGTCCGCGAGCGGCCGGCCGGCGCACCCCTCACCCCGGGCGACCTCCTCGGTCCGGCCACCGGGGCCCTGCTGACGCTCGGCGGGCTCACCTCGATGATCCCCGGCACGAGCGATCGCGAGATGGCGGCCATCGACGTGCCGGTGCTCGTCGCGGTGGGGGAGAACGACATCGTCCGCGAGGTCGAGCGCCTGCCGCAGCTGTTCAGCTCCACACCCGAGCTCACCGAGTTCGTGGTGCCCGGATCGGGCCACAACCACGTGATCGCGGCCGAACGCCTGCTGCTCTTCGACGAGCTCGGTCGGTGGGTGCGCGGGTTGAGTGCGGCCGGCTGACACCCGGCCGTCGGGTGCTCAGGGGGCGATGTCGAGGCGTTCGATGAGCTCGCCGAGGAGGACGAAGCGGTAGCTGAGGTCGACCGTGCCGCCGGGGAAGTCGCCGGTCAGGTTGTTGTGGACGACCCAGGTCCGGTCGTCCTGTTGCTCGGCCCCGATGAGGGTCCGGGTGTAGGTGAACTCGCTGGCCGCGGTCTCGAGCCACTGCCGGATCGCATCGGCGCCCACGTGGGTCGCGCCGTCATCGGCCACGGTGGCGTCAGGGGTGAAGGCGGCGATCGCGGTCGCCGTGTCTCGGCGGTCGTGGGCGGCCTGGTAGCGCCCGATCACCGGGGGCACGTCGATCTGGTCGTCGGTCGGTGTCACGCGTCGGGGCTCCTGTCAGGCGGTGGTCGACGAACCGGCAGTCTGGCGCGGCGATGGGCCGCTTCCACCCCGTCGCCTGCGTCCGGAACGAGCCGCAGTCGCGCTCGTCTCCCGGCCCGCGGGTACCGTCTCGCAGCCATGGCCTCAACCGCTCGCTGCCGTCCCGAGACCCACCGATGAGCCGGCTCGACGAGGTCGGCGAGCGCGACGGGTGGCGGTGCTGGATCTGCGACGAGCCCGTCGACCCCGAGATGAGCGTCAACGACCCGCGGGGTCCGAGCGTCGACTCGGTGACGACGAAGGCCAAGAGCAAGGGCAAGGCCGGCCCGCCGGTCGAGCGCCTGGCCCACCGGGCTTGCAACACCAAGAAGGGCGCGGTGGCGCCGGTGGTGCCGTGGGCCGACCACCTCTTCGTCGTCGACCCGGCTCCCATCGTCGCCACGGTCGAGCGGCTGCAGCGCAAGGGTGGCCGTGAGCTCGTCGCCCGGTGCCCGACCGAGGACGACGCCGAGGCAGCGGCCGACTGGCTGGTCGACCGCATCTCCCGGCTCCAGCCCGACCTGGCCGTTCGCTCGTCGGTGGAGCAGGGCGGCGGCCAGTACGTGGTCGTCCTCCAGGCCTGACCCCTCCGCCTCTCCGGCCCGTCCCGCTCCGACCCCTCCGAAAGGTGGCTCACCTGCTTCGGCCGGCTGTATGTGGTGAGCCACCTTTGGGCAGGACCCGGAAAGGTGGCTCACCTGCTCCGGCGGGCTGTATCTGGTGAGCCACCTTTGGGGGAGGGGCATCGCTCAACCTCGGGCTGGCTGCGGCCGAGACTCTCCGGATGACAGGCGAGGGAGCACTCGATCGGGACGGTCGCCGGCTGGCGTGGCGCGAGACGGGGGAGGGGCCGGTGCTCCTGCTCCTGCAGGGCTACTCGGGCACGTCCGCCGACTGGGACCCCACCTTCCTGGGCGAGCTCGCCGCCGGCCATCGGGTCGTGTGCCCCGACCCCCGCGGGATGGGCGAGTCGTCGTTGGGCGACCCCGCCGAGCCCGTGACCGTGGCCGGCATGGCCGCCGACGCCCTGGCCGTGCTCGACCACCTCGAGGTCGACCGGGCGTTGGTCGTGGGCTGGTCGATGGGGGGCTTCGTCGCCCAGGCCCTCACCTGCGCCGCGCCGTCGAGGGTGACCGGTCTCGGGCTGATCGCCACGGACGCGGGCGGGCCGAGCGCCGTGCTCACCGACCGGGCCGACTGGGCCCGGCTGGTCGACACCTCGGGCACGCCGCGGGAGCAGGCCACCCGGCTGCTCGACCTGCTGTTCCCCCAGCCGTTGGCCGGCCAGCTCGACGCCCAGGTCGGCGACCTCGTGGCCCAGGCCAAGGCGGTCCTCGACCCGGAGGTGCTGAAGGCCCAGGAAGCGGCGATCGAGGGGTGGCACGCCACCGCGCCGGCGCCACTGCCGACCGGGACCCCGCCGGTCGTGGCGGTGGCCGGTTCGGTCGACGTGGTGATCCCCGCCGCCAACCTCCCGCTCATCGCGGCCCGCTGGCCGGGATGTCGCACCGAGGTGATCGACGGTGCCGGCCACGGCGTGATGGCCCAGGAGCCCCAACGGGTGGCGGCCCTGTTGCGCTCGCTCGACTGAGCGCTACTCCTCGACGCCGTCACTCCTCGAGGCCGTCACTCCTCGACGAAGTTGGTCTGGGCGTCGCCGGCGAGGACGTTCTTGAGCACCTTGCCGCTGGGGTTGCGGGGGAGCGGCTCCTGGCGCAGCTCGACCTGGCTCGGGATCTTGAACGACGCCAGCGTCTCGGCGCAGTGGGCCCGCACCTCGTCGGGGGTGAGCGAGCTGTCGGCCGTCACCACGACGATGGCCTTCACCTCCTGGCCGAGGTCGGGGTGGTCGACGCCGATGACCGCGGCCTCGACGATCTGGTCGTGCTCGTCGAGGCGGTTCTCGACCTCGAACGGGTAGACGTTCTCGCCACCGCGGATGATGAGGTCGCGCTTGCGGGAGGCGATGTGCAGCACGCCGCCCTCGAGGCGGCCGAAGTCGCCGGTGTTGAACCAGCGGCCGTCGCTGAAGGCCTCGGCGTCGGCGGCGTCGTTGCGGTAGTAGCCCTTCATGAGCAGCGGGCTGCGCACGCAGATGTTGCCCTCGGCCCCCTCGGGCAGGACCTCGCCCATCGGGCCGGTGATGCGCACGCCGATGGTCGGCAGCGGCGGGCCGATGGCGTCGGGGGAGGCCACCAGCATCCAGTTGGGAGCGAAGGAGACGAGGGCGCCGGTCTCGGTCGAGCCGTAGCCGGTCGACATGGTGTCCTTCAGGTGGGGGAAGGCGGCCTCGACCCGGCGGATGATGTCGGGCGTGGTCGCTGACCCGCCCATGCCCACCGAGACCAGCTGCGTGGGCTCGATGCGGCTGATGTCGTCGTGCTCGACCAGGCGCAGCACGTGGGTGCCGGTGCCGCCCCAGAGGTTGATGCCGTAGCGGACGGTGAGGTCGATCACCGTGGCGGCATCGAAGCGGCCGAGGGGCCAGACCGTGGTGGAGCCGGTGTGGATGCTGTTGACCGTGGCGCCGAGGCCCGACACGTGGAAGAGCGGGAACACGGCGAGGCGCACCGGGGGCGGCCCGCCGGAGGGGCCCCGACCGGCCAGCACCATGCCGCGCGCACCGATGAAGTTCTGCAGCATCGTGTAGCCGATGATCGACCGGTGCGTGAGCACGGCGGCCTTGGCCCGGCCGGTCGTGCCGCTGGTGAAGATCAGCATCGCCGGGTCGTCCTCGTCGATCGGCGAGGTGGGCAGCTCGGCGCCGGGTGCGTGGGCGAGCATCGCCTCCAGGTCGGCGTCGAGGTCGACCACCGGGGCCGTGCCCCCGGCGGGCAGGCGCTCGGCCCGACGGGCGTCGGCCAGGATCACCTTCGGCTCGGTGAGCTCGAGGGCGTGGGCGACCTCGGCCTCGGTCCACCAGCCGTTCATGGCGACCGCCACCGCCCCGAGCGACAGGCACGCCCAGAACGAGAGGATCCACCCCGCCGAGTTGGCGCCCAGGAGGGCGACGTTGTCGCCGTTGCCGACGCCGTGCACGTCGTGCAGGTAGCGGGCCACCGAGGCCACCTGGCCGGGCAGCTCCTCGTAGGTGATCTCGCGGCCGTCGGAGAACGCCATGCTCAGGCGGTCGCCGAACGACGGCGCGTTCACCAGGAGCTCGCGCAGGTTGGCGGGGCGCTGGCGGAAGACCTCCATCGGCTCGCCGAGCACGTCCTCGGTGACGGTCTCGAACGGCGAACCGGGGCCGGTGAGGCGCTCGGTGGCGGCGAGGAACTCCGCGAGCCGGGGGTCGAGGTGGGCGGGCACGGTGGCGTCGGTCACGGCTGCGGATCGTAGGCCCCTCGTGCGGCGGCGGCGCAGTGGACAGCGGCCTCGCCGACGGACACCGAGGACGGTTCGTCGAGGCGCCACCGGAGCCGAACTAGCTTTGGCGGGTCGGGCACGGGAGCCCGACCCGATCACGGGAGATCACCATGCCGTCCATCCGCCCCTTCGCTCGCGCCGGAGCGGCCCTCGCCGCTGGCGGCCTGGTGCTCGGCCTCACCGCCATCCCGGCGGGCTCGCAGGTCGTCGACACCTCCAGCCTCGAGGTCACGGGCACGGTCGAGTGCCAGGTCTCCGGCGACCAGTACACGTGGGTCGTGGCCTACGAGGCCACCAACACCAGCAGCATCGGCGTGCCCAACAACGTTCCGGCGGCCCTCGGCGACATCGACATCACCGGCCAGGAGCTCAGCCTCGACACCGTCGACCTCGGCCCCATCAACCTCACGCCCAACCCCGTGCCGGTCGGCGAGACCGCCACTGACGGCGGCCCGATCCCCGGCGACGTCACCGGCACCCTGGTGCTCACCGTCGACTGGGCGTCGCCCGACACCGAGGACTCCGGCACCGAGGTCGTCAGCCTGGTGCTCGGCAACACCTGCCAGGCGCCCGTGACCACCACGACCGCCGGCCCGGCCGTCGAGGCCGTCGCCGTGTCCCCGGCGTTCACCGGCTGACCCAGCCGTTCGCAGCACCCCGCACTCACGAGGCCGTCGGCACCGGACGTTCAGTCCCGGGTCGGCGGCCTCGTCGCGTGGCGGCTCAGGCTCAGCGGCTCAACCGGCGAGCACCTGCTCGAGCCAGGTGATGGTCGGGCCGAGTACCTCGGCGTCGAAGCGGGCGTCCATGTGGGTGGCACCGGGCAGGATCGTCACCTGCGGTTCCTGGCCGGCCTCCTCCAACGCCCCGATGAGCAACTGGGACTGGCCGACGTCGACCACGCAGTCGTCGTCGCCGTGGGCGATGGAGAACGGCGGCAGCACGGTGGCGGTGTGGATGTAGGTGATGGGGTCGGCCAGCTCGGCGACCTCGACATCGGTCTGCAGCGGCTCGCCCAGCCAGCGCGACTCGTAGGAGTCGCCGGCGTCGTGGTCGTAGGGGTCGGGGCAGACGCCGTCGTCGAGGGCCTGGCGGCGCATCGCCAGCAGGTCGGTGGGCCCGAACCAGTCGACGACGGCCTGCACCGCGGCCGACGTTCCGGCGTTGCCGAGCTCGGGGTCGTCGAAGATCGTGGGCTGGTCGCCAGTCGTGCCGAGGAGGGCGGCGAGGTTGGCGCCGGCTGACTCACCCCAGGCCGCGATGCGGTCGGGGTCGAGGCCGTTGGCGGCGGCGTTGGCCCGGAGCCATCGGACCGCGGCCTTGGCGTCTCGTGGCGCGGCCGGGAACGGTGCCTCCTGGGAGAACCGGTAGTTGATGCTGGCGACGGCGAAGCCGGCGTCGAGCAGGTCGGGGAGCTTCGAGCGCACCTGGTCCTTGTCGCCCTCCACCCAGCCTCCGCCGTGGCTGAACACGACCAGCGGGAGGGGAGTGGCCGTCGCGGTGGCGGGCTTCCAGAGGTCGAGGACCTGGGCGGGCGACGACGACGGTCCGGCATAGGGCTGGTCGGTGAGGACCGGCGTCAGGTCTCGGCGGGACGGCTCGCCGGTGGTGTCGGTGGTCTCGTCGGCGGAGGTGGCGTCGGTGGCGTCGGTCGAGCCGTCGCCGGCGCAGCCCGCGAGGGCGAAGGCCAGGGCGGCGACGAGCGCCACGACGAAGGGCGCGGTGCGGGTGCGGGGGGACACGGGCAGTGGATCGGACGCGGTCAGCGCGGGTTGAGGCCGCGACGGAGGGCGTCGATGGACTCGGCGGCTTCGCGCTCGGCGACCGCGGACGGGATGAGGCTCGAGCCGTGGAACGTGCCGGGGTAGGAGTGCAGCTCGACCTGCACGCCGGCCTGGAGCAGGCCGAGGGCGTAGAGGATCCCCTCGTCGCGCAGCGGATCGAACTCCATGGTCGACACGTACGCCGGGGGCAGGCCGCTGAGGTCGGTGCAGCGCGAGGGCGCTGCCGTGTAGGGGATGTCGTCGCTGCCGTGGAGGGGTCCGAGGTAGTGCGTCCAGCTCCACACCGCGTTGGGCCGGTTCCGCAGCGGGGTGTCGACGAACTGCTGCATCGACGGCGTGTCGAGACGGTCGTCGAGCTCCGGGATCTGGAGGAACTGGAAGCACAGGGCCGGTCCGCCCAGGTCGCGGGCGAGGAGGGCGACCGCCGCCGACAGGCCACCGCCGGCCGAGCCGCCCCCGACGGCGATGCGGGCGGGGTCGACGCCGAGCTCGGCCGCGTTGGCGTGCAGCCACACCAGCGCCGCGTAGCAGTCGTGGAGGCCGGCGGGGTACGGGTCCTCGGGCGCCAGGCGGTACTCGACCGAGACGATGACGGCCGGGAGCTCGGCGCAGTAGCGCTGGCACGGGATGTCCATCATGGCGATGTCGCCCATCATGAAGCCGCCGCCGTGGATGTAGAGCAGAGCGGGGCGCAGGCCGTCGACGGGGGCGGTGGGCGTGTAGACGCGGACCGGGACATCGGGATCGCCCTGGTGGCCGGGCACGGTGAGGTCGACCTTGGTGACGTCGTCGCGATCGGGCACCTCGCCCATCAGCGCCCCGATGCCAGGGCCGGTGCGGCTGGCGGCGATCGCCGCCGGGTCGGCGAGGTCGGGGGAGACCGTCGGGAGGAACGGCAGCATCTCGGCGAACTCGGGATCGAAGGCGTAGCTCACGGTGTCTCCTCGGAAGGGCGCAGCGGTCGGGCGCCATCTTCGTCGGTCGGTGGGCCCCGCCGCTCGCCCGTCGGCCGTGTGGGGCCGACCGGTTGGCGTGTGTCCGCCGTGGACGGACTCTTGGCAACCGGTCGTCCTGGAGCCGAGGACCGGTTGGCAGTTGTCCGCCGTTCCGGGACACCAGTCAACGGGTCGTTCGGTCGGAGGGGCGGGTTGGCGTCCGACGGTCGACGTCGGTAGGGTGCTCTCCACGCCGCGGGGTGGAGCAGTCTGGTAGCTCGTCGGGCTCATAACCCGAAGGTCGCAGGTTCAAATCCTGCCCCCGCCACCATCGAAACAGCGTCGAAACCCCCGATCCGTCGGGGGTTTCTTTGCGTCTCAGTCCCTTTCGATGGTTCCTCTACGTGTAGGTCAGGGAGGATTCGTACGCGTGCTCGCCATGGCTGCAGTGGGCTGCGGTGGGCACGACTCGGCGCGCCACCCGTGCGCTGTCTGGGCTCAGGACACGACCGGCTGCTCCTGTGACCTGCCGGAGCGGAGGGCCGGGTTGGGGGACGAGTGCGCTATCTCTGGGCTGGCGTAGAGGGTGTACCCGGCCGAGTGGAGGGCTGTCCGGGGAGGTGCAGACGCTTCAGCAGCACGGCGTTGAAAGCGACGATGATGCTCGACCCGGACATGGTGAGCGCGGCGATCTCGGGGCGGAGGCCGAGGCCGATGATCGGAACGAAGACGCCGGCCGCGATGGGGAGGGCGATGGTGTTGTAGCCGATGGCCCAGGTGAGGTTCTGGTGCATCTTGCGGAGGGTCCCGCGGCCGATCTGGATGGCGATGGGCACGTCGAGGGGATCAGAGCGCATGAGCACGATGTCGGCGGTGTCGATGGCGACGTCGGTGCCGGCTCCGATGGCGATGCCGACGTCGGCCTGGGCGAGCGCGGGTGCGTCGTTGACGCCGTCGCCGACCATGGCGACCCGGGCTCCGTCATTCTGGAGGCGGGTGATCACGGCGGCCTTGTCGGCGGGGCGGACGTCGGCGATGACCTCGTCGATGCCGAGCTGCTCGGCGATGCGGGCGGCGGTGGCGGCGTTGTCGCCGGTGAGCATGACGACTCGGACGTCCATGTCCCGCAGGGCCTGCACTGCGGCTGCGGAGGTGTCACGCGGGGCGTCGGCGACGCCGATGATGGCGGCAGTGGCACCGTCGAGAGCGACGACAATGACGGTGCGGCCCTCTGTGGCGAGGTGGGTCCAGGTGTCGGCGAGGTCGGCGAGCGGGATGCCCCTGTCGTCCATGAGCGCCTTGCTGCCGACGGCCACCTCGATCCCGTCGACGGTCGCGACGGCGCCCTGTCCGGGGACGTTCTCGAATCCGCTGGCGCCGAGTTGGTTCGTGTCGCCGACGGTCTGGTCGACGTGGGCGACGAAGGCCTGGGCGATGGGGTGCTCGGAGTTCCGCTCGACGGCGGCGGCGAGCAGGAAGGTGCGGTCACGGCTGATGCCGTCGGCGAACACGGTGTCGGTGACTTCGGGCTTGCCCCTGGTGAGGGTGCCGGTCTTGTCCATCACGACGACGTCGAGCCGGGCGGAGGACTCGATGGCCGAGGCGGTCTTGAACAGCACGCCCCGCTTGGCGCCGAGGCCGGAGCCGACCATGATCGCCGTCGGTGTGGCGAGCCCGAGAGCGTCCGGGCAGGTGATGACCACGACCGTGATGGCGTAGAGCAGCGCGCCGTCGACGCCGACGTCGCCGAACGCCATCCAGGCGGCGAAGGTGAGCGCGCCGCCGACGAGAGCGACCAGCACCAGCCAGAAGGCGGCGCGGTCAGCCAGGCGCTGGCCGGGGGCCTTCGAGTTCTGCGCTTCCTGCACCAGCTTGACGATCTGGGCAAGCGCGGTGTCGGAGCCGACCTCAGTGGCCCGCGCCCGCAGGACGCCGTTGCGGTTGATGGTGGCGCCGATCAGCTGGTCGCCTGGGGCCTTGTGGACCGGGAGGCTCTCGCCGGTCACGACCGACTCGTCGACCTCGCTCTCACCGTCTTCGACCACGGCGTCCACGGGGATCTTCGAGCCCGGTCGCACCACGATCAGATCGCCGACCACCACCTCACCCGTCGGCACCTCGACGAGCTCTCCGTCGCGCTCGACCAGCCCCATCGGCGGAGCCAGGTCGAGCAGCGTGCGGATCGCGTCGTTGGCCCCGCCTCGTGCTCGCATTTCGAACCAGTGGCCGAGAAGCACGAATGCCGCCAGCATCGTGGAGGCCTCGAAGAACACGTCTCCGCCACCGGTCAGGGTGACCACGGTCGAGTAGAGCCAACCGGTCCCGATGCCGACGGCGACGAGGACCATCATGTCGAGGGTCCGGGCTCGCAAGGCCGCCCATGCGCCGACGAAGAAGATCCACGACGACCAGAAGATGACCGGCAGGCTCAACAGCAGCTGCCACACGTCGTTGCGCATGCCGAACGGCACCGGTAGGTGCAGCCCGAGGATGTCCATCCCGATGTGGCTGTACATCGTGATGGTCAGCGCGAACACGACCGCCACGAGGAAGCGGTTGCGCATGTCGGTGACCATCGACGCCATCGACCTCCCGTCACCGTGGTGATGGCCACCGTGACCGCCTTGCTCCCCGGTGTCGTGGTCGGCGGCCTGGGTGTCCGTGGTCTCGTGGCCCTCGTGCACGGCATGGTCCGCCCGATGGGCGTGCCCCAGGTGAGCGTCGGGCTCGGCGAGCGGGTCGCAGATGTGGCCGGGCACGGACTGTCCGGCGCAGTGGTAGCCGCAGTCGCGGACCCAGCCCTGGAGCCCCGAGATCGTCACCCGGTCTGGGTCGAACACCACCGTGGCGGTCTGGGTGACCGGGTTGGCGTCGATGCCCACCACGCCGGGCTGGCGACCCAGGCGGGCCTCCACCACGTTCTTCTCAGTGGCGAACCCCAGGCCGCTGACGTCGAGGACCGCGGTCGATCGGCTCGGCGTGTCAGCCACGATGGCTCTCCTGATGCTGAGACCCGCCGCCACGACGATGGTGGGTCGCCATCACCACGACGCACACCGCGCCGGCGACGACTCCCATAGCGAGCGCTGCGCTCCAACCCAGCGACACCCCGACCATCGTCGTGAGCCCGAGGATGGCGAGCATCGGGACGATGCAGCAGGCGGCGAGCGCGAACAGGGCGATCAGGCCGAGCCGGTCGTTTCGATCCTGTTCCGGAGAGGTGCTCATGGCTGTCTCCCTTTCTCAAGGCCGAGGGTACCTCATAGGGGTAGGGGGTATCAACGCCTCGTTGTCATGCCCCACCACCGCCATGCCCCGCTCGAGCGGTCGCGCCCACCGCGCCGAGCAGGAGGCGCCGCCGCGTGACGATCGGGCTGTCCATTTCCGCCCATCTTTCTACGACGCTATGTCGTAGAACGTACCTCGCTCATCGCGCAGACGACGGTCGACGGGGCAGGGCCCGCCGACAGCTCTCCTCTCACCCCGGGCAGATGTGCGCGACGAACTCGGCGAGGTGGTGGAGCTGTATGACCGATCCCACGGCGACCGCGCCGAGCACGGTGACGGCGCCGCCGACCGCGGGGAGCATGGGTGAGGTCCGGGGGTTGAGGAGGGCGTCGACCCGTTCGACGGTTCCCGTCCCTCGGAAGCCGAGCGTGCTCATCGCAGGAGTCGGCGAGGGCATCAGGGCCACACGGGCGATGGTGCTCGCCAGGACCTGGCGGGAGCCGATGCTGTCGGCGGCGACCTCGTCGGCCCAACGTTCGGTCTGGAAGCGCACCTGTGAGGCGAGCGGTCGCAGGAACGGGACGGCTGCAGCGCAGAGCTCGACGGCGTTGACGTAGCGGTGGTGGTTGAGCGCCAGGTGCGCGCTTTCGTGAGCCAGGACGGCGCAGCGTTGCTCGCCGTCGAGGTGCTCGAGCAGTCCGGTGCCGAGCACGATGCCCCCTCGCGATCCCGGCACCGCGAACGCGATGGGACCCTCGAGGTCGACGAGCTCGATGCCGTCCACCTCGGCGAACACGGCCAGCTCTCGACGGATTCGGCGGTGGTGCCGCCATGCCGCTGCAACCATGAACGTCAGTCCGGCTGCCGCCGCCACTCCGACGGTCGGGGCGGCACCGTGTTGGCCGTGGTACAGCGCTCGGCACCAGCCGAACACGTCGGCCACCACAGGGACCTCGGATGCGCCGGCGGCTGCGATCTGGACGAACGCGGCGACGATCGCGGCTGTGGTCACCAGGATGGCGGCCGTGAGCAGCTGAGCGGCGGCCTTGGGTCGCAGGTAGCGCGGCAGGAACCAACCCGCGGCCATACCGAGCAGGGCCAGCGACACCGGCGCCAGGATCAGCAGGTTCACGACGTCGGGCCCTCGAGCAGCTTGCGGAGCTGCTCGGCTTCGGCGGGGTCGAGGCTGCTGACGAAGCGTCCGATAGTCGCCATGCGGTCCGAGCTGCGGCTGAGCTGATCCCGCATCCGGGAGGCCGCGAGATCGGCCTCGGAGACCGTCGCGCTGTAGGCGTAGGCGCGGCCCTGCTTCACCCGCTCGGCCAGGCCCTTGGTCCACAGGCGCGCCAGGATCGTCATCACGGTCGTGTAGGCGACATCGGCGTCGATGCTCTCGAGGACCTGGGCCGGGGTCTGGGGCGTCCCGGCGCGCCAGAGCGCGGAAAGGACCTCGGATTCGAGGCTCCCCATCGGTCGTCGTGATGGTGTCGTCATCGGTGGTCACCCATGTGTGGACCGCGGCTGGCGGTGAGGACCAGTGGCGGGCTGAACGGCGAACGGATGCTACGGCACTGCCCTCGGGAGAGGGCCCTCACTGGCCCTACTGCGCCTGGGCCAGGAGCTTGGTCATGGCGTCGATCTCGAGCTGCTGGCTGGTGATGATCGACTCGGCCATGACCTTGGTCGGGCCGTACTTGCCGCCGGTGACCTCGTCGCGGGCCATGGTGATCGCGCCCTCGTGGTGCTGGATCATCATCTCCAGCCACATCGTGTCGAAGTCGGCGCCGGTCGCGTTCTCCAGGCGAGCCATGTCGGCATCGCTCATCATCCCGGACATCATCATCCCGTCCATGCCGTCCATGCTGTGGTCCGCGCCGCCCTCGCCGGTGCTGTCCGGCACAGGCTGACCCCAGGTCTCGAGCCAGTTCGTGAGCTGCTCGATCTCCGGCGCCTGGGCCGCCTTGATCTCGGTGGCGAGCTTCGTGACGTCCGGGTCGGTGCTCTGAGTCAGCGCCACGTCGGCCATGACGATCGCCTGGGCGTGATGCGGGATCATCCCCTGGGCGAAGGCGACGTCGGTTGCGTTGAACTCGGCGTCGGCCGGGATCGCAGCGGCGCTGGCCGTGGTGGACGTCGTCGTCATGCCCATGCTCCCGTGGTCGCTCGAGCTCGAGCAGGCTCCGAACACGAGACCGGCGGCGAGCACGGCAGCACCGGCGGCGGGCAGAAGGCGGGTCTTCACAGGGATCCTCCACGGGGGAACGAGAACTACGACACGTCGTCGTAGGTTAGTGGTCCAATCGGTCCCGGTGGGAGTCGGGGTTCAGGTCGGGTTCGAGACGACCAGCAGTGCGGTGAGCGCCAGCACGACTCCGAAGAGCACGGCCTCCACGGTGACGGTGCGACGGAAGCGCTCGCTGTCGTCTGGATCGTTTCGTGCAAGCGCAGGCACCAGGACCCGGTGGTTGTGCGACCCGATGGCCGCGATCACGGCGACCACCACGACCTTCACGCTCAGCAGCCGCCCGAACTCGGTGGACCACAGGGCACTGACCTCGCCGAGGATGGCCCACGCGAGGGCCAACCCGGTGACGGCGACGACCGCGAGCGCCCAGCCGGCCATGACTGAGAAGCGTGTGCCGAGCAGTCGGGCATCGAGCGGCTCGCCCCGTCGGCGCCGCCCCCACAACGTGAGCGCCAGCATGAAGGTGCCCGCTGCCCACAGCCCGCCCGCCACCAGGTGACCCGCGTCGGAGGCGAGCACCACGAGCCGAGGACCCACCGTGGACGTGTGGCCGATGAACGCCTCGGATGCGACAAGCAGGACCGCGCCGAGGAAGGCGACCGGTGACGCCTCCACCCGCAGACGAGTGAGAGGCGCCGTCTCGATCTGGGGCACCAACATCGTCGACGTACCGCCGTAGGGCCCGAAGTCCGGGCCCGGGGCGGCCGGGTCGAACCGTTCCAGCGTGTCGGAACTGTCATCGAGGTCGATCTTCAGGAAGGCCAGAACGAGCCCGGCACCCACGAGCCGCAACACAGTCCCCATCGCGAAGCTGGAGCTCGCCACGTCGCCCCATGCCGACGGCGACCAGAGCGCACCCGTGCGGCCACCGCTGAACACGACGACCTGGGCCAACCACTCGACGACCGCCCCGGCCGCCACGACGAGCACGGCGCGGCGCACGTAGAACACGAGCCTTCGGCCCTCAGCCGCCGTGCCCCGATGGACCCAGGCGAGGTAGCCCAGGCCGCCGACGCAGAACAGCAGCGCCAGATACACGAGCCAGCGGGCGGTCGTCCCTGCATGATCGAAGAAGCCCTTCGGCGGGGCGTCACCGCTCGACGTGGCTGAGGTCAGCGTCTCGGAGACGGCGTCCACCGGGGCTGGATCCAGGCTGATCGTCGGATCGGAGCCCGTGGGCGTCGCGGCGGCGACGGCGTTGACTGTGAAGGTGAGAGAGCCCGTCATGGTGTGCGAATCGCCCGACCGGATCGCCCAGCTCACCTTCGTCCGACCGGCAGGCATCGGCTCGACGGTCGTGACGACCAGGACCGTGGACCCGTCGTTCTCGATCGACCCGATCGGGAGCTCCGAGCCGTCCTGGGCGGTGACGGCGAACTGGTCCTCGACCGGGTCAGCCGCCCCGGTGAAGGTCAGCCGGATCTCCGAGATCGGACCATCGACCGTCGTCACATTGGCCGGATCGCTCTCCGCCAGACCGATGTGGGCCGACGCCGGTGAGGCGAGCAGAACCACGAGGGCAGCAACGAGAGCCAATGTCATGCCGACCTGCAGCGGTAGGGCCCGGGCCGACGTACGAGCAGACCTCGTTCGGAACGACATCCGCACCACTGTAGTAGTTGGGGTGTGAGGTCCTACAAGGTGTCGGAGGTCCCGGTGCGCGGGTCGCGTTTGGGTTGCCCCGAGTCGGTACTTGTCCCCTTCCGGCTCGGTGGCCTTCGGAGGAACATGACGACGCGGACACACGCGCCCCGGTCGCTCGACTGACGGGCCGAGACCGCGGAGGACGAGATGACCGCTGCACTGGCAACGCTGGCCCAGATGTCTGGCAACTACAACGACCACATGGACTGGAACAACGGTTCCGGCTGGGTGATGGTCGTCATCATGATCGTGGTGACCCTCGCCGTCGTCGGCGGCATCATCTGGGCCATCGTGTTCGCCTCGCGATCCGCACACCATCCCGGGGCCCCCGCTGCATCTACCGGCCCGAGCGCCCGCGATCTCCTCGACCAGCGCTACGCCCGCGGAGAGATCGAGACCGCCGACTACAACGAACGCCGTTCCGCGCTCGGCTGACGCGCCTCACCGCCCGAAAGCCAGATCCGAGCCGGCGGGCACAACGGCCCAAGGCGTCTCGCACAGATGGGCAGATCACGCCGATCCTTACCTGATTGATACCCCCGGGGGCATACGTTCACCCCATGGAGCCGAACCGAGATCTGTCTGGAGCCCTTCGCCACGAGATGAGTCGCCGGTCGGTCCTGCGCCTCGCCGGCGTCGGGGTGCTCCTCGCCGGGACGGGGACGCTCGCATCGTGCATGTCATCCGGCAGCTCGTCATCGACGAGCAGCGCCGGCTCTGCAGGCGGATCGGCGGGGGACGCCTTCGTGGGCCCCGCAGTGCTGACGAGCAGCAGCGGTCGACTCGATCTCGCTCTTACCGCAGGGGCGCTCTCGCTGCCGTGGGGCACAGGCTCGCGGTACGCGTTGGGCTACAACGGCTCGGTTCCGGGACCGACCCTTCGGGTCCGCCCCGGCGACATCATGACGGTGCGCCTGGTGAACCAGCTGGATGAGCCGACCAACCTCCACACCCACGGGCTGCACGTGTCGCCCGAAGGCTCGAGCGACAACATCTTCGTGATGGTCGAGCCAGGCCAGGAGCACACCTACGAGTACCGCATTCCGGCCGATCACCCCAGCGGGACGTTCTGGTATCACCCGCACCATCACGGGACCGTCGCCTCACAGGTCTTCGGGGGTATGGCCGGCGCCATCATCGTCGATGACGTCATCGACGACGCCCTCGTCGCGACGACCGAACGGGTCGTGGTCCTCTCCGATCCGAAGATCGGCTCAGACGCCGGTGTCCTGACGGCGACCAACGCAGAGAAGATGCAGGGCCGCGAGGGTGACGTCATCCTCGTGAACGGCATCCTCCAACCCCGCATCGATGCCCGAGCAGGCAGCGTCGAACGCTGGCGGATCATCAACGCCAGTCCGTCGCGCTACTACCGACTGACGACCAGCGGCGCTGCCATGCAGCTGATCGCCTCCGACCAGGGTCGCCTCGCTGCGCCCCTCGCCGTTTCCGAGATCGTGCTCACCCCCGGGCAGAGGGCCGAGGTGCTCGTGGCGCTCGACCGGACTGGAACCGTCACCCTGTCCACCACCGACGTGTCGAGAGGGTCGATGGGCATGGGCGGAGGCGGCATGGGCGGAGGCGGCATGGGCGGCGGGATGATGGGCGGCAACAGCAACAGCTCGAGCTCCGGCGGGGGTCTGGTGGACCTGCTCACCGTCGCTGTTGGGACCGCCGATCAGGCCAGCTCGGTGACCCCGCCCACCCGGTTGCGTACCGTGCCCGAGGCGCCGGCCAGCTCGGTGACCAATCGACGAGCGCTCACGCTGGGCCAGATGAGCATGGGCAACTCGGAGTTCGTCATCGACGGGCGATCGTTCGAGTCGGGGCGGGTGGACGAGTCGGTCACGCTGGGCACCACCGAGGAGTGGACGCTGCGCAACCAGTCGATGATGGATCACCCCTTCCACCTCCACGTCTGGCCGTTCATCGTGGTGGACCGCAGCGATGCCACCGCGGTCGATCCCGGCTGGCGCGACACCGTGAACGTGCCTGCCGGCCAGTCCGTCACCATTCGGATCCCGTTCCAGGACTTCGCAGGAACCACCGTGTACCACTGCCACATCCTCGACCACGAGGACCTCGGCATGATGGGCACGATCCAAGTCGGCTGAGACCGGGCAGCCAAGGCGGGCGGTGCCAGACGGCCCGGGTCGTCATCAACGACGACCAGGAATGACGGTCAGACCGAGGCGCGGTTTCGTCCCTTCGATCCGGGGCCACACGGGGCGAGGGTTCGAGGTCAGTGGCTGTGGCCGTGATGGATGTCGGGGTAGTGCGGGTGTGCGTGGTCGATGGGCTCGTGGGTGTGCCTGTGGGTGTGGCGACCGGCCACCTGCGGCGAGTGCGGATGCTGGTGGTGGGCATCGTCGTGGCTGTGCTCGTGCTCGTGTTCGAGCGCCACGTGGTGGTGTCGGTGGCTGTGGGTGGTCTGGAGCGACAGGGCGACCCCGACCGACGCGATGCCCAACGCCACGATCTGGGTTGTTGACGCGGGTTCGCCGAGGAGTGTCCAGGAGATGACCGCGCCGACGAACGGGGCGATGGCGAAGATGACCTGGCCTCGGGCTGCTCCGAGGTCACGGGCGCCCTTGACCCACAGGGTGATCGACAGTCCGTAGCCGACTGCGCCGATGGCCAGCGCGGCGGCGACGCGGGGAACAGTGACGCCGGCCGCTCCGAAGATGACGAGCCCGAGCAGGAGGTTGGCAGTGCCGGCGACCGAGCCTTTGGCGAAGGTGATCTGCTCGGGGGCGAGTTGGTCGATGTGGGCGGTGGCGCTGTTGTCGATTCCCCAGGCGATGCAGGCGCCGATTACCAGTAGTCCGCCGAGTTCGAGGCCGATCCCGGGCTGCCACACCAGGAGCACTCCGGCGCCGAGGACCAGTGCGACCGAGGCCAGCATGCGACGGCCGAGGTTCTCGTGGAACACGACCGCGGCGACCACGGTGGTGGCGACGAGCTCGAAGTTGAGCAGCAGCGAGGCTGAGGCGGCGGGGATCCGCACCAGGCCGGCAACGAGGAGCGCCGGGCCGATCGCCCCGCCGAACAGGACCGCGACCGCCAGGCGCCGGCCACCGCGTCGCAGGCCGCGCAGCGGGTGTGGATGGTGCAGGGCCGCGGGGCTTACCGCGATCGCGGCACCGACATAGAGCAACCCGGCAAGCACGAGGGTCGGCATCTCCCCGGCCAGCCGGGACGCGGCGGGGGTCGAGGCGCCGAACAACACAGCTGCGATCAGGCAGCGCAGCGCGCCCTTGCGAGCCATACCCGCCAGTGTGCCAGCCATGCCCTCGAGGCCCGCTCGGCGGGTCATGGCACCCGTCGCTGGCAAGGATCGGGCCGGTACCGGGGGTGAGGATCCCGCTGGTCAGTCGTCGGGGTCGGTGATGGGCCGATCGTCCGGGATCGGACGGCCGATGAGGCGGGCCATCAAGGTGGGATCGCCCGGCCACGCATCGAACAGGACCCTTGGTGGTACACGGCGAGCGGCGAAGCGGAGGGCGATCGCGACCACGACCACGTCGTCCAAGGGTCCGATGACCGGAAGGAACTCTGGGATGAGGTCGATGGGGGAGATCACCCACAGGCCGGCGAAGGCCACCGCCAGCTTGGCGCTACGAGGCACGTCCGGGTGTCGGCGCAGGATCCGCACGGTCGTCACACTCGCCGGGAGGAAGCCCGCGAGGTCCTTGAGGATTCCTGGCGGAAGCCGACGTGCCAGGAGCACCAGCACGCCCCAGGACGCCACGAGGAGTGCCGCTCCCACGATCATCGCCCGGACCCAAGGCACAGACGGACGGTACTCGTGGTCCGGGTTCGGCGACCCGCCAGCGGACTCCGGCCAGCCACCCGGGGAATGCCCGCGGGTGCTCCTCGACACGGAGACGACTGTGCCGACATCGCGCAGTTGGCTGTCACGGCGGCCTGCCATCTTCGGGCGACGAGTTGGATCAGCACTGGAGCCGAGTCGTCCCTTCGATCTGATCACCGCGGAACCCGACCGCGACGATGGCTGTCTGTTCTCGGCTCGTTCGGGATGGAGCCGAGTTCGTTCGAGGGCGGCGGCGTCCGCCACGGCCCCCATGGAACCCTTGTCCTGTACGCGATCTCGTGTCGTCGTTCTCGGACAAGCGGCCTTGCGCGGCGCACCACCCGTGTGGCTGGCGGTCGGGTTGGTGAACGCAGTCGTCGTCGGGCTCGACGCGAGTCCGGCGGCCTCCGAGGAGGCCGCCGGACGTGTGCTGGTGCCAACTTCCGACCACGAGTCAGTGCATGTGGCCGTGGCCGATCTTCTGCACGGGAGCATGAGATCCCATCTCCTCGTCGACGGAGGCGCCAGTGGTGGAGAGGGGCAGCCAAATGATCGCGATCAGCGCCGCCACGACCGCTGCGCCGACAGCAACCCAGAGCGCTCCTGTCATCGAGTCGACGAAGGCATGGCGAGCAAGAGCCTGGACCTCCGCTGCCTTCGCCGGCAGCGACCGGCTTGCCGCGAGGGCGGCGCCGATGTTGTCGGTGACGGCCCCGCGCATCTGATCGGGAACGGTTGCGACGCCGGCCAGGTCGGACTGCACCGAGCTGGTGTAGCGACTGGCGGCGATGCTGCCGATGATGGCGACGCCGAGGGCGCCACCGAGCTCCCGGACGGTGTCGTTCACCGCTGATCCGATGCCGGCCCGTGCCGGCGGCAGGGTGGCCATGATGAGCTCCGTGGCAGGGGCCATCGCGATCCCGGCTCCCAGCCCGAACAGGAAGAGGCCGATACCGGTGGGCGCGTATGACGATCCGTCGATGAACCCGGCCTGGACGGCCAGGCCCGCTGCGGCGAACACGGTGCCGGCGATGACCGCGGTGCGCCCGCCGTGCGCCGCAGCGAGGTGGGCGCCGACCCCGGTGCCGGCGATCATGCCCAGCGCTGCAGGGACCAGTGCGAAGCCAGCGGCCAGTGGCGTGTAGCCGAGGATGAACTGCAGGTACTGCGCCTGCAGGAAGACGGCCCCGGCCATCGCGAAGAACAGCGCAGCGAGGGCCACGCTGGCGGCGCTGAAGGCCGGGTGGCGGAACAGCCGCAGATCGAGCATCGGCGACTCCCGGCGGGTCTCCCAGATCAGGAACACGGTCGTGGTCATAGCCCCGAAGCCGAAGGCAGCCAGCGTCGAAGGGGAGAGCCAGCCGCTGGCTGGGCCTTCGATGATGGCGTAGACGACCGAGCCGACAGCGACGATGGAGAGCAGTGCGCCGATCGGATCGAGCCGGGTGGCATGGGGATCACGGGAGTTCGGCACGACGTGCAGCGCCCCGACGACGGCGACGGCCAGCAGGGGCACGTTGATCCAGAACACCGCGGACCACGAGAAGCTCCGCATCAGGAACCCACCGACGATGGGGCCGAGTGCGATTCCGGCACCGCTGGCGGCGGTCCACACAGCGATGGCCTTGGCCCTCTCACCAGGGGCGCCGAAGGCGTTCACGATGATGGAGAGCGTGGTCGGCATGATGAGCGCGCCGCCGACCCCCATGACCCCGCGAGCGGCGATCAGCACGGCGGTGGAGGGCGCGAGGGCGGCAAGCACCGAGCCGGCCAGGAACGTAGCCAGTCCGATCAGCAGGGCCGGACGCCGGCCGAACCGGTCACCCAGGCTTCCTGCGGTGAGCAGCAGCCCGGCGAACACGATGGTGTACGCCGCCACGACCCACTGGAGCTGGGCGGCGGTCGCACCGAGATCTTCGACCAGGCGGGGTAGGGCGACGTTGATGATGGTGTGGTCGATCGAGGTCACGACCAGGGCGAGGGTGAGCACCGCCAGGATCCGCCACCGCTGGGGGTGGCTGGTGCGGGGTTCACCGAGGTCTTGGGCAGCAGGGCGTCCATGCATGGGTTGCTCCTTGAGGCAGAGCTCGGTGGCTTCCGAGCTCCCTCAAGGTGTGCCGGCGCGCTGGTGGCGCACTGAGCGACCGCTGACACGGCCGCCACCGACCGGACGCGCGTCATCGACCTACCGGGCTCGTGGAGGCGAGGCCCGGCGCCCGGATGCTCTGCAGGCGCCAGTCCGGGCAACGCTCGCGTCAGTGGCGACTCAGCGCGTTGCCAGCGTTGTCCCGCACGGTTGGCGTGCTCGGAACCGTTCCGACGCATTCCATGCAGAAGGGGTCAACCATGCGGATCACGACACGGAACCAGAAGGCGACCTACGACGCCGAAACCTGGACGATGCGAGCCGTCGTCCAGGACGCCTACGGGACGACGCAGAACTGGCGACTGGCTGACGTGCCCCGGCCCGAGATCAAGCCCGACGAGGTGCTGGTGGGTGTCCGTGCGGCCGGGCTCGACCGAGGTACATGGCACATGATGACCGGACGGCCGTACCTCATCCGTGCCCTCGGATTCGGCCTTCGGGGACCCAAGAACCGCGTCCCTGGGCTCGCGACGGCAGGCACCGTCGTCGCGATCGGCAGCGCGGTCACCCGCTTCTCGGTGGGCGACGACGTCTACGGCGTCAGTCGCGGGGCGTACGCCGAGTTCGCGGCGGCGCCCGAGGGCAAGCTCGTCCGCATGCCGTCCAGCCTGTCGTTCGAGCAGGCGGCGGCCGTGCCCGTGTCCGCCACTTCTGCGTTGCAGGCCGTCCAGCTCGGTCGTGTCGAAGCCGGGAAGTCGGTCCTGGTTCTCGGCGCATCCGGCGGGGTCGGGACCTTCGCCACGCAGATCGCCAAGGCTCTCGGAGCCGAGGTCACGGGCGTCGGCAGCACCACCAAGGTCCATCTCGTTCGGTCGATCGGCGCCGACCACGTCATCGACTACATCACGCACGACGTCACCGACGGCTCTCGGCGCTACGACGTCGTGCTCGACCTCGGCGGCAGCACACCGCTCCGGAAGCTCCGCAGGACGCTGACTCCGAAGGGGACCCTCGTGATCGTCGGCGGTGAGAACAAGGGCAAGTGGACCGGCGGGTTCGGTCGCAGCCTTCGAGCACCCGCATGGTCTCTCGTTCTCGGACAGCGGCTGACTGCGCTCAGCTCGAACGAGCGCTACCCCAGCCTCGAGGAGGTGACCGAGCTCATCAGCGCCGGCAAGGTCGCACCGGTGGTCGATCGCACGTTCACGCTGGACCATGCCGACGCTGCGATGCATCGCCTCGAGGGAGGACAGGCACTCGGCAAGATCGTGATCACGATCTGACACCGCGTCAGCGTCGGGTCACTCGAGCAGCGCGCTCGCTCAGCGAGGTGGCGGCAGCGACTACGCGCTCGCCGAACGAACCCAGTTCGCGTCGACGCGGTCGGCATCGACCAGTCGGTGCCCGCCGGCCGCCATCACCGCGTCGGCATCGCCGAGAAACGCGAGGGCCTGCTCGAGGTCTCCGTTCTCGGCCTGTCGGCGGGCCAACGCGTCGAGGGCGAGCACTTCCACCTCGCGATCTCCGGCCTCGCGGGCCTGTGTGAGCACGGTCTCGAGCCTCCTATCTGTGTCGGTCGGAGCCCTGGTCTCGTCCATCGCTGCGACAAGGCAGTCGGCGAGGCGGGCCTGGTCTCCGCCGCCGGAGGCCAGATACCAGCCCTGTGCTTCACGGGCGAGCGCGAAGGCCTCGTGGGCGTCGCCTCGACGGCGGAGGACCTGCGCGAGCCACAGGCGGGCGAGGGTCGCGACGCGCAGGTCGCCGGCCGCGCGGGCAGTGTCGACGGCCCGACGGAGGGTGCCGACCGCCTTTTCGAGGTCGCCGAGTTGTTGCTCGGCCCGGCCGAGGTTGGCCAGGTGATAGGCCTCGGCGCTGGCGAAACCCTGGCGACTGGATGCCTCGGCCGCCCGTCCGAAGTGGTCACACGCGTCCGAGAAGCGGCGGTCGCTCTGGGCCACGCCGCCCAGCATCGCCTCCATGTGGACGATCAACCAGGGGTCACCGACCTCGGCGAGGAGCCGGGTCGCCTCAGCGCACGCCTGCACTGCGGCGGCAGGGTCACCGGCGGCGACGCCGATGTGGGCCGTCAGGACCCAGCTCACGGACTGCTCCCACCCGCGGTCGACCTCGGCGAACACCAACCGCGACCGTTCGAGGAGCCGCAGGGCTTCGGCGAACTCGCCCTTCTGGGACAGCACATAGGCGAGGAAGAGATCCGCTCGGGCGCCGGTGGCGCGGTCATCGAGGTCGGGCAACTGCTCGATCGCACCGTTCACTGCCGTATGGCCTTGCTCGACATCCCCGGCCGCCGCGTCGAGCCAACCGAGCAGAAGGAGCCCCTCGACCTGCAGCTCTCGCGGAGCGAGACCGTCTGCGGCGGCGAGGGAAGCGGACAGTCTCTGGGCACCTTGGACGTCGCCGAGGACGATCCACACCCAGCCGAAGCCGCAGGCGATGGTCAGGCCCAGGACCGGGTCGTTGAGGGCGGCCCACTCGAGGGCGGCGTCGATGTTCGCTCTCTCGGTCCGTGCGAAGTCGATGTGAAGGGGCTGCCCGGGACCCGTTGCACCGCGCTCGGCCTGGGCCGCCGCTGTTGCGACCCACCCAGCGTGCGCCGCGAGCGCCGCCGGCCCCTCGCCACTCTCTGCCAGACGATCGAAGGCGTAGGCGCGAACGCTGTCGAGCAGCCAGTAGCGCACCGACCCGTCATCCCTGCGTTCAACCGTGACGAGGGACCGATCGACCAGGCGACCGACGACGTCGACCGCGGCCTCGTCGGGGACACCCAGTGCATGGAGGACGGCTTCGACCCCGTCGAGGGGCGCGCCGCCGACGAAGCAGGCGACGGCCCACAGCCCACGCTGGTCGTCCGGGAAGAGGAGGTCGTAGCTCCAGCCCACCGCGGCCGCCAGCGTTCGTTGTCGTTCGGGCCGCCGGCCCGTTGGGTCGCGCAGCAGACTGAAGCGGTCCGACAGCCGTCGTGAGATCTCCGGTAGCGACAACGACTTGGTGCGGGCGGCCGCCAGCTCGATCGCGAGCGGTAAGCCGTCGAGCGAGCGACACACCGCCTCGAGGGTGTCCCTCTCATCGGAGTCGAGGACGCCCTGCCCGGCGTCACCGGCGCGCTCGGCGAAGAGTGTCACGGCGTCGGTGAACTCCAGCGGATCGACGCTGTAGACCCGCTCCCCGTCCATCCCCAGAGGGACCTGGCTCGTGGCCAGCACGCGAACGCCCGATCCGGCGCGCAGGAGCGTTCCGACCAGATCCGCGGCGGAGTCGAGCACGTGTTCACAGTTGTCGAGCACGATCAGGATGTCCGCACCTCGGAGACGCTCGACCAGGGCCGCTTCCGAGGAGCCGCTCGCGTTGAGCGAGTCAGCGACGACATCACCGACGGCGGGGTCGGTGCGCGCCGATTCGAGGCGAACGAGCCATGCGCCGTCGGCCGCGTCGGCCCCGCGCGCAACCTCGAGCGCGAGCCGGGTCTTGCCGACCCCAGCGGGCCCGACGAGCGTCACCAGGCGTTTGGTGGCGACCAGGTCGGCCACCTCGGCGCACTCGGTCATCCGGCCGACCAGCGTGGACGACAGCGGGGGCAGGTTCCCGCCCTCCGCCGATCGCGTCAGCGGGGGCATCGGCGCGGCGGGCGCATCGAGGGCATGGTCGTGCTCGAGGACCTGCTGTTCGAGCCTCTGTAGCTCGCGCCCGGGCTCGAGCCCGAGCTCTTCGACCAGGTGCTCCCGGACCGAGCGATAGGCGGCGAGCGCGTCGGCCTGGCGGCCGTCGCGATAGAGCGCCGTGATGAGGAGCGCCCACAGCCCTTCCCGCAACGGGTGGGCGGCCACCAGCTCCTGGAGCTCCGCGACGATCTCCCCGGTGGCGCCCAGATCGACCCTCGCCCCGAGGCTGTCCTCGACAAGGCGCAGGCGTAGCTCTTCCGCCTGGGAGCGGAACGGCCTGAGCCATTCGGCGTCGTTCGCGTCGAAGAGGCTTTCGGCGCGGAACAGCGCCAGGGCTGCGGAGCACGCGTCCAACGCCGCGGCGGGGTCGCCCGCCTGCCGCAGGGCCGTGACCTGATCCGCTCTTCGGACGATGTCCAACGCGTCGACCGAGCCGGGATCGATCGCCAGGGTGTAGCCGATCTGCCCACCGACGATGAGTGCCGGATCACCGAGCGCCCGTCGAAGTCGGGACACCATCGACTGGACCGTGTTGTTCCTCGTCGACATCGCCTCATCGGCCCACACGTCTTCGAGGAGCCGCTCCCTCGAGACCATGGTGCCGGCGGCCACGGCGAGTCGCATGAGCAGCTCGGTCGTCCTGCCGGTGGGTATGGCGAGGAGCTGACCGTCGCGGCGGACCTCCACCGGTCCCAGGAGCGCGACTGAGATCACCGGCGCAGGCTATGGGCTGCGAGTCGCTCTGTCAGCGGTGCACCAGTGGTGCACCAGCGGGTCGGCGGACAGTCGGGTCATGCGAACCACCGACCGCCGAGAGCTCATCCGGCAACTGACCCGCGAGATGGCCGGCAAAGCGACCCCTGTGGGGTCCGACACCAGCCGCGAGTTGACTGTCGCAGTCGCCGCGGCGCTGCTCGCCGAGTCCGCCGACGAGCTCCTCAACGACGCCGAGCGCCTCGCCCGCTCGACCCAGGACCGCCAGTTCGTAGCCATCGCCGCCGCCTTCGTCGCGGGAGATCACGACCGGGTCGACGCCCTCGCACGCGACCACCTCCTCGACCATCCGACCAGGCCGGTCCTGGGCTGGATCGTCGCCCACAGCCGCCGGGCCATGTCCGGCGACCCATCGAGCACCACGACAAGGAGAAGGCCATGACCACCATCGAAGAAGCCCACGACACATCAGCTACCGACCCGCCAACGAGCCGCCGAGGTCACATCGGCCGGCTCACAGCCTTCAGCATGACGGCCGGGGCGGCCACCGCCCTGATCCTCACCCTCGGGCCCTTCGGAGGGACGACCGAACCGGTGATCACCGGAGTCGCCCTCCTCGCCTTTGCCGCCAGTTGGGCACTGCTCGCCACGCTGTCAGCGCGCCGCACCGACCAACCCCAGCGCTGGGCGTGGGTGCCGGCTTTGCTCATGGCGGCCGGGGGGCTTCTCAGCCTGGCGGTTCGGCCCGGCATCGACTCGATGCGGGTGGCCGGGTGGGTCTGGCCGATTGCGCTGGTCGCCCTGGCAGTCTGGATGGTCGTCCAGGCGCGGCGCTCGATGCGCAGCTGGGCCCGCCGCGTCGTGCTCTACCCGATCTTCGCCCTCATGGTCGCCGGAGGCCTCGGCGCCGCCTACGAGACCGTTCGCGAAACCCAGGATCGGTCAACCCACGTCATGCCCGGCGAGCTGGTCGACGTCGGCGGTCACCGCCTCCACATCGACTGCACCGGTACCGGGAGCCCGACCGTGGTGCTCGAGGCCGGTCTCGGTGCCTCTTCGCCGATCATGGCCGGCTGGATCGCACCCGCAGTTGCCCCCACCACCCGGGTCTGCGTGTACGACCGCGCCGGCAAAGGCTGGAGTGACCCGGCGCCGGAAGGCCAGGACGGCGTGGCCGTGGTCTCGGACCTCCACACGCTCCTGGAGCGTCACGGTGAGACCGGACCCTTCGTCATCGCGGGACACTCCAGCGGTGGCGTGTACGGCCAGGCGTTCGCGGCCACCTACCCCGACGAGATCGCCGGGCTCGTGCTCATCGACTCCCAACCCGCCAGCGCCCTCACCCGCCTTCCCGGCTACGACCAGATGTACTCGTGGCTGCGACGGGCCAGCGGCATCGGCCCCTCTGTTTCCCGCTTCGGTCTCATGCGACTGGTGATCACCGCAACGGCCGGATCGCTCCCCGAGCCCCAGCGAAGCGAGGAAGACGCCTTCGAATCCTCGGCCGACCAGGCCCGCAGCACCCGCGAGGAGCTCGAGGCCCTTCCCGCAGCGATGGAACGGGCCCGGGGCCTGACGACGCTCGGGGACAAGCCCGTGGCAGTCGTCACCGCCGAGAAGGAGGCCCAGAAAGGCTGGCTACCCCTTCAGGACGAGATGACCGCCTTGTCGACCAACAGCGTCCACCACGTGATCCACGACGCCACCCACAGCTCGCTGGTCGAGGACCAGACGGACGCGGGCAACTCCAGCGGAGCGATCCTCGACGTCGTGGCGGCGGTGCGCACCCACGCAGCCGTCGCCCCCGCGACGCAGGGAGCTCTCACGCCCGTCGCCCGCCCGTCGCGACCCGTTGACGTGCTCGTCGCCGTGCGCGGCGCCCAGATGCACGTCCGCTGCGTCGGGAACGGCGAAGCCACGGTGCTGCTGATCTCGGGGTTCGAGACCAGCGGTGAGATCTGGGGCTCGGTCATGCCGGCCGTCTCCGAGCGGAGTCGTGTTTGCACCTACGACCGGTTCGGAACCGGAACGAGTGGTCCGCCGCCCGAGACGCAGACCTTCGCCTCCCAGGCCGACGACCTCCGTGACGCCCTCCGATCCATGAACGAGCCCGGCCCCTTCGTCGTGGTCGGCCACTCGTTCGGCGGGTCCCAGGCGGTCACCTTCTCGGCGGCGTACCCCGACGACGTCCGTGGGCTCGTCCTTCTCGACGCCAGCCCGACCACCTGGCAGTCGGCATCGTGCGCCGTGCCCGACGACGGGTCTCCCAGCGCCCAGGGGTTCCGCCAGGTCTGCGCGATGACGTCGTCGCCGGCGAACAATGCTGAGCATCTCGACGGTCCGGCGGCGTTCGGCCAGGTCGCCACCATCGACTCGCTGGGCAGCGTCCCCATGATCGTCATCACCGCCGCAGCCCATCCGTGGGGGCTCGGGCCGGAGCAGCACGACCGACTCGACGAGGTCTGGCACGCAGGACAAGCGCACTGGGTCTCGTTGTCGTCGTCGGCACGCTTCATGTCGGTCGAGGGCACCGGCCACAACATCCAGGTCGACAGGCCAGACGTGGTCATCCAACAGATCGGGGAGCTGCTCCCGTGATCCATTTCACCCGCTGCGCCGACAGGCAGATCATCTCTACCCTGAGGCCCCGTCCCAGTCCGAACCACTACGGAAGCCGGTGATCGCCGTGGAAGCACAGTCCTATGACGTGGTGGTGATCGGCGGTGGGGCGGCTGGTCTCAGCGCGGCGCTCGTGCTCGGACGGGCGCGGCGCCGCGTCGTGGTCATCGATGCCGGCGCCCCCCGCAACGCGCCCGCCGCGCACATGCACGGCTTCCTCTCCCGCGACGGAATGCCACCATCAGAGCTCCTCGGAGCCGGACGAGCCGAGGTGAGCCGCTACGGGGTGGACCTGATCGACGACCAGGTGGCAACCATCGAGCCCGGATTCGTCGTTCGCCTCGCCGCCAAGGAGCTGCGGGCCAGACGGATCCTGATCGCGACCGGTGCCCACGACGTACTGCCGACGCTCCCCGGCGTCCAGGAGCGGTGGGGTCGGGATCTCCTGCATTGTCCCTACTGCCACGGCTGGGAGGTCCGCGACCAACCCTTGGGAGTGCTCGGCACCATTCCCGGATCGGTCGACCACGCCCTCCTCGTTCGGCAATGGTCCGCCGACGTCATCTTCTTCGCCCACACCTACCCACTGACCGCCGGTGAGCTCGACCAGCTCGAAGCGCGCGACATCCAGGTCGTTCGCGGGGAGGTCACGCGACTGGTCGTCGACTCCGATCAGTTGTCCGGGGTCGAACTCGCTGATGGACGCGTGATCGACCGCAACGCAGTCTTCCTCCGACCCGACATCGCCTCACACCCCGATGGTCCGTTCACAGCTCTGGGCTGCACGGTCGACGATAAGGGTTTCCTCGTCGTCGACGGGACCGGGCGGACGAGCGATCCCGGGGTGTGGGCCGCCGGCAACGCCAGCGACCCGAGAGCTCAGGTGATCACCGCAGCCGGCGCCGGATCGGCCGCGGCGATCGCCATCAACGCCGACCTGGTTCGGGACGACGTTGCGCAAGGTGCCGAGCGCGCTCTCAGGCGGTCGCGGAGCTCGTAGCTCTGGTTCGCGTGTCGAGATCTTGCCGAGGATCGTCGCTCACCATCACCGGTCGTCCTGACCCAAATCGCCGTCGAGGTTCGGCCGAGCGGCGCAATCGGTTAGAGACACAGTCATGAAGTTGCAGCATCACTTCGCTGACGAGATGCAGAGCGTGTCCGACGCCCGGTCGTGGGTCGGGCAGCTGTGCCGTTCCCTCGGCTGCGGCGACGTGTGCGCCACGATGCAGCTCGTCATCGACGAGCTCGTCACCAACGCCTTCGTGCACGCCCAGACCTCCGCCACGGTCACCATCTGGCTCGTCGACGGGGTCCTCCACGGGGCGGTCCGTGACTTCGGTGGCGGAGAGGTGCGCCGCCGGGAATCGGTCGGGCCGGATCAGATCGGCGGGTGGGGCCTACAGCTCGTGGAGGGCCTCACCACCGAGTGGCGGGTGGACTACCACCCGATCGGCAAGACCGTGACGTTCAGCGTGGCGTGCCCTGCACCGACCGACTCCGGCCCCTAGGTCGCTTCGGCGTCTCGGGCGGCCTTCTCGGCGGCCCGTCGCTCGAGGTCGGCGATCATCGGATGCTCCTCGAAGCCGATGGTGCGTGGCAGCGACTCGGCGATCCCCTCGGGCGTCCACTCCGACTCCCCCGCGGGGGCGAACATCGACCGGAGCTCCTGGGGCTGGTTGTAGACGGAGATGCGGGGGCCGACGGCGGTGTAGATCTGCCCGGTGATCCCCTTGGACTCGTCGGAGAAGAGGTAGACGGCCATCGCCGCGACCGCGGAGGGATCCCCGGTCTCGATCTCGAACGGCACGTTCTCCGACATCCGCGTGCGGGCGATCGGTGCGATGCAGTTGGCTCGCACCCCGTAGCGGTGCAGCCCGATCGCGGCGGACCGGGTGAGCGAGACGATCCCGCCCTTGGCGGCGGAGTAGTTCGCCTGCGCCACCGACCCGATGTGCGCGCCCGACGTGAACCCGATGATCGAGCCGCCGTTCGGTTGCTTGCGCATCACGGCAGAGGCGTGCCGGTAGATGTTGAAGTGGCCCTTGAGGTGCACGGCGATGACGGCGTCGAACTCCTCCTCGCTCATGTTGAAGAGCATCCGCTCCCGGAGGTTGCCGGCCGCGCACGCCACGCCGTCGAGCGAGCCCCAGCGGTCCACCGCGGTGGTCACGATCTGCTCTCCGGTCGTGAACTTCGACACGTCGCCGGCCAGGGCGATGGCACTTCCGCCGGCACCGGTGATCTCGGCCACGACCGCGTCGGCCACCTCGCTGGACGGGTTGCTCCCGTCCATCGCCACGCCGAAGTCGCACACCACCACGTTGGCGCCGGCTGCTGCCGCAGCCAGGCAGACGGCTCGTCCGATTCCCGCGCCGCCGCCGGTGACGGCGACCGTCTTGCCCTCGAGCATCCCCATGCGTTCCTCGCTCCTGCAGCCGATAGCGGTCGTTGACCGGAATCCTCTCACCGACCGAACGGCGCGGCCCAGACCCTGACGGGCTCCGCGGCGGTCGTAGTAGGTTCCGGCGCGCCGCCGAGCCGGTGGCGACGGAGGGGGAGCCGTGCAGGGCGAGACGGGTCGGGCCGCGCTCGACATCACCGATGCCATCACCGCGGAGACGATCCGCAACGCCCTGGCCGTGGCGGTCGAGGAGGCGAGCCTGGTCGTGGTGCGCTCGTCGCACAGCGCCTTCATCCAGGAGGGCGCCGACGCGTGCGCCGCCCTGCTCGACGCCGAGGGCCGGCTCGTGGCTCAGTCGGCGTCGACCAGCCTCATGCACGGCGCCAGCCTGCGGTGCTCGCTCCCGGCCCTCCTCGAGGACCACCCGCTCGACACCATGGCGCCCGGCGACGTGTTCGCCATGAACGACCCGTTCCGCGGCGGGATCCACGCCAACGACATCGTGATCTTCCGACCGGTGTTCGTCGACGGCCGGCCCCGGTGGTTCGGGGGCACGCTCATCCACGTCGCCGACGTGGGCGGATCGGCCGCCGGCGGGCTCGCCGCCGTCGCCAACGACACGTTCGCGGAAGGCCTGCTGCTGCCGCCCGTGCGCCTGCACTCGGCCGGCACCCCACAGCCCGAGGTGCTGCGGATCATCGCCCGCAACAGCCGCGTCCCCGACAAGGTCGTCGGCGACGTCACGGCCCTGGTCGCCGGGGCCCACACCGTCGCCCGGCGGATCGAGGAGCTGGTCGAGCGGTACGGCGCCGACCAGCTCGGCGCGTTCATCGACGGCGCCCTCGCGTACAGCGAGCGCCGCACCCGCCAGGAGATCGCCCTCCTGCCCGACGGCACCTACCACGGGTCGTTCACCATCGACACCGACGGCACCTCCGACCGCTCGTTCGAGGTCCGGGTCGCCGTCACGGTGGAGGGCGACCGGATCATCGTCGACTTCGACGGGACCGCGGAGCAGTCGGGCGGCGCCATCAACTCGTCGATCTCGCAGACCACGTCGGGGGTGATCTTCGCCGTCCGGTGCTTCCTCGACCCGTCCATCCCGATGGACGAGGGCTGCTTCCGACCCATCGAGGTGCGCCTCCCCGCCGGCACCGTGGTCAACCCCCGCCCGCCGGCGGCCTGCGGTGGGCGGATCGTCACGGTGGCTGCCGCCATCGACGCCATCCTCGACGCGCTGTCGGCCTGCCGCCCCGACCACGGCGTGGCACCGAGCGGGCTCGTCCAGGTCTTCACCCTCACCGGCGTCGACGACGAGCGGCAGCGCTGGATCACCCTCCTCTTCGAGTTCGGCGGGATCGGCGCCCGCCACGGCAGCGACGGCCCCGACGCCACCGGCGCCTTCTTCCTCGGCGGTCGGTCGGTCATCCCCCAGATCGAGCCGCTCGAGAGCCAGTACCCGTTCATCGTGCGCCGGTCGCGGCTCGTGCCCGACTCCGGCGGGCCCGGGCGGTGGCGCGGCGGCCTCGGGGTGGAGACCGAGATCGAGCTGCTGGTGGACACCGAGATCGGCGTGCGTGGCGACCGCATGCTCGTCCCGCCCCCTGGCGCCCAGGGCGGCGGGCCCGGGGCGCCCGGTGGGTGGACCCTGCACCGGGGAGACGGCACGGTCGAGCGTCTCGCCCACCGTCAGGCGGGCATCAAGGCGCTCGCCGGTGACGTGTTCGTCCTGCGCTCCTCCGGGGGCGGCGGGCTCGGGCCTGCGTCGGAGCGCTCGGCCGAGCAGGTGGAGGCCGACGTGCGGGACGGCAACGTCTCGCCGGACGGGGCGGTGCGCGACTACGGCGTGCAGCCCGAGGCGGGACGATGAGGTGCTACGCCGGCATCGACGTCGGCGGCACCTTCACCGACGTGGTGGTCGGCACCGACACCGGTGAGTCCCACGTCCGCAAGCTGCTGACCACCCACGACGACCCGCGCCGCGCCGTGGTGGAGGGGCTGCTGCTCGCGCTCGGCGACGCCGGGGCCGAGCCGGCCGACCTGGCCCGCCTCGTCCATGGCACCACGCTCGCCACCAACGTGATCCTCGAGCGCAAGGGCGGTCGCATCGCGTTCCTGGCGACCGACGGGTTCGGCGACATGCTGCGCCTCGGGCGAGAGGCCCGGGTCGAGGAAGACCGCTACGACCTCTTCTTCACGACGCCTCGGCCACCGGTGGAGGGATCGCTGACCTTCGAGGTGGAGGAGCGCACCCTCGCGGACGGGACCGTTCGCGGGGTGCTCGACGCGGCCCACGCCGACGAGGTCGCGGCCGCCGTGGCCCAGGCCCGTCCCGATGCCGTGGCGATCTGCTTCCTGAACGCCTACGCCGACGCCGGCAACGAGGCGACCATGGCCGAAGCCTGCCGGCGGGCGCTGCCGGACACGTTCGTCGCCGCCTCGTCGGAGGTCTGGCCCGAGATGCGCGAGTACGAGCGAGCGATGACCACGTTCATGTGCGCCTACGTCGGGCCGGTCATGACGAGCTACCTGAGCGGTCTGGGCCAGCGCCTCGTCGAGGTGGGTGTCACCTGCCCGGTCGAGGTCATGGAATCGAGTGGCGGCGTGATGTCGGCGGCCTCGGCGTCACGCCGGCCCGTCTACACCGTCGAGTCGGGCGGGGCGGCCGGGGTCATCGCCGCCGGCGCTCTGAGCCGGACCCTCGGCGCCGACCGGGTGCTGTCGTTCGACATGGGCGGCACCACGGCGAAGGCGGGTGTCGTCACCGACGGCGTGCCGGGCCTGACCCACGACTTCCAGATCGGCGGCAAGGGCAGCTTCGGCGGCACCCGTCCGGGCACGGGCTTCCCGGTGAAGATCCCGGTGGTCGACCTGGCCGAGGTCGGGGCGGGCGGAGGCAGCGTCGCCTGGGTCGACGGGGGTGGCGCGCTTCGGGTCGGACCCCGCTCAGCGGGCTCGGTGCCGGGGCCGGCCTGCTACGGCAACGGGGGGACCGAGGCCACCGTGACCGACGCCAACCTGGTGCTCGGCTACCTCAACCCCGGCGGACTGGCGGGCGGGGTGGTGCTCTCCGTCGCCGCCGCAGAGGACGCGCTCGGGCGCGCCGTGGCCGAGCCGCTCGGGGTCTCGCTGGCCGATGCGGCCCGAGCGGTGCACGACGTCGCCAACTCCGCGATGGCCGCCGCCATCCGGGTCGTCACCATCCAGCGCGGGCTCGATCCCCGGGACTTCCTGCTGGTCGGGTTCGGCGGTGCCGGGCCCATGCACGTGGCCCGTCTGGCCTCGACGTTCGGGATCGACACCGTCGCCGTGCCGTGGGCCGCCGGCGTCGCCTCGGCGGTCGGCCTCATCAGCGCCGACCTCGGCGTCGACCGCGTGCGCACCCGCCTCATCGCCGCCGAGCCCGAGAACGCCGCCCAGGCCGAGGAGCTCTTCGCCGAGCTGGAAGCCGCCTGTCGCGCCGAGCTCGAGGTGGAGGGCCCCACCACCGTGGCGCGGTCGGTCGACGCCCGCTATCGGGGCCAGGCCCACCAGATCACGATCCCCGTCACCGAGCAGCCGCTCACCGAGGACGACATGCCCGCGTTGGTGTCCCGCTTCCACGAGCACTACCGCCACACCTACGGCGTCGACGGCGCCGCGTCGGTGGAGTTGGTCAACTTCCGGGTGCGCCTCGTCCGCGTCGTCGACAAGCCGCCGGCCCCGGCCGACACCGCTGCTGGCCGCGCTGCCGATCCCACGGCCGAGCCCGTCGACGCGACGGCGGCGCTCGTGGACACGAGGTCGGTGCACTTCGCCGAGCGCGGCGGCTACGCCCCGACACCGGTGTACGCCTGGGCGCGGCTGCCGGTCGGCGCCGAGCTGGCCGGACCGTGCCTGGTCGACGGCAGCGACACCACCGTGGTGATCCCCCCGACCCACGCAGGGGTGGTCGTCGCCCACCGCACCATCGTCCTGCGAGCCGTTCGCTGAGCCGTTCAGCGCCGACCGCCGGGAGAGCACGTCGCAGCCGTCCGGGTGGGATCCGCAGCGATCCGGGTCGCGTCCCGCAGCGTCGTGGGGCTCACTGTGACGGGGCGCGGGACTGAGTGGCACTGGTCTCGGCCAACAACCGCGCTCCGAATGCCTCTGCCGGTATGGCCGGGCTCCACAGATAGCCCTGGCCCAGTGGGGCACCCATCGATTCGACGCACTCCCGCTGGTCGTGGTTCTCGATGCCTTCGGCGATGACCTCCAGCCCGAGGGCGTCGGCGATGGCCACGACCGCTCGGGTGATGGCCATCTCGTGATGGCCGTCGGGCATGGCGGACACGAACGAGCGGTCGATCTTGAGCGCGTCGAGCGGGAACGCCTTGAGATACGCCAGTGAGCTGTAGCCGGTCCCGAAGTCGTCGGCGGCGAGACGGATGCCTCGAGCCTTGAGCTCGACGAGGAGGGCCGTCGACCCGGTCGGGTTGCGCATGAGCGTGCTCTCGGTGATCTCGAGCCAGAGCGCAGATGCGTCGAGTCCTGACGCGTCGAGGGCCGCGTCGACGCGTGACGGGAGCGTCGGGTCGTCGAGCTGGCGGCACGACAGGTTCACGGCGAGTTGGATCTGCTGGTCCGGCACCTGGCGGCGCCACACCGCCGCTGCCCGGCAGGCCGTCCGCAGGATGAGCTCGCCGAGTTCGTCGATCTGGTCGCTCTGCTCAGCCGCTTCCACCAGTTCACCGGGAGGGACGGGTGACCCGGTGGCATCGGTGACCCGCAAGAGCGCCTCCGCGCCGACGGTCCGCTCGTCATCGAGGCGCACGATGGGCTGGTAGGCCAGATCGACGGTTCCCCGCTCGATCAGGTTCGCCACGATCGCTTCGAGGTCCACCCGACGGAGGAGCGCGTCTCGCATCGTCTCCACGTACAGCTTCGTCGTGGACGCCGGTCGTGATTCGAAGAGCGCCGTTCGGCTCCGTTGCAGCAGGTCCGGGGGACCGGACACCTCGGGGGTGGCGACGGCCACGCCTGCGCACACCTGCAGAGCGCCACCGACGAAGCTCAGCCCGCTCGGTCGTCCGAGGCGCCGCCGGAGGTGGTCGGCGTAGGTGTACGCCTCGGTGTCGTTGGGCGCATGTGGGCACCACACGACGAAGGAGTTGTCGGAGAACCGGGCCACCTGATCGCCCGGGTGCACGCTGTCGAGGAGGTGGTTGGCGCAGCACCGGATGACCCCCAGACCGACGTCGAGACCGAACGCGACGTTCACCCGATCGAACGACGAGATCTCGAGCAGGATGACGCTCCTGGCCCCCGAAGTCCCATCTACGGACGTGGGCATCTCGTCGAGCCGGTCATCCCGAAGCTCCGGCAGGTCACGCTCATCGGCAGGCATGGACCGAGCATGGGGGCGTGGACCGCACATCGGAATGGACGTTTCGTCCCTTTGCCGTGCGTCGTCGCCTAGACCCCGACCGAGCGTCTGCGGACCAACTTGATGAGGTCCGCTTGGGGGTGCACCCCGAACCGCTCGTAGATGGCGGAGAGGTGATTGCGCACCGTGCTCTGGCTGATGAAGAGGTCCGCAGCGATGGTCGGGACCCGCTCGCCGAGCAACAGCCGGCCGAACACCTCCCACTGACGGGCCGTCAGCCCAGCCATCTCCGGCAGTGCCACCAACTCCGGGGCGCCCCCCATGCGCTCGAGCAGTCCGCTGGCATCGAACTCCGAGGCGATCACACGGAGATGTGCGTCGACCTCGTCCGAGGAAGCGGATGCCGGCGGCTCGTCCGGCTCGGGTTCGGGCATCAGGATGAACAACCGGCCGGCCGCCCCGGCCATCGACGAGAGCACGCAGCACACGAGCTGCCAGTCCCCGAGGCCGTTGCGCACCTCGATGCGCAACGCGACCGAATCGTCGCTCCCGGACTTCTGCGCCGCTTCCAGGAGGTACTGCACGTCGGGCTCTCTCACCGTGCCGATCAGGTGACGGCCCACCATCTCCACCGGGGTGATCCCCACGATCTCGGAGATGTCGGAGCTCATCGATCGGATCACCCAGTCCGGCCCTACGAGCCCCACCGCCATCTGCACCGGTTCCTGACCGAGGAACCGGTTCAGCGGGCTCGGCTGTGGAGCCGATCCATCGTCGAACTCGATGAGTGCCTGCCGGGTGCCGTCGAGGCTGACGGCGCGGACCCACTGCGTCCCGAGACCTTCGGAGCCGGGCGTGGCCTGAATCGAGCGATTCACCCGGTAGAAGTCGACGACTCCTGCATCGAGGGCCTGTAGCGCTGCCAACGCCTTGGGTCTGTCGTCCGGAAGCAGCAGGTCCATCACGGGACGGCCGATCACCTCGTCGGCGGTCATGCCGAGCTTCCTCAGGACCACGGCACTGGCGGCGAGCACGTCCAAGGTCGAGAGGTCGACGAGGACGAGTGGCAACACGAGCTCGCCGCAGATGCGTGGGAACCCGTGCGATGCGGCCGACTCCATGGTCTGCGCCCCCTGGCAGCCGCCAGATGGCGGCTGCCAGGAGCATCGCACGGCGGGGCCGTCTGGTCGACCGACACCGACGCAGACCCCGTCCGGGACGACCTCGCGGGGGCTCGCCGCCGAGCCGGGGCCGATGATGTGGCGTCCACCCCGCCGCCGGGCGGCCGCCTCCGCTGAGGTGGGTGCGGGAATACGTTGTGGCGATGGACGACTTCGAGAACGTGCGGATCGCCGACGACGACCGGGTGCGGACGATCTCGATGCACCGGCCCGAGCGGCTCAACGCCTTCGACGGGGGCCTGACGATCGACCTCGGCGAGGTCCTCGCCGCCACGGCCACCGACCCGGAGGTCAGCGTCGTCGTGCTGACCGGCAGCGGGCGGGCCTTCAGCACCGGCGCCGACCTGACGGCGCTGGCCGAGCCTCGAACCGAGCCGACCGACAGTGAGCCGACCAGCGACGGCAAGGGCTTCGACCGGCTCCTCGACACGCTGGCCGACTTCCCCAAGCCTCTGCTCATGGCGGTCAACGGCTACGCGGTCGGCTTCGGCATGACGATGCTGGCCTTCGCCGATGTCGTGTTCATGTCGACCGACGCCCGCCTGCGGTGCCCGTTCACCGAGCTCGGCGCGCCGACCGAGGCCGGTTCGAGCTACCTGTTCCCGCAGCTCCTCGGCCGCCAGCAGGCGGCATGGACGCTGCTGTCGTCGGAGTGGATCACCGCCGAGCAGGCCCACGCGATGGGGCTGGCCTGGCAGCTCTGCGAGCCCGATGACCTCATGGCCGTCACCTACGACCATGCCCGGCGCCTCGCAGTGCACTCGCCGGCGGCGCTCGCCCAGGTGAAGCGCCTGCTGAACGCTCCCGAGCGGGCCGAGCTCGCCGCCGCCTTCGACCGCGAGCGCGAGGCCCTGGCGGTCTTCGTCGCCGGCTTCGGGTCTTCGAGCTGACGCTTCAGCGCTCACGCGGAGAGAGCCCGCTCGTGGCGGGCCCTCTCCTGCCCTTGTCATGCGTGGGTCGGCTCGACGTCCGTCCCTTCGGTTCAGGCGTCGACGAGGGCGACGGGGCCGGGGACGTCGAGGTCGGTCTCGACGACCGGGGCGGGGACCGTGCGGAAGCCCTTCACGATCATGTAGACGCCGATGGACAGCTCCCAGGCGGCGATCGGCAGGGCGAAGAGCATGGCCTTGGAGGACACCTGCTCCCAGCCGCCGAACAGGGTCACGATCGAGGAGATCAACAGCAGCGGCGCACCGATCAGACCGATGGTGGGGATGATCCGGGGGACCAGGCGGAACTGGTAGAGGATCGTGGCGAAGCAGAGGGCGTTGATCGCCGGCATGACACCCGGGCCGAGCAGGAACGACCAGTCCTTCAGGGCCACCAGCGCATGGGCGGTCGTGGTGACGCTCGCCGTGTCGGCGCCGGCGGTGAGGTCCTGGCGCAGCGTGTAGACGCTGAGCACGCTCAGCACGCCGACGACGATGACGGCCGCCTCGAGGGTGCGGCTGGCCACGAAGCCCTGGGCCCGGCTGGGGCCGTAGCGCTTCATGACGGGGTAGACCGCCACGGCGGTGCCGATGCCGGTGAGGCCGGTGAGGACCTCGATGAGGCCGCCCCACAGGACGCCCCCGCTGTGGCCGGCGCCGAGCACGAAGTTCGGGTCGTTGACCACGCCGTCGTAGAGGCCCAGTGCGGGGATCGAGAAGATGAAGGTGCCGATGTAGAACAGTCCGGCGTACAGGGCAGCCTTCCGTGTGCGGTCCATCGGAGCTCTCGGGGGTCGGGGTGTGGTGGCCATGTCAGGTCCCTTCGTGGGGTCGTGCTGCGGAGTCGGTGCTCTCCTCGACGGGCACGAGCGAGATCAGCGGGATGCCGAGGTCGCGCACCTTCTGGAGGAGGCCGTGCAGTGCGGCCTGGTCGGGGACGGAGCCTCGGAGCACCGTGGTGCCGTCGTCGTCGGCGGTGATGCTCAGTTCGTCGAACCAAGCTGCCCACCGGGCTCCGAGTCGCCCTTCGATCCTGATCTCATACTGCACGGAGCGAACGTACGAAGGGACCTGGTGACCGGTCATCACCACATGTGGTGACCGGGGTGGTGATCGGCCCGGATCTGGTGGCTAGAGCCCCAGCTCGGCGGCCCGCCGCACGGCCTCGCGGCGGTTGTTCACGCCGAGCTTCACGTAGATGCTCCGCGTGTGGGTGCGCAACGTGTTCAGCGACACGTACAGCTCGGCCGCGATGTCGGGTCCGCTCAGGTCGCTGCGCAGGAGGCGCAGCACGTCGAGCTCACGCGGGCTCAGCTCGTCGACGAGGGCAACGGCGTGCGGGTCGGGGGCCCGCGTGACCGAGGGCGTCGAGGTGGTGGCCTGGATCGCCGTCCGGAGCCCCGGGATCGCAGCCCACTGATCCTCCATCGATCGCAGGAGTGAAGTGACCCCTGGGCCGGCGTGGAGGAAAAGGCGCACGTGGCCCTCCGGCGCGGCGAGGGTGAGCGCCTGCCCGAGGGCGTCGGCGGCCTCCACTGAGCGGTCGTCCGCCGACAGCGCCGCGGCCTGGAGGATCCTGATCTCGATGAGGCTGCCGGTGCGCTGCCCGGCCTCGGCGGCGGCGCCGAGGCGATCGAGCAGGCCCAGGGCGTCGCCGAGGGTGTTCGAGCTCCGGTCGAGCTCGTGCCGGGCGATGAGCGTCCGCGCCAGCGTGATGTGCTCGAACTCGCCGATGTAGGTCAGCGCGTCGTCCACGTCCAGACCGCGCTCCTCGGCCCACCTGATCGCGGCGGCCACGTCGCCTCTCGCGATGAGGACCCGTGCCCTGAGCGCGGCGACCGGCCTGACCGGGGGCGAGAAGTCGGTCTCGTACAGAGGGGCGGCGTCGTCGAGGAGGGCGAGTGCCTGATCGAGTTCGCCTCGGGCTCGGCACAGGCGGGCCATGGTCACCCGCCACCGGTACGGGTGCTGAGGCAGCGTGGCGGACTCGCCGAGGGCCAGGCTGGCGGCGAGCTGCTCGTCAGCGGCACCGAGCTCGTTGCGCTCGATGAGGACCTCGCTGAGCCCGACGTGCATGTCGGCCGCACCCCGGAGGCCCGGGTTCTCGGCCGTGCACCGGAGACCGGCCTCGAACGTGCGGCGGGCGTCGCCCAGCCGGCCGAGCGCGATCTGGATGTCGCCCATCGCGAGCGAGCACCCGAGCATGTCGGGCAGGTGGTCCGAGGTGGTGAACGCGGCGACCGCGGCCCGGTAGCTCGTCTCGGCGGTGACGAGATCGCCCGCGGCCCAGTGCCCGATCCCGAGCAGGGCGTTGGCCACGCCGCGGAGCCGTTCGTCGTCGGGACCGACGAGCTCGAGGACCCGCGTGGCCAGCGGGACGACGGCGTCGAGGTCTCCCGCGAGCATGTGGAGGCCGACGCGGTGGACCAGCACCTCGGCGGGGAGCCGCGCGAACGTGTCGTGGTCGATCACCACCACCTGGTCGGGTCGTTCGAGCGACGACTCCACCAGCCGGAGCAGCTCGTCGACCCCGGTCGGGTCGTGGCTGATCACCCGAGAGCCCACGAGGGCCATCGCCAGCACGGGCCGGTCGACGTAGAGCTCGTCGGGCAGCGCCTCCAGCCAGGTTCGCAGGGTCTCGTCACGGCGGCTCTGCCGCAGGCCTGGTGCCGCCGACTCGATGAGGTCGGCGGCGCGCTCGTGGTCCTCGCCGGCGAGGGCGTGCATCACCGCGGACTCGACGTCGCCCTCCTGCTCGCACCATCTGCTCGCCCGGCGGTGGAGCTCGAGCATCGACGCGGGGTCCTCGGCGAGGAGCCGGGCCCTGAGCACGTCGGCGAAGAGGTGGTGGTACCGGTACCAGCGGCGCCGTGCGTCGAGCGGCACGAGGAAGAGGTTCGCCCGGTCGAGCCGTTCGATCATGGCGGCACCGTCGGAGCGACCCGTCACCGCGTCGCAGGCCTCGGCGGTGAACCGGTCGAGGACCGACGTGTCGAGCAGGAACGAACGGATCTCCTCGGGCTGGTGCTCGAGCACCTCCTCGGCGAGGAAGTCGACGACGAAGCGGTCATCGCCGGCGAAGCTGGCGATGAACTCGGAGGGATCCACGCGCCCCTGCATCGACAGCGCCGCGAGTTGAAGGGCCGCGATCCAGCCCTCGGTGCGGGCCTCGAGGGTGGTCACGTCGCCGTCGTCGAGGTGCAGGCCCATCGAGCCGTTGAGGTAGGCGGCCGCCTCGCCGTCGGTGAAGCGGAGGTCCGCGGCCCGCACCTCGAGGAGGTCGCCGCGTGCCCGCAGCCGTCCGAGCGGCAGCGGCGGGTCCGACCGACCGGCGATGACCAGGTGAGCCTGGTGGGGGAGGTGCTCGACCACGAAGCCGAGGGCCTCGTGGACCTCACGGGAGTGGATCACGTGGTGGTCGTCGAGGACGATCGCCAGGTCCTCGGGGCTGGCCGCGAGGTCGTTGAGCAGCGATGCGAGGACCGTCTGGGGCGGTTCCGCCGAGCGCAGGAGGTCGAGCGCGTTCGATCCGATCCCGTCGTCGACGGCGGCGACCGCGGCGAGCAGATAGGAGAGGAACACGGTCGGGTCGTTGTCGCGGGCGTCGAGCGACAGCCAGGTGACGGTCTGGCCGGCCGAGCGGGTGCGGGCGAACCAGTCGGCGAGCAGCGTCGTCTTGCCGAAGCCGGCCGGCGCGCTCACGATCGTCACCGGCGGCAGGTCGCGGAGGTCGAGCTTGTCGACCAGTCGGGGTCGTTCGACCAGCTCCCGGCGCGGGGCCGGCACGTGGAGCTTGGTGGCGATGAGCGCCGGAGGACCGCCGACGCTCATCGGGTCGTGGCTCACGAGTCCCGGGTCTTCCGACGCCGTCGGAGGCGGGGACCCACCCCCGTGAGCACCCCGTCGATCTCGGCGGAGCTCATTGGCCGACTAAACCACCGATTGCCGGACTCGGCAACAAGAGCGGCCGACCCCCCGTGTGCCCGCACGGCGTTGCTACCTTCCCGTCGACCCACGGAGCCACGAAGGATGTTTGATGGCAGGCGGACTGGTCGGACTGCTCGATGACATAGCGGCGTTGGCCAAGCTGGCCGCCGCCTCGGTCGACGACGTCGCCCTGGGAGCCGGCAAGGCGACCGTGAAGGCTGCCGGCGTGGTGGTCGACGACGCCGCGGTGACCCCGGCCTACGTGCGCGGCCTCGCCGCCGATCGCGAGCTGCCGATCATCAAGCGCATCGCTCTCGGCTCGTTGCGCAACAAGGTGCTGATCATCCTGCCGATCGCGCTGCTGCTCAGCGCCGTCGCGCCGAAGGTGGTCGAGGTCATCCTGATGTTCGGTGGCTGCTTCCTCGCCTACGAGGGAGCCCACAAGGTCATCCATGCGCTGCGCCACGACGACCACGGGCACGAGGTCCCGGTGACGCTCCAGGGCCCCGAAGCTGAATCCGCCACCATCTCCGGGGCCATCCGCACCGACTTCATCCTCTCGGCGGAGATCATGGTGATCTCCCTGAAGGAGGTGCTCGACGAGCCGATCGTGGCGAGGGGCGTGATCCTCGTGGTCGTGGCGCTCGTCATCACGGTGGCGGTCTACGGCCTCGTGGCCCTCATCGTGAAGATGGACGATGTCGGGCTGAAGCTGGCCGAGCGACCGTCGCCGAAGGCGAAGCGCGTGGGCCTGCTGCTCGTCACGGGGATGCCGAAGCTGCTGGCGTGGCTGTCGGTCATCGGCACCGCCGCCATGCTGTGGGTCGGCGGCCACATCATCCTGGTCGGGTTCGACGAGTTGGGCTGGACCTCCCCGTACCACCTCGTGCACGACCTCGAGGGGCTCGTCGACGGCGTCCCCGGCATCGGCGGGGTGCTCGCGTGGCTGGTCAACACCGCGGCCTCGGCCATGGTCGGCTTCGTGGTCGGGGCGGTCATCGCCACCGTGGTGGGGTTCGTCCAGTCGAGGATGTCGGCCCGGAAGGCCGCTGCGGCCGGGGCGCCAGCTGCGCCGAGGAGCGAGTGACGAGAGAAATCATGTGAAGTGAGGTTCACGCAACACGGATCGTCTGTAGAGTGATCCGTGAAGGGGAGTATCCCTGCGCAGCGTCGTCGTCATCACGGGTCGAGAGGCCCCGGCGGCGCTGGCTCCACACGGAGCGGGAGAGACCTTCGATCACCAACCGATCGAAGGAGAACCCATGGACAAGATGCTGCTCGACGACCTCCAGCGCAGGGTCGTCTACCCGAGCGTCACGATCCTCGTGAACACCACTCCCGGCTCGCGCCTCTCCGACGCGGAGCTGTCGACGATCTCCGGCTTCATCGACGACGCCGACCGACGCCTCACCGACGACGTCGCCGACGCCACCCGACGGCAGGTGGTGGCTGGGCTCCACGACCTGGTCCGCGGCTGCATCCCCGAGACGAGCGCCGACGCGCTGGCCCTGTGCGCGTCGCCCGAGCACGCGACCGCGGTGAGGCTGGGGCGGCCGGTCGCCCCCCGGGTCGTGGTCGACGACACGTTCGCCACGAGGGACCTCGTGGCCGACCTCAACCGGAGCGCGCTGTTCAGGGTGCTGACCGTGAGTGGCCGCCGGGCCCGTCTGTTCCGGGGCGACCGGAACCGGCTCGTCGAGCACCACGACGACACCTGGCCCATCGAGCGAGGCGACGAGAGCCCGCCGGCGTGGACGCGCCGGGTGGCCGCCACCGTCTCCGCCGTGCAGGCCGACGACCCGCTGCCGACGGTGGTCGCCGGCGTGTCGACGTCGGTGCGGGCCTTCATCGACGAGTGCCCCTCGGTCGCCATCGGCATCGTCCGCGGCAACCACGACCGCACCGGCTGGTCCGAGCTCCACAGCGCCGCCTGGCCGGTGATGGTCGACTGGCTCCGCAGCGACCGCGCCGACGCCATGGCCCGGCTCGACCAGGCCCGCTCGAGCCATCGCTATGCCGGCGGGATCGACGAGATCTGGCCCCTGGCCCTCGACGGCCGGGTCGAGCTCGTCGTCGTCGAGCACGGCTTCTCGCTGGCGGTGCGGTTCGGCGACCACGGCGAGCTGCAGCCGACCGAGGAGATCGAGGCCCCTGACGTGGTCGACGACATCGTCGACGACACCATCGAGGCGGTGCTTCGCAGCGGTGGGCGGGCGGTGCTCGTCGACGACGGCACGATCCAGGACGCCGGGCGCATCGCGGGGGTGTTGCGCTACTGAGCGCGGCCGGCCCGCTTGCCCTCGCCGACCTCGTGGTCGGGCGTCAGGTGAGGTCGAGCAGGCCGCGGATGTCGTCCTCGGTGAGGGCGCCCGCCAGGGCGCCCTCACCGTCGAGCACGCTGTTGAAGAGGTCGGACTTGCGGGCCTTGAGCTCCATGACCTTCTCCTCGATCGTGTCGGTCGACACGTACCGGTAGACCATCACCGGGTTCAGCTGGCCGATGCGGTGGGTGCGGTCGACGGCCTGGAGCTCGGTGGCCGGGTTCCACCACGGGTCGAGCACGAAGCAGTAGTCGGCCTCGGTGAGGTTGAGCCCGAAGCCCCCGGCCTTGAGGCTGATCACGAAGACGGGGGCGTCGCCCTCCTTGAAGCGGGCGATGGCCTCGTGGCGGTTGCGGGTGCTGCCGTCGAGGTAGCTGTAGGCCATGCCCGCGGCGTCGAGGCGGGTGCGCACCCGGGCCAGGTAGCGGGTGAACTGGCTGAAGACCAGGGCCCGGTGCCCTTCGGCGACCACCTGGGTGAGGTCGTCGACGAGCCGGTCGAGCTTGGCCGACCCGACGTCGTCGTCGGCCTCGTCGACGAGCCCGGGGTCGAGGGCGAGCTGGCGCAGGATGGTGAGCGACTTGAGGATCTCGAACCGGTTCCGCTGGACGTCGCCCACCAGGCCGAGCACCTTCTGGCGCTGCCGTTGGAGCTGCGTGGCGTAGATGCGGGCGTGGCGGGGGCTGAGCTCGATCTCGACGGTCTGCTCGGTCTTGGGCGGCAGCTCGGTGAGCACCGCGTCCTTCGTGCGCCGGCGCATGAGCGGGGCGATGCGACGGCGCAGGGTGGCGAGCAGCTCCGGGGCCTCGCCGCTCTCGATGGGCTTGCGGAAGGTCTCGCTGAACGTCTTCGGGTCGGGGTAGAGCCCGGGGGCGGTGATCGACAGCAACGCCCAGAGGTCCATCAGCGTGTTCTCGAGCGGGGTGCCCGTGATGGCGATCTTGGTGGCGGCGTCGAGCCGGCGGGCGCACTGGTAGGTCTTGCCCTGGTGGTTCTTGACGAACTGGGCCTCGTCGAGCAGCAGGAGCTCCCACTCGTGGCGGGTGTAGCTCTCGAACTCGAGGCGGAACAGGGCGTAGGAGGTGACGACGATGGTGGCCCCGTCGATCTCGTCGTCGAGGGAGTGGCCCCGGCGGGCCTGGGTCTCGCGGATGGTGCGGACCTCGACCCCGGGGGCGAAGCGGGAGGCCTCGTGGGCCCAGTTCTCGACGACGCTGGTCGGGGCGACGACGAGGAACCGGGCGTCGGGCTTCTCCTGCAGGACGTGCAGGCACAGGGCGAGGGTCTGGACGGTCTTCCCGAGCCCCATGTCGTCGGCGAGGATCCCGCCGAGGCGGTTGTGGTGCAGGAACGCCAACCAGTCGAGCCCCTCCTGCTGGTAGTGGCGCAGCGTGGCGTCGAGGCCGGCGGGCACGGGCACCGGCTCGGGGGCGGCGAGCGCCGCCATGCGCCCGACGCTGTCGGCCCAGCGCTGTGACTGCCGGGTGACGACGCCGAGACCCGTGAGCTCGTCCCACCAGCTGGTCTGGAACCGGTTGAGGCGGGCGACGCCGGTGCCGCTGGGGTCGGCCAGGCTCCGGGCCTCGTCGATGAGCTCCCGGAGCCGCGTGAACTCGGGCCGGTCGAGGCGCAGCCAGGTGCCCGACGGCAGGATCAGGGCCTCGTCGTCACGGGCGAGTGCGGCGAACAGGCTGGCGAAGTCGATGACCTGGCCGTCGACGCTCACCTCGACGTCGAGGTCGAACCAGTCGTTGCCACCACGGCGCTCGTCGTCGTCGCCGTCGGTGACCATGAGCGAGATGAGCGGGTCGCCGCTCGCCTCCCGCAGGGCCGGGTGGTCGCCGGCGCGCTCGATGGTGACCTGGCCCTTGGCCTCCAGCCACGGCAGGACCTCGGTGACGAGGGTGAGGATCGCCGGGCCAGCGACGGTGAGGTCGCGGGGCGAGCCGTCCCAGTCGACGAGCGTCGGGAGGAGGTGGGTCGGTAGCTCCAGGTCGTCGATCGCCAGGCGCTCCGCGGCTCGGTCGCGGTTGCGGCCGCCGGAGCCGTGCAGGGGGTGGTCGACCGCCCGATCGCCCCGGCGGTAGCGCACCGACCAGTGCAGCGACGCGGCGTCGAGCGCGGTGCGGTCGACGGTGAGGACGATGCCCTCGAAGTGGCTGGTGGTGATCACGACGCTGCGGTCGGACGAGGCGACCTTCGCGTGGCGGGCCAGGGCCGGTTGGAAGACGTCGAGGAGCTCCTCGACGTCGCGGGCGGGCACCGTGAGGGCGTCGTCCGCCGCGAGCCGGGCGACGGTCGGGTGCAGGGGGGCGGCGAGGGCGATGAGCTCGAGGCGGCCGCCGTCCCTCGTCCAGAGGCCGTGGGGCGGGCTGCCGAGGTAGCCGCTGCGGCCCTCGTCGAGCACGATCGGCTCGCCGTCGAGGGTGAACGAGGCGGCGATGGTGACGTCGCCAACTTCGTCGGCCGAGAGGTCGATCCGGGGTGCGGCCTCGGCGGGCGACACCACGACGACGTCACCGGGGAGCTCGCCGATGAGCTCGACACCGACGTCGACCGCCCGTTGCAGCTGGAACCAGAGATCGGGGCCGAACAGGGCGAGGGGCGCGGTCTGGATGTGGGAGTGGGCGAGGTCGGCCGGGCCGGTGGCCATGACCGACTTCACCGCCGCCCGCTGCAGGGGGTCGATGTCGGTGAGGGTGTGCCCGTGCGGGGAGCTGATGTCGCGCCACGAGGCCCCGGTCTTGATCCACTGGCCGCCCTTCCCGGGGCGCATCGGCCGCACCGTCACCCGGGGGGCGCTGCTGGTCATGTGACGGCTCGGGGTGGGGTGCTCGACGGTGAACTGGAGGGCGAGCCCGGCCCCGCCCTCGTGGTCGGCGGTGTCGTCGGTCGTGGCCAGGTCGGCGAAGGCCCGACGCCAGTCGGCCACGGCGGGGGAGACGGCGGTCGCCGCCGGTGACGCGGCGAGCTCCCGCCGTGCGGTCAAGACGACGGCGAGGCCGTGCTTGCAGTGGCGGCCGACCGGGCACGTGCACGTGTCGTCGAGGTCGACGCCGCCGTCGTCGCGCCCGCTCCACCGCACCCGCACCACGTAGGTGGCCGGGCCCGAGCCGCGGCAGACGGCCTTGATCAGCCCCGGCTCCGAGCTCAGCACGCTGGCCCGGCCCTCGTCCGCGTAGGCGCGGCCTCTCGCCACTGTCCCCGGGTCGTAGACGGCGTCGAGGAGGCGATCGTCGAGCACGTCGACGGCCGGTGGTGAGGGCAACAGGGCGTTCTTTCGGGTCGGGAGGGCCCGGGACACGGGCACGCGAGCCGTTGGCTGGCCGGCAGGGCCGGGCGGATCGCCCGTCAACCCTACGCACCGCCTCGGACAGTGCGACCCCCTCGGCCCATGATCCTCGTCGTGCCCGGTGCCGGCTCGCTCGTCCCGGCCGGAATCCCCCGGCCGGAAACCCCCGTCCGACCGGACCCTGGTTCCGCTACGTTCGGCGCTTCAGCGACGTCGAGCCGGGGGGTCCCACGCCATGTCCTACGAGGTCGATTTCAAGGATGTCTCGACGGTTGGGCTGGAGTCCTCGCCCGTCGCCGATGCGCTGGCCGGGCTGCGGGCCAACGAGGCGCGCTACTTCAAGAACAAGTACGACCACACCTTCGTGGTCGAGCCCGCGAGCGAGGCCGAGGCCACCATCGCGTGGGTGCACGAGATCCTCGAGGAGCGCGACATCACCATCGCCTCCCCGCCGCTCGAGGCCACGGCCTTCGAGGTCGAGGGCACCCGCATGGCCTACGTCTTCTACGAGAGCGGCCTCTCGGTCAACGTGATGTACGCCATCGACAGCTCCGGCAAGCGGGCGGTGGGGTTCAAGCTCTCCGACGGCATGGAGGTGCCCGCCGAGCTCGAGGGCAAGTTCAAGTTCGCCCGACAGAAGTCCAAGCTCGCCGGCACGATCCGCGGCTCCTACTTCGTGATCAAGGGCGAGCACTGACCGAGACGGCCCGGCCGTCGTTCGGGCCAGACTGACCCGATGTCCGAGCGCGCCCTCCCTGAGGTCACCCTGCTCACCGAGCAGTACTGGACCGGCGGCGCCCAGGGCGATCTGCGGATCTGCAGCTGCGACGACTGCGGCGCGCTGATCCACCCGCCGGCGCCGTCGTGCCGGTGGTGCGGCTCGCTCGACACCGGCACCACCGTCGTGAGCGGGCGGGGCACCGTCGTCGGGGTCACCGTCGACGCCCACCCGTGGGACCCCGCCTTCCCGCCGCCCTACGTCGTGGCCGACGTGGCCCTCGACGAGGACCCACGCGCCCGGATCATCTCCAACATCGTCGACGTCGAGCCCGAGGATGCGGTGGTCGGCCTTCGCGTCGGGGTGCGCTTCGAGCACGTCGACGACGTCTGGCTGCCGGTCTTCGCTCCGATCGACGAGCCCGTGGCCACCGAGCTCCCGCCGGAGGACATCCCGGCGGGGGAGCACTGGCGCCACGTGCGGCCGATGGCCACGGCCCGCCGGTTCGAGGACGACGTGGTCATCTCCGGCATCGGCATGTCCCAGGTCGGGCGCCGTCTCATGCGCGCCCCCATGGCCCTGACGGTCGAAGCCATCACCCGGGCGATCGAGGACGCCGGCCTCGAGCGCAGCGACATCGACGGGCTCTCGACCTACCCGGGCAGCGCCACCGTGCCGGGCATGGGCGAGGGGGGCATCCCCGAGGTCGCCGACGCCCTCGGCCTCCAGCCCACCTGGTACAACGGCGGCCAGGACACCTTCGGGCCCTCCGGGTCGGTCATCGCGGCGATGCTCGCCGTCTCGGCCGGGCTGGCCCGCCACGTCGTGTGCTTCCGCACCGTGTGGCAGTCGACGTTCACCGAGCTCCTGCGCAGCGGCCGCATGGTCACCACCGCCCAGGCCAACGGCATCCCCGCCGGTGGCCGGGCCAGCGGCGACTGGGCCTGGCTGACCCCCTACGGCGTCGGCTCGGCCGCCCTGCTCCTGGCGCTGCCCGCCTCGAACCACTTCCACCGCTACGGCACCACCCGCGAGACCCTCGGCTGGATCGCCGTCAACGCCCGCCGGAACGCGGCCCTGAACCCCGACGCCATCTACACCGACCCGATGACGATCGACGACCACCTGGCGGCTCGGCCCATCACCACGCCGTTCGGCCTGCTCGACTGCGACATCCCCTGTGACGGGGCGGTGGCGGTCATCGTCTCCGCCACCGACACCGCCGGCGACCTCGCCTCGACCCCGGTGCGCGTCGAGGCCGTGGGCACCCAGATCACCGAGCGGGCGTCCTTCGTGGCCAGCACCACCACCCACGAGCCCCAGACCCTCGGCCCGGCGGCCCACCTGTGGTCGCGAACCACCATGCGGCCGGCCGACGTCGACGTGGCCCAGCTCTACGACGGCTTCACCTTCAACTGCCTGTCGTGGATCGAGGCCCTCGGGTTCTGCGGGATCGGCGAGGCGAAGGACTTCCTCGACGGGGGGCACAACATCGCCCTCGACGGCGTGCTGCCGCTCAACACCTCGGGCGGCCAGCTCTCGGCCGGTCGCCTCCACGGCATGGGCCTCGTGCACGAGGCCGTCGTGCAGCTCCGCGGTGACGGCGGTGCCCGTCAGGTCGCCGGCGCCCGCACGGCGGTGGTGACCAGCGGGGGCCTGTCGCCGGCCGGGGCGATGCTGCTCCGCCGCGACTGAGGCCGGGGGCTCGTCGAGGGATCCGGTGGTCGGTGGCGGGACCCTCGCTCCACCGATGGAAACGATGTAGACGTTGTACGGGCGACGCATCCGCAGCGCGCCAGGGGGAGTGACCATGTCGGACACCAGGCTCGTGTCGACCTTCTGCCGGATCTGCGAGCCGCTGTGCCCGCTCGTCGCCGAGGTCGATGCCGACGAGACCGTCGTGGCGATCCACCCCGACCGCGACCATCCGGCCGGTGCCGGCTTCGCCTGCCACAAGGGCACCGGCTTCGCGGCCGTGCACCACGATCCGGACCGGCTCGACCATCCCCTGCGGCGGACGAACCCGAAGTCGGAGTCGTCGGCGACGTTCGAGCGGGTCTCGTGGGACGACGCCCTGGGCGAGATCGGCGAGCGGCTCCGCGCCATCCGCGAGCAGCACGGGCCCGAGGCGGTGGGGGCGTACTGGGGGAACCCGCTCGCCTACACGTCGTCGGGCATCCCGACCGTCTACGCCTTCTGGGCGAAGATGCAGTCGACGCGGCTCTTCGGCGGCCTCACCCAGGACCTCTCCAACAAGTTCGCGGCCATGGACGCCATGGTCGGAGCCGAGAGCATCTTCCCGGTCCCCGACCTCCAGCACACCGACCACCTGCTCCTGCTCGGCAGCGACCCCAGCGGCGGCCACCTCACGGCGGCATCGGTGCCCAACGCCCTCGACGCCGTCCGGGCCATCGGCGAGCGGGGCGGCTCGGTCACCTTCGTCAACCCCCGTCGCATCCGCGCCGTCGAGCTGGGCCTGGGCGTGCACCTGCAGATCCGGCCCGACACCGACCTCTACCTGCTCGCCGCCATCCTCACCGAGCTCGACCGCCTCGGCGGGTGGGACGACGCCGTGCTGGCCGCCCACGCCCGCAACGTCGAGGGCCTGCGGGAGTTCATCGCCCCGTTCGACGCCGACTCGGTCGCCGCGGTCACCGGGCTCGACCCCGATGCGATCCGCGGTGAGGCCCGGGCCTTCGCCGAGGCGCCCACGGCGATCGCCCACATGGGCACCGGCGGCAACATGGGTCGGCAGGGCACGCCCGTCTACTGGCTGCTCACCATGCTCAACCTGGTGTCGGGCAACCTCGGGCGCCCGGGCGGCGGCCTGCTGAAGGGCCAGCCCCCCGCCGAGCACTTCGACGAGCTCCCCGAACGCTTCTTCGACTCACCCGTGGGCCCTGTCCGCCACCTGTGGGGCCACGTGCCCGGCAACCTGCTCGCCGACTACGTCACCGCCCCGACCGAGCCGCTGCGGGCGCTGCTGGTGATCGGCGGCAACCCGATCATGGCCATCCCGGGCGAGGAGCGCCTGCGCGAGGCGTTCCCCCACCTCGAGCTCGTCGTCACCATGGACCTCTACCGCAGCGCCACCGCCGAGCTGTCGGACTACGTGCTCCCGGTGAGCGACTGGCTCGAGCGCGCCGACTACCGCGGCGGCGGCCTGGCCACCGTCCCCTGGGCCCAGTATTCCGACGCGGTGGTGCCGGCGGCGGGGGAGCGGAAGGAAGAGTGGTGGATCCTGGCGCGCATCGAGCAGGAGCTGGGCCTGCCGTCCATGCTCGACGACGGCATCGAGTTCCCGGCGATGATCCATGGGGTCATGGCCGACATGGCCGGCACGTCGGTCGACGAGCTGCGGTCACTGCCCTCGAACACGCTGGTCCTCCCGCGGTACGAGTCGCTGCGCATCGAGGACGTGGTCGCCTACAACGACGGCCGCATCGACTGCTGCCCGCCGTCGTTCGTCCCCCTGCTCGATCGGGCCCGTGCGATCTTCGATGAGCTGCGCGCTGAGCCGGCCGACCAACTGAAGCTGATCCAGTGGCGCAACCGGCGCCAGCACAACACGTGGGGTCGGCGCCTCATGCCCAGGCTCCGCGAGGGCGAGAACGCCCGGAACCCGATCTTCTTCCACCCCGACGACGCCGCGCACCGGGGTCTGGCCCCGGGTGACCCGGTTGCGGTGCGGTCGGAGTGGGGTCGCGTCGAGACCGTGGTCGGCATCGACGACGCCCTCCGCCGTGGCGTGGTGGCGTTGAGCCACGGCTACGGCGACCGGTCGGCCGACGACGACCCGGAGGCCGAGGTCGGCGTCAACGTGAACCGCCTGCTCCCGTCCGGTCCCGGCAGCTACGAGCGCTACAGCAGCATGGCCTTCATGGTCGGCATCCCCGTCGACGTCGAGCCCGTCTGATCGGTCAGGAGCGGGCCGAGCCGACCACCGCCGCCGCGGCGGCGACCCCGGACAGCGCGGCGCCCTCGACCTTGGCCCCGCCGAATGCGTCGCCGGCGAACACCAGCGTCGGGAGGTGGGCCGCGAGCAGGCACGGCTCGGCGTGCGCCACCGACGGCTTGGCGTAGCGCCAGCGCTGGATCTGCACCGCGCCCGGAAGCGGTGCGGACGCGAGCCGGGCCACCGCCAGCAGCTCGTCGACGACGACCCGGTCGTCGGACTCCCAGTGGGCCAGGCTGAAGTCGGCGGTGGCGTGGATGGTCACCGCCGGTGCCTGAGACACGCCCTTGAGCTGGTTGTCGGCCATCCAGTCGATGGGCCCGTCGGCAGGGTTGACAGCTCCCGGACCGGCCAGCCCGGAGGGCCCGTCGAGCGGGGCCATCAGGGCGAGGCACGGGTCGTAGCGGATGCGGGAGAGCGCGTCGGCGTCGCCGGGGGAGAGGACGACCGCGCCGGCGGCGAGCAGGTCGAGGGCCTGGGGTACCGGCGCGGTCACGACGACGGCGTCGGCGTCGAGGCGACCACCGTCGTCGAGGACGACGCGCCACGAGCGGTCGTCGTGAGCCAGCGAGGCGACGCGGGTGGCGGTGCGCACGTCGAGCCCCCGGGCCAGGTGCTTGGCCACGGCGTTCATCGAGACCGTGCCCCGGAAGCGGGTGTGGCCGTCGTCGCCGGTCAGGCCCTCCGGGCCGATGCGGCCGCGGAACCAGGGGGAGGCGACGCCGGCCTCGACCCAGCCCTCCACCGTGGCGGCGAACTCGTGGGTGTGGGTCGTGACGAACTGAGCGCCGTGGTCGAAGGTGGCCTCACCGATGCGGCGGGTGGCCATCCGGCCTCCGACCCCGCGCCCCTTGTCGAGCACCACGAGGTCGTGGTCGGGGGCGAGGATGCGCGCCGCGGTGAGACCGGCCATGCCCGCTCCCAGCACGACGACCCTTCGTCGGCTCACGTCGGCACCGCCACGAGGAGCATGGCGACGGCGACGGCTCCGCGAGCCGACCAGCCGGCGGTGCGGATCCAGTTGGTGGCCACCAGGCGCCGCACGAGGTCGGGGTCGGCGCCGGCGGAGAGGCGGCCGTGGGCCGGCACCTGCAGCAGCACGGTCGAGGCGTGGATCACGAGCAGGAGGAAGAGGCCCAGGAGCGGGAGCAGGAGCCCGACCTCGTCGCGCAGGGTGGCCGCGACCGCCAACGCGGCGACGCCCTCGACGGCCATGAACGGGCCGACCACCCACGAGGTCCGCCGCTGGTGCTCGGTCTCGTAGGTCGAGAACCCGTCGGGGCCGACCCGGGCGAAGAGCGGGTAGTGGACGACCTGGACGAACCAGATGAGCCCGACCATCCCCGCAGTGGCGAAGAGGTGGATGGTGAGGAGCGCGGTGGCGGTGGTCGACACGGGCTCAGGCTCGCACCTGCACCGGTGACAACCCCCGCCGGGCGCTCGATTCCCCGACGCCACCCTCGTTCTGGTGGAGATCCGCCCGCGGGATCCGGGGGTGGACCTCCACCAGAACGGGATGTCTGCCGTCGTTCGGGCTCAGGCCACGGGCACGGTGACGGTGTCGCGCCCGGAGCGGAGCGTGGTGCCCGGGGTGGCGCCGGTCGGGTGGCCGTCGACGATGGTGGTGACGCCGCCGACCAGCACCCGGCGGATGCCCACGGGCTCGGCCGTGAGCCGCACCGAGCCCCCCGGGAGATCGTGGACCAGGCGCGACGCGCCGGCGTCGATGGTGTCGGGGTCGAACAGCACGATGTCGGCGTGGCCCCCCGGCTCGAGCCGGCCGCGGTCGACCAGGCCGAGCAGACGGGCCGGCGCGTCGGTGAGCATCTCGACGGCCCGCTCGAGGGGCACGAGGCGCCGGCCCCGCAGGCAGTCGGCCAGGAACTGCGCGGGGTAGGGCCCGCCGCACATCCGGTCGAGGTGGGCACCGGCGTCGCTGCCGCCGAGGAGCACGTCCTCGTCCTCCCAGAGCTCGCGGCGCAGGGCCCAGTGGGCGTCGTCGTCGTCGGTGGGCGAGGGCCACAGCACGGTGCGGAGCTCGTCGGCCAGCACGACGTCGACGAGGCAGTCGAACGGCTCGATGCCCCGCTCGGCGGCGATGTCCTCGACCAGCCGGCCGGTGAGCCCGGCGTTGGTGTCGGAGAACGTGTCACCGATGCGGTAGCGGGCGAAGTCGGTGAGCCGGTTGAACATGCCGACGTCGCCGCTGGCCCCGGCGAGGAGGCGGGCCCGCACCTCGGGATCGCGAAGGGCGACCGTCCGCTCGGCCACGGGCAGGTTCAGCACCTCGCCCCAGCCGGGCAAGAGGTTCAGCGCGCAGTAGCTGCCGAAGCTCATGTTCATCGGGACGATGACCGGCATGGTGAGGGCCACGACCCGCCCACCGCGCGCTCGGGCCACCCGAGACGGCAGGAGGTGGGCCTCGATGCGCTCGGGGCTGGCGGCGTCGACCACCAGGACGTTCCAGTTGAGGATGCGGTCGGCGGCGACGGAGAGCGCGGCCATGAGGTCGGCCTCCTCCTCGTCGAACCCGGCGCTCGCCCCGGAGAAGATGCCCTCCAGGGTGGTGCCCTCGTGCTCGCCGACCACCGCGGCGAGCGACAGCAGCTCCTCGCGGTCGGCGCCCTTGGCCGGCACCGGCCGGCCGTCGGCGTCGCTGTGGTACTCGGACACGTCGATCGACAGGCCGAGCGCGCCCTGGGCCAGAGATGCGTCGAGCAGGGCCCGCACCCGCTCGAGCTCGTCGGCGGTGGACGGCCGGCCGTTGGCGTCGTCGCCGATGGCGATGCGGCGCAGCGTCGAGTGGCCGACGAGGAAGCCGGCGTTGACGGCGAGGCGGCCATCGAGGGCGTCGAGGTAGGACCCGAAGTCGCGCCACCCCCAGTCGGCTCCCCGTTCGAGGGCGTCGACCGGCATGCCCTCGACCTTGGCCAGCAGCTCGCGGAGGTAGGGCGCGTTGGCGGCGTCGATCGGCGCCAGCCCGAAGCTGCAGTTGCCGCCGATGACCGTGGTGACGCCGTGGCCGCCCGAGGGTGAGGCCCCGCCGTCCCACATGAGCTGCGCGTCGTAGTGGGTGTGCAGGTCGACGAACCCCGGGCAGGCGACCAGGCCGGTGGCGTCGATCGTCTCGAGGGCGGGCTCGTCGACCTCGCCGATCGCGACGATGCGGCCGTCGCGGATGCCGATGGCCCCGGTCGTGGCCGGCGCGCCGGTTCCGTCGACGATGGTCGCGTTGGTGATCAGGAGATCGAGCGTCGTCATGCCCGCGACGGTACGCAGGTTTCGCATCGCGCGGGCGAGGCGGGTGGAGGGCCGGCGATCCGATCAGAATGGGCACCCCACGCTCCGGTGCGTCCGACGATCCGAGGTCCCCGATGACGAAGCCGTTCCTGAAGGTCGAGCGAGACGGCCACGTCGCCGTCATCACCTTCGACCGGCCCGAGAAGCTCAACGCCTGGGCCTGGGGCCCGACCAACGAGCTGTGCGCGGCGGCCGACGAGATCCGCTTCGACCGGTCGGTGCGCGCCGTCGTGCTCCGCGGGGAGGGCCGTGCGTTCTGCGCGGGGGAGGACCTCAAGCCCGAGACCGACGACGTCGAGGAGCGCCACCCGGGCCGGTCGGGGGCGGAGAAGACCCTGCTCGCCTACGAGCGTGCGACCTACCTGTTCGAGCGCTGGGGGGTGGTCGACCAACTGCCGCAGCCGGTCATCGCCGCCATCCACGGCTACTGCCTGGGTGCCGGCCTCGAGATCGCCATGCTCGCCGACATCCGCATCGCCGCCACCGACGCCGTCTTCGCCCTGCCCCAGGTCACCCTCGGCACCCAGGTCGTGGGTGGGGCCGACCTGCGGATGGTCAGCGAGCTCGGCGCGGGCCGCACCAAGCTGCTCGCCATGACCGGCCGTCGCTTCGGCCCGGTCGAGGCCGAGCAGTGGGGCCTCGTCCAGCAGGTGGTCGCGCCCGAGGAGCTCGAGGGCACGGCCCTCTCCCTCGCCCACGAGATCGCGGCCAACGCACCCCTCGCCGTGCAGGGCGTCAAGCGGGCCGTGAACTCGGTGGCGTACCGCGGCTTCGCCGAGGTGGCCCGCCAGGAGGCGTTGGCCTCATCCGTGCTGTGGACCTCCGACGACGTCTACGAGGGCTTCGCCGCCAAGGCCCGCAAGGAGCAGGCCACCTTCGAGGGCAAGTAGCGCTCGTCGGTGGGCCCGGTTCAGGGCACGCCGACGATGGCGCCGCTCGACGCGCTGCCGACGAGCGAGGCGTACTTGGCCAGGAAGCCGGTGCCCCGCGGCGGGGGCGGCGGCTGCCAGGCCCGCTGCCTTCGTTCCAGCTCGGCCGGGTCGACCTTCAGCTCCAGGCGCCGTTCGACCAGGTCGATCTCGACCTCGTCGCCGTCCCTCACGAAGGCGATCGGGCCGCCGACAGCGGCTTCCGGGGCCACGTGCCCGATCGAGAGCCCGGTGGTCGCCCCCGAGAACCGGCCGTCGGTGATCAGGGCGACGTCCTGTCCGTGGCCGCTGCCGTTGACCGCCGCGGTGACGGCGAGCATCTCGGGCATGCCCGGTCCTCCGCGGGGCCCTTCATTGCGGATCACGAGCACCTCACCGGGCGAGAGCCGGCCCGAGCGCACATGTTCCATGGCCGACGGCTCGTCCTCGAACACGACAGCCCGTCCGACGAACGCACGGGCGCTCACACCGGCCTGCTTGACGATGGCGCCATCGGGGGCGAGCGAGCCGCGGAGCACGGCCAGACCTCCGTCGGCGCGTCGGGGGTCGTCGAGGCGGCGCACCACGAGATCGTCGGGGCGCCGGGCCGAGGCGACGTTCTCGGCCAGGGTGCGGCCGTTGACGGTGAGGCAGTCGCCGTGGAGCAGGCCGCCCTCGAGCAGCTCGCGGAGCACGACGGGGACGCCTCCGATGCGCTCGAGGTCCGCCATCACGAATCGCCCACCGGGGCGGAGGTCGCCGATGAGGGGCGTGCGCCGGCTGATCCGGTCGAAGTCGTCGAGGTCGATGGTGACCCCGGCTTCGTGGGCGATGGCCATGAGGTGGAGGACCGCGTTGGTCGAGCCGCCCAACGCCATGACGACGGTGATCGCGTTCTCGAAGGCCTGGCGCGTGAGGATGCGGCTCGGGCGGAGGTCGGCCGCCACCGCCGCGGCGGCCGAGATGCCGCTGGCGAACGCGATCTGGTCCCGACCGTCGCTTCCCGCCGTGGGCCCGGCCGAGCCGGGGAGAGCCATGCCGAGGGCTTCGGCCTCGGCCGCGACGGTGTTTGCGGTGTACATCCCCGCGCACGAGCCGGGACCGGGGCACGCGGCCGCCTCGAGGGCCGCGAGCTCCTCGGGGTCCATCGTGCCCGAGCTCACCGCGCCGACGCCTTCGAACACGTCCTGGATCGTCACGTCGTGCCCTCGGTGGTGGCCGGGCACCATCGATCCGCCGTAGAGGAACACCGTCGGGAGGTCGAGCCGGGCGGCCGCCATCAGCATGGCGGGGAGGCTCTTGTCGCAGCCGGCGATGGTGACCATGGCGTCGAAGCGCTCGGCGTGGGCCATGCACTCGACGGAGTCGGCGATCAGGTCGCGTGACGGCAAGGACGCCCGCATGCCCTCGTGGCCCATGGCGATGCCGTCGGAGACGGCGATGGTGCCGAAGGTCATCGGGACGCCGCCCCGCTGCCTCACACCGGCCGCAGCCCGGGTGGCGAGGGAGCCGAGCACGAGGTTGCAGGGGGTCACGTCGTTCCCCGCGGTGGCGATGGCGATCTGGGGCCGGTCGAAGTCGTCGTCGCCGAACCCGACGGCGCGCAAGAGGGCGCGTGCGGGCGCCCGCTCGATCCCGGCGGTGACCTCGCTGCTGCGCCGGGTGGGCCGCGCGACGGCGACCTCCTCGTGCTCATGAACGGTCATGTCGTCCTCCGGTGCTCTCGTGGGCCGGCGTCGTGACGGCCGGCCGTCGTCACGGCTGGGTGGGGCCGAGGATCATCCCGGCCGCGACGGTCGCGTCCGTCGCCTCGTCGATCAGCACGAAGCTGCCCGTGTCGCGGTTGCGGCGGTACTCGTCGAAGAAGAGCGGGGCCGTGGTCCGCAGGCTCACCCTGCCGATGTCGTTCAGCTCGAGCGCGGCGACGCCCTCGTCGCGGTGGAGGGTGTTCACGTCGAGGCGGTAGTGGAGCGCCTTCACGACCGACCGGACCGTCCGGGTCGTGTGCTTGAGGGCGACGCGGCTGCCCTCGCTCACGGTGGCCTTCTCGCTCAGCCAGCAGATCATGGCGTCGATGTCCTGGCCGACCCTGGGCTGGTTGTGGGCCCGGCACAACATGTCGCCACGGGAGATGTCCAGGTCGTCGGCGAGGGTGACCGCCACTGACATCGGGGCGAAGGCTTCGTCGATCGGCCCGGACGGGCCGTCGATGCCGCTGATCGTGGTGGTCAGCCCCGAGGGCAGGGCGACGACCTCGTCGCCGACGCGCATCACCCCGCCGGCGATGGTGCCGGCGTAGCCGCGGTAGTCGTGGTGCTCGTCGTCGCGCGGCCGGAGGACGTACTGCACCGGGAACCGGGAGTCGATCAGGTTCCGGTCGGAGGCGATGTAGACGTTCTCGAGGTGGTGCAGCAGCGCCGGCCCCTCGTACCAACCCATGTGCTCGCTGCGGTGGACGACGTTGTCCCCGTGCAGCGCCGAGATCGGGATGAACGTGAGGTCGACGACGTCGAGCTTGGTGGCGAACGATCGGAACTCGTCGCACACCGCCTCGAACGCCGCAGGGTCGTAGTCGACCAGGTCCATCTTGTTCACGCACACGACGAGGTGGGGCACGCGCAGGAGCGACGCGAGGAACGCGTGACGTCGGGACTGCTCGGTGAGGCCCTGGCGGGCGTCGACGAGCACCAGAGCGAGGTCGGCTGTCGAGCAGCCGGTCACCATGTTGCGCGTGTACTGCGTGTGGCCGGGGGTGTCGGCGACGATGAACTTCCGCTTCGGGGTGGCGAAGTACCGGTAGGCCACGTCGATCGTGATCCCCTGCTCGCGCTCGGCCCGGAGGCCGTCGGTGAGCAGGGCGAGGTCGGTGTGGTCGGACCCCCTTCGGCGGCTGACCTCTTCGAGCACCTCGAGCTGGTCCTCGAAGATCGCCTTCGAGTCGTGGAGGAGCCGCCCGATCAGGGTGGACTTCCCGTCGTCGACGGAGCCCGCCGTGGCGAAGCGCAGGATCTCGGCCATCAGAAGTAGCCCTCCTTCTTGCGGTCCTCCATGGCGGCATCGGACGCGCGGTCGTCGGCGCGGGTGGCGCCCCGTTCGGTCACCCGGCTGGCGGCGACCTCGGTGATCACCTGCGCGACCGTCGCCGCCGCGGACTCGACCGCACCGGTGCAGGTGGCGTCGCCCACGGTGCGGTACCGCACCGTCATCTCCACCGGCTCCTCCCCGTCGAGGAGGGTGACGTGGGGGGTCACCGCCAACCACATGCCGTCGCGGAGGAACACCTCACGTCGATGGGCGTAGTAGATCGACGGCAGGTCGATCTCCTTGTCGGCGACGTACTGCCAGATGTCGAGCTCGGTCCAGTTCGACAAGGGGAACACCCGGATGTGCTCACCCGGCCGGTGGCGGCCGTTGTACAGGCTCCAGAGCTCGGGACGCTGGTTCTTCGGGTCCCACTGGCCGAACTCGTCGCGGAACGAGAACACCCGCTCCTTGGCGCGGGCCTTCTCCTCGTCGCGCCGACCCCCACCGAAGACGGCGTCGAATCGGTGCTCCTCGATGGCGTCGAGCAGCGTCGTGGTCTGGAGGCGGTTCCGGCTCGCCCGGGGACCGGTCTCGTCGACGACCCGACCGGCACGGATGGACTCCTCGACCGACGCCACGACCAGGCGGACGCGGTGCTCCTCGACCGTGCGGTCGCGGAACTCGATCACCTCGTCGAAGTTGTGCCCGGTGTCGACGTGCATGACCGGGAAGGGCAGCGGACAGGGCGCGAACGCCCGGAGGGCGAGGTGCAGCATGACCACCGAGTCCTTCCCCCCGGAGAAGAGGAGCACCGGCCGCTCGAACTCGGCGGCGACCTCGCGGAAGATGTGGATCGACTCCGCTTCGAGCTGGTCGAGATGGCTGAGCTCGTACTCGACGGTGCTCACGGGTGCACCTCCTCGTGGGGGCGGTGGTTGGGGTCAGATGGTGAGCTCATTGGTCCCGTCCTCGTTGGCGGCCACACGGGCCGGTGCTTCGATCCAGGCGCCGCTGTCGACCGCGGCGATGACGTCGGGGTGGGCGCTGTGGGCGTAGCAGCGGTGCCCGTCGGGCAGGCTGCAGATGGCGAGCACCTTCTCGGGGGAGCCGTCGCGCTCGTGCACGACGACGGCTGCCCGCACGACGGCTGGGCCGTTCGCACTCGCCAGCACCAACCGGTCTGCCCCGGGCTCGCCGACGAGGTTCTGCTGCGGGGCGTCGTCGGGAGCGTCGGCGGCGACGCCTGGCTCGACGGAGTAGACGGCGGCCACGTGCTTCGTCATGTGCATCCCGACGCCCGTGACCATGGCCACCGAGCCCCTTCCCCGGCGGAGTTGGTCGACGGCGTGGCTGATCGAGTGGCCCATGTAGTTGCTGCCGGGCCCCCCGTGATACGGCAGGCCACCGGTGAGGCTGAGCGGCCGAGGGTCGTCGTCGGCCAGGCCGAGGGCGTCGGCGGCGAAGGCGACGGCCGAGCCGAAGCAGCTGTAGAGGTCGAACAGGTCGACCTGGTCGACATGGAGGCCGGCGCGCCGCAGTGCCGTTCCCTGCGCCGCCCGCATCGCGGGGGAGGAGGTGAGGTCCTGGCGTGCCGCGACGTGCGCGGCGTCGCGCTCGAAGCCCCATCCACGCAGGTACACCCGGCGGTCGGCGGGAACGCCCCACCGGTCGGCCACCTCGTGGGTGACGAGGAGGTTGGCGGCGGCCATGTCGACGTCAGGGAACGCCACCATCCGCTTGCGGTACGGGGTCACGATGGGCCGGTTGCCGCCGGTGGACGACACCAGCTCCTCGGCGGTGATCGCCGTGGGGAACCACGCGTCGGGGTTGGCGGCGGCGATCCGGCTGAGCTCCGAGAACCTCTCGACCATGCGCTGGCGGTCGGCGTCCTGTCCGCCGCGAGCGGCCCAGCGGGCCTGGTCCAGCAGGGCGAACGTGTGGGTGGCGGGGACGAGCCCGTGGGCGAGCTCGGTGGGCAGGTACCAGTCGCGGAAGACCGACTCGGGCAGGGGCGGGAGGTCGCTCGGGTACGACCACGCCGGCTCCTCGCCGGCCTTGGCCAGCCTCCTACGGGTGGCGAGCGCCTCGGCCCCCACGACGAGGGCGACCGAGATCTCCCCTCGGCGCATCCTCTCCGCCGCGGCGTCGAGGAGCCGCTGGGGTGAGGTGCCGGCGACGATCGACGCGGTGTGGTCGATCCCGGTGCGGCCCAGGCGCTCGGCCAGGCGGTGGCCGGGGTCGTCGTAGGCCCAGGCCTGGCAGTGGACCACTCCGATGTGGTCGAGCTGGGCAACCACGTCGTGGGTGGTGCCGACGTCGTCGATGGCGGCGCGGGCGACGTGCTCCCACATCCGGAGCGGTTCCGGAGCGGCGTCGGCCTCGTCGCGCCAGGTGCGGCGGGCGGTGCCCACGATGCAGACCGCACCCTTCATGCTCGAGCCGCTCATGCCCCGACCTCCTCCCAGCTCAGGTCGCCGGCGTAGCGGTGGGTCACCCGGCCGTCGTCGTCGCAGGCGTAGAGGGCGAGCCAGCGGTTGTCGCAGAGCTGGCGAACCATGTCCTGGCGCTCGATGACGGAGCTCATGGCCTCGGTCGGCGCCGCGATCACGACCTGGAGCCGCAGGGGCTCGTGCTGGAGGGTGGTGCCGTCGTGCACCGACTGCCAGGGCAGGCCGGAGCGGAGGTCGCCACCGTTGCCCTCCAGCACCCCGACCCGGCCCACCACGTTGTGGAGGGTCTTGTCGCCGGACCCGAAGTGCTCGTTGTCGACGGTGGAGGCGTAGTACTGGAGGCTGATCCAGCTCGCCACGATCATCGGTGCGGTCATGATCGTCTCGAGCACTGCGAACCCGTCGTCGCGATCCCGGTCGTAGGAGTGGAGGAAGGCCCGCCCGCCGAGGTCGAGGCCGCTGGTGGCGGCCCGGGGGGCGGCGATGAAGGCCCGGCAGCCGGCCAGGCCCCACTCGGGGCGGACCTGGGCCCAGTCGGTGGCCCGGGCGCGCACCTCGGCGTCGGGATCGACGGTGTCGCCCAGGCCCATGCGGCGGGCCCGCTCGACCCGGGAGCCGTGTCCGGCTTGGTCGAGCAGCGCCGCGATCTCGGCGAGCTGCCCGCGGTGCCCGGCGGGCACCGAAGAGGTGTCGTAGAGCGTGACCTCGTCGGTGGTGGTGTCGTGGAGGGCGGCGACGAACCAGGTGTCGTCGGGGATCTCGATGCCCCGCTCGGCCAGGCCCTGGCGGACGGCCTCGTCGTTGAGCATCGAGGCTGCGACCCGGGCGCTCACCTCGCCGCTGTGGCCACCGCAGGCCCCGCAGTCGAGGCCCGTCCCGTAGGGGTTGTTCACGGTGGTCGATCCGTGACCCGCCAGCAGCACGATCGGGGCGAAGCCCTCGATGAGTGACATGCCACGGAGCGCGCCCTCGGCGAGGTCGATCCGGGCCGTCGGCTCGATGCCGGTGGTGAGGGCCTTGGTCGCCGTCTGTCCCTGGACCAGGCTCGGCCGGGCCGCGGCCACGGCGGCCGCCGTCAGGCCCTCGGTCTCGGGAGGCTGGACCGGTCGGGTCATGCCCCGGCCGTCGGTGATCAGCTTCGGCAGGTAGGCCAGGCCGACCGGCCCGACGAAGCTGAAGCAGGAGACGGCGCCCATCTTGAAGGACTTCCACGCCCGCGTGACGTGGTGGTCGAGCCGGCGGTGCGCGACCGCGGCGGCGGTGGTCTCCTCGTCGGGGAGCTGCTCGGCGACGACGTGCGCGGGCGAGAGCAGCACCGGGCACTGGGCGATGGAGTCCTCGTGGGCGAGCGGGAGGTAGCCGAGGGGCAGGCCGAAGAAGCCGGCGAACCCGATGGTCTCGATGCCCGTCCCGGTGGCCTCGAGGTTGCGCCGGAAGACCTCGGAGCGGACGTCGATGCAGAACATCGCCTGCAGGCGGGGGCGGGTGGGAGCCGTGGTGGCGGTCCGGAGCGGTTGGTCGGACAGGAGCCGCACCAGCCGGCGCTGCGCGGCGCGGTCGTAGGCGTCCTGCAGGAGCAGGCGGAGGGCGAGGGGCTCGTCGCCGACGGACCCCGCTCCGTGTCCGTCGAGAAGGGACCGAGCCCGGGTCCAGGCTGCGGAGATCGCGGGGTCGGCGGTGGCCCGCCAGATCCCGAGCTCCCAGCACAGCAGCACCGCGGCGAACTGCACCGGTGTGTCGTCGTCCTCACCGGCGAGGCCGGCGTCCCAGGCCACTCGGGAGGTGAAGGCGGCCCAGCCGCCGACCCGAAGGAGCAGGGCGTGCACGAACGGGAGCACCGCCTCGCCGGTGACGCCGAGCTCGTCGAGTGCGAGGGCGGCCGCGGAGATCGGGTCGTCGGGGAGGGCCCGGACGGTGGCCCGGAACCCCTTGAGCCCCATGATGTCCGGGGTGCGATCGAGCGATGCGTCCTGCTTCCAGGAGGTGAACACCCCCTGGTCGGCGTCGGCGGACCGCCACAGTGCCTGACCGCGATCGAAGTGGGCCGCGGCCCAGCCGGAGACGCGGTCGGTGCGCAGGCGCGACCAGTCCCGACCCGTGGCCGTCGACGCCAACTCGGACGGCATCAAGATCCGTGGTCGGGTGAGCTCGGAGGTGGCCTCGGCGAGTGCGAGCAGCTCGGCGGCCGTGGTCGCGCTCCGGCCCCGGGCCAGGAGGGCGGCATCGATGTCGAGGTCCTCGATCAGCCCGCGGTCGTGGGCGGAGCGGTAGAAGTCGGCCGCCATGGTGGTGGTGGCGCCGGCCGCGTGGGCGAGCGAGAGCGCAGCGTCCTCGAAGCTGTGGTCGAGCAGGCCCAGGTACGGGTTCACCGCCACGAAGCTCTCGAGGGGCCAGAGCGGGGCGATCCGACCGCATGCGGCCTGGAGGGCTGACCCGACCTGGTCGAGGTCGGCTCGGTCGACGGAGGTTCCGGTCAGTTCCACGTGGACTCCATGGGGGCGGGTGCGGCGGCGGTCAGGGGGCGGTCGCCCGGGTCGGGGCCCGGCGGTTCGAGGTCGCCGAGCCCGGCGGGGGCGGAGGCGGGCGAGGTGCGCAGGGCGCCGATGAGCCGGTCGTAGACGGCGTTCGCGTAGAGCCCGTTGCGCATGTGGATGGCGATCGTGCGCCGACGCCTCGTGGCGGCCCGGGCGGGCTCGACGATCTGGAGCGCCACGACCGCGGTGAACACCGCCAGCACGGTTCCGATCAGCGCGAGCTGGATGCCGTCGCGGCTGGTGAGCTCGGGGACCACGTCGGTGAGCAGGAGGTGGGCGCCCGCTTCGAGCACGAAGAACGACAGGGTGACCCCGAGGGCGAGCAGCGCGGCCCTGGCCGCTCCGGCCCAGGGACCGTTCGAGTCGAGGGCGGGTGCGATGAGTTGGGTCGTGCCCAGCACGAGGATCCCGCCCACCGCGATGAGCACCGGTTCCCCGCCGAGGTCGAGCCCCCAGACCAGGGCGAGCGGGAGGTAGAAGGCGATCGCCAGGGCGGCGCTGGCGAGGAGTCGCACCGGGTTGCCGAGGCGGCGGGGGAGCGCGACCCCCGAGGCCCGCCGCTCGTCGATGACGCTGCCCGAGGAGAGGAAGGCGTGCGCCTTGTAGAACGAGTGGGCCACGAGGTGCAGCAGCGCTGCCGGGTAGAGCCCCATGCCGCACACCATGAGCATGAAGCCCATGTGGGCGGCGCTCGAGTAGGCGAGGGCGACCTTCACCGACGGCTGGGTGAGCAGCGCCACCGAGGCGAAGGCGGCGGTGATGCCACCGATGAGCAGCAGGAGCGTGGTGGCTCCCCGGCTGCCGTCGAGCACGTAGGCCATGCGGATGGCGAGGAAGGGCCCGGCATTGAGGATGCCGGCGTGGAGCAGGGCGGAGACCGGCGTGGGTGTCTCCATGACCTCGACGAGCCAGCCGTGGGTGGGGAACTGGGCGGCCTTGAGGGCCGCGGCGATGGCCAGGCACATGGCAGCAACGTCGACGCTCGACAGGCTCCACCGGGGGACCTCGGTCGCCACGCTCTCGAAGATGGCCCCGAGGTCTCCGGTGCCCGCGTGGCGGTAGAGCAGCACGGCGGCGACCACGAGGAAGGCGTCGCCGATGCGCGCGGCGATGAACTTCTTGCGCGCGGCGACCACCGCCCGGGGGCGGTGCTTGTGGAAGACCAGCAGGGTGTGGAGGGCGAGGCTCGTGGCCAGCCAGGCGCCCACCAGGACGAAGAGGTTGCCGGCGATCACCATGAGCTCGACGGCTGCGATGGTGACGGCGAGACGGCCGAGGAACGAGGCCTTGCGGTCGTCGCCGTCGAGGTAGGTCCGGCTGTACCGGAACACCACCGCGGCCAGGATCGCGATCATCAGCAGCATCGTCACGCTCAGTGCGTCGAGCCTCACCGAGATCCCGAGGCCGTCGATGCCGAGGGTCGGGCTCGTCGTCTCCCCGCCGATGGCGGTGGCGATGGCGACAGCGACGGCGGTGATGACGCCGACCAACGCGGCGATGCCCCCGGCGGTGCCGACACGGCTGTCGGTGTCGGGGCCCGGGTTGCGGGCCGCGATCAGCCCGGTGAGGGCGAAGGCAGCCGGAGCGGCGACGGCTCCGAAGGCGATCCATTCGTTCATGAGGTGGGTGCTCCTCCGAAGGGCAGGTCGGTGTCGTGATGCATCATGCGCAGAGTAATACATGAAACAAACTGCACGAATCAAGAGGTATCCAACAAAAAGGGCGAAAAGGAAGACACGAACAGCAGAGCGTGTATAGTGCCCAACGTGTCACCGGAACCGCTGCCCCCCGTGCCAACGCGCACTCCGCTCGTCGACGGGCGCCTCGAATGAGTGGCGCCGGTCTGCTCGACGGGCTCCGGGTGGTCGAGGTCGCCCACCTGGGTGCCGGCGCGCTCACCACGACGCTCGCCGACCTCGGGGCCGACGTGATCAAGGTGGAGCCACTCGACGGGGACTACGGCCGGCTCATGACCTGGCCACTCGTCGACGGGACGTCGTTGCTCTTCCTCCACGTGAACCGCGGGAAGCGGTCCGTCCGGATCGACCTCGAGACGGCGGACGGCGCCGAGCTCTTCCGTCGTCTCGTCTCCCGCGCTGACGTGGTCGTCGAGGGCATGCGGCCGGGAGCCCTCGACCGGCGTGGGCTCTCGCTGGAGAGCCTCCGTGACGACCACCCGGAGCTCGTCTCCATCTCGATGAGCGGCTTCGGGGCCACCGGCCCCTACCGGGACATCCCGACCCACGGGGTGGCGTTCGACGCATGGGCGGGCATCATCACCCCGTCCCGGGACGACGACGACGGTTCGTGGTACATCCCCGAGCACGTCTCCGTCGGCATGAACGCCGCCCCCCTCTACGGTGCCATCGGCGTGCTCGCTGCGGTCCTGCGAGCACGCGCCACCGGTCAGGGATGTCACCTCGAGATCGCCCAGTCCGACTCCGCGGTCGCCTTCGACTGGTTGCGGAACGAGACCCGGCGGGCGTACGAGACCCCGAAGGGGGAGGTCACCGGGAACCCGTCCGACGGCCACGAGCGCCGTGCACCCGGCACGGCCGGCCTTCGAGACGGCGTGAGGTACCAGATCTACGAGTCCTCCGACGGCCACGTGCTGCTCATGGCCAGCGAACGGAAGTTCTGGCGCAACCTCTGCATGGGTGTCGGCCGGCCCGACCTCTTCGAACGTTGGCCGGGCGCGGAGTTCGCCGACCACGCCAGAGGTGAGCACGAGCTGAAGGCGGAGCTGGTGGCGTTGTTCCTCACGCGGACGACTGCCGAATGGGTCGCCTTCGCGGCTGAAGTCGACACGGCCATCGCTCCGGTGAACACACCGTGCTCGCTCCCGACCGACCCTCAGTTCGTCGAGCGCATGCCGTGGCTCGAGGCCGAGGAGCACGGTGCCGATCTGGTGCCGATGCCGTTGAAGGTCGTCGGCGAGCAGATCGCGCGGCCCGGCCGTGCGCCGGTCGCCGGGCAGCACACCGAGGAGATCCTCGGCGAGGTCCTCGGCCTCGAACCAGACCAGATCCACGAACTACGACGAGGAGACGTGATCCGATGATCCACACAGGACGACCGCCGCAGATCAGCGCCGAGGACGTCATCGACCGGCTCCGGGAGCGCGGGTTCGTGACGAGGGAGCACGGGGACCACGTCCTCGCCCTCCGCGACGAGACCCGGGTCGTGGTGCCGGCTCACGGCAGGGTCCTACCCGACACCTACGTCCGCCGGCTGGAGCACAGCCTCGAGACCCTGCTCGGACCCGGGTGGCTGGCGGGTGGTCAGGAGCCGGACCCTGTCGGGCCGGATCTCGACGAACCGCTCCCCGGCGGGGTCATCGTGCTCGACGTGGTCGTCGACCGGTGCCCCGCGAGCGGTGCCTGGTGCTCGTTCCTCCCGGCCGAGCCGGCGGTGATGGGGTTCGGTCGCACGCGGCACGAGGCTCTGACCGACGTGAAGGGTGCGGCGGCGCTGTGGTCCGGTGCGTCTCGCGACTCGATCGTCCTGATCACGCCCACGGTGGTCTGACGACAGGATCGGTGAGGGCGGCCCGCCGGTAGGCGCGTGTGCCGCCGATCCTCGCCTCGCCCTCCGCCTCATCGACCGCTGACCACCGGCTCAGCCCGCGGGGGTCGCGCTCCGGTCCTCCGGCGCCTCAGTGGTGCCGTCGCCGGAGCCGGCATCGGCAGAGGTCCGCTCGGCGGGGGCGTCGTCCGCGGTGTCCCGCTCGGCGGTGTCGACCGCTCGCCCCTCCTCGACCTGGGTGGGTGCCTCATCGTCGCGGCGGGCGGCCCCGCGGTCGGGATCGATGCGGTCGGCCCGCAGGCGCGTCTGCTCGGCCTCCCGGGCCACGAGCGACGCCCGGTGCTGGTCGTCGCCGGCCAGGACGGCCTCGCGGCGGGCGTCGGCCTTGGCCATGTCGGCGATGGCGGCCTTCTCCTCGGCCTGCGCGGCCCGGAGCCGGGCCTCGGCGTCGAGGTGATCGGCCTCGGCGGCCTTGAGATCGGCCTCGCGGGTGATCTCGCGGAACTCCGTGCGCTGCCGCTCCCGGCGGGCGGGTGCGCTTCGGCGCCGCACGGCGGCGACGATCACCCCGATGACGATCAGGGCCACCACTGCGATCACTGCGATCAGGATCCAGGTCGAGCTGTCCATCGATGCCTCCGGGGGTGAGCACCCGGCGGAGCCGGGCACGGTCGGTGCGGCCGCGGCCGCCTCTCCTCCCTACCCAGGAACACGGTCGAAGAGTTCGTGCACGTGCCAGCCCGCGGGCGGGTAGGTCGTTCTGGCCCTGCTCGATCGAGCCCGGGCCAGGAACGAGGGACCACGATGGCAACCAAGCGCGAGACGTCGACCGCACGACCGACCCGAGCACGGAAGAGCGCGGGTGGCGAGACCCACCAGGTCGCGGACGACGTGGTGCTGACCACCCAACAGGGAGCGCCGGTCGCCGACGACCAGAACACCCTGCGAGCCGGTTCCCGTGGCCCCGCCCTGCTCGAGGACCAGCACTTCAGGGAGAAGATCTTCCACTTCGACCACGAGCGCATCCCCGAGCGGGTGGTCCACGCCCGCGGCTTCGGTGCCCACGGGTACTTCGAGACCTACGAGCCGCTGACCGACCTCACCCGGGCCGACCTGTTCCAGCGGGCGGGGGAGCGTACGCCCGCCTTCGTGCGGTTCTCGACGGTCGCCGGCAGCAAGGGCTCGATGGACCTGGCCCGCGACGTCCGGGGCTTCGCGGTGAAGCTGTACACCCAGGAGGGCAACTGGGACATCGTCGGCAACAACATCCCCGTGTTCTTCATCCAGGACCCGATCAAGTTCCCGGACCTCGTCCACTCGGTGAAGCCCGAGCCCGACCGTGGCTTCCCGCAGGCCCAGTCCGCCCACGACAACTTCTGGGACTTCGTCTCCCTGATGCCGGAGTCGACCCACATGCTGATGTGGGTGATGTCCGACCGCGCCATCCCCCGCTCGTTCCGGTTCATGGAGGGCTTCGGCGTCCACACCTTCCGGTTCGTGAACGCCAAGGGCCGGTCGACGTTCGTGAAGTTCCACTGGAAGCCGAAGCTCGGCATGCAGTCGGTCCTGTGGGACGAGGCCGTGAAGATCAACGGCGCCGACCCCGACTTCCACCGCCGTGATCTGTGGAACGCCATCGAGAAGGGCGACTTCCCCGAATGGGAGCTCGGCGTGCAGGCCTTCGACGACAAGTTCGCCGACCGCTTCGCCTTCGACGTGCTCGACTCCACCAAGCTGATCCCCGAGGAGCTGGTGCCGATCCGGCCCATCGGCCGCCTCGTCCTCGACCGCACGGTCGACAACTTCTTCGCCGAGACCGAGCAGGTCGCGTTCTGCACCCAGAACGTCGTGCCGGGCGTCGACTTCACCAACGATCCGCTCCTGCAGGGCCGCAACTTCTCGTACCTCGACACCCAGCTCAAGCGCCTCGGTGGGCCCAACTTCACCCACATCCCGGTGAACGCCCCGAAGTGCCCCGTTGCCCACTTCCAGCAGGACGGGCACATGGCGATGACCAACCCCGTCGGGCGGACGAACTACGAGCCCAACTCCCGCACCGGTGACGAGCGCGGCCCCCGGGAGGACCCGGTCAACGGGTTCCAGACGTTCCCGGAGGAGATGGAGGGCCCCAAGCGCCGGCTGCGGGCCGAGTCGTTCGCCGACCACTACAGCCAGGCCGGCCAGTTCTACCGGAGCCAGACCGCCGTCGAGCAGGGCCACATCGTCGACTCGTTCACCTTCGAGTTGAGCAAGGTCGAGGAGGCCGCCATCCGTGAGCGGATGGTGGCGAACCTCCGCAACGTCGACGACGACCTGGCCGCCGCCGTCGGAGCTCGCCTGGGCATGGCTGCTCTGCCGGCCCCGACCCGTGCTGCGGTCGACCCCGACCTCACCCTCCCGGAGTCGCCGGCGCTGAGCATCCTCGCCAACCCGCCCGGGTCCTTCGCTGGTCGCAAGCTCGGCATCCTGGTGACCGACGGAGCGTCGGCGCAGGTCGTCGCGGCCCTGAAGTCCGCGATGAAGGCGGAGGCGGCGGACGTCGAGGTGATCGCTCCGGTCATCGCCGGTGTCACCCTCGACGACGGCACCGTCCTGCCCGCCGACCAGATGGTCGGCGGCGGCCCCTCGGTGCTCTACGACGCGGTCGCCGTGGTCGTCTCCGCCGACGGCGCCGGGAAGCTGGCGGTCATGCCTGCCGCTCGCGACTTCGTCACCGATGCCCACGCCCACCACAAGTTCGTCGCCCACGTGCCCGAGGCCGCCGACCTGTTCGCCGCCGCCGGCGTCACCGAGCTCGACGGGGGCTACGTGAAGGTCGGCAGTCGTTCGACGGCCAAGCGCTTCGGCGAGGCGTGTCGCGCCCTCCGGTTCTGGGAGCGCTCGGTGTGACCCTGCAGCGGCCTGCGGTGGGAGGCCCGGACTCCGGCCAGATGGACCATGCCATCGCCCCGGACCTGACGGAGCTCCCGGGCCTCCGCTCCGCCATCGGCGGGTGGCTGCGGACCGACCCCGAACACCTCGACGTCGTCGACGACGCCGTCCTGGTGGCCTCGGAGATGGCCCACATCGCCGTGCGGAACAGCTCGGCCGACCATCCGGTGGTGCTCCACCTGTGGCGCACCCACAGCATCCTGGTCATCGAGGTGGGCTTCCAGTCGGCGACGGCTGAGGGCGAGATCGCCGCCGCGCTGGAGTCGTCGGCCGAGGACCTCGGCGTCCAGGTCATCGAGCACCTGACCGATCGCATGGTGGTCGAGTCGCTGGGCGGCACCGCCACCCTGCGGGGCACGTTCTCGTTCGCCACACCTGCATGACCCGGTCAAGGAGCTGTCCTGCCCTGCCGATGAGCACTTAGAGAGAGGATCCAACCTCTCAAAGTGGTTTTCTGCCAGGCTCTCCCTCTCGAAGGAGTGTCTGGACACGAGAAGGGTGGTCACCATGACCAACACCATCGACGTGGGCTCGCAGGTCGCGCTGGCGGCACTGCTCGACACCGACTGCCTCGAGATCGGGTTGACCGAGACCGCCATGTTCGACGACGCCCTGTGGTCCGGCGACGGCGCCTCGGAGCTGCTGGCCTCCGACCCTCGGGTGCACCAGCTCGTGATGGCCGCGGTGGTCTCCCCGGGACCGGGCCTGAGGGCCACGGTCGCCGGGCGCCCGGACCTCGACGCCGTGCTCTACCCGATGCTGGCGTCGGACCCGGAGTGGGCGGTGCGCCGTCGGGTGGCGACGAACCACTCGGCCCCCGCCGCGGTGGTCGACCACCTCACCCACGACCCCGAGCCGGCGGTCCGCGACGCGGCCATCGGCGAGATGCACCGCCGCGCCTTCCCGACGGCCCACGCCAGCTGAGCGCCGCGGGACAGCCGCGCCCGCGCCCGTCGTCGGCTGACCGGGCCGGGCGTCGCCCTCCCAGCCGTGCCATCGTGCAGCCATGACCGCTCTCCCGGCCCCGTCGGTGCTGTCCGTGAACGTCGGCGTGCCGCGCTCGGTCGAGTGGCGGGGTCGCCTCGTCACCACCGCCATCTGGAAGGACCCCGTCGACGGGCCCGTCGACGTGCAGGGCGTGAACCTCGTCGGTGACGACCAGGCCGACCGCCGCGTGCACGGAGGCCCCGACAAGGCGGTCTACGCCTACGCCTCGGAGGACTACGAGTGGTGGGCGGCCACGACCGGCCCCCTCGCCCCGGGCACCTTCGGCGAGAACCTCACGACCGTCGGCCTCGACCTCCGGGAGTGCCGCATCGGCGACCGCTGGCAGGTGGGGTCGTGCGTGCTCGAGGTCGCCCAGCCCCGTCAGCCGTGCTTCAAGCTCGGCATCCGCATGGGCGACGACACCTTCCCCGGCCTCTTCAGCGACGCCGGCCGACCGGGTGCCTACCTGCGGGTGGTCATGGCCGGCGCCGTCGCCGCCGGCGACGCGATCGAGGTGGTCGGGGCCGAGGAGCCGGCGCTCACCCTGGCCCAGGTGGCGGCCGAGGAGAAGGACCTCACCACCCTCGAGCGGCTCCGTGACGACGAGCGCGTGCCCGAGGGCTGGCGCCGTTCGGCCGCCCGCGCCCTCGGCTCCGACCGGTCCTGACGCCGACGATCGGGAGGGTCACGGCTCCCGTCGGGCCCGGTGTCGGTGTCGTCGTGTGGCACGGAGGGCCGACCGGCTGCTTTCACTGAGTGAGGCCGATGACGGCTCGAGCGGCGAGGACGGGACCATGGTGGCGGAGACCCAGGCGGGGAGTGAGGGCACGAGCGCCGAGCTGTCGGCGTTCGTCGAGGCGTACCTCCCTCGACTCCGTGCCGCGCTGTCGGCGTGGGCCGGGCCCGATCAGGTCGACGACGCCGTGGCCGAGACCCTCCTCCACCTCAGTCAGCAGCCGGGACGGGTGATGGGCATGGACAACCCGCGGGGCTACCTCTACCGGGTGGCACGCAGCAAGCTCCGCGGGTCCAGGCGGATGGTCCCTGTCCTGCCGCCCGTCCCGGCTGCGATGCAACCCGAGGTGGAGCCCGGGCTGCCGGCCGCACTGGCCGAGCTCCCGGACCGGCAACGGGTCGCCGTCTACCTGATGGCCGGCCTCGGATGGACGGCCCGCGAGGTCGGCGACGTGCTCGGCATCGCGCCGACCAGTGTGCACAACCACTACCGGCGGGGCCTCGAGAAGCTCCGCCACCGACTCGGGGAGGTCGCACCGTGATGCAGCTCGAAGACCAGCTCCGCCGTTATGCCGAGGAGGTCGCCGATCCCGCGGCCGTCGGCCCAGACCCGACGGAGGTCCTCGGCGACGTCGGGGAGCCGCCGTCTCGATCGGCACGCCTGGCCCTCGTGGCCTGCCTCGTCGTGCTCGTCGCCGTGATGGGCGGCGTGCTGGTGGCCCGGTCCCGTGCCGGGTCGCCCGCCCCGGCCGCGGACCACAGCGTGACGGCCACGGTGGCGGGAGACCAGCTCGCCGTCTCGCTCACCGTCGACGACCCCGACGTCGCCTACGGCGACACCCTCACCGCCTACGCCGTGATCACCAACGTGTCCGATGCCCCGGTGACGGTCCTCGTCGATCCCGCCTTCCTGCTCCAGGTGGGTTGGGGCGGCTATCCGACCTCGGCCGGGGACGACCACCAACGCTCGATGCTGGCGATGGTGGCGGCACCGTACGAGTCGGCGCCCATGGCGACCCCGGATCCGGTGCCGTCAACGGAGTCGATCGGTCCCGATCAGGCGGCACGGGCCGTGCTGGCGCCCGGCGAGAGCGTCCGCATCGATGCCGAACGGCCGATCGACGAGGCGGTTCGCACCGGGACCGTGGTGGTCTCGATCCTGCCGCAGGTCGTCCAGGTGGTGGACGGGCGCGAGGTGGTCGGCCCGGTGAAGGAGGTGACGGTGAGCGTGCCGGTCACCATCGGGCCCTCGCCGTCGGGCGTGCAGACCATGCCCGACGGTGTCGCCGCCATCCTCGCCGACCCACAGCTGGTGGCCTGGGGCGCCGCGGGCGACGCCAAGGGCGGCGTGGCCGGCGCGTTCGCCGGCAACATCGAGCGCAGCGGCGACGGGTGGCGGCTCCTCTTCGGAGCCACCGACGGAAACGCCGGGCCGGACCTCGAGGGCGAGCTCCGCCAGGTCGGCGGGCCCGGCTTCATCGCCCAGGTCGACGCCGCCGGTACCGTCACCGTCGAGTGGATCGCCTCGCCTTAGGCAGGCGCTCTGCTCAGGCGGCGCGGAGCTTCGCCTGCATGGTCGGCGTGAGCGGGAGGAGCAGCTCGGCGTTGTACGGGGTGCGGCCGTGCGGGTCGTCGGGATCGGTCCCGAAGATCTGCTGCGATGCCACGGAGTACCCGCGGGAGACCTCGGCCGGCGAGCCCGGTGCGACCGCGGGGTCGACATCGGTGGCGAAGATCGACAGCGTGCCGTCGTCGTTGAGCACGAGGTCGAACGTGCGGAACTGCTGGGGGAAGTCGCGCAGCGAGAACGTCTCGACCTCCCAGAGCCCGAGCTCGGGTCGGTCGGGGTCGGGGGAGGGGAGGGCGGTCACCGCGTCGAGGTGCCTGTGCCCGGCGACCCACAGCACCAGGTTCGGGTACTCGTGGAGCATGGCGATCAGCTCGGCCTCGGAGACCTCGGACGCCGAGCTCCAGTTCACGAAGCCACCGGGCTCGTCGATGCCGATCGGGATGTGGGCGGCGATCACCATCAGCTCGTCGTCGGCCTGGCCGGCGTCGAGCTCGGCGATCAGCCAGTCGAAGCGCTCGCGGGTGAGCGAGCCGTGGCCGTACCCGCCGAGGCCCACGATGTTGGGGTCGGTCGTGCGCTGGGTGTCGTCGAGCGCGATCACCTTGACCGGCACGTCGGCCCGGGGGCGGAACGAGTGGTTGGCCCACTCGGCGTCGGCCATCTCCCTCGTGAAGCCATGGCCATCAGGGCGCGAGGTGGAGTCGAGGAACTCGGCGATCCACTCGTGCTTGGCCAGCGTGTGGCGGTGCGGGTCGGCGGCGGTGGCGATCTGCGGGGGCTCGGGGAAGTCGGCCTCAGGGCCGATGCCGATGATGGTTCCGGTCGGCGTGCTGCAGTCGAGCGAGCCCATGTAGAAGCCCCGTGACGCGGTGCCGGCGGGGTCGCTGAAGATGTCGCCCATGTCGAGGATGTCGGTTCCGACGTAGGTCTCACGCAGGTTGTCGTCGGCGGGCATGACGCCCATCCAGAACTGATCGTGGTTGCCGATCGCCTGGTACCACGGGATCGTCGGGTCGAGCCCGGCGGCCTGGAACGGCTGCTGGTAGGGCTGCGCATCGGCGGGCACCGACCCGCCGTCGAGGCCGGTGGCCGGCACGATGAGCTTCCCGTCGAGGGTGTCGATGAACCAGCGCAGCTCGTTGCGCTGGGTGTTGTTGGCCGAGTCGCCGAGGGCGAGGCCGAAGTCGAACGCGTCGTCGGCATGCAACGCGTTGATGGTCTGCACGGCGGCGTCGAGGACGTGGGTCGTGTAGAGCATGACCATCGAGTAGGCGCAGATGGCGAGGGGGCTGCCGCCGCGGAACCCGATGAGGATGGCCTGGGCCGGCGACTCCTTGTCGGTGAGGTGGATGTCCGTGATGGTGAAGAACCGCACCAGGCGGTGCCCTCCCTCGCCCGGCACCGACGTGGTGCCGCCGGGCAGCAGCTCGAGGCGCCGCTCGTGCGGTGCCCCGGGCCCGTACTCCCATCGCCCGTAGCCGTTGGGTGCGTACTTCTCGACCTCGTAGGGGAGGAAGGTCTCGGCATCGGGCGGCGGCGGGATCGGCACCACCGTTCGCTCCGCAGTGGTCACCACGTGGCTGTCGATCGGGTGGGTCGCCTGTGGGCGCGCACCCGACGCTGGTCCTGGACCTGCGGCACCGGCCATGGGGTCCTCCTGCGGTCGAAGCGACGGCCGGTCGAGGCCTCGACCGGCCCAGCTCTGGACCGTACGTCCGGCCGGCACCTGCCAGGCAGGGCCTGATGGCCGTGATCTGGTGCTCCGGCTGAGGGTTTCGCCGTCGATCCCGCTACAAGGGACCCATGGCGACCTTCCACTTCCGTGCCCCCAGTGAGAAGCCGGCTCAGGAGTTGTTCGACTTCTTCGCCGACATGACCAACGCCAAGGGGTGGGACCCGAGCATCACCAAGGCGGTCCGCCTCGACGAGGGCCCCGTCGGCCTCGGCTCCCGCTTCGAGGTCACGCTGCGGGCCATGGGTCGCGACCTCGTCCTGACCTACGAGGTCGTCACCTACGGGCCTCCCGGCAAGGTGGTGCTGCGGGCCGACTCGAGCCTGTTCGTCTCCGAGGACACCATCACGATCACCCCGATCGGTGAGTCGACGGTCGAGGTCCACTACGAGGCCCGGCTGTCCGGGAAGGGTGCGGCGGTGCTGTTCGACCCGGCGTTCAAGCTCTCGATCGACCACTTCGGCAAGCAGGCCGGCAAGGAGCTCCGCGCTCAGCTCTGAGGCGACCCGCGCCTCCTGAGGTGGTGCACCCCGACCACGAGCGGGGTGCGCAGGTGGTGGTGCATCCAGAGACCGCCGGCGGGGCCGCTGGCGCCGTGGTGGGCGAGCACCAGCTGGTGGCCCGGTGGCGGCGGTATCTCACCGCGGGCCCTCGCGCCTCGAACGGTCACCACGACGTAGGCCGAGAACGCCAGCATCAGGAGCCCCATCAGGCCGACCAGGCCGAACACGTCGAGGCTGCCGGCGAGCCGTCCGAACACCAGGCCGCCGACCGGTGCGAGGACGCTGTAGATGATCCCGTAGATGGCGAACACCTGGCCCTCGACCGCGTCGGGTGCGTGGATCTGGAGGATGGCGCTGATCACGGACTGGGCGAGGGACAGGGCCAGGCCGACGGGGAGCAGCGAGATCGCCACCAGCACGTAGAGGCCTGCGCCCCGCAGCAGGTAGCCGCCGGCGCCGAACACGACGAACGCCCCTGAGCACACGAAGAAGGCGGCCTCGACGATCGCCGCCCGGTCGAAGAGCCGTTGCAGCCGCGTGATAACCCAGGCCACGGTGACCCCGCCGAGCGCGTAGCAGCCCATCACGAACCCGAGGGTCGTGGCCCCGGGGTCGATCTCCTTGGCCACGGCCGGGAGCAGCTGGACCACGGGGATGGCGACGAGCGCCAGCATCGCCACGTTGCGGATGGCGCGCCGCAGCTGCGGTGTCGTGCGCACCACGCCGACGGTGCGGCGGAGGTCGCCCCGCCCGCGTCCCCGGCCGCGGGCCTGGGTGCGCGCCGGTCGGGTGACGGCGAGCACGACCACGAGGGGGATGAAGCTGAGCGAGTCGAGCACGAAGGCCCAGGTCGCCCCGATGCGGGACACGATCACCCCGCCGGCGACGGCGCCGATCAGGCCGGCGACCGAGCCCATGGAAGAGAACAGCGCGTTCACCGCGGCGAGCTGGTCGCCGGGGATGAGGTCCTTCTCGTACTCCTCCCACGCCGGGAAGACGAGGGCGCTCAGGCTGCCGGCCACCAGCGAGGTGAGGAGCAGCCAGTTGGGGCTGAGCACGTCGAGCGCGCTCATCACCGCCATCGCCGTGTAGCTCAGGGCCTTGGCCGTGTAGAGCCCGACGAGGAGACGGCGTCGGTCGTGGCGGTCGGCGAGGTGGCCGGCCCATCCGCTGAGCACCGCGGCGGGGAACGTGTACGCCGTCGTCACCAGGACGGTGCGCAGGAGCGAGCCGGTCGTTCGGTAGGTCACGTAGGTGATGGCGAGGGCGACCATGCCGCCGCCGAGGGCCGACACGAACTCGGCGATCGACAGCCGCCGGATGCGAGCGTCGCGCAGGAGCTCGCCGACGTCGGACGGTTTCGACGCAGGAGTGGAGGGCGTCGTGTCCGTCACCGCCGAAGCATGCCCGCCTTCACTCGACCCGCCGCGGACCTGGCCGCCGAACCCCTTGATCGGGGCGGTTGACCGGCCGATGGAAAGGGTGCGCGCGTTCGCGCGGCGCGCGCGCCTAGCGTTACCCCTCGTCAACGACGACAACCGAAGGAGGCAGTCATGATCAACGGCGATCATGCACAGCCGGACGACCACTGCTCGGAGCCGCACTGCGCGGCCTGCCAGGACAGAGGCTGGATCGACGACATGAGCACCGCGGTGCGCTACCTGCGCCGGTGCCCGGCCTGCTCTCACGAGCGGGTGCCCGTCTCCGCCTCGCACTGAGGCAGCCGCCCGACACCCTCGGGCACGGGAGCTGATGGATCGCACGCCCCTCGGGCGTGCGTTTCGTCGCGCTAGCGTCCGCCTCATGCGTCTCGAGGGGAAGGTCGCGGTGGTCACCGGCGGCAGCAACGGCATCGGCCGGGCCTGCTGCGAACGGTTCGCCGCCGAAGGAGCCGACATCGTCGTCGCCGATCTGCTGGAGGGACCGGCCGCCGAGGTCGTCGCCGCGGTGGACGCACTCGGACGGCGGGCGGTGTTCGTGCGCGCCGACGCGGCGAGCCCCGACGACAACGAGGCCACGATGCAGCGCGCCGTCGACGAGTTCGGCCGGCTCGACGTGCTCGTCACCTCCGCCGGCATCTCGGGCAAGGGCTACGTGAGCGACGGCGACACCCAGGCCCAGCTCGAGCGCATGGCATCGGGCGGCTCGGCGCTGCTCGACCCGGTCGCCGCCTTCACCGGGTTCCCGCTCGACGACTGGCAGGCCGTGCTCGACGTGAACCTCACCGGCACGCTGCTCGCCCTGCAGTCCGCCGCCCGGCGCATGCCCGACGGTGGGTCGCTCATCACGCTGGCCTCCATCGCCGCCAAGCAGCCCGAGGCCGGCACCCCCGCCTACAGCGTCTCCAAGGCCGGGGTCTGGATGCTCACCAAGTTCGCGGCGATGGCCCTCGCCCCCGCCGGCATCCGGGTCAACGCCATCGGCCCCGGCTTCATCGAGACCAACATGACCGCGGTCGTGAAGGCGGTGCCGCAGATCGAGGAGCGGTTCATGGCCCACGTGCCGATGAGCCGGTTCGGCACCCCGCTCGAGATCGCCAACACCGCCCTGTTCCTCGCCTCCGACGAGTCGAGCTACACGACCGGTGAGATCTTCCACGTCGACGGCGGCTTCTACACCGAGTAGCCGCACCGACGGGCCGCTGTGGCGGCCACCAGGACGCGGAAGGGGCCGGCCCGAGGGCCGGCCCCTTCTCGTTCGCTGGAGGTCTCCGAGCTACGACAGCTCGAGGTCGTCCCAGTTGATCTCGGTGCACATGCGGTGGAACTCCGGCCCGTACCACGGGGCGTTCACCTGCAGGCGACCGAACTCGTTGACGTAGTAGTTCTTGTCCGGCGCACCCTCGTCCTGCAGCAGCAGCAGGGTCGAGGCCTCCTCGTCGAGCGCCTTGTTGTAGCGCTCGAAGGCGTCGAACTTGACCTCGACCTTGGTGGTGCCGGTCTCGATCATCTCCTTGACGCACTGGGCCGCGTAGGCCGCCCAGATGACGTACCAGACCGGGAGCCCGGTGCCGCCCGAGAGCGGCTGGGAGTTCGGCCCGTAGAGCATGAACAGGTTCGGGAAGTTCGGCACGGCCACCGACAGGTAGGCGCGGGGGCCGTCCTCGGACCAGAACTCGTGGATGCTCTGGCCGTCCTTGCCCTTGTAGTCCGACGGCCACAGGTAGCGCATGACCTCGAAGCCGGTGGCGGTGACCAGCACGTCGATGTCGATCTGCCGGCCGTCCTCGGTCTCGATGCCGGTCGGGGTGAGCTTGGCGATGCTCTCGGTGACGAGCTCGACGTTGTCGCGGGTGAGCGACTTGTACCAGCCGTTGTCGACCACGGGGCGCCGCGAGAACGGGGCGTAGTCGGGGACGAGCTTGGCGATGAGCTCCTGGTCGCCACCGACCTGGGTCTCGATGTAGCTCGTGAGGGTCGCACGGAGCTGGTCGTTCATGGCGTTGACCTTGCCGCCGTTGGCGATCCACTCGTCGTCGGGCTGGATGAACCCGTGGGTGCCGAAGAGGGCGGCGATGGCCATGTAGCGCCACCAGTTCCAGTAGCCCGGGAAGTTGTCGAGCAGCCACCGCACCTCGGGCTCGACCGGCGCGCCGTACTTCTCGCGCGGGCTGATCCACTGCGGGGTGCGCTGGAAGACGAAGACCTCTTCGGCGTCCTCGGCGATGGGCTGGAGCAGCTGGACACCGGTGGAGCCGTTGCCGATGACGCCGATGCGCTTGCCGGTGGCGTCGAAGTCGGCGGGCCAGCGGGCGGGGTGGAGGATGAGGCCCTGGAAGTCGTCCTGGCCCTCGAAGCTCGGGAAGCGGGGGTTGGCGAAGGTGCCGTGGGCACCGATGACCACGTTGGCCTCGTGGGTCTCGACGCCGTTCGGGGTGTCGAGCTCGAGCACCCAGACGCTGCGGTCGTCGTCCCAGGTGGCGGTGCGCAGCTCGTGCTCGAACTTGGTGTTCTCGAAGACGCCGAACTTCTTCGACACGCCCTCGAGGTACGACCGCACCTCAGCGCCGCGGCCGAAGTACTCGCTCCAGCGGTACTCCTTCTCGAACGCGAACTCGTAGGTGATGGAGATCGTGTCGACCCGGATGTCGGGGTAGCGGTTGACGCTCCAGGTGCCACCCGGCTCGGGGCGACGCTCGAAGACGGTGAAGGGGATGCCGAGCCGGCCGAACTGGACGCCGGCGGCGAGGCCGCTGAAGCCGCTGCCGATGATGGCGACGTTGAACCCCTCGGGGATCTCCGGCTTCTCGCCCTCCCACTCGGTCATGAGCGGGAACGGCTTGAAGGCCGGGAGCTCGCGCCGGGCGGTGAACTCGAGGTCACCCATCTCCTCGGCGGTGGCCATGTTCATGAGGGTCCGCAGCTCGGACTCCTCGGGCTCCTCGGGCATGCCCGGCCCGGCGTTGGCCTCCAGCCAGTCGACGGCCTTCTCGATCAGCAGGGCACGACCGGCGTCATCGAGCTGGACGGCCACCGGGAGGGCGGCGATCTCGGGGTCGTGCGTGTGCTGGTAGAGCGCCACGCGGACGGCGTTCAGGTCGGCCAGCTCGACGCCACGACGGATGAAGTCGCGGTCGGGGATCGGATCGGTGGTGCTCGACATCAGGGCCTCCGGGCCTCGTTGGTTCGGTGTTCAGGTCGATCGGTGGAGGGCGTCACTGGGCCAGCCAGTCCGCCAGGGTTGCGTCTTCCCAGTCCTCCGGTCCGTAGACAGTACGGGGCAGAGGGGTCATCACGTGCGTGTTGCCGCCCGTGACGTACTGAGCCGACCGCTGCTCCCAGGCCACGAGGCGGTCATCGGCCTCGCCCTCGGTGCTCAGGCCCCGGGTGGTGTCCCGGTTGACCCGCAGTCGGTACTGCGACTCGATGTCGGTGGCCCAGACCATCACGACCTCGTGCTGGTTGGACAGGACCTCGTAGATCCCGGTGGGCTCGTGGCCGTAGTCGCGCATCATCGGGACCCGCTCCTCGGCCACCGCGGCGAGGAACTCGAGCGGCGTGCCGGGGCGGACCTCGAGGATCTCGTTCACGAAGAGGGTGCCCTTCACCCCACGCTCGATGATCTCGTCGGTGGTGGGGCTGCCCGGCACGCCGCCGCAGAGCCGGTCGAAGCCACCGGTGCGCCACTGGGCGGCGGTGTCCCACCAGTCGCCGTAGAAGGCCTTGCGGCGCTTCAGGTTGAGGCGGTCGACGTTCTTCGCCCACCCCTCCCAGCCCTTGGAGCCGATGTCCCAGATGTTGATGACCTGGGGCCAGCGGCCGCCGCCCTGGGCGCAGACGTAGAACGAGCCCTGGAGGCTCTGCATCTCCGGCATCCGCTCGACCGGGTCCTTCCAGAGGTGCTCCATGTAGTCGTACTGGCCCTGACCCACGATGTCGACGACCTCGTACAGGTACAGGCTTCGGTTCGACATCGGTGGATCCCCCTGGTCACGTGATGCGAAAGACCAGGGGGTTGTGTAGCACCTCCGAGGGTCGTGGCCGAAGCCGCCGGTCGCCTGCCGCAGCGGGCGGCCCCGGTGCGGGCTCGGGCCGGGGGCGGGGCAGCGGCGGGGCGGGGGCGGTCCACAGGGCCCACCGGGACCGACTTAGGCTTTCGATCATGCCGACAGCGACGACGACCCGATGATCGAGGTGCAGTCGCTCTCGAAGCGTTACGGCACGACCCTGGCGGTCGACGACCTGTCGTTCACCGTGCAGCCCGGCGTGGTCACCGGCTTCCTCGGCCCCAACGGGGCCGGCAAGTCGACCACCATGCGGATGGTGCTCGGGCTCGACCACCCGACCAGTGGCACCGCCACCGTCAACGGGCGGCCCTACGCCAGGTGCGCGGCGCCGCTTCGTGAGGTCGGCGCCCTCATCGACGCCAAGGACGTCCACGGCGGCCGCAAGGCCCGCCAGCACCTCCTCGCCCTGGCCCGCAGCAACGGCCTGCCCGACTCCCGGGTCGATCGGGTGCTCGAGATCGCCGGCCTGCAGTCGGTGGCCGGGCGGCGCATCAAGGGGTTCTCGCTCGGCATGAGCCAGCGCCTCGGCATCGCCGCCGCCCTGCTCGGCGACCCCGGCGTCGTCATGTTCGACGAGCCGGTCAACGGCCTCGACCCCGAGGGCATCCTCTGGATCCGCAACCTCCTTCGGGGCCTCGCCGCCGAGGGCCGCACCGTGCTCGTGTCGAGCCACCTCATGAGCGAGATGGCCCAGACCGCCGACCACCTCGTCGTCATCGGCCGGGGGCGCCTCCTCGCCGACCTCTCGATGACCGACTTCCTCCAGCAGAGCGGCCGGACCCATGTGCAGGTCCGCTCGCCCCGGGGCGGTGAGCTCGCGGACCTGCTGCGGTCGGCCGGCGGTGAGGTCACCCCTGACCACGACGTGCTCGCCGTGCACGGCCTCACCTGCGAGCAGGTGGGCGACATCGCCGCGGCCAACGGCATCGCCGTGCACCAGTTGTTCGAGCATCGGGCCTCGCTCGAGGCCGCGTTCATGGACATGACCCGCGACAGCGTCGAGTACGGCGCGCCAGCTCCGTCCGCCCTCCCACCCCCGCCGGCGAGCGCGACCGCCACGGAGGTGTCGCCATGACCACCATCGATCCCGGCGTGGAGGCCGGCTCGTTCGCCTACGACGCGCCGGTGCACGAGCCGACCCTGCTCGACGTTGTGCGGTCGGAGTGGCTGAAGCTGCGCTCGGTGCGTTCCACCTACTGGACGATGGCCGTGGTGTTCGTCGCCATGGTCGGCTTCGGGGCCCTGATCTCGTTCGCCTCGGTGGCCACGTGGGACCAGCTGACCGCCGAGCAGCAGGCCGCCAACCCGGTCAACGGCGCCACCACCGCGCTGGCCGGTGCCTTGTTCGGCCAGCTGGCGATGGTGGTGATCGGCGTCCTCACCATCACCTCCGAGTACTCGACGGGCGGCATCCGGTCGACCCTCGTCGCGGTGCCCCGCCGCAACCGGGTCGTCGTGGCCAAGGCCTTCGTCGTCGGAGTCCTCGCCCTCGTGGTCGGTCTGGTGTCGTCGTTCGTCGCCTTCTTCGTCGGCCAGGTGATCCTCGCCACCAAGGACTTCGACGTCGCCATCGGCGCTCCCAACGTCCTGCGGGCCGTCGTGGGCACGGGCCTCTACCTGGCCGGCTGCGCGCTGTTCGGCCTGGGCATCGGGCTCATCATCCGCAGCAGCGGCGGCGGCATCACCATCGCCATCGCCGCGCTCTTCGTGCTGCCGCCGCTGCTGAGCCTCATCCCGGGCTCGGTCGGCGACCAGATCCAGAAGTTCGTGCCGTCCAATGCCGGCCAGGCCATCACCGACACCGTCACCCAGCCCGACCGCCTCGGTGCGTGGGTCGGCTACCTCGTGTTCACGGTCTGGTGGCTCGTGCTCCTCGCCGTCGGGTCGTGGCTCCTGCGCCGGCGCGACATCTGACCGTGCCCGAGCCGGGCCCCCTGTCGGGCCGCAACGTCGTCGTCACCGGTGCCAGCCGGGGCATCGGTGAGGCCGTGGCGGTGCGGGCCGCGGCCGAAGGGGCGAACGTCGTGCTGAACAGCTCGGGCGGCGGTGGCACCGACCCCGGGCCGCTGCTCGCCGTCGCCGAGCGGATCAACGCCGCCAGCGGCGGGCGCGCCGTGGCCAGCACGGGCCCGGTCGAGGACCTCGACTACGCGGGCGAGCTGGTCGCCACCTGCGTCGAGCGGTTCGGGTCGATCGACGGGCTGCTCGCCGTGGCCGGGGTGCCGTCGCCCCGTCGGAACTCGATCGTCGACATCGACCCCGCCGACTGGAGGCGGCTGCTGGCCATCCACCTCGACGGCACGTTCAACTGCTGCCGCCACGCGGCGCCGCTGATGGCCGAGCAGGGCCACGGCGCCATCGTCACAACCAGCTCCGACTCGTGGCTCGGCGACTACGCCGGCACCGCGTACCCGGCGGCCAAGGGCGCCATCGTGAGCCTCACCTGGGCGATGGCCCGTGATCTCGAGCCCCTCGGTGTGCGGTGCAACGCCATCGCTCCCGGCGCCCGGACCCCGATGGCGAGCGGTCCCGGGTTCGAGGCCCGCATCGCCAGGCTGGTGGCGGAGGGCACGCTCTCGGCCGAGGAGGCCGACGCCGTGCTCACGATGCCCGGGCCCGACTTCGTGGCGCCGCTCTACGCCTACCTCGTCTCCGATGCAGCAGAGGCCGTCACCGGACGGCTGTTCCGGGCCCGGGGCAACTCGATCGAGGTGTTCCCCCTGCCCGTGGCCGAGCCGGTCGCCGACCGGCCGGTGGCCGAGGGGCCGTGGTCCCACGACGAGCTGGCGGCGCTGCTGGCGCCGCTCCGGGGGCGCTGAGCCCGACTGCCGGTGCCGTGGTCCCGGGTCAGCGCACGCCCTTGAGCACGAGGTAGGCGCCGAACACGACCTCGATCACGATGCCGATGGTCCGTTGGTGACGGGTGATGAAGGTGTGGAGGCGGTCGAGCACCGGCTTGGACTGGTTCGGCGCGAGCACCGCGAGGCCGAAGACGACGAGCACCGGCAGCAACGTGATGAGCAGGGCGACGGCGACGGCCACGACCTTGTCCGGGTCGGCGACCCGCGAGGCGCTGATGGCCCGCATCGCCGGCAGGTAGAGCAGGATCGTCGAGAAGTTGGTGAGCATGATCGCCACGCCCAGCAGGAACGCCGACACCAGGCCGGGGTTCCGGGTGTCCTTCGGGGTGACGTCGGCCTGCTCGGCCGGGTCCTGCAGGATGCCCCTCAGGACCGTGCCGAGGGCGAGCAGCAGGAGCAGCACGCCGGCCATGAGGTCGATGGCCCGGGTGACCTCGCTCCGGGTGGGTGAGGCATGGGTGCTGTGGGAGATGAGCAGGCCGATGGCGGTGAGCCCGGCGAAGATCACGAGGACGCCGGCGAGGAACGACGTGGCCCGGGCCACCGATCGCCGGCCGGTGAGGACCACCAGCAGCAGGGCGAGCATGGTCGGGCTGCACGCGGCACCGAGCGACAGCGGCACCACCTTCGACAGGAGCTCACCCACGGCCGCGCACGCTAACCGAGGCGCCGTCCGGCCCAGGGGAGAGGGGCCTCCCGCCGGCTTTCAGGGTGCCGTCAGGTCGGGGGAGGAGGGTGGCCCCACACCACCGGATCGCCGGTGGGATCCACCCCGGGGCCCACGGCTCCGATCCGCTCAGGAGATCGCCATGAAGCGCACGTCCATCATCGCCACCACCGCCCTCGGCGCCACCCTCGCCCTCGGGGCCATCGGCATCGGCACCGCCGTGCTGCCCGCCGTCGCCGGTGCCCAGGGCACCGATGTCGCCCAGATCGCCGAGACCGGCACCACCACCTCGGTGAAGGGCCACCCCCGCCTCCGGGACCTCGCCCGTGAGGAGTTCAAGCTGGCCGCCGAGACCATCGGCATCCCCGCCAAGGAGCTCCGCCAGGACGTCAAGGGCGGCCAGTCGATCTCCGAGGTCGCCGAGGCCCACGGGGTCAGCACCCAGACCGTGGTCGACGCGGTCGTGAACGACCTCTCCGCCAAGCTCGACAAGGCCGTGACCGACGGCAAGATCACCCAGGAGCGCGCCGACAAGGTGAAGGAGCGCCTGCCCCAGCGCATCACCAACCTGGTGAACCGCCACCGGGTCGCCGGCACCGGCAACTGATCCAGCAGCCGCCGACCGGCACCGGTCGGCCGAGGATCTACGACGGGCCCCGCCTCTGTCGGCGGGGTCCGCTCGCGCCCGATACTGTCGGCATCGCGCGGCCCCGGCGGTGGGTCCGGCTGAGACAGAAGGCGGAACCAATGGCTGAGCAGAACCTCGAAGGTGCGGACGCACGCGGCCTCGATCGACGTCACCTCCTGATGGCCGGCGGTGCCGCAGCCGCGGTCGTCGCCGCCGGCGCGACCGTGCTCGGGGCGTCTCCCGCGTCGGCGGCGCCCCTGGTGCCGGTGCTTCTGCCGGTGGCCCCGATGCGGATCTACGACTCTCGCGAACCGGATGCTCTCGGCCCGATCTCCGACGGGTTCACCGATACGCTCACCTACCCCCCGAACGCCGCGCTGGCATACCTCATGAACGTCACCGTGGTCGACACCCAGGGCTTCGGATGGGTCACCGTCTTCTCGGCCGACCTGGCGAGTGTGGAGACGTCGACGCTCAACTGGTACGGCCCCGGCCAGACCATGGTCAACACCGCCTACACCTTCCTCCGTGCCGCCGATGCGGGAATCAAGGTGAGCTGCGGCGGGGGTGGCCAGGCGAACTACGTGCTCGACGTGACGGCAGCATTGGTGATGTACGACGCGGGTGCCGCGCCAACGTCCATCGCGGCTGTCGCCGAGTCCGGCATGTCGAGCAGGTACACGGCAGTCCGGTCGTAGCCGGGCAACGGACCGCGGCCGAGGTCAGCCGAGGGGGGAGCCGAAGATGACGTCGACGCACTCGTCGAGGCGTCGGCGCACTTCGCTCATCGGGTAGGCCCCGAACGACCAGCCCCGCAGCAGGTTGAACACCGACGCCCACACGAGGGTCTCGATGGGCTCGATCCAGCGCTCGTCGACACCCTCGAGGGCGTCGCGCACGACCGAGCTCGTCGTGCCGGTGAAGGTCTCGAGCCGCGCCGCCACCACCGGGTCGTCGGAGGACTGCAGCGCGATCAACAGCCCGAAGAAGCGGGGACTGCGCTCGAAGCCCTTGAGGGCCACGCCGAGGGTGCGGCGCAGCCGGACCACGGGGTCGGACTCGGCCGACCGGATCGAGCGCTCGTAGCTCTGCTCGAAGGTCTGCACCCAGCGGATCAGCGCCGTGGCGAACAGCTGCTCCTTCGACGGGAAGTAGCGGTAGAGCGTGCCCAACGCGACCCCGGCCCGGTCGGCCACGAGGCGCATGTGGATCTTGTCGTAGTCGTCGGTGGCCAGCAGCTCGACGGCGGTCTCGACGATGCGGTCGCGTCGGGCACGCTGCGACGCCGGGAGGTCGTCGACCGCGGGGGCCTCTCGTCGGGCGTCGGGGGTCGGGCGGGCCATGGCCTCACGATCCTGACACCCGCGGGCCGGTCCCCGGGGGACTGTGGCCCCGGGTCCCCTACGGTGTCGGTACGGGCGTGGCCGGGGGGCCGGCCCGAAGGGGGACCGACATGCCGGTCATCGATCAGCGCAGGACGTGGACCAAGGTCGAGGAGCGCCTCGCCACCGAGACCGACCCACAGCTGCGGCGCAACCTCGAGCTGCTGCTGCAGCACATGAAGGCCGAGGCGACGCTCGACATGGAGTCGCTCATGGCCACCGTGTCGGAGGATGCGCTCTACCAGAACTTCGCCCCGACCGGTCAGTACGACCTGGTGGGCAAGGCGGCGGTGCAGAAGTTCTACGAGGACTTCGCCGCGTCGGGTGCCCACAAGCTGCACCTCGACATCGACCGGCTCGTGGTCGACCGGCACTGCATCCTCACCGAGGGGGTCATGCGGATGGCCTACCCGGGGCGCACCCTGCTGGCCACGGGCATCGAGGTCGACGACCCCGACGCGTACTACCTGTTCGAGACCCACATGGCGGTCATCTGGCCCATCGGGCCCGACGGGCTGTTCATCGGCGAGGACAGCTACACCGGCGCCAACGGCTTCGACGGCATCGCCGACCGCAAGATCCCGCTCTCGGAGATCCTCGAGTACCAGCCGTAGGTCGTCAGGCCCGGCGGAGCTGGGAGAGGTCGCGCACCGCGCCGCGGGCGGCGGAGGTGGTCATCGCCGCGTAGGCCTGCAGCGCCACCGAGATCGGACGGTCGCGCTCGACCGGCGTGTAGGCGTCGGCGCCCCGCTCGGTCTCCTGCTCGCGGCGGTGGGCCAGCTCCTCGTCGGAGACGTCGAGGTGGATGGTGCGGGCGGGGATGTCGATCACGATCGGGTCGCCGTCGCGCACCAGGCCGATGAGCCCGCCCTCGGCCGCCTCGGGCGAGACGTGGCCGATCGAGAGGCCGGACGTGCCGCCGGAGAAGCGGCCGTCGGTGAGCAGGGCGCAGGCCTTCCCGAGGCCCCGGCTCTTGATGTAGGAGGTCGGGTAGAGCATCTCCTGCATGCCGGGACCGCCCTTGGGGCCCTCGTAGCGGATGACCACGACGTCGCCTTCGACGACCTCGTCGCCGAGGATCGCGTCGACCGCGGCGTCCTGGCTCTCGTAGACCTTGGCGGGGCCGGTGAAACGGAAGATGTCCTCGCTGACGCCCGCGGTCTTCACGATGCAGCCGTCGAGGGCGACGTTGCCGTAGAGGACGGCCAGGCCGCCCTCCTTGGTGTAGGCGTGCTCGACGGAGCGGATGCAGCCTTCCTCGCGGTCGTCGTCGAGCGACGGCCACCGGGTCGCCTGGCTGAACGCGACCTGGGTCGGGATGCCGGCGGGCCCGGCCAACCAGAAGTGGCGGGCCTCGTCGGTGCACGTGTCGCGGGCGATGTCCCACTGGTCGAGAGCGGCGCCGAGGGTGGCCGAGTGCACGGTGGGCAGGCTCACGTCGATGAGCCCGGCCCGGTCGAGCTCGCCGAGGATGGCGGGGATGCCGCCGGCCCGGTGGACGTCCTCGACGTGGTACTTGTCGGTGGCCGGGGCGACCTTGCAGATGTTGGGCACCCGTCGGCTCAGCGAGTCGATGTCGGCCATCGTGAAGTCGATGCCGCCCTCCTGGGCCGCCGCCAGGATGTGCAGCACGGTGTTGGTGCTGCCGCCCATGGCGATGTCGAGGGCCATGGCGTTGGTGAAGGCGCCCTTGTCGGCGATCGAGCGGGGGAGGACGGAGTCGTCGTCCTTCTCGTAGTAGCGGCGGGCGATCTCGACGGCGGTGCGGCCGGCCTCGAGGAAGAGGCGCTCACGGTCGGCGTGGGTGGCGAGGGTGGTGCCGTTGCCGGGGAGCGACAGCCCGAGGGCCTCGGTGAGGCAGTTCATCGAGTTGGCCGTGAACATGCCCGAGCACGAGCCACAGGTCGGGCAGGCCGAGCGCTCGACGGCCTCGACGTCGGCGTCGCTGACGGCGGCGTCGCCGGCGGTGACCATGGCCGAGATGAGGTCGACCTTGACCTCGTTGCCGGCGAGGCGGGTCTTGCCGGCCTCCATCGGGCCGCCGGACACGAAGACGGCCGGGATGTTGAGCCGCATGGCGGCCATCAGCATGCCGGGGGTGATCTTGTCGCAGTTGGAGATGCAGACCAGGGCGTCGGCGCAGTGGGCGTTCACCATGTACTCGACCGAGTCGGCGATGAGGTCACGGCTCGGGAGGCTGTAGAGCATCCCGCTGTGGCCCATGGCGATGCCGTCGTCGACCGCGATGGTGTTGAACTCCTTGGCCACGCCACCGACGGATTCGATCTCGCGGGCCACCAACTGCCCCATGTCCTTCAGGTGCACGTGCCCGGGCACGAACTGGGTGAAGGAGTTGGCGATGGCGATGATCGGCTTGTCGAAGTCGCCGTCGGTCATGCCCGTGGCACGCCACAGGGCCCGGGCTCCGGCCATGTTGCGGCCGTGGGTGGTGGTGCGGGATCGGTACGCCGGCATGGCCTGAACGCTAACGCGGTCGCCGCGGGATCCGCCCAGCGGTGTGGAGCCTGGTCTCGTCGGTGTCACCGGCCGTACAGGGAAAACAGGCCAGCGGACCCATTGGCGTGGCGACGAGATTCATGGAGAGTGAATGCCACACCACGCAACGTGATGTGGCGAATCCGGAGTGACACCGGGTCCGGGAGCAGGGAGAGCTCAGATGGGCGAGCGACGGCAGCGACGGACGGGCGACCGAGGTGCGGGGCTGGTCGAGTACGCCGTGCTCCTCGGCCTGATCGCCGTCGTGTGCATGGGCAGCCTCGCCGTCCTGGGCGGCCGGGCCGACGCCAAGCTGAACGGCGCCCGTACCGGCCTCTCGAGCTCCACCACCTCCAGCACGAGCACCACCGTCGACCGTTCCGCAGCCCAGAAGGCCGAGGACGAGAAGCGGGCCGAGGAGGAGAAGCAGGCCGCGGAGGACGAGAAGAAGGCGGCCGAGGAGAAGAAGGACGCCGAGGCCGAGAAGCGGGCCGAGGCGGAGAAGCGGGCCGAGCAGGAGAAGAAGGACGCGGAGGCCGAGAAGAAGGACGGCTCCGACGACGGCGACAAGGCCGCCGCGGAGAAGCGGGCGGAGCAGGAGAAGGCCGCCGAGCAGGAGAAGGCTGCCGAGCAGGAGAAGGCCGCTGAGCTGCAGAAGGCGGCGGAGGCCGAGCGGCCCTAGTCCGTGTGGGGTACGGCGTGAACGAGCCTGCCGACCCATGGTCAAAGAGTGGTCGAAGCCTCACACTGAGTGACAGGTCATCGTGGTGATGATCTGAGGACGCGATGAACCGCCGGCTGTACATGGTCGCTTGGCCGGCGGGGAGCGAGCAGCGAACCCACCCTCGAGATCCCGGCTGACACCCTCCGGTTCAGCCGCCTACGAGCGGATGGAGACCCCATGCTGCGTCGAGTGCGACGAGCCACCCACGACATCGGAGCGGCCGCGGTGGAGTACGCCGTGCTGCTGGCCCTCGTCGCCCTCGTGGCGGTCGGAGGCGTGACCTACCTGGGTTCGAGTGCGTCGGCCAGCCTCAGCGACTCGCAGTCGAACATCTCCGGCACCACGAGCTCGACCTCGGCCTCGACCTCCACCACGGCCGCCCCCACGACGACGACCACGAAGCCGCCGACCACGACCACGACGAAGCCGCCGACCACCACCACGACGAAGCCGCCGACCACCACCACGACGCGCTGCCGCGGGCCTCGCTGCTAGGGCGACGGCCCGGGGGAGGTGCGGGCGTCGTTGTCGATCAGCTCGAGGCGCCGCACCACTCGTCGAGGTTGCGGTGCAGGTTGATCACCCGGCACTCCTCGGCCGACAGGGCCAGGTGCTTCAGGCCGGGCTGATGGAGCCCCCGCTGGGCGGTCTTCATGATGCCGACGTCCTGGTTCATCACGAACCCGAAGTCGGTGTCGCCGGGGACCTCGGCGGTGAAGGGCTGGCTCCGCGGCGTGCCGGGGGCGACCCGCTTGAACGACATCATCACGAACTGGCACTCGTCCGGTGTGAGGCCCGGCCGCGACGACAGCACCGAGTACATGTCGGGCATCACCAGCAGCGTGGCGTTCGGGAAGAGGTTGTACTGCGACATGGCGGTGAGCCGGACGTTGTCGTACATCGAGATGTCGACGCCCTGCTCGGCGAAGTGCGCCACCAGGCCCTGGGCGATGACGTCCTGCACCGTCTGACCCTCGGGGATCTCCGGCATCGGCGTGCCCGGCTCGACGCCGAGGCGCTGGCCCATGTTGTTCATCCACGTGTCCCACACCGTCTCGCTCGGGACGTTGCGCCCGAGGCGGGGTGAGGGCACGCCGTAGTTCTGGTACGAGACGCCGTGGCGGTGCCACAGCTTCTGGGGGGCGTCGACGTCGTCGATGTGGCCCAACATCTCCCGGTGGATTCCCTGGATGTGGTACGTCTCGGAGAAGCCCTCGGCGACGACCTTCCAGTTGGCCGGCATCGGTGAGATCACCTGCGCCTGGCACCGGTAGTCGTCCATCGGCGCCCACGAGAGGTCGTCCGGAATACCCTCGAGCCACTCGTCGAGGCCCATGGCGTCCATGTCGAGGTTCACGAAGACGATGCGGCCGAACGTGCCCACCTGGGCCGGCAGCAGCGCGAACTCGTCGTTGTCGATCTTGCCGAAGCCCTTGCGGTTGGGCACCTGGCTGAGGCGGCCCTCGGTGGTCCACGCCCACCGGTGGTACGGGCAGCGCAGCTCCGACAGGCCCGAGCCGGTGCCCTCGCAGATGGCGTTGCCGCGGTGGCGACAGGCGTTCTGGAACGCCCGGAGCTCGCCGTCGTCGCCGTGGACGATGAGGATCGACAGCCAACCGCAGCGGTACTCGTAGAAGTCGCCGGGCTCGGCCACGTGGTCGACCGAGCAGGCGATCTGCCACGCGTGGGGCCACACCTTCTCGGCCTCGATCGCGGCCCACTGCGGCGAGATGTACCGGTCGACCGGCACGAGGGTGGGCCCGCTGCGGTCGAGGCCCGAGGCGGTGATGGCCAGGCCCTCGATGCTCTCGGTCTCGTTCGGGTCGTCGAGGAGGGTCATCGGATCCCCTTTCCGTTGCTGGCGCCGGAGCGGACGAGCCCGCCGGGACGGGCGCCGGTGTCGGTGTCGTTGCGGCGGGTCATGGTGCCCGCCACGAAGGTGGCCACGTAGCCCTCGGCCTCCTGCACGAGGCGCTTGGCGCCTCCGGGCAGGTCGTGCCGGAACTCCGGGGCGTGGAGCGTGAGGCGATCGAGGTCGATCACGTTGAGGTCGGCCCGCAGGCCGGGAGCGATGACGCCCCGGTCGGAGAAGCCGTAGAGGTCGGCGTTGCTCTTGGTCATCTTGTGCACGACCGTCTCGATCGGGAGCTTCGGCCCCCGGGAGCGGTCACGGGCCCAGTGGGTGAGCATGTAGGTCGGCGTGCTGGCGTCGCAGATCACGCTCACGTGGGCCCCGCCGTCGCCCACGCCCAGCACGGTGGCCGGGTGCAGGAGCATCTCGCGGATGGGGTCCATGATCAGGTCGCTGTAGCCGACCAGCGGGCGCATCAGCAGCTCGTGGCCCTCACGGCGCAGGAGCATGTCGTAGAGCAGGTCGTAGGGCGCCCGGCCGAGGCGGGCGGCCTCGGCGGCGATCGAGGCCTCGGGGGCCGGCTCGTAGTCGGGCGGGTCGCCGAGCTCGAAGATGCGGTCGAGGCCCATGCCGATGTACGACGGCAGCGGCACCAGGTCGTCCTCGGCGAGGATGGCGGATCGCACCGACGGCTTGCGCAGCTCGGCCACCCGCTCCTCGAGGGGCAGGTCCTTGAGCGCCAGGTAGGTCGGGCGGGTGACGAAGGGGTTGAACCCCTGGAGGCCGAGCAGCATGCCGATCGGGCGGCCGGTGATCTGCGGGTGCAGCGGGATGCCCTCGGCGTAGGCGTCGGTGGCGACCTCGAGCAGTCGCTCCCAGTCGCGTGGGGCGACGTCGTGCTGGAGGAAGCCGTAGGTGATGGGGCGGCCGGTCTCGGCGGCGAGGCGGCGCATCCACGCCACCTCCTTGTCGGGGGCCGAGAGGTCCTCGCCCTGGATGCCGGCGGGGGCCAGCTCGAACACGCCGCGCCCGGCCTCGGCCAGCGCCCGGCCGAGCATGAACAGCTCGTCCTCGGCGGCGAAGGTGCCAGGGACGGGCTCGCCGTCGACGGCCTTGTGCAGGATCGTGCGGGAGGTCGACACGCCCACGGCGCCGGCGTCGATGGCCTCGCGGACGATGGCCGACATGGCCTTCAGGTCGGCCGCGTCGGCGGGCTCGTTGCGGGCGCCGCGCTCACCCATCACGTAGGCCCGGATGGCGCTGTGCGGCGCGAGGGCGGCCACGTCGAGGGCCTTGGGCTCCGAGCCGATGGCGTCGAGGTACTCGGGGAAGGTCTCCCATCCCCACTTGATGCCCTCGTGCAGGGCGGTGCCGGGGATGTCCTCGACGCCCTCCATGAGCTGCACCAGCCACTCGCGCTTCTCGGGGGCCACGGGGGCGAAGCCGACGCCGCAGTTGCCGAGCACGAGGGTGGTGACCCCGTGCCAACTGGTGGGGGAGAGGGTGTCGTCCCAGGTGACCTGGCCGTCGTAGTGGGTGTGGATGTCGACGAAGCCGGGTGTGACCACCAGGCCGGTGGCGTCGAGCTCCTCGGCGCCCGTGGAGTCGACCGTGCCGACCTCCACGATCACGCCGCCGGACACGGCGACGTCGGCCACGACGGGTGCCCCGCCGGTGCCGTCGACCACGGTTCCCCCGCGGATCACGAGCTCGTGCATCGTCTTCCCCCTGGTGCGCGTGGCGTGGGCCGCGGCAGCCCGCCCACGGTACCCGCGCGGGGGTCGGGAGACCGAGCCGCACCCTGTCCCGCGCCCGGGCCCCGTCGGGCCGGGGAGAAATCTCCGCGGTTCGCGTAAGAGGTCGGCGGGTGGCCGGTCAGGAGGGGGGACGGGCCGGAACCGCCGGCCTTCACCCAAGGAGAACCCCGATGACCGACATCCGCACCCGCACCCTCCGCATCCTCCTCGCCGGCGCCATGAGCCTCGGCGTGCTGGGCACCGCCACGGCCGCCCACGCCCTCACCCCTCCCGCTCCCCACCAGGGCGGCGTGGAGATCGCCCAGCCGGGCCCCGACGATCCGACCCCTCCGGCCGGCCCCGACGACCTCACCTCCCCCGAGCCGGAGTGCAACCCGATCCTCGCCAGCTGCGACCTCGCGCCGAACCCGACCGTCCCCGACGACGGGGGCTCCGACGGCTCCGACGGCTCCGACGTCGACGACGCGGTCGTCGCCCACCCCACCTTCACCGGCTGATCCCGCACCGGCACCGACCCCACCCAGGAGGATGTGATGACCAGAACCGCACGATCCCGCCGGTGGCTCGCCGTCCTGGCCCTCCCGCTGCTCGCCCTCGTCGGGGCGTGCGGCGGTGGGGCCGGTGCCTCCGGGCCGACCGCAGCGCCGACCGTGGCGGTCGCCGCCCCGGTCACCACCACCCCCGACGTGGTCACCGGCTCGACGCTCGTGGCCCGTCCGACGGTGGACACCGAGGTGTTCGCCGCTCCCGGCGACGCCGAGCCGGCGCAGGTGCTCCCGGCCCGCACCGAGTTCGGGTCGCCGCTGGCCCTGGTGGTCGTCGACGACGTCGACGGCTGGTTGCACGTGCAACTGCCGACGCGGCCGAACGGCTCGACCGGCTGGATCCGTGCGTCGGGCGTCGAGACCCGGGACGTCACGCTCGCCGTCCACGTCGACGTGGACGCCCGACGCCTGGTCGTGACCGATGCCGGGCGGGTGGTCCTGGAGACGCCGGTCGCCGTCGGTGCCCCCGGCACCCCGACGCCGACCGGCACGTTCTTCGTCGTCGACAAGCTGGCGACCGAGCAGCCGGACGGCCCCTACGGCCCGTTCGCCTTCGGGCTCTCGGCCCACTCCGAGGTGCTGACCGAGTTCGCTGGCGGCGACGGCCAGGTCGGCGTCCACGGCACCTCCGACCCGACGTCGATCGGCAGGCCCGTCTCCAACGGCTGCGTCCGCGTGCCCAACGAGGTCGCGGCCCTGCTCGAGGACCTGCTCCCGCTCGGGACCCCCGTCACGATCGCCTGACGGGCGACCGTCCGAACCCGGAACCTGTGATGCTTGATGACGATGGCTCGACGCTTCGACGACGACCCGGAGCTGGTGCTGGCCGCCCAGGCGGGCGACCAGGCCGCCTTCACGACGCTGTTCCGCCGCTGGTTCGACCCCTGTGTCGACGTGGCCCGACGGATCGTGCGCGACGAGGAGACGGCGGCCGAGGTCGCCCAGGAGACCTTCCTCGTGGCCTGGCGCCAGCTCGACACCCTGCGCGACCCGTCGGCGTTCGGCGGGTGGGTGCTGCGCACCACGCGCAACAAGGCCCTCAACCGGCTCGAGCGCGAGCGCCGCAGCGTCGCGGTCGACCAGGACGACGACCCGGTCCTCTCCGGCCTCGAGGCGGTGGACGACGTGGCCGGTGACGTCGCCTCGGCCGAGCAGCAGCAGCTGGTGTGGGCCGCCTCCGCCGCCCTCGGCGAGCGGGAGGCGAGCGTGCTCGACCTGCACCTCCGCCACGGGCTCGACGCCGCGGAGATCGCCACCGCCCTCGACATCACGACCAACAACGCCCATCAGGTCCTGTTCCGGATGAAGGGGAAGCTCGCCGGGGCGATCCGGGCGTGGGTGCTGTTCAAGGGTGGCGACCCGAGCTGCCCCGACCTGGCTCGTGCCCTGCGCGCCGCGGGCGTCACCTCGGTCTCGGCCGCCACCGTGAAGGTCATCGACCGTCACGTCGCCGACTGCGAGGACTGCACCCGACGGCAGGCGGCGATCCTCGCCCCCGAGGCGATGTTCGCTGCGGTGCCCCTGCTCCCCGTGGCCGGGCTGCTGCGCGAGCGGGTGGCGTCGGGCCTGCGCCAGAGCGGCGTGCCCCTCGGCCCCGACGCGGGAGCGGGCCCACCGGCGGGACCCGACGACCCGACCCTCGCCGACGGCGGGGAGGTGTCCGACGGCCCCGCCGAGGCTGCGCCAGCCGGTGGGCCCGTGGCCGCCTCGGGCCCGCCCCGGGGCAACCGTCGTCTGCTGGTGGCGGCGGCGGCGGGGGCCGTGGTGCTCCTCGCGATCGTGGTCGGGGTGGTGGTGGCGGCCCGGGGCGGGAGCGACGTGGACGCCACCCTCGCCGAGGAGCCGACCACCACCGCGAGCACCGAGGTGCGATCCGGGACCTCCCTGCCGCCGGTCACGGTGCCCGACCTCGTGCCGCCGTCGGTGGTGCCCGACCCCACGACCACGACCACCCGGCCGCCGACGACCACCGTGGCCCCGCCGGTCGTGCCGCCCGCCCCGCCGCCTCCGCCTGCGGCACCCACGGTGCTCACGTTCACGGCGACCCCCGCGTCGGCGCCCGGGGCGCCGTGCCCGCCCGGGCAGTGGTCGTTCACGCTGTCGTGGTCGACCACCGCCACGACCACGGTGGTGATGGTGCCGAACGCGGGCTCCGGCTCGGTCACCGGCGGCCCGGCCGGCACGGGCCAGGGCTGTGCCCTCAGCCCCGGTGCGACCTGGACCCTCACCGCCACCGGGCCGGGCGGGACCGCCACCGCCACGGACTGAGCCACCTCCGGGTGGCGGGGGTCAGTCGCGGGTGACGCGGTCGAGCACCATCGTCTCGAAGTAGCCGCCCACCGCGTCGACGTCGGCCTCGGTGAGCGGCATGGCCACGCCCAGCTCGGCGGCCCGGGCGAGCGCCGCCCTGAGGTCCTTCTGGGCGACGAGGGTCTGGTGGTGGGCCCGGGCGAGCAGAGCGTCGCGATCGACGGAAGGGTCGATGGGGAATCGCATCGCCTGGGGGTGGAACCCGGTGAGGCCGGTGTGGTTCATGATCGCCCACATGGCGTCGCGGTCGAGGCCGGCGGCGTCGGTGAGGGCCAGGCCCTCGGTCACCGCGGTCCACCACTGGTAGGCCATGGCGTTGCGGGCGAGCTTGGCGTCGAGCCCGGCACCGAGCGGCCCCAGGTGCACGACGAGGCTGGCGAAGCTGGAGAGCACCGGCCTGAGCGTCTCGGTCGCCGCCGGGTCGCCGCCGAGCATCACGCACAGCTCGGGGATCGAGAACTCGCCCATCGTGCCGCTGATGGGGGCGTCGACGACGATCACTCCCGCGGCGTCGGCGGCCGTCGCGACCTCGCGGAGGGTGTCGTGGTCGATGGTGCTGTGCACCGCGACGACGAGCCCCGGCGCGGCACCGTCGAGGATCCCTCCGGGGCCGGTGATCGCGGCGCGCACCTGGTCGCCGTCGTTGACCAGGATGGACACGACGCCGGACGCGGCCGCGACCTCGGCGGCCGACGACGCGGCCCGCAGGCCGTCGCCGAAGGGCTCGAGCGCGTCGGGCCTGGGGTCGAACGCGGTGACCGGCCACCCGGCGCCGAGGATGGCCGACAGCACGGGCCCGCCGAGCTTGCCGATGCCGAGGAAGCCGACCCGCAGATCAGAGGTGGGGGACATGCCCCACAGCTTGGCCGTCCGGCGGGTCGCGCCGGACGGCCGTGGCCGTGGCCTACTCCAGGCCGTACTTGGGCATGGCGCCCGAGAAGGCGTGCTCGTAGAGCCCGTAGCCAACGTGGCCGTCGTAGGTGAAGCGGGCGGCGTGGTCGACCACGGCGTAGGCGCCGAGGGTGGCGATCTCGGGGACCTCGAAGATCTTCCCCTGCACGACGGTCTCGGGGCCGTGGTACATCCCGTGGTTCCACACGTCGGGCTCGAGGCCGTAGCCGGTGCCGAGCGCGATGTAGTTCGGGATCAGCGACTCGACCTCGATCTCGAAGCCGGCGTCGGGGAACGAGACGGTGGAGTGGTCGAGCAGGCGGGGCACCTCGCTCGAGAAGTGGTGCTCGTGCTCGGTGCGGCCCAGCTGCTCGATGCGGCCGTCGAGCCACACCCGCTCGGCCTGCTCGAGGCTGCGGGTGCCGTCGGCGCCCTCGGAGCAGATGTAGAAGATCGAGTGGTCCTCGAACCGCATCGGGAAGTAGCTCCACATGCCGCCGGGGCGGACGGTGTCGCGGTAGATGCCCTTGGGCTCGGACTCGCCGATCGGGCGCACGCCCCACGAGCGGTCGCGGGAGCCCCAGGTGGTGGCGGGGTCGATGTTCAGCTCGGTGCCGTTCACCACGAGGGTGCCGCTCCACGAGCCCATCTGGGCGAGGCGCTGGGTGTCGAAGGTGATGCGGGCGCCGTTGCGGATGAACTGGTTGGGCTCGGGGATGGCGGGGCCGAAGCCCTCCCAGGTGAGGTCGGCGGCCACGGTGTGCTCGGTGGGCTCGCAGGTGAAGCGCAGCTTCTTGAGCGGCTCGATGACCTCGACCTGCAGCGGGCCGACGCGCATGTCGGCACGGTCGCCGAGGGGGCGTGAGGCCCGCACGACGTGCTGCTGCTCACCGTGGCGGACGGTGATGAAGGCGTCGGTGGTGCCCAGGTTCGGGTACTGGCCGAGCCCGAACACGGCCATGAACTCGCCGTTGGTGTCGAGTGCGTTGAAGTAGTAGCGGTCGTAGAAGTTGCGGTCGCTGGTCGCCACGTGGGCGATCCAGTTCGAGCTCTGGTGGATGGGATAGTCGTCCCAGGACGTGACGGTCATCGCAGTTTCCCCCTGGCGATGTCGGTGCTGCGTGGATGGAAGGTGTGGTCCCGACGGATCGGTCGAGCGGTGAGCCGCGGGGACCGGTGGATCAGGCGCTCGCGGCCCAGGTGGCCACGAGGTCGTCGGTGCTCACGATGGTGGCGAGCAGCGAAAAGGTGTTGGCGAAGACGGCGTCGCCGTACTCGGCGGGCACGGCGGCGACCGCCTCCCGCGGGATCACGACCTGGTAGCCCAGGTCGACCGCGGAGATCACCAGGCCCATGACGCCGATGTTCACCGAGTTGCCGATGGCCACGACGGTGTCGATGCCCATGTTGCGCAGCACCCGGTCGAGCGAGGTGCCGGTGAACGGGGTGAGCCCGTGCAGCCGGGGCATGTCGATGTCGGACGGGACCGGCTCGAGCTCGGGCATGACCTCGGCGCCGGGCGCCCCGATCTCGAAGACGTGGGCGCCCCGGGAGCTGGCCTTGAGGATGCGGGCGTTGTTGAGCCGGCCGGCCTCGTCGGGGCGGGTGACAGCGGTGCAGTGCACGACCCGGGCTCCGGCGCTGCGGGCGGCGCGGCAGACCGCAGCGGCGGCGTCGATGACGCCGTTGTCCTTCAGCTCCTGGGCGAGCGCGGGCATGGTGGCGAGGTCGCCCGAGACGCCTCGCTGCAGCTCCATCGTGAGCACGGCGGTGCGGCTCGGGTCGACGAGTTCGGCCAGTTCCGGCATGACGAGATCCCCCTCTGATCGTGCGGGACGCTAGTGGCGTCGGCCGCCGTCGGTCACCGGCGGTCACGACATCGACGGGAATGCTTGAGAGGTCAAGGAAGTTGTAGGGTGGGCGAACGATCAGGAGGAGGCGACATGGCGTCGCTCGAGTTGGGACTGGACACCTTCGGGGATGCGACCGTCGACGGCGACGGTCGACCCCTCGGCCACCCTGCGGTCATCCGCAACGTGGTCGAGCAGGCCGTGCTCGCCGACCGCCTCGGCCTCGACTTCTTCGGGGTGGGGGAGCACCACCGCGAGGACTTCGCCGTCTCGGCGCCCGAGGTCGTGCTCGCCGCCATCGCCGGGCGCACCGAGCGCATCCGCCTCGGGTCGGCCGTCACCGTGCTCAGCTCCGACGACCCGGTGCGGGTGTTCCAGCGCTTCGCCACCCTCGACGCCGTCTCCGGTGGTCGGGCCGAGGTCATCCTGGGGCGGGGCTCGTTCACCGAGTCGTTCCCCCTCTTCGGCTACGAGCTCGAGGACTACGAGACCCTCTTCGAGGAGAAGCTCGACCTGTTCTCGCTGCTGCTCCACGAGGAGCCCGTCACGTGGTCGGGGGAGACCCGGGCGTCGTTGCGCGACCAGCGGGTCTTCCCGGGCACCGAGCACGGCCTCACCACGTGGATCGGCGTCGGCGGCAGCCCCGAGTCGGTGATCCGGGCGGCGCGCTACGGGCTGCCCCTGATGCTGGCGATCATCGGTGGCGACCCCCTCCGCTTCGCGCCCTTCGCCGACCTCTACCGCCGGGCGCTGCGCGAGCTCGGCCAGCCCGAGCTGCCCATCGGCATCCACAGCCCGGGCCACGTGGCCGACACCGACGCCGAGGCGCGCGACCAGTACTGGGAGCACTTCCGGGAGATGCATCGCCGCATCGGCGCCGAGCGGGGCTGGCCCCCGATGACCCGTGACCAGTTCGACGGCCAGGTCGGCCCCACCGGCGCCCTCACCGTCGGGTCGCCTGACACCGTCGCCGCCAAGATCGTGCGGGCGGCCACCGGGCTCGGCGCCTCCCGCTTCGACATGAAGTACAGCGCGGGCACGCTGCCCCACGAGCTGTCGATGCGCAGCATCGAGCTCTACGCCACCGAGGTCGCGCCCCGGGTGCGGGCCGAGCTCGACCGGCTGGCCGCCTGACGACCCGACTCCGGCCGCCGTCGCCCGGGCGTCCCCCTACGATCGGGGCGATGGGGGATCGGGGAGGGAACGCATGAGCTGGTCGGCACCGCCGCGCCCGGAGTGGGTGCAGGCGGTCAACCGAGGCGACGTCCTGCCCATCGCCGACGTGGCGGCCCGGCCGCTCGACCCGCGGCTGCTGCTCGACGAGGCCCGGGCGGCGCTCGGGCTCGATCGCCACGCGGGTGTCGGTGCCATCGACGGCGACGACCGCTTCCTCGAGCCCCTCGCCGTCGCCTGTGCAGCGCTCGAGGACGAGGCCCACCTCACCGTGCTGGGGCGCTGGATCACCCGGCGCTACCTGCTGCGCCTGCTCGAGGTGCGCTTCCAGCTCGCCGCCTACGTCGCCGCCGACCCCGGCGTCCGCGACGAGGAGGTGCGCAGCCCGATCATCGTGACCGGCGCCCCTCGTACCGGCACCACCATCCTCTACGGGCTGCTGTCGTGCGACCCGGCCCTTCGGGTGCCCGAGGGGTGGGAGCTGCTCCGGCCGGTGCCCCCGCCCGAGCCCGATCACTTCCCCGACCCGGGCCGCCTCGCCCTCGCCGACGCCGAGCTGCGGCTCATGCCGTCGGTCAGCGCCAACCTCGACGCCATCCACGAGTACAGCGGGCGCATGCCGAAGGAGTGCCTCTCGGCGATGTCGTTCGAGCTGCTCACCGAGGAGATCTCCGTCCGCTACGACGTGCCGGGCTACCACCGGTACCTCCAGTCGGCCGACCTCACGCCGGCCTACGAGATGCACAAGCTCGTGCTCCAGGTGCTGCAGCGCCGGTACGGCCCGGTGCAGTGGGTGCTGAAGTCGCCGGCCCACCTCGCCGCGCTGCCGACGATCCTCTCGGTCTACCCCGACGCCCGGATCGTGGTCACCCACCGCGACCCGCTCACCGTGCTGCCGTCGGTGTCGAGCCTGGTGGCCACGCTGCGCCTGGCCCACAGCGACGACGTCGACATGCCCACCATCGGGCGCTACCACGCCGAGCTCTACGGCCGGTACCTCGACGCCCTCGTCGACGCCGACGAGCAGGGCGTGCTCGACCCGGCCCGCACCCACCACGGTCGCTACGCCGACTTCGCCGCCGACCCGATGGGCTCGGTGCGGGCCACCTACGAGGGGGTGGGCCTGTCGCTCACCCCCGAGGCCGAGGCCGCCATGGAGGTCCACCTGGCCGAGAAGCCGAAGGGCCACAAGGGCGAGCACCGCTACTCCTTCGGCGACCTCGGGCTCGACCGCACCGCCGAGCGGGCCCGCTTCGAGCGGTACCGCACCCACTTCTCCGTGCCCGAGGAGGGCTGACGCGATGACCGTCGACGACGACGTGACCGGAAGGGTCGTGATCCTCACCGGTGCCTCCCGGGGCATCGGTCGGGGCCTGGCCCTCCACCTCGCCCGTCGAGGCGCGCTCCTGGTCGTGACCGGGCGCAAGCCCGAGCGGCTCGAGGCCCTGTCGGCGGAGCTCGACGAGCTCGGCGCCGAGCACCTGGCGATGGTCTCGAACGTGGCCGACCGCGACGGCGCGCTCGCGCTCGCCGCCGCCACGGTCGAGCGCTTCGGCCGCATCGACGGCCTGGTGGCCAACGCCCAGACCTTCCGCTCGGTGACCCCGCTCGAGGAGGTCACCGAGCACGACATGGACGTGCTGTTCGACACCGGGCCAAAGGGCACCCTGTGGCTGATGCAGGCGGTGTTCCCGCACATGCGCGACCAGGGGTGGGGTCGCATCGTCACCATGGGGTCGAACGGCGCCCTGCTCGGTGCGGCCGGCTACGGCCCGTACGTGGGCTCCAAGGAGGCCATCCGCGGCCTCACCCGGGTCGCGGCGCGGGAGTGGGGAAAGCACGGCATCGTCGTGAACTGCGTGTGCCCGGTGTCGGCCGGCCATCGGGCGCCACCAGCGGACGACCCCGAGCGGGCGGCGATCTTCGCGGCCACCTTCGCCAACCAGCCCATCGCACGCGACGGTGATGCCGAGGACGACATCGCCCCGATCGTGACCTTCCTGCTCTCCGACGCCAGCCGCTACATGACGGGCCAGACCCTCATGGCCGACGGCGGCGCCATCATGTTCCACTGACCCGCGCTCTTCCCTCCCCCCCCGAAAGCTGGCTCACCAGATACAGCGGGCCGAAGCAGGTGAGCCACCTTTCCGGGGAGCTGGCAAAGCTGGCTCACCAGATACAGCCGGCCGCAGCAGGTGAGCCACCTTTCCGGGGGAGGGTGGGGCCGGTCGGCAACGGGGTCAGGTGGGGCGGGAGGAGGCGGCGCGGATGTTGGAGCGGACGCAGATGCCGGTGACGTTGGACGCCTCGTCGGACGCCAGCCACAGCACGGTGTTGGCCACCTCTTCCGCCCGGCTGAGGCGCCGCAGGTCGAGGTCGCGCACGTGGGCCTCGATGCCGCCGGGCTGCTCGTCGAGGTAGGCCCGGAGAGGGGCGGTCTCGGTGGGCCCGGGCGTGACGGCGTTGGCCCGCACGCCGTGGGGCCCGTACTCGGTGGCCACCGTCTCCATCAGGTTGATCACCCCCGCCTTGGCGGCGGCGTAGCCACCGAGGTTCCACTGCCCGCCGATGCCGGCGCCGGACGACATGCTCACGATCGAGCCCCCGCCGGCCGCCACCATGTGGGGCAGCACCGCCCGGGTCGCGAAGAACACCGTGTCGAGGGTGAGGCGCTGCTGGAAGCGCCAGTCGTCGTCGCTGATGTCGGCGATGAGCCCCGAGCGCGACACCCCGATGTTGTTGGAGAGCACGTCGATGCGGCCGTGGCGCTCGACCGCTCCCGCCACCCAGCCGTCGACGAACGCCGAGTCCGACCCGTCACCCGGCACCGCCTCGGCCGTCGCCCCGGCGGCGGTCAGCTCGTCGACCACCGCGGCCAGCGCGTCGGCGGCCACGTCGTTGAGCCACAGCACCGCCCCCTCGGCGGCGAAGCGCCGGGCGACGGCGCGGCCGATGCCGTTGGCCGCGGCACTGACCAGCGCGACCTTCCCCTCCATGCGTCCCGTCACGGTCCCCCCTCTGAATCCGTCGTGTCGTGCGTATCGGCGCCCATCCCCTCTGGCTCAGTTCGTCACGCTCCTGGTGACGTACTGAGCCACGGTGGGCCGGTCAGGTGCGGAAGCGCCAGGCGAGGTGGCGGCGACGGGCGGTCATCTGGGCGGCGCGCCCCGTGGTGTCGAGCAGTGCCGTGCCGTCGGGCATGGCGGCGGCGACCTCGCCGACGGGCACGACCCGGGTGGTGGGCGTGGGTACGTCGCCGGAGGTCCAGAACGCCCGGTAGGTGAGCAGCCCGGTGCGGCGGCCCGAGGCGTCGAGCCAGTTGGCCACGCCCGGGTCGGTGTGCGACAGCACCAGGCGGATGACCCCGTCGTCGTCGACGGGGGCCTGGGTGTGGTTGAGCGAGCTCAGCCGGTCGGCGACGTCGACCAGCTCGAACCACGCCAGCTCGTAGAGCTGGAAGGTCCAGTACCGCGCCGGCGGGACGGGCACCTCGACGACGAGCGCGTCGTCGGGGCCGAGGTCCCAGAAGCAGAAGGCGTAGCGGGCGGCGTCGAGGCCGTTGGCCTGGGCGAAGGCCGGGGCGAACGTGTTGGCCACCCCCTCGGCGGCCTTCTCGCGCATGTAGGTGTTCCAGTACTCGACCGAGTGGGCGACGCCGTCGAGGCCCTCCCGCAGCTGGGCCGCGGTGGTGGCCGCGGTGCGGCGGGCCGGGGGCTCGCCGGCGTCGTCGTCGATGCACTCGATCGTGAACAGGGCCGGCTCGGCCTCGCTCCAGTCGAAGTAGTACTCGCGGATCGACACGGTGAGGGCGCCGGCGGGCAGCGGCACCTGACCGCCCTCGCCGACGATGAACTCGAACTCGTCGCCCTCGGCGATGCCGAGCTCCGTCGCCGTGACCTCGACGAGGGTGCCCCACGTCGGCAGGTGCATGAAGCCGGCGCGGATGGCGAGGATGAACTCCTGGCACGAGTGCATCCGGCCCCGCACGCGGTACCGGCGGCCGGGTTCGACCCGGGCGTGGCGGTACACGTTGTCGGCGTTCGGGCCACCCCACTGGGTGATCAGGTCGTTCTGGCGCTGGAACGAGGGCCGCCGCGGGTCCGCGTGGAACACCGACCATCCCATCCAGCAGAGCGTCTGCTCGACCACGTGGGCGATGCCGTCGGCCCGGTCGGCCTCGTCACCCGGGAAGTCGTCGTCGCCCAGTCGCCCTCCGAGTGCGGCCAGCCGGTCGCAGGCCTCGGCCCATGCAGCAAGGTCGTCCCCCATGGGCCTCACCCTATGGCTCTGGCGGCGCCCGGACGGCTGTGTCCCTCGGGTCGGCTCGGGTCGGCTCGGTTCTGCTCAGGCCGGCTCGGGACGCACCATCACCACGCAGACGTCGTCGCGCCCGCTCGTGCCGACGACGTCGGCGACCAGGCGCTCGGCCCGCTGCTGGCCGACCAGGTCGTGGGGGAGGGCGCGCACGGCGCGCACCAGGCGGGCGACGCCGTCGTCGTACGCGAGGCCGGGCTCCTCGATCAGGCCGTCGGTGAACGCGACCAGCTCGAACTGCTCGGGCAGGGTGATGGTGGTGTCGCTGCGCTCGGCCATGTTGAGGCCGAGAAGGGTGCCGCCCGGGTGGTCGAGCGAGACGACCTCGTCGGCGAGGACGAGAAGCGGGGGAGGGTGCCCGGCGCGGGAGTAGACGAGCTCGCGGGTCGCCGGGTCGTAGACCGAGACGAACGCCGTGGCGTAGCTCCCCGGTCGGTTGGTCTCGAGGAGCCGGCTGGCGGCGGTGACGGCCTCGGCCGGCCGGGCCCCGTGGGTGAGCACTCCGTCGATCGAGTGCCGGAGCTTGGCCATGCTCGGGGCGACGTGCACCCCGTGCCCGCTGACGTCGCCCACGATGAGGGCGAACCGGCCGTCGGGGAGGCGCAGCACGTCCCACCAGTCGCCGCCGACCTCGCGGCCCACCGCCGCCGGCATGTAGCAGGTGCCCACCTCGTGGCCCATGACCGTACGGGGGCCGTCGGGCAGCAGGGCCCGTTGCATGAGGGTGGCGATCTCGCGCTCCTCGGCGAAGCTCCTCGCCTTCTGGAGGGCGACGGCCGCCCGCTCGGCGATCTGCTCGGCGGCGAGCACGGCGCCCGGGTCGAGTGGGCCTCGCTCGATGGTGCCGGAGAGGGCGAGCACGCCGAGGACGTCGGTGCCGACCTTGATCGGGACGAGCGCGCCCTGGGTGAGGTGCAGGGCCCGGATCGCCTGCTCGTACTCGGCGGCGTGCTCGACGGGCAGGATGCCGCGGATCGACATGTCCGGCACGCCGATGGTGCGGCCCCGGCGGTAGCAGTCGGCGACCGGCGAGTCGCTGCGGGCCGCCACCGGGAACCGCTCGGTGAGGACCTCGGCGAGCTCGGTGTGGGTGGCGTGGAGGGTGATCACCCGCCGCAGCTGGGCGTCGTCGTCGGGCAGCCAGACGCTGGCCATGTCGGCCAACTCCGGGACGGCGACGGCGGCGAGCTGGCGCACCACGTCGTCGGGGTCGAGCTCCGCCATGAGCCGGGCGGAGGCGGAGGCGACGACCTGCAGGCGCCGGGTGGCGGCCTCGGCGTCGAGCAGGGCCCGCCGCTCGGACGCGAGGAGCGCTTCGCGCTCGCGCTCGAGGCGCCACCGCTCGGTCATGTCGAGGATGAAGCTGATGCCCTCGTGCTCGGACCCCTCGAGGAACGCGGTGCCCACGAGCACGGGCACCCGCTCGCCGTCCTTGCGGAGGTACTCCTTCTCGTAGGGGTCGTGGAAGCCGTTGGTGACGAGCTCTCGGATCTTCTCGGCGTCGGAGTCGAGGTACTCGGGCGGCGTCAGCTTCTTCCAGTCGATCAACCCGTCGAGCAGGTCCTGGCGGCTGTAGCCGACCATGGCGAGGAACGAGTCGTTGGCCCCGGTGATCGGACCGTCGAGCTCCCAGAAGATGATGCCGATGAGGCCGAGGTCGGCGAGGCGGCGGTAGCGGCGGCCGGCGGCGGCGGCCCTGCGGGCGGAGCGGTCGCGCTGGTGGACGATCACCACCACCGCCGTGCACGAGACCAGGAACGTGGCCAGGCTCACCGGCGTCTGGGGCCAGTCGAAGAGGAACGAGCCCGAGGGCGGTGCCACCGCGTACCAGAAGCCGATGGTGGCGACGGCCGTGGCCACGATCGCCGGCGCGGTGCCGGCGAGTGCCGCCACCAGGGCCACGGCGGCGATGAAGGCCGTGCCGACCCGGTAGTCCGGGTCGTCGATACCGATGACGACCACGGTGACCAGGGCGGGGAGCAGCACGGCCAGCGGATAGTGCAGCGCCGGAGGGAGGGCGCGTTGGCCCTGCCGCCGGGACCGCGCAACCCCTGATTCGAGCCGCTCCGCGGGCCTCATCGAGGGGACCCTACTCAACGTTGTCCCAGCATGTTCCCCTGCAGTTCGCCCCGTTCCGGCCGCCCGGCGGCCCGCCGGGCGACGGTCCGGGTGCTACGACTGGCCCCGTGCCGACCATCGAGAGCCCCGTCCCAGCGCCCCGGCGGCGCAGGTGAGCATGGTCGGCTGGAGCGCGGTCGCCGTCGGCGCCGTCGTGCTCGCCGGCTCGGTGGTGGGGGCGCTCGGCCCGGTCATCCCGCCGGCGGAGGTGAAGGTCTTCCGGGCGTTGAACGGCCTTCCCGACTGGCTGTTCGTCCCGCTCTGGGTGCCGATGCAGCTCGGCAACCTGGTGGTCGGCGCCGGCGCGGGTCTGGTCGTCGCCGCCGTGCTGCGGGAGTGGCGGGTGGCCATCGCCGTGGTGGCGGCCGTGGTGCTCAAGCTCGGTGCCGAACGGGTGCTGCGCCACCGCATGGCCCGGCATCTCGCGGTGCGCCAGCGCCCCGGCACGAGCCAGCCCGGCGCCCGCCTGCGCGGTGGCGACGTGCCCGCCACCGGGCCCAGCTTCCCGTCGGGCCACGTCATCCTCGTGGCCGCCGTGACCTGCGTGGTCGTCGACGTCCTCCCCGGGAACTGGGCGGCGATGCTCTTCGTCGTGCCAGTGTTGGTCATGCTCGGGCGCGTGTACGTGGGAGCGCACAACCCCCTCGACGTCACGGCCGGCCTCGGTGCCGGCCTGCTGGTCGGTGGTGCGCTGGCGGTGGTCCTCGGATGAGCGGCTCCGCGCCGCCGGGCGCCGACACCATGCCGGAGACCACCGTCGAGCGCTCACCGGCCGACGTGCTGCGCCTGGTCGTGGCTGCCGTCGCCCTGCTGCTCGCCGCCCTCGCCAGCCACCTCTTCGGCGGCACCGCGTCGGAGTTCACCGCCGACCTGCTCGGGGGCCTCGAGCGTCTGCCGGCCGGCCTCGTCACCGTGGTGGTGGCCCTCGGTGAGCTGCTCGGCCTCGGCCTGGTCGTGATCGGTGGTGTGCTCGCGGTGGTGCACCGCCGCTGGCGCCTGATCGCCGGCATCGCCGTCGGCGTGACGATCTCGGTGCCGCTCTTCTGGCTGGTTCAGCCCGACTCGGGCGACTCCGCGGCGACGGTCACGAGGATCCAGGAGTGGCTCGGCGACATCACCCTCGACGGCCCCTCGTCGTACGCCCTCGCCGGGGTGGTGGCCATCACCGCCGCCGTCACGCCATGGACCTCGCGCCGCTGGCGACGGGCGTGGTGGGCGGCCGCCATCGCCGTGGCCGTGGCCCATCTCATCGCCACACCCGTCTCGCTCGAGACCGTGCTGGCCGTGCTCGCCGGCTGGGTGGCCGGCTCGGCGAGCGTCGTGATCCTCGGGGCGCCGTCGCGTCGCCCGACCGAGGCGGCCGTCGTCGACGGGCTGCGTTCGGTGGGCGCCGACCTCGAGCGGCTCGAGCCGGCCTCCGTCGACGCCCGGGGATCGACGCCCTACTTCGGCGCCCTGCGCGACGGCACGCCCGTCTTCGTGAAGACGCTGGGCGACGACGAGCGCAGCGCCGACCTGCTCTTCCGCCTCTACCGCAGCATCCAACCCCGGGACCTCCACGACGAGCGGCCGTTCTCGTCGCTGCGCCGCACCGTCGAGCACGAGGCCCTCGTGGCGGTGATGGCCGGGCAGGTCGGTGTGCGCACCCCGCGCCTGGTGGCCTTCGCCCCGGCCCGGCCCAACGGCTACACCCTCGCCTACGAGGCGGTGGCCGGGCACTCGCTCGACCGTGAGCCCGACGGCGACGACCTCGACCAGCTCGTGCGCCAGGTCTGGGGCCAGGTGGCGGTGCTGCGGAGCTCCCGCATCGCCCACCGCGACCTGCGCCTGGCCAACGTGTTCGTGGGCGAGGACCGCGTCGTGTGGCTCATCGACTTCGGGTTCAGCGAGCTGGCCGCCGATGACGTGCTCCTCGACGGCGACGTGGCCGAGCTGCTGGCGTCGACCGCGTCGGTGATGGGGCCCGAGCGGGCGCTCGCCGCCGCTGTCGACGTCATGGGCGCCGAGGCGGTGCGGCGGTGCGTCCCCCGGCTCCGCCCCGCGCTGCTGAGCGGGGCCACCCGCACCTCGTTGGGCCAGCAGCCCGGGGTGCTCGACAGCCTCTCGGGGATGGCGGCGACGGCCTGACCGGGGCGGGCCACCCCATCTGGGTGGTGCAGCGTGTCACCTGGGGTGCCACCATCTGGTCCGATTGTGAGCCGGGCAGCCTGCCCGGCATCGACGCACCGCGGCCTCTCGGGGCGCGGGTACTGGGAGGTACGCAATGGTTCTCGCCGACTTCGGCTCCGGTCAGGTGTTCTGGTCGATGCTCTGGTTCACCATGTTCTTCATCTGGATCTGGTTGCTGATCCTCGTGTTCTCCGACATCTTCCGCAGCCCCGACCTGGGCGGCGCCAGCAAGGCGATCTGGACGATCTTCGTGATCCTCATCCCGTACCTGGGCGTCTTCGTCTACCTGATCGCCCGTGGTCACAAGATGGGCGAGCACGCCGTCGCCGCGGCCAAGGAGGCCGACGAGCAGCAGCGGGCCTACATCCAGTCGGTGGTCACCAACGCCGGCACCCCGACCGAGGAGCTGGCCAAGCTGGCCGAGCTCAAGGACAAGGGCCTCGTCACCGACGAGGAGTTCGCCACGATGAAGGCCAAGATCCTCGGCTGATCCGAGCATCCCGCTCGTCCTGCAGCACGCAGAACGGCCCGGCGTCGAGGCGCCGGGCCGTTTCGCGTCCCGGGTCCTGGAGCCCGAGGATCGTGGCCGGCCCTCAGCCGGCGGTGGCCTCGTCGAGGAGCAGGTTCAGGTGCAGCACGTTGACGGCCTCCTCGCCGAGGAAGCCGAGCGACGGCGACTCGGTCGACTTGGAGATCAGGTCCTGGACCTGCTCGAGCGACAGCCCCCGGGCCCGGGCGACGCGGGGCGCCTGCAGGTCGGCGTTCTCGACCGAGATCTGCGGGTCGAGGCCCGACGCCGAGGCGGTGACGGCATCGACCGGGACCGCGGCGTCGTCGGCCAGGCCGTTGGCCTGGCGGTAGTCCCTGGCCCGCCCGTCGACGTCGGAGAGCAGCGTCTCGTCGTTCGGGCCGAGGTTCGACGCCGCCGAGGCCATCGCGTCGTAGCCGTCGCCGGCCGCCGAGGGCCGGGGCCAGAAGTAGGTGTCGCCGGTGAACTGCTGGCCGATCAGCGACGAGCCGACCGCGGCGCCGTCGACGGTCACGATCGAGCCGTTGGCCTTGCCGTTGAAGGCCGCCTGGCTGATGCCGGTGACGACCAGCGGGTAGAGGCCGCCCAGAAGGACGGTGAAGACGACCACCATCAAGATGGCGGGAAGGATCTGGCGTCGCATCACTTGACTCCCAGTGCGGTCACGAGCAGGTCGATGAGCTTGATCCCGACGAACGGGGCGATGAGGCCGCCGACGCCGTAGATGAGCAGGTTGCGGCGCAGGATCGCCGAGGCGCTCATGGCCCGGAACCGCACCCCCCGCAGGGCGAGCGGGATGAGGGCCACGATGATCAGGGCGTTGAAGATGACGGCGCTGAGGATCGCCGAGTTCGGGCTCCCCAGCTTCATCACGTTCAACGTGTCGAGCGCCGGGAACACCCCGACGAACATCGCCGGGATGATGGCGAAGTACTTGGCCACGTCGTTGGCGATGGAGAAGGTCGTCAGCGAGCCCCGGGTGATCAGCAGCTGCTTGCCGATCTCCACGATCTCGATGAGCTTCGTGGGGTTGGAGTCGAGGTCCACCATGTTCCCGGCCTCCTTGGCGGCCTGGGTCCCGGTGTTCATCGCCACGCCGACGTCGGCCTGGGCCAGAGCGGGGGCGTCGTTGGTGCCGTCGCCGGTCATGGCCACGAGGAACCCGCCCGCCTGCTCCTTCTTGATGAGGGCCATCTTGTCCTCGGGCGTGGCCTCGGCCAGGAAGTCGTCGACCCCGGCCTCGGCGGCGATCGAGGCGGCGGTGAGCGGGTTGTCGCCGGTGATCATCACCGTGCGGATGCCCATGGCCCGCAGCTCGTCGAAGCGCTCCTTCATGCCCGGCTTCACCACGTCCTTGAGGTGGATCACGCCGATGATGCGGCCGCCCTCGGCGACGGTGAGGGGCGTGCCGCCGCTGGCGGCGACGCCGTTCACCACCACGTCGAGCTCGTGGGGCACGTCGCCGCCCTGCTCACGCACCCAGGCGACCAGCGAGTCGTTGGCCCCCTTGCGGATCGAGCGGCCCTGCCAGTCGACGCCGCTCATGCGGGTCTGGGCCGTGAACGGCACCAGCTCGGCGCCGGGCATGTCGGGGGCGCTGAGCCCGAACTGCTCCTCGGCGAGGGTCACGATGGACCGCCCCTCGGGCGTCTCGTCGGCGAGGCTCGAGGCCAGCGCCGCCTCGGCCACGTCGCGCTCGCTGTGCCCGCCGACGGGGATGAACTCGGCTGCCTGCCGGTTGCCGAACGTGATGGTGCCGGTCTTGTCGAGCAGCAGCGTCGACACGTCGCCCGCCGCCTCGACCGCCCGGCCGCTCATGGCCAGCACGTTGCGCTGCACGAGCCGGTCCATCCCTGCGATGCCGATGGCCGACAGCAGGGCCCCGATGGTGGTCGGGATGAGGCAGACCAGCAGCGCCACCAGCACGACGAGCGGCTGTTCGGCCCCCGAGTAGATGGCGAATGGCTGCAGGGTGATGGTGGCCAGCAGGAAGATGAGCGTGAGCCCCGCCAGCAGGATGTTGAGGGCGATCTCGTTCGGCGTCTTCTGGCGGCTGGCGCCCTCGACGAGCGAGATCATCCGGTCGAGGAAGCTCTCGCCCGGTCGGGTCGTGATGCGCACCACGATTCGGTCCGACAGCACCCGGGTGCCGCCGGTGACGGCCGAGCGGTCGCCACCGGACTCCCGGATCACCGGGGCCGACTCACCGGTGATGGCGCTCTCGTCGACCGAGGCGATGCCCTCGACGACGTCGCCGTCGCCGGGGATCAGCTCGCCGGCCTCGACGACGCACAGGTCACCGATGTCGAGGGCAGACGATGCCCGCTCCTCGATGCTCCCGTCGGGCAGCTGCACGAACGCCGTGGTCTCCGAACGCGTCTTGCGGAGGGTCTCGGCCTGGGCCTTGCCCCGGCCCTCGGCCACCGCCTCGGCGAAGTTGGCGAACAGCACGGTGAACCAGAGCCAGAGCGAGACCAGCCCGGTGAACCAGTTCTCCGAGGCACTCGCCGTGCCCAGGTTCTTGAAGAACAGGTAGGTCGTGAAGACGCTGCCGATCTCCACCACGAACATGACCGGGTTGCGGGCCATCTGCCGGGGGTCGAGCTTCCGGAGGGCGTCGACGGACGCCCGGCGCATGATCGCCGGGTCGAAGAGCGAGGCGGCACCGCGCTGGCGGACCTTGGGGGCCCGCTCCTCCACGGGTGCCGGCTCAGGGGTGGTGACGGTCATCGGTTCCTCCATCTCAGGACCCCTGGGTGAGCTGCTCGACGATCGGGCCCAGGGCCACGACCGGGAAGTACGTCAGACCGACGACGATCACGATGACGCCGGTGAGGAGGGTGGCGAACAGCGGCGTGCCGGTGGGGAAGGTGCCCGCCGAGACGGGGACCCTCTGCTTGCGCACCAGCGAGCCGGCGATCGCCAGCGCCGGGACGATGAGGAAGAACCGGCCGACCAGCATCGAGAGCCCGAGGGTCACGTTGAACCAGTCGGTGTTGCCACTCAGGCCGCCGAACGCCGAGCCGTTGTTGTTGCCGGCCGAGGCGAAGGCGTAGGTCATCTCCGTCAGGCCGTGGGGGCCGGTGTTGAGCAGCGACGACAGGCCCCAGCTGGCCACCACCGAGATGGCGGTGAAGCCGAGCACGCACAGCGGCACGAACAGGATGTAGAGCACGACGAGCTTCATCTCCGACGCCTGGATCTTCTTGCCCAGGTACTCGGGTGTCCGGCCCACCATCAGCCCGGCGATGAACACGCTCAGCAGGGCGAAGATCAAGATGCCGTAGAGGCCGGCACCGACGCCGCCGGGGGAGACCTCCCCGAGCATGATCTGCACGAGCGGGACCGCGCCGCCTGCGGCGGTGAAGCTGTCGTGAGACGAGATCACCGCGCCGGTCGAGGTGCCGGTGGTGCTGTTGGCGTAGAGGCCGCTGAGCTCGGGCCCGAACCGGGTCTCCTTGCCCTCCATGTTCCCGCCCGGCTGGGTCGAGGTGATCGACTGGTCGACGCCGAGCGAGGTGAGGTTGGAGTTGCCGGCGCCTTCGAAGTGCATGGCGAACATGGCGCCGACGATCCAGAGCGCCATCATCGCCGAGAGCACGGCGAGGCCCTGGCGCCGGTCCTTCGCCATGCGGCCGAAGGCGAACGGCATCGAGAAGGGGATCACCAGCAGCGCCCACATCTGGAGCATGTTGGTGAAGCCGTTGGGGTTCTCGTAGGGGTGCGCCGAGTTGGCGTTGTTGTAGCCACCGCCGTTGGTGCCGAGCTGCTTGATGGCCTCCTGGCTGGCGACCGGGCCCTGGTTGATGGTCTGTGTCGACCCCTCGACCGTGGTGACCTGCTTGGCGGCGCTGAAGTTCTGCACCACGCCCTGGGAGGCGAAGACGATCGCCAGCAGGAACGAGAGCGGCAGCAGGATGCGCAGCACGCCGCGGGTCAGGTCGACCCAGAAGTTGCCGACCGTCGAACGGCGGCGGCGCACCAGGCCCCGGATGAGGGCGATGGCGACCGTGAGCCCGACGGCGGCGGACACGAAGTTCTGCACCGTGAGGCCGGCCATCTGGGTGAGCTGCGACATGGTCGACTCGCCCGCGTAGTTCTGCCAGTTCGTGTTGGTCACGAAGCTGATGGCCGTGTTGAACGACAGGGGAGCGGGCACGCCCGGCACCCCGTCGGGGTTCATCGGCAGTCCGCCCTGCACCCGCTGCAGCAGGTAGAGGAAGAGGATCGAGACCGCCGAGAAGGCGAGCACGGAGACGGCGTAGCCCGTCCACCGCTGCTCGGTGCGCCCGATCCGGCAGATGCGGAAGACGACCCGCTCGACCGGGCCGAACACCCGCTCGAGGGGGCGGGTCTCGTCGTCGCCGTAGATCCGGGCGATGTAGACGCCGAGGAACGGCGCCGTGGCCGCCAGCAGCGCGACGAGGACGATGAGCTGCACCCAGCCACCGGCCGACATCAGAGCTTCTCCGGGATCACGAGCGCGGCGACGAGGTACCCGGCGATCAGCAACGCCAGCACCAGGCCGATGGCGGTGTCGACGCTCATGACGCCGCCTCCTCGAGGGGGGTGGCGATGTCCTCGTCGAGCTGTCCGTCGTCGGGGCCGATGATGCGATCACAGGCCTTGACGAGCAGGAGGCAGAGGGCGAAGAAGGCGATGATCACGGCGACGAACAACAGGTCGGCCATGGGGCTCCTCGTCGGTTGTCGGGGGGCGGGACGGCTGGTCCCGTCGCAGCTCCCGGTCAGGAGGCTGCAACGTCGGGATACGCCGGCCGAATCGCCCTGTACAGAGTCTTCACGACTTCTTGACGGCCGCGTCGGGGATCTTCCCGTCCTGCCCCCTGCCCAGGTCGCGCCACCGGGCGTACAACTGAACCATGTTCGCTGTGGACTACGTCTCCAGTCACTCGAGTGGCTCCCCGATGTGGGTCGAGCTCTTCGCGGCAGCTCTCGTCGTGGGGTTCGTCGGCTATCTGTTCGCCCGGCTCGTCGTGCTCCGGACGGTGCGTCGCATCCGGCGCAACGACGTGGAGTCGGCGGCCGTGGTGTCGGAGATCGTGGCCTCGGCGGTCGCCGGCGACGACCCCGACGTGGTGGTCATGCGGGCCGCCTACGAGCTGAAGCACCTCCTCGGCCTGGCCGACTGCCGGTGGGCGTGGCTCGGCGATCCGCTCCCCACCGCCATGCTCGAGGACGACGGCACGATCCGCTTCGGCGCCTACCGGTGGCCGAACGAGTCGGAGGGCCTGCCGACCCGGGGTGTGCAACGACGGCTGACGGCCAACGGCAGCACCTTCGGGTGGATCGTCCTCATCCCTGCCGATGACACGCCGGTCTCGGAGTCGCGGCTCCGGAGCGCGGTGACGACGATCGACATCCTCGCCCTCTGCCTCGACCAGCACCGGCATCCCGCCGTTCCCGGCCCTAGCGTCTAGCGAATGGCGCGAGGTCAGCTGCGGATCTACCTCGGGGCGGCGCCCGGCGTGGGCAAGACCTTCGCCATGCTCGACGAGGGCTGGCGCCGCCGGAACCGGGGCACCGATGTCGTGGTGGCCCTGGTCGAGACCCACGGCCGGCCCAAGACCCTCGAGCAGATCCGTGACCTCGAGGTGGTGCCTCGGCGCCAGCTCGACTACCGGGGCACGACGTTCGACGAGATGGACCTCGACGCCGTGCTGGCCCGGCGCCCCGAGGTCGCCCTCGTCGACGAGCTCGCCCACACCAACGTGCCGGGGTGTCGCAACGACAAGCGGTGGCAGGACGTCGAGGAGCTCCTCGCCGCCGGCATCGATGTGATCTCCACGGTGAACATCCAGCACCTCGAGAGCGTCAACGACGTGGTGGAGGAGATCACCGGGATCCAGCAGCTCGAGACCGTGCCCGACGAGGTGGTGCGGGCCGCAGATCAGATCGAGCTGGTCGACATGGCCCCGGAGGCCCTGCGGCGGCGCATGGCCCACGGCAACATCTACGGGCCGGACAAGGTCGACGCCGCCCTGGCCAACTACTTCCGGGCGGGCAACCTGTCGGCCCTGCGCGAGCTGGCCCTGCTCTGGACCGCCGACAGCGTCGACGAGTCCCTCCGCGACTACCGCGAGGCCCACGGCATCCACCGTCAGTGGGAGACCCGGGAGCGCATCGTCGTCGCCGTCACCGGTGCTCCGAGCGGTGAGAACCTGATCCGCCGGGCTGCCCGGATGGCCACCCGCTCGCACGCGGAGCTGGTCGGCGTCCACGTCCGGTCCGACTCCGGGCTCGAGGAGTCGAGCGACAGCCTGGAGGCCCATCGCCGGCTCCTCGACGACCTCGGTGGCGTCTACCACGAGGTCGTCGGAGCCGATCCCGCCGAGAGCCTCGCCCGCTTCGCCCTGGCCGAGAACGCCACCCAGCTCGTGCTCGGCGCCACCACCAGGCCACGTTGGCGCGAGGTGTTGAGCGGAGGATCGGTCATCAACCGCGTCATCCGCGGGGCGGGCTCCATCGACATCCACATCATCTCCGGTGACGAGGTCCCCGGCGGCGGCGGTGAGAGGCTCCTCCCTCCCCGTCGCCGCCGGCCCACCGCGCTCCCGCCCGGACGTCAGGCCGCGGGCTGGTTGATGTGTGCCGTGGGGATCCCCCTGCTCACGCTGCTGCTCCTGGGGGTCGAGCAGCACCTCAACCTGCCGTCGGAGATGCTGCTCTGCCTGTTGTTCGTCGGTGCGGTGGCGGTCGTCGGCGGGCTGTGGCCTGCGCTCGTCGCCGCGGTGGCGACCTCGCTGATCGTCAACTGGTTCTTCACCCCGCCGGTGCACACCTGGACCATCGCCGAGACCGACAACGTGGTCGCCCTCGTGGTCTTCCTCGCGGTCGCGGCGATGGTGTCGCTGTTGGTCAGCCGCCTCTCCCGGCGCTCGGCTGACGCGGCGCGGGCACGGGCCGAGGCCGAGGCGATCGCGGCGGTGGCGGGCAACCTCGTCGACGCCGACAACGCGCTGGAGGCGGCGGTCGGGCACATCCGTTCCACGTTCGGCCTCGACGCTGTCGCCGTCCTCCGATCCGATGGCCCCGGCTACATCGTGGAGGCCAGTGCCGGTGAGCCGGTTCCGATCACCCCCGAGGGCCACCGGACCGTCGACCTGCGCGGCGGCGCGCTGCTGGTGCTCGACGGCCCGTCGCTGCACAGCGAAGACCTCCAGGTGCTGCAGGCGTTCGTCGCCCAGCTCGGCGCCGCCCTCGAGCAGCGCGAGCTGCGGGCGGAGGCTCAGGTGGCGGCCGCTGCGGCCGAGGGCGACCGGCTCCGCACGGCCATCCTGCGGGCGGTGTCGCACGACCTGCGCACGCCGTTGTCCTCGATCAAGGCCTCGGTGACCTCGCTGATGCAGCACGACATCGAGTGGAGCGATCACGACCGCGACGAGTTCCTCTCGACCATCGAGGAGGAGACCGACCGGTTGAACCGCATGGTCGGGAACCTGCTCGACATGAGCCGGCTCCAGAGCGGCATCGTCGAGCCGGACCTGCGCCCGGTGGGGCTCGAGGAGGTCGTGCCCCGCGCCCTCGTGAGCCTCAGTGGCGAGGCCGCCGAGCTCGGGCGCAGCCAGGTGGTGGTCGAGGTGGGCGAGCAGCTCCCCCGTGTGGTCGCCGACCCCGACCTGCTCGAGCGGGTCGTCGCCAACCTCGTGGCCAACGCCTTGCTGCACTCCGGGCCCCGGGCGCCGGTGCGCATCGAGGGGGGCCGGGTGGGCGACCGCGTCGACCTCCGCGTCATCGACCGGGGCATCGGGGTGCCGGTGCGCGACCGTGAGGCCATGTTCGAGCCCTTCCAGCGCATGGGTGACGGTGCCGCCGACTCCGGCGTCGGCCTCGGGCTCGCCGTGTCGCGCGGCTTCGTCGACGCCATGGGCGGAGAGCTCATGGTCGACGACACCCCCGGCGGGGGCCTGACCTTCACCGTCTCGTTGCCGGTGGCGTCGTGACCCGTGTGCTGGTGGTCGACGACGAGCCCCAGATCCGCCGCGCCCTGTCGACCAACCTGCGGGCCCGGGGCTACGAGGTCGCGTTGGCGGCGACCGGCGAGGAGGCCCTGCAGCTGGTCGTCGATCGTCACCCCGACGTGGTGGTGCTCGACCTCGGCCTCCCCGGCATCGACGGGCTGGAGGTGGTGCGCTCGCTGCGCACCTGGAGCTCGGTGCCGATCGTGGTGCTGTCGGTCCGCGAGGCCGAGCGCGACAAGGTGGCCGCCCTCGACGCCGGCGCCGACGACTACGTCACCAAGCCCTTCGGGATGAGCGAGCTGCTGGCCCGCCTGCGGGCGGCGGTGCGGCGGGCGGCCCCCGCCGACGACGAGCCCCTGGTTGACACCGACGACTTCGTGGTCGATCTGGCCATGAAGCAGGTTCGCCGCCACGAGCCCGACGGCGAGGTCGAGGTGCACCTCACGCCGACGGAGTGGTCACTGCTGGAGCTGCTGGCCCGACGCCGGGGGCGCCTCGTCTCCCAGGACGACCTGCTCACCGAGGTGTGGGGCCCCGGCAACGAGCGCCGCAGCGACCACCTCCGGGTGCACATGGCCTCGATCCGCCGCAAGCTCGAGCGCGACCCCAGTCGGCCCCGCTGGCTGCTCACCGAGCCGGGGATGGGCTACCGCTTCGTGTGACGGCGCGGTGCCGTGCGGCGCGACCGGCTGCCGCCGGCGCCGGGCGGGGTGGCCAGGTGCTGCACGAGGATGCGCAGCTGGGCGTCGGCGTGGGCGAAGAACTCGTCGGAGGACGGGTCCATGTCGAGGTAGCGGCGCACGTCGCGCGGGAACAGGACCCCGACCGACACGGCCGCCTGCAGGACGATCAACAGGAACGCGGGGTCGATCTCGGGGTCGATCTCGCCCTCGGCCTGGCGGCGCCGCAGGTCGGTGACGTCGTCGGCGTCGAGGTCGGGGGCCACGTCGGCGGGGTCGGCCTCGAGGTTCTCGCGGACGAACAGGCGCTGGAGCTCGGGCTGGGCGTGGGCGATGGCGAGGTAGCGGGTCACGAGCTCGTCGAGCCCGATGGCGGGATCGGTGATCTCCCGCTCCTGCTCGAGCCACTGGTCGACGAGGGCGTCGTAGAGGCCCTGCTTGCCGCCGAAGTAGTAGGAGATCAGCTGCTTGTTGACGCCTGCCCGCTCGGCGATCACGTTCACCCGGGCACCGGCGAGGCCCTTGTCGGCGAACTCGTGGCGGGCGGCGTCGAGCAACGCCTGCCGGGTGCGCTCGGGGTCGCGGCGGCGTTCGTCGGGCTCGGGGGCTCGGCGGGTGGCGCTCATCGACGCCACCTTATCCGTCGATCGGATGAATGAATCATCTATTCGGTTGACACCCTTCCATGGCCCGGCGAGAGTGACCGCCATGGAACCCATCGTCGAGGCCGTCGGCCTCACCAAGCACTTCGGAGAGGTCAAGGCCCTCGACGGGCTCGACCTCTACGCCGAGCGCGGGAAGGTGCTCGCCGTCCTCGGGCCCAACGGCGCCGGCAAGACCACCTTCATCCGCTCGGTCGCCACCCTCCTCAAGCCCACGTCCGGCACCTTGAAGGTGGCGGGCATCGACGTCGTCGCCCACCCCGACGAGGTGCGCCGCCTCATCGGCCTCGCCGGTCAGTACGCCGCGGTCGAGCCCGCCATGACCGGGCGCGAGAACCTGGTGATGGTCGCCCGCCTCTTCGGCCACGGCCGCAAGCAGGCGAAGGACGCCGCCGACATCGTGCTCGAGCAGCTCAGCCTCACCGACGCCGGTGACCGCCTCGTGAAGACCTACTCGGGCGGCATGCGCCGCCGCCTCGACCTCGGCGCCAGCCTGGTCGGTGCGCCTCAGGTGCTCCTGCTCGACGAGCCCACGACCGGGCTCGACCCCCGCAGCCGCAACGAGCTGTGGCTGGCCATCGAGCGCCTGGTCGCCTCCGGCACCGACGTGCTGCTCACCACGCAGTACCTCGAAGAGGCCGATCGCCTCGCCGACACCATCGCCATCATCGACCACGGCGTCCGGGTGGCCGTCGGCACCGCCGACGAGCTCAAGTCCCGCGTGGGCAACGACGTCATCGACGTGAAGGTCGGCGACGCCGCCGACCTGCCCCGTGCCGCCGAGGCCCTCGGGGCCGATGCCAGCGTCGACACCGGCGCCGGCCGGGTGTCGGTGCCCGTCACCACCGGCGCCGACGACCTCGTCACCGCCGTCCAGGCGTTGCGGGGGGCGGGCGTCGCCATCGACGACATCGCCCTGCGCCGACCCACCCTCGACGACGTGTTCCTCACCCTCACAGGCCACACCACCGCCACCGACGCCGACGACGACTCCGAGGAGGTGGCGTCATGAGCGCCCCCATCGCCACCGACCCCACCGCCGCCGCTCCCCGGTCGGTCACCCGGCCGGCGGGCCCGCCCACCCGGCTCACCACGGTGGCGGCCGTCGCCGCCCGCAGCGGCTACAAGATGCTGCGCACGCCGCAGGTCGCCGGCATCGCGGTCGTGCAGAGCCTCGTCTTCCTGTTCATGTTCCGCTACGTCATCGGCGGGGCCATCGGGGTCCCGGGCGTCGCCTACGTCGACTTCCTCGTGCCCGGCTTCGTGGTCGCCGGCCTCCTCTTCACCGCCGGCTCGGGTGCGGTCGGCACCGCCGAGGACGCCGAGTCCGGCCTCTTCGACCGGTTGCGGTCGCTGCCGATCCACGACACCTCGACCCTCACCGGTCGGGTGATCGCCGAGGCCCTGCTGCTCGGCGTCGTCGCCGTCATCACCCTCGCCGCCGGCTTCGTCGTGGGCTTCCGCCTCTCGGGCCCCTGGTGGGGCCTGCCCGTCGCCCTCGGCCTCCTGGTGATCTACAGCCTCACCGTCGCCGCCGTCTTCATGATCCTCGGCCTCGTCGCCGGCAGCGGCCAGGCCGCCCAGGGCCTCAGCATCCTCGGCGTGCCGTTCTCGTTCATCTCCAGCGCCTTCGTGCCGGTCGCCACCATGCCCGCGGTGCTGAAGTTCATCGCCGAGTGGCAGCCCCTCACCTTCATGGTGAACTCCTGGCGAGGCCTCCTGCTGGGAGACAAGGCGCTGGCCACCTTCGAGCACGGCACCGGCTTCTACATCGTCGGCTCGCTGGCCTGGTGCGCGGTGATCGGCCTGATCGGGATGGTCGTGTCGCTGAAGGCCTACCGCAAGGAGTGACCCCGGCGAGCCGGCGCCTCAGAGGGTGGTCGGGCGCAGCTTGCCGAGGGTGACGAGCAGCTCGCCGACGGTGTGGTCGTGCTCCAGGGGGTGGCGCAGCGGCGTCTCGGCGTGGACCTCGTACCGGTTGCGCCGGCCCTCACGGGTGCGGGTCACATACCCCTCGGTCACCAGGTCGGCGATGATGCTCTGCGCCGCCCGCTCGGTGATGCCGACCTTCGTGGCGATGTCTCGGGCCCGGATGTCGGGCTCCTCCGAGATGCACACCAGCACGTGACCGTGGTTCGTGAGGAAGGTCCACGAGGGCTTGCTCAGCTCGTCCGGCATCGCCTGCTCGACTCCGACATCAGGGTGGGTGGACGGGGAGAGGCTACCGGCGCCGGGGGTGTCGACCCGTGATGGGACGGCGGATTTTCCGGTCGTCGACGAGCGTGAGATCGCCGCCGGTCACGAGTCGGCACCGGCGGGGACCCATCCGTCGGCGGTCCAGCGCCGCCAACCGCCGTCGTCATCGCGTGCGACGAGGTCCATCCACCCGTTGGCCACCAGCGTGCGGGTGCGGGGCGCGCCCTCGAGGGCGGCGTCGACCCGCTCGGGCGGCGCGTCGACCACGCACATCAGGCGGAGGGGCTCGTGCACCAGGCCCTCGGCGGCGACCGACTGCACGGGCAGGCCGAGGCGGAGGTCGCCCCCGGCGCCGGACAGCACCCCGGCCACGCCCACCGGGTTGTGCAGCGCCTTGCTGCCCGAGCCGAAGGCCTCCGGCGCGGTGACGCTGAAGTGGTAGGCGGCGCTGATCCACTGGGTCACGAGCGCCGGGCCGGCGAGGATCCCGGCGAGGATCGAGCCGTCGGTGTCGGCGGCCCGGTCGTAGGAGTGGAGGAACGCCCGGCGGCCGAGCGTGAGCGACCGGGTCAGGCTCCGGTCGGCGATGACGAACGCCTGGTTGCCGGCGAGGCCCCATTCAGGGGTGGGCTCGGCCCAGTCCCACGCCCGGCGGCGAGCGGCACGGGCGGAGCCGGCGGGCGCACCCGGCAAGGCACCCGACCGCTCGGCGGCCACCGCATCGCCGGCCGCGGCCAGGTCGGCCGCGAGCTGCGCGATGCCGGGCGCCGAGGCGACGTCGCCGACCAGCGTCACCTCGTCGGTCGTCGTGTCGTGACGGGCGGCCACGAAGGTCGTGCCGTCGGGGATCACGATCCCCCGATCGGCGAGGGCCGAGCGCACCTCGGCGTCGGAGAGAAGCGCCACCAGGGTGCGAGCGTTGTCGGTGCCGTCGCGGCCGCCGCACGCCCCACACCGCAGGGCGGCCTCGTAGGGGTTGGCCGTGGTGGTGCTGCCGTGGCCGCACAGCACGACCAGCGGCGCGAAGTGCCGGGTGAGGCCGATGGCCTTCAGCACCCCGGCGGCCAGGTCGGCCCGCTCGTCGACCGTGAGCCCGGCCAGGTCGATGGCCAGATCGTCGCCGAGGGTCGAGCCCCACCGGGCGAGCGGCCGGCCGGCCAGGGTGGGGGCGAACGTGCGCGCCGCGGCGACCGGGCCGGTCACCCAGCCCGCCGCCTCGGCGAACAGGTAGGGGGCGGCGACGCCCTTGGCGGCACGGCGTCCGGCGCCCGAGGCGCCGCTGGTGCGGCCCCGGCGGGCGCGGACGGACTCGCCGCCGATGGCCGACACGGGTGCCTCGCCCACCTCGATGGCGGGGGCGACGACGAGAGGGCAGCTGGCGTCGGCGGCGTGGCCGTCGAGCGGGCGCCAGGCCATCGGCAGCCCGAAGAAGCCGGCGACGCCGAGCGTCTCGTAGCCGCCGATGGCCTCGAGGTGGCGCCGCAGCGCCTCGCTGCGCACGTCGATGCAGCAGGCGATCTGCGCCGCCGGGGTGGGTGCCCGGCCGTCCCGGTGCTCGGGCCCTTCCGGCGGCGCCGGCAGGGCGGCGAGGAGCTTCCGCCGCGGCCCTGCTTCGAGGGCCTCCTGCCAGATGTGTCGTGGATCGATCGGGGTGGTGGCCGCACCCGGCGTCGGGCGGGGTGAGCCGCCGGCGGGGAGCAGCGCCATCGTGAGGCCGAGGCGCAGCGCCACCAGCTCGGTGACGGCCTCGGCCGGCGTCCGGGGGTAGCGACCGTGGCCGGCCTCCCAGGCCAGCCGGGCGGCCCACCCCGGCTGGGCGGTGACCTCGCCGAGCACCACGTCGGCGCTGTGCTCCGGGCTCACGCCGAGGCGCACCAACGCCTCCTGGACGGCGACGATCGGCTCGCCCTGCAACAGCTCGAGCCGGCGCCGGGCCTGGCGGGGGAGGCTGCGGTCGCGCACCGCGGCCGACCACCAGGCGGCATAGAGGCCCTGGCGCTGCACCGGCGCCTGGACCGTGGCGGCGGTGAGGCCGAGGGCGAGCCCGACCCACTGCCCGGCCCGGCGGTCGATCTCGGCCCGCACCGCGGTGCCGGCCTCGGCGTCCCACCACTCGGCTGGCGTCAGGGGGGTCCGGCTCGGGCGGTGGTCGTCGTCGACCGTCGCCTCGAGCTCGGCGACGAGGCGTCCGAGATCGTGGGCAGGGACGCCGTGGGCCCGCATGGCCTCGAGCAGGTCCCGGGTGGTGATGCGGCCGTCGTGCCATGCGTGGCGGTAGGCGGATGCGGGGAGGTAGGCGTCGGCCCCGAAGATCCGGCCGGCCTCCCGGGCGGCGTCGGCGAAGGGCAGGTGGTCGAGCCCGGCCAGCGGGTTGACCGCAGCCAGCTCGGTGAGGGGTGGTGCCGGAGGCAGCACGGCGAGTGCCGCGTCGATGGCCGGCCCGAGGTCGAGGGCGGCGCCGGGCTCGGCGAGGCCGATCGCCGGCCCGGTGAGCGTGTCCTGCGAATCGGTGCTCACCGTCCACCTCCCTGGCCGCGGCGGGCGGTCATCGGCACGAGGGCCGGCCGGGGCGGTGAGGCGGTGGCGAGGGCGAAGCGGAACACGGCGTCCTCCAGGACGGGGGTGGGTGAGATGCGGGCGATGCGCCGGGCGGCGGCCGGTGCGGCGGCGGCCAGCGCCGCGATCACCAGGGCGGGCCAGCCGAGGCCGTCGAGGGCGGCCGCCCCGCCGAGGGCGGGCTCGATGTAGGTCTCGAGGCCGGCGAGGACGGCGACGTAGGCCGGCACCAGCACCGCGGCGGCGCCGAGGCCGACGGCGAGGCCGCGGGCGTCGGGCCGATGGGCGAACCAGCCGACCAGAGCGGCGGCTGCGGTCGCCACGGCGAACCCGGCCAGCACGGGGGAGGGGTCGTAGCCGGGGAGCAGGGCGACCGAGACCAGCAGCAGCGCGCCGGAGGTGGCGACGGCCAGGCCGCCGAGGGCGAGGCGGTGGCCGCGACCGAGGGTGGGGGCGTCGAGGGCGTGGGCCCGGCGACGAGCACCGACGACTCCGCCGACCCCGAGGAACGCCCCGGCCTTGTAGGCGGCATGACCCACCAGGTGGGCCACCGCGGCGATCGGTGCGGCGGCCGCGACCGTGAGGAGCAGGAACCCGGTCTGGGCCTGGGTCGAGCGGACGAGCACGCCCTTGGAGTCGGCGGTGACGCCCATGGCGCTGACCGAGCTCAGCATCGTCCAGGCCGCGATGGCGGCGACCACGAACCAGGTGGCCGGGAAGGCGTCGAGCACGCCGCCGGCCCGCAGCAGCAGCACGGCGCCGCCGTTCACCACGCCGGCGTGGAGCAGGGCGCTCACCGCGGTGGGGGCCGCCAGGGTGGCGGGCAGCCAGTCGCGGAAGGGGCTCTGGGCGCTGCGGGCCGCGACTGCGATCACCAGGCCGAGGGCGACGATCGCCCAGGGGAGGGTGGTGCCGACCGCGGCGGCGACCGCGCCGGGGGCCTGGAGGTCGAGGCCGGGGGCGGTGGTGGTGAGCGCCACCATGGCGGCGACGAGGGCGGCGTCGCCGACGAGGATCGAGCGGCGCAGGCCCCGTCCGCCGGGCCCGGCCGTGCCGACCAGCCGCACCAGCGCCAGCCCACCGAGGGCCCAGGCCAGGGCGAGGGCGAGGGGCGAGGCCGCCGTGGCCACCAGCAGGGAGGCGGCGATCAGCAGGCCCGACCAGACCAGGAAGCGGGGCCGGACCGGATCGAGGCGCAGCGACCGGGCGGCGTGGGCCTGCACGACGAGGCCGATGCCGCTGACGAGCACGAGCAGCACCGCGGCCAGCCGGTCGACGCCCAGGGCGAGGCGCCAGGCGCTTCCGCCGAAGAGCGCCGCCTCGACCCGGTCGGTGCCGCTGACGGCGAGGGCACCGAAGGCCACGACTGAGGCGCCGAAGGCCACGGCCGTGAGCCCGACGGCCGTGCGCTCGCCTCGCGGGTGGGAGGGGGTGGGCGAACCGAGGAGATCACCGACGCTCAACATGCGAAACACAATACGTGTTTCGTGATTCGCATGCAACCCTTCAGGTGTTCAGGATCCTCGGCCAGTCGTCAGGAGCGCAGCGCCTCCGCCACCGCCAGGCCCGTGACCTGGTTGTTCAGGTACGGCTCGGGGTCGTGGGCTCGGTGGCCGTTGTCGACCAGGCGGTCCTCGACCCGGGGGCCGAAGCGCGTCGAGAGGCGGGCGTTCTCGGCCGCCTTGTCGCCGACGGCGGCCACGTTGACCCATCGACGCACGTTCCCGGGCCACGCGCCGAGGCCGTCGACCGGGGCCGGCACGAGGCCGTTGAACACCATGTCGGTGCCGAGGGGTGAGCCGAGGGTGACGAACGTGTCGACGTTGCCGTCGAGGCCGTTGGCCAGGGCGCGGTAGGCCACGACCGTGCCGAGGGAGTGGGCGACCACCACCCGCGTCTCGTCGGTGATGACGGCCTCGAACCGGGCGCGGACCCGCTCGGTCAGGTCGGGCTCGGCGACCATGGTGGCGACCATGTCGACGGTGCGCTCGAACACGGCGGTGTTGGCGGCCATGTGGATGGTGGCGAGGAGGTCGTCGCCCATGTCGCCGAGCGACTTGGCGATGTCCGCCCGGGCCTGGGTGAGGGCGGGCGACTCGGCGGTCTCGGGGTCGCTGCGGAAGAGGTCGCCGTAGAAGCAGACGGTGACGTCCGCGTCGTCGATCTCCATCCCGTGGTGCCAGAGCCCGTCGCGCAGGGCCGGCAGCCAGCGGGACTTGAGCTCGTTGGGGCCCCACAGCTCGTTGAACGCCCCGTGGACCATCACGATCTTCGTCATGGGCGACAGCTTGCCGCCTCTGCAGCGGCCTTGAAGCCACGGTTCTCCCGCTCGATGGCGTCACCGATGCGGCGACCGACGAGGCGCCCGACCAGACGCGACCCGCGACCGGTGATGTCGAGGGTGAGCAGGTTCACGCACCCCCGGCCGTCGGGGCGGAGCTGGTGGCCGCCGGTCATGGTCACCGGGCCCACCTTCGTCCACCACTCGAAGGCGACGCCGGGCTCGAGGCGGCTCACCGTCCAGACCGCCGGCCGCTGGCCCGGTTGGGTGATGCGGGCCCGGCTGCCCACCGCGAGCGGGCCGTCGTCGAGGCGCTCGACCCTTGTCATGGTGGGGGTGAGCTCGGGCCACCGCTCGACGTCGACGGTGAGGGCCCAGACCTCGTCGACCTCGGCCTCGATGAGCAGCTCGCTTCGCTGGAACGTGTGCGTGGTCATGGCACCGACCATGTACCAAGTGGTACATTCCCGTCAAGAGGGTTTCCGAGGAATGGAGCTGCCGTTGACCCCGGCCCGGGACGCACTGCTCGACAAGGCCATGGGCCACGTCGCCACGCACGGCCTGAGCGACCTCAGCCTGCGCGAGCTGGCTGCCGCCATCGGCACCAGCCACCGGATGCTCATCTACCACTTCGGCAGTCGGGAGGGCCTGGTCGCCGCCATCGTCGCCGCCATGGAGGCCCAGCAGCGCGAAGCCCTGGCCGCGCTCGCCGACGGGGCCACCTCGCCCCGCGCCCTCATCGAGGCGCAGTGGGCCCAGCTCACCGACCCGGGCCTGCGCCCCTTCGTCGCCCTCTTCTTCGAGGTGCTGGCGATGGCCGTGCACCAGCGGCCCGGCACCGAGGGCTTCCTCGAGCAGCTCACCGACCCGTGGCTCGCCCTCGCCGCCGACCTGGCCGCCCGCATGGAGCTGGTCACCGACGTCGACGAGCTCCGCCTCGGGGTCGCCGTGAGCCGGGGCCTGCTCATCGAGGTCCTGGCCACCGGCGAGGTCGACGGGCCCACCGCCTCGCTGCACCGGTTCCTCGACATGTGGGAGGCGGGTGCGCGGGTGGGGTGACGTCCTGATAGGAAGTCACCAGACCGACGCTCTCGCAGGGGGATGAGCCGTGAGCCAGGATCGCAACCCACACGCCGGCGCGCCGTTCGACGACGACGATGCCGCCATCGCCGCCGCGCTCGAGGACGTCTGCGTCCCGGCCCTGCTCTGCTCGCTGGTGCACATCACCGGCGATCCGTCATGGATCCGGGGCGACCTCCGTCCGGCGCACGCGGTGCTCAACGACTACCAGGGCGGCATGACGCCGGAGCAGCAGGCCGAGGCCCGCCGCCAGGCGCTGCCCGTCATCGCCGCGTACCGCGACGGTGGCTGCGAGCTGCCGCCGGCGCCGTCGGCCGAGCTGGCCGAGGAGATGATGTCGTTCCTCGCCTGCGCGCCGGTCGACCCGCGCGTGGTGCCGATGTTCCTCGAAGACCTCCACCTCGACGGAGCCGACAGCGGCGCCATCGAATGGGGCGACGAGGTGCCCGCCGAGGTCAGGGTCGATGCCCACACCGTCGTCATCGGCTGCGGCGAGGCCGGCCTGCTCACCGGCATCCGCCTGGCCCAGGCCGGCGTGCCGTTCACCATCATCGAGAAGAACGCCGGTCCCGGCGGCACGTGGTGGGACAACCGCTACCCGGGCGCCCGCGTCGACATCGGCAGCCACTTCTACTGCTACTCGTTCGAGCCGTCCGACCAGTGGACCGAGTACTTCGCCCAGCAGCCGGAGCTGAAGGAGTACTTCGCCCGGGTGCTCGACGACTACGACGTCCGGCCCCACTGCCGCTTCGAGACCGAGGTCGTGGCTGCGGTGTACGACGAGGCCACCGCCCGGTGGGCGGTCACGATCAAGGGCGCCGACGGCACCGAGGAGGTGCTCGACGCCCGCTTCGTGGTGAGCGCGGTCGGTGCCCTCAACCAGCCCAAGATGCCCGACATCCCGGGCATGGACGACTTCGCCGGCCCCTCGTTCCACTCCGCCCGGTGGGACCCCGAGGTCGACTGGAAGGGCACGCGCTTCGCCCTCGTCGGCGCCGGCGCCAGCGGCTTCCAGATCGCCCCGACGATCGCCGACGACGTCGAGAGCCTCACCATCTTCCAGCGCACCGCGCAGTGGATGTTCCCCAATGCCGGCTACCACTCGAAGGTGCCGTCGGGCGAGCGCTGGGCGATGCGCCACCTGCCCTTCTACGGCCGGTGGTTCCGCTTCCTGACCTTCTACCCGGCCTCGGGCCTCTCGATGGACCGCAACCGCATCGACCCCGAGTGGGACGACGGCGGCCGCTCCATCAGCGAGGGCAACGCCCAGACCCGCGAGCTGTTCGCCGGGTACATCGCGTCGCAGCTCCAGGACCGCCCCGACCTGCTCGAGGCGTCGATCCCGCACTACCCGCCGTCGGCGAAGCGCATGCTGCAGGACAACGGCTCGTGGTTGGCGTGCCTCAAGAAGCCGAACGTCGAGCTCGTCCGCACCGGCATCGAGAAGATCGTCCCCGAGGGCATCGTCACCACCGACGGCGTGCTCCGCGAGGTCGACGTCATCTGCTACGCCACCGGCTTCCGTCACAACGACTTCCTGTGGCCTCTGCACATCGTCGGCAAGGGCGGGGTCACCCTGCGCGAGCAGTGGGGCGACGAGCCCACGGCCTACCTCGGCATCACCGTGCCGAACTTCCCGAACCTGTTCTGCCTCTACGGCCCGGGCACCAACCTGGCCCACGGCGCCAGCCTGATCTTCCAGTCGGAGTGCCAGGTCAACTACGCCCTGAGCGCCATCCACGAGGTGCTGGCCACCGGCCACAAGGCCATCGAGCCCAAGCGCGACGTGCACGACGCCTACGCCGAGACCTACCTCGACGAGATCATGCAGATGGTGTGGGCCCACCCGTCGGTGCAGCACTCCCACTTCAAGAACCCCGAGGGCAAGGTCTTCACCCTGTCGCCGTGGCCCATCCCCGTGTACTGGGAGTGGACCCGCGCCGTCGACCCGTCCGACTACGAGCTGGCCTGACCAGGGTGTGCCGGCGGGCGACCGCCGGCGCGACCATGGCGTCGTGGCGGACCCTCCCGTGAGCGACGAGCCGAGCGAGGCCACCGAGCCCGTCAAGGCGCCCGGGGCCGTGGCGCGCCTGCGCACGCGGGGTGAGGGCCTCGCCGACCAGGCCACGTCGTGGGTCGATGAGCGACGCGGCGTGGTCGTCCCGGTCGACCTCGCCGTCGACTTCTACGAGCGCGACCGCGACTCGTTCGCCGCGGTGCTCGGCGCCGCCATCGCCCTGCGGCTGTTCCTGTTCTTCGTGCCGTGCGTGCTGGTCGTGACGGCCCTGCTCATGTTGTTCGTGGGCCACGACGGCGTGAAGTCGCTCGCCGACAACGCCGGTGTCACCGGCAGCCTGGCCACCCAGATCGACCAGGCCACCACCGCCAGCAAGACCACCACCTTCGGCCTGCTCGTCGCCGGCGTCTGGCTGACCGTGTGGGCGGGGCGGTCGCTCACCAAGGTGCTGGCGGCGTGCTCGGCCGGCGCCTGGCGCCTGGGCGGCCGTCGAGGGCGGCCCACCCTGCGCATGGCGGGCGCCGTCACCACGATGACGTTCCTGCTCGTGCTCACCGCCGCCTTCCTCAACCGGGTGAAGGACAACCAGGGCATCGCCGTCATCACCACGTCGTGGATGCTGGCGATCGTGATCTACGCGGTCGGCTGGTTCCTGGTCACCGCCACGCTGCCCCGCGGCACGAGCGACCCCGGGGCGCTGCTGCCGGGGGCGGTCCTCGTCGGGGCCTCGCTCGCCGGGCTGCAGTGGTTCATGCAGTACTACCTGCCGAGCAAGCTCGATCACGTCACCGCCCTGGCCGGCAGCGTCGGGGCCTCGGTCGCCGCCCTGGGCTACATGTTCCTGATCGGGCGGGTGATGGCGTCGAGCCTGATCCTCGACGCCGTGGTCTTCGACCGCATCGGCAGCATCTCCGAGCTCGTCTTCGCCCTGCCGGTGCTGAACCGCATCCCCCGGCGCTTCCCCTGGGTGGCCCGGTACTTCGACCTCGAACGCGAGGAGGTCGCGGGCAAGGCCGACGACGCCGACGCGGCCGACCCGATGCCCGCGCCCACGACGACCGACTGACCCGTGGCTCAGTACGTCACGCCAGAGGTGACGTTCTGAGCCACGGGGTCGGGTCGGGCGGTCAGCCGTTGGCGGGCTGGGTGAGGTCGTAGAGGGTGACCCCGTCGACCGTGGTGGCGGTGAAGTTCTCCTCGACCCACGACTGGATCTCGGAGGTGGTCGACGAGCCACCGTTCTGGCCGCCGCCGAAGCCCCCCATGCCGCCGCCACCGGCGATGTACCAGTGGACCTCACCGTCGGCGACGTACTGCTGGAACTGCTCGAGGGTCGGGTACGGGTCGCTGCCGTTGAAGCCACCGAGGCTCATCACCGGGTCGCCGGTGGCGAGCTGGTAGCCGGCGGCGCTGTTGGCACCGGTGGTGGCGGCGATCCAGGTGTAGGAGTCCGCGTCCTCGGACAGCACCGAGACGAGCTCGTCGCTCGGCTCACTGGACCCGAGCAGACCCCCGGCGCCACCCGCTCCGCCGGGGAACCCTCCTGCGGCGCCGGTCGGGATCTCGATCCCGCTCGGCAGCTGGCCTCCGTTCGGGAGCTGACCACCCGTGGGGAGCTGACCCCCGTTCGGGAGCTGGCCCCCGTTCGGGAGCTGACCACCCGTGGGGAGCTGGCCCCCACCGGGGAAGCCGCCGCCACCGCCGCCGAAGCCGCCGAAGCTCCCGGCCACGGTCGGGCCGGCGGTGGGGATGGCGCCGGTGTGGGGCGTCGTGACCGTCTCGAGCGTGTAGGCCGTGGCCCCGGCGAGGCCGGCCGCCCCGGCGACGATCACCGCGGCGAGCGCCCAGCTCCTCGGCAGGACCCAGATGAGACCGACGCCGAGGGTGGCGATCAGGCCGACCACCAGCACCGTCGGGCGCAGCCAGGGCATCCAGTCGGCGGTGCGGCCGAGCAGCACGGTCGACCACAGCACGGTGGCGAACGAGGTGAGGGCCAGGGCGCCGGCGGCGTACGGGCTGGTGCGGCGGCGCCACAGCTCGACCACGCCGATGCCCACCAGGGCGCCGATCGCGGGGGCCAGGGCGATGGTGTAGTACTGGTGGATGATGCCCTGGCCGAGGCTGATGGTGAGCCCGGTGACGACCAGCCACGTGCCCCAGATGAGCGTCGAGGCCCGCAGGCGGTCGGTGCGCACGGCCCGGATGGTGAGCACCAGCAGGGCGACCATGAGGATGAGCGCGGCCGGCAGCAGCCACGAGATCTGGCCACCGAACGACGAGTTGAACAGCCGGGTGATGCCGGTCGGCCCCCACATGGAGCCGCCGTTGCCACCACCGCCGCCGGGCACGACGCTGCCGGTCTCCTCGCCCGTGAGGCGGCCGAAGCCGTTGTAACCGAACAGGAGCTCCAGGAAGCTGTTGTGCTGCGACCCGCCGATGTACGGACGGGACGACTCCGGCCACAGCTCGACGATGGCGATCCACCAGCCGCCGGCCACGAGCAGGGCGGCGCCGGCGATGAGCATGTCGACGAGGCGACGGCCCAGCCGGCCCGGGGCGGCCAGCAGGTACACGAAGGCGAAGCCGGGCAGGACCACGAGGGCCTGCATCGACTTGGCCAGGAAGGCGAGCCCGATGAACACGCCGACGGCGATGATCCACCGGCGGGCGCCGGCCTCGAGCGCGCGCACCAGGGCGTAGGCCGCGAGGGTGAGCAGCAGCGTGAGCATGGCGTCCGGGTTGTTGAACCGGAACATCAACGCGGCCACGGGGGTGAGGGCCAGCACCGTGCCGGCGATCAGCCCCGCCGCCGCGCCGTGCCAACGCTTGACCGCGGCGTACAGCACGCCCACCGCGGCGACGCCCTCGAGGGCCTGCGGCACCAGGATCGACCAGGAGTTGACCCCGAAGATGCGGGCGGCGATCTCCATCGGCCACAGCGAGAGCGGCGACTTGTCGACGGTGATGAGGTTGGCGGCGTCGGAGCTGCCGAAGAACATCGCCTTCCAGCTCTGGCTGCCCGCCTGGACGGCGGCGGAGTAGAAGGAGTTGGCCCAGCCCGAGGCGCTCAGGTTCCACAGGTAGAGCCCCGCGGTCACGAGGAGCAGCACGACGAGAGCGGGGCGGGCCCAGCGAGGGTCGGCCGGACGGCCGCCGTCGTCGGGAGCCGGTGCCTCGGCACCGGGGACGACCACCTCGGCCGGAGGCGGCGGCGGAGGGGGAGCGGTGGTCGCCGCGTAGGTGATGCCACCGGTGGGCGGCGTGGAGCCGGCGTCGGTCCACACGGGAGGGTCGTAGGTCGTCATCGGGAGGCCTCTTCGAGGGCGTCGTCGCGGTCGGCGGCGAGGGAGGTGGTCGGGGGAGTGGAGCCGCCGCGCCGGGGGAAGACCCAGGAGCGGTAGAGAAGGAAGCGGGCCACGGTGGCCACGGCGTTGGCGACGATGAGCACGAGCGTCTCGGCGGCCACGCCCGCTGCCGGCGCGAGGGCCTGCAGGGCGGCCAGCGAGCCGCTGGTCAGGCCGAGGGCGATGGCGAAGACGCCGAGGCCGCGGGCCTGGTGGCGCCAGCCGCGCTCGTCGTCGCGCAGCCCGAAGGTGATCCGTGCGTTGGCCGCGGTGTTCACGAGCGCCGTGGCGAGCAGGGCGACGAGGTTGGCCGCCTGGGCCGGCATGTCCTGGCGGAGCCAGACGAAGAGCACCACGTAGGCGATCGTGCTGAGCACGCCGACGGTGCCGAAGCGCACCATCTGGCCGACCAGCCCGGGCGGGGCGTGCACCGCCGCCTCGGCCTCGGCCTGCTCCCGCAGCGCCGAGAGCGGTAGGCGCCCGGAGGAGAGCGCCCGGCCGAGTCGCCACACGCCCTTGAGGTCGGCGACCGCGGTGGAGACGATGTCGACCCGCGAGTCGGGGTCGTCGACCCAGTCGACGGGAACCTCGTGGATGCGCAGGCCGGCCCGCTCGGCGAGCACGAGCAGCTCGGTGTCGAAGAACCAGCCGGTGTCCTCGACCATCGGCAGCAGCGCCCGCGCCCGGTCGGCCCGGATGGCCTTGAAGCCACACTGGGCGTCGGAGAAGCCGGCGTGCAGCGTCGTGCGCAGGATGAGGTTGTAGGAGCGGGAGATGAGCTCCCGCTTCGGCCCCCGCACGACCCGCGACATCGGGCTCAGCCGGCTGCCGATGGCGACGTCGGAGTGGCCCGACACCAGGGGCGACACGAGGGGGAGCAGGGCGTCGAGGTCGGTGGAGAGGTCGACGTCGAGGTAGGCCAGCACGGTGGCGTCGCTCGCGCCCCACACCGCCTTCAGTGCGCGGCCCCGGCCCTTCTCGTCGAGGTGGGCGACCTCGACTTCCGGGAGCTCGAGGCTCAGGGCCCGGGCGATCTCGAGGGTGCGGTCGGTCGAGGCGTTGTCGGCGATGGTGATGCGGAAGCTGAACGGGAAGCCTTCGCTCAGGTACTGGTGCAGGCGACGCACGCTCGGGGCGACGTCGCGCTCTTCGTTGTAGACGGGGACCACGACGTCGACGACCGGGGGGACGGTGCCCGGACCGGTCGGGATGCCGAGGAGCTGGAGGGTCGGTTCGGGAGCCATGCCGGCCACTCTGGGGCCTGCGCCTCTGAGCCTCCTCGGTGCCCGCTGAGAGGTTGCTGTGAATCCCGCCGCCCGGTCGGAGCCGGTGGGAGGCTTCTCACGGAACTCTCAGGAACCACTCACGAACGTCTCACCCCGGCGCTGTCCACTGCAGTCACCGCCGGTCCGACGAAAGCCGTTCAGCCCATGCCTCCCAGCGCCTCCGACAGCCGCTCGCCCCGTGTCCTCGTCGTCGACGACGAGGAGAACATCCGGTACCTGTTGGTCACCGCCCTCCGTCACGCCGAGATGGACGTCGCCGAGGCGGCCACCGGCCGCGAGGCGCTCGACACGGCCAAGGAGTTCCGGCCCGACGTGCTGCTGCTCGACGTGATGCTCCCCGACCTCGACGGCTTCGAGGTCTGCCGCCGCCTGCGCTCCGACGGCTCGGGCGCCCCCGTCATCTTCCTCACCGCCCGCGACGCCACCGAGGACAAGGTCCGGGGCCTCAGCCTCGGCGGCGACGACTATGTGACCAAGCCCTTCTCCCTCGAGGAGCTGCTGGCCCGGGTGCGCGTCGCCCTCCGCCGTTCGGGCGCCGACTCGTCGGCCTCGAGCCGCCTCGAGTTCGCCGACCTGGAGATGGACGAGGACGCCCACCGCGTGTGGCGGGCCGGCACCCCGGTCGAGCTGTCGCCCACCGAGTTCAAGCTGCTGCGCTTCTTCCTGCTCAACCCCGACCGCGTGCTGAGCCGGGCCCAGATCCTCGACCACGTGTGGGAGTACGACTTCGGCGGCGTCGCCAACGTGGTGGAGACCTACGTGAGCTACCTGCGCAAGAAGCTCGACCCGCTGGGTGAGCCCCTGCTGCACACGGTGCGCGGCGTGGGCTACGTGCTGCGGAAGGGCTGACGTGTCCCTCCGGCGCCGCCTGGTGCTCGCGTTCCTCGCCATCGCGTTGGTGCTGGCGGTCGTCGACGTGGTCATCATCCGCACCGTCGACGGCTCCCTCTACGGCCAGATCGACGACCGGCTCTCCAACGCCGTCGTCCCGGCCTTCGGCCCCTCGCCGCGCAACCCCATCCCGCAGCCGGGCCAGGGCCAGCCCTTCAGTGAGCTCTACATCGCCCGTTGGTCGAGCTCGACGGGCGACGTCACGGTGATCTCCGACGGGATCGGCGCCAACCAGACGGCCCCGGACCTCACCAGCGACGTCATCACCTCGCACCTCCCCGACACCACCGGCACCGTGTCGGATCCCTTCACCGTCGGCGCGGTCGGCTCGTCCGACAACTGGCGCATGGTGGTGGTCCGCAACACCGACGGATCGGTGACCGTCACCGGTCTCCCGCTCGGGCTCACCCAGGACACCTCGACCCGGCTCACCGTGCTCACCCTCGCGGCCTCCGGCGTGGTGCTCCTGGTGCTGGCCCTCGTGGCGTGGTGGGTGATCCGCCTGGGCCTGCGCCCCATCGACGACCTCGTGCGCACCGCCGACGAGATCGCGGCTGGCGACCTCAGCCGCCGCCTCCAGCCGGCCCCGCCGGGCACCGAGGCCGGCCACCTCACCGAGGCCTTCAACGGCATGGTCCACCAGATCGAGTTCGCCTTCGCCGAGCGCCAGGAGTCCGAGGACCGCCTGCGCCGCTTCGTCGCCGACGCCTCCCACGAGCTGCGCACGCCGCTCACCTCGATCAGGGGCTACACCGACCTGATGCAGGCCGGCGCGCTCGACGAGCCCGCCGCCCGGGCCGACGCCCTGCGCCGCATCCAGGCCGAGTCGGGACGCATGGCCGAGCTCGTCGACGACCTGCTCGTGCTGGCCCGCCTCGACCAGGGCCGACCGCTCGAGCGGCTCCCCGTCGACCTCGTGGCGGTGGCCACCGATGCCGCCCAGGACGCGCGGGCCGTCGACCCCGACCGTCCGGTCGAGCTGGTGGTGCCCGACCAACCGGTCGTCGTGCAGGGTGACGAGGGCCGGTTGCGCCAGGTCGTCGCCAACCTGCTCACCAACGCCCGGGTGCACACTCCGGCAGGCACCCCCGTCACCGTCCGTGTGGCCGTCGAGGGTGGGACCGCCCTGCTCGTCGTCGCCGACGAGGGCGATGGCATGACGCCAGAGGTGACCGCCCGCGTCTTCGAGCGCTTCTACCGGGCCGACGCCTCCCGCAGCCGCGACCGTGGCGGCTCGGGCCTGGGCCTGTCGATCGTCGCCGCCGTGTCCGAGGCCCACGGCGGTCGGGCCGGTGTGGAGTCCGCACCCGGTGCCGGCACGAGGGTCACCGTCGAGCTCCCTGTCGCCTGAGCCGTGCCCGGCCCCGACGCGGAGGCCCTAGGGTTCCTGCCGGACTTCGCACAGGGGGAGACGCAGTTGTCGGACTTGACCCATCGCTGGACGCCGCCGCCGGGCATCGAGAGCCTGCTCGCCGAGGGCAGCCCCTTCGAGCTGACCGAAGAGGCCGTGCTCGGCAGCACCGTCACGGTCTTCAAGAACCGGTTCCCGAACCTCCGCACGCAGCTCCAGTCAGCGGCCACCCGCACCGGTGACGCGCCCTACCTGGTCTTCCCCGACCGGGGCATCGAGCTGAGCTTCGCCGACGTGCTGGCGTCGGCCGCCCGCATCGCCGAGGTGCTGGCCGGCCACGGTGTCGGCAAGGGTGACGTCGTCGCCTTCGCCGCCGCCAACGTCCCCGCCTACACCGTCGCCTGGTGGTCGACCGTCGTCAGCGGCGCGGTGGTGTCGAGCCTCAACGGGTGGTGGACGCCGCACGAGTTCGCCCACGGCATCGAGCTCACCAAGCCCAAGGTGCTCATCGGTGACGCGCGCCGCCTCGAGCGCGTGCGCGAGGTCGGCGTGCCCGACGGCCTGGTGCTCATCGAGGACACCGAGCTCGACCACCTGCTGGGCCCGGCCCGCGACGGCGACCCGGCACTGCCCGACGTCGGCATCGCCGAGGACGACCCCGCCATCATCCTGTTCACGAGCGGCACCACCGGCCGCCCCAAGGGCGCCACCATCTCGCACCGCCAGTTCGTGCACATCGCCCAGGTCATCAACTTCCAGGGCGCCATGGGTGCGCTTCTCATGCCGCCGCCGCCGGCCGATGCGCCGCCCCGGCCCCAGCCCTCCACCCTCTGCGTGTCGCCGCTCTTCCACGTGTCGGGCGCACTTCCGCTGTCGGTCGCCACCGCCACCGGCCAGAAGATGGTGTTCCCGCCGGTCGGCAAGTGGGACGAGCTCACCCACCTCCAGCTCACCCAGGACCACCACGTCGGTGCCTGGAGCGGTGTGCCCACCCAGCTGTGGCGCCTCCTCGAGCACCCGCGCTTCGACGAGTTCAACACCACCTCGGTCATGACGATCGGCGGTGGCGGTGCGGTGTTCGCGCCCGAGCTCATGCGCCTCCAGCAGAAGAAGATGCCCTGGGCCCGCTTCGGCGTCGGCTACGGCATGAGCGAGACCATGGGATCGGGCTCCCGCCTCGGCGGCGTCACCATGGAGTCGCACCCGGCGTCGGTCGGCGCCGTCGAGCCGCTCTGCGAGATCCAGATCCGCGGCGCCGACGACCAGCCGCTCCCCGATGGCGAGGTCGGCGAGATCTGCATACGGGGTGCCTGCGTCTTCCTCGGCTACTGGGACAACCCGAAGGCCAGCGAAGAGGCGCTCGACGACCACCGCTGGTACCGCACCGGCGACTTCGGCCGCTTCCACGACGGCGTGCTCCAGCTCGAGAGCCGCATGCGCGACCTCATCATCCGTGGCGGCGAGAACATCTACCCGATCGAGATCGAGAACCGCCTGGTCGAGCACCCGGCCATCTCCCAGGCCAGCGTCGTGGGCGTGGCCCACCACCAGCTCGGCCAGGAGGTCGCGGCGGTGGTGATCCTCCACGAGGGCGAGTCGCTCGAGCCCGACGACGTGCGGGGGTGGGTCGCCGAGGAGCTGGCCGTCTACAAGGTGCCCACCCACGTGCTGTTCAAGCCGGAGCTGCCGTACAACGCCACCGGCAAGGTGCTGAAGAACCAGGTCGAAGACCTCGTCGCCGACGAGCTGGGCACCCCTCCCGCCTGATCCGTGGCGGCTGGGGTCGTCGTCGTCATTACCTCACGGGTCATCGATCCGGCGCCGCTGGTGCCGGACGATGCCCGATGTGGCCTACCGGCCGCACCGGACCCAGGAGGACCACCATGACCGCACCCACCGACACCAACGAGCGCCTCACCGCGACCGTCGACACCCACCTCGTCGCCTACTGCGACCCCGACCCGGCGCGGCGAGCCGAGAGCGTGGCCATGGTCTGGGCCGAGGGGGGAGAGCTGCTCGACCCGCCGCTCGAGGGCCGTGGACTCGAGGAGATCGCTGCTCTCACCGATGTGGTGCTCGCTCACTACCCGGGCCACCGCTTCGAGCGCACCACCGCCGTCGACGAGCACCACGGCTGGGCCCGCTACGGCTGGTCGTTGCTCGACGGCGACGGCAGTGTCGTGCTGACCGGCACCGACGTGGCCCAGCTCGACGACGAAGGGCGACTCACCCGCATCGTCGGGTTCTTCGGCGAGCTGGCCCCGGCGGCGGCCTGATCGTGGCCCGGGCGTCGGTCGGTGAGCTGATGCGGGAGTGGCGTACGCGTCGCCGCCGCAGCCAGATGGACCTGTCCCACGACGTCGGGGTGTCCACCCGGCACCTCAGCTTCGTGGAGACGGGACGCTCCCGACCGAGCCCGGAGCTGGTCCTGGCGGTGGCCGAGCACCTCGACGTCCCGCTCCGGGAACGGAACCGGATGCTCCTCGCCGCCGGCTACGCACCCAGGTTCGGCGAGCGGGGCCTCGACGACCCGGCCCTGGAACGGGCCCTCGGGTCGCTGCGGCGGATGCTCGACGCCCACGATCCGTACCCGGGCGTGGTCATCGACCGTCGGTGGAACGTGCTGCTCGCCAACGCGGCGGCGTCCCGGCTGGTCGACGGCCTGCCCGAGCACGTCGTGGGGCCGCGCCTCAACGTGTTCCGGGTGTGCCTCCACCCCGACGGCCTCGCTCAGGCGACGGTCGATCTCCACGACTGGGCGAGCTACCTCCTGCGTCAGATCCGGCGCACCGTCGAGCTCACGGGCGACCCGGAGCTGATGGCGATCGAACAGGAGGTGCTGGCCTACTCGACGGTCACGGGCCTCGACCGGGTCACCGCGACCGACGAGGGCGACGACCCGCCGCTGCTGGTGCCGTTCCGGCTGGCGACCCCTGCGGGCGAGCTGTCGTTCTTCACGACGCTCACCACGTTCGGCACGCCTCAGGACGTCACCCTCGAGGAGCTCTGCGTCGAGCTGTTCTTCCCGAACGACGACGTGACGGAGAACCTGCTGAGAGCCTGAGCCGCGCCGCGCCTCGGGTGACCCGGCCGACGTGGTTCCGGCTGACCGGGAACGTGGGTCTAGAGCTCCTTCAAGAGCTGGTCGAGCCGGGCGTACCCCTCGAGCAGGCCGGCGTCGATGAACGCGTCGCGGTACTCGAAGCTGTCGACGAGCGACTGCGCGGTGAGCCGCGTGCGGCCGCCGCCGAGATCCTCGAACCGGTGCGTCTCCAGGACCACGAGGTCGGGTGCGGCGTCGGGGGAGAAGGTCTGCACGATGAGCTCGTGCGGGATGACGTCGTGGAACGAGCCGTGGACGCTTCCCTCCATCTCGGGCCCCGACATCGTGATGCGGTAGGAGCCACCCGTCCGGCAGTCGAAGTGGTCGAACTCCACCGTGTAGGCGTCGTCCCAGTTCCATCGGACGAAGAGGTGGGGCTCGACGTGGGCCCGGAACACCTTCTCCGGAGGAGCGTCGAACTCCCGGATGATCCGCAGCACCGGCACCTCGTCGTCGACGATGATCTCGGCGTCGTCCACGTCGCGTCTCCCTCTGTTCGTCGGGCCACTGTCCGGCCCGACCACTGGCGAGTTCGACTGCCGTCGCCGATGAGACTCATCGGTGCCCGGTGTCGTCCCCCCTTCGCCACCTGAGTGCTCTGACCCGAACGCCGGAGCAGGTCGACCGCCTCATCCCTCACACCGGCTCCAGTTCCTCTGGGGCGGGAGCGGCGGGGGTCGCCGACTCGATCGAGAACCGCGGGACGAGTCGGTCGAGCCAGCCCGGGATCCACCAGTTCCGGTCGCCGAGCAGCGCCATCGTGGCCGGCACGAGGACCATGCGGACCAGGGTGGCGTCGAGGAACACGGCGAGCCCTAGCCCGAAGCCGAAGACCTTGATCTCTCGACCGTCCTCGAACACGAACGAGCCGAAGACCACGACCATGATGGCGGCGGCGGCGGTGATGACCCGGGCGGTCGAGGCCAGGCCGTCGGCCACCGATGTCGATGCGTCACCGGTGCGGTCGTACTCCTCGCGGATGCGGGAGAGCATGAACACCTCGTAGTCCATCGAGAGCCCGAAGACGATGGCGAACAGCATGAGGGGCATGAACGGGTTGATCGGTGCTGCCTCGATGCCGAAGAGCGCGGCACCCCATCCCCACTGGAACACGGCCACGATCACGCCGTAGGTGGCGGCGATCGAGAGCATGTTCATGACCACGGCCTTGAGCGGGACGAGCACCGACCGGAACACCATCAGCAGGACGAGGAACGACATGCCGAGGACGGCGGCGAAGAACAGCGGCATGCGCTCGCTCAGGTAGTCGGTCACGTCGATGTTGGTGGCAGCACCGCCGGTGACGTGGACGTCGAGCCCGGCCGCGGCCGCGGCCGGCACGGCGTCGTCGCGAAGGGTGCGGACGAGCTGGGTCGTCGCCTCGTCCTGGGGTGCGGACGTCGGGATGAGGGTCATCACGTAGGCGGCCGGGCTCGACGGGTCGTCGGCCACAGGCGCCGTGACCGCGGCGACGCCCGGGGTCGCGACGAGGCGTGCGTGCAGCTCGTCGATGCCCCCTGCGTCGGTGCCGGCGGCCGTGGTGGCGGTGACGACGAAGGGGCTGTTGAAGCCCTCGCCGAAGCCCTCGGCCAGCAGGTCGTAGGCCTGGCGGGTGGGTGAGCCCTCGGGGAAGTTGCCTTCGTCGGCCCAACCGAGGCGGAGGCCGAGGACCGGCGCGGCCAGGACGATCAGGGTGACCGCTGCCGCCCCGCCCCAGAGCAGCGGTCGCCGCTGGATGGTTCGGCTCCACCGGTGAGAGAACGTCGTCTCCACCGGCTTGGCCGCCCGGTGGGGCACCACGTCACGCAGCTTCGGGACGAAGCGGCTCAGCACCAGGGTGGCGACGGCGACGACCGCGCCACCGGCGGCGAGCGGGGTGAAGCCGATGCCGACCCCGAGGATGGCCGTCGCCGTGGCACCGGCGGCGATCAGGCCACGCCAGCGGGTGACCTCGAGTCGCGGTCCGGCCATGGCGAGCAGAGCCGGCAGCAGCGTCATCGACGTGAACATGGTCGCCAGCACGGTGGCCGAGACGCCGAGCCCCATCCCCGAGAGCATCCCGATGCCGACCAGCAGCAGGCCGAGCATCGAGACGACGACCGTGGCCCCGGCGAAGGCGACGGCCCGTCCGGCGGTGCTCATGGCGATCACGACGGCGTCCCTCGGCGGGTGCCCGGCGTGGACCGCTTCGCGGGTGCGGGTGACGATGAAGAGCGCGTAGTCGATGCCGACGCCGAGGCCGACCATCATCCCGAGCAGCATCGTGTCCTCGGGGACGGTCGCCACCCGCGTGAGCAGGACGACGGTTCCGAGGCCGATGCCGACACCGCCGAGGGCGACGGCGATGGGCAGGCCCATCGCCAGCACCGAGCCGAAGGCGACGATGAGCACGATGACGGCGAACGCGATCCCGATCAGCTCGGTCTGGGGCGGCTCGACCGATGCCAGGTACTGGCCGCCGGCCAGGACCTCGAGCCCCTCGATCGACGGCGCCTCCTCGGTGATGAGCTGGCCGATGCGGCCCGACTCGGTGTCGTCGACGTCGGCCGACAGGTTCACCTGGGCGAACGCCAGTTGCCCGGCCAGCGGCCCGGTCGAGGCGATCTGGCCGGCGCCCTGGTCGGAGTAGGGGGACACGACGGTCGCACCGGGAGCTCTCGGGTTCCCTGACTGATCCGGGAAGCCGGCGTCGACCGTGGCGAAGAGGCGATCCATCGCCGCGACGACCACGGGGTCATCGACGCCCTGGTCGGCGCGGAACACGATCATGCCGGACTGCCCGCCGGTGCCGAGCTCGGGGAAGTGCTCCTCGAGGACGGCGAACCCGGCGGTGCTGTCGGAGTCGGGCACCACCGATCCGCTGCTGAACGCGGGGCCCACCGCGCCGGCGGCGGCCAGGACGATCACGAGGACCGCGGCCCACAGCCCGACGGTCACTCGGCGGTGGTCGAAGCACCAGCCACCGAGGCGGCCGAGCAGGGGGTCGCGCCCCGGGGACCGGGCCGCGTTCCGTCGATCGGCGACGGGTGATGGAGTGGCAGGAAGACGGTCCAGGGGCGACGTGGGCATGGCCCCCATCCTCCGGATCCCCGATCGGGCGCACATCGGAAGTCCGGCCACTTCCGCACCGGCTGATCGGCCGGCGGCCGGATCGTCCTTTCGGCTGATCCGCCGGGCTCCCGGTTTCCCTACGCTTGCCCCGTGCTGTTGGACAAGAGCCGGTCCTACTGGACGGAACCGCGGGCGACCGATCGCACCGGACCGTCACGGCGTGACTGGCTGCTCGTGGCGGTCGTGCTCGGGGTGGCGGCGATCGAGACCATCGCCCGCGACGAGCTGGTGTGGAGCGGCGCCTCGGTGATCGTCATCGTCGGGATCGCCTTGCTGCTGCCCTGGCGCCGGGTCCACCCGCTCCTGGTGGTCGCCCTCACCTTCGGGACGGTGAGCGCGGTCGAGATCGTGGCGCTGGTTCGCGACGTGGCGTGGGACGGGCTCAACACGGGGCTCTTCGTGCTCCTGCTGCCGTACGCGCTCACGCGGTGGGGCTCCGGACGAGAGGTCGGCGCTGGTGTCCTCTTCATGTCGGTACCGGTGGTCCTGACCGCGGTCGCCGGCGACCCGATCGGCGACACCATCGGCGGCGGCGCCGTGCTCCTGCTCGCCTGCGCGGTGGGCTTCGCCGTCCGCTACGCCGGTGAGCTGCGAGCCCAGGAGATCGCCGGGCTCCGATCGCGTGAACGAGAGGAGCTGGCCCGCGAGCTGCACGACACGGTCGCCCACCACGTCTCCGCCATCGCGGTGCGGGCCCAGGCCGGTCGGGTCGTGGCCGCCACCCGACCCGAGGCCGCCGTCGAGGCGCTGTCGGTGATCGAGGAGGAGGCGACCCGGGCACTCGAGGAGATGCGATCGATGGTCGGCACGCTGCGCGAGGGCGACGGGGTCGACCTGCGGCCGCAACAGGGCGTGCGCGACCTGCGCCGCCTCGAGGGGGACGGCGCGGGCAGCGGCCCCCGGGTGGTGGTGACGATCGAGGTCGACGAGCTCCGCCCGTCGGTGGATGCTGCCTGCTTCCGCCTCGCCCAGGAAGCGGTCACCAACGCCCTGCGCCACGCTCGCCAGGCGACGGTGGTGCAGGTCCGGGTCGACGGAGACGACGACCAGGTGCGGGTCACCGTCGTCGACGACGGACGAGGCGGCACGGCACCGACCGCGTCGACGCCGGGCTTCGGGCTGGTCGGCATGGCCGAGCGGGCCAAGCTCCTCGGCGGCACGTTCGCAGCCGGCCCCCGTCCCGATGGCGGCTGGGCCGTCGAAGCCACCCTCCCTCGCCGGGCGACGACGCCGTGACCACCGCCGACGGGACCATCCGCGTGCTGATCGCCGACGATCAGGACATCGTGCGCACCGGCCTGCGCATGATCCTCGACGCCCAGCCCGGCATCGAGGTGGTAGGCGAGGCGGCTGACGGGCGCGACGCGCTCGAGCTCGCTCGCCGGCTGCGACCCGATGTCTGCCTGTTCGACATCCGCATGCCCGAGCTCGACGGCATCGAGCTCACCCGCCTGCTGGCCGGGCCCGATGTGACCGATCCGCTCGCCATCGTGGTCATCACGACGTTCGACCTCGACGAGTACGTCCACGGGGCGCTCAAGGCGGGCGCCCGCGGGTTCCTGCTGAAGGATGCCGGCCCGGAGCTGCTCGCCCAGGCGGTGCGCTCGGCGGCCAGCGGTGACGCACTCATCGCTCCGAGCGTGACCGCCCGGCTGCTGTCGTCGTTCTCGGACCTCGGGGCGTCGGCGAGCAGGCCGACGGCCCAGCCGGTCGATCCGCTGACCGAGCGCGAGGAGGAGGTGTTGGTGACCGTCGCCCGGGGCCGCACCAACGCCGAGATCGCCGATGACCTCTGCATCAGCCTCAGCACCGTGAAGTCACACCTGGCCAGCCTCATGAGCAAGCTCGGGGCCCGCAACCGGGTCGAGCTCGCCATGTGGGCCTACGAGACCGGCCGCATGCCCTGATCCGCGAGCGTTGCATCACGCCTCAGGGGCGGCTCGGACCTCCACCAGAACCGACGGGTGAGGTGTCTCCGTCCGCTGGCTGCGGGCCCGGAGATCAGGCGCCGAGGTCGAGCTCTCGTCGGGCCCGTTCGAGCACCATGCGGCGGTGGCGTTGGAACTCGACCTCTTCGCTGGGACTGCGGTGCTCGGGGCAGGGGCAGTCGCACCGGGGGCGCCGGGTCGGTGGTGGTGCCGTGACCACCGGCCGGGCGGGCTCCGAGGTGGTGGCGACCGGTGGTCGTGGGAGCCGAGCGGTGAGGCCGGGAGGTCGGGTGGTGCGCTCGGTGCCGTCCTCGAGCGTCACCGTGTAGGTGCCGTCGGGGTCGATGCGGTTGGCCCACCTCCGTCGGTGGAGCATGCGGTGGCAGCGGCGGCACAGGGCGACGGCGTTGTCGATGTCGGTGAGCCCGCCTTCCTCCCACGGCACGACGTGGTGGATGTCGCACTTGGAGGGATCGGCTCCGCAGCCCCGACAGCCCTGATCACGTGCCAGCACGGCTCGACGCTGCGCCGCGGTGAAGGTGCGGGTCGTGCGGCCGAGGTGGAGGAGCCGGCCGTCGGCGCTGAGGAGCAGCTCCATGGCCCCGCCGGCGGCGACCGATGCCAGCAGGCTGTCGGTGACGGGGTGGCCGTCGAGGGTGGCGGCGGAGCCGCCAGCGCCCTGGAACGCAGCCGTGAACAGGCCCCGGTCGAGCTCCCCGAGCCCGGGCCGAGCCGCCAGGAACCGCTCGAGCTGGGCAGCGGTGACGACCCCGGCGACCCGGAGCCACGCCCGGTAGAGGGCCACCACGTCGGCGGTGATCACGAGCCGCTCCCTGCGCCGGTTCCCGTCGGCGTTCTCGAGCGAGTCGAGATAGCCCTGGCACACCTCGACCAGCGCGTCGGCCCGCCGTTGCCTGGGCGTGCGCCGTTCGCCGGGGAGGTCGTCGCGGGTGGCTGCTTCGAGGGCCTTCTCGATCGGCGCGGCCGAGTCGAGGTCGAAGAAGCCCCGAACGGCCAACTCGTCGCCGACCCGCGACGCCGACAGCTCCCGCTCGGGCACCGCCTCGGCCGGAGTGATGCCGGCCTCGACCGCCTCTCGCACGGCCATGTCGTCGGCAGTGCTCACCCAGTGGCGCAGCACCTTCCCGGTCTGGAAGGCGGTCAACGGGGCCAGGATGGCGATGGTGTCGTCGATCGTCTCGGCGAAGCGCTCGAGGTGACGGTCGGGCACGACTGACGTGGCGAGGTCTATCTGGGCGCCGGTCAGCCGGCCGTCACGCCAGGCGGCACCGAGCTCGGGCCACACCGCCACCCGGGCGGCCCGCTTCGCGACCTGGCGGGAGCGGGGCAGGGTCATCTTGCAACGATGACGTTCGAACGACGCCGTGTTGGCGAACCCTTCGACCTCCGCGAGCCCTGCGGCGGTGTAGGCGGCCTCGGCGGCGGAGATGACGGCGTCGAGGCGATCGTGGAGCTCCCGGGCCTCGGCGATCACGTCGCCGTGGACAGCCAGATCGAGGCCCTCGATGGCCTCTCGCAGCACGTGGAGCTGCTCTGGTGTCCCCCCGCTCGCCATGTCGACAACTCTACCAAACACCAGTTCGAGCGACAAGCGAAAAACCCTGAAAATCATTGAGGTTTCGGAGCCACCGACCGTGTCGGCGAGGGCGCGCTCAGAGGCGGTAGCCCATCTCGGAGAGGACCCGTCGGTAGGCGACCGCGAAGCGGTCGAACGGCAGGTGCAGCTCCTCGGTGAGGTCGAGGGGGAGCAGCTCGGGGCGCTGGCCCTCGACGACGGCCTTGTCGGGCCCCCAGACCTTCTCCTCGAACTCGGCGTAGGCCGCGAAGTCGGTGGCGGCCTCCGACGGGAAGGCGGTGTCCCAGAACACCCGGCACGTGCGGGCCGACGTGGGGGAGGAGTGGATCCACATCACCGTGCCGGGCCCGGCCGCCCCCTCGAGGCGGACCGTGAACGGGGCGAGCACCTCGTAGCGGAACGTGGACGGGAACGACGGGCGGTGGCCCTCGGCGTCGGGCTCGGCGAAGGGATCGCAGGCCGGGTAGCCGACCTCGAAGGTGAGGGTGCGCCCGTCGGCGCCCCGCTCGACCTCGTAGGTGGCGATCACCGGCTCGCGGCCGTTGCCGAACGTGTCGGCGTGGAGGATCGAGAAGTGGGCGACGTCGCAGAAGTTCTCGATCTCCCGAAAGGTCTGGCACGCCCAATCGAGCGGTTCGCCGACGAACAGGTCCATCCCGTCGGCGTCGGCCTCGGGGAGGACGGGCATCGGACCGGCCTCCTCGTCGGCGCCGACCAGGCAGGCCCAGACCATGCCGGCCTGCTCGGCGACCCGGTGGCTCGCCACCCGGGCGGTGGCGGGGATGCGGTCGTGGTCGAGCTGGGGGATCTCGGTGCAATGGCCGTCGGGGGCGTACTGCCACCCGTGGTACGGGCAGCGCACGCAGTCCGTCGGCAGCAGGTCGCCCATCGAGAGCCGAACGCCCCGGTGGGCGCAGAGGTCGTCGAGCAGCAGCAGCTCACCCTCGATCGTGCGGCCGAGCACGAGCTGCTCGTCGAGCAGGGTGACCGGCACGAGACCGCCTGGCACGACGTCGTCGGAGCGGGCGACGACGTGCCAGAAGCGACGGCTCACCCGCAGGAAGGCCTCGTCGGCGCTCTCGTTGTCCACGCCGAGCACGGTAGGGAGCCTGTGTTTCGGCTGGGTGATCCGTGGGTGACGTGGCGATGAGCAGCGCGAAACCCGGTCGAGGGCCGGCCCGTCGAGCGGTAGACAGAGCGGCGGAGGAGCCATGCCGACCGCACGCCAGCACCTGATCTTCGACGCCGACGACACGCTCTGGGAGAACAACGTCCTCTTCGAGCGCACGATCGACGACTTCATCGAGTGGATCGACCACCCCACCCTCGACCCGGAGGCCGTCCGCCACCTGCTGCTCGACATCGAGCGGGCCAACGCCACCGCCCACGGCTACGGCTCCAAGGTGTTCCTGCGCAGCCTCCACGACTGCTTCGAGCGGCTGGCCGAGAGGCCCGTGACCCCCGCCGACGCCGACGAGATCCTCGGGCTCGCCCATCGGCTGGCCAGCCACGAGATGGAGCTCATCCCCGATGTGGCCGCCACCCTCGACGAGCTGGCGGTGCGCCACGACCTGCTGCTGCTCACCAAGGGCGACCCGGTCGAGCAGCAGCGCAAGATCGACGCCTCGGGCCTCGCCCACCACTTCCGCCGGGCGGTGATCGTGGCCGAGAAGGAGCCGGCGGTCTACGCCCAGCTGGCCGCGGCCGAGGGCCTCGATCCGGGGCGGGCGTGGATGATCGGCAACTCGATCAAGTCCGACGTCAACCCGGCGCTGGCCGTCGGCATGGGAGCGGTGTTCATCCCCAACGACAACACCTGGGCCCTCGAGCACGCCGAGCTCGAGCCCGCCGCACCCCGGCTCCTGCAGCTCGACCGCTTCGGCGAGCTCACCGCCCACTTCTGAGGTCCGGAGGGTCGCGAACGGGCGGATCGTCCGGTAGCTTCCCGCCTCATGACGATCACGACTGGTGAGAAGATTCCGGACGTCGAGGTGTTCGTGATGGGGCCCGAGGGTGGGCCCCAGAAGACCACCACCGGCGAGCTGTTGGGGAGCGGGCGCGTGGTGCTGTTCGCGGTTCCCGGGGCGTACACCCCCGGGTGCTCGAAGGTGCACCTGCCCGGCTTCGTGGAGGGCGCCAAGGACCTCCAGGGCAAGGGCGTCGACACGATCGCGTGCATCGCGGTCAACGACGCCTTCGTCATGGACGCCTGGGGCAAGGAGCAGGGTGTCGGCGACGACATCGTCATGGTCGGCGACGGCAACGGCCAGTTCGCCGAGGCCATGGGCCTGGTGATGGACGGCAGCGGCTTCGGCCTCGGCAAGCGCTCGAAGCGCTACGCCGCCATCATCGAGGACGGCACCATCACCAGCCTGGCCATCGACGAGTCGGGCATCGAGCAGAGCGCCTGCTCGAACATCCTCTCGATGCTCTAGAGCGCAGCCAACGCGTCCAGCAACGGGCGCTGACCCTCGAGGATCCGCACCGCGGCCTCCTCGAGGTCGAACCACTCGGCTCGGTCGACCTCCGGGAACTCCCGGAGGCGGCCCGAGCCCCGTGGCCACTCGATGGTGAAGGTGTTGCTCACCACGGTGGCCGGGTCGAGGTCACCCTCGACCGCCCAGGCCGTGACGATCTTGCCGGCCTTCTGGCGCACCTCCCCGAGGGCCACGAACGGGCCGTCGGGCGCCTGGGTGCCGAGCTCCTCGGCGAACTCCCGGCGGGCGGCCACGAGCGGGTCCTCGTCGTCGGCGAGCTCGCCCTTGGGCACCGACCAGGCACCGGCGTCCTTGCGCGCCCAGAACGGGCCGCCCGGGTGCACGAGCAGCACCTCGAGCGTGCCGTCGGCCGTGGTGCGGTGGAGGAGCAGGCCGGCACTGCGCGTCGCCATCCCCTGACGCTACCGACCGCCGGTCGCGCCAGCGCCGGTGGGGCTCAGGAGCGCAGCAGCGTCACCTCGTCGTAGCGGCGTCCGAGAGCGGCCTCGGGGTCGGCCCCGAGCCAGTCGAGGGCCGTGGTGTAGATCGTGCGGGGGTCGACGGTGGGCCTCACGTCTCCGTCGAGCAGGTCGCCGAGGTCGATCGACCCCTGCAGCCCGCCCACCACGGCCGGGCCGGCGAGGAACGTCGTGCTCGCCGCTCCGTGGTCGGTGCCGCCGCTGCCGTTCTCGGCGACCCGGCGCCCGAACTCGCTCGTGGTCATCAGCAGGGAGCGGTCGGCGAAGCCACCGGAGGTGGCCCGGGAGAAGTAGCCGGCGATGCCGGCGGCGACGTCGGCGTAGAGGCGCTCGTGGGTCGCCACCTGGCCGGCGTGGGTGTCGAAGCCTCCACCGGAGACGACCACGACCGTCGGGCCGGTCGCCGCCGCCACGATCTCGGCGGCCAGCGCCAGGCCCGCGGTGAACGGCGACTGCTGCTGGAGCTCGTCGTCGGTCCCGGCCGCGGTGACGAGCCCCTCGACGTCGGCGACGGCGTCGACGCTGCGGGCCATGGCGGCTCGGGCGAGTGTGGTGAGATCGTCGTCGGGGCCGTCGCCCGATCCAGCGCCGGTGCTGCCGTCGTCGGAGAGGGCCAGCAGGCCGGCCGCCATGGCGGGAGAGCGGAAGCGGAAACCGGTCGGGTCGACCAGGGTGGTGACGGGTCGATCGCTGCCGGCGAGCGGAGGGGCGCCGCCGTTGAGCCCGGTCGCCGCGAGTGCGCCAGCGTCGGACGGCAACGACTCCAACCACCCGGCGAGCCAGCCCGGAGCGCTGCCGCCGCGGTCGGCCCGCCACCACCGGTCCATGGACACGAAGTGCGACCGGTCGGGGTCGGGGAAGCCCACGCCCCGCACGGCCGAGAGCTGCCCGGTGTTCCACAGCGGGACGAGGGGTGCGAGCGCCGGGTGCAGGCCGGCCTCGCTGACCCCGGCGAGCGGGACGACATCGCCTTCGGGCACCGCGATCGTGGGTCGGGCGTCGCGGTAGCGGCCGTCGGCGGGCACCAGGCTCGAGAGGCCGTCGTTGCCGCCGTCGAGCTCGACGAGGATCAGGGCCCGGCTGCCTCCCGCCGTTCCGGCCGAGGGGCCGGCCCCTGTGCCATCCGACGCGGTGGAGGCGGTCGACGAGGAACCGCCACCGACGCAGCCGGGCAGGGTCAGCGCGACGACGCCGCCTGCCGCGACCACGAGGAACGAGCGGCGCGACAACGCCGGGCCGGAGGGACTGCGGGGGTCGGTCACGAGATCACCACCTCGGGGCTGGTCAGGGCGAGGGCGAGTCGGGTGCGGGGGTCGGGCGCACCGTCGAGAGCCGCCGCGGTCGGCTCGCTGAACCGGGCATCGGGCACACCGAGCCGGTCGGCCAGCGCGTCGAGGTCCCCGCGTCGGGCGGCGTCGAGCGTCGGGTGGTGTTCGGCCGTCGCCGCGGCGACGGCGGCGGCGAGCTCGGCGCGGGCGACCACGGTGGAGCTGGCGAACCACGCCCTCCCGCCGGGCCAGCCGGCGACGTTGGGCGGGAACATCGGGATCTGGCCGGCTGCCCGCAGCCCCTTGGCCACGAGCTCGACGGGAGGGGACGCGCCGGTCGAGCGCCGGGCCATGGCCAGCCACGGCACGGGTGCCAGCACGACCGGGCCGGGCTCGACATCGCCGTCGATCGCCATGCGGGCGGCGGCCTGCACCAGCGCGTCGAGGCGGCGGCCGCCGGACTCGTAGGCGGCGGCGAGTGCACCGACGGTGCCGTCGTCGGTGCTGCCGAGCACCTCCGTGGCCACCCGCCGGGCGACGAACGCGGGGTGGTCGGGCTGGGCGGTGGCCGCGGCGATCACCCCGTCGACGTCGTGCACGCCCGACCGGCCGAGGTACTGCTGCGGCGTGTCGTCGTGGCGGCGGGGACGGAACGTGGCCTCGGTCTCGGTCCGGCCGGCCGACCAGCCGGTGAGGGCCCGGGCTCCCGCCTGCACGTCGGCCTCGCCGTAGGAGCCGACGCCGAGGGAGAACAGCTCCAGCAGCTCTCTCGAGAAGTTCTCGTTGGGGGCGCCGGCGGTCGAGTCGGTGCCGTCGAGGTACCAGAGCATGGCGGGGTCGGTCGCCACGGCCCGCAGCAACGCCGGGAACGGGCCGGTGCCCTGGGCCCGGAACAGACGCAGCTGGCCGACCATCTGGGCGGGTGACCTCACCTTGTCCATCGACGAGACCAGCCATCCGTGCAGCATCCAGGTGAGCCGGTCGGGCATCGGGGTCGAGGTGGTCGAGAGGTGGTCGAGCCAGGCGGTGATCACCCGGACCCGTTCCGCCCGCCCGGTCCGGGGGTCGGTGGGGACATCGATGCCGGCCCACGGGTCGGAGCCGTCGACGGGCTGCAGGAGCTCGGCGAGCTCGGCCTCGACCCCTCGGGCCCGGGCGGCGGCGAGCTCGGCGGGGGAGAGGCCCAGGCCGATGCGCCGGTGCAGCCACGCGACCGCAGCTCGTTCGTCCATGGGGCCATGCTCGTCGTCGGTCCTGACTCCCGCCTGACAGGCCCTCCCGCTACCGTCGGCCCATGACGAGCTCCGGGGTGGAGGCCGTCGGCGATCCGGGGCGCGAGGTCGTCGTCCGCGGCAGCCGGTGGGCGGGGATCATGGGAGCTGCGGGTGCCGCGGCGATGGCCGTGGGGCTCGTCGCGATGGCGACCTTCTGGTCCGTCCCGGGCTCGGTGCGGGTGGTGTGTTCGGTCCTCGCCGTGCTCGTGGCCGTCCTCGCCCTGGGCCTGTGGCACCGGTCGCCCGCTGCCATCGCCTTCGGGATGGTCCTTGGCGCCTTCGTCGTGCTGGTCGGGGTCGAGGAGGTCCTGGCCGCGGGCGACAACGTGTACGAGCAGTATCCCCATGCGAGCGACCTGTGGACGGTGGCACTGCTGCTCGTCCTGGGCGCGTGGGTGCTCGTCGCCGCGACCGCCTCGGTTCCGCCGGCGGGTCGGGTGGGTCGGTGGGTGGCCCTCTTCGCCGTGGTGGCCGGCCTGGGGCTCATGGGTGCCGGGGCGCGGTGGCTGCTCGAGGTGCACCCGCTCGGGGCGGTTCCGTCCGGCGGGGCCAACAGTGTCCCGACCACAGGTGTCTCGACCTGTGGGAGCGCCTTCGACCCGGGCCCGGCGAACCTGGCGACCGCCTGCTGGGAGCAGCTCGTCGACGCGCGGGACGACGGTCGCCTCGCGCTGGCGATCGGCGCCGCGCTCGCGCTCGCTGGGGCGGGGCTGGTGCTCGGCCAGTTCGGGCGCCGGGCCTGGCCGGCGGTGTCCGCCGGCGGGGGAGCCCTGACGATCGGGCTGGCGGTGTGGCTCCGGGCGATGCCGCTCCAGAGCACCTACTGCACCGCCTCCTACGAGCAGTTCGACGGGGCGGTCTGCGACGGGCTCCGAGCCACTCGATCCGTGGTGTGGCTGCTCTTCGTCGTCGTCGGTGCGGGCCTGGTCGTCGCCGGCGTGGTCGGAGCAGTGGTGCTGGCGTCCGAGCGGCATCGCGATGCCGGGGAGGGCCCTCAGGTCAGCGCGTAGCGCTCGTGGGCGCCCTTCTTGAACGCCTCCTGGCGGCGGAAGAGGTGCTCGCCCGCGCCGATCGCCTCGATGGGCGGATGGCCCTCGTCGATGCACGACGGGGCCGGCGCCACGATCGTGTCGAGCGCCGGGTAGTGGAAGTACACGAGGGCGAGCCGCGACGACTCGGCCGCCACCTCCCTCGGCGGGTTCACCACGCGGTGGAGGTTGGCCGGGACCTGTCGGTTGGTCCAACGGGAGAAGAGGTCGCCGACCTGGACGACGTAGGCGTCGTCGGGGATGACCACCGAGGTCCAACCCCGACCGGTCGGTCGTACCTCGAGCCCTCCGGGAGCCTCGTCGGCGGTCAGGAGGGTGATACCGCCCCGATCGGTGTGAGAGCCGACACGGGTCTGGCCTGGAAGCGGCGGCTCGGGCTGGGGCAGGTAGTGGTTGGCCACCAGGTTGGCGAACTGCCCGTCGGTCCAGCCCGGCAGGTCGTCGGACGGCAGCTCGAGCTCGGCGGCGGCGAGCCGCACAAGCATCGAGGCCAGGGCGCCGGCGGCCGCGTAGTACGCCGTCCACGCCGAGCGGAAGCCGCTCGGACGCTCGGGCCAGCGGCTGAAGGTGTCGAGCTCCTGGCACTCGAAGCGCTCGACGAGGTCGGGCACCCGGTCGCCGGTGAGCTCCGCCGCCCCCTCGTAGACCGGCTGCCAGCCGGACCACGGACCGGTGCCGTCCCACCGCACCTGCGCCTTCTCCTCGGCCGGCAGGGCGAAGAACTCGCGGGAGAGCTCGATGACCTCCCGCCGCAGGTCCAGGTCGACCCCGTGGTTCACGAGCAGCGCCGACGCATGGGTGCGCAGGGCGGAGACGAGCTGGGCCCCGGCATCGGACGAGCCGAGGTCGATCACCGGGACGGGCGACGGGAGGGGAGAGCTCATCCCCGGACGGTACCGACGGCCTGTTCCGGGACTGTTCCGCGAGGGGTCACCTCGCCGTGAAGGGTGTCTGACCGGTGTCTGCCACCGGCCGGGCGCACGACGTCGGGTGCCGGGTGCGGGACGCCGTCGGTCAGGCGACGCGGACGCGCGAGGCGTGCAGCGGGGTGTCGACCCCGCACGACTCGAGCCGGGCCGACCAGGCGGTGCCGGTCGGGCCGATGGCCTCGAGCACGAGCCCGAACTGGTCGTGGCAGTAGCCGAGCCACACGGCCGCCGAGCGGGAGACGCCGTCGAGCTCGAGGGCGGTGCCGTCACCGAGCACCAGGATCAACCGCCCGTCGGCCCAGCCCACGGCCCGCACCCTGCGGTCGCGGCGGCTGTCGGGCACCAGTGCCTGCACCGCGGCCTGGCGGTCACGGGCGAGATCGTGCCGGACCTGCTCGTCGAGGCGGCGCAGCTCGACGATCTCGGCGGCGTCGAAGGCCTCGAGCACCCAGTCGTCGTCGGCGGTCGTGGCCCGGGGGGCCGGGGGCAGGGTGAGCCACGTGCTGGGAGATCGGCGCTCGGCCGCGGGCTCGGCTGCCGGGGGAGCGGCCATCGGCTGGCGCCTCCCTGCCCCGCGCGCCAGCACCGCGCCGACGGCGCAGGCGGAGGCGACGGTCAGGGCGAGCAGGGGCACCCCCATATCGTCGGCGTGCAGCCGCCCCGAACTGCAGCGGAGGGCGGTGATCCTGGGCACGTGTGCCCGATGACCGACCGCGTCAGGTAGCCGGCGAAACGTCGTCCACCCGCTCGTGCACCGACCACCGCCAGCGGGCGAGGAGGAGGAACAGCACCATCGTCACGCCGGTGCCGACGAAGATGGCGCCCCGTCCGAAGGCCTCGTAGACCGCCGCTCCGCCGAGGGCGGCCATGCCGGCCACGGCCAGCCCGGTGGCGCCCAGCAGGCCCTGCCCGGTGGCGACCTGGTCGGGTGGGCTGGCGATGGCCACCGCCACCTGGTTGCTGGGCATGGTGAAGGCGTCGGCGGTGGCGTGGATCGCCGACACGGCGATCAGCACCCAGAGCGGCCCGAACCCGTAGATCGAGGTGCAGACCGCGGCCACCAGGATGCTGACGCTCACCACCTTGATCGGGCCCTTCCGCTGGGCGAGGGCCCCGCCCTTCGGGGCGAACACGATCATCGGGATGGTGAAGATGCTGAGGGTGAGCCCGATCAGCCACGTCTCGGCCCCGAGGTCGCGCAGCAGCACCGACCACAGGGCCTCGAACATGCCGATGGTCAGGTAGAAGGCGATCGCGGCCGCCAGCGCCGACTGCACTGCGGGCAGCTTCAGCAGGCCCCGCACCGCCCGGTGGACGGTGGCGGTGGTGGCGCCGGCCTGGAGGTCGAGCTTCAGCAGCACCAGCAGCACGATGCCGTACACCACGGCGAGGGCGAGGAAGGGCGCCCGCAGGCCGATGGTCTGGGCCAGCACGGCGGCCAGCAGTGGGCCGAGCACGAACCCCGAGACGTCGAACGCCGTCTGGGTGCCGAGGTTGGCGCCGACCCGCTCGGGGTCGCGGGTGATGACCAGGCGACGGACCGCCGGGCCGACCGTGCCCGAGCCGAGGCCCAGCAGGAGGCGGGCGCCGACCCAGGCCCACAGCTCGGTGGCGAAGACCATGCCGAGCATGCCGAAGGCGGCGACGCCGACGCCGGCCCGCAACATGAGCGCGGTGTGGCCGCGGTCGGCGTAGCGGGCGAGCAGCACCTGGCTGGTGAAGCCGGTGGCGAAGCCGGCGAAGGCGATCAGGCCCACGTCGGCGTCGCTGAAGCCGAAGCGGTCGCGGATGTCGGCGAGGAGCGTGAAGATCCCGCCGTAGCCGAGCGACATCAGGGCCGTGAGCAGGAACAGCACGTACAGAGGCCGGCGGGCCGGCCCTGTGGCGGGCGCCTCCGAGGGCACCTCGATCTCGGTCACGTCGTGCCTCCCCCCGGCGGTGCGGGCAGGCTACCGGTCGGCGGAATCGGCGGTCGGCCCGCGTACCATTCCTTGCCATGACAACCACCTCCGAGCCGCTCCGGGTCGACATCTGGTCCGACGTCGTGTGCCCCTGGTGCGCCATCGGCAAGGCCAACCTCGACAAGGCGCTCGAGCGCTTCCCCGAGGCCGGCCGGGTCGAGATCGTGTGGCACAGCTTCGAGCTCGATCCCAACGCCCCGGCGGCGGTGGCCGGCGATCACGCCGAGCAGATCGCCCGCAAGTACGGCATGCCCGTCGAGCAGGCCCGACAGACCATCGACCGGGTTGCCACCACGGCCCGCGGCGTGGGTCTCGACTTCCGCTTCGACCGGGTGCGCCCTGGCAACACGTTCGACGCCCACCGGGTGATCCACCTGGCCGCCGACCGGGGCCTGCAGCTCCAGGTGAAGGAGCGGATGTTCCGCGGCTACTTCACCGAGGGCGCCGCCATCGGCCTGCCCGAGGAGGTCGAGCGCCTGGCGGTCGACGCCGGCCTCGACGCCGATGAGGTCGCCGAGGTGCTGGAGTCCGGCGCCTACGGCGACGAGGTGCGGGCCGACGAGGCCGCCGCCCACCAGATGGGCGCCACCGGCGTGCCGTTCTTCGTGTTCGACGGCCGCTACGCCGTGGGCGGGGCCCAGCCGCCCGACGTGCTGCTCGAGGTGCTCCAGCGCTGCTGGCAGGAGCGCACCCCCGGCGTCGAGGTCCTGTCGATGGCCGACGACGCCTGCGGCCCCGACGGCTGCGAGATCTGAGCCCGAGGGCCCAGATCCCGCGACCGCAGGATCAGCTCCAGTCGGAGAGCTCGGCGGGCCGGCTCTCGACCAGGCGCACGAGCGGGATCGTGCGAGGCGTCTTGGCCTGGTAGTCGGCGTACCAGGCGCGGTCCTCGACGAGCAGGGCGTAGAGGCGGTCGTGCTCCTCACCCTCCTCGAGGATGTCGGGCACCGACCAGTAGGCACCGGTCTGGGTGCGCACGAGCACCTCGGGGTTGGCCTCGCGGTCGCGCAGGTTGACGAACCACGAGGGGTGCTTCTCGGCGCCGGCGAACGACGCCACGACGACGCGCACGTCGTCGGGATCGCGCCAGAACGGCACAGCGATCTTGTGGACGTTGCCGGACTTACGGCCGACCGTGCGGATCATCACGTGGTGCATCCCGACCTGGACCCAGACGGCGTCGTCGTCGGTCTGCTCGAGGTACTGCACGTGCATCTTGGTGATGTTCGGGATCTCGTCGTGCGACGGGGTCTCCCAGGCCTGCTCGACCTTCTGATCGGTCGCCATGACCGTCCCCCTTGTTCGTGGTGAAGGGCACCGATCATGCCAGATCGGCCCGGTCCGGCCCATGCTCGGGGCGGACCGGGCCGATGGGCCCTAGAGCATGAACTCGCCGCCGTTGACGTTGAGCTCGGCGCCGGTGATGACGCTGGCCAGGTCGGAGGCCAGGAAGGCCACGGCGTTGGCGCAGTCGGCGTCGTCGGGGATGATCCCGAGCGGGATGTCCTTGGTGATCTCGCCGATCACGGCGTCGCGGTCCTGGCCCTGCGACACGGCGTACTCGACGTAGCCCTCGACGGGCGGGCCCCACATCCAGCCCATGAAGGTGCTGTTGACCCGGATGCCGTGGGCGCCGAGCTCCTTGGCCAGCATGCGGGCGGCGATGGTGAGTGCGCCCTTCGTGGTGGCGTAGCCCGACTGGGTCGGCAGCGGCTTCTTCTGGATCATCGAGTTCACGAACACGATGGAGCCCTTGTGGGCGCCCTTCATCTGCTGCACGACCTGCTGGGTGAGCGTGAGCGTTCCGAAGACCGTGACGTCGAAGGCCTTGCGCCAGCCGTCGAGGTCGGCGTCCTCGAAGAGGGTGAACGCCGGCGGCTGGTAGGCGCTGTTCACCAGGCAGTCGATGCGGCCGAACTCGGCCATGGTGGCGTCGACGAGGCGTTGGGTCTGCTCGGCGTCGCCGATGTCGGTCGGGACGATGAGCGTGCGCCGCTCGGGCCACTGCCGGGCGATCTCGTCGGCGACCTCCTGCAGCTTCGACTCGGTGCGCGCGGCCAGCACGACGTCGGAGCCCTCGCGGGCGAACACGTACGCCAGCTCCTGCCCCAGCCCCGGACCGATGCCCGAGATGATCGAGACCTTGCCCTCCAACAACATTGCATCCCCCTTGATCGAATGGGCCTGACTACCATGCCTCGGCGCTCCCTGCCCCCACGAGGCGCGAAGCTGGCTCACCTCGTGTCGGTTTCCGGCACGACATGAGCCACCTTGGGGGAGGAGCCGTCGTGAGCACCGCGCTGGTCATCGGGGGCACCGGTCCGACCGGTATCCACATCGTGCAGGGCCTGGTCGACCGGGGGTGGGACGTCACGATCCTGCACCGGGGCACCCACGAGCGGCCCGAGACACCCGACGAGGTCACCCACCTCCACGCCGACCCCTACGAGGTCGAGTCGCTCGCCGCCGCGCTCGACGGGCGCCGCTACGACCTGATCGTGGCCATGTACGGCCGCCTGCGTCGCATCGCCGAGCTCACCGTCGGCATGACCGACCGCTTCGTCTCGGTGGGCGGGGTGCCCGCCATCCGGGGCTGGATGAACCCGTTCCTGTTCGACCCCGAGGGCCTGCCCGTTCCAGTCGGCGAGTCGGCGCCGCTTGTGGCCGTGCCCGAGGAGGACGAGAAGGGCTACCGGGTCGCCCGCACCGAGGAGATCGTGCTCGGCCACCACCCCCGGGCGGCCCACTTCCGCTACCCGTACGCCTACGGCCCGCTGCAGGTCGTGCCCCGCGAGTGGAGCATCGTGCGGCGCATCCTCGACGGCCGCACCCGCATCGTTGTGCCTGACGACGGCCTCACGCTCCACCACCACGGCTACACCGAGAACCTCGCCCACGCCGTGCTGTGCGGCATCGACCGCTACGACGACGCCGCCGGCCACGTCTTCAACTGCGCCGACGACGAGGTGCTGTCGATCCGGCAGGTCGTCGAGATCTGCGCGGCTGCGCTCGACCACGAGCTCGAGATCATCTCGATGCCCCACGAGATCGCCACCCCGGCGCGGCCGCTGCTGGCCCAGCCCGCCACCACCCACCGGGTGCTCGACACCTCGCTGCTGCGCACCCGCCTCGGGTACCGCGACCTCGTGCCGGCTCGGGAGGCGGTGGCCCGCACGGCGCGCTGGCTGGCCGCCAACCCGATCGCCCCCGGCGCCCCCGAGGAGTTCGTGCTCACCGACCCGTTCGACTACGAGGCCGAGGACCGACTCATCGACGCGTGGCAGGCGGCGCTGGCGGCGATGCCGACGATCGAGTTCGCCACCGAGCCCGGGGTCGGCCTCGCCTACAGCGGCCCCGGCGGCCGCCCCCGCACCCAGGCCACCTTCGTGGAGTGACGCGCGCTCGGCTGGGCGGGTGACCGGGGTCACCGCCTAGGGTCGGCGCCCATGACGTTGCGAGTGGTGGTGTGGGGGACGGGGAACGTGGGCCGGCCGGCGATCAGGGCCGTGGCCGGGCATCGCGATCTCGAGCTGGCCGGCGTGATCGTGGCCAACCCGGCGAAGGTCGGCAGGGACGCGGGGGAGCTGGCCGGCATCGGCCCGCTCGGCGTGCTCGCCACCGACGACGTCGAGGTGGCGCTGGCCGACGACGTCGACTGCGTGGTCTACGCCGCCACCGCCGACACCCGGCCGATGGAGGCCTTCGGCGACCTCGACCGCTGCCTGCGTGCGGGGCGCAACGTGGTCTCCACGTCCTTCTACCCGCTGCTGCATCCGGCCAGCGCGCCGAAGATCGTGCTCGACATGGTCAACGACGCCTGCACCGTCGGCGGCTCGTCGGTGTTCGTCTCGGGCATCGACCCGGGCTGGGCCCTCGACATCCTCCCCGGGCTGCTCAGCGGCGTGGTCGCGTCGATCAGCGAGATCCGGGTCCAGGAGCTCTTCAACTACGCGCTCTACGACGCGCCGGACGTGGTGCGCAACGTCATCGGCCTCGGCGGCCCGATGGACCGGTTGCCCCAGATGCTGCAGGACGAGTCGCTGATGATGGTGTGGGCCCCGATGGTCCGCGTCGTCGCCGACATCCTGGGCGTCGAGGTCGACGAGATCACCACGTCGGTGGAGCGCATCCCGCTCGAGCGCACCATCGAGGTCGACGGCATGGGCACCTTCGAGGAGGGCACCCTCGGTGCCTTCCGCTTCGAGGTCACCGGTGTCGTCCAGGGCCATCCCCTCCTGGTGGTCGAACACGTGACCCGCATCGATGACGACGCCGCTCCCGACTGGCCCCAGCCCGTCTTCCCGGGCGGCGAGCACCGAGTCACCATCGAAGGGCACCCCCACCTGGTCGTGAGCGTCCACGGCACCGAGCCCGGCGAGCCGGGTGCGGCCGGCGGGGGCAACGCCACCGCCGCCAACCGCATCGTGAACGCCATCCCGGCCGTCGTCGCCGCCGCTCCGGGGGCGGTCAGCCCGCTCGATCTGCCGCCCATCACCGGCGCCGCTCAGCTGGCGCTCGGTTGAGTGGCCATACTGGCGCCATGAAGCCGCTCGCCGTCCATCACGTCGCGATCAACGTCACCGACGCCGCGGAGGGCATCGCCTTCTACACCGACGTGCTCGGGGGCGTGCAGCGCACCGACCGTCCCGACTTCGGCGTGGGCGGGGCCTGGATCGACATGGGGGCCACGCAGGTGCACCTCATCGAGCTCCCGAACCCGCCGGCGATGGGCCAGCACTTCGCCCTCCTGGTCGACGACCTCGACGCGGCCGTGGCCGAGCTGCGGGGCAAGGGGTTCGAGGTCGACGACCCGTCGGTGGTCGGCTCCGACCGCCAGACCTTCGTCACCGACCCCTCCGGCAACGCCATCGAGATCCACCAGGTCGGCCTCGCCACCTCGGCCTGAGCGCCGCCTCGGGCGACCCGACGTCCGAAGGGGTCAGCCGAAGGGGTGCAGGCCGGTGAGCTCTTCGGAGAGGTCCCACAGGGCACGGGCATCGTCGGTGTTGCGGGCCCGCTTGCTCGGGGTCTCCTTCACCGGCCGGCCGTAGGTCAGCAGGTGCGGGCCCCAGAACGTGCCGCCGGCGACGTCGGGGTCGGTGGCGGCCCGCAGGAACGGGAGCGCACCCCGCTCGGGTGACATGGCGACGTACTTGGCGGCCAGGGCGTTGACCGAGTTGGCGAAGCCGCCGTCGCCGACGCCCAGCTCGGTGTGGGAGTACCCGGGGTGGGCCGCCACCGAGATGGTGGGGGCACCGGCCGCGGCCAGCCGGCGCTGGAGCTCGTTGCTGAACAGGACGTTGGCGAGCTTGCTCTGGAAGTACGCCGTCCAGCGGTTGTACTTCCGGCGCTCGAAGTTGGGGTCGTCGATCCGCAGCCTGCCGGGCCGGTGCCCGAAGCTGGCCATGGTCACGACACGCGACGACGGGGTGGAGGTCAGCAACGGCAGCAGCCGCGCCGTGAGGGCGAAGTGGCCGAGGTGGTTCACGCCGAACTGCATCTCGAACCCGTCGGCGGTGCGGCCCTGATCGAGCGCCATGAGCCCGGCGTTGTTGGCCAGGATGTCGAGACCGCCCTCGTCCCCGATGAAGGTGTCGGCGAACGAGGCCACCGAGCCCAGGTCGGCGAGGTCGAGGCGTTGCACCTCGACGCTGCCCTTCGGTGCCTTGGCCGTGATCGTCTCCGCCGCGGCCGCCGCCTTCTCCATGTTGCGGCACGCCATCACGACGCGGGCTCCGGCTCCGGCCAGTGCGTCGGCGATCGCCAGGCCGAGGCCCGAGTTGGCGCCGGTCACCACCGCGACCCGCCCCGTCTGGTCCGGCATGTCCGCGAGCGTCCAGGCCTTGCTCATCGTGTTCTCCTCGTCGTCGCCCGCAGGGAGTCTGCCCGACGCCGCCGCGGTTGGCCCGCCTCAGCCGATGAAGTCCTCGAGCAGCGCGGCGAGCTCGACGGGCGTGTCGCCCTGCACGCTGTGGCCGGCGTCCTGGACGTGCTCGATGCGGGCCGCGGGCTGTCGCACCAACAGCTCGGCCTCGTCGGCGTCGTCGACCACCGACTGGGGCCGCATCCCGCGCACGAGCATCAGCGGCACCGACACCCGGCCCACGGCCTCCCACTGGTCGGTGAAGTCCGGGTGGCTGCCGACCTCGCCCTCCTCGCGGAAGCGGCGGTACCGCCACACCCAGCTGCCGTCGTCCTGCTGCACGGCGTTGTGGAGGATGCCCCGGCGCAGCGACGACTCGGTGCGCGTCGGGTTGAACTCGATGGTGCGGGCGAGCAGCTCGTCGAAGCTCGGGAAGGTCTCGGGGCCGTCGATGAACGCCACGATCGCCTGGGCCTTGTCGCCGTCGACCCCGGGGGTGACGTCGACCAGCACCAGCCGCTCGACCACCTCGGGATGCTGGTCGGTGAGGGCGAGGGCGGTGATGCCGCCGAGCGACATGCCCACCACCGGGATCGGGGTGGGCGCGAGCGAGGCGACGAGGGTGGCCACGTCGGTGGCGTTGGCCCGGACGTTCAGGCTGCCGCTGATCCCGCCGTCGGAGTGGCCGTGGCCGGGGAGGTCGATGGCGACCAGCGGTCGGCCGAGGGCCATGGCCACGGTGTCCCAGGTGTGGGCGTTCTGGGCGCCGCCGTGCACGAGCACCAGCTCCGGCGGCCCTTCGCCCCACACGAGCGCGCTGAGCCGGCGGCCCGGCGCCACCTCGACGAACTCCCGTCGCACGGTGGGCGGCCCGTCGTAGGGGAGCCCGAACTCCTCGGCGTTCTCGTGGAAGTACGAGAACTCGTCGTAGGCGACGCGCTCGACCATCGGACCATCCCTTCTTCGCCCCCCGGGGCACCGAACGACCGACAGCTTGCCCCGGATCCGCGACCCTCGTCCTCGCCGGGCCCGCTGGTGGCTATGGTCGCCGGGTGGCAGTGGTGATCCTCGCCGTGGCACTCGGCGTCGCAGTGGTGGTGGCCGTGGCCGCCCTGATGCGGGCCCGCGCCCTGTCCGCCGCCCTCGCCGGGCAGACGTCGCGGGCCGACGCAGCCGAGGCTGCAGTCGCCGCCGGTGCCGATCGCGAGGCCGCGCTCGACGAGCGCCTCGAGGCGGCCGAGGTCGAGCGAGTCGAGCGCGAGCGGTCGATCGCCGAGCTCGACGCGGAGCGCACCCGCCTGCAGGCGTCGGTCGACGACAGCTCCGGTGAGCTGGCCCGCCTCGATGACCAGCTGGCCGTGCTGCGCGACGACCTGGCCAACGCCCAGGAGGCCGCACGGGAGGCCGACGCCGCCGCGGTGGCGGCCGTCGCCCAGGCCGATGCCACCCACCTCGACCTGGTGCGGGCGAGGGGCGAGGCCGAGGCCCTGCGCGCCGAGCTCGACGAGGTGCGGGCGGCCCCCGAGCCCCCGGCCGACCACGAGCGGCCCGAGGTCGCGGCGCTGCTGGTCGAGGGCCTCTGGTCGCTCGAGCGCAGCCGCACCGAGCGCACGTGGCGCCAGAGCGTGAGCCTCGACCCGAGCGGGCCCGGTCCGTTCGCCGGCGGCGACGACCCCGCTCGTGTCGCGATCGAGGTCGAGGCCGCCGCCGTCCGCGAGGACGTCGGCTCGGTCATCGAGGTCGACTGGCAGGTGGAGGGGTCGATCCCGCAGGGCGACGGCCTGCTGCTGGTGCGCTCGGCCCAGGAGCTGCTGGCGCGGGCGTCCCGCACGATCGAGGACGGTGTGCTCGTCGTCTCCCGCGATGGCGACGACCTCGTGCTGTCGCTGCTCGGCCCCGACCGTGAGGCGATCGACCTCGACGGCGCGGTCGTGCGCCTCCCGCCGGGCTGACCAGCCCGGGGCCCCGGCCCCGACCTCGCTCCGATCCCGACCCCCTCGGGTCAGCCGCCCCAGGCCCGCCGAACCGGACCGTTGGGGTCCTCGACGAGGGTGAGCTCGTGGCCGAGCACGAGGGTGCTGCGGCGGGAGGCGTCGAACTGCGGCCAGTCGACCCCGTCGGCGCTCGGTTCACCGTCGCGTGCATGGGCCGCCCAGAGCTGCTGCTGCACGCGTGCGAGGTCCATGGCCCCCTCGGCATCGGCCACGAAGGCGTCCCAGCCGTCGACGTCGACGGTGGTGAACGGGAACGGGATGTCGATGCCGTGCGGGGCGCCCAGGCGGGCGTCGGCCGCAGGCCAGTCGAACCGGTACATCCACACCGGGGCGTGGGCCGCCCGGGCCTCGGCGACGCGCAGCGCCGGCAGCCACATGGCCTGGTCGGTCTGGATGCGCTGCCACACCTTGGGCGGGGCGGAGGTGCCGGTCTCGGCGTAGGCGCCGATCAGCGCCTCGACGTCGAGGCCGGCCGCTGCCGCCCCGTCGAGGCGGCGCCGCAGCGAGGGACCATCGAGGGTGGCGGCCGCCGGGTCGAAGCTGGCGAACAACGCCATCTCGTCGTGGGTCGTGCCGATGATGAGGGGCACCGCGTTGACGCCGGCCTTCGCCGCGTCGAGCCAGCTGCGCGGCAGCACCGTGCCGTCGATGCACGGGTGGAACGGCATGGTGCCGACGGTGGTGAACAGCTCGCCCGCGGCCTGGGCCTGGGCGGCCAGCACGGCGGCGGGGGAGAGGTCGCGCAGTCCGGCGACATCGCCCGGCTCGACCCCGGCGCACCGGGCGAAGCACTCGGTGACCAGGGCGGCCCGCTCCCGGTCGAGCAGGAGGTCGGTGGCGCCGCTCTGCACGATGGCCCGCTGGAACAGGCCGGTCGCGGCGGGCATGGCGAGAAGCGAGAGCACGCTGCCGCCACCGGCGGACTCGCCGAACACGGTGACCCGATCGGGGTCACCGCCCAGCTCGGCGATGTTGTCCTTCACCCACTGGAGGGCGGCGACCTGGTCGAGCAGGCCCACGTTGGCGGTGGCGCTCGGGTCGTCGACGACCATGAAGCCGAGGGCGCCGAGGCGGTAGTTGAAGGTGACCACGACCGAGTCGGTGGCGGTGGCCAATCGCGTGCCGTCGTACACGCCGAGCGAACCGGCGCCGAGCTGGAACGCGCCACCGTGGACCCACACGAGCACCGGCCGGCGGGCGTCGTCGGGGGCCGGGGTCCACACGTTGAGGGTGAGGCAGTCGTCGCCCTGGTCGTCGCTGCCCATCCCGGGCACCAGGCCGTCGAGGGGGCCACCGGTCGGCTGCCACGCGGCCGGTCCCGGACGGGTCGCGTCGAGGATGCCCTCCCAGACAGGGGCCGGTGCGGGCGGGGCCCATCGGCGCTCGCCGACAGGAGGGGCGGCATAGGGCACGCCGAGGAACGCGGAGCAATCGGCCCCGCTCACCCCCCGGATCACGCCCCGCGTGGTCAACGCGGTGGTCATGGCCCCCAGGCAACCACATCGGAGCGGGACGCGGGTGCGACGACGCGCGTAGGGTCGGCCCCATGGCCATCGGGGGGAACCGGATCTACCACGTCAACTCGAACTGCACCGTGCTCGAGCGGGCGGCGCAGTTCTACGAGGCACTCGGGTTGCGGCGGGTCGTGCGCACGATCCCGAGCCGAACCCAGCCGGGCGATGCCTTCGGGCTCGCCGAGGTGGCGTGGGACGCGTGGGTGCTGCAGTCCGAGGACGGGCTCGACGGCCTGTCGCTCGACCTCCTGGAGTGGACCTCCCCGCCGCCCACCGGCACGCCGCCTCCCACGGTCGGCCAGCCCGGCCTCAACCGGCTGTGCGTGTCCACCCCGAACCTCGACGCCACGATCGAGGCGGCCGTCGCCGCCGGCGGCACCCTCTCCGGTGGCCCGGTGTTCGGCCACGGTGACAGCGGCCCGCGCACCGCGATGCTGCGCGATCCCGACGGCGTGCCGGTGCAGCTGTTCGAGGGCGACGCCGTCTCCATCGCCCAGGTGATCGTCAACTGCGTCGACCTCGACTCCTCGCTCGCCTACTACCGCGACGTCATGGGCCTGGTGCCCACCGGCGAGGTCCGCGAGATCGCCCAGCCCGCGGCCATCCACGGGCTCGACGCCGACGGCCTGGTCCGCACCGCCCGCCTGCAGGACTCCGGCTCGCGCTTCTCGGTCACCCTGGTGCAGTGGCTCGACCCCGTGGTCGACCCGGCGTCGCTGCGGGTGCGGGCCGCCAACGAGCTGGGCCTGTTCCGCATGGCCTGGGCCACCGATGACTGCGCCCGCGACGAAGGCGTCGTGCGGGCCGCCGGCTCGGTGCCATTGGCGCCCACCGGCACGCTCTCGGTCGGCGACGACCTGCCGTTGCTGCTGGTGCTGTTCTGGCCCGGTCCCAACGGCGAGTGCCTCGAGCTCATCCAGACCACCGACCAGTCCGGCGTCCTCCCCACCTGACCTCGACGGCGGGCCGGACGACAGGAGATCCGCGATCCAGCGGGTATCCCCTACCGAATCCTCTTTGTGCCAAGGGGTCGTTTTGGGTGTGTCGGGGCGCGTTTCTCGGGCCCGTCGGCGGGTGGGGTCGTAGCGTGGTGGTGGGTCAGGGAGTGACCTGGCCGAAGAGCCGGTGTTCAGGGATGTGAGCCGGTCGCGCTGGCCAACGAGTCGTTCCCGTCTGTCCTCCCGGACCCGCGAACGGCGGGACTGTCAGGGTGAGGTGAGAGGGCCCGAGCTCCTTGAGTCCACCGGGCACCTGGGAAATGCGGCGGCTAACGTTTCGTCGTTTGCGCACTCTCGAGCGAGGAGCAGCACGTGAGGATTCGGCGGACAATTGTGGCCTTCGTCGTCCTGTTTGCGGTCGGTCTTGGAGTTGCGTCCGCAGCCCCGACAGCGGACGCGCAAGTCGCGTTCGACACGTTCACGGTCTCGACCCGACACATCACGACCACGCAGCGAGTTGACCTTCCGACCGCCGAGGCGGTCCAGTGCGGTGCTCCGGCAGCGAACCCGGTACTGGTGAGCAGCACATCGATCGCGCTCGAACCGGTGATCACGACGATCGCGACGTTCGGACCGGACACGATCTTCATCGGCGAGGACGAGACGGTGCCTTACGAGGTCGTGAGCGGCGAGACCAACTACAACACCCGCACGACCTATGAGACGGTCGTGACCCAGACATACCAGGGCATCGAGGCGGGACCGCCGTGCGACGGCGCGGTCGACGCGCTTGCGGCGTTGGCGCCGACGGGCGCGGTTGCGGTCAGCCCGAATTTCACCGGCTGAAACATCGCTGCGTGTCGCTCGCTGGCCTCCGACCTATGAGCCTCGCTCTGATCGCTGGTGCATGGATGTGAGCCGACGGAGCAGCAACGCCGACGATCACCCCCTGGACAGACTCAGCGCCGACAGTCCGTAGTGTCAACGAGCGGACCACCACGCGCCCCAGAACGCCGGGAGTGTGACAGCACCCCACGTGTGCGAGGCACTGACCAAAAGGCGTCCGGGACCTCAGGACGGGCTGGAAGTGCCTCACTCGCCTGACCTCGACGGTGGCGGATCAGGCGTCGTCGAACGAGCCCGCCACGGCGGCCCAGGTCGCGGCGACCACGAGGTCGTCGCCGGCGTCGGTGAGGTGCAGCCCGTCGGTGTGGCGCAGCGACGCCAGCCCGGTCGTCGTGCCATTCGGGTAGAGGGCCAGGTCCCAGTCGATCACCGGCACGCCGAGCGAGCGGTAGATCTCGTTGAAGTGCTCGATGCGGTCCTCGAGGCCGCTGAACCACGCGCTCTCCAGAGCCCGGGGCGTGACCACCAGGTACACGTCGGCGTCGTGAGCCTGGGCCACCGAGACCATGAGTTGGGCCTGGGCCGCCCACACGTCCCACAGCAGCTCGCTGTCGGTCGGCACGACCGTGCCGTCGGCCAGGGTGTAGGTGCCGTCGTAGTTGCAGCACGACTCGATGATCACGGCGTCGGGGTGCAGCGTCTCGAGCGCTTCCTGCAGCTGGGTCAGGCGTTCGCCCTGGTCGGTGAGGATGCCGGTGCCGCTCACCGCGATGTAGGTGACCTCCACTCCGTTGGCGTTGAACATGGCGGTCAGCTCGTCCTCGGCCATCACCACCATCGAGTCGCCGACGATCACCACCCGCTTCACCCCGTCGTCGTTCTCGTCGGCCACGGTCGTGGTGGTCGTCGCGTCGGCGGAGGCGAGCGTGGGGTCGACGGCCGTGCCGTTGGTCGATGTGGTGATCGACGAATGGCCGGCCGCCACGAGGTCGGTGGCGCCCTGGGCCACCCGGCTCCCGAGGCCGACGAGGGCGATGGACAGGACGAACAGCAGGAGCACGAGGGGGAGCGTTCGGCGGGCCATGTCCCGATGATCAGGCCCGAACCTGACACGGGGGTGGGCCACACCTGACCGTTCCCTGAGAGTGGATCGGTCGCCGGTCACAGGCGGGGACCTGGGGATGAGACAGCGGGCCTGCGGTTGTCTCGCGCCCACTGGTACCGTGCGCGCACGGGCCACGGCGGTCCGCGACGTACGACGTAGGGGGATGCACCGATGGCCGATGGCGCGCCGGGCGTGGACGAGATCGACCTCTCGAGCATCGAGTTCTGGGCGCAGCCGTGGGCCGAGCGCGACGCCGCCTTCGCCACCCTCCGGCGGGAGCGGCCCGTCGCCTTCTTCGAGGAGCCCGAGGTGCCGCCCTTCCCGAAGGGCCCGGGCTACTACGCGGTCACGCGCCACGCCGACGTGATGGCCGTGAGCAAGTCCCCCGAGACGTTCTCGTCGGCCGCCGGGGCGGTGTCCATCCTCGACATGCCCGCCGAGATGAACGAGTACTTCGGCTCGATGATCTCCATGGACGACCCCCGGCATGCCCGGCTCCGCAAGATCGTGTCGGGCACGTTCACGCCGAAGATGCTCAACCGGGTGCTCGAGGACGTCGCCGCCACCGCCCGCGACGTCGTCGCCGCGGCCAAGGGGAAGGGCGTGGTCGACTTCGTCGCCGAGGTCTCCAGCCCGTTCCCGCTGATCGTGGTCTGCGACCTGATGGGCATCCCCGACAGCGAGCGCCAGATGGTGTTGGCCCAGTCGAACATCATCCTCTCGGGCGGCGATCCCGAGTTCATCCCGGAGGGCGTCGACCCGGTCACCGCCTTCCTCGGGGCCGGAGCGATGCTCGTGGAGCTGATGGACGGCCTGGCCGACGAGCGCCGGGCGCGCCCCACCGACGATCTCACCTCGGCCCTCGTCAACACCGCGGTCGACGGCGAGCAGCTCAGCGGTGACGAGCTGGCGTCGTTCTTCATCCTGCTGTCGGTGGCGGGCCACGAGACCACCCGCACCGGCATCAGCCACGCCGTCACCCTGCTCGGGCAGAACCCCGACCAGCGGGCCATCTGGCAGGGCGACGTCGAGGGCGTGACGGGCACCGCGGTCGAGGAGGTCGTCCGCATCGCCTCACCGGTGGTGTGGATGCGCCGCACCGTCACCCGCGACACCGAGCTCTCCGGCACGAAGCTCACCCAGGGCGACAAGGTGATCCTCTACTACGGCTCGGCCAACCGCGACGACGCCGTGTTCGCCGACCCCGACCGCTTCGACGTGCTGCGCGACCCCAACCCGCACGTGGGCTTCGGTGGCCCCGGCCCCCACTTCTGCCTGGGCGCTCACCTGGCCCGCCGAGAGATCGCCCTGCTGATCGGCGAGTTGTTCCGCCAGGTGCCCGACTGGCAGCTGGCGGGCGAGCCCGAGCAGCTGCGCTCGAGCTTCGTCAACGGCATCAAGCACCTCCCCGTGGATCTGGGCTCCTGATGGCCGCCTGGGGCGATCCCACCACCGGCGACCCGCGGGCCACCCACGCCCCCGAGGTCCTGGCCGCGCTGCAGGCGTCGTGCGCCTCGGTGCGCGCCGCGTCCGACCCCGCCCTGCTCGAGCTGGCCCGACTGCGCCTGGTCGAGCTGCTCGGCGACGAGGTCGAGGCTTCCGCTCCCGCATGGGGTGAGCCCGCGACCGCGGCGGTCACCGAGCTGGCGTCGTGGCCCACCTCCGCCGCCTTCGACGACCGCAGCCGGGCCGCCATGGCGCTCACCGAGCAGTTCGCCATCGACGTCACGGGCGTGCCCGCCGGTCCGCTCGGCCCCGCTGCCGCCCTGCTCGAGGCCGGCGTGCTGCCCTTCGTCCAGGGGCTCTACCTGCTCGACGTCGGGCAGCGGGCGGCGATCGCCTTGGGTGCGCTGTTCGCCTCGCCGGTGCCGTCGAGCCTGTGGGCGTGGCCCACAGCGGGTGCCGACGTGCCGGCCGACCCCATGGCCGCGGTCGACCAGCTCATGCGGGCCACCGGGCGGCTGCGCTCGCTCGACCCCGTGCTGCGGGAGCTGGTGCGCCTGCGCGGTGCCCGTCACCACCAGTGCCGTCGGTGCCAGTCGGTGCGCAGCGTCGCCGCCCTCGAGGCCGGCGCGGGAGAGGACCTCCTCTCCGCCGCCGACCCCACGAAGGTCGCCGACCTGCCGCCGGCCACCCGGGCCGCGCTGGCGCTCACCGACGCCATGCTGGCCGGGCGCCCGTCGGTGCCGGACGCCGTCGTGGCCGACGTGCGGGCCTCGCTCGCACCGGCCGAGGCCGTGGAGCTGGTCTGCTACCTGGTGCGCAACTCGGCCAACAAGATCGCGGTGGCCTTCGGAGCCGACGCCGCCATCGTCGACGAGGGCTTCGAGTACCAGGTGATCGACCCCGGCGGCGACACCGTCACCGTCGACGCCCCGGCCTGACCGACCGACCCCGGACGCGCCAGCGGCCACCCGGAGGTGGCCGCTGGGGAGATCGGTGAGCGTCGCTCAGGCGGCGTCGGCCTCGAGCGGCGCCGGCGGCGTGGTGGCCGTGCGGGCGGCGGCTTCGCGGTAGGTGAGCCAGTGGCCCTCGTCGAAGTCGTAGAGCTGGCACTGGCGGGTGTTGGAGATGAAGTCCCGGAAGCGCAGGGGCTCGTCGTGGACGGTGCCCGGGAACGCCTTCTCGATGGCGTCGGTGGCCAGCTCGAGGTTGTACATCGGGATGCGCATGTCGACGTGGTGGGGGACGTGCACCATGATCCAGTGGAAGAAGAAGTTCAGGCCGAAGCGGGCCCGCAGCACGGTGGTGCCCTCCATCTGGCCCTTGAACTTGGTCCACTCACGGCGCTTCCACCAGCGGATGCCGGGCTGCACGTGGTGCACGTGCACGAACGAGGCGATCACGTAGGTGAAGGCCAGGAACGGCACGATCAGGACCTTGACGATCATCCAGGCGACACCGGCCACCGAGCCGTACATGGCCCAGCCGAGGGCGCCGAGGAGCAGCGAGGCCACGGCGACGAAGGTCCAGACGATGATGCGGTCGCGGCGCACGGCCTTGGCCCAGCGGGCGGGCGGCGCACCGATGATCATCTTGTGCCACCAGACCTCGCGCAGGTAGTAGGCGCCGGCGCCGAGCCAGGACCACTCGAAGCGGTGGCGGAGCTTGCCGAGGGTGCTCATCTCGGCGTACTGCTCGGGCGTGTAGGGGTGCCACACGAAGTCGAAGCCCTGGCGCACGGTGTAGGCGTGGTGGATGCGGTTGTGACCCAGCACCCAGCCTTCGTACACGTGCCAGCCCGGGAGCATGGCGACGGTGCCGATGAACCGGTTCAGCTTCTTGGAGGCGAAGAGCGAGCCGTGGGCGGCGTCGTGGCCGATCACGAACAGGCCGGAGATCACCAGCGCCGACAGGACCCAGAGCGCCACGACGGCGAAGGGGTTGTCGAACATGATCAGCCCGGCCACGACGAGGCCGTAGATGACGGCGTCGCGGGCGAAGTAGGCGAGGCCCTTCCACGTGGGGTTCTCGTAGGCCTCGGGGGGGATGACGTCGATGACCGGCTTCAGCGAGCCCTTGCGCTCGGTGCTGGCATCGTCGAGATCGGTGGCCGCGGAGTCGGGGGCCACGGTCGTTTCTGCGGTGTCGGCGGAAGGCACGAAAACCAGCCTACCGACTGTTCGGTAGGCTGGACAACCACCCCCTGAAATCCCTGGTCAGCGGCCAGATCGGCGGGATTCGAGCGCCTGGATTCCGGAAGCGGGGTTCAGGACGCGAGGCCTCTCAGCCGGCGAGCTCGTGGGGGTCGTCGTGGGCGCCGGCCAGCTCGGCCGCGGTGAGCGGCCGCACGGCGGTGTCGACGGTGGCGGGCGGCGAGAGCGGGCTGGGCGGCGCAACCCCGTGGTCGGCCAGCTTGCGGGTGGTGACCAGCACTCGGCTCTCGAGCGAACCGACGGCCTCGTTGTACGAGCGGGCGGCGCGGTCGATGGCCCCACCCACCCTGGCCAGGTGCTCGGCGAAGATGCCCACCCGCTGGTGCAGCTCGCGGCCGAGGCGGGCGACCTCGGCCGAGCTCTCGGCCAGTCGCTCCTGACGCCAGCCGAAGGCGACGGCGCGCAGGAGGGCGATGAGGGTGCCGGGCGTGGCCAGGAACACCCCGCGGCCGATGGCGTCGTCGAACAGGGTGGGCCGGGCCTCGAAGGCCGCCGACAGGAAGGCGTCGCCCGGCACGAACATCACGACGAAGTCGATCGAGCCCTCGACGTAACGGCTGTAGTCGCGTGAGCGCAGCGCCTCGACATGGGCCACCACCGCCTTGCCGTGGGCCTCGAGGAGGCGTCGCTCGATGTCGGGGTCGTGGGCCTCGACCGCCTGCAGGTACGCCTGCATCGGCACCTTGGCGTCGACCACGACCGCCTTGGCCTGGGGCAGGCGCACCACGACGTCGGGCCTCAGGGGTCCGTCGTCGCCGGCGACGGTGGTCTGGGTGACGAAGTCGCAGTGCTCGACCAGGCCGGCCAGCTCGACCACCCGCCGCAGCTGGAGCTCGCCCCACGAGCCCCGGGCCCGGGTGTCCTTCATGGCGGTGGCCAGCACCTTGGTCTCGCTGTGGAGGGTCTCGGTGGTGGTGCGCAGCTGGCCGATCATCTCCCGCAGCTGCGAGGTCTCGACCGCCCGCTGCCGGTCGAGCGCCACCAACGCCTCCTGCAGGTGGCCGAGGCGCTCGTCGATCGGGCGCACCAGGCCCTCGACGGCGCGCTCGCGGGCGCGGGCCTCGCGCTCGCTGGCGTCCTCGAGCGAGCCGAACCGGGTGGTGGCGAGTTGGAGGAACTGCTCGTTGCTGGCCGCCAGGGCCTGCGAGGAGAGCGAGCGGAACTCCCGGGCCTGGTGGCGGCGCAGCGCGCCCATGCCGAGCGCGCCGACGGCGATGCCGACCATCAGGCCGACCACGACGCCGAGCACGGATGCCAGTGCGATGTCCATGCCCCCATCTTCCGCAGGGGGTGTGACAGCCCCCGCTTCGGTGGCTCACCGCGTCAGGTCATGCCTGACGACATGAGCCAGTGAGAGGGGGGTGACCGCTCAAGGAGCGGTGCGGGCGGTCCGATCACCACATCCCGTGGTCCCACCGTCGCAGGGACCCGTCTGCGAGCATCTGCGGCGTTCGAGCCCACCCGGGAGCCAGCATGACCACCCTCATCATCGTCCTCGTCGCCATCGTCGTGATCGCCGTCCTGGTGTCACTCGTGCTGAACCCGATCCTCCAGAAGCGGGGTGACACGGCCATCGAGGACGCCCGCACCGTCCTCGGCGGGCGCGACAACGTCACGCTCATCGAGCCCAAGGCCGTGGGCCACGGCTCCGAGCCCGACGAGGCCGGCGGCCTCCGAGGCCAGGGCGTGCTGGCCCTCAGCGCCGACAAGCTCGCCTTCGTCACCTGGGCGCCGCGCAAGAGCTTCGTGATCGACCGCTCGGCCATCACCGGCGTCACCACCTCGGCCCCCGACGCCCGCGTGATGGACAAGGCCACCATCGAGGTCGCCTTCACCAGCGCCGAGGGCCCGGCCACCACCTCGTTCCGCCTGCCGGAGCTGGCCCGCTGGCTCGACGCCCTGGGCTTCGACTGGGGCCCCGAGGGCGCGCCGAGCTTCGACGCCGACGACGACTGACCGAGCGGCTGCTGACCCTGCCGGTCCGGCTCAGTCGGCGGAGCTGATCACCCGGCCGGGCAGTGCCCCGGTGAGCTCGCCGTCGAGCTGCACCGGCGTGCCCGCCACGATCGTGGCCCGGTAGCCGCCGCCGGGGCGACGCAGGCGCGAGCCGCCACCCGGCAGGTCGTCGACGAACACGTCGTTGTCGTAGTGGAGCTCGTCGAGGGCGAACACGGCGAGGTCGGCCACGGCGCCGGGCTCGATCACGCCACGACCGTGGAAGCCGAAGGCCTCGGCCTGGCGACCGGTGAGCTCGTGCACGGCCTCTTCGAGGGTGAGGTCGCCGCGGTCACGCACGTGGCGGGTGAAGAGGAGGGTGGTGTCGCCGGAGGCGCACATCATCGTGGCGTGGGCCCCGGCGTCGGACGAGCTGATCAGGACGGCCGGGTCGGCGAGGGTGCGGCCCACGCCCTCCACGTCGGCGTTGGCCAGGCCCTGGGCCACGAGACCGGGCCGGCACTCGTTGGCCAGCACGAAGTCGGCGAGGACGTCGGACGGGTGTCCGTCGGTGGTGGCCAGCAGGTCGGCGAAGGTCGCGCCCAGCCACTTCTGGTTGTCGGCGCCGTGCACCTCGACGATGCGCAGCGCCTCGGGGCGACGGTGGGGGAACATCGCCTTCTCGGTGCGGTCCCACTCGTCGCGTGCGGTGGCTCGCCACTCCGGGTCGTTCAGCAGCTCGGCCTTGGCGTCGGCACCCTGGGCGGCGATCACCCGGTGCCAGCCCTCGGGCATCGACATGAACATCATCGAGGAGTCCCAGTTGAGGCGCATGTCGACCGTGCGGGGCGAGAGCTGGGGCAGGAAGGTGACCCCGTCGTCGGCCAGCCGGTGGGCGAGCTCGATCCAGCGTTCGGTGTAGGCCGGGTTCGACTGCGAGTAGGTGAAGCCCGTCCAGGTGAGGGGCACCCCACGCTCGCCGCAGCGGCGGGCGATGGCCTCGAGGCGGGCGACCGGGTCGCCGGCGTCGAGCAGGGCGGGCACCATCTCGACCACGCCGCGGCCGCTGTCGCGCAGCACGTCGAGGAGGAGGTCGACCTCGGTGTCGTCGGCGACCCTGGAGGGCACGTGCCGGCCGGTGGCGTCGACGTCGAGCTCCGAGGTCGAGAGCCCCCACGCGCCCTGCTCCATGGCGGTGACGAGCAGGGCGACCATGGCGGCCTGCTCGTCGGCGGTGGCGGTGCGGGTCCAGGCGTCGTCGCCCATGACCTCGAGCCTGATCATGCTGTGGCCCACCAGGGGAGCGAGGTTCACGCCAGCGCCGGTGGTGGCGACGGCGTCGCGGTAGCCGGCGAGGTCGGACCACGTCCACGGCACGGCACCGTCGAACAGGTGCCGCGGGACGTCCTCGATGTAGGCGAAGAGGTCGCTCACCACGGCGCGGGTCGCGTCGGAGACGGGGAAGAGCGAGAGGCTGCAGTTGCCGATCAGCATCGTGGTGACGCCGTGCAGCGGCTCGGGGTCGAGCGCAGGGTCCCAGAACACGGCGGGGTCGGTGTGGGCGTGGGTGTCGATGAAGCCGGGGGTGACGACCGCGCCGGTCGCGTCGATGACCGTCTCGCCCTCGTGGGCCAGGTCGGGGCCGACCTCGACGATGACTCCGTCGCGCACCCGCACGTCGGCCCGCCGCGCCGGCGCGCCCGTCCCGTCGATGACGTCGCCACCGCGCACCAGCAGATCCCGCTCGGCCATGAGGTCCCCTTCGATCGCATCATCGGATGGGCCGCCCGGTGGGCGCCGACACCCGTCTCCGGGTCCCACCCGGTCCCGCGGACGGTACACCGGCTCCCGTGCCAAGATCGCCCGGCGAACAACGTCCCAGGGGGGTCACCGTGGCAGGACTGTGTGAAGGCCGTGTCGTCATCGTCACCGGAGCGGGGCGCGGCATCGGCCGCGAGCACTCGCTCATGCTGGCGGCCGAAGGGGCCAAGGTCGTGGTCAACGACCTGGGCGGCTCCGCCTCGGGGGAGGGCACCGACGCCGGGCCCGCCCAGCAGGTGGTCGACGAGATCGTCGCCGCGGGCGGCGAGGCCGTCGCCAACACCGACGACATCAGCGACTGGGGCGGCGCCGAGCGGCTGATCGCCCAGGCCGTCGAGACCTTCGGTGGCCTCGACGTGCTCATCAACAACGCCGGCATCCTCCGCGACCGCATGCTGGCCAACATGAGCGAGGCCGAGTGGGACGCCGTCATCAAGGTGCACCTGAAGGGCACCGGCGGCCCGTCGCACTTCGCCGCCGCCTACTGGCGTGACCGCTCGAAGGCCGGAGAGGCCAACGTCGCCCGCATCATCAACACCACCTCGCCGTCGGGCATCTACGGCAACATCGGCCAGACCAACTACGGCGCCGCCAAGGCCGGCATCGCCGCCTTCACGATCATCGCCGCCGACGAGCTCGCCCGGTACGGCGTCACCGTGAACGCCATCGCACCCGCGGCGATGACCCGCCTCACCGCCGGCCTGAGCGGTGCGCCGGTCAGCGAGGAGACCCAGGAGGCCATGTCGCCGCGCTGGATCGCCCCCATCGTCACCTGGCTGGCGAGCGAGGAGTCCTCGGGCGTCACCGGCCGCGTCTTCGACGTCATGGGCGACACCCTCGCCGTCGCCGAGGGCTGGCACCGGGGCCCGTCGGTCACCGGCACCCAGGACCCTTCCGACATCGGCCCGCTCGTCGAGCAGCTCATGGCCGAGGCCCGCCCCAACGCCGACATGTTCGGCGCCGACCGCACCTGACCCGGGGGAACGACATGCCCATCAACCACGACGTCGTCGGAGCCGTCGGCGACCCCGTCGAGCTGAGCTGGACCTCGAAGGACGGCCTGCTCTACGCCCTCGGCGTGGGTGCCGGCCTCGACGAGCTGGCGTTCGCCACCGAGAACAGCATCGACCTGCCCCAGCGGCTCCTCCCCACCCAGGGCGTCGTGATCTCCCAGGGCGGATCGAACGTGGTCAGCGCCATCGGCCCGTTCAACTTCGCCATGCTCGTGCACGGCGAGCAGGCCATCACGATCCACCGCGAGATCCCCGTCGAGGGCACGGTCTCCTCGGTGAGCACCATCGCCGGCATCTACGACAAGGGCTCCGGCGCGGCGGTCGTGATCGACGCCGACTGCACCGACGTCGCCACCGGCGACCTGCTGTTCTCGACCTCGATGACGATGTTCATCCGCGGCGAGGGCGGCTGGGGCGGCGACCGCGGTCCCTCCGGCAACCGCAACACCCCGCCCGAGCGCGACCCGGACCACTCGGTCAGCTACCAGACCCGCGCCGACCAGGCGCTCATCTACCGGCTCTCGGGCGATCGCAACCCGCTGCACTCCGACCCGAAGTTCGCCGAGCTGGCCGGCTTCGACCGCCCGATCCTGCACGGCATGTGCACGTACGGCTTCAGCGGCCGGGCCCTCCTGCACACGCTCTGCGGCTCCGACCCGGCCCGCTTCCGCTCGATGGAAGGCCGCTTCGCATCGCCGGTCTACCCGGGCGAGGAGCTGACCATCGAGATGTGGGTCGACGGTGGCGAGTGCACCTTCCAGACCAGGGGCCAGGACGGTCGGGTCGTCCTCGCCGGCGGCCGCCACACCTTCGACGCCTGAGGCGCTCGGCTCCGGTCAGTCCGGCGCGGCGCGCTCGCGCGCCCGGCGGCTGCGGCTGCGCATGAGGCCCAGCACCACGACGAGCACCAGCACGCCGTAGAAGAACCCCGTGATCGCGGTGGCCAGCCCACCGGGTTGGGACTCGGCGTAGATCACGCCGACGAGCGCGGCGAGCACCACGGCCCAGATCCAGCGGGTGACCCGCGTGGTGATCACCAGCGACAGGCCGGCCACCAGCAGCACGACGCCGGCCGCCACGCGCAGCCCGATCGTGCGGGAGGCGTCGCCGATGGCCTGGGCGCACCCGTCCGTGCTCAGCGCCGGTCGCTGCTCGGCGAGCGCGGAGGGGTCGGTCCACGAGCCGCAGTCGGCCCCGCGCTCGCCGACGCGGTGCTGCGTGGCCGCCCCCACGACGGAGGGGACGAGTGCGAGCGCCAGCACCACGAGCACACCACCGATGATGCGTCGCCATCCGTCGGACACCTGCTGCGGCGGGGCCATCAGAAGAGCTTGAGGATGTCGGACTCGATGCCGCGCAGCTCGTCGTAGTCGACCTCGACGCAGGTGATGCCGCGGGATTCGGCCAGCACCTTCGCCTGGGGCTTGATGACCTGGGCGACGTAGATGCCGCGGACCGGGCGAAGGGTGGGGTCGAGGTCGAGCCGCTCGAGGTAGCGCACGAGCTGCTCGACGCCGTCGATCTCGCCGCGGCGCTTGACCTCGATGGCCACGGCGCCGCCGTCGGCGTCTCGGCACATGAGGTCGACGGGGCCGATGTCGGTGGGGAACTCCCGGCGGACCAGCTTCAGGCCCTCGGCGATGGTGGTGGGATCGGCCGCCAGCAGTTCCTGGAGGTGGGCCTCCACGCCGTCCTTCTGCAGGCCGGGGTCGATGCCCAGCTCGTGGGCCGAGTCGTGGATCACCTCGTCGAGGGTGATCGTGAGGGTCTCGCCCTTCGGGTTGGTGACCACCCACTCGCCCTCCGACTCCGAGAGCCGGTTGGGGGCGTTCATCCAGTTCAGGGGCTTGTAGGCCCCGCCGTCGGCGTGGATGGCGACGCACCCGTCGGCCTTCACCATGATCAGCCGGGTGGCCATCGGGAGGTGGGCGGAGAGGCGGCCGGCGTAGTCGACGGAGCAGCGGGCGATCACGATGCGCATGACGCCAGCGAGGCTAGAGCACCGGCCGCTACGGTCGGGTCGGTGGGAGAGACGGCGGAGGGTGAGCGGGATCCACGCCTGGGTGGCCCGGTCGGCGGGCGCTCGAGGCGTCGGCGGGAACGTGCCGAGCCGCCGCCCGTTGAACGGCCCGGCGTCGTCGTCCGGCCCCGCCTCCGCGACGAGCCCCGGATCCCCGACGGGCGCCGACCCCGACGGTTCGAGCCGTTCCCCCGGTGGGGCTACGTGCTGTTCGCCGTCACCATCGTGGTCACCCCGGTGGCGGTGTACCTGGCCTTCCGCGACCACGCCGCGCCCGACGGCACCCCGTGCGGGGCGGCGTTGTTCCCGACCGATGTCGAGGGCCAGGCCATCGGGGCCCTCTGCGGGCAGGTGATCGCCGACGCCCAGCCGTGGGCCCTCGCAGTCGGTGTGCTGGCTGTCGCGTTGGTGATGACGACCATCACCACCCTGATCGTCCGGGGCTGGATCCCGCGCGACGCGTCGACCCCCGACTAGCGGGTCAGCCGCGCCGCTCCTTGCGACGGCTGCGGCGACGCATCACCCCGAGGCCGAACCAGATCAGGGCACCGAGCAACGCCGAGATGAGCATGACCAGCCACAGCGGCCAGGTGAGCTCGATCATCAGGAAGTTGATCTTCGTCTCGTCACGGTTCTGCAGCATGAACACGGCGAGGCAGGCGATGCCGATGATGGTGGCGATGGCGCCACCGCCGAGCCTGATGCCGTCGTCGTTCCGGTCTGGGCTCATGGTTCCCCTCCTGGCTGCGGCGCCGATCCCTCCGTCGGGCTCGACCCTGTGCCGCGCCCGGTCATCTTCCCACCGGTGGGTCCGCGACGGGCGTGATGGGTGGCCGGCTCACCTTCGCGCCTCGGCAGAGGCGCCCTGGGGTGATCTCCGTCGGTTGATGCCCGGTTCGCACTACCGTCGGCAGCGCCGCGAACGACCCGGGAGGGGGACGCCATGAGCTGGCAGGTCGAAGTCCTCATCGGGATCGTCGTCGTCGCCCTGAGCGTCGGCATCACCGTCTACGTCATCGGCCTGGGTGGCGACGAGCGCCGCATCCGCCAGGTTCGCGAACGGCTCGAGGGCATGACCGGCACCACGGTCACCGTGGTGATCGGCTCGCTCGAGGAGCACGAGCTGCAGTCGCTCTCGCGGGTCGAGGGCGTCGTCGACGGCGTCCAGGACGGCAAGCTGGTGCTCAGCCCGTCCGAGACCCCCTCCGTCGGCGCCTGGGTCTGGCCCGTCGCCGACGGCACCATCCGGGTGCGGCTCGAGCGCATCGTCGGCATCGAGACGGCTGACGGCGAGACCGTCTTCAACTGATCCGGGCGCGGCGCCTGAATGAGCATCGGTTGCTCAGGTGGCCGCAGGGGTCGCCATGGTCCCCTGTGACCATGGCATCCATCGAGAAGTACAACCGCACCTACACCGACGCCCTCCAGAAGCACGTGCCCGAGCCCGTCGAGGCCGTGGCCATGCTCAGCCGAGTGGGCCAGAGCGGCACCGACGCCCTCTACTTCGCCTCGCCCCTGGCCGCGGCGATCAAGGGCCGCCAGGCGGGCACCCTCGCCGGGGGCCTGCCGCCGCGGGTCGCGGTGGCCCTCACCGCCACCTCGATCTACCTGTTCGACGTGAAGCCCAAGGGCTTCGGCATCAAGGTCAAGGGCACGCCGGTGGTGTGGAGCCGTTCGTCGGTGCGGATCACGCCCGTCGGCACGGGCAACTGCGACGGCGTCACCGTCGAGCTGCTCGAGACAGGCGACGTCATCGCCCTGGAGAACCAGCGCCTGGTCGGCCTCGACGGCTTCAACGCCGCCTTCTACGACCGCCTGGCCCGCACCGCGGCCTGAACGACGGGTCGACCGGCCGATGACGAGCGGCCGGCTCGGCGCTGCCTCAGACGATGCCGCGCTTCTCGAAGCGGCTGCGGATGAGCTCCCGTCGCTCCTGCAGCTCGCGGTAGGTGAGGCGCTCGGTGGAGGCGTCGACCCCGATGCTGTTCTTCACGCCCTCGAGGTCGATCTCGAAGGTCGAGGGGTCGATGCCGACGTCGGCGAAGAGCTTCTCGCCGTGGGTCTGGGCGAAGTACATCGTGATGTTGGTGATCTCGGCGAAGAGGTCGAGGTCGGGGGCGAGGCGGGCGATGGCGCCGTCGAGGAAGACCATGTTCTTCACATAGAGCATGAGCTCCTTCGGCATCCGGGCGCCGTAGCCGAGCAGCAGCTTCACGATGCGCTGGATCTCGTGGATCATCTCCTCGGGCGTGAGCTGCGTGGGGTCGATGCCCGGGCCCTCGAGCCCGAGGTCGATGATCACGGCCTCGAGGTCGGTGTCCATGGGCAGGGCGCCCAGATCGCGAAGGGCGGCGAGCTGCACCCTCACGTCGTTGGTGATCGCACCGAGCATGAGGCGCAGGAAGGCCCGGCGCTTCACCTCGTCCATGCGACCGGTGATGCCGAAGTCGAGCAGGGCCACCTTGCCATCGGGCATCACGAAGAGGTTGCCGCCGTGGAGGTCGCCGTGGAAGACGCCCTCGATGAGCGCTCCCTCCATGAACCCGATCATGCCGGTGCGCACGACCTCGTGGGTGTCGACGCCTGCGTCGCGCATCGAGGTGACGTCGTCGAAGTTGAAGCCGTCGAGGCGCTCCATCACCAGCACCCGGCGAGTGACGAGCGTGGGGTGCGGTCTCGGGATGATGTACCCCCGCTGGCCGAGGTCGACGAAGCTCTTGGCCACGTCGAGCATGTTCTGGGCCTCGAGGCGGAAGTCGAGCTCCTCGGTGATGGTCTCGGCGAACAGCTCGACCAGCGCCGGCGGGTTGGCCAGCGCGGCGAACGGCAGGCGGCCCACGAGGAAGGGGGCCAGCCACGCCATGACCGAGAGGTCCTTGTTCACCAGCTCGGCCACGGTGGTGCGCTGCACCTTCACCACGACCCGCTCTCCGGTGTGGAGGGTGGCGGCGTGGACCTGGGCGATGGAGGCGGCGGCGAGGGGCCGGCGGTCGAACGACGAGAAGACGTCCTCGAGGGAGCGGCCGAGCTCGCTCTCGACGGTGGCCCGCACCTCGTTGAAGGGCTCGGCCGGCACCTGGTCACGGCACTTCTTGAACTCCTCGACGAGCTCCTCCGGGAAGAGGCCCTCGCCGGACGAGATGATCTGGCCGAGCTTGATGTAGGTCGGGCCGAGGTGCTCGGCCGCGATGCGCAGTCGGCGTGACAGGTCGGCGCGGCTGGTGGATCGGTCCTTGCCACGGCCCTTCCAGGCCCACATGCCGACCGCGGTGCCGAGGCGGCGCACGACGGTGAAGGCCCGGCCCCCCTGGGGGAGGCGCCGGGGCCGGATCAGCTCGGGGAGGTCGTGGCGGGTGAGCCAGCGGATCTCGTCGACGGACTCGCGCCACGGCATGGCGTCGGGCTCGACGATCCACGGCGGAACCTCGGAGAACGAGCCGATGGCGAGATCGGCGGGCGCGCCGGGAGGCAGGGTCGGATCGGCAGCCGTGGTGGTGGGGGGAGCCATCGCCGTCGAGTGTACGAGCGGCCTCCGGTGATCCCCGGGTCGGGTCGGGTGCCCTGTGACACCCGGCCTAGAGGTGGCGGCCGACGATCTCCAGGATCTGCTCGGCCAGCTCGGGCCGGCAGATCACCAGGTCGGGGAGGTAGGGGTCCTCGTGGTTGTAGGTGAGCGGCGACCCGTCGAGGCGGCTGGCGTGCAGGCCGGCGGCGAGGGCCACGGCGGCCGGCGCGCAGTTGTCCCACTCGTACTGGCCGCCGCCGTGCACGTAGGCGTCGACCTCGCCGGTGACCACGGCCATGGCCTTGTACCCGGCCGAGCCCATCGGCACGAGCTCGCCACCGAGCTCGTCGGCGACGGCGATGGAGAGCGCGGGCGGACGGCTGCGGCTCACGGCCATCTGCACCGGTCGGCCCTCGGGGCGGGCGGGGACCACCGGCGGGATGCCGGTGTCGAGCACGACGTCGGTGCCGGGGAGGGCCACGGCGCCCACCGCGGGAGCCCCGTCGATGGACAGCGCCACGTGGACGGCCCAGTCGTGACGGCCCTCGCCGTACTCGCGGGTGCCGTCGAGCGGGTCGACGATCCAGGCGCGGGAGAACTGGAGGCGGGCGAGGTCGTCCTTGCCCTCCTCCGAGAGCACGGCGTCGTCGGGGCGCAGGCGCCGCAGCGCCTCCATGAGGAACAGGTGGGCCTCCCGGTCACCGGCGTCCTTCATCTCGCGCTCCGAGGCGCCCTCCTTGGTCATCGCCGTGCGCAGGTCGAGCAGCAGCAGCCCGGCATCGGTGGCGAGGGCCCGGGCGATCTCGTGGTCGGTGCCGCCGGTGGTGCGTCCGTTCTCGGTCATCGGGGGATCGTAAGCCGTCGGCGGGTGTCGCCCGTCACGGCCGCCCGACGTCAGGTCGGATCGCCCAGCCCGATCCGGTCGCGGAACTCGGCGGTGGTGTTCACGTGGGGGAAGGGCTCGTCGGGCACGGGCAGGCCGAGCGCCCGGCACAGTGGCTCCCAACCGTCGCCGGTGGTCCACTCCACCAGGCGGTCGGCCGGCACCGCGGCTCGCACGTCGGCGATGTGGCGGACGTACGCGGCCACCGACGCCGCCTCGTCGTCCGGGTCGACGCCGTGGCTCTCGATGAGGCCCCGCACGGTGTCCATCCACGCCTGGATCTCCGGCGGTGCCCCCTCGATCGACAGGCTCTCGAAGATCGTGAGCCGGGCGCTGCGCCACCACGCCTCCGGGCTCTCCCGCATCGAGAGCAGGACCAGCGCGTCGGGGTACTCCTCGACGAGCTCACGCCAGAACGCAGCCGCCGGCCAGTCGACCGTCGCCACGTCACCATCGAAGATCGCGTCCCAGTCGGGTCGACCGGCGGCCGCCTCCATCCACAGGCCGGTGAGCTCCGGCCGCTCGAACACCTCGTGCATGTGGTGGCACCGCCCACCGAGCAGCTGCTCGAGTGCCACCTTCAGCGAGTTCGTGCCCGTACGGCCGAACCCCACCCCCACGACCCGAAGCCCCACGGCCGACCTCCCCTTCGCCGGCGAAGCATTGCCGGGTTCCCCGGTCGCTGCACGCACCGCTCAGGCCTCGGCCACCTCGGTGGTGCCGGGCCGTGGCGGCGGTGCCTCGTCGGGGGCGATCGTCGGGTTGCGGTGGAAGCGCAGGTAGAGCCAGATCATCGGCACGGTGAAGGCCAGGGGCCCGAGCACCGCGAGCGGTCGCGACAGCCACCACACGCCGTCGAGCTCCACCGAGGGCACCATCCCGAACGCCCGGTTGAAGCCGACGGTGCGGTAGACGACGGTGACCCAGATGGCCATGCCGGTGGAGTGGAACAGGTAGAGCGGCAGCGACACCCGGGTCATCACCCCGTTGGCCCGTTGCCAGCCCGAGCGGGTGTCCAGGCGCTCGACGACCCAGGGCCGCACGAGCAACGCGACCCCGACCTGCAGGACGAGGAGGGCGGCGATGCACACCGTCGGTGGCGCCATGTTCGAGAGGCGGTCGCCCGGCACGCCGACCATCGAGCCCGGGTAGAGCCCGGAGAAGACGAGCGCCGACAAGGTGAACAGCCCACCGAACGCCATCGACCACGCGACCTGACGGCTCGCCCGCACCAGTCGGTCGTAGAAGAAGCCGAGCTGGTGGCACAGGCCCCACACCAGGACCATGTTGAGCCAGCCGAGGGCGTCCCAGCCGTAGCGGAACCGGCCGACGTCGACGAGGGCGGCGAGGCCGGCGCCCCACACCAGCACGAGCACGTCGAAGCGGCCGTGCAGCCACGTGGTGATCGGGAGCAGGGCGACCAGCACGGCGTAGATGGCGAGGAACCAGAGCGGCGAGAGGATCAGCAGCACGGCCCGGCCGGTCCAGCTGACGTCGAAGGCGGCGGCGACGATGGCGCCGACGAGCCACCAGGCGATCGCCAGCGCCACGGCGGGCCGGCCGAGCGAGCCGATGCGCTGCAGCGTGAAGCGCCACACCGACCCCTTGCCGTCGGCCACGAACCGGGCGATCGCCACGGTGTGGGCCCAGCCGCCGACGAAGAAGAACAACGGCATGACCTGGAGCAGCCACGTGGCCAGGAACAGGCCGGACGTGAAGCCGATGGGGTTCGACGTGTGCGGGCCGTCGGACTGCCACAGCACCACCGTGAAGACCCAGTGCCACACCACGACCACGACGAGGCTCGCCGCCCGGACGAAGTCGACGAAGGGGTCGCGTGCGCTCGTGGCGGGCACCGTTGGCTGCTCGGGCAACTCGACACCTCCCCATGGGCCCGGTCTCCGGAGGTGACGCTACGGCGGAGGCCCGGGCGGCGCCACGGCCGCAAGCCCCGAGGGTCAGGCGGTGCGGCGGCCCAGCTCGACGGCGCGGCCCACGAGCTTGCGGACCGCCTCCTCGTCGGCGCCGTCGGTGACCAGCGCGCCGATGCGGTCCTCGAGGTCGGCCGCCAGGCGCTCGTCGACCTCGGTCGTGACCGTGGTGCCGGGCTTGGCCAACGAGCCGGGAGGCGACACCGAGGTGACCAGCACGAGGGCGAGGGCGGCGACCGCGGTGATGAGGCCGAAGGTGATCGCGGTGCCGTTGTTGTCGGCGATGGAGCCGGCGATCATCCCTGCGATCCCGAGCACGAAGACGCACAGCACCACCCGCCGCACGAGGCGGGGGCTGATCTTCGGCCGGCCCGACGCCGGGGCGGCGTCGGCGGCGTCGTCGACCGAGCGGGGTGCCGTCGTGGTCATCGCACCAGCGGCTTGTACTTGATCCGATGGGGCTGGTCGGCGTCGGCGCCGAGCTCCTTCTTGCGGAAGGCCTCGTACTCGCTGAAGTTGCCCTCGAACCAGCGCACCTGGGAGTCGCCCTCGAAGGCGAGCACGTGGGTGGCGACACGATCGAGGAACCAGCGATCGTGGCTGATCACGACGGCGCAGCCGGCGAAGCCGTCGAGGCCGTCCTCGAGCGCACGGAGCGTGTCGACGTCGAGGTCGTTGGTGGGCTCGTCGAGCAGCAGCACGTTGCCGCCCCGGGCGAGGACCTTGGCGAGGTGCACGCGGTTGCGCTCGCCGCCGGAGAGCACCCCGACCTTCTTCTGCTGGTCGGAGCCCTTGAAGTTGAACGAGGCCACGTAGGCCCGGCCGTTCATCTCACGAGTGCCGAGCTTCACGATCTCGCGGCCGTCGGTGATCTCCTCGTAGACCGTCTTGTCGGCGTCCAGGATGTCGCGGCTCTGGTCGACGTAGGCGAGGTCGACGGTGGGCCCGACCTTGAGGCTCCCTGCGTCGGGCTCCTCCTGGCCGGTGATCATGCGGAACAGCGTGGTCTTGCCGGCGCCGTTCGGGCCGATCACGCCGACGATGCCGGCGCGGGGGAGCGAGAAGGAGAGGTCCTCGATCAGGAGGCGGTCGCCGAAGCCCTTGGCGATGTCCTCGGCCTCGATGACGACGTCGCCGAGGCGCTCGCCCGAGGGGATGTAGATCTCGAGCTTGTCGCCACTGCCCTGGGCCGCCTGCGACTCGGCGAGGAGCTGCTCGTAGGCGGAGAGGCGGGCCTTGCCCTTGGCCTGGCGGGCCTTCGGGGCCATGCGGACCCACTCGAGCTCGTGGGCGAGGGTGCGGGCCCGGGCCGACTCCTGCTTCTCCTCCATGCGGAGGCGCTCCTGCTTCTGCTCCAGCCAGCTGGAGTAGTTGCCCTCGAACGGGATGCCCTTGCCGTGGTCGAGCTCGAGGATCCAGCGGGCGACGTTGTCGAGGAAGTAGCGATCGTGGGTGATGGCCACGACGGTGCCCTCGTAGTCGCGCAGGAAGCGCTCGAGCCACGCCACCGACTCGGCGTCGAGGTGGTTGGTGGGCTCGTCGAGCAGCAGCAGGTCGGGGCGGGCCAGCAGCAGCCGGCACAGCGCCACGCGGCGGCGCTCGCCACCGGAGAGGGTGGTGACGTCGGCGTCGGAGGGCGGCAGCCGCAGGGCGTCCATGGCGATCTCGATGGTGCGCTTGAGGTCCCACGCACCGCTGGCCTCGATCTGGGCCTCGAGGTCGGCCTGCTCCTCACCGAGCTTCTCGTAGTCGGCGTCGGGGTCAGCCCATTTGGCCAGCACCTCGTCGTAGCGCTCGAGAAGCGTGGCGGTCTCGCCGACGCCGTCCATCACGTTGCCGATGACGTCCTTGGCCGGGTCGAGGTGTGGCTCCTGCTCGAGCAGGCCGACCGTGAAGCCGCCGGTGAGCCGGGCCTCGCCCGTGTAGCCGTCGTCGAGGCCGGCCATGATGCGCAGCAGCGACGACTTGCCCGAGCCGTTGTGGCCGAGCACGCCGATCTTGGCGCCCGGGTAGAAGGAGAGGCTGATGTCCTTCAGCACCTCGCGGTCGGGCGGGTAGTACCGACTCACCTTGTGCATGGTGAAGATGAACTGTGCAGCCATGGCGGGCAAGGGTACCGATGCTTCCGTCGCCGGAGGAATCGTGCCCGGACGCGCCGGTGCCCCGCCGAGGCGGGGCACCGGGTCACTGCTCGTACTGGTGAGGCTCAGCGCCGGGCGGTGGCCTTCTTGGCGGGGGCCTTCTTGGCCGGTGCCTTCTTCGCAACCGTCTTCTTGGCCGGAGCCTTCTTGGCGGGTGCCTTCTTCGCGGGCGCCTTCTTGGCGACGGTCTTCTTGGCGGGGGCCCTCTTGGCCGGTGCCTTCTTCGCAACCGTCTTCTTGGCCGGAGCCTTCTTGGCAGGAGCCTTCTTCGCGGGCGCCTTCTTGGCGACGGTCTTCTTGGCGGGGGCCTTCTTGGCCGGTGCCTTCTTCGCAACCGTCTTCTTGGCCGGAGCCTTCTTGGCGGCGGTCTTCTTGGCGACCGTCTTCTTGGCCGGAGCCTTCTTCGCTGCGGCCTTCTTGGCCGGAGCCTTCTTCGCTGCTGGGGTCACCGTCGCCTCCTCGGCGTGTTGATCGGGTGGTGAAGTTGTACCAACAACGGCGTCGTTTGTGGAGGTTTTGCGCGACATCGAACGACGTCCGCGCGTACTACTTTGACGGCTAACGACCGCGTCGTCTGCATCAGATGCTTGTGATTGCTGACTTTTCGACGGAGATGCGTCGGCGGCGCCGTCGTCGGCATTCTTCGTTTCTCGGCGAACTATTCCGTCCGCGACGAGCGCGAGGTCGATGCCTCGGCGCGGCGTGTCGAGTGAGTGCACGGCGAACTTGCGCGTCTCGCCGACGACCATGACGTCGCGCGCAGCACGCGGTGCGGGGTCGCCCATGAGCTTCAACGGCACGTAGCAACGCGCTCCGCCGGCTGCGACGTAGGCGCCGTGGGAGGAGAAGGTCTCGACCACACCTTCGAGGGTGGAGCCCACCGGGTGCTTGGCCACGAACTCGATGAACGGGAGCGGGTCGTTAGCCGGCTCAGCAGGCTTGCGGGGAGCTCGGTCCTTCCCCCCGGCCTCCGGCTTCGTCGCCGCTGCGGTCGGCTCCGCTGCGGCGGAGTCTCCGCCGCGACGACGGCCACCCCGGCGACGGCGACCGTTGCCGGAGCCCTCGGCCTCTGCCGGGGGAGCGGTGGGGGTCGGACGGGAGCGGTCCTTGCCCTTGGCCTGAGCCGTGGCCCGCCGGCTGACCGGGCCACGAACCGGGGTGCGGAGCAGGAAGACCCAGCCGACACCGGGCACGGGCTTGCCCCCGATGAGGCGACCCTCCTCGAAGACCCACGGGTGCTTGGCGTGGAGCTCCTGGAACGAGTCGTTCGAGAGGACGGTGGCGTCGACCTTCTCGGCGATCTGGAGGATGAAGGCGTCGCCGCGGCCGATGGCGCCGGCGGGCGGGGTGACCAGCTCGCCGGCCAGGAGTGCCTCTTCGTACTCGGCCCGCTCAGAGGGGTCGATGCGGTTGGGGAAGGTGGCGTCGACGACGACGGTCAGGGTCTCGACGTCGTGCTCGGCGAGGAAGGCCGTCACTGCGTCGTCGAGCTGACGAAGGCTCGGGGTCGTTCGCCCTTCGGTCGCGATGTTCGAGCCATCGACGACCACGTGGGATCGGATCATTGGGGGTTGTGTCGCTTCCGTGAGGCACCGCACGACGGCGGGCCGGGGGTGCCACGGGCGACTCGCAACCCGCTCCGGTGGGGCCGAACCGGCAACGCGTAGAACGTCGGTCGGAACCCGGCAGAACAGGGTGGCAGGGCCACTCCATGGCTCGGTTGTGCTCCGAGCCTACGCTTCCCGCGGTGACCGACGGCGCGATCGACCGCGAAGGTGAGTGCACGGAGCTGCTCCAGGCCCTCATCCGCAACGCCTGTGTGAACGACGGGACCAAGGAGTCGGGCGGCGAATCCCGCAGTGCCGAGCTCCTGGCGGGCGTCCTCGAGGGGCCGGGCCTCGACCTCGAGACCTACGAGGCGGCACCGGGGCGCTCGAGCCTGGTCGCCCGCATCGAGGGCACCGACCCGACGGCTCCCACGCTGCTGCTCATGGGGCACACCGACGTCGTGCCGGTGAACCCCGAGCACTGGAGCCGTGACCCGTTCGGCGGTGAGCTGGTCGATGGCGAGGTCTGGGGCCGCGGCGCGGTCGACATGCTCAACCTCACCTCGTCGATGGCGGTCGCCGTGCGGCGTCTGGCCCGATCGGGGTTCCGTCCCCGGGGCACGCTCGTGTACCTGGCCGTGGCCGACGAGGAGGAGCACGGCGAGTGGGGCGCCGACCATCTGCTCCGCCACGAGCGCGAGGCCGTCGCCGCCGACTACGTCATCACCGAGTCCGGCGGCATCCCGCTTCCGTCGCCCGCCGGGCTCAAGCTCCCGGTGATCGTCGGGGAGAAGGGCGCGCTGTGGGGGAAGCTCCGCATCGGGGGCACCGCCGGCCACGGCTCGCAGCCGTACCGAACCGACAACGCTCTCGTCACCGCGGCCGAGGTCATCCGCCGGTTGGCCGATCACCGCGGCGAGCCCCGCATCCACGACGTGTGGCGCAGGTTCATCACCTCGATGGGCTACCCCGACGAGATCACCGAGCCCCTGCTCTCCACCGACGGGTTCGACGACATGATCGCCGGGCTCCCGGTCGGGATGGCCCGCCAGTTCCACGCCTGCACCCACACCACCTTCGCCCCGACCGTCATCGAGGGCGGCTCGAAGATCAACACCATCCCCGACCTCGTGGAGCTCGAGGTCGACATCCGCACGCTGCCCGGCGACGGCGAGGAGGCGGTGATGGCCGAGCTGCGCCTGGCGCTCGGTGACCTCGCCGACGCGGTCGAGTACGTGCCCTACCGCTACGACGGCTCGAGCGCCTCACCCACCGACACACCGCTGTGGGACTCGCTCTCGACGGTGACCCAGCGGTGGTACCCCGGCTCCGAGACCGTGCCGTACCTCACCGTCGGTGCCACCGACGCCCGCTTCTTCCGTCGCGCCGGCAGCACGGCGTACGGCTTCGGCCTCTTCAGCGAGGCCATGACGTTCGAGGACTACGGCGTGATGTTCCACGGCGACGACGAGCGCATCGACACCGCGTCACTGGGCCTGTCGACCGAGCTCTGGGAGGCCGTCGCCGACGACCTCCTCACCCGCCGCGACTGACCCCAACGCGAAACGGTGCGCTGAACCTGCCCGGAGGGCGGGTTCAGCGGACCGATTCAGCGACGGTGGGCCGGTCAACCGATCAGTCGTCGAAACCGAGGGCGCTGTCGAACAGGTCGCGCTGCTCGGCCTGGTGGATGGCCAGCACGCCGGTGGCGGGGCTGGCGGACTCCTGGCGGCTCACCCGGCGGATCGAGTGGGTGTCCTCGTGGGCTTCGTACAGACGGCCCTTGATGTGGTTCCAGGGGCCCATGTTCTCGGGCTCCTCCTGGAGCCACACGATCTCGTCGGCGTTCGGGTACCGGCTGAGCACGTGGGCGACCTCGGCGTAGGGCCACGGGTAGAGCTGCTCCACCCGGGCGATCGCCACCGGGGCCTGGCGCTTGTCGCGCTCGGCCTGAGCCTCGACGGCGACCTTGCCCGACGCGAACACGACCCGCCGGATCGACTGCGGATCGGTCACCCCGAGGTCGTCGAGGACCTCCTGGAACGAGCCGTTGACGAACGAACCGATCGGGGACCGGGACGTCTTGGCCCTCAGGCCCGACTTGGGCGTGAAGATCACCAGCGGCTTGCGGACCTCGCGTCGCACCTGGCGGCGCAGGAGGTGGAAGAGCTGGGCAGCCGTGGTGGCGTTGCAGACCTGGATGTTGTCGCCGGCCGACAGCGTGAGGAATCGCTCGATGCGGGCCGAGGAGTGCTCGGGGCCCTGGCCCTCGTAGCCGTGGGGGAGGAGCATGACCAGCCCGGAGGTCTGGTCCCACTTGTCCTCGGCGGCCACGACGAACTGGTCGATGATGACCTGGGCGCCGTTCATGAAGTCGCCGAACTGGGCCTCCCAGACGACGAGGGCGTCCTTGTTCTCGACCGAGTAGCCGTACTCGAAGCCGAGCACCGCGAACTCCGAGAGCAGCGAGTCGTAGATCCAGAAGCGGGCCCCGTCGCGGGCCGCGCCCTCGAGGGGCACGATCTCGGCGCCGGTGTCGTAGTCGACCAGCGCCGCGTGGCGGTGCGAGAAGGTGCCGCGGCGGGAGTCCTCGCCGGAGACCCGGACCGACGTGCCCTCGTGGAGCAGCGTGCCGAAGGCCAGGGCCTCGCCGAGGGCCCAGTCGACCTCGCCCTCGTCGTACAGCGCCCGGCGGCCCTCGAACTGCTTGGCCAGCTTGGGGTGCACGGTGAAGCCCTCGGGCACCTCTTCGAGCGCCTGGAGGACCTCGTCGAGGACCTCCTTGGGCACGCCGGTGTCGACGTGGGGTCGCACACCGAGGAAGGTGCGCTCCGGTGCGTTCTCGAGGGGCTCCGGGTGGGCCTGCGAGCGGGTCTCGTCGAGGGCGACCTGGAGGCGGCGCTGGAAGTCGTCGAGGGCGGCCTCGGCCTCCTCCAGCGAGATGTCGCCCTTCTTGACCAGGGCCTCGGTGTAGAGCTTGCGGACCGAGCGCCGGGCGTCGATCCGGCGGTACATCAGCGGCTGGGTGTAGCTCGGGTCGTCGCCCTCGTTGTGGCCGTGGCGGCGGTAGCAGACCATGTCGATCACGACGTCCTTGTGGAACGCCTGGCGGTAGGCGAACGCGAGGCGGGCGACGCGCACCACGGCCTCGGGGTCGTCGCCGTTCACGTGGAAGATCGGGGCCTGGACCATCTTGGCGACGTCGGTGGAGTACTCCGACGAGCGGGCGGCGGTGGGCGGGGTGGTGAAGCCCAGCTGGTTGTTCACGATCACGTGGATCGTGCCGCCGACTCGGTAGCCCTTGATGTCGGAGAGGTTCAGGACCTCGGCCACGACGCCCTGGCCGGCGAAGGCGGCGTCGCCGTGCAGGAGCACGGGCAGCACCGGGTAGTTCCCCGGGGGCTCGATGAGGTCCATCTTGGCCCGGGCCATGCCGACCACGACCGGGTCGACGGCCTCGAGGTGCGACGGGTTGGCCGCCAGCTCGACCTCGATGGAGTTGCCGCGGCGGCTGACGAACTTGCCCGTCTGGCCGAGGTGGTACTTCACGTCGCCGGAGCCCTGGATGGACTCGGGGTCGACGTTGCCCTCGAACTCGGTGAAGAGCTGCTCGTAGCTCTTGCCCACGATGTTCACCAGCACGTTGAGCCGGCCGCGGTGGGCCATGCCCACGACGGCACACTCCATGTGGGCGTCAGCGGCCTCGGCGAGCACGGCGTCGATGAGCGGGATCGTGGACTCGGCGCCGTCGATGCCGAAGCGCTTCTGGCCGAGGTACTTGGTGGCGAGGAACTTCTCGAGGGCCTCGGCGGCGTTCAGGCGCTCGAGGATGTGGTGCTTCTCGTCGACGGTGAGGTCGACCTTGACCCCCTCGACGTGCTCCTGGATCCAGCGCTTCTCGTCCGGCTCCTGGATGTGCATGTACTCGATGCCGATCGTGCGGCAGTACGCGTCGCGCAGCACGTCGAGGATCGTGTCGAGCTTCATCCGGGTGCGCCCGGCGATGCCGCCGGTGAGGAACTCGCGGTCGAGGTCCCAGATGGTGAGGCCGTAGGTGGCGGGGTCGAGCTCCGGGTGGAGGTGGGGCTCTTCGGCGCCGAGCGGGTCGAGGTCGGCGATGAGGTGGCCGCGGACGCGGTGGGCGTTGACGAGCGCCTGCACCTGCATCTGCTTGTCGAGCATGGCCTCGACGCGGTCGACCGGGTTGGCGTCGCGCGCCCACTCGACGGCCTCGTAGGGCACGCCGAGGGAGTGGAAGATCTCCTCGTAGAAGCCGTCCTCGCCCATCAGGAGCTGGTGGACGCGCTTGAGGAACATGCCCGACTCGGCGCCCTGGATGATGCGGTGGTCGTAGGTCGAGGTGATGGTCATCACCTTCGACAGGCCGAGGTCGGCGAGCGCCGTGGGGTCGGCGCCGGCGTAGGCGGTGGGGTAGTCGAGCGAGCCGACGCCCACGATGAGGCCCTGGCCCGGCATGAGGCGGGGCACCGACTGCACGGTGCCGATGGTGCCCGGGTTGGTGAGCGAGACGGTGACGCCGGCGAAGTCGTCGGGGGCCAGCTTGTTGGAGCGGACCTTGCGGATGAGCTCCTCGTAGGCGGCGAAGAAGCCGGCGAAGTCGAGGGTGTCGGCGTTCTTGATGCACGGCACGAGCAGCGAACGGCTGCCGTCGCCCTTCTCGACGTCGACGGCGAGGCCCAGGCCGAGGTGCTCGTGGCGCACGACGTAGGGCTTGCCGTCGTCGCCCTCGGCGTAGGCGGCGTTCATCACCGGGGTGGTGCCGGTGATGGCCTTCACGATGGCGTAGCCGATGACGTGGGTGAAGCTGATCTTCCCGGCGCGGGTGCGGCTCAGGTAGCTGTTGATGATCTTGCGGTTGACCTCGAGCAGCTTCGCCGGGACCTCGCGGAACGAGGTCGCCGTCGGCACCGTGAGGCTCGCCTCCATGTTGGCGACGATGCGGGCGGCGGCGCCGCGCAGGGGGGTGCCGGGGGGCTCGCTCGAGGCGGCGGGCGCCTTGGCCGCCGCGGGCGCCGTCGCGGCGGGGGCCGGCGGCGCTGGTGCCGTCGGGGGTGCCGCAGCGGGGGCGGGGGCGGGAGCGGCGGTCAGGCCGCCTCGGGGCGTCGCGGTGGGTCGGTAGTCCTGGAAGAAGTCACGCCAGCTCTCGCTGACGGAGTTCGGGTCGGCGAGGTACTGCTCGTACATCTCGTCGACCAGCCAGGCGTTCGGGCCCGCGATCTGGGGGGAGGAGTCATCGGCCACGAGGTTTCAGGTTACCGGTGGCGTCAACCACCTCTGCAGCCCGGGGTCCCGAACCCCGCAGCCCGGCCCGCAGCCCGGCCCGCAGCCCGGACCGAATCCGGTCCGGGCTGCGGTCGGAGCGTCAGTCGGCGGCGGCGGTCACGGCCGGGCCGTCGGTGTCCGGAGTGGGGTCGCCGGCCCGGCGACCCCGGCCGGGAGCGACCCAGCCGTGGTTGTCGGCCCAGATGAGGACCGGGGGCAGCACGGTGATCGCCGAGATCAGGGCGATGGCCACGGTGACCGCCACGATCGCACCGAAGTCCCGGAGGAGGGGCAGCGGCGAGAAGAGCATGACGGCGAAGCCGCCGACCGTGGTGAGGGCCGAGGCGAAGAAGGCCCGGCCGGTGTGGGTGGCGGCCAGGTCGACCGACTCCTCGGGCGAGTACCCCGCTCGTCGTTCCTCCAGGTGTCGGAACAGGATCAGCGTGGCGAACTCCGTGCAGATGGCGATCACCAGTGGACCGCTCACCGTGGTCAGCGGGCTCACGGTGAGGCCGAGGAGGTAGACGAGGGTCGACGACAGGCCGACGGCGAGCAGCACCGGCAGCATCACGACGGCCATCTTCACGACGCTGGTGAGCCGGAGCAGCAGCCAGATGGCCACGCCGGCGAGGGCGATCCAGGTCAGCAGGGCCCGGTTGCTCGTGAGGTTGTCGAGCAGGCCGACGCCGACCACGGCGAGCCCGGCCGGGGTGGCGGTGATGCCCTCCGGCGGGGCCAGCTCGCCGCCGGGAGCGACCTTGACCCGGATGTCGTCGACGATGACCTTGCGCTGCTCGAGCGACGACGGGCCGACCTGGTAGGTCAGGTTGGCGGCCTTGCCGTCGTCGGCGACGGTGGCCTCCTGGATCTCCGGCGGCGCGACCTTGTACGCCTCGCGGAGGTCCTGCCCGGTGGGCGGCAGCGGCGTCGTGTCCGGCACCTTCATCAGGTAGAAGACGGTGGTCGACAGCGACGACGCCGTGATCAGCGTGTCGGGGTAGGTCGCCAGCTCGCTCTCACCCAGCTCGGTGACGAAGGCCGCGGCCTCGTCGGTGAACACGTCGGGTGCGGTGACGAAGACGCCGAGCTCGGTGGCGGTGGCGGTCTGGTCGGCGACGGCCTCGACGTTCTTCACGGTCTGGCTGCTCTGGTCGACCCACTTCTGCGGGTCGGTCTGGATCGGGGTCTTCTCCTCGAGGGCCAGGCCGAGCACGAAGAACACGATCGTGGCCACCACGATCGGGAGCACCAGGATCTGCGGGAGGTGGCTGAGGGTGGCCATGCCCCGCTCGACGACCTTCTGCTGCCGGGCCTCGGTGGTGGGCGAGCGGCGCTCCCGGATCGAGAGCACCGTCACCGGGATGATGATGGCGGCGACGAACAGCATCACGACGCCGACGGCCAGCAGGATGCCGAACTCACGGATCATGGGCACCTGCGAGGCCAGCAGGGCGAGGCAGGCGATCACGGCGGCCACGGTGGCGACGCCGAGGGCGGGCCCGATGTGCATGAGGGTCTCGGCGAACGCCTTGTCCGGTTCGTCCTGGAGGACCTCCTCCTCGACGCGGTTGTGGACCTGGATGGCGAACTCCACACCCAGGCCGATGAGGATCGGGAGGCCGGCGATCGTGACGAGCGAGAGCTGGAAGCCGCTGTAGCCGAGCAGGCCGAAGGCCCAGATGACGCCGACCAGCATCACGATCAGCGAGACGAGGCGGGACCGGACCCGGAAGGCCAGCGACAGCACCACGATCATCACGACGACGGCGAGGGCACCGAGCAGGAGCATGCCGCCCTGCAGGTAGTCGTTGACGTCCTTCAGCAGCATCGGGGCGCCGGTGGTGATGGTGGTGGCGGGGGCGAAGTCGACGGCGTCGACGGTGTCGACCACCGACTGCGCCGCGTCGCTCTGCACGGCGAGGGCCTGGTTGCCCTCGAGCCGGGTGATCATCAGGGCGTGGTTGGCGTTCTCGACCTTCCAGTCCGACCCGGGCGGCACCGGGAAGAACGGACGGAGTGCCTCGCGGATGTCGCCCTCGTTGTCGGTGAGGAGGAACTCGACCCACTTGGGGTTCGACAGCGACTGCTCGCCGGCGGCGGCGGCGCGGGTGATGGTGGCGAGGCCGTCCTTGGTGCGCTCCTCGGCGGCGGGGGAGCCGGCGGGCTCACGGGCGATGGCCCGCTGGAGGATCTGGCCGGCGGGGCTGGCGGTGAGCGCCTGCCCGGCGGGGGCGGCCACCAGGTTGTTGGTCCACTGCAGGGCGCTCAGCGGGGTGACGGCGTTGAGGACGCCGGGGGTGTCGGCCAGCTGGGTCTGCAGCGCCACCATCTTCTGCTGGTTCTCGGTGCTGAACAGGTCGACGATGCTCTGGCCCTCGGGCACCTGGAAGGCCGTGAGCATGGCCTCGCCGCCGAAGAGGTCCTGGTACGACCGGTTGTCGTTGGCGATCTGGGAGTCCTTGTTGAGATAGGAGTCCTGACCGGTCGCGAAGGTGAGCTTCGTGGCACCGAACGCCAGCACCACGCTGAGCACGATGCACACGGCCAGCACCGCGCCCGATCGGTGTGAGAGCCCCTTCGCGAGGCCGGTCCAGCAACGGCGGGTGAACGCGTGCCACTCGTCCAACATGTTGTTACTCCTCGGTAGCTTCCCCCGGCCGGTGACCGTACCTCCGTTGTGGCAGGTGCACCGAAGTGAGGGAAGGGCTGAAGGTCCTCGCAGGAGGGACGAGTAGATTCACCCCTCGTGCTCCGACTGGTGACGTGGAACGTGAACTCGCTGAAGGCCCGACTGCCACGGGTGCTGGAGTGGCTCGAGCAGTTCTCTCCGGACATCGTGTGCCTGCAGGAGACCAAGTTGGCGGATGCCGCCTTCCCCGACCTCACCTTCCGCGAGCTCGGCTACGACTGCGCCCACCACGGTCAGGGCCAGTGGAACGGTGTCGCCATCCTCTCCAAGGTCGGCCTCGACGACGTGCGGGCCGGCTGGGACGACGACGGCGAGGACGACCCCGAGGCCCGACTCCTGTGGGCCACCTGTGGTGGCATCCGCGTCGCCACCGCCTACGTGCCGAACGGTCGCTCCCTCGACGACGACCACTACGCCTACAAGCTGCGGTGGCTCGAGCGGCTCCGCGCCACCCTCGACGCCCACGAGGACGCCGGCACCGACCTGGCCGTCTGCGGTGATTACAACATCGCCCCCGACGACCGCGACGTCTGGAGCCCGAAGGCCTTCGAGGGCGCGACCCACACCAGCGAGCCCGAGCGCGCCGCGCTGGCCCGCCTCGAGCAGTGGGGCCTCGAGGACGTCTTCCGGCGCCACCACGACGTCGGCGGGCTGTTCTCGTGGTGGGACTACCGCGGTGGCGACTTCCACCAGGGTCGCGGCATGCGCATCGACCTGGTCATGGCCACGGCGTCGCTGGCCGAGCGCTCGTCGCTCGTGATGATCGACCGCAACGCCCGCAAGGGGAAGCAGCCGAGCGACCACGCTCCCGTGGTCGTCGACTTCACCGACTGATCCGGGCGCGGTCCCCGGGCGCGCCCCGACGGAGAGGACGAGACGTGAACAGCAGCGAGACCCCTCCGACGGGCGAAGGCAACCGACACATCTTCGGCACCGGCGACCCGCTCGACGAGTGGAGCGACATCCCCGACCACAAGCTCACCCCCGAGCGCCTCGCCCACCGCACCGCGGCCGCGGCGATCCGGCGCCTCATCGACCGCCTGGCCTCGACCTCGGCGTCGGCCGAGCAGCTGCTCGCGCTCACCGAGCACCTCGACCGGGCCACCGACCGCATGCCCGCCGGCACGGTGCCCGGTGGGCCCGGCGCCGAGGACGGCGTCGCCGAGGCCGCCCTGGTGGTCGACCAGGCCGACCGACTCGACGAGCGCAGCCCGTTCGTCGGTCGGGCGAACCCGGTCGCCCCGCCGCTGCACCTGGCCGTGGTCGACGGCCACATCGAGGCCACCGTCACCTTCGGTCGCAGCTACGAGGGCCCTCCCGGCTTCGTCCACGGCGGCTTCGTGGCCGGGATCTTCGACGAGGTGCTCGGCGCCGCCCAGGCCTTCTCGGGTCGCGCCGGCATGACCGGTCGCCTCACCGTGAACTACCGCAGCCCCACCCCGCTCCACACCGAGCTGCGCATGCGGGCCGACCTCGACTCGGTCGACGGCCGCAAGATCTACTGCAGCGCCACCCTCTGGGCCGGCGAGACGGTCTGTGCCGAGGCCGACGGGCTCTTCGTCACCATCCCCGAGGAACGGCTCCGGGCGATGATCGAGGCCACCGGCCGCGGCCGACTCTGACCCTGCCCCTGCCCCTGCCGGCTCAGTCGTCGAGCTCGGGGGCCGTGGGCATGCCGTCGGCCACCCACCGGTCGACGGCGACGGACTCGTTGGCCAGCCACTCCTGCAGGCCCGACACGAGGGCCCGCTCGACCGCCCGGCCGGCCATGAGGAGCTTCACCGTGAGCTCGCCCTCGACGGTGCGGTTGGTGCCGCCGAGCGGGGCGGCCTCGAAGCGCTCGACGGCCCGGGCCGCCAGCCTGTCGGGGTAGTGGTCGGGCTGCAGCACGACCAGGGCCCGGCGCTGCACGAGGTCGAGCTCGGTGACCTGCACCCACGTGAGCTTGACCGGGTCGACGATGGCCGAGGCGCCCGGCGGCAGGTCGCCGCGGTAGGCGTAGCGCACGTGCGAGGTCACCGTGTCGAAGTCGCGCCGGTGCTCGAGCAGCTCGCCCGCCGAAAGGGGAGCAAGAGGCCCGAGTGACGGGGCCAGGTCGGGGTCGGCGTAGGCCTCGATGATCTCGGCGATGGTCGCGGCGAAGTGGTTCTCGGCCCGGAAGTCCATCGTCAGCCCTCCGCTCCGGTCTCACCGACGAGGGTGAGCAGCTCCTCGCCGAAGCGCCCCACCTTGACCTCGCCCATGCCGTGCACCGTGAGCAGCTCGTCGTTCGAGGTGGGGCGCACGCTGGCGATCTCGACGAGGGTGCGATCGTTGCAGATCACGTACGCGGGCATGCCCGCGGCGCGTGCCTTCTCGGTGCGCCACGTGCGCAGGGCGTCGAGCAGCACCCGGCCCTCGTCGTCGAGGTCGGCCGGGGCCAGGGCGCCGGCCGCCCGGGGCAGATCGGGTCGGGTGCGCGACCGCGTGTGCCTGGGCTTGGCCGGCTTCTCGGCCTTGGCCGGGAGGGCGACCCCCTTGCCGACCTCGGCGGGGTCGGCCCCCGCCCGCAGCGCGGCCGACGCCGCCACCACGGTGTCGAGGTAGGGCGAACGCTCGCGGCGCAGGTCTCGGGTGCCGTAGCGGCGCTGACCCGCCCAGCTGCACACGACCTCGCGCTCGCCGCGGGTGACGGCGACGTAGAACAGGCGCAGCTCCTCGGAGAGGGCCTCGCCGGTGCGGGCGTGGCCGATGGGGACCAGGCCCTGCTCGAGGCCGGCCAGGTGCACGACCGGCCACTCGAGGCCCTTGGCAGCGTGGAACGTGGTGATCTCGACGGCGTCGCCGTAGCGGTCGGGCTGGTCGGCGCGGGTGGTGGAGGCCAGCCACGAGAGGAAGCCGGGCACGGTGGGCGTGCCCTCGACGGCGGCGTAGTCGCGGGCGAGCTGCAGCAGGGCGTCGACGTTGGCCCGGCGCTCCTCGGCGCGGTCGCCGGTGCCGGCGGCCTCGTCGATCGAGGCGGCGAGGTCGGCGACGGCGTCGTCGAAGCCGCCCTTCGAGCGCCGCAGGTCGCCCATGGCGGCCTTGATCTCGGGCTGCTCGAGCAGCGGCGCGGCCCCCCGCACCCGGAAGGGGATCTGGGCGCCCTTGAGGGCCTCCTCCAGCGCGGGGATCTGGGCGTTGGTGCGCACCAGCACGGCCTGGCTCGACCACGTGGCCCCGGGGGCGTGGTGGTCGCGGACCGCCCGGGCGACCCCGCGGGCCTCGGCCCGGTCGTCGTCGTAGGCGTGCACCGAGGGCACCGGGCCGTCGGGCCGGGTGGCCTGCAGGGCGCCGGCGCGGTCGACGCCCCGGCCGCCGCCCAGGAGGACGGCGTTGGCGACGGCGAGGATCTGGGGGGTCGAGCGGTAGTTCTCGGTGAGGCGCACGACCTCGGCCGACGGGAACTTCGACGGCAGGCGTCGCAGCGCCTCGGGGTCGGCACCGTTCCAGGCGTAGATCGCCTGGTTGGGGTCGCCGACGACGCAGAGGTCGAGGCGGTCGCCGCGCCACGCGTCGAGCAGGGCCTGCTGCAGCGGGTTGACGTCCTGGAACTCGTCGACGAAGAGGTGCTGGAACCGCCAGCGCTGCGCCTTGGCGAACTCGGGGTCGCGGAGCAGGTCGCGTCGGCACACCCGGAGCAGGTCGTCGAAGTCGACCAGGCGGCGCTCGCGTCGGGCCTCCTCGTAGCGGGCGAAGATGCGGCCGACCTCGGCCGGGTCGAGCGGTGGGCGGCGACCGGCCGTGACGGCGGCCTGGGCGTACTCGTCGGGCTCGACCATGCGGGCCTTGGCCCACTCGATCTCGGCGACGAGGTCGATCGGCGGGACGTCCTTGGCGGAGGGGGGCAGGAGGCGGGCCACGAAGCCGACCTTGCGGTCGAGCAGCGCCGGCGGCTGGATGCCCCGGTCGGCCCAGCGGTTGCGGAGCTGGGCGTAGGCGACCGAGTGGAACGTGCCGGCGGCGAGGCGGTCGCGCAGCCCGAGCGAGCGGAGGCGGTCGGTGAGCTCGCCGGCCGCCTTGCGGGTGAAGGTCAGGGCGAGCACGTGGCGCGGGTCGAGGTCACCGGTGGCCGCCCGCCAGGCGATGCGTCGGGTCAGCACGCGGGTCTTTCCGGAGCCGGCCCCGGCCAGGATCACGAGCGGCGACGTGGCCGAGGTGACGGCCGCGCGCTGCGCGTCGTTGAGTCCCTCGAGCAGTGCGTCGGCGTCCACACCGCAGACCGTACTCACCCCCGGTGACACCGCCTCCGGGGGTACCGTGTGCCATGCCCTATCCCCAGGATGCACTGCACCCGAGCGAGGAGCTGATCCTCGACCTGCACCCCCACTGGTGGTACTTCGCCAAGTCGGCAGCGGTGCTCGTGGTCACGGTCATCGTGGCGGGTTGGGCCCTCACGACCGACTGGGATCCGCTCAAGCTCCTGATGGCCGTGCTGGTGCTGGCCACCCTGGTGTGGTTCGTCGAGCGCTACATCCGCTGGATCAGCACCCACTTCGTGCTGACCTCCGACCGGGTCATCTACCGCAGCGGCGTCATCGCCAAGCGCGGCATCGAGATCCCGCTCGAGCGCATCAACACGATCTTCTTCCACCAGCGCATCTTCGAGCGCATGCTCGGCCTGGGTGACCTCGAGATCGAGTCGGCCAGCAAGGACGGCGCCCAGCGGTTCGACGACATCAAGAACCCGAGCGCCGTGCAGAACGAGATCTACCAGCAGATGGAGCAGAACGAGATCAAGCGGGCCAACCGCATCTCGGGCGGCATCAACTCCGCACAGGCGGCTCAGGCCACGGCCACTGCTGCGGCGACGGCCGCCGCCGACGACGTGCCCTCCAAGATCGCCGCGCTCGCGGCCCTGCGCGACCAGGGCCACATCACCCCCGAGGAGTTCGAGGCCAAGAAGGCCGAGCTGCTCGGGCGGATGTAGCTCAGCCCGGCGGCCCCGACGCGGCGCCGGCGGCGGGTCGCACCAGCCATCCCCGCCCGGTGACCTCCGCCGGGTGAGGCAGCGCGCCCTGCTCGCAGATCGCCACGACGCATCCGCCGAAGCCGGCACCCGTGAGGCGGGCACCGAGCACCCCCGGCACGGTCATGAGCCGGCTCACGGTTCGGTCGAGGGCATCGGTCGACACCTCGAAGTCGTCGCGCAGGCTCACATGGCTGGCGAGCATGAGGTGGCCGACCGCTGCAGCGTCTCCGGCCCGGAGGGCGTCGGCCGCGGCGCGGACCCGAGCGCACTCGGTCGCCACGTGGCGGGCCCGGCGGCGCAGCACCGGGTCGTCGATGGCGGCGATCTCGTCGGTCGAGGCGTGGGGGAGGGGACCGACGAGCTCGGCGGCCCGCTCGCACTGCGCGCGGCGTTCGGCGTAGGCCGAGCCGGCGAGGGTCCGCTCCTGGCCCGAGTGGACCACCACGACGTCGAGCCCCTCCGGCACCGCCACGGGCGCCACGGAGTCGTCGGCCAGGTCGAGCAGGAGGGCGTGGCCGGCCACGCCGCACGCCGAGGTGAGCTGGTCGAGGAGGCCGCAGGGCACGCCGAGTGCCCGGTGCTCGGCGCGCTGCCCGAGTCGAGCCAGCTCCAGGGGCGTTCCGTCGAAGCCGAGCGCCAGGGCGAGCGCCAGCTCCAACGCGGCCGACGACGACAGGCCGGCCCCGACGGGCACGGTGGTGGAGATGCTCCCCGTGAGCCCGACCGGGCGCCCCGGTCGCCGCGCCGCGACCTCGGCGGCGACGGCCTCGACGATCCGGTCGGTGCCGCCGTCGGCCTGCTCCGATGTCAGCCGGCACCCGTCGCCACCCCGCTCCCCGGTCACCGTGGTGCCGAGGTCGATGGCCATGGTGAGCGACACGCCACCGGCGTGGTCGGTGTGGTCGCCGATCAGCACGACCCGGCCGGGGGCGTGGGCCTCGACCGTCATGCCTCGCGCAGCCTCTGCGCCGCGTCGGCGGGGTCGACGGGGTTGAACCACACCCCGCTGCCCAGCTCCGCGGCGGCCACGTAGCGGGCGACGCCGGGGCTGCGGTTCAGCGGCGTGACGTGGGCGTGCAGGCGGGCGGTCGGCCAGTCGCCGCCGTCGAACGGACGCTGGTGGAACCACAGCATGAACGGCATCGGCGCGGCGAAGAGCCGGTCGAGGCGCCCGACCACGTCGATCAGGAGGCGGCCGAGCCCGTCGCGCCCCTCGTCGTCGAGCGACGGCAGGTCGGGAACGGGCGCCTCGGGCGCGAGCACCAGCTCGTAGGGCCACACGGCCGCGGTCGGCACCCAGGCCCGCCAGCCGCCGGGCGCCGTCGTCACGAGGCGGTCACCCGGTGCCGCGCTGCCGACCCCGAGCTCGGTGCGGTCGCCCTCGAGCTCGACCGCGGCTGCGGGCGGCACCGAGTCGAAGGCGTAGATCTGCCCGTGGGGATGGGCGATCGTGGCCCCCACCTCGGGGCCCCGGTTCTCGAAGACCAGCACGTAGGCCACCGCCGGATCGGCGCCCAGGGTGGCCGAACGCTCCGCCCAGAGGTCGACCACCCGGTGGGCCTGCTCGGGGGAGAGGTCGGCGAAGGACGCGTCGTGGTCGGAGGTGTAGAGCACGATCTCGGCCCGGCCCTCGGGCAGCGGCGGCCACCGGTTGGGGAACGCCAGCACGTCGTAGGGCCCCGGTGCCTCCAGCCCACCCGGGCAGAACGGGCACGAGGCGTCGGGCAGGTGGGGCCGGCTCTGGCGGCCGGGCACGATCCAGGTCGTCGCGCCGGTCAGGGGATCGACCCGCCCACCCCACCCGCGGGGGTCGGTGCTCTCCGGTTCCGGGCCGTCCACGGGGGCACGGTACCGCCCGCCCGCGCGACGGCCCGCCCGGCGCCTGCTTGACCGGCCGCCGGGCGACGGTGAACATGCCGCCCATGCGCGCCCCGGCCAACGGCATCGAGCTCGAGTACGAGACCTTCGGCGATCCGGAGGATCCACCGCTGTTGCTGGTGATGGGCCTCGGCGCCCAGATGATCTGGATCCACCCCGACTTCTGCCAGGACCTGGTCGACCGCGGCTTCTTCGTGATCCGCTTCGACAACCGCGACATCGGGCTGTCCACCCGCATCACCGACCACCACGTCGACGTCCTCGCCTCGATCACCGGCATCCTCCAGGGCGACGACGTCGAGGCGCCGTACACGTTGCTCGACATGGCCGCCGACGCGTGGGGCCTGTGCGACCACCTCGGGCTCGACCGGGTGCACCTGTTCGGCGTGTCGCTCGGCGGGATGATCGTGCAGCAGATGGCGATCGACAGCCCCCAGCGGGTCGCGTCGCTCACCTCGGTGATGTCCACGACCGGCGACCCCGATGTCGGCCAGCCCACGCCCGAGGCCCTCGCCGCCCTCATCGCGCCGGCGCCCACCGAGCGCGACGCCTACCTCGAGCAGGCGCTGGTGAACGGGCGCATCCTGGCGGGCGACGAGCACATCGACGAGGACTGGATCGTCGAGCGCAACGGGCTGGCGTTCGACCGGGGCCTCAACCCCGACGGCAGCGCCGCCCAGCTGCTGGCCCTCCTGGTCTCGCCGTCCCGCTCGGCCGGACTGCGCTCGCTCGACGTGCCCGCCCTGGTGATCCACGGTGAGATCGATCCACTCATCACCATCAGCGGCGGCGAGCGAACGGCCGAGTGCCTCCAGGGCTCGGAGTTCCTCCGGCTCGAGGGAATGGGGCACGATCTCCCCCGCTACTACTGGGCGCCCGTGATCCACCACGTGGTCGCGCTCGCCGCCCGCTCCGCCGCCTGACGGCCGGGGCCGACGCCACTACGCACAAGGGGACACATCACATGGGACCGCTCGCCGGAGTTCGAGTCGTCGAGATCGCCGGCATCGGCCCGGGGCCCTTCGCCGCCATGATGCTCGCCGACATGGGGGCCGACGTGGTGCGCGTCGACCGCGCCGGCAACGTGTGGGGCGGCGACCCCGCCAACCCGCCGAAGGACATCATGAACCGGGGCCGGCGCTCACTCGGCGTCGACCTCAAGAACCCCGAGGGCGTCGAGACCGTGCTGGCGCTCGTCGAGAAGGCCGACGCCCTGATCGAGGGCTTCCGCCCCGGTGTCACCGAGCGGCTCGGCATCGGCCCCGACGCCTGCCTCGAGCGCAACCCGCGCCTCGTGTACGGCCGCATGACCGGGTGGGGCCAGGACGGGCCGATGGCCCAGATGGCCGGCCACGACATGAACTACATCGCCATCGCCGGCGCCCTCGGTGCCATCGGTCGGCCCGACGAGCGGCCCCAGCCGCCGCTGAACCTCGTCGGCGACTTCGGTGGTGGTGGCATGCTCCTCGCCTTCGGCATCGTCTGCGGCGTGGTCGAGGCCCGAACGTCGGGCAAGGGCCAGGTCGTCGACGCGGCCATGGTCGACGGCACGGCCGTGCTCACCACGTTCATGCACGGGATGATGGCCATGGGCGGCTGGAAGGACGAGCGGGGGGTCAACATCCTCGACACCGGCGCCCACTACTACGAGGTCTACGAGTGCGCCGACGGCAAGTTCCTGTCAGTCGGCGCCATCGAGCCGCAGTTCTACGCGGTGCTCCTCGAGAAGACCGGCCTGGCCGGCGACGCCGAGTTCCTGCAGCAGAACGACAAGGCCCAGTGGCCCCACCTGAAGGAGCGCCTCGCCGGCGTCATCGCCACGAAGACCCGCGACGAATGGGCCGCCATCTTCGACGGCACCGACGCGTGCGTGGCGCCGATCCTCTCCCTCGGCGAGGCGCCGTCGCACCCGCACAACGTCGCCCGTGGAGCCTTCCTCGAGCGTGACGGCATCGTGCAGCCCGCACCCGCTCCCCGGTTCTCGCGCACCTCCGCCGAGATCCAGCGCCCGCCGGCCCACGCCGGCCAGCACACCGATGAGGTCCTCGCCGAGTGGGGCGTCGTCGACGCCGACCGCGCCGCCGCGCTGCGTGCCGCCGGGGCCATCGCCTGAGCCCCTCGCCGCCCGGTCGGGGTTCGAACGAGCGCCGATAGGCTCGCCCGCCATGGCCACACTCGTCTGCTTCCACGCCCACCCCGACGACGAGTCCATCGCCACCGGCGGCACGATGGCGCTGGCGGCCGAGGCCGGCCACCGTGTCGTGCTCGTGGTCGGCACCCGGGGCGAGCAGGGCGAGCCCGTCCCCGGCGTGCTCGCCGAGGGTGAGCCGCTGTGGGAGCGGCGGGTCGTCGAGACCCACCGGGCCGCCGAGATCCTCGGCGTCGAGCGGGTCGAGTTCCTCGGCTACGAGGACTCCGGGATGATGGGCGAGCCCACCAACGAGAACCCGGCCTGCTTCTGGCAGGCCGACCTCGACGAGGCCGCCGAGCGCCTGGCCGCCATCCTGCGGTCGGTCGACGCCGACGTGCTCACGATCTACGACGACCACGGCGGCTACGGCCACCCGGACCACATTCAGGTCCACCGCGTCGGCCGCCGGGCCGCCGAGCTGGTGGGCCTCGACGCCGTCTACCAGTCGACGATGAACCGCGACGCCATCCGGCGCACCATGGACGAGGCCGCCGAGTTCGTGGCCGACCTCGAGGAGGCCGCCGAGGGCGCCTCCGAGACCCTGCGCGAGAGCCGGGAGCGGGCCGACAACGACGACTTCGGCTCGCCGGAGGCCCTGATCACCCACGCCGTCGACGTGTCCTCCATGGTCGACCGCAAGAAGGAGGCGATGGTGGCCCACGCCAGCCAGATCGCCCCCGACTCGTTCTTCCTCGCCATGCCCCCGGAGGCCTTCGCCAGCGCCTTCGGCACCGAGTGGTTCATCGCCCTCCACGGCGAGCGGGGCCCGGGCGAGCCCTTCGCCGTGGCGTTGATGCCGAGCTAGGTCACCAGGAGGCTGTGGGTCTCGCCGTAGCCGTTGGGCTCACGGGCGTCGCAGCCGTCGTCGTCGAAGAACCGGCCGCCCTCGGCGAGGTAGCGGAACCGGAAGGTGTGGCCGGCCGGCAGCACGATCGCCGCCGACCGGGTGCCGTTGGACCGTGGCTTCATCGGCGTGGCCAACGGTGACCAGCCGTTGAAGTCACCGATCACCGACACCTTGCCGACGGTGGAGGGGACGGCGAAGGTGACCTTCACCTCGTCGCTGCCGAGTGGCGCCCGCTTGATCATCAGCACTCCTCGTGTCCTCGCCCACCCCGTGGTGGGCGTCGAGGGCGACGGTAGGAGTGGGCGCGACGCGCCGGGTGGACTGTCAGGAAACCTTCACGCCTGGTTCACCGACGACGCGGCGGCCACGCTCAGGCGATGACCCGACGGCGGAAGAAGCGGATCCCGATGGCGCCGAACAGCAGGGTGAACCCGATGACGACCGGGTAGACGGCCCACAACGACATCGTGGGCACGTCGGTGAGGGCGGCACGGAAGCCCTCGCTCACGTAGACGAGCGGGTTCACGAGGATCGAGACCTGCAGCCAGCGGATCGGGGCCAGCGATGCCCACGTGTAGTAGATGCAACCGAGGAACGTGATCGGCAGCACGACCACGCCGAAGAGCATCGGCACCGTGCGCGGGTTGAAGACGGTGCCGAACATGAGCCCCAGCGCCGAGCACATGATGCAGGCCAGCGGGGTGAAGGTCAGCAGGATCACCCAGTGGATCTTCAGGTCAACCGGGGTGGCGGGCACGATGGCGGCGATCGGGAAGACGATGAGGGCGGCGAACAGGCCCTGGATCGCCCCGGACACGATCTTCTCGATGGCCACGAGCGACACCGGCAGCGGGGCCAGCACGCGGTCCTCGATCTCGCGGGTGACGCCGAACTCGGTGACCATCGGCAGGGCGACGGCCTGGATGCCCTGGAACAGCACGGCGAGGCCGATGACGCCCGCCACCAGCAGCGTGGAGAAGTCCGACGCGCCGGTGGCGCCGCCCACGCCCTGGCCGATCTTCGGGAACACGTAGGTGAACACGAACACCAGCAGCAGCGGCTGGAGGATGGTGCGGGGGATGAACTCGCGCAGGTTCTTGCGCAGCACGACGAGGTCGCGCAGGAGCAGCGCGCCGAAGGCGGCGGTGCTGGCGGCCCGGGTGCTGCGGGTCGGGAGCTCGAGCGGCGCCAGACCGGGCGAGGTGGTCGACGGGCTCGGCAGGGAGGGTTCGGTGGTGGTCACTCGCGGAGGTCCTTCCCGGTGAGCTCGATGAAGACGGTCTCGAGGGTGGGCTCCTCGGCTCGGAGGTCGACGACGGTGGCGCCGGACTCCTCGGCCGCGGCCAGCACGGTCGGCAGCACGCCTCGGGCGCCCCTGACTCCGAAGCGGAGGCCGTCGTCGGTGACCTCCATGTTGGTGACCCCGGTGAGCGCGGTGGTGAGGCGGTCGGCGAGCGCCTGGCGCACGGTCGGCTCGACCGGAGCGGTGGTGACGGTGACGAAGGTGTCGGCGCCGATGGAGGCCTTGAGCGCCTCCGGCGTGTCGAGGGCCAGCACCCGACCGTGGTCGATGATGGCCAGGCGGTGGCAGAGCTGGTCGGCCTCCTCCATGTAGTGCGTGGTGAGGAGGATGGTCTGGCCGTCGTCGTGGAGCTCCTCGAGGATCTCCCAGAGGGCGATGCGGCTCTGGGGGTCGAGGCCGGCGGTGGGCTCGTCGAGGAAGAGGATCGACGGGCGGTGCATCACCGCCCGGGCGACCATCAGGCGTTGGGCCATGCCGCCGGACAGGGCGAGCACCGGCGCCTTGGCCCGCTCCTCGAGGCGGAACTGCTCGAGGAGGCGGTCGCTCTCGCGGCGGGCGACCTTGGCCGACATGCCGAAGAAGCGCCCGTGGAAGTAGAGGTTCTCCCAGACGGTGAGGGCCCGGTCGAGGGTGTTGCTCTGGGGCACGACGCCGATGAGCTGCTTCGCCGCCGCCGGGTGGGCGACGACGTCGACCCCGCCGACCAGGGCGCGCCCGCCGGTGGGGAGCACACGGGTGGTGAGCATGCCGGCGGTGGTGCTCTTGCCGGCACCGTTGGGCCCGAGGAGCCCGAAGATCTCGCCCTGGTAGACCTCGAGGTCGAGGCCGTCGACCGCCTTGACGCCGCCGGGGTAGACCTTGGTCAGGCCCTCGGTGCGGATCACGACCTCACCGGTGGGAGCGGGAGCGGGTGCGGGGGTCGCCGGGGCGGTCATCAGGGCTCCAGTCCGTCAGCGGTGGTGAGGCCGTCGAGCTCGCCGGCCCCGCGGAACACGTGGCGCTGGGCGTCGGAGCGCACGACGAGGGCGTCGCCCCGGAGCACCCGGCCGTCGCCGAGGACCGCCATGGCGAGGCGGCACGGGGCCTGGGCGAGGGTCGAGGTGGCGACGGTGGTGGCGACGAGCTCCCAGTCGAGGGCCTCGGTCTCCTCGCGCCGCACCACGACGAGGTCGGCCTGCATGAGGGGGAGCTCGATGTCGTCGACGTGGACCTGGGCCAGGGTGAACCGGGCGTGGCGCACCGGCTCAGTGCCCGCCGGTGAGGGTGAGGACCTCGACGCCGTCGTCGGTGACGAGGACGGTGTGCTCGAACTGCGCGGTGCGGCTGCCGTCGGCTGTGACGGCGGTCCAGTCGTCGTCCCAGATGCGGTGCAGGCCCGTGCCCATCGAGATCATGGGCTCGATGGTGAAGATCATCCCCGGCTCCATGACCGCGGTGAAGCGGGGCTCGTAGTAGTGCGGGATCTGCAGGTCGGTGTGGAACTGCTCACCGATGCCGTGACCGACGAAGGCGCGGACCACCTGGTAGCGGTTGGCCGTGGCGTGCTCCTCGATGGCCCGCCCGATGTCGGAGAACGGACGCCCCGGCACCACGGCGGCGATGCCTCGGTCGAGGCACTCGCGGGTGACGTCGACGAGGCGCTTCGAGGCGTCGTCGACCTGGCCGACGAAGTAGGTGGCGTTGGTGTCGCCGTGCACGCCGTCGAGGTAGATGGTGACGTCGAGGTTCACGATGTCGCCGTCGCGCAGGGCCCGGTCGTCGGGGATGCCGTGGCAGATCACCTCGTTCACCGAGGTGCACAGCGACTTCGGGTAGTGGCGGTAGTTCAGCGTGCTCGGGTAGCCGCCCCGGTCGATGTACGCCTGGTGCACGACCGCGTCGATCTCGTCGGTGGTGACACCAGGGGCCACTGCCGCGGCACCGAGCTCGAGCACCTCGGCCGCGGCCCGGCCGGCGACCCGCATGCGCTCGATCACGTCGGGGGGCTGGACCCACGGCTGGCGGCGGCGGACCGGGTCACCGGTCTCGGCGTAGTCGGGGCGGGGGATCTCCGGGGGCACGGAGCGCATGGGGCTGATCGCGCCCGGCTGGAGGCGTTCCGCGTCGTCGCGGTGGCACCGCTTGAACTTCTTGCCGCTGCCGCACCAGCACGGGTCGTTCGCCTTCAACATGGTGCCTGGAGTGTACGAGCAGGTCCGACTGGCGCGACGGGGTGGAGGGGACAACCATTCACCCCCATGTCGATCATCCGCATCAACGCCATCACCGTGCCGGCCGAGGCCGGCGACGAGCTCGCCCACCGCTTCGCGGCGCGGGCCGGCGCCGTCGACGGGGCCGACGGCTTCGAGGGCTTCGAGCTGCTCAAGCCCACCGACGGCCGCACCCAGTGGCTCGTGATCACGCGCTGGCGCGACGAGGCCGCCTTCGAGGGCTGGGTCGCCTCGCCGGCCTTCGCCGACGGCCACCGTGGCACCGAGGGCGCGCCGGCCGCTGGCGGCCATCCCGGGGGTCACCCCGGTGGGCATCCGGGAGGCCATCCCGGTGGGCATCCCGGCGGGGCCGAGGGCGGCGAGCGCCCGGTCGGTGTCGGCAGCGAGGTCTGGGCCTACGAGCCGGTCGTGTCGGCCGGGCCGAAGTCGTAGGCCGTGCTCCTCGAGTTCCACCAGTCGTTCGCCTGGTTCGTCATCATCTCCAACGGGCTGGCGGGCCTCTGGGTCCTCGCCGCCAACTGGCTCACGCCGCTGCGCACGCGGGCCATGTGGTGGTTCGTCATCGCCGCGGAGCTGACGATCTTCGTGCAGGTCGCCATGGGCGTCGGCATGGTCGCCGGCCAGGGCATCCAGGCCCCGAAGTTCCACATGTTCTACGGCTTCGTGGCCATCATCGCGGTGGGCATCATCTACAGCTACCGCCAGCAGATGGAGAAGCACCGCTACCTGCTGTACGGCCTCGGCAGCCTCTTCATCATGGGGCTGGGCATCCGGGCCATGCTCGTCGGCCAGACCTGAGCCGAGCCCCGGGGCCCGGCGGCCCCGACAGCTGTGCGCACACGCGACGAGGGCGGGGCCATGTGGCCCCGCCCTCGTGCTGTTCGGTGTCGCGGTGGTGCGTCGTGAGCGACGGGCTCAGTCGGCGAGGCGCTTCTCGAGCTCGTGGAGCTCGTCGCGCAGCTCGGCGGGCAGGCGCTCGCCGATGCCGTCGAAGTGGGCCTCGATCTGGGGGATCTCGGCGCGCCAGGCCTCGTTGTCGACCGACAGCAGGGTGGCCATGGTGGCCGGGTCGATCTCGAGGCCGGAGGTGTCGATGGCATCGGCGGTGGGAACCCGGCCGATGGCGGTGTCGACGGCGTCGGCGGTGCCCTCGAGGCGCTCGACGACCCACTTGAGCACGCGGGAGTTGTCGCCGAAGCCGGGCCACAGGAACTTGCCGTCGTCGCTCTTGCGGAACCAGTTCACCCAGAACAGCTTGGGCAGGTTCGAGGCGTCGGTGGCCTGGCCGATCTCGAGCCAGTGCTTGAAGTAGTCGCCCATGTTGTAGCCACAGAAGGGCAGCATGGCGAAGGGGTCGAAGCGCAGCTCGCCCACGGTGCCGGCGGCGGCGGCGGTCTTCTCGGACGACATGATCGAGCCGAGGAACACGCCGTGCTGCCAGTCGAACGACTCGGTCACGAGCGGCACGTTGGTGGCGCGGCGGCCGCCGAAGAGGATCGCCGAGATCGGCACGCCGGCGGGGTCCTCCCACTCGGGGGCGATCGACGGGCACTGGTCGGCCGGGGCGGTGAAGCGGGCGTTCGGATGGGCGGCGGGGGTGGAGGACTCGGGGGTCCAGTCCTGGCCCTTCCAGTCGATGAGGTGGGCCGGCGGGTCGCTGAGGTCCTCCCACCAGATGTCGCCGTCGTCGGTGAGGGCGCAGTTGGTGAAGATGGAGTTGCCGCGCACCGAGGCGAGGGCGTTCTTGTTGGAGGCCTCGGAGGTGCCGGGGGCCACGCCGAAGAAGCCGGCCTCGGGGTTGATGGCGTAGAGGCGGCCGTCGTCGCCGAACTTCATCCAGGAGATGTCGTCGCCGATGGTCTCGACCTTCCAGCCCGGGAGGCTGGGGATGAGCATGGCCATGTTGGTCTTGCCACAGGCCGACGGGAAGGCGGCGGCCACGTACTTCTTCACGCCCTCGGGCGAGGTGAGGCCGAGGATGAGCATGTGCTCGGCCATCCAGCCGTCGTCGCGGGCCATGGTGGAGGCGATGCGCAGGGCGAAGCACTTCTTGCCGAGCAGGGCGTTGCCGCCGTAGCCGGAGCCGTAGGACCAGATCTCGCGGGTCTCGGGGAAGTGGACGATGTACTTGTTCTCGGCGTCGCACGGCCACGGCACGTCGGCCTGGCCCTCGGCGAGGGGCATGCCCACCGAGTGCACGCACGGGACCCACTGGCCGTCGCCGAGCACGTCGAGGGCGCCCTGGCCCATGCGGGTCATGATGCGCATGTTGACCGCCACGTAGGCGGAGTCGGAGAGCTGCACGCCGATGTGGGCGATGGGGGAGCCGAGCGGGCCCATCGAGAACGGCACCACGTACATGGTGCGGCCCTTCATGGCGCCGGTGTAGAGCTCGGTGAGCTCGGCCTTCATCTCGGCCGGCGGGCGCCAGTTGTTGGTGGGCCCGGCGTCGATCTCGGCCTCGGAGCAGATGTAGGTGCGGTCCTCGACGCGGGCGACGTCGCCCGGGTCGGAGAGGGCGAGGTAGCTGTTCGGGCGCTTGGCCTCGTTCAGCGTGGTGAAGGTGCCACCGTCGACGAGCTCCTGACAGAGGCGCTCGAACTCCTCGGCCGAACCGTCGCACCAGTACACGTCGTCTGGCTGGAGGATCTCCCGCCACTGCTCCACCCAGGCGAGGAGCTTCTGGTTGCTGGTCTGACCGGCCATGGGACCTCCGACATCGTTGTCGTGTTCGCGCGCGTCGCGCATGAAGGTTGGGGGGATCCACCTACCCACCGGGCATGCCGGTGAACGTCGGGTGAATGGGACCATCCTACGTGGTCGGTCAACGCGGGAAGCCAGCCGGTGGTCACCGATGGGGCCGCCGCTCGGCCCGTTCTACGGTGCCGACCGGCGAAAGGGCGAGGTCAGCCCTCGGTGCCGCCCTGGGGGTGCTGGACGTTGCCCTCGTGCTCCTGCGGGAAGCCGGGCGTGCCCATGTCGACCTCGGACCCGATGCGGACCCGGACGACGAGCTCCTGGTCGTCGACGTCGAACACGACGCGCTGACCCTGGCGGAGCATGCGGAAGACCGAGCCCTGCAGCGCGTCGCGCGACAGCTCGTACTCGGTCAGGGTGGTGTCGGTGAGGACGGTGCCGTCGCCGGAGATCGGGTCGTAGGACTTGACCACGCCCTGCAGCGAGCTGGCGCCCACGCTCAGCGGACCGCCTTGACGACCTTGCCGGCCTTCAGGCAGGAGGTGCAGACGTCGACGCGCTTGGTGGAACCGTTGACGACGGCGCGCACCCGTTGGATGTTCGGGTTCCAACGACGCTTGGTGCGTCGGTGGGAGTGGCTCACGGCCATACCGAACGACGGGTGCTTGCCGCACACCTCGCAAACAGCTGCCATGACCACACACTCCGAAGAAAGACGGGAACAACGAACACGAGATGCTAGCAACCACCGCTCCGGGGTCCAACTCGGGCGGGCCCGGGGCGCATCGGTAGTCTCTCGGCCGATGCCCACCATCGAGTGCCTGACCGCCGACGACCTCCGTGCCGTGATCGCAGGGTACGCCGACGCCCTGGCCGCCCACCGCGAGACGATCAACCGCCTGAACGTGTATCCCGTCCCCGACGGCGACACCGGCACGAACATGGCGCTGACGCTCAAGTCCGTGGTCGAGGAGCTCGCCGACGCGGCCCCCGACATGGACGCGACCTGCACCGCGGTGGCCCACGGCTCGCTCATGGGGGCGCGGGGCAACTCGGGCGTGATCCTCTGCCAGATCCTGCGCGGGCTGTCGGCGGTGTTCAAGGAGGCCGGCACGATCGACTCCGCCTCCGTCGCCGACGCGCTCGATGCCGCGTCGGCCGCCGCCTACGGCGCCGTGGGCCGTCCCGTGGAGGGCACCATCCTCACCGTCGCCCGGGTCGCGGCCGAGAGCGGCCGGGCCGCCGCCGACAGCGGTGCCGACCTCCTCGGTGTGCTCGAGGCCGCCCGTGCCGGTGGTGGGGAGGCCCTCGCCGAGACCCCCGAGATGCTGCCGGTCCTGAAGGAGGCCGGGGTGGTCGACGCTGGGGGCACCGGCCTGCTGCTCCTGCTCGACGTCGCCCTCAACCGGGTCGACGGAAGGGCCGTGCCCGAGCCCGACGACGACGTCGAGGGCGCGTCGGCCGAGTTCCTCCAGGCGTTCGAGGCGGCCCACGGCGAGGGTGGCCACGACGGCGGGCTGGCCTCGCTGCGCTACGAGGTCATGTACTTCCTCGAGGCGCCCGACGAGTCCATCCCCGGCTTCAAGGACATGTGGGCCACCCTCGGCGACTCCATCGTCGTCGTGGGCGGCGACGGCCTCTGGAACTGCCACATCCACACCGACGACATCGGCCCCGCGGTCGAGGCCGGCATCGACGTGGGCAAGCCGCGTGGCATCCGCGTCACCGACCTGCTCGACGAGTTCGCCGAGCTCGAGGAGGAGCGCTGGGTCCGCGAGGCCGAGCCCATGGCCCCCGAGCCCTCCATCGTCCACGAGCCCGTGCCGTGCGCGGTCGTGGCCGTGTCGGTGGGTGAGGGCGTGCGCCGCATCTTCCAGTCGCTCGGCGTGCAGGTCGTCGTCACCGGCGGCCAGACCATGAACCCCTCCACGGCCCAGCTGCTCGAGGCGGTCGAGTCGGCGCCGGCGCCGCAGGTCGTGATCCTGCCGAACAACAAGAACATCATCCCGGTGGCCGAGCAGGTCGACGCCATGACCTCCAAGACGGTCCGGGTGGTGCCCACCCGTGGCGTGGCCGAGGGCTTCGCCTCGCTGCTCGCGTACGACCCTGGCGCCGAGGCCGAGAGCAACGCCGAGGGCATGGCGGCGGCCGCCTCCCACGTGGTGGCCGGTGAGATCACCCGGGCGGTCCGCGACTCCTCCACCGACCGCGGCCCGATCCGCGAGGGCGACTGGCTGGGCATCGCCCGCGAGGGGATCATCGCCGTCGACGACGACCTCTCGGGCGCGGCGACCACGCTGCTCGACCAGCTGGTCGGCCCCGAGCACGAGATCGTCACCATCATCGAGGGCGAGGGCGCCTCGCAGGCGATCACCCGGCACCTCGAGGTGTGGCTGCACGACAACCGGGGCGACTGCGAGGTCGAGATCCACCACGGCGGCCAGCCGCTGTACCCGTACCTCTTCGGCATCGAGTAGCCGGCATGGCCCGGCGCCTCTCGCAGCTCGCCCAACTGCCCGTCACCCAGCTCAAGGGGGTCGGTGAGGCCAAGGCCGGCGCGCTCGGCAAGCTCGGCGTGCGGTCGGTGCTCGACCTGCTCACCTACTACCCGCGCCGCTACCTCGACCGCACCAACCAGGCCCGCCTGTCCGACCTCGAGGTGGGGGAGGAGGCGACGGTGCTCGTGAAGGTCGTGCGCACGGCCTCCCGCCGCACCCGCAACGGCCGGTCGCTCGTCACCGCCGACGTCACCGACGGCACCGCCCACCTCCAGGTCACCTTCTTCAACCAGCCGTTCCGCGAGCGGCAGCTGAAGGAGGGCACCGACGTCATCCTCTTCGGTCGCCTCGAGCTGTTCCAGGGGCGGCGCAAGATGACCAACCCCGTGGTCGACCTCATCGGCGACCGCACCGGCCGCATCGTGCCCGTCTACCCGCAGTCGGAGAAGGCGGGTGTCATGAGCTGGGACATCGCCCGGTTCCTCGACGAGGTGCTGGTGCGAGCCGGCGAGTTCGCGGAGCCGCTCGACGAGGCCGTCCGCGACCGGCTCGACCTCGTCGACCGCACGGTGGCCTTCCACGGGATCCACGGGCCCGAGTCGATGCGCGAGGCGGCGGCCGCCCGGCGCCGGCTGGCGTTCGACGAGCTGCTCCGGGTGCAGCTGGAGCTCGTCCGCCGCAAGCGCGAGCTCGAGCGCACCGCGGTCGGCATCGCCCACGACGTCGGCGACGGCAGCGGCGGCCACCTCGTCGAGGACTTCCACCGGAAGCTCCCGTACGACCTCACCGGCGCCCAGAAGCGGGTGATCGCGGAGATCGTCGACGACCTGGCCAAGGGCCATCCGATGCACCGGCTGCTCCAGGGCGACGTCGGCGCCGGCAAGACGGTGGTGGCGGTGAGCGCGCTGCTCGTCGCCGTTCAGGGCGGCCATCAGGGTGCGCTGATGGCGCCCACCGAGGTGCTCGCCGAGCAGCACCACCTCGGCATCCGGGCCCTGCTCGACGGCTTCACCGTGCCCGACGGCGACGAGGGCAACCTCTTCGGCGGCGCCGGGCTCGACCGGCCGCTGCGGATCGTGCTGCTCACCAACCGCACGCCGGCCGGCGAGCGACGACGGCTGCTGGCCGACCTCGCCGAGGGCTCGGTCGACCTCGTGATCGGCACCCACGCGCTGATCTCCGAGGGCATCGAGTTCAAGTCCCTCGGCGTGGTGGTCATCGACGAGCAGCACCGGTTCGGCGTCGAGCAGAGAGCCGCGCTGCGCGACAAGGGCTCGGGCGAGGCCGTGCCCGACGTGCTCGTCATGACGGCCACCCCGATCCCGCGCACCGCGGCGATGACCGTCTACGGCGACCTCGACGTGTCCGTGCTCGACGAGCTGCCCCCGGGGCGCACCCCGATCGTCACCAGGTGGGCGCAGGGCGACATCGACGAGATGGAGGTGTGGCAGCAGGTGCGCGACGAGGTCGCCGCCGGCCGCCAGGCCTACGTGGTGTGCCCGCTCATCGACGAGAGCGAGAAGCTCGAGGTCCGCTCGGCGCAGGAGACCTTCGAGGAGCTCACCGCCGGCGAGCTCTCGGGCCTGCGGGTCGGGCTGCTCCACGGGCGGGTGGCCGCCGCCGACAAGGACGAGGTCATGGGTGCGTTCCGTCGGGGCGACCTCGACGTGCTGGTGGCCACGACCGTGATCGAGGTCGGCGTCGACGTGCCCAACGCGACCGTGATGGTCATCCTCGACGCCTCCCGCTTCGGCATCGCCCAGCTCCACCAGCTGCGGGGCCGGGTCGGGCGAGGCGCGGCGAAGAGCATGTGCTGGCTCGTCGGCGAGGCCACCACCCCCGACGGTGAGGCCCGCCTCGAGGCGCTGGTGCGCTCGACCGACGGGTTCGAGCTGGCCGAGGTCGACCTCGACCTGCGGGGCGAGGGCACGATCATGGGCGAGCGCCAGAAGGGCCAGAACGACCTGAAGCTGGCGTCGCTGCGCCGTGACCGCGAGTGGGTCGTCACGGCTCGCGAGGTCGCCATGGAGATCCTCGACGCCGACCCGACGCTGGAGCAGCACTGGCTGCTCGCCGAGGAGGTCGACCTCCTCCTGGGCGAGAACGAAGCCGAGTTCCTCCTCAAGGGCTGAACCGCCCCACTGGCTCGATCGGGCACGCTGGAACGTGCTCAGACGAGCCACGGGTGTCGGGCGCACGGGGCCGCTGGCTCGATCGGGCACGCCGGAGCGTGCTCAGACGAGCCACGGGTCAGAAGGCGTCGTTGTCGTCGAGGTCGTCGGGGTCGCCGAGCACGATGTCGAAGCGCTCGTTGCAGTCCGGGCAGCGGTAGGCCACGACGTCGCCCACCTCCCAGCCGTCCTCGGGCGGGTAGGAGAGGGGGTGCAGCGTGCCGCCGCAGTCGATGCAGGTCATGCCGAGCGGGGCGTCCATGGCCCCAGGCTACGGTCGCCGTCGTGAGGGTCGTGGCCGGTGAGGCGAGGGGACGGCGGCTGGTGGCGCCCGAGGGGCGCGACACCCGGCCCACCCTCGACCGGGTCCGTGAGGCGATGTTCAACTCGCTGGTCAGCCTCGACGCGGTCGACGGGGCGCGCGTGGTCGACCTCTACGCCGGGTCGGGCGCCCTCGGCATCGAGGCGCTCTCGCGTGGTGCCGCCCACGCCACCTTCGTCGACACCGACCGGGCCGCCCGCCGAGCGGTCGAGCGGAACCTGGCCGACACCGGGCTGGGCGACCGTGCCGACGTGGTCACCATCGACGCCCTCACCCACCTCCGTCGCCTGGCCGAGGCCGGGGCCCAGCCCTACGACCTCGTGCTCCTCGACCCTCCGTACGCCACCGACGACGAGGCGTGGGCGGGCCTGCTGGAGCTGGTCGGGGTCGTCGCTCCCGCCGCGGTCGTCGTGGCGGAGTCGGATCGGGAGGTGCCCCTTCCCGCGGGGTGGCATGCGCTCAGGACGAAGAGGTACGGGGGTACGCTCGTCAGCGTCCTCATGCCCCCGAGCCCGTTGTCGGAGCCGTCGTGACGCGAGTGCTGTACCCGGGATCGTTCGACCCGATCCACAACGGCCATCTCGAGATCATCGAGACGGCGGCGCGCCTGTTCGACCACGTCGTCGTGGCCGCCATGCGCAACCCGCAGAAGGGCCAGCCCCTCTTCTCGCTCGACGAGCGCAAGGAGATGCTCGACGAGTCCGTCGCCCATCTCGACAACGTCACCGTGACGATGTTCGCCTCGCTGGTGGTCGACCTCGCCCGCGAGCTGCAGGCCGACTTCATCGTCAAGGGCCTCCGCGCCGTCTCGGACTTCGAGAGCGAGCTGCAGATGGCCCAGATGAACCACAAGATCTCCGGGGTCGACACCCTCTTCATCCCGTCCGCCTCAGGCAACTCCTTCCTCGCCTCGAAGTTGCTGCGTGAGATCACCCGCTTCGGCGGCGACGTCACCCCGATGGTGCCGCCGTCCGTCGCCAAGCGCCTCCAGGAGAAGTACCCGTCATGAGCGACTTCGACGATCCCGATCTCGACATCGACCTGACCCCTCCGCCGGTCGGCGCGCAGTACCACCCGGCCGAGACCGAGGACGTGCTGCTGCAGCTCCGCGACGTCATCGAGGCCGCCCGCCCGGTGCCGCTGTCGGCGTCGTCGATGATCGCCAAGGAGGAGGTCCTCGAGCTCATCGACGAGGCCCTCGCCCAGCTCCCCGAGGAGCTGCGGGCCGCCCGCTGGCTGCTGAAGGAGCGCGAGGAGTTCCTCGCCCGCACCCGCCACGAGGCCGACGAGATGCTCGACCAGGCCCGGGCCCGCGCCGAGCGGATGGTCCAGCGCACCGAGGTCGTGAAGGCCGCCGAGCAGCGGGCCTACGAGATCGTCGACGCCGCCCAGGCCGACGCCCGCCGCCTGCGCCACGAGGTCGAGGACTTCTGCGACCAGAAGCTCGCCAGCTTCGAGATCGTGCTCGAGCGCACCCAGAAGCTCGTGGCCGCCGGCCGCTCGAAGCTCCAGGGCACCAACCTGCTCGCCGAGGCCGCCGCCGCGGCGGCCGCCGAGGGCTCGCTCACCGACGACCACGAGGTCGACGCCATGACCTCGGGCCACCCGAGCGGCGGCGGCGCTGTCGCCGACGCGTCGGCCTACAGCGACTCCGACACCTACGGCGACGCCCGCGCCCAGGCCGCCTTCGACGCCGATCCCGAGTACGACTACGAGGACGACGAGGACGTCTACGACGACCCGCAGTCCGAGGGCCGCTCCCGCCAGGGACGCCTCCAGGTCGTCGACGACCGCTTCTCCGATCTGCCCCCGCCCCCGGCGACCCAGAGCGAGACCCTCCGCGACGCCGCCGCGACCTTCTTCGACCAGGACCTGGCGTAGCGCCCCCATGGGCGGGCGACCCCTCGTTGTCGGCGTCACCGACATCCGGCGCCAGCCCGGCACCCGCCGCCACTTCCAGCGCGAGGTGCTGGTGCCCGGCCTCGCCATCTCGTCGGCCCGCGTGCCCGACGACGCCGAGATCGGCATCGACCTCCAGCTCGAGGCGCTGAGCAACGGCCTCGTCGCCACCGGCACCCTCACGGTGCCGTGGGAGGGCGAGTGTCGGCGGTGCCTGCGCGACGTGCGCTCCGAGACCGTGGCCGAGATCCGCGAGGTGTTCGAGCCCCGTCCGGTCGAGGGCGAGACGTACCCGTTGGCCGACGACACCGTCGACCTCGAGCCGATGGTGCGAGACGCGGTGCTGCTCACCCTGCCGCTCGCCCCCCTCTGCAGCGACGACTGCATGGGCCCCGCACCCGACGTCTTCCCGGCCATGGTCGAGGGCGACGACCCCGTCGACGACGGCAATCGCAAGGCCTCCGAGCCCCCCGCCGACCCCCGGTGGGCGGGGCTCGACGCGCTGCGCTTCGATTCTCCCGGCGACGACGGGTAGACTCTCCCGCTCGTGCCCCGGGACCATCGCGCCCGCGGGCTCGTTCGCGCCGCCGGGGCCCGTTCTCACCCAGAACGGCTCCCCACCACACCGAGGAACGACGATGGCCGTCCCCAAGAAGAAGACCAGCAAGTCCAAGAGCCGCAGCCGCCGGGCCTCGGCCTGGACGATCACCACCACGGCTCGCAGCACCTGCCCCCGTTGCGGTGCCGTGAAGCGCCCCCACGTGGTGTGCGGCAACTGCGGTTGGTACCACGGCCGCCAGGCCATCGACGTCGACTGAGCGCCACACCTCGCCCGTGAGCATCCTCCCCATCGCCGTCGACGCCATGGGCGGCGACAAGGCACCCGGTGAGATCGTCGCGGGGTGCGTGCAGGCCGCCGACGAGCTCGGCGTGCCCGTGGTGCTCGTCGGGCGTCCAGACGAGCTGGGCGACACCCACGGCCTCGAGGTGATCGAGGCCTCCGAGGTGATCGCCATGGATGCCGACCCTGCGAACAGCGTCCGCACCATGAAGGACTCCTCGCTCGTGCGCGCCGCCGAGGCGGTGCGCGACGGCAGGGCCTCGGCGATGGTCAGCGCGGGCAACACCGGCGCCACGATGGCCAGTGCGCTGCTGCGCATGGGGCGCATCAAGGGCGTGGCCCGGCCGGCGATCGCCACCCCGATCCCGGTGCCCGGCAAGCCGACGCCCACCGTCCTGCTCGACGCCGGCGCCAACGCCGAGTGCAACGCCGAGTGGCTCGTGCAGTTCGCCCAGATGGGTGCCGTGTTCTCCACCGCCCGTTACGGCATCGAGCACCCGAAGGTCGCCCTTCTCTCCATCGGCGAGGAGCCCACCAAGGGCAGCCCGCTGGTGAAGGAGACCCACAAGCTGCTCGCCGAGGGCTCGTGGGTCGGTCCCACCGGTGCCCGCTTCATCGGCAACGTCGAGGGCCGCGACCTCATGACCGACGAGGCCGACGTCGTGGTCACCGACGGCTTCACCGGCAACGTGGCCCTCAAGTCGCTCGAGGGTGCGCTGCGCGCCATCGGCGGCGCCCTGATCGAGACGCTGACCGGCACGCCCGAGGCCGCCGAGGCCTCCGCCCCGCTGATGCCGTCGCTGCTCGACCTCTACGCCTCGCTCGACCCGGAGAACACCGGGGGCGCCATGCTCCTCGGGGTCGACGGCGTCTGCATCATCAGCCACGGCTCGTCGTCCGCGGTGGCGATGGTCAACGCCATCCGGGTGGCCCGCGACATGGTCACCAGCGACGTGGTCGGGCACCTCAGCCGGGCCGTGCGCCCGCCGGCCGCCTGAGCCCCTCCGAGCGGCGTCCGCCGGCCTCCGACCAGGGAACGTCCGCGCCTTTGGCAGGCGATTTTCGGCGATCTACCTGGGGTTTCGTGGCATTCACAAGCGGGCAATGTCGTCTGCCGCTACCATCCGGCCGACTCTAAGAGCGACCCAGGAGTGCACCTCAGTGCCCGCAGAGACCCACGTCGAGCAGCCCCCAATGGACCGCCAGGCGGTGCTCGATCTGATCCGAGACCGTCTGTCCGACATCCTCGAGATCGAGCCCTCCTCCATCAACGAGGGTGACTCCTTCGCCGACGACCTCGACGCCGACTCCCTCGCCCTCATCGAGCTGGTCGAGGCCCTCGAGGAGGACATCGGCGAGCGCACGGTCGGCTTCCGCATCGAGGACGAGGACCTCGAGGACCTGAAGACCGTCCGCGACGCCGTCGACTACGTCGTCGCCAAGCTGGGCTGAGGCCCTGCAGCCCGACCCGCTCACCGCGCTGGTCGACCGACTGGGCCACCGGTTCTCCGAGCCCGGTCCGATGGTGCTCGCCCTGACGCACCGATCGTGGTGCGCCGAGAACGCCGGTGAGGCGTCCAACGAGCGCCTCGAGTTCCTCGGCGACGCCGTGCTCGGGCTGATCGTCACCGACCACATCTTCACGGCCCACCCCGAGATGCCCGAGGGCTCGCTCGCCAAGCTCCGTGCCGCCGTCGTCAGCGAGCCCACCCTCGCCGCCGCGGCCGCCGAGCTCGGTGTCGGCGATGCCCTCCGGCTCGGGAAGGGCGAGGCCGCCAGCGGCGGTCGGGAGAAGGCCTCGATCCTGTCCGACGCCCTGGAGGCGATCATCGGCGCCGTCTACGTCGACGGCGGCCTCGACGCCGCCCGCGGCCTCGTGCTCGAGCTGCTCTCTGGCCGCATCGCCACCGAGGTCACCGGCCCCGGCGGCCCCGGCGGCGCCGATCACAAGACCCAGCTCCAGGAGCTCGTCGCCCGCCGCTTCGAGTCCGCCCCGAGCTACGAGGTCGTTGACGACGGCCCCGATCACGAGAAGCGCTTCTTCGCCACGGTCCGGGTCGGCGACGGTGTCGTCGGCCGGGGCGAGGGCCGATCCAAGAAGCTCGCCGAGCAGGCCGCCGCCGGCGCCGCTCTGGCGCACCTGGCCACCACGGCCGAGGGCGTGCCCGCCGCGGCGCCCGCATCCACGAACGCCATCAACGAGAGCGAGCAGGACAATGCCTGAGCTTCCCGAGGTCGAGACCATCCGGCGAGAGCTGGAGCGCGAGGTCGTCGGCAAGAAGATCAAGACGGTCGAGGTCACGGGCAAGCGCTCGATCCGGCGCCAGACGCCGGCGGAGTTCAAGGCCAAGCTCGAAGGGGCCAAGATCTCCGGCGCCCAGCGCAAGGGCAAGTACCTCCTGCTCCCGCTCGACACCGGCGACGTGTGGATCATCCACCTGCGCATGTCGGGCCAGCTCCTGCGGGCCGCCCCGAAGGACCCGGTCGACAAGCACAACCACGTCACCATCTCCTTCACCCAGGGCGGCCAGCTCCGCTTCGTCGACCCCCGCACCTTCGGCGAGATGTTCCTCGCCACCCCCGACGAGATCACCTCCGACATCGAGGAGCTCTCCACCCTCGGCGTCGATCCGGTCGAGACCCCCATGTCGTGGGTCGACTTCGGGCACCTCCTGCGCTCCAAGCGCATGAAGCTCAAGGCGTTCCTCACCGACCAGTCGATGATCGCCGGCATCGGGAACATCTACGCCGACGAGATCCTCTTCGACTCGGGCCTCCGCTACGACCGCGACACCGACTCGCTGACCACCCAGGAGATCCGCCGGCTGTACCGCTCGCTCGTCGAGATCCTCCACGAGGCCATCAAGTACGGCGGCTCGACGCTGGCCGACGAGCAGTACGTCGACCTCAACGGCAAGCCCGGCGAGTACCAGCAGCACCACCAGGTGTACGACCGCGAGAAGCAGCCGTGCCGCCGCTGCCGCCGTCACGACATCGTGAAGACCAAGTTCCAGCAGCGCTCCACCTTCTACTGCGAGGTCTGCCAGGTCTGATGTACCTCAAGCGCCTGCAGATGAAGGGCTTCAAGTCCTTCGCCGACACCACCACCCTCGAGCTCGAGCCCGGCGTCACCGTCGTCGTGGGCCCCAACGGCTCGGGCAAGTCCAACGTCGTCGACGCCATCGGGTGGGTGCTCGGCGCCCAGGCGCCATCGGCCGTGCGCTCCCAGAAGATGGACGACGTGATCTTCGCCGGCACCTCCAAGCGCACCGCGCTCGGGCGGGCCGAGGTCAGCCTCACCATCGACAACGGGTCGGGCATCCTCCCGATCGAGTTCTCCGAGGTCACGATCACCCGCACGCTGTTCCGCTCCGGCGACAGCGAGTACGCCATCAACGGCGTGCCGTGCCGGCTGCTCGACATCCAGGACCTCCTCTCCGACTCCGGTGTCGGCCGGCAGCAGCACGTGATCATCAGCCAGGGCCAGATCGACGCGGTGCTCAACGCCCGCCCCGAGGATCGCCGGGCCGTGATCGAGGAGGCCGCCGGCGTCCTCAAGTACCGCCGCCGCAAGGAGAAGTCCGAGCGCCGCCTGGCCGCCACCGAGGGCAACCTCACCCGGCTCCAGGACCTGCTCCGCGAGGTCCGCCGCCAGCTGCGCCCGCTCGAGCGCCAGGCCGACGCCGCCCGTCGCCACGCCGGTGTCGTGGCCGAGCTGCACGCGCTGCGGGTGTTCACCTCCGGGCGCGAGCTCCACGCGCTGCGCACCCGGCTCGAGCAGGGCGCCCGCGGTCGCGCTGAGCTGACCGCCGAGGAGGCCCGCCTCCGTCGCGCGCTCGCCGAGCTCGACACCCAGGTCATGGCCACCGAGGCCGAGCTCACCGCCATGGGCGGCGACGACCTCGGCGACGGCCTCGCCATCTACGAGTCGCTCTTCCAGCAGGCCCGCGGCCTCACCGCCGTGCTCACCGAGCGCCGGCGTGGCGTCGAGCGGGCTCGCGGCCAGTCGGTCGACCAGGGCGTCGTGGCGTCGCTCGAGGCCGAGGCCGCCCGCCTCGCCGGCGAGCTCGTCGACGTGGAGGCCGAGGCCTCCCGCTTCGACCCTGCGGCCGAGGAGCTGGCCGAGGCCGAGATGGCGCTGGCCGCCGAGCGCCTCGACTTCGAGACCGAGTGGGCCACCGGTGTGCCCGCGCCCACGGGTGCGGCGGCCGAGGTCCGGGGTGAGCTGGCCGCCCTGCGCGCCGCCGCCGAGCGAGGTCGCGGTGAGCGCGACCGCGTGCGCAGCCGGGCCGACGCCCTGGCCGAGAAGCTCGAGCGCCTCGCCCTCGAGGCCGACCGCCTCCGCGGCGAGCTCGTGGCCGCCGAGGCCGCCGAGATGCCCCTGGTCGAGGCCATCGACGCCGCCGAGCAGCGCCGGGCCACGGCCGAGGCTGCGGTCGCCGCCGCCGAGGACGACCACCGTCGCAGCGAGAGCGAGCAGCACGCCTGGCAGGCCCGGGTCGAGGCCCTCGCCCTCGCCCTCGACGAGGCCCGCTCCCGCGCCGGCACCGAGCGCCTGGCCGGCATCGACGGCGTGCTCGGCACCGTGCTCGACCTCGTCGAGATCGACGCCGGCTGGGAAGCCGCCTTCGAGGCCGCTGCCGGCGAGGCCCTCGCAGCCGTCGTCGTCGACGGCGTCGACACCGGCCGTCGTGCCCTCGACGCCCTCCACGGCGAGGCCCTCAGCGGAGCGGTCATCGCCCTCGGGGCTTCCCGCCTCCAGCGCACGCCGCCCGCCCAGGGCGAGCCCCTGCGCCGCCACGTCCGGGCCCGCCGGCCCGAGGTCGAGCAGCTGCTCGACGGGCTCATCGGTGCCGCCGTCGTGGTCGACGGCGGCTGGGTCGAGGCCGTCGACGTGGCCCTCGCCCATCCCGAGGCCATCGTGGTCACCGCCGACGGCGACCGCTTCGGCCTCAGCGGCTGGCGCGTGGGCGCCTCGGGCTCGGGCGCCACCGGCGCCGCCCTCGAGGAGGCCGAGCGCAAGGCCGACGCCGCCGCCGAGACCGCCGAGCAGGCCGGGGCCCGCCTCCAGTCCGCCCGGGCCGAGCTGGTCGAGGCGCGCGCCGCCGAAGGCGAGCTCTCCAAGCAGCTCGACGACAACGACAACCAGCTCACGGCCGCCGGCGACCGCCTCCAGCGGGTAGAGACCGACCGCCGCGATGCCGCCACCGAGGCCGAGACCCTCCAGACCCACCTCGGTGAGCTCACCGAGCGGGTCGCCCGCGAAGATGAGCGCATCGCCGAGCTCGAGGCCCAGCTGCCCTCGCTCGAGGCCGCCGACACCGAGCTCGCCGCGTCGGCCCGCCGCATGGCCGACGCCCGCGCCCGGCTCGAGGAGCAGGCAGCCGACGTCGGCTCCCGCCGCAGCGACCTCGAGGTCCGCACCGCGGCGGTCACCGAACGCCGCCAGTTCCTCACCAGCCGCCTGGCCGAGGTCGAGAGCCGCCTCGAGGGTGCCGCCGCCGAGCGCGAAGCCGCCGCCGCCCGCCGCCAGGAGCTCGACCAGGCCCAGACCGCACTCGAGCGCCTCGGTGCCCTGGTCATCGACCGCAGCACGGTCATCGAGGAGCAGCTCAACGACTTCCGCGAGCGCCGCCGTCGCCAGTCGGAGGCCGCCCGCAACGTCGCCGCCAAGCTCGACGAGCTCCGCCACCGGCGCGCCGACGAGGAGAAGTCGCTCACCGAGCAGCGCGAGCGCCTCCAGCGGGCCGAGATCGAGCAGGCCGAGATCGAGATGCGCATCGAGGCCGCGGTCGAGGCCATCCGTCGCGACCTCGACGTCGAGCCCGACGTCGCCGTGGCCGCCGAGCGCCCCGAGCTCCCTGACGGCAGCAACCCCGCCGCCCGCATCCGCGAGCTCGAGCGCGAGCTGCGGATCATGGGGCCGATCAACCCGCTCGCCCTCGAGGAGTACGAGGCGCTCCAGGAACGCCACGAGTTCCTCCAGCAGCAGCTCGACGACGTGAAGGAGAGCCGCCGCGAGCTGGCCAAGGTGATCCGGGCCATCGACACCGAGATCGTCAGCGTCTTCGCCTCGGCCTTCGCCGACGTGGCCGCCAACTTCGAGTCGCTCTTCGCCACCCTCTTCCCGGGCGGCCAGGGCCGGCTGAAGCTCACCGACCCCGAGAACCTGCTCATCACCGGCATCGAGGTCGAGGCCAAGCCCTCGGGCAAGAACGTGCGCAAGCTCTCGCTGCTCTCCGGTGGCGAAAGGTCGCTCACCGCTCTGGCCTACCTGTTCGCCGTGTTCCGCTCCCGGCCCTCGCCCTTCTACGTGATGGACGAGGTCGAGGCCGCTCTCGACGACGTCAACCTCCACCGCTTCCTCGGCCTCGTGGCCGAGTTCCGCGACGAGGCCCAGCTGGTCATCGTGAGCCATCAGAAGCGCACGATGGAGGCCGCCGACAGCCTCTACGGCGTCACCATGCAGCCCGGTGGCTCGTCGAAGGTCGTGTCCGAGAAGGTCAACGCCTCCTAGCCGAGGTCTCCTCGGCCCGGGCGATGAGTTCGCGGCCCGTTGACGGTCGACACCTCCATGATCGACCTCGAACCTGCGGCCCTTCGGCTGAGCACGCTCCTCGCCGTGATCTCCGACGACGACCTCGCACGACCGACGCCGTGCCCTGACGCGACCGTGGGTGACCTGGTCGACCACGTCTCCATGTTCGCCGTGTCCTTCCTCGCCTCGGCCCGCAAGGAGACCGAGGGCCGTGACGGGCCGGCACCCACGCCGAGCGCCGCCAACCTCGGGCCCGACTGGCGCGACCGCGTCTCCCGGGAGCTGCTCGTCCTGGCCGGGGCGTGGCGCGAGCCCGCCGCGTGGGAGGGCGTCACCTTCGCCGGGGGCATCGAGATGCCAGCCGCGATGGTCGGCCTGGTCGCCGTCGACGAGCTCGTCGTCCACGGCTGGGACATCGCGGTGGCCACCGGTCGTCCGTTCGTCCCCTCGGCCGAGGAGGTCGAGGCGGCGACCGCGTTCGTGGGGGCCTTCGACGTCCCTCGCGACGGCACCCTCTTCGGTCCTGAGGTGCCGGTCGTCGACGGGTCGACACCGTTCGAGCGGTTGCTCGGGCTCGCCGGCCGCGACCCGCACTGGCGGCCGCTGAACTGAGCCCCCGCCGCCCGCCGCGCGTCAGGTCGTCGTGATGGTGGTGGTCGCCACGCTGAAGGCGACGAGCAGCATCACCACGCCGATCACCGCGTCGAGCGCCCGCCAGGTGGCGGGACGCGACATCAGGCGCGCCGCCGCCCTCGCGCCGAAGCCGAGGCTGGTGAACCACAGCACCGACCCGGTCGCGGCGCCGGCGGCGAACAGCCAGCGGTCGTCGCCGTACTGGTTTCCGAGCGTGCCGAGCAGGAGCACGGTGTCGAGGTACACGTGCGGGTTCAGGAACGTGAACGCCAGCATCGTGGTGACGACCAGCTTGAGTGACGGCGGCTCGGTCTCCGACGGCAGCAGAACCTCGGGCCGCGTCGCCCGCCAGAACGAGTGGATGGCGTAGCCGACGAGGTAGACGACCCCGACCCACTTGAGGACCTCGAGCACGTCGGGGTGAGACCGCACGACCCGCCCCAGCCCGCCGATGCCGAGCACGATGAGGGCGACGTCGGACGCCGCGCAGATGGTGACGGCCACGCCGACGTGGTGGCGGGTGAGCCCGAGGCGCAGCACGTAGGCGTTCTGGGCCCCGATGGCCACGATGAGCGACAGGCCGGTGAGCAGCCCCGCGATCGCCGCGCTCACGCGGCGGCCGAGTCGCTCATTGCCGGGTGCGCGACGATCAGCCTCAGCCCGACATCCAGCGCATCGATCTCGCGGAGATGACCGTGCCGTCGGTCCCATTCGCCGCTCTCCAGGTCCAACCGAACTGCCGAGATGACCCGGTCCACGACCGCTGGAGGCTGGCGGGAGAACCCCGACGTCCCGTTGCGGGCGGCCGGGTCGAGGACCCGTTCGGGGTGCGCCCAGAACGACGCGAGCGTCCAGTCGGGCGTGTCTCGCGAGATCGGGACCGGCTCGATCTCGACGCGGCCGCCCAGCAACTTCTTCACCAGCGTGAGGTCAGGGAAGGTCGCCCGGTCCAGCTCGGCAGCCTCGGGCAGGTAGTCCCGGAGCAGCCACATCTGCGCGCACACGGCGACGTCGATGGTGACGATCAGGACAGGCCCGCGGGTCACGCGGCGAAGCTCCCGCAGCCCGGACTCGAGCTGATCGTCCCAGTGGTGGACCGTCAGGATCGCCATCGCGGCATCGACGCAGTCATCGCGGAGGGGGAGGGGCGAGGCCGACGCCCTGATCGACGGAGCGGCAGCGGCGCCGCGTTGGCCAAGCATGACCACGCTCGGCTCGACCGCGATCACGAGGCGGTCACGAGGCTCGTAGGAGCCGGTGCCCGCCCCCACGTTGAGCACCGATGCACTGTCCTCCAACGCCGAGTGGATCAGGTCTCGGAGCCGGGGGTCTTCCCGGCGAGTGGCCGAGTACCCGTCACCGATGTCGTCATAGCGAGCCATGCGGGGGTCGACGGTACTCGGCGTCCGTGTGGCGGTCCCGACCCTCCAGCCCACGAGCGGGGGCGGAAGGGCGGACCTACCATCCGGCGATGGCTGCTGACCTGCGCTCGGTGACCGACTGCGAGATCCCGCAGCCGCTGCTCACCCCCGTGACCGACTTCGACCCGGCGACCGCCGCCCGCATCGAGGCGAGCGGCATGGGCACGTTCTACGGGCAGTTCGAGCATGCCCCCGGGCTGATCGACCGGTGGTTCGCGTTCTACCAGCCGGTCGTGCAGGACTCGTCGAACCTCCCGCTGCGCACCAAGGAGCTGTGCCGGCTGCGCATCGCCGCCCGCAACGGCTGCATGTTCTGCCTCGGCGGTCGCTTCCGCGACGCCGACGGCGTGCCGGTGGTCGATGACGACGACGTCGACGCGGTCCTGGGCGGCCGGTTCGACGACCCCCGGTTCACTCCCTCGGAGGTGGCCGCCCTGCGCTTCACCGAGCAGTACCGGCTCGACCACACGAAGGTCGACAAGGCCCTCGTCGACGAGACCCTCGAGGAGCTCTCGGAGTCGCAGTTCATCGAGCTCGGCCTCTGCATCGCCCAGTTCACCGGGATGGGTCAGCTGTTCGCGACCTTGGGACTGCCCAGCATGTGACAGTCCGACCGGGGCCGCGTTCCCTCGATGACCTCCACCTGTTGGCCGGCCTGCGCCGTCCCCGGTCCCGGCGGTTTCGGGGATGTGGGTCAGCGGTTGTCAGGCCAGATCGAGCCGCCAGGCGGAGCTCCACCGGTGCGGTCCCACGATCCGTCTGCACGCTTCAGGTCATCTGGTGGCGACATCGAGTCCTCGTAGCTCCGTGAGCTGCGAACAGACGCCCAGATGAAGCCGATCACCGCGAGGGCTCCGATCGCGAGGAAGAGCCACTCCAGTGCCGTAGCCACGTCGCCACGCTACCGGTCGACGGGCGTCGCGCTCCCGGTGACTGGGGACGGTTCGGGATGTCCACTTCCCGTTCATTGGCAGGTCATCGGACTGCGCCACTGGCGTGCGACGCTCGGGGAGTGGGAACGCGGCGGTCATGGGTCGGGGCGGTGCTGATGGCCTTGGTGATGTGTTCTTGCGGTGGCGCGGGCTCATCCGGCACCTCGGCTACAGGTGAGGGCGCGGAGCCGTGGTGGGTGCTCGAGGCTCCTGGCTTCCTGCTCGTCGATGGCGGGGTTGCGGATGGGTCGCGGGCGGACTCATCCGGCGAACGGTGGGCACTCGAGTACTCGAACGGTCCCCAGACTCTGCAGTTTCAGGCGTACGCCGAGGGCAGCACCTACGGGTCGATCGTTCGCGCCCTTCCCACAACCGGATCCATCACGATCGATGGTGTGGAAGCGACGATCCGCAGCGGCCCTGGGGAGGCGGCGGGTGCGGCGGCCGAATGGTCTGAGGGCGGCCTCATCGTCACCTTCGGTGGAGGACCGCTGTCTGAAGCGGAGCTTCGCGAGTTCGTGACCCAGGTCCGTCGGGTGTCTCGGGCTGACTGGGACACAGCGGTGGCGTCGATCCCGACGGTGACCGCCTCGACCGACACGACGCGGCTGCGTTAGGCCGCTTTGACCCGAGTCCCGGCGCTTCGAGCCGCAAGGCCGTGGCCTGGGGAGGGCTACCTTGGCGGCGTGCGGCGGCAAGTCTGGCGGGCAGGCGTCATTGGGGCCGCGGTCGGCTTCATGGCACTCCTGTCGACGGGTGCAAGCTGCGGCTCGTGTCGCGTCGACTGTTCTGGGACGCTCGCCGCGCTCACCAATGACAACCCGGCCGTAGCCGCCGTCGAGGTCTGCGCTGACGGTGGATGCGTCACCAAACGAGTGGTGGGCACTCCAACCACGTCGGAGATCGTGGGGGGAGGCTCGGGCGAAGGGGACTTCACCTACGAGAGCGGGACTCGCGACTACAGCGTTCGGCTGCGTGATGCGGCAGGAGGGGTGATCGCTGAGGGGTCGATCCGCGCTGACCTGAGCCCGCCCGGGAACTGCTCGTGCGGCCGAGCGCTCTTGATCGAGTTCGACCAAGGCCAGTTGTCCGTAGCCCGGAGCTGACCGACGAGCAGCGCCCTCAGAGGTGCCCTCGATGAGCCGGACGGTGTCACACTGACCCGGCGTTCTGAGATACCCCGAGACCCTCGTTCTGGCATGCGTTTTGCACCCCCACAGGTGCAAAACGCATGCCAGAACCGCCGGACGCGGCGCCGGCGACGGGGTGTCCGGAATGTGCCGGTACGGGGCCGCCACCTCGTGCGTCAGTTGAGGTTGGGGGAGGGGCTGTTGCGGGTGGGGTTGGTTCTGGTGAGGGCGTGGTCGCGGCGGGTCTGGATGGCTTCGATGCAGTCGCCGAGGTGGAAGGGGTCGCCGTGCCAGCGGGGTTGGCGGGCGGTTTCGGTGGGGTCGGCGCCGAGGGCGAGGCGACGGTCGGTCAGCTTGGCCGGTGCGTCGAGGGCATTGACCGTGCCGTGGTCGGGGGTGGGGTTGGCGAGGAGCTCGGTGCCGTCGGCTCGCCAGTGGTGGACGGTGCCGTTGGTGTCGATGGTGATCCAGATGCCGCCGGTGTGGATGAGCTGGTGGTGCTCGAGGCATTCGGGGACGATGCTCTCGGCGTCGTCGTGGCCGCCGTCGGCGCGGTGGTGGGTGTGGTGCATCTGGACCGCGGTGGCGGTGCAGCCGGGCCAGGCACACGTCCGGTAGCGGGACATGACCGCTTTGCGGATCGCCGGCGGGACCGAGCTCTTGCGTCTCCCGACGTGGAGGGGGTTGCCGTCTCGGTCCTCGATCACCGTCAACAGGCCGGCGTCGCAGGCGAGCCAGCGGGCGATGTCACGCCGGAGCTTCACCCCGGCGGGTTCGAGCTCGGCCATCTCGTCCCGCTCGGGACGGGGCGACCTCGAGGCGGGGTCGGGGAGGTCGGGGCCGTAGAGGGTGTCGATGCCGACGTGGACGACGACGGTGGTGTCGAACCCCGACGCCTGCAACCCCTCCGGCTGCTCGGCCGCGGACCGTTCGGCGAGGCGGAGCAGGCCGAGGGCTCGCCATTCGGCGACGGTGAGCTTGTCGACGGTGCGGTCCTCGTCGCACGCCGGCCGCCCGTCTGGGTCATTGGCCTTCGCCGGGTCCGAAGCAGCGGCGGTCTTCCGTTCCTGGCGGATGGCTTTGGCTTCGGCGTCGATCGAGGCCAACACCAGCTGGCCGTGGACGTGATCGAACCGGATCCGCAACTCGACACCGTCGTCGTCGGTCACGACCAGAAGTTCGGGTAGCCGCCGGCTCGGGGTCTCCGCGTTCGGGTCGGTGTTGTCGCGTTCGGCGACCTTGCCCCACTTGCCGCAGATCCGCTGGGTCTGCGCGGTGGTCGCATGCAATGCCAGGTCGACCAGGGCCCGTTCGGTCTCCGGTGCGGCGACGCGCACGATGCTCTTGGCTTTGTCGAAGCTCAACGTCCCGTCGGCGACCGCTTCGGCCACCACCGGCAACGTCTCCATCGCCCGACCGACCTCGACGAGCGCACGGGCCCGACCCGGCGCGTACTGCAGGTGCCAGCCCGCGAAGCGCACGACGTCGCGGCACTCCCAGTCGGAATGGAGACCGCGCCGTTCGACCTCGGCCAGCACCGCCGCCAGGTTCGCCTCGGCGGCGGAGATCTCGCCGGCGAGCTCACGAGCCCGTTCCTCGAGAGCGCCGTCTCCCATCGCGGAGACCTGTTCGAGGAGCGCAGACGCCACTCCACCACGCTGCTCGGGGACCACACAGGTCGCAGAGTCGGCAGTGGTGAACATGTGTTCGATTCTATCGAGTCTGCGCACCACAGGCAAGCAGAAATCCCAATGAATCATTGAGTTCCTCGCCGCCCACCACCGGCCGGTGAGGTGGCGTTCGGGACATCGTCCCTCCGACCCGACAGGGTCGCTGTCCGGACTGCGAGACTTTTCTTCGCTGGCTGTCGAAATGCCCCCACCGGGCGCGTCTGTGGGGTGTGCGGCGGGAAACGGTCCCGTCGCACCGGCCGAGGGCCGACGAACCATCAGGAGACGACGATGGAGTACATGCTGATCTTCACCGAGGACGACGACCACTTCGCGGCACGGGCCGACGAGCGGGCGCCGGAGTACTGGGCCGAGTGGTCGGCCTACCTCGCAGAGATGGGCGCCAGTGGCATCGTGACCTACGGCGCCGGCCTCGAGCCCCCGAGCACCTCGTCCACGGTGCGGGTGCGTGACGGCGTGCGCACCGTGCAGGACGGGCCCTTCGCCGAGTCCAAGGAGAACCTGGGCGGCTTCTTCGTGATCGACGTGCCCGACCTCGACGTGGCCCTCGAGTGGGCGGCGAAGAGCCCGTCGGCCCGCTACGGCAGCTCCGAGGTCCGGCCGGTCATGCCCGGCCCGTCCGCCGACTGAGCCCGGTGGCACCCGACGTCGACGAGGCGGTGGAGGCGGTCGTGCGCGAGTCGTACGGCCGCCTCCTCGCCTACCTGGCGTCGACCACCTCCGACATCGTCGCGGCCGAGGACGCGCTGGCGGACGCCTTCGAGGCGGCATTGCGGACCTGGCCCGAGCGCGGCGTGCCCGACCGGCCGGAGAGCTGGATGCTCACCACCGCCCGCCGGTCGATCATCGGCTCGGGCCGACGGCGTGACACCGCCAAGCGCGCTCTCGTGAGCCTGGCGGTGCTGGCCGATGAGCGGGCGGAGCCGGCCGAGCACTCGGTGGTGCCGGACAAGCGGCTCGAGCTGCTCTTCGCCTGCGCCCATCCGGCGATCGACACCTCGGTGCACTCACCCCTGATGCTCCAGTCGGTGATGGGCCTCGACGCCGTCCGCATCGGCGCCGCGTTCCTGGTCGCGCCCGCCACGCTCGGCCAGCAGCTCGTGCGCGCGAAGCGGAAGATCAAGGTCGCCGGTGTCCCGTTCCGCGTACCCGAACGTGACGAGCTGCCCGAGCGGGCGGCGGCCGTGTTCGACGCGGTGTATGCCGCCTACGGCACGGGGTGGGACGACCTCGAGGCCGACCGTCGGCGCGGGGTGGGTCTGGTGGGGGAGTCGCTCCGGCTGGCTGAGCTGCTGTGTGAGCTCCTGCCCGAGGATGCGGAGGCCCACGGCCTCGGGGCCCTGCTCTGGCACACCGAGGCCCGCAGCACCGCTCGGCGCGATGCTGACGGGGCGTTCGTCCCGTTGAGCAGGCAGGATCCGGCGACGTGGTCGGTCGACGCCATCGGGCGCGGCGATCGCCACCTCATGGCGGCGGCAGCGCTCCACGCTCCCGGTCCGTACCAGGTGCAGGCCGCCATCCAGGCGGTGCACAACCGGCGGCGGTCGACCGGGGTCACCGACTGGCCGATCGTCGTGAGCCTGTACGGCACCCTGCTGGCGATGCGACCGAGCATCGGCGCCGCGGTGGCCCGTGCCGGAGCCCTCCTCGAAGCCGAGGGGCCCGATGCCGCGCTGGCTGCGCTCGACGGCCTCGACCACGCCTCGGTCGCCGGGTACCAGCCCTTCTGGGCCGTGCGCATGGAGGCACTCCTGCGATCCGGGGCGTCCGGCCAGGAGCTCTCGGCGACCTACGCCAAGGCGGTGGAGCTCGCCGCCGATCCGTCGGTCCGGGAGCACCTGCACCGACGGATCAGCGACGGGTGAACCTGCCGGGCCCGCAGTCAGGCCCCCGGCGGATCCTCGAGCTGGACCCGCACGCCGAGCAGGCGGACGGGACGGTCGAGGGTGAAGCGGTCGAGCACCACCTGCGCCTTCGCGGCCACGACGTCGGGGTCGGTGGTGACCTCGTCGAGCTTGGCGATCTTCGTGCTCGTGGCGAACGTGGAGGTGCGCACCTTCACCGCCACGTGGGTGACGCGGCGCCCGTCGTCGACCACCGAGCGCGTGAGCTCGCGTGCCAGCCCTGCGACCTCGCTGGCGATGGCGTCGGCGTCGACGAGGTCCCGGGTGTAGGTCACCTCCCGGCTGCGGCCCTTGGCCACGCGGGGCTCGGCTGACACCGGCCCGGGGTGGCCGCCCATGCCCTGGAGCTTCAGGTTGGGACCGATGCTCGGCCCGAACGCGGCCGCGAGCTCGCGGTGGTCGGCCGCGGCCAGGTCGGCGACGGTGTGGATGCCGAGCTCGCCGAGCCGCGCCTCGGTGCGCGCGCCGATGCCGTTCAGCGCGGTGACCGGGCGGGCGCCCATCGTGGGGAGCCACGTGTCGTTCGTGAGCCGGGCGATGCCGCCCGGCTTGGCGAAGCCCGTCGCTGTCTTCGCCTGGAGCTTCGTCTGGCCGATACCGACCGCGCACGAGAGCTCGGTGCGCTCCAGCACCTGCTGCCGGATCGTGGCGGCGAGGGCTTCGGGGTCGTCGACCCGGACGCCCATGAACGCCTCGTCCCAGCCGAGCACCTCGACCGGTGCGTCGAACGAGCGCAGCACCTCCATGACCTCGGCCGACGCCGCGTCGTAGGCCTCCCGGTCTGAGGGGAGGAAGACGGCGTCGGGTGCGCGTCGTCGGGCGACGGCCAGCGGCATGCCGGAGTGGACGCCGAGGGCCCGGGCCTCGTACGACGCGGTGGCCACGACCTGACGGGGCCGGCCCGGGTCCCCGTCACCTCCGACGACGACGGCCAGCCCCCTCAGCTCGGGACGGCGCCGTACCTCGACCGCGGACAGGAAGTGGTCGAGGTCGACGTGGAGGATCCACTCACGGTGGCCGTCGTCGGAGGACATCCCCCACGACGCTAACGACGTCGTTCGGCGGCTGAGGGCCCGGGCCGGCCGACGGGGGAGGGGAGGCCGGAGCCCACCCCTCCCGCCGGTCTACGGGATGCGGTTCGACCAGGCCAGGGCGAACCCGGCCGACAGGAGGAAGCCGAGCATGGCGCCGGCCACGAACCACTCGGTGATGTCGGAGTCGATCGTGTCGTACCCGATCGAGGAGCCGATCGAGGCGTAGACGTCGGCCAGCTGGCCCTGGGTCGCGGCCTCGTAGGACTTCCCGCCGGTCTCGCTGGCGATGGCCGCCAGCGACTTGGCGTCGACCGGGACCCGCACGACCTCACCGGTGTCGCCGATGACGACCGTGCCGTTCTCGGTGCCGAAGGCGATGGTGGAGACCGGGACGGCCTCCTCCTTGGCCCGGGCGGCGGCCTCGTCGTTGGCGACGCCCATGGTGGTGGTGCCGTCGGACATCACGACGATGGCGGCGGGCACGACCGAGCCGTCGGGGGCCGGGGGCACGGTGCCGAGGGCGTCGAGGCTCGTGTCGATGGCCGAGCCGATGGCGGTTCCCTCACCGAGCTGCAGGTTGGCGATGGCGTCGGCCACGGCCTTGCGGTCGGTGGTGGGGGCGACCTCGAGCGACGAGGTACCGGAGAAGCTGACGAGGCCCACGTTGACCTCGGCCGGCACGTCGTCGAGGAACGAGGTGGCGGCCGCCTTCGCCGCGGAGATGCGGTCGGGCTTCACGTCGGTGGCCTCCATCGACAGGGAGACGTCGATGGCCATGACGACGGTGGCCCGCTCGCGCGGCACCTTGACCTCGTGGGTCGGCTGGGCGAAGGCGAGCACCAGCACGCCGAGGGCGAGCAGCTGCACGGCGGCGGTGAGGTGGCGTCGCCAGCCCGGCCGCTTGGGCGCGACCGACTCGAGCAGGTCGAGGTTGGTGAAGCGCACCGCGTAGCTGGAGCGCCGGCGCTGGAAGATGACGTAGACGACGGCGAGCGCCACCACGACGAAGAGCAGCAGGAGCCGCCAGGGGGAGAGGAACGCCAGGCCGCTCATCGGGCCGCTCCCGCGTGCATGGTGGCGCCGGGGATGGCGTCGACCGGGCCGCTGCCGTGGGCGGCGGAGCGCGAGAGCGCGTCGACCCGGTCACGGCGACGGCCCACGAAGCGGGCGAGGTCGAGCAGCCAGTCGCGGTCGGTGCGCAGCTGGAGGTGGTCGGCGCCGCTGCCCCGGATCTGGGAGGCGATGCCGGCCCGTTGCTCGGCGGCGGCCGCGGCGTAGCGCTCGCGGAGCTTGCGATCGCCGGTGGCGACCTCGAGCTCGGCGCCGGACTCGGTGTCGTGGAGCACGAGCATTCCGACGTCGGGGAGGGCCAGCTCGACGGGGTCGACGACCTCGATGCAGAGCACGTCGTGGCGCAGGGCGAGCGTGCGCAGGGCCGGCGCCCACGGGCCCGGGTCGAGGAAGTCGGAGATGACGACGATCAGGCCTCGCCGCTTGGCCGTGCCGGCGATGCGGCGGAGGCCGGTGGTGAGGTCGGTGCGGCCATCGGCCGGGCTCGACAGGGCGGTGAGCACCTGGCGCAGCAGGGCCTGGAGGTGCACCCGGCCGGCGCGTGCGGGGATGGGAGCGGAGGCGCCGGTGGGACCGACGGTCATGGCACCGACGCGGTTGCCGGTTCGGGCGGTGAGGAACCCGGTGGCGGCGACAGCTGCGAGCGCGAGGTCGCGCTTCTCGCAGTCGGCGGTGCCGAAGGCGAGGCTCGCCGATGCGTCGACGAGCATCCAGGTCTCGAGCTCGCGGTCGGCGACGGTGTCGCGGACGTGGGTCTCCTGGAGGCGGGCGGTGACGTTCCAGTCGATGCGGCGGACGTCGTCGCCGGGCTGGTACGCCCGGATCTCGCCGGGCTCGCTGCCGTGGCCGGGGGTGAGCCCCCGGTGGTCACCCTGGAGCAGGCCGTCGAGGCGACGGGTGACCGACAGCTCGAGGCGGCGCAGCACCTCGGCGGCGGGGGTGCCGCTGATGGCCGGGGCCTCCGGCGTGCGGGCGCTCACCAGCCTGCGGCCGCGGTCGGGTCCTGCGAGGGGGCGACGACCGGGGCGTGCACGGTGGAGAGCAGGCGGGCGAGCAACTGCTCGACCGACAGCCCCTGGGCCAGCGCCTCGTAGGACGGCACGAGCCGGTGGCGCAGCACATCGGGGGCGACGTCGAAGACGTCCTGGGGGAGGACGTAGTTGCGACCCCGCATGAGGGCGAGCGCCCGGCCACCGGCGACGAGGCCGAGGGTGGCGCGGGGGCTGGCGCCCCACATGACCAGCTCGGCCAACTCGGGCAGGCCGTGGGCGGCGGGCTCGCGGGTGGCGAGCACCAGACGGACCGCGTAGTCGGCGACGGCGGGGGCGACGTGCACCGCGTCGGCGGCCTCCTGGAGGCGGACGAGCTCTTCGAGCGACAGCACCTGCGACGCACGAGGGGCCTTGCCGCCCATGCGGGCCACGATCTGGGCCTCCTCGGCGGCGGTCGGGTAGCCGACCACGACCTTCATGAGGAAGCGGTCGCGCTGGGCCTCGGGAAGCGGGTAGACGCCCTCGCTCTCGATCGGGTTCTGGGTGGCCAGCACGAGGAAGGGCTCGGGCACCTTGCGGGTGGTGCCGGCGATGGAGACCTGGTGCTCGGCCATGACCTCGAGCAGCGCCGACTGGACCTTTGCCGGCGCACGGTTGATCTCGTCGGCCAGCACGATGTTGGCGAACACCGGGCCCCACTCGATGTCGAAGGTCTCGGTGGAGCTGCGGAAGATCCGGGTGCCGACGAGGTCGGCGGGGAGCAGGTCGGGGGTGAACTGCAGGCGGCTGAAGCTGCCGCCGATGACCGTGGCGAGGGTCTCGACGGCGAGGGTCTTGGCCAGGCCGGGCACGCCTTCGAGGAGCACATGGCCCCGGGCGAGCAGGCCGACGAAGAGGCGCTCGATGGCCCGGTCCTGGCCGACGATGACCTTCTTGACCTCGAAGAGCGCCTGCTCGAGCAGGGCGGCCTCGGCCGTGCGGTCGGCGGGGGCGGCGCCGGGCTGGAGGGTCATGCGGTTCTCCTCGTGGGGCGGCACGGGTCGGGGCGTGGCGGTGGCGGTCATGGGCGTGACAAGACCACGAGCAACCGAAGAGCACGATAAAGCCCGTCGGCCTCGTCGGCGCCGGACAGGGGGCGGCGCCAGCGGCCTCTCGTCGGCGGGTACCGTTCCGCGCCGTGCGAGTGCTCGTGGTCGATGACGAGGTGGAACTGGCCGAGGCCGTGGCCCGGGGCCTGCGGCGTGAGGGCTACGCGGTCGATGTCGCGCATGACGGCGACGAGGCGCTCACCAAGGCCTACGTGAACGGCTACGACCTGCTGTGCCTCGACATCACCATGCCGGGCACTGACGGCCGGGAGGTGTGCCGCCGGATCCGCGCCACCGACCTCGACCCGCAGCCGCGGGTGCTGATGCTCACGGCGCGCGACAGCCTCGACGACCGCGTGGCCGGGCTCGACGACGGCGCCGACGACTACCTCGTGAAGCCGTTCGCCTTCCCCGAGCTGCTGGCCCGGGTGCGCTCGTTGCTCCGCCGCGACAGCAGCGCGGCGTCGTCGGTGTTCACGGTGGGCGAGGTCGTGCTCGACGACGCCCGCCACGAGGCCCGCCGCGGCGACCGCCGCCTCGACCTCACGGCCAAGGAGTTCGCCCTCCTGCGCTACTTCATGACCCGGCCGGGCGAGGTCCTGTCGCAGGAGGTGCTGCTCGAGCACGTCTGGGACGAGCACGCCGACCCGTTCACCAACACCGTGCGGGTCACGGTCGGCACGTTGCGCCGCAAGCTCGCCATCGATGACGAGGAGCCGCTGATCGAGACCGTCATCGGTCGCGGCTACCGGTTGCTGGCGCCATGACCGCGTCGTGGACCCCGGATGACGGGCGCGAGCCCCGCACCGGCGAGCTCCCGGTGATCACCCCCGGGTCCGCGGCGCCGAAGGCCGAGGTCTACACCCGCCTCCACTCGCGGGGCCAGCGCCTCGGCGACCGCCTCCCGCCGTGGATGGGCTCGATCCGCTTCCGGTTGACCGTCGTCTACTCGACCGTCGTGTTCGGCCTGGCCGCGCTGGTGGTGTCGGGCATCTATCTCGGCCTCCGCTACACGTTGGAGAACCAGCAGGTGGGCACCGTCTACGAGCTGCCCCAGGGCCAGATCGTCGTCGAGTTCAACACGGCGCGGATCATCCAGAACGACGCCTACAGCCGGGCCCTCGAGACCCTGCGGGTCTTCTCCTTCTCCGCTCTGCTCGCCCTCTTCTTCGTCAGCCTGGCGGTGGGGTGGCTGGTCAGCGGTCGGATGCTGCGGCCCATCGGCCAGATCACCGGCGCCGTGCGCAAGATCCAGGCGAGCGACCTCACCCAGCGCATCGACCTCGGTGGCCCCGACGACGAGCTCAAGCGCCTGGCCGACACCTTCGACGACATGCTCGGCCGCGTCGACGACGCCTTCGAGAGCCAACGCCAGTTCATCCACGAGGCCAGCCACGAGCTGCGCAACCCGCTGGCGGTGATCCGCACCAACCTCGAGGTCACGCTCTCCGACCCCGGCGCCACCGCCGAGGAGCTGCGCCACACGGCCGAGGTGGTCGAACGCTCCACCGAGCGCATGGCTCGCCTCGTCGACGACCTCCTCGTCTACGCCCGCAAGGGCACGCTCTCGATGGAGCGCGAGCCCGTCGACGTGGGCCGCCTCATCGCCGACGCGGCGGCCGAGTTCGCCGCCCCCGCAGAGGCCGCCGGGCAGTTCGTGGAGCGCGAGGCCCCCGAGGGCCTGTGGGTGCTGGGCGACCGCCTCGCGCTGCGGCAGGCGTTGGCCAACCTGCTGGCCAACGCCGTGCGCATCGCCCCGTCGGGCACCGCCATCCGGGTGCGAGCCGGTCGAGAGGGCCCCTGGGTGTGGATGGCGGTCGAGGACCACGGCCCGGGTATCGCCCCCGACGACCACGACCGGGTGTTCCAACGCTTCTGGCGCGGTGATCCCGCCGAGAGCAGGGCCCAGGGCCGCAGCGGCCTGGGGCTCACGATCGTGCGTCAGATCGCCGAGGCCCACGGCGGCGAGGTGAAGCTGGCCAGCGAGCTCGGGCACGGCGCGGCCTTCGCCCTCTGGCTCCCGGCCCTGCCCGCGCCGGTGCCGGCCGAGCCCGAGCCGGTCGACCAGGCCTGAGGTCCACGAGGGCGGGGGATCCCGATCCAGGGGTCCTCGTTGTTGCTTTCGTCGCGCTTTCGCGCTGGCGCCGTACCGTGCGCCCCGAGGTCCGGGCACCGGCGTGCCCACCTCGCCCTCCGAGTACCGACCCAGGAGCACGACCGCCCATGAGCTGGGACCACGAGCCGCCCACCACCCCGCCGCAGTCCGGTGAGCCCACGAGCCCGTTCTCGCCGCCCGACGCCACGCGCCCGCCGGTCGAGCCGACCGACGGTGATCAGGTCGAGGCGCCGACCGTCGAGGCCACCAGCCCGTTCCAGCCGGTCCCCACCGCCGAGGTGCCTCCGCCCCCGCCCCCCATCCCCCCGGTGCAGGCCCCGTTCGCGCCGCCTGCGGCCGCACCGGTCGAGGCGACCGCTCCGGTTCCCCCGGTCGCGCCGGCCCCCGTGGCCCCGGCGCCGGTCCCGTCCGACCCCTGGGGTGCGCCGGTCCCGCCCGTGGCCCCGGTGCCGCCGGGTGGCGGCCTCCCGCCCACCGACGCCTCGCCCTGGGGTGGTGCCCCCACACCGCCGCCGCTGCCGCCCGCCGCGACCGAGCCCCGCAGGCCCAACCGGGCCCTCAAGGTCCTCGTCGGCATCATCGTGGTCGCCGGCCTGTTCGGCATCGGCTTCGGGGTGCGCTCGGCCCTCGACGACAACACCACGACCGTGGTGCAGGGCGCCTCCCAGGTGTCGCTCCCGACCGTCACCATCGACCCCGGCTCCGAGCCGGTCGCCGCGGTGGCCCAGCTGGTGAGCCCGTCGGTCGTGCAGATCGAGACCACCGAGGGCCTCGGCTCGGGCGTGGTCTACGAGTCCGGCCTGATCATGACCAACGCCCACGTGGTCGGCTCCGAGACCGCCGTCACCGTCCGCACCGCCGACGGCAACGCCCTCGACGGCACGGTCCTCGGCACCGACACCGGCACCGACATCGCCGTGGTCCGGGTCGACGGCCTCGAGACCCCGAGCGCCAACCTCGCCCTCGACAGCAAGCCCGCCGTCGGTCAGATCGCGGTCGCCGTGGGCAGCCCCTACGGCCTCGACCAGACGGTCACCTCCGGCATCGTGTCGGCCGTGAACCGGCCCGTCCCCAACGAGAAGGGCGTCGTGGTCAACATGATCCAGACCGACGCCTCCATCAACCCGGGCAACTCGGGTGGGGCGCTCGCCAACCGCGACGGCCGCATCATCGGCATCAACACCGCCATCTTCAGCGAGACGGGTGAGAACACGGGCATCGGCTTCGCCATCCCGATCGCCACCGCCAAGAAGGCCGCCGACCAGCTCGTCAACGGCCAGTCGGTCGCCAAGGCCGGCCTCGGCCTCAGCGGGCCGAGCGCCACCCCCAACGGCGACGCCGGCGCCTACGTCCAGAGCGTCACCGAGGGCGGCGCCGCCGCCAAGGCCGGGATCAAGGACGGCGACCTGATCGTCAGCGTCGACGGCACCACGATCCGGGGCTTCGACGAGCTGCGGGGCCTCATCAGCTCGCACAGCCCCGGCGAGACCGTGACCGTCACGGTCGTCCGCGACGGCGAGCGCATCGACATCGAGGTCACCCTCGGCACGTTGAGCAGCTCAGCCAGCACGCCGACCACCGTGAACTGACACCGGGCGAGATCTCGGGCCGGACTCCCGTTCCCGGCCCGACGACGGGGGAGGGGCGCCAGCCGATGGCCCCTCCCTCGTCCGCGTCCGGGCGACACCGGGGCAGCGGCGTCGGCGCGGAGGGGCGGTTCGTCGGGCCCGCCCGGCGGCGTCGCGCAGAGGCACCACTAGGCTGGCTCGCTCATGGTCGTCGTGATCGTCCTCCTCGCGGTGCTCGTCGTGCTCGTCGGCACCGGCGCCGCCCTCGTCGCCTCTCGGCGCCGCAACGCCGCGCTCCTCGAGCCGCCGCCCGACGCGCCCCGGGTGCCGCCCGAGGTCCTCGAGGAGGTCCGCCGGGAGGCCGCCGAGCGCGAGGCCGCCGAGGCCGAGCCCGGTGAGGGCCCCGACGACGACTCCACCACCGGTGTCGTGGTCGAGGAGCTCGACCGTCGCGATGCCGACGCGGTCGTCGCCGAAGCCGAGGCCGCCCTCGCCGAGGCCGCCGCCGTCGAAGAGGTCGCCCGGCCCCGGTTCCGCGACCGCCTCACCAAGGCCCGCAGCGCCCTCGCCGGCGCGTTCGGCTCCATCGGGGGCCGCGGCAAGATCGACGACGAGACCTGGGACGAGCTCGAGGAGGCCCTCATCCGGGCCGACGTCGGCGTCACCGCCACCCAGGACCTGCTCGACCACCTGCGCACCCGGGTGAAGGCCGACGGCCTGACCGACGGCGAGCAGCTCCTCGAGGCCCTCAAGGCCGAGCTCAAGCAGCGCCTCTCGGGCTACGAGCGCGAGCTCGAGTTCACCATCGAGCCGGGCCCCTCGGTCTGGCTGTTCGTCGGCGTCAACGGCGTCGGCAAGACCACCACCATCGGCAAGCTCGGCACCCGCGAGGCCCGGGGCGGCGTCAAGGTCGTCATGGCCGCCGGCGACACGTTCCGCGCCGCCGCCGCCGAGCAGCTCGGCATGTGGGCCGAACGCGCCGGCGCCGAGCTGGTCCGGGGCAACGAGGGCGGCGACCCGAGTGCCGTGATCTACGACGCCGTCGAGGCCGCCGCCGCCCGCGACGCCGACCTCGTGCTGGCCGACACCGCCGGGCGCCTGCACAACAAGGTGAACCTGATGGAGGAGCTCCGGAAGGTGCGCCGCGTCGCCGACCAGGGCGCCGGCCACGTCACCGAGGTCCTGCTGGTGCTCGACGCCACCACCGGACAGAACGGCCTCGTGCAGGCCAAGCAGTTCACCGAGGCGGTCGAGCTCACCGGCGTCGTGCTGACCAAGCTCGACGGCTCGGCCAAGGGTGGCATCGTCATCGCCATCCACGACCAGCTCGGCATCCCCGTCAAGCTCGTGGGTCTCGGTGAAGGCGCCGACGACCTCATCCCGTTCGATCCCGACGAGTTCGTGGAGGCTCTCTTCTCATGAAGCTCATCTCTTTCCCCGTGAAGCTGCTGATCCGTCTGGTGGTGCTGCCCGTCAAGGTGGTCCTCGCCACCGCCGGGCTGACCTTCCGTGCCGGGTTCAAGGCCGGCACCCTGCCGGTCAAGGGCAGCGCCGTGGCGGTGCGCTCGCTCGGCCTCAAGGCCGTCGTGCTGTTCGTCGCGGGCGTGGCCCTCGGCGTCTACGTCGGGCGGCGCCTGGGCTCGGCCGGTGCCGAGCTGGCCGAGGCGTCCTACCCCGGCAGCTTCGGTCGCGACGACACCGCCCCGGTGCCGGTGGCGACCCTCGTCGAGGAGACCATCGAGGTCGTCGAGACCCCCGAGGGTGAGATCGTCACCGACACCCTCACCATCACCGAGGTCTTCGAGGAGGCCGCCGAGGCCGACGACGTCGTCGAGGGCGAGCAGGAGCTCTCCGACGAGATCGAGGCCGAGATCGACCAGGCCCTGGGCTTCACCGCCGGCGAGCTGGGCGTCGACGTGGCCGACGACGCCGACGGGGCCCGCTGATGTTCGAGGCCCTCTCCGATCGCTTCGAGGGCGTCCTCGGGCGCCTCAAGGGCAAGGGGAAGCTCACCGAGGCCGACATCGACGACGCGCTGCGCGAGATCCGTCTCGCCCTGCTCGAGGCCGACGTCAACTTCACCGTCGTCAAGAACTTCGTCGCCCGCGTCCGCGAGCGCTGCCTGGGCCAGGAGCTCTCCGGGGCGCTGAACCCCGGCCAGCAGGTGGTGAAGATCGTCAACGACGAGCTCACCACCACCCTCGGCGGCGAGACGATCCGCATCACCTACAGCTCCAAGCCGCCCACCGTGGTGCTCATGGCCGGCCTCCAGGGCTCGGGCAAGACCACCAACTCGGCCAAGCTCGCCCGCTGGTTCAAGAGCCAGGGCCGCCATCCGCTCCTGGTCGGCGCCGACCTCCAGCGCCCGGCCGCCGTCGAGCAGCTGCGCACCCTCGGCCGCCAGATCGAGGTCCCGGTCTTCTCCGAGGCCACCGACCCCGTGGCCGTGGCCGCCGCCGGCATCGTCGAGGCCCGCAAGACCGGCCGCGACGTCGTCATCGTCGACACCGCCGGCCGTCTGGCCATCGACGCGGAGCTGATGGACGAGGTCCGGCGCATCTCCGAGACCGTCGACCCGAACTACACGTTCCTCGTCATCGACGCCATGACCGGCCAGGACGCCGTGAGCACGGCCGAGGCGTTCCACCAGACCGTCGAGCTCGACGGCGTCATCCTCACCAAGCTCGACGGCGACGCCCGTGGCGGTGCCGCCCTCTCGGTGAAGGAGGTCGTGGGCCGGCCCATCGCGTTCGCGTCCACCGGCGAGAAGCTCAAGGACTTCGACCTGTTCCACCCCGACCGCCTCGCCGGTCGGATCCTGGGCATGGGCGACATGCTCACCCTCATCGAGAAGGCCGAGGAGGTCTTCGAGAAGGATCAGGCCGAGGCCGCCGCCGCCCGCCTGATGGAGGGGCAGTTCACCTTCGACGACTTCCTCGACCAGATGCAGCAGCTCAAGAAGATGGGCCCGCTGTCGGGGGTGCTCGGGATGATGCCCGGCGTGCCCAAGGAGGTCCGCAACGCGCAGATCGACGACAAGGAGATCGGCCGGGTCGAGGCCATCATCCGCTCGATGACCACCGCCGAGCGCGTCGACCCCGACCTGATCGACCAGTCGCGCCGCGTCCGCATCGCCAGGGGCTCGGGCACCGAGCCGGCCCAGGTGCAGGCCCTCGTCTCCCAGTTCAAGGAGATGTCGAAGATGATGAAGCGGATGGGCGGCATGGGCACCAAGCGCATCGCCAAGTCCCGCCGCAAGGCCGCCAAGGGCAAGGGGAAGGGCCCCGGAGGCCGCACCACCGGCGGCGGCCGGGTGTCGGCGAAGGGCCCCAAGGCACCGCTGAAGCTCCCGAACCTCGAGCAGGGCCTCACCGGCAAGGGCGGCCTCCCGAACCTCGGGAACAAGGGCCTCCCGGACCTCTCCGACCTCGGCCTCGGTGAGGGATTCCCCGAGCGCTGATACCCTGACTTGCTCGCACGCCCCTGCGAGCGACACCATTGACGGTCGCTCCCGTGCCGGGCGCGCCCCCGTGTTCGCCCGAACATCTGCGAAGAAGAAGAGAGAAACACCGTGGTAAAGCTCCGTCTGATGCGGATGGGCAAGACCAAGCAGCCGACCTACCGCATCGTGGCCGCCGACGCGCGCTCGCCGCGTGACGGCCGGTTCATCGAGATCGTGGGTCACTACAACCCCCGCACCGACCCGTCGTCGATCCACGTCGACAACGACAAGGCCGTCGCCTGGCTCAAGCAGGGCGCCCAGCCCACCGAGGCCGTCGAGAAGCTGCTGAAGATCTCGGGTGCCTGGGAGCAGTTCACCGGCGAGCCCGTCCCTGGCCAGCAGGTCAGCGGCGCCGCATCGTGAGCGACGTCGAGACCGAACTGCCCGACGACGGCGAGACCGGCGACGACGAGGCCAGCGGCCCCGACTACGCCACCGCCATCTCCGTGCTCGGCTACGTGGTCCGCCAGCTGGTCGAGGACCCCGACGCCGTCTCCATCGAGCTCGACGACCGTGGTCGCCGCCCCGTGCTGAACGTGCACGTCGGCGCCGGCGACATGGGTCGCGTGATCGGCAAGCGCGGCCGGGTCGCCCAGTCGATCCGCACCGTCGTGCGCGCCGCCGCCGCCCGTGACGGCGGCGACGTCGAGGTCGAGTTCCTCGACTGATCCGGTGAGCCTCCTCGAGGTCGGCCGGATCGACAAGGCCCAGGGCCTCCGTGGGGAGGTCGTGGTCACCCTCACCACCACCGAGACCTCCCGCCTCGATCCGGGGTCGGAGCTCATCGCCGGCGACCGCCACCTGGTGGTCGCCGCGTCGCGTCCGCACCAGCACCGCTGGGTCGTCCACTTCGAGGGCGTCACCAGCCGCGAGCTGGCCGAGGAGCTGGCCCGGGCCGTGCTGCGGGCCGAGGCGCCCGAGGCGACCGACCCCGACGACCTGTGGGTGCACGAGCTCATCGGCTCGCCCGTGGTCGAGGTCGACGGCACCGACCGTGGCGTCGTCGAGGCCGTGCAGGACAACCCGGCCAGCGACCTGCTGGTGCTCGACACCGGTGCGCTGGTGCCGTTGCGCTTCCTGGTGGGGCGCGACGAGGCCGGGCGCCTCGTGGTCGACGTGCCCGCCGGGCTGTTCGACCTGCTCGACGAGGCCTGAGCGGTCGCCGTCGTGCGCGTCGACGTCTTCACCATCTTCCCCGACATGGTCTCGGGGTTCGCCGGGCAGAGCCTGCTCGGCCGGGCCTCGGCCAGGGGCCTGCTCGACGTGCGGGTGCACGACCTGCGCCAGCACACCACCGACGTGCACCGCACCGTCGACGACACCCCGTTCGGGGGCGGCGCCGGCATGGTGCTGATGCCCGAGCCGATCTACGCGGCGGTCGAGGCCGCCCAGCCGCCCCGCCCGCTGTTCCTGCTCGGGCCCGGCGGGCGCACCCTCGATCAGGCCATGGCCCGCGAGCTGGCGGCGGGGGAGGGCTTCTCCCTGCTCTGCGGCCGCTACGAGGGCGTCGACGACCGGGTGCGCACCGAGCTGTGCGACGGCGAGCTCTCCATCGGCGACTACGTCCTGGGGGGCGGTGAGGTGGCCGCCATGGTGGTCCTGGAGGCTGTGGGACGCCTGGTGCCCGGCGTGATGGGCAACTCCGCCTCCGCCGGCGAGGAGTCCTTCAGCGACGGCCTGCTCGAGTACCCGCAGTTCACCAAGCCGGCCGAGTTCCGGGGCATGGCCGTGCCCGAGGTGCTCCGCTCCGGCGATCACGCCAAGGTGGCCGCCTGGCGCCGGGCCCAGGCCCTGCGGCGCACGCTGCTGGCCCGTCCCGACCTGATCGAGGCCCGGGGTGGCCTCACCCCCGACGACGAGGCCCTCCTCGACCGTTGGGCGCCCGGCCCCGACCCCGGCTCCTGATCCTCAGTGGCTCACCTGGTCAGGCCATGCCTGACGACGTGAGCCAGAGAGGGCCGGCGGGGGGCGCTTTGCCGTTTCCGGGTGAACCCACGTAGCATGCAGGGTCCCTTCGGACCGGGGTTTCCCGATCCGCACCGGGTGCCCGGTCCCGACCGGTCTCCCAGTCCCCGACTTCACTGCCGGCATGCCTCGCCGGCTGCTTCTCACGCCAGGATTGACGCAGATGAACGCCATCGATCTGATCGACGCCCAGAGCCTCCGCGACGACGTCCCCACCTTCGGGCCCGGTGACACGCTGAAGGTGCACGTCCGCGTCGTCGAAGGCACCCGCGAGCGTGTCCAGGTGTTCCAGGGCGCCGTGATCCGCCGCCAGGGCGACGGGCTGCGCGAGACCTTCACCGTCCGCAAGGTCAGCTTCGGCGTCGGCGTCGAGCGCACCTTCCCCGTGCACTCCCCGATCGTCCAGAAGATCGAGGTCGTGAGCCGGGGCGACGTCCGTCGCGCCAAGCTCTACTACCTGCGTGACCGCGTCGGGAAGTCGGCCAAGATCAAGGAGAAGCGAGACTGACGCTGCTGCGTCGTCCCGCTGTACCCGCCGCCCGGTCGATCGCTCGACCGGGCGGTCGTCGTTTTCCGGTGCGGTCGGGCCCGGGGCGTGGCGGCTCGACCCGCCGCCGACGCCGGCCCGGGACCGCTGCCGCTCGTGTCGCACCCACCCGGTACCGTGGGGATCGTGAGCACCGAGGATCTCGAGGACTACGAGTCCGACGTCGAGCTGCAGCTGTACCGCGAGTACAAGGACGTCTGCCCGATGTTCCGGTACGTCGTGGAGACCGAGCGACGCTTCTACCTCGCCAACGAGGTCAACCAGACCGTGCTCGACGTGGGCGGCCGCACCCGGGTCGAGATCGAGCTGCGCGACGCCTGGGTCTGGGACATGTACCGCCAGAACCGGTTCGTCAGCCACGTCAAGGTCGTCACGTTCAAGGACGTCAACATCGAGGAGCTCCCGCGCGACGAGCTGGGGCTGAGGTGAGCGGGCGCCAGGGGTGACCGCCGGCCGGCGGGCGCTGGGAGCCCGGGGCGAGGCGTTGGCGGCGCGCTGGTACGAAGCGCGGGGCTACACCGTGGTCAGCCGCAACTGGCGCTGCCGCGACGGCGAGATCGACCTCGTGCTTGCCCACGGGCGCACGCTGGTGTTCTGCGAGGTCAAGACCCGCAGCTCGAACGCCTACGGCACCCCGGCGGAGGCCGTCACCCGCACCAAGCAGCTGCGACTGCGGCGCCTCGGCATGCGATGGCTCGACGAGCACGACATCGCCCCTGGTGGGGTGCGGTTCGACGTGGCCTGCGTGGTGGGCAACGACGTCGACGTGATCGAGTCGGCGTTCTGAGCCCCGGGTCGCTCCGTGGCGGCCGCTCAGGCGGGGGCGAGGAGGCGCACGACCGCCGCGGTCAGCTCCGGCTCGACATGGTCGTCGTCGAGGAGCTCGCGCAGGTGGGTGATCGAGGCGGCGCCGAGGAGCACGTCGACCAGGGCGGGGGCACCCGGGCCGGCCGTGGTCAGCTCGGGCTCGAACCAGCGGCGCACCTGCTCCTGCAGCCGGTCGATGCGCAGGGCCAGCAGGGCGGCCCCGAGCTGGCTGCTGGGGGCGAGGCGCTCGACCGAGCGGGTCAGCGGGGCGGTGCGGTCGGCGAGCTCGACCCGGATGGCGACCAGGGCGGCGGCGCGGGTCGGGAGGTCGCCGTCGGGCGGGGTGACCACCAGGCAGTGGGCGATTCGGGGGAAGACCTCGGTGGCGACGGCCCCGAACAGGGCGTCGCGGTCGGGGAAGTACCGGAAGATCGTGCGCTCGGACACGCCGCTGGCCTCGGCGATGTCGGCGAAGGTCGGCACCGGGTTGCCCGCGTCGACCAGCTCGATGGTGGCGGCGACGACGGCGGCGCGCCCCCGTTCGGCCCGCAGCCGGCGTCCGTCGATCACGGGCTCGGCCGCGCCCCGCGCCTCGAGGGCGGCGATCAGCACGTCGGTCGGCTCGCTGGCGTCGGTGGTGGCCATTCCCGCTCGACGCTACCCGGGTCTCGGGAGGTGGTCCGCCGTCGCGACCTGTCGCCTGCCTGCCCGGAGCGCGTCGTGCCCGTGCTCGGCGTAGGGTCGCCCCGAACCGGGGGAGGTCGCCATGGGGGCACCTGAGCAGGAACCGATCGTCGACGTGCTGGAGCAGGTCTGGGCCTCGACCTTCGAGGCCACCGACGGGCTCGACGACGCCGACTGGGCCCGCCCGTCCGAGCTCCCGGGCTGGACGGTGAAGGACTGCCTGAGCCACGTGGCCACCGTCGAGGCCAACTTCCTCGGCGAGCCCACCGAGAACGTCCCGGTCGCCCACCTGGCCCACGTGTCGAGCCCGTTCCAGGAGGCCATGGAGGTCGGGGTCGAGGCGTGGCGGCCGCTCCCCGGCTCGGAGGTGCGGGCCCGGTTCGCCGACATCTACCCCCGGCGGGTGGCGCAGCTGCGGGCGATGACCCCCGACCAGATGGAGGCACCGAGCTGGTCGCCGATCGGCGAGGTGCCGTACCGGCAGTTCATGGTCGTGCGGGCGTTCGACTGCTGGATGCACGAGCAGGACATCCGGCGGGTGCTCGACCGGCCGGGCGATCTCTCCGGTCCGACCGTCGAACCGGTCCTGCAGCGCTTCCGTGCCGCCCTCGGTGTGATCGTCGGCAAGCGGGCCGGTGCACCCGAGGGCACGCTCCTCGTGATCCGCACCACCGGGCCCACCGAGGTGGCGCTGGGCGTGACCGTCGCGGGCCGGGCATCGGTGGTGGAGCCCGACGACCTCCCCGGTCCGCCCGACACCGTGATCACCCTGCCGTTCGAGGCGTTCGTGGCCCTGGGAGGCGGGCGGTGGGACCGTTCGCGGGCCGAGGCGGGTGGCGAGGTGGTGTACGAGGGGAACGCCGAGCTCGGTCGTGCGGTGCTCGACAACATGGCTTTCACGCCCTGAGCAGGGCCTTCGTCGCCTCTCACGGGCTGCAAGGGTTGCCTGACACCGCGTGGACGGGTCGACTTTGCCGGAACTTTGCCTCCGCCCAACTTCCCGCTGTGATTGACCTCGCAAGGATGTGGCCCAGACGAACCGGGATGTGACCGCACCCGGGGACCACGACCTTCTGGGAGGAAGTCATGGCAGCAGAGTCCAGCACGCGCAAGATGATCGTCGCCGCCGCCGTCGGGGGTGCCGCGCTGGTGCTCGGTGGTGTCGCCGTGGCGGCCGCCCAGGGCGGCGATGGCCCGAGCCTCAAGCCGGCCGCGGTGGTCGACACCACGCTCGAGACCACCACCACGGTCGACACCGTCCTCGACCCGCCCACGACCGACACCACCGTCGAGGACACCACGACCAGCACCATCGACGACGACGGCGGCGTCCGAGGCGACGGCACGGTCGACGATGACGACGACGACGTGGTCGGCACCACCGGCTCGACCATCGACGATCACGGCCACGACGAGGACGAGGACGAGCACGGCACCGAGGTGGAGGACGAGGACGAGGACGGGCACCACGGGGGCTTGACCGACACCACCGTCGCCGGCCAGAGCTCCTCGGGTCGCTCCGGCGGCGAGGACGGCGGCCACCGCGGTCGCGACTGATCGACGCGAGACCGGTGTGGGGCGGCCGGCCAGGCCGTAGCGTTTCGGGATGGCCGACCGCTCTGACATCGAGTTCTTCTTCGATCCGATCTGCCCGTTCGCCTGGATCACCAGTCGATGGATCACCGACGTGGCGCCCCTCCGGGGCGCCACTGTCGCGTGGCGGTTCATCTCGCTGGCGGTGGTGAACGAGGGCAAGGACTACGCCACCGAGTTCCCGCCGGCGTACCCGGTGCTGCACGGCCTCGGCCGCGACCTCCTGCGGGTGGCGGCGGCCGCCCGTGAGGCGAGCGGCAACGAGGCGGTGGCGGCCTTCTACACGGCGGCCGGCCAGCAGCTCCACGTCGGTGGGGTCAACGTGGGCCTCTGGAAGGGCGAGGCGGTGCCCGAGGGTCTGGCGGAGACGATCCTCGCCGAAGCCGGCCTCGATCCGACTCTGGCCGACGCCGCCACTGACACAGCGTTCGACACGGTGCTCCGGGAGGAGACCGAGCTGGCGCTGTCCCGCACGGGGCCCGACGTCGGCACCCCCATCCTCACCTTCGACCCGGGACAGGCGACGGAGAGCTCGCTGTTCGGCCCCGTCATCTCCAAGGCGCCCAAGGGCGGGGACGGCCTCGAGCTGTTCGACGCCGTGCGCGTGCTGGCCCGCACCCACACCTTCGCCGAGCTGAAGCGCTCGATGCGCGACCCGATCGAGTTCGACTGATGGCCGACACCGCTGATGTCGAGCCCCCGGCCGAGCCCGTCGTCCCCGTGGTGCTGTGGCGCCCCGGCTGCGGGTTCTGCCGCATCCTGTTCTCGGGCCTCGAGCGCCACGGTGTGGCCCACACCCGGGTGAACATCTGGGAGGACGCCGGCGCCCGGCGCATGCTCAACGACCGCATCGGCTCCGAGACGGTGCCGAGCGTCCTCCTCGGTGAGGCGATCATGGTGAACCCCTCGGTCACCGACCTGCTCGAGCGGCTCGAGGCCTGAGCCGTTGCCCCCTCGGCGCCCGATGCGCGTGACCTCCCTCCCAGTGGTCGCGGTGGTCGTGGCGGCGGCGGTGCTGCTCGGAGCGTCGTGCAGCAGCGACGCGGGCGGGTCGACCGAGCCCGTGGGCGCAGGGGCGCCGTCGAGCACCACCCCGGCCGGTTCGAGCACGGCTGAGGCGCTGTGCGACGCGCGGCCCGTCGAGCCGACCGGGGTGCTCGCCGAACCAGACCTGCTCGAGGTCTCGGGCGTGGTCGCCAGCCGGTCGCAGGCCGGCGTGCTCTGGGCCCACAACGACAGCGGGGGAGGGGCCGAGGTCTTCGCCGTCGGCCTCGACGGCTCCGACCGCGGCCGGGTCGAGCTGGCGGGGGCGAAGGCGGTCGACTGGGAGGACATCGCCCTCGTCGCCGGCGTCGACGGTGGGCCCGACCGGCTGCTGGTCGCCGACATCGGCGACAACCCCGGCAGCGGCTCGCGCCGCTCCCAGTCCGCCCGCCTCTACCGGGTCGACGAGCCCACGGTTCCGGGAGCAGGTGCCACCGCCTCGGCGGGGCCCGTCGTCGCCATCGACGTGAGCTACGCCGACGGGGCCCGGGACGCCGAGACGCTGCTGGCCGACCCGCTCACCGGCGAGGTCGTCGTGGTGTCCAAGGAGTGGGGCGGTTCGGGCGCCGGTGTCTACGTGGTGCCGGCGGCCGCGGTCTCGGCCGACGCGTCGGCGCCGGTCACCATGGCGCGGGCCGCCACGGTCGATGCCACCGAGGGGAAGCTGGTGACCGGTGGCGACGTCTCGGCCGACGGCCGGGCGGTGGTGCTGCGCACCTACACCGACGTGATCGTCTGGGACCGCGACCCCGCCGCATCGGTGGCCGAGACGCTGGCCGGCGCTCCGGCCTGCACCGTGGCCGTGATCGAGCCCCAGGGCGAGGCCGTCGCCGTGCTGGCCGACGGCTCGGGCCTGGTCACCGTGTCCGAGGGCGAGGGTGCCGAGGTGCGGGTGCGCCGCACCGCCTAGTCGTCGAGGGGTCGAGCCGTCGAGCCGTGAGCGGGCTCAGGGCTCGAGCACGACCTTGATGGCGCCCGCCGCACGGTCGGAGGCCACGGCGAAGGCCTCGGTGGCGGCGTCGAGCGGGAAGCGGTGGGTGATGATCGTGCCCGGGAGCTCGGGCCGGGCCGCCAGCATGGCCGCGGCGACGTCGATGTCGCGCGAGGGCCCGGACCGGTTGTACATGACCGCCGGCACGAGCGTGATCTCCTTCATGGTGACCTCGAGGCCGGGCAGCTCGACCGTGCCGTCCCAGTAGCTGGCCAGCAGCACCACCGTGCCGCCCGGCCGGCACCGCCGAACCGCGTCGGCGAGGGCCGACGCCGTGCCGGCGGCCTCGATCACCACGTCGTAGCCGTCGCCGGGCTCGCCTGCGCCGAGGCGGGCGGCGGCCTCCTTCTGGCGGTCGTGGCGGGCGACGAGGTCGACCGTGGCGCCGGCGGCCTGGGCCGCGACCAGCGCGGTCTGCCCGATGGTGCCGCCGCCGATGACGGCCACGCGGTCGCCGCCGGTGATGGCGCCCCGCCGCACGCCGTGGACGGCGACGGCGAGAGGCTCGACCAGGCAGCCGTCGGAGACGGCCACCCCGGTCGGCAGGGGGCTGAGGGCGGAGACGGGCACGAGGCACTCCTCGGCCATGCCGCCGTCGTGGCCGACGCCGAAAACGATGCCGGGGCCGAGGACGCAGCGGTGGTAGTCACCGGCGACGCACGACGGGCACTCACCACAGGGGTCGAGGGGCTCGACCGCCACTGCCCGACCGTCGGGCAGGAGCCCGGCGAACTCGTGGCCGAACGTGAGCGGCAGGCCCATGGGGAGCAGGTGGAGGTCGGAGCCGCAGATGCCGGCCGACGCCACCTTCACCACGACGGCGTCGACGTCGTCGTTGGTCGGTCGGGGCACGTCGACGACGCGCGCCTGACCCTCGATGCACCGCACTGCTCTCATGTGTCCCCCCTGGTCGCTCGAGGGGATCGTAGATGCGGCGGGTGTCGGGCCGAGCGGCCCGTGGCTCAGGAGGGGTCGACCTGCTGGGCGAGGAACAGGGCCTCGCCGAGGGAGGCCACCAGGGCCAGCTGGGTCTCGAGCCAGTCGGCGTGCTCTTCCTCACCCTCGAGGATGTGCTCGAGCAGGTCACGGCTGCCGTGGTCGCCGCGGTCGTAGCAGAGCTCGATGCCGCGGGTGAGGCGCTCGATGGCCTCCTTCTCGACGTCGAGGGCCAGCTGCAGCTTCTCGGGGACGTCCTCGCCGACCCGGACGGTGCCGAGGCGCTGGAGGTTCGGCACGCCGTCGAGGTAGAGGATCCGCTCGATGAGGGCCTCGGCGTCCTTCATCTCGTCGATCGACTCGTGCTTGAACTTGGCGCCGAGCTTGTCGAGACCCCAGTTGTCGCACATCTTGGCGTCGATGAAGTACTGGTTGATCGCCGTGAGCTCGGCGGTCAGGACCTCGTTGAGGATCTCGATGACGTCGGCGTGTCCTTGCATGAGGGGCTCCAGGGTTCAGGGCGGGGGGCCCGCAGGCGTGGCGCCAGCGTAGGCCCTGGCCCGAGGGGGCGCGACCCGTCAGCGGCGTCCCACGGGCTCGGTCGGTGTCGGTGCGGCGGGCGTGGGGATCAGGCGGCGCTGCCGACGCGGGGACGGATGCCGTAGGCGGCCTCCGGCGGCACGCCGAGGCGGCGGGCGACGGTCTCGGCCACGACCGGGAGGCAACCGCCGCAGTCGGTGCCCACGCCACAGATGTCGGCGACCTCGGGAACCGACCGGGCGCCGTCGTCGACGGCGGCCTCGATGTCCTTGTGGTTCACCACCTTGCAGTGGCAGACGATCACGTGACCTCCCGAATGCCGGGGGAGGTTCCCCGGGCCGCTCCGAAACGTGGGCTTAGGTTGCCCTAACACGAAGGATACGTCAAGCCGACCTTCGGCCCTACGCGGGGTTGCCAAAGGTCCCGGGTGGATGTTAGGAATGCCTAACACCTGGCCCGGGTCGTCCGCCGTTGAGGGGCGGCCGGCCGACCCGGGCCGAGGTGTTCGGACGGGGCCTGCGGGGCGACGAACTCCCTGGTCAGGACGGCGGGAGCTCGGCCAGCAGGCCGTACAGCGGGTCGTCGGGCCCGCGCCGGCTCGGGGTGTGGTCCTCGGGGGTCGGCCAGCGGTTTCCCTCGGCGAGGGCGGTGACCCACTCGGTCGTGGCGATGCGCCGGGCGATCAGCCACGGGCCGCCGTCGCGGCGCTCGAGCCGGTCGAGGTACCGGAACCCGACGGTGAGGTTGCGCCTCGGATCGGGGTCGTCGCTGCGATGGTGGGAGATGCCGTAGGTCTCGGCCACGGCGACGTCGCCCGCGATGGTGGCCAGGTGGTTGGCCACCAGGTGCATGGTGGCGTCGTAGCGCGACAGCAGCCGGAACGCCCACGTCACGAACTCGTCGATGGTGCCGTCGAACGAGCCGTGGGTGTCGGTGGCGTCGGGGTGGTAGCAGCCGCGCACGAGCGCCTCGTCGAGGCGATCGATGCCACGGCAGTAGCGCAGGATCACCTCGTGCACGGCCTGCTTGTCGAGCAGCTCGGCGAGAGCGGCGGGGTCGGGCCCGGCGGATGAAGGAACGGTCACGTCTACGGAGCGTAGGTTCCTGGTATCAACAAGTGGGCCTCCACGGCGGGGGATCGGGCACCAGGCCCGACCCGCACGCCTCGGGCCCGAAGGTTCTCCGTGTCCTCTCCCACCGCGACCAGCGCCTCGTCCGGCGTGCTCACCCTGACCCGTCGAGCCGTCGGCTCGCTGTGGGCCGGTGTCGCCGCGCTCCCGTGGGGTGCCCAGCTGGTGGCGGTCCTTGCCGCCACGACGGTGATTGCCCGCTCGCCCGGGCTCCTCTACAACGGGATCTTCGACCGCGACGAGGCGTACCTCAGCGTGATGGGCGACGTCATGCGGGGCGGCGGCACCCTCTACGTCGACGTCATCGACCGCAAGCCGCCGCTCGTCCCGCTCGCCTACGACCTGGCCCGCAGCCTCAGCGTCGACATGCGGATGGTGCGCCTGCTGTGCGCCATCGCCGTGCTCGTCAACGGCGTGCTCGTCGCCCTGCTCGTGCGCCGCCTCGCCGACAGCCGCAACGCCGCCATCGCCGGTGGGGTGCTGGCCGTGCTCGGCACCGCCTGGTTCCTGCCCGCCGACGCCCAGGCCGCCAACTTCGAGCTGTGGGGCCTGGCCCCCGCCACCGGCGCGGTGCTGGCCGCGGTCATGGCGCGCGGCAAGGGGGCCACGGCCTGGCGGTGGTTCCTGGCGGCCGGTGCGCTCGTGGCCGTGGCCGCCCACGCCAAGCAGCCCTACATCGCCGCCGGCCTGCCCGTGGCGTTCGAGGCGGTGCGGGCCCACGCGGGCCGCCGGCGCAACATCGTCGCCGGCGCCGCGGGTGCCGTGCTCGCCACCCTGCCGTTGCTCGTGCTCGTCGACCTCGGCTCACTGTGGCGCTGGGCCTGGGCCGACAACGGCGACTACCTCGACGGCGGCCTCTCCACCGCCCGGGCGCTCGGTGTCGGCCTCGGGCTCACCGTGGTGTTCCTCTGCTTCCACCTGCCGCTGCTCTACGGGTTCTGGGCCGCGGCCACCCGTCGGGTGAAGCTCGACCCGGCGGTGCTGGTGTGGGCGCTGGCGTCGCTGGCGGTCATCCCGCTGGGCCTGCGCTTCTTCGGCCACTACTACCAGCAGCTGGTGCCGCCGCTCGCCGTGCTCTCCGGGGTCGCCCTGGCCACGGCCTCCCGGTGGGCGTGGCGTGTCGTCGGTGCCACCGCGGCCGTCGCCACGGCCGTGCTGCTCGTGGTGTCGTTCGCCCACCGGCCCGACCTCACCAACTTCACCGCCCTGGGGCGCTACGTGCAGCGCACCACGGCCCCCGACGACCGCATCCTCGTCTGGGGGGCCCTCCCCGACGTGTACGTCTCGGCCCAACGCCAGCCCGCAGGTGTGTTCCTCCACGACGGCTACCTCACCGGCAACTGGGCCAGCCGCTCGACCGCGCTCGACCCGTCGGTCGCGGCCGAGGAGCCCTTCCGCGAGCGGTGGGACCTGTTCTTCGAGGACTTCGCCGGTGATCCGCCGGAGCTGGTGATCGACGCCGCCCGGCCCGGCACCGACTGGGCGGCCTACCCGCCGAGCCGGTACCCCCTGGGCGCCGTGCTCGAGCAGTGCTACGAGCAGGTCGCTCCGATCGACGGCCTGCCGATCTGGCGCCGCGACCACGTGGCCTGCCCGACGCCGTAGCGGCCGACGGCGGGCAGGCGCGAGCGCGGGCGACCCGGCGGGTCAGTCGACGGCGGTGGTGCCACCGTCGACGATGAACGACTGGCCGGTGATGAACGACGCGCCGTTGCTCAGCAGGAAGGCGACGGGCTCGCCGATCTCGCGGGGCTGACCGAGGCGGCCGAGGGGGGCGCTCGACTGGAACCCCTCCTGGACACCGGGGACCTGCAGGGCGGGGGCGAGCATCGGCGTCTCGATGTAGCCGGGGCACACCGCGTTGACGCGCACGCCCTGCGGGCCGAGGTGCTGGGCCATCGAGCGCACGGCGCCGAGCATGCCGGCCTTCGACGCGCAGTAGGCGGGGATGGCGGCGTTGCCGATCCAGCCCTCGATGGAGGAGATGCCGACGACGGCGGAGCCCGGGTTCGCGGTGAGCTCGCTCAGCAGCGCCTGCACCAGCATGGGGAAGGCGGTGAGGTTGATGGAGAGCACGAAGTCCCAGCCCTCGCGGCTGATGGACCCGACGGGCTCGGCCAGCACGGTGCCGGCGGCGTGCACGAGGCCGCCGATGGGGCCGACCGCGGCGCGGCTCTGCTCGATGGCGCCCGGGTAGTTCGCCGCGTCGCTCACGTCGACGCCGAGACCGACGGCGGCCACGCCATGGGCGGAGGCCAGCCCGGCGGCGGCCTCGGCCGCAGCGTCGGCGTTCAGGTCCCAGAGCGCGACGGCCCGGCCCTGCTCGGCGAGCGCGGTGGCGCTGGCCAGGCCGATGCCCGATGCGCCGCCGGTGACGATGACCGCGGTCGTGACGTCGTTCCCCATGTGTGATCCCCCTGCTGTCGTTGTGATGGTGGTGCGTTGTAGTGGTGCTGCGTTGTGATGGTGGTGCGGTGATGCGGTGGCGGCTCAGCGGCCGTTGGTGTCGAGCTGGTCGAGGTCGGCGAGCATCTGGTCGGTGAGGGCGAGCTCGTCCTCGATGCGCCGGCAGGTCCACCGGCCGACGAGGGCCGGGTAGGCCCAGTCCGGCTCGGTGGCCGCGGTGTCGGCGGAGAGGCGCGCGGCCTCGAGCTCGGCCCGGAGGGTGGCCCGATGGGCCTCGATCTGCTGGCGGAGCCGGTCGGGCGGAGCCATGTGGCCGAGCCACAGACGCAGCATGAGGCCGTGCTTGAGGACGGTGGCCTCGGGATCGGTCTCGACCTGCCAGCGCTCGAGCGCCTCGCGCCCGGCCGGCGTGATGGCGTAGACCCGCTTGCCCCGGACGTCGTCGCGGGCGACCACGTGGCTCACGACGAGGCCGAGGTCCTCGAGGCGGCGCAACTCGGCGTAGATCTGGCTGGTGGCCGGGCTCCAGTAGAAGAACCGGAGGATGGAGTCGGCCCACTGCTTGATGTCGTAGCCCGAGAGCTCGCGCTCGAAGCTGAGCAGGCCGAGCACCGCCCACGCGGTGGCGGGGATGGCGGGCAGCTCGTTCCCCTCGTCGGCGCTCACCGGGCCATCCCACCACAGGCCCGGTGGACCTTCAACCAGGACTACTCCGGTTCGGAGTGAGGGCCGGTCAGGCCGGAGGGGGCCAGGGGGCGAGGCGGGGCCAGGGCAGGGCCTCCTCGATCGCCAGCGCGAGGCGCAGGAGGGTGGCCTCGCTGCCGAGGCGCCCGGCGAACTGGAGGCCGAAGGGCAGGCCGTTGCCGTCGAGCCCGGAGGGGATCGACATCGCCGGCTGGCCGGTCACGTTGAACACGCCCGTGAAGTCGGTGAAGCGGCCGGCGCGGGTGAACATCGACTGGAGGTCGTTGGCGTTCAGGTACCCCAGCTCGGGCACCGGCTCGACGATCGTCGGGGTGAGCCACAGGTCATGGGTGCGGTGGAACTGGCCGAGGTCGTGGCTGACCTTCTCCATCGCCAACTGGGCCCGCACCAGGGCGGTGGCCGGCGCGGCCGAGAGGCCGTCGTGCACGGCCCGGGTGAGGGCCTCGAGGTCATCGTCGGCCAGCTCGCGGCCGAGCTCGGCGAGGCGGTCCTCGATGGCCACGGCCGACACCGCGCCCATGATCGTGCTCATCGCCGTGGTGACCTGGGCGGGGTCGTAGACGGGCGAGGCCTCCTCGACACGGTGGCCCATCTCCAGCAGCACCTCGATCATGCGCTCCATGGCCGCGAGCGAGGCGGGGTGGCCCTCGTTGCCGGCCACCGAGGTGGTGGCGTAGGCGATGCGCAGGGACTCGGGTGCCGTGCCCAGGGCGGCGGTGAACGAGCCCTCCGGCGGGGCCGACGGCGCCGGGTAGGCGTCACCGGGCACCGGGCCGGCGATGGCGTCGAGCAGGGCGGCGCTGTCGCGCACCGTGCGGGTCACGGCGTGGCCGATGGCGAGCGGATAGGGGCCCACCCCCGGTGCCGGCCACGCAGGGGTGCGGCCGCGGGTCGGCTTGAGCCCGAACAGCCCGCACGACGAGGCTGGGATGCGGATGGACCCGCCGCCGTCGTTGGCGTGGGCGGCGGGCACGATGCCGGCGGCGACCGAGGCGGCCGACCCGCCCGAGGAGCCGCCGACCGAGTGGGTCGCGCGCCACGGGTTGCGGGTCGGCCCGTGCAGCAGCGGCTCGGTGCTGGCGTTCTTGCCCATCTCCGGGGTGTTGGTGTTGCCGAGGACGAGCAGGCCGGCGGCCTTGAAGCGGCGGGTGAGCTCGCAGTCCTCGGTGGCCACGTTGTCGGCCCAGAGCCGTGAGCCGCGGGTGGAGGGGAGCCCGGCGACGTCGCAGCCGAGGTCCTTCACCAGGAACGGCACGCCGGCGAGGGGACCGGTGGGGCCGGCGTCGGCCTCGGCCAGCGCCTCGTCGTACCGGGTGGCGAGCACGGCGTTGAGGGTGCCGTTGCGGGCCTCGATGCGGGCGATCGACGCCTCCGCCAGCTGCCGGGCCGAGATCTCACCGGCGGCCACCAGGCCGGCGAGTCCGACGGCGTCCTGGTCGTCGAGCAGCGCGTCGATGTCGTGGTCGGCCATGGGTCCCCCTGCGATGCCGCGGCGCCGGGCCCGATCAGCCCGACGCGGTGTGGCCGCAGCTTGGCACGGCGACGGTCGTCCGGACGTGGCCGACGCGGCGCGGCGCGGTCCTCCGGGGGTCGCCGGAGCGGTGCTGCTAGACACGCCGACATGGCAGACACGGGGGTCCTGGCCGGCACACGAGCGATCATCGTCGGGGGCAGCAGCGGCATCGGGCTGGCGACGGCGCGCCTGCTGGCGGCCGATGGCTGCCGGGTGACGATCGCCGGGCGCGACGAGGCCCGGCTCACCGGCGCGGTGGTCGGGCTGGCGGCCGAGGGGCTCGAGGTCCACCCCGTGCAGTGCGACACGCTCGTGGCCTCCGACGTGGCCCGGGCCGTCGAGGTGGCCTGCGAGGGCGACCGGCTCGACATCGCCGTCACCGTGCCCGGCGGGGGGACGCCGATGAACGTCCTCGACTACGAGCCCGAGCAGTTCTCGGCCGAGGTCGACAAGAACGTGTTCCCGGTCTTCACCCTGCTCAAGTACGCGGGGGAGCGCATGGCCGAGGGCGGCTCGTTCGTCGCCGTGTCGTCGACCGCCGCGGTGTTCTCGACCCGTGGCCTGGCGTCGTACCGGGCCGGGAAGGCGGCGGTCGACGCGCTGGTCGACGTGGCCGCCGACGAGCTGGGGGAGAGGGGCATCCGGGTGAACTCGGTGCGCCCCGGCCTCACCCGCACGGAGAGCACGGCCGGCATCTTCGCCAACCAGGGCCTGCTCTCGCGCTTCATCGAGCAGCAGGCGATCGCCCGGGGTGGCGAGGCGGTCGACATCGGTGCCGCCATCCGCTTCCTCGCCGGCCCCGAGTCGTCGTGGATCACCGGCCAGCACCTCACGGTCGACGGCGGCCACACGCTGCGGGCCATGCCCGACATGCGCCCGACCCCGCCCGCCTGACCCGTCGCGCCGCAGGCCGGAGGCCGTGCGCTCACTCGCCGGGCTGAGCGATGGCCCGGCCCTCGGCGTCGACCCTCAACGGCATGGCGTCGAGGGCGGCATCGAGCTGCGCTCGGTCGACGAGCTGCAGCGTCGGGAGGACGCTGCGGAGGATGGCGCCCTGGCTCGGGATCGGGCAGTGGAACACCCCCTCGCCGTCGGGACCGACGCCGGGGTTCTGGGAAGGTCCGTCGAGGTAGAGCTCCATCACGTGCCCGTCCTGCAGCCAGGTCGCCTGTGCAGCGCTGGTGAAGTCCCAGTCGTCAGAGAACCCGACGCCGCCTCCACACCCGACGTACACGGTGCCGAGGGCCTCGGAGTCGAGGCGCTCGACTCGCGGGGACCCGGCCTCGCCCACCCCGAGCAAGCCCTGGAGGTTCTGCGGGGTGGCCCGGTACCCCGCCCCCAGCCGGGTTCGCATCAGGTGCATGCGGGTGCCGTCGGGCAGGGTGAAGCGGAAGAGGACGTTGTCGCCGAAGACCCGGCCCTCGACGCCGGTCGCATCCAAAGGAGGAAGGGTGTAGGGAGCTCCGTCGGCGACGATCACCGGCGTCGTGTCATCCGTGGCGACCGCGTCGCTGGAGGGCTCCACCCACCCGTGATCGGTGACGAACGTCTGCCACGAGGCGCCGTCGACGAGGCGCATCGACGCGACCGTGTCGACCATCCGCTGGTTCAGCCGCTGGGAGCCGACGACGTCGTCGGGCAGGTCGGGCCAGCCGCAGTCGGTGACGTTGCCGTTGGGGTTCAGCGGGTAGAGGGAGATCGTCCGGTCGCCGACGACCCAGGTCGCACCCCCGTAGTACATCCGGGGGTCGCCCGGCGGACGCTCGGTCGTTCCGCTGCAGCCGAGGAGGACCTTCCCGGCACCGGGCAGGTCGACGCTGGTGCCGTTGTACCGGTTGGTGCCCGGCTCCAGGCCCTCGAGGAACGTGGTGCCGTCCGTGGTCTCGGGCGGTCCGTCGGTCTGCGACAGGGCGTACAGGTCCCCGTCGATCACGAACGTGATGGACGAGCGGCCCGCTTCGGGGCTCCGGATCAGGATGTCGGTCGCCGCTGCCGGCGGGACGACGTACCGCCCGTCCGGTGCGCCGCCACCGGGCTTGTCGGTGGTCACCCCGACGGATCGATCACCGTCGCGGGAGACGACCACCGCCGCCGAGCCGAGGACGAGCACCAGGACGGCCGCGGCGGCGATCACCCAGGTGCGGCGGTGGCGTCGGCGAGTAGCGGTGGCGCTGATGGTCGCCCACTGGCGGGCGCCGGGGTGGACGCCGTCGGTGAGGCTGTCGAGGTCGAGGCCGTCGAAGCTCTCAGCCCTCAGGTCGTCGTCGGGGGTTCGGGGGTCGGTCATCGCTGGTCCTCCAACTGCTCGCGCAGGGCGGCGAGGCCGCGGTGCAGGTGGGCCTTGACGGTCCCTTCGGCGATCGAGAGCTCCCGGGCGGTCTCGGCGGTGGAGAGCTCGCCGAAGTAGCGCAGGGCCACGACCTCCCGCTGGCGGGCCGGCAGCGACGCCAGGGCCTGCAGCACGGCGTCGCGGCGGGCGTTGCCGGCTGCTGTGGCCTCGGCCGACGGCGCCGCCTCCACCGCTCGCAGGGGCACGACCTTGCGGCGGAAGCGGCTGCGGCACAGGTTGATCACCGCCGAACGGACGTAGGGCAGGGGGTCGGCCTGGTCGTTCAGGCCGCCCCACCGGGCGAGGGTGCGCACGAAGGCCTCCTGCACGATCTCCTCGGCACCATCGGTGCCGCCGAGGATCGTCCGAGCCAGCCCCACCAGCCGGGGATAGGCCTCGAGGTACACCGTCTCGAGGGCCGCGCCCTGGGAGACGATCAGGACCGGTGGTTCCGCCTCCGGTCCTGGCCCGTGCACCTCGACACCCTCCGCCACCCGTGCGCCCCCTGCTCTGGCATCCGCCGCCATCGGTGTCATCACTGGAGGAGACGTCCGAGGCCCGGATCGGTTTACCGGCGATGCGGAGGATCTGCCAGTGGTCGAGAGGAACGCAACGGTCCACCAGGGACCCTCCCGGAGCGACGGCCCACCCTCGAGATCCGCTCAATTGTTGGTCGGCGAACGGTTTGGTCCGGTGCATCGGCTGATGTGCTGGCTAAGGTCGCGCCCCGGCAGACGAGTCGTTCGTCGCCAGCACGTGCCTAGGAGGCTCCATGGTTCTCGCAGCGGACTGGGGGGTGGGCGAGGTCCTCTGGACCTTCATCTACTTCACCTTCCTCTTCATCTGGATCTGGCTCGCGATCAGCGTCTTCATCGACGTCTTCCGCAGCCACGACATGAACGGGTGGGTCAAGGCCCTCTGGATCCTGTTCATCATCGTCCTGCCGTTCCTCGGCATCTTCATCTACCTGATCGCTCGCGGCGGGAAGATGCAGGCGCACGCGGTCGAGGCCGCCAAGGCGCAGGACGCCGCGGCGCAGGAGTACATCCGGCAGGCCGCCGGCACGGCCAGCCCGGTCGACGAGCTGCACCGGCTCGCCGACCTCAAGGAGCGCGGCGCCATCACCGACGCCGAGTACGAGCAGATGAAGGCCAAGGTCATCGCCTGACCCAGGTCGAACCGGCCGGGGCCTCGTGCCCTGGTCTGACCTGCATCTGAAGCACCGTGACGGCTCGGGCCGGGAGCGCGCGACGATCTTCGTCGTGACCCCGCCCGAGCCGTCGTCGTATTCCGCCCCGTCCGCCTCCGACCCCTGGGCGCGCGCCGGCCTCAGCGCCGAGCTGATCGGCGAGCGGCTGGGGGGCGACTTCGACGTCGCCGTCGTGCTCGGGTCCGGCCTCGGCGCCGCCGCCGACCGGCTGGGCGACGCCTCGATGTCGATGGCCGACGCCGGCTTCCCGTCGACCAACGTCGTCGGCCACGCCGGCACGATCCTGGCCGGCACCGTGGGCGGCGCCCGGGTGCTCGTGCTCGCGGGTCGGGTGCACCTCTACGAGGGCCACCACCCGAACGCCGTCGTGCACGGGGTCCGCACCGCCGCCCGGCTCGGGTGTCGCCGCCTGCTGCTCACCAACGCCGCTGGCGGCATCCGCCCCGGCCTGTCGGTTGGAGACCTCGTCGCCATCTCCGACCACCTGAACCTCACCGGGGCCAACCCGCTCATCGGCACCCACGACCTGCCCCACGAGCGGTTCATCGACGTCTCGAACCTGTACCCGCTGGCCCCGACCGTCGCCGCCGCCGGCGGCCTCGAGTCCGGTGTCTACGCCGCCCTCCCGGGCCCGAGCTACGAGACGCCGGCCGAGATCCGCATGCTGGCCACCCTGGGGGCCGACCTCGTCGGCATGTCGACCGTGCTCGAGGCGCTCGCCGCCCACGCCCTCGGCGTGCAGGTCGGCGGCCTGAGCCTCGTCACCAACGCGGCGGCCGGCCTCGGCGGTGAGCTCAGCCACGAGGAGGTCACCGAGGTCGGGGCATCCCGGGCCGGCGCGGTGGTCGACACCATCGCCGCCGTCTGCGCGGCGATCGCCGCCGACGTGGCCGCCGAGGCCGCCAGCGACGGCGGCAACAGCGGCGGCGGCACCAGCGGATCCTTCCCCGCCACTGTCGCTCCGGCGGTCGTCGCCACCACCATCCCCGAGCCGGCCGACCTCCCCTCGCGGATCGTGCTGGCCAGCCGCATCGACCACACGCTGCTGAAGCCCGAGGCCTCCGCCGCGGACGTCGCCGCCCACTGCGCCGAGGCCGACGACCTCGGCGTCGTGGCCGTGTGCGTGTCGCCCACCCGGGTCGCCCAGGTCGTCGAGCTGGGCGCCCGCTCGGTGTGGAAGCCGTGCACGGTCATCGGCTTCCCGTCGGGTGCCCACCTGCCCGCGGTCAAGGAGGCAGAGGCCCGCCAGGCGGTCTACGACGGCGCCACCGAGCTCGACATGGTCATCAACCTGGGGGCGGTCGCCGACGGCGCCTGGGGGCTGCTCACCGAGGAGATCACCCTCGTGCGCCGCACCATCCCTGCCGGCGTGCTCAAGGTCATCCTCGAGACCGCGGCGCTGCAGCCGTGGCAGATCGAGACGGTCGCCCGCCTCGCCCTCGACGCGGGGGCCGACTACCTCAAGACCTCCACCGGCTTCCACCCCGCGGGTGGGGCCACCGTCGAGGCGGTGGCCCAGCTGGCGGCTGTGGCCAAGGGCCGGGCGAAGGTCAAGGCGTCCGGCGGCATCCGCGACATCGACACCGCGCTCGACATGATCACCGCGGGCGCCGACCGCCTCGGCACGTCGGCCAGTGCGGCGATCCTCGCCGGCCTCGAGTGAGCGCCTCCGCCATCTGACGACCCGTCAGGTCCGGTCGTAGGATCGGCCGGTGACCCACGGACACCTGCTCTCGCCCGGCGCCATCGGGCCCATGCCGCTGCGCAACCGCATCGTCATGCCGGCCATGGACCAGAACACGTGCGACGAGGGCGAGATCACCGACCTCACCGTGGCCCACTACGAAGCGCGGGCGAAGGGCGGCGTCGGGCTGCTCATCCTCGAGACCTCGGCCGTGGCGTGGCCGGTGGGGGCCACCTCGATCCACCAGCCGGCGCTCTCCGACGACCGGTTCGTCCCCGGGCTCGAGCGCCTGGGCCGGGCCGTGCACAAGCACGGGGCGAAGATGGTCGTGCAGGTGTGCCACCACGGCAAGACCGCCGGCGTCGACGCCATGCAGGACCGCGACCAGCTGGTGCCGTCGCTGCCGATGCCCCACGAGGACGTCGACATCAGCGCCCTCACCATGGACGAGCTGATGAAGATGGCCGCCCTCACCGGCGGCAAGCGGGCCACCCAGCGCGAGGCCACCGCCGACGACCTGGCCTGGGTCGTCGACCAGTTCGCCGACGCGGCCGCCCGGGTGCAAGCCGCCGGCCTCGACGGCGTCGAGGTGCACGCCGCCCACGGCTACCTCATCTCCACCTTCCTCTCGCCGCGCTTCAACAACCGCACCGACGAGTGGGGCGGGTCGGTCGAGAACCGGGCCCGCCTGATGACCGACGTCATCCGGGCCATCCGCAGCCGCTGTGGCGACGGCTTCGCCGTGATCGTGCGCATCGACGGCCGCGAGTACGCCGACGGTGGGGTCACCCCCGAGCTGGCGGCCGAGCACGCGGTGCTGGCCCAGGCCGCCGGGGCCCACGCCGTGCACGTGTCGGCCAGCGCCCCGAACGCCCTCGGGGTGGGCTTCACCGACGGTCCGTTGCCGTGGCAGGCCGACCAGTACGTGGGGCTGGCGGCGTTCGTGAAGCAGTCGATCGCGGTCCCCGTGATCGGCGTGGGCCGGATCATGCCCGACTCCGCCGAGCGCCACATCGCCGACGGGGAGCTCGACTACGTGTCGATGGGCCGCCAGCTGCTCGCCGACCCCGAGATCCCGTCGAAGCTCCTCGCCGGCCGCGCCGACCACATCCGCACCTGCATCAACTGCTTCGTGTGCGTCGCCCAGAACTTCTGGGACGGCGCCCCCGTCTGCGCCGTCAACGCCGAGCTCGGCCACTACGACGAGGGCCCGATCGTGCCCGCCGAGGTGCGGCGCACCGTCGCCGTCGTCGGCGGCGGGCCCGGCGGCATGGAGGCGGCCCGGGTGGCGGCGCTCCGCGGCCACCGGGTCACCCTGTTCGAGAAGGGCTCGGAGCTCGGTGGCACCGCCCGGTTCTCGTCGCTCACCACGCCGATGAACGCCGAGCTGGTCCGCTACCTCACCAACTCGATCCAGGACCTCGACGTCGAGGTCCTCACCGGCACCGAAGCCACGCTCGAGGCGGTGAAGGCCACAGGGGCCGATGTCGTCGTCGTCGCCACCGGCGCCCGCCGCGACCGTCCCGACGTGCCCGGGGCCGACCTGCCCCACGTGCTCTCCGGCGACGACCTGCGGGGCATGCTCACCGGCGACGACCCCTCGGCGCTGAAGCGCCTGTCGCTCTACCGGCGCACCGTGGTCGCCCTCGGCCGACGCACCGGGATGATGTCGAGCATGGACCGCGTCCGCGGCCTCTCGAAGCGCTGGATGCCGATCGGCAAGAAGGTCGTCGTGATCGGTGGTGGCCTGGTCGGGCTCGAGCTGGCCGAGTTCCTGGCCGAGCGGGGCCGCAAGGTCACCGTGGTCGAGGCCGGCGACAAGCTGGGCGTCGAGATGGCCCACCCCCGCCGGGCCCGGGCCCTGTTCGAGGCCCGCGCCCACGGCGTCGAGCTCGTCACCGGGGCCGAGGTCACGCTCATCACCGCCGACCGGGTCGAGTACCGGGTCGGTGACCGCTCGCTGTCCAGCGACGCCGACGCCGTGGTGCTGGCGAGCGGCGTGCACTCGGACCGGAGCGTCGCCGATCGGCTGGAGGCCGCGGGGCTCGAGGTCCACGTGGTGGGCGACGCCGGTGAGGTCGGCTACATCCAGGGCGCCGTGCGCAGCGGCCATCTCGCCGGTCGGGCGCTCTAGCGCCCGGTCGGTCAGCGCGGGTCGCCTATCCTCGGCGCCCATGGTGCTCGGTGGTCTCCTCGGGGTGGTCGCGGGGATCCTCGCGGTCGGGGGCGTGGCCAAGCTTCGCGGTCCAGACGCCACCGTCCCCATGCTTCGGGCCCTGGGCCTGCCCGCCTCCCCGATGCTCGCCCGTGCCCTCGGGCTGGTCGAGGTCGGCGTCGGCATCGCCGCCTTCCTGGTCGGCGGATGGGCCCTCGCCGCTGCGGTGGCCCTGCTGTTCGTGATCTTCACCGTCGCCGTGCTGCGCCTGCGCTCCGGCGGCGAGGCCGTCTCGTGCGGGTGCTTCGGTCGCTCGTCCGCCCCGCCGACGCTGATCCACGCCGTCGTCGACGGTGTGGCGGCCCTGGTCGCCGTGGCCGCCGCCGTGACCGACGCCCCCGGCTTCCTCTCGATGCGCCCCGACCTGCCCGCCGCCGGCCTGCCCCAGCTGGGGCTCACGGTGCTCGCGGTGTGGCTCGGGGTCGCTCTGCTCACCGTGCTGCCGGAGGCGCTCGTCGCCGCCCGCCGTGTCCCCGCCACCGAGGCGCAGCGCACCGCCCGTGCCCTGCGCACCTTCAGCCTGGAGTCGCCGCTCCCATGAGCCCCTCTGCTCAGCTCGCCGACAAGGTGTCGGGCCTCCTCGGCAGCCGGTTCAGCCGTCGCGGGTTCTTCGCCCGCACGGCCGTCGTCGGCTCCGCCGTCGCCGCCAACCCGCTGACCTACGCCCTCACCCCGACCGACGCCTACGCCGCGGTCTGTAGCTGCAGTGGCTCCAACTGCGACTGCGGGTCGACCTGCTGCGACGGCTACACCGAGTTCTGCTGCACCATCAGCGGCAAGAACCAGTGCCCGCCCGGCGCCCTGCTCGGTGGCTGGTGGAAGGTCGACGGCTCGGGCTTCTGCAACGGCCCCCGCTACTACATGGACTGCAACGCGCCCTGCAACGGGTGCGGTTGCGGTGGCGGCGGCATCTGCAGCGGCAGCGCCGGCTGCGCCAACACCACGTGCGGGTGCGCCCTCGGCGACTGCAACAACCGCAAGGCCGGCTGCGTGAACTTCCGCTACGGCCAGTGCAACCAGCAGGTCTCCTGCATCGGCCCGATCATCTGCCGGGTGGTCACCTGCATCGCCCCGTGGGAGATCGACGGCACCTGCACGACCACCGCCCGCTACGACGCCGCGACCGCGAACCACGACCGGCCGTGCCTCCACAAGGTCATCGGCGACGTGAACACCGCCACCGAGACCACCCTCAACGGCGCCCCTGCCATCCGGGTCACCGGCTGGGCGATCGACTTCGACACCAACGCCTCGATCGACGTCCACGTCTACGTCGACGGCAACTACGCCACCAAGGCCACCGCCTCGGTGCCGCGCTCCGACGTCGCCATCGCCAACCCGGGCCAGGGCCCCAACCACGGGTTCGACGTCACCATCCCGACCACGTCGGGTGTCCACAACGTCTGCGTGTACGGCATCAACAGTGGCCCGGTGGGCAACGGCAACCCCGCCATCGGGTGCGCCACGGTCAAGGTCGGCTCGCCGTTCGGCAACTTCGAGGGGTTCTCCACCGGCCCCAGCCAGGTCACCGTCCGCGGCTGGGCCGCCGACCCGGACACCACCGGCCCGGTCAGCGTCCACGTCTACGTCGACGGCAACTGGGCCGGCCAGGGCGTCGCCGACCAGTCCCGCCCCGACGTCGGCCAGGCCTTCCCGGCCCTCGGCCCGAACCACGGCTACACCGTCACCGTCCCCCTCGCCGCCGGCAGCCACAGCGTGTGCGTCTACGCCATCAACGTGGGCAACGGATCGGTCAACACCCAGCTCGGCTGCGCCACCGTCATCGGCGGCAACCCGTTCGGCTCGCTCGACGCGGCCACCGCCACCGCCGGCGGGGTCGACGTCTCCGGCTGGGCGATCGACCCCGACCAGCTGGGCGGCCCCATCGACGTGCAGCTCCGCCTCGACGGCAACCCGGTCGCCACCGTCAGCGCGGGCGGGTCCCGGCCCGACGTCGGCTCGGTCTACCCGTCGGCGGGCGCCAACCACGGCTTCTCCCAGACCATCGCCGCCGCGGCGGGCGTGCACACGGTCTCTGCCGTGGCCCTCAACGTCGGGCCCGGCACCAACCAGGTGCTCGCCACCCGCAGCGTCGAGGTCCGTTCGGGCAGCCCGTTCGGCAACCTCGAGCACACCTGGACCGGGCCCAACACCATCCGGATCCAGGGCTGGGTCCTCGACCCCGACGACACCGGGCCCATCCAGGTGCAGGTCGAGGTCGACGGCGTGGTGGTCACCACCGCCACCGCCGACGTGTCCCGTCCCGACGTGGCTGCGGTGTACCCGGGCTACGGCCCCGTGCACGGCTTCCTGGTCGACGTGCCCGCCACCAACGGCCTCCGCCTCGTTCGGGTCGTGGCGCTCAACGTCGGCGCCGGCTCGCCCGTGGTGCTCGGCGTTCGCCAGCTGCAGGTGGGCGGCAACCCGTTCGGCAACTTCGAGGACGTCGTGGTCCTCTACGGGCGGGTCGCCGTGGCCGGCTGGGCCCTCGACCCCGACGTCGCCACCGCCACCGACGTCCACGTGTTCATCGACGGCAAGTTCGCCGTCGCCGGCACCGCCAACCAGTCCCGTCCCGACGTGGCCTCCGCCTTCCCGCTCTACGGCCCGAACCACGGGTTCAGCATCTCGACCCCGATCACCAAGGGCCGCCACGAGGTCTGCGTGTTCGCCATCAACCAGGGCCCGGGCACCGAGAACGTCCTGATCGGCTGCAAGGTGGTGACGGCATGACCGTCCTCGTCGTGCTGCTCGCCCTGGTGGTGGCCCTGCTCGCCGTGCTGGTCGTCGGCCTGCTGCGCAGCCACGCCGAGATCCTGCGCCGGCTCCACGAGCTCGGCGCGGGGATCTACGACGACGAGGACGGCACCACCGTCACGTCGCCGGCGTCGACCACGGGCGGCGTGCGCTCGCCGGTCGAGCTGCGCACCCGCCCCGGCGTGCCCGAGCCCCGCAGCGCCGAGGGCCTGGTGGCCACCGACGCCCACGACATCGCCGGGATGACCCCCACGGGCTCGGCCACCATGGCCGGCGTGGTCGGCACCGGGCACACGACCCTGCTGGCGTTCCTGTCGAGCGGCTGCGGCACCTGCGCCGACTTCTGGCGGGCGTTCGGCGACGGCGAGGGCACCCGCCTGCCGGGCCGCGACACCCGGCTGGTGATCGTCACCAAGGGCACCGAGGCCGAGAGCAGCTCGGCCGTCGCCCTCCTCGCCCCCGCCGGGGTCACCACGATCATGTCGACCGAGGCCTACGACCAGTACTCGGTGCCGGCCAACCCCTACTTCATCCTCGTCGACGGTCCCACGGGCCGAGTGCTCGGCGAGGGGGCCGCCGCCTCGTGGAGCCAGGTGTCGACCCTGCTCGGCCAGGCGGCCGCCGATGCCGGCCTCGCCCTCGACGGCTCGCCGCTGACCCGCTCGGCCCCGGCCGGGCGCATGTCCGGTCCCGACCGGGCGGCCCGGGCCGACGACGACCTCCTGGCTGCCGGCATCGGCCCCGGCCATCCGAGCCTCTACCCCGACCACCTGGTGGGCGGCGACGATGCCGCCCTGCCACAGACCGACCCCGTCCCCGGTGGCACCGCCGACCCGGGCCGGGCGAGCTGAGGACACCATGGCCACGTTGAAGGCCCACGGGATCGGCGTCGAGCCGCCGCCCGGCTGGGACGCCCAGATCTACTCCCGCAGCGCCGATCCCCGGATCATGACGCCGCAGGGGGTCAGCGAGATCGTCCCGCCCATCGCCCACGTCGCCAACTTCGCCCTGCCGCCCGTGCGCGGTGACTTCGGCGGTGGCGCGGTGGAGCTGATGGAGTCGGGCGCGGTGTTCATCGCCCTGCTCGAGCACGACGCGTCCGAGGCCGACACCGCCCTGTTCGTGGGCAAGGGCATCCCGTGGCCGCTGAACGCCGACGACTTCGACCCAAACAACCTGCAGCGCGGCATCGGCGGGCAGGCCGGGTGCCAGCGGTTCTTCCTCGTGAACGGCCGGCCGTTCTGCCTGTACGTCGTGATCGGCAGCCACCGGCTCCGCTACGTGCTGGTCCGCGAGGTCAACGCCGCGCTGGCGGCGGTCACCTTCGACTGAGGCACGGCCCGGGGAGTCCATCGGGCCTCGCGTCGCGGACCTTCGGCCACGGTCGTCCGATGAGGGCCCGGGCTACCTTCGCGGCCCATGGGCACGTTCGACGAGGTCTACGACCGCAGCATGGCCGACCCGGAGGGTTTCTGGGGCGAGGCCGCCACCGCCATCCACTGGGACACCCCGCCGACCACGGTGCTCGACACGAGCAACCCGCCCTTCTACCGGTGGTTCCGTGGGGGCCGGCTCAACACCTGCTTCAACGCCCTCGACCGGTGGGTCGACGGAGGTGACGGCGTCGACGAGCTGCGCGGCGATCAGCCCGCCCTGATCCACGACAGCCCGGTCACGGGCACGGTGACGACCTACACCTACCGGGAGCTGCGCGACCTCGTCGCCCGGTTCGCCGGCGCCCTGGCGGCGTTGGGCGTGGGGAAGGGCGACAGGGTCGTCGTCTACATGCCGATGGTGCCCGAGGCCGCCGTGGCCATGCTGGCCTGTGCCCGTCTCGGGGCCGTCCACTCCGTGGTCTTCGGCGGGTTCGCCCCCCACGAGCTGGCCATCCGCATCGACGACGCCCGGCCCAAGGTCGTGGTGTCGGCGAGCTGCGGCATCGAGGGCTCCAAGGTCATCGAGTACAAGCCCCTCCTCGACCGGGCCATCGACCTCGCCGGGTCGAGTGCCCCCGAGCACTGCGTCATCCTCCAACGCCCCCAGGTCGAGGCCACGTTGGTGGAGGGCCGCGACCTCGACTGGGCCGAGGCAGTGGCCGCCGCCGAGCCCCACCCGTGCGTCGAGGTCGAGGCCACCGACCCGCTCTACGTGCTCTACACGTCGGGCACCACCGGCAAGCCCAAGGGCGTGGTGCGCGACAACGGCGGCCACGCGGTGGCCCTGCGCTGGAGCATGCCGAACATCTACGACGTGGCGCCCGGTGACGTCTTCTGGGCGGCCAGCGACGTCGGCTGGGTCGTGGGCCACAGCTACATCGTCTACGCCCCGCTGTTGTCGGGCTGCACGACCGTGCTCTACGAGGGCAAGCCGGTGGGCACCCCCGATCCGGGCGCGTTCTGGCGGGTGGCGGCCCAGCACGGCGTCTCCGTGCTGTTCACCGCCCCCACCGCGCTGCGGGCGATCAAGAAGGAAGACGCCGAGGGCGCCTTCCTCGCCGGCCACGACCTCTCGAAGCTGAAGGCGTTGTTCCTCGCCGGCGAGCGCACCGACCCGGACACCTACACGTGGGCCGTCGACCTGCTCGGCATCCCGGTGATCGACCACTGGTGGCAGACCGAGACCGGCTGGTCGGTCGCCGCCAACTGCCTCGGGATCGAGCACCTGCCGGTGAAGGCGGGCTCACCCACCCGGCCGGTTCCGGGCTACCGGGTCGAGATCCTCGACGAGATGGGGGCCGAGGTCGAGCCCGGTCGCGACGGCTCGATCGCGGTGAAGCTCCCGCTGCCACCCGGGTCGCTGCCCACGCTCTGGAACGACGACGCCCGCTACGTGTCGTCGTACCTGTCGACCTACGAGGGCTACTACCTCACCGGCGACGGCGGCCGGGTCGACGACGACGGCTACCTGTTCGTGATGGGCCGCACCGATGACGTCATCAACGTCGCCGGGCACCGGCTCTCCACCGGGGCGATGGAGGAGATCATCTCCACCCATCCCGCCGTCGCCGAGTGCGCGGTGATCGGCGTGGCCGACGAGCTCAAGGGCCAGATGCCGCTGGGGTTGGTCGTGCTCAAGAACGGCGTCGACATCGAGCCGGCGGCGCTCGAGGCCGAGCTGGTGGCCATGGTGCGCGGCGAGATCGGCGCGGTGGCGTCGTTCAAGCGGGCCGTCGTGGTGTCCCGGCTGCCGAAGACCCGCTCGGGCAAGGTGCTGCGGGCCACGATGCGGGCCATCGCCGACGGCCGCGACTTCGCGGTGCCCTCCACCATCGATGACCCCGCCGTGCTCGACGAGATCGGCGGCGCCCTCAGCGGCACGTGATCCCCGGCCGCAACCCGTCGGTCCTGCCTCAGTGGCTCACCTCGTCAGGCGATGCCTGACGACGTGAGCCACTGAGGCGGAAGGTCTCTCGGGTCAGGCCAGGGAGGCCTCGAGGGTGATGGTGGTGCCGGTGAGGGCCTTGCTGACCGGGCAGCCGGCCTTGGCCTCGTCGGCCATGCGCAGGAAGTCGGCCTCGTCGATGCCGGGCACGGTGCCGACCACGGTGAGGTGGATGCCGGTGATGCCCTCGCCGGGCTGGAAGGTCACAGCGGCCGAGACGGTGAGCTTATCGGGGGCGTGGTCGGCCTTGGCCAGCGCGTTGGAGAACGCCATCGAGTAGCAGCTCGAGTGGGCGGCGGCGATGAGCTCCTCGGGGCTGGTGCGGCCGTTGGGCTCCTCGGAGCGGGAGGGCCACGTGACGTCGAACGTGCCGAGGCCGGACGACTCGAGCGTCACCTGCCCCGAGCCCTCGAGCAGGCTGCCGGACCAGTTCGTGGTGGCGTTGCGAGTGGTGGCCATGGATGGTTCCTCCTGGAAGGCGGTGCGACGGTTCGTCGTGAGCCCGGCGATCCTGGCACGGTCGTGGCGGTGGCGCTCGGCCCGCCCGATCAGGAGAAGGGGCGGATGCCGGCGTCGGCGAGGGCGGCCCACGCGAACCCGACGAGCAGCACCGCCTGGGGCGTGAGCAGGCAGAGCCGGTAGGTGGCCGGTCGGGCCGGGTCGTCGCGCAGGGTCTGGACCACCCCGCGCTCGGCCGCCAGCAGCAGGGCGATGCCCTGGGCGGCCACGATGGCGGCCTGGGCGGTCACACCCCACCGCCAGCCCACGGACGCGATGGCCACGAGCCCGAGCCCGAAGGCGGCGAAGCCCTGGTCGAGGGTGGGCGGGGCCAGTGCCCGGGGCCCGGCCTCGTGCTCGGCCGTCTCCGAACCGTTCGCCGCCGGGCGGTGGCCGAGCAGCGCGGCCACGAGGGTGACCAGCCCGGTCACGCCGACGGCGATCAGGGCCACCGGGAGGATGGCGTCGACCGGTGACTGGGTGCCGAGCTGGTTGAAGCCCACCACGAAGCCGAACGCCATCACTGCGTCGGCGACCAGCACCGCCGCTGCGGCGGCCTTCATGAGCGCCGGAGCAGGTCTCGCCACGAGCGTCGCGGCGCCAGCTCGTGGGAGCGGGCCGCTCGGAGGCGCTCGGTGCGCAGGTCATCGACCTCGTGGTCGTCGAGCGGGGTCATGGCGTCGGCGCCGACGACCCAGCCGAGCAACAGGTCGGCGAGGCGGGGGTTGCGGGCGAGCACGGGGCCGTGGAGGTAGGTGCCGACGACCCGGCCACAGACCACGCCCTCGCTGCCGTCACCGTTGCCCTCGCCGATCTCGACCGAGGCCAGGGTGGTGCTGTCGGGCCCCGGCACGGTGCGCCCGGCGTGGTTCTCGAAGCCGGTGAGCACGCCGAGGTCGATGGTGGCCCCGGTAGGGCCGCCGGGGTCGGGGACCGACGCTTCGGTGGTGAGCAGCTCGCCCACGGCCCGCGGACGGTCGACCCGGACGGTGTCGCAGTCGAGCAGGCCGAGCCCCGGTCGGTCGGCTCCGGTGGCGTCGGGGAAGCGGTGCCCGAGGACCTGCTGGCCGGCACACACGGCGAGCACCACCGCGCCGCGGTCGACGGCGCGGTGCAGGGCCCGGCCTTCGGCGAGCTCGCGGGTGGCCTGGACCTGAGGGCCGTCCTCGCCGCCGCCGACGAGGTAGAGATCGCACGAGTCGGGGGCGGGCTGGCCGGCGTCCACCGTGACGACCTCGACACCGATGCCGCGCCAGGCGAGCCGTTGGGCGAGCACGAGGGCGTTGCCGCCGTCGCCGTACGTGCCGAGCAGGTCGGGGAAGAGCACCCCGAGGCGCACGGCGGACTCGCGGGGCGCGCTCATCGGGGGCCTCCGACGAGGTCGAGGTACTCCTGGAACGCGGTGTAGTTGGCGGCCACGTCGACGATCGCTCCCGGCTCGTGCCCTGGTGCGGCGACGGCCCGGCGGACGGCCTCGGTGACCTCTGCGACGGTGACGTGCTCGACCCCGGCGTAGCGGAGGCGTACGGCGAGGTCGTGACGGCGCTCGCCCGTGGCCACCACGAGGCGCCCGGCCAGGCGCTCGTAGGCGACGTCCCAGAGCCACGACGGGTCGTGGCCGTCGGCGATGCGGGCGTTGATGGCCACGACCACCGGTGCCGGCGCCGGGGTGATGAGGTCCAGGGCCTCGTGCCAGCCGGCCGGGTTCTTGGCCAGCAGCAGGCGCACGGGCAGCCCGGCGAGGGAGGCCACGCGGTAGCGACCGGCGACCTCGCTCACCGCACCGGCGGCGGCGGCCGCGGCCGCGGGGTCGGCGCCCAGGGCGGTGGCGGCGGCCAGGGCGAAGGCCGCGTTGACCCGGTTCACCCGGCCGGGCAGGCCGAGGGCGAGGGGCACCCTGCCGCCCGGGAGCACCACGCCGTCGTCATCGATGGTGACGTCGGGAGTGGGGCGGGCGAGGTCGCAGCCGGTGCAGTGCCACGCCCCCGGCTCGAAGGCGATGCGGCCCGAGCAGTTCGGGCAGCCGGCCGCGTCGGAGTTCCAGTCCTGGCCGGTGGCGACCCAGATGACCTCGGGCGCGGCCGACGCGGCCCACGTGACCAGGGGATCGTCGGCGTTGGCCACGACCCGGGCCGGCGGGGTGGCCGTGAGGGCCCGGCGCCAGCGCTCGGCCAGCTTCCGCACCTCCTGGGTGCGATCGAGCTGGTCGCGGCTCAGGTTCAACAGCACGACCGTGTCGGCGCCGGTGGCGGCGAGCACGTCCTCGACCCACCGCTCGTCGGCCTCGAGCACCGCGGTGGCCGCGGGGTCGGCCACGCCGAGGGCGGCGACGATGCCGGGGGTCATGTTGGCGCCGAGGGAGTTGGAGACCACCAGGCGGTCGGTGCCGAGAGCGGCGCCGATCAGGCGGGTGGTCGTGGTCTTCCCGTTGGTGGCGCTCACGATCACGACCTCGCGGCCGCGGGTGAGCTGGCGCAGCAGGTCGCCGTCGACGAGCAGGGCGGCACGGCCGCCGATCACGCTGCCCGAGCCGAAGTGCACGAGCTGTGACGCCCCGGCGACGGCCCGACCGGTGGCGACGGCGAGCCGGGCCCGGGTCGGCAGGCCGGTCGTGGGGGAGGGGTGAGCGGGTGACACGACGAGGCGGATGCTACCGGCGACCGGTGGCCCGGTAGGTTGCCCCCCCGTGACGGGAACAGCGAGCAGCGGTGTCGCCGACGGCGGGCCGAAGCGCATCTGGCTGGTGGCGGTGCTGTTCGGGCTGGTCTCGTCGGCGATCCTGGCCACGATCGTGATCCTGGCGACGCGGTCGTCGACGACCGAGATCGACGCCCGCCCGACCGTTGCCATCGTCGGCGACTCCATCACCGAGCAGGGCGAGTCGGCGCTGAAGCAGGTGCTGGCGGACGACTGGCGGCTCAGCATCGACGGCCGGTCTGGCTTCACCGTCGCCGAGCAGCTCCCCGCGGCCCGCTCGCTCGGAGAGCAGGCGCCGACCCAGGTCGTCGTGAACCTCGGCACCAACGACGTGATGAAGGGCAACGACCTGACCGAGTCGGCTGCCGCCCTGGCGGAGGTCGTGGCCGCCTTCCCGGCGACGACGTGCATCCACCTCGTCACGATCAACGAGGGCATCGAGATGGCCGGCCGCAGCTACGCCGATCGATCGGCCGAGATGAACCGGTCGATCGCCGCGCTGGCGGCCGCCGATCCGAGGGTCGACGTGATCGACTGGTCGGCGGTGGTGGCCGCCTACGAGGCCGGTGACCAGGCCGACGGCCCGATCCTCACCGACACCGTGCACCCCTCGCCCCGGGGCCAGCTCGCCCTCGCCCTGCACTACGCCGAGGCGCTCTCCGCCTGCCCTGCGGCCGGCTGACCACTGCAGCGCCTGCAGCGCCTGCCCCGCCTGCCCCGCCTGAACGAACGAATCGCGCTGGTTCAGGTGGCGCCCGAGGCCGCCAGGCGGGCCGACTGCTCGGGGTGCACGCTCTCGTAGGGCATGGGCCGGGCGGCCAGGAAGCCCTGGAACTCGTCGCACCCCAGCTCGCGGAGGTGGGCGAGCTGCTCGAGGGTCTCGACCCCTTCGGCCAGCGCGGCGAGGCCGAGGCTGTGGGCCATGGCGATCACCGAGCGGACGATGATCGTGTCGTCGTGGCTGGCCCCGAGGCCGTTGATGAACGACCGGTCGATCTTGAGCACGTCGAGGGGGAGCCGCTCGAGCCACGACAGCGACGAGAAGCCGGTGCCGAAGTCGTCGATGGCGATGCCCACCCCGGCGGTGCGCAGCTCGTCGAGGCTGGTGGCGGCGACGTCGAGGTCGCGGACGAGGGCCCGCTCGGTTACCTCGATGCCGAGGTTGGCCGGCGGCAGGTCGGCGTCGCGCAGGGCGGCGAACACCAGCTCCGGGAGCACCGGGTCGGCCAGGATCCGGGCGGAGAGGTTGACCCACACGACGAACGAGGGGTTCCGCTCGCGGCACCGACGGGCGTGGCGGCAGCCCTCGTTGAGCACCCAGCGGTCGATCTCGACCTCGAGGCCGATCTCCTCGGCCACGGCGAGGAAGCGGTCGGGGGAGAGCAGCCCTTCGCCCGGGCGGTTCCAGCGGAGGAGGGCCTCGGCGCCGACGGGCTGGAGGTCGCCGACGGCGTACTGGGGCTGGAGGTAGAGGCAGAGCTCCTGGTGGGCGATGGCGTGGCGGAGGCCGCCCTCCAGCTGGAGCCGCTCGATGGCGGCACCGTGGACGCTCTCGTCGAAGTGGTGCGCCCGGTTGCGGCCGTACTCCTTGGCCCGGTACATCGAGGCGTCGGCGTCACGCAGGAGCGTCTCGGGGGTGGAGCCGAGCTCGGCCCTGATGATGCCGATGCTGGCGGTCACGACCGGCTGAGCCCTCTCGAGCTCCACCGGCATGCTGATGGCCAGCAGGATGCGGTCGGCGAGGGCCTCGGCCTGCTCGACCGAGCCGATCCCCTCGCAGAGCACGACGAACTCGTCGCCGCCGAGGCGGGCGGCGGTGTCGCCGGCGCGCAGCTCGGCCTCGAGGCGACGGGCCACCACCACGAGGAGCTCGTCGCCGACGTGGTGGCCGAGGCTGTCGTTGATGACCTTGAAGCGGTCGAGGTCGATGAAGAGCACCAGCGGGTAGGCGCCGTTGCGCTGGGCCTTCCTCAGCGAGGTGCCGATGCGGTCGAGCAGCAGCGTGCGGTTGGCCAGCCCGGTCAGGGGGTCGTGGAGGGCCTGGTGGGTGAGCTGGGCCTCGAGCCGCTTGCGGTCCGAGACGTCGCGGGCGATGACGGTGATGCCCCGGCCGTCGGGGAGCTCGAGGGAGCTGACCGTCAGCTCGAGGGGGAACCGGCGGCCGTCGCGCCGCAGCCCGTCGATCTCGATCTTGTCGCTCGGCTGCTGCTGGGCCCGGCTCTCGCCGAGGTACTCCCGGATCTCGTCGCGGTCGCTCTCCGGCACGAGGATCTCGGCCGGTCGGCCGACGACCTCGGCGGCCATCCAACCGGTGAGGATCTCCGCTGCCGGGTTGAAGGTGCGGATGTCGCCGCGATGGTCGATGGTGACGATGCCGTCGGCGGCGGCCTCGACCACCGAGCGGTTGCGGGCCTCGCTCTCGGCGAGGGCCGAGGCGGTCCGGCGGCCGATCAGCGTCTGGGCGAAGACCTCGGCGGCGAGGCGCAGCAGATCGATGGTGTCGCTGCCCCAGGGCGGGCCGGCGTGGTGGCGGGTGAGTGCGATCGCCCCGAGCACGACGTCCTCGGCCACGAGCGGGAGCAGCACCAGGCTGTGCACGCCCCGCACCCGCATCAGGTCGGCGCCGGCGCTCCACTGCGGCGGGAGCTGGTCGATCGAGTCGATGACGACGGCGCCCCTGGCGCCCAGGCGCTCGAGGACCGACAGTGAGGCGAAGATGCTCTCGGTGGATCCGCGGTCGGCGACGATCGACGGGCTCCGCCAGGCGTGGGTCATGCGGACCTGGTCGTCGCGGCGCTCGAGCAGCACCGCGGTCTCCACGTCGCACTGGCGTCCGAGGTCGGCCAGGGCCTCGTCGAGGGTGCGGTCGACGTCGTCGGCGTCGATGTTCACGAACCGCTCGGCGATCTGGAGCACGACGTCCTGGAGGGCGAGGTGGGCGTTCATCCGCTCGTCGGCGAGGTGGGCCTCGGTGACGTCCTCGACGAGGCCGAGGAGGTACTCGACGTTGCCGTCCTCGTCGAGCGAGGCGTGATCGGTGCAGCGGGCGTAGACCTCGGTGCCGTCGGGCCGGCGGTAGCGCCGTTCGCTGACGACCGACTCGAGCTCGCCCCGGGCCAGCTCGATCAGGCGGGGACGGTCCCGCTCGATGTCGTCGGGGTGCACGAAGTCCTCGAGCTGGGCGCCCACCAACTCGTCGCGATCACGACCGAGGATGCGGCAGAAGCGATCGTTGACGTCGAGCGCCCGGCCGTCGGGGCTGCTGATCATCATGCCGATCAACGGCAGCGAGAAGTACTGGCGGAAGCGCTCGTCGGAGCGCCGGCCCTCGGTCACGAGCAGGCGCGTGCGCGAGCGCAGGAGCACGGCCATGCCGATGAGGTAGGCGGCGATCGACGCCGGCGAGCCGATGGGGGCGTCCGACACGAGGTCGGCGATGCCGATGATGGCGGCGGGCACGAGGAGGGCGAGGCCCCCCACCGCCAGCTGGCGGGCGTCGAGCGGGGCTTCGACCCGACGGGGCTCGGTGCCGATGAGCCGCATCGACGGATGGCTGATGGCGGCGGCCCCGGCGATCAGGGCCAGACCGAGGAAAGGAGGCCAGGAGACCTTGCTGTCCGGCCAGGCGTGGCTGACGGTGAAGGCCACGCTGCCGGCCAGCTCGAAGCCGATGCTGGCCCCGACCCAGAGGGTGGCCGGCCGTCCGGAGCGGCTGCGCACGATCGGCCCGGCGGCGAAGCCGATGGCGATCGAGAGAACGATGAAGAGGAGCCCGGAGCACACGGCGAGAGCGTGGACGTTCTCGTCGAGGACGCGCTGGCCGAAGAGCTCCCAGGCCACGAAGCCGGCGGCGAGGGCGACGATTGCCGTGTCGACGAGGAGCGCCCGGCGGCGCAGCGTGCGCTGGCCGCTAGTGGACAGGAAGAGCAGGCCGATGAAGAGAAGGCCGAAGGCGACGGCGTCGACCAGCCCGGCCGCCACGGTGGCGCCGCTGCGGTCCTGGTGGAGCAGGTCGGCGGAGCCGGAGCGCCACAGGACGAGATCGAGCGCCCCGAGCCACATCCCGGCGACGATCGCCCACCACGGGCGGGCGTAGGCGGGTCGGTTCCGGCGCAGGCCGGCGGTGGCCACCACGGCGGCGAGCACGCAGCCGAGCACGATGGAGGCGTCGTCGACGGGGTCGGTGAGGAAGGGCGACACCCCGACCAGCACGGCGGCGGCCACGAGCGCGGCCCAACTCCACCACTCGGCCCGTCGAGCGGCCCTTCGCCGGTTGCCGCCCTGGTCGGCCATGCCACCACTCTATGTGACATGTGGCCGCTGAGCCTGTGGATAACTCGGGAAGGGGCCGAAGGACCCAGTCGGCCTCAGCCGTACTCGGCAGCCACCGCGGCGACGGCGGAGGCGTAGCCGCCACCGAAGAGCGTGGCGTGCACCAGGAGGGGCGCCAGCTGCCACAGCCGGACCCGCTCGTCGGCTCCGGGAGCGAGCGGGTGCACCTCGTCGTAGGCGGCGAACACCCGGTCATCGACACCGCCGAACAGCCGAAGCATGGCGAGGTCGACCTCCCGGTGCCCGGCGTGGGCGGCGGGGTCGACCAGCCACGGCCGGCCGTCGGAGCCGTGCACCACGTTCCCGCTCCAGAGGTCGCCGTGCAGGCGAGACGGCGGTTCGGTCGGCCCGGCGAGGCGGTGCATCCGATCGGCGACCCGCTCGACCGCGGCGGCGGTGGTCGCGTCGAGGCGGCCGGCGTCGAGGGCCAGGCGGGTCAGGGGGCGGAGGCGTTGCTCCGCGTAGAAGGTGGGCCAGTCGTCGGCCGGCCGGTTGTCCTGGGGGATCGGCCCACACCAGGTGGTGCGACCGAGGCCGAACCGCCGGGCGCCACTCCGGTGGAGGGCGGCGAGGCCTCTCGCCAGCGCCTCGCCGTCGGCCGGCCCGCGCTCGGTCGGCACCCACTCGAGCACCAGGAGGCTGGGCTCGCCGGCGACGGGGGAGCGGGGCTCGACCGGGGCCGTGGCGCGCAGCCCCTCGTCGTCGAGGCCCTCGCCCACGCCACCCGAGCCGTCGCCGACGCCGGGGCCGGCGTCGAGAGGGTCCGTGTCGTCGTCGACCACGGCGAGCACGCGGGGAACCTGCACCGGCCACCCGCCGTCGTCGGTCGCCGCGGTCACGGGCCCGGTGCCCAACCCCGTGGCCAGTCCCTCGCGCAACCAGGCCAGCCCGGCCGCCTCGGCGGCCAGCATCCCGCGGGGGCCGGCCACCGACTTGGCGAACACCGAGCGTCCGTCGGCGAGCACGAAGCGCCCGGCCCGCGCCACGTCGCCCCCTCCGACCGCGACCGCGGCGGTCACCCGCACGCCGACCGCCCGCCCGACCGCGTCGCGGAGGGCTTCGACGCTCACCGGCTCACGAGGCCGGGCCCTCGGCCAGCAGCTCGACCCGCACGTGGTCGAGCAGGCCCCGGCAGGCGGCCTCGACGAGGTCGTAGACGACCACGAAGCCGTCGTCGCCGCCGGCCCACGGGTCGGGGACCTCGCCGCCCCAGCGGTCGTCGGGCGTGAGCGCGGGATCGAACTCGCGCAGGAGGCGCAGCCGAGCGTGCAGCTCGGGGTCGGTGCGGTCGCGGAGGTCGGCGAGGTTGGAGCGGTCCATGGCGAGCACGAGGTCGTAGGCCAACGCGTCGCCGGGCATGAACGTGGCCGCCCGTGAGGTGAGCTCGACGCCGCGCCGTCGGGCCTCGGCCCTGGCCCGGGCGTCGGGCAGCTCGCCCCGGTGCCAGCTGCCGGTGCCGGCGCTGTCGACGATCACGCGCCCGTCGAGGCCGGCCTCGGTGACGAGGGCGGCCATCACGCCCTCGGCGGTGGGGGACCGGCAGATGTTCCCCAGGCAGACGAAGCACAGGCTCACGGATCGGGGCTCGGACATGGGTGGAGTCTGCCGGGCGTGGGCCGTCGCCGGCCATCGACCTACGCTCACGCCGTGGACGACCACCATCCCGTCCGGTACGTCGACCGGCGAGTCGGCGAGAAGCCGCTCCAGCGCACGGCGGCGTTGGCCGCCCTGGGGCTCGGCGCGGCCGGCCTCGTGCTGCTCGTGTGGTTCGGCTTCGACAACCTGGGCTTCCTGCTGGTGCTGCTCGCCGCGGCGGCGCTGTTCCTGTTCGCCGGGTTCGCCGCCCTCACCTCCACCGGCCCGCTGAGGGTCATGGCGTTCGTCGCCACCCTCGTGGCCGTCGGCGTCCTGGTGGCCGCCACCGCGATCCGCTTCGCCTCGCTGGGCCACGTGCGCGGCACCGGTCTCGCCGCCCTGCTGTGCCTGGTCGTCGCCGTGTGGTGCGGTCGGTACGCGCTGCGCGTGCCTCCTCCCCGCGGCGACGCGGTGTGGGCGGTCCCGTCGAAGGGGCCGAGCACCCGGCACGCGGTCGTCATCGCCAACCCGGCCTCCGGTGGCGGCAAGGTCGGCTCGAGCGGGCTCGAGGAGGTCGCCCGCGAGCACGGCATCGAGCTGGTGGTCATGGAGAAGGGCGACGACCCCGCCGAGCTGGCCCGCGACGCCGTGCGGCGAGGGGCCGACGCGCTCGGGATGGCGGGAGGCGACGGGTCGCTCGCCCAGGTCGCCCAGGTCGCGGTCGACCACGACCTCCCCTTCGTGGTGGTCCCTGCCGGCACCCGCAACCACTACGCGCTCGACCTCGGCCTCGATCGCACCGACCCCACCCTCGCCCTCGCCGCGTTCATCCGGGGCGACGAGCACCGGGTCGACTACGCCACGGTCAACGGCCGCATGTTCCTGAACAACGTGTCGCTCGGCGTGTACGCGGCCGCGGTCGAGCAGCCCGAGTACCGCGACGCCAAGCTCGAGACCACCCTCAAGCTCATGCCCGAGCTGGTGGAGAAGGGCGGACCGTGGTTCGACCTCCACGTCGACGTGCCCGGGCAGGGACGGTGGGAGAGCGCGGCGCTCATCCAGGTCTCCAACGGCGTCTACGAGATGGCGGGCAGCGCCTTCGGCCGTCGCCTCCACCTCGACGAGGGTGAGCTCGGCGTCGTGGCCGTCGACATCAGCCACGGGGCCGACCTGGCCGCCATCACCGTGCTCGCCGCGGCCAGGCACCCCGAGCGCCACGCCGGCGTGTGGCCCTGGTCGACCCGAGAGCTCACCATCGGCTCGGGCCAGGACCGGCTCGGGGCGGGCGTCGACGGCGAGCACGTCGTGCTCGAGACGCCCCTCGAGTTCCGGGTGGTGCGGCGGGGGCTGCGGGTGCTGGTGCCCGAGGGCACCGCCGTCGGCCTCGCCCGCCAACACCTCGGCAGCAGCGGGGGCACGGTGACGGGCCTGCTCGAGGTGGCGTTCAACATCGCCGCCGACACCCCGGCCGACTAGACACGCACGACGACACACTCGACCGCAGGGACGACAGGAGCAGTGGTGGACGACTTCGGGGGCCGCACCGGCGCGGCGTTGGTCACGGGTGGCAGCGGCGGCATCGGCGCGGCGATCTGCCGGATGCTGGCCGAGCGAGGCAGCGCCGTCGCGTTCACCTACCGCGCCAACACCGCGGCGGCCGAGGCGCTCGAGGCGGAGCTGCGGTCCTTCGGCGTCGACGTCTGGTCGACGCCCCTCGACCTCGTCGACGAGGAGGCGGCCGCCGCCGTCGTGCAGGGCACCGTCGAGCGCTTCGGCGGGCTGCACACCCTCGTGCACGCGGCCGGGCCCCACGTTCCCCAGATCCACCTCAGCAGGGTCGAGCCGGCCGCCTACCGGGCCCAGATCGAGGGCGAAGCGGTCGGCTTCTTCAACGTCCTCCAGCCGTGCCTCCCGGCCCTGCGCGAGGCCGGGGGCAGCATCGTGGCCGTCACCACCGCGGCGACCCGCCGCTACCCGGTCCGCGACGGCCTGTCGTCGGGCACCAAGGGCGCGGTCGAGGCCGTCGTTCGGGCCATCGCCGCCGAGGAGGGACGCTTCGGCATCCGGGCCAACTGCGTGGGCCCGGGCATGCTCACCGACGGCATGGCGGCCCGCCTGATGGCGTCGGGCGACCTCGACGAGGCGGCGCTCGAGGTCACCACCCGCAACATCCCGCTGCGGCGCTTCGGTGACGCCGTCGACATCGCCGAGGCGGTGTGCTTCCTCGCCTCCGACCGGGCCGACTTCATCAGCGGTCAGATGCTCGACGTCGACGGCGGCTACGGCATCTGAGGTCACCCACGGCCGACCCGTCGGCCACGGTCAGCGCGTGAACAGCTGCTGTTCACGATCCCCTCATGCTTTTCGTGCCTGGATTTCGTAGGCTCCGGGGCGATGACTTCCCCGGACATGCTCGACGGGCAGGCCGCCGACAGCTCGACCGCGCTGCCCACCGGGCCGCCCTGGTCCGACCGGGCCAGCACCGACGCCAACCTGCGCACCGAGCTCGTCCACCGGCACCTGATGGCCCGCATCGGTGTCGCCGAGGAGCAGATCCAGCTCCTCGAGGACCACAGCCCCGCCCCCGAGGTGCTCGTCGCCCGCTTCGGCGTCACGATCACCGAGGCCCAGGCCGTCCTCGACCGTGAGCGTGCCGAGGCCGCGGTGCGGGTCGAGCACCGTCGCCAGGACACCGAGCTGCAGGTCTCCGAGCTGCTGGCCAAGGCCCTCGCCGAGGCGACCGCGATCCTCGAGGTGGCGGCCGAGGTGCGGGCCACCATGGCCACCGCCGTCGCTGCACCGGCCGCTCCCGTGGCCCCCGTGGCTCCTGCCACCGCGGCCCTCCCGTCGTGAGCGAGCCGACCCCGTTCGCGCTGGCCTCGGTGCCGGCGGCCTCGACCGACCCGCGGCTGCTCACGATGCACCTCGACATCTGCCGCATGAGGGCCGAGCTCGAGCTGCTCGAGGGGCGCATCAGCCGCATCCGGGCCAGTGAGGCCGAGGCCGCCGCCGACACCCGGCCCTTCGTCGACCGGGCCCAGGACCTCGTCGACCGCACCGTCGCCTCCCTGCTCGAGGCGGGTCGGGCCGAGATCGAGGCCACCGAGCGCCAGAGCATCGGTGACGCCGAGGCCCGCATGGCCGAGGCCAACCGCCAGGCTCGCCTGCTGATCACCGCCGCCCGCGAGGAGCTGGCCGCAGCCCTCACCGAGCGGGCGGAGGCCGCCGAGCGGGCCCACGGCTCGGCCGCCGACGTGGTCATCCTCCCCGACGAGGGCCTCGTGGTGCTCCCCGGCGACGACCTCGTGGTGCTCCCCGACGAGGGCCTCGTGGTGCTGCCCGGCGACGACGCCGTCATGTCCTCGGCCGACGGCCTGGTCGTGGTTCCCGGCGACCCCGTGGTGCTGGTGCTGACCGACCACGACGGCGAGCCGCCGTTGGGTGCCGGTGTCGGCGCCACCGCCCCCGAGCCCGCGTTCACCACCGCCGCCGAGCCCCCGGCCGAGCCGGTCACCATCGAGCCGGCAGCGCTCGATCCCGGGTTCTTCGCCGGGGCAGGGTTCGCCCCGCCCGCGCCGCCGGACCCGCCCTCGGATCCGTCGGTCGGTGCCACCTGGCCGCCTCCGCCGCCCGCTCCTCCGGCGCCCACCGGTGGGTCGACGCCCCCGCCCCCGCCGCCCGCGGCCACGACGACGTCCGAGTCGTCGGAGTCGTCCGAGCCGACGGCCCCGGCCTCGAGCGTGGCGGATGACGCCTACGACGCCTGGCTCGCGCTCGCCCCGCCGGCCGATGCCGTTCCTCCCGGCGTCGACGAGCAGTCCGAGATCACCGGAACCGGTCGCCCGGCGTGGCTGCGCCCGCTGGAGGCGGCGGCCGCCCTGATCCTCGTGGCCCTCGTCGTGGCCGTCGGCCTCGTCCTCGTCGGCTGAGCCGACCGACGGTCGGCCCGGAGCCTCAGGACCTCAGGCGGCGTCGGGCTCGCTGTCACCCAGGAGCTCGGGCCCCTCGGTGTGGGTCTCGCCGTCGGAGGCGAACGAGCCCTCGACCGCCCAGGCCAGGGTGCGCAGCAGCGCCCGGGCGGCGGGCTGCACGACCAGCGGGTCGACCCCGGGGAGGATCGGCAGCCACAGCTCCCGCTGGGCCCACCCGGGGAGCAGGCCGATGGCGGCCGGCGCGATGACGGCGTAGGCGGGGCGGGCGGCCATGGGCAGCGGCGGCACCATCAACCAGCGGGCGGCCTCGTGGGCCTGCGACCCGGCATGCAGCTCGGGGCGGACCGAGCTGAAGTACGACCGCAGCTCGGCGACGGAGCGGGCCGGCGGCTCGCCGCCGAGGCGCTCGCACACCACGGCCATCTCGGCCACGTAGCGGTCGGCCTCGGCGGGGGAGAGCGGGGCCGAGCCGTAGCGCTGGTAGGCCCGCAGGAAGCTGTCGACCTCGGCGTGGTGCACCCAGGCGACCAGGTGGGGGTCGTTGGCGGCGTAGGGCCGGCCGTCGGGCGCGGTGCCCACGACGGCCTGGTGCACCCGACGGACCATGGCGAAGGCGGCGTCGGCCTGCTCGGTGGTGCCGTAGGTGGTGGTGGCCACGAACACCGCGGTGCGGGCGAGGCGGCGGTCGGGGTGGCGCCGGTAGTCGGAGTGGTCGGCCACGCCGGCCATGGCCAGCGGGTGCAGCAGCTGGAGCAGCAGCGCCCGGAGCCCGCCCACGAACATCGAGGAGTCGGCGTGGATGCGCCAGGTGACGCTGTCGGGGCCGAACAGCCCGGGATCGCCCTGGACCGGACGGCTGAGGTCGCGGACCGGCTGGCGGTCGCCGGCGACCATCTGGCGCACGCCCCGGCCGATCTGGTTGCGCACCCCGCTGACCGCGGAGTCGACGGCACCGGTGACCGCGCCGCTCACTGCGCCCCCGAGGGCCGAGGCCGGCACGGTGACCGGAGCGGTGAGGCGATCGATCGAGAGGTCCATCAACCTCGAGGATAGGAGGGCGGTGCGGGTCGCCGGTGGTCCGGCGCCACACGTCACGCCCGTCGATCCTCCGTCCCCACCCGAGGCACCGGCCTGCGGAAACCGTGGGTCTCCGCCTCCGGAGGCGTCGAGGTGGCGTCGAGGAGGTGTCGAGGTCGGCGCCCACGTGGTTGACGGTGGGGGCCGGTTGTGGTTCGGTGGGCGGCACAACGCAACCTGCCGCCGTGGGGGAAGCCGGTCGAATTCCGGCGCTGACCCGCAACCGTAGGTGGCCGTCCGAGGGCGGTCACGAGCCGGAATGCCTGCGCCGGGAGGATGCTCCGCCCTTGACCCGTCGTCGGACTGCGGGAGGTGGAGCTCGGTCGGTCGACGGGGGCTCCCCGTGGGCGGGGTCCGGGTTCGACCACCCGTCCGGAGGTTCCGTGCCCCTCACCCGCCACCGCCGCAGCGTTCCCTCCGATGGCGCGCCCGTGGCCGGTCGTCGAGGCAGGGGCGTCGTGTTCTCCCTGGTGGTGGCCTTGTTCGGCCTGCTGGGTGGACTCGTGGCGCTGTCGGCCACCGCCGGCCCGGTGGCAGCGGCCGGCTCGTGCACGGGCCCACTGGCGCAGGGCCAGATCCGGGTCGTGATGGTGGTCGACCCCGGTGAGACAGGGCCTCGGGGCCCGATGGCCACGTGCCTGGTCGTGGCGGCGGGCACCTCGGGGTCGAAGATCCTGGCCCAGCGGGCCTCCGAGCTCGGCCTGCCCTCGCCCCGGTACGCCGGCAGCGGCCTGCTGTGCGGCCTCGACGGCTTCCCGGCCACGGCCTGCCCGGTGAACAACGGCGGCAGCTTCGCGTTCTGGGCGTACTTCAACGGCTCGGGGGGCTCCTGGTCGTTCGGTCACGACAACCCGTTCGTCCGCCGCATGGTCGACGGCGAGATCATGGGCTGGCGCTACACCACCGGCTCCACCGAGGGCGACGCCCCCGCGCCCCGCATCGCGCCGAGCGGCTCGCTCTTCCCGCCCCTCACGCCCGCCACCACCGCACCGCCCGCACCCGCACCGACGCCGGCCCCGCCGGCGGGTGGCACGGGTGGCGCCTCGGGCTCCGGGGCCGGCGGCGCCGGTGGCGGTGCCACCGATCCGGCTGCTGGTGGCTCTGCCGATCCGAGCGCGACGACCGTTCCGGCCGATGCCGCCGGCACGGTGGCCGACAGCTCGTCCACCACGGTCGACGGCGTCGGGTCCACCGACGCCTCGACCCAGGCCGAGGAGCTGGCGGCCGCGCCGGCCAGCAGCTCGTCCGACACCGGGCGCTGGATCGGCCTCGCCGTCGCCGTGGCCGCGGCGGGCGCGCTGGCCGTCGGCGCGGTGACCCGGACGCGGGCCCGACGCTCGTGAGCTCTGCCACCCGGTCGACCCGGCCGCGCCGCCTGCTGCACCCGGGCGCCTGGTGGCTGTGGGCCGCGGGGCTGGCCGTCGTCGCCCTGCGCACGACCAACCCGTTGCTGCTCGGGCTGATCCTCGCGGTCGTGGCCTTCGTCGTGGCGAGCCGTCGCAGCGACGCGCCATGGGCGATGTCGTTCGCCGGCTATCTGAAGCTGGGCGCGTTCGTCATCGTCATCCGCATGATCTTCCCGATCCTGTTCGGCAACCGCCTGCCGGGCACCGAGCTGTTCACCATCCCGTCGGTCACGCTGCCGAGCTGGGCCGCCGGTGTCAGCATCGGTGGGCCGGTCACCGTCGAGATGCTGGTCGGCGCGTTCTACCAGGGCCTCCGGCTCGCTGTGGTCATCGCCTGTGTGGGTGCGGCCAACACGCTCTGCAGCCCGTACCGCATGCTGCGGGCCCTCCCGAACGCCCTCTACGAGGCGGGCGTGGCCGTCACCGTGGCCCTGACGTTCGCGCCGCAGCTGGCCATCACCGCCCGCCGGGTGCGTGAGGCCCGTCGCCTGAGGGGTCGGCCCACCAAGGGGCCCTCGGCCTGGCGGGGCTCGATGCTCCCGGTGCTCGAGGGTGCCCTCGAGCGGGCGGTCGCCCTCGCCGCCTCGATGGACTCACGCGGCTACGGCCGCCACGGCCAGGCGCCCGCCGCCATCCGCCGCACCGCCGCCGGCCTCACGCTCGGCGGCATGGTCCTCGTGGCCATCGGCGCCTACGGCGTGCTCGACCCGAGCGTGCCCTTCGTGCTCCGGGCCCCGGCCCTGCTCGCTGGTGGGGCCGCCCTCGCCGGCGCGCTGGTGCTCGGCGGCCGTCGCTCCGACCGCACGCGCTACCGGGCCGACCGCTGGCTGTCGGCCGAGTGGGTCGTGTCGATGTGTGGCCTCGTCGCCGTGGTCGGTGTGGTGGTGTCGGGCCGACTCGGTGACGCCCTCGACCCGTCGGTGTACCCGCTCGAGTTCCCGGAGCTCCCGATCGCCGCCGCCATCGGCGTGCTCGTCGCCGTGCTCCCCGCCTGGGTCGCCCCCGAGCCGCCCGAGCTGGCCACCGTGCCGTCGGCGGTCGAGGCGGCGGCGTCGGCCGAGGCGCTGGAGGTGGCGGCGTGATCCGCTTCGAGCACGTCACCTTCACCTATCCCGACGCCGAGGCCCCCACCCTGGTCGACGTCGACTTCGTGGTGCCCGAGGGCGAGCTGTGCCTGGTCGTGGGCACCACCGGCTCGGGCAAGTCGACCCTGTTGCGGGCCGTCAACGGGCTGGTGCCGCGATTCTCCGGCGGCACGCTGCAGGGCCGGGTGTGGGTCGACGGGCGCAGCACCGACGAGGTGCCCCCGCGCGAGCTCGCCGACGTGGTCGGCCTGGTCGGGCAGGATCCCGCCGCCGGGTTCGTCACCGACGTGGTCGAGGACGAGTTGGCCCACGTGATGGAGAACCTCGGCGTCGCCCCCGACGTCATGCGCCGACGGGTCGAGGACGTCCTCGACCTGCTGGGCCTGCACGAGCTGCGCAACCGCCCGCTCGGCGCCCTCTCGGGAGGGCAGCAGCAGCGGGTGGCCATCGGCTCGGTGCTGACCGCCGGTCCCCGGGTGCTGGTGCTCGACGAGCCCACCTCGGCGCTCGACCCCGCCGCCGCCGAGGAGGTCCTCGCTGCGCTGACCCGTCTGGTGCACGACCTCGGCATCACCGTGCTGCTCGCCGAGCACCGCCTCGAGCGGGTGGTGCAGTACGCCGACCGGGTCGTGCTCGTGGGCGGCCCGGGCCAGCCGGTGGTCTGCGGCGATCCGGCCGAGGTGCTCGCCGCTGCGCCGGTCGTGCCTCCGGTGGTCGAGCTCGGCCGCCTCGCCGGCTGGTCGCCGCTGCCGCTCTCGGTCCGCGACGCCCGTCGGGCCGCCGCCGACCTCCGCACCCGCCTCGCCCCGCTCGTCCCCGCCCCCACCCGTTCTGGCATGCGTTCTGCACCTCCAGTGGTGCAAGACGAAGGCCAGAACGACGGGAGCAGGGGAGAGGTCGTGGCCCGGGCCGTGGGGCTGCACGCCAGCTACGGGCCGGTGGCCGCCCTGCGCGACGTCGACGTCGAGCTCCGGGCGGGTGAGGTCGTCGCCCTCATGGGCCGCAACGGCGCCGGCAAGTCGACCCTGCTCTCGCACCTGGTCGGGCTGAAGGTCCCCGGCCGGGGCAAGGTGCTCGTCGGCGGTCGCGAGCCGCACTCGCTGCCGGCCCGGGAGGTCGTGCGCTCCGCCGGCCTCGTGCCCCAGGACGCGGGCCTGCTGCTCTACCACGACACCGTCGCCGCCGAGTGCACGGCCGGCGACCGCGACGCCGACCTGGCGGCGGGCACCACCCGGGCCGTGCTCGACCGGCTCGTGCCGGGCATCGACGCCCGGGCCCATCCTCGTGACCTCTCCGAGGGGCAGCGCCTCGCCCTCGCCCTGGCGGTCGTGCTGGCCGCCGAGCCGCCCCTCGTGCTGCTCGACGAGCCCACCCGCGGGCTCGACTACCCGGCGAAGCATCGCCTGGTCCGCATCCTCGGCGACCTCGCCGCCGAGGGCCGGGCCGTGGTGCTCGCCACCCACGACGTCGAGGTCGTGGCCGAGGTCGCCGACCGGGCCATCGTGCTCGCCGAGGGCGAGATCGTCGCCGACGGCCCCGCCCGCGAGGTCGTCGTGCACTCGCCGGTGTTCGCGCCGCAGGTGGCCAAGGTCCTCGCCCCCGAGCCGTGGCTCACCGTGGGCGAGGTCGCCGCCGCCCTCGACCAGCTCGCCGGCAGCGGGAGCCCGTCGTGACCGCCACCGCTCCGGTGCCCGCTCCCGTGCCCGCGCCAGTGCCCTCGGTCCGGGCGGTGCCCCAGGCGATGCGCCTGCGCACTCGCTCGTGGTTGCTGCTCGCCGCCTGCTCGCTGATCGGCGTGGTCGCCTTCGCCTGGCCGCTGCTCGCCGACCCGTCCGGCTCGGCGGGAACCGCCCACTCCGCCGACGCCCCCTGGCTCCTGGCCGTGCTCCTTCCGCTGCTGCTCTGCGTCGTGCTCGCCGAGCTCGCCGAAGGGGCCCTCGACGCCAAGTCGGTCGCCCTGCTCGGCGTGCTCGCCGCGTGCGGGGCGGCCCTGCGCCTGCCGAGCGGCGGCGTGGCCGGGTTCGAGCCGGTCTTCTTCCTGCTCATCCCCGCCGGTCGGGTGCTCGGCCGCGGCTTCGGGTTCGTGCTCGGCGCCCTCACCCTGTTCGTGTCGGCCCTCCTCACCGGCGGGGTCGGGCCGTGGCTCCCGTTCCAGATGCTGGGCGCCGCCTGGATGGGCTTCTTCGCCGGATGCCTGCCACCGGCCAAGGGGCGGGCCGAGGTCTGGATGCTCGCGGCCTACGGGGTGGTCGCCGCCCTGGCCTACGGGCTGCTGCTCAACCTGTCGTTCTGGCCGTACGTGGCCGGTGGCGACTCCGCCCTGTCGTTCGTGCAGGGCGCCGGCCTGGCCGAGAACCTCCGGCACTTCTGGGCCTTCCACCTGGCCACGTCGCTGGGGTTCGACATCCCCCGGGCGGTCTTCACCGGGGTCTTCATCCTGGTGGCCGGGCGCCCGATCCTCGCGGCGTTGCGCCGGGCGTCGCGCCGGGCCGCGTTCGGTGCCCCGGTGGCCTTCGTCGAGGCTGCTCCGGAACCGCCGGTCGCACCTGCGGCGGACGCCGCCGCCCTCCCGCCGGTGTCCTAGCGTCGGAGCCCATGGCTCCCGTCGTCGTCGTCACCCGCCCGCTGCCCGATCCCGGCGTCGCCGTGCTCACCGAGGCGGGCTTCGAGGTCAGGGCCAACCCCGATGACCGCCCGTGGTCGCGGGCCGAGCTGCTCGCCGCGGTGGCCGACGCCGACGCTCTGCTGTGCATGCTGAGCGAGCCGGTGAACGCCGAGCTGCTCGACGCCGCGCCGAGCCTCAAGGTGGTGTCGAACTACGCCGTCGGCTTCGACAACATCGACGTCGCCGAGGCCCGGGGCCGCGGGGTCGAGGTCACCACCACGCCGGACGTGCTCACCGAGGCCACCGCCGACCTGGCGTGGGCGTTGCTGCTCGCCGCGGCCCGCCGCCTCGGTGAGGGCGACCGCCTGGTGCGGGCGGGGGAGTGGACCGGGTGGGGCCCCAACCAGCTGATCGGCCAGCCGGTCGCCGGCCGCACGCTCGGCATCGTGGGGATGGGCTCGATCGGCCGGGCCGTCGCCCGCCGGGGCCGGGGCTTCTCGATGCCGGTCGTCTACTTCAACCGCAACCGGCTCGACCCTGCCGTCGAGGCCGAGCTGGGCGCCCGCTACGTCAGCCTCGACGAACTGCTCGCCACCGCCGACGTGATCTCGCTGCACGCTCCGCTCAACGACGACAGCCGCCACATGATCGACGCCGCCGCCCTCGCCCGCATGAAGCCGACCGCGGTGATCGTGAACACCGGCCGGGGCGCGCTCATCGACGAGGCCGCCCTCGTCGAGGCGCTGAGTGAGGGCCGCATCGCCGCCGCCGGCCTCGACGTCTACGAGCGGGAGCCGGCCCTCACCGACGGCCTCACCGCCCTCGACAACGTGGTGATGGCCCCCCACCTCGGCTCGGCCACCACCACCGCACGCGCCGCCATGGTGCGGCTGTGCGCCGAGAACGTCACCAACGTGCTCGTCGGCCGCCCCGCCGTCACCCCTGCCCCCGGCCCGCCGCTCACCCCTCGTTGATCGCTCGTGGGCCCCTCGTCGGGCCGCGGCCGGGGCAGCGGCGGCGCGTCTCGGTGAGAGAGTGGGGACCGCGTTCGTTCGAGGGAGAACACATGGGCATCCGTCGCATGGACAACATGGGCATCGTCGTCGACGACCTGACGACCTCGATCGAGTTCTTCGAGGAGCTCGGCCTCGAGCTCGAAGGGCGGGCGATGGTCGGTGGCGAGTGGGCGGGGCAGGTCACCGGGCTCGGTGACCAGGACGTCGAGATCGCCATGATGCGCACCCCCGACGGGCACGCTCGCCTCGAGCTCTCGCAGTTCTTCTCACCGCCCGTCGTCGCCGACCACCGCGACGCTCCCGTGAACTCCCTCGGCTACCTGCGGGTGATGTTCGCCGTCGACGACCTCGACGACACGCTGGCCCGGCTCCACCCGTTCGGCGTGGAGCTCGTCGGCGACGTGGTCCAGTACGAGGCGATCTACCGGCTCTGCTACATCCGCGGCCCGGGCGGTCCTCATCGGCCTCGCCGAAGAACTCGCCTGACCCGCAGCGGTCGACGTCCTCGATTGGGCCGGGCTCAGGCGGCGGCCGCCTCGACGAGCTCGGTGTGGGTGGTGGCGGCCATCGCGATCACCTGGCGCAGGGCGAACGCGGCCCCGACGTAGAGGACGGCCGAGAGCACGCCCACGGCGATCGCGGCCGGCGCCGACACGAAGGCCACCCCGAGGGCGACCATGGGCGAGAGGGTGGCGCAGAGGTACTGCGCCCACCATCGGGCGACGACCCGGCGGGCCGGGTGCTCGAGCGGGAAGAGGTCGCGCACCGACTGGTACGGCCACCACAGGTTGAGCACCGGGACGAGGAACCCGCCGACCGCCCAGCCGGGGCTACGAGTCGCCGGGATGCCGAGCCTGGCCGCAGTGGTGGCCGCGGCGTGGACCCACACGAGGGTGACGACGAGCGCGGCGAACACCACGAGCGACGTGACGTTCGACGCGAGCGACAGGAACGGGTTGACCGTGAACGACGGTGTGACGTCGCCGCCGCTCTTCGAGAAGATCGTGCGGACGACGTCGGCGACCTCGGAGATCACGAACCCCGAGATGGCGAGCTGGAGGGGCATGGCCACCGCGGTCGCCAGCGCTGCGATCCGGGCCGGTCGGGCGACCCCCACCTCGCGGGCGAGCCCGTCAGCGGCGGAGGCCGGCGGCGGTGGGAGGGCGGCGACGCTCACGTGGTCGCTCCAGCGCTCGCCGTCCCACCACCTCAGGGCGCCGGGGCCCCTGGAGGGGTCGGGGTACCAGCCGGCCGGCGTGCTCACCGGCCGCCTCCGCTCGATCCGTCTGCGGGCGTGGTCGTCGAAGGTCCTGGTCCCGCGTGCGCCGCCATGGCCGCGAATCTACGGCTGAAGGTCGGCTGATGGCGGACGTTCCCGAGCGGCGAGCATCGAGGGATCCCTGACGGTGAGGTGAATGATCGGCGAACTGTCCCAGCCTTGCTTGTCCACCGAGCACTGGTCGGCTTGTCTCCTCGTGGGAGGGCGGGTGGCGACGAGGCGGAGGTACGAGATGGGCGGCTCGGTGTGAGGCGGACGGTTCGGGTCCTCACGGTGGCCCTGGTGGCCGTGGCGGCGGTGCTGTCGCGTGGGGCCGACGTCGGCGCCCAGGCCCTCTCCTACGCCCGCATCAGCGGTGGAGGGTCGTCCTCGGCCGGAGCGTTCGTCGACGCCATGCGGGTGAATGTCCATCAACTCGGGTTGACCGTCGACTACGACCCGAGCGGGTCGACCTCAGGTCGGAAGAACTTCCTCAACGGCTCCCTTGACTTCGCCGTCTCCGACCTCCCGTTCCAGGGCGCGCCAGAAGACGGATCGGCGCCTGAGGTCCCGGCCTCCGGAAGCTACGCCTACGTGCCGCTGGTCGCCGGGGGGCTCTCGTTCACCTACAACCTCACGGTCGACGGCCACCGGGTGACCGCGCTCCGCCTCTCGGGGGAGAACGTCGCCAAGATCTTCACCCGCGTCATCACCAACTGGAACGATCCGGCACTCGCGGCCGACAACCCCGGGCTCCAGCTGCCGGACAAGGCGATCGTGCCGGTGGTGCGCTCCGACGGTTCGGGCACCTCCGATCAGCTCACCCGATGGATGGCGAGTCGGCATGCCGGGCTGTGGGACGACTACTGCATCCGGACGGGCCGGGGACCGGACTGCGGGGCGACGTCGTTCTACCCGACCGTCCCCGGGATGGTCGCCCAGAACGGCGACCTCGGTGTCGCGGGCTACCTGTCGCAGGCGTTCGCCGATGGGGCCATCGGCTACGCCAACTACTCCTATGCCATCGGGGCCGGCCTCCCGAGCGCCAAGATCCTCAACGCTGCCGGCTACTACACCGAGCCCACCCCGCAGAACGTCGCCGTGTCACTGCTCCAGGCCGGCATCGAGACCACGCCCGGCCCTGGCTACCTCACCCAGCAGCTCGACGCGGTCTACACCGACACCGACCCCCGGAACTACCCGCTCTCCTCGTACACGTACCTCATCGTGCGAACCGGTGTGCAGGGCTCGTTCAGCATCGAGAAGGGCCGCACCCTGGCCGCCTTCGCCGCCTACTCCCTCTGCCAGGGCCAGCAGCAGTCGATGTCATTGGGCCACGCGCCCTTACCGATCAACCTCGTCACCGCCGGCGTGGAGCAGATCCGGACCATCCCCGGCGCCGAGGTCCAGAACATCGACATCTCGCAGTGTGCCAACCCGACGTTCTCGCCCGACGGGCGCAACCTCCTGACCGACTCGGCCCCGTTCCCCGCGTCGTGCGATCGGCAGGGCCCGGCACAGTGCGGCACCTCCACCGCCAACGTCGGTCAGCCGGTGGTCCTCATCCAGGACATCGAGGTGACCCGCCCGGTCGGGGCACTGGTGCTGACCCAGGTGTGTGGTTCCCACGGGTCCCTCGCCGCCGAGGGCTCACAGACCGGTTTCCCCTCCGGGCTACCGGCCGAGCCCGCGATCGACGGCTCCACCGTTGCCGCCCCGACCGCTGGTGGGACGGCGCCGACGACCGGGGACACCCCCGGTGGGCCGGCCGATCCTGGGCGGGCCGGGTATCCCTACCCGGTCGGCGCCGACGGTGCTCCCGTCGCCACCTACCCGACGCATTGCGGCATCGACCTGGGCGACTCCCGGTTCGTTCGCTCCGGCGCCGGTGCCGGGCAGTTCTTCGCCGCCGATGGTCGGTTGAACCAGTTGACCCTGGTCGACACCCGCGACGGCGACCTCGGCTGGAACGTCGTCGGGCAGGTCGACGACTTCCGCGCCGGGCCCCGGACCTTCAGCGGATCAGAGCTCGGGTGGACACCGGTGGTCACCGAGGACACCCCGCCGTTCGTCGACGCCCTGGGTGCGGTCTACGACCAGGTCGCACGAGCCGGATCGGGCGTGGCGGCGAACTCTCCTGTCGCCGACGGGCTCGCGGGTGGGCGGCTGCTGATGGCTGCAGACCCCTTCGACCCGGCCGGCGGCACCGGTGGCCTCGGCACGGCCATCGCCGACGCCCGCCTCCTGCTCCTGATCCCCGTCACCGCCCAGAGCGGGCGCTACACCGCGACCCTCACGCTCACTGCGGTCTGACCCGACGATCGGGTGCACGGACCCCGCAGAGCTGAGAAGCTCCGTCGATGAGCACCGACCGAGAGCTCGCCCGGCTCGCGCTCAGCCTGGTGGAGGGCACCGTCCGCGGCGACATGGCGGCCGACGAGCTGCTGGCCGAGGGCTTCGGCGACGTCGACGAGGCCGCCCGGGCCCACGCCTACCTGTCCGGGTTCGTCATCGAGGTCCTGGCCGAGGCCCGCCACGAGACGCCGGGCGAGACCTGTGCCCTGATCCGCCGGCTCCTGGCCTGAGGCGACTGCGGGACCGACCCGGCCACCGCCGACACGGCGACGGCGAGGACCTCAGCCGACGTTGATCGAGCGACCGGCCCGGTCGGTGGCGGTGACCGCCGGTGCCTCGTGCGGGCGCCAGGCCGGTCGGGCCAGAGCCACCTGCACGACGCTGATGGCCCGCTCGTCGAAGGCGGCCTCGCAGTAGCAGAGGTAGAAGTCCCACATCCGAACGAAGCGCTCGTCGAGGCCCATGGCGTCGAGGGCGTGCTCGTCGTCGTGGAGGTTGGCCCGCCACCGGCGGAGGGTCTCGCCGTAGTGGAGGCCGTAGTCGTCGACGGCGGTGACGGTGAGGTCGGTGACCCGGCTGATCGACCGCACGATGGCCTCCATCGAGGGGAGGCAGCCGCCGGGGAAGATGAACGCCTTGATGAAGTCCTGGGTGTTCTTCGCCCGCTCGTAGCGCTGGGGCTCGATCACGATGGCCTGCAGCGCCATGAGCCCGTCGGGGCGCAGGAGGCGGCGGCAGTGGCCGAAGAAGGTGTCGTGCTCGCGCCAGTCGACGGCCTCGATCATCTCGATGGAGGCGAGCTTGTCGTAGGTGCCGGTGAGGTCGCGGTAGTCGTCGTGCAGCACGGTGATGCGGTCCGAGAGGCCTTCGCGGGCCACCCGCTCGGTGGCGTAGGCGTGCTGCTCGGCCGAGATCGTCGTGGTGGTGACCCGGGCGCCGTAGTGGCGGGCGGCGTGCACGGCGAAGCCGCCCCACCCGGTGCCGATCTCGACGACCCGCTCGTCGGGGCGCAGGTCGAGCAGGCGGCACAGCCGGTCGAGCTTCTCCTTGGAGGCGTCCTCGAGGGGCGCGTCCCAGGTTGGGAAGACGGCGGCCGAGTACATCATCGTGGGGTCGAGGAAGTGCTCGAAGAAGTCGTTGCCGAGGTCGTAGTGCGCCCGGATGTTGGTGCGGTCGCGGTGCTTGTCCTGGCGGCGGAGGCGGCGCACAGCGTCGCTGGCCGGTCCGGTGACCCGCTGGATGGAGGACCGCTGCCGGTCGGTGCGGCGGGTGGCCCGGCTGAGGATGCGCAGCACGGCGGTGAGGTCGTCGGTCTCCCACATGCCCTCGAAGTAGGCCTGCCCGAGCCCGGCGCTCCCGCCGGTGGCGACCAGGCGCCACGCCCGCGGGTCGCGCACGATCATCTGGCCGCGCAGCGCGGGCCGTCCGAGCTCGTCGGGGCCGTCGTCGCCGAAGCGGTGGGTCCGGTCGGGCTCGACGATGTCGAGGCGGTCGACCACGAACCGGCGGGCCAGCTCGAGGACGATCAGCCGGGCCGCCCGGTCGATCGTGTCGTCGTGTCGCGGCGTCATGGACGGTCCACCTTCCCTCGGGAGCCGGCGACGATGACGGGGCGGTCGGGGCCGGTGCGGTCGGGGTGCGTGAAGAACGGTACGCGCTTGGCGGCCAGCGCGACGGCGTGGGCGTGGATCCCGAGCCAGACCTTGTAGGTGGCAAACGGATGGTCGAGCAGCCGCCGGACCATGAACGACCTGGTCAACGGCTCGCGTCGCAGGGCGAGGTCCGCGTCGAAGACCTTCGCCGGCTCACCATCGGGGCCGTCCTGGAAGGTCTCGAGCCGCAGCCACAGGCGCGGCCCCGGCGAGGTGCACGTGAGCCGGTAGGTCTGGTCCATCGGCATGAACGGCGACACGTGGAGCGCCTTGGGCATCTCGGCGTGGAGCCGGCCACGCTCGTCGACGTGGCCGACGGCGACCGGCCCGGGCGCGGCTGCGGGGTCGGCGCCGGGCCGGGCGTCGACGACGTAGCAGTGGCGCTCGTGCCACGGCGTGCTGGTGACCTCGAGCACCACGACCTCCATGGCCGGGCGCTCGTCGGCCTCGCTGCCGGGAGCGAGGCAGTAGTGCACCGTGATCGGGTTGAAGACGTAGCCCTCGGTGCGGACCTGGGTGAGGGTGCGCACGGGGCCGAGCGGTCGCTGACCGGTGCGGGCCTCGACGAGGTCGCGCACCGACGTGGCCAGCGGGGTCGAGGGGTCGCCGTCGAGGTAGTCGGCGCGCCGGTAGTCGACCGGCCACCAGCGTTCGGGCCCGAGGGCACCGCCCCGGCGACGGGGGCCGTCGGCCCGGTCGAGCTCGTCGTGGTCGAGCAGCACCAGGTACAGCGAGGACCGCAGCGTGTGGAGCTTCGGCGCGTGGCGTCGGTGGCGCGTGGCGCCGGTGTAGATGGCCCCTGCGGTCACAGCCCGGTGCCGAAGTGGCGGCACACGTCGAGCGCCGAGACCACGCCGTCCTCGTGGAAGCCGTAGCCCCAGTAGGCGCCGGCGAAGAACGTGCCCCGGTCGCCCTGGATCTCCGGACGTCGGCGCTGGGCGGCCATGGCCGGGCCGTCGAAGACCGGGTGGTCGTACTCGAACTCGGCGAGCACGGTGGAGCGGTCGATCTCGTCGGCCCGGTTGAGGGTGACGAGGAAGTCGTGGTCCGACTCGATGCGCTGGAGGTTGTTCATCCAGTACGTCAGTGTGGCCTCTCGGCCCGAGCCGACGCCGAGGTGGTAGTTCCAGCTGGCCCGAGCACGCGGCTCACGGGGGAGCAGGCGGCCGTCGGTGTGCAGGGTGGCGACGTTCGGCTGGTACCGGATGGCGCCGAGGATGTCGCGCTCGGCGGGGGTCGGGTCACCGAGCAGCTCGAGGCTCTGGTCGGAGTGGCCGGCGAGGATCACGGCGTCGAAGGTCTCGGGGCCGTGGGCGGCGGTCACGACCTCGACGGCGGTGCCGAGCGGGCGATCGGCGTCGACGGTGCGCACGACCTTGGTGACCGGCGAGTTGATGCGCACCGGCTTCGACAGGCGGGCGGTGAGGGCCTTCACGTACTGCTGCGAGCCGCCCTTGACCGTGCGCCACTGGGAGATGCCGGCCAGCTCGAGCAGGCCGTGGTTGTCCATGAACCGGCAGTAGGCGGCGGCGGGGAACTCGAGGAACGTCTCGGGGTCGGCCGACCAGATCGAGGCGCCGAGGGGGACGAGGAAGTCGTCGGTGAAGCGCTGCGAGTAGCCGCCCTGCTCGATGAAGTCGGCGAGCGACACGGCCTCGTCACCACCCTCGGCGACCAGGCGCCGGGCCCGGCGGTTGAAGCGCAGGATGTCGATCAGCATGCGGGTGAACGACGGCTTCAGCAGGTTGGAGCGCTGGGCGTAGAGGGTGTTGAGGTTGGTGCCCCGGTACTCCATGCCGGTGAGCTCGCTGCTCACCGAGAAGCTCATCTCGCTGGGCTGGCTGGCGACGTCGAGGCGCTCGAGCAGCTTGATGAAGTTCGGGTAGTTGCGGTCGTTGAAGACGATGAACCCGGTGTCGACGGCGTGGTGCTGGACCGTACCGTCGGCGCCGGGCAGTTCGACGTCGACGGTGTTGGTGTGGCCACCGACCCAGGAGCCGGCCTCGAAGACGGTCACGTCGTGGTCCGGGTCGAGCAGGTGGGCACAGACGAGCCCCGAGATCCCGGTTCCGACGATGGCGATCCGCATCGAGCCTCCTGTGTGGTGCCGACGGGATCGCCGGACGGGGGGATGTAGGGGGTTTGAACGCCTTTAGTGCTGATTCATTCCCCGAGGGTGGCTATGTCATGACTACGAGGCCGGCCCTCCTGGCGGATCACCCGCATCGGTTCTCTCGGTGGGCGCGGTTGCTCGCTGCTCGCACCAGGCCCAGAGCTTCGCCCGTTCGCCGGGAGGCGTGTGGGTCCACGGCACCTTGGTGGAGTTGCGGCGGCGGCGGTCGAGCCAGAAGCCACCACTGGCCCCGAGCTCGGCGGCGGGGGCGGCGGCCATCCAGACCAGGGTGTCGGCCCCCTCGTCGGGGCTGCGCAGGACCGGTCGGGTCAACTTGTGGAACGTGGGCAGGCTGTCGACGACGCCGGGCGTGTCGGCCCACCCCGGGTGCAGGGCGTGGAAGGCCACCGAGGCCGGGCCCCGTCGGGCCCACTCGGCGGTGAGCTCGACCTGGGCCCGCTTGGCCCGGGCGTAGGCCCGCACGCCGTCGTAGTCGTCGGGCCCCATCTCCAGGTCGTCGACGTCGAGCCGCTCGGCGTACATGCCGCCCGACGCCATGGTGAGCACCCGCCCGGCATCGGCGGCCTCCAGCTGCGGGACGAGCAGCGTGGTGAGCAGGAACGGCCCCACGACCTGGGCGGCCACCGTGGTCTCGATGCCCTGGGGCGACGTGGAGCGGGTGCGGGTGAGCGCCCCGGCGTTGTGCACCAGCACGTCGACCTGGTCGTGGGCCGCGGCGACCTCGGCGGCGAGGCGGCGCACGTCGTCGAGGTCGGAGAGGTCGGCCACGCTCGTGGTGACCTGCCCGCCCGCGCCCCGGACCGCGGCCGACACGTCGCGCACCTTGTCGGGGCTGCGGCCGACCAGGTGGAGGTGGGCACCGAGCGCGGCGAGCTGCTCGGCCGCAGCGAGGCCGAGGCCCGAGGTGAACCCGGTGAGCACGATCACCCGGCCGTCGAGGCGGGGGAGGGGGGTGGCGTCCCACCGGTAGAGGTGGCGGCGGGCGAGGTAGCCGAGTCGGCTCCAGCTCGGGGCCACCGCGAGCTCCATGGCGGCATCGACGAAGCCGGCGAAGGGGACGGGGTCGGGAGGGGTCCCCACCGTCAGGAGGCCCGGAGCCGGGCACCGGCCAGGCGGCCGAACACCTCGATGAGCTCCGGCGCGCTGGAGGTGACCTCGTCGGCCCCGAGGGCCTTGCCCGCGGCCTCGTCGGGGACGCCCTGCCCGCCGAGCACGACCGGGCAGCCGAGGTCGCGGTGCACGGCCTCGATGGCCTCGATGATGCTGGCCTCGTTGTCGCTGCTGGTGGCGCTGATGCCGATGCCCACGAGGCGGTCGGCGCCTGTCCCCGCGTCGACGAACGACGAGGCCGGGCTGTCGGCTCCGAGGTCGATCACCGAGAACCCGGCCCCGCGGAGCAGGTCCGCGGCGAGGGCGACGGGCACGCCGTGGTGGTCACCCGGAGGGGCGCCGACGACGACGGTGCCGCGCTTGCGGCCCCGCCGGGAGAAGCGGGGACCGAGCCGGCCGATGAGACGGAGCATGACCACCGACGCGCGGTGCTCCTGGGCGACCGACACCCGGCCGGCGGCCCAGTCGTCGCCGATGCGGGCCATGGCCGGTGAGAGGACCTCGAGGTAGACCTCCTCGGGGTCGACCCCGGCGGTGAGCGCGTTCTCGATGATCGCCCAGGACCCGGCCTCGTCGCCGGCGAGGAGCCGGTCCTCGAGGCGCAGGTGGTAGTCGCTGCGGCGACGCCGGCCCTTCCCCGGGCCGCCTGCCGGAGGTCCGCCCACGGCCGCCGCGCCGGCCTCGCCGGAGCGCATGGCCTCGACGTCGGATGCCGCCACCCGCCACTCCGATCCCTGCTTGGTCGCGGGAAGCCGACCGGTCCGGACGTACCGGTAGGCGGTCATGTAGTGGACGCCGAGGCGTTCGGCGGCCTCGGTCAGCGTGATGGTCTCGTTGGGCACGGCACCTCGAGAACCGCTCGGGGCCGGAACGACCGGCCATTCAGCACTGAACGTACTCGACCGGGGTGCGCGATCGGTGGGTCGGAGATCGGTTTCCCGCGGTCGGCGGGCGGGTGGTCCCGTCGGACCCGACCGGCACCGGTACGGTGGCCTCCGCATGTCCACCAGCTTCCGACCCCAGGTGGCCGCCGCCTTCGAGGTCCTGGCGGAGGGCCTCGCCCCGTTCGTCGACGCCCGCATGTCCGCGCTCGACCCTGGCGAGGACTGGATCCTCATGGCGGCGAGCAAGCTCGGGAAGCGCCGTGACGTGCTCGTCTCGCTCGTCGACCCGCACTTCCAGCTCGAGGTGATCAACCGATGGTGGGGCCCGGCGTTCTCGCCGGTGCTGCCCGAGTCGATGCGGCCCGTGATCACCGACCTGCGCACCGCCCGCAACCACTGGGCCCATCCCGACGCCGATCACCCCTTCGACCGCGTCTACGCCCTCAACGTCCACAAGTGGGCCGAGGAGCTGCTGCGGGCGATCGGCGCCCCCGAGGCCGACCAGATCGGTGACCTGGCCGAGGCCGTGCGGTGGGAGTCGCTCCAGGAGACCGCACGGGAGTCGGGCCAGCCCGAGGCCGAGGTGCTGTTCGAGGAGCTCGTGCGCCTGGAGTCCGAGCAGGCGTCGCTCAGCACCCAGCTCGCCGAGGCCCGCGATGCCGCCACCACCGCGGCCGGCCGTTCGCGTGCGGTGTCCCGCCAGCTGGCCGAGCTCCAGGCCCAGTACGCGGCGGTGGCCGGACTGCGCGACGACTACCTCGCCCTCCAGGCCCAGCTCGACACCGAGCGGTCGGTCCGGGAGGCCGACGAGCGCGACACCGGCGAGCTGCGCCAGCGCCTCGAGCGCACGGCCGAGTCGTCGCAGCGCCTGGCCGCCGAGGCCGAGGTGCTCCGCGTCGAGCTCGAGCGCACCCGCGAGCAGATGCGCGAGCTCGACCCCGTCGACACCGAGATCGGTCGTCGATGGATCTGGCTGGTCACCGCGATGATCGTGGTGCTGGGTGTGCTGATCGCCCTGATCGGCTACACCCCGCGCTGAGGTCCGGGGCCGGGGTGTCCCGGCTTCGGGTCAGAAGCGGGCGGTGCGCCCCGACATGCGGGACACGAGGGCCGTCTTCTGGGCCAGCTCGTCGTCGTCGAGCACGCCGGCCCGGTGGAGCTCCACGATCGCCCGCATGAGCGACCGCTCGTCGAGCTGTGCGAGCACGGGCACCTCGACCGGGCGCAGCTTCAGGATGGCCTCGCGAGCGGCTTCCGCGGCCTCGGGCCGCAGGCCCTTGATGACCATGTCGGTCGCGCTGCGGGTGCTCACGACGAGCACGGCGCTGGTGAGGCGGCGCTGGACCTGGACGTCGCTGATGTCGGCGAGGGGGACGGTGCGGCGGAGGCCGTTGTGGCGGTCGCGCAGCTCCAGGCGGTCCTTCATCACGACGAGCTGGTCGCCGATGCGGTCGATGTCGGTCGCCAGCACGGTCGGGCGGAGCTCCATCACGGGCTGCTCGTGCTTCGGCCGCTGAGCGGCGGCCGCGGCGAGCACACCGGTCGTCACACGGGCGGGGCCGCCGGTCGGCACGACGACGCCGGGGGGCGGGACGCCCACGGGACGGTCGTCGGAGCCGCGGTGGTCGTGGCGGTCACGCGGGTCGCTGTCGGCCAGAGGCATCGGCCAGGGCCCGGGGGAGGGGGGTGCGGGGGGTGTGGTCGGAGCGGGTGGTGTCGGCTCGCCGGCGTCGGAGGGCACCGAACCGGTGGCGACGGCGACGGCGACGGGCGTCAGGTCGAGGGGCTCGTCGACGACCGGAGCCCGTGGGGGGACCGGGAGGCCGAGAGCTCGCGCGGCCGCTTCGCTGCGGAGGGGCGCCAGCACGGCGGCGTCCTGACGGGACGCGGCGTCACGGGCAGCGACCTGGGCGGCGAGGTGGTCGTCGTCATGGATCGGGTGGGTGATGTCGGCCACGCTTGTCTCATCGGCGTCCGAGAGCCGATGATTGAGCGTCGTCTCACCCAGGAGCCTCCCGATGACCGATGCCGTGCAGCCCGACGTCCCCGAGCAGGACGGCCTCGCCGAGCCCGAGCTCCCCGAGATCGACATCGAGGGGGCCCGCCTGCTCGCCAACGAGGCCCGTGACCGCCTCCACGCCGACGGCTTCACCGACGACCAGATCGACGCCTGGGTGCGGGTCTACTTCGAGCAGGAGCATGAGGGCACCGTCGACGGCTTCATCGCCTTCATCGCCTTCATCGCCGCCGAGCAGGCCGCCGGGCGTCAGCCCTAGGTCAACCCGGCGGGGCCGAACGCCCTGGTCAGGACGGTCGTAGCCGGCCCACGAGGGCCGGGATCGACGACAGGACCTCGACGTCGAGCACCCCGGTGAGGAAGCTCCGGTTGCGGCGGTGCAGGTCGTCGGCAGGGTCGAACCGGTTCAGCATCACGAGAGGGGTCGCCACGTGGGCCCCCGTGTCGAGCGCCTCGAGGCTGAGGCGGACGCCGTTGATCGTGCCGAGCCCGGCGTCGGCCACCAGCAGCACGACGTCGGGCTGGAGCTCCTCGATGAGGGTGATGGCGTCGCCGTCGGCCGCCTGGGGCGAGCGCACGCCACCGGCGGTCTCGACCAGGCCGATCTCGGGCCCGAGCACCGGCCACGCCGTCTCCAGCACCAGGTCGGCGATGGTGAACGGCGGCCGGCCGAGCACGTCAGCGGCCATCGGGGGCGCCATCGGCACGGTGTACCAACGGTGACGGGGGCACACGTCGGTGGGGTCCTCGCCCGTGGCGCCGCCGAGCACGTGGGCGTCGGTGGTGCGGTCCTCGGGGCCGAACGACTGGGCCGGCTTGCGGGCGGCGACGGTGTGGCCCTCGGCCCGCAGGTCGCGCAGCAGGTGGGCCGACACCCACGTCTTGCCCACCTCGGTGCCTGTGCCGACCACGGTGATCAGCAGCTCGGGGCGGGCGCCGCTCACGAGCGACCCCCGACGGGCTGGCCCAGGGCGTCGAGGGCCCGGGCGAGGGTGTCGACCTGGGCGTCGGTGTGGGCCGCCGACAGGGCGACGCGCAGCCGGCTGGTGCCCGGTGCCACGGTGGGCGGGCGGATGGCGGGGACGAGCAGGCCCTGCTCGAGCAGCTCGGCCGAGGCGGCCATGGCCGCGGCCTCCTCGCCGATGACCACGGCGAGCACCGGGGTGGGGTGGCCGGGACGGACCCTCTCGACGTGATCCCGGAGCCGGGCGCGCAGGGCGTCGCCCTCGGCCGAGACGAGCACGCCGACTGCGGCGAGCGCCGCGGCCGCGTCGGCCGGGCTGAGGGCGGTGGTGAAGATGTGGGTGCGGGCCCGGTTGACCAGCAGCTCGACGGTGGCGCGGGGCCCGGCGACGAAGCCGCCGAGGGCGCCGAGGGTCTTCGAGAGGGTGCCGACCTGGAGCACGAGGGGCCCGTCGGCCGGGGACGCCGGGACGGGCTGGAGCACGGCGTGGGCCTCGTCGAGCACCAGCAGTGCGTCGTGGCGGGCGCACAGCTCGAGCAGGTCGTCGACGGGGGCGACGTCGCCGTCCATCGAGAACACCGAGTCGGACACCACGACCTGGCGCTCGGCGCCCGGCTCGGCCAGCGCGGCGGCGAGCTCGTCGAGGTCGAGGTGGCGGTGGACCCGCAGCTCGGCACCGTTCGCCCGGGCCATGCGGCAGCCGTCGACGATCGAGGCGTGGTTCAGCTCGTCCGAGTGGATGCGCACGCCGCGACGGCCGAGGGTGGCCAGCACACCGAGGTTGGCGGCGTAGCCGGTGGGGAACACGACCGCCGCCTCGGTGCCCCGCCAGCCGGCGATGGCGGCCTCGAGATCGTGGTGCACGGGCCGGGACCCGACGACGTGGCGGCTGGCCCCGGCGCCGGTGCCCCACCGCTCGACGGCGGCGATGGCGGCGGCCTTCAGGGCAGGGTGCTGGGAGAGGCCCAGGTAGTCGTTCGACGCGAACGACACGACGTCCTGGCCGGTGGCGGTGAGGCGCCCGCTAGGGCCCGCCGCGTCGAACGAGCGGGGCTCGCGCCACTGGTCGGCGGCGTGGATGCCGTCGGTCTCGGCGTCGACCCAGCGCTCCCAGGCGCCGCCGGGGCTCACGAGCCGCACACCTCGTCGACCGCCTCGCCGAGCACGTCGACGATGCGCTCGATCTCGTCGGAGGTGGTGGTGAGCAGCGGCATGATGACGACCACATCGCCGAGCGGTCGCAGCAGGACGCCCCGGCGCACCGCGGCGGCGCACACCAGGCGACCCCAGCGGAGGCCGTCGGTGGGCGGGTCGAGCTCGACGCCGGTCATCAGGCCCCGTCGGCGGATGTCGGCCACCACGGTGGGTCGTTCGCCGGCGAACTTCTCGAGCAGCACGCCGAGCTGGGTGGCCCGCTCACGCACGTTGGCCAGGACGGCCCACTCGTCGAACAGCTCGAGGTGACGACGGGCCACCGCGGCGGCGAGGGCGTTCCCCGAGAACGAGTGGCCGTGGTAGAGCGTGAGCTCGCTCAGGTCGGGCCCGAGGAAGGCCTCGTAGACCCGGCGGCTGGCCACGGTGGCGGCCATGGCGAGGTAGCCGCCGGTGAGCCCCTTGCCGATGGTCATGAGGTCGGGGCGGATGCGGCACTGCTCGGAGGCGAAGAGCGTGCCCGTGCGGCCGAAGCCGGTGGCGACCTCGTCGGCGATCAGCAGCACGCCGTGCTCGCTGCAGGCGTGGCCGACCCGCTCGACCGACTGGGGGTCGGTGACCCACATCCCCGCCGCGCCCTGCACCAGCGGCTCGATCACGACGGCGGCCAGCTCGTGGGCGTGGGCGGCGATGAGGGCGCAGGCCGTGTCGGCCCAGCCCTCGTCGTCGTAGCCGGGTGCGCGCAGCACGGGGAAGCGCAGCGGGTCGAAGACGTCGGTGCCGAAGCCGCCGGCCCCCACCGAGATGCTGCCGATCGTGTCGCCGTGATAGGCGCCGCCGAGGGCGAGGTAGCGGGTGCGGCCGGTGACGCCCTGGTTGGTCCAGTACTGGAAGGCGATCTTGAGGGCCTGCTCGACCGCCGCCGCGCCGTCGGAGGCGAACAGGAAGTGGGGCTCGGGCACCGGCACCCGTGGCGCCAGCGCCTCGGCCAGCTCGATGGTGGCCTTGTTGCCGTTGCCGAGCAGCGTGGTGTGGGCGACGCGGTCGAGCTGCTCGCGGGCGGCCTGGTCGAGCTCGGGCACCCGGTGGCCGAGGGTGGTGACCCACAGCGACGAGATGGCGTCGAGGTAGCGGCGGCCGTCGACGTCGATGAGGTCGTGGCCGTCGGCCGACTCGACGATCACCGGCTGGTTCTCGGCGTAGCAGGACATCTGGGTGAACCCGTGCCACACCACGGCGGCGTCGCGGTCGACCCACCGCTGATGGGCGCTGGTGAGGTGGGCCCCTGTCGTCGGAGGGGTCTGATCGCCGGTCGTCACCCTCACAGCTTCGCGCCGGTGGCCTCCGACCGGCGCCGGCGCCGCCACTCGTCGATGCGCAGGGCCATCGGCGTGGACGGCGGGCCGTCGACGAAGGGCCACAGCTCCTCGGCGATGCGGCGCCAGTTCCCGGTGGCCTCGAGCTCGCCGAAGATGGCGTAGAGCCCCAGGTTGATGCGCTGGATGATCACGAAGCTCTGGGGGACGTTGGCCGCCTTCTGCATGGTGGCGTAGGGGCCGGACGTGTCGAAGAAGCGGCGCACTGTCTCGGCCGCGTACTCGTGGGTGATCGTGTACGGCCCGTCGACGCGCACGAAGTCGTAGAAGTGGCCGAGGTAGTCGGCGACCTCGTCGTCGGTGACGGGCAGGCCGGCCGGCAGCAGGCCGATGCGCTCGACCGTCGAGCGGAAGGCGGCCGGGTCGTGCTCGAGCACCATGTGCTGGATCATCTCGCCGAAGTCGTCGAGCTCGTCCTGGGTGAAGTGCTTCACCAGGCCGAAGTCGAGGAACGTGACCCGGCCCCCGGGGTGGAACAGGTAGTTGCCCGGGTGGGGGTCGCCGTTGAAGGCCCGCAGGCGGTACAGGCTGCCGAAGGCGAACCGGTAGAGGGTCTCGGCGGCGAGGTCCTTCTCGTCCTGGGGCCAGGTGAGCAGCTCCTCCCACCGCACGCCGTCGGAGAGCTCGGTGGTGAGCACCCGGCGGGTCGAGAGGGCGGGCACCACCGCGGGCACGTGGATCGTGGGGTGGCCGTCGTAGGCCTGGTGGAACTCCTGCTGGTGGCGGGCCTCGGCGGTGTAGTCGAGCTCCTCGACGAGGCGTTCGCGCAGCTCGGCCACCAGCGACTTGTGGTCGAGGCCGGGGAAGAGCTGGCCGAGGCCGCCGAAGATCAACCCGGCGTTGTCGAGGTCGGCGGCGACCGCCTCGGCGACGCCCGGGTACTGGACCTTCACCGCCACGGCCCGGCCGTCGTGGGTGATCGCCCGGTGGACCTGGCCGATCGACGCCGAGGCGATGGGCGCCGGGTCCCACTCGGCGAAGACCTCGTCGGGCTCACCGCCGAGCTCCTGGCGGATCACGCCGGCGGCCAGCTCGGCGCTCATCGGCGGGGCGTTGTGCTGGAGCTCGGCCAGCACGCTGCGCACGTTCTCGGGCAGGCCCTGATCGAGGTAGCTGGCCATCTGGCCGACCTTCATCAGGGCACCCTTCATGTGCCCGAGCGTCTCGGCGATCTGCTCGGCGGTGCGCAGCTCGAACTCGGTGTCGAGCTGCTGGCGCCGGCCGGCGTCGGCGAACACCTTGCGGGCCCGGTGGGTGGCGTAGCGGCCGCCGGTGCGGGCGCCGAGCAGGGCCAGGCGGGCGTTGCGGGCGGCGCGGCGGCCGTAGCGGACGGGCCCGTCGGAGCGGTTCCGGTCGGAGGAGGGGAGCCCGTCGTCGGCCCGGGCACGCGAGCGGTTCGAGCGCACCGCCGCGGCAAGGGCGGCGGCCCCGACGAGCGACACCACGACCGCGGCTCGGCGGCGGGATCGGGGGGAGGCGGCCACGGGGTCGAACCCTACGGCCCGGGCCTGCCCGCCCCACACTCGCGACGGGGGTCTTTGACCACACCGGCCGTGCCCCCACAGACTCCCGGCCGTGAGCATGTCAGCAGGGGCCCTCGTGGGCACGTTCGCCGTCGGCGTCGCCGCCGGTGTGCTCTCGGGCATGTTCGGCGTCGGTGGCGCCGTCATCACGACGCCTGGCATCCGTGTGCTCGGGGCCACGCCCATCGAGGCCGTGGGCTCCACCGTGCCACCCATCCTCCCCGGTGCCATCTCCGGCACGTGGCGCTACAGCCGCTCGGGCCTCGTGAACTGGCGCGTCGGTGTGGTGTGCGGGGCGGCCGGCACGGTGCTGGCCATCGCCGGTGCGTGGATCTCCGACATCGTCGACGGCCACCTGCTGATGGTGCTCACCGCCGCGCTGCTGCTCTACACCGGCATCTCGACCTTCGTGCGGGCGCGTCGGGAGGTGCCGGGGTCGGCTCCGGCGGGGCCCGTCGACGCCGACGGCCCCGAAGCCGATGTCGGGACCGGTCCGGCCCTCGCCGCTGGCGACGACCCCGAGCGGCTGCGGGCGGCGGCGAGGCACCCTCACCCGCTCGGCCGCCTGGCCGTGGTCGGCGCCTTCTCCGGGCTGACCGCGGGCCTGCTCGGCGTCGGCGGCGGCGTGGTGATGATGCCGGTCTTCACCCAGATCCTGAAGATCCCGATGAAGGTGGCCGTGGCCTCGAGCCTGGTGGCCGTCGCCATCTTCTCGGTGCCGGCGCTGGTCACCCACACGCTGCTCGGCCACATCAACTGGACCTTCTCGTTGTTGCTCCTGGCCGGATCGATCCCGGGGGCCCAGCTCGGGTCGAGGATCACCATCGGCACCTCCGACCGCACCGTGCGCCTCCTCTTCGGGGTCTTCCTCACGGTGCTGGCCGTGGTGTACGGCGGCGCCGAGCTCGCCGCCTTCGGTTCGTGAGCCGGCGACCTTCTTCGGTCGGCGACCGTCGCTCGGCGCCCGTGCGGGGGTAGAACTGCTGCGTGGACATCGGCGTGGTGCTGGGGGTGCTGGTCGCCCTCGCCTACGCGGTGATGAACGGGGTGAACGATGCGGCGGCCGTGGTGGCCTTGCCGGTCGTGACCCGAGTGGTTCGTCCGTCGGTCGCCATCGCGATCGCCGTGGTGGGGAACCTGCTCGGCCCACTGCTGCTCGGCACCGCCGTGGCCGGCCTGATCGCCGGCATCGTGACCGTGCAGGGGTCGGAGGGCGTCGCCGTCGTCGGTGCCGGGCTCACCAGTGCGGTCGCGTGGTGTGGGTTCTGCTGGTGGCGGGGCGTCCCGGCCAGCGCCAGCCAGGCCCTCGTCGGCGGTCTGACGGGAGCGGCCCTGGCGTCCGGTGGCCCCGACGCCGTCAACTGGGGAGGTGTGTCGGACTGGCGCCCGACGGGGGTGTTCGGGGCGATCATCGCCCTGCTCGTCTCGGTCGCCCTCGGTCTTGTGCTCGGTGCGGTCGCCGACCGGCTGGCCCGGCGAAGCCTCCATCGGGCCACGCGTCGGGTCGAGCCGGGGGTCGGGGCGGGGGAGTGGCTGTCGGCCGGGGCGCTGGCGTTCGGCCATGGCGCCAACGACGCCCAGAAGTCGATGGGCGCGATCGTCGCCGTGCTCGTCGCCGCCGGCCATCAGGACGCCTCCGCGGTGCCACTCTGGGTCGTGCTCGCCGCCGCCGGGGCGCTCACCGTCGGCACGGCCCTCGGGGGATGGTCGATCGTGCGCACCCTCGGGCGGCGCATCGTCCGCATCCGGCCGATCGACGGCCTCGTGTCGCAGGGCAGCTCGGCCGCGGTGGTGGTGGCTTCCTCGCTCGTGGGTGCGCCGGTGAGCACCACCGAGGTGCTGGCCTCTTCGATCGTCGGAGCCGGTGTCGGTCGTCGGCGGGGGCGCCACGTGCGCTGGTCGATGGTGCGCCACATCGGAATCTCGTGGCTCACCACCATTCCCTCCACCGCGGTGCTCGGAGCAGCGCTGCTACCGCTCTGGAGGTTGTGGTCGTGACCGTTCTCCTCGCCGTCCCTCCGGCGACCGTGCTGAGGTGGTGCCCGTGAAGCTCTCCCGCCTGTTCCTGCCCGACACGCCCGACGTGCTCGGCATGCTCGTGCACCAGGCCGAGGTCACCGTCGAGGGAATGGACGCGCTCGTGCGCTGGACGGGCGGCGATCCCGACGCGTCCGACGCCGTCCGCGACGCGGAGCACCGGGCCGACGAGTTCAAGCGGCTCCTGCGCCTCGCGCTGCGGACCTCGTTCCTCACGCCGCTCGACGCCGAGGACCTCTACTCGCTCTCCGAACGCCTCGATGCCGCCCTGAACCAGGCCAAGGACGCGGTGCGCGAGGCTGAGGTCATGGGCCTCGAGCCCAACGGGCCCGAGCACGACATGGCCGGCTACCTCGCCGAGGGTGCGGGCCACCTGCTCGACGCGTTCCGCAGCCTCGCCGGCGCGGACTCGGGCCCCCGGTCGGCGCCGGTGCCGCGTGAGGCCACCGACTGCGCCGACGCCGCGGTGAAGTCGCAGCGGCGCCTCGAGCGGGTCTACCGGGCGTCGATGTCAGCGCTCATCGACGAGGAGGACCTGCGCGAGGTGATGGCCCGTCGGGAGCTCTACCGGCGCCTGGCCCGAGTGGGGGACACGATCGTCGAGGTCGCCGAACGGGTCTGGTACGCGGCGGTGAAGGAGGGCTGACCCGCCCCGCTCAGAGCTCGCGGATCGGCAGGTCGGGACTGGCCCCGAAACGGGTCTGAAGGGCCTCACGGACGAACACCAGAGCCAGCTCCCGCTGCTCGAGGTCGTTCTTGTACGAGCGCTCGGCCTCGGTGAGCATCGTGGCCAGGTCGTCGAACGCGTCGTTGGCGTCCTGCGGGTAGAAGGTGATCGTCAGCCGCTCGCTGCTGGCGTCGATCGACTCCCGCCCGGAACGGCGCATGAGGTCGGCCGCCGCCTTCAGCCACAGCGCGTCGGGCCCTCGTTCCCAGGCGAACTCGACGCTGAAGCGCCCGTCGGGGTGGGTGCTGATCTCGGTCGGGGTGCCGAGGAGGGGTGCGTCCGCCATGGCGACAGGGTACGGGGCGCTGCGGCGCTCCGGGACCGGGTGCAACACTTCAGCCGCCTGTCGTCGAGCGACGATGGGGTCCAAGGGGGGACGTGACGATGCTGGACGGGTTCGACGACGCGGTCGTGGTGATCACCGGTGGGGCGAGCGGCATCGGTCGCGGCATCGCCCTCGAGGCGGCGCGGCGCGGGGCGCGGGTGGCCATCGCCGATGTGAACGACGAGCGGCTGGCGACCACCCTCGCCGAGCTCGAGGCCGCCGGCGGTGACGCCATCGCCGTGCACTGCGACGTCACCAGCGATGCCGAGGTCGACGCCCTGCGCGACCAGGTGATCGAGCGCTGGGGCCACGTCGACCTGCTCTGCAACAACGCCGGGGTGGCCGTGCTCGGCCCGGCCGAGCGGGTGCTCATGGAGGACTGGGAGTGGATCCTCCAGATCAACGTGCTCGGCATCGTGCGTGGCATCCGGGCCTTCGTGCCCGGCATGCTCGAGCGGGGCAGGGGCCACGTGCTCAACACCGCGTCGGTCGCCGGCATCTGGGCCTACACGTGGGACGCGGCGCCCTACATCACGTCCAAGTTCGCGGCCTACGGGCTGAGCGAGGCGCTGGCCCGGCGGCTGCACCCGCACGGGCTGGGCGTGTCGGTGCTGTGCCCCGGCCTCGTCACCACCAACCTCGGCGACACCGCCCGCTTCTCCGGCGTGCCCGCGGGCCAGGAGGGGGAGTGGGCGTACTTCCCGCCCGAGATGCTCGATCCGGTCGACCCCGAGGCCGTGGGCCCGCTGGTCGCCGACGCCGTGCTGGCGGGCGACTTCGCCATCTTCACCCACGCCAACGACAAGGTGATCTACGAGAACTGGCGCAACGACATCGACGCGTCGCTGGCCAAGGCCGTGGCCGACAACCCGCCGCCCCCGGTGATCCCGCCCGGCGCCTGAGACCACACCCACGTGGCGGAGCTCGACCGATGATTCGGCGCCCTCCGGCCCGTCTACCTGTGGAGCCCCACAGACCCCACAGCTAGGAACGAACTCCCGCATGTCACTGGTACGAGTCCAGAACTTCTCCGTCTCGCTCGACGGCTTCGGCACCGGCGAGCCCCAGAGCTTCGAGTCGCCGTTCGGTCACGCCGGCATGCAACTGCACGAGTGGATGTTCGCCACCCGGTACTTCCATCAACTTCGTGGCGAGCCCGGTGGCACCGGCGGTGTGGACGACGCGTTCGCCCAGCAGTTCCCGACCGGGATCGGCGCCGAGATCATGGGCGCGAACAAGTTCGGCCCGCCCGGGTGGCAGGACGATCCGGACTGGCGCGGATGGTGGGGAGAAGATCCGCCGTTCCACACCCCGACGTTCGTTCTCACGCACCGGCCCCGCCCTCCGATGCCGATGGAAGGCGGGACGACCTTCCACTTCCTCGACGCTGCACCAGCCGAGGCGCTCGAGGTCGCCTGCGAGGCCGCCGACGGCTTGGACGTGCGCGTCGGTGGAGGCGTGACCGTCTTGCGCGACTTCGTGGCCGCCGGGCTCGTCGATCGGATGCACGTCGTGGTGGTGCCGATCCTGCTCGGTCGAGGTGTCCGCCTCTGGGACGGGCTGGAGGGCATCGAGTCCGACTACGACGTCGAGATGACGGCATCGCCGTCGGGGGTCACCCACCTCACGTTCACCCGATCAGGCCGCTGATCCTCGACCCACTCAGGTCCGGCGGAATGGTCCATCCGGGGAACCGGTCGGGGTGGCCGAACGTCGGAGATGAGATGCGAGCACACGACCGTCATGCCGGGGGTGCACTGCCGTGGAGCGGGGGCATGGAGAAGCGGGCTCGTCCTCCTCGCACCAATCTTCGGGCCATGCAAGGTCGGAGAACGAGCGGCGGCAACGCGGTCGGCGCGTCGGTTCTCGTCGTCGGCCTTCTCGTCGTGTCCCTGATCAACGGAGCGTGTGGGAGCAATGCAGCTTCTGGCTCGGCCAGCGACCCCGCGGAGAGCACGACGACCACTGCGCCGAACGCCGAGGCCGCCGCCGCTCTCGCCCGCTGGGCCGGGTTCCCCGTGGCGGATGATCCCCGTCCGATCGTGCTCACCCAGGGACGGATCGTCGACCCCGCGGGCGGCTTCAGCACCAACGATCAGAAGGAGGCGTACCTCGAAGGAGCGTTCGCCCCGCCGGCGTCGCTGCCGCCCACCCCCGACGGCGCCGACCACCCGCTCATCTCCGCTCAGCAGGCCCTGGACGTCCTGCAGAGCGCAGGCACCGGTTCCGGTGCCGCGCCGCTCTCGATCACCGAGGTCACGTTCGGATCGGCGCCCTTCGACACCGACCGAGGGTCCGCCGTCCTGCCGGCCTGGCTGGTCCACATCGCCGGGGTCGAGGCCCCGGCCGCGGTCCTGGCGGTCGACCCGAGCGCGATCTTCGAGCCCGCCCCGGGCCCTGATTTCTCCACCTCTGGCGCGTCGCTCGGCAGCGACGGCACGACGGTCGTGCTTCGCATCGCTGGTGCTCCAGATACTCCAGGCCCCTGCGGAGCCGACTACAGCGCCGAGGCGTTCGAGTCCGCCGGAGCGGTGGCCGTCGCCATCACCACCGTTCAACACGAATCCCCTTCTGGCCCAGTCGTGTGCACCGCCATCGGCGCCCTTCGCCAGGTCACGGTGACCCTCGATGCTCCGTTGGGCGCTCGGGTCCTGATCGCCGCCAGCGGCGGAGCACCGATCCCCGTGAACCCATAGCGTTGTTCTCGCCGGCACCACCGGGACTTCTGGCGAGCCACGCTTCCGGCGGCCTGGGTGCATCGCCGTCGGCTTCGGGGTGCTGTTCACGTCGAAGATCAAGGAGGAGGTGGTCATGAGCTGGAGCGACAGGGAAGAGCTCGTCGAGCTCATGGCGCGCTATGCCGACGTATCCGACACCAACGACTGGCACGCGCTCTCACTCACCGTCTTCTGCGACCAGATCACCTGCGACTTCAGCTCGCTCGGCTCGCCCGCGGTGACTGTGAGCCGCGAGGTCTGGTGCCAGCAGGGGGAACGGGCCTTCGCCGGCTGGGAGGCCACCCACCACGCCATCACCGGGCACCGCATCGCCGTCGACGGCGACCGAGCCACGATCCGAGCTCACGTCCGTGCCGAGCACTGGCTGGCACCTGAGGCGGCCGCCGGCGGGCCCGATTGCTGGCTCGTGGTCGGCTTCTACGACAACACCGCGGTACGCACCGCCGACGGCTGGCGCCTGGATTCGGTCACGCTCACCGCCGTCCACCAGGAGAACCCGCACCTCCTCCGCCCGGCTGCGTCTCGCGGGTGAACAGGTGCTGCCGTCCTCGGACACGGCCGTGCGCGTCGATGAGTGCGTCAGCCCCGCGCAGGCCCTCGTGATCCGCGACGCACCAACGCTGCCGTCGCCGGGGATGTCGGTGCTTCGGTCGCCGTATCGTTCCGGCAGCAAGGCAGTACCGATGCTCCGTCCGATCACGACCGCGTCGATGTTGCTCTTCGGCCTGTTCGGGCTGCTGTGGGTGGGCGGGTGCGGATCGTCGGAAGCGGGCCCCGAGCAGCCCTCGAGCTACTCGTCATGTGCGGACCTGCTCGCGGACCCGCATTTCGAAGGCGAGGGTCGACCTATGGGAGCCCTTGACGGGGCCGGCTCACCACAGTGCCTGGTCGTGTTCCCCGGCCAGGGCGCCGCTCTGGCGTTCCTCGGGATCTCGACCGGCTGCCCGAAGGAAGGGGCGGTCTTCGTCTCGTTCGACCTTCAAGAGGATGGAGAGACCTGGTTCCTCGACAGGGAGGCGTCCGCGTTGGCGAACCAGGACGCGTGTGGGTTCAGCCAGAAGCAGACACCTGTGGTGATCACCAAGCGATAGCGACCCCGAGCCGGCGGTGTTGTCGCTGCATCCACTGGTCCACGGAGACGTGAACGCCCGGGTGGCATGTGCCGCTCGGGAGGTCAGGTGCGACGCCGTCGGGGCTCGGTGAGCCCAGGGTGCAGTCGGCTGGCGAGCCGTCAAACCTCCCGGCGAGCTCTGCAGTGGTAGCAGCGAAGCTCGTGGTCGCTCGCCGTGTACCACTCGCGGGTGAGGGCGGGACGGGTGGTCGGTTGCGGCTGGCTATATCGCTCCGCTGATGGCCGCAATCCCAACCGCGATGATTGCGACGAGCACCAGCACCCAGAGCAGGATCACGTAGAAGGCTCTGCCTGGGGTGTCTTCCCAGGGGTCGAACATGTCAAGGAAGAAGTTCCAGACCGCCCTGAGAACCCTCATCGTGGGGACCCTACCGGCGAAGGCTCCAGTGGTTCTGAGCCAGCAGCATGGGATGCCCTGACATCAGTACTGTGAGTCGCGGCGGGCGGCGAGGGGCGGGGACATGCGTCGGATCATGGCGGTCGTGGTGGTTGCGGCGGCGTTGGGAGCCTGCAGCAGCTCGGGCAACGGAAGCGCAGGCTCAGCGGGCACGGTGACCACGGCCAACGAGCACCTGGGGGCAGCCAAGGCGGCGGTCGAGGAGCAGATGTCGGCACTCAACGCGGCGTGGCAGTCCTCACCCCGGGACGGCGTCGTCGCTGAAGCGGCAGCCGCCTGGCCTGAGGGTGCCTGGACATGGGAGGCCTTTGCCTGCGCGCCCGGCGAGCTCTCGGCGGACGCGTGGCTGCAGCAGTTGACCGACCAGGGCTACGTCCGAACGCAGCACCTGGACAGCCTCGAGCCCGATGTGGGGTGGACGCCTCCAGACGACGGTTCGCCGGGTGGAGGAGAGTCCCCGTCGGGCGACGTCTATCTCGTCCACGGGACCTTCACCAACGGCGGCAAGGAGGCGAAGGGCGAGGCGCACTGGGTCGTTGAGGGTGGGACCGCTCACTGGCTCGCGTCTCGCTGCATCTCGCCGTGACCCGGGCGTGGGGGGGGGGTACCCATGCGCCGGCTCGGCTCTCCCGCCGGGCGCCTTCCAGTCCGCCGCTACCGTCGGAACGTGCAGATCCTTCGATGCCCACGGTGCCGCCAGGCCGTGCCGATCCAGTCCCTCTCGTGTGCCGCCTGCGGTGCGGATCTCGGGTTCCATCCGGCCGAGCTCACGATGGTCGAGCTCTCCGCAGACGGCGTCACCGTCGGCGGTGAGAAGTGGATCGCCTGCGCCAATCGAGGCTGGGAGTGCAACTGGTTGCTCCCTTCTGAGGCCGACGCGGCACGGTGCTTCTCGTGTCGCCTGACGCGGAACCGGCCCGCCTCTGACGACACGATCGCGCTCGAGAAGCTCGTCGAGGCGAGCCGGTCGAAGCGCCGCCTGCTCATCCAGCTCGCGCAGCTCGGGCTCCCGATCGAGCCCTACCACGAGCGTGAGGGAGGGCTGGCGTTCGACCTGTTGTCGTCGTACTCCGGTACCGGCCCGGTGACGACGGGCCACGCCAGCGGTGTGATCACGATCGACCTGGTCGAGACGCTGGACGACTACCGCGAGCGGCTCCGGGTCCAGCTCGGCGAGCCGTACCGGACGATGCTCGGCCACTTCCGCCACGAGGTCGCCCACTACTACCAGTGGATCCTGGTCGAACAGGGCCCGCGCATCGACGAGTGCCGCGAGCTCTTCGGTGACGAGCGGGCCTCGTACTCCGATGCCATCGACCGGCACTACCGCTTCGGTGCTCCTGACGGTTGGGAGGAGTCGTACATCTCCGAGTACGCCACGATGCACCCGTGGGAGGACTTCGCGGAGACCTTCGCCCACTACCTCCACATCATGGACACGCTCACGACCGCAGCGACCGGCGGAATGGTCCTCGACGCATCCCGGCTCGAGGGCCTGATCGACCAGGACATCATTCCGCTGGCCTCCTACAGCGACCACGAGATGGCGGACGTGATGGCCGACTGGCGCTGGCTCTCGCTCTTCTTCAACGCGGTGAACCACGCCATGGGCAAGGACGACCTGTACCCGTTCCGCCTGGTCGAGCCCGTGGTCCGCAAGCTCGCGTTCGTGCACGACCTGGTGCGCGAGACCGGTCGCGCTGTGGAGAGGCCGATCCTCGCCTGAGTCGGCACCGGCCTGGCCGGGGGCCGCGGCGGCGAGTGCAGCGATGACGCCTTGGTCGAGCGGGCCTGACCGCAGCAAGGTCTCGACATGTCCTGCTCCGAGGTAGGCGAGCGCAGGCTCGTCTCCCTCTGCGGTATCGGCGAGGGCGACCAACTGACCGACCGCACCCCGCTCGGCCGGGCGGGGGCCGTTCGTGGCGGAGCCATCTCGGCGGAGTGTCGCGCGTAGGGTCGTCACATGAGGTCAGCCACAGCTGCGTGGGGTGTGGCGGTCGCCCTGGTGGTCTCCGGAAGCCTCGTTGGGTGCACGTCGGATGCCGTCGGATGTGATGAGGCTCCACGGCGGGCTCACGCGACGATCGAGTCGATCGACGTTCGCACCGGTGATGTGGTCTGGTCGGCGACCACTCGTTGGCTCTTCGGTACGACCTACGAACAGGGCGCGTCTGAGCTCGTCGGCTACCCGTATGGCAGCAACCATGGGCCGACCCATGTGCTGGTGAACCTGAGCGACGGACATGTCGAAGAGGCGTACGGGACTGCTCCGTTCTTCCCTGAAGGACCCTCGCAACCGGTTGTCGTCGATGGGGTCACCGTCACGATCCAGCAGGCGCCCGCAGAGGGGACCGGGCCGAGGGGTCCGGCGACAGCGGTGGCGACTGGAGCCGACGGTTCGGTGCTGTGGACTCATCTGCTGCCCCGCCCGACCGCAACCCAGCCCCGTGGGGCAGGCAATCGCGTCGTGCTTATCTCGAACGAGAATCTGGCCGTCCGCTGCCCTTGAGCGCGTGCAGATCCGGCGATAGGGACGCTGGCTATCCCGCTCGAATGATGGCGTCCTCGAGCGAGGCGGCAGCGGCGGCCGTGAGCGGCTCCTGCTTGGGGCCCTCGAACCCCGGATAGGTGTCTGCTCCTGTCGCGCTGTTCCGAAGCCAGTATGTGTAGAGCACACCATCGACCACGACGCCGCCGTGCACCTGCCAGAGCCCGGAGCGGTCGTTGTTGACGAAGCGCTGGGTGGCTCCGGACTGCGTCGGAGCGTCGTACGGCTCTGCGCTCACACCCAGACTCCATCGGCCGGCGGTGAAGCCGCACCCACTCGCGTCTTGCCCGAGGAAAGTTGCGGGCGTATCGAGTGCCGACGTCACCAGATCGGCAGTGACCGCACCGCAGCCCCGGACGGGGTCGGTCAGTGGCGGCCCCACCTCACAAGCCACACCACCCTCCGTGGGACACGCCTGTGTGTCGGGAGTGGGCGCGGAGGACGGGGCGGCCTCGCTGCCACAAGCTCCGAGCAAGGCGCAGAGGGCAAGCACGGCGATCGGAAAGCTCCGCCCCATGGCCTCACCCCCACTCATCTGGCCAGGGTACGCAAGCCGCAGCCTCCCGGCGTTGGGAGACGCGTCAAGCACGCTCAGCCTGGGCTCCCCGCGCGGGTTTGGCGCTTGACGAGGCGAGACGACCATGCACACACTTAACGAGTTCGTTAAGTGAGGTGATGAATGGCAGGTACAGATCAGTTGAGTGTCGTGTTCGCCGCGCTGGCTGACCCGACGCGCCGGGCGATCCTGAGTGAGTTGGCGGAGCGGGACGTGAGCGTCACCGAGCTGGCGGCTCCGCTTCCGATGTCGATGCCGGCTGTGTCACGGCACCTGAAGGTGCTGGAGCATGCATCGCTCATTTCTCGAACCCGATCGGGCAAGTGGCGAGCCAGCCACCTGGAAACGGCCCCTCTTCGGGAGGCGGCCGACTGGCTCGATCACTTCCGGCGCTTCTGGGACTCGTCCCTCGATCGCCTCGACGCCCACCTCTCGGCCATCCAGGCCGCCGAAAAGACCGACCCCGAGGAGCAGCCATGACCCCAGAGACTCCCCAGCTCGCCGTGTCGCGCGTGTTCGACGCGCCGCGGGCGCTCGTCTTCCAGGCCTTCACCGATCCCGACCAACTCGCGAGCTGGTGGGGGCCTCGAGGCAACACCGTGCTCCGCGAGCAGATCGACCTCGACGTGCGCCCCGGTGGGTTCGAACGCTGGACAGAAGTCAGCGTCAGCGACCCACACCTGCGAGTAGACGTCTATGTCGACCTCACCGACGTTGCCGACGGCCACCTGCTCGAGGGTGTGATGCGGATCTCCGGTGAGCTCCAAGAAGGGCTGGAGCCGTTCGAGACCAGATTCCGCATCGAGTTCCACGACGAGCCCGACGGACGGACACGCCTCGAGATCAGCCAGTGGCTTCCGAGCCACCTCGTTGGCCCAAGCACCCAAGGGTGGTTCGAAGCGTTCGAGAAGCTCGACGCGACCCTTTCCCGGTTGCGTTTCTCCTCTACCGGCGCGGAGGTGTGAGCGCCATGGCCAAGCTCGTCTACATCACGAACATGTCCGTCGACGGCTACATCGAGGACCCGACCGGGGCAGTCGACTGGACACCCTTTGACGCCGAGGTGTTCGCAGCCACCACTGCGTTGCTGGGCAGCTTCGGCACGTTCCTCTACGGCCGTCGGCTCTATGAGTCCATGGCCCACTGGGAGACGGACCCAGCCCTCGCCGCCCAGTCCGATCTCACCGCCGCGTTCGCGACGACCTGGCAGAGCGCCGACAAGGTCGTCTACTCGACGACCTTGGACGACGTCTGGACGAACTCGACCAGCCTCGAGCGCTCCTTCGACCCAGATGCCGTTCGAGCCATGAAAGCGTCAGCCTCCAACGACCTCACCGTCGGCGGCGCCAACCTGACTGCCCGCGCCATGGCCGACGGGCTCGTCGACGAGTGCCACCTGATCGTCTGGCCCACCATCCTCGGTGGTGGCAAGCCCGGCCTGCCGGCGGACCTACGGATCGACATGGAGCTCCTCGATGCCCAGCGGTTCGACAACGGCACCATGCGGCTCCACTATCGAATCCCTCGATGACCACTCAGCGAGCTCACCGTCGGGTCGGCGCGGTCTCTCCGCGCCGAACCGGCCGAGACCAAGCGACAACGCCGGATGTCGAGTTCACCGCCCACGTCGGCGCTCGGCTGGCCAGGGAGCTGAGCGGATGACCGAACCCGACCAGATCATGCGGCGCTTCGGTGAAGCCCTCGCCGCCAGTCAGAGCGGCGAGCTCGACTTCGCACGTCAGAGCTTCACCGAACTCTGGGCGGAGGTAGGAGAGGACGGCGACCCGCTCCATCGATGTGCCATCGCTCACGCTTTGGCCGACGTGCAGGACGACCTCGAGGACGAACTGGCCTGGGATCTCCGGGCGCTCGCCGCTGCGGAAGGTCTCACCGACGAGCGAATCCACGCCGCGGGAGCCCAGGGCAGTGCACGGTCGTTCCAACCGTCCCTGCACCTCAACCTCGCCGACGTCTACCGCCGGCTCGGTCGCCCCGACCGGGCACGTCACCACCTTGAGGCCGGCCTCGCTACCGCCGACGCCCTAGGGGAGGACGGCTACGGGTCGATGATCCGAGAGGGTCTAGCCCGGATCCGGAGCCAGCTTGACGAGGGCCACCCGGCAGTCGAGAACCGGCAATAGGGTCGCCCTGGCCGCCACCATCACCGAGTCCCGGCGGTAGGGGGCAGTCGTGGAACTCGGTCAGCCCGATCTGGACGCTGGCAGCATGCCGATCGCAGCAACGCTCTCCCCGAACACCGGGCAGACCCAATGGCTGTGGCCTTCGATGGAACGTGGCGAGAGCGGATGGTTGGCCGAGGGGTGGACCGGGCACTTGGGCCACGCCTGACCTCGGTATCGGCGGCTCTCCACGATGCAGTCCTGGATCGTGTCGGCGACTCGGACGATCAGGTGGTCGAGCGGCTCGCCCGGGTGGGTGACCACTCCCGTTGTCAGTGGCGTGACGCCTGGGATCGAGATCCACGCGTCGGCCGGTTCTGATCCCCACGGGATCTCGATCTCGACAGCGCCTTCACCCATGGTGGTTTCGATATCTCGACGAACGACGGCGACTGCTTCGTTGAGGTTCGCCCGCTCCGCGTCCCCCATGCCGGGGACGGTACTGCGCTCCGAGCTTCGCTACAGGTGCCCTCAGCCGACGGTAGGTGACGCGCAGAGGTCCCCGTTCTGGCATGCGTTTTGCACCCCTGGAGGTGCAAAACGCATGCCAGAACCAAGAGGAGGTCTCGTCCTCGCCAGATCGGTCGCGGGTGTCCGGAAGGTGCCGCTAGGGATGCCCGTGGGATCGCGGACTTCGGCGAACCAGGGTCAGTCGGTGAGGACGGGGGAGTGGCCGCCGGCGGCGGCGATCTCGACCAGGCGTCGGGCCATGGGTCGGAAGATGACGCGGTGGAAGGGCGAGACCGAGAGCCAGTAGGCCCGGCCGTAGAGGCCGCGGGGGTGGAACAGGGCGCGCTGCTCCAGCCGGCAGCCGCCGCCGTCGGTCGGCTCGACCGTCCACTCGAGCCATGCCTCGCCGGGCAGGCGCATCTCGGCCCGTAGCCGCAGCAAACGACCTGGCTCGAGGGCCTCGACCCGCCAGAAGTCGAGCGGGTCGCCGACCCGCAGGCGGTCGGGGTGGCGGCGGCCGCGGCGCAGGCCGACCCCGCCCACCAATCGGTCCATCGCTCCGCGGATGTGCCACAGCCAGTCGCCGGCGAACCAGCCTCGCTCGCCGCCGATGCCGAGGACCGAGGCGAACACGGCCTCCGGGGCGACGTCGGTCTCGACGACCTGGATGTCGCTCAGCACCGTACCGCCCGACCAGTCGGGGTCGGCGGGCAGCGGGTCGGCCGGCGTGCGGCCCCGCAGCTCGGCGTCGGCCCAGGTGGTGGAGACCTCGAGGTCCATGAGCCGCTCGAGCGCGACCCGCACGGCCTCGCGGTACGACAGCGGCTCCCGGGGCACGATGTCGCGGATGGCGTCGTCGTGCACCACGACCTCGTTGACCAGGCTGTCGATCAGCGGTCGGGCGAGGTCGGCGGGCAGCGGGGTGACGAGCCCGACCCACCGCGACGACAGCGACGGCGAGAGCACCGGAACCGTGACGATGATGCGCTTGCGCAGGCCGGCGACCTCGGCGAACTGATCCATCATCTCGCGGTAGGTCAGCACGTCGGCGCCGCCGATCTCGAGCACCCGGCCGAAGGCCTTCGGCTCGCCCAGCACCCCGACGAGGTAGCCGAGCACGTCGCGCACGGCGATGGGCTGGCACCGGGTCTCGACCCAGGTCGGGGTGACCATCATCGGCAGCACCTCGACCAGGTGGCGCAGCATCTCGAACGACGCGCTGCCCGAGCCGATCACGACCGCCGCCCGCAGCTCGGTGCACGGCACCGCGCCGGAGGCCAGGACCTGCCCGACCTCGTGGCGGCTGCTCAGGTGGGGCGACAGCCGGGCGTTGGCGTCGTCGCCGAGGCCGCCCAGGTAGACGAGCTGCTCAGCGCCGGCGTCGGCTGCGGCGTCGCGCACGTTGGCCGCGGCCCGACGGTCGCGCTCCTCCCAGTCGCCCTCGCCGCCGATCGAGTGCACCAGGTAGTAGGCCGTGCCGACGCCCTCGAAGGCCGCGCCGAGCGAGGCCGGGTCGAGCACGTCGCCGCGCACGACCTCCACCGCGCCCGACCACTCCTCGGCGTCGAGCTTGGCCGGGGTGCGCACGAGCGCCCGCACGCGGTGCCCGCCGGCCACCAGCTCGCTCACCAGCCGGCGCCCGATGTAGCCGGTCGCACCGAGCACGAGGACCGGTCGCGAGCCGGCCGCGGCCGCGCCCTCACCGTCGCGGGGGGCTGCTGCGGGGGTGTCCATCGCCCCCCTTGCTATCCCCGACCTGCCCCGAATGCGCGCTCGGGCCGGCGATAGCGTGACCGGGCCCGCTGTCACGGGCCAGGAGGAACCGATGATCGTCACCACCGCCCAGGGTCAGCTGGAGGGCATCGAGCGCCACGGCGCCTTGCAGTTCCGGGGCATCCCGTACGCCGCCCCGCCGGTCGGCGAGCTGCGCTTCCGTCCGCCCGAACCGCCCGAGCGGTGGGAGGGCGTGCGCTCCGCGGCCGAGTTCGGCCCCGTGTCGTGGCAGTCGATGGGCGGCACCGCCCAGCTCCTCGGCGACGGCGAGCGCGAGACCTCCGAGGACTGCCTCTTCCTGAACGTCACCACCCCGGCGTGCGACGACGGGGCGCGTCCGGTGATGGTCTGGATCCACGGCGGCGGGTTCGTCAACGGCTCCGGCTCGGTGCCCTGGTACGACGGCACTCGCCTCGTCACCCGCGGCGACGTCGTCATCGTGTCGATCAACTACCGCCTCGGCGCCCTCGGCTTCCTGTGGCTCGGCGACCTCGACCCGGGCCGGGCGTCGAGTGGCGTCAACGGCCTGCTCGACCAGGCGGCGGCGCTGCGCTGGGTGCACGACAACATCGCCGCCTTCGGTGGCGACCCCGACAACGTCACCGTCTTCGGCGAGTCCGCCGGTGCGATGAGCGTGTCGACCCTGCTCGCCCTCCCCGCCGCCCGCGGCCTGTTCCACAAGGCGGTCGCCCAGAGCGGCGCCGCCTCCAACACCTTCAGCCCGAAGGTGGCGTCCGAGATCACCTCGTCGGTCATGAGCCGCCTCGGTGTCACCGATCTCGACGGCCTGCTCGCCGCCACCCCTGAGGCGCTGCTCGACGCCACCGCCAAGGTCACGGGTGAGCTCTTCCACGACCCCGCCCGCATCTCGGGGCCTACGGGCATCGCCCTGGCCATGCCGTTCCAGCCGGTGGTCGACGGCGAGTGGCTTCCGGTCGACCCGCTCGAGGCGACGCGTGCCGGCGAGGCCGCCGACGTGCCGCTGCTCACCGGCACCAACCTCGACGAGTGGAACCTGTTCCGGCTCATGAGCCCGGGCGGCCTCGACCACCCCGAGCTGCTCGGTCGCCTCGACAAGGTCTTCGGCCAGGGTCACGTGATCCACGACACCTATGCAGCAACCCGACCCGAGGCCAGCCCCGACGACCTCTGGAGCGCGGTGCTCACCGACGCCACGTTCCGCATCCCGGCGAACCGGCTCATCGAGGCGAGGGCCGCCGGCAGGGTCACCAGCCCGACCTTCCAGTACCTCTTCACCTGGAAGACCCCGGCCTTCGGCGGCGTGGCCGGGTCGTGCCACGCGCTCGAGATCCCGTTCGTGTTCGCCGCCCTGGGCAACGCCGGGGCCGAGCTGTTCTTCGGCGGTCCGGCCGGGCCAGACCTGTGGTCGCTGTCGGAGGCCATGCAGGACGCGTGGCTGGCGTTCGCCCACACCGGCGATCCCGGTCACGACGCCATCCCCGACTGGCCGGCATGGGATCCCGAGCGGCGGGCCGTGCTGCGCTTCGACGTCGACCGGGCGGTCGTCGACGACCCCTTCGGCGACGAGCGGGCCCTGTGGGAGGGTGTGCTGTGAGCGCTGACACCACTGCCGGTTCGCCCGGTCGTCCCGCCGTCGTGCTGCTGTCCGGCGGCCTCGACTCCACCACCTGCCTGGCCATCGCCCAGTCCGAGGGGTTCACCCCGGTGGCGCTCAGCTTCCGGTACGGCCAGCGCCACACCGTCGAGCTCGACTGCGCCCGCGGCGTGGCCGAGGCCGCCGGCGTCGAGCACCTGATCGCCGACATCGACCTCGCCGCCTTCGGGGGCTCGGCCCTCGTCGACGGTGGCCCCGACGTCCCCAAGCACGACGACGTCGCCGAGATCGCCGACGAGGCCGACGGCGGCGAGATCCCGATCACCTACGTGCCGGCCCGCAACACCATCTTCCTCAGCTTCGCCCTGGCGGTGGCCGAGGTCCGTGGCGCCACCGACGTGTTCATCGGGGTCAACGCCGTCGACTACTCCGGCTACCCCGACTGCCGGCCCGAGTTCATCGCCGCCTTCGAGGAGATGGCCAACCTGGCCACCCGCGCCGGGGTCGAGGGCCGACGCCTCACCATCCACACGCCGCTGATCGACCTCACCAAGGCCGACATCATCCGGCGGGGCGTGGCCCTCGGCGTCGACTACGGCGTCACCTCGACCTGTTACGACCCCGGCACCGACGGCGGGGCCTGCGGCCACTGCGACGCCTGCCTGCTGCGGGCCAAGGGCTTCGCCGACGCGGGCCTGCCCGACCCCACCCGCTACACCGCGGGCTGACGGGGGAGCGCGGCGCGATGTCGACCTACCTGGTGAAGGAGGTGTTCCTCACCCTCCAGGGCGAGGGCGCCCACGCCGGTCGGCCGGCGGTGTTCTGCCGCTTCACCGGCTGCAACCTCTGGACCGGGCGCGAGGAGCACCGCGCCACCTCGGTGTGCCGGTTCTGCGACACCGACTTCGTCGGCACCGACGGCCCCGGCGGGGGCACGTTCCGAGGGGCCGACGCGCTGGCCGCCCACGTGCGGTCGTTCTGGCCGGGCCCCGGCCGCGGCTTCGTGGTGTGCACCGGCGGCGAGCCGACCCTGCAGCTCGACGACGAGCTCGTCGACGCCCTCCACGCGGCCGACCTCGAGATCGCCATCGAGACCAACGGCACCCGGGCGGTGCCGTCGGGCGTCGACTGGGTGTGCCTCAGCCCCAAGGCCGGTGCCGAGGTCGTGCTCGACCGGGCCGACGAGCTGAAGCTGGTCTTCCCCCAGGTCGAGCCCGAGGCGCGGCCCGAGCGGTGGGTCGACTTCCCGGCCGGGGTGCGCTCGCTGCAGCCCATGGACGGCAGCGAGCGGGCGGCCAACACCGCCGCCGCGGTGGCCTACTGCCTGGCCCACCCCGAGTGGCGCCTGTCGGTCCAGACCCACAAGGACATCGGCATCCCGTAGGCCTGACGACGGGGGTGGGTCAGGCGATGCCGCCGGTGTGGGGCGCCCAGGCGACGTGGCCGATCTGCACGTAGCTGTCGACGTCGTCGTGGCGGGGCACGATGCGCACCGTGGCACCGAAGTTGCCCGCCTTCGGGACCTCGATGTCGAGCCGGTACCGGCGCCAGCCGGGGTGGTCGCCGTCGCCGACGAGCTCCATGGCCGCTGTGGTGGGCTCGAGCAGGTCGTTGTCGAGGTCGACCTCGCCGTAGATGGCCTGGACCTCGACGTCGGACGGGTCGAGGTCGCCGAGCAGCACCTGGGCGCCGAGGGCGAAGTCGCCCGGGCTCCCGTCCTTCTCCTCGACGCTCGTCGCCGCGACCGACACCGACGGCCACGACCGGTCGAGGTGACGGGCCCAGCGCACCAGCGAGCGGGTGGGCTCGAAGTCGTCGCCGGTCATGCGCTGCTCGTGCAGCGCGGCGGGCTCGTAGAGGCGCTCGACGTACTCGCGCAGCATGCGGGTGGACTCGACCTGCGGGCCGAGCTTCACCAGCGAGCGCTTCACCCGGCGCAGCCACTCGACGGGCAGGCCGTCGGCGTCGTGGCGGTAGTAGAGCGGCACGATCTGGCGCTCGATGATGCTGTAGACGCTCTGCGACTCGAGGTCGTTGCGCAGCTCGATGTCGTCGCCGGTCTCGGCCGACGGGATCGCCCAGCCGACCTCGGGGTCGTACATCTCGTCCCACCACCCGTCGAGGATCGAGCAGTTCAGGCCGCCGTTGAACACGACCTTCATGCCCGAGGTGCCGCACGCCTCGTTGGGGCGCAGCGGGGTGTTGAGCCACACGTCGCAGCCCTGCACCAGCATCTTGGCGACGGAGATGTCGTAGTCCTCGAGCAGCACCAGGCGATGGCGGATGTCGAGGTCGGAGGCCAGCTTGGCGACCTCCTGCAGGAGGTGGTGGCCGGGCTCGTCGGCCGGGTGGGCCTTGCCGGCGAAGATCAGCTGCACCGGCCGGTCGGCGTCGAGCAGGAGCTTCTTCAGCCGCTCGACGTCGCGGAACATGAGCGTGGCCCGCTTGTAGGTGGCGAAGCGGCGGGCGAACCCGATCGTGAGGATGTCGGGGTCGAGCACGTCGTCGGCCCACGAGACCTGTGAGGTGGTCTTGCCCCGGTTGAGCTGGGACTGGCGGACCTTGTGGCGGGCGTAGGCGACCAGCCGCTCCTTGCCCAGCCGGCGGAGGCGGTGGATCTCCTTCTCGCTCACGGTGTCGAGCTCGCGCCACGCCTCGGGCGGGGCCTCGGGCCAGTCGTCGCCGAGCGTCTTCGTGAACAGGGCAGCCATCTCGGGCGAGGTCCACGTGTGGGCGTGCACGCCGTTGGTGACCGACGTGATCGGCACCTCCTCGACGGGGACGTCAGGCCACAGGCCGTTGAACATCTCGCGGCTGACGACGCCGTGCAGGGCGGCGACGCCGTTGGCCCGGCCGGCGAGGCGCAGGCCCATGGCGGCCATGTTGAAGACCTCGCCCTCCGGGGTGGCGGGCTCGTGGCCGAGGGCCATGAGGTCGTCGACGGTGAGCCCGACGTCGCGGCACCAGTTGCCGAAGTACTTCTCGACCAGCGCCCGGGGGAAGCGGTCGATGCCGGCGGGCACCGGCGTGTGGGTGGTGAAGATCGAGCCGGGCCGCACCGCGGCGCGGGCCTCGGCGAACGAGAGCCCGTTCTCGTGCATCAGCACCCGGATGCGCTCGAGGGCCATGAAGCCGGCGTGGCCCTCGTTCATGTGGAAGACCTGGGGCTGCTTGCCGAGGGCCCGCAGCGCCCGGACGCCACCGATGCCGAGCACGATCTCCTGGCGGATGCGCTCCTCGACGCCGCCGCCGTAGAGGCGGTCGCACGTGAGCCGGTTGATGTCGTCGTTCTCGTCGATGTCGGTGTCGAGCAGGTACAGCTCGATGCGGCCGACCTTGGCCAGCCACAGGCGGGCGTGCACCGGCACACCGGCGAGCTCGACGGTGACGGTGACGCCCTCGACGGGCTCGAGGGCCATGGCACGAGGGTCGAGGCGGGGGAACCGCTCGACCTGCCAGCCCTGGTGGTCGAGCTCCTGGCGGAAGTAGCCGTGGCGGTAGAAGAGGCCGATGGCGACGAGCGGGAGGCCGAGGTCGTCGGCCGCCTTCAGGTGGTCGCCGGCGAGCACGCCGAGACCGCCGGAGTACTGGGGGAGGGCGGCGGAGATTCCGAACTCGGGCGAGAAGTAGGCGACCTCGCGCAGCGGCGAGTCGGCCCGGCCCTGGAACCACCGGGGGGCCGACAGGCTCTTCTCGAGCTCGGAGTGCACCACGGTGGCCAGGCTGGTGAACGCGGTGTCGGCGGCGAGCTTCTCGAGCTTCTCGCGTGACTCGGTGGCGAGGATGGCCGCCGGGTCGCGGGTCTCGAACTCCAGGCCTTCCGGGTCGAGCCGGCGGAACAGGTCCTGGGCCCGGGCGTCGTCGGCCCAGCCCAGGTTCATGGCCACGGCGCGAAGGGGCTCGAGCTCCGGGGGGAGGTCGGACACCACGGTGAACGTCTGGACGGCCTTCATGGGTGGCGAACCTAACGCGCTCCGCTGCCGACGGGAACGGGGGTTGGCGTGACGTCGGCGACCCGGCACCGACTGTTCACGAAGGCGAAACCTGCACTGCACCCTCTGGCTCAGTACGTCACGCCAGTGGTGACGTGCTGAGCCAGAGGGTGCAGGAACGATCAGGCGGGGGAGCCGGCCTTGATCACGTCGAGGGCCTCGTCGATGTGGGACTTGGGCTTGAACTGCGACGAGAACTTGTGGCGCACGACCCCCTCGGGATCGATGACGTAGGTGACCCGGCCGGGGATGAGGCCGAGGGTCTTGCCCACGCCGAACGACTTGCGGACGCTGCCGTCGGTGTCGGCGAGCAGCGTGAAGGGCAGGTTGTGCTTGGTGGCGAAGGCCTTGTGCGACTCGACGGAGTCGGAGCTGATGCCGACGACCTTGGCCCCGGCGTCGCTGAACTCCTCGAAGCTGTCGCGGAACGAGCACGACTCGGCCGTGCAGCCCGGCGTGTCGTCCTTCGGGTAGAAGTACACGACCACCCAGCCACCCTTCAGCGACGACAGGCTCACGGAGCCGCCGTCCTGGTCGGGCAGGGTGAACTCGGGGGCGGGTTGGCCGACGGTTGCGCTCATGGCGCCTGTCAGCGCCGGTGCAGGCCCGCTTATTCCCCGACCTGTGACCCCTGTCGCCCCTTGGTGTCGTGCGGGAGGGTCTGCGGCCCACGCGAAGGGCTGAACTACCGTGGGCCCATGCCGATCGTCGCGGTGGTGAACCAGAAGGGTGGCGTGGGCAAGACGACTGTGGCGCTGGGCCTGGCCGCCTCTGCCTCGCATCGCGGCCTGCGCGTGCTCGTCGTCGATCTCGACCCGCAGGCCAACGCCACCAGCGGCCTGGGTGTCTGGGACGCCCCCACCACGGTCGACACGGCGCTCGCCTCCGACGACCCCGGCTCGGCCGCCCGCCTGGCGGTCAGCTCGGCGTGGCCGATGGACCACGGCGCCGCCGACGGTGCCGTCGCCCCCTCGGTGGTCGCCAGCACCCCCGGCCTCGCCGCCCGTGAGCCCCAGCTGGCCAATGACCCCATCGGGGCCCAGGACCGGCTTCAGATCGCCCTGGAGGGCCACGGCTACGACCTCGTGGTCATCGACTGCCCGCCCTCGCTCGGCCTGCTCACCATCAACGGCCTGTTCGCCGCCGACCGGGCCCTGATCGTCACCGAGCCGGGAGCCTGGGCCTCCGACGGCGTCGCCCAGATCCAGCGCACGATCACCCGCATCGCCGCTCGGCGCGACGGCCGCCCCGCCATCGCCGGCATCGCCGTCAACCGCCTGGGCCGCACCCGCGACGCCAAGTACTGGCACGGCCAGCTCGTCGACGACTACGGCGACCAGGTGATGGCCCCGGTGCACCTGCGGGCCGCGGTGGCCGAGGCATCGGCCCAGTCACTGCCGATCCACGCCCTCGGCGCCCGGGCCGGTGCCGCCGAGGCCGCCGCCGAGTTCGACGCCCTGCTCGATTCCGTCGTGCCCGAGCTGGCCCCGCCGGCGCCGGCCGCCGAGCCCGAGTCCGAGCCGGTCGCGGTCCCCACCGAGGCGCCTGCGCCCGCCGTCACCACCCCGGCCCCACCCCCCGCCGAGCCCGCCCCGATCGCCACGGGAGACCCCGATGCCGTCGTACGACCCGCAACGTTCCCGACACCGCCCGTCGCCCGCTGACGACGACCAGCCGGCGCCGGTCGACGCGCTGCTGGAGCCGCATCCCGCCGAGCCCGCCCTCCCCGAGGGCGTCGAGCTGGAGATCACCGACGGCGGCGGCGCGGTGATCCACACCGCGGCGGCCGATGTCGAGGTGACCGCCGGCGGTGACGACGTGATCGTCTCCACCGACGACGCCTCGGTCGAGGTCCGTGCCGATGCCGACGAGGTCGTCATCAACGCGGGTGGCGAGGAGATCTACGTCGACACCACGCCCCGGGTCGCCGACCTCGACGCCGACGTGTACGTCGGGTCCAGCGTGGTGACCTCGGGCGGTCGCTCGAAGCTGGTCGCGGCCGTGGTGGCCGCGCTGCTCACCATCCTGGCGATCATCGTCTGGAATCGCCGGCGTCAGTAGCCGGCGAACCATTCCCGCCCACCGGCGCCCGGCCGGGAGTGGGTGCTGACTAGGCCAGCAGGGTGACGTGCAGGGCCTCGACGACCTCGAGCTCGACCCCGATGGCGCGGACGTAGCCGACCATCGAGCCGTGCTCGGCGTTCACGTGGTCGAGGAAGCGGCGCATGGCGTCGGGCGGGGTGGCCAGGTAGGCCGACGGCTGGTCGTTCATGGCGGTGAGCGCCTCGGGCCGGTCCTGCTTCAGCCGCTCGACCAGCTCGGCCATGGCGGCGGCGGTCAGGGCGTAGTCGCCGACGATGGTCTCCTCGTCGACCCCGAGCAGCGACAGCACGATGGCGGCCAGCACGCCGGTGCGGTCCTTGCCGGCCGCGCAGTGGAACACCGCCGGCACCTGGGCCGGGTCGGCGAGCACGCGGAGCGACTCGCTCAGGGCGGGGGCGCCGACGTCGAGCATCTGGATGTAGAGCGAGCCGAGGACCTCGCCGGCGTCGGCGTCGGGGTCGAGCTCGGCGGGCTTCCAGGTCGCCCCCAGCACGGGGAGGTGCAGGTGGGTGATGCCGAGGTGCTCGGCCTCGATGCGGCCGTGATCGAGCTCGGACTGGGTGCGGAGGTCGAGCACCGTGCGCACGCCGAGGAGCGAGAGCTGGTCGAGCTCGTCGTCGGCCAGTCGGTGCAGGGCGTCGGCCCGGTACAGCGTGCGCCAGCGGACCGTCTGCCCGGCCCGGCCCCGGTAGCCACCGAGGTCGCGGAAGTTGAACGCACCCTGGAAGCCGAGACGGCGATCGGGATGGTCGGGGAGCGCGACGGCGTGGGGGTCGGACACCGTGTGGAGGCTAGGGGCGAGCATGCGGTTCATGGCAACTCCTCGGGGCGGGGCACCCGGTCGGGTGCTCCGGCCCCTGATGAGCCCAGTGTGGCGAGGTCCGGGGCGAACGATCAGGCGTTGCGGTGATGTCCTGGTGAACCTTCGCCGAACTCCGGGCGACGCCGATCGCGGTGCTCAGTCGACGCGGAGGACGAACGAGCCGGCGACGTCGCCGGCGGCCAGCCTTCGCAGGGCGGTGCCGACCTCGTCGAGGGGAAGGACCTCGGTGCGGGTGCGCACGGGGATCGACGCCGCCAGGTCGAGGAACTCGCGCACGTCGTCGCGGGTGACGTTGGCGACGCTGCGGATCGAGCGCTCCCACCACAGGTCGTCGTAGGGCATCTCGGGCAGGTGGTCGAGGTGGATGGCGTTGACCGCCACGACCCCGCCCCGGTCGAGCGCCTTCAGGGCGGCGGCGACGACGGCGCCCGCAGGGGCGAAGGTGATGGCGGCGTCGAGGGGCACCGGCGGCGCCTCGTCGTAGCCGCCGGCCCAGGTGGCCCCGAGGGCGAGGGCCGCCTGCTGCTCCGACACCGAGCGCGTGCACACGTGCACCTCGAGGCCCCAGTGGAGCGCGACCTGGATCACGCAGGTGGCCGAGGCGCCGAACCCGTAGAGCCCGAGGCGGGCACCCCCACGCTCGGGGCCCATGCCCGCGACCTTCAACGCGCGGTACCCGATCACCCCGCCGCAGAGCAGCGGCGCCGCGTCGAGGTCGTCGAAGCCGTCGGGGAGCCGGTGGACGAAGTCGGCGCGTGCGGTCAGGTGGGTGGCGTAGCCACCGTCGCGGTCCCAGCCGGTGAACTCGGCCTCCTCGCACAGGTTCTCGCGCCCCGACGTGCAGAACCGGCAGCGGCCACAGGTGCCGGCGATCCAGGCCACCCCCACCCGGTCGCCCAGGGCGTGCTCGGTCACCCCGGGCCCGAGGCCCACGACGGTGCCGACCACCTGATGGCCCGGCACGATCGGCAGGTGGCGCGCGCCGAGGTCACCCTCGGCCAGTTGCAGGTCGGTGCGGCAGACCGCGCAGGCGTGCACGGCCAGGAGCACCTCGCCCGGTGCGGGCTCGGGGCGCGGGCCGTCGGCGAGGACCAGGGGCGCCTCGGCGGCCGGGGCCGGGCTCTCCAGCCGCCAGGCCCGGAACCCGTCGCTCATCGCCGTGGGCGCCGGGGGAGGGTCACGACCGGACGATCAGTCGCGCGCCGGCTGCTGGACGAGCACCGGGCACGGCGAGTCGTGCACGACCTTCATGGCGACGCTGCCGAGGGCGGTGCGGTCCCAGCCGGTGCGGCCGTGCGTCGACATGGCGAGCATGGCCGCCGGGAGGTGCTTGGCGAACTCGACGAGGGCCGACGCGGGGTCGCCGCCGGCGAGGGTCTCGACCTCGGCCGTGAGGCCCTCGGCGCGGAAGACGTCGGCGGCGGTCTCCATGAGGGCCAGGAGCTCGTCGTGGGTGAGGGTGCCGTGGGGCGTGCCGTCGGCCTTGGTGACCGACACGACCCGGACCGACAGGTTCAGGGCCTTGGCCCAGCGGGCGGCTCGAGGGAGGATGGCCGCCGAGGTGGCGCCGCCGTCGGTGGACACGACCATGACCCCGCCGGTGATGTCCGGCAGCGGGCTGGCCGACGGGCCGAGCAGCAGGACGGGGCGCTCGGTGGCCTTGAGGAGGTCCTCGGCGACCGAGCCCAGCAGGGCCTTGCCGATGCCGCTGCGGCCGTGGGTGGCCATCACGACGGCGTCGTCGGTGCCCGCCACGGCGTGGGCGATGGCGGTGGCCGGGAAGGTGTCCGGCACGACGCTGACGGCGGTGGGCACGTCGAGCTTGGCGGCCTCGGCGTCGAGGCCCTCCTTGAGCTCCTCGACCGTGCTTCCCCATCCGGAGGTCAGCAGGGTGAGCGTGCTCCCGAGGGCACGGGCCAGCTGCTCGCCGACGGGCAGGGCGGTCTTGGACAGGTCCGATCCGTCGATGGGCACGACGATGGAGCTCAGGCTCAGCATTGGGTTGTGGTCCTCCGGGCCGGGCGGGCGCGCCGCGATCGAGCGCCCGCCAATGTTCTCACGTGGTGCTCAGCCGTGGGTCAACGGCTCGGCGTGACCTTGCGCACCGCTTCGGCGAGCGCGTCGCCGAGGTCCTTGGCGGCGCTGCGCACGCCGTCGGTGACGGTGCTCAGGGCGCCGCCGGCCGCGCTGCCGGCCTTGTCGAACTGGGCCCTCGCGTCGAGCAGGCGGTTGCGCATCTGCTCGAGCAACGGCTCCAGCTCGTCATCGGCGTCCATCTTGGCGAGGTGCGCCTGCACCTCGAGCTGGTCGATCCGGGCCTTCCAGTCGTCGAGCTCGGTCTCGGCCAGGCGGCGCCGCAGGTCGTCGAGCTGTGCCTCGAGTGCGTGCACCCGTGCTTCGAGTTCTTGGTCGCTCATCTGGGTCCTCCTCTGGAGGTCGCACGGACGGTTCCGTCCGCCCACATCGACGGTATCCCCTCAGGCCCCCGGGGTCCTGGGGTCGAAGGTCACGATCGGGCCTGGAACACCAGCACGGCGTCGAGGCCCCCACCCGGTGCCTCACGGAGCTCGGCGTGGCCTCCGTCGGCGGTGGTGAGCTTCTGCACGATCGCCAGGCCGAGCCCGCTGCCCCCCAGCTCGCTGCGCGTGGTGGTGGCCCGCCAGAAGCGGTCGAAGGCGTGCTCGCGCTGGTCGGCGTCGAGGCCCGGCCCCTCGTCGCTCACGTGCACCTCGACGCTGCCGTCGTCGGCGCCGGAGCACACGCGCATGGTGATCGTCGAGCCGGTGGGGGAGACCTCGAGGGCGTTGGCCAGCAGGTTGTCGAGGGCCTGGCCGAGGTGGTCGGGCGTGGCCCGGCCCTCGAGCTCGCTGCGCTCGCACGCCAGCTCGACGCCGCGCTCGTCGGCCACCGGCTGCCAGGCGTTGCACCGCTCCTCGACGGCGTCGGCGAGCAGGATCGGCCGAGGCGGTACCGCACCCGTGGCCCGCTCGGCCCGGGCCAGCGCGAGCAGCCCGTCGACGAGGCGCGAGAGGCGCTGGACCTCGTTGCGGGCGGCGTCGAGGTCCTCGTTGTCGACGGTGTCGTCGTCCTCGAGCATCTCCAGCCGCAGGCGCAGAGCGGTGAGAGGGGTGCGCAGCTGGTGGGAGGCGTCGGCCACGAACTGCTCCTGGGCCGTGACGAGCTCCTCGAGGCGCCGGGCGGTGGTGTTGAACGACTCGGCCAGCTCCCGCACCTCCGGCGGGCCGTGGGCCTGGTCGGCACGGGCGTCGAGCTCGCCGTCGCCGATGCGGTTGGCGGCGTCGCGCAGGTCGGCGATCGGCTTCGTCACCCAGCGGGCGAGGAGCACGCCGAGGCCGCCGGCCACGGCCAGGGTGACGACGGCGGCGGCGGCGAGGAGGAACCAGTAGCCGTGAACCCGGGCGTCGAGCTGGTCGGTCGAGTAGGTGATGCGCACCGCGCCGTAGACCTTTTCCCCGGAGGAGATGGGCATGGCCACATAGACGAGGCCGGTGCCGAGCGTGCTCGAGTCCCGCGTACCGGTCACGACCGCCTTATCGAGCGCCGCGGCGATCTCCGGGCGGCTGCTGAAGTCCCGTGGGCTGCCGTCCGTCGTGGCGCCCTCGAGCGGGGGGTCGGAGTCGGCCAGGACCAAGCCCTTGTCATCGACGATCACCGCCCGGCCCGCGGTCTGGGCCGAGTAGTTGTCGGCGATGGTCTGAAGGTCCTGGGGGGGGACGAGAGTGCCGTTGAGGGTGTCCTCGACGTAGGCCGACATCACGAAGGCGTCCCGTTCGAGCCCGGCTTCGAGCTGGTCGAGCTGGCGGTCGTGGTAGGTCACCGCGAGGGGGATCTCGAGCGCGGCCAGCACCACCAACGTGAGCGCGAGGTAGGTGGTGACCAGCCGCCGGATCACGGGGCGGAACCGTCGGCGGCGGGTGCCCGCAGGCGGAAGCCGACGCCGCGCACGGTCTCGACGAGGGTGGGGTCGCCGAGCTTGCGGCGCAGCGACGCCACGTGCACGTCGAGGGTCTTGGTGGGCCCGTACCAGTGGGCGTCCCAGACCTGCTCGAGGATCTCCTCGCGGGTGCGGGTGGCGCCGGGGTCGCTGGACAGGAGCGCGAGCAGGTCGAACTCCTTGCGGGTGAGCGCGATCTCGTCGCCGTCGATGGTGACGCGATGCGAGCGGGTGTCGATCACGACGCCGCCACCGATGTGGACCGGGCCCTCGGTGACGTCGTCGCGGGCACCCGAGCGGCGGGTCACGGCCCGGATGCGGGCGACCAGCTCGCGGAAGCCGAAGGGCTTCACCAGGTAGTCGTCGGCGCCCAGCTCGAGGCCGAGCACCCGGTCGATCTCGTCGCCGCGGGCGGTGATGACGATGATCGGCACCGTGGAGTCGGTCCGGATCCGGCGGCACACCTCGTAACCGTCGATGTCCGGCAGGCCCAGGTCGAGCAGCACGATCTCGGTGCGGGGGGCGGCGGCCAGCGCCAGCAGTGCCCCCTCGCCGGTGCTCTCACGGTGCACGGCGAACCCCTGGCGCTCCAGGCCCTTCACCAGGGGCTCCGCGATGGCGTCGTCGTCCTCAACCAGCAGTAGGTCCACGGGCGACAGGCTCCCACGCGCGACAGGGCCGTTCGGGGGACTTTGCCCACACTTAACCGTCCGATGGTCGGCCGCTGGTGAGGCGGTCCGTAGGTTCTGCTGCATGAACCGACGCCTCGCCCTCACCTTTGCCGGATCCGCTGCGATCGTGCTCACCGCCGGCAGCGCAGCGGTGGCCGCCAACCTCGGCATCCTCGGTGCCGCTGCCAACGAGCCGGTGGGACAGCTCAACGCCAGCACGGTCGCTGAACTCTCGACTCCGGTGCCCAGCCTCGAGCCGATCGTCGTGGTCCAGGACGAGATCGTGGAGGTCCCGGTGGCTGCCGATCCGGTGGCGCCTCCCGCCGGAAGCGACGGTGGCGGTGGCGGTGGCGGTGGCTACCAGGCTCCGGCACCCAGCAGCGGCGCCTCCGCTCCGGCCCCGGTCGTGACCGCCCCCACGACGAGCATCACCACCCGCGACTCCGGGCACGAGTCCGAGCACGAGTCCGAGCACGAGTCCGAGCACGAGTCGGATCACGGGTCCGACGATGACTGACGCCGACAGCACCGCCCCCTCGCCGGCGCCCCGCCCGATGAAGAAGCGCAAGGGCGTCAACGCTCCCGCCTCCCGGGTCCTCACCGCCGGCCTGAGCATCGGCGCCGCCTGCGCCATCGTCACGGCGCTGGCCATGAGCCAGGCACCCGAGACCGTCGACCAGGTCCAGCTCGACGTCACCACCGCCGGGGCCGACGCCCTGCCGACGACCACGACGACGGCCGCACCCCCTCCGACGACCATCGTGATCAACAAGATCTACGTGCCCGTTCCCGCCGGCGGCGGTGACAGCGGCGGGTCGTCCAGTGGCTCGAGCGGCACCACCCGCCGCAGCACCTCCGGCTCGTCCGGCTCGTCCGGCAGCTCGGGTGGCGCAACCGCCTCCTCGGGCTCGAGCTCCGCCCCCGCCCCCGCAGTGAGCAGCGCTCCCGCCCCGGCGCCGGCACCCGCCCCCGCGCCGGCGGCGAAGAGCAAGGCCAGCTGAGCCCTCGTGCGAAGCTGACAGGGTGCAGGAGCACATCCGTCGCTTCCGTGCGCTCGGTAGCGAGTGCCTGGTCAGGGTCGTGGTTCCCGACGACGACCCGTCGGGCCCCGCGCTCCTCGACGGCGCGGTCGGCCTCCTCGACGAGCTCGAGGGTCGATGGAGCCGGTTCCGGCCCGACAGCGAGCTGACGGCGCTGAACACCCATGCCGGCTCGCCCGTCTTCACCAGCGCCGACACCGCCACCATCGTCGCCATGGCCGTCGAGGCGTGGCGGGTGACCGACGGGCTGTTCGACCCGACCGTGCACGACGCCCTCGTGGCGAGCGGGTACGACCGCACCTTCGACGACATCGGTGCGACCGACGCACCGAACCCAACCGCGGCGGCGCCCGTCCCGGTTCCCGGCCCCGCCGACATCGAGGTCGACGAGCGCATCGGGCTGGTCGTGCTGCCCCAGGGGTGCCACATCGACCTCGGCGGCATCGGCAAGGGCCGCTCGGCCGACCTCGTGATCGAGCAGCTCCTCTCGGCCGACGCCGCCGGAGCGTGCGTCGACCTCGGCGGCGACGTGCGCGTCGGTGGCCTCACCGCCGGCGGGGGCGACGACTGGGTGATCGCCGTCGACGACCCCTTCGAACCGGGCCGCGACCTCGCCCTGCTGCGCCTCGCCGGCGGCGCCGTCACCACCAGCTCGAGGGTGAAACGCCGGTGGTCCACCGGAACGGGGCCCGCTCACCACCTCATCGACCCCACCACCGGACGACCTGCCGAGAGCGGTCTGGCCGCGGTCACCGTGGTCGCCGGCGCCGCCGCGTGGGGCGAGGTGCACGCCAAAGCGGCGCTGATCGCCGGCCCCGACCGGGGACGCGACCTCATCGAGGGCGCGGGGATGTGCGCCCTCCTGGTCGCCGACGACGGCACGGTCACCACCGCCGGGCCCATCGACGCCTTCCTGGTAGAACCGGAGAGACCGTGATCCTCGCCACCACCCTCGTGCTCGGGGCCACCAAGGTCTGGTGGTACGTCGCCCGTTCGGCGGGCATCGTGGCCTGGGGCCTCTCGGCCCTCGCCGTGCTCTGGGGCCTCGCCCTCGCCACCCGCGCCCTCGGGCGGAAGCCGCCGGCCCCGTGGCTGCTCGACGTCCATCGCTTCCTCGGCGCCCTCACGGTCACGTTCGTCGTCGTCCACCTGGTGGGGCTGGCCTACGACCCCTGGGCGTCGTTCGGCCTCGACGAGTTGCTCGTCCCCATGGCGTCGTCGTGGAAGCCGGTCGCGGTGGCCTGGGGCATCGTGGCCTTCTACCTGTTGCTCGCCATCGAGGGGACCTCCCTCATCCGGTCGCGCCTGCCGGTGCGGCTGTGGCGGGGTGTCCACCTCACGAGCTACGCGATGTACGCGATGGCGACGGTCCACCTGCTGCTCTCCGGCACCGACCGCTACAACCCGGTGCTGCGGACGGCCATCGTGGTGAGCATCGGGGCGGTGGTGTTCTTCACCATGTACCGCCTGATCGGCCCCGGGCGGGCGGCGAGCGTGAAGTCCCGGGCGGCGTCCGCTGGCGGCGCCGGTGGGGGCCGTGGCACCGGCTCGTCGCGGATCCCTGCGGCGGCCCGCCAGGCCCGGCCCGACGCGGAGCCTGCGGCGCCTCCTGACGCGCCCTCTGATCACTGACGGCCCTCGCGTCGAGCAGACAGAATGAGGATCCCATGTTCCACCACGTGATCGTCCCGTTCGACGGATCCCTCGAGGCCCGCGCCGTGTTCGCTCCCGCCGCTGACCTGGCCTGGCGCTGCGGGGCGAAGGTCGTGATCGTGAGCACGAGCGCGATCGACGACGACGCCGTGCAGTACCTGCTGAAGTCCCAGGCGATCGCCAAGAGCGGCGCCGACGTCAGCTTCTGGGTCGATGCCCATGCCGAGCTCGGGGATGCCGTGCTGGAGGCCACCCGCTTCCGCTCCGACCCCATCGTCTGCATGGCCTCGAGGTACCGCAGCACAGGACTTGTCCGGAAGAAGCAGACGGCGTCGACGATCCCCGAGGCCGTGCTGCGCCACTCGTCGGTGCCGCTCCTGATCATCGGTCCCGAGACCGACCTGTCCCGCGGCCTCGCCCTGGCCGAGCTGATCATGCCGATCGACGACACCGCCGAGTCGGTCCGGGCCGCACGCCTCGCCGCCGACGTGGCGGCGTCGATGCGACTGGGGGTCCGGTTCCTCTTCATGGTCCCGCCCGGTGGCGACGCCGTGGTGCCCGACGACGTGCGGGCGATCGTCGACGAGATCCGGGCCCAGATGCCGGCGGTCGAGCTCGAGCTCATCGAGACCGACCGCCCGGCCGCGGCACTGGTGGCCATCGCCGCCGAGGAGCGCGACGCCGTGATCCTGCTCCCGCACACCGACGCCGACGAGCACGCGGCACTGGGGCCGTTCCCGGCCGAGGTCGTCGCCACCAGCCACCGAGCGGTGGTGCTGGCCCCACCCGGCTTCTGACGAGCAGCTCGCCGGAGGGCGGGCACGGTAACGTCGGACCGCTCCGGCCACCGGACCGGGGCGCCTCCACCGAGTGGAAGGGCTGGTGCCGTGACCGACGTCGCTGCCGACAGCGTGATCCGCGTGCTCATCGTCGATGATCACCAGATGATGGCCGAGGGCATCCAGGCCGCCTTGGAGGGCGAAGCCGACATCGAGGTCGTGGGGGTGGCGGGCACCGCCGCCGACGCCGTGACCACGGCCATCGCCACGACACCCGACGTGGTGCTCATGGACTTCCGCCTCCCCGACCGTGACGGCAGCCAGGCCACCCTCGACGTGCGGGCCGCCGTCCCGGGCGTCGCCGTCGTGATGCTCACCGGCTTCGGCGACGACGCCACCCTCACCCGCGCCATCGACGCCGGCTGCTCGGGCTTCGTGCACAAGTCCGCCGACATCGAGACCGTCGTCGACGCCGTGCGCCGGGCCCGGGCCGGTGAGCCCGTCTTCTCCGCCGAGGATCTCTCCAAGCTCGTGCGCCACCTCCGCGGCGACACCACGCCCGTCGGCGCCGACCTCACGAGCCGCGAGCTCGAGGTGCTGCAGCTCCTCGCCGAGGGGGTCACCACCGACGCCCTCGCCGAACGGCTCTTCATCTCCAAGCACACCGCCCGGAGCCACGTGCGCAACATCCTCGCCAAGCTCGGTGCCCACTCCAAGCTCGAGGCGGTGGCGATCGCCGCCCGGGCCGGCATCGTCACCCTCGACGCCTCGTAGAGCTCGACCCGTCAGATCGCCCCTGCGGGGCCGTCCGGGTCAGAGGGTGCGGTCGCGTCGCGGCCGTCACGGCCCTCCGGTCGGAACGGGATGTCGGCCCGCACGGTCGTGCCCGTGCCGTCCCCCGACGTGATGGTGACCTCACCGCCGACGGCCTGGGCCCGGTCACGCATGACCTGGAGCCCGATGTGGCCGGGGCGAGCCTCGGCCCCCACTCGGGTCACGTCGAACCCGTGGCCGTCGTCGCTCACCTCCATGGTCACCACCGTGCCGGTCGTGGCGAACCGGATGTCGACCCGGCGGGCACCGGCGTGCTGACGGATGTTGGCGAGGGCCTGCAGGGCGATCCGGTAGAGCAGGATCCGGGCCTGGTCCGGCACGTCGGGCCCGAGCTCACCGGTGACCGACCAGCCGTCGAGCTCGTCGCCGAGCCTGACCTCCAGGGTCTCCCGGAGGGTGGCGGCGAGGCCGATGCGATCGAACTCGGGCGGGCGGAGGTCGAAGAGCAGGCCGCGCAGCTGGGCGGCGGTGGCGTCGAGCATCTCGCGTGCCCGGTCGAGCTCGGCCTGCTGGCGCTCGTCGGCCCCACGGCGCAGCAGCTGGATGCGGATGCCGACGGCGCTGAGCGTCTGGAGCACCTCGTCGTGGATGCCGGCGGCGATGGTCTGGCGCTCGGCCTCACTGGCCTCCTCGAGCTGGTCGAGGAGCCGCTGCTGGTTCTCGAGGCGGTGCTGGATCTCGTCGGCCATGGCGTCGAACGAGGTGCCCAGCTCGGCGATCTCGGCCGGTCCGCCGACGTCACCGGCCCGCCGGGTCACGTCGCCGGCCCGGAACCCGGCCATGGCGGCCCTCAGGCGTTCGATCGGGGCCACCACGGTCGAACGCCCGGCCAAGAGGGCGATCAGCCCCACCCCGATGCCGAGGACGACGATGATGCCGAACGACCACACCAGACGCCGGTTGGCGTCGGCGTAGGCCGCGCCGCGGGTGATCCCGGCCATCAGGTAGAGCGTCTCGCCGCCCTTCTCGATCCGCTGGTAGCTGTAGAGGCGCACGGTGCCGTCGACGCCGCGGCCCTCGAGGTTCCCCTTCTCGGTCCCCTCGATGCGGGGGAAGAGAGGGGCCTCGTCCATGAAGTACTCGTCGATGTCCTCGCTCCGGGCCAGCACCCTCCCCTCGGCGTCGAGCACCTGGATGACGGACTCCGGCGGGAGCGTGAGCTGGCTCGTGAAGTCGATGAGCTGCGTCAGGTCGAGGGAGGCGGCGAGCACGCCGGGGCGCACGACGGTGCCGGCGGGGACCTCGTCGCCCTCGACCGGCACTTCCTTCGGGTGGGAGACGACCATGACCGTCACGCCAGTCGTCAGCCCTGGGGCGGGGGCGGTGAGGGCGACATCCTCGAACTCGGGGTCCATCGCCCTGAGGAACCACACCTGGTCCGAGACGTTGGCCTGGCGGGGCTCCCGGAGGGCGGTGCACGCCACGGTGCCGTCGGCCTCGACCGAGTAGAGGTTCCGGTACTGGCCTCCTTGCACCAGGCCGGCCGTGAGGTCCGACGTGCACTGGTCACCCGACGCGTTGGTGGTGCGGCCGATGACCGTGAGGAGGAGGTCGGTCTGATCGACCAGGGCGTCGATCACGCCGTGGCCGGTGGTCACGATCGCGTCGGTGCGGGCGTAGGAGTCGTCGGCCGAGGTCTGCCGGTCGTAGACGGCGTTGATGATCGAGAGGATGGCCAGCGGCACCGTGACGAGCAGCACGAGCGCGACGAGGCGGGTGCCGAGGCGGCTCCGCCGGCGGGTCGCGGGCTCCGTGCGCTTCGCCACACGACCTCCTCTCACCTCGCCCCTCGCAGAGGCGCTCGACGTGGCCGGAGGCGCGCCGCGCGTCCGGGTCCCCGCCTCTCGGGTCAGTCTGGCACCGGGCGCTCGAGCGGGGCGCCACCGATGTGGGCGAGGCGGTCGGGGTCGAACGGGAGAGGGGAGGGCTCGCCCAGGAACATGCCCTGACCGTGACAGACGCCGATCCGACGGAGCGCCTCGAGCTCGGGGGCGGTGGCGATGCCCTCGGCGACGAGCGTGGCCCCGATCTCCTGGGCGAAGGTCACCAGCGCGGTGGTGAGCGCCCGTCGCACCGGGTCGTCGGCCAGGCCCTCGATGAAGGTGCGGTCGAGCTTGATGATGTCGGGCTGGAGCCGGAGGATCTGCTGCAGGCTGGCGAACCCGGCCCCGGCGTCGTCGACCGCCAGGCGGATGCCCCGCTCCCGCAGCCGGGCCACGGGGGCGGTCAGCTGGTCGTAGTCCTCGATCTTCTCGTGCTCGGTCAGCTCGATGATGATGCGCGAGCCGGGCAGGCCGTCGAGCGCCGTGAGCAGGGCGGGGGAGCGCAGCGTCTCCGACGACAGGTTCACCGACAGGAACGCGTCCGGCGGGAGCGACGGCAGGCCTTCCGCGGCCCGGCGCAGCGCCGCCAGCTCGAGCTGGATGCCGAGGCCCACCTCGGCGGCCTCGATGAACCACTGGGCCGGGCTGCGCTGGGGCTCGGTGCCGAACCGGGACAGCGCCTCGGCGCCGAGGACCTGACCGGTGTTCAGGTCGAGGATGGGCTGGTAGACGATCTGCAGGCCGATGCCGGACTCGGGCGTCGGCCCGTTGCGGTCGCTCGCCAGCACGGCCTCGATGCGCCGGCCGGCCGACCGGCGGCGCTCGGCCCGGGCCTGGTCGGTGGCCTGCTGCTCGCGCATCCGGGCCTCGAGGATGGCCTTGTCCCGGTGCAGCTGGGTGTGCAGGGCGCGGGTCTCGAGCAGGTTGTTGATGCGCAGCAGCAGCTCGGTGTAGCGGAACGGCTTGGTGAGGAAGTCACGGGCGCCGACGGCGAGGGCGCGCTCTCGTGTCGACTCGGTGATGTCGGCGGTGAGCACCAGGATCGGCACATAGCTGTCGGGCGCGACGAGCGGTTCGATCTGGGCCATCACCTCGAAGCCGTCCGGGGTCGGCATGTGGAGGTCGAGCACGAGCAGGTCGGGCTCGAACGACACGAACCGCTCCACGGCCAGGCTGGAGTCGTTGATGGTCTGCAGGTTGGTGTAGCCGGCGCGCTCGAGCATGCGCCGGAGGACCATGAGGTTGGCGTCCTCGTCGTCGACGATGAGGATCCGGGCGTGCTCCGTGGAGACGCCCGACGCCGGTGCGGCGCTGGTTGAGATGGTCACGATCGTCCTCCGGTGAGCGACGGGTGCGAGGGGAAGACCTGGTCGGCCACGGCCACTGCGCCGGTCCGGGGATCAGGGGTGGGCAGGGCCGGCGAGGCGCCGGTGGCGGGGAGGTCGACGCAGAAGTCCGAGCCGACGCCGATGGTGGAGCGGACGGTCAGCGAGCCGCCCATGCGCTCGGTCAGGCCGCGGCTGAGCGAGAGCCCGACGCCGGTGCCCTCGATGCCGGAGTGCTCGAGGCCGAGCCGGTCGAACGGGATGAAGACCCGCTCGATCTGCTCCTCGGTCAGGCCGGGGCCGCTGTCGTGGACGATCAGCCGCACCCGGTCGTCGGTCTCGTTGACGCTGAGCTCCACCCGGCCCCCTTCGTGGTTGTACTTGATGGCGTTCGAGACCAGGTTCAACAGCACCTGGAGCAGGCGCTGCCGGTCGGCCTCGACGAGGATGCCGCCGCCTCCCTCGGGGCCGTGCAGCGACACGCCGGCACGGGCGGCCAGCGGCGCGGTGAGGTCGAGGACCTCCTGCAGGGCGTCGATGGCGGGGATGGGCTCGATCTGGAACAGCACGTTGTCGGTCTCGATGCGGGCGATGTCGAGCACCTCGTTGATGAGCGAGAGCAGGTGGTCACCCGCCTTGGCGATCTGCTCGACGTACTCGGTGCTGGGGTCCTCGAGCTCCTCGAGCTCGAGCAGCTGGGCGAAGCCGAGCATGGCGTTGAGCGGCGTGCGCAGCTCGTGGCTCACCCGGGAGAGGAACTCGCTCTTGGCGTTGCTCGCCCGCTCGGCCTGCTCCTTGGCCCGCCGCAGCGCCTGCTCGAGCGCGATCTGGTCGGTGATGTCGCGGCTCACCATCACGATGCCGTCGTGGGCGCCGTCGGGCGCGGTGATCACCTGGGCGTGGGACTCGATGGTGACCCACAGGCCGTCGGCGGTCTTCCCCCGGAACCGGAGGGTGACCCGGCTGGCGCGGCCGTCGTTGAGCTGGGCCAGGCGGTCGGCGGTCTCGTCGCGGTCGTCGGGGTGGACCACGTCGACGAGGCGCTGGTCGACGAGCGCCCGGGTCGGGTACCCGAAGATGCGCTCGAAGGCGATGCTGGTGGTGCGGATGGTGCCGTCGTCCTCGAGGATCGTGATGACGTCCGGGGAGGCGCCGATGACGGTCGAGAGCACCCGTTCCCGGGCGGCGACGTTGGCCACCGCCTCCTTCACCTCGGTGATGTCGGTCGAGATCGAGCCGACCGCGACGGGCACGCCGTCGGGGTCGAGCAGCGGGAACTTCACCGACAGGAAGGTGTGGGGGCCGTCGTCGAGCTCGATGATCTCCTCGAACTGCATCGGCTCGCGGGTCACGAGGATCTGCTGGTCGCGTGCCCGCAGCATGGGCGCAGCGTCCGGCCAGTGGTCGAAGTCGTCGGTGCCGGCGATGCGGCCGCCGGTGGCGCCGAACAGCTCGGCGAGGGCCCGGTTGGCGAACTGGTAGCGGCCGAACGGGTCCTTCAGCGAGATGAGGGCGTTGGAGTTGTCGAGGAAGGCGCTGAGCCTCGACTCGCTCTCGAGCTGGGCCTGCTCGGCGGCCCGCCGGGCGGTGATGTCGACGGCGTAGCCGAGCACCCGGGTCGGGTCGGTCTCGTGGCCGCGGACCATGGCCTCCATCGAGCGCCAGGAGCCGTCGAGGTGGCGGAGGCGGAACTCGACCAGCACCTGGCTGCGGGCCTCGCCCACCGCCTGGCGGGAGGACTCGAGCAGGGCCTTGACGTCGTCGCGGTGGACAAGGCTCACGAACGCGCCGGGGTCGGCGAGCAGCGAGACGGGCGAATGGCCCATGACGCGGGCGCTGTTCGAGCTGATGTAGTCGAGCAGCAGCGGCGACTCGTCGTCGAGGCGGGTGGCCAGCTGGCCGGCGAACATCACCATGGGCCCGGCGGACACGAGGTGCTCGAGGGAGGCCTGGGCCTCCTCGAGCTGGCGCTGGCGGTTGGTGAGGGTGTCGGCGGCGCGGGCGAGGGTGCGCTCGGCCGTGGCCAGCTCGTCGGTGCCCGGTCCGGCCGGCGCCAGCTCAGCGTCGCGGGCGACGCGCTCGGCGTTGGCGCCGAGGTGGTTCACCCGCCGGGCGAGGTCGCGCATGAAGGCGAGGGTGGTCACCGCTCCGGCGACGATGGTGACCCCGAGCACGGCGAGGGTGGCCATCGAGATGGCCGACGGGTCCTGCCCGACGTCGACCATGACCAGCACCGCGGCGGAGAGCAGGCCGAGCACGGGGACGGCGAGGACGACCAGTCCCTGGGCGCGCAGAGGCAGGTCGTGCCAGCCCGCGCCCTTCCGGCGGGCGCCCACGTCGTCGTCCTCGTTGTCGCCGAGCGATGGCACGGCGCGCCTCCGTTGTCGAGCCTGAGGGTGGTATCGGCACGCGGAGGGGTGGTTCCGAAGCGGAACTTGGGTTCAGATGTACTAATTGAGCCGGACGGCCCACCCGGGCCGGGTGCGGCCCCGAGATCAGGTCGGCGGCAGGTCGACGGTGAAGGTGGCCACGTCGGCCGCCAGCTCGTGGCGCAGCTTCGCGGCCAGATCGCCACGGCAGTTGATGCGGGTGGTGGCGAAGCCCTCGGGGTGCAGGCGCTCGGCCAGCTCGGCGGCCTCGGCGATGGCGGCGGGGACGGTGTCCTCCGCCGGCACCACGCGGTCGAGGAAGCCGGCCACCACCGCGCTCTCGGGGTCGTAGACCGTGGCGTGGTTGATCGCCCGGGTGAAGGCCGCCTTGGTGAGGCGGTCGCGGCCGAGGTCGACGGCGAACCGGGGCACCGGCATGCCGATGGCGACCTCGTTGAGCCCGATCTTGAACGAGCCCTCGGCGCCGATGCGGATGTCGGAGCAGAACAGCAGGATGCCGCCCATGGCCAGTGCGTGGCCGGTGCAGGCGATCACGACGGGCTTGGGGAACTCGAAGATCTCGAGGCCGAGCTCGGCGCCGGCGGTGAGCAGGTGGCGCGCGGCCTCGTTGCTCGAGGTCATGGTGGCCAGGTCGAAGCCGGCGGAGAACCGGCCCGGCCGACCGGCGAGCACCACGGCGCCCGCTTCCTCACGGGCTCGCCCGAGGGCGTCGTGCACGGCGGCGGCGATGTCGTGGGAGATGGCGTTGGCCTTGCCGTCGTCGATCGTGACGACGGCGACGCGGTCCTGGAGCTCGTAGGTGACGGCGGTCTCGGTCATGGCCCGAGACGCTACCGGCCGGCGGACCACTCAGTTGAAGCGGCCGGTGATGCCCTTCTTGGGGCCGAAGGCGCCCTGGAGCGTCTCCTGCGAGAAGCCCTCGCCGGCGGGCAGGCCGACGGCGAAGCGGTAGAGCGCCGTGCGGTAGATGGCGCCGAGGGCGGCCATCACGGTGCCCACGATCACGACCCAGAGGATGCCGGCGACGATGGCCAGGGGCGGCGACACGATCCACAGCAGCCCGGCCACGATCAGGCCCGGGAGCATCGCCACGAAGCCGATGGCACCGAGGCCGAGCTGGGCGATGACGTTCTCGCCCCAGGTCTGCTTGAGCAGGTGAGCGGAGCGCTTGATCGCCTCGATGGGCCCGGCCCCCTCGACGACGATGATCGGGACGGTCAGCCACGTGATGATGTTCCAGGCCGCCCCGGCGAGGCCGCTGGCGATGACGCCGAGGATGCCGGCTCGCTCGCGGATCGCCTGCAGCACCATCCCGACGGTGGCGTTGATCGCCGCCCAGCCGAGCAGTGAGCCGGCGCGGGTGCCGGCCTTGGCGAAGGCGCTGCCGAACGTGGGGTCGCCGCCTTCGAGGCGTTCGTTGGCGCCGGCGATCAGCACGGCGGTGAAGAACTGGGCGACGAACCCGATGATGAGGAGGCCGACGATGCCGATCGCCCAGGTCGCCGGGGTGGCGTTCCAGATGGTCGAGCCCGTGGTCGGGTCGGTCGCGGTCGTCACCGTGGCGTAGGCGCCGCCACCGAAGACGAGCACGAGCAGGCCACAGGAGATCGAGGACACGAGGGGGATGACGGCCAGGACCTTGTCCTTGTTCAGGACCTCGAGGCTGGACTTGGCCAGGTCGACGCTGTTCGAGAACTTGCTCATAGTGCGTACCTCATCGTCAGATCCCGTCGGGTCCTTGAACGGACTGGTCCGTGCGGCCCACCGCGTCGTGCACCTCGGCCGGCACCTCGAGGTGCATGCTCCGGCACCGCGACAGGGTCACCTGGGTGGTGCCCGCGGTGTAGTCGTAGACGTGGCCACCGGTCGCGTGGTCGTCGCTGAGCATGTGGAAGTGGAAGCCGGGCACGTCGAGCTCCGAGGCCCAGTCGGGGAAGCAGAACCCCACGAGCGTGGCGTCGAGGGTGCCGTGGAGCAGGACCTCGTCGGTGAGCAGCACCTCGGCGAACGGGCGGTACGGCGGGGTCTGGCGGGCCACGCTCCGGAAGGTCACGTCGGTGAAGCGAGACGTGGCCACGACGGCCCAGCACGCGTCCGGGTCCGGCAGGCGGCGGTGGAGCTCGGCCTCGAACTCGGCTCGGGGGAGCGGCCCGTCGACGGTGGAGGTGACCGGGTCGTCGAGCTCGGTGAGCACGGCGAACGGCACGAGTGCGTCGTCCGGCGGCACGCGGGCCACGCCGTCGGTGCCGATGTTCCAGAACTCGCCGTCGAGCACCACCACCTCGCCGTCGAGGCCCTGCAGGGTGCCGATGCCGAACGAGCCCCGGCCGCGCAGGTCGCCGACGGTGACCTCGCCGTCGTAGCGGCCCTCCATCAGCGTGCTGATGGTGTGCACCTGCACGATGTCGCCCCGGGTGTGGCGCAGCCCGCCGAGCTGGTCGGGATGGATGCGATCGACGAGCAGGGAGTGGGCGAGGGCCGGATCGAGGGTCACCGCGCCGGAGCGTAGGGCGGCGGTCGGCGGATCGGGGGAGTGGGGGCCCGATGGGACCGACGGGGGTAGCGTCGCCGCCCGTGACGACGTTCGAGTTCGAAGGGGTCGGCGGCATCCGCCTGGTGGGTGACGAGCGCGGTGAGTCGGGCAACCCCACGGTGGTGCTGCTGCACGGTGGGGGCCAGACCCGGCACTCGTGGGGCGGCACCGCCGACACCCTCGCCGAGCGCGGGTGGCGCTCCATCACCCTCGACGCCCGGGGCCACGGCGAGTCCGACTGGTCGACCGAGCAGGACTACCGCCTGTCGTCGTTCGCCGGCGACGTCGAGCGCTTCGTGGCCGACCGCCTGAGCCGCCCCCCGTTCCTGATCGGCGCGTCGCTGGGCGGGCTCACCTCGATCCTGCTGGCCGGTGAGATGGCGCCCGGCATCGCCCGCGGGGTCGTGCTCGTCGACATCGTCCCCGACATGGAGCAGGCCGGCGCCAACCGCATCCAGCAGTTCATGGCCGAGCACGCCCGCACCGGCTTCGCGTCCCTCGACGAGGTCGCCGACGCCGTGGCGGCGTACAACCCGCACCGACCCCGCCCCTCCGACCTCTCGGGCCTGCGCAAGAACGTGCGCGAGCGCGACGGCCGCTGGTACTGGCACTGGGACCCCGCCTTCGTCGGGGGCACCGCCGACCTCCCGCCGAACGAGATCGGTGACACCGACCGCCTGATGGCCGACGTGGCGACGATCGTGGCCGGCACGCCCCTGCTGCTGGTGCGGGGCCGGGTGAGCGACCTCGTCACCGAGGAGAAGGCCGACGACTTCCGCGCCGCGTTCCCCTCGGCCGAGTACGTCGACGTGTCCGGCGCCGGCCACATGGTCGCCGGTGACCGCAACGACGCCTTCACCACCGCCGTCGTCGACTTCCTCGACCGCCACCGCTGACGCCCGAACGGTTGCCGGCGCCCCGGGGTAGGTTCGTCGGATGAGCGACAGCGGCGGCTCGTCGTGGCGACGGGCCCTGGTCGGTGTCGCGATCGTCGCGGTGCTCGGCGCCTCGTGCGCGAGCAGCTCGACCGACGACGGCTCCGACGCCGAACGGATCGACGACGCATCGTGGGTCGGCGCCGAGCTGCCCGAGGTGCCCGAGGGCTTCCTCGTGTGCTCGGTCGACCAGCACTCGAACGTCGGGCGCCGCGTGGCCTACGGCCCGGTGGCCGAAGGGGTGGGCGACAACTGCGAGGTCACCATCACCGCGTCGACGTCGTTCTACGGGTACTCGATCGACGAGGCCATCGACCTGGCGGAGAAGAACAGCGTCGAGCCGGTCACCGTCACCGAGGTCAACGGCCACCGGGCGCTCGTGGGCGCGATGACCGACGAGGGCCGCGTCTACGGGCACCGGGTCGGGTGGGAGGAGGCCCCCGGCCTCGTGGTCATGGTGGAGGACGGCCGCTACGTGGATGCGGAGCCGGTGGCGACCGAGGACTCCGCCCTCGAGCTGGCCCGGGCGGTGGTCGGCATGGACAGGGACCGCTGGGACCGGGCGCTGACCGACTTCGCCGCCACCTACGAGTACTCCGGCCCGCCCGAGGGCTCGAGCCCCGAGGTGCTGGCCACTGGTTTCGTCGACGGACGGCCGTGGACCGTGTCCGCGTGGGTGAGCCCGGATCGGCAGGCCCTCAGCGACTTCCGTTGCCTCCGCGTGCAGTACGCCGGCGAGGACTCCGGGCCCGGATGCGCGACCGAGCGTGTGGTGCTGGGCGGTACCGGCTTCGTCATGGGTCGTGTGCGGGCCGACGCAGAGGCGCCGGTGGTCCGGGCGGGCGCCGAGGGCGCGGTGCGGGACGTGGCGACCGGGACCTTCCCGCTCGACGGTGAGCCGCCCGGACAACTGTGGGTCGCAGTGCTGCCCGACGGCGCATGCCTCGTCGAGGTCGGTGAACCGCTCGCCCCTGGCGCGTCGCCCAACCAGCTCTGGCTCCTGCCCGGCGACCCGGGCGCCGCGGAGTGCGCGACCGGTTGACCGGACGGTCAGGCGGGCTCGGTGACGAAGTCGATGAGCTGCTCGACGGCGCCGACGAGGGGCGGCTCGAGCTCGGCGTAGCTGGTGACCGAGCCGAGGATCTGCTTCCAGAAGAGGCGGGGGTCGGCGACGCCGAGGCGGGCGCACACGCCGTCCTTCCAGTTCTCGCCCTTCGGCACGTCGGGCCACGCCGGGATGCCGACGACCTTCGGCTTCACCGCCGCCCAGATGTCGACGAACGGATGGCCGGTGACCAGCACGTCGGGGTGGTCGACCCCGGCGGCCATGCGGGTCTCCTTGGAGTCGTCGACGAGGTGGTCGAGCAGGATGCCGAGGCGGCGCCCGGGCCGGGGGCCGAAGCCCCGGACGACCTCGACGAGGTTGTCGGCGCCCTCGAGCATCTCGACCACGACGCCCTCGATGCGGAGGTCGTCGCCCCACACCTTCTCGACCAGCTCCGCGTCGTGGAGGCCCTCGACGAGGATGCGGCTGGCACGGGCCACGCGGGCGGGTGCGCCCGGCACCGCCACCGACCCCGACGCGGTGCGGGCCGGCGCGGCCGCCCCGGCGCCCGGCGTCGGCTTGGGGCGCACCAGGGTGGCCTTCTGCCCGCCGACGTCGAAGGCGCCGTCGCGGAGGCGGACCTTGTGGTCGCGGCCGTGGTCGTCGCGGATCGTGACGAACGCCTTGTCGCAGGCGACGACGATGCCCTTGATCGGCGTGCCCCGCACCGCGACGTCGAGGCCGGGGTTGGCGGCCACCATGGGCGGCGGCTTCTTGACCCGCGGCCCGCCACCGTCGAGGTCGAGCGGCTCCGAGAGGATGCCGCGCATGTAGGGCTTGTCGGGGCGCTCCGGCACGGGGCTACTCGCCGCCGACGAGCTCGCGGATCTTCTCGGCCGTGACCTTGCCGTCGTACACGAGGGCACCGTCCTGGAGGCCGATGCAGCGGGTGGCGGCGGGCACGAGGTCGAGCTGATGGGTCGAGCACACGACGGTGGCGCCCTGCTCGACGACGTCGCTCAGGATCTCGACGAGGGTCTCCTGGCCGGGGGTGTCGAGCCCGACGAAGGGCTCGTCGACGAGCATCACCCGGAACGGACGGATGAGCCCGAGGATCAGGCCGGTCTTCTGCTTGAGGCCACGGCTGAAGCGCGAGGGCAGGTCGTCGATGCGGTCGGTCAGGCCGAACATCTCGACCAGGTCGTCGGAGTACTCCTCCCACTCCTGGGTCTGGTGCAGGCGGGCGACGTACTCGATGTGCTCGCCGAGGCTGAGGTCGTCGTAGAGCACCGGGCTGTCGGGGAGGTAGGACAGCGCGGCACGGGCCTCGATGGTGCCGGCGGGGTGGCCGCCGATGAACGCCCAGCCGTTGGTGGGCTCGAGCATCCCGGAGGTGAGGCCGAGCATCGTCGACTTCCCGGCGCCGTTGGGGCCGACGAGCATGATCAGCTCGCCCGGGCCGATCTTGATGTTCAACTCGGAGACGAGGCCCATGCCGTCGCCGTAGTCCTTGCTGAGATCGAGGGTCTGCAGCGCCGCGTTGGGATCGAGTCGCGGCTCGGTGGCCGGCGTCGGGGGCTGCTTGGGCAGGGCGAAGGGGGAGGTCACAGGTGCTTCGGCTTCCGTGAGCGGAGATAGAGGATGGAGCCGCCCACCAGGAACAGCGTGTAGACGGTGGCGTTGCCGACCCTGGTGGTCTGGAGCTGTGCGGGATCGGACCCGGCCCCGAGCAGGGGGAGCAGGGCGACGATGGTGATGGCCGGCGGGATGACCACCCGGGCGAGCATCACCCACCCCATGATGTCCGGTCCGAGGCCGGCGAGCCCGGCGACGTCGGGGGCACCCTGGGCGGTGCTGATGGTGGCCGACGCGGCCGAGGCCATGGCGACCGGCACGATCAGCACCAGGAACAGCTTCCAGACGACCTCGAACGGGGCGAGGGCCAGGGCCGAGGCGCCGGCGAACAGGCACACGACGACCATCACGGTGAACGAGGCGGCGAGGTGCTGGAGGATCAGGCGGCCGGGGCTGTCGGGATAGCTCTCCCACCGGGTCGGGTGGTCGACCTCCTGGGCGGTGGGCTCGGCCGCGTCGTAGGCCGCCAGGTAGAGCGCCACGCCCGCCACCACGATCATCGGGATGGTGCCCCGCCACACGAGGCCGAGCGACAAGCCGGCGATCACGCCGAGGGCGACCATGCGCACCAGGCGGGGGAGCGGGAAGCGGAGGTAGCTCTGCCAGTCGCGCTTCCAGGTCGGGGGCACGAGGCTGCGGCGCTTGGCCCGCCCGATGCGGATCCAGGGGATGAGGCGGGGGTTCTCCTGGGAGAGCTGGCGGCGCAGCAGCACGACCGTGCGGACGTCCTGCAGGGTGACGGCGAAGCGGAGCTGGGCGACGAGCCCGGCCCGGCGCAGGGCGTGCTCGAGGGAGAGGTCGCCGATGCGGCTGATGGCCAGGTACACCATGGCCACCACCAGCACGATGCCGACGATGCCGGTGACGCGGAACGTGATCGGCCAGAAGGCGATCTCGGCGAGCATGGTCATCGGCGAGGTCATGTGCTTGGTGACGACGTCGAGCACCGACCACCCCACGACCAGCAGCACCAGGGCGTTGGCGAACCACCAGCGCATGCGCCGCCCGGACACCGCCATGGCCGTGGCGGAGCCGAGCATGCCGGCGAGGGCGAAGGCGAGGCTGCTGCAGATCACGACCACGGCGATGTTCTGCGGGAGGCGGCGGGCGGCGAGCTCGCCCACGATGGCGCCGACCACGGCACCGGCGAAGGCGAGGAAGCGCAGCTGCTTGATGGCCGGGCCCCGCACGACGGCGGACCGGGGCACCGGGGCGTTGAGCTCGTGCATGACGACCGGGGCCTCGAGCACGAGCGGCCCACCGCGGCCACCCGAGCGCAGGCCGACGCCGACGACGACGGCGAACAGCAGCCCGAGCCACATCGGGGCCTCGTTGGCGAAGGTGACGGCCTCGGCGGCGTTGACCTTGTCGTCGGGCAGCTGGCCCGACGCCAGCATGATGAGGATCACCCCGACCAGGCCGACCATGTAGACGCGGTAGAGCGCGTCGATCCAGTGGACATCGGCCAGACGGTTCGAACGCCTGGCCCGGCGCAGGTCGTGCAGCGCCTCTGTGGTGGCCTCGACGTCGATCACGGCGGGTCAATCTAGTTGTGGTTGAGGGTGGTCCCCTCAGCGGCCCTCTTCGGCCTCTTCCGCGAGGGCCAGCCAGCGCTCCTCGGCGGCGGCCAGGGCGGCGAGCACCTCGTTCAGCTCGGTGCCGAGCGCGGTCAGCTCGGAGTGGTCGGCGGACGCCGCCTTGTCGGCCAGGTCCTCTTCCAAGCGCACCCGCCGCTTCCCGAGCCGCACGACCTCCTTGTCGGCCTCCTTCATCAGGTGCCGCAGGGTGCTGGGGCTGCGGGGGCCGGCCGGCTTGGGCCCGGCCGAGGCCTTCACCCGCTTGGGCGGGGTGGGCCCGGGCGCCGGCTTCGGGGCGCTGGTGGTGGCCCGCCCGCGGGCGCGGTTGGCCCGGCGCTCGTCCTCCCAGGCGGCGTAGCCACCGGGGCGCCGGCCGGGCCGGGCGACGCCGTCCATCACCATCACGTCGGTGACCGTGCGCTCGAGGAAGGCCCGGTCGTGGCTGACCACGATGAGGGCGCCGGGCCAGTCGTCGAGGAACTCCTCGAGCACCCGCAGGGTGTCGATGTCGAGGTCGTTGGTGGGCTCGTCGAGCAGCAGCACGTTGGGCTTGGTGGCCAGCACGAGCAGCAGCTGGAGGCGCCGCCGCTCGCCGCCGGAGAGCAGCCCGATCGGGGCCCACTGGGCGTCGGCGTCGAACCAGAACGACTCGAGCAGGGCGGCGTCCTGCCAGTCGGGTTGGCGGGCTCCGCCGGTGACGGCGTCGCGCACCCGCTGGGCCGGGTCGAGGGTGACGCCGACCTGGTCGTAGTAGCCCAGGCGGACGGTGGAGCCGGTGTCGACCTCGCCCTTCGTCGGCGTGCGCCGCCCGGCGATCAGGTCGAGCAGGGTCGACTTGCCGGCGCCGTTGGGGCCGACGAGGCCGAGGCGCTCGCGGGGGTCGAGCAGCAGCTCCACCCTGTCGAAGAGCTCGTCGCCGCCCGGGTGGGCGAAGGCGACGTCGTGGAGCTCGACGACCTTGTCGCCGAGGCGGGGGGTGCCGAACCACAGGTCGGGGATGCCCTGGCGGGCGGCGGGCTCGGCCCGGCTCTCGACGATGGCGGTGGCCGACTCGATGCGCGCCTTGGGCTTGCGGGTCCGGGCCGGCGCACCCCGGCGGAGCCACGCCAGCTCCTTGCGGGCCAGGATGCGGCGGCTCGACTCGTTCGCCGCGGCCTGCTCCTCGCGCTCGGCGCGGCCCTCGAGGTAGACGTCGTACCCGCCGTCGTGGATGTAGCCCTTGCCCCGGTCGAGCTCGAGCACCCGGGTCGTGACCTTGTCGAGGAGGTGGCGGTCGTGGGTGACGAGCACCAGCCCGCCCCGGTAGGCGGCGAGGCGCTCCTCGAGCCAGGCGATGGCGTCGATGTCGAGGTGGTTGGTGGGCTCGTCGAGGATGAGCAGGTCGCTGTCGGCGACCAGCGTGCGGGCGAGGGCGACGCGCTTGGCCTGCCCGCCCGAGAGGCGGCCGGTGTCGGCGTCGGTGAGGTCGGCCATCCCGAGGTGGTCGAGCACGGCCGCGGCCTCCCACGCGTGCTCGGCGTGGCCCTCGACGGCAGCCAGCACGGGGCCGGGCGGCAGCTCCGGGCGCTGGTGCAGCGCGGCGATGCGCACGTCGCGGCCGGTGCGCACCAGGCCGGACTCCGGGTCGGTGGCCCCGGTCAGCACCGAGAGGAGGGTCGACTTGCCACAGCCGTTCAGGCCCACGATGCCCACGCGGTCGCCGGAGGACACGGTGAAGGAGAGGTCGGTGGAGAGGGGGCGGCCGGGCCGGCTCATCGTCACCCGCTCGACGTCGACGAGGATCACCCGCTGGAGGCTACGACCGCTCGCGGGGGTGCGTTGACGGCCCCAGGACGGGGCGAGGGGATAGCGTTCACCGCTGGTGCCAGGGGGGACGTGGCGCCGACCCAACACCGTGTCTGCCACCCTGCCTTCTGTCCGCGCCGCGAGCGTGCTCGACGCCCCTTCCGAGGGGCTGTCCGACGCGGACGGCGTCGACACCCACGCCGCGCCGGCCCCGTGGTGGCAGGCCGTGGCCCTGTTCGCCGCCGTCGGTGCCCTCGTGTGGATCGCGGTGTGGTTCGGCAACACCCACCTCGGGCACGACCCGTGGTTCCCGTCGCGCCCGGGCATCGCCGGTGGCCAGTTCTTCGAGGGCTGGCAGCGCTGGGACGCCTACTGGTACCGCACGATCGTCCGCGAGGGCTACGTCTACTACCCGGGCGTGCAGTCGTCGGTGGCGTTCTGGCCGTCGTACCCGATCGTGGTCCGGGCCTTCAGCGGGCTGTTCCCGAGCATCTTCATCACCGGCTCGGTGGTCACCCTCGTCAGCGGCGCCACCCTCGCCGTGTGCTTCCGGCGCTGGGCGGGGCTGTTCCTGAAGCCGGCCGGTGCGCTCACCGCCCTGCTGGTTCTGCTCGTCTACCCGTACGGCTACTACCAGTACGGCGCGGTGTACGCCGACGCCCTCTTCATCGCCGCCGCGGTGGGGGCGTTCCTGCTGCTCGAGCGCGACCACGTCTTCTGGGCCGGGGTCGTGGGCATCGTGGCGACGGCGGGGCGTCCCGCCGGGCTCATCGTGGCCGGGGCGCTGGTGTTCCGCGTGATCGAGAAGCGCAACACCGCCCACGGCGAGCGCGGCCTCGTCGCCGCCTTCGACCCGCGGGGCCTCACCTGGCGCGACAGCCCGATCCTGCTGGCGTTCGCCGGTGCGGGGGCGTGGTGCACGTATCTGTGGGTGCGCTTCGGCGACCCCTTCCTGTTCGCCTCGGTCGAGGGGGCCCAGGGCTGGGACCAGGCCGCCGGACCCGGCACGTGGCTGAAGTTCCGCCTCATCGAGACCATCCAGCACCACCCGTTCAGCCCGAGCACGATCAACCTCGTGGTGCAGGGGCTCCTCGTGATCGGCGGGCTGGCGCTGGTGCCGGCGGTGAGGCGCCGGTTCGGCTGGGCCTACGCCCTCTACGTGCTCGGGGTGTGCGGCATGGCCCTTGTCGGCACCAAGGACTTCATGGGGTCGGGCCGGTACCTGCTGTCGGCGTTCCCGGCCATCGCCGCCCTCGGCGACATCCTCTCGCGCCGCAAGGGCGTGCGGGCCGCCGTGCTGCCGCTGTCGCTGGTGGCGCTGCTCGGCCTCTCGATGCTGTTCGGTCGGGGTTCGTACCTGAGCTGAACGGCGGTAGCGTGGGTTAACACGGTCGTGGCCGGGTAAACCCGCCCCACGCTGCCTTCCCGCCGTCGCCCGAGGGGTACGAGATGACCACCGAGACCGAGATCACCGAGCCCGAGACCACTGAGCCCGAGACCACCGGGTCGGAGGCCACCGAGGTCGTCGACGGCGCCGAGGCCCCCGTGCTCACGGTGAGCCCCGACGCCCTCGAGCGGGTGCTCGAGATCCGCAACGGCGAGGAGGACCCCGGCTCGCTGTGCCTGCGGGTCGCCATCACCGGCGCGTCGGGCACCGACTACACCTACGACCTCGCCTTCGAGGAGATCTCGAAGCTCGAGGAGGACGACGACATCTCGGTGCAGGGCGGGCTGAGCGTGGTCGTGGCCGCCGACAGCATCGACGACATGCGCGGCGCCACCCTCGACATCCCGAGCAGCTCCGGCGCGGGTGGCCTGGTCATCCGCAACCCCAACAAGCCCAACCCGCTGGTGGGTCGCAACATCGAGCTCACCGGCGACGTCGCCGACAAGGTGCGCCAGCTCCTGGCCGAGGCCATCAACCCGAGCCTCGCCTCGCACGGCGGCTTCGCCGACCTCGTCGGCGTCGAGGACACCAGCGTGTTCATCACCATGGGCGGTGGCTGCCAGGGCTGCTCGATGAGCGCCGCCACGTTGCGCGAAGGCATCCAGGTGGCCATCAAGGAGGCCATCCCGGAGGTCACCGACGTCATCGACGTCACCGACCACGAGGCCGGCGACAACCCCTTCTACACCTAGGTCGGCTCAGCGCCACCAGCTCTGGGGCAGCCCGCGCACCGTCGCCACGGTGTCCTCGGCGGTGGCCCGCAACGAGCTGTCGGCGGTCGTGAGCCAGGTCCACAGCCACGCCAGGCGCAGGAACTCCGCCGGGCTGCGCCCCTCGGCCGACGGCGCCGCCGCGGCCCGGTCGGCGGGCGGGGTGAGGGCGAGCGCGGTGGCGTCGGTGTCGGCGTGCTCGAGCGCCTGGGCCACCGCGTCGAACCGGGAGGCCACCTCGAACGCCTCGGCCTCGAGCTCGCGCGGCGGGCTGGACGGGCGTCCTTCGGCCGGGCCGATGGTGCCGAGCCCGAGGTCGGCGTGGCCCCAGTCGCCCGCCCTCACGATCGAGGGTGGGGTCATGATCGCCACGCGGTCGGTGACGGCGACGTCGGCGTGGCGGTCGACGCCGAGCTCCTGCAGGGTCTCCTCGAGCTGCTCGCGCGCGCCGGCCAGCTCGTGGCGGGCCCGGACGAGGCCGTCGGTGGCGCCGGTCAGCCCCATGGTGTCGGCGCTCACCGACCGGATCGTGGCCGCCGAGGCGCGGTAGAGCCGGCCGGCGATGGGCCCGAGGCTGGCCTGCGGGCCGCGGGGCCAGAAGATGAAGCCGGCCACCACAGCGACCACGATGCCGGTGGCGACGGTCTCCAGTCGGAGCACCGCGGTCTGCGCCCCGGACGGCGCCGCCAGGTTGAACAGCACCACCACGAAGATGGTGAACGCGGCCTGGCCGCTGCCGAGCCCGATGGCCCCCGGTGCCCACGCCGACAGGAACACCACGAACGGCAACAGGACCCACAGCAGGGTGTCGTGGCCGTTCGCGGCCCACGCCAACGGCGCCGCGATGGCGAACCCGATGAGCGTGCCCCGCAGGGCCTGGAGCGCCGTCGCCGCGGTGTCGTTCACCCCGCTGCGGAGCACCATCAGGGTGCCGAGCACCACCCAGAAGGCGTGGTCGAAGTCGACCCACCGGGCGAGCAGCAGCGAGGCGGTGAGGGCGGCGCCGGCGCGGAGGCTGTTGCGGAACCGGGTGCTCTGCCAGCGGAAGTGGAATGCCAGGGTGTGCCGGGCCCGCCGCCAGAACGCGGCCGGTCCTCCCTCGGGGATGTCGACCTCGACGTCGAGCTTCATCTCGCTGTCGGGCCGGTGGCCCATCCACGTGGCGGCAGCGGCCTGGGCCACACCGGCGAGGGAGACGAGGAAGCGGAGCCGCATCGTCGTGGTGGCGGCGTCCTCGACCACCTGCCGGGCCCCGGCCTCCCGCTCGGTGAGCGCGGCGACCATCGTCTGGCGTTGCCCGACGAGGGCCCGCTGCACCGACGTGAGGTCGACGGGGGCGCCGTCGGTGATGGCGGTCGCCGCCGCGTCGAAGGCGTCGGCCCCGACGAGGGCCAGGCGGTCGTTGCCGACATCCCCCGCGGTGAGGTCGGCATCGGGCGGGAGGTGCTGGCAGATGAGGGTCGCCCGTCCGAGCGTGTCGAGCAGGGCCCCGAGCGCCGTCTGGCGCGCTGTCGGCGTGAGGGGTCGTGACGACGAGGCCGCCAGCTCCTCGCGGACCTGGCGCACCGGGGTGACGTCGGGGGCGGTGGTGGGCGTCCCCGCCGCCCGGGCGCGGAGGTCGGTGGCGAGCTCGCGGCACTGGTGGGCCAGGCGGTCACGGGCGATCGAGCGGCGGGGGACAGGGGCGACCATGGCCGCGGCCACCGCGGCCACGCAGCCCAGGACCCAGCCGAGCACCCGCTGGTCGACCTGGCTGACCGGCGTGGTCATCACCGCGAGGGCGAAGGCGAGCATGAGGGTCGTGCCGGCGGCGATGGCGTAGCCGCCGAGGCATCCGACGTACCGGATGCCGAAGGTGACGGCGAAGATGGCGAGGGCGGGTGCCACCGGGAGGTCGGCCACCGCGCTGCCGAACAGCACCAGCAGCGCGCCGAGCACGGCCAGGGTGCCGTAGCCCTCGAGGCGTCGACGCGGGGTGCCCTGGAAGTCGGCGAACACCAGCGAGGCGAACGAGCTGAAGGCCGCGTACAGCGCGGCGACGTCGCCGACGGTCGAGCCGATGGCGGCGTAGAGCACGGGCACGACGACCGCGGCCCGCAGCCCTCTGCGGAGGTTCACCAGCCCCTCGTCGTGCACGATCGCCATCGGCGCATGATGGTCCAGCGGGGGCGAGGGCCCTGGCACCCGGGTGCCGGCGAGGGGGATCTCGCCCGACAAGTTGCTATGCGGCGTTAAGTATCGTACGGTCACCTCCGCTGGAGGGGGATCGCAGGGGGGCGCTGGGGCTCCCACCTCGAAAGAGGTGGGGCCCACGCCGCCCGGACGCCGCCCCCGGGACGGGTGGCCGGACCACCCGGCCACACACGAGAGGTGGTGAGGACCATGCCCGACGCCCTTGTCGAACGTGACGGCGCTGTGCTCGTCGTGACCATGAACCGCCCCAAGCGGCTCAACGCGCTCTCCGGGCAGATGCTCATCCGGATGTACGACGCCATGGTCGAGGCCGACGCCGACGACGACGTGCGGGCGATCATCCTCACCGGTGCCGGCGGCAACTTCTGCTCCGGCGCCGACCTGCGGGCGATGGCCGGCGACGCCGGCGAGGACGCCGACACCGGGATCGACGTTGCCGCCCGCATGAAGGTCGACCCCGGCCTGGCCTGGAAGGGCCTGCTGCGCGAGTACCAGCCCAAGAAGCCGCTGATCGCCGCGGTCGAGGGCATCGCCTTCGCCGGCGGCACCGAGCTCCTGCAGGGCACCGACATCCGCGTCGCCGGCCGCAGCGCCCGCTTCGCCGTGTCGGAGGTCAAGCGCTCGCTCTACCCGATGGCCGGCTCGGCCGTCCGCCTCCGCCGCCAGATCCCCTACACGATCGCCGCCGAGGTCCTCCTCGCCGGTCGTGAGCTCAGCGCCGACGAGGCCCTCCACTACGGGCTGGTCGGCCACGTGGTCGACGACGGCCAGGCCCTCACCCGGGCCAAGGAGATCGGCCAGCAGATCGCCGCGAACGGTCCCCTCGCCGTGGAGGCCGTGCTGCGCACGCTCCGCGAGACCGAGGGCATGACCGAGCGCGAAGCCCTCGACCACGAGTTCGAGTACGGCCAGGCCGTGTTCGCCACCGAGGACGCCAAGGAAGGCCCGCTCGCCTTCAAGGAGAAGCGGACCCCTGTCTACAAGCGGCGCTAGTCCGTCGGGTCGGCACCACCGGCCCGCCGAGAGAGAGGAACCATGACAGACACGAACTACGACATGGAGCCGTTCCACCTCCAGTTCCCGTTCACGCGGTCACTGGGGACGACGATGAGCACCTTCTTCTCGGCCCTGGCCGAGGGGCAGATCATCGGCGTGCGGACCGGCGATCGGGTGGTCGCCCCCCCGATGGAGTACGACCCCGAGACCGGCGCCGACGCCGGCTCCGAGTGGGTGAAGGTCGGGCCCAAGGGCACGGTCGGCACCTGGACCTGGGTGCCCGAGCCCACCCGCCTGCACCCCGTGCAGGAGCCGTTCGCCTTCGCCTTCATCACCCTCGACGGCGCCGACACGCCGATCCTGCACGCGATCAAGGCCAGCGAGGACCAGCTCGCAGCCGGCCTGCGCGTCGAGGCCCAGTTCAAGGCGAGCGACGACGTCAACGGCCGCATCGACGACCTCGTGTTCGTGCCGGCCTCCGATCCCTCGCCCAGCGAGGGTGCGGGTGAGGCCTACACCGCCCCGGCCGAGCCCGAGATCCAGATGATGGACGCCTTCTGCGACCTCATCTACGTCGACAACTTCGCCCCCGCCACCCGCGAATGGGCGGCCGCCCTCATGGCCGGCCGCCTCTTCGGTCGCCGTTGCCCGAAGTGCGATCGCATGGTCATCGGTGCCAACCCGATGTGCTCGGTCGACGGCATCTTCCTGGGCGACGGCGCGGTCGTCGAGCTCGAGGGAACCGGCGTGGTGAGCAACTTCACCGTCATCACGCCCACCCCGTACCCGGGCCAGAAGGAGACCGAGCCCTTCGTGCGCTGCTCGATCATGATCGACGGCGCCGATGCGGTCATCGGCCAGCAGGAGATCATCGGCGTGCCCGCCTCGGAGGTCCGGGTCGGCATGCACGTGGCCATCGAGTGGGCCCCCGAGGGCGAGCGCAACGTCGACGACCTCGGAAACGGCAACCACGGAGCCACGGCCGGCGCGGTCCGTGGCTGGCGTCCCACCGGAGAGCCGGACGAGCCGGCCGAGAACTACGTCGAACGGATGATGTGATGCCCCGCTCAGAGAACGACATCGCCATCGTCGGATTCGCGCAGTCGCCGATGCTGCGCCGGTCCGAGAACACCGAGGCGGAGATGATGCTCCCCACGGTCCAGGGCGCCATCAAGATGGCCGGCCTGGAGAAGGAGGACATCGGCTTCACCGTCAGCGGCTCGTGCGACTACCTGTCGGGCCGCGGCTTCTCCTTTGTCGCCAACGTCGACGCCTACGGCGCCTGGCCGCCGATCAACGAGTCGCACGTCGAGATGGACGGCGCCTGGGCCATGTACGAGGCCTTCGTCCACCTGCTGCTCGGCCACATCGACACCGCACTGGCCGCCGGCGTGGGCAAGACCTCCAACTCGGATCCCACCACCCTCTACACGATCGAGATGGATCCGTACTACCTGACGCCGCTGGGTGCCGACCCTTGGTCGCTGGCCGCGCTGCAGTACCGGGCGCTGCTCGACTCGGGCAAGGTCACCGAGCGCGACGTCGCCGAGGTCGTGTCCCGCAACCTTGCCAACGCCAAGGGCAACATCAACGCCCAGGTGTCGGGCGACGTGAGCGTCGACGAGATCCTCGCCCAGCCCTACGTGCGCAACCCGCTCCGCAAGGCCGACCTGCCGCCGGTCACCGACGGCTGCGCCGCGGTCGTGCTGGCCCGGGGCAAGAAGGCCTACGACCTGTGCGAGCGCCCGGCATGGATCACCGGGTTCGACCACCGCGTCGAGCCCCACCTGCCCACCCTGCGCCGTGACCTCACCGTGTCGGAGTCGACCCGCCTCGCCGCCGAGGGCGCCGGGCTCGGGAGCGGCGCCGTCGACGTGGCCGAGATCTACGCCCCGTTCAGCTTCCAGGAGCTCATCATCCGCGAGTCGCTCGGCCTGTCCGACGACACCGTGGTGAACGCTTCCGGCGGCGCCCAGGGCGCCAACCCCGTGATGGTCACCGGTCTCCTTCGGGTCATCGCGGCAGCCCAGGCGATCATGGAGGGCAGGGCCAACCGGGCCCTCGCCCACGCCACCTCGGGCCCATGCCTGCAACAGAACCTCGTGTGCATCCTGGAGGGAGACGAATGAGCAGCCAGCCCGTCGCCGTCGTCGGCATCGGCCAGACCCACCACAAGAGCAAGCGTCGTGACGTCTCCATCACCGGACTCGTCCGGGAGGCCGCCCAGCGCGCCCTCGACGACGCCAACATGGACTGGGGCGACATCGACGCCGTCGTCCTCGGCAAGGCCCCCGACCTGTTCGAGGGCGTCATGAAGCCCGAGATGTACCTGGCCGACGCGCTGGGCGCCAACGGCAAGCCCATGTTCCGCGTGCACACCGCCGGCTCGGTCGGTGGCTCCACCGGCATCGTCGGCTCGCAGCTCGTCGAGTCCGGCCGCCACAAGCGGGTGCTCTCGGTGGCCTTCGAGAAGCAGTCCGAGGGCAACGCCCAGTTCGCCCTCGGTGGCGGCAAGTCCGGCTCCATCGGTGCCGGTGGCGCCTTCGCTCCCTTCATCCGGGCCTACATCCGCCGCTCCGGCGCGCCGGAGGACATCGGCTGGAAGGTGGCCGTGAAGGACCGCCTCAACGGGGCCAAGAACCCCTACGCCCACCTGAAGCTGGCCGACATCACCATCGAGAAGGTCAAGGAGTCCCCGATGATGTGGGACCCGCTGCACTTCCTCGAGTCGTGCCCGTCGTCCGACGGCGCGTGCGCGGTGGTGTTCACCGACGAGGAGGGTGGCAAGGCTGCCTCCAAGCCGCCGGCGTGGGTGCTCGCCACCTCGATGCGCAGCGAGCCGGGCTGGTTCGCCGGCCGCGACGCCGTCGACCCGCAGGCCGCCCACGACTGCTCGGCCGACATCTACAAGCAGGTCGGCATCACCAACCCCCGTGAGCAGATCGACTGCGCCGAGCTGTACGTGCCGTTCAGCTGGTACGAGCCGATGTGGCTCGAGGCCCACGACATCGCCGCTCCCGGTGAGGGCTGGAAGATGACCGACTCGGGCGCCACGGCGCTCGACGGCGACTTCCCCGTCAACATGTCGGGCGGCGTGCTCTCGTCGAACCCGATCGGGGCCTCCGGGCTCCTCCGCTTCGCCGAGGCCGCGCTGCAGGTGCGGGGCCTCGCCGGAGACCACCAGGTCGGGGGCGCCAAGCTCGCCCTCGCCCAGGCCTACGGCGCGAACGCCCAGTTCTTCGCCATGTGGGCGGTGGGCTCCTCGCTCGACCCGCTCGGGTCGTAGCGAGCGCAGACGACGTCGAAGGGGCCGACCACGACGCAGTGGTCGGCCCCTCGTCGTTGCCGGCGGCCCCTCGGGTCGCCGTGCAGTTCCCTGATGACGTGAGTGGCGGAAGGAGGTGGGGATGACCAAGGCCGTGGTGCTCGGAGGCGGAGGCGTGGCGGGGATCGCCTGGGAGACCGGCGTCCTGCTCGGCCTGGCCGACGCGGGGGTCGACCTCACCGACGCCGATCTGTTCGTGGGCACCTCCGCGGGGTCGGTGGTGGCCACCCAGGTCGCCACCGGGCAGGCCCTCGTCGACCTCCACGACCGCCAGCTGGCGTCGCACACCCACGAGCGCACGGTCGAGTTCGACGTCGAGGCGATGATCGCCCGGTTCGTCGAGCTGCTCGCCGACTGCCCGCACCCCGAGGAGCTGCGGCGGCGCATCGGCGAGTGGGCCCTGCAGTCCGACACGGTGCCCGAGGCGGAGCGCCTGGCGATCATCGACTCCCGCCTCCCGGTGAAGGAGTGGCCGCTGGTGGGGTTGCGCATCACCGCCGTCGATTCCGCCACGGGGGAGTTCGTTGTCTTCGACCGCGACTCCGGGGTCGGCCTGGTCGACGCCGTGGCCGCCAGCTGCGCGGTGCCGGGCGTGTGGCCTCCCGTCACCATCGGCGACCGCCGCTACGTCGACGGAGGCGTGCGGTCGACCATCAACGCCGACCTCGCCGAGGGCTACGACCAGATCGTCGTGCTCACCCCGTTCACGGCCGGCCTCGCCGGCGACGTCGCCCACGAGTGCGACGCGTTGCGCGCCTCGGGCTCGCAGGTCGCCGTGGTCGTCGCCGACGAGCGCAGCGTGGCCGCCTTCGGCACCAACCCGCTCGACCCCTCGACCCGCGGCCCGTCGGCCGAGGCGGGCCGGGCCCAGGCCGCAGCGGTCGTCGACGCCGTCGCCGAGGTGTGGCGGTGAGCGCCGCCCGTCGTGACGCGGCCGACGCCCGCCGCCGCCTGCGCGACTCGCTCGGGGCGCTGAGCCGCATCACGGGCAGCGCCCGGCTCGACCGGCGGGTGTCGGCCCGCTCCGGTGTGCCCATCGGCTTCGCTGCCTACGCCGTGCTCGGCCGGGTGGTCGCCGACGGGCCGCTGCGTCTGAGCGACCTGGCCGCCAACGCCCGGATGTTGCCGGCCGCGCTCACCCGGCAGGTCCAGGCCCTCGAGGCCGACGGCTACATCGAGCGCCGCGCCGACCCTGCCGATGGCCGCGCCGCGGTGGTGGAGGCGACGCCCGCCGGTCGGGCCGCCTACGCCGACGTCGACGAGGCCAACGACGGGATCATGTCCGAGCAGCTGGCCGACTGGTCGTCCGAGGAGCTGTGGGAGCTCGTCGACCGGCTGGAGCGGCTGATCCACGACCTGCGCTCGGGGCCCGACGCCCGGGGCGCCGAGGCCGGCTGAGCCACCTCAGCATTCCAACTATCTTTGCAAGGAAAGAGTCCGAGGGGGACCGCCGTGCAGATCCGAGCCGACGCCACCGAGGCGGCCGAGTACCGCGCCAACGGGTGGTGGGGTGACGAGACCATGGGCACGCTCGTGCGCCGCTGGGCCACCGAGCGGGCCGACGCCGTCGCCTTCGTGAGCGGGGCGACCCGGTTCACCTGGGCGCAGTACGACGCGGCCGCCGACGGCATCGCCCGGGCCCTGCTGGCCGGCGACCCCGCCGACGGTGGGCGCGTCGCCGTCCTCATGCCCGACGGCCCCGGCGTGCACGCCGCCTTCGTCGGCGTCGAGCGGGCCGGGCTGGTGGTGGTCGGCATCGGCCACCGGGCCGGCGACCGCGAGATCGCCCATCTGCTCACCCTCACCGGGGCCCGCACCCTCGTGACCGTCGCCGAGCACCGCAAACGCTCCGCCGCGCAGCTGGTGACCGACCTCGCCGGGCTGGGCGCGTCGATCGATCGCGTCGTGCTGGTCGACGTCGACGGTGCGGTCGTTGACGCCGGTGTGCCCGAGGGGGCGTCGGCGGCCGCGGCCGCGTGGCCCTTCGCCGACCCGGACCCCGACGCCCTGTTCCTGTTGAACTCCACCTCGGGCACCACCGGGCTTCCCAAGTGCGTCATGCACACCCAGAACCGGTGGTTCTACTTCCACCGGCTGGCCGCACTGGCCGGCGACTTCGGCGACGACGAGGTCTTCTTCAGTGCCATCCCGGCTCCGTTCGGCTTCGGGCTCTGGACCGGCCACTTCACCCCGGGCATCCTCGGCTGCCCCACGGTGGTGATGGACCACTTCGACGCCGACGAGGCCCTCGACCTGATCGAGCGCGAGCGGGTCACCGTGCTGTGCTGCGTGAGCACGCAGTTCATCATGATGCTGAACGCCAACGCCGAGCGGCCCCGCGACCTCAGCTCGCTGCGCTCGATGTTCACCGGCGGCGAGGCCGTGCCCTTCGAGCGGGCCGCCGCCTTCGAGGACGTCACCGGCGCCAAGGTGCTGCAGTTCTACGGCTCCAACGAGACCGGCGCCCTCAGCTACACGACGGTGCACGACGACCGCGAGCACCGCTTCGGCACGGCCGGTCGCATCATCGACGACATGAAGGTCCGCCTCCTCGACCCCGACACCCTGCTCGACGTGCCGGCGGGCGAGCACCGCGGGCAGCCCGCGTGCAAGGGCCCGGCCGTGTGCCTCGGCTACTGGGGCGACGATGGAGCCAACAAGAAGCTGTTCACCGACGACGGCTGGATGCTGATGGGCGACATCGTCGAGATCGACGACGACGGCTACCTGTCGGTGGTCGGGCGCACCTCGGACTTCATCATCCGGGGCGGCAAGAACATCAGCGCCCCGGCGGTGGAGGCCGAGCTGGCCACCCACCCCGACGTCGCCATGGTCGCCGCCGTGCCGTTCCCCGACCTGGTGTTCGGCGAGCGGGTGTGTGCCTACGTCGAGCCGAGGGCCGGTGCCGAGATCACCCTCGAGGGACTGGTCGCCCACCTCTCGAGCCGAGGCGTCAGCCGCGAGTGGTACCCCGAGCGGCTGGTGGTCGTCGACTCGCTGCCGCGGTCGTCGGGGGGCAAGGTGGCCAAGGGCGACCTGCGCGACGACGCCAAGCGCCGGGCCGCCGCCATCGCCGCCGAGGGGGAGACGACATGACCGATCGACTCGCAGGACGACGGGCCCTCGTGACCGGCGGGGCCCACGGCCTCGGCCAGGCCATCGTGCGGGCCTTCGTGGCGGAAGGGGCCCGGGTCGCCATCGGCGACATCGACGCCGAGGCCGGTCGCGCCCTGGCGGCCGAGCTGGGTGACGCCGCCCTCTTCGTCCCGCTCGACGTGGGCTCCGAGGAGCAGTGGACGGCGGCCGTCGACGCCACCGTCGCCGCCTTCGGTGGCCTCGACATCGGCGTGAACAACGGCGGGATCGTGATCCACGCCTCGCTGGCGGAGATGACCCTCGAGCAGTACGAGCAGATCGTCCGGGTCAACCAGATCGGCACCTTCCTCGGGCTGCGCACCATGGCCGAGCCCATGAAGGCCGGGGGCAAGGGCTCGATCGTCAACATCTCCTCGATCCGGGGCATGGTCGGGTCGGCCGGCCTGCTCGGCTACACCGCCACCAAGTTCGCGATCCGGGGCATGACCAAGGCCGCGGCCCTCGAGCTCGGCGAGTTCGGCATCCGGGTCAACTCGGTGCACCCGGGCGCCGTGGCCACCCGGCTCGTCGGCGACGTCGACCCCGCCCTGCTCGACGAGCGCTTCGCCGCCCAGCCCATCGGCCGCATCGCCCGCCCGGCGGAGATCGCGTCGATGGTCGTGTTCCTGGCCTCCGACGAGAGCAGTTACAGCACGGGCTCGGAGTTCGTCTGCGACGGCGGCATCAGCGCCGGCCAGACCCGCCCCTACCGCTGAGCCGCCCCGATCCTCGAAAGCTGGCTCACCTGCTTCGGCCGGCTGTATCTGGTGAGCCACCTTTCGCCCGATCCCTGAAAGCTGGCTCACCTGGTGCGGCGGGCTGTATCTGGTGAGCCACCTTTCGCCCGATCCCTGAAAGCTGGCTCACCTGGTGCGGCGGGCTGTATCTGGTGAGCCACCTTTGGGGAGCGGCTGATGACCTTCGGCGGTCGCGCTACCAGCCCTCGAGGGCGGGGATGCCGGCGGACTCGAGGTGGGAGAGGACCTCGTCGACCACGGCGTCGGTCACGGTGAGCTGCGGGGGACGGACGGGGCCGGCCGGCAGGCCGAGCCGGTCGAGCACCGCCTTGGTGGCCCGGATGCCTCCCCTTCCGTAGAGCAGGCCGGAGAGGCGCACGACCTCGGCGAAGGCGGTGAAGGTGGTGTCGAGGTCGCCGGCGACGTAGCGCTCGATCACCGAGGCGCACAGCCGGGGCGCCAGGTTGGCCTCCGAGGTCAGGAAGCCCTGGCCGCCGAGGGCCAGGCAGCTCAGCGCCTGCATCGGCCCACCGACGTGCAGCTCGAGGCGGCCGCCGACCGCGTCGCTCAGGGCGACGAGCTGGCCGATGTCGCCGTGGCTGCAGTTGACGCCCACCAGGTGGGGGTGCTCGTCGGCGAGCGTCGCCAGGAGCGAGGGGCGCACCGCGTAGCCGACCGACTGGTGCGACGAAACGACGCAGGGGAGCGAGGTGCTCTCGAGCACGGCCCGCAGGTAGGCCTCGATCTCGGCCGGGGTGGGGCGGTGCCCGTGGCCCGGGTCGAGGGAGTAGATCTGGGCGGCGTCGACACCGGCCTCGGCGGCGACGCCGATGTAGTCGATCATCTGCTGCGCGGTGCGGGGCTCGATGCCCATCGCCCGCACGGGCACCCGGCCGCCGATCTGGTCGATTCCGATCTCGAGCACCCGTCGGGCCTCGTCGTCGTCGAGGGTGAACCCCTCCCCGCTGCCACCCCCGCCGAGGTAGACGCCGACCCCGGCGTCGGCCATCCGGTCGAGGTGGGCGCGCAGGCCCGGTTCGTCGAGCCCGCCCTCGGCGTCGAAGGGGGTGATGCTGATCACGAACACCGACGGCTTCATCGTCGTAATCTTAGAACTGATGAACGCCACCACCTCGTCCGCCCGTCACCAGCTCCGGCAGCCGCGCCTCGCCGAGATGGTCGCCGGTGCCCTCCGCACCCGCATCCTCTCGGGTGAGCTGGCCGACGGCGCCATGCTCCCGAAGCAGGACGAGCTGCTCGACGAGTTCGGCGTCAGCCTGCCACCCATCCGTGAGGCGCTGCGGATCCTCGAGACCGAGGGGCTCATCACGGTGCAGCGCGGCAACGTCGGCGGGGCCGTCGTCCACGCTCCGCAGGAGGCCAAGGTCGTCTACATGATGGGCATGGTCCTGCAGTCGCGGCAGGCCTCGCTCGGCAGCGTCCTCGACGCAGTCACCGCCTTCGAGCCGGCCTGCGTCGCTGCGTGCGCCGCCCGCCCCGACCGGGCCACCACCGTGTTGCCGGTGCTGCGGGCCACGCTCGACGCGGCCGCCGCCGCCATCGACGATCCCGCCGCCTACACGGGCCTGGCCCGGCAGTTCCACCTCGACCTGGTGGCCAACTGTGGCAACGAGGCCATGCGCCTGGTCGTCGGGGCGCTCGAGTCGCTCTGGACCGTGCACGTCGACCACATGGCCCGCCGCAACGCGCAGCACGGCGAGTTCTCCGACGTGGCCGCCCGCAAGGCCAGCGCCCGGGAGCACGAGAAGCTCTACGCCCGGATCGAGAAGGGCGACGTGCGGGGAGCCGAGCTCCTCGCCCGGGCCCACTACACCGCCGAGGAGCCGGGCTGGGGCGAGTCGGTCGACACCGCCGCTGTCGTGTCCGCCGATCTCCTCGAGGGCCGCTGACATGGCGCTGCGAGCGGCCGCCATCACCGGTGTCGGGTACACGGAGCTCTCGAAGCGGTCGGGCCGCACGGTCCTGGAGCTCGCCACCGAGGCCTGCCGGGCCGCCATCGACGACGCCGGTGTCGCCCGCGAGGCCGTCGACGGCATCGCCTCCTTCGCGGTGATGCACGACTCGGTGCCCACCCAGGCGGTGGCCACCACCCTGGCGCTGCCCCAGATGCGCTTCTCCCTCGACATCGACCTCGGCGGCCAGGCGCCCTGCCACCTGGTCACCCAGGCCGCGGCCGCCGTCGCCACGGGTCAGGCCGATCACGTCCTCGTGTTCCGGGCCCTCAACGGCCGCTCGGGCGACCGCGTCGGCACCATGGAGTTCTCCGGCATGGGCGGCCAGTTCCGCTACCCGCTCGGCTACGACGCCTACCTCATGTACGTCGGCATGTTCGGCCAGCGCTTCCTCCACGAGACGGGCCAGGGCGAGCTCGACACCGGCGCGGTGGCGGTGTCGCAACGGGAGTGGGCGCGGGCCAACGAGCGGGCCTACCGCCGCGACGAGCTCACCCTCGACGACTACCTCGCGGCGCCCTACGTCGCCGAGCCGTACCGGGGTGCCGACTGCACGGTCGAGGTCGACGGGGCGTGTGCCGTGCTGGTCAGCGCGCTCGACCAGGCCCGCGACCTGCGCCATCCTCCGGCGGTGGTGGCGTCCGGCTCGTACCGGGCCGGGCCCCGACCGGGCCTCGACATCGGCGACCACCTGCTGTGGGACGACTACACCCGCAACTACACGTCGTTCCTGCGTGACGACCTGTTCGGCCGAGCCGGCGTGACGACCGCCGACGTCGACATCGCCGAGATCTACGACTGCTTCACCACCACCGTGCTGATGGGCATCGAGGGGTTGGGGCTGGCCGAGCGCGGCGCCGCGGGCGAGCTGTTCCGCTCGGGTGCCACCGGGCTCGGCGGCTCACTGCCGGTGAACACCCACGGGGGGCTGCTGTCGGAGGGGTACCTCCACGGCATGAACACCGTGGCCGAGGCCGCACTGCAGGTGCAGGGTCGGTGCGGCGAGCGCCAGGCGGCCCGACACGAGGTCGTCGCCGTCACCAGCGGCGCCCTCATGGACGGCAGCGCCATGATCCTCACCGCCGACCGCTGAGGTCCGGCGTTCTCGTTCTGGCATGCGTCTTGCACCCCTAGAGGTGCAAGACGCATGCCAGAACCGGGAGATCGACGAAGGCCCGGGTGGGTCGGGTCAGCGGGCGGTCCAGCCGCCGTCGACCATGACGACGGCGCCGGTCATGAAGCTGCCGGCGTCAGAGGCGAGCAGCAGCACCGGCCCGTCGATCTCCTGCACCAGGCCGGCGCGCTGCAGCGGCGTGTTGGTGCCGATGAAGTCGTCGCCCTTCTCGGTGCCGACGAGGTCGCTGGTCATCTCCGTCTCGAACCAGCCGGGACAGATGGCGTTGACCCGCACGCCCTTGCGGGCCCATTGCACGGCGAGCTCCCGGGTGAGGGCGACCAGGCCGCCCTTGGCCGCGGGGTAGCCGGTCTGCTTCACAGGCGTGGCGGCCACGGTGGCGATGATCGACGCGATGTTGATGATGGAGCCCGAGCCCCGCTCGACCATGCCCACGCCGGCCAGCTTGCTGAGGTGCCAGGCCGAGACGAGGTTGATCTCGAGCATGGTGGCGAAGTCGTCGAGGGTCTCCTTCTCGATGGGCTTCGGGTCGGCGATGCCGGCGTTGTTGACCAGCACGTCGATGCCACCGAGGCGCTCCTCGACGGCGGCGACCAGGGCGACCCGCTCGTCGGCGGACCCGAGGTCGGCGGGGAAGGCCTCGATCGAGGGGTGCTCGGCCGCCAGCTCCTCGAGCCGCTCGGCCCGGCGGGCGGTGACCGCGACGCGCGCACCGGCGTGGGCCATGACGAGGGCCATCCGGCGCCCGAGCCCCGACGAGGCCCCGGTGACCAGTGCCCGGCGGCCGGTGAGGTCGAAGACGTGGTCGGGAGAGGTGGCGGGCGGGACGGTCACGAAGGCTCCTGGGTAGAGGCGGGAGGGGGCCGGACAGTCGGTCCCCGCTTTCCTTGTAATCTTAGTGAGAACGGCCGATCGGGGGATCGGCCGCAAAAGGGGGAGTCTGCCGTGCAGGACGCCGAGCTGGCGCAGATCATCGACATCGTCCAGAAGCCCGAGCCGCAGTGGGCGACGCTCGAGGAGCGGGTCCAGGCCATCGAGGATCGTGAGGCGATCCGTCAGGTGCTCATGGCCTACGGCTACCTGTGCGACGCCCGCCGATGGGACGAGCTCCTGGAGCACTACACCGACGACATCGTGCGGGTGCTGGGCGGCACCCTCGCCGAACGGGTCGAGGGCAAGGAGGAGCTGCGGAAGCTCTACGTCGCCCCGCAGCTGCCCCGAGCCGGCGACGACGACGCCGACGCGCCGCCGGCCGCACAGCTGAACACCTACGAGTTCCGGCACCTCATCGTCGACGACCTCATCCGCCTCGACCCGAGCGGCACGAAGGGATGGGCGGTGGCGGCGTACAGCCTCGTCGCCTCAACCGAGCAGCCCGACGGCTTCCGCCGCGGCCAGCACGAGGGCGGCTACATCTTCGAGATGCGCAAGTGCGACGACGGCCGGTGGCGGGTCGCCCACATGACCGTGTTCTCGGAGAACTCCCGCAACCCCTTGTTCCAGTCGTGAGCGACGGGCGCGAGCCGGCGGGGGAGGGCACACCCCTCGCCGGGGCCGTCGCCCTGGTCACCGGGGCCGGTCACGGCATCGGCCGGGCCACCGTCGAGCGGCTCGCCCGCGACGGAGCCGCGGTGGCGGTCAACGACGTCGACGCCGTGCTGGCCGAGCGCGCCGCCGACGAGCTGCGAGCCGCCGGCCTGACCGCGGTGGCCGCGCCCGGCGACGTCACCGACGAGGCCGCGGTGGAGGCGATGGTCGCCTCGGTCGCCGCGGCCGTCGGCCCGGTGACGATCCTGGTCAACAACGCCGGCGGGGCGCCGCCCGGAGCGATGTGGGCCGCCGCCGGTCCGGCGGGTGTCGATGCCGCCTCCGCCTCGCAGTGGGCCTCGGTGCTCGACACCCCTGTCGCCCAGTTCGAGGCGTTCCTGCGCCTCAACCTGGTGTCGGCCTACATCTGCTCGCGGGTCGTGCTCCCCGGCATGCTCGCCGCCGGTCGGGGCCGCATCGTGTGCGTCTCCTCGATCGTGGCCGACACCGGTCAGCGCAACGGCGCCGGCTATGCGGTCGGCAAGGCCGGGCTCCACACCCTGGTCGCGTCGCTCGCCAAGGAGGTCGGGCCGGCCGGCATCGGCGTGAACGGCATCGTGGTCTGCAACGCGCCCCATCCGGTGCGCTCCGACGAGCGCCAGGCCGTGCTCGACGCCGCCACCCACCTCGGTCGGGTCGGCGCCTACGACGAGTTCGCCGCGGCCATCGCCTTTCTGGCCGGGCCGGACAGCTCGTACCTCTCGGGGGCGATGATCCCGGTCGACGGGGGCACCCACCGCAACGCCATGTTCTGAGCCCTGTCCTCGCGAAGGTGGCTCATCTCGTGTCGGGATCCGACACCGGGTGAGGCACCTTTCCGGGAAACGGCGGGGCCGGCGGGCTGCGGTGGTGGCACCATCGCATCCATGTGCCGAAACATCACCACGCTCCGGGGGCTCGAGCCGGCGGCCACGCCGGACGAGATCGAGGCCGCGGCCCGCCAGTACGTCCGCAAGGTGAGCGGGGTCCAGAAGACCTCCGCCGCCACCGAGGAGGCCTTCGAGGCCGCCGTGGCCCGCATCACCGAGGTCACCGCCGAGCTGCTGGGCACGCTCCCGCCCCGCAAGACGCCGCCGCGCAGCGAGCCGCCCCTGCGACGACTCGCCCACCAGCACTCCCACTGACCCACGGGGTCGGCCGAGGTCGCCGGACCGACGACCGCCGGACCGACGACAGCCGGCCCGCGTCAGACGTTCGAGGAGACCCCGCCGTCGACCTCGATGCACTGGCCCATCACGTACGACGAGTCGTCGCTCGCCAGCCAGGCGATGACGGCCGCCAGCTCCTCCGGCTCGCCGAGGCGGCCGGTGATCGACACCTTCGCGATCTGCTCGATCTCGGCGGGGGTGCGGTTGCGTCGCATCAGCGGCGTGGCCACCGGCCCGGGTGCCACGCAGTTGGTGCGGATGCCCTCGGGGCCGTGGTCGATGGCCAGCGCCCGGGTGAGGGCGACCACGCCGGCCTTGGCCGCGATGTAGCCGGGGTTGGCGTGCATGCCCCGGAGCCCAGCCCCGGACGACACGTTCACGATCGCCCCCTTGCCCGCCGACCGCATGTGGGGGATGACCGCCCGGCACATCAGGTAGACGCTGGTGAGGTTGACCCGCACGAGGCGGTCCCACTCGGCCGGGTCGAGGGCCACGACGTCGTGGCCCGGTCGGCTGCCGCCGGCGACGTTGGCCAGGATGTCGACCCCGCCGCCGATCCGCACGGCCTCGGCGATGGCGGCCTCGACGGCGTCCGGGTCGCTCACGTCGGCGACGACGGGGTGGAAGGCCCCGTCGTCGCCGATCGCGGCGCGCTGCTCCTCGAGGGCGCCGCCGTCGAGGTCGAGCCCGATGACGGTGGCACCCGAGCGGGCGAGGAGGGAGGCGGTGGCGGCACCGATGCCGGCGCCGGCCGCGCTCACCACGGCGATCCTGTCGTTCAGATCCATGTCTGCCCCCTCGTCGCTCGTCCTGACCGGACCCTTGCTACTGGCCGGTGCCGTTCTTGGTGGTGATGCGGTCGGCGCCGAGGTTCAGCGCGGCGGCCGCGGCGACCGACGGCTCGACCTTCACCAGGTACTTCGGGTCGCACACGAACTCGTTCTCGGCGTCGGGGTTCCACTGGATGAAGGACGTCGCCTCCATCTTCAGCACCATGCCGCACGGGCCGGGGAGGTTGCCGCCCGGGTCCATCTCGGCGTGGAGCCCGCCACCCGTCCACGAGTGCACGGCCTTCAGCTTGGTCATCACGCAGTCCCGGGTGAGGTCGGCGCCGCACTCCTTGGCCGCGGTGGCCCACAGCAGGAAGGCCGACGCGGCCTGCGCCCCGAGCAGCGAGGTGTCGCCGCCGGAGTCCTTGATCAGGTCGAGGTACTGCTGAGTGGCCGTGCCCGGCTGGGCCTGGCCGAACGGCACGAAGGCGAACCGCAGGTAGACGTTGTCGGCGTTGCCGTTGCTGTTCCAGTCGGCGAAGGCCTGGTCGTAGAAGTTCGACTCCACGAGCCAGTTCGGCGCGAAGTCGAGCTGGGCGGCGGCGTCGAGGACGTTCTGGAAGTTCGGGTTGCCGCCGGAGAACACCACGGTCTCGGCGCCGCAGTCCTTCAGCTTCTGCACGAAGGGCTTCCAGTCGGCTTCACCGTTGATGCTGTACTGCTGGGCGCAGTCGAGGAAGGTCCATCCCTCGGTGGGGTAGGTCGCCTGGATCTTCTCGATGGTCTCGATCGAGGCCGGCAGGTTCGGGTAGAAGACCGCCGCCTTCTTGACCTGCGTCGGGAACTTCGCGGCGAGGGCCGCCGCGACCTGGGTGACGTTGTAATCGATCACCGTGGGCACGGGGGACACCATCAGCGGGGCCATGCCGAGGTCGGAACCGCCGACGAGCGCGGGCACGGCCGGGAGCTTGCAGGCCAGGCGGGCGGTCTCGCCGCCGCCGGCCAGGGCCCAGCCGGAGCCGACGAGCATGAAGTCCTGGTCGCAGGCCTCGCTGACGACGTTGGCGGTCTCGGTGATCTTGGCGTCGTAGTAGTGGCCGACGACGGTGCGGCCGTTCACGCCGCCCTGCTCGTTGCACCAGGCGATCATCGCCTTCATGGCGTCGCTGATCTGGTGGTTCAGGCCCGGAGAGCCCTGGTAGCCGGCGTCGTCGCCGTAGCCGATGGCCACGTCGCTGGCCGTGACGCCCTGCTCGGTGGCGACGTTGGCGTCGCCTTCGGCCGGACCGCACGGCGTCGGCAGGTCACCGAAGGCCTCGGCCGTCGACGCGGTGGCCGCGGTGGTGCTGGAGCCGGCGTCGTCGCCGGTGTTGCTGCGGCCACCGCCACAGGCGGAGGCGATGAGGCCGAGCACGAGTGCAGCGGCACCCCATCGCAGGCGCGTGGTGCGAGACATTCGGTGTGGTTCCCCCTTGGTCGTCGACCGGTCAGCGGCCGCAGCGGCGATCCCCTCGCCGTCCCATGGTCTCTATCACATAACTGATTGCACCTAGAACAAGGATGCGGGCCGACCGGCGGTCTCAACGGGTGGACGACGCCGGAGGCCATCCTTATAATGATTGATGGTTAGCCCACGGGGGGTGACCGCTGGCACACTGCATGCCGACCGACCACCAGGGGGACCCATGGAGACCAGTTCGAAGGGCCGCAGCTACCGACTCATCTCCGGCGACGGGCACGTCAACGAGTCGCCCGACGTCTGGGTCGACCGGGTGCCGGCCGCCATGAAGGACCGCGCTCCGCGGATCCAGTCCTTCGACGAGGGCGACGCCTGGGTGATCGAGGGCGTGAAGGACCCCATCAACTTCGGCATGAACGCCTGCGCCGGCATGGAGCCCGAGGACATGAAGGGCTGGGTGCGCTTCGAGGACATCCGCAAGGGTGGCTACGAGCCCGCCGCCCGCCTCGAGGAGATGGACCGCGACGGCGTCGACGCCGAGGTCCTCTACCCGACGCCCCGCCTGTCCGGGGCGATCATCGCCAACAAGGACACCGAGTACCACCTCACGATGATCCGGGCCTACAACGACTGGCTCTCCGAGTTCGTCGGCTACGCCCCCGAGCGCCTGTGCGGCGTGGCCATCATCCCCAACCGGGGCGTCGAGGAGGCGGTGGCCGAGGTCGAGCGGGTCTGCGACCGCCCCGGCATGCGCACCGTCATGCTCGGCTGCTGGCCCCACGGCGACCTCGCCATCGCTCCGGAGGACGACAAGCTCTTCGCCGTCCTGGCCGAGCGCAACATCACCCTCAACATCCACGTCTCGATGACCCAGTCGATGCCGGCCGCCCACAAGGCCAAGCTCCCGGGTTACGGCCGCTTCTTCGACGCCCCGAACCGCATGATCGAGATGGTCTTCGCGGGCGTCTTCGACCGGTACCCCGAGCTCAACGTCTTCTTCGCCGAGACCGACTTCGGCTGGGTGCCCTACGTCAAGGAGCAGATCGACAACAACTACCTGCGCCTCGACCCGGTCAGCCGCTTCGGCCTGCAGATGCTCCCGAGCGAGTACATCAGCCGGCACTTCCACTTCGGCTACATGACCGACACCTTCGGGCTCCGCAACATCGAGTACATGGGTGCCGAGCGGGTGCTGTGGTCCAACGACTACCCCCACATCAGCGCCGACTGGCCGCACTCGTGGCGGGTGATCCAGTCGTCGATGTCGGGCATGAGCCCCGAGGACAAGCAGCTGATCCTCGCCGGCAACGCCCAGCGCCTCTACGGTTTCGGCCGCTGAACGGCGCCTCTGCGCCGACTCGTTCCGGGGGGAGCGCCATGGGCACCGGGGCCGCGGGTCTCGTCGACGTCGTCACCTCGCCTGATCGGCGCGAGGCGTACCTCACCGCGGGCTGGTGGGACGATCAGACCCTTCCGGGTCGGGTCGCCCATCACGCGGCGATGCGTCCTGACGCCGTGGCCGTGGTGGACGAGCATCGCACCGCCACCTACGCCGAGCTCGCCGCCGATGCGGCCCGGCTGGCAGACGCACTCGCCCGCCGGGGCGTCGGGGCCGGCGACGTCGTCTCGGTCCAGCTGCCCAACCGGTACGAGACCGTCGTCGTGGCGGTGGCGGTGCTGTCCCTCGGCTCGGTCATCAACCCGCTGCTGCCCAACTACCGCGAACGTGAGCTGGCTCAGGTCTTCGAGACGGCCCGCCCGGTGGCGGTCTTCACGCCGGGCGAGTTCCGGGGTTGCGACCACCGGAGCCTCATCGCCCAGGTGGTGGAGGCCACCGGCATCGCCCCGCTGCACGTGGTGGTCGATCCGGAGGCCGGGGCACCCGCAGTCACCTACGCCGATCTCCTCGTATCGGGCGCAGCGGACGCAGGGCTCGGCGACCGCCCGGCCGACGCCGTCTCGGAGCTGATCTTCACCTCCGGCACCGAGGCCCGGCCCAAGGCGATCATGCACACCGAGCAGACCGCCGGCTTCAGCGTGCGCGTCGCCCGTGCTGACCTCGGTGTCACCGACGACGACGTCGTCTGGATGCCGTCGCCCGTCGGCCACTCCACCGGCTTCAACTACGGGCTGCGCTTCGCCCTCCACCACGGACTGCCCCTCGTCCTCCAGGACCGGTGGGACCCGGCCACGGCTCTGCGCCTGGTGCAGGAGCACGGCTGCTCGTACACCCTGGCCGCCACCACCTTCCTCCAGGACCTCACCGAGGCGGCGGTCGCGGCCGGCGCCCGCCTCGACTCCTTGCGCCTCTTCGGCAGCGGTGGTGCGCCGGTGCCCCCAGCGCTGGTCGATGCCGCCGCCGAGGTGGGCATCCAGGTGCTTCGTCTCTACGGCTCGACCGAGGTGCTCGTCGGCACCTGGAACCGTCCCTCGTCGACCTCCGCCCAGAAGCGCGACACCGACGGCGTGGCCATGAGCCACGTCGAGCTGCGGGTCGTCGACGACGACGGCGTCGTGCTCGCCCCGGGCGAGGCCGGCGAGCTCGAGGTGCGCGGCCCCGACACCTGTGTCGGCTTCTTCGCCGACCCCGAGCGCACCGCCGCCACCTTCCACCCCGACGGGTGGGTGCGCTCCGGCGACCTGGTCACCGTCGACGCCGACGGGTACCTCACCGTGGTGGGGCGCAAGAAGGAGATCATCATCCGCGGCGGCATCAACATCGCCCCCCGTGAGATCGAGGAGCTCCTCGTCGCCTTCCCCGAGGTCGAGAGGGCGGCGGTGATCGGCCTTCCCGACGACCGCCTGGGCGAGCGCACGTGCGCGTGCGTCGTGCTGCGGCCCGGGGCGGCCCTCGACTTCGACACGATGTGCGAGCGTCTCGACGCCGCCGGCCTGGCCCTCTACAAGCGACCTGAGCGCCTCGAGGTCGTCGGCGCGCTGCCGGCCACCGCATCGGGCAAGATCCAGAAGCACGAGCTGGTCAGGGCGCTCACGGGCGCGGAGGGGAACGGTGCCGCAGGTGGCTGACGACGACCCGGTGCTCATCGAGCGCCTGGCGGTGGGCGACACGGGCCGCACCGCGGCGCTGATCCGCCTCAACCGGCCCGACACGCTCAACCCGATGGACAGCGAGATGCTGGCCGCTCTCGACCGCATCCTCGACGGCGTCGAGGCCGACCCGTCGGTGTGCACGGTGCTCGTCACCGGCAACGGACGGGCCTTCAGCGCCGGCGGCGACCTCAAGGGCTACCAGACCCTCCAGCGCGACCGGGAAGCGTTCACCGCGTTCGTCGCCGAGCTGCACCGGGTGTTCGGGCGGCTGCTCGGGCTCCGGGTGCCGGCCGTGGCGCTGGTGAACGGAGTGGCCGTGGCCGGTGGCCTCGAGCTGATCCTCAACTGCGACTTCGCCCTCGTGGCCGAGTCGGCCCGCATCGGCGACGGCCACCTCAACTTCGGGCAGATGGGCGGCGGGGGAGTGCTCACGCTCCTGCCCCGCACCATCGGTCGGGCCCGGGCCACCGAGCTGATGCTGAGCGGCCGCCTCCTCTCGGCGGACGACGCCGTCGAGTGGGGCCTCGCCAGCCGGGTGGTGCCCGACGACGAGCTGCTCGACGCCGGCCTGGCGTTCGCCGCGGAGGTGGCGGTCAAGAGCCCGCTGGCGGTGGCCAACGCCAAGGAGCTCATCACGTCGCTGTGGCTGGAGAACGGCTCGGTGGCCGACGGCCTGGCCGTCGAGCTCGAGCGTGACGTCGAGTACTGCCTCGAGTCCCATGACGCCCCCGAGGGCCTGGCCGCCTTCGCCGAGAAGCGCCCTCCGCGTTTTGAGGGACGATGACTCGATGACCGACGTCGGCCTTCCCGCCCCCACCCCCGATCAGCTCAGCGAGCCGTTCTGGGCGGCCCTCGCCGAGCGCCGTGTGATGGTGCAGGAGTGCCCGGCCTGTGGTCGCCGCCGCTTCCAGCGCCTGCCGTCGTGCCCCTACTGCGCGGCCGAGGGCGGCATCGACGTCGAGGCCGCCGGCACCGGTGTCGTCTACTCGGTCGTGCGGGTGCACCGGGCGCTCACCCCGGCCACCGTCGGTGAGGTGCCGTACTGCGTCGCCACCGTCGACCTCGACGGCGGCGGCCGCCTGTTCGCCCGGGTCGAGCCGCCCGAGGCGGTCGAGATCGGCCTGGCCCTCACCCCGCTGTTCGTCGACCACGACGGCTGGACCGAGCTCCGCTTCGCTCCCGCCGGCTGAGGCCGGCAGGCGCCGGTCCTCCCGGGCGTCGGTGGGAACGGGGCTACCGTGGACCCGTCGGTTCGGCGGGTCCGGCCATTCGAAGGGAGTACCCATGCACGTGATCGCCACCAGTGGGCGGATGCGGCGGAGCGCAGGGGCGGTGGTCGTGGTGATGGCGACGTTCCTCGGCCTGCTCCTGGCCGCAGGCCCGGCCTCGTCAACTGAGCCGGAGTCTGTGTCGGAGCCGGCGTCGTCGGGCAGCTTCTTGGGGGCGATCGACGATCTTCTCCCCGCTCCGGGCGGCGTCGTCGTCCGGGGGTGGGCCCGCACGGCCTCGGTGCTCGTCTACGTCGATGGTCAGGCCATCCTCCTGGACACGGTGGATGCGCGACCCGATGTGGTCGAGCGCTTCCCAGAGCTCGGCCCGAACCAGGGCTTCCACGCCACCCTCGGGGCCGCCCCGGGCGCCCATCGGGTGTGCGTCTATGCGTTCGGCGCCGGCCTCATCGACTGCCGGGACATCACCGTGCTCGGCCCCGCGACGATCGGCGCCCTCGACGACGCGGCCAGCACCTTCCTGAACCCCGGCACCGTCTGGGTTCGGGGCTGGGCGATCGATCCGTCCACGGCGGATCCGATCGACGTGCTCGTGTACGTCGACGGTGGTGCGGTGGTGGTCGCCGCCGACGTCCCCCGGGGCGACCTCTCGTTCACCTTCCCTGGGTACGGTCCGGCCCACGCCTTCCAGGTGGAGCTCGGGCTGCCCGGTGGCCAGACACCGGGTCGGCATCGCGTCTGTGCCTACGGGCTCGGCTCCGCCGGGACGGTCCTGCTCGGATGCCGTGACATCGAGATCGAGAACCATGCGGTGCTCGGGAACTTCGATGCCGTGATCCCCGGAGCCGGGAGCGTGCGCGTGGCCGGGTGGGCGATCGAGCCGGACAACGACGAGTCCAAGCCCACGACGGTCCACCTCTACGTCGACGACGTGGCGATCGCGGTGGCGGCCGACGCCTACCGCCCTGACGTCCCGCTGGTGGCGACGGGCTGGGGCGACCACCACGGCTTCGACGCCACCCTCGGTGCCACTCCGGGCCTGCATCGGGTCTGCGCCTTCGGCATCGACAGCGTCGGTGGGCCGAACACCCTCCTCGGCTGCCGCACCGTCACCGTGAGCTGAGGCGGCGGCGCAGCTCGACCAGGACCTCGGCGGGGTCGGGCGAGGCCTCGCCCGCCCCCTCGCCGGGGAACAGGTCGTGCACCTCGACGGCCAGCGCGGCGCGCTGGGTCGGTGGGGGCCCACCATCGGGAAGGTCGTCGGCGTGGTCGGCCAGGAACGCGGCGGCCGACCGCACCGCGCCCAGCGATCGCTCGTCGCCGGCGCCGTCGAGGGTGAACTCCCACCGCCGCACCCGGGCGGCGATCTCCGGCTTGGCCGGGCCGGGATCGACACCGGCCGCGGCCAGCACCCGGCAGTCGTAGGCCCGGCAGGTGCGCGGCCGGTGCTCGTAGATCGAGCAGGCGCCGTCGCGCAGCATCGGGCACCGGCCGTGCTCGTCGTAGGGGAGCAGCGAGTACCCCTTCGGTGCGCCGGGTGCGGGGAAGAGCAGCTCGGAGGGGATCGCGGAGCGGGCGTCGTGCTCGTCGGGCTCGACCAGCACGAACTGCGACGACTCGCAGCATGCCGTGCAGCCGTCGCAGGGCACGTCGGAGCCGTCGCCCGCCCCCGGGGCACGGCCGAGCATGGCGACCGTGCGCTGCAACCACGGCCCGAACGGGCCCGCGTCGAGCGGGCCGCCCTCGCCGCGCCCGATGCTCACGGCTGGATCAGACCGAGGCGCCGTGCGGGTGGTCGGCCGCCATCAGCGAGACCGCCGAGGCGAAGATGCCGGCGGCGTCGAGGCCGAGCTCGGCGAGGATGGCGTCGGGCTTGCCGTGGGGGATGTAGGCCGACGGCACGCCGAGCACGCGCACCCGCGGCTCGGGCATCCCGACGGTGAGCTCGCACACCCGGTCGGCGACGGCCATGCCGACACCGCCGTCGCGGAGGCCGTCCTCGACGGTGACCACGTAGGGGTGGCGACCGGCGTCGGCGAGCATGGCGGGGTCGAGCGGCTTCACGACCCGGGCATCCCAGAGGGTGACCGACACGCCGTCGGCGGCCAGCATCTCGGCGGCGGCCTCGGCGGCGTCGAGCATCTTGCCGACGCTGATGATGCAGAGGTCGTCGCCCTGGAGCAGGCGGCGGCCCTCGAGCCCGTGACCGACCTCGCTCTCGCCGGCCTGGCGGGCGGCGGTCTTGGCCCAACGGATGGCTGACGGGCCGTCGGTGATGTCGAGCGCGTCGTGGAGCATCTGGCCGATCTCCTGGTACGACGACGGGGCGAAGACCGTCATGCCCGGCACCTTGGTGAGCAGCACCATGTCGAGCACGCCGTGGTGGCTGGGCCCGTCGTCGCCGGTGATGCCGGCACGGTCGAGGCAGAACACCACGGGCTGGGAGTGAAGGCCCACGTCGAGGTTCACCTGGTCGAACGCCCGGGTGAGGAACGTCGAGTAGACGGCCACGACGGGGCGCAGACCGCCCACGGCCATGGCGGCGGCGGAGGCAACGGCATGCTGCTCGGCGATGCCGACGTCGAACATGCGGCCGGGGAAGCGCTCAGCGAAGGGCAGCAGGCCGGTGGAGTCGGGCATCGCCGCGGTGATGGTGACGAGCTCGGGGCGGGCCTCGCCCTCCTTCACGATGGCTTCGGTGAAGGCGGCGGTGAAGCTGCCCGGCTTGGCCTCTGAGGTGTCGTGGAGCCGCTTGATCGGGTCGTTCAGGGCCGGCGCGTAGCCACGGCCCTTCTCGGTGAGCACGTGGATGACCTGCGGCCCGCCGCTGATCTCGGTGGCGTTGCGGAAGGCCTCCTCCATGGCCGCGATGTCGTGACCGTCGAAGGGTCCGGCGTAGCGCACGCCCAGGGCCTCGAAGAAGGCGGTGGGCTCCCAGAGCTCGCGGATGGCGGCCTTGGTGGCGTCGAGGCCCCGCTCGAGGCGACCGCCCACGACCGGCATCTCGGCCAGGAGCTTCTCGAGCTTGGCCTGGCGGCGCATGTACACCGGGTTGTTGCGGATCTTCACCAGGCTCTCGCCCAGCTTCGAGACCGTAGGGGCGTAGGACCGGCCGTTGTCGTTGAGGATGATGATGCAGTCGCGCCCGGAGTGGCCCAGGTTGTTGAGCCCCTCGAAGGCCATGCCACCCGTCATGGCGCCGTCGCCGATCACCGCCACCACCCGGCGGCCCTCGCCCTGCGGCGACGCCTGCGCCACCGACAGGCCGTAGGCCCAGCTCAGGACGGTGGAGGCGTGGCTGTTCTCGATCCAGTCGTGCTCGGACTCGTCACGCGACGGGTAGCCCGACATGCCGCCGGCCTCGCGCAGGTTCTCGAACCCGCCGAGGCGCCCGGTGACCAGCTTGTGGGGGTAGGCCTGATGGCCGGTGTCCCACAGGATGATGTCGTTCGGGGAGTCGAAGACCCGGTGCATCGCCAGGGTGAGCTCGACGACGCCGAGGTTGGAGCCGAGGTGGCCGCCGTGGGTGGTGACCGACCCGATGATGACCTGCCGCATCTCCTCGGCGAGGACCTCGAGCTGCTCGTCGTCGAGAGCCCGAAGGTCGGCCGGAGAGTTGATCGACTCGAGGATCATGAGGCAGCGGTGTCCTTGCCGGTCCGAGGCGAGGGGGCGGGATCCCGCCCGAGGGAGGGGGCGGCGGGCTCGGACGGTGAGGTCGGCACCGGCGAAGCCGCGTTCACGGTACCCCCTCCGCGATGGTGCTTCACCATCAGGGTGGCCAGGCGGGAGCCGATCAGCCAGCCCAGTCCGATGACCGCCGCGCCGCCCACCGCGTCGAGCCAGTAGTGGTTCCCCGTGACGATGATCGTGAGCAGCGTGACCACGGGATACGCGGCCGCGATGATCTTCGTCGAGCGGTGCCGAACCCGGGGGACGAGCACCAGCGCGCACCACAGGGCCCACCCGAAGTGGAGGCTGGGCATGGCCGCGTACTGGTTGGAGATGCTGGCCATCGTCGAGTTGCTGAACGACCACAGCCCGCCGTAGGAGGCGAGGGTGTCGACGAAGTGGGGGAGGCCGTCGGCGGTGGCCGCCGGGCCGGCGCCGTAGGCGCAGTCGCAGAGCAGGCGAGGGGGCATGAGCGGGAACAGTGAGAACCCGATCAGGGCCAGGGCGGTGCCGATCAGGATGGTGTTGCGCCAGGTCGGGTAGTCGCGGGGATGCCGGGCGGCGAGCCACACCAGCACCGCCGCCGGCACCACGAAGTGGAATGACCCGTAGAAGATGTTGAACGCCCGCAGCACCCATGGCTCCCCGAGGAACCAGCCCTGGATGGTGGCCTCGTGGAAGAGCCCGACGGCCTTCTCGAGGTCGATGATGCGCACTGCGTTGGTGTAGGCGTGCTCGGTGCCCACGGCGGCGGAGCCGAACTGGTTCCGCACGAGCGTGTAGATGCCGTAGAACCCGACCACGTAGGCGATCTCACGCCACCAGTGGATGGTGGGCTCGGGCTCGGTGGCGGACGCGGGGTCGTCGATCGTGGCCTGGTCGGCCTCGACGTGGCCGACGCTCACGTGAGGGCTTCTCTGCGTCGCCCCCCTACGGCGAACGCCGGGGCACCGGCCAGGCTCACCAGGAGGTTGAGGGCGTAGAGCACCAGCCCGAGGGCAACCGCCTGCTCGGCGGGCACCCCCAGCGGCGTGAGGAACAGGACGAAGGCGCCCTCGCGCACCCCGAGCCCGGAGATGCCGATCGGCAGCACCTGGGCGATCAGGACCGCCGGCAGGAAGGCGAGCAGCGGGGTGAGGCCGAGCCAGCCGAAGCCGAGGGCCGCGGCGACCATCAGGGCGGCGGCGACCAGCACGAGCTGGTAGGCGAGGCCGGCCAGCACCACGCCGAGGGCGGCGGCCGGGTGGGCCCGCATCTGAGCCACCCCGCGGTGGACGGCGCCGACGAAGCGGGCCCAGCCCTCGCTCTTGGCGAAGCGGCCGCCGAGACGAGGGTGGTCGGCGACGAGAAGCACCACCACGAGGGCGACGAGGGTGAAGGCGGCGACGGCGGCGGCCACGGCGCTGGCCCGGCCCTGGTCGCGCAGGTCGGGGTTGATCAGCAGGCCGAAGAAGGTGATGAGCGGCAGCACCAGCCAGCCGCTGAGGCGCTCGAGCACGACCGACGCGAAGGTGTCGGCCGAGTCGGCGTCGTCGACCCCGCGCGACAGGCGGGAGACCCGGAGCACGTCGCCACCGATCGTGCTGGGCAGGACGTTGGAGACGAAGGCGCCGGCGAAGTAGAGCGGCACGAGGCGGCGGAGCTTCTCGTGGAGGCCCATGGCCCTCAGCACCTGCTGCCACCGGACGGCGGAGAGCACCAGCCCCAGCAGCGTGAGCAGGGCGGCGCCGATGAGCCACAGGGCGGTGGTGCGGTTCCACTTGGGCACCGTCTCGGACCACTTGAAGTCGTCGAAGCGGGTGAAGAGCACGGCGAGCATGGCCAGGCTGACGGCGATGCGCACCGGCATCACCCAGCGGCGGCGCCGCTCAGGGCGGCCGCCCGCGGTCTCGGCCACGTCGATCAGGTCGGCGACGGAGTCGGAGCCGAGGTGCTCGAGGCCGGGCGCGGGGGCGGTCGGTTCGTCCGGGGCCGCGGGACCCTCCGACCTCGGCCGATCCACCACGACGTCCAGTGTACGGACGCCGCCCGTTCACGGGTCGGTCATCTGCCCGTCGTCGGTCGTGGGCGGGTGTGTACGGAGAGTGGTCGAACGGGCATGATGGGGGCAACGGGATCGGACCGGCCGTCGGTCCGACCGGGCGGAGGTGGGAGATGGTCGCGATGACGAGGTCCGGGCTCGGGCGACGGCGGATGCGGATCGGCATCGGCGCTGCGGCACTGATCGTCGCAGCGGGGCCCCTCGCGGCCTGCGGCAGCGGCGCGACCGGCGAGGCGTTCGTCACCGTTGACGACGCCTCCGTCGGCACGGTCGCCTCGGCGGCCCTGACCAGGGCGAGCGAGTCGACCAGCGCGGTCGAGTCGGGCCGCTTCCGGGTGAGCTACGCCATCAGCGGCTCGGGCGACGGCGAGAGCCTCGACATGACCATGGCGGGCACCGGATCGTTCAGCGACTTCGGACAGCGGTCGGAGCTCACGGTCGAGATGACCGGAGCGTCGGGCACCGGCCTCGGCGCGGTGCCCGGCACGATGGTGATGCACGAGATCGTGGACGGCACCACCGCCTACATGAAGGTCGACACCGACCAGCTGATCCCCGGCCTCGACGTCGGCTGGATGAAGATGGACGTCGCCGCGCTCGCCGGTGACCCCAGCGGCTCCCAGTCGTTCGGGGTGATGGGCTCGGACTGGTCGGGCTTCCTCGACTCGCTCAAGGGCGCGGGTGGCAGCGTGGTGGAGCGCGGAGCCGACTCCATCGACGGGGTGCCCGTGACGGTCTACGAGGGCACCATCGACCCTCAGGCGGCGATCGCCCAGGCCTCGCCCGACGACGAGGCCGACGTCCAGGCGGCGCTCGACCAGATGGGCGGCACGTTCGACATGCCGTTCACCGCGTGGGTCGACAACGACGGCATGGTGCGCCGCCTCGAGGTGACCGTCTCGGCCGACATGGGCGGGGCGACGATGGACATGACGGTGACGATCGAGCTGTACGACCTCGGTGCGCCGATCACCATCACCCCGCCGCCGGCCGACGAGGTCACCGACTTCGGTGGAGCCTCGGGCCTCGGGGGCCTGGTCGGCCCCGGCCTCGGCACCGCCTGACGACCGTCAGTCGTCGAGCAGGCCGGAGGCCTTCGCCGTGAAGTGCTCGGCGTCGACCACCACGCGGGTGACCCGCCCGACACCCACCAGGCCGCGGTCGTCGTTCACCGAGACGGTGAAGGTGACGCGGCGGCCGTTGACCTTCTCGACCACGGCCTCGGCGACGACCCGGTGGCCGACGGCGGAGGGGGCGAGGTGGTCGAGCTGGACCTTCATGCCGACCGTGGTCTGGCCCGGGGCGAGCTCGGGAGCCACCGCGGCGAGCGCCGCTTCCTCGCACAGCGCCAGGAGGCGGGGCGTGCCCAGCACCGGCACCTCGCCGGAGTGGAGCGCGATCGCCGTGTCGGCCTCGCCGACGACGAGCTCGACCGTTGCGCTCAGGCCGGATTGGACGGGCATCGGCGGTACGCTACGCCGCTCGACCATCCCCCGGCCAGCCCGTGCAATCGACACGCATGGTGTCGAGGCGGGCAGCGCGACCGAGCGGGTGATCGCCCGCCGGGGCCTGCCCCTCCAGCGGTGACCAACACCTCCTGATGCCGGGGCAGGCGCTGGGAAAGGACCGTCGGTGATCGAGGAAGCCGTGCTCCAACGGGTGCTCGGGTCGGCGCTGAAGACCGGTGGCGAGTTCGCCGAGGTCTTCGCCGAGGACCGTCGCAACAGCTCGGCGCTGCTCGACGACGGACGGGTCGAGGAGCTCACGTCGGGTCGCGACCGCGGCGCGGGCATCCGCGTCGTGGTGGGTGACACCACCGGCTTCGCCCACACCGCCGACCTCAGCGAGGCCGGCCTGCTGGCCGCCGCCGAGGCCGCCGCGGCTGCGGCCAAGGGCGGCGGTGGCGGCACCCGCACCATCGCCCTCACCCGTCGTGAGGCATCGCGTGGCTACGACATCGAGACCTACCCCGGCGACGTGCCCAAGGCCCGCAAGGTCGAGCTGCTCACCCGGGCCGACGAGATCGCCCGGTCCGCCGGCGGCGCCATCTCCCAGGTGTCGGTCAGCTACGGCGACAACCGCCGTCGCATCCTCGTCGCCAACTCCGACGGCCTCCTCGCCGAGGACGACACCGTCCGCAGCTTCTTCGCCGTCAGCTGCGTGGCCACCGGCGACACCGGCATGCAGACCGGCCGCGAGAGCATCGGCCACACCGTCGGCTTCGAGCTGTTCGACATGTACGACGTCGACGAGCTCGCCCGTCGGGCCGCCGGCCGCGCCCTCACCAAGCTGGCCGCCCGCCCCGCACCCAGTGGCGCCATGCCCGTCGTCATCGCCAGCGGTGGTGGGGGCGTGCTCTTCCACGAGGCCTGCGGCCACGGCCTCGAGGCCGACCTCGTCGCCAAGGGCGCCTCGGTGTTCCGTGACCGCGTGGGCCAGCAGGTCGCCAGCAAGGGCGTCACCGTCGTCGACGACGGCACCATGGCCAAGGAGTGGGGGAACATCGCCATCGACGACGAGGGAAACCCCGCCCAGCGCAACGTGCTCATCGACGACGGCGTGCTCACCGACTACATGTGGGACCACCTCCGGGCCCGCAAGGAGGGCCGTCCCTCATCGGGCAACGGCCGCCGGCAGAGCTACCAGCACCTGCCCATGGTCCGCATGACGAACACCTACCTGCTCGCCGGCACCGACGACCCCGACGAGATCGTCGCCTCCACCGAGAAGGGCGTGCTCGTGAAGCACCTCGGCGGCGGGCAGGTCAACACCGCCACCGGTGACTTCGTGTTCGGCATGACCGAGGCCTACCTGATCGAGGACGGCCAGGTCACCGAGCCGCTGCGCGAGGGCAACCTCATCGGCAACGGCCCCGAGGTCCTCCAGCGGATCGACGCTCTCGGCAACGACTTCGCCATGGGGCCTCCCGGCACCTGCGGCAAGGACGGCCAGGGCGTGCCTGTGGGCGACGGCGTCCCGACCCTGCGGGTCTCGTCGCTCACCATCGGCGGCACCGCGGCATGAGCGACGAGCTGCTCGCGGTCGCCGACCGCGTGGTCGCCATGGCCGCGCCCGGCGAGCAGGTCGAGGCCGTGGTGGTCCGCGGCACCGACACCGAGATCAAGGTCTACGGCGGCGAGGTCGAGTCGCTGTCCTCCGCCCAGTCCCAGGGCGTCGGCATCCGCGTCGTCGTCGACGGCCGGCAGGGCTTCGCCTACGCCGGCACCCTCGACGAGTCCGTGATCGCCGAGACCCTCGCCGAGGCGCGCGACAACGCCGGCTTCGCCACCCGTGACCCGTTCGTCGGCCTGGCCGAGCCCGACGGCGTCGCCGTGCAGGAGCTCGACCTCTTCCGCGAGTCGCTGCTCGGCTTCAGCCCCGACGAGAAGGTGGCGCTGGCCGTCGAGCTCGAGCGGGCCGTGCTCGCCGCCGACCCCCGCATCTCCGGCATCGAGTCGGCCGAGTACGTCGACGGCGTCTCCGAGGCCGCGGTGGCCACCACCACGGGCATCCGCTCGTTCGGCCGCGAGACCAGCTGCTACGTCGCCACCTACGCCATGGCCACCGAGGGCGACGACACCCAGACGGGGTTCGGCTTCTCGGTCGGGCGCGAGGCGTCCGACCTCGACCCGGCCGCCGCCGCCGCCGAGGCCGCCGAGCGCGCCACCCGCATGCTCGGCGCGGTGAAGCCGCCCACCGGCCGCCTCACCGTGGTGCTCGACCCGTGGGTCACCGCCCAGTTCCTCGGGCTGCTCGGCTACACGCTCAACGGCGACGCCGTGGCCAAGGGCCGCTCGCTGTTCGCCGAGCGCCTCGGCGAGGCCGTGGCGTCGCCGCTCGTCACCCTGATCGACGACCCCACCGACCTGCGGGCGATCACGGCCACCGACACCGACGGCGAGGGCCTGGCGACGCGTCGCAACGTGCTCGTGCGCGACGGCGTGCTCGAGATGTTCGTGCACAACGCCGAGAGCGCTCGGCGGGCCGGCACGGTCAGCACTGGCAACGCGGTTCGTGGCTTCAAGAGCACGCCCGACGTCGACTGCCTGTTCCTGTCCCTGCTGCCCGGCACCACCGACCCGGCCACGCTCATCGCCGGCATCGACGACGGCGTGCTCGTACAGGAGGTCTCCGGCCTCCACTCGGGCGTGAACCCGGTCAGCGGCGACTTCTCCACCGGCGCCGAGGGCCTGCGCATCCGGGGCGGCGAGGTCGCCGAGCCGGTGCGGGAGTTCACCATCGCCTCCACGCTGCAGCGCATGCTCCACGACGTGCAGGCCGTCGGCAACGACCTGCAGTTCCTGCCCATGAACGCCGCCGGGGTGAGCCTGGTGGTCGCCGACGTCACCCTCTCGGGCTCGTGACCGCGGTCGTCACCCCCGCGGTCGAACCGCCCGACGACGAGTGCGCCGACCTGCTCGCCGTGGCCCAGCGGGTCGCCGACCAGGCCGGTGCCGGTGAGCAGGTCGAGGCCTTCGTGGGCCGTTCGTCGTACACGTCGGTGAAGGTCCACGCCGCCGAGGTCGAGTCGTTCACCGCCGCCACCACCGCCGGCATCGGGGTGCGGGTCGTGCGTGACCACCGCCAGGGCTTCGCCTGGGCGGGCAGCCTCGACGCCGACGTCATCGCCGACGCGCTGTCCGAGGCGCGCGACAACGCCACCTTCGCCGAGCCCGACGAGTGGGTCGGCCTGGCCGAGCCCGACGGCGTGGCCCCCGTGCCGTTCGACGCCTTCGACCCGGCCGTCGCCGCCCTGCCCGCCGAGCGCAAGATCGAGCTGGCCCTCGAGCTCGAGCGCATGGTCCGCGACGGCGACCCCCGCATCACCGGCGTGCGGGTCGCCTCGTTCTCCGATTCGTCGGGGCGCTTCGCCGTGGCCACCAACACCGGCATCGCCGGGGCGGGCCGGGGCGCCTGGTGCTCGATGGGCGTGCTCGCCCTCGCCAACGACGGCGACGAGACCTACACCGGCAACGGCTCCACCGTCGGCTTCAGCCCCGACGACCTCGACCTCGACGAGGCCGCCGGCGACGCCGTGCTGCGGTGCACCCGCCTGTTCGGTGCCACCGCGGTGCCGTCGCAGCGACTGGCCATCGTGCTCGAGCCCCGGCTGGCCGCCAGCGTGGTCGGCCTGCTGGGCGGCACCCTCACCGGTGAGCGCGTGCTGAAGGGCCGTTCGCCCTTCGCCGACCGCAAGGGCGAGGCCATCGCCTCCCCGATGCTGACGCTGGTCGACGACCCCACCGACCACCGCTCCTACAGCGCCGAGACCTACGACGGCGAGGGGCTGGCCTGCCGTCGCAACTCGCTGGTGGTCGACGGCGTTCTGCAGGGGTTCCTCTACGACAGCGCCGCGGCCCGGCGGGCGGGCACGGTCTCGACGGGGTCGGCGGTGCGAGGCATCTCGTCCACGCCGTCGGTCGGCTGCCAGGCCCTGGCCGTGGCGCCCGGCTCGGGTACCCACGAGGAGCTGCTGGCCTCGGTCGACCTCGGCATCTACGTGCAGTCGATGACCGGCTGGCACTCCGGGGTCAACGCCGTCAGCGGCGACTTCTCCGTGGGCGTGGAGGGGTTGATGGTGCGCAACGGCCAGCTCGCCGAGCCCGTGCGCGAAGTCACGGTGGCATCGACGCTGCAGCGGATGCTGCTCGACATCGCCGCGGTCGGGGCCGACATCGAGTGGCTGCCGGGCGGCACCAGCTGCCCCACCCTCGTGATCGCCGACCTCTCCCTCAGCGGCACCTGACCCCTCCCGCCCCGAAAGCTGGCTCACCTCATCCAGCCGGCCGAAGCAGGTGAGCCACCTTCGGGGTGGCGCGGGATCGGGGTCCGGACGGGTAGGTGCAGGGGGTCGGCGCCGCACGGCGTCGACCGACCGCCGAGGAGCACCCGTGGAGATCATCCGTAACGACGACGGAACCCTGATCGTCCCCGTCACGCCCGAGCGCGTGCACGCGGCCGAGGGTGACGAGGCCGAAGCCGTCGAGGAGCCCGTCGGCCCGACGACCCGGCTGCTCCATCCCGGCGAGGGTGGCTACGACGAGGCCCTGGCCGAGTGGGACCTCCAGCAGCACGGCGGCGAGGCCGCCACCTCCACCGCCGGGGGCCGCCAGGAGGCCATGGAGCTCGTCCACGCCGTGGCCGAGGACCCCGACCACTCCGTCGCCGATGCGGTGGCCGAGCTGCACGACCCCGAGGCGAGCGCCGAGGCGCTGCGCCATGTCCTGGTCGGTGGCGTGCCCTCCGTGGAGGGCTTCGTCGCCGAGGTCGTGGAGGCCGAGGGCGGCGAGCCCATCCCTGCCCACGAGGCCACCAAGATCATCGGAGAGGTCCTCTCCGAGCTGGACTGACCCAGAGAGAGGGTCAGACCTTGCCGGAGGCGATGACGCCGGTGACGATCAGGATGACCGTGCCCACCGCGGCGACCACGCGCTCCCAGCCGAACACGGCGAGGCTGCGGGTCTGGAGCCACTTGACCATCCACCTCACGGCGATCACGGCGGAGACGAAGGCGGCGACCATGCCCACGATCGGGTCGACCCAGCCGTAGGCGTCGATGACCTCCGAGCCGTTCTTGGCCGTCTCGTAGACGGTGGCGGCGCCGAGGGTCATGAGGCCGAGCAGGAAGCTGAACTCCACCGCGGTGGCGAGCGAGGCGCCGACGGCGAGGGCGGCGAGGATCGTGACCAGCGAGCGGCTGGTGCCGGGCCACATGGCCAGCACCTGGGCGACGCCGATGATCAGGCCCTGCCTCCAGGTCATCTCGGTGATCTTGAACCCGGGCCGGTCGGCCTTGATCCGGGGCGCCAGCCAGATCACGATCACGCCGCCGATGAACCAGGCGGCGATCACCGGCCAGGGCCCGAAGAGGTGGTCCTTGATCTTCTTCTCGGCGACCACCCCGACCACGACGGCGGGCAGGAACGCCATGACCAGGGCGATCAGCAGGCGGCGGCCGTCGGAGTCCTGACCGATCAGGCCCTTCAGGATCGACACGATGCGCTGCCAGTAGAGGACGAGCACGGCGAGGATGGCGCCGAACTGGATGGCGATGGCGTAGGTGTCGGCGGCGTCCTTGGTGGCGTCGGTGTCGCCGATGCCGAGGATGCGCTGGGTGACGAGCAGGTGCCCGGTCGAGCTGACCGGCAGGTACTCGGTGACGCCCTCGACCACGCCGAGCACGACGGCCTTCCAGGTCGTCATCTGCGAGTCGGCCGCGGCGACGTCGACGCCGCTGGTCGATGTCGGGGTGTCGGCCGTCGTCACGGCCTCGACGGTCGTGACGTCGGTGGCGGTCGTCTCGGCTGCGGCGGTGCGATGGCCGCCGAACGTGGAGACGCCCCACGCTGCGAGGAGGGCGACGAGCACGACGGCGGCGGCGAGGCGCACGCTGCCGCGGCGGGGTCGGGGGCTGGCAGAGGGGAGGTCCGGCACGGCGGCGACGCTACCCCCGGGGGTTCACGAAGTGGGAACGCCGTCGAAGGTGCCCGGCCCCAGCCCGTTCATGACGTCGACCGTGCGCTGGTAGCTCTGTGGGTTGCTCGTCGGCGTGGCCCGGTGGATCACGTACGTCGAGCGGTCGACGTAGGTCGGCGTGTAGCGCACCGACTGCGCCCACGACCCGTCGGGCTGCTCGTCGAAGCGCACGGTGACGATCACGCCGTCGTTGCTCGCTGTCGGCGTGGCGGGCGGGCCCTGGTTGGAGAGGAAGTTGCCGGTGCCGTAGACGACGTACTTCGTCCCGTGCCGCTCGGCGGGCTGCACCACGTGCACGTGCTGGCCGATGATCAGGTCGATGTCGGGGGAGTCGGCGAGCACGCCGGCCTGGAGCCGCTGCTCCGGGGTGGGGGCCGACTGGTTCTCGATGCCCCAGTGCATCTCCACCACCACGACCTCGGCACCGGCGGCCTTGGCCGCGTGGGCGTCGGCGAGGATTCGGTCGAGATCGATCAGGTTCACCAGCCACGGCTGGCCGGCGGGCACCGGGATGCCGTTGGTGCCGTACGTGTAGTCGAGGTGGGCCACCTGCACGCCGTTGACCTCGTGGAGGTCGGGACGGGCCGCCTCCTCGGCCGACCGGGCGGTGCCGGCGTGCCCGAGCCCGACCCGGTCGAGCTGGTTCAGGGTGGAGGCGATGCCCGTGGCCCCCTTGTCGAGCGAGTGGTTCGACGCGGTGGAGCAGGTGTCGTAGCCGGCGGCGGCCGCGGCGTCGGCGATCTCCTTGGGGCTGTTGAAGATCGGGTAGCCGGAGAGGTTGGTGTCGTCGGAGGAGAGCGGCGTCTCCATGTGGCAGATCGCCAGGTCGGCGGCGGCCACCTCGCCGGCGACCTCGGCCAGCATCGGCGAGAAGTCGTACGACCCGCCGCCGTAGGCCAGCGCCTTGCGCTGCACCGGCATGTGCAGGAGGAAGTCGCCGGTCGTGAGCACGGTGAACGACCGCAACGGCCGGTCGAGGGTGGTGGGGTTCTCGGTCGTGGTCGGCCCGGAGGCGCCCGAACCTGCGTCGCCTGCGGGGTCGGGGGACGACGACACGCTGCCCCCGCTGCCCGAGCACGCCGCGGCGGTGAGCGCGGCGAGCACGATCACCGTGCCCAGCGCAGCCCTCGTCGACCGGTGGAGCCCCACCGGGGCGCCCCCACGACCCATGGGCCGACGCTACCCGGGCGTGACCAGAGCCAGGGTGAGGGCGCCGTCGAGCACCGCGGCGGCGAGCCCCGCCGCCTCGCCGCCGCTGACCGACACCGTGACCGAGCGGTCGCCGACGGCGATCACCAGGGCGTCACGCGCCACCCGTCGGGCGCCGGAGCCCTGGGCCCGTGACAGGTCGGCCAGGCTGCCGCCGGTGGTGGCCGGTGCGTAGGCCTCGACGCGGTCGCCGACCTCCAGCCCGGGTGGAGCGGCCTCGACCGGGACCGCCAACGCCCGACGGCCGGGCCCGACGAGCGCGGCCGCCCCGGTCGCGGCGCCAGGCGACAACCGCCGCTCGACGACGATCTCGCCGCCCACCAGCGCCTCGGTGACGACGCGGCCGACAGGGGCGTCGGCGACCCCGTCGGGCACCAGCCCGGTCGGCACGTCGCGCCACGCGATGTCGGCGTCGGTGAGCTCGGTGCCCACTGTCAGGTCGGTGGCGGCGACGGGCACGCGGCGCGACTCGCCGTAGGCGGCGCGGACCTGCTCGGCCCGTTGCACGGTCGCGGCGGCGAGGCAGCCGGCGACGACGGCGAGCACGACGGCGAGGCCCCAACGCAGGCCGTGGCCGCGAGCGAGCCGGTGGAGTGGGGATCCCACGGGTCCTCCCGATCGGGGGACGGCGCAGGGGGAAGCGGCGCCACTCTACGGGCGGGCGCCTCGTGGGGGAAGGGCCGGGGAGCGGGCCGCCGTCGGCGACGCCGGCTCAGGCGCTGGTGGTGCTGCTCGGGGTCGAGCTCGGCGTGGAGCTGCTCGAGTCGGAGGACGTCGAGGAGGAGGACGACGACGAATCGGACGAGCCGCTGGAGGACTCCGAGCTCGACGGGGTCGAGCTGCTGGTGCCCGAGGCCGTGGTGCTCGACGAGCTGCCGCGGGCGTCGTTCTTGTAGAAGCCGCTGCCCTTGAAGGAGATGCCGACGCTGCCGAACTTCTTCTTCAGGGTGCCGCCGCACGAGGGGCACTCGGTGAGGGGGTCGTCGGTGAAGGCCTGGACGACCTCGAGGTCGTTGCCGCAGTCCTTGCATCGGTACTCGTAGGTGGGCATCGAAGGGTCCTCCGCCGCCCGGCCGTGGTCGGCGGGCGTTAGCACTCGAACGTCGCGAGTGCCAGCATAGCGGCGGCACGCGACCCGACCTACAGCCCGGCCCGATGCGTACCGATCTCTCAGGGGCCACGCACCGGCCTCCCAGGGCGGCGCGCGTACGATGCCGTAGTCCACCGAGGAGGTCACGATGGCTGTTTCCAGCGTCACGAAGGCGGTCATCCCGGCAGCCGGTCTGGGCACGCGGTTCCTCCCGGCCACGAAGGCGCAGCCGAAGGAGATGCTGCCCGTCGTCGACAAGCCCGCCATCCAGTACGTGGTGGAAGAGGCCGTGGCCGCCGGCATCGACGACATCCTCATCATCACGGGCCGCGGCAAGCGGGCCCTCGAGGACCACTTCGACCGCAACTTCGAGCTCGAGCACTACCTCGCCGAGCGCGACAAGCACGAGCAGCTCGAAGAGGTGCAGCAACTCGCGGAGCTGGCCGACATCCACTACGTGCGCCAGGGCGAGCCCCTCGGCCTCGGGCACGCCGTGTCGGTGGCCCGCAAGCACGTGGGCGACAACAGCTTCGTGGTGATGCTGGGCGACGACATCATGGATGCCCGCTCGACCGTGCTCACCGACATGATCAAGGCCCACGACCACTACGGCCGCTCGGTCATCGCTCTGTCGGAGTTCCCGCCCGAGGAGATCTCCTCCTACGGCTGCGTCGATCCCGAGGTCATCAGCGACGAGCTCGTCCAGGTCCGCGGCATCGTCGAGAAGCCCAAGCCCGAGGACGCCCCCTCGAACCTCGCGGTGATGGGCCGCTACGTGTTCACACCCGAGATCTTCGAGGCCCTCGAGGGCGTGCAGCCCGGCGTCGGCGGCGAGATCCAGCTCACCGACGCCATCGCCAAGCTCCTGCTGACCCAGAGCGTCTACGGCTGGGTGTTCAGCAGCGGCCGCTACGACATCGGCAAGAAGATCGACTACCTCCGGGCCACCGTCGAGATGGCCGCCGAGCGCGACGACCTCGGCCCCGAGTTCCGTGCGTTCCTCGTCGACTTCGTGGAGAAGCGGCTGACGTGATCTCCCTCGACGAGGCGCGGGCGTTCGTCCTGGGGGGATGCCCGCCCCGCCCCGCCGTCACCGTTCCACTGGGCGACGCGCTCGGCCTGGTCACCGCCGAGGGTGCCAGCGCCGGTGAGCCCGTCCCGCCCTTCGCCAACACGGCCATGGACGGCTACGCCGTGCGCGCCGCCGACACCGCCGCCGCCCCCGTCACGCTGCGGGTGGCCGGGACCGTTCGGGCCGGCATGTCGGGGCTCGACTCACCGGTCGGTCCGGGCGAGGCCGTCCGCATCATGACGGGCGCTCCCGTGCCCCCCGGTGCCGACGCCATCGTGATGGTCGAGCTCACCGAGGGGACCCCCGACAGCGACACCGTCGTGGTCACCCAGGCGGTGCCGGAGGGCAACCACATCCGCCCCGTCGGCGACGACGTCGTGCCCGGCGACCGCGTGCTCGAGCCGGGTGCCGTGCTGAGCCCCGGCCACCTCGGGCTGCTGGCCACGGTCGGCCTCCGCGAGGTCTCGGTCGTGCCCCGCCCCCGGGTCGGGGTGATCTCCACCGGCGACGAGCTGGTCGACGACGGCTCGGCGCTGCAGCCCGGCCAGATCCGCGACTCCAACCGCCTCACCCTCCGCTCGTTGGTCGCCGAGAGCGGCTTCGAAGCGGTCGACCTCGGGCTCGTGCGCGACGACGAGGCCGCCATCGAGGCCGCCCTGCGGGCCGGCGCCGAGTCGTGCGACGCGCTCGTCACCACCGGCGGCGTGAGCATGGGCGACTTCGACTTCGTGAAGGTCGTGCTCGACCGCATCGGCGACATGCGCTGGATGCAGGTCTCCATCAAGCCGGCCAAGCCCCTGGCGTTCGGCACCATCGCCCGGGCCGACGGCGCGCGGGTGCCCGTGTTCGGCCTTCCCGGCAACCCGGTCTCGTCGATGGTGAGCTACGAGCTGTTCTGCCGACCCGGCCTGCGGCGCATGTCCGGTCACGCCGAGGCCGACCTCGATCGGGCCACGGTGGTCGCCGTCGTCGACGAGCCGCTGCGCCGCCGCCCCGACGGCAAGACCCACTTCGCCCGGGTCACCTGCCGCTACGACGCCGACACCGCCACCTACCGGGTGGCGTCGTCCGGCAACCAGGGCTCGCACCACATGGCGGCCATGGCGGCGGCCGACGCGCTGGCCGAGCTGCCCGACGGGCCCACGCTCGAACCGGGGGCGACCGTGCGGGTCCGGCTCCTACGCCCGTAACCTGCCAGCCATGGCCGCACCCGAACCCAGCGAGCTCGTCGACGGGTTCGGTCGCGTCCACCGCGACCTGCGCATCTCGGTCACCGACCGCTGCAACTTCCGCTGCTCGTACTGCATGCCGGCCGAGGGGATGGACTGGCTGCCCCGCGAGGACCTCCTCAGCTACGAGGAGCTCACCCGCATCGCCCGCGTCTGCGTCGAGCGCTTCGGCTTCGACGGCATCCGCCTCACCGGCGGCGAGCCCACGGTGCGCGCCCACCTGCCGGTCCTCATCGAGAAGCTCTCGGGCCTGGGCGCCGACCTGGCCCTCACCACCAACGGGTCCACCCTCCGCCTCGTCGCCCACGACCTCGCCGCGGCCGGCCTGCGCCGCATCAACATCTCCATCGACTCGCTGCGCGCCGACCGCTTCGCCGAGATCACCAAGCGCGACGAGCTGCCCCGGGTGCTCGACGGCATCGATGCCGCGCTCGAGGCCGGCCTCGATCCGGTGAAGCTCAACGTCGTCGTGATGCGTGGCGTCAACGACGACGAGCTCGTGGACTTCGCCGCCTTCGGCCGCGACAAGGGCGTGCAGGTGCGCTTCATCGAGTTCATGCCGCTCGACGCCCAGGAGGCCTGGACCAACGAGCAGGTCGTCACCCAGGACGAGATCGTGGCCCGCATCGCCGAGGCCTTCCCGCTCGAAGCGGTGCCCGAGTCCGTTCGCGGCTCCGCCCCCGCGGCGCGGTGGCGGTACCTCGACGGCGGGGGTGAGATCGGCATCATCCCGAGCGTCACCCACGCCTTCTGCGACTCGTGCGACCGCGTGCGCCTCACCGCCGAGGGCGAGCTGCGGCACTGCCTGTTCGCCACCCGCCAGCTCGACCTGCGCACGCTCCTGCGCAACGACGCCACCGACGACGACCTGGCCGACGCCATCCGGGGCGAGGTCGGCGCCAAGTGGGCGGGGCACCAGATCAACCAGGTGCACTTCATCCGCCCCTCGAAGTCGATGAGCCAGATCGGCGGCTGAGCCCGCCGGGCCGGTCGCCCCCACCACAGGGAGATCACAGTGGGAACCGACCTCACCGTCGGCTTCGTCGGAGCGGGCTCGATGGGCACCCCGATGGTCGAGCGCCTGCACGCCGCGGGCACGCGGGTCACGCTCTACGCCCGTCGACCCGAGGTCCGCGACGAGTTCGCGGCGAAGGGCATCACCACCGTCGACACCCCGGCCGCCATGGCCGCCGACGCCGACGTGGTGCTGGTGTGCCTCTACTCCGACGAGCAGCTCGAGGAGGTGGCGTCCGGCCCGGACGGCCTGCTGGCCGCCATGGCCCCGGGCGCGGTGCTGGCCTCCCACGTCACCGGCAGCCCCGCCACCGTCATCCGCCTCGGCGAGGAGGCCGCGGGCCGGGGTGTCCGCGTCGTCGACGCCCCTGTCAGCGGTGACCCGGACGACATCGCCGCCGGCCGGCTCACGGTGATGCTCGGTGGCGAGTCGAGCGACACCGCCCGGGTCCGCGCCGCGGTCGAGGCCTACGCCGAGGCCGTCTTCGACACCGGCGCGTTGGGCAGCGCCCTGGCCGTGAAGCTCATCAACAACACGCTGTTCGCCGCCAACACGCAGCTCGTCGGCGAGGCCGAGCGGATCGGGCGGGAGCTCGGGGCCGACCCCGCCGCCATGGCCACCATCATCCAGCGCAGCAGCGGCGCCAGCTTCGTGATGGGCCTGCTGCCCGCGTTCGGCACCACCCAGGTGTTCGCCGACAACGCCGGCCCCTACATGCGCAAGGACCTCGCCGTCGTCAACGAGGTCGCAGCCGAGATGGGCATCGACCTGGGTCTGCTCGGCGCGGTCGCCAACGCCGACGCGATCTCCTTCGACGGCGACCCGGGCTGATCGAGAGCGTCGGCCGCGCCGGCGTGCCAGGATCGCCGGCGATGACCGATCACGAAGGCCCCGAGTTCTGGCTGTTCCTCCCGCAGATGCGGATGTCGCTCGACGCGTTGGTCGAGCGGGCCGTGGCCGCGGAGGCGGCCGGGTTCACGGGCATCGCCCTCATGGACCACCTGGCCCCGCCGCTCGCCGAGTCCCAGTCGATGTACGAGGCCATGACGACGGCCATGTGGCTGCTGGCCCGCACCGAGCGGCTCTCGGTCGGCCACCTCGTCCTGTGCGACGCCATGCGCCATCCGGCCGTGCTCGCCCGTGAGGTGGTCACCCTCGACCACGCGTCGGGCGGCCGGTTCGAGCTGGGGCTCGGCTGGGGGTCGGTGCCGGCCGAGCTCGAGCAGTTCGGCGTGGGGTCGAGCGAGGCCAAGGTCCGCGTCGGGCGGATGGAGGAGTCGCTCGAGGTGCTGCGGGCGCTGTGGTCCGGCGAGCCCGTGACCTACCAGGGCGAGCACTTCACGCTCACCGAGGCCCAGCAGCAACCGACGCCGCTCGGCCACGTCCCGATCACCATCGGCGGGACGGGGAAGCGCACGCTCGAGATGGTCCGCCGCCACGCCGACTGGTGCAACCTGCCGGTGAACAAGATCGAGCAGGCCGACGAGGTCCGCGCCAAGGTCGGCGAGGCCCGCCTCTCGACCCAGAACCGCGTCACCTACCTGGCGCCCGGCGTCGACCGCGACGAGGTCGAGGCCCTGGCGCTGCGTCGCTTCGGGCAGGTCGGGCGGCTCACCGGCACCGGACCGGAGCTCGTCGAGCAGTTCGGCGCGCTCCACGAGCGCGGCATCGACCGGTTCTACGCCTGGTTCACCGACTTCGCCGCCCCCGAGACCCTCGCCGGATTCGGCGACGAGGTCATCGCCACCTTGCGCTAGCCCGGCCGGGTCAGGCGCCCTCGGCCGGCACCGGCCGGGGCTTCCCGGGGGCGACCGTGCGGGCGAGGATGCCGAGCGTGGCCCGTAGGGCCGACTCGGGGATCACCGGGAAGATGTCGGCCTCGCGCCACACCGGGTGGATGTCGGACCAGTCGTAGTACGAGGTCACCAGGGTGCCGCCCTCGACCGGCTCGAGCCGGTACCCGTACACGTGGGTGATGGGCGGGTCCATGGTGGACTCGATCTTCCAGGCGACCTCGCGGTCCTGCTCGTAGGTGACGAACCGGACCGTGACGTCGTACAGGCCGAGCGGGTAGTCGTTCAGCGCCTCGCGGTCCATGTGGACCACGAAGGCGTCACCGACGGCCCGGGCGGGCTCACCGGTCGCCGACATGAGCATCCCCGAGGCGTCGATGGCGACGTGGCCCTCCGGGCTGCTCACCACGGCGAAGATCTCCGCCGCCTCCGCCGGGATGATGCGCTCGACCTCGAACCTCTCGTCGTTCTCCATCGGCGAACCCTCCCACAGCCGTCCTCCGCCCGCTCGGCGATCGTGAGGCGCAGACGTGCGGGATCAGTGCCTCTGTGCCTCGGGACGGGTCAGCGGGCCGGGGGAGCGAAGCGGATGTCGAGCGAGCGCAGGTAGGTGTGCAGGCCGGCGTCCTGGATCGGGATGATCCACGCCGGCGCGCCCGACTCGTTGTGGTGGGCGTGCCACAGGCCGGGGGGCGTGACGAACGCCGAGGCGGGCTCCCAGTCGACGCGGACCGGGTCGACGATCTCACCGTGCTCGTCGATCGAGCGGCCGACCAGCGTGTAGCAGCCGGGCTCGCACGCGCCGACCAGGTCGAGGGCGACGGACTGATGGCGGTGCGGGCGCTGCACGGCGCCGATCGGAAGCTTCCCGAACATCGCCCACAGCACGTGGGTGACGGTCTGGGTCAGGTCGTTGGGTGCGGTGTTGAGCAGCACGGCCAGCCGGTTGCGGTCGGTGGCGCGCGGCGAGGCCTCGATCTCGGCCAGCTCCGCGGTGACCCGGGCCGCCGGGAAGTGGGTGACGGCGAAGCGGGGGCCGGTGGGGGCCACGCCGAGGTAGCGCAGGAGCGGCTCGTCGGTGACCCAGTAGAGGGTGGCATCGGCCGTGGCCCGGTGGACGGTCTCGCAGCCGGCGGGCAGGACGAAGAAGTCGCCGGCGCCCCACACCAGCTCGCGACCGGCCACGGTGGACGAGCCGGCGCCGGAGATGACGTGGTAGAGCTCCGAGGTCGCCACGGGCGCGGTGACGATCTCGTCGCCCGGGGTGATGCGGACGAACGAGGCGAGCAGCGCGGGGGAGGTGGCCGGGCCGCCCTCGACGGCCAGCCCCTCCGACAGGTCGAACGGCAGCACGCCGGTGGCGACGGCCCGGTGGCGCTCGGCGGGGAACAGCTCCATCGGCAGCTTCGGGATGTGGCCCGACCCGACGGGGTTGGCCGCCCGGGTGTACTCGAAGTAGCGGGCGTCGCCGGTCCAGTCCTCGACGGCCTCGCCCACGATCAGTGCGGAGTCCATGCGTCGAGTCTCTCGCGCCGGGAGGCTCGTCGCACCCGGTGGCGTCCGACCCTCGTGGGGCCACCGGGGAGCGGCCTACACTCGGCGCCCATGTCCGATCGTGGCCTCACGCACCTCGACCCCCTCGGCCGGGCCCGCATGGTCGACGTCACCCCCAAGGAGGTGACGCACCGCCGGGCCATCGCCCGGGGCCGGGTGTACATGAAGCCGGAGACCTCCTCGCTCGTGGCCCGCGGCGCCATCAGCAAGGGCGACGTCCTGGCCGTGGCCCGCGTCGCCGGCATCCAGGCGGCCAAGCGGGCGTCCGACCTCATCCCGCTGTGCCACCCGCTGCTGGTGGGCTCGGTCTTCGTGAACTTCCGCATCGAGGACCGGTTCATCGAGGTGGAGGCCCAGGTCGAGACCGTCGACCGCACCGGTGTCGAGATGGAGGCCCTCACCGCCGCCACCGTCGCCGCACTGACGATCTACGACATGTGCAAGTCCTCCGACCGGGCCATGGTGATCGGCGACATCGCCCTCTGGGAGAAGACCGGCGGCCGCTCCGGCGTCTACCGCCGCGACCCGCTCGAGCCCCTCGGCGCCGACGCACTGAGCGGCGACTTCGACGGCTCGCTCGTCACCGGGCTCGACCTCGACGTCGACGACGACCTCGACGACGGGCTCGACGCCGACGACGAGCTCGGGCTCGGCGACGACCTTCCCGACTGAGGGCCCCACCGGCGTCGCCGGGGGCCCCGGCGGAGTCGACTGGGCCGAACGGCCCACTGCGCCCGCATGTGGCTCCTGCCACATGCCGTTGGCCCTCGACGCAGTTCCGTAGTAGAACCGTAATGTTCTTTGACGTCCACCCGACCGGACGGCGACGGCAGCGGAGGGTCCACCACCCGCTCCTGGCGCCTTGTTACGGTCCCGATCACCGAAGGTAGGCCCGGAGCGTGACACTCGTGGTGCTGGTGATCCTGGCAGTGGTGTGGGCGGTGTACCTCGTCTCGTGGGTGCGCTCGCGCACGGAGCATCGCCGGGTCAACTCGATCAACTCGTTCTCCAACCACCTGTCGGTCCTCGAGCGCACCGCCCCCGGCGGTCGCGGCTCGGCCCGCTCGCTGTCGGGCCACACGGTGTCGGGCTCGCAGAGCACCGGCCTCGGTGGCCAGGGCTACTTCGCCCCCCGCCGCCCGACGATGTCGCAGACCAAGAAGCGTCGCCGCGACATCCTCGTGGGCCTGCTGGGCGCCACCGGCGTGACCTTCCTCGGCATGCTCGTGCTCGGCGGCATGGTGACCTACCTCTTCGGGCTCTCGCTCGTGCTCACCGTCGCCTACGTCATGGCGCTGGCGAACCTCCAGAAGCGGGCCATCGAGCGCCGCTCGAAGGTGCGCTACCTCGACGGCACCGCCGTCGCCCCGGCCGCATGGGCCGGACCGGAGTGGACCGCCGACGACGAGGGCAACGAGTACGCCTACCCGTCTCGGCAGATCTACGCCGTCGGCGGCCGCTGATCCTCCGGGGTCACCCCCGATGAGCGAGGGCACCGCCGAGCACGTGGTCGCCCGCCGGGCGGAGCTGGCCTCCGCCGTCGACGGTGTCCGGGCCCGCCTGGCCGACGCCAACGACGCCCGTGAGATCGCCCTGCCGGCCTGTCGGCGCGCCATCCGGGCCTCCGGCAGCTCCATCCGGGCCGTGCACCGCCGCGAGCCCGAGCAGGCCCGGGCGCTGGCCGCCGAGGCGGTGGCGGCGTTGCGTGAGGCCCAGGAGGCCGTGGCACCGCATCCGGCGGTGGCCCACGCCGGCTTCGTGCACGACGCCGAGCGCGAGGTCGCCGAGGCCCATCTCACCGCCGCCCTCGTGGCGGGCGACCCGCTGCCCGGCCCCGACGAGCTCGGGGTCGACGGGGCACCGTGGCTGAAGGCGCTGGCCGAGGCGGCGAGCGAGCTGCGCCGCTACACCCTCGACCGACTCCGCGAGGGCGACCTCGAGCAGGGGGAGGCGCTGCTCGGTGCCATGGACGACGCCTACGACGTGCTCGTCACCGTCGACTTCCCCGATGCCATCACCGAAGGCCTGCGCCGCACGCTCGACGCCCTGCGGGCGGTGCTCGAGCGCACCCGGGGCGACGTCACCGCCACGGTCGTGCAGTCCCGGCTCCAGCGGGCCATCGAGGGCCGCTGAGCCTCGACGGCGGGGGTTCGGGGGTCGGTGTCGCACCGGAGCCCGAAAACGGCATCAGCGGGCCCTGGAGGCCCGCTGAGACGGTGAGCGGCGTCGTTGCCGCTGGTGGGTGACCTGGTTGGCGCCGTTGCCGTCCGGGTCGAGGCTGGATCAGCGCTCCTGCATGAACTCCTGCACCACCCAGTAGCGACCGTCGCCGCTGCGGGTGACACCGAGGCCGATGCGGTTGAAGCCGCCGTCGAGGATGTTGGCCCGATGGCCGGACGAGTTCATGAAGGCGTTGTGGACCTGCTCGATGGAGTAGCCGTAGCCGACGTTCTCACCGAGGCGGTACCAGTTGTACCCGTTGCCGTCGGCCAGGTTCGAGTGGTACAGCCGCTGGTCGTTGGCGAGCTGGCGGGACCAGGCCTGCGCCTTGAGCGACAGGTCGACGTTGACGGGGAGGCTCCCGAGCCCGACCGAGTTGCGGCTCTGGTTCACGAGCTCGGTGGCACGGTCCTCTTCGGGGCTGCACGCCCCGAGGGCCATCACCGCGACAGCGGTCAGTACGGCGAGCCAGGCCACCCGAGAACGAGTGACTCGACGCCGATTCGTCTTGGTCGGTGCTGGCGTCTGAGTGGTCATACCTCTGTCTTCGGCCACCCACAGGGACGACTTGAGCCGTCTGCGGGTGGTTTCCGACACGCCCGCGGGGGCGGACCCGCTCAGCGCTCCTGCATGAACTCCTGGACGACCCAGTAGCGGCCGCCGCCGTCGCGGGTGACGCCCACGCCGATGCGGTTGTAGCCGCCGTCGAGGATGTTGGCCCGGTGGCCGGACGAGTTCATGAAGGCGTTGTGGACCTGCTCGATGGAGTAGCCGTAGCCGACGTTCTCACCGAGGCGGGCCCAGTTGTAGCCGTTGCCGTCGGCCAGGCTGGAGTGGTACAGCCGCTGGCTGCTGGCCAGCTGGTTCGACCAGCCCTGGGCCTTCAGGTACAGGTCGACGTTGACCGGGAGGCTGCCGAGCCCGACCGAGTTGCGGCTCTGGTTGACGAGCTCGGTGGCCCGGTCCTCCTCGGGGCTGCACGCCCCGAGGGCCATCACCCCGACCGCAGCCAGGGCGGCCAGCCAGACCAACCGGGTGCGGCTGCTCCGTCGTCGGTTGGTCGTGGTCGGGGCTGGCGTGTGAGTGGTCATGTCCCTGTCTTCGCTCGCCGATTCCGGTCCGTAGGTTCTACCCCAATTTCGGATCGCATATTGCGATCCCATGACGAAACTGGACATCTGTTAACCAAAGCGTCACCCCGGTCGTCCGACGCGCCGCGGACAGCAGTGGGCTCGCCGCCCTCCGGTGCCGCCGGTCGAGCGCGGGGTGGCCCGATTCCCGACGGGCAGGCGTCGTCGGGTAACCTCACGACCCCTGCGGGGGTGTAGCTCAGTTGGCTAGAGCGCTACGTTCGCAACGTAGAGGTCGGGAGTTCGATTCTCCTCACCTCCACCGGTCCTCCCGGACCGCAGGACCTTCGGAAGGCCCGGCCTCACGGCCGGGCCTTCCTGCGTTCCGGGCTCAGCCGGAGGGAGACGTCGGTGCGGCGTGGGGCCCGACCGGCCCATCTACCCCCGGGGGTATGACGATCGGCCCTGTCGTGACGGTCCTCCGAGTTCGACCATGGAGCTCGTAGCAGGGAGGAACCCGGATGACACGACGACTCGTGATCCTCGGCGGAGGCACCGGCGGCACGCTGATGGCCAACCGCCTCCAGAAGCACCACGGCGACGACCTCGAGATCACCGTCGTCGACCAGGACGACCGCCACGTCTACCAACCCGGACTGCTCTTCGTCCCCTTCGGCCTCGCCGACCCCGATGACATCGTGCGGCCCCGGCAGCGCCAGCTGCGCAGAGGTGTGGCCTTCCGGCAGGCCGGCGTCGACCACGTCGACATCGAGGCCGAGCAGGTGCACCTCGACGACGGCGCCGTGCTGCCCTACGACGTGCTGGTCGTGGCCACTGGCGTGCGGCTCATGCCCGAGGAGACCGAGGGCCTCACCGGCCCCGGGTGGAACGAGAAGGTCTTCACCTTCTACGACCTCGCCGGCGCCACGGCCCTGCACGACGCGCTCGAGGCCTTCGACGGCGGGCGGCTCGTGCTCAACGTCGTCGACATGCCCATCAAGTGCCCGGTCGCTCCGCTGGAGTTCGCCTTCCTCGCCGACTGGTACTTCCAGGAGCGCGGGATCCGGGACCAGGTGCAGCTGACCTACGTCACGCCCCTCGACGCCGCCTTCACCAAGCCCATCGCCGCCCGCACCCTCGGCGGCATGCTCGCCGACAAGGGCGTCGAGCTGGTGACCGAGTTCAACACCGGCGAGGTCGACGGAGAGGCCGGCCGCCTCGTCTCCTACGACGAGCGCGAGGTGCCCTTCGACCTCGCCGTGGTGATCCCCCTCCACGGTGGCGCCGAGTACGTCGACCGCTCCCCGGGGCTCGGTGACGAGCTCGGTTTCGTGCCGACCGACCAGCACACCCTCCAGTCGAAGGTGCGGCCGAACATCTTCGCCATCGGCGACGCCACCAACGTGCCGGCGTCGAAGGCCGGCTCGGTCACCCACTTCGAGGGCGAGGTCCTGCTCGAGAACGTGAGCCGGTTCCTCGAGGGTCGCGAGCTCGACGTCTCCTACGACGGGCACGCCAACTGCTTCATCGAGACCGGCTTCCACAAGGCGATGCTCATCGACTTCAACTACGACACGGAGCCCACGACCGGTCACTTCCCGGCCGCCGTGGGAGCGCCGTTGATGAAGGACTCGCGGCTGAACCACCTCGGGAAGCTCATGTTCCAGTGGGTGTACTGGCACGCCCTCCTGCCGGGTCGCGACATCCCCGGCATCGGCTCGGACATGCCCACCGCCGGCAAGGACCTCACGTCGACGTGACATCGACGACGTGAGCGCCGCCACCACCATCACCCCCGGGAGGACCCAATGCCCACCATGACCATCGCCGGCCAGTCCATCGACCGCAACGACGAGGGCTTCTTCGAGAACCCCGACCAGTGGACCGAGGAGGTGGCCGTCGAGATCGCCCGTGAGGAGGGCATCGACGAGCTCACACCGCAGCACTGGCAGGTCATCCACTTCATGCGCAAGGAGTACGCCGAGAAGGGCACCGGGCCGACCGTCCGCGTGCTGGGCAAGACGTCGGGCGTGTCGGTGAAGGAGCTCTACCAGCTCTTCCCGAAGGGCCCCGCCAAGGTCGCCGCCAAGATCGCGGGCATCCCCAAGCCCCGCGGTTGCATCTGAGAGGAGCCGTCATGGCCGACAAGATCGAGAAGGTCTCGATCATCATCTCGAAGGGCTCGCTCGACGGGGTCTACCCCGGCCTGATCATGGCCAACGGGGCCCGGGCCGAGGGCATCGAGGCGAACCTGTTCTTCACGTTCTTCGGGCTCGACGCGATCCACAAGGAGCGCATGGAGCACATCAAGGTCGCCACGGTGGGCAACCCCGGCATGCACATGGCGACCCTGCTCGGGGCGCTCCCGGGAATGTCCGGCATCGCCACCCACATGTTGAACAAGAAGATGGACCAGTTCGACATCCCGGGGATCCCCGAGTTCATCCAGCTCATCGCCGACACGGGCGCCGGCATGTACGCCTGCCTCGCCTCGGTCGACCTGTTCGGCTTCACCAAGGACGACTTCATCGACGACCTCGGCGGCATCATCACCGTCGGCGAGTTCTACGACATCGCCGCCGGCGGCGAGATCATCTTCACCTGATCCGTCGGACCTCGTCATCGTCGAACGCGACCTGAGCGGATCCTCCCCCGCTCATCCCGGGCCCTCCCGAACGGGAGGGCCCGGTCGCGTCGACCCACCGGCAGGGGAGAGGTCGACCGACCCCGGCTCAGCCGGCAGAGAGTGCTGCAGCCGCCGCCACGACGAGCGCGGCGACCTCGGCGTGGCGGGCCTTCGGCAGGCGCTGGGTGGGCGCGCTGACCGAGATGGCGGCGACGGCCCGACCGTCCGCGTCGACCACGGCGGCGGCGACGCCCGACGACTCGGCGTGGACCGCGCCCTGGTTGAGGGCCCAGCCCCGGCGCCGCACCGCGGCGAGCTCGTCGAGGAGGGCCCGGTCGGGCGGGTGGTCGAGGTACGAGCCGACCTCGGCGAGGGGCAGGTGGGCCAGCAGCGCCTGGACCGCCGCGCTGCCGACCGGCGGCAGCACCATGCCGACGTGGGGCGCGGCCCGCACGAGCTGGCGGCTCTCGACGACGTCGAGGGTGACGACGCGGGGTGGGTCGGCGACGGCGAGCAGCACCGACTCGCCCGTGTCGTCGCGGAGGCGTTCGAGCACGGGCCGGGCCCGCTCCCGCAGGTCGGACCGCACGGTGGCGTGGGAGGCCATCACCAGCGCCCTGGTCGTGAGCTCCCAGCGCACCCCCTCGCCCGGTGCCGGGCGGATCCAGCCGTCCTCGGCCAGCGTGGCGAGCGCCCGCTGCACGGCGCTCTTGTCCTCGTCGAGGTGGCGGGCGACGGCCGCGAGACCGACGGGCTGCAGCGACGCGACCGCCTCCAGCACGGACAGCACGCGGGTCGCGCTGCGGAGCGCCTTGACCGCCATGGGGGACCCTCCTAGCGTCGTGTCACAGAACGCCACACCGTATCACTCAGCGATACCCCCTTCTCGTTCTGGCATGCGTTCTGCACCTCCAGGGGTGCAGAACGCATGCCAGAAGGGCGAGCGAGCGGGGCACACCACGGGTAGGTACGGGTGACCGCACCCAGGGGAGACCGCATGAACCCGGACGACATGATCCTGATCAGCGTCGACGACCACATCGCCGAGCCGGCCACGATGTTCGAGAACCACGTCCCGGCGGCGTACCGCGACCGCGCGCCGTACGTCGTCACCGAGGACGACGGCCGTGAGCAGTGGTACTACGGCGACCTCAAGGGCCGGAACCTCGGGCTCAACGCCGTCGCCGGCAAGCCCCGCGAGATGTACAACGTCGACGTCCTCCGGTACGACGAGATGCGGCCCGGTTGCTACGACGTCGACGAGCGGGTGCGCGACATGAACGCCGGTGGCCAGCTCGCCGGGCTCAACTTCCCGAACTGGACCGGCTTCAGCGGCCAGGTCCTGAACCAGGGGCCCGACCGCGACACCAACCTGGTCATGATCCGGGCCTACAACGACTGGCACGTCGACGAGTGGTGCGGCGCCCACCCGGGCCGGTTCATCCCATGCGGCATCCTGCCGCTGTTCGACGTGGAGGAGGCGGCCAAGGAGGTGCGCCGCCTGGCCGAGAAGGGCTGCCACGCGGTGACCTACTCGGAGAACCCCGAGGCGCTCGGGCTCCCGTCGATCCACACCGACTACTGGGACCCGCTCTTCGCAGCGGCGGTCGACGTGGGCACCGTGCTGTGCTGCCATCTCGGCTCGTCGTCGCGCTCGGCGATGCTCTCGGCCGACGCCCCGGCCAGCGCCCGCATGACCATGTCCTCGACCATGTCCGTCTGGACCCTCGGCGAGATGATCTGGGCCGACTTCTGGAACCGCTTCCCCGACCTCAAGATCTCGATCACCGAGGGCGACGTCGGCTGGATCCCCTACTTCCTCTGGCGGGCCGAGCACGTCCACGACCGCCACTCGGGCTGGACCAAGCACCAGTTCCCGAACGGCGGCGGCCCCTCCGACGTGTTCAAGCGCCACATGGTCTGCTGCTTCATCAGCGATCCCATCGGCGTGAAGCTCCTCGACGAGCTCAACGAGGACATGGTCTGTTGGGAGTCCGACTACCCGCACTCCGACTCCAACTGGCCCAACGCCCCCGAGGACCTGGCGAACGAGGTGCTGGTCGGGCTCACCGACGAGCAGATCGCCAAGATCACCCACACCAACGCCATGCGGCTGTTCCAGTTCGACCCGTTCGCGAGCCGGCCGAAGGAGCAGTGCACCGCCGGGGCCCTGCGGGCCGAGTCGCCCGACGTCGACACCGTGACCCGCGTGGGCCGGGCGGCCGACGAGCGCGACCTCGAGTCCTGGAACCGCATCGCCGGCGGACGGGCGGCCGCCACCCAGAAGTGAGGCCGTGACGGCCTGCCGCCCCTTCCCGGACGCGAGAGGGCCCCTCCCTGCGGAGGGGCCCTCATCGCGTTCTGTCCGGCAGGTGCCGGCGGTCGGTCTCGCTAGGAGAGGCGCTCGACGATCATCGCCATGCCCTGGCCGCCACCGATGCACATCGACTCGAGGCCGATGGTGCCGCCGGTGTCCTCGAGGCCGTTGAGCAGCGTGGTCATGATGCGGGCGCCGGTCATGCCGAACGGGTGGCCGAGGGCGATGGCCCCGCCGTTCACGTTCAGCTTGTCGTAGCTGATGCCGAGCTCGCGGGCCGAGGGCACCACCTGGGCGGCGAACGCCTCGTTGATCTCGACCAGGTCGATGTCGTCGATGGTCATGCCGGCCCGGCGCAGCGCCTGGCGGATGGCCTCGACCGGGCCGAGGCCCATGATCTCGGGATCGAGGGCGCTCACGCCGGAGGAGATGACCCGGGCGAGGGGGGTGAGCCCGAGCTCGGCGGCGCGGGTGTCGCTCATGACGATGACGGCGGCGGCGCCGTCGTTGAGCGGGCAGGCGTTGCCGGCGGTGACGGTGCCGTCGGGGCGGAACACCGGCTTCAGCTCGGCCAGCTTCTCCTTGGTGGTGCCGGCGCGGATGCCGTCGTCGCGGGTGACGGTGACGGGGTTGCCATCGGCGTCGACGGTCTCGATCGGGATGATCTCCCGCTCGAAGAAGCCCCGCTCCTGGGCGGCGGTGGCCCGCTGCTGGGACTGGGCGGCGAACTCGTCCTGGTCCTCGCGGGAGACGTTGGCGTACTGGGCCACGTTCTCGGCGGTCTGGCCCATGCCGAGGTAGTAGTCGGCCACGCCGCCGTCGAAGGGGGTCCAGGTCGGGGCGCCGCCCTGGGCGCGCTCGGCGGTGCGGGCCTCGGCGGCGGCCATGCGCTCGTTGTGGGTGCCGGGCAGGCCGTCGGACATGCCCGAGCCGAACTGGCTGACGGTCTCGACGCCGGCGGCGACGAACACATCGCCCTCGCCCGCCTTGATGGCGTGGGCGGCCATGCGGATCGACTGCAGCGACGACGAGCAGTAGCGGTTCACGGTGACGCCGGGGACGTGGCCCATGCCGGCGAGGTCGCCGACGATGCGGGCGATGTTGTAGCCCTGCATGCCCGCCGGCTGGGCGGTGCCGAGGATGACGTCCTCGACGGTGGTGCGGTCGAGCTCGGGGACCTTGTCGAGGGCGGCCTTGATGATCGTGGCGGCCAGGTCGTCGGGCCGCACCTTGGTGAGCGAGCCCTTGTGGGCCCGTCCGATGGCGCTACGGGCGGTCGAGACGATGACGGCTTCGGGCATTGCGGGCTCCTCGTGTGCGGGGCTGTACAGACCGGCGAAGCACACCCCTGCCGGTCACAGACATCGAACTGTCTATCGCCTTTTTCCTACCCTGCGGTAACCGCTCGTGGTCGGGCGGCACCCGTGCGGGGCCGATCGCGCTGGGGTAGAACCCTGTCGACTCCGGGTCGACCCGCTGCCCGGCGAAGGAGCCCCGATGGCGTTCGACCTCCGATCCCTGCTCGACCCCCGCACCACCGTGGTCGTCACCTCCGAGTGCCAGAACGGGGTCATGGGCGAGGCGAGCTACCTCCCCGAGCTGGCGGAGGCGGCCCGCCCGCGGATCCCGGCGATGGCCAGGCTGGTCCACGGAGCCCGCACCGCGGGCGTGCAGGTCATCCACTGCGTGTTCTGGCGCCGGGCCGACGGCCGCGGCGGCAACACCAACGGACGGATCTTCGCCATGGCCAACAAGGTCGCCCCCGCCATGGAGCCCGGCAGCGACGCCGCCCTCCCGCTGCCCGAGATCGGCCTCTCGCCCGACGACCTCATCAGCGGCCGCTACCACGGGGCCGACCCGCTCCAGGGCACCGACCTCGACTCCCTGCTGCGCAACTGCGGCGCCCGCACGGTCGTGGTCGCCGGCGTCTCGACCAACGTCGCCCTGGTCGGGCTCACCCTCGGCCTGGTGAACCGGGGCTACCAGGTCGTCGTGCCCCGTGACGCGGTGGCCGGCATCCCCGTCGACTACTCCGAGATGATGCTCGACAACACCTACGCCATCATCTCGTCGGTCGTCACCACCGACGACGTGCTGGGCGCCTGGGGCTGAGGCCACACCGCTCCGGGTTCGTCGGGGCGGGCCGTCGGCGGGTGCACCACTAACCTCGGCTCGTGGCCGATGCCGTCCTTCCCCCCGAGGCCGCCCGCCGCGACCTCCCCTCCCGGCCCCCCGGCCGACGGGGCCGCGCGACCCGCCAGCGGCTGCTCGATGCCGCGGCCGGGTTGCTGGAGAGCAACACCTACCGCGACCTCAAGGTCGTCGACATCGCCAGGGTCGCGGGCACGTCGCCGGCGACCTTCTACCAGTACTTCTCCGACGTCGAGGAGGCCGTGCTGGCCCTCGCCGAGGAGGTCGAGATCGAGGCCGGTGGCGCGCTGGCCGAGCTGGTGGTCGGCCGGGCGTGGGGGGGCGACGAGGGATGGGCCACCTCGTTGGCGCTCGCCGACGGCTTCGTGCGCACCTGGGAGCGCTACCGCTCGGTGCTGCGCGTGATCGACCTCGCCACCGACGAGGGCGACCAGCGGTTCCGGGCGGTGCGCACCCGCATGCTCGGGGCACCGAGCGAGGCGCTGGTGGCCGTGCTCCGCGATCGGGGCGAGCCGGCGCCCGACGCCCATGCCGAGGCCGGCGTGCTGGTGTCGATGCTCGCCCACGTCGCCGCCCACCGGGCCGGGCTCGAGCAGTGGGGTGCCAGCCGCGACGGGCTGCGCCAGAGCATGGCCCGCATCGTGTTCACGACCGTGACCGGTCAGCGGCCGCCGGTGGGTGACTGACCGATGCCGTCGGTGTCGGTGTCGGTTCCGGGGTCCGCGCCGACAGTGCCGTCGGTGCCGGGGGCCTCGTCGTCGGGGTGGTCGGCCCGGGCGCGGTGCGCCATCGAGCCGGGCCGGAACAGCAGCCAGAGGCAGACGGCCACGACCACGGCCACCCCGACGAGGATGGCGGGCCAGGGCGTCGAGGCGGCCAGGAGGACGGTGGGGGGCACCCGAACAACGCTAGTGGCGGGCGGTAGCGTGACGGCCGCCATGGAACGCACCCCCCGCTGACGCGTGTCCGTCGTCGAGGCCACACCGGCCGAGCCCACCGAGCCCGCGGAGCCCGAGAGCGACTCGGGCCCCTCGACCCGTTCGCCCCGGCCGTGGTGGGCCCTGCCCGGCGCCTGGTACCCGGTGGTGGTGTTCGCGGTCTGGCGGGTGGCCCAGGGCGCGGTGACCTGGTGGCTCGGCGGTCGCCTCGTCGAGTCGGCCTACACCTACGACGGCGCCCACTACCTGCGCATCCTCCACCACGGCTACTGGCACCCCCGCCCGTCGATGCCGTCGCACGCCTTCTTCCCGGGCCTGGCCTGGCTGGCGACGCCCGTGCGGTGGCTCACCGGCTCCGACGCGGTGACCGTGCACGTCACCGCCACGGCCACCGGGGTCGCCGCGTTCATCGCGATCTGGGGTGTCACCAAGGCCTGGACCGACGAGCGCACCGCCCGCCTGGCGGTGCTGCTGTTCGCGCTCTTCCCGTCGTCGCTGTTCCTGTGGGCCTTCTACTCCGAAGCCCTGTTCATCGCGCTCGGCGCCGGGGCGGTGTGGGCCGATCGGCGGGGCAAGCGCTGGGTCGCCGCCCTCTGCTTCGCCGGCATCGCCACGACCCGATCGGTGGGCATCGTGGTGCCGGCGGTCATCGTGCTGGCCCGCATCATCCGCCAACGCCGCGTCGACCGGTGGTCGGTGACCTACGCCCTCTCGGGGCTGGCCGGCCTCGGGGCGGTGCTGTTCACCATGCACGTGCAGGTCGGCAACGCCTTCGCCTTCATGGGCGTGCAGAAGGACTGGGGTCGCGAGGTCTCGTGGCCGTGGGCCTCGGTGGTGCAGGGCATCGACAACCTCACGCCCCGGTACGGCACGGTGATGGTGCCCGCCCTGGTGGCCCGCAACCTCGACCTGTGGGCCGTGGGCATCGTGCTGATCGGCATCGTCTACCTGGTGGTGTCGAGGCGGCCGCGCTTCCCGATGGAGGCCTGGATGCTCGGGGTGGCGATGATCGCCCTGGCCCTGTGCTCGAGCGTGCTGGCCAGCTTCAACCGGTTCGTGCTCGCCGACTGGGTGATCTTCCCCGCCTACGCGTCACTGCTCTACCGCCTGCCGAAGTGGTGGCGCCTGGTGGCCACGGTCGCTCTGGCGGTGGCGTGCGTGTTCACGGCCTACGCCCTCATCGGCCGGTTCTCGGTCGGGCGCTTCATCGGCTGAGGTCGGCCCGGGACTTCGTCGCCGTCGCGGGTGGCCGGTAGCTTCGGAGCTCGATCGATGCGTGGCCCGTCGGGCCCGCCGAGCCAGGGGGCCCTGCCATCAAGCTGTCACTCGGACTTCCGACCAGCCACGTCGAGCATCCCGACGAGTGGTGCACCGCCGAGGCCATCACCGAGATGGCGCGGGCCTCCGAGGACGCCGGCCTCGACGCCGTGTTCATCACCGACCACCCGGCTCCCGACGTCACCTTCATGAGCAGGGGCGGCCATCACGCCCTCGACCCGTTCGTCGCCCTCACCGTGGCGGCCACGGCGACCACCCGGCTGCGGCTGCACACGAACCTGGTGATCCTCGCCTACCGCAACCCGTTCATCTCGGCCAAGGCCATCGCCACCCTCGACGTCGTGAGCGGGGGCCGGGTCATCGTCGGCACCGGTGCCGGCTACCTGGCCCCCGAGTTCGCGGCGCTGGGCGCGGACTTCGACCACCGCAACGACATCACCGACGAGGCCATCGTGGCCATGAAGGCGATCTGGAGCGGTGAGCCCGTGACGATGGAGGGCCTGCACTTCACCGCCACCGAGACCGTCTCTCTCCCGCTGCCGGTGCAGCGGCCCAACCCGCCGATCTGGATCGGCGGGAACTCCAACCGTGCCCTGCGCCGCGCGGTCGAGCACGCCGACGGCTGGAACCCCATGCCGAGCCCGGCCCGCGCCAGCAAGATGCTGCGCACCCCGCCGATCGAGAGCCTCGATGACCTCGTCCGGCGCATCGGCGACCTGCGGGCGGCCTCCGAGAAGGCCGGGCGCGAGGTGCCGCCCGAGGTGATCTTCACGCCGATCGGAGCCGCCGCCTTCGGTGGGGAGATCCTCGGCGTCGACCAGTTCGTCGACGAGATCAACGAGCACGCCGCCGTCGGCGTCGACGCCCTCACCATCAACCTGCCGGGTGCCACCCGAGCCGAGTGGATCGACAAGGTCCGCTGGTTCGGCGCCGAGGTCATCGCCAAGCTGTAGGCCAGACGGCCGATCGGCCTTCGTCGGGCCTGGCCGGCCTGGCTGTCGTCGTCAGCCTCCCAGCCCTCGTTGCACGGCCAGCACGGCCACCCCGGCCAGGAACGCCGGGCCGCCCACCCGCACTCCGATCGACAGCGCCTCGCGCCACCGGACGTGCAGCCCTCGAGCGCGCACCGTGCGCAGCCACAGGAGGTTCGCCAGCGAACCGATCGGGGTCAGCACGGCGCCCGCGTTCACGCCGAGGAGCACGGGCATGAGCGCCGGCCGGTCGACGCCCTGGAGCAGGGCCAGCAGCGCCGGCAGGTTGTCGACGGTCGCAGCGAGGGCCGCAGCGGTGAGCGAGCCCATGACGGCGCCCATCGCCCCGGAGTGGTTCACGATCGCACCGAGCCGATCACCGGGGATCACGAGCGCCACAACGACACCCAGCACGGCCACCGCCGCCGCCGTGGCGAGGGGGATCGAGCGCCAGGGCGCGGACCGAAGCACCAGCACGAGCACCAGGTCGGCGGCGACGGCCGCCTGCCACGCGGGGAGGCCGATGGCGGGCCCGAGCACGAACGCCACGAGCAGGCCGGTGACCACTGCGCCACCCACGAGCAGCGCCCGTCGGTCGTCGGGCTCCCCGTTGCCGTCGACGCCGACCTCGGTGCCCGTCGGCCATCCGCCCGTCTGGCCTCCGACCGGGAGCGCCGCCCTGGTGCGGGCGGCGGCCCAGTGGCGGTGGGTGGCGAAGCCCACGGCCAGCATGGCGACCGTGGCGGGGCCGAGGCTGCGCAGCAGCTCGGCGGTGCCGATGTCGAAGCGGCCGGTGGCGATCAGCGTGGTGAGGTTCGACACCGGCAGCACCGACGACGCCAGGTTGGCCAGCAGGAAGGGGACGACGGCGAGCACCATCGGGTCCTCACCCCTCCGCCGGGCGACCTGGAGGTAGAGCGGGGTCAGCAGCACCACCGTGGTGTCGAGGTTCAGCACCGCGGTCGTGGCCGCGGCCAGGAGCCACCACGGCCACACCCCGTCGACCCGGTGCGAGACCCGGCGGGCGACGGCGTCGAAGAACCCCAGCTCGCCGAGCAGGTGGGCCAGGGGCACCGCGGCGAGCAGGAACGCCAGTGCCGGAGCCAGGAGCTGGAGCTGGTCGACGGCGGCGGACACGGCCCCCTCTCTACCCCGGTCGCACGGGGGTGTCGGCGCCCTAGGCTCCCGGCGTGACCATCGACCCCGACCGACCTGCGGCCGTGCCGGGCCGACCCGAGGTCGTCGAGGGTGAGGCGGGGGTGGCTCGGGCGGCCGAGCTGATCCGGGCGGGGGGCCTGGTCGCCTTCCCGACCGAGACCGTCTACGGGCTCGGGGCCGATGCCACCGACCCGGCCGCCGTCGCCCGGATCTTCGCCGCCAAAGGCCGCCCGTCGGACCACCCGCTGATCGTGCACCTGGGCGAGGCCGGCCTCGTCGAGGCGTGGGCCGACGTCGTGCCGCCCGAGGCCCACCTGCTGGCCGACGCCTTCTGGCCGGGCCCGCTCACCATGCTCCTGTGGCGCAGCCCCAAGGCGCCCGACGCCGTCACCGGTGGCCGCGACACGGTCGGGCTGCGGGTGCCCGACCACCCGCTCGCCCTGCGCCTGCTGCAGGCCGTCGGAGACGGCGTGGCCGCGCCGTCGGCGAACCGCTTCGGTCGGGTGAGCCCGACCACCGCCGCCGACGTGGTGGCCGACCTCGGCGACTCGGTCGACCTCGTGCTCGACGGCGGTCCGTGCCTGGTGGGGGTGGAGTCCACCATCGTCGACCTCACCGGCGAGGCCCCCGTGGTGCTGCGCCCGGGTGGCGTCGGGCTCGATCGCCTCGCCGAGGTGCTGGGCCGTGAGCCGGCCGTGCACCAGGGCGCCGCCCCGGAGCGCTCGGCCCGAGCCCCCGGCATGCTGGCCGCCCACTACGCGCCCACGGCCCGGGTGGTGCTGGCCGAGGCCGGATCGGTGGCCGGGGTCTCGGCCGAGCTGCTCGCCCGCGGCGAGGGCCGCGTCGGCGTGCTCGCCCCGACCGTCACCGACGGCCTGGCCGACGGGGTCATCGAGCTCGAGCCCGCCGGTGGGCCCGAGGAGTACGCCCGGCTGCTCTACGGCCGGCTGCGCCAGGCCGATCGGCTGCGCTTCTCGTGGCTGGTGTGCGTGCCCCCGCCCGCTCGCGGCGTCGGGGTGGCGGTGCGCGACCGGCTCACCCGGGCCGCCGCCGCAGGGGTCAGCCCTTCACCGTGACCTTGCGGCTGTGCCAGCCGGTGGCCCCGTCGGGCTCGGGTGGCGCCACGTCGGAGGTCTGCACCTCGCCGGTGCCGTCGGTGGCCCGGACGCGAAGCGTGTGGCCGCCAGGCGCGGCGTCCCACGTCCACTGCCACTGACGCCACGTGCCCTCGGAGATCTCTGGGCCCAGCTCGGCCTGCTGCCAGTCGCCGTCGTCGACCTGCACCTCGACGGCGCGGATGCCGCGACCCGGTGCCCATGCCACGCCGGCGACCGCCACGGGCCCGGCCGCCACGCTCGTGCCGGAGCGGGGGACGTCGATGCGCGACTGGGTCTTGATCGGGCCTTCCTTCGACCATCCGAGCGGGATCCAGTAGCCGTCGTAGTCCCAGCCCCGCAGCTCGATGCTCGACAGCCACTTGGTGGCCGAGACGTAGCCGTAGAGGCCCTCGATGATCAGCCGAGCGGGGAAGCCGTGCTCGCGGGGGAGCGGCTCGCCGTTCATGCCGACGGCGACCAGGGCGGTGCGGCCGTCGAGCGCGGCCGAGGTCGGGAAACCGGCGGTGAAGCCGTCGAGCGATCGGCCCACGATCTGCTCGGCGTCGGGCCCGCTGCGCACGCCGGCCCGCTCGAGCAGGTCGGCGAGGGGCACGCCCTGCCACACCGCGTTGCCGACGAGGTCGCCGCCCACCTTGTTGGAGACACAGGAGATGGTGATCGGGGCCTCGACCTGGGGCATCGCCAGCAACTCGTCGAACGACAGGGCGAAGGGGGAGTCGACCGCGCCGTCGATGCGCAGCCGCCAGCCGTCGAGGTCGGGGCGGGGGAGGGTGAGCGCGGTGTCGATCCGGTAGAAGTCGGCGTTCGGGGTGATGAGCGGCGAGAGCCCCTCGACGGTGAGGCCCTGCGGGATGGTGGTCGTCGGGGTGCCGGCCACCCCCTGGAGCGCGGCGGTGGGCTGGGGGAGCACGACGTCGACCGACGTCGTGCCGGGCCGCGAGCGCCCGGCGAGGGCCCGGCCGCCGACGGCAGCCACCACGCCGACCGCCCCGGCGGTGCCGGTCCAGGTGAGGAAGGCCCGGCGGTCGGCCACGCCGCGACCGGGCTGAGGGATCGGTGCGGCGCCACCCGCGGTCGCGGCCGCCGCTGCCGGCAGCGCGGCGTCGTCGGGGAGGCGCCGGAGGAGGAGCGACAGGGTCACGCTGCCGGCGACGGCCGCGCTCAGCGCGGCGAGCACGGTGACGGCGTCGTCGGCGAGCGGGTCGCGCAGGCCGGCGACCATGCCGATCAGGGCGACGGCACCGAAGGCCACGGGGCCGACCCACGGACGGCGCCGCGCCGCCGGTCCGACCACGGCCCCGAGGGCGAGGCACACCACGACGATGGTGGCGACCAGCACCGGCTTGTCGGCGGTGCCGAGGGAGTCGATGCCGGTGCGCACGAGGCTGCCGGGCGCCTGGTCGATGACCTCGCCGCCGACCGACCCCACGAGGGACTGGCCGGGGTTGCCCGTGGCCGAGAGCAGCTCGCCGACCCCGAGGGCGACCCCGGCGGAGGCGACCCCCGCCAGCCGGGCCAGGCCGCGCGAACCGGTCGGTCGGGCGATGGTGGTGACGGCCATGCGCCCATGCAACACCATGGCCCGGGCAATCCGTCGCTCGGGGTGCTGAACATTCGCGAAAGTGGTCGGCCCGATGCCCTACCGACTGGTCGGTAGGCTACCGTTCGACGGGTCATCGAACCGCCTCCGGGTGACCCTCCCTTCCCCCCCGCCAGGACTGCTCAGTGCCCTACGCCCCCCAGCTCGCGGCGCCGTCCGACCTCGAGGTCGACGGCTCGGTCTCCACCCTCGCCCTCCCCAAGGTCACGTCTCCCTACGACCGGGGCCCCGACGAGAAGGTCAACCGCAAGGCGTCCATCCCGTTCCTGCTGGTGCACCTGGCGGCGGTCGTCGGCCCTCTCGTGTTCGGGGTGACCACCAAGGCCATGATCGCCTTCGTCGTCATGGTCTGGGGCCGGGAGTGGTTCATCACCGCCGGCTACCACCGGTACTTCGCCCACCGGGCGTACAAGACCAACCGGGCCTTCCAGCTCTTCCTCGCCGTCGGCGGCGCCAGCTGCGCCCAGAAGGGCCCGCTGTGGTGGGCCGGCAACCACCGCGAGCACCACCGCTACAGCGACACCGAGCTCGACATCCACTCGCCGTTGCGGGGCTTCTGGTGGAGCCACGTCGGCTGGATCCTCTGCGACAAGTACGACGAGATCCCGATCGAGCGCATCCGCGACTTCGCCAAGTTCCCCGAGCTGCGGTGGGTCGACAAGTGGAACGGCCTGTTCCCGTGGATCGCCGCCATCGCCTGCTTCGCCTTCGCCGGCTGGTCGGGCCTGTTCTTCGGCTTCTTCCTCGGCACGGTCGTGCTCTGGCACAACACGTTCCTGGTGAACTCGCTCGCCCACGTCATGGGTCGCCGTCGCTACGTCACCGACGACACGAGCCGGAACTCGCTGCTGATCGCCATCACGACCCTCGGCGAGGGGTGGCACAACAACCACCACTACTACCAGGCGTCGGCTCGCAACGGCTTCTTCTGGTGGGAGATCGACGTCACCTACTACGTCCTCAAGGCCCTCAGCTGGGTCGGCCTCGTGCGTGACCTCAAGGTGCCCACGCCGGAGATCCTCGCCGCCAACCGCGTGGCCGACGGCAACTTCGACATCGGCACCTACAAGTCGCACTGGGCCCGGGCCCAGGCCGCGGTGGCCCACAGCCACGCCGAGGTGGTCCAGCCCGACGGCGTCGTGCGGGCGATCGAGATCGAGAAGCTGGCGGTCGACGACGACCTGCACCGGGCGATGGCGTCGGCCGAGCAGCTCGCTCGCGTCACCCGACGCGCCAACAAGGACCTCGGCATCGTCGACGCCTGAGGCCCGGCGGCCGAGCGCGCCGTCTGGTTTCCCGCCCGCCCGGGTACGTTCGAGCTCGATGGGAGTTCCCGCACGCGCGTCCGGAGTGCCCGACGCCCGCCGTCCCGACCGCTCGCCGAGTCGGACCGACCGGGCGGCTCGCACCGCGGCCGTCGCCCGGCGGCGTCTCGACCAGGGCATCGACGTGCTCGGCCGGCTGGTGCCGCTCTCGTTGCGGATCTCCCGCTTCGTCGGGTTCTACGTGGCCCTCGTCGGCGCCGCCTCGGCCACCATCGTCTCGGTCCTGCTGTGGCGGTACTGGCCGCAGTCCGTCTACGACGTGCTCGCCCACCTCATCGTGGCGGCGGCGCTGTTCGGCCCCGTCGCCGTGCTGTGGCTGTTCCACCGGGCCCTCGCCGAGGTCGTGCAGATCCCCGCCCGCCTGGTGGCGGTGCCCGACGTGGCCCGTGACCACGGTGGTGAGCTCGCCCGCCTCGTCCGCGATGCCCAGGTGCGCCGGGGCCGGATGCGGCTCACGTCGCTGCCCGGCGACCTCTGGCGCTCCGGGCGCCTGCTGCTGGCCGCCCACGACGACCTCCCCGGCTACGGCGCCGTGCTCACCCTGGTGAGCGTGCCGTTCCTGCTGACCTCGCTGGCCGCTGCATGCGTGGGCCTGGTGCTGATCGTCTCCGCCCCGGCCGTGCTCGCCGGCGGCATCCTCACCTCCGTCCTCTGACCCTCTGGCTCAGCACGTCACCTCTGGGGTGACGAACTGAGCCACAGGGCCCGAGCAGGCGCGGACGAGGGCGGGCCGGAGCCCGCCCTCGAGGTCGTGCCGGAACGAGCCGACGGTCGGTCTAGATGACGCCGCGGTCGCGCAGGAGCTGCGGGCGGTGACGGGCGTTCACCAGGCGGACCGTGCCGGACTTGGAGCGCATCACGAGCGACTGGGTGGTGACCAGGTGCGGCTCGAAGTGCACGCCCTTGAGCAGCTCGCCGTCGGTGATGCCGGTGGCGGCGAAGAAGCAGTTGTCGCCGGCGACCAGGTCGTCGGCGCTGAGCACCTTGGTGAGGTCGTAGCCGGCGGCGAGGGCGGCATCGCGCTCCTCGTCGTTGCGGGGCCACAGGCGGCCCATCAGCTCGCCGCCCATGCACTTGAGTGCGGCGGCGGCGATGACGCCCTCGGGGGTGCCGCCGATGCCGAAGAGGATGTCGGCACCCGAGTCGGGCCAGGCGGTGGAGATGGCGCCGGCGACGTCGCCGTCGGGGATGAGACGGATGCGGGCCCCCGACTCGCGCACCTCGGCGATGAGGTCGTCGTGGCGGTCACGCTCGAGGATCACGACGGTGATGTCGGTGGTGTCGCTCTTCTTGGCGGCGGCGACGGCCCGGATGTTCTCGGTGGCCGACATCTCGACGCTGCAGACCCCGACCAGCGACGGGCCCACGGCGATCTTCTCCATGTAGACGCAGGGGCCCGGGTCGAACATGGTGCCCTGCTCGGAGAGGGCGATGACCGCCACCGCGTTGCCCCGGCCCTTGGCCGTGAGCGTGGTGCCGTCGACCGGGTCGACCGCGATGTCGACCGCCGGGGGGCTGCCGTCGCCGATGCGCTCGCCGTTGTAGAGCATCGGGGCTTCGTCCTTCTCGCCCTCGCCGATGATGACCGTGCCGTCCATCTGCACCGATCCGAGCGCCAGGCGCATGGCATCGACGGCGGCGCCGTCGGCGCCTTCCTTGTCGCCCCGGCCCATCCACCGTGCGGCGGCCATGGCGGCGGCTTCGGTGACCCGGACGAGGTCGAGGGCGAGGTTGCGATCGAGGGGAGCGTCAGGCATGGCCCGACGTTAGTTCGCTCGGACCCTCCGGCAGAGCCGATCGGACCCCCACAGCCGATCGTCGTGGCTGATCGTCCCCGCCCGACTGATCGGCGGCGCCGGGCCGCCGGTACCCTCCACTCGTGGTCGTCTTGGCCGAGCTCCAGATCTTCTGCTCCCGCCCTCACGCGCCCACGCGGCGGGTGGCCCTCGGCGACGCCGACCTGCCCTGCGAGCCCGCTCCCGGGTTCGGCGGCATCCTCCTCGGAGGCATCGTGGCCGCCCACGTGGGCGCCATCGACCCCGACCTGATCCCCGACCTCCAGCACCTCACCCGCGAGCTCGAGGCCGGCCGGCGCGTCCCCCAGCCCCGCCTCCGCTACCGCCTCCAGGTCGACACCATCGGGCTCAACTCGGCACGCCATCGGCTGCTGGGGGAGGGCGAGCGCCTGGCGTTCGACTTCGACGCCCACGGCGCGCCTGCCCAGCACGTGCTCGGCGCGGTCTACGCCGCCGGCCGGCTCGACCCCATGACCCGGCGCCCGGTGATGGCGACGATCCGGCGGGCGATCAACTGGTCGGGGCCGATCGGCGCGGAGCTGATCGCCAGCCTGAGCGGCATGCGGGCCGGTGCCATGCTCGGCCGATCCGCCCTCGAGAACCCCACGGCATGGGCCCTCGACCTGCTCGGCTTCGACGGCACCGAGGCCGCCCGACCCGCCCCCGGCTCCACGCCGCCGGCCAAGGACGTGCTGCGCCGCTACCGCGAGATGCTGCGTGACGCCCACCCCGACCACGGGGCCGCCGCCGACGGTGCCGCCAAACGGATCGCGGAGCTCACCGAGGCGAGGCGTATCCTCACCGGCCGATGACCTCTGCCGGCGCCCTGCTGCTGGCGCCGGGAGCCGGCGCCGACCGTGACCACCACACCCTCGTGGCCGTCGAGGAGGCGCTCGCGCCCCTGCCGGTCGGCCGCATGGACTTCCCGTACCGCAAGGCGGGCAAGAAGGCCCCCGACCGCGCCCCGGTGGCCATCGCGGCCGTGAACGAGGAGGCGGCGGCGCTCGTGGCCTCCGCCGGCGTCGCCCCCGGCTCGCTCGTGCTCGGTGGGCGCTCGTTCGGCGGCCGCATGTGCTCCATGGCGGTGGCCGAGGGCCTGCCCGCCGCCGGGCTCGTGCTGCTCAGCTACCCGCTCCACCCGCCGGGCAAGCCCGAGAAGCTCCGCATCGAGCACTTCGCCGCGCTCGACCTGCCCTGCCTGTTCGTCAGCGGCATGAAGGACCCCTTCGGCTCGCCGGAGGAGCTCGAAGCGCACGCTGCGGCGATCCCCGGGCCCGTCACCCACGTGTGGCTGCCGGGCGGGCACGATCCCCGCAACGCCGACGACGCCATCGCCGAGGCGATCGGGGACTGGCTGACGACGCTGGGCTGACCGCGCCGGCTGGGGCCGCGGGCCCACGCGGGCCCGCCGAGGTCAGGCGATGATCTGCACGGGCACGCCGAGCGGCAGCATGCCGGCCAGCGTGGTGATGTCCTCGTTGCTCATGCGGATGCAGCCGTGGCTGACCTTGGACCCGAGCTTCTCGGGCTGGTTGGTGCCGTGCAGGCCGAGCTGCCCGGGACCGCCGTTGAAGGTCTGGAGCACCTCGGAGAACCCAGAGAGCCCGTAGGCGTACGGGCCGTAGACGCCGCTCGGGTTGGGGGTCTTCACCAACTCGGTCGTGTAGTAGAGCCCGCCGGGCGTCGGGGTGTTCTCTGACGCCTCGGCGATGACGGTGTCCATGATCGCCGTGTCGTCCTTGAAGACCTTGAGGTTGAACTCACCCAGCCGGACCTCGATGCGGTACGGGTTGGTGTCGAGCTTCACGTCGGCCCGCTTCACGTAGCCGGTCGAGCCGTTGGGCCGCACCGGCAGGTACACCTCGACGTAGTCGCAGTTCGTGTCCGGCGTGTCCTTGACCAGGAACAGGAGCGGCACGGCGGCGTTGGGGTCGTTGTTGATGAGGCGGGGGTTGGCCATCGTGCGGGAGGGCGCGGCCGCCGGGTCGGGTGCGTCGTAGATCGCCAGGTCGCCCTGGTTCACGGCCGTGGCCGTGAGGCTGTTGCCGGCGGGCAGCGTGGCGTCGCCGCACGGGAGGGTGGTGGGTGGGGGGAGGGTGGCCTTGACGGCCGGGAGGGTCACGTCGGTGACCGCGGACTTCGATCCGCCGCATGCGGCGACCGACAGGACGAGAACGGCGAGCGCCGCCAGCAACCACTTCCTCATGGTCAGAGGATGGTAGTGCCGCCACCCCCCGGCTCCTCGGGCGCGGGCGGGCGATCTTCCGGATTCAGGTCCTCGAGCTCGCGTCCGGCGGTCTCCGGGAAGAGGGTGAGCACGAGCACGACCAGGACGAGCGGCCCCACGGCGAGCACGGCCATCGCCGGCCCGAGGCCGCCCAGGCGGTCGGCCATCCACCCGGCCAGGAGCAGCCCGGTGCTCGAGCCGGCCACGCTCACCACCTGGAGCCCGCCGTTGGCCGCCCCCCGCTGACCGGTCGGGAACAGCTCGGGTCCGTAGACGGCGAGGGCGGGCACGGCGAGGGCGCCGATGACCGACGCCATCAGGGAGGCCATCCACAGCGGCCAGCCCCACGCCAGGTACGACACGACGGTGAACCCGACCCCGCCGATCACCCCGATCGCCCCGATCACCCGGCGGCCGTGGCGGTCGGCGAGCTTGCCGCCGGCCACGATGCCGATGCCGGCCGGGGTGTTGGTGACCAGGACGAACACGGCGATGAGGGCACCGGAGAACCCCCGCTCGGTGCGGAGGAACTCGTTGAGGAACTGGGCGGCGGGAGCCAGGAACAACGACCACAGGAAGCCCGAGCAGGCGAGCAGCACGAAGCGCCGCCAGTCGAAGTGCCGGGGGAGGAGCCGCCGGCGGGTGGCGGTGGCCGTCTGGGCGGCGGGCTCGTCGTCGATCTCCTCGTAGGTGGCGTCGACGATGTCGGGCACGTCGCGCACCACCCCCTCGGTGGAGAGGAGGAGCTTGCGGGCCGCGAACCGGTGCGTCTCCGGGAGGCGGCGCCCGATGCGCCAGCACGGGTAGATCGCCAGCAGGGGCACCAGGAAGGCGATGCGCCAGGCCCCCGTCGCCATGTCGACGTACACGAGGTTGGCGACGCACAGCCCCGCCCCCAGCCCGGCGGTCATGGTGAGCACCGACACCGAGAAGGCCCGGGCACCGGCCGGCATCTCCTCGACCGCCATGATCGCCACGAGCAGGGCCACGACCGTCGACAACGCCCGGGAGAAGGTCTGGGCGACGCCCAGGAACACCATCCCCGGGGCGAGGGCCGCCACTCCGGTGAAGAGGCAGGCGCCGATCACCGAGGCGATCAGCACCGACCGGCGGCCCCGGCGGTCGGCGAACGACACGATCACGAGCGACAGGAGCACCCCGACCCGCACCGACGCCAGCAGGGTGCCCTGGGCCCCGGTGCCGGCCCCGAAGTCCTCGGCCGCGTAGGTGAGCATCTGGGTGATGAGGGTGCCGAGGTAGCCGGCCACGGCGCCGATGAGGCACAGCAGCGAGAGCACGGTCGCGGCCCGGGCGTCGACCACGACCGACGGCGCCCACCAGGGCGCACCGGCATCGGGGTCGCGGGGCGGCCGGCGGAGGTGGCGGTTGAGGGCGAACCGGAACAGCACGCCCCACACGGGGACGGCGAGCCGGTAGTGCACCTCCTCGGTGACCTCGACCGCCGCGGCCGACGCCTCGCCCGTCGTCGGGGGCGCCGGAGTCACCGGGGTCAGGGTGACCGTGCGCTCCCAGAGGTGCACCGGCCCGGTGTCGAGGGCGAACGCCGTCGTCGTGCCGTCGTCGTCGCTCGTGCCGGGGAGCTCGCGCACCACGTCGTGGCGGGGGCGCAGCCACCGCTCGACCTCGTCGGGCTCCACGACGTGGCGGGTGCGCACGACGGTCGCGGGCGACATGGGGCCGAGTCTCCCACGGGCCGCGGACCACCCCGGATCGGCGGAGTGTCGGCGAAGTGTGGTGGAGCGGGGTCGGCTCCGTACACTGTCGTCCGTGCGAGAGCAGGTGGAACAGGTCATCGAGGTCATCCGCCCGGCGATCCAGGCCGACAACGGCGACGTGGTGCTCCACGACGTCGACGAGGCCACGGGGCTGGTCACCGTCGAGCTCATCGGCGCCTGCGTGTCGTGTCCCGCCTCGACCGTCACCCTCAAGGCCGGCCTCGAGCGCATCCTCAAGGACCGCGTCCCCGGGGTCACCGAGGTCATCGACGCCGGTGCGGCCAAGGCCGAGATCGGCGAGACGCCCGTCTCCCTCTAGACCGGCCGCAGCACCGTCCCGCGGTGGCGCTGCCCTAGCGTGTCGCCGTGCCCCGGCGCCCCGACGACCCTGCAGCGCTGTTCGCCGCCGCCCGTGACGGCGACCGCGGTGCGCTGGCCCGGTTGCTGTCGATGGTCGAGCGCGGCGGTCCCGAGGCCCGTGAGGTCGGACGCCTGTCATATCCACTGGGGGGCACAGCCACCACCGTCGGCATCACCGGCGCCCCCGGTGCGGGCAAGTCGACGCTGACCTCCGCCCTGCTGAGCGACATGCGGGCCGACGGGCAGAGCGTGTCGGTGCTGGCGGTCGACCCGTCGTCGCCGTTCACCGGCGGCGCCATCCTCGGTGACCGGGTGCGGATGGGGGAGCACGCCCTCGACGACGACGTGTTCATCCGCTCGATGGCCACCCGGGGCCATCTCGGCGGCCTGTCGCTGGCGGTGCCCGAGGCCGTGCGCCTGCTCGATGCGGTGGGCCTCCCGTGGGTGCTGCTCGAGACGGTCGGCGTCGGCCAGGTCGAGGTCGAGGTCGCCGGTGAGGCCGACACCACCGTGGTGGTGGTGAACCCGGGTTGGGGTGACGCCGTGCAGGCCAACAAGGCCGGGCTCATGGAGATCGCCGACGTGTTCGTGGTGAACAAGGCCGACCGGGCCGGGCTCGCCGACACGGTCTCCGACCTCGAGCGGATGCTCTCGCTGCGCGCCTCGGCCGAGGGCTGGCGTCCGCCCGTGGTGGCCACGGTGGCGACCACCGGCGACGGCGTCGACCAGGTGTGGGCGGCGATGCGGGAGCACGCCGCCTGGGCCGCGTCGAGCGGTGAGCTCGACCGGCGACGCCGGGCCCGCACCGAGGCCGAGCTGCGCCGGATCCTCACGGCCCGCCTGCTGCAGCGGGCCACCGAGCTGGCCGAGGGCCGGGCCTACGACGACGCCCTCGCCGCCGTGCTCGGCCGGCGCCTCGACCCCTGGTCGGCCGCCGCCACCCTGCTCGACTGAGGCGCGGCACCTCCCGCCTGGTGCCACCCCCACTCCCTTCGTCTCCCCGTTCTGGCATGCGTTCTGCACCGCTAGGGGTGCAGAACGCATGCCAGAACGGTTGAGGGCGAGGGGTCTGGTCGTGGGCGGGGCGGAACAGGCGAGGGCGGGAAGGGGTTGCGGGTGGGGACCGACGCGCCGCCCCGAGGAGACCCCGTGCCCGTGACCGAGATCGCCAGCCATCCCGCCCTCCGAGCCGCCGGGCAGATCGGCCTCGGCGCGTTCCTCGCCACCGCCGGCACCGGGCACCTCACCTTCCAGCGCAGCGAGTTCCAGGCCCAGGTGCCGTCGTGGATCCCGCTCGACGCCGACCTCGTGGTGCTGGCATCCGGCGTGGCCGAGATCGGCCTCGGGGTCGCGCTCGTCGCCACGTGGCGCCAGCCGGCGCGGGCGCTGGTCGGCGCCGCGGCCGCCGCCTTCTTCGTGGCCGTGTTCCCGGGCAACATCGCCCAGTACGCCGGCCACCGCGACGCCTTCGGGCTCGACAGCGACACCAAGCGCGCCGTTCGCCTCGTCTTCCAGCCCGTGCTGGTGGCATGGGCGCTGGCCGCCACCGACGCCCTCGGCGAGCGCCGCCGCCGTCGGTTCCGCCGAGCCTGACCCGTTGTTGCTCTCGTTCTGGTGGAGGTCCACCCCCGGAATGTGGGGGTGTCTCTTCTCAGGACATCGGTGACAGTTGATGTCGCGAGACATGGGTGACACCTGTTGGGCCGTGACGATGGGTCATGGCCGGGAAGGTGACTCCGATGTCGGTGAAGGTGTTCGCGGCGGTGACGGCGCTTGTTGAGGGCCACCCGGTGAACGTGTCGGCGGTGTGCGCCGAGAACGGGGTGTCGCGCAAGACGTTCTACAAGTGGGCGGCTCGATATCGCGCCGAGGGGCTGGCGGGGCTTGAGGAACGTTCTCGGCGCCCGTTGTCGTCACCGACCCAGATCTCGGTCGAGGTCGAGGACCGCATCGTGAGGCTTCGCAAGGAGCTGATCGATGCGGGCCTCGATCACGGGGCGACCACGATCTCATGGCATCTCGCCCGCTCAGAGCTCGATGCGGTCCCGTCGATCGCTGGCGTTCATCGAGTGCTGGTCCGTCGAGGGCTGATCCAGCCTCAGCCGAAGAAGCGCCCGAAGTCGTCGTGGCGTCGTTTCGAAGCCGCTGCGCCGAACGAGCGCTGGCAGATCGACGCGACTGACTGGGTCACAGCGACCGGCGTGGTCAAGGTCTTCAACATCATCGATGACCACTCCCGGGTCGCGATCGCGTCCCGGGCCGTGCTCGAAGCAACGTCGCTCGAAGCGTGGGCCACGTTCAGTCAGGCCGCAGCGGTGTGGGGTCTGCCAGCCGGGGTGTTGTCGGACAACGGCTTGTGCTTCTCCGGGAAGCTGCGCGGGTTCGAAGTCGAGTTCGAACGACAGCTGCGAGACGCCGGGATCCGACCGGTGTGCGGGCGGCCCTATCACCCGCAGACCACCGGCAAGATCGAACGATTCCAACAGACCCTCAAGAAATGGCTCCGCCAACAACCCCTCGCTCGAGATGCCGTCGAGCTACAGGCCCAGCTCGACAAGTTCCGCGAGCTCTACAACCACCACCGCCCCCACCAAGGCATCGGGCGAGTCACCCCGATCACCCGCTGGCACGCCACCCCCGCCGCAGGCCCGGCGCCCGAGCCGCTCGCCCATCCCGTCTGGCCCGCCCGCCTCCTCGAGGGCACCGTCGCCGCCGACGGCACCGTCCAGGTGAGCCGACTCCGCATCCACATCGGGGTCGAGTGGGAACACCACCGCGCCCAGGTCCAAATCGCCGGCACAAGCGCCAACGTCTTCATCAACGGGACACTCATACGCCACCTCACCCTCGACCCCGACCGCTCCTACCAACCCTCCGACCGCAAACGAGGAGGCCCTCGCCGCCCCCGCCTACATTCCTGACTGTCACCGATGTCTCGCGACATACCTGTCACCCATGTCCCGCGACAGCACACCCCCGGAATGTGGGGGTAGACCTCCACCAGAACGGGGTCCCCGTCGGTCGTGAGTCGGCAAATGATGAGCCGGCACATGGGTCGCGAGGCTCATTTCGGCGGGGGTGACCGGACAACGCCGGGGTGGGGTCGGTACCTTCGCTGGGCATCGGGGCGGCGGAGCCCCGAGTCGGGCGGCGGAGCCCGGAGGCAACGGCGGAAGGCGGGACGGAGATGGGCCGGAGGTGTCGGTACGTGTTCGGCACGGCGGTGGTCGTGGTGGTCCTCGCAGCGGCGGGCTGCGGAGGAGGCGGAGGCGACGAGGCGGCGTCGCCCTCGACCACCACCGAGCCGAGCCCGACCTCCGAGCCCACCTCCCCGTCGACCACCCTCACCGACGAGGAGGCCGTCCTCGCCGCCTACCAGGGCTACTGGGACACATGGCTGGCGGCCAACGATCCCCCGAACCCCGACCACCCGGACCTCGAGCGCTACGCCACCGGTGCCGCGCTGGCCAAGGTGCGGGAGTCGATCGCCAACCACCGCTCTGTTGGACAGGGCGTGGTCAGACCGCTGGGATCGGTTGGGCGCCGATCGCCGGAGCTTGTGACTATCGGCAGCTGGGCTGCCGAGGTCTCGGATTGCTCAGTCGACGACACGCAGCTCGTCGATCTCGCAAGCGGCAACGTGCTCGACGGATCAGTCGTGACCTGGCAATTCAAGTCGGTGCTGACCTTGTCGGGAGGGCAGTGGAGGGTTAGCGACGTGACCACAGTCGATCAGTGGGAGGGCGTCGCAGGATGCGCCGCCTGATTGCATCGGTGGCGGCCCTCCTGTGCGGCATCGTCGGACCGGTACCACTCGCTGGTGCCGCAACCGAAGGAGGCGGCTCGGTTGGTGGTGTGATCCGTGACGGGGCGCCGGAGGCGGTGGTTGTGGTGTCGCAGTCGGGCACGCTCGCCTCGTGGGAGGGCACGCCGCGCGGCGGGGCCCGGTGGCACTGCGGCTACTACGCCTTCGACTACGGGCCGGGCGACTTCGGCCTGGGCCTGGCGAAGGTCCACTACGACGAGGGGCCGGTCGACCCCGAGCCGGGCCAGCCCTACGTGCTCGCCTGCTTCGACCAGTCCGAGCGGATGGTGTCGAGCAACCTGCGGATCTTCGACCCGGCCGACCCCTTCGGCGGCGTCGCCGCCACCGAGCGGGCCCTCGACGAGGCCCGGCGTCGGCTCGACCTGCCGCTGCCGCAGCCCGCCCTCAACCCGCCGACCGCCCAGCTCGTCGGGGTGCCGACCTGGCTGTGGGTCGACGGTCCCTGGGTGCCGGTGTCGGCCACCGCCGCGGTCGGGGCGGTCACCGCGACCGTCACCGCCACGCCGGTCGACGTCGTGTGGGACACCGGCGACGGCACCACCACGACCTGCGACGCCGGCACGCCGTACGACCCCACCCGGCCGCCGGCCGGTCAGCGCAGCCGCTGCACCCACGTGTTCACCCGGACGTCGGCGGGCCGACCCGGCGGCACCTACGCCGTCACCGCGACGGTGACCTACGAGGTCACCTGGTCGGCCAGCAGCGGTGGGGCGGGCGCCCTCGGCACCCTGACCCGCTCGACGACCATCCCCGTGACGGTGACCGAGGCCCAGGCCCTCATCCGCTGAGGCGTCCCGACCACCGGCCCCGGCGCGGGCCCGTCGGGTCGACCAGACTGACTGCCTCGCACACCGACACGGGAGAGTTCGCGAATGGCCGAAGAGAAGAAGGGCGTCGTCACCGAGTTCAAGGAGTTCATCCTCCGGGGCAACGTGGTCGAGCTGGCCGTGGCGGTCGCCGTCGGTGCCGCGTTCACCGCGGTCGTGAACTCGTTCGTGAAGGACCTCATCACGCCGCTCGTGGCGGCTGTGTTCGGGAAGAACGACTTCTCGACCCTGAACTTCAAGATCAACGACAGCCAGTTCAACTACGGCAACTTCATCAATGCCGTGATCGCCTTCCTCTCGATCGCCTTCGTCATCTTCTTCTTCGTGGTGAAGCCGCTGAACCACCTGTCGGAGCGCCGCCGCAAGGGTCTCGACGAGGACGAGAGCGACGAGCGCCCGTGCCCGGACTGCCTGAGCTCGATCCCGAAGGCCGCCACCCGGTGCGCGTTCTGCACCTCCGAGGTCCCGCCCGTCGCCGCCTGACCGGCACCTGACCGGGGGCCGGGCCCGCCGGTAGGGTCCGGCCCATGACCGAACCCCTCGTGGCAGTCGAGCGCGGCGACGACGGCGTCGCCGTCGTCCGGCTCCAGAACGGCAAGGTGAACTCGCTGTCGTCCGAGCTGCTCCGGCAGCTGCGGGCGGCGGCGGAGGACCTCACCGCCAACCCGCCGGGCGCCGTCGTCGTGACCGGCAGCGAGCGCATCTTCGCCGCCGGCGCCGACATCTCCGAGTTCGGCGGCCCCGAGAAGGGCCGGGAGATCGGCACCCTGTTCCTCGACGCGCTGAACGCCGTGGCCGCCATCCCCCGGATGGTCATCGCCGCCGTCTCCGGGCCCGCCCTCGGCGGCGGCTGCGAGCTGGCCCTGGCCTGCGACCTGCGCATCGCCGGTGACAACGCCCGCTTCGGCCAGCCCGAGATCCTGCTCGGCATCATCCCTGGTGGCGGTGGCACCCAGCGCCTCGCCCGCCTGGTCGGCCCGGCCAGGGCCAAGGACCTCGTGCTGAGCGGGCGGGCCGTGCGCGCCGACGAGGCCCTCGCCATCGGCCTGGTCGACGAGGTCGTGCCCGCCGCCGAGCTGCTCGACCGGGCCCGGGCCCGGGCGGCCGAGCTGGCCAAGGGCGCGGTCGCCGCCCAGGCCCTGGCCAAGCGCGCCATCGACGACGGCCTCGACCTCACCCTCGCCGAGGGCCTCGCCCTCGAGCAGGACCTGTTCGAGGAGGTCTTCACCACCGACGACGCGGCCATCGGCGTGGCCTCGTTCCTCGAGCACGGCCCAGGCAAGGCCACCTTCACCGGCCACTGACCCTCGGTGGCTCGATCGGGCACGCTCCAGCGTGCCGAAACGAGCCACGCGACCCCGACCGCGGACCACCGGGTCCTGCCCAGTCACCTCGGTGGCTCGATCGGGCACGCTCCAGCGTGCCGAAACGAGCCACGGGTGGGTGGGGGCGCCGCGGCGGCGACGGGCCGGTGTCTCTGTAGGGTCTCGCCGTGACCGAGTCCGTGCCCATCACGACGTGCTACCGCCACCCCGACCGTCGGGCCGGCGTCACGTGCCAGCGCTGTGACCGGCCCATCTGCCCGAGCTGCATGACGCCGGCGTCGGTGGGCTTCCAGTGCCCCGAGTGCGTGAAGGGCGCGGCCAAGACCTCGCCGGTCATGAACTTCCGCGACATCCGGGCCAGCGGCCGCCCGATCGTCACCATGGTGCTGATCGCCGTGAACGTGCTGGCCATGGTCGCCGTCGGCATCCAGGGCAAGTCGTTCATGGAGGGAAGCGGCCAGCTGTGGGAGGACGGCGTGCTCATCGGGCGCGGCGACATCGTCACCCAGACCAGCCTCGGCTTCGTCCGTGAGTCGATCGGCGTGGCCGAGGGGCAGGTCTACCGGATCGTCACCGGCGGCTTCCTGCACGCCGGGCTGCTGCACCTGGGCATGAACATGCTGCTGCTGTACCTGCTCGGCACCCAGCTCGAGCCGCTGCTCGGTCGCCTGCGCTTCTTCACCCTCTACCTCGCCTGCCTCATCGCCGGGTCGTTCGGCGTGCTGCTGGTGCAGCCCACGTCGGTCACGGTCGGGGCGTCGGGGGCGATCTTCGGCCTCATGGGCGCGGCGCTCGCCGCCCAACGGCTGGCGCCCCACCGGGTACAGCTCGCCAACATCGGCGCGCTCATCGTGGTGAACCTGTTGATCACCTTCGCCGTGCCCAACATCTCGGTCGGGGCCCACGTCGGCGGCCTGGTGGCCGGCCTGCTGGTCGGGGCGCTGGTGATCTGGCTCGACACCAAGGTGCCCTCGGCGCTGCTCGGCTCGGCGGTGTGCCTCGGCGTCACCGCTGTGCTCGTCGTGGGCTGCATCTGGGCCGCCAACAGCTGGGCCGACCCGATCCTCTGACCCGAGGGCGCCGCCCAGGTCAGCGACCCTCGACGATCTCCTTCAGGCCCTTCAGGTTGCGGGCCCAGATCAGCTTCAGCACCTGGCCGCCCACGGTGGCCCCCACCGGGCCGCCCATCCACCACGGGAAGAACAGCTTCTCCTCCCAGGTGAAGCGGGTGCCGCCCCCGGGCTCGTCGGTGAGGGTGAACTCGCCACTGCCGGTGACCATGCCCACGTGACGCACGCCCATGGCCTGGTCGGGCACCCAACTGGTGATCTCCATCTTGTCGGTGAGGCGGAACGGCCCGACCTTGGTGTCGCAGTCGAACGTGGTGCCCGCACCCGAGGTGGTCGGCGAGGTGAAGCGGATGGCGACGGCGTCGTGCATCCAGTCGACGTGGTCCTCGACGTGGCGCACGACCTCCCAGACCTCGGCCGGGGTCGCGTCGATCACGGTGCTCACGCGGATGCCGGCCATGTCGGCATGCTAGGGAGGGGATGTGCCCGACCCTCAGCCGGACGACCTGATCGACCTCGAGCTCCTCGCCGCCGCGCTGGCCGAGGTGGGCCGGGCGGTGCGCGACGCCGTGCGCTCCGGCGAGGTCGGAGGGGTCGGCCATGACGGCCACCACGACGACCACCGCGTGGTGCGCACCGAGGGCGGCGACGACGTGTTCGGGGTCGACGCCCGGGCCGAGACGGCGCTCGTCACCGCCTTCGAGGCACTCGGCGACCGCTGGCCCGGCACCGCGATCGTCGAGGGGCACGACGACCCGCTGGTCGTCGGCGAGCCCGGCGGCGCGTGGCGCTACATCGTCGACCCGGTCGACGGCACCCGGGGCCTGCTCGCGGGCAAGCGCAGCGCGTGGGTGCTGCTCGGCGCCGGTCGTGAGGCCGAGACCCTGGAGGACCTCGAGGTCGGGGCGGCCGTCGAGATCCCCACCCGCCGCGCCGCGGTCGGGCTGGTCGCCCACGCCGCGGTCGGTGGCCCGGCGCACGCCGTCGACGATGACCTCACCGGGGCCGGCCGGCCGTCGATGCCGGTCGACCTCGTGCCCCGCGGTGGTGACCTGGCCCGTCGGTTCGTCACCGTCGTGCGCCTGGCCCCCGGCTCGCACGCGCCGATCGGGGAGTGGGCTGATCGCCACCTCGCCGGCCTCGAGGTCTACGACGACCTGGCCCCGTGCACCGGCGGCTACCTGGTGGGCCTGGCCGCCGGCAACGACGCCGCCGTGTTCGACCCTCGGCCGTTGCTGGTGCCGGGCCACCTCGCCGCCCACCCCTACGACATGGCGTCGCTCGTGGTCACCCGCGCCGCTGGGGCCATCGTCGAGGCCCTGCCCCCGGGCCCGCTCGACGTGCCCCTCGACTGCACGACACCCGTGGCGTGGGCGGGCTACGCCGACGCCGAGGTCGCCGAGCGGTTGCGGCCCGCCCCGGGGTCGCTCCCCGACGCGCCCGCCTGAGCGGCGACCTGGGCGACCCGGGCGGGCCTGTCGGGATCGGCCGGTTCAGGCCCGGCGGAGGTCGTCGGCCGCCTGCTCGGGGGCCACGATGTTGATGAGCACCCCGGTGCCCGCCTCGAACCCCGCCACCGACGTGAGCCGGGGCAGCACGTGCACGTGCCAGTGGAAGCGGTCGGTCGAGCGGTGCGGGGCGGTGTGGAAGACGAGGTTGTAGGCGGCGTCGCCCACCAGCCGGGCGAGCGCGGCGAGCGAGTCGCGCACCGCCCGGCTCACCGCCACCAGGTCGGTCGGTGCGGCGTGGGCCAGGTGGGCCTCATGGGTGCGGGGGATGACGAGCATCTCGTAGGGGGTCGCGCTCCAGAACGGGCACACGACCATGACCCGCTCGTCGGCGAGCAGCACCCGGTGCCCGGCGGCCTCCTCCTCGGCGACGGTGGTGCAGAGCACGCACGGGTCGTCGCCGTCGGCGAAGCCCTCGATCTCGGCCTGCAGCTCCTCCGGCACGAACGGGATGCCGAGCAGCTGACCGTGCGGGTGCTCGAGCGAGGCCCCCGCCTCCCGGCCGTGGTTGACGATGGTCTGGGTGTAGCGGACCGAGGCCTGTTCGGCATGGTCCTCCATGCGGTCGCGGATGGCCGCGATCACCAGGCCCACCTGCTTGTCGTCGAGGTCGGCCCAGCTGGCCCGGTGGTCGGGGCTGAACACGAGGACCTCGTGGATGCCGGTGCCGGGCGCCTGGTGGAACACCGGGCCGAGGTCGTCGACGGCGAAGTCGCCCTTGCCCTCGAAGGCCGGGTAGAGGTTCGGCACCACGCGCACGAGCCACTCGCCGTGGCGTCCGTAGGTCTCGAGCGCCGGCGGCGTCTCCTCCTCGTGCCCCGGGCAGAACGGGCACCGCAGGTGGGGCGCGGGCGGGTCGATCCGAGGGGCGAAGTCGCCGGGACGCGACGCCCGCTCGGCGGCGATGGCGACCCATCGGCCGGTGAGCGGATTCAGGCGGAGCTGGCTCACGGGTGGGTGGCTTGAGGTGCTCGATCCACCGGCAGGCGCTCCACGTCGTCAAACTAGCCCGGGTACCCCCGGCGGTAGACGGACACGTGGGTGTCGCTGTCGTCGTCGAACGGGGTGCCCCGCCAGTCCTGCCAGCGGGCCGAGAGCACCAGGCCGGCGTCGGCGGCGAGGGCGTCGAGCTGCTCGGGGGTGAGGTAGCGGACCCGCCACGGGCGCAGCCTCACCGTGCCGTCGCGCAGCTCCATGTGCTGGCCGGTGACGACCTGGGCGACGGGGTCGTGCTCGGTGGCGGTGAGGACCACGGCGTCGGTGGTCACCCTGGCGACGTCGAGTGACGTGCGGGGCACCCCTTCGGGCGGAGCCGGCACGTAGGCCTCGATCACGACCGCCCCGTCGGGCGCGAGCAGGTCGGCGCAGCCGGCGAGGCACCGGCGCTGGGCCTCCTCGGTGTCGAGGTTGAGGAACGTGTTGTAGGCGCAGAAGACCAGTCGATAGCCGGCTGAGGGAATCCCGTCGCCGGCTGCGGCTGCGGCCGCGGCCGCGGCGGTGACGGCCGGACCGACCTCGGCCATGTCGGCGAGCACGATGTGCACACCGGCGGCGCCCGGCTTGGCGGCCAGCTGCTCGAACATCGCCGGCGACGCGTCGAGGCCGACCACGGTGAGCCCCGCGGCGGCCAGCGGCAGGGCGAGGCGCCCCGTGCCGACCCCGAGCTCGAGCACCGGTCCGGGTCCCGCGAGGTCGGTCAGCGTGGCGACCGCGCCCTCGGTGTCGAAGGCGTCGGCGTACCAGTCGTCGTAGACATCGGCGAAGGCCTCGCCGTAGCGCGAGGGGTCGTGCAGCACTCCGACAGTCTGGCCGGGCAGAATGGCGAGGACGGCCGGGCGGCGGCCGGCCCGCGGAGGTGGGAGTGGCCCAACCGGCAGCGAACACTGAGCCGCTGGCTCCGGCGACCCTCACCGACATGCTCGACGGCGGGTGGAAGCTGCTGCGTCGTCAGCCCGGCACCATCCTCGGGCTGAGCGCCATGTTCCTCGTGCCGGCGGCCGTCCTGGCGGGTCTGGCGTCGGCCGCCGTCGACACCGACGTGCAGAGCACGTTCGCCCTGCCGACGTTCAACGACACGAGCAGCTTCCCGGTGCTCGCGCTGTTCGTCACCGTCGTCGCGGCGGCGGTCCGGTCTCTCGGCGTCCTCTACCTCGGCGTCGCCCTCACCTACGTCGTGCTCGCGGCCGCCTCGGGCTCGGTCCTCGGCGCCGGCGACGCGGCCCGTGCCGCGCTCCGCCGGTCCGGTGCGGTGCTGGGTGCGTGGCCGTTGCTCTTCGGGGCCTCGATGATCGCCTACGTCGCCTGCGTCCTCCCGCTCGGGGTCTGGCTCACGTTCACGGCGGTGGTGGCGCCCGCCATCGCCGCCGAAGGCCTCGGTCCCATCGCCGCCATCGGCCGGTCGTTCTCGCTCGTGACCCGCCGGTTCTGGGTGGCACTCGGCGTGGTGCTGCTGTCGAGCCTGGTGGCCTACGTGCTCTCGACCGTGCTCACGCTCATCCCGCAGCTCCTGGCCGGCCTGCTGCCGTGGGGCGGGCAGTGGGCCGTGAACACGGTGAGCACGTGGCTGGCCGGCACCCTCATCGCCGGCCCGCTGATCATCAGCAGCGTGCTGCTCTACCTCGACCTCCGGGTCCGCACCGAGGGCCTCGACCTCCGGCAGCGGGCGACCGCGGCCTTCGCCCGTGCCGGCTGACGCCGACGAGGCTCGCCGCGTCGCCGAGCAGATCCTCAGCGCGCCGGAGTACCAGGAGCCGGCGCGGCCCTGGTGGGACAAGGTCCTCGAGAAGATCGACGAGTTCATCTCCCGGATCTTCGGCACCCTCAGCGGCTCCGGCGGCGGGGGCAGCTCGGTCATCGGGTGGATCATCCTCGTGCTGGCCGTGGCCGCGGCGGTGACCGTGGTGGTGCTCGCCGTTCGGTCGATCCGGCGGTCGAAGCGGGTGAAGGTCGACGAGGACGACGAGCCGAAGCCGCGGCGCCACCGACGCGAGGCCCGACTCGACTGGCAGGCCGAAGCCGAGAAGCTCGAGGCCGAGGGTCGTTGGCGCGACGGCCTGCGGGCCCGGTACCGGGCACTCGTCGCCGAACTGACCCGCCAGCAGGTGGTCGACCCGGCGGCGTCGCGCACGACGGGGGAGCACCGCCGCGAGGTCGGTGAGTCCGTGCCCGAGGCGGCGCCCGAGTTCGGCGACGCGGCCGAGCTGTTCGACCGGGCCTGGTACGGCAACCGGCCCACCGGTCCGGAGGAGGCCGAGCGCTTCCGCGAGCTGGCCCGCAAGGTCGAGGAGCAGGCCCGATGACGGCCGTGGCCGCCCCGACGACCTCGGCCGGGAGCGGCGGTCGGGGCCGGGCCTACGTGGCCATCGGCGTCGTCGTCGCCCTGGTTGCGGCCATCGTGGTGCTCGCGCTCGTCGCCCCCAGCCGCCGCACCGACGGCGACCCGATGGACCCGAACTCCACCTCGGCCACCGGCACCAAGGCGGCGGTCGAGCTGGCCCGCCGGCTGGGTGCCGACGTGTCGGTCACCTCCGAGCTGCCCGACTCGGGCACCCAGGTCGCCGTGCTGTTCGAGGACCTCATCGCCGAGGACCAGGTCTCCGACGTGACGGCGTGGGTCTCGGCCGGGCACACCCTCGTCGTCACCGACCCCTACTCGAGCCTGACGCCGGTGGCCGAGATCGGCAGCGACGGCCCGATCGACGAGCAGGTCACCATCGAGCGGGGCCGGTGCGACACGGTCGTCCCCGCCGGGCTCACCGAGCTGCGCCAGCTCGCCGTCATCGGGTCCTACGCCACGTTCGACCCGACCCCGGGCACGACCTCCTGCTTCACCGACGGGGGCCGCGCCGTCGTGGTGGTGGAGTCGGTCGGGTCCGGACGGCTGATCTCGGTGGGCACCGGCACGTTCTTCACCAACCAGCTGCTCGACCAGGCCGACAACGCCGGGCTGTGGGCCGCCCTCGCCGTGCCCGAGCCAGGCACCCGGCTCGACATCCTCGTGGCGGGCGCCGACGGATCCGGGCTCCAGCCGTCGGACTCGGGCGACCTCACCCTCCCGACGGGAGTCGCCCTCGCCCTGCTGCAGCTGCTCGTCGCCTTCGTCGTCTACTGCCTCTACCGGGCCCGGCGCCTGGGCAAGCCCGTCTCCGAGGACCCGCCGGTCGTCATCGCCGGCTCGGAGCTGACCCGGGCGGTCGGAGGCCTGCTCGAGCACGCCGGTGCCCGTGACCGCGCCGCCGCCTCCTTGCGCCGCTCGGCCCGTCGTCGGCTCGCCTCGGCCTTCGGGCTCCCCGCCGGGGCCGAGCCCCACGCCGTGGTGGTCACCGTCGCCGACCGCACCCCCCTCGACCGGGAGCGCCTCGACGCCGCCCTGCTCGACGCCCCGGTCACCGACGACGCCGCCCTCGCCGCGCTCGCCCGTGAGCTCGACGACCTCGTCGCCGGCGCCCTCGGCCCCAGTCCCGCCGCATCGTCCCCGTCTCAGGCCACGGCTCCGCCGAAACCCTCGACCCCGACCGACGCCCCCTCAGGAGGCCCATCGTGACCGACCCGTCCAGCGCCGGCCCGACCCCGCCCGTGCCACCCGCCCCGCCCGCGCCACCTGCGGCCGACGCCCATGCCGCCATCACCCGGCTCCGGGCCGAGGTCGCCAAGGTGATCGTCGGTCAGGAGGGCACCGTCTCCGGCATCGTCGTGGCCCTGCTCGTGCGCGGCCACGTGCTGCTCGAGGGCGTGCCCGGCACGGCCAAGACGCTGCTGGTGAAGACGGTGGCCGCGGCCCTCGACCTCGAGACCCGCCGGGTGCAGTTCACCCCCGACCTCATGCCGTCGGACCTCACCGGCCAGGTCGTCTACCGCCAGGCCGACGCCACGTTCATGTTCCGCCAGGGGCCGGTGTTCACCAACCTGCTGCTGGCCGACGAGGTCAACCGCACGCCACCCAAGACCCAGGCGGCCCTGCTCGAGGCGATGGAGGAGCGCCAGGTCTCGGTCGAGGGCACGACCCACCTGCTGCCCGACCCGTTCCTGGTCATCGCCACCCAGAACCCGGTGGAGTACGAGGGCACGTACCCGCTGCCCGAGGCCCAGCTCGACCGCTTCCTGTTCAAGCTCGACGTGGGCTATCCGAGCGCGGCCGAGGAGCTCGACGTGCTCTCCCGCCACGACCGCGGCCTCGACCCCCACGACATCGTCGGCGCCGGGGTGCGGCCGGTGGCCAGCGCGGCCGACCTGGCCCTCGCCCGTGCGGCCATCGACGCGCTGCGGGCCGAGCAGCCGGTGCTCGAGTACATCGTGGCGGTCGTGCGGGCCACGCGTGAGTCGCCGTCGCTGTCGCTCGGGGTGTCGCCCCGTGGTGCCACCGCGCTGCTGCACGCAGCCAAGGCGTGGGCGTGGCTGTCGGGCCGTGACTACGTCACCCCCGACGAGGTGAAGGCCGTCGCCAAGCCCACCCTCCGGCACCGCCTCATGGTCCGTCCCGAGCTCGAGCTGGAGGGCGTCACGCCCGACGGCGTGCTCGACGGCGTGCTCGCCACCGTCCCCGTCCCCCGCTGAGCCCCGAGCCTCGCCACCCGTGACCTTCCCCGTCCCCACCCGTCGCCTCGCCGCGGTCGTCGCCGCGTCGATCGTGGTGCTGCTCGTGGTGGGCCGCGGGACGGCGTTCTGGCTCGTCGAGCTGGTCCTCCTGGTCGCCGCGCTGGTCGATCTGCTCGCCGCGCCGTCGCCTCGGCGCATCAGCGTCGAGCGGGTGATGCCGCTGTCGGGCGTGCTCGACAGCGCGGTGGCGCTCTCGTGGCGGGTCGAGCACCCCGACGGCCGCGCGCTGCACGTGTCGGTGGCCGACCAGCTGGCCCCCTCGCTGCGCCCGACCCGTCGCCGGTTCCGGGTGCACGTCGCCCGGCGCGAGGTCGTCGAGGTCGATGCCATGCTGCGGCCCTCGCGGCGGGGCCGCTTCGAGCCGACCGACGTCGTCGTCCGCACCGAGGGACCACTCGGGCTGCTGGCCCGCCAGCGCACGCGGAAGCTTCCGGGCCGGATCTTCGTGTACCCCCGCTTCCCGTCGCGCGATGCGGCCGAGGTGCGGGTGCGCCGCGCCCGGCGTCAGGAGGCCGGCCTCCGCACCGCGCAGGGCCGGGGCGGGGGCACCGACTTCGACCAGCTGCGCGACTACACGCCCGACGACGAGTCCCGCCGCATCGACTGGGCCGCCACGGCGCGCACCGGCCGGCCCATCGTGCGCACGTACCGGGCCGAGCAGAACCAGGTCGTGATGACGCTGCTCGACAACGGTCGGGTGATGGCGGGCCAGGTGGCCGGGGTGCCCCGCGTCGAGCACGCCATGGACGCGGCGATGGCCCTGACCTCCGTGGCCGCCCGCCTCGGCGACCGCGCCGGGCTGGTGGCGTTCGACGCCACCGTGCGGGCCGTCGTCCCGCCCGGCACCGGTGCCCGTCAGGTCGGTCGGGTGTCCGACGTGTTCCCCGAGCTGCAACCGGTGCTGGCCGAGTCCGACTACGCCGGGGCCTTCGCCGACACCCTCGCCCGGTTCCGGCGCCGGTCGCTGCTGGTCCTGATCACCGACCTCGTCGAGCAGGCGATGATCGAGTCGTTGCTGCCCGCGCTGCCGCTCATCGCCTCCCGGCACCGGGTGATCGTGGCCGCGGTGCACGACCCCGACGTGGTGCGGTGGGCGCAGATGTCGCCGTCCGACCCGGAGGAGGCCTACCGGGCGGCCGCCGCGGTCGACGCCCTCGACGAGCGGGCCCGGTCGGCGGCCCGGCTGCGGGGGATGGGGGCGACGGTGGTCGATGCCGCACCCGGCGAGCTGGCCGGGAAGCTCTGCGACATCTACCTCGACGTCAAGGCCACCGGGGCGCTGTAGCCCTCCGGTGGGCGGGCGGGCTCCTCGCCGAGGGAGCCGGTGAGGCCCCGGGCGGCGGCGGCCCGGCCCCGGATCACGATGTAGCCCACGAAGGCGACCCAGACCGAGGCGCCGACGGTGACCCGCAGCACGGCCGAGAGCCCGCTGCCGGTGAGGAAGCCCTCGATCGTGCCGGCCATGAGGAACGTGACCATGAGCCCGAGCACGACGGCCGCGGCGCGGCGGCCCTCCTGGGCCAGCGCATCGGCCCGGCGTCGATCGCCGGGCGCGATCCAGGCCCAGCCGAGGGCGAAGCCGGCCGCTCCGGCGATCACGATCGAGGTGAGCTCGAGCAGGCCGTGGGGGAGGATCAGCCCGAAGAAGCGCGCGCCGTCGCCGGCCGCGATCATCCACGCCGCGGCCTGGCCGAGCGCGGCGCCGTTGGAGGCGAGCACGTACACGCCCGGGAGCACGCCGAAGAGCCCGAGGGCGAAGGCCATGAACGACACCCGGATGTTGTTGGTCGTGACCTGGGTGAAGAACACCACCGACGGCTGGTCGGAGTAGTACTGCTCGAAGCGGTCCTCGACGTACTCCTTGCGGTACGACGGGCTGCCCGACCGGTCGAGGGCGTCCTGGTCGTGGGTGAGCCAGACGGCGAACCCGATGGTGGGCAGGAAGGTGACGACCACCGCGACGGCGACGAAGCGGCGCAGGTGCCAGACCGCGGCGGGGAACGTGTCGGCGAAGAAGCGGCCGAGGGCCCGGCCCGGGCGCGAGCGCTGGCCGTAGATGGCGGCCGAGGCGTCGGCGACGAGTCGGGTGAGCCGGGCGATGAGCTCGGGATCGCGGTACGTGGTGCGGACGTGCGACAGCTGGGCCGACGTCCGCTGGTAGAGGGCCACCAGCTCGTCGATCTCGGCGGCGCTCAGGTCGGACCGGTGCCAGCGGGCGCGGCCGCTCAGCTCCGCCAGTCGATCCCAGCCGGGCTGGTTCTGCAGCAGGTACCGGTCGATGTCCACGCCGCTCGCTACCGTAGGCCACCCATGGCGACGACGGGTGGCCCGCCGGCGACGGGCATCGTCACCCCCGAGGCGGTGCTCCTCGAGTTCGAGACCGCTGGGGTCGCGTCGCGCACCATCGCCGAGCTGCTCGACCTCGGCGTCCAGTTCACCGGCCTCATGGTCGTGCTCCTCGCCGTCTCCTTCGTCTCCGGGGTGGCCGGTGGCGACGTGCTCGCCGTCGTCGTCTCGCTGATCGCGTTCTTCCTCGCCCTCGTGGGCTACCCGGCCGTGATGGAGACCTTCTGGAACGGGCGCACCCTCGGCAAGGCGGCGATGGGCCTGCGGGTGGTGACCCGGGAGGGCGCCCCGGAGCGGTTCCGCCACGCCGCCATCCGCTCGATGATCGGGCTGGTCGAGATCTACCTCCTGCTCGGCATCCCCGCCGTGATCTCGATCGTCACCAGCCGCCGCGACCAGCGCCTCGGCGACCTCGTCGCCGGCACGCTCGTGCTGCGCCAGCGGGCGGGGCGCCGCGCCGCTCCTCCGGTCGCCTTCGGGGTGCCGTGGAACTGGGAGGCCTACGTGCAGAGCCTCGACGTCACGCCGATCACCGACGAGCAGTACGGCGTGGTGCGGGCGGTGCTGCTGCGCCTCGGCGAGCTGACCCCGGCGGCGCGCTGGCAGGTCACCACCGAGGTCGCCACCGCGGTGGCCGGCCAGATGCGCATCCCGGTGCCGGTGCAGGTGGCACCCGACATGTTCCTCACCTGCGTGGCCACCGCCTACCAGCGCCGCCACGCCCGCTGAGTGGTACCCCTCTGGGCACGAGGTCCCGGCCTCGCCGTTAGCCTTGGCGCCCGTGAGCGCCTACCTCGACCATGCGGCCACCACGCCGATGCGCCCCGAGGCCATCGACGCCATGTTGCCGTTCCTCGACATGCGCTTCGCCAACCCCTCGGGCGCCCACCGCATGGCCCGCGACGCCCGCCGGGCCATCGACGACGCCCGTGACGTGATCGCCGAGCTCATCGGCGCCAAGCCGGGCGAGGTCGTGTTCACCAGCGGCGGCACCGAGTCCGACAACCTGGCCGTGTTCGGCGCCGGCCGGGCCGGGGCCCCCGGCCTCACCGCCTCCCACGGCACCGTCGTGTGCTCGGCCGTCGAGCACCACGCCGTGCTCGACCCGGTGCTGGCCCTCGGCGGGCGAACCGTCGCCGTCGACGCCGCCGGTCGCCTCGACCTCGATCACCTCGCCACCGTGCTGGAGGCCGAGGCCGCTCGCGCCGCCGCGGGCGAGAGCGCCGGGGTGAGGCTCGTCTCGGTCATGGCGGCCAACAACGAGGTCGGCACCGTCCAGCCCCTCGCCGAGGTGGCCGAGCTCGTCCGCCGCCTGGCCCCCGACGCCGTGCTGCACACCGACGCCGTGCAGGCCTTCTGCTGGACCGACGTGGCCGAGCTCACGTCGGTCGCCGACCTCGTCAGCCTCAGCGCCCACAAGTTCGGCGGCCCCAAGGGCGTCGGCGTGCTCGTCGTCCGCGACGGCGTCGCCCTCACCCCTCGCCAGATGGGTGGGGGCCAGGAGCGGGGTCACCGCTCGGGCACCCAGAACGTGCCCGGCATCGTCGCCGCCGGGGTGGCTGCCCGCCTCTCGGTCGAGGGCCGCGACGACGAGGTCGAGCGCACCGCCAAGATGCGCGACCGCCTGCTCGACGGACTGATCGCCAGCGTGCCCGGTCTCATCGAGACCGGTGCCGTCGCCGGGCCCGGTGGCCCCGACCGTGGCGGCCGGGTGGCCGGCACCGCCCACGTCTGCATCGAGGGCGTCGAGAGCGAGGCCCTGCTGTTCCTGCTCGAGCGGTCGGAGGTCTACGCCTCTGCCGCCTCGTCGTGCTCCAGCGGCGCCATGGAGACGTCCCACGTGCTCGAGGCCATGGCCGTGCCGCCCGAGCTGCGCGGGGGCTCGCTGCGCCTCTCCCTGGGATGGTCCACCACCGAGGCCGAGGTCGACCACGCCCTCGCCGTGGTGCCGCCTGCCGTCGAGCGCCTCCGCGCCGGCGGGCTCTAGGTCGGCGGCCGCCGTGCAGGTGCTCGTCGCCATGTCGGGCGGCGTCGATTCCTCGGTCGCCGCGGCCATGCTGGCCGACGACGGACACGAGGTCGTCGGCGTCACCCTCAAGCTCTGGGGCGGCGACTCCGACTCCGGGTGCTGCTCGGTCAGCGACGTCGACGACGCCCGCCGGGTGGCCGACCAGCTCGGGGTCGAGCACCTGGTCTTCAACTTCGGCGACGACTTCACCACCCACGTGGTGGCGCCCTACGTGGCCGACCACGCCGCCGGGCTCACCCCGAACCCGTGCATCGAGTGCAACCGCCACCTGAAGTTCGACCGCCTCCTGCGCCGGGCCGACGTGCTCGGGTTCGACGCCGTCGCCACCGGCCACCACGCCCGCATCGAGCGGGTCGGTCCCGGCGGTGAGCCCCGCATCGTCCGTGGCGTCGACGACCGCAAGGACCAGAGCTACGTGATCCACATGCTCACCGGCCCCCAGCTCGAGCGGGTGATGCTCCCGATCGGCGCCATGACCAAGGACGAGGTCCGAGCACGGGCCGTCGAGCTCGGCATGCGCACCGCCGACAAGCCCGACAGCCAGGACGTGTGCTTCATCTCCCACACCGGGGGAGGGCGCTCGACGTTCCTCGGGGCCCGCATCCCGCTGCGCCCCGGTCGCCTGGTCGACGCGGCCGGTGCCGAGGTGGGAACCGTCGACGCGGTCGAGCTGGTCACCGTCGGGCAGCGACGGGGGCTCGGGCTCGGCGGCGACGGTGAGCCCCGCTATGCGGTGTCGGTCGACGTGCCCTCGGCGACGGTCGTGGTCGGGGCAGCCGACGAGCTGAAGGTCGATGCCGAGTCGCTGACCGGCGTGGTGTGGGCCGACGAGGCCGCCCGCCTGACCGCCCTCTCCGGCAGGGGCGTCACGGCCCAGGCCAGCGCCCACGGCTCACCGATCGAGGTGGCCGATGTCGACGAGTGCGACGCCGGAGGCCTCCTGGTGCGGTGGGCCGTGCCCCAGCGCCGGGTCGCGCCCGGCCAGAGCGTGGTGCTCTACGAGGGCGACACCGTCCTCGGCGGCGGCACCGTCACCCGCTGAGCGAGGGGCTCAGTCGACGGGCGTCGGGGCGAGCTCGTCCGCCGCGGCACCCTTCGTGCGCAGGACGAAGAGGCAGGCCGCCGCCCACACGATCACGAGGCCGATCCAGATGGCGGCCTGGGTGAGGATGGACCTCCCGTCGGGGCCGTCGAACGTGTAGATCACCCCGCTGTTCGGGGCGTAGTTGAACCAGCCGCCGCCGCTGCCCGGGGTCTCCCACCACCACGCCCGCGCCGCGAAGCCGAGCACGACCATCACCGCACCGATCGCCACGCAGACGATCGCCTTCTGCCCGCTGTTCATCCGCACCCCGGGGATCCTACGAGGGGTGCGCCGCCCCCGCCCGGCCTCAGTCGACGAGGAGTCGGCGGCGCCTGGCCTCCTCGAGGACCCAACCCGGACGGCTGGGGGCGAAGAGCACCGACTCGACCTCGACCGGGTCGATGGTCGCCTGGCCGCCACCGAAGCGCCGGGGCGGCGCCGGGATGATGAGGTCGGGCTCGGTGAGGCGCAGCTCGAGGGCGAGGCCGATGGCCCCGACCGTGAGGTCGTTGGCGCGGGTGTCGGCCGGGGCGGGGCCGATGGAGTCGACCCGCTGGCGTTGCACCAGCAACGAGTCGGTGAGCGCCATGTTGTCGACCACCACGACCCCGGCGGGCACGAACACGAACCAGCGCTGCGAGAGGCGGTGGAGGATGCGCACGCCGAGGGCGGCGAGGGACCACCCCACGACGAGGGCGATGCCGCCCCCGATCCACTGGCGGGCGCCCAGCAGCATCGGGCCGGCGACGACGCCGACGACGATCACGATCCACGTGAGCTCGATCGGGCCGAGCAGCAGGACGCCGGGCGGGCGCAGGGGCATGCGGCGCTCGTCGCCATACGACGATCCGTTCACCATCCGGTCGCCGACGGGGGCCGACAGGGCGATCACGGTGGCGAGGGTGGTCATGCCCATGGCCACCGACTCCGCGGCCGACGCGCCGTCGGGAACGACCAGCGCGGCCCACATGGCGGCGGCGATCGAGGCGGGGGCGAGGACGCGGATGGCGGTGAGCGAGACGGTGCTCGGGACCAGGGCGGCGATGAGCCCGATCGCCCAGAACGCCCACAGGCCGATGGTGGCGACGAGCTGCACCGATCGACTGCGCGGGTCGAGGGCGTCGCCGAAGGAAGGCCCCGCCACGAAGGGGAGGACGAGCCAGGCGATCGCTGTCGCCCACCGGCCGAAGTGCTGAGTCGCGGTGGTCATCGGGGCTGAGATTTGCCCAACCACCCCTCGGGTCGCTATTCCAGTGACGTCCGACACACCTGGTGGGGTGGTCTCGGAACCGGCCCGAGGAGGGATCGACATGGCACACGTGCAGCAGGAGCCCGGTCTCCGGGGCCGCGCGCGGGACCGTCATCCGCTCGTCGCCGCCGCTCATGGCAGCCGCCGGGACATCGTCCGATGACACCCCCGAACGCGCACCTCTCGCTGCCCGCCGGGCTCTCCACCGGCATCGGGCACCTGCCCCACTGCGACCCCGGCGAAGCCGTCGAGTTCGTGCTGCGCCACAACCCCCGCCTGCCCGCCGCACCGGCGTTGCCGGCCCGCTCGCGTCGTGAGGGCATGGTCGCCCAGGCCGCCGCCGGCATCCAGGGCGTGACCGTGCACGACGACGGCACCCTCGACCTCGACCCGTCGCTCATCGACCCCGAGGCCCCTCTCGGCGACCTCGACTTCGCCGGGGACGCCTACGGCGGGCTGCGGGCGTTCCTCACCGCGGTGGCCGACCGCGACGGACCGATCAAGGTCTCGCTCACTGGCCCCGTCACCCTCGGCGTCGCCCTGCACGCCGCCGGCCTCGACGCCGACCTCGCCTTCGCCGTCGCAGGGGCGGCGGTCCGGCGCCGGGCGGCGGCCCTCGTCGACCATCTGCTCCGGCGGGTGCCGCAGGCCCAGCTCGTGGTGTTCGTCGACGAGCCGGCGATGGCGAGCCTCACCGAGAAGGGCTTCCCGATCGGGCCCACCGAGGGTGTCGACCTCGTCTCGGGCGCCATGGCCGTCATCGAGCGGGTGGCGGTCACCGGCCTGCACTGCTGCCACCCGGCCGACTACCGGCTGCTGCTCGGGGCCGGCCCCCGCATCCTCTCCATCCCCGTCGACGGGGGCATCGAGCGCCACGCCGGCCTCCTCGGCGACCACCTCGACCGTGGGGGCTGGGTCGCCTGGGGCGCGGTGCCCACCGACGGCCCCATCGGGCCCACGGTGGAGCGGCTGTGGCGTCGCCTGTCGTCGGTGTGGTGCGACCTCTCGGCCGACGGCTGCGACCCGGTCCTGTTGCGCACCAACGCCATGATCACGCCGGTCTGCGGGCTGTCCCACCACGGGGTCACCCAGGCCGAGCAGGTCATGGAGCTCACCGGCCGCCTGGCCTCACGCCTGCAGGACCAGGCCACCGGCGTCCGCCTCGCCACCGGCGCCTGACACCCTCAGACCTCCTCACCCCGTGGCTCGTTCGAGCACGTCCCAGCGTGCTGAGACGAGCCACGCCCTCGTGCGGCGCCGGCCCGGTGGCTCGTTCGAGCACGTCCCAGCGTGCTGAGACGAGCCACGCCCTCGTGCGGCGCCGGCCCGGTGGCTCGTTCGGGCACGTCCGAGCGTGCTGAGACGAGCCACGCCCTCGTACGGCGCCGGCCCGGTGGCTCGTTCGGGCACGTCCGAGCGTGCTGAGACGAGCCACGCCCTCGTACGGCGCCGGCCCGGTGGCTCGTTCGGGCACGTCCCAGCGTGCTGAGACGAGCCACCGGGTGCAGGGGTCAGTCGCCGGCGATGGCGTCGAGCACGTGGAGGCGTGAGGCCCGACGAGCGGGACGGACCGCTGCGACCACGCCGGCCAAGGCGCCGACCACCGTGATCACCACCATCTGGCCGACCGGGACGGTGAAGACGGGGATGTTCAGCGTCTCGCCCCCGGCCTTCACCAGGCCCCATCCGATGAGGGTGCCGAGGCCGAGGCCGGCGATCACCCCGAAGGTGGCGACCACGGCCGACTCCCAGCGGATCATCGACCGCAGCTGACGGCGCGTCTGGCCCACGGCCCGCAGCACGCCGAGCTCCCGGGTCCGCTCGTGGATCGAGAGGGTGAGCGTGTTGGCGATGCCGATCAGGGCGATGAGCACCGCCACGGCCAGCAGCACGTAGACGGTCGTGAGCACCTGGTTGAGCTCCTTGCCGACGCTGTCCAGGTACTCCTGGCGGGTCTCGACGCTCGGTGCCCCGGCGGTGCGGGCGAGGGCGGTGACCTCGGCGTCGGCGGCGGTGAGGTCGACGCCGTCGGCCAGGCCGACCAGCACGGTCTGGGCCCCGAGCACCTGGGTGGCGTGGGCGTCCCAGAGAGCTGAGGGCACGATCAGGTCACCCAGCGCGCTCTTGGACTCGTAGATCGCCCCGACCGTGACCGGGAGGGTGGTGCCGTCGGCGAACCCGACGGGCACGGTCGAGCCGACCGACCACCCGTGCTCGCGGGCCGAGTACCTCGACACCGCGACCTGGTCGGGGCCGAGGTCGGTGATCGACCCGTCGACCACCCCGAGGTCGGAGACGGCACCGAGCGTCGCCGGATCGGTGATGGTGGCCATGGAGGTGCTGCCGTCGAAGGAGAGGGCCCCGAACGACAGGGCGCTCACCGTCTGCACGCCGTCGACGCCGGCGATGTCCTGCACGAGGGCCGGGGGTAGGCCGCTTCCGGCGAACGAGGTGGTGCGCACGACCAGGTCGGTGTCACCGAACGAGCGGGTGACCTCGTCGTCGATCGAGCTGCGCAGCGACGACCCGAAGACGGTGAACACCGCGACCACGCCGATGCCGATGACGAGCGCGGTCGCCGTGCCGGCGGTGCGTCGCGGGTTGCGGACGGCGTTCTCCTGGGCGAGCTGCCCGGTGACGCCCTTGAGCAGCCGGGCGGGCGCTCCGAGCAGCCGGCCGGCCGGGCGGGCCAGCACCGGGCCGAGCAGCACGAAGGCGACGAGGGCGAGCATCGAGCCGATCCCGACCTGCCCCAGGCTGCCCTTGTCGGTGGCGCCGAGCACGACGAGCCCGACGCCGGCGACGGCGGCCACGAGGCCGGCACCGATCCGGGCCCGTCCGATGCGGGTCGCCTCGACGGCGGTGGCCCGCAGCGCGGCGAGGGGGGAGGTGCGGGCCGACTGCAGCGCGGGGCCGAGGGCCGCCACCATCGTCACGCCGAGGCCGACGACCACCGGCACGAGGATGCTGGCCGTCCCGATGACGAGCGACGCGGAGGGCAGGCCGGCGCCGGCGGCGCCGAGTGCGGCCATCAACCCGACGGCCAGGGCGACGCCGAGGCCGATGCCGACCACCGTGGCCAGCACCCCGACCACGAGAGCCTCGAGCACCACCGAGCCCAGGACCTGGCCTCGGGTGGCGCCGATCGCCCGCAGCAGGGCCGACTCACGGCTGCGCTGGGCGGCGACGATCGAGAAGGTGTTGTGGATGCTGAACGAGGCGACGACGAGGGCGACGCCGGCGAACACCAGCAGCATCGTGCGCATCACGGTCAGGAAGTCGTCCTCGATGGAGCGGAGCTGCTCGGCGCTCAGCGCCGTGCCGGTGATGGCCTCGGTCCCGGCGGGGAGCGCGGCGGAGATCCGTCCGGCGAGCTCGTCCTCGCCGACGCCCGGCTCGGCCGCGACCCGGATCTCGTCGACCCCCGGCCGCCCACCGCCGAGCAGGCGCGCGGCGTCGGCTGCGGCGAACCCGGTGTAGGTGGCGCCGGCCATGCTGTCGTTGTCGCCGAAGGCGACGATGCCCACGACCACGACGGGCACCTGGTCGGGCAGCAGCACGGTGGTCGTGTCACCCACGGCCAGCTTCGCGGCGTCGGCCGCGGCGCGGTCGATGACCACCTCGACGGGGCCGCCGGTCGCGGTCGCCTGGGGGGCGCGGCCCTCGGCGATCCGGTACGGCTCGAGCGCGGGATCGTCGATCCAGCCCGAGCCCATCGTGGGCGGTCCCTGACCTCCGACCGCGCTGCCGTCGGAGCCCACGAGCTGGGCCGGTCCGGACACGACGGCCTCGGCGGCGGCCACTCCGGGCACGGCCCGGACCGTGTCGACCACCGACGGGTCGACGACGCCGCGCTGGGCGTCGTCACCGCTGCCGATGCTCGTGGCGTTGCGGACGACGACGCTCGTGCCCTGGTTCGCCGTCGCGAACATCTGGTCGAAGCCGCCGCGGATGGTGTCACCGAGCACGAGGGTGCCGGCGAGGAAGGCGACGCCGAGCACGACGGCGACGCAGGTGGAGACGAAGCGCCGCTTGTGGCCGGCGATGCCCTTGAAGGTGACGGTCAACATGGCGATCAGTCCCCGAAGGCCTTCATGCGCTCGAGCACGCGGTCGGCGCTCGGGTCGTCCATGGTGTCGACGACCAGCCCGTCGGCGAGAAAGACCACCCGGTCGGCGTGGGCTGCGGCGGAGGGGTCGTGGGTGACCATGACGATCGTCTGGCCGAGGTCGTCGACCGCCCGCCGCATGAGGCCCAGGATCTCGCCGCCGCTGCGCGAGTCGAGGTTGCCGGTGGGCTCGTCGGCGAATACGACCGAGGGCCGCCCGGCGAGGGCCCGGGCCACGGCGACCCGCTGCTGCTGGCCGCCGGAGAGCTCGGAGGGGCGGTGCCCCACCCGGTCACCGAGGCTCACGGTGGCGATGAGCGAGTCGAGCCACTCCTTCGGCACCTTGCGCTTGGCCAGGCGGCTGGGGAGGGTGATGTTCTCCAGCGCGGTGAGCGTCGGCACCAGGTTGAACGCCTGGAACACGAAGCCGATGTGGTCGCGTCGCAGCAGCGTCAGCTCCCTGTCCGAGAGCCGACCCAGGTCGACGTCGCCGAACACGATGCGCCCGCCGCTCAGGGTGTCGAGCCCGGCGAGGCAGTGCATGAGCGTCGACTTCCCCGAGCCCGAGGGGCCCATCACCGCGGTGAACCGTCCGCTCTCGATGGCGAGGTCGACCCCGGCCAGGGCCCGCACCTCGGTGCGCCCGTTGCCGTACACCTTCACCGCCGCCTCGGCCCGCACCGCCACCGAGGTGGTCGTTCTCGGGGCGTCCGTCGTCGTGGTCGTCATGGCTGTTCCTCCCGTGGAATCCGTCTCGTTCGTTCTCTCGTCGAACGTACGGATCGGGCGGGGGACCGGCCATGGTGCGACCCGGCGTCGTGGGGGTGGGGAGAACCCCACCCCTCCGGGCCGGGTCGCGTTCGTCAGCGTCAGCCGTAGGTGACGAGCACGTCGCCGTTGCCGCTCTTCGCCGTGATGCGGCGCGACGAGCCCGGGTCGGTGCGCACGGGTGCCGCGGTCGATCCGTCGGAGCTGCTGGTGGTGACGGCGTAGGTGCTGGCGTCGTCGGGCAACGTGACGGTGACGTCGCCGTTGTCGCTGGTCGCCTCGACGGCTCTCGGTGCGTCGACGAAGCCGAGCGACACCTCTCCGTTGGAGGAGCCGGCCTCGACCACGCCGGCCCGCAGGTCGGTGCCGGTCACGTTGCCGTTGTCCGAGCGCATCAGGACGGTCCCCTCGCCGCTGCCGCGCACGGTGACGCCCCCGTTGCTCGAGCGCACGTCGATGTCGCCGGTCACGCCCGAGAGGCGGAGGCCGTCGTTGTCGAGCCGGGCCCTCACGAGCATCCGTGACGGCACCTCGACGGTGTAGTCGACGTTGCAGAAGTTGCTGAGGAACGCGGGGCACGAGCCCCTGAGCTTCAGCCGGTCGCCGTCGACGGTCTGGCTCTCCGAGGTCGACCGCAGGCCGTCGCTGATGCGGGCCGTCACCTTGACGACGTCGGTGTCGGTGCCGACGACGGTGAGCGACCCGCTGTCGATCTGCACGTCGAGCGTCGACAGGCCCGTGGCGTCGAACTCGCTGGTGGTGGTGCGCTCCTCGTGGGCGACCTGGGTCACGGCGAGGCTCAGGCCCCACGCCAGCACCGCCACGGCGGTGATGCTGGCGGCCACCTTCCAGGCGGCGCGGGCCCGCGACGTGGGCGCGGGGCGCGCACCGGGCGGCCCCTGCGGGGGAGGAGGTGGGGGAGTGGACGTCGGGGGAAGGGTCGTGGTGGTCACGGAGCTCCTCAGGAGTCGAGCCACTGCAGCACGGCGAGCACGCGGCGGTTGTCCTGCTCGGCGGGGAGCAGGTCGAGCTTGGTGAAGATGTTGGAGACGTGCTTCTCGACGGCCCCGTCGCTCACGACGAGGGCGGCGGCGATCGCCTGGTTGGAGCGGCCCTCGGCCATCAGCTCGAGGACCTCGCGCTCCCGGGGCGACAGCCGGTCGAGGGCGCTGCCGTGCCCGGAGCGCGCGAGCAGCTGGGAGACGACCTCGGGGTCGAGGGCGGTGCCGCCGGCGCCCACGCGGCGCACGTCGACCAGGAAGTCGGCCACGTCGGCGATGCGGTCCTTCAGCAGGTACCCCAGGCCGGAGGTGTCGACCGCCAGCAGCTCGGTGGCGTAGGTCTCCTCGACGTACTGCGAGAGCACGAGGATGCCCACCGTCGGCCACTGGCGCCGGATCTCCAGGGCGGCCCGGAGGCCGTCGTCGGTGTGGGTCGGCGGCATGCGCACGTCGACCACGGCGAGGTCGGGCTGGTGCAGCTCGACGACGCGGAGCAGCTCGTCGGCGTCGCCGACCGACGCCACGACCTCCTCGCCGGCGTCGACGAGGAGGCGGGTGAGCCCGGCCCGGAGGAGGACGGAGTCCTCGGCGATCACGATCCGCACGGCAACTCCACGGTGAGGGTGGTCGGCCCGCCCGGCGGGCTGACGACGTGCATCCAGCCTCCCAGGGCGGTGACCCGGTCGCGCAGGCCCGTGAGCCCGGTGCCGGCCGCCTCGGTGGCACCGCCACCGCCGTCGTCGCGCACCTCGATGAGGAGGCGGTCGCTCTGGCGGGCGAGGGTGACCCAGGCCCGATGGGCCTCGGCGTGGCGGGTGACGTTGGTGAGGGCTTCGCTCACCACGAAGTAGGCGGCGCTCTCGACCGCGGCCGGCGGCCGCTCCGCGACCTGCACGTCGAGGGTGACGGGCACCGGGCAGCGGGCGACCACGGCCGAGAGGGCGGCGTCGAGGCCACGGTCCTCGAGGATCACGGGGTGGATGCCGCGCACGAGGTCCCGGATCTCCTTGAGGGCGGCCTTGGCCTCCTCGTGCGACTGCTCGACGAGCTCCCGGCCGACCTCGGGATCGGTGTCCATGCGCTCGCGTGCCTCACCCAGGGTCACTGCGAGGGCGACGAGGCGCTGCTGGGCGCCGTCGTGCAGGTCGCGCTCGATGCGGCGGCGCTCCGCCTCGGCGCTGTCGACGGCCGCGGTGCGGCTGGTCTCCAGCTGGGTGACCCGGGCCTCCAGATCGCCGCCCCTCGTCGGGCCGAGCAGCCAGCCCGCCTCGGCGACGCCCAGCCGGGCCAGCGCGACGGTCGCCCAGGGGGCGAGCAGGGCCAACCCGAGCGCCCCGATCACGGCGAGGCCGACGGCGCCGGCGCCGGGGCCGGTCTCGAACACCCAGAACTTGGCGGTCCCGCCCGGGAGGCTGCCGACGTAGAGGGGCAGGGCCAGCAGCGCCGCCGAGCCGCCCCACACCACGATCAGCACCACGACGTTCAGCACGCCGAGCGGCAGCAGCAGGAAGGCGTGGGCGATCTCCTTCCAGCGGGCCCGGTCGCGGAAGCGGGCCTTCCAGTGCGCCCACCACGATCCGGGGCCGAGGGGCCGGACCGGATCGGGGAGCGCCGGGCCGAGCAGCACCTCGAGGCGCGAGCGCTCGATGCGCCCGACCCCGCGACCGCCGACGAACAGCAGCCAGAGGAAGGGGATCGCCAGCGGGAAGGTGATGAGGAGGCTGAGCGAGGTCGCCGCCGCCGTGACGGCCAGGGTGAACGACACGACGCCGATGGGCAGGCTCAGCGCGGAGTAGCCGAGGTCCCACCAGGTCGAGCTGCGTCGCCAGGGGGCGAAGAGGGAACCGAGCACGCCGTCACCGTACGCACGGCATCGTCGTCCGGCCATGGAGCCGCCCGGTGTCCCCCAGGTGGGGCTACCCCTACCCCCGTGGCTCGATCCAGCACGCTCCAGGGTGCTCAAACGAGCCACGGGTCCCGCGCGTCCCAGGCCCGTGGCTCGATCGAGCACGCTCCGGCGTGCCGAAGCGAGCCACGGGGAGGGGGGTGTCGGAGGGCGTCGGTAGTGTGCGGGACGTGACCGACGTCGAGCCGGCCGAGCGCGTCGAGCAGCTCCGGGCCATCATCCGCCACCACAACGACCGCTACTACCTCGACGACGCGCCGGAGATCCCCGACGCCGACTACGACGCGATGGTGCGCGAGCTCCAGCAGCTCGAGGAGCAGTTCCCCGAGCTCGTCACCCCCGACTCGCCCACCCAGGTCGTGAGCGGTGCCGCGTCGGCCACCTTCGCCCCGGTCGTGCACCGGGTGCCGATGATGAGCCTCGACAACGCCTTCAGCTCCGACGAGCTGCTGGCCTGGGGTGGCCGCCTCGCCCGTCGCCTCGCCGACCTCGGCGAGAACGAGGGCTCGGTCGGCCTGGTCGCCGAGCTGAAGATCGACGGCCTGGCGATGTCGCTGCGCTACGAGGGCGGCACGCTCGTGCAGGCCGCCACCCGGGGCGACGGCCGCATCGGCGAGGACGTCACCGCCAACGTGCGCACCATCTCGGTGATCCCGCATCAGCTCCCGAGGGGCGCCCCCGAGGTGCTCGAGGTGCGGGGCGAGATCTACATGCCGATCGCCGTCTTCGAGGCCCTGAACCGGGCCCAGGTCGAGGCCGGGCTGCGCACCTACGCCAACCCCCGAAACACCGCCGCCGGGTCGCTGCGCCAGAAGGACGCCGCCATCACCGCGTCACGCGAGCTGGCGTTCTGGAGCTACCAGCTCGGCGAGGTCGTCGGCGGCCCCACCCTGGCGAACCACCACCAGAACTTCGAGTTCCTGGCCTCGATGGGCTTCCCGGTGAACCCCGAGGTCAAGGTGCTCGACGGGCTCGAGGACGCCTTCGCCCACTGCATGCACTGGCAGGAGCACCGCCACGACCTCGCCTACGAGATCGACGGCGTGGTGCTCAAGGTCGACGACCTCGCCCTGCAGCGCGAGCTGGGCTTCACCTCGAAGGCCCCCCGGTGGGCCATCGCCTTCAAGTTCCCGCCCGAGGAGCGCACCACGAAGCTCATCGACATCCACGTGTCGGTCGGGCGCACCGGCCGGGCCACCCCGTTCGGCCAGCTCGAGCCGGTCTTCGTGGGCGGCTCCACCGTCGGCGTGGCCACCCTCCACAACCAGGACCAGGTGAAGGCCAAGGACGTGCGCCCCGGCGACGTCGTCATCGTGCGCAAGGCCGGCGACGTCATCCCCGAGATCGTCGGCCCGGTGCTGGCCGAGCGGCCCGAGGGCCTTCCCGAGTGGGTGTTCCCCACCGAGTGCCCCGTGTGCGGCCACACCCTCGTTCGGCCCGAGGGCGAGGCCGACACCCGCTGCCCCAACATCTCGTGCCCGGCCCGGGTGGCCGGCACGATCGAGCACTTCGCCTCCCGCGGCGCCATGGACATCGAGGGCCTCGGCGAGCAGCGGGTGCGCCTGTTCTGCCAGATGGGCCTGCTCTCCGACGTGGCCGACGTCTACTCGCTCACCGCCGAGCAGCTCCACGGCATCGAGGGCTTCGGCGAGATCTCGATCAACAACCTGCTCGGGGCCATCGACCGCTCCCGCACCCAGCCCCTCGCCAAGCTGCTGGTCGGCCTCAACGTGCGCCACATGGGCCCCGCCTCCAGCGTCGCCCTGGCCACCCACTTCGGGCACCTCGATCGCATCGAGGCCGCCACCGAGGAGGAGCTCGCCGCCGTCGAGGGCGTGGGGCCGATCATCGCCGCCGCCGTGCGTGAATGGTTCGCCGACGACTCGAACCGCAACGTCGTGCAGAAGCTGCGCGACGCCGGCGTGAACCTCGAGGGCCCCGAAGCCCCCGACCTGCCCCAGAACCTCGTGGGGCTCTCGGTCGTGGTCACCGGCACGCTCGACGGCTGGACCCGCGACGAGGCCGAGGCCGCCATCAAAGGCCGTGGGGGCAAGTCGCCGGGCTCGGTGTCGAAGAAGACCACGGCCGTCGTCGTCGGCGCCGAGCCGGGCGCGTCCAAGCTCACCAAGGCCACCGACCTCGGCGTGCCGATCCTCGACGAGGCCGGTTTCGCCCACCTCCTCGACACCGGCGAGGTGCCGGACACCACCCCTCCGGCCGCCGGGTAGCGTCTTCCCCGCTCGTCGCCGTCCAGGGGGATCCGTTGACCATCGAGGCAGTCATCTTCGACTTCGGAGGCGTGTTCACCGCGTCGCCGTTCACCGGCATCCACGCCTGGCACGAGGAGAAGGGCCTCGACCCCGCCCTCGGCGTGCGCGTCGTCTTCGGTCCCTACGACCAGGACACCGACCACCCGTGGCACCAGCTCGAGCGGGGCGAGATCGCCCTGATGGCCGCGGCCGAGCAGATCAAGGCCGTCGCCGCCGAGGAGGGCCTCGACATCGAGCTCTCCGAGATGTTCGGCTCGATGGGCGGCAGCGGCGTGCGCGCCGACATGGTCGAACTGGCCATCTCGTTGCGGCAGAAGGGCTACCGAACCGCCCTCATCACCAACAACATCAAGGAGTTCGCCGACGGCTGGCGGGCGATGATCCCCGTCGACGACATGTTCGAGGTCATCGTCGACTCCTCCGCGGTGGGCATGCGCAAGCCCGACCCCCGCATCTACGAGATGACCCTCGAGCAGCTCGGCGTGCCCGCCGAGCGCTCGGTGTTCCTCGACGACGCGCCCGGCAACATCGCCGCCGCCCGTGCCCTGGGCATGGCCGCCATCCTGGTCGAGGACGACCACACTGGCGCCATGACCGAACTCGACCGACTCCTCACCGAGAGCTGAGACCCACGTGCTGATCTTCGCCATCATCGGGCTCGGCTGCATCGCCGGCTACGCCGCCAACGCCATCCTCGGCGGCGGCATGTACCCCGACAGCTGGACCGAGGTCCTCGTCGCCGGCATCGCCGGTTCTTTCGTGGGTGGCCTGCTCGTCAGCCTGCTCTCGGGCGACGGCCTGGCCATCCGCCCCTCGGGCATCATCGGCTCCATCGTCGGCGCCGTGATCGTCATGGCCGGCTGGCGGGCCATCAAGTCCCGCCGCTGAGCCCCGCCGTCCCTGAGGCTCGCCGTCCTAGAAGACGGTGAAGCACCACGACTGGACCTGCGACTGGCTCGGGCCGGTCGACAGCTTCCAGTAGGTGGCGGTGAGGCAGTTCTGCTGGGCCGGGATCAGCTGGGTCTCCTTGTCGGGACCGGGCGTGAACGTGACCTGGTTGAGCTGCGGGACGACGTTGAGCTGGTCGTCGGGGATCGGCGTGCCGTTCAGCGTCAGCGTCGCCGTGTAGCCGTCGGCAAGATCGATGCCCACGCTGTCCTGGGCGAGGATCTTGGCGTTGGGGGCCGGGATCAGGCGGTCGATGGCGGCGTTGTCGAGGCCGTTGCTGCCCGACTGGGCCTTCTTGAACAGCACCACGACGCACACCACGACCACCACGATGAGCAGGGCGAACACCGCGTGGTGGGGCTGGAGCTTCCGGCGGGGACGGGCCGTCGGGGCTGCCGGGGGAGGGGTATGGGCGTCGCTCACCCCGACAGTGTGCCCGCCTGGGCGGGTGGTGCGGCAGTCGGGCGGCCGGCGGCCGATGACCGCCGAGGGGTACCCGAACTTCACCGGTGCAACTTGTAGCGTGGGGGAGTGGCCATCTCCCGCGTGATCGACCGTGTCGGTCAGGTGCTCGGTGGCCGTTACCGGTTGCTGGCCCCCATCGGCGCCGGGGCGTCCGCCACCGTGTACCTCGCCGACGACGTGGTGCTCCGTCGTCGCGTCGCGGTCAAGGTGCTGCACGACGCGCTGGCCGACGACTCCCAGTTCCTCAAGCGGTTCCGGGCCGAGGCCCACAACGCCGCCGGCCTCAACCACCCGCACATCATGGCGGTGCACGACTGGGGCCAGGGCGACGTGCCCTACCTGGTCACCGAGCTCCTCGGCGGCGGTTCGCTGCGGGGCCTGCTCGACACCGGCCACCGGCTCGACCCGGCCCAGGCCCGGCAGGTCGGCCTCGAGGCCGCCCGTGCCCTCGAGTACGCCCATCGCCGGGGCCTGATCCACCGCGACATCAAGCCGGCCAACCTCCTCTTCGACGACGAGGGCCGCCTGCGCATCGCCGACTTCGGCCTGGCCCGCGCCCTCGCCGAGGCCGCCTGGACCGAGCCCGCCGGCGCCGTGCTGGGCACCGCCCGCTACGCCTCGCCCGAGCAGGCCCAGGGCGCCTCCCTCGACGGCCGCAGCGACGTCTACTCCCTCGCCCTGGTGATCATCGAGTCGGTCAGCGGCGAGGTCCCCTTCGCCGCCGACACCACTCTCGGCACCCTGATGGCCCGGGTCGACAAGCCCGTCCCGGTGCCGGCCGAGCTGGGTGCGCTGGTGCCGGCTCTGAAGGCCGCGGGGGTGCCCAACCCCGACGACCGCCCCGACGCCGCCACCTTCGCCACGATGCTCATGGCCGCCGGCGACCTCGGCCCGGTCGCCGCCCTGCCGCTGGCGGGCACCGCCACCCTCGACGGCGCCGAGCTCGACCCCAAGGAGCCGACCACCCTCTACATGGCCGAGCGCCAGGTGCGGGCCGACTTCGAGCCCGAGATCATGACGGCGCCCCCGGGCACCACCACCAACGGGCTCACCATCGTCACCGAGGGCGACGTCCAGCCCGCCACCCGCTCCTTCGACCGTGACGCCGCGGTGGCGACCGAGAGCAAGGCCGACCGCAAGCGCCGCCAGAAGGAAGACGCGGCTGCTGCTGCCGCGGCTGCCGCGGTGATGGCCTCCACGTCCTCGGGCGGCGACGACCTCCCGGTCGAGGTCCTCACGGCCGACTCCGCCCGTCCGCCGCGCCGCAAGTGGCCCTGGATCGTCGCCGCCGCCCTGCTCGTGGCCGTCCTCGGCGCCGGAGCCGCGGCCGCCTACGTCGCCAGCCGGCCCGAGACGACGGTGCTCACCGACTACGCCCTCCGCCCCGCCACCGAGGTCCAGGCCGAGCTCGAGGCGCGAGGCCTCGTCGTCACCCTCCAGCCCGAGTCGTCCGAGCTGATCGAAGCCGGCCTCGTCCTCCGCCAGGACCCGGGCGCCGACACCAAGCTCACCGAGGGCGACGCCGTCACCCTGATCGTGTCGTCCGGCCAGCCCCCGGTCACCCTTCCCGACGTGGGTGGCAACGGCATCGACCAGGCCACCCAGATCCTCGCGACCCAGGGCATCAAGGTCGGTGAGGTCACCCGCGAGTACGACGAGAACATCGAGAAGGAGATCGTCCTCGGCTACGCCGAGGGGACCCCCGCCGTCGTGCCCAAGAACTCCGCCGTCGGCCTGCGGGTCAGCGCCGGGGCCAAGCCCCGCACCATCCCGGGCAGCCTCAGCGGCGGCACGAAGGACGCGGTCACCGCCCAGCTCCAAGGCCTCGGCCTGAAGGTCGCCTACTCCGAGGCCTACTCACCCTCGATCGCGGCGGGCCTGGTGATCCAGACCGACCCGCCCGCCGGCGCCACCGTCGACAAGGGCAGCACGGTCACCGTGCAGGTCTCATTGGGCAAGGAACCGGTCAAGATCCCGGCCTCCATCGTGGGCATGTCGGTCAGCGACGCCACCTCCACGCTCACCGCCCTCGGCCTCACCGTCAGCGGCGTGCAGGGCAGCCCGAACCAGAAGGTCACCGGCGCCTCGCCGGGCGTCGGCACCGAGGTCAAGCCCGGCTCCGCCGTCACCCTCATCACCAAGTAGCCCGCCTCTGGCCCGGGGCGGATTCGCTCCGGTGCGGGATGTGACCGGTCGGTAGCATCCCCGGCGTGACGGCCCCGGACCCCGTGATCGACGAGCCCGGCTCGTCGGTCGACGCGCTCGAGGTCGGCATCGAGCCGGCCGGCGCTGAAGAGGTCACGCTCGTCCCGTGGAGCCTCATGCTCCAGCGCCGAGTGGCCGGTCGCCTGTCGGGCAGCCCCAAGGGCCCGTGGATCGTGCTGGCGGCATCGCTGCTGGGCGTCTTCACCGCCAGCTTCACCATCACCGTCCTCACGGTGTCGCTCGCCGACATCGCCAGAGACCTGGGCTCCACCGCCAGCGTGCTCACGTGGGCCGTCACCGGGCCGAGCCTCGCCATGGCCGTGCTCGGCCCGATCGCCGGCAAGCTCGCCGACCGCATCGGGGCCCGCACGGTCTACCTGTGGAGTCTCGCCGGCGTGTCGCTGTTCTCGTTCCTGGCGATCCTGGCGTGGAACGCCCCCAGCCTGATCGCCGCCCGCTTCATCGGCGCCGCCCTCGGCGCGGCGGCGGGCCCGTCGGCACTGGCGATGATCAACCGCAGCTTCCCGCCTGAGCGGCGGGCGCAGGCGCTCGGCTACTGGTCGCTCGTCGGGGCCGGCGCACCGGTGCTCGGTGTGGTGGTCGGCGGTCCGCTCGTCGACGCCTTCGGGTGGCGGGCCATCTTCGTCATCCAGACGCCCATCGCCATCGCCAGCCTGGTGATCGGGTTCGTGGTGCTGCCCAGGTCGTCACGCGGCGAGCGCCAGAAGTTCGACATCGCCGGCGCCGCGCTCCTGGCCGGCGGCGTGGGCTCGTTCCTGGTCGCCCTCAACCGCGGTCCCGAGATGGGCTGGACCAGCCCGCTGGTGCTCGGGGCCTTCCTGATGGGCCCGCTGCTGCTCGTCGGCTTCGTGATGGCCGAGCGCCGGGCGGTCAGCCCGCTCCTGCCGCTGCGCTACTTCCGCAACCGCAACTTCAGCTTCCCGATCACCAACCAGTTCCTCGCCAACTTCACCTACATGGGCGGGTTCATCCTCACCCCGCTGCTGCTGCACGAGGTGCTCGGCTACAGCACGACGAAGACTGGGCTCGTGTCGATCGTGCGCCCGCTGGCGTTCTCGATCGTGGGCCCCATCGCCGGTTACCTGGTGATCCGGCTGGGGGAGCGGGTGATCGGCGTGTTCGGCTCGTTGGTGCTGGCCCTGTCGATGGTGGGACTGGCCGCCGTCACCGCCTCCAGCAGCCTGCTGTGGATCGAGGTCGCCCTGATCCTCTCGGGCATCGGCATGGGGGCATGTGCCCCGGCGATGATCGCCAGCGTCGCCAACGCCGTCGACAACCGCGACCTCGGCGTCGCCGGTGCCGCGTCGCAGACGATGAGCCAGGTCGGCGTGGTGGCCGGCATGCAGATCCTGCTCACCGTGCAGGCGACCACCGAGGCCGCCCACGGCACCCGCAGCTACGCCATCGCCTACTACGTGGGTTGTGGGGTGGCCCTGGCCGCGGCGGTGGCGGCCGGCTTCGTCCGCCGCACCCGCCACGCCGATCCGACCCCTGCCCCCGTGACGGCGTCCGCCTGAAGGTCGGCGCTACGACTCGGTGATGTCGCGGATGGCCTTGCCGATGGCCACGGCCTTGGCATCTGGCTCGGCCCCGCCCGCACCGGGGGCCCCGAGGGCCATGAGCTTGGTGATGTCGCCCTGCACCTTGACCTTGCCGGCCATGAAGGCCTGCATGGCGGCGGTGACGTCGAGGTCGACGAACAGGGCCTTGGCCACGTCGTACTCGACCGTGACGGTGAGGTCCGGGCCGTCGAGATGACCGTGCTCGACGATGATCTCGCCGTCGGAGGTGTCGACGTGGGCCTTGATGTCGCCGCCCTCGAAGGGGCTGGCGGTCACCACGAGGTTCATCTTCATCAGCCCGACCGAGGGCACCTCGGGATGCGGCATCTCGTCGCGGATGCGCTTGGCGGCGTCCATCCAGTCACTGCTGAGGAAGGGGTACTGCTCGGCCACGGGCCCTCCTGACGGGTGTGGTCACACTCGGCGGGACAGACCCTACCGGCCGACGGGCGGGAGCCGGCCGGTGCCCGCCTACGATGACCGCCCATGTCCGATCGCCTCACCAGGGACGACGTCGCCAAGGTCGCCCTCCTGGCCCGCCTCGAGCTCAGCGATGCCGAGCTCGACACCTACACCGAGCAGCTCGGGGCCGTGCTCGACCACGCCGACGACGTCGCCGCCCTCGACCTCGCCGACGTGCCGCCCACCGCCCACCCGCTGCCTCTGGTCAACGTCCTGCGTCCCGACGTCGTGGGGCCCTGCGCCGACCGCGACGAGGTGCTCTCGCAGGCCCCCTCCGTCGAGGACCGCCGCTTCCGGGTGCCCGCCATCCTCGGCGAGGAGCCGTGACCGTGCCCGACCTGCCCACCACCGCCCTCGACATCGCCGCCGCCGTGCGCGCCGGTGAGGTCTCGGCCGTCGAGGTGCTCGACGCTCACCTCGCCGCCATCGACGCCCGCGAGGGCGAGATCAACGCCTTCAACCTGGTGCTGGCCGACGAGGCCCGCGCCGCTGCGGCCGCCGTCGACGCCAGGGTCGCCGCGGGGGAGGACCCCGGCCCGCTCGCCGGCGTGCCCCTCGCCCTGAAGGACAACCTCTGCACCCGGGGCGTGCCCACCACGTGCTCGAGCCGCATCCTCGAAGGCTGGCGCCCGCCCTACGACGCCACGGTCGTGCAGCGGGTCGCCGCCGCCGGCGCCGTCGCCATCGGCAAGACCAACCTCGACGAGTTCGCCATGGGCTCGTCCACCGAGAACTCCGCCTTCGGTCCCACCCGCAACCCGCGCGACACCGCCCGGGTGCCCGGTGGCTCCTCCGGTGGTTCGGCCGCCGCCGTGGCCGCCGGCTTCGCCCCGATCTCGCTCGGCTCCGACACCGGTGGCTCGATCCGCCAGCCCGCCGCCCTCTGCGGCGTCGTCGGCGTGAAGCCCACCTACGGGCTCGTCAGCCGCTACGGCCTGGTGGCCTTCGCCTCCTCGCTCGACCAGATCGGCCCGTTCTCCACCACCGTCGCCGACTCCGCCCTGCTGCTCGAGGCCATCGCCGGCCACGACCACCGCGACTCCACCTCCATCGACCAGCCGGCGCCGTCGCTGCTCGACGTGCTCGACCGCGGTGTCGAGGGCCTCCGCATCGGCCTCGTCACCGAGCTCATGGGCGAGGGCATCGCCCCCGACGTCGCCGCCCGGGTGCGGCAGGCCGCCGACGCCCTGTCGGCCGCCGGCGCCACCATCGGCGAGGTCTCCGTGCCCGCCGCCAGCTACGGCCTGTCGGCGTACTACCTGATCGCCCCGGCCGAGGCGTCCAGCAACCTCGCCCGCTACGACGGCGTCCGCTACGGCATGCGGGTCGACGCCCCGACCACCGCCGAGATGAACGCCGCCACCCGCACCGCCGGCTTCGGCGACGAGGTCAAGCGCCGCATCATGCTCGGCACCTACGCCCTGTCGGCCGGCTACTACGACGCCTACTACGGCAAGGCCCTGAAGGTCCGCACGCTGATCATGCGCGACTTCGAGAAGGCCTACGAGCAGTTCGACCTGCTGCTGTCGCCGACGTCGCCCACCACCGCCTTCCGGTTCGGCGACAAGACCGACGACCCGCTGTCGATGTACCTCAACGACATCTGCACCATCCCCACCAACCTCGCCGGCCACCCGGCGATGAGCGTCCCGTTCGGTGGTGGCGCCGACGGCATGCCGGTGGGCGTGCAGCTGCTCGCACCCGCCCTCGGCGAGGCCACCATGTTCCGGGCCGCGGCCGTCGTCGAAGCCGCCGCCCCGTCGCTCGAGGAGGCCTACGCATGAGCGCCAACCTCACCCACGAGCCCATCGAGGGCGAGCACTTCACCATCACGAGCGAGACCACCGGCGACGAGTGGGAGATCGTGGTGGGCCTCGAGGTCCACTGCGAGCTGGCCACCGCCACCAAGCTCTTCTGCAGCTGCCCCAACATGTTCGGCGACGAGCCCAACACCAACATCTGCCCGGTGTGCCTCGGCCTGCCGGGCTCGCTGCCGGTGCTCAACCACCAGGTGGTCGAGCTGGCCATGCGCCTCGGCCGGGCCCTCAACTGCAGCGTCGAGCCCTCGGTGTTCGCCCGGAAGAACTACTTCTATCCGGACATGCCGAAGGACTACCAGGTCTCGCAGTTCGACCGTCCGATCAACGTCGACGGCTGGCTCGACCTCCCCGACGGCACACGCGTCGGCATCGAGCGGGCCCACATCGAAGAGGACACCGGCAAGAACAGCCACGCCGGTGGCAGCGGCCGCATCCACGGCGCCGACTACTCCCTCGTCGACTACAACCGCGCCGGCGTGCCCCTGGTCGAGATCGTGGGCCGGCCCCACATCCGCCATCCCGAGCAGGCCAAGGCCTACATCGACGAGCTGCGCGCCATCCTGCTCGCCACCGGAGCCTCCGACGCCAAGATGGAGGAAGGCTCCCTGCGGGTCGACGCCAACGTGTCGGTGCGCAGGGTCGGCGACCCCGAGCTCGGCAAGCGCTGCGAGGTCAAGAACCTCAACTCCCTGCGCTCGCTCGGCCGGGCCATCGAGTACGAGGCCCGCCGTCAGGTCGACCTGCTGGAGACCGGCGAGCGGGTGAAGCAGGAGACCCGCCACTGGGACGAAGGCGCGGGGCGCACCCGTCCCGGCCGCTCGAAGGAGGAGGCGGAGGACTACCGCTACTTCCAGGAGCCCGACCTGGTGCCGCTGGCCCCGTCGGCCGAGTGGGTCACCGCCATCGACGACGCCATGCCGTCGCTGCCCGCCGCCCGCCGTACCGCCCTGGCCGAGGCTGCCGGCGTCGAGCCCACCGAGACCGCCGTGGTCGTCGCCGTCCAGCGCGACCTCGACGCTCTCGCCCTGGCCGCCATCGCCGCCGGTGGCGACGGCGCCCGGGTGCTGCTCCACGTCGAGCACAACCTCGCCGTCGACGGAGCCGAGTCGCTCGACCCGGCCCACTTCGCCCAGCTCGTCACCCTCGAGGTGGCGGGCCAGCTCACCGCCACCCAGGCCAAGACCGTGCTCGGCGACATGCTCGAGTCCGGCAAGGCCCCCGACCTCATCGCCGCCGAGCGGGGCTTCGAGGCCATGGACACCTCCGAGCTGGAGGGCATCGTCGACGGCATCATCGCCGAGAGCCCCGACGAGTGGGCCGACTACTGCGGTGGCGACGACAAGCGCCGGGGGAAGCTCCAGGGCTTCTTCGTGGGCAAGGTCATGAAGGCCACCCGGGGCCAGGCCGACGGCAAGGCCGTGAACGCCGTGCTCGACGCCCGGCGCACCGCCGCTTCCTGACGCCTGTCAGGCATCCCGAACCCGTCAAGGTCGGGTGGTGATGTGACGATGCTCCCTGTTCACGGGTCTCGCGCGTCCGTACCGTCGCGCCTGGAACGGACCCCGAGCGGGAGGAACATCGATGAATCGCATGGGAGCCAAGGCTGCCGTCGTCCTGATCGCCGCGTTGCTGGTGGGTGCCACCGCCTGCGGTGGCGGCAGCAAGAAGGAGGAGTCGTCGGGCACGGGTGACGCCGTCACCGCCACGACCTCCGTCAAGTCGAGCAGCGGCTCGAGCAGCAGCAACAGCGACATGGCCGACGCCGCCAACGCACTCGGGGGCGACTGCATGAAGGCCGGCCTGGCCTACTTCGCCCTCTCGATGTCGGCGCTGGGCGCCAGCTTCGGCGCCAGCGAGTCCGACCTGGCCGAGATGCAGAGCTCGATCGACGAGCTCAAGGGCGAGATCCCCTCGGAGATCAAGGCCGACTTCACCACCTACGCCAACGCCCTCGAGGAGTACGCCAATGCCATGAAGGGGCTGAGCGTCGGCGACATCATGAGCGGCAACGGTGACGCCCAGAAGGCGGCGGACAAGCTCGAGACGCCCGAGGTCAAGCAGGCCCAGGCCAACATCGACAAGTACTTCGAGCAGACCTGCCCGGACTCCGGTTTCAGCAGCTCGTCGTCATCGCAGTGACCTGACGCTCCTGGGCCCGGCTCACGCCCCGCACGGGGAGGTGGGCCGGGCCCCGTCGCGTCCCGACCCCGTTCTTGTCGCGCCTTCCTGTCGTCGGCGACGGGAAACCGCGACAAGAACAGGGTGGCGTGGGCGGCCCGGCACCCGAGGACCTCGACCGCCACCTAGGGTCCGGGCGATGTGTCGTCCCCGGGAGAACCGATGATCCGCACGCCTGCCCGTCCGTTCGCCGCCCTGGCGCTGCTTGCGGTCCTCGCCGTCGGCGCCACAGCGTGCTCGGGGTCGGACGACGGCTCCTCCGGTTCCACGACGACCGTGGCGGCCACCCCTGCCACCACGAACGCGGCCCTGGGGGACCTGAGCGACCTCGACGGCTCGGCCAAGGGCCTGAGCGGCGGCGACCTCGACTGCTACGACGTGCAGCTGGCCTTCGTGGCGCTGCAGACCATCCCCCTCGCGTCGGTGTCGGGCTCCGACCAGAGCGAGCTCGACCAGCTCCAGGCCGACCTCGACACGCTGCGGGCCCAGGTGCCGGCCGCCATCGCCTCCGACTTCGAGACCTACGCCGCCGGCGTCCAGGCCTACGGCGAGGCGCTGAAGGGCATCGACCTCACGAACCTCTCGGACCCGGCCACCCTCCAGAAGGTCGAGGCCGCCTCGCAGAAGCTCGAGTCGCCCGAGATGAACGCCGCGGCCGACGCCCTCGAGCAGTACTTCGCCGACACGTGCCCGACCGCCACCACCACGACCCAGGCGCCCTGACGACGCGTGGCTAGCGGGCCGCCCCGGTGACGGCCCAGTTGTCGGTGCGCCACCTCAGCCCGAGCACGGTGAGCCGGCTCACCATCAGGGCGGCGAGGCCGGCCCACAGCCAGCCGATGCCGAGCCCGAGCACCAGCACGAGCACGGCGCCGGTGGCGAACACGCCGAAGGCGATCCACATCGCCCACGCCAGGAACGCCATGTCGCCGGCGCCGATGAGCAGCCCGTCGAGCACGAACACCACGCCGTTGATCGGCTGGAGCACGGCGACCCACAGCAGCAGGAACCCGGCGAGGGTGGCCACCGCGGCGTCGTTGGTGAACAGCTCGGGCAGCCAGGGCCGCAGCACCAGCACGGCGACGCCGAGCACCACGCCCGCTCCGGCGCCCCAGTGCAGCAGGCGTCGACCTGCGGCGCGCGCCTCCAGCGCCGAGCCCGCGCCCAGGAAGCGCCCGATCATCGACTGCCCGGCGATCGCCAGGGCGTCGAGCACGAGGGCGAGGAAGCTCCAGATCTCGAAGGCGATCTGGTGGGCGGCGACGTCGACCGTCCCGATGCGGGTGGCCACGGCGGTGGCGAGCAGCAGCGACCCGCGCAGCGCCGCGGTGCGCAGGAACAGGTCGCGGCCCACGACGGCCAGCCGGCGCAGGGTGCGCCCGTGGGGGCCGAGGGGCACCTCGTGGCGGCGCACGGCCCGGGCCACCCAGAGCACGTAGATCGCCGCCGAGGTCCACTGGGCGATGACCGTCGAGAGCGCCGACGCCCCGATCCCGAAGCCCATCCCGGGGATGAGCACCAGCTCGATCACCAGGTTCAGCAGGGCCGAGCCGAGCGAGACGTACAGCGGCGTGCGGGTGTCCTGGAGGCCCCTCAGGTAGCCGGTGCCGGCCAGCACGACGAGCATGGCGGGCACGCCGAGCAGACTGATGTTGAGGTAGATCGCCGCCTGCTCGCGCACCTCGCCCGTGGCGCCCAGAAGGGTCAGCAGCGGGCCCGACAGGGCGAAGGTGACGAGCCCCACCACCACACCACAGGCGGCGGCCAGCCACATGCCCTGCACGGCCTGGTGGGCGGCCTCGCGCTCGTCGCCGGCACCGAGCAGCCGGGCGACCGACGCGGTGGTGCCGTAGGCCAGGAAGATGAAGACGGCGTAGCCGACGAGCAGGATGCTGCTGGCGACGGCGAGCCCGGCCAGGGCCTCGGGGCCGATGTGGCCCACGACGGCGGTGTCGGCCAGGACGTAGAGCGGCTCGGCCGCCAGCGCGGCGAGGGCGGGGACGGCGAGACGGAGGATCTCCCGGTCGATGGTGCGCACGGTGCGGAGCGGTCAGGCGATGTCGCGGCGCGAGAGCCGCCAGGTGGCGAAGGCCAGTGCGACCGCCCCGACCGCCAGCGGCACGATCCACCGGGCGGGGGAGTCGACGACCGTGCCCCGCAGCGGGAACTCGGCGATGCCGGACAGCACCGACCGGGCGTAGGTGCGTACGGCCAGGCGGGCGGCGGAGTCGGCGGCGGTGGCCACGAACCCCTCCCAGATGAAGATGTAGAGCAGCCCCCACACCAGCGAGCGCTTCGTGACCAGCCCGAGGGCGCAGAACAGGCCGGTGTAGGCGACGAGGCCGAGGGTGGCCGAGGCCACCGTGCCGATCACGAGGTCGGTGCCACCGCCGGTCGCCGCCGCGGCGACGGTGAGGGGGATCACGACGATCGGCCACGCCACCGTGAACGAGGCGGCCGCGGCCGCCATCACGATGCGGGAGCGCTTCACCGGCCGCAGCCAGAGGTAGACGAGGGTGCCGTCCTCGTCGGGGTCACCGAGGGACGCAGCCGCGAACACGAGGGCGGTGACGGGCACGAGCAGCGAGAGGCCGAACGTGTTCACGAAGCGGGTACCGGCCGCGAGGCGCCCGTCGACCAGCCCGATCCCGTCGATGAGCGCGGGGGCCGGGTTCGACGCGCCGAGCGCGGCCCCGACGATGACGCCGACGGCCCCGAGGGCGAGCAGGGCGAGCAGGCGGGCCCGGGTGACCTGCGAGCGCAGGACGAGCCGGTAGATGGGGAACCGGGTGGCGGCGGTGGACCGGGGCCGGTCGGAGGTGGCGGTCATCGACCCTCCACCAGGTAGCGGAAGACGCTCTCGAGGTCGTCGTCGAGCGGGGTGACCTCGTTGAGGCGCACGTTGCGGTCACGGGCGACGACGGCGACCGACCGGCGCAGCAGGTGGGCGTCGCGGGTGTCGACGATGGTGGCGTCATCGCCCTCGAGGGTGACCCCGACGACGCCGGCCCCACCCAGCAGGCCGGCGGCCAGGCTGCGGGGGTCGTCGCTGCGGATGCGGATGCGGTGGGGGCGGTCGTCCATCAGCTCGCGGATCGCGTGGTAGTCGCCCTCGGCCGCCAGCCGGCCCTGGGCCATCACGAGCACGCGGCTGCCGAAGCGCTCGACCTCGTCGAGCACGTGGCTCGACACGATCACGCACCGGCCCTCGGCGCCGAGGCGCTGGAAGATGGTGATGAGGTGGAGGCGCTGGCGGGGGTCGAGGCCGGTGAGGGGCTCGTCGAGCACCACCACCTGGGGGTGGGCCACCAGCGCCTGCGCGACCTTCACCCGCTGGCGCATCCCCTTGGAGAACGTGCCGACGGCCCGGCGGTCGTCGGGGTCGAGCTCGACCAGGCCGAGGGCGGCCCGGGTGGCGGCGTCGGTGTCGCCCACCTCGGTGAGCACGGCGGCGAGGTGCACGAACTCGTAGGCCGACAGCCCCTCGAACAGCGTCTCCTGCTGGGGCACGAGCCCGATGCGCTTGGTGAGCTGGAGGTCGTGGCGGGGATCGCCGCCGAGCACCTTCACCGTGCCCTGCGACGGCGGGGTGAGCCCGCACAGCATCCGCAGCATCGTCGACTTGCCGGCGCCGTTGGGCCCGAGCAGGGCGGTCACGCCGGGCCCGACGGTGAAGGACACGTCGGACACGGCGACCAGCTCGCCGAACCACTTCGAGACGTGCTCGACCTCGATCATGGGGGCGGTCGTGCTCATCGGTCGACGCTCACCCGTCGGTACCGCAGCCACGTGAAGCCGGCGAAGAGCACGGTCCAGCCGACGTAGGCGGCGATCAGGGTGCTGTTCGGGATGGAGGCGATCGTCGGGTCGGGGGAGAGCTCGCCGAAGATGCGGCGCACCAGCTCGAAGGGCATCTGCAGCAGGTTCAGGCAGAACAGCTCGGGTGCGGCGTCGGCCCCCTTCACCAGGGCGTCGGAGATGGCGGTGCTGGCCAGGAGGATGAGGATGACCCCGGCCGAGGCCGCCGCCTTGCGGGTGGTGGTGCTCGACACGGCGAGCGAGAGCGAGGCCTGCAGCAGGGCGACGACGACCCCGCCGAGAAGGACCTCGCCGAGCAGCTGCAGCAGCGCCACCGGCCCGTCGGGGCCCTGGCCGATGAGGGTGAAGGCGATCAGCATCAGCAGCGGCGGCCCGAGGGTGACGAGGGCGAGCAGGCCCACGACCGACACGGCCTTGGCGGCCAGGTAGCTGTTCCGCGTGAGGGGCGAGGCGAGGTACAACCCGAGCATCCCCGTGCGCCGGTCGGTGCAGAGCAGCTCCGGGGCCACGAAGGCGCTGAACACGACGATGGCGGCGGAGATGAACGAGTAGTAGTCGCCGTAGGTGGGCACCAGGTTCGTGTTGGCGAGCAGCGTGTCCTTGATGAGGACCGACAGCCCCACGAAGACGATGGCGGGCACGTAGGCGATGAACACGGCGATGGCCGGGAGGATCTTCTGGGTCGCCGGTCGGCGCAGGCCGAGCGCCCGCTGCATCGAGTGGACGACGAGGGCGCGGAACGCACCCATCGTGCCGGTGCGACGGCCTTCGTAGCGGCGGTACCCGCGATCGACGATGCGGGCTCCGCCGGTGCCGGTCACCGACTCCGGGCCCGGCTCCGCGGCGTCGGGCTCGACGGCCATCGTGCTCACGCCCCGACCTCGAGGAACACGTCCTCCAGCGAGACCGTGCGGTCGGACAGGCGACGGATGCCCACGCCGGCCTCGGCGACGGCGTCGCGGGCGGCGTCGTGGGCGGTGCCGAGGGGCAGGTCGGGTGGGTTCACGATGATGATGCGGGAGCCGTCGAGGGTGGCCTCGAGCCCCATGAGGATGAGCCGGCCCACGACCTCGTCGGCCCGCTCGTCGACCTCGAGCAGCACGCCGCGGCCCTTGCCCGTGAGCTCGTGCATCGAGCCGCTGGCGACCACCTGGCCCTCGCGCAGGATCACGGCGGCGTCGCAGATGCGCTCGACCTCCTCGAGCAGGTGCGACGACACCACGACGTGGATGCCGAACTCGGTGCCGATGCGCCGGATGAGGGCGAGCATGTCGTCGCGCTGCACTGGGTCGAGGCCGTCGGTGGGCTCGTCGAGCAGCACGAGGTCCGGGTCGTGGGCGATGGCCTGGGCCAGCTTCACCCGCTGGCGCTGCCCGGTGGACATGGTGCCGATGGGCCGGAAGCGCTCCTCGCCGAGCCCGACCGACCAGAGCGCGTCGCTCGCCCGGTTGGTGGCGTCGCGCTTGGGGAGGCCGTGCACCTGGGCGATGTGGCGGACGAAGTCGTGGGCCCGGGTGTCGGGCGGGAGGCGATGGTGCTCGGGGGCGTAGCCGATGCGCGAGCGCACGGCGGCACCCGCCTTCGTGGGGTCGAGGCCGAGGACCTGGAGCGAGCCGCCGTCGGGTCGGTGCAGTCCGAGCATCAGGCCGAGCAGGGTGGTCTTCCCAGCGCCGTTGGCGCCGAGCAGGCCGGTGACCCCGGCCGCCATGCTGAACGTGGCACCGTCGAGCGCGGTGGTGGCACCGAAGCGACGGGTGAGCGCGGAGGCGTCGACCACCGCGGTCGTCGCTGCAGAGTGGTCACCCATGGGTTGGCGAGCGTAACCGTCCCCGCTCGCCGACCCCAGGGCCGATCCTCGCCGTCGCCGCACCCTCGCTCTGGGCGTTCGCCGGTGGTCACGGTGAGTGCCGTACGGCACCTCCGGGTCCAGTTCACCGGCCCGAAACAGCCCCGAATTGCCGCCCTCCTACGGTCGCCCGGACCAGGCCAGAACCGGAGAGACCGGTGCGCCGAGGTGATGGGAGTTCCGGACCATGAGCGGTAGCAAGGCGCGCCTGCAGGCCATCGAAGCGGTGAAGGGCCACGAGGGCCCGGAGGGGATCTTCTCCTCCGAGGACGACCTCGGCGAGATCTTCGGCGAGAACGTCTTCTCCAAGGCGGTGATGCAGAAGCGCCTCCCGAAGACCGTCTTCAAGTCCCTGCTCGGGACGATCGACCACTCGCTGCCGCTCGACCCGGTGGTCGCCGACATCGTGGCCTCGGCCATGAAGGACTGGGCCCTCGAGAAGGGTGCCACCCACTACGCGCACGTCTTCTACCCCCTCACCGGGCTCACCGCCGAGAAGCACGACAGCTTCTTCGAGCCCGACTCCGTGGGTGCGTCGATGGCCGAGTTCCAGGGCAAGACGCTGATCCAGGGCGAGCCCGATGCGTCGAGCTTCCCGAACGGGGGCCTGCGGGCCACCTTCGAGGCCCGCGGCTACACCGGCTGGGACGCCACCAGCCCCGCCTACATCCTCGAGAACCCGAACGGGAACACGCTGTGCATCCCCACCGTGTTCGTCTCGATGACCGGTGAGGCCCTCGACCACAAGACGCCGCTGCTCCGCTCGCAGCAGGCCATGGCCGCCCAGGCCGAGCGCGTGCTCAAGCTCTTCGGCCACGAGAACCCCGCCGCGGTCGTGTCGTTCGCCGGTGCCGAGCAGGAGTACTTCCTGATCGATCGCAGCTTCTACTTCGGCCGCCCGGACCTCATCGCCTCGGGCCGCACGCTCTTCGGCGACAAGCCCCCGAAGGGCCAGGAGTTCGACGACCACTACTTCGGGGCCATCCCCGACCGCGTGCTGGCGTTCATGTTCGAGGCCGAGCGCGAGCTGTTCAAGCTCGGCATCCCCGCCAAGACCCGGCACAACGAGGTGGCCCCCGGCCAGTTCGAGATCGCCCCGATGTTCGAGCGTGCCAACGTGGCCGCCGACCACCAGCAGCTGCTGATGGTCGTGCTCAAGAAGGTCGCCCAGAAGCACGGCATGGAGTGCCTCTTCCACGAGAAGCCCTTCGCCGGCATCAACGGCTCGGGCAAGCACGTCAACTTCTCGCTCGGCAACGCCACCGAGGGCAACCTGCTCCTCCCCGGCGACACCCCCCACGACAACGCCCAGTTCCTCGTGTTCTGCGCCGCCGTCATCCGCGCCGTCCACAAGTACGGCGGCCTGCTGCGGTCGTCGGTGGCCTCGGCCAGCAACGACCACCGCCTGGGTGCCAACGAGGCGCCGCCCGCCATCATCTCGATCTTCCTCGGCGATCAGCTCGCCGACGTGTTCGACCAGGTGGCCAAGGGCGGGGCCACCAGCTCCAAGGAGAAGGGCACGCTCATCATCGGGGCCGACACCCTTCCCCACCTGCCCACCGACCCGGGCGATCGCAACCGCACCAGCCCGTTCGCCTTCACCGGCAACCGCTTCGAGTTCCGGGCCCCCGGCTCGATGCAGTCGATCGCCGGCCCGATGGTCACGATCAACACGATCCTGGCCGAGGCGCTCGACCACATCGCCACCCAGATCGAGTCCCGCATCTCCGACGGCGCCGAGTTCAACGTCGCCGTGCAGAAGGTGCTCGAGGAGATCATCAGCGATCACGGTGCGGTGGTGTTCAACGGCGACGGCTACTCCGACGACTGGCAGGTCGAGGCCGAGGCCCGTGGCCTGCTCAACCTGCGCACCACGGTCGACGCCATCCCGCAGCTCATCACCCCGGAGGCCCAGGAGCTGTTCGAGACCTACGGGGTCTTCAACCACCGGGAGATGCACAGCCGCTACGAGATCGCCCTTGAGCACTACGTGCTCAGCGTCGGGGTGGAGGCCCGGTCGACCCTCGAGGTGGCCACCACGTCGGTGCTGCCGGCGGCCCTGCGGTACCAGACCGAGCTGGCGACCAACGCCGCGGCCCTCACCGCGGTAGGCGTCGACTTCGACCGCTCGACCCTCGAGACCGTCTCGGCCGAGGTCGCCTCACTCCAGTCAGCGCTCGCCGCGCTGCGGGCCGAGCTCGAGGCCGACGTCGAGGGCGGTGTGCTCGATGAGGCCCGCTTCGCCTGCGACGTCCTGCTCCCCGCCATGAGCGCGGTGCGTGGTTCGGCCGACGTGCTCGAGGCGATGGTCGCTGACGACCTCTGGCCCCTGGCCACCTACCAGGAGATGCTCTTCATCCTCTGAATTCGACGCAGAGGATGGAAGGTGGCGGGGGCCGTTCCGGGCCCCCGCCGCCGCGTCCGGGCTCAGGTGCGGGCGAGGAGGCGTTCGACGACGGCGACGAGATCGGCGGCGAGCCGGTCGGCATCGGCCGCGGTGCGCTCGCGGTACTCCTCGACGCTGGCGGCGTGGCCCTGCACGCCGTTGGCCAGGTTGTCGACCTTGCAGACCACGGCGTACCGAAGCCCGGCCTCGCCGGCGAGGATGCACTCGGCCGGCCAGGTCATGCCCACGAGGTCGGCGAACGTCGCCAGCAGGCGGATCTCGGCGGGGGTCTCGAAGCGCGGCCCCCGCACCATCGCGTAGGTGCCCCCGTCGACGAACGGGGTGGAGGTGGCGGCGCGCCACGCCTCGATCACCTGAGCCCGCCACGCCGGGTCGATGGCCGCCATGCGGTAGCCGTCGGTCGTGTCGTGGAACGTCGGGTAGGTGGTGAGGGCGAGGAAGTCGTCGGGCACCAGGACGGTGCCCGGGCCGAGGTGGCCGTGGAGCCCGCCGGCGGAGCCGAGGGCCAGCACCCGGTCGCATCCGGCGGCGCACAGCGCCAGCACGTGGGCGTGGTGGTCGACCAGGTGCGCCGGCACCCGGCCCTCGGCGCCGTGGCGCATGAGCACGACGAGGCCCTCGTCCTCGTGCACCTCGACCTCGACCGGTCGTCGGTCGGCACCCTCGACAGTGAGTCGGCGAAGGGTCGTCCCGGTGAACGGATGGGCCGTCAGCGACGACCCGATCACGACCCCGAGGCGGGCCGGGGCGGCGGGGGGCACATCGAGAGGGTGCTCGGGCATCCGAGAACGCTAGCCACTCGCTGACGATGGTCGACCAGTGTGTCGAAGACGACGTATCGTTTGCCAGGTCACCATCTACGGGAGTGTGAGAGCGCAATGCGGAACGGACGACTGATCGCGGCCGGCGTGGGGACCATCGCCCTGCTCGGCATGGGCTTCACGGGCACAGCAGGTGGCCAGGCGGTCGACGGGGCGACCTACGACGAGGTCGGGATCTACGAGTTCGTCGTCCCCGACGGCATCTGCGCGGTCGACGTCACCGCCATCGGCGCCGTGGGCGGCGCCGGCGGGTTCGGCGGGTTCGGCGGGCTCGGGGCCGCGGTGACCGGTCAGGCGACCGTGGTTCCGGGCTCATCGCTCATCGTGTACGTCGGCGGTGCCGGCGGCGACGGATCCGACGCCGGCGTCGGTGGTGCAGGAGGCTTCGCCGGAGGCGGCGACGGCGCCAGTCCTTCGGGCTCGGCCGAGGCCGGCGGTGGTGGCGGTGGCGGTGTCGCCGCGATCATCGAGGGTGACGCCGCGCTGGTGATCGCCGGCGGTGGCGGCGGCGCAGGTGGCTACAGCTCCGAAGGCTCCGACGGCGAGGGCGGCGATGCCGGCCTCGTCGGCGACGCTGGCTCGGGTGGATCGTTCGCCGTCGGCGGTCAGGGTGGCGCCCCGGTCGCCGGGGGCCTCGCGGGCGCCGACGACGGTGGCGGGGTGACCGCGACGGCCGGGTCCGAAGGTGTCGGTGGGGACGGCGGCGCCGGCGTGTCCGACGTGGAGAACGACTTCAACGGCGGCGGTGGTGGCGGCGGCGGCGGTCTGTTCGGTGGTGGCGGCGGCGGCGCGGTCCTCAACGGTGGCGGCTCGGCCGGCGGTGGCGGAGGCGGGTCGAGCTTCGGCCCGGCCGGCGCGACGTTCGAGACCGGTGTCGGCGACGGCAACGCTTCGGTCGAGATCACGTGGGATCCCGCCGCCCAGCCTTCGGGCTGTGGTGTGCCGGTGACGACCACGACGGCTCCCGACGTGGCCAACGCCACCGAGGTGGCCCCGGCCTTCACCGGCTGAGCCGGCCGACAGCCCTGATGCACGGAGCGCCCCGGCCGATGGCCGGGGCGCTCTCGCGTGCGGGGTTCGTTCGTCGCCGCGGCCGGGTCAGCCGTCAGCCGTCAGCCGGCGGCGCCGGAGACCATCCGGATGCTGACGGGGTAGCGGTACCACTCGCCCCGGTTGGCGGCGATTGCGGCCTGGATGCTGAACACGAACGACAAGATGATGACGACGAAGATCAGCAGGAAGCCCACCAGCACGAACATCAGCACGAACGACACCAGGTAGGCGATCAACACCGTCAGGTGGAAGTTCAGGGCCTCCGACGAGTGGTGCTTCACGAAGGGGTCCTTGTCGCCGTTCACCAGGTAGATGATCAGCGGCCCGAGCCAGCCGGTGACGAGGCCCAGCACCTGCGCGAGGGTCGCCATCGAACGGGGGTCGCTGCCCATGCCGCCCGGGCTCTGTACCGTGGCCGGCACCTGCGAGGCGGCGACGCCCCAGTGCTGGCCGTCCCACCATCGGTTGACGCCCTGGGCGTCCGGGTACCAGCCGGGCGGGGGGTTCTGGGCCGGCTGGCCGTCGGGGGTGGGGGCGGGTCCCTGGGGTTCCATGGCGAGAGGCTAGCGACGTCGTTGCCGGTGGCCCGGCCCGCACCCGCCTAGGTTCGGACGATGGCCGACGTGGTTCGGGTCCTGCCCGCAGGGACGATGGACGGTGTGTCGATCGAGGCGCACCTCGAGGCCGCCGCCGCCACGGGCTTCGACGCCGTCTCGCTGCGGCCGCGGCACCTGCGGGCCTGGCTCGCCGCCGAGCCCGGTCGTCGCCTCGACCGGCTGGCCGCCCGCCTGCGGGAGCTGTCGCTGGGGCTGGCCGAGCTGGACCCGGTGACGGGCTGGAGCGATCCCCGCACCTGGCCGACCGGAGAGCTGCCCGGTCGGGTCGTCGAGGAGCTGGACATGGCCTCGGAGCTGGGTGCGGCGGCCGTGACGGCACTCGTGCTGCCCGAGGAGGGGTGGGACGCGACCGCGGGCGCCGAGGGGCTCTCCGCCCTGTGCGCCGCCGCCTCCGAGCGGAGCGTGCGGGTGCAGATCGAGCCGTTCGGCTGGTCGCCGATGTGGAGCGCCGTCGAGGCCGCCGAACTGGTCGTCCGGGTCGGAGCGACCGACGCGGGGGTGATGGTCGACACCTGGCACCACCAGCGAGGGGGAGGTGACGCGGCCACCCTCGACGCGGTGCCGCTCGAGCTGATCCTCGGGCTCCAGGTGTCCGACGGCCCCGCCACGCCGCTCGACCCCGATCTCCGGCGGGACTGCTTCGCGGCCCGCACCTGGCCCGGCGACCCGGCCGGCGGGCAGCACCCCGAACGGGTGCTCGGCGCCCTCCTCGCCCGCGGCTGGTCGGGCCCGGTCGGTGTGGAGGTCTTCGGCGCGGTCGACGACCCGCTCCAGCGCGCGGCCCGGACAGCCGACGCCATGGATGCCATGCTCGGAGCGACAGAGGGGTGGTGCGATGGCTGACCGGACGTTCGACAGCGAGTACTGGGATTCCCGGGCCGAGGCCTGGGACAACCGCGAAGGCATGCTCGAGCGCTTCACCGAGGACCTCGGCCGCGTCGGCATCGACGCCCTGGCGCCGGCAGCGGGGGAGCGCGCCGTCGACGTGGGGTGCGGACCGGGGAGCACCACCATCGATCTCGCCGGGCGCGTCGGCGCCGGCGGCGAGGTCGTGGGGCTGGAGATCTCGCCGGCGATGGTCGCCGCCGCCGAGCGCCGGGCCGCCAACGCCGGGGTCGGCAACGCCCGCTTCGTCGTGCACGACCTCGAGCAGGGACCGCTCGTCGAGGGCTTCGACATCGCCTACTCCCGTTTCGGGGTCATGTTCTTCGCTCGTCCCGACGCCGCGTTCTCCAACCTGGTGGCGTCGCTGCGTCCCGGTGGCCGGTTCGCCGCGGTGGTGTGGGCCTCGCCGTTCGAGAACCCGTGGATGCCGATCACCAGCTTCTCGGCCGCCGGTGCCCTGGGCGTCGAGCTCCCGCCGCCGTCGCTCGACGGCCCCGGCCCGTTCTCGCTGTCCGACCCCGACGCGCTCGTCACCCTGCTCCAGGGGGCGGGGCTGGTCGATGTCGGTGTCGAGCGGGCCCTCGGTCGGCTCGAGCTGCACGCCGACTCCGCCGCCTTCGAGATCGCCTCGATGCTGCGGATCGGCCCCCTCGGCGACGCGTTCAACGCCGCCGACGACGGTGTCAGGGTGGCTGCGGTCGACGCGGTCCTGGCTGCGGCCGAGCCCCATCGCTCGGTCGAGGGCTGGCAGCTCCCCGGCTGTGCGCTGGTGGCCAGCGGCGTCCGGCCCGACTGACCGGCAGGTGGTCAGCGCGGCCGCCGGGCCAGCCCGTCGATCCGAGTTGCCGTTCGGCGAGTGCCGCTGGCACACTGGTCGGCCTATGAGCACGCATGCCGCTTCCGCCATCTCGCTCGTAGTACTCCGCTAGCGCACGCTGGCAGTTCAGCCGCGTGCGCGTTCCCGACCTCCCTCCTCACGGGAGGTCGCTGTCGTTTTCACCCGACAGCACCTCGCCCGCGGTCGCGACCACCCGCTGACCACCACCTGCACGCTGTGAAGCCCGAAACCCACGAGGACGAACGATGAAGACCAATGGCGGTTCCGCCCTGATCAAGTCGCTGGAGATGGAAGGCGTCGACGTGATCTTCGGCCTGCCCGGCGGGGCCATCCTGCCGGTGTACGACCCGATCCTCGACTCGCCGATCCGCCACATCCTCGTGCGCCATGAGCAGGGTGCCGGCCACATGGCCGAGGGCTACGCCCAGGCCACCGGCCGCCCCGGTGTCGCCATGGTGACCTCGGGCCCCGGAGCGACCAACATCGTCACGCCGCTCGCCGACGCCTACATGGACTCCATCCCGATGGTGGTCATCACCGGTCAGGTCCCCACCGCGGCGATCGGCACCGATGCGTTCCAGGAGGTCGACATCGTCGGCATCACCCGGGGCATCACCAAGCACAACGAGCTGGTCACCGAGGCCGCCGACATCCCCCGCGTCATCCGCGAGGCCTTCCACATCGCCACCACCGGCCGCCCGGGCCCGGTGCTCGTCGACATCCCCAAGGACATCGTCGACCCCACCAACCCCCGTTCGGCGATGGACTGGTACTGGCCCGACTCGGTCGACATGCCCGGCTACCACCCGCAGGTCGACGGCGACCCCGCGCTCATCGAGAAGGCCGCCCGCCTGATCATCGAGAGCGAGCGCCCGGTCATCTACGCCGGTGGCGGCATCCTCAAGGCGCGCGCCGCGGACCCGCTGCGGGCCCTGGCCGAGATGCTCGACATCCCCGTCGTCACCACCCTGATGGCCCGCGGGGCCATCCCCGACGACCACCCGCTGTGCCTCGGGATGCCGGGCATGCACGGCAACTACACCGCCGTCACCTCCATGCAGGAGTCCGACCTGCTGATCGCCCTGGGCTCCCGCTTCGACGACCGGGTCACCGGCAAGCTCGACGGCTTCGCCCCCGAGGCGAAGATCATCCACGTCGACATCGACCCCGCCGAGCTGGGCAAGGTCCGCCGCCCCGACGTCGGCATCACCGGCGACTGCCGCCTGGTCATCGAGGAGCTGATCGTCGCCCTGAAGGGCCTCGGCGCCCCCGACTCCCAGCCCGACCGCTCGGCCTGGAAGCAGACCCTCAGCGGTTGGCAGGAGAAGTACCCGCTGCAGTACGAGCAGTCCGATCCCGGTGACCTGCTGAAGCCGCAGTACGTCCTCGAGACGCTGAGCCAGAACACCCCGGAGGACTGCATCGTCGCCTCGGGCGTCGGCCAGCACCAGATGTTCGCCTCGCAGTACTGGCAGTTCCGCCACCCCTACACCTGGATCAACTCGGGCGGCGCCGGCACGATGGGCTTCGCCGTGCCCGCGGCGATCGGCGCCAAGGTCGGCCGCCCCGACCGCATGGTCTGGGCCGTCGACGGCGACGGCTGCTTCCAGATGACGGCCCAGGAGCTCGTGACCGCGGCCGCCGAGCGCATCCCGGTCAAGATCGCCATCCTCAACAACGCCTACCTCGGCATGGTCCGCCAGTGGCAGGAGATGTTCTACGAGGAGCGCTACAGCGAGGTCTACCTCTCGCCGGACCTGCCCGACTACAAGATGTGGGCCGAGGCCATGGGCTGCGTCGGCATGCGCGTCGAATCGCCCGAAGAGGTCCTGCCCGCCATCGAGAAGGCCAACTCGATCGACGACCGCCCCGTCGTCATCGACTTCCGCACCGATGCCCGGGAGAAGGTCTTCCCGATGGTCCCGGCCGGCAAGACCAACTCGCAGATCCAGATCGGCCCGGAGGACCACCGATGAACGTCAACCCGAGCTCCACCCGGCGCCACCACATCCTGTCGGTGCTCGTCGAGAACAAGCCGGGCGTGCTCGCCCGCGTCTCGGGCCTGTTCGCCCGCCGTGGCTACAACATCTTCTCGCTGGCGGTGGCCCCCACCGACGACGAGCGCCTGAGCCGCATCACCATCGTCGTCGACGTCGAGTCGGCGCCCCTCGAGCAGATCGTGAAGCAGCTCGACAAGCTCATCAACGTCGTGCGCATCGACGAGCTCGCCCCCGGCGACGCCGTCGAGCGTGAGCTGCTGCTCGCCACGGTCTCGGCCCCGGCCGAGACCCGCGGCCAGGTCATCGAGCTGGTCGGTGTCTTCGAGGGCCGGGTGCTCAGCGTCGGCTACGACGAGATCACCATCTCCCTCGACGGCAGCCCCCGGAAGCTCGACGACTTCACCGAGCTGCTCGGCAACTTCGGGGTCGTCGCGGTGCAGCGCACCGGCCGCGTGGCCCTCCGGCGCATCCGGCGCCGCACGGCGGAGCTTTCCGCCGTGCCCGACGCGTCGTAACCTCTCCCGGTTCGCTCGCGCCCCCGCAGCGACCGCAACTCTTGTCCGCAGCACCCCTCATGTCGCAGCACCACTCACGGCGCAGGCCCATCGGCACTGCGTCACTCACACCAGGAGCATCCCCGTGGCCACCGTCTACTACGAAGCCGACGCCGACCGTTCGTACATCGCCGACCGCAAGGTGGCGGTGATCGGGTACGGCTCGCAGGGCCACGCCCATGCGCTGAACCTCAAGGAGTCCGGCGTCGACGTCGTCGTCGGCCTGCGTGAGGGCTCGTCGTCCAAGGCCAAGGCCGAGGCCGAGGGCCTCAAGGTGCTCTCCATCGCCGACGCCACCACGTGGGCCGACGTCATCATGATCCTCCTGCCCGACACCGAGCAGAAGGCCGTCTACGACGCCGACATCGCCCCGAACCTCTCCGACGGCGACGCCCTCTTCTTCGCCCACGGCTTCAACATCCGCTTCGACCGCATCGTCCCCCCGGCCGGCGTCGACGTCGCCATGGCGGCCCCCAAGGGCCCGGGCCACCTGGTGCGCCGCACCTACACCGAGGGTGGCGGCGTGCCGTGCCTCATCGCCGTCGAGCAGGACGCCACCGGCCACGCCCGTGACCTCGCCCTCGCCTACGCCGACGCCATCGGCGGCACCCGCGCCGGTGTCATCGAGACCACCTTCACCGAGGAGACCGAGACCGACCTCTTCGGCGAGCAGGCCGTGCTCTGCGGCGGCGTCACCGCCCTCGTGCAGGCCGGGTTCGAGACCCTCACCGAGGCCGGCTACCAGCCCGAGATGGCCTACTTCGAGTGCCTCCACGAGGTGAAGCTCATCGTCGACCTGATGTACGAGGAGGGCATCGCCGGCATGCGCTACTCGATCTCCGACACCGCCGAGTACGGCGACGTCACCCGCGGCCCCCGCGTGATCACCCCGGCCACGAAGGCCGAGATGAAGAAGATCCTCGAGGAGATCACCTCCGGCCAGTTCGCCGAGGAGTGGATCGCCGAGTCCGAGTCGGGCCGTGAGAACTTCAACGCCCTCCGCAAGGCCGGCGCCGACCATCCGATCGAGGCCACCGGCAAGCAGCTCCGCTCGATGATGCCGTGGATCTCCTCCGGCCGGAAGAGCGTCACCGAGACCTCGGGCGGCGCCCAGGACTGAGCGCCCGAGCGCTCCGCAGTCGAGAGAGGGACCGGCTCCGGCCGGTCCCTCTCCTCGTTTTCGGGCAGGTCGACACCCCCGACCACCCACCCCCGTGGCTCGTCTGGGCACGCTGGGGCGTGCCCGATCGAGCCACCGCCCACCCCTGTGGCTCGTCTGGGCACGCTGGGGCGTGCCCGATCGAGCCACCGGAACCGGAGCGAGCACGCCGGGTGACCCCGGTCGGAGCGCGGTCGCCGGTAGATTCGTCCCGCTCCGGGCATGGTGCCCGGCTCGTCCGGGGTGGGGGACGGGAGCACGAATCCGAGGCCCATGCGTCCGCTCCGACCACGTCGACCGATCCTGCTCACCGCACTGGTGCTGGCCCTGGCTCTGACGGCCGTGGCGTGCAGCGGTGGGTCCGAGGCCGTGGCCCCGACGACGACCACCGAGCCGCCGCCGCCGACCACCACGACGCTGCCACCCTCGACCACCACGACCATCACACCCGACCCGGCCCGCAAGGTCCTGCTGCTCGGTGACTCCACCATGGTCGACGCCTCGCCGGCGGTCACCGCCATGCTCAAGGCCACCGGCGCCAAGGTGTCGATGGGCGCCGGCCCTGGCTTCGGCCTCACCCGCCTCGGCGTGAGCGAGAACCCCCCGACCTGGGACGTCGACTACCCCCGCCTCCTGCGCGAGGAGAGCCCCGACCTGATCATCGTGATGCTCGGGATCTGGGACCAGTTCTACATCGAGAACAACGGCGTCCTCGCCTACGCGAAGGTCGTGCAGAAGGCCACTGAGATCCTGACCTCCCAGGGCGCCAAGGTCGTCTACATGGCCATCCCCCCGGGCGGCAAGCACCCCGACCGGGTGCAGAACGGGGCCTTCGAGCTGATGGCCGACATGTACCCCGGCCAGGTCTTCTACATCGAGTACGAGGGCGTGCTGCGAGGCCCCGCCGGCGACTACCCGATGACGATGGTCGCCCCCGACGGCTCGACCATCCACCTGCGCAAGGAGGACGTCTGGCACTTCTGCCAGGACGGCGCCCAGCGCGTCGCCGAGGAGCTCGACCGCCTCGGCGTGGTGCACGGCCTCACCGTGCCGGCCACACCCGGCTGGCAGAGTGGGTCGTGGCGGACCTCGAAGTACTACCAAGAGGCCGCCTGCTTCGCCTGACCAGGAGGACCGGTGCTTCAGCGCGGCGACGAGGGTGCCGACGGTGAACGGGTGACCTCCGCCGACCGCGTCCCGGCTCCTGTGCCCGCCACCGGTCTGCACGAGCGCCGGGTCCGGCTCCGTCACCCCGACGGGCTCGATCCGGCCTGGAACCCCCGCTACCCGGAGCTGGCCTTCTCGGTCGACGCGGTGTCGCTGCTGATGCCGTACGCCGAGCCCTACTTCGTGCGCTCGGTGCGCGCCGCCCTGCCCGACCTCGACCCCGAGCTGCGGGCCACCGCCACCGACTTCTGCGCCCAGGAGGCCCGCCACCACGGCGAGCACCGGCGCTTCAACGACGCCATCGCCGAGGGGCGGCCCGGCATCGCCAGGCTGGAGCGGTGGATCGACCGCACCTACGGCCACCTGGAGCGCCGGCGCAGCGCCCGCTTCTCGCTCGCCTTCGCCGCCGCGTCGGAGACCATCGCCTTCTCGATCGCCCGCTGGGCCGATCGCCACCACCACGAGCTCTTCGACGACGTCGACCCGACCACGGCCACCCTCTTCCAGTGGCACCTCGCCGAGGAGGTCGAGCACAAGAGCGTGGCGTTCGACGTCTACACCGCCGTCGACGGCTCGCGCCTGCGCTACTCGATGGCCGCCCTCGCCACGTTCTCGATCCTGGCGTGGTTCACCATGCTCACGCTCTTCACGCTGCTGTTCGAGACCGGCCGCTGGCGGTCGCCGGGATGCTGGCTGCGCCTGCCGAGGTGGGCGCTGGGCATCGCCTTCCGCACCATGCCCGACCTGCTGGCGTCGTGCCTCCCGGGTCACCACCCGAGCCAGCTCGTCGACCCTCCCGGCCTGGTGGCCACCCTGCGGGAGATGGACATGGCCACCGACGCCGCCGAGGGGCCCGAGGCCGCCTGAGGTCGGTGAGGGCCCTCCGGGCCCGGTCGGTCGCCGGTACGGTTGGCGCTCCGACGTCGGAGGGGGACACCGTGCACTACCGGAAGCTGGGTCGTACGGGGCTGCAGGTCAGCCCGCTGTGCCTCGGGGCGATGATGTTCGGGGAGTGGGGCAACACCGACCACGACGACTGCGTGGCGATCGTCCACGCCGCCCTCGACGCCGGCATCAACTTCATCGACACCGCCGACGTCTACTCCGCCGGCGAGTCCGAGGAGATCGTGGCCAAGGCCATCGCCGGCCGACGCGACGAGGTCGTGCTGGCCACCAAGTTCTACGCACCGATGGGGGAGGGCCCCAACCGCAGCGGGGGCTCGCGCTACTGGATCATGAAGGAGTGCGAGAACAGCCTCCGGCGCCTCGGCACCGATCACATCGACCTCTACCAGGTGCACCGGCCCGACCCGTCGGTCGACATCGACGAGACCCTGGGTGCCCTCACCGACCTCGTCCACCAGGGCAAGGTCCGCTACATCGGCAGCTCCACCTTCCCGGCGTCGGAGATCGTCGAGGCCCAGTGGGTGGCCGAGCGCCGCAACCGTGAGCGCTTCGTGTGCGAGCAGCCGCCCTACTCCATCCTCGTGCGGGGCGTCGAGGCCGACGTGCTGCCCACCGCCCAGCGCCACGGCATGGGTGTCATCCCCTGGAGCCCGCTCGCCGGCGGGTGGCTGTCGGGCAAGTGGCGCATCGGTGCCGACGACCTCACCAGCCACCGCGCCAACCGCATCCCGGCCCGCTACGACCTCTCGATGCCGGGCAACCAGCAGAAGCTCGAGGCGGCCGACGCCCTGGGCCGGCTGGCCGACGAGGCCGGCATCAGCCTGGTCGACATGGCCCTGGCCTTCGTGATCCGGAACCCGGCCATCACCTCGGCGATCATCGGGCCCCGCACGATGGACCAGCTCACCAGCCAGCTCGGCTCGGTCGACGTGCAGCTCACCGACGACGTGCTCGACCGCATCGACGAGATCGTGCCGCCGGGCCACAACTTCAGCTGGGCCGACGCGGGCTACACCCCGCCGATGGTGGCCGAGCCCAGGGCCCGCCGCCGCCCGAGTCGCCAGCCGGCGAAGGAGAGCTAAATCCGACTTGTCTGGTCGGGATTCAGGGTCCTAGGCTCGGCGACCGTCGTCACACGATCGTCGATGTGACCGCGCCGCCGACAGGAGAAGCGATGAGCGAGCAGTGGGGCTTCGAGACCCGTCAGATCCACTCGGGTCAGGAGCCGGACCCGACCACCGGTGCCCGGGCCGTCCCGATCTACCAGACGACCTCCTACCAGTTCCGTGACACCGCCCACGCCGCGAACCTCTTCGCGCTGGCCGAGATCGGCAACATCTACACCCGGATCATGAACCCGACCCAGGGTGTCTTCGAGGCTCGCATGTCGGCCCTCGAGGGCGGCACCGAGACCGCTGTCGGCATCCCCGGTGCGCTGGCCGTGGCCTCCGGCCAGGCGGCCGAGACCCTCGCCATCATGAACCTGGCCGAGCAGGGCAGCCACGTCGTGGCCTCCGCCGCCCTCTACGGCGGCACCTACAACCTGCTCCACTACACGCTGCCCAAGTTCGGCATCGACGTCACCTTCATCGACGACCCCGACGACCTCGACGCGTGGCGCGCCGCGGTGCAGCCGAACACCAAGGCCTTCTACGGCGAGACCATCGGCAACCCCCGCAACGACGTGCTCGACATCGAGGGCGTCTCGGCGGTCGCCCACGAGGTCGGCGTGCCGCTGATCGTGGACAACACCGTCGCCTCGCCGTGGCTCATCCGCCCCCTCGAGTGGGGCGCCGACATCGTCGTGCACTCGGCCACCAAGTTCATCGGCGGCCACGGCACCTCCATCGGCGGCGTCATCGTCGACGGCGGCACCTTCGACTTCTCGGCCAACGACAAGTTCCCGATGTTCACCGACCCCGACCCGAGCTACCACGGCCTGCAGTACTGGCCGGCGCTGGGCAAGGGCTCGTACATCATCAAGGCCCGCGTCCAGCTCCTGCGCGACATGGGCGCTGCCATCACCCCGTTCAACTCGTTCCTCTTCCTGCAGGGCCTCGAGACGCTGAGCCTCCGCATGGAGCGCCACAACGCCAACGCCAAGGCCGTCGCCGACTACCTGGCCGGTCACGCCCTGGTCGAGTCGGTGCAGTACGCCGGGCTGTCCTCGTCGCGCTGGCACGAGCGGGCCACCCGCTACACCGAGGGCCGCGGCTACGGCTCGGTGCCGGCGTTCGTCATCAAGGGCGGCAAGGAGGCGGGCCAGAAGTTCGTCGAGGCCCTCGAGCTGCACAGCCACGTGGCCAACATCGGCGACGTGCGCAGCCTCGCCATCCACCCGGCCAGCACCACCCACTCCCAGCTCACCGAGGTCGAGCAGGTCTCGACCGGCGTCGAGCCGGGGCTGGTGCGCCTGTCGGTCGGCCTCGAGACCCTGTCGGACATCATCGCCGACCTCGACAAGGGCTTCGCCGCCTCCCAGAGCTGAGTTCTCGCCGGCCACCTCGGTGGTCGGTCGCCTCTGCGGGAACCTCGGCTGCCCGCGGTCCCACGCCCACGGCGTGAGGATCGCGGGCAGCTCCGCGCCCGGCCTAGGGTCGGCCGGTCCGCTCGACGGGGATCGGGACGAGGGGGAGCCATGCCTGCCACACCTGCCACATCGGCCGCATCGGGCCCGCCGACGACGTTGGACTTCTCGGGGCGCGTCGCCATCGTCACCGGCGCGGGTGCCGCCGGCGGCCTCGGGCGGGCCCACGCGCTGGCGCTCGCCGAGCGAGGTTGCCGCGTGGTGGTGAACGACCTGGGGCTCGCGTTCGGGACCGACGTGCCCGCCGCCGAGCAGGTGGCCGCCGAGATCCGCGCCGCCGGGGGAGAGGCCGTCGCCGACACCCACGATGTCGTCACGGAGGCCGCCGGCATCGTCGCCACCGCGCTCGAGGCGTTCGACGGGGTCGACATCGTGATCAACAACGCCGGCATCGGCGCCGGCACGCCGATCGGCCCCGATGCCCCCGAGCAGTGGCGCCGCACGATCGACATCAGCCTCTTCGGCTCGATCGCGGTCACCGGCGCGGCGTGGGAACACCTGGTGCGATCGGGCCAGGGGCGGGTCGTGATGACCTCCAGCAACACCTCGTTCGGTGCGTCGGGCTCCGCGGCCTACTCCTCGGCGAAGTCGGCCCTCTACGGCCTCACCCGCTCGCTGGCGGGGGAGGGGCGCCGCTCCGGCATCGCCGTGAACGCCGTCCTCCCGGCTGCGTGGACCCGGCTGGTGGCCGGCCTCCCGCCCGGCCCGGTCGCCGAGCTCATGGAGACCCGCTTCCCGCCCGAGGCGGTGGCGTCGTTCGTGGCCTGGCTCTGCCATCCGTCGTGCCCGGTCTCGGGTGAGGCGTTCAGCGTCGGGGGCTGGCGGGCGGCACGCGTCGTGCTGGCCGAGGTGCCGGGAGTCGTCCTGGGTGAGGGCGCCGACCCGGCCGACTGGGGTGCCGCCGTCGACGGCCTGCTCTCGCTCGACGGCCTGGTGGCGCCGACCTCGAGCACCGACGAGGTGAGCTGGCTGGCCCGCAACCTCGATGGCGAGATCCCTGAGGCGTTCCGTCCCGGCGGGGCCCTCGCCTGGGACCGCAAGCCCCGCTGATCGGTCGCCGGGCACGATCCGGGTTGGGGCCGACCGCTACGGTTCGCCTCCATGGGGGACACACCACTGTTGGAACGCGTCAAGGCCCTGGCTCCGCTGGTCGAGGCCTCGGCCGACGAGATGGAGCGCCGGGCCGCGCTCACCGAGGAGGTCGCCGCGGCGATCCGTGAGTCGGGGGCGCTGCACCTGATGGTCCCGGCATCGATGGGCGGCGACGAGCTCGGCATCGTCGGTGACATCGAGGTGTTCGAGGAGCTGGCCCGCCAGGACGGCTCGGTCGGCTGGTCGACCATGGCCGCCTCGGTGAGCACCACCTTCGCCGCCATCTACACGAGCGACGACGTCGCCCAGGGACTGTTCGGGGCCGAACGCGAGGCCGTGCTCGCCGGTCAGCTGGCGCCGATGGGCCGGGCCGAGGTCGACGGCGACGGCTACGTCGTCTCCGGCTCGTACCGCTTCGGTTCCGGTTCCGACCAGACCACCCACATGCTGGCCGGTTGCCTGGTCTTCCGCGACGGCGAGATGGTCATGCGGCCGAACGGCATGCCCGACGTGGTCGCCGCCGTGATCCCCAACGACCATGTCGAGTTCAAGGGCAACTGGGACGTCATGGGCCTGTCGGGCACGGCCAGCGTCGACTACGAGGTGGCCCCCATCCGGGTGAGTGGCGGCGAGGTGTTCTCGATCTTCACCGAGGTGCCCGAGCGCGGCTCCGACGTGCACCGCCTGGGTGTCACCGTGATCACCGCCGCCGGCCACGCCGGCTGGGCCCTCGGGGTCGCCCGCCGGGCCCTCGACGAGCTGGGGTCGATCGCGGCCACCAAGGCCCGCATGAGCCAGGACCCCCTCGCCCAGCAGCAGGTGTTCCAGGTCGGCTACGCCGAGGCCGAGGCCAAGGTGCGCGCCGCCCGGGCGTTCGTGATGGAGTCGTTCGCCGCCGCTGAGCGTGAGGTCGGCGCCGGCGGGCACCTGTCGCCGAAGGCGAACCACCTGGCCCGCCTGTCGGCCACCTGGGCCACCGAGGCGTGCGCCGAGGCGGTCGAGTGGGCCTATCGCGAGGCCGGCACCGAGGCGCTGCGCAACCCCAGCGTGCTCGGTCGTTGCCTCCGCGACATGAACGCGGCGACCCAGCACGTGATGGTCGGGCGCAAGACCCTCACTGACGCCGCCCTCGCCCTCCTGCCCCAGCCCTGACCCATCCTCTGGCTCAATCCGTCACGCTCCTGGTGACGTACTGAGCCAGAGGGTCGAGACGGTGGTCAGGCGAGGTTGGCCACGACGTGGTCGATGCAGGCGGTGAGCGCGGCGACGTCGTCGGGGTCGATCGCCGGGAACAGCGCCACCCGCAGCTGGTTGCGGCCGAGCTTGCGGTAGCTGTCGGTGTCGACGATGCCGTTGGCCCGCAGCACCTTGCTCACCGTGGGGGCGTCGATCGAGTCGTCGAGGTCGATGGTGGCCACCACGTGGCTGCGCTTGGCCTCGTCGGCCACGAAGGGCGTGGCGTAGTCGCTCGCTTCGGCCCAGCCGTAGATGATCTCGGCCGAGCGGTCGCTGCGGCCGGCCGCGAAGTGCAGGCCGCCGTTCTCGTTGACCCACTCGACCTGCTGCACGGCCAGGAACACCGTGGCCAGCGCCGGCGTGTTGTAGGTCTGGTCCTTGCGGGAGTTGTCGAGCGCCGTGGTGAGGCTGAGCGACTCCGGGATCCAGCGGTCGGAGGCACCGATGCGCTCGATGCGCTCGATGGCGGCGGGCGACACGGCGGCCAGCCAGAGCCCGCCGTCGGAGGCGAGGCACTTCTGGGGGGCGAAGTAGTAGACGTCGGTCTGGGCCGGGTCGAAGCGCAGGCCGCCGGCGGCGGAGGTGGCGTCGACCAGCACGAGCTGGCCGTCGGTGGCGCCCTCGGGGCGGCGCAGCTGCATCGAGACACCCGTGGAGGTCTCGTTGTGGGTGAGGGCGTAGACGTCGACGTCGGGGTCGGCGGTGACGTCGGGGTGGGTGCCGGGATCGCTCTTCACGACCACCGGGTCGCCGAGGAACGGGGCGGCGGCCGATGCCGAGGCGAACTTCGACGAGAACTCACCGAAGCTGGCGTGCAGCGAGCGGTTCTCGATGAGGCCGAAGGTGGCGATGTCCCAGAACACCGTGGACCCGCCGTTGCCGAGCATGATCTCGTAGCCGTCGGGGACGGCGAACATCTCGGCCAGGCCGTTGCGGAGGCGGCTGACCATGAAGCGCACAGGCTCCTGGCGGTGGCTCGTGCCCATGTAGGAGGGCTCGGCGGCCAGGGCGGCGACGGCCTCGCGGCGGACCTTCGAGGGCCCGCAGCCGAACCGGCCGTCGGCGGGCAGGAGGTCGGCGGGGATGGTGATCTGGGGGGTGGTGGCACTCACGGGCCCCATCGTCCCACCCCGGGCCCGGCCCCACGAAACGCGTTGGCCGGCCGCTGCGACCTGCGCAACGCGCTTCGGGGGTCCGGCAGGGGTCGGGTAGCGTCGGGGTGCCCCCCCGCACCCGATCCCACGAGGAAGCACCCTGCCATGGCCCTGGAGCGCCTCTCCCGCCGCGTCGCCGCCATCACCGAGTCGGCCACCCTTGCCGTCGATGCCCGCGCCAAGGCCCTGAAGGCGGCCGGCGAGCCCGTCATCGGCTTCGGCGCCGGCGAGCCCGACTTCCCGACCCCGGCCCACGTGGTCGAGGCCGCCATCGCCGCCTGCTCCGATCCCAAGAACCACCGCTACACCCCGGCCGGGGGCCTCCCCGAGCTGAAGGCGGCCGTGGTCGCCAAGACCCAGCGCGACTCCGGGGTCGAGTTCCTCGCCGGGCAGGTGCTCATCACCAACGGCGGCAAGCACGCCGTCTACAACACCTTCGAGGCCCTGCTGAACCCCGGCGACGAGGTCCTTCTGCCGGCGCCGTTCTGGACCACCTACCCCGAGCCCATCGCGCTCGCCGGGGGCACCTCGGTGATCCTGCCGACCGACGTGGCGTCCGGCTTCCGGGTCACCGTCGAGCAGCTCGAGGCCGCCCGCACGCCCAACACCAAGGCGCTCGTGTTCGTGTCGCCCTCGAACCCGACCGGTGCGGTCTACCCGGCCGACGAGGTCAAGGCCATCGGCGAGTGGGCCCTCGAGCACGGCATCTGGGTCATCACCGACGAGATCTACGAGCACCTCGTCTTCGGTGACAACGCCTTCACGTCGATCCTGGCCCAGGTCCCGGAGCTGGCCGACACCTGCGTCGTGCTCAACGGCGTGGCCAAGACCTACGCCATGACCGGTTGGCGGGTCGGCTGGATGATCGGGCCCTCCGACGTCATCAAGGCCGCCACCAACCTGCAGTCGCACTCCACGTCGAACGTCGCCAACGTGTCCCAGCGCGCCGCGCTCGCGGCGGTCGCCGGCAGCCTCGACTGCGTCGACGAGATGCGGGTGGCCTTCGCCCGTCGGGCCACGCTCATCCACGGGCTGCTCAACGACATCCCCGGCGTCACCGCCATGGTGCCGCAGGGCGCGTTCTACGCGTTCCCGTCGTTCGAGGGCGTGCTGGGCAAGACCATCGAGGGGCACACGCCCACCGACACCCTCCAGCTCTCCGAGCTCATCCTCGACAAGGCCAAGGTCGCCATCGTGCCCGGCGAGGCGTTCGCCGCGCCCGGCTACGCCCGCATCTCCTTCGCCGTCTCCGACGACGACATCACCGAGGGCATCGGCCGCATCGCCGAGCTGCTGGCCAAGGCCGAGTAGTCGGCGTGGGCTGGTTCGAGCAGCGGGCCGGCCTGGAGGGCACCGTCGCCCTCGTCACCGGCGGCGCCGGTGGGCTCGGCCGGGCCGTCGTCTCCGACCTGGCCGCCAACGGCGTGCGCGTCGCGGTCGTCGACATCGACCCCGAGGCCGTCGACGCCCTGCGCTCCGAGCTCGACACCGACGGCCGCGACTCGATCATCACCGTCGGCGACGCCCGCGACCCCGACGTCCTCGAGGCCCTCTTCACGGCCGCCGACGAGCGGTGGGGCCGGCTCGACACGCTGGTGAACGTGGTGGGAGGCACCTTCATGGCGCCCTTCGCCGACACGTCGCCCCGGGCCTGGGACGCGCTGCTGCGCACGAACCTCACCCACGTGTTGCACGCCTGCTCGCTCGCCATCCCCCGCATGAAGGCCGGTGGTCGGGGCGGCAGCATCGTCACCGTCACCACCATCGAGGCCCACCGGGCGGCACCCGGGTTCGCGGTGTACTCCGCGGCCAAGGGCGCCGTCGAGCAGTTCAGCCGCACGCTGGCCGTCGAGCTGGCCCCCGACCGCATCCGGGTGAACACCGTCGCTCCCGACATCACGCCCACCCCCAACATGGACGCCATCGGCGGTGACGCCATGGCCGCGCTGAAGCACCCGGTCGGCACCGCTCTCGCCGTGCCGATGGGCCGCCTCGGCGACCCGGCCGACATCTCCGGCCCGGTGGTGTTCCTGGCCTCGGGGCTGTCGTCGTACATCACCGGCACCACCCTGCACCCCGACGGCGGCACCTTCGCCTCGTCCGGGTGGTTCAACTGGCCCGGCTCCGGCTGGGCCAACTACGCCCCGCTCCCGGTCGTGGAGCGGCTCGCCGCCGATCAGGAGCCCACCGAATGACCGAGCGTCCGTACGGCAGCTGGCCGTCGCCCATCACCGCCGAGCTCATCGTGGCCAAGAGCGTCTCGATCGGCGAGGCCGCCGTGGGACTGGTCGACGTGTGGTGGGCCGAGGCCCGGCCGGAGGAGGGTGGCCGCGTCCAGATCGTGCGCCACCGACCCGGCGGCGAGCGGGTCGACGTGCTCCCCGAGGGGTTCGCCGCCCGCACCCGGGTGCACGAGTACGGCGGCGGGGCCTGGTGCCTCCACCAGGCCGACCTCGTGTTCTCCAACTGGACCGACCAGCGCCTCTGGCGCCTCGACGCCGGCGCCGACCACCCCTTCCCGCTCACGCCCGAGCCCTCCCACGACCACGGCGACCGCTACGCCGACGGCCGCTTCACCGCTGATTCCCACTGGGTGATCTGTGTGCGTGAGCGCCATCCCGAGGGCGATGGTGAGCCGGTGAACGAGCTGGTGGCCGTCTACTCCCGCCCCCGCGACGAGATCGACGAGCCCGTCGTGCTGGTGTCCGGCCCCGACTTCGTGGCCGCGCCTCGTGTGAGCCCCGACGGCCGTCACCTGGCCTGGTTCCAGTGGCACCACCCCGACATGCCCTGGGACGGCACCGAGCTCCACGTCGCCGCGCTCCACACCGCCCCCGACGGCGAGCGCGTGATCTCCATCGGTCCGTCGGTCGTGGTCGCCGGTGGCCGCGACGAATCAGTCACCCAACCGGAGTGGACCTCCGAGGGCGACCTGCTCTTCGTCTCCGACCGCGACGACTGGTGGAACCTCTACCGCCTCGACGCCGCCGCGGTCGACGCGGCGATCGCCGCCGGCCCCTCCGGCACGGCCCCCGACGCCGTGGCCGTCGCGCCCATCGAGGCCGAGATCGGTGTGCCCCACTGGGTCTTCGACCAGTCGCGATACGCCGTGCTCGGCGACGGCCGCATCCTCGTCGCCTACGCCAGGGACGGCCTCGACCACCTCGGGGTCGTGCCCGTCGGCGGGGGAGAGGTCGTGCCGGTGCGCTCGCCGTTCACCGCCCTCTCGTCGCTGCGGCCCTTCGGCAACGGGGCCGTGCTGGTCGGCGCGTCGCCGACCACCGAGTCCGTCGTCGCCGTCATCGACGTGCCGATGACCCCTGGCCCCGACGGCACCATCGAGGCCGAGATCGGCGTCGTGCGCCCGCCGCGCGACCTCGGCATCGACCCCGAGTGGTTCTCGGCGCCCGAGCCGATCCGGTTCGCCACCACCGGCGACCGCTTCGCCCACGCCCTCTTCTACCCGCCGACCCACCCCGACCACGTCGGCCCGGCCGACGAGGCTGCGCCGCTCATCGTGCTCAGCCACGGTGGGCCCACCTCGGCGGCCCGGCCCCAGCTCAACCTGGCCGTCCAGTTCTGGACCTCCCGGGGCTTCGGTGTGGTCGACGTGAACTACGGCGGCTCCACCGGCTTCGGTCGCAGCTACCGCCGCCGGCTCATCGGCGAGTGGGGCATCGTCGACGTCGACGACTGCGTGGCCGCCACCCGCCTGCTCGTCGACCGGGGCGACGCCGACCGCGACCGCCTCATCATCCGCGGCGGCAGCGCCGGCGGGTTCACCACCCTCTCGGCGCTCGCGTTCCGCGAGGTGTTCGCCGCCGGGTGCAGCCTCTACGGCGTCGCCGACCTCGAGGCCCTGGCCAAGGACACCCACAAGTTCGAGGCCCGCTACCTCGACTCGCTCGTCGGCCCCTACCCCGAGCGCCGTGACCTCTACGTCGAGCGCTCGCCGATCCACAACACCGACGAGCTCGACTGCCCGATCATCCTGTTGCAGGGTGCGGAGGACGTCGTCGTGCCGCCGAGCCAGACCGAGGCCATGGTCGAGGCCCTGGAGGCCAACGGGCTGGCCTACGCCTACCTGCTGTTCGAGGGCGAGCAGCACGGTTTCCGCCAGGCCGCCAACATCCGCCGGGCGCTCGAGGCCGAGGCGTACTTCTACAGCCAGGTCTTCGGGTTCGAGCTCGCCGACGAGGTCGAACCGGTCGACATCGTCAACCTCTGACGGCATCCTGGAGGGCGGCCGACCTCAAGCGGCCGGGTGCAGGAGCCGAAACCAGTAGCGATGCCGGGAACCAACGAACGACGCAGCATCGTCGACGACGACGGGTGGGAGCCCATGAAGCCGGAGCGCGCCCCGTTGCGCCCTCTGCTCATCGGGTTCGCCATCGCCCTGGTCGCGGTCCCGCTGCTCGCGTTCCTCGCCACCTACCTGCTGCTGTCGCGGTGATCGGTCACATCGGGGCCTGAGCGGCCCAACCGGTTGGCGGCACCGGGCCTGTCCGAACGAGGATTGACGCCCTATGGCCCGCATCCTGGTGACCGAACCCATCGCAGACGGCGGTCTCGACCGCCTCCGAGACGCAGGGCACATCGTCGACGTGCAGGAGGGGCTCAGCCCCGCCGAGCTGCTCGAGGCGATCAAGGGCGCCCACGCGCTCATCATCCGCTCCGCCACCGACGTCACCGCCGAGGTCCTCGCCGCCGGCACCGACCTCGTCGTCGTCGGGCGGGCCGGCATCGGCCTCGACAACGTCGACACCGTCGCCGCCACCGACCGTGGCGTCATGGTCGTCAACGCCCCGCAGTCGAACATCCTCTCGGCGGCCGAGCACACCATGGCCCTGCTGCTGGCCCAGGCCCGCAACGTGCCCCAGGCCGACGCCGCCCTGAAGGCCGGTCGGTGGGAGCGCAGCCGCTGGACCGGTGTCGAGCTGGCCGACAAGACCTTCGGCGTCATCGGCCTCGGCCGCATCGGCAAGCTGGTCGCCCAGCGGGCCATGGCCTTCGGCATGAAGGTCGTCGCCTACGACCCGTTCGTCTCCGACGAGATGGCCCGCCGGATGAACATCGAGCTCCTCGACCTCGAGTCGCTGCTCGCCACCTCGGACTTCGTCACCATCCACGTGGCCAAGACCCCCGAGACCATCGGGCTCATCAACGCCGAGCGCCTGGCCAAGGCCAAGAAGGGCATCCGCATCATCAACGTCGCCCGCGGCGGCATCGTGGTCGAGGCCGATCTGGCCGAGGCGATCCGGAGCGGCCACGTCGGCGGCGCCGCCCTCGACGTGTTCGACAAGGAGCCCACCACCGAGTCGCCGCTGTTCTCGCTGCCCGAGGTCGTGGTCACCCCCCACCTCGGCGCCAGCACCCACGAGGCCCAGGACAAGGCCGGCGACACCATCGCCGAGATGGTGGGCCTCGCCCTCGCGGGCGAGTTCGTGCCCTTCGCCGTCAACGTCAACGCCGCCGAGGCCAGCGAGACCGTGCGCCCGTTCCTCTCGCTCGCCGAGCGCCTCGGCTCGCTGTTCGCCGGGCTGGCCGGCTCGGTGTCGTCGCTCGAGATCGCCTACGAGGGCGAGATCGGCGGCTACGACACCCGCATCCTCACGCTCTCGCTGCTCAAGGGCTTCTTCGGCCGCATCAGCGACGACCCGGTGTCCTACGTGAACGCCCCGAAGATGGCCGACGAGCGCGGCATCACCGTCACCGAGACCACCACCACCACGTCGCACCACTTCGTGAACCTCGTCACCGTGCGGGGTGGGGGCCACAACCTGGCCGGCACCCTGGTCGGCCTCGACGGCGAGGCCCGCCTGGTCACCGTCGACGACCACCGCGTCGACGTGCCCCCCGCGAGCCACATGCTCGTGGTCCGCAACGACGACCGCCCCGGCATGATCGGCAAGGTCGGCACCATCGTCGGCGAGGCCGGCGTGAACATCGCGGACATGGACGTCGGCCAGGCCGCCAGCGGCGCCTCGGCGATGATGGTCCTGGCCACCGCCGAAGAGGTGCCGTCCGAGGTCGCCGCCACCCTGCGGGCCGTCGAGGGCATCACCTCCGTCGACACCCTCTGAGGCCGGCGAGCCCTCGACGACCGATCGGGTTGACGTTTCCAGGGACACTCGGCACACTGACGCCCATGCGTTCTGTCGCCACCTCTCTGGAGCTTCTCCTTAGCTAGGGCGAGTGCCTCCATACCGGTGCTCGTCGACCTCCTGTGCCCCCGGGCCAGGAGGTTTCGTCGTTTTCCGGCCCTGGTGCCTTCCGCACCACCGCACTCGTCCCACCGCTTCGCAGGAGACCCGCTCGACCTCGCCTCGGAAAGGCACCCCTCATGGACACCGCACCCACCCCCGACACCACCACGTCGGCCGGCACCGACGCCGACCGGCTGATCATCTTCGACACCACCCTGCGCGACGGTGAGCAGTCGCCGGGCATCTCCCTCGACCAGGGCGAGAAGCTGGAGATCGCCGAGCAGCTGGCCCGCCTGGGCGTCGACGTGATCGAGGCCGGCTTCCCGATCGCCAGCCAGGGTGACTTCGAGTCGGTCCAGGCCATCGCCAAGGGCGTCTCGGGCCCCATCATCTGTGGCCTCTCCCGCACCGCGGCCGGCGACGTCGACCGCTGCTGGGAGGCCATCGAGCCCGCCGCTCGGCGCCGCATCCACGTGTTCATCGCCACCAGCGAGACGCACATGAAGCACAAGCTGCGCATGACCCCCGACCAGGTGAAGGCCGAGGCCGCCGCCGGGGTCGCCCGGGCCCGCGGCTACACCGAGGACGTCGAGTTCTCGCCGGAGGACGCCTCCCGCTCCGACTTCGAGTTCATGTGCGAGGTCCTGCAGATCGCGGTCGACAACGGCGCCACCACGCTGAACATCCCCGACACCGTGGGCTTCGGCATCCCCGAGGAGTACGCCAAGCGGCTGCACGACGTGCGCTCCCGCGTCAGCGGCGACTACGTCATCTCCAGCCACTGCCACAACGACCTGGGCCTGGCCGTCGCCAACTCCCTGGCCGCGATGCACAGCGGCGCCCGCCAGATCGAGTGCGCCATCAACGGCCTGGGCGAGCGCGCCGGCAACGCCGCGCTCGAGGAGGTCGTCATGGCCGTGCGCACCCGCGCCGACTACTACGGCGGCATCGACTGCGGCATCCGCTCCGAGGAGCTGGCCCGCACCAGCCGCCTGGTGAGCCGGCTCACCGGGTACCCGGTCCAGTACAACAAGGCCGTCGTGGGCCGTAACGCCTTCGCCCACGAGTCGGGCATCCACCAGCACGGCGTGCTGAACGAGCGCAGCACCTACGAGATCATGGATCCCGCGGCCGTGGGCCAGGGCGAGTCGAAGATCGTCCTCGGCAAGCACTCCGGCCGCCACGCCTTCGCCGACACCCTGAAGAAGATGGGCTACGACCTGCACGGCGACGCCCTGAACCAGGTCTTCACCCGCTTCAAGGAGCTGGCCGACCGCAAGGTCGAGCTGAGCGACGCCGACCTGGAGGCGCTGGTCGCCGAGGAGATGGGCGACACCGTCCGCTACCGGTTCCAGCTGGTGTCGGTCGAGTGCCAGGGCGGCTCCAACACCACCCCGAAGGCCACGGTCGTGCTCGACCACGAGGGTGAGCAGCTCACCGCCACCGCCGAGGGCGACGGCATGGTCGACGCCGCGTGCAAGGCCATCAAGCAGGCGACCGGCATCGACGGCACCCTCACCGACTACACCGTCACGTCGGTCACCGGCGGTGTCGACGCCCTCGCCGACGTCGCCCTGCGCTTCGAGGTCGACGGCCTGGGCATGCCCGGTCGTGGGCTCTCCACCGACGTGGTCGAGGCCTCGGCCCGGGCGTTCCTCAACGCCATGAACCGCATCGTGCGCATCCGTGACTCGGGCGAGGACCCCCGCTCCGTCGACCGTCCGGGCTCGCTGAGCCAGCGCTAGCCCCGGTCGCCATCGGCGGCTGATCCGACGACGGCCCACCCTTCCGGGGGTGGGCCGTTTCGCGTTACCGTCGCCCGGCATGGCACGCGAGCGGGGGCGCACCGACGGTATCGCGGTGGTGTTCAGCCGCCCGAGCGACCTCCACGGCGAGGTCGGGTGGGACACCTGGTACGACGACGAGCACCTGGCCGACACCGCCGAGGCGTCGGGCGCGTGGGTCGTCACCCGCTGGGAGGTCGCCGACCGCCCGGCCGGGGCCTCGCCGCCGGTCGGCTTCACCCACGTGGCGATCTACGAGTTCGACGACGTGCGTGCCGGCGGCCCCGCCCTCCTCGACCACCTCGACCGGTCGCGCTCGCAGGGACTGCTGCACCCGCTGCACACCATCTCCGCGGTCGACCTGCTGGCCTCGGCCTCCGGCTGGCCGGGTCGCTTCGAGCCCCGCGCCACGGTGACCGGGCAGGTCATCGCCTACGTCGGCCCCAACGACCGGGCCCTCGACGTCGAGTGGAACGAGTGGCTGTCGGCGATGCACATCCCCGACATGCTCGGCTCCGGCGGGTTCACCGACGCCAGCCGTTGGGTGCGCCTCGACCCGGCCCGCTTCGGCCCCAACTACCTCACGGTCTACGACGTCGAGGGCATCGACGTGATGGAGGCGGTGGCCCTGTCGGGTGCGGCGATGCCGGCGGTGCACGAGCAGGGGCGGCTCATGGCCTGCCACTCCGGCGGCATCCGCGCCGCCCTCCGCCCCGCCGGCCGCTGGGGCCCGTCGGGCTACCGTCGGGTCTGACCGGTGGCCGGCCGGTTCGGAGCGGGGGTGCGGTCGTGAGCCGACGAACGGGTGCCGCGGTGGCGGGGGTGCTGGTCTCGGTGGTGCTGCTCGGCGCGTGCGGCAGCGGAGGATCGGCGTCGACCACGACCACCAGCGCGGCACCGACCGACGTGGCCACGGTGGTGCTCGGTCCGTTCCGTGCCGCGGGCGGCACCGATGCCCAGGCCGTGACGCTCCTGGCGGCCGGATGCGCGGCCCTGGCGCCGGCTGACCGCTACCCCGACGCGGCCTCGCTCAACGACTACTTCACCGACCTCTTCGACGGCGACCCTGGTGGTGGAGGGGTCCGCCGCGATCGCCACGAGGTCGATCAGGCCCTCGAGGACGCCTGTCGGGCCCACGCCGGCGACGTCGACGCCTTCCTCACCGCGGTGGCGACGGCCCTCGCCCTCGGGCCGGCCGACGTGCAGCGCGCGATCGATTCGGCGTGCGACGGCTACGAGACCCGGCTGCGCACCAACGCCGGCGACGGATACGCCCCGCAGCCGCTCGACGACCGGGTGCTCACCGTGCTGGCCGTGGCAGGCATCGACCGGTCGCAGGCCGAGGCGATGATCGAGGAGTACTGCGGGCCGATGTGACCGACCCCGCCGGCCGCGCTCGGCGTCCCCGGCGGGTACCGTCGGCATCCGGTCGCCTCCCCGTGGCGACCGAGGGGGAAGGGGGACGGGGATGGACCGCTACATCGTCATCTCGTCGGACTGCCATGCCGGTGCCGATCTGCTCGACTACAGGCCGTACCTGGAGTCCCGGTTCCACGACGACTTCGACCGCTGGGCCGCCGCGTTCGTGAACCCGTTCGGCGACCTCGAACGGCCCGACGCCGACCGCAACTGGGACAGCGCCCGCCGCACCGCCGACCTCGAGGCCGACGGGGTGGTCGCCGAGGTCGTGTACCCGAACACCGTGCCGCCGTTCTTCCCCAGCGGGAACCTGGTGGCCACCTCGCCCACGGCCGACGACTTCGCCCACCGGCTGGCCGGGTTGCGGGCCCACAACCGGTGGATGGCCGAGTGGTGCGCCGAGCAGCCCGAGCGCCGGGCCGGCATCGGCCAGCTGCTGCTCAACGACGTCGACGAGGCGGTGCGCGACGTGCACTGGATCGCCGACCACGGCCTGCGCGGCGGCGTGCTGCTGCCCGGCATCCCGCCCGGCTCCACCATCCCGCCGCTGCACGCGCCCGACTACGACCCCGTGTGGCGGGCCTGCGAGGAGCGCGGGCTGGTGGTCAACGCCCACGGCGGCGGGGCGTCGCCCGACTACGGGCTGTACCCGGCCTCGCTGTCGATGTGGCTCATGGAGGTGGCGTGGTACTCCCACCGGCCGCTGTGGTCGTTCGTGCTGTCGGGCGTGTTCGACCGCTTCCCCGGCCTGCGGCTGGTGCTGGCCGAGCAGGGCCTCGGTTGGCTGCGCGACGCCCTCGACACGATGGACATGTTCTACGCCCAGATCGCCGGCGGGAACGTGGGTGAGCTCGCCTTCGTCGAGCCCTTCCTGCTCGATCGCATGCCGAGCGAGTACTGGGAGACGAACTGCGCCGTCGGTGCCTCGTTCCTCCACCGCGACGACTGCGTGCGGCGTGACGCCATCGGCGTCGGGAAGATCATGTGGGGGAGCGACTACCCGCACCTCGAGGGCACGCCGCCGTTCTCCAAGGAGGCCATCGCCCTCACCTTCGCCGGGGTCGAGCGCTCCGAGGTCGAGGCCATGCTCTCGGGCAACGCCGCGGCGATCTACGGGTTCGACCTCGAGGTGCTGGCACCGATCGCCGCCGAGGTCGGTCCGCTCGTCGCCGACGTGGCCGCCGGGCTCGACGTGATCCCCGAGGGGGTCACCAGCCCGGCGTTCAGCCCCCGCATGACCCCGATCGCCTGATGGCGGTCGGCACAACCGGGGGTGTCGACCTGTCGGGGAAGGTCGCGCTCGTCACGGGCGGCGGCCGTGGCATCGGCCGGGCCATCGCCCTCGGCTTCGCTGCGGCGGGCGCGTCGGTCGTGGTCGTGGCCCGCACCGCCGAGCAGGTCGAGGCCGTCGCGGCCGAGATCGTGGCGGCCGGGGGCTCGGCGCTGGCCGTGGCCCTCGACGTCGCCGCGCCCGGTGCCGCCGCCGAGATGGTGGCCCGCACCGTCGACCGGTTCGGCCGCCTCGACCTGGTGATGGCCAACGCCGGCATCGTCTCCCCCGAGCAGTCGGTCGGGCCCGACGCCGACTTCGCCGCCGTGCTCGACGTGAACCTCCTGAGCGTGCACGCCCTCGCCCGGGCGGCCGAGGGCCATCTGTCGGAGCGGGGCGGCAAGTTCATCGTCATGGGCTCGGGCGGAGGCCGTCAGCCCATGCCCGGTGGGGCGGCGTACTCCGTGTCGAAGGCGGCGGTGGCGATGCTGGTGCGGTGCCTGGCGGTCGAGTGGCGGCCGGCCCGCATCGCCGTGAACGAGATCATCCCGGGCCCGGTGCGCACCGACATCGGTGTCGGCATCATCGACGCCCCGAACCTCCCGCCGGCCATCCGGATGGAGTGGTTCAAGCAGCCCGACGACGTGGTGCCGATCGCCCTGTTCCTGGCCGGCCTGCCCGACGACGGGCCCTCCGGCCAGGTCTTCAGCCTCCTCGGCCGCGACCTGTCCTGAGCCGGGTCACGCGTTCGGGCGGGGTGCTCAGGTGAAGGGGATCCAGGCCTGGTCGGCGAGGGTCGCCTTGTCGCTCACCTTCACGCCCGCGACCGACACGGTGACGATGCGGCCGTCGGCCACGAGGGTGCGGTCGATCTGGGTCGGGTAGCCGAAGTAGTCGGGGGAGTAGGGCATCGCGCAGTTCGCGTTCGGCGGGCAGCTCGGCACGGTCCCCCCGCCGTAGGCGCCGGAGCTCGGGTGGACCACGGTGCCGACCTGCTCGATGCCCTGGTCGGTGATGCGGGTGAAGAGCACACCGGCCCCGGTGGCACCCGACGGCAGCGGCCAGTTGGTGACGGGCACGGCGAGCAACCCGTCGGGTGCCCACCACAGCAGGGCGTGGTGGTCGCTCTCGGCCGACGACTGGGCGTAGGGGACCACGAGCTGGGCCAGGCGCAGCGGGCTCGACGGGTCGGAGACGTCGAACAGGGTCTGCTGGAAGCCGGTCTGGCGCCCGGTGGTGGTGGCGTCCTGGCCGATGCCGATGACCCGGCCCTCGCCGATCTCCTGGAGGTAGGACGAGTAGCCGGGGATCTTCAGCTCGCCCGCCACCCGGGGTGCGGCGGGGTCGCTCAGGTCGACGACGAACAGCGGGTCGGTCTGGCGGAAGGTCACGACGTAGGCGGTCGGGCCGGCGAAGCGGACGCCGCGGATCTGCTCGGTGGGTCCGAGGCCGGTGACCTCGCCGACCGTCGCCAGCGCCTCGCCGTCACGGCGCAGCACGGTGATGCGGCTCTCGCTCACCGCCGGCTCGGCTGTCGCGGACGAGGAGGAGACGTCGCCCTCCATGGGCATCGGCTCGATGAACGATGTCGGCGTGGTGGTCGAGGCCACCCGGAGGTCGCCCTCGTGCTCGGACAGCGCGAACTGGCCGAGCAGCTGCCCCGGCACCGAGCCGGAGGCCTCGTAGCGGGCGGCGGCGTCGGCGGGCAGCGAGAAGGCGTGCACGTCGGTGCGGACCTGCTGGTCCTCGACGGGCGCCGAGGTGGTCGTGCTGTCCTCGAGGACGGGCATGCCGTAGGACGGCCAGCGGGTGGTGGCCAGGTAGAGGCTGTCGGTCGAGGCGTAGACCGTCTGGGCGTCGGCGACCACGGCCGCCGACGGCAGCGGGTCGATGGCGCCGGCACCGAGGTCGAGGCCGACCACGGTGACCACGCCGAAGCCGCCGAAGGTGGTCGGGTGGTCGACGGCCGAGCAGTCGACGGCCGGGGTGGTCGTCCCCTCCTGGCCCTCGGTCTCGATGGTCATCGAGGGCAGCCAGTCCGAGATCGTGCTCTCGGCGATCACCTGGCGGTTGGCGGCGGCGGCCCGGTCGATGGCGGCCTGGCCGTTGCCCGACGGGTAGACGAACCCGAGCTGGGCGGGGGAGGAGCGCACCACGGCCCGCACCACGCCGTCGACCATCCGGGCGTCGACGTAGTCGCCGTCGACGGTCACGCTGCCGACGATGGTTGGGGTGGCGCTGAGGTCGACGCGGGTGAGGCGGGTGCCGGGCGTCGACGGCACGGGCATGGAGGCGACGCCGCCCCGGGTGCTCGTCGGGGTGTCGTAGGCGATGACGCCGTAGGAGCGCTGCACGACGAGGGCGTGGTCGCCGTCGACCAGCAGACCCACCGGCGTGCTCCCGCTCTCGACGTCAGGCAGGTCGAGGGTGGCGGTCACCGTGGCGGCGTCGAGGTCGACCACCCGGAGGGCCCCGCCCTCCACGGTCACCAGGCGGTTGCCATCGGTCCAGGCCAGGTCGGGCTCGCCGACGCCCTGCTCCTGGGTGTTGGTGGAGGAGGTCCCGCCGTCACCGCCGCCGGCCGTGGTCGTGGGGGCCGAGGCCGAGGAGTCGGCGCCTGACGCCGTCGCCGCGCCCGACGCCGAGTCGAACTCGGCCGCACCCCTGGCGGCCGTCGGGTAGCCGTTGACCGACTCCAGCCCGTAGGCGGTGACCCGGGCGGAGGCCTCCTGGTGGAACCAGTCGAGCAGGCCGTCGCACGAGTCGTAGGCGATCAGGCGCACATCGCCGAGGTCGACCGGCTGCGGGCTCCCCGAGATCGTGTCGCTGCCCGAGCACCCCGCCAGCGCCACCAGCCCCGTGATCCCCAGCGCCGCCACCGCACGTCCCCGTCGTGTCGTCATGCCCCCCTTGGACGACACGTGCCCCGCCCCGGTTCCCGCCCTCCCCGAAAACCCCCGGTGGCTCGTTCGAGCACGCTGGAGCGTGCCGAAACGAGCCACCGGGTGGTCGTGCGTCGGGTCAGTGGCTCGTTCGGGCACGCTGGAGCGTGCCGAAACGAGCCACCGGGTGGTCGTGCGTCGGGTCAGTGGCTCGTTCGGGCACGCTGGAGCGTGCCGAAACGAGCCACCGGGTGGTCGTGCGTCGGGTCAGTGGCTCGTTCGGGCACGCTGGAGCGTGCCGAAACGAGCCACCGGGGTCAGGCCTTGGTGGAGGAGGGCATCCAGGCCGGGCGGGTGGTCTCGAAGGCGGTGATCTTGTCCTCGTGGCCGAGGGTGATGCCGATGTCGTCGAGCCCCTGCAGGAACCGCTCTCGGGTGGAGTCGTCGAGCGGGAACTCCACGTCGATGCCGAGCGACGGCACGGTGACCCGGCGGCTCTCGACGTCGACGGTGATCTCGACGGTCGGGTCCTCCTCGACGGCCCGCAGCAGCGTCTCGGCCACGTCGGCCGGCACCACGACCGGCACGAGGCCGTTCTTGGCGGCGTTGTTGCGGAAGATGTCGCCGAAGCGGGGGGTGATCACGGCCTTGAAGCCGTAGTCCATGATCGACCACACGGCGTGCTCACGGCTCGAGCCCACGCCGAAGTTGGCGCCGGCGACGAGGATGTTGGCCTCGCCGAACTGCGGCAGGTTGAGGACGAACTCCGGGTCCTCGCGCCACTCCGAGAAGAGGCCGGCGCCGAAGCCGGTGCGCTCGACCCGCTTGAGCCAGTCGCTGGGGATGATCTGGTCGGTGTCGACGTCGGAGCGGTCGAGCGGCACGGCCCGGCCGGTGATGATGGTGACGGGTTCCATTGGTCTCTCTCAGTCCAGGTCGCGGGGGTCGGCGAAGGTTCCGGCGATGGCGGTGGCGGCGGCCACGGCGGGGGACACCAGGTGGGTGCGCCCGCCCTTGCCCTGCCGGCCCTCGAAGTTGCGGTTCGAGGTGGAGGCCGAGCGCTCGCCCGGGGCGAGCTTGTCGGGGTTCATGGCCAGGCACATCGAGCAGCCGGGCTCACGCCAGTCGAAGCCGGCGGCGGTGAACACCTTGTCGAGGCCCTCGGCCACGGCCTGGTCCTTCACCGCGAACGAGCCGGGCACGACCATGGCCCGCACGCCGGGCTTGACCGAGCGGCCCTCGGCCACGGCGGCGGCGGCCCGCAGGTCCTCGATGCGGCTGTTGGTGCAGGAGCCGATGAACACGGTCTCGACGGGCACGTCCTTGAGCGGGGTGCCGGCGGTGAGGCCCATGTACTCCAGCGCCCGGCGGGCGGCGTCGCGCTCACCCGGGTCGGCGAAGGAGTCGGGGTCGGGCACGTTCTGGTCGAGCTCGATCACCTGGCCGGGGTTGGTGCCCCAGGAGACGAACGGCCGCAGCTTGGTGGCGTCGATGGTGACGCTCTTGGTGAACGTGGCGCCCTCGTCGGTGGGCAGGGAGCGCCAGTGCTCGAGCGCCGCCTCCCAGTCCTTGCCCTTGGGGGCGTGGGCCCGGCCCTCGAGGTAGGCGAAGGTGACCTCGTCGGGGGCGATGAGTCCGGCCTTGGCGCCCGCCTCGATCGACATGTTGCAGACCGTCATGCGGCCCTCCATCGACAGGCCCCGGATGGCCGAGCCCCGGTACTCGATGATCGAGCCGATGCCGCCGCCGGTGCCGATGCGCCCGATGATGGCCAGGATGAGGTCCTTGGCGGTGACGCCGTCGGGCAGCTCGCCCTCGACGTTCACGGCCATCGTGTCGGGCACGTGCTGGTGCAGCGTCTGGGTGGCGAGGACGTGCTCGACCTCGCTGGTGCCGATGCCGAAGGCCAGGGCCCCGAAGGCGCCGTGGGTGGCGGTGTGGCTGTCGCCGCAGACGATGGTCATGCCCGGCATGGTGAGGCCCTGCTCGGGCCCGATGACGTGGACGATGCCCTGCCCCGGGGTGCCCATGGCGTGCTCGACGATGTCGAACTCGTCGGTGTTGGCCCGCAGCACCTCGACCTGCTTGCGCGAGATGGGGTCCGCGATGGGCTGGTCGATGTCGGCGGTGGGGACGTTGTGGTCCTCGGTGGCGACGGTGAGCTCGGGGCGGCGCACGCCGCGGCCGGCGAGACGGAGGCCGTCGAAGGCCTGGGGGGAGGTGACCTCGTGGACGAGGTGGAGATCGATGTAGAGCAGATCGGGCTCGCCGTCGGCCCGGTGGACCAGGTGCTGGTCCCAGATCTTCTCGGAGAGGGTCCTGGCCTCGGCCATGGTGGGTTCCCTTCGTGTGGCGGAGGTGAGACGCTCTTGCGTCTCACACTATGGGACGGTAATCTCGCCCCGTGGGAATGAGTGTAAGTGGTGTCGGCGTCCTCGACAAGGCGATCTCGGTGCTCGACGCGCTGGAGGACCGGCCGCGGTCGCTCGCCGAGCTGGTGGAGGCCACCGGGATCTCCCGCGCCACGGCCCATCGGCTGGCCACCGCCCTCGAGGCCCACGGCCTGGTGCGGCGGGACGACGACGGCCGCTTCGCCCTCGGCGCCCGCCTGATGGCCCTCGGCCGGGCCGCCAGCGAGGGCCTGCCCCTGGCGGCCGCTGCGGCCGAGGCCCTGGCCGAGCTTCGCGACGCCACCGGCGAGAGCGTGCAGCTCTACGTCCGCGACGGCGACCAGCGCATCTGCGTGGCCGCCCTCCAGTCACCCCACGGTCTGCGCACGATCGTCCCCCTCGGCGCCAGCCTGCCCCTGGGCGTCGGCTCGGCCGGGCGGCTGCTGGCCGACGACGACGCCGGCGCCGGCTCGGTCTCGGTGGCCGGCGACCGGGGCTGGGTGGCCAGCGTCGGCGAGCGCGAAGCCGGCGTGGCGTCGGTGTCGGCGCCGGTGCGCGACGCCTCGGGCCACGTGATCGCGGCGGTCAGCGTCTCGGGACCGATCGAGCGCACGACCCGCCAGCCCGGCCGTCGCTACGGCGACGCCGTGGTCGCCGCCGCCCACCGGGTGGAGCGCGAGGCCGGACTCCGGCAAGAGTGACGGCGTGAGCGAACGCCCCCTGGCCGCCATCGACATCGGGACCAACTCGTTCCACATGGTCGTGGCGCGCGTCGGCGAGGTCGAGGGCGGCGACGGCCCGGCCGGCCCCGCCTTCGAGGTGATCGCCCGCGAGAAGGAGATGGTCCGGCTCGGCTCGGGCTCGGGCGACATGAAGCGCCTGACCCCCGAGGCCATCGAGCGCGGCGTCGTCGCCCTCGAGCGCCTCGCCCGCATCGCCGCGGTGCACGACGCCGACATCCACGCCGTCGCCACCAGTGCCGTGCGTGAGGCCGAGAACGCCCAGGAGTTCCTCGACCGGGCCCGCACCGAGGCCGGGGTCGAGGTCGACGTCATCTCCGGTGTCGAGGAGGCCCGCCTCATCCACCTCGGCGTGCTCCAGGCCGTGCCCGTCTTCGACCAGCGCCTCGTGCTCATCGACATCGGTGGTGGCAGCACCGAGATCCTGGTGGGGGAGAAGGGGGAGACCCTCGCCGCCGGCAGCCTCAAGCTCGGCGCCATCCGCCTCAGCCGCCGCTTCTTCCGCGGCGACCGCCTGCACCCCGGCGCGGTGGAGAGCTGCCGCCGCCACGTGCGCTCGGCGCTCGCCCCCATGGTCCGCGACGTCGAGCGCTTCGGCTTCGAGGTCGCCATCGGCTCCTCCGGCACCGCCGAGACCATCGCCGCCATGGCCCAGGCCCGCCGCGACGAGGAGCCGCTGCGCACCTACGACAACTTCGTGCTCACCGCCGCCGAGATCCGCCAGGCCGTCGCCGACCTGGTCGAGGCCGACAGCGTGGCCGAGCGTCGTCGGGTGCCGGGCATGGACCCGAACCGGGCCGACATCATCCTGGGCGGCGCCATCGTGCTCGAGCAGGCCGTCGCCGCCCTCGGCATCGACGAGCTGATCATCTCGGGCAACGCCCTGCGGGAGGGCGCCCTGCTCGACGCCGCCTCCCGCCGGCGCGGCGCCACCCTCCACCACCTGCGCGACCTGCGCCGCCGCAGCGTCCTGCACCTGGCCGAGGCCATGGACGACGACCCGGCCCACACTGCCCGCACGGCGTCGCTCGCCCTCGAGCTGTTCGACTCGCTGGCCCGGTGGCACGGCCTGGGCGACGACTCGCGCGAGCTGCTCGAGGCCGCCGCACTGCTGGCCAACGTGGGGCTCTTCGTCTCGCATTCCGAGCACCACAAGCACAGCTACTACCTGATCCGGCACTCCGACCGGCTGGCCGGGTTCACGGACCACGAGATCGAGCTCATCGCCCTCGTCGCCCGCTACCACCGCAAGAGCGCCCCCAAGCCCAAGCACGCGGAGTTCGCCCGCCTGCGGCCCGGCGACCAGGACCGGGTGCGCACCCTCGCCGGCATCCTTCGGGTGGGCATCGCCCTCGACCGCTCCCACGACGGCCGCGTCGCCATGGTGTCGGCGCAGCGGGCCAACGGCGGCGGGGCCATCCGGCTCCGGGTCGAGGCGGCCGACGGCGCCGACACCTCTCTCGAGCTCCAGACCGCGGACGAGCGCAAGGGCCTGCTCGAGGACGTCCTCGGCCACCGCGTCGAGGTCTTCACCGCCTGAGCGTCAGCGCGACCCGATCCCCGTTCTTGTCGCGGTTTCCCGTCGCCGGCGACAGTGTGCTGTCGCGGGACATGGGTGACAGGTATGTCGCGAGACATCGGTGACAGTCAGGAATGTAGGCGGGGGCGGCGAGGGCCTCCTCGTTTGCGGTCGGAGGGTTGGTAGGAGCGGTCGGGGTCGAGGGTGAGGTGGCGTATGAGTGTCCCGTTGATGAAGACGTTGGCGCTTGTGCCGGCGATTTGGACCTGGGCGCGGTGGTGTTCCCACTCGACCCCGATGTGGATGCGGAGTCGGCTCACCTGGACGGTGCCGTCGGCGGCGACGGTGCCCTCGAGGAGGCGGGCGGGCCAGACGGGATGGGCGAGCGGCTCGGGCGCCGGGCCTGCGGCGGGGGTGGCGTGCCAGCGGGTGATCGGGGTGACTCGCCCGATGCCTTGGTGGGGGCGGTGGTGGTTGTAGAGCTCGCGGAACTTGTCGAGCTGGGCCTGTAGCTCGACGGCATCTCGAGCGAGGGGTTGTTGGCGGAGCCATTTCTTGAGGGTCTGTTGGAATCGTTCGATCTTGCCGGTGGTCTGCGGGTGATAGGGCCGCCCGCACACCGGTCGGATCCCGGCGTCTCGCAGCTGTCGTTCGAACTCGACTTCGAACCCGCGCAGCTTCCCGGAGAAGCACAAGCCGTTGTCCGACAACACCCCGGCTGGCAGACCCCACACCGCTGCGGCCTGACTGAACGTGGCCCACGCTTCGAGCGACGTTGCTTCGAGCACGGCCCGGGACGCGATCGCGACCCGGGAGTGGTCATCGATGATGTTGAAGACCTTGACCACGCCGGTCGCTGTGACCCAGTCAGTCGCGTCGATCTGCCAGCGCTCGTTCGGCGCAGCGGCTTCGAAACGACGCCACGACGACTTCGGGCGCTTCTTCGGCTGAGGCTGGATCAGCCCTCGACGGACCAGCACTCGATGAACGCCAGCGATCGACGGGACCGCATCGAGCTCTGAGCGGGCGAGATGCCATGAGATCGTGGTCGCCCCGTGATCGAGGCCCGCATCGATCAGCTCCTTGCGAAGCCTCACGATGCGGTCCTCGACCTCGACCGAGATCTGGGTCGGTGACGACAACGGGCGCCGAGAACGTTCCTCAAGCCCCGCCAGCCCCTCGGCGCGATATCGAGCCGCCCACTTGTAGAACGTCTTGCGCGACACCCCGTTCTCGGCGCACACCGCCGACACGTTCACCGGGTGGCCCTCAACAAGCGCCGTCACCGCCGCGAACACCTTCACCGACATCGGAGTCACCTTCCCGGCCATGACCCATCGTCACGGCCCAACAGGTGTCACCCATGTCTCGCGACATCAACTGTCACCGATGTCCTGAGAAGAGACACCGTCGCCGGCGACAGGAAACCGCGACAAGAACGAGATGGCGGGCGAGAGACGGGATGCGCCGGCGGGCCCGCTGAGCGGAGGTCAGCCGGCGCGACGGTCGCGGGCCTCGGCCCGCGTGGCGACGTCGGTGCAGGCCTCGAGCAGGGCCGGCACGAACGCGTGGGGGTCGACGGCGCACACGTCGTGGCCACCGCTGACCGGCACGACCCGGGCGCCGGGGATGGTGTCGGCCATGAACTGCTGGCGCGCCGGCGGGACGGTGGTGTCGTAGGTCGTCATCACGATGGCGGTGGGCACGTCGACGCCGCCGATCCACGAGCGGGCGTCGTAGGAGCCGACGGCGTGGCCGGCCTCGAGGATGGTGCGCAGGTCGTTGTAGCGCGCCTGCTCCCGGGCCCAGCAGCCGAGCGGGGAGGTGTCGTAGCGGCCCACGACCAGCCGCTCGGTCACCCGCTTGTGCATCCAGCTCGGTGCCGCCCGAACGGCCAGCGAGAGGCCGGTGACGACGCCCTGCAGCGCCCGGTCGCTGCCCCGGTCGCGGAACCGGGCGGCGGTGGCGCACAGCACCAAGCCGTCGGTGCGGTCGGGATGGCGCTGCCACATGAGCTGGGCGATCGGCCCGCCCATCGAGTAGCCCACGGGGATGGCGGTCTCGACACCCAGGGCGTCGAGCAGGGCCACGGCGTCGTCGGCGCAGTCCTCGAGCGTGAAGCGCTTCCAGCTGCGGATGCCGTGACCGTGGCCTCGGTGGTCGAGGGCCACCACGTGGAAGTGCTCGCCGAGCGCCGCGTAGGTCGCGAACCAGTTGAGCGCCGAGTTGGCGGTCCAGCCGTGGAGCAGCACCAGCGTGGGCGCTCCCTCGGGGCCGGGGACCTCGCGCACGAACGTGGTGCCGCGCCCGGGGAGCTCGACGTAGCGGCCGTCGGGCAGGCCCGGTGTGGGGAAGGGTGCGGCGTCGGAGAAGTCGCTCACGTTGCCCTCAACGCTACGGGCAGGGGGCGTTGTTCCGGTGGTCGGGCGCCCGCCGTCGCAGGAGCACCGGTGTGTGAGGAGGAGGCTCAGGCCTCGATCTCGACGACCTCGACCTTGAGCATCGCCCCGGTGGGCGACTCGAACTCGACCCAGTCGCCGACCTTGGCGCCGAGCAGGGCCTTCCCGAGGGGCGAGCCGGGGGTGAGGACCTCGACGTCGGCGCCCTTCTCCTCGATCGACCCGATCAGGTAGCGCTCGGCCTCGTCGTCGCCCTCGTAGCGGATCTGGATCACGTGGCCCTGGGAGACCTCGTCGGTGTCGCCCGCCTCGATGATCTCGGCGTCGAGCAGCAGGGCCTGGAGGTCGCGGATGCGGGACTCCATCTTCCCCTGCTCCTCCTTGGCGGCGTGGTAGTCGCCGTTCTCGGAGAGGTCGCCGTGCTCACGGGCGGTCTGGATCTTGCGGGCGATGTCGATGCGAGCCGTGGTGGTCAGCTCCTCGAGCTCCGCGCTGAGGCGGTCGAAGGTTGCCTGGGAGAAGTGGTGCACGTCGGCCATCGGGGGGATGGTAGTGGTGTCGAGGGAATCCTCGACAGTGCCCAGGGCCTCTCCCGGCTACACTTTCGCCCGATGTACGCCCCCGCCCCGCAGGTAACGATCATTCGGTAGCGCACGCCGAGCCCGGTGTGCGCTCGTCGGCCGTCCACCCAGGTGGGCGGCACCTCTCTTTTTCGGGGCCTGTTCCCTCGGGGGCACGCTTTTCACCCGCACAGGGCCGTCGGGGCATCCTGTGCAGCGCCCGGTGCGCCCTTCCGGGCCCGGACCCAGCCAGACGGAGCGAACGTGAGTCACAAGATCGGTGTCATCCCCGGCGACGGGATCGGCCACGAGGTCATCCCCGAGGCGCTGAAGGTCGTGCGCGCCGCCGGCGTCGAGCTCGACTGCGTCGACTACGACCTCGGCGGCGGCCGGTACCTGCGCGACGGCGTCGTCCTCACCGACGAGACCATCGACGAGTGGCGCGGCCTCGACGCCCTGCTGCTGGGCGCCGTGGGCACCCCCGACGTGCCTCCCGGGCTCATCGAGCGCGGCCTGCTGCTCAAGATGCGCTTCGACCTCGACCTCTACATCAACCAGCGGCCGTTCCTGGCGCCCGACGGCAGCCACGACTTCATCGTGATCCGCGAGAACACCGAGGGCACGTACGCCGGCGAGGGCGGCTTCCTCCGCAAGAACACGCCGTTCGAGGTCGCCACCCAGGGCTCGGTCAACACCCGCCACGGCGTCGAGCGCTGCGTCCGCTACGCGTTCGAGCTGGCCCGCAGCCGCCCCAAGAAGCACCTCACCCTCGTGCACAAGACCAACGTGCTCACCTTCGCCGGCGACCTGTGGGAGCGGACCTTCAACGAGGTCGCCACCGAGTACCCCGACATCACCACCGCCTACAACCACGTCGACGCCGCCTGCATCTACTTCGTCGAGAGTCCGCAGCGCTACGACGTCATCGTCACCGACAACCTCTTCGGCGACATCCTCACCGACCTCGGCGGCGCCGTATCCGGGGGGATCGGGTTCGCCTCGTCCGGCAACCTGAACCCCGACCGCACCGGCCCGTCCATGTTCGAGCCCGTGCACGGCTCCGCCCCCGACATCGCGGGGCAGGGCAAGGCGAACCCCGTCGCCGCCATCCTGTCGGCGACGATGATGCTCGATTTCCTGGGCGAGGCCGATGCCGCCGCCCGCATCCGGAAGGCGTGCGCCGACACGGCCACGCTCACCGGCTCCACGTCCGACGTCGGCGACCTCGTCGTCGCCCGCCTGTAACCCGAGGGGGAACAGTGCCCATCACTCCCACCGAGAAGATCTGGATGAACGGCGAGCTCGTCGACTGGGACGACGCCCGCATCCACATCCTCACCCACACCCTGCACTACGGCATGGGCGTCTTCGAGGGCATCCGTGCCTACGAGACCCCCGACGGCCCCGCCGTGTTCCGGCTCACCGAGCACATGGCCCGCCTCCACAACTCGGCGAAGATCATGGGGATGGAGCTCCCGTACTCCGTCGAGGAGCTCGTGGAGGCCACCAAGGCCGTCGTCCGGGCCTCCGGCCTGCCGTCGGCCTACATCCGCCCGATCGCCTACTACGGCTACGGCGAGATGGGCCTCAACACCCTGCCGTGCTCGGTCGACGTCTCCATCGCCTGCTGGCCCTGGGGCGCCTACCTCGGCGAGGACGCCCTCACCAAGGGCGTGCGCATGAAGATCTCGTCGTGGACGCGTCACGACCACAACACCATGCCTCCGGCCGCCAAGACCACCGGCAACTACGTGAACTCGTCGCTCGCCAAGGTCGAGGCCCTCAAGGCCGGCTACGACGAGGCCATCATGCTCAGCCCGCAGGGCTTCGTCAGCGAGTGCACCGGCGAGAACATCTTCGTCGCCCGCGACGGTGTGTTCATCACCCCGCCGGTCGCCGCCGGCGCCCTCGAGGGCATCACCCAGGACAGCGTGATCGCCATCGCCAAGGACCTCGGCTTCGAGGTCCGCTTCGACTACCTCACCCGCAGCGACCTCTACGTCTGCGAGGAGATGTTCGTGTGCGGCACCGCCGCCGAGGTCTCGGCGGTCAACTCCGTCGACGACCGCGACATCCCGTGCCCCGGCCCGATGACCTCCGCCATCGCCGCCGAGTACGCCAAGGCCGTGCGCGGCCAGGTCGATCGTTACAAGGACTGGTTGGAGCATGTCCACTAACGCACCCGTGGGCGGCGGCACCGGGGCCGACTCGGTGCTGCCCGCTGCGGTCGACATCTTCGACACGACCCTGCGCGACGGCGCCCAGTTCGAGGGCATCTCGCTCACCGTCGAGGACAAGCTGCGCGTCGCCGAGCAGCTCGACTGGCTCGGCGTGCGGTGGATCGAGGGCGGCTACCCCCAGGCCAACCCGAAGGACGAGGAGTTCTTCCGGCGCGCCCCGTCCGACCTCTCGCTGAAGAACGCCGAGCTGGTGGCGTTCGGCTCGACCCGGCGCCCCGCCGGCAAGGTCGACGTCGACCCCACCCTCGCCGCCCTCGTGGGCGCCGGCACGTCCACGGTGTGCATCGTGGGCAAGAGCTGGGACTTCCACGTCACCGAGGCCCTGCGCACCACCCTCGACGAGGGCGTCGCCATGGTGGGCGAGTCGGTGGCGTTCCTGAAGGCCGAGGGCCTGCGGGTCTTCTTCGACGCCGAGCACTTCTTCGACGGCTACAAGGCCAACGCCGAGTACGCCCTGCGCGTGCTCGAGGCGGCCATGGTCAACGGCGCCGACTGCGTGGTGCTGTGCGACACCAACGGCGGGTCGCTGCCCCACGAGGTGCAGCGCATCACCGGTGAGGTCGTGTCGTTCGTGGGTGCCACCACGGCCGTCGGCATCCACACCCAGAACGACTCCGGCTGCGCGGTGGCCAACTCCGTGGCGGCCGTCGTGGGCGGGGCCACCCAGGTGCAGGGCACGGTCAACGGCTACGGCGAGCGCACGGGCAACGCCAACCTCATGACCGTCATCCCCGACCTCACGCTGAAGCTGGGCGTGGCCACCCTGCCCGAGGGCCACCTCGAGCGCCTCACCATCGTGAGCCACCGGGTGGCCGAGCTGGTGAACCTCCCGCCGCACCCGGCCGACCCCTTCGTGGGCGCGTCGGCGTTCGCCCACAAGGGCGGCCTGCACACCTCGGCCCTCGGCCGGGCGGGCGGCGCCACCTACGAGCACATCGACCCCTCCATCGTCGGCAACCACACCCGGGTTCTGGTCTCCGACCTCGGTGGCCGTGCCGGCATGTCGATGAAGGCCGCCGAGTTCGGCGTCGAGCTCGACGACCGCGCGGCCGCCGCCCTCTCCGAGGACCTCAAGCAGCTCGAGGCCGAGGGCTGGCTGTTCGAGTCCGCCGACGCCTCGCTCGAGCTGCGCATGCGCCGCGCCGCCGGCTGGGAGCAGGACTTCTTCGAGGTCGAGGCCTACCGGGTCTCGAGCTACCACCGCGAGGGCCCGGTCATGCCCGACGACCAGGTCGAGGTCTCCACCGAGGCGACGGTGAAGCTGTGGGTCAACGGCGAGCGCCTCGCCGCCGTGGGCGAGGGCAACGGCCCGGTCAACGCCCTCGACTCCGCCGTGCGCCGGGCGCTCAACGGTCGCTTCCCGGCCCTCGGCCGCATCCACCTCACGGACTTCAAGGTGCGGGTCGTCGACGGCGGAGCCGCCACCGGTGCCGTGGTGCGGGTGCTCATCGACTCCACCGACGGCGAGCGGGTCTGGACCACCGTGGGCGTCGACAGCAACGTCATCGAGGCGTCGTGGCAGGCGCTGATGGACTCGCTCCAGTTCGGCCTCCTGCACAGCGCCGAGTAGATTCCCCGCCGATGGCTGCTCCCGACTACGTGCCGAAGCCCACTGACGAGAAGCCCCGCGTCTACGAGTCGCCGCCGCGGCGCCTCGGCTCGTGGCGCACCGACCGTCCGGGCGAGATCGACGGCCTCCAGCCGAGCGGCACCCAGCTCGGCACGCCGGGCCCCGACCAGGGCTACGCCCTGAAGCTGGCCCGCCAGTTCGACGGCCGGCTCGTGCTCACCGCGGGGGAGTCGGCCGAGGACGCCGTCGCCGGGTGCATCGCCATCGCCCTGCGCCGCGCCTCGCTGTTCGGGCGCTCGCCGATGATCCACGACCTCACCCTGGCCTTCACCCTGTGGGGCTACCTGGGCGAGGCCCCGACCGAGCTCACCTCGGTCCGCCGCGAGCGCTTCGCCGCCGTGGCCAGCACGCACCACTACGAGGAGCGCCGGGCGCTCGTCGACGCCGTGCCCGACGACATCCTGCGCATGACGCCCGTCGAGGTCGCCGCCCTGGTGGGGGTCACCCCGACCTACGTGCTCACCCTCGGCGACGCCGCCCCCGCCCACTAGTTCGGCGTCACGCGGTCCTGGCGCGTGACGCGGGCGACCTCGTCGCCTTGCGCGCGCTGGCCTTCTTCCTTGCCGCGGGCTTGGTTGCGGCGGCCTTCTTCTTGGCCGCCGGCTTCGTCGCGGCGGCCTTCTTCTTCGCTCCGGCCTTCTTCGCTCCGGCCTTCTTCGTCGCGGCCTTCGTGGCCGGACGGGTCGAGCCCTTCGTCGACGAGCCCTTCGCGGCGGAGCGGGAACCGCCCTTGCGTCGGGCTGCCTTGCTCTGGTCGACGCTGGCCTGGAGGGCGGCCAGGAGGTCGACGACGTTCGAGTCACCCTCTCCGTCGTCCCGCTCCTCGACGACCACCTCCTCGCCGTCGTCCTTCCGGGCGATGAGGTCCCGCAGCTCCTCGGTGAAGGTGTCGTGGTAGCGCTCCGGCTTCCAGTCCCGGGCGAGGGCGTCGACGATCTGGGTGGCCAGCTTCAGCTCCTTGGCTGACGGCTTCGCCATCGAACGCGGGATCTGGTCGATGTCGCTGCGGGACACGACCTCGTCGGCGAAGCGCATGGTCGACATCGCCAGCGCCCCCTCGAAGGGGCGGATCGCGGCCAGGTACTGCGTCGTGCGCATCACGACCGAACCGATGCCGACGCGCTGCTGGTCGATCATGGCGGCGAGCAGCAGGCCGTAGGGCTTCCGCGCCGCGTCGCCGTCAGGGGCCAGCCAGTAGGTGTGCTCGTAGAAGACCGGGTCGATCTCCTCGAGGGGCACGAAGTCGGCCACGTCGATCGAGCGGGTGGAGGCAGGGTGCAGCCGAGCGACCTCGTCCGGGTCGAAGGTGACGTAGCGGCCCTGGCTCAGCTCGTACCCGAGCTCGACGTCGTCGGCTTCGACCGGATCGCCGGTCTTCTCCGACACCTGCTGGTTGCGGACCCTCACCCCAGTGGCCTTCTCGAGGCGGTGGAAGTGGACCTTGTGGTCGTGGACCGCGGTGAAGGCCTTCACCGGCACGCTCACGAGGCCGAAGCTGATCGAACCTGACCATGTCGCACGAGCCATGCCCGTGCTCCTACCCGGATGCGGACGGGCCGCACCCGCCTGCCTCCCACCGCACGTGGGCGGACCCGGCTACGCGGCGGTGGCGAGCGAGGTGTCGGTGGAGCCGGCGGCCGCGCCCTTGAGCGACTCGGCGACGATCTCGATCGGGGTGCCGGCCGGCAGCATGTCGGCGAGCTGGGTGATGACGTCGTTGGGCATGCGGATGCAGCCGTTGGACGCCTGGGTGCCGATGAGGTCGGGCTGGTTCGTGCCGTGGAAGGCCACGACCGGCAGGCCGTTGTCGAACAGGTCGAGGGCCTCGCTGTAGCCGTTGGTGGAGAGGATCCACGGGCCGTAGGCGCCGCTGGTGTTCTTCTGCTGGATCTTCTCGCTCAGGTAGAACGCGCCGAGCGGGGTGGGCGTGGTCTCCTTGCCGATGACCACGTCGGTCTCGGCGACGACGGTGTCGCCGTCGAAGACGGTGAGGTGGCGGTCGGCGAGCGACAGCACCATGCGGTAGGTGGTCGAGGTCACCTCGACGTCGGAGGCCTTGACCCAGCCCTCGGTGTGGTTCGGGCGGGCCTGGATCATCACCTTCAGCCAGTCGCCGTGCTCCTCGAGGACCTGCATGACCAGCGGGTTCTTGAAGTAGGTCGGGTTGTCGAACTCGTAGCCGAGCGCCACCTTCGACACACCGGCGGAGTTGAGGCCCACCCGCGGGATCGGGGCCCGGGCCGACTTCGGCGGGGCGGTCGTGGTGGTCGTCTCGGCGTCGCGGAGGTCGGCGGGCGGCTCGGCGAACACGATCACGCTCGGCACCTTGGCGGTGGCGATGAGCGAGCCGACCGGTGCCGGGGCGGTGGTCGGCGTGGGCTGCGTCGTCGACTCCTCCGGGGCGGCCTCGGGGGCCTCCTTGCCCGAGCAGGCGGCGGCTCCGACGAGCAGGGCCACCAACACGGCGAGCAGGGCGATCAGGCGGGCTGGTGAGGTGGGTCGAACCTGGCGCATGAGAGGGGGACGGTACCATCGGCGGCGTGACCTCTCCCGTCGTCCGCGTCCGTTTCGCGCCCTCTCCGACGGGCTACCTCCACATCGGTGGCGCCCGCACGGCCCTGTTCAACTGGCTCTTCGCCCGGCAGCAGGGAGGACAGTTCGTCCTGCGCATCGAGGACACCGACAGCGAGCGCTCCAAGCCCGAGCTGATCGACGTGATCTTCCGGGCCCTCGAGTGGCTGGGCCTCGACTGGGACGGCACCCCGGTGCACCAGTCCGAGCGCGGCGACCTCTACACCGCGGCCATCGCCAAGCTCCTCGCCGACGGCACCGCCTACTGGTGCGACTGCACGCCCGACGCCGTCAAGGCCCGGGCCGAGGCCCGTGGCGGCCAGCCCGGCTACGACGGCCACTGCCGCGGGCGGGGTCTCGGGCCGGGTGAGGGCCACGTCGTGCGCTTCCACGTCCCCGACGAGGGCACGACCGCCTTCGACGACGTCATCCGCGGCCACGTGAGCTTCGAGAACGCCAACCTCGAGGACTTCGTCATCCAGCGGTCCAACGGCACGCCGATGTTCCACCTGGCCAACGCCGTCGACGACGCCGACCAGGGCATCACCCACGTGGTGCGGGGCGAGGACCTCATCAACGTCACCCCCAAGGTGCTGCTCATCCGCGACGCCCTCGGCACGGCCGGCGAGCTGACCTTCGCCCACCTCCCGCTGATCGTGAACGAGAAGCGCCAGAAGCTCTCCAAGCGCCGCGACGACGTCTCGGTCGGCGACTACATCGACCGGGGCTACCTGCCGGAGGCCATGGTCAACTACCTCGCCACCCTGGGCTGGGGTGCCCCCGACGGCATCGAGATCCGACCCCTGCCCGAGATCGTCGAGCTGTTCCGCCTCGAGGACGTCAACTCCTCGGGTGCCTTCTTCGACGTGAAGAAGCTCCAGCACTTCAACGGCGAGTACATCCGCGAGCTCTCGATCCCGCAGTTCGTCAGCTCGTCCACCCGCTGGCTCTTCGACGACACCCCGTGGCCGTCGGAGCGCTTCGACGTCGCCACCTTCGAGGTCATGGCCCCTCTGGTGCAGGAGCGCGTGAAGCTCCTGTCGGAGGTCCCCGGCTACGTCGACTTCCTCTTCCTGCCCGACGCCCCGATCGACGACACCTCGTGGGAGAAGGTCTTCGTGAAGGCCCCCGAGCTCGCCGCCGACGTGCTCGACCACGCCGCCGCCCGCTTCCTCGACTGCGAGTGGGACTGCCCCTCGATCGAGGTCGCCCTGTTCTCCTACGCGGAGGAGCACGGCGTCGCCAAGGGCAAGGTCCAGGCCCCGGTCCGCGTCGCCGTCACCGGCCGCACCGTCGGCCCGCCCCTGTTCGAGTCGCTCGAGGTCCTCGGCCGCGACGAGACCCTCCGGCGCATCGCCGCCGCCCGCGCTCGGCTCTGACGGCCGGTCGTCTCCCACCCCACCCTCATGCTGCGCTGGTTCTTCCGCATCGTCGTGGGGCTGGCCGCGCTCGTCGTGCTCTACGTCGGGCTCACCTTCGCCCAGGTGTGGTGGGCCTCCCGCTCGAACGACACGACGAAGGCCTCGGCGATCGTGGTGATGGGCGCAGCCCAGTGGAACGGTGTGCCCTCACCCGTGCTGGCCGGACGCCTCGACCACGCCGTGGCGCTGTACGAGGAGGGGGTGGCGCCGCTCATCGTGGTGACCGGCGGCAAGCAGGCCGGCGACGCCGTCACCCAGGGCCGCAGCGGCTACGAGTACCTGCGGGCGAAAGGCATCCCCGACGAGGCCATCAAGGTCGAGGTGGAGGGCACCAACAGCTTCGAGGAGCTCTCGGCGTCCGCGCTGATCCTCGAGCAGGCGGGGGTGGGCGACGACGTCGTGATCGTCACCGACCCCTACCACGCGCTCCGGGCGGGGGAGATCGCCGAGGAGGTCGGGCTGCGCCCGCACGTGTCACCGACGCACGCCTCCAGCGGCGTGCGCCAGATGGCCCGTGAGACCGTGGCGGTGGCCATCGGCCGCATCATCGGGTACCGCCGCCTGGCCTCCGTGGCCTGACCACGACCGGAACTCGGCCGGCGGTTGGTGCGCCACCCCGACGAGCCGATACGATCTCCTCGCCCTTCGGGGGTAGTTCAACTGGCAGAACGCCTGACTCTGGATCAGGAGGTTGGGGGTTCGATCCCTCCCCCCCGAGCAACGCAGCACCGCAGTACCGCAGTACCGCAGCATTGGGCCGGCCCACCGCCAGGGGGTCGGCCCTTCTGCTTTCCGATCGACGGTCGAGGGCATCGGGTTCGTAGGCTTGCGCCTCATGGACGACACCCCCCTCATGCCGTACCGCCGCCTCGGCCACTCCGGGCTCCAGGTCAGCGCCCTCTCGTTCGGCTCCTGGGTCACCTTCGGCGACCAGCTCGACACGACCCTCGCCAAGGAGTGCCTCACCGCCGCCCGCGACGGTGGCGTGAACTTCTTCGACAACGCCGAGTCCTACGCCGGTGGCCAGTCGGAGTCGATCATGGGCGCGGCGATCGCCGAGCTGGGCTGGCCCCGGTGGTCTTACGTGATCAGCACCAAGGTCTTCTGGGGCATCCACGAGGGCCCCAACATGCGCAACACCCTCAACCGCAAGTACCTGTTGCAGGCCATCGAGGGCAGCCTCGAGCGTCTCCAGCTCGACTTCGTCGACCTGCTGTTCTGCCACCGCCCCGACCCGGAGACCCCCATCGAGGAGACCGTCCGGGCGATGCACGACATCATCGAGCGCGGCCAGGCCCTCTACTGGGGAACCTCCGAGTGGTCGGCCGACGAGATCCGCGCCGCGTGGGAGATCGCCGAGCGCCACCACCTCCACAAGCCGGTGATGGAGCAGCCGCAGTACAACCTGCTCGAGCGCCGCCGCGTCGAGGTCGAGTACGCCCGCCTCTACGACGACATCGGCCTCGGCCTCACCACCTGGAGCCCGCTCGCCTCCGGCCTGCTCACCGGCAAGTACCTCGACGGCGTGCCCGACGACAGCCGGGCCACGCTGCCCGGCTACGAGTGGCTGGCCGGCATGCTCACCGACGAGGGCCGCAACGCGAAGGTGCTCCGCCTCCAGACGATCGCCGACGAGCTCGGCTGCTCGCTGGCCCAGCTCTCCATCGCCTGGTGCGCCGCCAACCCCAACGTCTCCACCGTGATCCTCGGCGCCAGCCGGGTCGAGCAGGTGCACGAGAACCTGAAGGCGCTCGAGGTGCTCGACGCCCTCGACCTCGACATGCTCGATCGCATCGACGCGGCCCTCGCCGGATGACCGCCATCCGGTCGCTGTGCGTCTACTGCGGCTCCTCGATGGGCCGCGACCCCGCCCATCGCGAAGCGGCGGCGGCGGTGGGCACGCTGATGGCCGCCAAGGGGGTTCGCCTCGTCTACGGCGGCGGCGCGGTGGGGCTCATGGGCGTCGTCGCCGACGCCGTGATGGCCGGCGGGGGAGAGGTGCTCGGGGTCATCCCCAAGGGCCTGTTCTCCAACGAGGTCGGCCACCAGGGCATCACCGAGCTGGTCGAGGTCGACTCGATGCACCAGCGCAAGCAGCGCATGGCCGAGGAGGCCGACGCCTTCCTCGCCCTGCCCGGCGGGCTCGGCACCCTCGAGGAGCTGGCCGAGATCACGACCTGGGCGCAGCTCGGCATCCACGACAAGCCCGTCGGGGTGCTCGACCTCGACGGCTTCTGGCAGCCGCTGCTCGACTTCCTCGACGGCGCCGTCGAGAGCGGGTTCCTGCGCCCGGCGAACCGCGAGCTCGTCGTGCGCATCACCGATGTCGACGACGTGCTGGCGGTGCTCGGTGGACACCGCACGCCCCGGAACCCGGCCCTGCTCGGCTCCGACGAGACCTAGGAGACGTGATGGAACGCAGGACCCTCGGAGGCACCGGCATCTCGGTCAGCTCCACGTGCCTCGGCACGATGATGTTCGGGATGATGGGCAACACCGACCACGACGAGTCGGTGCGGATGATCCACACCGCTCTCGACGCCGGCGTGAACTTCGTCGACACCGCCGACGTCTACTCGATGGGCGAGTCCGAGCAGATCGTGGCCAAGGCCCTGAAGGGCCGGCGTGACGACGTCGTGCTCGCCACCAAGTTCGGCATGCCGATCAGCCCCGACCCCAACCGCATGGGTGGCTCGCGGCGCTGGATCGAGCAGGCGGTCGACGAAAGCCTTCGACGGTTGGAGGTCGACCACATCGACCTCTACCAGTTCCACCGCTTCGACCCCACGACCGAGCTCGAGGAGACCCTCGCAGCGCTCACCGACCTGGTGCGGGCGGGCAAGATCCGGGCGTTCGGCTGCTCGACCTTCGCCCCCGAGCGCATCGTCGAGGCCCACTGGACCTCGGAGCGGCTCGGGCTCCTGCGGTTCCGCACCGAGCAGCCCCGCTACTCGATCCTCTCCAGGGAGATCGAGGGTGCCGTCCTGCCCGTGGCCCAGCGCTACGGCATGGGCGTGCTCAGCTATGGCCCGCTCAGCGCCGGCTGGCTGTCGGGTCGGGCGGTGCCCACCGACGGTCACCGGTCCGCCCAGTCGCCGCAGTCCTTCGACCTCTCGATCCCCGGCAACCAGGCGAAGCTCGAGGCCACGCAGGCGCTCACGGCGCTGGCGGCGGAGGCGGGCATGCCGCTGACCCACCTGGCCACCGCGTTCGTGCGGGCCCACCCGGCCGTGACCGCGGTGATCATCGGGCCTCGCACCCCGGAGCAGCTCGACGACCTGCTCGCCGGTGCCGACGTGGTGCTGAGCGGCGACGTGCTCGACCGCATCGACGAGATCGTGCCCCCCGGCACCGACCTCAACCCGGCCGACGTGCGCTTCGCCACCCCGCCCGAGCTCGAGCACACCCACCTGCGCCGCCGCTGACCTTGCGATTGCAGGGGTGGCCCTGCGTCGGAGCGCTGTCACACCCCCTGAATAGGGTTGTCGTATGGGTTCGACGGGGCGATCCACGGGGCGAGATCGGTACGGGAGGCGGGGCCGGGAGGCCGCGTCCGTCGTCGATTCCGTCGCCGCGTTGGTGGATGGTTTCGACCCGGGGTTGACGGGTGCTCGTGATGCGATGGAGCTGGTGGCGGAGTTCTCGCGGCTCGAGCATCTCGCTTCTGCGGGTGTGGCGTTGGCGGCTCGTCGGGTGGCGCAGACCGATCTGTGGAAGCGCGGCGGGCACCGCAGCGCGGCGCACTGGCTCGATCACGTGACCGGGATGGGTCTGGGTGAGGCGGTGCGCCTGTTGCAGGCCGCGGAGGCGGTCGAGGCGGCACCGGACACCTTCGTGGCGCTCAAGGCGGGCCGGGTGTCGACCCGGGAGGCGAAGGCGATCGGCGTCGCTGAGGCTGCGGATCCCGATGCCGGTCGCAAGCTCCTGGCGGTCGTCGGGGAGAAGTCGACGAAGGAGACCGAGAACGACGCCGCCCGGATCGTCGCCGCCGCGTCGAGCGAGTCACCGGAGGCGAAGGCCGAACGGCATCGCAAGGCTCGCCGGGTGTACCACGGGGTGAACGCCGACGGGATGGGCTATGGCAGCTGGTTGTTGCCGATGGCCGAGCACACCCGCATCGTCGCCCAGCTCGACGGCGAACGATCCACGGTCTTCGACCAGGCCCGCGCGGACGGCGTGCGCGACTCGGCCGACGCCTACACCGCGGACGCGTTGGTCCGGGTCTTCGACAGGGCCGCCACCAAGGCGCCCGGCGCAGCGGGAACCGGATCGAGCGCCGCGGCGACTTCGGTCGAGGGCAGCGCCGACCCCGGCGAGGACTGGTCGTTCACCAAGCTGATCGTCCGGGTCGACCTCACCGCCCTCGACCGAGGCGAGGTCGCTCCCGGTGAGGTGTGCGAGATCGCCGGGCAGGGCCCCATCCCCGTGGCCGATGTGTGGCGGATGATCGACGGTGACGCGTTCGTCGCCGCGGTGACGACGAAGGGCACCGAGATCGACAAGGTCGTCCACCTGGGCCGCAAGCCCACCGTCCTGCAGAAGACCGCCCTCGAGTGGTTCTCCGCCGGGGAATGCTCCATCGGAGGGTGCACCAACCCGGCCCGCATCGAGATCGACCACGTCGCCGACTGGGCCGACACCAAGATCACCCGGCTCCCCGACCTCGCATCGCCGTGCGGTCACCACCACGACCTCAAGACCCACCACGGCTACACCTTCGGCCCCCGCCTCCCCAACGGGAAACGCAGGCTCATCCCACCCGACCAGGCCTCACCCGGCAGCACCGACCCGCCCGGGCTCACCCTCCTCCACGGCGACCGCCCGGAAGGGCGGACCCCACCACCCGACACCACCCAGGGCGGCCTCTTCGACACCGGCTGACGCCCCGGGAGGTATCGGCGTCAGGACCGCTCTCGGCGGCGTCGGTCGACGGCGCTGAGCACGGCCCTGAACGAGGCCGACACGGTGTTGGGGTCGGTGCCGACTCCCCAACGCAGGCCGCCTTCGGCGTCGCGGGTCTCGACGTAGGCCACCGCCACGGCTGAGGCGCCGGCGCCGAGCGCGTGCTCGGAGTAGTCCACGACGTCGAAGCCCTCGCCGGCCAGCGGCGCGATCGCGGCCACGAAGGCGGCGATGGGGCCGTTGCCGCTGCCGGTCACCGTCTCGGCCTCGCCGTCGACCAGCAGCTGGGCGGTGACGGTGGTGGTGCCCTCGGAGTCGGACGCCATCTCGTGGCTACGCAGGGCGACCGACGGCTCGTCGGGCAGGTAGGTGGCGGCGAAGGCGTCCCACATGGCGTTGGGCGAGATCTCGGTGCCCGAGTCCTCGGTGATGGCCTGGATGCTGCGGGAGAACTCGATCTGGAGGCGCCGGGGCAGCGAGAAGCCGTGCTCGGTCTCCATGACATAGGCCACGCCGCCCTTGCCGGACTGGCTGTTCACCCGGATCACGGCCTCGTAGGTGCGGCCCACGTGGGCCGGGTCGATGGGCAGGTAGGGAACCTCCCACACCTCGTAGTCGCGTCCCCGGCCGGCGGCCTCGGCCTCGGCCTCGGCGTAGAGGGCGGCGAACCCCTTCTTGATGGCGTCCTGGTGCGAGCCTGAGAACGCCGTGTAGACGAGGTCGCCGGCGTAGGGATGGCGCTCGTGCACCGGCATGCGGTTGCAGTGCTCGGCCACCCGGCGGATGGCGTCGATGTCGGAGATGTCGAGCTCCGGGTCGATGCCCTCGGTGAACAGGTTCATGGCCAGCGTGACGACGTCGACGTTGCCGGTGCGTTCGCCGTTGCCGAACAGGCAGCCCTCCACCCGGTCGGCGCCGGCCAGCACGCCCAGCTCGGCGGCCGCCACCGCGCAGCCCCGGTCGTTGTGGGGGTGCAGCGAGAGCACCACGGAGTCGCGGTTGCGCACCGTGCGCAGGAACCACTCGATGGTGTCGGCGTACAGGTTGGGCGAGTACATCTCGACGGTGGCCGGCAGGTTCATGATCAGCGGCCGGTCGGGGGTGGGCTCGATGACCTCGGCCACCGCCTCGCAGATCTCGACGGCGTAGTCGAGCTCGGTGCCGGTGTAGCTCTCGGGCGAGTACTCGAAGCGCACGTCGGTGCCGGGCAGGGTCTCGGTCAGCTTGCGGCACAGGCGAGCCGCGTTGACCGCGATGTCGGTGATGCCGTCCTTCTCCAGCCCGAACACGACCCGGCGCTGCAGGATCGAGGTGGAGTTGTAGAAGTGCACGATCGCGTGGTGCGAGCCCTTCAACGACTCGAACGTGCGGGTGATCAGGTCGTCGCGGCACTGGGTGAGCACCTGGATGGTGACGTCGTCGGGCACCAGGTCGTCCTCGACCAGCAGACGCACGAAATCGAAGTCGGTCTGGCTGGCCGCCGGGAACCCGACCTCGATCTCCTTGAAGCCCATCTGCACGAGCGTCTGGAACATCCGCAGCTTGCGGCCCGGGTCCATGGGGTCGACGAGGGCCTGGTTGCCGTCGCGCAGGTCGACCGCGCACCACGTGGGCGCGGCGGTGAGGTGGTTGTCGGGCCACGTGCGGTCGGGCAGCTCGACGGGGTCGAAGCGGCGGTACTTCTCGAATGGCATGGGGCGGGGGGTCACGGGCTCTGGCGACATCTGGGTTCCTCGTGCGGTCGGTGCTGCTGGCGTCGGGCGGGTGGAGACGGGGCCGGAAAACGAGAGAAGCTCCCGGCCCGAGGGCACAGGAGCTTCGGCGAGCGCCACGGAGTGGGCTCGCTAGGTGAGGAGGAGAAGGCCGTTCTGGCGGTGTGAACGCATCCCGGCAACCCTGACGGCTCCGCCTCTCGATGTCAACCGCGAATGCCGTGCACCCCGGCAGCGGACGGTCGTGCACGGGTGTCCCCGCCACCGGATGCGAGGCGGCATGGGTCGGAGGTGGCGGCGTGGGAAGGGCCCGGGGGGTGCTGACCGACGTGTGACTCTCGGCCCTGCCCGTCGGCGTCGTCGCTCCGCATGATGGCGCGATCTGGCCGTCGGCGAACGGTGTCGGACCTGCGCCGCAGGCGGCTGCGGGGATGGTTCGCCCGGGCCGGGTGCAGTGCTCGCAGCTCCACGTGCAGGTCGGCGTACGACCTCCACCCTCAGGGACAGGACGGCCGCCATGCGGAGCATCCGACATCAGGGCTCGGCGACGAGCGGCCCGTCCCAGTCCCCGTCGACGTCGACCCGTCGGCTCCGCCTCGTGGGTGCCCTCGGAGTCGTTCTCGTCCTGGCCGTCGCGGCCTGCTCGTCCGGCTCGGGCAGCGAGGGCGCAGCCGGGACCACCGCTCCCGTCGACACGACCACGGGCACGGCGCCGGTCGCCGGCCAGCTGACGACCGGGCAGTACGCGTGGGTGCAGCTCGGCTCGGGCACGCGGGTCGAGGTCCGGGCCCTCGCCGACGGCGACTGCCCCGACGCCACCGTCGACGGCGAGGCCGTGCCGATGACGGTGTTCATGCCGGCGAACGAGTCGTTCCCCCACACGACCTGCGTCGCCGAGATCCCCCTCGAGACCCGCTCGGTGGCGGTCGGCACGCACGAGCTCCCGCCCCCGGCCCGGAAGGTCGACCGGGTGGTCGTCGTCGGCGACATCGGCTGCACGGTCACCCCCGAGTCCCAGCAGGACTGCTTCAACGGCTTCCCGGCCCGCCAGGTCGCCGAGCGCATCGCCGCCGAGAAGCCCGACCTCGTCCTGTTCACGGGCGACATCTTCTACAGCGAGACCGAGTGCACCGAGCCCGCGAACTGCGAGGGCGTGCCCTACGGCGACAACTGGCCGACGTGGGCCTACGACTTCTTCGACCCGTACCGCTCGGCGCTCGACACCGCGCCCTGGGTGTTCACCCGCGGCAACCACGAGAGCTGCGAGACCAACGGCAACGACGGCGGGCCGGGCTGGTTCCAGATCCTCGCCCCCGAGCCGAGCACGTGCGAGAACTACATCGACCCGTTCCGCGTCGACGTCGCCGACCAGAGCTTCATCGTGTTCGACTCGGCGCTGGCCGACGACAACCCGGCCACGGCCAGCCAGGTGCCGGAGTACGCGGCGGAGTTCACGAAGGTCCACGAGCTCGCGGCCGGCCATCCAGACGCCTGGTTCGTCGACCACCGACCCCTGTGGTCGACCGGCGGCACCCAGCCCTCCGACACCCTGAACCTCACGCTGCAGGCGGCCATCGCCCAGTCGGGGGACACCATCGGGGAGGACGTCTCGCTGATCCTGTCGGGACACGTCCACGCCATGGGGGCGTTCACGGTGAGCGACGGCCGGCCGCCTCAGATCATCTCCGGTGGTGGGGGCACCGAGCTCGAGACCAAGAAGGCCGGAACGTTCACCGGCCTGCCCATCGACGGCTCCACGTTCTCGCTGGCGTGGCAGGAGGCCGACTGGGGCTACGTGCGCATGGACCGAGGCGCCGTCGGATGGGACGTGGCCTACGAGCAGTACGCATCCGGCGCCTGGGCCCGGTCGCGGACCTGCGTGTTCGCGGACCGTGAGCTCACCTGCCCCGACTGAGCGCGGCACGGCCGTTGCGGATCCGTGGCACGGCACTGGCCGGGCTGGGAGACTGCGGCCGGACCGTCACCGCTCCGGGGGGAGCGCACGTGGTTGGCGGCGACCAGGGGGAACCAGCGTGAGCGACAGCTCGGATCGACTGAAGGGGCGCGTCGCCCTCGTCACGGGAGCCGGCAACGGCATCGGCCAGGCCTGCGCCCAGGCCCTCGCCCGCCACGGCGCCTCGGTGGTGGTCAACGACCTCGGCACCGACGAGTTCGCCACCGGGCGCAGCTCCGAAGCGGCCGACTCGACCGTGGCCGGCATCGTGGCCGAGGGCGGCACCGCCACCGCCAACTACGACTCGGTCGCCGACCCCGACGGCTGCACCGCGGCCGTGCAGACCGCCATCGACACCTACGGGAAGCTCGACATCGTCGTGGGCTGTGCCGGCGCCATCATCGACGGCACCCTGGCCGCGGACGACGACACCTACCAGCGCTTCATGGCTCTGTTCCTCCACCAGAAGTTCTGGCTCACGCGTGCCGCGCTGCCGGGCATGCAGGAGCGCGGCTGGGGCCGCATCATCACCACGACCTCGCACGGTGCCACTGGCCTGCTCGGCCAGCCGATCTTCGCCGCGGCCATGGGTGGCGTCATCTCCATGACCCGTGCCATCGCCTTCGAGAACGCCGCCACGGGCGTCACCGCCAACTGCCTCTCGCCCGGCGCCGGCACCCGCCTCCACGCGGTGGCCCGGCCGACGTTCGAGCAGCTGCGGGCCGACGGTGCCATCACCGAGGCCGAGTGGGACGCCTACGTGAACACACCGCCGCCGGAGTACGTGGCGCCGGTCGTGGCGTGGCTCTGCAGCGAGGCCGCCGACGGAGTGACCGGCCAGGTGCTCCACGCCGCGGGTGGCGAGGTCGGCACCTGGACCCGCTACGAGGTCGACCACATGGCCTACAGGGGCGACCACCGCACCAACCCGCCGTGGACCCTCGACGAGCTCGACGTCGTCGTGCCCAAGGCCCTGCTGGCCCAGGGCTGATCCCGGCCCCGACCAGAGGTCCCTCTCGAACCGGTGGAGATCCGCCCCCCGAATCGGGGGGTGTCTCTTCTCAGGACATCGGTGACAGTTGATGTCGCGAGACATGGGTGACACCTGTTGGGCCGTGACGATGGGTCATGGCCGGGAAGGTGACTCCGATGTCGGTGAAGGTGTTCGCGGCGGTGACGGCGCTTGTTGAGGGCCACCCGGTGAACGTGTCGGCGGTGTGCGCCGACAACGGGGTGTCACGCAAGACGTTCTACAAGTGGGCTGCTCGATATCGCGCTGAGGGGCTGGCGGGGCTTGAGGAACGTTCTCGGCGCCCGTTGTCGTCACCGACCCAGATCTCGGTCGAGGTCGAGGACCGCATCGTGAGGCTTCGCAAGGAGCTGATCGACGCGGGCCTCGATCACGGGGCGACCACGATCTCATGGCATCTCGCCCGCTCAGAGCTCGATGCGGTCCCGTCGATCGCTGGCGTTCATCGGGTGCTGGTCCGTCGAGGCCTGATCCAGCCTCAGCCGAAGAAGCGCCCGAAGTCGTCGTGGCGTCGTTTCGAAGCCGCTGCGCCGAACGAGCGCTGGCAGATCGACGCGACTGACTGGGTCACAGCGACCGGCGTGGTCAAGGTCTTCAACATCATCGATGACCACTCCCGGGTCGCGATCGCGTCCCGGGCCGTGCTCGAAGCAACGTCGCTCGAGGCGTGGGCCACGTTCAGTCAGGCCGCAGCGGTGTGGGGTCTGCCAGCCGGGGTGTTGTCGGACAACGGCTTGTGCTTCTCCGGGAAGCTGCGCGGGTTCGAAGTCGAGTTCGAACGACAGCTGCGAGACGCCGGGATCCGACCGGTGTGCGGGCGGCCCTATCACCCGCAGACCACCGGCAAGGTCGAACGATTCCAACAGACCCTCAAGAAATGGCTCCGCCAACAACCACTCGCTCGAGGTGCCGTCGAGCTACAGGCCCAGCTCGACAAGTTCCGCGAGCTCTACAACCACCACCGCCCCCACCAAGGCATCGGGCGAGTCACACCGATCACCCGCTGGCATGCCACCCCCGCCGCAGGCCCGGCGCCCGAGCCGCTCGCCCATCCCGTCTGGCCCGCCCGCCTCCTCGAGGGCACCGTCGCCGCCGACGGCACCGTCCAGGTGAGCCGACTCCGCATCCACATCGGGGTCGAGTGGGAACACCACCGCGCCCAGGTCCAAATCGCCGGAACCGCCGCCAACGTCTTCATCGACGGGACACTCATACGCCACCTCACCCTCGACCCCGACCGCTCCTACCAACCCTCCGACCGCAAACGAGGAGGCCCCCACCGCGCCCGCCTACATTCCTGACTGTCACCGATGTCTCGCGACATACCTGTCACCCATGTCCCGCGACAGCACACCCCCCGAATCGGGGGGTTGACCTCCACCAGAACGATGGACGAAGGGCGCCAGGACCGGGTGCGACGGACGGCACCGGTCCCGATGAGGGATCCCGGCGCCCCGCGGGCGAGAATCCACCCATGGAGCGTTGTGACGTCGCCGTCATCGGGGCCGGCCCGGCAGGGGCCGCAGCCGCCGCGTGGCTGGCGCGCGGCGGCGCCGAGGTCGTGCTGTTCGAGAAGGCCGCCCGCGGCCGCGACAAGTCCTGCGGCGACGGCCTGACCCCTCGGGCCATCGCCGAGATCGACCGCCTCGGGCTCGACGTCTCCGGCTTCCACCGCATCGACGGCCTGCGGGTGCAGGCCGGCAGGACGATCCGTGAGGTCCGCTGGCCCGACGGCGCCTTCCCGCCGGTCGGTGCCGTGGCGCCCCGCGCCGAGTTCGACGCCATGGTCATGCAGGCCGCGGTCGACTCGGGCGCCGACCTCCGCGAGAACGCCGCCGCCGAGCCCGTGCTCGACGGCGACCGCGTGGTCGGCGTGAGGGTCGGCTCCACCGAGGTGCGCGCCGACATGGTCGTGATCGCCTCCGGTGCCGGCTCGGCCGCCGCCCGCCTGCTCGGGGCGACGCGGGTCGAGAGCTCGCCGTTCGGCCTGGCCATCCGCGCCTACGCCCCCTCGACCCGGTCCGACGACCGCTACATGGAGGCGTGCCTCACCGTCGAGGGGCCCGACGGGGAGATCGTGCCCGGCTACGGCTGGGTGTTCCCCGCCGGCGACGGCATCGTCAACATCGGCGTCGGCGCCCTGTCGACGATGAAGAACTTCAAGGACCTCAACCTCAACACCATGCTCGACGCCTACACCGCGCAGGTGGGGGAGTCGTGGGGCCTCGGCGAGTTCACCGCCCGCCCTCGGGCGTGGCGCCTGCCCATGCACGTCGAGCGCCGCAGCGGCCCCGGCTGGGTCGCGGTCGGCGACGCCGCCGGTCTGGTCAACCCGTTCAACGGCGAGGGCATCGACTACGCCCTCGAGTCGGGCCGCCATGCCGCCGAGGCGTTCCTGGCCCTGCCCAACATCGCCCCCGCGACCTACCAGGCCGTGCTCGCCCGCGACTACGACCCGTTCTTCGCCACCGCCCGCCGCTTCGCCTGGGTGATCGGCCGACCGAAGCTGCTGCGGGCCCTGCTCGGGCTCGCCCTCTCCACCGGCTTCACCATGGAGCTGGTGCTCGACATCATGGCCAACCTGGTCGACGAGCGGCATCCCGGGCTGGCCGGCCGGCTGCTCGACGTGGGCGGCAGGGGCCTCGCCCTCGCTGACCCGCTGCTCGTGCGTTCCTGACGCCTGATCCCGTCGAGAGCGGCCGTCATCTGAACCGGCCGTGTCCTGGCTGTGAATGCTGGATGGAGTCTGGCCGAGGGCTCTCCCGCTCCGGGTCGCGACCCTCGATGCTGGGGCCTGCACCGCACGGGTAGGTGCCACGGACCCAGGCAAGGGAGACGGCTGATGGCCACCGATGTGACCGCCCTCGAGTCCACCCTCGACGTGGAGGCGATCGACGCCTACTGGCGAGCGGCTAACTACCTCACGGTGGGGCAGATCTACCTCTCGGACAACCCGCTGCTGCGCGAGCCGCTGCGACCGGAGCACATCAAGCCCCGCCTCCTCGGCCACTGGGGCACGTCGCCCGGGCTCAACCTGCTGTACGTCCACCTCAACCGGGTGATCTCCGAGCGCGACGTCGACGTGCTGTTCGTGTGCGGTCCGGGCCACGGCGGTCCGGCCGTGGTGGCGAACGTGTACCTCGAAGGGACGTGGGGCGAGATCTACGGCGACGTCCGACGCGACGTCGACGGGATGCGCCACCTCTTCCGTCAGTTCTCGACCCCCGGAGGCATCCCCAGCCACGTCAGCGTGCCCGTGCCCGGCTCCATCCACGAGGGCGGTGAGCTCGGCTACGCCCTGGTGCACGCGGCCGGCGCGGCCTTCGACGCCCCCGATCGGGTCGTCGCCTGTGTGATCGGCGACGGGGAGGCGGAGACCGGCCCCCTCGAGGGCTCGTGGAAGGTGATCAAGTTCCTGAACCCGGTGCGTGACGGCGCCGTGCTCCCCATCCTCCACCTCAACGAGGCGAAGATCTCGGGCCCCACGGTGCTCGGCCGCACCGACGACGAGGGCGTGCGGTCGCTGCTGCGAGGCCACGGCTACGAGCCGATCTTCGTCGAGGGCGACGACCCGCATGCGGTGCACATCGCCACGGCGGCGGCGTTGGACCGGGCGTTCGACGAGATCGCCCTCCGTCAGCGCGACGCCCGTGAGTCCGGCGATGGCAGCTTCACCGAGGGATGGCCGGCCATCGTGCTGCGCACCCCCAAGGGCTGGACCGGCCCCAAGGTGGTCGACGGCCAGAAGATCGAGGGGACGTTCCGGGCCCATCAGGTGCCGGTGTCGGGTGTGCGCACCGATCCCGAGCACCTGCGCATCCTCGAGGAGTGGATGCGCAGCTATCGGCCCGAGGAGCTGTTCGACGCCGCCGGCCGACCGGTGCCCGAGCTCGAGCTCCTGGTCCCGAGGGCGGATCGTCGGATGGGTGCCAACCCGGCGGCCAACGGGGGCCGGGTGCGTGTCGCCCTCGACCTCCCCGACTTCACCGCCTACGCGGTCGACGTGCCCGAGCCGGGCCAGGAGCGCATGGAGCCGACCCGCCGGCTGGGGGAGTGGCTGCGCGACGTGTTCACCGCCAACGCGGACGAGGCCAACTTCCGCATCTTCTGCCCCGACGAGACGAACTCCAACCGCCTCGGCCCGGTGTTCGAGGTCGAGAACCGCACGTGGACCCTCCCGATCGAGGACAGCGACGACCACCTGGCGCCCGACGGCCGGGTGATGGAGGTGCTCTCCGAGCACCTGTGCCACGGCTGGCTCGAGGGCTACACCCTGAGCGGCCGACACGGCCTCTTCGCCACCTACGAGGCGTTCGCCATGGTGTCGGCGTCGATGACCGTCCAGCACACGAAGTGGCTCGACGGCGCGCGGGAGCTGGGCTGGCGTCGTCCGGTGTCGTCGCTGAACATCCTCCTCACCTCGACGTGCTGGCGCAACGACCACAACGGCTTCAGCCACCAGGGGCCCGGCCTCATCGACACGGTGATCTCGAAGCGACCCGCGGTGTCCCGCGTGTACCTCCCGCCGGATGCCAACTGCCTGCTGTCGGTGGCGGACCACTGCTTCCGATCCACCGACTACGTGAACCTCATCGTCATCGACAAGCAGCCCCACCTGCAGTGGCTCGACATGGCGGCCGCTCGTCGGCACTGCTCCATCGGCTACGGCCGCTGGCGCTGGGCGGAGGTCGACGGCGATCAGCCCGACGTCGTGCTGGCGTGTGCCGGCGACGTGGTCACCATGGAGGCGCTGGCCGCGGCGTCGATGCTGCGCCAGCACTGCCCCGACCTGAGGTTCCGGTTCGTGAACGTCGTCGACCTGATGACCCTGTTGCCGGCCAACGATCATCCCCACGGCATGGACCGCGTCGCCTTCGACTCGCTCTTCACGCCGGATCGGGACGTGATCTTCGCCTTCCACGGCTATCCCCGCGAGGTGCACTTCCTGCTGCACGGGCAGGGAGGCTCCGAGCGCTTCCACGTGCGGGGGTACGAGGAGGAGGGCACCACGACCACGCCGTTCGACATGGTCGTGCAGAACCGGGTCAGCCGCTACCAGCTGTGCCTGGAGGCGATGCGGCGGTCGCGGCGGCGGGTCGACGGCTTCGAGGCCCTCGCCGAGCACTGCCGCACGATGCTGGCCCGCCACGACATCTACATCCGTGAGCACCTCGAGGACATGCCCGAGGTCGTGGACTGGACCTGGAGCTGACGCCCGTGGACGTGCTCGTCGTCAACGTCGGATCGAGCACCGTCAAGGTGCAGGTCGTCGACGGGGCGGGCCGTCGCACCTTCGACGAGGAGATCGAGGGAGGCCCGTCCGCGGCCCTCCTCGACGAGGTGATCGACCGGGCGGGTGACGTGGGGGCGGTCGGTCACCGGCTCGTGCACGGCGGCGCCGACCACGTGGCACCCGCGGCCGTCACCGACGACCTCCTCGCCCGGCTCGACGAGCTGGCGCCGCTCGCACCGCTCCACCTGCCCCCCGCCCTCGCGGTGGTGCGGACGGTCCGTCGGATCCGACCGGACCTCCCCGCGGTGGCCTGCTTCGACACCGCCTTCCACGCCACGATGGCCCCGGAGGCGTGGCGGTACGCGGTGCCCGAGGAGTGGGCCGAGGCAGGGCTGCGGCGCTACGGCTTCCACGGCCTCAGCCACGCCCACGTCGCCCGTCGGGCGGCCGAGCTCGTCGGTCGTCCGGTCGAGGAGCTGCGCACGGTGTCGTGCCACCTCGGTGCGGGAGCGTCCCTGGCCGCCATCGACGGTGGCCGAAGCGTCGACACCACCATGGGGTTCACCCCGATGTCGGGCCTGGTCATGGCCACCCGACCCGGTGACCTCGACCCCGCAGCGATCCTCTGGCTCCTCCGCCGCGGGCTCACCGTCGACGACGTCGAGGACGCGCTCTGGCACGGCAGCGGCCTCGCCGGGCTCGCCGGCACCTCCGGCGACATGCGGGAGCTCGTGGCCGGCGCCGAGGCCGGCGACGAGCGGGCGACGATGGCCCTCGCCGCCTACATGCACCGCGCCCGCGCCTCGGTCGCGGCCATGGCCGCGGCCCTCGGTGGTCTCGACGTCATCGCCTTCACCGGCGGCGTCGGGGAGCACTCGGGTCGGGTCCGCGACGACATCGTGGGCGGGCTCGGCTTCCTCGGGGCCTCGCTCGACCGGGCGGCTCCGCCGGTGCCGAGCGGCGGCGACGCCGTGGTGAGCCCGGCCGGATCGGCGGTCGCCGTGGTGGTGGTCCACGCCCGGGAGGACCTGGAGATCGCCCGTCAGGTCCGCACGGTCGTTTGACGGCTATGTGACGCGCCTTGGCGCTCTCAGATCACGAGGACGCGACCCGAAATGCCCGTGACCAGGGATTTTTCTGGAGCGGCGGGTGGTGTCCCTCGCGTGCGAGGCCGGTCCGAGTACATTGCAGAACCGTTACGACCCAGAACTGCCACGACGCCGAGCCGGCATTGCTGCCGCTGGTGTCCACCCGCCGCCCGCCATCCCCGAGGAGCGCCTGCATGGCTGCACCCGGTCGCCGCACGACCAAGCTGATCGCTGCCTCCGGCGCCGTGTTGATCGGGCTGCTCGCCGTCCTGCCCGGTTCGGGAGCGTCGGCCGACACCGCCGCCGACCAGCGCGAGGTCAAGCGCAAGAAGGCCGAGGTCGCCGCCCAGGTCGACACCCTCCAGGCCACCGACGCCCAGCTCGACGCCGCCCTCGCCGACCTCCAGGCCAACGTGAGCGCCACCCAGGCCGCCATGAACAACGCCCAGGCCCAGGTCGACGCGGCCACCGCACGGGCCGAGCAGGCCGAGCGCGACGCCGCCGCCACCCAGGCCAACATCAAGGCCCTCCGGCGCCAGGTCGTCTCGGCCGCGGTCGAGGCCTACGTCGACCCCCAGGGCGACAAGGCCCTCGACGTGTTCCGCGAGAGCTCCGCCAACGACGCCTCGGCCAAGCAGGCGCTGATCGACGCGACCAGCGGCGCCAAGCTCGACGTCGTCGACGAGTTCCGCTCCGAGAAGCAGCGCCTCGAGGACCTCCAGGCCGAGGCCGAGGCCGCCCGGGCCGAGGCCGCCGCCGAGCGCGACGCCCTGTCCCAGAAGAAGTCCGGCTACGACACCGCGCTGCTCCAGCAGCAGCAGGTCGCCAACCAGGTCAGCGCCCGCATCAACGACAAGCTGGCCGAGTCCGCCGCCCTGAGCGCCCTCGACTCGAAGCTGTCGGCCCAGCTCCAGCAGGAGCAGGCCGCCCTCGTCGCCCGGGTGAAGGCGAGCTCCGCGGGCTCGGGTGGTGGCAGCGGTGGCAGTGGTGGCGGCGGAGGGGGAGGGGGCGGCACCGCAGTGGTCAAGCCGTCTCAGCCCGGCCTGTCGACCGTCGGCGGCATCACCGTGGCGTCCTCGATCGCCGGCCAGCTCGCCTCGCTGCTCAACGCCGCGTCGGCCGCCGGCTTCACCCTCGGCGGCAGCGGCTACCGCGACTCCAGCGGCCAGATCGCCCTGCGCCGCCAGAACTGCGGCAGCAGCGACTACGCCATCTACCAGATGCCCCCCGAGCAGTGCTCGCCGGCCACGGCCATCCCCGGCCGCTCGAAGCACGAGCAGGGCCTCGCCGTCGACTTCACCATCGACGGCCACACGCTGCGCACCTCCGACGGCGCCTACCGCTGGATGGTCTCCAACGCCGCCAGCTACGGCTTCGTGAACCTGCCTGGCGAGCCCTGGCACTGGTCGGTCGGCGGGGGCTGAGCCGCCTCCCGGCGGTGAGCGGCCCCGGCCGGTCCGGGTAGGGTCGCCCCCGAACAAGGGGGAACACACATGTCCGACTCACCCGTCGCCATCGTCACCGGCGCCAGCCGTGGCATCGGCCGCGCCGGCGCCCTCGCGCTGGCCGAAGCCGGCTTCGACGTCGTCGTCAGCGCCCGCACCGTCAAGGAGGGCTCCGGCACCTCCGAGACCCAGTCCGTCGCGGCAGAGACGGCCCACGTCGTCGTGCCGGGCAGCCTCGAGCGCACCGCCGAGGAGATCGAGGCGCTCGGCCAGCGCGCCCTCATCGTGCCGATGGACCTCATGGACCTCGATGCCGTGATGGCACTGCCCGCCACCGTGCTCGACCAGTGGGGCCGCATCGACGTGCTGTTCAACAACGCCATCTACAAGGGCGTGGGCACCCTCGACAAGGTCGCCGACCTCACGTCGGAGTCGATGATGAACATGTTCACCGGCAACTTCATCAACCAGGTGCTGCTGATCCAGGCCGTGCTGCCGCACATGCTCGAGCGGGGCAGCGGCACCGTGATCAACATGGTGTCGGGCTCGGCCCGCCTCGACCCGCCGGCCCCGGCCGGCGAGGGGGGCTGGGGCATCCTCTACTCAGCCTCCAAGGCCGCCTTCGGCCGGGTGGCCGGCGGCATCAACGCCGACCACCGCACCGCCGGCGTGAAGGCCTTCAACGTCGATCCCGGCAACGTGGTCACCGAGGCCCGCAAGGCCATCAAGTCCGACGACGAGTACTCGGAGGGCTTCGGCAGCGAGCCGGCCGAGGCCACCGGCAAGGTCGTGGCGTGGCTGGCCTCCGATCCCGGTGCCGACAAGTTCCTCGGCAAGTGGATCTTCGCCCCGAAGCTGTGCTCCGACCTCGGGCTGCTCCCGGGCTGGACCTTCCAGGCGGTCGGCTGATGGCCGAGCTCGACCTGGCCGAGCTGGCCGACCGGCTCGCCATCCGCCGCCTGGTCGAGGACTACGCCCGCGCCGCCGACCGGGTCGACGGCCCGGCCGCCGGCGCCTGCTTCACCCCCGACGGGGTCCTGCGCATCTGCAACCGTGGCCAGGCCGAGCCCGTGCGCATGCGCACCGGCCCCGACGAGATCGCCACGGCGTTCGCCGGGCTCGGGCGCTACGACGTCACGATGCACGTGGTGGCCAACCACTACGTCGAGCTCGACGGCGACACCGGCACCGGCGAGACCTACTGCCTGGCCCACCACATCCACGATGCCGACGACGGCAGCGGCAAGCTCGACTACGTGATGGCCATCCGCTACCTCGACCAGTACCGCCGCACCGATGCGGGCTGGCGCCTCGCCCAGCGTGAGCTCCAGGTGGAGTTCACCGAGGACCGACCGGTCACCGGTCCCTGAGCCCGACCCGGAGGAGCCGAACGTGAAGCTGTTCTTCGACGACCAGGCCTTCGACGGGCAGCTCCAGCGCTCGGTCGGCAAGTGTGACGGGGGCATGGCCAACGTGGGCGAGTGCCTGGCCATCGCCGCCGCGATCACGCCCGGCGACCGCGACAGCTGGTTCCAGGCGTGGTCGGCCTTCGGCCACGGCCTGGTCGAGCAGGCCGACGCAGCGCTGGCCGCCGGCCATCCGGTGAGCGCCCGGGGCGCCTACCTGCGGGCCAGCGAGTACCACCGCCAGTCGTTCTTCTTCCACCGTGACGACCTCGACTGCGACGAGCTGCGCACCGGCTACGCCGCCAGCGTGGCCGCGTTCCGCGCTGCGCTGCCGCTGCTGGCCCACGCCGGCGAGGTGCTCGACAGCCCGGTGTCGGGCTACCTCTTCGCCCCGTCCGAGGGCTCCGGCCCGCTGCCGACCCTGCTCCACATCGGCGGCTACGACGGCACCGCCGAGGAGCTCTACGCGTCGGTCGCGTCCGCGCTCGATCGGGGCTACGCGTTCGCCGCCGTCGACGGCCCGGGTCAGGGCGGCGAGCTCTACGACCGCGGGGTGGTGATGCGCCCCGACTGGGAGCACGTCGTGCCGGGCATGGTCGATGCCCTCGCCGGCCACCGGTGGGTCGATCCCGAGCGCATCGTGCTCGTCGGCCGCTCGTTCGGCGGCGTGCTCGCCCCGCGGGGCGCGGCAGGCGAGCCGAGGCTGGCCGCCATGGTCGCCGACCCCGGCCAGTTCGACATGGGGGCCACACTGCGGGCGCGCCTCGGTGACCTCATGGACCGCGCCGACGACCCGGCGGCGGCCGAGCAGTTCGAGTCGCTGCTGACCATCCCCGCGGTCCGCGACCTGTTCGCGCCTCGCATGGTCACCCACGGTGTCACCACCGCCCAGGCCTACTGCGCCGAGATGCTGCGCTTCACCAACGCCGACACCGTCGGGCAGGTGACCTGCCCCTCCTACGTCACCGACAACGAGACCGACCTGATCTCGTCCGGGCAGGGTCAGGTGCTGTTCGACCACCTGACTTGTCCCAAGCAGTTCCGGCGCTTCACCGCCGCCGAAGGGGCCGAGGGCCACTGCGAGGGCATGGCCCCCGTCGTGTTCTGGACCGCCGCGCTCGACTGGCTCGACGACCTGCTGCAGCCCTAGGTCAGGCGCCGCGGAGGCTCGCCACCGACGAGTCGTCGGCGATCTGGAGGGCCAGGGCGGCGAGCTCGTCGACCAGCCGGCTGCGCTCGCTGTGGTCCTCGTCGGGGTTGGCGGCGCGGATGCGGGCGAGGTTGCCCTCCACGATGATCGCCAGCTTGAACACGGCGAGCACCCGGTAGACGTCGATGTCGCGCACCGAGCGGCCGCTGGTGGCCTCGTAGCGGGCGATGAGGTGGTCGACGCCGGGGAAGCCCGGGTTCAGACGGTGGGGCTGGGGCTGGCGGCTGCGCCACATCATCTCGCCGGCCTCGCCCCAGTAGACCGCCACCATGCCGAGGTCGGTGAGCGGGTCGCCGAGGGTCGACATCTCCCAGTCGAGGATGGCGACCATGCGGGTCGGGTCGTCGTCGGCCCACATGGTGTTGTTGAAGCTGTAGTCGCCGTGCACGACCGAGGAGGCGGTGTGGGCGGGCACCGAGCGCTCGAGGCGCCGGGCGAGCTCGTCGATGGCGGGGATCTCGTGGTCCTTCGACTTCTCCCACTGGCCGGTCCAGCGGGTGATCTGGCGCTGGAGGAACCCCTCGGGCTTGCCCAGCCCACCCAGGCCCACGGCCTCGTAGTCGACGGCGTGGAGCCGGGCCAGGACGTCGATGAGCTCGTCGGTGGCAGCCAGCGCCTGGGCCTCGTCGAGGCCGGTGACGGCGTCGGCGTCGGAGTACACGGTGCCCGGGACGAAGGTCATCAGGTAGAACGGCACGCCCAGCACGTCGGGGTCGTCGCACATGGCCACGGTGGTGGGCACGGGCACGTCGCTGCGGCCGAGGCCCTCCTGCACGCGGTACTCGCGGCCCATGTCGTTGGCGGTGGCGAGCAGGCGACCGAGGGGCGGGCGCCGCAGCACCCAGTCGTTGGCGTCGTCGCGCACGCGGAAGGTGAGGTTCGACGAGCCCCCCGAGAGGTGGCTGACGACGAGCGGCCCGGAGGCCCCCTCGACGTTGGCGTCGACCCAGCCCTGGAGGGCCTCGACGGGAACGGCTTCGGCGACCTGCTCGGGATTCATGCGACCGGTGCTCCTGCGACGATGGGATCGGGGAAGTCGACGACACAGCGGCTGCCGCTCCAGATGGAGACCATGCAGCGGTTGCAGTGGATGCAGTTGCCCTCCGTCTGGGAGCCCTCCTGCATCCGGTTGATGAGGTCGGGCTCACGCAGCACGGCTCGGCCCATGGCCACGAACTGGAAGCCGTCGGCCATGGCCTGCTGCACGGTGGCGAGGTTGTTGATGCCGCCCAGGAAGATCAGCGGCATGTCGACGGCCTCGCGGACCATGAGGGCCTTGTCGCGGAAGTAGGCCTCCTCGAACGGGTACGAGGGCATGAACTTCTTGCCGGCCAGCTTGAAGCCGATCTTCCCGAGCAGCGGCATGGCCTTGGCGAAGTCCTCGCGGGGGGCGTCGCCCCGGAAGAGGTAGATCGGGTTGGCCAGCGACGAGCCGCCGGTCATCTCGATGGCGTCGAGGTGGCCGTCGTCCTGGAGCATGCGAGCGAACTCGACGCTCTCGGGGACGTCGAAGCCACCGGGCACGCCGTCGTCGAGGCTGATCTTGGCGGTGACCGCCATGTGGGCCGGGGCCGCAGCTCGGACGGTGGCCACGACCTGGCGGGCGAACCGGGCCCGGTTCTCGAGGCTCCCGGACCAGCTGTCCTTGCGGCGGTTGAACTTCGGGCTGAGGAACGACGACAGCAGGTAGTTGTGGGCGAGGTGGATCTCGATGGAGTCGAACCCGGCCTCGGCCATGAGCGACGCCCCGCGGGCGTAGTCCATGGTGACCCGCTCGATCTCGGTCTCGGTGATCGGCCGGGTGATCTTCATCGAGATCGGGTTGACCTCACGCGACGCGGACAGCGAGGGCACGCCGTTCTTGGCGGCGTTGGCCACGGGCCCGGCGTGGCCGATCTGGCCGGCGACGAGCGCGCCCTCGTCGTGGATGGTGTCGACCAGCTTCCGGAGCCCCGGCACCGCGGCCGGCCGCAGCCAGATGCAGCCGTCGTCGGTGCGCCCCTCAGGAGCGATGGCGAGGTACGCCACCGTGGTCATCGCCACCCCGCCCCGCACCGGGCGCAGGTGGTAGTCGATGAGCTCGGGGGTGACGAGGCCCTTCGGGGTGACGCCCTCGAAGGTGGCCGCCTTCACGAAGCGGTTCTTGAGGGTGAGCGGCCCGAGGGTCGCGGGGGAGAACGGGTCCGGGGGCGTGGTCGGTGCGTCCACGGTGGGACCTACCAGAGCTCGTCGGCGTAGGTGTCGGTGCCCACGACGGTGCGGAAGAACGGCGCCACCAGGTGCACGTCGGCCAGGCCGGCCTCGGCCACGGCGTCGGTGTAGGTGCGCAGCCCGGCCAGGGCCTCGGTGACGTCGCCGTGCAGGAAGAAGATCTGCACGAGGCGCTCGGGGCCACCGGCGGGGGTGCCGAGGTCCATCGGCTGGTCGGTGGGAGGCGTCTCGACGGGGGTCCACGACGAGGCGATCTCGATGGACGAGCCCTCGAGCAGCTCGGGCAGGAGGCCCTCGGTGAGCGTCGTGTGCACCGAGCGGGCGGTGCCGCCCTCACGGGCGTCGAACCAGGCCACGACGATGCCGTCGTAGGCGTGGTCGAGGGCGAGCTCGACCGGCACGGGGTCGGCGTCGCGGTAGGCGGCACCGATGTGGTCGAACAGGGTGGTGTGGGTGTGCTTGCGCTCCGGGAAGCCGCGGCCGTTGGAGTACAGCCACGCCACCTGGGTCTGGCCCCACTCGTTCCACTCGTCGTGGTGGCCCTGCTCGATCCAGTAGATGGCGACGTAGGAGCCGGCGTCGGTGGGGTTGGCCACGGCGGTGTCGCCCTCGGGCCAGCGGAGGTCCTTCAGGCTGCGGGGGGCCACCCAGCGGCTGCCGGCCAGCTGCCACGGACCGACCATGCAGCCGGCGTAGTAGTGATCGCGCTCGTACCAGCGGTTGTAGGCCGACTCGAACCCGGGGTTCGGGTCGACGAGGGTGAGCAGCATGCTGCCCACCTTCACCGGGTAGTCGTTCACGCCGGCGGGCTCCAACGGGTACGTCATCTCTGTTCCCCCATGCTCGAATCGGGACCGGTCGTTGTCACGGTCAACGAGTGTCGAACCTAGCCGCTCCCGGGCGGGATCTCCCGAGGGTGGGCCCGTCGGTGACCCCTCCGGCCGGCTCCACCGGCGACCGTTGCCCTGGCAACGGTCGGGCCGCTGTGCGACCCTGGCGCCTCGCTCGATGGGGAGGTTCCGGGAATGGTTGGCGTGCGTCGTCTCGCGGTCGGTTCGGTGCTGGCGGTCGCCCTGGTCGCCGGGGCCTGCTCGGGCCCGACCTGGGAGCCGTCGTCGAAGGTGCTCGGGGCGCCGACGGTGACCCTCGACGAGACCACCCGTGCCACGCTGCAGGAGGTCTTCGAGACCGTGTTCGCCGAGACCGGCATGCCGGGGGCGGCCGCCTACGTCGCCATCGGCGACGAGGTCTGGACCTCGACGATCGGCGTCGACGACATCGCCACCAAGGCGCCCTACGACGCCGACGGCACCGTGCGCATCGCCAGCGTGTCGAAGACCTTCACCGCCTCGGCGATCCTCCAGCTGGTCGACCAGGGGAAGCTCTCGCTCGACGACACCCTCGAGCAGTTCGTGCCGGGCATCGCCAACGGCGACGAGATCACCGTGCGCCACCTGCTGTCGATGACCTCCGGCATCTGGGACTTCACCTCCGACGAGGCCTGGGTCGCCGAGTTCGGTGCCGACCCGATGCTGGCCTGGACCCCGGAGAAGACCGTCGAGGCGATCCGGCAGCACCCCGCCGACTTCGCCCCGGGGGAGAAGGTCGTCTACTGCGACTCCAACTACGTGCTGCTGGGCCTCATCCTCGAGCAGGTCACCGGCATGACCGCCCCCGAGGCGATCAACACGATGGTGGTCGAGCCGCTGGAGATGGGCCGCACCCGCTTCCCGGCCGCCGACCAGCCCGGCGTGCCGGCCCCGGCCGTCACCGGCTACCAGCCCGCCGACGGCACCGACTTCACGACGCTCACCGAGGTCGGCGACATCAACCCCGAGGTGGCCTGGACGGCGGGGGCGATGACCTCCACCCTCGACGACCTGGTGATCTGGGCCCACGAGCTGTCCGACGGCACGCTGCTGAACCCCGACACCCAGGCCCAGCGGCTCGAGGGCCGCCGCTTCGACGGCCAGGAGGTCAACGTCGGCTACGGCCTCGGTGTGACCACCCTCAACGACCTGGTGGGCCACGACGGGGCGATTCTCGGCTACAGCACCGCGGTGTTCCGGTACCCGGCCGCCGACGCCACGTTCGTGGTCGTCGGCAACGGCTCGAGCAACTTCACCACGCCCACGATGGACATCTTCCTGAGCTTCATCAAGGCGCTGTACCCCGACCAGCTCCAGTAGCCCCCAGGCTCAGCGAGCGGGGCTGCCCACGACCGACACGCGGTACATGAGGCGGTGGCCCTCGAAGTCGTTGAGCACCATGTGCATCGTCGAGCGGTTGTCCCAGATCAGCAGGTCGCCCTCGGCCCAGCGGTGCCGGTAGGTGAAGGGCTCCTTGACCTGGTGGCGGATGAGGAACGGCAGCATGGTGTCGCCCTCGTCGGGGGGCAGGCCCTCGATGAACCGGGTGTAGGTGGGGTTCACGAACAGGCCCTTCTCGCCGGTCTCGGGGTGGGTGCGCACCACCGGGTGCCGGGTCCAGCGCTCATCGGCCACGGCCTCGGCCAGCTGGCTCCAGGGGGCACCGAACCGGTTCCGGAGCAGCGCGATGCTGGCCAGGTCGTGCACCGCGGTGAGGCCCTCCAGGTAGCGCTTCATGTTGGGCGACAGGGCCTCGTAGGCCGCGCTGGTGCTGCAGAAGAGCGTGTCGCCCCCCACCGCGGGCAGCACCTTGGCGTGGGTGAGGGTGCCCATCGGCGGGTGGGGGAGGAACGACTCGTCGGTGTGCCACATGCTCGCCGTGTTGCCCTGGGCCGAGTCGAGCACGCTGACCTGCTCGTAGCCCTCGCCGAGGTTGGGGAAGAAGGCGTGGACCTCGATGTCGCCGAGGGCCCGTCCGAGCGCCATGTGCTGCTCGGGCGTCATGCCGAGGGCGGGCACGACGAGGACCTTGTGGTCGAGCAGGGCCTTGTACAGGCCGTCGACGGTGGCGGCCTCGAGCGGGGCGGTGACGTCGACGCCCTCGACCCGGGCCCCGAGCGCACTCCCCAGGCGGGTGATCTCCATCGGCGAATGTTGACATGGTTCAGGGCCGCTCGTAGGTTCGCCGCGGGCCGGTCGGACGACCGGCCGTCGGACTGCATCAGGGGGTCGGTTCCATGGGGGACCTGTTCAGCTACGAGGGCAAGCGCGTGGTCGTCACCGGTGGCGCCACCGGCATCGGGGCGGCACTCGTCGCGCTGGTCAAGGAGCTCGGCGCGGCTCACGTCACCGTGCTCGACATCAAGCAGCCTGACGGCCCGGTCGACTCGTTCATCGAGGTCAACCTGGCCGACAAGGACTCGCTCGACGCGGCTGTGGCCCGCATCGAGGGCCCGGTCGACGTGCTCTTCTCCAACGCCGGTGTGGCGGCCCGCTCGGGCGTGCGCACCTGCCTGGCCGTCAACGTGGCCGCCTCCCGCCGCCTCACCGACGCGGTGCTCCCGCTGATCCCGGCCGGCGGCACGGTCGTCTACACCGCCTCCATGGCGGGCAACGGCTGGCCCACCCAGGTCGAGCTCATCAACGACCTGCTCGCCATCGAGGACTGGGACGAGTTCCTCGACGCCGCCGAGAAGGCCGAGGCCGCGCAGGCCGACGTGTACCCGTTCTCCAAGGCCCTCATGCAGGTCTACGTGATGCGCAAGTCGCACGAGACCATCCGCCGGGGCGTGCGGGTCAACAGCATCTGCCCGGCCCCCGTCGACACCCCGCTGATGGTCGACTTCCGCCAGGACATGGGCGACAAGGTCATCGACTGGAGCGTCGACGTCCAGGGCAACGGCCGCATGGCCGTCGCCGAGGACATCGCCCCGCCGCTCGCCTTCATGGGCTCCGACGCCTCGGCCTTCATCAACGGCGTCAACCTCCTCGTCGACTCGGGCTTCACCGCGGCGATGACCACGGGCCAGGTCGACTTCAGCGCCCTCGCCTGAGGCCACCGACCATGGCGGAGATGCACCCCGACGACGAGTTCCACGCGCCCACCTCCGACGACCCGGAGTGGACCGAGACCTGCTGGTTCACCTTCACGGTCCCGGATCGGGGGCTCTCCGGCCAGCTCTACCCGTACTTCAAGAAGAACCAGGGCGTGGCCGCCGGCGGCGCCTTCTTCTGGGACGGGCACCACGAGCGGCCCGAGACCTGCGTCTACGCCAAGCAGTTCTGGCACCTGCCGCTGGCGGCCGACGCCCGGCTCACCGACCTCGAGCTGGCCAACGGCATCCGGTACCGCTGCGTCGAGCCCCAGCGGCAGTGGGTGATCGGCTACGACGACCCCGACGGCGGCGACGAGATCCACGTCGACCTCACCGTCACCGGCGTGCTGGCGCCGAACATGCTCGGCGAGAGCCACGTCGACCAGCCGTGCCGCTACCAGGGCACGATCGTGCTCCACGGCGAGGAGATCGCCGTCGACTCCTACGGCTTCCGTGACCGTTCGTGGGGCCCCCGGCCCCAGTTCGGCCAGGGCATCCACGGGGGCGGCAGCATGCGGGGCGGCTACAGCTACGCCACCGCCTCAGACCGCGACGCCTTCCACACCATCACCATGGACTTCGGCACCGGGTGCATCGCCATCCACGGTTACGTCCTGCGCGACGGCGTGTGGTCGAAGGTCGCCAGCGGGGCCCGCGAGGTCGTCGAGCGCGACGGCGAGGGCTTCCCGGTGCTGGTCACGCTCGACCTCGTCGACGAGCTCGGCCGTGAGCTCCACGCCGAGGGCCGGCTGCAGAACTCGATCGCCTTCCTGATCAACCCGAACCTCTTCACCATCAACGGGCTCACCGAGTGGACCTTCGACGGCGTCACCGCCTGGGGCGAGGACCACGACAACCACTCGATGCCCGACGCCCGCCGCCTGTTCCGGGAGGCCCGCGGCCAGTCCCTCTGGTAGCCGGCGTCAGGCGGGGGCCGGAGCGGGAGCCGGCGTCGGCTCGAGGGGGTCGGGGGTGAGCGCCGGCTCGGTGAGGTCGACCGGCTCGCTCGCCGCCGGCACTGCGTCACGGCCGCGGGCCCACACCCGGGCGATCGCCCATTGAACGGCGAGGGCGACGCCGAGCACGGCCGCCGCGGCGATGCTGTCGAGCCACCAGTGGTTGGCGGTGGCGGCGATCACGAGCATGGTGACCACCGGGTGGGCGACGATCCACCACTTCCAACGGCTGGGGCTGGCCACGATCACGCCGAAGGCGATGATGAGGGCCCACCCGGCGTGCAGCGACGGCAGGGCCGACACCTGGTTGGAGATGCCCTGGCCGACCGGCCCGTACACCGACTCGCCCATCGAGCGGGCGACGTCGACGAACCCGAGCTGCGGGTACATGCGCGGTGGGGCCACCGGGAACCAGTGCATGAACAGGCACATGCCGGTGACCAGGGCGACGGTGTTGCGCACCTTCGGGTAGTGGTCGCGGTGGCGGAGGAACAGCCACACCAGGAAGATCAGCAGGGCGGGCGCGTGCACAGTGGCGTAGAAGCCGTTGGCCAGGTGGGCGACGGTGGGATGGTCGACCAGCCAGCGGGCCATGTCGGCCTCGTTGCCGATGTGCAGGGCCTTCTCGATGTCGAAGACGGTGCGCCCGTGGGCGAGGCCCTCGTCGAGCCGGGTCGACCGCAGCGCCATCACGAAGCGCCAGGTGGCGTAGAGGGTGAGGACCAGGGCGGTCTCGAGGGCCATCGCCCCGACGGCGGCGACGCGGGCGGGGCGGCGACGGGCGACCAGGCCGGCGACGAGCAGGACCGCGGCGATCGCCAGTGCGGGCTGCCATCCCAACCACATGGGCGCCAGTGTCCCACGGTCGCGCCCTCACCCGCCTCGGCCGCGCCGGAGCCGAGCCGGGCCCCCAGGTGACATGGCGTCGCGGTCCACGGTCCGAGTAGGAAGACGGAGTGGAAGCCATGTTCGTCCCCGACGGCCCCGACGCGGTGGTCGCCACCCTTCTGACCCAGGGGCCGTGGGATTCCAACGCCCAGTACGGAGGCACGCCCGCCGCGCTGCTGACGTGGGCGGTCGAGCGGGTGCCGACGCTCGTGCCGATGCGCATCGCCCGCATCACCGTCGACATGCACCGACCCGTCCCGCTCGGTCGCCTCGGGGTGGAGACCGAGATCGTCCGCCAGGGCAAGCGGCTCCAGATCGTGGTCGCGCTGCTCCGTGATCCCGAGGGGGTCGAGGTCGCCCGGGCCACCGCGCTGCGGTTCCGCACCGCCGCGGGCCCCGACGACGCCGGCACCGATCCGGTGTTGCCTCCGATCGAGACCCCGCCCTTCGGCGCGGTGCGGGCGCCGCACCCCCGTCCCGAGGGGCGCAACGGGTTCGCCGATGCGCTGGAGACCCGCGACGGTGGCGACCGGGGCCAGGCCACCAGCTGGTACCGCGCCACTCGTCCGGTCATCGCCGGCGAGGAGCCCTCCCCGACGGTGCGCCTGGCATGGGCGTCGGACTTCACCGCCAACAGCGCCAACTTCCTCGACATGAGCCGGTGGTCGGCGATCAACGCCGACCTGACGATCAGCCTCGCCCGCGTGCCGGTGGGCGAGTGGACGGGTGTCACCGCCCGCGCCTGGTACGTCGAGGACGGCATCGGCCTGGCCCGGGCCGAACTGTTCGACCTCGACGGGTACGTCGGCACGTGCACCGCCGCCCTCCTCGTCGACGAGGTGGCGGCGCCCTACACGAGCTGAGGCCTCCGGCCGGAGGGCTCGGGCGTCGGGCGTCAGCGGGACAGTGCCCGCTCGAGCTCGGCCTTGCTCATCTTCGAGCGGCCCGGGATGTTCCTACGGCGGGCCTCGGCGTAGAGCTGGTCGTAGGTGCGGCCCTTCGCTCCCGAGTGCGACCGCAGGCCGCCCCGGCGGCCTGACGAGATGTCGTCGGTGGAGGTGCGGGAGGCCTGCTCCGCCTCGCCGGCCCGGGCCCGCTCCTTGTTCACGGTGCGGGCCGCGATCTCCTTGGCCTCGTCCTCGGGGACGCCCCGGTCGAGCTCGGCCTGCTCGATGTGGCGGTACTGCCGCTCACGCTTGGCGTTCCATCGGTTCGTCGGCATCGCCCTGTCCCTCGGCATGCTCCAACCCCCTCTGCTGCGTGTCGGACCCTTACCCGGGTGCCCGGGGAGTAGACGGCCGCTGGGCCGTTGGGGCCTGGGGTCGCGGCATGGCCGGCGGGCCGAATGGGTAGGGCGTGCAGTCACCGATCACGCGTCCGGCGTCACCGGGAACAGGAGCAGAGACATGGACCCCACCAGGCTGTTGGAGACCGACCACCGGCAGGTGGAGGATCTGTTCGACCGGATCGCGGCCGCCGAGGGCACCGAGCGGCACACCCTCGTCGACGAGCTGGCCACTGCGCTGAACGGCCACATGGAGCTCGAGGAGAGCGTCATGTACCCGGCGATGGTGTCGGTGACGGGCCAGGAGGAGGTCGAGGAGGGCGAGAACGAGCACCTCGTCGCCCGTGAGGGCCTCGCGGCCATGATCGAGCTCGTCGACGAGCCCGGCTTCGGCGCCGCCCTCGAGTCGACCAAGGCGGGCATCGCCCACCACGTGGAGGAGGAGGAAGGCGACCTCTTCCCGCAGCTGCGCAAGGCCGGCACCCTCCTCGAGGAGATGGCGACGCCGTTCATGGCGAAGCGCCTGGAGCTCGGCCTCCCGATGGACGCCGACGCGCTGTCGGCGGCGTCGACGAAGGACGAGCTGCTGCAGGAGGCCCGCTCGGCCGGGCTCGAGGTCACGACCTCGATGACCAAGGCCGAGCTGGCGGGCGCGCTGTCGGAGCGCATGGCGGGCATGGGTTCGTGACCTCGTTCGGGTACTCGCTGTCGAGCGAGGAGCACGCCCCCCGTGACCTGGTCGCCAACGCCGTGGCCGCCGAGGAGGCGGGCTTCGACTTCGCGTCGATCTCCGACCACTTCCACCCCTGGGTGGGCGCCCAGGGGCACAGCCCGTTCGTGTGGTCGGTGCTCGGCGCCATCGCCGCCTCCACCGAGGACCTGAGGGTCGGCATCGGCGTGAGCTGCCCGACGGTGCGGATCCACCCGGCGGTGATCGCCCAGGCGGCGGCCACCACCTCGTTGCTCTTCGAGGGCCGGTTCTTCCTCGGCGTCGGGACGGGCGAGGCCCTGAACGAGCACATCCTCGGTGACCGCTGGCCCCCGGCCGGACGGCGCCGCTCCATGCTCGAGGAGGCCATCGCGGTGATGCGGGGCATGTGGGAGGGCGAGACCTTCAACCACCACGGCGACCACTACGACGTCGAGAACGCCCGGCTCTTCGACCCACCCGTGGAGCCGATCCCGATCATCGTGTCCGGCTTCGGGGAGGCGGCCGTCAAACTGGCTGCGGACATGGGTGACGGCTACTGGGGTCACGGGTCGGACCCCGACCCCGTCGAGCGGTTCGAGCAGGCCGGTGGCACCGGCCCTCGGTACGCCCAGATCGACGTGTGCTGGGACCAGAGCGAGGCGGCGGCCCGGGCCACCGCGCTCGACCTCTGGCCCAACAGCGCCGTGCCCGGTCAGCTGGCACAGGACCTGCCGACCTGGACCCACTTCGAGCAGGCCTCCGAGCTGGTCACCGAGGACGTCGTGGCCGGGAGCGTCCTGTGCGGCCCCGACCCGGGACCGGTGCTCGAAGCGGTGCGGGCCCACGTCGACGCCGGCTACGACCACGTGTACTTCCACCAGGTCGGACCGGACCAGAGCGGCTTCCTGCGGTTCTGGCAGGAGGAGCTGCGCCCGCAGCTCGACCTCGACCTCGACCTCGCGTCGGTGGGTGGCCCGGCCTGACTCAGCGCGCCCGGGCGCCTCGGACGAGGCGCCCGGGCAGGGCCCCGGTGTCCTCGCCGTCCTCACGGATGACCTCGCCGGCCACGATGGTGGCCCGGTAGCCGGCGGCCCGCTGCACCAGCCGCTTCCCGCCGGCAGGCAGGTCGTGGAGCATCTCGGTGCTGGTGATGCCGACGCGGTCGAGGTCGATGAGGTTGATGTCGGCCCGGTAGCCGGGGGCGAGCACGCCCCGGTCGCGGAGGCCGACGGTGGCGGCCGTGGCCGCGGCCTGCTGCTGCACGACCCATTCGACGTCGAGGCGCTGGGCCGCGGGGGCCTCCCTCGTCCAGTACTGCAACAGGTAGGTGGCGAAGCTGGCGTCGCAGATCATCGTGCAGTGGGCACCGGCGTCACCGAGCCCGGGCACGCTCAGCGGGTGCAGGAGCATCTCGCGCACCGCCGCCATGTCGCCCTGCTCGTAGTTCATCACCGGGATGTAGACCACCCCGGTGCCGCCGTCGTCGAGCAGCACGTCGTAGGCGCGGGCCAGATCGATGGCGTCAGACGGGCGCTGGTCGTAGCGGGGCGGGTTGCCGAGCGCGAACGCCGGGGTCATGCGCTCGAGCAGGTTCGCCCCGGGCGCCGAGAGCTCGTCGAGGACCCTGGCCTTGACCTCGGGCCGGCGCAGCTCGGCGACGAGCTCGTCGAGCGGGAGGCCCTTCAGCTGCTGGTAGGTGGCCGACATGAGCAGCGGGTGCACGGTGCCCTGGAGGCTGAGCAGGAGCCCGACGGGGCGGGCCGCGACCTGGCTGCGGATCTGCACGCCGTCGCGGTTGGCCTCGGCCACCAGCTCGAGCAGGTGGCGGTAGGCGTCGACCGGCTGGCCGGCCCGCTGCAGCGTGGTGATGGAGAGCGGCCGGCGGGCGGTCTCGGCCATCGAGCGGAGGATGGCGAACTCGCTCTGCAGGTCGTCGAGGTCGGCGACGGCCTGGAACACGCCCTTGCCCGTGGCACCCATGGCCCGGGCGATGCCGAGCAGCTCGTCGGCGGTGGCCGTGAGGCTGGGGGTCATGCGTCCGTCGACCGACTTGTGGGCGACGGTGCGCGACGTGCTGAAGCCGAGGGCGCCGGCCTCGATGCCCTCGGCGACCAGGCGGCCCATCCGATCGATCTCGTCGGGGGTGGGGACCTCGGCGTGGTCGGCGCCGCGGTCGCCCATCACGTAGCCCCGCACCGCGGCGTGGGGCACCTGGGCGCCGAGGTCGATGGCCTTCGGGGTGGCGCCGAGCGCGTCGAGGTACTCGGGGAAGGTCTCCCAGTCCCAGGTGATGCCCTCGTGCAGCGCGGTGCCGGGGATGTCCTCGACGCCCTCCATCAGGGCGACGAGCCACTCGTGGCGGTCGGGGCGCACGGGGGCGAAGCCCACGCCGCAGTTGCCCATCACCACGGTGGTGACGCCGTGCCAGGGGGAGGGGCTGAGGAAGGGGTCCCAGCTGGCCTGCCCGTCGTAGTGGGTGTGGATGTCGACCCAGCCGGGCGCCACGACGAGCCCCTCGGCGTCGAGCTCGCGGCGGCCCGTGCCATCGACGGCGCCGATCTCGGTGACCTTCCCGCCGTCGACGGCGACGTCGCCGCGCCGGCGGGGTGCACCCGTGCCGTCGACCACCGTGCCGTTGCGGATCACCAACTCGTGCTCGGCCATCTTCCCCCTCCTCGTGGCGCCCCTGCGCCGGTCCGACGGTACCCGGGTGGGGCCGGCGGTGGGGGCTTGGGCAGGCGGGTCAGCCGGGACGGTCGGTGCTGGAGAAGTCGTCGACGACCCGGAGCATCATCGCCCGGAACTGGATGATGTCGTCGTCGCTCCACTCCCGGAAGGCGTGCGCGGTGATGCGGTCGGCGCCGTCGCGGAAGCGCTCGTAGGTCGTGCGCCCCTTGCGGGTGAGCGCCACGATGCGGCCCCGGCCGTCGGTGGGGTCGGGGGTGGTCGTGACGTAGCCCTCGGCGGTGAGGTTGCGCAGCTCGCGGCTCACGAGGGGGGCCTCGGTGTCGGCGGCCTCGGCGAGGGCGCTGGCCCGCAGGGCGCCGTGCTTGTGCAGGGCGCCGAGGATGCCGACGGCGGCGTTGGTGAGGTCCACGCCGGAGACCTCGGCCCGGAGGCGGGTGGCCGCACGGCCCCGGCCGATGCGACCGACGCGCTTCAGCGCGTCGTCGATGTCGCGGAGATCGTCCTGGCGGGCCACGGCGGCACCCTAGCCAACGCGAGAAGGGACCTTTGGCCCTCGAAAGTAGTTGGCAGTGATAAGTAGATTGCCCTTCGAGAGCCGACGACGGGTCGGCGCCCACACCTCAGGAGCCACCTGTGAGCACCGCCGTGACCGACAACGACCGCTACGTCGTCATCTCGACCGACAGCCACGCCGGTGGCAGCCACGCCATGTACCGCGACTACCTCGAGAAGGAGTACCTCGAGGAGTTCGACGCCTGGCGGGCCAAGTACTCCAACCCGTTCCGGGACCTCCAGGACGACGGCCGCACCCGGAACTGGGACGGCGACCTGCGCCTCGCCGACCAGCGGTCCGACGGTGTCGTCGCCGAGGTCACCTTCCCCAACACGGTGCCGCCGTTCTTCCCGACCGGCGCCCTGCTCACCCCGCCGCCGAACGAGGGCAACTACCGCCGCCGCCTCGCCGGCATCCGGGCCCACAACCGCTGGATGGTCGACTGGGTCTCCCAGGCCCCCGACGAGCGGGCCGGTGTCGCCCAGATCTTCCTGAACGACCTCGACGAGGCGGTGAAGGACGTCGAGTTCGCCGCCGAGAACGGCCTGAAGGGCGGCATCCTCCTGCCGGCCGTGCCCGACGACGCCAAGCAGATCGAGCCGCTGTACTCGCCGGTCTACGACAAGCTCTGGGCGGCCTGCCAGGCCAACGACGTCATCGTGAACCAGCACTCCGGCGGCGGCTCGCCGAGCTACGGCAACTACTCGGCGGCCACCTTCATGTTCCTCGCCGAGACGACCTTCTACTCCAAGCGGGGCATGACCCACCTGGTGCTGAGCGGTGTGTTCGAGCGCTTCCCCGGGCTCAAGTACGTGCTGGCCGAGCAGGGCTGCGCGTGGGTGCCCCCGGTGCTCCAGTCGTGGGACACCTTCCACCAGGAGATGCGTGACACCGGCCGCGTCGGCGAGCTCGGCTTCCCCGTCGAGGACGTCCTCCCGATGGCGCCGAGCGACTACGTGAGGCGCAACGTGTGGTTCGCCGCCAGCTTCCCCGGCAAGGGCGAGGTCGCCGCCGCCCGCGAGGTGCTCGGTACCGACCGGGTCATGTGGGCCAGCGACTACCCCCACCACGAGGGCACCTGGCCCTTCACCCGTGAGTCGCTGCGGTGGGCCTTCGAGGGCTGCCCGGTCGAGGACACCGCCAAGATGCTCGGGGGCAACGCCATCGACCTGTACGGCTTCGACGGCGACGCCCTGCGGGCCCTCGCCAGCGAGTGGGGCCCCACCGTCGAGGAGGTCTCGGTGCCGATCGCCGGCCGCCCGGAGGGTGCGACCTCCCCGGCCTTCGCCCGCTAGATCCCCTCACCCTCTGGCTCACGTGGTCGCACCTTTCACGACCGGGTGAGCCAGTGGACGAACACGCTCGCCCCTCTGGCTCACGTGGTCGCAGATCTGCCGACCAGGTGAGCCAGAGGCGCGTGTCGGGACTAGGTGTTGTGCCCTGCCAGGTTGGTGACGCGACTGGCGGGCGGTCCGCCGATGGCGGTGTGGTGTCGGTGATGGTTGTAGCGGTGCATGAACCGGTCAAGGGCTCGTGCGCGGCTGGCCTCTGATTTCCAGAGGCGGGCGTAGGCCCATTCGTCGGCCAGGGTGCGGTTGAACCGTTCGACCTTGCCGTTGGTGGCGGGCGAGTAGGGCTTGGTGCGGGTGTGTTTGATCCCGAGCTCGGCGCATCGGTCACGCCAGTCGAAGCTGCGATAGCCGTTGCCGTTGTCGGTCAGGATTCGTTCGATCGTGATGCCGTGGCTGGCGAACCAGGCGACGGCACGGTTTAGGAAACCGACGCAGTTGGCGGTGTTCTCGACCCCAGCGAACTCTGAGTAGGCGAGCCTCGAGTACGCGTCGATCGCGGTGTGGATGTGGGTGTAGCCAGATCCTCGCCGTCGCCGGGTCTCGATGCTGCGCCCGAGCTTCTTGTGTCCGCCGCCGTCAGGGACGCGGGCCAGCTTCTTCACGTCGATGTGGACCAGCTCGCCGCAACGAGTGGTCTTGATGCGACGGATCACCCGGCCTGTCGGGCGGTCCATCCAGTTCAGCCGGTTCACGCCGTGACGGACCAGGACCCGATGCACCGTCGAGGCGGGAACCCCGACGATGCCGGCGAGGCGGGCCGGGCCGAGCTTGCGGGACTGGCGCAACGCCACGATGCGGCGCTCGATCCGCGCTGGGGTCTGATGGGGGCACGACAACGGTCGACTGGAACGGTCCCGGAGACCGTCGATGCCTTCGTCGCGATAGCGGCGCCACCACTTGTGGGCGCACTGGCGCGAGATGTTCATCGACTCGGCCGCTGCCGCGACTGTCCAACCGGACTCGATGCGATGGCACAGCCGGAGCCGGCCTTCGGGCGTGAGCGGAGCGTTAGCGTGCACTCGGCCTCCTGGGTTCGTGTTTTGCCTCGACAGCTCCACACTGACCCAGGGGGCCACCTACTCAGCGCGTGTCAACAACGTCCCAGGGCACAACAACTAGGGCTGGAGAGCGGGGGCGACCTCGGAGCAGAGCAGCTCGATGTGGCGGTCGACGACGTCGCCCGGCATCCCCGCCACGCTGGCCCACAGGTAGACGTGCTCGACCGGCGCCCCGTCGGTGGCCTCGCGGATGGCCGTCACCGCGTCGTCGGGGGTGAGCACCCGCAGGCCCGGGACCTGGCCCGGTGCGGAGCTGCGGCTCATGGCCTTCTCGGCGGTGAGCACGCGGGGCTCGACGCCCGTGCCCGCGACCGCGCACTCGGCGTAGGTGTTCGCCTGGTGGAGGAAGTGAGGGAGGATCCGCTCGAGGGTGGCCTCCGGGTCGTCGGCCACCACGATGTCGAGCATGCCGCCGGTGCGGGCCGAGGCCGGGTCGTGCCCGCCCTCGACCAGGCCCTCCCGGTACGGCTCGAGCAGGCGCCGGTCGAGGCTGAGCAGCCCCACGCCGAGGCGCCCGGCGCGGCGGGCGCCCTGGGGGCCCTGGTAGCCGAGCCAGATCGGGAAGGGTCGTTGGGCGGGTGGCGGGGTGACCACGCCGTCGTCGAGCAGCCGACGGACCTCGGCGACGGCGGCGTCGGTGAGCCCGTAGCGCTTCGACAGGTCCTTGTCGTAGAGCTCGTACTCGCGGGGGCTGTAGCCGGCTCCGATGCCGAGCTGCAGGCGCCCGCCGGAGATCTGGTCGACGACCGCGACCTCCTCGGCCACCAGCGGCGCGGGGCGGAGGGCGGCGAGCAGCACCGCGGTGCCGATGGTGATCGTGCGGGTGCGGGCGGCCACCGCGGCGAGGAACGTGAGCGGTTGTGGCAGGTAGCCGTCGGCGAAGAGGTGGTGCTCGGTGAACCACACCGACCCGAGGCCGCCCTGCTCGGCCCGCTCGACCAGCTCGAGGTTGCGGGCGAACACGTCGGGCCACGGCCTCGCCCACGGCTCCGGGTTCCGCAGGTCGAAGAACAGCCCGACCTTCACCGGTAGTCACCCATCACGACGACGTTGCTCACCTGAGACCTCCCGGACGCGGCACGACCCGCCACGGTAGTTGCCGGTGGCGGGTCGTGATCACTGCCAAGCACCGGGCCCAGGGGCCGCGGCGCGGAGCTTCAGCTGCCGCGCGGCGGGGCCTTGGCGATCAGCGCGTCGGCGCCGATGGCCGGCTCGATGAACGAGGTGAAGTCGGGCCCGGCCCGCAGGTGGTGGCCACCGTCGACGTCGACGGTGATGCCGGTGACCCAGCGGGCGTCGTCGGAGAGCAGGAAGGCACACACGTTGGCGATGTCCTCGGGCTCGCCCACGTCGGCCATCGGGGTGTTCTGGAGGTAGCTCTCGTAGACGGCGGAGTCGCGCGGGATGCCCTCCATGATCTCGGTCGAGATGAAGCCGGGAGCCACCGCGTTGAAGCGCACGCCGGTGGGGCCGTACTCGTTGGCCGCGTTGCGCATCATCTCCTCGATGCCCGCCTTGCCGACGCAGTAGGCGCCGAACCACGGGTGGGGCACGTGGCCGGCGATCGAGCTCATGCCGACGAACGAGCCACCGCCGGCGGCCACCAGGTGGGGGGCGGCGTACTTCACCGAGAGCATGGTGCCGAGCACGTTGAGGTGGAGCACCCGGGTGAACTCGGCGGTGTCCTGCAGGTGGTACGGGCCCATGCCGCCGCCGCCACCGGCATTGGCGACGAAGCCGTTGAGCCCGCCGAAGGCCTCGACGTGGCCGGCCACGAGGGCGGCGACCTGGTCCTCGACGGTGACGTCGGTGGCCTGCACCCGAACCGTGCCCGAGGCACCCCCCGCGGCGATGCGGTCGGCGACCTCCTGCAGCAGCGGCTCGCGACGGCCGCAGATGGTGACGTTCCAGCCGTCGTTGGCGAGGCGGGTGGCGCAGGCGGCGCCGATGCCGGTGCCACCGCCGGTGACGATCGCGGAGCGGGATGCGGTCATGTTCGGTGTTCCCCCTGGGAGAGATGTCGGTCGACGCACCATAGATGGCGCGCCCGGACGGCACGATGCCGACGCCCTGGGGCGCCGGCACCGGTCACTGCATGGTGATCGTGTGGGTCAGTGGCTGGCGCGGACCAGGCGCCCCGGGCGGGCACCGGTGTCGGTGTCACCCCGGCGCACGACGACGCCGCTCACGATGGTGGCGTCGTAGCCGACGGCCTCCTGGATCAGGCGGCTGGCGCCCGTGGGCAGGTCGGCGACCGACTTCGGCATGGTGAGGGCGAGGCGGTCGAGGTCGATGACGTTGACGTCGCCCTTCTTGCCGACCTCGAGGGTGCCGCGGTCGGTGAAGCCGTAGAACTCGGCGGTGTCGTGGGTCTGCATCTGGACGGCCCGCTCGAGGCTGAGGCGCGGCCCGCGGGTGCGGCCCTTCACCCAGTGGCTCAGCTGGTAGGTCGGCATCGAGGCGTCGCAGATGGTGGCGAGGTGGGCGCCACCGTCGGCCAGGCCCATGAGGGAGGCCGGGTGGTTGAGCATCTCGAAGATGGCGTCCTGGCTGCCCTCGGCGTAGTTGAAGTAGGGGATGAGGAAGAGGGCCTCACCGTCGAACTCCAGCATGAGGTCGTAGAAGACCTCGTTCGGGGTGACGCCGGCGGCCGCGGCACGGGCCGCGAGCGAGTCGGAGGCGGGCGGCTCGTAGTCGGGCACCTCGGCCACCGGGAACGCCAGCTCGGGCATGAACGTGGCGATGAGGCCCATGGTCTCGAACGGGAGCCCGGTCTCGACCGACTCCTCGTCGGCGAGGATGGCGGCGCGAACCTCGGGGTCGCGGAGGCGCTCGACCAGCTCGGCGAAGGAGTCGGTCTCGGCCTGCACCCGCTGGAAGGTGGGGCGGATGAGGAAGGGGTGGCGGGTGCGCAGGCCGAGCAGCATGCCGAACGGGCGGTTGGCGATCTGGGGGCGCAGCAGGGCCCCGTCGGCCTCGGCGGCCACGCAGGCGTCGAGCAGCTCGCGCCACAGGTTCGGCGCGGAGTTGGCCTGGAGGAGGAGGAACGACACGGGCAGGTCGAACTCGGACGAGAGGCGACGCATCCAGTCGACCTCCTTGAGGGCGGCCTCGGCGTCCTGGCCGTCGGCGCCGGCCTCGGCCAGCTCGAACACCGGGCGGTGGCCGGTCTCGGCCATGGCGGCGGCGATGCCCCACAGCTCGTCCTCGGTGGCGAAGGTGCCGGGGACCGGGTCGCCGGTGCCGGTGGTGTGGCCGAGGACGCGGGAGGTGGAGAAGCCGACGGCGCCGGCGTCGATCGCTTCGCCGACGAGGCGCCCCATCTCGGCGATCTCGCCTTCGGTGGCGGGACCGTTCTCGAGGGCCTTCTCGCCCATGACGTAGGTGCGCAGCGGCACGTGGCCGATGTGGGCGGCGATGTCGGCGGCGTAGGTGCGGCGGTCGAGGGCGTCGAGGAACTCGGGGAAGGTCTCCCAGTCCCACGGCAGGCCGGCGCGGAGCACGTCGCCGGGGATGTCCTCGACCGACTCCATGGTCTGGATCAGCATCTCGTGGGCGTCGGGGCGGGCGGGGGCGAACCCGATGCCGCAGACGCCGAGCACGACGGTGGTGACGCCGTGGCCGGTGCTCGGGGAGAGCGACTCGTCGAAGAAGGCCTGGCCGTCGTAGTGGGAGTGGATGTCGACGAAGCCGGGGGTGACGATGCGGCCGGTGGCGTCGATGGTCTCGGTGGCGTCGCCCTCGAGCGGGCCTCGGCTGACGGCGACGATGACGCCGTCGGTGATGGCCACGTCGCCGAGGTAGGGCTCGCCGCCGTTGCCGTCGACGATGGTCCCGCCGGTGATCTTGAGATCGAACATGAGGGTGCCTTTCCGAGATGTGATCAGTGTCACGGTAAGCCTTTGCAGGAACAGGGTCAAAATTCGCACTGTGCAAAGGATGCGGTGGTCGCCTAGCCTCGGCCCGTGGCCCGTCCCTCACCCCAGACCGAGCGCCTCGTCGACCTCGTCGAGGCCCTCGCCGCCCGCCCCGACCAGGGGTTGTCGCTCACCGAGCTGGCCCGTCACCTCGGGGTCACCCCCGCCACCTGCCACCCGATGGTGACCGCGCTCACCGCCCGGGGATGGCTGCGCCGACACCCGGTGCGCCGCACCTACCGCCTCGGCCCCGCCTTCGTCGGCCTCGGCCGGGCCGCCGCCGGCGCCGCCGAGACCCAGGAGCTGGCGCGGGCCGCCCTCGTCGCCCTCCAGCAGGAGCACCCGTGCGACGGCGTGGTGCTCGCCGCGGGCGACGACGTCACCACCATCGTCGACCTGGTGCCCGACCGACGGGGCTCGGGCCTCCAGATCGGCGACCAGGTGCCGGTGCGCGCGCCGCTCGGCGCCTCCATCGCGGCCTGGTCCGACGCCGCCGCCGTCGAGCGGTGGCTCAGTGCCGGTGATCCGCCCGAGTCGCTGCGACGTTCGTACGAGGAGCTGCTCGACGCCGTGCGCGGGCGGGGCTTCGCGGTCGAGCTGACCGGCACCGTCGACGCCCGCATCTACGAGGTCCTGGCCCAGATCGGCGGCCGGTACGGCGAGGTCGAGGCCGACCCCGGTGCGGCCCGACTGCGGTCGCTGCTCGACGAGCTCGTCGGCGAGGTCGGCGGGCCCGAGGGGTTCCACCCCGTCACCATCGAGCCGGGACGCACGTACCAGGTCGGCACCATGAGCGCCCCGGTGTTCGACCTCGCAGGCGAGGTCGTGCTCGTGCTCGCCCTGCGGGGCCTGCCCGAGCAGCTGGCCGGCGTGGAGGTCCAGCACCTCGGTCGGCGGCTGGTCGAGGCCGCCGACGAGGTCACCGCGGTCAGCGGGGGCCGTCGTCCCCGCCCGGCGACCACGAGGTGACCGCCACGAGGTGACCACCCCGAGGTGACCGCCACGCGCGGGCCCGACCGATCCACCGGCCGGTGCGCCCCCACCGTCACAATGACGGCGATGCCTTCCACCCGAGCCCTCCCACTGCGTCGCTCCATCGCCGGCGTCCTCGTCGCCGTCGTGGCGGCCCTGTCGCTCGTCGGGTGCGGGAGCTCGAAGCCGACCGCGAGGGCCGGTGCCGAGATGGACCCGGTCACCACCACCACGACGGCATCCTCGGCCGAGCCCGTGGTGAAGGAGGTGCTGGCCGAGGACACCACCCCGCCGGGTGCGCCCGGGTACACCCTCACGCTCATCCGCTACACGATCGCCCCCGGGGCCCAGCTGGCACCCCACATCCACCCCGGGGTGCAGATGGCGAACATCGACAGCGGCACGCTCACCTACACGGTCGTGAGCGGCACCGCCCAGGTGCGTCGCGCCGGCGGTGAGCCCACCGCCGTCACCGGTCCGACCACGATCACGCTCAAGGCCGGCGACTCCGTGGTCGAGCCCTTCGACATGGTGCACTTCGGAGCCAACGACACCGACGAGCCCGTCGTGATCAGCGCGACCCTGCTCACCGAGTCCGCCCAGGGCCTGTCGGTGGCCGTGTCGACCACCACGACGGTGGCCCCGTGAGCGCCGCCGCCTCGGCCCCGTCCGCGGCCGTGGGCCCCTCGAGCGCCCCGCCCCGTGGTCCGCTGGTGCTCACCGCGCTGATCCTCGTCGCCACCGTCGCCAACCTGAACCTGTCGGTGGCCAACGTCGCCCTGCCCGACATCGGCGTGGCGTTCGACGCCTCGCAGACCGGCCTGAACGTCGTCGCCGTCGGCTACTCCCTCGGCCTGGCGGCGTCGGTGCTGTGGCTCGGAGCCCTCGGCGACCGCTACGGCCGCAAGATGATGCTGGTGCTCGGCACCTCGCTCGCTGTGCCGGCATCGATCGCGGCGGCGTGGGCACCGAGCCTCGTCGTCCTCGGCGCGGCCCGCCTGTTCGGTGGGCTGGCCGCGGGCATGGCCTTCCCCACGACCCTCGCCCTCATCACCGCGCTCTGGTCGGGGCCCGGGCGCACCCGCTCGATCGCCCTGTGGTCCGGTGTCGGCGGGGCGATGGCCGCCCTCGGCCCGCTGGCCGCCGGGGCCATGCTCGAGAAGTTCTGGTGGGGGTCGGTCTTCCTCATCACCCTGCCCCTCGCCGTGCTGGCCGTGATCGGCGCCATCTGGCTGGTGCCCTCCGGGGTGAACGAGACCACCGCCCCCGTCGACAACCTCGGCGGCATCCTCTCGGTGGTCATGGTCGGTTCGGTGGTGCTCGGCATCAACATCGCGCCCGAGCCGGGCATGGGCACCGACGCCCTGGTCATGATGGCCGTCGGCCTCGCCGCCCTGGCCCTCTTCGTCGTCCGCCAGCGCCGGGCCCGCGATCCGCTGTACGACCTCGACATCGCCGGCCGGCGCACGTTCTGGGTCGCCGGGGTGGCCGGCATCATCGTGTTCGGCGCGCTGATGGGCGCCATGTTCATCGGCCAGCAGTTCCTGCAGGAGGTGCTGGGCTACGACACCCTGGCCGCCGGCTTCAGCATGCTTCCGGCCGCCGTCGCCCTCATCATCGTCGCCCCGTTCTCGGCGAAGCTGGTCGAAGGCAAGGGCTCACGCTTCACCCTGTTGCTCGGCTACCTGTTCTGCGTGCTGGGCTTCGCCGCCGCCCTGCTGCTCTGGACCGAAGGAGCGAGCTACCTGCAGGTGGCGCTCACGTTCGTGCTCGTGGGCATCGGCGTGGGCCTGGCCGGCACGCCGGCGTCGCGCTCGCTCACCGGCTCGGTGCCGGTGCGCCGGGCGGGCATGGCCTCGGGCACCGCCGACCTCCAGCGTGACCTCGGCGGGGCGATCATGCAGTCGATCCTGGGGGCGTTGCTGACGGCGGGCTACGCCGCCCGCTTCGCCAAGCAGATCTCGGCATCACCGCAGGCGGCCCAGGTCACCGACCAGGTCGAGTCCCAGCTCCAGAAGTCGTTCACCAGCGCCGAGCAGGTGGCAGCGCGCTACCCGCAGTACGCCGACCAGATCACCGCCGCGGCCAAGGAGTCCTTCGTCGCCGGCCAGCGTTGGGCCCTCGCCGTGGGCCTCGTGGCCATGCTCGGCGGGGTCGCCCTCGTGTGGCTGATGTTCCCCCGCCACGACGACGAGCTCACGATGCTGCGGGGCTTCGCCGTCGAGGACGCCGAGACCGACGGCGGTCCCGAGCCCGAGCCCGAGCCCGAGCCGGCCGCCGGGACCTGAACGCGACGATGGGCGGGGGAGCCCCCGCCCATCGTGCCGTTCGTGGTGCCTGCGCTCGTGGTGCCTGCGTTCGTCGGTGAACGCCCGGCTCAGGCCGTGGCGAGCGGTGCCGGGTTGCGTCGCAGCCCGGGGGTGTAGGTCACCGGCATGTGCTTGACGCCGCCGATGAAGTTCGAGCGCAGCATCTCGACCTCGCCGGCCAGCTGCATGTCGGGGATGCGCTCGAGGATCTCGCGGAAGATCAGCTTGAGCTCCATGCGGGCCAGGTTGGCACCGAGGCAGAAGTGCTGGCCGCCACCACCGAAGGCGATGTGCTCGTTGGGGAAGCGCTCGTAGTTGAACTGGTACGGGTCGTCGAAGACGGTCTCGTCACGGTCGGCCGAGGTGTGCCACATCACGACCTTGTCGCCGGCCTTGATCTCCTGGCCGGCGATCTCGGTGTCGGCGAGGGCGGTGCGACGGAAGTGGTAGACGGGCGTGGCCCAGCGCAGGACCTCTTCGATGGCGACGTCGAGCTTGCCGTCGATGTCGGCGGCGAGGGCCGCGTACTGGTCGGGGTTCTGCATGAGGGCCCACATGCCCCACGACGTCGTGTTCCGGGTGGTCTCGTTGCCGGCGACGGTGAGCAGCATCATGAACATGTCGAACTCGAGCTCGGAGAGCTTCTCGCCCTCGACCTCGGCGTTGAGCAGCTTGGTTACGATGTCGTCCCGCGGGTCAGCCAGACGCTGCTTGCCGAGGTCGTTGACGTACATGAACAGCTCGCCGGCGGCGGCGCCGTTGTCCTCGGAGGCGAACTCGGGGTCGTCGGCGCCGATCATGCGGTTCGACCAGTCGAACAGGAGGTTCCGGTCCTCCTGGGGAACGCCCATGATCTCGGCGATGGCCTGCAGCGGCAGCTCGGAGGCGAGGTCGGTGACGAAGTCGCACGAGCCGCGCTCGATGATGTTGTCGACGATCAGGATCGCCCGGTGCTGCAGGTACTGCTCGATGAGCCCGATCATGCGAGGCGTGAAGCCCTTGTTGACCAGCAGCCGGTAGCGGGTGTGCTTGGGCGGGTCCATGTACAGCATCATCAGGCCGCGGGGGTCGTTGCCCTGGGCCTCACCAGGGAACTCGTCCGGGGTGAGGATCGAGATGCCGCCGGCCTCGGAGGAGTAGAGGCCGGTGTCGCGGTTGACGGCGACGAGGTCCTCGTGGCGGACGACGTTCCAGAAGCCCTGGGCGCCGGGGTAGTCGTGCCAGCTGATCGGGTCCTCCTGGCGAAGGCGGTCGAACATCTCCCAGTGCTCGAGGCGCTGGAAGCGGTCGAGGTCGAGAAGGTCGATGCCTTCGAGTGCCATGGGGTCCCCCTGATGGTGCGGTGTTGCGCCGGACGTGGTCGCAGTCACACTTTGGCCTGGTGATTAACGATAAGCAAGAGTTCCGTATTTGTGGTGGTCACCCACCCTCACACGAGGGGGCTCGACGGTCGCCCACCCGGCGGTGGCCACCGCCGTAGAGTCGACGTGTGGCAGATCCCCAGGCGTCGGCGGACGCTCCAGCGACTCGTCGCGGTCGACCGCTCGCGACCGAGCGCACCGACGCGATCCTGACCGCCGCCGGCGAGCTGTTCGAGGAGGTCGGCTTCGACCAGTGCACGGTGCAGGACATCGCCCAGCGCGCCGGGGTGGGGCTGGCCACGCTCTACCGCCGCTGGCCGAGCAAGCACGCGCTCATGATCGAGGCCCTGGGTCGCCGGCAGGAGCAGAACACCCTCCAGCTCGACGGCGGCCCGCTCGAGATCCTGCGCACCCTCTTCGACGCGGTCGCCGACTCCACGATGGGCGAGCAGGGCGAGTTCCTGCCGGGCCTGGTCTCCGCCATCCGCACCGACGACGAGCTGGCCCGCACCCTGCGCAACGACATCATCGACCCGTTGCGCGCAGTGATCCGCACCCAACTCGAAGCCGAGCTCGGCGCGGATCACCCGCAGATCGACCTGCTGGTCGACGTGGTGCCCGGCGTGTGCGTCTTCCGGGCTCTGGCGCCGGGCGACACCGGCGACTCCGAGCAGGTCGTGGGATCGGTCATGGCCCTCATCGAGAGCCTGGCCGCCGACCGGACCGACCGCAGCGACCGGCCCGAGGCGCCCTAGCGGGAGGCCAGCGTCACCGACGTCTGGTGGCTGCGTCCGTCGGTGCCGAGCCAGGTGATGGTGACCTTGTCGCCGGCCGCGTGGCCGGAGAGGGCGCTGACCAGCTGGTCGGGGGTGGTGATCTCGGTGCGGTCGATGGCGACGATCGTGGCGCCGGCCGCCAGCCCGGCCTGGGCGGCGGGGCTTCCCGACTGCACGCTGACGATCTCGGCGCCGCCGTCGGCGGACTCCTGGACCTGCACGCCGAGGTAGCCGCCCGAGGTGCTCGTCCCGCTGGAGGAGCCGGCGTTGGCGTGGGTCCTCTTCAGCTCCTCGGCGATCGAGAGCGCCTTGTTGATCGGGATGGCGTAGCCCTCGCCGCCGCCGGTGCCGCCGCGGAAGCGGGTGGCGCCGAGGCTGCCGTTGCTGGCGGCGGCGGCGCTGTCCATGCCGATGACCTCGCCGCTGGTGTTGGCGAGCGGGCCGCCGGAGTCGCCGGGCACCACGTTGGCGTCGACCTGGATCATGTCGGTGAGGGTCTCGGCGTTGCTGCCGTCCTCGTCGGAGGCGGTGATCTGCTGGCCGAGGGCGGTGACCCGACCGGTGGCGATGCTGGGCGTGCCGCCGACGCCGCCGGCGTTGCCGATGGCGGCGACCTGGTCACCGACCTGCACCGTGTCGGAGTCGCCGAGGGGGATGGTCTCGAGGCCGGAGGCGCCGGTGAGCTGCAGGACGGCGACGTCGTCCTCGGGGTCGGTGCCCACGATCGAGGCGCGGTAGCTCTCGCCGGTGGTGACGACGGTGACCACGATCTGGCTGGCGCCCTCGACCACGTGGTTGTTGGTGAGGATCTCGCCGTCGGCGGTCAGGACCATGCCGGTGCCGGCGCCGACCCCACCGCTCATGCGGCTCTCGATGTCGACCACGCCGACGTTGACCTTGGCGCTGACCTCGTCCCAGCTCGAGAGCTGGGTGCTGGAGCCGTTGGAGCTGCCGGAGCTGGAGCCCGAGCCCGATCCGGAGGAGCCGGAGCTCGAGCCGGAGGAGCCGGACGAGCCCTGGGAGGGGACGGTGGCGGTCGTGCCGCCGGACCCGGCCACCGGGGGAGCGGTCGCGGTGTCGGCGGAGGTGGTGAGGATCGACCGGGCGGCCACCCCGCCGCCGGCGGCGCCGACGACGAGGGCGAGCACGAGGGCGACGGCGAGACCGACCCGCGAGCCGGAGGAGGTCCAGCCGCTGCGCCGGGGGGCGGGGGCGGGCTGGGGCTGGGCGTAGCCGACCGCGGGAGGAACGGGCGGCGGGCCCATCGGCGGGCCGACGGGCTGGGCCTGCCACACGGGCGGTGCGGCGGGAGCGGGCTGCCAGACCGAGGCGGGCGCCGCCGGGGTGGGCGCGGCCTGGGTCGGGGGCGCAGGGGGAGCGGGGTACGGGGCAGGAGCCGCCTGCTGTGGCGGGGCCGGCCACTCCGGCTGGGTGGGCCACTCCGAGGCGGAGGGCACGGTGGGCTGGTTGTCCTGGTCGAACGGGGACGGCATGGCGACGCATCCTCTGCACGGGAGCCGGTCGGCGGCGTCGGGTGGGACGTCGCCTCGGGTGGCACTCAAGCGGTCGGACGCGAAAGGGGAGCGAAACGAGAGGGCTGCCCGACCGAAAGAGCGGCACGAGGAGAAGGTCCCAGGAGGCGGGTCCGATAGCGTCGGGGCGACGCCGGTCGGCGGCGGCCTCCCCCCGGGCCACCCACGATCCCGGCCCACGACGGAGGCCGGATGTCGATTCTCGTCTCCAACCCGATCCTTCTCCTCTTCGCCGTGGTCGGCATCGGGACCGCCATCGGGTCGATCCGCGTGCGCGGGTTCTCGCTCGGGCCTGCGGCCGTGCTCTTCGTGGGCCTCGCCGCCTCGGCGTGGAACCACGAGCTGGTCCTGTCGTCGGAGCTGCAGACCCTCGGGCTCGTCCTCTTCACCTACACCGTCGGGCTGGCGTGCGGTCCCGCGTTCGCCGCCAGCCTGCGCCGCCGTGGCCTCCGCTCCATCGGTGCGGTGGCGATCATGCTCGTGGTCGCCGCCGTCCTCGTGGTCGCCCTCGGTCGCGCCCTCGACCTCGGCGGTGCCGGCTCGGCCGGCATGTTCGCAGGTGCCCTCACCAACACGCCGGCGCTCGGTGCGGTCATCTCCTCCACCGGCAGCGACCCGGCGGCCGCGGTCGGCTACTCGCTGACCTACCCGCTCGGCGTGATGGGCGCACTGGTGGCGGCGCACGTCGCCCTCCGTCGGGCCCGTCGCCAGGAGGCCGACACCGTGCAGCCGATCGTGGTGTGGACGGTCGAGGTCCGCCACGGCTCGCTCCCGTCGCTCGGCACCCTCGCCGGCGACCGGTTGAACCTCACCCGCCTCGCCCGTGGCGGCGAGGTGCTGCTGGCCAAGGACGAGCTCGTGCCGGTGCCTGGTGACCTGGTGACCGTCGTGGGGCCCGAGCCCGATGTCGCACGCTTCGCCGAGACCGTCGGCGAGCGCAGCGAGCAGAACCTCCAGGCCGACCGGTCGACCTTCGACTTCCGCCGCATCATCGTGTCGTCGCCCCAGGCGGTCGGGTCCTCGATCGCCGAGCTGGCCCTGGCCGACCGGTTCGGCGCGACGGCCACGCGGGTGCGGCGGGGCGATCTCGACGTGCTCGCCACCGGCGACCTGGTCCTGGAGTCCGGCGACCGGATCCGGTGCGTCGCCCCGGTGGCCCAGCTCGACGCCCTCGCCGCCTTCCTGGGGGACTCGGAGTCGGCCCTGTCCGAGATCGACTTCGTCGCCCTCGCCGGCGGGATGGTCGCCGGCATGCTGCTCGGCCTGATCACCTTCCCGGGAGGCATCACCCTGGGGGCCGCGGGCGGGACGCTCGCCGCCGGGCTGGCCCTCGGCGCCCTCGGTCGGGTCGGACCGGTGCGCTTCTCCCTCGGGCACCAGACCTCGCTGGCGCTGCGGCAGATGGGCACGGTGATCTTCCTGGCCGCGGTGGGGACCCGCTCGGGTCAGGCCCTCGCCGAGTCGGCGTTCTCGATCAACGGCCTCGAGATCGTGCTGGCCGGTGCCGTCGTCACCGCGGCGGCGATGGCCACCGTGCTCGTGGCGGCGAGGCGGGTCGCCGGGATCGACGGCTTCTCGCTGGCCGGCGCCATCGCCGGTGCCCAGACCCAGCCGGCGGTGCTGGGCTTCGCCGAGAAGCAGTCCCACAACGACCATCGCGTCGCCGTCGGCTACACCGCGCTCTACCCGGCGGCCATGATCCTGAAGATCGTCGTGGCCCAGATCCTCGTGCACCTCTGATCGGCGCTCGGTCCTCCGCGTCGGCCGAGGTCGAGCCGGACCGCGCTCAGTCGACGGGGCCGATGTCGCGCCCCGCCGTTCGTTCCTTCCAACGCTCCGCCTCGGCCCGCTCGTCGGCGTAGGTGATCGTCCCTGCCCGGCTCGTGTTCGCGGTGCACGCCGCGCAGTCGGGGGTCCACCGGTCGTTGCGGCTCGAGGCCTTCTGCCAGCCGAGGTCGTTGCCGGTAGCGGTGTTGCCCTCGTAGGTCGAGCACTCGGCTCCCCAGCGGGCCTCCGAGCCCATCGAGAGACCGACGTTCACGGCCGGCATGGCCTTGCCGTCGGCGGTGCGGCCCGAGCTGATGATGGTGTTGTCGGTCACGGTCGAGTCGGATCCGCAGACCACCGAGATGCCGTAGTTCGTGGTGCCGACGACCTGGTTGCCGGTGACGTCGACGTGGCCGACGGTGCTGCCCTGGTCGCCCACCATGATCCCGCCGCCGGAGTGCTCGCCGTCGACGGAGTCCGGGAAGGCCCCCCAGATGAAGTTGTCGTGGATGGTGGCGCGGGCGTCGGCCGTGCCCCCCGACCGGTAGAGCGAGATCACGTCTTCGACGTTCGAGGTGCCGGGCGTGTTGACGACCTCGTTCCAGCCGACGTCGATCGGACCGACGACGTCGTCGAGCTGCAGGAACTGCACGAAGCCCGAGCCCACGATCTCGTGGGCCCGGTTGCCGGTGATGCGCACCGTGGTGGGTCGGGCGGCGTGGGCCCAGATCCCCGAGGTCTTGTCGAGCTGGTTGTTCTCGACCACGAGGGACCGCCATCCGGAGTCGATGGCGAGGAAGCGGGCGACGCCCGAGTTGCCGGCGGTGCCGCGGCCCTTGGTGTTGCGCACGGTCACGTCGGCCGGGAGGCCTACCTCGACCTCGATCATCGTCCCCGGCCCCCTGACCGACGCGCCGTCGAGCACCACGGGCTCGGCGGTGGCGATGGTGACCGCAGGGACGTCGGGATCGGTCGAGGCGTAGGACCCGGAGTAGACGCCGCCCTCGGTGATCACGATCGGCGGCCCGGCCTCGGCCTCCGCGAACCGGGGGACGACCGCCACGGCCACGACGGCCGCGACGACGACGACCCCCGCGCCGGCGAGGGCGACGACCTTCGTCGGGATCGAGCGGTCAGAGGTTCTTCGCATGGGCTCCTCGGGCGACGTGGGTCCGTGCGCGTCAGACGTGGGGGCCAGATGTACGGGCGCTCCGTCCACTTCACCACCTCGGCGGCGTGATCTCTCGATCATCTCTCCCGGGAGGTCACCCGTGGCGTCGGTCCCGGCTCGGAGAGCGAGCTGCCCGGCACGTCGTGCGCTGTGGCCCCGCGGAGCGTGCCCGTCGTCCGATGTGTCGGCTCGGCTCGGCTCAGCGCTGGCGCTGGAGCGCCTCCACCTCGTCACGGAGCTGCTCGACCTGCTGCCGGAGCAGTGCGACCTCGTCGCGAAGGGCCTGCAGTTCGCCGTCGCCACCGGCGGCCGGGGGCACGGTGGTGGTGGTCGGCGGAGCCGTCGTCGTGGGTGTGGGCGTCGTCGTCGTGGGTGTGGGCGGCGCGGTGGTGGGGGTGGGCGGCGCCGTCGTGGCCGGCGGGGCGACGGTCGTGGGCGTCGTCGGCGCACCGGCCACGGGGCCGATCGCCCGCCCCGCGGTGCGGTCCTTCCAGCGAAGCGCCTCGACCCGCTCGTCGTCGTAGGTGATCGTCCCGGCCCGGCTCGTGTTGCCGGTGCACACCGCGCAGTCGGGGGTCCACCGGTCGTTGCGGCTCGAGGCCTTCTGCCAGCCGAGGTCGTTGCCGGTCGCGGTGTTGCCCTCGTAGGTCGAGCAGTCGGCTCCCCAGCGAGCCTCCGAGCCCATCGAGAGGCCGACGTTCACGGCCGGGATGGCGGTGCCGTTGGCGGTGCGCCCCGAGCTGATGATGGTGTTGCCGACCACCGAGGAGCCGGTTCCGCAGACCACCGAGATGCCGTAGTTCGTGGTGCCGACGACCTGGTTGCCGGTGACGTCGACATAGCCGCCCGCGCTGCCCTGGTCGCCGACCATGATCCCGCCGCCGGAGTAGGTCGCGTCGATCGGGTTCGGGAAGGCGCCCCAGATGAAGTTGTCGTGGATGGTGGCGCGGGCGCCGGGGGTGCCCCCCGACGCGTAGAGGGAGATCACGTCCTCGACGTGGGACTTCCCGGGGGTGTTCACGACCTCGTTCCACCCGACGTCGATGGGTCCCACAACCTTGTCGAACTGGAGGAACTGCACGAACCCGGAGCCCACGACCTCGCGCACCCGGTTGCCGGTGATGCGCACCGTGGAGGGCCGGGCGGAGTGGGCCCAGATGCCCGAGGTCGACTCGAGCTCGTTGTTCTCGACGACCAGGGATCGCCAGCCCGTGTCGATCACGAGGAACCGGGCGACGCGTGAGTTGCCCGAGGTGCCGTGACCCTTCGTGTTGCGCACGGTCACGTCAGCCGGCGTGCCGACGGCGACCTGGATCATCGTGCCGGGCCCTTCGACCGACGCGCCGTCGAGCACCACGGGCTCTGCGGTGGCGATGGTGACCGCGGGGATCCGCGGATCGTTCGAGGCGTACGAGCCGGAGTACACGCCTCCCCGGGTGATCACGATCGGTGGGCCGGCGTCGGCCCGGGCCAGGCCTGGTACGACGATGGCGGCGGCGACGATCGCCGCCACGCCGATGAGGGCGACGACCCTCGGATCCGTCACCCGTCGATGGTTGATGCGCATCTGGCTCTCCCTGGTCACCACCGACCCGGGGACCTCGGGGCCGGACGCACGCTGGTTAGGACGCCTGTGTGTTAGGCGCCCTTCATGTCCAGCTCCAGCACGGGAAGATGAACTCTGGACCAAGAGGGGGTGCGTCTCACTCCCCGCGGCCACCCTCGTCCGCAGAGCGAGCAGATCGGCGACGAAGCGCGTTCTGATGCTGCGGAGCGTGCTCGCCGGTTCGAGCCGCCGGCGGTCAGCGCCGAGTGATGAGTGCCGTCAGCACGGTGGCCTCGTCGACGCCGACGGAGGCGCCGTAGGCGCTGACGAGCGTGCCCCTGGCCCCGCAGTCGGTGCAGGTGAGGGCGAACACGATGGCCTCGTCGCCCGGGTCGGTGTCGCCCTCGAACCGGGCGACGCGGTCGACCTTCGCGGCCGCAGGGTCGTGGAGGGTGTCGCACCGACCGCACCGCAGCGTGCCGCCGGCCGCCACCGAGAAGTCGGTGGTGAAGCCCTCGGCCTCGAGGTCGGTGACCGCGTCGGTGACCGTCGCCGGGGCCCAGTCCGCACTGCTGGAGTCGCTCGCCATGGTCGGGAAAGGTACCCGGGCCGCGCTGGTCGAGGTGGGCGCCCGGGTGCAGGCGGTCGCACTTCGCGCGAACGTCTCGGGATGGAGTTCCGCGGATGGCCGACCGAGGCGCTGGGGTGGTTTGACGACCTCGAGGCGAACAACACCAAGGCCTGGTTCCACGCCAACCGGGCGACCTACGACGACGCGGTGAGGCGCCCCCTCGAGGACCTCGTCGACGACGTGATGGAGGAGTTCGGTGAGCTGCGGGTGTCGCGGCCCAACCGAGACACCCGGTTCTCGAAGGACAAGACGCCGTACAAGCTCGACATCTACGCCATGAACCGGCGACCCGACGGCAGCGGCTACTACGTGCGCTTCGGTCGTGACGGCCTGTCGGTCGGGGGTGGGCTCTACGCCCCGGAGCGGAGCCGCCTGGCCCAGGTGCGCGAGGCCATCGACGACGACGAGAAGGGTGCCGAGCTCGAACGGGTCGTCGCCGCGCTCGAGCCGGCGGGCATCGAGCTCATGCGGGCCGGCGCGCTGAAGACCGCGCCCAAGGGGTACCCGGTCGACCACCCGCGAATCGAGCTGCTCCGGCTCCCTCACATCGCCGGGGTCACCCAGTTCCGCCCGGCGGCCTGGCTCCACACCCCGAAGGCGGAGGGCCGCATCGTCGGGGCGTGGCGCGCCCTCGCACCGCTGATGGACTGGTTGGCCTCGACCGCCTGAGCCGATCGGTCAGAGCGACAGGCTGTGGCTGGACGGGACCACCTCGACGTCGGCCACCCGCAGCCGATCGAGCGCCCGGTTCTCCCGGTTGTACGGGTGCGGGCCGAAGAAGAAGACGTCGAGAGGGAACCACAGCCCGACCCAGGCCAGCACCCAGCCGAGATGGTCGAGAAGGGTTCGGGCGAGCTCCTCGCTGGTCTGGTTGAGGTGCGTCGCCCCGGCCGTCATCACCATGCCGACCGCGGTGATCGGCAGGCCGATGCGCAGGGCGGTGGCGCCGTCGAAGCGCTGGGCCCGTCGCTCCCGGCGGTTGTAGGTGCGGCGCTGGTCGCAGAACGCCTTCAGGGTGCGCTCGATGCGGGTCGGGAGGTCGTCGGGGATCTCCTCGGCCGGGAGGTGGATCCGCACGGTCACCGGCCCGCGGCCCCGCCGGCTGCGCAGCTCGCTGAGGCACAGGTCGATCCCGGTGAGGTAGTTCCGATACTCGGTGAAGAGGTCGGTCGGGGGCAGCTCGAACATCTCCGTGGGGGAGTTGAGCCTGACGTCGATGACCTGCCGATCCGTGGGCACGGCCTCGATGTGTAGCCAACGAACTGATCGGCGGCGGGGATCCCCGGAATTCGACGACGGGTCGCAGGGTGCCGTGGAGCAGACTCGGGCGCCGCCGCCGACCGAGGAGCCCGCGACGATGCCCGACGTGCTGATCATTCACGAGGTCGCCGACTACCCGGCGTGGAAGAAGGTCTTCGACGATGCCGCCGGCATCCGCCGCGAGGCGGGGGAGCGGTCGTACCGGGTGCTGCGGGAGGCCGACGGCGTGGGCCGCGTCGTCCACCTGTCGACCTGGACCTCCCACGCCGATGCCCGGGCCTTCTTCGAGTCGCCGCGTCTGGTCGAGATCAGGCGGGAGGCCGGGGTGCGCTCGCCCGAGTTCCTCTACCTCGACGAGCTCGAGGCCGGCGATCTCTGACGCAGCCGGGCGGGGGGTCAGGGCACATCGGCCGAGGGCCTCACTGGGCGACGGAGTACCCGCCGTTGACGGGGATGGTCTGGCCGGTGATCCACGGTGCGAGGTCGCTCGCCAGGAAGACGGTGAGGTTGGCGATGTCCGACGGCAGGCCCCGGCGCCGGATGGCGTAGCGCTTGACCAGCCAGTCGTACTGCGCCTCCTCCTCGGCACTCGCCTCGTACGGGTTCATGGTGCCGAGGGCGATGCAGTTGGCGGTGATGCCGTAGCGGCCGACCTCACGGGCGACGCTGCGGATCAGGCCGGTGGCCCCCGCCTTGGCCGCCGAGTAGGCGGCCATGAACGGCTCACCGACGCGAGCGGTGTCGGAGACGATGGTGATCACCCGCCCGGACTCGCGCTCGATCATCCCGGGGAGCACGGCCCGGGTCACGTACATGACGCCGAACAGGTTCACCCGCACGAACCCGTCCCACGAGGCGGGGTCCTCCTCGGCGAAGGGCTTCATGTCCTCGAAGCCGTGGGTCGCCGCCTTGCCCGCGTTGCCCGCGTTGTTCACGAGGACGTCGATCGGTCCCATGAGGGCCACGGCGTCGGCGACTGCGTCCCAGTCGGTGACGTCGAAGGTCGCCGTGGCGCCCCTCCCGCCCTCGGCCTCGATCTCGGCCACCACGGCCGCGGCCCGCTCCTCGACGAGGTCGTTCACCACGACCTCGGCCCCCGCGGCGGCGAGGGTGCGGGCGATGCCTCGGCCGATCCCCTGGCCGGCGCCGGTGACGAGAGCCCGCTGGCCACTGAGGTCGATGCTGACGGTCACGACGGTTCCCCTGGTTCGGTGAGCCCGGCCTCCCCGGCCGACGGCGTGATGCCGTTCCGCTCGACGGCCGCACGGTACCTGGTCGCCCCTGGCCCTCCTGGTGAGCCCGGCCTGTGCCATCGTGGCCCGCAGTGGACAAGCTCGCCCCTGACGCCGCAACCGCCGTCGCCGACATCGGCGACGGCGCCAGCCTGGCCGTCGGCGGCTTCGGGCTCTCGGGCATCCCGTGGACCCTCATCGAGGCGCTCCATCGCCAGGGCGCCACCGGCCTCACCATCGTGTCGAACAACTGCGGTGTCGACGGCGGCGGGCTCGGTGTGCTGCTGGCCGACCACCGCATCGCCCGGGTGACGGCCTCCTACTTCGGGGAGAACAAGGAGTTCGCTCGGCAGTACCTGGCCGGTGAGCTCGAGGTCGAGCTCACGCCTCAGGGAACGCTGGCCGAGCGCCTGCGGGCCGGCGGCAGTGGCATCGGCGCCTTCTACACGCCGGCCGGGGTGGGCACGCTCGTGGCCGAGGGTGGCCTGCCGTGGCGCCACGGCCCCGACGGTGAGGTCGTGCTGGCGTCGCCGCCGAAGGAGACCCGCACGTTCGTGCGCCACGGCGTGGCCCAGGAGATGGTGCTGGAGGAGGGCATCGTCACCGACTTCGCCCTGGTGCGGGCGGCTGTCGCCGACGTGCACGGCAACGCCGTCTTCCATGCCGCGGCCCGCAACTTCAACCCGGTGGCGGCGATGGCCGGCCGGGTGACGATCCTCGAGGCCGAGCAGGTCGTCGCCGCCGGTGAGCTCGACCCCGACGCCGTGCACCTCCCTGGCATCTTCGTGCAGCGGGTGGTGGCGCTCACCCCCGAGCAGGCCGCCGACAAGCGCATCGAGAAGCGTCGGGTGACGCCGCGATGAGCTGGTCGCACGAGGAGATGGCGGCCCGGGCCGCGGCCGAGCTCCGCGACGGCGAGTACGTGAACCTGGGCATCGGCCTGCCGACGCTGATACCGAACTTCCTGCCCGAGGGCGTGCACGTCGTGCTGCACAGCGAGAACGGCATCCTCGGCACCGGCCGCTACCCGTACGACGACGAGGTCGACCCCGACCTCGTCAACGCGGGCAAGGAGACCGTGACCGTGCAGCCGGGTGCGTCGTTCTTCGACTCGTCGCTGTCGTTCGCCATGATCCGTGGTGGCCACGTCGACGTGGCCGTGCTCGGGGCCATGCAGGTGAGCGCCACCGGCGACCTCGCCAACTGGATGATCCCCGGTCGGCTGGTCAAGGGCATGGGCGGGGCCATGGACCTCGTGCACGGCACACGGCGCGTGATCGTGATGATGGACCACACCACCCGCGACGGCGGTCACAAGGTGCTCGAGCGGTGCACCCTGCCGCTCACCGGTCGGGGCGTGGTGCACCGGATCATCACCGAGCTCGGCGTGCTCGACGTGACCCCGGAGGGCCTGGTGCTGGTCGAGACGGCGCCGGGGGTCGGCCTCGGCGAGCTGCGCGCCGCGACGGGCGCGGCGATCCGGGGCTGAGCGAGCGCAGGTCAGGTCTCGAACAGCGCGGTCACCTGGCGCTTGGTGACCTTGCCCAGGGCGTTGCGGGGAAGCTCCTCGACCGTGAGCCAACGGCTCGGCACCTTGGCCGTCGCCAGCCGCTCTCGCCCCCACGCCCGGAGCTCGTCGGCCGACGGCAGGCCGGCGTCCCGGGCGATGATCGCGATCGCCACCCGTTGCCCCCACTCGGGGTCGTCGACGCCGACGACGGCACAGTCCTCGACCGCGGGGTGCGTGCGGAAGACCTCTTCGATCTCCAGGGCCGAGACCTTCTCGCCGCCGGTCTTGATGATGTCGACCGAGGCCCGGCCCAGGAGCCGGTAGCCGCCGACCTCGTCGTGCACGGCGATGTCGCCGGTGCGGAACCAGCCGTCGGTGAAGGCCTCGGCCGTGGCGTCCGGCCGATCCCAGTAGCCGGCGAAGATGGACGCCCCGCGCACCCACAGCTCACCCGGGTCGTCGCCGTCGATGTCGCGGCCCGACTCGTCGACGAGGCGGACCTCGACATGAGGGAAGGGCTCGCCGACGTGGCCGGGCACCCGCTGCTCGATGGAGTTGGTGAGGGCCATGCCGAGCTCGGTCATGCCGTAGCGCTCGAGGAGGCGGTGCCCCGTGACGGCCTCCCAGCGGTCGAGGGTGGCGACGGGGAGGGCGGCGGAGCCCGAGACCATGAGCCTCAGGGAGCGGGCGCCGTCGGACCACCGCCGCCGGGTGGCCTCGTCGGCCGCGTCCCAGGCGGCGACGAGGCGGGCGTAGATCGTGGGCACCGCCATGAAGAGGGTGACCTCGCCGCTGGCGAACCGCTCCCAGGTCGCGGTGGCGTCGAAGCGGCCGGGGGCCTCGCACGTTGCGCCGGCCCAGAGGGCCGTGAGGGTGACGTTGACCAGGCCGTGCACGTGGTTGAGCGGCAGGACGAGGACGATCCGGTCGTCGCCGGTCCACCGCCACACGTCGATCATGTCGGCGATCCCGGTGGCCAGGCCGGCGTGGGTGTGGACCGCGCCCTTGGGCCGGCCGGTCGTGCCGCTGGTGAACACCATGAGCGCGGCGTCGGCGGGATCGACCTGGGGGAGCGCGTCGAGGGCGAGCGGGGTGGTCGACCGGGCCGCCTCGACCGCGATCACCTGAAGGCCCGTGACGTCCGTGGCGAGGGCGCGGGCCGCCTCGGCCTGGGGCTCTGAGTGCACGAGCAGCTCGACGCCGGCGGCGGTGACCGCGTGGTGCAGCTCGGGGAGGGGATGGTCGGGATGGAGCGGCACGGCGAGGCCTCCGGCCAACCAGCACCCCAGCAGGGCCCCGACGACGTCACGCCCCGGACGGCAGAGGATGGCCACCCGCCGGCCGTCGAGTGACGCTCGGCCGGCTAGGAGGCCGGTGGCGATCCGGACGGCGTCGTCGTGGATCGTGGCGAAGGAGTGCTCGCCCTCCGGGTCGATGACGGCGATCCGGTCGCCGTGCTGTGGGATCCGACCGATGAGGACGTCGTCGTTGTTCGTGGTCACTGCAGCGTCCTCTGGTCGGTCGAGCTCGAACATGATCGCCGGTCCGGTGGGCCCGGACCGGCGATCTCGTTCGTTCGAGGTTCTCGTTGCCGCGCCGCGGGCGCTACAGCTGGGACTCGCGGTCGGCGTCGAGCTTCGCCCGCTCGAGCACCCCACCGCTGGTCTTGGCGGCGAAGGCCGGGTCGCACTGGTAGGTGCCCGGCTCCTCGGGGGCGACCCGGACGTACGAGGTGCCCTCCATCTTGAGCAGCAGGCCACAGTCGCTCGGCAGGTTCTCACCGGGGTTGGCCTCGGCGTGCATGCCGCCACCGGTCCACGAGGTGATCTTGTCGAGCGCGTCGCCCACGCACTGCCGGGTGACGGTCGAGCCGCAGGACTTCACGGCGGTCGCCCACAGCAGGAACGCCGAGGCGGACTGCTGGCCGAGCTGGTTCACGTCGCCGCCGTACTGCTGCATGATGTCGAGGTACTGCTGGGTCGCCGGGTTCGACGAGGCCTCCTCGAGCGGCACGTACGACTCGCGGAGGTACACGTTGTCGGCGTTGCCGGCGGTGTTCCAGTCCCGGAACGCGACGTCGTAGAAGTTCGGGTCGACGTACCAGATGGGCTTGTAGTCGATCTGGTTGGCGGCCTCGAGCGCGTTCTCGAAGTTCGGGTACGGGCTGCCGACGAAGTACACGATCTCGGCGCCGCAGTCCTTCAGCTTCTGCACGAAGGGCTTCCAGTCGGCCTCGCCCTGGATGTTGTACTCCTGGGGGCAGTCGAGGAACGAGTAGCCCTGCGACGGCCACGCGCTCACGACCTTGTCCTTGGAGTCGATCGTGGCCGAGTAGTTGCCGAACATCACGGCCATCTTCGAGACCTTGTCCGGGAACAGCTCCTTGAGCTGGGCGGCCGGTGCGGTGTTCGTGTAGTCGGCCGGGATCGGGAAGGGCTCCCACTTGATCGGGGCGTTGGCGAACTGCGGGCTCACCGCGTAGCCGGCGACGGCCGGGAGACCACAGCCCCGGCGGGTGACCTCCTGGGAGGCGTCGAGCGACCAGCCCTCACCCACCACGAAGAAGTCGGTCTGGCACGCCTCGGTCACGGCGTTGTTGACGTCGAGGATCTTGGCATCGTGGTAGTTGCCCTTGACCTTGCGGCCGTTGATCCCGCCGGCGTCGTTGCACCAGGAGATGAACGCCTCCACTGCGTCGGACATCTGGTGGTTCAGGCCGGGCGACTGGGTGAAGCCGGCGTCGTCGCCGTAGCCGATGGTGATCTCGGAGTCGGTCACACCCGTGTCGGTGGCGCCGGAGGCGCTGCCGGGCCCGCACACCTCGCTCAGCGAGCCGAAGGTGCCGGCACTCGCCGCTGTGGCGGTCGTCTGGGTGCTGCTGTCGGGGTCACCCGAGCTGCTGCTGCGCCCGCCCCCGCATGCCGTCATGATCGTCGCGAGCGCCACTGCGACTGCGAACGCGCCCGTCCACGAGCTCTTCTTCACCTGGTCCCCCCTCGGTGTGCGCCGCCCGGATCGGCAGCCTGTATACGTTATCCAGACGGCTGGTCTGTGACAACGGCCACAACGCGGGGACGGGAGGGCGTCAGGCCCCGGCAGGCGGCGCGGGACGCGGCCGGGACGCGGAAAGGGCCACGCCCGGGAGCTGTCGCCCCTGGCCATGGCCCTGTCCTACGAGCACCCCCAACGGGATTCGAACCCGTGCCGCCACCTTGAGAGGGTGGTGTCCTAGGCCGCTAGACGATGGGGGCTGGTTGTGGCGCCACCGCCGGGGTCGACCCCGGGGCAGCCGGAAGATCATAGCGGCGGGGCCGCTCGACCCACCAAACGGGTGATCGATGACCGCCGCCGGGGCCGGCGAGGGCTACAGCTCGGCGTCCCACATGGGCTCGGGTGGGAACTGCACGTCGGCCGCCGGGCGCAGGGCACAGACGCCGTCGATCGGCCCGACGCCCCGGATCGAGATGATGCGGGTGGGGCCGGCCTTCACCCACTCGGGCACGCCGTTGAGCGACGACGGGTGGGCCAGCAGCTCGCCGGGCCCGGCCTCGTCGCAGAGGCGGGCGGCCAGGTTCACGGGCCGGCCGATGTAGTCGTCGCCGTCGAAGAGGAGGGCGACGCCGCTGGCGATGCCGGCCCGCAGGTCGATGTCGAACGACTCGAAGCGCCCGGTCAGCTCGGAGACCGTGGCCACGGTGGGGCCGGGCTTCACGCCGACCAGCAGGGCACCGTCGCCCAGCCACTTGGCCACCCGGATGCCCCGGCGCCCGGCGACCTCCTTCACCAGCGACCGGAAGACCTCGAGGGCCCGCACCGCCCGGCGGGGGCCGTGGCGCTCGGTGAGCGCGGTGAACCCGCAGATGTCGACGAAGGCGAAGGTGCGCTCGAGCTCGATGGGACCGCCGGTGGGGGGCAGGCGCTCGGGGCGCTCGGTGCCCGCCCCGGTGGCGGGGGCGAAGCCGTCGGTCTCGGCGGCATCGATGTCGGGGGAGTGGAGTGCATCGGGCATGGCCCTGTGACCCTCTCACACGAACGGCCCCGCCCGCAGGCCTGTTCCGGATGCGGCGGTAAGGTCGCCGCCGTGACGAGCGAAGGGCGGGGAGACCGTGCCCGCCGGGCGATGATCGACGCCGCCGAGCGCCTCATCGCCGAGAAGGGCCTCGGCGCCCTGTCGCTCCGGGAGGTCGCCACCGAGGCCGGCCAGCGCAACCACTCGGCCGTCCAGTATCACTTCGGATCGCGCGCCGGGCTCGTCGAGGCGGTCTTCGACGCGCGGATGACCCCCATCGACGCCCGCCGGTCCGAGATGCTGGAGGCGATCGAGGCCCGGGGCGGCACCGACGACCTGTGGTCCCTGAGCGACGTGTTCGTGCGGCCCCTGGGCGAGGCCGTGCTCGGCGAGCGGCCCGGCTGGTACGGCCGCTTCCTCCTCGAGGTCTACCGGTCGGAGCCCGAGCTGCTCAGCTCCGAGCGCTCGGCGATGCGGACGCTCAACCGGGTGGCGGCGCTGATGGTCGCCGCCATGGACGACGTGCCTGCCGCCATCCGCACCGAGCGGATCCGGATGGCGGTGCGGGCGGCGACGTCGATGTTCGCCGAGGTCGAGACAGAGCTCGCCGCGGCGGGAGCGGAACCGCCGCCGGTCCACCGGCCGGAGCTGTTCATCGCCCACGTCGTCGACCTGGTGCACGCCATGGTGGCGGCACCCCCCTCCTCCGCGCTGGCGGCCGAGATCAGCGCGGCGCGCCTCAGCCGCTGACCGAGCACCCCTCCAGGACGCCCCGAGGTCCGCGGTCGCTGCGAATGAGCCGCCTAACGTCTTCTGGTCGTCGAGGTTCGGCGGCACCACAGCCTGTAAGGGGGCTCCCATGGAGATGAGCAAGAAGCTCGTCGCCGAGGCGTTCGGCACGTTCTGGTTGGTCTTCGGTGGCTGTGGTGCCGCTGTCTTGGCCGCCAACTTCCCGGGGAGCGAGCCGGGCAACCCGCTCGGTCTCGGGTTCCTCGGTGTGTCGTTTGCCTTCGGTCTCACCGTCCTCACGATGGCCTACGCCGTCGGCCACATCTCGGGTGGTCACTTCAACCCCGCCGTCACCGTCGGCCTCTGGGCCGCCAAGCGCTTCCCGGCCAAGGAGGTGCTGCCCTACGTGGTGGTGCAGGTCATCGCCGCCATCGCCGCGGCCGGCCTCCTGCTCGTGGTCGCGAAGGGCATCCCGGGCGGCTACGACGCCGGAACGAAGGGCCTCGCCGCCAACGGCTACGACAAGCTCTCGCCGGGTGGCTACGGCGTGGGCCCGGCCCTCATCATCGAGATCCTGATGACCTTCGGCTTCCTCTTCGTGATCCTGGGCGCCACGGCGCGCAAGGCCCACGCGGTGAGCGGCCCCATGGCCATCGGCTTCGCCCTGGTGCTGATCCACCTCATCAGCATCCCCGTCACCAACACGTCGGTGAACCCGGCCCGCTCGACCGGTCCGGCCCTGTTCGCCGGCGGCGACTACATCCCGCAGCTCTGGCTCTTCTGGCTGGCCCCGCTCGTCGGTGCGGTGATCGCCGGCCTCGTCTGGCGCTTCCTCAGCCCCGAGGACGCCGGGCTCGAGGAGATCCCCGAAGAGGCCAAGGCCTACTGACCCTCGCGGCGCCCGCGCCGCTCGCACCCCGACCGGCCCCGTCACCTGCTGTTCACCAGCAGGGGACGGGGCCGGTCCGCGTTCCGATCTAGCGTCGCGATCACGCGGACCGACCCGAGGAGGCTCTCGTGAGCGATGCACTCCGACGCACGCACTGCAGCGACCCTGCAGCCGTCGTCGAGCAGGCACAGGCCCATCGGGACCTCGTCGTGCCCCTCGCCAACGGCGAGCCCGACACGTTGATGGCGGCCCTCGACGAGGCCGGCCCGACCCTCGAGGGCGTCAGGGTGCACCAGATGCACTCGTTGCGCGACCGGCCCTACCTCCACGGCGTCTACCCGGGCCTGCGCCACGTCTCGTACTTCCTCTCCCACGTCACCCGGCCCTGCTTCGCCGAGGGCGGCATCGACTTCGCCCCCGCCCACTTCTCCGAGATGCCGCACATCCTCGACCACGTCGCCCCGACGCCGCTCGTGGTCGCCGCGGCGGCGATGCCCGACCGTCACGGCTGGTTCTCGCTCGGGCTCAACGCCGACTACGTGGCCCGGCTCGTCGGGAGGGCGCCCTTCTTCCTCGAGTGCAACCCGCAGATGCCCCGCACCCGCGGTGAGAACCAGGTGCACGTCTCCCAGATCGCAGGCTGGGTCGAGGCCGACTACCCCCTGCTCGAGATGCCGGCGGCGAAGGTGGGGGACAAGGACCGCGTGATCGGCGACATGATCGCCGAGCGCATCCCCGACGGTGCGACGATCCAGGTCGGCATCGGCTCGATCCCCGCCGCCGCGATCAGCGCCCTGCGCAACCACCGCAACCTGGGGGTGCACACCGAGCTGCTCTCCGACGGGCTGGCCGAGCTGTTCGCCGCCGGCGTCATCACCGGCAGCGAGAAGGTCACCCGGCCCGGGAAGATGGTCACCACCTTCGCCATGGGCACGAAGGCCTTCTACGACTTCGTCGACGACAACGCCGCCGTCGAGTTCCTGCCCGTCGACTGGGTCAACGACCCTCGCATCATCGGGCGGTCACGGTGCTTCGCCTCCATCAACGCCACCGCCGAGGTCGACGTGCTGGGCCAGGCCAACTCCGAGATGATCGGTGGTCGGCTGTGGTCGGGGTCGGGCGGCCAGGCCGACTTCGCCAAGGGCGCCATGTTCTCGCCCCAGGGCAAGGGCTTCCTCGCGTTGCACAGCACGAACGCCGACGAGACCGTCAGCCGGATCAAGGTCCGCCTGGGTGCGGGAGCCGTGATCACCACGCTGAAGAACACCGTCGACCACATCGTCACCGAGTTCGGCGTGGCCGAGCTGCGGGGCCAGCCCATCTCGGTGCGGGCCCGGAGGCTGATCGACATCGCCCACCCGAAGTTCCGCGAGGAGCTCGAGACGGAGGCCCGCTCGGCGGGCTACCTGCACTGACGTGAACGACTCGGGCTCGTTGCCCCCCGAGCCGCCGTCGGCGTCGTTCGCCAGCGACAACGCCGCGGGCGTGCTGCCCGAGGTGATGGACGCCCTGGGCGCGGCCAACGTCGGTCCCGCGCTCGCCTACGGAGCCGACCCCTGGACCGAGCGGGCCTCGGCCCTCGTCGGCGAGGTGCTCGGCGAGCCCGGCGCGCTGGTGGCCTTCTGCTGGGGTGGCACCGGCGCCAACGTCGTGGGCCTCCAGTGCCTGCTGCGGCCGTGGGAGGGGGTGATCTGCCCCGACACCGCGCACATCAACGTCGACGAGTGCGGGGCCCCCGAGCGCTTCACCGGGGCCAAGCTGCTGGCGCTGCCCACACCCGACGGCAAGCTGCGGCCCGAGCAGATCGCCCCGCTGCTGCACGTGGTCGGCGACGAGCACCACGTCCAGCCCCGGGTGGTCTCGATCACCCAGTCGACCGAGAGCGGCACGCTCTACCGGCCCGACGAGATCGCCGCCCTGGCCGAGGTCGCCCACGCCCACGACCTGTACCTGCACCTCGACGGGGCCCGCCTGGCCAACGCCGCCGCCGCCCTCGGCGACGTGCGCTCGTTCACCACCGAGGCCGGGGTCGACGTGCTCACCTTCGGCGCCACCAAGGCCGGCGCCATGTACGGCGAGGCCGTGGTGTTCCTGCGGCCCGGCCTCGGTGAGCAGGTGCGGTTCGTGCGCAAGCAGGCGGCGCAGCTGCCCTCCAAGATGCGGTTCGTGGCCGCCCAGTTCGAGGCCCTGCTCACCGACGACCTCTGGGTCCGCTCGGCCGACCGGGCCAACGGGCTGGCGCTGCTGCTCGCCCATCGCCTCGCCGGCCGCCCCGGGGTCGAGGTGCTCCGGCCGCCCGAGGTGAACTCGGTGTTCGTGAGGCTGCCGTCGGCGGCCGCGGTGGCCGAGCTGCAGGCGTGGTCGTTCGTGTGGGACTGGGACGTCGCCGTCCACGAGGTGCGGGCGATGACCTCCTTCGCCACCACCCCCGACGACGTCGAACGCTTCGCCGCTGGCGTCGCCGCCATCGCCGCCCGCCACCTCTGACCCGCCCCTACCTCGAAAGGTGGCTCACCTGCTTCGGCGGGCTGTATCTGGTGAGCCAGCTTTCGCGTGTGTCCCGAAAGGTGGCTCACGTGCTTCGGCCAGCTGTATCTGGTGAGCCAGCTTTCGGGGGAGGGGTCAGGCGTGGACGGGGGGAATGCGGTCGGCCCAGGGGGCGGCGACCTCGAGCTGGGAGGCGACCCGGACCAGCAGGTCCTCGCGGCCGAACGGGGCGACGAGCTGCACACCGATCGGGAGGCCGGCCTCGTTCCACGACAGGGGGAGCGAGATCGCCGGCTGGCCGGTGACGTTGAACTGGGCGGTGAACTGCATGATGGCGGTGACCCGGCCCAGGCCCTCGATCGGGTCGGTGAGCCAGCCGAGCGGTGGGGGCGGCCCGTTCAGCACGGGGCACACCAGCAGGTCGAAGCCGGGGGTGGCGCCGTCGCCGGCCCACCAGCCGGCCATCCGCCTGGTCCAGGCCTGCTGCCACTTCACGGCTTCGAGGTACTGCGGCGCGGTGGTGGCCTGGCCGAGGGCGGCGAACATCCAGTTGCGCTCCTCGACGTCGTCGGCGGTGAGCTCCCGGCCCAGGGCGGCGCCCCAGGCGGCGAGGTCGGCCGCCACGTTGGCCGCCACGACGGTGGTGAAGGTGTCGATGAAGTGGCCCTCCTCCATCGCCTCGGGGTGGTCGTCGGTGACGTGGTGTCCGAGCTGCTGCAGGAGCTCGGCGGCGGTGGCCACCGCGTCGGCGACGTCGGAGTCGCCCTCGACCCCGGGGAGCAGAGGGCGCTCGAGCACGCCGATGCGCAGGCGGCCGGGGTCACGGCCGACCTCGTCGGCCAGCGGGCCCGGCAAGGGGGGAGCGGGGTAGGGGTCGCCGACCTCGGCGCCGGCGAGCGCGTCGAGCAGGGCGGCGCTGTCGCGCACCGTGCGGGTGACGGTGCCGTGCACGGTGGCGCCGGCCCACGAGTCGCCCGAGCGAGGGCCCTCGGACACGCGGGCCCGGGTCGGCTTCAGCCCGACCAGCCCGTTCTCGCTGGCGGGGATGCGGATCGACCCGCCGCCGTCGCTGGCGTGGGCGGCGGGCACCATGAGCGAGGCCACCGCGGCCGCCGACCCGCCCGACGAGCCGCCGGCGGAGTGCTCGGTGTCCCAGGGGTTGCGGGTGGGGCCGTGGGCCTCGGGCTCGGTGCTGATGGTGGTGCCGAGCTCGGGGGTGTTGGTGCGGCCGAGCACCACCAGCCCGGCCTCGCGCACCCTGCGGGTGAGGTGGTCGTCGGCGGGGGCGATCCAGCCCTCGCGGGCCAGCACCTTCAGCCCCCCGTGGTGGGGCTGGCCGGCCTGGTGGGCCTCGAGGTCCTTGAGGAGGAACGGCACGCCGCGGAACGGTCCGTCGGGCAGCTCACCGGCGGCCTCGGCCCGGGCCTGCTCGAAGCGCTCGTGGATCACGGCGTTCAGCTGCGGGTTGACCGCCTCGATCCGGGCGATGGCGGCGTCGACGAGCTCGGAGGGCGACGCCTGTCCGGTGCGGACGAGCTCGGCCTGGCCGATGGCGTCGAGGCGGGCGAGGTCGGTGTCGTGGCTCACAGCGCGCACGCTATCGGCGGGCCCGAAGCCGCGCCGGGGAACTGCGTCAGGCCGGCTCGCCGGTGATCGCTCGGCCGTTGCGCACGTCCTTCTTCACGCCGGCGGCGTCCTTGGCGACCTTGCCCATCACCAGCACGGTGTCGATGCCGGCGGAGTACTGAGCCGGCTTCTCGACGGTGGAGGTGTCGGCCACGGTGGCGGGGTCGAACACCGTGATGTCGGCGTCGGCGCCCATCTGCATACGGCCCTTCTTCGCCATCATCGGCACCCGGTTCTCGACCCGCTTGGCCGGGATGATCGTGCACTTGGCGAGCGCGTCCATCAGCGGCAGCGTGCCCATGTCGCGGGCGTAGGGGCCGAGCAGCCGGGCGAAGCAGCCGGCGCCACGAGGGTGGTTGTTGTTCGACGACTCGGGGATGGCGTCGGAGCCGATCATCGTCCACGGGGCCTTGACGGCGGCGTCGACGTCCTCTTGGGGGATGGCGTAAGCGACGACGAGCTTGTTCTGCGCCTTGTACTTCTTGAAGCTGGCCTCGGTGAGCCGCTCGGACGAGCCGGCCAGCTGGAGGTCGTCGTAGGAGATGCGGAACCGGCCCTGCCAGTCGCCGTTGAAGCGGGCCGACGCCAGGTAGGTGCCCCAGAACGTGTACGGGTAGAAGCACCCGGTGACGTCGAGCCCCTCGGCCCGGGCGGCTTCCATCTTGGCGATGGCCTCGGGCATCACGTGGGTGGCCATCGAGGGGATGTGGTCGACGTGCAGGCTGACGCCGGTCTCGCGCGCCACCTTCAGGACCTCGTCGATGGCGTCGAGCGACGATGCCCCCGGCGTCGGCGACGAGTACCGGATGTGGGTGAAGAGCGGCACCCCGGCGCGCTGGGCGGCGGCACCGAGCCCGGCGTACTCGTCGTAGGTGATGTACGGGGCGTACTCGGGGTCGACGGCGAGGCCGATGAAGCCTTCGTCGAGCTGGGCGTTGAGGTCGTCCTCGAGCCTGGAGATCTGCGAGGCGCTGGCCGTGCTCTTGATGCCGACGGAGTCGCGGTACCACTGGTCGGAGAAGGCGCCGCCGTAGTGCAGGGGTGGCGTGTTGGCACCCGTGTACGACGAGAAGAACTGGCTGGCGTCGACCGGGGTCTTGATCCCGTGCATGCCGAGGTTGGTGGTGACGCCGTCGCCGAGCTTGTACCAGACCCCGTAGGAGTTCGGCTCGTAGGAGAGCACGTCGATGAAGCCCGGTGCCACGACCTTTCCGGTGGCGTCGACGGTGGCCTTGCCGGTGAGCGGGTCGGTGCTGATGAGGGCGATGCGCTCGCCGATGATGCCGACGTTGGCGACCTCGTCGTACCCCGACGCGGGGTCCATGACCCGGCCGCCGGTGATGACGGTGTCGAACACGTAGTCGGAGGGGGGCGGGGCCTCGGCGCCCTCGATCGACGGCGGATCGATGCGCTCGGGCTCGGTGACCTTGACGGAGCCGCCGCCCTCGCTCGACGAGCCGCCCGAGCAGGCGGTGCCGAGCACGGCCACGCCCACGAGCCCCGCGCCGCCGATGGCGAGGAAGCGCCGACGGCCCATGCGGGTCGGGTCGGCGGGAGGGGGGAGCTGCGGGGCGGGCACGACCTGCGATCCTACCGGTGCCCCTTCGCCGCCCGAGGTCACCCTCGCGGCCACCCGGCGTGCCGGGCCCAGACGCGGTTCTGGTGGAGGTGCACCCCCGAGATCGGGGGGCAGACCTCCACCAGAACGGGGGTCAGGGCGGGAGGGGCCGGCGGTCCGGCGCCTCGCCTAGAAGTTGGTGTCGTTGTACTGCGTCAGCGCCGCGTCGGTCTCGTCCTTGGCGGTGGCGATCGCCGTCGCGGGGTCACCGTTCTGGAAGGCCACGGTGGCGAGGGCGTTGCGCATGGAGACCCGGAACTTGTCGTAGGGGCCGATGAGGGCGCCGGTGAAGTTCGGGTCGATGTTCTGGGTGAGCTCGTCGTAGGCGATCTTCAGGAAGCTGCCCGAGAGGGTCGTGTCCCAGAAGGTCTGCACGGCGGGGTTCGAGGCGGCGGCGGTCAGGAAGGGCAGGTAGGAGCCCTCGACGTGCCACTGCACCTGCTGGGGCTCCTGGTTCCACCACTTGAGGAAGTCCCATGCGGCCGACTTCTGCACGTCGGTGCCGGGGGAGGTGATCCAGAAGCCGTTGCCGCCGATCTGGGCCTTGCCGGCGGCGTCGACGCCGAAGACGGGGGCGGCACCGATGTCGAGGGCCGAGGTGTCGACGTTGCTCGTGTCACCGGCACCGACGATGTTCTGGTTGCCGCCGAGGAAGCTCTCGATGGTGGTGGCCGCGGTGGAGGTCTCCATGCTGATGGAGCCCTTCTGGGCCGCCAGCGCCAGGTAGTGGTCGAGGTTGCCGTCGGTGGCCTGGGTCGCGGTGAGCAGGCCGTCGCGCTTCATGCCCTCGATCCACTCGAAGAGCTGGGTGGTCTGGTCGGTGTCGAACAGGGCCTCGGTGGTCTGGCCGCTGCCGAAGCCGTTCTCGTTGTTGACCAGGGGCTGCTTGGAGCCGGTCAGCTGGGTCTCGACCAGCCACGAGTCCATCCGCAGCACGACGGGCGGGGCGTTGTCGGTGGTGACGTTGGCGGCCTTGATCTTCTCGGCCATCGCCCGCACGTCGGCGAGGGTCTTGGGGGCCACGTTCGGGTCGAGGCCGGCCCGGATGAAGTGGTTCTTGTTGTAGTAGGTGAGCAGGTCGGAGATGCTCACGGTGCCGGGCCAGAAGGCGCCCTTGGTCGTGAAGTGGTTGACCGCCGCCTCGTTGAACACCGAGGTCGACAGGCCGTCGGCGTCGAAGCACGACTGGGCCGGGATCACCGTGCCGGAGTCGATGAGGAACTGGGTGGCGGTGTCCTCGGCCACGATGATGTTGGGCAGGGCGTTGGTGGGGATCGCCTGCTCGTACTTGCGCAGGAGCTCCTCGTAGGACGTGCCCTGGAGCTCGGCCCGGACCTTCACCTTGGTCTGCGACGCGTTGTACTCGTCGACCATGGCCTCGAGGGTGTCGGCGGCCTTCCCGTTGAGCTGGTACCAGAGCACGATGTCGGTCGTGCCGGTGGCGTCCGCGAGGGCGCCGACCGGGCACGAGGGCAGGTCGGCGGTGGTGTCGGTGTCCTTGGCGCCCGACGAGCCGCCGCTGCAGGCGGCGGCCACGAGGGCGATGGACAGGGCGGGGGCGACCAGCCAGCGGCGGGATCGGTGCATCAGAGCCTCCAGGGGAGTGCGGATCAGGGGAGTGTTCGGCTTTTCGGGCTCAGCCCTTGACGGCGCCGGTGGTGAGGCCGCGGACGAGCTGGCGCTGAAGGAAGACGAGGAGCAGGACGATGGGAAGCGCGGCGATCAGGGCGGCGGCGAAGCCCACGTTGTTCTGGTCGGCGCTCTGGGTGGCGACGTTGCGCAGGCCGATCTGGATGGTCTCCCAGCGGCCCTCGGTGACCACGGCCCGGGGCCAGGTGTACTGGTTCCAGGCGGCGAGGAACGAGATGACCCCGAACGAGGCCACCACCGGCCGGGTGACGGGGATGGCGACGCGGCGGAGGAAGGCGAGGTGGCCGTAGCCGTCGAGCTGGGAGGCGTCGAGCAGGTCACGGGGGATGCCGCGGAACCCCTGGCGCAGCAGGAACGTGCCGAAGGCGGTGGCCAGGAACGGGCCGACGAGCGCCGGGTAGGAGTTGAGCCAGCCGAGCGACCGGATGGTCTGCACGTTCGGGATCAGGGTGACCTCGATGGGCAGCATCAGGGTGGCCATGAACACGAAGAACAGGACCCGCCGGAACGGGAACTGGAGGAACGTGAACGCGTAGGCCGCGAGGGTGGCCGTGACGAGCTGACCGGCCACGATGAGCACGGTGACCACCGCGCTGACGAGGAACTTCCGGCCGAGGTCGCCGTCGGTGAAGGCACGGGAGAAGACGTCCCACTCGATGTGCACCGGCCACGGGGGCTGCCCGGCGATGACGTAGGCGCGGGGCTGGGAGATCGCCCGCACGAAGGTCATGTAGATCGGGAACAGCACCATCACGCCGAGCGCGGTGAGCCCGGCGTACCAGGCCACCTTCTTCCAGCGGGGCTGGTTCAGGTCAGTTACCATAGTGCACCCGCCGATCGAGGATCAGGAACTGCACGAGGCTCACCACGAGGGTGATGCCGAACAGGCCGATGGCGAGCACGGCGCCGACGCCCTGGTCGACCGGCTGCTGGCTGTTGAAGATCTTCCAGACGAGGGTCTCGGTGGAGCCGAGGGGCCCGCCCTGGGTGAGGATGTCGGCCTGGGCGAACGCCTGAAGGGCGAAGATCACCAGCACCACGGCGAGGAACATCAGGGTGGGGCTGATGAGCGGAAGGGTGACCTTGAAGAAGCGCCGTACCGGGCCGTAGCCGTCGAGGGTGGCGGCCTCCTGCACCTCGTCGGGCACGGCCTGCAGCCCGGCCAGGACGATGACGAACGTGAGGCCGAGGTTCTGCCACACCGACGACAGGGCCACCCCGCGCAGGGCGCTGTCGGTGTTGGCCAGGCTGAAGAACGAGATGTCGGAGAAGTAGCCGACCTGCGGGTTCAGCAGCACGAAGAAGATCACCGACGCCACCGCGACCGAGGTGGCGATGGTCGACGAGAAGATGAACTGGAAGACCTTGATGCCCTTGAGGCGCCGGTTGGCGGCCACCGCCAGCAGCACGCCGAGCACCAGCCCCAGGGGCACGGTGTAGAGGACGTAGGTGAAGGTGATCTTCACGCCCTCGGTGAACTGGTGCCCGGTGAGCACGTCGGAGTACTGGCCCCAGCCGACGTAGCGCTCGGCGGTGCCCGTGCGGTTGGGCTGGTAGAGGCCCATCACGAACAGCCGGTACAGCGGGTAGAAGAAGAACCAGACGAAGATGATCGCCGAGGGCACCAGCAGGGCCAGGCCGAGCAGCGACTCCCTCAGGCGGCGGCTCAATTGAGGCGCTCCGTCGTGTCCGGGTCGAAGAGGTGCACGTGGTCGGGGTCGGCGGCCAGGGTGAGCACGTCGCCGGAGGCCACGGCCTCGGCTCCGCTCGACTGGCGGATCGTGATCTGGTGGCCGGCGAGGTCGCAGATCACGAGGCGCTCGTGGCCGAGCCACTCGACGGCGCGCACCTCGGCGGTGACCTGACCGGCGGGGTCGACGCTCAGGTGCTCGGGCCGAACCCCGACGACCACCGAGGTGCCCTCGGCCAGGGGCTCGGCGGTGACCGGCTCGATGTCGATGGTCTGGCCGCCGAACTGCACCGCGGTGCCGGCGCCGGTGCGCACGACCGTGCCCGGCACGGTGTTCATGGGCGGTGACCCGATGAAGCGGGCCACGAAGAGGTTGTGGGGGCGGTCGTAGACGGCCTGGGGCGGGCCCACCTGCAGGAGGCGGCCCTCGCTCATCACCGCGATGCGGTCGGCCATGGTCATGGCCTCGACCTGGTCGTGGGTGACGTAGACGAACGTGGTGGCCAGGCGCTGGTGGAGCTCGACCAGCTCGATGCGGGTCTGGGCCCGGAGCTTGGCGTCGAGGTTGGAGAGCGGCTCGTCCATCAGGAAGGCGGCGGGGCGGGCGACCATGGCCCGGGCGAGGGCCACTCGCTGACGCTGGCCACCGGAGAGGGCGGCGGGCTTGCGACCGAGGAGCTCGGTGAGCCCGAGCGACGTGGCGGCCTGCTGCACCCGCTCGGACCGCTCGTCGGCGGTGAGCTTGCGGGGAGCGCCGCCGTCGACCGCGAACTTGCGGGCGACGAGGGGTGACTCGATGTTCTTGGCGACGGTCATGTGCGGGTAGAGCGCGTAGCTCTGGAACACCATGGCGATGTCGCGGTCCTTGGCCTCGACGTCGTTCACGACCCGGTCGCCGATGCGCAGCTCGCCGTCGGTGACGGTCTCGAGGCCGGCGATCATGCGCAGGGCGGTGGTCTTGCCGCAGCCCGACGGGCCGAGCAGCACCATGAACTCGCCGTCCTGCACCGACAGGGTGAGCTGGTCGACCGCGGTCACCTCGCCGAAGCGCTTCGTGACCCCGTCGAACACGACCTCGCTCATGCATGCTCCTGTGTCGACCGACGGGACGGGTGGCCCGCCGGCGCCGACGGTAGGTGCCCGCCGGGAACATCCGGTGGCCCACCGGGATCCTCCCGATGGCGGCAGGGTAGCCGTCGGGTGGCGACCGCCGGGACGACGCCGCCGGGTCGAACGGCCCTTCCGTGGTCGCCGGCCGTCACCGCTCAGCCGAGGCCGGCCCGCCCGACGTGCAACGGGAGGCCGGCGGGGATGCCGAGCTCGGAGGCGGCGGCCGGCGAGAGCGCGCCGACGGAGGCGGCGGTCGGGACGACCCGGGGCAGCGCGGCCGTCCAGTCGCGGTCGCCGTCGACGACGGCGAGGAGGTCGGTGCGCCACGTCTCGGCGGTGTGGAGGTCGAGCACCGCGGTGCCGACCGCGTCGATGCTGCTCACGCTGGCGTCGCCGCCGAGGCACTCGAGCAGGTAGCCCGCCGGCAGGGTGAAGCGGGTGGCCGCCGACCAGGCGTCCGGGGCGCAGCGGTGGAGCCACGAGAGGAGGGCCACGGTCGAGCCGGCGGTGGGCAGCACCTCGGTGGCGGCCAGCCAGGCCTCGGCCCCGCCATCGAGGTGGCCGACGAGCCAGTCGGCATCGGCACCCGAGGCGGTGTGGCTGCCCACGGCCGCGGCGTGCACCGGAGCGGCGTCGGCGCCGAGGGCGACGAGCCCGCCGGTCGGGAGGCCGGGGGCGACCAGCACCGATCGCAGGTCGTCGGCCGGCAGCCCGAGGGCGGTCAGGCCCTCGACGGCGTGGTGCGTGGCCTGCACGACCGCCGCCCACCACGCGGTGGCGTCGACCAGCCCCTCGACGGGCGCCGGGTTGGCGGCGCGGCCCTCGCCGACCTTGCTGCGGGCGGCGGTGTCGACGACGACGACCTCGGCGGCCGCCTCCGTCCATCCGATCTCGAGCACGAGCGTCATGGGCGAAGCCTGCCACGCGGGAGCGGCGCCGCCGCGACCGGAGCCCTACCCTCGCCACCCCGGTCACCTGGTGGGCGGGGCCGGTTCGTGGTGGGCGGGACTACCGCTCGTTGACCTGGCGCAGGAAGCGCTGGGTGCGCTCGTGCTTCGGGTTCCCGAGCACGTCGTCGGGCGGGCCCTGCTCGACGACCACGCCGCCGTCCATGAACACGACCCTGTCGGCGACGCGACGGGCGAAGTGCATCTCGTGGGTGACGACCATCATCGTCATGCCGTCCTCGGCGAGGGAGCGCATCACGGCCAGCACCTCGCCGACGAGCTCGGGGTCGAGGGCCGAGGTGGCCTCGTCGAACAGCATCATGTCGGGGTCCATGGCGAGGGCCCGGGCGATGGCGACCCGCTGCTGCTGACCACCCGAGAGCCGGGCGGGGTACTCGTCGATCTTCTCGGACAAACCGACGCGGGCCAGCACCTCGACGGCCTTGGCGTGGGCGTCGGCCTTCGAGCGCTTCAGCACCTTCCGCTGGGCGATGCAGAGGTTGTCGCAGACGCTGAGGTGCCCGAACAGGTTGAACGACTGGAACACCATGCCGATGCGGGTGCGCACGACGTCGAGGTCGGTGTGGGGGTCGGTGATGTCGATGCCCTCGATCAGCACCGTGCCGCCGGTGGGCTCCTCGAGGCGGTTCACGCACCGCAGGAGGGTGGACTTGCCCGACCCGGACGGGCCGATGACGCACACGACCTCGCCGGGGGCGATCTCGAGGTCGATGCCCTTGAGCACCTCGTTGTCGCCGAAGCGCTTCTCGAGGGCGACCAGCGCGATGGCGGGCACCCGCACGGGCACGGTCTCGTGCTCGTCGAAGTCGTGGTGGTGCGGTAGGTGCGGGTGGTGATGGTGTTCGTGCTCGGTCACGGTGTCACCTCGACTTCTTGCCCTTGCGCTCGAGATAGGCGGCCGCCCGGGTGAGCGGGAGGGTGATGGCCAGGTACACGAGCGCCGCGGCCACGAGCGGGGTGCCGTTGAACGTGTCGCCGACGGAGTCGCGGGCGTACTTGGTGAGCTCGATGGTGGCCCCGGTGGTGCCCAGCACGAAGAGCAGCGAGGTGTCCTTCAGCAGGATCACCAGCTCGTTGGTCAGCGCCGGCAGGATGATGCGGAAGGCCTGGGGGATGATGATCGAGGCCATCGACTGGGCGTAGCCCATGCCCAGCGAGCGGGCGGCCTCCATCTGGCCCTTCGGCACCGCCTCGATGCCGGCCCGGATGGTCTCGGCCAGGTAGGCGCCGGTGACGATGGCGAGGGCCACCGAGCCGGCGGTGTAGGTGCCGGGCAGCCGGACGCCGAGGGCGATCGGGAGCACGAAGCCGATCAGGATGATCGTGATCAGGGCGGGGAGGCCCCGGAAGATCTCGATGTAGGTGGCGGCGAACCACCGGTAGGGCTTGACGCTCGAGAGCCGCATCAGGGCCAGGAGCAGGCCGAGGGCGAGGCCGCCGCTGAAGCCGAAGAAGGTGAAGATCAGGGTGTTGCGGGCGGCCTGGGTGATGATCCTCGGGAACTGGTCGAAGAAGATCTCCGGGTCGAAGAAGGCGTTCTGGAGCTTGCCCCAGTCGGCCTTCAGGATGACGACCAGGATCAGCAGGAGCGTGCCGCCGTAGATGGCGTAGCGCACGGTGCGTGCTTTGGTTCGTCGGTTCATCGTTCGTTCCCGGGCCGGGTGGGTCGACCGGTGTGGCACCGGTGGGGCCGGACGTTACGTCGCGGCCTCCACCGGTGCTGCACCCACGTCGGTCGGGTCGATCAGCTGTTGGTGCCGAACCACTTCTCGTAGATGGTCTGGTAGGTGCCGTCAGCCTTGATCGCAGCCAGGGCGGTGTTGAGCTGCGCGAGCAGCTCGGTGTTCTCCTTGGTGGTGGCGAAGCCGTACTGCTCACCGGTGGGGAACGTCTCGGTGACCTTGAACTGGTCGTCCTGGGTCGCCCGGTAGGCGTTCACCGGGTAGTCCTGCAGGGCGGCGTCGATGTCGCCGGAGATCAGGGCCGGGAACATCTCGTCGCCGGTCTGGAACTCCTTGATGGTGGCGCCGGCCGGCTTGTTGGCCTCGGCGTAGTCGGCGCCCGAGGTGCCGGACTGCACGCCGATCGTCTTGCCGGCCAGGTCGTCGAGGGTCTTGTACTTGTCGGCGTTCTTCTCGAGGATCAGCAGCGACTGATCGGCGTCGAAGTACGGGTCGGTGAAGCTGACCTTCTCGGCCCGCTCGTCGGTGATGGTCATCGCCGAGGCGATCATCTGGCAGTCGCCCGCGGCGAGCGACGGGATGATGGTGTCGAACGGCGTGGTGCGGAACGTGACCGACGCGTCGAACGTGGCGGCCATGGCCGACACGACCTCGTAGTCGAAGCCGGTGGTGGTGCCGTTGTCGTCGAACTCGAACGGCTTGTACGGCATGTCCGAGCAGACGGTGATCTTGGTCGCCTTGGTGGCCGAGGTGGTGTCGCTGGAGCTGCTGCTGCTGCTCGAGCCACAGGCGGCGATGAACAAGGTGGCGACCGCGAGTGCGGCCATGCCCAGGCGGGCGGGGGTGGAGCGCATCGGGGTGGGACCTCCAGGCCTCGACGAGGGTCGGGAAGTGGTGTGGTAGCGAGGCCGACGAAGGTTATCCCGTGGGGATATCCGTTTGTTACCGGACGGTAAACCCCGGTTGGCCCGGACGTCACCGCGACGTCATCTCGTCGGGGGCCACGGCGGAGCCGGGCAGAGGGCCACAGCTGCCCGCAGGCGGTCGGCGGCACCAGGGGACAGGAGCCCCTCGAGCAGGTCGAGGTGGGCGGCCCACGGCACGGACTCGCCCAGCAGCCACCGGGCGAACATGCCGGCGTCCATCCACGCGGCCACCGAGCCTTCGAGCTCGCCGAAGGGGGTGCTGCCCGCCTCGACGCACCGCTGGCGGTAGCGCTCCCAGTCGAGCTGCTCGCCGAAGGCCACGGTGTGGCGGGCGATCGCGGCCGGGGTGGGGATCGCGGTGCCGGGAGCGAGCTCGTGGGCCGGGTTGTGGCGCGCCACCGAGGGCCAGTCGAGGCCTGGCTGCTCGAGCGCGGCCCGGGTGGTGCGGGCGAGCCAGAGGTCGACCACGTGGGCGGTCATGTCGGGAGGTGGCGGGGCGGTGGGGAGGCCCAGCATCCGCCGACAGGCGTCGGCGCCCCGACCCCTGACCGGCTCGAGGTCGGGGCCGTCGACCTGTGTCCGTGCGCCGGGGCCGGTGAGCACCCCGACGGAGCAACCTCGTCGGTCGACCAGGTGCACGAAGGTCGCCCCGTCGTCGCGGGCCGGCCCGTCGAGGGACCGTGACCGGGCGCCGGTGACCATGCCGACCGCCCAGAACTCGGCCGGCGCGGTGCGGCCGAGCAGGAGGGCCACCGGGTCGGGGTCGTCGAGGGCGGCGAGCACGATCTGGTCGGGTCGGCCTCCGGGCTCGGGTGCGACGCCGAGGGAGGCGAGGTCGACCACGCCCACCAGGTCGGTGGGTCCGGGATCGTCGGCGGCCGCGTGGTGGAGGGCCCGGGCGATGCCCTCGAGGCGCTCGTCGGCATCGCTCGGGACCGACGCGGCCTCGGTCGGGGATCGGGTGGTGGACGGGTGCAGCGGGACGGGGTGCAGTGACACGGGACAACGCCTTTCGCCAGGCTCGTTCGGCCGGCGATCGGGCGGTGCGGTGCACCCGGGAGGATCGCGAGTCCCGTGGGGGAGATGGTGCCAGGGGGGTGTGACAGCGCGGGTCGGGCCCGCAGGAAGCGTGACGGCCCGGCCGTCAGGCGGAGCGCAGGCGGCGGCGGGGCCAGGGGCGCCGGCCGGTGGGCACGGCGCCGAGCAGGGCGCCGAGCAGCTGGGCGGTGACCCGGGCGTCGGCCAGGGCCCGGTGGGCCTCGGGTTGCGCGATGCCGGCCGCCGCCGAGCAGGCCGCGAGGGAGTAGCCCTCGGCCCGGCCGGGGTGCAGGTCGCGGGCGAGGGTGAGGGTGCAGAGCCCCGGGGCCTCCGGGCGCTCGACGCCGGCGCGCCCCCACTCGGCGGCGAGGAACGACGCGTCGAACGCCAGGTTGTGGGCGGTCACCACCGCCCCCTCGAGCTCGAGGGCCAACCGCTCGGCGATGTCGTCGAACCGGGGTGCGGTGGCGAGGTCGTCGTCGGTGATGCCGTGCACGGCGGTCGGGCCGGGGTCGCGGTCGGGGTGCACGAGGGTGGACCACTCCGACACCGGTCGGCCCGAGGGGTCGCAGCGGACCACCGCCACCTCGACGATGCGGTCGAGTGCCGGATCGAGGCCGGTGGTCTCGACGTCGACCACCGCGTAGGGGCCGGCCGGGGCGAGCGGGCCGAAGCGGCGCAGGCGGACGCCGCGCAGGCCGGGGGGCGCGTCGTGCCACCGGGGTGCGGCGGCGGTGCCCGGGCTCGTCATGGGACCCACCGTACGCACCCCCGACGACAGCGGCCCGGCGTGGCGCCCCACCACGAGTGCCCGGTCTGAGAGACTGCGGCCATGGCCCCTGACCCGACCGAGGCACCCGAGGAAGGTGGCGACCGCACACGCACGGGCGCCCAGGCCGTCGAGCGCGCCATGGCGATCCTGCGGTGCTTCCACGAGGACGACGACGATCTGGGGATCTCCGAGATCGCGGCCCGCACCGGCCTGCGGGTGAGCACCGCCCACCGCATCGTGCGGGCCCTGTGCGGCGACGGCTTCATGGACCAGGACCGCCGCAGCGACCGGTACCGCCTCGGGCGCACCCTGGTGCTGCTCGGCCAGCAGGCGGCGTCGCAGCTCGGCCTCGAGGGGGCCCGGCCGACGCTCGAGCGCCTGGCCGAGGCCACGGGAGAGTCGGCCTCGCTCGGCACCCGCCAGGGCGACGAGATCGTCGTGGTGCTGGTGGCGTCGTCGGCCCAGCGCCTGCGGTTCGACCACGAGCAGGGCGGTCGCATCGGGCTGCACGCCTCGGCCATGGGCAAGGCGGTGCTGGCCCACTCCACCCGTGACCTCGCCCGGGCGGTGCCCGCCGGCATGGACCTGGCCCGGTACACCGACCAGACCGTGATCGACCGCGACACCCTCCTCGCCGAGCTGGCCACGATCCGCGAGCGGGGCTACGCCCTCAACGACCAGGGCCGCTTCGAGGGTGTCATCGGCGTGGCCGCCCCGGTGATGGGCCGCGACGGCATCGCCCGCGCCGCGGTCGGCGTGCAGGGCCCGACCAGTCGCCTCGGCGCGGACCAGCTGCCCGAGGTCGCCGCCCGGGTGCTCGAGGCCGCCGAGGAGCTCTCGGCGCTGCCCATCCTCGACCGCCTCTAGGCCGCCCACCCCGAAGGTGGCTCACGACGGGGCGGGATCCGCCACGAGGTGAGCCACCGTGCGGTGCGGGGTCAGCCCTGGAGGGGGCCGTCGAGCAGGTCGGTGACCACCGCCGCGATCTCGCTGCGCTCGGAGCGGGTGAGGGTGACGTGGCCGAAGATCGGGTGGCCCTTGAGGGCCTCGATCACCGACACCACGCCGTCGTGGCGGCCCACCCGGAGGTTGTCGCGCTGGGCGACGTCGTGGGTGAGCACGACCCGGCTGCCCATGCCGAGGCGGCTGAGGGCGGTGAGCAGCACCGGGCGCTCGAGGTTCTGGGCCTCGTCGACGATCACGAAGCTGTCGTTGAGGCTGCGGCCCCGGATGTGGGTGAGGGGCAGCACCTCGAGCAGGCCCCGCGCCATGACCTCGTCGATGACCTCGGGTCCGGTGATCGACTCGAGCCCGTCGAGCACCGCGGCGGTCCACGGGTTCATCTTCTCGAGCTCGGAGCCGGGCAGGTAGCCGAGGTCCTGGCCGCCCACGGCGTAGAGCGGGCGGAAGACCAGGACCCGCTTGTGCGTGCGCTGCTCGAGCACCGACTCGAGGCCGGCGGCGAGGGCCAGCACGCTCTTGCCGGTGCCGGCCGGGCCGCCGAGCGACACGATGCCGATGGTGGGGTCGGCCAGCAGGTCGATGGCGATGCGCTGCTCGGCCGAGCGGCCTCGCACGTCGAAGAGGTGGCCGTCACGCCGCACCAGGTGCAGCGCCTTGTCGGGGTGGACCCGGGCGAGCGCGGACTGCGAACCGGCGTGGAGCACCACGCCGGTGTGGCACGGCAGGTCGCGGGCCCGGTCGTCGTCGATGGAGCCGAGGTCGAACAGGTCGTCGATGGTGGTGCTGTCGACCTCGAGCTCGACCAGGCCGGTCCAGCTCGTGTCACGGGCGAGCTCGTTGCGGTACTCCTCGGCGGGCAGCCCGACGATCGAGGCCTTGAGGCGCAGCGGCAGGTCCTTGGTGACGACGGTGACGTGCTTGCCCTCGTTGGCCAGGTTCCGGGCGACGGCGAGGATGCGGTGGTCGTTGGTGTCGCCGGCGAGCGAGGCGGGCAGCGCCCCGAGGTCCTGGTGGTTGATCTCGACCCGCAGGGTGCCTCCGGCCTCGTTCACCGGGAACGGGGTCATGAGGTTGCCGTGCTGCACCCGGTAGTGCTCGAGCTGGCGCAGCGCCTGGCGGGCGGTCCAGCCGAGCTCGGGGTCGTTGCGCTTCGACTCGAGCTCGAGCAGCACCACGACCGGCAGCACCACGGCGTGCTCGTCGAAGCGCACCATCGCCTTCGGGTCCGCCAACAGCACCGAGGTGTCGAGGACGTACACCCTCGTCTCCACGACCGTGCCGCCGGGTGTCACCGAGGGCGACGGGGCGGAGGGGTCGAACGGGCGCGTCGGCACAGCAGGCGTGATGGTCACGGGTCTCCCACGAGGTCGGGCACCTCGAGGAAGACCACGGCTCAGGACCGGCCGACGCGAGGTCGAACGAACGCTGACGGGGCGGCTCCGTGGAGCGGCACCGGGTCGGGCTCGGGTGCAGGGTGCGGCATGCGAGAGCCATCCAACACCCGGCGCACCCGCAGGGGGTGGATGCCGCCGGACTTGTCATCCCCCGTTCACGGACCGTTCGGCGGGGCGCCGTCCTCAGACCGCGACGCGCATGGGGAGGCCCCGCGAATCGAGGGAGCCGTCGCCCAGCACGAGGGCCGTGCCCGATGCCCACCGGCGCGCCGACCACGCCGCCGCCGCGGCGTCGAGGACATCGTCGGCGGCCGCGCCGGGTGCCCGTGCGGTGAGCAGCGCGGCACCGCCGGGGAACGGCTGGGCCAGCAGCGCGAGGCGCTCGGCACGGCCCTCCGCGGTGCGCTTGGTGGTGAGCAGGGGCGCGCCCGCGAGCTCCGCGAACGCCGACTCGGGGTGGGCCTCCACGACCGCCTCGGTGAGCGCGAGATCGATGGCGGCGTCGACCTCGGCGATCTTCGGCAGGAGGTTGAAGGCCTGGATCGAGATGCCCCGGCCGTCGAGCGCCCGGCCGAGGGCGACGGCCTCCGCGTGGTCGGCGCAGCCCAGCAGTGGTCGTGGGGGCGTGGCGAAGACCGACGAGCGCCTCGGGCCGAGCCGGGCCCGCAACAGGGCATCGGACGCCCGGGCCCCGGCGTCGGGCAGGCCGATCGGCATGTCGAGACCCACCGCGGCGAGCTCGCCGGCGCGCACGCGCTCGAAGACCTCGCCGATGTGGGCGACCACCTCGATCGACAGCAGCGGCCCCGGGCCCGTGACCGTCGTGGTGGCCACGACCCAGCCCGACCGGCAGCCGTCGACCCCGGCCACGAGCGCGTCGCCGGCGACCTCGGCGCGCCCTCGCCGGGCGGGGGTGGGCACGGCGCTAGAGGTCGGTGAGGGCCTTGAACACCTCACCGGCGGGCACGTCGGTGCGAACGCCGAGCCTGGTGGCGTGGCCCCGCACCTTGCGACCGAACAGCTCGGCCGCGGTGCCGTCGTCGTCGTCGGGGATGCCGTGGGTGGTGACGAACTGGCTCCTGTGGGCCATGAGCGCGTGGATCTTGGTGTCGACGAAGCCGGTCACGTCCTCGACGTGGTCGGGCTCCTCGGCCTCGAACAGCAGCACCGCGTCGGGTCGGTGGAACTCGACGTCGTGGTGCGGGAAGAAGTGGGGGTCGCGGGCGGCGACCAGGCCGTCGAGGGCGAGCCACCCGGCGTTGCGGTGGTCGGGGTGGAGGCGGTACCGCTTCCAGGGGTCGTGGGCGAGGATCACCTCGGGCCGGATCGCCCGGATCCAGTAGGCGACCTGGTCGCGCACGTGGAGGGTGGGCTGCAGCTCGCCGTCGACGTGGTCGAGCATCACGACCTTGCCCTGGGAGCCGAGGCGGGCCGCGGCCTCCATCTGCTCCTGGCGCCGCTGCTCGATGAGGGCCTCGGTGTCGGCCTCCGGGTCCCACGTGCCCTTCGAGCCGTCGGTGAGCACGAGGTGGTTGATGCGACAGCCATGGGCGGCCCACTTCGCCAGCGTGGCGCCGCAGTGGAACTCGGCGTCGTCGGGATGGGCGACGATGGCCAGGGCGACGGCGGGCACGGGCAGGTCCCGCGACGCCATGGGCCCGGTCGGGAGGTCGCCGACAGGCAGCGGCGACGGCGTCGGGCCGGACGCGCCGGGCAGGGGGGTCGGGGTGGTCATCGCCTCGAAGCATCGCGCGCCGGGCGCCGCCGCCCGCCCGCGGTGGCACCGATCAGGACGGGCAGGCGTCCCAGTCAGGGGCGACGAGGTCGTCGGGCCGGTCGACGTCCCAGGCCAGGCGGGGCTCGCGGACCACCCGGAGCGGCAGGCCGAGGCGGGCCGCCTCCGCTTGGTGGCGCTCGAACGAACCGGGCCCGTAGGCGAACACGAAGCCGCTGCGGGCGGGCACCGCCGCCACGTTGGTGCCGTCGTCGTGGCGGTCGGGCACCAGGGTGATGCCCTCGCCCTCACCGACGTGGGCGAGCGCCTGGGCGTGGGGCAGGTCGGCGTGGGCGACGATCACCGTCGTGACGCCCAGGCCCGCCAGGTCGGCGACGCCCTCGTTGACGGCGCCGTTGAGGCCCCGGCCCGGCTTCCAGAGCACCGACGCCCCGACCTCGGCCGCCCAGGCGGCGACGTCGTCGTCGTCGCAGACGATCCACACGGGAAGCGGGGAGGCGGCGCGGACCACGGCCGCGGCCATCGTGCGGGACAGCTCGGCGCGCTCGGCGGGCGTCAACGCCTCGGCCAGCCGGCCCTTGGCGTCGCGGAACGCCTTCACGGGGACCAGGACGGCGACGATCCCCTCCGGCTCGGACACGTCTGGAGTGTAGGGGCCGTCGTCGGCCGCACCCTCCGGCCCTCGGCGTGACGGGTCCTAGGGTGCAGGCATGACCGGGGAGCGCCGCACGATCGCCGTCGTCGGCGCCGGCAGCTGGGGCACGACGATCGCCCACATGCTGGCCGAGCGCACCGACGTGGCGCTGTGGGCCCGCGACCCCGGGGTCGCCGCCGAGCTGGCGACGGCGCGCACCAATCCGCGCCTGCCGGGAGCGGTCCTCGACCGACGGGTGGTCGTCTCGGCCGACCTCGCCGCCGTGGTCGGACGGGCCGAGGTCGTGCTGGTGGCGGTGCCGACCGTCGGCATGCGAGCTGTCGTCTCGGCCCTGGCCGGCGACCTCGCGCCGGGCGTGCCCCTGGTGAGCCTGGCCAAGGGCTTCGAGCCGGGCACCGGCCTGCGGATGACCCAGGTGATCGGCGAGGTCGCCCCTGGCCGACCGGTGGCCGCCCTCACCGGGCCCAACCTGGCCAGGGAGATCCTCGAGGGCCACGCCGCCGCGTCGGTCCTCGCCACGGCCGACGACGCGGTCGGCGCCGACCTCCAGGAGCTGCTCTCCTCCGACTGGTTCCGGGTGTACCGGAACACCGACGTGATCGGGTGCGAGCTCGCCGGCGCCCTCAAGAACGTGGTCGCCATCGCCGCCGGCATGGCCGAGGGGCTGGGCACGGGCGACAACACCAAGGCGGCCGTCATCACGCGGGGTCTCGCCGAGCTGGGCCGCCTCGGCTCGGCGATGGGCGGGAACCCGCTCACGTTCTCCGGCTTGGCCGGGCTCGGCGACCTCGTCGCCACCTGTGCCAGCCCGCTCAGCCGCAACCGCGACGTGGGCGAGCAACTGGGCCGGGGCCGTCCTGCCGCCGAGGTCCTGGCGGAGATGACCAGCGTGGCCGAGGGGGTCACAGCCGCTCCCGTCGCCGTGGCCCTGGCGGCCGAGCACGGCGTCGAGGTCCCGATCGCGACCCAGGTGACGGAGGTGCTCGCCGGTCGGGTCACCGCGGCGGAGGCCTACCGGGGGTTGCTCGGCCGGCGCCGCCGGGACGAGCTCTACGGATTGGGCTGACCGGCGAGGCCACTAGCGTCGGACCGATGACCGAGGTGCCCGACGACGAGCTGCTCCCGTGGTGGTGGCAGCGCCAGGCCGACCCCGCCTCGCCCGACGTGGTGCCGGGCCCCGGCGCGTCGCAGAGCACGACCCATCGCAACTGGGTGCTGCTCGGCACCGTGGGCGGCGCCGAGCGCGCCGTCGTCGACCCCCGTGGCGCGATCACACCGTGGCCCGGCGGCTGGTCGCTCGACTGGTGGATCGGGGCTGACGACACGTGGCACCTCCCCTCCCGGGCCGTTGGCGTGCGCCAGCGCCTGGTCGACGACAGCCCCGTGGTGGAGACCGTGGCCCGCATCCCCGGCGGCGAGCTGGTCCACCGGGCCTGGGCGGTCGCGTCCGGCGAAGGGGTGCCCGACGGCGGCGCGGTGGTGGTTGAGCTCGAGAACGCCTCGCCCGTGCCCGTCGCCGTGGCGTTCGCCCTGCGCCCGTTCAACCCGCTCGGCCGTTCGCCGATCACCTCCATCACCCTCGACGGCACCACGGTGTCGGTCGACGGCCGGCCGGCGCTGCACCTGCCGAAGCAGCCGTCACGTGTGGCCGTGGGCTCGGCCGCGGTCGACTCGGTCGTCCCCACCATGTCCGGCGACGCGGTGAGCACGTGGCCCGAGACCGGCGCCCGCTGCAGCAGTGGCCGCGCGTCCGCGGCGTTCCTCTTCCCGCTTCCCCACACCGCCACCGTGCGGGTGCTCCTCCCGCTGGTGGCCGCCCGTCCCGGGGCGGCGAAGCGCAGGGGCGACGTCGCCGCTCCCGTCGAGCCGCGGCTGGCCCCCGACCCCGAGCGTGTCGCCTCGGGCTGGGAGGTCCAGACCCGGCGGGCACCGCGCCTCGACCTGCCCGAGCCCCGCCTCGACGAGGCGCTCGCCGCGGCCCGCCGCTTCGCCCTCACGCACGCCGCCGGCGAGGACGTCGCCTCGTGGCCGCCGGCGGTGGTGGGCGGCCTCGACACCGCCGAGCTCGCCGTCGCCCTCGACCAGCAGGGCCTCCACACCGAGGCCGAGCGGCTCATCCTCGGCTTCGCCGACCGCCAGGGCCTCGACGGATCGTTCGCCGGCGAATCGACCCGGGTCGACGCTCCCGCCGCCTGGCTCCACTCCGTCGGCCACCACGTGAGGGTCACCGGCGACCCCGCCCTCGCCGTGGCGCTGATCGGCCCGGTGGCCAAGGCCGCCCATCACCTCCGCCGCCGCCTCGGCGCCCGCCGAGGTCGTCGGGGTGAGGCCACCGCCGGCTTGTTCCCGGCCGGTCCCTCCGCCTCGTGGGTGCCGGTGGGCGAGGGGCCGACCTACCACGACGCCCTCTGGGCCCGTCGCGGCCTGCTCGACGCCGCGTTCGCGCTCGAGGCCGCCGGTCAGCCCGACGCCGCCGCCGACCCCAGGGCCCTCGCCGGTGAGCTGACCGCGGCGCTCGTGGCCGCGCTCGCCTCCGACCCGGTTCCCGGCACCGGGCCCGGACGGGCGTCGGCTGCCGGCACGGTGGCCACCGCGGTCGCGCTGGCCGCCACCCTCACCGGTCCGGAGCCCGCCCCGGCCGAGCTCACCGCCGCCCTCGCCGCGGCGGTCGCCGCGGTGCCGGCGCTGGTCAAGGGCGGGGTGTGGCACGCCCCCGGCGATGCCGGGCTGAGCCCGCGCCTCACCGCCTGGGTGGGCGCCGCCCGGCTGGCCGTCGGTCGCGCCGACGCGGCCGAGCCCCTCGCGTGGCTGATCGAGCGGGGCTCCCCGGTGTGGGCGTGGCCCGAGCTGGTCCACCCCCGCAGTGGGGGCGGGTGCGCGGGCGAGGGCCATCACTCCGCCTCGACCGCCGCGGTGCTCGACCTGCTGCGGCGCTTCGCCGTGCACGAGCCCGGTGGCGGCCTCGCCATGCTGCCGGCCGTGCCCGACGCCTGGCTCGGGCAGTCGATCGAGGCCCACGGCGTGGCGACCTCGTTCGGGACGTTGTCGTTCGCGCTGCGCTGGCACGGCGAGCGGCCCGCCCTCCTGTGGGAGCTCGAGCCCCACTCCGACCCGGCGGTGGCGGCGGCGCTGAGGGCCTCGGGCCCGCTCGTGCTGACCGCGCCGGGCCTCGACCCGTCGTGGTCGACCACCGAGCTGCGGGGCGAGGCCCTGCTGGAGTCGCCGGGCCGTCTGCCCGCGCCGGGCCCGGATGCCGGTGCGGACGACCACGACCACGACCACGACCACGGGGATGGCACGGCGACGCCCCCGCCGAGCGCCGACGAGGTCGCGGTCGAACTGCGCCCGGGTGCGGTCAGCGGCCGGGTCCTCGACGCCGAGCCCCCGGAGGGTGGAGGCTCGTTCTCGTGAGCGACACCGGCGACGGGACCACGACGGGCGAGGGCCCTGTCGATGCCATCGCCCGCTCCCTCGAGCCGTACCTCGACTTCGAGGACCATCGCTACGACCTCCAGGAGGTCGCGGAGCTCTCCGGCATCGACGCCGAGCGCCTGCGCGACTTCTGGCGGGCCCTCGGCTTCCCCGACCCCCGGCCCGGCGACCGGGTGTTCGGCGACGCCGACGTGCGCATGCTCGCCCAGGTCGTGGCGTTGATGGCCGACGGCCTGGTCGAGCCCGAGGTCGCTCGACAGATGACCCGCGTGATCGGCGCGTCGCTCGACCGCATCGCCGCCGCCCAGATCGACGCCAACGTGCGGCGCGCCCAGGAGACCAGCGCCGATCCCGTCATCGCCGCCGAGCTCACCCGCGAAGCCGCCAAGCTCGTGCCCGGCGTGCTCGAGCTGGTGTGGCGACGCCGCCTCGCCGCCGAGGCCCGCCGCCGCATGGTGCGGTCCGGCACCGAGGGTGGCGCGCCGGTCTGCGTGGGCTTCGCCGACCTGGTCGGGTTCACGGCCCAGACCCAGCAGCTCGACACGACCGCCCTCGCCGAGGTCGTCGGCCGCTTCGAGACGATCGCCTACGACGTGGTGGGGGAGCAGGGCGGCCGCGTCGTGAAGACCATCGGCGACGAGGTCATGTTCGTGCACGACGACGTCGTCGCCGGCTGCCGCACCGCGCTCGAGCTGGCCCGCCGCTACCGCGAGGACGAGGCCCTGTCCGACGTGCGCGTCGGGTTGGCCCTGGGCCCGGTGCTCGAGCGCGACGGCGACGTGTACGGCCACACGGTCAACGTCGCCAGCCGCATCGTGAGCGTCGCCTACCCCGGCTCGGTCATCGTCTCCGCCGAGGTCCACGACGCCGTGCGCGATCGCCCCGAGTTCGGCTTCAACTCCCTCCGGAGCCACTACCTCAAGGACATCGGCCGGGTGCCGCTCTGGCGCATGCGGTCGGCCTCGGACCCGCTCGAGGGATCGTTCCGGTCGGCTCGCCGCGACTACGGGGCGCGCCAGCGCGTGCTCGAGGACCGGTGGGACGAGCAGCGCACCGCGGCGCGCCAGCGGGCCGAGGGGGTGGTCGACAAGCTCGACCTCGACGTCGACGACCTGCCCGGGCGGCTGCCCGACGCCTTTCGCGGCACCGCCTCCCCCGAGGACCTGCAGGCCCTCATCGACTCGCCCACCGATGGCGAGATCGACGCCCTGGCCGATGCCGTGCTCGCCGCCGACATCGATCCCGAGGTGCAGGTCGACATGCTCACCGACCTCGGCCTGGCGAAGGCGATGGCCGAGCTCCGCCTCGAGGCCGAGCGCAAGGCCGCCGAGGCCGACGAGGAGGCCGAGGCGGAGCTGCGGCGGATCGAGGAGGAGGCGACCCTCACCATCCGGGTGCTCGAGGACGAGTACCGCGAGCGGGTGGCCGACGCCATCGCCCGGGCGACCGAGGCGTCCCGCAAGGTCGACCGGGACGTCGTCGAGCGCCTGCGCCGCGTCGCCGAGGAGACCGAGAGCAAGGCCGCACAGGCCGGCCGGGACGCCCGGGCCAAGGCCCGTCGGGCCGCTCGCCAGCGGGCCCGCCGCCGCGGTCGCTGAAGGGCCTGGCGGACGCGCTCAGCCCGGCTCGTCGAGCCGGATGGTGACGATCTCCCACGGGCCGAGCGCGACCTCGCCGGTGAACGGCGCGATCGGAGCGCCCCGCAGGTCGACCACGGTGCCGGTGCGGCCCGGCATCCGCATCGTCGCCGGTGAGCCGGTCGCCTCGAAGGCCCGCACCACGAGGTCGCCGTCCTCACGCAGCACGGCCGAGACCTCGGCGCCCTCGACCGTGAGGGCCGACCCGTCCATGGGGAGGTGGCCGCCGCCGGGCGCCCAGGTGGTGAGCAGCGGGAGCGAGAGCTCGTCGACCAGGCGCAGCGCGATCGGGGCGAGCGGCGTGGGCCCGTCGGGCCGTAGAGCGACGCCGTAGCGCAGCACGTGGCACCCCTCGAGCTGGGCGCCGGGCGTGGCGACCTCGGGCCCGGCGGGGAGGGGCCGCATCGTCATCGGCCCGTTGGAGAGCATGCCGGTGCAGCGCAGCAGGGTCAGGGCGAGGGCGCCGGCCGTGGGGGCGGGTGCCGCGTCGTCGAGGTCGACGAGCTCGTACTCGAGCAGGCCCTCGTGCACCACGACGAGGCCTCCGGCGCCGACGAAGCGCCGCGACGGGTAGGTGGGCAGGGGCCGTTCGGTGGGGCCACCCTCGGCGACCGTGCCTCGCTCGACGACGGCGAAGGCGCACTCGGCCTCGGAGGTGGTGGTTCGCTCGGGGAGGGGGAGCCAGGCCCGCAGGCGGTGGTCGCGGCTGCGGTTCTCGAGCTCGGTCGTGACGGTGACGAGGGGGGAGCCGGCGTGCACCGTGAGGACGGTCACGACCTCGGTGGTCACCTCGCCCACCCGCCGGCCGTCGACCACGGCCTCGGGGAGCCGGAGGGTCGTGCGGACCTCGACCCGTGCGCGCAACGGGCCGTGCTCGACGACGCCAACCGCGACCGAGTCGGGCCGGTCGACGCACGCCGTCGGCTCGTGGACCGGTGGCGACCAGTTGTAGGTGTCACCGGCGTCGCCGTCGTCGACGAGCCGCCCGAGACCGGTGGTGGAGCGGGCCCCCGACGCGTCGGCCAGTGCGAACGTGCCGTCTTCCGGATCGACGGTGAGCGTCAGCAGGCCGTTGGCCATGACCGCTCCTCCGTCGGGCGTCGGGGTCGCGCTGACAGGAGCGACGTCGGCCGGGAGGGGCACGGCGCGCCATCTCGCCCACCCGAGGCCGGGGACCTCGACCCGGGCCAGCACCCGCTGGCTCGGCGGGGCGGTGATGGTGACGAGCGCCGGGCCGTCCGGGGCGGCATCGGCGAGGGCCACCACGTCGGCCTTCAGCGAGCCGGCGTAGCGGCGGTCGCGGCGGGCCGGGTCGTGCTCGATGGTGATGGCCATCGTGGCGTCGGCACCGACGGACACCTCGGCCCGGTGCATGTTCGGGAACTCGTCGAGGGCCCGCTGCACGACCTGGACGCAGTCGCGGCGGCTGAGGTGGTCGATCACCGTGGTGCCGCCGCCGACGGCGACCTGCTGGGTGCCCTCGGGTGCGGTGGCGCCGGGGAGGTCGAGCTCCACCAGGCCGGCCCGGGCCCGGGCCGAGGGGTTCACGATGGTGGGGCCGGCCTCGCCGATCGAGCGGGCGAGGGCGTCGACGGCCCGCTCCACGAGCCCGTCGGCGATGTCGGTGGCGTCGGCGTAGCGGGCCAGCACCGCGTCGACGACCTCGTCGACCGAGCAGGCGCAGCTCGAGTCGTGGGCGGCGTCGAGCACCACCTGGCGCCAGGCCCGGTCGAGGAACGCGTGGGGCCAGCGGGCGGGCGGGAGGAACAACGCCGAGAGCGGTTCGGCCATCCGCTCGAGGGTGCGCTCGGCCCTGGCCGCGGCCTGCTTCACGTCGACCCGGTTGGAGGCCACGCCCATGAGGAGGTTGGCCCGAGCCCCGGAGCGCAGCTCGCCCCGCCAGCGGGGGAGGCCCTCGACCGGAGCGGACGCGACGTGGTCGGCCAGGCCGGTGATCACCAGGCGGTAGTCGCTCTGGGCGGCGTTGGCCTCGGCGACGAGTCGGGCGAGCTGGGGCTGCGGCATCAGGTGGTCGGTGCCGTTCATCCAGAGGATCGGGCCGGTCAGCATCTCGCCGTGGGCCTGCTCGAACCTGCGGATCATCTCGACCAGCTCGACACCCGTGTCGGGCAGGGAGGCGCCGTTGCCGTAGCCCTCGGGGAGGTACTCGGCGCGCACAGTCGAGCCGTCGGGTGCCTCCCACCAGAACCCCGAGCGGTCGACGGCCTCGGGGACGCCACGCCACACCACGGCGTGGTCCAGACCCGCCCGGCGCAGGATCTGGGGCATCTGGGCGACGTGGCCGAACATGTCGGGGAGGTACCCGACCTCCATGGCACCGCCGAAGTCGGCGGCCCGGCGCAGGCCCATCTGGAGGTCGCGCACGATCGTCTCGCCGGAGACCAGGAACTCGTCCATGAGCACGTACCAGGGGCCCATGGCGAGGCGGCCGTCGGCGGCCAGGCGCCGCAACGTGGCCTCGGCCTCGGGCCGGATCTCGAGGTGGTCGTCGACCACGGCCATCTGCCCGTCGAGCATGAAGTGGGCGAACGCGGGGTCGGCCTCGAGCCGGGGCAGCAGGTCGTCGAGCAGGTCGACGAGGCGCATGCGGAACCGTTCGAAGGGCCAGTACCACTCGCGGTCCCAGTGGGTGTGGGGCACGATCGAGACGGTCCGCGGCACCGCCACAATCTAGGAGGCCTCGCCCTGGCCTCGGTCCGCGTACGGTTCGGCCATGCGCATCGCCTACGGCACCGACGACACCACGCCGGCGACCGAGTCGCTGCGGCTCGACCTCGAAGCCCGCGGCCACGAGGTCCTGGTGGTCGCCGACGGCGTCGACTGGCCCGACGCCGGGCGGGCGGTGGGGGAGGCGGTGGCCTCGGGCCGCGCCGAGGTCGGTGTGGTGTGGTGCTGGACCGGGACCGGCGTCGTGATGGCGGCGACCAAGGTGCCCGGCGTGAGGGCGGCCCTGTGCGCCGACGCCGAGACCGCGCGGGGTGCTCGCCGCTGGAACGACGCCAACGTGGTCGGGCTGTCGCTGCGCCTGACCACCGCAGCGGTCGCCGGTGAGATCGTCGAGGCCTTCCTCGCCACCGGCGTCGACGAGGGAGAGGCCCGGCTGATCGACCGCGTCGAGGGGCCCGACCGGCACGCCGGGTGAGCCGGTGAGGGCCCGCGCCGCGCCCGGGCCCGGTGCGGGACCTTGGTTACCGATCGGTCACCTGGCCTCGCATGTGGCGCGCGTCACGTCTACAGTGCCCGTCGAGAGCGGCACCGGGGGGTGTCCGCGATGGCCGAAGCCCGGAGGCTCAACCATGTCAACCCGTCCCCGGTCCCGACCCTGGGTCCTCGTCACCGCGGTGATCGCCGTCCTCGGCATCCTGCTCGCCGCGTGCGGTGGAAGCTCCGACTCCGGAGGCGACGGTGGCGGCGACGGGAAGACCAGCCCCGACGTCACCATCGCGGCCACGGGCGATCCCCAGGCCGGCGGCTCGCTGGCCTTCGGCCTCGAGGCCGAGAGCGACGGCTTCAACCCCACGGTCAACCGCTGGGCGATCTCCGGGATGATGGTGGCCAACGCGGTCTTCGACCCGCTCGCCGCCTACGACGCCAACGGCAAGGCCCAGCCCTACCTGGCCAAGTCCTTCACCCCGAGCGCCGACTTCAAGACCTGGACCATCGAGCTGCGCCCGGGCATCACCTTCACCAACGGCGAGCCCCTCGACGGCGCCGCACTGAAGAAGGACATGGACGCCCTGCGGGCCTCGGCCCTCATCGGCATCGCCGCCGCCAACATCAACGGCACCTCGGTCGACCCGGCCGACCCCATGAAGGTCATCGTGACGATGACCGACCCGTGGGCCGCCTTCCCGACCATCCTCACCGGCCAGGCCGGCATGGTCGCCGCTCCGGCCCAGCTCGACGCCACTGGTGAGGCCGCCAGCCGCCAGCCGATCGGCACCGGGCCCTTCGCCCAGAAGGAGTGGGTGCCGGACAACCGCTGGGTCGGCACCAAGAACGCCAACTACTGGCGCACCGACGACGCCGGCACGAAGCTCCCGTACCTCGACCAGGTCACCTTCAAGCCCATCGTCGACACCCAGAACCGCACCAACGCCCTCATCAGCGGCGACGTGCAGATGATCCACACCACCGACTGGGCCTCGATCGACCAGATGGAGACCGCGGCCAAGGACGGCAAGGTCCAGGTCGTGCTCGACCCGACCGAGTCCGAGGAGACCTTCTTCATCCTCAACACGACGAAGGCGCCCCTCGACGACGTGCGGGTGCGGCAGGCCCTCGCCCTCTGCACCGACTCCTCCCAGATCCGCCTGGTCAGCCAGGTTCCGGACGGGTACGAGGCGACCAGCCAGTTCAAGACGGACTCGCCCTGGTACTCCGACGGCGGCTTCCCGGCCTACGACCCGGCGGCCGGCACCGACCTCATCAACCAGGTGAAGGCCGAGAAGGGCGACGTGTCGCTCAACCTCGGCACCACCCCGGTGCCCAGCAACACCGCCATCACCCAGACGGCCGCCCAGCAGTGGGAGCAGTGCGGGGTGAAGGTGAACCTGATCACCACCGAGCAGAGCAAGTTCATCGCCGACATGGCCACCGGCAACTTCCAGGCCAACCTCACCCGGCAGTTCGGTGAGTCCGACCCTGATCAGAGCTACCACTGGTGGTCCGGCAGCACCGCCACCGGTGCCCTCGCCCTGAACTTCGCCCGGCTCAACGACCCGCAGATCGACGCCGCCCTGAAGACGGCCCGTGGGTCCGACGACCCGGCGGTCCGCAAGCAGGCCTACGCCGACCTGGTCAAGCGCCAGAGCGAGCTCGTCCCCTACATCTGGATCAACCACACCCAGTGGGCCATCGGGGCGGCCAACAGCGTCCGGAACCTCACCAACGTGTCGTTGCCCGACGGGCAGCCGTCGCTGCCCTACCAGTCCGGCAACATGCGCCTGACCCAGACCTGGCTCCAGCCCTAGCGGCTCAACGCTCGGGAACCTGCTGTGGCCCGGCTTAGGCCGGGCCACAGTCGCGTCTGCGGGCGCCACCGATGGAGAGGATCGACCCCGCGCCACCGATGGACAGGATCGACCCGGTCGACCCGATGGACAGGATCGAGCCGCTGGACCCGATGGACAGCAGCGACCCGGCCGAGCCGATCGACAGCACCGAGCCAGCTGAGAACAACGACCCGACCGAGGCGAACGAGAACCCCGAGGCGACGCTGAGGGCCGATCGGTGCGACCGGATCGAGCGCCACGACGTCGACGACCGGGCCGGGCGGACCCCGCCGGTCGCGCCGGTGGTGGCCGGGAGGGTCGGAGCCGTCATGGGGACACGGTAGCCAGGGGGCTACGGTCGGGCCGGTGACGACCGTCGTCAAGCCGCTGCGCTCGGCTCTCCGCTCCAAGTCGCCCTCGTTGGCCCTCGAGCGCGAGCTGTGGGCCGCCGGCGACGACGTCGTGGTCGGTGTCGACGAGGTCGGGCGCGGGGCGTGGGCCGGTCCGCTCGTGGTGGGCGCCGCGGTGGTGCCGGCCGACCGGCGCATCTACAAGATCCGTGACTCCAAGATGCTCACCGAGCCCGAGCGCGAGGCCATGTTCGACCGGGTGTCGGAGTGGTGCCGCGCCTGGGCGATCGGCCTGGCCACCCACACCGAGTGCGACGAGCTCGGCATGTCGGCCGCCCAGAAGCTGGCCGCCCAGCGCGCCATCCAGGGCCTCGGGCTCGCCCCCGACCGCGTGCTCCTCGACGGCAACTGGGACTTCGTCGGCGGAGGCATCACCCGCACGGTCGTGAAGGGCGACGCCACGTGCGTGTCGATCGCGGCGGCCTCGATCCTGGCCAAGGTCAGCCGCGACCGCATGATGCGGGCGGAGGCCGAGAACTTCCCGGGGTTCCACTTCCACGCCAACAAGGGCTACCCGTGCCCGAAGCACAAGCTGGCCCTCGCCGGCATGGGCCCCACCACGATCCATCGGCGCACCTGGGCCTTCATGGACTCGCTGCCCTGGACCGGCATCCGCCGCACCCCGCCCGTCGGCACGCAGGCCTCGCTGTTCTGAGCCGTCGCGTACCCTGCTCGCACCGATCGTCGAGGGGGACACATGGCAGAGCAGGGGACGGGCACCGGCCGACTGGCCGGGAAGGTCGCGCTCATCACGGGCGCCGCGCGCGGGCAGGGCCGGGCCGAGGCCGAGCTGTTCGCCGCCGAGGGCGCCTCGGTGGTGGCCGCCGACGTGCTCGACGTGAGCGACCTCGACGGGGTCGACCTCGACGTGGCCTCGGCCGAGAGCTGGGCCGCCGCGGTGGCGGTCGCCGTCGAGCGCCACGGGCGCATCGACGTGCTGGTGAACAACGCCGCCATCTACCCGAAGGGCGGCATCGAGGACGTGACCGAGGCCGAGTACCGCCGGGTGCTCGACATCAACCTGGTGGGGCCGTTCCTCGGCATCCAGGCGGTGCTGCCCCACATGGGCGAGGGTGGCTCCATCATCAACATCTCGTCGCTCAACGGGGTGGCCGGCTCGGTGGCGACCGTCGGCTACACCGCCTCGAAGTTCGGGGTGAGGGGCCTCACCCGGGCCGTGGCCCTCGACCTGGCGCCGCGGGGCATCCGGGTCAACGCCGTCCTCCCCGGCGTGATCGACACACCGATGATCGCCTCGGCGATCTCCGGCTTCGAGGAGCACATCGGCAACGGCATCCCGATGCGGCGCATGGGCCAGCCCCACGACATCGCCTCGGCCGTCCTCTTCCTCGCCAGCGACGACTCGGCGTGGATCACCGGCACCGACCTCATCGTCGATGGCGGCCACTACGCCACGGTCCCGAAGCTCTGACCATGGACCGCCTCGACCTCGTCGACCCCGGGCTCTACGTCGACGGGGTGCCCCGGGAGTACCTCCGCTGGTTGCGCGACCACGAGCCGGTGGCCTGGCACGACGAGGCCGACGGCCCCGGCTACTGGGTGCTGACCCGCTACGACGACGTCGTCGCCGCCAACCGCGACTGGGAGCGGTACTCCAACGCGCTCAAGGGCTCGTCGATCGAGGAGGCCCGCAGCGCCGAGGAGCTCGAGGTCCGCCGCCGGATCTTCGTGAACCAGGACCCGCCCGACCACACGCGCCATCGCAAGCTGGTCAGCCACGCCTTCACCCCCGGCCACGTGAAGCGCATGACCCCGATGATCGAGGAGACGTGCGCCCGCCTGGTCGACGGGCTGCTCGACGGCGAGGTCCACGACTTCGTCGACGTCGCCGAGGAGCTCTCGTTCCAGATGGTGGCGACCCTCTTCGGGGTGCCCGAGGCCGACCGGCCGGAGCTGCTCACCATCACCCGTCAGCTCGCCGACTTCCAGGAGCCCGAGGTCAACCCCGGGCTGGCCCCGCGCCCCGAGGTGCAGAAGGCGATGTTCGAGTACGGCGCAGGGCTGGTGGCCGAGGTACGGGCCGACCCCGACGCCCACCGCGGCGTGGTCGTCGACCTGGTGCAGGCCGAGGTCGTCGAGGACGGCGAGGTCCACCGCCTGAGCGACCTCGAGCTGGTGGCGTTCTTCCCGGCGGTGCTCGTCGGCGGGCTCAGCACCACCGCCCACGCCATGACCGAGGCCGTGCACGCCTGGATAGAGGACCCCACGATCTTCGAGCCGTGGCTCGGTGGCGACGAGTGCCCACCCCAGGTCGTGGAGGAGCTGCTGCGCTGGCGGGGCCCGGTGATGTCGTTCCGGCGCACGGCCACCGTCGACCACGAGCTGCGGGGCGAGACCATCCGGGCCGGCGACAAGGTCCTGCTGTCCTACGCCTCGGCGAACCGCGACGAACGCCACTTCCCCGAGCCCGACCGCTTCGACCCGGCCCGCACGCCGCTCGACCACGTCGCCTTCGGCGGGGGCGGGCCCCACTTCTGCATCGGGGCCCAGCTCGCCCGGCTCGACCTGCGGCTCGTGCTCACCGAGCTGTTCCGCCGGGTCGGCTCGTTCGAGGCGGCGGGGGAGCCCCGGCGCCTGCGGGCCAACCAGTTCGCCGGCTGGCTGCACCACCCGGTGGTCGCCCACCCCCGCTGAGGGACACCCTCGCCCACAGGGCTACCCTCGCCCCATGCCGCGCCGCCGTTGGGCCCTTCTCGCCGTGTTCGTCGCCTGGACCACCTATGTCTGGGTCACCCGCATCACCAACACCTGGGGCTCCGACATCGAGACCACCGGCGCCAAGGTGTTCTCCACCGTGCTGTCCGGCGTGATGCTCGCGTTCGCCGTGGGCGGTGTGGTGGTGCTCGTCCAGACCTGGAAGCGCCCGCTCACCGTCGGTGCCGCCCGCTTCCTCCAGGTGTTCTGCGGGGTCACGGTCGTCGTCTGGCTGGTGCGGGCCGTGCAGATCATCGCCTCCGACCACGACGTCCCGTTCAAGGTGGTGCACGTCGTGCTCGGCGTGATCTCCATCGCCCTGGCCGCGGGCGTGTGGCGCACCGCCTCCCCGGTCGCCGGCCGGCGCTCACCCGACCGCCCCGTCACCGGTGGCGGCGATCGCCCGCTCGCCGATGCCGGAGATGGTGGCCGGCGCTGACGCCCGGCTAACCTCCCCGACGCCATGGGACAGCCAGTCACCGTCATCGAGAAGCCCTCGGCGCACCCCGGTGTGGTGCGCTACGAGACCAACCGTGCCCTCACCGGCATGGGTCACGAGATCTACCGGTCGATCGACGACGTGCACGCCGACCGTCCCGCCGATCGCGTCGCCCGGGTGCTCTTCGAGCACGGTGGTGTCGAGTCCGTCCACGTGAACGCCAACGTGATCACGGTGCACTTCGAGCGTGCCGACGCCCAGGACGGGGTGAAGGAACTGATCGAGGACCTCTACACCTACTACCGCGAGGGTGTCGAGGTCGTCGTGCCGGAAGGCGTGGCCGAGTAGGTCCGTTCGGCCCGGCCCCGCCCGACGAGGCGGGGCTAGCTTCAGCGCGTCCCCCCCACCGGTCACGCTCGAAAGGCCCCGTCATGGCTCGCTTCAAGGTCGGCATCCAGCTCCAGCCCCAGCACACGACGATGGTCGACCTGCGGGAGGCCTGGCGGGCCGCCGACGCCATGGGCGCCGACTCGATCTGGACCTGGGACCACTTCTACCCCCTCTACGGCGAGCCCGACGGCACCCACTTCGAGGGCTGGGTGACCCTCGCCGCCATGGCGGCCGACACCACCTCGGCCAAGGTCGGGATGCTCGTCACCGGCAACACCTACCGGAACCCGGAGCTGTTGGCCGACATGGCCCGCACCCTCGACCACGTCAGCGACGGCCGGGCCTACCTCGGCCTGGGCGCCGGCTGGTTCGAGCGCGACTACAGCGAGTACGGCTACGACTTCGGCACCGCCGGCTCCCGGCTGCGCGAGCTCGAGGCGTCGCTCGAGCGTATCGTGGCCCGGCTCGCGAAGCTGAACCCGGCCCCGGTCGGTGGGCTCCCGATCCTCATCGGCGGTGGTGGCGAGAAGGTCACCCTGCGCCTCGTCGCCCGCTTCGCCGATGCCTGGAACACCTTCGGCCCGCCCGAGAACTTCGCCCACAAGAACGCCGTGCTCGACCAGTGGTGCGCCGATCTCGGTCGTGACCCGGCCGAGATCGAGCGCACGGTCGGCATCAGCGGGGGAGAGGTCGACAACGTCGAGGCCTACCTCGAGGCCGGGGCGACCCACCTCATCCTCATGACCGGCGCCGAGGGCCCGTTCGACCTCTCCGACCTCCAGCGCCTCCTCGAGCTCCGCGACGCCTGACCCCTTCCTCCATCGAAAGGTGGCTCACCTCGTACAGCCGGCCGAAGCTGGTGAGCCACCTTTCGCTGAGTTGCCCAAAGGTGGCTCACCAGGTGCAGCCGGCCGAAGCTGGTGAGCCACCTTTCGAGGAGCGGGTGGGAGAGAAGGACCGGTTGCGGGACTCGAACGGGTGTTCGATACTGGTGGGGTGGTCGTCCCCGCCGAGCTGCGTCAGGTCGCCGACCGGGCCCGCCCGGTCACGCTGGCCCGTGAGCGCACCCTTCCCGTCGCCGAGCCGTTGCAGGCCCTCCTGCCCGACGGCGCCCTGGCCCGGGGGAGCGCGGTCGCCGTGGTCGGCACCGGGGCCACCAGCCTCGCCCTGAACCTGGCCTCGGCCTCCTCCCTCGCCGGCTCGTGGGTGGTGGTCGTGGGCCTGCCCGAGCTGGGCCTGGCCGCCGCCGCCGAGGCCGGCATCGACCTGCGCCGCCTCGCCCTGGTCGCCGCCCCCGAGCCCGGCCGCTGGGCCGCGGTGGTGGCCGCCCTCGTCGGCGGGGTCGACCTCATCGTGGTCGACGGCCGTGCCCCCCTCGGGCAGGGCGAGGGGCGTCGACTGGCGTCTCGCGTGCGCGAGCGCGGCTCGGTGCTCGTGCCGGTCACGCCGGGCTCCACCGGCCCGGTGCGCCGGCCCGGGGCCTGGCCGTGCGACGTCACCCTCTCGGTGGCCCGGGTCCGGTGGGAGGGCCTGGGCGAGGGGCACGGCCACCTGCGTCGCCGTCGGGTGCGGGTGGAGGCCGAGGGCCGGGGCCGTGCCGCCCGTCCCCGTCGGGCCGAGCTGTGGCTGCCCTCCGAGCGCGGCCCGGCCACCTCCCTGCCGTCCACGTCCCTGCCCTCCACCACCCTGCCGTCCACCGGCACGAGCAGGGGAGAGGAGGGGTCGACGGTGGTGCCCTTCCCCGGGGCTCGGCGGGCGGGATGAGCCCCGAGGCGGTGGTGCGCACCCTCGTGGTGTCGTGCCCCGACTGGGCCGTCACCGCGGCCGGCTCGGCTCCCACCGAGCCGGCGGCGGTCATCCGGGCCAACCGGGTGGTGGCCACCTCGCCCGCCGCCCGCGTCGACGGGGTCGAGGTCGGCCAGCGCCGCCGGGAGGCCCAGGGTCGCTGCCCCGCACTCGTCGTGCTCGAGGCCGACCCCGGCCGCGACGCCCGGGCGTTCGAGGTCGTGGCCGCCGCGCTCGAGCGCTTCACGCCCCGCATCGAGCTGTCCCGCCCCGGTCTGGCGGCCTTCCCCACCAGGGGCCCGTCGCGCTACTTCGGTGGCGACGAGGCGCTGGCGGCGGCCGTGGCGGCGGCGGTCGACGAGGCCCTGACCGGTCTCGGCTGGCCCGGCTCGGCGGGGGTCGGGGTGGCCGACGGGGCCTTCGCCGCCCTCCACGCCGTCGGGGCCGGCGCCACCCGGGTCGTGGCCCCCGGTGGCTCGGCCGCCCACCTGGCCCCGCTGCCGGTCTCGACGCTCGGACGCCCTGAGCTCGCCGACGTGCTGGTGCGCCTCGGCCTGCGCACCCTCGGCGCCTTCGCCGCCCTCGAGCCCGCCGACGTGGTGGCCCGCTTCGGGGCCGACGGCCGCGTCGCCCACCGCCTCGCCCGAGGCCTCGACGAGCGCCCGCCCGCCACCTCTCCGCCTCCTCGGCACCTCGAGGTGGCGGCCGAGCTCGACCCCCCGGCCGAGCGGGTCGACGTCGCCGCCTTCGTGGCCAAGGGCTTGGCCGACGAGCTCCACGCCCGCCTCGACGCCGACGGCCTGGCCTGCACCCGGATCTGCATCCTGGCCGAGACCGAGCACGCCGAGCGCAGCGAGCGGGTGTGGCGCCACGAGGGTGCGCTCAGCGCCGGTGCCCTGGCCGACCGGGTGCGCTGGCAGCTCGACGGTTGGCTCAACGGCCCCGCCGCCATCCGCCCCACGAGCGGCATCACCCGGCTGGTGCTCACCCCCGACGAGGTCGTGGCCGCCACCGGACGTCAGCTCGGCTTCTGGGGAGGGGAGACCGCCGCCGACGAGCGGGCCGCCCGCGCCCTCGCCCGGGTGCAGGGCCTGCTCGGCACCGACGCCGTCTCCGTCCCCGAGCTGCGAGGCGGGCGGGGGCCGGGCGACCGCGTGGCCCGGGTGCCCGCCGCTGCGGTCGACCTCGCCGCCGACCGCTCGCCGCCCCCCGGGGCCGAGGCTCCCTGGCCCGGCCGGGTGCCCGTCCCCACGCCGGCCCTCGTGCCCCCCGAGCCGGTGGAGGTCGACGTGCGCACCTCAGCCGGTGCGGTGCCCGGCGTCAGCGGCCGCGGTCACCTCGACGGCGATCCGGCGACGGTCTCGTTCGGTCGGGGCGGCGCGCCGGTCGAGGTCGTGGGGTGGGCCGGCCCGTGGCCGGTCGACGAGCGCTGGTGGGATCCGGAGGGCCATCGGCGCCGGGCCCGGTTGCAGCTGCAGCTGGCCGATGGCCGGGCCGTGCTGGTGCACGTCGAGGGTGGCCGCTGGGCGGTCGAGGGCATCTATGACTGAAGCCGGCTCACGATTCTGCCGATCACCTTCGGAACGTGCGGGCCGGTCCGCACCTCGACCCATGAACAGGGAGCTCCCATGAGCGAGAAGAGCCTCGTCGCCCGGGCCCAGGCGGCTGTCGGTGACGCCGACACGATCATCGCCGCCGCGGCGTTCCAGCCCCACGGCGCCCGTGGGGCGATCAGCGTCGGCGCCCTCGGCGGAGAGGTGCTCGGCCACGCCATCGACGGCAAGGGGGGTGGTGACGTCCTGGCCATGGCCGGCGCGTACGCCGCGACCAAGTTGGTGGAGAAGCACGCCGGCGGCCACGTCGACGGTGAGGCCACCGACGACACGGTGAGCCTCGAGTCTCTCGTCGCCGTCTCCGAGAACCGCATCTACGCGTGGCACCTGCACCACGGCATCCACGCCGGCGCCCGCGACGAGATCTTCGCCATGGACCGCTCCGACGTGTCCCTCGACGTGCACGACGCGATCGGCTACCACGTCCTGACCGTGAAGGACCTGCGCAACGGCGAGGTCTGGAAGTTCCAGGCCGACCACAGGGCCGATCACAGCCGGGACTTCTTCGCGGCCCTCCACCCCGTCGAGGCCTGAGCCGCGGGCCGGCGACGGCCTCACGTCTCGGCCGTCTCAGTCGTCGACCACCACGATCCGGTGGCCGACCACCCGGCCTCCGCCGAGCTCCAGCACGCCCATCGTGTGCCGGGGCTGACGGCGCCGTTGCACCGCCGAGCCCGGGTTGAACAGCAGCTGGCCCGGGTCGCCCTCGGCCGCCCACGGCTCGTGGCTGTGGCCGAACACCACGACGTCGGCGGTGGGGAACCAACGCCGCATCCGGGCTTCCCGGCCGGCTCGGGCGCCGGTGTCGTGGACCATGGCGATCCGCACCCCGGCCAGCTCGACCTCGAGCCGGTCGGGGAGGCGGCGCACCAGCTCGTGGTCGTTGTTGCCGAGCACCACGTGGAGCGGCCGGTCGCCGACCAGGGCGGTGAGGGCGTCGAGGGCGGCGGTGTCGAGCACGTCACCGGCGTGCAGCACCGCGTCGGCCGCCTCGATCTGGTCGATGGCCGCGGCGGGGAGCCGGTCGATGCCACCGCGCAGATGGGTGTCGCTCAGCACCGCCACCCGCATCTCCACGTCACTCGACATGGGGGTGATCGTCGCACGAACCCCGCCAGCGCGGTCGGCGGCCCGGCGACACGGTGTGCTCGTCGACCGGAACTAGCGTGACCGGCGGTGGAGCGCATCGGCACCTACTCCCTTCGTCGCGCGGGCTTCGTCCTGGTGACGTCCCTCGTCGCCCTCGTGGCGGCGGCACCGGTCGCGCTCGCCGCGACCGCGCCCCCGGTCGTCGCCCCCGCTGCCGTCGACGCGCCCGCGAGTGACGCCCCGGTCGCCCCCGAGGTCGACGCTGCGGTCTCCGGCGCCGCCGGCGAGGCCAGGGTCATCGCCCTCACCGACGCGCCGGGCGAACAGGTCGTCGACGACATCGTCGCCGACCTGCCCGAGGGCTCGGCCACCCCCGTCAGCGCCGGACGCACCAACCAGGTCGCGCTCGTCGTCGACGCCGACGGGCTCGACGCCCTCAAGGCGTCGCCCCAGGTCGAGCGGATCATCGAGGACCGCCCGAACCGCATCGACGCCGACCTGTGGCTGAGCACCGCCGGCGCCCCCGAGGCCCAGGGCGCCGGGTGGGACGGCACCGGCCGCACGGTGGCCGTCCTCGACACCGGTGTCCAGGCCGACCACCCCTACCTCGCCGGCAAGGTCGTCGCCGAGGCCTGCTTCTCCCACAGCGTCCTCAGCGGCAGCACGGTCAGCCTCTGCCCCGGCGGCCTCGACGAGCAGCACGGTCCCGGAGCGGCGACACCGTGCGTCGGGGTCAACGGATGCCTGCACGGCACCCACGTGGCCGGCATCGCCGCTGGCGGCCCGGTCGCCACTCCGTCGTCGCTCAGCGGTGTGGCCCCGGCCGCCTCGATCATCGCCATCCAGGTGTTCACCAAGGGCACGAGCGCAGCGGTCTGCGGCTCCGTCGGCGCCACGCCGTGCCTGCTCGCCTACGACAGCGACATCGACGCCGCGCTCGACTGGATCCTCGGCCGACGCCTCGCCGGCGACCCGCTCTACGCCGGGCTCGACGCGATCAACCTCAGCCTCGGTGGGGGTCTCTTCAGCGGCCCGTGCGACAGCGTCAACACGGCGACGACCTCCCTGGTCGAGAACCTCCGGGATGCCGGCATCGCCACGGTGATCGCCGCGGGCAACAACGGCCAGAGCGGCCGGCCGGGGACGCAGCCCAAGATGTCGTCGCCGGCGTGCATCTCGAGCGCGGTCAGCGTGGGGGCGACGACCGGTTCACTCTCCGGCGTCGTCGCGACCTACAGCAACCTCACCGCCAACACCACGATCCTCGCCCCCGGCTCGAGCGTGCTGTCCTCGGAGCCGGGCTCGACCTACGGCCTGCTCTCTGGGACCTCGATGGCCACCCCCGTGGTGGCCGGGGCGATGGCGGCGATCCGCGAGCAGGCCCCGTCGACATCGGTCGACGCGCTCGTCACCCGGATGCAGGGCACCGGTGACGTGGTGAGCACCCCCGTCGGCGGCCGGCGCCAGGTGCGGGTCGACCTCGCGGTGCAGACCGTGGTCCCGAACCTTCCGGCCGGCTCACCGTTCGGTTCGCTCGACGTTGCCAGCTCCGACATCGGCGCCGTCTCCGTCTCGGGCTGGGCCATCGACCCCGACACCGCAGGGGCTCCGCTGGTGCAGGTCTCGCTCGACGGGGTGGCGACGACGGTCACCGCCAGCAACGCCCGGCCCGACGTGGCGGCCGTGTTCCCCGGCTACGGCGGGCGGCATGGTTGGACCGCGCAGCTCGTGGCCTCACCCGGGCCCCACACGGTGTGCGTCGCCGCGCTCAACACGGGCGCCGGGGCCAACGCCCTGCTCTCGTGCCGTTCGGTCGTGGTGCTGCAGGGCCCGCCCTTCGGCTCGCTCGACCTGGCCGCCGCCGGCATCGGCTCGGTGAACGTCGGCGGCTGGGTGATCGACCCCGACACGAGCGACCCGGTGCAGGTGCACGTGTACGTCGACGGCGCGGCGATGGCGCTGCTGGCCGACGGCTCGCGGCCCGACGTGGCGGCCGCCTTCGGCGGCTACGGGCCCTCGCACGGCTACTCGGCCACGTTCGGTGCGTCCCCCGGGCCCCACACGGTGTGCGCCTACGGGATCAACGTCGGTGCCGGGGCCAACTCCCTGCTCGGGTGCCGCACCGTCACCGTCGCCGGGGGCTCGCCGATCGGCTCGCTCGACGCCGTGACCCGCAACCCCGACGGCTCCATCGGCGTGTCGGGGTGGGCCATCGACCCCGACACGAACAGCCCGGTGCAGGTCTGGCTCTACGCGGCCGGCAACGGCTACCCGCTCAACGGGCCGGCGGCGGTCACCGCCAACGGCTCACGGCCCGACGTCGGGGCGGTGTTCCCGCTGTTCGGACCGATGCGGGGCTACTCGGGCACCGTCGGCTCGGCGACGCCGGCCGGCGTCGCGGTGTGCGCCTATGCGCTGAACGCCGCCGGCACCGGCACGACGTCGGTGCTGGGCTGTCGCGTCGTCCCCTAGGGCTGGCGCCCCGGACGGTTCGGCGTCAGCGGTAGTAGCCGAGGACGTCGATGAGGACGTTGGCGCCGGGGTTCATGGAGATGGCGACCTTGCCGGCGGTGAGTGCGGTGGTCGTGGTGGTGGCCACGAGGCTGTCGGCGGCGGTCCAGTTGATGGAACTGGTCGACGGTGGCGTGACCAGGCCGTTGGCGAAGATCTGGCCGTAGGCGTTGGGGTTGGCGACGGTGTTCGTGACGGTGAGGGTCACGAGTACGGCGGTGGCGTCCGCCGGGAGGCCGGTGTTGTTGGCGGTGAGGTCGATGTCGTGGCGGACGCCGGTGACCGGCCCGGTGCCGGCGCCGGGCAGCCCGCTGTTGGCCCGGGTGTCGTAGACACGAGTAGGGGTGGCGAGCACGGTGAAGGCACCGGCCGTGCCCGTCCCACCCAGTCGGGTCCAGGTGCCCGGCGTGCCGTCGGCCAGGCACAGCCAGAGCACGTTGCCGTCGGACCAGTAGAGCTCTCCGACCTGATGGGCTCGCCCGCTGTCGGGAGGTTCGGGCATCGAGGGATCGGGAATGTGCTGGTCGCCTCGGGCCAGCAGGATCTGCGCAGCTCGCCCGGAGGCGATGAGACCGTGGCCATCGACCCCTCCGATGACGACGGCCCCGACGAGGTCACCCTGGGCCAGGGCTCCCCACTGTGTGCCTTCGGCGAAGAGTCCGGTGAAGGTTCCCGAGGTCTTCACCCCCACCTCCGGATACTCCTGCTGTTGGGTGGCGACGATCTCGATCGCGGGTCCTGAGGTCGGGGGGTTCGCGAATGTCGTGTAGCCGGTGAAGTTCGAACGCCCGCTCACCTCGACTGCGGTTCCGCCGGAGTTGGTCGCCCGGATGGCCGGCTGGAAGGCACCGGTGGCGAGCAGGCCGGGACCATTCGTTCCTGCCGCAGCCGAAACGGCGGCACCGGTGCCGGTCGTCGTCGCAGTGACGGCGGGCGTGCTCGTGGATGTGTCGAAAGAGCCGCTGGCGGCAGCAGCTGGGCTTGCGGTGGCGATGGTTGCCGCCACGCCCCCGAGCACCGCTCCCGCTGCGGCGGTTCCGCCGCGGGTGAGCAGTCGCCGCCGGTCGAACGTCGAAGGGGTGGTGGCGGCGTGATCGACCTCCACCTCCGGGCGCGGTCCGACGTGATCGACGCCGGGCTGTGTTCCGTCGAGCCGAGCCTCGAGGGCGCTGATCCGGTCGAGGGCGGTCCGCAGCTCAGAGCGGAGCTGGTCGGTCTCGTCGCTCACGGGGGTTTCCTATCGGTAGTAGCCGAGGACGTCGATGAGGACGTTGGCGCCGGGGTTCATGGAGATGGCGACCTTTCCGGCGGTGAGGGCGGTGGTCGTGGTGGTGGCGACGAGGCTGTCGGCGGCGGTCCAGTTGACGGAGCTGGTCGATGGTGGCGTGACCAGGCCGTTGGCGAAGATCTGGCCGTAGGCGTTGGCGTTGGCGACGGTGTTCGTGACGGTGAGGGTCACGAGCGCGGCGGTGGCATCCACCGGGACCGCTCCCGACAGGTCGATGTCGTGGCGGACGCCGGAGACCGGTCCGGTGCCGGCGCCGGGCAGCCCGCTGTTGGCCCGAGTGTCATAGACACGAGTGGGGGTGGCGAGCATCGTCAGGGCGCCGGCCGTGCCGGCACCGGTGGCCCGGCGCCACAGGCCCGGCGTGCCGTCGGCTATGCAGACCCACAACACGCTGTCGTCGGACCAGTAGAGCTCGCCCTTCTGGTGGGCGGTCGAGCCGGTGGTCGGATCGGGCATCGGCGGATAGGGGTCCCCTGGTGCCTTCATGAGGATGTTGGCCCGGGCCCCGGTTGCTGTCACTCCGTACCCGAGACCTCCGTGGCCGAGTACCCCGGTGCTGGTCAGGCCGTCTGCCGCAGCGAGGACCCCCATGTTGGCCCCGGAGGTCAGGATGCCGATGCCGCTCGCGAGGATCTCGGCTCCGATCCCGGGGCGTACCCCGTCGCCGCCGAAAACGCGAAGGCCTCGATTGAGACCCGGGGCGGCGATCTCGACGAGCCCGTCTGCGTGGAGCGCCTGGCCCGTACTCGCAGACGAAGCGAGGACCGCTGGGCCGGTGCCGCTCGTCGTCGCAGAGAGCGCGGGGGTGCTGGTCGAGGTGTCGAACGACCCGGTGGCCGCTGCAGCAGGGGCAGCGGTGGCGATCGTGGCGGCGACCCCTCCGAGCACGGCGCCCGCCGCGGCGGTGCCGCCGCGGGTGAGCAGCCGTCGGCGGTCGATGCGAGGCTCCGTGGGCTCGGCTGAGATGGCGGGGGCCTCGCCAGTGGAACCCTCGGTTGCCGGAGCGGAGACTGCTGTGGGGGCGGTGCCTCGCTCGAGCGCGTCGATGCGTTCGAGGGCGGCAGCGAGGGAGGCTTCGAGCTCGGCGATTCGGTCGCTCACGGGGGCTCCTAGCGGTAGTAGCCGAGGACGTCGATGAGGACGTTGGCGCCGGGGTTCATGGAGATGGCGACCTTGCCGGCGGTGAGTGCGGTGGTCGTGGTGGTGGCGACGACGTCGTTGCTCTGGGTCCAGTTGATGGAGCTGGTGCCGGGCGGTGTGGCGAGGCCGTTGGCGTAGATCTGGCCGTAGGCGGCGAGGTTGGCCACGGTGTTGGTGACGGTGAGCGTGACCAGGGCGGCGGAGGCGTCGGCGGGGAGGCCCGAGCCGTTGGCGGTGAGGTCGATGTCGTGGCGGACGCCGGTGACCGGCCCGGTACCGGCGCCGGGCAGTCCGCTGTTGGCCCGGGTGTCGTAGACGCGGGTCGGGGTGGCGAGCACCGCGAACGCCCCGGCCGTGCCGGCGCCTCCGATGCGTGACCACGTGCCTGGTGCGCCGTCCTGGACACAGATCCAGAGATCGGCGTTGTGGTCGAAGTACAGCTCACCCCACACGTGGGTGTCGTTCCGGGTTCTCGGCGGAGTCATGTAACCGGGGCCGGGATCCTGCGCCTGGCCCAGGATGAGCTGGGCTTTGTCCCCTCCGAGAATGGCGCCGACGGTCGCTCCCGTCGCCCAGATCGCCTGCTGGCTGCTGCTGGACGCGATGACGGCAGGCTTGACGGCACTGAAGTAGGCCCCAGCTCCGTCGGAGAGGACGCCCATGGCGATGGCGGTCGCGTTCCCGTTCGAGTTGGCCTGCAGCACCGTGTCGTTGCCCGTCGCCGAGATCGCGAGCCCCTGACCGGTCGACGTCGCCGTCACCGCCGGGGTTCCGTTCGCAGTGTCGAACGAGCCGGTGGCCGCAGCGGCCGGGGCGGCGGTGGCGATGGTCGCCGCCACGCCACCGAGCACCGCTCCCGCTGCCGCGGTGCCGCCGCGCGTGAGCAGGCGACGTCGGTCGATGGTCGTCGGTTCGGTGCTGGCGACCACTGGCTCGTCCAGAGGAGCGGACACCTCCTGCTCGGGTTCCTCCGCGATCACCGCCCGCTCGTCGGCGAGCCGGGACACCAGGGCCTCGAGCTCGGCCACGCGCTGCTCGAGCGCGGCGATGGTCGTTGCCTCGTCCATGTGTGCTCCCGCCGGAATCTGGTTGATCGGGCGACAGTACCGTCGCCCGTCGGGGTCGTCAGGGGGTGTCGAACCATCCGGCGACATCGCCGATGACGTCGGTGGCTCCGTTGGCGTTGTAGACGCGCGCCCATCCGGTGGGGGACAGCGGCGTCAGCACGAGGTTGGGGATGGTCTGGCCCTGGGCCCAGTTGAGGTTGGAGGCCGTCGGCCGGTTGACGCCGTCGGGCCACACGGTGAGGAAGCCCCATGACGAGGTGTTGGTGACCGTCGTGTTCACCAGCACGGCGCTCGCGCCGCTCGCCGGTACGCCGCCGGCACCGGCGAAGTGCACGTTGATCGACTGTCCCTGACCGACCCTGGCGGCAGGGGCCCCTGTTCCATCACGGGTGTCGAGCACCCGATCAGGGGTCACGGGGTGGAAGAGGCCACCGGCTCCGGCAGTGGTGGAGCCGTCGTCGAACCAGCCGACGACGTCGATGATCACGTCGGTGTTGCCCTGGCTGTTGAAGACGTTCAGGTGGCCGTCCGCCGACAGCTTGGCGATCACCATGTTTGGGACCGTGACGCCTGCGTTCCAGTTCAGGTTCGACGCGTTGGGTCGCACGCCTCCGCTGGGGGAGAGGGTGAGGTACCCGCCGCTGGTGGTGCCGGTGACGGTCACGTTCAGCGCCACGGCGGTGACGTTGCCGGCAGGCACCCCGGATCCGTTGTCCTTCATCAGCACGTCGATCGACTGTCCGCCGCCGAGCGGGCTGCTGAAACCTCCGGTGCCGTTGCGGGTGTCGACCACACGGGTTGGGGCGAGTGGGTGGTAGTCGGTGCCGCCCGCCGCTCCGCTGCCGTCATCGAACCAGCCGGCCACGTCGACGATCACGTCGGTTCGCCCGTAGGCATTGCCCAACAGGACCACCCCGTCGGTGCCGAGACCGACCGTGACGAGGTTCGGCGCGGTGACACCCGTGGCGTAGTTGAGGTTGGAGGTCGGGGGCACGTCGGCACCGGCCGGCCAGAGGGTGACGTAGCCGCCGGACTGCGGGCTCACGGCGGTGACGTTGAGGACCACTGCGCTGACACCGGTCTCGGGGATCACGCCACCCCCACCCGGCAGCGTCATGCCGAGGAGCTCGAAGGGCTCCATCGGTCCGGGCGTCGTGCCGATGCCGAAGCGGGTGTCGACCAGGCGGGTCGGCGTCACCGGGTGGTAGGCGGCGCCGATCAGTGAGGCGGTGAGGTCGGCCGGCTGGCCCCGGTCGGGGGAGAAGGCGAAGGTGAGGGCAGCATCCTGGGCGACGGGGAGGCCGTTGGCGCCGAGCCACGAGACGGCACCGCTGAGGGGCTCGGTGTAGCGGACCTGGTATGTCTGGCCCGAGGTGAAGCCGGCCCGCCCGATGGCGAACCAGCCGTTCTCGTCGGTGGTGGCGCTGCCGATCACGGCACCCCCGGCCGTGGCGACGGCCTCGACTGTGACCCCGGGTTGGGGCGAGCCGCTGGGGCTCGTGACGGCGCCTGCCACGCCGGGCAGGGCGAAGATCCGGAGGCCGCCGGGCGCCACGGTGAACAGACGGGAGCCGTCGCCCGAGAACGCGAGGCCATGCGCTCGCATGGTGTCGTCGGTTGTGCCGAAGTTGTAGCTGAACCGCTTGGTGAGGACGTCGTGGCTGTCGAAGACCGCGACGTCGGGGTCGTAGATGCCGTTGACCCCGCCGGCGACGAAGCCGCCGTTGGCCCCGGTCACCGCCACCGCGGTGGGATAGGGGTTGATCGGGAATGCCAGGCCGAGGTCGCTCATGTCTGAGGTCTTCCAGCGCTCGATGCCGTAGGGGGCACCCGACGCGGAGTACCAGTACTGGCCATCGGGATCGAGCGCCATCTCACCGACGTAGGAGATGCCACTGCTCGTGGCTGCGAGCACGGGGGTCCCACTGGTGAGGTCGTAGCGCTGCACTCCCGGCGCACTCAGGCCGTTCTCCCCGACGAGAAGGACCGTCGGATGACCCTCGTCCCCGGCGAGGATCGGGCAGTAGCGGTGGATGGTCTCGGGTAGGAACGGGGTCTGGGTGCCGGTCGTCAGGTTGATTCGGACCAGTCCGCCGCTGAGCCCTCCGTCGCAGCCGCCGGTCGCGACCCAGAGGTCGTTTCCGAGCACGACGGGGCTTCGTGGGCGGCTGATGTCGGAGGCCAGGTTTGTGTCGCGGGTCAAGGTGGTGGTGTTGATTCGCTCGACGAGCGCCGCCGTGCTGTTGGTGGCGTAGATGGTGCCTGCGTGCAGCACCATCCCGTTCACGGCGCCCACGTTGGTGATGGTGGTGACGGGCGTGGCGTCGTAGCCGAAGACCTGGATGGCGTTGACGCCGTCGGCCACGAAGACGTGGCGATGCACCGGGTCGTCGATCACCGCGGTGGGGGAGGTGCTGCTCAGGGTCGCGCTGGCGATCGGCCCCGTCGGTGCCTCGGCAGGTGGGGTCACCGCCGCGGCGGGGGACGTGCCGAGGCCTACCAGCAGCGCAGATGCGAGCACCGCGAGCGTGGAGAGTGCTGTGAACGGTCGTCGACCGTTCATCCGTCCGATGGTCATTCGTGCTCCCGTGGGTCCGCCGTCGCCGTCCGCCTCCGACGCAACAGCAGGCGTCGGTGCCGCCACTCTAGGTGGGAGCGTCGGGGTCTTCTCCTCGCCACGATCGGGCGATCGGTGGGCCTTAGCACGGGATCGAACATCTGTTTGTGATGGTGAACAGGTGTTCGTACACTCGCGCGCCATGGGCTGGATGAACTCACCGGTCACCTGGCCGGAGCTGAACCGGGCGCTCACCGACCGCGCGCCCGTCGCCGGCCGGGGCGACCCCTTCGGGTTCCCCGGCGACGGCGGCGACAGCCCGGCATGGTCGCGCAAGCGCCAGGCCTACGAGGCGCCGGCCCTCGTACGCCACCGGGGCTCGGTGCCCTACGCCGAGCTGCACTGCCACTCGAACTTCAGCTTCCTCGACGGTGCCTGCTCGCCCGAGGTGCTGGTGGAGGAGGCCGCCCGCCTCGGGCTCGAGGCCCTCGCCCTCACCGACCACGACGGCTTCTACGGGGTGGTCCGCTTCGCCGAGGCCGCCCGCGAGCTCGGGATGCCCACCATCTTCGGCGCCGAGCTCACCCTCGGGCGCACCGCGGTGCCCGTCGGTGATCCCGACCCGGGCGTGGGCGCGGGGGAGTCCCACCTCGTCGTGGTCGCCCGTGACCCGCGTGGCTACGCCCTGCTGGCCCGGGCCATGAGCGAGGCCCAGCTGCGGGGGGAGAAGGGGGCGCCGCGCTGCTCGCTCGCCGACCTGGCCACGCTGGGCGGCTCCGGTGCCCCCGTCGCCGACCAGGGCCACTGGCTGGTGCTCACCGGGTGCCGCAAGGGCGCGGTGGCCGCGGCCCTCGAGGCCGACGGCCCCCACGCCGCCACCACCGAGCTGCAGCGCCTGGCCGCGGCCTTCGGGCGCGAGCACGTCGCGGTCGAGCTGTGGGACCACGGCCACCCCCTCGACTCCGCCCGCAACGACGCCCTGGCCGAGGTCGCCCTGCGCCTCGGCATCGACCCCGTCGCCACCACCAACGCCCACTACGCCGCCCCCGCCCAGCGGCCCCTCGCCACCGCCCTCGCCGCGGTGCGGTCACGCCGCAGCCTCGACGAGCTCGACGGCTGGCTGCCCGCCGGCGCCGGCGCCCACCTCCGGGCCGGGGCCGAGCAGGCCCGCCGCTTCGCCCGCTACCCGGGGGTGGTCGAGCGGGCCGCCGAGCTCGGCCGGTCGTGCGCCTTCGACCTCCACCTCGTCGCCCCCGAGCTGCCGCCCTACCCGTGCCCCGACGGCCTCGACGAGATGGGGTTCCTGCGCCGCCTCGCCGAGCAGGGCGCCGAGCGCCGCTACGGCCCCCGTCACGCCGAGCGGGTTCCCGGGGCGTGGGCCCAGATCGACCACGAGCTCGTCGTCATCGAGCAGCTCGGCTTCCCGGGCTACTTCCTCATCGTCTGGGACATCGTCGAGTTCTGCCGCGTCCAGGGCATCTACTGCCAGGGGCGGGGCTCGGCGGCCAACTCGGCGGTCTGCTTCGCCATCGGCATCACCAAGGCCGACGCCGTCGCCCTCGGCCTGCTCTTCGAGCGCTTCCTCTCACCCGAGCGCGACGGCCCGCCGGACATCGACGTCGACATCGAGTCGGGCCGGCGCGAAGAGGTCATCCAGTACGTCTACGAGCGATACGGCCGCCACTACGCCGCCCAGGTCGCCAACGTCATCACCTACCGGGCCAAGTCGGCGGTGCGCGACATGGCCAAGGCCCTCGGGTACGCCCCCGGCCAGGCCGACGCCTGGGCCAAGCAGGTCGACCGCTGGGGCCCGGTGGCCGAGACCGTCGAGCAGCAGGGAACCGATGCCGGGCGCCCCGGCGAGGCCGCCCCCTCCGGTGACGAGATCCCGGCCGCGGTGCTCGACCTCGCCCTCCAGGTCGAGCACGCGCCCCGCCACCTCGGCATCCACTCCGGCGGCATGGTCCTGTGCGACCGCCCGGTGATCGAGGTGTGCCCCGTCGAGTGGGCCCGCATGCAGGACCGCACCGTGCTCCAGTGGGACAAGGACGACTGCGCCGCCGCCGGCCTGGTGAAGTTCGACATGCTCGGCCTCGGGATGCTCACCGCGCTGCACCGCACGGTCGACTTCGTGGCCGGTGCCCACGGCCTCGAGATCGACCTGGCCGACATCCCCCAGGACGACGCCGTCTACGACATGCTCTGCGCCGCCGACTCCATCGGCGTGTTCCAGGTGGAGAGCCGGGCCCAGATGGCGACCCTGCCCCGGCTCAAGCCCCGCACCTTCTACGACCTCGTCGTCGAGGTCGCCCTCATCCGCCCCGGCCCCATCCAGGGCGGCTCGGTGCATCCCTACATCCGGCGCCGAAACGGCCAGGAGGAGGTCACCTACCTGCACCCGCTGCTCGAGCCGTCGCTGGCCAAGACCCTCGGCATCCCGCTGTTCCAGGAGCAGCTCATGCAGATGGCGATCGACGTGGCCGGCTTCAGCCCCGGCGACGCCGACCAGCTGCGCCAGGCCATGGGCTCCAAGCGCAGCCGCGAGCGCATGGAGCGGCTGCGCCAACGCCTCTACGACGGCATGGCCGAGCGGGGCGTCACCGGCGAGGTCGCCGACCGCATCTACGACAAGCTCGCCGCCTTCGCCAACTTCGGCTTCCCGGAGAGCCACTCGGTGTCGTTCGCCTACCTCGTGTACTCCAGCGCCTACCTCAAGCGGTACTACCCGGCGGCGTTCTGCGCGGGGCTGCTCGATGCCCAGCCCATGGGCTTCTACTCGCCGCACTCGCTCGTCGCCGACGCCCGGCGCCACGGCGTCGTCGTGCGCACCCCCGACCTCAACGCGTCGGCCGCCGGGGCCAGCCTCGAGTGGGTCGAAGGCATCGCCCTCGCCGTCCGCCCCGAAGGCCCCCCTGACCCGTCCGCCGAACGTGGCTCGAGCGGCGCCCCTGGAGGGGCTCGAGGTGAGCCACGTCCGAGAGACGACGCCGAACGTGGCTCGAGCGACGCCCCTGGAGGGGCTCGAGGTGAGCCACGTCGGGGGGGAGATGAGGGGTATCCGGGGGGAGGGGTCGACCTCGAGCAGCCGGCGCTGCGGTTGGGGCTCTCGTCGGTGCGCTCGGTCGGCGCCGACCTGGCCGACGCCATCGTGGCCGCCCGCGACGCCGACGGCCCCTACACCTCCATGGAGGACCTCGCCCGCCGGGTCGACGGCATCGACCGCGGCATCCTCGAGGCCCTCGCCACCGCCGGCGCCTTCGGCTGCCTCTCGGACACCGGAGGCCGTGCCCTCGACCGCCGCCGGGCGCTGTGGGCCGCCGGTGCGGTGGCCCAGGGCGGCCCCGGGAAGCTGGCCGGGGTCGTCACCGGGGCCGAGGCCCCTCAGCTGCCCGGCCTGTCCGATCGCGAGACCGCCTCGGCCGACCTGTGGGCCACCGGGGTCGCCCCCGACGGCCATCCCACCCGCTTCGTGCGCCCTCACCTCGACCGCCTCGGCGTCGTCACCGCCCGGGGCCTGGCCAAGGTCGACCCCGGCGACCGCGTCCTCGTCGGCGGGGTCGTCACCCATCGTCAGCGCCCGGCCACCGCCGGGGGCACCACCTTCATCAACCTCGAGGACGAGACCGGGCTCATCAACGTGATCTGCTCGAAGGGCCTGTGGGCCCGCTACCGCCGGGTGGCCCGCAGCTCCGCCGCCCTGCTGGTGCGGGGCCGCCTCGAGCGGGCCGAGGGCGTCACCAACGTCATCGCCGACAAGCTCGAGCCCCTGCCCCTCTCGGCCTCGGTCGCCTCCCGCGACTTCCGCTGAGCCACGACCGGTTCGGTGATGGCCGGGCGTCGCGGCCGGACCTCCTAGTGTTGACCGCTGTTCCACGCGCCGTTCGACATGCGCACCGACCAGAAGGGGGAGTGAGCGAGTGAACACCTTCGCCGCCGCTGCCGGCAACGCCATCTACGACGTCGACGGGTTGACCCTCGGCCTCGCCATCCTGCGGGTCGCCGTCGGCGTGATCATGCTGGCCCACGGCATCAACCACATCTTCCGTGGGGGCAAGATCAAGGGCACCGCCGGGTGGTTCGAGTCGCTCGGCATGAAGCCCGGCATCCTCCACGCCTGGCTGGCCAGCCTCACCGAGGTCGGCGCCGGCGCCATGCTCATCGTCGGCCTGCTCACGCCGCTGGCCGCCGCCGGCGTGGTGGGCACCATGACCGTGGCCCTCATCACCAACCACCTGAAGAACGGCTTCTTCATCTTCCGGCCGGGCGAGGGCTACGAGTACGTCGCCTCGCTGATCATGAGCGGCCTGGCGCTCGGTGCCATGGGCCCGGGCAAGGCCTCGATCGACAACGCCCTCGGCTTCGACTGGGTGTCGGGCCTCACCGCCTTCGCCATCACCGCCGTGGTCGGCCTGGGTGGCGCCTTCCTGCTGCTGCTGGTGTTCTGGCGCCCGGAGAAGAAGCCGGCCGCCTGAGCAACATCACCCCGAACGCGCAACCGACGCGTGCTCCGGTCGCTCCAGCGGCCGGGACACGCGTCGGTTCGCGTCTGGCTCCGGGCGGCCCGCCGCCCGAGGATCAGCGCGTCAGGAGGGGTTGGGGACGATGACGGCCCGGCCCTGCAGGGTGCCGCCGACCATCGAGCGGTAGACGTCGCCCGCCTGGTCGAGGGAGTAGGTGCTGGCGTGCACCCGGAACCCGCCGGTGCCGGCCAGGGCCAGCAGTTCGCCGAGCTCGGTGATCGAGCCCCAGTAGGTGCTCTGCACCGAGCACTCGTAGGGGAAGGTGAAGAAGTTCACCGGCAGGGTGCCGCCCCCGACACCGACGATGGTGAGCCGCCCGAGCGATCCGACCACGGCGGCGGCCAGGGCGAGGGTGTCGTCGTAGCCGCAGATGTCGAGCACCATCTCGGCGCCGCGCCCGCCCATGATCCCGCGGATCTCCTCGGCGGCCGAGGGGCCGGCCACGACGGTGTGGTCGGCACCCAGCCCGGCCACGACCTCGAGGGCCGACTCGCGCTGGTCGACGCAGATCACGGTGGCGGGCGACAGGGCCTTCAGGAACTGCACGGCGAGGTGGCCGAGGCCGCCGGCGCCGATCACCACGGCGTGGGAGCCGGGCACCAGCAGGTGCAGGCCCATCTTGATGGCGTGGTAGGGCGTGAGCCCGGCGTCGGTGAGCGGGGCCGCCTCGACCGGGGTCATGTCACCCAGCGGCACGAGGTACCGGGGGGCAGGCACGACGAGGTACTCGGCCATGCCACCGTCGACGCTCAGGCCCGGTCCGCTGCCGACGGCGTTGGCGCAGTAGTTCTCCATGCCCTTGCGGCAGTTCTGGCAGGCGCCGCAGCCCCACGCCCCGTAGACCGCGACCGGTGCGCCGATCTCGAGCCCGGGCGACGCGATGGTGCCGGGGCCGAAGGCCTCGATCCATCCGGCGTTCTCGTGGCCGAGGGTCATCGGCACCTCACGTGGAGCCGCGGTCGAGAACTCCATGAGGGTGACGTCGCTGTGGCAGGCACCGGCGCCGCCGACGCGGACGAGTACCTGGCCGGGTCCGGGATCGGGCTGCGACACGTCGTTGAGCGACGTGGTGCCGACGAGATCCTCGGAACCGCCGACGAGCTGGAACGCCTTCATCTGGAAACCCCCTGCGTCGCCGGTCCCTCCGCGCGACGCAGACGGTTCTAGCGCAACCCGTGGGGCGGTGGGCTCCGCTGCGTAGGCTCCCTCGCCATGACGGGGAGCCCGACGTGATCGTCGTGAGGGTGCTGGCGTTCGCCGCGGGCCTCTGGATGCTGCAGGCCGTGCTGCGCTCGGCCGTGCGCACGGTCGTGGTGCCGCGGGGCGAGCCGGTGGTGCTCACCCGAATGGTGTTCCTCACGATGCGGGCGCTCTACGTCCCTCTCGCCGGTCGCCACCGCGACCCCGAGCAGCGCCACGCCACCCTCGCCCGCTACGCGCCGATGTCGCTGCTGGTGCTGGCGTTCGTGTGGGCCGCCTCGGTCATCGTCGCCTTCGTCCCCATGCAGTGGGCCGTCAGCGACATCACGCTGGTGGGGGCCCTCGAGCTTTCGGGCTCGTCGGTCACCACCCTCGGCTTCGTGGCCGCCCCCAACGACCGGGCCATGGCCCTCGCCGTGCTCGAGGCGCTGATCGGCCTCGGCGTGGTCGCCCTCCTCATCGCCTACCTGCCGACGATCTACGGCCACTTCTCCCGACGGGAGGAGGAGGTGATCAAGTTCGAGGTCCGCGCCGGCAGCCCTCCGACCCCCACCCGGTTCCTCACCCGCCTCCACGCCATCGGCTGGGTCGACCGCCTCGGCATGCTGTGGGAGCCGTGGGAGATCTGGTTCGAGGAGCTCCAGGAGAGCCACACCTCGCAGGCGTCGCTCGCCCTGTTCCGCTCCCAGAACTGGTCGAACTCGTGGATCACCACCGCTGGGGCCGTGCTCGACACCGCCGCCATCTCCGAGGCCGCCATCGACCAGCCCAGCCAGCCCGAGGCCACCCTCATGCTGCGCGCCGGCTTCCTGGCCCTGCGCGACATCGTGGCCTTCTACGGGTTGCGGATCGCCACCGATCCCGCGCCGAACGACCCCATCTCGGTCAGCCGGGCCGAGTTCGAGGAGGTCCTCGACGAGCTCGAGCGGTCAGGCCTGCCCATCGTCAACGACCGCGAGAAGGCCTGGCGTGACTTCGCCGGCTGGCGGGTCAACTACGACGAGGCCCTGCTCGCCCTGTGTGCGCTGGTGCAGGCGCCGACCGCCCGATGGTCGTCGGACCGCAGCGGCCGCTTCCATCGGCCCACCCTCCGCAGGCCCCGGACCTGGCGGATCGATCCGCTCGACGCGCCACCCTCGTGGTGAGCGCCCGGCGGCCCGACGAGGGGCGCCCCGTCGTCCGCCTACGGTCGGGGCCATGACCCGCTTCGACACCGACACCGCCGTCGAGCCGCTCGGCCCCGGCAGCTACCGCGCCCGGATCGACGAGGGCTGGTGGGCGGGGGCCGGCCCCAACGGTGGCTACGTGGGCGCCATCCTGCTGCGGGCGCTCGAGCTCGAGGTCGGCGACCCCGCCCGAGTCTGTCGCTCGTTCACCGTGCACTACCTCTCCCGCCCCGACGCCGGCCCGGCCGAGGTGGAGGTCACCGTCGAGCGCTCGGGTCGGTCGATGACGTCGGTCTCGGCCCGCCTGACCCAGGGAGGGCGAGCGCTCGCCATCGCCGTGGCCGCGCTCTCGACCCCTCGCCCCGGGCCCGAGTTCTGCGACGTGGTGATGCCGGACGGGCCGGACCCGGAGCACGCCGACGACGGCCCCTTCTCCGGTGACATCCCCCGCGCCGCGGTCCCCACACTCGGCGCCCGCTACGAGTACCGCCGCACGATGGGGCCCGCACCGTTCTCGGGGGGTGACGAAGCGCTGACCGGCGGCTGGATCCGGCTGGCCGAGCCCCGCCCCGTCGACGCCTCGGTGCTCGTCGCCTACGTCGACGCCTGGATGCCGGCGATGTTCGGTCGCTTCGGAGGTCCCTGGGGGATGACCACGGTCGACCTCACCGTGCACGTCCGCTCGCTGCCGCCCGAGGGCTACGACGACTGGTGCCTGGTGCGCTTCCGATCGGTCGTGAGCGCCGACGGCTTCTGCGAGGAGGACGGCGAGGTCTGGACGCGCGACGGCCAGTTGCTGGCCCAGTCCCGTCAGCTCGCCGCGCTCATCGCCTTCCGCTGACGCCCCTCACCCGGTCTGGGGAGCGAGGGCGCCTGCGAGGCTGCTCCGGAGCAATGAGGTCAGCTCGCGGGCAGGGGCGGGTCGGGCCAGGAGGTACCCCGAGGCCGCGTCGCACCCGAGGTCGGTGAGCACCGCCAACTGGTCGGGCTCCTCCACCCCTTCGGCCAACACGAGCCCACCGAGCGCGTGGGTCGCGGTGATCACGGCCTGGACGATGGCCCGATGGGGCATCGACGGGTCGTGCACCTCCGCGGTGAAGGTGCGGTCGATCTTCACGACGTCGGCGGGGAAGCGTAGGAGGTAGGTCAACGACGAGTGGCCGGTGCCGAAGTCGTCGAGGGCGACGCGCACCCCGAGGGCCCGCAGCCGGTCGAGGTTGTCGATCGGGGTGACGGGGTCGGAGAACAGGGCCGACTCGGTGATCTCCAGGCCCAGGTCACGGGCGGGGAGGCCCAACCGGTCGAGGACCTCCGCCACCTCGTCGGAGAAGGACGGCCGACAGAGCTCGCGGGCGGAGACGTTGACCCACACCGAACCGAAGTCGCGGCAGGGCGCCCCGAGCTCCTCGGTCCACGCCAGGGCCTGTCGGACCCCGCTGGCGAGCGTGTGGCGCCCGAGCTCGAGGATCAGGTCGGTCTCCTCGACGATGGGCACGAAGGAGGCGGGCAGGAGCAGGCCCCGGCTGGGATGCTGCCATCGAGCGAGCCCCTCGACGCCGGCCACCTCGCCCGTCCGCAGGTCGAACGCGGGCTGCCAGTGCAGGTCGATCTCCTCGTCCCGGATGGCATCGCGGAGCTCGTCCTCGACCTCGAACCGGCGGAGCGCGGTGGCCCGGGTCTGGGTGCTGAAGACGGCGTAGCCGTTCGGGCCACCCGAGCTGGCCTCGTGCTGGGCCGCGGTCGCATCCCGGAGGATCGTCGTCGAGCTCGCCCCCGGGGTCACCCCCCGCACCCCGACGCTGGCACTGATCGAGAGCGTGTGACCGCCCACGTCGAAGGGGGCGCGGAACGCGGCGATGATCCGCTCGCAGAGCGGGATCGTCTGGTGGATGTCACGGCCCGGGCAGGCCACCGCGAACTTGTCGCCGTCGTGCCGGCCGACGAGGTCGAGTGCGCCGACAGCTTCCAGGAGGCGCTTTGACGCCTCGAGGAGGAGGGCGTCGCTCGCATGGTGTCCGAGCGACTCGTTGACCACCAGGAAGCGGTCGAGCTTGACGAAGAGCACCGAGACCGGGTGCGAGGAGGGTTGGCCCAGCAGTGCGGTCAGCTGGAGGTCGAGCCCGTCACGGTTCGGGAGGCCGGTGAGCGCATCGAGGAGCTCGCTCGCGGCGACGGCGAGTCGTGCTCGCTCCGCGTCCGCCCGCGACACGCGGGGCCAGTCGACGGCCGGTCGTTGGTCGTCCGGCGGGCCCGTCGTCCGGGCATCGGGGCGGAGGGTGGCGAGGACCCCCTCGGGGATCCGGGCGGAGTGGAGGGAGTACGGGCGATGGTGGGGCTCGAGCCAGCAGGTGAGGTCGGCCACCTCCCCGGTGGCCATGACCTCGCGCAGGGTGGCCTCGATGCTCGTGCCCGCCACGATCGGGAGCACGTCCCAGACGGCCAGCTCGGCCAGTTCCGCCGTGGTGTGCCCGAGGAGCTCCTCGGCCCGGTGGTTGGCGAAGACGAAGCGCCAGTCCTCGTCGAGGGCGAAGAGGGCTCCGGCCAGCTCATCGAGCAGGTTCTCCCGGAGCGCGGTCGGCGTTCCCGGTGTCTCGGTCGTCTTGGTCGTCATCACGTCGGGACCCACCTCTCTGACGTGCATCGCTGGTGCTCCCGGAACGACGCGCCGTGGGCCGGTGACCGCGAGCTGACGCTCAGCCGGTGACGAGAAGGTCGCGGCAGAGGCCTCGGTGGCCTCGCGGGAACGTCATGGCGGGAAACTCCGCTCTTCGGAAGCTCACCCAGTGGTGAGCGCTACTCGCCACTCAGGGTGAGCAAGATGCACGGTAGGTCAGTAGGCGTGCAATAGATAGAGGCGGATACCGAGCAGCGATTGCGCCGGTGCCGTTCGGGGCGCCGTGAGGCCTCGGCGCGGACCTCGCTCAGGGGCGGGTGTAGGTGCCCGTCATCGCCGCGGTGCTGCTCGAGGTCTCGACGGCGGCGTCGAGCTGTGCCTGGGTCGAGCTGGCGCTCAGGCCCGACGCCGCGGTCAGCGCGTAGGCGGTGAAGTCGTAGGTGTGGGTCTGGCCCGACGGAGGGCACGGGCCCAGCCAGCCCAGTTCGCCACTGGAGTTCGGGACCTCGATGGCGCCGGCGGGCAGGCCCGCCTGGGGGAAGCTCGGTGCACCGGGCGGGATGCCGGCCACGACCCAGTGGAGGAGGCCGCCGGCGTCCTGGTCGGTCACCACGAGGACGAGCTCGACCGTGCCCTCGGGGGCGCCCGAGATCGTCAGTGGCGGCGAGACGTCCTCACCGTCGCAGCTGAAGCGGGTCGGGATCTCGCCACCGGCGGTCCACGCCGTGGAGGAGATCGCCAGACCGGCGCCGGGCACGGCCTGCACGGCGCCGAACGCGGCGGTGCTGGTGGTGGCGGAGCCCTTGCGGGGAGGGGCGGTGGCCCCCGGCTGCGGGTCGCGGAGCGTTCGGCCGCTGGTGCCGCACGCCGCGGCCACCAGCGTCACCACGGCGACCGCCAGCAGGCACAACAGGACGGAGGGCGGTCGGCGGGAGGCACGCATCGAGCCTGAGGTTACGCAACGTCCCGGTCCCTGCGGTGCCGCCCGGGAGAGGGGCCGGTAGGTTTCCGGAATGGCTGACCGCTGCCTGCTCTCCGTGCACGCCCATCCCGACGACGAGGCCTCCAAGGGCGCGCCCACCGTGGCGCTCTACAAGGCCGAGGGCGTCCGGTCGGTGCTGGTCACCTGCACCGGCGGCGAGGAAGGCGACATCCTCAACCCGGCGATGGATCGCCCCGAGATCCGCGCCGACCTCCACGGGGTGCGCCTCCGTGAGCTCCAGACCGCCGCCGACATCATCGGCTACGACGAGGTCGTGCTCCTCGGCTACCGCGACTCCGGCATGCCCGACACGGAGCCCAACGCCCGGCCCGAGGCCTTCGCCAACGCCGACCTCGATGAGGCCGTCGACCGCCTGGTCGAGATCATCCGCCGCGAACGGCCGCAGGTGATCCTCACGTACCCCGACGACCAGGACGGCTACCCGCACCCCGATCACCTCCGGGTGCACGACATCAGCCTCCCCGCGTGGGAGCGCTCGGGCGACCCGACGTACCGGCCGGAGCTGGGCGAGGCCTTCACCCCGCTGAAGCTCTACTACTCGGTCTGGTCCCGGGCCCGGGTGCAGGCGACCCACGAGAAGTACATCGAGATGGGCCTCGAGTCGCCCTACTCGCCCGAGTGGTTCGAGCGCCCGAGCCACGACCACCGCATCACCACCTCGATCGACATCAGCGACACCTACGAGGTGCGGGGCGAGGCGCTGAAGGCCCACGCCACCCAGGTCGATCCCACGTCGCCGTTCTGGTTCGGCCTGCCGCCCGAGGTCGCCCGCACCGTGCACCCCTACGAGGAGTTCATCCTCGCCTTCAGCCGGGTCGACACCGAGCTGCCCGAGACCGACCTGTTCGCCGGGATCGACTGAGCCCGACGTTGAGCGACCCCTCGATCCCACCCGGGTCCGAGCCGACCCTCCCCGACGCGACCCTGCCCGGCGCCGGAGGGACGAGCGGGCCGCTGTCGCCCGACGCCCCGACCTGGACCGACGGGCCCCCGACGCTCGTCGGTGCTCCGGCTCCGGGCGCCGATCCCACCTCGCTGTACCCGGCCGCGCCACCGACGGCCCCGCCCGTGGCGCCGCCGCCGCTGCGCCCCGTGGGCGGAGGTGCGGCTCCCATGGCCCCGATGCCGCCCGTGCGGCCACCCCGGCGAGGGGGCCACGGGCGCACCGCCATCGGCGTCGTCCTGCTCTTCGTCGCCGGCCTGTCGGCCACCGGCTCCGTCGCCGCCGCCTGGACCCGCACCCAGATCCGCGACGAGGACACGTGGGCCGCCACCTCCCAGGCGTTGGTGAAGGACCCGGTCGTGCAGCAGGCCGTCGCCGACCAGCTGGCCACCACCGTGATCGACGTGACCGGCGCCGACGACGTCATCCAGGGCCTGCTGCCCGGCCCGCTCGGTGGCCTGGCCGGGCCCGTCACCGACAGGGCCACCGAGCTGGTGGGCGCCGCCGCCCTCCAGCTGGTGCGCACCGACGCCTTCGTGAGCGCGTGGGAGGTCGCCGTGCGCAACTCCCACCAGGAGCTGCTCGCCTCGCTCGACGGCAAGGGCCGGTTCACCGACATCACCGCCAACGGCGTCGAGCTCGACCTCGGCTCCACCCTCGAGCAGTTCCGCCTGCTGCTCGACGACAGGGGCCTGACCTTCCTCGACAGCGTCGACCTGTCCGGCGTCGACGTCAGCTACCTGCTCATCGACGCGCCGGGCATCCAGCGCCTCAGCGACCTGCTCGACGTGCTCGACCGCCTGGTCGTCGTGCTGCCGATCGTCGGCGCGGTCGCCGCGGTGGTCGGCCTGCTCGTGGCCCGGCGTCGCTCGTGGGCGCTGGCCGCCGGGGGGCTCGGGGTGCTCGCCGGGGTGGCGCTGGTGTGGCTCGCGGCCGAGCTCGGTCGCGACCGCGCCGCCCAGGAGTTCACCGGCGGCATCCTCGGGCCGGCGGCCGTCGACGCTGTCGCCGACCACGTGGTGGCCAGCCTCGACTCCGCGCTGCTGGTGGTGTCGATGGTCGGGATCGCGCTGGCCGTCGTGGGTGCCGGCGCCGCCATCGTCACCAGCCGTCGCCCCGCCTGACCGGCGGGTCGGTTCGCGGCGCGCCGACCCGTCAGGCGCTCAGCCGGCGACGCAGGTGTTGCGCAGGGTGCCGATGCCCTCGATCCAGGTGACCAGCTCGTCGCCGGCCGACAGGCCGATCGGGGGCGTGCGACCGAAGCCGACCCCGCCGGGGGTGCCGGTGAAGATCAGGTCGCCCGGGCTCAACGTCATGAACGTCGAGGCGTAAGCGACGAGGGTGGGCGGGTCGAAGATCAGCTCGCTCGTGCGGCCCTGCTGCATCACCGTGCCCGACACCGTGGTGGTGACCTCGAGGTCGGGGGTGGGCCCGTGCTCGTCGACGGTGACCAGCCACGGCCCGACCGGGCTCGACCGCTCCCACACCTTGCCCTGGAGGAACTGCGACGTGCGGTTCTGCCAGTCACGGGCGGAGATGTCGTTGCCCACCGTGAACCCGGCGATGGCCGCGGCCGCCTCGCCCGGGCCGGCCCGACGCACGGTGGCACCGATCACGATGACCAGCTCGACCTCCCAGTCGAGCAGCTCGACCTCGGGTGGCACCTCGAGGTCGTCGGTCGGGCCGAGCAGGGTGTCGGCCCACTTGTTGAACAGCGTGGGGTGGTCGGGCTCCGGATGGCCCATCTCGAGGATGTGGTTCCGGTAGTTCAGCCCGACGCAGAGGACCTTGCCCGGGTTGGTGACCACCGGGGCCAGGTCGAGGCGGATGAGAGGCACCGGGTCACCGGCCGCGCCGCACACGCCCGACGACACCGCCTCGGCCGGGGTCAGCTCGGCCGCCTCGGCCGCGGCCAGCACGGCGCCCACGTCGGGGCAGGCGAGTGGCGTGACCTCGGTGCCGCGCACCACGCCGGCCCTGGTGCCGTCATCGGTGCGGTAGGTGATCAGTCGCACGGCCACGCCTCCTGTCGTCGGCGCCATCCTGGCACCGGCGGGGGGACCCGGGGCACGTGGGTGTCGGACCGCGGGTCGGGAGGCTCAGGCGCCGCCGCCGAAAGCGACATCGACGACGAGGTCGGGCTCGTCGGCCAGGCCGGTGGTCGTCGTCTCGAGGGCGTAGGTGCCGGACGCGCTCAACCCGAGCACGACCGACTCGCCCGGCAGGAGGTCGCCGGTGTCGAGCCACACCGGCGCCTCGTCGAGCGGGGCGCCGGGGATGGCCTGGCGGGTGATGAGCACCCGCTTGGGGCTGTTGGCGTCGTTCTTCAGTTCGACCACCGACCCGGCCGGCAGGTTCCAGTCGGCCGAACCGTCTCCCTGCATGATCTCGGCACCGTCACGCTCGCCGGCCTGGGCGTTCATGTCCTCGTTGCCGATGCTCACGACGAGTCGGGGCTCGAAGTTCACCGAGGCCACCGGTGGCTGGGCGTCGGTCTGGGCCTCGCACGCGGTGGCCAGGCCGGTGCCGGCCAACAGGACGAGGCTCACGGCCAGGGCCCGCCACCGGGGGTTCGTCGGGCCTCCGAGCATCGTCGGAGTCTGGCACGCCCCGGCCCGGGCCCCGCGGCTCCTCCCCGGTAGGGTGCCGGCCGTCGACCGGCCGCCCGCCGGCGGCGCGATGACACGAACCACCGACGACGAACGGAGCCTCGGGTGCAGCAGTGGGGAGCCGAACGGATCGAGGAGCTCACCGCGCTGGTCGCGGCGGCCGCCCCCGACGACGACCTCACCGCTGACGAGCTGCTCACCGCCCTCTACGACCAGCCCGGCGTGGTGCTCGGCCCCGACGACGGCACGGGTGTCGTGGCGGTGGGCGTCGGGCGCGACCCGTCGGGCGCCCTGGTGGCCTCGTTGCGCCTGGTGGCCGTGCGCCCCGAGCGGCGCCGCTCGGGCGTCGGTGACGCCCTGCTCGAGGCGGCCGAGGCGTGGGCCGTCGATCGCGGTGCCGAGCGCATCGAGCTGGGCGGCCTGCTCTCGTTCCCCCTGTGGCCGGGCGTCGACCCCGCCGGGGGGTTGGCCGACCTCGCCGGCCGTCGGGGCTACGCCGACGGGGGCGAGATCCGCGCCTTCGCCGTGCCGTCCACCTTCCGATCGGCCGCCCCCGACGGGGTGGCCGTGCGCCGGGCGGTGCGCGACGACGACGTCACCGCCGTGACCCTCGCGGTGGCGTCGAACTGGCCCCGCCGCTCCGACGAGGTCGCCCGTGCCCTCGACCACGGCACCTGCCACGTCGCCGTGGCCACGTCGTCGGCCGACCCCGACGGCCGTCAGGGTGAGGTCGTGGGCATCGGGTGCCACTCGGTGACCCGGGCCACCTGGATCGGCCCGCTGGTGGTGCACCCCGACGCCCGCCGGAAGGGGGTCGGCCACGCGCTGCTCGGGCAGATCTGCCGTGACCTCATGATCGCCGAGTTCCGTGCCGCCGAGGTCCACGGCATCGCCGAGGGCGACACCGCCGCCGAGGCCTTCCTGCGAGCGGCGGGAGCGGAGCAGGCCCGCTCGTACCGCATCCTGGCCCGACCCCTCGGGGCCTGACGACCGGCTCGTTCAGGCGCCGGCCCGCTGGAGCTCGCGCAGCTCGCGGTAGCCGATCAGCGTCACGCCCGAGCGCTCGAGCATGGCCCGGGTCTGGGAGTCGTGGCACACGAGGTGGAGATCGTCGACCCGGGCCGCCCAGTCGGGGGTGAGGGCCCGCAGCTCGGGCGTGTCGGCCGCCGGGTGGACGTAGAGCTCGGTGACGCCGGGGCGCAGGTCGAACAGGGTCTTCTCGATGGCCCGGCGGCTGCCGACGCCGTTCACGTAGACGAAGTTGTCGGGGAAGACCACGCCCTCCTCGGCGGCGAGCCGCCGGAACGGGAACCCGATGGCCCGCTCGGTGGAGGGCCCCGAGAGCCGGATCGGGAGCTGGAACTCGACGGCCATGTCGAGGTAGATGTCGAAGAACTCGGGCCGCAGCTGCAGCGCGCCCATGTGCGAGTCGAGGTGGCTGACGTCGAAGCCCCACAGGATCGCCCGCTCGATCTGGGCCCGGCACTCGCGTCGGGCCTCGTCGAGGTCGGCGTGATCCCAGAGGTCGTCGACCGTGCGGGGGAAGCCGCCGTCGCCGTCGAGCAGCGAGGGGGCATGGGTGATGGGGCCCCACCGGTAGCGCTCGAGCTCGGCGTTGAGGGTGAGGTGCACGCCGATGTCCTCGCCCATGTAGCCGGCCGTGGCCTCGCGGGCCCACGGGCACGGCACCATCAGCGTGGCGCTGGTGGCCACCCCCTGGCGGAGGGCCTCGTAGGTGCCGGCGTTGGACGCATGGGACAGGCCGAGGTCGTCGCAGTTGAGGATGACCAACCGGGCGTCGGGAGCGTGGCCCAGGCGTTCGGCGAGCGTCGTCACGGCCCGAACCGTACCGCCCGGGGGCCACGATGCGGCTCACGCCGGGCGCCCGGGTCCCCCACAGGCCTGCCACAGGCCCCGCTGCTCGCGCCGGGCCTCGGCCACCGCCGCCTGGAAGTCGGACGTGTGGGCCACGTTGGGTGGATAGGTGAGCAGGTCGGCGAACCCGCCCCGGGCCAGTTCGAGGTTCACGAACAGCCCGTCGTTCACCCGGTAGACGTAGGCCAGCAGCCGGTCGTAGCGGTCGCGCTCCTCGACGTCACGCACGAGACGGACCTCGGTGCCTCGGGGCAGCAGCTCGGCGGTGTGGGCGCTGGCCTCCTTGCCGAAGCACTGCACCGGCTTTCGGGGGTCCTTCGTCTCGGGGGTGTCGATGCCGAGCAGCCGCACCTTCTCGTCGGTGCCGTGGATGCGCACCACGATCGTGTCGCCGTCGATGACCTGACGGACCACCGGTTCACCCGTCCCGGGGGCGTAGTCCGGATCGGGGGAGGCGTCCCAGCGCATCGCGCCGATCATCAACAGGGCGCCTCCGACGAGGGCGGCGACGACGAGGACGAAGCCGACGAGACCGGCGACGGAGAGCCCGCCGATGAGCAGGCGGCGCCTGCGGCGGTCGGAGAGGGTGGTGGACATCTGCATCTGCTCCTGGTGAGGCCATCGGTGGGCCGCCGGGTGGCGGCGAGGCGATGGCTGCCGGAGCAGCGAGACGGACGCACCCTAGCCAGGGGGTGCGACAGCGCGAAAGGGCCCCGGCGTTCGGCCGGGGCCCTTCGGGATGTGTGGGGTGCGGCCGGGCCGCCCCGGTCAGATCCGCTCGATGAGCGTGCCGGTGCCGAGGCCGCCGCCGCAGCACATGGTGACGATCGCCCGCTGGCCACCGGAGCGCTGCAGCTCGTGCACCGCCTTGGTGAGCAGGATCGAGCCGGTGCCGCCGAGCGGGTGGCCGAGGGCGATGGCGCCACCGTTGGGGTTGACCTTCTGGATGTCGCCGTCGAGCTCCTTCGCCCACGCCAGCACGACCGACGCGAAGGCCTCGTTGATCTCGAACACGTCGATGTCGTCGATCGTGAGGTCGTTGCGCTGGAGCAGGTGGCGGGTCGCGTCGATGGGGCCGGTGAGCATGAGCACCGGGTCGACGCCCACGAGGCAGGTGTCGACGATGCGGGCGTTCGGGGTGACGCCCAGCTCGTCGGCCTTCTCGGCGGTCATCATCAGCACGGCGGAGGCGCCGTCGGAGATCTGCGACGACGTGCCGGCGGTGTGGATGCCGTCCTCGACGACGGCCTTCAGGTTGCCGAGCGTCTCGAGCGAGGTGTCGCGCAGGCCTTCGTCGCGGGCGACGTGATGGGTGGTGCCGGAGGGCTTGCCGTCGTCGCCGAGGTCGGGGGCGTCGACGGGGATCACCTGGGTGCCGAAGCGGTCCTCGGCCCAGGCCTGGGCGCCCAGCTCCTGGGAGCGGAGGCCGAGGCGGTCGGTGTCGTCGCGGGTGACGCCCCACTTGCGGGCGATGCGCTCGGCGCCCTCGAACTGGCTCGTGTACTCGTAGAGCGGGAAGTAGCTCTTGGGCACCGGGACGCCCAGGTCGAGGGGGCGGGCCACGTTGGAGCCGATCGGCACCCGGCTCATGACCTCGACGCCACCGGCGACGGCGACGTCGATGACGCCGCTCTTCACCAGGGCGTAGGCGATGTCGGCGGCCTGCTGGCTCGAGCCGCACTGTGCGTCGACGGTGGTCGCGGCCACCTCGAGGGGGAGGCCGGCGGCCAGCCACGCGGTGCGGGTGACGTTGAACGCCTGCATGCCGATCTGGTCGACGCAGCCGCCCACGACCTGGCCGACCTCGGCCGGGTCGACACCGGTGCGCTCGAACAGCGCCTTGAAGGGCACCCCGAGCAGGTCGGCGGAGTGCATGGTGGACAGGCCCCCGTTCCGGCGCCCCACGGGCGTACGAACGGCATCGACGATCACGACATCACGCATGGCACGAGCCTAGGTCGACGCGCATCGACGCCGCCGAAGGGTGACGGACCGTCAGGCGGCGGTGATGTGGCGGTCGCCCGGGAGGGGCTGGCGGGCGGCCTTCAGAGCCTGGCGGGCCCGGGAGATGCCGGCGCGCCCGCGCTCGCGGGCGGTGTCGTCGATGCGCCACTGGGCGGGTGCCTCGGTGGGGTCGGTGGTGGCCTCGGAGGGCCGGCGGTCGGTGCCCGGGCGGGCATCGGCCCGACGGGCCTCGGAGCGGGGGATCAGTCGCAGCTGTGCATCCATGGGAACAGTCTCCCCAGGGGGTGTGACAGTGGGTCCGGTAGGGCGGCGCCCTTCCCCTCGACATGTTCCCCGCCGGACCGTGGCCCATGCCTCGACGGGCCAGGTCGTCGCGCCGCGGCGACGCCTGGGACGAGGCCGGTCTGCGTCCTCCCGGCGCTGCTGGACCTACCATGCGCCGCCGTGGACGCACGCCAGTGGCTGGGGCTCCAGCCGACCCACAACCCGATGCGGTGGTACCTCCCGGTCACCCCGGGCATCTGCAGCGGCTACGGCACCCTGTTCGGAGGGTGCGGCCTCGGTGCCGCCATCGACGTGCTCGAGCGGGTGACCGAGCGACCGGTCGTCTGGGCCTGCGCCCAGTACCTCAACTACACGAAGCCGCCGTCGGTGGTCGACCTCGACGTCCACATCGGGGCCGAGGGCCGCACCACCACCCAGGCCCGGGTCCTCGGCTCGGTCGGCAGCACCGAGATCTTCACCGTCAACGCCGCCCTCGGCAGCCGCGAGATGCCCGATGCCACCCACTGGGTCACGCGCCCCGACGTGCCCCCGCCCGACGAGTGCCCGCCGCGGGAGATGCGCTTCTCGCCCGGCAACACGATCGCCAGCCGCCTCGAGCAGCGCATGGCCATCGAGGCCCCCGGCACCGGGCACACCGCCATGTGGACCCGCATGCCCGACCTCCTCGAGGTCTCGGCCGCCTCGCTGGCCGTGCTCGGCGACTTCGTGCCGATGGGCCTGGGGCAGGCGATGCCGAACGACATCAACTCCAACAGCCTCGACAACACGCTGCGCATCGTCGACCTGGTCCCCACGGACTGGGTGCTCGTCGACATCCGCATCGAGGCGGTGGCCCGCGGGTTCGGGCACGGCCACCTCTACCTCTGGGCCGAGGACGGCTCGCTGCTGGGCACGGCGAGCCAGTCGGCCATGATCCGCCCCTGGAACTGGGAGAGCTGATGGCGCCGTACCGCGGCTTCGGGATGACCATCCCCTTCGACGGCGTGCCGCTGCACGCCCAACGCGAGCGGATCGAGGAGCTCGAAGGGCTCGGCTACACCGACGTGTGGTCGATGGAGGCCGACGGCACCGACGGGCTCACGCCGCTGGCGCTCACCTCGGTGTGGGCGCCGTCGCTGCGCCTCGGAACCGCCATCCTGCCCGTCTACACGCGCGGCCCGGCACTGCTCGCCCAGAGCGCCGGCTCGATGGCCCAGGCCGCCCCCGGACGCTTCGTGCTCGGCATCGGCGCCTCGTCGAACATCATCGTCGAGCGCTGGAACGGCGTGCCCTTCACCGAGCCCTACAAGCGGGTCCGCGACACCGTGCGCTTCCTGAAGGCGGCGTTCACCGGCGAGAAGATCACCGAGACCTACGACACGTTCGCGGTGAACGGCTTCCGCCTCGGGCCCACCGCCGTGCCCGAGCAGGCCCCTCCGATCCTGGTGGCGGCGCTGCGCGAGGGCATGCTCAACCTCGCCGGCAAGGAGGGCGACGGCGCCATCGTCAACTGGCTCTCGGTCGACGACGTGGCCACGGTCGCCCCGATCGTGAAGGCCCACGGTGACGACAAGGAGATCGTGGCCCGCCTGTTCGTGGCGCCCTCGGAGGACACCGACGCCGTCCGCGCCCAGGCCCGCTACGCGGTGGCCGCCTACGTGAACGTGCCCGTCTACGCCGCCTTCCACGAGTGGCTGGGCCGAGGCCCGCTGCTCGAGCCGGTGTGGGCCGCCTGGAAGGCCGGCGACCGCGCCGCCGCGCTCGCCGCCATCCCCGACGAGGTCGTCGACGACCTCATCATCCACGGCTCCTACGACGAGTGCCGCGCCCACATCCAGCGCTACGTCGACAACGGGGTCACCACCCCGTCGATCACGGTGATGCCCCTCGGCGGCGTCGACGTGCGCGAGGCCGTGCGCCGCCTCGCCCCCTCGGCCTAGCGGTCGGCCGTCGCCAGCGGGCTCGGGGCCTGCGAGGTCGTGTACTGGGCGTTCTCACGGATGCGCTCGAGGTCGCTGCCGTCGGCTCCTCTCGTGGCAGTGCCGTCGCGGCCCTTCAGCCCGAATCCGGTGTACATCACGATGCGCTCGTCGACGGTCGGGGGCTGGGCCTCGTGCAGGGTGCACGACAGGTGCACGGTGAGGTCGCCCTTGCGGGTCGGCAGCGGCCGCGCCGGCAGCCACGCCGCATCGGTGCCGGCGAGGCTCGAGGGCATCAGCAGGCGGTGCGAGCCGGGCACGACCCTGAGCTGGCCGCGGCCCTCGCCGCCGTCGGTCACCGAGATGCCGATGGTGGTGCTGCAGCAGCCGTGGGCGTGGCGTCCGAGGTTGCAGTCACGGTGCCAGGGCACGTCGGAGATGCCCTTGGTGATCGCCAGCGGCTTCACCAGTGCCTCGATCACGTTGGTGTCCATGGGGCGGGAGACCAGCGTGTCGTCGCCCTGGAGGGTGCGGCGGAGCTGATCCCATCGGTCGCTGGTGAGGATGCCGAGCGTGGTGGCCGAGTGGTCCTGGAAGCGCTGGAGCCGGACACACCGTTCGGTGCCGTCGGCCGTGGTGGCCCACCACGAGTTGCCGTCGCCGGGGGAGTAGGTGGGCAGGGCCCGCTCGACGTCGGCGGCGACGGTGTCCATGTCGGTCGGGTCGAGCCAGCCCCGCAGGTGGAGGAAGCCGGCCTCCCGCAGGAAGTGGTTCACCTCGTCGGGGTCGTCGTCGGGGGTGAAGGCCCGGCCGAGGTCGAGGGGTGCACCGTCGCGGTCGACGAACTCGGTGTCGTCTCCCACCACCGGCCAGCCCTCGAGGAGGCAGAGCCACACGGAGTCCCACGCGATCAGGTCGTCGTAGAAGCGGGCGCCGGTGCGCAGCAAGCCACCGATGAAGAACGTGCACAGCGACTGCTGCTGCTGGGCGAACGAGGAGAACAGCTCGGGCGTCAGGTCGACGATGACTGCGTCGTCGGCCTTCCCGTCGACGACCGTGAGGCGTCCGTCGTCGAGCAGCAGCGACCGCACGTCGCCCGCGACGTCGAGCGCCAGCGGACGGGTGCCCAGCCGGGCCAGGCCCTCCGCCGCCTGCTCGCCGTTGCGGTCGAGCAGCTCGGGCCACCAGTCGGCGAAGAAGGTCGACGGGTCGACCTCGACCGTGTCGGCGTCGTCGCGCGTGCGGCGGTCGATCGAGCGAAGTGCCGTCATGGTGCCCCCCCGGGTCGTCGGCCCCACCAGTCAACCAGCCCGACGGGGGCTGGGGCGGGCGAAGGCCTCAGAGCAGCTTCATCTGCTCCGAGCGCCCCGCCCGCTCGGGGAGCGGCTCCCACACGACGCCGCCTCGAGGGCCGACGCCCTTGACCTCCACCAGGTCGAGGGGGAGCGACAGCAGCGCACCCTTCAGGTCGTGCACGCCGAGGCTGCCGTCGTTCTCCCGTCGGGCCACCGTGCCGTCCTTCCAGTGCTCGCCGTCGCGGCGGCGGAAGCGCACGGGGTCGCCCTCGGCGAGGCCGAGCTCGGCCAGGCCCGCGGCCGGGTAGGGCTCACGGACCTTGGGCTTGCGGCTGAGGGGCTTGCGGGCGGGGGGCACGGAGACGGTGCCCCGGTCAGCCGGCGCCGGCCGCGGCGTCGAGCGTGGCCCGCACCACGGCCAGGCGGTCGTCGCCCCAGGGCATGGGCATCACGACGGGGACCTCGACCCCGGCGTCGACGTAGGCCTCCACCGTGGCGTGCACGTGGTCGGCGTCGCCGAGCACGTCGATGGCGTCGCACATGCGGTCGGAGACGGCGGCGACGGCGCCGTCGCGGTCGCCGGCGGCGTGGCGGGCCCGGATCTCGGCGACCTCGTCGGCGAACCCGGCCCGTTCGAAGTTGGCCGCGTAGGCGTCGACGACGGCGTAGGAGAAGAGGTCGCGACGGGCGTTGCGCCGCTGGGCCTCGGCGTCGGTGACCCCGACGTGCACGTAGGCGTAGACCGTGGCGTCGCCCCCGGCCCGGACCTGCTCGACCGACCAGGCCACGTGGCTCGCCGGCAGGTAGTTGAGCAGCACGCCGTCGGCGAGCTCGCCCGCCAGGCGCAACATGCCCGGGTTGAGGGCGGCGAGCACGATCTTCGGGCGGCGCTCGCCGAGGCGCACCCCCAGGCGGAAGCCCTTGACCCGGAAGAAGTCGCCGTTGAAGTCGACCTTCTCGCCGCTGAGGCACGCCCGCAGGAGGGTGAGGTACTCCCGCATCCGGGCGAGAGGTCGGTCGGCGCCGTACTCGGCGCCGTGCCAACGCGACACCACTGCGGGCGAGGAGGCCCCGACCCCGAGCAGCACGTCGACGTCGGGGTGCAGGGCCTGCAGGGTGGCGGCGCCCATGGCGGTGAGGGGCGGGGTGCGCAACGGCGCGGCCAGCACGCCGGTGCCGAGGCCGAGGCCCGGCTGGGCGGCCCCCACCGCGGCGAGGGTGGCGAACGCCTCGGTGCCCACGGTCTCGGCGACCCAGAACGAGCCGTAGCCCAGGTCTGCGGCCCAGCCCGCCGCCGTCAGCCCGGCGTCGGTGCCGAGGGCGGAGAAGCTGGCGAAGGTGACCCCGAGGTCGGCGGCCGGTGCCATGGCGACCGACGCTACCGCCGGCGCCGAGGGCTCACCACGAGCCCTTGCGGGTGAGGGTGTAGTCGTCGCCGCTGCGGGCACCGCCCGACCAGCTGACCTGGGCGACCAGGCGCAGGTCGGCGTCGGGGATCGAGCATCCCGGCTGCGGGAGGCGCACCGTGGCGGGCACGCCGTCGGCGCTCACCGCCGAGCCCAGCGGGTCGGGGTCGGTGCCCAGGACGTCGAGGCGCATGGATACGCCGACCGGCGAGGTGAGCGTGAGCTGGAGCACGTTGTCGCAGAACGGGTTGCCCAGGAAGCCGGTGATGGGGTTGTCGTCGTGCTCGACCACGAACGGGTAGCGGTCGACGGCGTCGGCGGGCACCAGGTTGGCGGTGATCGTGGAGGCGAGGGTGGTGCCGTTCAGTGCGTCGGTGAGCACCTCGCAGCCGGTGGCGGCATCGCCGTCGACGTCGTAGAAGCCGGCCAGGCACACCCGCCCGTCGGTGTTGGGCGCCGGTGGGCTGCCGCACGGTTGGTAGGGCAGGTCGACGCAGGGGGCGGTGGTCGGGACGGTCGGGGTCGCAGCGGTCTGCGAGCCCCGGGAGGCGAGGGCGGCGGCGGTGAGGACCACGGCCAGCAGGGCGACGACCCCGAAGGCGATGCCGACCGCCCGCCGGGGGAACTGACGGGGCGCGGGTGGCGGCGGGGCGATCATCGTGCCGCCGGGGCCCTCGGGCACCGGGGCGGCGAGGCCACGGGGCCCGGCACCGGCGGCGCCTGCAGCCGTCGGGCGGCGCTGCGGTGACCGTGCGAGGGTGGGCTGGAGTCGCCGGCGCACCGAGCGGTCGAGGTCGGAGGGCAGGGGCGAGAGCCGGCCCCGGGCCGCCCGCTGGATGACGACGGGGGTGTCGGCCCGGCCGTAGGGCGGATGGCCGGTGGCGCCGAACAGGAGGGTGGCGCCGAGGGAGAAGACGTCGGCCGGGGGCCCCACGAGCTCGCCCCGGGCCTGCTCGGGGGCCATGAACTCCGGCGTGCCGATGACGGCGCCGGTGGCGGTCAGCCCGCCGGTGGCGTCGCGCAGGGTGGCCACCCCGAAGTCGGTGAGGAAGGGTGTCCCGGAGGCGTCGAACATCACGTTGGCGGGCTTGATGTCGCGGTGCACGATGCCCTGGCGGTGGGCCTCGGCGAGGGCCCCGAACATGGCGTCGGCGAGGACGTGCACCTGGCCGGGGCTGAGGGTGCCGTGGTGGGCGACCTGCTCGGACAGCGTGCCGCCGGGCAGGTAGGGCAGCACCAGCACGACGTCGTCGCCGTCGTCGACCACGTCGAGCAGCGGGACGATGTTGGGGTGGCGCAGGCGCGCGAGGGCAGCGGCTTCTCGTCGGATGCGGTGGCGGGCCCGGTGCATCTCGTCGGCGCTGCCGTGCAGCAGCAGCCGCTTGCAGGCGACCAGGTTCCCACTCGGGTCGGTCGCCAGATCGACGACGCCCATCCCACCGCGCCCGAGCCGGCGCTGCACCTCGTAGTCCACGGTCCGACGAGCCTACGGGCTGGCGGAACCCCTGCGGGCCCGCGTCGGGTGGACGAAGAACTTCCGGAAATGACCTCCTTGAAACCCACTTGTCACAACGATGCCCCTACGATGCGTTCAACCGGGAAGCGGCCGGCCGGATACCCACTGGGTCCACCGGAGCGCATCGGGGTAGGAAGTGCCCCCGACGTCTGCGAGCGGCCGTCCACCCGGCCACGACAGGAGACACCATGACCGAGACCCACGAGCTGGATGCGATCACCGAAGCGCTGTCGATCATCGATCGGGCGCTCGGCGAGATGCTCCACCGCGAGCTCGTGAGCACCAACGAGGTCTCCGACCTGCTGCTCGACGTGCGGTCGGCGCTCTCCCACGACGCCGCGGCGCTGGCCCAGAACTGATCGGGGGCGGGCTCCCCGCCTCTCAACCGGACATCGAGGAGGGGCGCGGCCACGGGCCGCGCCTCTTCCGCGTCCGGGCGGCGGTGAGCCCGAGTCAGGTGGTGGCCACGGCCTGGATGCCGCGGAGGTCGCCGACCTCGTCGTGCCACGCCTCGACCACCCCGAAGCGGGCCCGGCCGAGCAGCGCCCTCACCCCCGCCTCCTGATCGCCGCCGACCTCGAGCACCAGGCTGCCCCCGGGGCGCAGGAGCCGGGCGGCGCCCTCGATCACCCTGGCCACCACGGTGAGGCCGTCGGGGCCCCCGTCGAGGGCCTGCACGGGCTCGTGGCGCTGCACGTCGGCCGGCAGCAGCCGCAGCGAGTCGGTGGGCACGTAGGGCGCCACCGCGGTGACCACGTCGAACGAGCGGTCTCGCAGCGGGGCCGCCAGGTCGCCGAGCACCGCGGCCACCCCGTTGCGCCGGGCGCAGGTGACCGCGCGCGGGTCGATGTCGACGGCGACGGCCGTGGCGCCTGCCACGGTCACGGCGAGGTGCGACGCCACCGCCCCGCTGCCCGCGCACAGGTCGGCGGCCCGCCCGTGGGCGGGGAGGAGGGCCGCGGCCCTGGTCGCCAGCTCCTCGGTCTGGGGCCGGGGCACGAACACGCCCGGATCGACCCTGATCGTCCGGCCGCAGAAGCTGACGTGGCCGACGACCCACGCGAAGGGCTCACCCGCCTCGCGGCGCCGAACCATGTGCTCGACCCGTTGCGCGTCGCCCGCCGCCGCACGGACCAGCTCGGCCGCCTCGACGTCGGCCGCGACGCACCCGGCCGCGGCCAGGCGGCGGGTCACCGCGGCGATTGGGTCGTCGGTGATCAGCTCACCGGTCGAGGCTGGTGTGCTTGAACTCGTTCAGGGACGGCCAGCCCGTCAGCATGTCGACGGCCCGCTCGATCGAGCGGCGGGCGTCGGCGGCGTCGGTCGGGAGGTCCATGAGCCGCACGAAGGCGGCCCGGCCACCGGCCATGAACGTGGGCACGCCCCACACGTCGAGGTCGTCGACCGACGCGGTGTGCTCGGTGCGGACGATGTCGAGGGGCTTGCCCGTGGCGACCTCGGCGAACACGGCGTCGGCATCGACACCGTGCTCGGTGAGCAGGCCCCGCAGGACGGCCTCGTCACGGATCTGGGCACCGTCGGCGTGGCGGGCTTCGAAGATGGCCCGGTGCACGACGGGGAACCGCTCGGGATCGGTGTCACGCACCACCACGGCGGCCTGCAGCGCGAGCAGACCGGTGTCGTCGTCCGGGCGCTCCCAGATGGGGAGCTCGCCCTCGTCGACGTGGACCTGGCCGAGGGAGAACGGCACGAACGTCACGTCCCAGTCGGCGCCGTCGAGCAGGCCCTCGACCACGTGGGCGTGGACGATGCGGGCGAAGGGGCAGCGGTAGTCCCAGTTGACGGAGAAGCTGAGGGTCATGGTGGCGTGAACCTTCTCGAGGGCGGGGATGTTCCGCTCAGCGGCGGTAGAGCGGCCAGACCCTGCGGGCGACGGTGCCGAGCACCAGCCCGACGGCCACCCCGCCGACCACGTCGGAGGCGTGGTGGATGCGGACGTGGACCCGCGATGCGGCCACCAGGGCGCCCAGGCCGAACACCGCCACCTTCGTGGCGGTGGACGCCTTCTGCGTGAGCAGGAGGCCGGCGAGCATGGCGGTGCTGGAGTGGCCGCTCGGGAAGCTGGTGGTGAGCGGCACCCGCATCTTGTGGGGGCGGGGCTCCTGCACGACCGGGCGCTCGCGCTTGAACTGCGACTTCACCAGGCCGTTGATCACCACCGACTCGACGCCGAGGGCGGCGGTGAGGCGCAGGGCGGCGCGGGCGTCGGCGTCGGAGCGAGGGGCCTTGGCCCAGCCGAGGAGCAACCAGATGAGGCCGAAGTCGCCGAGCTCGGTGAGGGCGTAGAGGATGCGGTCCGCCGGCTCGGTGCCCCGCAGGTGGTCGAACCAGCCGTCGACCATGTCGTCGAAGCGCTGGACGGGGGTGAGCTCGTGGGGAGGCTCGACGGTGTGGTGGGGGAGGGGGATCGAGGGGTGCTGCTCCTCGAAGGCCTCGAGCGCCGCGTCGATGACGCCTTCGGGCGGCAGCGGCTCGGTGGGGTCGGTCACCCGTCCGATGCTAGGGGCAGGGCGACGGCGCTCCCGTCGGTGAGGCGGCTGGTGGCCTCCGTGGCCTCGGCCGCGAGCCGGGCGGCGAGCACCCGGGCCTCGTCGGGATCGCCACCGAAGGCGGGGCAGAAGGCCTGGTAGGCGCACCAGTTGCACAGCCGCGACTGCTTGGGGCGGAAGTCGTCGCGCTCGCAGGCCCGCTCGATGGCCTGCCAGATCGCCTTGACCTTGCGCTCGAGCTGGCGGATCGACTGCTCGCTCGGCACGGTGGTGATGACGACGGGGTCGGCGAGGTACAGCAGCTGGACCCGGGCCGGGCGCTCGCCGAGCAGCCGCTCGCACAGGAAGGCGTAGAAGTGCACGCCACCGAGGCGGGACTGCTCGTAGGCCTGGTTCGGGGCCCGGCCGGTCTTGTAGTCGGTGACCACCAGGCCGCCGTCGGCGTCGCGCTCGAGGCGGTCGATGATGCCCCGGAGGGTGAGGCCTTCCAGCTCGACCTCCATCCGCAGCTCGAGGCCCATCGGGGTGACGGTGGTGGGGTCCTCGATCTCGAAGTACTTGCGCACCAGGACGTCGGCCTCGTCGAGGAAGGTGGCCTCGGCCGCCGCGTCGAGGGCGAGCTCGGCCCACTCGGCGTCGTCGTCGAGGGCGGTCCGGGCGTCGGCGAGGCAGGCGATGGCGGCGTCGACGGTGCGGTCGGCGGGCTCGAGCAGCATCAGCCGCTCGAGCGAGGAGTGCACGAGGGTGCCCCTGACCGTGGCGACGGTGGGCGGGTCGGGCAGCCGGTCGATGGCCGAGAAGCGGAACGCCAGCGCGCACTCGGTGAAGGACGAGACCTTCGAGGGTGACAGCGAGGTGGGCAGCTCCAACGACATGGTTCGAGGGTACGCCGGTCCTACGACAGCGCCGTAGGACCGGGGGTGAGGGCCTCGACCACCGAGCGGGCCACGGCCGCCGGGTCCTGGAGGGGGCCGAAGTGGCCCAGGTCCGGGAACGAGGCCACCCGGGCATCGGGGAGGGCGGCGGCGACGGCCCGCCCGAAGGCGGCGGGGATCAGCTCCTCGTCGCCCAGGGCGATCGTGACCGGGCAGGGGATGAGGTGCAGGTCGTGGAAGGCCCGGTGGCCGGTGCCCCGGTCGTAGATCTCGGCCTCGGTCTCCGGGCTGCACTTCAGGGCGACGGTGCCGTCGGCGGTCGGGGCGAGCCCGTGGTCGACGTACGCCCGCAGCGCATCGGGGTGCAGGGTGGAGAAGGGTGCTTTGCCGGCGAAGTTCTCGTAGGCGTCCCGGTGGCTGGGGAAGGTGGCCCGCCGGCGTCGGGCGCTCTCGGCCATCGGGTTGGGTGGACGGTCGGCCCCCTCGGGCACGTCGAACGGGGCCAGCGCCGGCTCGTAGCAGTAGAGGGCGCGGAAGGTGCCGGGGCGGCGCTCCTCGGCGAGCAGGAGCGCGGTCGAGCCCTTGGAGTGGCCGACGCCGAAGGGCCGGTCGAGGGCGAGGCCGTCGACCACCGCGAGCACGTCGTCGGCGAAGCCGTCCCACTCGAGCGGGCGGCCGACCGGGGCGGTGGAGTCGCCATGGGCGCGGGCGTCGAGCGACCACACGTGGAAGCCGGTGAGGTGGTGGGCGAAGGGCTCCCAGACCAGGCCGTGGAGCCCGGTGCCGTGGGTCAGGAGCAGGTCGGGGCCGTCGCCGCCGAGGTCGTGGACCTCGAGCTCGACGCCGTCGGTGGAGCGGACTCGCATCCGCCCATCCTGCCGCTACGGTGCGGCGGATGCCGTTCCCGGACCCGCCGTCGTCGCTCGAGCCGAACGCCGACCGCGATGCCGTCCTGGCCGCCAACGACGCGTTCTACGAGGCGTTCGAGGCCCGCGACCTCGACGCCATGAGCGACCTCTGGGCCCACGACGACCGGGTGATCTGCGTGCACCCGGGCTGGACCGAGCTGCGGGGATGGGCCTCGGTGGCGTCCAGCTGGGCCGCGCTCTTCGGTGGCCCCCAGTACCTGCAGTTCATCGTCACCGACCCTCACGTGGTGCTGGCGGGCGACGTCGCCTGGGTCAGCTGCGACGAGAACCTGCTGGCGGGTGAGGGCAGCGCCACGGTTGCCAGCCTCAACCTGTTCGCACGCGACGACACGGGGCAGTGGAAGATGCTCGCCCACCACGGCGCCCCGGTGATGTCCGGTCCCGCCGACCTCGACGACGACGACGAGGGCTGAGCCTCAGCTGAAGGCGGCGATCCCGGTGATGGCCTGGCCCAGCACCAGGGTGTGGACCTCGTTCGTGCCCTCGTAGGTGAACACGCTCTCCAGGTTGTTCATGTGCCGGATCACCGGGTACTCGAGGGTGATGCCGTTGGCGCCGAGCACCGAGCGCGCCTCGCGGGCGACCCACAGGGCCTCGCGGACGTTGTCCATCTTCCCGAAGCTGACCTGGGCGGGAGCGAGCAGGCCCTGGTCCTTGAGCCGGCCGAGGTGCAACGCCACCAGGGTGGCCTTCTGCACCCGCACCATCATCTCCACCAGCTTGCGCTGGGTGAGCTGGAACGAGGCGATCGGCACCCCGAACTGCACCCGCTCGCTGGCGTAGTCGAGCGCGGCCTCGTAGCAGGCCCGGGCGGCGCCGGCCGCGCCGAACAGGATGCCGAAGCGGGCCTCGTTGAGGCACGAGAGCGGTCCGCGCAGCGAGGTGACCTCGGGGAGGCGCAGCGACTCGGGGACCCGAACGTCGGTGAGCACCAGCTCCGAGGTCACCGATGCTCGCAGCGACATCTTCTTGTGGATGTCGTTGGCCTCGAACCCCGGTGTGTCGGTGGGGACGATGAAGCCGTGGAGGCCGTCGTCGGTGCGGGCCCAGATCACGGCCACATCGGCGACGCTGCCGTTGGTGATCCACATCTTCGTGCCGTTGAGCACCCAGTCGTCGCCGTCGCGAACGGCCCGGGTGCGCATCGAGCCGGGGTCGGACCCCGAGTCGGGCTCGGTGAGGCCGAAGCAGCCGATGAGCTCGCCCGCCGCCATGCGGGGCAGCCACTCCTGCTTCTGCTCCTCGGACCCGAACTGCCAGATCGGGAACATGGCGAGCGAGCCCTGCACCGACACGAAGCTGCGGGCCCCGGAGTCGCCGGCCTCCAGCTCGAGGCAGGCCAACCCGTAGGCCGTGGCCGAGGTGCCGGCACAGCCGTAGCCCTCGAGGTGCATGCCCAGCAGCCCAAGGCGCCCGAGCTCGGGCGCCAGCTCGCGTGTCGGGAACCGGCCCTCCTCGAACCAGGTGCCGACCTCGGGGAGGATGCGCTCGTCGACGAACCGGCGAACGGTGTCTCGGACCATGACCTCCTCGTCGGACAGCAGGTCGTCGATGCGGAGGAAGTCGCGGGGGTCGGGGGTGGGCGCGCCGGTCGGGGAGCTCATGCCCGGGAGTCTCGCACCGGCCGTCGGCCGATCACCGCGACGGTCGAGGCCTCACGGAGCGAGCGCGGGGTGGGTGCCATGTCGAGCCCGCCGTCGTGGCGCCACGCCACCAGGGCCACCTCGCCGCCGGCCCGGTCGACGTCGGGCCCGGTGATCACCCGCAGCTCGCCGGCGTCGTACGCAGCGGCGAGAGAGCTCTGCGTGCACCCGGGGGAGAAGGGGCGCCGCTCCCAGCCGCTCGCCGAGGCGGGCACCAGCTCGGCCTCGATCTCCTCGAGGTCGCCAGGGGCCACGAGGTCCTCGAGCGGGTCGGTGGGGGAGAAGGGGTCCATCGGCTCGTCGGGTGCGCCGACGCCGGCGTCGGCCTCGGCGGGGCCGCCGTGGGCGAGGTCGCGGAGCACCCGATGGCCGGGGTCGGCGGCCTCGTCGGCCGGCAGCACGTAGATCTCGCGGCGGGCGAGCACCTCGAGGCAGCGGGTGAGGAGGAGGGCGTTGTGCTCGGGGTCGTGGGAGGCGAGCACCGCCGTGCGCACGGACCGCAGCTCGTCGAGGACCCGGTGGTCGGTCGCCGCCACGGTGAGGAGGCGCCAGCCCCTCGCCGTGCCCTCGAGGTGGTGCTGGTCGCTGGCGAGGACCCTCACGTCCTCACCGAGATCGGCCAGCAGGTCGGCGAGGGCGAGGAGCCAGGGCTGGTGGCCGACGAGGAGGATGCCGGTGGGCTCGGGCTCGGTGACCCCGAGGGCGCGGGCCAGCGGTGCCGCGCCGAGCCCGTAGACGAGGCAGGTCCCCACGATCACCACGAAGACGATCGCGTCGATGCGCCCGTCGTCGACGCCGGCGTCGGTGAGGCGCAGGGCGAACAACGCGGACGTGGCCGCGGCGACGATGCCCCGCGGCGCGAGTGCGCCGATGAACACGCGGTCGCGCAGCGGCAGGCCGGAACGGGTGGTGCAGAGCCATCCCACCACCGGGCGCACGACCAGCACGAGCATCGCGACGAGCGCGATCGATGGCAGGACGATGCCCTCGAAGGAGCTCGGCGTGACCCGGGCCGCGAGGACCACGAAGAGGCCCCCGAGCACCAGCACGCCGACGTCGTGGCCGAACGCGGCGATCCGCCTCACCGACACCCACCGTTGGTTGGCGAGCGCGATCCCGAGCACGGTGGCGGCGAAGAGGCCACCCTCCTCGAGGATCCACTCGCCCACGGTGTAGGCGGCGATGACCGCCATGAACGTCACCGCCGGCTCGAGGTCGTCGGGCACCGAGAACGTGCGCAGCGCCAGCACCAGCAGCCCCGCCACCACCATCCCCACCGCGCAGCCGACCAGGGCGGTGAGGACGAGCTCGACGAACGGCGCGTCGTCGGCGGTGACCACCTTGAGCACGACCAGTGCGAGCGTGGCGCCGATCGGATCGATGACGATGCCCTCCCACCGCAGGATCGTGGCCGTGGGCTCGCGGGGCCGCACGACGTGGAGCAGCGGACCGACCACGGTGGGGCCGCTCACCACCAGCAGTGCTCCGAGCAGCAGGCACATGTTGGTGGGCAGCCCGAAGAGCGGGGCGGCGACGAGGGCGACCGCCACCCAGGTGATCAGCACGCCGAGGGTGACGAGTTGGACGACCGGTCGGGGGCCCTGCCGGCGCAGGTCGCGGATGTCGAGGCCGAGGCCCCCCTCGAACAGCAGCAGCGACACGGCCATCGACACCAAGGTGAAGAGGGAGTCGCCGAAGATCTCGTCGGGCTCGATGATGCCCAGCCACGGACCGGCTGCGAGTCCGGCGGCGATGAGCAGCAGGATGGCGGGGATCCGCACGCGGCGGGCCAGCCACTGCATTCCCACGCCCAGCACCACGATGGCGCCGAGGCCGACCATCACGTCATCGCCCACCGCTGAAAGGTAGCGGCCGCAAATGACGGGCGAAGTCGACGCAGCCGAGGGAGTATGGCGAAATCCCTGGCGGGCGGCATGCTTCTGTGCGCACCTCCCCGGCCGGGGGACGGCGAACACCCTCGGAGAAGATCGATGACCGCTGCCACCACCGCACCCCCCGCCATCGCCGCGCGCGCTGTCGATGCGACGAAGATCTACGGCAAGGACGACATCGAGGTCCGTGCCCTCGACGGCGTCACGGTCGACTTCCCGGCGCACGCCTACACCGCGATCATGGGCCCCTCCGGGTCGGGCAAGTCCACCCTGATGCAGTGCGTGGCCGGTCTCGACACCCTCACGTCCGGCCAGGTCTTCATCGGCGACGCCGACCTCAGCAGCCTCTCGGAGAAGCAGCTCACCCTCCTGCGGCGCGACAAGATCGGCTTCGTGTTCCAGGCCTTCAACCTGGTGCCCACGCTCACCGCCGAGGAGAACATCACCCTCCCGATGGACCTCGCCGGCCGCAAGCCCGATGCCGACTGGCTGAACCAGATCGTGAGCACCGTCGGGCTGGGTGATCGCCTGCACCACCGACCGAGCGAGCTCTCCGGCGGCCAGCAGCAGCGCGTCGCCGTGGCCCGGGCCCTGGCCAGCCGGCCGGAGATCATCTTCGGCGACGAGCCCACCGGCAACCTCGACAGCCGCGCCGGCGCCGAGATCCTCACGTTCCTGCGCGACGCCGTGAAGCAGATGGGTCAGACCGTCGTGATGGTCACCCACGACCCCGTGGCCGCGGCCTACGCCGACCACGTGCTGTTCCTCGCCGACGGCAAGATCGTCGACCGCATGGACGAGCCCACCGCCGACCGGGTGCTCGACCGCATCAAGCAGTTCGGACGCTGAGGGCCATCGCATGTTGCACGTGACATGGAAGGGCCTGCTGGCCCACAAGCTCCGGTTGGCGACGACCGCCATCGCCGTGCTCATCGGTGTGGCGTTCATGGCGGGCACCCTGGTGCTCACCGCCACCATCGGATCCACCTTCGACGGGCTCTACGCCGACATCAACGCCGGCACCGACGTGGTCGTGCGTGGCGCCCAGTCGGTCAACGCCGGGTTCGGCGACGTGCGGGCCGCAGTGCCCGAGTCGGTGCTGGCCACCGTGCAGGGCGTCGACGGCGTGCGCATCGCCGAAGGCAACGTCAACGGCTACGCCCAGTACGTCGGCAGGAACGGCAAGGCCATCGGCAACCCGAACCGGGGAGCCCCCACGCTGGGCTTCGCTTGGTCCGACGACCAGTCGCTGAACCCGCTCCGGCTCTCCTCCGGCACGGCCCCGATCAAGCCTGACGACGTCGTGATGGACAAAGCCACCGCCGACAAGGAGGGCTTCGTCGTCGGCGACACCGTCACGGTGCTCACCCAGGCGGGCTCCGAGCAGTTCACGATCTCCGGCATCGCCCGCTTCGGCAACGTCGACAGCCCGCTCGGCGCCACGCTCGCCGTCTTCACCACCCCCACGGCCCAGCGCGTCCTCGGCCTCCCGGGTCAGTTCAGCGCCGTGGCCGCCGCCGCCGAGCCCGGCATCAGCCAGGAGGAGCTGGCCTCGCGCGTGAGCGAGGTCATCCCCGCCGGCACCGAGGTCGTCACCGGCAAGGAGCTCACCGAGGAGCAGCAGAGCCAGACCCGCGAGATCGTCGGCTCGTTCTCCACCTTCCTGCTCGTGTTCGCACTGGTGGCGCTCTTCGTGGGCTGCTTCCTCATCTACAACACGTTCTCGATCATCGTCGCCCAGCGCGGCCGCGAGATGGCGCTGCTCAGGGCCATCGGTGCCTCCCGTCGCCAGGTGCTCAGCTCCGTGCTGATCGAGGCGTTGGTCACCGGGCTCGTCGCGTCCGCGGTGGGCGTCGCGGCCGGCATGGTCGTGGCCATCGGGCTGCGCGGGCTCCTGTCCGCCTTCGGGTTCGGCATCCCTGCGACGGGCCTCACCGTCGAGCCCAACGCCATCATCGTCCCCATCGTCGTCGGGGTGCTCATCACGGTGGCCTCTGCCTTCTTCCCCGCCCGGAAGGCCTCGAAGGTCCCGCCCGTGGCGGCCATGCGCTCGGTACAGATCGACGAGTCCGGCCGTTCGGTCCCGCGGATGATCATCGGTGCCCTGATCCTCGGGCTCGGCATCCTCCAGCTGTTCATCGGCCTCGTCTCCCGGCCCGACAACGCGCTGCTGATCGTCGGTGGCGGGGTGGTCTTCACCTTCCTCGGGGTCGCCGCGCTGGGGCCGGTCATCGCCAGGCCGGTCGCCAGGGTCATCGGGTGGCCGATCGCCCGGCTGCGCCACATGCCCGGCGTGCTCGCCCGCGACAACGCGATGCGCAACCCCAAGCGCACCGCCTCGACCGCCGCGGCCCTCATGATCGGTGTCGGGCTCGTCGTGTTCATCCTGATCTTCTGGTCGTCGGCCACCGACTCGATCCGAGGCGTCGTCAACAAGGGCTTCGTCGGCGACTACGTCGTCCAGTCGAACGCCGGGTTCAGCGGCGGCCTTCCCCCGTCGGTCGCCGCGCAGATCGGTGACCTGCCCGAGGTCGCCACCGTGGCGGAGACCAGGAACGTGGTCGCCGAGGTCGCCGGCAGCGGTTCGTTCATGCTGGCCGTCAACCCGCAGACGTTCGGGAGCCTCGCCGACCTGGAGGTGAACGACGGCTCGCTCGACGACCTCGCCGGCGCCGGCACGATCGCGGTGTACGACAGGACCGCCGAGGACAAGGGCTGGTCGATCGGCGACACCGTCCCCGTCGTGTTCCCCGCCACCGGCCCCCAGGAGCTCAAGTTGGTCGCCACCTTCGGCGAGCAGAACATCGGGGGCACGTACCTGATCGGCCTGCCGACCGCGGAGGCCAACACCCAGGTGCAGGTCGACAGCTCGGTGTACGTGAAGCTCGCGCCCGGGGTGTCGGCCGAGGCGGGCCGCACGGCGATCGAGACGGTCACCGACGCCTATCCCAACGCCCAGGTCCAGAACAAGGTGGAGTTCGCCGACTCGATCGTCGGTCAGGTCACGTCGTTGTTGCTGTTCGTGATCGTCCTGCTCCTCCTCGCCGTCGTCATCGCCCTCATCGGCATCGCCAACACGCTGGCGCTGTCGATCTTCGAGCGCACCCGCGAGATCGGGCTGCTGAGGGCGGTGGGCATGACCCGCACCCAGGTGCGCTCCGCGGTCAGATGGGAGTCGGTGATCATGGCGTTGCTGGGCACCGCGCTCGGCCTGATCATCGGCCTCTTCTTCGGCTGGGCGCTCATCCGGGCCCTGGCCGACCAGGGCTTCGACACCTTCTCGGTTCCGATCGTGTTGCTGGTCGTGGTGGTGGTGGTGGCGTTCCTCGCCGGTGTCGCCGCCGCGATCTTCCCGGCCCGCCGCGCCTCCAAGCTGAACGTGCTGCAGGCCATCTCCTCCGAGTAGCCGACCCGTCGTGAGCGCGGAAGGGCCCCGGGTCGAACGATCCGGGGCCCTCTCGCGTGCGGTCGGCGTCGGCCGTGACGGCCGGAGCCGGACTAGAGCTCGGTGTTGCCGAGCACGATGTCGGCGACCTTCTTGATCTCCGGGCCCGAGCTGTAGGGGGCGATGTAGCCCTCCTCGTCCCGGATGGTGTCGAGGTGGTCGGCGATGTCCTCGGCGGTGATGTCGGGGTTGTAGTAGCCGGGGGTGAGGCCGACGAAGAACTTGGCGATCACGCCACCGGCGGCCGAGAAGACCTCGCCGGACGGCTCGCACGCCTCGGAGGCGAGGTAGGCCACCAGCGGGCTCACCCGGCTCGGGTCGAGGGCGTCGCCGGCCTCGCCGAACATCTCCTCGGTCATGCGGGTCGTGGCCATGGGGGCGATGGCGTTGGCCTTGATGTTGTTCTTGCGGCCCTCGATGGCGAGCACCTTGGTGAGCCCGACGAGGCCCATCTTGGCGGCGCCGTAGTTGGTCTGGCCGAAGTTGCCGAGCAGGCCGGAGTTCGACGAGGTGTTCACGATGCGCCCGTAGTTCTTCTCCCGCATGATGCGGTAGGCGGGCTGGGTCACGTAGAAGGCGCCGAGCAGGTGCACCTGGATGACGGCCTCGATCATCGCCTGGTCGAGGTTGTGGAACGACTTGTCCCGGAGGATGCCGGCGTTGTTGACGACGATGTCGACGGTGCCGAACGCGTCGACGGCGGTCTGCACCGCGGCGGCCCCGCCCTCGGGGGTCGCGATCGAGTTCGTGTCGGCGACGGCCTCGCCGCCGAGGTCGTGGATCTCCTGCACCACGGCCTGGGCCGGGCCGACGTCGCCGCCGTCGCCGCTGACCGAACCACCGAGGTCGTTGACCACGATCCGGGCGCCGCGGCGGGCGAGCTCGAGGGCGTGCGAGCGGCCGAGGCCGCCGCCGGCGCCGGTGATGATGGCGACCTTGCCGTCGAAGCCGATGTCTGCCATGGGTGGATCCTCCTCGGCGCCGGGCGCCAGGACTGTCGGGGTACGAGGGACCGGACGAGGTTACTCAGGGGTACCCGACGGTCACCGAATCGAGCCGGGGTGCGGCCGTTCGGTAGCGTGGCGCCCCATGGCCACGTCGATCAGCACCGAGAAGGACTTCCGCCGCCGCCAGAAGGTGGTCGCCGCCGTCGATCTGCCGGGTGTCCCGGCCGGCACGTTCGGCAAGGTGTGGTTCGTCTCGGGCGTCACCTGGATCCGCTACCACGTCGACTTCGAGAACGGCGTCGAGATCGCCAACGTCGACGGTGGCGACATCCGCGACCGCAAGAGCTACCTCGCCGAGCAGGCCGCCGCCGAGCAGGCGGCCCTGGCCGCCGAGCGCGAGGTCGAGCGCGAGCGCCGGCGCGAAGAGCTCCTGGCGAACCTCGCCGACGGCCCCGCCGGCCACTGACCCAGGAGCGCACCATGAAGCTCGGCATGCAGATCGACTACGCCAGCGGCTTCAAGGAGTCCGCCGCCAAGGTCTCGGCCTACGAGAAGGCCGGCCTCGACGTGGCGTGGGTCGCCGAGGCCTACGGCTTCGACGGGCCGTCGTTCATGGGCTACCTGGCGGCCACGACCGACACCATCACCATCGGATCGGGCATCCTCCCGATCTACACCCGGACGCCCACCCTGCTGGCCATGACGGCGGCGGGCATGGACGCCCTCACCGACGGGCGCTTCATCCTCGGCCTCGGTGCCTCCGGGCCCCAGGTGATCGAGGGCTTCCACGGCGTGAAGTACGACGCGCCGCTCGGCCGCACCCGTGAGATCGTCGAGATCTGCCACCAGGTCTGGAAGCGCGAGCGCGTCGTGCACGAGGGCCGCTACTACCACCTTCCGCTGCCGGCGGGCGAGGGCACCGGCCTCGGCAAGCCGCTGAAGATCATCGCCAAGCCGGTCCGCGAGCGCATCCCGATCTGGATCGCCTCGCTCGGCCCCAAGAACGTCGAGATGACCGCCGAGATCGCCGACGGCTGGATGCCGATCTTCTTCCTGCCCGAGCGGGCCCGCGACGTGTGGGGCTCCGACCTCGACGCCGGGGCGGCCAAGCGCTCCTCCGAGCTGGGCACCCTCGAGATCACCGCCGGTGGCCTGGTCGCCATCGGCGACGACCAGGGCCCGGTGGCCGAGATGATGCGCCCGATGGCGGCGCTCTACATCGGTGGCATGGGGGCCAAGGGGAAGAACTTCTACAACGACCTCATGGTCCGGTACGGCTGGGGCGAGGAGGCGGAGAAGATCCAGGACCTCTACCTCGCCGGCAACAAGGACGACGCGGCCGCCCTGGTGCCCGAGGAGTTCCTCCGCATGATCAACCTCTGCGGCCCCGAGGGCTTCGTGAAGGAGCGTCTCGCCGCCTTCGCCGAGGCCGGGGTCACGGTCCTGAACATCATCCCCGTCGGCGGCGACCCGATCCGCACCATCGAGACCCTCAAGGACTGGACCGCTTGACCCTCTGGCTCAGTACGTCGCCTCTGGCGTGACGAACTGAGCCATGGGTGCCGAGCGCCTGACCCTCTGGCTCAGTACGTCGCCTCTGGCGTGACGTATTGAGCCATGGGTGCCGAGCGCCTGACCCTCTGGCTCAGTACGTCGCCTCTGGCGTGACGTATTGAGCCATGGGTACCGAGCGTGGGTCAGCGGAGGGACGAGACGCGGTCGATGACGGCCTCGGCCTCGGCGACGAACGAGCGCACCAGGTCGCCGGCGGGCACGAGCGAGTCGATGGCCCCGACGCCCTGGCCGGCCGGCCAGAACTCGCGGTCGGGGTCGACCTCGGTGGCGGGCCCGGCGCCGAGGTGGTTGGCGCCGTCCTCGATCGACTGGACGAACTGGGCGGGGAACGGCTTGATCTCGCGGTCGCCCCGGTCGAACTCCTCGGTGTACTCGTTGCGGTTCACCCGGCAGGTCTTGCCGGTGAAGGCCCGCGAGACGACCGTGTCGTCCTCGTGCATCTCGAGCAGGCGCTCCTTGTAGCCCGGCGTGCCCCATGCCTCGGGCGTGGCGATGAACCGTGTGCCGATCCACACGCCGTCGGCGCCCAGGGTGAGGGCGGCGGCCAGGCCCCGCCCGTCGACGATCCCGCCGGCGGCCACGACCGGCACCCGGTCGCCCACCGCGTCGACCACCTGGGGCACCAGGGCCATGGTGGCGACGGTGCCGGTGTGCCCGCCGGCCTCGGTGCCCTGGGCGACCACGAGGTCGCACCCGGCGGCGACGGCGGCGACCGCGTGGCGGACCTTGCCGCACATCGAGGCGATCAGCACGTTGTTGTCGTGGCAGAGCTCGACGACGTCACGGGGCACGCCGAGGCCGGCGACGAAGACCCGCCCGCCGTGGTCGATGATCGCCTGCACCTGGGCCGGCATGTCGCCGGGCATGGCGGTGAGCAGGTCGACGCCGAAGGGCTTGTCGGTGTGTTGCCGCACGGCCTCCATCTCGCGGACCATGCGCTCGAGGTTCATCGTCGACGCGCCCATGCAGCCGAACCCGCCTGCCTCGCTCACCGCGGCGACCAGCTCGTGGTAGCTGACCCCTCCCATGCCGGCGAGCATCACCGGGTGCTCGATCTCGAGGAGGTCGGTCAGTCGTGTGCGCACGACCTCAACGGTAGGCGCCGGGGCCCGTGAACATCCCCCGGTGCCAGCGGCCCGGTGTGAGCAGGAGCGCACGCGGGTAGTCCTCGAACAGCCAGCGGGCGAAGTTGCGCCGGGTCCAGTCGGTGAGCCCGGCGGCGCGGACCGCGGCCCGGGCCCCGAGCGGGCTGCTGAGGATGCCGGCGAGCTGCTCGGCGAAGCGGTGGTCGACCGCGAGGTCACGCTGGACCTCGTGGTCGTAGGCGGCGCGGGCAGCGACGGGGTCCGCGGGGTGGGACAGCAGGGCCTCGGCGGCCCAGCGGCCGGTGGCCAGCGCCTGGCCGATGCCCTCGCCGGTCATCGGGTCGGTGGCGGCGGCGGCGTCGCCCACGAAGAGCGCGCGCCCCGCGCTCAGAACGACCTTGTCGACCCGGGCCGGGATGGGCCACGCCCGGTGGGGTGACTCGGCCCGAGCGTCGGGCCCCAGGAAGGCCCGGACGTGGGGGCGGGCCAGCAGCTCGCGCCACACCGCGCCCATGTCGGCCACCTTGTAGCTGGTGCCCCGGAGGATGCCGAACCCGACGTTGGCGACGCCGCCACCGATGGGGAACGACCAGGCGTAGCCGGGGAGCAGGTCGGGCTCGAACCACACGACCAGCTCGCTCGCCGCCTGGGGTGACACGTCGACCAGGTACTGCCGGAACGCGTGCCACTCGCCGCGGTAGGTCGGGTCGGCGAGGCCGAGGGCCTTCCGCAGCGGCGACCACATGCCGTCGGCCCCGATCGCCCACCGCGCCCGGACCGCTCCGAGCCCGTCGACGTCGGCCGACACACCGTCGGCGTCCTGCTCGGCACTCCGGAGGGTCGCTCCCTCGAGCACGGTGGCACCGGCGGATCGGGCGACCTCGACCAACGCCGCGTCGAGGTCCCGGCGGCGGGCGACAGCGCCGTAGCGGCCACCGTCCCTCGGCAGGGGGAAGGTGACCTGGTGCCCCGAGGGCGACCGGACGACCACGTCGTCGATGTCGATCCACGAGGCGACGGTGGCCGGGTCGAGGCCGAGGCCGTCCAGCTCGCGCAGCGCGGCGGTGGTGAGGCCGTCGCCGCAGATCTTGTCCCGGGGGAAGGTGGCCTTGTCGACCACGGTCACGGCCAGGCCCGAGCGCGCCAACGTGGTGGCCGCCGCCGAGCCCGCCGGGCCGGCACCGACCACCAGGACGTCGGTGGTGTGAACGGGGGGAGCCACGGCCGGGCAGGCTATGGCCCCGACGCCGATCAGTCGTAGTCGCGGAGGCGGGCCTCGACCTTGGAGAGCAGGCGGGCGAGCTCGCTGCCACCGGTCTCGGCCGCGCCCGGAAGGGCGGTGGCCTCGCTGACCCGGAGGATGTCGTCGCTGCTCTTGACCCGCTCGTCGACCCGTCCGCCCTGACCGGTCCAGTCGATCGGAGACCTGTGGTCGGCGGGCATCGGGGCCCCGGCGCCGACGAAGGCCGGCTCGGGCGGGGCGGAGATGTAGGGGTCGACGCCGAACGGGTCCGGGTCCTCGGCGAGCGGCTCGGGCGTCGGGGTGTCGGTGACGAACAGCGACGCCACCAGGGCCTCGGTGTCCTGGGGCTCGTCGTCCTCGCCCCGCAGGGGGCGGGAGACGGCGACCGACGGGTCGGCCGGCTCGGGCACCTGGGCGCCCTCGGGCATCCGAGGGGAGGAGCTGTGGTGGTTGTGGCTGGGGACGGGCGGGGCCACGGAGGGGGCCGGGCTCATCGGGGGAGGGGTCGCCTCCTGGCGGGCCCGCTCCTCGGTGGGGCTGCTGATGGCCCACTCGCCGAACAGGTCCTCGGCGGCCTCGGCGCTCTGGAGCGTCTCCGACTCCCAGTCCGCCATGCCTTCGCGCTCTTCGCGCACGGCGACGCGTCGGGCCAACAGGGCCGCGATCATCAGCCCGGAGAGCAGAACGAGAGAACCGGTCAACAGATCGGTCTCCCGGTAGACGACGAGGGCTCCGCCGACCACGAGTGCCGTGGCGACGATGCCGACTGCGACCTTCAAGATCCTGGACACGGGGTGCGACCTCCACACGGCTCGACCGGTTCGACCGGCTTCACGCCATGTACATCGGCGCCATCAGCCCCGAGGTGAAGCAGGTTCTTGTCGTTGGGGCCCGAACCCCTCGGCGACCTCGCCGGGCTCCAGGGGCCGCATCAGCAGGTCGGAGGCCAGCCACACCGTCTTGGAGAACGGAAGGAAGAAGATCGGCATGAACACCGCGATGGCCACCGCGGTGATGCCGATGGCGGCCATCGGCGGCTCGGGCCAGGTCAGCAGCACGCCGCCCAGCAGCACGATCAACATGGCGCCGAAGCTCACGATGGTGTTCACGCCGATGTCGCCGGACCACTGGCCCTCGATGCGGTCGAACTTCAGGTCGCAGCGCGGGCAGCGGTCCTTCATCTTGAACCAGCTGGTGAAGAGGTGGCCGGAGCCGCACACCGGGCAGTGCTTCACCCAGCCCCGCAGGAACACCCGCCACGGGTGCTCCGACGCCACGAGGGCGCCCTTGCCGGGCAGGACGGTGTTCGGCCGCTTGGCTCGTGTGGTCGGAGGGCTCACCCCGCCATGCTGGGGTGCTCCGGGCGTCCTCGCAACACGCGAAGGTCCTGAACCCGAGGTCTCGGGCTCAGAAGTCGAGGTCGGGGTCGACGTGGGTGATGTCGAGCGGTGTGCTCGGCAGCCTCCCGGCGACGAGGTCGGGGAGGAACTCTCGCAGTCGCCGGGGGAGCACGGCGTCGTCGCTGGCGAGCAGGTCGTCGAGGCCCCACCAGCGGTGGCCCCGGAACGCCATCGCCTCGAACGCCTCGAGCCCACCCGGGCTGATCGTCGAGAGGTCGATGCGGTCGGTCCAGGCCACGTGCACGTGCTCGTGCTGGTCGAACTTCCAGCCGGCGAACCGGAACCGGGCGTGCTGGGTCCAGACGCACGGGCCGATCTCGGCCTGGGTGATGCCGGTCTCCTCGTAGAGCTCGCGCCGGGCGGCGGCCTCGCTCGACTCGCCCGGGTCCATGCCCCCGCCGGGGATCTCCCACCAGTGGCCCTTGGAGGCATCGGCCGGGTCGGTGGCCTGGTGGAGCAGCACGTGGCCGTCGCGGTCGAGCAGGACCACCCGGGCGGCGGTGCGGCGGAGCACCCAGTCGCTCATCGGGTCGCTCCGGCACCGGGGACCCATGCGATCCAGCGGACGTGGGGGTGGCAGAGGGCGAGGGCCTCGTCGTGGGCGGCTCCACCCCGCCAGGTCCGCAGCCCGAGGAGGGTGCCGGTGCCGTCGCCGTCGGCGTCGCCGCAGGCCTCCACCTCGGCAGGGGGAGCCGGGACCCACGGTGTGATGCGCGGCTCCTCGGCGCTGACGAGAGCCAGGTCGCGGGTGGCGCCGACCCCGTCGAGGGCGGCGAGCACCGCGGCCCTGCCCTCGCGCCCGAGGTAGGCGAGGGCCCAGGTCGACACCACGACCGGGAGGACGTCGTCGGGCAGGCCGGCGACCAGGGGGGCGAGGTCGGTGACGGCATCGCCCACGACGAGGTGAGGCGGGTGGAGGCGGGCGAGCTCGATCGCCGCGGCCAGGCGCTCCGGGCGGTCGGGAACCCCTGGCCACACGCAGGCCGAGAGCCAGCGCCGGGCCTCGGGGTCGGTGACGTCGACCGGGCTCAGGTCGAGGCCGACCCGGGAGGCGATCGGGACCGGGAGGCCATCGACGACCGGGTCGGCGGGGCCACGGACCTCACACGCCAGCTGCACCGTGGAGGACGGGTCGCCGACGACGGCCACGACCGATCCGTCGCGCCGGTAGGTGACGGCGTAGCGGTCGAGCAGCAGGTTGAGGCCGGCGCTCGGGCCGAGCTCGACCAGCGCCAGCGGCCGGTCGTCGCCGGCGGCCAGGGCGGCGGCGCGCACCGCAGCCAGGGCCGGGAGGAGCGCCGCGCTGCGCCCGACCTCGTTGGTCTGGATGCTGCGGGTGCGCATGCGCAGGAGGACCTCGGCGGTCCGGGCGTGCAGCAGCTCCCGGAACGGCGGCCACGGGTCGGCGCCCGAGTGGCCGGCGTAGATCGCGGCGAGCGGGCTCCCGGGCTCGGACAGCACGATGTCGTGGACCGCGGCCAGCGCCAGCACCGGCGTGCGCCCGACCGGAGCGGCGTCGAGGAGCAGGGCGAGCGAGGCGTCGTCGTCGGCCAGGGCCCGGGCGATGCGCTCGTAGATCGGGGAGTACCCGGCGAAGTCGTCGTCGGCGAGGACGATGCACCGGGCGGCCAGCGCCTCGACGTCGGGCGAGCGGCGGGGGTCGGTGAGGACGTGGTTGCCGGGGGAGGAGACGCCGGTGCCCGATGGTTCGCTCACGGGGGCCGAGGCTATCGCTCCACGGATCGACCGATCCGGCCTGGCGGCTGCACAATGGGGAGGTGCCGGTGCCGACGTCCACCCTGCTGCGTCGTGGAGCGACGCGGCGATGTGCGGTGTGCGGTCAGGGCGGCCTGTTCCGTCAGTGGGTCCGCATGTCACCCCGGTGCCCCACCTGTGGCCTCGTGTTCCTGCGGGTGCCTGGCCAGTGGCTGGGGTCGTGGTTCCTCAACATCTGCCTGGCCCAGACCGTGGTGGTGCTGATCCTGCTGCTCGGGGTGGGCTTCACGTGGCCCGATCCGCCGATGGTGCTCATCTCGGTGTCGGCCGCCGTCGCCGCCCTGGCGGTGCCGTTCGCGTTCTTCCCGTGGTCGCGGACGATCTGGCTGGCCATCGATCTGGCCATGCGGCCCCTCGAGTTCGACGACGGCGTGGCGCCGGGCTTCGAGCTGCAGGACGACCTCGACCGGCTCCGGGGCGAGTCGGGTGACGATCACGGCCGGGCGGCCTGACGAGGCCGTCCCGACGTCGCCGGTTCAGCCCGGTTCGGTCGGCTCCGGGGCGAGCGGGGGCGGGCCCACCAACACGGTGAACACCACGGTCTGGGTCGCCTCCGACGGCTGCTCGGCCGTGCCGATTCGCTCGTAGCGGAGCGTCACCGTCGTCGTGCCGGGGTTGCGCCCGGCGTAGGACACGATCTGCACCAGCGGGCCCGGGGCCGTGGTCGTGGTGGTCGGGCCCTCGGTCGTCGGGGTGGGCTCGGTGGTGGTCGTGGTGCGGCCGGTGAACAGCGTGGTGGTCGTCTCCGGCGGGGGAGGAGCCGTGGTCGTGGTGGTCGACTGGGCCAGCAGGGTCGGGTCGTCGCGGAACTCCGAGCCGAGCGGGGCCAGGAAGGTGGTGTCGACGGGCTCCACGACCCAGCGCCAGCCGTGGGCCGGGTCGGCCGGCAACATGATGGCGAAGCGCTTGCCCACGTCGACGGTGATGGTGACCGCCGGGTCGCTGAAGGCGGTGTAGGTGAGGCCCTCCGCCGCGGTGGTCATGGTCGTGGTGGTCCCGGTGCCCGACCCCTCGCTGCCGCTGCAGGCCACCAGGGCGATGGCGCCCACGCCCAGCGCCGCCAGCGCGGCGAGGGCGCGGCGGGAGGGCGGTCGGGTGGTCACGGGTGCCGAGAGTAACGGGGCACCGGGCCCTGCCGAGGCCCACCCCCACGCGGCTCGGCCCGGCACGGGGGCGTCCGACGCACGCGTGCCGGACGACCTGCGGCACACTGGTCGGGTGCGAGGTACTGGTTTCCGCCTGAGGATCTCGCCGCTCGGCCGGCTCATCCGGTCGGCGGTGCTGCTGCTCGGCCTGCTGATGTTCGTTCCCGGCGTGATCGCCGCAGGCATCGACCTGTGGTGGCGTCTGCTGTTCCTCGTCGGCTCCCTCGCGTGTGTCGCCGGCCTGCGGATCCTGTGGGGCTCGGTCGTCGTCGTGCGCCCGGCGGGCCTCCGGGTCCAGCGCAACTGGCCGTTCCGCCGCGACTTCCGCTGGTACCGCATCCTGGCCATCGACGTGGTGCCCGGGTTCTGGCACCTCGAGGTCGAGCTGAACTCCGGCGAGCGGATCACCCTCCCCGCGGTCGACGACCTCGAGCGCCTCTACCAGCTCATGGAGCATCACCGGCAGGCGCTCGACGTCTGACGAGGGCCGCGGATCCCTCATGTGAGGTGTACCCCCCGGGGTGGTCGGCACCACTACGGTTCCGGCGGTGATCGGCGAGGAGTTCCCCGAGGTTCTCCGCCAGGCACAGGCGGGAGAGAGAGACGCTGTCGGGCGCCTGTACGCCGACTGCGCGCCCCGCGTCCTCGGCTTCCTCCGCGCCCAGGGCATCGCCGACCACGAGGACGTGGCGGCCGAGGTCTTCGTGTCAGTGGTGCGGAACCTCCCGCGGTTCTCCGGTGACGAGGACGCCTTCCGGGGCTGGGTCTTCACCATCGCCCAGCGCCGCCTCATCGACGAGCGCCGCCGTCGTGGCCGCCGCCCGGAGGAGCCGTTCGAGAACGGTGACCTGACCGACGTCGTCGGCGCCGGCCCCGGCGTCGAGGGCGAGGCGATGGACCGCCTGCGCACCAGTGGGCTGCTGGCGGCCATCGAGGAGCTCACCCCCGACCAGCGCGCCGTGCTGTACCTGCGGGCGGTCGCCGATCTGAGCGTGCCCGAGATCGCCCGGGTCCTCGACAAGCCCGAGACCGCGGTGCGCTCCCTGTTGTGGAGCGCGGTGCCGGCGCTCGAATCGGAACCGGACGGCGAGCCGAGCAACGTCGCGCTCGAAAGGGACGGTGAGCCCGACCTCGGTCGGTTCGGGCCGGCCATCGCCGAGCTCCGGTCGGTCCTCGTGGTACCCGCCGCCCCGGAGCTCGCCGCCCATCACATCGCACGTATGCAGGCGACGGCGATGGCGAAGGTCGCCGAGACGGTGCCGAAGGGCGCGGGCCCCCGGACGAGGGACCCCGGGGGCGGCTCGCGCCGCCGCTCCCTCCTGCGCCGTCGACCGGAGGGGTAGGCCCACTCCCGCCGGACCCGGAGGCCTCTCTAGAGCTTCAGGACCTTGCGGGCGTTCTCCCGCAGGAACTTGGGCCACACCTCGTCCTTGAGCGGGACGTCGGGCAGCTCGGCGAAGATGCGGTCGTAGCTGAGCCCGGCGGGGAAGTAGCCGGCGTACATGACCTTGTCGGCGCCGCGCGAGTTGGCGTAGGCGAGGATCGTCGGGTCGTAGTGCTTCGGTGCGAACGCCGAGGTCGAGTAGTAGAGCCCCGGCCACTTGAGCATCAGCTTCATGGCCAGCTCCGTCCAGGGCTGGGCCCCGTGGCGCATCACGAACGTGAGGTCGGGGAAGTCGTACATGACCTCGTCGATGAGCTCGACGTGCTGGGGCTTGAACGGGATGCGGGGGCCCGGGATGCCGACGCACACGAAGATGGGGAGGTCGAGCTCCACGCACATCGCGTAGAACGGGTACATCTTCTTGTCGTTGATCGGCACCTTGTAGCCGGCCGGGAAGGTGCTCAGGGCCCGCAGGCCGTACTGCTCGTGCAGCGACCGCACCCGCCGCATGGCGGTCATGGTGTCGTTCGGGTCGAACTCGAGGCAGGCGATGATGCGGTCGGGGTTCTCGGTGAGTGCCCGCACACAGTCGGGGTTGTCGGGGTTGAACCCGAGCAGCGCCGTCTCGATCTTGTTGCGGTCGAGCTGGTCCATCAGCAGGGCGACGGGGTCGATGCTCTCGTCGAGGTCGGCCGGCACGTCCTTGAACATGTACTGCGCCGGCATCTTGTAGTCCTGGCTCTCCTCCTTCAGGTGAGGTGCCAGGAACTTGTAGACCTCTTTGCGGTTGCGGCTCGGCATGCCGACGAAGGTCTCGATGATGCCGATGTCTGCCGGGAACCCCATGTCCATCTCCCCCTGCGGTGCGAACGAGCGAAGGGCGCATCGTACGGCACCGCCGAGGGCCCGGACGCGGCGATGCCCGCCCGGAGGGGGAGGGGCGGGCATCGCTGGGTCACGTGAACCGGGAAGGGGGAACCCGGTCAGCGTGGTGGTTCGGTGGGCCCGGGGGAAGGCGCCGAACCGGGGGGATCAGGCGGCGTGGTGAAGGAGCTTCTCCGGGACGCCGGCGCGGACCTCGAGGAGCCACGCCTCCATCTCGAGCTCGCTGGCCCGACGGCGGTAGGACATGCCCAGGACCTCGTCGAGGTGGGCGGCCTGCTGGCGGAGGCCCTCGGCCCGGTGACGCATCTGGGTGGCCTCGGCCACCAGGATCTCGTCGACGTGGGGTGTGGTGATCGTGCTCATCGGTGTCTCCCTCTCCGTGCCTCTCGGCAGCGCTTCGATCGGTGGTGCTTCGTTCTGCGTTCCGATGTCGTCAACCACCTGATCGGCGGTTGTCATCCCGGTGTGACGATGTCATCGGTCACCTCGGCGACGTCTCTGAAGCACTTACCCGGGAAACCATCGAAAAAGTCAGCAAAAAGCTGACGTCTCGCGCTCTGCGTAGCGAAAAGTGACGCCTATGTCGCAGAGGGTGATGGTCGCTGCGCCGCCCCGCCGTACCGGTGGCGGAAGAGGAAGTGGGCGATGACCCCAGCGGGGAGCGGGAGCCAGTACGACACGATCCGGTAGGCGAGCGTCGCCAGGAGGGCGTCGGCCGAGGGCACGCCCGCCAGCACGAGCATGGCGGTGAGGCCGGCCTCCACGAACCCCAGACCCCCCGGCGTGATCGGGATCATGCCGAGCACGGCGGCGGCGCCGTAGGCGAGCAGCACCACGCTGAACCGGGGCTTCACGCCGACGGCCATCAGCGCGGCGACGAGGGCCATGTAGTCGAGCAACCAGTTGCCGACGGCGGCGGCCAGGGCCTTCTTCCAGCGGGCGCCGAGGCCCTCGACCATGAGGTCGCGCTGGCGCACGAGGCCGTCGGCGGTCGGGCCGCCCTGGCGGTGGAGGCGGCGCAGGATCGGTGTCGAGACCCGCTCGAGGGCGTTGCCCAGCATGATCAACGGCCGGTCGAAGCGGACCAGGGCGAAGCCGACCGCGAACAGCAACAGGAACAGCACGGCGCCGCCCCAGGCCACCCGGTCGAGGCCCCGGGGCACGGGGGCGCTGACGATCGAGAGCAGCAGGGCGACCATCGGCAGCATGAAGAGCACGCCGTTGGAGATGATCGCCGTGGCGGTGAGCGCCGCCCCCGCCGAGCCCTTCTCGACCCCGGAGACCGACAGCATCCGCCAGCCGGTGGCCGCGCCGATCGCCGCCCCGCCCGGCACCGTCTTGGACACCGCGTTCGAGACCAGCTGCGACGTGCCGGCCACGAACCACGAGACGGCGGGAAGGGCGACTCGGGTGAGCGCCCACATGCACATGTAGGAGCCCGTCTCCAACAGGACCATGACCGCGAACCAGAGGACGCTGAGCGTGCGCAGGCGCGGCACGGTGTCCCAGAGGTCGAGCAGCTGGGGGAGCAGGACGTACAGGGTGAACGCGGCGATCCCGAGCAGGACGACGCGTCCGACGATGCGCAGCATCGACGGGGCTCGCCCCTCCTGGATCTCGGTGGGGTCGACCGGGAGCGGCCCGGGATCGCCGGCGTGGCTCAGCCGAACACGCCCTTCTCGCGCAGCTCGGCGATGCGGGCGTCGTCGTAGCCGGCGACCTCGCGCAGCACCTGTTCGGTGTGCTGACCGGTGCCCGGCGCGATGCCGGGCTCGGGGAGCTCGCCGCCGATCACCTTGATCGGCGAGGGGAGCATGTCCGCACCGTGGGTCTCGTGGGAGAGCCAGGGGAACCGGTCCTTGAACTGCTCGTCGTCGGCGAGGGTCTTCGGCGTGTTGACCGGGGCCAGCAGGGCGTCGTTCTCGATCGCCCAGTCCATCCACTCCTTGGTGGTCTTGGTGTGGAAGATCGCCTGGAGCTCGCGCTGGAGCTCCTTGTTGCCGCGGGCGTGGTCGGCGTACTTCGAGCCGGGCCACGTCTCGAACAGCTCCGGCCGCCCGATCGAGTCGCAGAACTTCTTCCAGAACGCCTGCTCCGAGGCCATGAACAGGATGTGGCCGTCGGCGCTCTCGTACATCTGGTAGCGGACGCCCTCCTTCATGCCACCCGTGCCGGGAGCGCGACGCTCGTAGTTGTCGGCCTTGTTGCCGGTGACGACGTCCTCTGGGCGCTCGTAGGCCTTCCAGGTCTCGCTGCGGAGCCAGTCGGTGGCGACGGCGGCGTCGGACTGGGCGATCTCCATCTGCACGCCCTCACCGGTGGCCCGGGCCTGGATGATGCCGGCGAGGATGCCCATGGCGCCGAGCACCGGGCCGGCGTTGATGCCGACCGAGGTGTGCTCGGGGATGTAGCAGAAGCCGTCGTCGTCGTAGGCGGGCGGCACGATGCCGGCCCACGTGTCGTAGGCGATGCCGTGGCTCGGGAGGTCCTTGTAGGGACCGGTCATGCCGTAGCCGGAGATGGTCATGAAGACGATCTTGGGGTTGATCTTCTTGAGGTCCTCGAAGCCGAGGCCGCGCCGGGCCAGGGCCCCGGGGCGCATGGCCTCCACGACCGCGTCGGCGTTGCGAACCAGGTCGCGGAATGCCTCGACGCCTTCGTCGGTGCGGAGATCGAGCACGATCCCCTTCTTTCCCCGGTTGGCGTGGAGGAAGAGCAGCGAGGTGCCCTCGACGATGGGCCAGGTCATCTCACGGCCGTAGTCGCCCTGGGGCGGTTCGACCTTGATGACGTCGGCGCCGAGGTCGACGAGGTTCTGGGTGATGGCGGCCGGTCCGAGCATCGAGGCCTCGATGATTCGGACGCCCTTGAGGGGGGCGATGATGGTCATGGTCACCAATCTTCCACGAAGGCGACGGCGAGGGCACGGCCGAGGCGCTCCGGTTGTCGCAGACCCACGCAGCGTGAGGCATGATGGCCCCCACGCGGCCGACGGGCCGGTACCAACAAGGGGACCCGACATGCGAGTGGTAGTCGACTACGACCTGTGTGAGAGCAACGCCGTCTGCATGGGCATCGCCCCCGACATCTTCGAGGTGCGGGACGACGACTTCCTCTACGTCCTCGACGAGAACCCGCCGGAGACCTCTCGGGCGAAGCTCGAGGAAGCCGTGCAGCGCTGCCCCAAGCAGGCCATCTCGATCGCCGAGGACTGAGAAGGTCCCTCGGCGTCGACCTCCGTCGCCCCTGGCCGTCTCTCCTCCCGAACCGTGGACACCACCCACACGACCGTCGTCGTCGGCGCGTCCCTCGCAGGGATGCACGCCGCCCGGACCCTGCGCCTCGAGGGGCATGCGGGGCCCATCGTCGTGCTCGACGCCGACCTGCACACCCCCTATGACAAGCCGCCGCTCTCGAAGCAGGTGCTGTCGCAGGGGTGGGAGGCCGAGAAGCTGACGCTGCCCGCGGCGAAGGAGGACCTCGACCTCGACCTCCGCCTCGGGATGCGGGCGACGGGGCTCGACCTCACGGCTCGCACGATCAGCGTCGACTGCGCCAGCGGGCCCGATGAGATCGGCTTCGACACCCTCGTGCTCGCCACCGGTGCCGCGGCCCGTCGCCTGCCGGGCACCGACGACATCGACGGTGTGCACGTGGTGCGCTCCCTCGACGACGCCATGGGCCTGCGGGCCGACCTCGAGGCGGGCCCGAACCGGGTCGTCGTCATCGGGGCCGGGTTCATCGGGTCCGAGGTGGCGGCGTCGTGCCGCACGCTCGGTCTCGAGGTCACCCTCGTCGAGGCCCTGCCGGTGCCACTCGAGCGCGTGCTCGGCGCCGAGATGGGCGCCGTGTGCGGTCGGGTGCACGTCGAGCAGGGTGTCGACGTGCGCCTCGGCACCGGGGTCGACCACTTCGAGACCGTCCCCTCCGACCACGGCCGCCGCCGGGTCACCGGCGTCGCCCTCACCGACGGCACCACGGTCGAGGCCGAGGTCGTCGTGGTCGGCATCGGGGTGTCGGTCAACACCGGCTGGCTCGAGGGTTCGGGCCTCACGCTCGACGACGGTGTCGTCTGCGACGAGACCCTCCTCGCCGCGCCGGGCGTGGTCGCCGCGGGCGACATCGCCCGCTACCCGAGCGAGCGCTTCGATCAGCTCCTGCGGGTCGAGCACTGGGAGCACGCCATCCAGGGCGGCGAGGCCGCGGCCCGGCGCCTGCTGGCCGAGGCCGCCGGCACCGAGCCCGCCCGCTTCGACCCCGTCCCGTGGTTCTGGAGCGACCAGTACGACCGCAAGATCCAGCTCGCCGGCCGCCCGGCTCCCACCGACGACGTGAAGGTCGTGGTCGGCAGCACCGACGAGCTGCGCTTCGTCGCCCTCTACGGCCGCGAGGGTCGCCTGGTCGGGGTGCTCGGCATGAACCGGCCGCGCCACGTCATCCAGCTGCGGGGGCTCGTCGACGATCGTGCGTCGTTCGACGAGGCGCTCGAGCGGGCGGCGGCACTCTGATGAACGTCCCTCCCGAGGAGGAGCTGGTCGACGCCCTCGACGAGCAGGGCAACGTCGTCGGCACCGTCACGCGGCGCGAGATGCGGGCCGAGAACCTCTGGCACCGCTCGGTGTTCATCGTCGTGGTCAACGACTCCGACGAGATCCTCGTGCACAAGCGGGCGTCCTGGAAGGACAAGTGGCCCGACCTGTGGGACATCGCCGTCGGGGGCGTCGTCACCGCGGGCGAGGCCTGGGAGCTCGCCGCCGCCCGGGAGCTGGCCGAGGAGGCCGGTGTGTCGGTCGAGCTGGGCTACCTCGGCGAGGACGTCTACGCCGACGACGACGTGCGCGAGGTCGCCCGGGTGTACCACGCCCGCTCCGAGGGCCCCTTCACCTTCGCCGACGGTGAGATCTCCGAGGCCGCATGGGTGCCCGTCGCCCAGCTGCGCGACTGGCTGGCCGGCCACGAGGTCTGCCCCGACAGCGTCGCGCTCGTGCTCCCTCGCCTCGACGCTCCGTAGGCCGACGTGAACGCCGCCACGTTCCTGCTGCTGGCCCTGGCCGCGGTGGTGGCCGTGGCCGACTGGATCGCGGTCGCGGCAGACGCCCGCGTCGCCGAGTACGTCCTCAAGCCGCTCACGATGGTCGTGCTGATCCTGGCGACCCTCGAGCTCGATCCGTCGAGCGACGCCGCACGCGGTGCGCTCGTGGTGGGCCTGGTGCTCTCGCTGGCGGGTGACGTGCTGCTGATGGTGCCGGCCGACCTCTTCGTGCCCGGCCTCGCCGCATTCCTGGCCGCCCACGTGGCCTACGTGGTCGCCCTCTGGCTGCTCGGGGTCAGCGGGGCCGGCCTGCTGATCGGTGTCGCCGTCGTCGTGGTCGGCGCGCTGCTGGTGGGGCGGCGCATCCTCGCCGGGGCGGCCGCCACCGACAAGGCCCTCGTCGCACCCGTCACCGCCTACCTGGCCGTGATCTCCGCGATGGTCGTGAGCGCCCTCGGCGTCGGGGCCTTCTTCGCCGTCGCCGGGGCGCTCCTCTTCTACGCGAGCGACGCCGTGCTCGGCTGGACCCGCTTCGTCAGCGACTTCCACCGCAGCCGGGTGGTGGTGATGGTGACCTACCACCTCGGCCAGCTCGGCCTCGTCCTCGCCCTGATCTGACCTCCGGTCGTCCGCGAGGTGCCGTCGGACCCCGTTGGGCCCGCCGAAGCGGCCGTAGGCTCCGGCCATGGTCTGGTGGGTGCTGCTGTGGATCCTCGTGGTGATCGTGGTCGGGCTGGTGGCCCTGGCGATCTACGACCTCACCCAGCGCAAGCACGCCATCCTGCGCAACTTCCCGGTGGTCGGCCACATGCGCTTCATCCTCGAGGCGGTCGGCCCCGAGCTGCGCCAGTACATCGTGACCGACAACGACGAGGAGCGGCCCTTCAGCCGTGACCACCGGCGCTGGGTGTACTCGTCGGCGAAGGCCGAGAACACCTACTTCGGCTTCGGCACCGACAACGACCTCGAGCAGACCCGCAACTACACGATCGTCAAGCAGGTCACCTTCCCGGTGGCGGGCCCACCCGACGAGCCGATGCACCCGGATCCCTCCCGTCCCCTCCCGTGCGCCAAGGTGCTCGGCGGTGCGGCCGGCCGGGCGAAGGCGTTCCGGCCGTCGTCGGTGGTGAACGTCTCGGCCATGAGCTTCGGGTCGCTCAGCGGCAACGCCATCGAGGCGCTGAACAAGGGCTGCGCCCTCGCCGGGGCGCTGCACACCACGGGCGAGGGTGGCATCTCGCCCCACCATCGCAACGGCGGCGACCTGGTCTGGCAGATCGGCACCGGGTACTTCGGCTGCCGGAACCTCGACGGCACCTTCGACCTCGACCGCCTGGTCGCCGGGGTCGAGACGGCGCCGGTGCGGGCGATCGAGATCAAGCTCAGCCAGGGTGCCAAGCCCGGGCTCGGCGGGATGCTGCCCGGCGCCAAGGTGACACCGGAGATCGCCGCCATCCGCGGGATCCCGGTCGGGGTCGACTGCAAGAGCCCTGCCGGCCACACCGCGTTCCACGACGTCGACGGGATGCTCGAGCTCATCGAGCGCATCGCCGATGCCACCGGCCTGCCCGTCGGCATCAAGTCGGCGGTGGGGGAGCACGCCTTCTGGGACGACCTCACCCTGCGCATGGCCGCCACGGGCACCGGGCCCGACTTCGTCACCATCGACGGCGGCGAGGGCGGCACCGGCGCGGCGCCCCTCAGCTTCAGCGACCACGTGTCGCTGCCGTTCCGCTGGGGCTTCACGCGGGTCTACCGCACCTTCGCCGAGCGCGGCGTCGCCGACCGCACCGTCTTCGTCGGCTCGGGCCGGCTGGGTCTGCCCGAGACCGCCCTGGCCGCCATGGCCCTCGGGTGCGACCTGGTGAACGTCGGCCGCACCGCCATGTTCTCCATCGGCTGCATCCAGGCCCAGCGCTGCCACACCGACCGCTGCCCGACCGGGGTCGCCACCCAGAATCCCCGCCTCACCCGTGGCCTCGACCCCGACCTCAAGTCCGTCCGCTGTGCCAACTACCTCGCCTCGTTGCGCTTCGAGCTGCTCCGCCTCTCGCGCGCCTGTGGCGTCGCCCACCCGGCCCTCGTGACCGCTGACCAGCTCGAGGTGCTCGAAGACCGCTGGCGGGCAGTCACGCTTCGCGAGGTCGTTGGGTACGAACCCGGTTGGGGTCGTCCGTCGCCCGAGGACTCAGAGGTCGTCGTGCGCCTGATGACCGGCACGTGAACGCCCCGCGAACGTCGATCGGCTCGGCGGCCGACCCGTCCGGCCCCCACGGAACGAGGGAGTAGAAAGGCCTCATGGTCACCGGTGCCCCCAGCAGGATCGTGGTGACCGACGTCGCTCCCAGCGTCGCCGGACGTCGCTATCCGGTGAAGCGCGTCGAGGGCGAGCCCGTCGACGTGCGCGCCACCGTCGTCGCCGACGGCCACGACGAGCTCTGGGTCGTGCTGTCGCACCAGCCGCCCGGCGCCAAGGGCTGGGTCGACGTGCCGATGGGCTACGACAACCCGGGTCTCGACCGGTGGGGTGCGCGCTTCACCCCGTTCGAGAAGGGCGTGCACCGGTTCAAGGTGCTGGCCTGGATCGACCACTACGCCTCGCTCGCCCACGGCACGATGCGGAAGGTCGCCGCCGGGCTCGACGTGAGCTCCGAGCTCCTGCAGGCCGCGGCCATGCTCGACGACGCGGCCGCCGGAGCGCCGCGCGACGACGCCGCGCTCCTGCGCGCCGCTGCGGCCCGGCTGCGTGACGGCGACACCGTCGACCTCACCGACACCGGCGCGCCCGACCGCCCGTCGGCGTCCGAGTTGCACCGCCGGCGCCTCCGCCGCACCGACGCGTCGTCGAGCCCGGTCGTCGACGTGCTCGTCGAGCGCGAGCGGGCGGCGTTCAGCGCCTGGTACGAGCTGTTCCCGCGCTCCACGGTCAGCTGCGACGGAGGTGCCCATCCCGGCGTCGCCGCCCACGGTGCGCACGGCACCCTGCGCGACGTCATCGATCGCCTCGACTACGTCGGCGACCTCGGCTTCGACATCCTCTACCTGCCGCCGGTGCACCCCATCGGCCTGGCGTACCGCAAGGGCCCCGACAACGCCCCCGACGCCGGCCCCGACGACCCCGGCAGCCCGTGGGCGATCGGCGGGCCCGAGGGCGGCCACACCGCGGTTCACCCCGACCTCGGCACCGTCGATGACGTGCGGGCGCTCGCCGAGGCGGCGAGGGAGAACGGCATCGAGGTCGCCCTCGACCTCGCCTTCCAGTGCTCGCCCGACCACCCCTGGGTGGTCGAGCACCCCGAGTGGTTCCGCCACCGGCCCGACGGCACCATCCAGTACGCCGAGAACCCGCCGAAGAAGTACCAGGACATCTACCCGCTCGACTTCGAGACCTCGGCGTGGCTCGAGCTGTGGGAGGCCCTCCTCGACGTCGTCGAGTTCTGGATGGACCAGGGCATCACCGTGTTCCGGGTCGACAACCCCCACACCAAGCCGTTCCCGTTCTGGGAGTGGCTGATCGACCGGGTGCACCGGCGGGACCCCGACGTCATCTTCCTGGCCGAGGCCTTCACCCGGCCCGAGGTCATGCACCAGCTCGCGCGCATCGGCTTCACCCAGTCGTACACGTACTTCAGCTGGCGGGTCTCCAAGCCCGAGCTGATCGAGTACGCCACCGAGATCTCGACTGCGCCGAGCGCGGATCAGTTCCGCGCCAACTTCTGGCCCACGACGCCCGACATCCTCCCGTGGCACCTCCAGGAGGCCCCGCTGGAGGCCTTCGCGGTGCGCCACCTGCTCGCCGCGACCCTCAGCGCCAGCTACGGGATCTACGGTCCCGGGTTCGAGCTCGGCGACAACCGGCCCGCCGGCAACGGCAAGGAGGAGTTCCTCGCCTCGGAGAAGTACGAGGTCCGCCACTGGGACCTCGCCGAGCCGTCGTTGCGCGACCAGATCGCCCGGGTGAACCGCATCCGCAACGAGCAGCTGGCCCTGCACACCACCCGCACCCTGCACTTCCACGGGGCCCCGAACGACCAGCTGCTCGTCTACTCCAAGACCACCCACGACGGCCCGGAGCCCGACCCGACGGCGCCGCACCGCAACCCCGTGTTGTGCGTGGTGAACCTCGATCCGCGAGCATCTCAGGCGTCGACCCTCGACCTCGACCTGATCGCACTGGGTGTCGACCCGACCCGACCGTTCCAGGTGCACGACCTGCTCACCGACCAGCACTACACCTGGCAGGGCAACCATCCCTACGTGGAGCTCCACCCGGCCGAGCAGCCGGGTCACCTCCTCCGCGTCAGCCAGCTCCCGGCCGAGCTGGTGCCCGATGACGGGCTGGCGTGAGCCCCCCCGACCGATCCAGAACCCCGGAACGCCACATGATCGATGACAACACGGATCGCCCCGACTGGTACAAGGACGCCGTCATCTACGAGTTGCACGTGCGTGCCTTCGGCGACTCCGACGGTGACGGCATCGGTGACTTCGACGGCCTGACCGACAAGCTCGACTACCTCCAGCAGCTCGGCGTCACCGCCCTCTGGATCCTGCCCTTCTACCCGTCGCCACTGCGCGACGACGGCTACGACATCGCCGACTACGGCGACGTCAACCCGAGCTACGGCGACCTCAAGGCGTTCAAGCGCTTCCTGAAGGAGGCCCACCGCCGGGGCCTGCGGGTCATCACCGAGCTGGTGCTCAACCACACCTCCGACCAGCACCCGTGGTTCCAGCGCGCCCGTCGGGCCAAGGCCGGCAGCCGCTGGCGCGACTTCTACGTCTGGAGCGACACCCCCGACCGCTACCCGGGCGTCCGGGTGATCTTCGAGGACTACGAGACCTCCAACTGGACCTGGGACCCCGTGGCCGGCGCCTACTACTGGCACCGCTTCTTCTCCCACCAGCCCGACCTCAACTTCGACAACCCCGAGGTCCGCGCCACCATGCTGCGGGCCGTCGACAAGTGGCTCGAGATGGGCGTCGACGGCGTGCGCCTCGACGCCGTGCCCTACCTCTTCGAGCGCGAGGGCACGAACTGCGAGAACCTCCCGGAGACCCACGAGTTCCTCCGCGAGCTGCGGTCCCACGTCGACGAGAACTTCCCCGGCCGCATGCTGCTGGCCGAGGCCAACCAGTGGCCGGAGGACGCGGTCGCCTACTTCGGTGACGGCGACGAGTGCCACACGGCGTTCCACTTCCCGCTGATGCCGCGTCTCTTCATGGCGCTGCGGATGGAAGACCGCTTCCCGGTCATCGACATCCTCCAGCAGACGCCGGCCATACCCGAGACGGCGCAGTGGGCGATCTTCCTGCGCAACCACGACGAGCTCACCCTCGAGATGGTCACCGACGAGGAGCGGGACTACATGTACCGCGCCTACGCGGCCGACCCGCAGATGCGCGTGAACGTCGGCATCCGGCGCCGGCTGGCGCCCCTGATGCAGAACGACCGCCGCAAGATCGAGCTGATGAACGCGCTGCTCTTCGCGCTCCCCGGCACGCCGGTCATCTACTACGGCGACGAGCTGGGGATGGGCGACAACGTCTACCTCGGCGACCGCGACTCGGTGCGCACGCCGATGCAGTGGAGCCCCGACCGCAACGCCGGGTTCTCCGACGCCAACCCGCAGCGGCTCTACCTGCCGATCATCATCGACCCCGAGTACCACTACGAGACGGTCAACGTCGAGGCCCAGGACCAGAACCCCAACTCGCTGCTGTGGTGGATGCGCCGGCTGATCGCCCTCCGCTCCCAGCACACCGTGTTCGGCCGGGGCGAGATCGAGTTCCTGTACCCCGAGAACGCCAAGGTGCTCGCCTTCGTGCGCCGTGACGGGGAGAACACCGTCCTCGTGGTGGCCAACCTCTCGCGCTTCGCCACGGCCGTGACCCTCGACCTCCACGAGTTCCGCGGCCAGGTCCCCGTCGAGCTGTTCGGGGCCACCGAGTTCGCGTCGATCCACGAGGGCCCCTACCAGCTCACCCTCGGGCCCTACGGCTTCTACTGGTTCTCGCTCGAGTCCCAGCAGTCCGAGCACGGCTCGGCGCTGCCGGGCGGTGAGGACCTCCCGGTCCTCAGCGTCACGGGCGACTGGCGCACCCTCATGAAGGGCCGGGGGCGCTCCGCCCTCGAGCGGGCGCTGCCGCAGTTCCTGGCCCGCAACCGTTGGTACGCGGGCAAGGCCCGCACCGTGCGCACCATCGAGACGCTCGACATCGTGCCGGTGTCCACGACCCGCAGCCGGGCCCAGGCCTTCGTGATGCTCACCCACGTCGAGTACACCGACGGCGAGCCCGAGACCTACGTGCTACCGCTCGCCGTCACCACCGCGGCGCGCGCCGACCAGCTCCTCGTCGACCACCCGAACTGCGGGGTCGCCTGGATCGAGTCGCGGTCGGCCGCCGACCGGTTGTTCCTCCACGACGCCGTCGTCGACCCCACGTTCATGGAGGGCGCCCTCGACGCCATCCGCCGGCGCCGCAACTTCCCGTCGCTCTCCAAGGGCGAGCTCCGCACCTCCACCACCCCGTGGTTCCGCAAGGCCCTCAACGGGGCCAAGGCCGAGGAGCTCGGCGTGCATCTCCTCGGGGCCGAGCAGTCGAACAGCTCGGCGGTGTTCGGCAACCGCATCGTGATGAAGATGTTCCGCCGGGCCCAGGAGGGCGTGAACCCCGACCTCGAGATCGGTCGCTACCTCACCGAGCGAGGGTTCCCCCACACGGCCCCGCTGCTCGGCGCCCTCGAGTACGGCCGCGGCGCCCGTACCGAGCCCCGCACCATCGGCGTGGTCTACGGCTACGTGCCCAACGAGGGCGACGCCTGGCACTACACGCTCGACCAGCTGAGCATCTACTACGAGTCCGCCCTGCGCACGATCCCCGACGAGCTCACCGAGCTCCCGGCCTGGCCGAGCGACCTGTCGGCCGACGCACCGATCCCCGCCGAGGTCGCCGACGCCATCGGGCCGTTCCTCGACTCCGCGGAGCTGCTCGGGCGCCGCACCGCCGAGCTCCACGAGGCGCTCGCCGCCGGTGCCGACGAGGCCTTCGTGCCTGAGCCCTTCACCACGCTCTACCAGCGCTCGGTGTACCAGTCGATGCGCTCCCAGGTCCGCCCCACCCTCTCGATGGTGCGCCGGTCGCTCGGCAAGCTCGACGGCGACAGCCGGGTGCTGGCCGAGGCCCTGCTCGAGCGCGAGGGCGAGATCATCGACCGCTTCTCGGCCGTTCGCTCGCACCGCATCGACGTCAGCCGCATCCGGGTGCACGGCGACTACCACCTCGGCCAGGTCCTCCACGCCGGCCGCGACTTCGCCATCATCGACTTCGAGGGCGAGCCGTCGCGCTCACCCACCGAGCGGCGCATCAAGCGCAGTGCAGCCGTCGACGTGGCCGGGATGGTCCGGTCGTTCCAGTACGCCACCGCCGCCGGTCTGCGGGCGATGGAGGAGCGGGGCATGGTCCGGCCGGAGCAGCGCGACGACCTGGCCCGGCGTGGTCGGGTGTGGGAGCACTGGGTGACCTGGCAGTTCCTCCGGGGCTACCTCGACGAGGCCGGCGACGCCTCGTTCGTGCCCGGTGACCCCGACGACCTCCAGACCCTGCTCGTGGCCTACACCCTCGACAAGGCGCTCTACGAGGTCCGCTACGAGCTCAGCCATCGCCCCGGGTGGGCCGACATCCCCCTCCGGGGCGTGCAGGAGCTCCTCGACGCCGAGGTCGGCGGGTCGTCGTGAGCGACGGCGACGGCGCGGACCACGGCGAGCTCGGCCAGCTGGCCACCGAGCTGGGCGTCCAGACCTCGTTCTGGGACACCCAGGGCCACCGCCGCGAGGCGTCCCGCGACGGCCTCCTCGCCGTGCTCGGGTCGCTCGGCGCCCCGGTCGGCGACGGCGCCGACCTCGGTGAGCTGCGCCGCTTCGTCGAGGCGGGCCGGGTGCGCCCGGTCGAGCCGGTGCTCGTGGGCCACGAGGGTGAGGCGCTCGAGGTCGACGTGCGGGTGCCGTCGGTCGGCGGTCCCGACCGCGTCGTCGTGCACCTCCAGCCCGTCGGCGCCGAGCCCCTGCGGTTCGAGCTCGTCCTCGACGCCCTGCCCGAGGTCGGGCGGGTCGTCGCCGACGGCCGCGAGCACACGGTCCACCGCATCCACCTCGACCTCGGCCCCTCCGTCGGTGTCGGCTACCACCACCTCACCGTCGAACTGGGCGGGGGGCTGCACGCCAGCACCCTGATCGTGGCGCCGCGGCAGGTGCCCCAGCCCGGGCCCGCCGACCGCACGTGGGGCGTGTTCGCCGCCCTCTACGGCGTGCGCCCCGACGACGTCTACGGCCCCAACGTCAACGACCTCGGCCGCATCGGCTCGTGGGTCGAGGGCCTCGGCGGCCGGGTCGTGGCCACGCTTCCCGTCCTCGCCACCTACCTCTCCTCGCCCTACGACCCGAGCCCGTACGCACCGGTGAGCCAGCGCCACTGGAACGAGCTCTTCCTCGACGTCTCGGCGACGCCCGAGCTGGCCGCCTCGGAGGCTGCCCGCCGGCTGCTCGACGACCCCGCCACCCGTGCCGCCGCCGAGGCCATCCGCACAGCGGACCTGTTCGACCACCGCGGCCGCTACGCGCTGCTGCGCCCGGTCCTCGACGAGCTCGCCGCCACCTGCCTCGCCGCGCCCGCCGCCACCCGCGCCGACTTCGACCGCTGGGTCGCCGAGAACCCCGACGCGGTCCGCTACTCGCGGTTCCGGGCCGCCACCGATCGCTCGGGCACGGGCTGGCACGCATGGGGCCTCGGCCCCGGCCGCCTCCCCGGCGGCGAGACCGGCAGCCCCGAGGCGGCCACCCACCTGTGGGCCCAGTGGACGATGCGGCGCCAGCTCGCCGGCGTCGCCACGGCCCTCGAGGCCTCCGACGTGCGGCTCTACCTCGACCTGCCGGTCGGCACGAGCGGCGACGGCTTCGACACCTGGGCCGACCACGAGCTCTACGCCTGGGGATGTGGGGTGGGCGCCCCGCCCGACGACTTCTTCGGCGCCGGCCAGAACTGGGGCTTCCCGCCCGTGAGCCCGTTCGCCGCCCGCGCCGACGGACACCGGCAGCTGGCCGCCTCGCTGCGCCACCACTTCAGCGCCGCCGGCGTGCTGCGCCTCGACCACGTCATGGGCTTCCATCGTCTCTACTGGGTGCCCGACGGCATGCCGGCCAGCGAGGGCGTCTACGTGCGCTACCCGGCCGACGAGATGTTCGCCGTGCTCGCCGTCGAGGCCTCCCGTCGAGGGGCACGGGTGGTGGGCGAGGACCTCGGCACCGTGCCCGACGAGGTCCGTGACGCCCTCGACCGCTACGGCATCGGCGGCATGTACGTCAGCCAGTTCCAGCTCCCCGACGGGCCCGGCCGTCCGATCCCGATGCCCCATGCGGGCCAGGTCGCCAGCCTCGACACCCACGACACGCCCACGTTCTCGGCGTGGTGGCGCGGCGACGACATCACCCTGCGCCATCGCCTCGGCATCCACGGCGAGGACCAGGCCACCGACGATCGGCACCGGCGCGACCGCGACCGGGCCGCGTTCGAGGAGGCGCTGCGGTCCGCGGGCGTGCTCCACGGCGAGGCCGACGAGGCGTCGGTGCTCGGCGCCCTGCTCGATCTGCTGGGGGGCAGCGACGCCGCGACCGTCCTGGTGGCGGTCGACGACCTGGTCCACGAGACCGATCCCCAGAACGTGCCGGGCACCGCATCGGACCGGCCCAACTGGGTACGGAAGCAACCGTGCGACCTCCCCGAACTGTTCTCCGACCCCTCGATCGACGCGCTCCTGCGCCGTCTGCAGGGGTCACGACTGGCCGCCCACGGGCGGGCGACGGAGGAGGCCCGATGATGCTCGGTCCCGACGACCTGTGGCTGTTCAACGGAGGGGCCCACACGCGCCTCTACGAGCAGCTCGGTGCCCATCCGGGCACCGACGCGGACGGGGTCGAGGGCTGCTGGTTCGGGGTCTGGGCCCCGAACGCGCGAGAGGTCTCGGTGCTGTCCGACGGGAACCACTGGACCCCCGGTGACGCCCCGCTCGCCGCCCAGGGCGACTCCGGCATCTGGACCGGCTTCGTGGCCGGCATCGGCCACGGCGACCGCTACAAGTACCGCATCGAGTCACGAGCCAACAGCTACGGGGTCGACAAGGCCGACCCGATCGCATTCCGGTCCGAGATGCCGCCGCGCACCGCATCGGTGGTGTGGTCGCTCGACGGCTACGACTGGGGCGACGCCGACTGGATGGCCGAGCGGGGGGAGCACAACGCCCTCGACGCCCCGATGTCGATCTACGAGATGCACCTCGGGTCGTGGCGCCACGCCGAGAACGAGCTGCGGTCGCTGAACTACCGCGAGCTGGCGCCCGTCCTGTGCGACTACCTGGTCGCCCAGGGCTTCACCCACGTCGAGTTCATGCCCCTCACCGAGCATCCCTTCTACGGCTCGTGGGGTTACCAGACGACCGGCTACTTCGCGCCCACCGCCCGGTTCGGCACGCCCCAGGACCTCATGTTCCTGATCGACGCGCTGCACCAGGCCGGCATCGGCGTGATCCTCGACTGGGTGCCGTCGCACTTCCCGAGCGACGAGCACGGCCTCGCCTACTTCGACGGCACCCACCTCTACGAGCACGCCGACCCGCGCAAGGGCCACCACCCGGACTGGAACAGCGCGATCTTCAACTACGACCGCTTCGAGGTCCGGAGCTTCCTGCTGTCGAGCGCCCACTTCTGGCTCGACCGCTACCACATCGACGGGATCCGGGTGGATGCCGTGGCGTCGATGCTCTACCTCGACTACTCCCGCAAGGCGGGGGAGTGGATCCCCAACGAGCACGGTGGCAACGAGAACCTCGGCGCCCTCCGCTTCCTGAAGAAGCTCAACGAGACCGTCTACGCCGACTTCCCCGACGTGCAGACCATCGCCGAGGAGTCGACCGCCTGGCCGATGGTGTCGCGCCCCACCGAGTACGGCGGCCTGGGCTTCGGCATGAAGTGGGACATGGGCTGGATGCACGACAGCCTGCACTACTTCGAGCAGGACCCGGTGCACCGCCGCTACCACCAGGGCGAGCTGACCTTCCGCATGGTCTACGCCTTCACCGAGAACTTCACCCTCCCGCTCAGCCACGACGAGGTCGTGCACGGGAAGGGCTCGTTGCTCCGGAAGATGCCCGGCGACCACTGGCAGAAGATGGCGAACCTGCGGGCCCTCTACGGCTACCAGTACGGCCAGCCGGGCAAGAAGCTCCTGTTCATGGGGGCCGAGCTGGCCCAGGAGACCGAGTGGGACCACGACGGCTCGCTGCCGTGGTGGCTGCTCGACCGCCCCGACCACTGGGGAATGCAGGCGTGGGTGCGCCACCTCAACCACCTGCACCGCAGCGAGCCCGGCCTGCACCAGCGCGACTTCACCGAGGACGGCTTCCAGTGGGTCGACGCCTCCGACACCGGCGCCAGCGTCCTGTCGTGGCTGCGCCACCCCGCTCGCGATGGTGACGGCAGGCCCGTCGACGCCGGCGCCCGCCCCGTCCTGGTGGTGTGCAACCTCACCCCGGTGCCCCGTTCCGGCTACCACGTGGGCGTCCCCGTCGGTGGCCACTGGGAGGAGCTGGGGAACTCCGACGCCTCGGAGTTCGGTGGATCCGGGGTGGGCAACCTGGGCGGTGTCGACGCCGTCGAGCGCCCCGCCCACGGCCACGCGTCGTCGCTTCCGCTGGCCCTCCCGCCCCTGGGTGTCCTGTTCCTGGCACCGAGGGCCGGGTAGCCTGTCGCCAATGGCCGGAACCCTCGAGCGAGCGCGCGCGGCCGTCGTCGCCTCGCCGGAGCTCCGTCTCTGGGCGGAGCGAGGGCGGTCCCTGCTGTACGGACCTCCCTCCGACGCGCCCGTGCGCCACTCCGAGGTCTCGCCGTGGCGCCCCCCGCAGAGCGGTCACACGCGGGTCTGGCAGACCGTGCTGGCGGCCATCTCCGGGCTGCTCGGCGGGCTCATCATCGCCGCCTCCGCGCCGGTGTGGCGCCTGGCGCCCGAGTCCTGGCGCATCACCCTCCCCGGCGTGCCCCACCCGGGCACGACCACCGAGTCCACCGTCTACTTCCTCATCGGCCTGGTCCTGCTCGCCGCCGGCTGGCTGGGCCTGGTGCACCGCGCCGGGCGTGAGGGCAGCACCCGCAAGCGCCTGGTGATGGTCGGCCTGGTCATCGCCATCTGGGCCGTGCCCGTGTCGCTCGGCCCGCCCCTGCTCTCCAACGACGTCTACAGCTACGCCGCCCAGGGCGAGATGGCCAGCCGCGGCGTCGACCCCAGCTCCATCGGTCCCGTCGGGATCGCCACCGGCCCTCTGGGTGGCGCCGGCCGCAACGACTGGATCCGCATGGCCGACCCGGTGTGGCGCGACGCCCCGGCGCCCTACGGCCCCGTCGCCGTCGCCACCAGCCGGGCCGTGGTCACCGCCGCCGGGCACGATCCCGCCACCTCGATCTGGGTCTACCGCGGCGTCGTGCTCCTGGGCGTCGCCATGGCCGCCGTCGGCATCGGGCTCATCGCCGACAAGAGCCGGGTCAACCCCGCGGTGGCCATCGCCATCGGCCTCGGCAACCCCATCGTGATCCTCCACCTCATCGGCGGCGTCCACAACGACGCCCTGATGTTCGGCCTGCTGGCCCTCGGTCTCGCCGCGGCCCAACGCGACCGCAAGAAGACCGCGCTCGCCCTGCTGGCCGCGGCCACCGCCGTGAAGCTCCCCGCCGCCGTCGGGCTCGTGTACCTGGGCTGGACCTGGCCGGGCGAGCTGGCCACCTTCCGCAAGCGGATGTACTCCACCATGGCCGTGCTCGGCGTGGCCGTCGCCGGCATCGCCCTGGCGTGCGTGGCCGTGGGCCTCGGCCCGGGCTGGATCACCGCCCTGAAGAGCACCGGCAAGGTCAACGACACCTACTCGCCGACCACCAAGCTCGGCTTCAGCATCTCCGAGCTGCTCGGGGCGGTCGGCGTGCACGTCGACGGCGCCCTGCTCGCCGGTGGGGTGCGGATGCTCGGCCTGGCCGCCACCGGTGTGCTGGCCCTGGTGATGATGCTGCGCAGCCCCCGCATCGGGGTCGTGAAGGCCACTGGCGTGATGCTCGTGGCCTACGTGCTGCTCGGCCCGGTCATCTGGCCGTGGTACCTGCCCGCCGGCTTCGCCCTGCTCGCCGCCACCGGCCTCGGCCGCTACAAGCCGTCGTACATGGTCGTGGTCATCGCCGTCAGCTGGGCGGTGTGGCCCACCTCGGTCGTCTCGATCCAGGGCCTCGGCGGGGGCTACCAGCACCTTCGCGGCCTCGGTGTCGTGCTGCTGGTCTGCGGCCTGGCGTGGGGCGCCCAGCGCTTCTCCTCCCGCTGGGAGCGACGGCTCGAACGGGCCGGCGACGAGCTGCCCACCTCTCCGGTGGCCTCGGAGCCCGACCCCGCACCCGTCGGCTGACCCGCTCACCCGTCGCAACGGTCGGACCGGCCGGGTATCTCCGGGGCCGAACGGCGCTCGTGGGAGGATGCGACCGATGAGAGTCGTGCCCCGGCGTTGGGACAACGAGACCTGGGTCTGCTCGATCCGTGGCCATGTCGTGCCCGCCGCCCGGGTGGCCCGCCTGCGGGCGGGCGACTCCGCCCTGGGGGTCGACCTCACCACCGGTGGGCGCCTCTGCCGGTGCCTGCGCTGCGACCTCTGGGTGCGCAGTGCGGGCCCGTCGGCCGACGAGGTCACCTCCGACGAGCTGCCCCCGGTGGCCGAGCTGCCCCATCCCCGGCGCGGCGCGCAGCTCGAGGACGCCATCGTCACGCGCCTCATCGCCCTCGAGCGGCTGCTGCACTGCGTCCTGTTCACCAGCGCCGCCATCGTGCTGGCCCTGGTCGACTCCGACCTCGGTGGCCTCCGCTCCACGTCGCAGGCGCTGTCGAGCTCGTTGCAGGGGATCATCGACAACAGCGGCCGCGGCGGCAGCCACGCCTGGATGGTGCGCCACCTCGACGACGTGCAGAGCTGGCACCTCGACCTGATCCGGGTGCTGCTCGTCGTGGCGATCGCCTACGCCCTGCTCGAGGGCCTCGAGGCCTGGGGGCTCTGGCACGAGCGGCGTTGGGCCGAGTACCTGACGGTCGTGGCCACCGCCGGGCTGTTGCCCCTCGAGCTCCACGAGCTCACCGAGCGGGTCACCGTGCTGCGCCTCGTCGCCCTGGTGGTCAACATCGCCGTGCTGGTCTGGCTGGTGTGGGCCAAGCACCTCTTCGGGCTGCGGGGTGGGCGGTCGTCGGAGCCGGCGGGCCCGGACTGGGAGACGCTGCTGGCGGCACCGCCGCCGGCACTGGAGGAGGCGCGGTGCTGACCACGACCGTCATCAGGGCCGAGGGCGTGACCGAGCACGACGGTCTCCACCTCGACGCCCTCTCCGACGACGCGTGCCTCGTCTGGGTCGACTCGACCGGCCCCGACGACGGCGACCTCGAGCAGATCGGGAAGGCGCTTCCCCTGCACGAGCTGGCGGTGGAGGACGTCCGCCGCCACGGCCAGCGGGCGAAGCTCGAGACCTACCCCGACCACGGCTTCCTCGTCGCCTACGCCCGTGCCCCCGACGGCGACCTCTCCGAGGTCGACTTCTTCATCGGGCCCAACTGGCTGGTCACGGTGCGCGAGCGCAACGACGACGGCGAGATCTTCGACATCACCAACGTGCGCGAGCGCTACCGGCGCGTGCGCGACATCGACCGTGGGGTCGGCTTCCTCCTGTACGTCCTGCTCGACGCGCTGGTCGACGGCTACTTCGACGCCATCGAGGAGTCGGAGGACGGGTTGGAGGCGGTCGAGGAGGTCCTCTTCGACCAGGGCCCACCGCCCGACGGCTCCCTCCAGAAGGACCTGCTCCAGCTGCGCAAGGAGCTCGTGATGTTCCGCCGCCGGGTGGTGCCGCTGCGCGACGTCGTGCTGTCGATCCTGCGCCGCGAGGTGCCCTGGATCGAGCAGGAGTCGATCCTCTACTACCAGGACGTCCTCGACCACCTGCTGCGCCTGATCGACCAGATCGACACCCAGCGCGAGCTCATGGGCAACGTGGTCGACGCCAGCCTCGCCATCGGTGCCAACCGCATGAACCAGGTCATGAAGAAGATGACCTCGTGGGGCGCCATCCTGATCGTGGCAACGCTCATAGCCGGCATCTACGGCATGAACTTCAGGAACATGCCCGAGCTGGGGTGGCACTACGGCTACTTCTTCGCCCTAGGCACCATGTTGGCCACCACCGGCGGGCTGTACCTCTACTTCAAGCGGAAGAGCTGGCTGTAGGGGCCGCCAGCGGTTCCTCGGCGCCGTCCGCGGCCTCGATCGCCGAGCGCCGGAGCCTGAGCAGCACCACGGCCAGCAGCACGACCAGCAGCGAGTTGCGCACGACGATCGGGATGGTGGCCCACAGGGCCCCCTCGGTCTGGGCGTGGATCGAGCCGAGCACGAACGTGGTCAGCGCGGTGATCGCCAGGGACAGGCCGCCGACGACCCGGTCGCCGGCGGCGGTGGCGATGGCGGCGAACGGCAGGAACCACAGGACGTACTGCGGCGACAGGATCGGGGCGAACACGAGCATGGCGACGATGACCGCGACGGGCGCGTAGGCGTCGACGGCCCGCTCCCGGAACGCCGGCGCCGCCCGGGACGACCACAGCCAGGCCACCACCAGGACCGTCGCCACCGCCAGGCCCATCAGGACCTTGGCCCATCCCGGCACCCCGACCGCGGTGCGCCACGCCCCCTGCTCGACTCGCGACGAGGCCGGGTCGATCATGTGGATGACGATGCCCGGGAAGCTCTCGATCTGCCAGCCGTTCGCCCCTCGGAAGGTGGCCACCTGGCTGAGCCCCGACGTGCCCGCCCACGCAACCCATGCGACCAGGCCCACCAGCCCGGTGGCGGCCCAGGCGATCAGGCCCCGCCACTGGCGGCGCACGAGCATCGCCGGGGCCAGCACGAGGGGCCAGACCTTGGCGAACACGGCGAGGGCCAGCACGGCCCCGCCGGCGACCGGGTGGCGCCGCCGCCCCAGCGCCGCTCCACCGACGGCGAGCAGCACCGCCAGCAGGTCGATGCGCACGTACGGGAACGGGAAGAAGATCATCGGGGTGCCGAGCACCAGGAAGGCGATGCCGGCCCGTCGGCCCCACGTGCGCCACAGCACCGTGGTGATGAGCAGCTCGATGACCAGCTGCGAGGTGGCGAGCACGGCGATGTTGGCCCACAGCGACGGGCGGTGCACGAGCCAGGCCAGGGCGAGGGTCAGGGGCGGGTACTCGACGGGGAAGTCGCGGTAGGGGGTGCCGCCGTTGAAGTACTCGGCGTAGCGCCGGGCGTCGCCCCCCAGCACCGAGTGCTCGTCGGCCACGCCCGTGCTGAGCAGCACGGCGATGGCGGCGACCCGTGCGGCGACGAGCACGGCCACCAGGGCCCACGGGGCCCAGGCCGGCCACCGCGAGTGGGCGTCGCCGGCGAGGTTGGTCGCGGCGTCTGGGGAGGAGGCCTCCCCGGGTGCGGAGGCGGCGGGCGCGTCGACCATCGGGGCCGACACTAGAGGTCAGACCCTCGCCAGCACCGCCACCGGGAGCCCGGTCAGGAGATCGGCGAGGTCGGTCGTCCCACCCTGGTGGTGGGCGCCGGTGAGCACGTCCTGCCAGGGGCCCGATGGCAGCACCACCTGGCCCGGCGTCGCGCTCCGGCCCGGGCGGACGGAGGCCACGACGGCGATCCGGTCGCCGCGGGTGAAGGCCAGCACGCCGGATCGGGCGGGACCCGCGACCGGCAGCGGCGCATGGGGGGCGGTGAAGGCCACCGGGTGGCGCGCCCTCAGCCGGAGCAACCGGTGCCAGAGCGTCACCTTCGCCAGGCCGTCGTCGGCGGGGTCGGCGGCGGTGCGGGACCAGAGCGCGGCGAGGTCGAGCCCCGGGTCGGCCGCCTGTTCGAGCAGCTCGGCGAGTCGGGCAGAATCGATCGGGCGCCGGTTGTCGGGGTCGACCAACGCGAGGTTCCAGGCCTCGTCGCCCTGGTAGAGATCAGGGCTGCCGGCGGCGGTGCAGGCGAGGGTCACCAGGGCCAGCGCCGCCGCCCGCCCCTCGGGGAGGAGGATGGCGACGAACGCCTCGACCGCGCCGATGCAGGCAGGGTCGGCCATCACCCCGCGGACGAACTGCTCCACCGCGACCTCGTAGACGGGATCGGGATCGGTCCACGAGGTGCGGTCCTTCGCCTCGCGCGCGGCCTTGATGGCGAAGGCGGCCAGCCGATCGGCATCGATCGGCCAGGCCCCGACGAGGGAGGTCCACAGCAGCCACTCGGCGGCCGGACCGGGCCCTGCCGGCGAGCGGTGCCGGTCGGCGAGCACGCGCCAGGTGGCGAACGCCTCGACGGCCCGCTCGGGGTCGGCGGCCAGGCGCGACAGGCGGGCGCGCACGTCGCCGCTGCGCTTGGTGTCGTGGGTGCTCAGGGGAACGAAGGTGCCTGGCCAGCTCACCGACAGGGCGGTGAACGCGTCGTGCACCTCGTCGAGCGTCACCTCGGCCCGCCCCGGATCGCCACCCACCTCGGTCAGTGATGGGAGCGACACCTCGCGGTAGAACGCGGTGTCCTCGACCGCCTTCGCCGCCAGGGGAGCGGTGAGCTGGCCGAACCGGGTCGCTGCCTCGTCGGCCGCCGGCCCCTCGCCCCGCTCGCGGCGCAGGAGGGCCACGACGGCGTCGAGCACGTCGGCGGCGACTAGGCCTTCCCGCCGGACCTCGGCCGCCGCCCGGTCGAGCACGGCCCGGTCGGGGCCGGACAACCCGGCCCGGCCGGGTCGGGGGTAGGTGCGGTAGACGCCGAGGTGGCAGGCCAGCTCGGCCACCACCAGGTGCACCGCCTCGATGGGCGGGCCCGTGCCGTCGTCGTCGGCGAGGGCGGTCGCCACGGCACGCGCCGACCGGGCGACCTCGGGGGCGAGGAGCCGTTCGGCCACCAGGCGCTTGCACTCGAGCTCCATCCCGGGCCACGACTGCGTCTGCCCGGTCGCCCGGTGGGACAGCCGGGCCAGCTCCGGCGCGCCCACCGGATCGGTGACGGCCTCGTCGAGGCGGGCCAGGGCCTCGTAGCCGGTGGTGCCGTCGACCGGCCAGGAGGAGGGCATCTGCTCGTCGGCGGCGAGGATCTTCTCCACCACCAGCAGCCGGTCGGGGCCGACCAGGGCGCGGAGTCGCTCGAGGTAGCCGAGGGGGTCGACCAGGCCGTCGACGTGGTCGACGCGGACTCCCCTGACCACATGGGCGCCGAGGTCGTCGGCCAGCCAGTGGCGCAGCAGCGCGTGGACGTCGTCGAAGACCTCCGGGCGCTCGACGCGGACCGCGGCCAGGTCGGTGACGTCGAAGAAGCGCCGCCAGTTGAGGAGGCGGCCGGCCTCGCGCCAGTGCACGGGCCGCCAGTGCTGGGCGGCCAGGAACCGGCCCAGCAGCTCGGGCGAGCGGTTGACGCCCTCGAGTACGCCGTCGACGCGCTCGGTGCAGTCGCCGGGGCCCAGGTCGATCAGGGTGAGCGACTCCTCCGATGCCGGCCACCGATCGCCGTGGTGGCACACGACGAGGTCGAGGGGATCGGTGCCCCGCTCGACGCGGAGGTCACCGTCGGCCAGCGCCTCATCGAGCGGTGCACCGAGGAACGGCAGCACGACCTTTCCGGTGGACTCGGGGTCGGGTGGCTCCCAGTCGATGTCGAAGTGGTCGGCGAACGGGCTGGACCTGCCGTGGCGGAGCACGTCCTGCCACCAACGGTTGGAGGGGTCGCGGATGCCCATGTGGTTCGGCACCAGGTCCACGACGTGACCCATGCCGGAAGCCTCGAGGGTCGTCCACAGCCGCCGCAACGCCCGCTCCCCACCGAGCTCCGCCCGCACCCGCTCCGGGTCGGTGACGTCGTAGCCGTGGGTGCTGCCGGGCGTGGCCTCGGCCAGCGGGGAGGTGTAGAGGTGGCTGACCCCGAGCCGGGCGAGGTACGGCACCAGCGCCGCCGCCCGGTCGAGGTCGAAGTCGGGCGTCAGCTGGATCCGGTAGGTCGCTCGCACGTCGATGTCCATGCTCGGGACCTACCCGGTACCTCAGTCGTCGAGCCGCTGGAGCAGGACGGTCGAGCGGGCGGCCACCCTCACCGGCGCGCCCGCCGTGCAGAGCCGCTCGCGCAGCCGAGGGAACGCGGCGTGCACGTCGTCGGGCTCGGTGTCGAGCACCACCATCCACGCCGAGCCGTAGGTCTCGTCGGGGAGGTGGAACTCCTCGTCGCCGTCGGACGCGTTGAACGCCACGAAGAAGCTGTCGTCAGCCAGGCGCTCGCCCCGGGGCCCCTGTCCGGGCAGGGCCTCGCCGTTCAGGAACACCCCGATGGAGCGGTTGGAGCCGGTCTGCCAGTCGTCGTCGCTCATCGGCACGCCCTTGGGCGTGAACCAGCCGATGTCGTCGATGTGCTCGCCCATGATGGGCTGGCCCTGGAAGAAGCGGCGCCGGCGGAACACCCGGTGGGCCCGGCGCAGCGAGACGAGGTGGCGGGTGAAGTCGAGCAGGTCGTGGTCGACCGCGGACCAGTCGTACCAGGAGACCTCGTTGTCCTGGCAGTAGGCGTTGTTGTTGCCGCCCTGGGTGCGTCCCATCTCGTCGCCGCCGAGGAGCATGGGCACGCCCTGGGAGAGCATCAGCGTCGTGAGCAGGTTGCGGCGCTGGCGGCGGCGCAGCGCGTTGACCTGCTCGTCGTCGATCGGGCCCTCGGCGCCGCAGTTCCACGAGCGGTTGTCGTCGGTGCCGTCGCGGTTGCCCTCGCCGTTGGCGTCGTTGTGCTTGCCGTCGTAGGAGACGAGGTCGTGGAGGGTGAAGCCGTCGTGGGCCGTCACGAAGTTGATCGAGGCCGAGGGCGTGCGCCCGTTGGGCTGGTAGAGGTCGCTCGAGCCGGTGAACCGGTAGCCGAACTCGGCGACGGTGTGCTCGGCGCCGCGCCAGAAGTCACGGGTCTCGTCGCGGTACTTGCCGTTCCACTCCGACCACAGCGCCGGGAAGTTGCCGACCTGGTAGCCGCCCTCGCCGACGTCCCAGGGCTCGGCGATGAGCTTCACCTGGCTGACGATCGGGTCCTGCTGGATGAGGTCGAAGAAGGCCGAGAGCTTGTCGACGTCGTGGAGCTCGCGGGCGAGGGTGGCGGCGAGGTCGAAGCGGAAGCCGTCGACGCGCATCTCGGTGACCCAGTACCGCAGGGAGTCCATGATCAGCTGCAACACGTGCGGGTGGCGCATGTTCATGCTGTTGCCGGTGCCGGTGTAGTCGACGTAGCGGCGGCGGTCGTCGGGGTTGAGCCGGTAGTAGGCGGCGTTGTCGGCGCCCTTGAGCGACAGCAACGGGCCGCCGTCGTTGCCCTCTGCGGTGTGGTTGTAGACGACGTCGAGGATGACCTCGATGCCCGCCCGGTGCAGGGACTTCACCATCTGCTTGAACTCCTGCACCTGCTGGCCCTGCTGGCCGTACACCGCGTACTCGTTGTGCGGTGCCAGGTAGGCGATGGAGTTGTAGCCCCAGTAGTTGCGCAGCCCCTGCTGGTCGAGGCGGTAGTCGTGCACGAACTGGTGCACCGGCATGAGCTCGACCGCGGTGACGCCGAGGGCGGTGAGGTGGTCGATGACCGGCTGGCTGCTGAGGCCGAGGTAGGTGCCGCGCAGGTCCTCCGGTACTTCGGGGTGGAGCATGGTGAGGCCCTTGACGTGGGTCTCGTAGACGACGGTCTCGTGCCAGGGGTGCCGGGGGTGGCGGTCGTCGGCCCAGTCGAAGTACGGGTTCACGACGATGGACTTCGGGATGAACGGCCCGGAGTCGGAGTCGGTCGTCGGGCCGTCGGGCCCGTCGTCGAACGAGTACGGGAACACCGACTCGGCCCACTCGACGCCACCGTCGACGGCCTTGGCATAGGGGTCGATCAGCAGCTTCTCGGGGTTGCACCGGCTGCCCTGTTCCGGCGCCCAGGGGCCGTGCACCCGGAAGCCGTAGCGCTGGCCGGGCTGGATGCCCGGCAGGTAGCCGTGGTGCACGAAGGCGGTGACCTCGGGCAGGTCGACGCGGGTCTCGGTGCCGTCCTCGTCGAAGAGGCACAGCTCGACGCGCTCGGCGACCTCGGAGAACAGCGAGAAGTTGCAGCCGCTGCCGTCGAAGGTTGCACCCATGGGGAATGGTTCGCCGGGCCAGATCTCCATCCGGGGCAGCCTACGGGTGGTGGCGGGGTTCACCGGCCGGCCCGGAGCTCCACGGCGAGCGCCTCGGCCTCCCGGGCGCGCAGGGCGACGTTGACCTCGAGCCGCTCGAGGTGCTGGGCGAGGATCTTGTCGCCCTGGGGCACCTCGTGGTCCTCGAAGAAGACGAACACCTCCGGCGCAACCGATGGTGACGACAGCGACCGGACCCCCTCGAGCAGCCGGGCGATGGAGTTCGACGGGAACCGGGTGTTGACCGTGTCCCACTCGTCGGTCACGAAGAACCAGGCCAGCCCGCCGTGGTCGCGGTTGGTGAGCGCCCGGCGCAGCAGCAGCGGGGCGTTCTGGGTGCGCACCTCGTCGGTGATGCTCATGGCCAGCAGGCGCCGCATCAGGTCGGGGTCGGGGAAGTCGGCCAGCGCGCCGAGGTAGCGCTGCTCCTCCTGTGGGGTGGTGGCCGCCTTCATGCGGGCGACGAAGTCGTCGAAGTCGGCCTCGGTGCCCCAGGCCGCGACCACGTTGACCGACGCGGCGACCAGCGCGGGGTCGGGGCCGAGCGACTCGGCGTCGAGCAGCACCCGCGCCCGGGCGTGCACGTCGGCGTCGTGGCCGAGCGTGCCCAGGGCCTCGAACAGCACGCCTCGCAGCGCCCGTTCGCGGTCGGAGTCCTCGGGCCGGGGGGTGTCGCCGAGGCGGTCGAGAGCGGGGCGCAGCAGGTCGCGGACCCGCCCCCGCAGGGCCTCCCTGGCCTCTCCGTCGACGATGCGGTCGAGGGCGTTCAGGCCCCCGATGATGCGCTGCCAGACCGAGAGGTCGGTCTCGGCCCCGAAGGCCTCGGCCAGCACGAGGAAGTCGTGGGCGCTCTTGTCGCCCGCCAGCACGCCGGCCCAGACGTCGTCGACCAGGCCGTAGCGCTCGATGGGGGAGAGGTCGCTCTGGGCGTGGGCGACCAGGGCGGCGAGCAGCCCCGGGGCATAGCGCACCCGGTAGAAGCCGGTGCCCTCGGTGTTGACCAGGAGCCACTCGACGGGCTCGACGAGGTCGAGGTCGAGGGTGGGCTGGTCGAGCAGGACCTTCTCGAAGGTCACGAGGTCGCCGACGGTGGAGCGCTGGCTGAAGATCAGCGGCACCGCCCACCGCGGGGTGTCGGGTGCCTCGGTGTCGTCGTCGACCGGGTCGCCCTCGCCGAGGTCACCCGCGTAGGCGAACGGCTCCTGGGTGAGGCGCAGGGTGCGGCCGTCGTTGACCAGGTCGACGTCGATGATCGGGAAGCCGCCCTGCAGGATCCAGGAGTCCATGATGCGGCGCACGGGCTCGCCGGTGGCGTCCTCGATGGCGTCCCAGAGGTCGGTCGTCTCGGTGTTGCCGTAGGCGTTGGCCGACAGGTACGCCCGGATGCCGTCGCGGAACTCGTCCTCGCCGAGGAACTGCTCGAGCATCCGCACCACCGCGGCGCCCTTCTCGTAGGTGAGGATGTCGAACATCCCCTCGGCGTCGGCCGGGGAGACCACCGGGTACTCGATGGGCCGGGTGCTGCTGAGGGCGTCGGTGTCGAACGCTGCGGTGCGGGCCAGCCCGAAGGTGACCCACCGCTCCCACTCCGGCCGGAAGGCGTCGGTGGCGTGCATCTCCATGAACGTGGCGAAGGCCTCGTTGAGCCAGATCCCGTTCCACCACTTCATGGTGACGAGGTCGCCGAACCACATGTGGGCGAGCTCGTGGTTGATGACGTCGGTGACGTTCAGGAGCTCGGCCTGGGTGGTGGTCGTGGGGTCGACCAGCAGCAGGATCTCGCGGAACGTCACGCAGCCGAGGTTCTCCATGGCCCCGAACGCGAAGTCGGGGACGGCCACCAGGTCGAGCTTGTCGCCGGGGTAGGCGATGCCGTAGTAGTCGGCGAAGTGGCGCAGGCAGAAGGCGCCGACCTCGAGGGCGTAGTCGGTGAGGTGGCCCTTGCCCTTCGGGTACACGACCCGCAGCGGGGTGCCGTCGACGTCGACCGGGTCGGTGGCCTCGAGCGGGCCCACGATGAACGCCACCAGGTAGGTGGACATGACCATGGTCTCGGCGAAGCGGACCTCGTCGCGGCCCGGGTGGGTGGCGCTCGGCGTGCGCGACACCTCGGCGGCGTTGGACACGGCGAACAGGTCGGCGTCGACCACGAGGGTGACTACGAACGCGGCCTTGTGGGCGGGCTCGTCCCAGCAGGGGAAGGCCCGGCGGGCGTCGGTGGCCTCGAACTGGGTGGTGGCGATGACCTGCTCCACGCCGTCGGCGTCGGTGAAGGTCGAGCGGTAGAAGCCACGGAGCTTGTCGTTGAGCACGCCCCGGAAGGTGGTGTGGAGCGTGGCCCGGCCGGCCGGCACGGGCTCGGCGAAGGTGAACTTGACCCGCTCGGTCTCCTCGTCGAGCTCGATCCTCGAGGCGTCGATGCGGCCCCCGGCGGGGGTGGTGGCCCACGCGGTGTCGATCTCGAGCTCCAGGGCGTTGCAGCTCACCGTGGCGGTGGCCGCGGCGACCTCGAGGTCGGTCGCGCAGGTGCCGGTGAAGGTGGCGGCGGCCAGGTCGGGGACCAGCGTCAGGTCGTACCGCACCGGCGAGACCCCTCCGGGGAGCCGGTAGGGGTCGACCACCGCGGGGTCGGCGAAGGCGGGCTCGGGCTGGATCGGTTCACGCTCGGACACCGAGCCAGCGTAGGGTCGCTGCCGATGAGTGCGCTCCGACCACCGGGGGGACGGACCGTCGACGTGGCCTGCATCGGCAACGCCATCGTCGACGTCCTCGCCCACACCGACGACTCCTTCCTCGACCGGCACGGCATGGTGAAGGGCTCGATGCAGCTGATCGACACCGAGGCCGCCACGCGGATCTACGCCGACATGCCCCCGGCGGTCGAGATCTCCGGCGGCTCGGCGGGCAACACCGCGGCCGGCGTGGCCGCCTACGGGGCCTCCGCCGCGTTCGTGGGCAAGGTCGCCGACGACACCCTCGGAACGGTGTTCGGTCACGACATCCGCGCCGCGGGCGTGGAGTTCACCTCGGCACCGGCCGCCGGTCCCGAGGCCGAGCGGGGCACCGCCCGCTGCCTGATCCTGGTGAGCCCCGACGCCCAGCGCACCATGAACACCTACCTCGGCGTGGCGGCCCTGCTCGAGCCCGACGACGTCGAGGTCGAGCTGATCGCCCGCTCGGCAGTCGTGTACTGCGAGGGCTACCTCTGGGACGAGCCCGTCGCCAAGGCCGCCCTGCGCAAGGCCATGGACACCGCCCACGACCTCGGCACGCCGGTCTCGTTCACGCTGTCCGACGGGTTCTGCGTCGACCGCCACCGGGCCGAGTTCCTCGACCTGGTCCAGCACCGCATCGACATCCTCTTCGCCAACGAGGACGAGATCTGCTCGCTCTACGAGGTCGACGACTTCGAGGAGGCGGCCCGCCGGGTGCAGGGCCACTGTGCCCTCGCCTGCCTGACCCGCTCGGAGAAGGGTTCGGTCATCCTCACCGCCGAGGGCGAGCGCATCGACGTGCCGGCCGCACCGACCCAGGTCGTCGACACCACCGGCGCCGGCGACCTCTACGCCGCCGGCTTCCTCGCCGGATGGGCCCGGGGCGCCGACCTCGAGACCGCCGGCAGGATGGCCGCCGTGGCCGCCGCCGAGGTGATCTCCCACCTCGGCGCCCGTCCCCAGGCCGACCTGGCCGAGCTCCTGGAGGTCCAGTCGTGAGCTGGAGCTGCTTCGACGTCGAGGTCGCCGACCAGGTCGCCCACGTGCGCCTGTCGCGGCCCGACGAGCTCAACACCATGGTGAGGGCGTTCTGGAACGACCTGCCCCGCATCGTCCGTGAGCTCGACGCCGGCGGCGACGTGCGGGCGATGGTGCTGTCGTCCACCGGGCGCCACTTCTGCGCCGGCATGGACCTCGGGGTGTTCGGCTCCAACGACAACGGGCTCGGTGCCGGCGACGGCGGCGAGACCGGTCGGGTGCGGGCCCAGCTGCGCCAGACGGCGCTGATGCTCCAGGACAGCTTCACGTCGTTCGAGAAGGCCCGGTTCCCCGTGCTCGCCGCCATCCAGGGCGGGTGCATCGGCGGCGGGGTCGACATGGTCTGCGCCGCCGACATGCGCTACGCCACCGCCGACGCCTTCTTCGTGATCCAGGAGATCAACATCGGCATGACCGCCGACGTCGGCACCCTGCAGCGCCTCCCGAAGCTCATCCCCGACGGGGTGGCGCGCGAGCTCGCCTACACCGGCCGCCGCCTCCCCGCGGAGCGGGCGGTCGAGCTGGGCCTGGTCAACGAGGTCTTCGCCACCCACGACGAGATGATCGAGAGCGTGCTCGCCACCGCCCGCGAGATCGCCTCCAAGAGCCCGCTCGCCGTGTGGGGCTCCAAGGAGATGCTGCTCTACGCCCGTGACCACACGGTGGCCGACGCGCTCGACCACATCGCCACGTGGCAGACCGGCATGTTCCAGCCGGGCGACATGCTGGAGGCGTTCACCGCCAAGGGCGAGGGCCGCGACGCGCAGTTCCCCGACCTGCTCCCCGCCCCCGACGAGTTCTGACCCACCCGGCCTGGATGCTGGCTGGGGTCAGCGGTCGTCGGGGTCCTCGAGCGGCGGCAGGAAGTCCCACTTGAGGTCGCCCACGCGCACGAGCACCGAGGAGATCCAGCCACCCATGGCGCTGAGGTGCTCGTCGAGCTGGGTGCCGTCGGCGAGGGTGGCCTCGTCGACCTCGTAGGTGCCCTCGTAGCTGACCTCGATGGCGTACTCGGGGTCGGACAGGTCGCCCGGGTAGGCGGCCTCGACGGTCGGGCCGGAGCGCTCGAGGCGGTCCGAGCCGATGGCCGGGCTCATCTCGGGCAGGGTGGCGAGCAGGGCCGCCGGATCGGGGGTGACGGCGAGGCGCTGCACCCGCAGGACGATCTCGATGTCGATGCGCGGCGGCTCGTCGAGCGGCTCGCCGATGTACCAGGACCGGTAGGCGGTCTGCGCCCACGTCGGCCAAGTCAGGGTGATGTCGGCCTGCACGCGCGGCGGGAGGCCCTCGCCGGGGAGGCCGTAGCTCGTCTCCCAGGTCATGTCGCCGAGCAGCACGTCGGTGTGGAAGCGCTCCTCGAAGGCCTGGCGCTCGAGCAGGGCACCCTCGAAGGCGTCGCGCAACGCTCCGATGGCATCGGTGAAGACGTGGTCGAGCACGGCGGCGACCCTACCGGGCCGGGAACGCCACCGGTGAAGCGGCTCAGTAGAAGACGGAGCGGGCGCGGTGGCGGGGCTCGGCCTTGTAGCGGGGCCCGGCCCCCCGCTCCCACAGGACCTGGTCCAGCTGCCATGACGGCACGTCGCGCCCGAGCTCGGCCAGTGCCGCGCGCAGGCCCTCGACCGCGTGCACGCCGACGGCGCGGATCTCGACCTCTTCGGGAGACCCCGCCCGGAGCAGCTCGCCGTGCTCGATGCGAGCGACGAGGTCGTCGTCGAAGGTCAGCACGCCGTCGATGCGCAGCACGTGGGGCACGAGGTTGTCTGCGAACGCCGTCAGGCGGTCGAGGTCGTCGAAGCGGCCCGGGCCCTCGCCGCGGAAGGCGCGGTGCAGGTCGGCCGCGGTGATCTGGGCCCGCTTGTAGAGCGGCACGTCGATGCCGTCGTAGGTCGACACGTCGCGGAAGAACGGCATCTCGGCCAGCAGGTCGACGAGGACGGCGGCCGAGCCGTTGGCCGTCTCCACCAGCACCGTGAAGGAGCCGTCGTAGCGGTCGAGCACGAGGTGGCCGAGGTCGTTGAGGGCGATGGTGAACAGGCCCATGAGCTCGTCGACGGGCCCGTCGTCGTGGGGCTGGTCGAAGATCTGGTGGGCCTTGTCGGTGTCGAGGTGGGCCAGCCGCTCCGGTCGCACCACGCTGTCGGTGGCCAGCCACAGCGTGAGCCCGTTGGCCATGTTGACGGCACCGGACCGACCGAGGTTCTTGCGCACCACCGGGTGCCAGCCCGACCCGAAGTTGATGGTGTCGAGGGCGATGACGCGGCCCGCGACCACCTCGGGATGCAGTTTCGCCGTCGGTGGATGGTGCCCGGCCAGCGCCAGCGGGTTCAGCGCCCCCTCCTCGAGCAGCTCACGGGCGTAGGGGGCGAGCCGCTCGGGCTCGAGGTGCACGACCTCGGCCCGGCGGGAGACCTCGGCCACCGCGGCGCGCACCGCCTCGAGCGGGTCGGGGCGGTCGAGGGGCTCGGGAGGGCGGTCGGGCGGTGCCTCCGGGCTCACGGGCCACACTGTACGGCGGTGCTCTCCGCCGATCCCCCCGACCTCCCCGCCGTTCCCGACCCGACGGCGTCGCTCGCCGCGGCGGCGCGATGGCGGGTGCTCGACCCCGACCCCGCCACCCGGTCCGAGCTCGATGCCCTCGTCGCCCGGGCCGAGGCCGGCGACGTCGACGACCTCGTCGCCGCCTTCGCCGGTCGGGTCGGCCTGGGCACCGCCGGCCTGCGGGCCCCGATGGGGCCGGGCCCGGCCCGGATGAACCGCCTCGTCGTGCGGCGGGCCACCGCCGCGTTGATGACCCTGCTGCCGACGGAAGCGATCGTGGTGGTCGCTCACGACGCCCGTACGCACTCCCAGGCCTTCGCCGCCGATGCGGCCCGAGTCGTGCGGGGGAGCGGTCGACGGGTCGTGCTCCTCTCGGGCCCGCTGCCCACCCCGCTGCTCGCCTTCGCCGTGCGGCACCTGGGGGCCGACGCGGGTGTCACCGTCACCGCCTCGCACAATCCTGCGGCCGACAACGGCTACAAGGTGTACCTCGCCGACGGTGCCCAGATCGGCCCGCCCCACGAGGCCGACCTGGCGGCCGCGCTCGACGCCGTCGCCGACCGCCACGACGCCGGCGACCCGGATGCCGTGCCGTTCTCGGCCGAGCCGGTGGGCCCCGACGCCACCGTCGGTGCCGAGCTCGTCGACGCCTACGTCGCCATGGTCGCCGGCCGCGTGGCACCGGGGCCTCGTGAGGCCGTCCTCGCCTACACGGCGATGCACGGGGTCGGCCGGGCGGTCACCGAGCGGGCCTTCGCCGCCGCCGGCTTCGCCCCGCTGCTCGAGGTGGCGGCCCAGTGTGAGCCCGACGGCACCTTCCCGACCGTCGCGTTCCCGAACCCCGAGGAGCCCGGCGCGCTCGACCTGCTCGTCGAGCGGGCCGCCGGGGCCGATGCCGACGCCGGCCTCGCCCACGACCCCGACGCCGATCGCCTCGGGGTGGTCGTGCCCCGCGACGGCACCTGGGAGAAGCTGACCGGCGACCAGATCGGCGTCCTGCTCGCCGACCACCTGCTGGGCCAGGGGAGCGGGCCCGACCGGCTGGTCGTGCGCACCATCGTGTCGTCGCGCCTGCTCGACGCAGTGGCCGCCGCCCACGGCGCCACCGCGGCGGCCACCCTCACCGGCTTCAAGCACGTGATGGGCGCGGCCCGGGCCCGGCCCGACCTCCGGCTCGTGCTCGGGTACGAGGAGGCGCTGGGCTTCGCCGTGGGCGATCAGGTCCGCGACAAGGACGGCATCGGTGCGGCGCTGGTGATGGCCGACCTCGTCGCCCGGCTGAAGGCCGAGGGTCACACCCTCGACGACCGCCTCGACCAGCTGGCGGTGCGCCACGGGCTGCACCTGTCGGCCAGCCGCAGCTACCGCTTCGAGGGCCTCGACGGCGACGAGCGTCGTGCGGCGGCGACCGCCGGGCTGCGGGCCGATCCGCCCTCGGAGGTCGACGGGCGCCCCGTCGGGCTCGTCGTCGACCACCTGGCCGCCGCCCCGCCGGCCCCGGTCGCCGACGTCGTGGTGCTCGAGCTCGGAGCGGGGTGCTGGATGGCCGTCCGACCGAGCGGCACCGAGCCCAAGCTGAAGGTCTACGCCGAGGTGGTGGAGGCCGTGGTGGGCGCCGACGTGGCCGCCGCGCGGGCCCGGGCCGAGGCGGCCCTCGACGGGCTCCACACGGCGCTGGCCGCCCGTCTCGGGTTCCCCTCCGGCGGCCCCCTGCTCGGCTAGCGTCGCCCCGAGGCGCACCACCCGGGGGGACTCGTCCCGGCCCCACTGCGCCACCGACCGCCCGGACCACCTGGAAGCCGCCCACCGCCCATGTTGTTCCCCACCGTCGACTTCGCGGTCTTCTTCGTGGTGGTCTTCACGCTCAGCTGGCTGACCCGTCCGTACAAGCGGCTCTGGCGCTGGGTGATCCTGGCGTCGAGCTGCGTCTTCTACGGCTGGTGGGACTGGCACTACCTGTTCCTGCTACTCGGCAGCGCGGTCATCAACTGGGCCTTCGGCAAGGCGATCTACAACGCGCTGACCCCAGAGGGCGATCGCACCAACGCCAGCAAGTGGCTGGTGCGGGCCGCCGTCGTGGTGAACCTGGCAGTGCTCGGGTACTTCAAGTACTTCGAGTTCTTCGCCACGAGCATCGCCGACCGCCTCCGCAGCCTCGGCCTGTCGGTCGACCCGCCGCTGCTGAACATCATCCTCCCGGTCGGCATCTCGTTCTTCACCTTCCAGGCGATGAGCTACGTCCTCGACATCGGCCGGGGGCAGTGGCGCCGCCCGGTGCCGCTGCTCGACTTCGCCGTCTACCTGTCGTTCTTCGCCCACCTGGTGGCGGGGCCCATCGTGCGGGCCAGCGAGTTCATCCCCCAGCTCGACGACGAGCCCGATCCGCGCTTCGTGAAGTCCTCCGAGGCGTTCATGCTCATCTTCCGGGGCATGTTCAAGAAGGTCGTCGTCTCGAGCTTCCTGGCGTCGCAGATCGTCGACCCGGTGTTCGCGCTCCCCGGTGCCTACGACCGCTGGGCGGTGCTCTGGGCGATCTACGCCTACGCCATCCAGATCTACGCCGACTTCAGCGGATACACCGACATCGCCATCGGCGTGGCCCTGCTGCTCGGAATCCGGTTCCCGCAGAACTTCGACTCGCCCTACCGGTCGCTGTCGTTGCAGGACTTCTGGCGCCGGTGGCACATGACCCTGTCGCGGTGGTTGCGCGACTACCTGTACATCCCGCTCGGCGGCAACCGGGGCTCGAAGTGGTTCACCTACAGGAACCTCTTCCTGGTCATGCTCATCGGCGGCCTCTGGCACGGCGCCAACTGGACCTTCGTGGTGTGGGGCGCCATCCACGGTGGCTACCTGGTGGGCGAGCGCATCGTGAAGGAGAAGTGGCAGGGCCACGAGCTCGGCCTCCCGGTCCAGGTCGTGAAGACCCTGCAGTGGATCCTCACGTTCAACGTGGTGTGCCTGGCCTGGGTGTTCTTCCGGGCCCAGTCGGTCAACGGGGCCTTCGACGTGCTCGGCCAGCTCTTCAGCGGTGGTGGCCGCGGCTACGTCGGCATCCTGGTGATCGTCACCGTGGTGCTGAGCATCGCCTCCCAGTTCGTGCCGCCCCGGATCCCGGAGAAGGCGGAGGTCTGGTTCGGGCGCCTGGCGCCGGTGCTGCAGATCGGTGCGCTCGCCGTCGGTCTGGTCCTCGTCGACGCCCTCGGCCCCGAGGGCATCGCCCCGTTCATCTACTTCCAGTTCTGAGCCCGCCGTGCCCTCCACCGTGACCCATAGCCGACTCACAGGTCCCTCCCACCTGACGCCAAGGTCGACGGCGGGGCCGGTACTCTCGCCCCGATGACCTCGCCCCGCCCCATGAACCCCGGCCGGCCGCCCCGGCCGCGCTCGACGTTCAGCTGGCGATCGCTGTTCCGGCCCTTCCAGAGCCGTCAGCAGGGCACCATGCCGGCCGGCCTCGTGCTGGTGCTCGTGGTGGGGTCGCTCCTCGTGGCGATGTTCCTGAACGCCGACGCCACCCTGCGCAAGAGCGAGGCCAAGGGCGACGGCTGGCGCAACGAGATCGCCAAGGGCATCGCCTCGTTCAGCGACGCCCTGCACATCACCTCCATCCGCGGTGGCGTCGACGACGCCCTCGGCAAGAACCAGGGCACCGACACCGACGTCGAGCAGCTCCTCGCCCAGCAGGAGGCCACCGCCGACGGCCAGACCGACTCCACCGAGGCGCCCCCGGCGCCGGTGCTGCCGGTCATCGCCCCGCCCACCCCCGAGGCCCCGCTGCGCTTCTGGGTCGGCGGTGACTCCATCACCGAGACCTTCGGCACCTCGATGCAGAAGGTCGTGGCCTCCACCGGGGTGATGAACCCCACGCTCGACTACCACGTGTCCACCGGCCTGGCCCGGCCCGACTACTACAACTGGCCCGAGCACCTGGTGAAGGACGTCCTGCCCACCGATCCGCAGGTCATGGTCATCATGTTCGGGGCCAACGACGGCCAGGGCATGACCGGCACCGACGGCAAGGTCTACTCCCGGGGCACCCCCGAGTGGCTCGACGAGTACCGCCGCCGCGTGGCCGCCACCATGGACATCCTGAAGGACCCCGAGAACGACCGGCTGGTGATCTGGGTCGGCGCTCCCGTCATGCGGCCCGGCTCGGGCGTCCACGAGATGGACCAGCTCGACTACATCTACTGGTCCGAGGCCAAGACCCGGCCCTGGATCCAGTACTTCGACTCCTGGCCGTTCTTCTCCGACGGCAACCTGCAGTTCGTGAAGGAGGCCCCGTTCGCCGACGGCGTGTCCCGCGGCCTGCGCCAGAAGGACGGCGTGCACCTCTCCACCATCGGCGGCAACCGCCTGTCGTGGGCCGTGCTGGCCCGCATCGGCCAGTACGTCGACCTGGCGGCGGGCAAGGTCGCACCGCCGGCCGACGAGGCCCCGGCCGCCGGCATCGTGGAGCGCACCGAGATACCACCCGAGGTCCCGGGCGCCGAGTAGCGCCGGCCTCGGCCCGCGCGTCGATCGGGTGAGGGCCTACGCGCCCTGGCGGCCTAGGGGTGCGATGCGGTGACGGTGGTGGCGATGCCGCCGCGGACCTTCCAGATGGTCTCGACGGTCATGCGCCGCGGCAGCGTGGCCCGCACCAGGTCGTCGAGGATCGAGTTGGTGACGGCCTCGTGGAACGCACCCTCGTCGCGGAAGCTCCAGAGGTACATCTTCAGGCTCTTGAGCTCGACGAGCAGCTCGTCGGGCACGTAGGTGATGCGCACCGTGGCGAAGTCGGGCTGGCCGGTCACCGGGCAGAGGCAGGTGAGCTCGTCGGTCTCGCAGACGATCTCGTAGTCGCGCCCCGTTTCGGGGTTCGGGACGGTGATGAGCTCTTTGGAGGGTTCGCTGGGCACGGCGGTCGATGCTACCGAAGGCGTATCGCCCTCCCGGCAGCTCAGGCGCCGATCTGCCGGAACAGGAAGCCGAGCACGTCGGCGAGCTCGGTGACCTGGGCCGACGCCGGCTTGCCCTGCCCGTGCCCCGCCCGGCCCTCCTCGTGCAGCAGCACGGGGTTGGCGGCCCCGCAGCTGGTGGCCTCCTGCAGCCGGGCCGCCATCTTGCGGGCGTGGAACGGGTGCACCCGGGAGTCGCCGGCCGCGGAGGTGAGCAGCACCGAGGGGTAGCAGGTGCCGTCGACGACGCGGTGGTACGGGGAGTAGGCGAGCAGCCAGGCCAGCTGCTCGGGCTCGTCGGGGTCGCCGTACTCGGGCACCCAGAGCCGACCGAGGAGGAACTCGGGGTACCGCACCATGTCGAGCAGCGGCACCGCGATGTGCGCGGCGCGGCACAGATCGGGGCGTTGGGTGATGGCCGCGCCCACCAGCAGGCCGCCGTTGGAGCCGCCCCTCACGGCGAGGCGCTCCCGTGAGGTCAGCCCGTTGCCGACCAGCCAGTCGGCGGCGGCCACGAAGTCGTCGAAGGTGTTCTGCTTGTGCTCGCGCATGCCGGCGCGGTGCCAGGCCTCACCCTCCTCGGAGCCGCCCCGGAGGCCGGCCACGGCGTAGAGGCCACCGGCGGCGCAGACCTCGGCGATGCCGGGGGAGTACGCCGGGCCCATCGAGATGGAGAAGCCGCCGTAGCCGGTGAGGATGCACGGTGTGTCGGGGCCCGGCTCGCTGTCGACGGCCCGCACCAGGAACATCGGGATCATGGTGCCGTCGGCCGACGGGTAGCGGACCTGCTCGACCACGACCTCGCCGGTCGAGGCGCCGGCCAGGCCGCTCCAGTCGGCGAGGGGCGCCTGCCCGGGCCCGGCGTCGCCCGACCAGCGGTGGGTGGCAGAGGGCTGGGCGAAGCTGGAGAACGAGAGGAAGGCCTCGTCGCGGTGGTGGCTGGTCGTCAGCCCGGACACGCTGCCGACGCCGGGGAGCGGGACCTCGCGGCCCTCGGTGCCGTCGTGGGCGTAGCGGTGGAGCTCGGCCACCGCGGTGCGGGTGCGCAGCACGAGCAGCGACGAGGGTGTGCAGGCGGTGGCCTCGATGACGGCGTCGGACTCGGGGACGATCGTGCACCAGTGGTCGTGCCACGCCGCCGCCAGCGGGGCCGAGACGACCCGCCCCCGGTCGGCCCCGAGGGTGGTGAGCCCGATCACCTGGTCGGCCACGACCTCGAGCTCGGTGCGGGCCTCGACGCCCTCGATGAGCACGGTGTGGGCACCGGTGCTGCGGTCGACGAGATGGACGTCGGTGCGGCTCCAGCCCACGGCGAGGTGGACGAGCATCCAGCGGCCGTCGGCCGAGAGCGACACCGAGGCCCAGGCGGTGGGGTCCGGGAGCGCGTCCCAGATCACGGGATCGGTGGTCCAGGGCCGACCGAGCTGGTGGCGGTGCACGTGGCGCAGCTCGCCCCTCGCCGCGGCGTCGTCGCCGGCCTGAGGCCGCACGCCACCGGGGTAGCGGGTGTAGAGGAAGGCCCGGCCGTCGGGCTCCCACGCCACCGACGCGGCCCGGGTGTGGGGGATGCGGTCGGGGAGGTGCTCGCCGCTGGTGACGTCGAGGACCTGGAGGGTCGAGCGCTCGTCGCCGCCGGTCGAGATGCCGTAGACGAGCATCCGCCCGTCGGGTGAGGGGTGGTACCAGTCGATGGCGGCGGTGGGGTCGCCGGTCAGCCGGTGGGGGTCGACCAGCGTGCGGGCCCGGCCCGGCGCGGTGGCGGAGCGCACGACGAGCACCGCCTGGTCGAGCTCACCCCAACGTTCGAGGGTGAAGACACGGCCGCCGCCGACCCGGGGCGCCACCGAGGTGCCGGCCTTCAGGCGGTCGAGCAGGCGCGCCTGCAGCTCCTCGCGGCCGGGGAGGCGCGAGAGGAGGGAGTCGGTGCGGCCGTTCTGCGCCGCGATCCACGCCTGGACCTCCGGATCGTCGTCGTCCTCGAGCCAGCGGAACGGGTCGGCGACGCTCAGCCCGTGGCGCACCTCGACGGTGTCGCCCCGGGGAGTGGGGGGAGGAGGGGGGAGTTCGGAGCTCAGCGACCCGCGTTGGGCTTGCGGCCGTGGTTGGCGGCCTTGCGCTTGGCGTTGGTGCGACGCTTCGAGGTCTTCTTCGACATAGGGGTGCGATGCTACCCGGCCGGGTGGGAGCTGGCCCATTCGACCAACTCGTCGGCGCCCATGGTGTTCACGATCCGGTCGAGCCCGATGTCGTGGCGGGCGGCCTTGTCGCACCCGTAGACCTGCCACTCGAGCTGGCCGGGCGCGTGGGCGTCGGTGTCGATCGAGACCCGGCAGCCCCAGCCGAGGGCGAGGGCGAGCAGGTCGTCGGGCGGGTCCTGGCGCTCGGGCCGGCAGTTGATCTCCACGGCGGTGTCGAACCGGGCACAGGCGGCGAACACCAGCTCGGCGTCGAACCGGGACTCGGCCCGTGCGACCTCCGGGGTGTCGCCCGGCATCGGCACCCGGGCCCGGAGCTTGCGCCCGGTCATGTGCCCGAGGATGTCGACGTGGGGGTTGGCGGCGGCCAGGACCATGCGGCGGGTCATGGCCTCGGCGTCCATCGAGAGCTTGGAGTGCACGCTGGCGACCACGATGTCGAGGCGGCCGAGCATGTCGTCCTGGCCGTCGAGGGCGCCGTCCTCGAGGATGTCGACCTCGATGCCGGTGAGCACCCGGAACGGCGCCAGCTCGGCGTTCAGGCGCTCGATCTCGTCGAGCTGCGCCTCGAGCCGCTCGCGGTTCAGGCCGTGGGCGACGGTGAGCCGGGGGGAGTGGTCGGTCATCACGAGGTACTCGTGGCCGAGGTCCACCGCGGTGCGGGCCATCTCCTCGATCGACGCGCCTCCGTCGCTCCAGGTGGAGTGGGCGTGGCAGTCGCCGCGGAGCGCCTCGCGGTACGCGCGGCCCTCGTCGGTGAGCGGGAGCACCGAGGTGCGCTCGAGCTCGGCCAGCTTGGCGGGCACCTCGCCCGTCACCGCGGAGGCGATGACCGAACCGGTGGAGGGGCCGATGCCGGCCAGCTCCTGGAGGGTGCCCTGCTCGACCCGTGTCTCGAGCTCGCCGGGTGCCAGCTCGGTGACGACCTCGATGGCGTGGCTGTAGGCCCGGACCTTCGACGACGGGGCGAGGGTGCGGTCGAGGAGGTAGATCATCCGCTCGAGGGCGGCCAGGGCGTCGTCGGTGGCGCTCATCTCGACGACTCTACGGGCGACGCGTTGTCTAGGGTCGCAGTCCGGCAGGGGCATCCGCGCCCCGGCCCTCGACCTCTTCGCTCAGGAGCTCACCATGGCCATCGACACCTTCTTCGCCTTCCTCGGCGTCTACGACGACGTCGCCGACGCCGAGGCCGACTACGAGGCCGTCAAGATCCTCCACACCGAGGCCGGCCTCATCGACGCCTACGACGCCGCCGTGGTCGAGAAGCGCGCCGACGGCAAGGTCAAGATCGTCGACAAGCACGAGACCCCGACCCGGGTCGGTGGCGTGCTCGGTGGCGGCGTGGGCCTGGCCACCGGCCTCGTGATCGCCCTCTTCCCGGCCGCCGCCATCGGTGGTGGCCTCATCCTCGCCACCACCGGCGGGGGCGCGGTGCTCGGCGCCGTCGCCGGCCACGCCGCCGCCGGCATGAGCCGCAAGGACCTCAAGGAGGCCGGCGAGGCCCTCGACGAGGGCACCGCGGGCCTCGTGGTGGTCGGCGTCTCCGACATGCAGGCCAAGGTCGAGCAGGCCATGAAGAAGGCCAAGAAGGTCGAGGCCAAGCAGATCAAGGCCGACAACGAGGCCATCGAGGCCGACGCCAAGGGCTGAGCCGCCCGGCTCGTGGCCGGTCGCCGGGGGACTCCCTGACGGGGGCACCCCCGGCGACCGCTACCCTGCCCGCCCGATGGAACGCTTCGGATTCGTAGGCCTCCCCAACGCGGGCAAGTCCTCCCTGTACAACGCCCTCTCCGGGGGGAGCGCGCTCGCCGCGCCCTACGCCTTCGCCACCAAGGAGCCCAACGTGGGCATGGCGAAGGTGCCGGATCCACGGCTGTACCAGCTGGCCGAGATGAGCAAGACCCGCACGATCATCCCGGCCACGGTGCAGTTCGTCGACATCGGCGGCCTCGTCGAGGGGGCCAGCTCGGGCGAGGGCCTCGGCAACAAGTTCCTCGCCAACATCCGCGAGGCCGACGCCATCGTGTTCGTGCTGCGGGCCTTCGAGGACGACGACGTCCCCGGCCCGTCCGACCCCCTCGAGCACCTCCGCATCGTCGAGACCGAGATCGCCCTGGCCGACCTCGAGACCGTCGAGAACCAGAAGGAGAAGCGGCGCAAGGCCGCCAAGTTCGACAAGGACGTGCAGGACGAGGTCGCCGCTCTCGACCGCGCCTACGAGATCCTCGCCGAGGGCACGCCGATCTACCGCAGCGACCTCGACGACGAGTCCCGCGAGCTGCTGCGGTCGTACTTCCTGCTCACCAACAAGCCGGTGCTCGCCATCGTCAACGTGGGCGAGGACGACCTCGACTCGATCGACGCCAAGACGGCGCCGGTGATCGAGGAGTTCGGCGGCCACGGCGAGGTCATCGGCATGTGCGTGCAGCTGGAGGCCGAGGCCGCCCAGCTCGACGAGGACGAGCGGGCCGAGATGCTCGAGGGCCTCGGCCTCGGCGAGGGCGCCCTGCCCCGCTTCCTGCACACCGCCTACCAGATGCTCGGCCTGCGCACGTTCTTCACCACCGGTGAGAAGGAGACCCGGGCCTGGACCTTCCGGGCCGGGGCCAAGGCGCCCGAGTGCGCCGGCGTGATCCACACCGACTTCCAGCGGGGCTTCATCCGGGCCGAGACCATCCACTGGGACGACCTGCTCGAGGTCGGCTCCTGGTCGAAGGCGCGCGACGCCGGCATCCTGCGCGTCGAGGGCAAGGACTACGTGGTCGCCGACGGCGACGTCATGGAGTTCCGCTTCAACGTGTGATCCCCGCGGTCGGCGCCGCGCCGACCGTGGTTCCACGGTGGCCGTCGCGCTCGTAGCATGCCGCCATGCCCGAACCGTCGAGCCCGCAGTCGCAGTGGCTGGTGCTCGACGAGAAGGTGCTGGCCACCCTCGAGGTCGCCGACACCAGGCGCAGCCGCCGCACGGGGCTGCTCGGCCGTGACGGGGTGGAGGGTGCCCTGCTGCTGCGCCCGGCCCGGTCGGTGCACACCGTCGGCATGCGGTTCGCCATCGACGTCGCCCACGTCGATGCCGACATGGTGGTCCTGAAGGTCACCACGATGGTGCCCAACCGCCTGGGGCTCCCGGTGTGGAAGGCCAGGGGCGTCATCGAGTGCGAGGCCGGAGCGCTCGACCGCTGGGGCGTGCGGGTCGGCGACCAGCTGGAGCTCCGGTGAGCGGCGCCCTCGTCCTCATCGGCACGCCCATCGGCAACCTGGGCGACCTGCCCCCGCGCGCTGTCGAGGAGCTCGGCCGGGCCGACGCGGTGGCGTGCGAGGACACCCGCCGCACCGGCCGTCTGCTCGCCCACATCGGCGTGCGGGCCCCGGTGCTGCTCGTGGTCAACGACCACACCGAGGCCGGCGCGGTGGCCGACGTGCTGGCCCGCCTCGACCGCGGCGAGCGGGTGGCCGTCGTGAGCGACGCCGGCATGCCCGGCATCTCCGACCCGGGGGAGCGGCTGGTGGCCGCCGCCTCGGCCGCCGGCCACCGGGTGGAGGTCGTGCCCGGGCCCTCGGCCGCGTTGGCCGGCCTGGTCGCCAGCGGCCTGCCGACGGGTCGGTTCGTGTTCGAGGGCTTCCTGCCCCGCAAGGGCTCCGGGCGCACCGAGCGGGTGGCGGTGGTGGCCGCCGAACGGCGCACCGTGGTCCTCTACGAGGCGCCGCACCGACTGGCCCGCACGCTCGCCGACCTGGCCACCGCCTGCGGCCCGACCCGTCGGGTCGTGCTCGCCCGCGAGCTCACCAAGCTCCACGAGGACGTGTGGCGGGGCAGCCTCGCCGCCGCCGTGGAGCGCTGCGGGGAGGTCGAGCCCAGGGGCGAGTACGTGCTGGTGCTCGACGGCGCCCCCGAGCCGGCGGCGGCCGACGACGACGCCATCCGAGCCGCGCTCGCCGCCGAGAAGGGGGGTGGCGCCACAACTCGCGATGCAGTCAGTAATGTGGCGGCCGCCCTCGGCGTATCTCGGCGTCGGGTCTACGACCTGGCGGTCTCGGGTTGAGTCGGCGTCGTCGCCGACGACACGGCCGGTTTCGCACCGGGGCTTCTTCTTGCCCATACGGTTACCAATGGGTAACCCTTACTCCCCGCGGATGGCGGGGGACCTCCGCAGACAGGGGAACCGTGAACCGATCGATCGTCCACAAGGCCGCTTTCCCGGCCGTCGCCGCCGCCCTCGCCCTGGGCCTCGGCCTGACGGCCTGCGGCAGCTCCGGCGGCGCCGACGCCGCCAGCACGGACACGCTGGCACCGGTGCAGTCCGGGAGCGTCACCGTCGCCGCCGAGGACAACAACTTCGTGCCCCAGACCCTCACCGTGGCCGAGGGCACCGAGGTCACCTTCACCAACGAGGGCCGAAACCAGCACAACGTCATCGCCGTCGGGGAGACGCCGTTCTCGGCGGAGACGGCATCGTTCGAGCCCGGGGAGTCCTACACGTGGAAGGCCTCGAAGCCGGGCACCTACCAGTACTACTGCTCGATCCACGGCACCGCGACCGCCGGCATGACCGGCACCATCCAGGTGGTGGCTCCGTGAGGGCCGCCACGAACACCAGGGGGAACCTCATGAACCGCAGCCGCATCGTGCTGCTCGCTGTGCTGGCCGTGCTCGGCCTGCTGGCGGGCGCCTGCTCCTCGAGCTCCTCGAGCTCGTCGTCGACCACCACGCCGTCGGGCGACGGCGCCGAGTTCTCGGGCACCACCATCAACGTGCCCGACGACTTCCCGACGATCCAGGAGGCCGTGAACTCGGCCTCGCCCGGCGACCTCATCCTGGTCGGTGCCGGCATCTACAAGGAGGCCGTCGACGTCGAGACGCCGGGCCTCACCATCCGCGGCCTCGACCGCAACGCCACCATCCTCGACGGCGAGTTCACCCGTGACAACGGCGTGCGCGTGCTCGGCGCCGCCAACGTCACCGTCCAGAACATGACGGCGCGCAACTACACGGGCAACGGCTTCTACTGGACTGGCGTCACGGGCTACCACGGCAGCTACCTGACCGCCTACCGCAACGGCGACTACGGCATCTACGCCTTCGACTCCGTGCGGGGCCAGTTCGACCACTCCTACGCCTCGGGCAGCCCCGACGCCGGCTTCTACATCGGCGAGTGCTACCCCTGCGACGCCGCCATCCTCGACGTCATCTCCGAGTACAACGGCCTCGGCTACTCGGGCACCAACTCCGGCGGCAACCTGATCATCGCCCGCTCCGAGTTCGCCAACAACCGGGCCGGCGTCGTGCCCAACAGCGGGTCCTACGAGCTCTGCTACCCGTCGCGTGGCACTGTCGTCGTGGGCAACCTCGTGCACGACAACGGCACCTCGCCCGACACGCCGGCGATCGACGTCGCCAAGCTGGCGATGGGAACCGGGATCCTGCCCGCGGGCGCCCGCGACACCCTGATCCAGAACAACCGGGTCTACAACCATGAACGGGTCGGCATCGGCCTGGTGCCGTTCCCCGAGGAGAACCCGAAGGACGACATCCCCACCGGCGACGAGCTCACCATCCCGTGCTCGGAGGCCCGCACCCTTCCCCGGGCCGACAAGGCCAGCCTCCCCTCGACCATCCTGTGGGACGCCGAGGGCAACACCGTCAAGGGCAACGTCGTCTCCGCCTCGGGCATCGCCGACCTCGCCTTCGGCACGCTGACCGCCGCCGACCAGACCCTCGGCAACTGCTTCGAGGGCAACACCTTCACCACCTCGGCCCCGGCGAACATCGAGACCGTGATGGCCTGCACCAACCCGACCGGGGCCTTCACCGGCACCCTCGACCTGGCCAGCCTGATCGCCTCCGAGCGCCCGCCGTCGGGTGACTACAAGACCCAGCCCGTGCCTCCGGCCCAGCCCAACATGCCCGACGCCGCCTCGGCACCGGGCATGCCCGCGGTGAACGTGCCGGAGAAGGTCGACGTCGACGCCATCCCGGTGCCGGCCCAGCCGTGACCGAGGTCGCCCCTGCTCCTCGCCGCCACCGGGGCGCCGTCGTCGTCGGGCTCGCGCTCGCCGTCGTCGGCGTCCTGGTCGCCGGGGCCGTGCTGTTGCTCGGCCCCGGCGGCGGCGACGACCAGGCGGCGGCCACCGGTGCGACCGGCTTCCAGGGCGGCCCCCAGGGGCTGGTGCCGCAGTTCATCGTGAGCTGCGCCTTCAGCCACAGCGCCTACGACGACCCGATCGTCGCCCTCGGCCAGCCCGGCCTGTCGCACCGTCACGACTTCTTCGGCAACCGCACCACCGACGCCTTCTCGACCCCGGACTCGATGCTCGGGCAGGCCACGTCGTGCGAGCGCCAGCTCGACACCGCCGCCTACTGGGCACCCAGCCTGCTCGACCACGGCGAGCCGGTGAGCCCGCTCGGCCTCGACGCCTACTACCGGCCCGGACCGGGCATCGATCCCGCGACGGTGCAGCCCTACCCGCACGGGCTGATGATGATCTCCGGTGACCACACGGCCACCGCCCCGCAGTCGACCTCGTTCGTCGGCTGGGGCTGCGGCATCCAGGGCGACCCCCAGGTGGAGCCCCCGATCTGTCCCGCCGACGCCCCGCTGCGGCTCAAGGTGGTGTTCCCCGACTGCTGGGACGGCGTGAACGTCGACAGCGACGACCACATGAGCCACGTGGCGGCCAGCGTCGGCGGCTCGTGCCCCGACAGCCATCCAGTGGCGATCCCGCAGCTGACCCTCTCGATCGGGTACCCCGTGTCGGGCGAGGGTCACGACCTCTCGTTGGCGTCGGGCTCGGTGCTCACCGGTCACGCCGACTTCGTGAACGCCTGGGACGAGGCCGAGCTCACCCGTCAGGTCGTCAAGTGCCTGCACCGGGGCCTGGTGTGCGGCGTCGTGCCCAACAAGGCCGAGGACGTCGTGCGGCCCATGCCCTCCCGCCCCTGACGCAGAGGGCGGCGCTCGCGCCGTCACGGCACCCCCACGCGAAACGGTGCGCTGTTCCCGCGCCAGAGGGCGGGAACAGCGCACCGATTGGTCGTGCTGGTGCCGGCACGGCCCCGACCGGCTGGAGCCGGGGCCGTGCCGAACGGGTCGAACCGGCGTCAGCCCGCGGCGGGCTTGACGCTCAACTGCGACAGCGGGGCGTAGCCGATGAGGTACGCCTGGATGTCGTCGGTGGGGTTCGTGGCCGTGGACGTGCAGTTCGGCGTGTCGCTGTAGCCGTCGGCCGAGGTCGCGACGGGCACCTCGATCTGGCCGCGGACGGCGCCGGTCGGGCACGTCGGGATGTTGAGGTTGGGCACGGTGGCGGTGCTCATGGTGCCGGCCTCGATGGCGGCCATGTGGGTCTCGAGCCAGGCGAGGACCTGCTTCTGGCCGGCGGTGAAGTCGGTCGGGTCGCCCAGGCCCTGACTGGCGGCCAGGGCCGGGATGCCACGGGAGACGGCGGCGCGGGCGGCGCCGACCGTGCCGGACACGTCGACGACGGGGCCCATGTTCTGGCCGGCGTTGATGCCGGAGATCACCAGGTCGGGCACGAAGTCGATGCCCTTCTGGTCGATCGCCCAGATGATGGTGTCGGCCGGGAAGCCGTCGACGGCCTTGGCCTTGTAGCCGCTCTTGGTGGTGACGTCGGTGACGGTGAGGGCGCCGGTGGTGGTGTTGCCGCCGGTGCCGCTCTGGTTGGCCAGCGGGGCCACGACCGTGATCTCGACGTTCGGGATCGTCTTCAGCCCCTCGACGACGGCGTCGATGCCGTCAGCGGCGTAGCCGTCGTCGTTGGTGACCAGGACCTTGATCGGCTCCGGTGCGACCGTGGTGGTCGTTCCGCCGCCGTCGTCGGCCTTGTCGCCGCTGCTGCTGCAACCGGCCAGCAGCAGGAGTGCGACCGAAGCCGCGCCGATGAGACGCACTGCGTTGCGCATCCGTGGTTCCCCTCTCGTTGGATGCTTGTGGTGGCCCAGACCCTAGTCAGACCACGCAATGCGATGTGTCGGCTGTCTGAACCCCGGGTGTCCGGGAGGTGGACGGGCCGCGCGTGCCCGCCCGGGCTCAGAACCCGCCCCAGCCCCGCACCACCAGGCCGCACGACATGAGCGGCGACCAACCCTCCGGCGAGGGCTCCAGCACGACCATGTCGGCCGAGAGGTCGGGGTGGGCGGCGACGATGGCGGCGAGGCGCCGTTCGATCTCGACCCGCGTGCGGGTGCCCACCTCGCCGATGTTGTCCGAGTGCATCCCGACCACCACCCGGCTGCGGACCCAGTCGATGGTGGCGATGGGCCGGCGGTCACCGCTCGGGTAGTCCGCCCGGAGCGTCTGCCAGCAGTCGTCGGGTGTGCGGAGGTCGCCGGCGTCGGCGTGGACGGCGTCGACCATCTCGTGGAGCTGTGACGCGGTGTAGCGCCGCAGCGGCCCCGGGCCGGGCAGGCCCGTGAAGGCGGTGAGCACCAGGAAGGCGGCGACCGCGACCACGACGGCCGCGGCGATGGCGGCGAGGCGTCGGCGTCGGGTGCGCAGCACGGGGTCAGTCTCCCAGGCCTGGCGGCGCGGGACGGCGCGTGGGTCAGCCCCGCTCGAAGGCGGGGATGACCTCACGGCCGAACAGGCGGATCATCTCCGCGATCTCGTCGAACTCGCCGAGCGACGCCTGGCCGGTGTCGGCCGGGAGGCCGGCGCCGAAGGCGGCGTGCACGTGATCGGTGCCGGTGGCCGCCCGGTACCCCTCGATCTGGGCGATGACCCGCTCGGGCCCGCCCCAGAGCAGGCGGTCGGCGGCGATCTCCTCGGGGCTGACCTCCTCACCGGCGTCGATGCGGGCGAACAGCTCCTTCTCCTCGTCCTCCTCGACCGACTCGCGCCAGTGGGCCATCAGGCCGTCGACGTAGCGGGGGAGGACCTCGGTGCGGACCTGCTCGTCGTCGGCGCCGAGCCAGGCGTAGCGCCGCAGGACGAAGTCGGCGGGCTTGCCGAGGGCCTCGCAGGCGGGCCGGTAGACGTCGAGGCAGCGCAGGCCGGCCGAGAGCGACTGCACCGGGCCCCAGAGCCAGGCGTCGCCCAGGCGGGCGGCGCGGTCGACGGCGGCGGGCGCCACCCCGGCGACCCACAGCGGCGGGTTGGGCTGCTGCACGGGGCGGGGGTGGACGGTGAGCTCCGGGAACGACCAGAACCGACCTTCGTAGGCCGTGTCCTCCTGGCTCCAGACCAGCCGGAGGATCTCGAGGGCTTCCTCCATGCGGGCACCCCGCTGGCGGATGTCGGAGCCATGGACCTCGTACTCCAGCGGCCACCAGCCCAGCCCCACGCCGAGGCTGATGCGGCCCCCGGAGATCTGGTCGATGGTGGCGACCTGCTCGGCCACGCGCACCGGGTTGTGGATCGGCAGCTGGAAGATGCCCGTACCGACGCGGATGGTGGACGTGCGGGCGGCGACGGCGGCCAGGAAGGTGAGCGGGTCGGCCATGTTGCCGGCCATGAAGTGGTGATGGCCGATGGTGACCGTGTCGAAGCCGGCCTCCTCGGCCACGACCGCCAGCTCGAAGGTCTGGCGGAAGGGGTCGGGGGCCGACAGGTCCTTCAGCAGCGGGAGCGACAGCGAGAACCTCACGGCTCGAAAGGCCCCTTGCCCATCTGGTCGCGGATGGTGACCACCGCCGGGTTGGTCATGCTGCGACGCTGCCAGTTGGCCCCGTCGACCACGAGCGTGTGGCCGGAGATGAAGCGGGCGTAGGGCGAGGCGAGGAAGGTGGCGGCCCAGCCGAGCTCGCGGGGCTTGCCCACGCGCAGGGCGGGCTGGCACACGTCCTTGTCGTTGGTGCGTACCAGGTTGCTCTGGATGTCGGCGGTCATGTCCTCGTGGGGGAACAGGCCGGGCACCAGCCCGTTCACCTGGATGCCGTAGGGGCCCCACTCGACGGCGAGGGTCTCGACCATGTTCTTCACGCCGGCCTTGGCCGCCGCGGAGTGGGCGAAGCCGGGGCCGCCGGTCCAGGCGTAGCTGGCGCCGACGTTGATGATCGAGCCGGGGGTGTTCGCCTCGAGGTGGCGCCGCCCGAACTCGCGGGCGCAGAAGTACGTGCCGTTGAGCGTGATGTCGACCACCGTGCGCCAGGCGTTCGGCGACATGTCCTCGGCGGGCACCGGGAAGTTGGCCGCCGCGTTGTTGATCAGCACGTCGGGCAGCCCGAAGCGCTCGGTGGCCGCGTCGAACGCGGCGGCGATGCTCTCGGGGTCGCGGATGTCGCACTCGACCGTGAGGTTCGGTGCGCCGATCTCGTCCATTGCCTCGGTGGCCTGGTCGAGGTGCTCGGGCTTGCGGGAGGCGACCACGATGTTGGCGCCGAGGCGGGCGAACTCGCTGGCGATGGCCCGGCCGAGGCCGGTGCCGCCACCGGTGACGAACACCGTGACGCCGTCGTAGGTGCCGGCGGGGAGGGCGCTGGCCCCGATGTCGGGCGGGTGGGGCAGGCCGATGGGCTCGGAGGTCGTCACTGGTCAGCTCCCGGTGTAGGTGGGATCGCGGTCCTCGGCGCGGGCGGCCTTGAACTCGGCGAAGTCGTCGGATCGGTTGAGGAAGGTCTGGTAGACGAGCTCGTCCTCCATCGAGGCCCGGACCTGGGGCTCGGAGAGGTGCTTGATCACCCGACGGGCCATCTTGATGGTGACCGCCGGAGCGGCGGCGATCTTCTCGGCCATCTCGCGGGCGGTCGCGTCGAGCTCGTCACGGGGCACCACGCGGGAGACGACGCCGTACGCGAGGGCCTCGGTGGCGCTCATCGGGCGGCCGGTCAGCACCATGTCGGTGACCACGCCGTGGCCGCACATCTGGAACAGCCGGCTCACCCCGCCGGTGTCGGGGATGACGCCGTGGGTGGCCTCCGGCAGCATGAAGCGGGCGTCGTCGGAGCAGATGCGGATGTCGCAGAGCAGCGCCCGCTGGAACGAGCCCCCGAGGGCCCAGCCCTGGATGGCGACGATGACCGGGGCCTCCACGTCGAACAGCCGGAGGATGCCCTTGTGGCCCCGGGTCATGAGCTGGTGGTGGGTGAGCTCGGTCTTGTTGGTGCCGATGGCCGAGACGTCACGGCCCGACGACCACGAGTGGCCCTCGCCCCGCCAGATGACCGCCCGCAGGTCCGGCCGCGACTCGAGCTCGGCCAGGATCTCGAAGAGCTGGGCGTCCATCTCGTCGGTGAACGCGTTGCGCTTCTCTGGGTTGTCGTTGGTGATCGTGGCGATGCTGCCGTCGACTTCGAGCCTCACCTGGCCGCTCATCGGTTCCCCCCGGTGCGTGTGATTCGTGGCAGTGGACCCTAGACCTCGAACCGGTACCCCATGCCCGGCTCGGTGAGGAAGTGCTGCGGCCGCCCCGGGTCGTCCTCCAGCTTGCGGCGCAGGGCAGCCATGTAGACCCGCAGGTAGTGGGTCTCGGTGCCGTACTCGGGGCCCCAGACCGCCTGCAGGAGCTGGCGCTGGGTGACCAGCTTCCCGGGGTTGCGCACGAGCTGCTCGACCAGGCCCCACTCGGTCGGGGTGAGGTGCACGTCGACGCCGTCGCGCAGCACGCGCTTGGCGGCCAGGTCGATGTGGAGCGCGCCGGCGTCGACGATGGGGTCGGCCTCGGTCTGGCCGCTGCGGCGCAACGCCGCCCGCATCCGGGCCAGGAGCTCGCTCATGCCGAAGGGCTTGGTGAGGTAGTCGTCGGCGCCGGCGTCGAGGGCCTCGACCTTGTCGCCCTCGTCGCGGCGCACCGACAGCATGATGATCGGCACGTCGCTCCACCCCCGGATGCCGTGGACGACCTCGATGCCGTCCATCCCGGGGAGGCCGATGTCGAGGATCACGACGTCGGGGTGGCGCTCGGCCACGAGGCGCAGCGCCTCTTCGCCGGTGGCGGCCTGGAGCACCTCGTACTCACGGGCCTTGAGGTTGGTGGCGAGCGCCCGGCGGATCTGGGGCTCGTCGTCGACGACGAGGACGGTGGTCACGGGGCTCCGAGGGTGACGGCGTCGGCCGGGGCCGGCGCGGCGGGCAGGGTGACCACGGCGGTGAGGCCTCCGCCGGGGGTGTCGTCGAGGCGGAGGCGTCCGCCCATGGCATCGACGAAGCCCCGGGCGACGGCGAGCCCGAGGCCCACGCCCGGCGGGCTCTGGCGGTCGCCGAGGCGGCGGAAGGGCTCGAAGAGCTGCTCTCGGTCGCGGGCCGGCACGCCGGGGCCGTGGTCGACCACGCGCAGCTCGACCTCGGTGCCGACCGACCGGGCGACGACAGCGGGGGCGCCGTCGGCTGACCCGTGGCGCAGGGCGTTGGCCACCAGGTTGGCGACCGAGCGCTGGAGGAGAGCCGGGTCGGCGAGCACCGGGGGAAGGGTGGTGGGCACGTCACGGGTGACGACGCCGGTGGTCTCGCTGAGGCTGGCGAGGGCACCGTGCACGACCTCGTCGAGGCCGACGGGGGAGAGGACGGGCTGCACGACCCCCGCCTCGAGGCGGCTCATGTCGAGCAGGTCGCCGACGACCGTGTCGAGGCGGTCGGCCTCCTCGTCGATGGTCTCGAGGAAGTCCCGTTGGGCCTCGGGGGTCCAGGCGATGTCGTCCTGCAGGAGGCTGGTGGCCGAGGCCTTGATGGAGGCCAGCGGCGTGCGCAGGTCGTGGGACACCGCCCGCAGGATGGCCGTGCGGAGCCGGTCGCCCTGGGCGGCGGCGGCGGCCTGAGCGGCCTCGCCCTCGAGGCGGCGGCGTTCCAGGGCGTGGCCGAGCTGGGCGGCGAAGGCGCCGAGCACCCGCTGGTCGTCGCCGTTCAGCGGCGGGCCGCCGTGGACGAGGCGGGCCCCACCGGGGAGCTCGACCCGGGCGAGGCCGTCGTCGGTCGCGGGGGAGGGCGGGCCGGCGAGGGCGCCGGGCTCGATCGGCGCTCCGGCGGCGGCCTCGATGCGCCACCCGTCGCCGACTGGCACCGCGAGCACCACACCCGTGCGGTCGAAGGTGGTGCACAGCGCGTCGACGATCTCGGCGGTGGCGTCGTCGCCGCCGACCAGGCTGCCCGCGGCCCGCGCCAGCCCCTCGGCCTCGAGCCGGGCCCGCTCGGCGTCGGCCGAGCGTTCCGCCATCCTCGACACGAGGGCGCTGACCGCGACCGACACCACGAAGTAGGTGACCAGGGCGACGGCGTCGCCCGCCCCGTCGATGGTGAAGGTGTGCACCGGTGGGGTGAGGAACCAGGTGACGACCAGGGCCGACACCGCGGCGGTGGTGACGCCGACGGCGAAGCCGCCGAGGAGGGCGCTCACCAGCACGACGAGGAGGAACAGCAGCAGGTCGGTCGGCAGGTTGGGCTCGGGGTGGACCTGGTCGAGCAGGACCGCCAGCAGGACGACGGCGACCAACGACACGCCGCCGGCGAACGCCCGGCGGCGCCCGCTCAGGTGCCCTCGGCGTCGGGTGCGCAGTGGGGCGACCTGGTCGTCGGGGCTGTCCTGCTCGCCGTCGTCGCCGATGACGTGCACGTCGAGGTCGCCGGCGGCCCGGAGCACCGAGTTGACGATCGAGCCCCGGCGCAGCTCAGCCCAGCGGCTGCGACGGGTGGCACCGAGGACCAGCTGGGTGGCGTTGCGGGCCCGGGCGAAGCCGCAGAGCGCGGCCGGGACGTCGGTGCCCACGACCTCGTGGTAGCGGCCGCCGAGGTCGGCGAGCAGCCGGCGGTGCTCCTCCAACGTGGCCTGGTCGACCTCCCGGCCTGGCTGCTGCACGTGCACGCCGAGCAGGTCGGCCGTCGAGCGGCGGGCCAGGCGGGCGGCCCGTCGGATCAACCGGTCACCCGTCGGCGCGCCGGTGAGGGCCACGACCACCCGCTCCCTGGTCTCCCACCGCTGCGCCGGCTCGTGGTCGTGGAGGCTCTCGTCGACCTGGTCCGCGACCCAGAGCAGGGCCAGCTCGCGGAGGGCGGCCAGGTTGTCCGGCCGGAAGCGCCCGTCGAGGGCGGCGTCGACGTCGTCGGTGGGCACCACGTTGCCGTGCACGACCCGGCGCCGCAGGGCTTCCGGGGTCATGTCGACCAGCTCGACCTGGTCGGCGCCGCGCACGACGTCGTCGGGGACGACCTCGGACGGGCGCTCGCCGACGATGCGCTCGACGACGTCCTGGAGCGACTCCAGCGACTCGATGCCGACGGTGGCCAGCACGTCGATGCCGTGGGCGAGGAGGTCCTCGACGTCCTCGTGGCGGGAGCGGTGGCGCGACCCCACGGGGTTGCGGTGGGCGAGGTCGTCGACGACCGCCACCGCCGGACGCCGCGACAGCACCGCCTCGAGGTCGAGCTCCTGCACCTCGACCCCGCCCACGACGCCGGTGCGGCGGGGGACGATCTCGAGGCCCTGGAGCATCGCCGCGGTGCGGGGCCGGCCCCTGGTGTCGGCGTAGGCGACCACGACGTCGGTGCCCCGCTCGTTGCGGCGTCTCGCCTCGTCGAGCATGGCGTAGGTCTTGCCCACGCCGGGGGCGGCGCCGAGGTAGATCCGCAACCGGCCCCGACTCACGCCGTGGAGCCTACGGGCTGACGGCGTCGACATCCTCTTCGTCGTTCTGGGCGGGGTCGCCGAGGTGGAAGGGCACGAAGGTGACGTTGACGTGCGGGACATCGGCGAGGGTCTTCGCCATCGAGTCCGCGGTGTGGTCGTGGAGGAACCGGTGCCACAGGCGGGTGTACTCCCGCCGGGGGATGAGCACGGTGAGCTCGGTGCGGGGGTCCGACGTCTCCATGACCGCCAGCTCGAGGAGGCTGCGGTTGATGCGCCGGTTCGGGCACTCGACGATCTCGAGCGGGACCCGGTCGAGGCCGAGCTCCGTCCACTGGTACATCAGGTCCTCGGCGTGGGTCTCGTCCGTGGCGATGTGCACGGCCCGCAGCACGTCGGGGCTGAGGGTGCGGCCGTACTGCAGGGCCCGGGCGGTGCTGAGGTCGAGGTCGCCGACCATCACCATCACCGAGTGGGCCCGGCGGACCTTCAGCGACGAGATCTTCCTGACCTCGACCTTGAGCTCCTTCTTCTCCGACTCGTACTGGCGGTTGAGGCGCATCAGCACCAGGACCAGCACGGGGACGAGCACCATGATGAACCAGGCGCCGCCGGTGAACTTGAACACGCCGATCACCACGGTGACGACGCCGGTGGTGACGGCGCCGAGGCCGTTCACGAACAGGCCGACCTTCCAGCCCTTCTCCTTGTCCTTGACGTGCTTGCGGGCCATGCCGGCCTGGCTGAGGGTGAAGGAGGTGAACACGCCGATGGCGTAGAGCGGGATCAGCTTGGTGACGTCGGCCTGGAAGATGATCACCGGGATGGCACCGGCGATGGCCAGGGCGATGATGCCGTTGGAGAACACCAGGCGATGGCCGCGCTTGGTGAGCTGCTTGGGCATGAAGGCGTCGTCGGCGTGGAAGCTGGCGAGGCGGGGGAAGTCGGCGAAGCTGGTGTTGGCGGCCAGCACCAGGATCAGGAACGTGGCGGCCTGGGTGAACAGGAACAGGCCGTGGCCGAAGGCTCCGCTGCCGTAGACGGCGTTGGCGATCTGGGAGATCACGGTCTCCGACTCGCTGGGGACGACGTGCATCTGGGAGGCGAGCCACGAGATGCCGATGAACATCGAGCCGAGCAGGACGCCCATCACGGTGAGGGTCTCGCGGGCGTGCTTCCACTCGACCGGCTTGAAGGCGGGGACACCGTTGGAGATGGCTTCGACGCCGGTCATCGCCGCACCACCGGAGGCGAAGGCGTGGAGCACGAGGACGATGGTGGCGGCACCCATGGCCTCGAGGGCGACCGGATCGGCGGGCGCCACGTACTGCAGGCCTCCGCCGAACACCGCCTTGTAGATGCCCGTGAGGATCATCAGGAACATCGAGATGATGAACAGGTAGGTGGGGACGGCGAAGATCTTCCCGGACTCCTTCACACCTCGCAGGTTCCCGACGCAGATGATGGCGATGAAGAACAGTGCCAGCGGCACCCGGTACGGATAGAGGCTGCTGAAGGCGGAGTAGAGGGCGGCCACGCCGGCCGACACCGACACCGACACCGTGAGGATGTAGTCGGTGAGCAGGGCGACGCCGGCGACCTGGGCCGGGAGGAGGCCGAGGTTGTCCTTGGTGACGATGTAGGCGCCGCCGGCGGAGGGGTAGGCCTTGATCGTCTGGCGGTAGCTGAAGATCAGGATGACCAGCACCGCCACCAGGGCGAGGGTGATCGGGATCAGGTAACTGAAGGCCAGGACGCCGATGCCGCCGAGCAGCAGCGTGCGGATGATCTCCTCGCTCGCGTAGGCGGTGGACGAGAGGGCATCGGAGGCGAACACGGCGAGGGCGGTCGGCTTGCCGAGTCGCTCGTGAGCCAGCTGGTCGTTGTCGAGGGGCTGGCCGAGGACCTTCGACTTGAAGCGGTAGCCCCGGGACTCGGGGATGTCGACCTTGGGGACCGGGGGGAGGGGTCGCGCCGCGGTGGGTTCCTTGACGAGCGTGGTGTCCGACATGGAGCGCAGTGAATCCCGTTCCCCTCCACCTGTGAACGGGCGGGGAGCGATCTTGATGCCGCCTTAGCGCGGCGGGGCCGGACTTTTCCGCGGTCGATATGCGGCCGCCCCGCACGGTGCCGCCGCCCCCATCGGTCCGGCCCCCTCGCGCGCGGCGCGGGTATGGTCCGGCCCACCGTCAAAATGACGGTGACCATCAGCCGATCGGTCGGGATCCGGTACGTGGATCGAGTCGTCGCAGACCACCAGACGCACCTGTCAGTCGGGCGAGCCGACGCGGGTCGATGACGCCGCCGTTCGTCGTCGCCGAGGCGTTCCCGGCGGAGCTGTCGACCCCCGCTGCGGCCCGCCACTTCGTGCTCGAGGCGCTGCGCTCGGCGGGGGTGCCGGAGAGCGACTCCGTGCCCGTCGCGGTCAGCGAGCTGGTGACCAACTCGGTGCTGCACGCGGCCAGCACGACGAGGGTCGTCGTGGTGGTCGACCGGGACTGCGTGCGCGTCGAGGTGCACGATGCCGACGCGACGCTGCCGGTGCCCCGCCACCCCGACCCCGACACCGTCACCGGTCGGGGCCTGCTGCTGGTCGACGCCCTCACCGACCGGTGGGGGGCCGAGCTCACCGGTGGCGGCAAGGTCGTGTGGTTCGAGCTCGACCGGTGACCGTCCGCTAGACAACGGGCGGTCCGCTCCGGGAGGTTCCGGGTGGTGCGGGCCCTGACGAGGGGGATGGCGATGCGCTGGACGATCGGTGACGTGACGGTGACGAAGGTCGTGGAGATCGTGCAGCCGCTGCCGCTGGCCGGTCTGCTCCCTGCGGCGACCCCGGAGGCGCTCGCGCCCCATGCGGGCTGGCTGCAGCCGGACTTCCTCGACGCTGAAGGATCGACCAGCCTGTCGATCCACTCCCTGGTAGTGCAGAGCCAGGGGCGCACCATCCTGGTCGACACGTGCGTCGGTGACCGCGACATAGAGGGCCTGCCGGGCCTGCGGGGGCCGGCGGAGTTCCCCGAGCGGTTGGCCGAGGCCGGGTTCCCCGTCTCGTCGATCGACACGGTCTGCTGCACCCACCTCCACTTCGACCACGTGGGCTGGAACACCCGGCTCGAGGACGGTCGGTGGGTGCCGACCTTCACCGCTGCGCGATACCTGTTCGGTCGAGCCGAGTACGAGCACTGGATGGCGTCCCCTCCCGGCCACTACACCGCCGGCCTGCCCGACACCGTGGGCCCGGTCGTCGAGGCGGGGCTCGCGGACCTGGTGGAGCCCGACCATCGCATCACCGACGAGGTGCGGTTCGTCCCGAGCCACGGCCACTCGCCCGGGCACATGTCGGTCCTCATCGAGTCCGGTGGCGAGCGAGCGCTCATCACGGGCGACGCGACCCACCACCCGGTGCAGTGGGCCGAGCCCGACTGGGGGATGCCCGCCGACTCCGATCCCGAGATGGCCGCCGCCACCCGCCGCCGCCTCCGTGACGAGCACGGCCGACCCGCCGGCGGTCCCGCCGGCACGCTCGTGCTCGGCACGCACTACGCGGCGCCGAGTGCCGGCCGCATCGTCGGCTCCGGCGACGACTGGCGCTTCGTGGCCGAGCCCGGCTGACCACGGCCCGGCTCAGCCGGTGTCGAAGAGGTCGACCTGGGTTGTGGCCTCGCCCGGCGGTCCCGTTGCGGCGTCGCCGTGGAGGAGGGTGAGCCCCGGTGGACTGTCACCCGGTGGGTCGGTGCTGCCGGGTGGGCTCTGGTCGGGTGGGATGAGCCGGCGTTTCCCGTCGGGGAGCCTCGGTCCGAAGGTGTAGCCGTGGCGGGTCTTGAGGTCGTGGTGGTGACCGCACGGCGAGGCGAGGTCGGGGAGCCGGGTGATCTTGGTGTCGGCCCAGTCGGCGACGTGGTCGATCTCGATGCGGGCCGGGTTGGTGCAGCCTTCGATGGAGCATTCCCCGGCGGAGAACCACTCGAGAGCGGTCTTCTGCAGGGCGGTGGGCTTGCGGCCGAGGTGGATGACCTTGTCGATCTCGGTGCCGTTCGTGGTGACGGCCGCGACGAAGGCGTCGCCGTCGATCATCCGCCACACATCAGCCACAGGGATCGGGCCCTGTCCCGCGATCTCGCACACCTCGCCGGGAGCGACCTCGCCTCGGTCGAGGGCGGTGAGGTCGACTCGGACGATCAGCTTGGTGAACGACCAGTCGTCGACGATCTCGGTGCCACCTGAAGCGCCTCCGGCGCTCGCTCCGGCTCCGGGAGCCTTCGTGGCGGCCCGGTCGAAGACCCGGCAGAACGCGTCGGCCATGTAGGCGTCGGCCGACTCACGCGTCCCTGCCTCACGGGCCTCCTCGAACACCTTCGATCGCTCGCCGTCGAGCTGGGCCACGATCCGGGTGTGTTCCGCGATCGGGAGCAACCAGTTGCCGTAGCCCATGCCATCCGCGTTCACGCCGTGGAACACCCGGCGGGCCTTGCGGTGCCGTTCGGTCTTCGCCTCCGGGGTCTCGCTCGATGCTGAGGCCACGATGCGCGCGGCGTCGGTCTCGGTCTCCTTCGTCGACCTCGTGTCGATCGCAGCCAACAGCCGCTGGCCGGCACCGGGATCGGCCGCCTCCGCGGCGCCGATCGCCTTCGCCTCACGAGTCGACACCCGACCGGCCTTCAACGCCACCAGCGTGTCCGGCGCCGCCTCCACCGTCTCCGCGGCCTGCAACAGGCGCACCGCCTCACCGAGACCCATCCCGGTGACGTGATCGAGCCAGTGCGCCGCCGACCGATGACCGCCGCGCTTCCACAGATCGGTCTGCGCCACCCGGCGGGCGGCCAACGCCACCCCCGCCGACGCGAGGTGCTCGAGCCGGGAGAACTCTGTGACCAGCTCCAATGCGTCACGAGCACCCGTCAACGCAGGGTCGAAACCATCCACCAACGACGCCACGGAATCGACGGCGCACGCGGCCTCCCGGCCCCGCTTCCCGTACCCCGATCGCCCCGTGGATCGCCCCGTCGAACCCATGCGAACAACCCTATTCAGGGGGTGTGACAGTGCTCCCGACCCGCTCGCCGGGTGCGCTTGTAGGGTCCGGATGGCGGAGCGTTCTCGGTGGATCGATTGATCGATGGGTGGGGCATGCGAGTGATGAGGGTCTTCGGAGCGGTCGTGGTGGCTGGGTCGTGCCTGGCGGCCTGCAGCAACGGAGGCGGGAGCGGTGGGACCGATCCGTCGGGCGGGGCCGCCACGGGTGCCGTCTCGACCGAGGTGGCCTGTGCGGCCGCCATGCAGGCGGTCGACAGTGTCCAGCACGCGATCGACCTCGGTGATTCGATCACCGACCAGCTGCCCCTGATCGACGACGCCGCTGCCGCCGCTCGGACCGCTGGCGCCGACGACCTCGCCGACCACCTCGATGTCCTCGCCGAGCAGACTGCGGCCACCGGGGACACCTCCGAGCCCATCGAGGTCCGGTCCCGGTCCGCGAGGCTGGTCACGCGTGAGCTCCTCGACATCCCCGACGTGTGCGCCGACCTCGGTGCCCCGTTCGTTCGAGGTCCTGCGACGAGTGTCGGCGCCGCCGGGTAGGCACCCGAGCCAGCCGACCGCCACGCGAGGCGACCGGGCCGGACCGCGGACCTGACAGGCTGGTCGATCCATGGCGAGCGAGCTCCACACCGTCGCCGTCGTCGGCCCCCACCCCGATGACGAGTCGATCTTCTGCGGCGGGACGATCCGCCGCCTCGCCGACGCCGGGCACCGGGTGATCGTGATCGCCGCCACCACCGGCGACGCCGGGATCGCCGCCGCCGACGGGACCGACCTGGCCGCCGTGCGGGCCGCCGAGCTGACGGATGCAGGGCAGGTCCTGGGTGTGGCGGCGGTCCACCACCTCGGCTTCGCCGACAGCGGCCTCGGCCCGGACGGCCGCTCCGGCTCGCTCACGGCCGCGCCGATGGACGAGGTCGTCGTCCGCCTCGCCGCGGTGTTGACCGCCGAGCACGTCAGTGTCCTGATCTGCGACGACTCCGACGGCATCTACGGCCACCCCGACCATCGGCGCTGCCATGCCGCCGCCGTCCGCGCGGCCGAGCAGGTCGGGCTCGAGTGCGTCTACGAGGTCACGGTCGACCGCGAGCACCTGCACTTCGTCGAGACCCACCTCGTCGCCACGGCCAGCGACGCGCTGGCCGAGAGCGCACCGGGCTCGCCCGCCGTCTTCGGGCGCGCCACCGTCGAGATCGACGTCACGGTCGACGTCGGCGCCGCGCTGGCGGCCAAGCGGGCGGCCTTCGGCGCCCACGCCAGCCAGCTCCCGCCCGGGTCGCCGGTGATGGTGCTCGACGACGACGCCTTCCGTGCCGTCTACGGGCTCGAGTGGTTCTGTCGCCGCGGCCCCAGGGGACCGATCGACGACCTCGCCGGCTGAGGGGTGTCGCCGACAACCGGCGTGGCCGCGCGGCCGACCCTGGGCCACGATTGCCCGATGGACCCCGTGACCCATGACGCGGACGGAGAGGTCGTGACCGTGCGCCCGATCGCCGTCGATGACGTCGACGCCGTGCTCGCCATGTTCGGTGCGGTCGTCTCCGAAGGCATCTGGCTCGGGACCGAGCCCGGATTCGACCGGGAAGAGCGACGCGGGCGCATGATCGCGGCGGTGGGGGACCCGAGCCGGCGGGGCTTCGTCGCCGTCACCGCGCAGGGGACGGTCGTCGGCAACGCTTCGGCGGCCGTCGCCGGCTACGGCGTGGCCGACATCGGCATGGCCGTGGCCGACGGCTGGCGCGGGCGGGGGCTCGGCGGTCGGCTGCTCGATGCGCTGGTCGAGGCCGCCCCCTCCGCAGGGGCGCACAAGATCGCTCTCGAGGTGTGGCCCCACAACCAGCGGGCCATCGCTCTCTACCGATCGCGAGGGTTCGAGGTCGAGGGCCGGCTCCGTCGGCACTACCGCCGGTCGGACGGCGAGCTGTGGGACGCCCTCGTCATGGGCCTGGTGCTCGACGACGCCGCGCCGGGCTCGTCCCACCCGGGTTGACGGCCCGCTGGTCAGGTCGAGCTGAGTCGGCTCACCACATGACGATGGTGCGGCCGGTGGTGCGGCGCTGCTCCATCTCCTCGAGCGCGGCCGGCAGGTCCTCGAAGGAGACCTGGCGACCGACGACCGGGCGGATCAGCCCGTCGGCGAGATGCCGCTCGAGGTCGCGCTGGACGGCCTCGCCGACGCTGCGGTCGGTGCGGTTGATGCCCGGGAACGGTCGGGGCTCGCCGTCGGCCTGGTAGCTGAGCATCACGCCGACCAGGGAGACGCTGCCGAAGCACAGCGGACGCGGCATGATCCCCGCCCGGTCCTCCTCCTCGATCCCGGCCGAGAAGCCCACGACGAGGTGACGGCCACCCCACGCCAGGCAGGTGAGCGACTGCGTCGCGACATCGCCTCCGACGGTGTCGAACACGACGTCGACGCCCCTTCCTCCGGTGGCCTCCATGACCGCCGGAGCGAACTCCCCGGCGCGGTAGTCGATCGTCACCTCGGCCCCGAGATCGCGGCACAGCGCCAGCTTCTCCGGTCCGCCAGCCGTGGCGATGACGTGGGCACCGGCGGCCGCGGCCAGCTGCACGGCGGCGGAGCCGATGCCGCCGGCGGCGGCGTGCACGACCACCCACTCGCCAGGTCGGACGTTGCCGCGGGTGTGCAGCCCCAGGTACGCCAGGTGGAACGGGAAGAAGAACGCCGCCGCCTCGGCGTCGGACAGGGCGGCGGGGGCGTCGAACACCATCTCGACCGGAGCGATCACCCGCTCGGCGTGGGCACCGAAGGCGCCGACCGACGTGGCCATCACCCGACGGTCGAGCCACTCCTCGGCCCCGGGGCCGGCGGCCTCGACGATGCCGAGCACCTCCATGCCCAGGACGTACGGGAGGGGCGGGTTCACCGTGAGGTAGCGCCCGCGGCAGCCGTCGATCTCGTTGAAGTTGAGGGCGGTGGCGATCGTGCGCACCCGCACCTCACCGGGCCCGGGCACGGGCACCGGCACGTCGTCCAGCTCCAGGACCTCGGTCGGTGCACCTGCACGGTGCACCCGCCACGCCCGCATCGTCTCGTCGCCTGCGTCGCCCATGTCGTCCCTCAGCACTGCATCCCCCTCGTCCGTGGCGCCCCCCGGCGGCCATCGGTGGACGGAGGCTAGGCGTCAGGCCGGCAGGTAGGTCGTGACGCCGTCGACCACGGTGAGCACGACCTCGCGGCCGACGACCGGCGTGCGGCTGAGCTCGGCGGGGAGCTCGGGATCGCCGGCCCGGGCGCCGATCCGGCGGCCGTCGGGCAGCCGGGCGATCATCGGGGCGCTCACGGGCCCGGCGTCGCGCTCGTGGAAGATGGTGGAGGCCTCCACCACGGCCGTGCTCTCGACTCCCTCGGCGCAGTCGACCGAGCGGGCGGCCATCGCCTCGGTGATGTCGGGCGCCTCCACCCAGGCGGCCTCGGCGCGGGGCTCGTCGACCGACAACAGGCCGGCGGCGAAGTCGTTGCAGGAGCCGCCGACGCCGACGACGGCGCTGATCGTGCCAGGCGCGGCGCGCACCGCCTCGACGGTGGAGACGATGCCGTGCAGCGAGTACGAGGCGCCCGGGCCGCCGAAGTAGGGGAGGCCCCCCGTGCGGGTGAGGGGTCGTGGGTCGGTGAATGGGTCGACCCCGAACGCCGTCGCGGCGAGCTGCACCGCGGCGGGGAAGCAGGAGTAGAGGTCGAAGCCGGCGATCTCGTCGGGGTCGACGCGGGTGGCGCCCAGCAGGCGCTCGGCGATGGCGGCCAGCGCGTTCGACCGGTGCATCTCGGGCCAGGTGGAGGGCGGGCCCGGCTCGGGGGCGGCGACGATGCCCCAGGGGTGGACCCTCGCCGACGAGACGCCGATCCGGTCGGCCAGGGCCTCGGAGGTGACCAGCACCGCGGCGGCCAGGTCGATCGTCGGGAACGAGCACATGAGCTTGGTGTAGGGCTCGGACACGAACCGGTTCGACGGGCCCACCCCCGAGATCTCCTCGGCGGTGCGGGCCTGCGGGAACCACGCCACCTCCGGGCGGGTCGCTGCCGTCTCGGTGAAGGGCACGAGCAGGCGGCCCAGGGCCTCGCGCTGCTCGTCCGGCGTGCGCCCGGCGGCGGCCGCCATGGCGCTCTCGACCAGGGCGAAGATCGACACGGGCATGGCGATCCCCGCGCCGCCCTCGGCCTGGGGGCGGCTCGCCCGGTAGCGCTCGAGCCGCTTCAGGTCGGCCTCCGCGTCCTCCCGGGTGGCGCCGTCGGAGCCCTGCGACCACACCGATGTCGGCTTGGCGGGGTCGGGGAGCCCCTGGAGCCGGGCGTTGCGCACCGACGAGTCGGCGATGCCGCCGACGATCAGCGCCGCCTCGACCTCACCGCTCGCGATGCACCGGCAGGCCTCGGCGAGCAATTTGTGGGGGCCGGCGCCGCTGTAGGTGGTCTGCACGCTGCGGCCCGGCGGGATGCCGAGGCGCTCGGCGACCATCGCCCCGCCGTCGTCGTCGCTGAAGACCGACAACGGCGACGACATGACCAGCCCGACGTGGGGCAGCGGGTCGGCGCCGGCGTCGGCCACCGCGAGCCGCACGGCGTCCTCGATCAGGTCGACCGGGTGCGCGAGCCGCTCCGGGTCCTTGTTGGCCACCTGGGCCGCTCCGACGATGACCGGCCTCACCATGTTCCCCACCCCTGTTCCCCCATGGCCGGCACGATGGCACGACCCGATCCCGCCGCCCCAATCGAGGGGTGCAGATCGCGGTCGTTCCCGGCACCATTGCACGATGGCCGCGACCAAGCAGTACGCCGGTGACGGGATCATCGTGGGCTGGGAGCCCAGCCGCTGCATCCACGCCAGGGAGTGTGTGAAGGGCCTGCCAGGGGTGTTCGACCCGGCTCGACGGCCCTGGATCGACACCGCGGGTGTCGACGGCGCCGAGCTGGCCGAGGTGATCCGCCGCTGCCCCAGCGGCGCCCTGACCTACGAGACGGTCGACCCGTCGGTCGAGCCCGAGCACCACGACGGTGTCGTCGTGCGGATCGTGCCCGGCGGGCCGTTGGTCGTGCGGGGGCCCATGACGCTCACCGCGCCGGACGGCAGCGAGGTCGCCACCACCGACCGGGCCACGCTCTGCCGGTGCGGCGGGTCGGCCAACAAACCGTTCTGTGACGGCGCCCACCGCACCAACGGCTTCGAGGGCTGAGCGGTAGCGACCGGCGGACCGGTCAGGCGTCCTCGACGACGCGCTTCTCGATCGCCCCGGGGTTCGCCACCAGCGCGGCGTTGATGCCCCAGCTCCAGATCACCGCCGGCCGGATGCGGACGCTGAGCTTCCCGCTCCCGTCGTCCTCCAACGTGGCCGGTCCCCGTACCTTCAGGCCGCGTGGCGCCCACGGGTCGACGGTGACGAGCTCGTCGATCACCATCGTCGCCCGCGGGTTGGCGAGCAGGTGCTTGTAGCGAACCGTCTTGGTGATGTCGAAGCCGCCGGACACGAGGCAGTCGTCGTCGAGGCCGAAGGTGACGGGGGAGACGTCGGGCAGGCCGGTGGCCGATGCCGTGGCGAGGCGGGCGAGGCGCTGTGAGCGGAGGAACTCGATCTCGGCGTCGGTGAACACGGACATGACGGCTCCTGGGGTGGGCGGACGGGTGGACCGGCCCCGGGACGGTAGCCAGCGGCTCGACGACGAGTCGGCCCGGAAGCCCGGTTCGCCCGCGGCGGCATGCGAGCATCTGCCCGGTCGAGAGGAGCCGGCGATGTCGCGGTTGGGGACGTGGGAACCACAGGGGGTCGAGGAGCGCCTCGATCGGATGGAGTCGCTGGCGTCGATCCAGCAGCTGCCGGTGCGCTATGCGCTGGCCCTCGACAGCCGCGACATGGACTCGCTCGTCGCGCTGTTCGCGCCCGACGTGCGGGTGGGCCGTGAGCAGTCCGGCCGTGAGGCGCTGAAGGGATGGTTCACCGAGACGATGGGGGCGATGCGCACCTCGATCCACCTGGTGGCCAACCACATCGTCGACTTCGACGACGCCGACCACGCCCACGGCGTCGTCTACTGCCACGACGAGCTCGAGTGGCCCGACCGGGGCGAGTGGGAGCAGGGGAAGCTCCAGTACTGGGACAGCTACGTGCGGGTCGACGGCGAGTGGTGCTTCGCTCGTCGGCGGTTCCATCGCTGGTACATCGCCGACGCGCTCAGCCGGCCGTCGGCCGGCGCGGGCGTGAACGACGGCACCGACGCCCTCTCGACCGGTCTGCTGCCCGACTCGTTCCCGACCTGGGCGCCCTTCTGGGACACGGCCGGTGGCCCACCGAACTGAGGGGCGCCTCCGGGTGGCCACGTGGAACCTCCGCAGCGGCTGGTCACTCGATCGTCGCTCGCTGTGGCCGTGTCGGCGCCGCCGGGTGGCGGAGGTTCTCGCCGCCGTCGATGCCGACATCTGGGGTCTCCAGGAGGTCTTCGGGTTCCAGCGGTCGTGGGCCGTGCGACGCGGGCTGCCCGCCGCCCCGTGGGCCCAGGCCGGCGACGGCAGGAACGCCCGTCGCCGGGGTGAGGCGGCTCCAGTGGTCTGGCGCGAGGACCGGCTGCGGGCCGGCCGGGCGACCACCCTCTGGTTCGGGCCGACGCCCCATTCCCCCGGGTCGGTCGCGCCCGGGGCCGGCTCGGCGAGGGTGATGACCGCCGTCGAGCTCACCCTCGGCGACGGGCGCCGGGCACGGATGGTGAACACCCACCTCGATTCCCATTCGGCGCAGGCGCGCCGTGAGGCCGCGACTCAGCTCGTGAGATGGATCGGGGAGCTCCCCGACGAGCTCCCGCTGGTGGTGACGGGCGACCTGAACGCCACGCTCGACGACGCCGAGGTGGCTCCGCTGCTCGAGTGGGGGCTCTCGTCGGCGCTGCCACCCTCGGCCGGGCCGACCGCCACGGCGTTCGAGCGCGAGCCCGGGCGGCGCCTCGACCACGTCCTGGTGTCGCCGCACTGGCAGGTGCTGCGTGCCGAGGTGGTCAGTGGCGCCGGCACCGCATCCGACCACTACCCGGTGGTGGCAGACCTGCGTCTGGGATGAGCTGGCCGGGGGTGGCTCAGCCGGCGAGCGCGACGGTGACTGCCGCAGCGATGCGACCGCCGTCGGCCTGGTCGCCCACGCGGGCACGGACGGCGCCGATGACCTTGCCCTTGGCCTTGGGGTCACCGGACCCGCCGGCGGCCGCGACCTCCTCGGCCACGATGGCCGCGAGGGCATCGTCGTCGAGCTGGGCCGGCAGGTAGGCGCTCAGCACGGCGGCCTCGGCCTTCTCGGCCTCGGCCTGCTCGGTGCGATCGGCCTTCGCGTAGATCTCCGCCGACTCGTTGCGCTTCTTCACCTCGGCCTTGATCACGGCCAGCACGCCGGCGTCGTCGAGCTCGCCCCGGTTGGCGCCGGAGGTCTCGGCGGCGGTGATGGCGCTGAGGGTGAGGCGCAGCGTCGAGGTGCGGACCTGGTCGCGCTCCTTCATGGCGGTGGTGAGGTCGGCACGCAGGTCGTCGAGGAGGGACATCCCTCCATCCTCGCCGCTCCCGGTCGCCGGGCGCCGCACCTTTGCGCCCGGCACCCCCGCCGGTCGCCGGGGGCGCGGACGGTCGTGCCAGTCTGCGGGGATGAGCTTCCCCTCCGAGCCCCGGGCCGTCGACACGATGCTGGGGGTGCCGTCGAACCGCGGCGCATGGCAGGAGACCTTCGGGAGCCTCGTGCGCGACGCGGGCAGCGGCGATCTGGCCCACCCGGCCGGCTACATGTTCAAGGACCTGCCCGAGGTCGACGGAGCGGTGCCCTTCGACGACTTCATGATCAGCGAGATGGACCGGTGGGGCGTCGAGGCCGGGCTGTTGCCGGTGACCTTCGCCGACGACGACCTCGGGCGCGACGCGGTGCTGAAGCACCCGGGCCGGCTCCACGGCAGCTTCGCCGTCGACCCCACCAACGGCATGGACGACGTGCGGGCGCTGACGCGGGCGGTCGCCGAGCTCGGGGTCCGGGCGGCGGCCTGCTTCCCGTGCGGCACCAACCCGCAGATCGCCATCGACGACGCCCTCATGTACCCGCTGTACGCGGCGTGCGTGGAGCTCGACATCCCGATCTTCCTCAACACCGGGGTGCCCGGGCCCCGCTTCCCGATGGCGCCCCAGCACGTCGAGCGCCTCGACGAGGTCTGCTACGACTTCCCCGATCTGGTGATCGTGAGCCGGCACGGCGGCGAGCCGTGGACCGAGCTGATGGTGAAGCTGATGCTGAAGTGGCCGGGCCTGCACTACTCGACCTCGGCCTTCGCGCCGAAGCACTACCCGAAGGCCATCGTCGACTACGCCAACAGCCGCGGCGCCGAAAAGGTCATGTACGCCGGGTACTTCCCGATGGGCCTGTCGCTCCAGCGGATCTTCGCCGAGCTCCCGAACGTGCCGCTGAAGGACGACCGGTGGGAGCCCTTCCTCCGGGGCAACGCCCGGAGGGTGTTGAAGCTCGACGTCTGAGCGCGGCGGTCCCGTCGCAGCTCGTGCTCGGGACCTCCCGACCGCCCGACCGGGACCAACGGCCCTTTCTGACAATCGGCCCCCAACCCAGAATCAGGTTTCAGTCTCCACTGTTGCCGATCCCTGGAGGGGGAACTGATGCTCGGACCCGACGACCACTACGTGGTGATCTCCTGCGACACCCACGCAGGTGGCAGCCACGCCCAGTACCGCGAGTACCTCGACGACCAGTACAAGCCGGCCTTCGACGCGTGGCGCGAGAAGTACAAGAACCCGTTCAAGGATCTGAAGAACACCGACGACCGCATCCGCAACTGGGACGCCGATCGCCGTGACGGTGACCAGAACCGCGACGGCGTCGTGGCCGAGGTGATCTTCCCGAACACGGTCCCGCCGTTCTTCCCGAACTTCGTGCTCTTCGCCCAGCCCCCCACGGCCGACGAGTACGAGCTGCGCCACGCCGGCATCCAGGCCCACAACCGCTGGATGGCCGACTACTGCGCCCAGAAGCCCGAGGCCCGCGCCGGCATCGGGCAGATCTTCCTCAACGACGTGAACGACACGCTCGAGGACATCCACTGGATCCACGAGAACGGCCTCCGTGGCGGCGTGCTCATCGGCTCGGTGCCCCCGACCTGTGACTGGCTCGCCCCGCTCTACGACCCCATCTACGACCCGGTGTGGGCGCTCTGCGAGAAGCTCGACATCCCGGTGAACGCCCACGTGGGCACCGGCGGCCCGGTCTACAAGCCGGCCCCCGCCATGCCTCTCGTGCACTTCGAGGAGATCCCGTTCTACGGCCAGCGCCCGCTGACCTACATGATCCTGGGCGGCGTGTTCGAGCGCTTCCCGAACCTCAAGTTCACCCTCACCGAGGCCGGCTGCTCCTGGATCCCGGACCAGCTCGAGAAGCTCGACCTGCTGATGGAGAGCGTCCGCTCCAACACCGCCGGCGAGATGCGCATCCCCGGCGAGCTGGTGCCGCCCAAGTCGGCCACCGAGTACTTCCAGCAGAACTGCTACGTGGGCATCAGCCAGCCCAAGCCCCTCGACATCGACGCCGCCGTGATGCTCGGCGTGGACCACATCATGTGGGGCAGCGACTACCCCCACGACGAGGGCACCTTCCCCTTCACCCACGAGCACCTGCGCCAGGTGATGGGCCACCTCAAGCCCGAGCAGATCCAGCGGATCCTCTCCGGCACCGCGGCCGAGGTCTTCAAGTTCGACCTGGCGGCCCTCCAGCCGGCGGCGGACCAGTTCGGCCCGACCGTGGCCGAGGTGGCCGAGCCCCTCACCGAGCTCCCGGAGAACCCGAACCAGGCGCTCAAGAACGCGGAATACCAGCTGGCCAAGTCCCGCTGACCCACCGCGAGTCCCCGCCGGCTCCGCCGGACCCTCCTGGGAACCACGATCGCCCGTCCCTCAGGGGGCGGGCGATCGTCGCGCCCGGGTCCGGGTCGCCCGGTCGCCCGGACGCCAGCCGACGCGGCGACGGGCGATGATGGCGGCGTGACCAGTGGCGATCCCGTCCCCGAAGTCCCCACCGACGTGCTGCGGCACAACCGCGAGCTGTGGGCCTGGGTGTCGAGCGAGCACACCGACACCGAGGCGGACAGCCGGTGGGCGAGCGACGAGATCGGGTGGGGCCTGTTCCAGGTGCCCGAGGCGAGCCTCGGGGTGCTCGGGGCCCTCGACGGCCTCGACGTGTGCGAGCTGGGGTGCGGCACCGCCTCGCTGGCGGCGAAGGCCGCCCGTCGCGGCGCCCGGGTGGTCGGGGTCGACCTCAGCCGCGAGCAGCTCCTCACCGCCCGGCGCTGCCAGGACGCGTTCGGCCCCGCGTTCCCCCTCGTGGAGGCGACCGGCGACGTCGTCCCGCTGCGCTCGGGCTCGTTCGACCTCGTGGTCAGCGAGTACGGCGTCGCCCCGTGGTGCGACCCGGCCCGCTGGCTCCCCGAGGCGGCCCGCCTGCTGCGGCCGGGCGGCCGGCTCGTCTTCCTCACCAACAGCGTGCTGGCCGGCCTGTGCGTCCCCGCCGAGGGTGGCGTCGCCGGTGACCGCCTGTTGCGAGCCCAGCACGAGCTGCGCCGCATCGAGTGGCCGGGTGGAGGGGTCGAGCACCATCCCGGGCACGGCGACGTGATCCGTGAGCTCCGCGCCGCCGGGCTGCGGGTCGAAGCCCTCCACGAGCTGCGGGCCGACGACGGCTCCGAGACGCCCGACTACTACGAGATCGTCACCGCCGAGTGGGCGCGGGCCTGGCCCGCCGAGGACCTCTGGGTGGCCAGCCGGCCCTGAGCGCGTTCGGCGCAGGGTGAAGGGGCCGGTGCCGACCGACGGCCGACCGGGTCCGGTGATCTCTGACAGGATCGCCGCGCCATCGAGCATCGGGGGGACCGATGAAGTCACGCGCCGCAGTGCTGTTCGAGAGCCCGGGCCGCTACCAGGTCGTCGACGTCGAGGTCGACGAGCCGAGGGCCCACGAGGTGCTGGTGCGCTACGTCGCCAGCGGCCTGTGCCACAGCGACGTCCACTACCTCGACGGCAGCCACTCGGGCCCGTTGCCGATGTGCGCCGGGCACGAGGGGGCGGGACTGGTCGAGCAGGTCGGGCCGGGTGTCGTGGGCCTCGCACCGGGCGACCACGTCGTGGCGTCGTTCATCCCGAGCTGCGGGCGCTGCCGCTACTGCGCCAAGGGCCGCACCAACCTGTGCCAGCTCGGCGCCCACCTCCAGGTGGGGCCCATGCCCGACGGCACCTACCGGATGCACCACGACGGAGCGGACCTCCACCAGTTCCTGCTCATCTCCACCTTCTCCGAGTACGCGGTGGTGTCGGAGACCTCGCTGGTGAAGGTGCCCGACGACGTGCCGCTCGAGACGGTCTGCCTGCTGGGCTGCGGCGTCGGCACCGGCCTCGGCTCGGCCACCAACTCCGCCGACGTGCGCCCCGGCGACAACGTGATGGTGCTCGGCGCCGGAGGCGTGGGCATGAGCGCGGTGCAGGGCGCGGCGCTGGCGGGCGCGGCCACGGTGGTCGTGGTCGACCCGGTGCCGTTCAAGCGGGAGATGGCCGAGAAGCTCGGTGCCACCCACACCTACGCCGACATCGCCGAGGCCACCGACTTCGTGCGGTCGATCACCGACGGGCAGGGAGCGGAGTCGGCGATCCTCTGCATGGGCCAGCCCACAAACGCCGACGTGGGCCTGGCGTTCGACGCGGTGGCCAAGGGCGGCACCGTCGTGGTCACCGGCATGGCGGCGCTCGCCGAGCCGGCCGCCATCCCCGTCCACCTCCTGATGCTGGCGGGCATGCAGAAGACCATCAAGGGCTCGCTGTTCGGCATGTGCAGCCCGCCGGTCGACATCCTGCGCCAGATCGACCTGTACCGGGCCGGGAAGCTCAAGCTCGACGAGATGATCACCCACCGGTACCCGCTCGACGACGTGAACGTGGCGGTCGACGACCTGCTCGCCGGCCGCAACATCCGGGGTGTGGTGATGCACGGGGCCTGACGCCCGGAGAGGACGTCAGGCGACGCGCAGCACGACCTTGCCGACGTGCTCGCCGGCGTTCATCACCCGCACCGCCTCCGCGAGCTCGTCCCAGCCCAGCACGTGGCTGATGGCGGGATGGATGCCGTTGGCGGCGACCGCGGCGCACAGCTCGCCGAGGGTCGCGGCGCTGCCGGTGGTCACCCCGACCAGGCGGATGTTGCGGGTCATCACCTGGGCGACGGGCACCTCGGCCGCGCCGACGCCCGAGAGGATGCCGGTCACGGTGACGGTGCCGCCCATGCGCACGGCGCGCACCGAGCGTCCGAGGGTCTCCTGGCCGGCGACGTCGATCACGAGGTCGGCGCCGCGGCCGCCGGTGAGGGCCCGGACCTCCTTCTCCCAGTCGGGCGTCGTGCGGTAGTTCACCGTGTGGTCGGCGCCGAGCCCGCGGGCACGCACCAGCTTCTCGTCCGACGACGACGTGGCGATCACGGTGGCGCCGTGGGCCTTGGCCAACTGGACGGCGAGCATCGACACACCGCCGGTGCCCTGGGTGACGACGATGTCGCCCGGCCGCAGGTCGGCCTCCCGTAGCGAGCTCCACGCCGTGGTGCCGGCGCAGGGGAGGGTGGCGGCCTCCTCGAACGACAGGGCGTCGGGGACCGTCACCAGCGCGGCGGCCGGGAAGGCCAGGTGCTGCTGGAGCCAGCCGTCTCCGGTGTCGCCGGGGCACGAGCGCTTGGCGGCCGGCGTGGGTGACCCCGCGAGCCACGTGGGGTGGAAGGCGCCGATCACCCGGTCACCCACCGCCAGCCCGTGGACGTCGGGGGCGACGGCCACGACCTCACCGGCGCCGTCGGTCATCGGCACCCGGGGCCACGGCCCGTCGATGAGCCCCATGAGGTTGACGAGGTCGTGGTAGTTCACCGAGACCGCCCTCACCCGGACGAGGGCCTCGCCGGGGCCCGGCTCGGGCACCGGCCGCTGCTCGAGCTCGGGCGGGGCGCCGGGCCCGGCCATGACCATCGCCGCGTTGCTGGAGGGCATCGGCGCACACCGTACTGTCGGGGCCCGGCGGCGCCGGGGGGCGCCGGGGCGATCGGGCCCGTACCGCAGCCAGGAGGCGCACCGCCATGAACCGCGACGACGTGAACCAGCTCTTCGACCTGACCGCTCGCACCGCGATCATCACCGGTGGCACCCGGGGCATCGGCCGGGCGATGGCCGAGGCCTTCGCCGCCGTCGGGGCCAACGTGGTGGTGGCCTCCCGCAAGGCCGACGCCTGTGCCGAGACCGAGGCGGCGTTGCGGGCCCAGGGCGCTCAGGCTCTCGGTGTCCCCACCCACATGGGCGAGCTCGAGCAGCTCAAGGCCCTGGTCGACACCACCGTCGACCGCTTCGGTGGCATCGACATCGTGGTCAACAACGCGGCCAACCCACTGCAGATGCCCCTCGACTCGGTCACCCCCGAGGCGTGGGACAAGTCGTTCTCGGTGAACCTCAGAGGGCCGATCTTCCTGTCCCAGGCGGCGCTGCCCCACCTGAAGCAGAGCGCCCACGCCGCCATCCTGAACGTGATCACCGTGGGCGCGCTCACCCATGCGCCGGGCACGTCGATGTACGCCGGCGGCAAGGCGGCGCTGCTGGCCTTCACCCGCAACATGGCGGCGGAGTGGGCCCCTCACGGCGTGCGGGTCAACGCGCTCGCCCCCGGCACGGTGAACACCGACATGGTGCGCAACACCGGGCCCGAGGCGGTGGAGCGCATGAAGGAGATCAGCTTCCAGAAGCGGATCGCCGAGGCCGACGAGATGGTCGGGCCCGCCCTGCTGCTCGTCTCCGATGCCGGGAGCTACGTCACCGGCCACATGATCGTCGCCGACGGCGGGTACGCCGTCGCCCGTTAGCCGGCGAAGGGGTCAGCCCCGTCGGCGTCGCACCAGGACCTCCTGGGCGATCGTCGCCACGTGGCGGCCGTCGGCCGAGTAGACCCGCCCGTAGGTGAGGGCCCGGTCGCCCACGACCCGGTCACACGAGAACGCGTGGAGGTGCCACTGGTCGGGGTCGACCCGTTCGTGGAACCAGACCGTGTGGTCGAGGCTCACCATGAACCACTGGCGGTCGAACTCCTCGACCGAGCCGCCGGGCTCGAGCATGAGGCATCGCACGGCGTCGGTGGGGACGTCGTCGGACAGGAAGGCGAAGGCGGCGGCGCCGTGATCGCCCACGTTCTCGCGGAGGCGCAGCCACTCGAACACCTCGCCGCTGCCGAAGTCGAAGGGCAGCAGGCGGCGCTCGAACAGGTCGGTCCAGGCGTCGTCACTCCCGGCGTCCGGGCCGGCGACGTCGGGCATCGGCACCCGGGTGAGCGAGGGCCCGTCGGTGGGCCTCGTGAACGACGCCTCGAGGTTGAGGATGGCCCCGATGGCCTGACGGGCGACGACACGACGGGTGGTGAAGGACTTGCCGTTGCGGAGGCGGTCGACCTCGTAGCGCACCGGCTCGTCGTGGTCGCCCGGGCGGATGAAGTAGGCCCGCAGGGAGTGCGGCTCCATGGGCTCGTCGCCCAGGCTCAGGATGGCGGCGCGCAGGGCCTGGGCCACGATCTGGCCGCCGTAGAGGCCACCCCACGGGTACTGCGGCCCGCTGCCGACGTAGGTGTCGACGCCGTGCGGCTCGAGGTGGAGGATGTCGCTCGTCGGCATCGGGTCAGTCTCGCCTGTCGGCCGCCGCAGCGGCGACGTCGCTCCGTCACCGTTCGCCGGGTCTGATCCGGCCTCGCCGGTGGGTGGCTCAGGGGGCAACGGCGTCGGGGCGGTCGAAGCCCGCCGGCAGGTAGAGGCCCATGCAGAGGTTCTCCCACATGCCGTGGCCGACGCGGCCGTCGTTCGTCTCGAAGCGGGAGAGGGTCTCGTTGAGCCATGCCAGGTGATGGCGCTCGGTCGGCGCACCGATCGGGTCGACCAGCCCCTCGACCTTGGTCTCCGCGCCCTGCCAGACGCCGTGGCCCCAGGTGCCGTCCCAGTGGTAGCCCGAGCCCGACTTCAGGTACACGGTGCGCAGCGGGGTGGCGGTGATGCGGAGCGGTGAGGCGCCGTCGCCGCTGAACCAGATCGTCCCCTGGCGGACCTCACGGGTGCCGGGGTGGTACTCGATGTCGATCTCCGGGCGGCCGAGGTGCTCGTCGGGACGGTCGGAGCCGAGCGACCAGAGCAGCACGGCCTCCTCCTGGACCCGGCGACCGGCGTGGTCGTTGTCGATCGTGATCTTGATCATGTGGTCGTCGAACTGGATGGGCAGCCAGTTGTGCAGGAAGCCCATCGAGCCCGACGGGTCGAACTTGGCCTGGATGCCCTTGGGCTCCGGCTCGCCGATCGGGCGGATGCCCCAGCTGCGGTCGCGGGCACCGCGCCAGGTGTCGGGGGTGACCTCGTACGTGCGTCCCCCGACCTCGAGGGTGCCGGTCCAGGCGCCGACCTGGGCGTAGCGGAAGGTGTCCTGGGTGATGCGGGTGCCGGCCCGGCTGATGGTCTTGGGCTCGGCCAGCGCCTCGGTGGTCGCGTCGAAGCGCAGGTCGTAGGCGACGCCCCACTCGTTGGGCTCGCAGACCAGGCGCAGCGAGCGCAGGCCCTCGACGACCTCGACCCGTAGCGGCCCGACACCGGTGTCGAGGCGGTCGGAGCCGAGCTCCCGTGACGCCCGCACCGTGGTCTGCACGTCGTCGTGGGCGATGGTGACGAAGGCGTCGGTGACGCCGAGGTTCGGGTACTGGCCGAGGCCGGCCACGAGGAACAGCTCGTCGCCGGGCCCGTGGAGGTTGAAGTAGTAGCGGTCGTAGAAGTTCCGGTCGGGGGTGTAGACGGTGTCGACCGGCTCCGGGAACTGGTGGGTCAGGTACTCGTCCAACCGGCTCAGCGGCATCTCTCGTCTCCCCTGGGGCCTCGGCGGACCGCCCGCCGTCGACGGGCTGTGTCTACCAGCCCCTGGCGATCGGGCTCCCGAGGGGAACGGTTTCGTCCCGGGTTGTCGTCGCCCCGTAGCCTTGACCCCGTGTCAGAACCCTTCTACGTGACCACCCCGATCTATTACGTGAACGACGTGCCCCACATCGGGCACGCCTACACGACGGTCACCGCCGACGCCCTCGCCCGCTGGCACCGCCTCCTCGGCGACGACGTCTTCTTCCTCACCGGCACCGACGAGCACGGCCTCAAGGTGCAGCGCTCCGCCGAGGCCAACGGCATCACCGCCCAGGAGCAGGCCGACATCACCAGCGCCCGCTTCCGTGAGGTGTGGGAGCTGCTCGGCATCAGCAACGACGACTTCATCCGCACCACCGAGCCGCGCCACAAGGAGTCGGTTCAGGCCTTCATGCAGGCCATCCACGACAACGGCTGGATCCGCAAGGGCACCTACGCCGGCCTCTACTGCGTGCCGTGCGAGGCCTATTACACCGAGGCCGACCTGATCGACGGCAACTGCCCGATCCACGGCAGGCCGGTCGAGTGGCTCGAGGAGGACAACTGGTTCTTCGAGCTCTCGAAGTTCACCCAGCCCCTCCTCGACTGGTACGAGGCCCACCCCGACTTCGTGCAGCCCGAGGGCAAGCGCAACGAGGCGCTCGGCATCATCCGCCAGGGCCTCGAGGACGTCTCGGTCTCCCGCACCTCCATCACGTGGGGCGTGCCGGTGCCGTGGGACGAAGGCCACGTCTTCTACGTCTGGTACGACGCGCTCATCAACTACGCCACCGCCGTGGGCTACGGCTCCGACCCCGACCGCTTCGAGACGTGGTGGCCGGTGGTGCACCACCTGATCGGCAAGGACATCCTGCGGTTCCACTGCGTGTACTGGCCCGCCATGTGCCTGGCCGCCGGCATCGAGCCGCCCAGCAAGGTCGCCGTCCACGGCTTCCTGCTCGTCGGTGGCGAGAAGATGTCGAAGACCAGCCTCAACCAGATCTTCCCGGCCGACCTCGTGGCCGACTTCGGCGTCGACGGGTTCCGCTACCACTTCCTGCGCGACAACCCCTTCGGCCCCGACGGCGACTTCTCCTACGAGGGCATGGTCAACCGCTTCAACACCGACCTGGCCAACAACCTCGGCAACCTGCTGTCACGGGTGGCCACGGTCGTGGGCAAGAAGTGCGGGGGAGTGGGCCCGGCTCCCGCTCCCGACTCGCCCCTCGCCGCCGTGGCGGCCGAGGCCTACGCCGAGACCGCCGCGGGCTGGGCCAACATCGCCCCGAGCCTCGCCCTCGAGGCCACCTGGAAGCTCATCGGGGCGGCCAACGCCCACCTCGAGACCAACGAGCCCTGGAAGATGGAGCCGGGCCCCGAGCTCGACGCCGTCATGGGCGACGCCCTCGAGGTCCTGCGCCTCGTCGCCATCCTCGCCACGCCCGCCATGCCCTCGATCTGCGAGCAGGTCTGGGCGCGGATCGGCCTGCCCGGGGTGCCCGGTGAGCAGCGCCTCCCCGAGGCGGCGGCGTGGGGTGGCTACCCCGGTGGTCTGCCGGTGGTGAAGGGCGATCCGCTCTTCCCCCGCATGACCGTGCCCAAGGCCGACTGAGCCGGCCCGGGACGATCGCCGTGGCCCTGCGCTGGACCGACGACCACTGCCACCTCGACCTCACCGCCGAGCGGGGCCCGTCGGCCGACGGGGCCGTGGCCGCGGCGCGGGCGGCGGGCGTCGAGCGGCTGATCACGGTGGGCACCGACCTGGCGTCGTCGCGCACGGCCATCGAGGTCGCCCGGGGCCGTGAGGGCGTGTGGGCCACCGCCGGCGTGCACCCCCACGACGCCAAGGACGGCTGGGACGGCATCGAAGCCCTCCTCGCCGAGCCCGAGGTCGTGGCCGTGGGGGAGTGCGGGCTCGACTACCACTACGACCACTCCCCCCGCGAGGTGCAGCGGCAGGCGTTCGCCGCCCAGATCGCGCTGGCCCACGCCCACGACCTGGCCCTCGTGGTCCACACCCGCGAGGCCTGGGAGGACACCTTCGACATCCTCGGGGCCGAGGGCGTGCCCGCCCGCACCGTGATCCACTGCTTCACCGGGGGCCCCGACGAGGCCCGGCGCTGCCTCGACCTCGGCGCCCACCTGTCGTTCAGCGGCGTCGTCACGTTCAAGGGTGCACCCGAGGTCCGCGAGGCCGTCGAGCTGTGCCCGCTCGACCGGCTGCTGGTCGAGACCGACTCGCCCTTCCTGGCCCCGGTGCCCCACCGGGGCCGACCCAACCAGCCGGCGTTCGTCACCCTGGTCGGCGAGACCGTCGCCGACGTCAAACACGTCCAGCTGGCGGCGGTCGCCGAGGCCACCTGGGCCAACGCTGCCCGCGTGTACGGCCTGCCCGACTGAGCCCGCACCCGGGCGCCGGGCACGACCTCGAATCGGGCAACCCTCGACCTCCCCTCGAGGTCTCCAGCTCAGGTCGAGGGTTCCCGTCGACCTCCACGAACGGTGGAGTTTTCGGCGCCGTGACAGGTGTCTCGACGACATGTCGAAAGTTGCAGTTGTGTTGCGAGACGCCTAGGTTGCCGGGACGGCTCCGGGCGGAGTTGGCACGACGAGCGCACCCTCGCGGGTGTTCTCGGCGGCACTTCGTCCACGCCAGGACCTTGTCGCCGAGAGAAGAGACGTAGCTCTGAACGCCTCCTTGCACCCGACGCAGCGCCGGCTCGTGATCGCCCTCGTGGTGACCCTGGCCGTCCTGCCGCTCCTCGTGCTCGACCTCATGGGTGGGCACGGTGGCAAGGCGTCGGATGTCTCGGCGGTCGACACCGAGGTGCCGGAGCCCAGCATGGTCGTGGCGGTCAGCCCGTCCGAGGCCCCCGCGTCCACCGAGCCGTCCACCACGGTCACCACCGCCGCCCCGGCCACCACCGACACCACGGCGGCGCCGAAGGCGACCACCACCACGACCGCCCCCAAGGCGGCCAAGGCCCAGGCCACGACCACCACGGCGGCCCCCAAGGTGGCGGCACCCGCTCCGGCGCCCCCGTCCGGCCCGGTGCCCACCGCCTCCGAGGCCAACTTCCTGGCCTGCGTGCGCCAGCGTGAGTCGCACGGCGACTACACCGCCGTCGATCCCACCGGCACCTACATGGGCGCCTACCAGATCTACCAGGGCGGCTGGGACGCCGTGGCCCGCAGCATCGGGCGCAACGACCTCGTCGGCGTGAAGCCCAACCGGGCCGCCCCGGCCGACCAGGACACCATCGCCCTGGCCATGCTCCGCCAGTACGGCCGGGCCCCCTGGGGCGGGGCCTGCGGCTGACGCCGTAGCCTCCGGCGGTGACCCTCACCCGCCGCGAGATCGTCGAGCTGCTCGAACGCCACGGTCTCAGCCCGAGCCGCGCCCTCGGGCAGAACTTCGTGGCCGACCCGAACACGGTGCGCCGCATCGTGCGCCTGGCCGAGGTCGGGCCGGGTGACCCCGTGGTCGAGATCGGCCCGGGCGTCGGGTCGCTCACCACAGCGCTCGCCGAGTCGGGCGCCGAGGTCACCGCGGTCGAGCTCGACCGCCACCTCGTGCCCGTGCTCGAGGAGGTCGTGGCGCCCCTCGGGGTGCGGGTGGTGCAGGGCGACGCCCTCGAGGTCGACTGGGCCGAGCTGCTGGCCGGTCACGACCGCTGGACCCTCGTGGCCAACCTCCCGTACAACGTCGGCACCACGATCGTGCTCCAGCTGCTCGACGACGTGCCCGCCATCCACCGCATGCTGGTGATGGTCCAGCGGGAGGTCGGCGAGCGTCTGGCGTCCCCTCCGGGCAGTGGCACCTACGGCATCCCGTCGGTGAAGGTGGCCCTGTGGGCCACGGCCGAGGTCGTGGCCAAGGTGCCGCCCACGGTGTTCATCCCTCAACCCAAGGTCGAGAGTGTGCTGGTGCGCCTCACCCGGTTGCCGGCGCCGGCGGTCGACGTCGACCACGACGACCTGATGCTCCTCGTGCGCCAGGCCTTCGGCCAGCGCCGCAAGATGCTGCGCCGCTCGCTCGCCGGCACCGCGGGCCCCGAGGCGTTCGCCGCCGCCGGCGTCGACCCCCAGACCCGGCCCGAGCAGCTCGGCGTGGCCCAGTGGGGCGCCCTCACCGCCGCCGTGGCCGCCCACCCCGTGCCCTGACGCCCGCCCTGTTCGTTCTGGCATGCGTTCTGCACCCCTGGAGGTGGGCGGGTTCAAGTGATCGTTGCAACGTTCTGGTCGAGTTGGTTGGTTCCAGCTCGAGTGGGAGGTTGTCGTGGGCAATGCGAACAGTGGCCGGTATCCGAAGCTGACACCCGAAGAACGCAAGCGGGTCATCGGTCTGGTCGCGGATGGTTTGCCGGCTGCCGAGGTGGCCAGAGAGGTCGCCCGCTCGACCGGGTTCGTGTATCGGGTGATCCAAGCGGTGGGCGGTGTTGCTCGCCGCCAGGATTGGGATCCCTCACCCGCTCGACTCTCGGCGGGTGAACGCGAACAGATCCGGTCGGGACTGGACGCAGGCGAGTCGTTCGCGGCGATCGCCCGGCAGTTGGGGAGGGCGACCTCGACAGTGTCGCGAGAGGTGAACGCCAATGGCGGCCGGACCAGATACGCGGGATGGCGGGCTCATCGCCGCGCCGCCGAGCTCGCCCGGCGCCCCAAGATCGCGAAGCTCGCCGGGTGTGAGCGGCTGCGGGCCCAGGTCGAAACGTGGCTCGAACAGGAGTTGTGGTCCCCGACCCAGATCTCGGCGCAGTTGCGTCTCGAGTTCCCGGACGATCCCATGATGTGGGTGTCGCCCGAGACGATCTACCAATCGCTCTACGTGCAAGGCCGTGGCGCTCTGCGCAAAGAGCTCGCGTCGTGTCTGCGCACCGGACGAGCAATCCGCCGCCAAAGGTCCCGCCTCGACACCCGCGGCCAGATACCGGACATGGTCATGATCTCCGAGCGACCCGCCGAGATCGACGACCGCGCCGTGCCCGGCCACTGGGAAGGCGACCTCATCATGGGCAAGAACAACCGTTCCGCGATCGGGACCCTCGTCGAACGTTCCACCCGATACGTCCTGTTGCTACACCTCGACGGCGACCACACCGCGCAGACAGTCCGCGACGCGATGACCGCGAAGGTCAAGACCCTCCCCGAGCACCTGGTCCGGTCGATCACCTGGGACCAGGGCTCGGAGATGTCCCAACACACACGATTCAGCATCGACACCGGTGTCGACGTCTACTTCTGTGACCCGCACTCACCTTGGCAGCGCGGCTCAAACGAGAACACCAACGGACTGCTCCGCCAATGGTTCCCGAAAGGAACCGACCTCTCGGTCCACTCCGAAGCCGACCTCGACACCGTCGCCTACAAGCTCAACAACCGGCCTCGACAGACCCTGGGCTGGATGAAACCATCCCAAGCACTCGACCAACTCGTTGCGCCCACCGATTGAACCCGCCGTGTGAAACGCATGCCAGAACGGGGGGAGAGGGCGTGAGCGGCCATGATGCGGGGGTGGAACCCGTGACCCTGTCGGCCCCCGCCAAGCTCACCCTGTCGCTGCGGGTCACCGGCGTCCGGCACGACGGCTACCACCTGATCGACGCCGAGATGGTCACCCTCGACCTGGCTGACACCCTGGTCGTCACGCCCGGCGACGGCCTCGAGCTGGTCGACGCCACCACCGGCGCCGGCCTCGCCATCGAGATCACCGACGACAACCTGGTCCGCCGGGCCCTCGTCCTCGCCGGTCGCACCGCCCAGGTGCGCCTCGAGAAGCGCATCCCCGCCGGTGCCGGCCTGGGTGGCGGGTCGGCCGATGCCGCCGCGGTGCTGCGCTGGGCCGGGTTCCGCGACCTCGAGGCCGCCGCCCGCCTCGGTGCCGACGTCGCCTTCTGCGTCGTGGGCGGCCGGGCCCGGGTCACGGGCATCGGTGAGGTCGTCGACCCGCTGCCGTTCGTCGAGCGCACCCTCACGCTCTGGACCCCGCCGTTCGGCTGCTCGACCCCGGCCGTCTACCGGGCCTGGGACGACCTCGGCGGGCCGGCCGGCGACCACGGCAACGACCTCGAGCCCGCGGCCCTGGTGGTCGAGCCCCGCCTGGGCGAGTGGCGCGACCGGTTCGCCGAGGTGGCGGGGCAGCGGCCCCACCTCGCCGGCTCGGGCTCCACGTGGTTCGTCGAGGGGGCCTTCCCCGGCGACGGCCGCGTCGTCGTGCGCACCACCCCCGCCCCCTGACCCGGGGCTCGCAGGGCCGGAGCGCGGCGCTCAGGTCTCGTAGGGGACCTGGAAGGCGTCGGTGTAGGGAAGGAAGTCGGCGCGCACGGTGGCCTCGTCGAGGCCGTAGTCGGCCAGCGAGTACCGGTGGGCGCCGAGGCGGCCCTTCGGCCGGGCGTCGAGGTAGTCGGTCATCAGGCCGGGCAGCTCGGGGGCCATCGGCAGCCCCAGCACGTCGTAGGCCCGCTTCACGGCGCTGACCGGATCGTCCATGAGGTCGAGGTACTGGAGCTCGGCGACCTGGCCGTCCGGCAGCGCCGCTTCGGGGGCGGCGATGCCGTTCAGGATCATCGAGAGCCCGAAGGTCGACGACGCCGCGATCGTGCGGGTGTCGACCTCGTCGGAGCGGGTGTAGCGGCCGTGGGCCAGCGTGCTCACCGTGGAGGCCACCGTCCTCACCGGGTCGCGGTGGGTGCGGATGATGCGGGCGTCCGGGTAGACGGCCATGAGCGCGGCCAGGCGGCTCAGGTGCACCGGTGACTTGAAGAGCCACGTCGTGGGGGTGCCGCCCTGGAGCACCTGCACGAACCGCTTGTGGAAGTCGTAGACCGGGGTCGGGTCCATCACCGCCCGGTACATCATCCACTCGGGGATGTCGACGTTGGTCGACCAGAAGCCGATGTCGAACTGCGGCGCCATGAGCCAGAGGCACTCCTCGGGCAGGCGGGCGTCGAGGTCGTGCACCGCCCGGAAGCCGGGGTCGACGTCGCCCCACAGGTCGAACTCGCACTCCGCCCACCCGGCACGGGTGTCGTCGTCGACGTCGGCGGCCACGATCGGGTGGGCCATCTCGTAGGCCAGGGGAGCGCGCAGGTTCGGGTCGAGGGCCAGGAGCTCCTGCAGGATGCTGGTGCCCGACCGGGCGGGGCCGGTGATGAACACCGGGGCCGGCACCGGCGTGGCGGCGAGCGCGGGGTCGCGCCGGTGGGCGTCGAGCACGGTCAGTCGGGCGCACAGGTGGCGCAGGGCGTCGTGGCGGCACATCAGCCGGCCCACGACGTTGAGCCGGGCGTCGGTGTCGAGGGCGGCGACGAGGCGCCGGTAGGGCTCCTCCCACTCGGGCTCTCCGAAGTCGTCGAGACCGGTGGCGGCGACCGCCAGGTCGATCAGCTCATCGGCGTCGAGGGGCACGATCGCCCGTGCCCCGCCCACCCCTGCGGCCATGACGTTGAGGCGCCGGACGATGTCCGGGCGCGCTGGTGTGAAGTCCCCCATGGCGCCGGAGCGTAGGTGGCAGGGGACCCCGTACGCGCAACCACCCGGCCTCGGGCCGGGTGGGAGCAGTTCGATCGTGTGGTGAAGAGGCCGGCGCAGCCGGCCGCAGGGCTACTTGCCTGCGGCTCGTCGCTGGAAGCGCGTGCGCTTCAGCATCTTCTTGTGCTTCTTCTTCCGCATGCGCTTGCGGCGCTTCTTGATAAGAGATCCCATGGCGGCGTGCACGATACCGGGATGACCCGGGACATGCGAAACGAGGTCGACGCACGGGGCGGGGCGGGGAGCTCGGGGGCAGGGACTCGAACCCCGAAAGCCAGGACCAAAACCTGGTGTGTTGCCAATTACACCACCCCCGAAAGGCGTGCCCGACCGTACTAGAAAGGGCCCATGACCCCGAGGCCCCTCTCCGCCATCGTGCTCGCCGCCGGCGAGGGCACCCGCATGCGGTCCACCCGCCCGAAGCCCCTCCACCTGCTGTGTGGCCGGGCCATGGTCCTGTACGTCCTCGACTCGCTCGACGAGTGCGAGATCTCGCGCGCCGTGGTGGTCGTGGGCCATGGCGCCGAGCGCGTCACCAAGAAGCTCCTCGACGCCGCGCCCGAGGTCCCGCTCGAGTTCGTCGAGCAGTCCGTCCAGCGCGGCACCGGCGACGCCGTCGGCGTGGCCCTCACCGCCTTCGGTCCCGACGAGCTCGACGACGCCGACGCCGACGTGCTCGTCATGCCCGGCGACACGCCGCTGCTCCGCGCCGCCACCATCGCCGCGCTCGTCGAGGCCCACCGGGCCTCCGACGCCGCCTGCACCCTCCTCACCGCCCGCATGCCCGACCCCACCGGCTACGGCCGGGTGGTCCGTGGTCGCGACGACCGCGTGATGCGGGTGGTCGAGCAGGCCGACGCCACCGACGAGGAGAAGGAGATCGACGAGGTCAACACGTCGATCTACTGCTTCCGGGCCAGCGTGCTCGGCCCGGCGCTGCGCCGGATCAGCCCCGAGAACGCCCAGGGCGAGTACTACCTGACCGACGTCGTCGAGGTCCTCGCCGGGGCCGGCTACCGCGTCTCGGCCGTCGTCGTCGACGACGCCGCCGACACCCAGGGCGTGAACGACCGGCTGCAGCTCGCCGCCGCCGAGTCCGAGCTGCGGCGCCGCACGAACGAGGGCTGGATGCGCAAGGGGGTCACCATGGTCGACCCGGAGCGCACCTACGTCGACGCCACCGTCGACCTCGCTCCCGACGTCACGCTCTTCCCCGACACGATCCTCCAGGGTCGTTGCGTCGTCGGCGCCGGCGCCGAGCTCGGCCCCAACACCCGCCTGGTCGACTGCATCGTCGGTGCCGGCTCGGTCGTCGAGAACACCGTCGGGCGCGACGCCGAGATCGGCGAGGGTGCCCACCTCGGTCCGTTCGCCGTGCTGGAGCCCGGCAGCAGCGTCCCTGCGGGGGCCCGGCCCGGGCCGTTCTACACTGCTGGTTCCACCTGAGCCGTCCCGGGGCCACGGGGCGGTGGTCGCGCCGCAGAGGGGCCCCATGGAACTCATCACCAAGAAGCGCCTGCACCTCGTGTCAGGTCGAGCGAACCTCGCCCTCGCCGAGGAGATCGCCGAGCGGCTGGGGGTGACCCTGGGCGACGCCAACCTGGCGGAGTTCGCCAACGGCGAGCTGCACACCCGCTTCGGGGAGTCCGTCCGCGGCACCGACGTCTTCATCATCCAGACCCACGCCGGCACCGAGAACATGTCGGTGAACGACGCGATCATGGAGCAGCTGATCATGGTCGACGCCGCCAAGCGCGCGTCGGCCAAGCGCATCACCGCCGTCGCCCCCTTCTACGGGTACGCCCGCCAGGACCGGAAGTCCGAGGGCCGTGAGCCGATCACGGCGAAGCTCGTGGCCAACATGTTCAAGGCCGCCGGCGCCAAGCGCCTGATCTCGGTCGACCTGCACTCCGGCCAGATCCAGGGCTTCTTCGACGGCCCCGTCGACCATCTCACCGCCATGCCGGTGCTGGTCGACTACATGGCCGGCCTCGGCGAGGACCTCGTCGTGGTGTCGCCCGACGCCGGCCGGGTGAAGGTCGCCGAGCGCTACGCCAACCAGCTCCACGCCGACCTCGCCATCGTGCACAAGCGCCGGGTGAAGGGCGTGAAGAACACCGTCGAGGCCCGCGACGTCGTCGGCGAGGTCGACGGCCGCGTCTGCGTGCTGATCGACGACATGATCGACACCGGCGGCACGATCGTCGCCGCCGCCGAGCAGCTCAAGGCCCGGGGTGCGTCGGAGATCTACGCCGCCTGCACCCACGGCGTGTTCTCGGGCCCGGCCATCGACCGGCTCAAGAACTCGGTGATCTCGAAGGTCGTCACCACCAACACCCTGCCGCTGCCGCCCGAGAAGCAGCTCGACAAGATCGAGGTCCTCTCGGTGGCCGGCATCATCGCCGACGCCATCGACGCCGTCTTCGAGGACACCTCGGTCAGCGAGATCTTCGACGGGCACAACCAGTCCTGACGGACCTGATCCGCGAAGTGGTGCCCGGGCGCGACGCCGCCGGGGCCCGCCCACGGTTCCGGTCGTGGGGTGCCCCGGCGGCGCGACCGGGTGGATCAGTCGTCCCCGGGCCGGGCCCGGGGTGGCTCAGTGGCCCTGCTTCATCGACCAGCGGCCCACGGCGATGGTGCCGCCGAGGAACAGGCCGCTCCAGATGCCGCACCACACGGCGATGACCGTGACGGCACCGGCTGACCACTCGGGCGCCAGGGCCTTCACGATCAGCCACATGGCGGCGGTGAAGAGCAGGATCCCGACCACGGATCCGATGACGATGGCCTTGCCGTAGGAGACGTCGGTCCCGTCGACCATGATCGACGGGTCCGGGGCCGGATCGTGCACGGCGGGCACGACGGGCGTGTTGGTGGCCGTGGCGGCCGTGGTGGTGGCGGAGGACGACATCTGGAGGCTCCCGGGATCAGGTGACGACCCTGGCAGCGTCTCCTCCGGGACCCTTCCGCGGGCAGGGCCGAAGGTCCGCGGCGGCGGGGGACGAGGTCCCAGCCGGTGGCCGGTTCGCACGGGAGGGGTCCTGCCGGTAGGATTGCGAGCCGTTTGCACGACCGTCCCCGCCAGGCGCGCCCCCTACCGCGCCGGCGACCGCAGGAGCACCCACCATGGACCTGACCCTCACCGCCGAAACCGGCCGCATCGCCGGCTCCCGCTCGTCCTCGCGCCTCCGGGCCGACGGCCAGGTGCCGGGCGTCGTCTACGGCCTCGGCCGCGATGCGGTCTCCGTGTCGGTGCCCTGGCCCGACCTGCGCCGTGCGCTCAGCACCGAGGCCGGCACGAACGCCCTGATCACGATCGAGGTCGACGGCACGAAGGACCTCGCCATCGTCAAGGACCTGCAGCGCCACCCGGTGAAGCGCAACGTCCTGCACATCGACTTCCTGCGGGTCGACCCCGATGCGCTCGTCGCCATCGAGGTGCCGATCATCCTGGTGGGCGAGGCCAAGCAGGTCGAGAGCCGTCGTGGCATCGTCGACCAGCCCCTCAAGACCCTGTCGGTCAAGGCCAAGCCGGCCGACATCCCCTCGCAGCTCGAGGCCGAGATCTCCGATCTCGACATCGGCGACTCGGTCACCGTGGCCGACCTCGTCCTCCCGGCCGGCGTCTCCACCGACGTCGAGCCCGAGACCCAGGTCGTGCTCGGCGTGGCCACCCGCTTCAGCGTGCAGCTCGACCACGGCGGCACCATCGCCGACCTCGAGGCCGCCGATGCCGCCGAGGAGGCCGCCGCTCGTGGCGGTGACTCCGGTGGTGAGGCTGCCGAGGCCGCCGACGCCGAGTAGGTGGCGTTCGGCTCCCGGGGCGACAAGCCCCGCAGGGGCACCCCTGCCGACTGGCTGGTCGTCGGCCTGGGCAACCCCGGCAAGGAGTACGCCGGGACCCGCCACAACGTGGGCTTCGAGGTCGTCGACCTCCTGGCCCGACGTCACGACGGCCGCCTGAAGGCGGGCAAGGAGCGCGCCCTCGTCGACGAGGTGCGCATCGACGGCCGGCGGGTCGCCCTCGCCGAGCCGACGACCTACATGAACCTCTCTGGCGAGTCCGTGGCCCCGCTGGTGCGGCGCTTCGGCATCGCCGACCCCACCCGGCTCGTCATCGTGCAGGACGAGCTCGACCTGCCCACCGGTCGGGTGCGGGTGAAGGTCGGCGGAGGGCTGGCGGGCCACAACGGGCTGCGCTCGATCAAGGCCCATCTGCACACCGACGCCTTCGTGCGCATCCGCATCGGCGTGGGCAAGCCGTCGAGCAAGGAGCACGGCGCCGACCACGTGCTCAAGAAGGTCACCAAGTCCGACCGCGAGCTGCTCGCGGTGGCCGTCGAGATCGCCGCCGACGCGGTGGAGCTGATCGTGGCCCAGGGCGTCGACGCGGCGATGAACCAGGTCAACACCCGCACCGACTGATCACAGGGTCAGTCGGCGGGGGCGCAGACCTCGAGCTCCATGCCGTCGACGTCACGGAAGAACAGCGACCACTCGTCGCCGAGCTTCTGGATCTCGCCGATGTCGGCGCCCGCAGCCTCCAGCCGCTGCTTCACCTGCTCGAGCGTGGCCAGCGAGTCGACGTTGAGCCCGAAGTGGTCGATGGCGCCCCGGCCGCCGATGCGTCGCCGGTCGCCGATCAGCGCGTCCTCGGGCACCTCGAACACGTTGAGCGCACCGACGCCGCCCATGTCGAGGATGAACATCCGGGGGTGGTCGCCCTCGGCCTCCATGCGGAAGGTGACCTCGGCACCGAAGACCTGGCCGTACCACTCGGCGAAGCGGTCGAGGTCGGTGGTGAGGGTGGCCACGTGGTTGAAGCCGGTCGTGATCGGCATGGTCTCTCCGGAACGGGCGGTCGGCCGGGCGCTCCGGCTGACGAGCGGAGCGTAGGACCTCGACCGCACTTCAGGTCAAGGGGCCCTCAGTAGGGGAGCGCGACCTCGTGGGGCAGCAGCTGGTAGGCCGGGTTCAGCAGCGCCAGCTGGTTGCGGGTCTCGGCCACGGTGCCCTCGACCACGAGCCGGGCCCCGAGGCGCACACCGCCGATGTGACGCCGGCCCAGGAACACGACGGTGAGCCCGCCGGTGCCGTCGACCAGGGTGAGCTCGAGGCTGAGGATCTTCTCCGACCACGGCTGCACGCGCAGGGCCTTGACCCGCCCGGCGACCTTGACCCGCTCCCGCCACTGCACCTGCCCGATGGGCGTGACGCCCGCGAGGGAGACCCGGCCGAGCTCCTCGAAGGCGGCCTGGGTCTCGGCCTCGAGCCGCGCCGCGAGGGCCTTGTCGGTGCGGGAGAACAGCGCCATCAGTGGCCCCCACCGGCCCCGTTCGGGCCGGTGATGTCGTGCTGGCCGGCGGTGCCCGAGACGGCGCCGTGCTCGACCTTGTGGATGTGCTGGCCCTTGGTGCTCAGGGTGAGGTGGTAGGGCACGAAGGTGACGTTGGCGTGGGGCACGTCGGCGATCGCCTTGGCGATGGAGTCGGCGGTGCGGTCGTGCAGCAGGCGGTGCCACGCCGAGCGGTACTCGCGGCGGGGGATGAGGATGGTGACCTCGGTCTGGTTGTCGGCGGCGGCCTCGGCCACCAGCTCGAGCACCGACCGGTTGATGCGGCGGTCGGGGCACTCGCGCAGCTCGAGGGGCAGGCGGGCGAGGGCCAGGTGGCTCCACTCGTCGGCCAGCTCCTCGGCGTGGACCTCGTCGACGGCGATGTGCACGGCCCGCAGGTCGTCGGGGGTGAGCGTGCGGGCGTACTGGATGGCCCGGGCGGCGGTGCGGTCGATGCGGTCGATCAGCACGAGCACCGTGTGGCGACGCAGGATCGGGGCCTCGGCGGCCTGGAGGGCGTCGTCGTGGAGCTCGGACTTCTCCGCCTCGTACTGGTGGTTGAGGCGCACGACCACCCACACCAGGATCGGGATGAGGGCGATGATCACCCAGGCGCCCTCGAGGAACTTGGTGGAGGCGATCACGACGGTCACCACGGCGGTGACGATGGCACCCAGGCCGTTGATCAGCAGGCCGCGGCGCCAAGCCGGCTCCTTCAGGCGCAGGTGGCGGCGGGCCATGCCGAGCTGGGAGAGCGTGAAGCTGGTGAACACGCCCACGGCGTAGAGCGGGATCAGCTTGGTGACGTCGGCACCGAGCACGATCACCAGCACGGCGGCGGTGATCGACAGGGCGATGATGCCGTTGGAGAAGACCAGCCGATGGCCGCGCTTGGTGAGCTGGCGGGGCATGAAGCTGTCCTCGGCCTGGAAGCTGGCGAGGCGGGGGAAGTCGGCGAAGCTGGTGTTGGCGGCCAGCACGAGGATCAGCATCGTGGCGGCCTGGGTGAAGATGAACATGACGTGCCCTAGGCCGCTCGTGCCGTAGACGGCCTCGGCGATCTGGGCGATGACGGTCTTGCCCTGCTCGGGCACCGGGTGGAGCTGGGTGGCCAGCCAGGAGATGCCGAAGAACATGGCGCCGAGGGTGGCGCCCATGATCACCAGGGTCTGGCTGGCGTTCTTCCAGGACGGCTCCTTGAATGCGGGCACGCCGTTGGAGATGGCCTCCACGCCGGTGACGGCGGCGCCGCCGGAGGCGAAGGCGTGCAGGACCAGGAACCAGCCGACCGCCTGGATGCCGGCGACCTCCTTGGCCTGCTCGGGGTCGAGGGCGATGAAGCTGAGCCCGCCGCCGAGGGTGGCCTTGTAGATCCCGTAGGAGATCATCAGGAACATGGCCACGACGAACATGTAGGTCGGGACGGCGAAGATCTTCCCGGACTCCTTCACGCCCCGGAGGTTGCCGAAGGCGATGATGGCGATGAAGCCCACCGCGATCGGCACCCGGTAGGGGTAGAGCCCACCGAAGACCGAGTAGAGGGCGGCCACACCGGCTGACACCGACACCGAGACGGTGAGGATGTAGTCGGTGAGCAGGGCGACGCCGGCGACCTGGGCGGGCAGCACGCCGAGGTTGTCCTTGGTGACGATGTACGCACCGCCGGCCGACGGGTAGGCCTTGATGGTCTGGCGGTAGCTGAGGATCAGGAGCCCGAGCACGCCGAGCATGGCGAGCGTGATGGGCAGCACGTAGCTGAAGGCCACGATGCCGACGCCTGCGAGCAGCAGGGTGTGGAGGATCTCCTCGGTGGCGTAGGCCGCGGACGAGAGGTTGTCGGAGGCGAAGACGGCGAGGGCCGTGGGCTTCCCGAGCCGCTCGTGCTGGAGCTGGTCGGTGTGCATCGCCTTGCCGAGGAACTTCGTCTTGAACCGGAAGGACCGGCTCTCGGGGATGTCGACCTTGGCTGTCGGGGGGAGCGGGGCGATGTGCTTCTGGCCCGTCGTGTCCTGCGTGGGAGCTGCCATACGAAGCGACAGTTGACACCCCCGGACCGTGCTCGCGCAATGACGGAACGGCGGCGTTCATCTGCACGAAATCTGACTGTTCGGTGGACCCGGGATCCGGTGCCCGGCACCGGTACGATGATCGACCCACCCCCCGGTCGCGCCTGCGGCCGGGATGGTGCGCGTCCCCGACCCGAGGTCCCATGCCCCTCACCGACCTTCCCGCCCTCCTCGCCGACGAGCCAGGCCTCACCGCCGTGCTCGGCCGGCGCGACGCCGTGCTGGCCGTGCCCGAGCCGGCCCGCGCCATCGTGGTGGCCGGCCTGGCGGCTCGCTCCGACCGTCAGCCCATCGTTGTGGCCGTGCCCACGACCGGCGAGGCCGAGCGCCTGGCCCGTGACCTCGGCGCCTTCCTCGGGGCCGACGAGGTCGACCTGTTCCCGGCCTGGGAGACGCTGCCCTTCGAACGGGTCAGCCCCGCGGTCGACACCATGGGCAGCCGGCTGCGCACCCTCTGGCACCTGCGCGACCCCGAGCGGGCGCCCCGGGTGGTGGTGGCCCCGGTGCGCGCCCTCGTGCAGCGGCTCGGCCCGCACGTGGCCGACATCGAGCCGATCGTCGTCGGTGTCGGCGACCAGGTCGACCCGACCGAGCTCGTCGAGCGCCTCGTCCGCGACGGCTACCGCCGTGAGTACCAGGTCGAGCACCGCGGCGAGGTCGCCGTGCGCGGGTCGATCGTCGACGTGTTCCCCAGCACGGCCGACGCCCCGATCCGCATCGACCTCTGGGGTGACGAGGTCGACCGCCTCGGTGAGTTCTCCGTCGCCGACCAGCGCACCACCATCGACCGCTCCGAGGTCGAGATCTTCCCGTGCCGCGAGCTGCTGCCCACCGACGAGGTTCGAGCGCGGGCGACCGCGCTGATCGCCTCGCAGCCGTGGGGGCGCGAGCAGTGGGAGCGCCTCGCCGAGGGTCAGACCTTCGACGGGATGGAGAGCTGGCTGCCGTGGCTCGTCGACGACGAGGGCGAGGGCGCCAACCAGCAGGTGCTGTTCGACATGCTCGACGCCGACGCCCAGGTGCTGCTGTTCGAGCCCCGCCGCATGCGTGACCGGGCCGCCGACATCCTCGCCGAGGAGGACGACCTCGCCCGCACGCTGTCGAAGACGTGGGGGGTCGACGACACCGAGTCGCTGCCCCAGCTGCACCTCCCGTTCGATCGGCTCCTCGTGCACACCGACGCCCCGGCGTGGAGCGTCACCGTCGCCCCCGAGGGCCCCGACGTCGCCACGGTGCCCGCCGCCGGATGGGACCCGGTCGTGGGGGAGGGGTCCACCCTCGTCGCCCAGCTCGAGCGTTTGCTGGTCGACGGCTACCGGGTGGTCGTGGCCGCCGACGGCACCGGTTCGGCCGACCGCCTGGTGAGCCTCCTCGGCGACCAGGGCGTGCACCTCGCCCTCGACGAGCGCGGCGTCGCCGACCTCTCGGTCCCCGGTGGCCACGTCGTGGTGATGCCCCTCGAGCGCGGCTTCCTCCTCCCGTCGGTGAAGCTCGCCGTGCTGGCCGAGTCCGACGTCACCGGCCGCCGCCGTGCCCATCGCCGGGCCAAGCCCCGCAAGGCCGCCGCCCAGGGCTTCTTCGACGACCTCAAGGCCGGCGACCACGTCGTGCACCACCAGCACGGCGTGGCCCGGTACGGCGGCATGGTCAAGCGCACCATCGGCGGGGTCGAGCGCGACTACCTCCTGCTCGAGTACCGGGGCGACGACAAGCTCTACGTCCCCTCCGACCAGATCGACACCGTGCGCCACTACACGGGCGGCGACAACCCGAGCCTCAGCCGCCTCGGCGGCGGCGAGTGGCAGAAGAGCAAGGCGAAGGTCCGCGCCGCGGTCACCGAGATCGCCCAGGAGCTCGTGGTGCTCTACCAGAAGCGGGTGCACACGCCCGGGCACGCCTTCGCCCAGGACACGCCCTGGCAGCGCGAGCTCGAGGAGTCGTTCCCCTACGAGCCCACACCCGACCAGTCGAAGGCCATCATCGAGGTCAAGGGCGACATGGAGGGCGAGTCGCCGATGGACCGCCTGGTCTGCGGCGACGTCGGCTTCGGCAAGACCGAGGTCGCCATCCGGGCCGTGTTCAAGGCGGTGCAGGACGGCAAGCAGGCCGCGGTGCTGGTGCCCACCACGCTGCTCGCCCAGCAGCACTTCACGACCTTCACCGAACGCTTCGCCGGCTATCCGGTCCGTGTCGAGGTGCTCAGCCGGTTCCTCACCAACGCCCAGGCCAAGAAGGTCATCGAGGGCCTGGCGTCGGGCGACGTCGACGTCGTCGTCGGCACCCACCGGCTGCTCGCGCCCGAGCTGAAGTTCAAGGACCTCGGCCTGCTCGTGGTCGACGAGGAGCAGCGCTTCGGCGTGAGCCACAAGGAGGCCATCAAGGGCCTCAAGGTCGGCGTCGACGTGCTCACCCTGTCGGCCACGCCCATCCCCCGCACGCTGGAGATGAGCCTCACCGGCATCCGCGACCTGACCCTGCTCAACACCCCGCCCGCCGAGCGCCAGCCGATCCTCACCTACGTCGGCGAGTACGACGACCGGGCGGTCGGCGAGGCCATCCGCCGCGAGCTCCTGCGCGAGGGCCAGGTCTTCTTCGTGCACAACCGGGTGAAGGACATCGACCGCACCGCCGAGCACCTGCGCGAGCTCGTGCCCGAGGCGCGGGTCGCCGTCGCCCACGGCCAGATGGACGAGGGCACCCTCGAGAAGGTCGTCCTCGACTTCTGGGAGGGCCAGTTCGACGTGCTCGTCTGCACGACGATCATCGAGTCCGGCATCGACATGCCGACGGTGAACACCCTCGTCGTCGACCGCGCCGACATGCTCGGCCTGGGTCAGCTCCACCAGCTGCGGGGCCGCGTCGGCCGCTCCGGCAGCCGGGCGTACGCCTACCTCTTCTTCCCGCCCGACCGCACGCTCACCGAGGAGGCCTACGAGCGGCTCAAGACGATCGGCGAGGCCACCGAGCTCGGCTCGGGGTTCAAGATCGCCATGCGCGACCTCGAGATCAGAGGTGCGGGCAACCTGCTCGGCACCGGCCAGAGCGGCCACATCGCCGCGGTGGGCTACGACCTCTACTGCCAGATGGTCACCGAGGCGGTCTCCGAGCTGAAGGGCGAGACGCCCCGGGAGCCGGCCGAGATCAAGATCGAGCTGCCCCTCGACGCCAACCTGCCGGTCGCCTACGTCGAGCGCGAGGAGCTCCGGCTCGAGGCCTACCGCCGCCTCGCCGCCGTCACCTCCCAGTCCGAGGTCGACGACATCCGCACCGAGTGGGAGGACCGCTACGGCCCGGTGCCCGCGTCGGCCGAGGCCCTGCTCGAGGTCGCCCGGCTGCGGGCGGAGTGCGTGCGCACCGGCGTCCGTGAGGTCACCGTCACCAAGGGCTCCGGCTTCGGCGGCCCCAAGTACCTCGCCCGGATCAGCCCCATCGCCCTGCCGACGTCCAAGACCATCCGGCTCGAACGCATCTACAAGGGCTCGGTCTACAAAGCCGAGCAGGGCCAGCTGCAGCTGCCGCTCAAGACGGCGGCGGGCGCGGCGCGCGACCTCGTGGCCGCCCTCACCGACCTCATCCCGCCCCCCGAGGGCGAGCTCGTCGGTGCCGCCGGGTCGACTGTCACCGCCTGAGGCCCCTTGAGTAGTGTGAGCGACCTTGTGAAGACGCTGCGTACGGCCCCATTCGCCCTGCTGGCCCTGGTTCTCTCCCTGGCCGTCATCGGGTCCTCCTGCTCCTCTGCCAACCCCGTCGCCCTCCAGGTCGGCGAGTGGCAGCTGTCGAGCTCGACGTTCCAGGAGCAGATGAACAGCTTCTTCGACGCCTACTCGCAGGCCGTCGGCGCCGACCAGGCCAAGCAGAGCCTCAAGGGCACCACCGAGGGCACCTGGTCCACCCAGTTCACCGCCCAGTTCCTCAACGACCAGCTGAGCCTCCAGCTGGCCAAGCTCGCCGTGGCCGACCGTGGCCTCGAGGTCACCCAGACCGACCTCGACGACGCCCGCGCCACCCTCGAGAAGAACTACGCGACCCAGAGCGGCGAGTCCGTCTTCGGCGTGCTCACCGAGAGCTACCAGCAGCAGCTGATCGAGGGCGTGGCCACCCAGAGCGTGCTGCAGGCCGACCTGGTGAAGACCGGCACCTCCGACGAGGCCCTCCGTCAGATCTACGACGCCAGCGGCGACACCTACACCCAGCCCCAGGCGTGTGTGAGCCACATCCTGATCTTCGCCGGCCAGCCCGATGGCACGACCACCCCGAGCGACGCCGACTACGCCACGGCGCTCACCAAGATCACCCAGGTCGAGAGCCAGCTGAAGGGCACCGACAACTTCGCCGCCCTGGCCACGGCCAACTCCGAGGACACCGGCAGCAACACCAACGGCGGCGACCTGGGCTGCGCTCCCCAGGGCACCTACGTCACCGAGTTCGACGACGCCGCCTGGGCCCAGCCCATCGGCGTGGTGGGCCAGCCGGTCAAGACCAAGTTCGGCTACCACCTCATCCTCGTGCGCTCCCGCGGCGTGCTGAGCTTCGAGGACGTGAAGTCCCAGATCGCCCAGCAGGTCACCAGCAACCCCGAGCAGCTCCTCACCGCCGAGCTGGCCCGGGTGGCCAAGGACACGAACATCACCGTCGACGGCCGCTTCGGCGACTTCGACGAGACCACCGGCCAGATCACCGCCCCGGCCGGCGCCGAGCAGCCCTCCACGACGACCACCGCCGTCGACCCGCTGGCGGGGCTGACCAACCAGTAGGGGTCCCACCATGGCCGATCGCCCCCGCGTCGTGATCGTGGGCCTCGGCCCCGGCGGCACCGACCTGCTCACCGCCGGCACGCTGGCGGCCATCGGGTCCGCCCCGGTGCGCTTCCTGCGCACCAGCCGCCACCCGGCCGCCGAGGCCGTGGCCGACGCCACCACCTTCGACGCCGTCTACGAGGGCGCCGACTCGATCGACGAGGTGTACCCCGCGATCGTCGAGCGCCTGGTGGCCGCGGCCGGCGAGCACGGCTCGGTGCTCTACGCCGTGCCCGGCTCGCCCCTCGTGGCCGAGCACACCGTCGAGCTCCTCCTCGCCGACGACCGGGTCGAGGTCGAGGTGCTGCCGGCGCTGTCGTTCCTCGACCTGGCCTGGGTGCGGCTCGGCATCGATCCGGTCGCCGTCGGCGTGCGGGTGGTCGACGGCCACCGCTTCGCCGTCGAGGCGGCGGGGGAGCGCGGCCCGCTGCTCGTGGCCCAGTGCGACAGCGCCTACGTGCTCTCCGACGTGAAGCTCGCCCTCGACGCCGGCATCGACCCGAGCATGGCCGACGACGCCGAGGTCGTGGTGCTGCAACGCCTGGGCCTGCCCGACGAGCGGGTCGAGCGCATCCCGTGGGCCGAGCTCGACCGGGTCGAGGCCGACCACCTCACGTCCGTCTACCTCCCGGACCTGGCGGCCCCCATCGCCCGCGAGCTCGCCCGCTTCGTCGACCTCGTCGCCGTGCTGCGGGCCGAGTGCCCGTGGGACCAGGAGCAGACCCACCACACCCTGCGCCGCCACCTGCTGGAGGAGAGCTACGAGGTCCTCGAGGCCATCGACCACCTCGACGAGCTGAACGGCGAGGGCTACGAGCACCTCGAGGAGGAGCTCGGCGACCTGCTGTTCCAGGTGTTGTTCCACGCCCAGCTCGCCACCGAGGCCGGGCAGTTCACCGCGGCCGACATCGCCACCACCGTGCACGACAAGCTCGTCTCGCGGCACCCGCACGTGTTCGGCGACGTCGAGGCCCACGACGCCGATGCCGTCGTCGCCAACTGGGAGCAGATCAAGAAGGCGGAGAAGGGGCGCGAGAGCGTCTTCGACGGCGTGCCCGACGCCATCCCCGCCCTGCTCTACGCCCTCAAGGTGCAGAAGAAGGCGGCGAGCCTCGCCGACGGTGGCCTCGACGTGGCCTCGGTCGTGAGCGTCCCGCTGCCTGACGCCGCGCTGGCTGCCGCCCATCAGGTCACCGACGACGACACCATCGGCGAGCTCCTGCTCGCCGTCGTCGACCAGGCCCGCCTGGCCGGGGTCGACCCCGAGACCGCCCTGCGCGCCGCCGCGGTCCGCTACCGCGACACCGTCCGCGCCGCCGAGCTCGCCGCCGACACCTGACCCGCATCCGACCCCCGCGTCCGACCCCCGCGTCCGACCTCATCAGGTTCTTCCGCTCTTCTCCCCGTTCTGGCATGCGTTTGGCACGGCGGGTTCAATCGGTGGGCGCAACGAGTTGGTCGAGTGCTTGGGATGGTTTCATCCAGCCCAGGGTCTGTCGAGGCCGGTTGTTGAGCTTGTAGGCGACGGTGTCGAGGTCGGCTTCGGAGTGGACCGAGAGGTCGGTTCCTTTCGGGAACCATTGGCGGAGCAGTCCGTTGGTGTTCTCGTTTGAGCCGCGCTGCCAAGGTGAGTGCGGGTCACAGAAGTAGACGTCGACACCGGTGTCGATGCTGAATCGTGTGTGTTGGGACATCTCCGAGCCCTGGTCCCAGGTGATCGACCGGACCAGGTGCTCGGGGAGGGTCTTGACCTTCGCGGTCATCGCGTCGCGGACTGTCTGCGCGGTGTGGTCGCCGTCGAGGTGTAGCAACAGGACGTATCGGGTGGAACGTTCGACGAGGGTCCCGATCGCGGAACGGTTGTTCTTGCCCATGATGAGGTCGCCTTCCCAGTGGCCGGGCACGGCGCGGTCGTCGATCTCGGCGGGTCGCTCGGAGATCATGACCATGTCCGGTATCTGGCCGCGGGTGTCGAGGCGGGACCTTTGGCGGCGGATTGCTCGTCCGGTGCGCAGACACGACGCGAGCTCTTTGCGCAGAGCGCCACGGCCTTGCACGTAGAGCGATTGGTAGATCGTCTCGGGCGACACCCACATCATGGGATCGTCCGGGAACTCGAGACGCAACTGCGCCGAGATCTGGGTCGGGGACCACAACTCCTGTTCGAGCCACGTTTCGACCTGGGCCCGCAGCCGCTCACACCCGGCGAGCTTCGCGATCTTGGGGCGCCGGGCGAGCTCGGCGGCGCGGCGATGAGCCCGCCATCCCGCGTATCTGGTCCGGCCGCCATTGGCGTTCACCTCTCGCGACACTGTCGAGGTCGCCCTCCCCAACTGCCGGGCGATCGCCGCGAACGACTCGCCTGCGTCCAGTCCCGACCGGATCTGTTCGCGTTCACCCGCCGAGAGTCGAGCGGGTGAGGGATCCCAATCCTGGCGGCGAGCAACACCGCCCACCGCTTGGATCACCCGATACACGAACCCGGTCGAGCGGGCGACCTCTCTGGCCACCTCGGCAGCCGGCAAACCATCCGCGACCAGACCGATGATCCGCTTGCGTTCTTCGGGTGTCAGCTTCGGATACCGGCCACTGTTCGCATTGCCCACGACAACCTCCCACTCGAGCTGGAACCAACCAACTCGACCAGAACGTTGCAACGATCACTTGAACCCGCCCACCCCTAGCGGTGCAAAACGCATGCCAGAACGGGGCATGGCCGGGGGATGACGGGTCGGGGTCGACTGGTGTCGGGGGGCCGGAACGACAAGCATCGGGAACGCCGCGCGCGGCATGCGCCACCCCGCGCGCGCGGCGTGGAAGCATTCTTGGCCAGCCCCCCAACGACGAGGAGCCCTCCGTCCCATGAGCATCATCGAGCACATCGCCGGCCGTGAGGTCCTCGACTCCCGTGGCAACCCCACCGTCGAGGTCGAGGTCATCCTCGAGTCAGGCGCCACCGGTCGGGCCATGGTCCCGTCGGGCGCCTCGACCGGTGCCTTCGAGGCGGTCGAGCTGCGTGACGGTGAGGGGCGCTACGGCGGCAAGGGCGTGCTCGACGCCGTCGCCCACGTCGACGACGAGATATACGACGCGCTCGTGGGCTTCGACGCCCTCGACCAGCGTGACATCGACCGCGTGCTGGTCGAGCTCGACGGCACCGACAACAAGGGCCGCCTCGGTGCCAACGCCATCCTCGGCGTGTCGCTCGCCGTCGCCCGCGCCGCGGCCGACGAGCTGGCCGTGCCGCTGTACCGCTACGTCGGTGGCGTCAACGCCCACGTGCTGCCCGTGCCGATGATGAACGTGCTCAACGGGGGCGAGCACGCCGACAACAACGTCGACGTGCAGGAGTTCATGATCATGCCGGTCGGCGCCGCCTCGTTCTCCGAGGCGCTGCGCTGGGGGGCCGAGACCTACCACGTGCTCCGGAAGGTCCTGCACGAGAAGGGCCTCTCCACCTCGATCGGCGATGAGGGCGGCTTCGCCCCCAACCTCGGCTCCAACGAGGAGGCCGTGCAGCTGCTGATCGCCGCCATCGAGACGGCCGGATTCACGCCGGGCGAGGACATCGCCATCGCCCTCGACGCCGCCTCCACCGAGTTCTACAAGGACGGCAACTACGTCCTCGCCGGTGAGGGCCGCACCCTCAGCCCGGCCGAGATGGTCGGCTACCTCGAAGCCCTGGCCTCCAAGTACCCGATCGTCTCAATCGAGGACGGCATGGCCGAGGAGGACTGGGACGGCTGGAAGGCCCTGACCGACGCCATCGGCGACAAGGTCCAGCTCGTCGGCGACGACCTCTTCGTCACCAACGTCGAGCGCCTCGGCCGTGGCATCGACGCCGGCGTGGCCAACTCGATCCTGGTGAAGGTCAACCAGATCGGCTCGCTCACCGAGACCCTCGAGTCGGTCGCCCTCGCCACCCGCAACGGCTACACCGCGGTGATGTCGCACCGCTCGGGCGAGACCGAGGACACGACCATCGCCGACCTCGCCGTGGCCACCAACTGCGGCCAGATCAAGACCGGCGCCCCGGCCCGCTCCGACCGCGTCGCCAAGTACAACCAGCTGCTGCGCATCGAGGACGACCTCGGTGAGTCCGCCGCCTACTGGGGCCACGCCGCGATCACCCAGGTGAACCGCCAGGCATGAGCCGTCGAGCCGACCGCCGCCGGGCGCCCGACGCCCCCGAGCCCCAGAGCCGCCGCCAGGCCGCCCGGGGTCGCCACGCCGCGCCCCGCGGCTCGGGCATCGGGCGCGCCTCCCGGCGGCTGGTCGCTCCAGCGGTCCTGGTCGTGCTCACCATCGGCGTGCTCATGCTCGGTGCCTTCCCGACCCGCACCCTGCTCGACCAGCGCAACGCCGCCTCCGCCGCGGAGAGCCGCCTGCAGGAGCTCGAGGCGGCCAACGCCGCCGCCCAGCAGGAGGCCGACGCGCTGCGCACCGATGCGGTGATCGAGCAGCTCGCCCGCCAGGAGTACGGCCTGGCCAAGCCGGGCGAAGAGCTCTACCACGTGCTCCCGCCAGCCCAGGACCCGGTGCGGGTCCCCGAGGCGTGGCCGTTCAACGGCCTCGGCTCGACCCTCGAACGCTGAGGTCCCACGCCCGGACTCCGCCGAGCCCGGCCGCGTCGGTCCGGTAGCCTGCGCCTGCCCTCGGGCGAGGCCCGGGGCAGTGACCGACGTGGGGAGTGGCACAGATGAGCGTGATGGGGACCAGGGTCCAGCGACGTGAGGATCCCGCCTTCCTGACCGGGGCGAACAAGTACACGGCCGACCTCGACGACCCGCTGCTCGAGGGCGCCCTCCACGTGTTCTTCGTGCGCTCGACGATGGCCCACGCCACGCTCACCGACGTCGACGTCTCCGAGGCCGCCGAGGTGCCCGGCGTCGTCGCGGTCTACACCGGCGCCGACACGTCCACCGCCGACGACCTCGGCCCCTTCGGCGTCGCCATCCCCGGCATGATCCCCGACGGCCTGGCCCGCCCCTGGATCGCCACCGACACGGTGCGCTTCGTCGGCGACGTGGTCGCGGTGATCGTGGCCGAGACCAAGGCCGCCGCCGAGGACGCGTCGGAGCTGGTCATCGTCGACTACGAGCCCCTCGACGTCGTGGTCGACCCCGTCGAGGCCGAGAAGGGCGAGGTCCTCCTCTTCCCGGAGCACGGCTCCAACGTCGCCCTCGAGGTGCCCTTCGGCCACACCGGCGACGAGCTGTTCGAGGGCTGCGAGGTCGTGGTCGACCGCACGATCACGAACCAGCGCCTCGCCGTGTGCCCCCTCGAGCCCCGCGGCATCGCCGTGGCCTGGCACGAGGGCCGCCTCATCGCCTTCATCTCCACCCAGGCCCCGCACGGTGCCAAGGGCAAGCTCGCCGGCCTCTACGGCCTGGAGCCCGAGCAGGTCCGCGTGGTCGCCCCCGCCGTCGGCGGCGGCTTCGGCGCCAAGATCAACCTCCAGTCCGACGAGGCCCTCCTGCCGTGGATCGCTCGTCGCCTGGGCCGGCCGGTGCGCTGGGCCGAGACCCGGGGCGAGAGCATGCTCTCGATGCCCCACGGCCGGGCCCAGGTGCTGCGGGTCGAGATCGGTGGCAGCCGCGAGGGCAAGGTCGAGGCCTACCGCCTCACCGTGCTGCAGGACGCCGGCGCCTACCCGAGCATGGGTGCGTTCCTGCCGTTCATGACCCGCACGATGGCCCCCGGCACCTACGACATCCCCAAGGTCGAGTGCAACGTCAAGGCCGTCATGACCAACACCACCCCGATCGAGGCGTACCGCGGCGCCGGTCGCCCCGAGGCCACCGCCGCCGTCGAGCGGGCCTTCGACCTCTTCGCCGCCGAGATCGGCAAGGACCCCGTCGAGGTGCGGCGCAGGAACCTCATCGCCGGGGACGCCTTCCCGTTCACCACGCCCACCGGCGCGATCTACGACAGCGGCGACTACGCCAAGGCCCTCGATCTCGCCCTCGAGGCCGCCGACTACACCGCCCTGCGGGCCGAGCAGGCCGCCCGTCGCGCCGCCGGCGACCCCGTGCAGCTCGGCATCGGCGTGTCGACCTACGTCGAGATCACCGCCGGCCCCGCCGGGCAGAGCGAGTTCGCCAAGGTCGTGCTGCACCGTGACGGCTCCGTCGCCGTCTACACCGGCTCGTCGGCCCATGGGCAGGGCCACAACACCGCCTGGGCCATGCTCGCCCACGAGCTCACCGGCATCCCGATGGAGCTGATCGACGTCATCGCCGGCGACACCGACCGGGTGTCCGAGGGCCACGGCACCTTCGGCTCCCGCTCGCTGCAGCTGGGTGGCTCCGCTGTCTGGACCGCCACCGAGCAGGTCGTCGAGAAGGCCCGCCAGGTCGCCGCCGAGCTGCTCGAGGCCAACCCGGCCGACGTCGTGCTCGACACCGACCGGGGCGAGTTCCACGTCGCCGGCTCACCGTCGGTCGCCAAGACGTGGGCCGAGGTCGGTGCCGCCGGCGACATCACCGGCCCGATCGGCGAGGCGCCCACCGGCCTGCCCATCGAGGTCGCCCTCAGCTTCACCGGCGAGAACGCCACGTTCCCGTTCGGGGCCCACGTGGCCGTGGTCGAGGTCGACACCGAGACCGGCCGCACCCGCCTCCGTCAGATCGTCACCTGCGACGACGCCGGCCGCATCCTCAACCCGATGCTCGTCGAGGGGCAGCGCCACGGCGGCATCGCCCAGGGCGTGGCCCAGGCCCTCTACGAGGAGGTCCTGTTCGACGAGGCCGGCAACCCGCAGACCGCCAACCTGGCCGACTACGCCTTCGTGTCGGCCGCCGAGCTCCCGAGCTTCGACCTCGTGCCGCTCGAGACGCCGTCGCCCGTGAACCCCATCGGGGCCAAGGGCATCGGCGAGTCCGGCTGCATCGGGTCCACCCCGGCCGTGCAGAGCGCCGTGCTCGACGCGCTCACGCCCTACGGCGTGGCCCACCTCGACATGCCCCTCACCGCCGAGAAGGTGTGGCGGGCGGTCGCCGGCCTCTGATCTCGCTCGCTCCGACCCCGCCCACCCGGTCCGCCCGGGTTCGGGTGGGGGCGGGGCGCACTGCTACAACCATCCGATGGCTTCGAAGCAGCGGTGGCAGAGCTCGGCACGATGGACCCTCATCGCGGTGGTCGGTGTGGTGGTCATCGGCGGGTTCGGCTTCTACTGGTTCTTCCTCCACGGAGACGCCCCGAAGCGGGCCGCGCTGCCCTCGCGCTCGGCGGCCACCACCGTGGCGCCGGGCACCCCGGTCGGCTCTCCCGACGGCACCTGGAAGCTCGTTCCCTCCGAGGGGATCTTCGTCGGCTACCGGGTGCAGGAGCAGTTCGCCGGTGAGTCGATCGAGAAGACCGCCGTCGGTCGCACCATCGGCGTGACCGGCTCGATGACCATCGCCGGCGGGCAGGTCACCGCCGTCACCATCGAGGCCGACCTGACCCTGCTCAAGAGCGATCAGGGCCGGCGCGACGACTACATCAGGACCCGCGGCCTCGAGACCAACACCTACGGCACGGCCACGTTCGTCCTGGCCGAGCCCATCGCCCTGCCCGGCGACCTCGCCGCCGGCCAGGTCTTCGACCTCACCGCGGTGGGCGACCTCACGCTGCACGGGGTCACCAAGCGGGTCGAGCTGCCGCTGCAGGCCCAGTGGGACGGCAAGGTGATCGACATCGCCGGTGGCCTCACCATCGTGATGTCCGACTACGGGATGGAGCCTCCGTCGAACTCGATCGTGAGCGTCGCCGGTGAAGGGGAGCTCGAGCTGCAGGTGTCGTTCACCCGGGCGGCGGCCTGAGGGCCTGGCGACCGCACCGGGGAATACTTGCGGCCGCAATGATGTTGTGAGGGATTGAACCGCAACAGGAGGCAGCGATGACCACCGAGACACCCGCTCCCGTCGAGATCCGCCCGGCCACCGGTCGTCCCCACACCCAGATGGGCTGGCTCGACTCGTGGCACAGCTTCAGCTTCGGCGGCCACTACGACCCGGCCAACACCCACCACGGGCTCCTGATGGTGAGCAACGACGACCGCGTGGCGCCGGCCAGTGGCTTCGGCATGCACCCGCACCGCGACATGGAGATCGTCACCTGGATGATCTCCGGTGAGGTCCAGCACCACGACACCGCCGGCAACTCCGGCCTCATCCGGCGGGGGATCGCCCAGCGCATGAGCGCCGGCACCGGCCTGCTCCACTCCGAGGAGAACCCCAGCCCCGACGTCGAGGCCCACTTCGTGCAGATGTGGGTGGTCCCCGACACCGAGGGCATCGACCCGGGCTACGAGCAGCAGGACGTCACCGACCTGCTCGAGGCCGGCGGCCTGGTGGCCGTGGCGGGCGGCACCGGCAGCGACGCCGTCATCCACATCAACCAGCGCGACGCCGTGCTGTGGGCCGGCTGGCTCAAGCCGGGCGAGGAGGTCCTGGTGCCCGACGCGCCCCACACCCACGTGTTCGTGGCCGTCGGCTCGGCCGACCTCGAGGGCGGTGGCCCGCTCGGCGAGGGCGACGCCGCTCGCCTCACCGACGCCGGCTCGCCCCGGCTGGTGGCGGGCCCCGATGGCGCCGAGGTCCTGATCTGGGCCACCGCGTAGGCGGGGCCGGGGTGCCGGCCCCGGTAACCTGCCGGCCGTGACCGACTCCCCCCGAACGGCCGCGCCCGCGGGCTCCGGCGCTCCCGCCGACGTCGCCGAGGTGGCTGCCGCCCTGGCCGCCGAGGGCTACCTCGCCGACGAGGGCCTGGCCACGTCGGTGTTCCTCGCGCTCACCCTCCGCCGGCCGCTGCTGCTGGAGGGCGAGCCCGGGGTCGGCAAGACCGAGGTCGCCAAGGTCCTCAGCCGCTGGACGGGCGGCGAGCTCATCCGCCTTCAGTGCTACGAGGGCCTCGATGCCTCCCAGGCGCTCTACGAGTGGGACTACTCCCGCCAGCTGCTGCACCTCCGGGCCGCCGAGGCCGCCGGTGCGGCCGGCACCGACCTCGAGGCCCTCGAGGACCAGCTCTACGACGAGCGCTTCCTCGTGCGCCGACCGCTGCTGCAGGCGATCGCCCACGGCGAGGGGCCCCCGCCGGTGCTGCTGGTCGACGAGGTCGACCGGGCCGACGACGAGTTCGAGGCCTTCCTGCTCGAGGTCCTGGCCGACTACTCGGTCACCGTCCCCGAGCTCGGCACGTTCCACGCCGACGTGCCTCCGGTGGTGATCATCACCTCCAACCGCACCCGCGACGTGCACGACGCGCTCAAGCGCCGTTGCCTCTACCACTGGGTCGAGCACCCCGACCTCGAGCGCGAGGTCGCCATCGTGCGGGCCCGCGTGCCCGAGGCCGGCGAGCAGCTCGCCCGCCAGGTCGCGGCCCTCACCGAGGCCCTGCGCAGCCTCGAGCTGTACAAGCCCCCGGGCGTGGCCGAGACCATCGACTGGGCCCTCGCCCTCAACGCCCTCGGCCGGGGCAGCATCGACCAGGCCACCGTGGCCGCCACGCTCGGCACGGTGCTCAAGTACCGCGAGGACGCCGACCGGGTCCGCCGCCACGGCCTCGACGAGCTCGTCGACACCGCCCGCACCCGGGCGGGCTGAGGTCCGATGGCTCCCACGCTCGCCGGGGTCGACGAGCCGGGCGCGGCCGTCCACGGCTTTCTCGCCGAGCTGCGCCGCGTCGGCGTGGCGGTGCCGGTGGGCAGCGCGCTGCTCTACGCCGAGGCGCTCGGCCGCCTGCAGGCCGAACCGGCGGCGCTCTACTGGGCGGGCCGGGCCACGCTCGTGCACCGGCCCGAGGAGATCGCCGCCTACGACGATGCCTTCGCCCGCTACTGGCTGGGTCGCCGGGCCGGCGTCGCTGCGGAACCGGTGCCCGAGGAGTCGGTCACCCTCGCCACCGACGACCCCGATGCACCGGAGCCTCCCGAGCCCGACGCGGCCGACGACGAGGATCCCGGGCCCGACCTCACGTTGCGCTTCAGCCGCACCGAGGTGCTGCGGGCACGGGACTTCGCCACCCTCGACGCGGGAGAGCAGGCCGAGGTGAACCGGCTCATGGCCGACCTGCGCATGGCGGGTGCCCTCCAGCGCTCCCGCCGGCGTCAGCCGTCACGTCGCACCCGCGGCCGCCCCGACCTGCGGCGCACGGTGCGGGCGTCGCTGCGCACCGGCGGCGAACCGGTTCGCCGGCTCACCACGGTGGCGTCCGACCGTCCCCGCCGGGTCGTGCTGCTCGCCGACGTGAGCGGCTCGATGGAGCCCTACAGCCGTGCACTCGTGCGGTTCGCCCACGTGGCGGTGGCCGCCCGGGCCCGGGTCGAGGCCTTCACCCTCGGCACCCGCCTGACCCGCCTGACCCGGGAGCTGACCACCCGCGACCCCGACCAGGCCCTGGCCCGGGCGGCGGCGGCGGTGCCCGACTGGTCCGGCGGCACCCGCCTCGGCGAGGCCCTGCGCCGCTTCAACGACCAGTGGGGCATGCGGGGCGTGGCCCGCGGCGCGGTCGTCGTGATCCTCTCCGACGGCTGGGACAGGGGCGAGCCCGAGGAGCTGGTCGAGCAGATGGCCCGGTTGCGGCGGGTGGCCCACCGCATCGTGTGGGTGAACCCGCTGAAGGCGTCGCCGGGCTACGAGCCCCTCGCGCGTGGGATGGCCGCGGCGTTACCCTTCGTCGACGAGTTCGTCGAGGGCCATTCGCTCGACTCGCTCGAGGAACTGGCCCGGATCATCTCCTCCGACGACCGAGGGACGAGGCCGAGTCGGAGCAGCCGGATGAAGGAGCCCGCCCCATGAAGGAGATCATGAACGACCTCGACCGCTGGCGGTCGCAGGGCAAGCGCGTGGCGCTGGCCCGGGTGGTCGACATCGAGGGGTCCGGGCCTCGCCTGCCCGGTGCGGCCATGGCCGTCGCCGACGACGGCGAGGTCGCCGGCTCGGTGTCCGGCGGGTGCGTCGAGGGTGCCGTGGTGGGCGAGGCCCTCGACATCCTCCAGACCGGCGACCGCCGCCTGGTCACCTTCGGCTACAGCGACGACGAGGCCTTCGCCGTGGGCCTCACCTGCGGGGGCACCATCCACCTGTTCATCGAGCCCCTCGACTGGTGACCTCGTGACCGACTCCATCTACGAGACCTGGCACGCCGCCGTCGACGCCCATCGCCCCGTCGCCCTCGTCACGGTCGTCGAGGGCCCCGGCACCGGAGCGAAGCTCCTGGTGGGGGAGGGCATCGACACCATGGGCTCGCTCGGCAACGACGACCTCGACCGCGTGGTCGAGCGCGACGCCGTCGGCGAGCTGGCCTCCGGCACCAGTGGTGTCCGCCACTACGGGGCCCACGGCGAGGCCCGGGAGGACACCGTCTCGGTGTTCATCGAGACCTTCGCCCCGCCGCCGCTCATGCTGATCTTCGGTGCGGTCGACTTCACCGCCGCGCTGGTGCGCATCGCCAAGGTGATGGGGTACCTCGTCACCGTGTGCGACGCCCGCGAGGTGTTCGCCACCAAGAAGCGGTTCCCGCAGGCCGACGAGGTCGTGGTCGACTGGCCCCACCGTCATCTGGCGGCGGTCGGCGACCGGCTCGGCCCCCGCGATGCCGTCTGCGTGCTCACCCACGACCACAAGTTCGACGTGCCCGCCATCAAGGCGGCTCTCGCCACCGACGTGGGCTACCTCGGGGCGATGGGCAGCCGCCGCACCTGCGCCGAGCGGCTCGAGCGGCTCGAGGCCGACGGCGCCGACATGGCTGCGGTGCGCGCCCGCCTGCACGCCCCGATCGGGCTCGACCTCGGCGGCCGCACGCCCGAGGAGACCGCCATCGCCATCTGCGCCGAGATCATCGCTGCCCGCACCGGCCGACCGTCGGCGTCGCTCTCGTCCACCGAGGGCGCCATCCACTGACGGCCGGCCGATGCGGGATGTCCCCCCTCGGCGCCTCAGACCCCGGCCGGCTCCGGCGAAGGCGCCAGCACCTCGATGCCGGCGCCTGCCGGCACGTCGCGTTCGGCGTGCTCACGGCTTCGGCTGGGGGTCCACACCAGGGCGAACAGGGCGGCGGCGAGGGACAGCCCGGCGCTGATCCACATGGCGGTGGACCATCCGTCGAGGAACGCGTTCCGAGCGGCATCCATCACCGCGGCCCCGGCCGGTCCCATCTGGGACGACACGGCGACGGCCCCGCCGATGCCGCCCTCCACCGCCGCTGCTGCGTCGGGGGGAAGGGCCGCGGTGGCGCCCGAGATGCTTGCGCTGTACGAGGCGCTCAGGACGCTGCCGATGAGCGCCATGCCGACGGCGCCACCGAACTCGCGAACGGTGTCGTTGAGGGCGGACGCCACGCCCTGCTCCTCGGCCGGGAGCGAGCTGGTGATGGCGGTGGTCGCCGGCGTCATGAGGATGCCGACGCCGGCGCCGAGCACGAGGAGGCCAGGGAGGATCGTGAGGTAGCCGGTGGTGCTGGCCATCACCGCCAGCAGGACCAGGCCTCCGGTCACCATGAGCGCACCACCGACGAACATCGCCCGCATGCCGACCCGCCGTGCGATGTGGGGCGCGAGGGTCGACATCGGCATCATCACCGCCGCCATGGGCAGCAGGGACACCGCGGCCTGCACGGCCGAGTAGCCGAGGACGGCCTGGAGGAACTGCACCAGCACCAGGAACAGCGCCATCATGATGGCGAAGACGACGAGCAGGCTCACCGAGCCGGCGGTCAGCATGCGGTTGCGGAAGACCCGCAGGTCGAGCAGCGGATGGTCCTGACGGAGCTCCCAGGCCACGAAGCCGATCAGCGCGGCCCCACCCAGGATCACCCCGGCGAGGGTGAGCGGTGCCGTCCAGCCCGCCTCCGGCCCCTCGTGGATGCCGAGCACCAGCCCGCCGAGGGCGACGGCGGACAGGATCGAGCCGACGGTGTCGAAGCGATGCTCGGCGTGCTCGTGGGAGTGGGGGACGAAGGGCAGGGTCACGGCGAGGGCGCCGAGGGCGAGGGCGATCGGCAGCGAGAACACCCATGGCCAGCTGGCGTTGTCGACGATGAGGGCCGAGCCCACCAGGCCGAGGATCCCGCCGGCGCCGGCGAAGCCGGCCCACACGCCGACGGCCCGGTCACGGTCCTCCACCGGGAAGCTCGAGGTGATGACCGAGAGGGTGGCCGGCATGATCATGGCGGCCGCCACCCCTGCGATGACGCGGGCGGCGAGCAGCGACGTCGTCCCACCGGCGAAGGCGGCGGCCAGGTTGGCGGCGATGAACACGACGAGCCCGGTGACGAGCACCTTCTTGCGGCCCCAGCGGTCACCCACCGCGCCGATCGGCAGGAGCAGGGCGGCGAGGGCGATGGTGTAGCCGTTGATGATCCAGAGCAGGTCGCTCTGGGTGGCGCCCAGGTCGGCGGCGAGCGCGGCCTGGGCCACGTTCAGGCCCGAGACCGACGCGACGACGGCGACGAGCGCGGTGCACGCCGCCACGAGGATGAGGGTGCGGCGCCGGGGGTCGACGACCTCGTCCTCGGCGATCGGTTCGTCGACCATAGGGGCGGGGGGTTCCATGGGTGCGCTCCTCGGCTCGGGGGTTCCAGTACGAAACGGTACCGTACTACTCGTACGAGACGGTATCGTAGTGTTTCCTCGGAGGAGCGCAACGTGACAGTCGGCACCGCCGGAGGCCCGGAGGAGTACGGTGAGAACACCCATGGACCCACGCATCGCCCGCACCCATGACGCCGTCATGAAGGCCGCCACCGACCTGTTGGTGGAGGGCGGCCCCGACGCGCTCACCGTCGACGGCGTGGTCGCCCGATCCGGGGTCGCCAAGTCCACCGTGTACCGCCACTGGGCCACCCGCGACGAGCTCGTCGCCGATGTCCTCACCAGCTGTGCCCCGCACCTCGAGCCGGTGGTCGACGCCGGCGACTTCGCCGAGGCCATCTCGCAGTTGATGCGCTCGTTCCTCGACGCGATGAACGACGAGCACTGGAACCGGGTCCTGCCCTCGCTGCTGATCCTCAAGACCGAGCTGCGGGCCATGGAGGAGCTCAACCGCCAGATCACCGAGGAGCAGGCCGGGGTGGTCGCCGACGTCCTGCGCCGCGGCGTCGACGAGGGCGTGCTCCGGCCGAGCGTGCTCGACGACATCGACCTGGCGGTGACCCTGCTGGCCGGGCCGGTGCTGATGGCCGGGCTCACCGGCATGGTCCCGCTCGACGAGGCGTTCGGCCAGCGGGTCGTCGAGCAGTTCCTCGCCGGTGCGGCGGCGCCGGTCGCCGTCCACCGCTAGCGACGCACCGTCCCCACGGTCGACGAGCAGAGGCTGACCCCATGACCTCGCGAACGCTCGAGACCGACTACCTCGTGGTGGGCGCGGGGGCGATGGGCATGGCGTTCACCGACGCACTGGTCGATCACGCCGACGTCCACGTCACCCTCGTCGACCGCCGCCACGCCGCCGGCGGTCACTGGCACGACGCGTACCCGTTCGTGCAGCTGCACCAGGCCTCGCAGTTCTACGGCGTCGCCTCGACCCTCCTCGGCAACGGGGAGGTGCAGCGGGTCGGACCGGAGGCGGGGCTCCAGGAGCGGGCTCGTCGATCGGAGATCCAGGCCTACTACGACGAGGTCCTGCACCGTCGGCTGATCGGCTCGGGCCGGGTGAGCTTCCTCGGTGGCAGCGAACACCACACCGACGGATCGTCGCACCGCGTGACCTCGCTGGTCTCGGGCGACACCAGCGAGGTGAAGGTCCGCCGCCGCGTCGTCGACGCCACCCGCCTGTCGCCGACCGTGCCCGCCACGACCCCGCCGCCGTTCGGTGTCGCCGCCGACGTGCCCGTCGTCCCCATCCACGAGCTGGCGACGCTGGCCGGGGCGCCCACCGACTACGTCATCGTCGGCTCCGGCAAGACCGCCACCGACGGCATCGTCTGGCTGCTCGCCAACGGGGTCACGCCGGAGCGCATCGTGTGGGTCCGCCCACGAGACCCGTGGATGCTCGACCGGGCGGTGGTCCAGCCCGAGCCGGTCGTGGCCCTGGGCCTCGCCGCCGACACCCTGGCCGCGGCCGCCGGCGCCACGTCGCTCAACGACCTGTTCCTCCGCCTCGAAGCCGCCGGTGTGATGCTGCGGATCGATCCCGGCGTGGTGCCCACGATGGCCAAGGCCCCGACGCTGGGGCGATGGGAGCTCGAGCTGCTCCGCACCGTCGAGAGGGTCGTCCGGCTGGGTCACGTGAGCCACGTGACGCGAGAAGAGATCGTTCTCGAGCACGGGTCTGTGCCGCTCGCTCCCGGCTCGTTGGTCGTGCACTGCGCGGCCGCGGGCCTGCCGCAGCCGCCGATGGTGCCGATCTGGGAGCCCGACCGGATCACGCTGCAGACGATCAGGGCGGGGTTCCCGTGCTTCTGCGCCGCGCTGGCCGGCTACGTGGAGGCGACCCGAGACGACGACCGGGAGCGCAACTGGCTGTGCCCACCGAACAGCTTCTCCGACACGCCGGCCGACTGGGCCCGGATGCAGGTGCGGGGGATGGTCGCCAGCGGCCGCTACGAGTCCGAGCCAGACATCGCGGAGTGGGCCCGGGCCTGTGCCCTCAACCCGGCGCGCATCGAGCCGGCGCGCCGCGACGATCCCGCGGTGCGGGCCGCGGCCGACCGGGTGGCCTCGGTGCGTGAGCGCGGCCTTGCCCGCCTCGCCGAGCTGGCGGGCGAACCGGTGCCGGGCGACGACGCGCGTCGACCGCGGGGCTAGGAGAGCCCGGACTCCTCGAGCGCCCGGCGCACGAGCACGCGGGCGAGGTGCTCGCGGTACTCGGGGCTGGCGTTGATGTCGCCCTGGGGCTCGGTGCCCTCGTTGGCCCGCTCGGCGGCCTCGGCCGCGGTGGCACCACCGTTGACCGCGTCGACGACACCGGAGGCCACCAGGGGGGTGGAGCCCATGTTCACCAGCGCCACGCCGTTGTGGCCCTTGGCCCGCACCGCGGCGACGCCGACGATGGCCCAGTCCTGGGCCCGGCGGTTGAACTTCTGGAACGACCAGCCCTCGGTCTCGAGCTTCGGCACCCGGATCTCGGTGAGCAGCTCGTCGGGCTCGAGGGCCGACTCGAGGAAGCCCGTGAAGAAGTCGGTGGCCGCGATCTCGCGCTCGCCGTTCGGGCCCTTGGCCACGAGCGAGCCACCGAGCGCCAGCAGCACGGCCGGCAGGTCGGAGGCGGGATCGGCGTGGGCGAGCGAGCCGCCGATGGTGCCGCGGTGGCGCACCTGCGGGTCGCCGACCTCGCCGGCGGCGTGGTGCAGCAGCGGCACGGCCTCGGCGAGGATCGGGTCGATCTCGAGGTCACGGTGGCGGGTGAGCGCGCCGATGGCCACGTGGTCGCCGGCGTCGCGGACGTATCGCAGGTCCTCGAGGCGGCCGACGTCGACGAGCACCGACGGCACGGCCAGGCGGAGCTTCATCATCGGCAGCAGCGAGTGGCCGCCGGCCAGCAGCTTGGCCTCGTCGCCGTGCTCGGTGAGCAGGGCGATGGCGGCGTCGGCGGAGTCGGCCCGCTGGTAGTCGAAGGTCGCGGGGATCACGACGTCGCCTCGGCGGCGGCGAGGACGGCCTTCACGATGTTGTGGTAGCCGGTGCAGCGGCAGAGGTTGCCCTCGAGCCCGAGGCGGACCTCCCGCTCGGTCGGCGAGGGGTTCTCGTCGAGGAGCGAGACGGCGGCCATGACCATGCCGGGGGTGCAGTACCCGCACTGGAGGCCGTGGTTCTCCTGGAAGGCCTTCTGCATCGGGTGGAGCTCGTCACCGTCGGCGAGGCCCTCGATGGTGGTGACCGACGTGCCGTCGGCCTGGGCCGCCAGCATCGTGCACGACTTCACGGACTCGCCGTCGACGTGCACCGTGCAGGCGCCGCACGACGAGGTGTCGCACCCGATGTTCGTGCCCGTCAGGCCCAGCTGCTCACGCAGGAAGTAGACGAGAAGCGTCCGTGGCTCGGCCTCCGCCGTGCGTTCGACACCGTTGACCGTGAGGGTGATCTGCATGCTTCCCCTTGGAGAGACCTGTTCCGCAGCGGGGGCGAGCGTAGCCGAGTGACCTACGGCTCACCGTGGGATGGTCGGGACCTCCGGAGAGGACCCGGGAGGGCCTACGCGGTGAGCGCCTCGGGGGCGACCGAGAACCGCACCGTCCACCGCTCGTCGGAGGCGCCGTCGATGGCGAGGCGCCACACGAACGACTGGCCCGGCTCGAGCGGCAGGCCGTTGAAGCTGATCACCACGGGCACGTTGAGGGGCTGGGTGTGGGGCCAGCCCTCGGGCCGACCGGCGGCGACCTGGCCGTTGACCAGCACGGGGACGTCGCCCGCCATCACCGGCATGCCGTCGGGGGTGAGCAGCTCGCACACCCACGGGATGGTCTCGTCGGCCCGGCTCCACGGCACGGTGACGACGAGCGCCAGGGCCATCGGCTGCGGGGTGGGCGGGACGACGGCGATGCCGCCGCCGAGCACGCTGAGCTTGCCGTCGGCGACCTGCGCGGCATCCGCCAGGATCATGAGGACGGAGAGGTCTTCGTCGGGCTGGGGCTGATCGTTCGCCATGGGCCTCACCCTAGGAGACCCTGCTGGGCGCGGGGGCCGGCCGGGGCCGAACACACGGTGACGGGTGGCCGAACGGCCGGTGCCGGATGGTTGACTGGTCCGATGTCCGACGCACCCCTCCGCCTCGCCGCGGCCGTGCTGGCCGCCGGCGGGTCCACGCGCTTCGGCGACGGGGCCAAGCAGCTCGCGCTGTTCCGGGGCCGCCCGCTCGTGTCGTGGGCGGTCGAGGCGGCGCTCGACGCCGGCGTGTTCGAGCTCGTCTTCGTGATCGGCGGCGCCGTCGACGTGTCACACGCGCTTCCGCCCGGTGCCCTCCTGCTCGAGAACCCGGCGTGGGCCGAGGGCCAGGCCACCTCTCTGGCCACGGCCGTCCACGCCGCGAGGGTGGGTGCGTTCGACGCACTGGTCGTCGGCCTCGGCGACCAGCCCTTCGTGGGGCCGGAGGCGTGGCGGGCGGTGGCCACCGCCGATGTGCCCGAGCCGATCGTCGTGGCGACCTACGAGGGCGATCGGGGCAACCCGGTCAGGCTCGGCCGATCGGTGTGGGACGACCTGCCCGCCACCGGCGACCACGGTGCCCGCACCCTGATGGCCGGGCGGCCCGACCTCGTGGCCGAGGTAGCGTGCCCGGGCAACGCCGCCGACATCGATACCCAGGAGGAGCTCGACCGATGGAGCTGATCAACACCTTCGACGTGAGCGTCCCCGTCGACACCGCATGGGCCGTGCTCACCGATGTCGAGCGCATCGCTCCCTGCCTCCCGGGCGCCCAGCTCCAGGAGATCGAGGGCGACGAGTACCGCGGCATCGTGAAGGTCAAGGTCGGCCCGATCACCGCCCAGTACAAGGGCAAGGCCACCTTCCTCGAGAAGGACGACGTCAACCACAAGGCCGTCCTCGACGCGTCCGGACGTGACACCCGGGGCCAGGGCAACGCCAGCGCCACCATCACCGCCCAGCTCGAGCCCAACGGCGACGGCACCACCGTCACCGTCACCACCGACCTCACCGTCACCGGCAAGGTCGCCCAGTTCGGCCGCGGCGTGCTCGCCGACGTGAGCGCCAAGATCCTCACCCAGTTCGTCGACAACCTCGAGCAGACCGTGCTCACCGACGACGCCCTCGCCGGCGCCGAGGTGGTCGAAGAGGCAGAGCAGGCCCTCGCCGCCGAGGCCGCGGCCGCTGCCGAAGCCGTCGAGGAGGCCGTCGAGGCCGTCGACCTCGTGAGCGCGGAGGACGAGCAGGGCATCGTCGACCCCGAGGCCGTCGTGGCTGCCGAGATCAAGGTCGAGCAGGCCGTCCGCAAGATCGACATGCCCGAGCCCGAGGCCATCGACCTGCTCGAGCACGCCGGTTCGCCGGTGCTCAAGCGGGCCGTGCCGGTGCTCGGCCTCGTCATCGCCGTCCTCGTGCTGTGGCGAGTCCTGCGTCGCCGGAAGTGACCGACCCGGCCGCCGAGCGGGCCCGGGTGGCCGAGCTGCTCGGTCGGCCGCCGATGGGCGACTTCGAGGTCGTGGTGCGCTCGCCGTCGGGTGATCCCGCGGTGCTGCGCAACGCGCCCCTGCTCCCCGACGGGACGCCCATGCCGACCCGCTACTGGCTCTGCGATCCCGGCCTGCGGGCCGCCATCGGCACGCTCGAGTCCGAGGGTGGTGTCCGGGAGGCCGAAGCCGTGGTCGACCCCGCCGTCCTCGCCGCGGCGCACGAGGCCTACGCCGCCGAGCGCGACGCCCATCTCCCCGACGGCCACACCGGGCCCGCCCCCTTCGGCGGGGTCGGGGGCACCCGTGAGGGCGTCAAGTGCCTCCACGCCCACTACGCCCACTGGCTCGTCGGCGCCGACGACCCCGTGGGGGAGTGGGTCCACCAGCAGCTCATCGGGCGCGAGCTGATGCCCGCGTCGGCTCCCGGGAGGCTCCACCCGTGACCACCCCCTCCGCCGCCTCGCCCCCGGCCCCCGCCCCTGTCGCCGCCATCGACATCGGCACCAACTCCGTGCGACTGCTCGTCAGCCAGGACGGCCGCACCACCCTCGAGCGGCTCATGCGCATCACCCGCCTGGGCAAGGGGGTCGACGCCACCGGTCGGCTCGATCCCGAGGCCATCGAGCGCACGGTCACCGTGCTGCGCGAGTACCGCGAGGTCATGGACCGCTTCGGCGTCGAGAAGGTGCGCATGACCGCCACCTCGGCGGCGCGCGACGCCGCCAACCGCGACGACTTCTTCGACGCGGCGGAGGCCGCCGTCGGCGTCCGTCCCGAGCTGCTCAGCGGCGAGGAGGAGGGGCGTCTGTCGTTCCTCGGCGCCACCGCCGACCTCGATCCCGCCGACGGCCCGTTCCTCGTCTGCGACATCGGTGGCGGCTCCACCGAGTTCAGCTACGGCACCACCGAGTCCGAGGCCACCATCTCCACCGACATGGGCTGCGTGCGCCTGACCGAGGCCTGGCTCCACAGCGACCCGCCCTCGGCCGAGGAGCTGAGCCAGGCCATCTCGATCGTCGAGATCCACCTCGACGACGTGATGCGCGAGATCCCCGAGGCCACCGAGGCCGCCACCTTCGTCGGCCTCGCCGGGACGGTGAGCACGGCCGCCGCCGTCGAGATCGGCCTCGCCGAGTACGACCGCGACCGCATCCACCACTTCGTGCTCACCAAGCCCGCGGTCGAGGACGTCTTCCGCACCCTCGCCACCGAGGCGCTCGCCGACCGCATCCACAACCCCGGCCTCGAGCGCGAGCGGGCCGACGTCATCGTGGGCGGCATGTGCGTGCTGGTGTCGATCATGCGGCGGCTGGGCTTCAGCGAATGCCTGGTGTCGGAGGCCGACATCCTCGACGGCCTGGCGATGTCGATCGCCTCGGGCTCGTGACCGGGGCGGCCGTCCCCTCTCCCGGCCGTCTCCCGCACCCGGCTCGTAGTGCGTCGCTAGGATCGCCGCCCGTGACCACCCTCTTCGGCCGCCGCGTGCTTCTGCGGCCCCTCGTGGTCTCCGACTTCCCGGCCTGGCGTGAGGTCCGGCGCCGCAACGACGCGTGGCTCACCAAGTGGGAGCCCACCCGCATCCCCGGCACGCCCGACGTCATCGAGGACCGCGAGGCCTTCTCGGTGCGCTGCAGCGCCCGTCAGCGCGAGCGCCAGCTCGGGGCCGGCTACGGCTTCGGCGTGTTCGTCGACGGCGAGTTCGCCGGTGAGATCAACCTGTCGTCGGTGCAGCGGGGCCCGTTCCAGAGCGCCTACGTGGGGTACTGGATCGACGAGGCCAAGGCCGGCCACAGCTACACCCCCGAGGCGGTGGTGGTGGTGGCCCGCTTCGCCTTCGAGGAGCTGCGCCTCCACCGCATCCAGATCGCCATCATCCCCCGCAACCGGGCCAGCCACCGGGTGATGGAGAAGCTCCACATCCGCGACGAGGGCACGGCGGTGCGGTACCTCGAGATCAACGGCACGTGGGAGGACCACGTCCGCTACGCCATCACCTCCGAGGAGTGGCTGGAGCGCAGCGAGGAGCTGTGCACCGCCTGGATCGACTGACCCCCGCCCCCGTGGCTCGTTCGAGCACGCTGGCGCGTGCCGAGACGAGCCACCGGTCGTGACACAGGGGAGGCCGTGGCTCGTTCGAGCACGCTGGCGCGTGCCGAAACGAGCCACCGGTCGTGACACAGGGGAGGCCATGGCTCGTTCGAGCACGCTGGAGCGTGCCGAGACGAGCCACCGGGTAGCTGGTCAGTCGGTGCCGATGTCCCAGGCGTAGTCGGCGTCGCGGTACGTGCGGAACGCCACCAGGGTGTGGGTGCGGCGCACGCCCTCGGCGGTGGCGATGCCGTGGGTGACCACCTCGGCGAGGTCCTCGTGGGCCCCGACCCGCACCATGGCCACCAGGTCGTACTCGCCGGTGACCGAGTAGACCTCGGCCACGCCGCGCCGGGCGACCAGCTCGTCGGCCAGTGCGGCGATGCGGGCCGGCTCGGCCTCGATGAGCACGATGGCGTCGATCACGGTGGGCTCCTGGGGCTCGACGGACGGGGCCGATCCTACGGTCACCCACGGTCGGGCCCGGCGGCGGGAGGGCCCTCCGGCCGCCGGTAACCTCGCCGGATGGCCGAGGAGGAGGGGGTGCCGACCAAGGGGAAGGGCACCTTCATCGCGTTCCGCTACCGGAACTTCCGGCTCATGTGGAGCGCGTCGCTGCTGTCGAGCAGCGGCACCTGGCTCCAGAACGTCGCCGTGCCGTTCGTCATCTACCGGATCACCGAGAGCGGAGCGTGGCTCGGCTTCACGGGCTTCATCGCCTACCTGCCGATGGTGTTCACGGGTCCGTGGGGCGGATCCATCGCCGACCGCTACCCGCGGCGCACCGTGCTGATGATCACGGGCACCCTGCAGTTCGCGTTCACCCTGCTGCTCGCTGTCGCGTGGGCGGCCGGGGTCAGGAGCATCGCGGCAATCCTCTTCCTGCTGCTGCTCAGCGGGGTCGCCGGCGGACTCGGCATCGCCTCCTGGCAGGCGTTCGTCACCGAGCTCGTGCCCCGCGAGCACCTGCTCAACGCGGTGACCCTCAACTCGGCCCAGTTCAACGCCGCTCGCGCGTTCGGCCCGGCCGTGGGCGGCATCGTGCTCGCCACCCTCGGGCCCGGCTGGTCCTTCTTCATCAACGCACTGACCTTCCTCGCCATGGTCGGCGCGCTGCTGATGGTGCGCCTCCCGAAGGTCGAGCGGCCGAAGGTCGTGGGCCGGTCCCACCCGATGACCGAGATGCGCGAGGCGGTGCGCTACGTGCGCACCGAGGGCGGGATCGTGGTGAGCCTCATCATCGTGTTCCTCCTCGGCTTCCTCGGCGGACCGCTGTTCAACCTCCTGGTGGTCTTCGCCGACGACGTCTACAAGGTGGGCGACGGCGCCTACGGCCTGCTCGCCGGGTGCATGGGCGCGGGTGCCATCCTGATCGCTCCGCTGGTCGCCGGGCGAGGGTCGACGATCGCCCGCAGCCGTCTCGTCGCCATCGCCATGGTGGCGTACGGGCTCGCCCTGATCGCGCTCGGCCTGGCCCCGGTGCCCCTCCTCGGCGCCGCCGCGCTGTTCGTGGCGGGCGCCGGCTACCTCGGCATCTCGTCGACGCTGAACACCACCGTGCAGCTGCAGGTCACCGAGGCCAAGCGGGGCAAGGTGCTCGCCCTGTACGTGATCATCCTCACCCTCGGCGTTCCGCTCGGCTCCTTGGTGCAGGGGTGGCTCGTCGACGTGATCGGGGTGCAGGCGACCGTGATCGGGGCCGGTGTCACCTTCCTCGGTGTGTTCGCCGTGCTCCGGTTCGCCACGTCGCGGCTGGCGTCGATGGACGACCTCTCGCGCGGGTCGCTCGGCACCCAGGACGACGCCGAGCTCCGCATCGCCGAGGCCGAGTCGGCCGAGGCTGCCGTCGACCCCATCTAGGGTCTAGTCGTCGTCGAGCAGGTCGGTGTCGACGCCGTCGTCGCCGAGGTGGGCCCGGCCGGGCCCGCAGCCGGCCAGCGCCGGGCACCACCGGCATGTGCGCCCGGGGCGGGCGAGGGGCTCACGGGTGCCGACCTCGAGCTGGTGGAGGATGCGGGCGCCGTCGACCGTGCGGGCCACCGCGGCGTGCAGGAGCCCTTCGGTGACGGCCTCGGGGTGGGCCCGCCCGGAGTCGAGGTAGTACGACGCCAGCAGGCGTGGCGGAGTGCCGAGGCGCAGGGTTTCGACCAGGGCGTAGAAGCGCAGGTCGTCGAGGTGCGAGGCCGAGAACCCGCCGGTCTTGAGGTCGATGATCACCTTGCCGGCGGTGGTGCCCACCGAGCGCCCGAGCGAGAGGTCGGTGCGGCCCTGCAGCACCACCCGCCCGCCGAGCAGGTTCGCCCGTTGGCGCCCTTCGGTGACCGGCACCCACCGGGCCTTCAGCGGCGGGAAGCACTCGAAGAAGGTGACGACCCGCTCGTTGGCCAGGGCCCGCAGCTCGGCCCGCTCGGCCTCCTGGCACGCCTGCAGCCACACGCCCAGGCTGTCGCTGCCGTCGGTGAGGCGGGCCAGGGCCTCGTCGACCATGTCGAGGGGGTCGGGCTCGCCCCGCCAGTGCACCGACAGCTCGATGGCCTTGTGGGCGACGCTGCCCTTGGCGATGGTGGCGTTCCAGGCGAAGTCGGTGCCCCTCTCGGCCATGTGGCGCAGCTCGCAGCCGTGCACGTTCGACAGCGCCCGCTTGGAGATGAAGAGCGGGTCGTCGGTCGAGATCTCCGGGGCGAGGTCGACGAGGCCGTCCTCGAGCTCGGCCAGCAGCTCGTCGCGCAGGCCCGGGTCGAACTCGGGCCGCTCGTCGGGCGCGGCCCCGAGGAGGTCGAGGACCTCCTGCTGGGCGGGGTTGAGGGGAGCGGGCTCCATCGACGGCACCTCGTGATCGTACGGACCCCCACCGACACCCACTGCGGATGCCACAGAGGTGCGGAATCCGAAGCTCGTCCGGGGGACTGTCACAGGGGGTGGGGATGATGGTCGACATGGAAGCCACCTCACTGCGGTTCTCGGCCGCTGCCCGCACGCTCGGCCTCGTCGCCCGGCGCCAGGGCCTCACCGTCCCCGGCTTCCGCAGCCCGCCCCGCCTCTCCGAGGTCGACCGCACGCTGCGCCGCCGGGCCGATGGTGGGGCCACGGTCGCCGTGCGCCTCAAGGGGCGCCCCTGGGTCGCCGTGCTCGCCGACATGATCGACGGCGTCATCGCCGCCAACGCCCTCCAGGGAGCCGAGGCGGCCAGTGTCCGCACCCGCCTGTGGGCCGCGGTCGAGGGCGACACTGGCCGGGCCGAGCCGTCTCGCCCCCCTCGCTCGGCCGCCGCGGCCCGGTCCCGGGAGGGCCGCCCACCGCTGCGGGCGGTGCCGGGCTCGGCCCAGGTCGCCTGAGCCCGCCCGGCCATCCGTGGGCCGGGGCAGTGGGCCAGACTGTGCGCTCCACCGACACGGGAGCCCAGCATGACCCTCGACGCTGCCGATCGCGACCCCTCGGTCGACCCCGGCGACGACTTCTACCGATTCGCCAACGGCGGCTGGATCGACGCCAACCCGATCCCGCCGGGCTACGGCTCCTGGGGCTCGTTCGAGGAGGTCGGCGTCCGCAACGAGACGATCCTCCACCGGGTCGTCGAGCAGGCGGTCGAGGCCCCGGTCGACGACGTCCACCGCAAGCTGGGCGACTACTTCGCCGCCGCCATGGACACCGCCGCGATCGAGGCCGCCGGCCTCGATCCCATCCGGCGCCAGCTCGACCTGGTGGAGGCGGTCACCGGCCCGGCCGATCTGCTCGCCGCGCTGCCCGAGTTGCATCGCGACGGCTTCCTCCTGCTGTTCGGCCAGGCCGTCACGGTCGACCACGACGACTCGTCGGCCAACCTCCTGTGGCTCGTGCCCACGGGCCTCGGCCTCCCTGACCGCGACGCCTACTCCGACGACAGCGAGGCCGCCGTCGCCCTGCGCGAGGCCTACGTCGCCCACGTGACGGCCCAACTGGTGAACATGGGCGACGACCTCGAGGTCGCGGCGGCCGAGGCCGCCTCCATCCTCGAGCTCGAGACCCGCCTCGCCGAGCAGCAGCTCAAGGGCGAGGAGCGGCGTGACCCGAGCAACACCCTCAACCGCCACACCCTCGACGAGCTCGAGGCCCTCACCCCCGGCCTCCCGATCCGCGCCCACCTCGTGGCCCTCGGCCTGGGCGACGTGGCTTCGCTCAACGTGCAGCAGCCGCGGTACATGGCCGCGCTGGCCGGCATCCTGGCCGACACCGATCCGGCCGTGCTGCGCTCGTACTCCCGCTTCCACGTCCTCAACTCGGCGGCCGAGACCCTGCCCACCGCCTTCGACGACGAGCACTTCGCCTTCTACGGCCGTCTGGTCGAGGGCAAGCAGGAGCAGCAGGACCGTTACAAGCGGGTGCTGGCCGCCCTCGGCTCCGACATGGGCGAGGCACTCGGGCAGATCTACGTCACCGAGGCCTTCACCCCGGCGGCCAAGGAGCGGGCCCTGGCCATGGTCGAGGCGATCCTCGCCGAGATGCGCACGTCGCTCGAGACCCGCACCTGGATGGGCGAGGCCACCCGCGAGAAGGGCCTGACCAAGCTCGACGCCGTCCGGGTCAAGATCGGTTATCCCGACGTGTGGCGCGACTGGTCGGGGCTCGAGGTCGGCCGCAGCTCGTACGCCGCCAACCGCATCGGCGCCGCCCGGTTCGAGTTCGACCACGAGGTCGCCAAGCTGGCGAAGCCGGTCGACCCGCTGGAGTGGGAGATGCCGCCCCACGCGGTCAACGCCTACTACCACCCGACCCGCAACGAGATCGTCTTCCCGGCCGGCATCCTCCAGCCGCCGATGTTCGACGCCGAGGCCGACGACGCCGTGAACTTCGGCGGCATCGGCACGGTCGTGGCCCACGAGATCACCCACGGCTTCGATGACCAGGGCCGCCGCTTCGCCGCCGACGGCACGTTCAACGACTGGTGGGACGACGCCGACGGTGAGCGCTTCCAGGCCCTCGCCGACCGCCTGGCCGCCCAGTTCGACAACTACGTCGCCGTCGACGATGTGCACGTCAACGGCCGTCTCACCCTCGGTGAGAACATCGCCGACCTCGGCGGCATCTTCCTGGCGTCCCGGGCCCACGCCCGGGTGAGCGCCGGCGCGCCGCCGGTCGACGGCCTCACGCCGGCCCAGCGCTTCTTCCTCGCCAACGCCACGCTGTGGCGGGTGAACATGAGCGACGAGATGCGCCGCACCCTCGCCCAGGTCGACGTGCACAGCCCCCGGCACCTCCGGGTGTGCGGCCCGTTCTCGAACCTCGCCGCCTTCCAGGAGGCGTGGGGCCTGGCCGACGACGCCCCCATGATGCGACCGCCCGAGGAGCGCATCGAGATCTGGTGAGGCACGGGAGGTCGGGAGGTACCGTGAGCCGCCACCGGCCCGGGTGGCGGAACTGGCAGACGCAGGGGGCTTAAACCCCCCAGCCCCTCCGGGGGCGTGTGGGTTCGAACCCCACCCCGGGCACGCTCTGACCGGGAGGACCGGTCGCCCGATAGTGCACGTCCCCTGCCGGCACACCGTGGGTACCCACCCGGATGCAGGCTGCACGCGTGCAATGGATGTTCGAACAGCTCGCCCGTCCTTCTACGTGTTGCGCGGATCGTTGGGATGGCTCGGCTGCCAGGTTCCATCAGGGCGGTGCCGAAAGGCGAAGGTCCATGCGACGTACTCGGCCATCGGGCTCTTGACTCCGCACTGCCCACAGAGCAGCTCGTTCCACCAGCCATGCCGGCTGAAGGCGCAGAGCACAACTGCTGGCCGAGTCCCGCAGGACTGGCACATGGCGCGCGATCCCAATGAGTTCAGATAGCGAGCGGCGGCTTCATCGTCGGACACGTCGTTGATCGCTTGCCTGATGTCGTCGTCCACGCCGCCTCGCCCCAATCGCGTGCGACCCTTCTATCAGGACGCGGCAGACGGGTCACCCGTCCCATAGCGCCGACTCTGAAGCGCTGTGGGACGCCAAGGGGTTCTCGGCGTCTCGACAACCTAGAGGCCCGTGGTGCTGACGCCGTACTCGGCCTCAGCCTGCGTGAACCCCTCGAAGAGGAGTTGCTCGACGAGGCCGCTTCGGGAAAATGAGGTGAGCTCCAGATAGTTCGCCGCTGACTTCGCAGCCTGCTCGTTCCAGTCGACAGCGACGTGATCGACGCCGTAGACAGCGTCCTCGTTGCTGAATCCCTCGAACTCCAACTGCTTGATGAGTCCGGAGCGAGAAAACGCAGTGAGATCGAGGTAGTTCTCCGCCGACCGGCGAGCGTTCCTCTGACCGGCTGTCTCGGGCGGGACGGTCGTGGTGGGCGCTGCGGTGGTTGTGGTGGTCGGAGCCTTCGTGGTCGTGGTGGTCGGAGCCTTGGTCGTCGTGGATTCCTTGGCTTTGGTGGTAGCGGTCTCCGATGCCACCGCCCCGTCGGCCTTCTCGTCCTTCTTGCCGGCACCGGCTATCCCCGCGATCACCAGGAGCAGGATCACCGCAGCAGCGACTCCACCGATCCACCACCACTTGGCATTGGACTTCTTCGCCGGCTCCGGTGGAGTCGCGTATGAAGGAGAGGTACCTGGGCCCATGCCGCCGGGGGGCGGAGGCATCGGCATACCTGGCGGGGCTGGCGCCCCTGGAGGAGGCGGCGGGAAGCTCGACGCTGGAGTGGGGACCGTCGGCGGCGGCGGAGGGGGTGGTGGAGGCGAGGACCCTTCTGGGGGAACAGGAGGCTGAGACCCCGGAGGAGGGGGAGGAAGGTCACTCATGAATTCCGCCTTTCACTGCGTACCGCCGCGGCCGCGGGGACTCTCTATCACGGCCGACGACGCGACGACTCGAAAACCAGCCTGGTCCCACCCGCTAATGGGCCCCGGTATCGCCTTCCGTCGGGTCTGGGGATGCCCCAAGCCCCGCCCGTGAGAGCTTGCTCAGATCGAGTGCAGTGAGGCCTCGTAGGCGGTGCGATCGAAGCAGAAGGGTCCGACTCCTATCGGTTCGCCCTCGCGGTTGAGGAGATGCCACGTCACCCGGTCGTCGTGGATCACAATTCGGGCGAGGACGGCGTCGCAACCCGGAAAGCCGCATCCACAGGCGAGTACCGCCGCGTCTCGGTACCACGGGTCCGCTGGGTCCTCCCACCGGTCAGGCCCGCCTCGGAGGTGGTCCGGGAATCGACGCAGCACGTCACTGGGCGGTCCCACCCACTCGCTGTCGGCCCCGGTCCTCGGCGTGATCACGCGTAGGTCGAGGCCATTGACCAAGAAGACAACCTGGTCATCCCAAACGGACTCATTGTCCGTTTCGACCCGCACGCTGAGGACGTCCACTGCTCAACACCCTGCCTCATATCGCCGGGACTGTCGCGTCCACCGAGGTAGGTTCACCCGGTGGCTGGCGTCGCAATCGGCATCGCGGCGATGGCGGTGTTTGCCTCGTTCTCGGTATGGCGCGTCCTTTCCGGCCGTTCACAGCCGAGAGGACGGAGCCTGCCCCAGATGCATGCCGACGGCCTCGTGGTGGGTGGCGTCGCAGTCTTGGCGATCTGCCTCATCGCAGGCGTGCCCTGGGGACTGACACTCGCAGTGGTTCTGCTCCTGGCAGCTACGGCATGGAGGGCTTACCGCCTACGGAGGTAGCAACGGTGCCAGTCATGGGAGGAGGCTTCGGTGTGGTCTGAGGTCAGGGTGAAGACGGATTGCTCGGGTGAGGAAGCGCTGATCCGCGTGCGAGCTTCATTGGCGAGCAACCCTCGCTTCAGGGGCGCCATGCGGAACTACGGGGGGCGCGAGTACGCCGCGTCGTTGGGTGGAGGTATCGCAACGTTCGGTGAGATCGTTGTCGTTCGTGTCGAGTCCGAGGAAGCCGGCCGATGGACTCTCCAGCTCATCAGCCAGACCTCGCAGTGGTTCGACTGGGGTCGAACCAAGGGCAATGTTGAGTACCTCATCAACTCGCTGCAGCAGCAGGGGATGACGTTCGAGCACGTGTCGGCAGACTCCGGGCACGCAATCGGGCGGGTCGCACGCGCAATGCCGAGTCCGCCCGAGATGCCCAGCTGAGCCGCGGCCCGACGCTGAGGGTTCAACGCTCAGCAGCGTCACCCAATGCCGGCGGTCTGGGGCGGGTGATGCGGCCGGCCGTAGGGTGACGGGCGTGAGGAAGCTGCTCGTTGGTGCCGCGACCGCTCTGACCCTCGCCGCCCTCTGCGCATGCTCGTCGACCACGGCCAACGGGACGATCACCGGCACCCTCACGATGGCGGGAGGCTTGGCCCCCGGGACCTCTCAGCCTGTGTCGGGCGAGGTAACGGTCACGCCGAGCGGGCCAGACCGATACGAGGCAACGCCCGCTACGGATCCGGTCGCCGTGGTGCAGGTCGGTGACGATGGAAGCTTCTCTGTCGCAGTTCCGCCTGGGCGCTACGACGTCACTGGTGTGTCGCCTTCATTTGGTGACGGAACCTATCCATGTGACAACGCAGGCCTCGTTCGAGTGTCGGCAGCAACCTCGGTCGTGGCCGACGTTGTCTGCGAGATGAAGTAGGACCCTGCCCGCGTGCCACAAGTGCCTGCGTGAGAGCTCGGGCAGCGCTCGGAGCCTGGTGACGCCGCTCTACGGGTATCCGCCCGGCTATCCGGTCCCGGATCTGGCGCCCGCCGCGTCGGCGGGCGCCGGAGGGTCGGGGTGGGTGTCCCCGAGGCGGCAGAGCAGATCCTCCCGGAGCAGCGCCACCACGACGCCCGCCCACGGGAGCACGACCATGCCGACGACGGCGCTCACCAGGTTCACCAGGCCGAAGCCGGCCCCGGTGGCGAGGAGCAGGACCGTGCCGACGAGGGGCCCGAGCACGGCCACCACCACGTTGGCCAGGAAGGCCACGCCGGCCGTGCGCCACCGGTGGCCCTTGGTGAGGTCGCGTGAGCGGCCGAGTGCCCGGCGGAGGCTCAGGTGCTCGGCCACCGCCTCGGGTGTGGCGATGCCCCACCGGGCGATGAGCCAGATCGCGAACGGGAACAGGATCGTGGGGCTGCTGGCGGCACCGGCGATCAACTGCATCACCACCGCGGTGACGGTGCCGTTCGGCGGCCGCAGGGCACCCCGGGCCGCCGCCCGGAACGACGGCCGGCGGCCGTCGGCGAGGTCGTGCACCACCACAGCTGACGCGGCCCGGGCGAAGGCGGCGACCGGCACGGTGACGAGCGCACCGGCTAGAAGGGCCAGCGGCACCGCCCACGCCGTGGTCTCGTCGGCGGTGTCGGAGACGTGGCCGAGGAGGGTTAAGTCGAGCACCAGGTTCTGCACCACGACGGCCGCGGCGCCACCGGCGAGCACCACCAGCCCGAGCCCGCCGAACACCCGTGGGTGCTCCCCGAGCACGCGGACGGCCGAGGTGAGCAGCTGGCCGGCCCGGCGCTCGACGCGCACCGGCGTGGTGGTGCTCGGCCGCCAGTGGGTGAGGGCGAACATCGCCACGACGGCAGCGGCGAGCACGAGGGCGGCGAGGGCCACGGCAACGGGTGCGTCGAGGGCCTTCACGAACAGCAACGAGGCCTCCCGCGTGGCGGAGCAGAAGAAGTCGGTCACCCTGGTGCCGAGGGGCGGGATCGACACCGCCGAGGGGCGGCCGACCTCGTCCACCCATTCGGTCGGCGCCGCCCAGGCCCGCTTGGTGGCGGGGCCCTGTGGCCCGTTGTTGAACGACGGCTCCTTCTGCCCCCAACGACCGGTGAAGGTGAGCCAGGCGAACGGGTCGTCGGCGCCGGTGACCTCGTCGGTGGAGGAGGGGAGGAGCACGACCTGCGGGTCGAGCCGGGTCGAGGCCGCCCGCGAGTCGTCGCAGCCGAAGCCGGTGCTGGCGCTCTTGCCGAACCACAGGTTCGACGACGGGTAGTCGGCGTGGGAGCCCGCCCCCGGATGGGTGACCACCCGGTCGCCGTCGCGCACGAGGTCCTCCTCGTCGTCCCACTCGACGTAGTGGGCGCCCTCGTGCTGGGCGAACACGACCTGGCGGGGAGCGACGGTGAGGGCCTGCTCGGCGGAGTCGGCGTCGAAGACGACCTGGACCATCTCCCAGTCGCCCTCGTGCTTGTCGTTCCAGTCGTTGAAGATCCACCAGAGCCAGTACTGCACGACGACCGTGTCCGGACGATCGGGGTCCTCGACGACCCGGGCGTAGACGGTCGGTGGGTGGTCGGCGGCCATGTCGGCCCACCACCGGGCGTAGGTGCACCCGGGGTCGAGCGGGTTGCCCGGGAGGTCGAGGTGGTAGCCCTCGCCCCGGCCGAACAGGTCGGCGGCGGTCGGTGCCGTGGTGACGATCTGGCCGTCGGGCCCGATGAGCGACACGTCGTCGCGCCCGAGCACCGACTCGACCGCCGCCGGGGCGTAGGGCTCGCCCTCGCCGCACAGGGTGTCCGGCTTCCGGATGGCGACGATCGGGGCATAGCGTTCGGCCAGCTCGAGGGCCGGGTCGCCCCCGCCGGCCGCCTCGGCACCGGCCGGGCGCGCCAGGGCGACGCCGGCCACGGTCGGCACGGCGACGACCAGCAGGACGAGGAGGGCGAGCGCTCTCGTGGTGGAGAGCGAGCGGCGGAGCGGGCGCACAGTGGCGGACATGATGGCCGACCGGCCGGACGACCGACGGGCCTCTCTCCGCCGGGCCGGGCCTTGGTCAGGCAGCGGTGTCGAACGCCGCCAGTTGGTCGGCGCCGGGCTCGACGACGTCGCCGACGTCGTGGTGCAGGCGCCAGACGGAGATGAGCGAGAGCACGATCACCGGGGTCATCAGGATCCCGCCGATCGCCACCGGCTTGTCGCTGAGGAGGTCGACCGAGTGGCCCTGGATGAAGACCGAGAAGTCCCAGGTCCCGTGGAGGACCATTGTGACGAGCAAGGCTCCGGTGATGCGGCGGGTGACGTAGTAGGCGGTGCCGACGCCGAAGGCGAAGAACACCTGCTGCACGGTCGTGCGCACGCTCTGGCCGAAGAAGGCGTTGGGCACGTGCAGGAGGCCGAAGCAGAGCGAGCTCACGAACCACACCCAGCCCTCGTGGAGCGTGCCTCGCGCACCGACGATGAGCAGGCCGCGGGTGATCATCTCCTCGTTGAAGCCGACGCCGACGCAGCCGATGGCGAGCCACATCACGTAGGGGCCGACCTGGTCGATCTCGCCCCACTTGGTGCTGGCCAGGTTGGCCACCACCCCGAGGCCGAGGGCGATGGGGATGATCCACATCCACTTGTGGTGGTCCGCCCGGCGCGGCTCACGCAGCGCCGGCTTCCACCAGCCGAGCAGCGAGGTGACCACGACGACGTACACGGCGCCGAGAGCCATCGAGAGTGTGATGCCCTTGCGCACGTTGTCGACGGTGTCGCCGATCTCGTCGTACTTCAGGCCGACGGCGACCCAGACCGCGAAGACGACGACCAGGTAGCCGAAGGCGATGAGGAGCCCCTTGGCGAGGGACGGCTTGTGGCGCATGGGGATCCGATCGTTCGCGTGTGGACGCCGGGAACGATAGGTGGGTGCCGGATGTGCGTGCGGGGTCGAGGACCTCGACCCCGAGGACCTAGCTGCGGAGGATGTCCTTCCACGCCATGGTCTTGTCGTAGCCCGGCTCCTTGGGCAGGCCCAGGGCGCGCTCGGCCAGGTTGTTGCGCTGCACCTCGTTGGTGCCGCCGCCGATGGAGATGCCGTAGCGGTTGAGCAGCTCGTGCTGCATCCAGAAGGTCTCCGGAGCCTCGCCGGCGGTGGCCGCGGCCCCGCCGATGCGCACGCCGAGGTTGCCGGTCTGCACCCGGCTCTCGGCGATGTACAGCTTCAGGATCGACGGGTCGACGGGCGGCACCTGGCGGGCACGGACGGCCGTCATGATGCGGTCGCTGACGTAGCCGAGCACCTTCTCGCGGGTGTAGGTGATGGCCAGCTCCTGGCGGATGAGCGGGTCATCGGTGAGCTCGAACTCCTGGGCCAGCAGCAGGAGCTTGTCGAAGAACGACATCGTGCTGCCGCCGCCACCGATGAAGGCCGACTCGTTCGACATGACGGTGCGGGCGGGGCCCCAGCCGGCGTCGATGTCGCCGATGACGTTGGCGACGGGGATGCGAACCTCGGTGAGGAAGACCTCGTTGAAGTGCGAGGCGCCCGTGGGCTGCACCAGCGGCCGGACCTCGACGCCCGGGCTGTCCATCGGCACCATGATGAACGTGATGCCCTGGTGCTTGGGGACGTCGGGGTTGCTGCGCATGAGCAGCATGCCCCAGTTGCAGAACTGCGCCGCTGAGTTCCAGACCTTCTGGCCGGTGACCACGAACTCGTCGCCGTCGCGGATGGCCTTGCAGGCCAGGCCGGCGAGGTCGGACCCGGCGCCCGGCTCGCTGAACAGCTGGGCCACCGTGATCTCGGCCGAGAGCATCTTCGGGATGTAGAACGCCTTCTGCTCGTCGCTGGCGTGCTTCATCAGCGTCGGCAGGAGCATCGCCATGGTGGCCGAGATGAAGCCGACGTTGACGTCGTACGGGGCAGCCTCTTCGCGGTAGATCGACTCCATCCACGGCTGGCCGCCGCGGCCGCCGTACTCCACCGGGTAGGTGAGGCCCGCCAGCTTGTTGTCGAAGAGGGTGCGCTGCCAGCGGCACCCCTTCTGGAAGGCCTCACGGGCCTCGTCCTCGCTGGTGTGGACGTTCAGCTCCCACGGGCTGGCGTCACCACGGAGCTCGGCGTTGGCGGCAAGGAAGGCCCTCACCTCGGCCCGGAACTCGGCCTGCTCGGGGGTGTCGGTGGAGGTGGTCTCTTCGGCGATCGTCACGAGGGAAACGTACCGGGGCCGGACCGCCCGGCGCATCCCGAGCGGGATCGGGTCCGAGGTGGTCGGCCCACCGCCCGGATCCGGGGCACGCGTCGGCCGTTCTCGGCACACTGGTGGAACGCGATCGGGGGAGACGACATGACCGCAGCCACCGGATCAGGCACGGCCGAGGATCCCTGGATCCTCACGACGCCTCCGGGCTCGTCGGAGTTCGAGGCCTACCGCGACCCCGAGGCCGACCCCCCCGCTCTCGTGGTGCAGGTCGGGAAGACCCAGGTGCGCTACCAGCTGCGGTGCATCGAGGACCTCCACGCCTGGCTCACCGAACAGGGCGACTGGGTGGCGCTCGGCAACGCCGACGAGCAGAAGCCGGCCAAGGACGGCACCGTCGAGGCGTGGGGTCGCTCCGACAGCAACCCGGTCGGGGGCTGGTACGGCCTGAAGAAGGGACTGCGGGGCCGGTTCGGCAACTACGTCCCACCAGTGCTCGAGGTCCTGGGGCTGGCCGAGGTCGAGCACAACGCCCGCAACAACCGGATGCGGGCGATCTAGGTGTTGTGCCCTGGGACGTTGTTGACACGCGCTGAGTAGGTGGCCCCCTGGGTCAGTGTGGAGCTGTCGAGGCAAAACACGAACCCAGGAGGCCGAGTGCACGCTAACGCTCCGCTCACGCCCGAAGGCCGGCTCCGGCTGTGCCATCGCATCGAGTCCGGTTGGACGGTCGCGGCAGCGGCCGAGTCGATGAACATCTCGCGCCAGTGCGCCCACAAGTGGTGGCGCCGCTATCGCGACGAAGGCATCGACGGTCTCCGGGACCGTTCCAGTCGACCGTTGTCGTGCCCCCATCAGACCCCAGCGCGGATCGAGCGCCGCATCGTGGCGTTGCGCCAGTCCCGCAAGCTCGGCCCGGCCCGCCTCGCCGGCATCGTCGGGGTTCCCGCCTCGACGGTGCATCGGGTCCTGGTCCGTCACGGCGTGAACCGGCTGAACTGGATGGACCGCCCGACAGGCCGGGTGATCCGTCGCATCAAGACCACTCGTTGCGGCGAGCTGGTCCACATCGACGTGAAGAAGCTGGCCCGCGTCCCTGACGGCGGCGGACACAAGAAGCTCGGGCGCAGCATCGAGACCCGGCGACGGCGAGGATCTGGCTACACCCACATCCACACCGCGATCGACGCGTACTCGAGGCTCGCCTACTCAGAGTTCGCTGGGGTCGAGAACACCGCCAACTGCGTCGGTTTCCTAAACCGTGCCGTCGCCTGGTTCGCCAGCCACGGCATCACGATCGAACGAATCCTGACCGACAACGGCAACGGCTATCGCAGCTTCGACTGGCGTGACCGATGCGCCGAGCTCGGGATCAAACACACCCGCACCAAGCCCTACTCGCCCGCCACCAACGGCAAGGTCGAACGGTTCAACCGCACCCTGGCCGACGAATGGGCCTACGCCCGCCTCTGGAAATCAGAGGCCAGCCGCGCACGAGCCCTTGACCGGTTCATGCACCGCTACAACCATCACCGACACCACACCGCCATCGGCGGACCGCCCGCCAGTCGCGTCACCAACCTGGCAGGGCACAACATCTAGCCCGACCGAGGCGAGGCGGCAGCACGAGCCCTCCGCGTCGGTCAACATGGCGCCATGGCCAACGTCTCTGTGTCCCACATCGGTCTCTGCGTCTCCGACCTCGACGCCTCGCTGCGCTTCTACGTCGACGGGCTCGGCTTCGAGATGTCCGACGTCTTCGCGGTCGGCGACGAGGTCGCCCACACGCTCGAGGTCGAGAAGGGCGTCGTGCTCACGTCGCAGATGATCCAGAAGGACGGCATGAAGATCGAGCTGCTCGGCTGGGCCTCGCCCGAGCCGTTCGGCACGCCCTCGTCGTCGCGGGGCCAGCTCGGCCTCACCCACCTGTCGTTCAACGTGGTCGACCTGCCGGCGGTGGAAGCCCACCTGGTAGCTCTCGGCGGCACGGTGATCGAGGAGACCCGCACCGCCATCCCCTTCCCGGGCGGCGCCATGCACCTGCTCTTCCTCGCCGATCCCGACGGCACCCGGGTCGAGCTGATGGAAGCGGTCGTCGACCCGGCCGAGTAGGTCCGGCCCTAGGTCGTCAGCGGCAGCAGCTCGTCGGCCAGCGCGCCGAGCTCTGCGTCGGGGTCGGCGTCGCCGGCGAACGGCGTGATCACGAACTTCGACGCACCGGCGTCGACGAACTCGCGCAGCAGCGCGGGCAGCCCGGCGCGGGTCGGGATGACCGATCGCGGGTCGCTGCCCGGGCTGCGGCGGTGCACGAGCTCCACGAGCCGCTCGGGGATCTCGCCGTCGCAGTACGGCACCAGCGCCCCGTAGTGCTGGGGGTCCATGGTGCGGCCGTGCTCGGCGGCCGAGGCCTCGATGAGGGGGATGCCGTCGGCGACGTCGGCGGGGGAGCAGAACGACGGCAGCCAGCCGTCGCCCACCCGGCCGACGCGACGCAGCTCGGCCGGTGCCGCGCCACCGAGCCACACCGACAGCGGGTCCTGCGCCGGCACGGGGAGCACCTGCACGTCGTCGACAGCGTAGAACTCGCCGTGGTGCGAGATCGTCTCGCCGGTCCAGCACTTCCGCATCAGGTCGAGGGCCTCGTCGTGGCGACGGCCCCGCTCCTTGCGCTCGACCCCGAAGGCGCGCTGCTCGGGCGGGTCGGCGATGCCGAGGCCGACGCCAGGGAGGAACCGGCCGCCGCTCAGCACGTCGAGGCTGGCCATCTCCTTCGCCAGGATCACCGGATTGCGGCCGGGGAGGACGAGCACCGACGTGCCGAGCTTCATCCGCTCGGTGCGCCCCGCGGCGACAGCGAGGGCCACCAGCGGATCGGGCGTGGGTGCGCCGATGCGCTCCGACACCCACAGCGAGTCGAAGCCCAGCTCCTCGCAGCGGTCGATGACGGTGGCGAAGGCGTCGGCGGTCCCTGCTGACGTCGTCGTCCCGAGGCCGATGCCGATCCTGACCTTCAGAGGGGAGCTCACGGGTCGATCCTCCCACCGCTCGGGCGCGCCTGTCGCCGGGGCGGGGGCGCGTACAGTCGTCCGACGTGCCGTCCCCCTCCGTCTCGTCCCGTCGACCGCGCGCGGCGCTCGCCGGGGCGGTGGCCCTGCTGCTGGTGCTCCTCGCCGCCTGCTCAAGCTCGTCGGGCACGGCCGATCCCGGGTCCGGCGAGCCCCAACCCGACCCGGCGCCGGCATCGACCGGCCCGCGTGACGGCGGCACCCTCGACATCGGGGTGCCCACGGCGTTGGCCCAGTGGTCACCGGCGGGCACGGCGTGGAACGCGGCCGAACTCCAGGCGGCCCGGGCCGTCTACGACCGCCTCGTCACCCGCGACGTCGACGACGTCCCCGCCCCCGACCTCGCATCGGCCATCACCCCGAACGCCGACTTCACCGTCTGGACCATCACCGTGCGGCCCGGGGTGACCTTCCACGACGGCACCCCGCTCGACGGGCCCGCCGTGGCCGCCAACCTCGAGGCCCAGCGCACCGCACCCTCGGCGGCCGCCCTCATGGCGCCGGTCGCGTCGGTCCAGGCCGCCAGCGCGACCACGGTCGTGGTCACCATGGCCACCCCGTGGTCGACCTTCCCCGAGGTGCTCACCACCCAGGTGGGCTACATCGCCGCCCCCTCGGTGCTCACCGGCGCCTCCGCGACCCCGATGGGCACCGGCCCCTTCGCCTATGGCGGCGTGGCCCTCGACGGTTCGCTCACCCTGGTGAAGAACCCCACCTACTGGAAGGCGGGGCTGCCCCACCTCGACGCGGTGCGCTTCGTCACGGTCCCGGAGGCCTCGGACCGTGTCGACGCCGTCATCGCCGGCACGGTCGACATGGTCGCCGTCGACGAGCCCCGGCAACTGAGCCGCCTCGACGACCTCGGTGACAAGTCCGGCGTCGTGGTGGTCGACGACCGCAACGGCGAGCGGCCGAAGGTCAACCTCGCGTTCGAGACGGGCCGGCCGCCGTTCGATCACATCACCGCCCGTCGGGCCGTGGGCCTCGCCACCGATCGCGAGGCCATCCTCGAGACGGTGTTCGACGGCCAGGGCACCATCGCCCGCGGCATGCTCAGCGACGCCTCGCCCTGGTTCAGCGACCACACGGCTCCGGCCCGCGACGTCGAGCGGGCCCGCAAGCAGGCCGAGGAGTACGCCGAGGAGACCGGGCAGCCGCTCTCGTTCAAGCTGCTGGTGCCGAACGACCCCACGCTCGCCCACGTCGCCTCTCTGTGGCGGGTGCAGCTGGCCCAGGCGGGGATCGACCTCCAGCTCGAGCCGGTCGACGAGCCCACCCTGGTGGCGTCCACCCTCCTCGGGCAGTACCAGGCGGCGTTGTCGGTGGGCTTCTCCGACCCCCACCCCGACCTCTACGAGCCCCTGTTCCGGGGCATCCCGGCCGAGCAGCCGGCGATCAACACCAACATCACGAGGTACGTGAACCCGGTGGTCACCAAGGCCTTCGCCGATGCCCGCCAGACCGTCGACGTCTCCCGCCAGGTCGACGACTACCGCATCGTCCAGGAGCAGCTGTCGGTCGACGACCCCTACCTCTTCCTGGTGCAGGTCCGCAGCGTCGCGGTGGTCTCGCCGAAGGTGAAGGACATGACCTCGTGGGCCGCGGGCTCGGGCCCGTCGTCGCTGGTCCAGGAGGCCACGACGCTCTCGCTCGCCCAGGTCTGGCTCACCTCATAGCTCTCTGGGGCTGCCGCCCCGGCGCGTTCGGCGGATGGCGTGGGTAGGTTGCGCGCATGAGCGAGGCCGAGCTGATGCCGTCCCGACCGCCGATGCGCACCGAGCGCGACTCGATGGGGGAGGTGCTCGTGCCGGCGACGGCGAAGTACGGCGCCCAGACCCAACGGGCGGTCGAGAACTTCCCGATCTCCGGCATCCCGATCGACCGTCGCCTCGTCCGCTCGTTGGCGGTGATCAAGGGGGCGGCGGCGGAGGTGAACGCCTCTCTGCGCGACGTCGGCGTCGACCGGCGGGTGGCGACGGCGATCAGCGCGGCGGCCGAGGAGGTCGCCGAGGGCGTCTGGGACTCGGAGTTCCCGGTCGACGTGTTCCAGACCGGCTCGGGGACGTCGTCGAACATGAACGCCAACGAGGTCATCGCCACCCTCGCGTCCGAGCGCCTCGGTGAGCCGGGCTCGGTGCACCCGAACGACCACGTCAACGCCTCGCAGAGCTCCAACGACGTGTTCCCCTCGGCCGTGCACCTGGCCGTCGTGGAGTCGGTGGCGCTCGAGCTGGTGCCGGCGGTCGAGCACCTCCGCACCGCCTTCGCCCGCAAGGCCCGCGAGTTCCGCGCCGTCGTGAAGTCGGGCCGCACCCACCTGATGGACGCCACGCCGGTCACCCTCGGCCAGGAGATGGGGGGCTACGCCGCGCAGCTCGCCGCTTCGGTCGAGCGCCTCGACCACATGCTGCCCCGCGTCGGCCAGCTGCCCCTCGGCGGCACGGCCGTGGGCACCGGCATCAACGCCCCCCGCACGTTCGCCCCCCGGGTGATCGCGTTGCTCGTCGAGCGCACGGGACTGCCCCTCAGCGAGGCTCCCGACCACTTCGCCGCCCAGGGCGCGCGCGACGGCCTGGTCGAGGCGTCGGGCGAGCTGCGGGGGCTCGCGGTGGCGCTCACCAAGATCGCCAACGACCTGCGCTGGATGGCGTCAGGGCCGCGCACCGGGCTGGCCGAGATCCGCCTTCCCGACCTCCAGCCCGGCTCGTCGATCATGCCGGGCAAGGTGAACCCGGTGCTCTGCGAGGCTGTCACCCAGGTCGCCGCCCAGGTGATCGGCAACGACGCGGCCGTGGCCTTCGGTGGCAGCCAGGGCAACTTCGAGCTGAACGTGCACGTGCCGATGATGGCGCGCAACGTGCTGGAGTCGATCGGCCTGCTGGCCAACGTGTGCCGGCTGTTCGCCGACCGGTGCGTCGACGGCATCGAGGCCGACGAGGAGCGCTGCCTGGCCTACGCCGAGTCGTCGCCGTCGCTCGGCACGTCGCTCAACCCCTACATCGGGTACGAGAAGGCGGCCGAGCTGGTGAAGACCTCGGTGCGCACCGGGCGCAGCATCCGCGACCTGGTGCTCGACGAGGGGCTGATGGAGCCCGACGAGCTCGACCGGGCCCTCGACGTGCTCGGGATGACCAAGGGCGGCGTGCGCCGCTGAGTCAGCCGGCGACGGGGGTGCCGTGGAACGGCGTCGGGTCGCCGTTGGCCGGCAGGAGCGGCACCGACCAGTCCATCCGGTCCGAGAGGTTCTCGGCGACCAGGCGCCAGGCGGCAGGGTCCCAGCCCTCGGCCGACACCTCGACCTGGTGGTGCTGGTTGACGTGCACGAACGCCGGAAGGGTCTCGACGCCGAAGGCCTTGACGGCCGAGCGGTCCTCGTCGGCGAACACCAGGAACTCCTCGCCGAGGGGGCCCATGAAGGTCACGGCCTCGGGGACGCTGCAGGTCACCAGGAAGGCGATGCGCACGTCGGCCTGGGAGTAGTGCCGCAGCACCTTCGCCGCGGTCTCGAGGATCCAGGAGCTCTCGAGGGTGTAGGGGTCGAGCGCCACGATGGCGAGGTGGAACGTGGTGGTCCACTCTGCGATCGTGCGGGGCGAGCCCTTCAGGGGGGTGAGCTGCACGTCGGCCGGCACGTCGGTGATCACGGTTCGGAAACGTAGCGCGGCTAGCTTCACCGAAGCACACCACGGGCTCGACGCCCGCGACCCTCAGGAGCACGCGTGACCACCCCTGTCCTCGCCGCAATCGGATCGACCGGCTACAAGGTCATGCTGCTGGTGCACATCCTCGCCGTCGTGATCGCGTTCGCTCCGGCCTGGCTCACGCCGATCCTCTTCCGCGTCGCCGGGCCCACCGACAAGAACGCCGCCGACGCGCTGGGCCTGGCCGTGCTGCGGCTCTCGCTGCCGTTCGTGGCCATCGCCGGCATCGTGGGCTTCGGCCTGGCCGGCATGAGCAAGCCCGAGGGTGGCGGCGAGGCCCTCTACAAGATGTCGCAGACCTGGCTCTCGGTCGCCATCATCCTGTGGCTCGTGCAGCTGGCCGTGCTCTTCTTCGTCGCCCGTCCCGCCTTCAAGGCGCTGGCGGCCGGCGACGCCGCCGCCCGAGGCCGGGTGATGGCCTCCACCGGGGTCACCCACCTGATCCTGCTGGTGATGCTCTACCTCATGATCTTCAAGCCCGGCCTGTAACCGCCACCTGACGGCCGGCTGACCGGCCCCACCTCGGTAGGGTCCTGCGGTGATGCACCCGATCGAGCGACTCCGCTACGTGGCCCGGGCCACCGGCTACCCCCAGTCCATGGTGGTGGGCGAGGCCGCCCGGGCCCTGGCGTCGTTCACCGACGACCCGCAGGGCCTGGTCACCGCCTGCCGCCGCCTCGTGTCGCGCCAGCCCGGCTCGGCGCCGCTGGTGTGGCTCTGCGCCCGGGTGCTCACCGCCGGCGACCCGCGCGCCGAGATCCGCAGCGCCCTCGACGAGCTCGAGGGCGACCGCACCCACGGCGAGCTCTCGCACGCCCTGCCCGACGACGCCACCGTGCTGGTGCTCGGCTGGCCCGAGTTCGCCACCGAGGCGCTGCCCCGCCGGGGCGACGTCGAGGTGCTGGTGGTCGACGTGCACCACGAGGGGTCGGGGCTGGTGCAACGCCTCGTGCAGGCCGATGTCGACGCCATCGACGTGCCGCTCGCCGGTCTCGGTGCCGCGGCGGCCGAGGCCGATCTCGTCATCCTCGAGGCGGGCGCCGTCTCGCCCTCCGAGTTCCTCGCTGTCAGCGGATCGCGGGCCGCGGCCGCGGTCGCCCGCCACGACGGCACGCCGGTCTGGCTGGTCGCCGGGGTGGGGCGCCTCCTGCCCGAGCGCATGTGGCGGCCGGTCCGCGAGCACGTGCTCCTCGACGAGGCGTGGGACGGCGACGACGAAGCGGTCCCCCTCGACCTCGTCGACAAGGTGGTCGGCCCCACCGGGCCGCTCGCCCCCTCCGACGCCGTCCGACGCACCGACTGCCCGGTGGCACCCGAGCTGTTCAAGGGCAACGTCCTGTGAGGGCCCGCTGATGGCACCCGTGCGGATGATCATCGACACCGACGGGGGCATCGACGACGCGTCGGCGCTGTGGTGGGCGCTCGAGTCGCCCGACGTCGACCTGGTCGGCGTCACCACGGTGCACGGCAACATCGACTCGGTCACCGCCGCGGCCAACGTGTGCCGCATCCTCGAGGCCGCCGGTCGGGCCGACATCCCGGTGGCGGTGGGCGCCGACGAGGCCTTCGCCGAGGCCCCGGAGATGCGCCCGGCCGACTTCATCCACGGCACCGACGGGATCGGCGAGACGGGCCGCCCGCCGGCCGGGCACGGTCCCGTCGCCGACACCGCCGACGAGCTGCTCGCCCGTCTGGTCGCCGAGTCGCCGGAGCCGCTCACCCTCGTCACCATCGGGCCGCTCACCAACATCGCCCACCGCGTCACCGCCGACCCCGCGTGGGCCGGGCGCATCGACCGGCTGGTGATCATGGGTGGCTCGGTGTCGATGCCCGGCAACGCCAAGCCCGGCGCCGAGGCCAACATCGCCCACGACCCCGCGGCCGCCGCGGTGGTGGTCCACGCCGGCTGGGCGCGCCCGCCGCTGATGGTGGGCCTCGACGTCACCCACGTCGGCACGTTCACCGACGCCGAGTTCGCCCTGGCCGAGGAGGGCCGCACGCGTGCAGCCCGCGACCTGGCCGAGCCCCTGGCGTTCTACCGGCGCTTCGGCGGCACTTTCTGCGAACCGGGGGAGTGCCCCCAGCACGACCTGCTGGCGGTCATGGCCGCGGTCATCCCCGGGCTGGTGCACGGTCCGGTGCTCCCGGTGGCCGTGCAGGACACGCCCGGGCCGGCATGGGGCGTCGTCGTGGTCGACCGTCGGGTGCCGTTCTTCGAGCGCGCCGGCTCGGGCTCGGCCCAGCCCGTCACCGACGGCTTCTCCCCGTGGGAGCTGGGCCTCGAGGTCGACATCGAGCGGTTCCGGACTGAGGTCAGGCGCCTGTTCGGTGGGTGAAGGCGGCCGGGTCGGGCCACGCGTCGTTGCGGGGGTCGACGCTCGTGCCCGGGGCCACCACGGCATCGGTGGCGGCGAGGGCTGAGGCCGGCACGACCTCGGCGGCGGCGTCGAGCAGCTGGGTGAGCTGGTCGAGGGTCCGCGGTCCGAGCAGCACCGACGCCACGGTCGGCGTGGCGCCGGCCTTGGCGAGGGCGAGAGCGGTGATCGACACACCGTGCTCGTCGGCGATGGCGGTGAGCGCCCCGACGGCAGCCAGCTTGGCCTCGTCGGTGGGGTCGATGAACGTGCCCTCCCGCGACCCGCGCGAGCCGGGCGGAGGTGCCTGGCCCGGCCGGTACTTGCCGGTCAGCCAGCCCCCGGTGAGCGGGCTCCAGACGAGGGCGGCCATGTCGAGCTCGTCGAGCGCACCCACGACCTCGGCCTCGCGGGAACGCACCAGCAACGAGTAGGGGAGCTGGTCGGCGACCGGACGGGGCACGCCGAGGGCGTCGGCCACGGTGCAGATGTCGTGGAGCATGCCGGCGGTGAGCACCGAGGTGCCCCAGTGCCGCACGAGGCCGCGCTCGATCAAGGCGCCAACGGCCTCGACCGTCTCCTCGATCGGGGTGGACGGGTCGGGGCGGTGCAGCTGGTAGAGGTCGATGTGGTCGGTGCCGAGGCGGCGGAGGCTCTGCTCGCAGGCGGCGGCGATCCATGCCGCCGACAGGCCCTTGCCCTCCACCGGCGTCTGCATCGGGAGGCCGACCTTGGTGGCCAGCACGACCTCGTCCCGCCGCCCGGCCAGGGCCCGGCCCACCAGCTCCTCGGCAGCACCGTCGCCGTAGGCGTCGGCCGTGTCGATGAGGTCGATGCCACGGTCGAGGGCGGCGTGGACGATCGCCACACACTCGTCGGGGTCGGCGCTCGGGGCGGAGAAGGCCATGGTGCCGAGCCCGAGGGCCGACACCTCGGGCCCACCGGGGCCGAGACGACGACGGGCGAGAGGGGAGTCAGAAGCCATGCGCGCTTACGGTACTCGCCCCGATCCATCCTCTGGCTCAGTACGTCACGACTGGCGTGACGTACTGAGCCAGAGGGTCGGGGGCCGCGCCGGCCGGGAAGGGGTGGGAGCGCGCCGGTAGGGTTGGCCCATGGGTGAATTCGTCACGTTCGCGAGCAACGGCCACGAAGCCGGTGGCTATCTGGCCACCCCGGTGTCGGGCAGCGGTCCCGGCCTGGTCGTGATCCAGGAGTGGTGGGGCCTGGTGCCCCACATCGAGCAGGTCTGTGACCGCTTCGCCGCCGAGGGCTTCGTCGCCATCGCCCCCGACCTCTACCACGGCACCTCGGTCTCGAACTCCGAGCCCGACGAGGCCGGCAAGCTCATGATGGCGCTCAACGTCGACCAGGCCGTGAAGGACATGGGCGGCGCCGTCGACTTCCTCCTGGCCAGCGACGCCGTCACCACCTCGCACGTCGGTGTCACCGGCTTCTGCATGGGTGGCGGCCTCGCCCTCGCCCTCGCGTGCGCCCGCCCCGACGCGGTGAGCGCCTGTGTCCCCTTCTACGGCGTGATGCCGTGGCCCAACCTCGAGCCCGACTGGTCGAAGCTCGACGCCGCGGTGCTCGGCCACTTCGCCGAGAACGACTCGATGTTCACGCCGGCGATGGTCGGTGAGCTCGAGTCCCGGCTGCGGGCCGAGGGCAAGGAGGCGGAGTTCATCATCCATCCCTCCACCGACCACGCCTTCTTCAACGACACCCGGCCCGAGGTCCACGACCCGGCCGCCTCGGCTGCCGCCTGGGCCTCGGTCGTGCCGTTCCTCAAGGCCAACATCACCTGAGCCCGGGGATGGCCGACGCCGCTGCGGGCTCCACGATCGTCGACCGGTACCTCGAGCTCGGGCTCCGGCTCGGCCGCCGCGTCGACGGCTTCGTCGACGCGTACTACGGGCCCGCGGCCCTGGCAGCCCTCGTCGACGCCGAGCCCGTCATCGCACCGGCGCAGCTGACCGCCGACGCCGCCACCCTGATCGCCGACCTCGACGCCGGGGTCGACGCCGGCACCCTCGATCCCTCCCGCCGGCGGTGGCTGCGGGCCCAGGTGGTCGGCCTCCACACGAGCGCACGGAAGCTGGCCGGCGAGCCGATCGGCTACGCCGACGAGGTCGAGTGGTGCTACGGCGTGCGCCCCACCTTCCGCGACGAGGAGGCGTTCGCCGCCGCCCACCGCCGCCTCGACGAGGCGCTGCCAGGCAGCGGTGCCATCCGTGAGCGCGTCATCGCCTGGCGCGAGGCCCAGGCCATCCCGGTCGAGAAGCTCGAGCCGGTGCTGCGCTCGCTGGCCGACGACTTCCGCGAGCGCACGCAGCGCCTGTTCGGCCTGCCCGAGGGCGAGCACGTGCACTGGGAGCTGGCCCACGACCAGCCGTGGTCGGGCTTCAACTACTACGAGGGCGGCTTGCGCAGCCGGGTGGCCATCAACACCGACCTGCCCGTGCTCTCCACGAGCGTCGCCCACCTCGTGGCCCACGAGGCCTACCCCGGGCACCACACCGAGCACTCCCGCAAGGAAGCCGGGTTGGTGCGGCACCGCGGCTGGCAGGAGGAGACCATCTTCCTGGTCGGCACACCCCAGTGCCTGCTCGCCGAGGGCCTGGCCGACCTGGCCCTCGAGGTCATCGCCGGCGAGCACCCCGAGCAGGTGGTCGCCGAGCACCTCCGGCCCCTGGGCATCGCCTACGACCCCGAGGTCGTGGCCGCAGTGCGCACCGCCAGCGAGTCGCTCGACGCGGTGCGGGCCAACGCCGCCTGGCTGCTGCACGCCGACGACGCACCGGTCGACGACGTCGTCGCCTACCTCGAGCGGTGGGGGCTCCAGCCCCACGCCCGGGCCACCAAGTCGGTCGAGTTCCTCACCTCGGAGACCTGGCGGGCCTACATCTCCTGCTACGTCGAGGGCCTTCCGCTGTGCCGGGCCTACGTCGCCGGCGACCCGACCCGATTCGCCACGCTGCTCACCGAGCAGCTGGTGCCTGCCGACCTGGCGGCCGCCGCCGCATGACCTTCCGCTCCACGCTGCGCGGCGAGGTGTTCACCTTCGCCGACCTGCGGGAGCTGATGGGACGGGCGGGCGACCCCAAGGCGGGCGACGAGCTGGCCGGGGTGGGGGCCCGCTCCGAGCGGGAGCGGGTCGCCGCTCAGTGGGCCCTGGCCGAGGTCACCGTGGGCGAGGTCGTCGACACCCCGCTGGTCGACGACGACGTCACCGCACTGGTGCTCGACGGCCTCGACCGCGGCGGCCTGGCGGCCATCGCCGGGCTCACCATCGGCGAGCTCCGCGAGCGCGTGCTCTCGCCTGGGTTCGTCGCCGAGTGGTCGGCCGGCCTCCATCGGGCGATCACCCCCGAGGTGGCCGCCGCGGTCGCCAAGCTCATGGGCGCACGCGACCTCATCCAGGCCGCGGCGCCCCTGCGGGTGGTGACCCGCTGCCGCAACACGATGGGCGGGGCGGGCGTGCTCGGCGTCCGGGTCCAGCCCAACCACCCCACCGACGACCTCGGCGGCGTGCTGCTCTCGGCGATCGACGGCCTGCTGTTCGGCGCCGGCGACGCCGTCATCGGGGTGAACCCCGCCGGCGACTCGGTCGAGGTCGTCGAGCGCCTCGAGCGCGGCCTCGCTGACCTGGTCGACCGCTCCGGCGCGCCGACCCAGACCTGCGTGCTCGCCCACGTCACCACCCAGCTGGCCGCCCTCGACCGGGGCGCCCCGATCGACCTGCTCTTCCAGAGCATCGGCGGCACCACCGCCACCAACGACAGCTTCGGGGTCTCGCTGGCCACCCTCGCCGAGGGCCGGGAGGCCGTCCTGGCCCACCACCGCGAGCGTGAGGGCTTCGTCGGCGAGCAGGTCATGTACTTCGAGACCGGCCAGGGCAGCGCGCTGTCGGCGGGCGCCCACCACGGGCTCGACCAGCTGACCTGCGAGGCCAGGGCCTACGGCGTGGCCCGGGTCTTCGACCCGTTCCTCGTGAACTCCGTGGTCGGCTTCATCGGGCCGGAGTACCTCGCCGACGGCCGCCAGATCATCCGGGCCGGCCTCGAGGATCACTTCGTCGGCAAACTGCTCGGCCTCCCGATGGGCTGCGACGTCTGCTACACGAACCACGTCGAGGCCGATCAGGACACCACCGACCAGCTGCTCGTGCTGCTCGGCACCGCCGGCTGCAACTTCGTGATGGGCGTGCCCGGCTCCGACGACGTGATGCTCAACTACCAGTCGACCAGCTACCACGACGTGGCGGGCGTACGGGAGCTGCTGGGCCTGCGGCCGACGCCGGAGTTCGAGGCATGGCTGGAGGCCGCCGGCATCATGCGGGCCGGGCGCCTCACCGAGGCCACAGCCAACGGCCCCGCGTCGCTGCCTCTCCTGGCCGCGGTGGTCAAGGAGCTCGGGGCGTGAGCGGCGGCGCGGTCGAGCCGTCGGGCCAGGCGGCGCCGAGCCCGAGCGAGCTGCCGGTCGTGACGCCCGCCCGGGTGCTGCTCGGTCGCGCCGGCACCGCGTACCGAACCCCGACCCGCCTCCAGCTGCGGGCCGACCATGCCGCAGCCCGAGACGCACTGCACGAGCCCATCGCCCTCGACGACGACGTCATGGCCCCGCTCGTCGAGCGCCACCGTCTGTTCGAGGTCCGCACCGAGGCCGCCACGCCGGCCGAGCACCTGGCCCGCCCCGACCTCGGCCGTCGCCTGGCGCCGGGCGAGGCCGACCGCCTGCGGCAGGAGTGCCCCGCGCCGGTCGACCTCCAGGTCGTCGTTGGTGACGGGCTGTCGGCCCGGGCCGTGCACACCCAGGTGCCCGAGCTGCTGCCCCTCCTCCTCGCCGGCGCCACTGATCGCGGCTGGACCGTGGGCCGCCCCTTCTTCGTGCGGCACTGCCGGGTCGGGGTGCTCAACGACATCGGCGACGCGCTCGCTCCCGAGGTCGTGGTGCTGCTGGTGGGGGAGCGCCCCGGCCTGGCCACCGCCGAGAGCCTGTCGGCCTACCTGGCCTTCCGGCCCCGGACCGGTGACACCGACGCCGACCGCAACCTGGTGTCGAACATCCACGCCGACGGCGTCGGTCCGGCCGACGCGGCCCGACGGGTGCTCGACCTGGCGGCCGAGCTGCGGCTGCAGGAGCGCAGTGGATTCCGGGTGAAGGAGCTCGGCGGCACCTGACGAGGCGTTCGCCCGTCGCGATTACCCAGGGGTACGTTCTGGGTCATGCGGAACCCCAAGGACTTCTTCCGGCCCCTCGCCGTCGGCGCCCCCGAGCCGCTCCGGGAGATCCCGGTCAAGCCGTCGAGGATGATCCACTTCTTCCCGCCGTCGAACGAGAAGATGGTCGCCAAGCTGCCGGACATCGTCCCCACGGTCGACGTGCTGCTGGCCAACCTCGAGGACGGCGTGCCCGCCACCGACAAGGAGGCCGCCCGCGCCGGCCTGGTGAACGTCGGGAAGACCGTCGACTTCGGCCGCACCCAGTTCTGGACCCGCGTGAACTCGCTCGACTCGCCGTGGGGGCTCGATGACCTCACCACCGCGGTCACCGAGGTCGGCGAGCAGCTCGACGTCATCATGATCCCCAAGGTCGAGGGCCCCGAGGACATCCACTACGTCGACCGCCTCCTGGCCCAGCTCGAGGCCAAGGCCGGCCTCACCCGCCCGATCCTCGTGCACGCCATCCTCGAGACCGCCCGCGGCGTGGCCAACGTCGAGGAGATCTGCGGCGCCAGCCCCCGCATGCAGGGCCTCTCGCTCGGCCCCGCCGACCTCGCCGCCAACCGCCGCATGAAGACCACCCGCGTCGGTGGTGGCCACCCCGGGTACCTGGTGCGCCAGGACCCCGTCGACGGCGACATCGAGGGTGCCCGCACCATCTACCAGCAGGATCTGTGGCACTACACGATCGCCCGCATGGTCGACGCCTGCGTGGCCAACGGGATCCTCCCGTACTACGGCCCCTTCGGCGACATCAAGGACGTCGTGGCCTGCGAGGACCAGTTCCGCAACGCCTTCCTGCTCGGCTGCGTGGGCGCCTGGAGCCTCCACCCCGTGCAGATCGCCATCGCCAAGCGGGTGTTCAGCCCCGACCCGGCCGACGTCGCCCACGCCAGGCGCGTGATCGAGGCCATGGGCGACGGCACCGGTGCCCTCATGCTCGACGGCAAGATGGAGGACGACGCGTCGGTGAAGCAGTGCCGGGTGATGGTGGAGCTGGCCGAGGCCCTCGCCGCCGACGACCCCGAGCTCGCCGCCGCCTACGGCTTCTGATCCCCTCCCTTCTTCGTTCTGGCATGCGTTCTGCACCTCCTGGGGTGCAGAACGCATGCCAGAACGGGTCTGACCCGACTGGAGACCCCCGATGAGTGACGCACTGCGGCCGCGACGGTCGGTGCTGTACATGCCCGGCGCCAACGAGCGGGCCCTCGAGAAGGCCAAGGGCATCCCCGCTGACGCCCTCATCCTCGACCTCGAGGACGCCGTCGCCCCCGACGCCAAGGCCGATGCCCGCGGTCGTGTGTGCGCCGCCGTGCAGTCCGGCGAGTACGGCGCCAAGGAGCTGACCATCCGCATCAACGGCCTCGGCACCGAGTGGCACGAGGCCGACCTGGCCGCCGCCGCGGCCGCCGGGCCCGACGGCATCGTCGTGCCCAAGGTGAACTCCGCCGCCGAGGTGGCCCGCCTGGTCGACGCCCTCGAGGCCGCCGGGGCTCCGGCCCGAACGAAGCTCTGGGCGATGCTCGAGACCCCGGTCGCCATCCTCCACGCCGAGAAGATCGCCACCGCGTCGGCCCGCCTGACCGTGCTGATCATGGGCACCAACGACCTGGCCAAGGAGCTCCACGCCGAGCACGTGCCCGGCCGGGCGCCCCTGCAGTTCGGCCTCCAGGCCTGCCTCACCGCCGCCCGCCTGGCCGACAAGGTGATCCTCGACGGCGTCTACAACGACATCAAGGACGACGAGGGCTTCCGGGCCGAGTGCGTGCAGGGCCGACAGTTCGGCTTCGACGGCAAGACGCTCATCCACCCCAGCCAGGTCGAGCCGTGCAACGACGTGTTCGCCCCGAGCGAGGACGAGATCGCCTCGTCGCAGGAGATCATCGCCGCCTTCGAGGAAGCTCAGGCCGAGGGCCGCGGCGTCGTCACCGTGAACGGGCGGATGATCGAGAACCTCCACGTCGACAACGCCCGGCGCATCCTCGCCGTGGCCGACGCCATCGCCGCCCTGGGCTGACTGGCCGTCCGCGCCGAGCCGGTGGCCCCCGATGGCCGACGGCCACTGGTGCGCCGGTAGGGTCGGATCGGCGAGTCCGACGGTGAGGAGAGATCGACGATGGCACGAACGCGGCACCTCGCTCTGATGGCCGGCACGGCGGTGGTGGCCCTGTCGGTCGCAGCGTGCTCCTCGTCGAAGGAGCCGCTCACCATCACCGGTGGCACGTCGACCTCGTCGACCACCACCACGGTCGTCGGCGCCGGCCCGGCCGTGCGGGTGCCGGCCAACGACCCGGCGTCGTTGGGCCGCCTGTTCGCGGCCTGGACGATCCCCCAGGGCTCGGACGGCTACATCGGGCCGTGCGCCGCCGACCCCGCGTCGATGACCCCGGCCGACACGTGGTGCTCGGTCGAGACCACCGGCGCCGAGGGCGGGCAGGTGTTCCGCATGTTCCACCCGGGCGACGTGGCGGCGACCGCAGCGGTGCTGGTGGCACCCAGCGACGGCTTCTACCGCATCGAGGACTCGTTCACCTTCGGCGAGGGCACCCCGCCCTCGTGGGTCGGTGCCACCGCCTGAGCGGCACCCTCGACCGCGGGAGCTACTTGACGGCGTCGAGCATGCGGCGGGCGATGACCTTCAGGCACAGGGTCTCGTCGGCGCCCTCGAAGATCGACAGCACGCGGGCGTCGACGAAGTAGCGGCTGACCTTGTACTCCTCGGCGTAGCCCATGCCGCCGTGGATCTGCATGGCCTCACGGGTGACCCACTCGGCGGCCTTGCAGACGTAGGCCTTCACCATCGAGGCCTCGAGCTGGCCCTGGCCGGCGGCCATGAGCTTGGCGACCTCGTACGAGAACTGGCGGCCGGCCTGGATCAGCACGACCATGCGGCCGAGCTTGGCCTGGGTGAGCTGGTACTCGTGGATCGGCTGGCCGAACACGACCCGGTCGAGGGAGTACTGGCGGGCCTCCTCGTAGGCGGCCTGCATCACGCCGACGGCACGGGCGGCGGTCTGCAGCCGGCCGTTCTCGAAGCCGGCCATCTGGTAGTAGAAGCCCCTGCCGATGCCCTCGTCGCCGCCGACCTGGTTCTCGGCGGCCACGAACCAGTTCTCGAGGGCGACCTCGTAGGAGTGCATACCGCGGTAGCCGATGGTGTCGATCGCCCGACCTTCCATCTTCCCGCCGCCGGGAGCGCCACCGTCGGCGCCGGCGTCCTGGGTGAAGGCGAAGCTGTGGGCCTCGCCACGGGGCTTGGGCACCACGAACATCGACAGGCCCTTGTGGGTGAGGGACTTGTCGGGGTTGGTGCGGGCCAGCAGCATCAGCACGTCGGCCCGGGCGCCGAAGGTGCACCAGGTCTTCACGCCGTTGATGAGCCACCCGCCCTCGGTGGGGGTCGCGGTGACCTTCACGCCAGCCACGTCGGAGCCGTAGTCGGGCTCGGTGACGGCGACCGCGGCCATGACCTCGGCCGAGGCGAGCTTGGGCAGCCACTGCTGCTTCTGCTCCTCGGTGCCGCCGGCGAGCAGTGCCCGGGTGAGGATCTCGGGCCGGGTGATGAGCGAGCCGCCGGCGCCGAGTGAGGCCTTGGACAGCTCCTCGGTGGCGACGACCATGCCGATGTACTCACTCTCGCCGCCCTCGGAGTAGCCGTCGTACTCGACCGGCACCGAGAGGCCGAAGCCGCCGAGCTCGGCGAGGCCGCTGATGAGCTCCTCGGGGATGTCGGCGTTCTCGCGGTGGATGTGCTCGGCGACCGGGGCGATCTCGTTCTCGGCGAAGCGGCGGAACGTGTCCTGCACCATCTCGAAGTCGCTGTCGAGGTGGCGGGGCCCGGGGGTGTCGGCGAGCGACGCCAGGAACTCGGGAGCCCGGTAGGCGGTCACGAACTCGCGGGTGCCGTCGAGCACGCCCGGCTCGACGCCCCACTCGGCCTCGCGGCCGAACAGCTTGGGCACCAGCTCGCCGATGGCGTCGGCGATGTAGGCGCAGGTGATCTTGCCCTCGACCTCGCCCTTGGCGCCGTAGGCCAGCATCGCCCGACCGGTCTCGACCGTGGCGGCGGCGTGGGCCAGCTCGTAGGCGATGACCTGGTTGGCGTCGGGACCCCCGGTCTCGGCGAGGCGCCGGGTGGCGGCGTCGACGACGTCGTGGGCGGCGCCGATCACGGCGGCGGCGGCGGTGAGGTCCGGGGCAGTCATGGCCGGAAGGTTACCCGTGGGTCACCTACCGGTTCCCATCCACCGAACAGGTCAGGAGGTCGGCCGCAGCACGGTGCCCGGTCGGGCGCCGGTGGCGGCGCCGTCGAGCCAGGTCGGCACGCCCGCGGCGACGGTGGCGCGGAAGCCGGCGGGCTCGCGCACCAGGCGCCACGTGCCGTAGGGGACGTCGTCGCGCCTCGTCTCTCGGCCGAGGGTGATCTCGTCGAGGGCGAACACGGCCAGGTCGGCGACCTTGCCCGGGGCGATGACGCCCCGGTCGTGGAGGCCGAAGAACTCGGCGGGTCGGCCGGTGAGGCAGTGCACCGCCTCCTCGACGCTGATCAGCCCGGCGTCACGCACGTAGTGCGACAGCAGGTACACGTGCTCGCCGGCGGCGGCGAACAGCTGCTGGTGGGCGCCGCTGTCGTTGATGTTCGGCAGGGTCCGGGGCTCGCGCAGGGCCCGCACGATGTCGCCCTCGTCGAGCTGCTCGGGCACGCCGACCATCAGGGAGGCGACGCCGTTGGCGAGCACCCACTCGGCGAGTGCGTCGGAGACGTGCAGCCCCCGCTGGGTGGCGAACTCCTCCAACGAGATGCCCACGGGGCCGACGCCGGTCTCGGACTCGGTGAGGATCATCTCGTTCGGGCGGTCGAGGCGGGAGAGCGACGAGCGGGTGCGGTTGTCCCAGTCGGTGCGGGCCCTGTCGCGCCAGGCCGGGTCGGCGAGGGTGGCGAGCTTGGTGTCGGCCGGGCCGTTGACCCACTCGTTCCACGCCGGCACCCGCTGGAAGACGATCGAGCGCTCGAAGCTGAAGAACGGGGCGAGGGGCTTGAACGCCACGGCGGGCCACAGGTCGGCGCCGTCGGCCTGGATGCGGTGGTGGGCGTCCCAGAGGGCGGGGCGGTGGTCGGCGTCGCGCACGTTCATGGGGATGCCGGGCCACTGACCGCGGACGCCGCCGGCGGCCTTCAGGAGGCGGGCCATGCGCTCGGCGTCGGCGACGTCGTGCTCGCGGTCGTTGAACCGGGTGATGCACTGCACGGTGGCCGGGCGGTGGCGGGCCACGACGCGGAACAGGGCGAGCAGCTCGTCGTCGTCGGCGAAGAACCCGGGCACCAGGCGCAGGGTGCGGTCGCGGTCGAAGAAGTTGAGCGACAGCCCGAGCGCGCCGACGGCCAGCCCCTCGTCGAGCACGGCGCACATGCGCTGCACCTCGTCGGGGGTGGCGGCGCGCTCCCAGGCGGCGGGGCCCATCACGTAGGTGCGCAGGGCGAGGTGGCCGACGTAGCCGCCCGCGTGCACAGAGGTGGGCCGGCCCTCGAGGGCGGCGATGTAGTCGGGCCACCGCTCCCAGGTCCACGGCACGAGCCGCTCGAACGCCTCGAGCGGCAGGTCCTCGAGGAAGCAGAGGAGGTCGACGATCTCGTCGCGCTGCTCGCCGGCGAGGGGGGCGATGGAGTTGCCGCAGTTGCCGAACACCATCGAGGTGTTGCCCGAGGCGGGCAGCGGGTCGAGGTCGGCGTCCCACCACATCGCGCCGTCGAGGTGGGTGTGGTTGTCGATGATCCCGGGGATCACGTAGGCCCCGCCGGCGTCGATCTCCTGCTCGCCGTCGACCGCCAGGGCGGGCCCGACCTCGGCGATCAGGCCGTCGCGCACCCGCACGTCGGCGGTGAAGCCCGGTGCGCCGGTGCCGTCGACGACGGTGCCGCCGCGGATGATCACGTCCCCCATGGATCCCCCTCGTTCGGAACGCCTCAACCCTAGGGCGGTCGCCGACCGACCCGGCCCGGAGGAGGGGTCGCCGTGGCAAGCTCCGGGCATGGATCCCTTCGCTCCGATCGCCACCCAGCGCCGGGCCCTGGCCACGGTGCTGAGCCGCCTCACCCCGGAGCAGTGGGAGACCCAGAGCCTCTGCGACGCGTGGACCGTGCACCAGGTCGCCGGCCACATCGTCGTGCCGTTCGAGGTCTCGATGCCCCTGGTCGTGCTGGAGATGGCGAAGGCCAGGGGCAGGTTCTCCAAGGCCAACGTGGCCCTGGCCGTGCGGGCGGCCCAGGCGACGCCCGACGAGCTGGTGGCTGCCATCCGAGCCAACGCCGAGAGCCACTTCACGCCTCCGGGCCACGACTGGCACGCGCCCCTCACCGACACCTACGTCCACACCCAGGACATCTGCATCCCGCTCGGCATCGAGGCCCCGGCCGACCCGGCCCAGTGGCCGGTGATCCTCGACTTCCTCATGTCGAAGAAGGCTCGTGGTGCCTTCGTCGACCGTCCGCTGCCCGCGGTCCGGTTCGTGGCCACCGACGTGCGCTGGTCCGCGGGGGAGGGCCCCGAGGCCGGCGGCCCGGCGGCCGCCCTGGCCACCACCATCCTCGGGCGCACCGCCATCGCCGACCAGCTCGAGGGCCCCGGCGCGGCGACGCTCGCCGCATGGGCGGCTGGCTCGTAGGAGTACCCCTCCGTAGGCTGCGGCCGCCGCACCACACGACTGCAGGAGAGTTGAGCCGTGACCGTGATCGATCGCCCCTTCGGCCGCCACTTCGAGGACTTCGAGGTCGGTGACGTCTACCGGCACTGGCCCGGGAAGACCATCACCGAGGCCGACGACCACCTCTTCTGCATGATCACGATGAACCACCACCCGACCCACACCAACAACTGGTTCGCGGAGAACGAGTCGCCGATGGGCAAGCCGCTGGTGGTCGGCAACCTCGTGTACTCGCTGGTGCTCGGCATGAGCGTGCCCGACGTGAGTGGCGCCGCCATCGCCAACCTCGAGGTCGAGACGCTGAAGCACGCCAAGCCCACCTTCCACGGCGACACGATCTACGCCGTCACCAAGGTCCTCGAGAAGAAGGAGACCTCCGACGGCAAGCGGGGGATCGTCACCGTCGAGACCAAGGGCATCAACCAGCGCTCCGAGGAGGTCTGCTACTTCCGGCGCCGGGTGATGGTCTGGAAGCGGGAGTTCGCTCCCCAGCGCGGCCTGCCCTACGGCGACGACGTCTTCACCGACGAGTAGGACCGTCCCGGTGGCCGACGACCGCATCGCCGCCGCGGCGGCGACCGGCTTCGAGCAGGGTGCACAGGCCTACGAGGCCTCGCGCCCGTCGTACCCGGCCGCCGCCCTGGCGTGCATCGTCGGGCGGGCCGGGCTCGGTCCCGGCCGCACGGTGCTCGACCTCGCCGCCGGCACGGGCAAGCTCACCCGGCTGCTGGTGCCCTCGGGTGCCGAGGTCGTGGCGGTCGAGCCGGTCGCCGCCATGCGGGCCGAGCTGGTCGCGGCCACCCCGGGCGTCACGGCCCTCGACGGCACCGCCGAGTCGATCCCGTTGCCCGACGCCTCGGTCGACGCCGTCACTGTCGCCCAGGCCTTCCACTGGTTCGACGTGGCGCCGGCGCTGGCCGAGATCGCACGGGTGCTGCGCCCCGGCGGCACCCTGCTCGTGGTGCAGAACGAGCGCGACATCGAGGTGGAGTGGGTGCGCCGCTTCGGTGACCTGCTCGACACCGGTCGGGGCCGGCCCTACGACGTGTACTACGAGGCCGACTGGGCGGCGCGGGCCGAGGCCGAGGGCTCCGGTGCCTTCACCGTGGGCGGCCGCTTCGAGAGCCGGTGGGAGCAGCCGTGCGACCCCGAGCTCCTCGTCGCGCGGGCCGCGTCGGTGAGCGTGGTCGCGTCGCTGCCGGACGACGAGCGCCAGGAGGTGCTCGACCGCGTCCGTCACCTGGCCTCCACCGATCCCGAGCTCGTCGGGCGCGCCCACTTCGCGTTCCCGTACACGACCCGGGTCGCCTGGGCCCACCGCGTGTGACGGCGGCGGGCCCCGGCTACGAGCTGCTCGGGTGGTGGGAGGCCGAGCGGCGCGATCTGCCGTGGCGGCGCACCCGTGACCCGTGGGCGGTGCTGGTCAGCGAGCTCATGCTCCAGCAGACCCAGGTGGCCCGGGTCGAGCCCCGGTGGCACCGCTTCCTCGAACGGTTCCCCACCCCCGCGGCCTGCGCGTCGGCCGGCGCCGGCGCGGTCGTCGAGGAGTGGGCGGGCCTCGGGTACAACCGGCGAGCGGTGAACCTCCACCGCTGTGCGGTCGCGGTGGTCGACCAGCACGGCGGGCGCTTTCCCGACGACCTCGCCGACCTGCTGGCCCTGCCCGGCATCGGCCCCTACACGGCCCGGGCGGTGCTGGCCTTCGCCTTCGAGCACGACGTCGCCGTCGTCGACACCAACGTGGGCCGCATCCTGGCTCGCACCGTCGGGCGCTCGCTCGGGGCCAGGGAGGCCCAGGAGCGGGCCGACTCGTTGGTGCCCGAGGACGAGGGCTGGGCCTGGAACCAGGCGATGCTCGACCTCGGCGCCACGGTGTGCGCCAAGCGCTCGCCGGCCTGCGACCGGTGCCCGGTGGCCCGGACCTGTGCCTGGGCCCTCGCCGGTCGACCCGAGCCCGACCCGGCCACCGGCTCCCATGCGGTGAGCCGGGGCCAGAGCCGCTTCGAGGGGTCGTTCCGCCAGGGCCGGTCGCGCCTGCTCGACGTGCTGCGCCTCGGCGCCCCGGTGGCGCCGGCGGAGTGGCCGGTGGCGTGCGGCTGGGCTGACCGCCCCGACGCCCTCGCCGAGTCGGCGCGCGCCGCCGCGACCCTCGTGGCCGACGGCCTGGCCGCGGTCGACCCCGACGGCGCCCTCACCCTGCCCTGATCAGCGGGCCAGGAAGTCGAGCACCAGCCGGTTGAACTCGTCGGGTCGTTCGAGTTGCAGGAAGTGCCCGCAGCCGTCGAGCACCACGGCCTCCGAACCGGGGGCGAGCAGGTCGCCCGCGTCGCCCGCCAGGTCGACGCCCATGCAGCCGTCGTCGCGCCCGTGCACGTAGAGCGTGGGCTGCGGCGGGGCCTGGCCGCACGCCGCCTGCTCGGGATCGAGCCCGGGATCTCGCGGACCGGTGCCCCACGTGGCGCGGTAGTAGCCGAGGGCGGCGGCGAGGTGCTCGGGTTCGCCGATGGAGGCCCGCAGGTGCTCCATGTCCTCGGTGGCGTCGAAGCCGGGTGACCAGTCGCCCCAGAGCCGGCGGATGTACTCGAGCCCGTCGAGCCCGACGACGTGGTCGGAGTAGCCCGCCACCTGGAAGAAGAACATGTACCAGGAGCGCTTGAGCTGGTCGTAGCTCATCATCCCGGCGGCCATCAGCGCCGACCCGGGGGGCGGCACCGCGGCGGTGACGACCCGCCGCCACCGCTCGGGGGCGAACGAGGCGGCGCCGTAGGCGGCGAGCGCGCCCCAGTCGTGGCCGATCAGCACGGCGTCGCCGTCGCCGCCGAGCGCCTCGTGGAGCGCCACGGCGTCGTGGGCGAGGGCCCCGGTCTGGTACATCCCGTCGTCGGGGATGGCGGTGGGCGCGTACCCCCGCATGAAGGGGGCGACGGCCCGGTACCCGGCGTCGGCCAGCTCCGGCAGGAGGTGGCGCCAGGTGTGGGCGGTGTCCGGGAAGCCGTGCAGGCACAGGGCCAGGGGGCCGGTGTCGCCGGCGCTCAGGCAGGCGAACCGCAGCCCGTCCGCCTCGATGGTGGTGGTGGAGATCGGCACGGCGCCGACGGTACCCCTGACAGGTTCTTGTGTGAGTCATGTCACTGGGGGTTCACCTGGGCGAAACCATGGCCTACGCTCACGGCACGCTCGTAGGGCTCGGGGGAGGCCGGTTGGACGTCACCTTCTACGGAGTGCGGGGTTCCACCCCGTGCGCCGGCGACAGCACGGCCCGCTACGGCGGGAACACGTCGTGTGTCGTTCTCACCGAATCCGGCCACGAACCGATCCTGTTCGACCTCGGCACGGGCCTGCGCTACTTCGGCCAGGCCTGCCCGTCGAACCAGCCCCTCGTGGCCCACGCCCTCGTGACCCACCTCCACTGGGACCACGTCCAGGGCCTGCCCTTCTGCCCGCCGCTGCTGTGCGGCGGCTCGAAGCTCGAGGTCTACGGGCCGGCCCACGACGGCGTGGGCTTCGCCGAGGCCTTCGACCAGCTCATGCGGCCCCCGTTCTTCCCCATCAGGGCCCACGAGCTCGGCGGCGAGATCCGCTTCCGCACCCTCGATCCGGGTGCCCGCGTCGAGATCGCCGGGGCCACCGTGACCACCGCTCACGTGCCCCACACCGACACCACCTTCGGCTACCGGGTCGAGCGCAACGGCGTGGCGGTCGCCTACGTGAGCGACCACCAGCAGCCCGCCGACCCGACCCACATCGACCCGGCCGTGCTCGAGCTGTGCCGCGACGTCGACCTGCTCATCCACGACGCGCAGTACACCGAGACCGAGTTCGCGGCGAAGTCCACCTGGGGCCACTGCACGATCGAGTACGCCGTGCACGTGGCGGCCGAGGCGGGGGCCAAGCGCCTCGCGCTGTTCCACCACGACCCCGAGCACGACGACGACACCATCGACCTGCTGCAGTTCGCCGCCGCGTCGTCGGGCTCCCGTCGTGGGCTGCACAAGGTCGTGGCCGCCTCCGAGGGCATGCGCATCTCGCTGGGTGGCGAGGCGGCCCACGTGCCGGCCGCCTCCGCCGTCGGCCGGGCCTAAGCTCCACCGCTCGTGAGCGAACTTCCCGAGCAGACCCCGACCTTCGACACCGCCAAGTTCCGCCAGGTGCTGGGGCATTTCCCCACCGGCGTCACGGTGATCACCGCCATCAACGACGGCCAGCCGGTGGGCATGGCCATCGGTTCGTTCGCGTCGCTGTCGCTCGATCCGCCCGAGGTGCTGTTCTGCCCGGCGAAGGCCTCGAGCAGCTGGCCGAAGATCCAGGCCGCCGGCAAGTTCTGCGTGAACATCCTCGCCGAGGACCAGGAGGACGTGAGCCGCGTGTTCGCGTCGAAGGCCGTCGACAAGTTCGCCGAGATCGGCTGGCGTCGCTCGGGCAACGGCTCGCCCATCATCGAGGGCGTGCTCGCCTACGTCGACTGCGACATCCACGCCGTGCTCGACGGCGGCGACCACGACATCGTGATCGGCATCGTCAGCGACCTCGAGGTGAAGCACGAGGGCGGCCCGCTCGTGTTCTTCCGTGGCGGCTACGGCCGCGTCACCTTCTAGCTCGGCCATGCCGCTCTACGCGCTCGGCGATGTCGAGCCCCGCATCCACCCGGACGCCTTCGTCCACCCCGATGCGGTCGTCATCGGCGACGTCGAGATCGGCCCCGAGTCCTCGATCTGGCCCGGTGCCGTGCTCCGCGGCGACAACGGGGGCATCCGCATCGGGGCCCGCACGTCGATCCAGGACGGCTCGGTCATCCACTGCATCCCTGTGATCCCGACGGTCGTCGGCGACGAGTGCGTGATCGGCCACATGGTCCACCTCGAGGGGTGCACGGTCGAGGACGGCTCACTCGTCGGCAACGGCGCCGTGGTGCTGCACTTCGCCATCGTGCGCACGGGCTCGCTGGTCGGCTCCAACGCCGTGGTCACCGACCGCATGGAGGTCCCCACGGGGATGATGGCGCTCGGCGTGCCGGCCAAGCTGCGCGACGGCGGCGGCAAGCTCGACCGCATCCGCGAGGACGCCGGCACCTACGTCGAGAAGTGCTGGCGCTACAAGAACGAGCTGCGCCGCATCGACTGAGCGGACGCTCGGGTCAGGCGCCGGAGGCGCCCGAGCCCAGCCAGTGGAACGGGCCCCACGACAGGTTCCGCAGCACCCAGAACGCCACGACCACCACGCCGGCGGCGATGGCCCAGGCGGTGGTGTGCTTCACCTTCAGTGGAGGTCGACCGGTGCGCTCGCGCACCTTCGACACACCGAACCACACCAGCCCGATCACCACCGCCACCGCCACCAGGGCGTTGTGGTCGAGGGCCCGGCCGGGGTGCCCGGTGAGCAGGGCGTGAAGGGCGCGGGTGACGCCACAGCCCGGGCAGTCGAGCCCGGTGATGGCCTTGAACGGGCACTGCGGGTACCACGACGTGCCCTTGTTGGGGTCGGCGATGGCGATGTAGGCGCAGCCCGCGGCGCCGGCGGCGACGAGCGCCCAGGTGGTGCGGGTCGAGCGGGGCGACCGCGGCCGGCGCCCGTCGGGCGCGCCCGGCGGCGACGGGAGGGGAGCCTCTCCAGGGGCCGAGGACGGCGGGGCCGGCAGCACGGAGGCGAGTGTAGGGCCGGGGGAGCGGGGCGACACGGCTCCTGCCTAGGGTGGCGCCCATGGATCTCGGACGCGTCGGCGTGTGGCAGTACCAGCTCGATCAGTTGCCCTCGGCTCAGGCCAAGGAGGTGGCGGCGGAGATCGAGGAGCTCGGCTACGGCGCCATCTGGCTGCCGGAGATGGTGGGCCGCGAGTCGTTCGTGAGCTCCACGCTGCTGCTGTCGGGCACCGAGCACATCGTGGTGGCCACCGGCATCGCCGGCATCTACTCCCGCGACGCGCTCTGCGCGAACTCGGCGCTCAACACCGTCACCGAGGCCTTCCCCGAGCGGTTCCTCCTCGGCCTGGGCGTCAGCCACCAGGTGATGGTCGAGGGCATCCGGGGCCACGACTACTCCCGGCCGTACTCGAAGATGGTCGAGTACCTCGACGCCATGGACAACGGGCTGTTCACCGCCTCGCCTCCCACGACGCCCACCCATCGGGCCCTCGCCGCCCTCGGCCCCAAGATGCTGAAGCTGGCCGCCGAGCGCACCGACGGTGCCCACCCGTACTTCATCCCGGTCGAGCACACGGCCTTCGCCCGGGAGCAGATGGGCCCGGACGCCAAGCTCTACCCGGAGCAGGCGGTGGTGCTCGAGACCGACGCCACCAAGGCCCGCGAGATCGCCCGGGCCCACATGGCGATGTACCTCACCCTGCCGAACTACACCAACAACCTGAAGCGGTTCGGCTGGACCGACGCCGACCTCGCCGACGGCGGCACCGACGCCCTCGTCGACGCCATCGTGGCCTGGGGTGACGAGGCCGCCATCGCCGAGCGGGTCGCCGCCCACCACGCGGCTGGTGCCGACCACGTCTGCATCCAGGTCCTGCCCGCCGAGCCCACGAAGGCCCCGCTCGACGAGTGGCGCCGCCTGGCGCCGGCGCTGCTCTAGCCCCCGAGCGCCTCGAGCACCTTGGCGACCCGACGCTCGCGGGTGTCGGCCGCCTTGGCCTTGGTGATCGACTCGGCGTGGGCCCGTTGGTGGCTGTAGCTGAGCTTCTCCCACGCCGCCTTCGCCGCCGGGTCGGTGGCCAGCGCCGCCGCCAGCTCCTCGGGCACCTCGACCACCCGGGGCGCGTCGTCGACGTCGAGGCGGACCTCGACCTCGTCGCCGGCGCCCCGGCCGGTGGCCTTGCGGGTCTCGGCGTTGAAGGAGATCAGGAAGCGGCCGCCCATCGAGGCGATGGTGTTGCGGTACTGGTGGTCGCCGTCGATGGTGACCAGGACCGGCACCCGCTTGCCCCGCTCGAAGGCAGCGACGACGTCGTCGGGCACCACGATGCCGACGTTGTTGCCACCGGCGGCGGCCAGCTCGGTGCGGAAGGTCTGGGAGTTCTCGGCCATGACCGGTAGACGGTAGCGAACCGGCGATGTCATCGGTGGAAGGTTCAGCGTCGGTACGCGGCGGCCTGCTGGCGATAGACCTCGGCGTAGCGCCCGTCGAGGGCGAGCAGCTCCGCGTGGGTGCCGCGTTCGGCGACGGCACCGCCGTCGACCATGACGATCTGGTCGGCCAGGCGGGCCGTGGCGTAGCGGTGGGACACGAACACCACGACCGAGCCGCGCTCGTCGGCGAGCGCGCGGGCGTCGGCGACGCAGCGCTCGAGCAGCCGCTGCTCGGAGATGGCGTCCATCGAGACGGTGGGCTCGTCCAGCACCAGCAGGAGCGGCGCGGGGCGCATCAGGCCCCGGGCGAGCGCCATCCGCTGCCACTGGCCTCCGGACAGCTCGCGACCGCCGAGGCGCGCCCCGACGACCGTGTCGAGGCCGTCGGGCAGGCCCTCGACGAGCTGCAGGGCGTCGGCGCGTGCGAGGGCGTGGGCGATGGCGTGGTCGTCGTCGAGGTGCCCGAGGTCGCCGGCGCCCACGCCCTGGCGCACCGGCAGCTCGAAGCGGACGAAGTCCTGGCACACGACCGCGGTGCGCTCGTACCAGGAGCCCGGGTCGAGGTCCTGGAGGCTCACCCCGTCGACGAGGACGGTGCCGGTGGTCGGCACCCGCAACCCGAGGAGCAGGTTCACCAGGGTCGTCTTGCCGGCCCCGTTCGGCCCGACGAGCGCGGTGACCGTGCCGGCCGGCAGGTCGAGGTCGATGGGCCCGAGAGCCGGGTCCTGCTGGTCCCGGTAGCGGAAGGTGACGGCAACGAGCCGCAGCCCCCGTTCGATGCGATCCGGGGGACGTCGCCCCGGATCGCCGGCGGTCGTCGGGGGCGGAGGGGCGTCGACGGTGCCGACGACGGCGGCCAGGTGGCCTGCGATGTCGGCGGCGTTGCGCAGGCCGCTCGCCACGAACGCCCCGTTGAAGGCGATGAACACCAGCTGGCCGGTGGCGATGGCCAGCAGGAAGAGGGAGGGCCCGGCGAGCGTGCCGGAGTCGGACGCCGTGGTCAGCGCCAGGACGAGGGCGACCGAGAGGACCACGCAGTAGGCCGCCCACGCCCCGAGGCGCAGGAAGAGCCCGTGGGTCGCCACCGCGGAGAGCTCGTCGTCGATGTCGGCCCACGTGGCGTCGTGGCGGGTGGCGAGCGCGTCGGCGTGGCCGAGGACCCGGAGCTCCTTCCCCTCCGCCGCACCGGTGCCCACGTCGTAGAGGTGGAGGGCGACACGACGTCGTTCGGCCACCCGGCGCTCGGCCTCCGAGGAGGCCAGCTCGGTGCGGAAGTACACGACCGCCACCGGGATCACGAGCAACGGGAGCACCGCCAGCCACGGGCTGACGGCGGCGAGGAGCAGGGCGGCGACCACGGCCCCGGTGACGGCGCCGATGAGGCCGCCGGCGACGGCCAGGACGTTCACGAGGGGCTGGCGGCCGATGCGCAGGATCTCCAGCCGATCGAGCTGAGCCGGATCGTCGAACGGGTCGAGGGTGGGCGCCGACCCGAGGTGATCGAGCAGCACGGAGTCGATCTCGGTGGAGATCACCTGGGCCATGCGGAGGAACCCGTTGGCGGCCTGCCAGTACCCGGCGACGGCGGCGAGGAGCGTGGCGATCCCGGCGAGGGCGGCCACCACCACGACCCGGCCCGCTCGATCGGTGCCGCTGTTGCGCAGGATCACCTGGCCCGACACGGCGACGACGCCGGTGGCGAGGGGCCACACGGGGACCAGGGCGAGGACGGTCCGCCGGCGGTCGGCGCGGTACGAGAGGCGCACGACGTGGAACAGCGCCCGGGCGCGCTCCCTCGGGGGTGGCAGGTCGACGGTGGCGGCGGTCGGCTCAGCCATCGGAGGCTTCCGAGTAGGTGCTGGCCTGGCTCTCGAACAGCTCCTGGTAGCGGCCGGCGGCGGCCACGAGCTCGTCGTGGGTGCCGTCCTCGACGATGCGGCCGTCGTCGATGACAACGATCCGGTCGGCGTGGCGGACGGTGGCGAACCGATGGGAGATGAGGATGGTGGTGATCGGCCTGGTGGTGGACAGCGGCTGCTGGAGGACCGCCTCGTAGAAGTCGAGCTCGGCTCTCGGGTCGAGGTTGGCGGTGGGCTCGTCGAGCACGAGGATCGACGCCCCGCGCTCGACGGCGTGGAGGCCCCGGGCGAGGGCCACCCGCTGCCACTGGCCACCGGAGAGGTCGACGCCGCCGCGGGCCGCGGCGTGCAGCGGGGTGTCCCAGCCCCCGGGGAGGGCGGAGAGGGTGTCGTCCATGCCGGCTCGGACCACCGCCGCCCGCGTGGCGGGGCTCGTGCCGTCGGCCGTGTCACCGACGTGGTGCCGGAGGTCGACGTTGTCGTGCACCGGGAGCTGGTAGCGGATGAAGTCCTGGAACAGGACGCCCGTCCGCTGTCGCCAGTCGGCCGGATCGATGTCCCGCAGGTCGACGCCGTCGACCTCGACCGAGCCGTCGACGGGGTCGTAGAGCCGGCACAGCAGCTTCACCAGGGTGGTCTTGCCGGCCCCGTTCAGCCCCACCACGGCGAGGCGCTGCCCCGCCGGCACGACGAGGTCGAGGTGCTCGAACACCGGCTGGTCGTGCCCCGGGTAGTGGAAGGAGACGTCGCGGAACCGGATCTCGGTCTCGACCGCGGGGGAGGGGACCGGGGGGTCGGGCGTGGGGGCCAGGCCGCCGCGGGTCGCGGCCTCGGCCGCCTCGACCGCACCGACGGAGAACGTGCCGAACACGACCGGGACGTCGGGGAACAGGTACGGCGCGTTGAAGATCGCCAGGAGGGCGAAGATGCACACCGCGGTCGCGGTGACCGACAGGTCTGACCGGGTGGCCTCCAGGCCGACCCAGGTCAGGCCGGCGGCCAGCCCGCCCCCGAGGACGGCACCGGCCACGATGTAGCTGCGCAGGTCTCCGGTTCGGTGGGCGAGGGAGAGAGCCATGCGCTCCCGGGTGCGGGTGAGGTAGCGCCCGCCGAGCCAGCCTCCCAGGCCGAAGACCCGCACCTCCTTGGCTGCGGCCGGCCCCTGCACGAGGTCGCGCAGGTAGTCGATGTCGGGGGCCGACATCGTCGTGGCCGCACCCATCACGAGGCGGATCGTCGCGACCATGAACAACATGTGGCCCACGGTCCACACGGCGAGCACGCAGATGGCGAGCAGCGGACGGAACCAGGCCAGCACCAGGGTGGCGAGGAGAGGCTGGAGGCGGACGCTCAGCCCGATGCTCAGCTGGGTCGCGGCGTCACCGGGGGTGAAGGAGAACGGGGAGAGGTTGCGCGCTGCGCTCTGGAGCCCCAGCAGCTCGGGGTCCTCGAGGTGGGCGACGCCCGCCGGTTCGAGGGAGAGGGCGAGCACCCGGCGGCGCAGCGACCCGTCGACCCGTCGCTGCAGCGTCTGGCCCACCGTGGTGCCGACCAGGCGGCCGGCCTCGGCCAGCAGCAGCAGGAAGGGGATCGCGATCACCAGCCCGACCGTGGAGCCCTCGACAGGGTCGCCGGCGACCACCCGTCCGATCAGCACGCCCGTGACCACCCCGCCGGCCACGCTGGCCGCGGCGATGACGACGGCCGAGAGCACGACGAGCGCGGTGCGGCGTCGGTCGACCTGGGGGAGCAGGCGCGCCAGGACCCGCGCTCCTGCCCTCACCGGTCGGGTCTCCTGGACCAGGTGCATGGTTCCGCCTCCCCTGCCCGGGTGGTCGGCCCGAGCTCTCGCCGCCGGACACCGGTCGCCCCCCCGTGCCCGCCGGCGACGTTAGCCAGCGGGTCGGGCGCGCCGCCCACGGATTAAGGGCGGTTCGCGGTGCGATCTCCGGTCGGGCTGCGTAGCGTTCGCAGGTCGACGACCACCCGGAGGACCACGATGACCAGGCTCGGCTACCAGATCCCGAACTTCACCTATCCGGGCGTGGGTCCTGACGAGCTGTTCGGGGTCATCGCCGCCCAGGCCGTCGCCGCCGACCGGTCGGGGTTCGACACCGTGCTGGTGATGGACCACTTCTACCAGCTGCCCATGATCGGCAGCCCCGACCAGTACATGCTCGAGTGCTACACGCTGCTCGCCGCGCTGGCCCGGGAGACGACGAACGTCCGCCTGAGCGCGCTCGTCACCGGCAACACCTACCGGGCGCCCACCCTCCTGGCCAAGGAGGTCACGACCCTCGACATCGTCTCGAACGGCCGGGCTCAGCTGGGCATCGGTGCCGGCTGGTTCGAGCTCGAGCACGACTCGCTCGGCTTCGAGTTCGGCACCTTCACCGACCGCTTCGAGAAGCTGGAGGAGTCGCTCCAGATCATCGTGCCGATGCTGCGGGGCGAGCGTCCAAGCCTCGACGGGAAGCACTACCAGGTCAGCGACGCCATGAACCAGCCGCCGGCGCTGAGCCGGATCCCGGTGATGATCGGGGGCGGCGGCGAGAAGAAGACGCTGCGCATGGTCGCCCAGTACGCCGACGAGTCGAACCTGATCTGCGCCTTCGACGAGATCCCTCGGAAGCTGGAGGTCCTGGCCGCCCACTGCGAGCGACTCGGGCGCGACCGGTCCGAGCTCACGGTCAGCGGGCAGGTGAGCTGCTGCATCGCTCCGACCCACGACCAGGCGGAGGCCGAGGTCATGGCGTTCATCGAGCGGTCGGGCATCTTCCCCGAGGGCCCTGCTCGTCAGGCCATCCTCGACCGCTACGTGTGGGGCGACCCCGACGAGGTGGCCGAATCGCTGCAGGGCTACCTCGACGCCGGGCTCGACGGCTGGACCATCAACCTCCCCGCCAACGGCCACCTGCCGGAGCGCGTCGAGCTTCTCGGCCAGACGGCGTCGAAGCTCCTCTCCTAGCCGGTCTCCACCCGGGTGGCGGATTCGGCGAGGGGGTTTGTTACTATCGCCGTAGGAGAAATTACCTGCCCCTCGGGGTAGGCCTCCCATCCCCTCACACCCTCACAGGAGCCGCCTCATGGCCGCCACCGATCTCGGGCTCGATCTCGGTCGCTACAAGCTGGGCTGGAGCGACGCCGAGGACTACGTCTTCAAGCCCAAGCGCGGCCTCACCGAGGACATCATCAAGGAGATGTCCTGGATGAAGGGTGAGCCGGACTGGATGCGCGACTACCGCCTCACGGCGTACAAGAACTTCCTGCGCCGGCCGATGCCCAACTGGGGCGGCGACATGTCGGAGATCTTCTTCGACGACATCTTCTATTACATCAAGCCCACCGACCATCAGGTCGACGCCTGGGACGAGCTCCCGGACTCCGTCAAGGAGACCTACGAGAAGCTCGGCATCCCCGAGGCGGAGCGCAAGTACCTGGCCGGTGTCACGGCCCAGTACGAGTCCGAGGTCGTCTACCACAAGAACCGTGAGGACCTCGAGGCCCAGGGCGTCATCTTCACCGACATGGACACCGCCCTCCGGGAGTACCCCGAGCTGGTGCGGGCCTACTTCGGCACGGTCATCCCGAAGAACGACAACAAGTTCGCCTCCCTCAACTCGTCGGTCTGGTCCGGTGGCTCGTTCATCTACGTGCCGCCCGACGTGCACGTCGAGATGCCGCTGCAGGCCTACTTCCGCATCAACGCGGAGAACATGGGCCAGTTCGAGCGCACGCTGATCATCGCCGACGAGGGCAGCTCGGTTCACTACATCGAGGGCTGCTCGGCTCCGGTGTACACCACCGACTCGCTGCACTCCGCCGTGGTCGAGATCGTGGTGAAGCCCAGCGCCCGGGTCACCTACACGACCATCCAGAACTGGTCGAACAACGTCTTCAACCTGGTCACCAAGCGGGCCCGGGTCGAGGCCGAGGGCCACATGGAGTGGATCGACGGCAACATCGGCAGCCGCCTCACCATGAAGTACCCGGCCGTCTACATGGTCGGCCCCAAGGCCTCGGGCGAGGTGCTCTCTGTGGCCTATGCCGGCCCCGGCCAGCACCAGGACGCCGGCGCCAAGATGGTGCACGCCGCCCCGGAGACCACCTCCAAGATCGTGTCCAAGTCGATCTCCAAGGACGGTGGCCGCACGTCGTACCGCGGCCTCGTGCGGGTCGAGGACGACGCCTACGGCTGCAAGAGCCACGTGCAGTGCGACGCCCTCATCCTCGACGACGAGTCCGTCTCCGACACGTTCCCCTACATGGAGGTCGGCTCCCGCGACGCGGTGATCGGCCACGAGGCCACCGTCTCCAAGGTCGCCGACGAGCAGCTCTTCTACCTGATGAGCCGCGGCCTCTCCTCCGAGCAGGCCATGGGCATGGTCGTGAACGGGTTCATCGAGCCCATCACCCGCACCCTCCCGATGGAGTACGCCGTCGAGTGGAGCCGCCTGATCGAGCTGCAGATGGAGGGCTCGGTCGGCTAGTCGCCGCCGAACCCCCGGTTTCTCCCGCTCTGGCGGAGGTCTCGTGTCGGATCCCGACGCGAACCCTCCGCCAGAGCCGCGTCCGGAGGCGAACGGCCCGTGACCTCCGGGTGCATCGGGCGTACCCTCCGGGCACGACGAACGTGGAGGTCGACCCATGCGGCGAGCAGCAACGTTGGCGGTCATCGGGGGGCTCTTCGGGGGATCCCTCGCCGTGGGGCTCGGGGTCACCGGTGCGGGTGCCGGCTCCCCGTCGACCTCGGCACCGGCCCAGGAGCTCACCGTCGAGGTGACCCCTGCGGCGGCCCGACCGGGGGAGACCTTCACCGTGGTGATGACCGGATGTGGCGGCGGCGAGATCGCCGCCGGGCTCTGGGTGCCCCTGGCCGCCGACCCCGTGGTCTCGACCGGGCCCATCCCGACCAGCGGCGGCCCCGTCGTCGGCACCCTCACCGTCCCGGTCGGCGCGGCGGCGACCGAGGCACAGGTCGTGGTCATCTGCTCCCTCGACCCCGGCGCGTTCGCAGTGGCTGACGTGCAGATCCTCGCCGCCGCACCCACCACGACCGCGCCGGCGCCTGCCGTCGGCGGTCAGCCGACCTTCACCGGCTGACCCGCGACCCGCGGTTCCGGGACGAAAACCCGACGACCCGCGTCGGGATCACCCGGCCCCCTGGGCCATGATGGGCCCATGCCCATGCGCGAGGAGTGCAAGCAGTTCGAGAGCCGGACCTACGCCAACGGCGAGACGGTCAGGAAGTGCAACCTCGACCTCGCGCCCGAGGCGCCGTGGCGCTGCCCGGACAACTGCCCGAAGTACGAGCGCCGCCTGGCCGACGTCGACTGGCAGCACGGCACCCTCGTCACCCCGCCGACGCCGCCGGAGCCCGACGCCGAGGGCATCGCCGAGCTGCTCGACGCCGCCGAGGACATCGTGAACGCGGCCGGTCCGGAGATCCTCGCCGACCTCGCGGTCGAGCAGTCCAAGTCGCAGGGCGCGTTCGCCCGCTTCAAGAAGCGCTTCGGCCGCGGCCGCAGCTGAGGCCGACGAGGACGACGGCCCTCAGCGTCGCCGGGCCACGAGCACGGTGTCGCGGATCGTGCGGTCCACGCCGTCCGGGCCGCGGTGCGGGCGGAGGCGGGCGTCCGCGGCGACGACGTCCCAGTCGTCGGAGAGCTGAGCAGCCAACTGCTCGGCGGTGAAGAAGCGGTCGTCGCCCCACTGCTGAGCGGCGTCCTCCATGTCGCCGGGGTGGTGACCGACGATGAGCAGCGTGCCGCCCGGCGCCACGGCGTCGGCGCAGGCGGCGTAGGCCGTGGGCCGCTCCTCGGGGGTCAGGTGGAGGTAGTGGACGGCGACGAGGTCGAACGCTCGGGCCGGGGGAGCCCACGTCACGATGTCGGCGGCCTGCCAGGTGATGCGCCCGGCGATGTCGTCGCCTTCCGCCTCTGCGGCCCGGCGGCCGCGCTCGCACGCGGTCTCGGCGATGTCGACGGCGGTCACCGTCCACCCTCGGGCGGCCAGCCAGATGGCGTCGCCGCCCTCGCCGGCCCCGATGTCGAGCGCCCGCCCGGGGGTCAGCCCGGTGGCCTCGTCGACCAACGCCGGGTTGGGGTTGCCGGTCCAGACCTGGTCGCGGTCGGCGTACCAGCCCTCCCAGAAGTCGTGGTCGAGCACCGCATCGGGCCCCGGTCCGTGGCCGCCTCCGCCGTGCTGGTGCTGGTGCTGGTGCTCGTCGTGGTCGTGGTCGTGGTCGTGGCTGTGGTCGTGCCCGGCTGCGGGGGTGGTGCGGCCACGCTCGATCTCGTCCCGCAGGAGGTCCGCGTGGATCGCTCCGGCAGCCCGTGACCCCGCGGCCGCCGCCATGATCACGTTGGCCCCGAGGTCGGTGACGTTGCCGGCGGCCCAGACCCCGGCAGCGCTCGTGGCGCCCATCGGGTCGGCCTCGACGACGCGTCCCATGGGGTGCTCGACGGTGCCGATGCCGAGCGCCTCGAGCACCGACGACCGCGCCACCATGGCGCCTCGGGCCACCACTGCTCCCGCCGGGAGGACCGTGCCGTCGGCCAGGAGCACGCCGGTCACGGCGTCGTCGGCGACCACGACCTCGCTGACCGGCCCGGAGCGCACGGTGATGCCCAGCGCGGCCAGCCCGGCGAGCTCGCTCGGCTCCGGCTCGCTGCCGTCGTGGACGACCAGGGTGATGTCGTCGGAGATGGTGTGGAACACGGTCGCGGCGTGACCGCCCATGCCGCCGGTGCCGATGACGACGAGGGGACGGTCCCGCACCTCCCATCCGTGGCAGAAGGGGCAGTGGACCACGTCTCGGCCCCAGCGCCCCGCGAGCCCGTCGATGGCGGGGAGCTCGTCGACCAGCCCGCTCGTCACCAGGAGACGTCGGCCGCGGACCACGCGGCCGTCGGCCAGCTCCACCGAGAACCCTCGGTCGGGGTCGCCCGAGGCCGTGACCGCCCGGCCGTCGAGGACCCGCCCGCCGTAGCGGGCGACCTCCTCACGGCCCACGCGCAGCAGCTCGAGGGGTGACAGGCCGTCCCCCGAGAGGTACCCGTGCATGTGGGTGGCGGGGGCGTTGCGGGGCTCGCCGGCGTCGATGACGGTGGTCGACCGACGCACCCGACCCAGGTTCAGGGCGGCCGACAGCCCGGCGGCACCCCCGCCCACGATCACCACGTCGACGGTCTCGTCCCGGTCGTCCATCTCGTTCTCGTTCATGGCGGTCACGGTACGGGGCCATGCGGATCCTGCACACCTCGTTGCGGAATTCGCAAGCAGCGGGCATGCTGGGGCCATGGCCACCGACATGGATCTGCTGGTTCGGCAACGGTTGCGGGGGCTGCGGGTCGCCGCAGGCCTCTCCCTCGCCGAGGCCGCCGCGAGGGCCCACCTCAGCCCGTCGACGCTGAGCCGGATCGAGACGGGCAAGCGCACGATCAGCCTCGACGTGCTCGGCCCGCTCTGTGAGGCGCTGCAGACCGACCTGGCCACGTTGCTCGGCACCCACGACGAGGAGGCGGTGGTCATCCGGCCCGAACCGGTCGAGGCCCATGGCCAGATCCACTGGCCCCTCACCCGCAATCCTGGCGACACGGGTCTCGCCGCGGCGAAGGTGCGCGTCGAGCCCCGGCGGCGCGCCCGGGAGCTCGGGGTGCACCCGGGCCGCGACTGGTTCTACGTGCTGTCGGGCACCATCAGGCTCCACCTCGGCGACCGGGTGCTCGACGTGCACACGGGGGAGGCGGCCGAGTTCTCCACCATGACGCCGCACCGGTTCGACGCCGTGGGAGGCGCAGCGGAGATCATCACGATCTTCGACCGCGACGGTCAGCGCGCCCACCTCACCGGGTCGGCCGAGGCTGGCTAGGGTCTGCCCGTCCAGGGGGACGAGGGGCCGATGGCCCCGGGAACGCGATGGGGGATGGCCATGGAGTACGTGGGCGACGTGTCCGACGAGCTGCGCGAGACGTTGGATCGCTACCTGGCACTGCGCCAGGACGTCGACGACCGCAAGCGTCCGTGGTCGGACCTGGTGGAGTTCTTCACCGACGACGTGGTCTTCGTCGACCCGGCCTGGGGTCGCGTCGAGGGCATCGAGGGCGTCCGTGAGTTCCTGGTCGACTCCATGACCGGCATCGAGGACTGGACCTTCCCGGTTGACAAGGTCTGGGTCGACGGCAACGAGATCGGCATCAAGTACCGCCAGGTCCTCCCCGGCGGTCGTCAGCAGTCGGCGTACACGACGCTGATCTACGCCGGTGGCGGCAAGTTCCGCTACGAGGAGGACGTCCTCAACATGGCGCACTGCATGGAGGACCTCGGCGACATCGGGTGGGCGCCGCCCCAGGGCATGAAGTTCCCGCCGGCCCGCCCCAACCGCGACTTCAGCCGGCCGGAGTAGCGCCGGTTTCCCCTGCTCAGCGGGGGCGTGGCCCCGGTTGGCCCGGATTTCTCCTACGGCGATAGTGTTAACTCCATGACCCCTCCGCCCGACGCCCCCCTCGCGTCGCCGGCTCCCGCGTGGCTCGACGAGCGCCGCCGCGCCGTGGCCGAACGCCTCGGTGAGCCCACCATGCCCTCCACCGACGAGGAGGTCTGGCGCTACAGCCGGGTCGACGACATCGACCTCGCCTCCTGGGCGCCCGTGACCGACGTGCCCGCCCCCGGCATCCCCGATGCCGTGGCCGAGGTGCTGGCCGCCCTGCCCGAGCGGGCCGCCACCGTGGTGGTGCGCAACGGCTACGTCGTGCACGCCGAGATCGCCCCGGCCTACGAGGCCAAGGGCCTCTTCGCCGGACGCCTGGTCGACGGCCCGTCCGCCGACACCGCCCTCGGCGCGGTCGCCGGCGAGGGCCCGGACGTCTTCGCCGCCCTCAACGACGCCCGCCACGCCGACCCCGTGCTGGTGTCCGTGCCGGCAGGTGTCGCCATCGACCGCCCGGTCGTGGTCATCGACTGGGTCGACGCCGACGGCGCCGCGGTGTGGCCCCGCCTGGTGGTGCGCGCCGGCGACGACTCCGAGCTGAACGTGCTCGACTGGCACGGCTCCGCCGACGTCGCCGCCCTGGTGAGCCCGGTCATCGAGCTCGACGTCCACCGGGCCGCCCGCCTCGGCTACACCAACGTGCAGCTCCGCGGCCCGCGCGTCTGGCAGGTCGCCTCCCAGCTCAGCCGGGTCGACACCGCCGCCACCCTCACCTCGGCCCAGGCCGGCCTCGGTGGCGAGTACGCCCGCACCCGAACCGACTGCCGCCTCGTCGGCCGCGGCGCCACCGGCAGCCTGCAGGCCCTCTACTTCGGCGAGGGCAGCCAGACCCTCGACTTCCGCACCTTCCAGCAGCACGCCGCCCCGGACACCACCTCGAACCTGCTGTTCAAGGGCGCCCTCGGCGAGCAGAGCCGCTCCGTCTACACCGGCCTGATCAAGGTCGAGAAGAACGCACGGGGCACCAACGCCTTCCAGACCAACCGCAACCTGAAGCTCTCCGACGACGCCTGGGCCGAGTCGGTGCCGAACCTCGAGATCGAGACCAACGACGTGCACTGCAGCCACGCCTCGACGGTCGGCCCCATCGACGAGGACCAGCGCTTCTACCTCGAGAGCCGCGGCGTGCCCACCGACGTCGCCTCCCGCCTGGTCGTCGCCGGGTTCTTCGCCGAGGTGCTCGAGGCCCTGCCGACCGCCGCGGTCGTGCCGCTCGTGCGCGCCGCCATCGAGGAGCGTCTCGGCCGCGAGGTCGTCGTCTGATGCTCGAGCGGGTCTGCTCCATCAGCGACGTCCCCGACGGCGAGGCCAAGCGCTTCGAGCTCGGCAACATCGCCGTGGCCGTCGTGCGCATCGGCGACGACTGGTACGCCATCGGCGACCGCTGCACCCACCAGAACGTCTCGCTCGCCGAGGGCGACGTCCTCGCCACCAGCCTCGAGCTCGAGTGCTGGAAGCACGGCAGCTGCTTCTCGCTGGTCGACGGCCAGCCCCACGCCCTGCCGGCCACCAAGCCCACCCCGGTGTTCACCGTGAAGATCGAGGGCGACGACGTCTTCGTGGAGGTCGACTGACATGACTCCCAACCGCCACAGCGAGCTCCGCATCGAGGGCCTGAAGGCCGAGGTCGCCGGCCGCGAGATCCTGCACGGCATCGACCTCGTGATCGGCTCGGGTCAGGTCCACGCCGTCATGGGCCCCAACGGCTCGGGCAAGTCCACCCTCTCCCACGTCCTGATGGGCAAGCCCGGCTACACCGTCACTGGCGGCCGGGTCACCCTCGACGGCGTCGACCTGCTCACGCTCCCCACCTGGAAGCGGGCGCAGGCGGGCCTGTTCCTCGCCATGCAGTACCCGGTCGAGGTCCCTGGCGTCAGCGTCGACGACCTCCTCTCCGAGGCCCTCGGCGCGATGGGACGCGACGCGTCGGTCGTGCACACCGAGGTCGCCTCTGAGGCCGAGCGCATCGGCCTGGCGACCCGGCTGCTCACCCGGCCGGTCAACGTCGACCTCTCCGGTGGCGAGAAGAAGCGCAACGAGACCGTGCAGCTGGCGGTGCTGAAGCCCCGCTTCGCCATCCTCGACGAGCTCGACTCCGGCCTCGACGTCGACGCCCTGCGGGCCTGCGCCCGTCGTGTCGAGGCGGCCACCAACGAGTTCGACCTCGGCGTGCTGGCCATCACCCACTACCACCGCCTGCTCGACGAGCTCCGTCCCGACGTGGTCCACATCCTCGTGAAGGGCCGCATCGTCGAGTCCGGTGGGCCCGAGCTCGCCGGCCGGCTCGAGGAGACCGGCTACGCCGCCTGGCTCACCGACGACGACGAGCCGGCGGCGAAGGTCGACCCCTTCGCCAACAACGATCCCTTCGGGGATCCCTTCGCCGACCCCCTGGCCTGAGCGCGTCCCCCGTCGGGGCGATCCGCCCCGGGTGGGGATGATTTTCCGCCCGTCATCCTTTCGCCGGCCGTCATCGGGCCGATGGAGTGCCCCGTACCCCTAGGCACGGAGGCCCCACCCCCATGACGCTCCTCGAAGATCCGCCCGTCCACGCCCCACCGGGCGCCGCCTCGACGGCCCCCCGGCCCTCGGCCCCGTCGACCTGGACCGGCCCGTCGGCCCCCAAGGTCCACATGGCGTGGTTCCGCAACCGGCCCATCGCCTTCAAGGTGCTCGCCGCCGCGCTGATCCCCGTGGTCGCGCTCGTGGTCGTCGGCTTCTACGCCTCGACCCAGCTCTCGCACCAGACCGATCTCGCCAACGCGGTGAACGACGACGGCCTGGTGCCCGTCGTGATCCTGCACGGTGCGACGACGGCCATCTACGACACGCAGGTGGCCGCCGACACCGACGCCGCGTCCCTCCAGTCCGACATCGCCGCCGCCGACGAGGGCATCCAGGCCTACAAGGACATCCCCGGCAACGATGTGACCCGCATCGCCACGGAGCTCAAGACCCTCGACGACAGCTGGGCGGCCACCAAGGCCCTCATCGCCCAGGGCGTCACCGGTCCGCAGCTCGCGCAGTCCTTCGAGACGACGATCGCCGCCGTCGAGGTGCTGAGCGTGGCCGAGCAGGGCATGGGTGCCGAGTGGACCGTGAAGGCCCTCGACGACTCGACCTCGGCCCGCACGACCACCTGGGTCATCGTGGTCGTCGCCGGTCTGGCCGCCGCGCTCATCGCCTGGTTCGTCTCCCGCATCATCAGCCGCCCGCTGAAGACCACGGTCGAGGCCCTCGACCGCGTGGCCAACGGTGACCTCACGGTCTCGGTCCCGGTGGAGAGCACCGACGAGGTCGGCCAGATGAGCGCCTCGCTCAACACCGCCGTCGCCAAGATCCAGCGGGTCTTCGCCTCGATCGGCGACAGCTCGAGCCGCCTGGCCAGCAGCGCCCTCGGCCTGCTCGCCACGTCGAACCAGCTGTCGGCCACGGCCGAGGAGACCGCAGCCCAGGCCAACACCGTCTCCGCCGCCGCCGAGCAGGTCTCGGTCAACGTCAACACCGTCGCCTCGGGCACCGAGGAGCTCGGCGCCAGCGTCGAGGAGATCGCCCGCTCGGCCAACGAGGCGACCCGCGTCGCCCAGTCCGCCGTCACCATCGCCGGCGAGACCCAGGAGACCATGCACAAGCTCAACGAGTCGTCGGCCGCGGTGGCCAACGTGCTCGGGATGATCACCTCGATCGCCGAGCAGACCAACCTCCTCGCCCTCAACGCCACCATCGAGGCCGCCCGCGCCGGTGAGGCCGGCCGCGGCTTCGCCGTGGTCGCCAACGAGGTGAAGGACCTGGCCCAGGAGACCTCCAAGGCCACCGACGAGATCCGCAAGACCATCGAGCAGATCCAGGCCGACACCGGCCTCGCCGTCGACGCCATCGGCCGCATCGGCGACGTCATCGGCGAGATCAACGAGTCGCAGAACTCGATCGCCACTGCGGTCGAGGAGCAGTCGGCGACGACCGGCGAGATCGCCCGCACGGTGGCCGAGGCCTCCATCGGCACCTCGTCGATCGCCGAGAACGTGGCCGGCGTGGCCGAGGCCGCCCGCTCCAACACCGAGAGCGCCGTCGAGTCGAACCGTGCCTCGCACGAGCTCGAGCAGCTCTCCAACGAGCTGAAGTCCCTCGTGGCGGAGTTCAGGGTCTGAGCATGGCCTGAGGTGGTCGGGCCGGCGAGGGCCCACCACCACTCCGACACCTGGTCGGCGTCACGACGTCCGCCTCCCTCCCGGCACAGCCTCCGTGCCCCGGAAGGGGGGCGGTCGCGCGTGCGGCGCTGCCATGCTGGGCCCCGCACGTCGCACACGACAGGGAGGGCCCCGATGCCTCAGGACACCACGCTCGACGACGCAGAGGTCACCAGCCGGTTGGCGGCCCTCGACGACTGGGAGCTCGCCGACGGCATGCTCCACCGCAAGCTCGAGTTCTCGAACTTCTCCGAGGCCTTCGGCTTCATGACCCGCGTGGCCCTCGCCGCCGAGAAGCTGGACCACCACCCGAACTGGTCCAACGTCTGGAACACCGTGGTCATCGACATCACGAACCACGACGCGGGTGGTGTCACCGACCTGTGCTTCCGGCTCGTGGCAGCTGTCGACGAGGCGGCCGGCTAGCCCCTCGGCCGCCCGGCTCAGACCCCCAGGCCGTACGGGCGGTAGGGGCCGAACGGGATGCACTCGACGATGGCGATGCCCTCCTGGTCGCCGCAGCGCACCGGGCAGGCGTAGTCGAGCAGCCCGAAGACCTCCTTGAAGTCCTCGCCCTTCGACAGGTCGAGGCGGCCGAAGTCGAGCCACTCCTCGCCCATCCAGAGGCCCTGGCGGAAGTCGCGGAACCCGGAGTAGCCACCGACCGCGCCCGTCGGGAAGGACGCCGACCCCCGCTCGAACTCGATGGTGAACGGGGTGCCGTCGTCGCCGGTGTAGGTGAAGGTGCCCGACTTCGGGGTCCAGTCGGCGCCCATCACCGCGTGGTGCTCGAGCGTGGGCAGCGTCTCGATCCGGTCGGGCCAGTGGCGCTCCGCGAAGTGGAACGTCGGGTTGCCGTCGATGTCGTCGGTGCGGTGGTGCTGCACGGCCAACCCGTCGAACTGGACGTACACGAACGTGTACAGGCCGCCGACCGCGCGGGCGTGGGCCTTCATGGTCGGATCGGGCACCAGCGGTTGCCGCACGCCCCACGACCGGTCACGGTTGGCCCGGTACGTCTCGGGGGTGACCTCCTCACGGACCCCGTCGATCTCGAGCCAGCCCGACACGCCACCCATCTGGTAGAAGCGGATCTGCTCCTCGATCTTGCGGCCGTCCCGCCAGTGCTCGTGGTACTCCTCGCCCGACACCGGGAACGCGGTCTCGTAGAGCAGGTCCCACGCGATGCCGGCCTCGTTGGGCTCGAGGGTGCACCGGATGGTCTTCAGCCCCTCCAGCACCTCCCACCGCAGCGGCCCCACGAACACCTCGTCGATGCGCGGCCGCAGGGCCCGGCTGCCTCGGAAGTACCGCACGTCGGTGCCCCGGGCCACGCCGCCGAAGCCGTCCATGACGTCACGGTTCGGGTAGTAGCCGAAGCCCACGTCGATGATCGTGTCGGCATCGGTGCTGACCACCGGGAAGTGGATGCGCTCAACCCAGTTCGGGTCGGACTGCGACACGTTCTCGAACGGCCGCGGGAGCTGGTGGCACAACATGTCGTCGTGGCGCGTGAGCATCGGTCTTCCCCCTGGTGTCGGCGGGCGGCGTCGCCCGCTACGGGAGCGAATCTACGCGGTGGGGCCGGTCACCCGAGCGGGCGGGGGAGGGCCGTCCTACGCTCGCCGCCGTGCTGAGCTTCGAGCCGTTCCGAGTCGACGTCCCTGACGAGGTCCTCGACGACCTCCGTGACCGACTGCGCCGCACCCGCTTCCCCAACCAGGTCGACGGCGCCGGGTGGGACCAGGGCACCGAGCTGTCGTACCTCCAGGAGCTCGTCGCCTACTGGGCCGACGACTTCGACTGGCGGGCGGCCGAGGCCCGCATCAACGCGTTCCCGCAGGTCACGACCACCGTCGACGGGCAACGCATCCACCTGATCCACGCCCGCTCGCCCGAGCCCGACGCCCTGCCCCTGCTCCTGGTGCACGGCTGGCCCGGCTCGATCGTCGAGTTCCTCGACGTCCTCGGCCCCCTCACCGACCCCAGAGCCCACGGCGGCGACCCGAGCCAGGCCTTCCACGTCGTGGCCCCTTCGTTGCCCGGCTACACGTTCTCCGGCCCGACCTCCGAGCGGGGCTGGAACCCTCGCCGCATCGCCGGCGCGTTCGTCGAGCTCATGGCCTCGCTCGGCTACGACCGCTATGTCGCTCAGGGCGGCGACTGGGGCTCGATCGTCACCGCCAACGTCGCCGACCTCGACCCCGCCCACTGCGCAGCGCTGCACCTCAACTTCGTGGTCGCCCGCCCACCGGAGGGCGAGCAGCTGCCGCTCGACGCCGAGGATGTCGCCGGGCTCGAGCGGATGGGCGAGTTCCGCCGGACCGGCACCGGCTACCAGGAGATCCAGGGCACCAGGCCCCAGAGCCTCGGCTACGGCCTCGACGACTCGCCCGCCGGCCTGGCCGCGTGGATCGTCGAGAAGTTCCGCGACTGGAGCGACTGCGACGGCGATGTCGAGCGCTCGTTCAGCAAGGACCAGCTGCTCACCAACATCACCGCCTACTGGGTGACGGCCACCGCCACCTCGTCGACCCGCCTCTACTACGAGACCCGGTCGTCGGGCGCGTCCGCACTGCCGCCGGGCAAGGTCGGCGTGCCCACCGGCGTCGCCAACTTCGCCGGCGAGATCACCCGCATGCCCCGGCCGTGGGTCGAGGCCTCCTACGACCTCGTGCACTGGACCGACATCCCCCGGGGTGGGCACTTCGCCGCCATGGAGGCTCCGGACCTCTTCGTGCCCGAGGTGCGGGGCTTCTTCGACCGGCTCCGGGCGGGCTGAGCGGGCTGGCCTGCGGCGTCGCCCGCGACCCTCGGTGAGGGGCCGCTCGCAGGGCGTGATCGGTCCGAAAAAGTCAATGATTTCCTGGTGTTTTTGATTGCCCATCGAACTGGTGTCCGCTAGGATTCTGGACATGTTCGAAGAGCTCGCAGCGATGATCGAAGCGACGGAGGTGCCGGTCGACGGCGCCGCCATCGCCGAGGCGCGCCGCCTGCTCGACCGCCTCGATTCCAAGATCGTCGAGGCCGAGTCGACCTACGCCTCGGTGGGGCAGTTCCAGGTCGAGGGCTTCAACAGCATGGCCACCTTCGAGCGCCACGCCTGCCGGTTCTCGTTGGCCGAGTCCCGCCGCCTCGCCCGGCGGGCCGGTCGGCTGTCGGCCTGGCCCGAGCTGGCCGAGGCGTGGCGGGCCGGGGTGCTCACCGGCTCCCAGGTCGAGCAGGCCTGTGCGATCGTTCCCAACCACCACGTCGAGCGCTTCGCCGAGACGATGGCCGAGACGGTCGAGCTGCTGGCCCCGCTCACCGCCCACCAGACGGGCATCGTGCTGCGACGGGCGGTTCAGGCGGCCGACGCCTTCGCCGAGCGCGAGGCGGCCGAGGCCGGCATCGAGCATGTCGAGACCGAGCCCGATCGCGAGCTCTCCGCCGTCCGGGCGCTCGACGACGAGCTCTTCGTCCGGGGCCACTTCGACAAGGACCCCGCCGCCGTGGTCGAGAAGGCGCTGGTCGCCGCCACCCGTGACGACGTCGAGGGCGAGCGCCGAACCCCGATGGAGCGCCGGGCCGATGCCCTGGTCGCCGTGTGCCAGGGCTACCTCGACTCGCTCGAGAACCCCGACGGCAACCGCCGCACCGAGCGGCTCACCCTCACCGCCGACGTGATCGTCCTGTACCGGGCGTGGCTGCGGGCCGCCGGTGTGCGCACCGCGGCCGATCTCGACCGGTTCGTCGCCGACCGGCCCAACCTGGGCGAGCTCGACCGGGCCCTCTTCCTCGAGGCCTTCGACGGCACCGGGCTCACCGCCACCACCCTCGACGGCTTCACCGTCACCGACGCCATGGTGGCGGCGGTGGCCGAAGGGGGAGCGATGGAGCTGCTGCTCACCGCCGGCTCCCGCCTGCTGAACATGGGCCGCTCGGTGCGCACCTTCACCGCCGCCCAGCGCCGGGCGATCCTGGCCCGCGACGGCGGCTGCCGGTCGTGCGGTGCCCCGCCCGAGCAGTGCGACGTCCACCACGTCATCCCCTGGGAAGACGGTGGCCTCACCGACATCGACAACGGCGTGGCCAAGTGCCGGCGATGTCACCATCAGCACCATCGCCTGAAGTGGGTCGACCGGCTCGACCCCGACGGCACCTACCGGGTGATCCGGCCCGACGGCACCGAGATCACCACCCGCCCCGGCGGACTCGACCCCCAGCTCCCGCTCCTCCCCGTGGCCACCACCTCAGAACCGGCCCGAATCCCGGCGGTGAGGGCACCGATGGTCGATGAGCCCGACGAGCCCGACGAGCCGAGCTGTGGCAACCACCCAGCCGTGATCGAGGCGCTCGACACCGTGCTCCGACTCCGGATCCTCCACGGCGACGCCGACGAGCGAACCATCCGGGCCCGCGACGCCGCCGATGAGCTGATGGACCAGTTCGATCGAGCGGCCTGAGGCTTCGACCGCCGCCGGTTGGGATCGAACTGTGCAAGCCCTATGGCTAGACCCGCCTCGCCCGCAGGCTCTCGATCTCGCTCCCATAGGACTCGAATGCGATAGTCGCCCGGCTGGTAGATCCTCCGAAAAGACCGGCCCTCAGTGGGGCCCACTCCGCCCCTTGTTTGGCGAACTCTGAGTAGACCATTGCTTCTGTGCGCTGGCCCGGAGAGTGGTATCGCTCCCGCCAAGTGGCCCGCCCTCCGTACGGTCCGTCGAGGTATGTGCCTGATTCGGCGCCCTGAATCCGTAGGTCAGCGGAGATCACGCCAATGAACAGCTCGGCTCGATCGAAGAGTTCTTCGTACTCCGTCTCGTCCGAAACCTCATCGATGAAGGTTGGTCGCAGGACATTGAGAAGGAAGTCTGAGACGGGCGTGTACCGCTGCGAACTCCGGCCACTCGTTATAGCTTCGACCTGGTCAGCGAGTAACTCCTGGCCAGTGTCTCGGGCCGCCAGAAGTTGAGCTGCGGCAGGAAGCTGGGTGAACGGACGCCAGGGGTACCCACGGCTCGCAAGAGGGACCCGTGCACCTTCATCACGAACCCTTGCGTCGACGAGCGTCGCCCGAAGCGCACCGAAGTTCTCTTGGAGAATTGAGGCGAGCGCCGCAACGTACTCAGTGAGCACAAGCGGCAGATAGCGCAGGTCCAGGAGCACGACCATCCCACCGCGAGCTGGCGTGGCGGCTACTAGGCGCTCGACGAAGCGGGTCAGGATGTGTTGCTGGTCTGCTGTCACCCATCGCGCCGCTACCGCCAGCGCATCGAGTGCAGGGGTCATGGTTTCGAAGTAATGGTCAACAGCCCCTGTGATGAAGACCGCTGCTGCGGCATTCCCTGCGTGGAGAGCTGGGTCCGAGCTAGGGAAGCGCTCGTCGTCATTCAGGGCGAGGTTCGCTTCTCTCGCTAGCGGTACCAGTACGTCGTTGAGGGCAATATCGCCGCTCGGATCACGTAGGGCCGCCTTGAGCGTGGCTGTCGTCGACTCGGACGGCCTGCGGGTGCTGGGTGGCGAGGGTGCTTCGCCGTTTTGGTCGAGCACTCGCAGGACACTGGCGGTGAGGCGAGCTGAGCCCTGGTCCCAATCGTCGGCGAGAAGGTCGACCCGTTGGATTGATGCAAGGGTCCGGCCGCCACCGATTTCGAGTTCAGGGATCTCGACAGCATCGAACCGGACTGGGATTAGCCAAGAGTCGCTTGGACGCCGAAGCCGCAACTGATCCACAGCGAGGTTCAGCTCTTCGTTCTGTCCGCTCGTCTCCCGGCCCTCGGAGGCTTCGGAGAAGCAGGCGAGAAAGACGAGGGCGTTCTTTGTGATTGCTGACCGAATCCGGAGGCGCCAGTCTTCCCCAGGCCACAAGTCGGAGGTGTCCCTCCACACCCGGACTCCCGCGGCCTCGAGGATCCGTTGGAGTCTGTCAACTCTCGCGCCGTCTTCACGGACGTAGGAGATGAAGACGTGCTTCTCGGGTTCAGAGGTCACGAATCAACACTAGAGACTCGTGCTTTCGACTTCCCATCTTCAGTGGGGCATGTTCGGCAGTCCGGCATGGACTGGCGCAGCTCTCGACAGGTAACCGGCTGATCCCGCTGCCCAGTTCGACCGAGCGGCCTGACTTTCCGCCGGCCGGAACGGGTAGGTGCGACCGGTGAGCGAACGACCGGGCATCCTCTTCGACGTCGACGGCACGTTGGTCGACACCAACTACCTGCACACCCTCTCGTGGTCGAGAGCGCTCGCCGATGCGGGGGAGTGGGCGCCGATGAACGCCATCCACCGACTCGTCGGGATGGGTGGCGGCCAGCTGGTGGAGGAGTTGATCGGCCACGCGAGTGAGGAGGCGTCCGACGCCCGCACTGAGCGCTACGCCGAGCTCATCGACGAGGCCCGGGTGTTCCCCGGGGCGCAGGGGCTGTTGCAGCGGGCCCACGACGAGGGGCTGATCGTGGTGCTGGCCTCGTCGGCGCCGCGGCCCGAGCTCGACCGGATGATCGAGCTGCTCGACGTGGGTGACGCCATCGATGCCACCACGAGCGCCGACGACGTGAGCGAGGCCAAGCCGTCGCCGGAGGTCTTCGAGGCGGCACTGCGGGCCGGTCGGATCGACCGCGAGCTGTGCCTGGCCGTCGGCGACAGCATCTGGGACGTCCAGGCCGCCCGGGCGGCGGGCCTCGGCTGCGTCGCGGTGGAGACCGGAGGGTTCAGCGCTCACGAGCTGCGGGAGGAAGGGGCCGTCGCCATCTACCGCGACGCCCATGAGCTGCTGATGCAGTTCCGCACCGGCCCGATCGGGCACCTGGTCCGCGCTGCCGGCGGCTGACCCCGCCACCTGACCTCGGGTCGTACGTCCGGATCAGCCCTCGTCGAGCTCGGCGAGCAGACGTCGTGCCTCGTCGAGGGCGGTGGTCGTGCGGTCGTGCTGCTCCTGCGCAGCGGTGAGGGCGGCGGCGGCCTCGCTGTGGGCGAGCCGGGCGGCGGCCAGGGCGTCCTCTGCGTCACGCACCTCGTCGTCGGTCTGCTCCGCCTCGGTGGTCGCGTCGTCGACGGCCTCTGCGGCTGCCGCGACTTCGGCCTCGATGCGGGCGACCACGGCCCGGGCCTCGGTCCGTAGCTGCTCGCGCTGCTCGGCCTCCGCCGCCTCCGCAGCGGCCTCGTCCTCGTCCGGCGCTGGCGCGGTAGCCGCCTTGCCTCGGGGCTTCGTCGACGCCTTCGGGCTCGCCTTCGTCTTCGCCTTGGACCGGGAGCGGGTCGGTGTCGCCGGGGCGGCATCGAAGCCGAACCCGAACCCTGCCGGGGCGTCGAGCGTGTCCGAGAGCGTGCCGGTGCGGAGCCGCTCGACGAGCTCGGGGTCGGCCAGCGCGGCGTCGAGCGTGTTGCGCAGGGCGTCGGTGTGCGACCCGCCGGTGAGCCCGGCTGCGGCGGTCACCAGCTCGCCGGCGGTGTCGCGCCGCTCGGTGGTGGCGGTGCGCAACGCCTCGCGGTCGCCGCCGGCCATGAGGTCGGCCTGGGCTGTGGTCAGCCGTTCGGCGGCGGCGATGAGCGCGGCCACACGCTGGGGATGGTCACGGACTGCTCGGTTGAGCGCCCACGCCACGACCGTCGGCCGGGAGAGCCGGGCCACCTCGGCGGCACGGTCCTTGTCGCCGTCGGCCTTGATCCGCTTCGCCAGGGCGTTGCGGGCCGCCACGAACTCACCCGGCTCCAGTGCGTAGAGGCCGTCGATCTCGTCGTCCCGGTCGGGCATCGAGATCCTCCGGGGAGATGGGGTCAGGCGTTCTCGGACGACGCCTCTTCGAGGCCCTGGGCGAGGGTGTTCCAGGCCAGGGTGGCGCACTTGATGCGCACGGGGAACTTCACCACGCCACGGAGGGCTTCGAGGTCGCCGAGCTTCACGTCGGGGATGCCGTCGGTCTCGCCGGTGGCGGCGTCGGTGGCATCGCTGCCCTCGAGGGCGCTCTCGTGGATCGACATCATGGCCTTGAAGGCCCGGGTGAGGTCGTGGACCTCGTCGACGGTCTTGCCCTTCACCGCGGCCGACATCATCGAGGCCGACGACTGGCTGATCGAGCAGCCCTGGCCGCCGATGCGGATGTCCTGCACCACGCCGGCGTCGTCGAGGTCGAGGTAGACGACGATCTCGTCACCGCAGAGCGGGTTGAAGCCCTCGGTGCGCGTGGCGGGGGGCGACTCCAGCTCACCCCGGTTCCGGGGGTTGCGGTAGTGATCGAGGATGATCTCTCGGTAGAGGTCTTCGAGGCCGGGCATCAGGCGTCTCTCGGTGAGGGGAAGGTCAGAAACAGGCTAGGCGACTCAGAAGGCGAAGAAGTCGCCTGCGGCGTCGAGCGCATCGGCGAGGGCGTCGATGTCGGAGGTGTCGTTGTAGACGTAGACCGACGCCCGGGCGGTGGCGCCGACACCGAGGATCTTCATCAGCGGCTTGGCGCAGTGGTGGCCCGCCCGCACGCAGACGGCGTGCTGGTCGAGGACCTGCGAGATGTCGTGGGGGTGCAGGTCCTTGAAGGCGAAGCTGAGGACGCCGCCGCGCTCGTCGGCGTTCTGCGGGCCGTGGATGCGGATGTCGTCGCCGAAGCGCTCGGTGAGGGTGTCGAAGGCGTAGGTGGTGAGGGCCTTCTCGTGGGCCCGCACGCGATCCATGCCGAGCGAGTCGAGGTAGTCGATGGCGGCACCCAGGCCGATGGCCTCGGCGATCGGGGGAGTGCCGGCCTCGAACTTCCAGGGCAGGTCGTTGGTGGTGAACCCGTCGAGGGTGACGTCGCGGATCATCTCGCCGCCGCCGAGGAAGGGCGGCATGGCGTCGAGGAGCTCCTCGCGGCCGTAGAGCACGCCGATGCCGGTGGGGCCGCAGAGCTTGTGGGCCGAGAAGGCGAGGAAGTCGGCGCCGAGCTCCTGCACGTCGGTGGTGGAGTGCGGCACGGACTGGCAGCCGTCGATGACGCTGACGGCGCCGGCGGCGCGAGCGGCGTCGGTGAGGCGGCGCACCGGGTTGAACGTGCCGAGCACGTTCGACATGGCGGTGACGCCGAGGGCCTTGGCGCCGTCGAGCAGGCGGTCGAGGTCGGTGAGGTCGAGCCGGCCCTCGGGGTCGAGGGGGATCCAGCGGATCTCGATGCCCTTCTCGGCCTGGAGCATCTGCCAGGGGACGATGTTGGCGTGGTGCTCCATGTGGGAGAGCACGACGACGTCGCCCTCGGACAGGTTCGTGCGGCCCCAGGACTGCACGACCAGGTTGAGCGCCTCGGTGGCGTTCTTGGTGAAGACGATCTCGGCCGAGGAGCGGGCGTTCACGAAGCGCTGGGTCTTGGCCCGGGCGGCCTCGAGGGCGTTGGTGGCCTCTTCGGCGATGGCGTAGACGCCGCGGTGGACGTTGGCGTTGATCGTCTCGTAGTAGTGCTGCATCGCGTCGAGCACCACGGTGGGCTTCTGCGAGGTGGCGGCCGAGTCGAGGTAGACGATCGGCTTGCCGTGCACCGTGCGGGCGAGCAGCGGGAAGTCGGCCTTCACCAGCGCCGCGTCGAGTGGGTCGGTCGTGGTCAGCGCCATGCGTCGTAGCCCTCGGATTCGAGTCGGAGTGCCAGCGCGGGGCCGCCGGACTCGACGATGCGCCCTTCGACGAGGACGTGCACGAACTCAGGCTTCAGTTCGTCGAGCAGCCGCTGGTAGTGGGTGATGGCAAGGATGCCGAGGTCGGGACGGGAGGCCAGGACCTCGCGCACGCCCTGGGCGACGACGCGCAGGGCGTCGATGTCGAGGCCGGAGTCGGTCTCGTCGAGGATGGCGATCTCGGGCTCGAGGATGGCCATCTGCAGGATCTCGTTGCGCTTCTTCTCGCCGCCGGAGAAGCCCTCGTTGAGGTACCGGTCGGCGAAGGACGGGTCCATGTCGAGGCGCGACATCCACTCCATGATCGCCAGCCGCAGCTCGAGCATCGAGAGGTCGATGCCCTTGCGGGCGCTGAGCGCCTGGCGCAGGAAGTTGAGGACCGAGACGCCCTGGATCTCCTGCGGGTACTGGAAGGCCAGGAACATGCCGGACTTGGCCCGCACGTCGGTGGGCCACGCGGTGATGTCGTCGCCCTTGAAGAGGATGCGGCCCTTGGTGACCTGGTACTCGGGGCTGCCGAGCAGGGTCGAGGCCAGGGTGGACTTGCCCGAGCCGTTGGGGCCCATGAGGGCGTGCACCTCGCCGGCGCCGATCACCAGGTCGACACCGCGCAGGATCTCGACCGGGTTCTCGTCGGCCGTCGAGACGTGGAGGTCCTCGATGGCGAAGAGGGGGGTTGCCATGGCGTGAAGTCTAGGCGGCCCGGCGGATAAGCACTATCTGGATAGGAGAAATAGGAAACGCCCTGGTGGAGAGGGCTGTTCCTCGTCTCACCAGCCCCGGTCGACCCACTCCTGGAGGTGGGGCCGCTCGGCGCCGATCGTGGTCCAGTTGCCGTGGCCGGGCAGCACGATCGTGTCGGCCGGGCGGGTGAACAGGCGGGTGTCGAGCGACTCGATGATGGTGCCGAAGTCGCCGCCCTCGAACGAGGTGTTGCCGGGACCGCCGGGGAAGAGGGTGTCGCCGCTGAACAGCAGGGGAGTGCCCTCGAGCTGGAAGCACATCGAGCCGAGGGTGTGGCCGGGCGTGGCGATGGTGGAGATGCGGAGGCGGCCGATCTCGAGGACGGAGTCGTCCTCGAGGATGTCGTCGTAGCTCGGGAGCATGCCGGCGTCGGCGGCGGTGACGCCCACGTCGTAGCCGGCGTCGCGGACGGCGGGCACGGCCTGGATGTGGTCCCAGTGGCCGTGGGTCTCGATGACCCGGCGCACGCCGAGGACCTCGCACAGCTCGAGCAGGCGCTCGTGCTCGTTGGCCGCGTCGATGAGCACGGCGTCGCCGGTCTCGGTGCAGCGGATCACGAACACGTTGTTGTCCATGGGGCCGACCACGACGGCGTGGACCTCGTACCCGGTGTCGTTGAGCAGCAGCGTCATGGGCCCATGATCGCCGCTGCGGGCGCCTTCCGCACCGGTTCCGGCCGATCGAATCCGGTACTCGGTGAAAAATGGCACTGAGTGCCACTTTCCCGCGGAGCGTCGGTATGGTCGCCGACGTGAGCACCACGACGGGCCTGCGCGAGCGGAAGAAGGAAGCCACCACCGAGCGGCTGCGCGAGGTCGCGCTGGCGCTGGTGGCCGAGCGTGGCTTCGAAGCCGTGAGCATCGACGACATCGCGGCGGCGGCCGACGTGTCGAAGACGACGTTCTACCGGTACTTCGAGACCAAGGAGGACGTCCTGCTCGGCAAGAGCAGCGAGAACCTCGAGATCCTGCGGGCCGCGCTCGAGGAGTGCCCGCCCGACGTGCCCGCCGTCGAGGCGTCGCGTCACGCCTTCCACCAGCTGGCCGAGACGTACCAGGCCGACCGGGCCCAGAAGCTGCTCGTCGAGCGCCTCACGGCGACCACGCCGTCGTTGGCGGCACGCAGCCTCACCCACCAGGCCCGGTGGGAGGAGGTCATCCGTGGCGACGTCGACCGGCGTGACCCGAACGGCGAGCCCTTCCTGCGCTGGCTCCTCGCCGCCCAGATCATCGGGGCCGTCCGCGGCGCCGTGAGCTGGTGGCTGGCCGAGGGGGCCGAGCGAGAGCTCGTCGAGTTCGTCGACGAGGCCCTGGCGACCCTCGCCCCTCCTGCCCCGCCTGCCCCCGCGCCCCGGCGCCGGCGCTGACTTCCCCCCGATCCCACCCCGGAACCGAGACGCTCCCCCCGATGACGACGACCGATTCGACCCCACCGACCACCCACGGCATCGACGAGGCCGTCTACCGCCGCAGGTGGTGGACCCTCGTCGTGCTCTGCCTCAGCCTGCTCATCGTCTTCGTGGGCAACTCGAGCCTCAACGTCGCCATCCCCACGCTCTCGCGGGAGCTCGGTGCCAGTGAGTCCCAGCTCCAGTGGGTGATCGCCAGCTACTCGCTCGTGTTCGCCGGGCTGCTGTTCACCACCGGTGCGCTGGGAGACAGGTTCGGCCGCAAGGGCGCCCTGCAGACCGGCCTCGGCATCTTCCTGGTCGCCTGCCTCGCAGCGTCACAGTCCGACCAGATGTGGCAGATCATCGCCTGTCGTGCGGCCATGGGGCTCGGGGCGGCCCTGATCATGCCGTCGACGTTGTCGATCCTGGTCAACGTGTTCCCGCCCCACGAGCGGACGAAGGCCATCGCCATCTGGGCCAGCGTCACCGGAGCGGCCGGAGCCGTCGGGCCGGTCGCGAGCGGGCTGATCCTCACCCACTTCTCCTACGGCGCCGTCTTCTTCATCAACGTGCCGTTCGTGCTGACCGCCCTCGTGGCCGGGTTCTTCCTGGTGCCGAAGTCGAAGGACCCCGAGCAGGGCGTGCTCGACCCGCTCGGCGCGTTCCTCTCCATCGTCGGGCTGGTGTCGCTGGTGTACGGCCTCATCGAGGCGCCCGACCGGGGCTGGGCCGCGCCGGTCACCCTCGTGGCGTTCGGGGTGGCTGCTCTCGCCCTCACGGCATTCGTCCTCTGGGAGCTCCACGTCGACGAGCCGATGCTCGACATCCGCTACTTCCGCAAGCCGGCGTTCGCGGTGGGCACCAGCGGGATGATGCTGGTCTTCCTCGCCATGTTCGGGTCGATGTTCCTGCTGACCCAGTACTTCCAGCTGGTGCTCGACCTCAGCCCCCTCGACGCGGCGCTGCTCCTGCTCCCGATGGCGCCGATCATGATCATCGTGGCGCCCCTCACCCCCCGCCTGAGTGCCCGGTTCGGAGCCAACCGAACGGTGGCCGGTGGCATGCTGCTGCTCTCCGGCGGGTTCCTGATGCTGCGCACCATCGGTGTCGACTCGTCGCCGCTCCGGGTGATCATCGCCCTCGTGCCGATGACGGCCGGCATGGCCCTCGCGATGTCGCCGATGACGGCCGCGATCATGTCGTCGGTGCCGGCGCGCCGGGCCGGCGCGGGCTCGGCGATGAACGACGCCACCCGTGAGCTGGGCGCCGCGCTCGGCATCGCGGTGATGGGCTCCATCGCCTCGTCGCAGTACTCCTCGCAGCTGGCCGGGCTCACGTCGGGCCTGCCCGACGCGGCTCGCCACGCTGCCGAGTCCTCGATCTCCGGTGCCCTCGAGGTGGCGAAGCAGCTGCCCGGCTCTGCAGGGGAGACGCTCCGCGTGGGCGCCGAGACGGCGTTCGTCGACGGGCTCCACTTCGCCGTCACCGCAGGCAGCCTGCTGGCGCTCGGGGCGGCGTTCCTCGTGTGGCGGTACCTGCCGAGGCAACTCTCGCACGACGGGCCTATGCACGGTGGCCTCGAGGCGATGGAGGACGCAGCTGAGCTCGGGATCGCCGGGGTGCCTCCGGTGTTCGCCGACGAGGAGTTCGCCTCCGACAAGGCCCGGTGGCCCGTCGACGACTGACGCGGTGAGCATCAGGGCCCTGCGGACCCCTCACTAGTCTTCCGGCGGGAGCGACGGCACGACGCCGACGCGCGCACCACCGGAAGGCGTCGGATGTCAGAGGCAGGCCTGTCGGCCGCAGAGGTCGGCAAGGAGATCGCGGAGCACCTCGAGAAGAGCCGCGAGCACGAGCCCGAGGGCCGAGGCCGGCGCATCACCATCATCGAGGCGATCCTGCTGGCGAGCGTGGCGCTGCTCGCCGCGTGGTCGGGTTTCGCGGCGGCAAGTGGAGCACCGAGTCGCGCCTCGAGCTGTCCCAGAGCACCAAGCACCGCACACTCGCCAGCCAGGCCGAGCTGCGAGCCATGGAGGCCCGCAACTTCGACGGCTCCACCTTCAACGCCTGGTTCGGCGCCTACCTGAACGGTGACGAGGGTGATCAGCTGGTCGCGGAGAAGCGGTTCCGGCCCGAGTTCGACGTCGCCTTCCAGGCGTGGATGGCCACCGATCCGTTCAACGACCCCGACGCGCCCAAGGGCCCGACCTACATGCCCGAGTACGAGCAACCGGACATGGAGGTGGCGGTCGGGGAGACCGAGCTCGCCGACGAGTCCTATGAGAAGGGGGCGAAGTCCGGCGAGACCGCCGACGACTACGTTCGCATCACCGTGCTGCTGGCATCGGTGCTGTTCCTCGTCGGCATCAGCGGCCACTTCCGGATCCACTCGGCCCGGGTGGGGTTGGTGTGCGTCAGCGGGGCGGTGCTGACCTACGCCGTGGTCCTGTTGATCATGGCGCCCAAGCCGACCTGAGCCGTCTAGCTTCCGCGGGGTGGGGGAGCGCTCGCACCACCCGGACGACGAGAGCACCGACACCTGGTACTGGATGGTGCGCGGCTTCGTCACCGTGGTGGTCGTGCTCGCCGCGCTCGGTGCACTCGCCATCTGGATCTGGCTGCGACCGCTGCGCGAGGGGCTGGCCCAGTCGTTCGGGCTGTGGCTGGCCTGCATGCTCCTCGTCGGTTGCGCCGTGCTGGTGTGGTCGCCCGAGCGGCGGCGCCGGGCCCCGGGCTCGCACCGCGTCCGTGAGTGGCTGGTCGTCGGGACCCTCGTGGCGGTGTCGGGGCTGATGGCCCTCATCGGTGTGCTCGTCACCCGCGAGGATCGGCGACCGGCACTGCGCGACATCGTCGACATGGCGGTGGAGGGCCAGCCGGTGACCTTCGAGCAGGAGACCTCGTGGGCCTACCAGCCCCGCTTCGTCGGTGGTCTCGGCAACAGCGACTGGAGCGTGTGCCGCACCTTCGTGGTGACCGGTCCGACGGGGCCGGTGGCCGAGCACGTCACCGTGGCGCTGGAGAACGAAGGGGTCGAGCTCGGGCCTCACCGACCCGGCGACGACACGCCCCGCTACGGCGAGGTGCGGGTCGAGGGCCAGGCCGGCGACCGGCTCGTGGTCTGTGTCGACGAGGTCGACCCGGCCAACCGTTGAGCACGGCGACCCTCGGCGCGTGAGTGGTCACCGGACGTGCCCGACTCCTTGGTAGGTTCAGGTGGGACGGGAGACCTGATGGAGGCCCCGCAATGACGATCGATACGAGAGTCACGACCAAGCGCACCCTCGCGACCCTCTCCCATGCGATCGAGGAGCTGGCGTGGGCTGCCGGCCCCGACGCCGTGCTCATCTCCTTGTTCCAGCGGGGGAGCTACTTCGGTCGGATGGCCGACCGGTACGCGTCGCTCGCCGCGAGAGGGGTCACCGTGATCGTGGCCCACGCCGACGGTGGGCCCGAGGCCGCCGAGGCGCCCGGGGTCCATCGCGTGATCCTGGCCGACGACGACCCACTGGTCGCCCAGTGGTCGGCGGTCGTGGTCACCCCGGCGATGGCGGCGGCGATCCGGGGGCTCGACCTCCAGGACTTCGACCCGCACGAGGACGACCTCGAGTCCGGTCGCCGGTTCGCCGCCGACTGGGTCTTCGACAGGGAGGCCGCGTCCGAGCAAGCCTCGGAGTTGCTCGACGCGCTCGCGGACGCCTTGCCCGCGGAGGTGGTCGACGTGGTCAGGTCGTCGATCGACACTGCGCGCAATTCGCCGACCACCGTGCCCGAGGCCAGCCTGGCGTCCGCCGCCCGCGTCCTGGTCGAGCGGCTCGACCGCACCCAGCGGGAGCTCACGGTGATGCGGGGCCGGCTGGCGGCCGAGACGGAGGCCGCGACGCGCGACCCCCTGACCGGCCTCTTGAACCGCGAGGGTCTCGAGCGGTGGCTCGGCGGACCCGACACCGACGGGCTGCCGATGCCTCCGATGGGCGTGGTCCTGCTCGACCTCGACGGGTTCAAGCTGGTCAACGACACCATGGGCCATCTCGCGGGCGACCGTCTGCTCCGGGCCGTGGCCATCGCGCTGCTGGAGTCCACCCGTCCGGGCGACGTCGCCAGCCGGTGGGGAGGGGACGAGTTCGTCGTGCTGTGCCCCGGAACGACCGACGACGAGCTGGCGGCGATCGCCGCCCGACTGATCGAGGCGATCTCGGCGGTCGAGGTCGACGGTGCCTGCGTCGGGGCGTCGGCCGGGCTCCAGACCTGCTCGGTTCGGCCCTTGCCGCTGGCCCGAGCCGACGCTGCGTTGTACGCCGCCAAGGCGGCGGGAGGGGGCCAGGCGGCGATCGCCACGGCGTGAGCCATCGGGTCGCGTTCCCTGGCCTCGGCAGGGTCTCGGGGCTACCCTCACACAGCGGCGGTCGGGGGGTCGACGCCACACACGGAGGCTCGGTGATGCGTCCGACTCGTTCGACGGCAGGCCGGGCGTCGCGGCTCGGTGGGGTCCTCCTCGCGGTCGTGGTGCTCTTCCTCGTCGGCTGCAGCTCGTCCGATTCGACGACCGCGTCGTCCGAGACGACGGCTGCGCCTGACCCTTCCGGGCCCACCATCGCCATCGACCCGGCGGCGGGCCTCACCACCCTGCAGCCGGTGACGATCAGTGGCAACGGCTTCCCTGCGTCGGCACAGGTCGGCATCCTCCAGTGCGCGGCAGGAGGGCATGAGGAGGCCACGTGTGACAACGCGGAGGTGGCGGTCGTACAGGCCGATGGCAGGGGTGTGTTCACACTCGGCCTCCGCGTGCGCGGCGCCATCGCCACCGCCTCTGGTGTCGTCGACTGCAGCACGGCGGGGGCGTGTGACGTCGTGGCCGGGGTGGTGCCCGACGCCGCTCCGTTCGCCTCGGTGGCCGTGGTGGTCGCCCGTTCGACGGAGTCCGGGCCGTTCCCGGTGCCCGGCTGCCCGTCGCCCTTCGCGCCCATCGGCTACGTCAGGCGGGCGGTCGATGTCCCCGACCTGCCGCCGAACGTCACCGGGACGGCAGAGCCCTACGTCGACGCCGGCGCCGCGGTGGCGATCGTCCCCGACGGCGATGGTTTGCTGCTCACGGTGTCGTACGGCGGAGCGGTGCGACAGTTCACCACCGCGCCGCACTCGCTCGGGGGGAACTACGACCGCTCGCCGGGCCCGAGCGACACGCGGTACGGGCCGGTGTCGATCGTGACCGGTGACGACGGGGCGGTCTTCGTGGTCCTCGCCCAGAACGACAGCGGTGACTACACCCGCGTCGGGTGGCGGTTCGATGATCCGTGCGCGGCGCCCTGACGGCGCCCCTCGGAGCCGGGCGTCGACCGGGCCACGGGACTACCGTGCGCGTGACGGGGTCGGCCGCGGGGCCAACCCGGGTGCGGGGGTTCGATCCATGGGCGTGACCGGTTCGACGACAGGCAGGGCGGGGCGTCTCGGTGCGGTGGCGCTGGCAGCCGCCGCGCTCGTGGTTGCGCTGGTGCCCGTCGGCGCGGCCTCCGCGGGCGTCAGCGCACCGGAGGTGACCATCACCCCGGCGACCGGCCTCACCGACCATCAGGAGGTGACGGTGTCGGGCACCGGCTTCCCGGGCTCGGTGGAGCTCACCGTGCTCCAGTGCGAGACAGGCGCCACGACCTTCGAGCAGTGCGACAACAGCTGGGTCTACTGGGCCGACGTCGACGCTGGGGGCTCGTTCTCCACGACCGTCGCCTTGCGGCAGACCATCGCCGTGCAGGGGGGACCGCTCGACTGCTCGGTGGCGGGGGCGTGCGTGATCGGCGCCGGGGTCATGCCGAACTGGTCGCCGTTCGCCACGGTGCCGCTCGAGGTCGCGTCCTTCGCACCGTCGACCCTCCCGGCGGTGGCGGCGCCCGACTGCCCGTCGCCCTACGTGCCCTACGGTTACTTCCGCGGGGCGGTCGATGTCCCCGAGTTCGTGCCGGGCCTCAACGGCACGTTGGTGCCCTACGCCGAGACCGGAGCCACGGTCGACATCCGTCAGGACGGTGATGTCCTGCTGCTCACGGTCGTGCTCGACGGGGTGACCCGCGAGCTCACCACCGGTGGCCTGACGTTCGGCGGCGACTACAACCGCACCCCGGGCCCGAGCGACACACCGTTCGGGGCGGTCGGCATCCTCTACGCCGACGACGGCGCGGTCTACGTCACCCTCGCCCAGAACAACAGCGGTGACTACACCCGCTTCGGCTGGCGCTTCGACGACCCGTGCCTGCTGAAGGCGATCGCCGCCGTGGGCGTCTCGCCTGCCTTCACGGGCTGAGGGCGCCCATGAGACGGTGCGTCAATGGTCGTCGGGGGTGGGCACCGGCTCGAGGTCGAGAGCGACGGCAGCCAGCACCTGGCGCGGGTCGAGCGTGAGGTAGCGGACGGGGGAGGGGAGGCGGGTCGCCGCGGCCAGGTGGATGGCGTCGACGACCCGCAGCCCGAAGTCGGTGCCGATCTCGGCGGCGCGCGACAGGCAGCGCTCGTCGACGGGCACCACGTGGAAGGCGTCCCAGTCGGCGTGGAAGAGGCGGGTGAGGTGCTCGGCCTGGCGCCGGCTGGTGGCGAGGCGGCCGAGGAGGATGGTGGCCTCGCACCGCACGAGCTCCGACGCGCACCACACCGGGTCGGCGTCCATGAGGGCGGTGACCTCGGCGCTCTGGGGCTCGTCGACGTAGCGCTTCACCAGGGCACTGGTGTCGATCGCCAGCATCAGCGGACCTTCCGCAGCTCGACGTCGGAGCGGGCGTCGACGGGCATGCGCTCGCGCTCGACCGCGGCGGTCGATGCGCGGACTCGGGGCGCCACGACGGCTCCGTGGGCGATGAGCTCGGCCAGGCCGAGCTCGCGGTCGCCGCCGATGGGGCCGAGCACGGCGACCGGGCGGCCCGACTGGGTGATCACGATGGCCTCGCCGGCGGCGGCCCGCCTCACGAACCCCGACAGGCCCGCCCTCAGCTCCCGAACCCCGATCTCCATGGGGGCACCGTAGCCCGCTCATGTGGACACATGTGTACACAAGATGGGTTGCGGGGGTCGGGGCCGACCCCTACGGTCCCGCCCATGAACTTCGCCTTTTCCGAGGAGCAGGAAGAGCTCCGCAACATCGTCCGTCAGTTCCTCGAGGCGAAGAGCCCCGAGTCCGCCGTCCGCGAGCAGATGGACACCGAGCGGGGCTTCGATCCCGTGGTGTGGTCGCAGATGGCCGAGCAGCTCGGCCTCCAGAGCCTGATCATCCCCGAGGAGTTCGGTGGTCAGGGCTACGGCTACGTCGAGCTGATCGTGGTGCTCGAGGAGATGGGCCGCGCCCTGCTGTGCGCCCCGTTCTTCTCCACCGTGGTGCTCGCCACCAACACCCTGCTCGTCGCCGACGACGCCGCGGCCAACGCCGCCATCCTCCCGGGCATCGCCTCCGGCGAGACCATCGCCACCCTCGCCATCACCGAGCCCAACGGCAAGTGGGACGAGAGCGGCATCGAGGCCACCGCCACCAACGACGGCGGCACCTGGAAGCTCGACGGCACCAAGTCCTACGTGATCGACGGCGCCACCGCCGACGTCATCATCGTGGCGGCCCGCACCGCGGCCGGCATCAGCCTGTTCTCGGTCGCCGGCGACGCCGCGGGCCTCACCCGCACCCCGCTGTCCACCATGGACCAGACCCGCAAGCAGGCCAAGCTCGACCTGGCCGGCGTCGAGGGCACGCTCATCGGCACCGACGGTGCCGGCTGGGACACCCTCTCCACCGTCCTCGACCTCGCTGCCGTCGGCCTCGCCGCCGAGCAGGTCGGTGGCGCCCAGTGGTGCCTCGAGACCGCGGTGCAGTACGCCAAGGACCGCGTGCAGTTCGGCCGCCCGATCGGCTCGTTCCAGGCCATCAAGCACAAGTGCGCCGACATGCTGCTCGAGGTCGAGTCGGCCAAGTCCGCCGCCTACTACGCCGGCTGGTGCGCTTCCGAGCGCAACGACGAGCTCCCCGCCGTGGCCTCGCTGGCCAAGGCCTACTGCTCCGACGCCTACTTCCACGCCTCCGCCGAGAACATCCAGATCCATGGCGGCATCGGCTTCACCTGGGAGCACCCGGCGCACCTGTACTTCAAGCGGGCCAAGTCGTCCGAGCTGCTGTTCGGCGATCCGAGCTACCACCGTGAGCTCCTCGCCCAGCGCATCGGCATCTAGTCCGACGTTGGTTTCCCTGACGGGACGGCCGTGATCGTCTTCATCGTCATCACGGCCGTCCTCGTCGTGGCCCTCGCCCTCGTGGCGGTGGGCCGCGTGACGTGGCGGCTCGAGGCCCAGGCCCCGCCGTCGGTCTACGCCGTCGACGAGGCCGTCGAGTTCGTGGCCGATCGTCTGCCCGACAACGTCACCGCGGAGCTCAGCTTCGACGACGTCCGCGAGATCCTGCAGTGGCACATCGAGTACCTCGCCGATCGCGGGGTGGCGGTGGGCAAGGGCGACGACCGGCTGGTGGCCGGCCCCCTGGTCGCGGCCGAGGACGACGCCCTCGCCTACGTGCTCGGCAAGGCCGCCGAGGCCGAGATCGAGGTCGACGACGTGTGGGTCGTGCAGGTGCTCGACGCCAACGAGGAGTACCTCGAGGCGATCGGTGCCATCGGCCCGGTGATCGCCGCGGCTGACGACGCCGAGACCGGCACCGATCCGGACCCTCAGCCGTAGCAATCCGTTCACGAAAACCTCCACCGCGCGACCGCCCGACTTCGGCATACTGGGCAGACCAAGGAAAGGAGGTGGTCCACAAGATGAACGATGGTTGTTGTGGGACCTTGGAGGTGGCTGGCCGCTAGCGCGGCAAGCTGGGCCGGCTGGTGAATCCAAACCAGCCACCGCCGACAACGACGGCCGGAACTGGTCCCGTCCGGTGAACCCCTCTCGAGGGCGAAAACGTCGCCTCGGTTTTCCTGTTCAGCACTCTTCTGTGAAGGGGAGGTCCACTCCGGTGGGCCTCCCCTTCTCGCGTCTCCGGTGGCGTCTCGACCGCATCCCTGGCAGCGAGCCCGCCGAGGGCGTGGCCGATGATGCGGGATTACGGTGTAATCCGTCGCGCCGGGCGCCGGTGGAAGCCGGTCGCGGGGCGCACGAGACGAGGGGGACGAGATGCGGGCATGGCAGGTGCAGGGCACGGGCGAGCCGACCGAGGTGCTCCACCAGGTGGAGCTGGAGGTGCCGGAACCGGGGCCGGGGCAGCTCCGCATCCGCGTGACGGCGGCCGGCCTCGGGCTGCCCGACGTGCTGATGTGCCGCGGCACCTATCCGCTGACGCCCCCGCTGCCGTTCACGCCCGGCCAGGAGGTCACGGGGGTCGTGACCGCCGTGGGCGAGGGCGTGAGCCGATCGGTCGGCGACAAGGTCATGGGCGTCACCGTCTTCTACTTCGGGCATGGCTCCTTCGCCGAGGAGTGCCTGGTGCAGGATGCCACGGTCTACCCGGTACCGGTCGGGCTCACCGACGAGGAGGCTGCCGGGTTCTGGATCCCGCACATCACTGCGTGGACCGGGCTGGTCGAGCGGGCGCGGATCATCCCGGGGGAGAGCCTCGTCGTGCTCGGTGCCGCAGGTGGCAGCGGCATCGCCGCCGTGCAGCTCGGGCGGGCCCTCGGGGCACGGGTGGTGGCGGTGGTGAGCGACGAGGCCAAGGCCGAGTTCTGCCTCGAGCTCGGGGCCGACGTCGCCGTCGTGCACGGCGGAGAACCTCTGGCCCCGCGCCTGCGGGAGGCCACCGGGGGTGGGGTCGACGTGATCTTCGATCCGGTCGGCGGCGAACTGGCCGAGGACGCCATCACCGCGCTGGCCCGCAACGGGCGCTTCCTCGCCATCGGGTTCGCCAGCGGTCGGTGGCCGGTCATCGAGGCGCACGACCTCGTCGTCACCAACACCTCGTTCCTGGGGGTGATCGCCGGCGGCCAGACCCCCGAGGAGCTCGAGGAGATCCACGCGGGGCTCTCCTCGCTGATCGCCGAGGGGCGACTGCGCAACGCGGTCACCGCCACGTTCGGGTTCGACGAGCTGCCCGTGGCCCTCCAGTCGATCGCCGACCGGGCGGTCATCGGCAAGCTGGTGCTCGTGGGCTGAGGCGGCCCCTACGATGGCGGCCATGCAACGCCCGACGAAGTTCGAGCACCACCGCTGGGTGGGCGACAAGCGAAGCCAGGTCGTGTACGACGTCGACAACATCGACGATCCCTCGATCATCGAGGAGCTCATGGCGGCCGAGACCTACCTCGGGTTCGGCCCCGACGAGCTGAAGGAGGCTCGCAACCGCGGCTACAAGCCCTACAAGGGCAACGGCAGCGGGGCCGAGACGGGGGAGTAGACCCCCGTGGAGAAGCTGTTCACCTCATCGGGCGGCGTGGAGATCGCCGGGCACCTGGCCCGGCCTCGCATCGCGCCCGGCACCTACGTGCCCGCCCTGGTGATCTCGCACGGCTTCCCCCACCTCAAGCAGGGCGGCAAGCTCTCGGCCAAGTCGTTCCCGGAGCTGGCTGAGCGCATCGCCACCGAGATGGGCTGGATCGTGCTCGTCTACACGTCCCGCGGCTGCGGTGAGTCGGGCGGCGACTTCTCGCTGCTCGGTTGGCGTGACGACCTGCTCGCCGCCGCCGGCTTCCTCCGTCAGACCGACGGGGTGCGGGGCGTGTGGTGTGCCGGCTTCGGCACCGGCGGCGCGCTGGCGCTGTGCGCGGCGGCGATCGACACCGAGATCCGCGGCGTGGCCACCATCGGCGCCCCGGCCGACTTCGACGACTGGGCCAACCATCCCCGTCGGCTGCTCCAGCACGCCCGGGAGACGGGCATCATCCGCTCCGCCGCCTACCCACCGTCCTTCGACCCGTGGGCCCGCGAGATCCGCGAGGTGCGGGCGGTGGCAGCCATCTCGGAGCTGCGGCCCCGACCGCTGCTGGTGATGCATGGCTCCGACGACGAGGTCGTGCCGGTGTTCGACGCCCGGGTGCTGGCCGACGAGCACGGCGACGCCGACCTGCGCATCATCGAGGGTGGTGGCCACCAGCTGCGCCACGACCCCCGCGCCATCGCCGTGCTGCTCGGCTGGCTCGACCGCCAGCGCACGCTCACCGCCTCCGAGCGCACCGGCTGACCCTCACCGAGTGAGCTCGGCTCAGGGCCCGGCAGCCGCCGGACACCCGTCGGAGGGCAGGATGGGACCCGTCGGAATCACGTTCTGGTCGGCGTCCAGTGCCTCGATCCCGATGAGGGACGCGCCCTGCTCGAGCCGGGCGACGACCAGGCCGGCCCCGGCGAGATCGGGCAGTCGGGCCGGCACGAGCAGGGTGCCGTTGGCGAGGCGCACGAAGGCCGCGTCGCCCGGCGCAGCCCCCAGCAGGAGCTTCCCACCCGGGACGTCGAGAGCTCCGAACAGGTCGAGCGACGTGAGCGTCAAGACCCGACAGGCCCGGACGCCGAAGCCACCGAGCGTCTTGCCGTCCTCGGAGGCGGTCAGCTCGACGTAGTCGCCGAGGTACGGGTCGGTGAACGGCGCGACGGAGATGCAAAGACCTTCGGCAGCCGCCCCGGTGAAGACGACCCCCGGATCAGGCGCTCCTGGGGTGCACGTGGCCGATGCCAACGGCCGCGACACGACGGCACCGGTCGGACCGTCGGTCGTCGTCGGGGGAGGGGAGGTAGGGGTTGTGAGAGCGATCAGGCTGCCGAGGCCGGCGATGAAGAGGGCGAGGGCGGCCACCAGCACCCAGCGGCCGCGGTGGCGGGGCCGGGTGAACGCGAGCAGGTCGGCGGGCGGTTCGCCTACTGCGGGTCCGGCCACGTCGGTGGCGTAGCGGCGGATCTGGTCCTCGAGCGTGATCATCCGGCGACCTCCCCGATCTCGGTGCGGAGCTTCTCGATGCCCCGGCGGTAGTGGTTGCGGACGGTCGACACCGAGGTGCCCAGGAACTCGGCGATCTCGACCCACGACCAGCCCAGGCCGGCGGCGAGGAACACGCTGGTGCGCTGGCTCGGGCTGAGCCGGGCGAGGGCCGGGGCCAGCTCGGGGGTGACCTCGGGCTGCAGCTCGTGGCGCACCGGCGGCAGCGTGGGGGTGAGGCGACGAGGGCCGCGGGTCTTGTCCCTGGCGACTCGGTAGAGGTAGCCGTGCGGGTTGCCCATGGCGAGGATGCGGTCGGCGTCGGCGCAGAGGTGGGCGAAGGTCTCGCCGATGGCGTCGTCGACGTCGGCCGGGCCGGCGTAGGCGAACAGGGCCTGACGCAGCCGGGGCTCGAGCTCCGAGAACAACGCGGCGACCCGGGGATCGGTCGATCCGCCGGGTGCCGCGCCACTGGGAGTCGCCGCCGCTGTCATCACCTCATGAGAGCAGCGAGACGCCCCGATCTGTCACATGGTCGATCGGAAGCCCGTCGAGGCCGGTAGAGCGCCGTCAGAGGAGGGCTGACCGCGTGGCTGTAGCCGCCTTGGGTCTCCAGGCCGGCTTTCGGGAACCTGCCGGCGAGATCCCGATGTCGGGAGCGCTGGACATGAGTGCCCGGATCCTGGGTTCGGATGCGACGTTCTCGGGAAGGTCGGGCATCCCGGCGAGGATCTCGTCGATCTCGAGCGGCGTCAGTTTGGCCTGCGCCCACGCGGGGCGAATTGCTCCGGCGACCACCCACGCCGCTCGGACCTGGTCGGTTGGGTCGTCGTCATGAACCGTCGTGCCGGTGAGCACGAGCTGTTCGAGAGACGTGAGTGAGTAGGCGACGATCAGCGCGCCGACAGCGACTCCGCCGACTCCGATGAGGGTGCTCGTGAGGCCTGACGGGGCAAGGTCGACCGCTATCCGCGTGATCGCGGTCACCTGGTAAAGGCTTCCGAAGACAACTGTGACCGCCGCCGCGAGCACTCCCGCCACGGTTGCGGTCTCCCGTTGCGGGCCGATGACCTTGAGGACCAGGGGGCCGAGGCTCACGAACAGAGCGCCGACTGCGGCAACGATCGTGATCGTGGCAACAGCGTTCTTCGGGTTGTCTCCCAGAGCTGCCGTGAGGACGTCGGTGCTGCCGAGCAGTGCCAACAGCGCGGCCGAGCCGATCGTGGCATTGCTGACCCAGGCGTCCTTGAACGACCAGTCCGTGTCCAGGGAGCTCAACTCAGTGCCGGGGCCGATCTGCTGGGGTTCGACTGCCGGCACGGTCGGAACTTTCCCGTCGAGGCCACGAGCGGTCCATGCGCTCGCCCACCGAGCCTGCTCGTCGGCCCGCTTCGCTTCGAGGATCTCGCGGGCCTCCTCTGAGCCGGCCTCGCTATTGATCTTCCGAACTCGCAGCAGGAGGTAGATGGCGATGAGCGCTGCGATGACCAGCGGGACCAAGAGGGAGGATCGCAGGAGGGCCCAATCGACCGATGGCTTCGAACTGGCCGGCTTGACGGCGACCGTTGCCGGTGTGGACGATCCGGGGGCGATGAGAACCTCGAAGCCCTCGTCGCTGGGGCACCCAGAGCCGAAGCTGAGCTCCAGCGTCGCACTTCGGCCGGTCCGGACAGGACTGCCGCTCACCTCGACGGCGCAACCAGGCTGGCTGGGGACTGTCGCAGTGACCGTGAGATCGAGGTCCGAGCCATTCGAGACGGCGACGCTGCCCGAGGATGTCCCGCCCTCGGCGGGCTCGCGGGACACTGCATCAGAGCTGATCACCACTTCCGGAGCGGTCGCAGAGGCGGCCGCTCCACCATTGAGAACAGCGCAGGCCAGTCCCAGCGCTGCAAGTCGGTATGCCCACTTCCGACCCGATCGAAGTCCCGAGCCGCCGCCCATAGCCCACCTCTTCTTCGCCAGCTAACGATCACTGGTGTAGCAGCACGGCGCATCCGATGCTGCGAGTCCTTCAGCGTCGGCCGCGACCTCCCTGCGTCACGTCTCAGCGAATTCGCTCGCTCGCGCTGGCGGTGGTGGGTTCGCTGCATGCGTGGCGACCAGCGAATTCGCTCTGAAGTGGCGCTGCGCGACTGCGGTGGTTCCGGCTGTCAGCGACAGGCCTCACCCGGCGTGTGATCAGGTGGTCTGCCCCACCGCGAGTTGTCGCTGACAACTGGAACCCGGAGGCGATGGGTCGGACCGCTCGGGCTCAGGCCGAGCCGGGGCCGCGCCAGAGCTCGACGCTGCTGGTGAGCCCGTTCGGCAACTCGATCAGCTCGATCGGGGTGCCGTCGGGGTCGGCGACGAAGAACATGCGCACCCCGCCGATGTCGACCGGCTCCTGCTGGGGGGTCTGACCGAGGGCCAGGGCCTGCTGATACACCGAGTCGAGGTCGTCGCAGCGGAACGAGATGTTGGTGTAGCCGATGCGAGAGCCCGGCCGCCCCGTGGACTGGTCGCCGAGGGCGAGCAGTTCGACCACCGCTCCGCCGATGAGCCCGCCGACCATCCGGCCCTTGGCGCCGGATCGTCCGGTGACCGACTCCATCGACGGGCCTTCGAGCTCGACGTCGAACACGACGTCCATGCCCATGACGTCGCGGTAGAACGCGATGGAGCGCTCCATGTCCGTCACGCCGATGCACACGTGCGAGAACCCGCCGATGTCCAGCGGCGCCTGTGCGTCCCCCATGTTTCCCCCTACCGGTGTCAGGCCGTCGCGGGTGCGTCGGCCTTCGACTTCTTGGCCGCCTTCTGGGCCTTCTTGAACTCACGGACCTTCAGCAGCAGCTCGGGGGAGCCGACATCGGCGACGGAGCGGGGGACGTCGTCGGAGAAGGGTGCGGCGGCGGCTTCCCAGCCGGCGGGCTTCTTGCCCATCCGCTTGGCCAGGATGGCCAGGAAGATCTTGGCCTTCTCCTCGCCGTAGCCGGGGAGCTCGCGCAGGCGGCGGTAGAGCTCGTCGCCCGAGCGCACGCCGCGCCAGACCTTGCCGGCGTCGCCGTCGTAGTTGTCGACGAGGAACTGGCACAGCTCATGGGTGCGTCGGGCCATCACGGCGGGGTAGCGGTGGAGGGCGGGCTTGGCGCAGAAGACCTCGACCACGGCGTCCTCGCCCATGGCGGCGATGGCGCCCGCGTCGAGCTCGCCGCCGAGGCGGTCCTTCAACGACCACGGCCCCTTGAACGCCCACTCCATCGGCACCTGCTGGTCGAGCAGCATGCCGATGAGCAGCGCGAGGGGGTCGGTGACGAGGAGCTCGTCGGCCTCGGGCAGGCCGGTGATCGGGATGGAGGGCTTCGCCATGCCGGCCAAGCTACCTAGCGGGTGATGGGGTCGGCGGCCTCGGCGTCGATCTCGTGGGCCTTGATGGCGTCGTGCACGACCGAGCCGTCGATCTGCCCGTCGGCGGCCAGCGCCGCCAGCACCGCCACCTCGACGTGGGCGGCATCGGTCTCGAAGAACCGGCGCAGGGCCTCGCGGGTGTCGGAGCGGCCGAAGCCGTCGGTGCCGAGGGGCACGAACCGCTTGGGCACGAACCGGGCGACCTGGTCGGGCACCGACTTCATGAAGTCGGTGACGGCCACGATCGGGCCCGGCGCCGACATCAGCTTCTCGGTGACCTGCGCGGTGCGGGGCGCCTCCAGCGGGTGGAGCCGGTTCCAGCGCTCCACGCCGAGGGCGTCCTCGCGCAGCGCCTTGTACGAGGTGGCGCTCCACAGCTCGACGCCGATGCCGCGCTCGGCCAGCGCCGCCTGGGCCTCGCGGGCCGCCTTCTGGGCGGTGCCGGAGAACACGACCGTGGCCTTGGCCTCGGTGCCCTCGGGGGCGCCCGCCCAGCGGTAGAGGCCGCTCACGATCTCCTCGGTCGAGAGCCCCTCCGGCCGGGCCGGCATCTCATAGTTCTCGTTGTACGCGGTCAGGTAGTAGAAGACTCCGTCGCCGTCGAGCGACGTGCCCCCGGGGCCGCCGTACATCTCGTGGAGACCGTGCTCGACGATGGCGGCCAGCTCGTAGGCGAACGCCGGGTCGTAGGCCCGCACGGTCGGGACGGTCGAGGCCAGCACGAGGCTGTGGCCGTCCTGGTGCTGGAGTCCCTCGCCGAGCAGCGTGGTGCGCCCGGCGGTGGCGGCGATCAGGAAGCCCTTGGCCTGGGCGTCGGCCGCAGCCCAGATGAGGTCACCCACCCGCTGGAAGCCGAACATCGAATAGAAGATGAAGAACGGCACCATCGGCACGCCACGGGTGGCGTAGCTCGTGCCGGCGGCGGTGAAGCTGGCCATGGCCCCGGCCTCGGTGATGCCCTCCTCGAGGATCTGGCCGTCCTTGCCCTCGGTGTAGGAGAGCAGCAGGGAGGCGTCGACCGGCTCGTAGAGCTGGCCGTGAGCGGCGTAGATCTTGAGCTCCCGGAAGAGCGCGTCCATGCCGAAGGTGCGGGCCTCGTCGGGGATGATCGGCACCACGCGCGGGCCGAACTCCGGGGCCCGGGCCAGGCCGCGCAGCATGCGGGTGAAGGCCATGGTGGTGGAGACGGCCTGACCGCCCGAGCCGGCGGCGAACTCCTCGAACACCGAGTGCTCAGGCAGGGTGAGGGGCCGGCGCACCTCGGTGGTGCGGCGGGGCATGGGCCCGTCGAGCGCCCGGCGGCGGTCCATCAGGTAGCGGTACTCGGGGGAGTCGACGTCCGGCCGGTAGTAGGGCGGGCTCTCGCCGTCGAACACCGAGTCGGGGATCTCGTCGTCGAGGTGCAGGCGCCGACGCAGGTCCTTGAGCTGCTCGAGGTTGAGCTTCTTGATCTGGTGGGTGGCGTTGCGGCCCTCGACCGCCGAGCCGAGCGCCCAGCCCTTCACCGTCTTGGCCAGGATCACCGTGGGCGTGCCCCGGTTCTCCGACGCGGCCTTGTAGGCGGCGTAGATCTTCTTGTAGTCGTGGCCACCGCGGGGCAGGGCCCGCAGCTGGTCGTCACTCAGGTGCTCGACCAGCTTGCGCAGCCTGGGGTCGGGGCCGAAGAAGTGCTCGCGGATGTAGGCGCCGCTCTCGACCGCGTAGCGCTGCCACTCGCCGTCGAGGGTGGAGTTCATCTTGGCCAGCAGCACGCCGTCGACGTCGCGGGCGAGCAGGTCGTCCCAGCCCTCGCCCCAGATCAGCTTGATGACGTTCCAGCCGGCGCCGCGGAAGACGCCCTCGAGCTCCTGGATGATCTTGCCGTTGCCACGCACCGGACCGTCGAGGCGCTGGAGGTTGCAGTTCACGACCCACACGAGGTTGTCGAGCTGCTCGCGGCCGGCGAGCGAGATCGAGCCGAGCGTCTCGGGCTCGTCGGTCTCGCCGTCGCCGAGGAAGCACCACACCTTGGAGTCGCTGGTGTCGTCGATGCGGCGGTTGTCGAGGTAGCGGCAGAAGCGGGCCTGGTAGATCGAGTTGAGCGGGCCGAGGCCCATCGACACCGTGGGGAACTCCCAGAAGTCGGGCATCAGCCACGGGTGCGGGTAGCTCGAGAGCCCGCCGCCACCGATCTCGCGGCGGAAGTTGTCGAGGTGGCTCTCGTCGAGGCGACGCTCGAGGAACGCACGGGCATAGATGCCCGGCGCGGCGTGGCCCTGGAAGTAGACGTGGTCGCCGGCGAGGCCGTCGTCCTTGCCCCGGAAGAAGTGGTTGAAGCCGACCTCGTAGAGCATCGCCGAGGAGGCGAACGACGAGAGGTGGCCGCCGATGCCGTCGGCCTGCTTGTTGGCGTAGACGACCATCACCGCGGCGTTCCAGCGCATGAGGCGACGGATGCGCTTCTCCATCGCCACGTCACCCGGGAACCAGGGCTGCTCTTCGCGGGGGATGGTGTTGACGTAGGGGGTCTGGACCTCGGCCGGCGTGCCGACCTGGAGCTCACGGGCACGCTCGGTGAGACGGGACACGAGGTAGCGGGCCCGCATCTTGCCGTTGGTGTCGACCACGGCATCGAGCGAGTCGAGCCACTCCGCCGTCTCGCCCGGGTCGGAGTCCGGGATCTGGCTGACGAACTGGTCGATGCTCGACATCGGGTGCCTCTCGCTTCTGCGTGTCGTGTCTGTGTTCGTGTCGGTGTGTCGTGTCGGTGCGTGGTCCCCGACGTCCATGATGCCGTGACCGGCTCGGTTACCGGCGGGTACGTCGGTGAACACTCCGTGACCTCGTGGGCCGAGGGTGCCTCGCGGCCTCCTCTCCGACCTGTGACACGCTGAGAAGGTGACGACGGTGGCCTACACAGACGGTGCGTGCAGCGGGAACCCCGGCCCCGGCGGCTGGGCGTGGGCGGTGCCCGGTGGGGCGTTCGCCTCGGGCTTCGAGGGGCACACCACCAACCAGCGCATGGAGATCTCGGCCGCCTTCGAGGCGGTGAAGGCCCTCCCGGGCCCGCTCGAGATCGTGAGCGACTCGACCTACGTCGTGAACTGCTTCCGCGACCGCTGGCACGAGGGCTGGATCAAGCGGGGCTGGCTCAACTCCCAGAAGAAGCCGGTGGCCAACCGCGACCTCTGGGAGCCCTTCGTCGAGCTCGTGCTGGCGCGCGGCGACGTCACCTTCCGCTGGGTCAAGGGCCACGCCGGCGACCCGATGAACGACACCGTCGACCGCCTCGCGGTCGAGGCAGCCAAGACCCAGCGGGGCCGCTCCGGTGACGGGCCGCCCACCGAGCTCGGCCCGGAGGACGACTTCGGCACCGAGGCGGGCACCATCCCGGTCGTTCCCGGCCCCGTGCTCGGCACCCTCTCGGCCGAGACCCAGGAGGCGTTCCGCACCCAGGTGGTCGAGGTCTCGACCGCGCCGGGCCGCCCGTACGCGGGCCGGGCGCTGCTGATCGTCGGCCACCGGCCTCCTGTGGTCGACCCGGAGAACGATCCCGAGGGCACGGGCGAGCTGCTCGACTCCCTCGTCGGCGAGCTGCTGGCCGCCGAGGCCGAGCACCCCGACCTGGTGGTGGTCACCGGCCTGCGTCAGGGGGCCGAGCAGCTGGCGGCCGAGGCGGCCGTCGGTGCGGGGATGCCGTACGTCGTGGTGTTGCCGTGGCCCGACCCCGCCTCGGGTTGGCCCGACGAGGCCCGTGAGCGCTTCATGGAGCTGGCCGAGGAGTCCGACCAGATGGTGCTGCTCCAGCCCGACGTGCCCGACAGCCGCCAGGGCCAGCACGCCGCCATGGCCCGCCGCGACGACTGGCTGGCCCGCAACGTCGACGCCGCCATCGTGGTGTGGGACGGCGCCGACGAGGCGGTCGGCCGCACCCACCGCACCCTCGTCGACCACCTCGGCCCCGAGGCCGTCCGGGTCGTGAAGCCGGGATGAGCACTCCCACCTCCCCGTTCTTGACGCGCTTTCCCGTCACGGGTGACAGGAAAGCGCGACAAGAACGGGTTTGGGAGCAGCGATGACAGGGGGTTCCGGGGGCCGCCGGTTCGGCAGTGACACCGGCGGCACGTTCACCGACCTCGTGGCCGACGACGGCACCGTCACCAAGGTGCCGTCGACGCCGCACGACCCGGGCGAGGCGGTGCGCGCCGGCCTGGACGAGTTGCTGGGCGGTGAGCGGCCTCACGTGCTGGCCCACGGGACGACCGTGGCCACCAACGCCCTGCTCGAGCGGCGGGGCGCCCGGGTCGCGCTCGTCACCAACGCCGGCTTCGCCGACATCATCGAGATCGCCCGGCAGGACCGGCCCTCGCTCCACGACCCCGCTGTCGTTCGCCCCGAGCCGCTGGTCCCGCTGGAGCTGCGGCTCGAGGTCGAGGGCCGCATCGGTCCCAACGGCTGGGAGATCGAGCCGCTCGGGCCGATGCCCACCATCCCCGAGGGGGTGGAGGCGGTCGCGGTGTGCCTGCTCCACAGCGACATCCAGCCCGCCCACGAGATCCTCGTCGGGATGGAGCTCCAGGCCGACGGTCACGACGTCTCGTGCTCGTGCGACATCTCGCCCGAGTACCGCGAGTACGAGCGCACCGTCACGACCGTCGTCAACGCCTACCTGCGGCCGGCCTGCCGGGCCTACCTCCAGCGCCTCTCCGAGGCCGCCGACTCGGTCCAGGTCATGACGTCGGCGGGCGGGCTGGTGCCGGCCATCAGCGCCGCCGAGCGCCCGGCCGCCCTGCTGCTCTCCGGCCCTGCCGGGGGCGTGCTCGCCGGGGCCCAGGCGGCGGTGGCCAACGGCTTCCCCGACGCCGTCACCTTCGACATGGGCGGCACCTCCACCGACGTGTGCCTCGTGCTCGGCGGCCAGCCCGCCCCGGCGGCCGAGCGTGAGGTCGCCGGCCTGCCCGTGCGCATGCCGTCGCTCGACGTGCACACCATCGGCGCCGGCGGCGGCTCCATCGCCCGGCTCGATGACGGGGGTGCCCTGCTCGTCGGTCCTCGCAGCGCCGGGGCCGTGCCGGGGCCGGCCTGCTACGGGCGCGGCGGCGTCGAGCCCACCGTCACCGACGCCGACCTGGTGGCCGGCCGCATCCCCGTCGGGGCCGCGTTCCCCGGCTTGGGGGCGCTCGACCTCGATGCCGCCCGAGCCGCGCTCGACGCCGCGGGCGTGAGCGCCGAGGGCGTGCTGGCGGTCGTCGACGCGGCGATGGAGGAGGCCATCCGGGTCGTCACCGTCGAGCGCGGGGTCGACCCCCGGGGCCTCGCCCTGGTGGCCTTCGGCGGCGCCGGCCCGCTGCACGCCTGCGCCCTGGCCGAGGCCCTCGACATGGAGGCCGTGATCGTGCCCGCCCGCGCCGGCGTGCTCAGCGCCGTCGGCATCCTCGGGGCGCCCCTGCAGGTCGACCTCGTGCGGTCGATGCCCGAGCCCCTCGACCACGCCGCTGCGCGGGCCGCCGCCGACGAGCTCCAGCAGGAGGCCAACTCGTGGGCGGTGCGCAACCTCGGCGACCGCACCGGCTCGTTCGGCTTCACCAGCACCGGTGGCGAGTTCGTCCCCGACCCGGGTGTGCCCGGTGCGGGTGAGGCGGTCACCTGGGTGACGACCACGCTGTTCGACTGCCGCTACGCCGGCCAGAGCCACGAGCTGTCGGTGGCCCACCCGTCGAAGTTCCACACCGAGCACCACCGTCGCAACGGCTACGCCCGCCGCGGCCACCCCGTCGAGATCGTGGCCGTGCGGGCGCGGGCCGCGCTGCCGTCGCCGGTGACCCCGGCCGACCTGCCCGAGCCCGACCGGGCCGGTGCCGTCGGCCCCGCCGTCATCGCCGAGCCCGACTGCACCATCTGGGTGCCCGAGGGATGGACCGCCGAGCCGGGTGCCGCGGGCGCCCTCGTCCTGCGCCGAATCGAGGCCCCGTGAGCGGCGAGCCGAGCCTCGACCCGGCGGCGCTGCAGGTGCTGATCGCCCGGCTCACCGGCATCGCCACCGAGATGGGCGCGGTGCTGGCCCGCAGCGCGTTCAGCCCCAACATCAAGGAGCGCCACGACCACTCGGCTGCGCTCTTCACCCCCGAGGGCGAGCTGCTGGTGCAGGCGGAGCACATCCCCGTGCACCTCGGCTCGATGCCCGCCTCGGTGGCGGCCGTGCTCGAGCGGTTCGGGCCCGGCACCGACGGGTGGCCGAGGGTGGCGGCGGGGGAGCAGGTCATCCTCAACGACCCGTTCGCCGGCGGCACCCACCTCAACGACATCACCCTCGTCGCCGCCTGCGTGGTCGGCGAGCGTCTGGTCGGCTGGGCCGCCAACCGGGCCCACCACGCCGACGTCGGGGGCGCCGCTCCCGGCTCGATGCCCGCCGATGCGGTCGAGGTGTTCGCCGAGGGCCTCCGCCTGCCGCCCGTCGTGCTCACCGACGAGGTGCGCGAGGTGCTGTGCGCCAACTCCCGAACACCCGACGAGCGCCTCGGCGACCTCGACGCCCAGGTCGGCGCCAACCGTCGCGGGGTCGAGCGCCTGGCCGCCCTCGCCAGCGCTCCGCTCGACGAGGTGCTGGCCTACGGCGAGCGCCGCATGCGCGCCGCGCTGGCGGCCCTGCCCGACGGCGTGTGGCGCTTCGCCGACGTGGTCGACTCGTTCGGGCCCCGACCCGAGCAGCAGGTCGAGACCCACGTGCGGGTCGAGCTGCGCATCGAGGGCGACACCCTCACCTTCGACCTCACCGGCTGCGACCTCCAGCGCACCGGCAACGTCAACGCGGTGCGCGCCGTCACCGTCAGCGCCGCGGTCTACGCGCTGCGCTGCGCGCTCGACCCGGAGCTGCCGGCCAACGGCGGTGCGCTCCGCCCGGTCCAGGTGCTCACCACCCCGGGCACGATCGTCGACGCGCTGGCACCGGCCGCGGTCGGGGCCGGCAACGTCGAGGTCAGCCAGCGCGTCGCCGACCTCTGCCTCGGAGCCCTCGGGCTGGCGGTGCCGGGACGGCTCGGCGGTGCCTCGCAGGGCACGATGAACAACCTGTTGATGGGCGGCACCGACGCGGAGGGCCGGGCCTGGGTGTACTACGAGACCGTCGCCGGAGGGCAGGGCGGACGGGTGCAGGGCCCGGGCATGAGCGGCGTGCACACGGCCATGACCAACACCCGCAACACGCCGGTCGAGGCCCTCGAGCGGGCGTTCCCGCTGCGGGTGCGGCGCCTGGCGCTGCGTCGGGGGAGCGGTGGCGCTGGCATCCACGCCGGCGGCGAGGGCATCGAGCGCGAGGTCGAGCTGCTCACCGACGCCACCGTCTCGCTCATCACCGAACGCCGGCGCTCGGCCCCGTGGGGAACCGAGGGCGGGGAACCCGCGGCGCCCGGCGAGAACTGGCTCCTGCCCGGCGGCCGGGAGGACGAGGCCGTGGCCCTGCCCGACAAGGTCACCGTCGACGCCAAGGCGGGCGACGTGATCCGCCTCCTCACCCCCGGCGGCGGCGGCTGGGGCCCACCTGCGCCCACCTGACCACGGAAAGGTGGCTCACCTCGTCCAGCCGGCCGAAGCAGGTGAGCCAGCTTTCGGGTCGGTCGGTCGGTCAGGCCTTGGAACGCTGGCGGCGGATGCCGCCGTAGATGAAGCCCTTGGTGATGACGTCGATGAGGATCGGCTGGACCGCCCACTTCGGCACGCGGAACCACTTGCCATTGGGCTGGTAGACGGTCATGCCGTCCTCCTGGGGGCCGATGATCGAGCCCCACCGGTGCTCGGGGGCCACGTACTGCTTGGCCTTCTCGGGCGTGCCGTCCACGAACGCCTTCACGTTGTGCACCACGAGGCGGTAGGCCCAGTTGCGGGCCGACGAGCGGTGCGGGTCGGTGGCAGCGACGTCGCCGATGGCGAAGACCTCGGGCCGGCCGGGCACCTGCAGCTCGGGGTCGACCCGCACGAAGCCCTGCTCGTCGAGCAGCTCGGCCGGAAGGAAGCCGGTGTTGGGCTGCACCGCGCCGATGGCCCACAGCACGAGGTCGGCCTCGAAGGGCTCCTGGCCCGTGGAGAAGGCGACCGGTCCTGGGGTGAGCTCGTCGGCGGTGAACCCGTCGGGCAGCTCGGCGCGGTGGCCGGGGTGGAGCTGCACGCCCGCCGCCTCGAGCTCCTTCACCAGGTGGCGCCGCGCCTTGGGGTGGTACCCGGGCAGCGGCTCGTCCTGGCCGTAGAACAGGTGCACCTGCTTGCCGTCGTGGCGACGGGCGAGGTTGGCCGCCGCGCTCACGCCGGTGGCGCCACCACCGACCACCGCGATCGAGCCGGCGGCGTCGATGCGGGCACCGATGGCGTCCATCTCCTCGGTGACCTCGGCGAGGGTCTCGACGCGGTCCTTGCGCCAGAAGCCGTTGGTGACGCCGGTGGCGATCACGAGCACGTCGTAGCCGAGCTTCAGCGGCGCCCCGCCGGGTACGTCGACGGTGACCCGGCGCTCGTCGAGGTCGACGCCCGAGATGGCGCCGTGCACGACGTGCACGCGGTCGAGCTTTCGGAAGCGGTCGAAGGTGGTGAGGTTGTTCCGGCGCCAGAACTCGGGCCGGGCCAGGCGGTTGCCCAGCTCCTGGCCGCTCACCAGCGCCGGGCGCGTGGCGATGCCCACCACGTCGAACCCCTTGCCGAGGTTCGAGGCCACGAGCACGCCCGTGTCGCCCATCCCCGCGACCACCACGGTCGGTCGTGTCCCCATGTCTCCCCCTCGGTCGGGCCGCACGCTAGCGGGCGGCCCGACCGTGTCATCTCGATCCGGTCAGCGGGTGGTGCTCACCCGTTGCGGCGGGGGAGCGTCCAGTTGGGCCGCACGAAGTGGCACGTGTAGCCGTTGGGGATGCGCTCCAGGTAGTCCTGGTGCTCGGGCTCGGCCTCCCAGAACGGGCCCACGGCCTCGACCTCGGTGACGACCGGCCCGGGCCACAGGCCCGAGGCGTCGACGTCGGCGATGGTGTCGAGAGCGACGGCCTTCTGCTCGTCGTCGACGTAGTAGATCGCCGACCGGTAGCTGAGCCCGATGTCGTTGCCCTGACGGTTCTTCGTCGTGGGGTCGTGGATCTGGAAGAAGAACTCGAGCAGGTCGCGGTACGAGATCTTCTCGGGATCGAACACGATCTCGATGCCCTCGGCGTGGGTGCCGTGGTTGCGGTACGTGGCGTTCGGGACGTCGCCGCCCGTGTAGCCGACCCGCGTGGTGACCACGCCGTCCATCTTCCGGATGAGGTCCTGCATGCCCCAGAAGCACCCTCCGGCGAGGACGGCGCGCTCGGTGGTCTCGCTCATCTGCACTACCTCCCTTGGTTCGGCCCTGTGAACGCCAACGGCGCCAGGGTTGTTCCGACGGTGATGTCCGATCCCGGCACCCGCGGCGGACGTCTCAGCTCGGGGCGATCGGTTCGTCGGCGTAGCTCTCGGCGGTGCCGGCCACCTCACCGTTCCGGAACACGGTGACCGGGCCGTCCTCGCTCACCACGATGACCGTGGCGCTCGGGTCGTCGTAGCTGTAGCGGCGGGCGGCGGTGTGGCGCATGCCCTTGAACCCGTCGACTCCGACCTCGGCCTCGATGGTGGGCACGAGGCGCACGCCGATCTGCAGCAGCACGCCCTCCTCGTCGAACAGGGCGGCGCCGTCGGTCTGGGCGAGGGCGTGGCGCAGGGGGGCGAGGGCCATGGGCCAGGTGATGCGCAGCTTTGGCGGTGTGGTGAGGCGCAGCTCGTGGCTGAGGGTGAGCGACTCGTCGGCCCGGTAGACGAGGATCGCCCCGATGCCCCTGGCTCCGAGGTCGTGCACCGCGAACTCGAGCAGGCGGTGCAGGACGTGGCGTTCCTCGGGGTCGGCGCCGGCGAGACCGTCGATCCAGTGGGAGACGAGCGGCTCGTGGCGCCAGCCGAGGCCGGCCCAGCGGAACACGCCGTAGGCGCCCACGACCCGCACGATGCCGGTGGGGTGGCGCTGCACGATGGTGGCGCCGAGGGCGCCGGCGAGCACCACGACGTCGCGCTCGGAGCCGGCGGGCCGGTCGAGGGTGACCCATTCGTTGGCGCCGTCGGTGTGGCGCATCAGCCAGCTGGCGATGCCGTCGGCGTAGCGGCGGGTCGTGGAGTCGGGGTGCATGGTGAGCGGGCCCCGCTCGATGACCAGCCCGGTGACCGAGCGCCACTCGGCCGGGTCGGTGGTCGGATCGATCATCGCCCCGTAGCTGGGGACGTAGCGCTCGTGCACCTTGGGGCGGATGGCGTAGGCGATCTCCTCGATCGCCAGGCCGTGCCAGGAGGCGGACCCGTCGAGATCGAGCCCCGCCTCGGCGAGCTCTTCGACCAGCCGTCGGAGCTGGGAGGGGCTGGGGGGTCGCCACGCGTCCATCGGGAAAGGGTACGGAACGTCGGCGGGTTCCCGTGCCGCGGTCGCCGGACTCGGGCTCAGCGGGTCTCGATCGGCATCGGTTGGAGGGTCTCCGCCTCGGCCTCGAGGTCGGCGTCGTGGCGGGCCTCGGCGGCGCGGGCCGCTTCGGCCTTGGCCTCGTCGCCCACCAGGATCCGCCCGCCGACGGGCCGCACCTGAGGGATCAGCAGGCTGACGAGCGCACCGGCGAAGACCAGCAGGGCGGCCCACGCCAGCGCCCAGCGGACGCCGCTGGTGAGGGCCTGGTCGAACACCTGCTTCAGGGTCGAGGCCTGCTCGGGGGTCGCGTCGGCGGGCATCTGCCAGTTGGCACCCATGGCCTCGATGCCCTTGACCGCCGTCTCGGTGAGCCCGGCGGGGAGGCCCGCCGCTTTCACCGCGTCGACGGCGTGGCTCGTGGTCTGCACGGTGACGAGCGAGCCCATCATGGCGGCGCCGAGGGCGGCGCCGAGCTGGCGGGCGGTGCTGTTGGCGCCGCTCGCCACGCCCGACTTCTCCATGGAGATCTCGGACAGCACCAGGTTGGTGAGCTGGCCCGACGCGGCGCCGACGCCGAGGCCGAACAGGGCGACCGAGGGGAACAGCTGCCAGAAGGTCAGGCCGGGGTGCACCGTCACGATGAGCAGGACGAGGGCGATGGCTTCGAGGAAGAACCCGCCGCGGACCACGTTGGTGGTGCCGTAGCGGTCGTTCATCTTCCCGCCGACCTGGGCGCCGACGATCATCATCAGGCCGAGGGGGAGCATCCACAGGCCGTTCTGCTCGGCGCTGAGGCCGTTGGCGCCCTGGAGGAAGAGCGGGAGGGCGAACAGCAGGCCGAGCTGGCCGAGGGCGACGATGACCGCGGTGACGAGGCCGTAGCGGAAGGTCTTGAAGCGGAGCTGGCTGATCTCGAAGAGGGGCGATTCGTCGCGGGCCTCCTTCCGGCGCTCGACGAGCACGAAGGCCACGAGCAGCCCGACACCGAGGACGAACGCGAACGCGGTGACCGAGACCGGCATCGAGGCCGGCCACACGTCGACCGAACCGATGGTGAGGGCCTCCTTCGGCGTCAGCCAGCCGTAGGTGGGGCTCTGGCTGAGGGCGAAGACGATGCCGAACATGCCGGTGGCGATCAGGGTGGCGCCGGGCAGGTCGATCGGGATGCGGGCGTGGCGCTCGCTGCGGCTCATGAGCACCATGGCGCCGAGCACGGCGAGGGGGGCGATGATCACGTTGATGCCGAAGGCCCAGCGCCACGAGTAGTTGGTGGTGAGCCAGCCGCCGAGCACGGGGCCGAAGGCCACGGCGGCACCGGCGGCGGCACCCCAGGCGGCGAAGGCGGTGGCCCGCTCGCGCCCGTGGAAGATGCTCGAGAGCAGGGCCAGGGTGGACGGCACCATGAGAGCGGCGCCGATGCCCTCGATCACGGCCTCGCCCAGGATCAGCCAGCCGACGGTGGGGGAGAGGGCGGCGATCAGGGAGCCGACGCCGAACAGCGACACACCGATCACGAACAGGCGGCGGTGGCCGAAGATGTCGCCGAGGCGGCCGCCGATGATCAGGAGGCTGGCGAAGGTGAGCGAGTAGCCGGCGATGACCCACTCGAGGCTCGGCACGGTGGTGTCGAGGTCGCGCAGCATCGTCGGGATCGACACGTTGAGCACCGACGTGTCCATGGCGACGAGCACGACGGTGATGACGAGCACGCAGAGGGTGATCCACCGGCGTGGATCCAGTTCCCTCTCGATGTCGTCCTGGGGGGTCATGTCGTTCCTTCGTGCTTCGTACTTCGTGCTGTCGGGCCAGGGTCGCGCTGCCGTGGGGTGCCCACGGATAAAGTGGAAGGGCCGTTCCGCTTCCGGTTACTATACGGAACGAGGATTCCGGATGCCAACACCTGTGACGAAGAAACCCGAACGCCCCCAGAGGGCCGACGCCCAGCGCAACCGAGCGCTGGTGCTCGGCGCGGCCGAGGACCTGTTCGCCGAGGCCGGCAACGGGGCCACCATCGAGGACATCGCCAAGCGGGCCGGTGTGGGCGTGGGCACGGTGTGCCGACACTTCCCGACCAAGCAAGCCCTGCTCGACGAGGTCCTCACCGAGAGCTTCCGGGAGCTGGTCGCCGACGCCGACGAGGCGCTGGCCTCCGACGAGCCGGCCGTGGCCTTCGAGCGGTTCGTCCACCGCCTCGCCGCCCAGCAGGCCCGGCGCCGCATGCTCGCCGAGTCGATGGCCACCGAGCTCGAGCTCCCGCCCGCCGCGGTCGAGCTCAAGAGCGCGATGCGCGGCGCCATCACCGAGCTGCTCGGCCGGGCCCAGGCCGCCGGCGCCGTGCGCGACGACATCAGCCCGGCCGACACCGCCCTCCTCTTCGCCGGCATCGCCCAGGTCACCGCGGTCACCGGCGCCGATGCCGCCCTGCGCGACCGCTACGTGGCCGTGATGCTCGACGGGCTGCGTCCGTCGGCCGCCACCCCGCTGCCGGGCAAGCCGCTGCAGTACCGCGACCTCGACAAGCTGCTCCGCAGCAAGTCCACCCGGCGCTGAGCGCCCTCCCGTCCCACGGCAGGCCGGGGGTACCTTGGCCCAGTGTCCGACCCGGTGAAGACGCAGTACCCCCTGCGTGAGGAGAAGGCCCGCCAGACCCGCCGGGCTGTGAGGGCTGCGGCCCGGCGCCTCTTCGTGGCCGACGGGTACGGCGCCACCTCGATCAAGGCCATCGCCGCCGCGGCCGGCGTGTCGGTGCAGACCGTGTACGTCCAGTTCGGCACCAAGCCGGCGATCCTCGCCGAGGTCCTCGACGTGGCCATCGCCGGCGACGACAGCGACGTCGCGGTCAACGCCCGCGACTGGATGGCCCCGGTCTTCAACCTGCCCACCGCCGAGGCCCGGCTGCGGGCCTACGCCTCGGCGGTGCGGCGCATCCACGACGGCGCCGGCGAGGTGTTCGTGGTGGTCGCCGAGGCGGCCGGCAGCGACCCGGAGATCGAGCAGCTCCACGAGACGGCCGAGGCCCGGCGCCGGATCGGTGCGACCTCGGTCGTCGCCGCGGTCGAGGAGGTCGGTTCGCTACGCGACGGCCTGGTCACCGACGAGGCGATCGACCTCCTCTGGCTGTGGAACGGGCCCCTGGTCCACCGCCACCTCACCGTCGCCGCCGGGTGGTCCGGCGACGCCTACGAGGTGTGGCTCGCCGACGGCCTGGTGAGGGAGTTGCTGCCCCCGGTCCGTCGCTCCCGGGCGCGCCGGACGGATTGAACTGCGTCCCGCCCCGCCCCATAGGCTCGCGTGAATGGAGATCAACGGAGCATCCGCGATCGTCACTGGCGGTGCCTCGGGCATCGGTGAGGCCTCGGCCCGCCTGCTCGCCGCCAAGGGCGCCAAGGTCGTCATCGCCGACCTCAACGACGAGAAGGGCAACGCCCTCGCCACCGAGCTGGGCGGCGCGTTCTGCCACGTCGACGTCACCGACGTCGACGAGGTCATCGCCGCCGTCGAGACCGCCAAGGAGATGGGCCCGCTGCGTGCGGTCGTGAACTCCGCCGGCATCGGCGCCGCCAGCCGCACCATCGGCAAGGACGGCAGCTACGACTCGGCGTTCAACCTCGACTACTGGCGCAAGGTCATCGACATCAACCTGACCGGCACCTTCAACGTCATCCGCCTGGCCGCCACGGCCATGGGCCAGACCGAGCCCCTCGAGTCGGGTGAGCGCGGCGCCATCGTCAACATGGCGTCGGTCGCCGCCTTCGACGGCCAGATCGGCCAGGCCGCCTACTCCGCCTCCAAGGGCGGCGTCGTCGGCATGACCCTCCCGATCGCCCGCGACCTCGCCGTCGTCGGTGTGCGGGTGAACACCATCGCCCCCGGCCTGATCGACACCCCGATCTACGGCGAGGGCGAGGGCTCCGAGGCGTTCAAGGCGAACCTCTCGAAGGACGTGCTCTTCCCCAAGCGCCTCGGCTACCCGTCCGAGCTGGCCAGCATGGTCGTGGAGCTCGTCACCAACTCCTACATGAACGCCCAGACGATCCGCGTCGACGGCGGGGCCCGCCTCGGCCCGAAGTGAGCCCATCGCGTCACTCGTGACGCGCCCGCTTCTCGGAGGGGGAATCGACGGCCCGGTCCGCGGTGTTCACACCGGGACCGGGCCGTTGCGCGTCCGGACCTGACGATCCCCCGAAGGAGCACACCATGGCGAAGGCCACCTGGAACGGCGCGGTGCTGGCCGAGAGCGACGAGACGGTGGTGGTCGAGGGCAACCACTACTTCCCGGCCGGCAGCGTGAACTGGGACCTCTTCCAGCCGAGCGACACCCACACCGTGTGCCCGTGGAAGGGCACCGCCAGCTACCACTCCGTGGTGGTCGAGGGCACGGTCAACGCTGATGCCGCCTGGTTCTACCCCGAGCCCAAGGAGGCCGCGGCCGAGATCAAGGACCACGTCGCCTTCTGGAAGGGCGTCACCGTCGAGGCCTGACCCCTCGCAACTCCACCGACCGGTTGCCGGATGTGCCGCCTGGGCGGACTCCTGGCAACCGGTCCCGCGACCTATTCGGACCGGTTGCCGGATGGGACGACAAAGCGGCCTCCCGTCAACCGGTCGAGGGTCAGCGTTCGTCGGCGACGCCGAGCAGGCGGCCTCGGGTGAGGCTGCGGAAGCCCGTCGAGAGCAGGACGAAGGCGATGAGCCACGCCACCAGGCCGATGAAGAACGCCAGGATCGGAGCGCCCGAACCGAGTAGGGCGCCGGTCGACTGGCCGTAGGCGATGATGATCAGCGGGAAGGTCACGAGGCCGGCGGCCTGCTGGGCCGCGGCGGTGGACTTCACCCGGGCCGACAGCCGCAGCACGAGCGACAGGGCGATGGCCATGAACGGCGGCAGCACCCACAGGATCAGCAGCCACCACGACGCCGTCGGGAAGAACCAGCCGCCGACCTTGCCGCCGACGATCGTGTTCACGATCAGCGAGTAGAGGCCGAACCCCACGATGGTGGTGATGTAGCCGGGCACGAGGCTGGCGATCAGCTTGCCCAGGTAGATCTCCTTCACCCCGGCGGGGGAGTGGGCGAGGAACTCGCCCGTGCCGCGCTCGCGCTCGCCGACGATGCTCGACGCGCCCACGGCGGTGGAGATGGTGAGGGGCACGACGACGGCGATCGGCGCGAACAGGTACACGGCCAGGACGTAGCTGACCTGGGTGGACGGGCCGACGTCCTGGGGCACCGCGTTGCGGGCGGTGTCGGGGAGCAGCTTCAGCGCGTCGGACACCTGCTGGATGGCGTCGACGTTGCCGATGCTGCTGATCGCCAGCAGGAGGATGGTCGGCACGATCACGAAGAAGAAGCCGCCGAGGATCACCATCGGCACCCAGAAGTCCTTGGACTCGTACAGCTGGCGCAGCTCGGTGCGGGTGACGGTGAACATCCGGTCCCAGTTCAGGGCGCTCTTGCGGCGGGCGCGGCCGGCGGTGGGCGCCGGGGTGGGGACGAGGGTGGCGCTCATCGGATCTCCTCGGACTCGGCGAGGGTGTCGAGCTGGGTGGGGGGACGCACCGGGGCGAGGCCCTGGCGCTCGGAATCCTGCTGGCGCTCGCGGTGGTCACGGCGCACGGCGAAGTAGAGGTCCTCGAGGGTCGGCTCGTGGGGCTCGACCCGGGTGAGGCGCACCCCCTCGGCGACGAGGCGGTCGACCAGGTCGGGGATGCGGGCGGGGTCGTCGAGCTGCACCTGCACCACGCCGGGCCGGTTGGGGACCTCGGTCTCCATGGCGAGGACGCCGTCCCACTTGCCGAGGCGGCCGAGCAGCGATGGGTCCTGGGCGCCGATGTGCAGGAGGTTCGGCGGCCAGTAGAGGCGGGTGAGCTCCTCCTGGCTGCCAGTGAGCAGGTCGGTGCCGCCGTCGAGGACGATGATGCGGTCGGCGAGGCCCTCTGCCTCCACCAGGAGGTGGGTGCACATCACGACGGTGCGGCCCTCGGCGGTCATCTCCCGGATGAGGTCGAGCACGGCGTGCGACGACTCGGGGTCGAGGCCGGACGTGGGCTCGTCGTAGAGCAGGAGCTCGGGGTCGTGGAGCACCGAGCGGGCCAGCGCCAGGCGGGTCTTCATGCCGGTGGAGTAGCCACCGACCTTCTGGTCGAGGGCCTCGACGATGCCGAACCGGTCGGCGGCGGCGACGATGCGGTCGTCGGCGTGGCGGCCGAGGCCGTAGAGCTCGGCGGCGTACTCGAGGTTGCCGCGGCCCGACAGGCGGTCGTAGAGGGCGGGCTTGGCCGACACGACGCCGCAGCGACGCCGCACCTCCTCGCCGTCCTCGATGGGGTCGAGGCCGAAGGTGCGCACGGTGCCGGCATCGGGGGCGAGGGCACCGGTGATCATGCGGATCGCCGTGGTCTTGCCGGCGCCGTTGGGGCCGAGCAGCACGGTGATGGCGCCCTCCGGCACGGAGAGGTCGAGATCGGTCAGCGCAGGGTTGGTCGCGAACCAGCGGTCGACGCCTCGCATGTCGACGGTGAGGGTGGGTTCGGGCGCCCCGGAGGGGGCGGCCACGTCAAGGCCATCGGTCACGGTGGTCACCGAAGCTTCATCGGCAGGTCGGAGGCTCATACGAAGCAGTTTCCGATCCAGGTGCCCCCACAGGATCACCGACGCACCCCGACCTCCGCACTATCCTCGTACGGGTGTTCGTGCTCGGCATCGATCCCGGCCTCACCCGCTGCGGGTACTGCGTGCTCGACGCGCCCGATCCCGGCAGCCGGGGCACCGCCCGGGCGCTGGCCCTCGGGGTGATCACCACGCCTCCTGACGCCGAGGTCCACCTGCGTCTGGCCGAGCTCCAGCAGGAGCTGCGGTCGCTCATCGTCGAGTTCCGCCCGTCGGTGCTGGCGGTCGAGCGGGTGCTGTTCCAGGTGAACGTGCGCACGGCCATGTCGGTCGGGCAGGCCAGCGGCATCGCCATGGTCGAGGCCGTCAACGCCGGGTGCGACGTCGTGCAGTACTCCCCGAACGAGGTGAAGTCGGCCGTCGCCGGATGGGGTGGCGCCGACAAGGAGCAGGTGCAGCAGATGGTCCAGACCCTCCTCGGCCTCCCACGGCCGCCCCACCCCGCCGATGCAGCCGATGCCGCGGCGCTCGCCCTCTGCCATGCCGCCATGGCCCCGATGCGCGACGCCGCCCGCCGGGCCATGGCCGCGCCGGCGCCCGCTCCCGTCCCGAGGCCGGGGGTGCGGGCATGATCGGCTCCGTCCGCGGCACGCTGCTCGAGCGCTGGCCCACGGGTGAGGTGCTGGTCGAGGTCTCCGGCATCGGGTACCGGGTCACCATCACCGCCTCCACGGCCCTCGACCTGGGCGAGGTGGGCAGCGAGGTCTTCCTCCACACCCACCACCACCGCCGCGAGGACTCCGAGACCCTCTACGGGTTCCTCACCGCCGACGAGCGCATCGTGTTCGAGGCGCTGCTCTCGGCCCACGGGGTCGGTCCCTCGCTCGCCCTCGCCATCCTCGGCGTGCACCCGCCCGCCTCGCTGCTGCGGGTGCTGGCCGACGACGACCTCGCCTCGCTGTGCCTGGTGCCCGGCGTGGGCAAGAAGACGGCGGCCCGTCTGCTCGTCGAGCTCAAGAGCCGCCTCGACATCCCGGGCCTCGACGCCGCCGCGGTGGCCGGTGGGCCCGGTGCCGGCTCGGGCGCCGCTGCCGGTCGGGGCCCCGCCTCGCCGCTCGGCGACGTGCGCGATGCCCTCACCAACCTCGGCTACGGCCCCGACGAGGTCGCCGAGGCCATGCGCGAGCTGCCGGCGGAGGAGACCGACACGTCGGAGATGCTCCGCCTCGCCCTGCAGAAGCTGGCGGCGGCCTGATGGCGCGCGACGAGCTCCTCTCGCCGGAGCCCACCCCCGACGACTTCGAGACCGGCCTGGCCGACCTGGTGGCGGCCACCGCCGACGGCCCGTCGGGCGCCGACCTCATCGGCGAGGAGGGCGGCCTCCGCCCCCGCCACCTCGACGACTTCGTCGGCCAGCGTGAGCTCAAGGAGCACCTCGGCATCATCCTCGAGGCCGCCCGTCGGCGGGGGCAGTCGGTCGACCACCTGCTCTTCGCCGGCCCTCCCGGCCTGGGCAAGACCACGCTGTCGGGCATCGTGGCGGCCGAGCTCGAGGTCGCCCTCCACATCACCTCCGGCCCGGCCCTCGACCGAGCGGGCGACCTCGCCGCCATCCTCACCCGGCTGGGCGAGGGCGACGTGCTGTTCATCGACGAGATCCACCGCCTCAGCCGCAACGTCGAAGAGGTCCTCTATCCGGCGATGGAGGACTTCCAGCTCGACATCGTGCTGGGCAAGGGCCCGGCCGCCCGATCGATCCGCCTCGACCTTCCCCGGTTCACGCTGGTCGGCGCCACCACCCGCACGGGGCTCATCACCGGCCCGCTGCGCGACCGCTTCGGCCTGGTGGCCCGCCTCGACTACTACGACGCCGAGGAGCTCCAGGCCATCGTCGTGCGCGCCGCCGGCATCCTCGGCATCGAGGTCGACCCCGCGGGAGCCCGCGAGATCGCCCGCCGGGCCCGGGGCACGCCCCGCATCGCCAACCGGCTGCTGCGCCGGGTGCGCGACTTCGCCGAGGTGCGGGGCCACGGCGCCATCGACGAGGCCACCGCCCACGAGGGCCTGGCCGTGTTCGGCGTCGACGACCTGGGCCTCGACAAGGTCGACCGGGCCGTGCTGATGAACCTGTGCCGCATGTTCGGGGGCGGGCCCGTCGGCCTCGGCACCCTCGCCATCAGCGTGGGCGAGGCCGAGGAGACCGTCGAGGACGTCTACGAGCCGTTCCTCATCCAGCAGGGCCTGCTCATGCGCACCCCTCGGGGCCGCGTCGCCACGCCCGCAGCGTGGGCCCACATGGGCCTCGTCGCCCCGCCGAGCGCGCCCCTCGCCGCCGACCCCGGCCCCTCCCTGTTCGACAGGTAGCGGCGGAGGCCTGGCCTCAGAGGTATTCGCAGAGGTAGGCCGACGGCGAGTCGGCGCGCACCTCGAAGCTGCTGTCGCCGGGGACCTCGAACACGGTGCCCTTGGCGTGGGTCGACCAGTTGCCCTCGGCCGAGAGGCGGACGTCGAGCGAACCGGCCACCACGGTCATGCGCTCGGGGGCGGCGGTGCCGAACTCGTAGGTGCCCGGCTGGATCACGCCGACCGTGGCCCGAGGGCCGTCGGGCTCGAAGCCGAGGCTCTGCACGCCGCCGTCGAAGTAGCTGTTGTGGGAGGTCGCTGCCATGGGCCGGACCCTACCGGCCGTCGGGGGAGCGGCTCCCCGCCCTTTAGCCTGAGCGCTCGTCATGGAGACCGCCGCCTTCGACTACGAGCTCCCCGAGGAGCGCATCGCCCAGCACCCGTTGGCCGAGCGCGACTCGGCCCGGCTGCTCGTCGACCGGGGTGCCGGGGTCGCGCCCGAGCACCGGGTGGTGCGCGACCTGCCCGACCTGCTCGAGCCGGGTGACCTCCTGGTGCTCAACACCACCCGGGTGCTCCCGGCCCGGCTCCACCTGCGCAAGGCCAGCGGGGGAGGGGCCGAGGTGCTGCTGCTCGAACGGGTCGAGGGCGCGGTGTGGGAGGCGCTCGTGCGGCCCAGCCGCAAGCTGCCGCCGGGCACCCAGCTGCGCCCACCCGATGCCGACGCCGACGACCTCGTCGTGGTCATGGGCGACGACCTCGGCGAGGGGCGTCGCCACGTCGAGCTGCGCATCGAGGGCGACGAGCTCGCCGTGCTCGAGCGCCACGGCGAGATGCCGCTGCCGCCCTACATCACCGAGACGCTCGACGACCCCGAGCGCTACCAGACGGTCTTCTCGCAGCGGCCAGGCTCGGCCGCCGCCCCCACCGCCGGGCTGCACCTCACACCGGAGGTGCTGGCCCGCCTGGCCGAGCGTGGCGTCGGCCGGGCCGAGGTCGAGCTGGTCGTGGGCCTCGGCACGTTCCGGCCCATCGCCACCGACGCGGTCGAGGACCACGTCATGCACTCCGAGCAGTACCGGGTGCCGGCGGAGACGATGGCGGCGTGCGAGCGCACCCGGGCGGCCGGCGGCCGGGTCGTGGCGGTGGGCACCACCGCCGTGCGGGCCCTGGAGAGCGCGGCAGTGCGCGGCGAGCTCGAGGGCCGCACCGACCTGTTCATCACGCCGGGCTACGAGTTCCGCCTCGTCGACCGGATGCTCACCAACTTCCACCTGCCCCGGTCGTCGCTGCTGGTGATGATCGAGTCGTTCGTGGGCCCGAGGTGGCGCGACCTCTACGCCACCGCCCTCGCCGAGCAGTACCGCTTCCTCTCCTTCGGCGACGCCATGTTGTTGACGGGCTCAGGTTCCGCCGGTCGGCCGGCTGTGGGTCGCGACTGATCGGCCCTCGGACCCCACCCCGGCGACGGGATGGGCCTACCGTCGACGACATGGCGCGTGTGACGGAAGGCGAATCAGTCACACCGACCCCGGAGCAGGTCGCTCGACTCCGGAACCTGAGGGTCTGGAACACGGGCGTCGGTGCCGCCCACCTCGTGCAGGGCGTGGTGATCCTCGCGATCAGCGCGGCATTCGCCATCCCCGTGGTCGCCTCGGTGGCGAGCGGACCCCCCGGCACGCCGATCACCGAGTCCACGACGTTCTTCGACCTGAGCTTCCCCGTCGCCATCGCCGTCTTCCTGTTCCTCGCCGCAGCCGACCACCTCCTCGTCGCGTCACCGCTCGCCCGCCGTTGGTACGAGGCCAACCTCCTTCGGGGGGTGAACGTCGCCCGGTGGGCCGAGTACTCGATCAGCGCCTCGCTGATGATCGTGCTGATCGCCCTGCTCACCGGCATCAACAACCTGTACGCACTGCTCGCGCTCTTCGGGGTCAACGCGTCGATGATCCTGTTCGGGCTGATCATGGAACAGGTCAACCGCGACCGGGATCACGTCGACTGGCGGCCCTTCGTCTTCGGCTGCATCGCCGGTGCGGTGCCGTGGATCGTCATCACGATCTCGCTCGTCACGACCCAGCGGGAGACCACGGGGGAGGGCGTCCCGACATTCGTCTTCGTCATCTTCGTGACCCTGTTCCTGCTCTTCAACTGCTTCGCCCTCAACCAGTGGCTGCAGTACAGGGGCCGGGGTCGTTTCGCCGACTACCTGTTCGGGGAGAAGGTGTACGTCGTGCTCAGCCTGGTGGCCAAGAGCGCCCTCGCCTGGCAGATCTTCGCCGGGACCCTCGCCGGCTGACCTGGCCCCGGCGCCCGGTAGATTCCCGGCCGTGTCTGCGTCGCCCCCCGCCACCGACCACGTGCTGAGCCTCGACGTCGAGGCCACCGACGGCGCCGCCCGGGCTGGAACCGTCACCACGGCGCGGGGCACGTTCCGCACCCCCGTCTTCATGCCGGTGGGCACCCGGGCCGCGGTGCGCACCCTCAGCTCCGCCGACCTCGAGGACCTCGGCTCGGAGGTCATCCTCGGCAACACCTACCACCTGATGCTGAAGCCGGGCGCCGACCTGGTGGCCGAGCTCGGTGGCCTCCACCGCTTCGCCGACTGGAAGGGCCACCTGCTCACGGACTCCGGCGGCTACCAGATCTTCTCCCTGGAGCCGAAGGTCACCGACGACGGCGCCACCTTCCGCAGCACCTACGACGGCAGCAGCCACCACCTCACCCCCGAGGGCAGCGTGGCGGTCCAACAGCAGCTGGCCAGCGACATCATGATGGTGCTCGACGTGTGCCCGCCCCTCCCGTCGCCCCTGTCGACCATCCGGGCCGCGGTCGACCGCTCGGCGCTGTGGGCCGGCCGGGCCAAGGCGGCCAACGCCCCCGCCCGGTCCGACGGCTCCACGCAGGCCCAGTTCGGGATCGTCCAGGGCGGTGTCGACCTCGCCCTGCGCACCGAGAGCGCCGAGCGCACCGTCGAGGTCGACTTCGACGGCTACGGCATCGGCGGGCTGTCGGTGGGGGAGCCGCTCGAAGAGATGCTCCCCGCCCTGGCCGCCACCACGGCGATCCTCCCGGCCGACCAGCCCCGCTACCTCATGGGGGTCGGCGACCCGGTCAGCATCGTGGAGGCGGTCGCCCTCGGCGTCGACATGTTCGACTGCGTCCTGCCGACCCGCCTGGCCCGCCACGGCACCATCCTCACCGCCCACGGCCGCCTGAACCTCCGCAACGCCAAGCACATGCGCGACCCGGCGCCGCTCGACCCCGAGTGCGCCTGCCCCACCTGCGCCCGCTGGTCACGGGCCTACCTGCGCCACCTGCTCATGGTCTCGGAGCCGACGGTGGCGCGGCTCACCACGATCCACAACGTGCACTGGCTGCTACGGCTGATGGAGTCGGCCCGGGCCGCCATCGTGGCCGGCACCTACGACGCCTTCCGGCGCTCGGTGGTCGACGTGTGGGGCGCTCCGTCCACCTGAGGGTCATCTCCGGTTCAGCAGCCGGTGTGACATGCGCATGGACAGGTCACCGCGGGGCGGTACTGTGGCCGGGTTTGCCGCCCACAACACCTCTCTGATCGGCCGAGCCCACCGCACCATGGGACCCCTGCTCCTCCTCATCCTGCTGTTCGCGATCGCCTGGGTCGTGCTCATCCTTCCCAAGCAGCGGGAGCTCAAGCGCCACAACGCACTGGTCGCCTCGCTCGAGGTCGGTGACGAGGTCATGACCGGATCGGGCTTCTACGGCACGCTCACCGAGGTCACCGACGACACCGTGCGGGTGCTGCTGGCCCCCGGCATGGAGGTCAAGCTCGCCCGCCGGGCAGTGGCCGCCAAGGTCGTGGCTCCCGAGGACGAGACCTCCGATGACGAGGGACCGGACGACGAGGTCGCCACCGATGCCCCCGAGGGCGCGACGGGCGTTGACACCCCTGAGACGGCCACCCCGGCCACTGACGCTGACGTAGACGAGGACGTGGACCGGTGAAGCGCTTCCGTGGGTACTGGTCGCTGATCATCATCGTGCTGGTGGCCGCTCTGGCCCTCACGTACACCTTCGCTGCGGGCAACAAGCCGCTGCTGGGCCTCGACCTCCAGGGTGGTGTGTCGGTCGTGCTGCAGCCCAAGGGCGAGACCGACAGCGACACCATCAACGAGGCCATCGCCATCATCCGCCAGCGCATCGACGCCCTGGGCGTGGCCGAGCCGGAGATCACCCGGCAGGGCGACAACATCCTCATCCAGATCCCCGGTGTGAAGGACAAGGACCGGGCCATCGCCCTGGTCGGCCAGACCGCCGAGCTGCAGTTCCGACCCGTGCTCGGCACCTACGACCCGAGCATCGTCACCGACCCGAGCACGACCACCACCACCGTCGACCCGGCCGCGACGACCACGGTCCCCGCCGGAGGCGACCCCTCGGCCACCACGACCACGACGACGGCGGCCGCCGCCAGCCCCACGGGACTGGCACCCGACGTGTGCGCCACCGGCCTCACCGCCGAGCAGATCAACTCGACCGGCAACGCCTACCTCCCCCAGTGCGAGAAGGGCGAGCTCGTCGCCGTCTACCAGGTCGGGCCGGTGGCCCTCACCGGTGGCGCCCTCGAGACCGCCCGGGCCACCCTGAGCAGCTCGTCCAACGAATGGGTCGTCAGCCCCGTCTTCAAGGGCGGCGCCGACGGCATCGGGCTGTTCAACGCCATCGCGGCCAAGTGCAACGCCGGCGACGCCAGCTGCCCGGCGAGCTCCGGCGGCCCGGGTCGCCTCGCCATCGTGCTCGACGGTCGCGTGGTGTCGGCCCCGGGCATCCAGCAGGCCAGCTTCCAGGCCGACCAGATCCAGATCACCGGCGGGCCCTTCACCGAGCGGGAGGCCAAGGACCTGGCCACCTCGCTCAAGTACGGCGCCCTTCCCGTCGAGCTCGAGCAGCAGCAGGCCCAGATCGTGTCGGCCACCCTCGGCCGTGACGCCCTGCACGCCGGCCTCATCGCCGGCCTCGTGGGCCTCATCCTGGTGACCCTCTACATGATCGCCTTCTACCGGGTGCTCGGGGTCCTGTCGATCCTCAAGCTCTTCATCGAGGGTGCCCTGCTCTGGTCGTTGATCGCCTACCTCGGCACCAACAACGGCCTGGCCCTCACCCTCGCGGGCATCACCGGCATCATCGTGTCGATCGGCGTCTCGCTCGACTCGAACGTCGTCTACTACGAGCACCTGAAGGAAGACGTCCACAACGGTCGCACCATCCGCAGCGCCACCGACCGGGCCTTCCACTCGTCGTTCTCCACCATCGTGAAGGCCGACGTCGCCTCGCTCATCGGTGCCGGCTTGCTGTGGTGGCTCACCGTCGGCCCGGTCCGCGGCTTCGCCTTCTACCTCGGCCTCTCCACCCTGCTCGACCTGCTCACCTCGTGGGCGTACATGCGCCCGGTCGTGAAGCTGGCCACCCGTTCCAAGGCGCTCCTCTCCCGCCCGAGGCTGCTCGGCATCCCCGAGGAGGAGGTCCAGCCCACCGGCCGGGGCCGAGGTCCCGCCCGCTCGACCACAGGAGCGGCCCGATGAGCTGGCTGACCCGCCTCAACCGGGGCGACACCGACATCGACTTCCTGAAGGTCTGGAAGCGCACCCTCATCGTCTCGGCGGTACTGGTCGTCATCAGCGTGCTGTCGCTGTTCACCCGCGGCCTGAACCTCGGCATCGACTTCGAGGGCGGTGTCTCCTGGGAGGTCTCCGCCCCGGGGGTGTCGGTCAGCGAGGCCCGCTCCGCGCTCGAGAGCGTCGGCGAGGGCAACGCCAAGATCCAGATCGTCGGATCCGACATCGTGCGGGTGCAGGGCCCCGAGGCCACCCCCGAGCACGAGGCCGAGGTGCGTCAGAAGCTGGCCGACATCGCCGGCACCGACATCGCCAACGTCAGCGTCTCGACCGTGGGCGCCTCGTGGGGCAGCGACATCACGAAGTCGGCCGTCCGCGCCCTGATCTTCTTCTTCATCGCCATCCTGCTGTACCTGACCATCCGGTTGGAGTGGCGCATGGCGGTGGCGGCCATCGTGGCGGTTTTCCACGACGTGCTCATCAGCGTCGGCGTGTACTCGGTCTTCCAGTTCGAGGTCACGCCGGGCACGGTGATCGCCTTCCTCACCATCCTCGGCTACTCGATCTACGACACGATCGTGGTCGACGACAAGATCAAGGAGAACGAGCGCCTCGTCGGCCAGAGCGGTCGCATGACCTACGGCCAGATGACCTCGCTCTCGATGAACCAGGTGCTGCTGCGCTCGCTCAACACGAGCATCGTGTCGATCCTGCCGGTCATCTCCCTGCTCGTGGTCGGCGCCGGCATCATGGGCGCCGTCACCCTCGAGGAGTTCTCGATCGCCCTGCTCGTCGGCATGATCGTCGGCGCCTACTCCTCGATCGGCGTGGCCGCTCCGGTGCTGGTCTGGCTCAAGGAGAAGGAGCCCAAGAACCGCACCATCCGAGAGCGGCTCGCCGCTCAGGGCGTCGACGTCACCCACAAGGCCCCGAAGGCCGACCGGCCCTCCGGTCAGGCGCTGCTCACGTCCGAGGACGAGTACCGCGGTGAGCCCGATCCGGGTGCGCTCGACCCCGACGGCGACGCCGCCTCCGACGCCGACACCACCGGCTCCCCGAAGGCCAAGAGCGCCCCCGCCCGACCCGCTCCGACGACGACGACGCCGCCCGCGCCGTCCTCCACGGTCATCCCGCCGCGGCCCCGCAAGAAGGGCCGCAAGCGCTGACCCGGTGGGCCGGGCGCGTTGCCCGACCCTGTACCGTGGGGACATGTCGCCCGCTTCCGACGCCGCCGCCACCATCACGCGGCTCGTTCGCGACATCCCCGACTGGCCCCAGCCCGGTGTGGTGTTCAAGGACATCACCCCGCTGCTGAACGACGGCCCCGGCTTCGCCACGGTCATCGACGCCCTGGTCGACGCCGGATCGGTGCCCGGGCGCCGGATCGACCGGGTCATCGGCGTCGAGGCCCGTGGCTTCGTGTTCGCCGCCCCCGTGGCCTACCGCATCGGTGCCGGGTTCGTGCCGGTGCGCAAGCCGGGCAAGCTCCCGCACGACATCGAGGCCGAGGAGTACGTGCTCGAGTACGGCGTCGACCTCCTCGAGATCCACCGCGACGCGGTGCACCCCGGCGAGCACGTGCTGATCGTCGACGACGTGCTCGCCACCGGCGGCACGGCGGCCGCCACCGCCCGCCTGGTCGAGAAGCTCGGCGGGGTCGTGGCCGGGTTCTCGTTCGTCATGGAGCTGGCCTTCCTGCACGGCCGCGACGCCCTTCCGGGCCACGACGTGAGCTCGCTGGTCACCTACGGCGCCACCGTCGAGGCCGACGCGCCGGCTCCGGCCACCACAGGAGCAGGGGAGTAGCGGCGGTGGCCACCGTCGACCGGGTCCTGCCGTGGCGTCGCCACAGCGCGCCCCCGTCGGAGGAGGTCGCCCCCCTCGTCGAGGCGTTCCACGTCCACCACCCGCGTGCGGCCACCAGCCTCATCACCCGGGCCTACGCCCTCTCGGCCGACGCCCACCGGGGCCAGACCCGCAAGTCGGGCGAGCCCTACGTCACCCATCCGGTGGCGGTGGCCAAGATCTGCGCCGAGTTCGGCCTCGACGACGTCACCATCGCCGCCGCGCTGCTGCACGACGCGGTGGAGGACACCGGCGTCGACCTCGAGCAGCTCGAGGCCCAGTTCGGGGCCGAGGTCGCCGGCATCGTCGACGGCGTCACCAAGCTCGACCGCATCAAGTTCGACTCCAAGGAGGCCCAGCAGGCCGCCACGGTGCGCAAGATGCTGGTCGCCATGGCCAAGGACCTGCGGGTCCTGATCATCAAGCTGGCCGACCGGCTCCACAACATGCGCACCATCGCCGCCATGCCGGCGTGGAAGCAGGAGCGCACGGCCCAGGAGACCCTCGACATCTACGCGCCGCTGGCCCACCGCCTCGGCATGCAGGAGATGAAGCAGCAGCTCGAGGACCTCTCCTTCGCCTCGCTGCACCCCAAGCGCTACGCCGAGATCGACCACATGGTCGCCACCCGCTCGCCCGAGCGCGACATCTACCTCACCCAGGTGCTCGAGGACGTGCGCGAGCGCCTCCACGAGCTGCGCATCACCGCCGACGTCACCGGCCGGCCGAAGCACCTGTGGAGCATCTACGAGAAGATGGTCGTGAAGGGCCGCGACTTCGACGACATCTTCGACCTCATCGGCATCCGGGTCATCGTCGAGACGGTGAAGGACTGCTATGCCGCGCTGGGCTCCATCCACGCCACGTGGAAGCCGGTGCAGGGGCGGTTCAAGGACTACATCGCCATGCCCAAGTTCAACCTCTACCAGTCGTTGCACACGACGGTGGTGGGGCCCCAGGGCAAGCCGCTCGAGGTGCAGATCCGCACCCTCGAGATGCACCAGCGGGCTGAGTACGGCGTCGCCGCCCACTGGAACTACAAGGACAACCACGGCAGCACCGCCGACCTGGCGTGGCTGAACCGCATCGTCGACTGGCAGACCGAGACCTCCGACCCCACGGAGTTCATGGCCAACCTGAAGGTCGACCTCGAGCAGGACGAGGTCTTCGTCTTCACCCCGAAGGGCCGGGTCATCACCCTGCCCAAGGGCGCCACGCCGGTCGACTTCGCGTACGCCATCCACACCGAGGTCGGGCACACCTGCATCGGCGCCCGGGTCAACGGCCGCCTGGTGCCGCTCGACTCCGAGCTGCTGTCGGGCGACTCCGTCGAGATCTTCACCTCCAAGGTGGGCGGCTCGGGCCCGTCACGCGACTGGCTGAAGTTCGTCGTCACCCACCGGGCGGCCAACAAGATCCGCACCTGGTACTCGAAGGAGCGCCGCGAGGACGCCATCGAGTCCGGCTCGGAGGAGCTGCTCAAGGCCATGCGCCGCGAGGGCCTGCCGGTGCAGAAGATCCAGCAGTCGAAGACGCTCGACGAGGTCGCCGACGAGCTCAAGTACGCCGACCGCGACGCCCTCTACGCCGCCATCGGCGAGCACCAGGTCTCCGGCAAGGCCATCGCCGAGCGCCTCCGCCGCCACCTCGAGGACGTCGACCCCACCCGCGAGGAGCAGCTCCCCACCACCGTGCGGGCTCCCCGCCGATCGGCCCGGGCGGGCAACACCCAGTCGGGCGTGCACGTCGAAGGCCTCGACGACGTCATGGTCCGCCTCTCCCGCTGCTGCACCCCGGTGCCGGGCGACGAGATCATGGGCTTCGTCACCCGCGGCCGCGGCGTCTCGGTGCACCGGGCCGACTGCGCCAACGCCCAGTCCCTCGCCGTCGGGCAGTCCGACCGGCTCATCGACGTCGAGTGGGACACCGACATCGCCGCGGTGTTCGTGGCCTCCATCGAGGTCAAGGGCCTCGACCGGGCCCGCCTCCTGCGCGACGTCTCGGGCGTGCTCGCCGACCACCACGTCAACATCGTGAGCTGCAACACCATCACCGGCTCCGACCGCATCTCCAAGATGCGCTTCGACTTCGAGCTGGGCGATCCGTCGCACCTCGACTCGGTGGTCGGTGGCATCAAGCAGATCGACGGCGTCTACGACGCCTACCGGGTGCTGCCCGGCAAGGGTGAGGTCGTGGTCCCGAAGCCCCAGGGTGGCGACGACCACGGCGACGACCACGACGGAGGCCCCGAGCCCGAGGTCGACTCGTCGGCCCCCATCAGCCTCTGAGACCGTCAGCTCGGAGTGCGTCCTCGGCGTCGCGCTGAACCGGGGGTGAAGCGGCGGTGAAGATGCCCGGGACCGGTGGCGCGACGCCCTCGGGTCTGTCACGTTCGCACGATGGGGACCGGAGCGGGTACCAGCGCGTGTCTCGGCACCACCTCGGACCGGCCGGTCGGGGCCGGTCGTGGCCTGCGGGCGGTGGGCGCGCTCGCGCTGGTCCTCGTGCTCGCCGTGGGTGCGTCGCTCAGTGCGGCGACGGTCCCCGCCCTCGCCGGTCCGGTGGTGCCGACCGGCTGTGTGATCGACATGACCTCGGCCGTCGGCTGGTGGCCGGGTGAGGGCGACCTCACCGGTGCCGTGGGCCCGACGCTGACGGGCTCGACCGGGTTCGCTCCCGCGGTCGTGGGGCAGGGCATGGTGTTCGGTGTGGGGTCCCGGGCATCGACGGCGGCCTTGCCCGCGGTGTCGTCGGGAGTCTCGGTGGAGGCCTGGGTGCGGCCGGACCCGCCCAGGAGCACCTCGCAGGCGCTGTTCTCCCGGTGGACGTGGGTTGGCGGAGACAGCGACGACGCGTTCCTCCTGATGCTGAGCCCGACCGGCGGGCTCTGGTGGGCGACCGACGATGTGAGCACCCGGTTGCCGCAACCGATCGAGGCCTCGGCCCCGCAACTGTTCGACGGCCAGTTCCACCACGTGGCGGCGACATGGGACGCGGTCCAGACCGTGGTCTACGTCGACGGGGCGGCGGTGGCATCGCGTCCGTCGGCCGGTGGCGTGATGAACCCGGCTGCCACCACCGCGTTCGGGCTCGGCGGGGGTGCCGGCGGTGCGCCGATGTCGTTCGCCGGTGTGATCGACGAGCCTTCCGTGCACTCGAGGGCCCTGACCGCGGCAGAGGTCGCCACGATCCACGACGCCGGCGCAGCCGGCAAGTGCGCGACCTGGGATCAGCAGGTGCAGATCTCGCGATCAGCGGGCGCAGCCGGTGACGCGTTCGGGGCCGCCGTCGCTGTCGACGGCGACACCATGGTCGTCGGTGCCTACAACGAGGCCAGCCAACGGGGCCGGGCCCGGGTGTACGTCCGGACCGGGACGACGTGGAGCCAGCAGGCGGTGCTGGTGGCGAGTGACTCGCAGCTGGGCGACCTCTTCGGCTGGTCCGTCGCCGTCGACGGCGACACGGTCGTGGTCGGCGCCAGCGGAAGCGCTCCGGGTGATCCCGGCGCGGCCTACGTCTTCACCCGCACCGGCACGGCATGGTCCCAACAGGCCGTTCTCGCACCAGCCGACGGTCAGGACGCGGACGAGTTCGGCGGATCGGTCGCCGTCTCGGGCGACTCGGCGTTGGTCGGCGCCTCGGCCAACGATGCGCCGACCTCGAACAGCGGCGCGGCCTACGTGTTCGCACGGTCGGGCGGGTCGTGGTCGCAGCAGGCGAAGCTGACCGCCCCGGACGGTGCCGCCGACGACCGCTTCGGCTACTCGGTCGGCCTGGACGGGACCACCGCGCTCGTCGGGGCCTTCGGTCACGACACCCTCGCCGGCCCGGACGCGGGGGCGGCGTACGCGTTCCAGCGCGCCGGCGGTGTCTGGTCGCCCGGATCGGTGCTCCTCGCGCCGGACGGCGCCGAGTCCGACCTCTTCGGCTGGTCGGTGGCGGTGTCGGGCTCGACGGCCTTGGTCGGGTCCTTCCTCGACGACGACGAGGGCGACGCGTCGGGCTCGGCGTACGCCTTCGTTCGCTCCGGGCCCACATGGGGCCTGCAGAGCAAGCTGCTCGCCGGCGACGGCACGTCCGCCGACTTCTTCGGCTGGGCGGTGGCCATCGACGGTGACCGGGCGATCATCGGCGCCATGAACGACGACGCGGTCGCCCTCTTCGCCGGCTCGGCCTACGTCGTGGAGCGTTCTGGGACCACGTGGTTCGGCCCCGCCCGGATCGTGGGGAGCGACACGGCCACCGAGGACAGCTTCGGCTACTCGGTCGCCATCAGCGCCACCACGGCCGTGGCCGGTGCCCCGGGGGCCGATCGCCCTGCTACGGGCAGCGGTTCCGCCTATGTCTTCGTGAGGCGCTGACGCACCGATGAGCGCCGATCGCCGGCGGGTGGTCGGACGTGCCTGCGGCGATCCCTAGAAGAGGTTGAACACGTAGGCGGCGCCGGAGTCGACGCCCAGCGGGTCGCGCCCGGGGGCGCCGGCGGCGGCGGCGACGCTGTTGGCGGCGACGCTGAAGCCGAACTGATCGTTCGGAAGCGGGGCGGGAGCCTGGAGCTTCGCCAGCTGGGACCATGTGGCCCCGTTGGCGGTGAACACATAGGCGGCCCCGGCGTCGAGGGCTCCGGTGTCGTCGAGGGGGGCGCCCACCAGGGCCGTGCCCAACTGGAGGGCGACCGCCGTGCCGAACCGACTGCCGGTGGACGGCTCGTTCGGGGTCAGGGAGCCGAGGGCCGCCCACGCGGTGCCGGTGCGCCCGAAGGCGTCGACCCGCCCGCTGTCGACGAGCGGGGTGTCGGCCAATGGGGCGCCGACCAGCACGAGGTCGCCCTCCAGGGCGACCGAGAGCCCGAACCGGTCGCCGAGCTGCTGAAAGGCGGGTGCGAGGCGAGCCTGCTGGGCCCAGGTGATGCCCGTGCGTTGGAAGACGAAGGCGGCGCCCTTCGGCGTGACGTCGGGGGAGAGGTCGACCGCTCCCACGGCGACCGTGTCGCCGCGAACGCTGACCGAGGTCCCGAACTGGACGGCGGGATCGGGGCTGGGGTCGACGAGCCTCGCCTGCTGGGCCCAGGTGGAGCCGGTCCGGGTGAAGACGTAGGCGGCCCGTTCGTTCCGGGCCGAACCGATGACGGCGGTGTCGCCGTTCACGGCAACCGAGCCGGCGAAGTTCCCCTGGAAGCTCGGCTGGGCCGAGACCAACTTGGCCTGCTGGGTCCAGGCCGTGCCGCTGCGGGTGAAGACGTAGGCGGAACCGCCCTGGAAGGCCGCAGGGGTGGGTCGGTCGAGTGGCGCCCCCACCACCAGGGTGTCGCCGGACAGGGCGACGGACTGGCCGAACTGGGCACCCGCCACGGGGTCGGACGCCACGATCTCGGCCTGCTGCACCCAGTTGGTGCCGTCACGGACGAAGACGGTCACGACGCCCTGTCCGGTGAGGCCCCGCCTGCCGCCGGGGCTACCGACGACCAGGGTGCTGCCGCTCGTCGCCACCGCCCAACCGAGGGCGTCTCCACCGACGCCGGTGGTGCCGGTGACCTCGGTCGGCGTGCCGCTGGGGCTCTGCGGCGGGCACTTGCCGGCGGCGCCGGCGTCGTGGATCGCCGCCACCTCGGCTGGCGTGAGGGCCCGGTCGTAGACCGTGGCCTCGTCGACCACTCCGTCGAACGCCATCGGGGTTCCCCCGCTCGGCGATCCACCCAACGCGAACTGGGTCGCCGCCGCCGGGTTGATGATCCCACCCGTCGACGGCCGGCTCCCGACCGGGATGCCGTCCAGGTAGACGACGGTGTCGTCACTGTCCCAGGTCGCAGCAACGTGGTGGAACTGTCCGTCGAAGATCTGCGGCACGTGGGCGGTGGCGGGGAGGGGTGAGCGGGTTGACGTGTCGTCGGTCGCCCACCAGAGGTCACCCGAGGGGCTCAGCATCAGCAGGAACGCATCGTCGGTGTCCCCACCGACCCACGTCCAGCGACTGAAGATGGCCTGCACCGTGCCTCCGGGCTCCGGTCGCACCCACGCGTCGACCGACACGCCGGTCGACACCGATGGCAGCGTTGACGAGGTCAACGGCGCCCCTCCGTGGAGCACGAAGCCCTGGCCGACGACGGCGTCGGTGTAGCCGGCCGTGCCGGAGAGGGCGGGCCCGACAGCTCCGGTGAGCTCGTTCTCCCCCGGCCACCAGCCGAGCATGTCGACGGGGCTCACGATGCACCCGCCCGTGCCTGCCGCGAGCACCTGAGCCAGTGGGGCGCCGGAGCCGAGTGGGGGGAGGGCGGCGCTCGATGCCGGTATCTGCCTCGTGACCATCGAGGAGCCGGTCAAGGCGAGCACGCCGAGCGCCACGAGGCACCTCAGCCCTCTGTTCCCGCTCCGCTGGCCCCCGCCCATGGGGTCAGTGTCCAAGACGGTTGGTCGGCACACCAGGACCTGCTCGGAGCTTTCATCTCCGCTTCAGGCGCTGGCCACCTCGGCCTGCCTCGAGGAGTGGTCAGTCGAGGATGGTGTCCTCGTCGTCGGCCACTGCGGCGGCCCGGGTGCGCCGGCGGTTGGCCCGCACGAGGCCCATGACGGTGCGGGAGATCACGACCTGCACGGTGAGCAGGATGATGACGAAGGTCGAGGCTGACCCGCCGGTTCTCGCCGTTGTCGACGGCTGCACTCCGTTCACGAACGGCATTGACGGGTGGCGTGCCGGGAGTCACTCCCGCTCGGCCGTCCGGACGCCATGAGTGACGCCGATCTGACCGCACGGCTGGATAACGTGCCTCCCTCGTGCCATCGCTGTCCCCCCGCCTCCCTGGCCGCCGCATCCTCCTCGTCGCGCTGAGCGCGACGCTCCTCGTCGCGCTCGCAGCCTGTGGCTCCGACCTACCGGACTCGTCGTCGTCGACCCCAGGGACGTTCGAGGCCATCACCGCCACGGCGCCCACGACCACCGAGGCGCCGACGACCACGACGACCGAGCCCCCGACGACGACCACCACGGCCCCGCCGGCCCAGCTGGCCGGCTCGCCCCTCGCTCCGGGCGCCCGCAGCATCTACGTGCTCGGCGATTCGGTCACCCTCGGGGCCCAGACCACCGTGCCCAAGGTGTTCGCAGGGTGGGACCTCGCCTTCGACGCCAAGGAGAGCCGCCGCATCGACCAGGGCACCTCCATCGTCCAGGCCAAGGGCGGGGCCATGGGCCGGGTGCTGGTCGTGCACCTCTGCACCAACTGGGGCGGGGGCGACTACGGAGCCGCGGCCGGCAAGCTGCTCGACAGCCTGGTTGGCGTCGAGCGGGTCGTGTGGGTGACCTGCACGCCGTGGCTCCCTGCCGTGGGCGACGCCGACGCCGCCATCAAGGCCCTGCCGGCGAGCCACCCGAACGTCGTGGTCGCCGACTGGGCCGCCGTGTCCGGCACCCCCGGCTACACCTACAACGACGGCCTCCACCTCAAGCCCGACGGTGCCACGGCGCTGGCCTTCGTCATCGCCGGAGCCGTCGGGCCCCTGCCCGCCGCCGCCTGAACGGGTTCGCGGCCGCCGGGGTGCCCCCGGTAGTCTCTCCGGTCGTGTCCGAACCGACCTCGACGCCCAGAACCGAGCCGTTCAAGGCGCCTGTCGGCACCCGCGACGTCCTCCCCCCGGAGTCCGACCGCTGGCAGGCGTTGATCGCCACCTTCGCCCAGCACGTCGGGCGCGCCGGCTACGGCCTCGTGCAGAGCCCGATGTTCGAGGAGATCGGCGTCTTCGCCCGCATGGGCGAGGGCACCGACGTCGTGCGCAAGGAGATGTACGACTTCCACGACAAGGGCGAGCGCCACCTGGCCCTGCGCCCCGAGGGCACCGCGTCGGTGGCCCGGGCGTACGTGCAGCACCGCCCGACCACGCCCTGGAAGGTCTGGTACGCCGCGCCGAGCTTCCGCTACGAGCGCCCTCAGGCCGGCCGCTATCGCCAGCACCACCAGCTCGGGGTCGAGGCCATCGGCTCCACCGACGCCGACCTCGACGTCGAGGTCATCGCCCTGCTGTGGGACTTCTACGCCGGCATCGGGCTGCGGCAGGTCGAGCTCGTCATCAACTCGATGGGCACGGCCGACGACCGTCGTCGCTACATCGACGACATCCGCACCTACCTGGCGGGCAAGCTCGCCGAGCTCGACCCCACCGACGCCGAGAAGGTCGACGACCACCCGATGCGGGTGCTCGACTCCAAGCGCCCGGTCACCATCGCCGCCATCGGCGACGCCCCCCGGATCACCGACCGCCTCTCCGACGAGGGCGTCGCCCACTTCGAGCGGGTGCAGGCCGGGCTCGCCGCGCTGGGCATCCCGTTCCGGATCGAGCCCCGCCTCGTGCGCGGCCTCGACTACTACACCCACACCACCTTCGAGTTCATCAGTGGCGCCCTCGACGCCGCCCAGTCCACCATCGGTGGCGGCGGCCGCTACGACGGTCTCGTCGAGTCGCTCGGTGGCCCCTCCACCCCGGGCATCGGGTTCGGCTCCGGCATCGAGCGGGTGCTGCTCACCTGCGACGCCGAGGGCGTGTTCCCCGTGGCCGAGCGCCACGCCGACGTCTACGTCGTCGACACCGCCGGCGGCGACACCGCCCGCGACCTCTCCGTCGAGCTGCGCCGGGCCGGCATCGCCGCCGAGCGCGCCTTCGACGGGCGCTCCATGAAGTCCCAGATGAAGTCGGCCGACCGCTCCGGCGCCGCCATCGTGCTCATCATCGGCAGCGACGAGCTCGCCGACGGCACCGTCACCGTCCGCCACATGCGCGGCGACCACGAGCAGCAGCGCGTCGAGCGCGTCGCCGTGGTGGCCACCGTGGCGGCCATGCTCCTCGACCTCATCTCCGGCTGATCCCGGCCGATCTCCTCACACCGCTGCACCAAGGAAACCCCCGTGACCGACACCCTCCCGATGCGCTCCGACCACTGCGGCACGCTCCGACCCTCCGACATCGGTCGACGGGTCGCGCTCTGCGGCTGGGTCGCCCGCCGCCGTGAGCACGGCGAGCACCTCGCCTTCGTCGACCTGCGCGACCACACCGGCCTCACCCAGTGCGTCATCGACGGCGCCTCCGACGTCCGCTCCGAGTACGTCGTCCGCATAGTCGGCACGGTTCGGGCCCGCCTCGAGGGCACCGAGAACCCCAACCTGGCGACCGGCCAGGTCGAGCTGGGGGAGTGCGAGGTCGAGATCCTCAACGTCTCCGAGCCGCCGCCCTTCCAGCTCGACCAGCGCGTCGAGGTCGACGAGATGGTGCGCCTCGCCCACCGTTACGTCGACCTGCGCACCGACCGCATGCAGCGCAACCTGCGCCTGCGGGCCAAGGTCAACAGCGCCCTGCGCCGGGCCATGGACGACCAGGGCTTCGTCGAGGTCGAGACCCCGATGCTCATCGCCTCGACCCCCGAGGGCGCCCGCGACTTCGTCGTGCCGAGCCGCCTCTCGCCCGGCCAGTTCTACGCGCTGCCGCAGAGCCCCCAGCTGTTCAAGCAGCTGTGCATGGTCGGCGGCATCGACCGCTACTACCAGCTCGCCCGCTGCCTCCGCGACGAGGACCTGCGCGCCGACCGGCAGTTCGAGTTCATGCAGCTCGACGCCGAGGCCAGCTTCGCCTCCCAGGAGGAGGTCCTGGCCTTCATCTCGGTCGCCGTGTCCGCCGGCGTCGAGGCCGTGAAGGGCGAGACCGTCAGCGACATCCCGCGCATCACCTGGCTCGAGGCCCAGGAGCGCTTCGGCTCCGACAAGCCCGACACCCGTTTCGGCATGGAGCTCGTCGAGCTCACCCCGCTGTTCGCCGACACCGGCTTCAACGCCTTCAAGGCGCCCTGCGTGAAGGGCATCCGGGTCGTCGGCGGTGGCGACGCCACCCGCTCGCGCCTCGACGACCTCACCGACAAGGCCAAGCGCTGGGGCGCCAAGGGCCTGGTCTGGATGCGGGTCAAGGACGGCGGCGAGCTCGACTCGCCCGTCGCCAAGTTCCTCTCCGAGGCCGAGCTGGCCGGCCTGGTCGAGGCCACCGGCTCCGAGGCCGGCGACCTCATCCTCCTGGTCGCCGACGAGCGCCCGAAGGTGTGGCACGTGCTCGGCCTGCTGCGCCTCGAGCTCGGCCGCCCTCCGGTCACCGAGGGCGGGCTGCAGTTCCTCTGGGTCGTCGACTTCCCGCTGTTCGAGGCGCTGAGCGAGGACGGCAAGCCGATCCCCGCCCACCACCCGTTCACGATGCCGCATCCCGACGACGTCGACCTGCTCGACTCCGACGACCCCGCTGACCTGCTGAAGGTGCGCTCGCAGTCCTACGACCTCGTGCTCAACGGCTGGGAGCTCGGCTCGGGCAGCGTGCGGATCCACCGCTCCGACATCCAGTCGCGCATGTTCGGCCTGCTCGGCATCTCCGACGAGGAGGCCCGCAGCAAGTTCGGCTTCCTGCTCGACGCCTTCCGGTTCGGGGCCCCGCCCCACGCCGGCTTCGCCTTCGGCATCGACCGCCTCGTCGCCCTCCTCGCCGGCGAGGAGAACATCCGCGAGGTCATCGCCTTCCCGAAGACGCAGTCGGGCACCGACCCGCTCACCCATGCGCCGACGCCGATCGACGGGCGTCACCTCGAGGAGCTGGGCCTGCGGCTGCTGCCGCCCAAGAAGGCCGACTGAGTCCTGCCGCCGTGGGGCGGCCGGCTCAGATGTTGAGCTCGACCACCACGGCCCCCGTGTCGTCGTCGAGGTGCACGGTGGCGGCCACCGAGAGGTCGTCACGGGTGGCGGTGAGCCCGGCGCGGGCCGAGGTGATCGTCTCGAGCCCGTCGACGGCGTAGCCCAGCCGGCGCAGCTCGTCGCCGAGGGCCACCGCCACCGTGGGCACGTTGGTGCCGGTGCCCCCGAAGCGGGCCCGGCGGCCGTCGGCCAGGCCGGGCTCGCCCGGCTCGACGAGCGGCAGGAGGTCCTCCGGCATGCGGATGCCCTGGAGGGCCTCGGCGAGGGTGACCATCCGGGGCATGGCCGGCGCCGGGGCCGGCTCGGTCGGCTGCGGGTCGGGACGCGCCGCGGTGGCGGCGTCGGCCGGGCCGCCCGGGGGGATGACGACGTCGCCGTCGGGCGTGGGCGGCGGAACGTTCTGGAGCGACTGGGGGAGGCGCGCCTCGATCGGGCCCTCGGGCAGCGGTGCCACCGAGCCCTGGGTGAAGCGACTCAGCAGGCCGCCCTCGCCGCCACCGTCGGCCGTGCCGTCGGCGGACGCGGCCTCGCGTGCCTTCTTCGGGCCCTTCGTCGCGCGGCGCCAGAGGCGGTAGGCGTAGACCCCCAACGCCGCCAACACCCATATCCAGAAGAGCACCACGAGCACGTCCCGCACGGGCGAATCGTGGCACACGACGCCCCCGGGCTGACGCACCCCACGGCGGTAGCCTCACCCGGTGCCCGAGGACCTCTTCGCTGCTGCCGCCGAGGACCGCCTGGTCCGCCAGGCCCCGCTCGCGGCGCGCCTGCGCCCGACCTCGCTCGACGACGTCGTGGGCCAGGAGCACCTGCTCGGGCACGGCCGTCCGCTCCGGGCGCTGATCCAGGCCGACCGCCTGTCGTCGGTGATCCTCTGGGGGCCGCCCGGCACCGGCAAGACCACGATCGCCCAGCTCATCGCCCGCACCACCTCGAAGGCGTTCGAGCAGCTGTCCGCGGTGACCGCCACCGTGAAGGACGTCCGCGAGGCCTCGGCCCGGGCCGAGGACCGCCTCGGGCAGCGGGGCCAGGGGACGATCCTGTTCCTCGACGAGGTGCACCGGTTCAACAAGGCCCAGCAGGACGCCCTGCTGCCGTCGGTCGAGTCCGGCCTGCTGGTGCTCATCGGTGCCACCACCGAGAACCCCTACTTCGAGGTGAACCCGCCCCTGTTGAGCCGGTCGACGCTGTTCCGGCTCGAGCCCCTCGGCCTCGATGCGGTGAGCCGTCTCGTGCACCGGGGCCTCGAGGCCGAGGGCGCCGACATCGACGACGACGCCCTCGCCCTGCTGGCCGAGCGGGCCAACGGCGACGGCCGGCACGTGCTCACCAGCCTCGAGGTCGCCATCGCCCTGGCCCACGAGCACCCCGACGCCGAGCGCGACGACACCGGCGCCATCGTCGACGAGCGGGTGCGGGTGACGGTGGGCGACATCGAGGCCGCCCTCGGCACCAAGGCCTTCCGCTACGGGCGCGACGACCACTACGACGTCATCTCCGCCTTCATCAAGAGCATCCGGGGCTCGGACCCCGACGCCGGCCTCTACTGGCTCGCCCGAATGCTCGAGGCCGGTGAGGACGCCCGGTTCATCGCCCGGCGCCTGGTGATCCTCGCCAGCGAGGACATCGGCATGGCCGACTCGCTCTCCCTGGTGGTCGCCGACGCGGCCGCGCGGGCCGTCGAGTTCGTCGGGCTCCCCGAGGCCCAGCTCAACCTCGCCCATGCCGTGGTGCACCTGGCGTCGGCCCCGAAGTCGAACCGGGTCACCGTGGCCATCGGCAAGGCCCGCGCCGACGTGCGGGAGATGGCCGCGGGGGAGGTTCCCCCTCACCTACGTGATGCCCACTACAAGGGGGCGAAGAGCCTCGGCCACGGCAAGGGGTACGACTACCCTCACGACGACCCCTCCGGATACGTCGACCAGCAGTACCGGCCCGACGGCCTCGAGGGTCGCGTGTACTACGAGCCGACATCGCACGGAGCGGAGGACAGGGTGCGCCAGCGCATGGAACAGCGACACCAGATGCGTCCCGGCGTCGACGACACCTGCGGTGAGGGCTCGTCGTGAGCGCCCTCGCCGTCGTGCTGATCGTGGTGGCCATCGTCGGCCTGGTCGTGGTGGCCATGGCCGTGCAGGCCCTGATCTCCACGCTCCGCTCGCTGCGCGAGACCGTCGACGACCTGCGCCGCGAGACGCTTCCGGTCATTGCCGAGCTGCGGGCCACCGTCGCCACCGCCAACGGTGAGCTCGCACGGGTCGACGAGCTGCTCGACACCGCCGAGGAGGTCGGGGCCCGGGTCGAGGCCACCTCCCGCCTCACCTGGATGGTGCTGCGCAACCCGCTCGTGAAGCTGGCCTCCGCGTCGGTGGCCTCCGACCGCGTCGCCCGCAAGCTCAGCCGGGTCGACCCCTCCGACGAGATCGAGGTGGTCTCGCCGTTGGCTCTCCCCCAGGCGTCGTCGGCCGACCGCAACCGCTCCCGTCGCCGTAGCCGCAGCAGCGGTGCCCGCCGCGACCGCAGAGCGGGCTGACGGTGTTCAAACGCACGCGCTGGTTCGCCGTCGGCGTCACCGTCGGAGCGGCCGGCACGGTGGTCGGCTACCTGCGGGCCCGCGAGGTCGCCCGCCGCCACCTCCCCGAGTCGGTGCAGGACGCCGCCGGTCGGGCCGCGGTGCGGGCCGAGGACGAGGTCCGCATCCTCGCCGAGCGGGCCGGCGACGCCGTCGACGACTGGCGTCAGACCGCGGCCGAGACCAGGCGGACCCGGCGCGACGCCGAGGCACTCCTGCGGCGCCAGCTCGAGCGCTCCGGCCTGTAGGCCGAGGCGACGACCCGGAGCGGCGTCAGACGTTCCGGGAGATCAGGGCCTGGATGTAGAGGCGCCAGTCGACGTCGTCGAGGGGCCCGGCCATCGACGACACCAGGGCGATGCCGTGATCGATGGCGCGGCCGCCCGACGGGGCCAGCACGGCCTCCTCGGCGGACAGGCCGGCCGCCTCGAGTCGGGCCTGCAGGTCGTTGGTGTGGCTGGTGAGCACCCGCCCGAGGGCCTCGTCGACGCCGGGCTGGTGCGCCGCCGCGAGGTAGAGCTCGACCTTCAGCCGCTGGAGGCGCTGGGCATCGGGCAGCACGTAGCCCCCGAGCAGGGAGCCGGACAGGTCGGCGAGGCGGTCCTCGGCGATGAGGTCGCCGTCGCGCTCGGCGATGGTGACGTAGAGCGTCTCGAGGAGGACCTCCACGAGCTCGGCGATCATGTCGTCCTTGCGCTCGTAGTACTCGTAGATCACGCCGGTCGAGTAGCCGGCCCGGCGGGCGATGCGCGAGACCGTGGCCCGCTCGAAGCCGGTGCGGGCCACCACCGAGGCGGCCGACTGGAGCACGACGTCGCGGACGGGCTCGCCGGTGTCGGGAGTGGGCTCGGGGACGGGGATCGGCTCGCCGGCCTTGCGTGAGCGGGTGCGGTCGTGGGCGAGCCCGGTCGAGCCGACCACGAGCATCCACCACTCGAGCGGCGGCGCAGCCGAGGGGAGCGACAGCAGCCCGATGCCCCACGCCAGCGACAGCTGGCCGAGCACCTGGGCCCGCCGCCGGGGGCTGGCCTCGGCGGTGGCACCGGCGGCGGCGATGATGGTCTCGACGTCGGGGCGGACGACCTCCTCGAGCTCCTCGACCCGGGGAGCGACCGCCAGCAGCTCGATGGCGGCCCGCAGCGCGTCGTCGGGCTCGGTGAGCGCGGCGGCGATGGCCTGGCCCTCGGCGACGGCGGCGTCGTCGACCTCCGGGGTGTCGAGCAGGGCGATCGCCCGCTCGGAGATGCTGCGCAGGGCGGGCGACGCCTGCTCGGTCCAGATCCACACCGCCAGCTCGGCCACGTTCTCGAAGCGGCCGTAGAGAGCGCCGGTGCTGTTGAGCCCGGCGGCCCGGGCCACGTGGCTCATGCCGAGCCCGTCGTAGCCGTCGGATCGCAGCACCGCGAGCGCCGCGGCCAGGATGCGGGCGTCGTTGGCCACCGCGCGGTCGCTGCGTCGCCGTCGGCGGGGCGCTGCAGGCCGGATGGGCGCGTCAGAAGAGGATCGGGTCGCCGTCACGACATCCATGGTAGGCCCGCCGCGTCGGCACCCTTCGCGGGGCGATCCGGCCTGCGCCCGCCGCTCGAAATCGGCGCTCGCGGAGGTCCCCCCAGGCTCGATCGGGTCCTCCTGAGCGGCGGCCGAGGGCCGTGGGCCCACAACGCCCGCGGGAGCTGTCGGCGGCAGTCGTTAGGCTGCTCCGCACCATGAGCCCCATGACCGCCACCGAGCTCCGTCGAGCCTTCCTCAGCTTCTTCGAGGAGCGAGGTCACACGGTCGTTCCGTCGGCCAGCCTCATCCCGCACGACCCCGACCTGCTCTTCACCGTCGCCGGCATGGTGCCGTTCAAGCCCTACTTCCTCGGGGAGCAGCAGCCGCCCTTCCCCCGGGCCACCACCGTGCAGAAGTGCGTCCGCGCCGGCGGCAAGGACTCCGACCTCGAGGAGGTCGGCCGCGACGCCCGCCACCTGAGCTTCTTCGAGATGCTGGGCAACTTCAGCTTCGGCGACTACTTCAAGCACGAAGCCATCCCGATGGCCTGGGACATGGTCACCAACCTGTTCGGCATCGACCCCGACGTGCTCTGGGTGACCTGCCACGTCACCGACGACGAAGCCGCCGAGATCTGGCGCGACGAGGTCGGCGTCGACCCGGCCCGCATCCAGCGCCTCGACGCCGACAACTGGTGGGGCCCGCCCGGTGGCCCTCCCGGCCCGTGCGGCCCCTGCTCGGAGATCTACGTCGACAAGGGCGCGGCCTACGGCCCCGAGGGCGGCCCCGCGGTGGGCGGCGACGAGCGGTTCCTCGAGATCTGGAACCTCGTCTTCATGCAGTTCGCCCGCGACGTCGACGGCACCGACACCGAGCTCCCGAAGAAGAACATCGACACCGGTGCCGGCCTCGAGCGCATCCTCGGTGTGCTGCAGGGGGTCGACTCCGTCTTCGACACCGACGTGCTGAAGCCGCTCGTCGAGACCGCCGAGCGCGTCACCGACACCCGCATCGGCGCCGGTGAGCGCTCCGACATCTCGCTGCGCATCCTGGCCGAGCACGCCCGCACCATGAGCTTCCTGGTGAGCGATGGCGTGTTCCCCTCGAACGAGGGCCGCGGCTACGTGCTGCGCCGAATCATCCGGCGTGCCGTGCGCGAGGCCTACCTGCTCGAGGTCGCCGACCTCGTCACCCCCGAGCTCGTCGACGCAACCGTCGAGATCATGGGCGAGAGCTACCCCGACCTCGTGAAGCACCACGACTTCGTGCGCAACGTGGTCGCCCGCGAGGAGGAGCGCTTCCGCGCCACGCTGCGCTCGGGCACCAACCTGCTCGACACCGAGCTCGACAAGCTCCCCGAGGGCGGTCGCATCGGCGGGTCGGTGGCGTTCCTGCTCCACGACACCCACGGCTTCCCGCTCGAGCTCACCCGCGAGATCGGCCTCGAGCGCGGGCACGACGTCGACCAGGCCGGCTTCGACACCGAGATGGCCGAGCAGCGCCGCCGGGCGAAGGACGCCCGCAAGAGCGGCGGGGGAGAGGCCGACGAGCTCTACGCCGAGCTCTCCGAGCAGTTCGGCCCCACCGAGTTCGTGGGCGCCGACCGCGACGACGTCGAGGCGGTCGTCATCGGACTCACCGACGACTCCGTCGTCCTCGACCGCACCACCTTCTACGCCGAGTCCGGCGGACAGGTCGGCGACACCGGCTGGATCACCTCCGACACCGGCCGGGCCGAGGTCCTCGACACCGTCTACGGCGCCCCCGGCATCGTGCGCCACAAGATCGGCCCGATCGAGGGCGAGCTCGAGGTCGGCCAGAGCGTGCAGGCCGCCATCGACGGCGAGCGCCGGGCCGCCATCCGCCGCAACCACACCGCCACCCACCTCCTGCACTGGGCCCTGCGCGAGGTCCTCGGCAACCACGTGAAGCAGCAGGGCTCGCTGGTCACCCCCGAGCGCCTCCGGTTCGACTTCAGCCACTACGAGGCCGTCACCGACGACGAGATCCGCCAGATCGAGGACCTCGTCGCCCACGACGTGCTCGCCAACCCGCCGGCACGCCACTTCGAGACCACCAAGGACGAAGCCGAGAAGCTCGGCGCCATCGCCTTCTTCGGCGACAAGTACGGCGACGTCGTGAAGGTGCTCGAGGCCGGCCCCCACTCCACCGAGCTGTGCGGCGGCACCCACGTGAAGGCCCTCGGCGACATCGGCCCGGTCAAGATCCTCAGCGAGGCCTCGATCGGTTCGAACATCCGCCGCATGGAGGCGGTCTCCGGCACGGGCCCGCTCGAGCGGCTCCGGGCCGACGAGGCCCGCATCCGCGCCGCCGCCGAGGTGCTGGGCGTGGCCACCGACGAGCTCGTCGACGCCGTCGAGCGCCGCGTCGCCGAGGCCAAGGAGCTGCGGGCCCGGGTCCGCGACCTCGAGCGCCAGGCCGCGGCCGGTGCCTCGGGCGACCTCGCCGCCCAGGCCGTCGACGGCATCGTCGTGGCCCGGGTCGACGGCCTCGACCGCGACGGCGTCCGCGACCTCGCCGTCGCCGTGCGCGACCAGCCCGGCATCAAGGCCGTCGTGCTCGGCAGCGCGCCGGAGTCCGGTGGCGTGGCGCTCGTCGCCGCCGTCACGCCCGACAGCGGTCTCAACGCCTCCGAGCTCATCGCCGACGCAGCCAAGGCCGTCAAGGGCGGCGGCGGCAAGAGCGCCGACCTCGCCGTCGCGGGCGGCAAGGAGCCGGCCGCCCTCGACGACGCCCTCGCCCTGGCCCGCGCCGCGGCCGGACTCTGAGGGCGTGCGAGCCCTCGGCATCGACCTGGGCAGCCGCCGCATCGGCGTCGCCCTCTCCGACTCCAACGGCACGATGGCCATGCCGTACGAGACCGTCGAGCGCAGCGGCGACGTCGCCCGCGACCACCGGCGCCTGCTCGAGCTGGCCGCCGAGGCGGAGGTCGAGTGCCTGGTGATCGGGCTCCCGCTCTCGCTCGACGGCAGCCTCGGCCCGGCGGCCGAAGGCGTGCTCGCCGAGGTCGACGAGCTCCGCGCAGCCACGTCGCTGCCCGTGGAAACCTACGATGAGCGCTTGTCCACGGTGACCGCCGACCGTCTCCTCCGCGAGGGGGGCCGGAAGGGGAAGGCCCGCCGCAAGGTGGTCGACCAGACCGCCGCCGCGGTGATCCTGCAGGCGTGGCTCGACGGTCGAACCTCCCGGGGTCGACCCGATGACCGACCTCCGACCGCCGGCCACTGACGCCACCACCCGAACGAGCGAACCGCGTGCCCGACCACCCCGAACAGCCCGACCCGTTCGAGATCCTCGGCCTCGACCCCGAGCCGGTGCCCGCCCGCGCCGCCGCCCCGACGGGGGGTCCGGCCCCGGCCGGCGAGCCTGAGTGGGCCGACGCCGACGGCCTCGACGTGGTCGACGACCCCGGCGACCCCGATGACGGTGAGTACGTGGCGCTGTCCGCATCGGCCGGACGCGGTGGCGGCCGCCGGTGGGGGCTCGCCCTGCTCGGCCTCCTCGTCGTGATCGTGCTCGTCGTCGGTGCCGGCGCGGTGTGGGTGAAGGGCCAAGTCGACCCGGGCTCGCCCGGCGACGAGGTCGCCCTCACCATCCCCGCCGGCAGCACCACCTCTGAGATCGCGTCGCTCCTCGCCGACAAGGGCATCATCACCAACGCCACCGTCTTCGAGTGGTGGCTCAAGTTCAACGGCGGCGGCACCTTCCAGGCCGGCGACTACGACGGCCTTCGTGCCAACTCCTCGATGGGCGAGGTCAAGAAGGTCCTCGACGCCGGGCCGGTGCCACCGAAGCCCGTGTCGTTCCTGGTGCGGGAGGGCCTGTGGGAGTCCGAGACGCGCCAGCTCATCCTCGACACCTTCCCGGGCATGGACCCAGCCGCCCTCGACGCCGCGCTCGACACCACCCACCCGCCGCTGCAGCCGGCCGGCTCGACCAACCTCGAGGGCTTCCTGTTCCCGGCCACCTACCAGGTGCCGCAGAGCCAGCTCTCCGACCCCCAGGCCCTGATCGACCAGATGATGGCCGCCTTCGACCGCATGGCCCAGACCACCGGCCTGACCGACGCCTCCACCACCCTGAAGGGCGAGGCGGGCAAGGTCACCCTCACGCCCTACGACGCGCTGATCGTGGCATCGATGATCGAGGCCGAGGCCAAGGTGCCCGCCGACCGCCCCAAGATCGCCCGGGTGATCTACAACCGCCTGGCCAAGGGCATGTCGCTCGGCTTCGACACGACGGTGGTGTACCTCCTGCAGGACCGCAAGGCCCCGCTCACCCAGAGCCAGCTCGACAGCGACTCGCCCTACAACACACGCAAGTTCACCGGCCTGCCGCCCACCCCGATCAACTCGCCGGGCCAGGCCGCCATCGAGGCTGCGCTCAACCCCGCCGACGGCGACTGGCTGTACTTCGTGCTCTGCGAGGAGGACGGCAGCCAGTGCTTCAGCAACAACATCAACGACTTCAACCGTGACGTGAAGGACGCCCAGGCCAGGGGCATCTTCTGATGGCCGCGCCCACCGGGGGCACGCGGCTCGCGGCCGTCATCGGTTCCCCGGTCAGGCACTCCCTCTCGCCGGTCCTGCACAACGCCGCCTTCGAGGCCGTCGGGCTCGACTGGGTCTACGTCGCCCTCGAGGTCGCCGAGGGCCGGGTGCCGGAGGCCCTCGCCGGCATGAGGGCCCTGGGCATCGGTGGCCTGTCGGTCACCATGCCCCACAAGGAGGCCGTGGCCGAGGCCTGCGACCGGCTCAGCCCCGATGCCGAGGCCCTCGGCGCGGTCAACTGCGTCGTGCCCGACGGCGACGCGCTCGTCGGCCACAACACCGACGGCGCCGGGTTCGTCGGCGCGCTCGGGGCCGACGGCATCGACCCCGCCGGCATGGCGTGCGTGGTGCTCGGCGCCGGGGGAGCGGCACGGGCCGTGGCCCTCTCGCTCGTGCGGGCCGGAGCCGCCGAGGTGGCCGTGGTGAACCGCACCGCGGCCCGGGCCGAGCAGGCCGTGGCGCTGCTCGGTGGCGCGGGCCGCGTCGTCGACGCCTCGGCTGCAGCCGACGCGGTGGCCGCCGCCGGCCTCGTCGTGAACGCCACCTCCGTGGGCATGGGCGACCCGTCGGGCGCCGACATGCCCGTCGATCCGTCCGCCCTCCACACGGGGCAGGTCGTCGCCGACATCGTCTACAGGCCCCTCGAGACCCCGTTCCTGCGCGAGGCTCGGGAGCGGGGCGCCACCGGCATCAACGGCGTCCCGATGCTCGTGCACCAGGCCGCGGTGGCCTTCGAGCTCTGGACCGGCGTGACCGCCCCTGTGGCGGCCATGACGGCGTCGGTCGCCCACTTGCTGGGCTGAGAACGAGAAAATGCTCCACCACGGCACTCGACGTGCCGACAAACAGATGCAATAGGCGATGACCGCTGACGTCATCACCGTGTTCGCGGGAGGCTCCGCCGTGGCTCTGCAGGGAAGCATCGACACCTTCGCACTCGACGACGTGCTCCGTCTCGTCGCGAGCACCGCCAAGACCGGACGACTCAGCCTCGTCGGCAGCCGGGGAGAAGGTGAGCTCGTCGTGCGCGACGGCCTCGTCCTCGACGGCGCCGTGAGCACCGACGAGCGCGTCGGCGACCTCTACGAGCTCGTCTTCGAGCTGCTGCGCTTCGACGACGGGGACTTCCAGTTCGACGCCGTCAGCATCGACGGCCTCGACGACGCCGAGCCGGTCGACGTGGAAGGCCTCATCGAAGGCGCCTCGGGGCTCCTCACCGAGTGGCGTGACATCGAGCGCGTGGTGCCGGGCCCGTGGGCCTCGGTCACCCTCGCCCCCGACGCACCCGGTGGCACCGTGAAGATCGAGCCCGCCCAGTGGCGCCTCATCGCCTCCGTCGGCAACGGTGCCGCGGTCGGTGAGCTCTCCGAGCGCCTCGACGCCAGCCACCTCGCCATCGGGCGCCTGCTGCGCTCCCTGATCGACGCCGGCCTGATCAACGTCTCCGACGCCCCGATCGTCGCCGAGGTCCCGGCTCCGCCCGTCGCCGAGCCGGTCGCGATCGCCGAGCCGGTCGTCGAGGAGACCACCTCGTTCGCCCCGTTCAGCAGCGAGCCCGACATCTGGGCCGACCAGCCCGAGTCGGTCAACGGCAACGGCGCCAGCGGCAACGGCCATGGCTCGGTCGACCACGACGTGCTCTTCGACAGCGTCCCCGAGACCTCCGCCGTGTCGGTCGTCGACGTGGCCGAGCGCGACGAGTGGGTCGAGGCCCCGATGGTCGACGCCGCCGAGTTCGCCCGCCGCCTCGCCGAGCTCCCGCCGCGCGCCGCCAAGGCCGTGGCCGCCGCGGCCCGGGCCACCAGCGTCGAGGAGCGCCAGGCCGCCCTCGCCGAGCTCGACGGCACCGGCGAAGAGATCGACCACGAGGTGCTGCTCCAGCTCCTCGGCCCGGTCGACGGCTGATCGACCTGTCGCACCGATCGACACCTCGGGGCCACTACGGTCGGCGCCCGTGATCGCCCGACTGGTCGTCTGTGCCGTCCTCGCCCTGCCCGCCGGCTGGTTCGCCGGCGTGCTGGCCGACCGCATCCCCGACCGACAGCCCCTCTTCTCGCCCCTGAAGCCGGTCCACCTCGGTGGCCGCGACCTCCTGCTGCACGTCGGCATCATCGGGCTGTTCCTCGCCGCCGGCTGGCGCTTCTCGGAGGCGTCGTGGTCGGCGATGCTCGCCTACTGCGCGCTGTTCGGCACCCTCGCGGCGCTCAGCGCCATCGACATCGAGCACTACCGGCTGCCCGACCTGATCGTGCTGCCGGCCCTGGTCGTGTCGATCCCCTGGATCGCCGTCACCTCGATCGTCAACGGCGAGCCCGAGCTGATCCGCTTCGCCCTCGCCGGCGGGGCCATCTACTTCGGGTTCCTGTTCATCGCCCACCTGATCTCGCCCCGGGGCATGGGCTTCGGCGACGTGAAGCTGGCGGCGGTCATGGGTCTCTTCGTCGGCTGGCTGGGCACGACCTACGTCGATGCGCTGGCCCTCGTCCTGTGGGCGATGCTCATCGGCTTCGCCTCGGGCTCGGTGTTCGGCTTCGCCGTGCTGCTGCGCCGCAAGCGCAACCGGCCCTTCCCGTTCGGCCCCTTCCTGGCCCTCGGCACGGTGGCGGCGGTCCTGCTCAGCCGGGGCCTGGTCACGGGCTGAGCCCGCAACCGTCTTCGGGGGTCACCTGGTGCCCCGGTAGATTGGTCCGGTGCTGCGCTACCTGACCGCCGGTGAATCCCACGGCAAGGCCCTCGTCGTCATCCTCGAGGGCGTGCCCGCGGGCCTCGACCTCACCGTCGGGCACATCGCCGACGAGCTGGCCCGGCGCCGGCTCGGCTACGGCCGGGGGCCCCGCATGCGCTTCGAGGCCGACGAGGTCACCCTGGTGGCAGGTGTCCGCCACGGCCGCACCCTCGGGTCGCCGATCGCCATCGAGATCGCCAACAGCGAGTGGGACCGCCCGCCCCGCAAGTGGGCCGAGGAGATGTCGCCGCACCCCGGCGCCACCAAGCAGCCCCTCACCACGCCCCGGCCCGGCCACGCCGACCTCACGGGCATGCAGAAGTACGACTTCGACGACGCCCGCAACGTGCTCGAGCGGGCGTCGGCCCGCGAGACCGCGGCCAGGGTCGCGGCCGGTGCGGTGGCCAAGCAGCTGCTCGCCGCCCTCGGCATCGAGATCGGCTCGCACGTGATCCAGCTCGGCCCGGTCCGCACCGACCCGTCGCGGCGCCCGGTCGCCGGCGACCTCCAGGCGGTCGACGCCTCCGAGGTCCGCTGCGCCGACCCCGACGCCGAGGACGCCATCATCGAGGAGATCAAGGCGGCGGCGAAGGACGGCGACTCGCTCGGCGGCGTGGTCGAGGTGCTGGCCTACGGCGTTCCGGTCGGGCTCGGCAGCCACGTCCACTGGGACCGCAAGCTCGACGGCCTCCTCGCCCAGGCGCTCATGAGCATCCAGGCCGTGAAGGGCGTCGAGCTCGGCGACGGCTTCGATGTCGCCGGCCGGCGGGGGAGCGCGGCCCACGACCCCATCGTCTGGGACGCCGACGGCGAGGCCTACCGCCGCACCAGCTCGTTCGCCGGCGGGCTCGAGGGCGGCATGTCCACGGGCGAGGTGCTGGTGGCCCACGTGGCGATGAAGCCGCTGGCCACCCTCAACCGCCCGGTGCTGCCCACGGTCGACACCGCCACCAAGGAGGCAAAGCCCTCCTTCAAGGAGCGCACCGACGTCACCGCGGTGCCGGCGATGGGCGTGGTCGCCGAGGCCATGACAGCCCTGGTGCTGGCCAACGAGGTGCTCCGGAAGTTCGGCGGCGACTCCATGCGCGAGCTCGTGCGCAACGCCGAGGGCTTCGCCCGCCAGGTCCACGAGCAGGCCGTGGCCACCGGCGTGGTCCCCGAGATCGACCCCGAGGACCGTCCGATCAACTGGGACGAGTCGCTCGCCTTCGACGACCCGAACCCCACCGCCGAGCGCGAGGGCCCCGACGAGGTCGGCTCGTGAGCCGGCCCGCTCCCCACCGACCGGGGCACGTCGTGCTCGTCGGGATGATGGGCGTGGGCAAGACCACGGTCGGCCGTCGTGTCGCCGAGTCGCTCGGGCGCGCCTTCGCCGACAGCGACATGGTCATCGAGGCCCGCACCGGCCGCAGCGTCCGCGAGATCTTCGAGGCCGACGGCGAGCCGGCGTTCCGGGTGCTCGAGGCACGTGTGCTGGCCGACGCGATCGACGCCGAGGAGCCCGCGGTCATCGCCGCGGCGGGCGGCGTGGTGCTCGACCCCGGGAACCGCGAGGTGCTCCGGAGGGCGGGCAGCGTCATCTGGCTCCGTGCCCCCGTCGAGGTGCTCGTCGGCCGGGTCGTCACAGGCGACCACCGGCCGTTGCTGGCCGACGACCCGGGCGGCACGCTCCATCGCATGGAGGAGGATCGAACCGCCCTCTACGCCGAGGTCGCCGACGCCGTCGTCGACTCCTCCCGCCCTGCCGACGACGTCGTGCACGAGGTGCTCGGCATCGTCCTCGACCGGGAGGCCGCCGCGTGATCATCGTCCCAGTCCCCCTTCCCGACCGCCCCTACGACGTGCTCGTCGGTGACGGCGTGCGCCACGAGCTGGCCCGCGTCATCCCGGCCTCGGCCCGGCGCGTCGCCGTGGTCACCCAGCCCGAAATCGGCATCGAGGTCGATCCGGGGCGCGAGCACCGCGTCTTCCTGATGCCCGACGGGGAGGAGGCCAAGAGCCTCGCCACCGTCGAGATGCTCTGCCGCGAGTTCGCCCAGTGGGGGCTCAACCGGGCCGACGCCGTGGTGGCCGTCGGCGGTGGCATCGTCACCGACACCGCCGGGTTCGCCGCGGCCGTCTACCACCGGGGCGTGCCCGTGGTGCACGTCTCGACCACCCTGCTCGGACAGATCGACGCCGCCATCGGCGGCAAGACCGGGGTGAACCTGCCCGAGGGCAAGAACCTGGTGGGCGCCTTCTGGCAGCCCTCCGCCGTGTTGTGCGACACCGAGGTCCTGGCCACCCTGCCGCCCCGCGAGTACCGCAGCGGCCTGGGCGAGCTGGCCAAGTACCACTTCCTCGGCGGCGGCGACCTCGACTCGCTGCCCCTCGACGAGCGTGTCGCCGCGTGCGTCGCCATCAAGGCCGAGGTCGTGGCCGGCGACGAGCGCGAGGGCGGCCGCCGGGCCACCCTCAACTACGGCCACACCCTCGCCCACGCCATCGAGATCGCCGGCCACCACGACCTGCGCCACGGCGAGGCCGTGGCCGTCGGGCTCGTCTTCGCCGGTGAGCTGGCCCACCGCCTCGGCCGCATCGACGCCACCGCCGTCGCCGAGCACCGCCGGGTCGTGGCGGCTTACGACCTGCCGTCCACGCTGCCCGCCGGGCTCACCAACGACGAGCTCGTCGAGCTGATGGGCCGCGACAAGAAGGCGCTCGACGGCATCACCTTCGTGCTCGACGGCCCCGACGGCGTCGAGCAGGTCACCGGCGTGCCGCGCGCCGACATCGACGCCGCCATCGACGCCGTCCGCCCCGAGGGAGACCGACCGTGACCGACACCACCGAGGGCGCGGGAGGCGGGCAGCCGATCGTGCTGCTGCTCTCCGGGCCCAACCTCAACCTGCTGGGCGACCGCGAGCCCACCGTGTACGGCACCGAGACCCTCGAGCACCACGTGGCCGTCGCCCGGGGTGCCGCCGGCCCCTACGGCATCGTCATCGAGGATCTGCAGTCGAACCACGAGGGTGACCTCGTCGACGCCGTCCACGCCGCCCGCCACCGGTGCGCGGCCATCATCGTGAACCCCGGCGCCTTCACCCACTACTCCTGGGCCCTGCACGACGCCCTGGCCGCCTTCGACGGGCCGGTCGTCGAGCTGCACCTCTCGAACCCGCAGGCCCGCGAGGAGTGGCGCCACACCTCCGTCGTGGCGCCGGTCGCCACCGGCACCATCGCCGGCTTCGGCGGCGACGGGTACCGCCTCGCGGTCGACGCCGTCGCCCGCCTGCTGGGGGCCGACCACTCGTGACCGCCGCGCTGGCCGAGCGGCTCGCAGCGCTGCCGGCGATGGACGTCGCCGGTCGGGTCGACCGCCTCCGCGCCCTGCTGGTGGCCGAGGCCGTCGACGCCCTGCTCGTCACCGCCCTCACCAACGTCCGGTACCTCACCGGCTTCACCGGCTCCGCCGGGTTGGTGGCCGTCACCCCCGACGAGCTGCTTCTCGTCACCGACGGCCGCTACACCGAGCAGGCCGCCGACCAGCTCGCCGCCGCGGGGGTCGAGGCCCGCCTCGAGATCACCGGCACCGAGCAGCGGCGCATCGTCGCCGAGGCCCTCGCCGGCGCCACCCGCATCGGCCTCGAGGCCGACCACGTGAGCTGGGCCGCGCAGCGCCGCTACGCCAACGAGTGGTTCCCCGACACCGCCCTCGTCGCCACCAGCGGGCTGGTCGAGCAGCTCCGCCGCATCAAGGACGCCGGCGAGCTCGCCCGCATGGAGGCCGCCGCCGCCGTGGCCGACGCCGCCCTCGCCGAGCTGCGCCCCTGGCTGCTCACCGGCCCCACCGAGGCCGAGTTCGCCCTCGAGCTCGACGCCACCATGCGGCGCCTCGGGGCCACCCGCCCGAGCTTCGAGACCATCGTCGCCTCCGGTCCGAACGGGGCCCGCCCCCACGCCCGGCCCTCCGGCCGGCGCATCACCGAGGGCGACCTCGTCGTGCTCGACTTCGGGGCCGTCGTCGACGGCTACTGCTCCGACATGACCCGCACCGTGGCCGTCGGCGAGGTCGACGAGACCTCCCTCCGCATGCTCGAGGTCGTCACCGCCGCCCAGGCCGCCGGGGTGGCCGCCGTGCGCCCCGGGGTCGACGCCGCCGACGTCGACGCGGCCTGCCGATCGGTGATCGCGGACGCCGGATGGGCCGACGCCTTCACCCACGGCACCGGCCACGGCGTGGGCCTCGACATCCACGAGGCCCCCAGGGTGGGGACGACGAGCGATGCTACGCTCGTCGTCGGCGACGTGGTCACCGTCGAACCGGGGGTCTACCTCCCCGCCCACGGCGGCGTTCGCGTGGAGGACACCGTCGTCGTCACACCCGAGGGGTGCCGCCCCCTCACCCACAGCACCAAGGACCCGGCCCCCTAGCCGGCCCCATGCCGCGGCCCCGCCCCGGCACCGCACGAGGAAAGCACCCGAATGCCCACGATCACCGTGAACGACCTGAAGAACGGCATGGCCCTCGATCTCGACGACGGCCTGTTCGAGGTCGTCGAGTTCCAGCACGTCAAGCCGGGCAAGGGTGGCGCCTTCGTGCGCACCACGCTCAAGAACGTCCGCACCGGCGCCGTGGTCGACCGCACCTTCCGCGGTGGCGAGAAGGTCGAGCGGGCGATGATCGACAAGCGGGAGATGCAGTTCCTCTACAGGGCCGGTGAGGACTACGTCTTCATGGACAACACCACCTACGACCAGCTCAACGTGGGCCCGAGCTCACTCGGTGCCGCGTCGAACTACCTGGTCGAGTCGGCCGACGCCATCCTCAAGATGTTCGGCGACGAGATCGTCGGCGTCGAGCTCCCGGCCGCGGTCGAGCTCAACATCGCCGAGACCGAGCCGGGCATCCAGGGCGACCGCGTGTCGGGCGCCCGCAAGCCGGCCACCCTCGAGACCGGCCTCGTCGTGCAGGTGCCCCTCTTCGTGGGCCCCGGCGACCGCGTCAAGGTCGACACCCGCACCGGCGAGTACCTGACCCGGGCGTGAGCCCCTCCGACAGCACCGGCGATCCCGGCGACTCGGGCGACGACGACCTCGGTCCGTTCCCGGGCAGCCGCCGCGAGGCGCGCGAGCGCGCCTTCCACCTCCTCTACGAGTCCGAGATGAAGGGCGAGGGGCCCGACGCCGTGCTGGCGTCGCTGCCGCTCGAGCCCGACGAGTTCGCCGTCGAGCTGGTGCACGGCGTCGGCGAGACCTACGCCGAGCTCGACGGGCTCATCTCGGCCCACGCCCGCAACTGGGACATCGACCGCATGCCGTCGCTCGACCGGGCGTTGCTGCGCCTGGCCACCTTCGAGCTGGCGTACCGCCCCGACGTCCCCACCGGTGCGGTCATCTCCGAGGCCGTCGAGCTGGCCAAGCGGTACTCCACCGACGACAGCGGCCGCTTCGTGAACGGCGTGCTCTCCGCCGTCGCCGCCGAGGTCCGCCCCGCGAGCTGACCTCCCGAGACCGTGCGCTCTGCCCGTGCCCCGGCGTGGGAGGAGCGCTCCGTTTCGCGCACGGGAGTGACCGAAGTCCGGGGCGGGGGAGGGCGACCGGCTGCTATGGTCACCTCCTGACCGTGAAGTGGGTTCTGTGAGACCCACACGGACAGGAAGGACATCCGCGTGGCTGAACGCGAACGCCGTCTGACGCCCCCGTACGGGGGCGTTTTTGTTGCCCGGACCCGGGTCATGTCCGCCGAGGACATGCAGCGGGCCACCTGGCGCATGGCCCACGAGATCATCGAGCGCAACCACGGCCTCGAGAACGTGGTGCTGATCGGCCTGCAGACCGGGGGCATCGCCCTCGCCGGTCGCCTGGCCGAGGCCCTCGAGCAGATCGAGGGGGTCGAGGTGCCCGTCGGGAGCCTCGACGTGGCCTTCTACCGCGACGACATCGGGCTGCGCCCGGTGCTGCCGGAGGCCGTCACCGACATCCCCGGCGACCTCGATGGCCACACGGTCGTGCTGGTCGACGACGTGCTCTTCACCGGGCGCACCATCCGCGCCGCCCTCGACGCCCTGGCGGACTACGGCCGCGCCCGGGCGGTGCAGCTGGCGGTGATGGTCGACCGCGGCCACCGGGAGCTGCCCATCCGCCCCGACTTCGTGGGCAAGAACCTCCCGACCCGCCGCGACGAGGTGGTCGACGTGGCCCCCGACGGCGTCGACCTGGGGGAGATGGTCAAGTGAGCCGGCCCGGCGCCGGCTCCCGCCGCCACGGCGACTCCCGCAACCTGCTCTCCATCGCCGATCTCGGGCCCGACGTGGCGGCCGGGATCGACGAGGTCATGAGCCTGACCGACTCCTTCGTCGAGGTCAGCGAGCGCCAGATCCCCAAGGTCCCCACGCTGCGGGGCCGCACGGTGGTGTCGCTCTTCTTCGAGGACTCCACCCGCACCCGCCTCAGCTTCGAGACCGCCGCCAAGCGGCTCTCGGCCGACACCATGAACTTCAGCGTCGGCACCTCCTCGGTGAAGAAGGGCGAGTCGCTGCGCGACACCGTCGAGACCATCGAGGCCATGGGCGTCGACGCCATCGTCGTGCGCCACGCCTCGTCCGGCGTGCCCCGCCAGGTCGCCCAGTGGGCCGACGCCGCGGTCATCAACGCCGGCGACGGCTGGCACGAGCATCCCACCCAGGCGCTGCTCGACTGCTACACGATCCGCCAGCACGCCGGAGGCGTGGCCGGCAAGCGCATCGCCATCGTGGGCGACGTGAAGCACTCCCGGGTCGCCCGCTCCGACGTGGCCGCCTTCACGGCCCTCGGTGCCGAGGTCACCCTGGTCGCCCCGCCCACCCTGCTGCCGCCGAGCCTCGACGGCTGGCCGGTGAAGGTGAGCCACGACATCGACTCGGTGCTGGCCACCACCGACGTCTGCTACCTGCTCCGCATGCAGCGCGAGCGCATGACCGAGGCGCTCATCCCCTCGCTCCGCGAGTACACCTCGCTGTTCGGGCTCACCAGCCGCCGGGCCGACCTGCTGCCCGACGACGCGCTGATCATGCACCCCGGCCCCATGAACCGGGGCGTCGAGATCGCCGCCGAGGTGGCCGACCGGCCCGGCGCGGTGATCGTCGACCAGGTCCGCAACGGGGTCGCGGTGCGCATGGCGGTGCTCTTCCTGCTGCTCGGCAGCGGCACCGAGTGGGGCGCAGCCCGCGACGGAGAGAGCGGCGACGCCAATGGCTGACGCCGTGGACCACACCGACGACGTGAACGAACGACGCACTGACGGACGCAGCACCGATCGAAGAAGGGCAGACGTGGCACAGGCACTGGTGATCCGAGGCGGCCGGGTGATCGACCGGACGGGGGAGCGGGAGGCCGACGTGGCCGTCTCCTCCGACGGCACGATCGCCGCGGTGGGGCCCGACCTCGATCTGGCCGCCCTCGGCCTCGAGGGCGCCACGGTGCTCGACGCCACCGGGTGCGTCGTGGCCCCGGGGCTGGTCGACATCCACACCCACCTGCGCGAGCCGGGCCGCGAGGAGGCCGAGACGGTCGAGACCGGCAGCCGGGCCGCCGCCCTCGGTGGCTACACCGCGGTGCTGGCCATGCCCAACACCGAGCCGGCCATCGACTCCGCCGCCGTGGTGCGCCAGATCCTCGACGCCGGCGAGACCGCCGGGCTGTGCGACGTGCGGGTCAGCGGCTCCATCACCATGGGCCGAGAGGGCAAGGCCCTCTCGCCGATGGGCGAGATGGCGGCGCTCGGGGTGCGCGTCTTCACCGACGACGGCAGCGGCGTGCAGGACGACCGCCTCATGCGCCGGGCCCTCGAGTACGCCAGCGGCCTCCCCGGCCCCATCACCCTGGCCCAGCACTGCGAGGTCGAGGCCCTCTCGGATGGCGGCCACATGCACGAGGGCGAGTGGTCGAGCCGCCTCGGCATCCCCGGCATCCCGCCCGAGGCCGAGGAGCTGATGGTCTTCCGCGACATCGCCCTGGCCCGGCTCACCGGCGCCAAGGTCCACTTCCAGCACCTCTCCACCGCCGGGTCGGTCGACCTGGTCCGCCAGGCCAAGGCCAAGGGCCTGCCCGTCACGGCCGAGGCCACCCCGCACCACTTCACCCTCACCCACGCCGAGGTCGCCTCCTACGACCCCGTGTTCAAGGTGAACCCGCCGCTGCGCGGCGACGCCGACGTGGCCGCGGTGAAGGCCGGCCTGGCCGACGGCACCATCGACGCCATCGCCACCGACCACGCGCCCCACACCCCCGAGGTGAAGGAGGCGCCGTTCGACCACGCACCCTGCGGCATGCTCGGCCTGCAGACCGCCCTCGCCCTGGCGGTCACCGAGCTGGTCGAGCCCGGCGTGCTCACCCTCGCCGAGGTGCTGGCCGCCATGTCGTGGCGCCCGGCCGAGATCGCCGGCATCGGCGACGTCCACGGCCGCCCGGTCGCCGAGGGCGAGCCGGCCCACCTGGTGGTGTTCGACCCCGCCGAGGAGTGGACGGTCGACCCGGCCCGGCTGGCCAGCCGGTCCCGCAACACCCCCTACGCCGGTCGCACGGTGCGGGGCAAGGTCCGCCACACGCTGCTCTGCGGCGAACCCACTGTCCTCGACGGGGAGGCCCAGCGATGAGCACCATCCGAGAAGCACTGCTGGTGCTGGCCGACGGCACCACCTTCGAGGGCGAGGCCATCGGCGCCGAGCCCGAGGGTGGCATCGCCACCGGCGAGGTCGTGTTCAACACGGCCCTCACCGGCTACCAGGAGATCATCACCGACCCGTCCTACGCCGGGCAGATCATCACCTTCACCTATCCCCACATCGGCAACTACGGGGTCACCCCCCTCGACGACGAGTCCCGCCGGCCCTTCGCCCGCGGCGTCATCGTCCGGGAGATGGCGCGGCGGCGCAGCAACTGGCGCTCCGAGGCCGACCTCGACGGCTTCCTCCGCGCCGCGGGCGTGCCCGGCATCGGCGGAATCGACACCCGCCGCCTCACCCGCCACATCCGCGACGCCGGCGCCATGCCCGGTGCGTTCGGCACTGCCGGGGAGACCGAGCTGAAGGCCGCGGCGGTGGCCGAGCCCGGCACCGACGGCATCGACATGGCTCGGCTGGTGAGCTGCACCACGCCCTACACGGTCGACTTCGCCGGGCCCGCGGGGCTCACCCCCAAGCGGGTGGTGGCCTACGACCTCGGCATCAAGACCACGATCCTGCGCCACCTCTCGGGCATCGCCACGGTCGAGGTCGTGCCGGTGGGCACCCCGGCGTCGGAGGTCCTGGCCCGCCAGCCCGACGGCGTGTTCCTCTCCAACGGCCCCGGCGACCCCGCCGCCGTCGTGGGCATGCCCGAGACCATCGCCGGCCTGCTCGGCGAGGTGCCGGTGTTCGGCATCTGCCTCGGCCACCAGCTGCTGGCCACCGCCCTGGGGGCCGAGACCTACAAGCTCCCGTTCGGCCACCACGGCGGCAACCACCCGGTGCGCCGGCTCGAGACCGGCACGGTCGAGATCACCAGCCAGAACCACAACTTCGCGGTCGACGACGGCTCGCTGTCGAGCACCGTCGAGGTCACCCACCGCAACCTGAACGACGGCGTCGTCGAGGGGCTCCGCTGCCTCGACGTGCCCGCCTTCAGCGTGCAGTACCACCCCGAGGCGGGCCCCGGCCCCCACGACGCCGCCTACCTCTTCGAGATCTTCGACGAGCTCATGGACACGAACGCGAAGGGAACGCGCTGATGCCGCGCCGCGACGACATCTCCTCGATCCTGCTGATCGGCTCCGGGCCGATCGTGATCGGCCAGGCATGCGAGTTCGACTACTCGGGCACCCAGGCCTGCCGCGTCCTGCGTGAGGAGGGCTACCGCGTCATCCTCGCCAACTCGAACCCGGCGACGATCATGACCGACCCGGACTTCGCCGACGCCACCTACGTCGAGCCCCTCACCGCCGAGGTCATCGAGCGCATCATCGAGCGCGAGAAGCCCGACGCCCTGCTGCCCACCCTGGGCGGGCAGACCGCTCTGAACCTGGCCATGGAGCTCGTCGAGAACGGTGCCCTCGACCGCCACGGCGTCGAGCTGATCGGGGCCGACGCCAAGGCCATCGCCACGGCCGAGGACCGCGAGCTGTTCAAGCAGGCCATGGCCGAGATCGGCCTCGACGCGCCGCCGTCGGCCACCGCCCACACCGTCGAGGAAGCCGTCGTGATCGCCGAGCGCATCGGCCTCCCGGTGGTCATCCGCCCCGCCTACATCCTCGGCGGCCGAGGTACCGGCATCGCCTCGGAGATCGAGGAGTTCCGGGTCAAGGCCGCCCACGGCCTCGACGCCAGCCCCATCACCGAGATCCTCATCGAGAAGTCGATCGCGGGCTGGAAGGAGTACGAGCTCGAGGTCATGCGCGACCACGCCGACAACTGCGTGATCGTCTGCTCGATCGAGAACGTCGACCCCATGGGCGTGCACACCGGCGACTCCATCACCGTCGCCCCCGCCCAGACCCTCTCCGACGTCGAGTACCAGTTGATGCGCGACGCCGCCTTCGCGGTGATGCGCCGCGTCGGTGTCGAGACCGGTGGCTCCAACGTGCAGTTCGCCGTGAACCCTGCCGACGGCCACATGGTCGTCATCGAGATGAACCCCCGCGTGAGCCGCTCGTCGGCTCTCGCCTCGAAGGCCACCGGCTTCCCGATCGCCAAGATCGCCGCCCGCCTCGCCGTCGGCTACACGCTCGACGAGATCGACAACGACATCACCAAGAAGACCCCGGCGAGCTTCGAGCCCACGATCGACTACGTGGTCACCAAGATCCCGCGCTGGGCCTTCGAGAAGTTCCCGGGCACCAGCGGCGTGCTCGGCACCCAGATGCAATCGGTGGGCGAGGTCATGGCCATCGGCCGCACCTTCCCCGAGTCGCTGCAGAAGGGCCTGCGCTCGCTCGAGCAGGGGCGCCTCGGCCTCAACTGCGACCCGGCCGAGGCCCAGTACGACGACCTGCCCCTCGACGACCTGCTCGCCCAGGCCTGCATCGGGACACCCGAGCGCATCTTCCAGCTCGAGGCCGCCATGCGGCGGGGCAAGACCGTCGACGAGGTCTACGAGGCCACCCGCGTCGACCCGTGGTTCCTCGACCAGATGCTGGCCATCACCGAGGAGCGGGCGCACCTCACCGAGGTCGGCTTCGAGGGCATGACCCGCGCCTCGTGGCGTCGGGCCAAGCGCCTCGGCTTCTCCGACGGCCAGCTGGCCTGGCTCTGGGGCGTCGCCGAGGACGCGGTGCGCACCGCCCGCAAGGCCGCCGGTGTGATCCCGACCTACAAGACGGTCGACACCTGCGCCGCCGAGTTCGAGGCCGCCACGCCGTACCACTACTCGACCTACGAGGACACCGACGAGGTCGTCCCCTCCGACCGGCCCAAGGTCATCATCCTGGGCTCCGGCCCCAACCGCATCGGCCAGGGCATCGAGTTCGACTACTGCTGCGTCCACGCCAGCTTCGCCCTCCGCGACGCCGGCTTCGAGACGATCATGGTCAACTGCAACCCGGAGACCGTCTCCACCGACTACGACACCTCCGACCGGCTGTACTTCGAGCCGCTCACCCACGAGGACGTCATGAACGTCATCGAGGCCGAGAACCCGGTGGGTGTCATCGTGTCGCTCGGCGGGCAGACCCCGCTGAAGCTCTCGAACACCCTGCCGCGTGAGCTCGTGGCCGGTACTTCGCCGGCGTCGATCGACGCGGCCGAGGACCGCGAGATCTGGAACGCCCTGTGCGCCCGCCTCGAGATCCCGCAGCCCGCAGGCGGCACCGCTGCCGACATCGACGCCGCCCTCGCCATCACCGGACGCATCGGCTACCCCGCGCTCGTGCGCCCGAGCTACGTGCTCGGGGGCCGGGCCATGGAGATCGTCTACGACGACGAGGGCCTCGCCCGGGCCATGGCCGAGCTCGCCGGCTTCGGCAGCCTGGGCAAGGAGGGCGGCCTCTCCGCCGAGCGGCCCGTGCTCGTCGACCGCTTCCTCGAGGACGCCACCGAAGTCGACGTCGACGCCATCCGCGACGCCGGGGGCGACTTCGTCATCGGCGGGATCATGGAGCACGTCGAGGAGGCCGGTGTGCACTCCGGCGACTCCGCCTGCGTCATCCCGCCGTACTCGCTGTCGGCCGAGACCATCCAGGTGCTGAAGGACTACACCCGGCGCATCGCCGACGCCCTGGGCGTGATCGGGCTCATCAACGTGCAGTACGCGGTGAAGAGCGGCCAGGTCTTCGTGATCGAGGCCAACCCCCGCGCCAGCCGCACCGTGCCGTTCGTGGCCAAGGCCACCGGCGTGCCCCTGGCCAAGGTCGCCAGCCGGGTGATGATGGGCGCCACCCTGGCCGAGCTCCGCGCCGAGAAGCTCCTCACCGAGCCGGTCGAGGGCGACCACGTGGCGGTCAAGGAAGCCGTGCTGCCGTTCGGCCGCTTCCCCGAGTCCGACGCCCTGCTCGGCCCGGAGATGCGCTCCACCGGCGAGGTCATGGGCATCGACCTCACCTTCGGCCTGGCCTTCGCCAAGAGCCAGCTGGCGGCGGGCACCAATCTGCCCACCTCGGGCGTGGTGTTCCTCTCGCTGGCCGACCGCGACAAGACCACCGGCGTGAAGGCCGCCCAGCAGTTCCGCGACCTCGGCTTCACCATCGCCGCCACCTCGGGCACGGCCGAGCACCTGCGGGCCAACGCCATCGAGGTCGCCACGGTCGTGGCCAAGATCGGCGACGCCGACGGCCACGACGCCGTCGACCTCATCGAGAGCGGCGACGTCGTGCTGGTCGTCAACTCGCCCCGAGGTCGTGGCCCCCGTGCCGACGGTGCCCACATCCGCGCCGCCGCCGGTCGTCACCAGGTGCCGCTGCTCACCACCGCGGCCGCCGGCCTGGCGGCGGTGAACGGCATGACCGACCGGGCCCGCCACCAGCTGCAGGTGCGGCCGCTGCAGGAGTACCACCGCGGCGTCGGTGCCCACGAGGCCCAGCTGTCGGAGCCGCAGGGGTGAGTCGCCGCGGCCGGTCCCGCCCCGCCGTCGACGGGCCTCCCGTCGACCTCACCACCACCGTCGGCTCGCTCGAGCTGGCCAACCCGGTGATGACGGCGTCGGGCACGGCCGGTCACGGCGACGAGCTGGCCGCCTACGTCGACCTGTCCTCGTTGGGCGCGGTCGTCGTGAAGTCGCTCTCCGCCGACCCGTGGGCCGGCAACCCCGCCCCTCGGGTGCACGAGACCCCGGCCGGAATGATCAACAGCGTCGGGCTCCAGGGCCCCGGCGTGCCCGCCTGGCTCGACGACGAGCTCCCCGCCGTTCTCGCCACCGGCGCACGGGTGGTCGTCAGCATCTGGGGCACCACGGTCGAGGACTACGGCCGGGCCGCGGAGATGCTCGTCGACGCGCCGGCCGGCGTGATCGCCGTCGAGGTCAACGTGTCGTGCCCCAACCACCACGACCGCGGCCGCATGTTCGCCCAGTCGCCCGAGCAGACCGCCGCCGCGGTGGCCGCGGCCTCGGTGTGCGGACGCCCCATGTGGGCGAAGCTCAGCCCGAGCGTCCCGTCGCTCACCCCGATCGCCGAGGCGGCCGCCGGTGCCGGTGCCGAGGCCGTCACCCTGGTCAACACCGTCCTCGGGATGGCCATCGACCCCGAGACCCGCCGGCCCCGGCTGGGCGGCGGGGGCGGCGGCCTCTCGGGGCCTGCGATCCACCCCGTCGCCGTGCGGGCGGTCTACGAGGTGCACCGCGACCTCCCCGACCTGCCGATCGTGGGCGTGGGCGGCGTGGCCAACGGGGTCGACGCGGTGGAGCTGATGCTCGCCGGCGCCTCCGCGGTGCAGGTGGGCACCGCGAGCTTCGCCGACCCCCGCAGCGTCGAGCGGGTCCGCGACGAGATCGAGGAGTGGTGCCGGTCCCACGGTGTGGGCTCGGTTCGTGAGCTGATCGGAGACGCCCATGTCTGACGCAACGACCTACGCCGCCGGCGCCCCACCGGAGCTGCGGGCCCGCCTCGCCCTGGCCCTCGACGTCGACGACATCGTTCAGGCCCAGCGCCTGGCGGGGGAGCTGCGGCCCTGGTTCGGCGTGGCCAAGGTCGGCCTGGAGCTCTACAGCGCGGCCGGCCCCGAGGTCATCGAGGTGCTGGTCGAGGATGGCTTCGAGGTCTTCGCCGACCTCAAGCTGCTCGACATCCCCACCACCGTCTCGAAGGCCGCCCGGGTGATGGGCTCGCTCGGCGCCAGCTACCTCACCGTCCACACCCGCGCCGGGGTCGATCACCTCAAGGCCGGCGTCGACGGCTTCAACGAGGGGGCGACCGCGGCGGGCCTGGTGCTCCCGACCTGCCTCGGGGTCACCGTGCTCACCAGCGAGCCCGGCGACCCCGCAGCACTGGCCGAGCGGGTCGGCATCGCCGAGGCCGCCGACTGCGGAGGCCTGGTCTGCGCGGCGAGCGACCTCGCCGAGGTGGCCCGCCTGGCCCCCGACCTGCTCACCGTCGTGCCAGGCATCCGGCCCGCGGGCGTGGGCGCCGACGACCAGGCCCGGCCGGCCACGCCCTCGGCGGCCATCGCCGCCGGCGCTCACGTGCTCGTCATCGGCCGGGCGGTCACCAACGCCGACGATCCGGCGGCGGCCGCCGCCGCCATCGCCGCCGAGGTCGCCGCCGCCCTCTGATCTTCACCGCCCGCCCCGCAGCGGTCAGGCGGGTGTCGTGGGCCCGTCGGTCTCGCGGGGGAGGTCGGCGTCGAGGTCCGAGCGGTCGTCGGCCACCTGGGTGAAGGCGTCGCGCAGGCGCAGCTCCCGTGCGGGCGGACCGAGCGACGGCGGGGCGCCGACGGTGAGCACGTCGTCGTTCGCGCCGCGGGCGAGGTGGCCCAGGCGACCGGGGTGGAGGGCGATCACCGCTCCGGCGCAGGCTCCGACGATGAGGCACACGCCGGCGCCCGAGAACCACGTCACCAGAGCGAGGGCGATGCCGAAGACCCCGAACTGGTTCTGGTTCTTCAACACCGTGTCGGGCATCCAGACGTTGGCCGAGATGGCGTAGCCGATCATGGCCACGGCGGTGATCACCGCGGTCGGGAGCAACGGCCGCCAGCGGACGTGGCCGAGCAGCAGGTACCAGGCCGAGAACCACCACCAGCCGACCGAGAGGGCGAGCGAGACGATCACGAAGAGCCCGAGCCCGACCCCGTTGCCGAGCGCCCTGCCGACGGCACCGGTGAGGGTCATGTTCACCAGAAGGGCGAGCAGCCAGATCAGGCCGCGGGTGTAGGAGCCGACCTTGAGCCCGGGCGGCCGACGCCACGAGCGGAGGTACACCCGCTGGAGGGCCGTGGTGAACGAGCTGGCGAAGAAGAAGGTGAGCAGCAGACCGAGGTAGCCGGTGGCCCGCTTCACGTCGTCGGAGGACTGGAAGGCCGACTTGGCCAGGTCGAGCGACGGGCCCTTCACTCCCAGGCGGGTGGTGAGGGTCTCGAAGATCGAGGCCCGGGTGCGGGCCGGCATGAAGGCGGCGACCACGATCACGAGCGGGAAGAACGACACGAACGCCTTGCCGGCGAGGGCGACGCTGCGGTCGACGAACTCGGTCTCGAGCATGCGCTCCCAGACCTGCCAGAAGATCGTCTTCTCGGCCCACGCCCGACCGGCCTCGTAGCGACGGCGGCCGCGGGCGACGAGCCCGTCGGGCTCGGAGGTCGTAGGGGTGTCGTCGCTCACCCGCTGCACCCTACGACCCGGCCTGGCCCACGACGGGCACGCCCCTGCCCCTCGGACGGGTTCGCGCCCTCTGGCTCAGTTCGTCACCCAGGGAGTGACGAACTGAGCCAGGGGATGGGGGAGCGGGCGCTCAGGCGGGGACGGGCTCGCCGTCGGCCACCGGGGCCGGGGTGAGGGCGATGGCCAGCACCTCGGCGATGTCGCTCGCCGGGTGGAAGGTCATCTGCTCGCGGACGGCCTCGGGCACGTCCTCGAGGTCGGCCTCGTTGCGGGCGGGGAACACCACGTCGGTGAGCCCGAACCGGTGGGCGGCCAGCACCTTCTGCTTCAGGCCGCCGATCGGGAGCACCTTGCCCTGGAGGGTGACCTCGCCGGTCATGCCGACGTCGGGGCGCACGGGACGTCCGGTGAGCAGCGACACGAGCGCGGTGGTCATGGTGATGCCGGCGGACGGGCCGTCCTTGGGGATGGCACCGGCGGGGAAGTGGACGTGGAAGCGGCGTCCCTCGAAGTCGACGTCGTCGATGCCGAGCTCGTCGGCGTGCGAGCGGATGTAGCTCAGGGCGATCGACGCCGACTCCTTCATGACGTCGCCGAGCTGGCCCGTCAGCACGAGCCCCTCGCCGGCCATGGAGGTGACCTCCACGAAGAGGACGTCGCCGCCCACACCCGTGACCGCCAAGCCAGTGGCCACACCGGGCACCGAGGTGCGCTCGGCGAACTCCTGGGTGAACCGCGGACGGCCCAGCCAGGTCTGCACCTCGTCGGCGTGGACGACGACGGGGGCCACCTGGTCGCCCGTCGACAGGGCCGTCGCCACCTTGCGGAGCAGCTTTCCGATGGTGCGCTCGAGGCCGCGCACGCCCGCCTCGCGGGTGTGGTCGGTGACGATGCGCCGCAGGGCGTCGTCGGTGACCACGACCTCGGTGTCGCCCTCGCGGACGGCGTTGCGCTCCCGCTGCCGCGGCAGCAGGTGGTCGCGGGCGATGGCGACCTTCTCGTCCTCGGTGTAGCCGTCGAGGCTCACGATCTCCATCCGGTCGAGCAGGGGCCCGGGGATGGTGTCGATCACGTTGGCGGTGGCCACGAACACGACGTCGGACAGGTCGAGGTCGACCTCGAGGTAGTGGTCGCGGAAGGTGTGGTTCTGGGCGGGGTCGAGCACCTCGAGCAGGGCCGAGGAGGGGTCGCCGCGCCAGTCGGCACCGATCTTGTCGATCTCGTCGAGCATGACGACCGGGTTCATCGAGCCGGCCTCGGTGATGGCCCGCACGATGCGGCCGGGCATGGCGCCGACGTAGGTGCGACGGTGGCCACGGATCTCGGCCTCGTCGCGGACGCCGCCGAGGGCGACGCGCACGAACGGACGGCCCATGGCCCGGGCGACCGACTCGCCCAGCGAGGTCTTGCCGACGCCGGGAGGCCCGACGAGGGTGATGATGGCGCCGGAGCCACGGCCACCGGCGGCCTCGAGGCCCTGGTCGGCGCGGCGCTTGCGCACGGCGAGGAACTCCACGATGCGGGCCTTGACGTCGTCGAGGCCCTCGTGGTCCGCGTCGAGCACCTCGCGGGCGGCGGTGAGGTCGACGGTGTCGTCGCTGGTGACGCCCCAGGGCAGCTCGACCATGGTGTCGAGCCACGTGCGGATCCAGCCGTGCTCCATGCTCTGCTCGGGTGTGCGCTCGAGCTTGTCGACCTCGCGGAGGACGGCCTCCCGCACCTTCTCGGGCACGTCGGGCCCTTCGGCGAAGGAGCGGTAGCGCTCGACCGCGTCGTCGGACTCGGTGTCCTCGCCCAGCTCCTTGCGGATGGCGGCCAGCTGCTGGCGCAGCAGGAAGTCGCGCTGCTGCTTCTCCATGCCGTCGGAGACCTCGGTGCGGATGCGCTCCTTCAGGGCCAGCTCGGCCAGGGTCTGCTTGGCCCAGGTGATGACCTTCTCCAGGCGGGCCTCGACCTCGACGGTCTCGAGCACCTCGACCTTCTGCTCGATCCCGAGGTCGGGGGAGTAGCCCGCGGTGTCGGCGATCTGGCTGGGGTCGGTGAGCTCCCTCAGGGCGGCGGCGATGCCGCTGGCGCCCCGGTGGTCGAGGACGGCCTCGATGACGGCGGTGTACTCCCGGGCGAGCTCGACGGCCCGCTCGGTGGTCTCGCCCTCGTCGACCGGCTCGGCCTCGACGACGAGCGCACGGCCGAGGCCGGGCACGCCGACGCCGATGCGGGCCCGGTGCAGGCCACGGACGACGATCGCCCGCATGCCGCGCCGCACCTCGCCGGCGTCCTCGATCGCCGCGACGGTGCCGACCCGCGCGTAGAGCCCGTCGATGCGGGGCACGAGCAACACGGTGGAGTCGGTGGCCGCGTCGACCGCGGCACGGGCCTCGTCGGTCTCCAGGGCGAGGGTCACGACCATCCCCGGGAGCACCACACCACTCGACAGCGGCAGGACGGGGAGGGTCAGGCTCTGCAGGTCGGACATGGGGGGAACCAGCTTTCTTGACAATGGCAGTGTCAAGGTAACTCCACGCCCCCTCTCGGTATTCCCCGTTGCCTTTCCGAGCGCGAACCCCCTGGTCCCGCCGTCGGCTCCGGGCGGCCCCGGGCACCCCGGAAGCGGCGGCGACGGCCCGGGGGGTCGACCAGCGGCAGCGGTGGGGCGGGCTAGGGTGGCCTCATGCCGCAGCCTCCCTCTCTCACCCCCGAGCAGCGTCAGGCCGCCCTGGCCAAGGCCGCCGAGGCCCGTCGCGCCCGCGCCGAGATCAAGGAACGCCTCAAGATGGGGTCGATCACCCTGTCCGAGCTGCTCCAGCAGGCCGAGACCGACGACATGGTCGCCGGCATCAAGGTCCTCGCCGTGCTCGAGTCCCTGCCCGGCGTGGGCAAGGTCAAGGCCCGCCGCACCATGGACGAGGTCGGCATCGCCGACACCCGGCGCATCCGGGGCCTGGGCGACCAGCAGCGCAAGTCGTTGCTGGCGGCCTTCAGCTGAGCGCCCTCCCGGGCCCGCTCACGTGATCATCGTCGTCTGCGGCCCCGGCGGGGTCGGCAAGGGCACCGTCGTGGCCCGGCTCGTCGCCGACGACCCGCGCCTGTGGCTCTCCCGCAGCTGGACCACCCGCGCCCAGCGCCCCGGTGAGCCCGACGACGCCTACACCTACGTCGACCGCGCCGCCTTCGATGCCCGTGTCGCCGCCGACGGCTTCCTCGAGCACGCCGAGTTCCTGGGCAACCTCTACGGCACCCCGTGGCCCGACGCCGGCGACGAGCGCGACATCGTGCTCGAGATCGACGTCCAGGGCGCCGAGCAGGTCATCGGCCGGGTGCCGCCCGAGCAGCGGCTGTTCATCCTCCTCGAGCCGCCCTCGCCCGAGGTGCAGGCCGCGCGCCTCCGAGGCCGGGGCGATCCGCCCGAGCAGGCCGAGGAGCGCATCCGCGTCGCCCAGGGCGAGATCGACCGCGCCCGCCAGCTCGACGCCATCCGCATCGTCAACGACGACCTCGACACCACTGTGGCCGAGGTCCAGCGCCTCATCGAGGCCGCCCGCGCCGACCGGGCCTGAACGGCTGGTAGCATTGCCCGGCTCGTTCGGCGCGCTTCGCGCCCCCGACAGAAGGTTGTGACGTGGCTCAGATCCATGACTCGATGGTGAACCCCCGGATCGAGGAGCTCCTCTCCAAGGTCGACTCCAAGTTCACCCTGGTGTCGCTGGCCGCGCAGCGGGCCCGGCAGATCAACGCCTACTTCAACCAGCTCGGCGAGGGCATCGGCTCCAACGTGCCGCCGCAGGTCACCTCCGTGGCCCGCAAGCCGCTCTCGATCGCCTTCGAGGAGATCGCCGCCGACAAGATCGTCCCGGTCCGCGTCGTGCACGACGAGCTCGACGTCGAGCAGGCCGACGCCGCGGCCGAGTGACCCACCGGTCACCGACCGACATCACCATCACGTCATGAACCTCGCCGGGCGCCGCGTCGTCCTCGGCGTCACCGGTGGCATCGCCGCCTACAAGGCGGTCGAGGTCTGCCGTCGCCTCGTCGACGCCGGCGCCCACGTGGCGCCGATCATGACCGAGGGCGCGACCCACTTCGTGGGCGAGACCACCTTCTCGGCGCTGGCCTCCGAGCCCGTGCAGACCTCGCTGTGGCACGAGCAGTCGCCCATCCCGCACACCCGGCTGGGCCAGGGCGCCGACGTCATCGTGGTCGCCCCCGCCACCGCCCGGCTGCTGTCGGCCTACGCCTCGGGCTACTCCGACGACCTGCTCACCGCCACGCTCATCGCCACCCGGGCCCCGGTCGTGGTGTGCCCGGCGATGCACACCGAGATGTGGGAGCACCCGGCGGTGCAGGCCAACCTCGACACGCTGCGCTCCCGTGGCGTCGTGATCGTGCCCCCGGCCGAGGGCCGCCTCGCCGGCGGCGACGTCGGCACCGGCCGCCTCGCCGACCCCGCCGACATCGTGGCGGCCGTCGAGCAGGTCCTGGGCTCCGGCTCCGAGCGCGACCTCGACGGCGTGCGCGTGCTGGTCACCGCCGGCGGCACCCGCGAGGCCATCGACCCCGTCCGGGTGATCACCAACCGTTCGTCGGGCAAGCAGGGCCACGCCATCGCCGCCGACGCGCTGGCCCGCGGTGCCCACGTCACCCTGGTCACCACCGCCTCGCTGCCCGCCCCCGCCGGGGCCGAGGTCATCGAGGTCGTCAGCGCCGCCGACATGCAGGCCGCGGTGATGCCGATCGCCGCCGACCACGACGTCATCGTCATGGCCGCCGCCGTCGCCGACTTCCGCCCCGTCGTCGTCGCCGACCACAAGCTCAAGAAGGACGAGCTCGCCGCCGCCTCCGACGGCGCCCCCGTCATCGTGCTCGAGCCCACCCACGACTTCCTCGTCGACCTCGGCCACGCCAAGCGCGCCGGCCAGCTCGTCGTGGGCTTCGCCGCGGAGACCGACGACCTCGTCGCCAACGCCCGCAAGAAGCTCGAGCGCAAGAACCTCGACCTCATCGTCGCCAACGACGTCGGCGCCCCCGGCGTCGGCTTCGAGCACGACACCAACGCCGTCGTGCTCGTCAGGGCCGACGGCGTGGACCAAGATGTCCCCCTGACCGACAAGCGGTCCGTGGCGAAGGCCGTGCTCGATGCCGTCGTGGCCTTGCGCGCGGTCCCACACCCCTGACCAACCGACCACGAGCGGGCGGCCCGAGCCCCGACCGACCCCCTCCCGCCGGCAAGGAGCATGCGTGACCAGCTGGACCTTCACCTCGGAGTCCGTGACCGAGGGCCATCCCGACAAGGTGGCCGACCAGATCTCCGACGCGATCCTCGACGCCATGCTGGCCCAGGACCCCATGAGCCGGGTGGCCTGCGAGACGCTGGTGACCACCGGCCTCGCCGTCGTCGCCGGTGAGATCACCACTTCGGGCTACGTCGACATCCCCAAGATCGTCCGATCCACCATCAACGAGATCGGCTACAACCGCGAGTCCTACGGCTACGACGGCAACACCGTCGGCGTCATGGTGAGCCTCGACGAGCAGTCTCCCGACATCGCCCAGGGCGTCGACGACTCCGAAGAGGTCCGCACCGGCACCTCCGGCGAGGACCAGCTGAACCAGCAGGGCGCCGGCGACCAGGGGATGATGTTCGGGTACGCCTGCGACGAGACCGACGTGCTCATGCCGCTGCCGATCCACGTGGCGCACCGCATGGCCGAGCGCCTCGCCGACGTCCGCAAGGCCGGCACCGTGCCGTACCTGCGCCCCGACGGCAAGACCCAGGTGACCTTCGACTACGTCGACGGCAAGCCGGTCAAGCTGCGCACCGTGCTGATCTCCACCCAGCACAACGACGGCATCGACCGCGACGACGCCATCCGGCCCGACCTCATCGAGCACGTGATCCGTCCCGTGATCCCGGCCCAGTTCGCCGACGACGACTACGAGGTCTTCGTCAACCCGACCGGCCGCTTCGTCATCGGTGGGCCCGTCGGCGACGCCGGCCTCACCGGCCGCAAGATCATCGTCGACACCTACGGCGGCATGGCCCGCCACGGCGGCGGCGCCTTCTCCGGCAAGGACCCGTCCAAGGTCGACCGCTCGGCCGCCTACGCCGCCCGGTGGGTGGCCAAGAACGTCGTCGCCGCCGGTGCCGCCCAGCGCTGCGAGATCCAGGTCGCCTACGCCATCGGCGTGGCCCACCCGGTGTCGCTGATGGTCGAGACCTTCGGCACCTCCACCGTCGACCCGGACAAGATCTCCGACGCTGTGCGCGAGATCTTCGACCTCCGCCCCGCGGCGATCCTCCGCGACCTCGACCTGCGCAAGCCGCGCTACCGCCAGACCGCCGCCTACGGCCACTTCGGCCGCACCGGCGACGACTTCACGTGGGAGCGCACCGATCGGGTCGAGCAGCTGAAGTCGGCCCTCGGGCTCTGACCGGACCGACCCGTCGGCGGCGCACCCCCGTGGCCGCCCGTCCACCTCGCGACCAGGGCTCGTTCGACTTCGGCGCGCCCGATGACCCACTTCCCGAACTGGTAGGGGATGAGCGCGCTCCGGCGACCGGATCCAGCACCAGTTCGGACGGGGCCGCGCGCAACGGGGAGGTGCCGACGCCGTCGGTGGGTCGGGTGGTGCGGGTCCGGCCCGACGAGCCCGGGCTCGACAAGCTGTTCGACTACGTCGTGCCCGCCGCCCTCGACGACCAGGTCAGGGTGGGGTCGGTCGTGCGCATCGCCCTCGCCGGGCGGCGCGTGGGCGGCTGGGTCGTCGCCGACGACGTCGAGCCGCCCGACGGGGTCGAGCTCCAGCCCCTCGCCAAGGTCACCGGCTGGGGCCCGCCGCCCGAGCTGCTCGAGCTGGCCGACTGGGCGGCCTGGCGCTGGGCCGGGCGCCCGGCGTCGGTGCTGCGCACGGCCACCGCGGCCCACGCCGTACGGGCGCTTCCCCGCGCGCCCCGGCTGAGCGTCCCGCCTCCGGGCCCGGTCGCGCCCGACGAGGTCCACGACCTGGCGGCCGAGGCCCTGGCCGCCGGGGTGGCCACCGTGCGCCTCCCACCGGCCGCCGACCCCTACCCCGTTCTCGTCGCGGCCGCCGCCCTGGGGCCGATCCTGGTCGTCGGCCCGGTCGCGTCGTCGGTGCGGCGCCTCGGCCTGCGGTTGCGGCGGGCCGGCCAGCCCGTGGCCCTCATGCCCGACGACTGGGCCACCGCCCGGGCCGGCGCCTCGAGCGTGTTCGGCACGCGGGCGGCGGCGTGGGCCCCCGTGCCGCGCCCGGCGGCGATCGTGGTGCTCGACGAGCACGACGAGTCGTTGCAGCAGGAGCAGGCCCCCACCTGGCACGCCCGCGACGTCCTCGTCGAGCGGGCCCGCCGCCTGGGCGTGCCGTGCGTGATGGTGAGCCCCGCGCCGTCGCTCGAGGCGCTCGAGCTCGGCCCGCTCTTCACCCCGAGCCGGGCGGCCGAGCGGGCCGGGTGGCCCCTGGTCGAGGCTGTCGACCGGCGGGGCGCGCCGCCGGGGGAGGGGTTGTTCAGCGAGCGGCTCGTGCAGGCGCTGCGCTCCGACGCGCGGGTGGTCTGCATCCTCAACCGGAAGGGCCGCTCCCGCCTCACCAGCTGTGCCAACTGCAACGAGGTGGCGACCTGCGAGCGCTGCCAGGCGGCGGTGGTGCAGGCCGAGGAGGGAGCCCTGGCGTGCCTGCGCTGCGGCACCGTCCGCCCCGTGATCTGCACCCACTGCGGTGCCACCCGGATGAAGAACCTGAGGGCTGGCGTCAGCCGCGTCCGTGAGGAGCTCGAGGCCCTGGCCCGCGAGCCCGTGGGCGAGCTCACCGCCGACATCGACCTCGGGGCCGGGGGCACCGGCACCCGCATCGTGGTGGGCACCGAGGCCGCGCTGCACCAGCTCGACGCGGCCGACGTGGTCGCCTTCCTCGACCTCGACCAGGAGCTGCTGGCGCCGCGCTACCGGGCCGCTGAGGAGGCGTTCGGCCTGCTGGTGCGGGCGGCGCGCCTCGTGGGCGGCCGTGGCGGTGGCGGGCGTCTGCTGCTGCAGACCCGTCAGCCCCGCCACGAGGTCGTCCAGGCGGCGGTGATGGCCGACCCGGCGAGGGTGGCGGCCGCCGAGGCCGACCGCCGCCGGGAGCTGGCCTACCCGCCGGCCACCGCGATGGCCGTGGTGTCGGGGCCGTCCGGTCCGGCGTGGGTGGCGGCGTTCGGCACCCCGACCGGTGTCGAGGTGCTCGGCCCCGCCGACGGTCGTTGGCTGCTGCGGGCCCCCGACCACGACACCCTGTGCGAGGCCATGGCCTCGGTCGTCCGCCCACCCGGCCGGGTGCGGGTCGAGGTCGACCCCCTCCGGCTCTGACCGTCCCCGTGAGCCTCTCGGCGGCCCGGCCGCGGCGCTACGGTCGGCGGATGGGAGGGACGCGCTCATCGGCGCTCGGCGAGAGCGCGCCGCACCGTGGCCGCCGCCTCGGGTCGTTGCTCGCGTTCGTCGCTGTGCTGGCGGCCGTGTTGGTCCCGGGCGTGCTCACCGCGCCGACGGCGTCGGCGGTCGAGACGTTCCCGGACCTCTCGGCGGACGAGATCACCACGCTGCTCGACCGGGCGCCGCTGCCCGGAACGACGCCGCCCGGCAGCCCGCCCCAGGTGACCGGCGATGCCGGGGCCGACGCCCGGATCGTTGCCCTCGCACGGGGCACCGACTACCACCAGCGCCCCCAGACCTGGGTCTCCCCGCTGAGCGGGGCCGCCGGCGTGCCGCTGAACCCCGAGGCCGCCGACGCGCTGGTCGCCATGGCCGCCGCGGCGGGGGCACAGGGTGCGCCCTTCGTCGCCGCCTCCGGTTACCGCAGCCCCGACGACCAGCGGCGGATCTTCCTCGACGAGCTCGCCCTCCGGGGCCGCCAGCGCATCGGCCGCACCTACACCAACGGCGAGATCGCCTCCGGCGCGGCCGACGCCGCCATCGTCGACGTGCTGCGCCTGAACTCCATCCCAGGCTTCTCCCTGCACCACACCGCCGACGCCGCGGACCTCGTCGCCCCCGGAGGGTCGCTCGCCGCGTTCAGCGGCACCGCCGCCTACCGCTGGCTCTCCGCCAACAACTACGCCAACGCAAAGGCGTTCGGCTTCCTGCCCAGCTACCCGGTCGGCGCCACCGCCATCGGGCCGGACCCCGAACCGTGGGAGTTCACCTACGTCGGCACCCGCACGATCCGCTGCGCCGCCAACCTCGTGCCGATCGCCGACGGGAGCCCGGGGCACTGCCCGGTCGGCCGCCTCGACGTGGTGGTGGTCGAGGGCACCCGGGTCACCGCCGTGGGTTGGACCGCCGACCCCGACGCGACCGCCACGCCCCTCGAGGTCCACGTCTGGATCGACGACAAGGTGCTGGCCGTGCGGGCCGGCGTCAACCGCCCCGACGTGGGGGCGGCCACGCCGTACGGCTCGCTGCACGGTTTCGAGGCCGGCGCCGACCTGGCCCCCGGACCCCACGCGGTCTGCGCCCACGCCCTCAACGACGTCGCCGGTGAGCAGAGCACCCTGCTCGGCTGCACGGTGGTCGTCGTGCGCACCCGCGCCCCGGTGGGCAACCTCGACCGGGTGGCCCCCTCGGGCACCGGGCTGACTCTCGACGGATGGACCGCCGACCCGGACCGCCCCGACCTCCCGCTCGAGGTCCACCTCTACGTCGACGGTCGCGCCCTGGCGGTCCGCGCCGATTCGGCCCGCCCCGACGTGGGGGCGGCCACCCCGTTCGGCCCGCTCCACGGCTACTCGGCCTGGATCGGCCTCCCCGCCGGGGCCCACACCGTGTGCGCGTTCGCCATCTCGCCCCAGCCCACCGAGGGCAACCCTCGGCTCGGCTGCCGGTCCGCCGTCTCCCTCGGCACCGAGCCCGCGGGCAACCTCGACCGCGTCGTCGCCGAGCCGGGCGGCGTGCGGGTCGAGGGCTGGGCGGTCGACGCCGAGCTGCCGGCCCAGCCCCTCGACGTGCACGTCTACCTCGACGGTGCCTTCGCCTCGGTGGCCACGGCCGACCGGTCACGGCCCGACGTCGACGCCGTGTTCGGGGTCGGGGGCGCCCACGGCTTCTCGACCGTGGTGGCCGCGGCGCCGGGCGATCACACGGCCTGCGTGTTCGCCATCGCCGTCACCCCGGGCGAGCCCCACCGGCTGCTGGGGTGCCGGGTGGTGCGGGTGGCCGGCTAGGCCGTGGGGCCGGCGGGGCCCGAGGTCCAGGCGGTGCGCCGGGCCTCGTAGCAGGCGATGGCGGTGGCGGTGCCCACGTTGAGCGAGCCGATGCGGCCGAGCTGCGGGATGTAGGCGAGGGCGTCGCACGAGCCGAGCAGCTCCTTCGAGAGCCCGCGGTCCTCGTGGCCGATGGCCAGGCACACCGGGCTGGAGAGGTCGACCTCGTGGAGGGGTCGAGCCGTCTCGGCCAGCTCGACGCCGACGATGCGGTAGCCCGCCGCCCGTGCCGCGGCGACGGCGTCGGCCGAGGTCTCGTGGTCGGTCCAGGTGCAGAAGCGCTGGGACCCGAGCGCCGTCTTCTGGACCTTGGCGTCGGTGGGGGACGGGGCGCCGACGAGCCACAGGTGGTCGACCGAGAAGGCGGCGGCGGTGCGCAGGATCGCCCCGACGTTGAACGGGTTCTGCACGCCGTCGAGCAACAGGCCGAGCTTGCCCTCGGTGATGCGGCGCCGGTCGCGGTGAAGGCGCTTGAGCTCGGTGCCGCCGAGGTTGCGGGGCACCACCGGGCCGTCGTCGATGGGCTTCGGGCGGCTCATCGGGCCGACACCTCCAGCAACCGGTAGCCGGCGCGGGAGACGAGGCGCTCTGTGGCCCAGCCCTCGCCCTCCATCCACGTGCTCAACGAGTCGGCGCCGAGGTGGCGCTGCACCACGAGCCACGCCTTCGCGCCGGGGGAGAGGCGGTCGAGCCAACGGGTGAGCAGGGCGTGGAGGGCGTCCTTGCCGATGCGGATCGGCGGGTTCGACCAGATGCCGTCGAAGCGCAGGTCGGGCAGGGCGGCCACGTCGTCGGGAGCTCCGGCCACGGGCGTGCCGGCCTCGTCGACCACCACGGGGTGCACTCGCTCGGCGCCGTTGGCGACGGCGTTCTCGGCGCACAGGGCGACGGCCCGCTCGTTCACGTCGACCGCCCAGACCCGGGCCTCGGGAGCACGGCGGGCGAGCGACACGGCGATGGGCCCGTACCCGCAGCCGAGGTCGAGCAGGTCACCCATCACGTCGCTCGGATGAGGCGCCTCCTGCAGCAGCAGCCGGGTGCCGGGGTCGATGCGCTCGGTCGAGAACACCCCCCGGTCGGTGGTGAGGGAGAGCTCGAGGTCGGCGAGCGAGAGCCGGACCGGGCGCCGGTCGGATGCCACCGACGGCTGCCGGGCGAAGTACTGCGAGGAGGGTCCGGGCACCGCCCGACGCTACCCTTGAGCCGTGGCCCCGCACGCGATCCGGATCATCGGTGACCCCGTACTGAAGCAGAAGGCAGCCGACGTCTCGAAGGTCGACGGCTCGTTCGTGAAGCTGGTCGACGACATGTTCGTCACCATGTACGACGCCCCTGGTGTCGGCCTCGCGGCCCCCCAGGTGGGCGTCCAGCAGCGCTTCTTCGTCTACGACTACGACGACGAGCCGGGCATCATCATCAACCCGACCATCGTCGAGAGCCGTGGCGAGTTCACCTTCGTCGAGGGGTGCCTGTCGGTGCCGGGGCTGAGCTGGGAGATCGTGCGGCCCAACGAGATCCACGTGAAGGGCTACGACCTCGACGGCAACGAGGTCGACCTCGAGCTCGACGACTACGCCGGTCGCGTGTTCCAGCACGAGATCGACCACCTCGAGGGCGTCCTGCTCGTCGAGCACCTCACCGAGGAGCAGCGCAAGGAGGCCCGCAAGGCCATCCGCGAGCTGCGCATGCGGGGCATCGAGCGCCTGCCCGAGCCCGAGGTCGCCGCCGGGCGCCTGCGCCTGCCCTGAGCCCCTCCGTGCCCGACCCCTCCGCCGACCCCACCGCGCCCGACCGACCTCCGCTCGCCGTCGCCCCCGCACTGCCCCGTCGCATCGCCTACCTCGGCACGCCCGACGTGGCCGTTCCGCCGTTGCGGGCGCTGCACACCGCCGGGCTCGAGATCGCCCTCGTCGTGACCCGGCCCGACAAGCGCCGTGGCCGAGGCAGCACCCTCTCGCCCAGCCCGGTCAAGGCCGTCGCCCTCGAGCTGGGGCTGCCCGTCACCGACGACCTCGACGCCGTGCTCGACGCCGGTATCGAGCTCGGCGTGGTGGTGGCCTACGGCCGCATCATCCCGAGGCGGGTGCTCGAGGCCGTCCCCATGGTGAACCTGCACTTCTCGCTGCTGCCCCGGTGGCGGGGCGCGGCCCCTGTCGAGCGGGCGTTGCTCGCCGGCGACGCCACCACCGGCGTGTGCCTCATGGAGGTCGCCGAAGGCCTCGACACCGGCGCCGTGTACGCCGTCGAGGAGACCCCCATCGCACCCGACGACACCCTGACCTCACTGCGGGGCCGCCTCGTGGAGATGGGCAGCCGCATGGTGGTCGACGCCCTCACCACAGGGCTGACCCCGCCGGTCCCCCAGATCGGCGAGCCCACCCACGCCGCCAAGATCGACCCTGCAGAGCTGGCCCTCGACTGGCACCGGCCGGCCGCCGAGCTCGACCGGCTCGTCCGCCTCGGCGGGGCCTGGTCCACGTTCCGGGGCAAGCGCCTCAAGGTGTGGCAGGTCGAGGTCGTCGACGGCTCCGACGTGCCGGAGGGCCTCGCCGGCGTCGCCCCCGGTTCCCTCGACGGCACCGTCGTGGCCGCCGGCTCGGGTGCGCTGCGCCTCATCGAGGTCCAGCCCGAGGGCAAGGGCCGCCAGGATGCCGCGGCGTGGCGCAACGGCCACCGCCCGGAGCCCGGCGAACGGCTGGGAGCGTGAGCGCGCCCGGTGTGGCCGCCCGCCAGCTCGCCGTCGACGCGCTCGTGCGCATCGACTCGGGTGGTGCCTACGCCAACCTCACCCTGCCCCCGATGCTCGAGCGCAGCGGGCTCTCCGACCGGGACCGGGCGTTCGTCACCGAGCTCGTCTACGGCACCACCCGGATGCAGCGATCGTGCGACTGGCTCGTCGACCGCTTCCTCCCCGATCCCGGTCGTGTCGACGCCACCGCGCGGGCCTGGCTGCGCCTCGGTGCCTTCCAGCTGGCGTTCCTCGACACGCCGCCCCACGCCGCCGTGGGCGCAACCGTCGAGTCGGCGCCGAAGAAGCTGAAGGGCCTCTGCAACGCCGTGCTCCGCAAGGTCTCGGGCTCGCTCCCGGTCGAGTGGCCCGACGACGCCGTGCGGGTCAGCCAGCCCGACTGGATCGTCGACCGGCTCGCCACCGACCTCGGCCACGACGCCGCCATCGCCGCGCTCGAGGAGATGAACCGACCCGCCGGCGTCACCATGCGCGACGACGGCTACGTGCAGGACCTCGGCTCCCAGTGGGTGGCCGAGGCCGTCGGCGCCGCACCGGGAGACCGGGTGCTCGACGTCTGCGCCGCACCGGGAGGCAAGGCCACCTACATGGCGGGCCGGGGTGCCACCGTGGTGGCGGCCGACGCCCGTCCCGGCCGGGTCGGGCTCGTCACCCGCAACGCCGCCTCCCTCGACCTCGGTCCCGACCGCCTCGTCGCGGTGGCGGCCGACGGCACCGCCCCGCCGTTCCGCCCGGGCTCGTTCGACAAGGTCCTCCTCGACGCACCGTGCTCCGGGCTCGGCGCCCTGCGCCGCCGGCCCGACGCCCGGTGGCGCATCGTCCCTGACGACGTCGACCACCTCGCGGACCTGCAGAAGCGCCTGCTGACCGCAGCCCTGGCCGTGGTCCGGCCCGGGGGAGAGGTCGTCTACAGCGTGTGCACCGTCACCGCCGCCGAGACCGTCGCCCTCGACCAGTGGCTGGCCGCGACCCGCCCGGAGATCGAGGCCCTCGACCCGCCGGGCGAGCCGTGGGCCCCCCTCGGTCGCGGCGGGCTGCTGCTCCCGCAGGCCGCGGGCACCGACGGCATGTACCTGCTCCGCCTCCGGGTGCCCGACTCCGCCTGACGCGCCGCCCGCGCCTGGGTCCGGGCGCGGGCAGACTCTCGGCCATGACCGACCACGCCGCCACCACCACTCCGGCCGCCGGCCTCCTCGCCAAGGTCCTCACCGTCTCCGACGGTGTCGTCGCCGGCACCCGCGACGACAAATCCGGGCGGGCGCTGGTCGATCGCCTCACCGCGGAGGGCTTCGAGGTCGTCGAGCACCGGGTGGTGGCCGACGGCCGCCAGAACGTGGGCGAGGCCATCGTCGAGCTGGCCGAGGGCTTCCTCGGCGTGATCGTCACCACCGGCGGCACCGGGTTCGGGCCGCGGGACAACACCCCCGAGGGCACCCGGGTCGTGCTCGACCGTGAGGCCCCGGGCCTGGCCGAGGCGATGCGCCTGGTGAACCCGCTCGGTCGGCTCTCCCGCGGCGTCGCCGGCACCCGTGGCACGGCGCTGGTGCTCAACGCCCCGGGCTCCACCTCGGGCGCCGTCGAATGTCTCGAGGCGGTCATCGACGTGGTTCCCCACGCCATCCGCCTCATGGCCGGCGACTGACCGCCTGAGGGCGGACCGGTCGTCGCCGATACGATCGTTGCCCATCACGACCACTCCCGATGACGAGGCCCGCATGGGCCAGGCTCTGACCGCGGCGACCGCCTCGCGTCGCCGGGTCGCGCCCCGCCCGTGGGTCGGCGCCGTGCTCGTCCCGGCTGGTGATCCCGACCATCCCGGCTTCCCGGGTGCCACCGACGGCCGCACCGGGCCCCACGCCGAGGTCGTCGCGCTGGCCGCCGCGGGCGAGGCGGCTCGGGGAGCCACCCTGTACGTCACCCTCGAGCCCTGCTCGCACCACGGCCGGACCCCGCCCTGCGCCGACGCGGTGATCGACGCCGGCGTCGCCCGGGTGGTCGTGGCCCTCACCGACCCCGACCCCAAGGTCTCGGGCCGGGGGATCGAACGGCTCCGGGCCGCCGGCATCGAGGTCGTCGTCGGCGTGGGCCAGGCTGCGGCCGCCGAGCAGCTGACGCCCTACCTCCACCACCGCCGCACCGGTCGCCCCTACGTCGTGCTGAAGCTGGCTTCGTCCCTCGACGGCCGCACCGCCGCTCCCGACGGCTCCTCGCAGTGGATCACCGGTGAGCTGGCCCGCCTCGACGCCCACCGACTGCGCGCCGACAGCGACGCCATCGTGGTCGGCGCCGGCACGGTGCGGGCCGACGACCCCTCGCTGACGGTGCGCCTGCCCGACGGCGAGCGTGGCCCCGACGACACCGAGCCGCTCCGGGTGGTGCTCGGCCGGGCCCCCGAGGACGCCGCGATCCGGCCGTGCCTCGAGCTCGACGGCGACCTCGGTGCGGTGCTCGACGACCTCGGCGAGCGAGGGGTGCTGCAGCTGATGGTCGAGGGTGGCGCCGGCGTCGCCCATGCCTTCCACGCTGCCGGCCTGGTCGACCGCTACGTCGTCTACCTGGCCCCCGCGATCTTCGGCGGCGACGACGGGCGCGGCCTGTTCGCGGGCCCCGGCGCCGCGACCATCGACGACGTCTGGCGGGGCCGAATTGTCAGCCTGCGCCACCTGGGCGACGATCTTCGCTTCGATCTGGAAGGAAGCTGACATGTTCACCGGCATCGTCGAGGAGCTCGGGTCCGTGGTGTCCCGCGACGGCTCCCGACTCCGCATCGCCGCCCGCACCGTGCTCGACGGTGCCGGCATCGGCGACTCCACCGCCGTCAACGGCTGCTGCCTCACGGTGGTGGCGTTCGACGCGGCCGAGGGCTGGTGGGACGCCGACGTCAGCGACGAGACCTACGCCCGCACCAACCTGGGCTCCCTGCAGCCCGGCGACCCCGTGAACCTCGAGCGCCCGGTGCGCCTCGAGGACCGCCTCGGGGGCCACCTGGTCCAGGGCCACGTCGACGCCGTGGGCGAGATCGTCGCCCCCGTTCCCGACCTACAGGTGCGCATGCCCGCCGACCTGCTCCGCTACGTGGTCGAGAAGGGCTCGATCACCGTCGACGGCATCTCCCTCACCGTCGTGAAGCCCCTCGACGACGGCTTCACCGTCGCCGTCATCCCCCACACCGCGACGGTCACCACCCTGGGCTCCAAGGGCCCCGGTGCGAAGGTGAACCTCGAGGTCGACGTGATCGCCAAGTACGCCGAGCGCCTGCTCGAAGGCCAGCTCGGCGCCCTCGCCGCCGCCGGCACCCCCACGCCCACCACCACGGCCCCAACCGAGGAGGCCCGATGAGCCCGCACACCCAGCAGCGTTCCGAGTACGCCGACGCGTTCGCCACCATCCCCGAGGCCGTCGCGGCCATCGGCCGGGGCGAGATCGTCGTGGTCGTCGACGACGAGGACCGCGAGAACGAGGGCGACCTCATCATGGCGGCCGAGGCGGCCACTGCGGAGAAGATCGCCTTCTTCGTGCGCCACACCTCCGGTGTGATCTGCACCCCGCTGACCGGCGAGCGCCTCGACGAGCTCGACGTCCCGCTGATGGTCCGTGACAACACCGAGGCCCAGCGCACGGCGTTCACCTACAGCGTCGACTACCGCCACGGCACCTCCACCGGCATCTCCGCCGCCGACCGAGCCACCACCATCCAGGCGCTGATCGACCCCGCCTCGCGCCCCGGCGACCTCGCCCGGCCGGGCCACATCTTCCCGCTGCGCTACTCCGAGGGCGGCGTGCTGAAGCGGGCCGGCCACACCGAGGCCGCCGTCGACCTCGCTCGCATGGCCGGCCTCTACCCGGCCGGTGTGCTGTGCGAGATCGTCAACGACGACGGCACCATGGCCCGCGTCCCCGACCTGGTGCAGTTCTGCAAGGAGCACGACCTGTTCCTCATCTCCATCGCCGAGCTCATCCGCTACCGGCGCCAGACCGAGAAGCTGGTCAAGCGGGTCACCGAGGCCCGCATCCCCACCGAGTGGGGCGACTTCACCTGCTACGTCTACGAGTCCGTGCTCGACGGTGAGCAGCACGTGGCCCTCGTGAAGGGCGCGGTGCAGGGCGAGGACAACGTCCTGGTCCGGGTGCACTCCGAGTGCCTGACCGGCGACGTCTTCGGCTCGCTGCGCTGCGACTGCGGCATCCAGCTCGACCAGGCCATGAAGCGCATCTCCGAGGAAGGCCTCGGCGTGGTCGTCTACCTCCGGGGCCACGAGGGCCGCGGCATCGGCATCGGCCACAAGATCCGGGCCTACTCGCTGCAGGACCAGGGCATGGACACCGTCGAGGCCAACGAGGCCCTCGGCCTGCCCGTCGACAGCCGCGAGTACGGCATCGGCGCCCAGATCCTGGTCGACCTCGGCATCACCACGATGCGGTACATGACCAACAACCCGTCGAAGTACGGCGGCCTCGAGGGCTTCGGGCTCGACATCGTCGAGCGCGTGCGCCTCGAGTCGGTGCCGAACCCCGAGAACATCGCCTACCTGCGCACCAAGCGGGACAAGATGGGCCACATGCTCGAAGGGCTCGACGACTGATGTCCAGCAACTTCCGCGCCGCCAACTCGGTCACCGGCGACGTCGACGGCGCCGGTGTGCGCGTCGGTGTGGTGTGCGGTCGCTTCAACGACCACATCACCAACCGCCTGCTCGAAGGGGCCGACAACGCGCTCGCCGTCCACGGCGTCGCCGAGTCCGACGTCACCCTCGTCTGGGTGCCCGGTGCCTACGAGGTCCCGATGGCGGCCAAGGCCCTCATCGAGAACGGCCACGTCGACGCCGTGGTCTGCCTCGGCGCGGTGATCCGCGGCGAGACCTCCCACTACGACTTCGTGGCGGGGGAGTGCGCCCGCGGCATCCAGGACGTGCAGCTCGCTACCGGAGTGCCGGTGATCTTCGGCGTGCTCACCACCGAGAACCTCGAGCAGGCCCTCGCCCGGTCGTCCGAGGAGGACAACAAGGGCGAGGAGTCCGTGCGCACGGCCCTCGAGATGGTGAACCTCCTGCGCCGCCTCGCCGCCAAGGCCTGACCCCCGCCGGGCCGGCACGGCTCGCTCCCGCTAGCCGGTGGCCGTGCCGAAGATCCACCCGATCAGCATCGTGACCCCCATGGCGGCGATGCCGCCGAACACGACGCGTGCGGTGGGACGGCCGATCCTTGCCCCGCCCAGCACGGCGCCGGAGACGCCCAGGCCGAGCAGGGCGACCACCGACACCGCCAGGATGGCGACGATGCGCATGCCGCTCGAGGACGAGTCCGGGACGAGGGCGGCGGCGATCAGGGGTAGTGCCGCGCCCAGAGCGAAGGCCACCATCGAGGAGGCCATGGCCTGGATCGGTCGGGCCAGGGTCGTCTCGGTGATGCCCAGCTCCTCGACGAGATGGGTCTTGAGCGCGTCGTGCTCGGTGAGCTTCACCGCGACCTCGCGGGCGAGGTCGTGCTCGAGTCCCTTCTCCTGGTAGATCGCGGTGAGCTCGGCCAGCTCGCGCTCGGGTACATTGGCCAGCTCCCACTCCTCCTTGGCGATGTCGGCCCGCTCGGAGTCGAGCTGTGAGCTCACCGAGACGTACTCGCCGAGCCCCATCGAGAGGGCGCCGGCCGTGAGCCCGGCCACGCCGGCGGTGAGCACGGCGCTGCGGCTGGCGCTGGCGGCGACGACGCCCAGGATGAGCGCTGCGGTGGAGATGATGCCGTCGTTGGCGCCGAGGACGGTGGCCCTCAGCCAACCGGCACGGTGGCTGAGATGGCGTTCCTTGTGTGGCGGCATGGGCCTGATCCTACGGGTGCACCTGCCGGGTAACCCGCTCGGAGCCCCTCTCGCCAGGCGGTAGGTTTGCCGACATGTTGAAGCTCGTCCTGCCCAAGGGCTCCCTCGAGAAGGCCACCCTCGAACTGTTCGAGGCCGCGGACCTGAAGGTCTCCCGTGACTCCGCGGTGCAGTACAAGGCCTCCATCGACGACCCCCGGGTGGCCGAGGTCCGCATCCTGCGGCCTCAGGAGATCCCGCAGTACGTGGCCGAGGGCCTTTTCGACCTCGGCATCACCGGCCGCGACTGGGTCGAGGAGACCTCCAGCCAGGTCGAGTCCCTGGGCGAGCTCCAGTACTCCAAGGCCACGTCGAACCCGGTCCGCATCGTGGTCGGAGTCCCGCAGGACTCTCCGGTCAACAGCGTCAGCGAGCTGCCCCAGGGCGTGAAGGTCTCGAGCGAGTACCCCGAGCTCACCAAGCGCTTCTTCGCCGAGAAGGGCATCGACGCCGACATCCGCCTCTCCTACGGCGCCACCGAGGCCAAGGTCCCCGACATCGTCGACTGCATCGTCGACATCACCGAGACGGGCCGGGCCCTGCGGGCGGCCGGGCTCAAGATCATCGACACGATCCTCGTGTCCTACACCGAGCTCATCGCCAACCCGGCGGCCTTCGCCGACCCGGAGAAGGCGCACGCCATGCACCAGCTGCGCACCCTGCTCGAGGGCGTCCTCGAGGCCCGGGGCCGGGTGCTGGTCAAGCTCAACATCCCCTCCGACCGCCTCGACGCCGTGATCGACATCCTCCCGTCGATGAAGTCGCCGACGGTGAACGAGCTCTACGGCGGGGCCGGCTATGCCGTCGAGACCGTGGTCGAGAAGCGCCGAATCAACGTGCTCATCCCGGCGCTCTCCGACGCCGGTGCCACCGACATCATCGAGCTCCCGATCTCCAAGATCGTCCACTGACCCACCGCCGGTCGTAGGCTCGGCCGTGATGGCTCCAGGTGCTGATGAAGGCGTTCCCCTCGGTGCCGGCCGTGGCGTGGTCGTGTCGTTCGACGACCCCCGTGGTCTCGGTGTGGTGCGCTCCGACGACGGCGTCGAGCACCCCTTCCACTGCACGGCGATCGCCGACGGCAGCCGCACCATCGAGGTCGGCACCGTGGTCGCCTACCGGGTCTCCGCCGGGCGCCTCGGGCGCTGGGAGGCCGCCGACATGAGGCCCGCCGGGGCCTCGGACTGACGATGGCCGCCACCGCCGACGCCGTGAGGGCCGAGGCGCTCACCGTCGCCTACCGCCACGGCCGCGGCATCGAGGCACTCGACCTCGAGGTGCCGTCGGGCGAGGTGTTCGGCTTCCTCGGCCCCAACGGCGCCGGCAAGACCACCACCATCCGCACCCTGCTCGACCTGCTGCGGCCGAGCAGCGGCCGGGTCTCGGTGCTCGGCCTCGACAGTCGCGCCGACTCCCTGGAGATCCGGGCCCGCACCGGCTATCTGCCCGGCGACCTGGCCCTCCCGGGCCGGCTCACGGGCAAGGAGGTCCTCGACTGGTGCGCCTCGCTCAGGCCGGGCACCCCGCCGGTGCGGCGTGACGAGCTCGTCGAGCGCTTCAGCGTGCAGCTCGACCGGCCGGTTCGCCGGCTGTCCCGTGGCAACCGCCAGAAGCTCGGCCTGGTCCAGGCCTTCCAGCACGACCCCGAGCTGGTGATCCTCGACGAGCCCACCTCGGGCCTCGACCCGCTGGTACAGGACGAGTTCCAACGGCTCCTGCGCGACCAGGCCGACGCCGGGCGCAGCGTCTTCCTCTCGTCCCACTCGCTCGACGAGGTCCAGCACGTCGCCGATCGGGTCGGCATCGTCCGCGAGGGCCGCCTCGTCACCCTCGAGACCGTCGAGTCTCTGCGGCATCGGGGACTGCGGCGCGTCACCGCCACCATGGCCCCCGGTCAGGGGGCTGCGGCCGCCGACCGCCTCGCCCGCCTGCCGGGCGTCACCGACCTGCACGCCGAGGGCGACGTCGTGACCTTCGCTGTGGGCGGCTCGTTCGCCTCCGTGGTCGAGGCCCTCGCCCCGCTCGAGGTCATCGACCTCTTGAGTCGCTCGGCCGACCTCGACGAGGTCTTCCTCGCCATGTACCGGGGTGAGTCCGCTGATGAGGCCGTCGAGGAGATCGAGGCGGAGGAGCGGTGAGGTTCCCCGTGCTCGCCCGGGCGCTCGGCGACCGCCGCCGGTCGTTGCTGTGGTGGTCGGTCGGTGTGGCGGCGTACGTAGCGATGATCGTGTCGGTGTTCCCGACCGTGCGCGACGCCGCGGGCATGCAGGACCTCATGAGCCAGTACCCCAAGAGCGTCCTGGCCATGATGGGCATCGCCGACATCGACTTCACCTCGGGCGCCGGCTATCTCGCCGCCGAGCTCTTCGGCTTCATGGTGCCGCTCTTCCTGCTCGTGCTCACGATCGGAACGGGGGCCTCGGCGATCGGCGGGGCCGAGGACTCCGGGGCACTCGATCTGGTGCTCGCCCACCCGATCCGACGCCGCAGCGTGCTGCTGCAGAACGCCGCGGTCGTGGCGATGGAGGCTGTGCTCATCGGCGCAGTGATCGTCGCCGGCCTGGCGATCGGCGACCCGATCGTGAACCTCAAGCTCTCGTACCCGAACCTGCTCGGCACCGTGCTCGGCGTGGTTCTGCTCGGCATCCTGTTCGGCTGGCTGGCGCTGGTCGTTGGTGCCGCCACCGGCTCGCGGGCCATCGGTCTGGGTGCGACCAGCGCCTTCGCCGCCCTGGCCTACCTCGGGAGCACGCTGCCCGAGCTGGTCGACGGCCTGCGGCCGGTGCGGTGGCTCTCGCCCTTCTACTACGCCACGTCGGGCAGCCCTCTGGCCCTCGGGTTCACGTGGTGGCATGCCGCGGTGCTCGCCGCTCTCGCTGCGGGCGTGTTGGCCGTCGGAGTCGTGCTCTTCGATCGCCGGGCCCTCGCCCGCTGAGCGCCGGCCCGACTCACCCACGTGGGGGAGTGGACCTCCCACCAACGGCCCTGCGGTGCCCGGTCGTCGGAGTCGATCCCTGGGGTGAGAGATCGCTGACGGCAGGGACCGTCGACAGCCAGGAGGAGCCCGATGAGGACCGAGTGGGTCGAAGGCCAGATCCTGGACGGTCACCGAGCCGAGCGGGTGCACGCTCGGCTGGGCCCTCATCCGGCCGTCGATCCCGTCGATGACGGCGTGGAAGGCGTCTTCGAGCCGTCGCCGGACCTCGAGGTGGGCCGGGCGGTCCACCTGCATCTCGACGACGGGCGAGAGGCCCTCGTCGTGATGGTCAGCGACAGCGGGCGCTTCCTGTCGGTCGGGCCGCTGTCCTAGGGCGTGTCGGCACCGTCGACGGCAGCGTCGCCGTCGTCGTCGCCGGCCCCCGGGGCCCCCTCGTCGCTGTCGTCGGTGTCGGCCGCGGCCGCGGCCGCCGCCTTGACCTCGGCGCTGACCTGCACGAAGACCATCTGGAGCTGGGTGAGCGCGTCGCGCAGCGCGGCGCCGTCCTCGCCGAGACGGTCCTCGGTGGTGTCGAGCACGGCCGACATGGCGTCGATGGCGAGACGGGCCTCGTCGAGGTCGGGCTGGGGCTGGCCGAGGTGGATGGCGGCGAGCTCGTAGAAGCCGACGACGTGGTTGGTGACGAACTGGGCGGCCGGGGCCGACAGGATCTGGCGCTGCACGTCGGCCATCTGGGCGATCATCGCCTCGGCCTGGGCCCGCTCCTCGGGGCTGAGCGCGTCGAGGTCGGGGGCGCCGACCCGCCCGGCCACACCGCTGTCGGGGGTGCCACCCCCACGCTCCACTGGTACCTCGCCACCGGGCGTCCACAGGCTCATCAGGTCTCCTCGAAGCTCTCGGATCGGGGCCCGCCGCCAGGTCGTCGCCGGCCCCCTCGGGCCCGGCGCTCGCTTCTGGCGGGCCGAATCGCTATCGTAGAGCGCTCACAACTGAACGGAAGCGGGGCTCAGCCCCCACCCGGCCACCTCACCACTGCGAACCTGCCGTCTCGACGGCAGTCTCCACGGCGAAACGGTGCGCCCGGGTCGAAGGCTCTCACGAGCCGGAACCGATGTCTCCCCGCCATCTGCGGGCCGGCCTCGGCTCTGGACCGCGGCGGTCGTCGGCTCCCACCGGCGTCCGCCGTCGTTGCTTTTCGGCCACTGGCCACCTCGACTGCGACCGCCGCACCCAGCAGGACGCACAGCAGCAATGCCGAGGGAGGACCTGGCACGAATGAGGAGTGACCGGCCATAGCAACGGCCGCCAACAACGAGCCACGGATCAACGACCGCATCCGCGCCCGCGAGGTGCGGTTGGTCGGAGCCGATGGCGCCCAGATCGGAATCAAGCCCCTTCCCGAAGCCCTCAACATGGCCCGGGAGCTCGAGCTCGACCTCGTCGAGGTCGCCGACAAGGCCAACCCACCTGTCTGCCGGATCATGGATTACGGCAAGTACAAGTACGAGGCCGCGCAGCGAGCGAAGGAATCCCGCAAGAAGTCCACCAACGTGGTGGTCAAGGAGATGAAGTACCGGCCCAAGATCGGCGCCGGCGACTTCGGAACCAAGACCAAGAAGGTGGAGCACTTCCTGTCGGAGGGGCACAAGGTCAAGGTCACGATCATGTTCCGTGGCCGTGAGATGCAGCACCCGGAGTTGGGTCGCAAGATCCTCGACCAGGTGGCCGAAGCCGTCGTCGACCAGGGTCGTGTCGAGGTGTACCCCCGACTCGACGGTCGCAACATGACCATGGTCCTCGGCCCCGACAAGAAGGCCCAGGCCGCAGCCGAGAAGCGGCGCCAGGCCGAGACCGAGGAAGGCGCCCCCGCCGACCAACCGGTCGCCGACGCCCCGGACACCACCCCGGTCGCCGAGGCACCTGAGGCTCCCGAGACGACCGAGGCTCCGGCCGAGGTGGTCGAGGCTCCGGCCGAGGCCACCGACACCACCGAGGCCTGACCCCAACTGAACCCCCCACCCGCACGCAGGTCCTCTGTGCGGGAACCAGCATCGGAGAATCCCATGCCCAAGATGAAGACCCACAGCGGCGCCAAGAAGCGCTTCAAGATCACCGGCTCGGGCAAGATCACCCGTCGCAAGGCGAACCTCAACCACATCCTCGAGAAGAAGTCGCCGGCTCGCAAGCGGCGCCTCTCGGGCGATTTCGAGCTCGCCCCCGGCGACGCCGCCCGCGTGCGTCGCCAGCTCGGCATCTGATCTGAACCCCGTCGGCGCCACCTGCGCCGACGATCCCGAAACCGCTCAGCACCACGCTGCACTGCAGCTCCGACTGCACTGCAGCACCACACGAAGGAGAACCCGATGGCCCGGGTCAAGCGCGCTGTCGCCAGCAAGAAGCATCGCAAGACCACGCTCGAGCGTGCGAAGGGGTACTACGGCAACAAGAGCCGTTCGTACCGCGCCGCCAACGAGCAGGTCATGCACTCGCTCCAGTACGCCTACCGCGATCGTCGTGCCCGCAAGGGCGACTTCCGGCAGCTCTGGATCCAGCGCATCAACGCGGCGTGCCGTCTCAACGGCACGACCTACTCGAAGTTCATCGCCGGCCTGAAGGCCAGCGGTGTCGAGGTCGACCGCAAGGTCCTGGCGGACCTCGCCGTCACCGACCCGGCGGCGTTCACCGCCCTGGTCGAGGCGGCCAACGCCGCGTCGACCAGCGCCTGAACCTCACCGCACCGACGACCCTCGTGGGCGTCGAGCCGACCCCGCTGTCGGCGACCAACCCTCGTCTGACCTCCCTACGGCGCCTCTCGGGGCGCCGTAGGGCGCGTCTGGACGCGGGTGCGTTCGTGATCGAGGGCCCGATCCCCGTGGCCGAGGCCCTGGCCGCCGGCGCCGCCGTCGACGAGGTCTTCGTCGACGGCGAGGCCTGGGCCGCCGCTGAACCCGGCAGCCCGCTGTTCGAGGCCGTGGCGGCCGCCGCGTCCGCCGGCTGCCCGGTCTGGTCGCTGGGGCAGGGGGTGCTGGCCAAGGTGGCCGACACCGTCACCCCCCAGGGCCTGCTCGCGGTGGCCCCCCGCCGGCCCGTCGACCTGGCCGAGCTGGTGGCCGACCCGGCCCGCACGGGCCCGATCCTCGTGCTCGTCGACATCGCCGACCCGGGCAACGCCGGCACGCTGGTGCGCGCCGCCGAGGCCGCCGGTGCCGCGGGCGTGGTCTTCGCCGGCACGAGCACCGACCCGTTCGGCCCCAAGGCGGTGCGGGCGGCGGCCGGCTCGGTGCTGCGCCTGCCGGTGGCCGAGGCCGCCGACACCGCAGGAGCGCTCGACCTGCTCCGTGCGGCGGGGCGTCGCCTGGTGGCCACTGTCGCCACGGGGGGAGCGGCCCCGGAGGCCCTCGACCTCGTCGGCCCCGTGGCCGTGCTGGTCGGCTCCGAGGCCCATGGGCTCGCCGACCCCGTCGTCGCCGCCAGCGACGACCGCCTGACCATCCCCCTCGACCCCGGGGTCGAGTCCCTCAACGCCGCCGTCGCCGGTGCCGTGGTGCTGTTCGAGGCGGCCCGCCAGCGCCGCAGCATCGGCCCGGCAATCGATTGGACGACCGACCGCTCGACCGACAGGCTCAACGACCGATGATCGACGACATCACCCGCATCGGGGCCGAGGCCCCGGGCCGCATCGCGGCGGCTTCCACCCTCGACGAGCTGCGCGCCGTCGAGGCCGAGCTGCTCGGCAAGAAGGGCGAGCTCACGGCGCTGAAGAAGGGCATCGGCGCCCTCGAGCCCGAGCCCCGTCGCGACGCCGGCCTGGCCATGAACGAGGTCCGGGCGGCCATCGACGCAGCCGTCGCCGAGCGTCGTGGGGCCCTGGAGTCCGCCGAGCGGGCCCTCACCCTCGCCGCCGAGCGCCTCGACCTCACCGAGGTCGTCGGTGGTCGTGAGCGGGGGAGCCTCCACCTCGTCACCCAGACCTGGGACCGCCTCGTCGACGTGTTCGTGGGCATGGGCTTCGCCGTGGCCGAGGGCCCCGAGGTCGAGACCGACTGGTACAACTTCGAGGCGCTCAACATCCCCGCCGCCCATCCGGCCCGTGGCATGTGGGACACGCTCTACGTCGACCTCGGCGATCCCGAGACCGTCCTGCTGCGCACCCACACCTCGCCGGTGCAGATCCGGGTGATGTCCGAGCAGCCGCCGCCGATCTATGCGGTGATGCCCGGTCGGGTGTTCCGCCGCGACACCGCCGACGCGTCCCACATGCCGGTGTTCCACCAGATCGAGGGCCTGGTCATCGACCGGGGCATCTCCTTCGCCGACCTCGCCGGCACCCTCGAGTCGTTCACCTCCGCCTACTTCGGCGGGTCGATCCACTCCCGCCTGCGCCCCTCCTACTTCCCGTTCACCGAGCCCTCCGCCGAGTACGACATCAACTGTGTGTTCTGCGAGGGCAAGGGCTGTCGCACCTGTGCCCAGACCGGATGGCTCGAGCTCGGCGGCTGCGGCATGGTCCACCCCAACGTCCTGCGCAACGTCGGCCTCGACCCGGAGGACTGGACCGGCTTCGCGTTCGGCTTCGGCCTCGACCGCCTGGCCCTGATGCGCCACGGCGTCGACGACATCCGTGAGATGTACACCGGCGACGTCCGCTTCCTGGAGCAGTTCCCGGCATGAAGGTCCTCCTCTCCTGGCTCCGCGAGTTCGCCCCGTTCCCCGACGACGACCCCGTCGGCCTCGGCGACGTCATGAGCGACCTCGGCATGGCGGTCGAGTCGGTCGACCGCATCGGTGAGGGCCTCGACGGCATCGTCGTGGTGCAGGTGATCGCCCTCCGGCCCCACCCCAACGCCGACAAGATCCAGCTGGTCGACGTCGACACCGGCGACGGCGAGCCCCTCCAGATCTGCTGCGGCGCCTTCAACATGGCCGTCGGCGACCTCGTCCCGCTGGCCACCCTCGGCACGGTGATGCCCGGCGGCCTCGAGATCGCCCGGCGCAAGCTCCGCGGCGAGTGGTCCAACGGCATGCTCTGCTCGGGCCGCGAGCTCGGCCTCGGCGACGACCACTCCGGGATCATGATCGTGGCCGCGGCAGGCGAGCCGGGCCCGGCCCTCGGCACCCCGATCGCCGACGCCCTCGGCATCACCCCCGACGTCCTCTACGACCTCGAGATCAACCCCAACCGGCCCGACGCCATGTCGGTCGCCGGCGTGGCCCGCGACCTCGCCGCCCGCCTGGGCCTGTCGTTCGCCATCCCCGAGCCCCAGGTCGAGATCGCAGCCGGCGACGCCGCCGCCCGCGTCTCGGTCGAGATCCTCGACCCCGACCTCTGCGGTCGGTTCCACGCCAGCGTGATCGACGGTGTCCGCGTCGAGCCGTCACCCGCCTGGATCGCCGAGCGCCTCACCCACCTCGGGATGCGCCCGATCAACAACGTGGTCGACGCGTCGAACTACGTGATGCTCGAGCTGGGCCAGCCCAACCACACCTACGACCTGGCCAAGCTCCCCGACGGCGCCCTTCGGGTGCGGTGGGCCCGTGCCGACGAGACAATCCTCACCCTCGACGACGTCGAGCGCACCCTCACCGGCGGACGCGACGGCGTGATCGCCGACGGCACCGACACCGCGGTGGGCATCGCCGGCGTGATGGGCGGAGCCTCGACCGAGATCTCCGACACCACCACCTCGGTGCTGCTCGAGTGCGCCTTCTGGACCCCCATGGCGATCGCCGTGAGCTCCAAGTACCTGGGTCTGCGCTCGGAGGCCTCGGCCCGGTTCGAGCGCGGCACCGACCCCGACATCGTCGACCTGGCCGCACGGCGCCTGGCCGAGCTGCTGGCCCCGTCGGGGGCCCGCCTGGTCGAGGGCAGCGTCACCGTCGACGGCGACCTCCCCGACCGCACCCCGGTCACGGTCCGCACCGACCGGGTCAACCGGCTGCTCGGCACCGACCTCGCCCCGGAGGCCGTGCCGGCCCTGCTCGAGCCCATCGGCTTCGGTGTCGTGCCCGCCGACCCGCCCGGCACCTTCTCGGTCACCGTCCCCACCTTCCGTCCGGACACCTCGACCGAGACCGACGTGATCGAGGAGATCGCCCGCCACCACGGCTACAGCCGCATCCCCAAGCGGGTGCCCACGTCGGTGCAGATCGGCGCGCTCACGCCGCTGCAGCGCGACCGGCGCACGCTCCGCCAGGTCCTGGTGGGCCTCGGCGTGCACGAGGCCATGCCGTTGCCGTTCCTGGCGCCGGGCGACCTCGCTCGCGCCGGGCTGCCGGCCGAGGCCGTCACCCTCACGAACCCGCTGGCCGCCGAGGAGTCCGTGCTCCGCACCTCCTTGCGCCCTGGCCTGCTGCGGGCCGTGGCCTACAACGAGTCGCACCGCACCGAGGGCGTGGGCCTGTTCGAGATCGGCAAGGTCTTCGGCGTGCCGCTCGGCGGCACCACCCTGCCCGACGAGCGCGAGCACCTGGCCGTGGTGCTGGCGGGCGTCGAGGCCACCGCTGCGGTCGAGGTGTGGCAGGTCCTGCACCACACCCTCGGCCTCCCCGGCGCCGGCATCGACCAGACCCAGGTGGTCCCCGGCCTGCATCCCGGCCGCTCCGGCGTGATCACCCTCGACGGCACCGTCGTCGGCGAGGTCGGCGAGGTCGACCCCGGTGTGCTCGACGCCCTCGGCATCCGCGAGCGCGTCGCCTGGTTGCAGGTCGACCTCGACACCGCCCTCGCCCTGCCCCACGGCGAGCACCCGTACCACCCGATCAGCCGGTACCCGTCGAGCGACCTCGACCTCGCGTTCGAGGTCGACGAGTCCATCCCGGCGGGCAACGTGGCCGCCGCCATCCGGGGCGCGGCGGGCGAGCTGCTCGTCGGCCTGGCCCTGTTCGACGTGTTCCGGGGCGCACCCGTGCCCGACGGCCGTCGCAGCCTGGCCTACCGGCTCCGCCTCCAGGCCACCGGCCGCACCCTCACCGACGACGACATCACGTCGGTGCGCGACGCCGTCGTCTCCACCGTCGAAGGCCTCGGCGCCACCCTCCGGGGGTAGCCCGACCGGCCCTCAGCGGGGCCGGTCGAGGATCTCGCGGTAGAGCTCGGCGTAGCTCGTGGCCACCACCGACGCCGCGCTCCGGCGGGCCGACTCGCGCACCTCGGCGGGGGAGGCGACGGGGAGCTCGCCCCGGAGCACGGCTCGCAGCAGGCGGGCGAGGCCGGGCGCGTCGTAGGGCTCGAAGTGGGCTCCGCTCACGCCGTCGGTGACCATCTCGGCCGGTCCTCCGGACGAGGTGGCCAGGACGGGCAGGCCCATCGTCAACGCCTCGAGCACGGCGACCGGGTACGGGTCGGTGACGGCCGGGTGCAGGAGCCAGTCCGACGAGTGGAGCACCTCGGCCATGCGGTCGGTGGAGCCCCGCATCTGCACGACGTCGCCGACGCCCTTCTCGACGATGAGCGCCCGGAGCTCGGCGGAGTAGTCCTCGTCGGTCTCGACCCCCCAGTGGTCGAAGCGCAGGCTGGCCCGCTCGTCGGGGTCGAGCAGGGCGATGGCCTCGACGGCGGTGCTCCACCCCTTCCACGGCACGACCATCCCGACGCCGGTGAGCCGCAGCGGGTCGTCGGGGGAGAAGCCCTGGCGCCGTTCGACCAGCGGCTCGTCGAAGTACCGGTCGGAGCAGCACGCGGGGATGACGTGCACCCTCGGGGCATCGGTGCGGATCCCGTAGTGGTCGGCCATGTCGGCGCTGAGCACGACGGTGTGGACCCCGGGATGGTCGGCCGCACGCCGGTACAGGTCTCGGTGGCTGGCGTAGCTGTGGTTGGTGAACACCACCGGCCGGTGCAGCAGGCGGGCGACGAGCACGGCCACCGGCAGGGTGCCGCGGGCGTGCGCGTGCACGATGTCGAAGTGCTCGGCCTTCAGCAGGTTCCGCACCGCCACGAACGACGGGAGGATGCAGGCCAGCATGCGCGCGTCGATCGGGCCCTCGCCGAGGGCCCAGCGGCTGTAGCGGTAGTCGAGGGCGGGGGTTCGGGTCTCGACGTAGCGGGAGTTGACCCACACGGCGTGGGTCAGGCCGAGATCGAGGGCCTCCGAGGCCTCCTGCAGGTTGCGCAGCACCGAGAGCACGCCGCCGGTGTCGACGGGGAGCCCCTCCAGGTGGAGGACCTTCACGTCGGGGCGCCGATCGTCTGTACCGCCGGATCAGGGGAGGTCGTCACCGGAGCGACCCTACTGCGGCCCTCCCGGCGCCCGTTGCGGCTCCAGCGGTCGCGGCCGGCCGGCGCCATCGTCGGCGGCCTGGGGGAGAGCCGTGAATCGAGTTGCATAGAAATGCAGAGGCTCGTATGTTGCTGGCGTGATCGACGTCGGCATCATCGGTGCATCCGGGTACACGGGGGCGGAGCTGCTGCGGCTCTGCGCGTCCCATCCCGAGTTGCGGGTCGTGTTCGCCACCGGCGACAGCCAGGCGGGCACCGCCCTCGCCGAGCTGTACCCGAGCCTGGCCGCGGCCTATCCCGGCCTGGTGTTCGACAGCTACGACCCCGCCCTGCTCGACGGGGTCGACCTCGTGTTCTGCGGTCTGCCCCACGGCGCCTCCCAGGCCCTCATGCCGGTGCTGCGCGAGAAGGTGCGGTGGGTCGTCGACCTGGCCGCCGACTTCCGCCTGCAGGACGCCGACCTGTACCCGACCTGGTACGGCGAGCCCCACGCCGCCCCCGAGCTGCTGCCCGGGTTCGCCTACGGCCTGCCCGAGCTCCACCGAGCCGAGATCGTCGGCGCCTCGGCCGTGGCCACCCCCGGCTGCTACCCGACCGCCGCCGCCCTCGCCATGGCCCCGTTGGTGCAGCACGGCCTGGTCGAGACCCGCGGCATCGTGGTCAACGCCGTCTCCGGCGTGTCCGGGGCCGGCCGGCCCCCCAAGCCCAACACCACCTTCTGCACCGTCGACGAGGACTTCACCGCCTACGGCCTGCTCGCCCACCGGCACACCCCTGAGATGGAGCAGACCATGGCCCGCCTCTCCGGTGCCGCGCCCGACGACGTGAGCGTGCTGTTCACGCCCCACCTGGCCCCGATGAACCGGGGGATGCTCGCCACCTGCTACCTGCGGCCGGTGGCCGGCTCCACCACCGCCGAGCTGCTCGACCTCTACCGGCAGTCGTACGCGGGGGAGACCTTCGTCGTCGTCACCGAGGGCTCGCCGTCCACCAAGGCCTGCCTCGGCTCCAACACGGCCCACGTCACCGTCCGGGCCGACGCCCGCACCGGCTGGATCGTGGCCATCGCCGCCATCGACAACCTCACCAAGGGCGCCTCCGGCCAGGCCGTGCAGTGCGCCAACATCCTCGCCGGCCTGCCCGAGCAGACCGGCCTCTCCACCACAGGGGTCTACCCATGAGCCATGGCGAGCGAAGCGAGCCGATCAGCGCAGCAGTCAACGGTCATCGGGGCGCCGTTCGGGAGGTCCCGACCGCAGGCGAAGGCCAGCCCCGATGAGCGTCACCGCCGTCCCGGGCTTCGTCGCCGCCGGCATCGCCGCCGGCATCAAGGAGTCGGGTGCCCCCGACCTCTCCCTGGTCGCCACCGCCGACGGCCGTCCGGTCACGGCGGCGGGTGTGTTCACCCGCAACCTGATGACCGCGGCTCCCGTGCAGGTCAGCAAGGAGCACCTCCGGGCCGGCGCCGGCGAGGTCGTCGCCGTCGTGCTCAACAGCGGCAACGCCAACGCCGCCACCGGTGAGGCCGGCATGCGCGACGCCGTCGAGATGTGCGCCACCGTCGCCGCCGAGCTCGGCGTCGACCGTCACCAGGTGCTCGTCTGCTCCACCGGCCTCATCGGCATCCCCATGCCGATCGACACCATCAGCGGCGCCATCCCCGCTCTCGTCGCCGCCCGCTCGGCCGACGGGGGAGACGCCGCCGCCACCGCCATCATGACCACCGACACCCACGCCAAGCAGGTCGTGGTGCAGGGCGACGGCTTCACCGTCGGCGGCATGGCCAAGGGCGCGGCGATGCTCTCGCCGAACATGGCCACGATGCTGGCCGTGCTCACCACCGACGCCCAGGCCACGCCCGAGCAGCTCAAGGCGGCGCTCACCCACGGCGTGGCCGACTCCTTCAACGCCCTCGACGTCGACGGCTGCACCTCCACCAACGACACCGTGCTGCTGCTCGCCAGCGGCCTCGCCGGCCCGGTGCCGCAGGCCGCGCTCGACCACGCCGTGGCCGAGGCCTGTGCCGACCTCGCCGGGCAGATGGCAGGCGACGCCGAGGGCGCCACCAAGGTCGTCCGCTTCAAGGTCATCGGTGCCCACTCCGACGAGGAGGCGCTCATCGGTGCCCGCGCCGTGTCCCGGAGCCAGCTGGTCAAGTGCTCGTGGTACGGCAGGGACCCGTACTGGGGGCGCATCGCCAGCGACCTGGGCTCGTGTGGCATCCACTTCGACCCCGCGCTGTTCCGTGTGTCCTACGGCGGCGTCGAGGTCTGCCGCGGCGCGGTCGACGTCGCCCACGACGCCGAGGCCGTGGCGGCCCACATGGAGGGTCGTCACCTCGACATCGTCGCCGACCTCGGGCTCGGTGCCGGCCGGGGCCAGATCCTCACCAACGACCTCACCCACGCCTACATCGACGAGAACATGGGCACGTCATGAACGGTGCAGAGACCCCCAAGCCGGGTGCGTCGGCGCCGATGGCCCCGGCCGCCGCCGACGTGAACACCACCGAGGTGCTCATCGAGGCGCTGCCGTACATCCGGCAGTTCTTCGGCACCACCGTGGTCGTGAAGTACGGCGGCAACGCCATGACCGACCCGGCTCTGGCCGAGAGCTTCGCCGCCGACATCGTGCTGCTGCACTCGGTCGGCATCCGCGTCGTCGTGGTGCACGGAGGTGGGCCCCAGATCGGCGACCTCATGAAGCGGCTCGGCAAGGAGTCCGAGTTCCGCGACGGCCTGCGCGTCACCGACGCCGAGACCCTCGACATCGCCCGCATGGTGCTGGTCGGGAAGGTCAACCGAGACATCGTCGCCGCCATCAACACCCACGGCCCGCTCGCCGTGGGCCTCTCGGGCGAGGACGCCGGGCTGATCGAGGCCGGCCTGCGCCACCCCGAGCTGGGCTTCGTCGGCGACGTCAAGAACGTGAACCCGGCGATCGTGCAGTCGCTGCTCGCCCAGGACCTCATCCCCGTGGTGTCCACCATCGGCGCCGACCTCGAGGGCCAGGCCTACAACATCAACGCCGACGCCGTGGCCGGCGCCCTGGCCGGTGCGCTCGAGGCCGAGAAGGTGATCTACCTCACCGACATCGCCGGCCTGCTCCGCGACGTCGCCGACCCCACCAGCCTCATCACCGCCACCGACACCGCGGAGATCGCCGAGCTCATCGAGACCGGCGTGCTCTCCGGCGGCATGATCCCCAAGATCGAGGCCTGCCTCGAGGCGCTCACCGCCGGCGTCCCGTCGGCCCACCTGCTCGACGGCCGCGTCCCGCACGTCGTGCTGCTCGAGCTGTTCACCCGCGCCGGCGTCGGCACCATGATAACCACGTCCTCCGAGGAGCTCTCGTGACCGAGGTCCACCCCCACCCACACGCCGAGGCGATGGGCGCACCCCCCGGGCTCGACCACTGTCCCTTCATGCCCACCTACGGCGCACCCACGGTGCAGTTCGTCCGGGGCCAGGGCAGCCGCCTGTGGGACCGTGACGGCAAGGAGTACCTCGACTTCCTCGCCGGCATCGCCGTGTGCGGCCTGGGCCACTCCCACCCCGAGGTCGCCGACGCCGTGGCCGAGCAGGCCCGCACCCTGGTGCACGTCTCCAACCTGTTCGGCACCGTGCCGGGCGAGGAGGTCGCCATCACCCTCGACCGCCTCCTCGGCGGCGGCGGGCAGGTGTTCTTCTCCAACTCCGGTGCCGAGGCCAACGAGTGCGCCATCAAGCTGGCCCGGAAGTGGGGCGGCCACGGGAGGTACCAGGTCGTCAGTGCCTTCGGCTCGTTCCACGGCCGCACGCTGGCCGCTCTGCACGCCACCGGCCAGCCCCAGAAGTGGGAGGCCTTCCAGCCCCTGCCCGAGGGCTTCCGCCACGTGCCCTGGAACGACCTCGAGTCCCTGGAGGCCGCCATCGACCCGTCGGTGGCCGCCGTGCTGCTCGAGCCCGTGCAGGGCGAGGGCGGCGTGAACCCGGCCACCGCCGAGTACTTCGAGGGCGTCCGGCGCCTGTGCGACGAGCGGGGCCTGCTGTTCATGGTCGACGAGGTCCAGACCGGCCTCGGGCGCACCGGCGAGTGGTTCGGCTTCCAGCACTTCGGCGTCGAGCCCGACGTGGTCACCATGGCCAAGGCCCTCGGCAACGGCATGCCCATCGGGGCGTGCTGGGCCCGCCGCGACGTCGCCGCCGCCTTCGAGCCGGGCGACCACGCCACCACCTACGGCGGCCAGCCCCTGGCCGCGGCGGCCGCTCGGGCCACCCTCGCCGTGATGGAGCGTGACAACGCGCCCCAGCTCGCCGAGCGCGCCGGCTCGCGGCTGCGCCACCAGCTCGAGGTCGTGCCCGGCGTGGTCGAGGTGCGGGGCCTCGGCCTGCTGCTCGCCGCCCAGCTGGCCGAGGGCATCGACGCCCGCCACGTCGCCGCCGACGCCCTCGACGCCGGCCTGGTGCTCAACGCCGTGTCGCCCACGTCACTGCGCCTGGCCCCGCCGCTGAACGTCTCCGACGCCGAGATCGACGAGGCCGTCGCCCTGCTCACCACCCTGATCGGGGCCCGCCTGGCGGAGGTCGTCGCGTGAGGCACCTGCTCGACATCGACGACCTCACCCCCGACGAGCTGCGCACCGTCCTGGCCTACGGCGCCGCGCCGACCGTGCCCCGCGCCCTCGAGGGCCAGGGCATGGCCCTGTTGTTCGAGAAGCCGTCGCTGCGCACCCGCAACTCCATGGAGATGGCGGTCGTGCAGCTCGGCGGCCACCCGCTCACCATCCGGCCCGATGAGGTCGGCCTCGACATCCGCGAGACCGTCGAGGACGTCACCCGCACGCTCTGCTGCTACCACGCGGCCATCGGCGCCCGGGTCTTCGAGCACGCCAAGCTCGAGCGCATGGTCGCCGCATCCAGCGTCCCGGTCGTGAACATGCTCTCCGACGACGCCCACCCCCTCCAGGCGCTCGCCGACATGCTCACCCTCGCCGACGAGCTCGGTGGCCTCGACGCCCTGGCCGGCCGCACGATCGCCTACGTCGGCGACGGCAACAACGTGGCCCGCAGCCTCGCCCTGGCCGCGGGCATGGTTGGCATGAACGTCCGCATCGCAACCCCGGCCGGCTACGAGATGTCGACCTCCGACATGGCCCGCATCCGCGCCGCCGGGGTCGAGCCCGCCTACACCCACGACCCCACCGAGGCCGTGGAGGGCGTCGACGCCGTCTACACCGACGTGTGGGCCTCCATGGGCCAGGAGGCCGAGGCCGGTCACCGCCGGGAGGCGTTCGCCGGCTTCACCGTCGACGAGGCCCTCATGGTCGGCACCGCCGACGGTGCCGTCTTCCTGCACTGCCTGCCGGCCCATCGGGGCGAGGAGGTCTCGAGCGAGGTGCTCGAAGGGCCCCACAGCCGCGTCTGGCCGTTGGCCACCAACCGCATGCACGCCGCCCGCGGCGCGCTCGCCTGGCTGCTGGAGCACCGATGACCACCGACAAGGCCAAGGAGCCGGCGAAGCTCGGCAAGACCCAGCGCCAGTACCTCGTGGGGAAGCTCATCGAGGCCCAGGCGGTGCCCAACCAGGCCGCCCTCGTCGACCTGCTGGCCGCCGAGGGCGTCGCCGCCACCCAGGCCACGGTGTCGCGCGACCTCGAGGAGCTCGGCGCCATCAAGGTGCGCATGCCCGGGGGCGAGACCGCCTACGCCATCCCCGCCCTGCCCAAGGAGCAGCTCGCCCCCGAGGACCACCTGCGCCGCGTCTTCGGCGACTGGGTGGTCGAGGTGGCACACTCCGACAACCTCGTCGTGGTCCGCACCCCCCCCGGGTCGGCCCACGTCGTCGCCTCGGCCCTCGACCGCTCCGGCATGCCCGGCGCGCTCGGCACCGTCGCCGGCGACGACACGATCCTCGTGGTCGTGGCATCCGACCTCGGAGGCGCCGCCATGGCCCAGCGCCTCAGTGACCTGGCCGGTCTCTGACCGACCCGCAGACACCCCCCCCGAACCCCGACCGAAGGAACGAACGAAGATGGCGAAGCGAGTGGTCCTGGCCTACAGCGGTGGCCTCGACACGTCCGTGGCCGTGCGCTGGATGATCGAGAACTACGGCGTCGAGGTCATCACCGTGGCCTGCAACCTCGGTCAGGAGGGCGACTGGGAGGGTCTGCAGGCCAAGGCCTTCGCGGCCGGCGCCGTCGAGGCCATCGTGGTCGACTGCCGTGAGGAGTTCGCCCGCGACTTCCTCGCCCCGTCGCTCAAGGCCAACGCCCTCTACGAGGGCAGGTACCCGCTCGTCTCCGCGCTGTCGCGCCCGGTGATCGTGCGCCACCTCGTGGCCGCCGCCCGCTACCACGGCGCCGACGCCGTGGCCCACGGCTGCACCGGCAAGGGCAACGACCAGGTCCGCTTCGAGCTGGCCACCCGGGCGCTCGCCCCCGACCTCGAGATCCTGGCCCCGGTGCGCAACTGGGGCATGACCCGCGAGATGTCGATCGAGTACGCCGAGGCCCACGACATCCCGGTGCTCGCCACCAAGGAGAAGCTGTACTCCATCGACGACAACCTCTGGGGCCGCGCCATCGAGTGCGGTGAGATGGAGGACCCGTGGTCCCGCCCGCCCGAAGGCGTGTGGAGCATGACCACGGTGAAGGCCTCCGAGGCCCGCGAGGTCGTGGTCGGCTTCGAGCAGGGCGTGCCGGTCTCGATCGACGGCCGCCTCCTGCCTCTGCACGAGCTCGTCGTCGAGATGAACGACATCGTCGGCGGGTACGGCTGGGGCCGCCTCGACATGGTCGAGAACCGGCGCGTCGGCATCAAGAGCCGCGAGACCTACGAGGCGCCCGGTGCCCTCGCCCTCATCGAGGCCCACAAGGACCTCGAGACCATCACCCTCGAGCGCGACACGATGCACGAGAAGCAGCGCCTCGAAGGCCGCTTCGCCGACCTCGTGTACGACGGCATGTGGTACTCGCCGCTCAAGGAGGCTCTGGACGCGTTCGTCGACTCCACCCAGCGCTTCGTCACCGGCGAGGTCCGCCTGCGCCTTGAGCCGGGTCGCTGCTACGTGGTCGGCCGCCGCAGCCCCCACAGCCTCTACGACTACGGCCTGGCGACCTACGACTCGGCCGACACCTTCAACCACGCCGACTCCGAGGGCTTCGTGAAGCTCTGGGGCCTCGGCATCGAGACGTGGGCCGCCAAGCAGTCGGCCTCCATGCCCGGCACGCCGCCCGCGGTGTCCGGCGCCACCAACGACTGAGGCTGGTCCATGAGCACGTTGTGGCACGGCCGCTTCGAAGGCGGCCCCGCCGAGGAGCTGATGGCCTTCACCGTCAGCCTTCCGTTCGACGCCCGCCTGGCGGGTGACGACATCGCCGGGTCGCGGGCCCACGTCCGCGGCCTCGCACGCGGCGGCATCCTCACCGACGCCGAGCGCGACGACGTGCTCGCCGCCCTCGACGCCGTCGAGGCCGAGCTGGCGGGGGGCACCCTGGTGTTCCTGCCCTCCGACGAGGACATCCACACCGCGGTCGAGCGGCGCGTCACCGAGCTGGCGGGCCCCGCCGGCGGCAAGCTCCACACCGGCCGGAGCCGCAACGACCAGGTCGCCACCGACCTCCGCCTGTTCGCCAAGCGCGAGCTGGCCGTGGTCGCCGAGCGGGTGCTCGGCCTCCAGCAGGTGCTCCACGACCGGGCCGTCGAGGCCGGCGACGCCTATCTCCCCGGCTACACCCACCTCCAGCGGGCCCAGCCCGTGCTGCTGGCCCATCACCTGCTGGCCCACGCCTGGGCGCTCTCGCGCGACCTCGACCGGCTGGGCGACACCATCCGCCGCCTCGACGTCTCGCCGTTGGGTGCCGGCGCCCTGGCCGGCTCGTCACTCCCGCTCGATCCGGCCGGCACCGCCGCCGACCTGGGGTTCGCCGGCGTGTTCCCCAACTCGCTCGACGCCGTCAGCGACCGCGACTTCGTGGCCGAGGGGCTGTTCGACCTCGCTCTGCTGGGCGTGCACCTGTCGCGCCTGGCCGAGGAGATCATCCTGTGGTCGACCGACGAGTTCGGGTTCCTCGGCCTCGCCGACGCCTACTCCACGGGCTCGTCGATGCTGCCGCAGAAGAAGAACCCCGACATCGCCGAGCTCACCCGGGGCAAGACCGGGCGCCTCATCGGCAACCTCACCGGCCTGCTGGCCACGCTCAAGGCCCTGCCGCTCGCCTACAACCGTGACCTCCAGGAGGACAAGGAGCCGTTCTTCGACTCCCTCGACACCGTGGTCCTCGCCCTGTCGGCGATGACGGGCCTACTGGCCTCGTCGACCTTCCGCCTCGAGGCCATGGCCGAGGCCGCCGACGCTCCGACCTCGGCGGCCACCGACCTGGCCGAGCACCTGGTGGCCGGGGGCATGCCGTTCCGTGAGGCCCACGCCGTGGTGGGCGCGCTCGTGCGCCAGAGCCTCGACGAGGGCATCGCCCTGCGCGTCCTGGTCGAGGCCTCGCCCGAGCTCGGTCCCGACGCCCTGTTCCTGCTCGACCGAGGCACCGCGGTGCGACGCCGCACCACCCCGGGTGGTGCCGGCCCCGACCCGGTGGCCGCCCAGCTGCGGGCGTTCGCCGACCGCCTGGCCGCCGACCGGGCCCGCTGGGACGGGTGAGGGGTCGGCGGCTGCGCCGGCCCTTCTACGCCCGCGACCCGCGCACGGTCGCACCTGAGCTGCTCAACAAGGTGCTGGTGCACGACGGTCGGGCGGCCCGCATCGTCGAGGTCGAGGCCTACACCGGCGCCGACGACCCCGGCAGCCACGCCTTCCGTGGCGAGACACCGCGCACCCGGGTGATGTTCGGACCGGCGGGGCACCTGTACGTGTACTTCACCTACGGCATGCACTGGTGCGCCAACGCGGTCTGCGGCCCCGACGGCGACGCCGGTGCCGTGCTGCTGCGGGCGGCGGCGCCCCTCGAGGGCCTCGATGCCATGCGCCTGGCCCGGGTCGCGGCCCGGCGCGAGCGCGACCTGTGCAGCGGCCCCGCCAAGCTGTGCCAGGCCTTCGGCCTCGACGGGGCCCACGACGGCGCCGACCTGGTCACCGCCGACCGGGGCGTCACCATCGTCGACGACGGCACGCCACCACCGCCCGAGCCGGGCGTGAGCACCCGCATCGGGCTCTCCGCCGGGGCCGACCGTCCCTGGCGGTGGTATGTACCCGGCGATCCCAACGTGTCCGCCCATCGTGGGGCACCGGCACGCCGCCCCCGTCCCGCTCGCCAGACCGGAGCATCCTGATGACCGAGCCCACCCTCGATCGCCCCGCAGCCGTGGCGCCCGCCGACCTCGAGCGGACCGAGGACCTCCGACTGGTGGTCCGGGCCCTCGACGCGTTCGAGGCGGTCGACGATCAGCAGGCCGAGGTCCGCACGACGATGCTCGCCTTCGCCGCCGAGCACCCCGACGCCCTGTGGCGCACCTGCACCAACGGGCACTTCACCGGCTCGGCCCTGGTGGTCGACGCGTCGGCCGAGCGGGTGCTCGTGATGTTCCACACCAAGCTGCGCAAGTGGCTCCAGCCGGGCGGTCACCTCGACGGTGACGCCAACCTGGCGGCGTCCGCGCTGCGCGAGGCCTCCGAGGAGACGGGCATCGAGGGCCTGCGGGTGCTGGCGCCCGCCGTCGACCTCGACATCCACGAGGTCAGGCCGCCGGCCGAGCCCCCGCACCTGCACCTCGACATCCGCTTCGTGGTGCTGGCGCCCGCGGACGCCACCGTGGTGGGCAACCACGAGTCGGAGGCCCTGCGTTGGGTCCTGCCCACGGAGCTCGACGAGCTCGGCGCCGACGAGAGCCTCCACCGGCTCACCGAGCGCGGCCTCGCCCTCGCCCGCCGCCTCAGCGGGCCGACGGCGGGGGCACCGGGGGAGCGCTAGGCGAGGTCCCCGGGGGTCATGCAGTTCTCCATCTCGTTGTACTTGGCGAAGAAGTCGATCGGCTCGGTGACCTGCCGCTTGTCCTTCTCCGTCACGAGGAACCGCGCCTGGGTGTCGTCGGCGAGGGCGGCCACGTAGTTCTGGCGGTCGCCGAGGTAGGTCTGCCAGTCGCCGAGCCACTCCTGGGTCATGCGGCCGTCCTCGCCCTGGTCGGCGGCGGGGGCGACGGCCCGCAGGCGCACGAGCATGGTGTCGAGGTAGCCGTTGGCCTGGGCGATGACCTCGGAGCGGGCGCCGGCGTCGCGGGTGGCGTAGGCCGGCGGCAGGGCGCCGATCTGGTTCGCCGCGTCGGTGCAGATCGACTGGAACTGCACGGCGTAGTCCTTGTTGGAGAGCAGGCCCGGGGGGTCCTTCTCGGTCGGCCCCCACAGGGCGTAGGCCCACAGCGCGGCGATGGCGACGGCCACGACCAGGGCCAGGATGCGCCCGCTGCGCCGCCCGAGCGACATGGGCTCGGCGTCGTCGACGAGGCCGTCGGGCTCCGGACCGGCCGGGCCGGAGGGCGAGACGGGGGCATCGGGCATGGGCTCACTGTGGCCCGGCACGGCCACGGTCGCCAGTCGGAGCCGCCCGAACGGGCTGGACGGAGCGGGCCGGAGCGGGGAGAGTGACCGACCGTGAGCCTCGCCGACATCCTCGACGACCTGCAGGCCCGGGGCCTGCTCCACGACTCGACCGACGCGGACGCGCTCCGGCATCGGTTGGGGGAGGGCCCGGTCACGGTCTATGCCGGCTTCGACCCCACCGCTGACAGCCTCCACGTGGGCAACCTCGTCCCGTTGCTCCTCCTGCGCCGGTTCCAGGTGTTCGGTCACCGGCCGGTGGCGCTGGCCGGAGGGGCCACCGGGATGATCGGCGACCCGGGCGGCCGCTCCTCGGAGCGCAACCTGCTCGACCGCGCCACCCTCGACCGCAACCTGGCCGCCATCAAGGGCCAGCTCGAGCGGCTGCTCGACTTCACCGACGGGCCGGGTCAGGCCCGCCTGGTCGACAACCGTGACTGGACCGAGCCGGTGGGGGTGCTCGAGTTCCTCCGCGACGTCGGCAAGCACGTCACGGTGAACACCATGCTGGCCAAGGAGTCGGTGCGGGCCCGGGTGGAGAGCGACGCGGGCATCTCCTTCACCGAGTTCAGCTACATGCTCCTGCAGGCCAACGACTACCGGCACCTGCACGACACGATGGGTGTCGAGCTCCAGGTCGGCGGCTCCGACCAGTGGGGCAACATCACCGCGGGCATCGACCTGATCCGGCGCACGAGCGGGGGCCACGTCCACGGCCTCACCGTGCCCCTGGTGACCCGGGCCGACGGCCAGAAGTTCGGCAAGTCCGTCGAGGGATCGGTGTGGCTGTCCGCCGAGCGCACGACGCCGTACGCCTTCTACCAGTACTTCGTGAACGTCGACGACCGTGACGTCGAGCGCTTCCTGCTCCAGTTGACGCTGCTACCGGTGGCCGAGGTGGCCGAGGTCATGGTCCGCCACGCCGAGGCGCCCGAGCGTCGGGCCGCCCAGCAGGTGCTGGCCCGGGCGGTGACCGCCCTGGTGCACGGCGACGACGAGGCCGAGCGCGCCGCAGGGGCCAGCCAGGGCTTCACCCGCAGCACCGCGGAGCTCGGGGCGGGGGAGTGGGACGAGTTGGCCGCCAGCCTGCCCAACGTGCCCCTCGGCCCGGACGACCTCGGCCGGCCGCTGATCGACCTCCTGGTGGAGCACGACGGCCTCAAGTCCAAGAGCGAGGGGCGGCGCCTGGCCGACCAGGGCGGGCTCTACCTCAACGACGTGGCCGTGCCCGCAGACCGGGTGCTGGCCGCCGACGACCTGGTGGAGGGCGGATGGGCCATGGTGCGCAAGGGCAAGAAGCAGCGCTATGTCATCCGTCTGAACGGAGTTTGACGACGCCCTGACCAGGCGAATTGCATCGTTCTGGGAAACGGGTAGTGTTCATCGGCCCCGAAGAACTGCTTCTGCAGCTCCCGCGGGGTGGGAAGTGACAAGGGCCACTTGATGCTGGGTTGCACCAGTGTGAACGGCCTGCTAACTTCTCTCTTCCGCCACCACAGCCGGTCTGACTGGCTCGGTGGGTCCCCCCGGACGCAGCACGGAACGCACGGCCCCTCAGCTTCACCGAGGGTCCCTCTGCCCCCGAGTTGCACAGTCCTGAGGGCCCCGCTAAGGTGGCTCTCCGCTCCGGAGAGCAGCTTCGCCTAGCGAAGTAGAGACCGGAGCAGAACGGTCCCAACCGCTCGAGCCTCGCTCGATGCAGGGGGATCGGCACAGAGTGCGCCGAGTTCAGGCCTTGCCTTCTCGGTCCGGTGCTCCTTGAAAACGGAACAGAGGACGAAAAAGCCAGTGCGGGCGATCACCGCCACGGCGTCCACCCAAGCTTTGTGCTTCGGCGCAGGGTGGTCGTACGAGTCGTGATCGTTCACCTAGCAATTCCGGTGTCAGTCCTAACCCGATTGACACCAATCTTCGAGATTCAGAGAGGAGAGCCCCTCTCTCTCGGACTTTTCAAAGCGATCGTGGTTCGCCCTTCGGGGTGGGCCGAGATCTTGACGGAGAGTTTGATCCTGGCTCAGGACGAACGCTGGCGGCGTGCCTAACACATGCAAGTCGAGCGGGATCCATCCAGTGGCAACACTGGGGAAGATCTAGCGGCGAACGGGTGAGTAACACGTGAGAAACTTGCCCCGGAGTTCGGGATAACTCGAGGAAACTCGAGCTAATACCGAATGCCCTCTACTGATCGCATGGTCGGTTGAGGAAAGATTTATCGCTCCGGGAGAGTCTCGCGGCCTATCAGCTAGTTGGCGGGGTAACGGCCCACCAAGGCATCGACGGGTAGCTGGTCTGAGAGGACGATCAGCCACACTGGGACTGAGACACGGCCCAGACTCCTACGGGAGGCAGCAGTGGGGAATCTTGCGCAATGGGCGAAAGCCTGACGCAGCAACGCCGCGTGCGGGATGAAGGCCTTCGGGTTGTAAACCGCTTTCAGCAGGGAAGAAATTGACGGTACCTGCAGAAGAAGCCCCGGCCAACTACGTGCCAGCAGCCGCGGTAACACGTAGGGGGCGAGCGTTGTCCGGATTTATTGGGCGTAAAGAGCTCGTAGGCGGTTCACTAAGTCGGGTGTGAAACCTCCAGGCTCAACCTGGAGACGCCACCTGATACTGGTGTGACTAGAGTCCGGTAGGGGAGTGTGGAACTCCTGGTGTAGCGGTGAAATGCGCAGATATCAGGAAGAACACCAGCGGCGAAGGCGGCACTCTGGGCCGGTACTGACGCTGAGGAGCGAAAGCGTGGGTAGCAAACAGGATTAGATACCCTGGTAGTCCACGCCGTAAACGTTGGGCACTAGGTGTGGGTCTCAACCAACGAGATCCGTGCCGCAGCTAACGCATTAAGTGCCCCGCCTGGGGAGTACGGCCGCAAGGCTAAAACTCAAAGGAATTGACGGGGGCCCGCACAAGCGGCGGAGCATGTTGCTTAATTCGAGGCAACGCGAAGAACCTTACCTGGGTTTGACATTCTGGGAAAAGCCGTAGAGATACGGTGTCCGAAAGGGTCCAGAACAGGTGGTGCATGGCTGTCGTCAGCTCGTGTCGTGAGATGTTGGGTTAAGTCCCGCAACGAGCGCAACCCTTGTCCTATGTTGCCAGCACGTAATGGTGGGGACTCGTAGGAGACTGCCGGGGTCAACTCGGAGGAAGGTGGGGACGACGTCAAGTCATCATGCCCCTTATGTCCAGGGCTGCAAACATGCTACAATGGCTGGTACAAAGGGCTGCTATACCGCGAGGTGGAGCGAATCCCAAAAAGCCAGTCTCAGTTCGGATTGGAGTCTGCAACTCGACTCCATGAAGTCGGAGTCGCTAGTAATCCCGGATCAGCAACGCCGGGGTGAATACGTTCCCGGGCCTTGTACACACCGCCCGTCACACCACGAAAGTCGGCAACACCCGAAGCCAGTGGCCTAACCCCTTGTGGGAAGGAGCTGTCGAAGGTGGGGTTGGCGATTGGGGTGAAGTCGTAACAAGGTAGCCGTACCGGAAGGTGCGGCTGGATCACCTCCTTTCTAAGGAGTCCAGCTCGCAAGAGCACCTCTCACGATCGTTCGACCATCAGGTCGGACCGCTGAGATGGATTCCCAGTTGGTGCACTGGCTACTCGGCAGCAAGATGCCGACGTCGGATGGAGCTCTCGGGCTCTCCGCCGTCGACGGACTGGTGCCGTCGCCCTCTGTTCCGTTTTGAGGGAGTGCGCAAGCACTCGCTCTTCTCGGCGATCAACGCCCCTCCAGAAGCCTCGAGCTCAGCTCGGTGGACGGGGGAGAGCGCATCGCCGGCCCGTCGCCCAGGCCTCAACGGCCGACGACACAGGCGCCCCTTGAGAATTGCATAGCGAGCACGAGCATCTTTGTTCTTCCAAGCTACAAAGAGCCAACGGTGGATGCCTTGGCGTCAACTACCGATGAAGGACGTGTCTGGCTGCGAAAAGCCACGGGGAGCTGCCTAGAAAGCTTTGATCCGTGGATGTCCGAATGGGGAAACCCAGCACCCGTCATGGGGTGTTACTCCCGCCTGAACACATAGGGCGGGTAGAGGGAACCGGGTGAATTGAAACATCTAAGTAACCCGAGGAAAGGAAAGCAACAGCGACTCCCTGAGTAGCGGCGAGCGAAACGGGATCAGCCTAAACCGTACTGGTGTCAAAGCCTGATGGCGTTGCCTGTACGGGGTCGTGGGACCTAGGAGGAGAAGCATCAGATTCTCCACGGAGTTACAAAGTGTCGATGTAGTGGAAGCGTTCTGGAACGTCGCGCCACAGCAGGTAAGAGCCCTGTACACGAAACATCGCCACCTCCGCTTGGTGTTCCCAAGTAGCGCCGGGACCGTGAAAACTGGCGTGAATCTGCGAAGACCACTTCGTAAGGCTAAGTATATGTTGACGACCGATAGTGCACGAGTACCGTGAGGGAAAGGTGAAAAGTACCCCGGGAGGGGAGTGAAATAGTACCTGAAACCGTTGGTTTACAATCAGTCAAAGTGTCGTTATCCCTTTTGGGATAGCCACGATGGCGTGCCTTTTGAAGAATGAGCCAACGAGTTACGGTGTGTGGCGAGGTTAACCCGTGAGGGGGAGCCGGAGCGAAAGCGAGTCTTAATAGGGCGTCATAGTCGCATGCTGTAGACCCGAAGCCGAGTGATCTACCCATGGGCAGGCTGAAGCGGGGGTAAGACCCCGTGGAGGGCCGAACCCACCATGGTTGAAAACATGGGGGATGACCTGTGGGTAGGGGTGAAAGGCCAAGCAAACTCGGTGATAGCTGGTTCTCCGCGAAATGCATTTAGGTGCAGCGTCACGTGTTCAGTTATGGAGGTAGAGCACTGAATGGGCTAGGGGCCCCACAAGGTTACCGAACCCAATCAAACTCCGAATACCATAACTCCAGAGCGTGGCAGTGAGACCATGGGGGATGAGCTTCATGGTCGAGAGGGAAACAGCCCAGACCGCCGGCTAAGGCCCCAAATTCTGGACTAAGTGGTAAACGATGTGGGACTGCACAGACAGCCAGGAGGTTGGCTCAGAAGCAGCCATCCTTGAAAGAGTGCGTAACAGCTCACTGGTCGAGTGGTCCTGCGCGGACAATGTAACGGGGCTCAAGTCCAGAGCCGAAGCCGCGGATTCGTCGTAAGACGAGTGGTAGCGGAGCGTCGATCTCGGAGTGAAGCGGCGGGGTGACCCGTCGTGGACCGTGGTCGAGTGAGAATGTTGGCATGAGTAGCGAAAGAGGGGTGAGAAACCCCTCCGCCGAATGACCAAGGGTTCCTGGGGAAGGCTAATCCGCCCAGGGTAAGTCGGGAGCTAAGGCGAGGCCGAGAGGCGTAGTCGATGCACAACAGGTTGATATTCCTGTACCGATGTACACGCGCCCATACCAATCCATTGTCGCTAAGGGGCTGTCACCTTCGGGTGGCGAACCGACCCACGATGAGGCGGTAAGCAATGAGGGGACGCAGGAAGGTAGATGAACCCAGGCGCTGGTTGACCTGGGGTAAGTGTGTAGGGAGAGGACCAGGCAAATCCGGGCCTCATGAATCCTGAGACACGACGCCGAGCCGATTCAGGCGAAGTCATTAATCCTATGCTGCCGAGAAAAGCCTCTAGCGAGCTTGTACGTCGCCCGTACCCCAAACCGACACAGGTGGTCAGGTAGAGAATACCAAGGCGATCGGGAGAACTGTGGTTAAGGAACTCGGCAAAATGCCTCCGTAACTTCGGGAGAAGGAGGACCCCATTAGGGTGACGGACCTCGCGTCCTGAGCTCGAAGGGGTGGCACAGACCAGGGGAAAGCGACTGTTTACTAAAAACACAGCAGCGTGCGAAGTCCTAAGACGATGTATACGCTGTGACGCCTGCCCGGTGCTGGAAGGTTACGGGGAAAGGTTAGCCTTCGGGCGAAGCTTTGAACCTAAGCCCCAGTAAACGGCGGCCGTAACTATAACGGTCCTAAGGTAGCGAAATTCCTTGTCGGGTAAGTTCCGACCTGCACGAATGGCGTAACGACTTTCCTACTGTCTCAACCACAGACCCGGCGAAATTGAAGTACGAGTAAAGATGCTCGTTAGCTGCAGAAGGACGGAAAGACCCCGTGGACCTTTACTACAACTTGATGTTGGGCTTTGGTATGTGTTGTGTAGGATAGGTGGGAGACTTGGAAGCATTGGCGCCAGCCAGTGTGGAGTCAACCTTGAAATACCACCCTGCACATGCTGGGGCTCTAACCCACGCCCGTTATCCGGGTGGGGAACAGCGTCAGGCGGGTAGTTTGACTGGGGCGGTCGCCTCCTAAAGAGTAACGGAGGCGCCCAAAGGTTCCCTCAGCCTGGTTGGCAATCAGGCGTCGAGTGCAATGGCACAAGGGAGCTTGACTGCGAGACCTACAAGTCAAGCAGGTGCGAAAGCAGGGCATAGTGATCCGGCGGTTGCGTGTGGAAGCGCCGTCGCTCAACGGATAAAAGGTACCCCGGGGATAACAGGCTCATCTTCCCCAAGAGTCCATATCGACGGGAAGGTTTGGCACCTCGATGTCGGCTCATCGCATCCTGGGGCTGAAGCAGGTCCCAAGGGTTGGGCTGTTCGCCCATTAAAGCGGTACGCGAGCTGGGTTTAGAACGTCGTGAGACAGTTCGGTCCCTATCCTCTGCAGCCGTAGGAGATTTGAGGAAAGCTGTCCCTAGTACGAGAGGACCGGGATGGACGTAGCTCTAGTGTGCCAGTTGTCCTGCCAAGGGCATGGCTGGTTGGCTACCTACGGAAGGGATAAGCGCTGAAAGCATCTAAGTGCGAAGCCCGTTCCAAGATGAGATCTCCCACAGGGTTAACCTGGTAAGGCCCGTGGTAGACCACCACGTTGATAGGCCGGAGGTGTACGCGTGGTAACACGTTCAGCCGACCGGTACTAATCGGCCGAGGGCTTGGATTGACAATGATGTTCGTGCTCGCTGTGGAGTTCTCGAGAGGGGACGGCTGCCATCTCTGATGGCGCCACTCTCTTGACAAAGATTTCGGTGGCCATAGCGGTGGGGTCACACCCGTTCCCATTCCGAACACGGAAGTTAAGCCCACCAGCGCCGATGGTACTTGGGGAGAGATCCCCTGGGAGAGTAGGACGCCGCCGGATTTCTCAGTAAGGAGGGGCCCCGAAAGGGGCCCTTTCTTCGTTTTCGCCCCGGAGCGTCGTCCGTGGGCATCGCCTCTGAGCCGATAGGTTGTTTCGCATGGCCCGTCCTGATTCCTCTGGTTCTTCGCGCCCCCGTGGGGGCCGCCCTTCCGCCTCCGGCGGTCGTAGCGGCGCGCCCGGGCGCAGCTCCGGCACGGGGGGTTCGGGCGGCAAGGGCCGATCCGGTCCCTCCGCCGGTTCAGGCGGCTCCGGTCGTCCCAGCAGCCGTGGTGCCGGCTCGAGCTCGGGCCGCCCCAGCGGTGGCTCCGGTGCCGGACGCCCCTCCGGCCGGGGTCCCGGTGGCAGCACCCGCTCCGGCCCTCCTTCGCGCGGCTCCTCCAGCAGCGCGGGCCGTCCGGGCGCCGCTCGTAGTTCCTCGTCGGGCTCGGGTCGGTATGACCGGGATGACCGTGACGACCGAGGTCGTCCGGCCCGCACCACCGCCGATCGGTACAAGCGCAGTGACAGCAGCAGCTCCGGCCGCTCGTCGGGCCCGTCGCGGAGCTCGTCCTCGAGCTCCGATCGCTACAGCCGAGACGACCGCGGCGGCTCGGGCCGCTCGTCGGGCCCGTCCCGCGGCTCCTCGTCCAGCTCGGGTCGGTATGACCGGGATGACCGTGACGACCGAGGTCGTCCGGCCCGCACCACCGCAGATCGCTACAAGCGCAGTGACAGCAGCAGCTCCGGCCGCTCGTCGGGCCCGTCGCGGAGCTCGTCCTCGAGCTCCGATCGCTACAGCCGAGACGACCGTGGCGGCTCGGGCCGTTCCGGTGCTCCCCGGTCGTCGGCGCCGGGCCGTTCCGGCATCGCCCGCGACGGTGCCGACGAGCGCGCGTCACGCCGCAGCGCCCCCCGTGGTGGCAACGCCGGCCAGCGCCAGGGCAGCGGCCGGGCGTGGGACGACGAGCCCGCCATCGACACCCCGAAGAGCTGGGGCGGGGTCGCCCGCCGCGGCGCCGGAGCAGCCACCGGTCGTCGCGTGGCCGGTGCCTCGACGGCCTGGCGTGATGCCGTGGAGGCCTCGCAGCCGAACCGTGCACCCACCTCGGCCCGCCGTGCGGCACCCCCGAAGGACGCCAAGGCCGCCGAGGCCGCCGACGTCGAGCGTCGCGCCGCCCGCGACGCTCGCGCCGCCGAGGACTGGGTCATGGTCGAGGAGGTCCGCGACGAGGCCGCCAGTGCGGTGAAGCGGGCGTCGTCCTCGTCGCGCCGCCGTCCCTCGGCCGAGCCCGTGCCGCTCAACCTGGCCGAGGAGGTCAAGGCCCAGCTGGCCAAGGCCGTCGGCAACGCCCGCAGCGAGCGCGTCGAGCGTCGCCTGGCCGAGGCCGCCGACCACTTCGAGAACGACCGCTACGGCGACGCCGCCCGCATCCTCAAGAAGCTGTCCGACGAGGCCCCGACGGTGCCGGCGGTGCGTGAGCTCTACGGGCTCACGCTGTACCGCAAGGAGAACTGGACCCAGGCGGCCCGTGAGCTCGAGGCCTTCCGGCTGCTGTCGAACTCGACCGAGCAGCACCCCGTGCTGGCCGACTGCTACCGGGCCCTGCGGCAGTGGCCCCAGGTCGAGGAGCTCTGGAACGAGCTGCGCGAGGCCTCACCCGACGCCGAGCTCGTCACCGAGGGCCGCATCGTGATGGCCGGCTCCCTGGCCGACCGCGATCGGGTCGTCGACGCCATCAGGCTCCTGCAGGCCGGCTGGTCGTTCCCCAAGCGGCCCCGCCCGCACCACCTGCGTCGGGCCTACACCCTGGCCGACCTCTACGAGCGGGCGGGCGAGGTGCCCCGGGCGCGCGATCTCTTCCAGCGCATCCTCACCGCCGACCCCGACTTCGCCGACGTCAGCGACCGGCTCCGCAACCTGCGCTGAGCCCCCCCCGGTCGGGCCCACTGTCACACCCCCTCCGTAGGGTGGTCGCCGGTGGCCTCGGTCGCCGACTTCCCCCACACGACCCGAGCGGTCGCGCCCCGAGGCGCCCGCCGAGTGGGGGAGGTCCCCATGTCCACGTCCCGACCGCCTGTCACCGTCCCGCCCGCGGGCACCAACGTCGTGGTGCTCCGAGGGGTGCTTAGCCGCGACCCCGAGGCACGCCAGCTCCCGTCGGGCGACGCCCTCGTCGCCTACGACGTCACCGTCCGACCTGAGCCGTCCTCCGGTGATGCGTCTCGGGCCGAGTCGGTCCCCGTGGCCTGGTTCGACCCTCCGGCCGCGGCATCGACCATGGCCGCGGGCGACGAGGTCGTCGTGGTGGGGCGGGTCCGTCGCCGCTTCTTCCGGGCCGGCGGTGCCACCGCCAGCCGCACCGAGGTGGTCGCCGCGCGGGTGGTGCCGGCCCGGGCTCCGGCGAAGGTGCGCGCCGCGTTGGCCTCCGTGCTGGGAGCCCTCGACGGCACCGGGTAGGTCTTCCGACCCCGACCGGTCGTGCCGTCCGGCTTCTGACTGGCGCGCGGCCGAGGGCGTAGGCTCGCGCCGACCCAAGGGATCAGGTGCCGGGTGCGCACCTGTGCGATCGAGGAGTGGCATGACCGACATCCAGGGGCTGCTCGGCAACGACGCCGACGACCTGCTCACCTACACCTGCAAGGGCATCACGGCCGACCTGCTCACCCTCCCGGGTGGTGACATCGTCGACCGGGTCTACGCCCAGAGCGACCGCTCCCCGCAGGTCCTGCGCAACCTGCAGGCGATGTTCGGCCACGGGCGCCTCGCCGACACCGGCTACGTCTCGATCCTCCCGGTCGACCAGGGCATCGAGCACTCGGCCGCCGCGTCGTTCGCTCCCAACCCCGCCTACTTCGACCCGAAGAACATCATCGAGCTCGCCATCGAGGGCGGCTGCAACGCGGTGGCCACCACCTTCGGCGTGCTCGGGATGATGTCGCGGTCGTACGCGCACAAGATCCCCTTCATCGCCAAGATCAACCACAACGAGTTGATGACCTACCCGAACGAGTACGACCAGATCATGTTCGGCTCGGTCGAGGAGGCCTACGACCTCGGCGCCGCGGGCGTCGGCGCCACCATCTACTTCGGGTCCCCCGAGTCGCACCGCCAGATCATCGAGGTGGCCGAGGCGTTCCACACGGCCCACCAGCTCGGCATGTTCACCGTGCTGTGGTGCTACCTCCGCAACAACGCCTTCAAGGTCGACGGCGTCGACTACCACGACTCCGCCGACCTCACCGCCCAGGCCAACCACCTCGGCGTCACCATCGAGGCCGACATCATCAAGCAGAAGCTGCCCACCAAGAACGGCGGCTACAACGCCCTGTCCGGGTACGGCAAGACCTCGAAGCTGGTCTACGGCGACCTCGTCGCCGACAACCCGATCGACTACGCCCGCTGGCAGGTCGCCAACTGCTACATGGGCCGCATCGGGCTCATCAACTCCGGCGGCGAGTCCAAGGGCGAGTCCGACATGGCCGACGCCGTGCGCACCGCCGTCGTCAACAAGCGTGCCGGTGGCACGGGCCTGATCTCGGGCCGCAAGGCGTTCCAGCGACCGATGGCCGAGGGCATCGAGCTCCTCAACGCCATCCAGGACGTCTACCTCGACGAGTCCGTCACCATCGCCTGACACCGCTGGTGGGAGGGCCGACCGGCCCTCCCACTCGGTCGGCCATGGAGGCGATACCGTGACCGATGTCTCTGGCCAGTGGGGCCGCGCGGTCTGATCCGCGCCGACCCGCGGCCGATTCACTCCCGCAGCGCCTGCGTTGCGGGCACTCTCCAATCAGACACGACGCTCACGCGCCGGGACAGCAGAACAAAGGGGTTTGCATGTCCACCACGGCCGATCCAACAGTGGTGCCCGAGTCCCTCGACCGGGTCATCATCCGCTTCGCCGGCGACTCCGGCGACGGCATGCAGCTCACCGGTGATCGATTCACCAGTGCCAGCGCCATGTTCGGCAACGACCTGGTCACCCTGCCGGAGTACCCCGCCGAGATCCGGGCCCCTGCGGGCACCGTGGCCGGCGTCTCCGCCTTCCAGGTCCACATCTCGGACCACGACATCACCACGCCGGGCGACGCCCCGAACGTGCTGGTGGCGATGAACCCGGCAGCCCTGCTCTCCGAGCTGTCGAAGCTCGAACCGGGCGCCACGGTGATCATCAACGTCGACGCCTTCGACGAGCGGTCGTTGACCAAGGCCGGCTATCCCGAGGGCCACAACCCCCTCACCGACGGCGACCTCAAGGGCTTCAACGCCTACGAGATCCCGATGACCTCGCTCACCAAGCAGGCCTGCGAGCCGCTGGGCGTGAAGCCCCGCGACGCCGAGCGCTCGAAGAACCTCTTCGCCCTCGGCCTCATCTCCTGGATGTACACCCGCCCCGAGCAGGTCACCGTCGACTGGATCAACGAGAAGTTCGGCTCCAAGCCGGCGGTGCGCGACGCCAACCTGGCGGCCTTCCGGGCCGGTCACGCCTTCGGTGAGACCGCTGAGCTGTTCGACCACCCCTACACGGTCCAGCCCTACGAGAAGCCGCCCGGCGTCTACACCTCGATCAGCGGCAACACCGCCACGGCGTGGGGCCTCGTGGCCGCATCCCAGCTGGCCAAGCTCCCGCTGTTCCTCGGCTCCTACCCGATCACCCCGGCCTCGGACATCCTCCACGAGCTGTCGAAGCACAAGAACTTCGGCGTGCGCACCGTGCAGGCCGAGGACGAGATCGCCGGCATCGGCGCCGCCCTCGGCGCGGCCTACGGCGGCCACCTCGCGGTGACCACCACCTCGGGCCCGGGTGTGGCGCTCAAGTCCGAGACCATCGGCCTGGCCATCAGCCTCGAGCTGCCGCTGATCATCATCGACGTGCAGCGCGGCGGTCCCTCCACGGGCCTTCCGACCAAGACCGAGCAGTCCGACCTCATGCTGGCGATGTACGGCCACCACGGCGAGTCGCCGCTGCCGATCGTGTCGGCGTCGACCCCCTCGGGCTGCTTCTACGCCGCCATCGAGGCCGCCCGCATCGCCCTCAAGTACCGCACGCCGGTCTTCCTGCTCACCGACGGCTACCTGGCCAACGGTGCCGAGCCGTGGCTGATCCCCGACGTGTCGACGCTGCCCGACATCTCGGTGTCGTTCACCACCGAGATGAACCACGTCGACGACGACGGCACCCCGTCGCTGTGGCCCTACCTCCGTGACCCCGACACCCTCGCCCGTCCGTGGGTGGTCCCGGGCACGCCCGGCCTCGAGCACCGCATCGGCGGCATCGAGAAGGAGGACGGCCGGGGCAACATCTCCTACGTCCCCGAGAACCACGAGCGCATGGTGCACCTCCGGGCCGAGAAGGTCGCCGGCATCGCCAACGACATCCCCGCCGCCGAGGTGGTCGGCGATGTCGACGACGCCGAGGTCCTCATCGTCGGCTGGGGCTCCACCTGGGGCGCCATCAACGGGGCCATGGAGCGGGTGCAGGCCGACGGGCGCAAGGTCGCCCACGTGCAGCTCACCCACCTCAACCCGTTCCCCGCCAACCTCGGCGAGATCCTGCACCGGTACCCGAAGGTCGTGGTGCCGGAGATGAACATGGGCCAGCTCAGCCGCCTCCTGCGGGCCGAGTACCTGGTCGACGCCAAGTCCGTGAGCAAGGTGAAGGGCCTGCCCTTCACCGCCGGCGAGCTCGAAGCCGCGATCCTGGGGGTCCTCGATGACTGACACCACCATCCCGATCACCACCCGCAAGGACTGGACCTCCGACCAGGAGCCCCGCTGGTGCCCCGGATGCGGTGACTACAACATCCTCGCCGCCGTGCAGACGCTCATGCCCGACCTGGGCGTGCGCCGCGAGGAGACGGTCTTCGTGTCCGGCATCGGCTGCGCCGCCCGCTTCCCGTACTACATGGACACCTACGGCGTGCACACGATCCACGGTCGTGCACCGGCGTTCGCCACCGGTCTCGCCGTGGCCCGCCCCGACCTCGACATCTGGGTCATCGGCGGCGACGGCGACATGCTGTCGATCGGCGGCAACCACCTGATCCACGCCCTGCGCCGCAACGTCGACCTCACGATCCTGATGTTCAACAACCAGATCTACGGTCTGACCAAGGGCCAGTACTCGCCCACCAGCGAGGTCGGCAAGGTCACAAAGTCGACCCCGCTCGGCTCGCTCGACCACCCGTTCAACCCCATCAGCGTCGCCATCGGGGCCGAGGCCACCTTCGTGGCCCGCACCCATGACATGGACCGCAAGCACATGCAGGCCGTGCTGACCGCGGCCCACGCCCACAAGGGCGCGGCGTTCGTCGAGATCTTCCAGAACTGCAACGTCTTCAACGACGGTGCGTTCGAGGCGGTCACGGGCAAGGCCAACCGCGAGTCCATGCTCATCCCGCTCGTGCACGGCGAACCGATCCGGTTCGGCGCCGAGAGCGAGAAGGGCGTGATGATGGGCAACGACGGCCGCGTCCGCATCGTCGACGTCGCCGAGGTCGGCGAGGCCAACCTGCTGGTGCACGACGAGACCGATGCCGGCCTCGCCTTCCAGCTCTCGCGCCTCAGCCACGGCCCCTACGAGCCCACGCCGATCGGCGTGTTCCGCAGCGTCGACCGGCCCGAGTACGCCGAGATGGTGGGGGAGCAGCTGATCGCCTCCAATGACGCCAAGGGCCCGGGCGACCTCCAGTCGCTGCTCTACTCCGGCGCCACCTGGACGGTCGAGTAGCCGTCTCTCGTCGGCCGGTCGCCCAGTAGCTCTTTCGACAGCGGTCGGCCGGTCACGGCGATGCGGCCCTGTCCGCCACGGTCGGCTCCGCACTCAGGTGCGGGGTCGACCGTTTCGCGTACGGGCGGAGCCGCCCACAGGACGGACCGGTCCGCACCGCCGCACCCGCCCTCAGGTCGTCGCGTCGAGCATCTGGGGCCCGACCCGACCCGAGAAGGTGGCGCCCCCGTTGAGCGGGGACCTCTGGTTGCCCGGGGCATGGCACCTGGGCGATCAGCCTTGTTGGGCTGGGGTCAGTGGAGGTCGCGGAAGACGAGGCCGGTTCTCGGCTTGGGGAAGAAGAAGGTGGACTTGGGGGGCATGCGTTCGCCGCCGTGGGCGATGTCGAGGATCTGGGTGACGGTGACGGGGCGGAGCAGGACGCCGGCCTGGGCCTCGCCCTTGGCGACGGCGTTGCGGATGTTGTCGACGCCGTGCTGGTAGACGACCGACACCCCGTCGAGGGAGGCGAGGGCCACGTCGAGGCGGCTGGAGTCGAGGTCGCGGGCGTCGCCCATGGCCTCGGGCCGCGGGCGCAGCAGCCAGGTGTCGGTGGCGGTCACCAGGCCGAGGGCGCCTTCGGCCTGGAGGCGGCGCACCGTGCCGGCGCCGGTGATCTCGAAGGGCTCGACGGTGAAGAACGGCTCGAGGGCGGCCACCAGGTCGAGGTCGTCGGGCAGGCCCGAGAGCAGGCGGTGGATCGGCCCGACACTGAGCTCGTCGTCGACCAGCTCCACCACGAAGCACATGACGGCCTCGGCCCCGCCGGCGGTGCCGTCGGGCGAGTCGGCCCGGCGCTCGTCGCGGTACGCGAGCGAGGTCTCGTAGCGGTGGTGGCCGTCGGCGATGACGATGGGCTCGGCGCTGATGGCCTCGGCGATGGCGGCGACCCGGGCCGGGTCGGAGATGCGCCACACGGTGTGCACCACGCCCTCGGCCTCGAAGTGGGCGAGGGGGCGGTCGTCGCACTCGAGCAGCTCGGTGAGCCCGGCGGCGGGTGACAGGCCCCACACCGGCGACAGGTTGGCGACGGTCGAGCGCAGTAGGTCGAGGCGGTCGCTCTTGGCCTTCGGGGTCGTGAACTCGTGGGGGAGGATGCCGCCCTCGCCGGGCCGGCTCAGCTCCATGGCCCCGATCACGCCGGTGGTGTGGCGCACGACGCCGTCCTCGTCGGGGGCCTCCATGCGGTACACGGTGAAGGAGGGCTCGTCGTCGTCGACCAGCAGGTTCTCGTGACGCCACATGCGGAACAGGGCCGCGGCCGTGGCGTAGGGATCGGACATCGGGTCGGTCGGGTCGGGCAACGGCAGGTCGATCCGGACCACGTTCTGGGGGGCCTCCTCGAGGAGGGCCTCCCGCTCGTCGGGGCTGATGACGTCGTACGGCGGGGCGGTCACCCGGGCCGGGTCGAGATGGTGGACGTCGTAGCGGATCCCACGGAAGGGCTCGAAGCGAGGCACTGCACAGTCCTAGCAGATCCCCCGGAAACGCCCCGCTGAACCGGAGGTGACGACCGGTCTCGTCCGAGCGGTGCGCGTGAGGGGCGGGGTGGCGGGGTCGGTGACGGACAGGTGCGAGACTCCGGGCCATGGCCTGGGCGCTCGACCTCGACGGAGTGGTGTGGCTGGGGAAGACCGCCATCCCCGGCTCGGCGGAGGCCGTCGCCCGGCTGCGCGCGGCGGGAGAGCGGGTCGCCTTCGTGACCAACAACTCCTACGGCCGGCGCTCACAGGTGGCCGATCGGCTGGCCGCCCACGGCATCGACCCCGGCGACGACATCGTGACCTCGGCGGTGGTGGCGGCCGGGCTCGTGCAGCCGGGCGAGCGGGCGCTCGTGTGCGGAGGCCCCGGCATCGTCGAGGAGCTCACCCTCCGGGGTGTGGAGGTCGTCGACGCCAGTGCCCCCGAGGCCACCACCGGCCCCTTCGACGTCGTGGTCGTGGGCTACCACCCGACCTTCGACTACCAGCGCATGGACACCGCGTCGGCCGCGGTCCGCGCCGGGGCCCGGCTGCTCGCCACCAACGACGACGCCACCTATCCGATGGACACCGGCATCAAGCCCGGGGGCGGCGCCATCCTCGCCTCGATCACCACCGCGTCCGGGGCCACACCCGAGGTCGCCGGCAAGCCCCACGAACCGGCGGCGGCGATGGTGCGCGAGCGCCTCGGAGCCGACGGCGTGATGGTGGGTGACCGGCCCGACACCGACGGCCGCTTCGCCGTCGCCCTGGGGTACCGCTTCGGGCTGGTGCTGAGCGGCGTCACCACCGCGGCCGACCTCCCCACCGACCCGCCCGCCGACCTGACGGCGGTCGACCTGGCCACGCTGGTGGCCGACGTGCTCGGGCCGTGAGGCCGTGAGCACCCGACGGCGCCTCGACGCCGAGCTGGTGCGCCGAGGGCTGGCCGAGAGCCGCGAGCGGGCCCAGGCCGACATCGCCGCCGGACGGGTGACCGTCGGCGGGGCACCGGCCACCAAGGCCGCCCGCCAGGTCGGCCCGGGCGAGGCGATCGTGGTGCACGGCCCGCCGCCCCGATGGGTGAGCCGGGCGGGCGCCAAGCTGCAGGGCGCGGTCGAGCACTTCGACCTGGGGCCGTTCCTCGACCACGCCCGGGTGCTCGACTGCGGTGCCTCCACCGGCGGGTTCACCGACTGTGCCCTCCAGCACGGGGCCGCCGAGGTCGTGGCCGTCGACGTCGGACACAACCAGCTCCACGAGCGCCTGCGGGCCGACCCCCGGGTGCGCAACGTGGAGCGCACCAACCTGCGCAGCCTCGACCTCGCCGTGGTTGGTGAGCCGGTCGACGTGATCGTCGGCGACCTGTCGTTCATCTCCCTCGCCCTCGTGCTGCAACCGGTGTTCGCGGCGGCCCGCCCGGGCGCGGTCTACGCCTTCCTGGTGAAGCCCCAGTTCGAGGCGGGCCGGGCCGAGGTGGCCAAGGGCCGGGGCATCGTCACCGACCCCGTGGTGTGGCGCCGGGTGCTCGACGAGGTCTGCACCGCGCTCTCGGAGCGGGGAGCGACCATCATGGGGGCAATGGTGTCGCCCATCACCGGTTCCGACGGCAACGTGGAGTTCGTGGTGGTCGGGCGCGCCCCCGGGGGCACCGAGCCCGTCTCCGGGCGGGCCGCCCTGTCCGGTGCCGCGCTCACCGACCACCTCGACTCGGTCGTCGCCGAGATCGCACCGCCGCCGGCCACCGACCCGGAGGCCCCGGCCTGATGGCGCGCATCGCCCTCGTCGTCCACCACGACCGCCCCGAGGCCGCCGCCGTCGCGGTCGACCTCGCCGACTGGCTGCTCGGGCTGGGCCACGCCGTGTGCCTGCCCGAGATCGACGCCGAGCGGGTGGGCCGGGCCGACCTCGGCGTGCTCGAGCGCGACCTCAGCGTCGGCCTCGACGTCGCCGTGAGCCTGGGGGGCGACGGCACGATGCTGCGCACCGTCGCGCTGGTCGCCGAGGACGACGTCCCGGTGATCGGCGTGAACTTCGGGCAGCTCGGGTACCTGACCGACGTGGAGCCCGAGGGGGCCCGGGCGGCGCTCGAACGCTTCCTCGCCGGCGACCACACCGTCGAGGAGCGCATGCTCCTGGCCATCGACGTCACGTCCGCCTCCATCGCCGACGGCGACGGTCACGTCGTGGCCCTCAACGAGGCCGTGCTCGAGAAGACGGCATCGGGTCACACCGTGCGCCTCGACGTCGACCTCGACGGCACCCGGTTCACGCCCTATGCGGCCGACGGGCTCATCGTGGCCACCCCCACCGGCTCGACCGCCTACGCCTTCTCGGCCCGGGGCCCCATCGTCGACCCCACGCTGCGAGCCATGCTGCTCACGCCGGTCTCACCCCACATGCTCTTCGACCGCACCCTGGTGCTCGACGACGACGCCGAGATCTGCCTCACCGTCTCGGGCCACCGGCCCGCCGCGCTCGTCGTCGACGGCCGGGGCCTCGGGGAGCTCCAGCCGGGCGACGTCGTGCGGTGCCGGGCGGCGGGTCACGTGGCCCGCCTCGTGGTCTTCGGCCCACGCGACTTCCACGCCATCCTGAAGGCCAAGTTCGGATTGGCGGACCGGTAGTCCGGTGCTGACCGAGCTGCGCGTCCGCGACCTCGGCGTCATCGCCGAGCTGGCGCTGGTGCTCGGCCCCGGCATGACCGCGGTGACCGGCGAGACCGGTGCCGGCAAGACCCTCGTGGTCACGGCCATCGAGTTGCTGGTCGGCGGCAAGGCCGACCAGGGGATGGTCCGGCCCGGTGCCACCGAGGCCGTGATCGAGGGCCGCTTCGTGATCGGTGACGACGAGGTCGTGCTGCGCCGGGTCGTGCCCGCCTCGGGCCGGTCGCGGGGCTACGTCGACGGTCACCTCGCCACCCTCGCCGAGCTGGGGGAGCGGGGCGCGTCGCTCGTCGACCTCCACGGCCAGCACGACCACCAGTCGCTGCTCACGCCGGCGGTGCAGCGGCGGGCCCTCGACCGCTTCGGCGGCATCGACCTCGAACCGCTGCGCACCGCCCGCAAGGAGCTCGCCGGCATCGAGGAGCGCCTCGGCGCGCTCGGCGGCGACGAGCGCGAGCGGGCCCGCGAGATCGACCTCCTGCGCTTCCAGGTCGACGAGCTGGCCGCCGCCGCCCTCACCGACGGTGACGAGGACGAGCGCCTGAGGGAGGAGGCCGAGGTCCTGGCCGACGCCACCGGCCACCGCGAGGCCGCCGAGGCCGCGGTGGAGGCGCTCACGGGGGAGGGGAGCGCCGCCGACGCGGTGGCGGTCGCCCTCGCCGCCATCGACGGCCGCTCACCGTTCGCCGATGCCGCGGCCAGGCTCCACGGGGTCGCGGCCGAGCTCGCCGACCTGGCGGCCGAGGTGCGCCACCGGGGCGAGGTGATCGAGGGTGACCCCGAGCGCCAGGCCGAGGTCGGGGCCCGCCGCCAGCTGCTCCAGGAGCTGCGCCGCAAGTACGGCGAGTCGCTCTCGGAGGTCATCGACTGGCGCGACGCGGCCGAGCAGCGCCTGGCCGAGCTCGAGGGGCGCGACGTCGTCGCCGCCGCCCTCGACGCCGAGCGCGAGGCCGCACGGGCCGAGCTCACCCGCCTCGAGGCCGAGGTCGCGTCCGCCCGGGCCGCCGCCGCCGGGCCCCTGGGTGAGGCCGTCGAGGCCCAGCTCCCGGACCTGGCCCTCCCGAAGGCGCGGCTCGAGGTCGAGGTCGCCGGGGCGGCCGGCCACGACGTCGTGTTCCGCTTCGCCGCCAACCCCGGCATGGGGTTGCAACCGCTGGCCAAGGTGGCCTCCGGCGGCGAGCTGGCCCGGGCGATGCTCGCCCTGCGCCTGGTGCTCACCGAGGGCCCACCGGTCCTCGTGTTCGACGAGGTCGACGCCGGCATCGGTGGCGCCGCGGCCCTCGCCGTGGGCCGCTCGCTGGCGGCCATCGCCGACGACCACCAGGTGCTGGTGGTCACCCACCTCGCCCAGGTGGCGGCCTGGGCCGACGCCCACGTGGTCGTCGACAAGCAGGTGGAGGGCGACACCACCCTCACCACGGTCGAGCGCGTCGACGGCGACGGGCGCACCACCGAGCTCGCCCGCATGCTGTCGGGCACCCCGGACTCGGCAACCGCTCGCGACCACGCCCGCGAGCTGCTCGAGGCCGCCGCCGCCGGTCGGCCCTCCCGCTCGTCCTGAGCCACGAGCCCGCCTCCATCAGAGTGGCAACGGTCCCATGTCACGCCATGGTCCGCGGCCGGGTGTCCGGCCCGGGGCTAGGGTGTGATCCCGACGTGAACACTGCCGCCGGGAGGTCCCCTCGATGACCAAGCACATCTTCGTCACCGGAGGTGTCGCCTCTTCGCTGGGGAAGGGTCTCACGGCCTCGTCGCTCGGGCGACTGCTGAAGAGCCGTGGCCTGCGCGTCACCATGCAGAAGCTCGACCCGTACCTCAACGTCGATCCGGGCACGATGAACCCGTTCGAGCACGGCGAGGTCTTCGTGACCGACGACGGCGGCGAGACCGACCTCGACCTCGGCCACTACGAGCGCTTCATCGACGAGCCGCTCAGCCGTGACTCCAACGCCACGACCGGCTCGATCTACTCGGCCGTCATCGCCGCCGAGCGCCGCGGCGACTACCTCGGCAAGACCGTCCAGGTGATCCCCCACATCACCGACGAGATCAAGCGCCGCATCACCCGCCTGGCCGCCGACGACGTCGACGTCGTGATCACCGAGATCGGCGGCACCGTCGGTGACATCGAGATCCTCCCCTTCCTCGAGGCCATCCGGCAGTTCCGCCTCGACGTCGGGCGCGACAACGTCTGCTACCTGCACGTCACCCTGGTGCCGTTCATCGGCCCGGCCGGCGAGCAGAAGACCAAGCCCACCCAGCACTCGGTCACCGAGCTGCGCAGCCGGGGCATCCAGCCCGACATCATCGTGTGCCGCAGCGAGGCCGCCATCTCGGCCGAGCTGAAGCGCAAGATCTCCGGCCTCTGCGACGTGCCGGTCGACGCCGTCATCAACGCCGCCGACGCCCGCAACCTCTACGAGGTGCCGCTCGTCATGCACGACGAGGGCCTCGACGAGGTCGTGTGCAAGCTCTTCGGCTGGACCGACCTCGACGTCGACCTCTCCGAGTGGGAGATCCTCGTCGACCGGGTCGAGACCGCCCTCACCCCGGTGCGCATCGGCATCATCGGCAAGTACGTCTCGCTGCCCGACGCCTACCTGTCGGTCGTCGAGTCGCTCAAGCACGGTGGGTTCTTCCACGCCGCCAAGGTCGAGGTCGAGTGGATCCAGGCCGAGGACGTCGAGGGCCTCCTCGCCGAGGGCCGCCTCCACGACCTCGACGGCATCGTCATCCCCGGCGGGTTCGGCGAGCGCGGCATCGAGGGCAAGATCGCGGCGGCCGCCTACGCCCGGGAGCACGACATCCCGTGCCTCGGCCTCTGCCTCGGCATGCAGGTCATGACCATCGAGTTCGCCCGCAACGCGCTGGGCATGACCGGTGCCCACTCGAGCGAGTTCGACCCCCAGACCCCGTATCCGGTGATCGACCTGATGGAGACCCAGCGCGGCGTCACCGACATGGGCGGCACCATGCGCCTGGGCGCCTACGTCGCCAAGCTCAAGCCCGGCTCGCAGGTCGCCCGCCTCTACGGCGAGGAGGTCGTCTCCGAGCGCCACCGCCACCGCTACGAGTTCAACCCCAAGTTCCGGGGCCGGTTCGAGGGCAGCGGCTTCGTCTGCTCGGGCACCTCGCCCGACGACCGCCTGGTCGAGTTCATCGAGCTCGAGGGCCACCCGTTCTGGGTCGGCACCCAGGCCCACCCGGAGTTCAAGAGCCGTCCCGAGCGCCCGGCCCCGCTGTTCCGGGAGTTCATCGCCGCCTCGCTGGCCCGCTCCGAGGGCCGCAACCCGCACCTCCCGGACATCGACGTCGACCGCGTGCCGCACACCGCGTCGGCGCCCGTCTCGCCGCAGGCGTGACCGCCGCCGGCCCGGCCGGCGGGGGGTTCCGCCGCCTCGGCGAGCAGGTCGTCCACCGCGGCCACGTCATCACCACGGCCGTGGCCACCTTCGAGGCGCCCGACGGCTCCACCTTCACGCGCGACATCGTCCACCACCCGGGGGCGGTGTCGGTCGTGCCGCTGCACGCGGACGGCACCGTCACCCTCGTGCGCCAGTATCGGGCGGCCCTCGACGACCACCTCCTCGAGATCCCGGCCGGCAAGCGCGACGTCGCCGGCGAGGCACCGGAGATCACCGCGGAGCGCGAGCTGGCCGAGGAGGTCGGCCTCCGGGCCGGTCAGCTCCACCTGCTGGCCGAGTTCGTGAACTCCGCCGGCTTCAGCGACGAGCACTCGTGGGTGTTCCTCGCCACCGACCTCACCGAGGTCGCCACCGACCTCCAGGGGGTGGAGGAGGAGCACATGACGATCGAGCGCATCGCCCTCGCCGACGTGCCCGCCATGATCGCCGACCGCCGCCTCCTCGACGCCAAGACCATCATCGGGCTGACCCTCGCCGCCAACCGCGTGGCCGGGGCCCCGGACGGTGGCTGAGCCCGGCACCGAGCCGGAGGGCGGGGCCTCCGTCGCGCCCCCGCTGCCCCTCGACATCGAGGAGCACCTCACCTGGCTGGCGGCCGAGAAGGGCCGCTCGGCCAACACCCTCGCGGCCTACCGGCGCGACCTCACGGGGTACTGGGCCTGGCTGTCGGCGCGGGGCCTGGGCCTCGACGACGTGCGCGGCACCGACATCGACGCCTACGTCGGGGCGCTCCGGGAGCGGGGCCTGGCCCCGGCGTCGGTGAAGCGGGCGCTGGTGGCCATCCGGTCCTTGCACCGCTTCCGGGCCGAGGAGGGCCTGGCCACCGCCGACCCGGGAGCCGAGGTCGAGACCCCCCGGGTGCCGAGCGGTCTGCCCAAGGCCCTCACCGAGGCGGAGGTGGGCCTGCTGCTCGACCAGGTCGTCGGCGACGAGCCCGTGGCCCGACGCGACCGGGCCCTGCTGGAGCTGCTCTACGGCACCGGCGCCCGCATCTCCGAGGTCTGTGCCCTGTCGCTCGGCGACGTCGACCTCGATGGCAGCCTCGTGCGCCTGTTCGGCAAGGGGGCCAAGGAGCGGGTCGTGCCCCTCGGGCGCTTCGCCCGCATCGCCCTGGCCGCCTGGCTCGACGATGCCGGTCGCGGAGCCATGGCCCCCGAGCAGTGGGCCCGCCGGGGCGACGCCGAGGCCGTGTTCCTCAACCAGCGGGGTGGTCGCCTGGGCCGCCAGGGGGCGTGGGCGGTGGTGCGCCGCCACGGCGACGCCGCCGGGCTCGGTGACCGCCTCACCCCCCACGTGCTGCGGCACTCGTGCGCCACCCACATGCTCGACCACGGCGCCGACATCCGGGCCGTGCAGGAGCTGCTCGGCCACGCCTCCATCAGCACAACCCAGGTGTACACGCTGGTCTCCAACGAGCGGCTCTTCGCCGTGTACGACGCCGCGCACCCCCGCGCCAAGGCGGCGCGGGGTTAGCCTCGGAGCCATGACCGACGCCGGTTTCCCCGCGCCCGACGACACCTTCGAGGCAACCTCCACCGATCCCGTGGAGCTGCGGGAGGTCCTCGACGCCCAGCGCGAGCAGCTCGACTCCCAGCTCCACGACCTGGGGGTGGAGGGCGAGACGGGCATCGTTGACGACAACTTCGCCGACACCGCCCAGGTGAGCGCCGAGCAGGGCGAGGCCCAGGCCCTGGCCGCCCAGCTGCGCGACCAGCTCGACGACGTCGAGAAGGCGCTGACCCGCCTCGACGAGGGCACCTACGGCACCTGCGAGGTCTGCGGTCAGCCCATCGGCGACGCCCGCCTCGAGGTCATGCCGGCCACCCGGTTCTGCATCGAGCACGCCGGCTAGCCGGGCCCTCGGACCTCGATGGCCCGTACCGTCCATCTCGTCACCCGCTTCTGCGGCAGCCTCCGCCCCGGTGGGCCGCGCGCGGTCGACCGCGAGTGGGCCGAGGCGCAGCTGCTGCCCGGTGAGCTCGAGCTCTGGCGGCGCATGTCCGGCCCCGACCGGCGTCACTCCGCCGGCGTCGCCCGCCGGGTCGAGCGGTCCCTCGGTGACAAGGCCACCCGACCGGTGCTGGCGGCCGCGCTCCTGCACGACGTCGGCAAGCTCGACGCCCACCTGCGCACCTACGGCCGGGTGGTGGCGACCCTCGCCGGTGGGGTCGTGGGCCACGACGAGGCCACGATCCGCCACTGGACCCTCACGACCGGGTTCACCCGCCGGGTCGGCCTCTACCTCCTGCACCCGGAGCTGGGCGCCGACCTGCTGGCCGTCGCCGGGAGCGACCCGCTGACCGTGGCCTGGGCCCGGGAGCACCACCTGCCGCCGGAGCAGTGGACCATCGATCGGGAGCTGGCCGACGCCCTCAACGAGGCCGACGACGACTGAACCGGGCCCTGGCCGGGTGACCACCGGCATCGGGGAAGTGGCACCAATCGCGCAGGGAGCCGGTCTACCCTCGTCGGTGTCGCGGCTGTCTCCGGCATCGTGTCGCGCCCCCCTTCACCATGATCACGCTCCAGAACGTCACCAAGACCTACAAGAACTCCACCGTCGCCCTGCGTGACGCCAGCGTCGAGATCGCCAAGGGCGAGTTCGTCTTCCTGGTCGGCGCGTCGGGCTCGGGCAAGAGCACGTTCATCCGCCTCCTGAACAAGGAGGAGTCGCCCGAGGCCGGTCACATCTACGTGGCCGGCAAGGACATCGGCGAGCTCTCGAGCTGGAAGGTCCCCTTCCTGCGCCGCAACATCGGCTGCGTCTTCCAGGACTTCAAGCTCCTGCCGACCAAGACGGTGTTCGAGAACGTGGCCTTCGCCCTCGAGGTGATCGGCCGGCCCCGCAGCGTCGTGCAGACGCAGGTGCCGGCGATCCTCGACCTCGTCGGGCTCGGCCACAAGGCCGCCAACTTCCCCGACGAGCTCTCCGGTGGCGAGCAGCAGCGCGTGTCGGTGGCCCGGGCCTTCGTGAACCGGCCGCTGATCCTGCTGGCCGACGAGCCCACCGGCAACCTCGACCCCGCCACCTCGGTCGGCATCATGCGGCTCCTCGACCGCATCAACAAGACCGGTACCACCGTGGTGATGGCCACCCACGACCGCGGCATCGTCGACACGATGCGGCGCCGGGTGATCGAGCTCGACCGCGGCTCCATCGTCCGCGACCAGGCCCGCGGCGTCTACGAGTAGGGACTGACATGCCGATCAAGGTCGATTACGTCGTCCGCGAGACGACCTCCAACCTCGGACGCAACATCTCGATCACGTTGGCCTCGGTGCTCACCGTGGCCGTCTCGCTCGCCCTCGTCGGCGGCTCGCTGATGCTGCGCACCGGCATCGAGAACGCCACCGCCCGCTGGCAGGGCGGCATCGAGTTCGTCGTCTACCTCCGCACCGACGCCACCACCGAGCAGATCGACTCGGTGGGCCAGGCCCTCGACGAGAGCCCCGAGGTCGCCAACGTCAAGTTCTTCGACCAGCAGGCGTCCTACGAGGAGTTCAAGCGGCTCTTCGCCGACTCGCCCGAGATGGTCGACAGCGTCAGACCCGAGGACCTTCCACCCTCGTACCGCGTCGAACCGGTCAACAAGGACGCCGACAGCGTCGAATCCCTGGCCAACAGCTTCCGCGACGCGGCCGGGGTGAAGAACGTCATCCTGGCCTCGAAGACCATCCAGCTCATCCAGGACCTCTCCAGCGCGCTCACCCTCGGCATCTTCGTGGTGGCCGCGGTGCTGCTCGGGGCGGCCGGCATGCTCATCCTCAACACCATCCGGATGGCGATGTTCGCCCGCCGGCGGGAGATCGAGGTGATGAAGCTGGTCGGCGCCACCAACTGGTTCATCCGCGTGCCGTTCATGCTGGAGGGCCTGGTCCAGGGCCTGCTGGGTGCGCTGGTCGCCATCATCAGCCTCGCCATCTTCAAGCCGTTCTTCGAGGGCTGGCTGCCGAAGGCCAACGAGATCCCGCTGGTCAGCGGCTTCACCGTCAGCGGTGCCGGCCTGTTCGGCATCTACGCGCTGCTCGGCGTGGTGGGGGCCCTGGTGGGCACCATCGGTGCCGGCGTGGCCGTCACCCGCTTCCTCGACGTCTGATCCGGTCGCCATCGCCGCGGCGGTGCCCCACGGGCGCCGCGGCGGGCGGTGGAGCCCGGCGGCTCAGCCGACGACGGCGGAGAGCTTGGGCGTGGCCACGCCCGTGGTGACGTCGTAGAGCAGGCCCACGACCTCGGTGCCGGCCGGGAGGTACGGGCAGTGCTGGACGGCCTCGATGTCGACCTGCAGCGCCTCGTCCTCGTCGGCGATGAGGTGGAAGTCGACGTCGGCCGGGTCGTGGCCCGTGGCCTCGATGACCTTCTCCCGCAGCACCGGGAGCTTGATCTTGGCGGCGCCGCAGTCGTTGTGGTGCATCACGACGACCCGGGTGACCTCGAGCTGGTTGACCGACTTCACGAGCGAGCGCAGCACGTCGTCGGTGACGCGGGCCCCGGCGTTGCGCAGCACGTGGGCGTCGCCGGGAGAGAGGCCGAAGATCGCCAGCGGGTCGATCCGGGCGTCCATGCACGTGATCACGGCGACGTGACGCCTCGGGGGAGCGACCAGCTCACCGAGAGCGAACCCGGAGGCGTACTCGGCGTTGGCGGCGAACAGGTCGGCGAAGGGGTCCACGGGGGTCGATCGTAGGGGCACCGTGGCGGCCCGGACGAAATGGCATTCCGGCATCGCATAGCGTGGTTCCGTGCGGTGGACCGAGGTGCTGGCGAGCGACGACGTGGCCTCGGCCTCGGCGACCTCGGTCGAGGTCGGCGGCGAGGAGATCGTGGTGTGGCGCACGGCCTCGGGGGCCCTGTCCGCCTGCGATGCCCGGTGCCCGCACCAGTGGTCGCACCTGGCCGGGGCCGGCGTGGTCGACGGCGAGGAGCTGGTCTGCCTGAGCCACTTCTGGCGCTTCGACACCGACGGCCACGGCTCGAAGGTGGCGATGAACGGCCGGCGCGACCCGAAGGGCGACGTGGCCACCTTCGCGGTCCGCGAGGTCGACGGCCGCATCGAGGTCCTGGCGCCCGTGCCTCCGGGCTGAGCGGCACCATCCACGACGGGCCGCCCCGGGCGTGGCACGGTCGGGCGATGGCCGACGAGCCGCCCTCCGACCCCGACGCCGCACCCCCGGGCCCCGACGCCCCGTCGGCCGCGCCCGGGCCCGAGGTCGCCGCCACCGACATCACCGCGGTCGCGCCCGACGGCGGCGGCTGGCTGGGCCCACCCGAGGCCATGCCCCCGTGGATCCCCCGGGCGATGCTGTGGTTCTTCGGGGGAGTGGTGGCTTTGGCCGTGGGCTCGTGGCTGCTCGGGCAGCTGCGCGACCTGCTCATCACCCTGTTGATCGCGCTGTTCCTGTCGTTCGCCCTCGAGCCGGCGGTGAACATGCTGGCCCGGCGGGGCTGGCGCCGGGGCACGGCCACCGCCGTGGTGTTCCTCGTGTTCCTGCTGCTCACTGCCGTGTTCGTGTTCGCCATCGGCAAGGTGGTGTTCGACGAGACCCAGAAGCTGGTCGACAACGCGCCCGGCTACATCGAGGACGCCGAGGGCTGGCTCAACCGCACGTTCGACCTGAACCTCTCGAGCGACACGCTCAACCAGCAGCTCAACGACACCAACGGCCCGTTCCGCACGTTCCTCTCCCAGGCGGCGGGCAACGCCGTCGGCGTGAGCTTCAGCGCCGTCGGCGTGGTGTTCCGGATCTTCACCATCGCCCTGTTCGTCTTCTACCTGGTGGCCGACGGCCCCCGCTTCCGCCGGGTCGTGTGCTCGTTCCTGCGCCCGAAGCGCCAACGGGTGGTGCTCGACACGTGGGAGATCGCCATCCAGAAGACGGGCGGCTACATCTACAGCCGTGGCCTCCTGGCCATCCTGTCGGGGCTGTTCCACTGGGCGGCCTTCGAGATCATCGGGGTGAAGTACGCCATCGCGCTGGCGGCGTGGGTGGGGCTGACCTCGCAGTTCATCCCTGTCGTGGGCACCTACATGGCGGGCGTGCTCCCGGTGCTCATCGCCCTGGCCAGCAGCCCCGCCGACGCCGTGTGGGTGCTGGCGTTCGTCGTCGCCTACCAGCAGGTCGAGAACTACCTCTTCGCCCCCCGCATCACGGCCCGCACGATGGCCCTGCACCCGGCGGTGGCCTTCGGCACGGTGATCGCCGGGGCCGGACTCATCGGGCCGGTGGGGGCGATCCTCGCCCTGCCGGCGGCGGCGGTGATCCAGGCCGTGGGCTCGACCTACATCGACCGCCACCCGGTGGTCGACACCCACATGACGGCGGTGCCCGACGCCCGGCCCGGGGTGATCGACCGGGCCCGGTTGGCGTGGCGACGCCGGAGACCGCCCGGCGATTCCTAGACTGAGGCCCGGTCGCCATCTCGGCGCCACGCATCGGGGCTCCACCCAAAGGACGAACAATGGCCAACCCGGTCCTCACGGCCGACCGCTTCCACATCCCGCCCGAGACCGAGGTCCAGACCTCGGCCGCCGCGGCTGGTGCGATTCCGCCGCCGCCCCCCGCCACGCCGCTCGCGGCCGGCGAGAAGCGCATGACGGTCGGCGGCACCATGACCGCCACCTGCGTGCTGTTCGCCCTCATCCTCGCCTCCGGTGCCTTCGGCTGGACGCGGGTCGTGCAGACCTCGGTGTGGGTGGTCGGCAACCAGGTCGTGCCCGAGGGCACGCCCAACGCCGTGCTCGAGAACACCACGTCGATCCCCGGCTGGCTGTTCATCGCCGCCCTCGTCGGCTTCGGCCTGGCGATCCTGGCGATCTTCAAGCCCCGCCTCGCCCCGTTCCTCGCGCCGGCCTACGCCCTCTGCTACGGCGTTGCCCTCGGGGCGATCTCCGCCGTCTACAACCAGAGCTACGACGGCATCGTCGTGCAGGCGGTGCTGGCGACCTTCGCCATCTTCTTCGTGATGCTGTTCCTCTACGTGACCCGCATCATCAAGGTCACCAAGCGCTACGTGACGGTCGTGGTCGCCGCCACCCTCGGCATCATGGTGATGTACCTCGTCACCTGGCTGGCCACCCTCTTCGGGGCCGACATCGCCTTCTGGAACCAGCCGTCGGCGCTCGGCATCGGCATCACCGTCGTGATCCTGATCGTCGCCTCGCTCAACCTGGGCATCGACTTCGCCTTCATCGAGCGGGCCTCGGCCGCCGGCGCCCCGCGGTACATGGAGTGGACCGGTGCGCTCGGCGTCACCGTCACCATGGTCTGGATCTACCTCGAGGTGCTCCGGCTGCTCGCCATGCTGCGGCGCTGACCCGGCTGGAATACCGGGTGCCACTCACCCGTTACTGATACCCGCAGGGGTACCCGTCCGGGTCCCTGACCCCCTCTCTCCGACCGCGGAAGGACACGGCCATGGCGACCCAGGCCCTCACCAAAGAGATCTTCGAGCAGACCATCGAGGACAACGACATCGTCCTCATCGACTTCTGGGCCTCGTGGTGCGGTCCGTGCCGCGCCTTCGCCCCCGTCTACGAGAAGGTCTCCGAGAGCCATCCCGGCATCGTGTTCGGCAAGGTCGACACCGAGGCCGAGCCCGAGCTGGCCGCCTCCTTCCGCATCCAGTCGATCCCGACCCTGATGGCCGTGCGCGACTCGATCGTGCTCTACAGCCAGCCCGGCGCCCTCCCCGAGGACGCCCTCGAGGACATCGTCTCCCAGGTCGCCGCCCTCGACATGGACGAGGTGCGTCGCGAGATCGCCGAGTCCGAGGCCGCCCACGACCACGAGCACGGCGCCGACTGCCAGCACTGACCGGCACGGCGCGGCCCGGCCGGGTCGCGTGCCCGGCGGCCGGTCGTGCCATCATCGGCGACCGATGACGTCCGACCCCCTCGCCGGCCGCCTCCTGGTGGCCACGCCGGTCATCGGCGACCCCAACTTCCACCGCTCGGTGGTGTTCCTGCTCGACCACGGTGACTCGGGCGCCCTCGGCGTGGTCATCAACCGACCGACCGACGTGGCCCTAGACGAGTCGCTGCCGGGCTGGGACGACCTCGCCGCCTCGCCGAACGTGGTGTTCGTCGGTGGGCCGGTCGAGCAGGCCGGCGCCATCGGCCTCGGTCGGATCGCGCCGGGCATCCCGATCGAGGGCCTCGATCCGGTCGACCCCGGCTCCGGCGACGACGAGAGCCCGTGGGCCCCGGTGCTCACCGCCCTCGACACCGTCGGCCCGCTGGCCACCGTCGACCTGACCCGTGACCCCACCGAGGTCCACGGCATCGACTCCCTGCGGGTGTTCGTGGGCTACGCCGGATGGGGCCCCGGGCAGCTGGAGGGCGAGCTGGGGGAGGAGGCGTGGGTCGTCGCCGACCCGCAGCCCGCCGACCTGTGGTCGGCCGATCCGGAGGGGCTGTGGGAGCGCGTCCTGCGCCGCCAGGGCGGCACCACCGCCTGGCTCTCGCTGTACCCCCTCGACCCGTCGGGCAACTGAGCCGAGGTGGCCCGACCCCGCCTGCTCGCCGCCGACCACGATCCCGAGGTCCGCCGCCACCTGCCGCTGCTGATCGGTGGGCGCTTCTCGTCGAACCTGCTCCTGCGCTACCCGGCGCCGTTCCTCGGGGTGATCGCCGGCGGGCTGGGCACCTCCGTCGGCGTCATGGGCGTCGCCCTCAGCGCCGGGGAGTTCGCGGGTCTGGCCGCCCCGGCCGTCGGCCGTGCCGCCGACCGCAAGGGCGCCCGCACCGCCATGGGCGTGGGGCTGTCCCTCGTCACCACCGGCGCCCTGCTCGCCGCCGGCGCCCCGGGCGTGGTGGTCTTCGCCGTGGCCATGGTGGTGGTGCAGCTCTCCAAGGTCAGCTTCGACGCCGCCACCACCTCGTGGATCGCCGACCGGGTGCCGTTCCGCCGCCGGTCCGAGGTGACCGGCCTGGTGGAGACCTCGTGGGCCATGGCGTTGCTCCTCGGCATCCCGGTGCTCGGCGTCGTGGTCGACCGCTTCGGCTGGCGGACGGGCTACCTGGTGATCGCGGCGCTCTGCGTCGTGCCGGCCATCGGCGTGTGGCGCCGCATCCCCCGCGCACCGGGCAGCCCTCGCGGGGCCCTGCACCCCGACGCCCTCCTCGACGAGGCCGTCGGCGGTCCCGTGGCGCCCACCGCCCTGGCGGCGGTGGCCGACGCGCCGGTCGCCGAGCCGGGCACGGCGTGGTGGAAGCTCCCGGCCCGCACCGTGCTCACCCTCGCCGCCGTGGCCCTGCTCATGGGGGCCGTGCAGCTCGTCGTGGTGGTCGAGGGCGTGTGGTTCGAGGACGCCTTCGGCTTCTCCACCGCCCGCATCGGCGTCGCCGTCCTGTTCATCGGCATCGCCGAGCTCATCGGCTCGCTCGGGTCGTCGCGCCTCACCGACCGGGTCGGCAAGCGCCGCAGCATGGTGCTGGGGGCGCTGGTGATGATGCCGGCGATGGCCTCGCTCGGCCTGGTCGGCTCCCACGCCGCCGTCGGCATCGCCGTGGTGTCGGTGGGCACGCTCGGGTTCGAGTACGCCCTGGTGTCGGCGTTCCCGCTGGTGGCCGAGCTCGACACCGCGGCCCGCGGCACCATGTTCACCTTCATGCTGGCGGCCGGCACCGCCATGCGCGGGGTGGCCGACGCGGTGGGCGCCACCCTCTACGACGCCGGCGGCATCTCGGCCGTGGGCCTCACCTCGGCGGCCGTCGTGGCCGTGGTGCTGGGGCTGCTGACGTTCGCCGTTCGGGAGCCTGGTCGCTCCTGAACAGAGCCTTCCCGGCGGCTCAGCCCTGACCGGCGCTGCGGGCCCGACGGGCCTTCAGCAGCACGAAGGTGAACACCACCAGCAGGATCAGGGCGCCGACGGCCAATGGGGCTCCGGCGCCCCGGCCGATCTGGGAGTCGTCGACCGGCTTCTGCTGCTGCTCGACGAAGCTCATGCCGGGGGCGGTGCCGTTCGGGCCGATGAGGGTCGTGACGGTGGTGGTGTCGGTGTCCACCCCTGCACGGTAGGCCGACCGGCGCCCGCCGCGGTGGCGGCGCGATGGCCGCCCGACGGTGGCCTCTGCGACACTGAGCGTGATGACCGTCGGCTCCGCACCCCGTCGCCACCCCCGGGTGCGGATCGCTCTGGTCCTCGCCGCCGGCGTGGCCGTGCTGGGCCTGGGCGGCGTGGTGGCGTGCGCCTCGGGTGGCGACCAGGGCGCCGGCGGCGACGCCGCGCCCGCCACGACGGCGACCTCGGTGGCGCCCACGACCGCGGCCCCCACCACCCTGGCGCCGACCACGACCACCACCGCACCGCCGAGCGCAGGCCCGAGCGAGCCCACCCGGCCCGGCGACAGCGGCCCGCAGGTCGAGGCGCTCCAGGCCCGGCTGTACTCCCTCGGCTACTTCCTGCCGGCGTTCACCGGCACCTACGACACCTCGACCTCCCACGCCGTGATGGCGTTCCAGAAGCAGCACGCCCTCGGTCGCGACGGCGTGGCCGGGCCAGCCACCGTGGCGGCGCTGGCGACGGCCACCAGGGTCGAGCCCACCCAGGGCACCGAGCGCCACCTCGAGGTCAGCCTGGCCGACCAGGTCCTGGTGGTCGTCGACGGCAACGGGGGAGCGGTGGCGATCAACGCCACATCGGGCAAGGCCTCGACCCCGACGCCGCCCGGCACCTTCACCACCTTCCGCCAGGTCAACGGCTGGGACCCGGGCCCCAACGGCTCGCTCTACCGGCCGAAGTACTTCAACCGGGGCATCGCCGTGCACGGCGGCCCTCCGGTGATCGCCGATCCGGCCAGCCACGGCTGCGTGCGGGTGCCCGACCCCGCCATCGACTGGCTCTGGTCGAGCGACCTGGCCCCCATCGGCACCACCGTCGTCGTCTACTGACCGACCTGCCGGCCTCGCGAGAGGGTGGCCGGGGAGGGGCGATCGGGTCGGTACAGTGTCCGTCCTGCGATGTCGCGTTCCGTCCGCCTCCGGCCCTGGCAGAAAGAGGCCCTCGAGCGCTTCGCCGCCTCCGAGCGGCCCGACTTCCTCGCCGTGGCCACGCCCGGCGCCGGGAAGACCACCTTCGCGTTGACGGCGGCGGTGCAGGACCTGGTGGCCCACCCCGAGCGGCGGGTCGTGGTGGTGGCCCCCACCCAGCACCTCAAGCACCAGTGGGCCAGGGCCGCCGGCCGCTTCGACCTCCACCTCGAGCCCCAGTGGTCGCCCCGCGACGGCACCCTGCCCGAGGACATGCACGGCATCATCGTCACCTACCAGCAGGTCGCCATGCAGGCCCGGGCCCTGCGGGGCATCGCCCACGAGGCGTTCGTGATCTTCGACGAGCTCCACCATGCGGGCGAGGAACGGGCCTGGGGCGACAGCGTGCGGGAGGCCTTCGAGCCCGCCGCCCGGCGCCTGGCCATCTCCGGCACGCCGTTCCGCTCCGACACCGCCGCCATCCCCTTCATCGACTACGACGGCCTCGGCGAGGCCCACTCCGACTACGAGTACGGCTACGGCGACGCCCTCCGCGACGGTGGCGTGGTCCGGCCCGTCTACTTCCCCCGCATCGACGGCCACATGGAATGGGTCGGCCCCGACGGCACCCAGTACGCCCACACCTTCGATGACGCCCTCGACCACGCCCGGTCGGGTCAGCGGCTGCGCACCGCCCTGTCGCTGTCGGGCGAGTGGCTGCCGGCGGTGCTCGACCAGGCCCACGTGCAGCTCCAGGCCATCCGGGCCGTGCAGCCCCACGCCGGTGGCCTGGTCATCGCCATGGACCAGGAGCACGCCCGGGGCATCGTCGAGCTGCTCCGCCGACGCCACGGGGTGCACGCCACCCTCGTGGTGAGCGACGACCCCACCGCCTCGGCCCGCATCGAGCACTTCGCCGAGGGCGAGCAGCCCTGGATCGTCGCCGTGCGCATGGTGTCGGAGGGCGTCGACATCCCAAGGCTGCGGGTCGGCGTGTTCGCCACCAACACCGTGACCGAGCTGTTCTTCCGCCAGGCCACCGGCCGCCTCGTGCGCTGGACCCGCGGCCTGCGCAGCCAGAAGGCGTTCTTCTTCATCCCCGACGACCCCCGGCTGCGCCGCTACGCCGCCGGCATCGCCGAGCAGCGCCGGCATTCGCTGCGCCGCAAGGACGACGACGAGCGGGGCGAGGGGATGGACGAGCTCGACGAGCTGCCCGGCACCCTGCCCCAGGAGGAGCAGCTCTCGCTGTTCTCGGTGCTCTCGGCCGTCGCTCTCGGCGATCCCTTCGAGCCGGAGTGGGTCACCGACGACCACGAGGTCGACTGGCCCGACGACTCCTCCTCCGACGAGGACGACGAGCTCACCATCACCCTGGCCCCGCCACCGCGCCCAGGGGCCGGTGGCACCGGGAGCACCCACCACCGCACCCGTCGCGAGCACAAGGCCCACCTGCGGGAGGAGAACGCCGACTGGGCCCGCGACCTCGTGCGGGTCACGGGGATGACCCACGCCCAGGTGAACTCCGAGCTGAACCGGCTCTCGGGGGTGTCGAAGGTGTCGGAGGCGACGGTCGAGCAGCTCGAGCGCCGGCTGCAGTCGGCCGAGGCCTGGTTCCGCCGCCTCTGAGCCCGAGCCTGAGCCTGAGCCCGGGGACCCGGCCGGGCGGGGGAGGGCTCAGGTGGTGACCGAGCCGCCGTTGATGTGCATGGTCTGGCCGGTGACCCACTCGGCCTCGGGCGACGCGAGGTAGGCGACGGCGTAGGCGATGTCCTCGGGCACGCCGGTGCGCCCGGTCGGGATCTGCCGGGCCAGGGCGTCGGTGACCTCCCGGTTGCCCTTCTGCTCCATGAGCCCGATGGCCAGCGTGTTGGCGGTGACGCCGGCCCTGGCGTTCTCGACGGCCAGGTGGCGCATGAAGCCGATGGCGCCGCCCTTGCCGCCGCCGTAGGGCGACACCCCGATGTTGAGCCCAACCACGCCGGCGCCCGAGGCGATGGTGACGATGCGGCCCCAGCCCTTCTCGACCATGGGGTTGATCACGACCCGCGAGCAGTTCATGACTCCGTAGAGGTTGACGTCGATCGGGCCCCGCCACGACGCAGGGTCGGAGTCGCGGAACTTGGTGGGCTTCATGCCCTCGGCCCCGCCGTTGCCGGCGTTGTTCACGAGGATGTCGATGGGCCCGACCTCGGCCACGGCCCGGCCGATGCCGGCGGCCACGTCGTCGTAGTCGGTCACGTCGAAGCCCACCGAGGTGGCGGTGCCGCCGGCGGCCCGGATGGCGGCGACGGTCTCGTCGGCGCGCTCGACCCGGATGTCGTTGACCACGACCGTCGCGCCCTGGGCGGCGAGCACCCGGGCGATGCCGGCCCCGACGTTCTGGCCGGCGCCGGTCACCAGCGCCACTTTGCCGGTCAGTTCGAACATGTCGGTCCCTCCATCGGTCGGCCGACCACCGAGTCCCCCTCGCGGTCGGGGGCGACGCTACCCCCCGGACCCCGCACCCACGGGCCGGCGCACGCCAGAATGGCCCATGGCCGCCCTCGAGCCCGCGTCGCCCGACGCCTTCGACCCCGAGTCGCGCGCGGTGGCCGAGGCCACCCTGCGCCAGGCCTTCGTGGCGGCCCAGCTGGCCATGCCGTCGGAGGACATCGACACGGCGGTGCACACCCTCTGGATCACCCTGGAGTCACTGCTCGTCGACCACGTGCTGCCGGGCCCGGCGGCCGAGCGCACCCGTGAGCCCCTTCCGGCCGCCACCCACTGGCGGCGGCTGGTGAACATGTCGGTCATCCACACCTTCGTGCTGAGCGGCGGCTTCGTGACCCCGGAGGCGGCGCTGGCCGCGGTGGCCGAGCGGGCCGAGCAGGGCGCCGCCGGACGGCTGTGGCACACCCGCCGCCCGCCGGGCCAGGGCGCGCTGGTGCTCGGGGTGCACGAGGCGCTGCTGCACCTCGACGCCACCGCCGTCTCGGGCCGCTTCCCCGACGCCACCGATGCGGCGGCGCTGCTCGACCTGATCGCCCTCGCCACCCTCGGGGTGGTGCTGGCCGAGGCGGCGGCGGCGAGGCCGTCGGAGCCCGAGGTGCCCGACGGGTCGGTGCCGGGCCGATGGGCGCGCGACGAGGCCGCGGTCGCCGCCGCGTTCGGCATCGCCGGCGTGCACCTGGTGCCGGTCAGCCGCGACGGCTGGGCGTGCGACGAGTGCGGCTGCCTGTTCATCGGCCGGGTCGAGGCCGGGGTGGCCTATCCGGACCGCCTGGCCCCGGTGGGCCGTCGCGGGCCGTGCGACGCCACGACCGACTGCGCGTGCCACGCCGCCCCGCTGCAGCGCCACGTGCGCTGAGGGGGCGGGCGTGAGCTGCGATCAGGCGTCGGGGGTGGCCTCGCCGTCGGCGTAGGCCCGCATCGAGACGATCCTGCCGGCCTCGTCGAACACCATGGCGTCGGTGGACGTCATGGCGATCTTGGTCTCGCCCAGGTCGATGTCGATGCGGAACTGGAAGGCGGCCTCGTTGGCGGTGACGCACACCGGGCCCATGCCCTCGCGGGTCATGACCGGGGTGACGGGCAGCGCCTTGATGCCGTCGTAGAACTCCCGGAGGGCGGCCTTGCCGACCTTCTTCTCCGAGCCGATGGGATCCTCGATCCAGCAGTCGTCGGCGAAGAGCTCGAGGATGGCGTCGGTGTCCTGGTCTGACACGTGCTGCACGTAGCGGTCGCAGACCGACACGATGTGGGCTCGATCGGCCATGGTCTCAGTCCCCGTAGATGATGACGCCGCGGATGTTCTTGCCGTCCCGCATGTCCTGGTAGCCCTGGTTGATCTCCTCCAGGGTGTAGGTGCGGGTGATGAGCTCGTCGAGCTTGAGCTGGCCCGAGCGGTACATCCCCAGCAGGCGGGGGATGTCGTAGCGGGGGTTGGCCGAGCCGAAGATCGTGCCCACCAGCTTCTTCTGCTGCATGGCGAAGTCGAACAGGTTCAGGGTCACGTCGTTGTCGGCCATGTTGGCCACCGAGGTGAACACCATCGTGCCGCCCTTGGAGACCATGCTCATGTAGCCGCCGACGTCGGCGCCCTTGCCCTCGCCGACGGTGACGATGACCTTGTCGGCCTGACGGCCCCAGGTCAGCTCGCCCACCAGCGCCTGGCACTCCTCGAGGCTGGCGGCGGTGTGGGTGGCGCCGAAGGTCTGGGCCTGCTCGCGCTTGAACTCGACCGGGTCGAGGGCGATGACGTAGCGGGCACCGGCGAGGTGGGCGCCCTGCACGGCGTTCATGCCGACGCCACCGTTGCCGATGACGACGACGGTCTCGCCGGGGGCGACGTCGGCCGCATAGGTGGCCGAGCCCCAGCCGGTGGTGACGCCGCAGCCGACGAGGCAGGCCTTGTCGAGGGGCAGGTCGGGCTCGATCTTCACGATCGAGTTGAGGTTCATCACCGAGTGCTCGGCGAAGGTGCCGAGGCAGCACATGGTGGCGATGTCGTGGCCGTCGAGGGTGTGGTGGCGGCTCGTGCCGTCGGCCTGGTGGCCCGACAGGAGGTGGGCGCCGTTGTCGCAGAGGTTCTGCTTGCCGCTGGCGCACGACGGGCACCGGCCACAGGAGGGGATGAAGGAGGTGACGATGTGGTCGCCGACCGCGACCTCGGTGACGCCCGGGCCGACCTCGACCACCACGCCGGCGCCCTCGTGGCCCAGGATGATGGGGTACTGCTGCCAGCCGAGCATCTCGACGATGGCGGGGTCCATGGCCATGTCGCCGGTGACCATGTGCTCGTCGGAGTGGCACATGCCGCTGGCGGTGAACTTCACCAGGACCTCGTTGGCCTTGGGCGGATCGAGCTCGATCTCCTCGATCACGTACTCGGTGTGCGGTGCGTAGAGCACTGCGGCCTTGGTCCTCATCGGTCCCCCTGGGCGACGGCGTGCCACGGCGTTCGTGGCGCCGACAATCTACGCGGCCGCGTGCCACGCGACACAGCGGGAGCCTTCGTGTCTCGTCGGCCCGCCCACACTCGAGCCGGTGCCGGTGCGGTGCCAGTCGATCGACAACGTGTTACATTGCCGACCGGATCACCGAATCTTGTGTCGCATGTCGGGTCGAACCGACGGCGGCACCCGTGCACCCAGGGGGCACTGATGAGCACACCCATCGCAGAGAAGCTCGGCATCGAGTTCCCGATCTTCGCCTTCAGCCACTGCCGCGACGTCGTGGCCGCGGTCACCAACGCCGGTGGCTTCGGCGTCCTCGGCGCGCTCGCCTACGGGCCCGAGCGCCTCGAGATCGAGCTCAACTGGATCGACGAGCACGTCGGGGGCAAGCCCTACGGCGTCGACTTCGCCATGCCGGTGAACTACATCGGCAAGGGCGGCGGCGACGAGGCCAGCTTCGCCAACCTCGACGCCATGATCCCCGACGAGCACCGTCAGTTCGTCGAGGAGCTGCTCGCCCGCTACGACGTGCCCCACCTGCCCGACGAGGCCGACGAGCACGCCCCGGTGGCCGCCGCCGGCCTCGGCGTCGACGAGATGGGCCCGAACCAGGTCGAGGTCTGCCTGGCCCATCCGAACGTGAAGATGATCGTCAACGCCCTCGGCCCGCCCCCGCAGTACGTCGTCGAGCGGGCCCACGCGGCCGGCCTGCTGGTCGGCGGCCTCGCCGGCTCGAAGGTCCACGCCGAGCGCCAGGTCGCCATCGGCGTCGACGTGATCGTCGCCCAGGGCACCGAGGCCGGCGGCCACTGCGGCGAGATCTCCACCATGGTGCTGGTGCCCGAGGTCGTCGACGCGGTGGGCCCCGACGTCCCCGTGCTCGCCGCCGGCGGCATCGCCACCGGCCGCCAGATGGCCGCGGCCCTGGCCCTCGGCGCCCAGGGCGTCTGGACCGGCTCGATGTGGCTCACCGTCACCGAGGCCGACACCAACCCCGAGGCCCTCGAGAACATGCTCGCCGCCACCTCCCGCGACACCGTCCGCTCGAAGGCCATGACCGGCAAGCCCGCCCGGCAGCTGCGCACGGCCTGGACCGAGGCGTGGGAGAGCCCCGAGTCGCCCGGCACCCTGCCCATGCCGCTCCAGGGCATCCTCCACAACGAGGCCGGCCGGCGCACCCAGCGGGCCCACGCCAAGGACCTCATCGGCTTCCCGGTGGGCCAGATCGTCGGGCGCATGAACAAGGTCAGGCCCAGCCGCGACCTCGTGCTCGAGATGGTCGAGGAGTGGATCGAGACGACCGAGAAGCTCAGTGCCATGCTGGGCGACGACGCCTGAGCCGGCTGACGATCGAGGGGGAGACCACCATGAGCGACACGACAGTCGACGCACCCGCCCTGCACGACCCGCGCACCTACGACAAGGGCGTGCCCTACGAGTACTACCGGTGGCTCCGGGACAACGATCCGGTGGCCCACATCGACCACCCGAACTACCCGAGCGGCTACTGGGCCGTCACCCGGTACGACGACGTCCAGCGGGTGTCGCGCGACGCCGCCACCTTCCGCAACGCCCCCGACCCGTTCCTCGACGACGGCACCATGGCCCCGGGCGGCGACGGCGGCGGCAACACCGAGCTGCTCATCAGCAAGGACGCCCCCGACCACATCAAGCTCCGCAAGCTGATCAACAAGGGGTTCACGCCCCGTCGGGTGGCCGACCTCTCCGACCGCCTGCGGGAGCGCACCGACTCCATCATCGACGGCCTGGCCGACCGTGACGGCTGCGACCTCGTCCACGACCTGGCCCTGTGGCTGCCGCTGCACGTGATCGCCGACATGGTCGGGGTGCCCGAGGACGACCGCAAGCAGGTCTTCGACTGGACCGAGCTCACCTTCGGCTTCGACCCCGACGTCACCCCCGAGCAGCGGGCCCAGGCCATGACCGAGATGTTCATGTACGCCGACGGCCTGGCCTCCGAGCGCGAGGCCGAGCCCCGCGACGACCTCATGAGCATCCTGCTGGCGGCCGAGGTCGACGGCGAGAAGCTCACGAAGTTCCAGATCGAGGTGTTCTTCATGCTGCTGCAGAACGCCGGCAGCGAGACCACCCGGAACCTGATCACCACCGGCACCCTGGCCCTGCTCCAGCACCCCGACCAGCTGGCTCTGCTCCGGTCGGACTTCGACCTGCTGCCCACGGCCATCGAGGAGCTGCTGCGCTACGTCACCCCGGTGATCCACTTCACCCGCACGCCGGTGGTCGACACCGAGCTGGGCGGTCGCCAGATCTCGGCGGGGGAGCGGGTGCTGATGATCTACGCCTCGGCCAACCGTGACGAGCGGGCCTTCGCCGATGCCGACGGGCTCGACATCACCCGTGACCCCAACGACCACGTGGCCTTCGGTGCGGGCGGGCCCCACTTCTGCCTGGGCGCCAACCTGGCCCGGCTCGAGGCCCGGATCATGTTCGAGCAGATCCTCACCCGGTTCGAGGGCCTGCGGGTCGACGGCGACCCCGACGACTTCCCCCGCGTGAACTCCAACCTCATCGACGGCTTCGCCGAGCTGCCCATCACCTGGGATCGCATCCTCCCGGCGAGCTGAGCCGAGGGGGCCGACCGGACCTCACCCGAACCGACGCGTGGAGCGGTCGCAGGAGCGACCGGGCCACGCGTCGGTTCGCGTCGGGAGCGGGATCAGAGGCGGAGGGGCTTCATCGGCGCGGCGAAGGCGGCGGGGTCGTCGCGCCACACCTCGGGCTGCACGTCGATGTAGAGCTCGATCTCGTTCCCGTCCGGGTCGAGCAGGTAGAGGCTGTGGGTGACCCCGTGGTCGGTGGCGCCCACCACCTCGATGTCGTTGGCGTGCAGCACGGCCAGGGCCTCCCTGAGCTCGTCGTCGGTCGTGCCGACCTTCAGTCCGAAGTGGTAGAGCCCGACCCGCCGCCCCCGGGGGATCGGTGCCGCCTGCTCGCCGACCTCGATCAGGAGCAGCTCGTGGTGGGTGCGACCCGAGCTGAAGGCGGCGGCGGGGAAGCCGGTCTCCTCGATCGGCAGCGGGCTGAACCCGAGGACGTCACGGTAGAAGTGGCGGGACCGCTCGAGGTCGCGGACGTAGAGCACCAGGTGACCGAGCTCGTGGACCTTCATGGGGTTCCTCCCGAGGCGTGGATCGGGCCGGGTCGTGTGACCCGGCCCGATCGATGAGTCTGCTGTACGGGGCCGACCGCTGCCGGCACCCGGGGTGGGTCAGGCCCTGATCAGGCCTCGGCCTTCACGAGCTCGACGTCGAGGCCGAGCTTGATCTTCTCGCCCACGAGCACGCCGCCGCCCTCGAGGGCCACGTTCCACTCGAGGCCCCAGTCCTTGCGGTTGATCTCGCCCGACGCGGTGAAGCCGGCGCGGGTGCCGCCCCACGGGTCGCCGCTGACGCCGTCGAACTCGAGCTCGAGCTCGACCGGCTTGGTGATGCCCTTGATGGTGAGGTCCCCGAAGAGGACGAAGTCGCCGCCGTCTTCCTTGATGCCGGTGCTGGCGAAGGTGATGGTGGGGTGGTTGGCCACGTCGAAGAAGTCGGCGCTGCGGAGGTGCTCGTCACGGCCGGTGTCGCCGGTGTCGATCGAGCCGAGCTCGATGGTCGCCTGCACGCTCGACTGGAGGCGGTCCTCCGCGATGGTGGCGGCGCCCTCGACGGCGCCGAAGCGGCCGCGGACCTTGGTGATCATGAGGTGGCGGGCGGTGAACCCGACCGTCGTGTGCGATGCGTCGATGGTCCAGGTGCCGGGTGTGATGTCGTCGATCGAAGCCATTTGGGGGGCCCTCCGTCGTGTGATGGGTGTGGAACTCTTCCAACTCGATTGTGACCGCAAGTATTCCGGGGAATCCTTGATTTCACAACCATCGGCGTGGTGTGACATTTGCGATAGCAAAGGTTATGGGGCCGAACCGTCGGGTACGATCGGGTCATGGTGAAGTGGCTCGACGACGAAGAGATGGCGGCCTGGCGGTCGATGATCGAGGTCAACTCGGCGGTGATGGCCTCGCTCGAGGCTGACTCGGTCGAGCGCCACGGCATCGCCGAGGGCGACTACGCCGTGCTGGTGAACCTGTCCGAGGCCCCCGACGAGCGACTGCGCATGTGCGACCTCGCCGCCGCCCTCCACCTGTCGCCGTCCGGCATCACCCGACGGCTCGACGGCATGGTCAAGCAGGGCCTCGTCGTGCGCGAGCCCTCCACCGAGGACCGCCGCGTGATGCTGGCGGTGCTCACGCCGGCTGGTCGGGCCAAGCTCGAGTCGGCTGCTCCCGACCACGTCGACGCCGTGCGCCGCAACTTCCTCGACCACCTGTCGCGGAGCCAGATCCGCAATCTGGCGGCGGCGTTCGCGGCCGTGCAGCGGGGCCGCGAGGCCCAGGCCCGCACCGCCCACGACGCCGCCTGAGCCGCTCGGGGCGCAGCATCCTTTCCGAATCTCCGGGAGTGACCGGGAAGATCCTTCGCTAGGCTAACGACCATGGCGAAGCGATCGGGGACCACGACATCGGGGACTGCGAACGGTACGAGCACCACGGTCGCCTCCGACCCGACTGCCGTCGCCCCCTCGACGAGCCCGACCGGCCCCACCGAGGCCCACGAGGTCGCCGCCCGCCTGCGGCTGGCGGTCGCCCGCCTCCACCGCACGCTGCGCCAGCACGCCGACGCCGGCCTGTCGCCGAGCCAGCTCTCCGCCCTGGTCGCCATCGAGCGCCACGGCTCCATGACCCTCGGTGAGCTCGCGGCCCACGAGGGCGTGGCGCCGCCCACCATCACCGGCGTCGTGGCCCGCCTCGAGGCGGATGGCAACGTCGAGCGCGAGCCCGACCCGACCGATCGACGCGTCGTGCGGGTCACCGCGTCGGCTCAGGGGCGCGAGCTCGTGGTGCGGGCCCGCGAGCGCAAGGACGCGTGGCTCACCCGGCGCATCGCCGGCCTGACGCCCGACGAGATCGACCGCCTGGCCGACGCCCTCGGCGTCATCGAGGCGCTCAGCGACAGGACCGACCAGTGAGCGCCCTCGGTCGGGCCACGAGCGACACCTTCCGCTCGCTGCGCACCCGCAACTTCCGTCTCTTCTTCGGCGGTCAGCTCATCAGCCAGGTCGGCAACTGGCTCACCATGGTCGCCCAGACCCTGCTGGTGCTGCGCCTCACCGGGAGCGGTGTGGCCCTCGGCCTGCTCGCCGCCTGCCAGTTCGCCCCGCTGCTCGTCCTCGGGCCGTGGGCCGGCCTGGTCGCCGACCGCTCCGACAAGCGCAAGCTGCTGCTCATCGTCCAGGCCATCGCCATGCTGCAGTCCTTCGCGCTGGCGGGCCTCGCCTTCATGGGCGACCCGCCGCTGGCGGGCATCTTCGCCATCTCTCTCGTCGGCGGTCTCACCGTCGCCTTCGACAACCCCGCCCGCCGCTCGTTCGTGGTCGAGATGGTCCCCGAGCGCGACATGAACAACGCCGTGTCGCTCAACTCGGCGCTCATGACGTCCTCCCGCATCATCGGCCCGGCCCTCGCCGGCCTGCTGGTGAGCACGGTGGGCTTCGGCTGGGCGTTCCTCGTCGACGGGCTCTCGTACATCGCCGTCCTCGCCGCCCTGGGCATGATGCGCACCGCCGAGCTGCGCCCCGCCCCGGTGACGCCGAGGGCCAAGGGCCAGGTCAGAGCGGGCTTCCGCTACGTGCGCAGCGTGCCCGACCTGTGGGTGCCCATGGTGATGATGGCCGTGATCGGCGTGTTCGCCTTCAACTTCGCCGTCGTGTTCCCCCTGTTCGTCACCGAGGACCTGGGCGGCTCCGACACCGCCTTCACCATCCTCTTCTCGATCGTCAGCGTCGGGTCGCTGGTGGGGGCGCTGGCCATGGCCCGCCGCCGGTCGATCGACGTCCACATCGTGGCCGTCACCGCCCTGGTCTTCGGCGTGCCCATGCTGGTGATGGCCGTGGTGCCGAACCTGGCGCTGGCGTGCGCCGTCGGCATCTTCATCGGCTTCGGGAGCATCGCCTTCCTCACCTCCTCGACCGCCATCGTCCAGACCCGGGCCGATCCCATGATGCGGGGGCGGGTGCTCGCGCTGCAGGGCATGGTCTTCCTCGGCTCCACCCCGATCGGCGGCCCGATCCTGGGCTGGATCTGCCAGGCCTACGGCGCCCGATGGGGCATCGTCGTGGGTGGCGCGGCCTGCCTCGTCGCCGGTGCGTGGGGCCTGGTCATGGTCCGTCGATGCGAGCGCGAGCAGCTCGACCGGGCCCAGGCCGACGAGAGCGTGGTCGAGGCCATTGCGGAGATGGGCGGCGCCGGTGTCGGCACGGCCGATCTCGAGCCCCCCACCCCGGACCTGGTGGAGCGGCGGTGATCGAGCGCCTCCGCGGGCCTCGACCATGACCACGCGCCGCGAGGTCGTGCCCGAGGCCGCGCTGGCCTGAGCAACCATCGACCCTCTGGCTCAGTACGTCACCACTGGCGTGACGTACTGAGCCAGAGGGTCGAGCGGGCCGGTCACTCGAACTTGGCGCCCATCTTCTTCAGCATGTCGATGACGTCCTCCGGCATGCCCGGTGCCACCGGCCCCGGCGTGTAGGTGACCGGGCCCTGGGTGCCGGTCCACGGGAAGGCGCCGTGGGTGACGTGGCGCTCCCACCACACCGGCGAGCGGGGGTCGCGGCCCACCGAGATGCCCTCGAACGGCGACATCCCGTAGATCATCGCCACCTCCGGGCGGTCGTCGACCGGAACACCGTCGATCGACAACGTGAGGCGCCAGCGGTCGCGCTCGAAGGCGTCGAAGTCGGCGGCGAGCACGTGGTCGCCGGGGGTGAGCGCCGGGCCCCGCACCACCGTCATGTGGCCGCGGCCGTCGTTCATGGCCAGCGCCGGCACGCCGCCCTCGAGGACGTAGAGGCCGTAGCCGCCGCTCTGGTCGCCGTGGGCCACGACGGTGCCGACGTCGTCGGGCCCGACCGTCACCGCCGCCTCGAACGAGAACGAGCGCAGCCAGATGAGCTGCACCGACCGCCACCGCTCGAGGGTGGGCGTGCCCGGCCAGATGGTGAGGGGCTCGCGCAGGCGCTCGGTGCTCGGCGGCCGCAGCAGGTACTTGAGGCCGGTGCCCTCGTCGAGGGGGTAGATCTGGCCGTCCCACGCCGCGGCCTCCCACGCCGCGGTGAGCTCGGCCAGCTTCGCCGGCTCGGCCTCGGCCAGGTTCCGCAGCTCGGTGCGGTCGGAGGTGAGGTCGTAGAGCTCCCACTCGGCGTCGTCGAACGCCGTCCACGGCTGGTGGAGGGTCACGACCTCCCAGCCGTCGCGGTAGAAGCCGCGGTGCCCGATCATCTCGTAGACGGCCTCGGTGCGCTGGGCCGGCGCCTCGGGGTCGCGCAGGGTCGGCACCATCGAGTGGCCGGTCATCGGCTTCACCGCCACCCCGGCGCGGTCGTGCAGGGGGTCGACGCCGACCAGCTCGAGCAGGGTGGGCGCCAGGTCCGAGACGTGGGCGTACTGGCGGCGCCGCTCGCCGCCGCCGATGCCACCGGCGGGCCACGACATCACGAACGGCACGGTGTGGCCGCCGGCGTGGGTGTTGATCTTGTAGAGCCGGAAGGGGGTGTTGCCGGCCATCGCCCAGCCCCGGGGGTAGTGGGGCGAGGTCTGCGGGCCGCCGATGAGGTCGAGGCGGTCGTGGTCGGCGTCGACGTCGTCGCCCGCGGTGAGGTGGACCATGTAGCCGGTGGTGCCGACCATCTCGCCCTCGCGGGAGGCGCCGTTGTCGGAGGTGAAGATCACGATGGTGTTGTCGAGCTCGCCCATCGTGGCCAGCTCGTCGAGCAGCCGGCCGGTGGCCCGGTCGACGCTGCCGACCATGGCGGCGAAGACCTCCATGTAGCGGGCGTAGAGCTCCTTCTCCCGCCCGGGGAGGTCGGCCCACGGCTGCACGTCGTTGTTCGGCTCACTGTTGCGGGGCGCCAGCTCGGTGCCCTCCTCTAGCACGCCGGTCTCGAGCATGCGCCGGTACCGGCGCTCACGGAGCTCGTCCCAGCCGTCGTCGTAGCGGCCCTTCTGGGCGGCGATGTCGTCGGCCTTGGCGTGCAGCGGCGCGTGGACCGCGCCGTGGGCCACGTAGAGGAAGAAGGGCTGGTCGGGAGCAGAGGCCTTCCCCGCCTTGATCATGCCGAGGGCGTGGTCGACCAGGTCGTCGGTGAGGTAGTAGCCGTCGGGGTAGGTGTCGACCTCGACGGGGGAGTTGTCCTCGACCAGCCGGTGGGGCTGGTGCAGGTTGGTGAAGCCGTCGAGGAAGCCGTAGAAGCGGTCGAAGCCCCGCTGGAGGGGCCACGAGTGGCGGGGCCCGGCGTCGGACTGGTCGGAGTCCTTGGCCAGGTGCCACTTGCCCACCATGTAGGTGGCCCAGCCGTTGGCCCGCAGCGTCTCGGGGAGGGTGACGACGTCGTCGGCCAGCTCCATGGCGTAGCCCGGGAAGCCGGGGTCGGAGTGGGCGACGGTGCCGACGCCGGCGGCATGCGGGTCGAGCCCGGTGAGCAGGGAGGCCCGGGTGGGCGAGCACATGGGCGTCGAGTGGAAGTCGGTGTACTGCAGGCCGCGGGCGGCCAGGGCGTCGACGTTGGGGGTGGCGATCTCGCTGCCGTAGCAGCCGAGGTCGGCGTAGCCCAGGTCGTCGACGAGCACCACGACGATGTTCGGGGCCCCGGCCGGGGGGACGGGGCGGTCGGGCCACCACGGCTCGGAGGCACCGAAGGTGCGGCCCACCCTGCCTCCGAAGCCGGGATAGGTGCCCGTGGGCCGGGATGCCGCGGTGGTGTCGTCGCTCATGGTGTCCCCCTCGTGAGGCGCCCTCGCGCCGCCGAGGAGCGTACCGGGGGCGTCCCGGGGTGTCCGGCTCCTGCCCTACGCTCCGCTGGGTGAGCGGGGTGCGGAGCTGGATCCAGGTTCCTGAGGGATGGGTGCGCGAGCGCGCCCGTGGGCCGTGGCCCTTCGTCACCGCGGAGCGGTTCCGTCGGCCCGACGGCAGCACCTACGTCTGGAGCTCTCGCGCCCACCGCAAGCAGTCGGTCGATCCGGTGGGCTCGACCTGGTGGGCCCCGGCGGCGAGGGGCTGGTGGATCGGCGTGCTGTTCGCCATCGGGTCGGCCTGCTTCGGGCTGGGCTCGTTCGCCCCCTACGCCGACGCCGTGGGCTCCACCGCCGACGACATCACGTACTTCATCGGCTCGATCTTCTTCACCAGCGCCGCGTTCCTCCAGTACCGCGAGGCCGTGGGTGCGGCGGTGGGGCCCCAGGCCGCGGGGGAGGACCCGCGGCGGCCGTCCTCGTGGCGGGTGCTGGGCTGGGCACCCTGGCGCATCGACTGGTGGGCGACCTCGGTGCAGTTCGTCGGCACCCTCTTCTTCAACCTGTCGACCTTCGCCGCCATCCGCGGCCTCGACATCACCCAGGCCGAGCGCCGGGTCTGGGCCCCGGACGCACTCGGTTCGATCTGCTTCCTCGTGGCCAGCGCGCTGGCGTGGGCCGAGGTCGGCCACGCCTGGTGGAGCTGGCGACCACGTCGGATCGGGTGGCAGATCGCGGCGCTGAACCTGCTCGGCTCGATCGCGTTCGGTGTGTCCGCGGTGGCGGCCTACATCGTGAAGCCCACCGGCGAGCTGTGGGACACGGCGCTGGCCAACTCGGGGACCTTCGTCGGAGCGGTCTGCTTCTTCGCCGGTGGCCTGCTGCTCCTGCCGGAGCGGACCATGCCGCCGGACCCGACCGAGCCGGACTGACTGACTGACTGACTGACTGACTGCGACCGGGCTACCGGCCCGACGGGCTCAGGCGCCGACGAGCAGGGCCAGCCCGGCGCCCGAGACGAGGGCCCCGGCCGCCATGCGCACGGCCGGCGTGCGGCGCAGCAGCCACCCGCCGGCGGCGCCGCCGGCGTGGAGCACGACGGTGACGGCGACGAAGCCGGCGACGTAGGCGACCGGCGACGCCGCGGAGGGCGCCTCGGCGCCGTGGGCGATGCCGTGGGCCACGCCGAAGGCACCGACCAGCAGCGGGAGCCAGAGGCCCTCACGGCCGGCGGCGGTGGCGACGAGCACACCGAGGGCGACCACGCTGAGGGCGATGGCGGTCTCGGTGCCCGGGAGGGAGATGCCGGCGAGGCCGAGGGCGCCGCCGGCGAGCATGCCGCCGATGAAGGCGAGCGGGGTGAGCCAGGCCACCCGGCGGCTCGACGCGAGCGCGGCCACGGCGCCGACCGCGATCATCGCCAGGAGGTGGTCGGGACCGGTGAGGGGGTGGATGAGCCCGCTGCCGACACCCTCGAGCGCGTGCCCGGGATGGGCCAGCGCCGGAGCGGCGGGCAGCAGGAAGCCGGCGACGATGCCCGTGGCGACGAGCAGGGCGCGACGGGTGGAGAGGCGGTCTGGACGCGAGGTCATGGCGCCCTTTCTAGTTCGCCCCGGCCCGTGACCGGTGCGTGGTTCGGCCGCGGGCTCAGGCGGCGCCGTTGGTGCCGGCGACCATCGTGGTGACCGAGAAGCCTCCGCAGGCCGTGTAGGTGGCGGAGAGGGTCAGCGCCTGGGTCTGGTTCGGCGGGAAGACCCTGATCTGCGCCGCCGGTGCACTGCAGGTGGGGCCCACGCCCTCGTTGGTGGTGTGCAGCGTGGCGCTGGCCGACTCACCAGGCTTGAGGATCACCGCGGCGCCCTCGTTGCCCTCCCTGGTGGCGGGCTCGCCGATCTGGTTGCCCGAGCCGTCGAGCAGGGACACGCCCGGGAATCCCCGCACCTCGCAGGTGGTCGTGCTGGTGTTCTTCACGACCAACGGGTTGTAGACCTGACCGGCACCGGCGTTGCTGGGGCCGAGCTCGCCCGCGAGCTGGCTGGTGTTGCACGCCGGGGTGCCGGCCTTGGTGGTGCTGGTCGAGCCGGCCTTCGTGGTGGTGGAGGTCGTCGTGGCCGCGGTGGTCGACGTCGTCGTCGTGTCGGCGGCCTTGCTGTCGGACCCGCAGGCGCTCCCGAGCAGGGCGACGGCGGCAACGGGGAGGATGGCGAGGGCGGAGGTTCGACGCATGGGGCGAGGCTAGGACCGCGCCGCCCGGGGGTCGGGGACCGCTGATGGCGCTCAAGGCCGGGGGTGGGTCCTGCCGAGGATTCTCCTGTCGTGTGTCGAGCCCGCCACGACGACGAGGGAGAGGGAATGGACAGGTCAGGGGACGAGTCGGTCATCAGGCCGGACCAGCTCGACGGTGCCGGCCATCAATCGGTCGTGCGCCAGCTGTTCGACCACTCACCGATCGCCATGGGCCTGGTCGATCTCGGTGGCCGCTTCCTCGAGGTGAACCCGGCGATGGTCACCTTCCTGCAGCGCCGTGACCCCGAGCTGCGGTCGATGGACCTCGCCGAGGTCACCCACCCCGACGACATCAGCATCGACGTCGCCCTCCAGCAGGAGCTGCAGCTCGGTCGTCGTGACTCCTACCGCCTGCAGAAGCGGTTCGTCCGCGTCGACGGGGCCGTGCTCTGGGGCGACCTGTCGGTGTGCAGCGTGCGTGACGAGTACGGCCACCCCTGTCGGCTGATCGTGCAGATCGCCGACATCACCGCGGAGCGGGCCCGCCAGGACGAGCTCGCGGTGCGCTCCGCCTCCGACCCGCTCACCGGCCTGGCCAACCGCGACACCCTCCTCACCCTGCTCGGGCACGCCATGCGCCTGCCCGCCGGTGTCGGCACCCTCGGGGTGCTCTACGTCGACGTCGACGGGTTCAAGGAGATCAACGACACCCTCGGTCACTCAGCTGGCGACCACGTCCTGACCGTGATCGCCGACCGCATGGTCCGCAGCATCGGTCGCGCCGGCGTCGTCGGCCGCATGGGCGGCGACGAGTTCGTCGTGGTCGTCGACGAGGCCGACTCCATCGACGAGATCGAGGCGATGGCCGACGCGCTGCGGCGGGCGCTGTCCGAGGAGATCGCCGTCGAGGGCACGGTCCGCCGGCCGACGGTGAGCATCGGCGTGGCGTTCCCCGGCCGCGGCGTCGATGACGCCGAGGAGCTGGTCCGGGCCGCCGACACCGCCATGTACCGGGCCAAGCGATCGGGCCGGAACCGCTGGGAGCGCTTCGACGACCCCCGCCTCGACGACGGGACCGACCACGGCACCCGCCTCGAGGAGGCGCTGGGCCACGGGGCACTCGAGGGTGACATCGCCGCCTGGTTCCAGCCCATCGTCGAGCTCGACACCCGCTCGGTGGTCGGCCACGAGGCCCTCGCCCGCTGGCGCCACCCGGACCGGGGCGTTCTGCGGCCGGCGCAGTTCATGCCCGCCGCCGAGGAGCGCGGTCTGTCGAGCCGGGTCGACGAAGCGGTGCTGGCCCAGGCCTGCGCGTTCCTGGCGCTCGACCAGTCGTCCCACGACTACGTGTCGGTGAACCTCTCCCTCGGCACGGTCCTTCGGCCCGGCCTGGGCGAACGGGTGCGGTCGGCCCTCGCCGCCCGCGAGGTCGACCCCTCCCGGCTCGTGCTGGAGGTCACCGAGGCGGTGGCCCTCCAGCTGCCCCGCACGGCCCGCCGTGACATCGAGGGCCTCGACGCCGACGGCGTTCGGGTCTTCGTCGACGACTTCGGCACCGGCTACGGAGCCCTCGCCGTGTTCGACGAGCTCCCGGTGCGGGGCGTGAAGCTCGACCGCAGCCTGATCAACGGCGCCGACCCGGACGAGCGCAGCGAGCGCCTGCTCGTCGGGCTGCGCCACCTCGTCGACGGCCTCGGGGTGGCCGGTGTGGTCGAGGGGATCGAGACCCCGGCGGAGCTCGAGCGGGTGCAGGCCATGGGCTGGGCCCACGGCCAGGGCTACCTGCTCGGGGCTCCGGCACCCGTCGACCTCGGCTGACCGGACCCCTGGGGCGACGAGGGCCCGGCCGCAGCCGGACCGCGTCGAGGGATGGCGGTCAGCGCTCCGATCCGGCGGCGTACCGGCCCGGGGCGCGTCTGGGCCATGATTGGGAGCCGGCGTCCGAGGGTGACGCCGGGCAGTCGACCAGGGGGAGATCAGCGTGGACGCCGACGTGGTGGCCCAGTTCCAGTTCACCGGCCAGGACATCCCCTGGCAGCTCGCCAAGTGGGCCGACGCCCAGCCCGACGTGCCCCTGCTGAAGTGGGTCCCCCGGGAGGGTGACGGCGCCTCGTGGACCTACGCCGAGTTCCGCACCGCCACCCGCCGCCTCGCCGCCGGCCTCGCCGCCCGCGGCATCGGCGCCGGCGACAAGGTCGTCATCCACTGCGACAACAGCCCGGAGATGGTGCTGGCCTGGTACGCCTGCGCCACCGTCGGCGCGGTGGCCGTCACCACCAACACCCGCAGCGTCGCCGCCGAGATGCGCTACTTCATCGAGCAGACCGACGCCGTGGCCGCCATCACCCAGCCCCAGTTCGCGGCGATGGTCGCCGAGGCCGGTCCCGCGCTGAAGTGGATCGTCGTCACCGACGACAACTCCGGTGCCGCCCCCACCGCGGAGCAGGCCGCCCACGGCTTCGACCCGTTCGACTCGCTCTACGGCGACGAGGCCGACTGCCCCGAGCGCCCGGCCGAGCCGATGGCGCCCGTCGGCATCATGTTCACCTCGGGCACCACCTCGCGGCCGAAGGCCGTGGTGCACACCCACGCCAACGCCCTGTGGGCGGCCAAGGTGGGCCCCACCAACATCAAGATGCACCCGGGTGGCGTGTACCTGATCTTCCTGCCGTACTTCCACGTGAACTCCCAGAGCTGGGCGATGTGGAGCACGGTGCTCGGCGCCGGCGGCACCGTGGTGCTCCAGCCCAAGTTCTCGGCCAGCAAGTTCTGGTCGGTGATCGCCGAGCACGACGTCACCCACATCTCGCTGCTCCCGATCGTCTACACGACCACCGCTGGCCAGGAGATCCCGCCGAACAAGCTCGAGGTCGGCGTCTTCGGTGCCATCGCCCCGCCGATCGAGCAGATGCTGGGTGGCGTGAAGGTCGTCCCCGCCTTCGGGATGACCGAGACCGTCACCCACGCCTCCACCGCGGCGCCCTACCAGCACATCCCCCCGGGCTCGCTGGGCAAGCCCACCCCGGGCTACGAGTTCCTCGTCGTCGACCAGGAGACCGGCGAGGTCCTCGACGACGGTCGGGTCGGCGAGCTCTGGATCCGGGGCACCCGGGGCATCCAGCTGTTCCTCGAGTACTACGGCAACCCCGAGGCCAACGAGAAGAGCTTCTCGCCGGAGGGCTTCTTCAAGACCGGCGACCGCGTCCGCGTGGGCGAGGGCGGCGCCATCTTCTACGTCGAGCGCGACAAGGACATGCTCAAGGTCGGCGGCGAGAACGTGGCCTCGGTCGAGGTCGAGGGCATCTGCCGTCAGGTCGCCGGCGTCCGCGACGTCGCCGTGGTGGGCCGCTCCCACCCGACCCTCGACGTGGTGCCCGTGGCCTTCGTGGTCAAGGGCCCCGATGCCGCCGACGACGCCGAGCTCGAGCGCCAGATCATCGACCTGTGCGCCGAGAACCTGTCGAACTTCAAGGTGCCGCGCGCGGTCTACTTCGTCGACGACTTCCCCCGGGCCACCCTCGACAAGATCGCCAAGAACCAGCTGCGCGACCAGGCCGACGCCCTCCCGGAGCCCTTCTAGACCTTGCGGGCGCGGCCGTCGTCGACGGTCTCGACGACCGGCGACCACGCCGTGGCCGGGCGCTCCTCGTGGTTCGCCCGGCCCCGGCTCCGCCGTCGTTCCTTCATCTCCGACTCGAACAGGTGGCGCAGGCCCGCGAGGTGGCGCGCCTCCACGTCGCGCACGACCGACCGGACGGTGTCGTAGTAGAGGTCGTCGAACTCCTCGACGATCTGGAAGGTCCACCGCCCGTCGAGGACGTTCCGGCCGACGAGCCAGTCCTCGACGTGGTCGCCGTCGTCGACCAGCCCGGCCTCGCGCAGCATGTCCGCGGCCTCGCCCAGCATGAGGTCGGCGTGGCCCATCAGCTGGTGGAAGCCGTAGAGGTGGCCCCGGGCGCGCTCGATGTGCTCGAACGCCTCCGACAGCTTCCCGATGGCCTCCACCACGTCGTCGCCCACCCCGTCGGGTCGCTGCCGGATGGGTTGCTGGTCGTCGCTCACGCGTCCTCCGTCGTCGTCGGGTCACCGGCCGTCCGGGCCACAGCTCCTTCGGTACCCGGCTGACGGTCGCGGCAGTCCTCGGCCCGCCTCGACGGCCGCGGAGAGATGGCCGGTCCCATAGGGTCTCGTCCGTGCTGACCCGCTTCGACGAGTACCCCATCCATCCCCTGCCGCAGCCGATCGCCCGGCCGGGGACCACCGACCGCAACGCCTACGACCGCTACTGGATGAGCGCCAGCCACCACGAGGGTGCGTTCCAGGTCGAGATCGCGTTCGGCCGCTACCACAACCTCGCGGTGCAGGACACCTCGGTGTCGATCTCCCGAGGTGGCCGCCAGCACTCGTTCCACGCGTCGCGCCTCGCTCCTGTCGACCCGTCTGAGATGACCGTGGGCCCGGCCCGGCTCGAGATCGTCGAGCCCTTCCGGCAGCTGCGCTACGTGGTCGAGCCGAACGAGACGGGCATCTCCTGCGACCTGCGCTGGCGGTCGCGGGTGGGCGCCCTCCTGGAGGACCACACCGTGCTCGACGACGGGCGCTCGGTCATCGTCGACATGGACCGCTTCATGCAGTTCGGCACGTGGGAGGGCACGGTGACCGTCGACGGCGAGGTCACCGAGCTGCGCCACGACGAGGTGCGCGGCATCCGCGACCGGTCCTGGGGCGTGCGCCCGGTCGGCACCGCGCCCGTGGGACGGCCCTCGACCAGCCCGCCCAACGCCTGGCTGTGGGCGCCGATCCACTTCGACACCGAGTGCGTGGTGGCCGGCTGGTTCCAGCGCCCCGGCGGCGCCTTCTTCCGGCCCGACGGCCACCGCATCACCGTCTCCGAGCCCGTCGCCGACACCATCTCGGTCGAGACCGGCGAGGTCACCCGCCTCGATCCCGTCGGCCAGCGCCTCACGTTCCAGCCGGGCACCCGCTGGGTCACGGCCGTGTCGATCGACCTCGTCGGGGCCGACGCCGAGCCCGTGGTGATGGACCTCGAGCCGCTGCTGCGCTTCGACATGCGCGGGCTCGGCTACATGAACCCCGAATGGGGACACGGCGTGTGGCACGGCGACCTCGAGATCGGTCGCGAGGACTGGGACTTCGCCGAGGTCGCGCCGGACGATTTCACCCACCAGCACGTCCACCACCTCGTCCGGGCCCGCATCGGCGAGGCCGAGGGTGTCGGGATCTTCGAGCAGATCATCTTCGGACCGCACACCCAGTTCGGCTTCCACGACATACTCGACGGCTGGGCCGGCTGAGCCCCGCAGGAGCACCCTGAGGCCGTCTCGAACCGGACGGCGGTTCGACGAGTGGGACGAGTGGGAGGCGATCGTTGATCGACTGGTGGCAGCGCGACGTCATCGACACGGGCAAGCAGCCGCTCGCGCTGTGTGCGATCGCGTTCCTCGTCACCTTCCTCGTGACCCGCAGGATCGTCAGGAAGATCAAGGCGGGCGAGGGGAACCTCAGGGACAACGTGGTCGGTGGCGTGCACATCCACCACGCCGTGCCCGGGCTGGTGCTGATGGTCGTCTCGGGCCTCACCGCCCTGGGCGCCCAGTCGGCGGGGTGGCGCTCGGTGGCGGGGGTGGGCTTCGGGATCGGGCTCGCCCTGGTGCTCGACGAGTTCGCCCTGATCCTGCACCTGGAGGACGTCTACTGGGCCGAGCAGGGCCGCACGTCGGTGAACGCGGTGCTCCTCGTCGGTGGCGCGATGCTGCTCGTCCTGCTCGGGGCCAGCCCCGCCAACGTCAACGACCCGAGCGTCGGCAACGGCATCTTCTTCGTGGTTGCGGTGAACCTGGCGTTCGTGGCCGTCTGCTTCATGAAGGGGAAGCTGGGCACCGGGGTGATCGGCATCGTCGTGCCGTTCGTGGCCCTCGTGGGCTCGTTCCGGTTGGCCCGGCCCCATTCGGCCTGGGCCACGCGGCGCTACCGCGAAGGCAGCCACAAGCTCGAGAAGGCGACCGCTCGCGACGCGAAGTTCGACGCCCGATGGCGCTCGAAGATCAGGGTCTTCCAGGACCGCGTCGCCGGTTTCGGATCCTGAGGGTCAGCCCTCCGCTGAAGGGTCGCCGTCGGCCTCGTCGAGTCGAGCCAGGAGCTGGTCGCGGACCGACACCCCGGCCTCCCGGGCCTTGCCCCCGGTGATCCGCCAGCCGTGGCGGCTGGAGTACAGCAGCGGAGGCTCCTCCAGGCGGCCGAGCCCGGTGGCGACGATGCGGCCGAAGACGAGCTCGTGGTCGGCCATCGTCTTCCGGTCGAAGATCTCGGCGGTGAACCACGAGACGCAGTCGGGCACCACGGGGTGGCCGTCGATCTCGGTGAGGTACTCCGGCGCCACGTAGTTGAACTTCCGGCCGGGGTAGGAGAAGTACTGGCCTTCGGAGATCTGGTCGCCGGCCAGCACCGAGACGGTGAAGCGGCCGCTGGCCTCGATGAGGGGCCAGGTGTCGTGCTTGGGCGAGACCGAGGCCATCACGATCGGCTCCTCGAAGGCCACCTGGGTGACCCAGTGGGAGGTGTAGGCGCGGGTGGTGCCGTCATGGCTGGCGGCCACGACCTGCACGCCCTTGATCATCTGGCCGAGGCTGCGCTTGGTGTTCTGGTCGATCACCCGCCCAGTGTGGCCCGGGACGGCCGCCGGCTCAGACCCGGGCCAGCACCTCGACGTGGAGCACCACGAACACGGCGTCGTCGGCCAGGGCCCAGCGCCGGAAGGCGGCGGCGATGTCGTCGAGCTCGGCCCGGTCGGCCAGGCCGTACTCGACGGCCTGGTCGGCGAAGGCGCTGGCCACGACCCGGTCGGCCCACAGCCCACCCCACCACGCCCGGTCGTCGGGCTCTGTGAAGGTCCAGGTCGAGCTGCCCACCTCGAGGTCGGTGAGCCCGGCGGCACGGAACCATCCGGGGAGGTGCCGACCGGCGTCGGCGTCGGCGCCGTTGGCCGTGGTGACCTGGTGGTACAGGGCCAGCCAGCGGTCGAGCAGGGGATCGTCGGGGGCCCAGGCGAAGGCGCCGTAGTCGCTCTCGCGCACCGCGACGAGGCCCCCGGGCGCGACCACCCGCTGCATCTCCCGCAGGGCCGCCACGGGGTCGGTGAGGTGCTGGAGCACCTGGTGGGCGTGGACGACGTCGAAGGACGCGTCGGCGGCGTCGAGGGCGTACACGTCGCCCACCGCCAGCCGGACCGAGCTCTCGTCGAGCCCGGCCTCGTCGCGGGCCGCGACGGCGGTGGCGATCACGTCGGGCGAGGCGTCGATCCCGAGCACCGCGCCCGGCGCCACCCGGCGGGCCAGGTCGAGGGTGATCGTGGCCGGCCCGCAGCCCACGTCGAGGAGGCGCTGCCCCGGTGCGAGGTGGGGGAGCAGGTACGCCGCGGAGTTCTCGGCGGTGCGCCAGCGATGGCTGCGCAGCACCGATTCGTGATGGCCGTGGGTGTAGCGGTCTGCCATGGGTCGATGCTCGCACGCGCGCGGGCCGCGCCGGCCCTGGTTTGCGGCGGGCTCAGAGGTCGATGTCGGCCACCACGGCGTAGTGGTCGCTGGCCCAGACCCCGTCGACGGGTGCGGTGCCGGCCAGGCGGCACGACGCCACGTGGCCCGCCCCACGGCGTCGGGGCCACGAGACCATCACGTAGTCGAGGCGGCGGTTGGGGTGCACCGCCCGCCTCGGCACCCGGGGGTTGGCCGCCGCCCAGGTGTCGCCCCGCCCCTCGTTGCCCGCCGCCTCCCATGCGTCGACGAACACCAGACCCGGCACGTGGGGCCCGGCGGTGCCGGTGAGGCCGCGCACCTCGTCGGACCAGGGCACGGCGTTGAGGTCCCCGCCCAGGATGGCCGGGTTCGAGGCCCTGCGCTGCTCGTCGTCGCCCAGGCAGGCGGCCACCTCCCGGGCGAGCGCCGCCGTCTGGGCCCTGCGGGTGGGGGAGCGGTCGAGGCCGTGCTCGAGGTGGGTGCCCACCGCCAGGAAGCGGCCACCCTCGGCCTCCGGCCGCTCGACCCGGGCGATCAGGACGTGGCGCCAGGTGGGCTCGCCGTGCTCGTCGGGCAGCGGCCGGGCGGCCACCAGCTCGAGGGGCCAGCGCGAGATCAGCGCGTTCACGACCCAGTACGGGGCTCCGGGGTACCGGTCGAAGCCCGACAGCTCGGCGGCGGTGACCGCGTACAGGCCCAGCCGTCCCGCGAGCACCGCGGCCTGGGTGGCGCCGTCGGGCTCGACCCACGACTCCTGCAGGGCGACCACGTCGGGAGCGACGGATGCCAGCTCGGTGGCCACGGCCTGCTCCCGGGCGTTCCAGTCGCCGACCCGCCCCTGCACGTTCCACGTGGCCATTCGCACCGGGCCAGGTTGGTGGCCCGGGGGACGGGCTGCACGATCGAGGACCGGATCGGCCCCGCCGGAAGGTACGGTCGAGGCCGTGGAGGCCCCGCCGAACGACCCCGAGGACTGGACCGACGAGGAGTGGCAGGCGTACCTGCTCGCCACCGCCGACGACGCCACCGAGATCGGCGTGGCCGTGCCCGAGGCGGGCGCCACCGGGTTCCGGAAGCTGAAGGCGTCGGCGGCCGGGTCGGTGGTCGGGGCCGGGATGATGGGCCTCGAGCAGGCCCTCTACGGCGAGCGCCCGAAGGAGGAGGTCGTGGCCGAGGCCGAGTCCGACGACCCCTACCGCGACCGCTCGGTCTACGATCCCGACGACCCCGGCTCGGCCACGATCTCCCTGGTCGTCGACCCGCCGCCGCCGTCCGACTGAGGTCGCGCCCGACGGTCCGGCTCCGACCCGCCTCAGCCGAGGGGCGCGTCGGCGTCGAGGATCTCCTCGAGCCGCTCCGGCGGCACCGCCTCGGACAGCGTCGGGACGGGATGCTCGGACCCGGATCCGGAGGGGTTGCGCCCCTAGGATCTCTACGTGCACAGGATCGCCACCGCCCGAGGTCACGTCGACGCGCTCCTCTCGACCTTCCGCTCCGGGTTGCTGGTCGAGGACGCCGACCGTCGGGTGGAGGCGGTCAACGAGCGGTTCATCGAGATGTTCGGCCTTCCGTCGGTCGACGCCATGCTCGGCGCCGACTGCGCCGTGTCGGCCGAGTACGCCAAGTACGACTACCTCGACCCGGACGGCTTCATCAGCCGGATCGAGGAGATCCTGGCCGCCGGTGAGGTCGTGCTCGACGACGAGCTGCACCTGGTCGACGGTCGGGTGTTCAGCCGCAGCTACGCCCCGGTCGTCGACGAGGACGGGCGCCCGGGCGGGCACCTCTGGCGCTACGAGGACGTCACCCCGCTGCGGGAGCGAGAGGTCGCCCTGGCCCGCTCGAACGCCATGCTCGCCGCGGTGGCCGCCGCCGAGGGCGGCTACATGCGCGACCAGCCGCCCCAGCAGCTCTTCGAGCACGTGCTGGAGAGCCTCATCGGTCTCACGTCGTCGGAGTACGGCTTCATCGGTGAGGTCCTCACCGACGACGGGGTGCCGTACGTCAAGACCTGGGCGTACACCGACCTGGCCTGGGACCTCGTCACCCGTCAGCTCGTCGACGAGTCCATGGCCTCCGACGGCGGGCTCATCTTCCAGAACCTGGAGACGCTCTTCGGCACCGTGCTCACCACCGGCGAGGTCGTCATCGCCAACGAGGCGCCGGGCGATCCCCGCGGCCCGGGTGTCCCGGCCGGCCACCCGCCGCTGCACCGGTTCCTGGGGGTGCCGCTCTTCGACGGCACCGAGCTCATCGGCATGTTCGGGGTGGCCAACCGGCCGGGCGGCTACGACGCCGCGCTGGTCGCCTACCTCGAGCCCTTCACCAGCGCCGCCTCGGGCCTCATCCGCGCCTACCGCAGCGAGAGCCGGCGCCGGGAGGCCGAGCAGTCCGAGCGGGAGGCCCGCCTGGCCGCCGAGCGGGCGAGCGCCCAGAAGACGGAGTTCCTCGCCCGGTTCAGCCACGAGCTGCGCACGCCGTTGCACGCCATCCTGGGCTTCGCCGAGCTCCTGGCCGATGGCGCCACCGATGCGGCCGACCGCGAGCACACCGGCGTGATCGTCGATGCCGCCACCCACCTCACCGGGCTCGTCGACGAGCTCTTCGAGGTCGCCCACATCGAGCGCGGCCGCATCCCTCTGGCGGTCACCGATGTCGACGTCACCCGTGTCGTGGCCGACGCGGTCTCGCTGGTCCGGCCCGACGCGGCCCAGCAGGGTGCCACGCTCCTGTCGCCCCCGGTCGGCGAGCCCCTCGTCGTGCCGGCGGATCGGGTGCGCCTGCAGGAGTGCATCCTCAACCTGGCGCGCAACGCGCTGGTGCACGGCGGCGACGGCGTGACCGTCGAGATCGCCGCCGGCCGCGTCGGTGACGCCGTCGAGGTGGTCGTGGCCGATGACTGGCCGGGCATCGCCGCCGACGACCGGCAGCGCATCTTCGAGCCCTTCACCCGCCTCGGGCACGAGGAGCAGGGGCTCGGGCTCGGCCTGGCCGTCACCCGATCGCTGATCGAGGCCATGGGGGGAAGGGTGGCGGTGGAGAGCGAGGCCGGCGAGGGCACGCGCTTCACGCTCACCCTTCCGGCTACAGCCCCTTCGGCCGGTTGACGAAGCGCCCTTCGACGGGCGAGAAGAACCAGCCGCCGCCGGCCTTGGTGCCGCCGTCGACGGGCACGTTGTGGCCGGTGACGAACGACGACAGGTCCGACGCCAGGAAGAGCGCCACGCGGGCGTTGTCCTCGGGCCACCCGAGCCGCCCCACCGGGGCCCACGAGGGCCACAGGTGGTCGTGGTCCTCGTACCCCGTGAGGTAGTCGACCTGGGGGGTGTGGGTGAGGTCGGGTCCGATGCCGTTGAACCGGATGCCGTTGCGGCCCTGCGACACGGCCATGTCGACGGTGAACTTGGCGACCGCGGCCTTCATCGAGCCGTAGATCGGGTCTCCCGGATAGCCGCGCATGCCCTCGACGGAGTGCACGTTGACCACCGAGGCGCCGTCGGAGGCGATCAGGCTCTCGAGGAACGCGTGGGTGACGGCCACGACGTGCCAGAAGTTCTGGCGGTACATGGCGTCCCACGACTCGGGGCCCGACTTCCGGAACCGCACGAGCGGGCGGTAGTCGCCGACGTTGTTCACCAGCACCTGCACGTGGGGGTGGTCGGCGAGCACGGCCTCGGCGAGCGCGGCCACGCCCTCCTCGGTGCGGACGTCGACGACGTGGGCCCGCGCCGAGCCCCCGGCCGCGGTGATGTCGGCCACGACCGTCTCGGCCCGCTCGGGGTCGATCTCGGCGATCTCGACGTGGGCGCCGTGCTGGGCGAACAGCCGTGACACGGCGCCCCCGATGCCGTCGCCGCCGCCGGTCACGACGGCGACACGGCCGGCCAGCAACTGGTTCCAGTCGTCGATGGGTGGGACGTTCGACGGAACCTGCGTGGTCATGGCTTCCCCCTGGGGTGTGACGCGATCGGGGGGCCGGTCACCCGGCCCCCCGACAACGTACTGAGTGTGTGGCCGACGGCCGTGCTAGCTGGCGGCGGCGAGCTGCTTGGCCGAGTTGACCAGCGCCTGGTTGGCGTCGGCGGGCAGCTCGGTGAGGGGCTGCTGCACCTCGCCGACCGTGGGGCCGAACTGGTCGGCCAGCGGCTTGAGGGCCGCCAGGTCGAAGCCGTAGAGCTCGGCGGCGTTGCCGGCGAGGATCTGCTGGACCTGCTCGGGGGCGAGCCCGTTGAACACCTGGCGGAAGTGCTCGGTGGTGTACGGGAAGGTGCCCTCGTCGTGGGGGTAGTCGCTGCCCCACATGATGCGGTCGATGCCGACCTGGTCGCCGAGGCCGGCCGCGATGTCGAGCGGGCGGGGCTGGCTGATGCCGACGTAGCAGTTCTGCTGGAAGTACTCGGTGGCCGACTTCGGCGGCACGAGCTCGCCGCCGATGCGCATCTCGCCGACCTTGTTGGAGCGGATGCCGGCCATCAGGTTGTCGAGGCCCGTGAGGAACTCGGGGATCCAGGCGCAGCCGGCCTCGGTGATGGTGAACTTGAGGTTCGGGAACCGCTCGAACACGCCGCCCAGGATCATGTAGGCCAGCGGACGCTGCGAGTAGAAGGGGATCTCCAGGAAGTGCACCAGCGGCATGGCCGGGGCCTTCTGGTAGACGGGACCGCCGGTGCCACTGTGGGAGTTGACGACGATCTCGTTCTCCTCGCAGTACGCCCACAACGGGTCGTAGACGGGGTCGTAGAGAGGCTTGATCCAGTCGCAGGTGGGAGGCACCGAGCCGACGAGGATGCCGCCGCGGAGGCCGTTGTCGTTGATCCACTTGGCGTCGGCGATGGCGTCGTCGACGTCGTTCAGGAAGACCTGGCCGATGCCGGCGCGGGCCTCGGGGCGCTGGCTGACGTAGTCGACGAGCCAGCGGTTGTGGGCCTGGATGCCCGCGTGACGGTGCTCGTACTCGTCCGGGGTGGGGGGCTGGGCGAACAGCACGAAGTTCGGGAAGAACGGGGGCACGGTGTTCGGGAAGATGACCTCGCCGACCACGCCGTCGCTGTGCTGGTCGGTGTCACGCCGGTCGCTGTCCCAGTTGCGGACGCGCTGGTCGGTGTCCTTCAGGTCCTTGAAGGGGTTCTTGTACTTCTCGCGCCAGGCGTCGAAGTCGGCCTTGTACTCGTCGGCGAGGAACTCGCGGTACTGGGCGTGGCTGCCACCGGCGTGGGTGTCAGCGGAGATCACGATGTAGCGGTCGTCAGGTCCCACGGTGGTTCCCCCTGTTTGGGTTGGTTCGTATGGCTCGCGCGATGCAGATTCACCAGTGACGATAGGCGAACCTCACAGCTGGCCCCAACCCGAGATCAGAATCTGGTTCCAGAAGCGACGGAAGTCACTCGGAGACCGCCGGGACCACGCCGGAGCGGATCGCCTCGACCAGCGCGGTGTGGTCGGCGGCAGTGCGGTCGGCGTACCGGACCGCGAACCCGGCCATCGAGTCCTCGAAGGTGTGGCCCTTGCCGAGGTAGGCCGAGATGGCGGCGGCGTCGCCGGTGCGGGCGTGGGCCTTGGCCAGCACGGCGCCGCAGGCCGTGGCGAAGTCGGCGAGCACCGGGGCCAGCTGATCGGTGTCGGGGATGATCTTCATGTCGCGGAACTGCCGGACGTAGAAGTCGGTGCCCTCGTAGCTGGTCCAGCCCACGAACATGTCGGTGGCGCTCTGCAGGAGCCGCTGGCCGTTGATGACCCGGGCACCGTGGTTGTCGTAGGTGCTGTCGCCCAGATGGCGCTCGTACACCGACGGCCCGGCCTGCTTGACCTGGAGGAACAGCGGCTCGCCGGTGCGGTCCTCGAGCAGCAGGAGGTGGACGCGCATCCCGACGCTGCCGACCCCGACCACCTGGCGGGCCACGTCGACGAACTCGAACTGGCGCACGCAGTGGCGGCGGTCGGCTCGGAGCGTCGCGGCGTAGCTCTCGAAGACCTCCTCGACGATGCGGAGCCGGTTCGGGTCGTCGAAGTGCTGGAGCTTGGGTGGGCGCTCGGCGATGCGGCGGTGGCCGTCGACCATCACCGTGAGCTGGTCGAAGGCCCCCTGGTTGGTCCGCTTGGCCCCCTGCTTGGCGATGAGGGCGGCAGCGTTGGCCCGCGACGCGCCCTGGAAGTGGTCGAGCAGCCAGTTCACGTCGACGAGGTCGTACCAGACCTCCATCTGGCCCGATGCGGCGTACTCGGCCATCCGGAGGTGGTACGCGGCGATCGCGTTCTCGACGGCCTCGAGGCCCACGGCGTCGCCGAGGCCGTTGTGCCGGGCGAGCACCACGATGCTCGCGGCCAGGCGAGCGACGTCCCACTCGAAGGGGCCCGGGAGGGTCTCGTCGAAGTCGCGCAGGTCGAACGAGAGGTTCCGCTCAGGGGTGGCCCAGAGCCCGAAGTTGAGGATGTGGGCGTCGCCGCAGAGCTGCACCGCCAGGCCCGAGTGGGGGAGGGAGGCGAGGTCCATGGCCATCACGGCCGCGGCGCCCCGGTAGAAGTTCCAGGGGGAGATGGCCATGCGGCCGTGGCGCAGGGCGACGAGATCCGGGTTGCGGATGTCGTTCTGGGCGACGAGCACCGCCACCGGATCGTCGCGGTCGGCCGCGGCCTCCCACGTGCCGAGGGCGCTGCGGGGCGCGTAGCGGCGGGCGGCTCGCCCGCGGGCGACGCGGTCGGCGGTGGTGGGGATCGGGTTGACCGGCATGGCTCCTCCTCGGGTCGGCGCAGATCATGGCCCGGCGGAGGCCGAGTCACGCGCGCGAAGCTGGATGACGTGGCTTCTTCCACCACCGTCCGACCCGCCGACGACGACGTCTCGATCTGTGTCGGCTGCGGGCTGTGCTGCGACGGGACGCTCTTCAGCCACCTCGGCGTGATCGACGAGAGCGACCTCGGCCGCCCGCTCGCCGCGCTGGGTGTGAGGGTGATCGTGGAGGCCGATCCGCCGGTGTTCGAGCTGCCCTGCCCCGCGTTCGACGGGCACGCCTGCACCATCTACTCCCTGCAGCGACCCCGGGCCTGCGGCTGGTTCGAGTGCGACGTCTCCGTCGCGGTGACGGCGGGAGAGATGTCGAGGGCCGAGGGTCGGGCGATCATCGAGGCCACCCGCGAGCTGCGCGACCGCGTGCGCGCCGGCGAGGCGCCGGACGCCGACCTGCGGGCGGCGGTCGAGCGCCACTTCCGTCGGAGCTGAGGCGTCGAGCGCGGTGCCCTCAGAGCCTGGCCGCGACCTTCTCGGCCAGGTCGGTGGCGACCTGCCGGGGGTCGCCGGAGGTGCTGTAGACGACGTTGAGCTCGTACTGCACGTCACCGACGCGCCACACCACCGAGTCGAGGGCGGTGCCGGTGAAGCCCTCGTCGGCCAGGTCGTTGGGCGTCCAGAACTCGTTGTCATAGCCGGAACGCCAGGTCGTCACGTCGTCGGTGCGCCGGATGAGGTTGACGGTCTTCAGGTCGTCGGTCGATGACCACCAGCATTCGTCGGCGCGCTGGTCGCCGGCCACGGCCGGCTCGCCGAACGCCGCGGCGACGTCGGGCCCGGTGAGGAGCGTGCACGCTGCTGGGAGGTCTTCGGTGCCACCGGTGGTGGTTGTCTCGAGAGCCGGATCGGTGGTCGACGACCCGGTGCCCTCGGCCGGCGGCACCGTGGCGGTCAGCGACCGGCTGTCGACCTCCTGGCCGCCCGACGTCGCCGAGCCGTTCCCACTGGAGCCGCACGCCCCGACGGCCACGGTCACGGCGATGGCGGTCGCCAGCAGGAGGAGGCGACGGGGGATGCGAGGGCGGGGCGTCACGGCCCGAGCCTACGGTCCGGCTCAGACGAGGGCGGGCTGCACTCGGAGCAGCACCGAGGTGGTGAGCCGGCCCCGGCCTCCGTCGTCGACGAGGTCGACGCGGATGGTGCCGGCCGACGGCGGCCCCACGATCCGGGCGCGGGACACGATCGGCGAGACCCGGTTCTGGGCGAGGTAGCGGACCTCGACGTCGGTCACGACGTGCCGATCGGCGCCGAGCAGTCGGAGGTGGTCGGCGAGGTCCTCGGCGGCGGCCTCGGCGAGGCCCGCCACCATGGCGCCCTGCATGGCGCCGGCGGGGTTCAGCAGGTCGGGCCGCAGGTCCACCGAGACGATGCCCCCAGCGGGATCGAGCGATCGGAAGCCGGCAGTCGCCCGGAGGCCCTCGGTGAGCGGCGGTGCGGACAGCCGGGAGGCGCTGTCGGCCGGGTCGAACGCCACCTTCACCGGGTCGGTGTCGCGCCGGGGCACGCGGGAGAAGGCGATGAAGCAGTGGCCCCAGCTGTGCCCGTCGACGGTGAGCTCGGCCTCGCAGGTGGAGGAGCGCCGCCCACCCCGCAGCTCGACCGGCGTGCAGGTCACCACACCGGGTGCCGGCTGCAACGGGGCCCGCACCGAGACGTCGGACGTGAACGCCCAGGCGTCCGGGTCGGTGTCGATGGAGACGCCCGCCACCACGTCGGCGAGGAACACGAGCGCGTAGGCCGGCACCACCCCCCGGTCGCAGAGGGCCGGGTTCACGAGGAGGTCGCCGCTCAACTGCCCGTCATCGAGGACGGTCAGCCGGACGCCCAGGCGCGACGGGACGCTCGTCCAGTCCGAGGGAAGGTCGGTCACGCTGGGGGACGGTAACGGGCGCGCCGATGCGAGACGAACCGACGCACCAGGTACCCCAGGGGGTATACTGAGCACATCGACGGACCTCCGTGGAGGAGACCATGAGCACGAGCCCCGGCACCACCCCGAGCACCGCCACCGAACCGACGGGCATCGACGTCCCGATGCGGGTCGTCGTGGTCGGTGGTGTGGCCGGCGGCATGTCTGCGGCCACCCGGCTCCGCCGCCTCGACGAGCGGGCCGAGATCGTCGTGGTCGAGCGGTCCGGGCACGTCTCCTACGCCAACTGCGGCCTCCCGTACTACGTCGGCGGCGTCATCGAAGACGAGGACGACCTGCTCCTGCAGACCCCCGAGAAGCTGTTCGAGCGCTTCCGGCTCGATGTGCGCGTGGGCTCCGAGGTCGTCGACATCGACCCCGCCCGGCACTGCGTGACCGTGCGCTCCACAACCGACGGCAGCGAGTACGAGCTGCCCTTCGACAAGCTCGTGCTGAGCCCCGGCGCCGTTCCCGTGCGCCCGCCGATCCCCGGCTTCGACCGGGTCAAGGTGCTGCGCACCGTCGAGGACGCCGAGCACCTCTTCGGCGCCGTGGCCGCCCGGCCATCGTCGGCCGTCGTGATCGGTGCCGGCTTCATCGGCCTCGAGACGGCCGAGAACCTGAACCATTCGGGCATCGAGGTCACCGTCGTCGAGGCCGCCGACCAGGTGCTGACGCCGCTCGACCCCGAGATGGCGATCCTCGTCCAGGCCGAGCTCGTCGAGCACGGCGTGCGGGTCGAGACCGGCATCGCCGTCACCGAGGTGACCGAGAAGGGCGTCCGCCTGGCCGACGGGCGCGAGATCCCTGGGGAGCTCGTGATCGGGTCGATCGGTGTGCGCCCCGACACCCGCCTGGCCGAGATGGCCGGGCTCGAGATCGGGCCCCGCGGCGGGATCGCCGTCGACGACGCCGGCCGCACCAGCCACCCCGACGTGTACGCGGTGGGCGATGCGGTGGAGAAGGTCGACTCCGTCGGCGGTGGCCCGTCGCTCGTCGCCCTCGCCAACGTGGCCAACCGCCAGGGCCGTCGCGTGGCCGACCACATCGCCGGGCTCGACGCTCGTCCCGCACCCTCGCTCGGAACCGCCATCGTGAAGGTGTTCTCCCGCACCGCGGCGATGACCGGGTGGAACGAGAAGCGACTCCGCGAGGCCGCCCGGCCGTACCGCGTCGTGCGCTCCCACCCGATGAACCACGCCGGCTACTACCCCGGGGCCGAGCAGATGTCGATCAAGCTCCTGGTCGACCCGTTCGACGGCACGATCCTCGGCGCCCAGGCCGTGGGCGGCTCCGGCGTCGACAAGCGCATCGACGTGCTCGCCACTGCCATGACCGCCGGCATCCCCGCGCCGGCCCTGGCCGACCTCGAGCTGGCCTACGCCCCGCCGTTCTCGTCGGCCAAGGACCCCGTGAACATGCTCGGCTACATGGCCGAGAACCTGCTGTCCGGCGACTGCGACCCGGTCGAGCCGGCCGACCTCGCCGACCTCGTGAGCTCGGGCTGGACGCTCATCGACGTGCGCACGAAGAGCGAGTGCGACGCGGGGATGATCCCCGGCGCCGTGCGGGCGCCCCTCGACGACCTCCGGGCGGAGCTCCCGGAGCTGGGGCCCGGGCCCTTCGTCGTGTGCTGCCAGGTCGGCCAGCGCGGCCACACCGCGACCTCGCTGCTCCACGACCTCGGCGTCACCGCCCGCAACATGGACGGCGGCTTCCTCAGCTGGAAGGCCCAGCAGGCGGCCGACGCACGCGACCCCCGCCTGCTCGGGTCGGAGGCTCACCTCGTGGTCGCCGACGAGAGGTGACGCGGATCGGCCCCCACCGGTCGCCCGCGCAGGGCGACGTCGGTCAGCCCTGGAGAGCCGGCATGACCTCGTTGGCGACGGTCTCGAGGTAGCGCCACGCGATCTCCGGGGGCAGGCCGCCGATGAGCGGGTGCAGGGGGAGGGGCATGCCGCTGCGCACCATGGCCACGGCCTCGTCGACGGTGACGATGCGGTGGCTCTTGTTCTCGGCCCGCAGCTCCTCGGCCGTCGCGGCGAACGAGAGGCTGGCGGTGTCGGTGTTGCCCTCGTTCCACGTGGCGTAGCTGCGCACGTCGTGCATCAGGTACGGGCCGAGCTCCTCCCACGCCTTGTCGAGGTCGTCGGCCACGAACAGGGTCTGGGCGGAGTCGGGGTCGGGGATCAGGCACATGCCCGGCTCGTGGCCGGCGGCCCGCGAGGCCTCCTCGTAGGCGGCCTGCACGACCTCGCCCCCGCCCTGGGCGAAGAACCCGATGCCGTTGCGGCCGGCACGGCGGGCCGCCGCCACGCTGCCTCCGCCCCAGGCCACCATCGGGCCTCCGGGGGTGAGCGGCGGCGGCGTCACGTGGATGCGACGGCCGTCGTGCTCGAAGGGCTCGCCGGTCTTGGCCTTCAGCAGGATCGACAGCTTCTCGTCGGCGATCTTGCCGCGTCGGTGGTAGTCGACCCCGAACATCTCGTACTCGACGGGGCGGTAGCCGACCGCGGCCACGTAGGTGACCCGTCCCCCGCTGATGATGTCGAGCACCGACATCTCCTCGGCCAGCTGCACCGGGTCGTGGAGGGGCAGCAGCACGACGGCGACGTTGATCATCATGGTCGTGGTGCGGGCGGCCATGGCGCTGGCGAGGGTGAGCGGGGCCGGAAGGTAGCCGTCCTCCGCCGAGTGGTGCTCGCAGATCACGGTGACGATGCCGCCGCGCGTCTCGGCCCAGGACGTCATCTCGATGGCGGCCTTGTAGAGGTCGGCCGCCGGGGCACCGGTCGCGGGCGCCCGCATGTCGAATCGCAGCATGAACACAGTGGGACCCCCGTGGTCGGTGCGCGGCCGCCGCGGCCCGCAGGGCCCGGACCTTACCGGTCCTGTCGTTCCCGTCCCGGCGATCTCCCGACGTCAAAGAAATTCACGAAGAGTGGTCGTTCCGCTTGCGAAGGCACCCGCCTTGACGCAGGCTGGGCAGATGGACCGCTGGGAGAACTTCCGCACCCTGGAGCTCGGCGACTGGCACAAGATCGAGCGCCGCATCGGCACCCGGGTCCCGACCAGGGGCCTCGAGGTCCGACTCGTCCCCGCTCCCGAGGTCATCGACCTCCGCGACGGCGTCCTCGGGCAGGTGATCGAGGTCTCGGTCACCGGCGCCGCGATCGACGCCTCGAGCTCGCTGCCCCTCGAGGTCTCCGCCGAGACCCGCGTCCGCTACGGCGACATCGACTCCACCGTCACCGTCCGCCACGTGTCGCCCACCGCGGTGCCGGGCGTGAACCGCTACGGCATCGAGTGGAGCCGTCTGGAGGACCCGCTGCGCCAGGTCGTCTACGGCGCGGTCGCCGACGCCCGCGCCCGCACCGCCTGAGCGACGCTCAGGCCACCACGCCCGATTCGCGCAGCTCGGCGATGCGCTCGCCGAGACCGATCTCGCGCAGCACGTCGTCGGTGTCCTGGCCGAGCGCCGGGGTCGGCCCGCCCAGCGCCGCCGGCGTGCCGTGGAAGGTCGTGGGATGGCGGGGGAGCCTGACCCGACCCGCGACCGGGTGGTCGAACTCCTCGAACATCCCGATGGCCACGGCGTGGGGGTCGTCGACGATCTCGGCGGCCGAGAGGACCATGGCGAACGCCACGCGCTCACGCTCGAAGCGGGCGATGGCCTCCTCCTGGGTCAGGTTGGCGGCCAGGGCGTAACACATGTCCATGATCGGCTCGAGCACGTCGCGGTTCTTGCGCCGCTCGGCCACGGTCTTGATGCGGGGGTCGTCCCAGCCCTCCACGTCGAGGGCCTTGCACATGCCGGCGAAGTCGGCGTCGGTCGTGGGGACCACGATGCCCCAGCCGTCGAGGAAGCGCATCGGCTGGAAGCCCGCGTTGAAGCTCGACGGCATGGTGCCGTCGGAGTCGAGCAGGACCTCGTTGCCCGCTGACTCGGCCCACAGGAACGACACGCAGGCGTCGGCCATGCCGAGCTCGAGGTGCTGTCCGCCGCGGCCCATCGCCCGGGCGTAGAGCGCCGCGGAGATGGCCTGGCAGGCGAAGAGGGCGCTGACCTTGTCGGCCCCGTTCTGGCGCAGGAACGTGGGCGGCCCACCGTTCGGGTCGGCCTGGTTGGCGGCGAAGCCGGCGTAGGCCTGGATCGAGGTGTCGTAGGCACTGCGGTCGCGGTACGGGCCGTCGGGGCCGTACCCGGAGATCGACGCGTAGATCACGTCGGGGTTCACCGCGGCGACCGCCTCGTACCCGAGGCCGAGCCGGTCGATCACGCCGGGGCGGAAGTTCTGCACCACGACGTCGGCCTCCGCAGCCAGCTTCAGGACCAGGGCCTGGCCCTCCGCGTTGGCGAGGTCGACGGCGATGCACCGCTTGCCCCGGTTGCAGGCCAGGTAGAAGGCGCTCATGCCGTTGACCGACACGCCGATCCACCGGGCGATGTCGCCGATCCCCGGCCGCTCGACCTTCACCACGTCGGCGCCCTGGTCGGCCAGGAGGGTGGCCGCGTAGGGGCCGGTCAGGGCGATCGACAGGTCGAGCACCTTGACCCCGGCGAGGGGGCCCTCACCCGTCCGCGTCGTCGTCTCGTCGCCCGTGGACGCCATGCCCGTTCCCCCTGCATCGTCGATGGTCCCGGGCATCATGGTCGCAGGCGGCCCGAGAGTCCACGATCACCGGGCACCCGACCGGGGCATCGGTACGCTCGGTACAGCTTCGAACAGGGGAGGCCCGATGGCCGAGAGCTGCACCCACCTGGACACGGTCCGCGACGTGAGCCCCTCGGGCGACGGGTGCGAGGACTGCCTCAAGATGGGTGGTCGGTGGGTGCACCTCCGGCTGTGCATGGCCTGTGGGCACGTCGGCTGCTGTGACAGCTCGCCGAACCACCACGCCACCGCCCACGCCCACGACAACCCCGATCATCCGATCATCCGGTCCTACGAGCCGGGTGAGGACTGGTGGTGGTGCTACGCCGACGATCTCGCGTTCGAGGTCGAGGGCGCGCCGCCCGCGCCGTCGCACCCCTGAGCCGACGCCTCGACCGGCTCGTACGGGCGGGTGAGGAGCTGAGGGCCGAGTGGCACTGGGCGAGCGGCGCCGGAGCGCGATGATGGGGGGAGCGGCGAGGGAGAGCTCACCTCGCGCGACCTCGTGAGGACGGCGATCCATGGCGTTCATCGGCTATCGCAACGACGGCAGGGACGAGCGTCGCCTCGGTCGGCGCGTCCCCGCCGGCGACATCCCCTTCACCTGGAACACGCCGAAGTCGGCCGGCTTCGGCCTGCGCCGGGCGCTCAAGGGCGCGACCGGCTCGATCGTCGACGTCTCGCTCACGGGGGCGGCCGTCACCGGCCCGTCCCGCATCCCGTTCGAGGTCGGCACCACCGTGCTGTTCCAGTACGAGGGCCACGACTGCAGCGCCATCGTGCGCCGGCGCCAGCCCACCGACGACCCGGCCACCGACCTGTTCGGCCTGGAGCTCGTGGTCGTCCATCCGCTGCTCAAGCGGCGCATCCAGCAACTCGTGGCGGAGGCCCGCACCGAGGTGCCGTGACCTGACGACCTGGTGACCGTCTCCGGGAACTCTCCTTCGGGGTGCGGTCGGTCCCCGGTGCTGCCGTGACGATGTGGTCAGATGTCGCCGCTCCACCAGAAGGGTCGTCATCGATGGAGATCTTCGAGTTCGAGGCCGGACGTAGCTTCGACCGGCGCATCGGGCGCCGCACCGTCACCCCGCCGATCGACGTGACGTGGGTGGTGCCGGCCTCGGGGCTCCTGCGCACGGCGCGCGAGCGGCCCGGCTCCATCGTGGAGGTCTCGCTCACCGGCGCCGCCGTGACCGGCCCGGCCAACCTGAAGGCCAAGGTCGGGGACACCGTCCTGCTCCGCTTCGCCGGCGGTGAGAGCAGCGTGATCGTGCGCCGGATCGATCCCCCCGAGGGCGATCAGGCGAGGATCGCCGTCGAGCTCGTCGTGGTCCACCCGGTGCTCAAGCGCCAGCTCCTGGGCGCGCTGTCGCTGCCCGACGGCGGCGACATGGGCTCGACCGGCTTCCAGGCGGCGACGCCCCGGCCCGGTCCCGATGCGGGTGCCGGGACCGAGGTGGGGGCGGGTCACACCCCTGCCCCGGCTCCGCCGCAGTGGGATGCTCTGGCGGCCGCGGGCGAGCCTCCTGCGGCCGCCACGGTCGATGCCGAGCCCGAGCCGGCGGAGCCGCCGCTGAAGGCCCCCATGACCAGCGCGGCCGATGCCGACGAGGTCCGCGAGCTGGTCGACGAGCTCCGGCGGTTCATGGACGACTGAGGCGCGCGGAATCCCCTTCGAGGGGCGTGGGCCGACCCCGGTAGGGTCGACCGATGCTTCGGGCGACAGGACTCTCGCTCTGGCACGGCGGCCAGGTGGTGCTCGCCGACATCTCCGTCGGCCTCGACGCCAGCGACCGCGTCGGCGTCGTGGGGCCGAACGGCATCGGCAAGTCGACCCTCCTCAGGGTGCTCGCCGGGCTGCAGCTCCCCGACGCGGGCACGGTCACCCATCGGCCGCCCACACTGACCGTCGGCTACCTGCCCCAGGAGCCCGACCCCCACCCGGGCGAGACCCTCCTCGCCTACCTGGAGCGCCGCACCGGGGTCGCCGAGGCCAACGCCGAGCTCGACCGCTGGACCGCCGAGCTCGGCCGCGACGCCGACGCCATCGACGCCTACACCGCGGCCCTCGACCACTTCCTCGCCCTCGGTGGCGACGGCTTCGAGGCCCGGGCCGCGCAGACCTGCGCGTCGGTCGGGCTGCTCGGCGACGACCAGTCCAAGCTGGGCCAGCCCATGGCCACGCTGTCGGGCGGCGAGGCGGCCCGGGCGCTGCTGGCGGCCATCCTGCTCTCGCGCCACGACGTGCTGCTGCTCGACGAGCCCACCAACAACCTCGACTTCGCCGGCCTCGACCAGCTCGAGGCGTTCATGGCCTCGTTCCCCGGTGCGGTGATGGTGGTGTCGCACGACCGGGCGTTCCTCGACCGCACGGTCACCCGCATCCTGGAGATCCAGGAGAACTCCCATCGCGGCCGCGAATACGCCGGTGGGTGGACCGAGTACCTGGCGGCCCGCGACCTCGCCCGCCAGCAGCAGTACGACGCCCACGCCAAGTTCACCTCGGAGCGCGATCGCCTCGTCGAGCGCCAGCGCACCCAGATCGAGTGGTCCGAGACCGGCGTGCGCAAGGTGAAGCGGTCCGACGAGTCCGACAAGCACATCAAGCACCGCAAGGTCGCCCGCAGCGAGAAGCAGGCGGGCAAGGTCAAGGCCACCGAGCGCAAGCTCGCCCAGCTCGAACAGGTCGACAAGCCGTGGGAGGGCTGGCGCCTCGAGCTGGCGCTGCAGCCCACCACCCGCAGCGGCGACGTCGTGGTGCGCCTGGAGGACGCGGTGATCGAGCGCCAGGACGACGCCGGTGTCGGCTCGGGCTTCCAGCTCGGGCCGATCGACCTCGAGATCGCATGGCAGGACCGCCTCGGCATCCTCGGCCCGAACGGCAGCGGCAAGACCACCCTCATCCAGGGCCTGCTCGGCACCGCCCCGCTGGTGCAGGGCCGACGCTGGATCGGGCCGGGCGTCGTGATCGGCGAGCTCGACCAGGGCCGGGGCCGCTTCGCCGGGCCGGAGCCACTGCTCACAACCTTCCTGAAGCGGTCGACCCTGCCCACCAGCGAGGCCCGGTCGCTGCTCGCCAAGTTCGGCCTCGGCGCCGACCACGTCGACCGCCCGGGCGAGCGTCTGTCACCGGGGGAGCGCAGCCGGGCCCTGCTGGCCGAGCTCATGGCCGGTGGCGTGAACTGCCTCGTGCTCGACGAGCCGACCAACCACCTCGACCTGGCCGCCATCGAGCAGCTGGAGGACGCCCTCGGCGCCTTCGACGGCACGCTCATCGTGGTCACCCACGACCGCCGCTTCCTCGAAGCGGTCGACCTCACGCGCACCATCGACCTCGGCTGACGGCTCAGGTCCTCGGGACTTCACGACCCCGGCCCGGGGCCACCGGCCGATGGGCAGACGTGGCGAGCGGGTTAGAGGTCGTCGACCCGCTGCTGCAGGCGGGCCAGCCGCTCGAGGTCGGCGGCCTTCGCCTCGGCGACCTGGCGGGCCTCCTCAGCTCGCTCCGGGAGGTAGACGTCGGCGTGGAAGGTGTTGGCCTCGTCGATCATCCGGTCGACGACCGCCGTCGACTCCTCGAGCCGCTCGTCCTCGACGTCCCACGACAGCGTGCTCTTGCCGAGCAGCGTCGGGATCTTCATGTCCGTCGGGACCTCGACCGTCTGCGGCGAGGCGAAGCGGTCCGTCCACGGCGTGGGAGGAGGCTCGGAGAGGGTGATGGTGAGGTGCACCACCGATCCGGTCACGCCGACGACCCTCATGCCCGTCCGCTTGATCGGTGTCCACGCCATTCCGGCACCCTACGCCGCGCCTCGACGGATTCCCCCGGGGCCGACGAGGGCCATGACGTTCGGCGCGGGCCCGCGGCGACCGCGAGCCGGCCCCGAACGCCGCTGACCTGGGCCCCGGGCCCAGGTCAGTGAGTGGCTGTGGTGGTGGTGGTGGTGGAGCTGGGGGGAATCGAACCCCCGTCCGCTGAGTGACAACTGTCCGCGCTACGACCATTCCCGAGAAAGAGGCTTGCGGTTACCTCACTGCCGGGTCAGCTGGGCCGGAGCCCACCGCCGGGTCTTTCCCCGATGCCAGCGGTCTTTCCCGCCGTCAGCCTTCTTTCAGGCTGTCACTCTCCGCTTCTGTTGCCGGGCTGCGGTGAGACGGCCCCGTGCGCCATTACTGGTCACTGTGTCTCTCTTTGGTCTGAGTTATCAGGCCGCGAGAGCGAACTCGCCATCGGCGGTTCTTTTGTTGCCCCCGTTTAAGGAGTCTGAGGCAACTCCGGTCGCACGATCCAGCTCCCGGTCTCAACGTCGAAACCGATCAGCCCCTGGACCGTCACCGCCGACCGAGGTCGGCAGCCGGTTCAGGATAGCGACACGATCCAGCGACTGGTCACGAAGTCGGCGTGGCGGCGACGCCGGGGTCTCGGGTGGGTGCCGGCCCGGGTGCAGTCCGGTGGTGGGCCCATCGGTCGGGCCAGCACCTCGTGGGGGTCGGGTGCCGGTGGACGGGTGGAGCTCGGGTCGAAGGGGAGTGGCCGGGCCTTCTCGGCGGCGGAGTGGAGGGGGAGCCCTCCGGGTGGCCCGGCTCCGGGCGGGTGGCTGGTGAGCTCCTCGCCGCTCGGGGTGATCACCGTGTAGGTGCCGTCGGGCTCGATGCGGTCGCTCCACCCCGGCTGGCTGACGATGGTGTGGCAGTGGGGCGAGAGCAGCACGGCGTGGTCGAGGTCGGTCGGGCCGCCGGCCTCCCACCGCTCGACGTGGTGCACGTGGGTGCCGTCGACGGGATCGGGGCAGCCGGGGAAGCGGCAGCCGCCGTCGCGGGCGGCGAGGGCCCGCCACTGGGAGGCGGTGTGGTGCCGGATGCTGCGACCGTGGTCGATGATCCGGCCCTCGACCGTGAGGAGTCGCTCGAGCAGGCCGCCCTCGGAGATGCACGAGAGCAGCCCGTCGGAGATCGGGTTGCCGTCGAGGGTGCGGGCCACGTCGCCGGTGCCGTCGAACGCCTCGAGGAAGAGCCCGCGCTCGAGGGCGCCGAGGTGCGGGCGCTCGTCGAGGAAGGCCTGGAGCTCGGCCGCGGTGCGCACGCCGGCGCCGCGCAGCGCGCTGCCGTAGAGCGTGACGATGTCGCAGTCGACGCCGAGCCGCTCCTGGCGGCGGTTGCCGGTGACGGCGGTGTGGGTGTCGATGTAGTGCTGGGCGACGGCGACCAGCGCGTCGGCCCGGCGCTGGGCGGGGGAGCGCTTCTCTCCCTCGGCGTCGGGGCGGGTGGCCAGCCGCAGGGCGTGCTCGGTGATCGCGGTGGCGTCCTTGTCGAGCTCGCCCTTCAGGACGCCGACGTCGCCCGAGGTGCGCGACAGCCAGAGCTCGCGCTGGGGAGGAGCCGCGGGAGCCACGGTGCCGGCCTCGGCGCCCTCGCGCTCGGCGAGGTGGTCGGCGCACTCGACCCAGCGCTCGAGCGCCTGCCGGGTGTCGTCGGGTGAGAGCGGTGCGACGATCGAGCAGGTCTCGGCCGCGGTGACGGCGAAGCGGTCGACGTGGCGCTCGGGGACCTCCCGCGCCATGACCTCGACCTGGGTGCCGGTGACGGTGCCCGCCTGCCAGGCCTGGAGCACCTCGGGCCAGGCGCCGAGGCGGGCGGCCCGCGTGGCTTCACGGCGGGCCTCGGCGGTGGAGGCCCGACCTCGATGGCGGAGGAACGCGGCCATCGAGCCGAACCCGTCGACCTCGTACTGCGCTGACCGGGCATAGGCGGCCTCGGCCTCGGTGAGCCGGGCGTCGAGCGCGTCGCGGAGGCGGCGGAGCTCGACGATGGCGTCGGCGTGAGCCGGCACCTCCGTCGTCTCGATGGCCTCTCGCAGTGCGTCGAACATGGGGTGAACCCTACGAAACACCAGTTCGTATGGCAACGGAAAACCCTGAAAAGATATGGCGTTTTCGAACCCACGACTCCCGTGCGCCCGTCCTGTGCTCAGATGGTTCGAAACCTCCGGGAGGCCCAGTGTCCGAGCACCGCTACCACGTCGACGGCTACAGCCAGGCCCCGCCCGAGGTCGTGTTCGACGTGCTGGTCGACGGCCCCGGTTGGGCCACGTGGGCCCCGGGCCTGAAGGCGGCGACGTACGAGTGCGAGGGCGAGCCCGCCCCGCACGGTGTCGGCGCCATCCGTCGCTTCGGTGCCGGCAGGGGCCCGGTCTCCCGTGAGCAGGTGGTGGCCTACGAGCGCCCGGGGTACTTCTCCTACGTCTCGCTCTCGGGCCCGCTGCCGTGGCACGACTACCGGGCCGAGGTCCGCCTCACGCCCGGGCCCGCCGGCGTCGGCACCACCATCGACTGGACCGGCTCGTTCCGCAGCCGCGTGCCGGGGCTCGGCACGTTCATCCATCGGATGGTCGCCGGCTTCGCCACGGGGCTGGTCGCCGAGTCCGAGCGCCGCGTCGCCGAGGGCACCGCCCCCGCAGCCTGAGCCGCCGAGGTCAGCGCCACCCCATCGCGGTGGCGATCCGGTCTGCCGCCCGGTCGAGGGCGACGCCGTCGACCCCGGTCACCGCCGCCCCTCCGGTGACGACCACCCGACCGTCGACCAGCACCGTGCGCACGTCGGCCGCCGTGGCCGAGGCCACCACGCTCTCCGCCCACGACGAACGGCGGGGGTGCCAGTGGGGCCCGGCGGTGTCGAGCACCAGCAGGTCGGCCCGGCGACCGGGCCCGAGCACACCCACCTCCTCGCCCAGGCCGGCGGCACCGGCGCCCTCGGAGGTCAGCAGCCGGAACACCGTTGCCGCGTCGAGCGGGTCCCCGGCCACGGCGGCGACGAGCTGCGCGGCTCGGGCCTCGGCGAACAGGTCGCGTGACGGGTTGAGCGAGGCGTTGTCGAGCCCGATGCCGCACCGGGCCCCGGCCCTCCGCAGGGCCGCCACCGGTGTGAGGGAGGTCGCGCCGAGGGCCCTGGCGGAGCGGGGGCAGTGGGCCACGCCGATGCCGGCCCGGCCGAGCGCCCGCACGTCGTCGTGGTCGACCGCACTGAGGTGGGCGGCCAGGAGTCGTGACGTCGCCAGCCCGTCGCGCTCGAGCTCGGCCGGACCGTAGGCCGCTCGGCTCGGGGGTGACGCGCACAGGTGCAGCGGCAACACCGCGCCCAGCCGCTCGGCCAGGGCCATGGCGTCGGCGAGGCCACGGGGGGTCGAGGTCTCCGGCAGCTCCGGTGACGGCGTCACCAGCGTCCGGCCGCCGTCGGCCCGGTGGTGCGTGGCGGCCAGGCGCTCGACCTCGGCCAGGGTCTCGTCGGCCGGGCGGCAGAGGTGGTGGACGTCGACGCTCGCTCCTGTGGCTTCCCATCCGGGACCGGGGTGCTCGTTGCCCATCACGCCGAAGACCGTGCGGCCACCACTGGCCCGGTGGGCCTCGATCGACGCGTCGGCGCACGCCTCGGCCCGCGCCCGGTCGGCCACCGGGCCGACCGACCAGCAGTCGACCATGGTGGTCACGCCGGCCGCGAGGGTCGCCGCCCGCACGGCGGCGACCGCCAGGGCGCAGTCGTCGGGGCCGGCGAGGGCGAGGCCCGAGTGGTAGGTGCCGAGCAGCCAGTCGAGGAACGTCGGGCCGGTGGGCCCGCCCGCCACGAGCAGGTCGACGGCGTGCTGGTGCGCACTCACCAGGCCGGGCATCACCAGGTCGCCCCGGGCGATCACGGCCAGCTCGTCGGGCGGCGGCCCGGCGCCGATCGACTCGACCAGACCGTCGGCGACGACGACCCAGCCGGGGGAGTGGACCTCGTCGGCCGAGGCCATCACGACCTCGCCGAGCACGACCGCCCGCTCGGAGGGCCCGGTGGCGCTCAGTCCCACATCTCCCGCCAGCCGTCGGCGCCGTCGTCGGTGAACAACGGGATGGCGCCGAGGGTGCGCACGAGGTCGGCGTCGGCGCCCAGGGCCTCGCGCCACGCAGTGCCCTCCACCAGGAACGAGCCGATCACCACGACCTCCGCGCCGGCGGCCCTGAGCAGCCGGGCCGAGGCGGCGATGCTGCCACCGGTGGCGATGACGTCGTCGACGAGGGCGACCCGCTTGCCGGCGACGGCGTCGATGCGGCGCCGGTCGAGCAGGAGCCGCTGGGGCGTCTCGGTGGTGATCGACGAGAGCGGCTCGGCCAGCGCGTCGCCGAGGTGCACCTTCGGGGTCTTCTGGAGGATGAGGTAGTCGTCGAGGCCGAGGTGGCGACTCACCTCGATGGCCACCGGGATGCCCAGGGTGGCGGCCGAGGCCACGATCTCGGGGCGGGTGTCGGCGATGGCCTCGGCCAGGTCGGCGCCCGCGGTCTCACCGAAGCGCACGCCGTGGTCGATCGTCATCAGCAACGAGATGGCTGTGGCGGGCCCGATCGGCACGAGCGGGATCTCCACCGCCTGGCTCCCGATCTGCACGCGGTAGTGGTCCCCGATGATCTCGCCCATGAGGGAACGGTACAGATGATCTGCGCGCAGAGGAATCGATCCGGCTGCCCGTTCACCCAGCGTTCAAGGGCCTCACAGGGAGCGTGCTCCGGTCCGGGAGCGCTCCGTCGGGTCAGGCGTCGCGGCCGCCGAGCTTGCGGGCGCGGCCCATGGCCTTGTCCATCTCCATGCGGGAGTCGCGCTCGGCGATGGCCTGGCGCTTGTCGCCCTTGCTGCGGCCGCGGGCCAGGGCCAGCTCGACCTTGGCCCGGCCGTCCTTGAAGTAGATCGACAGCGGGATCAGCGACAGCCGCTCGATGTCGACGCGCACGCGGAGCTTGTCGAGCTCGCCCCGGTGCAGCAGCAGCTTGCGCTTCCGGTCGGGCTCGATCAGGTCGTGGGTCGCGTTGGCCAGGTACGGCGCGATGTGCATGCCGACCAGCCAGGCCTCGCCGTTCTCGAAGCGGACGTGGGCTTCCTTGATCTGGACCTGCGCCTCGCGGAGGGACTTGACCTCGCTGCCGCGCAGCATGATGCCCGCCTCGACGGTGTCGAGCACGGAGTAGTCGTGACGGGCCGACCGGTTGGTGGCGACGGCCTTGGTGCCGTCCTTGTCGACCTTCTTCGGGCTGGCCATAGGGGGACCGAGGCTACCGGCCCGGGGCGGAGGTCAGCCGCCGGTGAGCGGGGCGCCCGGGATCGGCACCCGGCAGCCGCCGTCGATGTCGAGCACCTGGTTGAGGCGGCCCTGTGAGACCCACATCCCGACGCTGATGCCCAGCTCGACGATCTCGGCGTCGGTGTAGGCACCCCGGAGGCGGGCCCAGAAGGCGTCGTCCATCGCGAGGTGGTCGGTGGCGAAGAGCTCGGCGAACTCGGCCGCCAGCTGCTCGCGCTCGGTGAGGCCGCTGAGGTCGCCTTCGCGCACCTTCTCGTAGAAGGCCTCATCGATGTCGTCGGCCTCGCCGGCCCGCGACGGCGTGTCCCGGGCGGAACGCCAGCCCAGGCAGAGCTGGCAGTCGTTGATGCGGGCGATGGTGATGCGCGCCGACTCGAACTCGCGGATCGGCAGGGTCGAGTGCTCGTACACCGCCGAGGAGAGCTGGGCCGCAGGGACGGTGAGCGCAGGGGCCTGGGCGGCCCACACGTTGATGAGCGGGTCCTGGCCTTCGGGCACGGAGAGACGTGGCATGGGGCACACGATACGTGCATGGCGCGGCAGCCTGTCCGGTTCCGTCGCGGAGCCGTGGGCCGCCGGTAGCCTCGCCGACCGTGCTGCAGCTCTCCCGATCCGCCCACCTCGACCTGGTGGCCCACCTCTACGACGGGCTCCCCGACGAGGCATGCGGGCTGATCGGCGGGCGTCTCGCCGGCTCCGACGAGGCCTCGGCGCCGGCGGCGGCCACCGTCTTCTACCCGAGCCCCAACGTGGCGGCGTCGAGTCGGGTGTACACGATCGACCCGAAGACCCACCTGCGGGCCGACCGCGACGCCGAGGACCGGGGCCTCGAGATCATCGGGGTGGTGCACTCGCACACCCACACCGAGCCGTACCCGTCTCCGACCGATGTCGCCCAGGCGCCCGACCCGTCGTGGCACTACGTGATCGTGTCGTTCCGGCAGGGCCCGCCCGTGGTGCGCTCGTACCGCATCGTCGACGGTGTCATCTCCGAGGAGTCCGTCGTGGTGGTCGAGGGGTAGAATCCCTACTCCACCGGTCGACAATACTGTCGGCCCTGCGAACGGCCCGATCCTGTCGGCCACCCCAGTCCCCGGAAGGCGCTCATGGCTGTGTACTCCTCGGTGCTCGAGATGATCGGCGGCACGCCGATGATCGACGTCTCCGTGCTCAGCCCGAACCCCGCCGTGCGCATCCTCGGGAAGATGGAGGGCCAGAACCCCGCCGGTTCGGTCAAGGACCGCATCGCGATGAACATGATCCTCGAGGCCGAGGCCGACGGCACCCTCACCCCGGGCCGCACGATCATCGAGCCGTCGTCGGGCAACACCGGCATCGCCATGGCCATGATCGCCAAGATCAAGGGCTACCCGATCAAGATCGTCATGCCCGAGAACGTCTCGATCGAGCGCCGCCAGCTGCTCGAGGTCTTCGGCGCCGAGATCATCGTCTCGCCGGGCAACGAGGGGTCCAACGGAGCCGTGCGCCGGGCCCTCCAGCTCGCCGACGAGAACCCGGAGTGGGCGTTCCTCTACCAGTACGCCAACGAGGCCAACCCCCGGGCGCACTACGACACCACCGGCCCCGAGATCTGGGCCGACTGCCCCGAGATCACCCACTTCGTGGCCGGGCTCGGCACCTCGGGCACCCTCATGGGCGTGGGCACGTTCCTCAAGGAGCAGAACCCCGACATCAAGGTGATCGCGGTCGAGCCCCCGCTGGGCGAGAAGGTCGAGGGGCTCCGCAACCTCGACGAGGGCTACATCCCGCCGGTCTACGAGAAGTGGGGCGGCGAGCAGCTGCTCGACCGCAAGCGCGTCGTGCGCCCCAAGGAGTCCATCGAGGGCACCCGCCTGCTGGCCGAGCAGTGCGGCATCTTCGCCGGCATCTCCGCCGGTGCCGCCCTCGCCGGGGCGCGCAAGATCGCCTCCGAGATCGAGTCGGGCACCGTCGTGTTCGTGGTGTGCGACGGCGGCTGGAAGTACCTCTCGACCGGGGCGTGGACCGACGACATCGACGAGGTCGTCGCCCGCGCCGAGAAGATCATCTACTTCTAGGGCCCCGGCGCTCCCTGGAGTCCCAGCTCCGCAGGGGTACCCTCGGTCCGTGGATCCGCGCCCCATCGGGATGTTCGACAGCGGGTTCGGCGGGCTCACGGTGGCGCGGGCGATGATCGACCTGCTGCCCGGCGAGGACCTCGTCTACGTCGGCGACACCGGCCGGTACCCCTACGGGCCGCGGCCGCTCGACGAGGTGCGGGCCTTCGCCCACCAGATCACGGGTCACCTGCTGGCGGACCATGACGTGAAGCTCGTGGTCGTGGCCTGCAACACCGCGTCGGCGGCGGCGCTCGGCGAGCTCCAGGAGCTCTCGCCGGTGCCGGTCGTCGGGGTCATCGAGCCCGGCGTGCGCTCGCTGGTGAGCGCCACCCGAAACGGCCACGTGGGCGTCATCGGCACGGTCGGCACCATCGGCTCGGGCGCCTACCAGGAGGCCGTCGCCGAGGCCGATGCCGGGGTGAAGCTGAGCTGCGCCGCCTGCCCGGGCTTCGTCGAGTTCGTCGAGCGCGGCGAGACCGGTTCCGACCAGGTCCACGTGCTCGCCGAGCGCCTGCTCGCCCCGCTGGTCGACGCCACCGTCGACACGCTGCTCCTGGGCTGCACGCACTACCCCTTCCTCGCTCGCACGATCAGCGACGTCATGGGCCGTGAGGTCGTGCTGGTCGACTCGGCCGACGAGACCGCCTTCCGGGTGCGGGCGCTGCTCGGCGAGCTCGACCTGGCCCGCCCGGCCGACGGCCGCCCCGGTCGCCACCGCTTCGAGTCCTCCGGCGACGTCGAGGTGTTCCGCCGCCTCGGCCGCCAGCTCCTCGGTCCCGAGCTCGACGACGTCAGGGCCGTGGCATGGGACTGACCCTCACCGTCCTCGGCTGCTCGGGCAGCTACCCCGCGCCGGAGTGTCCGTGCAGCGGCTACCTGGTCAGCTACGAGGGCACCCACGTGGCGGTCGACCTCGGCCCGGGCTGCCTCGCCAACCTCCAGCGCCACATCGAGATCCCCGAGCTGGCGGGCGTGGTGCTGAGCCACGCCCACCCCGACCACTGGGTCGACCTCAGCGGGCTGCACGTCGCCATGAAGTACCGCTTCGGCCGGGAAGGCGTGCCCGTGTGGGGCACCGCCGAGAACCGCTCGAAGGCCCTGCTCGTGCTCGGCGCCCTGGATCCGACCTTCGACTGGACCGTCACCGGCGACGACGACCGGTTCGCCCTCGGGCCAATGCGGTTCAGCGTCGAGCGCACCGACCACTACATCGAGACCCTCGCCGTGCGGGTCGACGCGCCCGACGGCACCTCGCTCGTGTACTCCGCCGACACCGGCCCCGACTGGTCGATGGACCGGCTGGGGCGGGGCGTCGACATGGCCCTCGTCGAGGCCACCTACGGCACCGACGCCGAGGCCGAGGGCATCAAGCACCTCTCTGCCGGCCAGGCTGGAGCGCTCGCCCGCTCGGCCGGAGCCAAGAGCCTGGTGCTCACCCACTTCTGGCCCGGGTCCGACCTGTCGGTGCACCGCCGCCACGGCGAGGCCGCCTACGGTGCCCCGGTCACCATCGCATCCCCCAACGAGAGGTACCCCCTGTGAGAGCCGACGGCCGAGCCCCCGACGAGTTGCGCGACATCACCATCGAGCGCGACTTCACCGATGCCGCGTCGGGCTCCGTGCTCATCTCGGCCGGCAGCACCAAGGTCCTGTGCACCGCGTACGTCGACGAGGGCGTGCCGCGCTGGATGCGGGGCAGCGGCAAGGGCTGGGTCACCGCCGAGTACTCGATGCTGCCGGGCGCCTCACCCGAGCGCATCCGCCGCGAGGTCACCAAGGGCTCGCCCTCGGGCCGCACCCACGAGATCCAGCGCCTCATCGGCCGGTCGTTGCGCGGCGTGTGCGACATGGTCGCCCTCGGCGAGCGCCAGGTCGTCGTCGACTGCGACGTGCTCCAGGCCGACGGCGGCACCCGCACCGCCTCGATCACCGGTGGCTACCTGGCGCTGCACGACGCCCTCACGCGGCTCGTGCAGGCCGGCGTGATCAGCACCCACCCGCTCACCGAGGCGTGCGCCGCCATCTCCGTCGGCATCGTCGACGGCAGCCCGGTGCTCGATCTGCCCTACGTCGAGGACTCCGCCGCCGAGGTCGACATGAACGTCGTCATGACCGAGAGCGGCCGGTTCCTCGAGGTGCAGGGCACCGCCGAGGGCATGAGCTTCAGCCGCGGCGAGCTCGACGACATGCTGTCGCTCGCCGAAGGGGGCATCACCGAGCTCATCGAGCTGCAGAAGCTGCTGCTCTCCGATCCGCCCGAGCCCCGCCGCGCCGGCCGCTGAGCCGGTGCGCCTCGTCGTCGCCTCCGCCAACCCCGACAAGGTGGCGGAGATCGCCGCCATCCTCGAACCGGCGGGCGTCGATCTCGAGCCCCGGCCGGCGTCGGTGCCCGACGTGGTCGAGGACGCCGACACCCTCGAGGGGAACGCCCGGCTGAAGGCCGTCGCCATCGCCGACGCGGTCGGTGCCGCAGCCGTGGCCGACGACACCGGCCTCGAGGTCGACGCCCTCGACGGAGCGCCCGGCGTCTACTCGGCCCGCTTCGCCGGCGCCGAGGCGACCTACGCCGACAACGTGGCCAAGCTCCTCGCGGAGCTCGACCGGGTCGGCGCCCTCACCCCCGAGGCGCGCCGCGCCCGGTTCCGCACGGTCGCCCTGGTGCGGCGGCCTGACGGCACCGAGCTGGCGGTCGAGGGCACCGTCGAGGGGCACATCGCCGTCGAGGCGGCGGGGGACCAGGGCTTCGGCTACGACCCCGTCTTCGTGCCCGACGAGGGCGGCGGCCGCACCTTCGCCGAGATGCCCGCCGCCGACAAGCACGCCATCAGCCACCGGGGGAGGGCCTTCCGGGCCCTGGCCGATGCGCTGGGCGCGGGTCGCGTCGATCCCGGGCGCTCCGGGTAAAATACCCCGGCGGGTACCCGACGGCGGGACCCGTGACCCAGGAGGACGTGAGCCAGATGCAGTTCCCCGAGGAAGTGATCGCCGACGTCCGCACCCGCCTGCGCCGGGTCGCTGGGCAGGTCCAGGGCATCGAGCGCATGCTGGAGGAAGGCCGGGAGTGCCGTGACATCGTCACCCAGCTCTCCGCCGCCAACCGCGCCCTCGAGCAGGCCGGGTTCCGTCTCGTGGCCGCGGGCCTCACCTACTGCGTCGAGGACCCCGAGCGAGCCGCCGAGCAGGGCTACCCGCTGGCCGAGGTCGAGAAGATGTTCATGAAGCTGGCCTGAGGCGCGTCTGCCCGGCGGTCGCCGCCGGGCAGACTGGCCCGGTGAGCGACCCCCTCCCGCCGCAGCCACCGGCGTTGCCGCCCCTGCCTCCTCCGCCGCCGTTGCCGCCGGCCCCCGACGGCTACGCGCCCCGCCCGATCATCGGCTGGGGCGTCGGCGACATCTTCTGGGGGCTGTTGGTCGTCCTCCTCGGCAACGTCCTGGTGGCGGTCGTCCTCTTTGCCGGCGGAGCGATCGATCCCACCGACGTCGCCGCCAACGGATCGGTGGGCGAGCTCAGCCTGTGGGCGATCGCCGTCAGCCTGGCGGGCGCCTGGCTCGGCTTCATCGGCTGGCCGGCGGTGATCACCTATCGCAAGGGCCAGCGGAGCCTGGCCAAGGACTTCGGTCTCGAGATCCGCTGGATCGACCTGGCCTGGGGACTGCTGGGCGGGTTCGCAGCTGTCGCGGCAGCTGCGTTGGCAGGTGTCGCGTGGAAGATCGTCACCGGCGACGACGCTCCCAGCAACGGCGACTTCCTTCCGAAGGATCCCGGGCTCGTGGCCGGGATCGTCCTCTGGCTGCTGATCGCCGTCGGCACACCGATCGCCGAGGAGCTCTTCTTCCGTGGCCTGACCCTGCGGGCGGTCGGTCGGAGATGGGGTCTCCGCTACGGCGTGCTCGCGTCCGGACTGATCTTCGGGCTGATGCACGCGAGTGGTGCGTCGAGCCTGTCGGGCGCGGTGTTCATCGTCGGGGTGACCGCGGCGTACGGGTTGGTGTTCGCCCTGCTCGTGGTGCGCGCTCAGGGAAGGCTCGGCCCGTCCATCGTCTCGCACTCGATCGTGAACACGATCGCGTTGCTCGCGCTCTTCCTCACCTGAGGGGCGGCGCGGTGGTGCGGGCGGGGGGACTCGAACCCCCAGGTCCGTGAGGACACCGGGACCTAAACCCGGCGCGTCTGCCAGTTCCGCCACGCCCGCGTGGCGATCGCAACGCTACCGGTCGGCCACCTGACGGCCGGGCCGGCGGTCGTCGCTCAGGTCCAGCACCGCCCGCAGCACCTCGCCCGAGCGCACCGCGGCGATGGCGTCCGTGATCTCCTCGAGGGGCCACACGGCGCTCACCAGACCGTCGAGGTCGAGGCGCCCGGCGCGCACGTCGTCGACGATCACCACCATGTCGCGCTCGGGCAGGGTGTCGCCGTTGAACGAGCCCACGATGGTGCGGCCCGACATCAGCGCGCTCACGTCGAACGACGCCCGGTACCCCCGGGGCGGTAGCCCGACCAGGGCCGTCGTTCCGCCGGGTGCGGTGAGTGCGATCGCCGCGTCGATGGCAGCCGGTGCACCGCTGCACTCGATGACCACGTCGAAGGCGCCGTGGAGGGCGTCGACCTCGTCGGCCGAGGCGAACGCGGTGGCGCCGAAGCGCTCGGCGACGGCCCGGCGGTCGGGGGCGCGATCGACGGCGGTGACGGTGCCGCCCGCAGCGCGGGCGGCTTGCACGGCGTTGGCGCCGATGCCGCCGATCCCGATCACCGCCACCCGGTCACCGGGCCTCACGGCGGCCACGTTCCGGACCGTGCCGACACCGGTCGAGACGGCGCAGCCGAGCAGGCACGCGGAGCGCAGCGGCAGGCCGTCGACGGCGACGAGCTGGCGGACCGACACCGTGGCCCGCTCCGAGAACGAGCCCACGTTGGCGTAGGCGGCCACGCCCTCGCCGTTCCACGTGAACCTGCGGGCCCGCCGCCCGAACGCCTCGGCGCAGGCGGTCGGGTGCCCCCGGCGACAGGCCGGACAGGTGCCGCAGGGCGTCACCGTCTGGATGGCGACGGCGTCGCCCACGGCCCACCCCTCGACACCGGAGCCGAGCCGTTCGACGATCCCCGCCCCCTCGTGGCCCAGCACGACGGGCGGGGGAGAGGGCGAGGTGCCGTCGAGCACGTTCAGGTCGCTGTGGCAGATGCCCGACGCCAGCACCCGCACCGTGACCTCGCCCTCCGCCGGCGCCGCCACCTCGAGGTCGTCGACGACCCGGAGGGCGGAGCCGTCGAAGACGGCCGCGATCGCCCTGCTCCCGCCACCCGATCCGACGACAGCCACTCCGCGTTCCCCCTTCGAGCCGTCGGCTCCACCCGGCCCCGCAGGCGTCGCCACGGTAGCGGGGGCCCGGACGCGCCGAACCGGCGGAGCCGCCCTGTAGCCTGCGTGCCCGGGGCCACCCGCCCCCCTGTTCTGATGGAACCGGCCCCTCGAGGGGCCGCTGGAAGGAGACCGATGCAGCATCCCCCGCTCGCACCGCAGGTGGCCGCCGCCGCCTCCATCGCCGATCCGGGCGCGGACATCTTCCGGATGCTGTTGAAGGACCGCATCGTGGTCCTCGGGAGCGACGTCAACGACGCCGTGGCCAACCAGCTCGTCGCCCAGCTCCTCTACCTCGAGGGCGAGGATCCGGAACGCGACATCTGGCTGTACATCAACTCGCCCGGTGGCTCGGTCACCGCCGGCATGGCCATCTACGACACCATGCAGTTCGTGGCGCCCGACGTCGGCACCATCTGCATGGGCCTCGCCGCCTCGATGGGCCAGTTCCTGCTCACCGCCGGCGCCGCGGGCAAGCGCTACTCGCTGCCCCACAGCCGCATCATGATGCACCAGCCCCTCGGTGGCGTTCAGGGCCAGGCGTCCGACATCGCCATCCAGGCCGAGCAGATGGCCTACATCAAGCGCCTGATGGCCGAGCGCATCGCCCACCACACGGGCCAGCCGGTCGAGCAGATCGAGACCGACTCCGAGCGTGACCGTTGGTTCACCGCCGAGCAAGCCAAGGCCTACGGCGTCATCGACCACGTGATCAGCCGCCGGGGCGAGCTCTCCTAGAGCCGTCCCGCTCGCCGTCGCCCTCGCGGGGGCGGCGGGCTAGGGCGCAGCGGTCGTGGTCGTGGTCGTCTCGCCCGGGGTCGTCGCCCCGGTGCCGGCCAGCGAGAGACCGCAGTTCGCCGACGCCCACTGCTGCACGGCAGTGCCGGCAGCGGTGGCGGTGTCGACCTCGTCCTGACGCGCTTCGAGGGCGTCGGCCAGGGCGATCTGCCGGTCGCCCGTCGCCGTGCTCACCGTCTGGGTCACCCCGGCCACGAAGTCGGCGAGTGTCTCCACCGATGCCTTGATGTCGTCGGGGGCCACGGCCTTGGCCTTCGTGAGGGCCTGCACCTGGGGCTCGAGGGTGGCGGGGTCGAGGGTGGTCAGCGCCTGGTCGAGGTCCTGCGCCGCCGTGAGCTCGGTGCAAAGGCCCTCGACGGATCGCTCGATCCGTCGGGCCCGGACGAACAGCACGGCGCCGACAGCGATCGCCGCGACCGCCAGGACGGCGACGAGGATCACGGCACCCCGCTTGAGCCGCCGCCGCGGCTGGTCGGCCACGCGGGGTCAGGCCCCCTGGGCCTGCACGGCGAGCTCGCGCAGCTCGGTGACGGCGTGGGCCTTGCCCTCGGGGTCGCGGAACAGCGAGCTCCCGGCGACGAGCACGTTGGCGCCGGCACCGGCGGCGCCGCCGATGGTGGCCGGGCCGATGCCGCCGTCGACCTCGATGTCGACATCGAGGCCCCGCTCCACGATCACCCGGCGCAGCTCGGCGATCTTGGGCTCCATGGTGGGGATGTACGCCTGCCCGCCGAAGCCGGGGTTCACGGTCATCACCAGCACCATCTCGACCAGGTCGAGCACGTTGGTGACCGCCTCGACAGGGGTGGCGGGGTTGAGGGCCACCGCGGCGGCGGCACCGAGCTCGTGGATGCGTCCGAGGGTGCGGTGCAGGTGCTGGCACGCCTCGGCGTGCACGATCAGGAGCCGACAGCCAGCCTCGACCATGGTCTCGAGGATCCAGGTCGGCTCGGTCACCATCAGGTGGGCCTCGAAGGGCACGTCGACCAGCGGCCGGGTGGCGGCGATGACGTCGGCGCCGAAGGTCAGGTTCGGCACGAAGTTGCCGTCCATGACGTCCCACTGGATGCGGTCGACGCCGGCCTTCTCGAGGTCGATGGCGGCATCGCCGAGATGGGCGAAGTCGGCGGGGAGCACGGAGGGGACGATCTCGATGGAGCGGGGCGCGGTCGGCGGCATGGGAACCTTCGCGAACGAGTGACAGGGCGTTCGGACGATACCCGCCTACGGTGGGAGAGGTGACCGACCTCCCGCCGTCCGAGGCCGACCATCCCCACGCGACCGGCCCCCGCGAGCGCCGTGCCGAGCGCGCCAGCGGTGAGACTGTGGCCCTCGTGGCCGACCGCCTCGTCGCCGGTGGCGACGCCCTGGCCCGCCATCCCGACGGTCGCGTCGTGCTGGTGGCGGGTGCCCTTCCGGGCGAGCAGGTCGAGGTCGAGCTGGTCCATCGCAAGGGTGCCCTCCGGGGTGTCGTGCGGCGCCGGCTGTGGGCCTCGCCCGACCGCGTCAGGCCCCGGTGCCCGCACGTGGCCGACGGGTGCGGGGGCTGCGACCTCCAGACCCTCGAGCCCGGCGCCCAGGTGCGGGCCAAGGTCGACCTCGTCGCCGACGCGCTCCGCCGCCTGGGTCGTATCGACGATCCGGTCGTCACCGCCGGCCCGGCGCTCTCGCCGTGGGGCTTCCGCACGACGCTCCGCCTCGCCGTGGTCGACGGTGTGGCCGGGCTGCGTCGGGCCGAGAGCCATGAGGTCGTCCCGATCGAGCACTGCCTCGTCGCCCATCCCCGGCTCGACGAGCTGGTGCACCAGGGCCGGTTCGGCTCGGCCGACGAGGTCGTGCTGCGCATCGGCGCGACCACCGGCGAGCGCATGGCGATCGCCATGCCCACCGCCGAGGGCGTCGAGCTCCCCGCCGACGTGCTGGTGGTCGGCGCCGACGAGATCGAGGCCGGCCGCCGGGCCTGGATCCACGAGGAGGTCGCCGGCCGCCGGTGGCGGATCTCCGCCGAGTCGTTCTTCCAGACCCGGCCCGACGGCGCCGAGGCCCTCGTCGAGGTGGTCCGGTCGATGGTGGCCGACCAGCTCTCCGTCGCCGGTCGCCCGGGCCGGTCGCTGACCCTGCTCGACGCCTACGGCGGGGTGGGCCTGTTCTCGGGCTCCCTGCTCGACGGCGTTCCCGGGTGGCGGGCGGTCGTCGCCGAGCGGAGCCGGTCGTCGGTCGCCGACGCCCGGCACAACCTGGCCGACATCGACGCCAAGGTCGTGGCCACCACCGTCGAGCACCTGCGGGCCCCGAAGTCCGACCTCGTCGTCGCCGATCCGTCCCGTTCCGGCCTCGGCCGGGCGGCGGTGCACGTGCTGGCGTCGTCGGCCGCGCCCCGCCTGGTGCTGGTCAGCTGTGATCCGGCGTCGGCCGGGCGCGACGCGGCCCTCCTGGCCGGGGTGGGCTACCGCCATGCCGAATCGGTCCTGGTCGACCTCTTCCCGCACACCCACCACACCGAGGTCGTCAGCCGGTTCGACCGGGTCTGATGCCGTCGCCCGGTACCGCGGCGTCGGGCCATTCGTTCCACAGCCACCCGCCGTCGGCCCGACATCTGCAATTGTCGATCGACTGAGTCGGGTTTAGGCTGTGTTCATGGCCTCCACGTCCGCCCCCGCACCCATCGATCCGCGTGGGCCCCGCACCAACCAGACGGTGCTCGCCACCGCTCTCGTGCTCGGCCTCGTGTTCCAGCAGCAGTGGGTCGCCCCGCTGTTCGCCGTGGTGCTGTTCCTCGGCGCCGCATTCGGCCCGAAGTACGGGCCGGTCCTGCGCTTCTACGCTGCGGTCATCAAGCCCCGCCTGGGCCCGCCCTCCGAGCTCGAGGACCCGCGGCCGCCCCGGTTCGCGGCGTCGGTCGGGGTGGTGTTCCTCGGAGCCGCGTCGCTGTCGTTCCTGCTCGGCGCCGACACGGTGGGCTGGGTGCTGGTCACCATCGTGGCGGTGCTGGCCGGCATCTCGGCGGTCACCGGCCTGTGCGTCGGCTGCGAGATGTACGTCTGGCTGGTGCGGCTGCGAGGCGGCGTCCGCGTCGTGAAGATCGATCGGGAGGTCGGCGAGAGCGTCTCGCCCGACGACGTGCTCGAGGGCCCGGCGCCCACCGGCCACGCCAGCCGCTCGCCCCGGTTGGCGCCCCTCCCGGCCGAGCTGCGGGCCGACGGCCCGCAGTGGGTCGTGTTCAGCACCGAGTACTGCGCGGTGTGCCCGTCGGTGGTGGCCGAGATCGAGAGCCGCCGGCCCGGTGAGGCGGTGACCGTCCTCGACGTCGCCGAGCACCTCGACCTGGCCTCGCTGTACAAGGTGCGGCGCGCCCCCACCGTGCTGCGGGTCGAGATCGACGGCTCGATCGTCGCCCGCCTGTCGGGTGTCGACGCCGTCCGCGCCGAGCTCGGCGCCCTGCCGGCCGGCGCCTGACCCGGCGACCACCGGCTTCCTGCCCGTCGGACGCCTGGAGAAAGGGTCGTTCGGACGGGGGCAGTGCCGCGCGCGCGGCCTCAGGGTGCGCGACGCTTTACCGGTTCGGCCCATGGGGGCCACATCGCCAACGTGGGCGACGACAGACACAAGGAGACATCGTTGAACAAGCGAGAGCTGGCCGCCGCCATCGCCGAGCGGAGCGGGCGTGACAAGCGAGACGTCGAGGCCGTGCTGAACGAGTTCGTCTCGACGGTCACCGACACCGTCGCCAGCGGTGAGCCGGTGGTCCTGACCGGTTTCGCGAAGTTCGTGCGCGTCGAGCGCGGCCCGCGGATCGCCCGCAACCCGCAGACCGGTGCCCCGGTCAAGGTGCCGGCGAAGAAGGCCGCCCGCATCACCCCGCTGAAGGCGTTCAAGGACGCCGTCGTCGCCGGCAAGGCCGTCAAGAAGGCTGCGGCCAAGAAGGCGCCGGCCAAGAAGGCCGCTCCCGCCAAGAAGGCCGTGGCCAAGAAGGCCCCCGCCAAGAAGGCCGCTCCCGCCAAGAAGGCCGTGGCCAAGAAGGCCCCCGCCAAGAAGGCGCCGGCCAAGAAGGCGCCGGCCAAGAAGGCGCCGGCCAAGAAGGCCACCGCCCGTCGCTGATCGGGCCCGTTCGTACCGACCGGCCGGCCGGGTGCTCCAGGGCGCCCGCGCCGGCCGGTCGCGCGTCCGGCGCCGGAGTGATCAGAGCTCGGGCGAGGACATCGTGAGCCGGCTCACCAACGGGGGGTGAAGTCCACCTCCTCGGCGGGGACGGGCATCCCGAGGAGGTAGCCCTGCAGCAGGGCACAACCCATCGCCTGCAGCCGCTCGAGCTGGTCGGGTCGCTCCACGCCCTCCGCCACGCTCACGAGGTCGAGCGCATCGGCGAGCCCGATGATGGCGTCGGCGAGCGCGCCGTCGTCGCCGGCGCCGAGGCCCTCGACGAAGGAGCGGTCGATCTTCACGAAGTCCACCGGCAGGTCCTTGAGGTACTGCAGCGAGCTGTACCCGGTGCCGAAGTCGTCGAGGGCGAGGCTCACTCCGAGCTTCTTGAGCTCGTGGAGCCGGCTGCGGGCGACCCCGAGCGTCTCGATGAGGGCGTTCTCGGTGATCTCCAGCACCAGGCCGGTCGGGTCGGCCTCGGCGCGGTCGCAGGCCAGACGCACGACGTCGACGAGGTCGTCGTCGAGGATCTGGCGGGGGGCGAGGTTCACGCTCACCCGCACCTCGCGGCCCTGTGCCTGCCACAGCGCCAGGGTCCGGCAGGCCTCGGCCAGGACGACCCGCCCGAGGTCGCCGATCAGGCCGCTGCGCTCGGCGACGTGGAGGAAGTCGGCCGGGACGAGCAGGCCACGGATGGGGTGCTGCCACCGCACAAGGGCCTCGGCGCCGGTGACGGTGCCGTCGACCGCGTCGACCACCGGCTGGTAGTGCACGACGAGGTGGCCCTCCTCGACCGCCTGGCGCAGGTCGGCCTCCTGCTCGAGCCGGGTGACGGCCTCCGCTCGGAGGCTGGCGGTGAACAACGTCGAGCGGCCCCGGCCGTCGGCCTTCGACCGGTACATCGCCACGTCGGCGTCGCGCAGGAGGTCGGCCGGCTCCTGGTCGTCGTCGCCGATCACCACGCCGAGGCTCCCGCTCATGACCAGCGTGCGCCCGGCGATCCGCACCGGCGTGGCGAGCGAGCCGAGCACCCGGTCACAGAGGGCGGCGACCTCGTGGGGCCGGTCGAGCTCGCAGACGAGCACGAACTCGTCGCCGCCCAGCCGGGCGACCGTGTCGGACGGGCGCACGCAGCGGCGCAGGCGTCGGGCGGCCTCGACGAGCATCTCGTCGCCGGCGGCGTGGCCCAGGCCGTCGTTCACGATCTTGAAGTCGTCGAGGTCGAGGAAGAGCACGACGACCTCACCGCCGGTGCGCACCCGCCGGTGCATCGCCTGGGCGAGCCGGTCGAGCAGCAGCGTGCGGTTGGGCAGGCCGGTCAGGGCGTCGTGGGTGGCCTGGTGGGCCAGCCGGGCCTCGGCCTCGTGGGTGGCGCTGACGTCGACGACCTGGGCGAGGAGGAGCGGGTTGGCCTCGGGGTCGGGGCCGTCGCCGGTGAGGCGGGAGAGCGAGATCTGGCCCCAGACCACCGTGCCGTCGGCGCGCATGAGACGGATGACCGGCCGCTCGTCGAGGTTCCCGAGCACGTGGCCCGAGGTGACGATCTCGACGGCCTCCTCGAGGTCGTCGGAGTGCACGAAGTCGGTGGCCAGGCGGCCCACGACCTCGGCCCACGGCCGGCCGAGCAGGGCACAGAAGGCGTCGTTGACCCACAGCAGCCGGCCGTCCTCCGAGCCCAGCGCCATCCCGATCGGTGCCTCGTCGAACGCCCGCCGGAAGCGGGCCTCGCTCGTGGCCAACGCGTCCTCCGCCTGGCGGAGGCGGGTGAGGTCGGCGACCTGCACGAACTGCCCCACGAGCCGGCCGGCGGCGTCGCGCTCCATGCGGATGGTGCAGCGGGCGAAGACCGCGTGCCCGTCGGCGTGGCGGTAGCGGCGGTCGCTGACGACGAGTTCCGGCTCGCCCCCCGGTGTCCACTCGAGCACCTGGGCGGGATCGTCGTCGACGACGTGGTCGCCCTCCGTGGTCCCGACGATGTCGCCGGCGTCGCGGCCGATCATCTCGGCGAACGCCTCGTTGGCCTCGAGCACGGTGCCATCGGCATCGAGGACCACCATGCCGAACGGAGCGTGGGCGAAGGCGCGGTAGAAGCGCTCCTCGCTCTCGTCGCGAGGGGCGGAGGTCCCGCCGGGATCAGCCCCGTGGTCGGTCAGTTCGGTGCTCCTCCCGCGCGGCATCCGTCGTCCCCCAGAGCCTAGGGAACCTCACCTCGATGCCTAGCGGCGGAAGTCCCGACATCGGTCCGCCACCAGAGGCACGGCTCGACCTCGCGACGTCCACGACCCCGACACGGCCGCCGGGAACGCAGAAGGCCCGGACCGAAGTCCGGGCCTTGCTGGTGCTTCTCGAGTACGCCCCCTGGGATTCGAACCCAGAACCTGTGGATTAAGAGTCCATTGCTCTGCCATTGAGCTAGAGGCGCTCGGGTGGTGCAATCTACCACCGCCGAAGCGGTGTGAGCGACGGCGGCCACCCGCCGGAGCGGGTGACCACCGTCGTCCATGGGGTGGCTGAGGGGACTTGAACCCCCGGCCTCCAGGGCCACAACCTGGCGCTCTAACCGAGCTGAGCTACAGCCACCATGAGGGTGAGCAGCATAGGCGAGTGGGTGGGGGTCCCCGCCAACCGTGAGCCCGCCAACGGCGTACCAGGGGTGCCCTGCGGCGGCGCATAGCCTGGCGGCACGCCTCCGTAGCTCAACTGGATAGAGCAGCCGGTTTCTACCCGGCAGGTTCCGGGTTCGAATCCTGGCGGGGGCACCCAGGCTCCACCATCCCTGACCGGCAGCGCCGCCGCTCCTAGCGTTCGTTTGCCGTCGCAGCGACGGCACGACCTCAGGGAGGGGTTCCGCATGTTGATTGCGCAGGTCACCATCGAGACGACGAGCTCGAGTTCCAGCAGTGGGGGTCCCGGGGCGTTCATCGCGCTGGGCATCTACGCCATCATCGCCATCCTGACCCTGATCGGCTTCTGGAAGGTGCTGGAGAAGGGCGGCGAGTCGGGGGCCTGGGCGCTGCTCTGGCTGACCGGCTGCCTCTACCCGTTCGCCTTCTGGCCGATGGCCAAGGTCGCTGGTCGCCCGTCGTGGTGGGCGATCCTGCTCTACATCCCGATCGTGAACATCGTGGTCCTGGCGATCCTGTCGATCGACCTGGCCAAGTCGTTCGGCAAGGGCACCGGCTACGGCATCGGTCTGTGGCTGCTGCCCTTCATCTTCTACCCGATGCTCGGCTTCGGTGGCGCCGCCTACGCCGGCCCGGCCGGCCCCGAGCGGGCCTGACGCCACCCCCATCCGGTTGGTCCGGAGCGGCCCCGCACGGCCGTAGCCTGCCCGGGTGACATCGTCGCCCGAACGCTCCGAGGAGGTGCCCGTGACCGAACCGGTCACGGGCACCTCCGCGCCCGGGGTGTTCTCGCCGGGCCGGCGGATGTTGACGAGTGGGCTGGTCCTCATCGTCACGCTGGTGGCCTTCGAGTCGCTCGCCATCAGCACGGTCATGCCCCTCGTCGAGGACGACCTCGGCGACCTGTGGCTCTACGGCTGGGTCTTCAGCGCCTTCTTCCTGGGCAACCTCATCGGCATCGTGGTGGCCGGCACCGCCGCCGACCGCATGCGCCCCGCGGTGCCGTTCGCAGCCGGCCTGGTGGTCTTCGCCATCGGCCTCGTCGTCGGTGGCCTGGCCCCCTCCATGCTCGTGCTCGTCCTCGGCAGGGCTCTGCAGGGCCTCGGCGCCGGTGCGATGCCGGCCATCTCCTACGTGTGCATCGGCCGTGGCTACCCGCACGAGCAGCGGCCGACGATGTTCGCCCTCATCTCCAGCGCCTGGGTCATCCCGTCGGTGGCCGGTCCCGCCCTCGCCGGTGTGATCGGCTCGGCGCTCGGCTGGCGGTGGGTCTTCCTCGGGCTGCTCCCGCTGTGCGGCGTGATCGGGTTGATGGCCCTCGCCGGTGTCGCCCGCATCCCGGCGCCCGACGAGCCGTCGGGGGAGTCGAACCTGCTGAACGCGGTCATGGTCGCCGCGGGTGCGGCCCTGCTGCTCGCCGGGCTCGGGGCGGGGTCGGTGCTCGTGGGCATCGGGCTGGTGGTCGTGGGTGTCGCCGTGGGTCTGCCGGCCTTCCGGCGGCTCGTCCCACCGGGCACGCTGGTCGCCCGTCGCGGCCTCCCCGCCACCGTCCTCATCCGGGGGGTGCTCACCTTCGCCTTCTTCGCCGGCGACGCCTACGTCTCCTACGCGCTGATCACGGTCCGGGGCCTCACCGCCGCGGTGGCCGGCATCGCCCTCACCGCCGCCACCCTCACCTGGACCGCCGCCTCCTGGCTGCAGGCCCGCTGGCTCGACCGGTTCGGGGCGTCGAGGTTCGTGGCCGCCGGCTTCGTCGGTGTGGCCCTCGGGTCGCTCGCCATGCTCCTCGTGCTGGTGCCGGCGGTGCCGGCCGCCGTCGGGATCTCCTGCTGGTCGATCGCCGGGTTCGGCATCGGCCTGGCCTACGCACCGCTGTCGGTCGTCACGCTGCACCTGGCGCCCGAGGGCCAGGAGGGCCGGGCCACGTCGTCGTTGCAGCTCTCCGACATGCTCGGCACCGCGCTCGGATCAGGGGTGGGTGGTGTGCTCGTGGCCTTCGGTGCGGCGGCGACCGACTCCGACACGCCCGGGCTGGTCGCGGTCTACCTCCTCGGTGCCTCGGTCGCGGTCATCGGCGTGGTGCTCGCCCGTCGGGTGCCCGGGCGCGCCGCCCTGGTCACCCCGGGTTGACGACCGGCGGCCCACGGAGCACGGCCCTGGTCGGGTGACCAACGGCTCGAGCGGGCGTGGGAGACTGCGACGGGATGAAGGGGGAGACACCACGATGAAGCTCGCACTCGGCCTCGACCTGTACAGAGGGGCCACGTTGGAGGTGCCGGTCGAGCAGGTGCAACGGGCCGAGGCGCTCGGGTACCACTCGGTCTGGACCGCGGAGGCCTACGGGTCCGATGCCCTGTCGCCGCTCGCCTACCTCGCTGCCGTGACCAGCCGCATCAAGCTCGGTACGGGCGTGGTGCAGATCGCGGCCCGCACGCCCGCGGCCACCGCGATGCACGCGCTCACCATCGACGCCCTGGCGGGTGGCAACCGGGTCATCATCGGCCTCGGTGTGTCGGGCCCGCAGATCGTCGAGGGCTGGTACGGCCAGCCGTGGGGGAGCCCCAACCAGCGCCTGCGCGAGTACGTCGCCATCATGCGCAAAGTGCTCGCCCGCGAGCCGCTCACCAACGACGGCCCCGAGTTCCCCCTTCCGTACAACGGCCCGGGCGCGGTCGGGCAGGGCAAGCCGCTGCGCTCGATCCTCCACCCCGCCGGCGAGGTCGAGATCTGGCTCGCCGCCGGCGGCCCGCTCAACACCGAGCTCACCGCCGAGGTGTGCGACGGCATGCTCCCGATGGGTTGGGGCGCGGAGGGCGAGGGCGTCTACGGCCCGTCGCTCGAGAAGGGCTTCGCCCGCCGCGGCGGCCGCCCCGACAACTTCGAGATCTTCGGCGGCGTGGCCGTCGAGTTCACCGACGACGTCAGGGCCACCATCGAGTCCAAGAAGCCCCTCACCGCCATGTACGTCGGGGGCATGGGCTCGGCCACGCACAACTACCACCGCGCCGCCATGGCCCGTCGTGGCTTCCCGGAGGCGGCGGCCCGCATCCAGGAGCTGTGGCTCGCCGGCCGCAAGGAGGAGGCGGTGGCCGCCGTGCCCGACGAGTACATCGAGGAGGGCTCCTTGTTCGGCACCGAGAAGCGGATGCGCGAACGATGGGGCTCGGTCGTGCCGAGCGGGCTCACCGGCCTGATCGTGCGCACCGACGGCATCGAAGGCCTGGAGCTGGTCGCCGACCTGGCCGGCGTCCGTGACACCGCGGAGGCGGCATCGTGAGCACCTACGAGACGATCATCGTCGACCACCCGATCGAGCACGTCGCCCGCATCACCCTGAACCGGCCCGAGAAGCGCAACGCCATCTCCACCCCGATGCGCACCGAGCTGCTCGCCGCCCTCGAGGCCCACGACCTCGATCCCGACGTGCGGGTCACCGTCATCCGGGGCGGGGGCGACTGCTTCTCGGCCGGCTACGACCTCGGCGGCGACCTCATGGCCGAGCCGCCGTTCCACACCGCTCCCGGCGACGGTGCCTGGGCCCGTCACGTCACCCAGAACTGGTTCGACTACTGGGACCTCGCCAAGCCGGTCATCGCCCAGGTCCACGGCTACGCGATCGCCGGCGCCACCGAGCTCGCCCAGGCGTGCGACCTCGTGTACGTGGCCGACGACGCGCGCATCGACTACCCGATCGTGCGGGTGGCCAGCCCGCCGGACTGCGAGTACCACGCGCCGCTGCTCGGCATGCGCAGGGCAATGGAGATCATGCTCACCGGCGGAGCCATGAACGGCCCCGAGGCCGTGGCCGCCGGCTGGGCCAACCGCTCGTTCCCGGCCGCGGACCTCGACGACGAGGTGCTCGACGTGGCCGCCGTCGTGGCGGGCGTGGCATCCGACCTGGCCCAGATCAACAAGCGCATGGTCCACCGCCAGGCCGAGATCATGGGTGTGCGGGCCGCCATCCGGGCCGGCTCGGAGTTCCAGGCCCTCGCCGGCCACCAGGCGTCGGTCGAGGCGTTCAAGGCCGACCCGCTCGGCACCATGAAGCGCGTCAACGCGGCCGATGCCGCTCGCCGGGAGGCCAAGGCTGCCCGATCGGCGGCCCCGCCCGACCCGTCGTGACGGGGGGCGGCGAGCGCGAACAGAGCCCGACCTCGACGGCGGAGGTCCCGTCCGATCGACCAGCCATGTCGAGCCGCAGGGTCGCGCTCGTCTTCTTCGGGATCCTGCTCGGCACCACGTTGTCGGGGCTCGACGCCGCCATCGTGGCCACCGCCGCCCCGACGATCATCGCCGACCTCGGCGATCTCTCCCTGCTGCCGTGGCTGACCACGGCGTACCTGCTCTGCCAGGTCACGACCATGCCGGTGTACGGGAAGCTCGGCGACATCTACCGCCGCAAGCGGATGTTCATCATCGCCATCTGCACCTTCCTGATCGGCTCCGCCCTGTGCGGGCTGTCGACCTCGATGGCGATGCTGATCGTCTGCCGCGGCATGCAGGGCGTCGGCGCCGGCGGCATCACCGGGCTGGGCATGGCGCTGGTCGCCGACCTGGTGCCGTCGGAGAAGCTGGGTCGCTACCTCGGGTACACGGGCCTCGTCTTCGCCGCCACGAGCGTGCTCGGCCCGTTCGTCGGCGGGCTCTTCGTCGATCACATGTCGTGGCGGTGGGCGTTCTACATCAACGTGCCTCTGGGGGCGGTCTGCCTGGTGGCGCTGATCTACCAGCCCGCCCAGGCGCTGATCGTGAAGCACCGCATCGACGTGCTGGGCGCGCTCCTCCTCGGTGGCGGCGTCACCTGCCTGCTCCTCGCTCTCAGCCACACCGGCACCGACTCGCCGTGGACCTCACCCCGCACGCTCGCCCTGCTGGCGGCCTTCGTGATCGCCATCGTCCTGTTCGTGGTGTGGGAGCAGCGGGTCACCGAGCCGCTCCTCCCACTGCGCATCCTGGCGACGCGGATCACCGCTCTGTGCACCTTCGCCAACCTGGTGGCCGGCATCGGCTTCACCTGCGGGATCATCTACCCGCCGGTGTTCTTCCAGGCGGTGGCGGGGGTCGACGCGTCGAAGTCCGGGCTCCTGCTCGCTCCGTTCGCCTTCACGTGCGCGGTCTCGACGCTCGCCGCCGGCCAGATCACCGATCGCATCGGCGGGTACAAGGCCCTGCCACTGATCGGGATGGTCTTCCTCGGCGCCGGCTACGCCCTGCTCGGCACCATCACCGCCGCCACCTCGGCGGCCGAGGTCATGGCCTTCGCCATGGTCGCCGGCGTCGGGGTGGGCTTCGTGATGCAGACCCTGCTCTACGTCGTGCAGCGGTCGTCGTCGGTGCGCGACATCGGGGTGGCCACCTCGACCGTGATGCTGTTCCGGGTGCTCGGCAGCTCGCTGGGCGTCGCGGTGCTCGGCAGTGCCTTCACCAGCACCCTCACGTCGGAGGTCGATGAGCGCCTGCCCGGGTTCCCCACCTCGGAGATCCAGGGTGCGCCGCAGAAGATCGCCGCGCTGGCCCCCGACGTGCAGGCCCAGTTGCACGACGCGTTCGCCACGAGCCTCGCCACCGCGTTCCGGGTGGCGGTGCCGTTCATGGTCGTGGGCTTCGTCGCCGTGGCGTTCATCCCGGGCCGCAAGGTCCGCGCCCGCATGGCGGAGTCACACGAGCACGCGGTCACCGCCGACGCGGTCGCCCACGGCGTCTGAGCCGCCCTCGGGCTGCCATCCGAAAGGTGGCTCACCTGCTTCGGCCCGCTGGAGCTGGTGAGCCACCTTTCGAGGTGGTCGGTGGTGGAGCGGATCAGGCGGGGCGGCCGCCGACGATGCTCGCCCGCTCCATCACCCGGCGCTCGGGCCAGTAGTCGCTGGAGGCGTAGTGCTGCACGGCCCGGTTGTCCCAGAACGCGATGGAGTGGGGCTGCCACCGGAAGCGCACCTGGTACTCGACGGTCTCGGCCTGCCGGCACAGCTCCCAGAGCAGCTCGGCGCTCTCGTCGGCGTCGAGCCCGACGATCGAGTCGGTGAACACCTTGTTGACGTAGAGCAGCTTCTGGCCGGTGACGTCGTGGGTGAGCACCACGGGGTGCTCGACCACCGGGTACTGCTCGCGCATCTCGGCCTTGCGCTCGTCGGGCACCCCCGCACCGAAGGCCCGCACGAAGTCGTGACGGGCGGTGAGGCCGTCGACGCGCTCCTTGAGCTCGTCGGAGAGGCCCTCGTAGGCGGCGTTCATGTCGGAGAAGAGGGTGTCGCCTCCGACCGGAGGGATCTCGATGGCGTGCAGCACGGCACCCATCGACGGGGTCTCGCGCCAGGTGACGTCGTGGTGCCAGAGGTTCTCGTAGCCACCGACCTCGGCGGTCTTCTCGAAGCGCACCAGCTCGGGCACGCCCGTGTTGGACGGGATGAAGGGGTGGATCTCGAGCTCGCCGAACCGCTGGGCGAAGGCGACGTGCTGCTCGGAGGTGATCGGCTGGTCGCGGAAGAACACGACCTTGTAGGCGAACAGGGCCTGCCGCAGCTCGTCGATCACGGCGTCGTCGAGATCGCGGGTGAGGTCGACGCCGCTGATCTCGGCGCCGAGGGTGGAGCCGAGCCGATCGACCTCGAAGTGCTCCCACCGGAGGGCGGCGAGGCGGTTGCGCTCGTCGGCGAGGTGGGTGGCGGGCCCGACCACGAGGTCGGAGTCGTGACGGCGACGGGCGCCGAGGCGGGCGCTGGGGTCCTCGGTGGCGAGGATGTCGTCGTGGGCGGTGGTGGCGGTCATCGGAGTCCCCCCGAAATCAGACAGTTGACTTAGAAGAGATGGTAGCGCGGCAGCCTCGTCCGCGTCGGGCGCACGGCTAGCGTGCCGCCGGGGCACGGACGAGGGGGAGCGCATGCGCGCACGCACGGTTGTGGGCACGGCCGCGGTCACGGCGATGGCGCTGCTGGCATCGGCCTGCTCAGGCGGGTCCGACGGCTCCAGCCCGGCGACCACGTCGACGGTGCCGGTGGGGGCACCGGCGGAGGTGTCCGCCGCTGCAGGCGACTGGGTCCTGCCGGGCCACGACTACGACAACAGCCGGGCTGCGGTCTCGACCATCGACGCGACCAACGTGCGCAGCCTGGCCAAGGCCTGGACCCACGAGGTCTCCGGCAGCCTGTCGACGGTGCCGCTGATCGTCGGCGACACCGTGTACCTGCAGGACGGCAGCGGACGCATCAGCGCCCTCGACCGCGCCACCGGCGACACGCGATGGGAGAGCGAGGCGTACGGCCTCAACATCGGCCCGTTCGGCGTCGCCGTGGCCGACGGCCGGGTCTACGGGATGCACGGCTCGAAGGGTGTCGTCGCCCTCGACGCCGCCACCGGCCGCGAGCTCTGGGTGAAGGACATCACGGCCACCCCCACCACGGGCATCGACATCCAGCCCACGGTCTATGACGGCCTGGTGCTGGTCAGCACCGTGCCCGTCAGCGTCGGCGGCATCTACAAGGGCGGCGACCGCGGCGTCATCAACGCCCTCGACGCGGTCACCGGCGAGGTCCGCTGGACCTTCGACACCGTCCTCGGCGACGACCTCTGGGGCAACCCGGAGGTCAACTCCGGCGGTGGTGCCTGGTACCCGCCTTCGATCGACACCGAGCAGGGCCTCGTGCTGTGGGGCATCGCCAACCCGGCGCCGTTCCCCGGCACCCCCGAGTTCCCCAACGGGTCGAGTCGGCCGGGCGACAACCTCTACACCGACTCGGCGGTCGCCCTCGACGTGCAGACCGGCGAGCTGCGGTGGTTCCACCAGGTCCACCCCCACGACATCTTCGACCGCGACCTGGTCCACACCCTGATCGCCCGTCCGGCCGACGGCCCGCCGATCGTGGTCGCCACCGGCAAGGGCGGCGTGCTCGTCGGCCTCGACCGCACCACGGGCGACGAGCTGTGGCGCACCCCGGTGGGTCATCACGAGAACGACGAGCTCACCGAGCTGTCGGGGCCGACCATGGTCGCTCCGGGCACCTTCGGTGGCGTCATCACGCCGCCCGCCACGGCCGACGGAGTGGTGTACGTGGCCGCCATCGACGCGCCGGTCACCCTCGAGCCGAACGCCACCGCCTACTTCGGCGCCAAGCCCGGCCAGTTCGACGGCACGGTGGTCGCCGTCGATGCGACCACCGGTGCCCAGCAGTGGTCGACGACGGTGCCCGGCGATCCCTTCGGTGGCGTGGTGGTCGTCAACGACCTGGTCCTCACCGCCACGTTGCAGGGCACACTCGTCGCCCTCGACCGGGCCACCGGTGACATCGTCTGGCAGGAGACGCTGCCCGGTGGCGTCAACGGCTGGATGACGGTGGCCGGTGACCTGCTCGTCGTGCCGGTCGGGAGCGCCAAGCCCGCGCAGGTGATGGCCTTCCGCCTGCGCTGAGCGCTCGGGCCGGGGTCGCCGAGAAACCGATCTGCGGTGGAGCCGGTCGGTCACCGATACTTGCCCGGTGAACCAGCCGACCCCCGCCGCCCCCGCGCCCGGCGGGTCGGCGCTCGTCCGCTCCGAGCGACGGGCCGTGGTCGACGTGATCGGCGCCTCGATCCTGTTCGCGGTGTGCAACGTGGCGTGGCGCTACGGCGGCGGCTCCACGTTCGTCATCGTGTTCGGCCGGGGCGCACTGGGCGCCTGCCTGGCCTGGACGATCGGCCGGCGCCGCGGCCTCCCGGCCTGGCGTGAGGTCCTGCGCAGCCGGATGGGGCTCGCCGCCGTGGTCGTCTCCGGAGTCGGCCTGGTCGCGGCGGGCACCATGTTCCGCACCCTCGACGGGCCGGTCGCCGGCCTGGCCCTGGCGTGCACCCCCGCCGTCGCCATGCTCGTCCGCGACAAGGTCGGTGGCCTCGCCGCGGCCGCCGCCATCGGTTCGTCGGTCGCCGCGATCATCGGCATCGCCCACGCCGCGGTGAGCTCCGACGAGGCCACCCACGTCGGGCTCGTCGCCATCGCGGTGGCCGTGGCCTTCGTGGGCCTCGAGGTGCTGTCGATGCGCTTCTCGCAGCTCGCGGTGGAGGAGGGGGTCGACGCCACCGGCATCGTCACCGGCACCATGGTCGTGGCCGCGGTGGCGACCTTCCCGTTCGCCGTCGTGGCCGAGGCCGGCGCCGGCACGTCCACGCTGCTCTCGGCGGCCGCGGCCGCCCTCGTGGTCGCCGTCCTCGGCACCGTGGGCCGGCTCTTCCGCACGGCTGCGCTGCCCGCGGCCGGGGTCCCGGCGGTCGCGGCCAGCAGCCAGGTCACCGCCTTCGGCACCGCCCTCGGGGGAGTGGTGCTGTTCAGCGACTCCTTCAGCACCGTGGGCGTGCTGTGCGCCGTGATGGCGGCCGGGCTCGGCGTGGCCGCCGTGGTGGCGGGCACGCGGTGGCGGCTCAGTCGCGACCTCGCGCTGGCCGAGGCCCTCGATCTGCGCCCGCAGCCGGTCGGCGAGGCCCGCCCCTCAGCGCGACTCGCGCCAGAGCCCGAAGCCCTCGAACCCGGTTAGGCCGTCGACCTCGTCGGGATCACCCAGGTCGGCCAGCACCCGCAGGCTCAGCGCCGCCAGGCGGGCCACGTGGGGGTACAGCTCCGACAACGGGCGCTGCCCGTCGGGGAACGCGTCGGTCTCATGGCGCAGCCGTTCGAGCCCGGCGATGGGGTCGGGCACCGCGAACTCCTCGTGGCGCATCGCCCACTGGTAGCCGACGACGGCGAGGGCCAGCTCGAGCGAGCGGTCGGGATCGGGGGAGGGCATCGGGGGTGTCTACCGCCTTCGGTGCCCGATCGCGCCCCTGAGTGTGGGCACCCGCGGTGAGGCCCATGCCTCGGACGTCCGTCCACCACGATCACCCGGACGCATGACCGATCGGTGAAGTGGGTACGGAGTGCAGGCCGGCAGCCACCGGCCGACGGGAACGACCCACAGTGCGGGCCCGTGAGACCGAAGGTCCCCTGCCGCAGCACCTGCCGGGGGGCCTTCGTCGTTCTGGTCGTCGGTGGGAGACCGGTGGCCCGGTCTCGCCCGAGTGGAGCGGGTGACGGGAATCGAACCCGCATAGCCTGCTTGGAAGGCAGGGGCTCTAGCCATTGAGCTACACCCGCAGGGACTGCGGTCCCGTGACGGGACGCCGAGACGCTACCGCGCCGGCGTGGTCGGGCGAGACGCCCCGACGGTCCCCGTCGAGGGTCGGGGCCGGTCGTACATTGCGACCGATGGCCGACGCCCCCGCCGAGCAGGAGCCCGCCCCCGGGCCGGGGGTCGGCGACACCGCGTCGGACGACTACCGCGAGCCGCGCTGGTCGGCGGCGCTCGCCCTCGTGGCCGCCGTTGTCCTCTACCTCGGGTTGCCCCAGGCGTTCATCGTCGGTCCCCGCTGGCTGCTGCCGGTGCTGGAGGGGGTGCTGCTCGTCCCGCTGCTCATCGCCGATCCCGACCGCACCCAGCGCGACACCAAGGCGCTCCGGGTCGCGTCGATCCTGCTCATCGCCCTGCTCAGCCTGGCGACGCTGGCCGCGCTCGTGCTGCTGGTGCACGACATCCTGCGCAGCCGTGACATCGGTGGGAGCAACCTCATCTACTCGGCGATCGCGCTCTGGGGCACGAACGTCATCATCTACGGGCTCTGGTACTGGGAGCTCGACGGCGGCGGACCGAATGCCCGTCACGACCGGGCGACCCACGACCGCGACTTCCTCTTCCCGCAGCAGGCGGCGCCCGAGGTCTTCGTGAAGCCGTGGCACCCGTCGTTCTTCGACTACCTCTACCTGTCGTTCACCAACTCCACCGCGTTCAGCCCCACCGACACCATGCCGCTGACCACTTGGTCGAAGGCGCTGATGATGGCGCAGTCGGCCTCGGCGCTGGTGACCGTCGCCCTCGTGGCGGCGAGGGCCGTGAACCTCCTCGCCTGACCGGTCGGTCGCCCGCTCGAGGGGTCGGGAGGCGGGGTGCCGATCAGCCGCCGAGGGCCTGCTGGCCGCCGATGCTCGCCCCGGGGTCGGGCTCGTCCCATGCGGTGCCCCCGTTGCGGCCACCGAGCTCGGGGCACTCGCCGGCGAAGACGCCCCACGAGCACTCCCACCCGGGCACGACCCAGTCGTGCAACATCCACACGCCGTCGAGGGCGACCTTGCGGCCGCCGCGGGCGGCGCAGTCGGCGTCGCTCACCGACTCGCCCCCGACGACGACCCCGCCCTTGAGGCAGAGGCCGCCGTTGAAGTTGTGCTGGTGCCAGAGGTCGTTGGAGCCGGCGAAGCCGACGGGGGCCTCACCGCCGCTGTAGACGAGGTAGCTCAGCCCGATGATCTTCGAGTCGGGGTTGGTGCCGTCGAAGAGCAGCTCCGACGGGTGGGCCGGGTCGAACGACCGGGCGAGCAGCACGTTGGTGTAGTGGGCGCCGATGCACGGCACGAAGCTCACCGACATCCGGTAGCCGTCGGCCTCGGCGTCGGCGACGGTGGGGTAGCGGGCGGCCGCGGCGCGAGCCTGCTCCTGCTGGGCCGCCAGCTCGATGCGCTCGGCCTCGGTGATCGGTTGCTGCGCGGTGGGCCCGCGGTGGCTGTGGCCCTCGGCGTCGGTCGCGATCTGGCCGGGAGAGGCGGCGGGCCCGGACTTCTCACACGGCGTGGAGCCGTCGAGGGCGACGGTGGTGCCGTGGTCGTGCCCGTCGGCGGCGGTGCCCGAGTGGGTGTGCCCGGCGGACTCGTGGGCTTCGACGTAGGAGGGGGTGAGCATCACGGCGGCGACGACGACGGCGCCCACGGACAGGGCCGCCACGCTGAACCGGGCGCTCCACCGGTCGCGGACGGGCCGAGCGAGGCGATCGGGGATGGCGAGGGCGATGCCGGAGAGCACGACGACGCCGGCCTCGAGCACCGAGCACACGATGTCGGGTGCCGCCGGGTCCTCGGTGCGCAGGGCCTCCGGGCCGAAGGGCAGGCCGACGGTGCGCGACACGGCCCAGGTCACGACGATGAGGGCGTTGAGCACCAGAGCGGTGCGCCACACCCACGGTCGGGGGCGGGCGACCACCACGACGGCGAAGGCGATCTGGGCGGCGCCCACCAGGACGAAGAACCAGCCGTGGGCCCAGTCCTCGCTCAGGTGGTGCGGCGCGTAGCCGAGGTGAACGGCGCCGGCCGCGGCCGACAGCGCGGCGGCCAGTGCGCCCAGATAGCCGGCGTAGGTGCGCCCGGAGCTCTCGCTCCGGGGCGTCGCGTCGATGGTGTCCATCCGGTCCCCCAGGTGGTGTTGTACGGGCCGTGGCGCGGCCCAGTCGGGGAAGGGGGATTTGAACCCCCGGCCTCCTGCTCCCAAAGCAGGCGCGCTGCCAAACTGCGCCATTCCCCGGAGGCAGCGAGCGTACCGCCCACCCGGCGGTGGCCGGTGCCCGGGCCCGGTCGGGGTCAGCCTCGCCGGTGGCCGTTCAGCGGCGGGTCCCGCCGCTGAGGTGGCGAAGCGGTCGGGTCACGACCGGCCTGACCTCCAGCGGGCGTCCTCCGCCGGCGGGGGACAGGACCATCTCCGTGGAGCCCCAGCCGGCGACCCAGGCCACCGGCTCGAGGTCGACGCCGAAGCGGCGCAGGCCACGGTTGATCACCACGACGGGGTCGTCGCCGGCCTCGCGGGACAGCGCCACGACCCCCAGGGCGACCTGGCCGCCGAGCCCGTCGACCGTCGTGTGGTCGAGCCGTGCCCGCACCGCGAGCCACTGCTCGCCGGACAGGCACCTCCTCGTCCGGCGCAGGGCACGGGCCCGGACGAGACCCCAGACGAGGGCGGTGCCGCCGGCGCCGAGGAGGATCACGCCGGGAACGTCCCAGCCCGGGCGGTCGAGCTCGCCCGCCATGCGGGCCCCGGCCGGGTCGTCCGGAGGCACGAGCACCTCGACCGACTGGCCCACCGAGTAGTGGAGGATCGTGCCGCCGACGGCGTTGGTGACGGTCCGCTCGGTGCCGCGGTCGAGGAAGGTGAAGGTGACCCGGCCCCGCTCGTTGCCACCGCCGTTGACCCGTTGCGGGGCGACCGCGGTGACGGTGGCGGTCACCCGGGCCCCGCTCTCCTCGAGGGTGCGGCCCGGGTCGCCACCGGCCCGCAGCAGCCACCCGCCGAGCAGGAGGGCGATGATCCCGAACGAGATCGAGGCGCCTCGGATGGCCCCGGCGCGACGCAGCGCGGTCCTCGTGGCCGGCTCGGCGGCGGCCGGACGGGGCTCGAGGACGAGGTCGGCCATGTCTCGATACTCCCAGCTGGAAAGGGATCGCGCCCGGTCAGGTCGCACTCCGAGGAGGATCCCGCCCCAGGGTGCACGGGGTCGGGGCGCCCACCGGTACACTCGCCGGACTGTGAAAGCCACTGTCGAGCCCCTCGAGGGCAACAAGGTCAAGCTCTCGGTCGAGGTCGACGAGCAGGAGTTCGAGCAGGCCGTCGATGCCGCGTTCAAGAAGATCGCGCGTGAGGTCCGCATCCCCGGGTTCCGCCCCGGCAAGGCGCCACGGCGTCTGCTGGAGTCTCGCCTGGGTACCGGGGCGGGCCGAGCCCAGGCCCTGAACGACTCCCTGCCGGACTACTACTCCGACGCCGTCAAGACCCACGAGGTCGATGTCATCGCCCCGCCGGAGATCGATGTGATCTCGGGCGAGGAGGAAGGCCCGGTCACCTTCGAGGCCGTCGTCGAGGTCCGTCCGGTGATCGAGCTCACCGGGTACGCCGACCTCTCCGTCGAGATCCCCGTGCCGTCGGCCACCGACGACGAGATCGAGGCCCAGATCGAGCGGGTCCGGTCCCAGTTCGCCGAGCTCGAGGTCGTGGAGCGGGCCGCCGACGACGGCGACTACGTCACCATCGACATCGAGGGCAGCCAGGACGGCGAGGTCCTCGAGGGCCTGGTCGCCAGCGCCTACCTCTACGAGGTCGGCACCGGGGCCATCGTCCCCGAGCTCGACGAGCAGCTCCGCGGCGCCTCCGCCGGCGACGAGCTGGAGTTCGAGGCCGAGCACCCGAACAACTCCGAGGAGACCCCCGAGGAGGCGCTGCACTTCGAGGTCAGCGTCACCGAGGTCAAGGCCAAGGTGCTCCCCGACCTCGACGACGAGCTCGCCGCCCAGGCGTCGGAGTTCGACACCCTCGCCGATTGGCGCGACGACCTCGTCACCCGCCTCACGCAGGTCAAGCGGGCCCAGGCCCAGATGGCCGTGCGCGAGAAGGTCGGCGAGGCCCTCGCCGAGCTGGTCGACACCGAGCTGCCCGAGCCCCTGGTCGCGCAGGAGATGAACGAGCGCCTCCAGGACATGGCCATGCGGCTGCAGGCCCAGGGCCTCAGCCTCGAGCAGTGGCTGCAGTTCTCCGGCACCGAGACCGAGCAGTTCCTCGCCGACCTGCGCGAGACCGCCGAGCGGTCCGCCAAGGTCGACCTCGCCCTCCGGGCCGTCGCGGTGGCCGAGGCCATCGAGGCGCTCGAGGAGGACCTCGAGGAGGAGTACGCCGCGGTCGCCGAGCGGGTGAACGAGGACGCCGACACGGTGCGCGAGCAGCTCACCGAGGCCGGCCACATCCCCGCCCTGCGGGCCGACATCTCGAAGCGCAAGGCGCTCGAGTGGCTCACCGAGACCGTCACCATCGTCGACGAGGACGGCAACCCCGTCAGCTTCGCCGAACTGGCCCTCGTCGAGGTCGACGAGGACGACGACGAGATCACCGACAACGACAGCACCGACACCGCCGAGGCCACCGAGGCCTCGACCCCGTCCGATGAAGGGGAGTCCGAGTGAGTCAGCCCGAGGGCCTTGCCGGCCTGAAGATCAGCAACTACATCCCGAACCCGTCGGTCATCTACGAGACCAACCGCGGGCAGACCATCACCGCCGATCTCTACTCGCGGCTGCTCAAGGAGAACATCATCTTCCTGGGCACCCCGATCGACGACACGGTCGCCAACCTGATCTGCGCCCAGTTGCTGCACCTCGAGTCGGAGAGCCCCGACAAGGACATCAACATCTACATCAACAGCCCCGGTGGCGACATCACGGCGCTGTTCGCGATCTACGACACGATGCAGTTCATCAAGCCGGACATCATGACGATCTGCCTCGGTCAGGCCGCGTCGGCCGCCGCGGTGCTGCTCGCCGCCGGCACGCCGGGCAAGCGCCTGGCCCTCCCTCACGCCCGTGTCCTCATCCACCAGCCCTACGCGGGTGCCCAGGGACAGGCCACCGACATCGAGCTGGCAGCCAAGGAGATCCTGCGCATGCGGGTCCTCCTCGAGGAGCTCCTCTCCGGCCACACCGGCCAGACGGTCGAGAAGATCCACCGCGACACCGACCGCGACTTTGTAATGTCGGCGGAGGAAGCCAAGGAGTACGGGATCATCGACGAGGTGATCTCGACCCGAGAGCTCGCCGACACCAGCGGCCCGATCACCGCCGTGCGCTGAGGCGCACGCTGACATCACGGAGCGGGGGTACCCCAACGTGGCGAAGTTCGGAGACGGTGGCGAGCTGCTGAAGTGCTCGTTCTGCGGTAAGTCTCAGAAGCAGGTGAAGAAGCTCATCGCAGGCCCGGGCGTCTACATCTGCGACGAGTGCATCGATCTCTGCAACGAGATCATCGAGGAGGAGCTGGCCGAGACCAGCGACCTCCGGTTCGACGAGCTCCCGAAGCCCCGCGAGATCTTCGAGTTCCTGAACGACTACATCGTCGGCCAGGAGCAGGCGAAGCGGGTCCTGTCGGTCGCGGTCTACAACCACTACAAGCGCGTCCAGTTCGGCGCGGCCCACCACGACGACGTCGAGCTGGCCAAGTCGAACATCCTCCTGCTCGGCCCCACGGGCTGTGGCAAGACGCTGCTGGCCCAGACCCTCGCCCGCATGCTCAACGTGCCGTTCGCCATCGCCGACGCCACCGCCCTCACCGAGGCCGGCTACGTGGGCGAGGACGTCGAGAACATCCTGCTGAAGCTGATCCAGGCCGCCGACTACGACGTCAAGAAGGCCGAGACCGGGATCATCTACATCGACGAGATCGACAAGATCGCCCGCAAGGCCGAGAACCCGTCGATCACCCGCGACGTCTCGGGCGAGGGCGTCCAGCAGGCGCTGTTGAAGATCCTGGAGGGCACCACCGCCTCGGTGCCGCCCCAGGGGGGTCGCAAGCACCCCCACCAGGAGTTCATCCAGATCGACACCACCAACATCCTCTTCATCTGCGGTGGTGCCTTCGCCGGCATCGACAAGATCATCGAGAGCCGCATCGGCAAGAAGGGCATGGGCTTCTCCGCCGAGCTGCGCACCGAGCAGGCCGACCTCGGCAAGCTCTACACCTCGGTGCTCCCCGAGGACCTGCTCAAGTTCGGCCTCATCCCCGAGTTCATCGGGCGCCTGCCGGTCATCGGCGCGGTGGCCAACCTCGATCAGGAGGCCCTCGTCGAGATCCTCGTCGAGCCCCGCAACGCCCTGATCAAGCAGTACAAGAAGTTCTTCGAGTTCGAAGACGTCGAGCTCGAGTTCACCGACGACGCCCTCGCCGCGGTGGCCGACCAGGCCCTGCTGCGCGGCACCGGTGCCCGAGGTCTGCGGGCCATCCTCGAGGAGGTCCTCCTCGGGGTCATGTACGAGCTGCCCAGCCGTGACGACATCGAGAAGGTCGTCATCGACGCCGAGGTCGTGCTCGACAAGGTGAACCCCACCCTCGTGCCCCGCACCGCCACCACGCGCACCACCCGCCCGCGCCGGGCCGCGTCCTGACCGGTTCCGGCCGGCCCTCGTCAGCACCTTCGTGAACCTCGCCGAAGCCCTCCGTCACCTCGACGGGCACATCAACCTGGAAGCGACCGCCGGGGCCATCCACGGCCTGTCGCTCGAGCACATCCGCAGCGTCGTCGGCGTGCTGGGCGACCCCCAGGACGCCTTCAAGGTCATCCACGTCACCGGCACCAACGGCAAGGGCTCCACGGCCCGGATGATCACGGCGCTTCTGGTCGAGCACGGCCTGTCGGTCGGCACCTACGCCAGCCCGCACCTGCAGCGGGTGAACGAGCGGATCTCCTGGAACGGTGAGCCCATCACCGACGACCAGCTCGCCGAGCTCGTCACCGAGCTGGCCCGCCTGGTGCCCCTGTCGGGCATCGAGCCCTCGTACTTCGAGCTGCTCACCGCCGGGGCGCTCCTGTTCTTCGCCGAGAACGCGGTCGACGTGGCGGTCGTCGAGGTCGGGCTGCTCGGCCGCTACGACGCCACCAACGTGGTCGACGCCGACGTCGCCGTGGTCACCAACGTCGGCCAGGACCACACCGACGGCAAGGGCGACTGGCGCCAGGCCATCGCCTCGGAGAAGGCCGGCATCATCAAGCCCGACTCGTTCCTGGTGCTGGGGGAGCGCGACCCGCAGCTCCAGTCGGTGTTCCTCGCCGAGGGCCCGCGCGACGTCTGGGCCCGCCCCGCCGATTTCGACATCGTCTCCGACCGCCCTGCGGTGGGCGGGCACATGCTCGACGTGCAGACCCCGCTCGGCGTGCTCGAGGACCTCTTCCTCCCGCTGCACGGGAGCCACCAGGCCGACAACCTGGCGTGCGCCATCGCTGCCGTCGAGGCCTTCTTCGACCGGCCCCTCGACCACGAGATCGCCCAGGCCGCGCTCGCCGGCGTCACCACGCCGGGCCGGTTCGAGGTCATGGGCCACGGCCCGCTGGTGCTCATCGACGGTGCCCACAACCCGGAGGGCGCCCAGGCGGCGGCGCTGACCCTCACCGAGGAGTTCGACGTCCCCGGGCGCCGGGTCCTGGTGGTGGGGATGCTCGCCGGCCGCGACCCCGTGCAGATGCTCGAGGCCCTCGACGTGCGCCGCGCCGACCTCGTCGTCGCCTGCACCCCGAACAGCCCGCGGGCGATGCCGGCCGCCGAGGTCGCCGCCGTCTCCCGGGCGCTCGGCGTGATGACCGAGCAGATCGACGACGTCGCCACGGCCGTCACCCGGGCGCTGGCCGTCTCCACCGAGGACGACGTCGTGCTCGTCGCCGGCTCCCTCTACGTCGCCGGCGCCGCCCGCGCCCACCTCCTCTCGCTCGGCCCCGACCTCCACCCCTGACGCCGCGCGGGCGCGGGTCGAAGCCGGAATCGGGACTGTCGCCGCGGGGGTCGCCTCGTCTAGGTTGTCCGATCCTATGGATCGCACTCTGATCATCTGCAAGCCCGATGCCGTCGAGCGTGGCCTCGTCGGTGAGATCCTCGGCCGCTTCGAGCGCCGCAACCTCACCATCGCCGCCGCCGAGCTCCGCACCATCGACGCCGACACCGCCGGTCGCCACTACGAGGAGCACGCCGGCAAGCCGTTCTACGGCGATCTGGTGGAGTTCATCACCCGTGGGCCGGCGCTCATCGCCGTGATCGAAGGCCCCGAGGACACCTGGAAGGTCGTGCGCACGATGATGGGCGCCACCAACCCGCGTGAGTCCGCTCCCGGCACCATCCGGGGCGATCTGGGCATCCTCTTCACCGAGAACCTCATCCACGGCAGCGACAGCCTCGAGTCGGCGGCGAGGGAGATCGAGATCTTCTTCCCCGGCCTGTAGGTGGCTCGCTTCGTCCGTTCCACCGCCGATGCCCGTCGATGGTGACGGCGCGGTCGGTCGTCTCGTCGCCTAGCCTGTCCCAGAGCACCTCGCTCTCGACCTCCCCGGGGAGGGTCAGCCGCATGGCCGGAAACATGTTCTCGTCGCTCGGCTCGATCATGGGTCGCGACATGGCGGTGGACCTCGGAACCGCGAACACCCTGGTGTACGTGCGTGGCGAGGGCATCGTGCTCAACGAGCCCTCCGTGGTGGCGGTCAACGTCAAGGACGGCCGCCCCGTCGCCGTCGGCGCCGAGGCCAAGCGGATGATCGGGCGCACGCCGGCCCACATCCAGGCCATCCGGCCGTTGAAGGACGGCGTCATCGCCGACTTCGACATCTGCGAGAAGATGCTGCGCTACTTCATCCAGAAGGTGCACACCTCGAAGTGGTCGAAGCCCCGCATGGTGATCTGCGTGCCGTCGGGCATCACCCCGGTCGAGCAGCGCGCCGTGCAGGAGGCCGCCGAGTTCGCCGGCGCCCGCAAGCCGGCCTACATCATCGAAGAGCCCATGGCTGCGGCCATCGGCGCCGGGCTGCCCGTGCAGGAGCCCACCGGCAACATGATCGTCGACATCGGCGGTGGCACCACCGAGGTGGCGGTCATCTCCCTCGGCGGTGTGGTCACCTCGCAGTCGGCCCGCGTGGGCGGCGACGAGCTCGACCTCGCCATCATCAACTTCATCAAGAAGGAGTACTCCCTCGCCCTGGGGGAGCGCACCGCCGAAGAGGTGAAGATGGCCCTCGGCTCCGCATGGCCGCTCGAGACCGAGCTCCATGCCGAGATCCGCGGTCGTGACCTCGTCACCGGCCTGCCCAAGACGATCGTCACCACCACCGAGGAGATCCGCGAAGCGATCCAGGAGCCCGTCTCCGCCATCGTCGACGCCGTCAAGGTCACCCTCGACAAGACCCCGCCCGAGCTCGCCGCCGACATCATGGAGCAGGGCATCGTCCTCGCCGGTGGTGGGGCGCTGCTCAACGGGCTCGACGCCCGCCTCGAGCACGAGACCGGGATGCCCATCGTGATCGCTCCCAACCCGCTCTTCGCGGTGGCGATCGGGTCGGGGCAGTCCCTCGAGGAGTTCGACGCCCTCAAGGGCGTGCTGTTCTCGTCGACGATCAACTAGACCCGGGCACCGGCGGCAGTGGCCCTCAGCACACGGCGCAGCGGGCGCACGCGCTTCACCATCCTGTTGCTCGTCCTCACGGCGATCACCCTGCTCACCCTCGGCGGGCGCGGGTTCGGGCCCATCGACTCGGCCCGCAGCGCAGTCCTGTCGGTGCTGTCACCGGTGGGCGATGCCGGGGCCGCGGTCTTCAGGCCGATCGGCAACGCGTGGAGCAGTGCCTTCGACCAGGGTGACCTCCAGGCCGAGAACGACCGGCTGCGGGAGGAGAACGAGCGTCTCCAGGGCGAGGTGACCACCGGCCAGGTCTCCCGGGAGCAGCTCCAGCAGCTCCTGGAGAACGAGGGCATCACCTTCACCGGCGACATCCCTCGGGCCCACGCCCAGGTCGTGGCCGGCTCGGTGGGGAACTTCGGCACCACCGTCGACCTCGACAAGGGGTCGACGTCCGGCATCGCCGTCGACATGGCCGTCGTCACCGGCAAGGGCCTCATCGGCAAGGTCGTGCAGGTCAGCGAGAACCGCTGCACCGTCGAGCTCATCACCAGCGGCAACTACAACGTCGGCTTCAACGTGATCGGCACCCCAGCGGTGGGCGTGGCCCGGGGCACCGAGTCGCCGAGCGTGCTGCGAGGCATCAACATCGACGTCTCGGTGAGCTCGAACGTCGAGCCGGGCAGCATCGTGGTCACCGGCGGCACCCGCCTCAGCTCGTTCCCGCCCAACCTGCCGATCGGCACGGTGTCCACGGTGCAGACCGACGACGCCACCCGCCAGGCCACGGTCGAGATCACCATGTTCGCCCGCACCACCGACCTGACCTACGCCGACGTGGTGCTCTGGCCGCAGTCGGCGCCATGAACCCCGTCCCGAAGACGGTCGTGCGCTATGCGCTGCTGATCATCACCGCCGCCGTGCTCCAGAAGGCCGTCTTCTCCCAGCTCCGCATCGACGGCGCCGTCCCCGACGCCCTGCTGGTGCTGGCCGTGGCCGCCGGCGTGGTGAGCGGCACCGAGCGGGGCGCCACCGTCGGCTTCTGCTCCGGTCTGGCCCTCGACCTCATGGTCACCACGCCCTTCGGCCTCGGCGCCGTCTGCTACCTCGCCGCGGGCGCCATGGCCGGCGCCCTCGAGACCGCCATGGTGCGCTCGGCCCGGTGGCTCACCATGGCCATCGCCGCGGTGAGCGCGGTGTTCGGCGTGGGGATGTTCGCCCTGCTCGGCACCCTTCTGGGCCAGTCGCAGATGCTCGGTCGCCACCTCCTCGTGGTGATGGCCGTGGTGGCGGTGTCGACGGCCGTGCTGGTGCTGCCCTTCGCCCGGGCGTGCCGCTGGGCCGACAAGGACGCCGACCGGCTGCGCCCCGCGCTGCGATGAGGCCGTTCGTCTGCTGGACTGGAGGGGTCGTGCGCGCCCTCTCCCTCCTCTCCCACCCGGCCGAGGCCTGACCCGTGGACACCGCATCGCCCCGTCTGCGCATGAGCGTGATCGGCGTCGTGGTCATCGGGTGCTTCGTCGCGCTCTTCGCCCGCCTCTGGTACCTCCAGGTCATGGAGGCGCCCCAGCTCGAGGTGCAGGCCACCCAGAACCGCACCCGCACGGTGGCGGTCGAGGCGCCTCGGGGCCGCATCCTCGACCGCAACGGCGTGGTCATCGTCGACAACCGCACGTCGCTGGTCGTCACCATCGACCGTCGGGCCCACAACAAGCTCAAGGCCGCCGACCGCGACGCCCTGGTGTCGAAGCTGGCGGCGACCCTCACCGACTTCAGCACGCCCACCAAGACCGACGCCATCCAGAAGCGCCTCGCCGACCTGCAGTACGACGACCTCCAGCCGGTGCCGGTGGCCACCGACGTCAGCCAGGACCTCATGGTGTACCTGGCCGAGCACGCCGACGAGTTCCCGAACGTGGGCGTCGAGCGCGAGTCGGTGCGCGACTACAAGGTGAAGGACGCCGAGGGCGCCGTGGTGGGCGGCAACATCCTCGGCTACGTGGGTCGCATCACCAAGGAGAAGCTCGACGCCGCCGAGCCGGGCACCGACCCGGACGGCGTGGTGAAGGAGTACCAGCCCGACTCCACCATCGGCCTGGCCGGCATCGAGGCGGCCTACGAGAAGGACCTTCGGGGCACCCCGGGCACCGAGGTGCTCGAGATCGACGCCAAGAACCGCCCCGTGGGCCGTCAGTCGTACCAGAAGCCGCAGCCGGGCAGCGACATCCAGCTCAACATCGACATCAACGTGCAGATGAAGGCTGAGGAAGCCCTGCGCGAGCAGCTCAACGTGGTGCGCGGCGGCAGCCAGCGAGACAAGCTCGGCGTCCGTCGCAAGAACGCGCCGGCGGGGGCATCGGTCGTCACCGACCCCAACACGGGGGCGGTGATCGCCCTGGCGACCTACCCGAACTACAACCCCGAGGAGTTCGTCAACGGCATCAGCCAGGAGCGCTACGCCCAGCTGTCGGACACCGACGGCGTGACCGCGCTGCTCGACCGCAGCATCAGCGGCCAGTACGCCCCCGGCTCCACCTTCAAGCTGGTCACCGCCACCGCCGCCCTCGACAACGGCAAGGTCAGCGCTGGCGAGACCATCAACGACACCGGCGTGTTCGAGGTCGGCGGGCAGGAGTTCGGCTCCACCGGCAAGAACGGCTTCATCAAGATGGCCCCGGCGCTCACCAAGTCGTCCGACGTGTACTTCTACACGCTCGGGTTCCGCATGGACGGCACCACGATGATCCAGGACACCGCTGCCGCCTTCGGGTTCGACGCGCCCACCGGCATCGACCTGCCCAACGAGTACGCGGGCTTCGTGTTCACCCCCGACGAGAAGAAGGCGCTGCACGAGAAGTACCCCAAGGCGTACCCCGACGACACCTCCTGGTACACCGGCGACAGCGTGCAGCTGGCCATCGGGCAGAACGTCGTGGCCGTCACCCCGGTGCAGCTCGCCGGTGCCTACTCGGCCCTGGCCAACGGAGGCACCGTCTACCAGCCCCACGTGGCGGCTCGGGTCATGAGGCCCAGCACCACCCCCCGGCCCCTCGACGCCGACCCCACCGACGTGGTGCGGGTGATCGACCCGGTCGTGCGCTCCACGGTGCCGCTGCCCGACAGCAGCCGCGACCCGATCGTCGAGGGCCTCTCCCAGGTCACCCGCACCGGCACCGCGGCCAGCGCCTTCTCCGGGTTCAACCAGAGCAACTTCGCCATCGTGGGCAAGACCGGCACCGCCCAGGTCAACGGCAAGGCCGACACCTCGCTCTTCGCGTCGTACGCCCCGGCCGGCGCCCCCCGCTACACGGTGGTGGCGGTGCTCGAGGAGGCCGGCTTCGGCTCCGAGGGCGCCGCGCCGGTGGCCAAGCACCTCTACGAATTGCTCGATGGCCAGAACCAGACGCCGTACTCCGTCGTGGCCCCGGACAAGGCCGACTGATGCTGCCCCGCTCGGTCTCGCACCACGACTCCCGCCGCAGCCGCCGCGACCCCACGGCACCGTTCCGCCACCTCGACCCGGTGCTGCTGGTGTGCTCGCTGGCCCTCGGGCTCATCGGCGTGGTGTCGGTCTACAGCGCCACCCGCGGCCCCGGGCCCGACTTCGTCGACTCGTACCTGGTCCGCCAGTTCGCCTTCGTCGTGGTCGGCGCCGGGGTGATGGCGGTGTTCGCCCTCGTCGACTACCACAAGCTCCACGACTGGGCCTGGCTGTTCTACGGGGCCACCACCGCGCTGCTGGTGCTCGTGGTGTCGCCTCTCGGATCGCAGTCGAAGGGCGCCCAGGCCTGGTTCGCACTGGGCCCGTTCCAGCTCCAGCCGGCCGAGTTCGCCAAGCTGTCGCTGATCGGCGCACTGGCCTTCCTGCTGTCGGAGTTCAAGGGCGACATCGACCTGCGCCGTCTCGGGGCCCTGCTCGTCTGCGCACTGGTGCCTATGGCACTGATCATGCTGCAGCCCGACCTCGGCCTGGTGCTGATCCTCGGGGTCATCACCCTCGCCCTGCTGGTGGTCGGGGGCGTGCCGACCAAGTACCTCGCCGTGCTGGCGATCGTCGGCGTGGTGGGCGTGGTCGGGGTGCTGAACTCCCCGATCCTCAAGGAGTACCAGGTCAGCCGCCTCACCGGGTTCGTGAACCCCGAGGACAAGTCGAACCCCGCGGTCTACAACGTCGACCAGAGCAAGCAGGCCATCGCCAGCGGGGGAGTGTCGGGCCAGGGCCTCTTCGACGGCCCCCAGACCAAGCTCGGCTTCGTGCCCGAGCAGCAGACCGACTTCATCTTCACCGCGGTGGCCGAGCAGTTCGGGTTCGTCGGGTCCGCCCTCGTGCTCGGGCTCTACGGGGTGGTCTGCTACCGCATCTGGCGCATCGCCTCGATCGCCCGTGACCCCTTCGGGTCCTTCGTGTGCATCGGCGTGCTGGCCATGTTCGCCTTCTCGGTGTTCGAGAACGTCGGGATGGCCATGGGCATCATGCCCGTGACCGGCATCCCCCTGCTGTTGTTGAGCTCCGGGGGCTCGTCGACCATCACCGCGTTCGCCGGCATCGGGCTGGTCCTGAACGTCCACATGCGCCGGTTCCGGTAGCGCAGCCCCCACCCGGTAGCATCCACCCGGATGAACGGCATGTGGCCCCAGCTTGAACCCCTGCTGGGCAAGGTCGCGAAGCCCGCTCGCTACATCGGCCTCGAAGACGGTGCGCAGCGGCCCGACCACTCTCCGGAACGAGTGGCCTGGCTCCTGGCGTACCCGGACACCTACGAGATCGGCCTGCCCAACCAGGGCCTGCAGATCCTGTACGAGATCCTCAACGAGCGGGCCGATGCGGTGGCGGAGCGCACCTACGCCCCCTGGGGAGACCTCGAGGAGCTGCTGCGCGCCCGCGGCCTGCCGCTGTTCTCGCTCGACACGCACCGGCCGGCCTCGGACTTCGACGTGCTGGGCTTCAACCTGTCGGCCGAGCTGACCTACACGAACCTGCTCAACATGGTCGACCTGGCCGGGGTGCCGGTGCGGGCCGCCGACCGCCGTCCCGAGCACCTGCTCGTCGCCGCCGGTGGTCACTGCACGTACAACCCCGAGCCCATCGCCGACTTCCTCGACTTCGTCGTCCTCGGCGACGGCGAGGAGATCGTCAGCGAGATCACCGAGGTCATCGGCGCCTGGAAGGCCTCCGGGCGCAGCGAGGGCAGCCGCGAGCACGTCCTGCGGGAGCTGTCGCACATCTCGGGCGTCTACGTGCCCTCGATGTACGACTGCACCTACGAGGGCGGCTTCCTCGTGGCCACCACGCCCCGCTACCCCGACGTGCCCGAGCAGGTCGAGAAGCGCACGGTGCCCGACCTCGCCGACTTCCCGTACCCGAAGAACCAGCTGGTGCCGATCACCGAGGTCGTGCACGACCGGCTCAACGTCGAGGTCTTCCGGGGCTGCACCCGGGGCTGCCGCTTCTGCCAGGCCGGCATGATCACCCGCCCGGTGCGCGAGCGCCCGGCCGAGCAGGTCCGCACCATGGTCGCCGACGGCCTGAAGCGCACCGGCTACGACGAGGTCGCCCTCACGTCGCTGTCCACCGCCGACTACTCCGGCATCGAGAAGCTCGTCGGCGACATCGTGCAGTCCACCGACGACGGCCCGCCCGTCTCGGTGTCGCTGCCCAGCCTCCGGGTCGACGCCTTCGGCGTGGGCATCGCCACCCAGCTCCAGAAGGCGCGCCGCACCGGCCTCACCTTCGCCCCCGAGGCCGGCACCTGGCGCATGCGGCAGGTCATCAACAAGCTCATCCGCGAGGAAGACCTCTACAGCGCCGTCGACGCCGCCTACGCCAACGGCTGGCGCCGGATGAAGCTCTACTTCCTCACCGGCCTGCCCACCGAGACCGACGAGGACACCCTCGGCATCGGCGAGCTCGCCCGCAACTGCGTCGAGATCGGCAAGAAGCACACCAAGAGCCCGTCGGTCACGGTGTCGCTCGGCGGGTTCGTGCCCAAGCCGTTCACCCCGTTCCAGTGGTTCGGCCAGAACACGGTCGAGGAGCTGCGCCGCAAGATCAACCTCCTGCGCGACGACACCCGCCGCAACCACGGCGTGAACGTGAAGTGGCACGATCCCAAGGCCACCCAGGTCGAGGGCATCATGAGCCGTGGCGACCGGCGCCTCGGGCCGGTCATCGAAGAGGTCTGGCGTCGGGGCGGCACGTTCCAGGAGTGGAGCGAGAAGTTCGACCTCACCCTGTGGCACGAGGCCATGGCCAACCACGGCCTCGACCCCGACTGGTACGTCCACCGCCATCGCACCGAGGACGAGGTCCTGCCCTGGGACCACCTCTCGGCCGGGCTCCACAAGGACTTCCTCTGGCAGGACTGGCGCGACGCCCTCGCCGAGGTCGGCCTCCCGGACTGCCGCTGGACCCCCTGCTACGACTGCGGCGCCTGCACCGGCTACTCGATCGAGCACATCGTCGCCTCCGCCACCCCGCCCGCGGGCGGGTCGCAGGGCACCGGGCAGGACCTGAGCCACAGCTCGGTCCCCGTCGACCTGCTCGTCCGCAAGCCGGCCCCGTCCGGGGAGGCAGCCCTGCGATGAGGGTGCGCCTCCGCTACCGCAAGCTCGGCAAGGTCCGCTTCACCAGCCACCGCGACATCGCACGTTGCTGGGAGCGGGCGCTGCGCCGCGCCGAGCTCCCGGTGGCCAGCACCGAAGGGTTCTCGCCCCGCCCGAAGATGCACTTCGGGCTGGCGCTCTCCACCGGCCATGAGTCGCTGGGGGAGTACCTCGACGTCGACCTGACCGACCCCGAAGGGGCCGAGGTCGACCTGGAGGCGCTGCCCGAGCGGCTCACGCCGCTGCTCCCGCCCGGCATCGACGTGGAAGCCGTCGTCGTCATCGACCGCTCCGAGACCTCCCTCCAGGAGGCGGTGACCTCGTGCACGTGGGTCATCGAGGTGCCGGGCCCGTCGCCGGAGGCGCTCACCGCCGCCGTCGACACCATCCTCACCGCCACCGAGCTCCCGGTCATTCGGGAACGCAAGGGCAAGAAGGTCGCCGACGACCTCCGCCCCGGCATCCTCGGGCTCTCGGTGGTGGGCGCAACACCCCCCGACGCTCCCGAGCAGGGGTCCGTGCTCCAGGCCGAACTGGCCACCCAACCCCGCTCGGTGCGGCCCGCAGAGCTGCTGGCCGCGTTCGATCCGCCCCTCACCGAGGGCCGGGTCCGCAGGATCAACCAATGGATCACCTCCGACGGCGCGACGCGAGAGCCCCTCTCGCCGAGCGCGCCGTCGCCGGCGCCGGCCACGGCAGGCGCCCCATGAGAAGGGAACCCCTCCATGACCGACCCCACGGTCAACGACCGCCCGGGCACGCCCGGCGAGTCGTCCCGTCCCACACCGGACACCTCGGCCTCGACCCCGTCGACGCCCACCACGCCGGTTCCGGCGCCCCAGGCCGCCCCTGCCACTCCTTCCGCTCCGTCGCCGGCTCCCACCGGGGCTGAGCGCCCGTCGTCGCCCTCGGGCGACCGGGCACCCGGTGGCGCCGCGACCTCCGCCGAGGCGGGGGCCGCTGGTGGCTCGTCCTCCGGCGGTGACGGCAGCGGCAGCGATGGTGGTGACGGCGGCGACGGCCAGCCCCGCCCGAAGCGACGCCGTGGCTCCCGCGGGGGCCGCAACCGCAACCGCCCCGCCGGCGCCCGAGACGGCGACGACAACGAGGGCAGCGACGGCGACAACGACGGCGACAACGACAGCGACAACGACGGCCGCACCCCCGACGAGATGCCCGACAAGGCCTCCCAGGGGCGCCCGAAGGACCCGGAGGCCGCCGAGCGCGCCCTGGTGAAGCGACCCCAGATCGGCGATTCGCGCCCGGCGCCCGCCGACGAGGCCCCTGCCGAGGGCGCGCCGAAGGCCCAGGGTGGCGGACGGGGCCAGGGTGGCGGACGCGGTCAGGGCAACCAGGATGACCAGGGCGGCCAACCCGCCGACGGCGAGGCCCGCTCGGGGTCGAGCCGCAGCGGTTCCCGGCGTCGTCGCGGCGGGCGAGGCCGCGGCAGCGGTGGGGGCGGCGGCCAGGCCGGTGGTGCCGACCAGGGTGGCCAGGGCAACCAGGTCAACCAGGGCGGCGGTCGCAACCAGGGTGGCGGTCGCAACCAGGGCGGTGGCCGCGAGGCCGCTCGTCCCGTCGAGGCCATCATGGGCGGAGACGGCCCCGAGCTCGACGACGAGACCCTCGAGAAGCGCCGGGGCCGTGAGCGCAAGGGCCGGCCTGTCGGCCGCTACCTCATGACCGTGAGCGTGCGCCCCGAGTCGACCCAGATCGCCGTGCTCGAGGGTCGCAACCTCATCGAGCACTTCGTGTCGCGCCCGGCCGACGACGTCGCCCAGATCCACGGCAACATCTACCTGGGCAAGGTCCAGAACGTGCTGCCCGGCATGGAGGCCGCGTTCGTCGACATCAGCACCCCGAAGAACGCGGTGCTGTACCGGGGCGACGTGCAGTACGACGTCGAGGACGTCGAGCAGGGCGGCAACGCCCGCATCGAGGAGATCCTCAAGCCCAAGCAGAGCATCATCTGCCAGGTCACCAAGAACCCCATCGCCCACAAGGGCGCCCGCCTGACCCAGGAGGTCTCGCTCCCGGGGCGGTTCGTGGTGCTCATCCCGAACTCCAGCACCTACGGCATCTCCAAGCGGCTGGCCGACGACGAGCGCAAGCGCCTCCGCTCGATCCTCGACAAGGTGAAGCCCCCGCAGCACGGCGTGATCGTGCGCACCGCGGCCGAGGGCGTCACCTCCGAGGAGATCTCCGCCGACGTGCGCCGGCTGCTCTCCCAGTGGGAGCGCATCGAGGAGCTGGCCGCCAAGGTGCAGGCCCCGGCCCTGCTCTACCGCGAGCCCGACATGGCCGTCCGGGTCATCCGTGAGGAGTTCAACGACGACTACCGCGGCGTGGTCATCGACGACGAGCAGCTCTACAACGAGGTCAAGGACTACGTCTCGAGCATCTCGCCGGCTCTCGCCGACCGGGTGCAGCACTACGACCGCAGCGTCGAGCCGCTCTCGATCTTCGAGCGCCACCACGTGCACGAGCAGCTCCACAAGGCGCTCGACCGCAAGGTGTGGCTGCCCTCCGGCGGCTCGCTGATCATCGAGCACACCGAGGCGCTGACGGTCATCGACGTCAACACCGGCAAGAACGTCGGCAAGTCGAGCCTCGAGGAGACCGTCTTCCGGAACAACCTCGAGGCCGCCATCGAGATCGCCAAGCAGCTGCGGCTGCGCGACATCGGCGGCATCATCGTCATCGACTTCATCGACATGGAGATCAAGGGCAACCGCGACGAGGTCATCAAGGTGTTCCGTGACTCGCTCGCCCGCGACAAGACCCGCACCCAGGTGTTCGACATCTCCGAGCTCGGGCTGGTCGAGATGACCCGCAAGCGCATCGGGGAGGGGCTGCTCGAGTCGTTCTCGTCGATCTGCCAGGACTGCGAGGGCCGCGGTGTGGTCATCGACCAGGGCCTCCTCACCTGAGACCTCTGGCACACAGGGCCCATTCGGCCGGAGCTGGTTTCTCCTGCTGGCTCCGGTCCGCTAGAGTTGCAGCCCTATGTATGCCGTGATCCAGACCGGTGGCAAGCAGTATCGAGTGGAAGAGGGCCAGCGCCTCGATGTCGAGCGTCTCGGTGACGCCGACGAGGTGACCCTCAACCCTGTCCTCGTCGTCGACGGAGACTCTGTCCTCGCCACCCCCGCCCAGCTCTCAGGTGCCAGTGTGACCGCTCGTGTGGTGGGCACTGCCCGCGGCCCGAAGATCACCGGCTTCACCTACAAGAACAAGTCGAACGAGCGGAAGCGCTGGGGTCATCGCCAGCACTACGCGACGATCGAGATCACCGGCATCAAGAAGGGCTGACCCATGTCAAAGACCAAGGGCGGCGGCTCAACCCGCAACGGCCGTGACTCCCAGGCCCAGCGCCTCGGCGTGAAGCGGTTCGACGGCCAGGCCGTCACCGCCGGCACCATCCTCGTGCGCCAGCGCGGCACCCGCATCCACCCCGGCGAGAACGTCGGCCGTGGCGGCGACGACACGCTGTTCGCCCTCACCGAGGGCACCGTGAAGTTCGGCTCCCGCAAGGGCCGCAAGCTCGTCGACATCCTGCCGGCCAGCTGAGCCTTCACCACCGGATCTGATCGAAGGGCGGCCTCCGGGCCGCCCTTCGTCGCGCCCGGCGCGCCTCGGTCAGGCGGCGGTGTGGGCGGCGAGCACGGGGTCGGCCACCAGGGCGCCCTCGAGGGTCACGGCCAGGGCGTGGTAGCCGTCGAACCGGCTCACCCACTCGATGCCGGCCTCTCCCAGGGCGAACCCCGCCGTGGCCAGGGCGTCGGCCCAGGCCAGGTGAGGGCCGGTGACGGTCAGCGACGCCAGCCCCTCGACGCGGGCACCGGTGCGTCCGTCCCACAGGTGGCGGCCCCGCTCGGCGGTGCCGGAGGTGGCCACGGCACCGTCGTCGAGCGCCAGGGTGGCGACGATGTCGCCGGGGTGGAGCGGGTCGGCGACGGCGAAGACCCACTGCCCGCCGCCACGAGGGCGGCCGTGGGCCTGCACGTCGCCCCCGACCGCGAGGTACCAGTCGTCGAGGCCGGCCTCGAGCAGCAGGCGGGTCGCCCGCTCGGTGGCCCATCCCTTCACGAAGCCGGCGGGGTCGATCACCCCCGGCTGCTCGGGAGGGTGGGAGCTGAACGCCCCACCGGTGACGTGTTCGAGCCAGGTGCAGGCGTCGAGCACGTCGACGACCTCGGGCGAGCAGTCGAGGAGGTGCAGCTCCCCCCGGTTGACCCGGCTGATCTCGCTGTCGGGCCGGTAGGTCGAGAAGATCGCCTCGAGCCGGTCGAGCTCGGCGAAGGTGGCGGCGACAGCGGCCTCGAGGGTGCCGGTGTCGACGGCGTCGTGGACGTGCAGGCTGGCCACCGTGCCCATGCAGCGATGGGTGGCCTTCCACGGACGCACGATGGCGGCGCTCATCGCTGGTCGAGGATCGCCTGGAGGGACTTCTTGTAGGCGTTCGAGGTGTAGGTGGCCCCCGAGACGCCGCTGAAGTCGGTGCCGCCGGCCGCCAGCGCCCGCTGGGTCAGCGTCGGCACCGCTCGCTGGCTGATGGACTGGGACTTCCGATCGTTCGCCGGTGTCTGGAGGGCGGTGACCGCGCACAGCGTGCCGTCGGCGTCGACGGTGGCCTGGACCTGCATGGGGCCGTACTTGGTCTGCACGGTCGAGCCGGCCACCTGGGTGGTGGTGCCCGAGCACGTCGGCGTCGCCGGCACGGTGGTGGTGGTCGAACGCGATGACGACGAGCCCGAGCCACCGGTGGACGGGGCCGTGGTGGTCGGTGCCGGCGCGACCGTGGTCGACGGGTCGAGCGGGAGGGCGGCGTCGTCGGTGCCGGCCGCGGCCGGGTCGCCCGGATGGTCGAGGGCGACGAGCAGGCCGCCGGCCGCACCCAGGATCACCACGGCGGGCACCAGGCGGCGGGCCAGCGAGGCGGGACGCTGCGGCGGCGGCTCCGGGGCGCCGGGGTACGGCGGGAGGGCGTCGGTCACGGGGTCACCACCAGGAACGCTCGAAGTGGATGCGGGAGGACGGCACCCCGGCGGCCCTGAGGCCCGAGCGGGAGGCGGCGATCAGCCGCTCGGGCCCACACACGAAGGCCTGGCGCTCGGTGAGGTCGGGGATGGCCGAGCGCAGGCTGGCGGCGCTGAACGGGTCGCCCACCGCCAGGGTGGCCGAGGCGCCGACCAGGGTGAGGACCCGGCCGCCACGATGCTCGGCCAGCGCCCGGATCTCGTCGAAGTGCACGAGCTCGGCGGTGGAGCGGGCCCGGAACAGCACGATCGGGGCATCGCCGGGGCACGGACCACCGGTGCGGGGGAGGCGCTGCAGCAGGGCGCGGGCCGGGGCCACGCCCACCCCGCCGACGATGAGCACCAGGCGGTGGTCGGGCACCAGCTCGTCGGTGCGCAGGGCGCCGTAGGGCCCTTCGACGGCCACCCGGGTGCCGAGGGGCAGTGCGGCGATCGCCCTCGAGGCGTCGCCGCGGTCCTTCACCGTGAAGGTGAGCCCGGCGGTCGTGGGCTCGGCGGACAGCGAGAAGGGATGGGACTGCCACCAGAGCCGCCGCACGAGCGGCCGGATCATGGCGAACTGGCCGCTGTCGGCCTGGAACCGGCTCAGGTTGCGCCCGCCCAGGGTGATCTCGACGGTGCCGGGGGCGGCTGGGCGCACGGCCACGACCCGCAGGGGCCGGGTCATGGAGCGCAACATCGTGCCCCAGCGACCCCAGACCAGCGCGCCGAGCACCGCCACGTGCACCAGCACCCAGAACCACCAGGCGAGGCCGCCACCGGCGAACTGCCCGCCGAGGACGACCTCGTGGGCGAACGCCAGACCGAGGGCCGCGTAGGCGGTGAGGTGGACGAAGTACCAGGTCTCGTAGGACAGGCTGCGCCGGATGCTGCGCAGCGAGCTGACGGTGACGACGGCGACGAGCAGGGCGCCGACGGTCGCCGCCGCCATGTAGGGCTCGCGGCCGGTGAGGTCGATCAGCGCCTGCCACCAGCCCTGGCCGTCGGACCAGGCGACCACGCTGGCGCCGACGTGGGCGCCCACCAGGATGGCCATCGTGGCGCCCAGCCACTTGTGCCAGAGGAAGACCCGGTCGAGCCCGGCACGGTGCTCGATGCAGCGGAGGCGGGCGACGAGCACCAACCCGACGAGGCCGAAGGCCGACGCCAGCAGGCCGGTGAGCTGGGCCGCCGAGGTCCACGCCTCGGTCCAGCCGGCGGCGAGGTCGCGGAGCCCGCCGTCGAGGATCCACATCCCGAGCACGACGACGAAGAAGGCCCAGAGGGCGGCGCCGAGCTCGCCGACGCGCACCCGCGGCACGCGTGGAAGGGGGAGCGGGGCCGGCCTCGACGGCGCGCCGAGCGGGCCCGAGCCGGGAGGCGGCGGCCCCGGCGGAACGGGGGGCCGGGTCTCGAGGTGGGTCATGAGGGGTGTCCCATCGCCGCGAGATCGTTGCCGCCGCAGGTAAGAGGCCACCGCCCCGAAGGTAAGAGGAGGGTAGGAAACCCGGCCGAGCTCGGCAGGTGCCGGCGGGTGCCGGCGAAGCGACGGCTCAGCGATGGGGGCTGTCGAAGCCCCGGGGCAGGCGATCGGGCGACCAACCGAGGCGGTCGACGGCGGTGTCGAAGGCGAAGCGGTCGGTCATGCCGGCCACGTAGGCGACCGACGCGTGGACCGGGTCGGGGGCCACCTCGAGCCGGCCCTCCGGCAGCAGCTCCGGGTGCTCGGCGAAGTGCTCGACCAGGGCGCTGAGCACGGCCACCACCGCCTGCCCCTGCTCGACCGAGGCCGGCCGGTTGTAGATGTGGGCGTAGTTGAAGGCCCGAAGCGCAGCCAGCGCCTCGGCGTGGATCGTGTCCATGCCCACGACACCGGTCTGCCGGATGCCGCTCACGAGCGCGGCGATGAGCGTGGAGAGCTGCTGGCGGCGGGTGGCGCCCAGCACGGCCGTGACCTCGGCGGGGAGCTGGTCGAGGTGCACCACCCCGGCACTGACCGCGTCCTCCAGGTCGTGGGCGCTGTAGGCGCACCGGTCGGCCCAGCTCACCACCGCGCCCTCGGGCGTGGCGGGCGTGGGGAGCGACCACGAGTGGTTGCGGATGCCGTCGAGGGTCTCCCGGCAGAGGTTGAGGGGAGTGAGCACGACCTCGGCCCCCCAGACGGCGTGGTGGTAGCCGCCGGGGACGAAATCATCGAAGGCGTCCTCGGAGGCGTGGCCCCCCGGGCCGTGCCCGCAGTCGTGGCCGAGGGCGATGGCCTCGGTGAGCGCCACGTTGAGCCCCACGGCCCGGCTCACCGCGGTGGCCACCTGGGCGACCTCGAGGGCGTGGGTGAGGCGGGTGCGCTGGTGGTCGGCCGGGTACACGAAGACCTGGGTCTTGCCGGCGAGGCGGCGGAACGCGGTGGAGTGCAGGATGCGGTCTCGGTCGCGCTCGAAGCAGGTGCGCAGGGGGTCGGCCTCCTCGGGCAGGGCCCGGTCGCCGGCACCCCGGCTGCGGGTGGCGCCCCCGGCGAGGGCGGCCTCCTCGAGCTCCTCGCGCACGGCGCGATCGAGGAGGCGGGGGGTGATGGAGGGCGGGGGAGCGCTGCGGTGGGCCAGCACGAGCTCGGCGGCGCCCTCGTCGGGCACGTGGCCGTTCATGGTGGCGACCCACTCACGCTGGCGGTCGGTGGTCATGTCCCCATCATCGCCCGGGGGTGCGACAGCCCACTGCTCGAGCGGTGGAACGACCCTTGGGGGTCGCTCCGAAGGTCGTCCCGAACCGGTCGAGCAGTGTCCGGGGGCGCCACGAACCACCTGACATGCCCAACTACCCTCAAGCCATCGCCCGTACCTGTCGAAAGGAGACGGGTGAGGCGGATTTTCTCGCCCATGACCACCCTCGGTGGTAGAATTCCCAATTGGAACGACCGACGGTGGCCGTTTCGGGCTGGGAGAGCCCGAACGAACCCACCTCGGGAGAGGTAGTCGACGTGCGGGCGGTGCAGTGGTCGCCGAATCGAGCTGCAGGTCGGGGCCGTGGTGGCCCGGATCGCCGTCGCCTCCGCGGCGACGGTGGCGCAGCGCTCGTCGAGGCCGCGTTCATCACCCCGGTCTTCCTCCTGGTCGCCTTCGGGGTCATCGAGTTCGGCGGTGCCTTCCGGGACTACCTGACGGTGTCCAACGCCGTGACCGCGGCGACCCGGCAGGAGTCGATCCAGGGGGCCAACCTCCAGGCTGACTGGCTGACCCTCCAGGCGATCAAGAAGGCGTCGGCCGCCTTCCCGCTGAGCGACATCAACTACGTCGTGGTCTGGAAGGCGACGGGCCCGAGGGACACCGTGCCGGCGGCATGCAAGACGGCCGGCCGCACCGTGGGCACCGCCGGGGCCCCGACCGCCGGATCCTGCAACCGCTTCACGGTCGCCGACTTCACGTCCGCCACCGGTCCGGCGTGGACCTGTTCGAGCCCGAACCCGATCCAGTACTGGTGCCCCGCCACGCGCAACGTCGCCCTGTCGTCGAACTCCAACTCCGGTCCCGACTACCTCGGCGTCTACATCTCCATGACCCACAACTACGTCACCGGGTTCTTCGGGCGGTCGGTCACCCTGACCGACAGCTCGATCACGAAGCTGGAGCCCACCGCGCCATGATCGAGCTGCCCGAACTCCAGCCCGGTCGGCTGACCGGCGACGACGGTGCGGTCCTGGTCGAGGCCGCCCTCGCCATCCCGTTCCTGGTGCTGCTCATGCTCGGGGTCCTCGAGTTCGGCTACGCGTGGCGGAACGAGAACATCGTCAACTCGTCGGTCAGGGCCGCGAGTCGTTCGGCGACGCAGTCACTGTCGAACCCGCAGGCCGACCGATTCGCCCTCGAGTCCTACCTGGGCACGGTGGCCCAGGGCCGGAACCTCACCACGAACAAGATCATCGTCTACAAGATCGACGAGTCCACGAACCCGAACGGCACCGTTCCCGCGAGCTGCCTCACGGCCACGACCAGCGGTGCTCCTCCGTACGGGGTGTCCGGCGTGTGCAACGTCTACATCCCGAGCCAGTGGACGCCGGCGAACCTCGTCTCGTCCAACTTCGGCTGCGCGGCCGGTGACTACGACGTCAACTTCTGCCCCACCACGGCGCGGACGGCACTGCTCCCCGCCACCCCGACGACCGTCGGCGTCTATGCGGACGTCACCTACCGCATGCTCACCAAGGTCATCCCCGGAAGCACCCTCAACTTCTCCGACCGTTCGGTCGCTCGAGTGGAACCGAGTCCCGTATGAACGACCTTCGTCTCGACCGTCCACGTCACCGCGCGAGCAGGCGAGGCGACAACGGCTACGTGCTGGTGCTCACCGCGGTGATGCTGGTGCCGCTGCTGGCGTTCACCGCGTTCGCCGTCGACCTCGGCGCCTGGTACGCCCAGTCGACCAAGATGCAGCGCGCCGTCGACAGCGCCGCGCTGGCCGGGGTCGTCTGGCTCCCGGACCAGACGGCTGCCACCAACGCGGCCACGGCGGTGCTCCGCAGCAACGGCTACACCGGGCAGGCCGACTTCTCCTTCCCCGCCGGCGGGCAGCAGATGAAGGTCGCCATCACGCGCTCCGGCGCGCAGTACTTCTCGAAGATGTTCACGGGTGCACCCAGCCTGGGTCGCTCGGCGACGGCGGAGTTCAACAAACCGGTCCCACTCGGGAGCCCGGCGAACGCCGCCGGCAACATCATCAACGACGTCTCGCAGTGTCCGCAGTTCCAGCCGACCCAGACCAGTCCGTGCGGTCCGCAGCCGATGCTCTGGCAGGCGATCCAGGGCCCTTACGAGACCCACGGGAACGGCGACGCCTACGCCACGCTCTGCGCGACGGGCAAGTCGGGTGCCCAGTGCGGCACGCCGTCGAGCCCCTCGAACAGCCTCTACAAGCCGGAGGGGTACGAGTTCGCCATCGACGTCCCGGCGACCGCGGTCGGCTCCCCGGTGACCGTGCAGGTCTGGGACGCCGCGGAGATCCAGCGCACAACCGGAACCGGCGCATCGGGTGCTGACTGCAACCGCGCCGCCGCGCCCTTCAACGGCACGTGGCCGGTGACCAACTTCACCCAGCAGAACTGCCAGACCGGCGACAGCGGGCCGACCGACAGCAACGGCATCCCGATGCAGTACCAGGTCTGGGACAACGACGGCTCCGACCTCACGACGAACTTCGACACGCCGCTCTCCGGGTGCGAGCTCTACATCCCCCGTGACACGGCGGCGAACCCGACGACGGTCGCGACCTACGAGAACAAGTGGGCCACGGTCTGCACGTTCACCCCCACCCGGGCGGGCGTCTACCCGATGCGGGTCAAGAGCTCCAACATCCTCCACAACGGCGTGCGGATCGCCGACAGCACGTCGGCGGCAGGGTGGAACAGCTACTCGCTGCGAGTCACCTCGGCGGCCGCGGGCGTCCGGCTCTACTCCATCTCGAACCTCTCCATCTGGACCAACACCCCGGGCTCGACGGCCCGCTTCTACCTCGCCCAGATCAAGCCCGAGCACAAGGGCAAGAAGATCGTGATCGACCTCTTCGATCCGGGCGACGGTGCCTCCGGCACCTACAAGCTGCAGGTGCTCGCACCGCCGCAGGCGTCGCCGTTCAACACGCCCGCCGTGGGCTCCCCCGTGGTGCCACCGCAGTACGGGGCCGTGATCCCCGCCACCAACGTGGTCGACTCGTGCAAGGCCAACACCGCAGGGTCGACGAACAGGGGTGGGGGCACCCTCGTCACGGTCGCGGGCTGCCAGGTCACGACGAGGGACAACAGCGGGCAGTACTTCCAGGACGGATGGTTGCGCTTCGAGATCCAGCTCTCGGCGAACTACAGCTGCTCGACCGACTGCTGGTGGACCATCAAGTACGACTTCGGAACCGGCAGCAGCCCGAACGACCGGACGACCTGGGCACTGAGCGTTCTCGGTGACCCCGTCCACCTCGTGCAGTAGCGGCGGGGGACCGCCTGCCCGAACCGGCGCAGGGACCTGCCCCTCCACCCCGTAGGCTGCTGCGTCGTGTCCGGCTTCGTCGACGAGTGTCAGATCAATGTGCGGGGCGGCGACGGTGGCGCCGGCTGTGTCGCGGTCCGACGCGAGGCCCACGTGGCCAAGGGCGGGCCCGACGGCGGCGACGGTGGCAAGGGCGGCGACGTCTGGCTGGTCGCCGACCGCAACGTCGCCTCGCTGCTGGCCTTCAAGGACCATCCCCACCGACGGGCCCCGAGCGGCACCCACGGCTCCGGCAAGAAGAAGCACGGCCACGGCGGCGACGACCTCGTGGTGCACGTCCCCGAGGGCACCGTCGTGCTCGACCGTGACGGCATGGTGCTCGCCGACCTGGTGAACCAGGGCGACCGGTTCCTCGCCGCAGCCGGCGGTCGGGGCGGCAAGGGCAACGCCAAGTTCCTCTCCAACAAGCGTCGGGCCCCGATGTTCGCCGAGCAGGGCGAGGTCGGCGAGGAGCGCTGGCTGAACCTCGAGCTCAAGCTCATGGCCGACGTGGCTCTGGTGGGCTTCCCCAACGTGGGCAAGTCCACGCTGATCTCCCGGGTCTCGGCCGCCAAGCCCAAGATCGCCGACTACCCCTTCACCACCCTCGAGCCCAACCTCGGCGTGGTGCGCCTCGACGACGGCTACGAGTACGTCGTCGCCGACATCCCCGGGCTCATCGAGGGCGCGAGCGAGGGCAAGGGCCTCGGCCACCGCTTCCTGCGCCACATCGAGCGGGCGCGGGCGCTGGTGCTGCTGATCGACCTCGCCGGTGGCGCCGACGGCACCACCGCCGACCCGCCCGCCGAGCAGGCCCGGGTGCTGCTCGAGGAGCTCGAGGCCTACCAGCCCGACCTCGTCACCCGGCCCCGGCTCATCATCGGCTCCCGGGCCGACATGGCCCCCGAGTACCTCGAGCGGGCCGACGGAGCCGAGCCCGTCGTCACCGACGACGGCCTCGAGCTCGACCTGTGCATCTCCGCCATCACCGGCGCCGGCCTGCCCCGCCTGGTCGGCCGCATGGCCGAGTCGGTCCGTGAGGCACGGGAATCCGAGCCCGAGCCCGAGGGGTTCATCGTGCACCGGCCCATCCCCGAGGGGGTGCGCATCGAGCGCGGCGACGACGGCAGCTTCATCGTCATCGGCCGCCAGGCCGAGCGGGCCGTCGCCCTCTCCGACCTCACCCAGCTCGAGGCGCTCGACTACGCCCACTCCCGGCTCAAGAAGCTCGGGGTCGACAAGGCCCTCGCCAAGGCCGGCGCCCGCGAGGGCGACATCGTGCACATCGGTGGGATGAGCTTCTCGTTCGAGGAAGACTGACCGACCGTGGACATCGTGGCCAAGATCGGCACGTCCTCGCTCACCGACGCCCGGGGCGAGATCCGGCGTGACGCCATCGCCAAGCTGTGCGACGAGGTCGCCGGCCTGCGTGCTGCGGGACACCGCGTCGTGGTGGTCACCTCTGGCGCCATCGGGGCCGGCCTGCCCGCCCTCGGCCTGGGTGGCGACAAGCGCCCCCGCGACGCCGTCACCCTCCAGGCCCTCTCCGCGGTCGGCCAGAGCCGACTCATGGGCGTCTACGACGACGAGCTCGGCCGCCACGACCTCGTGGTCGGCCAGGTCCTGCTGGCCCCCCTCGACTTCGTCGAGCGCCGGCAGTACCTCCAGGCCCGGGGCACGCTCCTGCGCCTGCTCGAGCTCGGGGTGGTGCCGGTCGTCAACGAGAACGACGCCATCGCCGACGACGAGATCCGCTTCGGTGACAACGACCGCATCGCCGCGCTCGTCGCCCATCTGATCGACGCCGACCTGCTGGTGCTGCTCACCGACACGCCCGGCCTGCTCTCGGCCGATCCCCGCCTCGATCCGTCGGCCTCGCTCATCGAGGAGATCCTCGAGATCGACAAGAGCCTGGAGGCCGTCGCCGGTGGGCCCGGCTCGGTCGGCGGCAGCGGCGGGATGGCCTCCAAGGTCGCCGCCGCCAAGATCGCCGCCTGGTCGGGCGTCCGCACCGTCATCGCCGCGGCCGAGCGGCCCGACGTGCTCGCCGACGCCGTGGCCTGCAGCCCGGGCGTGGGCACGGTCGTGCAGCCCCACGACCGCGACCTGCCCGCCCGCAAGCTCTGGATCGCGTTCGCTGTCGGCTCCACCGGCACGGTCGTCGTCGATCCGGGCGCCCGGCGCGCCCTCGAGCGCGGCGGCGTGTCGCTGCTGCCGGCGGGGGTCGAGCGCGTCGAGGGCGACTTCGACGCCGACGACGCCGTCGAGATCAGCGACACCGACGGCGTGGTGTTCGCCAAGGGCCTGGTGCGCGTGTCGTCGGTGGTCGCCTCCGACATGGCGGGGCGCCGCAGCGCCGACCTGGCCGACGGCGTGCCCCGCTACCTGGTGCACGCCGACGACCTGGTCATCCTGCCCTGAGCCGGCCCCGGACGGCCGGCTGAGCGGTCAGCCCCGCGAGCGCTCCTGCTGCTCGCGGCGGAGCTCCTCGTAGCGGTCGCGCCAGTCGGGCTCGATCGTCATGCCCACCCGCTCGGCCTCCTCGAGGGCCAGCTCGGCGGGGTAGCCGAGGGTGTCGGCGGCCTTGAAGGCGAAGTCGCCGTCGAAGGTGGCGCCGCTGTCGGCCTCGCGGTGCAGGGTGTCGAGGCCGTGGCGGAGGGCCTTGGCGAACTTGGCGACCTCGCGGTCGATCACCTCGCGGGCGTGCTCGCCCGACTCGCCGTTGAGGTCGTCCCAGCGCTTCCCCTGCACGACGGCGACCTCGTCGGCGACCTGGTTCACCTTGGCCGCCACCTCGGCGTCGCTGCCGGTGAGCAGCTGGGCGTGGCGCACCGACCGGCGGATCAGGCGGCGCAGCACGTAGCCCTGCCGGCTGGCCGACGGGTAGACGCCGGCGGCGGCGATGGTGAGGGCGGCCCGCACGTGGTCGGCGATGATGCGCTGCGATCGGACGGCGTCGTCGTCGAGCGCGGAGTCCGCCACATCGAGGCCACGCGAGACGGCGTCGAGCAGGGCCGCCATCTCGGGGGTCTCCCACACCGTGGCCCGGTTGTTCAGGAACAGCTCGGTGCGCTCGGCGCCCATGCCCGTGTCGATGTTGCGCTGGCTGAGCTCGGTGAGCCCGCCGTCGGCGTCGCGCTCGTAGGTCATGAAGACGTTGTTCCAGATCTCCACGAAGTCCGCGGTGTCAGCGAAGGCCGGCGAGGCCTCGTCGCCGACGTAGACGAACATCTCGGTGTCGGGACCGCAGAGCCCGACCGGGCCGTTCGACCACCAGTTGTCGGTGAGCGGCGTGATGTGGCCGGTGGGGTCGACGCCCCTGTCGGCGAAGCACTGCTCCCACAGCGCGACCGCCTCGGTGTCGAGGCCCATGCCGATGTCGGACAGTCCGGCGAACACGGTGACGTAGAGCTTCTCGGGGTCGATGCCGTACACGTCGGTGAGCAGGCCCATCGACTGCGGGATGGCCCGTTCCTTGAAGTAGTCGCCGAGGCTCCAGTTGCCGACCATCTCGAAGATGGTCAGGTGCCGGTTGTCGCCCACCTCGTCGATGTCGGTGGTGCGCACGCAGCGCTGCACGTCGCACAGCCGCCGACCCATCGGGTGGGGCTGGCCGTGCAGGTACGGCGTGAGCGGGTGCATGCCCGCCGTGGTGAACAGCACGTCGTCGGTGGGCGACATCACCGAGTGGCCGGCGATCAGCTGGTGGTCGTTGTCCTCCATGTACTGGAGGAAGCGGTTCTCGACCTCGTCGAGGGTCCAGGTCATCGGAGGGTCTCCTGTCGGGCGGGGGTCGGGGAAGGGGATGCGGTGGGACTGGTGGATGCGGCGGTGGGGCGGGTCACGGCCGGGCCGCCTCGTCGAGGACGGACGCCAGTGCCGCGCCCACGGCACCGAGCTCGTCGGTGTCGAGGGACGCCACCGAGATCCGGACGTCCCAGCTGTCGGCGTCGAAGAGCTGACCGGGCAGCACCACGACCCCGTGCTCGGACGCCAGGCGCAGGGCCAGGGCCCACGGGTCGGTGCGGGCGGCGACGCCCGCTGCGGCGTCGGCACCGACGCGGGCCCGAACCACCGCGAGCAGGTCGATGAGGGCGTAGTAGGAGGTGTCGTCCCCGCCGGCGGGCTCGACCCCGAGGGCGCTGAAGAGCGCGTCCTCGCGAGTGGCCAGCTCGGCGCGGACGCCGTCCATGTAGGCCCGGCCCGATGGCAGCAGGTGGGCCAGCGCGAACAGCGCCATCTGCACCTGTCCGGGGGTCCCGAGGCCAGCGATGTTGTGCAGCGCGACGTCGCGGCTGTCGGCGACGAGGCGGCGCATGAACGACAGGCCCCGCACGTCGGACGTGACCGAGCCGTACCGCAGGGCCACGGCCGCGAGGTCGTCACCGGACTGCGCGGCCAGCATCTCGTCGAGCACGTTGTCGCGATGCACGGCCACGAAGCCCAACCGGTTGCCCGTGGCGCCGAAGGTCTTCGAGAACGAGTGGATGCACACCACGTTGTGGGGCACGTCGGCCAGGGCGCCACGGAAGTCCGTGAGGAACGCGGCGTAGGCGGTGTCGGCGATGATCAGGAGGTCGGGTCGCCGCTGCACCACGAGATCGTGCAGCTCGCGAAGCTGCTCGTGGCCGATGGCCCGGCTGTCGGGGTTGCCCGGGTTGATCAGGAAGAACGCCTTGATCGACGGGTCGGCGAGCCGCTCCAGCGCGTGCTCGGCGAAGCGCCCCGGCTCGTCGAGCACCGCGGGGATCTCGACGACCCGGAAGCCGAAGTCCTCCAGCACGGGGATCTGGAGGTACGGGGTGAAGATGGGGGTGGCCAGGGCGATGGCGTCGCCGGGCTGCACCAGGCGGCTCTCGTGCAGCGTGTTGAACACGTAGGCCATCGCCGCCGCGCCGCCCTCGGTGGCGAACAGCCGGTAGGTGCCGCGTGGCGACGGATCGGCATCGACGAGGTGCACCAGGTACCGCTCGAGCACCGCCTCGACGTGCTCGAGCGCGGGGGTGGGCGTGGGGTACCCGGCACCGAGCGCGCCCCGGACGAGCTCGTCGACCCAGGCGTCGGGGTCGAAGCCCAACTGCTCGACGCCGAAGGCCACCGCCTCGGCCAGGAAGGTGGCCCCGGGCGATGCCCCGACGGAGAGTGCCTCGGCGAGCTCATCGGCCAGCCCGGCCCGCTCAGGGGCCCGGCCGCGGCCGTCGGGCGAGCCGGCGGCGACGGCGGCGTCGAGGGCGAACGCCTCGAGCTCGAGCATGCCGGCACGGGGGAGGGTGGCGACCCAGTTGGGCTGGCCCCGTCCCGCGTCGAGGACGGGTCGACCCGAGGCCCGGGCGGCCGTGCCGAGCGACGCCTGGAGCTCGAAGAGGCTCGGCTGCGCCTCGAGGTCAGTCATGCGGCGCTGCCTCCTTGTGGGGGACGACCATGTCCCAGCCGGTGCGGGCCCAGTCCCAGAGGCCGGCGTCGGGCATGTACGCCCGGGCGACGGCCACCCCGATCTCGCCGAGCGCCGTCGAGTCCGGGAACACGAGGTACATCGGGTGGTGCTCGGGCTTGAACTTCTGCTTGAACGCGAACAGCGACTTGAAGCCGTAGTACGGCTCGAGGGTGTTGCCGAGGAAGTCGAGGAGGCGCTGGAGGGCCCGCTGGTCGCTGTTCTCGCCGGTGTCGGGTGCCTTGGCCAGAGGGGCGGCCGACAGGCTGGCGAAGGCGTAGCCCTCCTCCTTGAACTGCATGGCCGAGGACCCGATGAGGAACTCCATCACCGGCCGGAAGCCGAAGTCGCGGCGGCGCATGAGGTCGAGGGTCCAGCCCACGATCTGCCCGTCGTCGTAGACGGGGAGCCACGAGGTGAACCCCTCGACGGTGTGGTCGGGGTCGACGGCGAGGTGGAGCCGCACCTCCGGGTCATCGGCCTCCCTCAGGGTGCCGAGGGTGAAGCCCATCTCGGGCAGGGCCTTGTCGCCGACCCACCCGTCGCTGATGACGTGGAGCTGGTCGCGGACCACCGGCTTGGCGTCCTCCCAGCGGGTGAGCTCGAGGGTGACGTCCTGCTTGCCGGCCTTGTTGATGGCGGTGCGGACGTCCTGGAAGGCCTTGCCCTTGAACTCGAGGTCGGCGAGCGGGAGCACGCTGTCCTCGGCCACCTCCACCGCCTTCCAGCCGAGGGAGGGAGCGATGTCGGCCGACGCCTGGTCGGCGGCGAAGAGGCAGGGGATCCAGCCCCGCTCGAAGCAGAAGGCGTCGAAGTCGCGGAGGGCCTGGGCCCTGGCGTCGGGCGGGCCGACGGGGTCGGCGAGGCAGAGCGCCACCGAGCCGACGACCTCGTAGCCGATGACGGTGCGACCGTCGGCGCTGAACCAGGTGGTGATGCCCTTCCAGGTGAGCATCCAGGCGATGTTCGACGACCGGTTGCCCCGGAGCAGGTCGTGGAGGCGCTCGTCGGCGTCAGGGGCGGGCAGCGGACGCCGGCTGGAGTAGAGGAGCCCGACGAGGGTGATCAGCAGCGTGGCGATCCACACCGCCCCGATCGAGGTGACGAACCAGTTGGCCGCGGTCGTGGTCGGTTCGATGTTCCCGCTCGTCGTGAACACCATCCGGCAGAGGAACTCGGTGATCGCGTCGGGGACGGTCACCTCCGGGTCGAACTCGTCGGCCATCACCACGAACCCGACGGCGGTGTAGAGCAGGAGCGCGCCGGCGACGGTCAGCAACCGCCGTCCGGCGTGGCGGAACGCCTTCCGCTGGCTGCGGGCGGTGAACGCCCGGAAGGTGACCAGGAGCAACAGCGTCTGGATGCCGGTGAGCACGAGGTCGGCGGTGCGCTCGGCGCTCGGCTCGGTGGCCAGGTAGCTGACGAACGAGAGCACCAGGATCGCGGTGGTGATGACCCACGCGAGGCGTCGGCCCCGTCGCAGGCTGTCGGCCAGCAGGAGCACGAAGATGGCGCTGATCACGAATCCGAGCGTCACGCCCGTCTCCTGGGCGGGCTGGCCGGTGGAGTGGAACGGCCCGCCGTTGCCCGGGTTCACGGCCTCGACGATGCCGCTGATCGCCGAGACGCCGATCACCAGGGCCACGAGGGTGCGCTGGGTGCGGCGGTTCCAGTGGAGCCGGGGGAGGTGCGGGCGCTGGCCGGCGAGCAAGGGCCCGGCCAGCACACCCATGAAGAAGCCGAGGAAGTGCTCGACGTCCCAGATGAGGCCGGAGTTGAGCACCATGGCGAACAGGTAGAAGCCGACGGCGACGCGCACGCGGCGCCGCCAGACGGGCTGCATCACGGCGGTGAGGGCACCGAGGAGGGCGAAGCCGCCGGCGGAGATGCCGAGGTCGCGCACCCGGCCCAGGTCGACGGCCCAGGTCCAGCCGCTCCCGTCCACGGTCCAGAGCAGGAGGGCGGTGACGAGGGCGGCCAGGAACTGCCCACCCACGCAGACCACCAGCGTGCGGATGTGCCCGACCCGACGCTCGTAGGCACTGGCGGCCAGCACGAGCAGCGCCAGGATGGGGACGTAGAGCACCAGCTGGGGCGAGAAGAACATGCCGAACAGGAAGGTGTGGACCTTGCCGTCCTGCAGTGCGGGCAGGCCGTAGGCGACCTGGTCGTAGAGCGAGCTGCCGGTCTCGACGTTGTTCCACAGGGCGCCGGTGGCGACACCGGCGACGACGATGACCCCCACGAGCGTCGTCGTGGCCCAGTACCGGCCGAGCAGGCCGACGAGCCTCGAGCCCCGGGAGGGTTCGCTGGGGGTCGGCTCCGGGGCGGGCGTCGCCGGTTCGGGGCTCGCGCTGCCGGGCGGCGGTGCGTCGTCGCGCGTGTCGGTCCCGCTCATCTGGAGGTCCTCCCTCGACCGGCGCCGCGCGTGCCGCGTCGCCCACCCGTAGCTCCCCTACCCGGCCGCGGGTCGGGGACATCTTCCCCCATGAGAGCCCGGCGACGGGGAACCCGGGCGCCACTTCGGGGGGCTCAGACGTCGGCGGTCGGCCGCTCGTCCTGGCTGGCCTGGGCGGGGGTCGGGGCCCGGCGGCCGCGCAGCTGGCCGAGCAGCACCAGGTCGTCGGAGCCGAGGATCCAGAGCACGACCACGTAGACCGCTCCGCCGGCCGTTCCGGCGACGATCAGCTGCAACGCGGTGTGCCACAGGGCCCCCGAGCCGATGACCTGCGCCATGCCCCACGTCATCGGGGCCATGAAGGCGGCGGCGATGACGTAGCGCCCGATGGCCCGGCCCACGACGGGGCCCATGCCGCCGGCCTGGCGGGCGAGGCGGCCCATGGCCATGAGCGCCCCGAAGACGTAGGCCAGGGTGAAGCCGAGCAGGGCGCCCTGGAAGCCCATGACCGCGGCGAGGGCGAGCGACAGCACGATCTGCACGCCGTTCTGCCACACACTGATGATGAACGGGGTGCGGGTGTCGCGCCGGGCGTAGAAGCCGCGCATCATGAACAGGAACGTGACGAAGAACGGCAGGCCGAGAGCCAGCCACGTCAGCATCGAGGACGTGATGGCGATCGAGCCCGGCCCGAACGCCGACGTGATCACCGTCCCCAGGATCTGGCTCAGGAAGAGGCGGATGGCGGGGGAGGCGAGGGTGACGTAGGCGACCGTGACGGGGATGATCACGACCATCGCCAGCCGGTAGCCCTGGCCCAGGCGCTCGCGGTAGCCGGCCCGGTCGCCTCGGGAGGCCAGCGACGACAGCTCCGGCATGAAGGCGGTCATGACGGCCACGGCGATGAGGCCGTAGGGGAGCTGGAAGAACTGCCAGGCGTACTCGAACCCGGACGCCCGGCCCTCGCCGGTGCCGTTCACCAGTGCCTTCATCAGCCACAGCGAGACCTGGTTGGCCACGACGTAGCCGACCATCCAGCCCGAGAGCTTCACGACCGAGCGCAGCGCCGGGTTGTGGTGGTCCCAGTTGGGGCGGATGCGGATGTGGGCCGCCTTCATGGCCGGCAGCAGCACCACGACGAGGGCGACGATGCCGGCGGTCGTGCCGATGCCGAGCAGGTAGAGGGCGGGCTTGTTGGCGAGGACGCTGTCGATCTCCAGGTCCTGCGGGCTCGTCCCGTTGACCTGCTGGAACGCCAGCAGCATGCAGATGACCATCACGTTGTTCAGCACCGGGGCGAACGCCGGCGCGGCGAATCGGCGCTTGGCGTTGAGCAGCGCGGTGAACAACGTGTCGAGCCCGTACAGCAGCACCTGGGGCATGAACATGATCAGCAGCGGGACGGCGATGGCGATCTGCTGGTCGGCGGCGACCCGGTCGCCCTTGAAGATGGCGTAGGCCCGGATGATGAGGGGGGCCAGCACCACGCCCAGGACGGTGACCCCGACGAGGGCGGCGATCACGTAGGTGGCGATGGCGTCGATCGAGCGCTGGTCGTCGGCCTCCATGCGCTCGACGATCACGGGGATCAGCGTGGCGGCCAGCACCCCACCGAGCATGAGGTCGTAGATGACGTTCGGCGTCGAGTTGGCCAGGTTGTAGCCGTCGGCCAGCGCGGTGGTGCCGATGACCGCGGCGAGCACCGCGGTGCGGACGAGGCCCGTGGCCCGGCTGAGGCCGACGCCGACGGAGACGACTGCGCTGGATCGCAGGAGGCCCCCGGGCCCTGGGCGTCGAGCGGCCATGGGGCCAAGCTACTCGCCCCGCCCACCCGTCCAGGGAAGCCCCGGCGGTAGCCTTGGCGCCCGTGAGCGCCGATCTCCCCACCGCCGACACCACGCCCGTCGCCGAGCTCGGCCGACGGGCGAAGGCCGCGTCCCGCGTGCTGGCCACCACCTCCACCGCAGCGAAGGACGACGCCCTGCGGGGTGCCGCCGACCTGCTCGTCGCCCGTTCCGCCGAGATCCTCGAGGCCAACGCCACCGACGTCGCCCGGGCCGAGGCCGACGGCGTCTCGGCCACCGTCGTCGACCGGCTGCGCCTCACCGACGCCCGCATCGAGAGCATGGCCGGCGGCCTGCGCCAGGTGGCCGGCCTCCCCGACCCCGTGGGCGAGGTCCTCGACGGCTGGGTGCGGCCGAACGGCTTGCGCATCACCCGCGTGCGGGTGCCCCTCGGCGTGGTGGCGATCATCTACGAGAACCGCCCGAACGTCACCTCCGACGCCGCCGGTCTCTGCCTCAAGTCGGGCAACGCCGCGTTCCTGCGAGGCTCGTCCGGCGCCATCACCTCGAACATCGCCATCGCCGGCGTGCTGCGCGAGGCCGTGGCCAAGGCGGGCCTGCCCGCCGACGCGGTCACCCTCGTCGCCGACACCAGCCGCGAGACCGCCGTCGAGTTCATGCAGCTGCGGGAGTCGATCGACTGCCTGATCCCCCGCGGTGGGCCGTCGCTGATCCGCTCGATCCTCGACAACGCCACCGTGCCCTACGTCATCGACGGCGACGGCAACTGTCACGTGTACGTGCACGCCGACGCCGACCTCGACATGGCGCTCGACATCATCGTGAACGCCAAGACCCAGCGCCCCTCGGTGTGCAACGCCGCCGAGTCGTTGCTGGTGCACGAGTCCGTGGCCGAGCAGTTCCTGCCCCGGGCGGCCGAGGCCCTCGCCGGCGTCGAGCTGCTCGGCGACGAGCGCACCTGCACGCTGGTGCCCGCCACCCCGGCCGACGAGGAGGCCTGGTCCACCGAGTTCCTCGACCTGCGCCTGGCGGTCAAGGTCGTGCCGGGCCTCGACGAGGCCATCGACCACATCGACACCTACGGCTCGGGCCACTCCGAGGCCATCGTCACCCGCTCGCTCGAGGCCGCCGACCGCTTCACCAACGAGGTCGACGCCGCCGCCGTGGTGGTCAACGCCTCCACCCGTTTCGTCGACGGTGAGGAGTTCGGGTTCGGTGCCGAGATCGGCATCTCCACCCAGAAGCTGCACGCCCGCGGCCCCATGGGCCTGCGAGAGCTCACCTGTGCCAAGTACATCGTGCGCGGCACCGGCCAGACCCGCGCCTGACCATCCTGCCCTCCCGCGTCGTTCTCGTCGCGTTTTCCTGTCGCCCGTGACAGGAACGCGCGACAGGAACGGGGGAGTGGGCGGGTTCGGTGTGACAACGGACTCGGTACCGGGACCTGGGTCCCGGTAACGTCGACCGGATGGACCCCCGCTTCGACTCGCCCGCGTCCGTCCGCTCCCGGCTGAAGGACGTCGACTACCTCTCCGACGATGCGATCGCGGGCGTCGTGTTCCTCGCCGACCGGCTCGGCAAGCCCATCCTGGTCGAGGGCCCCGCCGGCACCGGCAAGACCCAGCTGGCCAAGTCGGTGGCCGAGATCCTGGGCGCCCGGCTCATCCGCCTCCAGTGCTACGAGGGGCTCGACGAGTCCAAGGCGCTGTACGAGTGGAACTACAAGAAGCAGCTGCTGCGCATCCAGGCCGAGCGCAACAACGAGTCGACCTGGGAGGACATCGAGACCGACATCTTCTCCGACGAGTTCCTCCTCACCCGCCCGCTGCTCGAGGCCATCCGGGCCGACGAGCCGGTCGTGCTGCTGATCGACGAGGTCGACCGCGTCGAGGTCGAGACCGAGGCCCTGCTGCTCGAGGTCCTCTCCGACTACCAGGTGTCCATCCCCGAGCTCGGCACCATCGGCGCCAAGCAGATCCCGATGGTGTTCCTGACCTCGAACAACACCCGTGAGCTCTCCGAGGCCCTGAAGCGGCGCTGCCTCTTCCTCCACATCGACTACCCCGACATGGAGCGCGAGAAGGAGATCATCCTCACCAAGCTGCCGGAGATCACCGACAGCCTGGCCGACCAGGTGTCGCGCATCGTCCGCTCGATCCGTCAGCTCGAGCTCAAGAAGGCGCCCTCGGTGTCGGAGACCCTCGACTGGGCCCGCACCCTGCTGCTGCTCGGCGTCGACTCGGTCGACGAGAAGGACGCCATCGAGACGCTCAACATCCTGCTCAAGTACCAGAGCGACATCGCCCGGGCCACCAAGGAGCTGTCCGGCGACACCGGCCAGCGGCGCCCCGGCGTGCCGCGCACCTCGTGAGCCGCTCGTGACCCCGCCCGAGGCCGTCGAGGCCGCAGAGGCCGCCGAGCCCGAGTCGCCGATGCTGGAGCTGCTCACCGGCTTCATCGGTGAGCTGCGCACGGCCGGGCTCCCGGTGAGCCTCACCGAGAACCTCGACGCCATGGAGGCGATCACCCACATCCCGATCGAGGACCGGGACGCCTTCAAGTACGCGCTGGCCGCGACGCTGGTGAAGAACAACGCCCACTGGCGGGCCTTCGAGACCGTGTTCGAGGTCTACTTCTCGCTGCGGGGCAGCCAGTACGCGCTCGGCGGCGACGCCGACGAGTGGCCCGAGCTCGACGACGACGACGAGGCCAACGCCAACCCCGAGGGCGCCGGCGCCGGCGCGGGCGGCGGTTCGGGCGAGGCCATGTCGCCCGAGCAGATGGCCGAGATGCTCTTCAAAGCCCTCCAGCGCGGCGACGACGCCCTGATGCGGGCCCTCGCCCGTCAGGCCGTCACCCGCTACGCCGGCATGGAGCCGGGCCGGCCAGTGGGTGGCACGTACTACCTCTACCGCACCCTGCGGAACCTCGACCTCGACGACGTGCTCGAGCGCCTGGTGCAGCAGGCCCGCGACGAGTCGCCCGAGCAGCTCACCCCCCTCGAGGAGCGCCTCGAGCGCGACGAGTTCGAGCACCGCATCGATCAGCTCAAGAAGGAGATCGAGGCCGAGATCCGTCGCCGCCTCGTCGCCGACCGCGGCGTCGAGGCCATGGCCAAGACCCTGCGCAAGCCCTTGCCCGAGGACGTCGACTTCATGCACGCCTCGCGTGAGGAGCTGGTCAGCCTGCGCAAGGCGATCTACCCGCTCACCCGCAAGCTCGCCGTGCGCCTCGCCCGCAAGCGCCGTCACGGTCGCAAGGGCCCGCTCGACTTCCGCAACACCGTGCGCCACTCGCTGAGCTACGGCGGCGTGCCCGCCGACCCCAAGTTCCGCTACCCGCGCCCGGCCAAGCCCGAGATCTTCGTGATCGCCGACATCTCCGGGTCGGTGGCCGCCTTCGCCCGCTTCACCCTGCAGCTCGTCTACGCCATCTCGGGCCAGTTCTCGCGGGTGCGGTCGTTCGTGTTCATCGACGGCATCGACGAGGTCACCCGCTTCTTCGAGGGCGTCGAGGACATCGGCGTCGCCATCCACCGGGTGAACACCGAGGCCGATGTCGTGTGGGTCGACGGCCACTCCGACTACGGCCACGCCTTCGAGGTCTTCTGGGACCGCTACGGCCGCGAGGTCGGCCCCAAGACCACCGTGATCATCCTCGGCGACGCCCGGAACAACTACCACGCGTCGCAGTCGTGGGTGATCGGCGAGATGCACAAGAAGGCCCGCCACGTCTACTGGCTGAACCCCGAGCCCAAGGCCTACTGGGACACCGGCGACTCCATCGTCGGTGAGTACGCGGCCCACACCGACGGCGCCTACGAGTGCCGCAACCTGCGCCAGCTCGAGAAGTTCGTCGACGTCCTCGAATAGCCCCCGCTGCTCCTAGGAGCGGAAGCTGAGCAGCAGGTCGTCCCAGGGGGCGAACAGCTTGGGCTTGTCGTGCTCCTCGCGCAGCAGCACGCCCAGGCGGCGGGAGGTCAGCACCAGCTCGCGCGCCTCGCGGCCCGGCCACGGGCGGGGGAGGAGCTCCGGCGGGAGCAGCGGATCGTCGGCGAAGCACTCCTGGTAGCGCAGGCCGAATGAGAGGCTGCCCGGCAGGAAGTCGGCTTCGGTGATGCGGCTCTTGTCCCGTCGTCGCCGCTCGAGCACGTCGGGCACGTGCCGGTACTCGTCGACGAACTCCTGGTAGCGCCGGCCGAGCTCGTCGAGGGGCCAGAGCGCCGCCGCGATCAGGCGGGGGTCGGTGACCCCGCCGACCTCGAGATCGTCGGTGGTGGCGAAGGTGGTGTGGCCGAGCACGCCGAGGCGCTCGGCGTGGTCGCGGGCACCCTTCTCCCACGGGTGGGGCGAGACGTAGAGGCCGTTCTGCACCGCCGCCCCGCCCAGCGCGATGAGCTGGTCGCGGAACGCGTCGCGGCTGGCCCGCTTGGCCTCGGGGATGGCGAAGGCCACGAGGTGCCACTGGCGGTCCCAGCCCCGCCCGGCGGCGTCCTGGCCGAACGCCAGGCGGGAGCGCTCGAGGTCCTCGCCGAGCTGGCGCAGGCAGTCGGGCGTGGCCTGGAACCGGGCGTCGCGGCCCTCGCCGTCGCGGGTGAACAGCCCCTCGGCCACCAGCCGGCGCAGGCACGACCGCACCTGCTCGACGGTCTGACCGCAGGCCTCGGCCACCGGGTAGAGCTCCTTGGCCTCGACGATGCCGTCGGAGCGGAGCATCCCCAGCACCAGCATCCGGGTCGGGACCTCGGTGGGGGCGCCGAAGGGGCTCGACGGCCGCCCTGCGGTCGGGGCGTCGTCAGCGGTCGTTTCGGTCACGGCCGTAGTCAAACGCGACCGGCACCAGTGGTCAAACAGCGCGGTGGTCGAACAGCGCGCCACCCTCAGCCCGATGGGCGACGGCAGAGGCGAGACGGCACGGCGCCGTGGCGCCGGCACCGCCTCACATCATGTGCAGCCCGCACTCCGTCTTGGAGCGACCGGCCCAACGGCCCGAGCGGGGATCGTCGGGGTCGGTGGGCTTCTGGGTGCACGGCTGGCAGCCGATCGAGGGGTAGCCCTGCTCGATGAGCGGGTTCACCAGGATGTCGTGCTGCTCGATGTAGCCCTGCACGTCGAGGTCGGACCACGTGGCGATGGGGTTGACCTTGATGAGGCCTCGCAGGTCGCGGGCCACGATCGGGGCGGTCACCCGGCTGTCGGCCTCGGCGCGGCGCAGGCCGCTCATCCAGGCGGCCTTGCCGCTGAGGGCCCGGTCGAGCTGGCCGACCTTGACCGCCGAGCAGCAGTTCTCGGCGTCGGCCTGCCACAGCGGCTCGTCCTGCCGGGCCACCGTCATGATCTTCAGGTTGAGCCCGTAGCGGCGGCGCACGGCCTCGACCGTCTCGAGGGTCTCGGGGAAGTGGTAGCCGGTGTCGATGAACACGACCTCGACCGCGGGGTCGATCTTCACGGCGAGGTCGATGAGCACCGAGTCGGTCATCGACGCGGTGAGCGCCAGGTGCGGCGCGAAGTTCTCGACGGCCCACTCGATGATCGAGGACGCGGCCCACGACTCGAACTGGGTGCTGAGCTCGGCCAACTGGGCGTCGGTGAACTCGGGGGCGGACAGGTTGGTGAGGCTCATGTCGCGCACTCCGACTCGCCGATCTCGGCGACGTACGGGCCGGCCTCGCCGTAGTCGACGTAGAAGTCCGGGTTCTCGTCGGGCTTGGGGAACACGTCGAGCTCCTTCAGCGTCGTGCCGATCGCCTTGGAGCCGCCGTTGCGGTCGATCCAGCCCCGGAAGGTCTCGCCGGCCTGGCGCTCGTCGTTGAAGCGACGCACGATCCGGACGACGGCCTCGGGGGCGCTCTTGGCGGGGAGGCGCATGGCCTTCTCGCCGAACTCGATCTTCTCTTCGCCGACGTAGCCGCCGAGCAGCATCTGGTAGCCGGGGGCGGACTTGCCGTGCGCCCGGCGCTCGGCGCCGTTGAACCCGATGTCGGCGATGTGGTGCTGGCCGCACGAGTTGGTGCAGCCCGAGATGTTGATGCGCAGCCCGCCGACCTCGGCGAGGCCTTCCTCCTCGAGCCGCACGGCGATGGCATCGGCCAGGCCCCGGCTCTGGGTGACGGCGAGGTTGCACGTGTCGGCGCCGGGGCAGGCCACGACGTCACGCACGAGCTCGGCGCCCGGGTTGGTCATTCCGATGGCGTCGAGGCGGGCGAAGAGGGTCTCGAGCTGGCGCTCGGAGAGGCCCCGGAACACGAAGTTCTGGCGGTTGGTGATGCGCACCTCGGCGCCCAGCTCCCGCTGGGCCGAGGCGAGGCCGCGCAGCTGCACGCTGGTCACGTCACCGAGGTGGGCGTGGGCGAAGGCCGAGACCGTGCCGTTGGCGACGCCGCGCACGACGTTGGCGTCCTCCCAGCGCTCGTAGGCGCCGGCACGGCGCAGGGCCACCGGGGTGCCCTGGCCCATCGGGGTGGCGGCGGCCTCGGCGGCGACGCCGGCGGGTGCATCGCCCATCTTCTCGACCTCGGCGGGGATGCCGCCGGGCCACGTGGACGAGGCCAGCAGGAGGTGGCGGACCTTGAAGACCCGGCGCTGGAGCTCCTCGAACCCGAGGGTGTCGACGAGCCACTTCAGGCGGGCCCGCAGCTTGTTGTCGCGGTTGCCGGCCTGGTCGAAGACCCGCAGGACCGACTCGATGGTGGGCAGCAGGTCCTCGCGGGCGGTGAACTCCTCGAGGGCGAGGGCCGGGTGGGGGTTCGCGCCGAGCCCGCCGGCGATGTACACGCGGAAGCCGGCCTCGAGGGTGCCGTCGTCGCGGGTGCGGGTGGCGGCGATGACGCCCACGTCGTTGAACATGGCCTGGCCGCAGTCGGTGCTGCAGCCCGAGAAGTTGATCTTGAACTTCCGGGGCATGCGCTGGGCGATCGGGTTGCGCAGGAAGTGCTGGAAGGCGGCCTCGGCCCAGGGGGTGATGTCGAGGATCTCGAAGGGGCAGGCGCCGGCGAGGTGGCAGCCCTGCACGTTGCGGACGGTGTCGCCGCAGGCCTCGCGGGTGGTGAGCCCCACCGAGGCGAGGTCGCGCATCACGTCGGGGACCCGCTCGAGCTGCACGTAGTGGAACTGCATGTTCTGGCGGGTGGTGAGGTGGCCCCATCCCCGCGAGTAGGTGTCGGCGACGTCGGCCATGCGGTCGAGCTGGGCGGCGGTGATCACGCCGCCCGGCGCCTTGATGCGCACCATCTGGTTGTGGCCGCCCTGGCGCTGGCCGTAGATGCCGTTGTTCAGGCGGAACACGCGGAAGACGTCGTCGTCGAGGTCTCCGGCGAGGTACCGCTCCAGCTGCTGTTCGAACTTGGCGATGTCGGCGGCGGTGCCGGCGTCGATGGCGAGGTCGGCCATGGGGCGCACTCCCGATTCCCTGTGGGGGGTTGAATCCTGACGACTGAGGTCGTGAATCTACCCTCGTCCGGCATCAAAGTCGACATTCCCCATCGGGAATCAAGGGTATTTTTGGTGGAAAGAGCTTCCGCAAAACCCCAGCGTGCGGGGGTCGGAGCGCGCCGAAGGAAGCGGCTCGGGGCCATTGGCCCCGGGCTCAGCGCTGCTGGAGCAGCTCGGCGACGCGGAAGGCCAGGTCGAGCGACTGGCGCCCGTTGAGGCGGGGGTCGCACATCGTCTCGTAGCGGGTGCTGAGGTCGGCGTCGAGGATCTCCTCGGCGCCCCCGAGGCACTCGGTGACGTTCTCGCCGGTGAGCTCGATGTGCACGCCGCCGGGCCAGGTGCCGACCTCGCGGTGGGCGGCGAAGAAACCGGCGATCTCGCTGAGGACCGCGTCGAAGTGGCGGGTCTTGCGGCCGCTGGGGGCGGTGAAGGTGTTGCCGTGCATCGGGTCGCAGGCCCAGGCCACCGGGTGGCCGGCGTCGAGGACGGCCCGCAGCAGCGGCGGCAGGCCGGACTCGATCTTGTCGGCGCCCATGCGGCTGATGAGGGTGAGCCGCCCCGGGATGCGGTCCGGGTTCAGCGCCTCGCACAGCCCGACGACCTCGTCGGGGGTGACGCTCGGCCCGACCTTGCAACCCACCGGGTTGCCGACACCGGAGAGGAAGTGCACGTGGGCGCCGTCGAGCTGACGGGTGCGCTCACCGATCCAGAGCATGTGGGCCGAGCAGTCGTACCAGTCGCCGGTGAGGGAATCGCGCCGGGTGAGCGCCTCCTCGTAGCCGAGGATCAGCGCCTCGTGGCTGGTCGACACGTCGACGGTGTGCAGCTGCGGGGTCGACTCGGTGTCGATGCCGCAAGCGGCCATGAACTGGAGTGCACGCTCGATGCCCTCGGCCACCTCTTCGTAGCGGCGGCCCTCGGCGCTCGACGCGACGAACTCCTGGTTCCACTGGTGCACGCGGGAGAGGTCGGCGAAGCCGCCCTTGGTGAAGGCCCGCACCAGGTTCAGCGTCGACGCGGACTGGTGGTAGGCGGTGAGGAGCCGCTCGGGGTCGGGCACCCGGGCCGCCGACGTGAAGTCGATGTCGTTGACCATGTGGCCGCGGAACGACGGCAGGGTGACGCCGTCGACGGTCTCGGTGTCGGCCGAGCGGGGCTTGGCGAACTGGCCGGCCATGCGGCCCACCTTCACCACCGGCACGCCGGAGGAGTACGTGAGCACGACGGCCATCTGGAGGATGACCTTCAGCTTGTCGCGGATGGAGTCGGCCGAGAAGGCGTCGAAGGACTCGGCGCAGTCGCCGGCCTGCAGCAGGAAGGCCTCGCCGTTGGCGACCTTGGCCAGGTCGGAGGTGAGGCTGCGGGCCTCGCCCGCGAACACCAGCGGGGGCAGCGCGCCGAGGGTCTTGACGGCTGCGTCGAGCGCTCCGGGATCAGCCCATTCGGGCTGTTGGGCGGCCGTGTGGTCGCGCCACGACGAAGGTGACCAGGTGGTTTCCACGGATCTCCACGTTGCCGGACCCCCGGCTCGCGGCGCAAAGCCGTTTACCGGGGGTTCGACGGATCAGGGTGCTGGGCGGGCCGGGGCCCGCGTGGGGATCGGCGCCTCAGGCGGCGTCGATGCGATCGCCGGCGCTGTCGCGCACGGCGGTGACGGCCCGCTTCACGAGCCGACGGGCGGCCTCGGCGGTGACGCCGAGCTCCTCGCCGACCTCGCGATAGGAGCGCTTGCGCCCGTCGTGGAGGCCGAAGCGCTGCTCGACGGCGTAGCGAGCCCGCGAGTCGAGCACCGACAGGAGGTCGGTGACCATCTGCTCGTCGACCCGGTCCATGACGATCTGCTCGGGCCCCGGCAGGGAGTCGGGGAGCAGGTCGATCAACTCGTTGGAGTCGTCGTCGCCGATGGTGCGGTCGAGCGACGTGGGGGTCGTGAGCCGGTGCAGGCGGGCGTGCTCGTCGTCGAGCTCGTCACCGTCGCCGCTGACCTGGCGCAGGGCCGCACGCAGCGAGGCCGAGCGGTCGCCGGGGAGGCGGACCAGGCTGGCCTTCTGGTCGAGCGCCCGGCCGATGGCCTGGCGGATCCAGAAGGTGGCGTAGGTGGAGAACTTGAAGCCCTTGCGCCAGTCGAACTTGTCGACGGCGTGCTCGAGGCCCAGGTTGCCCTCCTGGATGAGGTCGAGCAGCTCCATGCCCGGGGGCAGCGGGTAGCGGCGGGCGACGCTCACCACGAGGCGCAGGTTGGCGCGGATGAAGCGGTCCTTGGCCGCCGCGGCGGTCTTCACCGCCCGACGCAGCTCGGGGGTGGGGCGCTCGCCGTTCTCGATCGCGACCGCGGCGTCGCGGCCCTTCTCGATGATCTGGGAGAGCTCGCGCTCCTCCTGCGCCGTGAGGAGGGGGACGAGCCCGATCTCGTTGAGGTACTGGCCGACTGAATCGCTCATTCGTGCTTCGCTCTCCATCCGGTGTGGATCCCTGGGGGCACCGGTACGCTCTTCTTCTGGTCCCGAACCCGCCCCGAGAGGCGGGGGAAATGACAGTGATGTAACCGCAGCCGGGGGCTGAGTTGTTCCGCGGCAGGGGGGTGACATCGGTCACCCCGGGGGGTTCGAGGGCACGTCACGGTGGGGTCAGCCCCTCTACATCGGCACGTGGGCGCCCATCATGAAGGGCAACCACCCCGATCACCTACCCATTTTCGGCCGACCCCTACACTCGGCCGGATGCCGGGAACCGGACTGCGAACCGGCGTGCTGGGCGGCACGTTCGATCCGCCCCACATCGGGCACCTCCTCGCCGCCCTCAACGTCCGCCACGCCCTGGATCTCGACGAGGTCCTGCTGGTGGTGGCCAACGACCCCTGGCAGAAGAGCGCCGAACGCCCGATCACACCGGCCACCGATCGCCTGGCGATGGTGCGGGCCGCCGCCGATGGGCTCGACGGGCTGGTGGCCTCCGACCTGGAGCTGCAGCGTGGGGGCCCGAGCTACATGGTCGACACCCTCTCTGAGCTGGGAGAACGCGATCCGGCGGGGGAGCGGTTCCTGATCCTCGGCGCTGACGCCGCGGCGGGGTTGCCGACGTGGCACCGGGCGGACGCCCTCCCGGCGCTCGCCACACTCGTGCTCGTCGACCGGCCCGGCATCCCGTGCCCGCCCCCGCCCGAGGGCTGGTCGTTCGAGCGGGTCGAGATCCCGAGGATCGAGCTCTCGAGCACCGATCTGCGCGAACGCGTCGCCGACGGGCGCCCGCTCGACCTGCTGGTGACCCCGGGGGTGTGGTCCTGCATCCGGCAGCGCCGGTTGTACGGTTTCGGCAGCTCATGACGACCGAGACACCGACCCCTCCCACCTCCGGCGATGCCGGTTCAGGCCTCGACGAGCTGTCCGCACTGGTCGCCGAGCAGCAGCAGGTCCGAACGAAGCCCCGGCGATCGCTGTGGTGGCGCATCGGCTACCCGATCGCCCTGGTGCTGCTGCTCCTGGCCATCCCCGGGCTCGTCTTCGCCGGGCTGCGGATCATCCTCGACAGCACTGACGGCCAGTTGGTTCGCCGGGTCACCGATCCGGCGGCGCCGGGCTACGAGGCCGTGCTCGAGCCCACGCCCACCGAGCTGGTGGTCGCCGTCGACCCCAACGGCAAGCTCGACTCCATCACGATCATGTCGCAGACCTCCGACGGCGTCGGAGGGATGTTGAACGTGCCCGCCGGCACGATCGTGTCGCTGTCCACCGGCGAGCTCTCCCTCCGCTACATCTACGACACGTTCGGCGTCGATGCCTTCACGAGCAGCCTCGGCAGCCTGCTCGACCTCACCTTCGGCAGCACCCAGGTGATCCCCGCCGCCGACTGGGCCTCGCTCACCGCTCCGGCCGCGCCGATCACCGTGAACAGCCCCGATCCGGTCACGGGCCCGAACGGTGCCGTCGTGTTCCCGAAGGGCTCGATCGAGCTGCAGCCCGCACAGGTGTGGCCGTACCTCTCCGGCCGGGGCGCCCGTGAGAGCGACCTGGCCCGCATGGTGCGCATCCAGGCGTTCTGGAAGGGCTGGCTCGCCGCCATCGCCGGCAAGGGCCCCAGCGCCCTGGCCATCCCCACCGACGTCGGCCTCGGCCAGTTCCTCTCGGTGCTGAGCGCCGACCAGGTGCAGTACGAGACCCTGCCCGTCTCGGTGACCACCCCCGACGGCGTCGGCAACGAGCAGTTCCGGGGCACCCCCGAGGCCATGGCCGCGGCGGTCGCCTCGATCATCCCGTTCCCCGAGGGCGCACCCGGCGCCCGACCCCGCCTGCGGGTCCTCGACGGCACCGGTCAGCTCGACAACGGCGTCTCGGCCGCCATCGTGCTCGCCGCCGCCGGGGCCCAGATCGACGTCGTGGGCAACGCCCGCTCGTTCGGCCAGGGCACGACCCAGTTCGTCTACTACGACGATGCGTACGCGGCAGAGGCCCAGAAGCTCCGCGACGCCCTCGGCGTGGGCGAGGTCGTCCGCAGCGAGCAGACCAACTCCGCCACCGACATGACCGTCGTCCTCGGCGAGGACTACGTCGCGGTGGCCGGTGTCGACCCGTCGTCGGCCGCATCACCCAGCACCCTCGGAGGTCAATGATGACCGAGTCGACCGATGTCGACACCCTCGACTGGGTGCTGCTCGCAGCGCGCAGCGCCGGCGCCAAGACCGACGAGCCCACGGTGGTGCTCGAGGTCGGTGAGGTGCTCGCCATCACGGGCTGGTTCGTGATCACGGGTGGCAACAACACCCGCCAGGTGCGCGCCGTGGCCGAGGACATCGAGGAGCAGGTCGCCGCCGCCGGCGGCCCCAAGCCGCTGCGGGTCGAGGGCCTCGACTCCTCCCAGTGGGTGCTTCTCGACTACGGCGACTTCATCGTGCACGTGTTCCTCGACGAGGCCCGCGAGTTCTACGACCTCGAGCGGTTGTGGCGCGACGTCCCGACCGTCGACTGGCGCGTCGCCGACGCCGTGGGCGACTGAGGCGACCCCAGGCAGACGGGGGCGGATGCCGTGCGGATCCTGATGGTGGGCGACGTCCACTACGACCTGCGCCAGCTCGACTGGGTGTTGTCCCAGGCGACGGAGTTCGAGCTGGTGGTGATCGTCGGCGACTTGCTCGACATCTCCTCGATGGTGCCCCTCGACGCCCAGATCCCCGTGGTGCTGCAGTACCTCCAGCGCCTCGCCGAGCGCACCGCCACCGCCGTGTGCTCGGGCAACCACGACCTCACCGGCCTCGACGGCGACGGTGAGCAGGCCGCCGGCTGGCTGGCGAAGGCCACCGAGCTCGGGGTCGTCGTCGACAACGGATCGCTCGTCGTGGGCGACGCCCAGGTCGACGTCCACCCCTGGTGGGACGGTCCCGTCGGCCGCCAGCGCCTCGAGTCCCGGCTCGAGGCGCTCGCTGAGGCCCGCCACGCCGGTGACGCCCCCCGGCGCTGGATCTGGGTGTACCACTGGCCGCCGCCCGACGTGCCGGTGAGTTGGGTCGGCACGAAGTCCTATGGCGACGCCGACCTCGCCGGCTGGATCGACCGGTTCGGCCCCGACCTCGTGCTCACCGGTCACGTGCACCAGTCGCCGTGGGTCGACGGCGGGTCGTGGATCTCCAACCAGGGTCCGACGTGGATCGTCAACGCCGGCCACGAGACCGGGCCCGAGCCGAGCCACGCCGTGATCGACCTCGACACGTGGACCGCGTCGTGGTGGTCCTACGACGGCACCGAGGAGCGGTCGCTCGACGCCGTGGAGCCGGTGGCTCAGTAGAGCGGGTCGGGGTCGCGCTGCGACCCGGGGGTGGCCTTGGGGCCGTGGTGGTGCGCCAGCGCGCCGAGCACGTCGCTGATCATGCCGAGCCCGCCGTCGACGTCGCGGTACTGGTGCTGCAGATCGCTCAGGAACGACTCGACCATCTCCAGGCGGCCGGCGAGCAGGGTGGCGACGGCCAGCAGGATCTCGGGGCTCTCGTGGATGCGGTCGGCGGCGTCCTCGATCACCCGCACCCGTGATGGCACCGCGGCGACGACCGACGAGCGGTGCGGACGGCCCAGCAGCACCGCCTTCTCGCCGATGCAGGAGCCGGGATGGTCGAACGCGATGAGGTCGTCGCCGCCGCGGCGGACGACGAGCTCGCCCTCCAGCAGGACGTACAGGTGGTCGGGGAACTCGCCCTCCACGACGAGCACCTCGTCGGCAGCGAGGGCCCGCTCGGGGAGGTCGGCCGTGAGGTCGATCAGCTCCTGCATGCGGCGACCGTACTGCGTGGGTCGCGGACCGTGGGAGGGCCGGAGGTCATGCCCGTGTGAACGCTCCGTTGCCTGAACGGACCTGCTCGTCAGCGCGCCCCGCGTCGCCGGCGCGACGCGTCGTAGGCGAGCAACTCGGGCCGCCAGGCCAAGTACTGCGTGCGCTTGTGGGACAGCGGGAGGTGCGCGTCCATGAACGGGACCACCACGTCGACGAGATCGGGGACTGAGCGGACAGCGAAAACGACCTCGTCGTCGAAGTGCGCTTTCCGACGCGGGTACCTACGGACCTGGCCGACCCCGAGGAAGTCCTGCAGCAGGTGGCAGGTCCCGGCATCAGCAGCGCCCAGCCCCACTGCGAAGGTGAACGTCGGACGTCGGATGCCGGAGGCCCCGCGGATGAACGACCTGACGAAGGTGCCCTCGGCGGCGACCAGGCCCCCCAGGAACTCGGCGAGCTCGTAGCCCGTCATGGCGATCAGTGGCCCGTCTCCCGGTAGTAGTGGGACCGGCACAGCCCTCGGCCGCGCACTGCTCGGTCGCATCCCGCGATGTTGCATGTGGAGGGGCCCTTGCCCCAACGGGTGGGATGGGCGAGCTCGTGAGCGTCCATGGCCCGCACCCAGAGCTCGAACTGGTGGCGCTTGTGCCCGCCGAGGAGATGCCGGTCCATGAACGGGATCACTCGCTCCCTGTGGCTGCGGATGCCCGAGACGGTGAACACCGACGTCGGCTGCCACCCCGCTCGTGCGGGTTGCTTCTCGTGGATCGAACCGCAGGCCAAGGTCTGCTGGAGGGCTTCGAGAAGACGGCGGTCCCGTCGGGCGACCTGGACGACGAAGACGAAGCGGAGACGGGGATCTCCGTCTGCATAGGTCGGCAGCTTCCGTGTGACCGAGAAGCAGCCCTCGCCGGCCACAAAACCGGCGAGGGACCAGCCTGAGGCTGGTCCCTGATCCCGGTCCTGCGTGGTGGAGCTATGGAGAATCGAACTCCAGACCTCTTCCATGCCATGGAAGCGCTCTACCAACTGAGCTATAGCCCCGTAGGAGTCGTTGACTTTACCGGCCGCCCACCGGTCTGCAAAATCGCCGCACGCCGAGCACATCGTGCCAACGTACGCAGGGGGTGCGACAGCCACCGCGTACGATGTCCGGCCTATGGCTGACGGCTACGACCCCCAGGTGATCGAGCAGAAGTGGCAGGCCTACTGGGCCGAGCACGGCACCTACGAGGTCGACAACGACGACCCTCGCCCGCACTGGTACACGCTGTGCATGTACCCGTACCCCAGCGGTGCGGCGCACATGGGTCACGTCCGCAACTACACCTTCGGCGACCTGAACGTCCGCCATCGCACGATGAACGGCTACGCCGTGCTGTCGCCGATGGGCTTCGACAGCTTCGGCCTCCCCGCCGAGAACGCCGCCATCAAGACCGGCCGCCACCCCCGCGAGTTCACCGACGAGCGGATCGAGCAGCTCCGCAGCTCGATCCTGCGCATCGGCGCGGTCTACGACTGGCGGCGCCAGGTCACGAGCCACAGCCCGGAGTACCAGCGCTGGACCCAGTGGATCTTCCTGCGCCTGCTCGAGGCCGGGCTGGCCTACCGGCGCTCGGCCACGGTGAACTGGGACCCGGTCGACCAGACCGTGCTGGCGAACGAGCAGGTCCTCGCCGATGGCACGGCCGAGCGGTCGGGTGCCGTCGTCGAGAAGCGCGACCTCGAGCAGTGGTTCTTCAGGATCACCGACTACGCCGACCAGCTCCTCGACGACCTCGACGGGCTCGAGTGGCCCGAGCGGGTCAAGACCATGCAGCGGAACTGGATCGGTCGCTCCGAGGGCGCCGAGTTCGACATGGCCGTCACCGACGCCGAGGGCACGCCCCGCGGCGACGGGGCCACTGTGAGGGTCTTCACCACCCGCCCCGACACCAGCTTCGGCATGACCTACGCGGTGATGGCGCCCGAGCACCCGCTGGTTGCGACGATCGTCGCCGACGACCGGCGGGCCGAGATCGACGCGTTCGTCGCCGAGGCCCGGATGGCGAGCGATGTCGAGCGGATGTCGTCGGAGGGCTCGCTCGACAAGCGCGGCATCTTCACCGGCGCGTACCTGCGCAACCCGTTCACCGATTCGCCGGTGCCGCTCTACCTCGCCGACTACGTGCTCATGGGCTACGGCACCGGGGCGATCATGGCCGTGCCCGCCGAGGACCAGCGCGACTGGGACTTCGCGCAGGTGCAGGGCCTTCCCGTGGTGCGCACCATCCAGCCCCCCGAGGGCTGGGAGGGTGAGGCCTACACGGGCGACGGCACCCACATCAACAGCGGCTTCATGGACGGCATGGGCAAGGGTGAGGCCATCGCCGCCGCCATCGCCTTCCTCGAGGCCGAGGGCATCGGCGAGGGCAAGGTCAACTACCGCCTCCGCGACTGGCTGGTCAGCCGCCAGCGCTTCTGGGGCTGCCCGATCCCGGTCATCTACTGCGACGACTGCGGCATCGTGCCGGTGCCCGACGACCAGCTGCCGGTGCTGGCCCCCGACGACGTCGAGTTCCTGCCCACCGGCGAGTCGCCCCTGCGCAGCAACGCCGACTTCCTCCACACGACCTGCCCGTCGTGTGGTGGGCCCGCCACCCGCGAGACCGACACGATGGACACCTTCGTCGACTCCTCGTGGTACTTCCTGCGGTTCTGCGAGCCGTGGAGCACCGAGGCGCCGGTGTCAGTCGACGCCGCGGCGTCGTGGATGCCGGTCGACCAGTACATCGGCGGCGTCGAGCACGCCATCCTCCACCTCATGTACGCCCGCTTCTTCACGAAGGCGCTCGCCGACCTGGGCGTGGCGCCGAAGGAGCTGCGCGAGCCGTTCTCGCGGCTGTTCACGCAGGGCATGATCCGCCTGGGCGGCGACAAGATGTCGAAGTCCAAGGGCAACCTCGTCGCGCCGGAGGAGATCCTCGACGCGGAAGGCGCCGACGCGCTGCGCCTGGCCCACCTCTTCGTCGGGCCGCCGCAGGACGACGTCGACTGGGAAGGCGTCGGCATCGACGGGTGCGAGCGCTTCCTCAGCCGGCTGTGGCGTCTGGCCCTCGGCGAGGTCGGCCACGAGCCGGTCGACCGCGAGCCCACCGACGCCGACACGGCGGTCGACCGTTCGACGCACCGGCTCATCGCCAAGGTCAGCGACGACTACGAGCGCTGGTCGTACAACACCGTCGTCGCCGCGTTCATGGAGTTCACCAACGAGCTCTACCGCTACGTGCAGGGCGACGCCGGCGTCCGGCGGGCCACCCTCGACGAGGCCGTCGACACGCTGCTGCTGCTGATGGCCCCCATGGCGCCACACGTCTCGGCCGAGCTCTGGGAGCGCCGCCGCGGCGGCCACGTGCACGAGCAGGAGTGGCCCGTCGCCGACCCCGCCAAGCTCGTGGTCGACACCGTGACGATGGTCGTGCAGGTCAACGGCAAGGTCCGCGACCGCATCGAGGTCCCGGCCGGCGTCGACGCCGCCGAGGCCGAGGCGCTGGCTCTGGCCAGCGAGAAGGTCCAGGCCCACCTGGGCGGCAACCCGCCGCGCAAGGTGATCGCCCGACCCCCGCAGCTGGTCAACATCGTCGCCGGCTGAGCCCCCGGCTACTCCTGGTCGCGGAGGTACTGCTCGAGCTCGGCGGCGAGGTCGTCGCCGGAGGGGAGCGGGCCACGGAGGTCGTCGGCGTCGAACTGCACCTCGAGCTGGCGCAGCATCGCCTGGTGGTCGTCGTTGTTGCCGACCAGCTCGTCGAGGCGCGCCCGGGTGGCGACCGCGTCGGCGGCGAGGGTGCCCGCCGGGAAGTCGAGCCCGATGTGCTGGGCGAGTGCCGCGACCAGGGCCTCGGCGGCGTCCTGGTACGGCATGGCGGCGGAGTAGTGGGGCACCTGGGCCCAGAGGCTGAGCGCCGGGAGGCCGCTCTCGGCGGCGGCCATCTCGATGGCGGCGTGGATGCCGGCTGGCACGTCGACGCGTCCGGCGACGGTGCCGACCCGGTTGGCCTGCTCGGCCGATGTCGAGGTGGCGATGACCCGCACCGGTCGGGTGTGGGGGACCGCCGCGGGATAGGCCCCGAGCGACACGACCTCGCTGACGCCGAACTCGTGGGCCAGGTCGACCACCGACGACGAGAAGGCCCGCCACAGGTGATCGGGCTCGGCCCCGACGAGGAACAGGGCCTCGCCACCGTTGGAGTCGGTGGCCGCCCGCAGCTCGATGGTGGGCCAGGTCAGGCCGGTGGTGATGCCGTCGTCGATGTGCATCGTGGGCCGGCGGGAGCGGTGGTCGAGCAGCACGTCGGTGTCGAAGCTGGCGATGGTGACGTAGCCGGCACCCTCGAGCATCGTGCCGACGGCGTTGGCGGCGGCGTAGCCCGCGTCGATCCAGCCGTCGAGACCGACGATCATGACCGGGTCGACGAGCTCGGGTGCCTCGTGGATGCGGTAGAGCTCAGGCACGGGAGGCTCCCAGCTCGCCGTCGAGGGCCGCCATGCCGGCGGTGCCGAGCGCGGCCACCTGCTCGGAGAAGCGGCCGGAGTCGTCGCCTTGATCGCCCATGGCGCCGGCACGGTATCGGACGAGCACCCCCTGGAGGATGCAGGCCAGCTTCCAGTAGCCCAGGGCCACGTAGTACCCGATGTCACCGAGGTCGCGCCCCGACCGGTCGGCGTAGTGGGCCACCAGCTCGGCCCGGGTCGGGAAGCCGTCCAGGGTGGTGGCGGTGGGCAGGCCCGTCTGGATCGCGTCGCCCGCCTCGACCCAGTAGACGAGCATGAGGCCGACGTCGGCCAGGGGATCGCCCAGGGTGCACAGTTCCCAGTCGAGCACCGCAGCGATCTCGCCCTCGGGGGTGAGGATGCAGTTGTCGAGCCGGTAGTCGCCGTGGACGATCGTGGCCGGGCCCTGGGGAGGCACGGAGGCGGCGAGCCGGGCGTGGAGGTCCTCGACCACGGGCACCTCGCCGTCGCGGGTCGCCTCCCACTGCCGCGACCAGCGCGAGAGCTGACGCTCGACGTAGGCCTCGCGACGACCGAGGTCGCCGAGCCCGACGGCGTCGACATCGACCTCGTGGATGGCGGCCAGGACCTCGACGAGGGCGGCGCCGGCGCGGCTGCGGGCCGCGGGGGAGAGGCGCCCGCCGGCCTCGGTGTCCCGGGCGACGATGCCGTCGACGTGCTCCATCACGTAGAAGGGCGCACCGTTGACGGTGTCGTCGGTGCAGAGGCCGATCGACGGGGCGACGGGCACCGGCGTAGGCGCGAGGGCCGTGATGATGCGGTGTTCGCGGGCCACGTCGTGGGCGGTGGCGAGGACGTGGCCCAGTGGCGGTCGCCGCAGCACCCATCGCCGGTCGGTGGCGTCGGAGACCAGATACGTGAGGTTGGAGAGGCCACCGGTGATCAGCTCGAATCCGAGCGGCGGCACGACCGAGGGCTCGTGGCCGGTCATCCAGGTCGTGACGTTGCCGGTGTCGATGCCGGCCGGTGCGGCCGTCTGGTCCACGAAGGTCTCCTCGTCGGGTGGGTGGCCCAGCCACGCTACCGGCCCCGTGCGCCCCGCCGCCGGGGCCTCGGGTGCGGGCGCTCGCCGTATCCTGGCGGCGTGACGATCGACGTGAGCGATGCGACCTTCCAGACCGACGTGCTCGAGCGCTCGATGACCACGCCCGTGGTCGTCGACCTGTGGGCCGAGTGGTGCGGGCCCTGCAAGACCCTCGGCCCGATCCTCGAATCGGTCATCGACGAGACCGGCGGGCAGGTCGTGTTGGCCAAGGTCGACGTCGACGCCAACCCCGCGACCTCGCAGGCGTTCCAGGTGCAGAGCATCCCCGCGGTCTACGCCGTGGCCGGCGGCAAGGTCGTCGACGGCTTCGTCGGCGCCCAGGGTGAGGACGCGGTCCGGGAGTTCGTGGCCCGCCTCCTCCCCACGAAGGAGCAGACCGAGGTCGAGCGGCTCCGCGAGATCGGCGACGAGGCGTCGCTGCGCGCCGCGCTCGAGCTCGAGCCCGACGACGAAGGGGCCATCGTCGACCTGGCCGAGCTGCTCGTCGGCGAGGAGCGCGGCGGGGAGGCCCTCGAGATCCTGGCCCGCATCCCTGAGACCCCTGAGACCCGCCGCGTCGCCGCGCTCGCCCGCAGCGGTGGCAACTACACGAGCGACGCCGACATCGAGGCCCGGTTGCTGGTCCTGCTCGACCAGGTCAAGGCCGACGATGCCGCCCGCCAGGAGTTCCTCGACCTGCTCGAGATCCTGGGCGCCGACGACCCCCGCACCGGCACCTACCGCCGGCAGCTCACCTCACGGCTCTTCTGAGTCGTCGCTGTCCGACGGCCATGGCCCTTCCCCCGGACTCCGAGACGGCCTAGCCTGACCGGTCCCCGGGCTCGCCCGGCGGCCACTTCCCCCGTGAGCCGAGGCGCCGTCGACACGGCGCCCTCCCGTGCCGGGGGTGGCCGTGGACGACCACGGGTCCGAGATCGACGAGCGCGCCGCAGCGGCGCTCAGGGCGTTGGGCGAGGGTCGCTCCGTCTCTGGTGGCGAGCGGCCGCCGGGGGGTGCAGCCAACCGTTCGGCCCTGGTCGCTCGGTACCTCGACGAGCTCGCGGTGGCCCCGCGCCGGATGGCCACGGTCGCCTTCGCCGTCGGGCTGGTGCTGGTGCTCGGCACCCTCGCCTGGCTGGCTCTGCGACCGGTGGGCGCCTCCGAGGGCACGGCCGACCTGTTCGCCGGATCCGCCGTCACGGTCCCCGCGTCGGAGGCGGGCGGGGCGGGGGCGGGCGGGCCCTCCACCACGACCACCACGGCTCCGGGGATCGTCGTGCACGCGGCGGGGGCGGTGAGTCGTCCCGGCCTCTACCGGCTGCCTCGCGACGCCAGGGTCGCCGACCTCCTCGACGCCGCAGGGGGCCCGACCCTCGAGACCGACCTCGACCGCGTGAACCTCGCCGCCCCCCTCGCCGACGGGCAGCGCATCTACCTGCCCCGTCGGGGCGAGGGCCCACCCGCGGTGGTGGGCCCCGACGGCGGCAGCTCCGGCACCGCGGGCGCGGCGTCCTCCGGTACCCCCTCCGGTCCGCTCGACCTGAACACGGCCTCGGTGGAGCAGCTCGACACGCTGCCGGGCGTGGGGCCGGCCACGGCGGCGGCGATCGTGGCGCACCGGGAGCGCAACGGCCCGTTCACCAGCGTCGACGGCCTCCTCGACGTCCGTGGCATCGGGCCCGCCAAGCTCGAGGCCCTCCGTGACCTCGTCACCGTCGGGTGAGGCGCGTTCTCGGTCTCCGTCCCGAGCTCTGGCGCCGGGGCCCGCTGTCCGACGCCGGTGCGGTCGCTGTCGCCGCCGCGGCGGTCGTGGGAGCCCTTCGTCCGGGGCCGGTACCGGTGGCGGTCGGTGTCGCCGCGGTCATCGTGGCGGTGGGCCTGGCCCGACCGGTCGTCGTGGCCGCCGCCGTCGGCCTTCTCGCCTCGGGGCTGGCCCATCAGGCCTGGGCGGGCCTGGTCCCCCCGCCGAGTGGTCCCTTCCAGGGAGTGGTCGTGCTGGCGTCGGACCCGGAGCCGTCGTTCGGGGGATGGAGGGCCGACGTGCGCTCGCGGTCGGGCCGTCTGGAGCTCAGCGCACGGGGCGGCGCGGGCGGTCGCCTCGGGAGCCGGCAGGCAGGGGAGCGGGTGGAGGTCGAGGGCCGGCTCGAGCCCCTGACCGACCCGGCGCTCGGTGGGGCCCGTCACGTCCGGGCCCGGCTGGTGGCCGACCGGGTCACGCCCGTCGACGACGGCACGCGGGTCGTCCAGGCGGTGAACGACGTGCGCACGCTGGTGGTCGACGGCGCCCGGTCGCTGCCGGACGACCAACGCGCGTTGTTCACCGGGTTCGTGCTCGGCGACGACAGGGGCGCGTCGGTCGTCGTCACCGACGACTTCGAAGGTGCGGGGCTCTCACACCTCCTCGTCGTGTCGGGGCAGAACGTGGTGTTCGTCATCGCCGTGGCCACGCCGCTGATCGCCCGCCTCCGACGACGCGGGCGGTTCGTGGCGACGCTCGGGCTGCTCCTGGTCTTCGCCGCGATCACCCGGTTCGAGCCCTCGGTCCTCCGGGCGACGGCGATGGCGGGGGTCGGAGCCGTGGCGGTGCTGCTCGGGAGGCCGGTGAGCGGGGTCCGGGTGCTGGCGCTCGCCGTCGCCGGGCTGGTGCTGGTCGACCCGCTCCTCGTGCAGTCCCTCGGGTTCCGGCTCTCGACGGCGGCATCCGCGGGCATCATCCTGCTGGCGCGTCCGTTGGCGGCGGCCCTCCCGGGGCCGACGTGGCTGCGACTGGCGACGGCGGTCACCCTGGCCGCCCAGGTCGCGGTGGCGCCCCTGCTCGTCCCGACCTTCGGGCCGATGCCGCTGGCCTCGCTCCCGGCCAACCTGCTGGCCGAGCCGGTGGCGGGCCTCGTGATGATGTGGGGGTGCACCGCGGGCCTCGTGGCCGGGATCGCCCCCGACTGGCTCGCCTGGGGTCTCCACCTGCCGACCCGCCTCGGGCTGTGGTGGGTGGCCGAGGTGGCGCGGGTCGGCGCGGCGGCACCGCTCGGCCGGGTCGGGCTGGGGGTGATCGCCGCGGTGGCCGTGCTCCTCGGCCTCGCTGTGCTCGTCGGGCGGCGACACCGGCGCGTCGGAGTGGTGATGGCGGTGGTTGCCGTCGCGGTGCTGGTCGGCGCGCCTCACCTGGGCGGTGGCACCCGAGCAGGCCTGGTCGAGGTGGGTGGGGCCGAGCTGTGGCGGGGGAGCGGCGGAGCCGCCGTGCTGGTCGTGCCGGGCAACGCCCGGGCCGATGCCGTGCTGGCGGGGCTTCGTCAGCGTGGCGTCGGCCGGCTCGATCTGGTGGTGCTCCGCTCGGCGGGGCCCCAGGCTGCCGGCACCCTCGCCGTCGTCACCGAGCGCATCGGGGTCGATCAGGTCTGGGCGCCGCGGGGCAGCCCCGCCCCCGGGGCCGACCAGCCTCCGGTCACCGCGGTGGAGGCCGGGGGTCTGCGGGTCCATGCGGACCCGGTGGGAGAGCGCCTGGATGTGGACGTCGAGGTCGCGCCGACTGCGCTCGACGGGAGCGGACGGTCCGTCAGCCGGTGAACGCCGGGGAGGCCGCCACCGCGCCGGCGGCGGCGACATCGGCGCCGGGAGCAGCCGTGGTCGAGGTCGTGGTGTCCGGGACCGTCGTCGGGGGTGCCTCCACGACCTCGAGCGGCGTGTTCGGGTAGTAGACGCTGTTGCCCACGCTGGTCGAGCACTGGGCCTCGACCCGGTAGGTGCCCGGCGCGGTGTCGGCCGGAACCGCGACGGTGCCGGTGTTGGTGCCGCCGGGGAACGAGCCGTCCACGACGGTGTCGCCGATGTACAGCTTGATGAAGGTGAAGCCCTCGCCCACGTCGTTGTTGCAGATGATGCCGGCGGTCACCGTCACCGTGGTGCCGGCCGCGGCGGGGTTGGGGGTGAGCCCGATGAGGCTGGGCTCGCCGTTGGCCGGTGCCGCGGACAGGATCAGTGCTCCGCCGAGGATGGCGGCGCAGGCCATCGCGGCCTTGACGTTGGTCGACAACTTCATCGGAATGCTCCCTCTCGCAGCGGCCCCCGTCGGCCGCACGAGCGGCGAATGTATCCGATGGGCTCGTCGGCGACGGCGACCTCCGGACGGCCCCCCGGCGGGTCGGGGTGTCGGTGGGGCCGGTTAGGGTCAGCTCCGTGGACCTCGACCTCGGCACCACCCGCTTCGACATCACGCACCGGGCGATCGTCATGGGGATCCTCAACCGCACGCCCGACTCGTTCTACGACCAGGGCGCCTACTACGAGTTCGACGCCTTCCTCCGCAAGGCCGAGCAGCTCGTCGTCGACGGCGCCGACTTCCTCGACGTCGGGGGCGTGAAGGCCGGCCCGGGTGACGAGGTCACCGAGGCCGAGGAGCTCGAACGGGTCGTCCCGGCGGTCGAGGCCCTCCGGGCCCGGTTCGACGTGCCGCTCTCGGTCGACACGTGGCGGGCCTCGGTGGCCAAGGCCTGCTTCGAGGCCGGGGCCGTGGTCGGCAACGACATCAGCGGCTTCGCCGACCCGGACTACCTGCCCGTGTGCGCCGCTGCCGGCGCGTCGGTCGTGGCCACCCACATCCGGCTCCAGCCCCGCGTGCCCGACCCCGACCCGCAGTACGACGACGTCGTGCAGACGGTGTGCGACTTCCTCGCCGACCGCGCCGCGCAGGCCCGGGCCGCCGGCATCCCGCCCGAACGGATCATGGTCGACGCCGGACTCGACCTGGGCAAGAGCGAGCCCCAGTCGCTCGTGCTGCTGCGGGCCTCCGACCGACTGGCCGAGCTCGGCTACCCGGTCTTCCTCTCGGCCTCCAACAAGCGGTTCCTCTGGACCCTCCTCGACGTCGACCGCGCCTCCGCCGGCGACGGCACCATGGCGGCCCACGCTCTCGGCATCGCCCTCGGCTGCCGCATCCTGCGGGCCCACGACGTGCGCAACGGCCGTCGCGTCGCCGACGTCATGGCGGCGGTGCTGGCCGCGGCATGAACGTCGACCTCCGGGCGCCGGTCCACCTCGTCAAGGGGGGCGACGAGGTCCTCCTCGGCGAGGCCGTCACCACCCTCGTCCGCGAGCTCGTCGGCGACGGCGACCGCTCGCTGATGGTCGAGGAGCTCACGGTCGAGAACCACCTCGGCCCCGACGACATCGGCTACGACATCGGCTCGTTGGTCGACGCCGCCCAAACGCCGCCGTTCCTCACCGACCGCCGGGTCGTGGTCGCTCGCCACACCGGGGTGTTCTCCACCAAGGACGCCGTCGCCCCGCTGGTCGCCTACCTGGCCGATCCGTTGCCCTCGACCTCGCTCGTGCTGGTCTGGGAGAAGGACCCCCGGCCCCAGCGCCAGCCGAAGCTCCCGAACGTGCCGAAGAGCCTGACCGAGGCCATCGCCTCCGCCGGTGGTGTCGTGGTCGACACCTCACCCGGCACCGGCAAGGCCCAGGCCGGATGGATCGACGAGCACCTCGCGTCGTCGTCGCTGAACCTCGACGCGGGGGCCCGCAAGCTCATCGCCGACCACATCGGTAGCGAGCCGGGGCGGCTCCCCGGCCTGCTCGCCACCCTCGAGGGCGCCTTCGGCGAGGGGGCCCGGGTGGGCCGTGACGACGTCACCCCCTACCTCGGCGAGGCCGGCGACGTGGCGCCCTGGGACCTCACCGACGCCATCGACGGTGGCGACGTGCCCAAGGCCCTCGAGGTGCTGCACCGGATGCTCGGGGGCGGGGGCCGGCACCCGTTGCAGGTCATGGCGACGCTCACCAACCACTACCTGCGGATGATCCGCCTCGACGACCCCACCATCAGGGGCGACAAGGCGGCCGCCGACGTGCTCGGGATCAAGGGCAGCACGTTCCCGGCCAAGAAGGCGCTCGACGGTGCCCGCCGGCTCGGCTCCGACCGCCTCGCCCAGTTCGGCGCGTTGCTGGCCGAGGCCGACCTCGACCTGCACGGCGCCAAGGCCTGGCCTCCGGAGCTCGTGATCGAGGTCCTCGTGGGTCGGCTGGCCGGCCGCAGCCGCGCCGCCCGCGCCCGCCGCTGACCGGTTGCCAGACGTCCGCACTTCCGGGACATGTGGCAACCGGTGGATGGGGCGGGGAGGACCGGTTGGCGGTTGTCCGCCGATCCGGGACATGTGGCAACAGGTCGTCCCGGTGCGCCGGGCCCGGACGCGGCTCGGCCGGAGCGTCGCTCCGGCCGAGTCAGCAGATCAGTTGGTGGGCGCCAGGCGCCCCGGCATCACTCGGCCGCGGCCTCGGCGGCGGCGATGCGCTTGACCAGGCGGCTCTTGCGGCGGGCGGCCTGGTTCTTGTGGATCACGCCCTTGCTGGCGGCCTTGTCGAGGCGCTGGATGGCGAGGCGGGTCAGCTCGGCAGTGTCCTCGGCGCCGGTCTCGGCGGCGGTGACGGCCCGCTTCTGGCGGGTCTTCAGCTCGGAGCGGACGGCCTTGTTGCGCAGACGACGCTTCTCGTTCTGGCGGTTCCGCTTGATCTGGCTCTTGATGTTGGCCACGGCTGCACCTTCGGGTGAGACGCCCTCGGGGGGAGGGCGGGTGATGAGAACGGGGGCCGGGCGCGCTGGCGCCGGGCACGAGTCGTACAGCATAGCGGGCGAGCCGGGGCGAGTCACACACCGGGGTCCGCGGTGGTCGGAGTCGGCGTGGTGGACAACTAGGCTCGATCGACGCCCTCACCCCGGTGAGGGCGCGTCCGCCCTCCGCCGAAGGATCCGCTCCGCCTCGTGGCCAGCCTCGATCGCTACCGCAACCTCTGCATCATCGCCCACATCGACCACGGCAAGTCCACCCTGGCGGACCGCCTGCTCGAGCTGTGCGGCGCGGTCGATCCCCGGGACATGCGGGCGCAGTACCTCGACTCGATGGACATCGAGCGCGAGCGGGGCATCACGATCAAGCTCCAGAGCGTGCGCCTCGACTACAAGGGCCACGCCATCCACCTGATCGACACGCCCGGCCACGTCGACTTCGGCTACGAGGTCAGCCGCTCGCTGGCCGCCTGCGAGGGCGCCATCCTGCTGGTCGACGCGGCCCAGGGCATCGAGGCCCAGACCCTGGCGAACTGCTACCTGGCCCTCGAGCACGACCTCGAGATCGTCGCCGCCCTCAACAAGATCGACCTGCCGGCCGCCGACCCCGACCGCTACGCCGCGGAGATCGAGAAGGTGCTCGGCATCCCGGCCGACGAGATCCTGCGGGTCAGCGCCAAGACCGGTGAGGGCGTGGCCGAGCTGCTCGACGCCGTGGTCGAGCGGGTCCCGGCGCCCCAGGGCGACCCCGACGCGCCGCTCCAGGGGCTCATCTTCGACTCGCACTTCGACCAGTACCGAGGCGTGGTGTCGTCGGTGCGTGTCATGGACGGCACCCTCACGACCGGCGCCAAGGTGCGCTTCGTGCAGGCCGGCGCCACCTACGAGGCCGACGAGGTCGGCGTGCGCACCCCCGACCCGACCCCGGTCGCCTCCCTGAGTGCGGGCGAGGTCGGCTACCTCATCGCCGGCATCAAGGACGTCGGCGAGGCCCGCTCGGGTGAGACCGTCACGCTCGCCGCGAACCCCGCCCCGGCCCTCGAGGGCTACGACGAGCCCCGGCCCATGGTGTTCTGCGGGCTCTACCCGGTGGAGGGCGACGACTTCTCGGCACTGCGGGAGGCGCTCGAGAAGTTGCGGCTCAACGACAGCTCCTACACCTTCCAGCCCGAGTCGTCCGGTGCGCTCGGCTTCGGGTTCCGCTGCGGCTTCCTCGGGCTGCTCCACATGGAGATCGTGCGTGAGCGGCTCGAGCGCGAGTTCAACCTCGCCCTCATCGCCACGGCCCCGTCGGTGCAGTACATCGTCAACAAGGCCAACGGCGAGGTCGTCACCATCGACAACCCCTCGGAGCTACCGCCGGCCACCGAGGTAGAGGACATCGAGGAGCCCTACCTCAAGGCCACGATCCTCACCCCCACGACCTACACCGGCACGCTCATGGAGCTGTGCCAGCAACGCCGCGGCGACCTGGTCAAGCTCGAGTACCTGTCGCCCGAGCGCATGGAGCTCATCTACGACATGCCGCTGGCCGAGGTGGTCACCGACTTCTTCGACCAGATGAAGAGCCGCACGCAGGGCTACGCCAGCCTCGACTACGAGCCCTCCGGCTACCGCCGCTCGAACCTGGTCAAGGTCGACATCCTGCTCAACGCGGTGCCGGTCGACGCCTTCTCGATGATCGTGCACAAGGACAAGGCGTACAGCTACGGCCAGCGCATGACCGACAAGCTGAAGGAGCTCATCCCGAGGCAGCTGTTCGACGTGCCGATCCAGGCTGCCATCGGCGGTCGCATCATCGCCCGCGAGACCGTCAAGGCGAAGCGCAAGGACGTCCTGGCCAAGTGCTACGGCGGCGACATCAGCCGCAAGCGCAAGCTCCTCGAGAAGCAGAAGGAGGGCAAGAAGCGCATGAAGAACATCGGCCGGGTCGAGGTCCCGCAGGAGGCCTTCGTGTCGGCCCTCCGCCTCGACGACTGAGCCGGGCCCACCCGAACGCACGGCGTTAGCACTCGCGACCCTCGTCTGCTTGCCCCGGGGTGCCTCCGGGTAACATCGACCCAGGCGGTGCTCCTGCACCGCCGCTCGCTCCGCTCCCTCCCCAGACGGTTCCCATGCTCGACGAACGCAAGGCCACCATCCTGCGGGCGGTGGTCACCGAGTACATCGAGACGGCACAGCCCGTCGGGTCCGGCCACGTCGCCAAGTCGACCCAGGTCAACGTCTCCTCGGCGACGGTGCGCAACGACATGGCCGCCCTCGAGGCCGAGGGCTACCTCGCCCAGCCCCACACCAGCGCCGGGCGCGTGCCCACCGAGAAGGGCTACCGCTTCTTCGTCGACCAGCTCGGCGGGCCCGGTCGGCTCGGCACCACCGAGACCCAGCAGGTGCGCTCGTTCTTCTCGCGCACCCACGGCGAGATCGAGCAGATGCTGGCCGACACCAGCCGCCTGCTCTCCAGCCTCACCCGCTACGCCGCGGTCGTGGTCGGGCCGCCCCACGAGGTCGCCACCGTCCGCTCGCTGCAGCTCGTGTCGCTGACGCCCCGCGTGGTGCTGGCGGTGCTGGTGCTCTCCAACGGTGCCATCGAGAAGCACTCCTTCGAGCTCGACCACGACGCCGACGACCTCGTCGTCAACGCCGCCGCCGTGAAGCTGGCCGGGCTGGTCGTGGGCGGCACGCTCGCCGACGCCGCCGCCCTCAGCGTCGACGAGGGCACGGGGGCATCGCCGGAGGCCGACACCGTCGCCACGGTCATGCGGGCCACCGTCGCCGCCCTCCGGGGCGAGCACCGCCACGACGACCAGGTCTTCATCGGCGGCACCTCCGACATGGCGGCCGCCTTCGACGCGGTCGGCACGGTCAGCGAGATCCTGCGCATCCTCGAGCAGCAGCTCGTCGTGGTGAGCCTCCTCGAGGACGTCATCGACCGAGGCCTCTCGGTCGCGATCGGCACCGAGACCGGCAACCAGGCCCTGGCCGACTGCTCGCTCGTCGTGGCGCCCTACGTCGTCGACGGCGAGACCGCCGGCACCATCGGGGTGCTCGGGCCCACACGGATGCACTACGACCAGGCCCTCTCCGCGGTGGCGGTGGTGGCGAACCGCCTCGGGCGCCGGCTGAGCGAGGGCTAGAGGAGCGATGGCCGACTACTACGAGCTGCTCGGCGTCGACCGCGACGCCGACGCCGACGAGATCAAGCGCGCCTACCGCCGGCGGGCACGGGAGCTGCACCCCGACGCCAACCCCGACGACCCGAGTGCCGAGGCGCAGTTCAAGGAGGTGGCGCTCGCCTACGAGGTCCTCTCGGACCCGCAGCGGCGCCAGCAGTACGACCGGTTCGGCGAGGCCGGCCCGCAGGCCGGGAACCCCTTCGGCGGCGGTGGCGGCCTGGGCGACATCTTCGACATGTTCTTCAACGGCGGCAGCCCGTTCGGCGGTCAGCCGCCGGCCCCGAGTGGCCCGCCCCGAGGCTCCGACCTCGAGGTCGTGGTCGACCTCGAGTTCGTCGACGCCGTGTTCGGGGCCGAGGCCCCGGTCTCGGTGCGCACCGCCGTGGCGTGCGACGACTGCGAGGCCACCGGCGCGGCGCCGGGCACGTCGCCGACGACCTGCCCCGAGTGCGGGGGTGCTGGCCAGGTGCGCCGGGTGCGCCAGTCGATCCTCGGCCAGATGGTCACCGCCGGACCGTGCAACCGCTGCAGCGGCTTCGGCACCATCGTGGCCTCGCCCTGCCCGACCTGCCGGGGCGAGGGCCGGACCGTCGACGAGCGCACCTACACCGTCGACGTCCCCGCAGGCGTCGACACCGGCGCCACCCTCCGCCTCACCGGCCGGGGTGCGGTCGGCCCCCGCGGTGGCGCGGCCGGTGATCTCTACGTCCACGTGCGCGTCGCCGCCGACGAGCGCTTCGTGCGCCACGGCGACGACCTCGTGCACGAGATGCACGTGCCGGTCACCCAGGCGGCGCTCGGGGCCCAGGTCCCGCTCGACACCCTCGACGGCGACGAGCTCATCGACATCGAGCCTGGCACCCAGACCGGCAAGGTCGTGCGCCTCCGGCAGAAGGGCGTGCCCCACCTCCAGGGCCGGGGCCGCGGTGACCTCCTCGTGCAGGTGATCGTCGACACCCCGACCGACCTCACCGAGGAGGAAGCCGGGCTGCTCAACCGCCTGGCCGAGATCCGGGGCCACGACATCGCACCGCCCGAGGGCGGCTTCATGTCCAAGCTGCGCTCCGCCTTCAAGTAGGCCCGTCGTGGCGCACGCAGGCGTCGGCGAGGGCGACCCCCGACCGTCCCGTCCCGGTGGCACCGCCCCGCACGTCGTCGTCACCGACGTCGTGGCGCCGGTGCTCGCCGACCCTGATCGCCACCACCTCGAGAAGGTGCGCCGGCTCAGGGCCGGCGACGACCTCAGCGTCACCGACGGTCGCGGCCGCTGGCGGTGGTGCCGGTTCGGGCCCGACCTCCAGCCTGACGGGGAGATCGTGGTCGACCCGGAGCCGGCCCCGCGCATCACCGTCGCCTTCGCCCTGGTGAAGGGGGAGCGGCCGGAGCTCGTCGTGCAGAAGCTCACCGAGCTGGGCGTCGACGTGATCATCCCGTTCGTGGCCGAGCGCTCGGTGGTGCGCTGGGATCCCGACAAGGCCGATCGCAACGCCGAACGGTTGCGGCGCGTCGCCCTGGAGGCCTCGATGCAGAGCCGACGCACCTGGCTGCCCGAGGTCGCTGCGATCAGCTCCTTTCCCCAGGTGAGCGCCCTCCCAGGGGCGGTGCGGGCCGACATGGGAGGTGGGGTGCCCGGCCTCGACCGCCCCACGCTGCTGATCGGGCCCGAGGGTGGGTGGTCAGCCGACGAACGGACGGGCCTGCCCGCATCGGTGGCGCTCGGGGCGGGCGTGCTGCGGGCCGAGACCGCCGCCATCGCCGGGGCGGCGGTGCTGTGCGCGCTACGGTCGGGTGTCGTCGCCCAGGCGTGAACCAGGTGGGCGAACGGTCTTCACGGCCTCCCCGGGGTCGTTGTGAGGCGATGGGGACGCTGGGTAGCATGGCCCACCCAATCACCACGCTGAGTGGTAATGGTGTACGGTTGTGGGTAGGTAGCGGGAACGAACTGACGCAGCAGCGCTGCGACCACCGGTGGCACAGGGCCACCGCGAGAGGAGCTTGAACCATGAGCGAGACGGTGACGGGTGAGGTGACGACGACCTACAGCAGGAAGGTCGGCGAGCGCCTTCGTGCCATTCGCCGCCAGAAGCGGCTCTCGCTCCAGGACGTCGAAGCGGCGTCGGAGCTCGAGTTCAAGGCCTCCGTCCTCGGTGCCTACGAGCGTGGCGAGCGGGCCATCTCGGTGCCCCGCCTCCAGCGCCTGGCCCGGTTCTACAACGTCCCCGTCGACCAGCTGCTCCCGGCCGACGAGGGCCCGGCGTTCGGCGACGCAGCCGGCACCGGCCTCCCGATCGACGAGCGCTCGTTCACCATCGACCTGCGTCGCCTCGAGGACCTCACCGGGCCCGAGGCCGACATGTTGAACCGCTACCTCACGATGATCCAGGTCCAGCGCCAGGACTTCAACGGCCGCGTGCTCACCATCCGCAAGGACGACCTGCGCGCCATCGCCTGCATCCTCGGCGTCGGCCTCGACACCGCCACCGACCGCCTCGACGACCTGGGTCTCGGGCACGGCCAGTGAGCCCGGCCGCTCGGTCCCGCCCCCGGCGGACCGATCGGAGCAGGTGAGCAGGCACACTGAGGGCGTGTCCTTCGGTGCCTACGTCCACATCCCGTTCTGCGCGCGCCGCTGCGACTACTGCGCGTTCGCGACGTGGACCGATCGGGGTCACCTGATCGAGGCCTACCTCGACGCGCTGCGCGCCGACATCGGGCGTCATGTCGACTCCGGTGAGCTGCCGCCGTCGAGCTCGGTCTTCTTCGGTGGCGGCACGCCGTCGCTCGTCCCCGCCGAGGGCCTCATGGCCGTGCTGGCCGAGATCCCACGGGTCGAGGGCGCCGAGGTCACGGTGGAGTGCAACCCCGACACCGTCGACCGGGCCCTGCTCGAGACCTACGTCGCCGGCGGGGTCGACCGCATCTCGCTCGGGGTGCAGTCGATGGTGCCCTCGGTGCTCGCCGCCCTCGGTCGCAGCCACGACCCCGACGCCGTCGTCCGCTCGGTCGAGCTGGCCCGTTCGGTGGGGCTGCGAACCTTCAACCTCGACCTCATCTACGGGGGTGCCGGCGAGACCCTCGACGAGTGGTCCCGAACCCTCGATGCGGTCATCGCCCTCGACCCGCCGCACGTGAGCGCCTACGCCCTCACCATCGAGGCCGGCACCCCGCTCGCGGCCGACGAGTCCCGTCATCCCGACGACGACGACCAGGCCGACAAGTACCTGATGGCCGAAGAGCGGCTCACCGCCGCCGGGCTGGCGAACTACGAGATCTCGAACTGGGCGAAGCCCGGCCACGCGTGCCGCCACAACGAGCTCTACTGGGCCCAGGGCGACTACCTGGGGTTCGGGTGCGCCGCCCACTCCCACCGCGACGGGCATCGGTGGTGGAACCTGCGCACCCCCGAGCGCTACGTGGAGGCCGTCGCCGACGGCCGCTCGACCGAGGCGGCGGGGGAGGACCTCGAGCCGGACCGGCGACGGGTCGAGGGCCTGCAGCTGGCGCTGCGCACCGCCGAGGGCGTCCCCTCCGGTTCTCTCGATCCCGCCGACGTCGAGCTCCTCGAGGGCCTGGTGGTGGAGGCCGACGGTCGTCTGCGGCTCACCGTCGAGGGGCGGTTGCTGGCGAACGAGGTGGCCGTCCGCCTGCGTTGAGCCGTTCGTCGGTTCAGGGGACCAGGAACTCCTGGCCGGGGAACACGAGGTCGGCGTCGCCGGGCACGGCCAGGCGGTCGGCGTTGAGCCGGATCAACCGGTCGAGCTGGGTGGCCGTCTCGGCCAACGAGGCGGGCCGACCCAGCTGAGCGCCGGCGGTGAGCTCGGCCACGTGCCACAGCGTGTCGCCGGGGTGGACCACCCAGGTTCCCGAGGCCGGTGCCTGGCCGGAAGGGTCGGGCCGTGGGGCGACCGGGGCCGGGCCAGTGCTCGGGCCGTCCGGCGCCTGGGGCGCCGGGGACGTCGGCCCGCCGGGCAGCTCGGTCATTGTGGGTGGTGCCGCGAGGGTCGTCGTGGTGCTCGGTGCGGTCGTGGTGGGCGGGAGCGTCGTGGTCGGCGGGACCGTCGTGGTCGTGCCCGGGGTCGTCGGCCCGAGGTCGGTCATCACGACGAGTGGGGAGGGGTCCGGGGTGGCGGCTCCGGCGTGGGCGGCGGGCACGAGGGAGACAGCCACGATGGCGGCGCCGGCGGTGAGGTCGGCGAGGCGGCGCACGAACGGCAGGGCGAGACCGTCGGCGGCGCGCACCGCGGCGGGGATGGCCGAGAGCCGGGCGACGACGGCGAGCAGCCAGGTCAGGGCCGTCCAGGCGACCAGCACCACGCCGACGCCCCGGGCGACGGTGAAGGCGACCGTCACGGGGTCGGTCCGGCTGGACCACGTCAGGACCGCCGAGGGTGAGGAGAGTGGAGGGAACGGCAGCGTGCGACCGGCCAGGCAGAGGGCGGTGGCAGCGGCGGTGAGCCCGCCCAGCGCACCCACTGTGGTGGTGGCCCGGTGAGCCAGGTGGGGTCGGGTCAACGGAGGTCCTCCGTGGTGAGGATGGTGAGGTCCCGGCCCGAGCCGGTGACGATGAGCTGGGCACAACCCGTCTGGAGCTCGGCGCCGACGAGCCCGTCGGCGCCCGGGACGGTGGCCACCGTGGTGGCCTCGACCGTGCCGCCGGCCGGCGCCCACCGGCGGAACAGGTGGACGGTGCCGTCGGCAGGGTGGAGCACGGCGGGGAGGTCGACCCCGTCACAGAGCCAGGGCCCCACGACCACCACGTCGCCTGGCGCACCGACGGCGTAGCGCCGGCCGTCGTGGTCGACGACCGGCGCCGCCTCCGGCCCACCCGGCGTCGTCGACGGGGGGAGCGCGGTGCTGGTGTTTGTGGGCGTCGCCGCCGTGGTGGCGGTGGAGGTCGGGGTGGCGACGGCCACCCGTTCCCGCCCGGGTGCCCACCACGCACTGAGTCCGAAGTAGCTCGCGGCCGACACCGCCACCAGCACCACGGCGGCGGGCAGCAACGAGCGGACCCGGGCCGTCCCTCCCCGGCGGTCGTCGGGCCGGGCGTGGCGTCCCGCGTCGGACGGTTCGCCCGGGCGTGCGGTGGTGGCCGGCCGCTCTCGCCCTGACGGTCGGGAGGGCCTCGGGACCACAGGGGGATCGACGGGCTCGTCGCCCAGCCGGGCGTCGGGGACCGCGCGCCTCAGCGAGTGCGCGAACGCGGTCACCGATGGTCGGGCGTCGGGGTCGGCCGAGGTCGCACCGGCCACGAGGGCGCGGAGGGCTCGGCGCTGGGTGGCGGCCCGGCGGTGGGCCCGGGTGAGGCGCCGGCCCCCGGGAGGCGCCCCGGCGGGGCCGAGCAGGTGGTCGAGCACCCGACCCAGCCCCGCCACGTCGTCGGCCGGCCGCCGGGACGCACGAGCGGGGGCGAGGCCACCCGGGCCCGGATCGGTCGCCGGCCGCCGCTCCGGCGCACCGATCGGGCCAGCACCGCCGAAGCCGCACAGGACGGGTCGTCCGCCGGCGTCGAGCAGCACGTGGGTGGGGTCGAGGTGGCCGTGGACGATGCCGGCCCGGTGGAGCCGGCCCACGGTGGCGGCCACCGCCAGGGTGAGGGCGACCGCCCGCTCCGGCGGGAGCGGCACGGCCAGGTCGGCGGTCGAGCGGGGGCCGACCCACCGGGTGAGCAGGGCCGGCCGCTCGCCCTCGCTGATCCCCACGAGCTCGACGACACCCGGCACCTGGGCCCGGCGCAGGACCTCGGCCTCGGCACGCAGGGCGCCGGGGCCGTCGTCGCCCGGCTCCTTCGCCGCCAGCAGAGTGCCTTCGTGCCGCACGATCCTGACCCGCTCGCCCATGGCCGAGCAGTGTGGACTGAAAGGGACGGAAAAGCAACAAGAATCACGAGTACCGCGTTCGTGCTCGGTTGGCGGAGGCGAGGGGCGGGCGGCCTAGCCTCGGGCCGACCGACCGGGAGCGCTCCGTGCCGACCCATTACGAGGTCCTCGGTGTCGATCCGGGGGCCGACACCGAGACGATCCGCCGGGCCTACCTGATGGTGGCCAAGGCGACCCACCCCGACCGCCGACGCACCGACGACCCCGAGCGGGTGGCACGGGCCGAGGAGCACATCCGCCTGGCGAACGCGGCCTGGAACGTCCTGCGCGATCCGGAGCGGCGAACGGACTACGACCGGTCGCTGCGCCGGGAGCCCACGGCGGGGGTCGCAACCGAAGGCCCGCCCTCGCCCCCTCGGGGCACCGGGTCGCCTCCGCCCCGCCCGGCGCCGCCCTCCGGTCACGTCGTCGCCACGAGCCAGACCAGCCTGTGGCGCTACACCCCGATCGTGGTGGTGCTGGTCGTCCTCCTGGGGATCCTCGTGGTGAGCGCCTACGCCACGTCCCGGGACGCGACCTCGCCCTCCGACACCCTTCCCCGCTCACAGGTGCCAGCGGTCGACGAGTGCGTCCTGGTGGCGTTCCTCGCCGGGGGTCGGGCCCCGGTGCCGGTGACGTGTGGGACCCAGGGCTCGTTCCGGGTCGTCTCGATCGTCGACTCGCCGCGGCCGTGCCCGTCGGGTACCGAGCAACTGCCGTTGTCGGATCAGAAGACCACGCTGTGCCTCGTGCCGGCGGCCTGACCTCCGCCCGCAGTGGAGGCCTACCATCACGACGTGCTCAGGGCCCGTGGCATCGACCACATCGTCATGAACGTCTCCGACGCCCGCCGCAGCGTGGCGTGGTGGCGCGACCTGCTCGGCGCCGAGCCGGTGCGCTTCGAGCAGTGGGAGGCGGGGGAGGTGCCGTTCGCCTCGGTGCGGCTGAGCGAGGACACGATCATCGACCTGTTCGAGGTCGAGCGGACCGGCACCAACGTCGACCACGTGTGCATCGTGGTCGAGGGGGACGACCTCGAGGCGGTGGCTACATCCGGCACGTTCGAGGTCTCCGGCCCTCCGATGCAGCTCTTCGGGGCCCGGGGCACCGGCACCGGGCTCTACGTGAAGGACCCCGACGGCAACACGGTGGAGCTCAGGACCTATCCGTGAGCGGCCCCGATGCGGGCTCGGGCCCGTTGCGCGTGCGCGTCCGCGTGCAGCCCGGGGCGTCGCGCACGAAGGTCGGCGGTCGCTACGGCGAGGCCGACCCGCCGGTGCTCGTGGTCAAGGTGATGGCCCGGCCGATCGACGGTCGGGCCAACGACGCCGTGCTCGAGGCGCTGGCCGACTCGTTCGGGCTCCGGCCCTCGGCGGTGTCGTTGCGATCGGGTGGCTCGTCGAGGCTGAAGGTCTTCGAGCTGCGCGGTGGCGAGCCGGGACGGCTCGAGGAACTGCTCGACGGGTGAGTCGACGGACGCCCGGTCGGTGGCCGGCGTGGCAACATCGCGCCGGTCGATCGAGGGGGACGGGCATGTCGGTGGTGATGCAGCGCGGGTCGGGCCCCGAGCGGCGGGGTGGGCTCGGACTGCTGCTCGCGGCGCTCGCCGTGGCGGCGGTGGTCGTGTCCCTCGGCGGGTGCGGCAGCGACGGCGGTTCGGCGTCGGAGCCGGCGCCGGCGCCCACGACGCTCGCACCGACCACCACGGGCCCGGTCGACCACCGCTCGGCGATGGTCGCCCGCCTCACCGACGAGTGGGGTGACGCGGCGGTCGCCGAGCAGGTCGTCGCGGCCATCGGTGCCGACGGGCTGGCGGCGTGGGAGAAGAAGGTGCCCCTGGCCGAGGTGGCGACCACCCCGCTGTTGGCGTACCGGACGCCGACCACCCCGGCCGACGACATCGACAGCGTGGTGGTGTTCGCCTTCGGCAACCGCGTCGCCGCCGACGGCACCCTCGAGCCCGGGCCGGTCAACCAGGAGCTCGCCGACGCCACGGCCGCTTTCGTCGCCGACCATCCCGTTCCCGTCTACGCCCAGTGGGAGGTGGCCCGGCTGCTCGATGCCGCCGGGGTCAAGGGCGTGACCTCCATCGAGCCGACCACCGGGCCCGACGGCCAGGTCGTCTACCTGAGCACCCGCGGCGTGGCCGACGCCATCGTGGCTGCTGCCGCCGCCACCGGCACCCAGCTCGGTACCGCCGGGGTGATCTGCTTCGCCGACCACGAGGGCCGGTGCCTTCTCACGGCCGACGCAGCGGGGATCGACGCCACCGCCATCGAGGGCGTGACGCTCCCGAGCACCTACGACCCGCAGTCGGGGCAGGCGTGGACCCGTGACCGCGCGAGCTACCTCGTCACCGACCTGAGCGGCCGCCTGCTCCTCTGAGGGCGCTGTCACACCCCCTGCGGAGACTGACGGGGTGAGCGAGCGCAAGCGCAGGAACATGGAGTTCGACCACGCGCCGGGGCCCATGGAGCCCACGTGGTCGGAGCGACGGGCGTGGGGCGACGGTGGCCCGCCCTACCGGGAGACGCTGTTCCCGTTGTGGTTGGTGTCGGCGACGCTCGTGACCCTGGCCGTCGTCTTCGACTGGGACGCCATCCCGGTGGTGATCGGCTTCCCCGTCGCCATGATGGCCAGCCTCGGCTTCTTCTGGATGCTCGCGTCGCCCCGCCGGCCCCGACCCGGCCCACAGGTGACGTCGACGGGTCGACAAGCGAACAGGCGTTCGATACGGTCGGGGCGTGCCACGCCACCTCACCGCCGGTGACATCGCCGCCATGCGCCAGAGCCTGGGCATGTCGTCGCAACTGCCCTCGGAGCAGGTGCGGTGGCTGCTGGCCGAGGCCGAGCGGCTCGTCAGCGAGCGCGCCGAGCTCGAGGAGATCACCCGTCAGCTCACCGGCCCGTGGCGCGAGGTGCGGGCCGCGCTGAACCGCCTCCACCACCTCGCCGAGGGCCCCTGAGGCCCTCGTTCGGCCCCGGAAACAGAACAGCCGCCCCCCGGGAGGGACGGCCGTTCTGCGGGTACACCTGGTGGGCGATACAGGACTCGAACCTGTGACCTCTGCCGTGTGAAGGCAGCGCTCTAACCATCTGAGCCAATCGCCCGGGGCACGTGACCCTAGCCGACGCCCTCAGAGGCGCCCAACCCGGTCCGGCCGGGTGGGTGGTCGTCCGGGGACGGCTCAGGCGCCGGCCACGTCGTCGCTCTCGCCCTCGGTCGAGGGCTCCTCTGCGGTAGCGCCGTCGGCATCGCGCTGGCGGATGTAGACGGCGTGGGCGATGAGGTTCGCCCCCACCGGGAAGGTGAACAGCTGGAGGGCCAGGGCCAGCGCGAGGGTCGTGGTCGCGCTGGCCGACCAGAGGGCGACCGAGGCTCCCAGGATGGCGAGCACGATCCCACCGGTGGCCGCCGTGGTGAGGGCGTGGGTGCGCGCCAGCATGCCGTCGAGGCGCACCGCGCCGAGGGCGGCGATCGCCGCCAGCACCGCACCGAGGGCCACCAGGACCTCACCGATCATCGTCACCCGCCTCGATGAAGCGCCCGAGCAGGGCGGTGCCGGAGAACCCGAGCAGGGTGAGGACGACGACGACGGGCAGCATCGCCTCGCTGCCGGTGCGCACGGCGTCGGCGAGGATGCCGATCACGATGACGCTGAGCAGCCCGTCGAAGCCGACGACGCGGTTGGCGAGGTCGGGGCCCCGGAGCAGCCGGTAGGCGAACCCCGTGCCGGCGAGCACGAGGGCCCCCCCGATGACGACGATCACAGGCCCTCCTCCGTGGGGTCGGCGGATCCGGCCTCGGGGTCGGCGGGTGCACTGGGCTCGAAGGCGGCGAGCACGAGCTCCTCGAGCCGCTGCACCGACCGGCGGACGTCGTCCTCGCTCATCAGCGAGAGCACGTGCACGTCGATCGCCGAACCGTCGGGCCGGCCGTCGACGGGCTGCATGCCGGGGGTGATCGCCGTGATGTTGGACACCAGCGCGGCGAGCGTCGGTGAGGTCGAGCGCAGCTCCACGTGGACCACGCCGGTGCGGGCCCACCGGCCGGGGATCAGCACCGCCCGGGCGACGGAGAGGTTGGAGAGGGTGAACTGCCAGACGAACCAGACGAACAGGTGGAGGGCGCGGAGCGGGCGGAACGTGAGCCGACCGGCTCCGGGCGACGCCGGGGGGCCGGGAAGCAGCACGAGCAGCGCGGCGGCCACCGCGACGCCGGCCGCCAGCTGGCCCCAGGTGAAGCCCTCCCAGAGGAACACCCACACGCCGACGAGGACGGCACCGAAGAGGAGGCGCCTCATCGTCCCAGCACCTCGCTCCGGTAGAGGGCGGGGTCGAGGAGGCCCTCGGCGGTGTGGGTGATCATCTCGTAGACCGGCCCGGCGAACAGGCCCAGCGCGACGGTCAGCACCACCAGCGTGGCGGTCGGGGCCACCATCAGGATCGGCCCGCCCCATCGACCGGGCGGATGGGGGGTGGCCTGCGGCTCGCGCTCCTTCGGGTTCCAGAAGACCCCCGACCAGATCTTCGTCATCGAGAAGAGGGTGAGGAACGCGGCGATGACCGCGGCGGCGACGACCCAGTACGACGCCGAGCCCACGCCGGCGTCGAACAGGGCGAACTTCCCGATGAAGCCCGACATGGGCGGAAACCCGGCGAGGCTCAGCGCGGGCACGAGGAACAGCACCGCCACGACCGGCGCGGTGCCCAGCATGCCTCCGACCCGGCTGAGACGGCTCGAACCGCCCACGTGCTCGACCAGGCCCCCCGTGAGGAAGAGGGCGGTCTTCACGATCACCTGGTGGACGATGAAGAAGATGGCGGCGGCCACCCCGGCGACGGTGAACAGGCCGAGGCCCATCACCATGTAGCCGATCTGGCTGACGATGTGGAACGACAGGATCCGCTTCATGTCCTGCTGGGCCACGGCGCCGAGCACGCCGATGACCATCGTGAGCCCGGCCATCCAGAGGATGACCGTCGAGGGTCGAGCACTGGGCGGGAACAGCAGCAGCTGGGTGCGGATCAGCGCGTACACGCCGACCTTGGTGAGCAGCCCGGCGAAGATCGCGGTGACCGGCGAGGGCGCGGTGGGATAGCTGTCGGGCAGCCAGAAGAACAACGGGAAGACCGCGGCCTTGATGCCGAACACGACCAGCAGGAGCAGGGCGAAGGCGCTCTGAACGCCTGGGGCGAGCAGCGGGATCCGCTGGGAGAGGTCGGCCAGGTTCACCGTGCCGGTGGCGAGGTAGAGCAGCGCCAGGGCGGTGAGGAAGAGCACCGACGCCACCAGGCTGATCACCACGTAGGTCATGCCCGACCGGACCTGGTCTCGGGTGCCACCGAGCGTCATCAGCACGTAGCTAGAGGTGAGCATCATCTCGAAGCCCACGAACATGGTGAACAGGTCGCCGGTGAGGAACGAGAGGGCGACGCCCGCCGACAGGATCATGTACGCCGACTGGAACCCGACGTGGTTGCGCTCGGCCCCGGGTTGGCCGATGGCGTAGATCAGGACGAGCAACAGCGTGATCGTGGCGATCGCCAGCATGATCGTGGCCAGCCCGTCGGCCACCAGCACGATGCCCAGGGGGCCTCCCCACCCGCCGGCGTCAACCACGATCGTGCCGTCGCGGTCGACGGCGACGAGCACGGCGATGGAGGCGGCGGTCGACACGCCGAGGGCGGTGAGGGCCACCGCTCGCTGGGCCGCGCGGGAGCGCCCGACGAGCATGCACAGCCCCGCCGCGATCAGCGGCACGAGCACCGGGACGACGACGAGCCCGGTCACGGTGCGCCTCCGGTCGGGCCGGCGTCGCCGTCGAGTGCGTCGCCGTGGGGCGCGTTGGTGGCCTCGTCGGCACTGGCGTCGGCGAGCTCGATCAGGTCCTCGATCTCGTCGTCGGTGAGGTCCAGGAGGTCGGCATCGTCCTCCTGGCCGCCGAGCCCCAGACGGATGTCGAGGTCGGCCAGGTCGTGCTCGACCTCGTCGTCGCTGGTGAGGAGCCAGCTGCGGTAGGCGAGCGCCAGCAGGAACGCGGTGGCGGCGAAGGTGATGACGATGGCGGTGAGCGTCAGGGCCTGGGGGAGCGGGTCGCTGAACTCCTCCGGATCGCCGTCGCCGATGAGCGCCGGGAGCCCGCGCGTTCCGGCGGTGACGAACAGGAGGTTGGCGCCGTGGGCGAGGAGGCCGAGCCCGATGATGATCCGGCTCAGCTTCCGCTGGAGCACGAGGTACGTGCCGATGGCGAAGAGCAGACCGGCCGCGGCGGCGAGCAGGACGTTCATCGCGCCACCGCCTGGGGCTCGGCCTGGTCGAGCCCGTCGCCGGCCACCGGGTCGGTCGCCACCGGGTCGTCGTTCGACGGGGCCCGGGAGTCACCGCCGAACGCCTCGAACACCATGAACACGAGGCCCACGACGACCAGGTACACGCCGGTGTCGAAGAACAGCGCCGAGGTGAGGCCGAGCTCGCCGAACAGCGGCAGGTCGAGGTGCCACGCCGCGTTCTCGAGCACGGGGTGGCCGAAGAGCACGGGGACGGTCGCGGTGACGGCGGCGATCACGACGCCGGCGCCGAGGATCGACCAGGGCCGGGCCCGGACCATGCGGCGCACGTCGTCGAGCCCGCCCGCGATGTAGCGCAGGGCGACGGCCGCGCCGGCGACGAGGCCGCCGACGAAGCCGCCCCCGGGATCGTTGTGGCCGGCCACCAGGAGGAAGATCGACACGGTGAAGGCGATGTAGACGAGGGCGCGCACCACCACCTCGACGAAGGCGTGACGGCTCGTGCCCCCGGGGCCGGAGGTCGGCATGACCGGCGCACCCCGCGGCCGGCGGCCGGCGCGGGCGAGCGCCACGGCACCGATGCCGGCGACGGCCAGCACCGTGATCTCCCCGAGGGTGTCGAGGCCTCGGAAGTCGACCAGGATGACGTTCACGACGTTGCGGCCGTGGCCGTCGGGCAGCGATCGCTCGACCATCTCGCCGGACACGTCCCGAGGGAGACTGCCCGTCCCTGCGGCCAGGGCGAACCCGAACACCGTCAGCCCGACCATCGCCGACACGACCAGCCGCAACGTGCGGGTGGAGGTCGTCGACCGGCGCTCGAAGCGGGCGGGGAGACGGCGCAGGGCGAGCACGAACAGCACCGTGCCGAGGGTCTCGACGGCGGCCTGGGTGAGGGCGAGGTCAGGCGCTCCCTGGACCACGAAGAGCGCCGCCATGCCGTAGCCCGCCACCCCGAGCAGGAGAGCGGCGGACAGCCGGTGGCGCACCGCCGCGGCACCGAAGGCGACCGCGACGATCAGCACCACGATGGGGATCTGGACCCAGCTGTCGTACGCCGCGGGCCAGCCGTCCCACGCCGACGTGCTGAGCAGGGCCACGCCCGGGAGCGCGACCGCCGTGGCCAGGATCACCCCGAGGTACACCGGCATCGAGCCGCTCTGGACCACGCCCGTGACCCGGTCCGCGCCGCGCAGCAGCCCCGCGACGGTGGCGTGGTAGCCGTCGCTCCCCGTCGGGAGGGCGGAGCCGACCGACAGCACCCGGTCGACGGGCCGGCGGGCGAGGTAGAGGACGGCGCCGCCGGCGAGGGCGACGGCTGACAGGAGCAGGGCGGCGTTGAGCCCGTGCCAGACCGCCAGGTGCGCCACCACCGTCGCCCCGTCGAGGGCGCTGGCGGCGCTGCCGACGAGGCCGTCGAGGAGTGCCGGCGCGAGACCGAAGACGATGGTGAGCGCCGTGAGCAGGAGCGGCGGTGCGAGGAAGGCCCAACCGGGGGCGTGGGTCGCCGCCGGGTCGGGTCGGGCGGGTGCGCCGACGAGGGGGCGCACCGGGGCAGGGGTGTCGGTGCCCTCGGCGAAGCGCCCGTACAGCCCGGCCACGAAGCGGGCGGCGTAGGTGGCGGTGAGCGCGGACCCGAACACGATCACCCCGAGCACGAGCGCGCTGCCCTCCACCCCGCCGTCGAGGAACGACTCGAGGCCGAGCTCCTTGGCCACGAAGCCGAACGTGAGCGGCACGCCCGCCATCGAGGCGGCGGCCACGACGGCGGCGATGCGGGTGGAGCGCCACTCCGGCCCGAGGTGGGGGAGGCGGCGGACGTCGCGGGTCCCGGTGCCGTGGTCGACCATCCCGACGACCATGAAGAGGGTGGCCTTGAACAGGGCGTGGGCCAGGATCACCGCGCAGCCGGCGAGGGTGGCGGCCTCGAGGCCGACACCGAAGAGCACGACCATGAAGCCGAGCTGGCTGATGGTGCCGTAGGCGAGGAGCAGCTTCAGGTCGTGCTGGCGCAGGGCGCGGAGGCCTCCGCCGATCATCGACAGCAGTCCGACCCCGACCACGAGTGGTCGCCAGCCCGTCGCCAGCACGGCGAAGACGGGGGCCATGCGGGCGATCAGGTACACCCCCGCCTTCACCATCGTGGCCGAGTGGAGGTAGGCGCTGACCGGCGTGGGGGCGACCATCGCGCCGGGGAGCCAGCCGTGGAACGGGTACTGGGCCGACTTTGTGAACGCGCCCACGGCGATGAGCACCAGCGCGGCGGTGACGGCCGCGCCGGCCGGGGGGTCGGCGAGGATCGCGCTCAGCCGGTAGGTGCCGGCCTGGGTGCCCAGGATCACGAAGCCGAACAGCATCGCCAACCCGCCGGCGCCGGTGACCAGGATCGCCTGCAGCGCCGCCGAGCGGGCAGCCGGCAGGCGGTACTGGTCGCCGATCAGCAGGAACGAGGTGACCGACGTGAGCTCCCAGAACCCGTAGAGGAGCAGCAGGTTGTCGGCCAGGACCACGCCGAGCATGGCGCCGCTGAAGAGGGTCAACAGGCCGATGATCCGCCCCATGTGCTCGTCGGCGCCGAAGTAGGAGGCGGCGTAGGCGAACACGGCCACCCCGATGCCGGACACGATGAGCACCATCAGGGCGGCGAACCCGTCGAAGCGCAGATCGAGGGTGAGGTCGAGGGTCGGGACCCAGCGGTGGCTCTCCTCGATCACCCCGCCGTCGAGCACGGTGGCGAGGTGGGCGCACCACCACGCCAGCGCGGCGAGGGGAGCCACGAGGCCGACCGCGACCGCGGCCTTCCCCATCCGGCCGCGCAGGAGCAGGCCGAAGCCGATCACGGCGTGGAGCACCAAGACGAGCGCCACGGTCAGCCGCCACCCGTCAGAGGCGAGGTCACGGCCGGAGCGCACTCTCGGACGGACTGGTCCCCATCGAGCACGGGAACCCCTGGCCGACTCCGGGTCATCGGGTCAGGTGGGTCGCCCTGTGGTTGCCGTCGCGTCGTGCTCCATGGCGGCGGAGGGTACCCACGTCGCGCTGCGGCGGGAGGCCCGGGTGGCGACGGGCACCGGGCGAGGCGCCTACCCTGTTCGTCTGTCGCCCGGTGTGGAGGAGCTCCCTGTGACCATCGTTGTGGTGCTGGCAATCGTGACCGCGGCAGCCGCGGCGGTCCGGGGGACCTGGTCGCCGTGTGGCCTGTCGATGCTCTCCACGGTGACCCCGCTGGCCGAGGCCGGCCGGGGCCGCCGGTGGTCGGTGACCGCCCGCTGGTTCGTCGCCGGCGCGGTGCTCGGAGGGCTCACCCTCGGTGCGCTCATGGCCGGGCTGGCCGCCCTGGTCGGGGCCGTCGGCGTGTCGACCTCGACCGCCCTCGGCATCGCCACCGTCGCCGCGCTCCTGTGCGCGGCGTCCGATCTCGACCCCTTCGGCATCCACATCCCGTTCCACGGCCGGCAGGTCAACGAGCGCTGGCTCGATCAGTACCGGGCCTGGGTGTACGGGGGCGGCTTCGGCTGGCAGATCGGCTGCGGCCTGGCCACCTACATCACGACGGCCGGCATGTACCTCACGATCCTGTTGACCGCCCTCACCGGCAACCCGGTCGTCGCCGTCGCCATCGGTGCTGGCTTCGGTCTCGTGCGGGGCCTGGCCATCTACGCCGGCCGATCGATCACGACCACCGACAGCCTGCTGGTCGCGCACCGCCGCTTCGGTGCGCTGCGCCGTCCGGTGCGCCTCGCCACCATCGGCGTGATGTTCGCCGTGGGCGTGGTCGCCGCCGGGGCCTGGGCCGGCCTCACCGGGGCGCTCGCCGCCGCCGCTGCCACCGCCGCGATCGTCGTCGTCGCCAACCTCAGCCATCGGGAGCGGGTCGCCCAGGACGGGCTCGATGCCGTCGCCACCTCGACGGCCACCGGGCCCGCGGGGTTCGCCGGCTGACCTTCCCCGGGCGCCCCGTCCCTATTTGTTAGGTAGACCTACCGTCTGCCAATATGACCTCCTCATACAATCGAGGAGGCATGGTGACGAGCATTCGTTGGGTCGGGGCTGGATCGATGGCGGTGCTGGCGGTGCTCGGCGCCGCCGGGTGCACCGAGAAGAAGGTCGCATCCGACGACACCTCGGTGCAGGTCGTCGAGGTCGCCCTCTCCGACGTCGGGTGCGAGCCCAACTCGATGAGCGCGAAGGCCGGGGCCACGACCTTCGCGGTGTCCAACGAGGGCTCGTCCGGTGTGACCGAGTTCGAGCTCATGACCGAGGACAAGGGCCGGGTGCTCGGCGAGGCCGAGAACGTCGGGCCGGGCCTCGAGTCGTCGTTCTCGCTGAACCTCGATGCCGGCAGCTACACGACCTACTGCCCCGGCGGCTCCAAGGAGTACGGCACCCTCGAGGTCGCCGAGGCCGACACCGGCCAGACCGGTGACCCCGCCGCCCAGCAGGCGGCCGTCGCCACCTACCTCACCTACGTGCAGCAGCAGGCCGACGAGGGCGTCGTCCGGGCCCAGCAGTTCGCCGACGCGGTCAACGCCGGTGACGTGGCCAGGGCCCAGTCGCTCTTCGCCTGGGCCCGCGAGCCCTACGAGGCGATCGAGCCCATCGCCGAGAGCTTCGGCGACCTCGACCCGCTGATCGACGCCCGGGAAGGTGATGTGCCTCCCGAGACGTGGACTGGCTTCCACCGCATCGAGCAGGCGCTCTGGGTCGACCAGTCGACCGCCGGCATGGGGCCGATCGCCGACCAGCTGGTGACCGACATGACCACGCTCCGCGACTCCATCCCGACCGTCGAGCTCGAGCCGGCCCAGATCGCCAACGGCGCGGTCGAGCTGCTCAACGAGGTCTCGGCCTCGAAGATCACCGGTGAGGAGGATCGGTACTCGCACACCGACCTGGCCGACTTCGACGCCAACGTCGCCGGGGCCAAGGCCGCGTTCGACTCGGTCGTGCCGCTGCTGGCCGCGGACGAGGCCGAGCTGGTGACCACGATCAACGACCGCTTCACGGCCCTCGACGCGGCCCTCGCCGTGTACGCGGTCCCGGGCGGTCCGGCCAACGGCTACGTGCTGTACACCGACCTGACCACGGCGCAGACCGCCGAGCTCTCGGCTGCCGTCGACGCCCTCGCCGAGCCGCTGTCCCGCGTGGCGGCCCTGGTCCTGCAGTGACCGACCCGTCCGTCTCCGCGCCGGAGGCCGACGCGTCCGGGCGGGGGATCTCCCGGCGACGGCTGCTGGCGGTGGCGGGTGCCGCCGCCGGCGGCCTCGCGGTGGGCAGCCTTGCCGGCGGGGCCATCGGGGCGGCGTCCGCCAGCGACGGCACCGGCCCCGACTCCGGCCCGGTCCCCTTCTTCGGCGAGCACCAGGCCGGCATCGCCACCGCCGCCCAGGACCGGCTGCTCTTCGCCTCGTTCGACGTGGTCACGACCCGTCGGGCCGAGCTCGAGCAGCTCCTCCGCGACTGGACGACCGCGGCCGAGCGCCTGACACAGGGCCACCCGGTCGAGGACCCTGCCTCCAGCGCCGCGCTCCCGCCCACCGACACGGGTGAGGCCGAGGGGCTCCACCCCGCCCGGCTCACGCTGACCTTCGGGGTGGGCCCGACGCTGTTCGAGAGCAACGGGGTCGACCGCTTCGGGCTGGCCTCGGCCCGACCAGCCGCGCTGGCCGACATCCCCGCGTTCCCCGGCGACGCCCTCGATGCGGCCCGAAGCGGTGGTGACCTCTGCGTGCAGGCCTGCGGCGACGACCCCCAGGTCCTGTTCCACGCCATCCGGAACCTCACCCGGATGGGTCGGGGCGTCGTGCGGGTGCGGTGGTCGCAGGAGGGCTTCGGCCGCACGTCGTCGACGACGACCGGCCAGAGCACGCCCCGGAACCTCCTGGGCTTCAAGGACGGCACCGACAACCTCCGGGCCGGAACGACGGAGCTCGACGACAACGTGTGGGTCGCAGCGGGCGACGAGCCGGCGTGGATGGTTGGTGGCAGCTACATGGTCACCCGGCGGATCCGGAACCTGATCGAGGTCTGGGACCGCTCGTCGCTCGCCGACCAGGAGCGGACCATCGGCCGGGTCCGATCGACCGGCGCCCCTCTCGGGCGCACCGGCGAGTTCGACGCGATCGACCTCGCCGCCACCGACGCGGCCGGTGAGCCCGTGATCGACCCGAACGCCCACGTGGCGCTGGCCAACCAGGACGCCCTCGGCATCCACATCCTGCGTCGGGGCTACAACTTCACCGATGGCCTGGACCCCCGGGTCGGCCAGCTCGACGCCGGGCTCTTCTTCATCGCCTTCCAGCGCGACCCGCGCACCCAGTTCGTGCCGATGCAGCGCCGGCTGGCCGCGTCGGACCTGCTCAACGAGTACATCAAGCACGTCGGCTCCGCGGTGTTCGCGGTGCCGCCGGGCGTGGCGCCCGGCGGCTGGTGGGCCGAGACCCTGTTCGGCACCTGAGCGCCGACGGGCGATCAGATGCCGAGGGCGTCGCGGGTGCGGTCGAGCTCGGCCACGTCGGCGGTGGTGGGCACCAGGAAGAGCTCGTCGCAGCCGAGCTCGCCGAGGGTCGTGACGGCCTCGGCCAGGGCGGCAGGCGTCGACATGGTGAGCATGCCGGCCATGGCCGAGGCGAGGTCCTCGCCGAAGATCTTCATGTACGAGTAGCCGTAGTCGCGCAGGCGCTCGTCGGCGCCGTCGCCGAGGGCGTACCAGAGGCTCACCGAGAGGTGCGGGGCCTCGGTGCGCCCGGCATCGGCCCAGGCCTGGCGGATGCGGTCGAACGAGGCCGTGACCGCCGTGGGGTCGATGCCGAACACGGTGCCGCCGTCGTCGACGCCCACCGCCCACTTCGAGGCCCGGGCGAGCGCCTTCGGGCCCATCACGCCGGCCACGATCGGCGGCCCGCCGGCCTGCACCGGGGGAGGGCCGACCGGGTCGGCGCCCTCGAAGGGGGGCTCGCCGGCCCAGATGCGGCGCATGGTCGCGACCTGCTCGTCCATGCGGGCCCACCGGCGCTCGAACGAGCCGTTGATCGCCCGGTAGTCGTGCTCGCGGCCGCCGACGCCCACGCCGACCGTGAGGCGACCGTCGCTGAGGACGTCGATCGACGCGGTCTGCTTGGCCACGTCGACGGCGTCGTGGGCCGGGAGGATGATGATCGTCGTCCAGAGGCGCACCCGCTCGGTGAGGGCGGCGGCGGCCGAGGCCTCCACGACCCAGTTGTGGGCCGGGTAGGTGATGCGCTCGGGGATGGCGAGGCTCGACCACGGGCCCTCGTCGACCGAGCGGCACCAGGCCAGCGTGTCGGCCCGGTCGTGGGCGACCATCGTGGGCAGGGTCATTGCGATGTCCATCGGGGGTCCTCTCAGGGGGCCATCGTGGTGAGGTCGGCGAAGCCGCTCGGGTCGTGGCGACCGAGGGCGAAGTGCTCGAAGATGCCGTACCCGACGTGGCCGTCGAGGGTGGCGCGGGCGGCGTGGTCGATCATGCTCCAGGCCACCCTGGCCTGCACCGCCGGGTCGTCGAGGTCGTGGTCGACGCGCTGGGTCCAGCTCTCGCCCATCCAACGGCCGTGGTTCCAGCCGTCGTCGTCGGGGCCGTAGCCGAGGCCGACCGACAGGGGCATCGGGCCGAGGGGCTCGATGTCGAGCTCGAGCTCGCGGCCGCTGCGCTCGCGCAGGCCGATGCGGGCCCGCATCGGGTAGCGGGTGCCCGAGCGGTACTCGACCCTCGGCTCGGCCCAGCCGAGCTGCTCGATGCGGCCGTCGGGCCACACCCGCACGGCCTCGTTGATGGTGCGGTACCCGTCGGGGTCCTCCTCGAGCACGAGCATGAGGGCGAAGCCGTCGAAGCGCAGGGGGATCCAGCACCACCACATGCCCGGCTGGACCGGCTTGCCGCCGGGCGCGCCCTGGCCGACGGGGCGGATGCCCCACGAGCGGTCGCGGGCACCGGTCCAGCCGTCGGCGGTGGCGTCGATCTCCTCGCCGTCGATGGCGACCGTTCCCGTGACGGTGGCGGTCTGCACGAAGCGGAAGGCGTCGAGGATGACGTCGTCGCCGCTGCGGCGGATGTGGCGGGGCTCGTCGATCGCCGGGAAGGCGCCGTGCCAGGTGAGGTCGATCTCCACGCCGTCGGCGGGAGCGTCGCAGACGAAGCGCACCGTCTTCAGGCCCTCGACGACCTCGACGCGCATGGGCCCGACCTCCTGGCGCATGCGGTCGTCGCTCAACGCGCCCGAGGTGCGCAGCGAGGTGAGGCTGCGGCCGCGGCGGGTGGCGACGTAGCAGTCGATGACGCCGACGTGCGGGTAGACGCCGAGCCCGGTCGCCAGCTGGTGCGAGCCGTCGGGGGAGAGGGCGTGCATGATGCAGCGGTCGTAGACGTTGCGGTCGCTGGTGACGAAGTACTTCATCGTCTGCGGGCCCTGATGGATCGGGTGCTCGTCGAGCGGTACCGGCACGTCACTTCCCCCTGGTTCGTCCTACGCGCCCACGACGGGGCGTGACGGCCGAGAGTAGCTGGGCCACAATCGGGGCCGTTCCGAGCCGGGGGGCCCGGAACCGAAGGGGGAACACCGTGAGCGAGCTCGTCGACCTCTGGGATCCGGACGTCTTCGTCGAGGGCCCACCGCACGAGCTGTTGACGGAGCTGCGCCAGACCCAGCCCGTCTACTGGCAGGACATGCCCGACGAACCGGGGTTCTGGGCGGTGCTCACCCACGCCGACGTCGTGCACGTGTCGCGCAACCCCACGCTCTTCTCGGCCGAGACCGGCGGGGTGGTGATCGAGGACATGGACCCGGAGCGGCTGGCCCGCATGCGGGACATGATCCTGGCGATGGACCCGCCGCGGCACATCGCCTACCGCAAGCCGCTCGCGCCGGAGTTCGCCCGGAAGGTGATCGCCGGGATGGAGGACCAGATCCGCACCATCACCCGGTCGATCCTGGCCGAGGCCGCGCTGAAGCGCGACGTCGAGATGGTCCACGACGTCGTGGGCTCGCTCCCGACCCAGATCATCGGGCAGCTGTTCGGCATGCCCGAGGCCGACTGGGAGATGCTCCACGCGCTGGCCGAGCGCAACACCAGTGGCCAGGACCCTGACATCAACCCCGACGGCTCCAACGAGGAGGCCGGCGACGCCGACTCTTCGATGCAGATGGCGATGTACGGCATGGCGTTCGCCGCGTCGCGACGGGAGATGGCGCCGCAGGGCGACCTGATGGACATCATCCTCGGGCAGCAGTTCGACGGCCGCTACCTCACCGACAGCGACATCGGCAGCATGCTCGTGCAGATGGTGACGGCGGGGAACGACACCACCGTCACCATGATCGTCGGGGGTGTCTGGGCGCTGCTCCAGCATCCCGACCAGCTGGCCGAGGTGCGGGAGGACCCGTCACTGATCCCCGGCGCCGTGGAGGAGATCCTCCGCTGGCACAACCCGCTGCACTACTTCCGGCGCACGGCCACCGAGGACACCGAGCTGAGCGGCACCCCGATCGCGGCCGGCGACAAGGTGGCGATGTACTACACCTCGGCCAACCGCGACGAGAAGGTGTTCGCCGACAGCCAGGCGTTCGACATCCACCGGTCCCCGAACCCGCAGCTGTCGTTCGGCATCGGTGAGCACTTCTGCCTCGGGGTACACCTCGCCCGGCTCGAGGGCCGGGTGTTCTTCGAGGAGCTGCTGGCCACCTTCCCGACCATCGAGCTCACCGGTGAGCCCCTGCGCACACGGTCGAACCTCAACAACGCGTTCAAGGCGATGCCGGTGCGCCTCGCCACCAGCTGAGCCACGTCGGTACGGTGGGGCCATCGTCCAGGCCGGACCACCGGCCCGGAGGGGGGACCATGACGTTGCTGACCATGTCGGCCGACTCGCACGTGACCGAGCCGGGCGACTGCTACCTCGACCGCATCGACCCTCGCTTCCGAGACCGCGCGCCCCGGGCCGTCACCGACGACGTCATGGGCGCCGTCCTCCTGATCGACGAGGGCAAGAGCCGCATCCCCTACGGCATGGTCGCCGCCGCCGGCCGCCCGGCCGAGAAGATCGGCCCGTTCGAGTACGTCGGCTGGGACGAGCTGCACGCCGGGGGATGGGACCCGGTCGTCCGCCTCGATGAGCAGGCGCGCGACGGCGTGGCCTCCGAGGTCCTCTATCCGTCGGCCGGCATGTTGATCTGCAACATGGACGACGCCGACTACAAGAAGGCGTGCTTCGACGCCTACAACCTCTGGATCGCCGAGTTCCAGGCCACCAGCCCGAGCCGGCTGGTGGGCGTCGGTCAGACCGCGCTGCGGTCGGTCGAGGAAGGCATCGACGACCTCCACCGCATCCGTGACCTGGGCCTGCGCGGCGTGATGATGCCGGGCTTCCCGGCCTGCCTCGACGAGGTCGGCGACTACGACGACCCCGTGTGGGACCCGTTCTGGGAGGCCGCCGTCGGGCTGCGCCTGCCGCTGTCGTTCCACATCCTGACCGCCGGCTCGACCGTGGGCTCAGGGTTCCGCGGGCCGAAGATGAACAGCTTCCTGGGCATCCTGCGGGCCAACCAGGACATCGTCGGCACGATGGTGTTCGGTGGCGTCTTCGACCGGCATCCCGACCTGCAGATCGTGTGCGTCGAGGCCGATGCCGGGTGGGTGCCCCACTGGGCCTACCGCGCCGACCACGCCGCCAAGCGGCACAGCAACTGGCTGTCGGCCTCCATGGAGCGCCGGCCGAGCGAGTACCTGTTCGAGAACGTCTCGTTCACCTTCCAGGACGACTGGACGGCGTTCAAGGTGGTCGACCAGATGAACCACCACAAGCTGCTGTGGGCGAGCGATCACCCCCACAGCGACGCGACCTGGCCCGACAGCCAGGCGCTGCTCGCCGAGCACACCGCGGGCATGACCACAGAGGTCCGCGACGACATCGTCTGGCGCAACTGCGCCCGGCTCTACGGCATGGAGGCGGAGATCGCCGCCCTGGCCCCGGAGGTCTCCCGATGAGCACGATCCTGATCCGCGGTGGCACCGTCGTCGACGGCACCGGCACCCCCGGCGTGCGCGCCGACGTGCTGGTGCGCGACGACCGGGTGGCCGAGATCGGCCCCGACCTGTCGGCCGAGGGCGCCGACCGCGTCCTCGACGCCACCGGCTGCGTCGTGGCGCCCGGCTTCATCGACATCCACACCCACTACGACGCCCAGGTCTTCTGGGACCCGGTCCTCACGCCGTCGTGCTTCCACGGCGTCACGACCGTGGTGGCCGGCAACTGCGGCTTCTCGATCGCCCCCACGAGGCCCGAGCACCGTGACCTCATCGCCCGCACGCTCGAGAACGTCGAGGACATGGATGTCGCCGCTCTCGCCGCAGGCGTGCCGTGGGACTTCGCCTCGTTCCCCGAGTACCTCGAGTCGGTCGGTCGTCTGCCCCTCGGCCTCAACTTCACGGCCTACGTGGGCCACACCGCGCTGCGGCTCTACGTGATGGGCGACGACGCCTACGAGCGGGCCGCCACGGCGGAGGAGATCGAGGAGATGTGCACGGTCCTCGCCGAGGCCCTCGAGGCCGGTGCGGCCGGCTTCGCCACGAGCGTCGCCCCCACCCACCGGGGGGCCGAGGGCAAGCCCGTCCCGTCACGCTTCGCCGAGCGCGGCGAGCTCGAGGCGCTGTTCGGCGTGGTCGGCGCCGCCGGCCGTGGCGTGGTCGAGGTCACCCCGGGGCAGACCCTGCCGCCCGACGACATCTACGACCTGCAGATCGCCACCGGCGTGCCGTTCACCATGACCGCGCTGCTCTCGATGCCCACCGGCAGCCACCGGCGCATCGTCGAGCTCAACCGGGCCGGGTGGGCCCGGGGCGCCCAGGTGTGGCCGCAGGTCACCCCGCGTCCGCTGGCGTTCGCCATGACCCTCGCCGAGCCGTTCACCCTCAACGTGAACCCGCACTTCGCCGAGCTGATGTCAGCCTCCGTCGACGTCCGCCGCAAGGCCTACGAGGACCAGGCCTGGCGCGACGAGGCCCTGGTCTGGTGGGACACCGCCACCGGGCTGATCCCGCGGTGGGACACCTACGAGATCGCCGAGAGCGCCGCGCACCCCGAGCTCGAGGGCCGTCGCCTCGACGAGCTGGCGGCCGAGCGGCAGGGCCGGCCGTTCGACGTGATGCTCGACCTCGCCCTCGACGAGCCCGACCTGCTCCTGCGGGTGCGGTGCATCCTCGCCAACGACGACCCCGTCGAGGTGGGCGCGCTGCTCACCGAGGAGCACGTGGCCCTCGGGCTCTCCGACGCCGGGGCGCACGTGGGCCAGCTCTGCGACGCGCCTCAGGCCACCGACCTGCTGGGCAACTGGGTGCGCGACCGCGGCCTCATGACCGTCGAGGACGCGGTGCACCGGCTCACGAAGTCGCAGGCCGACCTGTTCGGCCTCGTCGACCGGGGCGAGCTGCGCCCGGGCTCCTTCGCCGATGTCGTCGTGTTCGACCCGGCCACGGTGGCCCCGGGGCCGGTGCGGCGCGTGGCCGACTTCCCGGCGGGGTCCGAGCGCCTCACGGCCGACGCCCCCTCGGGGGTGCGCCACGTCCTCGTGAACGGCGTGCCCATCCGCGTCGACGAGCAGCAGGTCGACGCCGACGGCCCCGGTCGGATGGTCGCGCCGGGCCGGGCCTAGTCCACCGGCGAGTCTCCCTCGGCGCCGGCGCCGGAGGCCCCGTCGTCGGTGGCGGTGCGGTCGGTGGCGTTCTCGTAGGTGGGGTGGCCGGCGACGAGGCGGTCGATGAAGCGGCCGACCTCGTCGTAGACGCCGTGGCTGGGGCCGGCCCACGGCATCAGGATCGGGTAGACGTGGAACATCCCCGGTGCCTCGACGGCGACGTGGTCGATGCCGCCCTCGACGAGGCGCGAGCGGAAGCGGCGGATGGGGTCGCGGAACATCTCGCGTTCGCCCCAGCAGACGAAGACCGGGGGATAGCCGTCGAGGTCGGCCTCGGCGGCCGAGACGAACTTCGAGTCGGGATCGAGGCCGTGGAGATAGGCCGAGGTCGGGATGTTCCACGGCAGGATGTCGTGGGGTGCGTTCTCGGTCACCGACGGCTCGTCGAGGCGCAGGTCGACCTCGGGCGAGAAGAGCAGCAGTCCCGCCGGGGTCGGCAGCTCGACGTAGTCCCGGGCCATCAGGAGCGAGTTGGCCAGGCCGCCACCGCCCGAGTCGCCGGCGACGAAGAGCCGTCCGTGGGGGACGCCCATCGCCTCGAGCTCCCGCATCATGACCACGGCGTCCTCCAGCCCGGCCGGGAACGGGAACTCGGGGGCCAGGCGGTAGTCGGCGACGAAGATCTCACAGCGGGTGCGACGGGCCAGCGCGGCGACGAAGAACCCGTACATGCTCGGCGAGGTGCCGATGTACCCACCGCCGTGCAGGTAGAGGATCGTGCCGACCGGGTCGACGCCGTTGGGTCGGTACCAGCGCCCGTGGACGCCGCCCACGATGGCGTCGCGGGGGCGGACGTCGAGGGTGGCGACGACGCGCGGCATCACCTGGCGGGAGAGGGCGTCGAGGAGCCGCTCGATGCTCCGGAACTCCTCGATCGGCAGGCCCGAGCAGTAGCCCATGAAGCCCCGCACGGTCTCCCGGGTGACGGAGGCGGCGACGTTGGCAGGGAGCGACGCAGGGCCCTCCCAGGGGCGCCGGAACGGCACGCGCAGCACGGAGTTGGCGAGCTGCTGCATCAGGCCGACCGTGTCGATGGCGGCGATCCCCGGCCGTGCCGTGGGCACGTCGGGGCGGGCTCCCATCACCATCGCGCTGTCTCCACCACACCAGTGTGGGTCACGGGGTGTTCGACTGGCACGATCGGAGCCCGGTCGTGCGAGACTGGGACGGCCCGGGACCACGGGCCGTCAGGGGGACGAGCGCACCGCACCGCCACACGGCGTGGGGTGGCATCGACCCCGCACACCTCGCCAGGAGTGACCATGACCCTCATCGATCCCACGGCTCCCGAGGCCGTCCACGTCGGCGCCGACGAGCTGCCCTGGGCCGACATCGGCGGCGGTAACAAGCTCCGCCTCCTGCAGCTGCGGGAGAAGGAAGGCCTCTGGATCGTCGAGAACATCTTCCAGAAGGGCTTCGACGTGCAGACCCACCGTCACACCGGTCCCGTCTGGGGCTACACGGTGAGCGGCGCGTGGAAGTACAAGGAGTACGACTACGTCAACCGGGCCGGGTCGTTCCTGTACGAGCCCGCCGGGTCGGTCCACACGCTCGAGTGCATCGAGGACGACACCCAGGTGTGGTTCCACATGTACGGCGTGAACCTGAACCTCGACGACGACGGCAACGTGGCGTCGGTCTCCGACGGCCGGGGCACCTACGACGCCTACATCGCGATGTGTGAGGCCCAGGGCCTCGGCACCCCCAACGTCGTCACCGACTGAGGCCGCACGCCGGCCCGAGCCGCGTCGGCTCGCCGGAGCCTGAACCGGTGCGCTGTCGCCACGCCCTGGCGTGATGACAGCGCACCGTGTCGCGTCCGGGGGCGAGGCGGCTCAGAGGTGGGCGAGCAGGAAGGTGGTCATGACGGCGACCACGTGGTCGAAGGCCTCGCCCTGGTAGTCGACGAAGTGGTGGCCCTCGACGAGCTCGAGCTGCTTGGGCTCCTGCGCCCGTTCGAAGGCGGCGAGGGCGACCTCGGTGGAGGCCACGACGTCGTGGGAGGCCACCACCATCAGCAGGGCGGCGGGTGCCACGTGGCTCACGCAGACGAACGGGTCGAACGGCGGGTCCGCGCTCATCGAGAGGGTGAAGTGGTTCTGCCACCCGGTGCCCGGCCCGTGGGCGAGGAACCACTCCGACGACTCGGGCTGGGGCAGGAAGGCCGAGCCCTCGGTGTCGGGCTCGAGCACCACGGCCATGGGTCCGATCTCGTGCACCTCCGGCGGCGTGCGCACGCCGGTGAGCACCTCGGCCATCGCCGTGAAGCGGGCCTCGGCGGGCTCGTGGTCGTCGGGGCCCAGGTCGCCCAGCCCGGCGAACGGGGCGTTGGCCACGACGGCCTTCAGCCGGGGGTCGGTGGCCCCGAGCGCGATCACCTCGCCGCCGCTGAAGCTCGAGCCCCACGCTCCCAGCCGCTCGGCGTCGACCTCGGGCCGCGCCGCCAGCCAGCCGACGACCACGCCCATGTCGAGGGTCTGGCGCCACGGGTCGATCGCCTGGCGGAGCTCGCCTCCCGAAGGGCCGAGGTTGCGGTGGTCGTAGAGGCACACGGCGATGCCGGCGGTGGCGAAGGCCTCGGCGAAGCGGGGGAGGGCCATGGCGCGGGTCGCCGAGAAGCCGTGGCTCATCACCACGGCGGGCACCGGGTCGGCGGCCGAGGACCCGGCCGGGAGCCACAGCTCGCCGTCGAGCTCGGTGCCGTCGGCGGCGCTGACGGTGATGGGGAGGACGCGGGGATCGGAGGTCACGGGTCGATGCTAGGAAGGTGGGAGGGGGAACGCCGCGTGGCGCGCCTCGACGAAGGAGGTCGGTGCCGCCCATGGCGCAGCATCCGTTCCACGACGTGGCCATCGTGGGCATCCACAACACCCGGCAGGCCCGAGTGCTCGAAGGGCACGACGACCGCACCATCACGATGGAGGCGGCGCTGGGCGCCATCGCCGACGCCGGGCTCGAGCCCCGTGACATCGACGGCGTGGTCGGGCCGTACGGCAGCGACTTCCTCTACCAGACCCGCAACGGCCCGATGTGGCGCTCGATGAACCCGCTGGGCATCCCCGCGCTGCTGGAAGGGGTCATGGCCATCGCGTCGGGTCAGGCCACCACCGTGCTGTTCGCCACCGGCGGCGCCGGCTCCTACACCCAGCGGTCGTCGACGGCGCCGTGGACCAGGCCGACCAACGAGTTCGTCGCCTGCTACGGCATGTACACCGCCGCCGAGTTCGCCCTCATGGCCCGGCGCCACATGCACACCTACGGCACCACCCCCGAGCAGATGGCCCACGCCGCCGCCGTGGTGCGCAACAACGGCCACGCCCACCCCGATGCGGTCTACGGCGGGCGGGGGCCCTTCACCGCGGCCGACGTGCTGGCGTCGCGGATGGTGGCCGATCCGTTCCACCTGCTCGAGTGCGCCATGACCTCCGAGGGCGGCGCGGCAGTGGTGCTCACCCGCGCCGACCGGGCCGACGACCTGCCCCAGCGGCCGGTGTACGTGCTCGGAGGCGGCACCGACTACTACGGCCCCGCCTACCAGCACCCACCCGTCTGGGACATGGGCGGGCACCAACGGGCCGACCTCGTGGCGGGCAACGTCGGTCGCCGGGCGGCCGAGGAGGCCTTCGCCGCCGCCGGCCTCGGCCCGGGCGACGTCGACGTGTGCGAGTTCTACGACCCGTTCTCGTTCGAGATCATCCGCCAGTTCGAGGCCTACGGCTTCTGCGGCCCGGGGGAGGGCGGCGACTACGTCACCTCCGGTGCCATCGAGCCCGGCGGGGCCACGCCGGTCACCACCGACGGCGGCACGATGTCGTTCAGCCACGGCGGCGCCGCGGTGCAGCTGCTCCAGCGGGTCCTCCGCGGGGTCGAGCAGCTGCGGGGCGAGTGTGCCTCGATGCAGGTCGAGGGGGCCGAGGTCGCCATGTGCACCGGCGGCGGCTCGGGTGCGCTGTTCACCGATGTGGTGCTGCTCGGGAAGGAGCGACCGTGACGCTGCTGAAGCCCCAGTCCGGCGACATCCCCCTGCCGGTCCCGGGCCCGCTCTCGGCCCCGTACTGGGCGGGCTGCGCGGCCGGTGAGCTGCGCTTCCAGCGCTGCGGTGCCTGTGGGGGAGCGACCCACACGCCCGCGGTGATGTGCGCGGTGTGCACCTCCGGCGATCTCGCCTGGGAGGTCAGCTCCGGCCGCGGCGAGGTCTACAGCTGGACCACGGTGTGGCGGCCCCAGAGCCCCGCCTTCGAGGTGCCCTACGCGCCGGTGATCGTCGCGATGGAGGAGGGCTGGCACGTGCTGGCCGACCTCGTCGGGTGCGAGCACGACGTGGTGCACATCGGCATGCCGGTCGAGGTGGAGTTCTTCGCCCACCCGGGCGGCATCGCCCTGCCGTACTTCCACCCGCGTCCCTGACCGCCGTTCCGGTGGAGATCCACCCCCCGAATTGGGGGGCAGACCTCCACCGGAACGGGGTGCGGGCGATCCTCGACGGTGGAGAAGGTGACCTTCGGCCCTGCTTCCACTGTTGACTGGGTCATGACTCGGTCTGTACTCTCGCAAGACCGGGTCGGGGAGATCCGGCACACCCTCGACAGGAGCACCCATGGCGCCCACCGACCGCTACATCGTGATCTCGTCCGACGGCCACGCCGGCGGCAACCACGCGCAGTACCGCGAGTACCTCGACCCGGCCTGGCGCGACGAGTTCGACGCCTGGCGCGGCGGGTACAAGAACCCGTTCCGTGACCTCCAGGACGACGGCCGTACCCGCAACTGGGACACCGAGCGCCGCAACGGCGACCTCGACGCGGAGGGCGTCGCCGCCGAGGTGCTCTTCCCGAACACGGTGCCGCCGTTCTTCCCGACGGGTGTCGTGATCGCTCCGGCCCCGACCCCCGAGGAGTTCCCCCGCCGCCTCGCCGGGTTGCGGGCCCACAACCGGTGGCTGGTCGACTTCGTCGCCGAGGCGCCCGAGCGCCGGGCCGGTCTGGCCCAGGTCGCCCTCAACGACGTCGACGAGGCCGTGAAGGACGTGTACTGGGCCAAGGAGCAGGGCCTCTCCGGCATCCTCCTGCCCGGCGTCTCGCCCGACACCCCCTGGATCGACCCGCTCTTCTCGCAGATCTACGACCCCTTCTGGGCCGCCTGCCAGGACACCGACATGTCCATCACCCACCACGCCGGTGGCAGCGGCATCCCCAACTTCGGGAAGCACCCGTCGTCGATGACGATGTTCGTGCTCGAGTCGGGCTGGTGGGCCAACCGGGCGCTGTGGCACCTGATCATGTCGGGTGTCTTCGATCGCTTCCCCGGCCTCAAGTTCGTCATGACCGAGCAGGGCTCGTCGTGGGTGCCGCCCGCCCTCACCCGCATGGACGACATCCACAACTCGATCGTCCGGGGCCGCATCGGCGAGATCGGCTCCCCGGAGTCCGGCGCCCTGCCCCACAAGCCGAGCGACTACTTCCGTCGCAACTGCTTCATCGGCGCCAGCTTCCCGCCGCCGTCCGAGGTCGCCACCTTCCACGACATCGGTATCGACAAGGTCATGTGGGGCTCGGACTACCCCCACAACGAGGCGTGCTCGCCGCTCAGCCGTGAGTCCCTGCGCCACTCGTTCGCCGGGTGGAGCGAGGCCGATCTCAAGAAGGTGCTGTCGGAGAACGCCGCGGCGGTCTACGGCTTCGACCTCGACAAGCTCCAGGTCATCGCCGATCGCATCGGCCCGACCGTCGAGGAGATCGCCACGCCGCTGACCGAGGTCCCCGACCACCAGAGCCCCGCCTTCCAGCGGGCCTGAGGTCCTGACGTGACACCCCCGGCCGGTCGATCGGCGAGCACGGCGAGCAGCACGCTCGCCGACGACCAGCTGGGGGAGGTCCGCCTCGGCCTCACCCGGCTGGGGCGGTTGCTGTCGAGCCGTCGGGTGCACGCGGGCATGGCCAGCGCCGCCCGCGTCACCCTGCCCGAGCAGGCGATGAACGTCCTGCGGGCGCTCGGCGACCGCGATCCTCTGCCCGTCGGCGACCTCGCCCGGGCGGCGCGCATGGACGCCGGTGCGGTGAGCCGCCAGGTGAAGGTGCTGGTCGACGCCGGCCTGGTCGAGCGGCGCGAGAGCCCCCAACACGGCAGCATCGTGCTGGTCGTGGCCACCCCGGAGGGCCGAGAGACCGCCCGACGCTTCGAGCGGGTGCGCAACGCCCAGCTCTCCCGGGCCCTGGCCGACTGGACCGACGACGAGCGCGAAGAGCTCGGCCGGCTCCTGCTCCGCCTCGTCGACGACCTCCAGTCGACCCCGTACCAGTCCACCGACGGCACCTGACCCTGCTCCGGTGGCTCGTTCGGGCACGCTCCAGCGTGCTGAGACGAGCCACCGGTGGTGGTCACTGGCTCGTTCGGGCACGCTCCAGCGTGCTGAAACGAGCCACCGGTGGGTGGGTCAGTCGGGGGTGACGACCGCGCGGCCGCGCAGGGTGCCGGCCTCCATGGCCTCGTAGGCCTCGGCGACCTGATCGAGGGGGAACACGTCGACGTCGACGCGGATGCGGCCGGCATCGGCGAGGGCGAACACATCGAGGGTGTCGGCGATGGTGGGCGCCTGGAAGGTGAACACCTCACCGTCCTTGGGCAGCAGGTTCATCAGCGTGCCCTGGATCTGGCCCATGCCCGCCCCGACCAGCGCGTAGGCGCCGCCCCGACGGGTGATCTGCAGCGACGTGGCGATGGTGGGGTCGATGCCGACGAAGTCGAACACCGCGTCGGCGCCCTCGCCGCCCGTCAGCGCCAGGATGTCGCCCGCGGTGTCGGGGGTGGTGCCCTCCATGGTGACGTGGGCGCCGAGCTCGGTGGCGTAGGCCAGCCGGGCCGGCACGACGTCGACGGCGATCACCCGCGTGCCGGTGAGCAGCCCCAGGTACTGGATGGCGTAGCTGCCGAGGCCGCCGGCACCGATCACCACGGTGGTGCCGCCGGGGTGGATGCGGTGCAGGGCCCGACGAACGGCGTGGTAGCTGGTGGCCCCGGCGTCGGTGAGGGGCCCGGCCACCACCGGGTCGAGCCCGTTCAGCCGCACCAGCTCACGGGTGCTGTGCACGAGCATGTAGCGGGCCAGCCCGCCGTCCATGCCGTAGCCCCGGCCGGCGAAGGAATCGGCGCAGTTGTTGTCCTCCCCGCGGGCACACCAGCTGCAGTGGCCACACGACCGGGGCGAGATCACCGCGACCGCGTCGCCCTCGGCGAAGCCGGTGACGCCCGGGCCGAGCACCGCCACCCGGCCGCCGACCTCGTGGCCGAGGGTGAACGGCACCTTCCAGCCGACGGCCTCCCCGATCTCGCCGGGCATCTGGGCCATGCCGATGTCGGAGTGGCACAGGCCGTTGCCCGCCACCTCCACCACGACCTGGCCGGGGCCCGGCTCGGGCACCGCCGCTTCGGTGAGCTCGGGTGCGTGCTGCCACTCGACGATCCGGTAGGCCTTCATCGTTTCCCCCATGGGTCGCAGTCTGGCACCGCGCTCGGTGCGGCGTGGCGCTGCCCGGCACGGCATGATGTGTCGTCCGATCGAACAGGGGAGTCGAGCGTGGGTTCAGCAGGTTCGGTAGAGCAGGCGACGACGATGTGGGCACTGGTCGAGGCGAGGGCCGCGGCGTCGCCCGACGTGGTCGTGCTCTACGACGGTGACGATCGTGAGATCACCTTCGCCGAGCTGCGCGACCGCGCCGAGCGGGTGGCCGCCGGGCTCCACGACCTCGGTGTCGTCCATGGCACCCGGGTCACCTGGCAGCTCCCGACCCGCATCGAGACGGTGGTGCTGTCGCTCGCGCTGGCCCGCCTCGGTGCGGTGCAGAACCCGATCCTCCCGCTCTACCGCGACCGCGAGGTCGGGTTCGTCGTGTCGCAGGTCGGTGCCGAGTTCTTCTGCGTGCCCGGCGAGTGGAACGGCTTCGACTTCGTGGCCATGGCCGACCGCATCAAGGCCGAGCACGGCATCGATCCGACCGTGCTCGTCACCTACGACTCGCTGCCCGAGGGCGACCCGTCGACCCTCCCGCCGGCCCCCACCGACGGTGACGAGGTCCGCTGGATCTACTACACCTCCGGCACCACCTCGGCCCCGAAGGGCGTGCAGCACAGCGACGGCACCCTGATGGCGGGCGGCCTCGGCCTGGCCGACGCGGTGAAGCTCAGCGCCGACGACATCGGCTCGATCGCCTTCCCGTACTCCCACATCGCCGGCCCCGACTACCTCATGACCCTGCTCTACCGTGGGTGCGGCGCGGTGCTGGTCGAGGCGTTCAAGCTCGACGAGGCCGTCGAGCTGTTCTCCCGCAAGGGCGCCACCATGGCCGGCGGCGGGCCCGCGTTCTACCAGATGTACCTGGCCAAGCAGCGCACGCAGCCCGGCACCCCGATCATCCCGTCGCTGCGCCTGCTCTCGGGTGGCGGCGCTCCGAAGCCCCCGGAGATGTACACGGAGGTCAAGGAGGAGATGGGCATCCCGGTGTGCCACGGGTACGGCATGACCGAGTGCCCGATGATCGCCCAGGGCGGCCCCGACGACACCGAGGCCCAGCTCATGTACACCGACGGGCCGCCCGTCACGGGCATCTCGATCCGCATCGTCACCCTCGAGGGCGACGTCGCCCCGCAGGGCACCGACGGTGAGGTGCGGGTGAAGGGCCCCATGGTGTTCAAGGGCTACACCGACCCCACGCTCGACGCCGACGCCTTCGACGGCGACGGCTGGTTCCGCACCGGCGACCTCGGCCACCTCGACCCCGACGGGCACGTCGTGCTCACCGGCCGCCTCAAGGACGTCATCATCCGCAAGGGCGAGAACATCTCGGCCAAGGAGATCGAGGACCTCCTCTACCAGCACCCCAAGGTGGGCGACGTGGCCGTGATCGGCCTCCCCGACCGCGAGCGGGGCGAGCGGGTCTGCGCGGTCGTCGAGACCGCCACGGGCGCCGAGCCGCTGGAGTTCGCCGAGATGGTCACCTACCTCAAGGACCACGAGCTCATGGTCCAGAAGATCCCCGAGCAGCTCGAGGTCGTCGAGGCCCTGCCCCGCAACAACACCCTGGGCAAGATCCTCAAGACCGACCTGCGCGACCAGTTCCGCGACAAGCCCTGGAGCCCCGCCCCGCGGTCGTGACCGTCGGCCCGGTCCGGGGAGCCCCGGGACGGGTGGCGTCTCGTCGCTAGGAGGGCTCGGCCGCGAGGTCGTGGGCCAGGTCGAGCAGCTGGTCGACCATGCGCCGCACCTCGGCGGCCGCGATCCGCACGTGGCGCACGGCGTCGGCCTGCTCGGCCGGGAGCTCGTCGGCGTCGAGCAGTTCGGCGAACCCCTCGAGCGCGTTCAGCGGCGTGCGCAGGTCGTGGGCGACCTGGGACAGGAAGAGGGTCTTGGCCCGGTCGGCCTGCTCGGCGAGGCGCCGAGCCCGCTGGGCGTCGGCCTCGGCGAGGTGCAGGCGCACCTCGGCGGCGCGCCGGGCGCTGATGTCGTGGGAGAACACCGCCACCGCCCCGTCGAGGGGGAGCACCTGCTGGCGCAGCCACCGCGGTGAGCTGAAGGCCGTCGCGACCTGGATCTCCTCGACCAGGAGCTCGCCGGTGGTCATGGCGAGGGTCCAGTGCGCGACCAGGTCAGCCGCCTGCTCGGCGCCGAACACCTCGATCACGCTGCGGCCCACCAGCGCCGACCGGGGCCGTCTCAGCAGCTCCACCGCCTGCAGGTTGGAGAAGCGGAACACGAAGTCGACGATCTCGCCCTGCTCGTCGGTGACGGCCTCCACGATGGAGAGGCCGTCCATCGTGCGCTCGGCGATCTGCGCGAACCACTCGGGGTCGGTCGCCCCCGCGTCGGATCCGTCGCTCGCCATGTCCCGAGGATATTGCGGACGGCCGTGGCGGGAGGTGCAGGCGGCTCAGCGCAGCGCGAGCGGGCGCAGCACGGCGAAGGTGCCGTTGGCGACCCAACCGGGCACCCGTTCGTAGGTGAGGCCCACCCCGATGGCGTGGATGATCATCCCGCCGCCCACATAGAGACCGGTGTGCCCGTCCATCAGGAAGACGTCGCCGGGCTCCATCACCGCCAGATCGATGTGGTCGGCGACCTGGGTGGCCATGAAGGAGGGGTTCGCCTCCATGGCGTAGGTGGTGGCGGGGACCCCGATACCGATGCGGCGGTAGGCGCTGCTCACGAAGCCCGAGCAGTCGAAGAAGCCGGACCCGAAGCGGTTGGTTCCCATGGGGCACTCCGGGTCCTGCGGTCGTGCCTCGACGCCGAGGCACTGGGAGTAGGGGGTGCCGAGGCGGCCCATCGCCCAGTCGATCATGCCGAGCACGTCACCGGGGGCGAGGTTGGTGTCGCTCGTGTCGAACTGCGGGCTTCCGTCGCCGACGCCTGCACGGGGGTCGTCGGGGACCCTGCCCATGTCGAGGTCGTCGGTGCGGGCGTAGCGGCGGGCAGTGCCCAGGGCGACGGTCGACTGCTGGCCCTCGCCGAGCAGGGCGCCCACGGCCCGGTCGAGGGGGGCGAAGGTGTCGAGCCGGGCGTTCGGCGCGCAGAGCGACTCGGCCGTGGTGCGGGCGGCGTCGAAGAGGTCGTCGGGGGAGGAGGTGCCGTCACCGTCACCGTCGGTCGCGAACGCGGTCCAGGTGGCGGTGGAGACCTGCATGGGCCCGACGGCGACGTCGGCCGTGTCGTCGCCGTCCACGGTGCCCTGGTCGGTGTCCGGGGCCTTGGCCCCGCGCACGCCCCGCAGCTCGGGCTGCACCCGGCCCAGGTGGTCGATCGACGCGCCCTGGCTGCGGCCGTGGCCGGAGCCGATGCGGCCGATGCCGGCGAGCACGGCGGCGGAGAGGCGGCACTCGGAGTGGGCCTGGTCGGCGGCAGCGGCGGCATCGCGGTACGCGATGTAGGCCACGGCCGGCAGGTCACGGGCGCCTGTGTCGGCGATGGCCTGGTCGGCCGTCGTCCCTGCCTCGTCGGCTGCGGCGAGGGCCTCGTCGTGGTCCTTCGACGCGTGGTCGAGGTCGTCCTGGCGCTCGTCGAGCGCCTTGGCCGCGTCCCGCTCGGCCTTCGCGGTCTCGCGCTGGCGGTCCTTGGCTCGGTCGAGGATCTGACGCCGCCCCGACAGGGCGAGGTACATCGAGCCGTTGAGGACCTCGTCGTCGGCACCCTGGCGCACGTAGTACTCGGCGCTGAGGGTGGCGTAGCGGGCCCGTTGCTCGGCGAGGCGGGCGTCGGCCGCGGTGCGGGCCGCGGTGGCCCGGTCGAGGGTGGACCGGGCGTCGTCGCGCGCGCGTTCGGCGTCGCGGAGCGTGGCCTCGGCCGCGGCGAGCTCGGTGCGGGTCGACTGGTAGGCGTCGACGGCCGATGCGACCTGCTTCGACGGATCGGCAGCGGCCGGGCTCGCGAGATCGAGCGCGGGTGTCGCCAGAGCGGCCACGAGGGCGACGGCGACCAGGGCGCGGTGACCGAGCCCCTTGCTGCGGGAGAGGAACATCACCTGAGGTTGTCGGCCGCTGAGGGGCGAACCCTTAGGCCGAATGGCCTACTTCTGCGGGCGACTGCCTCAGGCGCGCTCCCGGGCGGTCGGTGGGGCGCCGAGCGACGACCCACGGACCTCCGGTCAGCTGTCCCCGATCAGAGATCGAGATCGGTGGTGGCCAGGGTCCAGCGCTGGGCCCGCAACGAGGTGCGGCGCTTCCAGAACGGCGTCTTCCAGTGCTTGACCTGACGCGAGCCGGTTCGGGGCTCGGGGCGTTCCCCGACCTCCCCGTAGCCGTGTCGACGCACGTCCTGAGCGATCACGAGACCGTCAGGATCGACGCCGTAGACGGCTTCGCGCAGCTGGAGCGTGGCCTGGTGGCGGACCTTTCGGTGCTCCACCTGACGCATGTCGCGAGCGGGGATGACCCGTCCGTCGCGACGCTGGCCACGATGCCGTGCTCCCATGGGCGTACCTCCGGGGCCGGGGTCCGCCCACCTGTTCCAGCCTGGGGCGGACCTTGGGTACGCCCACTGTGCCCCAGTGGCGCGGGGCGCGCCACCGGTTCCGCGAACTTCTTCGTGTCGGGTCCCTGACGCGGGGTGCCCGGTGGGCACGGCGCGTGTCGTGAGGTCAGCGCAGGGTGACGGGACGGCTCCTGGCGACCTCTTCGAAGAAGTCGTTGCCCTTGTCGTCGACCACCACGAAGGCCGGGAAGTCACGGACCTCGATCTTCCAGACGGCCTCCATGCCGAGCTCCGGGTACTCGAGCACCTCGACGGAGGTGATGCAGTCCTGGGCCAGGCGGGCGGCGGGGCCGCCGATGGAGCCGAGGTAGAAGCCGCCGTGGCGGGCGCAGGCCTCGGTGACGGCCCGGGAGCGGTTGCCCTTGGCCAGCATGACGTAGCTGCCGCCGTGCTGTTGGAACAGGTCGACGTAGGAGTCCATGCGCCCGGCGGTGGTGGGGCCGAACGAGCCCGAGGCCATGCCCTCCGGGGTCTTCGCCGGGCCCGCGTAGTAGACCGCGTGGTCCTTCATGTACTGCGGCAGCCCCTCGCCGGCGTCGATGCGCTCCTTGAGCTTGGCGTGGGCGATGTCGCGGGCGACGATCACCGGTCCGTTGAGCGACACCCGGGTCTTCACCGGCAGCTGCGAGAGGGTGGCCCGGATCTCGTCCATGGGCCGGTTGAGGTCGATGCGCACCACGTCGTCGTCGAGGTGGTCGTCGGTGACCTCGGGGAGGTAGTGGGCGGGGTCGTGCTCGAGCTGCTCGAGGAACACGCCCTCGGCGGTGATCTTGCCCAGCGCCTGGCGGTCGGCCGAGCACGACACGGCGATGGCGACCGGGCAGGAGGCGCCGTGGCGGGGGAGGCGGATCACGCGCACGTCGTGGCAGAAGTACTTGCCGCCGAACTGGGCGCCGAGGCCCGACTCCTGCGACACCTTCAGGATGGCGTTCTCGAGCTCGACGTCGCGGAAGCCCCGACCGAGCTCGTTGCCCTCGAGGGGCAGCGAGTCGAGGAACCGGGCCGAGGCCAGCTTCGCCGTCTTGAGGGCGAACTCGGCCGACGTGCCACCGACCACGAGGGCCAGGTGGTACGGCGGGCAGGCGGAGGTGCCGAGGAGGTCCATCTTCTGGGCGACGAAGTCGAGCAGGCTCGACGGGTTCAGCAGCGCCTTGGTCTCCTGGAACAGGTAGCTCTTGTTGGCCGAGCCACCGCCCTTGGCCATGAACAGGAACTTGTAGGCGCTGCCGTCGACGGCGTTGATCTCGATCTCGGCCGGCAGGTTCGTGCCGGTGTTGACCTCGCGGTACATGTCGAGCGGCGCCATCTGCGAGTAGCGCAGGTTGTCGCTCAGGTAGGTGTCGTAGATGCCCCGGGCCAGGGCGGCCTCGTCGGCGCCGCTGGTGAGGACGAACTGGCCCTTCTTGCCCTTCACCAGCGCGGTGCCGGTGTCCTGGCAGGAGGGGAGGATGCCGCCGGCGGCGATGTTGGCGTTCTGCAGCAGGTCGAGGGCGACGAAGCGGTCGTTGCCGGAGGCCTCGGGGTCGTCGAGGATGCCCTTCAGCTGGGCCAGGTGGCCCGGCCGCAGGAAGTGGGCGATCTCGAACATGGCCTCCCGGGCGAGGAGGCTCAGGGCCTCGGGCTCGACCCTGAGGAAGGTGCCCACCTCCGTCTCGACGGTGGACACCCCCTCGGTGGTGAGGAGGCGGTACGGCGTCTCGTCGGCGCCGAGGGGGAGCAGGTCCTGATACGCGAACTCCGGCATGGGGCGAACGGTACCGCCGGGCCCGGTGCCCCTACGAACCGGCCGGGTCGGCGAGGCCGAAGCGCTTGCGCACGCTGCGCTCGATCCGCCCGAAGACGAGCGAGTCAGCGAGGATGCCGATCACGAGGATGACGATCATCACCGACAGCAGCCATTCGACGTCGCTGACGTCGCGTGCGTTCTGGAGCTGGGCCCCGAGCGACGGCGTGCCCTTGATGATGACGAGCAGCTCGCCGGCCAGCAGCGAGCGCCAGGCGAAGGCCCAGCCCTGCTTGAGGCCGCCGGCGAAGGTCGGCAGTGACGCGGGGAGGATCACGTGGCGCCAGAGGTTGGTGCCCTTCGCCCCCAGCACCCGACCGGCTCGGACGAGGATCGGCGGCACGTTGTCGATGCCGGCGATGAGCCCGTTGGCGATGGCCGGGGCCGCGCCGAGGATGACCACGAACAGGATGGCCGTCTCGTTGAGCCCGAACAGCAGGATGGCGAGCGGGAACCAGGCGATCGACGGCATGGTCTGCAGGCCGGTGATCATCGAGCCGACCGCAGAACGCAGGATGCGGCTGCGGGCGACGAGCATGCCGATCACGACCCCGATCACGAGAGCCAGCCCGTAGCCGGCGAGCGCCCGCTTCAGGGTGAGCCAGACGCCCTTGGTGATGCTGCCGTCCTGGATGCCCTCCCACAGGGTGCGGAAGACGGGACCGGGCGGCGGCAGCTGGTAGGGCTTCTTCCAGCCCGACCACACCACGATCTGCCACAGCAGCAGGGCGAGCGCGACGGCCGCGACCTTGGGCCAGGTGGCCGACCAGAGGCGGGTGGCCCACTCGGCCCGGGGTGCGGGGGCCAGCTCGAGGGCGTCGAGGCCGGAGAGCTCCTCGTCGAGCTCGCGCTCGTTCTCGTCAGTGATCGGTGGCATGGCGGCGCACCTCTTCTCGCAGGCGGGCGGTGATCTCACCGGCGAGGGCGGACACGTCGCGGTCCTCGATGCGGCGGGGGCGGTCGAAGGGGACGTCGAAGCCGGCCACGACGCGGCCCGGGCGGCTCGAGAGCACCTCCACCCGGTTGGCCAGGCGCACGGCCTCACGGACGTTGTGGGTGACGAACAGGCAGGTGAAGGCCCGCTCGACCCAGAGGCGCTCGAGCTCGTCGTGGAGCAGGTCGCGGGTCATGGCGTCGAGGGCGCCGAAGGGCTCGTCCATGAGCAGGATGTCGGCCTGCTGGGCGAAGGCCCGGGCGATGGCGACCCGCTGGCGCATGCCGCCGGAGAGCTCGTGGGGCTGCTTGTCGGCGAAGTCGTTGAGGTGGACGGTCTCCAGGAGGTCCTCGACGATCGCCGGGCGCTCACGCTTGGGCACCTTGCGCAGCTTGAGGGCGAGCGACACGTTCTGGGCCACCGTGAGCCACGGGAACAGCGCCGCCTCCTGGAACATGAGGGCGCTGCGGCCGGTCACCGCGACCTCCCCCCGGGTGGGGGTGTCGAGGTCGGCCAGCAGGTTCAGCAGCGTGGACTTGCCGCAGCCGCTGGCGCCCACGAGGGCGACGAATCCGCCGGTGGGCACCTCGAGGGAGATGCGGTCGAGAGCGATGACGGCGCCCTCTCCCCGGCCGAAGGCCTTGGAGACGCCCTGGACGCGGATCGCCCCGGCACCTGTGGTGCCGGGGCCGGATGCGGGGGATCCGCCGGAAGAGCTGGTCTCCTGGAATGGTTCGGACACAGTGGTCACAAGCCTGGCACCGTCGCCTTCCCGTCGCTCTGGAGGATCTGGTTCAGCAGGCCGAGCTGGAACAGCCCGGTGATGTCGTACTCCTTGGTGAGCCCCAGGGTCACGGCGTCGTCGGCCGACTTCTTCACCGTGAGGGCGAGCGGGTCGAAGGTGAACTTCAGCTCCTGGAAGGAGGCGGCGATGAGCGACTCCTTCAGCGGCTTGCCGGTGACGGCCTCGATCTCGGTGTTGGCTGCCTTCTGGGCGGCGGCGGGATCGGCCTCGATTGCGGCGATCGACGCGATGTGGCCGCGCAGCACGGCGGCGACCGCCGCGGGGTGCTCCTCGAGGAACTTGGTGCGCACGAGGACCTCGGTGGTGGCGAACTGGCCGTCGGGCCACAGCGTTGCCTCGTCGACGAGGACCTTGCCGCCGCCCTCCTCGACCAGGCGGGTGTCCCAGGGGGTGGGCACCCAGGCGCCCACGATGTCGCCGCTCTGGAAGGCGGTCAGGGTGTCGGCGTTGGCCTGCGGCTTGATCGACACGTCGCCGCCACCGGTGGTGTCGGTGGTGAGGCCCTGCTCGGCGAGCCAGGTGCGCAGGGCGACGTCCTGGGTGTTGCCGAGCTGGGGCGACGAGACCGTCTTGCCCTTGAGGTCGGCGGCGGAGTTGATCTCCGGCTTCACGACGAACTTGGCGCCGCCGGAGGTGGAGCCGGCGATGATGCGCACGGCCTCGCCGTTGGACTTCTGGTAGGCGTTCACCGACGGGTTCGGGCCGATGTAGGTGATGTCGAGGGCGTCGGCGAACAGCGCCTCGGTGGCCTCGGGGCCGGCGTTGAAGGTCTTGGTCTCGAGCTTGGCGCCGAGCGGATCGAGCTCGGCGGTGAACAGGCCCTCCTGCACACCGACCAGAGCGGGGGCGTGGGTCACGTTCGGGAAGTAGCCGAGGCGGACCGTGACCGGGTCGCTGGTCGGCAGCTCGGCGACGGCGACGGTGGTGTCGGTGGAGCCGCTCGACGACGAGGAGCTCCCGCAGGCGGCCAGCAGGAGGCCGAGAGCGGAGAGCATCGCCAGGAGGACGGCGACGCCGGAACGGGTACGGGAACGGGGGTTGGACACCTGCCACGCCTTTCGGAATTCACGACCGGAGTGATCATGTTTAGAGGCATGCCCGCGATGGCGCAACTATTCCCACATTGCGGAATATCAACCCGGGCCAAGGACGACCCTGGCTCAGTACGTCACGCCTTTCGTGACGTACTGAGCCAGAGGATGGATCGGCGCTAGCGCGATGGCGGCGCTCCGGGGCGTCAGAGCTGGAAGAAGCCGGACTGGATGCCGGCCTGCACGCCCTCGAGGAGCACGGGCGACGACGTCAACGTGCCCCGGAACGGCCCCCCGAGCACCAGCACCAGGCCGAGGTCGAGAGCCACGACGGTGATGATGGTGGCGACCACGACGGTGGTGCGCGGCGAGTGCGGGATCGTCAGCACGGCCGCGTTCACGCACAGCGCCAGGCCCGAGAGGCCGAGGATCACGAACAGCGGGATGGGCAGCGCCCTCGAGGCCAGGTCGAGGCGCTCCCGGCGGGCCGAGGCCACGTCGTCGAGCGCCGACAGCATCTCCGAGGTCGCCGGTGCCGTGACGCCGGTGCGCCCGGCCTGGGTGCGGGTCGTCTGCTCGAGGGCCCGCCACTGGTCGTTGTCGGTGGCGGCGATCGGCGTGCCGTCGGCCATCTCCGGCCACTCGACCACGATCGTCTGGCCCAGGTAGTCGTCGAGCTGCCCCTGCACCGCGGTGGTGTCGATGCCGGCGGCGGTGGAGGCCCAGGCCAGCCGGGCGCTGGCCGCGGCCTCGCGTGCCACCGCGGCGTCGGCGGTCGACTGGGTCGACCACTCGGTGGCGATCACGAACGCCGAGAGGAAGGCGAAGAGGGCACCGAAGCCGGTCATCAGGGGCCCGGCCGTGGTGACGGCCGACCCCGAGTCGGACCCGAAGAAGTGGGTCAGGGCCTTCCGGGCGCCGAGGGTGATGGCGAAGACGATCACCAGCGAGAGCGGCAGGATCACCCACCACGGGAGAGCGGTCAGCAACACCATCGCGGATCAGCGTGGCAGACCCGACCGGCCAGGTCGGGGACCGACAGCCGGGCGGGTGATCGCCCGGCGTGGGGGATCCGGCGCGATACGATCGTCCGGTTCCACCCGACCCCAAGGAGCTGCGGCGATGCGTGCCGTCGTGATCTACGAGAGCCTCACCGGCAACACCGCGCAGGCGGCCGAGCTCATCGGCCAGCACCTGGTCGAGGCGGGCGTGAGCACCACGGTGTTCCCCACCACCCAGGTGAACTTCCAGGCCGTCGCCGACGCCGACCTGGTCATCGTGGGCAGCTGGACCGACGGGCTCTTCTTCTTCGCCCAGAAGCCGGCCAAGGCGGGCCGGCTGTCGCTGCTGCCCCTGCTCAACGGCAAGAAGTGCGCGGTGTTCTGCACCTTCGCCATCGACCCCGGCAAGACGCTCGACAAGCTGACCGACCTCATGGCCGAGCGGGGCGCCGACGTCATCGGCGGCATGACCATCCGCCGCAACCGTCTAGAGGACGGGTCCCGGGACTTCGTCGACCGCGTCCTCGGCGTCGTCGCCGTCTGACGCCTGCGTCGCGTCGCCCGCCGCGGGCGAGCGACCCCGGCCCGAGCGGCCGGGCACGATCGGCAGGGCGACCACGATCGCCAGCAGCACGAGTGCCCGGATCGACGACGTGCTCACCTCGTTGCCGTGGCCACCGGGGCTCACCAGCACGAGCCATGCAGCCACCAGGGCGACGACGGCCCAGGGCTTCGGCCGACGGGCGGTGAAGGCGGCGAGCGCCAGCACCGCGAACCCGAGGTGGTGGGTCCACGAGATGGGGCTGACCAGCGCGCCGGCGCAGCCGACGATGGCGGTCGCGGCCAGGAGGTCGTCGCGTCGTGCGGCGAGGACGCCTCGCCACAGCCCCACCACGAGCACCGCGGCCGCGGCGACGAGCCACATACCGCTGCGCAGGTGCCCCGGTTCGACCAGGCGGGACACCACGCCGAGCAGCGAGTTGTTGGCGTTGTCGTCGACCCGGCCGATGCGGTCGGAGTTGAAGATCAGCTCGGTCCAGTAGAGGCGGGAGTCGCTGGGGGCGAGCAGCCAGCCGAGGGCCGTGGCCGCCGCCGCGGCCAGCACCGCCCGACCGGCGGCGGTGCGCCGTCCGGCCAGCAGCAACCACACGATGAACAGGCCCGGGACCAGCTTCACGGCGGTGGCCACCCCGATGCCGATGCCGCTCCAACGCGACCGCCGACCGACGAGGGCCACGTCGGCGACGACGAGGAGCCAGAGCACGATGTTGACCTGGCCCTGGCGCAACGTGAGCCACACCGGGATCGTGACCGCCGACGCGGCGAAGGCCCAGAGGCACCAGGTGACCCGTCTCGCCCGCTCTACGCCCGCGATCTCGGCGGCGAACCACGTCGTGGCGGCCAGGGCGACGAGGCTCAGCGCGGTCCAGAGGATCTCACGACACTCCGCCGACATGGGCTCGAACAGGGCGAAGAAGATCGGCCCGATCGGCGGGTAGGTCGCGCCGAGGTGGTGGACGCCGTCGCGGTAGTCGTAGAGCGAGCCGCCCTCGAGCCAGCCCCGGGCCGAGCCCACGTAGATCTGGAGGTCGAGCAGGCCGCTCGGGGGCCCGATCTTCCAGCCCTGCCAGATCCCGACCCCGGCGGCGACGACGGCTGCCAGCGCCGCCAGGCGACGGCCGCGCAGGCCGACCAGCCAGCCGACACCGGTGACGGCGAGGACGAGCGCGGCCGGCGTGGTCCAGGGGTTGAAGAGCTCGAAGAGCCACTCGGGCACGCCGGGACGCTAGCCGTCGGCGTCACCCCCGGGCGGGCAGCCCCTCGGCCGCGCGCAGCTCGTCGAACTCGGTGAGCAGCCGGCTGCGCAGGGCCGCCTTCTCCCCGGTCTGGGCCCACGACGCGTCGAGGGCGTCGAGAGCCAGCTGCTCCATCGTCTCGAGCCCGTAGTCGAAGGCGTCGGCGACAGCGACGTACTCGTCGGCGAGGTCCCACATCATCATCCCGGGGTCGTCGCTGTTGAGGGTGATGTGCACCCCGCGGCTGCGCTGCCGCTCGAAGGGGTGCTCGGACACTGCGTCGATGACGTGGGCGATCACGAGGTTCGAGGTCGGGCAGGCCGTGACCGGGATGCCGCTGTCGACCACGCGGGCGGTGAGGTCAGGGTCGTCGAGGAGCCGGAAGCCGTGGTCGATGCGCTCGACGCCCAGCACCTCCACCGCGATGCGGATGTTGTCGGCCGGGCCGTCCTCGCCCGCGTGCAGCGTGCGGTGGAGCCCGGCCTTCTCGGCGGCCGTGAAGGCGGCGGCGAAGGCGGCGTGGTCGATGCCCCGCTCCACGGAGTCGCCGCCGACGCCGAGCAGCAGCTCCCGGTCGCAGCCGGCCGCGAAGGCGACCATCTCCTCGGCGTGGGCCGGGCCCGAGGGCTTGTCGACATCGAGGATCAGTCGGCAGGTGATGTCGAGGTCGGCGTTGGCGTCGCGGACACCCGCCGAGAGGCCCTCCCAGATCGTCTCGATGGGCACGCCGAGCTTCAGGGCGAAGCCGGGGGAGAAGAACATCTCCCGGTACCGCACGCCGGCGGCCACGCCGTCCTCGCACGCCTCGTAGGCGATGCGGTGGAAGTCGTCGGCGCTGACCATGCTCCGGCACACCACCTCGTAGATGCCGAGGAACTGGTTGAGGTCGGTGAAGCGGAACAGATCGACCGGATCGGCGACGGGAAGGGCCACGCCGTTCTTCGTCGCCAGCTCCGCGATCGTGGCCGCCCGGGCGGCGCCCTCGACGTGGCAGTGGAGCTCGACCTTGGGGAGGCGGCGGAGGTGGTCGGCGGTGGCGGACGTCATGGACGGAGTCTGGCCAGGCCGGCGGCGGCGTGGGTTACCTGGCTGTGAAAACAGCGACGTCCCCGGCCGGGGCCGGGGACGTCGGTGCTGCTCGGAGGGGGGGCGCTCAGGCCGGGGCCGTCTTGAGGTCCGGGTTCTCGGCGTAGATCTCCTCGACGACCGACGTGTCGAAGAGGGTGCCGGCGTCGATCTTCAGGTCGACCAGCGCCAGCGCGTCGATGACCTGCTTCTGGAGCGCAGGGGAGATGGTGCAGATGCCGTTGGTGGCGGTCTCCGGGGTGAGCACCAGGGTGTTCTGGTCCTTCGACTGCAGGAGCTCCTTGGCCGGGTCGAGGCCCTCGTCCTTGCCGTAGTTGCTGATGACGAGGTCGACCGGGAGCTGCGGGTCGGCCACGGCGCCGCGCCAGCCCTTGATGTCGCCGAGCAGGGCGGCCTTGACCGCGGCCCGGTTCTTCTCGAGGAACGAGCGCTTCACGATCTGGTTCTGGCCGGTGATGGGGAAGCCGTAGTCGGCGAGGAGGAACACCTCGGGCTCGACGCCCTGGATGCGCAGGGTGTTCGGCTCGTTGGTGAAGTAGGAGAACCAGCCGTCGACCTCGCCGTTGATGAGCGGCTGCGGGTCGAACTGCACCGGCACCTTCGTGATGTCGGCGCCCACCAGGTCGTTGGCCTTCAGGAACGCGTTCCAGATGACCTCGTTGGTGGCCTGAACGCCGATCTTCTTGCCGATCATCGCCTGCGGGTTGGGGATCGGCTTGGCCTTGGTGCTGCAGATGGCGAAGGGGTTCTTCTGGTAGACCGCGCCGACGATCACCAGGTCGGCGCCCTTCAGGATAGCCGCGGCGGTGACGTTGGGGTCGGAGACGCCCATGTTGGCCTTCCCGGCCTCGACCACGGCGTCCTGGGTGACCGTGGGCCCGCCGGCGATGAGCTCGACCTTGTCGAAGCCCTCGTAGTAGCCGTTCGTGTCGGCGACGTACTGGCCGGCGAACTCGGTGTTCTTGATCCACATGAGCTGGTAGCTCAGGGTGCCGAGCCCGCCGTCGCCGCTGCTGCCACCGGAGCCGGAGCTGGAGTCGTTGTCGCTGCCACAGGCACCGAGCAGGGTGCCGGCGCCACCACCGAGCAGGGCGAGCCCGGTGGCGCCCACGGCACCACGGGTGAGGAAGGATCGGCGGTCGAGCGGCACGTGCGCCTCCGGGACGAGAGCCGCGGCGACGGGTTCGCGGCGGCGGGCGCACCGACGTTAGGACCTGGCACCGGGTCCTGTCAGAAAGTGCTCACCTTCCGTTCAGGGGGCGGTCATGTTGGCCTACGACCACCCGGCGGCGACCTTCATGGTGCAGGGTGGAGCAGCTCCCACAACCGGGTGGCCGACAGCGGCGTGGCGGTCACCTCGGCGGCCACCTCGGGCAGGGCGGCCGCCACCGCGTTGACCACGCAGGCGAACGAGCCGTTGGTGCCACCCTCGCCCATCCCCTTCATGCCACCGGGGGTGAAGGGCGACGGTGTCTCGGTGAGCACGACCTCGATGTCGGGCACGCTGGCCGACACCGGCAGGAGGTAGTCGAGCAGGGTGGTCGAGCGGGGCTGGGCGTCGTCATCGACGACGATCTGCTCGAGCAGCGCCGCACCGAGGCCCTGGGCCACACCGCCGTGCACCTGGCCCTCGACGATGGTCGGGTTGACCACCGTGCCGCAGTCGAGCACGACGCCGTAGTGCTCGATCTGGGCCACGCCGGTGTCGGGGTCGACGGCGGCCCGGCACACGTGGGTGCCGTAGGAGAACGTGTACTGCTTCGGGTCGTAGGCGAACCGGGACTCGAGCCCTGGCATCTCCTCGCCCTCGGGGAGCGCCCAGCCCTGCCAGGCCCGCCGGGCCACGTCGGCGATGGTGACTGACACGTTGGTGCCGGCGACCGTGGCCCGACGCTCGGCGAGCACGATGTCGGCGGGGGCGGCCTCGAGCAGCTCGGCGGCGATCTTGCGGATCCGGTCGGCGAGGGCCGAGGTGGCCTCCACCACGGCGCCGCCGCCCACCGCGATCGACCGCGAGGCGGCGGTGCCGTACGCCGAGTAGGGGCTGCGGTCGGTGTCGGAGTGCACGAGCTCGATGTCGCCGGGCTCGATGCCGAGTCGATCGGCGGCGAGCTGCACGAAGGTCGTGGCGTGGCCCTGGCCCTGGGGGCTGGTGCCGACGAAGAGCCGTACGGTGCCGTCGGGCTCCATGCGGGCGATGGCGGACTCCCACGAGCCCACGTCGAGGCCCACGTGGGGGTTGCCCTGGCTCGGCCCCACCCCGGCCATGTGGACGTAGCTGGCGTAGCCCACGCCACGACGCCGGCCGTCGTCGGGGGGCTCGGGCCAGGCGGCGGCGATCTCGGCGGCGCGGTCGAGGGCGGCGGCGTAGTCGCCGTTGTCGTAGGTGACCGGCACACAGCGGGTCGCGTAGGGCTGCTGCTCGGGGCGGATCATGTTGGCCCGCCGGATCTCGACCGGGTCGAGCCCGAGGTGGCCGGCGACCAGGTCGACCGACCGCTCGCAGATGAACACGGCCTGGGTCTGGCCGAAGCCCCGGTAGGCGCCGGTCGGGGTGGTGTTGGTGGCGACGACGGTGCCCTCGGTGCGCACCGCGTCCCACGTGTAGGACTCGGGCAGCATCCCGGCCAGGGTGAAGAGCGGTCCGCCGCCGAAGTGGGACAGGTAGCCCCCGGCGTTGCGCACGGCTCGGGCCCGCAGCCCCCGCAGCCGGCCGTCGCGGTCGAAGGCCACGTCGACGTCGACGGTCTCGCCGCGCGCCTGGTGGGTGGCGACGAGGGTCTCGTAGCGGTCCTCGATCCACTTCACCGGGCGGCCCAGGTGGAGGGCGGCGAGGCAGACCATCACCTCGTCCTCGTAGAGGTGGTCCTTCAGGCCGAAGCCTCCGCCGACGTCGGGGGCGACCACGCGGATGCGGTGCTGGGGCAGGCCGGTGATCTCGGCGATGCCGTCGCGCACGGCGTGCGGGGCCTGGCTGGAGGTCCAGACCGTGAGGCGGCCGTCGGCGTCCGGGGCGGCGATGATGCCCCTCGGCTCCATCGGGGCGCCCATGACCCGGCCGATGTCGAGGCGGAACGAGAGCACCTCGTCGGCCGCGGCGAACACGGCGTCGGTGTGCTCGGCGGTGTCGCCGACGTCGAAGCGGCACATCACGTTGTCGGACCGGCCGTCGTAGAGCAGGGGAGCGCCCGGCTCGAGGGCGGCACGGGCGTCGACCACCGAGGGGAGCTCGTCGACCTCGACCAGGACGCGGTCGACGGCGTCCTCGGCCCGGTAGCGGTCGTCGGCCACGACGATGCCGACCGGCTCGCCGACGAAGCGCACCCGGTCGCCGACGATCGGACGGTCGTGCTGGAACTCGCCCGGCATGTGCCACACCACCGGCAGGCGACCCTTCGCCATCGCCAGCAGCTCGGTCGGCCCGAGCACCGCGGCGACGGGCACGTCGACCTCGGTGGTGTCGAGCCCGAGGAGGGTGCCGTGGGCGACCGGGGACCGCACGATGGCGGCGTGCAGCAGCCCCGGCAGGTCGATGTCGTCGGTGAACCGGCCCCGGCCCGTGAGCAGCCGAGGGTCCTCGAAGCGGGGGAGGCGCTGGCCGACCCACGTCATGCGCCGACCCCCGCGCTCGGGTCGGTGGGCTCCATGGTCGACCACGCGTCGACGATCGCGGCCCGGATGTTGACGTATCCGGTGCAGCGGCACAGGTGGCCACCGAGGACCTCGTCGACGGCGTCGTCGACGGCGACGCCGTCATGGGTGGCGGCCACCAGCGACATCACGATGCCCGGGGTGCAGAAGCCGCACTGGAGGCCGTGGTTGGTGCGCAGCGCCTCCTGCACCGCGTGCAGCGCTCCCGCCGGCGCGACGCCCTCGATCGTCGCCACCTCGGCGCCGTCGGCCTGGACCGCCAGCATGAGGCACGACCGGACCGCCCGGCCGTCGAGCACCACCGTGCAGGCCCCGCACGCACCCTGCTCACAGGCGACGTGGGTGCCCGTGAGCCCGGCCCCGTGGCGCAGTGCGTCCGAGAGGAGCGTGCGCCCCTCGACGGCGAGGGTGCGCTCGGTGCCGTCGACTCGGATGGTGACGGTTCGGGTGGTTTCGGGGTGCTCGGTCACAGCGTGCAGCTCTGCTTCGGGAGGGGGCGGGGGCCGGGTGAGGGAGGGGGCGAGGGCCGGGTGAGGGTCAGGGTCAGGGGGCGAGGCGGGGGAGCACCCGGCGCACCAGCGTGGCGGCGAGCGCGGCGCGGTGGCGGCCCGAGGCGTGGCCGTCGTCGGTGGGGGTGATCTCGGAGAGCAGGGCCTCCACGCAGTCGTCGAGGGCGTCGCCGTCGAGGGAGCGGTCGAGCAGGGCCGCCTCGGCGGCGACGGCGCGGACGGGCCGGTCGGCCAGCCCGCTGAACGCCAGCCTCGCCCGCTGCACGAGCCCGCCGTCGGTCGACAGCGAGGCGAACAGCCCGGCGAGGGCGAAGTCCCCCGGCCGGCGGGCGACCTCGTCCCATGCCGAGGCGCCGGGCGGCACGGGGAAGCGCACCTCGGTGACGAGCTCCTCGGCTCGTCGGGTGGTGCTGAACGCGCCGTCGAAGAACGAGGCGGCGCTCACCCGACGTTCGCCTGTCGTCGACCGCAGGACGATCTCGCCCTCGACCCCGGCCAGCACCGCGGGGAGCTCGGAGGACGGGTCGGCGTGGGCCACCGAGCCGCCGATCGTGGTGCGGTTGCGGATCTGGGAGTGGCCGATGCAGGCGACGGCCTCGACGAGCGCGGGCAGGACGCGGCCGACCTCGGCGTGCTCGAGCACCTCGGTGGCGGTGGTCATCGCCCCGATCACGACGGCATCGGGCGTGACGGTGATGTCGCGCAGCCCCGGCACCCGCCGGGGGTCGACCACCACCTCGGGGCGGGCGAGGCGCAGGTTCATGAGCGGCACCAGGCTCTGCCCACCGGAGATCACCGCGGCGTCGTCGCCGTGCTCGGCCAGGGCGGCGAGCACCTCGTCGAGCGATGGCGGGTCGAGGTAGGTGAACGGCGCCGGCTTCACCCGGCCTCCGAGGCGGTGCCCGCCACGACCCCCGACTCGAGCCACTCGTCGATGGCGTTGAGCGCCTCGGCCTTGGTGTTCGGGCACGCGCCGCTCGCCGAGATGGAGGTGGCGGCGATGCGGGCCATCGTGAGGTCGTCGAGGTCGAACGCCTCCCGGCACAGCTCGTACTCCTCGAGCAGGCCGGGCCCGAAGAGCAGAGGGTCGTCGGCGTTGATCGACACCCGCACGCCGGCCTCCAGCAGCTGGGGCAACGGGTGCTGCTCCAGCGACGGCACGACGGCCAGCAGCACGTTCGAGGTCGGGCACACGTCGAGGCAGACGCCCTTGTCGGCGAGGCGCTCCGGCAGGCCGGGCTGCTCGACCGAGCGGACCCCGTGCTGGATGCGGTCGGCTCCGAGCTGCTCGAGGGCGGCCACCACGCTGTGGGGCCCGTCGAGCTCGCCCGCATGGGGCGTCGACAGGAGCCCGGCGTCGCGGGCGATGTCGAAGGCCTCGACGAAGCGCCCGGGAGGGCCGAGCAGCTCGTCGTTGGCGAGGCCGAAGGAGACCACGCCCTTGCCGGCGTGGCGCTCGGCGATGTGGGCCTGGGCCACGGCGTCGGCCGGGTCGAGGGTGCGGTCGGCGGCGACCATCCAGCCGATCTCGACCCCGGTCCGCTCGGTCGCGGCCCGCGACGCCTCGAGGATCAGCTCGATGAGCTCCTCCGGCGGTCCGAGGCGCTCCCGGTGGTGGGGCAGGTAGATGGCCGGCTCGATGTAGACCGCTCCGGCGGCGACCGCGTCGTCGGCCGTCTCGTCGACGAGGCGGACCATGTCGGAGGGCCGCTGCAGCACGTCGCACGCCGCCACGTACATCGCCGCGAACACCGAGAAGCTGCCGAAGCCGCTCACGACCGGCACCTCCATCCCGTGCTCGTGGGCGAGCTCGGCCAGCGTGGCCGGGCGCATGCCACCTTCGAGGTGGATGTGGAGATGGGCCTTGGGGAGGGTCTTGAGGTCGTTCACGGGCGCGCCTCGCAGAGCAGGGGTCGTCGCGGAGGATCGGTTGCGACGACGGCGGGCAGTCGGGTCAGACGGGGGAGCCGGTGCCCCGGCCCGGTGCGTACCGGGCGAGGACCACGTTCTCGATGCTCGAGATGATCCCGTAGAGCACGACCGAGGCGAAGGTCACGATGGCCACGCAGGACCACAGCTGGTCGATCTCGAACATGCTCATGGACTGCAACATCATGTAGCCGAGCCCCTGGCCGGTGGCGAGCCACTCGGCGAGCAGGGCCCCGATGATCGCCAGCGGGGCGGCGATGCGCATCGAGGCGAACAGGGCCGGGAAGGCGGCAGGGAACTGCACCTTGGTGAGCGCCATGCGGGGGGTGCCGCCGTAGGCCGTGACCAGGTCGATCGTGTGGGTCGGCACCGACTTGAGCGCCTGGGTGACGTTCACCAGGGCCGGGAAGAAGGTGACGATGCCCGAGATGACCGCGACGGCCAGCAGCCCACGTCCGAAGATGAGGGCGATCAGCGGGGTCATGGCCACGAGGGGCACCGACCGCAGGGCCATGGCGACGGGCATGAACGTGGCCTCGACGCCTCGCCGCAGCACGAACACCATCGAGACGGCCAGGGCGGCGAGCACCCCGGTGACCAGGCCGATGCCGGCGTCGATGAAGGTCACCTTCGTCGCCTCGAACAGCGTGCTGCGGTTCTGGGCGGCGTCGGCGTCGGTGAACATGTACGACCACACATCGGCCGGGCCGCGGGAGATGAACGGGCTGAAGTCGAGCAGCTTGATGATGGCCTGCCACGCCACGAGGGCGACCACGATGGCGATGGTGGCGTTCAGCATGAAGCGCAGGAAGCGCACGAACACCCGCCAGGCCAGCTGGCCTGCCGTCGGCTGGTCGAGGGCGACCGGGCGACCCGTGGTCGGGTCGGCGTTCGGGACCGGTGCGGTGGTGGTGGCGTCGACGGCGGTCACTTGGTGTTCCTCGGGGCCCAGGGGGTGCACAGACGGGCGACCACGGCGGTGATCCCGTAGGCGATGCCGGCGAGTGCGGTGGCAGTGATGGCGATGGCCCAGGTGCGCTCGATCTGCAGCGCCTGTTGGGAGTTGATCATCGAGACGCCGAGGCCGGAGTCGCTGCCCATGTACTCGCCGATGATGGCGCCGAGCACGGCGGCGGGGGCGGCGATGCGCAGGGCGGCGAACAGGCTCGGGAGGCTGGCCTTCAGGCGCACCCGCCGCATCTGGGTGAGGCTGCTGCCGCCATAGGCCCGGACCACGTCGAGCGACGTGCGGTCGGCCGACCGCAGCCCGACGATCATGCCGATCAGGGTGGTGAAGTACACCGAGAGCGCCGCCAGGATGATCTTCGGGGTGGTGCCGTCGAAGCGGATCTGCAGCAGGGGCCCGATGGCGATGATCGGCAGGCAGTAGATCGCCACCGCCAGCTTCAGCAGGCCCTTCTCGATGAGGGGGATCTGCACGAACACCAGCGCCACGATGATCGCCAGGGAGTTGCCCCACAGCCAGCCCCAGAAGGCGGCGCTGGCGGTGGTGGTGAGGTTGTTCCAGTAGAACTGCAGCCCGTCCTTCTGGACCTGGGCGATGATCGCCGTCGGCGCCGGGATGGACGCGTTCTTGTCGTTGAAGAAGATGGTGCAGACCAGCTGCCAGGCGACCAGCAGGCCGATCATCCCGAGGGCGCCGGGGAGCCAGCGGGGCTTCTCGCGGGGCTGGGTTCCGGTGACGTAGGCGACGGTGTCGCGGTCGGCGGTGTCGTCGACGACGACCTCGACCTCGTCGACGTGCTCGACCTCGACCAGGTCTCCGGTGGCGTTGGGGTCGGTCACGTGTCGTCCCCGCTGGTGGGCACGCCACCGCTGAAGAGCAGGTCGGAGAGGTGGTCGCAGACCTCGTGGAACTCGGGGGTGCGCATGAGATCGGGGGTGCGGGGCCGGGGGAAGTCGACCTTGACGACCTCCTGGATCTTGCCGGGCCGGGGGGTCATGACCGCCACGGTGTCGGCGAGGAACACGGCCTCGGAGATGGAGTGGGTGACCAACAGGGTGGTGGTGGCCCGCTCCTGCCAGATGCGCTGCAGCTCGAGGTTGAGGCGCTGGCGGGTCATCTCGTCGAGGGCGCCGAAGGGCTCGTCGAGGAGCAGGATCTTCGGCTCGACCACGAGCGAGCGGGCGATGGCGACACGCTGGCGCATGCCGCCGGAGAGCTGCGAGGGACGGGCCTTCTCGAAGCCCTCGAGGCCCACGAGCTTGATGAGGTCGGCGATGGTCTGCTGCGAGACCGAGACGCCGGAGACCTCGAGCGGGAGCTTGATGTTCGACATCACGCTGCGCCAGGGGAGCAGGGCCGAGTCCTGGAAGGCGATGCCGAGGTGGTTCTGCTTGCGGGCCACCTGCGGAGGCTCGCCGTGCACGAGGGCGTCACCGGCGGTGGGCTTCTCGAGGTCGGCGAGGATGCGCAGGATGGTCGACTTGCCGCAGCCCGAGGGCCCCAGCAGAGCCACGAAGGCGCCTGCCGGGGCCCCGAAGGACACGTTGTCGAGGGCGGTCATGGTGGACCGCCCGATCCGGAACTGCTTGGTGAGGCCGCGCAGGGCGATCCCGTCGTCGGCCGGGCTCGACGGGGCAACGGCAGCGGTGGAATCGGGAGCGCTCAGCACGGTCTCCATGTCAGCTCGGGGTGGTCTTGAGGGACGGGTTCTCGGCGTAGACAGCGTCGAGAAGGGAGAGGTCGAACAGCTCGTCCATCGAGATGGTCGTGCCGCCCAGGGCGAGCGTCGAGATCGTCTCCTCGAGGAGAGTATCCGTCGCGGTCATGATGCCGTTCACCTTCGTGTCAGCAGTCAGGATCAGCTCGTTCTGGGACTTCGACTCCAGCGTCTGCTCCTCGACCTCGAGGCCGAGGTCCTTGCCGTACTGCTCGACGGCGAGCTGGGCACCGAGGGCCGGGTCCTTGATCGACGCCTGCCAGCCCTTGATGTCGGCCAGGAGGACCGCCTTGAGCTGGTCGGCCTTGTTCTTGATGTTGTCCGTCGTCGTCATGTAGGTCTGCGAGACGAGCGGGTAGTTGTAGTCGTTGAGCAGGAACGTGGTCGTCTTGACGCCCTGGACCGCCAGCAGGTTCGGCTCGTTGGTGACGAACGAGAACCAGCCGTCGACCTCGCCGGCCACGAGGGGCTGCGGGTCGAACTGGGCGGGGACCTTGGTGATGTTGGCGTCCTGCAGGTTGTTGGCCTTCAGGAAGGAGTTCCACACCGGCTCGTTCACGGCCTGGACGCCGATGGACTTGCCGATCATGTCCTGCGGAGTGGCGATGGGGTTGCTCGCCAGCGACATCACGCAGAAGGGGTTCTTCTGGAACAGCACGGCGATGATCTTGAGGGGAGCGCCCTTGAGGATCGCCGGGGCGGTGATGTCGGGGGCGCCGATGCCGAGCAGGGCCTTGCCGGAGGCGACGACGGCGTCCTGCTGGACGGTCGGACCACCGGCCATGAGGTTGACGCTCGAGAAGCCGCCGTCCTTGTAGTAGCCGTTGGTGTCGGCGATGTACTGGCCGGCGAACTCGACGTTCTTGATCCAGGACAGCTGGTAGTCGAGGGTCCCGAAGTCGGCCGAGCCAGTGGTCGAGCCGGTCGACGAGGACTTGCTGTCGGAGCCGCAGGCCGCCAGGAAGGTGCTTCCGCCGGCGGCGATTGCCGCCATGCCGGCACCGGCAGTGAGGGAGCGGCCGAGGAAGGCCCGCCTGTTGAGCGCTTGGGACACGCGATCCTCCGAGTGGGTGGATTCCGTTCAACGATTTGTTGAACTGGACAGCAACCTACGGAGCGAGGATTTCCGGGTTGTCAGTCCGAGGTGAACAGAACGCACCCGGTTCCTGACCGGTATATGACCCTTGTCCACGCGTGGTTGTCCGACAGGTTGCAGGCACCTCAGCGGGCGGCGTTCTTCACGAAGTCCTCGACGCCGTGGCCCTCGTCGAGCGGGGTGCCGCCGTAGTACCCGCCCCGGATGTGGCGGCGCACGCCGAGGGGTGCGTCCTCGGTGGCCCGGGCCGCCGAGTGCCACAGATGGGCGTCGTGGAAGATGATGTCGCCGCGCTCGGCGTAGACCGCGATCTCCCCGGGGATGGGCTCGAAGCCGAGGGGCTGCGCCTCCGGCCCGACCTTGTGGCTCCCGGGCACGACGCGGAGGAACCCGTTGGCCGGGGAGGTGCCGTCGATGTGGATGGTGAAGGCGGTCGAGGGCCACGTGTCGAGGTGCGGGCCCGACTGCCAGTCGGAGTGCCAGCCGATGCGGGAGTAGTAGGTCTCCTTGCCGGGCCGGGCGTCCTGGTAGACGACGCCGAAGCGCTCGTAGTCGAGCAGCCAGGCGTGTTCACCGATGAGCCGGTGCATCACCGCCACGAGCGGCTCGGCGCGGACCGCTCGATCGGCGAGCTCGGACACCTGGCTGACGTGGCACACGTAGTGGGCGAAGGGCTTGCCCTCGACCGCGGCCGTCGGGTCGTCGAGCACCACCGTGCCGCACTTCTCGGGCAGCTCGCCGGCCACCAGGGCGGCCTGGCGCTGCTCCATCTCGGCCTCGAGGGCCACCAGCTCGTCCTCGGTGTAGGCGCCTCGCAGGATCGAGAACCCCCACTCCTCGTGGAACGCCACCAGCTGGTCGAGCTGGTCGACCCCGAACACGCCGGGCAGGAACCAGCCGAGCGCGCCCGGCGTCGGCGGCTCGAGGGTGGCGGGAGCGGTGGGGGCGGCGGGGGTCTCGGGCGCGGCAGTCATGGGTCGACCGTAGAAGGCCCGAACCCTGGCGGGAAGGTGCCCGGGCCCGGTTTCACGGCCTCGAAACATCCTGTTGTCTGACTTGTCGCAGTGAGCCGCCAAGGTGGTCCCATGAGCTCCGCGCTGAAGCCCTCCCTGCCTCCGATCGACAACGAGACCCCGGCGCTGCGCAAGGCGTGGCATGCGGTGGCGACCGTCGAGGAGGTCGGCGACGGACCGTTCCAGGCGTGGCTGCTCGGGGAGCCGTGGGCGATCGTGCGCCTCGACGGGGAGCTGCGGGCGTTCGTCGACCGGTGCCCGCACCGGCTGGCACCGCTGACCGTCGGCCGCCTCTGCGAGGGCGAGCTCCAGTGCGGCTACCACGGCTGGACCTTCGACGCCGACGGCCACTGCACGTCGATGCCGCCGATCGGGGCAGCCGACCACCTCCCGAAGCGGGCCGACCTGACTCCCGCGTGGGGGGTCGCGGAGGCCTACGGCTTCGTGTGGCTCGCCCCCGAGGAGGCGCTCGCCCCGCTCCCGGCGTTCCCGGAATGGGGGGAGGACGGCTACGACTGCATCCCGACCACCTTCATGCGCACCCCTGTGAGCGCCGGCCAGCTGGTCGACAACTTCCTCGACGCCTCCCACTTCCCGTACGTGCACGAGGGGACCTTCGGCGACCCGAAGGCGGCCGAGGTCCACGACGACGGCATCATCCGTGAGGCCTGGGAGGTGCGCACCGTCTTCTCGACCTGGTACCGCAACTACGACGACCCGCTCGTGGCCACCGGCGAGCACGAGGCGGTCCAGCCCCAGGTCCTCACCAAGCAGGGCAACGCCGGGCTCACCGTCTACCTGCGCCTGTACATGCCGGTCACGGGCAAGACGATGGCGATCCTGTTCTGCTGCAGCCCCGAGCGGAACGGCTCGACCCACATCTTCAAGCTCGTCGCCCGCAACGACTCCTACGCCTCCGAGGAGATGATCACCAAGACGATCGTCGACGAGGACCTCATCCTGGTCGAGGACCTGCGCGTGCTCGAGGCCTACGCCGAGATGGTGCTGCACCTCGACCTGCGGGCCGAGGTCCACACCAAGGCCGACCGTCTGAGCGTCGCCTGGCGGCGGCTGATGGCGGACATGGTCGGGCTGGCGGGCGAGCAGGCCGCGACCGAGCTGCCCGAGGTCGGTGTCGCCGACCCCGCCGTCGCCGGCTGACGCCGCGGGCCCGGTCGACCCGGTGACCTGTCGACCGGGGTCAGCCCAGGTCGACGGTGACGGCCTCGGGGCCGCGGAGGAACAGGCGGGGGCGGGCCCGCACCGGGGCGGCCAGCCGCAGGCGTGGGTGACGCTCGGCGAGGGCGCGGAGCACGATGGTGCCCTGGAGCCGGGCCAGCGGCGCCCCGAGGCAGCGGTGGACGCCGCTGCCGAACGCGAGGTGGCGGCGCTCGCCGCGCTCGATGCGGGAGGGCTCGAAGCGGTCGGGGTGGGAGAAGACCCGCCCGTCGCGGTTGGCGGCCCCCACCGCCAGCAACAGGGGCGTGCCGGCGGCGAGCGCCGTTCCCGAGAGCTCGACGGGCGTGACCAGGCGGCGCATCACGAACGGCACGGGGCTCTCCCAGCGCAGCGTCTCCTCGACGATGCTCGGGGCCCACCGGGTGGGATCGGAGACGAGCAGCGCCCACAGCTCGGGATCGGCGGCGGCCACGGCGACGGCGCTGGCGAGCAGGTCGGCGGTGGTGTCCAGGCCCGCCGTGCACAGCAGCACCGCCTGCTGGAGCGCCTCGTCGTCGTCGAGCGCGGGGTTGGTCGCCAGCGCGCTGAGCAGGTCGGGACGAGGGCGTGCGTCGCGCTCGGCGAGGATCGGTCGGAGGTGGTCGCGCAGCTCGGCCAGGGCGGCGCCGGCGGTGACCTCGCCGTCGGGGCCGGCCCACGGCGAGATGCCGTCGGAGAACGCACTCGTCCAGGCCCGCACCGGATCCTCGTCGGCGTGCTCGAGGCCGAGGAGGTCGAGGAGGGTGCGCGCCGGGACCCTGGCCGTGAGGGCGGGCACGAGGTCGACCTCGGCGTGGGCGTCGGTGGGAAGGGCCTGGATCAGCTCGTCGACCCGGGCCTCGATGGTGGCGGCCAGGGGACGGAGCTCGGCCGGAAGGAGCGCGGGCGCGACCGCCTCCCGGCGGCGGGTGTGGACCGGAGGGTCCGACGCGATCATCACGGCCCGGCTGTGCTCGGCCAGGCTGGCCACCGGAGCACCGGCCGCGCCGGCCTCCTGCGCGGAGCTGACCGCCTCGCTCTTCAGGAGGGCGACGACGTCGTGGTGGCGCGACACCACCACGGTGCCGTCGGGCATGGGCAGCACCGGGCGGTGCTCCCGCAGCCGTCGGTAGGTGGGGAAGGGGTCCTGCTGGATGTCGGGGTCGTGGGGATCGAGCCAGTCCCCGGCGTCCATCAGACGAGCATCGACGGGACGAGCTCGCCCGTGGTGCCGTCGACCAGCCCCACGTCGGTGACGTGGGGACCGCCGAGGCAGGCCAGCGACGACACCAGGCACTGCAGGAGCGGCTGGGTCATGGCGCCCGGGAGCAGACCGATGTCGAGCGCGGCCTGCTGGGTGCGGCGCTGGGCCTCGGCGACCTCCGCCGCCGGCAGGGGCGAGAGGATCCCGGCGATGGGAAGCTCGATCATCGACACGACCTCGCCGCCGGTGGCCACGGCCACGCCGCCACCGGAGGCGATGACCGCGTTGGCGGCGACCGCCATGTCGACGGGGTCGACCCCGAAGACGATGAGGTTGTGCGTGTCGTGGGAGACGGTGGTGGCGACGGCCCCGGTCCAGTCGCCCCATCCGGCGAGCACCGCGGCGACAGGCGTGGCGGGCGCCCGGCCGTGGCGGTGGATGGCGAGCTGCAGGATGTGACCCGGCGGCACGCTGGCCACCTCGGCGGTGACGTCGATCGTGGTCTCGCCCCACTCGGTGACGGGCACGCCGACGATGGTGCGGATGCGGTGGGTGCCGTCGGCGACCCCGGGCAGGCGCAGCACCATGTCGTCGGCGAAGACCGGACCGATGCGCATCGTGTCGAGCGGCGGGGTGCACGGGCCCTCGACCACCGGGACGAGCATCTCGCCGCCGCTGGCCACGCGGCGGCCGTCGGTGAACACGTCGTCGACGATGATCTGCTCGAGGTCGGAGAGCACGACGAGGTCGGCCCGCCGACCGGCCCCGACGACGCCGAGGTCGTTGCGCTGGAGGCGGTAGGCCGCGTGCAGCGTGGCCAGGCGGATGGCCCTGACCGGCGCCATGCCGGCGGCGATCAGCCGCTTCAGCAGATGGTCGATCCCGCCGTCGGTGAGCAGGGTGAGGGCGAAGAGGTCGTCGGTGGCGGCGACCATGTTGACCGGCAGCTCGGGGAGGGCGTCGAGCTCGGCGACGATCAGCGGGATCAGGAAGTCGAGCATCCCGCGGAACTCCACCGTCATGCCCGAGCGGAGCTTCTCCATGACGTCGCCGTCGGTGAAGATCTCGTGGTCGCTCTCGATGCCGGCGCACAGGTAGGCCTGCAGCTCCGGTCCGGTCAGCCCGGCGGCATGGCCGCTCACGAGCTTGCCGCTGGCGATCCCGGCGGCCACAACGTCGACCATGCGGCGGTCGCGGGTGAGCACGCCCATCATGTCCATGACCTCGGCGAGGCCGCCCACCTCGGGCCACGACAGCATCGTCTCGACCTCGGGGCCGTGGAGATCCGCGCCCGAGAGCTCGAGGCCGGGGATCGGCGGCACGCACGAGGGCGCCTGCACGATGAAGCGGATCGGGAGGCCCTTGGCCGCGTCGACCACGTAGCGGACGCCGTCGACGCCGGCGACGTTGGCCAGCTCGTGGGGGTCGCAGAAGATCGTGGTGGTGCCTCGCGGGCACACGGCCTCGGCGTACCCGCCGGGGGTGAGCATGGCGCTCTCGGTGTGCACGTGGAGGTCGAGGAAGCCCGGGGCCAGGAACCGGCCGGTGATGTCGAAGGCCTCGACCGCGTCGGAGCGGGCGCCGGGTGCGTGCACGCTGGCGATGAGCGGGCCCACCACGCCGACGTCGGCGGGGCGCAGCTCGCCGGTCGACACGTCGACCACCGTGCCGCCCGCGAAGAGCAGGTCGAACGGGGCGAGGCCCTGGGCGGCGGCCATGGCGCGGGAACGGACTTCGGGGTCGACGGCGTCGTTCACGTCGGGGGCCTTTCGATCGGTGGAGCGGGGAGGGCGGTCAAGCGGTCAGGAGACCATGGCGGCGAGGAGGCGCCGCATCTCGACCGTGATCCGGTCGGCCCGCGTGTGGGCCTGGGCCGGGAGGTCGAGGGGAAGGCTCGTGGTGGGAAGGCGCTCGAGCATCCAGACGTCCTCGACGAGGACGCCGTACTCGTAGTCGCGCGCCCGGATGGCCGCAGGGTCGTCGGGGCTCGAGACGTCGTTGCGCAGCAGGGCGCAGAACACCCGGCTGTGGTCGGCGTCGACGGGGCTGGCCCAGAACAGGATCGTGTTCTCCACGCCGGTGAGCGGCAGCTCGAGGCGCAGCCGCCCGGCGAACGGCACGGTGAACGTGTACTCCATGGTGCGGGGCTGCAGGAGGGGCCGCTCGCCGGTGGCGACGCCCGGGTCCTCCTTGTTCTCGACCACGTGGTCGTAGCGGACCTTCAGCGAGACGTCGTCGTGGGTGACCTCGTAGTCGCCGACGAAGGAGTCCTCTCCGGCGCCGAACGTGCCGGCGTGGATGAACGGGAAGTGGGTGAAGTCGAGGAAGTTGTCGAGCAGCTGGGCCCCGCCGCCCTTCACGGTGACCACTGGGAGCCACACGGGGACGATGTCGGGCTCGTCCCACTCGGGCACGGCGAGCATCGGCGGCTCGGTCTCGCCGGGCTCCAGGCAGACGAGGACCATGCCGTAGGCCTCGCGCACGAGCGGTGCCGGCAGGTGCGCCTTCGGGGGCACGGTGGCCCCGGCGCCGAGGGCGGGGATGAACCGGCAGCCGCCGTCGGCCCCGAAGCGCCAGCCGTGGTACGGGCACTCGAGGTGGCCCTCGACGACCTTGCCCTCGCTGAGCGGGGCGTTGCGGTGCGGGCACATGTCGGGCAGCACGGCGACGCCGTCGGCCAGACGGGCCACCACCAGCGAGCGACCGCAGACGATGACCCGGGTGGGCTCGTCGGTGATCTCGTCGACCAGGGCGACCGGGTGCCATTGGCGCAGCAGCGCCGGATGGTCGTTGGCGATGGACTTCCCGGTCACGGCGGTGCCCGGCGAGGTGAGGTCGGTCATCGGGTCTCCGGGAGAGCGTCGGCCAGCGCGATGTCGGACGGGCGGATCGGGGTGCGTGCCAGCGCCAGCCCGGTTGCGGCGCGCACGGCGGCGACCACGGCGGGCGTCGACGAGATGGTGGGCGGCTCGCCCACGCCCTTGGCCCCGAAGGGAGCCCCGGGCTCGGCCTGTTCGATGAGCTCACCGACCCGCAGGTCGGGGAGGTCGAGGGCGGTCGGGATCAGGTAGTCGGTGAACGAGGCGTTCCTGACCGCGCCGTCGGTGACGAGGATCTCCTCCATCAGGGCCAGCCCGACCCCCTGCGCGGCACCACCCTCGAGCTGGCCGAGCAGCTGCAGGGGGTTGAGGACCTTGCCGACGTCCTGGGAGGTGACCAGGTCGACGAGCCGGCACAGACCGAGCTCGGGGTCGACGTCGACCACGGCGCGGTGGGCCACGAAGGCGAACGAGAGGTGAGCGTCGCCCTGGCCGTCGCCGTCGAGGGGGAAGGTCGGTTCGTGGTGGTACTCGACGGTCTCCTCGACGACCTCGTCGCCGAGGGCGTGGGCGACGGGGAGGTCGATGGTGCCGTCGGCCGACACGATGCGGTCACCCGCGATCGAGAGCGTGTCCGGGGCGACCCCGACGGTCGTGGCGACGATGGCGAGCATGCGCTCGCGGACGGCCTCGGCGGCGGCCTTGACGGCGCCGCCCGACATCCAGGTCTGGCGGCTGGCCGAGGTGGAGCCGGCCGAGCCGATGGTGGTGTCGGCGGGGGCGAGCACGACCTCGTCGATGCCCAGGACCTCACGAGTGAACTGCTGGGCGATGGTGACGAAGCCCTGGCCGACCTCGGCGCACGCGCAGGTCACGGTGGCCACGCCCCGGTCGAGCCTGACCCGTGCGGTCGAGAAGTCGTCGAAGCCCTCCGAGAAGGCGATGTTCTTGAAGCCAACGGCGAAGCCCGACCCGCGGCGGACGCTGGCGGCGTCGGCGGTGCGGCCGGCGCCCCCTGGGAGCGCCATGGGCTGACCGTCTAGCTCGGGGGAGACGGCGTCGGGCACCGCGGCCACGGCCCGGATCACCTCGGCCACCGGTGCGGTGCCGGTGATGACCTGGCCGGTGGGCAGGGTGTCGCCGGTCTTCAGCGCGTTCTTCAGGCGCAGCTCGACCGGGTCCATGCCGAGGGCGTCGGCCAGCTTGTCCATCTGCGCCTCGTGGGCGAAGCAGGTCTGCACCGCGCCGAAGCCGCGCATGGCGCCGCACGGCGGGTTGTTGGTGCGCATCGCCCAGCCGTCGATGAAGGCGTTGGGCGTGGCGTACGGACCGACGGCGAAGCAGGCGGCGTTGCCGATGACCGCGGGGGAGGACGAGGCGTAGGCGCCGCCGTCGAAGACCAGGCGGGCCTCGACGTTGACGAGGGTGCCGTCGGCGGTGGCGTGGTGGCGGTACCACATGCGTGCCGGATGCCTGTGCACGTGGCCGAAGAAGGACTCGGCCCGGTCGTAGACCATCTTCACGGGGCGACCGGTGCGCAGCGCCAGCAGCGCGAGGTGGACCTGGAGGCTGACGTCCTCGCGGGCGCCGAACGCCCCGCCGACCCCGGCGAGCTGCAGGCGGACCTTCTCCGGTGGTAGGTCGGCGCTGGCCGCGACCTGGGCCTGGTCGACGTGCAGCCACTGGGTGGCGACGTAGAGCTCGACGCCACCGTCGTCGGTGGGCACGGCCATGCCCGCCTCGGTGCCGAGCGGCGCCTGGTCCTGCATGCCCACGTCGTAGGTGCCCTCGACGATCACGTCGCCGGTGACCGAGGGGTCGCCGTGGCGGATCACCAGGTGGCGCACGACGTTGCCGTCGGGGTGGATGGCGGGTGCCTCGATGGCCGCCTCGGCGTCGATGAGCGGCGCGGTGACCTCGAAGGTGACGACGATCGCCTCGGCGGCGCGGCGTGCGGTCTCGGGGTGGTCGGCGGCCACGCAGGCGATGGCCTCACCCTGGTAGCGCACCACTTCCGACGCGAACACGGGCTGGTCGTGGATCTCGAGCCCGAAGGTGGGACGACCGGGCACGTCGGAGGCGGTGAGGACGGCCTCCACGCCGGGGATGCGCAGCGCGGGCCCGATGTCGATCGAGGTGATGCGCGCCGACGGGTGGGGGGAGCGCAGCGTGTGGCCCCAGAGCATGCCCTCGGCCCACAGGTCGGAGGAGTAGGCGAAACGGCCCTGGACCTTCGGGATGCCGTCGGGGCGGGCGGCGGACTCCCCGATGCGGGCGCCGCGGGGACCGGTGCCCGTGGCGGTGCCGGTGTCGGTCGGGGTGATCGTGGTGTCGGTCATCAGGAGACCTCCGCACCCGAACGGCGGCGCACGGCGACCCGCACGGCCTCGATCACACGGCCGTAGCCGGTGCAGCGACAGAGGTTGCCGGAGATGGCCTCTCTGATCTCGAGCTCGGACGGGGTGGCGTCGGTGCGGAGGAGGTCGTCGACCGCCATCACCAGGCCCGGGGTGCAGAAGCCGCACTGCACCGCTCCGGCGTCGACGAACGCCTGCTGCACGTCGGAGAGCACGCCGTCGGCGGCCAGCGACTCGACGGTGGTGACCTCGGTGCCGACCGCCGAGGCGGCGAGGACCAGGCACGAGCACACCAGCCGGCCGTCGACGAGGATCGAGCAGGAACCGCATTCGCCCTGCTCACAGGCGTTCTTCGCGCCGGGGAGCCCGAGGCGCTCTCGGAGCACGTAGAGGAGGCTCTCCCCGAGCCAGGCGCCGGCAACGTGGTGCTCGGTGCCGTTCACCGTCAGGTCGTAGGTCTCGGGAGCGGTCATGCGGCGAACATCCTCGTGATGGCCCGGCGGGCGAGCACGCCCACGCAGTGGCGGCGGTAGTCGGCCGTGGCCCGGTGGTCGTCGATCGGGCGGGCGGCGGAGGCGACGAGGCCGCCGAACTCCGTCGCGTCGGCCTCGTCGATCCGTCCGGCGGCCCAGTCGATGCGGGTGGCGACCCACGCCTCGGCGTCGGGGGCTCGCAGCGGCACCGGGCCGACCGAGCCGAGCCCCACGCCGACCGTGCGGGCTTCGAGGTCGGCGACGGCGGCGAGCCCGGCGACCGAGATCACCATGGCGTTGCGGGGACCGACCTTCAGGTACTCCTGCGGGCCCCTGGCCACCGGGATGCTGACCGAGGCGATGAGCTCGGTGGCGTCGCGGGCGGTGCGCTTCGGTCCGATGCAGTACTCGGCGATCGGGAGGCTGCGTCGGCCGGTGACGCTGACCAGCTCGACCACCGCGTCGAGGGCGGCCAGCACCGGGAGGGTGTCGCCGGCGGGGGAGCCGGTGCCGAGGTTGCCCCCGACCGTGCCGGCGTTGCGGATCTGGGGGGAGCCCACCGTGCGGGCCGCCTGGGCCAGCGCCGGGGCCAGCTCGGCCACGGCGGGATCGGTGAGCTCGGTGTAGGTCACGCCGGCCCCGAGCACGAGGCGGTCGCCCTCGACGTGCCACCCCCTGAGCTCGGTCACCCGGGCCAGGGAGAGCACGGCCTCGGGACGGCGATGGCCGAAGTTGACCTCGACCATGAAGTCGGTGCCACCGGCGAGGACGTGGGCCTCGGGGTGGTCCGCCAGCTGGGCACAGGCCCGGTCGAGCGAGTCGGGGAGGAGGACGGTCACGGCGGCGATTCTCGCAGAGCGATTCAACAAATTGTTGAGAATCGCCCCCTTCGGCGGGTCATTTCACGCCGACGTAACCGACCTGTGCCCGACGCCCCACGGCAGCAACGCTCCGCCACCCACCCCATGGCTCGTCTCGGCACGCTGGAGCGTGCCCGATCGAGCCATGGGGGAGGGGCCGTGCTGCCGCGTGGCTCGTTTCGGCCCGCTGGAGCGTGCCCGATCGAGCCACGGAGGGTCAGGAGGGGGTGAGGGCCTCGCGGGCGCGGGCGGCGATCTCGTGGGGGTCGAAGCCGACGGGGTCACCGCCCTCGATCAGCACCCGGCCGGCCACCGCCACCAGGTCGGCCTGGCTCCCGAGCCCGGTGAGAACGAGCCCGGCGACCGGGTCGTGCACGCCGACGCGGTCGACGGCGGTCATGTCCCAGCCGGCGAGGTCGGCGGCGGCACCGACCTCGAGGCGCCCGATCTCGGGGCGACCCAGACAGTCGGCGGACCCGCGGGTGGCCGCGCCCAGGAGCTCCCGCGCCGACGGCCACCGCATCGGGTCGGGATCGGTCGACCGGTGGGCCAGCGCGGCGAGGCGCAGGTCGCCGAGGAGGTTGGCCCCGTCGTTGCTGCTCGAGCCCGTGGTGCCGAAGCCCACGGTGAGGCCGGCGTCGAACATCGCCCGGAGCGGGGCGAGCCCCCAGCCCATGCGCAGGTCGGGGGCCACCAGGTGGGCGACCGACACCCCGGCGGCCGCCATCTCGGGCAGCTCGGCGACCGGCACGTCGCACACGTGCGCCAGCCAGGTCTGAGGTCCGGCCCAGCCGTGCTCGACCAGGAACTCCCACGGGCTGGTGCCGTAGAGCGCCCGGCAGGCGTCGGTGTCGACGACCTCGTAGAGATGGGTGTGCAGGCGCACCTCGGGGTGGTCGGCCGCGAGGGCGGCGAGCTCGTCGAAGAGCTCGGGCCGGTCGGCGTGCACACCGCACGGGGCCAGGGCCACGCGGGTCATGGCGAACGGGGCCGGGTCGTGGTGGGCGGCGATGAGCTCGGCGCAGTGGCGCACGACCTCGTCGACGTCCTGCAGGACCGACGGCTCCGGCCCGAGGGTGAGGGTGCCGCGGGCGGCGGTGAGCCGGACGCCGAGGCCTTCGGCGGCGGCGATGGTGGCCTCGACGTAGGGGAGCGTGGCGCCGGCGGGGTGGAAGTAGTGCTGGTCGGCGACCGTGGTCTGCCCACCGAGGAGCGACTCGGTGAGCACGGCCGTGGCGACGGCGCCGACGGCGTCGGGGCCGAACGCCCCCGCCGAGAACTTGGCCCGCACCCGGGCGCCGAGGCCCGCCAGCCACGGCAGGATCTCGATGCGCTCGAGCTCGGGAACCGCACGGAAGGCCCCCTGGTAGAGGTGCTGGTGGGCGTTGACCAGGCCGGGGAGCACCACCAGCCCACGGCCGTCGACCACCCGGTCGCCGGCCTCGGGGGCGAGGGCCTCGGCCACCCCCGGTCCGACCGCGGTGATGACGCCGTCGACGGCGACGAGGTCGCAGTCGAGGTGCTCGGTGCCGGCCTCGTCGAACGTGGCGAGGTGGTCGACGTGGCGGATGATGAGCCGGCTCATGACCGTGCTACCGAGGCGGAGGCCGTCACTTGTCGGCGAGCACGGCGCGGCGGCGCTCGAAGAGCTCCTCGGCCGCGGCCTGGGCGGTGGCCATGACATCGGCCTCGTCGATGCGCAGCACCGATCCGCCGCCCACGACGTGGTGGCCGTCGACCCAGACGTCGTCGACGTCGGCACCCGACGCCGAGAACACGAGGTGGGCAGGGACGTTGAAGTCGTCGCCGTGCAGGAGCGGCGTCATGTGGGGGCGCCGGAGGTCGACGGTGACGATGTCGGCCCGCTTGCCGGGCTCGAGGCTGCCCGTCACGGTCTCGAGGGCGAGGGTGCGGGCCCCACCGATCGTCGCCATCTCGAGGATGTCCCACGGGTCGCCGACGGTGGGGTCGAGGGTGGTGACCTTCTGCAGCAGGGAGGCGAACTTCATCTCCTGCATGATGTCGACGTTGTTGTTCTCCTTCTCGCCGTCGCTGCCCAGGCCCACGTCGAGGCCGGCCCGGAGGAAGTCGCCGATGCGGGCGGGGCCCGACGACAGCTTCATGTTCGAGCAGGGGCAGTGGGCGACGGCCGTGCCGGTCTGGCGCATGAGCTCGATCTCGCGGTCGTCGAGCCAGACGCAGTGGGCCACGACGGTGCGCTCGGAGAGGATGCCCCGGTTGTAGAACTCCTCGATGGGGCGCCGACCGAAGCGCTTGAGCGACTCCTGGACCTCCCAGATCGACTCGGACGAGTGGGTGTGCAGGCCCGTGTCGAACTCCTCGGCCATGGCCATGGCGTCGCGGAAGCACTGGGGCGAGCAGTAGAGCAGGTGCTCCAGGCCCACCCAGGTGCGCACCCGGCCCTCGGAGGCGGTGCGGTGGCTCTCGAGCAGCCGGCGGTTGGTCTCGAGGGTCTCGAAGTAGTCGTAGCCCTCCTCGTCGGCGACGTAGGGGACGAGCGTGGCCCGGATGCCGAGCAGGTCGGCGACCTCGGCCGAGCCCTCCATGAAGCGCCACATGTCCATCACCGACGTGGTGCCGCCCCGGAGCGCCTCGGTGTAGCAGAGCAGTGATGCGGCCTTGGCGATCTCGGGGGTCATCGCCTTGTGGGCGGGATCGACGTAGGCCTCCAGCCAGTCCCACAGCGACATCGACTCGGCCGTGCCGCGCAGCAGGCCCGAGTGGAGGTGGCAGTTGTGCAGCCCCGGGATCACCGCGTGGCCCGAGGCGTCGACGATCTCGGCCCCCTCGGAGCGGGGGTCGGCGTCGAGGACCTCGACCGGCCCGACGGCGACGATCGTGTCGCCCTCGACGAGCACCGAGCCCGGGTCGAACGAGACCCTGGGGCCGGTCATGGGGAGGACGATGCCGTTGCGGATGAGGATGCGGGTGGCCATGGGCCCGAGGCTTCAACAAACTGTTGAAGCGGTCAACGACCCGGGGGCACACGTCACCCGGATTTCACACAGCGGCTCGCCGCGACGACGGACCGACGCGGCCGGGCCCGGCCGCTCGGTCCGGCTACTCGGCCTTGTGGGCGTCGGACTCGTGGGGGTTCACCAACGCCGCCTTGGTCGACCAGGGGAAGTCGATCCACTGATCGGTGTGGCGCCACACGTACTCGCAGTCGATCACCGAGATCGGCTTCTGGTAGAGCACGGCCGACCGGACCTCCCCGACCTGGGGCGTGACGTAGTCGCGCACGAGAGCGAGGGTGTGGCCGGTGTCGGCGACGTCGTCGGCGATGAGGACCTTCGCGCTCTCGAGGTCGACCAGGGTGAGCGGCGGCGGGAGGATCACCGGGAACTCGAGGCGCTCACCCATGCCCGTGTAGTACTCGACGTTCATGACGTGGAGGTTCTTCACGCCGAGGGCGTAGGCGAGGCTGCCGGCGATCAGCAGGCCACCCCTGGCGATGGAGAGGATCAGGTCGGGCTGGTATCCGTCGTCGGCGACCATGTCGGCCAGGGTCTTCGACGCCTCGCCGTACAGGGGCCACGTGAGAACTTCGAGCTCGCTCATCGCCGCCGAAGCTACACAATGCCTGCTCAGCTGCTGTGGGTCGGGCCCTGGGCGGGCGGCAGTGGGCCGAATGACCTAGTCGTCTGCGCCGCGGAGTAGGCCGAATGGACTACTCGGAGGTCTGGAGATGGGTACCATCGGGTACGGAGAGAGGTACTTAAGTTACGGAGAGTGGTCTCCGGAGAGTGGTTCCACCGCCGGATGGAAGGACCGGGCGAGCGATCGGACCGTGCACCACCAGGGCAGCGAACGAGCAGCGACGACGGCAAGGACGGTGACCCCATGCAGGTTTTCGCAGTGGCGTGCAGCGAAGCGGCGGGACAGAAGGCGGGGGTGGTGCTCTACGCCCCGACCCTCGAACAGGCCTACGAGGCCACCGAAGAGGTGCTCCGGGAGCAGGTGGTCGCCGCCGGCGACCCGACACTGGCGTCGGCGTTCGGCGAGGCCCTCATCGACCTCCGTCACGAGGGGCCCCAGGACTACGGCTGGTGGGACGACGTCGACGGCTACGAGGTCTGGTACGGCCCGGTCACCGCAGCCGCGGCCGACGGTGTGGAGGCCGGTGAGCTCGCCCTGCTCGCATCGGTCACGGCCCGGGCGCCCGAGCTAGTCGCCGGTCACCGCCCGGTAGACCGCGACCAGGACCCGGCGCGCCTCGTCGCCGAGCCGCGGATCGGCGTCGATGGCGGCGGTGACGGTGGTGACCGGTCGTGCCTCGAGGGGCAGGTAGCCGAGCAGACGCGAGAGCGCTCCGGGCTTCGCGCCCAGTGCCGACTCGATGGCCCAGACCTTCGGGCGGGTCGGCTCGGTGTCGCCGTTCACCCACATCGTCACGGCGGAGGCCGTGTAGGGGCGGGCGCCCTCACCGAGCTCTAGGCGGGCGACCTCGGCGCCCAACCAGGCCCGGCTGCGCCCGAGGTCCTCGAGGCGCTGCCTGATCGCCCGCCCGAACGCCCGCCGTTCCTCGCTGCTCGCGTCCATCGCCACCCCGTGTCCCGCTCGCCGACCTCGGCACCGCGGGGTGCGACGCCGTCGCCTCCGCCCCGCACCTGCCCCCTGGCGTCTGACTACCACACAACGTCATGCCGATGTCCTGAGAACCGGCTGGCGCCCGGGCGGGTCAGGTCCTGGCGGTCAGGTCGGCGATGACCGCCGTGGCCGCCCGTCGCCCGGAGAACAGCGCTCCCTGGATCGAGGCCGTGTCACGGTGGTCGCCGCACACGTAGCCGCCCTCACCCAGGCGCACCGACTGTCGCGGGTGCAGGGGTGGTCGTTGGTCGGGCTGGCCGTGGGGGATCACGTCGGTGCGGAGCAGCTCCCAGCTCTCGACCTCGGGCCCGAACCACCCGGCGAGCTGGGCTCGCACAGTGCGCTCGAGCTCACCGCCCAGTGCGTCGGGGCCGGGCACAGCAGCGACGATCGACGCTCGCCCGGGCGGCGCGTACGTGGGCGCGACCTCGCTCATCACCGCGAGGTTCCGCACCGGCCCGCCGGCCTCGCCGTCGAGCACCAGGGTCGGGCCCCGCAGCGGGGCCCGGTCGGCACCGAACCAGAGCGCGGCGACCGGCCGCGACCCGGGATCGGCGACCGAGCCGACCAGCCGTGATGCGGTGGGGCCGTCGGTGGCGATGACCACGGCGCGGGCCCGGAGCTGCTCGCCCGCGGCGGTGACGGTGGTGCCGGCGAGGGTCTCGACCGGGGCCTCGAGGCGCACGCACCCGGCCGGCAGCGGCGCGGCGATGGCGTCCGGAAGGGCGGCCATGCCGGCGGCGGGCACGGCGGTGTCACCGACGGCGAGCATCCGCAGGATGACGTCGAAGCGGCGCGACGAGACCTCCAGGTCGGGGTCGAGCTGGATGCCGGCGAAGAGGGGCCGGAAGAAGCGCTCGACGATGCGGTCGCTGAACCCCAGCGAGCGGAGCCGCTCGGCGGTCGTGGTCTCGGGCCGACGCAGGAGGTCGGGCACCGAGCCCCGGCGGACGGACACGACCGCTCTGAGGATCCGCAGCTTGTCGGCGAACGAACCGATGGGTGAGAGGAGGGTGCCCGGGAGGTCGGCCGGCCGGCGGAGGGGGTCGCCCACGGTGTGGAACGAGCCGTCGAACCACACCCGGGCCCCGGGGGTGAAGCGGCGGAGGTCGAGGTCGTCGAGGTCGACCCACCGGCCGACCTCCGGGTAGCCGGTGAGCAGGATCTGGAACCCCCGGTCGAGCAGGTACCCGTCGACGTGATCGGTGCGGACGCGACCTCCGACGCCGTCGGACGACTCGAGCACCGTGACGTCGAGGCCGGCGGCGGTCAGGGTGCGGGCACAGGCCAGGCCGGCCAGCCCGGCCCCGACCACGATCACGTCGTGTTCCATGGCGGGGCAGGCTACCGACGGCCGGTGACGGCCCTCCGATCGGGTGGGCACGGCCCGGGCCCGCTTCCGGGGCTGCCACGGTGGAGGCGCGGCCCGGCCCTACCATCGCCGCCATGCAGTCGGCACCCGTCCGGGGCGAGGCCCACCGTCGTGGCTGACGGCACCCACGACGACCACGGTCGGCGGGTGCTCGGGCGGTCCCGTGCGGCGGAGCCGAGCCGGGTCGTGGTCGACCCGTCGGCGGGGGCTCCCGCCGCGCCGGCACCACCCGCGGCGCCGAGGCCGGCGCCGCCCGCCGCGCCCGCGCCCCTGGCCGCCGCACCGGTCGTGCCCCCCGAGGCGCGCCCGTGGAACCAGCCCCGGCCCGAACGGCAGGTCATCGGCTCGTCCGCGGCCGCCCCCCGCCCCGTCACCGGGACGGGAGGCGGTGCCCCGCCGCCACCACCGTCCAACCGGCGGAGCACCCCCGGCGGGCCGGGCGGCAAGGGCCCGTCGGTCCTGCGGCGGATCAAGGTGCGTCACGTGGTCGCCGCCCTCGTGCTCGCCGTGGTGGTGCTGCCGCTCGGCCTGTTCGCCTTCGGGTGGTGGCAGTACTCGCGGATCCCGAAGGTCGACGTGTCGGCCGTGCTCAGCCCGCGCGCCGGGCGCAAGGGCACGAACTACCTGATCGTGGGCACCGACTCCCGCGAGGGGATCTCGGCCAACGACCCCAACGCAGGGGCCTTCCTGGGCGAGGCCGTCACCGGCGCCCGCACCGACACGATCATGGTGCTGCACACCGAGGGCTCGACCGCGCAGCTGGTGTCGGTGCCCCGCGACCTCTGGGTCACCGACCCCGCCACCGGCCAGAAGGGTCGGATCAACTCCACGTTCTCGAACGGTCCGGCCAACCTCATCAAGGCGGTGGAGAACCTCGGGGTACCGATCGACCACTACATGGAGATCAACTTCGTCTCGTTCTCCAAGCTGGTCGACGCCGTGGGCGGGATCACCGTCGACTTCCCGAACCCGGCACGCGACGACCACTCCGGCCTCTACGTCGACAAGGCGGGCAAGAACCACCTCAACGGCTCGCAGGCCCTCGCCTACGTGCGCAGCCGCTACTACACCGAGCTCATCGACGGGAAGTGGGTGACCGACCCCACGGCCGACATCGGGCGCACGGTGCGCCAGCGGGCGTTCCTCACGGCGTTGATGAAGGGCATCACCGGTGAGCGGAACCCGCTCGCGCTGTTGCGCGTCCCCGGGGCCCTGGGCTCGGGCATGAAGGTCGACACGACGCTGGGGTACCTCGACGCGTTGCGCCTGGGCTGGAAGCTCCAGGGCACCGAGCTGGTGCCGGTCGCACTGCCCGTCACGCCGCGCACGACGAGCGGCGGGGCCGCGGTGCTCGACCTCCAGAGCGAGGCGTCCACCGTGGTCGCCGGCCTCGCCCGGTGAGCGCGACCCGCACACCGCTGTGGCTGTCGCACCACTGGCCCGACCAGTACGACCGGTGCGTGGTCGTCGGCCACCGCCACGTGTGCCGCCGGTGCATCGTGATGTACCCGATCGCGTTCGTCGTGGCCGGCCTGGCCGTGGCGGGGTGGGCCCTGCCGTCGCCGTGGTCGCAGGTGGCGCTGCTCGTGCTGCCGCTCCCGGCGCTCATCGAGTTCGTCGGTGAGCACCGCCGGGCCTGGGCCTACTCGGGCACCCGCCAGTCGTGGCTGGGAGCGCTGCAGGGCCTTGGCATGGGCGTCGGGTTCGGGCGCTACCTCGAGACCCCCAGCGACCCCTGGTTCTGGGCCGTGGGCATCACGTACTCGCTGATCGCCTTCCTCGCCGCGGTGACCGCCCCGAGGGCCCCGGCGCCCGCCGACGAGCCCTGACCCGGCCAGCGGGCCGCTCGACGCCGGCCTCAGGCGATGATCACGGCGGTGCCGTAGGCGACGATCTCCGAGAGGCCGTCACCGACGTCGGATGAGTCGAACCGGACGCCGATGACGGCGTTGCCGCCCAGCTCCTGGGCGTGGGCGACCAGTCGCTCGAGGGCGTGGCGCCGGGCCTCCTCGACGACCGCGGTGTACTGCGGGACCTCGCCGGCCTTGAGTGAGCGCAGGCCGCCACTGAGGCCCTTGGCGAAGCCGACGCTGCGCACGATGAGGCCGAAGCACAGCCCGATCGTCTGCTGGATCGTGGTGCCCGGGATGTCGAAGGCGGTCGTGCAGGGCATGGGCAGGGGCGTGGCCCCGAGATCGGTCATCCGGTGCTCCAGTGTGAGAGGTGCCCGGATGGTAGGACCGCTCCGAGCTCCCGGTCCGCGTCGACGGCCGCACGAGGTCACTCCGACACGAGCCGGCCGGACGGCGACGTCGGGTTACCGGTCGGTAGGATCGGGAGGTCGGCTCCAGGGCGGAGCCGCTCCCCGGAGGTGCCCGCCATGACCACCGTCGAGCCCGCGTCGGGACGTCGATCCGACGACGCGTCCCGCCGCATCGAGGTCCACGACCCCCGGACGGGCGAGCTGATCGGCTCGGTGCCCGATCAGGGCGCCGACGAGGTGGCCGAGGCCGTCGCCGCGGCCCGCGCCGCGTACGGCGGCTGGGGCCGTCTGAGCTTCGCCGAGCGGGCCGAGCACCTGCTCGTGGTCCGGGACGTGCTCCTCGACCGCATCGACGAGGTCACCCGGGTGATCGTGTCCGAGACGGGCAAGCTCCCGGCGGAAGCCCTGGTCAACGAGGTCATGATCGTGGCCGAGACCATCGCCTACTACGCCCGCCACGGCGCCAGGGCCCTGCGCCCCGAGCGGGCCCGCACCGGGATGCTCGGCCACAAGCGGGCGTCGCGCACCTTCGAGCCGATGGGCGTCATCGGGGTCATCAGCCCGTGGAACTATCCGTTCACGCTCGCCATGACCCCGGTGGTCACCGCCCTGTTCGCCGGCAACGCCGCCGTGCTGAAGCCCTCGGAGGTCACCCCGCTCACCGGCCTGCTCATCGGTGACCTGTTCGCCTCCGCCTTCGCCGGCACCCGCCACGAGGGCGTGGTGCAGGTCGTCACGGGCCGGGGGGCCACCGGCGAGGCCCTGGTCCGGTCGGGCGTGCAGAAGATCTGCTTCACCGGCTCGGCCGCCACCGGGCGCCGGGTGATGGCGGCCGCCGCCGACACGCTGACGCCGGTGGTGCTCGAGCTCGGGGGCAAGGACCCGATGATCGTGTGCGCCGACGCCGACATCGACCGGGCCGCCTCGGCAGCGGTGTGGGGCGCGTTCCAGAACTCGGGCCAGACCTGCCAGAGCGTCGAACGGGTCTACGTGGAGGCGCCGGTCTACGACGCGTTCGTCGACCGGGTCGTCACCCGCACGCGCGCCATCCGCCAGGGCTCGGGGCCCGGCTCCGACGTGGGGTCGATGACCTTCCCGCCCCAGCTCGACGTGGTCGAGCGCCACCTCGTCGACGCCATGGCCAAGGGCGCCACGGCCCTGACCGGTGGTCGGCGGGTGCCCGGGCGTGACGGCCTCTGGTTCGAGCCGACCGTGCTGGTCGACGTCGACCACGACATGGCGATCATGCGCGACGAGACCTTCGGGCCGGTGCTGCCGATCATGCGGGTGGCCGACACCGAGGAGGCCGTCACCCTGGCCAACGACTCCACCTTCGGCCTCAACTCGTCGGTCTGGACCGGCGACGCCGCCAAGGGCCGGGCGTTGGCCCGTCGCATCGAGGCAGGGAACGTCTGCATCAACGACGTGCTGGTCTCCTACGGTGTGGCCGACCTGCCCTTCGGCGGGGTGAAGGAGTCCGGCATCGGCCGGGTGCACGGGTTGCAGGCGCTGCGCGATTTCAGCGTGGCCAAGTCGGTGCTGGTCGACCGGGCGGGGCTGAGCCGCGAGCCGTGGTGGTACCCGATGCCGGGGTGGCTCGACGCCGGCACGCGGGCGAGCCTGATCCTGCGCCACCGGCGTGGCGTCGGGGCCAAGCTCCGCGCCCTGCGCCGCAAGGGCTGAGAGCGCGCCCGCCTCGGAGCGACCTGCCGGCGGCGGCCGGCTCAGTCGGTGACGGTGAGCAGCACGTGGTCGGGCTTGGCCGCTGCCGCCTCGAACACGTGGAAGGTGTTCTCCACCATGGGCACGAGGTCCTGGTGGTCGCGGAACACGCTCCGGTCGAGGCGCCGCATCCGCTCGAGGGCGGAGGTGATGTCGTCGTGATCGAGCCAGCCCTTGGTGCCCCACCCGAACCGCAGCCGCAGCCGCTCGACGATGGCGTCAGGCAGGTGGCGCTCGGCCAGGGTGAGCAGCTCACGACCACGGGCGAGGCGACGGGCCTCCGACATGTGCCAGCCGAGCTGGGGGAGGCCGCGGCGGACCGAGTCGGGGCACTGCAGCGCAGGGGTGGCGATGAGGTACGGGGCCATGAGCACCCGGTACCAGTCGACGAGGTGGGCGTCCTCGCACTCGCACCGCCAGTGCTCGGGGTCGAGCGCCAGCAGCTCGACGTAGGACCGCAGCGCGGGGTCGGTGCTGTGCCAGATCTCCGTGGCCCGGTCCCGCACGGCGACCAGGCCGTCGTCGGAGCCGAGCAGCGCCTCGAAGTCGTGATGGAACTCGATCGGGTCGAGCATCCAAGCCCTGCCGATGTCGGTCATCGCAGCCCCTTGAATGGTCCGTTCACGGGTGTGACGACAATGTTCGCGGCGGGCGCGGACGCGCGCGCGGATGGTGCGACATCGGGCACGTCGGTCAGGGCCGGCGGCGGAGCTCCTCGACCAGGGCCTCGACGACCGGGCGCAGCGGCGGGGTCGGTGCCGCCTCGATCGAGTCCATCGTGCAGAAGGCGTCGGTGCCGAAGGCTCGGCCCTGCAGGGTGATCAGGACCGAGCAGGACGGACCGCCCTCGAAGCGCACGATCACCTCGAGGATCCCGAGCTGGCGATCGACGTAGCCGATGCCCCCGAGGCGGGCCCCGGCCTCGAGCAGCAGGGCAAAGGCCTCGGTGGGCGGCGCCCCGATGGCGATGGTGTCGCCGTCGGCGTCGGCCTCCACCGAATCGACCTCCCACGGACGGGGAGGCGGCTCCGGGGGAGGGGGTGGCGGTGGCGGCGGCTCGGGGACAGCGTCGGTGCCCCCCTCGATGACGGCCCGGCGCACGACGGCGAAGGCGCCGGTGATGCGGGCCGTGCGGGCGGTCGCGTCGGCCTCGTCGCCGTCGGGGCCGACGACGTCGGGGTGGGCCAGGCGGACCTTGGCCCGGTAGGCCTCACGCACCTCCTGCATCGGGGTGCCGGGCCGGAGGTCGAGTACCTCGAGCGCCTCGGCCAGGTCCACGGGTCAGGCGGCGGGCGACCGGAAGGCCACCGCCTGGGTGGACGACTGCCCGTTGGCGCCGGTGGCGATGAGGAGCACGGTGTGCACACCGCCGTCGCAGGCCACCGCGGGAACGGTGATCGGCTCGGCGGTGGCCGACGAACCGCCGGGGGCGCCGTCGAGGAAGACGCTGAACACCCTGACCGGCGGCTGGGCGGTCGTCTCGAACGTGACCGTGACGGGGATGGCGCCGCCCGAGCACGCGGCCGCGCCCGGTTCGGCGATGAGGGAACGGATGACGGGGGCGCCGTCGGCGGCCGGGCTGGTGGGCGGCACCTCGGTGACCGGCGTCGTGGTGGGCGCGCTGCCGTCGGGCCCGGGGACCGTGGTGGTGATGCTGAGCGACGACGGGAGGGTGACGTCGGTGACCCCACCCTTGTCGCCCCCGCCGCAGGCCCCTGCCCCGACCGAGAGCAGCGCGAGCGCGAGGACGACCGACGCCGTGCGGGCCCTGGGCCTCACGACGCGACCGGCACGCGGGCCGAGGGCAGCCGCAGGAACTCGGTGAGGAGGGCCACGAAGGCGGCGGGGTCGTCGGCGCCGCAGAGCTCGCGGGCCGAGTGCATCGAGAGCTGGGCCACGCCGACGTCGACGGTGGTCATGCCGAGTCGGGCCGACGTGACCGGCCCGATGGTGGAGCCGCACGGCATGTCGCCCCTGGTCACGAAGTGCTGCAGGGCGACGCCCGCCCGCTCGGCGGCGGTGACGACGAGGGCTTCACCGGCGGCGTCGGTGGCGTACCGGACGTTGGCGTTGTGCTTCAGCACCGGGCCGGCGTTGACGGCGACGAGGTGGCCGGGCTCGTGGCGGCCCACGTAGTTGGGGTGGGTGGCGTGGGCACCGTCGGCCGACAGGCACGCCGAGGCGGCGAGCGAGGCGAACCAGCCGTCGCGGTCGAGGCCGCCGGCGGTGGCGATGCGCTCGAGGACCGTGGCCAGCAGCGACCCCGCGGCGCCCGTGGCCGACTCGCTGCCGATCTCCTCGTGGTCGAAGAGGCACACCACCGGCACCGGACCACCGGTGGTGTCGGCGTCGACCAGGGCGGCCAGCGCAGTGGTGGCGGCGTGGCAGGACAGCTGGTTGTCGAGCCGCGGGGCGGCCAGCAGCGAGCGGTCGGTGCCGAGCAGCGTCGGGGGAGTGAGGTCGTGGGCCATGGCGTCCCAGCCGAGGACCGCGCCGGGGTCGACGCCGACCCGGTCGGCGACGAAGGCCCGGAACTCGCCGTCGGACGCGGGGCCCGTGCCCCAGATCGGCACGACGTGGGCCTGGGGGTCGAGCTTGAGGCCCTCGTTCACGCCCCGGTCGAGGTGGATGGCCAGCTGGGGCACCCGCAGCAGCGGCTCGTCGGCCACGAAGAGCCGCATCTCCGGGCTGCCGTCGTCGCCGCGGACGGCGACCCGCCCGGACAGGCCGAGGTCGCGGTCGAGCCAGGAGTTGAGCAGCACCCCGCCGTACACCTCGACCCCGAGCTGGCGGAAGCCGACCGCCCCGGTGTCGGGTCGGGGCCGCACCCGGAGGTTCGGCGAGTCGGTGTGGGCCCCGACGACCCGGAACCCCCGGGCCGGCGTGCGGCCGGCGTCGGTGGACCAGGCCACCAGGCTGCCGCCGCGCACCATGAAGTAGCGGCCCGGATCGGAGGGCCAGGGCCCGGATTCGTCGATGACCTGGAAGCCGCTCGGGGCCAGACGACGGACCACCTCGGCCGCGGCGTGGAAGGGCGACGGCGACGCCGAAACGAATCGTCCGAGGTCGAGGGCGACCTGCTGTGCTGCGGTCGGTGCCACCCCTGCGGGCGGGCTCGCTGTCGGCGTCGTCTCCGGGGCCACGGCGACCGACCCTACCGGGGGTCCCGGGCCGGGCGCGATCCGGGCTCCGGAATGGCCGGAACGAGGCCCGTCCGTGTAGTCTTTGCGACTCCACGGCGGGGCCAGCGTCGTCCTCGCGGTCGTGGTCGAACTCCGGTTTCCACCCGTCTGGTTCGACCAGCTCTGTATTCGATCGGTCGTCCTCGGTGACGTCCGCTTCCCCGTGTAGGAAGACGCATGTCGCAGCCCCGCCTCGCTGGCCCGCCCGCGCCCCAGGGCCTCTACGACCCTCGCTTCGAGCACGACGCCTGCGGCGTCAACTTCGTGGTGCACATGAAGGGCCTGCGCAGCCACGAGATCGTGCAGCACGGCATCGGTGCGCTGTGCAACCTCGATCACCGTGGTGCCGCCGGGGCCGAGCCCAACACGGGCGATGGCGCCGGGATCCTGCTCCAGGTCCCCGATCGCTTCTTCCGTGACGTGGTCGACTTCCCGCTGCCGCAGGAAGGTCACTACGCCACGGGCATCGCCTTCCTCCCGAACGACCCGGAGAAGGCCGACGAGGCCGCCCTCGCCATCGAGAAGATCGCCGGCAGCGAGGGCCTCCGCGTCCTCGGCTGGCGCGACGTCCCCTACGACGACTCGATGATCGGCTCGATGGCCAAGGGCGTCGAGCCCCTGTTCCGCCAGCCGTTCCTGGCCGGCGACGGCCTCGCCGACGACTCCCTCGAGCGCCGGGCGTTCATCGTGCGCAAGCGCATCGAGCACGAGCTCGGCAGCGCCGCCGACGGCGGCGTGTACTTCCCGTCGCTGTCGTGCCGCACCTTCGTCTACAAGGGCATGCTCACCACCGGGCAGCTCCCGCAGTTCTTCCTCGACCTCAACGACAGCCGGGTCGAGTCGGCGCTGGCGCTGGTGCACTCCCGCTTCTCGACCAACACGTTCCCGTCGTGGCCGTTGGCCCACCCCTTCCGGTACGTCGCCCACAACGGCGAGATCAACACCGTCCAGGGCAACCGCAACTGGATGCAGGCCCGCGAGGCCCTCCTGCACTCCAACCTGCTGCCCGGCGAGCTCGACCGCATCTTCCCGATCTGCAGCCCCGACGCCTCCGACTCGGCCACCTTCGACGAGGTCCTCGAGCTGCTGCACATGGGCGGCTACGAGCTGCCCCACGCCGTGCTGATGATGATCCCCGAGGCCTGGGAGCACCAGCCCTCCATGCCGAAGGCCAAGCGCGACTTCTACCGCTACCACGCGTCGCTGATGGAGCCGTGGGACGGCCCCGCCTCGATCGCCTTCACCGACGGCACCGTCATCGGCGCCGTGCTCGACCGCAACGGCCTGCGCCCGTCCCGCTACTGGGTCACCGCCGACGACCTCGTGATCATGGCCTCCGAGGTCGGCGTCATCGACGTCGAGCCGGCCAAGGTCGTGCAGAAGGGCCGCCTGCAGCCCGGGCGCATGTTCCTCGTCGACACCACCGAGGGCCGCATCATCGACGACGACGAGATCAAGCGTCGCCTCGCCGACAAGCACCCCTACGGCGAGTGGCTCACCGCCAACCAGGTCGCGCTCGATGCGTTGCCGTCGCGGCCGCACACCCTGCGCCCGCACGAGTCCGTCGTGCGGCGCCAGCAGATGTTCGGGTACACCACCGAAGAGCTGAAGATCATCCTCGACCCCATGGCCAACACCGGCCTCGAGCCGCTCGGCTCGATGGGCACCGACACCCCGATCGCGGTGCTGTCGCAGCGGTCGCGGCTGCTGTTCGACTACTTCTCGCAGCTGTTCGCCCAGGTCACCAACCCGCCCCTCGACGCCATCCGCGAGGAGCTGGTCACCGCCATCGGTGGCACGCTCGGCCCCGAGGGCAACCTGCTGAACCCGCAGCCCTCGTCGTGCCGGCAGATCTACGTGCCCCGGCCGGTCATCGACAACGACGAGCTCGGCAAGCTCGTCCACATCAACGACTACGACGGCATGAGCGACTTCCACACCGTCGTGATCCCGTGCCTCTACCCGGTGGCCGCCGGCGGCGAGGGCCTGCGCAAGGCGCTCGACCACGTGCGCCGCATGGCCACCGACGCAATCGACGCCGGGGCCAACATCCTCGTGCTCTCCGATCGTGACGCCACCGCCGAGATGGCCCCGATCCCGTCGCTGCTCTTCACGGGCGCGGTGCACCACCACCTCATCCGCGAGAAGACCCGCACCCAGGTCGGCCTCGTCGTCGAGACCGGTGAGGCCCGCGAGGTGCACCACATGTGCCTGCTGCTGGGCTTCGGCGCCGCGGCGATCAACCCCTACCTGGCGTTCGAGACCATCGAGGACCGCATCGCCGAGGGCGAGTCCCCGGTGAAGGACCCCACCAAGGCCCTCGCCAACTACATCAAGGCCGCCAGCAAGGGCGTGCTCAAGGTGATGTCCAAGATGGGCATCTCCACGGTCGCGTCCTACACCGGCGCCCAGATCTTCGAGGCCATCGGTCTGTCGCAGGAGCTGGTCGACGAGTTCTTCACCGGCTCGGTCAGCCGCCTCGGCGGGGTCGGGCTCGACGAGCTCGCCGACGAGGTCGCCGCCCGCCACCGCCTGGCGTACCCCGCCAACGCCACCGAGCGTGCCCATCGCACCCTCGAGGTCGGCGGCGAGTACCAGTGGCGCCGCGAGGGCGAGTTCCACCTGTTCAACCCCGAGACCGTCTACAAGCTGCAGCACTCCACCCGCAGCGGCCGCTACGACGTGTTCAAGGAGTACACCGCCCGCGTCAACGACCAGTCCCGTCAGCTCGCCACGCTGCGCGGCCTGTTCGAGCTCAACGGCGGGGAGCGCCCGTCGGTGCCCCTCGACGAGGTCGAGCCGATCAGCGAGATCGTCAAGCGGTTCTCCACCGGTGCCATGTCGTACGGCTCCATCTCGGCCGAGGCCCACGAGAACCTGGCCATCGCCATGAACCGGTTGGGCGCCAAGTCCAACACCGGTGAGGGCGGCGAGGACCCCATCCGCTTCGAGGTCATGCCCAACGGCGACTCCAAGCGCTCGTCCATCAAGCAGGTCGCCTCGGGCCGCTTCGGCGTCACGAGCGAGTACCTGGTCAACGCCGACGACATCCAGATCAAGATGGCCCAGGGGGCCAAGCCCGGCGAGGGCGGCCAGCTGCCCGGCCACAAGGTGTACCCCTGGATCGCCAAGACCCGGCACTCCACCCCGGGCGTGGGCCTCATCTCGCCCCCGCCGCACCACGACATCTACTCGATCGAGGATCTCGCCCAGCTGATCCACGACCTGAAGAACGCCAACAACGCGGCGCGGGTCCACGTGAAGCTGGTCGCCGAGGTGGGCGTCGGCACCGTCGCCGCCGGTGTCTCCAAGGCCCACGCCGACGTCGTGCTGATCTCCGGCCACGACGGCGGCACCGGTGCCTCGCCGCTCACGTCGCTCAAGCACGCCGGTGCCCCCTGGGAGCTCGGCCTGGCCGAGACCCAGCAGACGCTGCTGCTCAACGACCTCCGCGACCGCATCGTCGTGCAGGTCGACGGCCAGCTGAAGACCGGCCGCGACGTCGTGATCGCCGCGCTGCTCGGCGCCGAGGAGTTCGGCTTCGCCACCGCCCCGCTGGTCGTGTCCGGCTGCGTGATGATGCGCGTCTGCCACCTCGACACCTGCCCGGTCGGCGTCGCCACCCAGAACCCCGAGCTGCGCAAGCGCTTCACCGGCAAGCCCGAGTTCGTCGTGAACTTCTTCGAGTACATCGCCGAGGAGGTGCGCGAGCTGCTCGCCGAGCTGGGCTTCCGCACCCTCGACGAGGCCATCGGCCACGCCGAGCTGATCGACACCCGCCAGGCGCTCGAGCACTGGAAGGCCGCCGGCCTCGACCTCAGCCCGATCCTGCACGTGCCGGAGCTCGCCGAGGGCGCCAGCCGTCGGTGCATCACCGGCCAGGACCACGGCCTCGACAAGGCGCTCGACAACGAGCTCATCGCCCAGGCCGCGGCGGCCATCGAGACCGGCACGCCCGTGCGCTTTCCGGCCACGATCCGCAACGTCAACCGCACCGTCGGCACGATGCTCGGGGCCGAGCTCACCCGTCGCCACGGCGGCGAGGGCCTGCCCGACGAGACGATCGTCGTCGACTTCACCGGCTCGGCCGGCCAGAGCTTCGGGGCGTTCCTGCCCCGGGGGATCACGCTGCGCCTCGTCGGCGACGCCAACGACTACTGCGGCAAGGGCCTCTCCGGCGGCCGCGTGATCGTGCACCCGCCGGCCGACTCGCCCTTCGTGGCCGAGGAGAACATCATCGCCGGCAACGTCATCCTCTACGGCGCCACCGCCGGGGAGATGTACCTGCGCGGCGTGGTGGGCGAGCGCTTCTGCGTGCGCAACAGCGGTGCCACCGCCGTGGTCGAAGGCGTGGGCGACCACGCCTGTGAGTACATGACCGGCGGTCGGGTGCTCGTGCTCGGGCCCACCGGCCGCAACTTCGGGGCGGGCATGTCCGGCGGCATCGCCTTCGTGCACGACCCCGACGGCACGTTCCCGTCGCGGGTGAACACCGAGATGGTCGACCTCGAGGGGCCCGACGACGACGACGTCGCCTGGCTGCGCGACCACGTCGAGCGCCACCTGGCCGAGACCGGTTCGAGCGTGGCCGCCCGCCTCCTCGACGACTGGGCCCAGAGCGCCGGTTCGTTCGTGAAGGTCATGCCGCGGGACTACAAGCGGGTTCTCGTCGCCGAGCGCGAGGCGCTCGCCGAGGGCCGTGACCCCGTCGAGGCCGTCATGGCCGCGGCCCGGGTCTGAGGAGGAGACGACGTCATGGGTGACACCACCGGCTTCATGAAGCACGACCGGGAGCTGCCCTCCCGCCGAGAGGTCCCGGTCCGGCTCAAGGACTGGCGCGAGGTCTACGAGGACTTCCCGATCACCAAGGTCCGCGACCAGGCCAGCCGCTGCATGGACTGCGGCATCCCGTTCTGCAACAACGGCTGCCCCCTGGGCAACCTGATCCCGGACTGGAACGACCTGGTCTACAAGGACCACTGGCGCGAGGCCATCGACCGGCTCCACGCCACCAACAACTTCCCGGAGTTCACCGGGCGTCTTTGCCCCGCCCCGTGCGAGGCCGCCTGCGTGCTCGGCATCAACGCCGACCCGGTCACCATCAAGCAGGTCGAGGTCGAGATCATCGACCGCGCCTGGTCGGAGGGCTGGGTCACCCCGGAGATCGCCGCCGAGCGCACCGGCAAGCGCGTCGCCGTCGTGGGCTCCGGCCCCGCCGGTCTCGCCGCCGCCCAGCAGCTCACCCGCGCCGGTCACGACGTCGTCGTGTTCGAGCGGGCCGACCGCCCCGGTGGCCTGCTGCGCTACGGCATCCCCGAGTTCAAGATGGAGAAGCGCCACCTCGATCGCCGCATCGAGCAGATGGAGGACGAGGGCACCGACTTCCGCTGCAACGTGAACGTCGGCGTCGACATCACCGCCGATCAGCTCCGTGAGGAGTTCGACGCCGTGGTGCTCGCCGGCGGGGCGACCGCGTGGCGCGACCTGCCCATCGAGGGCCGCCAGTACAAGGGCATCTACCAGGCGATGGAGTTCCTGCCCCTGGCCAACCGGGTGCAGGAGGGCGACCTCGACCACCACCCGATCGACGCCAACGGCAAGCGCGTGGTCATCATCGGCGGCGGCGACACCGGGGCCGACTGCCTCGGCACCTCGCACCGCCAGGGCGCCCGGTCGGTGCACCAGTTCGAGATCATGCCCCGGCCCTCGGACACTCGGCCCGACGAGAACCCGTGGCCGACCTGGCCGCTGGTGTACCGCACCTCCTCGGCCCACGAGGAGGGCGGCGAGCGGGTCTACGCCGTCAACACCCTCGAGTTCCTCGGCGACGACGACGGCAACCTCCAGGGCCTGCGCGCCGTCGAGGTCCGCTCCGAGGTCGTCGACGGCCGCCCGAGCTTCGTCCCCGTCGAGGGCTCCGAGTTCGAGCTCGAGTGCGAGCTGGTCTTCCTGGCCATGGGCTTCGTCGGCCCGGAGCAGGGTGGGCTGCTCGAGCAGCTCGGCGTCGACCTCGACGCCCGGGGCAACGTGGCTCGCGACGACCGTTGGTCGACCAACGTCGACGGTGTCTTCGTCGCCGGCGACATGGGCCGGGGCCAGAGCCTCATCGTGTGGGCGATCGCCGAGGGCCGCTCGGCCGCCTCCGCCGTCGACCGGCATCTCATGGGCGACACGCTGCTGCCGTCGCCGCTGACCCCGGACGCCGCCCCGCTGCGCTGAGCGGCTCCGGAGAGGTGAGGGTCAGCTCGACGAGTCGGTGATCGCGACGAGGATGACCCAGCCCCAGAAGAGGACGTTGATCGCCAGGCCGACCCCACCGCAGATCGCGCCGGCCAGGGCCATGCCGCGCCCGGTGAGCGTCCCGCCGGACCGATCGATCTTCCGCATCGAGATGATGCCGAAGACCAGGCCGAGGATCCCCAGGATGAGCCCGATGCCGCAGTACATCGGGATGGCCACGATGCCGCAGACGAGCGCGGCGATCGCCATGCCGTCGTTCTTCGGCGCGCCCTGGTAGCCGTAGCCCGGGGGTTGGCCGTAGGCCTGGGGCTGGCCGTAGCCCATCGGTGGTCCCGCGGGATAGCCGGGCGCAGCGGGTGGGGGAGCTCCGTAGCCACCAGGTTGAGGCGCCTGCGGCGGCATCGGTGGGGGAGCAGCCGGCGGCGTGGGGGTCGGGGCCTGCCATCCGCCCGGCGGTGCGGGGGGCGGCACCGGCGCGCCCGGTGGCGGAGGAGGCGAGCCCCAGCCCTGACCCTGGTCACCCGTGTCGCTCATGTCGCCCTCCTCGGTCCGCCGTGGGCCCGAACCTAGCGGTCGGAGTGGGCCCGGACGCGGAAGCGCCCCGCCCGAGGGCGGGGCGCATCCGGTTCAGGCAGGTGGCCGAACGATCAGGCGATCGGCTGGCCGGTGAGCTTCTTGTAGGCGTAGGCCGTGGAGATCTGCGTGACGCCGACGGCGAGGCCGCAGGTGATCACGTTGAGCAGGAACACCACGATGGAGAACCCGAGGATGACCCCGAAGTGCTCCTTCACCAGCGAGAAGCTCTTGCTGATCGAGTCAGCCGGCTGGGCCGACTTGTCGATCACGAAGTAGCCGTAGAACAGGGTGAAGATGGCGACCACGATCACGCCGATGCAGCAGGCGATGACGCCGACGATGAACAGGAGGCCGACCAGGATCGAGGCCACGATGTACGAGCCCATGTTCGTGGTCTCGAACAGCATCGACACCTGGGGCTCCTCGCCCCGGGTGATGGCGAGGCCGGCCCGGATCAGGCCGGCCTGGAGCAGAAGGGCCACGACCCAGCCGACCACCGAGATCACCGAGCTCAGCACCAGTGCCCCGACGCCGCTGCCGCTGCCGATGACCCGGGACAGGGCGAAGAAGACGCCCTGCACCACGAAGATCACCAGGACGATCAGGATGATCTGGCCGATGTAGGCGACGAACTTGTTCCAGCCGTAGGCGAGGGCCTCGCCGATGCTGAAGTCGCCGGGCCCGACCGGGGCACCGCTGCCGGGCCCGCCGGCGGGGACCTGGTCAGGCGGGTACCACTTGCCGTCGGAGGCCTGCCACCAGCCGGGGCCCTGGGAGGTGTCGCTCATGTGATCTCCTGATCAGTACGGGGTGTCGGGGCTCAGGGCTTGAGCAGGCCGACGTTGAAGCTCTGCTTGGGCTGGTTGGTGAGCACCACGGTCTTCACCAGCTTGTCGGCGATGGTCTGGCGCTGGGTGTCCCACAGCGGGAAGAGCCAGCCGATGTAGCAGATGAAGCTGTCGATGATGTGGGCGATCGTGCGCACGACGCCCATGCCGCCGCCGATGACCTGGCCGGTCTCCTGGCCGATGCAGCGCAGGCCCATGATCGCCATGCCGGGCGACTGGCCCTTCTGGCCGACGAGGAAGCCGAGGTAGAGCCACGCCACGGTGAGGGCGAGGTACAGGAGGAGCCCGATGAGGCTGCCCAGGGTGCTGGAGATGGCGCCGATGATGGCGACGATGATGAAGCCCACGATGGCGATCACGAAGATCATCAGCCAGTCGATGAGGATGCCGAGGGCCCGCTGGCCCCAGTCGGCCAGCTCACCGTAGGCGCTCGCACCGGGCGCGCCGCCTGCGGGAGCGGGGGTCGAGGCGGTCTCCGGCGGGTACCACTTGCCGTCGGAGGCCTGCCACCAGCCGGGACCCTGTGACGTGTCGCTCATCGTCTCTCCTTGACGGAAGGGGCCAGTGCACCGCCGGGGACCGGCAGCCCACTGGACCTCGGCGAACGGTGCTCCCGCTCGTATCGGCGCAAACGTAGTCGCCACGCGCTGCGAGTTGCGGGACTTCTTCCCACGCTCGGACGGGCACCTGCTCAAGTCCCCGGCTGAGACGCCGATCACTTGAAGCGACCAGTTGGGTCGACGGCGACCCGACCACATTCGACGTCTGAGGGCCGGTCCCACTCTCCGTGGCCGTTCCCGAGCACCCGAGGCTCCCTCCATGCTGCGAAACCTGAAGGTCGGAACGAAGCTCTTCGTGATCCTCCTGGCCCCGATGATCGTGATCGTGGCCCTCGTCGCCGTGGGCGTCCGTGACCGTCGCGGGAGCTCCTCTGACGCCGCCCGGGTCGAGGAGCTGAGCTCGTTCGCCCTCGTCGGCGGCGACCTGATCAGCCAGCTCCAGGTGGAGCAGCTGCGCTCCGGCGTCTACAGCGCCAGCCGAGGCGCGGTGGGCCGGTCCGAGCTCGACGAGCAGCGGGCCCGCACCGACGCCGCCATCGCCCGCTACCAGGCGGCCATCACCAAGCTCGACCCCGGCCCCAAGTCGGGGTCGCTCGCCGCGAGCGTCGATCTCGCGAAGAGCCGCCTCAACAGCATCCGGGGCGTGCGGGGCCAGGTCGACAGCAGCCTGAGCCAGCCTTACACCGTCACCGAGCTCTTCGGCGACGTGATCGGCTCCTTCGTGGGAGTGAACTCGTCGCTCACCGGGGAGGCCAACGACCCCGGCCTGCTCCGCGGGCTCGACGCCATGTCCCGCGTCGACCAGCTCCGTGAGGCCCAGAACCAGGAAGCCACCCTGCTCGTCGCCGCCGCCCAGGCCGGCGGCTTCACCGACCGGGCGGGCGCGCTGTGCGCCGACGTCACCCGTGACTGCGAGTCCTACGAGCGGGCGGTCGAGGCCAGCCAGCGCTACGCCCGTGCGACCGAGAACCTGAGCCGGAGCGGCGCCACCCCGCAGCAGAAGCAGGCCGTCACCAACGCCGACGGCGCCCTCGGCTACCAGGACATGGAGGCCCAGATCCTCCAGGGCGCCGCGGACGGCAACCAGCTCGGCGTCACCGGCACCGACGCCTACGCCTCGGCGACGGCGGCCCTCAACGGCCTCACCAAGGTCGACACCACCCTCACCCAGCAGGTCGTCGACGAGGCCCGCTCCCAGGAGCAGGCCGCGTCGCGCTCGGTGATGCTCTACCTGCTCGCCGGCGCCGGTGGCCTCGCCATCGCCTTCGGCATCGCCGTGGTGGTCGCCCGCTCGATCACCGGCCCGCTCTCCCGCCTGACCCGCGCCGCAGCCACGCTCTCGAACGAGCAGCTGCCCGCCCTGGTCCAGCAGCTCCGCAACCCGGAGGACGAGGAGGCGGAGGCGATCGCCGAGTCGCTCACGCCGATCGAGGTCGACTCCCACGACGAGATCGGCGACCTGGCGGCCGCGTTCAACTCCATCCAGGCCGTGACCGTCGACGTGGCCGAGGAGCAGGGCCGCCTGCTCCGCAAGGGGATCGGCGACATCTTCGTCAACCTGGCCCGCCGCAACCAGAGCCTCCTCGACCGCCAGATCGAGTTCATCGACCACCTCGAGAGCAACGAGCGCGACCCCGACCAGCTCGACAACCTGTTCAAGCTCGACCACCTCGCCACCCGCATGCGGCGCAACGCCGAGTCGCTGCTGGTCATGGCCGGCGCCGACCCGCCCCGGCGCCGTGGCGCCCCCGTGCCCGTCTCCGACGTCGTCCGCGTCGCCATCGGCGAGGTCGAGGACTACCAGCGGGTGCACCTGCTCGCCCTCGACGACGCCACCGTGGCCGCCAACGTGGCCGCCGACCTGGCCCACCTGCTCTCCGAGCTCATGGAGAACGCCACCAACGCCTCGCCGCCGAACACCAGCGTCGAGATCCTCGGTGGCTATGACGCCCGCAACGGCTACGTCATCACCGTCGCCGACCGGGGCATCGGCATGAGCGACGCCCAGCTCGCCGACGCCAACCACCACCTCGCCCACCCGCCGATGGTCGGCCTGGTCATCAGCCGCTCGCTCGGCCTCACCGTGGTCGGCCGCCTCGCCGCCCGCTACGGGCTGGCCGTGCGCCTCGAGGCCCGTGAGGACGGCGGCGTGGTCGCCACCGTCGAGCTGCCCTACGGCCTGGTCGAGTACCCCGGCGAGGACGCCGCACCGGCACCCTCCGCCCTCGAGGTCATGGCGTCGGTGGGTGGTCGTCCGACCCGCCCGCGCCGCACCGCCCGTCCGGTGCCGGCGGCGTCGTCGGCCGCTGCGCCGGTCGAGGCCGCGGCACCCGCGGCCCCGCTGGTGGCCACCCCCGCCGGCCTGCCCCGTCGCGGCAGCGCCGAGCCCACCCCGACGGCGCCTCCCACGGCCGAGCCGACCTCCGCCCCGGTCGCCCGGGTCGCCTCCCCGTCGATCGGCGACGCTCCCGTCGCCCCGTCCGCTCCTCCGGCCGCCGCACCCGTCGGGAGTCCGGCAGCGGCGCCGGCCCCCGTCGCGGAACCGCCGGCGGTCACCGCTGCCGGCCTGGTGAAGCGCACGCCCACGGCCCGGACGGCCGACGCTGCCGGCGACCCCGGCCACCAGCGGGCCGTGACCCGCACCACCCGCTCGCCCGAGGAGGTCCGGCGCATGCTGTCCCGCTACCGCTCCGGCCTCGACCGCGGCCGCACCGGCCCCGGCGACGACGGGCCCGAGCCCTCCCCGACCCACGACACCCCGAACCAAGGCCCAGAGGAATGACCATGATCGAGTTGAGTGCTGCTGCGAGGAACCTGAACTGGCTCGTTCAGAGCTTCGCCGAGCGGGTGCCCGGTGTGAGCGAGGCCGTGGTGGTGTCCTCCGACGGGCTCCCCATCGCCGCCTCGTCCGGGCTCGACCGCGAGGCCGCCGACCGCTTCGCCGCCGTGTCGTCGGGTCTCATCGGCCTGGCCTACGGCGCCGCCGGCCGCTTCGGCGGTGGTGCGGTGAACGAGGTCATCATCGAGATGGAGAACGCCTTCCTCTTCGTCACCGGCATCAGCGACGGCTCCTGCCTCGCCTGCGTGGCCGAGGCGGAGTGCGACGTCGGCCTCGTCGGCTACGAGATGGCGGTCCTCGTCGACCGCGCCGGCGGCGTGCTCACCCCCGAGATCCGCGCTGAGCTGCAGGCGGCGCTGCCGCGATGACCCCCTCGGGCGCGCCCCTCGGATCCGACGGCGCTCCGTCGGGCCTGCGCGTCCGCTCGTACGTCCTCACCGGCGGCCGCACCCGTGGCGGCGCCGACCTCCCGTTCGAGGCCCTCATCCAGGTCACCCCGGACGGACGGTCGTCGATCCCCCGCCTCGCCCTCGAGCGTCGCGACATCATCAACCGGTGCGTCGGCTCGATCTCGGTGGCCGAGATCTCCGCCCACCTCCACCTGCCCCTCGGTGTCGTCCGCGTCCTCGTGGGCGACATGGTCGAGGAGGGCCTCCTCACCGCCTCTGCTCCTGACCACTCCCGGACCGGCGCTCGCCCGGACCGCCAGCTGCTCGAAAGGGTCCTCGATGGCCTCCAGTCCCTCTGACACCGCCGCAGCCGCCATGGCTCCGTCCGCGCCGGCCCCGCTGCCGGTCAAGATCATCGTGGCCGGGGGCTTCGCCGTGGGGAAGACGACCTTCGTCGGCTCCATCTCGGAGATCGCCCCGCTCACGACCGAAGCGGCCATGACCAAGGTCGCCGAGGGCATCGACGAGACCGGTGGCACCAACACCGGCAAGACGTCGACCACCGTCGCCATGGACTTCGGCCGCATCACCCTGGGTGAGGACCTGGTGCTCTACCTGTTCGGCACGCCCGGGCAGGACCGCTTCCAGTTCATGTGGGACGACCTCGTGCGCGGTGCCATCGGCGCCGTCGTGCTCGTCGACACGAACCGGCTGGCCGACTGCTTCCCGGCGGTCGACTACATGGAGCGCAACGGGGTGCCCTTCATCGTGGCCGTCAACATGTTCCACGGCGAGTCGCAGTATGCGCTCGAGGACGTCCGCGAGGCCCTCGCCGTGCCCGGCGACGTGCCCATGATCTTCACCGACGCGCGTGACCGGGTGCGCACGAAGCAGGCCCTGCTCGAGCTCGTGCAGCACGCCCTGTTGAAGGCCAGCGCCGGCTGACGTCGGTCGGCCCAGCCAACCCGGTCGGCCCGGCTCAGTCGGGGAGCGCGCCTCGTTCGGCCGCCGCCACCACCGGCCGCACGCGCACGAGGTACCAGCCGGAGATCAGCAGGCCGCCGATCACCGACACGAAGCCGAACAGGATGGCGACCAGCCACACGACCTGACGGCGTCCCGAGAGGGCCCAGGCCCACTGCGGATGGCGGACGCAGTCGAGCAGCGCCCACAGCGACACGCCGATCGGGATGCAGAACACCGCGGTGACGGCGATCGCCCCGAACAGCCTGCCGACACCACCCATGCGGGCATCGTACGAGCACCCGTGGGGCGCCCTCGCACCCGGTCCCCGGGAAAGGTGGCTCACCTCGTACAGCGGGCCGAAGCAGGTGAGCCAGCTTTCGCGGACGGGGTCAGTGGCGGAGGCGGGAGGCCACCTCGCCACCGAGGGGCATCGGGGCCTGCACGGGTCGGCCGCCGGAGGCCATCTGCTCGAGCACCCACTCCTCGACCTCGGCCCAGCCCGCCGCCCGCGGGCCCTCGAGCTCGCCGTTGTAGGGCTGGCTGAAGACGAGCACCGGGGCCCCGGCCGCCCGCAGCGACACCACGTTGTGGGGTGCGTCGTCGAGGTACGCGTCGGCCTCGACCTGGGGCTTGTCGCCGAGGAAGCAGAGGTCGCGGTAGGGGATGGAGTGCTGGTCGAGCCAGGCCACGGTGTCGCCGACGGCCACGGCGTGGTTCCAGTTGGCGTAGAGCCGGTGGGTGATGAGCCGGATCCACACCCCGGCGTCGGAGAGCCGCCACAGCGCGTCGGCGGCGCCGGGGACCACCGGCATGGTGGCGAACATGTGGTGGTCCATGACGGCCACGCGGTGGAGCCGCTCGAACTCGGCCCGGTCGAGGCCCCATTCGGCGAAGTCCCACGTCTGCTGGGCGGGGAGGTCGTTCTCGTCGAGGCCGCGCTCGAGGGCCACGACGCGGCGGAAGGCGCTGGCGTGGTCGGCGCAGACGCCGTCGAGGTCGACGCCGAGGACGAAGTCGGCCACGCCCTTAGAGGCTCGCGCCCAGGAACTCCAGGGCCGCGTCGATGAACCCGAAGTCCTTGGGGGTGGCGAAGTGGTCGACGTTGCGCAGCACGACGAGGCGGGCGTCCGGGAGCTTCTCGACGAGCGGATCGGCCGGCCCGGCGAAGTCCTTGTCGCCCATGACGACCAGCACCGGGCAGGTGATGCGGGCGAGGCCCTCGTCGGTGAGAGGCACGGGGTTGGGTCGGCGCACCAGGGCGGCCAGGGCGTCGCGGTCCTGGTCGGGGGCGTCGGCCAGCTGTGAGAAGTACCGCAGCGTCGGGTCGTCGGGCTCGACCGAGCCGTCGAACACGCCGCCGATGGCGCCCATCTCGCCCGGCGGCCGGAACAGGTTGGCGCCCACGCCGGCGACCACGAGCGAGTGGAACCGCTCCGGGTGGGCCGAGGCGATGGTCAGCAGCGTGCGGGCACCGAGGGAGAAGCCGATGGCGTCGACCGGCTCGCTGGGGAACCGCTCGAGCAGGTCGTCCTCGAGGCGGTCGTAGGCGGCGGGGTCGGTGGGGCGGTCCGCGGTGCCGTGCCCCATCTGGTCGAGCGGGATCGCCGTGCGACCCGCGTCGGCGAGGAGGTCGAGCCAGCCGTTGTCGCCCCACGTGCGCGCCGACGACGTGGCGATGCCGTGGACCAGGACGACGGGCGGGTGGGTGCTCATCGGTGGCGGCGCCGGCGCCGGCGGATGGCGTCGAGAGCGAGGGGAGCGAAGGCCCCCATCGCGGTGGCGGGCCAGGTGAGGGTGGCGGCGTGCTGCAGTGCCCCCTCGGAGAGCTTCGCCCGCAGCTCGGCGTCGGTGAGCACGGCGGTGAGGTCACGGGCGAGCGCCCGCTCGTCGGGGGCCAACAGCCCCGAGAGCCCGGCGGCGACGGAGTCGCGGTGGCCCGCGATGTCGGTGGCAACCGACGGGGTGCCGCAGGCCGCCGCCTCGGTGAGGGTCATGCCCCAGCCCTCGGCGATGGAGGTGCTGGCGACCGCCCACGCCCGCCGGTAGAGCGACAGCAGCTCCTCGTCGGAGACCTTGCCGGCGATGCGGATCCAGTCGTCGGCCCCGAGGTCGGCGACCTGGGCCTCGAGGTTCGGCCTCTCGTAGCCGTCGCCGACGATCACGACCTGCAGGTCGGGGACGTCGTGGCGGACCTCGGCGGCGATGCGGACGAGCTCGTCGAAGCGCTTCGAGGGCATGAGCCGCCCGACCGCCACGACCAGCGGCACGTCGCTCTTGGGCTCACCGGGGGTGAAGCGCTCGTCGATCCCCGGCGGCACGACGGAGATCTGCGACGGCTTGAGGCCGAGGTACTCGATGAGCTCGTGGCGGGAGGACTCCGACAGGGTGACCACCGGCGTGCGGCGGTAGAGCGGCGGGGCGATGCGGTGCTCGAAGAACTTGCCCGCCCTGGCCAGGCCCGGGTCGAGCACCATCTCCCACATGTCGCGGTGCACGTGGTGCACCCAGGCGATGCGGGGGCCGGTGGCCCACAGCGGTGAGAGGAACGGCACGCCGTTCCAGATCTCGACCAGGCCGTCGCGGGGGCCGTGGCCGCCGAGCAGCTCGCTCACGACCGCGGTGGGGAACACCATGAACCGGCCGTGCTTGCGGACGATGTGGTAGCCGTCGCGGTCGCCCTCGTAGGGGTGGCCCTGGGCGTAGGAGGTGCACATCGTGACCTCCAGGCCCGCCTCGGCCCACAGCGCCAGGATCTTGGCCGCGTGGACCTCGGAGCCGCCGGCCTCGATGTCGACCAGGTCGCGCCACGCCATCACGTGGATGCGGCGCAGCCCGGCCTCCTCGGCCAGCGCGGCGATGTCGGCGACGCTCGCCGTGGTGCCCCCCGTCACGGCGCGGGGCCTCAGCTGCCGGGCCGGTTGACGGGGTGGTCGGGGCCGAAGGCGTCGCGGGGGATCACGGGAGCGTCGCGGCCGGTGCCCTTCTCGCCCGCGGCAGGCGACTTCTCCTCGTGGTACTCCTCCTCGACGTTCACCTCCCACACGTCGTAGTTGGTGCCGGCCACCAGGTTCTCGACCGTCAGCATGGCCGTGTACATCGAGTGGTCCTGGTTGTTGTACCGGTGCATGCCGTTGCGGCCGACCGGGTGCACGTTCGGGGCGCAGTCGGAGAGCCAGTCGCGCATGCGCTTGACGTTCTCCTTGTACCGCTCGTCGTAGAAGGGGTACGCCTTCGGGACCCGCACGACGTAGCCGGCCTCGACCGCGTCGGGGGAGACCAGGCCGATCTTGCCCAGCTCGGTCTTGGCCAGCGCGACGAGGTCCTCGTCGGCCATCGACCAGGTCGAGTCACCCTCGAACACGAAGTACTCCATGCCCAGGCAGGTGCGACCCTCCTTGACGAGGTACGGCGACCACGAACCGAAGTTCTGGATGCGGCCGACGACGACCTCGGGGGAGTGGATGTAGATCCAGTTGTCCGGGAAGATGCCGTCGTCGGGCACCACCAGGGCGACGGTGAGGAAGTCGCGGTAGCGGAGGTCCTTCGCCGCGGCGAGCACGTCGGCCGGGGGCGGGGGGTCCATCGCCATGAGCAGCTGCGACATCGGCATCGAGGAGATGACCTCGGTGCAGGGGTACTCGGTCTCGACCCCGGCGTGCTCGGCCACCACGGCGACGGCGCGGTCGTCCTCGTGGCGGATCTTGACGGCCTTGGTCTCCATCAGGACCTTCGAGCCGGCGGCCTCGACCTTGTCGCGGCAGACCTCCCACATCATCCCGGGCCCGTACTTGGGGTACTGGAACTCCTCGATGAGCGAGGTGATGTCCGTGGCCTTGCCCTTCTTGAGGAACGAGAGCCACGACGGGAGCGAGTCGAGGATGGCGTTCACCCCGGCGTTCCACAGCGACATGTTCTTGATGCGCTGGGCCGCCCAGTCGGCCTGGATGCTGCTGGCGGGGACGCCCCACACCTTCTCGTTGTAGGTCTTGAAGAAGTGGTTGTAGAGCCGCCTGCCGAACCGGGAGGTGATCCAGGACTCGAGGTCCTCCTCGCTCTTCGGTCGGCCCAGCAGCTTGCGGACGCCACCGTCGGCCTGCGCGTAGAAGTAGGACAGCACGCACAGGATCGCCTCGCCGATGCCGAGGTTGGTGAGCGCGTTCGACGCCTTCAGCGGGTAGTCGAAGAACTTGCCGTCGTAGTAGATGCGGCTCATGCGGGGCCGCTGGAGGAAGTCCTCGTCGGGGAGGATCTCGTGCCAGAAGGCCTCGACCGGGACGACCTTGGTGAAGAAGCGGTGGCCGCCGAGGTCGAAGCGCCACCCGTCGCGCTCGACCGTGCGGGAGATGCCGCCCACCATGTCGTCGGCCTCGAGGACCGTGCTGCTGACGTCGTGCTTCGCCAGTTCGTACGCCGCGGTGAGGCCGGCAGGTCCCCCACCGATGACCACGACCTGCGGTGACGCGGCCGGGGTGTCGGAGGTGGGCGATGCGACGGGCTCAGAGGGAACAGTCATCGTGTCACTTTCGGGCTTTGGGACCTCGGGGAGTGTAGTGAAGCCACCCTCTGACGTCCCCCATCCCCCCTCCACGGCGCCCCGGTGACCCAGCGGTAGTGTCCCGGCCCATGCACACCACCGAGGGCGGCTCCGCCGCCAGCGTCTCGGAGCCCGCGGACACCCCCGACGAACGGCTCGACCAGCAACCCGCGAGCACCGAGATCGTCGTCGTGGGGGTCATCGCCCTGGTCGCGGGAGCGGTGCTGCGGTTCTCGACGACCTCGTCGCTCTGGCTCGACGAATCGCTCAGCGTGAACATCGCCCGGCTCCCCGCCGGCGACCTGGTCCGCTGGCTGCGCCACGACGGCCACCCGCCGCTCTACTACCTGCTCCTGCACGTCTGGACCGACCTGTTCGGCACCGGCGACGTCGCCGCCCGGGCCCTCTCCGGCGTGTTCGGGTTGCTCACGCTGCCGCTCGCCTGGATCGCCGGGCGTCGCCGCGGTGGCCCGCTCCTCGGCTGGGTGGCGGTCACGGTCGTGGCGCTCTCGCCGTTCGCGGTGCGGTACTCCGACGAAGCCCGCATGTACTCGATGGTCATGTTCCTGGCCTTCGCCGGGTACCTCCTGCTCGACGACGTGCTGCGCCGGGGCAAGGACGGCCCCCTTCATCTCCTCGGGGTCGTGGCCGTCGCCGCCGCGCTGCTCTACACCCACTACTGGGCGCTGTGGCTCCTCGCCGCCGCCGGCCTCATGGTGCTCTGGCAGGCGTTCCGCGGCCGTGACGCCGACGCCAAGCGGGCCGCGTGGAAGGCGGCGGGCGCCCTGGTCGTGGGCGGCCTGCTGTTCGTCCCCTGGCTTCCGTCGATGCTGTACCAGTCGGCCCACACGGGCACGCCCTGGGCGAGCCCGATGCGCCCCACAGTCGCGGCCGCCTACACGCTCCAGGACTTCGGCGCCGGCCTGTACGCCGACGGCGCGTTCTTCGCCGTCCTGACCGGGATCTTCATCGTCCTCGGCCTGTTCGGCCGGGCCCGCGACGCCCGCCACATCGACCTCGACGTGCGCACCCGGCCCCAGATGCGGGCCGAGGCCGTCGTCGCGGCGCTGACGTTCTCGATCGGCATCGTCCTGTCCTACGCCGCCAAGGGCGCCTTCGCCACGCGGTACAGCGCGGTGATCTTCCCGTTCCTGGCGCTCCTGGTGGCCGCCGGGGTCACCCGCTTCGCGGCCCGTTGGGTCCGCTTCGGTGTCCTCCTGGTGCTCTGCGCCTACCTCGGCGCCGGCGCGCTCTGGAACGTCGCCGACACCCGCACCCAGGCGGGGCAGGTCGGCGAGGCCATCAACGCCAACGCCCAGCCCGGCGACCTCGTCATCTACTGCCCCGACCAGCTCGGCCCGGCGGGCAGCCGCGCCGTCACCGCCGACGTGCAGCAGGTCGCCTACCCGACCTACGGCGAGCCCCAGCTCGTCGACTGGGTCGACTACGCGGAGCGCCAGGACACGACCGACCCGGCCGGGTTCGCCCGCCGGGCGCTCGAGGAGTCGCCGTCCGACCGGGCGATCTTCGTGGTCTGGAACCCCGAGTACAAGACCTTCGAGGGTGACTGCGAGGCCCTGCTCGCCACCATCGGGGCCGCCCGTCCGGGCCAGGACCTCGTCACCGCCGACAGCAGGTTCTTCGAGAAGGAATCGGTGACGTGGTTCCCCGCCACCTCCTGAGCCCATGGTGAGCGCCCGCAAGGGCGCGACCGCCCTCCTCGACGACCTCCGGGCCGTGCTGGTGCCCTGGCTCACCGCCCGGGCGCTGCTCGTGGCCGGCTACGTCGTCGCCGTCGCCGCCTCCGACCGGCTGCTCGACGGCGGCAAGCCCAACGCGCTGTCCGAGGGGCTCATCGCCTGGGACGGCACCTGGTACCGCGACATCGCCGCCCACGGCTACCACTCGCTGCCCGACGAGGCCCTGCGGTTCTTCCCGCTGTTCCCCCTGCTCGGGAAGGCCTTCGCCATCGTCACGGCCGGTCGGGCCGACGTGGCGCTGGTGCTCATCGCCAACATCGCCTCGCTCGCCCTCGCGGTCGCGGTGCGGCGCCTGGTCCGGTTCGAGCGGGGCAACGTCGCCCTGGCCGACCGCGCCGTGTGGATGGTCTGCCTCTTCCCTGGTGCGTTCGTCCTGGCCTGGGGCTACGCCGAGGCCCTCTGGCTGCTCGCCGCGGTCGTGTCGTTCTGGGGCATTCGCAGCCGCCACTGGTGGTGGGCGGTGGCCGCCGGCGTGGTGGCCGGCGCCAGTCGCCCGCTCGGGATCGTGCTCGTCGTCCCGGCCGCCATCGAGCTCGCCCGGGTGTGGCGCTCGGCCCGCACCGACGAGAAGGCGGCGGGCATCGCCGCCGTGGTCTCGCCGCTGGTGGGAGCCGGCGCCTACCTGGTGTGGGTGGCGTCGTCGTACGGCAACTTCCGCCTGCCCTTCAGCACCCAGGGTCCGCTCCGGGGCGACACCATCAACCCGCTGAGCCGCCTGTGGGAGGGGCTCCACCAGATGGTCGGCCCCGAGCGCTTCTCCGACGGGCTCCACGTGCCGTTCGCCATCGCCTTCGTCGTGCTGCTGGTGCTGACCTTCCGGTGGTGGCCGGCGTCGTACGGCGTGTTCGCCGCCCTCGTGCTCGCCGCCGCGTTGGGGGCCGAGAACCTCAACTCGCTCGAGCGCTACGGCCTCAACGCGTTCCCGCTGGCGCTCACCCTCGCCGTGGTGGCCAAGGACCCCCGGGTCGACAAGGTCCTCACCACGGTGCTCGGCGGCGGGATGGTGGCGCTCAGCTCCCTGGCCTGGCTCGGCGCCTACGTCCCCTAGGCCGATCGCAGGCCCGCCGCGGTCGTGAAGTCGTCGACCGTGAGCGCGTGGTCGAGCGCGATCGGGTCCTCGATGCGGCGCACCGCCATGATCTCGGTGGTGCGGAAGCTGGCGAGGCGCACGCTCCAGCAGTCGACGACCTGGCGGGCCGAGGCGGTGCGGAAGAACGTGGTGAGCTGCCCTTCCTGGGCATAGGCGTCGGCGCCGTCGATGCGCTCGCGGGCTTGGTCCTTCAGGGTGATCTCGTAGGCGGTCATGGGGGGCCTCCTCTCACGCCGGCGAGTCGTCCGTCGGCGTGCCTGCACCGTAGGGACCACGCCCTGTGAGGAGGAAGAGGTACAACCCTGTGTCTTTCCTGGGGTCGAGCGCGCCACGCCTGTGCACAGCCGTCCACCCGGGGCCCTCGGGGTCGTGGCACCATCACCGGGTGGACCTGCTCGAGATCACCTGCCCCCGGTGTGGCAACGCCGCCTCGGCCCGCTTCTACGGCCCGTGCGACGAGTGCCGCCGCGACCTGCGGGCGGCGCTCGGCGGCGAGCACCGTGACGTCGAGGTGGCGGCCTACGAGCCGAAGATGAACGTCACCCCGAACGCCGTCGCCACCAAGGACTGACCGGGCCCGCACGCGCAACCGCCCGCTCCCTGCGGGCGCACGGGGCGGCGGCAGCGGAGCGGGCGGTTCGGTTCGGTTCGCCGGTGAGGCTCAGGCCTCGATCGGGCGCTCCTCGATGGTGACGCTCTGGAAGACGTCGCCCCGGGTGGTGGAGGACACGGCGTCCATGCCCGAGACCACGATGCCGAACAGGTTGTACTGCTTGGGCAGGCGACCAGTGAGGTCGTCGAGGCAGATGAAGAACTGCGAGCCGTTGGTGTCGGGACCGGCGTTGGCCATGGCCACCGCGCCCTGGCGGTAGTTGCCCTGCACCGGCTCGTCCTCGAAGCGGTAGCCGGGGCCGCCGCGACCGCTGCCCTCGGGGCAACCACCCTGGATCACGAAGCCCGGCTCGACCCGGTGGAACGTGAGGTTGTCGTAGAAGCCCTGGCGGGCGAGGGCGATGAAGTTGTTCACCGTCTTCGGGGCGATGCGCGGATCGAGGTCCATGACGATCGCGCCCTTGTCCGTGGTGATGGTCACCCGGTAGATGGTGTTCTCGTCGATTTCCATGGCGGGAGGGTTCGGCATGGGGCCAATCGTGGCACAGCGGGGAGCGCCCTAGGCTCGCTGCGTGCCCCGACCGCACCGCGAGCTCAGCCTCGCCCTCGCCCGACGTGACCCGGTCATGGCCCGGCTGGTCGCGGAGCACGGGCCGATGCACCTGCCGCCCCCGCCGCGGGCCTCGCAGCGCTTCGAGCAGCTGGCCCGCTCGATCACCTTCCAGCAGCTCGCCGGCCGGGCCGCCAGCACGATCTGGGGTCGGGTGCGAGCCCTCGTCCCGGGCGAGTTCACGCCGGCCGCGGTGCTCTCGGTGCCCCCCGCCGACCTCTCCGCCGCCGGGCTCTCGCGAGCAAAGCTGGCCTCGATCCGCGACCTCGCCGAGCACGCCTCCGACGGGCGGGTGGTCTTCGAGCGCATCGGGCGCCTCAGCGACGACGACGTGGTCGAGCACCTCACTGCGGTTCGCGGCATCGGGCCCTGGACCGCGCAGATGTTCCTGATGTTCACCCTGCACCGGCTCGACGTGTGGCCCACCGGCGACCTCGGGGTCCGCATCGGCTTCGCCAAGGCGTGGGGCCTGCCCGAGCGACCGACCCCGGGCGAGCTCGAGGTGCTCGGCGACCCCTACCGACCGGACCGCAGCGTGGTGGCCTGGTACTGCTGGCGGGCGGCCGACACGACCACCTGATCGACGGCTGGGCGCCCGTCAGGGCGACGGGGCATCGGCGAGGACCGACCCCCGGGGCACGAAGGTCGACCGGCCGAAGGTCGTGCGCGGCGGCAGCTGCACGCCGTTGGCGTCGTCGAGGCTCGACACACCACCCCAGATCATCCGGGTCATGAGGTCGGTGACCCCGTCGACGGTGATCCCGGGGGTGTCGAGCCAGGTCAGGGTCGCCGCCTCGAGGAAGCCCACGACCCCGCCGGCGAGCACCAGCGCCTGGGGCGACCCGCCCCACGCCTCGGCCATGCGGCGGAACCGTTCCTGACGGGCCGCCTGGACCACCGGGTGGGCCGTGGCCTCGGCGGCGCCGATCAGGCGCCACGCCACCTGGTTGTCGGCGGCGAAGCGGAGGTAGGCGCCGACGACCGAGCGCAGCGCGGCCTCGCCGTCGCCGTCGTGATCGCGCCCGTCGAGGCCGTCGAGCATGGCGGCGTCGAGGCGCTCGAACGTGCGCAGGTAGATCGCCGTGATGAGCCCGGCCTTGTCGCCGAAGTAGTTGTAGACGAGCCCTCGGGAGACCGAGGCCGCCTCGGCCACCTCCTCGAAGGTCACGTCGGCCGGGTTGCGGCCGGCGAAGACCCGCTCGGCGGCGTCGAGGATCGAGGCCCGGCGGACGCTGGGGTCGAGGCGGGTCCGGGCGCGCGGTGCCTCCACGCTCCGGGGGCTCACGGCGCGGGCCTTCAGTCCGTTCCGGGGTCCGTCGGCGTGGGCTGGTCGGCCGCGGCGGGGGCCTCCGGCTCGGAGACGGGAGTCGGGGCCGTGTCGGCCACGGCCTGGAGCGGGAAGTGGCACGCGACGTAGTGGCCGTCGGTGACCTCCCGCATGGTCGGCTCGACCTGGTCGCAGAGCTCCTGGGCGGCCGGGCAGCGCGTGCGGAACCGGCAGCCGCTGGGCGGGTTCACCGGCGACGGCAGCTCGCCCGACAGCCGGCTCGAGCCGTCGGGGACCACCGACGGGTCCGGGACGGGGATGGCCGCCAGGAGGGCCTCGGTGTAGGGGTGGGCCGGGCTCGAGTAGAGCTGGTCCGGGGAACCGACCTCGCAGAGCTTGCCGAGGTACATCACCGCGACCCGGTCACTCACGTTCTTCACCACAGCCAGGTCGTGGGCGATGAACAACATGGTGAGGCCGTACTGGGCCTTGAGGTCCTGGAGCAGGTTCAGGATCTGGGCCTGCACCGACACGTCGAGGGCCGACACGGGCTCGTCGCAGATGAGGAGCTTGGGGTCGAGCATCAGCGACCGGGCGATGCAGATGCGCTGGCACTGGCCACCCGAGAACTGGTGGGGCCGCCGGCCGCGCACGGCCTCGGCGTCGATGCCCACGGCCTCCAGCGTCTTCTCGACCAGTGCGTCCTGCTCGGCGGAGGTGCCCCGCTTCCAGATCTTCAGCGGTTCGGCGACGATGTCGCCGACGGTGCGTCGCGGGTTCAGCGACGAGTTCGGGTCCTGGAAGATCATCTGCATCTCGGGCCGGACCCGGCGCAGGTCGGCGCCCGAGAGCGAGGACAGCACGCGGCCGTCGAAGGTGACCGTGCCCGCGGTGGGGGCCGGCATCTGCATCAGGGCCCGGCCGGTGGTCGACTTCCCGGAGCCGGACTCGCCGACCAGCCCGAGGGTCTCGCCCGGCAGCACGTCGATGCTGACGTCGGAGACGGCGTTGACCTTGAGTCCCGTGGAGCCGATGGGGAACTCCACCACGAGGTTCTCGGCCCGCAGGAGGGCCTGGCCCTCGGGGCGGAGGTGGGCGGTGCCGCTGCCGGCCATCAGCTCTCCTCACCGGTCTGGTCGGTGGACGTCGTGGGCGCAGGGGGCGTCGCGGGCGTGGCCTGAGCGCTCCGCAGGCCGACCGACACGCCGTCGGCCTGGTTGCGGGCGAGGGCCTCGGCCCCCTCCGGCGTCCCCACGGGGAACCAGCAGCGGAAGCGGTGGGCGGGATCGCTCGCCGGGACGAGGGGCGGTGCCTCCTCGACACATCTCGGCTGCACGTAGCGGCAACGGGGGGCGAAGTTGCAGCCCTGGGGCGGCGAGATCAGCTGCGGCGGCCGCCCGGGGATCGCCTCGAGTCGGGCGTGGCTCGGGCTCTCGATGCGGGGGATCGAGCGCAGGAGGGCCTCGGTGTAGGGCATCTTGACGTCGCCGAACAGGACCGAGGTGGGGGCGTGCTCGACGACGCGCCCGCCGTACATCACCATGATCTCGTCGGTGCGCCCGGCCACCACGCCGAGGTCGTGGCTGACCAGGATCATGGCCATGTGGCGCTCGCGCTGCTGCTCGGCGAGCAGGTCGAGGATCTGGGCCTGCACGGTGACGTCGAGGGCGGTGGTGGGCTCGTCGGCGAAGAGGACCTTGGGGCCACACGCCAGGGCGATGGCGATGGTGACGCGCTGGCGCATGCCGCCGGAGAGCTGGTGGGGGTACTCGTTCAGCCGACGCTCGGGGGCGGGGATGCCGACCGACGAGAGCAGGGCGAGGGCGGTGGCCTCGGCCTCCTTCTTGTCGACCTTCAGGTGGTGGCGCAGCGACTCGGTGATCTGCTTGCCGATCTTCATCACCGGGTTGAGCGAGGTCATGGGGTCCTGGAAGACCATGCCCATCTCCGCGCCCCAGACGTCGCTCATGCGCTTCTGGTCGTACCCGATGATGTCGGTGCCCTCGTAGAAGACGTGGCCGCCTCGCTCGACGTTGCGGGCGGGGAGCAGGCCCATGACAGAGCGCGAGAGCACGGTCTTGCCGGAGCCGGACTCGCCGACGACCCCGAGGGTGCGGCCCCGGTCGAGGGTGAACGAGACACCGTCGACGGCGTGCACGGTGCCGCGCTCGGTGCGGAACCGGGTGGTGAGGTCGACGACCTCGAGCAACGTCGCCCGCGACTCGGGGTGCGAGCCGGGCTCGGCGGTGAGGACCCGGCGGCTCACAGCGCACCGTCGCGGATGTCGAAGAACTCGCGGAGGCGGTCGCCGGCGAGGTTCAGGGCGAGCACGGTGAGGAACAGCACCATGCACGGCATCATGCTGATCCACCAGGCGTCGGCGATGAAGGCCCGCCCATCGGAGATCATCCCGCCCCAGGTGGGGGTGGGCGGGGGCACCGAGAGGCCGAGGAAGGCCAGGCCGCCCTCGGCGACGATGGCCACGGCCACCGCGATCACCGAGAAGGACATGACCGGGAACACCACGTTGGGCATGACCTCCCTGGCGATGATGCGGCCGTCGGTGGCCCCGAGGGAGCGTGCGGCGACGACGAACTCCCGTTGGGAGTAGACGAGCGTGTTGGCCCGCACGAGGCGGGCGACCGGGGCGATGGAGACCACCCCGATGGCGAGCACGATGGTGGGGACGGTGCGGTCGTCGCGGAAGCCCACGATGGCCAGCGCCAGCAGGAGGGCCGGGAACGACAGCAGGACGTCGACGAAGCCCATGAGGATCGTCTCGACCCGGCCTCGGTAGTGGCCGGCCAGCAGGCCGATGACACCACCGATGAGCAGGCCGAAGATGATCGAGGCGATGCCGACCACGAGCGACACGCGGCCGCCCCAGATGGTGCGGCTGAAGATGTCGCGCCCGAGGGCGTCGGTGCCGAACCAGTGCTCGACGCTCGGGGCCAGGCGGGGGCGGGCCACGGTCTTGTTGGGGTCGTCGATCGGCAGGATCGGCGCCAGCAGCGCGGAGAGCGCCACCAGGGCGAACCAGGCCGAGGCGATCCAGAAGGCGAGCCCGAGCCGCTTGCCGGCCCTCGCCCCCGTGACCTGATCGGGGTCGAGGGCGTGGAGCGACTCGAGGATCGCGGCATCGCCGTCGGCGATCTCGCTGATCTCGGTGGCGAGGTCGCCACTGTCGCCGAACATCGACGAACCGTCGGGGTACGCCCCGTGCACGGGGTCAGGCGAGTGCGCGGGCATGGCGGATCCTGGGGTCGAGCGCCGCGTAGAGCATGTCGACGGCGAAGTTGATGAGGACGTAGCCGACGGCGATCACGAGGATCGCCCCCTGGACCGGGATGTAGTCCTGGCCGAGGATGCCGTCGACGGTGTACTTGCCGAGGCCGTTGATGCCGAAGATGACCTCGACGATCAGCGTGCCGCCGATGAGTCGACCGAAGTTGAGGCCGATCACCGTGATCAGCGAGAAGGTCGACGGCTTGAAGGCGTGGCGCAGGAGCACCCGCCGAGGCGGCATGCCCTTGGCCTTGGCCATGGTGATGTAGTCCTCCTGCAGCGTGGCGATCATGTCGGTGCGCAGGAGCCGCATGTAGACCGCCATCTCCGCCACCGCCAGGGTGAGGGCGGGCAGGAACAGCGAGCCGAGGCTCTTCAACGGGTCGTCGGTGAAGTCGGTGTAACCGGTGGCCTGGAACCATCCGAGCTTCACCGGGAAGATCAGGATGAGCACCAGGGCGAGCATGAAGTTGGGCACCGAGAGCAGCCCGAACAGCACCGTGGTGGAGATGCGGTCGAGCAGCCCACCGGCCTTCTTGGCGGCGAGGATCCCGAGCGGGATCGCCACCACCAGGGCCATGAACTGCGAGTAGATGAGCAGCTCGAGGGTGACGGGCACCCGCTGGGCGAGTGCCTCCGAGACCGGCTGCTGGTTGCGGGCCGACGACCCGAGGTCGCCGGTGAGGGCGTCGCCGAGCCAGCGCACGTAGCGCACCGGCACCGGGTCGTCGAGGCGCAGCTCGGCCCGTTTCTGGTCGACGCACTCCTGTCCACCTGCGCCCGCACACAGCTTCTCGGCGGTGTCGCCGGGCAGCATGCTGATCATCAGGAACGACAGGAAGGTGACGCAGAGCAGCACGACCACGAGCTGGACGAGCTTCTTGCGTACGAATCGCATCGGCGACCCCGATCGGCGTGGCGAGGGACGAGGTGGTGGAGGGCGTGCTGTGACGACCGCCACACGGGCCGGGACGCTACGGACCTGTTGCCACCATGTCAATAACCCTCGACCGGAGCGTCAGGGTTGCACGGCCCCCGGGGGCACCACAGGGATCCCCGGCACCGTCGGGACCGTCTCCACGGGGGCGACCGGTGCGCCGGGAGCGACGGCCGTGGGCGGTGCCACGGTGGTGGTCGTCGTGGGCGGAGGCGGCGGGATGAGGTCGGCCTCCCGCGCCGCGTAGGCCTTCGCGGTGCGCACCACGAGGCTGGCGTAGCTCGCCGAGTTGTTGTAGCCGAGCGCCCCTCGATAGAGCCCGTCGTCGGTGTCGAGGCCCGAGCCACCGGCCCGGCAGAGCAGCCCGGCGGCGCCGAGGGCGGCGTCGTAGATGTTGGAGGGATCGGCCTTGCCGTCACCGTTGCCGTCGCGCCCGAGGCTGCGCCACGAGCCGGGGATGAACTGCATCGGCCCCACGGCCCGGTCGCTGTTCGGGTCGCCGTCGAGCTCCCCGCCGTCGGTGTCGCCCACCACCGCGGTGCCGTTCGAGCCGTCGAGCGGGATGCCGACGATGGGCTGGCTCGTGGTGCCGTCGGCGCCGAGTCGAGCGCCGCCGTAGGTGCCGTGGCCGCTCTCGACCTTGCCGATGCCGGCGAGGCCCCACCAGCGGATGCCGCACTCCGGCCGTTCGAAGGCCATGCGGGCGGCGGCCTTCACGTAGGCGTCGAGGGCCACCAGCGGGAGGTCGCTGCCGGCGACGTCGGCGGCGAGACGCCAGTCGGCGAGGGTGCGGCGGGCCCCGGCCGTCGAGGTCCGCAGTCCGTCGACCTCTGCGGTCGCGTCGTCGCGGAGCCTGGTCGCCTCGGCCAGTCGGCCCTCGACGCCGTCGAGCGCGGCGGTGTCGCGTGCGATGGTGCCGTCGGTGTCGTCGATGATCGCCTCCGAGTCGCGGACCTGCTGGGCCCGGCGCTCGGACACGTCGTCGATCATGGCGTCCTGGCGGGCCTTGGTGGCCGCCTCCTCGGCCCCGCCGAGCAGGGTCTCGGCCGCGGTGTCGCGGCCCTGCACGTAGGTCTCGACGGCGACGGCGCGCAGCGAGGAGCGGTGCCGGTCGAGAGCCTGGCGGGCTGCATCGCCCCGTCGGCGGGCGTCGTCGACCTCGGCGGTGAGCCGGTCGCGCTCGCTGCTGAGGCCGTCGGTCTCCTCGGTGACCTTGGCCAGCCGCGCCTCGGCGTCTGCGAGGTGGGAGGCGGCCGACCGGTACGCCGCCAGCGCCTTGCGGTAGCCGTCACCGTCGACCTGCACCCCGGCGAGCGACGGGTCGAGGCGGGGATCGTCGATGACGATCGCCTCCTGGGCACCGGCCGGCTGCGACCAGAGCCCCGCCGCGCCGCAGACCGTCACGAGGGTGGCGACGCCGAGCGCGGCCGCACCGAGCCTGGTGCGGAGGCGCGCGGAGGAGACGGGGGGTGCCACCCCTCCATCATCGGCCAGACGCGGGCAGATCTTTCGCCGCGGCGCGGACCCGGACCACGATGGGGTCATGGCCGCTTCCCGTCCGACCTTGCCGACGGGGGTGTCCGAGGCCCTCGCCGCCATCGTGGGCCCAGAGCACGTGCTCGTCGATCCGCAGGTGGTGGAGGGCCACGAGGTCGACTGGACGGGCCGGTTCCGGGGGGCGACACCGGCGGTGGTCCGGCCCGCCGACGCCGGCCAGGTCGCCGAGGTGCTGGCCCTCTGCGACGCCGAGCGGATCGCCGTGGTGCCCCAGGGTGGCAACACCGGCCTGGTCGGTGGCGGCGTGCCGCTCCAGGGCGAGCTGGTGCTCTCCCTGCGCCGGCTCGACGCCCTCGGGCCGGTCGACGAGGTGGCCGCCCAGGTGACCGCCGGGGCCGGCGCCACCCTCGCCGCGCTCCAGGCCCACGTGGCCCCCCACGGCCTCGCCTACGGGGTCGACCTGGCCGCGCGGGGCTCGGCCACCGTCGGCGGAACGGTGGCCACCAACGCCGGGGGCGTGCACGTGCTGCGGTGGGGGAGCACCCGCCGCCAGCTGCTGGGCATCGAGGCCGTCACCGCCGACGGGCGGGTCCTCCGCCACCTCGACGGGCTGGTGAAGGACAACACCGGCTACGACCTGGCGGGGCTGCTCTGCGGCTCCGAGGGAACTCTCGCGGTCGTCACCGCCGCCCGGCTCGCGTTGGTGCCGCGCCACGACGAACGGGTGGTGGCCCTCTGCGCGTTCCCCGACGTCGAGACCGCGGTGCTCGCGGCCGCCCGGGTGCGCCGCCGGGTCGAGCAGCTCGATGCCGCGGAGCTGTTCCTCGCCGCCGGGCTCGACCTCGTGTGCGAGGCCACCGGCATGGCCCATCCGTTCTCCACCCACCACCCGGCGTACGTGCTCCTCGAGGCGTCCGGCCCGTCCGACCCCACCGACGCGCTGGCCGCGGCGGTGGCGAGCCAGGCCGGCGTGCTCGACGTGGCCGTGGCCACCGACGGCGGCCGCCGCGACGAGCTGTGGGCCTACCGCGAGGAGCACACGGTGGCGATCAACAGCCTCGGCCCGCCCCACAAGCTCGACGTGACCCTCCCTCTCGGCGGTCTGGCGGCGTTCGCCGAGGCCGTGCCGGCCGCGATCGCGGCGGTCGCCCCTGACGCCCGCTGCTGGCTGTTCGGCCACGTGGGCGACGGCAACCTCCACGTCAACGTCACCGGCGTCGATCCCGAGGACGACTCCGTCGACGACGCCGTGCTCCGCCTCGTCGTGGCCTCTGGCGGCTCGATCAGCGCCGAGCACGGGATCGGCACGGCGAAGCGCCGGTGGCTACCGCTGCAGCGGTCGGCCGCGGAGCTCGAGGTCTTCGCCGCCATCAAGGGCGCCTTCGACCCGAACGGCATCCTGAACCCGCACGTGCTGCTCTGAGTCAGTCGGTGGCGGGGAACCACTGCCCCCGGCGTTCGAGCACGTCGCGGAGCACCGCGGGTCGGTCGGTCATGATGCCGTCGACCCCGAGCTCGAGCAGTCGGTCCATCTCGTCGGGCTCGTCGATGGTCCACACGTGCACGGCCAGGTCGAGCGCGTGGGCGGTCGCCAGGAAGCGCTCGTCGACCAGGGCGTGGCCCTTCGCCGAGGGGGGCACCTGCACGCAGCATCCGGTCGGGCGCTTCTTCCCGATGCCGTAGCTGGCGGCGCGGAGCCTGGCCACCGCGGCCGGGCCGAGCGAGGTGCACAGGCCGGCGCCGAGCATGGCGCGGAGCCGGTCGAGGCGACGGTCGGAGAACGAGCCGATGCACACCCGCTCGACGGAGTTGGTGCGGGTCAGCACGGTGGCGAGCGGCTCGACGACCGAGTCGTGCTTCGGGTCGATGTTGATGCGGAGCTCGGGCCAGGTGCCGAGGAGGTCCTCGAGCAACGGGATGGGCTCGATGCCGTCGACGCGCGCCTCGGAGACCTCCCGCCACGTGAGCTCGGCGATCTCGCCGGTGCGGTCGGTGACCCGGTCGAGCTCCTCGTCGTGGAACGCCAGGACGACGCCGTCGGAGGTGACGTGGACGTCGGTCTCCACGTACCGGTACCCGAGGGCCACGGCGCCGGCGAAGGCGGGCATGGTGTTCTCGGGCCAGTCGCCCGCGCCGCCCCGGTGGGCGAACGGGATGGGTCCCGGGTGGTCGAGGAAGGCGCAGGGCGCGGGGCGATCCACGCCCGCACGCTAGGCGCAGGTCGGTGGTGGGCGCGCTCCCCGGTACCCTCGCCGCCGTGGACCCCACCCTCGCCTTCACCGAGCTGCTGTCGCGGCCGGAGGCGGAGGTCGAGCTCGACCGGATGGCACTGCTCATCTCGGCCCACGCCCGCCCCGACCTCGACCTCGACGTCGAGCTCGGCCGCATCGACGAGGTGGCGGAGGGCTGCATCGACCACGACCTGGCGTCGGTGCTCGGGCACCTCTTCGGCCGGCTGGGCTTCCGGGGCAACCCCGACGACTACTACGACCCCTGCAACTCCTACCTCGACCGGGTCGTGGCCACCCGCCGGGGCATCCCGATCACGTTGTCGGTGCTCACCGTCGCCGTCGCCCGCCGGCGGGGCATCGAGCTGGTGGGCGTCGGCATGCCGGGGCACTTCCTGGTGCGCTCGGTGGCCGACGCGGGCCTCTTCGTCGATCCCTTCGGCAACGGCCAGGTGCTCGACATCGCTGGGGTGCGGGCACTGTTCCACACGCTGCACGGCCCCGACGCGGCCTTCTCCCAAACGATGCTCGCCCCGGTCGGCCCCCGGGTCGTGGCCACCCGGATGCTGAACAACCTGGTGGCCATCTTCTCGTCGCGGCGCGACCAGCACGGGCGGCTCTGGGCGCTCCGGCTCCGGGCCGCCATCCCGGGTGCGTCGCTCGAGGACAGGGCCGAGGTGGCCGCCGGGCTGGCCGCCGTCGGCGAGTTCTCCGAGGCCGGGCGATGGCTCGAGGCCCTGTCCTTCGAGGCCCCCGAGCCCGTCGCGGCCGGGTACCGCCACGCCGCCGATCGGTTGCGGTCCCGGCTCAACTGAGCGACCGCGACCGGGCCGAGCCTTCATCGAGGGGTCACCGGGGCGTCTCCTGCGCCCGGTAGCGTTGGGCCCCATGGCTCGTCGGACGAAGATCATCGCCACCATCGGCCCCGCCTCGGAGGACGAGCGCACCCTCAAGGGGCTGATCCAGGCGGGCATGAACATCGCCCGCATCAACCTCTCCCACGAGTCGGTCGAGCTGGCCCTCGAGCGGTACCACCGCATCCGCAAGGTCGCCGCCGACCTCGAGCAGCACGTCGGCATCCTGGTCGACCTCCCCGGGCCCAAGGTCCGCGTCGGCCACATGCCCCAGGAGGGCCTCGCCCTGATCGAGGGCCAGGAGTACTTCCTCACGCCCGGCACCACGGCCAGCACCCCCGAGCTCATCCAGGTCGACTACGCCGAGCTGCTCACCGACGTCCACGAGGGCGACCTGCTCACCTTCGGCGACGGCGCCGTGCAGGTGCAGTCGCTCGGTCGCACCGGTGACCGCATCGGCATCCGGGTGATCCACGGCGGCCACCTCACCGGGCGGCCCGGCCTGCACATCCCCTCGGACCGCCTGCGGCTCACCACCCCGACCCCCGACGACCTCCGCCTGGCCGACGCCTTCGTCGAGGTGGGCGTCGACATGATCGCCCTCTCGTTCGTCCGCTCGGCCCACGACGTGCGCCGCATCGGCGTCGAGCCGAGCCCGCGCGGCCCGTTGGTCGTGGCCAAGATCGAGACCCGAGCGGCCGTCGAGAACCTCGACGCCATCGTCGAGGCGTCCGGCGCGGTGATGGTCGCCCGAGGCGACCTCGGTGCGGAGTTCCCGATCGAGGAGCTCCCGCACCTCCAGAAGGAGATCATCCGTCGGTGCATCGCGGTGGGCCGTCCGGTGATCACCGCCACCCAGATGCTCGAGTCGATGATCCACGCGCCGAGCCCCACGCGGGCCGAGGCGTCCGACGTGGCCAACGCCGTGTTCGACGGATCCTCCGCGGTGATGCTGTCCGGCGAGACCGCCATCGGGTCCGACCCCGTCCACGTGGTCGACGTCATGTCCCGCATCGCCGAGCGCGCCGACGAGGAGTTCGACTACGGCGGCTGGCCGCAGTGGCTGTCCACCCTGCACCTCACGCCCACCGACGACGTCGAGACCAACCTGACCAACGCCATGACCTCGGCGGCCCAGCGGGCGGCCAGCGAGATCGGGGCCTCGGCCATCATCTGCCTGTCCCGCACGGGCTTCACGGTGCGCTCGATCGCCCGGTTCCGACCGCGGGCCAAGATCCTCGGCTTCTCGCCCGACCCCCGCACCGTGAACCAGCTCACCATGAGCTGGGGAACCACCCCGTACCTGCTCGACGACTCCGGTCTCACCGAGGAGGAGCGGGCCCAGCGGGCCCTCGAGCAGGCCGTCGAGGCCAACGAGGTCCATCCCGGCGACACCGTCGTGGTGCTCGGTGGATCCGGCATCTACCGCGGTCGGGTCACCGACACGGTCCGCATCATCCACATCCCCTAGTGCAGCGCGACGTCCTGGCGGACGGCCTCCACGTCGGCCGGGGCGGCGACCCCGGCGGCCCACCGGTGGTGTTCGTGCACGGGGCCATGGACCGTGGCGCGGCGTTCCTGCGGGTGACCCGCCTGCTCCCCGACGTCGACTGGTGGGTCTACGACCGACGGGGCTACGGCCGCTCCGTCAGTGAGCACGCCGCCGAGCTCGACGACCACGTCGCCGACCTCGTCACGCTGCTCGAGCTGGTGCGCGACCGCACCGGTCGCACGTCGGTCGTCGCCGGCCACAGCCTCGGGGGCACCATCGCCCTCGCCGCCGCGCACCGTCGACCGGACCTGGTCGCCGCCGTCGTCTCGTACGAGTCGCCGATCAGCTGGGCCGAGTGGTGGCCCCGGCGCGGGCCGGGCGGCGGCAGCCTCGAGGACGACGTGCCCGAGGTCGCGGCCGAGCGGTTCATGCGCCGGGTGGCGGGCGACGAGGTGTGGGAGTCGCTCCCCGAAGCCACGCGGGCCCGGCGTCTGGAGGAGGGCAGGGCCCTCGTCGCCGAGCTGAGCTCGGCCCGGCGGACGGCCGCCTACGTGCCGGTGGAGATCGGGGTCCCGGCCACCATCTCGCGCGGCTCGCACACCGACGACTACCGCGAGCAGGCCGCCCGGGTGCTGCACGAGGAGATCCCGGGTGCCGAGCTGGTGCTGCTCGACGGCGCCGACCACGGCGCCCACGTGTCGCGCCCCGAGGAGTTCGCCGCCCTGGTGCGGCGGGCGCTCGAGCGGGCGGGCCGCTCCGGCGACCGCGCCCTCTAGCGTGGGCCGGGTGAGCGACTCCCGACCCGTCAACCTCAGCGCCTCCGGCCCGCCGGAGACCGTGCTGCCCACCGAGCCGGCCGAGGCCCGCCACCGCCTCGAGCAGGCCCTCGCCCTCCCCGAGGCCGAGCGCCGACCCGCGGTCGCCGCGGTCGTCGCCGATCACCCGCGCTGGAGCGCGGCGTGGGCCGCGTTGGGCGACTGCGGCCGCGACGACGTCGAGTCCTACGCCGCCTACCGCGTCGGGTACCACCGAGGCCTCGACTCGCTGCGGGCCAACGGGTGGCGCGGGTCCGGCTACGTGCGGTGGCAGCACCCCTCGAACCAGGGCTTCCTGCGGGCCCTGGCCGGCCTCGCCCGGCAGGCGGCGGTGATCGGCGAGGACGACGAGGCCGAGCGCTGCGAGCTGTTCCTGCGCCAGTGCGACCCCTCGTGGCCGCCTGCCGAGCTGAGCGGCCGGTAGCCCCGTGTCGGGCTTCGGTCCCGGGCTGCCGGCGTCGGGGGAGTCGGCCGACGCCGTGCTCGCGGCGGTGCGCGACCTCACCGACGGCGACGCCGACTGGCGTGGCGGGCGCACCTTCAGCCTCGTCTACAACGCCGACGACGACGAGCTGACCCGCCTGCACGACGAGATCGGTCGTCGGTTCCTCGCCGAGAACGCGCTGAACCCCTTCGCCTTCCCGAGCCTCGGGCGCATGGAGGCGGAGGTCGTCGCCGCGGCATCGGCGCTGACCCACCTCGTCGACGGCGGCGGCACCATGTCGAGCGGCGGCACCGAGAGCATCTTCCTCGCCGTGCACACCGCGCGGGAGTGGGCCCGGGAGCGGGGCGTCGAGCGGCCCGCCGTCGTCACCGCCCGCACCGCCCACCCGGCCTTCGCCAAGGCCTGCCACTACCTCGGCGTCGAGCAGCGGCGCGTCGAGGTGGGCGCCGACCTGCGGGCCGATCCGGCAGCGTTCGCCGAGGCCCTCGACGACGACGTCGTGCTCCTGGTCGCATCGGCGCCCTGCTACCCGTTCGGCGTGATCGACCCCGTCGCCGAGATCGCCGCGCTGGCCGACCGATCGGCGATCCTCTGCCACGTCGACGCCTGTCTCGGCGGTTGGCTGCTGCCGTTCTGGGAGCAGCTGGGAGAACCGGTGGCGCCGTGGGACTTCCGCATCCCCGGCGTCACGTCGTTGTCGGCCGACGTGCACAAGTACGGCTACGCCTTCAAGGGCGCGAGCGTCGTCCTCTACCGCGATCCGGCGATGGTGCGCCGGCAGTGGTTCCTCTTCGACGACTGGCCCGGAGGGCTGTACGGCTCGGCCACGTCGGCCGGCACCCGGCCGGCGGCGCCGATCGCCGGTGCCTGGGCCACCATCCGCCACCTCGGGGCCGACGGCTACCTGGCCAAGGCCCGTGTCGTCCGGGACACCACGCGCCGCTTCCTCGAGGGCATCGAGGCCATCGCCGGTCTCACCGTCACCGGCCGGCCCGACCTCTCGGTGTTCGAGTTCGGCAGCCCCACGCTCGACATCGGTGCGGTGGGCGATGTGATGGACGAGCGGGGCTGGCACCTCGACCGCCAGCAGGGCGGCCTGCACCTGATGGTCTCCCCGTTCCACGCCCACGTGGTCGACACCTTCCTCGCCGACCTGACCGAGGCCGCTGCCGACGGAGGTCGCAGCGGCAGCGGCCGCGCCGCGACCTACGGCGCCGTGCCGCCGTCGTGAGCCCCGCCGCCACCGGGTTCGCCGGTGCCGTGCTCGCCGGTGGAGCCTCACGGCGCATGGGCACCGACAAGGCGCTGGTGGCCGGGCCCGACGGCCGGGCCCTCGCCCTCGTGGGGGTGGAGGCGCTGCGGGCCGCCGGGGCGGCGGAGATCATCGTGGTGGGTGGCGACGAGGCGTCGTTGCGGGCGCTCGGCCTGCCGTGGGTGGCCGACCTCCATCCGGGTGAGGGGCCCCTCGGCGGGATCCTGACCGCGTTCGCCCACACCACGGCCGAACGGGTCGTGGTGATGGCCTGCGACATGCCCGGCGTGGGTCCGTCCGTGCCCGCGGCACTGGCGGAGGCGCTCGCCGCCGAGCCCCACGCCGCGGTGGCCCTCGCCGTGGTGGGTGAGCGGGAGCAGCCCCTCACCGCGTGCTGGCGGCGGTCGTCGGCCCTGCCCGCCCTGCGCTCGGCGTTCGCCGCGGGGGAGCGGGCGCCGCGGAAGGTCCTCCCCGAGCTCGGCGTCGTGCACGTCGCCGGGCTGCCGGTGCAGCAGTTGGTCGACGTCGACTCTCCGGAGGACCTCCGCCGCTACGCTGAGGCGCCTCTCCACCCGCCGACCGACGAACAGGACCACCAGTGAGCGACGTGCCCGAGATCGACATCACCACGCTCGAGGAGCGCCTCGGCGAGGGGGTCCTCGTGGTCGACGTGCGGGAGGACGACGAGTACGTGGGCGGCCACGTCGCCGGTGCCGTGTTCATGCCGCTCGGGTCGGTCCCCGACCGGGTGGGCGAGCTGCCCACCGACGCACCGTTCCTCGTCATCTGCCAGGCGGGCGGCCGCAGCGCCCGGGCGGTGCAGTTCCTGCGGGCCCAGGGGCTCGACGCCACCAACGTCGCCGGTGGCACCGGAGCGTGGGTCGACTCGGGCCGGCCGGTCGTCACCGGCCCGGACCCGGTCTGAGCGCCGACGTGGCCCCGGAGTACCGGTTCGTCGACACCGACAGCGGCTTCGCGGCGGTCATCGACGCCCTCCGCGACGCTCCGGCCTACGCCCTCGACACCGAGTTCCACCGGGAGCGCACGTACTACCCGAAGCTGGCGCTCGTGCAGCTGGCATGGCCCGGCGAGCTGGTGCTGGTCGACCCGTTGGCGGTCGACATGGCGCCCTTCGCCGAGATCCTGCGGGGCCCGGCCGTCGCCGTGCTCCACGCCGCCGACCAGGACCTCGAGATCCTCGAGCTGGTGTGCGGCACCGTGCCCGCCACGCTCTTCGACACGCAGGTGGCCGCCGGCTTCACGGGCTTGAGCACGCCGTCGCTCGCCACCGTGTACGAGAAGCTCCTCGGGGTGAAGGTGGGCAAGGGCGACCGCCTCACCGACTGGCTCCACCGCCCCCTCACCGACGACCAGCTGGTCTACGCCGCCAACGACGTGGCCCACCTCCTCGAGGTCCACGACCTGCTCGTCGACGACCTCCAGGGCCGGGGCCGCCTGCAGTGGGCGCTCGACGAGTGCGAGCTGCAGCGGGTCCGTGGCCGCGGTCAGCGCGACCCCGAAGAGGTCTGGCGGCGCATCAAGGAGGCCCGGCAGCTCAAGGGCAAGGCCCGAGGCGTCGCCCGGTCGGTGGCCGCCTGGCGCGAGCGCCGCGCCGCCACCCTCGACATCCCGGTGCGCTACGTCCTCTCCGACATCGCGGTCGTCGGCATCGCCCAACGCCCGCCCCGCAACCGGGCCGAGCTCGAGCGCATCCGCGGCTTCGACAAGGGCATGCGCGAGGAAGCCGTGAAGGACCTCCTCGCCGCGGTGAAGGCCGGGGTCGACGGCCCGGTGCCGGCCTCCGACGACAGCCCCACCGGCGGGCTCGACCGCGACCTGCGCCCGGCGGTGGCCCTGATCTCGGCCTGGGTGGCCCAGCTCGGCCGCGACCTCCACCTCGATGCCGGCCTGTTGGCCACGCGGGGTGACCTCGAGGCTCTGCTCCGTGGTGATCCCACCGCTCGCCTGGCCGAGGGCTGGCGGGCCGAGATCGTCGGTGAGCCGATCCGCCGCCTGTTGAACGGCGAGGCCGCGGTGGCCTTCGCCGGCGACGGCGAGCTGGTCATAGAGGAGCGCTCGAACCGCCCTCTCGGCCTCTCCTGACGCCTCTCTGACCCGTTCAGGGGCATGCATCGGTGGACCTGACCTCCCGGGTACACTGCACCGGCACTATCACCGGACGGGAGTTGGCCCGTGAAGAAGGGGCGACATCGGCGCTTCGAAGAAGCCCGAGCACTCAAGCGCACGAACGACAATCTGGACGAGATCCTCGACGCGCGCGACGCCGAGCCCTGTCCCGAGTGCGGGGCCGACCCCGGGCACGACCATGCCTCGTGGTGCATGTACGACAAAGAGGCCGAAGAGAAGGCCTGGTAGCCCCTTTCCGACCCCATCGGTTCCGGAGGGGTCCCAGGACCGATAGCATCTCCTCTTCGTGCCCCCCAGCGAAAACACTCCCCCCGCGCTGCGCAACGTCGCGCTCGTCGCCCACGTCGACCACGGCAAGACCACCTTGGTCGATGCCCTCCTCCGTGCGACGGGCACGTTCGGTGAACACGCCGCCCTCGTCGACCGGGTCATGGACTCCAACGACCAGGAGCGCGAGCGGGGCATCACCATCCTCGCCAAGGCCGCCTCGGTCGAGTGGAACGGCATCCGCATCAACCTCGTCGACACCCCCGGTCACTCCGACTTCGGTGGCGAGGTCGAGCGGGCGCTGACCATGGTCGACGGTGTCGTGCTGCTCGTCGATGCCGCCGAGGGCCCCCTGCCCCAGACCCGCTACGTGCTCTCCAAGGCACTGGCGGCCGGGCTGCCCGCCGTGGTCGTGCTGAACAAGGTCGACCGCCAGGACGCCCGCCCCGACGAGGTCCTCGACGAGATCTACCAGCTCTTCCTCGACCTCGACGCCGACGAGCACTCCATCGAGTTCCCGGTCGTCTCGGCCATCGCCCGCGACGGCAAGGCCGTCACCGGCGTCGGGATGCCCGGCGACGACGACGACCTCACCCCGCTGTTCGAGGCGATCGTGGCCACCGTGCCGCCGCCCAAGGGCGACCTCGACGCGCCGCTCCAGGCCATCGTCACCAACCTCGACGCCTCCGACTACCTCGGGCGCCTCGCCATCGGCCGTGTCGTCAACGGCACCCTGCGCCGCGGCGAGCAGATCGCCCTGTGCGAGGAGGACGAGGGACAGGCCCCGCTGAAGCGCAAGCTCACCCAGCTCATGTCCTTCTCGGGCATCGGCCGCCTCGAGGTCGACGAGATCGTCGCCGGCGACCTCTTCGTGGTCGCCGGCTTCCCCGAGGTCGAGATCGGCGACACCCTCGCCGACCCGGCGAACCCGGTTCCGCTCGAACGCCTCACCGTCGACGAGCCGGTGCTGCGCATGACCTTCGGGGTCAACACCTCGCCGCTCGCCGGCAAGGAGGGGAAGTTCCTCACCTCCCGCCACCTGCGCGACCGCCTCGACCGCGAGGTCCTCGGCAACGTCTCGATCAAGGTCGACCAGACCTCGTCGCCCGACGTCATCGAGGTCGCCGGCCGCGGTGAGCTCCAGTTGGCGGTGCTGATCGAGAACATGCGTCGTGAGGGCTACGAGCTCCAGGTCAGCCGACCCGAGGTCATCGTCCGCGAGATCGACGGCAAGCGCCACGAGCCCTTCGAACGAGCGGTCATCGACGTCCCCGACGAGCACGTCGGCACCGTCACCCAGGCGCTCGCCCCCCGCAAGGGCAAGGTCAACGACCTGCGCCCCGGCGACACCGGCCGCACCATCGTCACCGTCGAGGCCCCCTCCCGCGGCCTGATCGGCTTCCGGTCCCAGCTGCTCACCGCCACCCGCGGCACGGCGCTGATGCACCAGCACCACGCCGGCTGGATCCCCTGGGTGGGCGACCTGCCGACCCGCAAGGGCGGCGCCATGATCTCCGACCGCACCGGCGTCACCACCGGCTTCGCGCTCGGCAACCTCCAGGAGCGCGGCGAGATGTTCGTCGGCGTCGGCGAGGCGGTCTACGAGGGCATGATCATCGGCGAGAACAGCCGGCCCGACGACATGCAGGTCAACATCGTCCGGGAGAAGCAGAAGACCAACATCCGGACCCACGCCGCCGACGAGGCCATCAAGCTCGTCCCGCCGCGTGAGGTCACCCTCGAGACCTCCATCGAGTTCATCGGAGACGACGAGCTGGTCGAGGTCACCCCGTTGAACCTGCGGCTGCGCAAGCGCATCCTCAAGGAGTCCGACCGCCGGCGGTCGAGCAAGCGCTGACCCGTCGGGCGGTCAGGAGAGCGGCGCCGTCGACACGGTGTTGGCGATCTCGACCGCCCGCAGCAGGGCCCGATCGATGTCGGCGTCCTCGGTGACGAGCAACGTGGGGCGGCCACCGGCGCGCCCGGCGAGCTCGGCCTCCGAGCCGGCACGGTCGAGCGACGGGTCGGAGACCACGTCGACCAACAGCGGCCCGAGCAGCACACCCGAGAGCCCGGCGCCGTCGTGGCGGCCGGGATGGAACACGATCGGTCCGGCCAGCAGCGCCCCTCGTTCGGCGCGGAAGGCGGGCACCTGCCGGCGGCCGTCCTGCTCGAGCCGGTCGACGATGCCCATGAGCAGCCGGTGGCGCTGGTGCACGATCGGGCGGCACCAGCGGAACGCCTCCTCCGCGCTGATGGGGTCGGCGGCGCGGTCGAGCAGGTCGAGGGCGGGCTGGTAGGTCCTGCGGTGCTTGCCCGAGCGGGTGCGTCGGAGCGACCGGGGGTTGGGCCGGACCAGCGAGATCGGCGACAGCGACGGGTGGTCGAGCCAGCGGCCCGCCCCGCTGCCGACCTTGCGGGCGAGGCGCAGGACGGGGTCCTCGAGGGGGCCGGTGGCGCGGTCGGTGGCGTCGCGCCCGGCGTCGCGCACGATGCGCAGGGCGGCCACGAGCACCCGGTTCTCGTCGATGTCGTAGGCCCGGGAGGGGGTGGCGCAGATGAAGAGGTCGCGGTCGCCGAAGCTCGAGGCCCGGGCCGACATGGTCTCGCTCCACATCACCGGGCCGCGGAGCTCGCCGATGCAGCGCTCGTTGTGAGCCTGCAGCGAGGTGGCCAGGCTGCGCACGGTGGAGGGCATGCCGTCGAGGAGCACCTGGGCCTCGTGGGAGGTCGCCAGGGCGAGCCCGACGCCCTGGGTGATGGCCGCGGGGGCCTCGCCCACCAGGGCCGACAGGGTGCCGATGACCTCGTAGGGCCGGGCCAGGCGGGCGTGGAGCCGGGCGAAGACCTCCGCGTCGGGCTCGGGGGTCATCTCAGACCGCCAGCTCGACGCCCAGGACCTCTCGGATGGTTCGCTGCGCCTCGGCCCGCTCGGGGGCGTCGAGGTGCTGGGCGACCGCGCGGTACAGCGTGGTGGCCCGGCGGTCCTCCATGCCCTCGAACTGGGGCAGGAAGTAGGCGTAGAAGACCTCGTAGATGAGGCGCGACTCGGTGGGGCCGTCCTTGGCCCGGCGGGCGGCGTAGCGGGCGGCGTCGATGTAGACGGCCGGGCCGAGGTCGGTGAACTCCCGCAGGGGGAGCAGCTTGGCGACGATGCCGCCGGGGCCCTGCAGGAGCTTCTCGTAGGCCTCGTCGGACGGGGTGCCGACCTCGATGAAGGCGAAGCGGCGCATGAGCGCGTAGCTCATGTCGAAGAGCAGGTTCTTGTCGAACACGTTCATCGTGGCGATGATCCGCCAGTTGGCCGAGACCCGGATGACCTCGGTCTTCTCCGGGGGCTCGATGCCCGCGGGCACGAGGGAGATGGGGTCCTGGCTGCCCTTGCGCTTGAAGGGGAGCACCACAGCCGAACCGGAGAGCACGGTGAAGAGCTGGCCGAACGCCCGGTCGAAGTTCGAGCGGTTGAGCTCGTCGATGACGAGCCAGCGCCCGGACTCGATGGCGTCGATGAACAGGCCGGGGCGGTAGATGAGGCCGTCGGGCGTGGGCTGGAGGCCACCGATGGTCTCGAAGGTGGTCCACTCGCTCGTGGCCGTCGTGGGCAGGTAGCCCGTGCAGAACATGGCCTGGCGGGCGACGTCGGCCGCCATGTAGGCGAGGGTCGTCTTGCCGGTGCCGGGAGGGCCCGTGAGGATCACGTGCTTGCCCGCGTCGATGGCCGCGACGAGCTGTTCGAGGACGTAGTCGGGGAACAGCATCCCGCTCTCGTCGGCGGCTCGTTGCAGTTCTGCGGCGGTGAAGGAACGCATGGCCCTCTAGTCCTCGGCTGTTCGACGCTCCCGGTTGAGTGCTGGATGCGGCAGGAACACCTCACGACCCCGTTGATCGAGCAGCTCGGCGAGTCGACGGTAGGGGCCGTCGCCGACCAGGGCGACGATGTCCTCGGCGCAGGCGCGGTAGACGGGCTCGGCCCCGACGAAGGCCAGGGGGTCCTCGGTGCACCACCAGTGGAAGTCGGCGCCGCCGGCGCCCCAGTCGCGGCGCTTCCACTCCCGGAGGATGTACGTGAGGTGGTCGTTGTCGTCGCGGTGGAAGTCAAGCCGCATCGGGACCTGCCAGCAGACCTCGGGCTTCCAGTCCAGGTAGCTCTCGCCGCGGGCCACCGCGGCCTGGTGGAACGCGCAGCCCGCGCCGCCCGGGTGGTCGGGGCGGTTGAGGAAGATGCAGGCCCCGTCGACGACCTGGGTCACCCACGCGCCCTCGTCGTTCTTGTGGATCGGCCCACCGAGCTCTTCGGCCACCGCGTGAAGCTGCCACTCCGAGGGCCTCAGCTCCTCGGCCTTGCGGGCGACGCGCTTGCGGTCGGCCTTGTCGGTGAAGTGGGCACCCCAGATGCAGCACCCCAGCTCGAGCTCGGGTGCCGACTCCTCGCCGATGCCGGGGCAGCCGGCGCCGTAGATGCAGCTCCAGTTGCTGGTCATCCACGTGACGTCGAAGGTGTAGGTCTCACCCTCGTGGTCGAACGACAGCCACTCGTGCACGTCGTCGTCATCGGGGAGGGCGCTGGGGGACGTCATGCGGTGGGCTCTTCCGGAGGGAGGGGGTGGATCGCTCAGGCTAACCGGCCGCGCGGTCACACCCGGTGGGCCAGGATTGGCTCATGGCAGGCGAGTTCGACGACATCAGGCAGCGGCTGGAGACGATCTCCGAGGAGCTGACCGACCTGGCGATCCAGCGGCTCCGCGAGTCGATCGACGCCGGTGGCCACGAGCTGCCGATCGACGAGAAGCGGCTCACCCGGGCCCGTCGGGCCGTCGACAAGGCGGCCTCGATCCTGCGCGAGCCCGACGACTTCGAGCCCGACCTCTGAGCGGTGCCTCAGGCCTCCGGCGCCCGCTCGTTGAGGCGGTCGACCAGGTGGCGCAGGCGGGCGAAGCTGCGGCGGTCGAAGCCGAAGGCGATGCGGGGGAGGTCGGGCACGTCGTCGTCGTCGACCTCACCGGCGGAGGCCGTGGTGCGCTCGATGGGGGCGCCGTTGATGATGTCGGCGAACTCGCGGTTGAGCTCGACCAGCTCCTCGTCGTCGACCGGCGTGGTGAGCCGCAGCACGAGCCGGCGCCCGACGAAGCGCATCGAGTGGTAACGGGCGTAGAACGAGCAGATCTCGTCGACGGCGTCGTCGATGGTGGGGCAGATGCGCACCAGGTCGAGGTCCTCGGGGGAGATGAGCGACCGCCCGGCGAGCTCGGTCTCCGCGAAGCGCTGCCAGCTCGACCAGTACGTGGAGCCCTCCGGCTCGAGCAGCACGATCGGCACGATGGCGCTGCGGCCGGTCTGGATCAGCGTCAGCAGCTCGTAGGTCTCGTCGAGGGTGCCGAACCCGCCCGGCAGCATGGCGAAGGCGGAGGACTCCTTCATGAAGCTGAGCTTGCGGGTGAAGAAGTAGCGGTAGTTGATGAGCTTCGGGTCGCCGGCGAGCAGCGGGGTGGCCTCCTGCTCGAAGGGCAGCACGATGTTCACGCCGAAGGCCGAACCGGCTCCTGCGCCCTCGATGCCGGCCTCCATGATCCCGGGCCCCGCACCGGTGATGATCATCCACTCCCGCTCGGCCATCGCCCGACCGAAGTTGCGGGCGGCGATGTAGCCGGGGTCGTCGACCTGGGTGCGGGCCGAGCCGAAGATCGACACCTTGCGCACGCGGCGGTAGGGCTCGAAGACGAGGAACGAGTACCGCAGCTCCTTGAGGGCGGCGTTCACCAGCTTGAGGTCGCCCCGGTCGACGGACTCCCGGCCCATGCGCAGGGCCGAGACGAGCATCTCGAAGACCAGATCGGCGTCGCCGTGGACCCCTGCCTCCTCCACCAGCTCGACGATGAGCTCGTCGAGCGCCTCGTTGCCGGTGCGGTACCGGGCCCGCCGCGTCGACACGTCAGGCGACGGCCAGCCGGCCGTAGAGGGTGGTGCGCTGCTCGAGGGTGCGTCCGAGGGGCTCGACGAGGGCCCGGAAGTCGTCGGCCTGCATCATCTGGCCGTGGTCGGCACCGGCGGCCCGGCTGATGTTCTCGTCCATCAGGGTGCCGCCGACGTCGTTGGCGCCGGCCTGCAGGGCCTGCGAGGCACCGGCCCGGCCGAGCTTCACCCACGAGGTCTGGATGTTGTCGATGAGGCCGTGGTAGGCGATGCGGGGCACGGCGTGCATCAGCAGGACCTCGCGGAAGGTCGGGCCCCGACGGGCCTTCTTCTGGAGGTAGATCGGCGTGGCCATGTGCACGAACGGGAGGGGCACGAACTCGGTGAAGCCCCCGGTCTCGACCTGCAGGTCGCGGGTGCGCACGATGTGGCGGGCCCAGTGGACCGGCTGCTCGACCGACCCGAACATGATGGTGATGTTCGAGCGCAGCCCGATGGAGTGGGCGGTGCGGTGGGCCTCGAGCCACTGCTCGGTGTCGATCTTGTCGGGGCAGATGATCGCCCGGATCTCGTCGTCGAGGATCTCGGCGGCCGTGCCCGGGAGGGTGCGCAACCCGGCGTCCATGAGGCGCTGGAGGTACATGGCCAGCGGCTCGTCGAGGCGGCGAGCGCCCTCGGTGACCTCGAGCGCGGTGAAGCCGTGCACGTGGATGTCGGGGGCGGCCTCCTTCACGGCCCGGGTGACGTCGATGTAGTAGTCGCCGTCGAAGTCGGGGTGGATGCCGCCCTGCAGGCAGACCTCTGTGGCGCCGAGCTCGGCGGCCTCGCGGGTGCGGTCGGCGATGTCGTCGAGGGTGCGCAGGTAGGGCGTGCCCCGGAGGTTGAACGACAGCGGGCCCTTGCTGAACCCGCAGAACTTGCACTTGAAGGTGCACACGTTCGTGTAGTTGATGTTGCGGTTGTGGACCCAGGTGACGACGTCGCCGACCGTGGCCCGGCGCAGCTCGTCGGCGACCTCGGCGACGGCCGCGACCTCGGGGCCCCTGGCCGAGAAGAGGGTGACGATCTCGTCGAGGCCGACCTGCTGGCCGAGCATCACGCCGTCGAGGACCTCACGCACGGCGCCGCCGGCCTTGCCCGGCGCGGGCACCAGCACGGGCGGGGCCACGTTGGCGCCCGAGTACCACTGGGTCGAGCGGGGGCCGATCTGCAGGACCTCGACGCCGTCGTCGACCTGCTCGGGTGACGCCGGGGTGAGGCGCTGCACGAACACCGCACCGGGGTCGTCGCGGCCGAGGCCTGAGGCGTCGGACCGGTCCATCACCGGGAAGCGCACGGCCGGGTCGAGCCAACGCTCGGGCTCGAGCACGTACTCGGGGTGGGCGGTGAGGCGAGGGGCGAGGGCCATGCCCCGGGCCTCGGTGGCCTCCCGCAGGATGTCGAGGTCCGGCCAGGGCCGCTCGGGGTTCACGTGGTCGGCGGTGACGGGGGAGACGCCGCCCCAGTCGTCGATGCCGGCGTCGAGCAGGATGCCGAAGTCGTCAGAGAGGTTCGGCGGGGCCTGGAGGTGGATCTCCGGCGGGAGGATGATGCGGGCCAGGGCGATGGCCTCGAGGTAGTCGTCCTGCGGGCAGGCCGGCTCGTTGTGCATCGCGGTGCCGGGCTTCGGCAGGAAGTTCTGAACGATGACCTCCTGCACGTGGCCGTGGCGCCGGTGCGACTCGGCGATCGCCTCCAGGGCGGCGATGCGGTCGGCACGGTCTTCGCCGATGCCGACGAGGATGCCGGTGGTGAAGGGGATGGCCAGCTCGCCCGCGGCCTCGAGGGTGGCGAGGCGGCGTTCGGGGGTCTTGTCTGGTGCGCCGCGGTGGCACGGGAGGTCGCCCCGCAGCGTCTCGATCATCATCCCCTGCGAGGGAGACACGGTTCGGAGGCGGGCGAGGTCGTCGACCGACAGGGCCCCGGCGTTGGCGTGGGGCAACATGCCGGTCTCGTCGAGCACGAGCTGGCACATGGCCACGAGGTAGTCGACGGTGCTCGTGTAGCCGTTGTCGGCCAGCCACTCGGCGGCGACGGGGTAACGCTCCTCGGGGGCCTCGCCGAGGGTGAACAGGGCCTCGTGGCAGCCGACGCGGGCGCCGGCCCGGGCCAGGGCGCCGACCTGCGCGGGGGTGAGGAACGGGGCGTCGAGGCGGGCCGGCGGTTGAGCGAAGGTGCAGTACCCGCACTTGTCGCGGCACAGCATCGTCAGCGGGATGAAGACCTTTGGCGAGTAGGTCACCGTGGTGCCGTGGGCGGCGTCACGGATCGCCCGCGCCTCGGTCATCAGGGAGTCGAGCGAACCATCCAGGGGCAACGACATGCGGGCACGTTACCGGGCCTGCGCCCGGTCCCTCGCCGTGATGAGATGGGATTCTCCGGCGCATCATCGGCCGGCCGCGGAACGTTCACCGCACCAACCACTGGGGGACAAGTCATGCGCGCAGCACTGCTGGAAGAGGGCGGACAGCCGCTCGTCGTCGTCGACGACGTCGAGATCGCCGCCCCGGGCCCGGGCCAGGTCCGCGTCAAGGTCGCCCACTGCGGCCTGTGCCACAGCGACCTCACCATGATCACCTCGGGTGCGATCGTGCCGGTCGTGCTCGGCCACGAGGCTGCCGGCGTGGTCACCGACGTCGGGGTGGGGGTCACGAGCCTCGTCCCCGGCGACAAGGTGCTGCTGGCGCCCCTGGCGGCCTGCGGCCACTGCTACTGGTGCGTGCGGGGCGAGGTGTCGATCTGCGAGTCAGCGATGATCGGCCTGGCGGGCATCTTCCCCGACGGCACCACGCCGCTCTCGCGGGCCGGTGCCGCCGTCTACCGCGGGGTCGGGGTGGGGGGCTTCGGCGACTACGTCGTCACCGCCGAGTCCGGCGCGGTGAAGCTCGACCCGGATGTGCCCCTCGAGGTGGCCGCCGTGATCGGTTGCGCGGTGCAGACCGGGGTGGGCGCGGTGCTCAACACCGCCAAGGTCGAGGAGGGCGCCACCGTGCTCGTCATGGGCCTCGGCGGCGTCGGCATCTCGGTGGTGCAGGGCGCCCGGCTGGCGGGCGCCTCACGCGTGATCGTCAGCGACCCCTTCGCCGAGCGCCGGGGGCTCGCGGCGGGCTTCGGTGCCACCGACGCCCTCGACCCCACCGAGGTCGACGTGGTCGCCGCGTGCCAGGAGCTGACCCGCGGCATCGGCGTCGACTACGCCTTCGACGCGGCCGGCCACCCGGACCTGCTGGGTGTCGGCCTGGCCGCGACCCGACGCGGTGGCACCACCGTCGGGGTCGGTGTGAGCGGCGGGGCCCAGGACCTCACCATCTCCGCCGCCGGCCACGTGATGGGCGAGAAGAAGCTGCTCGGCTGCGTGTTCGGCTCGGCCAACCCGCACCGCGAGGTGCCCCGTCTGCTGTCGCTGTGGCAGCAGGGCCGCCTCGACCTCGAGGGCATGATCTCGTTCCGCCGCCCGCTCGACGAGATCAACGACGGCTTCGACGACATGAAGGCGGGCAAGGGCATCCGCACCGTCCTCGACCTCTGACCGATCCGAAAGGTGGCTCACCTGGTACAGCCCGCCGAAGCACGTGAGCCACCTTCGATCGCGATGACGAAAGGTGGCTCACCTCGTCCGGCCCGCCGAAGCAGGTGAGCCAGCTTTCGGGGAGGGGCTACTCGCCGAGGGCGGCGTGGTCGACGAGCCAGACCACCCGCTCGGCGTCGACGAGGCTGGCTGGAGCGGTGGGGTCGTCGGCGCGGACACGGGCCAGGGCCTCGGCCTTGGCCTCGCCCTCGACGGTGACGACCACCAGCCGGGCGCGGGCGATGCCCTCGTAGGTGAGGGTCATCCGCGGGTGCGGGTTGTGGCCGAGGGGGTCGTCGTTGACCACGACGAGGCGACCGGGGCCCGTGTCGAGGGCCGCGCTCTGCGGGAACAGCGACGCCGTGTGCCCGTCGGGCCCGAGGCCGAGGTGCACGAGGTCGAACCGTCCGAGCTCACCGAGGCGCAGCTGGTAGGCGTCGGCGCCCTCGTCGCAGCGCATGGGGTAGGTGGCATTGGCGGCACCGACGCGGTCGAGGAGGGCCTCACGGGCGAGCCGGTAGTTCGAGTCGGGGTCGTCGAGGGGGACGCAGCGCTCGTCACCCCAGTAGACGTCGACCTTCCACCAGTCGATGGCGTCGCCGGCGTCGGCGGCCAGCTGCTCGTAGCAACGGCGGGCGGTGCCTCCCCCGGAGAGCGCGATGGCGAAGCCGTCGTTGGGCCGGCCGCGGTAGGCCTCGACCACCGTGGTGGCGAAGGCCGCCGCCACGTCGTCGACGACGACGATGTCGCCGTTCATGCCAGGTCGGCGGCCTTGGCCGAGAGCGACTCGAGGAGGTCGTCGAAGGACTTCGAGAAGGAGGCGACGCCCTCGTCCTCGAGGGTCGCGGTGACGTCGGCGAGGTCGACCCCGACGGCCGCGAAGGCGTCGAGCACGGCGTGGGCTCCGGCGAAGTCGGCGTCGACCGTGCGGGCCAGCGTGCCGGTGGCGTCGAAGTCGTCGAGGGTGGCCTCCGGCATGGTGTTCACCGTGTCGGGGCCGATGAGGGTGTCGACGTAGAGCGTCTTCGGGTACGACGGGTTCTTGGTCGAGGTCGAGGCCCAGAGCGGCCGCTGCACCCGGGCGCCGCGGGCGGCGAGGGCCTCCCAGCGGGGGCCGGAAAAGGTCTCGAGGAACGCCTCGTAGGCGACCTGGGCGTTGGCCACGGCCACCTTGCCCTTGAGGTCGGCGGCCTCGGGGGTGCCGATGGCGTCGAGGCGCTTGTCGGCCTCGGAGTCGACCCGGCTGACGAAGAACGACGCCACCGACGACACCTTCGAGAGATCGCCGGTGTTGGCCTCGAGCCCGGTGATGTAGGCCTCCATGACCTCGCGGTAGCGGTCGACCGAGAACAGCAGGGTGACGTTGACGCTGTTGCCCTCGGCGATCATCGCCTGGATGGCGGGAAGGCCCTCGGCGGTGCCGGGGATCTTCACGTACAGGTTCGGCTCGTCGATCAGGTCGTGGAGGTGACGGGCCGCCGCTGCGGTGCCGTCGGTGTCGCGGGCGAGCAGCGGCGAGACCTCGATCGACACGTAGCCGTCGACGCCGTCGCTGGCGTCGTGGACGGGGCGGAGCACCGCGAGGGTGTCGCGGATGTCCTGGACCACGAGCTCCCAGTAGCTGTCGAGCACCGAGGTGCCCTGCTTCAGCAGACTGGTGAACTGCTCGTCGTAGGCGTCGCCACCCGAGATCGCCTTCTGGAAGATGGTGGGGTTCGAGGTCACGCCGCGGACGCCGCGGTCGACCCAGCCCTTCATGGTGCCGTCCTGGATCCAGTCTCGGCGGACGTTGTCGAGCCACGGGCTCTGGCCCTGCTGGTCGTAGAGGTCGGTCAAACGGCTCATCGGGCGCTCCGGAACGGTGGTCGGACTGGTGACGGGACGGGGTGGCTCAGCGGGCGGCGAGCAGCGCTCGGGCGTGCTCGACGACGTTGGCCGGGGTGATGCCGAACTTCTCCATCAGCACCCCGCCGGGGGCGCTGGCACCGAAGTGGTCGATGCCGATGCTGGCATCGGCGTACAGCGACCACCCGAAGGTCGTGCCGGCCTCGATCGAGACCCGGGGGACGTCGACGCCCATGACCGACACCTGGTAGGCGTCGTCCTGGGCGGCGAAGAGGTCCCAGCTGGGCATGGAGACCACCCGGGCGGCGACGCCCTCGGCGGCGAGGGTCTCGGCCGCGGCCACGCAGTGCTGGACCTCGGAGCCGGTGCCGATGAGCACGATGTCGGGGTCGCCGTCGGTGGCGCCCAGCACGTAGGCGCCCTTGGCGACGCCCTCGTTGCCGGCCGTGCCCTCGAGCACGGGCACGTTCTGACGGCTGAGGATCAGGGCGGTCGGCCCGTCGAGCTCGACGGCGAGGCGCCAGGCGGTGGCGGTCTCGTTGGCGTCGGCCGGGCGGATGATGCGCAGGCCGGGCATCGCCCGCAGCGACTGGAGCTGCTCGATGGGCTGGTGGGTGGGCCCGTCCTCGCCGACGCCGACGGAGTCGTGGGTCCACGAGTAGATGACGTGGAGCCCGGAGAGGGCGGCGAGGCGGACGGCCGGGCGCATGTAGTCGGAGAAGACGAAGAACGTGCCGCCGAAGGGAAGCACGCCCCCATGGGCGGCGACGCCGTTCATGACCGACCCCATGCCGTGCTCGCGCACGCCCCAGTGGATCTGGCGGGCCTTGCGGTCGGAGACGGAGAAGGGGGTGGCGCCCTCGATCTCGGTGCCGGTGTTGCCGGTGAGGTCGGCACCGCCGCCGATGAGGCCGGGCACGTTCGGCAGGAGGGCGTTGAGGGACTTCTTGCCGGCGTTGCGGGTGGCCACGGACTCGCCGGGCTCCCACGTCGGGAGGGAGTCCTGCCAGCCGGGCAGCCCGGTGCCGGCCAGCGCGGCGTCGAGGGCCTCGCGGTCCTCGGTCCAGCCGGCGTGGAGCGCCTCCCAGGCCTCGCGGGCCTCACGGCCGCGGACGCCGGCGGCGTGCATGTGCTCGACGACGTCCTCGGGCACCCAGAAGGGCTCGTCCGGGATGCCCATGACCGCCTTGGTGGCGGCGATCTCCTCGGCGCCGAAGGGGTTGCCGTGGGCGTGCGGGCTGTCGGTGTACTTGGGCGACGGGTAGCCGATGTGGCTGCGCAGCACGATCATCGACGGGCGGTCGTCGACGTCCTTGGCCCGCCGGATGGCGGCTTCGAGGGCATCGACGTCCTCGCCGATCTCGCCCACGTTCTCGACGTGCCAGCCGTAGGCCTCGAAGCGCTTGGGGGCGTCGTCGGAGAGGGCCAGCTCGGTCGGGCCGTCGATCGAGATGTGGTTGTCGTCGTAGATCACGACGAGCTTGCCGAGGCCGAGGTGGCCGGCGAGCGAGGCGGCCTCGTGGCTGACGCCCTCCTGGAGGTCGCCGTCGCCGCAGAAGGCGTAGGTGTGGTGGTCGAACAGCACGGGGCCGAACCGGGCGCGCAGCCAGTGCTCGGCGAGCGCCATGCCGACGGCGTTGGCGATGCCCTGGCCGAGCGGGCCCGTGGTGACCTCGATGCCGTCGGTGTGGTGGACCTCGGGGTGGCCCGGGGTGAGCGAGCCCCACTGCCGGAACTCCTCGAGGTCGTCGAGGGTGAGGCCGTACCCGGTGAGGTAGAGCATCGAGTACTGGAGGACCGATGCGTGGCCGATCGACAGCACGAAGCGGTCGCGGTTGGGCCAGTGCGGCGCCGACGCGTCGTACCGCATGATGCGGGTCCAGAGCGTGTAGGCCAGGGGGGCGAGCGCCATCGCGGTGCCCGGGTGGCCGGAGTTGGCCTTCTGGGGCATGTCCATGGCCAGGCCACGGATGACGTCGATGGTGCGGGTCTCGAGCTGCCGGTCGGTCACGTCGGGAACCTTACAGAAGGGTGCGGATGGAAGATCACGGTCACGGCGGTGAACCCGTGGAGGAACGAGCGCCCACCCACCGGGCCGATCTCACCGGCGCAGAACATGCCCGCGACCGCGGTGGTACCTACGGACTCGGCGACGACCGCGGCGTCGTGGTGCGGCTCGCCGAACAGGTTCATGCCTCTGCCGTTGCAGGTGAAGACCAGGGCGGCCTCGCCGTCGTGGCCGTCGAGCAGCAGGCGCAGGTCGGCGTCGGCGGAGACGGCGTCGCGCACGTGGAGCTGCACGGTGGCGCCGACCTCGATCTCGTCGCCCACGGCCACGGCGCCGTTGTCCTTGTCGGCGCCGAGCACGTTGCGCACCAGGAAGTCGCCCCGGTCGAAGTCGAGCTTGTGGTCGTCGACGACCCGTCCCATGTGGAGCCCGTTTGCTGCAGCGGCCCGCTCGGCCTCGTCGAGGTCGCGGATGGTCTCCTGCACCCGTTCGAGGGCCGGCCGGCCGGCCAGCTCGATGAGCATGTTCCGCTCGGAGCGGGTGACGGTGAAGGGCTGGCCGACCGGGCCGCAGCCCTGGCTCACGACGACCTCGACGGGCACGTCACGGCCGAGGAGCACCATCACCGCCCCGCGGTCGTGGAGGGCGCCGTCGAGCACCAGCCGGTTGGCCCCGGGCTGGAACCCGGCGGAGGCCAGGCCGCCGACGACGGTCAGGTCGGGGTGGCCCGCGGCCAGCGCGTCGAGGACGGCGTCGACCGGGAAGCTGGCGGTGTCGGCGAGGATCAGGGCGGTGCCCGCGGCCTCGAGGTCGGCGCCGTCGACCCCGACGAGCCTCGGCCCGTCGGGGCCGTCGACGACCTCGACGTGGTGGGCCGACACGGCTCCGGTGGTGCCGGCCCACAGGGCCACACCCGGGGTGCCCTCCACCTCCTCGCGGCCACCCAGCACCGACACGGCGGTGGCGCCCACGAGGCAGCCGGGGCTCAGCAGCCGGGCCACGGTCGCGGCGATGTCCTCCAGGACGCCGACGTGGGGGCCGGTGACGAAGAGGACCGCCAGGTCCGGGGCCTCCGGGAGCTTCTCGAGGATGTCGCCGACGACCTCACCGGTGGCGTGGGTGGCGAGGGGGTGCTCCGAGACGGCGGCGGCGAACGGCACGTCAGCCGACGGGAGGCAGGAGGGTGTACGGCACCACGACCACGGGGCCGAGGTCGACGCGGCAGTGCGCCTCGACCGTGCCGTAGTCGTCGAAGGTGAGCTCGGCCCGCACCAGGCGGTAGTTGAACTTGCCGGGCTCGACCTGCAGGGGCTGCACGTTGCGGGCCACCTGCTCGTCACCCCGCTTGTAGATGACCTCGAGGGCCCCGTTGCTCTTGCCGTCGGGTGGGCAGTGCACGATCACGCAGAGGTGGGGCTCGACGGTGACGGGCACCGCACTCGGGGCCGCAGCGGAGAACTGGACCCCCGTGAGGTCGATGCGGGTCGAGGGGCCCTCGACCTGGCGGAGGTCGATGCCCTCGATGAACAGGGCTGCGAGGATGTCCATGGCCAGGCAACGTACCGGTATTCACCGTCGCTGCGGGAGGTCGGCCGCTAGCCTTGCCGGATGGCGATCAGCGAAGGGACGATCCCGACGCGCGAGGCGATCCTGTTCGAGGCCGAGCGGTGTTTCGCGGAGCACGGGTACGACGGCACCTCGCTGAACGACATCGCCGAGGCCGTCGGGATCCGCCGATCGAGCGTCCTGCACCACTTCCCGTCGAAGGACGCGATCTACCGCGAGGTGTTCGAGCGGGCCCTGGCCGAGTGGATGGTGCGGGTCGACACCGCCACCTCCAGCCCGGTCGAGGGGTGGCCCAAGGTCGACTTCGTCCTCACCGCCGGCTTCCGCTTCTTCATGGAGCACCCCGAGTTCGTGCGGATCGTGCGCAGGGAGGCCCTCGACGGCGGTTCGCGCCTCGGCGTCGACCTCGGTGTCTCCCTCCGACCGCTCTTCGAGAAGGCCGTCGCCTACTTCAACGCCGAGATGGAAGCCGGCCGCTACCGGCGCTTCGACGCCGAGCAGTTGATGCTGACTGGATATGGCGCACTGCTGAGCTACTTTTCCGACCTGCCATTCATCGAGGGTCTGCTCGACGCCGACCCACTCGATGCGGAGGTCCTGGAAGCACGCCTGGAGCACCTCCGGTCGTTCTTCCGCGCTGCCCTGGAGCCGTGACGCACACTCTCTCCGAAGCCGACTCCAAGGCGCTGCTGGCGCCGTTCGGCATCCCCTTCCTGACGGAGCGGCTGGTCGACGACCCCGACGAGGCCGCAGCGGCGGCCGACGCCATCGGCGGTCGGGTGGTCGCCAAGCTGTGCGGTGACGCCATCGCCCACAAGACCGAGCGGGGTCTGGTCCGGCTCGGTCTCTCCGGCGCCGACGAGGTCCGCGAGGCGGCCGCCGAGCTGTTCGCGGCCGCCCGACCCGACGACGGTCCCGTGCAGGTCCTGGTCGCACCGATGGTGAAGGCCACCCGCGAGCTCATCGCCGGGCTGAACGTCGATGCCCAGTTCGGGCCCACCGTGGTCCTCGGTGTCGGGGGGATCCTGGCCGAGGCCGTGGCCGACGCGGTCGTGCGCCTCGTGCCGATCAGCGAGGTCGACGCCGAGGACATGCTCGACGAGCTCGCCAGCCAGGCGCTGCTCGGCCCGTTCCGCGGTGAGCCGGCGGTCGACCGGCGAGCGGTGGTGGCGGTCCTGCTGGCGCTGTCCGACGCCGCCGAGCGGGTGCCCGGGCTGCGCTCGGTCGACCTGAACCCGCTGATGATCGTCGACGGCGAGCCGGTGGCGGTCGACGCCCTGGTCGAGCTGGCCGAGCCCCTCGGAGCCCGCTGATGCCCACCCAGGACCACTTCCGGGCGCTGTTCGACCCGCGGGGCGTCATCGTGGCCGGGGCCTCGACCCATCCCGGCAAGTTCGGCTTCGTCGCCCTCCACAACATCCTCGCCAACGGCTACGGGGGCGAGGTCTTCGCCACCAACCGCGAAGGCGTCGACGTCCTCGGCCGACCCACCCTCGGCTCCATCGACGAGGTCCCCGACGGCGTGGCCGACCTGGTGTTCGTGTGCACACCGGCCGGCGCCAACCCCGAGGTGCTGCGCCAGGCCGCGGCCAAGGGTGTGAAGGCGGCCTTCATCGCGTCGGCCGGCTACGGCGAGTCGGGCGAGGAGGGGCAGGTGCTCCAGGCCGAGCTGGTGGCCCTCGCCGACGACCTCGACATGCTGATCGTCGGGCCCAACGGCCAAGGCCTGGTCTCCACCCCTTCGTCGCTGTGCGCGCAGATCGTGGCGCCCTACCCGCCCCGGGGCCACATCGGGGTCGCCAGCCAGTCCGGCAACTTCGTGTCGTCGTTCCTGAACCTCTCCCGGCAGTCGGGCGTCGGCGTCAGCCGGGCGGTCTCGGTGGGCAACGCCGCCCAGGTGGGTGTGCTCGACGCCCTGGAGTTCTTCGCCGACGACCCCGAGACCACCGTCGGGCTGGTCTACGTAGAGGGGCTCCCCGACGGCCGTCGGTTCTTCGAGCGGCTCTCGGCGGTCACCGAACGCCTCCCGGTCGTGGTGCTGAAGGGTGGCTCCTCGTCGATCGGGGCCCGGGCCGCGGCCAGCCACACCGGCTCGCTCGCGACCGACGACAAGGTCTTCGACGGCATGTGCCGCCAGGCCGGTGCCATCCGGGCCGCCACGGTGCTGGAGGCCTTCGACATCGCCGCGGCCCTCGCCACCCAGCCGGTGCCTCCGGGGCCGAAGGTCGCGGTCGTCACCACCGTCGGTGGGTGGGGCGTCGTCACCGCCGACGCGCTGGCCTCGACGTCGCTCGAGCTGCTCTCGCTTCCCGACGACCTCCGAGACTCCCTCGACGAGCTGTTGCCGCCCCGATGGAGCCGGAACAACCCGATCGACCTCGCCGGCGGCGAGACCAAGGACACCGTGCCCGCAGTGATGGAGGCCGTGGTGTCGCACACCGACGTCGATGCCGTGATCATGCTGGGCGTCGGCATCCAGTCGAACCAGGGCCGCCTCGAGCGGGAGGGGCCGTTCTTCCCCGACCACGGCCTCGAGCGCATCGTCGGGTTCCACGACCGCCAGGACAGCCGCTACGTCACCGTGGCGGCCGAGCTCTCCGAGCGCTACGGCAAGCCCGTCCTGGTGGCCACCGAGCTGGCGATCGCCGACCCCGACAACGCCGCTGTCGCCGCCATCCGCGACGCCGGCCGGTACTGCTTCCCGTCGGCCGACCGGGCCGTGGTCGCCCTCGATCACGTCTGGCGCCACGTCCGCTGGCGCGAGCGGCGCGGCCTCGGCCCGACGGGGGCGCTGCGCCCGTGAGCCTGCGCTCCACCATCCGTCTCGTCGCCGGGACGGTGGTCCTGACGATGGCGGCCACCCTGCCGGGCCCGCTGACGGCCCCGGCGGGCGCCGACGACGCCCCGGCCGCGCCCGTGCCCGCGACCCCCGTGCTCTCGGCCCGGCGCCTGCCGGCCGTGCTGCAGAGCGCCGCCGCCGACCCCCGCCTGGCCGACACGCTGAACCCGTTCCTCGACCGGGCGGTGGGGGACCAGTGCGCCGTCGTGCTCGACGGCGGGCGGGTGGCCTACACCCGGAACCTCGACGCCACCATGGTGCCGGCCTCCGTGCTCAAGCTGCTCACCGGCACCGCCGCGCTCGAGGTCCTCGGGGCCGACACCAGGCTGGCCACCGTCGCCGGCTCGGCCCAGGCGATGGCCGACGGCGTCGTCGACGGCGACCTCTTCGTCGTCGGGGGTGGCGATCCACTGCTCACCACCCCTGGCCTCAAGGCCAGCCTCGACGATCCCGAGCAGGTCACCGAGGCCTACAGCGACCTCGCCGACGCGCTCGTCGCCGCCGGCCTGAAGGAGGTCCGAGGCGGCATCGTCGGCGACGACTCCCGCTACGAGGACGTGCGGTGGGTGCCGAGCTGGCCCACCCGGTACCAGCGGGAGGGCTTCGTGGGCCCGTTGTCGGCCCTCATGGTGAACGACGGCCAGACCGGCTTCACCGAGACACCCGACCAGCAGACCGCCAACCGCAAGCCCGGTGACCCCCCGGCCCTGGCCGCCCAGACCCTGAAGACGCTCCTCGTGCAGCGGGGAGTGAAGGTGGGCGGCGGAGGCTCGGCGGGCAGGGCACCCGAGGGCCTTCAGGAGGTCGCCCGGATGGAGTCGCTGCCGGTGTCCGACATCGTCGGCGAGATGATCACCGACTCCGACAACACCACCGCGGAGCTGGTCACCCGCGAGATGGGCTTCGTCGCCAAGGGCCAGGGCACGACGGCGGCCGGCATCGAGGTCATCGGTGACACCCTCAGGTCGCTCGGCTACGACACCACCGGTCTCGAGCTCAACGACGGCTCGGGCCTCGACCCGGCCGACAAGGTCCCGTGCCCGCTGGTGCTCGACGTGCTCACCCGCTCCGGCCGCGACTCCGTCATCGGCCGGTCGATGGCCGTCGCCGGCGAGACCGGCACCCTGCGCAAGCGCATGCTCAGCTCGGAGGCCACCGGCCGGGTGCAGGCCAAGACCGGCACCCTCAACGAGGTCAACGCCCTGGCCGGCTTCGCCGACACGCCCAAGGGCAACGCCATCACCTTCCTGATGATCCAGAACGGCCTCCAGCCCAACGGCATGTCGTGGGTCGACAAGTACGCGGCGCTGCTGATGTCCTACGCCGACGCCCCCGCCCTCGAGGCGCTCGGGCCGCTCCCGGTCCAGCCCTAGCCGCTCCGGCCCGGCCCCTCGGCCGGGGCGCCCCTACGGTGGCGGCGTGCCAGTGATGCCGATGTTCCCGCTCGGCAGCGTGCTGTTCCCGGGCATGCCGCTGCCGCTGCACGTGTTCGAGCCGCGCTACAAGGCGCTGGTCGCCCACTGCCTGGCCGGCGAGCCCGAGTTCGGGGTGGTGCTCATCGAGCGGGGGAGCGAGGTCGGTGGCGGCGACGCCCGCACCGGGGTCGGCACGGTGGCCCGGATCGTGGAGGCGAGCCGTTTCGAGGACGGCCGGTGGGCGATCGGCGCGGTGGGGACCCGTCGCATCCGCATCGAGCAGTGGCTGCCGGACGACCCGTTCCCGCGGGCCGAGGTGGCGGACTGGCCCGAGGTGCCGGGGGAGATCACCCTGAACGACCTCGGTGCGGTCGTGACGCGCTTCCGGCGGGTGCTCGCTCTGGCCGCCGAGCTCGGGGAGCCGGTGCCACCGGCCACCGTCGAGCTCGCCGACGACCCGGGCGTCGCCATCCTGCAGATGACCGTCGCCACGCCGTTCGGCCCCGCCGACCGCTACGACCTGCTCGCGGCCCCCGGACCGGTCGAGCGGCTCACCCTGCTCGCCGAGCTCGTCGACGGCCAGGCCGAGCTGCTCGAGGGCCGGGCCGCCATGGGCGAGGTGGGGGATCAGGGGGATCCGTTCGGGGAAGGGTACGGCGAGGACCGGGGAGGCCTCTAGTACGCTCGCCCGAGCCGACCCCGCTCCGTCCAGTCGCTCGAAGGGAACCGCGTGGCCCCGTCGCTGAAGAACGTGCCCGACATCCTGCAGGACCTCAAGGACCTGCTGATCGCCTACGCCAAGCAGGAGACGATCGACCCGCTCCGCAACCTGGGGCGCTACCTCGGGTTCGGCCTGGCCGGCATGGCGCTGCTCACCCTCGGCACCTTCTTCCTGGGCATGTCGCTGCTGCGCTTCCTGCAGACGATGGTCGGCGGAGTGTTCGACGGCTTCTGGTCGTGGGTCCCGTACGTGATCGTGATGGTCGTCTTCGGCGGGGCCATCTTCCTCGCCCTGCGCCGCATCGACCGGGGCGGCATCGGCACCGCCGAGCCCGCGGTGGCGACGCCGACCAGCGCCAAGGGGCCCGTCCGATGACCACCGACGGCCCGATCACGCGCGACCACATCGAGGCCCGCTTCCGGGCGATCCAGGGCGATGCCGAGGCCGTCGAGGAGGAAGCCCGTGACTACGTGGCCCTCGCCGTCGCAGCCGTCGCCGTGGTGATCGTCGTGGGTGCCTTCCTGGTCGGTCGGCGCCGGGGCAAGAACCAGCGCGCCGTCGTCGAGATCCGCCGCATCTGATGGCCCTCCTCGACCCGCTCCGCAGCAACGCCATCAGCAAGGGCCTCTTCGGCAACAGCCGCTTCTGGCTCGTCGTGGGCGGCGTCGCCTGGCTGGTGCGGGCCTACAGCTGGGCCCGGCGTCCTCACGAGTCCACCATCTTCCGCCAGGTCATCGAGCCCGGCCAGACCCTGCTCATCAGCAGCTCGGGCCCGGCGCCGTCGAAGCGTGACCATCGCCGGTCGCTCAAGGCCGAGGGACGGCTGGCCCGCCGCGAGACCCGGAACAAGGTGGCGGCGGCCCGCATGCGCCGTCGGCACCGGGTCCTCTGAGCCCCAGCCGACCCCCGGGTGCCCGGAGGGGTCCCGAGCCTGCGATCATGTCCGGCGTGAAGGTCCTGTTGCGCAACCCCCGTCGCGAGGTCGAGGTCCCCGGACCCATCACCGTCGTGAACCTCCTCGCCCGCTTCGATCTCAACCGCGAGTCCGTCCTGGTCATACGCGGCGACGAGCTCATCGCCGGCGACGCCACGCTCACCGACGACGACTCCGTCGAGATCCGTCCCGTCATCTCCGGGGGCGCGTGATGAAGTGCGTCGTCTGCAAGGGCCCGGCGATCATCGACATCCGGCGCCACAACGCCAACTTCTGCACCGACCACTTCCTCGAGCAGTGCCGGCGCCAGGTCACCAAGGCCATCGACGAGTTCTCGATGATCGAGAAGGACGACAAGGTCCTCGTCGCCGTCTCCGGTGGCAAGGACTCCCTGGCCGTCTGGGACCTCCTCGTCGACCTCGGCTACCAGGCCGACGGCCTCTACATCGGCCTGGGCATCGGCGAGTACAGCGACGTGTCCGGCACCTATGCGCGTGACTTCGCCGCCGAGCGGGGCCTCACCCTCCTCGAGGTCGATCTGCCCGGCACGTTCGGCTACGACATCCCCACCGGCTCCCGGGCGGCGCGCCGTGCGCCGTGCTCGGCCTGCGGGCTCTCGAAGCGGCACCTGTTCGACGCCGCCGCCCTCGAGGGCGGCTACGACGTGCTCGTCACCGGCCACAACCTCGACGACGAGGCCGCCGTGCTGTTCGGCAACACCCTGCACTGGCACACCGAGTACCTCGGCCGCCAGCTTCCCGTCCTTCCCGCCCGCGACGGCTTCCCCCGGAAGGTGAAGCCCCTCGTGCGCCTCACCGAACGGGAGATGGCGGCCTACTGCGTGGTGCGGGGCATCGACTACCTCGTGGAGGAGTGCCCGATGGCCGCCGGCAACCGGCACCTGACCTACAAGGCGGCGTTGAACGACATCGAGCGCACGTCGCCGGGCGCCAAGCACTCGTTCTACTTCGGCTTCCTCGACCGGGCCGCGGCCCACTTCGCCCCGGAGGCGGAGTCCGACCGCGCCGAGCTCGGGGCCTGCCTCACCTGTGGAGCGCCGACGACGGCCGAGGTGTGCGCCTTCTGCCGCCTCGTCGAGCGGGCGGGAGGCGCGGTGCCCGAGGCCGGCACGCCCACCGCGGTGCCGGTCGAGCTCGGCCCGACCCGGGCCCGCACGTCGATCGACGAGGGCCCGATCGTGGCCGGGGGCGTCCGATGAGCCGCCCGTTCGGCGTGGGCGACCGCGTGCTGCTGATCGACCACAAGAAGCGCCGCTACCTCGTCACCCTGAAGGACGGCGGTGAGTTCCACTCCCATGCCGGCTTCGTGCCCCACGACTCCGTGATCGGCTCGCCCGAGGGCTCCACGGTGCAGTCGACCCGCAACAGCCCGTACCTGGCGGTGCGCCCGACGCTGTCGGACTTCGTGCTCAAGATGCCGCGCGGCGCGCAGGTCATCTATCCCAAGGACCTCGGCCCCATCCTGATGCTGGCCGACATCTACCCGGGCGCACGCGTGCTCGAGTCGGGCGTCGGCTCCGGGGCGCTCTCCATGGCGATGCTGCGCGCCGGCGCCGACATCGTCGGCTACGAGCTCCGCGAGGACTTCGCCACCCGCGCCCAGGAGAACGTCGCCTCGTTCCTCGGCGAGGAGGCGCTGTCGCGCTACCGGGTCGAGCTCCGCGACTGCTACGACGGCATCGACGAGACCGACCTCGACCGGGTCGTGCTCGACCTCCCCGAGCCCTGGCAGGTCGTGAAGCACGCCGAGCGGGCGCTGCACCCCGGCGGCATCCTGCTCGCCTACACGCCGTCGATCACCCAGGTGGTCCAGCTGCGCGAGGCGCTCGAGGCCAGCGCGTTCGACATGCCCGAGACCCTCGAGGTGCTCAACCGCACGTGGCACGTCGAGGGCCAGGCCGTCCGGCCCGACCACCGCATGGTGGCCCACACGGGCTTCCTCACCCACGCCCGCCTGCTGGGCGGGTGACGCCGGCCGCGCGCTCGGCGGTGGTCGAGGCCCGCCGACGATGAGCGCGTTCGACGTCGCCTTCGTCGCGCTCGCCGCGCTCGCCGTGGTCGGTGGCTATCGGCTCGGCTTCGTCGCCCGGGTGGTGTCCTGGATAGGCCTCGGCCTCGGCCTGGTCGTCGCGGTGCGCCTGCTGCCACCGTTCCTCGACCGCCTGAACACCACGAGCCACGGCCTGGTGCTGGTGCTCACCATCGGGTTGCTGCTCGTCGGGGCCTCGCTCGGCCAGGCCCTCGGGTTCGTGATCGGCGGCCGCATACGGCCCCGGCGCGACACCGGGGTGCTGAGCACGACCGACCGCCTGGCCGGGGCCGTCGCCGGCCTGGCCGGCCTCGTCGTCGTGGTGTGGCTCGTGCTCCCGGTGCTGGTGGCGAGCCCGGGGTGGGTGTCGCGCCAGGCGACCACGTCGTGGGTCGCCCAGCGGATCGACGCCACCCTCCCGCCCCCGCCCGACGCCATGCAGGCACTGCAGGCGCTCGTCGGCTCCGACGACTTCCCCGACGTCTTCGACGCGCTGCGCCCCACCCCCGAGCTCGGTCCGCCCCCGGTCGAGAGCGGCCTGACGGTGGCCACCGCCGGCGAGGTGGCCCGGTCGGTGACGAAGATGGAGGGCGCCGCGTGCGGCAGGGTGCAGGACGGCACCGGCTTCGTGGTGGCCCCCGACCTCGTCGTCACCAACGCCCACGTGGTGGCGGGGGAGGACGACACCACCGTCATCCGCGACGACGGCAAGCGCTTCGACGGCACCGTCGTGGCGTTCGATCCCGACCGCGACCTCGCCCTGGTGTCGGTGTCCGGCTTCGACCGCCCTGCGCTCCCCGTGCAGTCCGAGCCCGTCGCCGACGGCACCATCGGCGGCGTCTTCGGCCATCCCGGCGGCGAGCCTCTGCGCATCGCCCCGTTCCGGGTCGCCCGCCAGATCACCGCCACGGGCCGTGACATCTACGGCGCCGGCACCACCGAGCGCCAGGTCCTCGAGCTGTCGGCAGGCCTGCGCCCCGGTGACTCCGGTTCGGCCCTCGTCGACCCCACCGGCGAGGTCGTGGGCGTGGCCTTCGCCATCGCCCGCGACCAGTCCGGCGTGGCCTACGCCCTCGCCCCCTCGGAGCTGGCGGCGGTGCTCCGGGCCCAGTCGGCCTCGGCGGTGTCGACCGGCCCCTGCCTCGCCTGAGCCGCGCCGGGGTCGGGTGACCGGGCCCGGGACGCGCAAGGGCCCCGGCGCTGATGGCGACCGGGGCCCTCGTCAGACTCGTGGTGTGCGCCCGGAGGCGCTCAGCTCACTCGACCTCGATGAAGATGCACTCGCCGGGGCACTCCTCGGCGGACTCGATCGTGGCGTCGAGCTGGCCGTCGGGGATGTTCGCCATGCCGGCAGCGCCGCCCGGGTCGGAGAACACCTTGTCGCCCTCCTTGACGTAGGCGAGGCCGTCGTCGAGCAGGGTGAACACGTCAGGGGCGATCTCCTCGCAGAGTCCGTCGCCGGTGCAGAGATCCTGGTCGATCCAGACCTTCATTCGCCTTGTCACCTCTTCGTGAGGGGGAGTGGGAGGGGCGTGCTGTGCGGCGGTGAGCCGCACGGAGCACTGTAGTGCGGCGTCCGGATAAACCCGGGGCATACGGGGGAAAATCCCGGTGCCGGGCGGAAGCCCGTGCGCTGCGCAGGAAGCTTCCTCGCAGCAGCATCCGGCGCGCAAGTTCCGAAGGTCCCTGTTACGCCGCGTGGACGGCGTGTGACGGCACGGCGACGGGGCACCGGAACGCCGAGCCGGGACGGTAGGGTCGCCGACAGATCGACGAGGAGGTGGTTGCCGTCAACGCTCACGACGACGAAGCCAACCAGGACGGCCTGCCCGGCGAGGTCGACGACCTCAACGAGCAGATCCGTGTCCTGGAAGAAGAGGTCGCCTCCCTGCGGCGCCGGCTCCAGGACGCGCCCAAGCGGGTGCGCACCCTCGAGGAGCGGCTGCTCGAGACCAAGGGCCAGCTCGCCCAGGCCGTCAGCCAGAACGAGAAGTTGACCTACACCCTGCGTGAGGCCCGCGAGCACATCTCGGCCCTGCGCGAGGAGGTCGAGAAGCTCACCCAGCCGCCGGCCGCCTACGGCACGTTCCTCGGCGGCAACGACGACGGCACCGTCGACGTGTTCTCCGGTGGGCGCAAGATGCGGGTGTCGCTGCACCCCGACATCACCGCGGCCGAGCTCTCACGCGGCGCCGAGGTCGTGCTCAACGAGTCGCTCAACGTCGTGCTGGCCCGCTCCCACGAGCGCACCGGCGAGATCGTCACCTTCAAGGAGCTCCTCGACGACGGCCACCGGGCGATGATCGTCGGCCGGGCCGACGAGGAGCAGGTCGTCGAGCTCAGCGAGGACCTCATGGGCGTGAAGCTGCGCTCGGGCGACTCCGTGCTGCTCGACCCCCGCGCCGCCCTCCTGCTCGAGAAGCTGCCCCGGCCCGAGGTCGAGGAGCTCGTGCTCGAGGAGGTGCCCGACGTGTCCTACGAGGACGTCGGCGGCCTCGACTCCCAGATCGACGCCATCATGGACGCCGTCGAGCTGCCCTTCCTCCACCAGGAGCTCTTCCGCGAGCACAAGCTCCCGGCCCCCAAGGGCATCCTCCTCTACGGGCCCCCCGGTTGCGGCAAGACCCTCATCGCCAAGGCGGTCGCCAACTCGCTCGCCAAGAAGGTGGCCGAGGTCTCGGGCGACGAGAAGGGCCGCAGCTACTTCCTCAACATCAAGGGCCCGGAGCTGCTCAACAAGTACGTGGGCGAGACCGAGCGCCAGATCCGCCTGGTGTTCGAGCGGGCCCGGGAGAAGAGCGAGGAGGGCTGGCCCGTCATCGTCTTCTTCGACGAGATGGAGTCGCTGTTCCGCACCCGCGGCACCGGCATCAGCTCCGACATGGAGTCGACGATCGTGCCGCAGCTGCTGGCCGAGATCGACGGCGTCGAGACCCTCAAGAACGTCATCGTGATCGGGGCCTCCAACCGTGAGGACCTCATCGACCCGGCCATCCTGCGCCCGGGCCGCCTCGACGTGAAGATCAAGATCGAGCGCCCCGACGAGAGCGCGGCGGCGGCGATCTTCGGCCGCTACCTCACCTCCGACCTCCCGCTCGACGGCGGCGAGGTCGAGTCCCTCGGTGGCGGCGACCCCGAGAAGGCCGTCAGGGCGATGATCGAGTCGACCGTGGCCGAGATGTACCGCGACGACGAGGCCAACCAGTTCCTGGAGGTGACCTACCAGAACGGCGACAAGGAGGTCATGTACTTCAAGGACTTCTCGTCGGGCGCCATGATCGAGAACATCGTGCGCCGGGCGAAGAAGCTCGCCATCAAGCGCCTCCTCGCCACCGGCGTCCGCGGCATCCGGGTCGACGACCTCATCGAGTCGATCCACCAGGAGTACAAGGAGACCGAGGACCTCCCGAACACCACCAACCCGGACGACTGGGCGAAGATCTCGGGCAAGAAGGGCGAGCGCATCGTCTACGTGCGCACGCTCGTGAAGAAGCCCGACGCCAACCCCGAGGGTGGCCGGGCCATCGAGCGGGTGGCCACCGGGCAGTACCTCTGATCGTCCGCTCGTCGCCGGCTCCCGGACCCCGGGTCCTCCACCCCCCATCGGTAGGCTGACCATCGTGGCCATCCACAAGATCTGCGGGATCGAGACCGAGTACGGCATCGTCGTGCGTGGCGCGGAGGACCAGAACCCGATCGCGGCATCGTCGGTGCTGATCAACGCCTACCTGCAGGACCTCGACCAGGTGCATGACCGCGCCGGCGGCGCCCCCAAGGTCGACTGGGACTTCGAGGACGAGCAGCCCGGCACCGACGCCCGGGGCTTCTCGCCCCTCGGGGCCATGGCCCCCGAGGTCGAGACCCACCTGGTGAACGCGGTGCTCACCAACGGCGCCCGCTACTACGTCGACCACGCCCACCCGGAGTGCTCCACGCCCGAGTGCGCCGACGCCCGTTCGGTGGTCGTGTTCGACCGCGGCGCCGAGCGCATCCTGCAGGTGTCGATGGACGCCGCCCGCCGGCTGCTGCCCGCCGGGCAGGAGATCGTCATCTACAAGAACAACTCCGACGGCAAGGGCAACTCCTACGGCTGCCACGAGAACTACCTGATGGACCGGGCCGTGCCGTTCGGCCGCATCGTCGCCAACATCACGCCGCACTTCATCACCCGGCAGATCTTCTGCGGCGCCGGCAAGGTCGGCTGCGAGGCCGGCCTCGGGCCCGACGAGGTGCCGTACCAGATCAGCCAGCGGGCCGACTTCTTCGAGGAGGAGGTCGGGCTCGAGACCACCCTGAAGCGGCCGATCGTCAACACCCGCGACGAGCCCCACGCCGACGCCCAGAAGTACCGCCGCCTCCACGTGATCATCGGCGACGCCAACCTCTCCGAGGTCGCCACCTTCCTGAAGGTCGGCACCACCTCCCTCGTGCTGGCGATGATCGAGGACGACTACCTCCCCCGGCAGTTCGTCTTCGCCTCGCCCATCGGCGCCCTGCGCCGGATCAGCTACGACCTCACCCTGCAGCGACCGGTGGCCCTGGCCGACGGGACCACCGTCACCGCCCTCGAGGTGCAGTGGGAGCTGTTCGAGCGGGCCCGCAAGTACGCCGACGAGGTCGGCCTCGAGTGCGTCGGCGAGACCGTCGGGGTCGAGGTGCTGCGCAGGTGGGAGTCCACGCTCACCGCACTGGAGACCGACCCCGCGTCGCTCGCCGCCCAGGTCGACTGGATCGCCAAGCACCGCCTCATCGACGGCTACCGCGAGCGCCACGGCCTCGAGTGGGGCGACGCCCGCCTGGCCGCGCTCGACCTGCAGTACCACGACCTGCGCCCCGAGAAGTCGCTGGCGGCACGCGTGGGCCTCGAGCGCATCACCGACGACGTCGAGGTCGAGCTGGCCATGACCGAGCCGCCGCTCGACACGCGGGCGTACTTCCGCGGCAAGTGCCTGCAGAAGTACGCCGACGACGTCGTCGCCGCCAACTGGGACTCCCTGGTGTTCGACACCGGCGACGAGCCGCTGCGGCGGGTCCCGATGATGGAACCTGCGCGCGGAACCGCTGCCCATGTGGGTAGCTTGATCGCCGCGAGCGCAACCTCGGCCGAGCTGCTCGAACGGCTCGGATCCTGAGGGCCCACCCGCCACCCGAAAACGAGGTCCGATGGCCGAACGTGAGCAGATCCGCAAGACCCCCAGTGAGAAGCCCGAGGTCGAGGTCGACGACGCGCCGGCCACCTCCGAGAAGGGCGAGAAGCTGAAGGCCGAGCTCGACGACCTGCTCGACGAGATCGACGAGGTCCTCGAGACCAACGCCGAGGACTTCGTGCGCAGCTTCGTGCAGAAGGGCGGCGAGTAGCCGCCCCGGGCGGCCGTCGCGCCACCACCGACCCGGTAGCCTCCACGCCCGTGACCATGCCCTTCTTCACCCCTGGCGACGACCCGGGGCCGGACTTCTCGGCGCTGATCCGCCGGGTCGGCCTCGCGCCGGCCGTCCCCACCGCCGACGTGAGCGACCGCCTCACGATCACCCACGGCACCACGGTCGTGGCGATCCGCTACGCCGACGGCGTCGTGATGGCCGGCGACCGCCGGGCCACCGCCGGCAACCTCATCGCCCACCGCGCGATCGAGAAGGTCTTCCCCGCCGACCGCCACTCGGGCGTGGCCATCGCCGGCGCCGCCGGTCCGGCGATGGAGATGGTCAAGCTCTTCCAGCTCCAGCTCGAGCACTACGAGAAGGTCGAGGGCAGCGCCCTCTCCCTCGAGGGCAAGGCCAACCAGCTCGGCGGCATGGTCCGCTCGAACCTGCCCGCCGCCATGCAGGGCATGGCCGTGGTGCCGATCTTCGCCGGCTACGACCTGCGCCGCCGGGCCGGTCGCCTCTTCCAGTACGACGTGACCGGCGGTCGCTACGAGGAGTCCAACTTCGCCGCCAGCGGGTCGGGCAGCCTCCACGCCGGCACCGTCGTGAAGCTCGGCTTCCGTGAGGGCCTCGATCGCGACGCCACCGTCGACCTGGCGCTCACCGCGCTGTTCCAGGCCGCCGACGAGGACTCCGCCACCGGCGGGCCCGACATGGTCCGGGGCATCTACCCGGTCATCGCCACGATCACCGGCGACGGCTTCGAGCGGGTGCCCGACGACGAGATCGCCGTGCGCTTCGTGGCCCTGCTCGAGGTGCTCACCGGCCGCGAGGCCGGCTCGAGCCGCCTGTCCGAGACCAGCACCGACACGGGGGCCGTCGAGTCATGAGCATGCCCTTCTACGTCGCCCCCGAGCAGGTCATGAAGGACCGGGCCGACTACGCCCGCAAGGGCATCGCCCGCGGCCGGTCGCTCGTGGCCACCCTCTACGAGGGCGGCATCCTGATCTGCGCCGAGAACCCTTCGTCCACCCTGCGCAAGGTCAGCGAGATCTACGACCGCATCGCCTTCGCCGGGGTCGGCAAGTACAACGAGTTCGACCAGCTCCGCATCGCCGGTGTCCGCGCCGCCGACCTCAAGGGCTACACCTACAGCCGCGAGGACGTCGACGCCCGCAGCCTCGCCAACAACTACGCCCAGATCCTCGGCCAGGTCTTCACCCACGAGATGAAGCCCATGGAGGTCGAGATCCTGGTGGCCGAGGTGGCCGCCGTCGGCGCCGACGACCAGCTGTTCCACATCCTCTACGACGGCACCGTGATGGACGAGGACCGCTTCACCGTTCTCGGCGGCGAGGCCGACGCGATCGCCGCCCGCATGGACGAGGGCTGGAGCCAGGGCCTCGACCTGCAGGGCGCGCTGCAGGTCGCGGTGGCCGCGCTCTCGGGCCCCGACCGCACCCTGCCCGCCGAGGACCTCGAGGTCGCGGTGCTCGAGCGCACCGCCGAGCGCCGGGCCTTCCGCCGCATCGAGCGGGCCGACCTCCCGGCGCTGCTGCCGACCGTCGTCGTCGACGCCGCGCCAGAGGCACCGGCTCCCGCCGAGGGCGCGGCACCCACGGACACCCCGGCCGACTGATCCCCGCCGGCTGCGGTCGGATCGCTCACAGCGTGCGCCGCGGCGAGGGCCCACGCCGGTAGCGTGCGGGCGATGGAGCGGCGCATCTTCGGCCTGGAGAACGAGTACGGCGTCACGTGCACGCTCCGCGGCCAGCGGCGGCTCAGCCCCGACGAGGTCGCCCGCTACCTGTTCCGGCGGGTCGTGTCGTGGGGGCGCAGCTCCAACGTCTTCCTCGCCAACGGGGCCCGGCTGTACCTCGACGTCGGCTCGCACCCCGAGTACGCCACGCCCGAGTGCGATTCCATCCACGACCTCGTCGTCCACGACAAGGCGGGGGAGCGCATCCTCGAGGGCCTGCTGGCGAGCGCCGAGCAGCGCCTCGCCGAGGAGGGCATCCGCGGCGACATCTACCTGTTCAAGAACAACACCGACTCGGCGGGCAACTCCTACGGCTGCCACGAGAACTACCTCACGAGCCGCCACGACGACTTCGCCCACTACGCCGACGCCCTGATCCCGTTCCTCGTCACCCGCCAGATCTACGCCGGTGCGGGCAAGGTGCTCCAGACCGCACGGGGCGCGATGTTCTGCATCTCCCAGCGGGCCGAGCACATCTGGGAGGGCGTCTCGTCGGCCACCACCCGCAGCCGCCCGATCATCAACACCCGCGACGAGCCCCACGCCGACGCCGAGCGCTACCGACGCCTGCACGTCATCGTGGGCGACTCCAACATGAGCGAGTACGCCACCTTCCTGAAGGTCGGCAGCACCGCCATCCTCCTGCGCATGCTCGAGGAGCCCAACGTCGTGCTGCGCGACATGACCCTCGAGAACCCGATCCGGGCGATCCGGGAGATCAGCCACGACATCACCTGCACCCGCAAGGTGCGCCTGGCCAACGGCCGGGAGGCCAGCGCGCTGGAGATCCAGCAGGAGTACCTCACCCGGGCCCTGCGCTACGCCGAGCGCCGTGACCTCTCGCCGATCGAGAAGCAGGCCCTCGGGATGTGGGAGCACGCCCTCACCCAGATCGAGAAGGACCCCCTCGGCCTCGACCGCGAGGCCGACTGGGTCACCAAGTACAAGCTGGTCGAGGCCTACCGCGAGAAGCACGACCTCCCGCTCAACCACCCGCGGGTGTCGCTGCTCGACCTCCAGTACCACGACGTCAACCGTGACCGCGGCCTCTTCTACAAGATGCAGCGGCGGGGGATGGTCGAGCGGATCTGCGACGACGCCGAGATCAACGAGGCCATCGACACGCCGCCCCAGACCACCCGGGCCCGCCTGCGCGGCGAGTTCATCCGCACCGCCAAGGAGCGCAAGCGCGACTACACGGTCGACTGGGTGCACCTGAAGCTCAACGACCAGGCCCAGCGCACCGTGCTCTGCAAGGACCCGTTCCGCTCGCACGACGAGCGCGTCGAGAAGCTCATCGCTTCGCTGTAGCGATCCATGGCCCAGTCCGACAAGCTCGAACGGCTGATGAACCTCACGGCCGCGTTGCTCGACGCCGACCGGCCGCTCACGGCCGACGAGATCGCCGAGCGCGTCACCGGCTACGCCGAGGGCCGCGAGGCCTTCCGGCGCACGTTCGAGCGCGACAAGGACGAGCTGCGCCAGCTGGGGGTGCCCATCGAGTCGGCCGTCATCCCGGGCTCGTACCCCGAGGTCCACGGCTACCGCATCGACCGCTCCGACTACGAGCTCCCCGACCCCGGGCTGGCCCCCGACGAGCTGGCCGCCCTGCGCCTGGCGCTGCAGGCGGTCCGCGTCGGCGAGCAGAGCGGCGATGGCTCGGAGGCCCTCTGGAAGCTGGGCGGCGCGGTCGACGCCGACACCGACGGCACCCTCGGGGGCGCCCCGGTGGCCGCGGGGGCGGTGGCCTCGCTGCCGCCTGATCCGTCGCTCGTCCCGCTGTTCAGCGCCGTGCTCGACCGGCGGGTCGCCCGCTTCACCTACGCCTCCTCCGGCGGCGACGCCGACCGCGTCGTCGAGCCCTGGCGCCTCGACTACCGCCGGGGTCGTTGGTACCTCACCGCCCACGACCTCGATCGGGGCGAGGAGCGCAACTTCCGCCTCGACCGGATCCGCGGCGGGGTAGCTCTCGACGAGCCCGGCACCTTCACCGGGCCGGCGCCGAGCACGCCCGAGGAGCCCGACCAGCCCTGGCTCTACGGCGACGGCGAGGCCGTCACGGCCGTCCTGCGTGTCGACGCCGACCAGGCCCACTGGGCCCTCGAGCAGCTCGGTGACGACAGCGTCCTGTCCGCCGCGGCCGACGGCACCACCACGTTCGCGGTGCCGGTCACGTCGTGGCCGGCGTTCCGCTCGTTCGTGTTCAGCTTCCTCGACCACGCCGAGGTGCTCGAACCGGCCGACCTCCGGGCCGACGTCGTGGCGTGGCTGTCGGGGCTGGCCGGGGAGGGGCGATGAGCAAGCCGCTGACCGCACAGGAGCGCCTCCGTCGGATGCTGGCCATCGTGCCGTGGGTCGCCGGTCAGCCCGACGGCGCCACCATCGAGGAGATCTGCCGGCGCTTCGACCTCGAGCCCGACCAGCTCCAGGCCTGCCTCGACACCGTGTTCATGGTGGGCGTGCACCCGTACACGCCCGACGCCCTGGTCGACGTGATCGTCGACCACGACCGGGTGCAGATCCGGCTGCCCGACTTCTTCCGCCGGCCGCTGCGGCTCACCCCGGCCCAGGCCTTCGCCCTGCTCGCTGCCGGCCGCAGCCTCCAGTCGGTGCCCGGCGCCGACGCGTCGGGCCCGCTGGCCCGGGGCCTGGCCAAGCTGGCCGCCACCCTCGGCACGGAGTCCTCGGCGGTGGTCGAGGTCGACCTCGGCGAGGTCGCCGGCGACGACCTGGCCCTGCTGCAGCAGGCCGCAGCCGAGGGTCGCAGCGTCGAGATCGACTACTACAGCTACGGCCGCGACGCCCAGGAGGTCCGGCGGGTCGACCCGTGGCGGGTGCAGGCGGCCCAGGGGCAGTGGTACCTCGAGGCCTGGTGCCACCGCAGCGAGGCCGAGCGGGTGTTCCGGGTCGACCGGATCCGTTCGGTGACCCTCCTCGACGACACCTTCGAGCGGCCCGTCCCCGCCAGCCCCCTCGAGGTGTTCCGGCCCACGGCCGACGACCCCCGGATCGTGCTCGACCTGGCGCCGCGCGCCGCCTGGGTGGTCGGCCAGTACCCGGTCGAGGCGGTCGAGGAGCGTCCCGACGGCCGGCTGCGGGTGACGCTGGCCATCGCCGCCATTCCCTGGCTCGAGCGGCTCCTCCTGCGCCTCGGTCCCGACGCCACGGTGGTGGATGCGCCGGACGGGCTGGCAGGGGCCGGTGAGGCCGTGGCCCGCCGCGTCCTGGAACGCTACGGGCGCTAGGTTGACCGTCCCCGGCACACCGTGCCCCCATCCGACCGCGAGCGACCAGTGACCGCACCGCAGGACCCCCAGCCGGACCCGATCCCGGCGAGCGAACCCGCCGAGCCGGTGGGCGGTCAGGCTGCCGGCGACGCCGTCGCACCGACCGCCACCGCCGAGCCGGTGGGCAAGAAGCCCAAGTCGGCGGTGGCCAGCACCATCGAGTGGGTCCTGGTCATCGGTGGCGCCATCCTGCTGGCGGTCATCGTCAAGATGGTGCTGCTGCAGGCCTTCTACATCCCGTCGGCCTCGATGTACCCGACCCTGCAGAAGGGCGACCGGGTGCTGGTGAACAAGCTCAGCTACAAGCTCCACGACGTGAACCGCGGCGACGTCGTCGTGTTCGAGCGGCCGCCCTCGGAGACCGCCACCAACATCCCCGACCTCATCAAGCGGGTCGTGGGGCTGCCCGGGGAGCAGGTCGTGATCGAGGGGGGCCACGTCTACATCAACGGCCAGCTGCTCGACGAGCCCTACCTGCCGGAGGGAGTCACCACCACGGCGGAGAACGCGCCGCTGAAGTGCGCCCGCGAGGCACCGTGCGTGGTGCCTGACGGCGACGTCTGGGTGATGGGCGACAACCGCAACGACTCCAAGGACAGCCGGTACTTCGGCCCCATCGACGAGGACTCCATCGTGGGGCGCGCCTTCGTGGTGGTCTGGCCGCTCAACCGTCTGGGCCTGCTCTAGCCCTCAGGCCAGGCGGTCGAGCTCGCTGACCATCCGGTCGACGTGGTCGCTGTAGACCCCGTCGATGCCCGAGCGCAGCAGCTCGCGCAGCACCCGCTCGTGCTGGGCGTCCCACCCGAACGCCAGCACCCCGAAGCGGTGCACCATCGCCACCAGGCCGCCGTTCCAGTCGGTGTGGTGCATGTTGAGCACGTCGATGCCGGCATCGGCGCTGCGGGCCACGTGCAGCTCGGGGCTGCCCTCCAGGCGCTTGCCCCTGGTCGACTCGACCAGCTTCACCTCGGGCGAGAGCTCCCTCCACCCGGCGACGGTGCGCCAGTCGGGGTGGCAGAGCCACAGCCGGGCCTCGGCCCCCGCGTCGCGGGCGGTGGCGACGACCTCCGCGGCCGCCGCGGGGTCCTTGACGTCGAGCGACAGCTCGAGGTCGGTGCCGACGGCCTCGTAGAGCTCGGCGAGGGTCGGGATGTGCTCGGGGAGGTCGGCCCGGGCGATGTCGGCGATCGGTCGGCGACGGAGGCGGCCCCCGACGACACCGTCGTGGTCGAGCACGGCATGGCCGTCGGCGGTGAGCCACACGTCGCTCTCGAGGCCGGCGGCGCCGAGGCGCGCGGCCAGGCGGAAGGCGTCGAGGGTGTTCTCCGGGGCGTGGGCCCGGGCCCCGCGATGGGCGAAGCCGATGGGCGGACGCATGGAGGGGAGGCGGGTCACGGGACCAGCATGCCGCCTCCGGAGGTCGGTTCGGGCCGACCGCACCGCTGACGACCACGGAGAGTGACGTCAAACGATGCGAATGACCCAGAACGGATGCTCAAGGAGACCCGTTGTGCGGACGACAACTCCTGCGGGGAAAGTCCCCAGAAGCGAAGGAGCTGGTGACATGGCGACGATCCGGGCGACGTGCACGGTCTGTGGGGATGTCGAGCTTGGTACTGCGGACGTGCGGGTCCGCGTCGACCCCACGAACCACCAGGGCACGTACTCCTTCGTCTGCCCTCGCTGCGACACCCTCGTGGTGAAGCCGGCCCAGCCCCGCACGGTCGATCTGCTGCTGGCCTCGGGCGTCGAGTACGACATGGTCGCCGACCCGACCCACGTGGCCGAGGAGCACCCCGACGGCGATCCCATCGCCGAGAGTGACATCGACGCCTTCAGCGAGCTGCTGGGCGACGACCGGGCGCTCTGGGAGGCCTTCGAGGCCGCCGACAGCCACCGCTGACGGCGGGCGACGCGTCCACGCTGCGAACCTGGTTCCCAGGTCGCGAACGGCTCGTCAACAGCGTGTGAACTCGCCACGGAGAACGGCTGGAACGGCCCTCGCGAGCTCGGTTCCCCCCACCCACCTGGCTAACATCTGACCTCATGTTCAACGTCGGTGGTGGAGAGATCATGGTGATCCTGCTCCTGGCGTTGCTGGTGCTCGGTCCGGACAAGCTGCCGGAGTACACCCGCAAGGCGGGTCGGTACATCAACGAGTTCCGCCGCATGACCTCCGGGTTCCAGGAGGAGTTCCGCTCCGCCATCGACCTCGGCGACGTGCTGAGCCCCACCCCCGAGAAGCCGGCCGAGCCCCCGGCGGCGACGATCCCCGACGATGCGCTCGACCGCACCACCGAGGGCCCCCGGCTCCAGCCCCAGGCGCAGGCTCCGGCCGACACCGCCGCTCCCGAGCCGATCGTGCCGACCGCAGCCGTCGAGCCCGCTCCCGAACCGGCATCGGCCCCCGAGCCGGCGCCGCAGAAGGCGTTCGCCGCGGACATCACCCCGGCGGCGGGCTCCGGCCCCGAGCTGATCACGCCGTCGCGCCCGCCGGTCGACCACCACGGCGACCCGGGCAGCTCCAGTGCAGCCTGAGCCCGCGGACCGCCGATGAGCGCGCAGACCGACACCGAGCCCACCGCGGGCGGGCACATGACCATCTGGGAGCACCTGGCCGAGCTGCGCTCCCGCATCTTCAAGGTCGCCATCGCCGTCGGCCTCGGCACGGTCATCGGCTGGTTCGTCTTCCCGTACCTGCTCGAGTTCCTGCTCGTCCCGTTCAAGGACGTCCAGGGCCCCGATGCCGGGGTCATCGCCACCGAGCCCCTGCAGGCGTTCACCCTCCGGCTCCAGATGTCGCTCTACATCGGCATCGCCGTGGCCATGCCGGTGATCCTGTGGCAGCTCTGGCGCTTCATCACACCGGCGCTCTACCCGCACGAGAAGAAGTACGCGATCCCGTTCATCGGCAGCGCGTTGCTGCTGTTCGCGCTGGGCGCCGCCCTCGCGTACGAGATCCTCGTCCCGACCCTCGACTTCCTCGTCAACATCGGTGGGTCGAACATCGAGCCGCTCTACACGGCCTCGAGCTACATCACCCTCATCGTCTGGATGATGCTGGCGTTCGGCGTGGGCTTCGAGTTCCCCGTGGTCATCGTGGCCCTCGAGCTGCTCGGGCTGGTCACCCCCCGCCGGCTGCTGGGCTGGTGGCGGCCGGCCCTGGTGATCATCGTCATCGTGGCGGCGGTCATCACCCCCTCCGGTGATCCCATCTCCATGACCGCACTGGCGATCCCCATGGCGCTGCTCTACGGCGTGTCGATCGGCGTCGGCGCCCTGGTGCTCAAGCTCCGTCGGCGCAAGCAGCGCAAGGCCGGCGACGCCGAAGCGGCCGACACCGTCGACGCCGACAGCTGAGCCCTCACCCCGACGCTGCCGCCCCGAGGGGCCGGCCGGGACCGGGCACGGCCCTAGCCTGGGCGCAGTGACCGACACAGCCGACCGGGGCTTCGCCCTCGACCGCTTCCAGATCGAGGCCATCGAGGCCATCGACGCCGGGCGCTCGGTGCTGGTCAGCGCCCCCACCGGGTCGGGCAAGACGGTGGTGGCCGAGCACGCGGTGGCGGTGGCGCTGGCCTCGGGCGGTCGGGCCTTCTACACGACGCCCATCAAGGCGCTCTCGAACCAGAAGTACCACGACCTCGTCCGCCTCCACGGGGCCGACCGGGTCGGGCTGCTCACCGGCGACACCGCGGTCAACGGCGACGCCCAGGTGGTCGTGATGACCACCGAGGTGCTCCGCAACATGATCTACAGCCGCTCATCGGCCCTCGAGCGCCTCGAGTGGGTCGTGCTCGACGAGGTCCACTACCTCCAGGACGCGTACCGGGGCCCGGTGTGGGAGGAGGTCATCGTCCACCTCCCTGCGAGCGTGCGGCTGGTGTGCCTCTCGGCCACGGTGTCGAACGCGCCGGAGCTGGCCGACTGGATCGGCACGGTGCGCGGCCCCACCTCGGTGGTGGTGGAGGACACCCGGCCCGTCACCCTCGACAACTGGTACCTGGTGGAAGACACCCAGGCCGGGCAGATGGCGCTGCTCCCGGCGCTGGTCGACGGCCGGGCGAACCCCGACGGCAGCCGCTTCGACACCGACCCTCGCGACGCGTGGCGGGGGCGCGGCGGCGGGCGTCCCCGGCGCCGCTACGCCACCCCCCGCCGGGTCGACGTCGTCGAGCTGCTCGCCGAGCGGGAGATGCTCCCGGCGATCTACTTCATCTTCAGCCGGGCGGCCTGCGACGACGCCGTGAAAGCGTGCATCGGCGCCGGTCTCCGCTTCACCGGGCCCGACGAGCGGGCCCGCATCCGCCAGATCGTCGAGCGCCACGTCGCCAACCTCAGCGACGACGACCTGCGCATCCTCGACTACGACCGATGGCTCGCCGCGGTGGAGGCCGGCATCGCCGCCCACCACGCCGGGATGGTGCCGCCGTTCAAGGAGGCGGTGGAGGCGTGCTTCGTCGAGGGCCTGGTGAAGGTCGTGTTCGCCACCGAGACCCTCGCCCTCGGCATCAACATGCCGGCACGGACGGTGGTGATCGAGAAGCTCACCAAGTTCACCGGCGAGCGCCACGAGTTCCTCACGCCGGGGCAGTACACGCAGCTCACCGGGCGGGCCGGACGCCGCGGCATCGACGACCACGGGCACGCGGTGGTGCTGTGGAACCCGTTCGTGACCTTCGACGAGGTGGCGGGCCTGGCGTCGAGCCGCAGCTTCCGGCTCACGAGCTCGTTCCGCCCCACCTACAACATGGCCGCCAACCTGGTGCGCCGGTACCCGGCCGACGAGGCCCACCGGCTGCTCAGCCTCTGCTTCGCCCAGTACCAGGCCGACGCCGAGGTGGTGCGCCTCGAGCAGCGGATCGCCCAGCGCCGCGAGCGCCTCGCCGACCTGCGGGCCGAGGCCACCTGCGAGCGGGGCGACGTCGGCGAGTACCGGGTGCTGCTCGAGGGCGAGCGCAGCCCCAAGGGCGCGCCGAAGGGCGGTCGCGGCAGCGCCGTCGAGGACGGCCTGCGGGCCTTGCGGCCCGGCGACGTGCTCTGGCTCGACGGCAGTGGTGGCCACGGTCGGGTGGCCGTGCTCTCGGTGTCGCATCGCAAGGGCGGGTCGGTGCGGGTCAAGGCGCTGACCGCGCACCGCCGGGTGCTCGGGCTGGGGGCCTCGGACTTCGAGGAGCCGCCCGAGGTGGTGGGCACCCTCGCCCTCCCGACGCCGTACACGCCGATGAAGCCGGCGTTCCAGAAGCAGGTCGCCAACGACCTCGAGCGCTTCGCCGCCGGCGGTGCCGGGCGGGGGCGGGGCCGCGGCGACCGCAAGGGCCGGGCCAAGGGCGGCCCGGCACGAGGCGGCCCCCCTGCGTCGAACCACGAGGTCGACCGCTCGGCCCTGCTCGACCACCCGGTGCACGAGTGCCCCGACCGCGACGACCACCTGCGGGCGCTGCGCCGGGCCGAGCGCCTCGAGCGCGAGCTGACCGACACCGAGCGGCAGGTCCGCAGCCGTACCGGCTCGCTGGTCGACACCTTCGACCGGGTGCTGCAGCTGCTGGAGGCGTGGGGGCACCTCGACGGCTGGGCGCTCACCTCACGGGGCGAGCAGCTCGTGCGGATCTACCACGAGTGCGACCTGTTGATCGCCGAGGCGCTGGAGGAGGGCCTGTTCGACGACCTGGCCCCGGACGCCACCGCCGGCCTGGCCTCGGCCTTCGTCTACGAGTCCCGCAACTCCGGGCCCGACCTCGAGGCGTGGTTCCCCAACAAGGGGGTGGCCGGCCGGGCCGACCGCCTCACCCAGCTCGCCATAGAGCTCAACGCCGACGAGCGCTCCCTCGGGCTGCCCGCGACGCGGGTGCCCGACGCCGCCTTCTTCCCCCTGGCCCACGCATGGGCCGCGGGCGACCGCCTCGACCACGTGCTCGGCGACGAGGGCCTCACCGGTGGCGACTTCGTGCGCACCATCAAGCAGCTCGTCGACCTCCTCCGCCAGATCGGCGACGCCGCCACCGATCGCACCACCTCGAGCACCGCCCGTCGGGCGGCCGACGCGGTGCACCGTGGCGTGGTGTCGGCGTCATCGGCCATCAGCACCGGCGACGACGACCCTCTCGACGCGGAGACGTTCGATGACAGCGGGGGAGCGGGCACCGACGACACGGCCGGAGGCGTCGACCGGGGCGTGGAGGGGATCGCCGAGGAGCACGAGGCGTGACGATCTCCAAGGGCAGCCCGTACGGAGAAGCCGGCGCGCTCCCTGACGGAGGGGTGATCGTGGCCACCGACGCCGAGGCGGCCGCGGTGATCACCGAGGCCCGGCGCGGCGGCCACCCGATCCCGCCGCTGGGCCTCACCGGCGGCGACCTGTGCCGCACCCTCGGGGGCCTCGGCGACGCCGACCGGCTCCGCACTCCGGAGGCGACCACCTTCCCGGTCGACCTGGGGTGCGTGCTGCTCGACGGCCGCCTCCACTTCTTCGTCGCCCACCTCGTCGCCCGCCGGCCGCGATGGTCCGGACGGTTCGCGGTGGCCATGAACGCCGAATGGCTGGGCGAGCTCGACCTCGGGCCGCGGGCCCACCCCGGCGACGGCCTGCTCGACCTCACCGAGGGCAGCCTGGGGCTGCGTGACCGCCTCGCGGCCCGGCGCCGGGCCCGCACCGGCACCCACCTACCCCATCCCGGCCTGCGCACCAGCCGCGCGGGCAAGGCCGAGCTCAGCTTCCCCGACGGCGTGCCGGTCCACCTCGACGGCGTGGCCGTGGGCCCGGCCCGGGAGCTGCTGCTGCACGTGGAGCCCGACGCGCTCACCGTGGTGGTCTGAGCGCCCTCCGGACGGCCTGCCCCGGACCGGGCGGTAACTTGGGCGGATGGACCTGCAGGAGGCGAAGGCCCGGATCTGCGACGAGGTCGATCGGCGCGCCGACACGCTCATCGCCGCCTCCCACGAGATCCATGACCATCCGGAGGAGAACTTCGCCGAGCACCACGCCCACGACCTCCTGTCGGGGCTGCTGGAGGGGGAGGGGCTGCCCGTCGAGCGCCACGCCTACGGGCTCGACACGGCCTTCGCCGCCCGGGCGGGCACCGACGGCCCCACGGTGGCCGTGCTGCTCGAATACGACGCCCTGCCGGGCATCGGCCACGCCTGCGGCCACAACATCATCGCCGCGGCCGGCCTCGGAGCCGGGCTGGCGGCGGCGGCGCTGGCCGACGAGCTCGGCGGCCGGGTCGTGATCCTCGGCACGCCGGCCGAGGAGGGGGGCGGCGGCAAGGTCTTCATGCTCGAGCGCGGTGCCCTCGACGGGGTCGACGCCGCGATGATGGTGCACCCGGCCGACGCCGACCTGCGGTGGATGACCACGATCGCCATCCAGCGCCTCGAGGTCGTCTACCGGGGCCACGAGGCCCACGCCGCGGCCGCCCCGTGGCTCGGCCGCAATGCACTCGACGCCGCCGTGCTCGGTTACATGAACGTCGCCGCCCTGCGCCAGCACATCCGCCCCCACGAGCGGGTGCACGGGGTGTTCACCGACGGTGGCGACAAGCCCAACATCGTCCCGGCCCGGGCGGCGATGAACTGGTACGTCCGGGCGGCCGACCTCGACGCCCTCCAGCCGCTGAAGGAGCGCGTGCTCGCCGCCCTGTCGGCCGGCGCCAGCGCCACCGGCTGCACGATGGAGCACACCTGGCTCGAGCCGCCCTACGCCGACCTGCGGGGCAACCAGCCCCTCTGCGACCTCTACGCCGGCAACTCGGCGACCCTCGGGCGCACGGTGGCGGTCCCCGACGACGACAACGACGTCGTCGGCTCCACCGACATGGGCAACGTGAGCTACGCCGTCCCGAGCATCCACCCGATGATCGCGGTGGCCCCCAAGGGCATCAGCATCCACACCCCCGAGTTCGCCCTGCACGCCGCCGGTCCCGCCGGCGACGCCGCGGTGATCGACGGCGCCAAGGCCATGGCCATGACCGTCGCCGACCTCTGGCTGGCCCCCGACTCCCTCGCCGCGGCCAGGGCTGCGTTCGAGGCCGCCGGGTGATCGGCCACCGGCCCGCTGGGGTCCGCGAGCACAGGTGCGGGCTGCCGTACGCTCCCCGCCCGTGAGCGTGTACGTCGCCGAGGACTTCAGTGCCGAAGAGTCCGACATCCTCCGGCGGTACTTCACCAACCTCGACGGCCCCGTCTTCGCCCTGGTCAACCTGCCCGAGGTCGTGAAGGGGGCCCTCTTCGCCCGCTACTCGCGGTCGCCGAAGAGCCTGCGCCGGCTGTTCCTCGACGAGTTCGTCGGCGAGCTCGACATCACCGGCGACGCCTCGATCGACGCCACCGTCGGCCTGCGCCGGGCCGAGGAGCTCTACGACCGGGTCTTCTTCGAGTACGGAGACGACTCCGTCGCCCAGCTCGGCGGGGTGCACCTGGCTTGTGAGCAGGCCTCGAACCTGCTCACCAAGATCCTCGAGTGGGGCCGGTTGATGGCCTACCTCGAGCAGTCGACCCGGTACATCGCCTACGACGCCCGGCTCCCGAACACCGGCCGCTACCGCTACTTCCGGCCCCCGGAGGTCCTGCTCTCCACCCTGGGCAACCGGTACGTGGGCGACATGGACCGCCTCTTCGACACCTACGCCGAGCTCCTGCCGGTGCTGGTCGACCACTTCCGGGAGACGATCCCGAAGGACGACGCGGACAGCGACTTCGTCTACCGCCAGGCCATCCGGGCCAAGGCCTTCGATTCGCTGCGGGGCATCCTGCCCGCGGCCAGCCAGTCGAACGTCGGCATCTACGGCACCGGCCAGGGCTACGAGCAGCTGCTCCTGCGCATGCGGTCGCACCCGCTGCCCGAGGCGCGGGACTACGCCGATCTCATGCTCACCGAGCTGCGCAAGGTCATCCCCTCGTTCCTGAAGCGGGTCGACCTCGACGACCGCGGCGTGGCCTGGAGCAACTACTTCGGCGACAGCCACCAGGCGATGGAGGAGGTGGCGGCCCGGCTGTTCCCGGCCGGCACCGACGTCGAGCCCGCACCCGTGGTCACCCTGATCGACCACGACCCCGACGCCGAGGTCAAGCTGGTCACCAGCGCCCTCTACTCCCACCTCAACCTGCCCGAGGCCCAGATCGAGGCCAAGGTCCGCCGCATGGGCACCGCCGACCGCGTGGCCGTGCTGAAGGCCTACGAGGGGGAGCGGGGCAACCGCCGCCACAAGCCCGGTCGGGCCCTCGAGCGCTCGTCGTACCGCTTCGACGTGCTGGCCGACTACGGCGCCTTCCGCGACCTCCAGCGCCACCGGATGCTCACCATCGAGTGGCAGAAGCTCACGCCGCACCACGGCTACACCCGGCCCGAGGCCGTCGGCGCCTCAGGAGCCGGTGACCGCTTCGACGAGGCCATGGCCCGGTCGGCCGCCCTGTTCGAGGACCTCTCGGAGCCGTTCCCTGCCGACGCGTCCTATGCCGTGGCCCTGGCCTACCGGGTCCGCTTCGTCATGCAGATGAACGGCCGTGAGGCCATGCACCTCATCGAGCTGCGCACCACACCGCAGGGCCATCCCGCCTATCGGCTGGTCGGCCAGGAGATGCACCGCCTCATCGCCGAGGAGGCCGGTCACCCGGCCATCGCGGAGATGATGCGCTTCGTCGACCACAGTGCCGAGCCCGAGCTGGAACGGCTCCAGGCCGAGCGCCGGGCCGAGGAACGCAGGCGTCTCGGCCGCTGACATAGGCCCCGCATCGGTGACGTGACCGATGGCCGAGGCCGGCGACGAGGCACTGACGTCCGGGAGCGGGTAGAAAGCGCTGCCGCGAACGTGCCTATGATCCGCCGCACCCCCCACCTTTTTCGCATGCGCCGCAGTTGGCGACGACCCCGAGGACACCATGGCTGACGACGAACCGATCGACGAAGAGGACTTCGAAGCGGAGGACCTCGACGACGAGGAGCTCGCCGAGGATCTCGACGACGACGCGCTCGCCGAGGACCCCCTGGTCGCCGATGACGACGAGGCCGTCGTCGTCGTCGAGGAGGAAGAGGACGAAGAGGAAGAGGTCGTACCCGCCCGGGCCAAGGCCGCCGACGAGGAGGACGATGACGACGAGGTCGACCCCGACGACGTCGAAGCCGATCTCGACGCCATCCTGAAGGACCGCATCGCCGCCGCCGACGACGAGGACGACGAGGACGAAGAGGTCGCCCCCGAGCCCAAGTCGGCCGCCGAGGTCGCCGAGGGCGTCACGCCCAAGAAGGCGAACGAGTTCATGTGCACCGGTTGCTTCCTGCTGGTGAACGCTGGGCAGTTCGGTCCCGCGGGGCAGCGCACCTGTCCGGTCGGTGAGGCGGTCTGTCCCGCCATCGAGAAGCTCGAGAAGGGCAAGTAGCCATGGCCGACGAACCCGAGACCGCCGCCAGCGACCCGGTCGATCACCTGCTCGACCTGTTCGTCTACGCGCCGCTCGGGTTCGTCGTCGATGCCCGCCGGGTGGTGCCCGAGCTCGCCGAGCGCGGTCGCGCCCAGGCCGGTGTCGCCCGCATGATCGGCGAGTTCGCCGTGAGCTGGGGCAACACCAAGCTGCAGGGCGCCATGACCGACGCCCAGGAGCAGGCGGTGGGCATCCTCCAGCGCCTCGGCGTGGCCTCACCCGAGCCCGAGCCGGCTGCCGGTGCCCCCTCGGGCGATCAGCCCGAGGCCGAGGCGACCATGCCCCCGCCGGTGGTCGCGACCTCCGGTGACACCCCGTCATGGCTCGAGGGCCGCACCGCGGAGGACGAAGCCGAGGCCGCCGCGCTGGCCATCCCCGACTACGACAACCTGTCGGCGTCGCAGGTCGTGCCCCGCCTCGACGGGCTCACCCCCGACGAGCTGGAGGCCGTGCGCCGCTACGAGCGCAAGCACCGTCACCGCAAGACCATCCTGAACCGCGTCTCGCAGCTCCAGGCCGGCCCGGCCTGACCGCCATGGAGGGCGTGCGGCTGGCAGGCCACGACGATCTGGCCGACCTGGCCCGGCTCGTCGGCGAGGCCGTCGCCGAGCTCACGCCCCGGCGGGGCGGCGAGATGTGGGCCCGCACGTTGGGCCGGCGGCCGCCGTTCGAGCCCGACCTGCTCGCCGCCCTCGACGATCCCGAGGTCCTCGTGCTCGCCGGCACGGTCGACGACACGCTCGTGGGCTACTCGGTGGCCCGCCTGGCCCCCATCGCAGGTGGCGACATGATCGTCGTCATCGACGACATCTTCACCGAGCCCGGTGCCCGGGCCGTCGGCGTGGGCGAAGCCATGCTCAGCGTGATCGTCGAGTGGGGCACCGACAAGGGCGCGGTCGGCATCGACGCCGTCGTGCTGCCGGGCGCCCGCGAGACCAAGAACTTCTTCGAGTCCTTCGGGCTCAAGGCCCGTGCCCTCGTGGTGCACCGGGACCTGCCGTGAGCACCCGTCCCGAGCTGTCGGTCGGCGCGATCGTCGTGCACGACGGCTCGCTCCTGCTGGTGCGCCGCGGGCACGGCCCGGCCGCGGGGCAGTGGTCGGTGCCCGGGGGTCGCATCGAGTGGGGCGAGACCATCGCCGAGGCCGTGGTGCGCGAGGTGCTCGAGGAGACGGGCCTCGAATGCGTCTGTGGCGAGCTGCTCGGCTGGGTCGAGATCATCGACGACGACCACACGGCACCCGAACATCACTTCGTGGTGCTCGACTTCGTCGCGACCGTGCTCGAGCACGGTGAGCCGGTGGCCGGCGACGACGCCGCCGAGGTGCGCTGGGTGCCCCTGGCCGACGTTCTCGACCTGAACATCGTCGACGGGCTCCCCGAGCTGCTCCACGAGCACGGCATCCTCGACGCCTTCACCTGAGCCCGGCCGGAGCGCGACGAGGGCCCCGCCGTGGCAGGGCCCTCGATCACGTCTCACCGGCCTCACTGCACCTCACTGGCTCACCTGGTCAGGCATGACCTGACGACGTGAGCCACTGAGGATCGGCGAGGTCGCTCAGCGGGCCTTCCACTCGGGGGCGCGCTTCTCGATGAAGGCGGTGAGGCCCTCCGTGGTGTCCTCGGACGAGAGGATGTTCATGAACGCCTCGCCGGTGTTCTTCTTGATCGTGGCCTCGTCGTCCCAGTCGGCCTGGAGGACGAGCTCGCGGCTGGCCCAGACGGCCAGCGGGGCGTTGGCGGCGATCTTCTCGGCCAGCTCCATGGCGCCGGCGAGAGCCTCGCCCGGGGCCGTGACCCTGTTGACCAGGCCCAGCTCGTAGGCCCGCTCGGGGGAGAGCGGCTCACCGGTGAGGGCGACCTCGAGGGCGACGTTCTTGCCGATGACCTTGGGCAGCCGGTACAGACCACCACCGGCGGCGACCAGGTTGCGCTTGACCTCGGCCAGGCCGAAGGCGGCCTGGGTCGAGGCGACGATCATGTCGCAGGCCAGGGCGATCTCGCAGCCACCGGCGGTGGCGAGGCCGTCGACGGCGGCGATGACCGGCTTGCGGCGGGGATAGTCGACGAACCCGCCGAACCCGCCCTTCGGGGTGGCGATCTCGGCGGCGCGGCCGGAGTTGATGAACTTGAGGTCGGCGCCGGCGCAGAAGACCGTGCCCTCGGCGGCGAGGACGATGACCCAGACGTTGTCGTCGGCCTCGGCCTTGTCGAGGTTCTCGGTCATCGTCTGGGCGACGACGTCGTTGACCGCGTTGCGGGCCTCGGGACGGTTCAGGGTGAGCAGGGCGACGTGGCCCCGGACTTCGTATTCGACCATGGCCACGACCTTACTCAGGAGGGTGCGCGTGGCCCCAAGGGGTGCACCGCTACGCTCGCACCCGATCACCCATGCGCCACACGAGCCACGAAGCCGACGAGGGCCACCTGAGCTGCCCGTTCTGCGCTGCCTACGAGGTGGAGCGCCTGTACCTCGGCTCGCTGCACCTCGACTCGTGCCAGTGCGGTTCCTGCGGCGCCCGCTGGGACGAGGACCCTGCCAGCGGGGCGTACCGCGGCCGGGTCTCGCGCTCGCGCTCCTGACGTGGGCTCGCCCACCGTCGCCGTGTGCGACCTCGACGGCACCCTCATCGACTCCGACGCCGCCCTGGTGGCGCCGTTCCTGGCCCTCGGGGTGCCACTCGAGGACATCGGCCGGGGGCTGCCCGCCGCCGAGGAGTGCGCCCGCCACGGCATCTCGATCGAGGACTTCGTGGCGGCCTACGACACCGACGTCGTGCAGCCCTACCCCGGCGCGGCCGAGCTGGTGGCCCGCCTGGGGCGCTGGGCGGTGTGCTCGAACAAGCACCAGGACTCCGGCCGGGCCGAGCTGGCCCGACTGGGCTGGCAGCCCGAGTTGGCGTTGTTCACCGACGCCTTCGACGGGCCCAAGGCGCTCGCTCCGGTGCTCGACCTCATGGGGGTGAGCGCCGCCGACGTGGTGTTCCTCGGTGACACCGCCCACGACCGGGCATGCGCGAAGGAGGCCGGGGCGATGTTCGCCCTGGCCTCCTGGAACCCCCGGGCGGAGCCCGCACCGGGTGATGTCGTGCTGGAGCGGCCCGAGCAGCTGCTCGACCTGCTCGGCCTCGCCTGAGCGATCAGCCCTCGGCGGGGGCCTCGGGCTCCGCGGCCGGTTCGGGATCCGCCGTGGCCTCGACCTCGGTGGCGGGCTCGGCGGTCTCAGCGGCCGGCGCCTCGGCAGGTGCCTCGGTCACGGGCTCGGCCGGGGCCTCGTCGGCGGGAGCCTGAGCAGGGGCCTCGTCGGCGGGAGCCTGAGCAGGGGCCTCGTCGGCGGGAGCCTCAGGAGGGGCCTCGGTGGTGGTTGCCGGAGCCTCAGCGGCCTCGGCCTCGGGGACCTCTGGCTCGGCCGGGGCCTCGATGGCGGCGACGGGCTGCTCTCCGGCGTCGAGGGCGACGGGCGGCGGGTCACCGGCATCGAGGGCCGGCGCGGGTGCGGCGTCGGCCGGCGGCGTCGGAGCCGCGTCGCCGGGGGCGGGGGGCTTGGAGCCGATGCCACCCGGAGGCGGCGGCGGGAGCTTCACGGTGCCGGGCCGGGGGCCCTGACCCTGGCCCTTGCCCTTGGGACGGCCACGGCCCTTGGACGGGGCCGCGGGCGCCTCGATGCCGAACAGCGCGGCGATCTTGGGCAGGCGGGACGCCAGCTTCTTGAGGGCGGCCAGCAGCTCGTCGGAGGGCTCAGCGGGGATGCCCTCGGGCACGACCTGGCCCCGGACGGGGGAGTATGCCAGGGCGTCGAGCACCGTGGCGTAGCGGTCGGAGCCGGTGTCGGCGGTGAGCGACTTGGCGGTCTCCTCGGCGAGGCGGGTGGCCAGCTCGGGAGGGAACGGCGTGCCGGCCTTCGGGGGCCGCGAGCTCACCCGCAGGGCGCGCACGACGCGACCCGAGGTGAGGGTCTCGTCGATCTCGGCCAGCCAGGCGGCGTGCTCGGCGTCGACGCGCTCGGCGAGGCCGGTGCGCAGCTTCTCGGCCAGCTCCCGGGTCTCCTCGTCGCGGGCGGCGACGTCGGCGGCGACCACGACCGAGCGCAGGTCGCGCAGGTCGAGCTCGGCCATCTCGGCGAGGGCGGCCTCGGCCTTGTCGCGCCACTCGGCGGTGCGCAGGGCGGGCATGATCTGCTCGGCCAGCGCCACCAGCGGCTCGGGGTTGATCTCGGGCTTGCCCTCGGCCTTGTTGGACTCGTTCTGCTTCTCGACGGCCTGGCGCACGGCGGGGATGCCGCCCTTGAGCACCTGCTCGGCGATCGGCTTCTGCTCCTCGGGCAGGCTGGCCAGCACCTCGTTGCGGTGGGTGCGGCCGGCGCGCAGGCGCTTCGGCTTCGGCTTGGGCTCGGGGGCCGGCCGCGGCGGGCGGGCCGGACGGTCGCGGCGCTCGCCCGACGGGGCGTCGCCGTCGCGGCGGGGCCGGCGGTCGCGATCGCCACCGGGACGCCCGTCGCGGTCGCCACCGGGGCGGCCCGGGCGGTCGCCGTCACGACGGGGGCGACGGTCGCGGTCGCCGTCACGGCCACCGCGGCCCTTGGGGGCGAGCTGGGTGGTGACGAGCTGGTCGTCGCGCTTGGGCGAGCCGATGATCTCGATGCGCTCGGGCTCCTTGCGGGCCCCCTTGGGCGGCAGCACCGCGGTGATGACGATGCCGTCGATCATGAAGTCGGCGTCGGCGCGCACGACGTCACCGACCTTGGCGCCCTCGTAGAGGAGCGACCCCTGCAGGTCCCCCTTGGGCTGCTTGGCTCCGGCGGCACGCCAGGTCCAGGTGCCGTCTTCGCGACTGCTGGTGAGCTCGACTTCGATCCTGCGAGACATAGGGCGCCCACGCTATCCCCCCACCGGAGGGGTGGCGAACGGTCTCCGCGCCGACCCGGGCCGCTTCCGTAGGATCACGCCATGACCGAGACGAGCGACGACGACCGGGTCGAGTACGGGCAGCGGCCCTTCGAGGCGCCCCCGGGGGCCACCGAGATCCTCCTGGTCCGCCACGGGCAGTCGGCCCCGTTCGTCGAGGGTGAGCCGTTCCCGATGGTCGACGGCCAGGGCGACCCGCCGCTCACCGAGTTCGGCCACTGGCAGGCCGAGCAGGTGGGGGAGCGGTTGGCCGGCCTCACCGTCGACGCCATCTACGTGACCACGCTGCGGCGCACCCACCAGACGGCGGCGCCGCTCGCCGGTCGCCTGGGCATCACCCCGGTGGTGGAGGCCGACCTGCGGGAGATCCACCTGGGGGAGTGGGAGGGCGGGCTGTTCCGGGTGAAGGTGGCCCAGGGCGACCCCAAGATGGCGGAGGTCAACGCCAAGCAGGAGTGGGGCATCATCCCCGGCGGCGAGCGCTCCGAAGACCTGCGGGCGCGGGTGCGGGCCGGCATCGAGCGGATCCACGGGCGCCACCCCGGCCAGCGAGTCGTCGTGGTGAGCCACGGCGGGGCCATCGGGGCGGTGCTGGCCGAGGCGTCGGGCGCCGACACCTTCGCGTTCGCGGCCTCGGACAACGGCTCGATCAGCCACCTGATCGTGGTGGGTGAGCGCTGGATCGTGCGCCGCTACAACGACACCGGGCACCTCGCCGGCGAGCTCTCCGCCGCCGCCGAGGCGCCCACCTGAGCGCGTCGCCCACGGGCTCGGGGGAAGGAACGAGGGCGACACGAGAGGAGGCCACGATGAGCCGACAGGTCCAGATCACCTTCGATGCCCACGATCCGCGTGCGCTCTCGACGTTCTGGCGCGACGTGCTGGGGTACGTGCACCCGGGCCCGCCCGGCGTGGAGGTGCCGGAGGGCGCCGACCCGCTCGACGCCTGGGACGAGTTCCTCGCGCGCGTCGGCGTGCCGGATGACCAGTGGAACTCGCGCTCGGCCATCGAGGACCCGCAGGGGAGTGGGCCCCGCCTGTTCTTCCAGCAGGTCCCGGAGGACAAGGTCGTGAAGAACCGCGTGCACCTCGACGTCCGGGCCGCCCCGGGCCTGCGGGGCGAGGAGCGCATGGCCGCCCTCGAGGCCGAGCACGACCGCCTGGTGGCCCTCGGGGCGAGGAGGCTGCGCCGAGTCGAGGCCGATCCGCCGATGGACGAGGGGTTCATCGTCATGGCCGACCCGGAGGGCAACGAGTTCTGCCTCGACTGACGAGCAGCCCTCAGGCGTCGACGGCCTCGGTCGGATTGGTGGGATCGGTCTCCGCCGGTGTGGCCCGCCGGGTGGTGCGAGCTGCCGGCAGGGCGGCGACGGCCATGACCAGCGCGAGGGCGGCCTCGATGCCGAGGGCCACCGCCCACCACGTCGGGCGCCGCACCTCCATCAGCTGGTCCGGGGCACCCTGGCGGATCACCACCATCTCGCTCCACGTCGCGCTGTAGACGGCCCAGCCGGCGTACCAGAGGGTGCCGAACGCCCCAAGGACGACGAGGGCGATCGCTCGCCGCCGGCGGCCCTTCCAGGCCCCGATGGCGAGCCAGCAGAGCAGGCCGGCCAGGGGCCACGTCAGGTAGTACCGGTTGATCGCCAGCAGGAAGTACACGGCGAACAGCCACGCCGCCACCGCCGAGACCCGTTGGGGCCACACCCGTCGTCGCTGCTCCGCCATGGCGACAGGCTAGGGGCCGGGAGGGGAGGGCTTCCGCCCGGCGCTCGTACCCTCGATCCATGGCCCAGGGAACGAACAAGGACGTCCACGGCATCAGCCGGCTCTTCCACTCCATCGACGACCTCACCTCGAAGGCGGGGGCCTCGGCGCTGGTCCTGGCTGCGGTCGCCGTGGTCGTGGTCCTGATCTTCGTGCTCGGGGTGACCTCCGCGCTGGAGTACGGCTTCACCGCCGTGGCCAGTGGCATCACCCTCGTGATGGTGTTCGTCATCCAGCACACCCAGGCCCGTCAGCAGCTGGCGGTCCAGATGAAGCTGGACGAGCTCTTGCGGGCGCTGCCCCAGGCCGACGACCACTTCGTCCGCATCGAGGTCGGGCCCGAGGACGAGCTCGAGGCGCTGGAGCAGCGCACCGAGGCCCACCGCATCGCCCTGCGCCAGGAGGACCAGGAGCCGTCGGAGCCCTGAGATCCCTTCGACCGGCCACGGGCCCCGAGTAGCGTCCGACCGTGGGAAGGCACTGGGTGACGGCCCTGGCGGCGGGTGTGGTGGCCCTGGGGCTCGTCGGGTGCGGATCGGAGTCGACGCCGGCCACGGCGACGGCCACCACCGGGCTGCCGCCCACCTTCGTGCCCCTGCAGTCGACGACGACCACCATCGACCCCTACGGGGTGATCGCCGTCGAGGCCGACGGGAAGGTGCTCGCCGCCATCGAGGCCGACCGCAGCGGCGCCGATGCCATGGCCGGGAGGATCCTCGCCGAGCTGGGGAGCCGGCGCTGCGTCCCCGCCTCGACGGTCGACCTGGGTCCGCTCACCAGCGCGGGGGACTGGAACGAGGTCTGCGTTGGCGTGGACGGCGACTCGCTCTCGATCACCGGGGTCGACCACGTCCCGAACATCACCTTCGGTCCGACGCACCCGTACTCGCCGGACACCTGTTACGGGCACCTCGTCGGCAACTGGTGGTCCTGGTACTCGGGGAGCGGCGACGCGATGACGCCCTGCATGCCCGACTACACCTTCCAGGGAGCTTGACCCTTTCGCCGATAATCCTCGTTATGTAAAGTGAGGCGGCAGGAAAGCCCAGGTCAGGAACAGCCTTCCGAAGCGGGCACCGGCGATGACCACACACGCTCGCCTCCACCCGCGGCCCGAAGGACGCCTCCGGAGGCACCGGCCACCGGGTTCCGGTGCCGTCGGCCTTCGGAGCCGGCGGCCGGGTCCCTGGATGATGCCTGGCGCCGATCGAACGCCGATCGCCGGGAGCCCTGCGGCGAGTCGGGCGTCCTGGGAAGCGCTCGAAGGCTCGAGCCGACCGGAGGGCCGACGATCGACTCACTCCTCCGCTCCACCCCACGCGGTCTCATAACGTCAAGTGACGTAATGAGGCCGGGCGCAGGGTGGTCGACGGGCTCGCCGTCGCGCGATCAGCTCGGCTTCGCGCCGCAGGCGACCGTGGCCGTGCCGATGGCCGTGATCAGCTTCGCCCTCACCTGGTCGGGGTCGGCACTGGCGCCCAGGTCCTCGGTGTCGACGACGGCGACGCCACGATCGGCGATGCATCGAGCGGCCGTCATCGTGAGGCGGGCCTCGAGCGCCTGGCGCTCCAGTTCGAGGCGCAGAGAGGCCAGACTGATCGCCTCCTGCGAGTTCTCGACCCCGGCCGCCACGCTGTCGCTCCCCGGGTCGCACACACCCAGCACGACGGTGTTCTCGGCCGAGCCCGCTCGGGCATACGTCTGTTCGTCCGTGGTCGGAGGCCCGGCGGCCAGCCAGGCCTGCAGCGATGCGGTCATCGATGCGGCGGCCGCGGCATCGGTGGCGCGGATCACCGAGACGGTGCAGGTCCGCCCGCCGAGCTCGTAGGTTGCGGAGGAGTCGCCGTCCCACGAGTCGGCGAAGGCGAGGGCGGGGTGGAGCCCGATGCGCCGGGCGAGGACGATGTCCCAGAACAGGGCGCCGTTGGTGTCCTCGGGCCCCTGGGCGGTCGCCCCCTCGGGCAGGTCCGGCAACGTCACCGGCTCCGGTGCGTCCTCGGAGAGCCGACGCGGATCGAGGATCTGCACGTCGGCCGTGGGCGGCTTCAGGAAGGCCTGGTTGACCTCGCTGTTCCCGCCTCTCGCCACGAGGACTCCGACGGCAGGCTCGCCCAGGAGATAGGGCGCGCTGTTGGCCGCCACCAGAGCGTCCGGCATCTTGGCGAGGCCCGAATCGTCGAAGCCGCTCTGGCGCTCGTCCTCGATGGCGGTCTGCTCGGACTCTGGGAGCTGGTCGAGGTACGCCTGGCGGATTCGGCTGGCATCGCCCTCGACGATCGAGCGGACCGCCCCCGGGTCAGGTGAGTCCTTCAGCATCTCCTCCAACCCGAAGTGCTGGTCCTGCAGCACGTGCACCAGCTCGTGGGCGAGGGTCGCCTTCACCGCTGGCGTGATCTCGGTGCCGCGCACGTAGATCTTCTCGTCCTTCGGGGAGTAGTAGGCCAGCGTCCCAGCGCTCTGGATGTCGCTGGTGGTGTCGACGAGGTCGACCGACCCGTCGATGAGGCCGAACGCCCGGAGCTGGGCCTCGGCGGTCGTGACGTTCTGGAGGTCCTCCTCGTCGAGTTGGGTCTCGTCGACCCGGACCGAAGCGGCGAACTCGTCCTCGGGTACGAGCACGACCTCGACCGGGTGCTTGAAGTCGAGGCCCCGTGCCTTCTGGTCGAAGGCCACGAGGTCGGTGACCCGCGGATCCCACGTCGACGGGTAGGCATCACCCCGGGACAGCACGACCGCGACACCGACCCCGATCAGCAGCACCACCACCGCCGCTCCCCCGACGAGCCACCAGCGGGACCGCCGGCGACCACCGGCCGGGGGCTCGGCAGGCGGCGGCGGCAGGGGCGGCAAAGGCAGCGAGGACTGTGTGGCCTGGGCCTGGGCGGCCCGCCGGTCCTGGGCCGACGGCTCGGACGCCGGCGGCGGGCTCTCGGTTCCCTCCGACCACACCGGCACCTCGGCGGCGGCATGGGTGTGCTCGCTCCAGGCACTGCCGTCCCACCACCGCAGCTGTGAGGGGTCGCCCGGATCGGGGTACCAGCCGGAAGGGCCCACCGGGCCCGAGGTCTCGTTCGTCATGGTCACCGCCGGGTGAGAAGGGGGATCTGCCGGATCCGTGGTCGGACCGGCACCGCGCGTGGTCGAGCGTATCCCCCGGTCGCGCTGCCGGACCACCACCGCTACATCGGGTGGTCCCCACCTGTGGGCCGAGCGGTGTCCGGTCACGGGCGACCGCGCTACGGTCCTGCCGCCTGCGACTCGCGACCTCGGACTCGCGACGGGCGACTCAGGGGGAATGCCACACGTGGTCAGGTTCGTAGAGAGCACCATCACGTTCCCGTACACCCGGTCCCTCGGACCGGTGACGGGTGCGTTCATGACGGCGCTCACCGAGAAGCGGATCCTCGGGATCCGCTGCGGTGACGGCGTCCTCGTGCCGCCGATGGAATGGGATCCGGCGACCGGGGCCGAGCTGGCCCACGACTTCGTCGACGTCGGCCCGGCCGGCACCGTCCAGTCGTGGACCTGGGTGCCCCAGCCCACCGAGCAGCACCCGCTCGACCACCCGTTCGCCTTCGCCTTCATCACCCTCGACGGGGCCTCGACGCCGCTGCTGTACGCCGTCGACGCCGGCTCCCCCGAGGCGATCAGCGAGGGCATGCGGGTCGCCCCGCGCTGGAAGGGCGAGCGGATCGGCCACATCACCGACATCGTCAGCTTCGTCCCGGGTGAGGAGCCCGAGGTCGACGGCGACGACCAGGGCCCGGCCGCCGAGGCCGTGACGATGATGGACTACCTCGCCTCCATCACCTACAAGAACCCGGTCCCCCCGGCGTTCGACTTCGTGGTCGGCGCCTCCAAGGACCACCGCCTCATCGGCTTCGAGTGCCCGGTCTGTGGCCGGGTCTACGCCGGTGGGCGGGGCGTGTGCCCCATCGACTCCCTCGAGTTCACCGAGGAGCACGCCGTAGATCTGCCCCACACCGGCACGATCACCAACCACGTGGTGATCACGCCCGTCCAGTACCCGGGCCAGACCGAGACCGAGCCCTTCGCCCGTGTCTTCGTGCTGCTCGACGGCTTCGACGTCGTCCTCGGCTACCAGCCCACCTTCAACCTCCCGGTGGAGGACGTCGCCGTCGGCGTGCGGGTGAAGGCCGTGTGGACCCCCGCCGGCGAGGACATCGACGAGGGCGGCACCATGGGCGGCGCCTTCGGTGCCCTCATCGGGTGGGAGCCCTCGGGCGAGCCCGCCGTCGACGACCTCGACCTCACGAACAGGATCTTCTGATGGCGACCTCGAACGACATCGCGGTGGTCGGCTGGGCCCAGACGCCCATGGTCCGCCACACCGACAAGAGCGAGGTCCAGCTGCTCATGAGCGTCATCACCGACGCCATCGAGCCCCTGGGCCTCACCCGGGCCGACATCGACTTCACCTGCCTCGGCTCGTGCGACTACATCACCGGCCAGGCCTTCAGCTTCGTGGGCAACCTCGACGCCATCGGCGCCTGGCCCCCGAAGCGCGACTCCCACGTCGAGATGGACGGCGCCTGGGCGTTGTACGAGGCGTGGCTGCGGCTCCAGGAGGGCGACATCGACATCGCCGTGGTCACCGGCTCCGGCCGCTCGTCCACCGGCGACCCGTCGCTGATCTACCCGATGGAGATGGACCCCTACTTCCTCGCCCCCATCGGCGCCGACCCGGTGACCTTCGCCGCCCTGCAGGCCCGGGCCGTGATCGCCGCCGGGATCGCCGACGAGCGCACCATGGCCGAGGTCGCCGTGCGCAGCCGGGGCAAGGGCACCGTCGACGAGCTGCTCGCCGACGACTACGTGCGCCAGCCCCTGCGCCGCCACGACCTGCCCCCGATCACCGACGGCGCCGCCGCCATGGTGCTCGCCCGTGGCGACCGGGCCCGGGAGCTCGTCGAGCGCCCCGCCTACATCACCGGCTTCGACCATCGCACCGAGTGCCACAACCCCTCGTTCCGGGCCCTCGACGACTCTCCCTCCACGCGCATCGCCGCCGAGGCGGCCGGGCTCGGGGCGGCACCCGTCGAGATCGCCGAGCTGCAGGCCGCCTTCACCCACGAGGAGCTCCTGCTGCGCTCGGTGCTCGGCTTCGGCGACGACGTCACCGTCAACGCCTCCGGCGGTGCGCTCAAGGAGAACCCCATCATGGCCAGCGGGCTCATCCGCATCGGCCACGCCGCCAACCACATCTTCGGTGGCGGCAACCGGGCGCTGGCACACTCGACCAGCGGCCCCTGTCTGCAACAGAACCTCGTCTGCATCCTGGAGGGCCGGTCATGATCCCCGCAGCGATCGTCGGTATCGGTCAGACCCACCACAAGAGCAAGCGGCGCGACGTCAGCTTCGGCGGCCTCGTCCGTGAGGCCGTGTTCCGGGCGCTCGACGACGCCCACATGACGATGGCCGACATCGACGCCGTCGTGCTCGGCAAGGCCCCCGACCTCTTCGAGGGCGTCATGAAGCCGGAGCTCTACCTCTCCGACGCCCTCGGCGCGGTGGGCAAGCCCATGTTCCGGGTCCACACCGCCGGCTCGGTCGGTGGCACCACCGGTGTGGTGGCCGCGTCCCACGTGCAGACCGGCAAGCACAAGACCGTGCTCGCCGTGGCGTTCGAGAAGCAGTCGGAGGGCAACGCCCAGTTCGCCCTCGGCAGCGGCAAGGGCGCCTCGCTCGGCGCCGGCGGCTCCTTCGCTCCGTTCATCCGGTCCTACATCCACCGCAGCGGCGCCCCCGAGCACATCGGGTGGAAGGTGGCGGTGAAGGACCGGCAGAACGCGCTGAAGAACCCGTACGCCCACCTGAAGCTCGAGGACATCTCGATCGAGAAGGTGAAGGCCAGCCCGATGATGTGGGAGCCCATCCGCTTCCTCGAGTCGTGCCCCTCGTCCGACGGCGCCTGTGCGGTCGTCATCACCGACGAGGACGGCGGCAAGGCGGCCGCGGCCGACGGCCGTCCCCCGGCGTGGGTCCTCGGCATGTCGTCGCGTTCCGAGCCTCCGGCGTTCCCGCGTCGCGATCCGGTGCGCCCGCAGGCGGCCCTGACCTGTGTCGAGGACGTCTACAAGCAGGCCGGCATCACCCGGCCCCGCGAGCAGATCGACATGGCCGAGCTGTACGTGCCGTTCTCGTGGCACGAGCCTATGTGGCTCGAGGCCCACTACCTGGCCGACGAGGGCGAGGGCTGGAAGCTCACCGACGCCGGCGAGACCGAGATCACCGGCTCGATGCCGATCAACTGCTCGGGCGGCGTCCTGTCGTCGAACCCCATCGGTGCCTCTGGCCTGCTGCGGTTCGCCGAGGCCGCCCTGCAGGTTCGGGGTCAGGCGGGCGAGCACCAGGTCGAGGGGGCCAAGACGGCCCTCGGAATGGCCTACGGCGCCAACTCGCAGTACTTCAGCATGTGGGTGGTGGGCAGCAGCCTCCAGCCCTTCGGCTGATCACACTGGTCACCGGTCCGTTCCGGCTGGCGTCGCGCACCACTGCGGTGCGCGACGTCAGCCGGATGCGCGTCCGGGGCCGGGTCCGATGCCCGACGCGTCGGGAGCGGGCAGCTCGACCCAGACCGAGCGGTCGAGGCTCAGCCACGTGCCCATGACGGCCTCCGACCACGGGCTCATGGCCTGGCTCATGTACTCCGGCGTCGTCACCATGGCGGGGTCGTCGAGCTCGTAGAGGGCGAGGTAGCGGCCTGGCGCCGCGGTGTCGCGGAACCGACGCGCCGAACGGAAGCCGGGCGTGGCCAGCTTCTCCGGGATGTGCTCGGTGTCGTACCAGCGGTTGAGCTCGTCCTCGTCGTGCGGTGCGACCTCTACGACGACCATGAGCAGGCCCGGTGCCGGTTCGTCCATTTCCCTCCCCTCGCGGCGGAGCCTACGGCGCTCAGGCCTCGGCGGTGCGGGGCTCGATCCAGACCGAGGCGAGCGGCTCGGCGTTCTCCCGTAGCCAGGTCAGGGCCTCGGCGACGTCGCGTGGCTCCTTCGACCGCTCGAGGTCGCGGTCGATGTCCTCGAGCGCGGCCTGCAGGCAGTAGATACGGCTCTGGAGGTCCTCGAGCGCCTCTCTCGACACGATGACGTCGTCGTCACCGAGGCCGTGGGACGACGCCAGCTTGCGGGCCAGGTACGCCTGCTGGCGACAGCCGTCGCGACAGAACCGTCGGGGTCGGCCCGGCCCCGGAGCCACCACGAAGTCGCGTCCGCACCAGCGGCAGCGCCGTCGGGTGTCGCGCTCCCCCGGGCCCGCGTTCGTCGCCGTTCGGGCGGATTCCGTCATGTGACGAAACTAGGCACCGTCGGACGTGGAGGTGGTGGACCGGCCCGCCCTCACGAGCCGGTCCCCCACAGCTCAGCCGGTGAAGGCCGGGTTCACGGTCACGGCGTCGACGCCCGGGCCGTCGGTGGTCGGTGCGGTGGACGTGGTGGTGGTCGGCCCGGTGGGGGTCGGCACCGGCAGCGGGAAGGCGGCCTGGGCCAGCCCCCACACGCCCTGGTAGGTGGCGAAGGTGTCGGCGAACCCGGCGCTGTAGGGCGAGGCCAGCGCACCGGCCTCGGCGCCGCTGGGGACGATCCACGACTGGAGCGACGACAGCGGGCTGCCGCCGCCGGTGGTCCATGCCGCCCCGGTCGGGCTCTGCCCGGCGGCGACGATCGCCTGGATCACGAGCGCCGTCGAGTTCGGGTCGGCCGAGTCGCCGGGGCGCTGGCCGAAGCCACCGACCGCGGCACCGGGCGTGGTGTCCTGCATGCCGTCGAGCCAGCTAAGTGCGTCGGCCATCGGTCCGCCGGTGCCGACGGCGACGAGGGCCTGCACCGCGAAGGCGGTGCTGTTGGAGTCGGCGCTGGTGTAGTTGGTCGACAGCGACTCCTCACAGGGCTCGAGGCCGGGGCCGGGCACGGCGGGGGCCCGGTAGCCCTCCCACGCGCCGGCCGCGGAGGCGGGGGCCGTGCACTGCTGGGCCACGAGCCAGTCGATCGCCGCACTCGGCGGGGTGACGCCGGCGGCGGTGAGGGCCAGCAGGGCCAGGGCCTGGTTGGTCACCGGGGTGTAGTCGTCGATCACGCCGTAGAGGCCGGGCTCGGCCACCTCGTAGCGGGCCTGCAGGTCGGTGACGAGGTCGTGGCCCCCGAACGCCCGGGGATCGCCGCCGGTGGCGTCGACCAGGAGGATCAGCCAGGAGAGGCGGCCGGCCGGGTCCGAGGTGCCCTCGGCGATGTAGCCGTCGACATCGGCGGCCAGGTGGTCGAGCGCCCGCTGGAGCGCGGCGGGCTCGTTGCCGGTGGTGGCGAGCGAGACGGCCACGTTGGCGGTCCAGGTCAGCGACGGGTTCCCGGAGTAGGGGTCGTCGACCGAGCCGTCAGGCCCGACGAGCGTGGCGAGCCACGAGCTCGCCGCCTCCGCCTGGGGGCTGGCGGCGGCGTTCGCCGAGCCGGCGCCGACCAGCGGAACGAGCAGGGCCGCGACCAGTGCGAGTAGGCCGAGCACGGTGGCGCGCCTGCCGCGGCGGAGCGGCGGGCGGTGGAGTGGAGCGGGCATTGACGATTCCTCGATCGGTCAGGCCGCCGACCGGGTTGCCTCCCCCGGCTGGCGGCCACCGGGTGGCTCACCCTGTCGGGTGGCCGGGAGGCCGTTTCGCTCGGGCTCGGCACCGCTGTCCGCGACGGTGCAGGTTGAGCCTCGGGGCCTGGCTCGGTGATCCGACTCGCAGGGGTCGAGACCCCTGCACACGGTTGCGGGACAGCGCCGGATTCTCACCGGACTTCCCCTCACCAGGCACCCACTCGTTGTGGACGTCACCCAACCACCCCCTCGCGCGTCCGTCAAGCGTCCTGGTCAGGACGGTGCCGGAGACGTCGGTCGGGCTGCGGGTGCCGTCGGCGCCGAGCGTTGGTGGGTCGGCCCGCCTCCGGGCCGACCCACCACGGTGCTCAGCCCGTGAAGGCCGGGGTCGACGACACGGCCGCCGCGGCCGGAGCTGCGCCGGGCACGACCGTCGTCGTGGGGGTCGGGGTGGGCGCGGTCGTCGTGGTCGTCGGCATCGGAGCCGGCAACACCGGGAACGGGAGCGGGGCCATCGCCAGGCCCCAGAGGCCCTGGAAGGTCGCCAGGAAGTCGGCGGCACCGCTGCTGTAGGGCGACGCCAGAGCCCCGGCATCCGCGCCGGAGGTGATCTGCCAGCCGGCGAGGGACGAGTACGGGGTGCCGCCGCCGACCGACCACGCGCCCCCGGTGGGGTCCTCCCCCGCCGCCACGAGGGCCTGGATGCCGAGGGCCGTCGAGTTGGGATCCACGACGGTGTCACCGGCGTAGTAGCCGAAGCCGCCCGACGTGGCGGACTGGGTCAGGCCCAGGAAGGCGACGGCGGCGGCGACGGGACCGTTCGCCCCGGCCGCGGCCAGCGCCTGCACGGCGATGGCGGTGCTGTTGGAGTCGGCGCCGGTGTACATCGTGCCGCTGGACTCCTCGCACGGGTCGAGCACCCCGGCCGTGCTCGACCGGTAGCCCTGCCAGCCCCCCTCGGAGCTGTTGCCGGCGTCGCACTGCTGGTCGGTCAGCCAGGTGATCGCCCCGGCGGGCACGGGCTGGCCGGCAGCGACGAGCCCGATGACGGCGAGGGACTGGTTGAACACGGCGTTGTACTGGTCGGGCGTGCCGAAGAAGCCGGGCTCGACCGCCCCGTAGGTCGCGTCCAACCGAGCGACGAGATCGACGCCCGGGGTGCCGAAGTCCCGTGCGTCGCCGCCGGTCGCGGAGGCGAGCACGAGCAGGTAGCCGAGGCGGCCGGGGCTGTCCTGGCCGTTGCTGACGACGTAGGTCCCGACGTTCGGGAGGATGTAGCCGAGAGCCCGGTCGATGGCGTCACGGTCGGACTGGTTGGCCACGAGGGCGAGGGCGACCTGCACGGTGCCGCTCGCCGACGGGTTGCCGGAGTTCGGGTCCTCGACGGGCCCGTCGGGCCCGACCAGCCCGGCGAGCCAGGTGGCGGCGGCGTTCGACTGCGGGGTGGACGCCGCGGTCGCCGGGCCGGATCCGACGAACGGCAGGAGCAGCGCGGCCAGGAGCGCGGCCAGCGCCAGCGCGGCGGCCCTCCGCCCGCGAGGGGGAGACAGGTGGTGCGGTGAAGTGAGCATCGACGATTCCTCGATCGGTCAGGGCCGCCGAACCGGGGCGCCTCCCCCGGCGGCGGTCGCCCGTCGCCCGGATCGGGTGGCGTGAGGCCGTTGCGCTCGGGCTCGGCACCGCTGTCCGCGGCGGTGCATGGTGAGCCACGGGAACCTGGTTCGGCGATCCGACTCGCAGGGGTCGAGACCCCTGCACACGGTTGCGGGACAGCGCCGGATTCTCACCGGACTTCCCCTCACCAGGCACCCACTCGTTTGTGGCCCGTCAACCAACCATCCCCTTGTCCATCCGTCAAGAGCCCAGGTCAGGAGGGGTGTGAGCCCGGCCCGGTGGCGGTCACGGAGGCCGCTCGAGCCGGGGCGGTCGTACACTCGCGCCACCGACGCACGGGGAGCGTCCCCGCCTCGTCGATGCCGCCCGGAGGTGTGCCGTGCCCGAGACCCCCGACCCGGAGAACCTCTCCGTCGTCCACGCCGACGCCAAGCCCCTCCCCTACGAGCTGCCGTCGTTCGACGACCCGGCCGAGGAGCGGATCCACCGCAAGCAGCGCCTCGCCGCCGCCTTCCGGCTGTTCGGTCGGTTCGGGTTCGGCGAGGGCGTGGCCGGGCACATCACGGTGCGCGACCCCGAGTTCCCGGACCGCTTCTGGCTGAACCCGTTCGGGGTCGACTTCCGCCTGATCACGGTGTCCGACCTGGTGTGCGTCGACCACGACGGCACGATCGTCCACGGCGACTACGCCATCAACCAGGCGGCGTTCGCCATCCACTCCCAGGTCCACGCCGCCCGGCCCGACGTCATCGCCGCGGCCCACACCCATTCGGTGCACGGCAAGGCGTTCTCGTCACTGGGTCAGCTGCTCGACCCCATCACCCAGGACTCGTGCGCCTTCTACGGCGACCACGTCCTGTTCGACGACTTCACCGGTGTGGTGCTCGACCCCATGGAGGGCAAGCGCATCGCCCACGCCCTCGGCGACAACAAGGCCGCCATCCTCCGCAACCACGGCCTGCTCACCGTCGGCCGGTCGGTCGACGAGGCGGCGTGGTGGTTCATCACCATGGAGCGCACCTGCCAGGCCCAGCTGCTGGCCATGGCCGCGGGCGAGCCGGTGCACATCGATCCCGAGGCGGCCCATCTCACCCACGACACCGTGGGCAGCTCGTTCGCCGGGTGGTTCTCGTTCCAGCCGCTGTACCGGGTCGCCGTTCGCGACGAGCCCGACCTGTTCGACTAGGTTCACCACCACAACCGAGGCCGTTCACCGCCTGCGGGAGAGCTCTCCGAACCCGGTCCGCCGGGCTGCGGAGGCGCCGAAGGAGCAACCCCCCGGGAAACTCTCAGGCACCCGTACCGCAGGCTCAGGCACCTCTGGAGAGCAGTCCGTGGCCGTCACCGGCACCGGGCTCACCGACGGGGAAAGCCCAGGTCAGCACCCTTTCTCTGGGGTCTGCCGGGGTGAAACTCTCAGGTATCCACGACAGAGCGGGGTCCCCACCCACATCGCCGTCGCGCGCCGTACCCGTTGGAGGACACCGTGATCCCCTCTCTCTCCAAGACGTCCGACCCTCGCTCCCGCCCCACCCTCGCCGAGCTCGCCGCTCCCGATGCCTTCGTCGGGCGCCACATCGGCCCCTCCGACGAGGCGATCGCCGAGATGCTCGCCGCTGTAGGCGTCGGCTCCCTCGAGGAGCTGATCGACGCGGTCGTGCCCGCCTCGATCCGCGACGACCGGCCCCCGGCCGTGCCCGCCGCCCGCGACGAGGCCGCCGTGCTGGCCGCCCTGCGCGAGCTGGCCGAGGCCAACAACCCCCGCCGCTCGCTCATCGGCACCGGCTGGTACGGCACGGTCACCCCGCCGGTGATCCGCCGCAACGTGCTCGAGAACCCGGCCTGGTACACGGCCTACACGCCGTACCAGCCCGAGATCTCCCAGGGTCGGCTCGAGGCGCTGATCACGTTCCAGACGATGGTCACCGACCTCACCGGCACCGAGATCGCCAACGCCTCGATGCTCGACGAGGCCACCGCCGCGGCCGAGGCCATGGCCCTGCTGCACCGGGCCAACGGCAAGGCCGGCGACGTGTTCGTGGTCGACCCCGACACCCACGAGCAGACCCACGCGGTGATCGAGACGCGCGCCGAGCCGCTCGGCCTCACCGTGGTGCTCGCCGACCCCGCCGGGCCTCTGCCCGAGGGCACCTTCGGTGTGCTCATCTCGCACCCCGGCTCGGGTGGCCGGGTGCGCGACATCGCCCCCTTCATCGCGGCCGCCCACGAGGCCGGCGCCCTCGTCGTGGTGGCCACGGACCTCCTGGCCTGCACGCTGCTCACTCCCCCCGGCGAGCTCGGTGCCGACGTCGTCGTCGGATCTTCGCAGCGCTTCGGCGTGCCCCTCGGCTTCGGCGGGCCGAGCGCCGGCTTCCTCGCCACCAGCGAAGCCCACCGCCGCAGCCTCCCCGGCCGCCTCGTCGGCGTCTCCATCGACGCCGCCGGCCGCCCCGCCTACCGCCTGGCCCTCCAGACGCGTGAGCAGCACATCCGCCGGGAGAAGGCCACCTCCAACATCTGCACCGCCCAGGTGCTGCTGGCCGTCATGGCCGCCCTCTACGCCGTCTGGCACGGCCCCGAGGGCCTGCGCCGCATCGCCACCCGGGTGCACCGCCTCACGGCCGTGTGCGCCGCCGGGCTGCGGGCGGGCGGGGTCGACGTGGCCCACACGTCGTTCTTCGACACGCTGACGGTGAGCGTGCCCGACTCCGCCGCGCTGCTGGCCCGGGCCCGTGACCTCGACCTCGACCTGCGCGACATCATCGACGGCGTGGTCGGCCTCAGCCTCGACGAGACCTCGACCCCCGAGACGGTCGAGGCCGTGTGGGAGGCCTTTGGCGTGTCCGGTTCGGTCGCCGAGCTCGACGCCACCACCGCCGACGCCCTGCCGGCCGAGCTGGTCCGCACGAGCGAGTTCTGCACCCACCCGGTGTTCCACTCCCACCGCAGCGAGACCGACATGGTGCGCTACCTGCGCCGGCTCTCCGACGCCGACCTCGCGCTCGACCGGGCGATGATCCCGCTCGGCTCGTGCACGATGAAGCTCAACGCCGCGGCGGAGATGGAGCCGGTCAGCTACCCGGGGTTCTCCGACCTGCACCCCTACGCGCCGGTGGGCGACACCGAGGGCTACCGCCGCCTGATCGGCGACCTCGAGGCCTGGCTGGCCGACGTCACCGGCTACGACGCCGTGTCGCTGCAGCCCAACGCCGGGTCGCAGGGCGAGTTCGCCGGGCTGCTCGCCATCCGGGCCTACCACCGCAGCCGGGGCGACGACGGCCGCGACGTGTGCCTCATCCCCGCGTCGGCCCACGGCACCAACGCCGCCAGCGCGGCGATGGTCGGCATGAAGGTCGTCGTGGTGGCATGCGACGACGACGGCAACGTCGACCTCGACGATCTGCGGGCGAAGCTCGACGCCCACGCGGCCGACGTGGCCGCGCTCATGGTCACGTACCCCTCGACCCACGGCGTGTTCGAGACCGCGATCGGCGACATCTGCGCCGCGGTCCACGACGCCGGCGGCCAGGTGTACCTCGACGGCGCCAACCTCAACGCCCTCGTCGGCGTGGCCCGGCCCGGCAAGTTCGGCGCCGACGTGAGCCACCTCAACCTCCACAAGACCTTCTGCATCCCCCACGGTGGTGGCGGCCCGGGCGTCGGCCCGGTGGCCGTGCGGGCCCACCTGGCGCCCTACCTGCCGAGCCACCCGGTCGTGCCCTCGGCCGGCCCCGACCGCCGCGCCGACGACGGCCTCGGCCCGATCGTGGGCCCGGTGTCGGCCGCCCCCTACGGCTCGGCCGGCATCCTCCCGATCCCGTGGGCCTACATCTCGATGATGGGGCCCGAGGGACTGCGCCGGGCCACGTCGGTGGCCATCCTCAACGCGAACTACATCGCCCGGCGTCTGGGCGAGGCCTACCCGGTGCTCTACAGCGGCACCGGTGGCTGGGTGGCCCACGAGTGCATCCTCGACCTCCGCCCGATCACCAAGGAGACCGGCATCACGGTCGACGACGTGGCCAAGCGCCTCATCGACTACGGCTTCCACGCCCCGACGATGTCGTTCCCCGTGGCGGGCACCCTGATGATCGAGAGCACCGAGAGCGAGAGCAAGGTCGAGCTCGACCGCTTCTGCGACGCCATGCTCGCCATCCGGGCCGAGATCGACGCGGTGGCCGCCGGCCGCTGGCCCGCCGACGACAACCCGCTGCACAACGCCCCCCACCCGGCCGCCGACGTGGCCACCGACGTGTGGGAGCACCCCTACCCCCGCGACCTCGCGGTGTGGCCCGCTGGCCCGGGCGCCTCGAAGTACTGGCCGCCGGTCAGCCGCATCGACGGCGCCTACGGCGACCGCAACGTGGTGTGCTCCTGCCCCCCGATGAGCGCCTTCGCCGAAGCCTGACCCCGACCTGTGGCTCGTTTCGGCACGCTGGAGCGTGCTGAAACGAGCCATCGGGCGGGCTGGACGCAGGCCGGTGGCTCGTCTGGGCACGCTGGGACGTGCTGAAACGAGCCATGGGGTGGAGGGCGGGTGCCGTAGCGTCGGCGCCATGTCCGAGCAGGCCACCCCGACCGGTGCAGTGACCGGTCCGAAGCCCGTGCTCTGGCCGTTCTTCGTCGGCACGTTCTTCGTGGCGGCCGGCGGCGGGATGATCTTCCCGCTCCTGGCCGACCTGCAGGAGGCCCACCACCTCCCGACCTGGGGCCTCGGCGTGATCTCGGCGATGTACTTCGTCGGCGCCGTCAGCGGGCAGCTCGTGCTCGCGCCCTACGCCGACCGGGGCCACACCCGCCGCCTGCTGATGATCGGCGCCGTGCTGTCGGTGCTCACCATGGTGATGTTCGCCTTCTCCGCCGAGCTCTGGCAGTTCTCCGCCGCCCGGCTCCTGTCGGGTCTGGCCGCGGGCTCGTTCCTGCCGGCCACGCGCGCCACCCTCGTGCGGGCCGCACCGGAGCGGGCCGGCCACCTGCTCGGCCGCTACACCGGCACCGAGACCGGCGGGTTCGTGTTCGGCCCCGTCATCGGCACCGGCATCTACGCCCTGTGGGGGCTGTCGGCCCCGTTCCTGGTCGTGGCCGTGGCCCTGGCGGCGGTCACGGTGATGCTCGCCCGGGCGGTCGTCCCGCCGGCCGCCGCACGGCCAGAGGGTGCGTCCGACGCCCCCGTCCCGCCGGCGGTGCACGGCATCTTCTCGTCGTTCGAGCTGCTCCGGATCCGCGGGGTGGTCGTGGCGGTGCTGCTCGAGCTCGCCGTGTTCCTGCCCGTCGGCATCTACGACTCGCTCTGGGCCCGCTACCTCCAGGACAAGGGGGCGACCACCGTCTTCGTCGGCATCGGGCTCACCCTCTACGGGATCCCGTACGTGCTGTGGGCCCCACGCGGCGGCCGGTTGGCCGACCGCCTCGGCCCCGTCCGCTCGGCCACGATCGGCATGCTCGTCGTGGTTCCCGCCACCGCGTTCTACGGGCTGCTCGCCGCACCGGTGGCGATCACCGCCCTGGCGCTCGTCGAGGCCTTCGGCAACGCCACCGCGGTGCCCGGCGCCCAGACGGCGATGGCCCGGTCCTGTCCACCCGACCGGCTCGCCGCCGGGCAGGGGCTCTCGGGGTCGATCAGCCTGCTCGCCGCGGGTGCCGCGGCCGGCGTGGCCGCGCCCGTCTACGAGGCCGTCGGCTCCGAGGTGCTCTTCGTCGGCGCGGCCATCGTGATGGCCCTGCTGGTGGTGGCCGCCCACCTGCTCGACCGGCGCGGCGGGGTGCCGGGCGTGCCCACCACCGCGGGTCCCGCGCTCGGCCTGCCGGCCGTGCCCGAGCCGAGCTGACTCAGCGCTTCTTCACGAACGGCAGCGCCACCACGCGCGCCGGCAGCTCAGTGCCCCGGACGTCGATGACGACCTCATCGCCCTCGATCGCGTCGGGAGGGAGGAACGCGAGGGCCACTCCGTGCCCCAGCTCGGGGGCGAAGTTGCCGCTGGTGACCTCACCGACGGCGACACCACCGGCGAGCACCACGGAGCCCTCACGGGGAGGGCGACGGCCGTCGGTGACCAGCCCCCGCAGGCGGCGCCGGGGCCCGGCCTCGCGCTCTGCGAGCAGCACCTCGCGGCCCCGGAAGGGGCCCTTCTCCCACGCCACGACCCAGCCCAGGTTGGCCTGGAGCGTGGTGATCCCCGGGCCCAGCTCGTGGCCGTGGAGCGGGAGCCCGGCCTCGAGGCGCAGGGTGTCGCGGGCACCCAGGCCGGCGGGGACGATGCCGGCGGCGGTGACCGCGGCCCAGAGCGCCTCGGCGTGGTCGGCGGGCACGGCCAGCTCGACGCCGTCCTCGCCCGTGTAGCCGGTGCCGGCCACGGTGAGCACGGTGTCGCCCCAGGGCACGCGGGCGACCGTGAAGCGGGCCACCGCGGCCGCAGCGGGGCTGACGCTGGCGAGGCGCTCACGGGCGTGGGGGCCCTGCACAGCGAGCACCGCCCGCTCCGCGGTGACGTCGGCGGCGCTGACCTGGGCGGCGCCGGCGGCGGCAGCCTCCTCTGCGAGGGCGTCGGTGACCCGCTGGGTGTTGGAGGCGTTGGGCATCACGTCGAAGCTCTCGGCGTCGACCCACCACACGATGATGTCGTCGGCGACGGAGGCGTCGACCGGATCGAGCAGGTGGGTGTACTGCGCCCGACCGGGGTCGATGCGACCGAGGTCGTTGGTGAGGGCCCGCTGCAGCGTGGCGAAGGCCCCGGGGCCCTCGACCCGCACCGTGCCCAGGTGGGACACGTCGAAGACCACGGCCCCGTGACGGCAGGCCCGGTGCTCGGAGAGGGTGCCCTCCGGATAGGAGAGCGGCATGTCCCACCCGCCGAACGGGACGAGCTTGGCGCCCAGCGATCGGTGGACGGCGTCGAGCGGAGAACGGCGGACCTCGGTCACGTGGGCGACCCTACTGCGATGGTTCCGGGGGTGGCGCCAGCGGCCCGAGAGCGGCGAGGCGGTCGAGATGTGAGGCCGCCACCTCGACGTCGTCGCGGTTCGCGCCCCATCCGCAGAGCAGGTCGTCGGTGAGCGAACGGGCGAGCGGACCGGCCCGGAACAGGTGCCGATCGAGCGGACCGAGGCCGTCGAGGCGCAGCACGCCGTGCACGGCGGAGAGCCAGGTGAGGGCACGCGCCACGGGATCGCCGGGGTGGATCACACCCAGCCCGACGCCGTCGGCCAGGCGCCCGACCGGGGGGTCGAGCAGGCGCAGCACAACCGGCAGCAGGGCTCGGGCCTCGTCGGAGCCCTTCGGCGGGGCGACGTCGCCGAGCATGGCCCGCACCAGGCGGGTCTCGTCGGGGTAGACCACCGCCGCGGCCGCCACGAACGCGCCGTAGCCGACGAGGTCGACCAGGGCGGCGAGCTCCGGCTCGAGCTCGGCCAGCTCGTCGTCCCACGTCACCCGGGCCGTACGCAGCGAGGCCTCGAGCACCCCGACCGCCTCGGCCTGCAGGGCGGCCAGCAGCTCCGCCTTGGAGGCGAAGGCGGTGTAGAGGGTTCCGACGGCGCAGTCGAGCTCGGTGGCGACGGCCTGCATGGTGAGCCCGTCGAGCCCGGCCTGGTCGATGACGTCGCCGGCCGCGACGAGGATCCGGGCCCGCTTGGCCTGCCTCGTGCGCTCTCGTCGATCGTCCGGCACCACCCTGAGATGAACCACGTTCAGAGTATGAACCACGTTCATTTCCCGTGGGTGGATGCCCCTGACCAGGCCCTTCCCGTCGCCGGGCACGGTTCTGGTGGAGATCTGCCCCGTCATCGGTGGGTGTCTCTTCTCAGGACATCGGTGACAGTTGATGTCGCGAGACATGGGTGACACCTGTTGGGCCGTGACGATGGGTCATGGCCGGGAAGGTGACTCCGATGTCGGTGAAGGTGTTCGCGGCGGTGACGGCGCTTGTTGAGGGCCACCCGGTGAACGTGTCGGCGGTGTGCGCCGAGAACGGGGTGTCGCGCAAGACGTTCTACAAGTGGGCGGCTCGATATCGCGCCGAGGGGCTGGCGGGGCTTGAGGAACGTTCTCGGCGCCCGTTGTCGTCACCGACCCAGATCTCGGTCGAGGTCGAGGACCGCATCGTGAGGCTTCGCAAGGAGCTGATCGATGCGGGCCTCGATCACGGGGCGACCACGATCTCATGGCATCTCGCCCGCTCAGAGCTCGATGCGGTCCCGTCGATCGCTGGCGTTCATCGAGTGCTGGTCCGTCGAGGGCTGATCCAGCCTCAGCCGAAGAAGCGCCCGAAGTCGTCGTGGCGTCGTTTCGAAGCCGCTGCGCCGAACGAGCGCTGGCAGATCGACGCGACTGACTGGGTCACAGCGACCGGCGTGGTCAAGGTCTTCAACATCATCGATGACCACTCCCGGGTCGCGATCGCGTCCCGGGCCGTGCTCGAAGCAACGTCGCTCGAAGCGTGGGCCACGTTCAGTCAGGCCGCAGCGGTGTGGGGTCTGCCAGCCGGGGTGTTGTCGGACAACGGCTTGTGCTTCTCCGGGAAGCTGCGCGGGTTCGAAGTCGAGTTCGAACGACAGCTGCGAGACGCCGGGATCCGACCGGTGTGCGGGCGGCCCTATCACCCGCAGACCACCGGCAAGATCGAACGATTCCAACAGACCCTCAAGAAATGGCTCCGCCAACAACCCCTCGCTCGAGATGCCGTCGAGCTACAGGCCCAGCTCGACAAGTTCCGCGAGCTCTACAACCACCACCGCCCCCACCAAGGCATCGGGCGAGTCACCCCGATCACCCGCTGGCACGCCACCCCCGCCGCAGGCCCGGCGCCCGAGCCGCTCGCCCATCCCGTCTGGCCCGCCCGCCTCCTCGAGGGCACCGTCGCCGCCGACGGCACCGTCCAGGTGAGCCGACTCCGCATCCACATCGGGGTCGAGTGGGAACACCACCGCGCCCAGGTCCAAATCGCCGGCACAAGCGCCAACGTCTTCATCAACGGGACACTCATACGCCACCTCACCCTCGACCCCGACCGCTCCTACCAACCCTCCGACCGCAAACGAGGAGGCCCTCGCCGCCCCCGCCTACATTCCTGACTGTCACCGATGTCTCGCGACATACCTGTCACCCATGTCCCGCGACAGCACACCCCGTCATCGGTGGGTGGATCTCCACCGGAACGAGGGAGGCGGCAACGCCGAAGCGCCGGGCGCGCAGACGCGGACGAGCCCGGGCACCGGGCCCGGGCTCGTCGAGGTCTGGTCCACTCCCCTCCCCCGGTGGGGAGGGTGGGGTCTAGGAGCCGGCGGCCAGCTTGGTGACCGTGGCCGGGGCCGGTTCGGGCCGCAGCTCGCGGATGCGGTCGTCCATCTCCTGGCGCACACCCGCGAGGGGCAGCACGTTGAGCACGCCCTGGCCCTTCTTGACCAGGTCGATGAGCTCGCCGTCGCTCTCGATCAACACGGCGGTGGAGCCCTGGATCACGAGGTTGGCGCTGGTGACGTCGCCGTTGAGGTGGTCACGCAGGTAGCTGAAGATGTCGCGCACGTTCTCGAGCTTGATGCCGGCGTCGAGCAGGCTCTTGATCACCCGCAGCTCGAGCAGGTCGGTGTAGCTGTAGCGACGGCGGCTGCCGCTGCCCTTGGCGTCGACCAGGGAGGGCCGCACCAGGTCGGTGCGGGCCCAGTAGTCGAGCTGGCGATAGCTGATGCCGACGATCTCCGCGGCTCGTGCGCCGCTGAACCCGCTGTCGTCACCCTTGGTCATGTGGTCCTCGTTCTCCGGGCTCGTGCCACGTCTTCGAACCATGATCGGCATCCGAGGGGTCGGACCTTGATCTGGACGACAACCGTGAAACTACGAGCGTGTGACCGTGGCGGCAGGGTAACGGGAGGCGCGCGCGCCGTCAATGGTCGGCCTCCCGGCGCGGTCGCTCCCCCGCCCGGGCCGCCGAGCCTCAGCGGTCGGTGACGCCGGCTGCGACCTTCAGTGCGGCGAGCTGGGACGGTGTCCCGATCCCGATCAGCACCTGCCCTGCGGTGAGCACGATGTCGGGCCCGGGGTTGGCCCGGAAGGTGCCGTCGGGCTCGCGCAGGCCCATCACCATGGCGCCTGTGGCGTCGCGGATGTTGGCGTCGCGGATGGACCGGTCCACGAAGGGCGAGCCGGGGTGGACCACGACCTCCTCCAGCCGGAACTCGAGCGACCCGTCGTGCATCACCACGTCGAGGAAGTCGACGACGTTCGGCTGCAGCGTGAGCGCGGCCACCCGGGCACCGCCGATGGCCTGGGGGTTCACGACCCGGTCGGCACCGGCCTGGAGTAGGCGGGCCTCGGCCGACTCGACCCGGGCCCGGGCGATGACGAAGACGTCGGGCCTCACGGCCTTCGCGCTGAGGGTCAGGTAGACGTTGTCGCTGTCGCCGTTGAGCACGGCGATGAGGGTGGCGGCCCGATCGAGGCCGGCTGCCGCCAGCACCGCATCGTCGGTGGCGTCGCCGACGACGAAGGGAACCGGGGCGTCGCTCACGGCCTCGTCGCGGTCGACCACCACGACCGTGCGCCCGGCCGCCGACAGGTCGGCCACCGCCCGACGGCCGATGCGACCCCATCCACAGACCACCACGTGGTCCGACATCTGATCGATCTCCCGGGTCATGCGGCGGCTCCGGAAATGGTCGGTGAGGCGACCCTCGATGAGTGTCTCGAGGGTCACGGTCAGGGTGTAGAGGACGGTGCCGGCGCCGACGAGGATCAGCGCCATGGTGAAGACCTTCCACGGCCCGGTGGACTCGCCGACCTCGCGGAAGCCCACGGTCGAGACCGTGGTGACGGTCTGGTAGAGCGCGTCGAGCAGGCTCAGACCGAGCAGGACGTAGCCGATGGTGCCGGCGACCACGACCAGGCCCAGCAGCAGGAACCCACGGCGGACGGGCCGCCAGGGATCGAGCGGTGTCACCGGGTGGCTGCGCCGAGGCGGCGCAGATGCTTCGTCACCTCACGAACCCTAGTGGCCGACAGGTTGTGGTCAGCTCTCCCTCAGCCGGTGAGCGCCGGGACCGCTGCCGCGACCGCGGGTGCCGGCGTGGCGGCCACGAAGCTCACCCGAACGACGGTGGCCTCCCACAGGCGGCCGTCGTCCATCGACGACGTCCTGAGGACGATCGCACCGGCCGAACCGGCCGGCGCATCGAAGGTGATGGTCTTCGAGAACGGCCCCAGCACCCCCATCGAGCCGCCCTGGAAGAAGGATGTCGTGAGCGGAGCGACGATGCCGTCCTGGCGGATCTCGACGTTCACGGTGCCCTCGAAGGCCGTGCTCTGGCCCGAGAGCGTGACGGGCGACCCGATCGCCGCCAGCGCGGCCGGCGCCGTCAGCTGCAGGTTCGGTGTCGTCGCGCCCAGCACCCACCAGGAGTCCTCGGGCGGCAGCTGCCGGAGGATCACCGTGGTCACGGGACCATCGGCGAGCGGTTGGAGCTCCACGGAGCCGGACGATGCATCGCCGGGCACGAACGGGCCCACGACCGGATCGACGAAGCCCAGGTACTCGACGGCGAACGACAGCGCCGCCTCGGTCGGGTCGTCGAACCGTACGGGTTGGGAGGCGACGGGCCACACGGCCGTCGCCGGCTGCTCGGTGGTGGACTGGGACGCCGCCGGGTCGACGGTCTGCGCTGCGACGAACGCCATCATCACCACGAGGACCACCGCGACCGGCATCGCACATCGCAGGGTTCGCCTCATGAGCTCAGTGTGCGCCTCCGAGCGCACCAGGAATACGGCCTTCCGTCCGTTCTCCGGCAGCTTGTCCAGCGGCGCCGCAGGTCAGGCGACGATCGTGACCTCGGTGCCCTCGACGACGCGGCCGGCCCTGACGACCGTGGCGTAGACCCCGAGGTTCTGGTCGAGCTCGCGCACGATGTGGCGGAGCACCTCCCGATCAGCCGGGATGGTGTCGTTGACGGCCAGGGTGACCATCACGCACCGGGGACAGGCCGACGCGATCTCGAGCTCGACCTCACCGACCTTGAGGCGGCGACCGACCCACGAGAACTCCGGGTTGCCGGCCTCGTCGCCGGTGTCGATGACCAGGCTGGGCCGGAATCGCCGTTGGTCGATCACTGAGCCCGGGAGGGCCTCGGCGAGCGTGCGCAGGGCCGACGTGGTGAGCACCAGCAGCGGGAACGCGTCGTGATGGGTGCCGGGAGGCGACTCGAACTCCATGATCTCCGGCGGGAAGATCGAGAAGTCGGGGAACGGCTCGTCGTCCTCGCGGCCGAAGATCGAGCGGAGCTCGACCACGGGGTCGTCGCTGTCGGGAGCACCCCGCCGGTAGTGCTCGAGGTCGTCGACGGGGGCCAGCCCCTGGAGGGTCACCTCGTGGCCGAGGGCCGCCGAGATGCGCTGATCGCGCTCAGGGTCGGAGGTGCTCACCGTCGCCCCGTCGGGGAGGGTGATCAACACCGAGCCGTCGGGTCGTGTGCACGCGGAGAAGCGCATGAGGTCGCCGAGCTTCTTCGCGCCGCGGATCCCGCCCCGGACCTCGTCGCGGATCGCCCAGTGGCGGTCGCCCCTGATGCCCTCGGGGCCGATGTCGGCGCGCTCGACGCGCTCGCCGATCATCGACTTCACCGGGTAGTTCCAGATCTGCACGAGCCGCACGGCCACCCCCGTTCCTCAGCCGCCGCAGCCGGTGACGATAGCTCCGAGCGGCCGGCCTCGGCCGGGACTAAGAGGCGAAGTCGTCGGGGTTGACGCTGTCGAGGAAGTCGCGGAACTGCTCGACGACGTCCTCCCCCATGTCCTCGTCGTCGTCGCCCTCATCGTCGGGCACGAGCCCGGCCTCGGCCACGACCTCGTCGGAGGCGAAGATCGGGCAGTCGATGCGCAGGGCCAGGGCCATGGCGTCGGAGGGACGGGACGAGATCCGGTGCTGGTCGCCGCCGGCGACCAGGTGGATCTCGGCGTAGAAGGTGCCCTCCTCGAGGTGGGTCACCAGCACCCGCTCGACCGTGGCCCCGAGCTCTTCGAGCAGGTCACGCATGAGGTCGTGGGTCATCGGCCGCGGGGTCTGCACGCCGTCGAGGGCGAAGGCGATGGCCGTGGCCTCGGGCTGGCCGATGAAGATCGGCAGGAGCCGACCCTCGCCGCCCAGCTCACGCAGGACGACGACCGGGGTGTTGCCCGGCAGCTCGACCCGGACGGCGATCAACTCCATCTCGACCATCCATCGAACCCTACCGGCGGATCGGGCCGGTCGCGGACGCCGAACCCTCATCGGGGCGGTGAGCGCAGAGGTTCGGGCGGCCGCGGTCAGGAGCCGCCCAGGTACTCCCGCAGCGCGGTGCGCACCATGGCCGCCCGCAGGTCGTCGGCGAGCTCGGCGAGGTCCTCGAGCATCTCGACGGCCTGCTGCCGGGCGGAGGGCCGACGCTGCTTGAGCAGCGGGCTGATCAGCTGCTCGAAGAGGCCTGCCTCACGCTCAGCGGCGACCTTGTACATGCGCAGGTGGCGCGGCTCGATGCCGTAGCGGTTGAACCCGGCGGCCAGTCGGGCCACGACGAGGGCTTCCTCGTCGTAGGTGGTGACCTGCCCGTCGGTCTCGCCGGCGATCAGCCCGTAGCGCTCGAGCTCGCCGATCTCGCGGGCCGAGAGGCCGCTGCGCTCGGTGAGGTCGTCGATCGTGAGGACCGGCACGACCACGTCGGGATCGGGCTCGGCGCCCGGCTCCGGGGTGGGTGCACCGGGCTGGTGGCCGGTGGGATGGCGACGACGGCCCTTGGGGCCCACGGGCTTGGCGTCGGCGGCCTCTTCGGGCGCGGGCTCCTCGACCGGGTCGGGCTCGGGCGTCTCGGGGGCCTCGACCAGTCGGCCCACGGCCTCGGCGCGATCGTGCTCGGCGGCCGCGGCGGGTGCGGGCGCCACCTCGGACGGCCCGTCAGACGGCATCTCGGCATCGCCGGCGCCACGCTTGCCGTTGGCGGCGGGCACCGACGTCTCGTCGCCGGCACCGTTGGCCTGGGCCTTCGGGGCCGACCCGGAGGTGGAGCCCGATGTCGACGCGGAGGCCGAAGCCGGCACCGTGGCCGCCGCGACGGCGACAGGCTCGGGCTCGGAGGAGGCCGCGGCGGGACGGGACGGACCGGCGCCGTTGCCCGAAGCCTCGGCGCTGGGCGCAGGGGTGGTGGAGGCCCAGGCCGGAACGGTGGTGGGGTCGGTGACCTCGGCGGTCTCGGCCGCCAGCGGCAGCACACCCTCGGGCGTGCCATTGCTCAGGTCACCGGAGGCGAGCCGGTCCTTGATCACCTTGAGCGGCAGGAAGTGGTCGCGCTGCTGGGTGAGGATCCAGCGCAGCCGCTCGATGTCGTCGTCGTGGAACTTCCGGTAGCCCGACGGGGTGCGCTCAGGATCGAGGAGGCCCTGGCTCTCGAGGAAGCGGATCTTGGAGATGGTGATGTCGGGGAACTCCGGCTGCAGCAGCGAGAGCACCTCCCCGATCGAGAGGTGGGTGCGTTCGGTGGTCATGACTCCTCGTCGCCCGCCCCTTGGAAGAAGACCAACTTGAACTTGCCGATCTGGAGCTCGTCACCGTTGGCCAGAGGGGCCGAGTCGATGCGCTCCCGATTGAGATAGGTGCCGTTGAGCGATCCGGTGTCGCACGCCTCGTAGCCGCCGTCGGCGGTGTGGCGGATCTCGGCGTGACGCCTCGACACGGTGATGTCGTCGAGGAAGATGTCGGAGTCGGGGTGGCGACCGGCGGTGACGACCTCCTTGTCGAGGGCGAACCGGCTGCCGGCCTTGGGCCCCCGACGAACGACGAGCATCCCGACGTCGGCGGGCATCTCGTCGAGGGTGAGGGTGACCTCCTCGTCGACCGGGTCGACCGGCGACACGGGGTGGAACGTGATGGTCGTGTTCTCCTGCGCGACGGACTCGAGCACCGCGCCGCACGAGGAGCAGAAGTTCGCTCCCAGCGGGTTGCGGTGACCGCAGTTGTTGCAGAAGACCTCGGCCAACTCGCTCACGACCCTTCGATCAACCGCCGGTAGCCCTCGACGTCGAGCAGGGCCTCGAGGGCGCTCGGATCGTCGGGCTCGATCACGCAGATCCAGCCTTCGCCGTAGGGATCGTCGTTGAGGCGCTCGGGGCTGTCGGAGAGGTCGGCGTTGACCGCCACGACCTTGCCGGCCACCGGGGCGTAGATGTCGGAGACCGACTTGGTGGACTCGACCTCGCTGACCTTGGCCGAAGCCTCGACCTGGGCACCGACCTCGGGGATCTCGACGTACACGACATCGCCCAGCGCGTCCTGCGCGTAATCGGTGATCCCGACCCTCAACCTGCCGTCCTCGAGACGGACCCATTCGTGGTCGGACGAGTAGCGGAGGTCGTCGGGCAGCTGCATGTGGCGAACGCTACCCGATCGACCTCGGGGCGGACACGGCCGATCGCCGCGGACCGCCCGGTGACCTCAGGCTGACGTGGAGGGTGAGCCCTCGGCCCCTCAACGGACCATCTGACGGATGCGGCGGGCGTACTCCTCGGCCAGGCGCCGCGCGGCGTCGCCGGAGCTGCCCTCGGCCCAGATGTGGGTGACCGGCTCCTCCGGATCGGGCAGCGCCAGGGCCCAGCCCTCGGGGTGGATCACCTTGACGCCGTCGACGAGCACGACCTCGCGGTCCTTGCTCTGCTCCATCAGCGTGCGCATCACCGCCCCCTTCTGGTCCCAGGGGGTGACGACCTGCTCGTGCACCACGTGGGTGCGGGGCAGGTCGGCGACGATGTCGGAGAGCTTGGTGTCGTGCTTGGCCAGCAGGTCGAGGACCTTGACGAAGGTGGCGGCGGCGTCGAAGCCCGGCATGAAGCCCGGGAGGATGAAGTTGCCGGTCTGGTTCCCGGCGAAGCCGACGCCCGCCACCATCGAGGCGTCCATCAGGGCGGCGTTGGAGAGCTTCGTCCAGGTCACGCCGATGTCGTTCGCCCGCAGGAGCTTCTCGGCCTTGGCCGTGGTGTTCACCGGGAGCGCCACCCGGTCACCGAAGAGGTTCCCGGGCAGGAGCGTGAGGATCGCCAGGAGCGACTCGGTGTGGCTCAGGACGTGGCCCTCGTCGTCGATGAGGCGCAAGACCTCACCGTCGGGGTCGATGACACCACCGAGCTGGGAGCCGGAGGTGCGCACGAGGTCGCCGACCTGGCGGGCGTGCTCGTCGATGTCGGACCGCAGCACCCCGGCGGTGGACACGAACGGGTTGACCGCCAGCACCTCGAGGCCGAGCTTGGCCAGCACGTTCGGCATGGCGAACGAGGTCGAGCCGTACGTGTAGTCGATCACGATCTTGAACGACGCCTTGCGGATGGCGACCACGTCGACGGTGGACTCCAGGGCGGTGGCGTAGTGCTCGAGGGCCCGGGGGGCGAAGCCGATGTCGCCGATCTCGCCCGGGAAGACCCGCCGGAAGTCCTGGCGGGCGTAGAGCCGCTCGATCTTGCGCTGGGTCTCCTCGGTGATGTCGAGGCCGTCCTGGTCGAAGAAGCGGATCACGACCGACTGGGGGTCGTCGTTGGCGAGCCGGATCGTGAGCCCACCCCGGGCGGCGGGTCGCCGCATGATGAAGCGGGTCACGGGCACCGAGGCGACCTCGAGGTCCTCGACGTTGACGCCGACCCCGTTGAGGCCCGCCATCATCGCCCGCTTCAGCATGCGGGCCGAGCGGCTGGAGTCACGGGACGTGATGACCGTCGAGCCCTTCTTGATCATGCCGCCGTAGGCCATGGCGACCCGGACCGCGAACTCGGGGGTGATGTCGACGTTGGCCAGGCCGGCGACCCCTTCGGAGCCGAACAGGCTGCGGGCGCCACGCGACTCCCACACGATCGACTCGTTGACGACCGCACCGGCCTCGATGGTCTTGAAGGGGTAGACCTTCACGCCCGGGCCGAGCTGGGCCTCGTCGCCGAGGAAGCACTCGTCGCCGATGACGACGCCCTCCTCGGTGCGCACCCCGTTGCGGAGGTCGCACGAGCGGCCGACGACGGTGCCCCGGAGGCGCACGCTGTCGCCGAGGTAGGCGTTGTCGTTCACGACCGTGCGCTCGAGGAAGGCGTCGTTGCGCACCCGCACGTTGGAGCCGAGCACGGTGTACTCACCGACGGTGGCGCCGGCCTCGATGCGGCAGTTGTCGCCGATCACGGCCGGGCCGGCGATGGTGGCGTCGGGGTGCACGTCGGCGCTCTCCCCCACCCACACGCCCGGGCGGATCTCGAAGCCGGGGATGGAGACCTCGACCTTGGCGTCGAGGATGTCCTTGTGGGCCCGCACGTAGGCCTCGAGGGTGCCGACGTCCTCCCAGTAGCCCTCGGTGATGGCGCCGAAGAGGGGCTTGCCGTCCTCGAGGAGCTTGGGGAACACCTCGCCCGAGAAGTCGACGGGCCGGTCGGCCTCGATGTAGTCGAAGATCTCGGGCTCCAGCACGAAGATGCCGGTGTTGATGGTGTCGGAGAAGACCTGGCCCCAGGTCGGCTTCTCGAGGAAGCGCTCGATGGAGCCGTCCTCGTGGGTGATGACGATGCCGAACTCGAGCGGGTTGTCGACGTGGGCGAGGCCGATGGTGGCCATCGCGCCCTTCTGGTCGTGGAAGTCGATGATGGCGCCGAGGTCGATGTCGGTGAGCACGTCGCCGGAGATGACCACGAAGCGCTCGGTGAGGTGCTCCATGGCGTTGCGGACCGAGCCGGCGGTGCCGAGGGGCGTCTCCTCGGTGGCGTAAGCGATCTTCACGCCGAACTCCGAGCCGTCACCGAAGTAGTCGCGGATGGCGTTGGCCATGAACGCGACCGTGACGACGATCTCGTCGATCCCGTGGCGCTTCAGCAGGTCGACGATGTGCTCCATCATCGGCCGGTTCACCAGCGGGAGGAGTGGCTTCGGGGCGTTGGAGGTCAACGGCCGGAGTCGGGTGCCTTCGCCCCCCGCCATGATGACCGCCTTCATCCCGTCCTCCGTTCGTCGAGGGCCGACGACGTGGCGGCCTGGGGAGAACCTACCCCCAGGGGTGGAGGCCGAGCCTCCTCTCCCGGCGGGTCTTCCGGCCCGTTCGCGCGAAGGTCACACGGCCGTCGCCCCCGTTCACACGCCGTTCAGTCGCGGTCGGCGGTGGGGGCCTGCCGGGCGGCCCGGCCCTCGGCCAGGGCCCGTGAGGCCAGTGGCACGTAGAGGAACGCCGAGTAGTACGAGAACACCAGGCCGGGGATGGTGAAGCACCAGGCCGCGAAGGTGAAGAAGCCGCTCCACGCGAGGTCGCTCGATCCGAGCAGGAACGCCGGGAAGGCGAACATCAGCGAGAACGTGCCGGCCTTCCCCCACCAGGTGACGTCGATGCGGCGGGCGCCGAGGGCGGCGAGGGCGAGGGTGGCCAGCGCCACCAGGGCCTCACGGGCCAGCACGGCGATGCAGACCCACAGCGGGGCGTCGCCGGAGATGATGATCGTGACGATGGCGGTGAAGAACAGCAGGCGGTCGGCGACCGGATCGAGGACCTTGCCGAGGGTGGAGACCTGCCCGAACCGGCGGGCGACGTAGCCGTCGACCCAGTCGGTGGCCCCGAGCAGCCCGAGCAGCACGGCGGCGGCGACCTGGTTCTCCTGGCCGAGCAGGAGCCAGACGAAGAGCGGGAGGCACGACAGGCGCACCAGGGTGATGAGGTTCGGGACCGTCAGGATGCGGTCCTCCCCCGGCGACGGATCGGGTGAGGCGCCGGGAGCCGGGGGCGCTGCCATGGGCGGCACTCTACGATCACCCCACCATGACGACGATCTTCTCCCGCATCATCGCCGGCGAGCTCCCCGGCCACTTCGTGTACCGGGACGACACCGTGGTGGCGTTCCTCAGCATCGGGCCCATCGCCACGGGCCACACGCTCGTCGTGCCGGTGGCCGAGGTCGACCACTGGATCGACCTCGACGACGACACCGTGGCCCACCTGAACGTGGTCGCCAAGCGCATCGGTCGGGCCCAGGTCGAGGCGTTCGGCGCCACTCGGGTGGCGCTGATCATCGCCGGCCTCGAGGTGCCCCACACCCACCTCCACGTGCTGCCGATCCACACGGAGTCCGACATCGACTTCAAGAAGGCCCGCACCGACGTGCCCGCCGAGGAGCTGGCCGAGGTGGCGGCCACGTTGGCGGCGGCCGTCGAGGCCCTGGGCTCCTAGGCCCGTCCGGCCCCGGAGAGGGTCTGCCTAGAGCAGGGTCGTCTGGCCGGGCAGCTCGCCGGGTGTGACCGCCACGAGCGGGTCCGCCCGTTCGAGCAGGTGGGCACCCTTGTTGCGGACGTTGTTGACCTCGGTGCTGACCGGGTAGATGTCGATGCCGTCGGCCGGGGCCGGCACCAGCAGCTTGGTGGCCATCTCGATGTCCTGGATCGCCGGGTCGAGCCACGTCTCCCAGGCCTCGTGGGGCAGCATCACCGGCATGCGGTCGTGCACCGTGCGGACCTTCTCGTTGGGCGCACCGGTGATGATCGTGCAGGAGCGGAGCGTGCCCCCGCCGGCCTCGCGCTCGGCCTCGGTGGCGTTGGGGTCACGCCACACCGACCACAGCCCGGCGAAGGCGAAGGGCTGGTCGTCGGTGCGGTGGATGAACATCGGCTGCTTGGTCTTCTGCCCAGGGACCTTGAGCCACTCGTAGAAGCCGTTGGCCGGGATGATGCAGCGCCGCTTGGCCAGCGGCGACTTGAAGGCGTTCTTCTCGGCCAGGGTCTCGGCCCGGGCGTTGATCATCTTGTTGCCGATGGAGGGGTCCTTCGCCCAGTGGGGCACGAGGCCCCAGTGCATGGGCTCGACCCGACGGGTGGTGCCGTCGACGTGGACCACGTAGATGTCGTTGGTGGGCGCCACGTTGTACGACGGCTCGAGCGCCGCCTCGGGGGCCTCGGCGTCGAAGTACCGGGCGATCTGATCCGGCGGCGACGCGCTCACGAACCGTCCACACATGTCCCGAGACGCTACCGCCCCTCCCCCTCCCCGCCCTCGTGAGACACACAGCCGTGGACATCGGAGGCGGATGTGTCGACCACAGCAGCGGATTCGCCTCAGGAGCGGTCGGCTCGCGGTCCCTGAGGTGGATCTGAGGCTCTGAGCAGCGGATCTGCCTCAGCGGAGACAGGGAAACTTGTGGCTTCGTAGGCGGACTGCGCTGTCACACCCCTCAGGGCAGGATCGACGCATGGCGGAACTGACGATGGACAGGCGGGTCGAGCGGATCGCCCGAGGGCAGCACGGCGTGTTCTCGGCCGCCCAGGCGAGAGCAGCCGGCGCGACGAGGAACATGCTCGCCACGAGACGGCGGTCGGGGCAGTGGCTGCAGCTCGCTCCTGCCGTCTTCGCTCTGCCGGGAAACCCGCCGACATGGCACCGCCAGGTGATGGCGGCCCACCTTGCGGTTCCACGCTCTTCAGTCGCAGGCCTCGCCGCCGGACACCTGCTCGACCTCGACGGCTACCGCCCGGTTCGGCCGGAGTTGCGGGTTCCCCGAGGCGCTGGGCATCGCACGGCGTTGGCGAGGGTTCACCAGACTGATCGATTCCTCGCCCGAGCGGTCGGGCCCTTCTCGGCTGGCACCGTCGAGCAGACGCTCTGCGACACCGCGGGCCGGCTCGGGGACCGCCTCGACGAGGTCGTGCACGCTGCCCTCCTCGGTCGGCGAACGAGCCCCGCCGCGTTGCGCGCCCGCTGCGAGGCGCTGCGGCCCCGCCTTCCGAAGGGAGTCGATCGGCTCCTGCGACTGGCGCTCGATCATTCGGAGCTCCCGGCCGTCGCCATGAGCGTCCTCGAGGTGGCGCTCTTCCGCGTCCTCACCGACCCCCGAATACCTGCATGGGAGGCGCAGGCGACGCCGGCCTGGTGGCCGAACGACAGGGAGCGCCTCGATGCCTACATCCCGGCCTGGCGCCTGGTCATCGAAGCCGACGGGCGGGCGTGGCACACGAGATCGAAGGACTTCGAACGCGACCGGCGCCGCGATCACATCGCTCTCGTCAACGGCTGCCGGGTGGCCAGGTTCACCTACGAACAGTTGGTGCACGAGCCGGAGTACGTCCTCGCCGTCCTGCTCGCGATCGGCGCCTCTGTGTGGGCAGGCGATGCCGCAGGCGGCCAGTTGGCCGGCTGACTCCTCCGTTCCTGAGGCGGATCTGCGGCCCGGAGCAACGAATCCGCCTCCGGGGCACAGAAGATCGAGGCTCCTGAGCCAGATCTGCGGCCCGGAGCAGCAGATCTGCCTCCGGACCGGGGGTCGTCGGGGGTGGGATGGGGGGCGCCTAGCCTGACCGGACCGTGCTCGCCGTGGGACTCGCTCTGCTGTCGTCGTTCCTGTTCGCGCTGGCCGCGGCGCTCCAGCAGCGCGAGGCGTCGACCCTCCGGGACGACCAGGCCGGCTCGATCGGGATGCTCCTCATCCTGGTGCGCCGGCCCCTGTGGCTCGGCGGCGTGGCCGCCGACGCCGGCGGCTTCATCGCCGTCGCCGCCGCCCTCGCGGTCGGGCGCCTGGTGGTGGTCCAGCCCCTGATCGTCACCGTGCTGCTCTTCGCCCTCCCGCTCAGCAGCCGCCTCACCGGGCGTCGGATCACCCGCCCCGACTGGGTCTGGGCGTCGGTGCTCACGGTCGCGCTCGCCGTGATCGTCGTCATCGGCGACGCCAGCAACGGCAACGACACCGCCCCCACCCGCGAGTGGATCGTGGCCGCCGGCATCGCCGCGGTGCCGTTCGTGGTGGCCATGGTGGTCGCGGGGCGCCGCAAGGGCGCCACCCGGGCGCTGATGCTCGGCATCGCCGCCGGCATCCTGTTCGGCTTCAACGACGCCCTCATCACCACGGTCACCAAGACGCTCGACGGCGGGTTGCTCGAGGTGCTCCGGTACTGGCCGGTGTACGCCCTCGTCGTGGTCCTCGTCATCGGCACCTACCTGCAGCAGGCCTCCTACCAGGCGGGGGCCCTGCAGGCCTCGCTCCCGGCCATCACCGGCCTCGAGCCGGTCGTGGGCATGATCCTCGGTCTCACGCTCTTCGACGAGCGCTTCCGGGCCCACGGCCCCTTCGCCGTCTCCCTGCTGTTGACCTCGATGGTCGTGGCGGGCGTCGCCGTGGTGGTGCTCGCCCGGGCCCAGGGCCGGGCCGACTCGGGCGAGCCGGCGATCGAGGCCGCCCCGGCCTAGGCCGACGCGTCGGCCTGTGCTGCGCCGCCGTCGGGGTCCGGGTCGGGCTCGGGGCCCAGGTCCGGGCCGAGCTCACCGGCTGGGTCGGGGTTCGGCTCGGGCTCGCCGGCCAGGGCGGAGGGGGTGCCCTCGGCCCGGAGCCGTGCCTCCTCCTCGGCCCGCTTGCGGCGCCGCCGCTCGGCCCGGGTCTCGCCCTCGGGGGCGTCGACGCCGGCGGGGCGTCGGGGCCCACCGCCCTCTCCGGATCCACCGTCGCCGCCGGCGTTCTCGGCATCGCCCGATCGCCGACCCCGCTTCTCTGTGGCCTTCTCGGCGCGCAGCTGACGGGTCGGACGGGGGTGGACCACCGCGGGATCGGGGGGCACGATCGGGTGGCCCGGCTCGCCGATCGTGCGGGGCAGGAAGTACCGCCCGATCACCGGGATGTGGAGGAAGCCCTCGGCGCTCGAGTAGAGCAGCGCCACCTTCGGGAGGTCGCGGAAGTCGTCGTAGACGATGCAGCGCGGCACCCACTCCGGATAGAAGCGCTGGTTGAACTCCTTCAGGGACTTGATCTGGTAGAAGGGGCTCATCACGTCGAGCAGGAGCTTCACCGCCCGCTGGCCGATCGAGTACTCGACGTCCTCCTCGAAGAACCGGCCCCACGCTGCGAAGTTCATCGAGAAGCGGTCGTAGCCGAGCTCGTCGAGCTGCATGATCGTGCGGGTGAGCAGGAACTCGGTCATGCCGTTGGGCGTGTCCGGGTCGCGGCGCATGATGTCGAGCGTGTAGCCGGGCTCGGCCCCGAAGACGGGCACGACGCGGAGGAACCCGCCGGGCTCGTCGTTCTCGTCGAGGGCGATGCAGAGGTGGAACGCGGGGTTGGTGCCCTCGACGTCCTGGCTGAGGGTCATGGTGAAGCCCCGCTCCGGGGCCTTGCCCCGCCAGCGCTGGGAGATGTCGTTGAGCTTGGCGATCAGCTCGGGGCTGGCGTCGGTCTCGGGCATCCACACGAAGCGGTAGGTGCGCTCGATCCGGCCCGACGACTGCCGGATGCTCTTCCACTTCTTGCCCTGGAGGGAGAACCCCTCGCACCGGACGATGGCCTCGTCGCCGAGGTAGACGGTGTGCAGGCCCCGGTCGATGTACATCTGGCGGTCGGCCTCGCGCGCCGCGAGGAACGCGACCCCCCACGCCCGCTGGCGGCACATCTCGAGGAACTCGTCGACGACCAGCACCACCGACTCCGGCGCGCCGACCGGGTCGCCGGAGGCGAGGGCGTGGCGGCCCACGTAGGTGTAGGCGATCATCGCCTTGCCGTCCGAGGAGAAGAAGAACAGCTTGTCGTTGCGCAGGGCGAAGTAGTCGAGCGTGTCCCTGCTGTGCTCGCGGACGATGTCGAGCGCCTTGGCCCACGACGGGGTGTCGGCCTCGGGCCGGGCCACGATGGGCCGGAACAGCAGCACGAGGGCCCACGCCAGGCCCCCGATGCCGAGCGCGAGCAGCGACGACGGGAACGCCCAGTCGAAGAACTTCCGCTGGTAGGTGTAGGGCCCGTCGGCCCCCACCAGGCCGAGCACGATCGTCTCGACGTTGTTCCAGAAGCTCGGCTCGGGGCTGATGCTCTCCCGCTCCAGGTAGAGCGCGGCGAACCCGTAGGCGAACACCCCGAGCAGGTACCAGGGCACGAAGCGGATGAACTCGAAGAAGGTGGGCGGGTCGCCGGGAGCGCCGAACTGCTTGCGGCTCACCACGAGCAGCACGACCATCACCAGCGAGTAGGCCGCGGCGATGTCGTGGTGCACCCGCAGCAGGTTCACGATCGTGCTGGCCCCGAACAGGATCAGGGCCAGGATCCAGGCCAGGTGGCGGCGCCGGGCCAGCTGGCCCGCCAGGTACAGGAGGGCCGCGCCGGCGCCCAGGGCGACCACGTGGCTGGTGACGCGAACCCCGAAGGGTGTGAAGGTCTCGGCGACGTTCTCGACCCGGCTGCGCAGGATCGGCAGCGTCGAGACGACGAGCAGCAGGCCGCCGAGGGCGGTCAGGAACCCGATCAGCCGGGGTCGGGTCAGGTCACGCCGCACGCGGCCATCCTGCACCCGGGGACCGCCCGCCGTCAGGACATCCCCCGACCGGGCAGGGCGGGATCACGTCAGATCGACGGGAAGTCGTCGTCGCCGAGGCCGACCTCGGGGCGCAGCGTCGGGAAGAGGATGACCTCCCGGATGCTCTCCACCCCGGCGAGCAGCATGATGAGCCGGTCGATGCCGATGCCCAGCCCGCCTGCCGGCGGCATGCCGTACTCGAGGGCCCGGATGTAGTCGTAGTCGACGTCGCCGGCCTCGGGGTCGCCGGCGGCCTTGTGGGCGGCTTCCTCACGGAACCGGGCGAGCTGCTCGACCGGGTCGTTGAGCTCGCTGTAGGCGTTGGCCAGCTCGCGCCCGTCGACGATGACCTCGAAGCGCTCGACGAGATCGGGGTCGCTGCGGTGGGGCTTCGCCAGGGGCGAGGTCTCCCGAGGGTGGTCGAGGACCACCGTGGGCTGGCTGACCTTGGGCTCGACCAGCTCGTCGTAGACCTCGTGGGTGCAGCGGCCCGCACCCCAGCCGTCCTGCCAGGCCAGCCCGAGGCCGTCGAGCACCGAACGGGCCTCGGCGAGGGGCATGCCCGGGTGGATGTCGACGCCGACGACCTCCTTGATGAGCTCGACCATGGTGACCCGCCGCCACGGCGGGGCCAGGTCGATCTGCTCACCGCGCAGCTCGACGGTGGTGCCACCGGTGGCGGCGACCGCCGCACCGGACACGAGGGCCTCGGTGAGCTCGATCATCTCGGAGTAGTCGCCGAAGGCCTCGTAGGCCTCGAGCATCGTGAACTCGGGGTTGTGGCGGGTGTCGATGCCCTCGTTGCGGAACACGCGGCTGATCTCGAAGACCCGCTCGAACCCACCGACGAGGAGGCGCTTGAGCGGCAGCTCGAGCGCGATGCGCAGGTAGGTGTCGATGTCGAGCGCGTTGTAGTGGGTGATGAAGGGCCGTGCCGTCGCCCCACCCTGGGAGAGGTTGAGGATCGGGGTCTCGACCTCGAGGTACCCCCGGTTGCGCAGCTCCTGGCGGATGGCGTCGACCGCGGCGAAGCGGATCTCGAACACCCGGCGGGCGTCGGTGTTGACCGTCAGGTCGACGTAGCGCTGCCGGTACCGGGCGTCGACGTCGGCCAGGCCCTTCCACTTGTCGGGCAGCGGCCGCAGCGCCTTGGAGAGCAGCTCGAACGACGTGACCTTCACCGACAGCTCACCCTTGCGGGTGACCATCACCGTGCCCTCGACACCGACCCAGTCGCCCCGGTCGAGGTCGTTGAAGGCGGCGAAGGCGTCGGTCTCGGGGTCGAGGACCTTGGCCGACACGAAGAGCTGGACCTCGCCGCTGCGGTCGCGCAGCTGGCCGAAGGTGAGCTTGCCCTGCTCGCGCTTGAGCATCAGGCGCCCGGCGACGCGGACGACCGTGTCGGTCTCCTCCCCCGCCTCGAGGTGGCCGAACGACTCCCTGAGCTCCCCGATGGTGCGGTCGCGGTCGAACCGGTACGGGTAGGGGTCGACGCCGTCCTCACGGAGCTTGGCCAGCTTCGCCAGCCGCTGGGCCCGGATGGACGCCCGCTCCTCCTTGGCACCCTCGAGCTGCTCGGGGGCGTCGGCGTCGTCCGGGGTCGGATCGTCGTCGGGGGTGTCGGCGGGGGTCATGGACGAGGGCTCCGAGGCAGAGTGATGGCGTGCGAGGCCTCCGTCGGATGCCGACGGAGAGCCGCGCCACCTTAGGGGCGCAGTCGACGGGGCCGGGGTACTCGCCCCGGCCCCGACGGCTCAGGCCCGGACGAGCCGGAAGACCGGGATGACCCGCGTGGTGGCCTTCTCGTAGTCGCCGAACCCGGGCTGGGCCGCGACCTGGCGGGCGTAGACCTCGTCGCGCTCGGTGCCGGTGACCTCGACGGCCTCGGCGGCGAAGCGCTCGGTGCCGTACTCGAGCTCGACCTTCGGCTGGGCCTTGATGTTGTAGTACCAGTCGGGGTTGCTCGGGGCACCGGCCTTGGAAGCGAAGAGGTAGAGGTCGTCGCCCTCGACCAGGGCCACCAGGGGGTTCTCCCGCTCGGCACCGGACTTGGCGCCGGTGCTGTGGAGGATCACCATCGGCGCGTCGCCGAAGGACTCGACCTTGCCGCCGTTCGCCCGGAACTCGGCGATGATCTGCTGGTTCCAGTTGTTCATGTCGTCGTTGCTCATGCTCATGGCCCCTGTTTTATCGTCAACGCAACTATTTCGGGCCTCAGCATCCACGGGCTCCGGTGCGGAGTCATGATGGGACGTCGACCGAGGGGGGCCACGTGAACGACCGATCGAGTGAGCACCGCACGTACTGCCGCATCTGCGCGGCCGGGTGCGGGGTCGTGGTCACCGTCGAGGGCGAGCAGGTCGTGAAGGTGCGCGGCGATGCCGAGCACCCCGTGTCGCGGGGCTACACCTGCCCGAAGGGCCGGGGCATCCCGGAGTGGCATCACTCCACCTCCCGCCTCGACCACCCGCGTCTCGACGGTCAGGCGGTCTCGTGGGACGAGGTGCTCGACGACCTCGGCGCCCGGATCACCGACGTCGTCGCCGAGAGCGGGCCCGACGCGGTGGCGCTGTACCTCGCCACCGGCTTCGCCTACGACGCCGCCGGCCAGGTGGCGTCGTTCATTTGGCACGGCGGGCTCGGGAGCACATCGGTGTACACCGCCGCCACGGTCGACAACGCCCCCGCCCTCGTGGCCGCCGAGCTGGTCAGCGGCAACGGCATGCTCAACCCCGTCTGGGAGCCGGGCAACGGTGGGCCGGTAATGTTCGTGGGCACCAACCCGGTGGTGTCCCACGGCTACGGCACGACGCTGCCCGACCCGGTGACCTACCTGCGCGAGCACCAGGCCTCGGGTGGGCCGATCTGGGTGCTCGACCCCCGCCGCACCGAGACCGCGGCGCTCGCCGACCACCACGTGCCCGTGGCCCCCGGCTCCGACGTCGAGGTGCTGGCTGCGCTGGTCGCCGGAGTGCTGGCCGACGGGGCCGACCCCGAGGAGCTCGACGGCTGGTGTGATCCCGTCGAGCTCGACGAGCTGCGGCGAGTGCTGGAGCCGTTCAGCCTCGACCGGGCGGCAACGCGCGCAGGGGTGCCGCTCGCGGACCTCGAGGCGCTCCTCCACGACGTGCGCACCTGCGACGGCCGCCTCGCCGTGTTCTGCGGCACCGGCCCCGCCATGGGCCGCGACGGCGTGCTCGTGGAGTGGCTCCGGTGGTGCCTGTTGGTGCTCACCGGCTCGCTCGACTGGTCGGGGGGCATGCGGTTCAACCGCGGTGCGGTCAACCGGCTCGGGAAGTGGAGGGGCAACGCTGCGCCGATGCCGGGCCCTCCGACCCGCCCCGACCTCCGCCGGGTCGTCGGCCAGGTGCCCGCCCTCGCCCTGGTCGACGAGATCGAGGCCGGCAACGTGCGCGTGCTCGTCGTCACCGGCGGGAACCCGGTGCTGGCGTTCCCCGAGCCCGAGCGGGTCAGGGCCGCCCTGGCCTCGCTCGACGCCCTCGTGGTGCTCGATGTGGTCGAGGGCGAGACGGTGGCCCTCGCCACCCACGTGCTCCCCTCCACCGGGCAGCTCGAGCGGTCCGACCTGAGCATCACCGAGGGCGTGCTCCTGCACTCCGGGATGCAGGCCACGGGGCCGGTCGTCGCCCCCGTGGCCGAGCGGAAGTCGTCGTGGTGGACCTTCGCCCAGCTGGCGCGACGCCACGGTGGTGACCTGCTGGGCGGCGCCGACCCCGACCTGCTCACCGACGAGATGTTCCTCTCGGGCCTCCTCGGTCACGGGCCCCTCGATCCGGCTGACGTGTGGGCCAACGGACCTCACGGCACCGACGTGGCCATCGAGCACGGGTGGGTGCACGAGCAGCTGCTGCCCGACGGCCGCTGGCGCCTGGCCCCCGCCGAGCTGGTGGCCCGCCTCGAGGGCCGGGGCGAGCTGCCGGGCGAGCCGGAAGGGACGCTCCTCCTCGTCAACCGCCGCGAGGTCGCGTGGAGCAACTCGGTCACCTATGCCGGCCGGGGCGAGGAGCCGGCGCTGCGCCTGCATCCCCTCGACGCGTCCGCCCTCGGCCTCACGGCTCCCGGCCGGGTCACCGTCACCAGCGCCCACGGGTCGATCGAGGTGGTGGCCGCCCTCGACGAACGGCTGCGGCCGGGAACGGTGTCGTTGACCCACGGGCGGGGCGATTCCCCCGCCGGGCGGCTCACCAGCGCCTCCGCCGATGTCGACCCGCTGACCGCCATGCCGCTCGCCTCGGGCCTCCCCGTCACCGTCGCCGCCCTCTGAGCGGCGTACGGCCCGGGAACGACGGAGGCCCTCGCCGTGATGGCGAGGGCCTCTGTGCAGGGTGTTGTTGGTCGGGCTGGCGGGATTCGAACCCACGACCTTCGGTCCCCCAGACCGACGCGCTAACCAAGCTGCGCCACAGCCCGTGGAGGGTCAACCATAGTCAGCGCCGGGCCGCCCTCCGAATCGGGGTCAGCGGCCGGCCGTCGGGGCGACCGGACGGAGCGTCGCCGGGTCGAACCTGCGGGTGCGCCACCAGTACTCGATCGTGGTGCCCGGCCAGATGGTGTCGAGGCGCCCGTCGGCCGAGCGGTACCAGCTCTCGCACCCCGACGCCCACACCGTGCCCTCGGCGCGGCGCTGCTGCTCGGCGTACTCGGCCTGCTCGACCTCGGGCCGCAGCTCGAGGGCGCTCCCCCGCCGCCAGCTCTCCCTGAGCGCGGCCATGACCCACCGCAGCTGGGCCTCGATCATGAACACGATCGAGTTGTGGCCGAGCGTGGTGCCCGGACCGACCAGGAGGAACAGGTTCGGGAACCCGCTGACGGCGATGCCGAGGTGGGTGGCCGCGCCCGAGCTCCAGTGCTCGTCGAGCTCGAGCCCGTCGCGGCCGACCACCTTCATGGGAGCGAGGAACTCGGTGGCGGTGAAGCCGGTGCCCAGCACGAGGGTGTCGAGCTCGTGCAGCGTGCCGTCGGCGGTGCGCACCCCTTCCGGCACGATCTCGACGATCGCATCGGGCACGACGTCGACGTCGTCGCGGGCGAGGGCCGGGTACCAGTCGTTGGCGATCAGGAGCCGCTTGCATCCGGGCTCGTAGGTCGGCGTCAGCGTGGCGCGCAGCTCGGGGTCGGCGATGTGCTCGGCGATGTGGTCGCGTCCGGCCTCGGCGATGCGCGCCGACACCGACGCCCGGGCGCGCCCCCGACCCACGAAGGCCAGCGCCAGCAGCTCCTGGCGGGCGTAGACCCGCCACCGGTGCAGGCGCTGCAGGACGGGAACCGCGGCGTACAGGCGGCGGCGCCATGCGGGCGCGGGGCGGTCGTCACGAGGGAGGACCCAGGGCGCGGTGCGCTGGAACACCGTGGTGCACCCGGCCACGGGGGCGATCTGGGGGACGAACTGGATGGCCGAGGCGCCGGTGCCGATCACTCCCACCCGCTCGCCCGAGAGGTCGTGCTCGTGGCGCCAGCGGGCCGAGTGGAAGATCGTGCCGCCGAAGCGGTCGAGGCCCTCGATGTCGGGCATCGCCGGCCGACTGAGGCCACCCGTGGCGCTGATCACCGAGCGGGCGACGACCTCGTCGCCATCGGCCAGCACCACCCGCCACAGGGCCGTGTCGTCGTCCCAGCGCAGCTCGGCCACCTCGCACCCGAAGCGGATGAAGGGCCGCAGCGAGAGGTCGTCGGTCGTGCGCTCGAGGTAGGCCTCGATCTCGGGCTGGGCGGGGTAGCTGCGGCTCCAGTCCGGGTTCTGGGCGAACGAGAACGAGTAGAGGTGGCTGGGGATGTCGCACGCGCAGCCGGGATAGGTGTTGTCCCGCCAGGTGCCGCCCACCGCGTCGGCCGCCTCGAGGATCACGAACCGGTCGACGCCCGCCTTCCGCAGCGCGTGCCCCGCACCGAGGCCACCGAACCCGGCCCCGATCACCACGACGTCGAACACGTCGACGTCGAACACGTCGACGTCGCGGTCCCGTGGGCGGGCGGCGCCCGTCGCCGCTAGTGGTTGAACAGCCATCCGACCCCCTGCACCAGCCGCCACCCCAGGTAGAGCGCGGCGGCGAGGATCAGGATCCAGAAGTGCCACGGCACCTTGCTCGTGTCCGGGGTCTCGCCGATCACCCGCCCGCACGACGGGCACGTGCCGTCGGGCGGGAGCGAGTTCGGGTTCCAGAACTTGGCGCAGTCCTCACACCACGGCAACGGGGGCTCCCCTGGTGGGGTCGACCGCCCGGCGGAGGCGGGGCTCAGTCGCGGCGGATGGCGAGGATGGCGATGTCATCAGGGAGGGGCCCGCTCGAGAAGTCACTGGCGGCTTCGAGCAGGGACTTGCACAGTACGTCGGTCGACACGCCCGGATCACGCCGCACCGCCGCGGCCACGCGGTCCTCGCCGAACATCTGGCCCCCGTCACGGACCTCCGAGAGCCCGTCGGTGTAGAGCAGGCAGAGGTCGCCCGAGTCGAGGGTGCGCTCCCGGCTCGTGTACTCGGCCTTCGGGTCCATCATCAGCACCGGACCGGTGGCCCGCAGCGGGCGCACCTCCCGGCCGTGCCACAGCCACGCCGCCGGATGGCCGGCCGAGGCGTGGCGGAGGGTGCCGGCGGCGGTGTCGAACACCACCACGCACAGGCTGATGAACTCCTCCGGGCCGCCGACCGCCGACATCTGGGCGTTGAGCTCCTCGAGGGCCTGGGCCGGGTCGCGGTACTGCCGGAGGAACACCCGCAGCAGGTATTTCGCCTGGAAGGCGGTGATGGCGGGCTCGATGCCGTGGCCGGAGACGTCGCCGATGACCGCGGCCAACCGGTTCGGGGAGAGCCGCACGAGGTCGTAGAAGTCGCCGGCCATGAGCCCCGAGCCGGCCTGGTAGACCCGCCCGATCTCGAACCCGGTGACGTCGGGCAGGTCCTCGGGGGCGAGACGGGCCGCCCAGCGCCGGGGGGCCAGCTCCTGCTGGTCGAGGACCTCCTGGGCCCGGCGCTCGAGCTCGGCACGGGCCTGGGCGACCCGGGCCTCGGCCACGAAGTTGCGGCCCAGCACGACCGAGATCACCGCGGGGACGATGAGCACGAGCAGCACGACGGTGAGGTTGGTGCTGGCCCGGAACGACATGACGACCGAGGTGATGGCCACCAACGCCCACATGCCGGCGGCGAGGGTGTCCTTGCGGAGGTCGGACCGCATGAGCGCGACGAGGTCAGGGTCGCCACCGCCGGCTTCGGTGCGGCGCAGTTGGCGTTGCCGGTACCGGGCCGAGCGCGCCCACACCGCCATCGCCGCGACCGCCGCCACGGCCAGCACCAACAGCCAGGGCTGGTCCATCCGCGGACTGTACCCCCACCACCTCGGAGTTCCCTGCGAAGTTGCGGGGTCGACCTCCCGGCCGAGCGGGCCCGAGGGCTAGTCGCGCTTGCGGACGCGCATCTTGATGGGGGTGGACCCCATGTCGAAGGCCTCGCGGAGGGAGCGCTCGAGATACCGCAGGTACGACTGCGGGATCTCCTTGTTGGCGAAGAGGGTGAACGTGGGCGGGTCGACCGCGCCCTGGGTGGCGTAGAGCACCCGGCCACCGTGGGGCGCCGGCTGGGCGGCCTGGGCGGCCCGCAGCACCTGGTTGACCTTCCGGGTGGGCACCCGGCGGTGGTAGTCGTCGATCGTGCCGGCGAGGGCCGGCAGCAGGCGATGCACGCCCTTGCCGGTGAGGGCGCTGACCTGCAGCACCGGCGAGTCGCCGATGAAGTGGAGCATCCGGCTGATCTGGTACTGCACCTCTTCGCGCTGCTCGGTGTCGAGCAGCTCCCACTTGTTGATCAGCACCACGATGGGGCAGCCGGCGGCGTCGACCCGCTCGGCCAGGCGCTGGTCCTGGGCGGTGACGCCCACCGTGGCGTCGATGACGAGCAGGGCCACGTCGGCGGTGTCGATGGCCTGGAGGGCCCGGACCATCGAGTAGTACTCGGTGCCGTCGTCGATCTTGGACCGGCGGCGCATGCCGGCGGTGTCGATGAAGCGCACAGGGCCGTCGGGCGTCTCGACGATGGTGTCGATGGCGTCGCGGGTGGTGCCGGGCATGTCGTGCACGACCGAGCGGTCGTCGCCGATGAGGCGGTTGAACAGCGTGGACTTGCCCACGTTCGGCCGGCCCACGATCGAGACCGAGAAGATCTTGTCGGGATCGGCCTCCGGCTCGGCCTCGACCTCGGGGAGCTCGGGCAGGAAGGAGACCAGGTCGTCGAGCATGTCGCCGGTGCCGCGGCCGTGCAGCGCGCTCACGGGGTACGGGTCGCCCAGGCCGAGACGGACGAACTCCCAGGTCGCGGCGTCGCGGTTGGTGTCGTCGACCTTGTTGGTGATGAGCAGGACCGGACGGCCGTTGCGGCGCAGCAGGTTGGCGACCCGGCTGTCCTCTTCGGTGATGCCGACGGTGACGTCGACGACGAAGAGGACCACGTCGGCCTCGAGGATGGCCTTCTCGCTCTGGGCGGAGACCTTGGCGTCGAGGGCGTCGCCGCCGGGCATCCAGCCGCCGGTGTCGACGAGGCGGAACTCGCGGCCCTGCCACTCGGCGGGGATCTCCTTGCGGTCACGGGTGACGCCCGGCTTCTCCTGCACGATCGCCTCGCGGCGGCCGACGATGCGGTTGAAGAGGGTGGACTTGCCGACGTTGGGGCGGCCCACGACGGCGACGACCGGGAGGTCGGGCACCTCGGGGCTTTCGGTCGACTCGTTGGTGTCGGGGGTGGTCATCGGTCCTCCAGGGCAGCCCTGAGGGCGATGCCGTCGGTGGCCACGACCTCGACCGGTCGGGGCAGTTCCTCGGGCGTGGAGCCGTCGAGGAACCGACCCTGCGACAGGCAGACGTCGGGCAGCAGGTAGCGGTGGCCGGGGGGCTCGTCGGCCAGGACCCGGGTGAGGTCGGGGCCGTTGAGGAGGCCGGCGACGCCGGTGTTCCCCCCGAAGAACTGGTTCTCGACGGGGATCACGCGCACGTCGTCGCGACCGAGGCCGGCCACGAGGGGGCCGAGCACGGTGGCGCCGTAGGCCCCGGTGAGGATGCCCACCGGTGCGGTGCGGCGCGGCTTGAGCGAGACGGCGGTCGACCCACCGGAGCTCGAGGTGGAGCCGCAGGCGCCGGCGGTCGTGTCGGAGGTGCGGGGCGCCCGGTAGCCCTCGGGCGGGGCCCCGTCGACCCAGGCGAAGAAGCCGGTGGCCACGCCCGTGGGCTGGTTCACCGCGCCGGTGAACTCGAGCTCGAACGTGCGGGCCATGCCCACGCCGTCCTCGTGCATCGGGAAGCCCTCGTAGGCGTCGGGATCGGGGAAGGGCTCGTGGGCGAGCAGGTAGTACTCGTCGGCCGCGAACACGAGGCGGTGGCCGAGGGTGGCGAGGAAGACGTCCTGCCAGTCGTGCACCGCCGCCACGACCGCGGCGGCCTCGTCGACCGTGTGGGGCCGCATGGCCTCTTCGGTGTTGTAGCGGCTCACCCCGAGGGGCACCACGCAGAGGCTGGCCAGCTCGGGGAAGCGGTCGAGCACCCCGGCGAGGGTGTCGTCGAGCACGGCGCCGTCGTTGCGGCCCGGGCACACCACGATCTGGCCGTGGACCTCGATGTCGTGGTCGAGCAGGGCCCGCAGCCACCGCAGGCTCGTGGCGCCCCGTCGGTTGCGCAGCAGGTCTGAGCGCACCTCGGGGTCGGTGGCGTGGATCGAGACGTGCAGCGGCGAGATGCGCTCGGTGACGACCCGCTCGAGGTCGGCCTCGGTGAAGCGCGTGAGGGTGGTGAAGTTGCCGTAGAGGAACGACAGCCGGTAGTCGTCGTCCTTCAGGTAGAGGCTCTTCCGCATGCCGGGGGGCAGTTGGTAGATGAAGCAGAACTCGCAGTGGTTGTCGCAGGTGCGCACCTGGTCGAAGAGCGCGGAGCTGACCTCGGCCCCCAGCGGCTCCCCCGCCGCCTTGTCGACCTGGAGCTGCAGCTCGAGCCCGCCGCGGGAGACGTCGAGCACGATCTCGGCCTCGTCGGTGAGCAGCCGATACGCGATGACGTCACGCGGGACCTCGCCGTTGAGGGCGAGGATCTCGTCGCCCGGCAGCAGGCCGACCCGGTCGGCCGGTGACGCGGGCGCGACACTGACGACGCGGGGTGCAGACATGGCCCACCAGGCTACCGCCGGTAGGTTGGGAACCGATGACCGAGATCGCCCCGCCCGTGGCCACCGACCAGCCGGAAGGCCCTGACGGCAGCGCCGTCGACAAGGTGCTGCTGGCCGCCCCCCGGGGGTTCTGCGCCGGCGTGGAGATGGCGATCAAGGCCCTGGCCTGGATGGTGCGGGCCTTCGAGCCGCCGGTCTACTGCTACCACGAGATCGTGCACAACCAGCGGGTGGTGCAGCGCTTCCAGGACCTGGGCGTGATCTTCGTCGACGAGATCGACGACGTGCCGCCCGGGCGCCCGGTGATGCTGTCAGCCCACGGCTCGGCCCCCGAGGTCGTGGCCGCGGCCCAGGCCAACGGCGGCTACGTCGTCGATGCCGTGTGCCCTCTCGTCACGAAGGTGCACCACGAGGTCAAGGTGCGCGCCGGCAAGGGCTATCGCATCGTCTACGTGGGCCACGAGGGCCACGAGGAGGCCGTGGGCACGATGGCCGTGGCCCCCGACGCCATCCACCGCGTCGAGTCGGTCACCGAGGTCGGGCAGCTCCCCCAGTTCGACGAGCCGGTGGCGCTTCTCGCCCAGACCACCCTGAGCCACCGCGACTGGGCCGACGTGCTCGAGGCCACCCGCCAGCGCTTCCCCGAGATGTGGGTGCCCGGCCGCTCCGACCTCTGCTTCGCCACCACCAACCGGCAGTCGGCGCTGATGGAGATCGCGCCGTGCTGCGACGCCATGGTCGTGATCGGCTCGGCCAACTCGTCGAACACGCGGGCTCTCGAGAGCCTGGCCCGCCAGGCCGGATGCCAGCGGGTGTACCGGGTGAACGGCGCCGAGGAGCTCCCCGACGACCTCAGCGGCACGGTCGGGGTGACCGCCGGGGCCTCGGCCCCCGAGGAGCTGGTCGAGTCGGTGATCGCCCGCATCGCCCCCCGCAACGGGGTCGAGGTGGTGCAGGTCACCGAGGAGGACGAGTACTTCCCGCCGCCCCGCAACCTCCGCGACCTCATCACCGCCGTCGATGCCGCCGCCACGTTTCTGCTCGGCGGCCCGGTCGACGCCCGCCCGCCGGCCGACGACCGGGCGCTGCACGCCAGCGACGTGCTCGCGTCGCTGGCCTGAGCCCGCCCCTCGGACCGCTCAGACCTCCCGGACGCCGGGCCGGCGGCCACTAGCGTCGGGCCCGTGCTGAGCGTCTCGTGGACCACCATCCGACTCTTCCTCCACGTGCTGGGGGCCACGGTCTGGGTGGGTGGCCAGCTCACCCTGGCCGGCCTGGTGCCGACGCTGCGGTCGATCAGCCCCGACGGCCCCCGCCTGGCTGCCCGCCGGTTCAACGTGCTGGCGTGGTCGGCGTTCGGGCTGCTCGTCGTGACGGGCATCTGGAACCTGCTGGCGGTGCAGGTCGGCGACAAGACCACCGCCTGGCAGGCCACCCTGGGGCTCAAGCTCCTGCTGGTGGCCGTGTCGGGCATCGGGGCCGCGTTCCACGCCGGGGCCCGCTCCAAGCTGGTGCTCGCCGCGGGCGGCGCGGCGGCCCTGATCGGTGGCCTGGCCGCGGTCTTCCTCGGCCTCCAGCTCTCCGGCGCCACCTGACCCCCTCCGATCCCCCAAAGGTGGCTCACCTCCTTCGGCGGGCTGTATCTGGTGAGCCACCTTTCGAGAAGGAGACCAAGAGTGGCTCACCTGCTGCGGCCGGCTGTATCTGGTGAGCCAGCTTTCGGGGTGAGCGGTGCGTGACGGGCGGCACGCGGGCAGACTTGGGCCATGCCCGCGACCTTCACCCGCATGGACGAGTCGACCCTCGACGACTGGATGGAGATCGGCGCCCAGACGTCGGCCAACCAGGGTCGGGTCGCCGACCGGATGCTCGACCTGCTCCGCTCCCTCTCCGACATCACCGACGGCTTCGCCACCGACCAGCTCACCCACTGCCTGCAGACGGCCACCATGGCCGAGCGGGCCGGGGCCGACGACGAGGTCGTCTTCGCCGCGCTGCTCCACGACGTGGGCAAGGCCATCAGCGTGCCCAACCACCCGGCGATCTCTGCGGAGATGATCAAGCCCTACGTGCGGCCCGAGGTCTACGAGATGATCCGGGTGCACCAGGACTTCCAGGGCCGCCACTACTACGCCCACTTCGGCGGGAACCCCGACGCCCGCGAGACCCACCGCGACGAGCTCACCGCCGACGAGTGGGTGCTGGCCGAGCGCTTCGCCGACGAGTGGGACCAGAAGGCCTTCGACCCCGCCTACGACACCCTGCCCCTCGAGCACTTCGAGCCGCTGGTGCGGAAGGTCACCGCCAAGGCGCGCATGTAGCCGCGGGCCCTTCGCAGGGCGCGCGACGGTTTCCCGGGCAACCTTCTCCGACCGGGGCTACCTTGTGCACCGCGTGACGCATGTCACGTATGTCCACGAGAGCGGCGGGCCGCTCTTCGTATGGTCCCAACTCGGTGGATGTCGATAAAGGGAGAAGGACAGATGTTCCTCTACTCGCGCGGGCTCACCCTCGGTGGAAGCCCGAGACAGGCCCTCCCCTGGGCGTCCCAGATCACCGACTACGTCAACGCCAACAGCGCCCTCGACGTGTCGCTCTGGAACGCCGACTTCGGCCAGCCGGTCGGCACCGTCGTGTGGAACTGCATGGTCGAGAGCCAGGCCGCGCTCGCCGAGGCCGCGATGAGCCTCGCCGGCCAGGACGGTTACCTCGACCTCGTCGAAGCCGCCGCCGACCTGGTGCTCGCTCCGGCCGAGGACCAGCTCGCCAGCCTCGTCCACGGCGAGGTCACCGAGCCGCCGGCGCTCGGCTCCGTCGCCCTCGTCACCGAGGCGACCGCCGTCGTGGATCGCATCGGCGACACCCTCGCGTGGTCGGTCGACATCGCCCAGCACGTACAGAGCGTCACCGGCAACCCGGTCTCTGTGTGGTCGAACCTCTACGGGCAGATGGGCCGCATGGCGTTCATCTCGGTCGTCCCCGACATGGCGACGATGGACGCCGGGCAGGTGGCCACCAACGCCGATACGGGCTACTTCGACCGCCTGGCCAAGTCGGCCGGGCTGTGGGTCGACGCCAGCGGGCACGTCGCCCGCTACACCCGCGTGGGCTGAGGCCGGACGCGCACCTGCCCGCGATCCGGCGCCGAGGCGTACGGGTCGCGGGCAGGACCGCGAGCGGAGTGGGCCGACGGGCCCGGTCAGGCCCTGGCCAGATCGAGGCCGAACCAGTCGATCGCGTTGTTGCGGGCGATCTTGTTCACCATCTCCTGGTCGAGGTCGCCGAACAGCTTCTCGGCGACGGTCAGGGTGTTCGGGAACGTGCCGTCCTGATGGGGGTAGTCGGTCTCGAACATGATGTTGTCGCGACCGACCTCGTCGAGCAGCTTCAGCCCGATCGGGTCCTTGAAGAAGCAGCTCGCCACCTGGCGGTAGTAGTAGGTCGAGGGCGGCTCCGGCGACGCCGCGTCGCCGAGCGACCAGCGGTGGGTCTCCCAGACGTCGTCGATGCGGTCGAGCACGAACGGGATCCACCCGATCTGGGCCTCGGCGTAGAAGAGCTTCAGCGTCGGGAACCTCATGAGGACCGGCGACAGCAGGAAGTCGATCATCGAGGCTGCGGAGTTCATGAAGATCGACGACGCGCCCACGGCTGTGGGTGCGTCGCTGCTGGTCTGGGTGGTGCGGGTTCCGGAGCCGATGTGCATGGAGACGACCGTGCGGGTGTCGGCGCAGGCGGCGAAGAACGGGTCCCAGTAGCCGGAGTGGATGCTGGGGAGCCCCAGCCACGCCGGGCACTCGGAGAAGGCCACGGCCTTCACCCCGCGGGCGGCGTTGCGGTTCACCTCGGCGACCGCGAGGTCGACGTCCCACAGCGGGACGATGCACACCGGCACGAGGCGGCCGCCGCTGCCGGCGCACCACTCGTCGACCATGAAGTCGTTGTAGGCCTCGACGCAGAGGAGGGCGACCTCCTTGTCGGAGGCCCGCAGGAAGATCTGGCCGGCGAAGCGCGGGTAGTTCGGGAAGCAGAGCGACGCCTCGATGTGGTTGGCCGTCATGTCCTTCAACCGCTCGGCGGGCTGCCAGCACCCGGGTCGCATCTCGTCGAAGCCGACGGCGTCCATCGTGACCTCGTCGGCCGAGTAGCCGGCGGCGGCGATGGCCCGCTTGATCGAGTACCAGTGCTCCTCGTAGCGCCACCAGGGCACGACCCTGCCCTCCTCGGCGGGCGATTCGATGTACATGGCGCCGTCGACGATGGGGGTTCCCGCGATGGGCGCCATCACGATGTGCGGGCCCTTGTCCCGGAGCCTTTCCGGGAGGCGGGAGGTCCAGAGGTCGGCCGGCTCGACCAGGTGGTCGTCGACGCTGATGATCTGCGGGATGGTGCTGGTGGTCATCGGGGAGGTCCTCTCGGTGGAGCGGATGATCAGGCGTGCAGGGGTCGGATGGGCAGGGCGCCGAGGCCGCGGACGTTGCCGGAGCGGAGCCGGACGATGCCGGGCTCGTCGAGCTCCCAGTCGGGGAAGCGGGCGAGGAGCTCCTCGAAGGCGACCTTGGTCTCCATGCGGGCGAGGTTCGCCCCCAGGCACAGGTGCACGCCGAAGCCGAAGCTCAGGGGCCGGGCGTTCTGCCGGTCGAGGTCGAACCGCTCGGGGTGCTCGTACACCCGGGGGTCGTGGTTGGCGGCGCCGGTCACGAGGATGACCCGCTGGTCGGCCGGGATGGTCACCCCATGCCACTCGGTGGCCTCGGTCGACCAGCGCCCCTGGTAGTGCGACGGGGCGTCCCAGCGGAGCATCTCCTCCACCGCGGTCGGGATGAGCGCCGGGTCGGCCACGAGGCGACGACGGGCGTCGGGGGTCCAGGTGAGGGCGACGATGCCGTTGGGGATGAGGCGGGCCACCGTCTCGTGGCCGGCGAAGGCCAGCTCGAGGAAGCGGGTGGCGAGCTCCTCCTCGGTGAGGAAGTGCTCGGACCCGTCACCGTCGACGACGGGGCTGTTGACCAGGAGGTCGAAGACGCCGTCGACGGGGTTTCGCTTGTGCTCGACGACCATCTCGTACATCAGGACGCCGAGCTCGATCTGGGCGGTGACGGCGTCGTCGGTCGGCGTGCCGTCCTCGTTCCGGGCGACGATCCGGTCGGAGGCCTCGTGGATCGGCATGCGCCGGTCCTCGGGGATGCCGAGCAGCTCGGCCGCGACCCGCAGCGGCAGCTGCACCGAGAACTCCTCGATCACGTCGAAGGTGTCCCGCCCGCGGAGGCCGTCGAGCAGCTCGCAGGCGACCCGGCGGATGTACGGCTCCAGGCCCGAGACGTACTTCGGCGTGAAGACCCGACTGACGACCTTGCGGTGCCACTCGTGCTCGGGCGGGTCCTTCAGGATGAGGAGCGGCTGCCCCTGCTCCACCCCCTCGAGGGTGACCCCGTGTGACGACACGAAGGTCAACGGGGCGAGCGAGGCGGCGAGCACGTCGGCGTGGCGCGACAGCGCCCAGAAGCCGTGGGTCTCGTTGTAGAAGACCGGCGCCTCCTCACGGAGCCGCTCGTAGGTCGGGTAGGGGTTGTGCTGGATCTCCCACGAGAAGGGGTCGTAGACCAGCGGCCCGTGCTCGGTGACGGTCATGGCTCGCTGCGTCAGGCCGTGGCGTTGGCGGCGAGCTTGCCGAGGTCGATGCCGATCGACTTCGAGTGGTGGCGGCCCTGGTCGTAGGACCTCTCGCTCACGTCGTGGCCCGCCACCTCGGACCGGAGGGCGGCGACGGTCGAGGAGCCCTCCGAGCGGTGCTGGAACGGGTCCCACGAGTACCAGCGCATGGCGTTGCGCCAGGCGATCTTCTCGATCTCCTCGTCGGTCACGCCGGCGGCGGCGCACTGCTCCAGCAGGTCCTCACCCGGAACCGGCCAGGAGGCGTCGGAGTGCGGGTAGTCCATCTCCCAGCAGATGTTGTCGACGCCGATCTTGTGGCGGAGCTCGACGCCCACCGGGTCGTTGATGAAGCAGGTCAGGAACTGGCGCTTGAACACGTCGCTCGGGAGCCCGTCGCCGAAGTTCTGGCCGGTCCAGAGGTGGTGGTACTCGTAGGTGCGGTCGCAGCGCTCGAGGAAGTACGGGATCCACCCGATGCCGCCCTCGGTCAGGGCGATCTTCAGGTCCGGGAACTGCCGGGGGATGTTCGACCACAGCAGGTCGGCCGCCGCCTGGCAGATGTTCATCGGCTGCAGGGTGATCATCACGTCGACGGGGGCGTTGCCGGCGGGCACGACGAGCTGACCCGACGAGCCGAGGTGGATCGACACCACGACGTCGAGGTCGGAGCAGACCTCCCACAGAGGGTCCCAGTAGCCCTCGTGGAAGCTCGGGAAGCCGAGCGCGGCGGGGTTCTCGGTGAAGGTGATCGAGTGGCAGCCCTTGGCGGCGGTGCGGCGCACCTCGGCGACGCACAGGTCGATGTCCCAGAGCGGGGTGATGGCCATCGGGATCATGCGGTCGGGGTAGGACCCGCACCACTCGTCGATGTGCCAGTCGTTGTAGGCCCGGAGCACCGCGAGGGCGAGGTCCTTGTCGGGGCTGTTGGCGAAGAGCCGCCCGGAGAACGAGGGGAAGCTCGGGAAGTTCATCGAGCCGAGCACCCCGGCGGCGCTCATGTCCTTCACCCGCTCGTCGATCTGCCAGGTGCCGACCCGGATCTCCTCGAAGGCGGTGGGCTCCACGCCGAACTCGCTGCGGGGCTTGCCGGCCACGGCGTTCAGGCCGATGTTGGGGATGACGGTGTCGTTGTAGACCCACACGTCGTCGCCCTCGGAGGTGCGCACGACCTTCGGTGCCCGGTCCCGGTACGCCTCGGGGATGTGGGCGTCGAACAGGGTTGGCGGCTCGACCACGTGGTCGTCGATGCTGATGAGGATCAGGTCGTCGAGGTTCACTCGAGGCCCCCCAGTCGGGCTCCGGCCGCCGGGTCGGCGACACGTTGGATCCGACGATGGGGGACGCCGCCCGCAACGGTCAGGGACTTAGGTCCCGGGCCTCTGGGGCACCTCGTATATTTTAGATGCGGGTTCTACCCCGGGCGTCCGGCGGCCAACCGAGGGTGTCGGTGGGCCCGACCGGAACCGGTGGCAGCAGGGCTCAGAGCCCGCGCTGGTCCTCGACCAGGCCGATGGTGACCTGGGCGGCCTCGAGGTAGGTCTTCTCGCTGATGAAGGCGTGCTGGGTGCCGGTGTAGAGGTCGCGGAAGGCCCGCTCGAAGCGGCTCCCCTCGCGGATCGCCGCGGTGCCGGCGGCGAGGTGCGCCCACTGGGCGACCTCACGGCACGCCTCGGTGGCGTAGGTGGCGGCCATGCGCATGTCGGCCCGCATCTGTGGCGTGAGGGCCTCGCCCGCGGCGACGGCGGCCTCGGCCCCCGAGAAGGTGTCGATGACGAGAAGACGGGCCGCCCGCCACATGGCCAGGTGGTGGGCGTAGCCCCGCTGGAACGAGGGCTTGTGGGCCATGGTCTCCATGTCGCCCATGCGGGCCTTGGCGAGGGCGATGTCGCGGACGTCGTCGAGCATGCTCTCGGCCACCCCGATCGCCCACGCCGCGTGCCCGGCAGCGGTGATCGACATCAGCCCCATGCGGAACGCCGGCGCGGCGCCCCGCTGGGGTGTGCGGCAGAACAGCTCGAAGGTGCGGTGCTCGGGCACGAACAGGTCGGCGACGTTGTAGTCGAAGGAGCCGGTGCCCTTGAGGCCCTGCACGTGCCAGCCGTCGGTGAAGGTGACCTCGTCGCGGGGCAGCACGGCGACCATCAGGCTGATGTCGCCGTTGGCGTCGAACACGAAGTTGTCGTCGACGATGGGCAGGAAGCCGGCGCAGACGTAGGCCGAGTGCCCGGTGCCGGAGCCGAAGTTCCACGAGCCGCTCACGCGGTACCCGCCCTCGACCGCGATGCCCTGGCCGTTGGGGGCGAACTGGCCGCCGAGGGTGACCCGCTCCCCCGACCCGAACACCTCGTCGAAGCCCTGGTCGGAGAGGAACGCGAACACGGCCGCGGACGACGGCAGGTTGGCGATGCCGATCCAGCCGAAGGAGCCGTCGAGGTAGGCCATGCGCTGCCAGATGTCGATCATCTCGGCGAACGACGGCTCGACGCCGCCGGCCGGCGCCGGGTTCATGTACTGCATGAGCCCGTTGGCCCACATGGCGTCGATGATCGGCGCGGTGAGCGTGCGGTTCTGCTCGGAGGCCTCCGCCTGGTCGATCACGATGTCCGACATGGCCGCGACGAGGTCGGCTCCGGTGTCCCCCACGAGTGTCATGCCGAGATCATGGCCCAGGGTCGTGAGGGTTGCCGCACCGGCCCGGCGGGGACGTTCGACCCTGTCCGACCCGGCCTAGGATTGCAGACAATATGCATTCCGTCCGGGCCGGTGGTCCGGACCGGCACTGCGCCACTCCCCCCCCGGACACGAGGAGCACGACCCCATGCCCGAGAACTTCCCCCACCCCATGCCATTCGGCTGGTTCGGCGTCGCCCGGGTCGACGAGGTGCCCGAAGGGGCGGTGGTGCCGATCGAGCGCTTCGGCCAGAAGCTCATCGCGTGGAACGACGGCACCGAGCTCCACGTGGCCGGGGCGATATGCCCCCACATGGGCGCCCACCTCGGCGTCGGCGGCCGGGTCAGCGACGGCTGCCTCGTGTGCCCGTTCCACGAGTGGGCGTTCGGCCCCGACGGCACCAACGTCGACATCCCCTACGCCGACAAGCCGAACCGCAAGGCCCGCCTCGCCATGTGGCGCACCGCCGTGACCAACGGGATGCTGCTGGCCTGGTACCACCCGGACCCGATGGTCGAGCCGACCTACGAGGTGCCCCAGATGGTGCCCGACGGGGCGACGGAGTCGGGCCGGTGTGACCGCGTCGTGCGCACCCAGTGGCAGGAGATCGCCGAGAACGGCGTCGACATGGCCCACTTCAAGTCGGTGCACGGCGCCGGCCAGGTGTCGGCCGTCGGCGAGCAGGTCTTCGACGGCCCGTTCCGCCGGGTCGAGAGCGACCAGATGTTCACCTCGTCGAAGGGTGACCTGCCCGCCCACCTGAAGGTGCTCACCGCCGGGCCCGGCCTCGGCGTGCAGGAGTTCACCATGTTCGGTGCCACGGTCATCGGCGTCGCGTCCACGACGGCGATCGACGCCGACAGCTGCCAGGTGAAGTTCACCTTCTACAGCGACGGCTCCGACATCGCCGACAAGATCGCGCCGAGCTTCGCCCTCGAGGTGGAGCGCCAGTTCGACCAGGACATCCCGATCTGGGAGAACAAGGAGTACCTGGCGGTGCCCGCCCTGGCGCCGAGCGAGAAGCCCCTCATGGACTTCCGCAAGTGGGCCTCGCAGTTCTACGCCGAGGTCTGACCCCGACCGCTCAGCGGGGGTTCGGGGTGCCGGCCAGGGCCTGGGCCTCGTCGAAGAGCACCTGGATCTCCTCGCCCAACCGGGCGGTGAGGTCGCGCACGCCGCCGCGGGACACCCGGCCGCTCTCCTTCAACGGGGGCGGCTGGATCGGGGCACCGATGACGATGGTCATCTTCACCGGGCGGATGAACTTCGAGCCCTTCGGCATCGCCGGCTCGGTGTTCCCCATGCCGATGGGCACGATCGGCGCGCCCGTGCGGCAGGCCACGTAGGCCGGGCCGTCGAACATCTCGGCGACCTCGGGCCCCGACTGGCGGGTGCCCTCGGGGAACATCACGAGCGGCTCGCCGCGCTCGATGCAGGCGAGCCCGGCCTTGAGGGCCTCGCGATCGGCCGTGCCCCGCTGCACCGGGAACCCGCCGAGGGCGGTGAGGAGCCAGCCGAGGGGGCGGGACTTCCAGAGCGACTCCTTGCCCATGTACCGCAGCCGGCGGGTGGTGATGGCCGACAGCACGGGAGTGTCGAGGTTCGACCGGTGGATCGGCGAGACGATGTAGGCGCCCGTGGCGGGCAGGTTCTCGCGGCCCTTCACCTCGAGGCGGAAGTACACGCGGCACGCTCCGTGGATGAGCGCCCGGATGACCTTGTACATGGCCCGCTGGGACCAGCTCATGTCCTCGCCCTTGGTGTGCCCGGCGGGGACGTGGAGCTCGTCGCCACTCATCCGAGCCGCTCCAGGATCACGTCGACGATCTGGTCGACGGTGAGGTCGCTGGTGTCGATCACCCAGGCGTCGTCGGCCTCGCGCAGCGGGCTGTCGGCCCGGCCCTGGTCGAGGGCGTCGCGCCGGGCGAGGTCGGAGGCCACCGTCTCGTAGGAGAGGTCGGACACCTCCTTCGAGCGGCGGGCGGCACGGATCTCCGGTCGGGCGTCGAGGTAGACCTTGAGGGCGGCGTCGGGGAACACGACGGTGCCGATGTCGCGGCCCTCCATCACGCCACCGCCGCGTTCGATGGCCCACTCCCGCTGGCGGCGGCGCATCTCGGCCCGCACCGTGGGGTTGGCGGCGACGATGCTGACGGCCCGGGTGACCTCGGGACCCCGGATCTCGATGGTCGCGTCGGCGCCGTCGACCACCACCGTGCCGTCGGGGTCCATCTGCAGCTCGAGGCCGAGGGCCATCGTGGCGACGACCTCGGCGTCGTCGGGATCGACCCCGGCCCGCAGGGCGGCGAAGGCCACCGAGCGGTACATGGCCCCGGTGTCGAGGTAGGGCAGGCCGGTGCGCACGGCCACCGCCTTGGCCACGGTGGACTTGCCGGACCCGGCCGGTCCGTCGATGGCGATGACCCTGGGGGCGTCGGTCACGGGGTGCTCCTCGGTCGCAGCGTCTCGATGACGTCGAAGTAGTCGGGGAAGGTCTTGGCCACGCAGCCGGGGTCGGCGATGGAGATGCCGGGGGCGCGCAGGCCGAGCAGGGTGAAGCTCATGGCCATCCGATGGTCGTCGTAGGTCTCGATCGTGGCAGGCCGGACGGGAGTCGGCTCGATGACGAAGCCGTCGTCCTCCTCGTGAGCGCCCACGCCGGCCCGGCGCATCTCGGTGACCACCGCGGCGATGCGGTCGGTCTCCTTGCGGCGGATGAAGCCGATGCCGGTGATGCGGGTCGGGCCCTCGGCGAAGGCGGCCACCGCGGCGATGGTCTGGGCGGTGTCGGAGATGGGCTCGAAGTCGGCCTCGATCCCGTGCAGCGGGCCTCCGACGACCTCGATGGCATCGTCACCCCGATGGACGGTGCAGCCCATCCGCTCGAGGGCGTCGACGAAGCGCACGTCCCCCTGGAGCGACCGGGTGCCGAGACCCTCGACCCGGACCCGTCCGCCGCACACGGCCGCGACCGCGAACAGGTAGGAGGCGGCGGAGGCGTCGGGCTCGATGGCCTGGTCGGTGGCGGTGTAGCCGCCGGGCTCGACCACGTATGCCCGCGGGCCGTCGGCCCGGGCGGTGGCGCCGAAGGCGGCCATGACCGCGATGGTCATGTCGAGGTAGGGCCGGGACACCGCGTCGGTGGAGAGCTCGACCCGCAGCCCGCCCGGCAGGCAGGCGCCGGCGAGCAGGAGGCCGGACACGAACTGGCTCGACACGTCGCCCGGCAGCCGCACCAGGCCCGTCTCGCCCCCGGGGCCCACCCCGGTGGCGCCGCCCGAGACGGTGACGGGCAGGTGGTCGGGCTCGCCCTCCTCGGTGACGGTGGCCCCGAGCTGGCGCACCGCGTCGAGCACCGGGCCCATGGGCCGGGCCCGGAGGGGCTCGCCGCCGTCGAGCCGGAACGGCCCGGCACCGAGGGCGAGCACCGCGGCGATGAACCGCGAGGTCGTGCCCGACAGCTTGGCGTGGAGCTCGACGGGGCCGTCGGCCAGACGACCGCCGGTGCCCACCACCTCGATCACGCGGGCGTCGCGGTCGACGACGACCGTGGCGCCGAGCGCGGCGACGCAGTCGATCATGGCCTCGGTGTCGTCAGCGAAGAGCACCCCTCGGAGTCGGCTCGTGCCGGTGGCCAGCGCGGCGGCGACGAGCGCCCGGTTCGTCAGGCTCTTCGAGCCGGGGGGTCGTACATCGGCGTCGACCGGTCCGGCGAAGGGCCGGATCGGAAGCGGGTCGGCGAGCCCGCCGGCGACAGGGCTCACGCGTCCTCCGGGCCTTCGAGAGCGCGCAGCACGGGCTTGTAGCCGGCCTCGGTGAGGCCCAGGCGGAGGGTCTCGCCGAGCGCGGCCTCGACCAGGAGGATCAGCACGCCCTCGTCGCCCTCGACGGAGTGGGCGATCTCGACGTCGGCGATGCTGACGTCGAGCTCGGCGGCCAGGGTGGTGATGCCAGCCAGGGCACCGGTCTGGTCGCGCAGCGGCACCCGGATCTCAGCGAGGTCCTCGGCGCGGGCGAAGCGGGCGGGCAGGGCGAGGCGGGCCGAGCGGGCCCGCTCGAGCACGGCGACCAGCCCGTCGCGGTCGCCCTCGTCGACGAGGTCGCGCACCTCGCCGAGGGTGGCGACGAGACGGTCGAGCTCGGTGACGATCGCCGTGCGGTTCTCGGCGCAGATGTCGGGCCAGATGCCGGGGTGGCCGGCCGCGATGCGGGTCATGTCGCGGAAGCCACCCGCCGCGAGGCGCAGCAGGCCCCGGTGCTCGGCGGCGCGCTCGTCGGCCAGGCCCATGAGGCTGGCCGCGGTGAGGTGGGGGACGTGGGAGACGACGGCGACCATGGAGTCGTGGCGCTCGGGCGGCAGCGAGACGACCTCGGCCCCGAAGCCGGCCACGACCGAGCGCACGGCGGCGAAGGCGTCGTCGTCGGTGCCGGCGACCGGTGTGAGCACCCACGTGCGGCCCTCGAACAGGTCGGAGCGGGCCCCGGCCACGCCCTCCTGCTCGCTGCCGGCCATGGGATGGCCACCGACGTAGCGGGGGTCGTCCATGAGGGCGAGCAGCGGGGCCTTCACGCTGCCGGCGTCGGTGACCAGGCCGGTGGTGTCGGCCAGGGCCCGGCGGACCTCGTCGGCGATCGCCCCGACCGGCGTGGCCACGAACGTCAGCTCGGCGTCGACGGGGCCGTCAGCGGGTGCGATCTCGTCGATGACCCCGAGCTCCAGGGCTCGACGGAGCCCGGCCTCGTGGAGGTCGCGTCCGACCACGTGCCAGCCGGCGCGCCGGAGGGCGGCGCCGATCGAGCCGCCGATGAGGCCCACCCCGACGACGAGGGCGCGCCGGCCGTGGGCGTCGGGGAGGTCCCACTCCTCGGGCGGGCCGGGGACGGAGAAGTCGGCCACGTCGCTACTCCGGGAGGTCGTCGCGAAGAGCGGCGGCACCCTCGAGGTACACGTGGCGCATGTCGGCGCGCCCGAGCTCGGTGGTCAGGTGCATCAGCACCCGGATGCACCGGGGCGTGGCGCCGACGATGTCGAGCTCGCGGGCGCAGATGAGCGGCACGTCGCCGAAGCCGATGTCCCGGGCGGCAGTGGCCGGGAACATCGAGTGGATGTCGTCGGTGGCGGTGAAGAGGACGCTGATGATGTCGTCGTGGTCGACCCCGTTGCGCTCGACCATCTGCTCGAGGAGGGCGACGGTTCGCTCCCGCACCTGCTCGGCGGTGTCGGAGTCGACGGTGGTGGCGCCCCGGAGGGCGCGGACGGCGGCGGTCACGGGGGTCGATACTAGGGGCGCGGGTCGGTGCGGCCGCGAGGCGTTGACCCCCGGCCGGAGCTGTTCACCGGCTTGGGCTCGGCTGCCGCCTGCGGCCCTGCGGCCCGTTCCAGGGCGCGCACCTCGTCGGTGGTGAGCTCACGCCACGCGCCGGGCTTCAGCTTGCGGTCGGCCAGCGGCCCGATGCGGGTGCGGATCAGGCGGGTGACGGGATGGCCGATGGCCTCGCACATGCGCCGGACCTGACGGTTGCGGCCCTCGTGGATGGTGAGCCGGATCACCGACGGGCCGACCAGGGCGGCCTGGGCCGGGGCGGTCAGGCCGTCCTCGAGCTCGATGCCCTCGCGCAGCTTGCGGACGGTGCGGCGGGTGGGCTCCCCCTCGACCTGGGCGACGTACTCCTTGTCGACACCGAAGCTCGGGTGGGTGAGGCGGTGGGTGAGGTCGCCGTCGTTGGTGAGCAGCAGCAGCCCCTCGGTGTCCATGTCGAGGCGGCCGACGGGGAAGACGCGTGGCTCGTCGGGGACGAGGCCGGTCACCGTGGGCCGGCCCTGGGGATCGTCGGCGGTCGTGACGACTCCGGTCGGCTTGTTGAGCAGGTAGTAGACGAGGCCGGCCTTGACGCCGATCGGCGTGCCGTCGAGGGCGATGACGTCGTGCTCGGCGTCGACCCGCTTGCCGAGCACGGCGCGCTCACCGTTGACCGACACCCGGCCCGAGGCGATGAGGTCCTCGCAGACGCGGCGGCTGCCGAGACCGACCCGGGCGAGCACCTTCTGGAGCCGCTCGCCGTCCTCGAAGGTGTCGGTGGGCCCTGCGTCGTCGACGTCGTCGGGGCTCACGCCCCGGCGTCCCCGTCGAGGAGGTCACCGAGCGAGGGACGTCCCTCGTCCACGGCGGGGGCCGGTGCCTGGCCCAGGCCACCGTCACCGCCGGGTGCGTCGCTCGTGGCCATCTCGTCACCCGTGAAGGCGGGGACGTCGGTGACCTCGATGCGGAGGCCGTGCTCGAGCGCCTCGACGACGTCGGCGCCGGGCACGAACTCGGCGATGGCCGGCAGCTGCGAGAGCGAGTCGAGGCCCATCTTCACCAGGAACTCGGGCGTGGTGCCGAACAGCACCGCCTGCCCCGGGCCCGGGTCGCGGGCGACCTCGCCGATGTAGCCCCGCTGCTCGAGCGTGCGCACCACGCCGTCGACGCTGACGCCGCGGATGGTGGCGATCTGGGCCCGGCTGATCGGCTGCTTGTAGGCGATGATGGCGAGGGTCTCGAGTGCGGCGGCGGAGAGCTTGGCCGACTGGCCCTCGAGCACGAAGCGCTCGACGTAGGGGGCCAGGTCGTTGCACGTCTGGAAGCGCCAGCCCCCGGCGACGCGGACCAGCTGGAAGCCGCGCTGCTGCTCGGCGTAGCCGGCGGCGAGCGCGCCGAGGGCCTCCTCGACCTCCTCGACCGACAGCTCGACGAGCTGGGCGAGCAGCTGGCTCTCGACCGGTGAGTCGGCCACCAGGACGATGGCCTCCAGGGCGCGCGGGATCTCGGGGTTCATGGGTTCCTCAGCCGTCGTAGGTGTCGATGCCGGCCATGTCGGCGACGCCCAGGGCGGGCGAGCCGACCCAGACGATCTCGATGTCGCCGAAGGCGGCGGGCTGGTCGAGCTCGACGAAGCCCTGCTTGAACAGCTCCAGCACCGCCAGGAACCTGACCACGATCTCGAGGCGTTCGACGAACTCCTCGGTGAGGCGGCGGAACGTGACCCGACCCATGCGGGGGAGCTCGTCGACGAGCTCCTCGACGGCGTCCTGCACGCTCACGCGGACCTGGTGGATGTGCTCGATGCTGACCACCGGCTTGGGGCGCGGCGTCATGGCCCGGAGGTACGCGGCCTTCAGGTCGTCGACGTCGATGCCGGCGAGCAGATCGGGGGCCAGCTCCAGGAACTGCTCCTCGAGCCCGGCGGTGCGGGGGTAGGACCGCGACGCCGACTCGGCGAGCTCGCCGAGCACCTGGGCCGCGTCCTTGAAGGTCTTGCAGTCGAGGAGTCGGGCGATGAGGAGGTCGCGCTCCTCCCAGAGGGCGAACTCGTCGTCGAGGTCGACGTCGGCGTCCTCGGGCAGGAGGCGCTTGCACTTCAGCTCGACGAGGGTGGCGGCGATCAGAAGGAACTCGGTGGTGATCTCGAGGTCGAGCGTCTCCATCTTCTCGATCTCGACCAGGTAGGCGTCGACGATGCGCGACAGCGAGATCTCGTAGAGGTCGACCTGCTCGCGCAGGATCAGGTGGAGCAACAGGTCGAACGGGCCCTCGTAGACCGTTGTCTTCACCTCGTACGGCATGGGGGCCAACGATAGAGGCGGGCGGCCGCCTCCCCGCGCACCGCCGCCCTACGATCGCCGGATGCCGTCGCCCCGCCTCCCCCTCCCCCGAGCCCATCGGCTCCCGTCGGTGCTGGTCGTGGCCCTCCTGGTCGCCGGCGGAGGGCTCGCGGCGTGCTCCTCGGGCGACTCGTCCTCCTCCACCGATGCGGCCACGGCCGCCGCGGTCGTGAGCCAGACCTTCCAGATGCCCGATTCGGCCAAGGCCTGCCTGGAGGAGAAGCTGGGCTCCGAGGGCGCCGCCCGCAAGGCGCTGACCTCGACCAAGGAGCTGAGCGCCAAGGAGCGCGAGGCGCTCTACGGGGTCCTCACCGCCTGCATCACCCCCGACCAGTGGGCCCAGGCCGTCGCCGGGCGCATCACGGCCGCGGTGCCCCCGGCCGACACCACCAAGTTGGGCGCCCAGGTGGCGTGCCTGACCACCGCCGTGCAGGCCCTCGACGACGTGCAGCGCCAGGCCCTGCTGGTCGGCCTCGTCGTCATCGGGTCGGCTCCGCAGACCGGTGACCTCGCCGTCCAGCGCGGCGACGTGCTGAACGGGCTGTACGCCAGGTGCTCGGTGACGGTGAGCTCCTCGTCGACGGCGTCGACCGTCCCGGCGGGGTAACCGTTTCGGGGACACCGCGGGTCGACCTCTACGATCCCCCGCCATGACGCGTGTGTTCTCGGGCATCAAGCCCACCGGCCCGGTCCAGCTCGGCAACCTCCTCGGTGCCCTGCGGCGATGGGTCGTCGAGCAGGACGACGCCGACACCATCTTCTGCGTCGTCGACCTGCACGCCCTCACCGTGCCCCAGGAGCCGGCCGAGCTGCGCCAGCGCACCCTCCAGCTGGCCCAGCTGCTGCTCGCCGTCGGCATCGACCCCGAGCGCTCCACCCTCTTCGTGCAGAGCCACGTGCCCGAGCACGCCGAGCTGTCGTGGATCCTCGAGTGCACCGCCGCCTTCGGTGAGCTGCGGCGCATGACCCAGTTCAAGGACAAGAGCGACGGCGCCGACTTCGTGTCGGCGGGGCTGTTCACCTACCCGGCGCTGATGGCGGCCGACATCCTCCTCTACGACACCGACGAGGTGCCGGTCGGCGACGACCAGCGCCAACACGTCGAGCTCGCCCGCGACCTGGCCATCCGGTTCAACCACCGCTACGGCGACACGTTCGTGGTGCCGAAGGCCACCTTCCCCGCCGCCGGGGCCCGGGTGATGGACCTGCAGCACCCGACGCGGAAGATGTCGAAGTCCGAGGACTCCCCGCAGGGCACGATCCTCGTGCTCGACGACCTCGCCTCGGTGGCCAAGAAGATCAAGCGGGCCGTCACCGACAACGACGACGAGGTCCGCTTCGACCCCGAGTCCAAGCCCGGCGTGTCGAACCTGCTGTCGATCCTCGGCGCGTGCACCGGTGCCGACCCGTCGGCCCTGGCCGACGAGTACACCCGCTACGGCGACCTCAAGTCGGCCACTGCCGAGGCCGTGGTCGAGGCGCTGCGGCCGGTGCAGGAGCGCTTCGCCGAGCTCGAGGCCGACCCCGCGGGCACCGCGGCGATCCTGGCCAGAGGGGCCGAGAAGGCCCGCTCGGTGGCCGGCCCGGTGCTCGAACGGGCCCGCGCCAACCTCGGCCTCCTCCCCCCGGCCTGATCTCCTCAGTGGCTCACGTCGTCAGGCATGACCTGATCAGGTGAGCCACCGAGACCGGCCCGACCCTCAGTGGCTCACGTCGTCAGGCATGACCTGATCAGGTGAGCCACTGAGGGCCGGGGGCGGATCAGGGGGCGACGGCGCCGAAGTCGGCGAAGCCGGAGGGGTCGTGGCGCCCGATCGAGGCGTGCTCGAACAGGCCGTACCCGACCTGGCCGTCGACGGTGGCCCGGCCGACGTGGTCGAGCATCCCGAACGAGGTGGCCATGGCGTTGGCCGGGTCATTCAGGTCATAGACCGCGCCCTCGACCCAGTCGCGGCCCCGCCACTGGCCGTGGGTCCACTGCGGGTCGGCCCCGTAGCCGCAGCCGGCGGACAGGGCGACATGGCCCAGGCTCTCGATCTCGACGACGAGCGGTGAGCCGTCGGGGTTGGTGGCGGTGACGGTGGCACCGGTCGGGATGCGCGTGCCGGAGCGGTAGTGCATCTCGTAGCGCGGGTAGCCCAGCGTCTCGACGCCGCGCGGGTCGCCCTCGGGCCACACCCGCAGGGCGTCGTTGAGGAAGCGGAAGCCCTCGGCGGTCTCCTGGGCGATGAAGATCAGGGCGAAGTCGTCGAAGCGCAGCGGGAAGTAGCACCAGAAGAACCCGTAGTCGGGGTTCGGCTCGGCGGCGGCGCGGCCGGCCGGCTCTGGCTCGCCGACGGGTCGGATGCCCCAGGAGCGGTCGCGGGTGCCCACCCACTGGTCAGGGGTGACGGTGAAGTCCTCGCCCGCCACGTTGAGCGTGCCCTCCCAGGTGCCGACCTGGGCGAAGCGCTGGGCGTCGAGGATCACGCGGCCACCGGCGCGCATGACGTGGGGGGACTCCTCGACCGCGGGGTACGAGCCGCGCCAGTGGAGGTCGAAGGCGAGGCCGTGGTCGGCGGCGTCGCAGATCACGCGGAGCTCCTCGAGGGGCTTGACCACCTCGATGCGGTAGGGGCCCACCGACTGGTCCATGCGGTCGTCGCCGAGCGCGTCGGACATGCGCACCGAGTGCTGCAGATCGCCGCGGCGGGCGCAGGCGAAGGCGTCGATCACGCCGAGGTTCGGGTACACGCCGAGCCCGGTGATGAGGAACACCTCGCCGGTGCGGTCGTGGGCGTTGATGTAGCAGCGGTCGTAGAAGTTGCGGTCGCTGCTCACGGGCTGAGCCAGCGAGAGGGGGGCCTGGTGGAGCGGGTACTCGTCGACGGGGATCGGTGGCACGGGGTTCTCCAACTCTGGAGGTCGAGGGCGATCGGCACCGAACGATAGGGGGTCGTCACCGCACCGGTCGCGCGCACCGTCGGGCGAAGCCCGTGCCGACCACCTCACCCTGCGGCCTACGCTCCGGCCCTCGAACCGGTGGAGGTGGCAGTGGTCGACGGAGACGGTCCCGGGCAGGGCACGGCGGACGAGGTGCGGGCCTGCTTCGAGGCCTATGAGCAGGCGTTGGTCGCCAACGACGTCGACGCCATGGACGCCTGGTTCTGGGACGACCCCGCCGTCGTGCGCTTCGGCATCGCGGAGTGCCAGTACGGCCCCGACGAGATCGCGGCGTGGCGCCGCACCACCGCACCGGTGCCCGCGGACCGCCGCCACGTGCGCACGACCGTCGTCGCCCACGGCGAGGACCTCGCGGTGGTGACCCTCGAGTTCGCCAACGGTGAGCGACCGGGCCGTGGCCGTCAGTCCCAGGTGTGGGCCCGCACGCCCCGGGGCTGGCGCGTCGTGCACGCCCACGTCTCCATGATCGACTGACCCGACCCCTTCCCTCCCGAAGGTGGCTCACGACGTGGCGGTTTCCGCACCGATCTGAGCCAGCTCTGGTGCAGGTCGCAGTCAGCGGCGCGTCAGGCATCCGTGTCGGAGCAGCAACCTCCGGGACACCGGCGGGAAATGGCCGATCCATAGGTTGACCTGCGTGTATACAGCGCAGCATCCAGAGCGGCACACACCGAGCCGAGCCCAGTTGGCCTACGCCGACCTGAAGAACCGGCTCCTCCTCGGTGAGTTCCCGCTCAACGTCCGGCTCGGTGAGGAGCGCCTCGCCGCGCTGGTCGGCGTGTCCCGGACACCGATCCGAGAGGCGCTGTCGCGCCTCGAGGTGGAGGGCCTGGTGGTGCGGGCTCCGGACGGCGGGTTCCTTCCCGTCGTGCCGGACGTGACCGGGATGCGCCAGCTCTACGAGGTGCGGGTCGGGCTCGAGCTGCAGGCCCTGCGCCGGCCGCTCCGCCTCGGCACCACCCACGACATCGGGCGCCTCGAGGCCCTGCGGGCCGAGTGGGTGGAGCTGACCCACGAGGAGCCCGAGGCCGAGCCCGGGTTCGTGCTGCTCGACGAGGCGTTCCACCTCACCCTCGCGGCGACCGCCGGCAACCCGATGCTGGTGGACATCCTCCGCCAGATCAACGAGCGCATCCGCATCGTCCGCATGCAGGACTTCCTGGTGACCGACCGGGTGGGGCGCACGATCCGGGAGCACGTGGCGCTCGTCGACGCGGTGCTCGCCGGCGACATCGCCGAGGCCGAGCGGCAGCTGATCGTCCACATCGACAGCTCGGCCGCGGTGGTCGAGGAACGCGTGACCAAGGCCGTCGCCCGCATGGCGGGCGTGCGGCCCGAGTCGGCACCGAAGGCCTGAGCGGCGACGACCGGTCGGCGGCGGACCCAGACGGCGGCTCGGGTGCAGGACAGGCAGTGCAGGGCGGGCGTGCAGGTGCAGGTGCAGGGGCAGTCCAGGACAGGCATCGACCAGGAAGAACAGGGAGCGGGACGTGGACGCAAGTGCACCCATGACCACCACCGCATCGCCACCGTCGGAGACGACGACGGGGGCGGCGCAGCTGCTGGTGGCGAGAGGGATCACCCGACGCTTCGGCGAGGTGACCGCCAACGACTCGGTCGACCTCGACCTGGTCGCGGGTGAGATCCACGCCGTGCTCGGCGAGAACGGAGCCGGCAAGAGCACGCTCATGAAGGTCGTGTACGGCGTCCACCCCGCCGACGAGGGCGAGATCGTCGTCGACGGCACCCCCGTGGTGATCGATTCCCCCGGCATCGCCCGCGACCTGGGGATCGGCATGGTCTTCCAGGACCTGCGCCTCGTGCCGGCCCTGACCGTCGTCGACAACATCTCCCTCGCCCTCCCGCTCAAGGGCCTCCGCCTCAAGCGCAAGGAGCTGTCCGCCCGCATCCGGGAGGCGTCGGAGCGGTTCGGCCTCCAGGTCGACCCCGGCGCGACGGTACGGGACCTCTCCATCGGCGAGCGCCAGCGGGTCGAGATCCTGAAGGTCCTGCTCACCGGGGCCCGCCTGGTGATCCTCGACGAGCCGACCAGCGTGCTCGCCCCCCAGGAGGTCGACCACCTCTTCGAGGGCCTCGACCAGCTGCGGGCCGGCGGGCTCTCCGTGGTGATCATCACCCACAAGCTCCGCGAGGCCCGGGCCGTGGCCGACCGCTGCACCATCCTGCGCGGCGGCAAGCTCATCCTCGGGTCGGTGCCCCCGAACGACCTCAGCGACACCGAGCTCATCGAGGCCATGGTCGGGCGCAGCGTGCCGGCCTTGCCGAGCGAGCGGGTCGCCGTCCCCGACGACGCCACCCCGGCCCTCGCCCTGAAGGGCGTCACCCTCAAGCAGAAGGGCTCGCGGCCCCTCCTCGACGCCGTCGACCTCGAGGTGCGCGCGGGCGAACTCGTCGGCATCGCCGGCGTGGCCGGCAACGGCCAGAAGGAGCTCTACGAGGTCGCCCTCGGGCTCAAGACCCCCGACTCGGGCACCGTCACGATCGCCGGCCAGAGCGCCAAGCACCTGACCCCCCGGGTGGCCCGGGCCGAAGGCGCCGCCGCCGTCCCCGAGGACCCCATCACCGATGCCGTGGTCCCCGGCCTCTCGGTCGTCGAGCACGTGGCCCTCGACGACCTGCGCCCGTTCCGCAAGGGCCTGGGCCTCGACTGGAAGAAGGCGGAGAAGCACCTCGAGGAGCTCGACGAGCGCACCGGCCTGCGGGTCGCCGCGCCCCAGCGGATCGTGTCCACCCTCTCCGGCGGGAACATCCAGCGGGTGATGCTCGTGCGGGCCCTCGGGTCGCCGGCGCCGCTGGTGGTCGCCGCCTACCCCAGCCGGGGCCTCGACATCGCCTCGACGCGCCGCACCCAGGAGCTGCTGCTCGAACAGCGGGCCTCCGGAGCGGGCGTGCTCCTCATCTCCGAGGACCTCGACGAGCTGTTCGAGCTCTCCGACCGCATCGCGGTGGTCCACCACGGGGCTGTCGTCGGCATCGCCGACCCCCGCGACGCCGACCGCTACGAGGTCGGCCAGCTGATGCTGGCGGGCCACACCGACTCCGAGATCGACGACGCAGAGCGAGGTGCGGCATGACCGTCCCGACCGACGCCATCACCCCGGAGTACCCGGGGCTCGATGACCCCCCGGTGCCGGCACCGCCTGACGAGGTCGCCGGACCGACCTGGTTCTTCCGCAGCGGGAACTCGGTGCTGCGCTTCGCCATGGCCCTGGTGATCGCGGCGGCGGTGTTCTCGATCTTCATGATCGTGAAGGGCGTCAACCCGATCACGGCCTACGCCGACATGATCCACTCGATCTTCCGCTCGCCGAAGCAGATCGGCGAGATCTTCATCCGGGCGACGCCGATCATGCTGGCTGGCCTCGCCGTGGCGATCCCCGCAAGGGCCGGCCTCATCAACGTCGGCGGCGAGGGCCAGCTCATCGTCGGCGGCGTGGCCGCCGCCGGTGTCGCCCTCGCCATGGGCGGCGGCAAGCCGGGGTGGCTGGTGATGCTGCTCATGATCCTCGCCGGTGCGGCGGCCGGTGCGGCCTGGGCCGCCATCGCCGCCGTGCTGCGGCTGTGGGTCGACATCAACGAGGCGGTGTCGACGCTGTTGCTCAACTACATCGCCATCGACCTGCTCGGCTTCCTGATCTACTCGCCGTGGAAGGACCAGAAGGGCTCCGGCCAGCCGACCACGCCGATCCTGGCCAAGGCCGCCCGCCTCCCCGTCATCGGTGACAGCCGGGTCCACGTCGGCATCCTCATCGCCGTCGCCCTCGCCGTCGTCTGCTGGTTCGTCCTCAAGAAGACCTCGTGGGGGTTCCGTCTCCGGGTCACCGGTGGGAACCAGGAAGCGGCCCGCCGTGCCGGCATGAGCGTGGGGCTCCTCCTCCTCAGCGCCATGCTGGTCGGCGGGGCGCTCGCCGGCCTCGGTGGGTTCGCCCAGTACGCGGGCACCGAGTTCAAGCTGCGCCCCGGGTTCTGCGCCACCTACGGCTACCTCGGCTTCCTGGCCTCGTGGCTGGCCGGGCACCGGCCCATCGCCGTCGCCGGGTCGGCGGTGCTGCTGTCGGCCATCGCCATCGGCGGTGACAGCCTCCAGATCGACTCCGGCCTCCCGGCCGCCTCGGTCAACATCCTCATCGCCCTCGTGCTGCTGGCCATGTTCGGCCTCGGCAAGCGCAAGGCGGTGGCGGCGTGATCCTCCTCGAGGTCCTCACCGGCGCAGTCCGCGGCGGCACGACCATCCTCTACGCCGGCCTCGGCGAGACCGTGAGCGAGCGGGGCGGGGTCGTGAACCTCGGCATCGAGGGATCGATGCTCTGCGGTGCGCTCGCCGCCGTCGCCGCCACCTCGGCGAGCGGCAACCCCTGGGTCGGAGCCCTCGCCGGGGCCCTGGCCGGGGCCGCCCTCGCCGCCGTGCACGCCTTCTTCGTGATCAACCGGCGCTCGAACCAGCTCGCCACGGGCCTCGTGGTGCTGTTCCTCGGGCTCGGCATCACCTCGCTCTTCGGGGCGTCGTACGTGAAGGCCGACGTCAACGGCTTCGAACCGATCGCCATCCCCGGGCTGTCGAGCATCCCGTGGCTCGGCGACATCTTCTTCGACCAGGACCCACTCACCTACGTCTCCTACGCACTGGTCCCGGCGCTGTGGTGGTTCATCTTCCGCAGCCGGTGGGGCGTGCTGTTGCGGGCCGCCGGTGAGCGCTCCGAGGTGCTCACCACCTACGGCCACCGCCTCGTGCCCATCCGGTACGCCGCGGTGATCGCGGGCGGGTTCCTCGCCGGGGTCGGCGGCGCCCAGCTCTCGATCGCCTACGCCAACGCCTGGTTCGAGAACATGGTCCAGGGTCGGGGCTTCATCGCCGTGGCGGTGGTGATCTTCGCCGCCCGCCAGCCCTTCAAGGTGGCCGCCGGGTCGTACCTGTTCGGCGCCGCCCTGGCCCTCTCCCCCGTGCTGCAGGCCAACGGCTACAGCATCAACCAGTTCGCCCTCGACGTGATCCCGTACGTGCTCACGCTGGTGGTGCTCGTCCTGCTCGGCCGCCGCCGGGCGGCCGACGCCCCCGAGGAGCTCCAGAAGGTCTTCGAAGCCTCCGTCCGCTAGCCGGGACGGACGAGGGCGGCGCGCCGGACGGCGCCGCACCCGAGCAGTGATCCCGGCCGCGCCAACCCCGGCGCAGACACCCCCAGATGGTTCCCTCGAAAGGAAACACATGCGCAGACGTTGGATCGCAGCGGCTCTGCTCGCGCTGCTGGCCCTGGTGGCCGTGGCGTGCGGCAGCAGCACCACGAGCTCGGAGGAAGGATCGAGCGGCACCGGATCGTCGTCGAGTGACGTCCAGCCCGGCAAGGACGCCTCGAAGGTCGGCTTCATCTTCGTCGGCCCGAAGGACGACTACGGCTACAACCAGGCCGCCTACGAGGGCTCCCAGGCCGTCGCCGAGGCCTTCCCCGACATGGAGGTCCTGACCGCCGAGAACGTGCCCGAGGACGACAACGCCACCCGCATCATGCAGTCGATGATCGACGACGGCGCCAAGATCATCTTCGCCACCAGCTACGGCCACCTCGACCCGGCGATCAAGATCGCCGAGGCCAACCCCGACGTCGTCGTGGTGCAGCAGGGCAACTTCATCAAGGGCGACATCCTGCCCAACACGGGCACCTACTTCGGCACGGTGTACGAGCCGGTCTACCTGGCCGGCATCGCCGCCGGGAAGAGCACCAAGACCAACAAGCTCGGCTACGTCTACGCCTTCCCGATCCCCCAGACGATCTCGAACATCAACGCCTTCACCCTCGGCGCCCAGTCGGTGAACCCCGACATCGAGGTCATCACCGTGAGCACCTCGAACTGGTGTGATCCCGGCAAGCAGGCCGATGCCGCCGCCAGCCTCTTCGGGCAGGGCGTCGACGTGATCACCCAGCACCAGGACTGCACGGGCACCATCACCAAGGCCGCCGAGGCCGACGGCAAGATGGTCGTCGGCTACCACGCCGACGCCTCGTCGCTCGCTCCCAAGGGCTGGGTCACCGGCTCGGAGTGGAAGTGGGACGACATGTACATCGACATCGTCAAGACGTCGGTCGCCGGTGACTTCACCGGCAGCAAGTACAACGCCAACTACCGGGTCGGCTACAAGACCGGTGAGAACCCGTTCGTCCAGTCGAAGTACGGCTCGATGATCACCCCGGAGACCGAGGCGCTCATCGCGGCCGCCAAGACGGACATCTCCACCACGGGCTCGCCGTTCAAGGGCCCGGTGTACGCCCAGGACGGCACGGTCATCGTGGCCGCCGGCACCGTGCCGGACTACGCCGCCATCGAAGAGTTCAACACCGTCTTCGTGAAGGGCGTCGTCGGCGACATCCCCAAGAGCTGAGTGTGAGGGAGGGCGTCCCCCGGCGCCCTCCCTCCACCCACCCGGACCGATGCAACCCGACGTGACCCCGACACGACGACCCGACCTCACACGACGACGTGACACCCCCACGACATGACCCGACACGGATCGACCATGGCCCACGTCCCTGACACCGACCCCTACCCCTGGCCCTACGACGGCGTCCTCGACGGCGATCGCACGGCACTGGTCGTGGCTGGAGCGCAGCCCCACTGGGTGGCCCGCTCCGCCCACGCTGCCGAAGCCCTGGCCGCCCTCTCCCTGCTGGGGACCGAGGTCCGGCGCCGGGGCGGCGTGGTCGTGGCCCTGCGCCACGGCCTCTCCCCCGTCCTCGCCGCCAACGGCCGTCGTCCTCACCTCCCCGAGGTCGGCTCCGACGGTTGGCCCGTGTGCCTCGGGGGCTGGGACGCCGACCACGTCGTCGACACCACCGGGCTCAACGGCTTCCACGGCTCCGAGCTCGACGGACTGCTCCGCGGCCTGGGCCGCGACCACCTCCTGCTCGGCGGCTTCTGCGCCGAGCTCACCCTCGACACGACCCTCAGAGGCGCCAACGACCGGGGCTACGAGTGCCTCGTCGTCACCGACGCCTGCGCCTTCGCCGACCCCGACCTCGGGGCCCACGCCCTCTCGAGCGTGACCATGTCCGGCGGCATCTTCGGTGCGCTCGGCACCACCCCCGCCGTCCTCGACGCGCTCGGCCGCGGCGTCACCCCCACTGATCCCCCATCCACGATCTCCGACCCTCCCGAGGAGCACCGATGACCGGCACCGTCGACGCCGACCCGTACCCCTGGCCCTACGACGGCTCGATCGACCCCGCCCGCACGGCGCTGGTCAACATCGACTGGCAGACCGACTTCTGCGGGCCCGGCGGCTACGTCGACGCCATGGGCTACGACCTGAACCTCACCCGCGCCGGCCTGGAGCCCACCACCAAGGTGCTCGCCGCCGCCCGTGCCCTCGGGTGGACCATCGTCCACACCCGTGAGGGCCATCGCCCCGACCTCTCCGACTGCCCGCCCAACAAGCTGTGGCGGTCTCAGCGCATCGGTGCCGGGATCGGCGACGCCGGCCCGTGCGGGCGCATCCTCGTCCGGGGAGAGCCCGGCTGGGACATCGTCCCCGAGGTGGCGCCGCTCGAGGGCGAGCTCATCATCGACAAGCCGGGGAAGGGCTCGTTCTACGCGACCGACCTCGACCTCCTGCTGCGCACCGCGGGCATCACCCACCTGGTGTTCACCGGCATCACGACCGATGTGTGCGTGCACACCACGATGCGCGACGCCAACGACCGCGGCTACGAGTGCCTGCTACTGAGCGACTGCACCGGCGCCACCGACGTGGGCAACTACGAGGCCGCGCTCAAGATGGTCACCATGCAGGGTGGCGTGTTCGGAGCCGTCGCCACCTCGGGCGCCCTCCTGGCGGCGCTCGGCGCATGACCCGTCCCCAGGGCAGCATCGCCCGTACATCGTTCGACGACGCGCTCGCCGTGGTCCGCACCACGCCCCTCGTGTCCCGGCGCCAGCATCCGGCCTTCGACCTCGTCGTCCCGGGCTCCACCGCCCCGACGTCCGCGGACCCCGACCATCCGGTCATCGACCCGGACGGCCCGATCCAGCACGCGGCCGACGACATGGCGGCCGGGAGGATCACCAGCCGCGAGCTGGTCGAGCGGTCCTTCGCCGTCATCGACGAGCTCGACGCCGAGCTGGTGGGGATGGCCGACCACGACCTCGAGGCGGCCCTCGCCACCGCCGACGCGCTCGACGCCGAACGGCGGGCGGGCACGGTGCGCAGCCGCCTCCACGGCATCCCGATCACGGTGAAGGACGTCATCGACGTCGCCGGCCTCACCACCCGCGCCGGCTCGCTCACCTACGCCGACCGCCCCGCCCACGACGCCGAGTCGGTGGCCCGGCTGCGTCGGGGCGGCGTCGTGATCATCGGCAAGGCCGCGACCCACGAGTTCGCGCTGGGCGTCACGTCGCCGCAGTGCCGCAACCCCCACGACCCCACCCGCCTCGCCGGCGGCTCGAGCGGTGGCTCGGCCGTCGGGGTCGCCACCGGCATGGGCCTGGCCTCGCTCGGCACGGACACCCGTGCGTCGATCCGGGTGCCCGCTGCCCTCTGTGCCCTGGTCGGGCTGAAGCCCACCTACGGACGGGTGCCCACCGCGGGCATCGTCACCCTCTCGTGGACCATGGACCACGCCGCACCCATGGCCGCGACGGTCGCCGACGCCGCCACGATGCTCGACGCCCTCGGCCCGCCCCCGGGGCCGGGCGGCTGGCTCGCCCACGCCGCCGCCGTCGACGTCACCCGGTTGCGGATCGGCACGGTGGGCGTGGCCTTCGACGAGGCCGACCCCGAGGTCGCCGCCGAGGTTGAAGCCGCCCTCGGCGCCCTCGTCGCCGCCGGCTGCACGGTCCTGCCCGCCCATCGGCCCCACTCCGGCGACCTCGACGTCGCCAACGCGGCCGGGCTGCTGGTGAGCCGCTGCGAGGCGAGCACCCAGCACCGCAGCTTCGGCCTCGACCGCGCTCTCTACTGGGAGGAGGTCGCCGAGCAGCTCGAAGAGGCCGAGTCGGTGGCCGCCCTCGACTACCTCCAGGCCCAGCGCCTCCGCCAGGACCTGACCGAGGCGATGCTCGCCGAGTTCCGCGGCCACGACCTGCTGGCCATGCCCACGGTGCCGGTGGTGGCCCCTCCCGTGGAGGACTTCGCCGCCTACCTGATGCGCCTGGCCCGCAACGCCATCCCGTGGAGCTTCGTCGGGTTCCCCGCCGTCACCGTGCCCTGCGGCTGGGTGGACGGTCTCCCCGTCGGGTTGCAGCTGGTGGCGGCACCGGGTCGCGAGGACCTGCTCATCGCCGTGGGCCAGATGGTCGAGCAGCTGACCGCGCGCTGACGGCCCGGGCGCGGCGGGCGCCCGGACCGTGCATGATGGCGCCATGAGCGAGATGACCTACCGCCGCCTCGGCGGCTCCGGCCTGGCGGTCTCCGTCGTGGGCCTCGGCTGCAACAACTTCGGCATGCGCATCGACCAGGAGGCCACCCAGGCGGTGGTCGACGCCGCCATCGAGGAGGGGGTCACCCTCTTCGACACCTCCGACTCCTACGGCGAGTCCGAGGTCATGCTGGCCAAGGCCCTCGGGTCGCGGCGCGACCAGGTCGTGATCGCCACCAAGTTCGGCAGCGACCTCCGTGGGGCCAACGGCCCCGACTGGGGTGCCCGCGGCGGGCGCCGGTACATCCGCAAGGCGGTCGAGCGCTCGCTCGAGCGACTCGACACCGACTGGATCGATCTCTACCAGATCCACTACCCCGATCCGCACACGCCGATCGAGGAGACGCTCGGCGTGCTGAGCGACCTCGTGCACGAGGGCCTCGTGCGCTACATCGGCCACTCCAACTTCGCCGGTTGGCAGATCGCCGACGCGGCCTGGACCGCCGAGACCGGCGGCCTCGAGCACTTCGTCAGCGCCCAGAACCACTACAACCTCATCGAGCGCCAGGCCGAGGCCGAGGTCGTGCCCGCCTGCGAGCGGTTCGGGCTCGGGCTGCTGCCCTACTTCCCGCTCGCCAGCGGCCTGCTCACCGGCAAGTACCACCGCGGTGACCCCGCGCCCGAAGGTGGCCGGATCGCGGCGTGGGGCATGAACCACCTGCTCTCCGACGCCAACTTCGACGTGGTCGAGGGCATCGAGGACTACGCCGCCCAGCGCGGCCTCAGCCTGCTCGAGGTGGCGATCGGCGGCCTCGCCGCCCGGCCAGCCGTGGCCTCGGTGATCGCCGGCGCAACGTCGGCGGCGCAGATGAAGGCCAACACCCTCGCCGGGGCGTGGACCCCCTCGCCCGACGACCTCACCGCCCTCGACGCCCTCCTCGGCTGACCCCCCCCGATGGGCCGATCGGTCCATCAAGACGGCAGACGACGGGGTCGATACGTTCCCGGGCGCACGTGCGCCCGGGACTCCGAGGAGCGGGACCGTGACGACCGACCTTCGACGATCGCGGCTGGCTGCCGTCGCCCTCCTCGCGGGGGTCGCCCTGGTCGGGGCCGGTTGCGGCTCGACCAAGGGCGAGGCCGACACGACAACGACCACGTCCGGATCCGGAGCCACCTCCACCACCGCGGCCTCGGCGGGCTCCCCCGGTCAGACCGTCACCATCCCCCTGCAGGTGGAGCGGGGCTCGTCGGGCGCCGCCGAGGTGGTCGTGCAGGCCTCGGTCGGTGGCGGGGCTCCCGTCCCGATGCTCCTCGACACGGGCTCCTCCGGGGTCGTGGTGGCGGCCTCCGCCCTCGGGCCCGACGCCCAGACGACGACCCAGACGACGCAGGTGGGCTACGTCGGGACCGCCATGGACGGAGTGGTGGCTCAGGCCACCGTCACCATGGGCGCCCTCTCGACGACCGCGCCGATCGCCGTGGTCAGCGTCCAGAGCGCCCAGTGCGACACCGACTCCGGCAAGGCCGCGCCGTGCTCGGTGCAGGACGCCTTCGGCTCGGGGGTGCAGGGCATCATCGGCATCGGCCTCTCCGACGGTCCGAGCCCGGCCTCGCCGGGCTACAGCCCCCTGCTCCAGGTGGCGGCGCCCTACGACCAGGGCTTCACCGTCGAGCTCCCCGCCTCGGGCACCGGCGCCGGTTCGCTGGTCGTGGGCCCCGTGTCCGCGCCGAGCGGTGCCGTGTCGGTGCCGCTGGTGGCCTCGACCTCGCCGACCTACCCGAACGGGGCCACCGCGTGGGCCAAGGACGTGCAGCTGTGCTGGACGATCGGAAGCGCCTCGGGATGCGGCCCCACCGACCTCGACATCGGGATGTCGGACACGCAGGTCACGCCCTCGCAGATCCCCGGCCTGCCGGTCACCGGCGACACGGTGACGAGCGGCTCGAAGGTCACGGTGACAGCCGGCCAGGGAGGTGCCCCGCTGTGGTCGTTCACCGCCGGCACGTCCCCTTCTGACGACCTGGTCGCACCGAACACCGGCCTCGGCTCGGCCACCGCGTTCAACACCGGCGTGGCGTTCTTCTTCGCCAACGTCGTCGGCTACGACTCCGCCCACGGGCAGCTGCTCATCTGGCCCCAGAGCGCCACCTCGTCGCCCTCGGCCGTCTGACCCGGGGACTCCGCCCCACCGCCGCTCTGGTGGAGATCCACCCCCCGAATCCGGGGGCAGATCTCCACCAGAACGGGGAGACCGGACCGGCGTACCCAGGCCGTTCAGTGGGCGAGGGTGGCGAAGAGGTCGGGGTCGGTGGCGCGGATGCGAGCAAGGTTCGCCCGCCACATCTGGGGCAGGTAGTGCCTGCGGTACATGGCCTTGCCGCCACGCACCTCGGCCTCGGCGATCTCGGTGCCTCCGGCCGCCACGCACTCGAGGTGGTACTGCGCCGCCTTCTCCAGGGTGAGCGCCTCGATCACCGCGTTCTCGACCGAGTCCGACGCCACGATGGCGCCGTGGTTCTTCATCAGCACCACGTGCTTGTCGGCCCCCAGGGCGTCGACCACGTCGGTGTGGGGCTTCACCCCGTCGTCGAGGTAGGTGGCCTGCTCGTCGTGGAACAGCACCGAGATCACGTTGTACATCCCGACCGTCTGGCCCTCGATCGACGAGAGCACCGAGAGGTGGTGGGAGTGGATGTGCACGATGGCGTTCACGTCGGGCCGGCGCCGGTAGATCAGCGCGTGGAAGTTCACCGCGGGCGACAGCTCGTGGGCCCCGACGAGCGGGCTCAGGTCGAAGTCGAGCTTGGCGACGTCACCGGGCAGCGTCTGGTCGAGGTACTCGAAGCCGGTGACCCAGAAGCCGTCGCCCTCCTCGGCCCGGGCGCTGATGTGGCCACCGACGTTGGAGTCGCACCCCTCCCGGAAGAGGATGCGGCGCCCTGCGGCGATGCGGAAGCGGACGTCATCGAGTGTCACCGCGTCGAGTGTCACCGCGTCCGGCGTCATCGGGTCGTCGCTCATGGTCGCCTCAGTACGCCTCGGGGTCGGCCTGCACGGCCTCGGGGACGGGGAACTGGAAGAGCTTCGACGCGTTCTCCCAGGTGATCTTGCGCACCTCGTCGGCCGGGAAGTGGCCGATCTGCTCGAACAGCACCTCCTGGGTGTCGGGCCACGTGCCGTCCTGGTGGGGGTAGTCGGACTCGAGCAGCAGGTGGTCGACGCCGATGCGGTGGCGCAGCTCGAGGCCCGAGGGGTCGTCGATTGTGCAGAACCAGAAGTTGCGGGCCAGCACCTCGCGCGGGGTGAGGTCGATGTCGACCCAGGTGCCGTACATCTCCTGGTAGCGGCCCACGTGGTCGAGGCGGTCCATGAGCCCCGGCACCCAGCCGATCCCACCTTCGGAGAGGCAGATCTTGAGGTCCGGGAACCGCACGGGGAGCTTGGAGTAGAGCCAGTCGACGGCCGCGAACATCGCCCATCCGAAGAAGAGCACGCCGATGGTGTCGGCCGGGGCGTCGGACGAGGTCATGGGTGCGCTCGACGACGAGCCCACGTGGAGGCACACGACCGTGCCGGTCTCCGCGCAGGCGGCCATGAACGGGTCCCAGTACCCGGTGTGCAGCGACGGCAGGCCGAGGCGCTCGGGCAGCTCGGGGAAGGTCACCGCACGGAAGCCCCGCTCGGCGTTGGCCCGGATCTCGGCGGCCGCGACGACCGGGTCGAGCAGCCACGGGAGCTGCACCGGGATGATGCGGTCGGGGTAGGCCCCGGCCCACGCCTCGAGGTGCCAGTCGTTGGCCGCCCGCACCACGGCGAGGGCCAGGTCGGGATCGGACACGCCGAGCTGGAAGCGCTGGCCGGCGAACCCGGCGAGCGACGACGGGAAGTTGAGCGACGCGTAGACGCCGTTGAGGTCCATGTCGTGGATCCGGGCGTGGATGTCCCATGCCCCCCGGCGCATCTCGTCGAAGCGGGTCGGCTCGAAGCTGAGCTCGCTCCGGGGCCGGCCGACCACGGCGTTGAGCCCCACCTTGTACTGGCGCTCGCCGTCGTAGCTCCAGTACTCCATGCCGGCCTCGTCGAGCTCCACGCGGGGCGCTCGGTCGGCGAACCGGGCCGGCACGCGGCCCTCGAACATCTCCGGGGGCTCGACCAGGTGGTCGTCGACGGAGATGAAGGTGAAGTGCCGGGGCCGCCGCTCGGGGTCGGGCAGGAACGTCACCTCCTTGGGCTTGGAGGTGGCGAAGAAGCCGGGGCGGGATTCGAGGTCGTCGAAGTTGATGCTCATCGCGTTGGTCCTCGGGCTGGTCAGGTGATGGGGCAGGCGCCGCCGTCGGCCATCAGGGTGAGGCCGTTGACGTACGAGGCGTCGTCGGAGAGCAGGAAGCGCACGACCGGGCCGATGTCGTCGACCGCGTCGCCGAGGCGCCCGCTGGGGTTGCGGCCCAGCACCCGGTCCGACATCGCCGGGTCGTGGGCGAAGGCCTGCTCCATCGCCGGCGTCGAGGCCAACGGGGCGATGCAGTTGACCCTGATGCCGTCGGAACCCCACTCGCGGGCGAGCGAACGGGCGACACCGCGCTGGGCGCCCTTGACCGCGGCGTAGATCGGCAGGCGGGACTTGCCCTCGAAGCCGGCCTCCGACGTGAGGACCACGTAGGAGCCGCCGGTCGCCTTCAGGTGCGGATGGGCGGTGACGGCGAGCAGGTAGGTGCCCCGCAGCGACACGGCCACGTGATCGCCCACGTCGGTGAAGGCGACGTCGGACAGGTCGGTGGGGCGGGGCGAGAGGCCGCTGGTGGCGTTGTGGACCACTCCGTCGAGCCGGCCGTCGCGCTCGATCACGGCGGCGACGGTGGCTGCGACCGAGGCGGCGTCGGCGACGTCGCACACGATGGCCCGGCCCTGGCCGCCGGCGGCCTCGACCTCTGCCGCGACCTCGAGGGCCTGGGCCTCCCGGCGCGCTGCGATCCACACCGTCCAGCCCGCCTGTCCGCAGGCGATGGCGATGCCGCGGCCCACGCCTCCGCTGGCCCCTGTGACCAGGACGACCCTGGCGTCGGCGGCCGTCACCACGACCTCCCGCCGTCGGCGTGCAGCACGGTGCCGGTGAGCCCGGCCGCGTCAGGCGAGAGCAGCAGTCGCACCGCGCCCAGCACGTCGTGCCCGACCGTCCCCGGGAAGCTGGCGAGTGGCGGCGGCGGGTCGACGACCGGCCGACGGGTGAGACGGGCCGGGGTGGTGACGGCGTTGACCCGCACCCCACGAGGCCCCTCGGACCGGGCGAGCGACCGGACCAGGGCCTCGACGGCGTCGGCGATGCCGCTCTCGGGCGCCCAGCCGGCGCAGTCGAGTGGGGCCGGGCGGTCGACCACGGCGACGATGACGCCTCCGTCGGCGCAGCGCACCTTGGCCACGCCCAGGGCGGCGACCCAACGAGCGAGGGCGACCTCGGCGCGGAGCAGCCAGGCATCGAGGTCGAGGTCGACGAGCGGGGCCTGCTCGGGCGCGTCGGCCCACGGCGCCACGACGACCCGGCTCACCGCCGGGCCCGACTCGACCGTCGCCCGCCAGGCCTCGAGCGGCCCGGACCAGCCCCAGTCGATGGCGTGGTCGGCCCCGCCGGGCACGGCGACGAGCTCGGCGCCGAGGGCGCCCTCGAGCTCCCGCACCTCGTGCTGGCCGCTGCCGAGGAAGAGGGTCTCCCTCATGACGGCGACACCACGACGCCGGGGGCGAGCCCGGTGCGTTCACCCCGCTCGACCACCACGCTGCCGTTGACGATGGTGGCGGCGATGCCCTTGGGCACGGCTCGGAACCGGGGCGCGCCGGTGAACGGGTCGATCTCCTCGCGACACGTGCCCACGTCGACGGCCTCGGGGTCGAACAGGAAGATGTCGGCGGCCCGCCCGACGGCCAGCAGGCCGCGGTCGTGGAGCCCCAGGATCGCGGCGGGGATGGCCGTGATGCGGCGCACGGCCTCCTCGAGGCGCCACACCCGCTCGGCCCGCCACCACGTGGCGAGGAAGTGCGTCGACCACTCCTGGCCATCGTCGCGGTCGAGGTGGGCACCACCGTCGGAGACACCCACGATCATCTGCGGGTGGAGCTGCACGTCCTTCAGCAGCTCCCGCCAGGCAGGGGTCTCGTTCGACCAGTGGAAGACCGTCTCCAGGTCGTCGGCCAGGGCGAGGTCGAACAGCACGTCGGCGGGGTGGCGGCCGGTGTCGGTGGCGATGGCGGCGATGCCGCGGCCGAGCTGGGCCTGCACCTCGGGAGAGCGGCCGCTCGACACCCGGAGGCTCTCCCAGAACGGGGGCGGGAGGGTCGAGCCCTTCGCCGGGTCACGGTTCGGCTCGTCGATCGCCGACCGCAGCCGGGCCCGATGGTCGGGGTCGGCGAGCAGGCGCCGCTTGGTGGCGACGTCGGCCCCCATCAGCTCGTTCCACAACGGCACGCCCTCGTAGCGGGAGGTGCCGCCGAGCACGGTGAAAGGGCCGTTCAGCGGGCGGGTCATCAGCAGCGAGTAGACGGGCGACCCCGCGGCGGCCGAGCGGTCGAGGAACCGCCGTGACTCCTCCCACGCCTGGGTGGGGGCGTCGACCTTCGAACGGCCGCCGAGGCCCTGGGTGATCAGGGGCACGCCGGCACGGGCGGCCAGCTCGATGAGCAGGTCGCGGTCGGTGGCGTCGATGCCCTCGACCGCGCTCTCGGGGGCGTAGGCGATGCTCCCCCGCGCCCGCCGGCCCTGCGCGTCGGCGAGGGCCCGGAGCTCGTCGCGGGTGGAGAGGCGGCTCGGGACCGGACGGTCGGCCATGTCGAGGTGCGTCGGCGCGTGCGACGACGAGAGCCCGAGGGCTCCGGCGTCCATCGCCGCGGTGACCATGGCCGCCATGGTGGCGACCTCGGCATCGGTGGCGGCCCGCTCGTAGGAGCTGTCGCCCATCACCCACCGGCGCACGGCGGAGTGCCCCACGTACATGCCGAGGTTGACCCCGAGGGTGCCGGGCCTGGTCGCCAGGAACTCCTCGAAGGTCTCGAAGGCCCAGCCCACGTTGGCCAGCGCCGCCGGGTCCATGCCCTCGACCCGGGCGAAGACCTGGGCGACGTAGTCGTGGTCGTCGGCGCGACAGGGCGCCACCGAGAAGCCGCAGTTGCCGGCGGCCACGGTGGTGACGCCGTGCAGCGCGGCGGTGTCGCAGAGCGGGTCCCAGGTGATCTGGGGGTCGTAGTGGGTGTGGGCGTCGACGATGCCGGGCGCCACGACGAGGCCCTCGGCGTCGATCACCCGGGTGGCTGCCTCTCCTGCCAGGCGCCCGATGGCGGTGATGCGGCCGCCACTGACGGCGACGTCGGCGAGGCGGCCGGGCACGCCAGTTCCGTCGACGACCAGACCTCCGGTGATGAGCAGGTCGTGCACGGCTCAGGCCCCCGTCGCGGTCGTCGACGTGGCTGCGACCGAGACCCTGGCGCCGGTGGTCTCGACGGCGTAGGCCTCGAGGGCATCGGCGAAGCGGGCGAAGAGCTCGGCGAAGACCTCGATGCTGAAGGGGTCCCAGCCGTCGAGCACCTCCTCCAGCATCCCGCGCCAGCTGGCCGACAGCTTCTCGAACAGGGCCCGGCCCTCGGGCGTGAGGCGCAGCAACGCGGCGCGGCGGTCGGTGGGGCTGGTCTCGCGCTCGACCAGGCCCCGGTCCTCGAGCGCCTTGACCCGTCGCGAGACCGTGGAGATCTCGAGCCCGAGGAGGGCGGCGAGCTCGGTCACCGTGCACTGCTCCACCAGCCCGAGCCGCGACAGGGTGCCGTAGGAGCTGCCCTCCATGCGCTGACCCACGCGGGCGCCCAGCGCCTCGTGGAGCTCGACGTCCTTGGCCCGGCGGGCGACCGTGCCGAGGGCCGACTGGATCATGGCGAAGCGCTCGGCGTCGGCGGGGATGGGGGTGATGGCGCTCATGGGTCTCCCGGGGTCAGCGGATGGCCGGGGGCCGTCCGGCGACGGCGCCGCCGTCGACGATGAACTCGGCACCCGTGCAGTAGGAGCTGGCGTCGGAGGCGAGGAAGGCGACCACCTCGGCCACCTCCTCCGGGGCGCCGATGCGCGGGATGGGGAAGCCGTCGAAGACGGCCTGGCGGTCGACCGCCTCGAACTGCGGGTCGTTGGTCATCAGGGTGTCGATGACGCCGGGGTGCACGGAGTTCACCCGGATGCCGTCGTGGCCGAGCTCGATGGCGGCGGTCTTGGTCATCCCCCGGATCGCCCACTTGGTGGCGACGTAGGGCACCGCCCCGGCGACGCCCTGCAGGCCGGCGATCGAGGAGACGTTCACGATCGATCCCCGCCCGGCAGCCTTCATGGTCGGGATCACGGCCTGCATGCCGAGGAAGCAGCCGAGCTGGTTCACGGCGACGGCCTCCATGAAGTCGTCGACCGCCACGGACTCGATGGCCCCGGCCCGCACGATGCCGGCGTTGTTCACCAACACGTCGAGGGCGCCGAACGCGTCGAGCGTGGCCGAGACCGCGGCGGCCCATCCGGCCGGATCGGTGACGTCGAGGTCGACGAACACCGCCGACGCGCCGAGCGACGCCGCCACGGCCCGGCCCTCGTCGCCGAGGACGTCGCCGAGCGCCACCCGGGCACCTCGGGCGACGAGCAGGCGGGCCTCGGCCTCGCCCTGGCCCCGCGCGCCACCACTGATCAGCGCGACGCGGCCGTCGAGGCGGGTGCGGTCGGTGGGCTCGGGGCTCACAGCACCGCGATGGGGTTGACCGGGCAACCGGTGCCGCCGGGGATGCGCAGCGGCCCGACGGTGAGCAGGAACTCCCAGCGCTCGGCCCGGCCGCAGGCGTCGAGCAGGTCGTCGAGGCGAAGGTTGTCGATGAGCATGAGCCCGATGCGGGTGATGCCGATCTGGTGGATCGGGAACGGCCACTCGTGGATGCCGACACCGGGCATCGGGTCGGAGATCCCGTCGCCGCCGAGCAGGGCCACGCCGCGCTCGTGGAGCCACGGAAGGCACTCGGCGTGGAGGCCGGCCATGCCGTCGCCGATCGGGTCGAACCGGCCCCGCTGCTCGGTGCGCCGGGCGTCGCGGCCGGTGGCCACCAGCAGGAGGTCGCCCTCGCCCACGTGCACGCCCTGCGCCGCGCACGCCCGGTCGAGGTCGTCGGGCGAGATCGTGGTGTTGCCCGGCAGGTGGGGCAGGCCGAGGGCGCGGGGCACGTCGAGGAGCACGCCGCGCCCGACGATGCCGCCGGCCGCCGCCATGATCGTGTTGGCGGTGGCGCCGGTGCTCTTGACCGTGTCGGGGGTCGCCCCGTTGAACGAGCGGCCCCGCACGAACATGTGGCAGAGGGCGTCGATGTGGGTGGTCCCGAGGCCGTGGACATCGGTGCCCACGTAGTCACGGGTGGCCTCGTACCCGGGTATGCCGTTGGAGTCGAGGGCGTCACCGCTGGCGAGCATGTGGTGGTGGCACGGGAACGGGTTCTCGACCGACGGCACCTTCGGCAGGTCGTGGGCCAGGCTCACCGACAGCCCGGAGCGGACCGAGGCCATCGCCGCGACCCGGCGCTCGGGGGTGAGCAGGTTGAGGGCACCGAGGTCGTCGTCGTCGCCCCACCGGCCCCAGTTCGAGCACTGCTCGTAGAGCTCCTCGAGGCGTTCGGGGGTGGGGACAGGGAGCTGGTCGGTGATGGTCATGCCGTTCCTCCTCGTAGGAGCGTGCCCGCTCCGACTCCGGTGAGCTGCTCGCCGTCGCGCCGGGTGCGGGCGCCGCCGACCCAGACGTGGGCGATGCCCGTGCTGTCGGCCACCAGGCGGTCGGCGCCGGCCGGGAAGTCGGCGATGCGCCGGGCCCGGGTCGTGCCGACGGTGGCGGCGTCGAAGACCACGACGTCGGCGGCCAGGCCGGGGGCGATGCGGCCCCGGTCGCTGAGGCCGTAGACCTCGGCGGGCTGGCCGGTGAGGCGCCACACCGCCTTCTCGAGGCTGATGGCCTCGACCTCGCGCCACCAGTGCTGGAGCAGGAAGGTCGCGTAGTTGGCGTCGCAGAGCTGGCTGGTGTGGGCCCCGGCATCGGAGAGGCCGAGCAGGAAGTGGTCGTTGCGCAGCAGCTCGGCGATCTCGTCGTCGTTGTCGTTGATCATGGCGATCGTGAAGCGGGTCTGGAGGTCGTCGTCGAGGGCCAGCTCGACCATCACGTCGATCGCCGTGACCCCCCGGTCGGCGGCCATCTCGCCGACCGTGCCGGCCTCGACGAGCTCGGGGTGGGCGCCGGACTCCGACACGATGGCGAAGTCGAGGATGTCGCCCCACGCGGCCTGCATCTCGGTGTGGGCCCGGGCCCGCCACTCGGCGGTGGCGTAGCGGGCGGGGCGCTCGTCGTGCTCGAGCGAGAGGATCTCGCCGAAGGCGCCGACGTTGGCGAAGGCGAACGGGTCGGACAGCGCCATCTGCACGACGATCGGACGGCAGGCGACCTGGGGGCGGACGTTGCCCCCCGCGGCCTCGACCCGGGCGGCCACCGCGGCGGCGTTGCCGGGGGCGCGTCGGTTGGTCATGAGCGCCGCCCACGACACCGGGCGGTCGATCGTCCGGGCGATGTCGGCGAACTCCTCGACGAAGAGGTCGGGGCCCCACGTGGACTCGAGGGTGCCGGCGCCCTTGGTGCCGAGCACGCCGGCGAGGGCGCGGATCTCGTCGAGGTCGCAGACCCGGCTCGGCACCGGCTTGCCGTAGGCGCCGAGGTGGGACTCGGTGCGCGACGTGGAGAAGCCCACGGCACCGGCGTCGATCGCCTCGCCGACCAGCTGCTCCATGCGCTCGAGCTCGTCGGCGGTGGCGAGCCGCTCGGTGGCGTCGTCACCGAGGACGAAGAAGCGCAGCGGGGTGTGCCCGAGCAGCACGGCCACGTTGATGCCGAGGGGCTGCCGCTCGACCGCGTCGAGGTACTCGGGGAAGGTCTCGAAGGTCCAGGGGATGCCGGCCTCGAGGGCGTCGAGGGGCATGCCCTCCACGTTCTCGAGCACCCGCAGGATGGTGGGCCGGTGCTCGGGGCGGGTCGGGGCGATGCCGAACCCGCAGTTGCCCACGACCACCGTGGTGATGCCGTGCCACGACGACGGCGTGACCTCCGGGTCCCACAGGATCTGGGCGTCGTAGTGGGTGTGGGGGTCGATGAAGCCGGGCGCCACGACCAGGCCGGCGCAGTCGACGACCTCGGCGCCCTCGGGCACGGGGAGGTCTGGGCCCACCGCGGCGATGCGGCCGTCGACCATGACCACGTCGGCGACCACGGCCGGCGCGCCCGTGCCGTCGACCACGATGCCGCCCCGCAGGAAGGTGGCGGCGGTGCCCACCGGGGCCATCAGCCGGCGACCGTGGCCTGGGCGGCGCGGGCAGCCTCGGCGAGCGGGGCGGTGGCGGCCTCGACCGCGGTGCCCACGAAGATGTCGGGGTTCTGGCCGAGCAGGAGGCGGGCCGGGTTCTCGAAGACGAACTCCCGGAAGTCCTGCTGCTCGAGCACGCCCTTGCGCACCAGCCCGAACGCCTCGGCGACGACCTCGGACATGTCCTCGACGTCCCAGTGGGCCAGGTCGGAGCTGAACACGGGCTGCAGGCGGGCGCCGAAGGGGTTGGCTTTCGAGAAGGCGTAGGCGATCGAGCGGTCGTCGGCCTCGCACCCGAAGAAGAAGCGGGGCACGAAGCGGTCGACGAGCTCGCGCTCGGAGCCCACGTCGAGGAAGCGCCAGTCGTCGCGCTCGTCGGGCGGCACGCCTGTGCCGGGCAGGGCCCGCAGGGCCGCGTCGAGGTCGATGTCGCCCGCCTTGGCCAGCAGGTCGTCGGCGCCGTAGGTGCGGATCAGCTCCTCGAGGCGGGCCCAGTCGATGGAGGCGGGGTCGAGCGACGCCAGGGCCTCGGGGTTGCGCTTCTCCCAGTGCTCGAGCAGGTCCGCGAGCAGGATGGCCGCCCAGCCCACGCCGCACTCGAGGAAGGCGATGTTCAGCCGCGGGAAGCGGGTGGTGATGCCACCCATGAAGAGGCTCTTGCACATGTGGTGCATGCGCTGGGCGAACGACCCGATGTGGTTGTAGCTGTAGTTGGTGCGCGAGACGAACGAGCCGGTGGGCATGTTGCCGAGCCCGCCGTGGCAGGTGATGGCGAAGCCCAGCTCCTCGGCCTTGGCCCACACGGGGTCGTAGTCGTAGGCGCTGTCGATGCCGAAGTGGTCGAACCACCAGGCCTGGCCGGGGTACATGAACGGCGTGACGTTGCCTGGATCGGGGTTCGGGATCGGGCGGGTGACGCCCTCGGGGAACCCGACGACCTTGAGCCCTATGGCCTTGCAGTGCTCGAGCTCGGCGACGGCCTCGTCGGGCGTGTGCATCGGGATCACGCCGGCCGGGGCCATGCGGTCGGCGTACTGGGCGTAGGTGTCGGCGTAGTAGTCGTTGAACCCGCGGCAGACGCCCTGGCGGATCTCGGGGTCCTCGATGCCGGCGATGCCGAAGCCCTTGGTCGGGTACAGCACCGAGAAGTCGATGCCCAGCTCGTCGAGGCGGTCGTACATGAACCGGGGGATCACCGCGGTGGCGAGGTCGGTGGTGTTCGCCGCGGGGGTGCCCCACCAGGCCGACTGCGGGGTGCCGGTGGCGAGCCTGGTGTCGGTGTCGGCCTCGAGGATGCGGGCGATCGGCGACGGCTGGTTGACGTAGCGGTCGAACGCCACGGGCCCGAGGGCCTCGCGCACGTACGGCAGGATCGCCGGCATGAACTCGATGACGTGGCCGTCGACGTCGATCACCGGGTGATCGAGCGCGGCCCGGATCTCCTGCGACTCCCCCATGGTCCCCCCTCTCGGCGCCCCTCGGGCGTGCTCGGGACCCTACGGCAGTTGCTTGTAGCGTGCAACCATCTCCCCTGTCCACCCTGTGGCTCACCATGACGCCACTGGCGTGACGTACTGAGCCAGAGGGACGGAGTGCGGGTCAGGCGACGACGCCGGCGGCCCGGAGCTCGGCGGTGCGCTCGCCCAGGCCGATCTCGCCGAGGATCTCGTCGGTGTGCTCGCCGAGCAACGGAGAGGGGCCACCGAGGCGGGCGGGGGTGGCCTGGAAGCGGGCGGGGTGCCGGGGCTGGCGCAGCCGGCCCGCGACGGGATGGGACGACTCCTCGAACAGCCCGATCGCCTGGGCGTGGACGTCGTCGGGGAGGTCACGCTGCGACACGACGAGGCCGAAGGGCACCTTGCGCGCCTGCATCCGCTCGGAGGCCTCGGCCACGGTCATGGCGTTGGCGGCCACGTGGCACCGGTGCATGAACTGGCCGCTCAGCTCCGGGTGCTTGCGGCGCTCGCCGATGGTGGCGACGCGAGGATCGTCGTGGCCGTCGACGCCCAGGGCGTCGCACATCCCGTGGAAGTCGGCGTCACTGGTGGGAGTCGCGATCCCCCACCCGTCGAGGAACCGGAACGGCTTCGAGCCCTGCACGAAGCTCGACGACATCGAGCCGTCGCTGTCCATGAGCAGCTCGTTGCCGCCGCAGTCGGCCCACAGGAACGACACCACCGAGTCGGTCATCGACAGCTCGATGTGCTGGCCGCCCTGGCCACGCTCACGGGCGAGCAGGGCCGCGGTGATCGCCTGGACGGCGTACATGGCGGTGATCTTGTCGGCGGCGGTCTGGCGGATGAAGACGGGCTCCCCCACCTCGGGGTCGGCCTGGTTGGTGGCCAACCCGGCGTAGGCCTGGATCACCGTGTCGTAGGCGCCGTGGTCGGCGTAGGGGCCCTCGGGCCCGAAGCCCGAGAGCGACAGGTAGACCAGGTCGTCGCGACCGGCCGAGAGGTCCTCCCACGCCAGGCCGGCGCGGGCCATCGCCCCGGGGCGGGAGTTCTGGATGAACACATCGCAGTCGGCCGCCAGGCGCCGCACGATGTCCTGGCCCTCCGGCGTGGAGATGTCGACGGCGATGCACCGCTTGCCCCGGTTGCACGCCTGGTAGAGCGCCGACACGCCGTTCACCGCCACCCCGACCCAGCGGGCGAGGTCACCGATGCCGGGCCGTTCGACCTTGACGACCTCGGCGCCCTGATCACCGAGGAGCACCGCGGCGTAGGGCCCGGTGAGCGCGATGGAGAGATCGAGGATGCGGATCCCCGCGAGTGGTCCTGGCACTGCACATCCCCCTGATCCGGCGACGGCCCACCGGCGGGCCGTCGACCGGCCGAGCTTGTCACGGATCCCCTGGCGGCCGACGGTCGTACCATCCGCCCTGCGAACATCCGAGGGGGGACCATGGACGCAACGACGATCTGCACCGACCTGCACCTGCCCGAGTGCCCGAGGTGGCGCGACGGCGCGTTGTGGTTCTCCGACATGTGGGGCGAGAAGGTGCACCGACTGGCGCCCGACGGCACCGACGAGGTGGTGCTCGAGCTCGACGACGACCCCGGCGGCCTCGGGTGGCTGCCCGACGGCGACCTCCTCGTCGTCGGCATGGAGCAGCGCAAGCTGTGGCGCTGGGACGGCCGCGAGCTCACGCTCCACGCCGACCTCGCCCCGTTCGCGGCGTGGCCGTGCAACGACATGACCGTGGCCGCCGACGGCACCGCCTACGTCACCCAGTTCGGCTTCGACTCGTGGCACGGCACGACCGGTCGGCTCGCCTCGTCGATCATCGCGGTCACCCCCGACGGCGTCGCCTCCGTGGCCGCCGACGAGCTCATGTGCCCGAACGGCATCGCCTTCGACGCCGACGAGCACCTGGTGTTCGTGGCCGAGCCGGCGGCCATGCGCATCACCCGGTTCGCCCGCCAGGCCGACGGCACCCTCGGCGAGCGGGTCGAGTTCGCCCACCTACCGCAGGCCGAGGGCGCGCCCTACGCACCTCCCGACGGGCTCTGCGTCGACGCCGAGGGCGGGGTCTGGGCCGCTGACCCGATCGGTGGCCAGGTCGTGCACCTCGACCGTGAGGGCACCGTGCTCGAGGTCATCGACCATCCCCAGCACGCGCTGGCCTGCACCCTCGGCGGCGACGACGGGCGCACCCTGTTCGTGTGCAGCGCGGCCGAGCACCACAAGCCCACCCGATCCGGCGTGGCGACCGGCCGCGTCGACGCCTACCGGGTCGACGTGCCCGGCAGCCGCCGCCTCCCCTGACCCAGACCCCCCCCCGAAAGCTGGCTCACCAGATACAGCGGGCCGAAGCAGGTGAGCCACCTTTGGGGGGACGGGCGAAAGCTGGCTCACCAGATACAGCGGGCCGAAGCAGGTGAGCCACCTTTGGGGGGACGGGCGAAAGCTGGCTCACCAGATACAGCGGGCCGAAGCAGGTGAGCCACCTTTCGGTGGGAGGGCGACGGGTCAGCCGAAGGTGATCTCGCGGCGGGCCATCAGCCATCCCTCGGGGGTGCGGCGAAGGGTGTCGTGGTAGTAGCCGACGAGCTGGATCCTCGGCGCCTCGTTGGTCTCCGCCACGTAGGTGAAGTACGACTGGGCGACGGCCTCGTCGGCACCGTTGAACTCGACGATCGTCGTGCTGATCATGTGCCGCGAGTTGCTGCCCGCGCCCACCCCGCCCGCAGCCCGGCGCTCGGTCGCGCCCGCGTGGATCGAGTCCCGGCCGGTGCGCGGTGCGCCCGGCATGAGCCACTCGGCGTCCTCGGTGAAGAGGGCGGCGTACTCGTCGATGGTGCCCAGCCCGTCGGCGTACATCGCGATCCTCGAGATGGTGTTGCGCACCGCCCACTCGTCGGCGGCCTTCTCACCCGGTGTCCGCTGGTCGTCCATGGTCGTCCCCTCCTCGTCGACAGGCGCCGTGATCCTGCCAGGTCCGCACCCACCGAACCGACGGGGGCCCGGTCGCACCAGGTCCGCACCCACCGAACCGACGGGGGTCCGGTCGCACGTGCCAGGATTCGGGCCGACCACGGGCGGACCGGCCCGACGTCGCCACCGCCACCCGTGACCGCCCACCTCCGCCTGACCGCCCGTCCCACCTGGGGAGCCCTGTTCGGGGTCGTCCCCGACCGAGGCATGCGCCGTCGCCCGAGCGAGGTGGCCCGGGTGCTGCTCGCGGTCATCGCCGTCGCCCTCGGAGGATTCGCCGCCCGCAACCTGACGCGGATCGAGGTCGCCTTCCACGACGTGGTCACGGCCCTCCCGGACCCCTTCCTCGAGACCATGCGGATCATCAACGGGGCGGGCGCGCTCCTCGCGGTCCTCGTCGTGCTGGCCGCCTCGATCGCGGCCCGCCGGATCCGCTTCATCGGTGGCGTCCTCGTGGCCGCCGGCCTGAGCGCCGCCCTGGTCGAGTGGATCCAGCCGATCGTCGACGCCCCCGCCGCGGTGGCGGCCTCGGCCACCATCGACGGCACCTTCCCCGACTACCCGAACCTGCGCCTCGGTGTGCTCGCCGCCGTCTTCTTCGTCGCCGCCCCCGAGCTGACCCGACCTGCCCGCCGGCTGCAGTGGGCCCTGCTGGTCGTGGTGTCGATCAGCGTCATCGGCGTGACCAACGGCTACCCGACCGGCGTGCTCGGCTCGCTCGCGCTCGGTTGGGGCGTGGCGGCGCTCGTGCACCTCGCCTTCGGCTCGCCCGACGGAGTCCCCGATCCGGACGCCGTCCGGGCCGATGCCGCCGAGCTGGGGCTCGAGCTGGGACCTCTCGTCCAGAGCTCCACCCAGGTGTGGGGAGAGCAGGCCCTCGAGTCGAGCACCGCCGACGGCGACGTGAGGGTCGTGGTCATCGGCCGCGACGCCACCGACGCCCAGTTCATGGCGAAGTTCGTGCGCTTCGTCTGGTACAAGGACTCGGGGCCCTCGCTGGCGCTGAGCCGCACCCGCCAGATCGAGCACCGGGCCTACATCCTCCTGCTCGCGGAGCGGGCCGGCGTGGCCTCGCCCCGGGTCGTCGCTGCCGGCACCGCGGGCGGCGGCAAGGACGCCCTGCTGGTCATGGCCGAGGACCCCGGGCGCCCGCTCTCTAGTGTCGACGCCGGCGACCTCGACGACGGCGTGCTCGTGGCCGCCTGGGCCGCACTCGACGAGCTCCACGAGGCCGGCATCTCCCACGAGGGGCTGGTGCCCGACGGCCTGCGCCTCCTCGACGACGGACGCATCGCGTTCACCGACCTGGCCACGGCCGACGCCACCCCCGGGCCCGACGACCTGGTCGCCGACCGTGCGGCCATGCTCGTGATCCTGGCCGCGGCCACCGACGAGGAGAAGGCCATCGCCTCGGCGCGCACCGCCCTGGGCGACGAGGGCCTCACCGAGGTGCTGCCGCTGCTTCAGCCGGCGGCGCTGCCCCGGGCCCTCCAGAAGGCAGTCCCCGACGTGAAGCACCTCAGCGGGCGCCTCCGCGACGGCGTGGCCGAGGCTCTCGCCGTCGAGCCCCCGGCCCTCGTGCAGCTGCATCGCGTGTCGATCGGCAACATGCTCATGGCCGCCGGCACGATCTTCGGCGTCTACCTGCTGATCGGCCAGTTCAGCGAGATCGACTGGGGCACCACCTTCCAGGGTGCCGACCTCTGGTGGATCCCGGTCGTCGCGCTGTTCTCCCAGCTCCCCCAGATCGGCAACTCGATCGCCATGCTCGGCTCGGTGAACCAGCGCCTGCCGTTGCGGCCGGTGGTCGGGGTGAACTTCGCCAACCAGTTCACCGGCTTCATCGGCGGCAGCGTCGCCAACGCCGCGCTCGCCATCCGGTTCTTCCAGCGCCAGGGCATGAGCGCGGCCATCGCCGTCAGCTCAGGCGTGCTCGTGTCGCTGGCGGCACTCGTCGTGCAGGCGATCCTCGTGGTCACCGGGCTGGTGCTCGTCGGGAACACCTTCACCTGGAACACCTCCGGCAGCGACGGCAGCAGCTCGTCGAGCAGCAGCAGCAACAACACCCAGACCTTCATCGCCGTGCTGTTGCTCATCGCCCTCGTCGTGGGCGTGGTCACCCTCGTCCCTCGCTTCCGCCGACGGATCACCTCCACGGTGATGCCCCAGCTGCACTCGGCGCGCGACAACCTCAGCGCCGTGGTCCGCAGCCCGGGCAAGGCCGTCGAGCTGTTCGGCGGCAACGTCATCAGCCAGGTCTTCTTCGCCCTCACGCTCTGGGCGGCGCTCGAGTGCTACGGCGAGTCGCTCGGGCTGCTGCAGCTCATCCTCATCAACTCGTTCGCCTCGCTGCTCGGCGGCATCATGCCGGTGCCGGGCGGCATGGGGGTCATCGAGGCGGGTCTCATCGGCGGCTTCACCGCCGCCGGCATCCCCCAGGAGCAGGCCGTGGCCGCCACCTTCACGGCCCGCATGTTCACCGCGTACCTGCCGCCGATCTGGGGCTGGTTCGCCCTCAACTGGCTGCGGCGGGGCGAGTACGTCTGACCGGTCGGGCCGAGCGGAGCGCCTCGCGGAGTCGTCTCACGACCCTGTGGTCGTGCCGTCCTCCCGCAGGCGCTCACGGAGGAGCGCCTCGATGCGGTCGAGGCGATGGTGCACGGCCTCGGGCTCCACGACGGTGAGGGCCTCCTCGGCCACCGGAACCTCCGGAGCGGTCGGGCCGGCCCCGGCCCCGGCCCCGCCCTTGGCCGTTGCCAACGCCGCCCGACGCACGCTCGCCTGGTCCATGAAGGTGGAGGCGATCTGGGCGGTGATGACGGCCGCGGTCACGAGGCCGACGGCCATCAGGCCCACTGCGGTGAGGCGTCCACCCAGGGTGACCGGGTAGTAGTCGCCGTAGCCGACCGTCGCCACGGTCACCGCCGCCCACCAGAGGGAGTCGCCGACGGTCACGATGTTGGCGCCGGGGGCGTCGACCTCGAAGAAGTACACGAGGATCACGCCGTTGAGGATCAGCATCGCCGCCACGAACAGGAAGTGCCCGAGCGCCCCCTTCCGGAACATCGCGCTCAGGAGCCGGATGCTGAAGAGGATGCGGACGAACGGCACGACCACGGCCAACAGCGCGATGGGGTGCGAGAGCACGTAGCGCCGGGGTGCGGCCGAGAGCCGGGCCCGCACGGTGATGTCGATGCCGTACAGCAGCGAGAGCATCAGCCGACCGGCCACCCAGAACGTGAACCCGCTGGTGTCGGTCGCCCGGGTGAACGGCAGGATCGTCAGCCAGATCGTCATCAGCGCGACGAGGTCGAGCGGCGTCTGGGTGCGCCGCAGCCAGTCCTGCAGCGCGGGTGTGGTGAGGTGGTCGGGCTCCTTCGCTTTCTCCATCCCGGCCAGTCTCACAGAGCACCTGGGACCGCCGGTGGAACCCCCCGGACCGCCTGGGGCAGGGTCAGGCCCGTCCGACCGCCCGCGCGGCCTCCTCGCGCCAACGGCGCTGGTCGACCTTGCCGTTGGCGGCCCGTCCGATGGAGTCGACGAGCACCATGCGCCTCGGGATCTTGTAGTCGGCGAGGTGATCGCGCAGCGCGGCGGTGAGGTCGTCCTCGGAGGGGGTGGCGCCCGCCTCGGGCTCGACGACGGCGACGACCATCTGGCCGAACCGCGGGTCGGGCACCCCGACGACGACCGCGTCGTGCACGTGGCCGTGGAGCTTGAGTGCCTCCTCGACCTCCTCGGGGAAGACCTTCTCGCCGCCGGTGTTGATGCAGCTCGACCCCCGCCCGAGCAGCTGGACCGAGCCGTCGGCGTGGACGAGGGCGTGGTCGCCGGGGGTGATCCAGCGGCGGCCACCGATGACCCGGAAGGTCGTGGCCGTCTTCTCCGGGTCCTTGTAGTACCCGACGGGGCCACGGCCGGCGACGGCCACCAGGCCCTCCTCGCCGGAGCCCGGCTCGACCGGCGTGCCGTCGTCGCGGATGACCTGGGCGTCGGGGCCGAGCTTGAAGCCACCGGTCTTGGCCGCCTTCTTCGTCGACGAGATCGACCGGGCGACACCGACGGCCTCCGACGAGCCGAGGGTGTCGACGCAGAGCAGCTCGGGGATGTGGCGCAGGAGCCCCTCCTTGATGGGGAGCGACCACATCACGCCCGACGAGAGCATCACCCGCAGCGAGGAGAGGTCCCAGCGGCCAGGAGTGGCGTCGAGCTGGTCGAGCAGCGGCTTGGCGAAGGCGTCGCCGACGATCGAGATCTCGGTGACCCGGTGATCGGCGATGGTGTCGAGGATGCCCGCAGCGTCGAACTTCACGCTCTCGGTGAGCACCACCGAGCCGCCGCCGTCGAGGGCGCTGAAGGCGGAGAACGCCGCGGTGCCGTGCATCAGCGGGGCGGCGGGCAGGACTCGGGTGCGGGCGGCGACGTCGGCATCGGAGAGCTGGGCGGCGACGTCGGCGAGGCCACCCTCCTCCGGGTACCGGATCTGAGAGGTGCGGTTGAGCACGGCGAAAAGGTCGTCCTGGCGCCACATCACGCCCTTGGGCTGACCGGTCGTGCCGCCGGTGTAGAGCAGGAAGAGGTCGTCGCCCGAGCGGCCCCCGGGACTGCGCACCGGGCCCTCGACGGTGGCGGCGGCGACCTGCTCGTAGGGCTCGGCCCAGTCGGGGCAGGGGCCGCTGCCGTCGTCGACCCACAGCCACAGACGGATGCCCGGGAGCTGTGCACGGGAGGCCTCGGCGTGGGCCACGAAGGCCCCGTGGAACACCACGGCCTCGACGTCGGCGTCGCGCCAGAGGTACACGAGCTCGGCGTCGATGTAGCGGTAGTTCGTGTTGACCGGGACGAGCGACGCCTTGAAGCAGGAGAAGAGCGACTCGAGGTACTCCGGGCCGTTGTGGAGGTACTGGGCGACCTTGGCCTGGTGCCCGAGGCCGGCGTCGAGCATGCGGCGCGCCAGCGCATCGGCCCGACGGTCGAACTCGGCCCAGGAGGTGACGCCGCCACCACGCAGGACGGCGGCCTGCTCGGGCTGGAGCCGGGAGATCTCCTCCCACACGTCGGCAAAGTTCCAGTCGGACACTGCGCTCCTCTCGAGGGCCGCACCAGTTCCCACGACCGGCCCCGGATTGTATATCTCTGCGGAAGCACCCCTCCCGTGCGTCGACGCCCGTGCTACAACCCTCGCCACGCGTCGAGCAGGGGGACCAGATGGCAGAACCAGCGCAGGGACGGCTGGCGGGGAAGGTGGCGGTGATCACCGGCGCCGCCCGGGGCCAGGGCGAGGCCGAGGCCCGGCTCTTCGTCGCCGAGGGCGCCCGGGTCGTGCTCACTGACGTGCTCGTCGACGAGGTCTCCGCGGTGGCCGCGTCGCTGGGCGACGCTGCTGTGGCCACCGCCCACGACGTCTCCGACGACGCGGCGTGGGCGGACGTGGTCGCGCTCGCCACCAGCCGCTTCGGCGGCGTCGACGTCCTCGTCAACAACGCGGCGATCCACCGCATCCGGCCCCTCCTCGAGGAGACCGCCCCGGACCTGCGCCGCATCATGGACGTCAACCTCATCGGACCCGTGCTCGGCATCCAGGCGGTCGTGCCCGCCATGGAGGCCCGTGGCGGTGGGTCCGTCGTCAACATCTCGTCGCTCGCCGCCCACGGCGGCTTCTGGGGCCACAGCGCCTACGGCTCGACCAAGTGGGCCCTGCGCGGGGTGTCGCGCACCGCCGCCGTCGAGCTCGGCCCCCTCGGCATCCGGGTCAACTCCGTCTACCCCGGCATGGTCGACACCGCGATGCTGCCGACCGCGGGTGATCCCGGCACCGACGCCGCCCGCACCGCCCACCTGCCCCTCGGCCGGGTGGGCCAGCCCGCCGAGATCGCCGAGGCCGTGCTGTTCCTCGCGTCCGAGGCGTCGGCGTACATGACCGGCGCCGAGATCGTCATCGACGGCGGCTCCCTCGCCGGCCGGGTGCCGCCCGCCCGCTGAGCCGCCGTCCGCCCACCCGTGGCTCAGAACGTCACGCCAGAGGCGACGTACTGAGCCAGAGGGGTCAGAGCGTCGGGAGGACCTCGGACGGGAGCGGGTGGCGGAAGAGCTTGGCCGCGTTCTCGCAGAGGATCGCCCGCAGCTCGTCGTTCGGGAGGTGGCCGTAGACCTCCTCGACGAGGTCCTGGGTGTCGGGCCAGGTGCCGTCACCGTGGGGGTAGTCGGTCTCGAACATGATGTTCTCGACACCGATGCGGCTGCGGGTGACGATGGTCGACGGGTCGTCGAGGGTGCAGAACCAGAAGTTCCGCAGCAGCACGTCGGCCGGGCGCTCATCCCAGGCGAGGCCGTAGCCCGAGCGGTCGATGATGTTGTCGAGGCGGTCGAGCAGCATGGCCACCCAGCCGATGCCGCCCTCGGACATGGCGATCTTCAGGTTCGGGTGCTTCACCGCGTACCCCGACCACAACCACTCGGCGCAGGCGGCGAGCGAGAGCTGGCCGAACATGGTGGCGCCCAGCTGCAGGCTCGGCGCCGCCTCGGGCGACTCGTAGCCACCGGACGAGCCGACGTGCAGGGCGATCACCGTGTCGGTGTCGGCGCACGCCTGGATGATCGGGTCCCAGTAGCCGGTGAACAGCGACGGCAGCCCGATGCGGTGGGGACGCTCGGGAAGGGTGACCGCGGTGAAGCCGCGCTCGGCGTTGCGGTGGATCTCGGCCGCGCCCTTCTCGGGGTCGGTGAGGAACGTGATGCCGAGCGGGATGATGCGCTCGGGGTACGGCGACCACCACTCGTCGTGGAGCCAGTCGTTCCAGGCCTGGGTGGTGGCCCAGCCGAGGGCGGGGTCCTTCGCCTGGGAGAACACCCGGCCACAGAAGCCGGTGATCATCGACGGGAAGTTCACCGAGGCCCAGACCCCGTTGAGGTCCATGTCGCGGATGCGCTCGTGGATGTCCCAGCAGCCCCGGCGCATGTCGCTGAACTTGGTGGGCTCGAGGTTCTTCATGCTCTTGCTGCGCCCGGCCACGGCGTTCATGCCGACCTGGGTGAACAGCTCGCCCTCGAACTCCCAGACCTCGTGGCCGCGCTCGTTGGTGATGACCTTGGGTGCCCGGTCCTGTAGCGCCGCCGGCAGGCGGCCCTCGAACATGTCGGGCGGCTCGACGAGGTGGTCGTCGACCGAGATGATCGTGTACCGCAGGTGGGCCGGCTCAGGGTCCGGCAGCAGGATCGGGTCGTCGGCGATGGTCATCGGTCCCCCTCGTGGCGCGTGCCCACCACGCTAGGCCGACCGCCGTCATCGCTCTGCACCCACGGGCGCGAGGGCCTCAGGCGACCTCGAGCCCGGCGCGGGCGGCCGGGCGGGGGCCGACCTCGGCGAGGGCCACCGGCTCGGTCAGATCGACCACCGGGGGCACGGCGGCCTCGCGGACGAGCCAGCCGAACAACGCGGCCTGACCGGGCTGGTCGCGCAGGAGCTCCGGCTGCCACTGCACGCCGAGGACCCTCAGGTCACCGAGCCCCTCGACACCTTCGATGAGGCCGTCGTCGGAGCGGGCGACGACCTGCAGGCCGGCGCCGGTGAGCTCGACGGCCTGGTGGTGGTCGGAGTTCACGGAGAGGGACGTGGAGCCGACGACGGCGGCGAGCAGCGAGCCGGTCGCCAGGCGGACCCCGTGCACCGGCTCGTCGAGGGCGTCGGAACGGTCGTGCTCGGCCGTCGTCAGCGCAGGGACGTGCTGCACGAGGGTGCCTCCGAGGGCCACGTTCACGAGCTGGTGGCCCCGGCCCACGCCGAGGATCGGGAGCCCGAGCTCGAGCGCCCCCTGCACCAGCGCCAGCTCGAAGTCGTCACGGTCGGGATCGACGCCGTCGACCTCCGGCATCCGGGCCTGGCGGTAGCGGCTCGGCTCGATGTCGCCACCACCAGTGACGAGGAGCCCGTCGAGGCCCTCCAACGTGGCCGGCACCAGCGCCGGGTCGAGCACCGGCAGCACCACGGGCACTCCCCCGGCGGCGACGATGCCGTCGACATGGTCACGGTGGGTCGACTCGAGCCACCGGCCGTCGTGATGCTGAGGTTCCGATGTGATCCCGATCCGAGGCACGCCCACCCCGGAAGTGTGACCGGCCGACGTTGCCGGAGTGTTTCGACTCGCTGAGCATCGTGCGACAGGCAGCGGGGTCGGAACGGGCAACGCCCGCCGGACGCGACGATCCCCACGCCGGAGCGTGGGGATCGGGGCGGGGGGAACCGGTGCGGCCTGAGCCGACGGGGACGACAGGTCAGACGGGGTCTGCCTGAAGGGCCCGGCCGGCGTTGATCGTGGCGACCAGTTCGAGGGCCTCGTCGGTGGGCACGACGTGGCGGTGGGCGCAGGCCCGGAGCGCATCGTCGACCACCGGGACCACGTGGGGCTCGACGTCGGCCCGGGCGTCGAGGAGGGCGTCGACCAGGCGGGACGCGGACACGAGGAGATCGCCGGCGGCGTCGGCCGCGGCGACCATGGCGACGAGGGCGGTGAGCCCGGACTGGTTCGTGGTGACGGTCGTGTCCTGCATGGCCCTGCTTCCGTGCCGGTGGGCGGGGCCGCCGCCCGGCGGGTCGATCCGGGGCCTGAGCCCCGCTTCACACACCCTTCAACCACTGTTGTCGGCAATTGGTTCCCGATCCGAAGGGTCGGACGTCACTTTCGGGCCTGAGCGCGCTGGTACCGTCGCCCCTCGCCCGTGCCGGGGAGGCACGACGAGGAAGGAACTCCCAGATGAGCGAGACGTTCGATCAGGTCGCCGTCGAGGCGTGGCTCGCGCCCCGGCTGGGCGCCGACCGGGTGGCGATGGTGGACGCCCGACGTCCCTCCGGCCAGGGGTACTCGGCCGAGACCGTGATGTTCACCGCCGAGTGCACCAGGGGTGACGAGGTCTCCCACGAGCGGCTCGTGCTGCGGCTGGAGAACCCCGAGCCGGCGATCTACCCCTCCCAGTCCGGCGACGACCTGCTCGAGATCGAGATCCAGCACCGGATCATGTCCGCCGTCGACAGCCACTCCCCCGTGCCGGTGGCGCCGATCGTCGGCTACGAGGCCGACCACACCGTCGCGGGCCGGCCGTTCTTCGTCATGCGCTTCGTCGAGGGCCAGGTGCCGATCGAGGACCCGCCCTACACGGTGCAGGGCTTCTTCGCCGACGCCACGCCCGCCCAGCGCCACACCCTCGTGCGCAACGGCCTGAAGGCGATGGCCGACCTCCACGCCGTCGACTGGCGGGCCGCAGGGCTCGAGTGGCTCGTCCCCGAGGGCGTCACCCCGGGCACCGCCGCCCAGATCGCGCTCTGGGAGGGCTTCGGCCTCGAGGAGCTGCGGGGCCGCAGCCACCCGCTGCTCGAGCAGGCCTGGGACTGGCTGCGCACCGAGATGCCGGCCGACCGCAGCGTCGGGCTGTGCTGGGGCGATCCCCGGCCCGGCAACATCATCTTCGAGGACTTCGCCCCCGTGTGCGTCACCGACTTCGAGGCCAGCTCGATCGCCGCCCCCGAGATGGACCTGGGCTGGTGGCTGATGTTCGACCGCACCAGCCACCCCGGCGGCACCCGCCTGGAGGGTGACCCTGACCGCGACGAGCAGCGCCGCATCTACTTCGAGCTGTCCGGGCGCGAGCCGGTCGACACGACCGCCCACGAGATCTTCGCCGCCGCCCGCTACTGCGTGATCGTGGTCCGGGTCATGAACCGCTGGGAGCAGCGGGGCGATCTCCCGGCCGGGCACACCATCTGGCTCGAGAACCCGGCATCGGCCGCGCTGGCCGACCTGCTCGCCGAGTTGGGGTGAGCCCCGCCGGGACCAACGGCCCGTTCCCGCCCGGCACTGCGCCCGAAGCGGCCCCGGTGCAGCCGGTGAGCGCAGCTCGGCTGCTACCTTCCGCCGCGATGACCACGTCCGGCCACCGGCCCTGCACGGGATCTCCCCGGTGAGCGCCACCCTCGAGACCGCGCCGCCGCAGACGCCTCCCTCTGAGGTCGGCCTGCGGGGCGAGCGGATGCCGCACCTGCTCGGTCTCGACGGGCTCCGCGGCCTGGCCGTCATCGGCGTGCTGCTGTTCCACGGCGGCTTCACCTGGGCCAAGGGCGGCTTCCTCGGCGTCTCCACGTTCTTCACCCTCTCGGGCTTCCTGATCACCAACCTGCTGGTGCGCGAGTTCGACACCTCGAGCACGATCGCCCTCGGCCGCTTCTGGACCCGACGCTTCCGCCGTCTCCTGCCCGCCGCGCTGGTGGCCATCGCCCTCGTGGGCGTCGTCTGGTGGCGCATCGGCAGCCCCGAGCAGCTCGACGGGCTGCGGGCCGACATGCTCGGCGCCCTCGCCTACATGGCGAACTGGCGCTTCTACTTCGCCGGCACCAGCTACGCCGACCTCTTCGCCGCCCCGAGCCCTCTGCAGCACTTCTGGTCGCTGGCGATCGAGGAGCAGTTCTACCTGTTCTTCCCGCCCATCGTCTGGGGGGTCATGAAGGTCGGTGGGCGCCGCCTGCTCACCTGGCTGCTCGTCGTGGCCCTGGCGGGGTCGGTCGGCCTCGAGATGTGGCTCGGGAACAACATCGACCGCGTCTACTACGGCACCGACACCCGGGCCGCCGAGCTGCTCTTCGGCTGCCTGCTCGCCGTGTGGTGGTCGGGACGACAGCCCCGCGCCGCCGGCCGCCACGCCCGCGTGGGCTCCGACGACGGCCGCACCCTCACCGCCGTGGCCGACGGGTTCGGGGTCGTGGCGCTGCTCACCATGTTCGGGGCCTGGGTCCTGGTCGAGCAGACCTCGACCAAGCTCTCCCACGGCGGCTTCCCGGTCTACGCCCTCGGCACCACGATCATCATCTACGCCGCCACCCGGCCCGGCCTGGTGTCGAAGTTGCTGTCGATCCCGTTCCTGCGCTGGGCCGGCCTCATCTCCTACGGCCTGTACCTGTACCACTGGCCGATCTTCCTGTTCCTCGACGAGGAGCGCACCGGGCTCTCGACCGCGCCGCTGTTCGTCGTGCGCATGGCCGTCACCCTCGTCATCGCCCTCGCCTCGTACTTCCTGCTCGAGCAGCCCATCCGGCGGGGCACGATGATCAAGACCGGCCGCCAGCTGATCGTGGCGGGCGTCGGTGGCGCCGTGATCGTGGCTGCGGTCGCCTTCGTCGTCACCCTCGACCCGCCCCAGAGCCAGATCCCCTACGCCGACCAGAAGCTCAGCGACTTCGGCGGGGCCGCCGTCGACCAGGGCGGCACCGACAGTTCGGTCGTGCCGGTCGCCGGCGCACCCGCCACGGTGATGCTGCTCGGCGATTCGAGCGCCGTCGACGCCTCCCCGGCGCTCAGCGCCATGTTCCGCGCCGCCGGCACCCAGAACTTCGTCTCCGCCCCCTACTCGGGGTGGGGCCTCACCCAGCCCGGTGTCGACCTCCCCACCTGGATGGGACAGGCCGGTGACCTCACGCCTGACCTCTACGTGATGATGAGTGGGTTCTGGGACCAGAAGTACCTGGCCAAGAACGGCGAAGCCGCCTACGAGCAGGTGCTCGACGACGCCGTCACCCAGCTCACCGCCAACGGAGCGAAGGTCCTGTGGATCGGGATGGTCCCCGGCGGCGAGAACGTCGACCGCCCCGTGAACGACGTGGCCAAGCGGGTGGCCGAGGCCCACCCCGATCAGGTCACGTTCGTCGAGCTCGACGAGTCGCTCGCGATCCCCGACGGCGCCACCGTGGTCGAGGCGGTCAAGGGCAGCGAGGAATGGCCGCGCTCGTACTCGACGGCGGACGGCACGGTCGTGCTGCTGCGCAAGCCCGACGGCTGGCACTTCTGCCCGGCCGGGGCCGAAGAGGCAGCCCTGGCCGTCAACGCCGCCGGCGTCGCCGCCGGGTGGATGCCCGAAGCCGATCCGTCCTGGGTCGACGGCGCCTGGCGCACCGACGAGCGCTACGACGACCCCAAGGGCGGCTGCACCCCGAAGTAGCCCCGACGGGCTCGATCGGCGACCCCGGGAGGTCGCCAGACGAGCCACGTCGACGGATGTCAGCCGGTCGTGGCTCGATCGGGGACCCCAGGAGGTCGCCGGACGAGCCACGCCGAGAGTGGCATGACGACCGATGGCTCGTCCGGCGGGGCGGGAGCCCCGTGAGACGAGCGAGGGGTCAGGCGTCGACGCTGGTGGCGGGTGCGGCCTGGGTGGCGGCCGGCTCGTCGGGCTCGGTGCCGCCGCGGTGGCGGACCCAGCCGAGGAAGGCCATCAGCCCCACGGCGGCCAGCACCATCATCAGCGGTTCGGCCGGGGCGCGGTAGCGCGACTGCCCGAACGCCGAGACCGCGGCGAAGGTGACGATGCCGACCGGCACCAGCAACGGCAGGAGGGGCTGGCGGCGACGGGCGAGCACGACGGTGCCGCCGACCGCCAGCGCCATCAGCGGATAGAACATCACGAGCCCGACGCGCGCGCCGTCCTCCGGACGACCCTCGCCGTCCTCGATCTGCAGCTGCTGGAGAGGCCGGTAGAGGCCCCACATGCGCCCGAACCGGGCCGCCACGACCACCGGGAGCCGGTCGAGGTTGCTGGTGAGGTAGTCCATGCCGACGGCGCGCAGGTAGACCTCGTCGTCGGACTGGTCAGCCGTCTTGGCGTGGGCGAGAAGGAGGTCGACGAGCTGGTCGGGGGTGGCGTCGGCCGGGGCGTCGATGCCGGACTGGTCGACCCAGGTCCGGAGCTGCTCGGCGTCGGTGGCGCGCAGCTGGTCCTCGGGAAGGGTCCACGGCAGCGGGTGGATGCAGTCGAACGACCAGAACCCCAGGCCACCGCCGTGGTAGGTGTCGTCGCAGTTGGTGTTGGCGAGGGTGATGCCGGTGCCCGTCGACATGGTGACCGTGTTGTTGTAGATCGTCATGTTCCGGTAGAGCCACGGCGACAGCACGCCCAGCATCACCAGGCCGGCGACGGCGATGCGGGCGGCCTGCTGGCGGAACGAGAGCACCTTGACCCGCAACAGCATCGGCAGGATCAACAGCGGCCCCAGCAGGACCATCTCGGCCCGCACCAGCGCGGCGGCGCCCGCCGCGGCACCGAGGGCGACGATCCAGCCCCAGCTCTGGTCGCGCAGGACCCGGTAGCAGAGCAGGGCCACGGCGAGGTTGGCGGTCATGGCCAGGGTCTCGGAGAGGACCATGACGTCGCTCAGCCAGACGTAGGGGTAGACGGCCATGAACATGGCGGCGGCGAAGCCGACCCACTGGGCGCGACGGTCGTCCCAGAAGCGGGCGGCGACCTGGCGACCGAGCAGGCCGGTGAGGAAGATGTTCACCCCGCCCAGGGCGACGACCACGTGCTCGTGCCAGAGCCAGCTCTTCGCGCCCACGAAGGAGAACATGGCCAGCAGTAGGGTGAAGAGCGGTGGATGGTCGCCGCCCGCACGGGCGATCAGCCCACCACTGACCCGGTAGTCGGTGGGGATCACGAAACCCTTACCGTCCGCCAGGAGGTTGGCTCCGTAGTGGTACACGTAGGAGTCACCCGGGCATCGGTAGACCGTGCCCGGGGCCACCGTCCCACCGTCCCACCAGCCGGCCGGGCACTGTGAGCGCTGCACGCCCCAGAGGTACACGAGCCGGATGACGAGACCGATGACGATGGGTAGGGCCAGCAGGAGCCAGCGTCGTCGGTCGCGCACGGCCGGGACTCTAGCGGTGGCCGTCCTGGCCCTCGGTGCACTCGTGGCTGTCTCGTGCGGCAGCGACGCCTCCTCCGGTGGTGTCGACACTGCATCCGACACCACTCGGGTGACGACGCCCGCGATGACGGCTCCCCCGCGGCCCCGGCCCACGGCTCCCACCGAGGCAGCCCCGATGCGGCTGCTGCTGGTCGGCGACGGCCTCATGTGGGACGCCGCGCCGGCGATGAACGCCGCGGCCAACGCCTTCGGACCCGCCGTCGTCGAGAACGACTCGTACTGGGGCTTCGCCCTCAGCCGGCCCGAGTGGCGCGACTGGCGGTCGCTGTGGCCGACCTACGTGTCGACGTTCCAGCCCACGATCGTCGCTGTCACCTTCGGGATCCACGACACCGAGCCCCAGGTCGTCGACGGCCTGCCCATCGACCCCGCCGACTCCACGTGGCCCGACTGGTACGCCTCACAGGTCCACAAGGCGATGGACGAGCTCACCGCGGGTGGCGCCTTCGTGTACTGGCTGTCGATGCCGCCCGTCGGCGATCCGGTGGCCAACGAGCGCATCGCCCGCCTCAACGACATCACCCGGCGGGCGGTCGAGGTCGACCCGCGCGGCCACTTCGTCGACACCACCGCAGCCTTCGCCGGGCCCGACGGGCTCGCCGCCGCCACCGACGCCGACGGCCTCCCGCTGCGCAAGTACGACATGTTGCACCTGTGCGCCCAGGGTGCGGCCGCCCTCGCCAACACCTTCACCACCGCGGTGAGCGCCGACATGGGCATCACCGTCGACCCCGCCTACCTCACGGGGACGTGGCGGGCGTCGGGTCGCTATGCGCAGGACGGCCCTCCGGGCTGCCGCGTGACGACCGCTTCTCCCTGACGACGTCGATCACCCGGGCGATGCCGATGCCGGCCAGCACGGCCAGGGCCCCGTCGGCGGTGGCCCGATAGCGCGGCTGTCCGAACGTGAGCATCACGGCGAAGGTGACCACCAGCGCCGGGGCGACGAGCGGCAGCACGACCGTGCGGTAGCGGCGCAGGAGCCCCGCGGCCACCACGGCGAGCGCCACGATCGGGTAGAGCGCCAGCAGGCTGGCACGCGCCGCCCACAGCGGCCGGCCCTCGAAGGTCTCGAGGTAGGCCACCTGGTTGGGCTGGTAGACGCCCCAGACCCGGCCGGCACGAGCCATCACGACCAGCGGGGCCCGCTCCGGGTGGGCCTTGATGTAGTCGATGGCCTGAGCCCGCAGCTCGGAGTCGACGAGCGACTGGTCGACGTCGGCCTGGAGGTCGACGTCGCCCTTGCACTCGAACCACCAGAACCCGACCAGGTCGCCGTAGTAGGTGCGGTCGCAGTTCGAATAGGCCATGGTGACGCCCAGCCCGGTCGAGAGCCCGGTGGGCTTCTCGAAGGTGGTGAAGTTGCGGGCGACCCAGGGGGCCACGACGACGAGCGACGCCAGGAGCACCCACCCGGCGAGCGCCAACCGTCGCCCGAGCGCCTCGATCGGGGCGCGGCCGGGCGCGGGGCGGCGCCGCACGGCGAGCAGCGCCAGGGGGAAGCCGACGAGGGGCACCAGCAGCGCTGCCTCGGCCCGGGCCAGCGCGGCGAGGCCACAGGCCGCCCCCATCAGCAGCGCCCGGCCCGTGGTCGGCGAGCGCCAGAACGCGATGGCGGCCAGCGCCGCGAGCAGCACGGTGAGCACCACCGTGCTCTCCGACAGCAGCAGCCCGTCGTTGAGCCACACCGCGGGCGAGAACGCCACCGCGGCGGCGGTGACGGCCCCGAGCCAGGGCGAGCCCACGATGCCGCGCAGGCCCCGCTCGCGCAGCGTGCGCCCGAGCAGCACGCCGATGGCGCCGGCGACGGGCACGGAGAAGGTGCCGAGCACCACCGTGGCGAACTGGTGCCAGCGGTAGGAGTCGAGGCCCAGCTTCGAGAAGCCGGCCAGGTAGACGATGTAGAAGGGCGGGTGATCCGCGCTCGGGAACACGTTGCCCGAGAGCAGGCCGAGCGGTGAGATGAAGCCCCGTCCGTCGGCCAGGAGGTTGGCGCTCGTGTGGTACACGTACCCGTCGCCGGCGCACCCGAGGAGCTGGTCGGGCGGGCAGTTGTAGGCGTTGCGCTGGGCGAACCAGAAGTACGCCAGGCGCAGGCCGAAGCCGACGACCGTGATGCCGATGATCACGAGCCACCAGCCGCTGAGCCGGCGTCGACCCCCGGTGTCGGAGGGGTCGCCTCCTGCCGCGACGACCTCGGCGTCGGGGGCGGCGGACGCGACCGGGCGCGCCGCCACGGAGGCCATGCGCTCGCGGGCCACCGCCGCCGTGGTCACCAGCCGCTGCCACGCGGTGAGGTCGCGGCTGCCGCGGGGCCGGGTCCACTGCAACGACGGTTGCTCGACGAAGAGGTAGGTCAGCCACGCCAGGAAGGTGCTCGCCAGCGCCACGATCACGAAGATCTGCCAGAAGTTGCCCTGGAACAGGCCGTCCCCGGCCCACAGCTGCGCCTTCGGGATGAGGTCCTTGTGCCAGAGGTAGACGCCGTAGGAGAGCAGCCCGAGGTAGGCCGCGAACCGGGTGCCGAAGACGACCCGGGCGCTGCCGACCGCCTTGGGGGCGAGAGCCAGGGGGATGAGCAGCAGCACCGCCACGAGGCCGTAGAGGAACTGGCGCGTCATCTCACCGCCGTCGAGCTCCAGCGGCACGCTGGCGGGCTGGACGGTGCGGGTCAGGCCCAGCGAGCACAGCACGCCGAACGCCACCACGGCGGCGAGGAACCACACCGCCGGTCGTCCGACCATCCGCTGCACCCGTGCGCCGATCGCGTCGTCGCGACGGGCCGCCACCGCCACCACGGCCACGGCGAGGCCGAGGGCGAAGTAGTCGATCTGGCCCGGGAGCCACAGCAGCCCGGCCCGGCCCCACGGGGGGTCGGCGGTGAACAGGAACAGGCGCCACGCCACGCCGACCACGTAGAGGCCGGCACACCCGACGAGCATGGCCTTGAGCCGGGCCTCGGGCCGCTCGAGGCGGCGGGTGAGGCGTCTCGCCGCCAGCGCGAGGAACGGCAGCACCGCGTAGAAGCTCATCTCGGTGCAGAGGGTCCAGGCCTGCACCATGCCCTTGAGGGCGAGGTCCTTGTCGTAGATCTGGAACAGCCCGTAGAAGACGAAGAACTGGTAGATCGACTCGATCTTGATGCCGGCGACGAGCACCAGCATCGTGAGCACGAACCAGTAGGCCGGGTAGATCCGCACGACCCGTCGCCACCAGAACGACCGGAACGAGGCGAAGTCGGTGCGCTCGGCCACGGCGGCGACGAAGGGCCGTCCGAGCAGGTAGCCGGAGATGGCGAAGAAGATGGGCACGCCGATGTCGAGGCGCGCCAGCACCGCACCGAAGGACGACCGGAAGGTGGCCCCGGTGTCGAAGCCGACGTGGTGCGCGACGACGGCGAACGCGGCGAGGGCCCTCAGCCCGTCGATGCCCCGGATGTGGCGGGCTCTGGTCGTCGTCGGCATGCGGGCGCCGATGATAAGGGCGGGTGGGGCCCAGGTGGGGCGTGGTCGCGTCAGCGCCCCCTGATCGCCCTCGGATCGACCTCGGATCCACGGCTGACCGGCTCCCGATCGGCAGGTCCGAGGGCCGTCGCCGACCCCACCGGCGCGGGCGGCGAGGCCTCGAGCGCGAGGTGTCCTGACGTCGAGCTCCCCGTGACGCGAGAATGACGGCGCCATGACCCGACTCACCGACCAGAGCCGGCGCCGCCTTCGGTCCGGCCTGCCGGTCGCGGCGCTCGCGCTCGTCGCCTACATCCCGCTCCTGCTCACCTCTCCGGGGCAGGTCGGCGGCGACACGAAGTCCTACCTCACCATCGATCCGTCGCGATGGCTGTCACGCGTCGCGTTCGTGTGGCAGGACTCCATCGGGGCCGGCGGGGTCACCCACCAGAACATCGGCTACCTGTGGCCGATGGGCCCCTGGTTCTGGGTCTTCGACAAGCTCGGCGTCCCCATGTGGGTCGCCCAGCGCCTCTGGCTCGGCACGGTGCTGTTCGTGGCCGGCACGGGTGTGCTGTGGCTCATGCGCCGCTTCATCGACCCCCGCATCGCGGTGGCCGCGGCGTTCTTCTACATGCTCTCGCCGTACCTCCTGCACTACAGCGAGCGCATGTCGGTGCTGCTCCTGCCGTGGGCGGGGCTGCCATGGATGATCGGGCTCACCGCCCGAGCTCGCGAGCAGCGCTCGTGGCGGGCACCGGCGCTGTTCGCCCTGCTCACCGCGACCATCGGCGGCATCAACGCCACCTCGATCATCCTCGTCGGGCTGGGCCCGATCCTGTGGCTGCTCTACACGACCTTCCTGCCCCACAGCGCCGGCACCGCCGCCGAGGCCCTGCGGGAGCGGGTGCGCCGGGCGGTCGGGGTGGCCCTGCGGATCGGCGTGCTGTGCGCGCTCACCAACGCCTGGTGGATCGGTGGGCTCCGCACCCAGGGCACCTACGGCCTCCCTGTGCTCGGCTACACCGAGACCTACAAGACCGTCGCCGGCTCGAGCGCCGCCCAGGAGATGCTCCGCGGCTTCGGCCACTGGTACTTCTACGGCTCCGACCGCATCGGCGCCTGGGTGCGCCCCTCGGTGACCTACACCGGCAACCTCTGGGTGCTCACCCTCAGCTTCGTCGTTCCGATCCTGGCCCTGGCCGGGCTCGGCCTCGTGCGGTACCGGCACCGCACCTTCTTCCTCGGCACCACCGTGATCGGCCTGCTCATCGCCGTGGGCGCCCACCCGTGGGACTCCCCCTCCGTGCTGGGCGGGATCTTCAAGGCGTTCACCCGCACCGAGTCGGGCCTCGCTCTCCGGTCGACGCCGCGGGCGCTGCCGCTCATGGAGCTCGGCCTCGCGGCCGGCTTCGGCGCCGGCGCCGCCGCGCTCGGGGCGGTCGCCACCCGGTGGTGGGCCGCCCGAACGGCCAAGCGGACGGAGCGGGCCGCGGTCGCCTCCGACTCCCCCTCAGCCGGCAGCACGCGGGGCCGCTCGGGCGCGGTCCGGTGGATCGCGCCCGGCGTGGTGGTGCTGGCGTGCCTGCTGGTGCTGGCCAACCTCTCGCCGCTGTGGACGGGTGGCGCCGCCGCCGACAGCCTCACCCGCGACGAGGAGCTGCCCGACTACTGGCTCGAGGCCGCCGCCGCCATGAACGCCGGCAGCCACGACACGCGCGTCCTCGAGGTTCCCGGCTCCGACTTCGCCGCCTACCGGTGGGGCGACATCGTCGACCCCCTCACGCCCGGACTGATCGACCGCCCGTACCTCGCACGCGAGCTCATCCCCAACGGCGAGCCCGCCTCGGCCGCCCTCCTCCTCGCGCTCGACCGCCGCTACCAGGAGGGCACCGCCGAGCCGCAGGCCCTCGTGCCGATCGCCAGGCTCTTCGCCGTCGGCGACGTCGTGCTCCGCAACGACCTCCAGTACGAGCGCTTCAACACGCCCCGCCCGTACCTCATGTGGAACAGCCTCACCAACACCCCGGGCCTCGGCGAGCCCGTCGGCTTCGGCGTCTACGGCCGCAACGACGCCCAGGCTCCTCAGCCGCTGCTCGACACCATCGCCCTGGCCGAGCCCTCCGACCAGCCCGCCACCCCGCCGGTGTCGATCTTCCACGTCGAGGACGCCCTGCCGATCACCCGCACGGTCCCGTACGCCTCCCCGATGGTGGTCGCCGGTGACGCCGAGGGCCTGGTCGACCTGGCCGGCCTCGGGTTGCTCGACCCCGAGCAGGCGATCCTCTACTCGAGCTCGCTCACCGACCCCGAGAAGCTGCAGTCCCAGCTCGATGCGGGGGCCACGCTCGTGGTCACCGACACCAACGCCAAGCGCGGCCTGCGATGGGGCTCGATCCGGGAGAACGAGGGCTACGTCGAGCGGGCCGACGAGAGCCTGCTGCGCTGGGACCCCTCCGACAACACGCTCCCCGTCTTCACCGACGAGACCACCGCCAACCAGACGGTCGCCGTGCAGCGGGGTGGCACCGTCGACGCCACGGCCTACGGCAACCCGGTCTCCTACACGCCCGAGAACCGGCCGTTCATGGCCTTCGACGGCGATCCGACCACGGCGTGGAGCGTCGGCGCGTTCGACGACGTGATCGGCGAGCGCATCGTGCTCACCCCCGACACCCCGGCCGCGATCGACCACGTCACGCTCCTGCAGGCCCCGGGCAACCGCCACATCACCCAAGCCCGCCTGAAGGTCGGCGACCGCACGATCGATGTCGACCTCGGCCCCGAGAGCCTCACGGCACCGGGCCAGACCATCTCCTTCCCCGCCACCGAGGCCACGCAGGTCTCCGTCGAGGTGCTCGCCACCGACCCCGGCGGCCTGGCCAGCTACGAGTCCTACAGCGGCGTGGGCTTCGCCGAGATCACCGTGCCGGGCGTGCAGGTCACCGAGACCCTGCGCCTCCCCACCGACCTGCTCACCGCCGTCGGCACCGACGACCTCGGCCACCCGCTCTACCTGATGGTCACCCGCAACCGGGCCGACGCCCAGGCCAACGGCCGCCAGGACCCCGAGCCGGCGATGCACCGCGAGGTCGAGCTCCCCTCCAGCCGCTCGTTCAGCCTCATCGGCGACGTGCGCCTCTCCCCCTCCATCACCGACGCCCAGCTCGCAGCCCTCGTCGGCGGCACCGACGGTGCCGTGGTGAGCGCCTCGTCGGCCCTTCCAGGGGCCCTCGACGACCGGGGCCGGGCCGCCTTCGACGGTGACCCTGCCACCTGGTGGACGCCCCGCATCGGCGACACCGCCGGGGCCTGGGCCCAGATCGACGCCCCGACCGCGACCACCCCGGGCCAGCTCACGGTGACCTTCGCGGCCGACGGCCGCCACTCGGTGCCGTCGGTGCTGTCGGTCCAGGCCGACGGCACGACCGTCGCCACCGTCGAGGTGCCCGATGCCCCCGACGGCGCCTTCGGCACGACCCGCAGCGTCACCATCCCGATCCCCGCCGGCACCTCGGCCCGCTCGTGGCGCCTGACGGTCGACGACGTCCACGCCCGCATGACCAATCCCTGGCTGGGCGGCGCCGACTACGCCCTGCCCGTGGCCATCGCCGACATCGACGGCATCGGCGTCGCCCCCGCCGCTCTGCGGGACACCGTCGACACGGACTGTCGTCAGGACCTCGTGGCCGTCGACGGCACGCCCACCCCCGCTCGGGTCTACGGCACGACCGCCGACGCCCTGGCCCGCCGCCCGCTCTCACTCGTCGGGTGCGACGGCCTCGCCCTCCCGGCCGGCACCGTCACCATCGACTCCACCGACGGGCGCACCACGGGCCTCGACGTCGACCGGGTCCTGCTGGCCAGCGAGGCAGGGGGCACCACCGTGCCCGCCGCCGACTCTGGCTCCATGGACGCCGTGGTCGACGCCCTCCAGCCGCAGCTGCCGACCTCCCAGCCCACCGTCACGGTCACCTCCACCCGGCCGGACAAGGTGGAGCTCGAGGTCAGCGACCTCACCGACAAGAGCTGGCTGGTGCTGGGCCAGAGCTTCAGCGAGGGGTGGTCGGCCACCAGCCCCGAGCTCGGTGACCTGGGCGCGCCGACGTTGATCCAGGGCTACGCCAACGGCTGGGTCCTCGACCCCGCCACCGGCACGGTGCACATCACCCTCGAGTGGGGCCCCCAGAAGGTCGTGTGGGCCGGCATCGGGGTGTCGCTGATCGGTGTGCCGCTGTGCCTGCTGATCCTGCTCGTGCCGTGGGCCCGCCGCCGCCGGCGCCGTGGCGGTGAGGCGGCGGATGACGAGCCCACCGAGGCTCCCAGCGCACCGCGGCCCAACGACGCCGCGTCGGTGGCCACGGGCACAGCCACGGCAACAGCGACAGCGACTGCCGGCACGGGCACCGACGACGGCACCGAGGTCGTCTCCCCCGCCATCGGCGAGCCCTGGCCCGCCGAGGCCAGGGCCCCGGCCCGCGGCTGGGGCACCCCGCTCGGGCTCGGCGCCCTCGTCCTGGTGTTCGCCGGGCTGAACCTGCCCCGCGAGAACGTGGCGGTCACCGTGCTGCTCGCCCTCCTCCTGGGCGTGGGGACCACGCTCGTGGTGCGCCTCGGGCGAGGTCTGACCGTGATCGGCGCCCTCGCCCCGGCCGCGCTGGCCGTCGCCGGAGCCTTCACCGTCGCCAAGGAGTGGCGGGGCAACTACCGCAACTTCGAGTGGCCCCAGATCTTCGACCCCGTGCACATCGTCGGGGTGTTCGCGGTGCTCGCCCTCGCCGCGGTGGCAGTGATCAGCGCCTGGCGCGACGAGCGCGACGCCCGGGCCGAGACAGGGCACGACTGAACGAGCCCGGGCCGAGGGCCCGGGCTCGTCTCAGTTCCCGATCTGACCCGGCTCCGGCCGGGCGACGGTGCTCAGGTCAGCCGCGCGGGGCGGTGTACATGAGCTGCATGCTGTAGAGCAGCGACGGCTTCTCGGCGCCGACCACGGTGACCTCGATGTCGCTGGTGACCAGGGTGCCCTTGGGCTTGGCCTCGGCGCCGGCGATGCGGCTTCGGGCGTGCAGCTTGCATCCCGCGGGAACCGGCGCCAGGAACCGCAGCGACTTGGCGCCGTAGTTGATGGTGCTGCCCTGGCCGCTGACCTTCAGGCTCGACAGCGACATGCCCGGCAGGAGGCTGAGCGTGAGGAAGCCGTGGGCCACGGGGCCGCCGAAGGGGCTCTCCTTCTTGGCCCGCTCCACGTCGGTGTGGATCCACTGGCGATCGCCGGTGAGCTCGGCGAAGTCGTTGATCATCTCCTGGGTGACCTCGACCTCGGGCCCCCAGTCGCCGTACTCCTCCGAGACCAGCGCATTGATCCCGTCGATGTCGTCGAACTTCACCTCTGCCATCGAACTCCCCGTTCGTGTCTCGGTCTGACCGGATCGGTCGACCCCTCGGCCCGGAGACACTACCGGCCCGACGCCGGACGTCGGTCCCGCCGGGCGGGCTCAGGAGGCGTCGTCGGGCCGGCGCCGAGGGGCGCCGAGAGCCACCCGCATCACCACTCCGCCCGATCGAGGTCCCTCGACGTCACCCGTCGGCTCCCCGGACCCGGGAACGGCCCCCTCGTCGGGCCAGGTCGGGTCGGGGTCAGCCTCCCCTGCGAGCACGCGGCGCATCGAGCGGGCCATGCGCCGGGCCCGCCGTTCGGCGGTCTCCGCGACCGGACCGGACCAGTGCTCGTGGAGGGTCTCGGTGAACAGCTCGAGCCAGCGCTCGTAGTGGGCCTCGGTGAACGGCATCAGCTCGTTGACCCGCTCGTGGGAGCGCAGGGGACGGCCGTCGTAGCGGCGCCCGCCGAGCAGCTGCCACGACCAGAAGGCGGAGACCCTGGGGATGTGGGCCGCCCAGTCGACCTCGGCCGCCTCGAAGACCGGTCCGAGGACCTCGTCGACCGCGGCCTGTCGGTAGAACTCGCGCACGAGCCGCTCGATGTCGTCGTCGGTGGCCAGGTCCGCCGAAGCGGGGCTCGGTCCGGCGTCGTCGGGTGCGGTCACGCCGCGAGCGTACGGGCGCAGGACGCGGACCGTCCCGGGCCGAGGGCCCGGGACGGCACGGTCATCGTTCGGTGCACCGCCCCGAGGGCGGACCGGGGTGGGATCAGGCGGGGCAGACGATGGAGAGCACCGCGGGCGGGTAGCCGGCGCTGGCGCCCCCGCACATCGTGTTGCCGAGGTCCTTCCAGACGCCCTTCTCCGACTGGAGCATGGCGGTGCTCGTCGTGGAGCCGCTGGTGAAGGCGACACCGGCGTAGCCCTCGCTGCAGGCGTAGTTCGTGATGCTGGCGCCCGACGGCAGGGCCTTGGCGATCGCCGTGGCGGTGCAGGGTGCCACGCTCGGCACGGTGGTCGTCGTCGGGGCCTTGGTGGTGGTCGTGGCGCCGGTGCAGACCTTCTCCTTCTTGGAGGCGGCCTGCTTCAGGGCGGCCAGGGTCTCGGGACCGAGCTCGCCGTCGACCTCGAGGCCCGACGCGGTCTGGAACGCGATCACGGCGGCGTCGGTCTGCGGGCCGAACGTGCCGTCGATGGCACCCGAGTAGCAGCCCACGGTGGCCAGGTCCTGTTGCACCGTCTTGTCGAACTTCACGACCTCGGCACCGTTGATGGCCGTGGTGGTCGGCGCCGGCGCAGTGGTGCTGGAGCTGGAGCCGTCGGACTTGTCGTCCTTGCCGCAGCCGGCGGCGACCAGCAGGGCGATGGAGGCGGCGGCGAGGCCGAAGCGGACGGATCGGGGGATGCGCAAAGGGGTCTCCTCGTTGAGATGGGCGGCGACGAAGTTAGCGGTCCACCTGTGCCCGGCCGCGGACCGCGTCGGAGCGGCTCTCAGCCCGTTCCGAGCCGGTCGAGCGTCGTGCAGAGCGGATCGAGCACCGACGAGGGTGCGGGCGATCAGACCGGCCGGGCGAGGGTGAGGAGGAAGTCGCCGTCGGGGTCGTGCCAGGTGCCCTCGACCACGAAACCAGACGCACTCAGCTCCTCAGCGACCTGCTCGACCCTGAACTTCGAGGAGATCTCGGTGTGGAGCTCCTCGCCCTCGGCGAACCTCACCTCGAGGTCGAGGCCCCCGAGCCGGACGGTCTGCGCCCGACGGGACCGCAAGCGCATCTCGATCCAGGCGTTCTGCGGGTCCCAGAGGGCCACGTGGTCGAACGCGTCGGGCACGAAGTCACCGTCGAGCTCGGCGTTCAGCACCGCCAGCACGTTGCGGTTGAACGCCGCCGTGACCCCGGCGCTGTCGTCGTAGGCGGCGACGAGGCGGGCCGCGTCCTTCACCAGGTCGGTGCCCAACAGCAGGCGGTCGTCGCCGGTCATGGTGGCAACGAGATCACCGAGGAACCGCCGGCGCTGGGCGGGATCGAGGTTGCCGATGGTCGAGCCCAGGAAGGCGACGAGACGGCCGTCGTCGGCGTCGGGGATGGTGCCCAGATGACGGTGGAAGTCGCCCACCACGGCATGCACCGCACAGCCGTACACGTCGCCGATGTCGTCCGCCGCGCTGGTGAGGACCTCCCCGCTCACGTCGAACGGGACGAAGCGGTCGAGCAGGCCCATCGAGGCCATGGCGTCGAGCAGCAGCCTGGTCTTCTCCGAGGTGCCCGAGCCCAGCTCCACCAGGGTGGTGGCGCCGGCCAGGGCGACGATCTCGGGGGCGTGCAGGCGCAGGATCTCGCGCTCCGCCCGTGTCGGGTAGTACTCCGGCAGCCGGGTGATCTCGTCGAAGAGGATGCTCCCCCGCTCGTCGTAGAACCACACCGGAGGCAGCGCCTTGCGCGGCGCGGTGAGCCCCTCCCGCACGTCGCGCTCGAGCGCGGTGCGGCGGTCATCGGGGCCCACGTGGACCTCGACGGTGACGGTGGGGGACGGGCTCTGGCGACTACTGGTCACGGGCGAGGCGGGCTCCGCTGAAGGCCCACCGCGAGGCGGAGGGGAAGAAGTTCCGGTAGGTGGGTCGGGCGTGGCCGGCCGGTGTGGCCGAGCAGCCCCCTCGCAGCACGTGCTGGTTCACCATGAACTTGCCGTTGTACTCGCCGACGGCACCGGGTGCCGGGCGGAAGCCCGGATAGGGCAGGTAGGCGGAGGCGGTCCACTCCCAGACCTGGCCGAGGGCCAGCGACGACTCGGCGCTCGAGGGCATGCGGGGCTCGAGCCCGGACCGGGTTCCGTCGGCACCGGGCCAGGCCTCCGGCCGCCCGGCCACCACGGCCTCCCACTCGTGCTCGGTGGGGAGGCGGGCGCCGGCCCACCGGGCGAACGCATCGGCCTCGAAGTGGCTGACGTGGCACACGGGAGCATCCGGATCGACGGGGTGGACGTCGTTCAACGTCTGCACCATCCAGCGGTCGCCCTCGGGCCACCAGTAGAGGGGGGCGTCCCAGGCGTTGGCGTTCACGGCGGCCCAGCCCTCGGAGAGCCACAGCTCGGCCCTCGAGTACCCGCCGTCGGCCATGAAGGCCAGCCACTCGCCGTTGGTGACGGGGCGGTCGGCGAGCAGGAACGGCTCGAGGTGGACGCGGTGGCGGGGCCCCTCGTTGTCGAACGCGAAGCTCCCACCCTCGTGGCCGATCGACACCAGGCCGCCGTCGTGGGCGAGCCAGGACGACTCGCGGGCGGCCGACGCCGGGTCCGGCTGCTCGTCGTAGAGCGGGTGCAGGGGCGACATGCCGAGGACGTGCTTGATGTCCATGGCCAGCAGCTCCTGGTGCTGCTCCTCGTGGTGCAGGCCCAGCTCCACCAGCGATTCGACCTCGGGGCCGGGGCCGGACTCCAGCAGGTCGACGACGGCGGCGTCGACGTGACGACGGTAGGCCGCAACCTCGGCGATGCCGGGCCGGGTGAGCAGGCCGCGCTGCGGGCGGGGGTGCCGCTCCCCCATGCCCTCGTAGTAGGAGTTGAAGAGGAAGGCGAAGGCCGGGTCGTGGGTCTCGTAGCCGGGCCGGTGGGGGCCCAGCACGAACGCCTCGAAGAACCAGGTCGTGTGGGCCCGGTGCCACTTGGTGGGGCTCACGTCGGGCATCGATTGGACCGTCTGGTCCTCGGCGCTGAGGGGCGCGGCGAGGCGCTCGGTGTGGCGCCGCACCGCCGTGAACCGTGCGATCGTGGGGCGCTCGGTGCGCTCGTGGCTGATCGTCACCGGCGCGAACGTAGCTCTCCGCACGGGATGCCTGCTGGGTTCAACGTCCTGGCTCCGCCGCAGGCCAGACTCGCGGCATGCGCGTGGACCTCGACATCTCCGGTGACCCGGCCGTGTACCCGTTCCGGCACGGTGTCCGGGTGCGGTTCGCGGAGACCGACGCGATGGGCGTGCTCCACCACGCCGCCTACGTGCCCTACCTGGAGGAGGCCCGGGTCGAGTACCTCCGGGCCCTCGGCCATCCCTACCCGCAGATCCGGGCCGACGGCTACGACCTGGCGGTGCTGGAGCTGGTCACCCAGTACCGACGCTCGGCCCGCTTCGACGAGGTGGTGACGGTGCACACGCGGGTGTCGTCGTTCAGGGGCGCGAGCTTCCAGATCGACTACCTGCTCACGGTCGACGACGAGGTCTGTGCCCTCGCCGCCACGGTGCACGGCGTGGTCGACGCCAACGGCCGCGCCACCCGCGCCCCGCAGTGGATGAAGGACCTGCTCACCACCACCACGCCCTGACTCACCCACACCACGCCAGCGCGCCCCGACCGGAAAGCTGGCTCACCTGCTTCGGCCGGCTGCACCAGGTGAGCCACCTTTCCGGGTGGGGGGGGTCAGACGACGTCGGCGTCGAGCCAGGCGGCGATGCCGGCCAGGCCGGCCTCCTTGACCTCGTCGCTGGCGCCGGAGAACTCGATCGACGCCTGCGCCATGGTGGCGATGCGGCTGTCGTCGAACCCGAACTCCTTGCGCACGAGCTCGTACTCGCCGATCAGGTCGGGCCCGAAGAGGAGCGGGTCGTCGCCGTTCAGCGAGCACGGCACCCCGGCGTCGAGCAGCGCCGGCAGCGAGTGCTCGGCGTAGCTCGGGAAGACCGACAGCATGATGTTCGAGGTAGGGCACACGTCGAGGCAGATGCGCTCCTCGGCGAGGCGCTCGACCAGCCCGGGGACCTCGGGACTGCGGACGCCGTGGCCGATGCGCACGGCGCCGAGCAGGTCGATGGAGTCCGCCACGAACTGGCCGCTCTCGAGCTCGCCGGCGTGAGGCGTGATCAGCAGCCCGCCCTCCCGGGCGATCCGGAACGGCTCGACGAAGTCGCCGGGCGGGTGCCCGACCTCGTCGTTGTGGAGGCCGAAGCTGACGACGTGGTCGGGGTTGGCGAGGGCGAAGTGGGCCAGGGCGATGGCCTCGTCCTGGGTGTCCCGCACGCGGTCGACCGGCACCATCCAGCGGACCTCGATGCCGTGGCGCCCGGCGGCGGCGTCGAAGACGTCCCAGACCAGCTCCCAGCACGCCTCGTCCGAGGCGAAGAGGTGGCGGTAGTTGCCGGCCCAGAAGGCGGGCTCGACGTACACCGCGCCCTGGGCCACGTGGGCCTCGCACAGCTCGTCGGCGAGGGCTTCCCAGTCCTCGCGCTCGCGCAGCACGTCGGTGGCGGCGACGTAGGTCTCGGAGAAGGCGGCGAAGTTCCCGTAGCCCCGGATGACCGGCACCTCGCGGTCGTACTTGGCCGACAGCTCGGCCAGCAGCGCCGGGGACATGCCGGCTTCGAGGTGGAGGTGGAGGTGGGCCTTCGGGAGGGCGGCGAGATCACGCATGGCGGGCAGGCTAGAGGCCCGTGCCGACGACGATGCTCTGCGCGCCGACCATTTCACATCGGCGAAACCCCACCTCCCGCGGGCGGCGGGCGCGGCGTGGTCCGGTGGCCGGGACGACCGTTCGGCGCCGCCCGATCGGGGGTCAGTCGCGGAAGACCGGCTTGCGACCCTCGGCCCGGGCGGCGACCGATTCGTCCCAGTTCTTGGTGGTGAGCCGCACGTAGAGCTGGGCGGTCATCTCGTTGCGCATGTGCGACCGGAAGCTCGAGGCCTCCAGGCCGGCCTGGGTCATCTTCTTGGTGAGCTCGACGCCGATGCGGCTGAGCCCGGCGATCTGGTCGGCGATCTCGAGGCAGGTGGGGAGCAGGTCGTCACGGCTGACCACCCGGCTGAGCAGCCCCGCCCGCTCGGCCTCTTCGGCGTCCATGTCGCGACCGGTGAGCATCAGCTCGTTCGAGCGCCCGGCGCCGATGATCCGGGGCAGGAGGTACGACAGCCCCAGCTCGGCGGCCGTGAGGCCGTTGTTGATGCCGGCGGCCCGGAAGTAGGCCTCGGGCGTGCCGACGCGGATGTCGCAGCAGGCGGCCAGGCACAGGCCGCCGCCGATGGCGGGGCCGTTCACCGCGGCGATCACCGGCTGGTGCATCTCGAGGATCCCGAGCACCACGTCGTCGAGGAGCTTGCCGGCGCGGTGGGCGATGGTCGTGGGGGTGAGCCCGTCGATGTGCGGGATCGTGCCCGACATCTTCTGGTCGGCACCGGAGCAGAAGCCCTCCCCCGCACCCGTGACGATCACGACCCGCGTGTCGTTGTCGTTGGCCACGCGCTCGAGCTCCTCCCTGAACGGGAGCATCACGTCGAAGGCCATGGCGTTCATCCGCTCCGGTCGGTTGAGCGTGATGACGGTGACGTGCGGAACGGGCTTGTCGACGATGACGAAAGACACGGTTTCCCCCCCGGAAGACGACGGACAGGGCACCCTAATCACCGGAGGCCGCTAGGGTGACCGGCGGCGAAGGGGAGTAGCCCCCCGCCGGGTGATCGACACGCTGGGCGCCTTGTAGTCAATCGAGCCCCGGTCCCCGGGCCCGCTTCGGCGGGTGGGCAAGACCTTCGGCCGGCACCCGTCCCTTCGGTTGCCCGGTCGAAGCGCGGCTCCCGCCCTGCTCCCACCGGGCGGAGAGGTTCCCCCACATGGTCATGCAGGCGTTCTTCATCAGCTTCGGCGTGATCTTCGTCGCCGAGCTCGGCGACAAGTCCCAGCTGATGGCCCTGGCCTTCGCCACCCGGTACAAGCCGCTGCCGATCCTCATCGGTATCACCATCGCCACCGCCGTGGTGCACGCCGTCTCGGTGCTCGTGGGCGTGCTGATCGGTGCCCGCATCCCCACCGACGCCATCAACATCGTCGCCGGCCTGGCGTTCCTCGGCTTCGCCTGGTGGACCTGGCGGGGGGACTCGCTCGACGACGACGAGGCGGCCAAGGTCGAACGGGACAACCGCTCCGCCATCGTGGCGGCCAGCGTGGCGTTCTTCCTCGCCGAGCTCGGCGACAAGACGATGCTGGCCACCATCACGCTGGCCACCACCCACGGGTGGTTCGGCACCTGGCTCGGTTCGACCCTCGGGATGGTGGCGGCCGACGCCCTCGCGATCCTCCTCGGCGCCTACCTCGGCACCCGCCTCCCGGAGCGCACGATCCGGATCGGCGCCACCGTCGCGTTCGTGGTGTTCGGCGTCGTGCTCCTGGTCGAAGGACTGCGTCCCTGAGGGTCCGAAGGCCCCCGGCGGGCCCCGGCACCACCGGTAACGTGGCCGCCGTGACCCGCCCCGACACCGACCTCCGCCCCCGAACGACGCTCGCGAGGCGCGGCGCGACCACGGCGGTGGCGGCTCTCGTGGCCCTCGGGGCCCTCGCCGGGTGCAGCGGCAGCGGCGGCGACTCGGCCAAGGGCCCGGCCACCATCTCGCCCGAGACCACCGTCGGCTCCGACGGGACCTTCTCGTGTGACAGCGTCGAGCCCGGCATCGTGGTCGACCGCACCAAGGCGGTCGTGCACTTCGACACCGAGAGCATGTGCCCCGGTTGGGTCACCGTCGAGCAGGGCACCCAGGTGACCTTCGCCAACGACGGCTCCGCGCCCTACACGGTGGTGGTCACCGCCACCCAGCTGCCTGGCTCGGCCGAGGTCGCCCGCTTCACCATCCCCGCCGGGGGCACCCAGCCCCTCGACACCCTCGACGTCGGGATGATGGGCTTCAGCACCGACGCCCTCCCCGGCTTCCGGGGCACCGTCGAGGTCGTCGGCCCCAACGGCGAGATGCAGCACTGAGTCAGACCTCGTAGAGCCCGGCCAGCTCCGCCCCGATCTCGGCGATCGCGGCCCGGGCCGACGGCGGAGCGGTGATCTCGAGCATGGCCCCGAAGCCGGCGAGCTCACCGACGACGGCCCGCTCGGACGGGCCGGTGACCGCCACCTCGATGCGTCCGTCGGGTGCCGGTGGACCGGTGAGCAATCGGGTGCCGAGGACCCGCTGCAACAGGTCCATGGCGTCCGGCCGGGCGAGACCGTGGACCTCGGCCGAGCGCCAGCGCTGTTGCATCGCGTCGCTGAACCGGGCCCAGGCCTCCTCGAGGTCGAAGCCGTCGGGCCGCACCGCCGCATCGGTGGTCGGCGTCGCCTCCGCGATGCGGTCGACCCGGAAGGTGCGCAGGCCGGCGGCGGTGTCGGCCATGAGGTACCAGGTCGAGCCCTTGGCGGCGAGGCCCAGCGGGTGCACGGTGCGCAGGGTCTCGGCGCCGTCGCGCGCCACGTAGGAGAGCTCGACCTGCACGCCCTCGACCACGGCCTGCTGCACCGCCGGGAGCCAGACGGGCGTCGTCGCCGTGCGCCGCGACCGGCCCCACCCGTCGGCCACCACCACTGCGGCGGAGGCCGCCTCGGCGTGGTCGCGCATCGGCTCCGGCAGCGCCCGCACGAGCTTGCGCAGGGCGGTGCGCACCTCGGGCGTCGCGGATGAGGGGCCGGCGACCAGGAACAGGGCCCGGGCCTCGTCGGCGGTGAGGCCGCTCAGGTCGGTGCGACCGCCGCCCAGCAGCTGCCACCCGCCGTTGCGGCCCTGCTGCGAGTACACGGGCACCCCGGCCATCGACAGGGCCTCGAGGTCGCGCCGTGCGGTGCGCTCGGACACCTCGAGCTCCTCGGCGACCTCGGCCGCGGTGACCCGTCCCTTGCGCTGGAGGATGAGCAGGAGGGCCACGAGGCGGTCGGCACGCATGTCCGGATCTTCTCATCAAACCCGGTCAGAAGGTGGCCGGTTCTGGGGTGCATGGTGCCGTCATGGCCAACGACACCAGCACCGCAACCGCCCCGCTCGCCGACCTCTCCGTCGGCTCCGACCCCCGTGACGTGCTCGCCCGGGCGATGTCCACCGCCGTCGAGGTGATCGCCGCCGTGCGCCCCGACCAGATGGAGCTCCCGACGCCGTGCCACGACTTCGACGTGCGTGGGCTGATCGCCCACCTCGTGGCCGTGCTCGACCGGCTCGAGATGTTCGGGCTCCAGGGCGACATCGGTGGCGTCGGGGTGCAGTCCGAGATCCTCGCCGACGACCAGTGGGTGGCCCGTTGGGACGCCTCGGTCCACAAGGTGCTCGACGCCTGGAGCGACGACTCCCGCCTCGACGCCGAGATGCAGCTGCCGTGGCGCACGATGGAGGGCCGACCGGCGCTGGCGATCTACACCAACGAGCTGACCGTGCACACCTGGGACCTCGCCCACGTCACCGGCCAGCACCCGGCCTGGGACCCGGAGGTCCTCGACGTGTCCGCCCGGGCGATCCACGTCGAGCTGCCCGACCCCGACCGGGCCGCCATGTGGGCCGGCGTCGCCGCCCAGCTCCCGCCCGGCGTGCCCTTCAGCGCCCCGTTCGCCGATGCCGTCGAGGTCCCCGACGACGCCCCGGCGATCGACCGGCTGGTGGCCTGGAACGGCCGCCGTCCCTGATCGGGCCCTCTGTGGCTCACCTCGTCAGGTCATGCCTGACCGGGTGAGCCACGGAGGCGCGGTCACCAGCTGCCGCCACCACCACCGCCGGAGCCGCCACCGAAGCCACCGCCACCGCCACCCCCGCTGAAGCCGCCGAAGCTCGAGCCCGAGCCGGTGCTCACGGGAGCGGGAGGTGTGCTGGCCCGGTGGACGGCCGAGCCGTACACCCAGCCGTTCACCATGCTCACGTCGGTGGCACCCATCCAGGTGAGGTCGGGGGCGGCGAAGGCGCCGACCCAGCGGTCGACGGCGTCGAAGGCAACGGCATAGCCGAGGTACTGGCGCAGGAGGCCCGCGTCGGCCGCCGCCTTGGCGTGCATCTCCTCGCTGGCGTCGAAGAAGCGCCGGAACCCCTCGGCCCGGTACGAGGCACCGAGCCCGGTGGTGGTGAGGTCGCGGTGCGAGCGGCGGACCTGGCCGAGGCCGTACAGCCCGGTCACCAGCGCCACCCCGGCGCCGGCCAGCAGCATCGCCGGCTGCCACGGCAGGAGCTTGAGGAACAGGCCACCAAGGGCGGCGAAGCCGACGGTGAACACGAAGAGCATCCCGGCCCCTACGGTCTTCGCGGCGCACCCGCTGGTCGAGGTGCCCATGCGGCGGGCGAGCAGCCTCCCGTCCTTCATGTCGTCGTCGAGCTGCTCGAGGATTCGGTTGCGGGCCTCGCTCATCGCCTGGGTGCGGTCTCCGAAGCGGACCTCGGTGACCCCTTCGGGGAACATGGCGACGAGGAGCCGGTCCTCGTACCGACGCAGCTGGCGGCCGGACCCGCCGGGGCGATGGCGCGCGATCCAGTCGTCGTCGGCGCGGGCGGCCACCAGCTCCATCTCGCCCGATGCGGCCAGGTCGATGACGGTCGATGCGAGCAGACGGGCGGGATCGGCCGCAGCACCCTTCTCGAGGCGCAAGAGCTCGGCTGGCCTGAGGTTCATCGGGGGCACGAACTCGATGGGGGCGTCGACCCGGGGCGACGACGGCACGAGCTCCGACGGCGTGGCGTCGGGTGCCCCTCCGAAGGTGGCCACCACGCCCTGACGGGTGCGGGACCAGAGCAGCCGACGGCGGGCGAACGCGGCGACGGCCACGACGACCACCCCGACGAGCGAGAGAGCCATGGCGAGGAAGCGCACCGGCCAGGTGGCCCGCTCCGGCCCGTTCACCACTGCCGGCCCGAAGGTGCCCTTGGGCCAGTCGACCTGCACGGTGACGTCGTTGTAGGCCTGCACGGGTGCCGCCGACTCGAAGGTCGCGCCGTCGGTCGCCAGCGTCGTGGCGGCGCAGGCGCTCCGGTAGAACTGGCTGCCCTGGGCGCACAGCGCGGCTGTGGCCCCGCCGGGCCCACGGATCACGTAGGTCGTGCCGTACACCGGCTGCTGCCAGGAGCTGAAGGCGTCGAGGGCGACCCGGTCGGCCGTCGACGGGGGCGGGACGGTCTGGCGGATGGTGCTCCCGTCGAGGGTGGCGACGAGCACGTCGGAGTCGGCGGCGGTGGGGGCGACGTCGAGCGGGTCGACGACGACGTTCTCGAGCACGTAGGTGAGCCGGTAGCGGTGCACCCCGGTGATGGTCGTGTCCGGATCGCCGATGCGCACGGTGATGCCGGGGAAGCCGGAGCCCTCCGTGATCGACACGTCGTCGGGGGTGCCGGCGTCGGTGGCGACCACAAGCGAGCGGATGGCGTGGTCGCCGGCGTCGTCGTGGAGGGGGATGGATCGCTCGATGCCGTGGCGGTAGGTCTCGAACGACTGGGTGATGTCCTCGGTGATCAGGGCGCTGTGGTCGTCGCGGACCTCGGCGGTGACGTCGAAGCGGACCGTGTAGTCCTCGCCGATGAGGCTCGGGTCGGGGATCTTCGTGCCGTTCGGGAGGGTGTAGAGGACCCCCGGCTCGACCGACGGCACCGGCACCGGCCCGGTGATCGTGGGGCCGTGGGCCACGTCGATCCCGCTCGCCCAGCCCCAGGGACCGATCACGAGCACCGCCGCGGCGGTCGCCACGAGGGCCGTGACCGCCATCATCACGAGCCGCCACACCCCGAACACCTTCGCCATGGGCGAGAGGCTAGAGCCCCTCGTGCCCGGGCCCCTCGACCCGCCCGGCCGTCGCCGCCACCGGGGTGATCGCGTGCCCGGGTGCTCCAGCCGGTACGATGGCCAGGCACGAAGAACGTCGCAGGCGGCCTTGTCCCCGGAGCGATGGCCATGGCCTGCCCGTCCCCGGGCGCCGTCGCCGTCCCCCGGTCGGTCCAGCACCGGCCAAGGCGAGCCGCCATCGGGAAGGAGGCGCACATGAGTGCGCAACGAACCAGCTTCGAGAAGCTCCAGCGCGATCGGGCCAAGAAGGCCAAGCAGGCGCTGAAGCGAGAGAAAAGGCAGTCCGGCGAGCCCGAACCGGGTGACGAGGTCGAAGACCAGGTCACCCCGCTCGGCGAGGGCGGCGAGCTCAGCGCCGACGAGCTGCTGACGCAGATCGCGCTGATCCACAAGCAGCTCGACGACAAGACCATCAGCTTCGAGGAGTTCGAGGAGCTGAAGACGGACCTCATGGCCCGTCTCCCCATCGACTGACCCCCGCCGGACGGCACCGCCGCTCCGACAGCGTGCACGCTCAGCGCAGCACCAACAGGGTCACCCCCAGCACCAGCAGCACCGCCCCGTAGATCCGCTCCAGGCGGACCGCGTCGGAGCGGATGGCGACGCGCGCCCCCACGTACGACAGCGGCACCGACGCCGCGCCGAACACCACCACCACCCGCCAGTCGATGTGGCCGAGCGCGGCGTGCACCACCGTGCCGGGAACCGCCAGTGCCGCGGACACGGCCAGCGAGCAGGCGAAGGCCTGCTTGACCGGAAGGCGCAGCACGGCGACGTAGAGCGGGGCCAGCAGGAAGCCGCCGCTGTTGGCCAACAGCCCTGCGGCCAGGCCGGTGGCGGCGGCGACCGCGACCATGCGCCACCGGGGCAGCACGGCGTCGTCGTCGACCGTCAGCGACGGGTGCCGGGCGAGGACGAACCGCAAGCCCAGCGCGGCCACCACCACGTCGGTCACCACCACCAGCAGATGGCCGTCGACCAGGCCGCTGAGCATGGCGCCGACCACCGTGGCGGGGACACCGACCGCCACGCTCCAGACCACCACCCTCCAGTCGATCAGGCGGTGGCGCCAGTACGCCCAGCTGGCCACGGCGGTGGAGGGCATCGTCGCCGGCAGCGGGGCGGCCACAGCGATGAACGGCGGCACCCCGAACGCGGCGAGGAGGGGTGTGGCGACCGCCGCTCCCCCCTTGCCGAACACACCTCCGAGGAAGCCGACGCCGGCCCCGACGAGGACGATGGCGAGCCAGTTCACCGGCGGTCACCCGGACGGCCGGCGGGTAGGACAGAGGACGGACGGCGAGGCACACCGTCAGTGGACCGGCGTCGCAGCCATCAGACAACCATCGGTTGTCAGTGCTTGCCATAGTCATCCCCTATATGGTGACGGCATGGAGCTCCGGCAACTCGAGTACCTCGTCGCCGTGGCGAACGAGGGATCGTTCACGGCTGCTGCCGCGACGCTCGGGGTCTCCCAACCCTCTGTCTCCCAGGGCCTCCGAGCCCTGGAGAACGAGCTCGGGGTCACCCTCGTCGAGCGCCTCCCCCGCGGCTCGGTGCTCACCACCGCCGGCCGGGCGCTCCTGCCCTCGGCCCAGGCGGCACTGCGCGACATGGCGGCGGGCCGGAGTGCGATCGAGGCGGTGCGGGGCGTCGAGTCCGGCACCCTCGACGTCGTCTGCCTCCCGACCCTCGCGGCCGAGCCCACGGCCCGCCTCGTCGGCGCGCTCCGGCGGCGGCACCCGGGCCTGAGCGTGCGGATCGCCCAGCCCGAGACCATGGCCGACCTGCTCGAACGCCTCCGCGACGGCCGCAGCGAGCTCGCGGTCACCGAGCTCGACGGCGATCTCGCAGGGCTCGAGGCCCACGAGCTCGAGACCCAGGACTTCGTGGCCCTGGTCCCCGCAGGAGAGGGTCGGGCGCCGCTCACCGCCGCCGCCCTCGCCGAGGTGCCGATCATCACCGCACCGTTCGGCACCTCCACCCGCCGCCAGCTCGACGAGGTCTACGCGGTGATCGGGCGCACGCCCCGCGTCGTGGTCGAGACCGAGCACCGTGAGGCGATGGCCGCCCTCGTGGCCGCCGGTGCCGGGGTGGCGCTCGTCCCCCGGCCGGCCGCCGCCCCCTCGCCGGCCACGGGTGTCGAGGTGGTCGAGCTCGCCCGGCCGGTGCGCCGGCGCATCGGGCTGGTGCACCGCCCCGGGCCACTCGCCCCCGCCGCCCAGGCCATGCTCGCCATCGCCGTGCCGGAGCAACCCCCGGCCGCGGCTCGCCCGAGCGCCCGCCGGCGGCGGACGCCCTAGCTGCATCGCCGCCTGGTCCGCCCGGAGGATGCAGGTCGATCCCTTCGCCGTCAACGATGAGCCATACGGCCCGTCAAGGTCTGCCCTCGATCTGTCGAATCACTCTCCGTGGTCACGAGAGACGCAGTCGACGAAAGCACAACCGAGCGACACGCTGCTCGACCGGTCCGTCGTCAGGCACTGGCCGTCGGCCTCTTCGCAGCATCGGCCCTGGTGGTCGGGGTAGGGGTCGCCCCCGCCGGCGCCCTCGAGCGGTTCCCGGGCCCCTGGCACCGTGACAGCGCCACCGAGCCCTCGCAGACCGCGCACGGTGGTGGCCACGACGACCGAGCCTGCGCTGCACCCGCCTCGCCCGCTCCCACGACGACCGTGCCCGCTCCCACCGGCGCTGCGACCGTGAGCCAGACCGTCAGCGTCGTGGTCCCGCCGATCGTGCGGGTGCAGAGCGACGATTCCGGGGCGCTCGTGGTGGTCACCAACGCCGCCCGGCCCCCCGCCCCCGGCGACCAGGTGTACCGGCGCCAGCCGGACGGGAACTACGCCCCGGCCGACGCCGCCCTCGTCACCCGGGTCATGAGCGCCCACTGGGCCGACGGCTCGTGGTGCAGCACCACCGCCGTGCACCGCAGCGTGACCTCCGACGGCAACCACGGGCATGACGGCCACGACGACAGGGCCGGCGAGGACCGGTAGTCGATCGGCGTCAGTCTGGTCGGTCCGACGGGTAGGCCCGGGCCAGGTCCGCGATCACCCGCAGGCAGTCATCGGCGCACTCCCGGATCACCTCGGCAACCGGACGCACCGAGTCGATGCGGCCGGCGACCTGGCCGCCGAAGGGCAGGCCCTTGCTGAGGTCGCCGCCGAAGTACATGGCCTTGTGGTCGGTCATCGCCCCCATGGCGTTGCGCTCGGTGTCGAACTCGTAGGACTCGCTCAGCTCGGTGCGCAGGACCCGGACCGCCGGCGCGGCGTGCCGGTTGAGGAGCAGGGTGCCGGTCTCGGGGGCGTCGACGATGGCCTGCTTCCAGTTGTCGTGGATCGGGGACTCGGCGGTGGCCACCATCCGGGTGCCCATCTGCACCCCCTCGGCCCCGAGGGCGAAGGCCGCGGCCATGGTGGCACCGTCGAGGAAGCCGCCGGCCGCGATGATCGGCACGTCGACCTGCGACGCCACGAGCGGCAGCAGCACCATGGTCGAGACGTCCTTCGGGTTCTTGAACCCGCCGCCCTCGGAGCCCTCGACCACGAGGCCGTCGACGCCGGCGTCGACCGCCTTCAGTGCGGCGTGGAGGCTGGGCACCACGTGGAACACGGTGAGCCCGGCGGCCTTCAGCGTGGCGGTGTACTTGCGGGGGTCACCCGCCGAGGTCGTGACGAACCGGACGCCCTGCTCGACCACGAAGTCGATGATCGAGGGGTCACGCACGAACGCCTGGGCGATGTTGACGGCGAAGGGCTTCCCCGGGGCGAGGTCGCCCATCTTCACGATCTCCTCGCGGACGGCGTCGAGCTCACCGGAGGAGGTCTCGATCATCCCGATGGCGCCCGCGTTGGCCACCGCCGAGGCCAGCTGGGACCTCGAGATGTAGCCCATGGGGGCCTGGAGGATGGGGATGTCGCAGCCGATGAGCTCGGTGACCCGGTTCCGGAACATCTCCGGAGCCTGGCACGGCTGTCGGGCCGCCGCGTGCCCTCGCCGTGGCGTCAGGCCCCGGCGGCGCTGCTCAGGGACTCGTCGGTGCCGGCCTCGGGCGGCGGCGCGTTCCTGCCGTCGGACCACCGGCGGAACGCGCAGTAGCCCCAGAACCCGAGGGCGACCACCAGGAACGCGCCCACGAACCAGAGGTTCGACCAGGTCACGTTGTCGGGGTTGGGCCGCACGACGAACTGCATGTAGAGGGCGAGGCCCCCGACGAACAGCGAGCCCCAGGCCACCTTGTTCCAGGCGATGACGGACTCGCCGTAGGTGAAGGGCATCGGGAGGAGCTGCACGATCACCGACTGGAGGCCACCGACGAAGAGCACGGCGGCGGCGGTGTCGAAGATGATCGCCCACAGGCTGGGCGAGGTGCCGCTGGCCGCCCCGCCGATCCAGCGGTGGATGCCCCACGCCAGCATCGCGGCGGCGCCGAGCAGGACGCTCGAGCGGGCGTAGGCCCGGCCGGCGAGCTTGTCGTCGATGCCGACGAAGAGGACGCCGGCGAAGAGGCCGTAGAGCACACCAGGAGCCACGTCGAAGATGCGGGAGAAGAGCAGGCAGCCGATGGCGATGACGATGGCCAGGGGGAAGAGCCGGAGGCGCTCGTGCTGGCCCGACGCCCTCTCGATCGCTCGGGCTGCGGGGATCTCGTAGACGGCAACGATGATGCCGAGGGCCAGGGTCATGCCGAGGATCTGGCCGAGGGTGGTGTAGCTCAACGACACGTTGGGGTCGGCCAGGAGGCCGAGCGTGCCGGCGGCGACCGCGAAGGTGACGAGCGGGTGGATCCGGGGAACCCGCCGGAACGCCGCCAGGGCGCCGGCCACGAAGGCCGAACGACCGACGACGGTGCCCACGATGCGGTCGTGGTGCATCTTCATGGCGTCGTTGAAGAGCTGGGAGGCACCGACCAGCAGGAGCACCAGGAGAGCGCCGAAGCCCACGTTGGTGACGATGAAGCCCGGGGAGAGATCGATCGAGTCGGGGATGCCGGTGGAGACGAAGGAGAGATCGTCTGGTGGCGGGGGTGTCACGGGCTCCTCGGCCGCTTCCTGGACGACGCCCATGACCTCTGCCGGAGGCTCGAGCTCGGGCGGAACCGGCTCGACCGCCGCAGGGGCGGCCGGTGCGCTCGGTCGCGTCGTGGTGGTCGAGACGGCCCGCGACGGCGGTGGTACGACCTCCAGCTTCGGGACGTAGGTGATGGTCCCCGACTGGTCGGCCATGACGCCGGATCCCTCACCTGGGGTGGTGGTGGTCGTGGTCGTGGTCGTGGTGGTCTCCACGACCTCCTGCGCACTCGCAGCGAGCGTGCCGAGGGAGAGCACCCCTAGGACGAGCGCCACCACGACGACGAGGGACACGAGCCTCCGACGACCACGGTTCGCTCCCACGTGCGCCATTCCCACTCCCCATCGCCGCTCCGGCTGCCGGGCCCACGCCGCTCGACCTCTGGATACAACGTCGTATCCCTCGAGACCGCAAGGATCAGGCGCCGCAGTTCACAGAGCCGCCACAGTACTGGAGCGAATGCGTTGCATCAGGTGAAAATCTCACCGAAAGTGGTCACGAATCCGTCAGATTTCCCACCCCCGAGGGTGCCTCGAGGGACGGCCTGACGCCGGTGGCAACGGCTCAGCCGCGGGGCTCGACCGCCTGGAGCCGGAGCTGGCCGGTGGCCATGAGGCGGCCGTCGGACTCGCGGACGATGTCGACGCTCCACAGCTGCTGGGTGCGACCGCGCGAGATGGGGGTGGCCGTCGCCACGACGCGGCCCTCGCTCATGGAGGCGAGGAAGTGCGTGTTGTTGTTGACCCCGACGACCACCTTCCCGTCGGTCGTGTTCAGCGACCCGGCCATGCTTCCGACCGTCTCGACGATCGAGCAGTAGACGCCGCCGTGCACGATGCCGAACGGCTGGTGGTGCTGAGGGCCGAGGTCGACGTGGCCGACGACCCGATCGGGGGTGAGCTCGTCGATCAGCAGCCCGATGTGGGCGTCGAGGCCGGGGAACGGGCCGAGCGGGAACTCGACGTCGCCGACCGGGGGCTCGACCCCGCTCATCGGGCGGCCCGGCGGTCGGAGAGGACGAACGAGGCGGTGGCGGAGACGGCGGCGACGGTGAGGACCGATGGCCAGGCCCCGATCTTCTTGGCCAGCGGGTGGCTCGCCCCGAACCCACCGAGGTAGATGCCGGACAGGACTGCGGTGGTCGCCGGACCGCTGGTGCGCAACCAGGTGCGCCCTGCGGCCACGCCGGCTGCACCGAGCACGAGCCCGCCGAGGGGGCGGACCTTGGTCTCGCGGGCGACGAGGTAGCCGCCGACCAGGCCGGCGGCGACGAGGGGTGCGGTGGGGATCGATGCCATGCGGCGACCGTAGCGGCCCGTCGGGCTCCACTGCATCCTGTGACGCAACCCTCTAGCCTGGAGGTCATGCAACGGGTGAGCTTCAGCGAGATGAACTGCTCGGTCGCCCAGACCCTCGAGGTCGTGGGCGAATGGTGGTCGCTGCTCATCGTGCGAGATGCCCTGCTCGGGCTCTCCCGCTTCGACGACTTCCAACGCCATCTCGGGATCTCCCGCAACGTGCTCAACGACCGCCTCGCCCGACTCGTCGAGCAGGGGGTCCTCGAGAAGGTCGCCTACCAGGACCACCCCCCTCGCTACGACTACCGGCTCACCCCCAAGGGCCGCGACCTCTGGGAGGTCGTCGACGCCATGCGCCGGTGGGGCGACCGCTGGGAGGCCCCCGACGCGGGCCCGCCGACCGCGCTGATCCATCGCACCTGCGGGCAGCCCACCACGGTGGAGCCGCACTGCAGCGAGTGCGGCGAACGGCTCGAGCAGGCCGACCTCAAGCTGGTGCCCGGCCCCGGTGCCGACGAGCACTCCCCGTTCGTCGAGCTGCTGCGGATGCGACGCCGATGACCGACTGGACCGCCATGGCCGCCACCCCGGGCGACGACGGCCTGGCCCGGTGCGGCTGGTGCCTCTCCACCCCCGACTACGTCGCCTACCACGACGACGAGTGGGGCCGTCCGGTCGTCGAGGACGTGCGGCTCTACGAGAAGCTGTGCCTGGAGGGCTTCCAGTCCGGCCTCTCGTGGCTGACGATCCTGCGCAAGCGCCCCGGGTTCCGTGCCGCGTTCGCCGGGTTCGACCCCGAGCAGGTGGCCCGCTTCGACGATGCCGACGTCGAGCGCCTGCTCGCCGATGCCGGCATCGTGCGCCACCGGGGCAAGATCGAGGCCACCATCGCCAACGCCCGGGCGACCCTCGACGTGCAGGACAGCCTGGGCTCGCTGGCCGCCCTCGTCTGGTCGTTCGAGCCCGACCGGGCCACCCGCCCGGCCCCGGCCCGGCTCGGTGAGGTCGCCGCGATCACGCCGGAGTCGACCGCCCTCTCGAAGGCGCTGAAGCGCCACGGGTTCCGCTTCGTCGGCCCCACCACGGCCTATGCGGCGATGCAGTCGCTCGGCCTGGTGAACGACCACCTCGCCGGCTGTCACGTGCGTGCCGCGTGCGACGACGACCGGGCCGCGGCCGAGGTGCCATCGCCGGCGACCGGCGGCCCGTCGGCCGGCCGTTAGCCGACCATCGATCGGGCGGGGTCGGGTCAGCCGACGGCGGTGTCGGTGACCATCGTCGGCAGAGGGCCCCGCAGCGGCGCCTCGAGCACGCCGACGAGGACGTCGGTCAGGTTGGCGGCGAAGGTGCCCGCGTCGAGGGGCTGATCGGCGCTCTTCTCGAGCATCCGGGCCCGCTCCGAGGCGGCGACGGTCATCAGCATGATGAGCTCGATGACCCGCTCCTGGCGCACCTCGACCGGCAGTTCGTCTGAGCGCTCCTCGAGGATCGTGAGGATCTCGATGAGCCACGGCCCGGTGCCGGTGCCCAGGGTGCGCCACGCCGAGAAGGTCGCCGACAGCTGGGCGACGATCCGCAGGTAGTCACGGCCCTCAGGGGTGTCGAGGTGGGCCGTGTACGGCACCACGAGCGCGGCCACGAGGTCGCGCGACGAGGCGTCCCGACCGACCGTCGCCAGCAACTCCCCCCTGGCGAGGTCGGTCGGATCGCCGTGCCTGGTCAGGATGGCGTCGAGGACGCCCTCCCGAGATCCGAAGTGGTAGTTCAGCGCCGAGACGTTGCGTTGGCCTGCGGCCTCGACGATCTCCCGGACCTGGACCTGGTAGAGCCCGCGCCTCGCGAAGAGCCGCTCCGCCTGGCGCAGGAGCGCCTCCCTGGTGGCGGTGGCGTCGCGGGGCACGAGCCCTAGCTTCGCAGGTTCAGGAGAGGGGCTTGAGGGCCCCGGCGGGAAGCAGCGTGGGCCACTCCACGTCCTCCGGGAACGGCTTGGAGAAGGCGCCGTACTTGGGCTCGGCGGTCTCGCGGTAGTAGTCGGTGGAGTGCTTCCGGTCCTTGTCGAACTCGGGGATGACCTTGTCGCCGAAGAGCTCGAGCGTGGCGAGGATCTCGTCGTGGTGCAGGCCCTCGATCGGGAGGCCGAACGCCAGCTGGTCCATGCCGACGTCGCCCCATGCCGCGATCTGCTCGCAGACCTCGTCAGGGGTGCCGACGAGCATGTAGCCACCCTCGATGAGGTTGTCGAGCAGCTCGTCACCATCGATGCCGGACTGGACGATGTCGTAGAGGGACATCGGCTTCGAGGGCCAGGTGATGCCGTCGGTGCTCTTCGGCATGGTGTCGTGGTAGAGGTTCACCATCGACACCAGGTAGCCGCGGCCCTCGCGCAGGGCGATCGCACGGGCTTCCTCGCGGGTCTCGCAGCAGATCACCGAGTTGGTGATCATCACGTTGTCGTTCTTGAACTGCCCGATCGGCTCGGTGCAGTTGGCGATGCCCTCCTTGTAGGCCTCGATGCGGCCGCGCAGGGCGAAGATCGGCTCGAAGTTGAAGGCGATGGCGCCGATGCCCATCTCGCCGGCCGTCTTGAAGGTCGGCGGGTTGCCACAGGCGACCCAGATGGGCGGGTGGCCCTTGCCGTAGGGCTTCGGGAGGATGTTGTGCGGCGTGGGCACCGTGAAGGTCTCGCCGTGGAACTCGTAGTCGGTGAGCTCCCACATCTTCGGGATCTCGCGGACGACCTCGTTCCACTCCGGCTTGGTCGAGTCCTTGTCCATGATGTTGAAAGACTTCATCTCGTGGGAGCCGGCGCCACGGCCGGTGCCCCACTCGAACCGGTTGTTCGTGTAGTGGTCCATGGTGGCGGCGCGCTCGGCGTACCGGACCGGGTGCTCCTTGCGGGGCGAGAGGCTGTTGATGGCCGTGCCGAGGTGGATGTACTCGGTCTGGGCGGCGAGGTAGCCGATGGCGACCTCGGGGGCCGACAGCTGGGAGTACTCGACCAGGCCGTGGTGCTCGCCGAGCCAGCAGTACTTCCAGTTGTGCTTGTCCGCGAAGATCGCGTACTCGGCCTCGTTCTGGTACGACAGGTGCTGCATGTTCGTGTCGTGAGCCGCGGGTCCGGGGATGAACCCGTTGAGGAAGATTGCGAACTCCATGGCGCGGTGCCTCCGGTGAGTCGATGGTGTGTCGTGGGTCGGACGGACGAGAGGGTGACGCCGCAGAGCCGCCCTCGCAGCGTGGCCACGACGACGTTCTAATGGGTCCCCTTACATCGGAAGTTTGGCACACCTGCACGCGTGCCGCACGTCACTCCCCCGGCGCCCGAGACCGTTTCCCGGTGAAGGATCGCCGGAGCGTCAGACGCCCTGGAAGAAGTCGTACTGCACGCCGCCGTCGGCGACGCCGCCCTTGCCGAACAGGTGCAGGGCGTTGAGCCACCGGTAGCGCTCGTCGCCGGACTCGAACTCGGCACCGACGTAGATCGGGCCCTTGCCGAGGCCCTCGCTCCAGTCGGCCCGGCCGGAGTAACGCAGGTACACGATGGCGTCGTCGTCGGTCTTCATCGTGATGCGGATGTCGAACAGGCCGACGCCCTGGGCGTCGATCGCCAGCCAGTCGGCCGACGAGGCCCCGACGGCCGACGCGGTGATGCGCTCCCCCACCAGCTCGGCGCTGTGGATCTCCTGGATGATGCGGGTGCCCGCCGGGGTCGGGCCGAGCATGTAGAAGCCCTCGGATCCGGTGGCGAGGGTCAGGGTGGCGAAGGGGATGAGCTCCATGGCGGGCGATCTTCGCGCGGGACGACACCATCGGGGTGCCGTCGGTCACCGGACCGGCCCCACTCATCGGTCACGAGAGGAACGAGCGCAGGTCCTCACGGAGGCGGGCCTTGCCCCTGGCGCCGATCACCCGGCCCCGCTCCTGCCCGTCGACGAAGAGCAGCAGGGTCGGGAAGGACATCACCCCGAGGCGGCGCACCGTGTCGGGGTGGTCCTCCACGTCGAGGCGGGCGACCACCAGCTCGCCGGCCGATTCCCCCGCCATCTCCGCCAGCACCGGCTCCATCTGGACGCAGGGGCCGCACCACGGGGCGGTGACGTCGACGAGCACCGGCAGGGGCGATGCGACCACCACCTCGTCGAAGGTGGCATCGGTCAGGTCGAGCACGGTCATCAGGGCTCCTCGGGGTCGGTGCCGGATCGGCCCGGCAGCGGTGTCGAGGGGCACTGTGGGGCCCGTAGCGGGGTCCGGAGTCAAGCCCCGACCCGTTCCCTTGACCCCGGACCACAGTACGGCCCGTAGCCTTGAGCCGTGGCGACGTACACCATCGGCGAGCTGGCCCGTCGGGCCGGAGTGGGGGTCGAGACGATCCGCTTCTACGAGCGGCGCGGCCTGCTGCGCCAACCCGAGAAGGGCGAGGGCTACCGCCGCTACCCGGAGTCCGACCTCACCTGCCTGGGGTTCATCCGGCGGGCCAAGGTGCTCGGCTTCACGCTGGCCGAGATCGGCGAGCTGCTCGACGCCGCATCCCACGGTGCGACCGACGACGTGGTGGCCGCCGCCCGCGACCGCCTGGCCGCGGTCGACCGCGAGCTCGAGGTGCTGCACGACCGACGCCGGCGGCTGGAGGAGCTGGCCGCGGTGTGCGCCGGTGGCGACGACGGCTGCCTGACCCTGGCCGTGGCCGGCGACCGATGAGCGACCTCGACAGCGCCCGGCTCGACCGGTGGCTCTGGTCGGTGCGGCTCACCAAGAGCCGCTCCGAGGCCACCGACGCCTGCCGGGCCGGCCACGTTCGGCTCAACGGCCGACCGGCCAAGCCCGCCCACACCGTGACCGTGGGCGACCGGGTCGAGGCCCGCCTCCACGGCCGCGAGCGCATCGTCGAGGTCGTGCGCCCGATCGAGAACCGGGTGGGTGCCCCCATCGCGGTCGAGTGCTTCGTCGACCACTCGCCCCCTCCCCCGTCGAGGGACGACGTGCCGGCGTTCAGCGAGCGCGAGCGAGGCGCCGGCCGGCCCACCAAGCGCGACCGACGCCAGATCGAGCGCTGGCGGGACTCGAACCGGTGAGCACCGGCGCGCGGTCCCCCGAGGCACGTGACATCGACACCGCCACGGCGGTCGCCAACGCCCACGCCTTCTTCGAGCGCAACAGCGGCTGGGCCCCGCCCGACGCCGAGACCCTCGAGGACTGGGTCGCCGACGGCGTGTGCCGCTGCCCCGACGAGTGCCTCGTCGAGCCCCGGAGCTGGTGCGAGCACGGGATCGCGTCGTGGTGGCTGGTGCTCGTCGACCTGGGCGACGTCGAGGTGCCCGAGGTGCCGGCGGGGCCCGTCACCCCTGGGAGCCGCTGACCCCGACCTCGGCACGGGTCGACCCCGCGAGCACGGCCCGCTCCGCCCGCTCCTTGATGCCGAGCAGCATGCGGCGGGTCATCAGCACCACCACCGGCGCCATCACGAGCCCGGCGACGTCGGCGACCCGGCCGGCGACGCCGGCCCGGCGCTCGGCCCGGCTGCGCGAGACCAGGCGGGTGCCACCCCCTTCCGGCTCGAGCACGAAGGTCCACACCGCGTTCCAGGGGTGCTCGGGCGGGGCCTGCCGCAGCACCAGGTGGTGGGGCGCCTCGACCTGCTCGACCGGGAAGGCGTAGCCCTCCGGCATGCCCAGCCGACCGGCGGGCACCACGACGACCCTGTCGCCCGGCTCGAGCACCTGCCACTCGGGGTGCACCTCGTCGGCGTTGCGGATGTCGAGGCCGAACAGGTTCTCGAGCCACTCGTAGCTGTACATGCCACCGCGGTCCTGGCCGATCTGCACCAGCCACGGCCACACCTGGTCGGGCGGGGCCGCGATCGACACCGCGAGGGTCGTGGCGGTGCTCGGCGCGGGGATCGACGACTCACCCGGCCAGGCCCTCGCCCGCTCCTCGGGCGTCGACCCCCAGTTGGCCCAGACGCGCCTCGACCCCCACGCCGCCAGCACCGCCCCCACTCCCATCGCCACTCCGATGCGCACCATCGCCGCACCTCCGGGCCGCCGGACCCACGCCACCGGCCCACCTCCGACGATAGGCCCGTCGCGGGAGCTGCGGTCAGGGCCTCACGGCCCGCACCTCGGCACGTGACCGACGGCTCACGACGCGTGTCTGATTCGTCAGGGGAGGCCTCGCGTGGGACCGTTGTGCGTGGGCGTTCGCGCTCGGAACGAGGATGCGCATGACCCAAGAACCTGACGACACCAACGCCTTCGGAGCCCTCGGGCTCCGCTCGGAGCTCACCGACGCGCTCGCCGCGCTCGGATACGAGGAGCCCACTCCGATCCAGGCCGAGGCCGTGCCGGCGCTGCTCACCGGGCGCGACGCGCTCGGCCAGGCCGCCACGGGCACCGGCAAGACGGCCGCTTTCGCGCTGCCCATCCTGGAGCGCCTGGCGCCCGGCGACCGGGGCAAGGCCCCCACCGCCGTGGTGCTCGTGCCCACCCGCGAGCTCGCCATGCAGGTGTCCGAGGCCGTGCACCGCTACGGCCGCGGGCTCGGCGCCCGGGTGCTGCCGATCTACGGCGGCCAGCCCATCGGCCGCCAGCTCCACGCCCTGCACCGCGGGGTCGACGTCGTCGTCGCCACCCCCGGCCGGGCCGTCGACCACCTCCAGCGCGGCAGCCTCGACTTCGAGGCCATCGAGATGGTGGTGCTCGACGAGGCCGACGAGATGCTCGACATGGGCTTCGCCGACGACCTCGACGCCATCCTCGACGCGCTGCCGGACCAGACCCAGACCGTGCTGTTCTCGGCCACCATGCCGCCGCGCATCGAGAAGATGGCGCGCAAGCACCTCACCAACCCGATCACCATCACGATCAAGGCCACCGAGGCCCCCGAGGGCGAGGCGCCGCTCGTGCGCCAGACCGCGTACGTGGTGCCCCGCTCACACAAGGCCGCAGCCCTCGGGCGCATCCTCGACGTCGAGGCCCCCACCGCCGCCATCGTGTTCTGCCGCACCCGCAACGAGGTCGACCAGCTCACCGAGACCCTCAACGGCCGTGGCTACCGCGCCGAGGCGTTGCACGGCGGGCTCAACCAGGAGGGCCGCGACCGGGTCATGGGCCGGGTCCGCAACGGAAGCTCCGACCTGCTCGTCGCCACCGACGTGGCCGCCCGTGGCCTCGACATCGACCTGCTCAGCCACGTCGTGAACTACGACGTGCCGTCGGCCCCCGAGGCCTATGTGCACCGCATCGGGCGCGTCGGCAGGGCCGGGCGCGAGGGCGTGGCCATCACCCTCGCCGAGCCCCGCGAGCACCGACTGCTCGAGAACATCCAGCGGGTCACCGGTCAGCAGATCGAGGTCGAGAAGGTCCCGACCATCACCGACCTCCGCAACCGCCGCATGGAGCTCACCCTCAGCCTGGTGCGCGAGGCGCTCCTCGGCGACGAGGGCGATCTCGACCGCTACCGCACGATCGTCGAGACCCTCACCGACGAGGCCGACCCCTTCGAGGTCGCTCTCGCCGCCGTGAAGCTCGTGCACGAGGCCGCCAACCCGGCCGACGCCGACGAGGAGGAGATCCCCGACGCCAAGCTGCGCCGCCCTCGAGACGACAGCGACTACGGCGGCACCCGTTCCGGATACGACCGGGGATCGAAGGGCCGCGACGACCGCGGCGGCAAGGGCGGACCCCGCAAGGGCGGCGGCAACCGCGGCGGTGACGCCGTGCGGCTGTTCTTCCCCGTGGGCCGAGCCGCCCGCATCGGCCCCGGCGACCTCGTCGGTGCCATCACCGGCGAGACCTCGCTGCAGGGCCGTGACATCGGCGCCATCGAGATCACCGAGAAGTTCTCGCTGGTCGAGGTGCCCGCCGGCTCCGTCGACGAGGTCATCGACGCGATGAAGGGCGCCACCATCCGCGGCCGTCGGGTGAACGTGCGCCGCGAGCGCTTCGACCCTCGCTGAACGCGCGAGACGGCGCCGAGCCGGCGTCCTACCATGCTTGGCCATGGACCGACCGGTTCTGATCGCGGTCGATGACGACACCGAGGCGTTGGCGTCGCTCGAGCGCGAGCTGCTCGACCGCTACGCCAGGCACTACCGGGTGGTGGGCTTCTCGTCGGCCGAGGAGGCGTCAGCCCTCCTCGACGACCTCACCCGGAGCGGGACCGACGTCGCCCTCGTGCTCGCCGCCCAGTGGTTGCCGGGCACGACCGGCAGCGAGCTGCTCGACCGCGTCGGTCGCATCCACCCCCACGCGCGCCGCGCGCTGCTCATCGACTGGGGCCAGTGGGGCCAGAACCCCACAGGGGAAGCGATCTTCGACGGCATCGCCCACGGGTGGTTCGACCACTACGTCGTGCGCCCCACCGAGGCGCCCGACGAGTACTTCCACGAGTCGGTCTCGAGCCTGCTGCTCGACTGGGCCGAGGACCGTCGGGCCGCGCCCTACACGGTGCACGTCGTGGGCGAGTCGTGGTCGGGCCGGGCCTACGAGCTCCGCGAAGCGCTGCAGCAGTGTGCTCTCCCGCACACCTTCTGCCTCGCCGACTCGGCGGAGGGCAAGGCCCTCGTGGCGGCCGCCGGCGAGGGTGTCGAGCTGCCGCTCATGGTGTTCCCGAGCGGCGACGTGCTGGCCAACCCCACCAACACCGAGATCGCCATGGCCGCCGGCGCGCCCGTCAGTGCGGAGACGGCCGAGTTCGACGTCGTCGTCGTGGGGGCAGGCCCGGCCGGGCTCTCCGCTGCCGTGTACGGCGCATCGGAGGGGTTGAGCACCCTGGTGGTCGACCGCGGCGGCATCGGGGGCCAGGCGACCTCGAGCTCGCTGATCCGCAACTACCTCGGCTTCCCGCGCGGGATCACCGGTCGCCAGCTCGCCCGCCAGGCCTATGACCAGGCCTGGATGTTCGGTGCGCGGTTCGCCTTCATGCTGAGCGTCACCGGCATCGAGCGCCGGGACGACCGGCTCCTCGTCACCCTCTCCGACGGCATGCGGATCCGCACCAGCGTGGTGCTCCTGGCCATGGGCGTCCGGTACCGCACCCTCGGCGTTCCCGCGCTGGAGGCCCTCACCGGTGCCGGGGTCTTCTACGGCGGGCCCACGTCGGAGGCGCCGGCCCTGGAGGGTGCCGACGCGGTCGTGGTCGGCGGGGCCAACTCGGCCGGCCAGGCCGTGCTCCACCTCGCCCGGTACGCGCGCCGGGTCACCCTGGTCGTGCGGGGCAGCTCACTGCGCGCCGGCATGTCGGAGTACCTGGTCAGCCAGGTCGAGGCCACCCCGAACATCGAGGTGCGCCTCGGCACCGAGGTCGTCGGGGGCGGCGGCGATGGCCGCCTCGAGCACCTCGTCCTCTGCGACATCGGGTCCCGCACGGAGACGGTGATCGAGGCCCGGGCCCTCTTCCTGCTCATCGGCGCCGAACCCCACACCGGCTGGTTGCCCTCGGACGTCCGCTGCGACCCCGGCGGCTACGTCCTGACCGGCACCGACCTGGCGGCCGACGAGTGGCCCCTCGAGCGCGCCCCGTTCGGCCTGGAGACGAGCATGCCCGGCGTGTTCGCCGCCGGCGACGTGCGCCACGGCTCGGTGAAGCGGGTCGCCTCTGCGGTCGGAGAGGGATCCATCGCCGTGCAGCTCGTCCACCAGCTCCTCGCCGTCGAGCGACGCCCTCCCCTGGGTCGTCCCGCCGCCGCGTCTCCGGGCGCCAGCTGACCGCTCCACCTCTACCGAGTCAGCTGGTGTCGAAGAGGCCGGGTTGGTCGCCGTCGTCGAAGCCGGTCCAGCCGACCGGTCCGTCGCCGGGTGGGTCGGTGCCGTCGGGTGGGATGAGCCGTCGTTTCCCGTTGGAGAGTCGGGGCCCGAAGGTGTAGCCGTGGTGGGTCTTGAGGTCGTGGTGGTGCCCGCACGGCGAGGCGAGGTCGGGGAGCCGGGTGGTCTTGGTGTCGGCCCAGTCGGCGACGTGGTCGATCTCGATCCGGGCCGGGTTGGTGCAGCCTTCGATCGAGCACTCACCGGCGGAGAACCACTCCAACGCCGTCTTCTGCAACACGGTGGGCTTGCGACCGAGGTGCACGACCTTGTCGATCTCGGTGCCCTTCGTGGTCACGGCCGCAACGAAGGCGTCACCGTCGATCATCCGCCACACATCGGCGACCGGGATCGGGCCCAGCCCGGCGACCTCGCACACCTCGCCGGGGGCGACCTGGCCGCGGTCGAGGGCGGTGAGGTCGACCCGGACGATCAGCTTGGTGAACGACCAGTCCTCGACCACTTCTTCGGCGTCCTCGGCGGATGATCCTCGCCCGGAGCCCTTCGAACGGCTGGGAAGGTCGGCCAGGGCAGCGAGGGCGTCGGCGGCGTAGGCCTCCGACGGCTCCCGCACACCGGCGGTGCGGGCGTCGTGGAAGATCTTGTCTTTCTGAGCGTCGATCAACGCCATCAGGCGGGCGTGCTCAGCGGGTTCGAGCAGCCAGTGCCCGTACCCCATGCCGTCGGCGTCGGTGCCGGTGCGCAACATGCGCTTCTTGCGCAGACGAGCAGCCCTGTCGACCTCGGACTCGGTCGACGCGGCGGCCACGATCCGGGCGGAGTCGCTCTCGAGCTCGGTGACCGACACCGACGGCGCCTTCGCCACCAGCCGCTCACCCGCACCTGGCTGCGCCTTCTCAGCCCGAGCCGCCGCCCGAGCCTGCCGAGGCGACACCACACCCCTCGACAACGCGTCCGCCACCACCGGCGCCGCCGACACCACCTCAGCCGTCTCCAACAGCCTGATCGCCTCACCCACACCGATGCCGGTCTCACGAGCCACCCAGTGCGCCGGCGAACGATGACCCGCCTTCGACCACAACGACGACTCCGCCACCCGACCAGCAGCCACCGCCTTCGCCGCATCAGCCACCCGACCGATCCGATCGAGCACCCTCACCAGATCGACCGCATCACGAGCCGGCACCTGCCCCGGATCAGCCGAATCGACGAAACCCTGGAGCCCCGCGAGCACGCCGAGCAACGGCCGAGCAGCAACGCCCACGGCCAACCCGCGACCCACGGCATCACCCCCCGCCGCCCCCTCGACACTGCGCCCCGAACTCATGCAACCAACCCTATTCAGGGGGTGTGACAGCGCGACCCGAGTCGTTGACCTGCGCCGTTCGGATCAGCCGTCGGTGACCGCCCGCCGCGCTCGCCGGTGCACCGACCGTGCCACCACGCCGCCCACCCCGATCGAGACGACCAGCACGAGCACGAAGGTGCCGAGCCACCACGGCGCGTTCTCCGTCTCGAGGACATCGACCTGCAGCGGGCTGGTCGAGTCGACCGCCGATCCCCGGAACACGTCCCCGGTGTCGGTGACACAGACCCGGCTCGGCCAGAGCCCCCAGTCGAGCCGCTCGGTGCCGTAGCCCGCCGTGCCCGACCCTTCGTCGACCTCGTAGCTGCAGGCCTGCCCGGCCGGCTCGAGGCCGGACTGCGCCAGCACCACCCGCGCGACCCACACCAACGCGAGGAGGCTGACGGCGAACGCCGCCAACCCGGCCAGCACCGCCGGCCATCGCCTGGCCCGGGAGCGGGCCTGGGGTCGAGCCGTCAGCGCGGTCACCGCCTCAGACCTTCGGGAAGCAGGCGCCCCGGCCCAGCTGGTTGAGGCCGGTGAGATCGCCGGCGGCGTAGGTCGTGACCGAGCCGTCGGTCGACGGGTTCATGAGCTGGGTGCGGTCGTTCACGTGGTCGAGGCCGACGAGGTGCCCGAGCTCGTGCTCGATGACCCCTCGCACGTCGGCCTCCCCGTTGGGGAAGGTGAGGATCTCCGCCAGCTCGGGCCCGTCGAGCACGATCGACCCGGTCACGTACACGCTCTCCCTGCCGTCGGACACCGACTGGCTGCCTCCGACGCCGAGCACGTCGTCGACCAGGATCGGGGACTCCGTCGGGTCGCTCCAGGCGATCAGCACGGGCGCCCAGCGCTTGCCGTAGCGATCGGGCTGGAAGGCCTCACGACCCTCGGTCGGCACCTCGTCGCTGAAGCCGTCGACCACGAACTCCAGGCCGGTGGCGTCGTGCAGGACCGCCAACGCCTGGTTGACGAAGGCGCTGCCGCCGGCGATGGGGTTCCGCTCGTTCATCACCACGTGGATGGGTCGGCACGGGTCGTAGGCCACCGGGTCGTCGCTGTCGGGCTGGAGCTGGAGGAACACGTGCGCCGGTGACTCGACAGCGAGCGTCGGAGGGACGTTGATCGGCTGGGGCTCCGACCCGACCCCTGCGGGCGGCCGGGCCGACGAGCTGACCGTGCCGCCCGTCGCGTCGCCTCGGAAGGCGAGACCACCGGAGGCCGGTGAGCCGCCCCGCACGTTCCACCAGACGAGCCCGCCGGCCACCGCCAGCATCACCACGATGACGGCGACCCGTTGGCGCTGCGAGTTCCCACGAGCGGCCCGCCGTCGCTTGCGCTCGTTGCGCCGCAGCGTCTTGTCGAGCTCCTGGCGCCGGACCTCGCGCTCGGCGGCCAGGCGCTTGTGCTCGGCGTCGATCGCCGCCAGCCGGGCCAGGCGCTCCTCGGCGCTCTCCTCCACGACCGAGGCGCTGCGGATGAAGTCGTCGTCGAGGGTCAGGCCCTCGAACGGATCGGGGCCCTCGTCGAGCCCGCCCTTGTCGCCCTCGCCCTGGTCGTCATCCGCCACCCACCGGACGGTACCCCCCTCCTCCCCCTGCTGGGGCCACCCGGCGCCGTGTCCGTGCGGGGCCCGGTGTCAGGCGAGGGCGGCGAGGCGGGCGATGCGGTGGTCGTCGGCGCCGAGGTAGCGCACCAGCACGCCGATCGTGCGGTCGACGTCGAGCGCCCCGACGGCCGCCATCTCCTCGAGGTCGGCCCAGTCCTTGGTGCGGTCGAAGAACGCCTTGAACACGGCGAGGTCGCCGCAGGACAGGAACGGCAGCTGGTGCCCGCCGAAGTCCTCCCAGCGGGCCCGCTCGGCCGCCTTGACGTGGAACTCGGTGGTGTCGAGGAAGACGTCGACGGGGGTGCCGTCCCACCAGAGGCGGACCTGGCCGTCGCGCCGGAGCCGCTCGAGCTGGTCGTCGGACGCCTCGACCGCGCCGGGGAGCGCGGCCACGACGTCGTCGGCCCGCTCGGCGGGGACGAAGACGTTGACGTCGATGTCGATCGTGCCTCGGGCCCGCTCGGTGCACCACGCCAGGGCGAGTGCACCCCCGAAGGCGTGGGCCAGGCCGGCTGCGGCGAGCGCCCGGTGGACCTCGACGATCTTGCCGGGGAGCCCGCCCAGGGGCGGCGGGGCGGCAGCCATCAGGACGGGCCGAACCGGGGGAAGGTCAGCTCGGGGTCGTGCCGGGCGGGGAACAGGGCGGCGAGCTCGAGCACCTCGATGAGCTCTCGGCCGCGGGCCGCACGGTCGACGCCGCCGACCGACGGCTCGAGCTCGCCGACCAGCTCGAGCCCGGTGGCCCGGACGATGCGGTCGAGCGTGGCGACCGTGGGCACCTTGCGACCGGTCTCGTAGGCCGAGAGGGTCGCATGCGAGGTACCGGCGAGCGATGCCAGCTCGCGCAACGTGAGGCGGCTACGGGTTCGGGCCCGGCGCAACAGGGTGGCGGCTTCCATGGGTCCATGGTATCCGATCGGATACCACCTGGGAAGGGCCGCCGCTGCCCCTACCCTGGGCGTCATGACCGATCCCGTGCTCCAGACGGTTCCCCTCGGCCTGCACTGGCCGACGATCGACCCCTTCCTGTTCTGCGCCCACCACGACGACGCCTATCCGGCCGGCAACGCGCACCTGGGCCCTGATGCGTCGCTGGAGGGTCGTGAGATCGGCATGGACTTCGCCGGCAAGGACGGCTGGCGGATGTACCACGGCGATGTCGTCCCCGGCTTCCCCCAGCACCCCCACCGCGGGTTCGAGACCGTCACCTACGTGCGCGAGGGCCTGATCGACCACTCCGACTCGCTCGGTGCCACGGCCCGGTTCGGCCGCGGCGACGTGCAGTGGCTGACCGCCGGCGGCGGCATCGTGCACTCGGAGATGTTCCCGCTGGTCGACCGAGACGCGCCGAACCCCGTCGAGCTGTTCCAGATCTGGCTGAACCTGCCAGCCGCCCGCAAGATGGACGACCCGTACTTCACCATGATCTGGGCCGACGACATCCCGAAGGTCGAGGTGGTCGACGACGCCGGCCACCGCGTGGTGCTCACCGTCATCGCCGGGGCCGTCGACGGCGTCACCCCACCCGAGCCGCCGCCGAGCTCCTGGGCCTCCACGCCCGAGTCCGACCTCGCCATCTGGCACCTCGCGTTCGAGCCGGGCTCGTCGTGGACCCTTCCCCCGGCGGCGGGGCCCGACACCATCCGCACGCTCTACGTCTTCGACGGCGAGTCGGTGCAGGTCGGCGAGCACGACCTCGGCCGCGACACGGGGTCGGTCCTGCGCAGCGACGAGCCCGTCACCGTGTCGTCCGAGCGGGGCGCCGAGGCGCTGGTCCTCCAGGGACGACCGATCGGTGAGCCGGTCGCCCAGCAGGGCCCCTTCGTGATGAACGACGAGGCCGGGCTGCGCCAGACCTTCCTCGACTACCAGCGCACCGGCTTCGGCGGGTGGCCCTGGCCCGACCACGGCCCGGTGCACGCCGCCGACGAGGGTCGCTTCGCGCACCACCCCGACGGCCGCATCGAGCGGGCCAGCGCCACCACCATCTGATCCAGCGCTCGCCTCCCGAGGCACAGACCCACCGAATCGGTGGCTGCCTGCCTCAGGAGCCGGACTGACCCTCGGCGTGGTCGGCGAGGACGGCGGCCAGGCTGCGGCGGGCGTTGGCGGCCATGGCCGGATCGTCGGCGCTGCGGGCGAGCACGGCGACGGCGTGGGCGAGCGCCCACCCCCGGGCGCGGCCCCACGTGGCGTCGTCGACCGAGAGGCGCCCCCGGAGGTCGGCCCTCCCCCGGGGGCCGAGGCACATCCACCCCACGGCCAGGTCGGTCGCCGGGTCGCCGCCTGTGAGGTCACCGAAGTCGAGAACGCCGACGAGGCGGCCACCACGCGCCACGAGGTTCCCCGGATGCAGGTCGCCGTGGATCCACACGGGCGGTCCGGACCACGGCGGCTGAGCGAGGGCGGTCGCCCACGCGGCCGTGATCGCCGGCCGGTCGAGGTCGGACGGGACAGCGGCGAGGTTCGCGTCGAACAGCTCCACCCGCTCGGCGAGGGGCACGCCCCGGAAGGGGTTGTGAGGGGCGTCGTCAGGGGCCGACTGGTGCAGCACGGTGAGGAACCAGGCCAGCGCCGCTTCCAGCTGCTGCTCGTCGACGGAGTCGATCGCCGACAGCACCGTCTCCCCGTCGACCCACCGCACGATCGACCAGCGCCACGGGTAGCCGAGCCCCGGCACCCCGGCCCTCACGGGGACGGGCACCTCCAGGGGCAACCGCTCGGCCAGCTCCGGCAGCCATCGCAGCTCCGACTCGATGAGCCCCGCCCCGAGCTCGCGACGGGGCAGGCGAACGGCCAGGTCGTCGCCGAGCCGGAAGACCTCGTTGTCCCACCCCCCGGTGACGCGTCGCAACGGCCCGACGAGGTCGGGGTGCTGGTCGGCGACGAGCCCGGCCACGAGCGCGTCGTCGATCGGGTGCTCCGCCTCGGGGCGGGGTGCCGGGCCCATGGCCCAACGGTAGGCAGGTCGACCGGGCCCCGCCGCCCACGCCCCGCCGCCCGCACGCGCGCCGCCGCGGGCGCGGCGCTACCGTCGCGGCCGAGCGGTGCCGACGCACCGCCGGGGGAAATGGCAACGGGGGTTCCGGGATGGCGCAGATGACGCGCGACGACATCGACCTGCTGGACGGCGACTGGTACGCCGCCCGGCCCTACGAGCAGTGGGCCTGGATGCGTGAGAACGCGCCCGTCTACTACGACGAGCGCAACGACGTCTGGGGCATCACGCTCTACGACGACGTGCTGATGATCGAGAAGGACGCCCGGACCTTCTCGTCGAAGCGGGCGCCCCGGCCGCACGGCGATCCGCTCCCGATGATGATCTCGATGGACAACCCGGAGCACCAGCAGCGCCGGTCGCTCGTCTACCGCGGCTTCACGCCCAAGCGGGTGCAGGACCACACGCCCCGCATCGTCGAGCTCTGCACGCAGATCATCGACAAGGTCTCCGAGAAGGGCGAGTGCGACTTCGTGTGGGACATCGCCGCCCCGCTCCCCCTGCTCCTCATCGCCGACATGCTCGGCTTCCCGGAGGAGGCCTTCGACGACCTGCTGAAGTGGTCTGACGACATGATGCGGGGCACCACCGGCTACCCCGACCCGGGCGGCCCGGTCACCGAGGCGCAGATGCTCGCCCACCAGGCCGGCCTGGCGTTCCGCGAGTTCCAGCTCGGTGTGATCACCGACCGTCGCTCCAAGCCACCGCAGGACGACCTCGTCAGCACCCTCTGCTACGCCGAGATCGACGGCCACAAGCTCGACGACGAGTCGATCGTGCAGGAGAGCCTGCTCATCCTGATCGGCGGCGACGAGACCAGCCGCCACGTCATGACCGACGGCATGCTCGCCCTGATGGAGTTCCCCGACCAGCGCGACCTGCTCGTCGCCGAGCCCGACCGCATCGAGCTCGGCGTCGAGGAGCTCCTGCGGTACGTCTCGCCGATCAAGAACATGGCCCGCACGGTCACCCGCGACCTCGAGCTGCGGGGCCAGCAGCTCCACGAGGGCGACCAGGTGATGCTCTTCTACCCGTCGGCCAACCGCGACGCCTCGGTGTTCGACGACCCCGACCGCCTCGACGTCACCCGCGACCCGAACCCCCACCTGGCCTTCGGGTTCGGCCCGCACTTCTGCATGGGGGCGTCCCTCGCCCGCCTCGAGCTGAAGGTGATGTTCACCGAGCTGCTCCGCCGCCTGCCCGACATCGAGCTCGTGCCCGGCGCCGAGCTCGACTACCGGGCGTCGAACTTCATCAGCGGCCCGGAGACGATGCCGGTCCGCTTCACCCCCTCACCCCGCACGGCCAGCTGAAGGATGGCCGGCCTCGAGCTGTTCGACGCCGCCCTGCTCGAGCACGTGCCCGAGCAGGAGGCGTTCAACCGGTCGATCATGGAGGCCACCGCCGCCATGGGCGACCTCGACGCCTCCAGCCCCGAGGGCCTGGCGTGGGTTCGCCAGGCCATGGAGCCGGGCGGCCTGTTCGGCATGACGGCCTACGACTTCCCCGAGGTCCGCGAGGTGCCCGGGCCGGCGGGGCCGGTGCCCGTGCGGATCCTGGTGCCCGACGACGTGCGGGGGGTGTACCTGCACCTCCACGGCGGGGCCATGACCGTCGGCTCCGCCGCGGCCATGGACGCCCGCAACTGGCAGTACGCCCAGGCGTGCCACCTCGCCGTGGTGAGCGTCGACTACCGCCTCGCCCCCGAGCACCCCTTCCCCGCCGGCCCCGACGACTGCGTGGCCGCGGCCCGCTGGCTGGCGACGGACGGCGCCTCGCAGCTCGGCACAGACCGACTGCTGATCGGCGGTGAGTCGGCTGGCGCCTACCTCGCCCTGCTCACCCTCCTGCGTCTGCGCGACGAGGGCGACGGCTCGCCCTTCCTCGGAGCCGACCTCTGCTACGGGGGGCTACGACATCACCGGCACCCCGAGCCGCCGCCTGCTGGCGGGCAAGGTGCCCTACGCCACCGGCGACGACGGCAACCGTCGCCTCTACGTCGGCGACCGCACCGATGCCGAGTGCCGCGACCCCGCCATCTCGCCGCTGTGGGCCGAGCTCCACGACCTGCCTCCCTGCCTGGTCACGGTGGGCACCGCCGACTGGCTGCTCGACGACAACCTCTTCCTCGCCGCCCGCCTGGCTGCCGCCGGGAACGACGTCGACCTCGCGGTGTGGCCGGCCGGGCCCCACGGCATCGAGTCGTCGCCCACCGCGCTCGGCCGACTGGCCCGGCACCGCATCTACGAGTTCCTCACCCGTTGCCTCGACGAGGCCCCAGACCCGAAGGTGACCCCATGAGCTTCAACCCCCGCGAGGTCCGCGAGGCCTACGACAACTTCGTCGCCGTGGGCGACAGCGGCGACTGGTCGGCGTGGGCCGACCTGCACACCGTCGACGGCGTCTGGATGGAGCACCACCTCGGCCGCTTCGAGGGCCGCGAGGCGATCCGCACCGCCATCGTCGACGTCATGAAGCAGGCCCCCGACGAGATGTCCTTCCCGGTCGAATGGGTCGTCATCGACGGCACCCGGGTCGTCTACTACCCGTGGCAGGTGCTCCCCCACCCGACGATCGAGGGCGAGGACTTCCGCTTCGGCTGCGTGACCATCCTCGAGTACGCCGGCGACGGGCAGTTCTCCTACCAGGAGGACGTCTACAACCCGAGCGAGGGCGAGAAGGTCTTCGGGGCCTGGATCGCCGCCGGCGGCAAGCTCCCCGGCATGGCCTGAGCGATCGGCCCGCCGACACGCCCTCCGCTCAGTGGTGGAGGGGCACGCCGGCGGCCTCGGCCGCCGCGCCGTACCAGGCGGCGAGGCTGTCGACCGTCTCGTGGGCGTTGAGGCCGCTGGGGTTGGGCAGCACCCACAGCTGAGCGCCCTCGAAGGGCTCGTCGCTGCGCCCGACGGCGATGTCGCGACGACCGAACGCCTGGCGGAAGGTGGTCACCCCCAGCACGGCGACAACCGGCGGGGCGAGCTCGCGCACCCGGGCCCGTAGGCGCTCGCCCCCGGCCTTCACCTCGGCGGCGCTCAGCTCGTCGGCGCGGGCCGTGGCGATCGGGACGATGTTGGTGATGCCGATGCCAGCGGCTTCGAGCTCGGCGGCGTCCTCGGGCCGCAGGCCGAGCGACGCGTCGACGAGGCGGCTGGTGATGCCGGCCCGGTGCAGGGCCGGCCAGAAGCGGTTGCCGGGCCGCGCGAAGTGGGCGTTGACCGCGGCGGTCCAGAGCCCGGGGTTGATGCCGACGAACAGCAGGCGCAGCGGGTCGGCCACGAGGTCGTCGACCGTGGCGCCCTGGAACGTGGCCAGCTCCGCCTTGGTCGGCTTGGTGGTCCTCATCGGGTCCGGTCGCCGGCAACCGCCACCGACGGCGCCACGAGCGGCCATGGACGTTCGCGCTCTACGGCTGCGGCGACGTCGAGCAGCAGGGCGTCGGCGTGGTGCGGCGCCAGCACCTGCATGCCGACGGGCAGCCCGTCGATCGTCCCGACCGGGATCGACACCGCCGGGTTGCCGTACACGTTCGAGATCATGGTGAGCCCACCCATGTTCACCAGCTCGGGGAAGCGCTCGGCCATGCCGGCGAGCAGCACGGACGGGAGCCGCGGGGCGACGGCGGCGGCGGCGCGCAGGGCCCCCATGGCGCCCCTGAACGCGTAGCGGGCGGCGCTCGACCCCTTGGCCCAGTCGACGAAGCTCTCGTCGGGGTTGCTCATCGCCGAGTCGGCGGCGAACGCCGGGCCGGGGTTGGTGGCGGCGATGATCAGGTCGACCTGCTCGAACGCAGCGGCCATGGCCTCGTTGGCCTGCACCCTGAGCTCCTCGGCGGCCGCGGCCGTGTCGAGGTTGTAGAGCGCCTTCGACAGGCGCATCCCGATCTCGATCTCGTCGGTGAGCAGGCCGGCGCACCGGGGCCACTCGCGGCCGAGCTCGGCGACGAGGGTGGCCATGTTGCCCACCATCCACTGGGCCGCCAGGTTGGGGAGGTCGACGGCGAGCGGCACGCGCACCATGCCGGTGTCGGCGATGAGCGCCGCCGCGGCGTCGTCGAGGTGTGCGTGGACCCCGGGCTCGAGGGTGACACCGGCGAGGTCGGGGATGACCGCCACCCGCAGCCCGGCCAGGTCGTGGGTGCCGAGGCCCGCCTCCCAACCACCGTCGGAGGCGAGCGTGCTCGGGTCCCACGAGTCGAGGCCGGCGCAGACGTCGTAGTAGCGGGCCGCGTCGCGCGCCGACCGGGACAGGTTGCCGAACACGACGGTGTTCGGACGCATGTAGGCGTGGGGCGCCCGGGTGATGCGACCGAAGGTGCCCTTCATCCCGAGCAGACCCGTGTAGCCGGCGGGGATGCGGATGGACCCACCCCCGTCGCCGCCGGTCGCCAGGCTCACCAGCCCACCCGCCACCGCGGCGGCCGAGCCGCCCGACGAGCCGCCGGCCGTGCGGCCCCGGCGCCACGGGTTGTGGGTGACGCCGTTGATGCGGGTGACGCTCACGTTGAGACCGCCGAACTCGCTGGCGGTCGTGGCCCCCACCGGCACGGCTCCACCCCGCTCGAGCAGGCGGGTGACGTGGTGGGAGGTGGTCGTGGCGACCCGGTCGCGGAACACCAGCGAGGCCTCGGTCCAGGGCCAGCCGGCGACCGGCTCCAGCTCCTTGATGGCGGTGGGCACGCCGCCGAACGGCCGGGAGACGTCGGCCCGGCGAGCGGCGTCGAGGGCCCGCTCGGCATCGACGTGGGCGAAGCAGTTCAGGTCCGACGCCTCGATGGCGGCGAGGGTGGCGGTCAGCTCCTCGACCGGTGAGCGCTCACCGGCGCGGAAGGCCTCGACGAGGCTGCAGGCGTCGCCCTGCCAGGGGTGGTGATGTGCGTCGGCCATGGCTGGTCAGGTTGCCACGCCGGGCACCTCCGGGCCCACGCTGGCGGGGTGTGACGACAAAAGAGTTCTAACCACCGCACGGCTGGGTAGGTGCGCCTCGGCGCCCGGTGCGAGGGCGAACGGAGCGGAAGGCCCACGGGGCGATGCGGACGACAGGGAACGGTGTCGAGGCCGGTGCGCTGGCGATGCACGATCACGTCTCCTGGAGCTTCGACGACCCGTCCTCGTTCGTGGCGGCCGCCACCTCGTTCCTGGCCGAGGGGGCTCGACTCGGCGAACGGGTGGGGTACATCGGCGGTGTCGGCCTCGACCACATGCGAGAGGCGCTGGCCGAGATGGCTGCGGCGTCCCGCCTCGACGGGTCGACGTTCGTCACCGATCTGGGGGCGATGTACCAGGGCGGCACCCCCGACCCCGAGGAGCAGGTCGAGATCTACAGGGCCGCCACCCACGCGGCGGTGGCAGACGGCTTCTGCGGGCTCCGGGTCGCGGCCGACGCCACGGGGATGGCGACCGATGCGGCATCGGCCCTCTCGTTCGCCCGCTACGAGCACCTGGTCGACCGGGCCATGGTCGGGATGCCCTTCACCGCCATGTGCGGGTACGACGTGACGGTGGTCGGGGAGCACGCTCGGACCCTGGCCTGCCTGCACCCGGCGACCAACGACGCCGCCTCGACGTTCGGGGTGTTCGCGGCGGGGCCCGGCTCGGTCGGGCTCCGAGGCGAGCTCGACGCCCGCAACGTGGAGGCGCTGGCCGAAGCCCTCGAGCTGGCCGACTGGCCGTCGTCGACCCGCGAGACCCTCGACCTCTCCCGCCTCGGCTTCATCGACCACCGGGCCCTCCATCTCCTGCACCGCCGGCTGGAGGGCGCGGACGCCTCGGTGCAGCTCAGGGGCGACTCCGCGGTGGTGGGTGAGCTCGTCCGACTGCTCGACCTCCACCGGATCGACGCGGGAGCCGGCCGATGAGGAGCGGGGCGGCCCAGGGCCATCGCGGCTACTTCCACGAGACGGCCTTGTACGACTCCGACTCGTCGTTCGTCGACATCGTCGCCCCCTTCGTCCACGACGGGATCGCAGCCGGCGAGCCGACGGTCGTCGCCTGCGGTGACCGGAACACCCGCCTCCTCCGCGAGGCCGTCGACTGCAGCGCCGTGGTCTTCATGCCCGGTGCCGACCAGTACGCCCGGCCGGCGCCGACCATCAAGAGCTACAGGCACATGTTCCGGCAGTACACCGACGCAGGGGTCGGGCAGATCCGCGTGGTCGGCGACGTCCCCCATCCCGGCCTCGGCACGGACTGGACGGCGTGGATGCACTACGAGGCCGCGGTGAACGTCGCGTACGACGACTTCCCGATCTGGGGGCTCTGCCCCTACGACCGGCGGACGGCCCCCGCCGAGGTGCTCGACGACGTCTGCTGCGCCCATCCGTTCATCGCCACCTCCGACGGTCGCCACCAGCCCAACGACCACTACGAGGCGCCTCACGCCTTCCTGGGCCGGCGCCCCGACCCCTTGCCCGAGCTCGGCGAGCCGGTGTGGTCGCTGACGATGCCGTCCCCCGGCGAGGCCCGCCGCGCCGTGGCCGGCATCGCCGCCTCGCTCGATGCGACAGCGCTCGAGCACCTCAGGTTGGTGACCTCCGAGCTGGTCACCAACGCCGTCGAGCACGGGCGGGCCCCGACCGAGCTCACGCTGTGGGTCGGCGACAGCTCGGTCACCGTGGCGGTGCACGACAGCGGCACGGGGCCGACCGACCCCCTGGCGGGGTGGCTCGAACCGGACCGGCTCAAGAGCGGCGGGCGCGGCCTGTGGATCGTGAACCAGGTCGCGACCGACCTCCGGATCTCGCGGGAGGACGGCTTCGAGGTGAGGGCGACCATCGCTCGGCACGACTGACCGCCGCGGTGGTCGACCGGAGAGGGTCAGGCCGGCGCCGGGCCCAGACCGAGCAGGTCGTCCATCCCACAGATCCCGATGACCTGGCGGGCGATGATCGACGCGTCGAGCACCCGAAGCGACCGCCCCTCGCCGTCGAGGGCGGCGGCGACCTGGGCCAGAGCGGACAGCCCCGCCGAGTCGAGGAAGGTCACGGCGGTCAGGTCGACCTCCACAGGCCCGTCACCGGCCAGGGACGAGCTCACGAAGCGGTCGGCGAGGAGCATGTCGAACTCACCGTGCACCGTCACGACGGTCGAGCCGTCGGCCACCACCACGTCGATCGCGTCGGACGAGGACACGGTTCACACCTCCCACCTGGACAACCAAGTACCTGCTCAACCCGGTCGCCGACCTCGTCGCTGCGGGATCCGGCGCGAAACGCGGGCTCATCGTGTCGAATGCCGGGGCTGAGAGTCAAGCACCCTCCGCCGTGCAGGCCTCAGTCGACGGTGAGGAGCTCGACGAGGTTCTGGTCGGGGTCGCGGCAGTAGAGCGACTGGCCCATCGTCCCGTTCGACGCGGGCCGGCCCACCGGCCCCTCGATCACCTCGACCCCCGCCGCCGCCAACGCCGCGACGGCGCTCTCGACCGGGCCCGACCAGCGGAAGCAGAGGTCGGCCGAACCGGGGGTGGGGGCCACCGCATGGGGTGCCGCGGGCGCCGCCGCCGGGTGCACGCTCAGCCGCGAGCCCCCGACCTGCAACAGGGCGATCGGGATGGCACCGCTCACGAAGAGGTCGTGGTGCAGCCGCTCGGCTCCGAGGGCGCGCTCGTACCAGTCGAGGGTGGCCTCGACGTCGGCGACGGTGATGGCGACGTGATCGAGCCCTTCGACCGGCATGTGCTCCCCCTGGTCCCCCGCCCGGTGCGGGACCCCAATCTTGGCCCACTGTCGTCCGCGACCCCCGCGGGCACCGTGAGAGAGTGACCGGATGGCTGAGGGGACCGAGGTCGGCCACGCCGACGTGCTGGTGATCGGCGCAGGGGCCGGTGGCTCGGTCGCCGCGCTGCGACTCGCCCGGGCCGGGGCCCGCGTCGTCTGCCTCGAGCAGGGCCCGTGGGTCGACCGGCAGTCCTACCCCGGCACCGACCCGACCTGGGAGCTGCAGGGTGGCGGCCGCTGGTCGAGCTCGCCCACGGTGCGGAAGCTCCCGGCCGACTACCCCGTCGACGGCACCCACTCCGACATGGGGGCGCTGAACTTCAACGGGGTCGGCGGCGGCACCGTCCTCTACAACGGGCAGTGGCCCCGCATGCTCCCCGACGACTTCCGGGTGCGCTCGCTCGACGGCGTCGCCGACGACTGGCCGATCGGCTACGACGACCTCCTCCCCCACTACGAGGAGACCGACCGCCAGTTCGGCGTCTCCGGGCTGGGCGGCAACCCCCGCTACCCGGATGGCGCCGAGCCCCCGATGCCGCCCCTGCCCCTGGGGAAGGTCGGGCTGGAGGTCGCGCGGGCCCACCACCGCCTCGGCTGGCACTGGTGGCCGGCGACCAACGCCATCGCCTCGGCGGAGTACCGCAACCAGCACGTCTGCGTGCGCCGCGGGAGCTGCGGCCAGGGCTGCAACGAGGGGGCGAAGGGCTCCACCGACGTCACCCACTGGCCCGACGCCCTCGCCGCCGGGGCCGCGCTGATCACCGGGGCGCGGGTGCGCCGCATCACGGTCGGGCGTGACGGGCTCGCCACCGGCGCCGACTGGGTCGACCGCGACGGCGCCGAGCACCACCAGGGCGCCGACGTGGTGCTCGTGGCGGCGAACGGCATCGGCACGCCCCGCCTGCTGCTGGCCTCCGCCGACGACCGCCACCCCGACGGCCTGGCCAACTCCTCGGGCCTGGTCGGGCGGCGCCTGATGCTCCACCCGCTGGCCACCGTCCAGGGTGTCTTCCCCGAGCCGATGGAAGGCTGGCGGGCCCAGAACGGGGCCCTGCTCCAGAGCCTCGAGTTCGCCGGAAGCGATCCGTCGAGGGGCTTCCTCAGGGGGTCGACCTGGGGCCTCGGCTCGTCGATCGGCCCGTTGCGCACCGCGCTCGGCGCCGGGGTGTGGGGCCCGGACCACCACGAGGCCATGGCCGACCGGCTGGGCCGGATCGGCCAGTGGGCGATCCTCTGCGAGGACCTGCCGGAGGAGTCGAACCGGGTCGAGCTGCACCCGACCGAGGTCGACAGCGACGGCATGCCCGGCGTCGCCCTCCACTACCGGCTGTCGGAGAACAGCCGGCGCATGCTGGCGTTCATGGCCGAGCGGGCCGCCGAGTCCCTGCGGGCCGCCGGTGCCGTCCGGACCGAAGCGGTGCACCCGATCCCGAACGGCCACCTCATGGGCACAGCCCGCATGGGCGACGACCCGGCCACGTCGGTCGTCGACCGGGTCGGGATGAGCCACGACATCGCCAACCTCGGGATCGTCGACGGCAGCGTGTTCGTCACGGCCGGGTCGGCCAACCCCACCAGCACGATCGCGGCGCTGGCCCTCCGCACGGCCGAACACCTCGTGGCCACCCGCACCTGGCGGCCCCGGCCGCCCGCTGCAGCGCGCCCGATCGCTGTCGGGCTCCCGGCGCAGGTCTTCGTGGCGCCGCCGACCGCGGGGGCGGCCCCGACCCTCGACGCCGCCCAGCGAGCGCGGTTCGAGGCGCTCGCCGACGAGATGATCCCCGGCGCCGAGGGGCACCCGGCCCCGAGCGAGGTGGGCGCGACGACGGTGCAGCTCGACCGGGCGCTCGCCGCTCGCCCCGACCTGGTCGACCCGTTGGGTCGGGCCCTCGCCGCCGACCACGGGCTCGACGCCGCTGGCCTGCTCACCCACCTCGACGAGCACGACGCGCCGGCCGGGCGGGCCCTGCGCACGTGTGTGGCCGGCGGGTACTACATGGCCCCCGCGGTGCGGGCGGCGATCGGCTACGACGGCCAGGAACCGGCGCCCGTCCCGGCGTTCGGGTATCCCGAGTTCCTCGAGGAAGGCCTCCTCGACCACCTGCTGTAGGCCGCCCCGGGGGTGGCCGCGGGTCAGTCGAGCAGGGTCGGGTCGGCCCGCAGCTCGGCCCGGACCATCGCCTCCCAGAAGCCGATGAAGCCGTTGCCGTCGCTCTTGCGTCCCCGATCGAGCCACCACTCGGGCACGGGCGAGTCGGCCCGGCCACCGGCGGTCCGGATGTGCCAGGCCCGCTGGCAGCGCTGCTCCAGGGCGACGGCCCGCTGGTGGACAGCCCGCACGGTGGACCCGAGCACGAACACGCCGTGACCGGCGAGCAGGGCGAGGTTGGCCTCGCCCATGGCCTCCACCGCATCGCGGGCGGCGCTGGAGCTGTCGACCCCGCCTCCGTACTCGTCGACCAGCACCAGGTCGCCGCCCCCGCCGAGGCCCGAGCTCTGGTCGTACACGGGAGGGATCTCCCGCATGTCGGACCACACGGTGCCGTACAGGGGTCCTTCGCCGCCCATCTTGGCCGCGTCGTCGCCGGTCCGCGATCACCGCCCGGCGCACCTCCCGGCCCGAGGGTGTGACGGCAGCCACTAACGTCCGCCGGATGCGATTCGAGGGCAAGAAGATCTTCGTGACCGGTGGGGCGGCGGGCATCGGCGCCGCCACCGTCGAGCTGTTCCGCTCCGAGGGAGCGACCGTCTACGCGGTCGACGTGGCCGAGGCCGAGGGCGTCCACTTCTGCGACGTCAGCAACCCCGCCTCGGTGACCGCGGCCATGGACGCGGCGGTGGCCGAGATGGGCGGGCTCGACGTGCTGGCCAACGTGGCCGGCATCAACCTGTTCTCCAAGCTCGAGCACATGACCCTCGACGTCTGGAACCGGCACCTGGCGGTGAACCTCACCGGGCCGATGCTCGTCACCCAGGCGGCGCTGCCGCACCTGCGCGAGAGCAAGGGCAACGTGGTGACCGTGGCGTCGATCTCGGGCGTGCAGGGCCAGCCGTACAACTCGTCGTACTGCGCCTCCAAGGGCGGCCTGCGCCTGTTCATGAAGGCCATCGCCGTCGAGCTGGCGGCCGAGGGCATCCGGGTGAACATGGTCGACCCGGGTGGTGTCGACACGGCGATGTCGACCAAGGCCCTCGACAACCTCCAGGGCGACATCGACTTCGGCCACTTCAACAAGATGATGGGCGTGCTGCCCGGCGGGATGATGCCGGCCGTCAAGATCGCCGAGGCGCTGGCGTTCCTCGCCTCCGACGCCTCGAGCAACACCACCGGCGCCGAGATCGTCGTCGACAACGGCACGCTCTGGTAGCCGGCTCACCACTCCGATCCGTCGAACGCAGGGGGACCCGATGGGCGCCACGAAGGACATCGAGGCCATCAAGCGGCTGAAGGCCCGCTACTTCCGCACCATGGACACGAAGGACTGGGCGGCGATGCACGACGTGTTCGCACCCGACGTCGTGATCGACACCACCGAGGACGGTGCGCCGCTGATCGAGGGCAGCGACGCCTTCCTCGAGTTCCTGGCGCCGATGCTGGCCGAGGTCACCACCGTGCACCACGGCCACATGCCCGAGATCGAGCTCACCTCCGACACCACGGCGACGGGCATCTGGGCCATGGAGGACCACCTCTGGTGGCCCGAGGGGTCGGCGCTCCAGCACCTCCACGGCTACGGCCACTACCACGAGACCTACGTGAAGCTCCCAGAGGGCTGGCGCATCCAGACGCTGAAGCTCACCCGGCTCCGCCGCGACTTCGTCCTGGCCGACGACGCCGGCTGACGTCGGCCTAGCCTTTCGGGACACACCAGACGGGAGGCTCAGCGTGGGCGGATTCACCAGAGGGTTCACCGGACGACGTCGTGACGACCACGGCGGCCGCCTCCCTCCGGGCCAGTACGACACCGGGGCCTCGTGGCCCGTGCTGAGCGCCGAGATCACCCCTCGGCTCTCCACCGACGACTGGACCTTCACCATCGACGGGCTCGTCGAGCGCGAGACCACCTGGAGCTGGGACGAGCTGCAGGCGCTCCCCCACTCGACCTACGCCGGCGACATCCACTGCGTCACGACCTGGTCGAAGTTCGACATGACCTTCACCGGCGTCTCCGTCGACGTGCTCCTGGCCGCCGCCGGGCCGTCGCCGTCGGCCACCCACGTGCTCGCCCGCAGCCACACCGGCTACACCACCAACCTCCCGCTCGCCGACGTCGTCGACGGCAAGGCCTGGGTGGTGTGGGAGGCCGACGGCGAGCCGCTCGCCGCCGAGCACGGTGGGCCGGCCCGCCTCCTGGTTCCCCACCTGTACTTCTGGAAGAGCGCCAAGTGGGTCTCGGGCATCGAGCTGCTCGACCACGACGTGCGGGGCTTCTGGGAGCAGAACGGCTACCACGACCGGGGCGACCCCTGGACCGAGCAGCGCTACCACGGTGACTGACCAGCCCTTCGCCCCGACGGCCCGGTTCGACGCCCCGGGGCAGCAGGCGGCCACGCCCTGGCAGTCGGCCACGGTCGTGTCCGTCCACGCCGAGACCCCCACCGCCCGCTCCATCCGGCTGGCCCTCGACGCTCCGGTCGCCCACCTGCCCGGGCAGCACTACGTGGTGCGCCTCACCGCCGAGGACGGCTACACGGCCTCCCGCTCGTACTCCATCGCCTCGGCTCCCGACGAGAGCGGTGAGATCGAGCTCACCGTCGAGCTGCTCCCCGACGGCGAGGTCTCACCGTTCCTGCACGAGGTGCTCGAGCCGGGCGACGTGCTCGAGGTGCGAGGCCCGCTCGGGCGCTGGTTCACCTGGGACGGCTCGTCACCGGCGCTGCTGGTGGGGGGCGGCTCCGGGGTCGTGCCGCTGATGGCCATTCTCCGCACGGCCCGGGCGACCGGCACGACCGATCTGGTGCGCCTCGTCGTGTCGGTGCGCTCCCCCGGCGACCTGTACTACGCCCCCGAGATGGTCGGGCCCGAGGTCACCGTCGTCCACACCCGGGTGGCCGCACCCGGCGATCCCCGGCCCGCCGGGCGCCTCACCGCCGCCGACCTCGGCCCGGTCGCTCCCGGCACCACGGTGTACCTCTGCGGTTCGGGTGGCTTCGTCGAGCACGCGTCGGCCCTGCTCCTCGACCTCGGGGTCGAGGCCGGCGCCGTCCGCGTCGAGCGCTTCGGCCCCAGCTGACGCCGGCCTCCTACCGCTCAGGTGGGATTGCCCTCGGCGTCGCACAGCTCGGGCAGGTCGAGGTTCAGCTCGGTGGTGAGCTGGTCCATCTGCTGCAGCGTCTGCTCCATCGCCGTGGGCTTCAGGCTGCCCGCTCCCGGGTTGTAGGGCTGGTCGAGGAACAGCACGAGCAGCAGCCCGGCCACCAACGTGGCCGTCACCGTGGCGATGAGGACGGACTGGACCGTCGCCCCCTCGCCGCTGTCGGCGAAGAGGAACACGAAGATCCACACGATGCCCCCGCTGATGATGAGGACGAACCACAGCGGCGCGGGAATGACACCGTTCTCGCCCAGTGCCCGTTCCTCACGCGCCTGCTCGCGCTCGGACCGCTGGTCGAGCCACTTCGAGTAGGCGGCCTCCTCGTCGGCGTTGGTGGTGCGCACCCCCTCGATGGTGACGAAGAGGTCGGTGTCCCACTCGTTGAGGCCCAGTACCTCGCCCCGGGCCATGGCCGGCCACTCCTGGCTCACCACCGACCGGGCGTAGCACCGCAGCTGGGACGACAGCTCGGGCCCTACCACCGGAGGCAGCAGCTGCGCGGTCTCGAACTGCTGCATCGTCACCTGCGCCTCGATCTCGGCGCTGGAGCTCGACTTGTCGTAGCTGCCGAAGGCGAAGAACACCACGAAGGCGAACAGCACGGCGAAGGAGGTGGCGAGGATCGTGAACACGCCGACGGCCCGCCCGGTGTCGCCGAAGTGGCCGCCGTGGGGCGACCACCGCCGCACCATGAGCAGAGCGCCGACGGCCGCCGCGCTGGCGCCGACGACGATCAGGGTGCTGAGGAGGATGTTCACCGCTGCACCTCGGTGCGGCCGGGCCCGGGACCGGAGCGGCGGGCGAGCACCGGCCGCCGGTTCACGTGAGGAGCTTGGCCTTGGCCGACGCGAACTCGGCGTCGTCGAGCTTGCCGCTGTCGTGGAGCTGGGCGAGGCGCTCGAGCTGGCCGGCGTGGTCGTCGGCCGAGCCGCCGGAGCCGCCGGAGCCATGACCGCCACCGATGCCCTTGACCGACGAGGTCACCGAGCCCCAGGCCGAGGCCAGCTTGTCGCGGGCACCACCGAGGGAGCCGCCGAGCTCGGCGTCCGGGAACTCGACCATGGTGCGGCGCCGAAGGGCCCAGATGCCGAGGCCGAGCACGATGGCGAGGCCGAGGGCGGAGGGCCAGGTCTGCAGCGCCGGGACCGGGGCCCAGAGGAGCAGCACGAGGTAGATGCCGGCGGCGACGGCGGCCACGGCCTCCCAGCGCAGGTTCAGCACCGGGGCGAGGGTGCGGCGCAGCCACACCGCGACCCGGGTCGGGCCGGCGATGATGCAGCCGAGCACGATCACCAGGCCCCACGTGAAGATGGTCCAGGCCAACGTCGTGAGCAGCGCGCTGCCGATGGCGTAGGCGGCCTTCACCGCCGGCTTGAGCGTGGGGTCGCTGAGCATGGAGAGCACGTAGTTGCCGGTGAGGCGCCGGGTGATCCCGATGAACAGCCCGACGGCGACCACCGTCCAGCCCACGTTGCGGAACGTGCGGCGCCGGGCGCCCTTGGCCAGGAACACGGCGAGGCCGTAGAGCGCCACGACGAGCACGAAGAGCAGGATGCTCATCCACTTGAGCGCCTTGACGGCGGTCTGGGCGGCCTTGAGCTGGTCGGACTTGGCCAGCACGATGTTGCCGGCGTCGGACGGGATCTTGTCGAGCAGCGCCGAGGGGAGCCCGAGGTCCTCACCGAGGGCGGTGACCAGCTTGCCCAGCTCGAGGGTGACGGTGCCGCCGGTGGTAGAGACGTAGTTGGCCTTGTCCTCCAGGATGGCCACGAGCTTCTCGTGGGCGACCCGGTTGGCGTTGCTCCAGAGCTTCTGGAAGCGAGGCGTGGCGATGAGCTTCTCGACGGCGACCGTGGCCGGCTCGCGCAGGGCGGCCGACAGCGGGCCGGCGAGACCCGAGAGGTCGGTCGGCAGCTTCTCGGCGAAGAACTCCTGGACGTCGACGTTGGCGTAGAGCTGGTCGACGACGTAGGTCGAGAGCGCCGCCTGGATGGCAGGGTCCTGCAGCACCTCGTCGGCGGCCTTCACCCAGTTGTCGGTGTCGAGCGCCTGGCGCTTCACCCACACCGAGGCCGTCGTGGTGAACAGCAGCAGGGCCGCCACCACGATGAGGGCCCAGACACCGATCGCACGCTTCTTCGTCATCCGCTCCACCTGACTCGATCCATCGTGACCTCAGTCTTGTCTGTCACACGGGACGTGGTGACGGATCCCCCCGTTGGGGTGAGACCGGCGGTGCCCGCCGTCACCGGGCAGGATGACGGCCATGACCCTCCGTGTGATCCAGTTCTCGACCGGCAACGTGGGCGTCCACTCCCTTCGGGCGATCATCGAGAACCCGACCCTCGAACTGGTCGGCGTGCACGCGGCCAGCCCGTCGAAGGTGGGCCGCGACGCCGCCGAGCTGTGCGGGCTGGAGACCCCGACCGGGGTCATCGCCACCGACGACCTCGAGGCGCTGGTGGCCCTGGGCGCCGACTGCGTGGTCTACACGGCCCTCGGGGAGGAGCGGCCGCACGAGGCGCTGGCCGAGCTCGTCGCGTTCCTCGAGGCCGGCACCAACGTGGTGTCCACCTCGCTCGTGTGGCTGGTGTACCCACCGGCCGCCGACGCCTGGCTGCGGGAGCCGCTCGAGGCCGCGTGCCTCCGCGGGGGCACGACGCTGTACGTCAACGGCATCGACCCGGGCTTCTCCGGCGACATGCTGCCGTTCGCCGCCCTGAGCCTCACGACCCGGGCCGATCGCATCCACGTCCAGGAGATCTGCGACTACGGCAGCTACGACGATGCCGAGTTCACCGGCGCCAGCTTCGGCTTCGGGGCCTCGCCGGACGAGTTGCCGATGCTCTTCATCCCCGGCGTGCTCACCAGCGTCTTCGGCGGTGCCGTGCACATGCTGGCCGACGAGCTCGACGTGGAGCTCGACGCGGTCCGTGACTGGTCCGAGGTCTGGACCGCCGTCGAGCCCATCGACTGCACGATGATGCACGTCGACCCGGGCAGGGTGGCCGCCGTGCGCTTCGCCGTCGAAGGGGTGGTCGACGGCGAGCCGGTGATCGTCGTCGAGCACGTCAACCGGCTCACCTCCGCCGCGGCACCCGACTGGCCCCACCCGCCCGACGGCAAGCCCGGCGTGCACCGGGTGGTGGTCAGCGGCCATCCGGGCGTCGAGATCAACACCCACGTGGGGCTCGGCCTGATGGACCACAACATCGCCGGGGTCATCGCCACCGGGGCCAAGGTGGTCAACGCCATCCCCGCCGTGTGCGCGGCCGAGCCGGGCCTCGTGGCCCTGCGCGACCTGCCGATCTCGCAGGTGGCCGGGCTGATGGCCTGAGCCCGGCCGCGGCCGGCGCCGCCGACGGCTAGGCGGCGAAGACCGACGGGTCGGCGTCGAGGCCGCTGGCGGCGAGCGCGGCCACGACGTCGAGGTCCTCGAGCGACGCCTCGGCCCGGGCCAGGAAGGCGTCCGCGAACACGGCCCGCTCCGGGGTGCGCGACGACTCGAAGGTGACGACCTGGCACGAGGCCGGCACGTTGTAGGCGGCCTGGACCCGGTGCATGGCCCAGGCGTCGCTGAGGGCGATCTCCGGCCCCCCGGCGGCGGCCAGGGCCTCGACGTAGAGGTGGAGCAGGTCGACCTGGTTGGCCCGGCGCTCCTCGATGTCCATCGCCATGGTGAGCAGATAGCTGGCGTCACGCATGCACGACCCGGCGTTGACGATGCCCCAGTCGAGGAAGCCGACCCGGCCGTCGTCGAGGAAGAGGTTGCCGATGTGGGTGTCGCCGTGGATGACCGTGCGGGGCCCCTCGTGCCACAGGTCGTGCAGCTCGGCGGTGCGCTCGCAGTAGACCGACGACACAGCGACGAAGGCGTCGCTGAGGCGGTCGCGGTGGTTCTCGATGCCGTAGCGCAGCATGTTCTTGCCCATGTCGCCGCCCGGGCCGCGCACCGGCACCCAACCGGCTTCGGCGCCGCGCACGGCGGCGTCGGCGAAGTGGGCGTGCATGAGGGCCAGCTCCTCGAGGGCGCCGGCCACGCCGTCGGTGGGGATGCCCCAGGTGCCGTCGGAGACCAGGCACCCCTTCTCGACGAGGTCCTCGAGCACGAGCACGAACAGGCCCGTGTCGTCGTCCTCCCGGGCGACGTGGGCCACGGGGACCCGGAGGTCGAGCGCGGGGGCGAGCTCGCGGTAGAACCGGGCCTCCATCGGGCCCATCCGGGTGGCGATGATGGCCTCCCGGCGACCGTCGACCGGCGGCATCTTGCAGAACGCCGTGGCCGGTGCCCCCGATCGGGCCGCCGCCTCGGCGTCGGCGTAGGTGATGGAGATCAGGGCATGGGAGTTCGTCATGTCCTCCCGGGAGCGGACCTCGACCGCCTCGACCACCACACCGGGGTGGCGGTCGGCCAGGGCGGCCGTCAGCCACTCGGCATCGATGTCCTCGACCGTGGTCGGGTACCCGTCGTCGGCCACGGACGTCAGCCCTCCGGGGTGAACTCGATGTGCACCTCGTCGTAGGCGCGGGTGAACGTGGCACCGAGCACCTTCGGCTCGGTGCCGGGCACGAGGCGCCAGTCCGGGATGCGGCGCAGGAGCTCCTCGAACATCACCCGGATCTCGATGCGGGCGAGCGACGAGCCGAGGCAGAAGTGGGTGCCGAAGCCGAAGGCCACGTGGTGGTTGTGGGCCCGGGTGACGTCGAAGCGGTCGGCCTCGTCGAAGGCCCGCTCGTCGCGGTTCGCCGAGCCGTACATGAGCAGCACCTGGTCGCCCTCGTGGAGCTCCTTGCCCCGGAACGTGTGGTCTCGGGTGACGGTGCGCCGCATGTTGAGGATGGGGGTGACCCAGCGGATGAACTCCTCGACGCCGGTGTCACCGAGCACCTCGGGCCGGTCGAGCAGGACCTGGCGCTGCTCGGGCTGCAGGGCGAGCTCACGGATGATCGAGCCGATCACCGTGCGGGTGGTCTCGGCGCCACCGTCGAGCAGCAGCAGGCACTCGCTCATGATCTCGCCGTCGTTCCAGAGCCGACCGTCGACCTCGGTGGTGGCCCACAGCGAGATGAGGTCCTGCTGGGGGTTGGCCCGCCGCTCGGCGATGAGCTCCATGGTGACCCCGGCGAAGTCCATCATCGCCTCGATCATCCGGGGGCTCTGGTCCTTGGGCATGCCGTCGGGGCTGTTCTGGCCCGACTCGAACATCGTGACCTCGGACCACTCGCGCACCTTCGGCCACAGCTCGCGCGGGTAGCCGAGCTTGTCGCCGATGGCGATGGCGGGGAGCGGCGACGCCAGCGCGGTGATCGCCTCGCAGCTGCCGGTGGCGGCGACGGCGTCGATCAGCTCGGTGACGATGCCGCGGAGGTAGTCCTCGAGCTGCTTCACCGCCCGAGGCGTGAACTGCCGGGCCACCAGCATGCGCTGGCGCTGGTGGTCGGGATCGTCGAGGTTGATCATCGACGTGTCGTCGCGCTGGTCGGTGGCCGGTCGTGAGCCCCACAGCGACGAATAGAGCGCCGTCTGCTTCTCGACCTCGACCACGTCCTCGTAGCGCGACACGCCCCAGATGCGGTGGGCGGCGTCCCAGTGCACCGGGTCGTTGTCGCGCAGCCACCGGTAGGCGGCGTACGGGTCGACGTAGAACTGCGGGTCGAGCAGGTTGATCGTCGGCGCGTCGATGGTCGTCATCGTTCTCCCCCAGGGTCGTGCGGCCACGGCCCGGAGAGTGTCGCGCAGTCGCTGTCGGTGGGGCGTGCCGCGCGCAGGCCGGCGCGATGGGACCTTCGTCGCTTGCACCCCGACGGCGAGCGGGGTTGGCTGAGAACCCACGACACAGGGGGATGCACCGTGGACACCACCATCGAGCGCGAGGTCGACGCCGTCGTCGTCGGGGCCGGGTTCTCCGGCCTCTACATGCTCCACCGCCTCCGGGGCCTCGGGCTCACGACGCAGGTGTTCGACGCCGCGGCCGACGTCGGCGGCACCTGGTGGTGGAACCGCTACCCCGGCGCCCGCTGCGACATCGAGTCGATGGACTACTCGTACTCGTTCGACCCCGAGCTCGAGCAGGAGTGGACCTGGAGCGAGCGCTACGCCACCCAGCCCGAGATCCTCGCCTACGCCGCCCACGTCGCCGACCGGTTCGACCTGCGCCGCGACATCCGCTTCGAGACCAGGGTGACCCGCGCCGAGTGGGGCCACGACGCCCAGCGCTGGTCGGTCGAGACCGACCGGGGCGACCGGTTGTCGGCCCACCACCTGATCATGGCCGTGGGGTGCCTCTCGGCCGCCCAGCGGCCCGAGATCGACGGCATCGACTCCTTCCACGGGCCCGAGTACCACACCGGTGAGTGGCCCCATGAAGGCGTCGACTTCAGCGGGCAGCGCGTCGGGGTGATCGGCACGGGCTCCTCGGGCATCCAGTCGATCCCGCTCATCGCCGAGCAGGCGGCCCACGTCACCGTCTTCCAGCGCACGCCGAACTACGCCATCCCCGCCAGGAACGCGCCCCTCGAACCGGCCTTCATCGCCGACCGCAAGGCGAACTACCGCACCCACCGCGAGGTGCTGCGGCGCGAGACCCACGGCGGCGTCGTGGTGCCCCCGGCCACCGAGTCCGTCCTCGCCGTCGACCCGGACGAGCGGGAGCGCCACTTCACCGAGCGGTGGGAGTCGGGCACGCTGTTCGGCCTGCTGTCGTCGTACAACGACCTGATGATCGACCGCGACGCCAACGCCACCGCGGCCGAGTTCGTGCACGACCGGATCCGCGAGATCGTCGCCGACCCGGCGGTGGCCGAGAAGCTCGTGCCCACGACCTACCCGTTCGGCACCAAGCGGGTCTGCCTCGACACCGGCTACTACGCCACCTACAACCGCGAGAACGTCACCCTGGTCGACCTGCAGGACACGCCGATCGAGGCCATCGTGCCCGAGGGCGTGCGCACCACCGACGGCGTGCACGAGCTCGACGCCCTGGTGTTCGCCACCGGCTTCGACGCCATGACCGGCGCGCTGCTGGCCCCGGACATCGTCGGCGAGGGCGGCGTCGTGCTGCGCGACAAGTGGGCCGCAGGGCCGCGCACCTACCTGGGCCTCGCCACCGCCGGCTTCCCGAACCTGTTCACCATCACCGGCCCCGGCAGCCCGTCGGTGATGACCAACATGCTCGTCTCCATCGAGCAGCACGTGGAGTGGGTGTCGGACTGCATCGCCCACATGGAGGCCGAGCACCTCGGCTCGGTCGAGGCCGACGTCGCCGCCGAGGACGAGTGGGTCGAGCACGTGAGCACGGTCGCCGCCTTCACCCTCTACCCCGAGGGGAACTCCTGGTACATGGGGGCCAACGTGCCGGGCAAGCCCCGCGTGTTCATGCCCTACATCGGCGGGGTCGGTCCCTACCGCCAGATCTGCGACGACGTGGTGGCCGACGGCTACCGCGGCTTCACCTTCCGGCCCGCCTGACCCGCCCTTCCACCGCCCGATCCCGGACGCGACGACGCCCGGCCGGAGCCGGGCGTCGGGACAGCTGAGGGCCGGAGCCAGTCGGCTAGTAGTTCAGACGGCCGTAGCCGGTGGCGGGCTTCCACCAACCGTCGAGCTGGGTCACGTTCACGCCGCCGCCGGAGCCGAAGGCGTGCACGATCTGGTTGCCGCCCATGTAGATCGCCACGTGCTCGGAACCGCCGCCGCCCCAGAAGACGAGGTCGCCGGGCTGGAGCTGCGAGCGGGAGATGCGGGTGGACATGGCGTACTGGGCGCCGCTGTAGTGCGGCAGCCCGGGCACGCCGGCCTGGGCGTAGGCCCAGGCCACGAGGCCCGAGCAGTCGAAGTCGATGGGGCCGGAGGCACCCCAGACGTAGTCACCGACGCCGACACGGCTGAGGGCGGCGTTGATGGCGCCGGAGGCGCCGTGGCCCACGGGCGGCGGGCTCGGGTTGCTCGGCACCACGACGGAGCCACCGCCGGCCTTGGCCCCGACCCGCTGGGCCGAGCCACCGGTCGTGGGTGCGGGCGTAGCGGCCTGTTGGCGGGCGGCGGCGGCGTCGGAGGCCGCCTTGGCTTCCTGGGCCCGACGGGCCTGCTCGGCGGAGACCAGGGTCTGGAGCTCGCCCTGGACCTTGGCGTTCACGGCCTTCTGGTCGGCGACGGCCTTGCTGGCGGCCGACTCGAGCTGGCGCATCTCCTCAGCCTTCGCGTCGACCTCCTTCTGGGCGGCGTCGAGGCGGGCCTTGTCGTCCTCGGCCTTCTGCTGGGCGGCCGAGAGCGAGTCGACGGCGTCGCGCATGTCGCCGGTGCGGGTCTCGAGGTAGGACTTCTTCTGCAGCCCGGCGTTGGCGTCGCTGGTGAGGAAGGCGTCGAGCTCGGGGCTGTCGTTGCCGTTCTGGTAGGCCTCGACGGCCACCTTGCGCACGTCGTCGCGGCGCTGGTCGAGCTCGGCGTTGGTCTGGTCGAGCAGGGCCTGGGCCTCGTTGACCTTCGCCTCGGCCTGCGACCGCTGGTACCTGACCTGCTCGGCCTGAGCGGCGACGTCCATCTGGCGGGCCTGCAGGGCGTCGAGCTGGTCGGCGACCTTGGCGGCCTCCGCCTGCTTGTCGCCGATCTGGTCGGCACCCGCGGTGGGCATCAGGGCGGTGGCGCCGACGAGCAGGCCGGCAGCGACGAAGACAGCCGTCGCGCCACGCCGAGTCGTCGTCAACCGCCGTGGGGTGGCCTTCTGAGAGGTCCCTCGATCACGCTGCAGCCAAGACATGTTGCGGAATCTTTACAGACGGGTGTCCCCGCCGCAATCACCCCCCTGAGGGATCTGCCGCTGCGGCATCGACCGTTCCCGCTTCCAGCAAGGCATCAAAGGCTTTTTCGTCCATCCCGAGCAGTTCATGACAGATCTGCTCCGTGTGTTGCGAAAGCGCAGGAGCGGGCCGGCAGTCGGGTGACCCCATCCGGGTGCCGGTGAAGGCCGGGCCCTCGAGCAGGATCGGGCCGCTGCCGGGCTGATCGACCGCAACGGCGTAGCCCCGGCCGGCGAACGCCGGATGCTCGACCTGGAGTCGAGGGTGAAGGGCCACGCCGGCGGCCACCCCGGCGGCCTGGAGGGCGTCCTCGACCTGGGCGGCGTCGCGCTCGGACAACCAGGCCGCGACCGCAGCCTCGATCTCGGCCCTGCCGGCCAGCCGACCGGCCTCGGCGCGCCACGCCGGGTCGTCGGGCACCGCTCCCCCGGCGACGCCGACCAGCGCCGCCCAGGCCGCGTCGTCGGTGACGCACACCGACAGCCAGCTCTCCGAGCCGCCGTCGTCGGCGCAGCGGAACAGGCCCCAGGGTGCGTGCCCGGCGTCGGTGTTGCCGGTGGGCACGGCGGCGCCGGGCCGGAGGCTCTCGGCCGCCAGCAGGTCGGCGAGGAGGAAGGCCACCGCCTCGAACTGGGCGAGGTCGACGCGCACGCCGGTGCCCGTGCGGTGCATCGCCCGCACCCCGGACAGCGCGGCCAGGGCGACCATGCGCCCGGCGAGGTGGTCGGGGTGGATCGTCATGACGCCACGGGGTGCGTCGGGGCCGTGGGCCCACAGCCACGTGAGGCCCCCGACCGCCCGGGCGCTCGGGCCGTAGCCCTTGCGGGTCGCCCAGGGGCCACGGTCGCCGTAGAGCTGGGTGCCGACCATGACGAGGCGGGGGTTGGCGGCGTGCAGGACGTCCCACCCGAAGCCGAGGCGGTCGATGACCCCGGTGGCGTTGTTCTCGACCACGATGTCGACCGACGGCAGCAGGGACTGGACCAGGTCGCGGCCCGCCTCGGTCGTGAGGTCGGCGCCGAAGGCGAGCTTGCCCCGGGCGACCGTCGAGAACGCGGGGTTCATCTCGCCGCCCATGACCATCCGCTGGAAGTCGGGACGGCGGCGGCTCTCGACCTTGATGACCTCGGCGCCCCACTCGGCCAGCACCCGTCCGGCCTCCGGCGCGGCGACGCCGTTGCCGAACTCGAGGACGCGCAGCCCGGCGAGGGGCCGGGCGTCGGGCGCGGTGGCCGGGGCCGACGGAGCCGGCCGGGCGGGCCAGGCCGGAGCGGCCCCCGCGGCGGCCAGCCCCCGGAACGGCACGCGCTGCCCGTCGACGCCGTAGAGGCCGGCGAAGACCTTGCCGGTGCTCCCGGCGAGGTCGACGTCGGTGAAGGTGCCGCGGGCAATGACGTGCTCGCCGCTCAGCACCTCGGCGGGGGTGAGCACGGGCGTGACGCGCACGCCGGCGGCGTCGGCCTCGGCGGTGACCTGCTCGCGCGTGCGGCCGGCGAACATCTCGGGGAGGCGGGCCATGATCTCGCCGCGCTCGGCCTCTCCGAGCATCGCCTGCTCCCAGGCCGGGCCGGTCCACTCCGGCGGAGAGCCCATCCAGACGATGAGGCTCTTCCACTCGATCGGGGACATCGGGAGCACGATGCGGGCAAGGCCGTCGCTGCACGGGAACAGGGGGTAGAGCCCGCCACCGGCTCGCACCTGGTCGAAGTGCAGGAGGCTCCAGATCGGCAGGGACATCTCGGTGCACTGGGCGAGGGCGAGGATCGACGCCACGTCGACGACCTGGCCGACGCCGTCGGCGGCCGCCTGGTGCAGGGCGATCACGCCGGCCATCGCCGCGGTGACGGCGCCGACGTCCTCGCAGTAGCTGCCCGGAGCGGAGACCGGCGGCAGCTCGGGCACGCCGGAGCGGTAGACGACGCCGGCGAGGCTCTGGGCCACCAGCTCGGTGGCGGCGCGGCCGGCCGCAGGCCCTTCGAGGCCGTAGGGCGTGACCGAGACGACCACGAGGTGCGGATGGCGCGCCGCGATGCCCGGGGCCGAGGCGTCGGCCAGGTCGGCTCCCCAGCCGTCGGCGGCCACCAGGGCCAGCTCGGCGCCGGCCAGCAGACCGTCGAGGGTGGCGAGGTCGGGCGCGCTCGCCGGGTCGAGGGTGACCACGAGCTTGCCGACGTTGCGCACGGCGTGGTGCAGGCCGGTGCCGTCGGCCGCGAGCGGCGCACGGGTGCGGCCCGCGCCACCCCCCGGCTCCTCGATGCGCACGACCTCGGCACCGAGGTCGGCGAGCACTCGGCCGGCCAGGGCCCCGTACCCGTCGGTGAGGTCGACCACCCGGAGATCGCCGAGGAGCGCGGCCGGTCCGACGTCGTTGCCCATGTCATCCCCCAGATCACGGCGCGGGAGCCCCTCCCGCAGGGCGCCGACGATAGCGGTGGGCGGTACGGTCGGCGCCGGCACGGTCGAGCCCGCACGGCGCGGGTGGGGGCGGCCACGGGAGGAGCGGCATGGCGAGCGAGGTCGACTGGACGACGGTGGCCCGGCGCAACTCCCGATCGGCGCAGACCACCGTGGGCTGGATCTTCTGGGATCCGGGCGCCGTCGCCCGCTACGGCGAGCTCGGCCTCCCCGGCCCGCTCGGCTACATCGCCGCCCGCGCCACGCCGCTCCTGGCCGCCGGGCCAGAGGCCGTCATCGCCGCCTTCGGCTCCATCAGCCCGGGGGCGATCCGCTGGGCCTACGCGCTGCTCGACGAGCACGGCACCGATCCGCTCGACGTGTGGCGGGCCCGCGACGCCGCCGTCGTGGAGGGCCTGCACGAGCACGCTCCGGCGGCGGTGCCGGCGCTGGAGGAGCTCGGCCCCGAGCTGTGGGCGGTCGTCGACCGGCTGCCGACGGTGGGCCGGGTGTTCTTCGGGGCCCACCTCGCCATGGACCGTCCCGACGACCCACTGCTGTCGGGCTGGCACGCGGTCAACTGCCTGCGGGAGTGGCGGGGCGACACGCACTGGGCCCTGGTCGTGGCCGCCGGCCTCTCCGGGGTCGAGGCCTCGTGCCTCCACAACGCCTGGCTGGGCTACGAGCCCGACTGGCTCCCGACCTCGCGGGGCAGCAACCCGGACGAGATCGCCGAGGGGTGGGCCGGGCTGGAGGCCAAGGGCCTGGCCCGCGACCGCACCGCCACCGAAGAGGGCCTCGCCCTGCGGCAACGCCTCGAGGACGACACCGACGCGGCCACCGTGCTGCCGTGGCAGCTGCTGGGCGAGGAGAGCTCGCTCGCGTTCGCCGAGCGGCTCGAGCCGCCCTGCGAGCTGCTCCTGCAACGGGTCGACGTCACGGCCGGCCCGAACTACCAGCCGGCGTCGCGGGTGCGCGCCCGCCGGGACTGAGCCCGGCGCTGGGCGGCGCCAGCGGCGCGAGCGGCGCCGCTCAGGCCTCGCCGGTCGCCATCTCGATCAGGGTGGTGACCGTCCGCCAGTTGCGGGTGGTCCCTCCGGGGGCCAGCCTGCGGTCGAGGTCGGCCGCCAGCTTGCTGCGACCGAGGCCGTTCGGCAGGAACAGGTGGAGCTCTCCGCCGAGCGCGACCGCGGTGTCCGGTGCGTAGGCCGAGAGGTCGCCCGGGTCCGGCGCCGCGCCGGGGAAGAACGTGAGGTGCACCGTGCCGGTGTCCTCACCGCGGGCCACGAACGGGTCGGCGTCACGGGCCGCCACCAGCTCGGCCGCGGTGCGGACCACCACCGTCGTGGTGACGTCGCTGCCCGCGGCGACGGCGTCGGCCAGGGCCGTGGCCACCGTGGCGGTCGACCGGGCCCGGGTGCGGAACACGACGTTGCCGCTCTGGATGTAGGTGCGCACGTCGGTGTGGCCGAGGCCCTCGACGATCGCCCGCAGGTCGGCCATCGGGAGCTTGCCCTTCCCGCCCACGTTGATGCCTCTGAGCAACGCCACCATGACCGCCATGGCGCGAGTCTGCCGCCACCGCCCCGAAGGATCGATCCATAGGCGCACCTACGATGGCCGGCATCCCCGAGCCCCGAGAGGCGGCCCCGTGCCCGACCCCCGACCGAGCAGCGTGCCCGTGGCCGACGTGGCCACCGTCGACCTGCGGGATCTCGCCTCCGGTGACGCCGCCGCCCACAGCCGGTTCGTCGCCACTCTCGGGCGCAGCCTCCTCGAGACCGGCTTCGTGAAGGTCGCCGGCCACGCCGTCGACCCCGATCGCCTCAGCGCCGCCTACCGGTCGGCGGCCGACGTGTTCGCCCTCCCCGACGACGTGAAGGCGCGCTACGTGCACCCCGAGCTCCACGGCGCTCGAGGCCTGGTGCCGTTCGGCCGGGAGAAGGCCAAAGACGCCACCGTCGCCGACCTCAAGGAGTTCTGGCACGTCGGGCCGAGCGGTGGCGACGGCCCGGGGAACGTGTGGCCCGCCGAGGTGCCCTCGTTCGAGGCGGAGATGACGGCCCTGCACGCGTCCATGGAGGCGACGGCGGAGCTGCTGCTCGAGGCGGTCGCCGAGCACCTCGGCCTCCCCCGCCGCCACCTGGCCGACCTGGTGGTGGGCGCCGACTCGATCCTGCGGGTGCTCCACTACCCGCCGGTGGGCGGGGACGCCCCGCCCGGGGCCGTGCGGGCCGCCGCCCACGAGGACATCAACTTCATCACCCTGCTCCCCGCCGCGACCGACGACGGCCTGCAGCTGCGCGACCGCGACGGCCGCTGGTGCCGGGTCGACGGCGATGAGGGCGAGCTCGTGGTCGACAGCGGCGACCAGCTGAGCCGGTACCTGAACGGTCGGGTCCCGGCGACGACCCATCGGGTCGTGAACCCCGACGACGGCTCGCTCGACCGCTACTCGATGCCGTTCTTCTGCCAACCCCGCCCTGAGGTGGTGCTGAGGCCCCCGTCGGAGCTGCTCGGGCCGGGCGAGGTCGTGCCCGAGCCCATCACCGCCGGTGAGTTCCACGCCCAGCGCATGGAGGAGATCCGCTCGCGGGCGACGTCCTGATCCCGTGCGGGCCGAACCCTCACCCTCGATCAGCGGTGGAGGGTTCCAGGGCGGGGTGCCCTGACCTGGGGGGATTGACGGGGCCTATCCGAGGCATCGGGACAAGCGATCGACAGGATCAATCGAAGTGGGCGTGAGCCATATACCCTCACTTCCACGTCCCCCTACCACGGAGGTTGCCAGCCACATGGCACTCATCAACAGCGAGATCAAGCCCTTCAGCGCCACCGCCTACAAGAGCGGCGAGTTCGTCGACGTCTCCGACGCCGACATCAAGGGCAAGTGGGCGATCTTCTTCTTCTACCCCGCCGACTTCACCTTCGTCTGCCCCACCGAGCTCGGCGACCTCGCCGACTCCTACGAGGACCTCAAGGCCCTGGGCGTCGAGGTCTTCTCGGTCTCGACCGACACGCACTTCTCCCACAAGGCGTGGCACGACACGTCCGACACGATCGGCAAGATCGACTACTACATGATCGGCGACCCCACGACGCAGATCTCCCAGAACTTCGACGTGCTCCGTGAGGGCCAGGGCCTCGCCGACCGCGGCACCTTCGTGATCGACCCCGACGGCGTCATCCAGGTCATGGAGATCACCGCCGAGGGCATCGGCCGCAACGCCGCCGAGCTCGTCCGCAAGGTCAAGGCCGCCCAGTACGTCCGGAGCCACCCGGGCGAGGTCTGCCCGGCCAAGTGGGAAGAGGGCGACAACACCCTCACCCCGGGTCTCGACCTCGTCGGCAAGATCTGATCCACCCCGTCGTCTCGTCGGTTCGATCGGTGACCCCCGTGGTCACCGGTCGAGCCGTCGGCGACCGCGCCGCCCTGTCCGTCCGCCCTCCCCCCGAACGCCCCCGACGGAGCCCCTCATGCCCATGCTCGACGCCACCCTCACCACCCAGCTGAAGAGCCACTTCGAGCGGATCACCCGGCCGGTCGAGCTGGTGTCGTCCCTCGACGACGGGTCCAAGTCCGAGCAGCTCCGTGAGCTCCTCGACGAGATCGCGGCCCTCTCCGAGCACATCACGGTGCGCCGCGCCGACGACACCGAGCGGCGGCCCTCCTTCCGCATCGAGCGGGTCGGCACCGACGTGGCCGTCGAGTTCGCCGGCATCCCCCTCGGGCACGAGCTCACCTCCCTGGTGCTGGCCCTGCTCCAGGTGGGCGGCCACCCCTCCACTGCGTCGGCGGAGCTGATCGCCCGCATCGAGGAGCTCGAGGGCACCCACCACTTCGAGACCTACTTCTCGCTGACCTGCCAGAACTGCCCCGACGTGGTGCAGGCACTGAACCTGATCAGCATCCTCAACCCCAACATCACCCACACCGCCATCGACGGCTCCTCGTTCCAGGACGAGGTCGACGCCCGCCAGGTGATGGCCGTCCCCACCGTGTTCCTCGACGGCGAGGTGTGGGAGTCCGGGCGCATGAGTCTGGAGCAGATCGTCGGGAAGCTCGACGAGGGCGCCGCCGAGCGCGACGCCGCCGCCATCGCCGACAAGGAGCCCTTCGAGGTCCTCGTGGTCGGTGGGGGCCCCGCCGGCGCCGCCGCCGCCATCTACGCCGCCCGCAAGGGCATCCGCACCGGCGTCGCCGCCGAGCGCTTCGGCGGCCAGGTGCTCGACACCATGGCCATCGAGAACTTCATCTCCGTGCCCTACACCGAGGGGCCCAAGCTGGCCGCCTCCCTCGAGCAGCACGTGAAGGAGTACGAGGTCGACGTCATGAACCTACAGCGGGGCACGCGCCTCGTGGCGGCCGACGACGACGGCTTCGTCACCGTCGAGCTGGCCAACGGCGCCTCGCTGCGGTCGCGCACCGTGATCCTCTCCACCGGGGCTCGCTGGCGGTCGATGAACGTGCCGGGCGAGGACGACTACCGCAACAAGGGCGTCACCTACTGCCCGCACTGCGACGGGCCGCTCTTCAAGGGCAAGCGCGTCGCCGTCATCGGCGGCGGCAACTCCGGGGTCGAGGCCGCCATCGACCTCGCCGGCGTCGTCGACCACGTCACCCTGCTCGAGTTCGACCCCGCCCTGCGGGCCGACGACGTCCTCCAGCGCAAGCTGCACAGCCTGCCCAACGTCACCGTGATCACCAGCGCCCTCACCACCGAGGTGGTGGGCGACGGCGCCCGGGTCACCGGCCTCACCTACGAGGACCGCACCACCGGCGAGGTCCACCAGGTGCACCTCGAGGGCATCTTCGTGCAGATCGGCCTGCTGCCGAACACCGAGTGGCTCAAGGGCGCCCTCGAGCTGTCGCCCCGCGGTGAGGTCGTCATCGACGATCGCGGCCAGACCTCGCTGCCGGGCGTGTTCGCCGCCGGCGACTGCACGACCGTGCCGTACAAGCAGATCGTGATCGCCCTCGGCGCCGGTGCCACCGCCGGGCTGAGCGCCTTCGACCATCTCATCCGCACCAGCGCCCCGGAAGGGGCCGTGGCCTAGGCTCGGCGCCTGGCGCTCATCGGCGACTGCACGCCCGTGGGGAGGGCGAGTCGGCCACCGGCCACCGGAGGTCATCAATGAACCTGCGCGACCTGCGCTACCTCGTGGCGGTGGCCGACCACCGGCACTTCGGCCGCGCCGCCGAGGCCTGCTTCGTGAGCCAGCCCACGCTGTCGACCCAGATCAAGAAGCTCGAGCGCGAGCTGGGCGTCGAGCTCATCGAGCGCAACCCCGGGCACATCGTGCTGAGCCAGGCGGGCGAGCAGGTCGTCGAGCGGGCACGGATCCTGCTCGGCGAGGCCGACGACATCGTCGACATCGCCCGCCGAGCCAAGGACCCGGAGTCCGGGAGCCTGCGCCTGGGGCTGTTCCCCACCCTCGCTCCGTACCTGCTCCCCCACGTCGTCCCCCATCTGCACGCCCGGTTCCCCAAGCTCGAGCTGCTGTTGGTGGAGGAGAAGACCGAGGTCGTCCACCAGCGCCTGCGCGACGGCCGGCTCGACATCGGGGTGCTGGCCCTGCCGATCAACGACGACCAGCTGCACGCCGAGCCGTTGTTCTCCGAGGACTTCGTGCTGGCGGTGCCCCGCGACCATCCCCTCGCCCGCCGGCCCGGGCCGGTCGACCCGTCGGTGCTCGCCGGCGAGAACGTGCTGCTGCTCGAGGAGGGCCACTGCCTCCGGGACCAGGCCCTGGCCGTGTGCCGCCTCGCCGGGGCGGCCGAGCGCACCGGCTTCCGGGCGACGAGCCTCGAGACGCTGCGCCAGATGGTGGCCGCCGGCGTGGGCATCACCCTGCTGCCCGAGCTCGCCGTGCGCCCTCCTGTGCCGCCGTCCGACGACATCGTGCTGCTGCGCTTCTCCGAGCCGGTGCCCCGCCGGCAGATCGCCATGTTCTGGCGCCGCACGTCGGTCTACCGCGACCTGCTGCCCGACCTGGCCGAGGTCGTGCGGGCCGCCGCGCTGCCGCTCGTGGGCACCAGCGCGGCGACCTGACTCGCGAGCGGACGATCCGGAGCAGGTACCGTCCGGGCATGGCCAGCAGGCAGACGGATCTCGAGACGGTCGCCGCGCTGGCCCGACCGATCGTGGAGCGGGTGATCTGGTGCACCGTCGCCACCGCAGGAGCGGACGGCGTTCCCCGCACGAGGCTCATGCACCCGGTCTGGTGGTGGGACGGCGAGGAGCCTGTCGGGCTCGTGACCGCCCGACCCACCCCGACGAAGGTCGCCCACCTCGCGGCCACTCCCATGGCGTCGTGCTTCTACTGGGACCCGGCTCACGACACGGTGTCCATCGACGTCGGCGCGGAGTGGCTGGCACCGGACGAGCGGGCGGCAGCATGGGAGGCGGTCAGGTCCGTCGCCCCACCGGTGGGCTTCGACCCAGCTCTGATCTGGCCGGACGGCCCGGCGGCCGCGGACTGCGGCTTCCTGCGCTTCCGGGCGACGCGCATCGTGGTCAGCCCGGCCGGAGGGGAGAGCCTCCGGTGGCGAGCTCCCGATCCTGGCTGACGGCTACTGCTTGGTCAGCAGCAGCTGCATCTCGACGGTGCCGGTGTCGGCCACGGAGAGCACGATCGGCGCCTTCGGCACCGACACGCCGTAGTCGGAGAAGGTGATGTCGAACGAGCCCACCAGCACGATGGTGTCGCCGACCAGCCGGGCCTGGATGGGCACCTCCACCGGCTTGGTGACGCCGTGGAGCGTGAAGGTGCCGACCGCGGTGACCGCCACGTCGGCCCCGGAGGCGGCGTCCGCGCCGAGGGCCACCGGCTGGGTGAGCGTGAACGTCGCCGTCGGGAACTGACCGGTCTCGAGGGCGCTCTGCACCCTGCTGTCGCGCTGGGTGGCGTTGGTCTTGAACGTGGTGGTGTCGACCTCGAAGGTGGCCGCGGTGAGGCTGTCACCGGAGATGGTGGCGGTGCCGCTCACGTCGCCGGTGCGGCCCACCGCCGTGGTGGAGCCGATCGACGAGAGCTCCTCCTGGATCCGGAAGCCGGCGAAGGTCCCGGTGGCCGACTCGTAGTCGAACGTGCCCGTGGAGGTGTCGACGGTCCAGGTGCCGTCGATCGAGACCGGGCCCGATGCGGTGGTGCCCGTCCCGCCCGTGGTGGTCGTGACCGACTCGGCGGCGGTGTCGAGGTTGACCTTCGCTGGCGAGTCGTCGCGCAGGAACCACCAGAGGCCCACGCCGCCGACCACGACGAGGACGGCCACCACTGCCAATGAGATCTTCCATGCCTTTGACATCACAAGGACTCTACGAGCGCCGCCTGTGAACGGATCTCGCGTTCCCTGAGAAATCTCTGAGGCCGGGGCTCAGCTCGTCATGCCGCCGAGGCCGACGAGGCCGCGGGCGAGCTCGATCTCGCCCATGTGGCGCAGGCCGTGCTGGTAGAGCCAGCACTCGAAGCCGTCGAGCACGGTGATGCCCTCGGGCCCGGCCACGCGGGCGCTGTAGGTGGAGGCCACGAGCGGCGGGAACGGTCGCTCGACGACCACCCGGGCGAAGTCGGCGGGGTCCATCTCCGAGAGGTGGGTCTCGGTGCGGTCGAAGACGGTGCGCTGGTAGGCCTTGAACGCCTCGTAGTCACCGATGCGCTGGTGCACCATCTCGTCGACCGTGCGGTGCTTGCCGTGGTCGTCGATCGACATCTGCACCCGCTCCTGCCACTCGTCGTCCCAGACCGGGGGGATGCCGGTGATCAGCAGGAACGAGGCGTCCTCCATGTTCGTGTAGTGGAACAGGGAGAAGGCGATGGGCAGCACGCCCTCGCGCTCGAAGTGGTTGACGTGCTCGAGCTCCATCGACGCGACGGCCTGGTAGTAGAGCGAGTGCATGGCCGCCATGCGCCGACGCAGCGAGTCGAGCACGAGGTCGCTCGACCGGTTGGCCGTGGCGTCGAAGATGTCGCCCGTGAAGGCCATGGCGCTCAGTGGCCGGCCCGCACGAGGCGGCCGGGGCGGGCGCCGGTGTCGACGCCGTTGCGGCGGGTGACCACACCGTTGACGATGGTGGCCACGTAGCCGGTGGCGTCCTGCAGGATGCGCCGGCCACCCGCGGGGAGGTCGGCGACGGAGCGGGGCTCGTGCAGCTCGAGGTGCTCGAGGTCGATCAGGTTGAGGTCGGCCTTCTTGCCCACCTCGATGGTGCCGCGATCGGTGAGGCCCACGACCTCGGCGGTGGCGGCGGCCTGCTTGCGCACGACGGTCTCGAGCGAGAGGCGCTCGCCCCGGGTGCGGTCGCGCACCCAGTGGGTGAGCAGGTAGGTGGGCACCGAGGCGTCGCAGATCATCTTCACGTGGGCGCCGCCGTCGGAGAGGCCGACCACGGTGTCGGGGTGCTCGAGCATCTCGCAGAGCGGGTCGCCGGTGACCTGGGCGTAGTTGGTGAAGGCGCCGAGCATGAGCTCGCCGGCGGCGAGGTGGTCGTAGAGGACCTCCCACGGGTCGGTGCCGGTGGCTTCGGCGATGCCGGCGATCGACTGGGCCCGGGTGGGCTCGTAGTCGACCGGGTCGCCGAGCGGGAAGATGTTGCCGAACATGAAGGGCGTCGAGTCGGTGAGCCCCTCGAACTGGCGGTGCGGGTCCTGCGGGAGGTCGTCCTCGGCGAGGATCGCCGCCTTGACCTCGGGCCGGTTCAGCTCGACGAGGAGGTCCTCGAGGCTCAGCGAGTCCTCGAGGCGCCGGTAGGTGGGACGGCGCATGAGGCCGTGGTAGCTGGCGACGCCGAGGAGCATGCCGCCGGGCCGGGCGCCGACCTGGGGGATGAGCCTGGCGCCGTCGGCGTTGGCCTTGCGCACGGCGTCGAGCTGGTCGCGCCAGAGGTCGGGAGCGCCCATGCTCTGCACCACCAGGAACGACACGGGGGAGCCGGTGGCCTTCGAGACCTTGGCCATCATCTCGATCTCACCGAGGGTCATGGCGGCGTCGTCGCCGGTCTCGCCCATGGGAACGACCTCGAAGAGGCCACCGCCGGCGTCGACCATCGCCTGGGTGAGGCCGATCAGCTCGTCGGCCGAGGCGAAGGTGCCGGGCACGAGCTCGCCGTCGAGGTCCTTGTGGTTCAGCGAGCGGGAGGTCGAGAAGCCGACAGCACCGGCCTCGATCGCAGCGGCAACGTGGCGGCCCATCTCGGCGATGTCCTCGGCGGTGGCGTCCTCGTTGCGGGCGCCGCGCTCCCCCATGACGTAGACCCGCAGCGGGGCGTGGGGGATGAAGGCGGCGATGTCGAGGGCGTACTCGCGGCGGCCGAGCGCGTCGAGGTACTCGGGGAAGGTCTCCCACTCCCACTGGATGCCCTCGTGCAGCGCGGTGCCGGGGATGTCCTCGACGCCCTCCATCATCTCGACGAGGCGCTCGTGCATGTCGGCCCGCACAGGGGCGAAGCCCACGCCGCAGTTGCCGGCGACGACGGTGGTGACGCCGTGGCTGGCGGAGGGGTCGAGCACCGGATCCCAGGTGGCCTGGCCGTCGTAGTGGGTGTGGATGTCGACGAAGCCGGGAGCCACCACGAGCCCCGTGCCGTCGAGGACCTCGACCGCGTCGCCGTCGACCGTCGGGCCGACTGCGACGATCACGCCGTCCTTCACTGCCACGTCGCCGACGAAGCGGGCCCGGCCCGTGCCGTCGACGATGGTTCCCCCGGTGATCTTGAGATCGAACATGGTCGCGACGGTAGCCGCCTGACGTCCTCCGCGACCGCCCGCGGTCCCCACCCTCTGGCTCAGTACGTCACCTCTGGCGTGACGTACTGAGCCAGAGGGTCGGGGATCGTGCCAGAGCAGCACCGACGGCGGGTCAGGCCGCCTGGTCGACGAGGGGCTCCGGCTCGGCGGTGACGGCGACGACCTCCGCCGATGCGGGCGGTCGACGGAACAGCCAGCGGTCGAGCACGAAGAACTGGACGACCCACAGCGAGCCGAAGGCGGCGAGGTTGGCGCCCTGCACGAGGAGCGTGCGGGCCGCGCCGTCGATGCCGCGGCCGTCGACGAACGACGCCATGAGCGACACCGTCAGCGTGGAGAGGGCCAGCCCGGCGAACGAGAGCACGCAGAACGGCACGACCTGGCCGCTGATCGAGCTGCGGCCGTGCTGGCCCCACACCCAACGGCGGTTCAGCTCGAACGAGGGCACCGTCCCGACCGCGGTGGCCACGACGTTGGCCCACCCGGGCGCCATCGCCCTGGTCGACACGAGAAGGCCGAGCACGACGAGGCTGGTGGTGGTCGCCACGATCGACACGGCGCCGTAGCGCACGAGCTTCGCCACGAAGCCGGCGGGGAGTCGGAGGTCCATGGCGGCAGGATCGCTCCCCCGCCTGTGGCGACGGTCGGGCCGACCTCGGAGATCGCTGTGAACGCCGGCCGCTCTACGACGCGGGTGCCGGCTCCTCGACCCCGTAGAGCCGGGCCGAGTTCTCCCACAGGAACTTGCGGCGCACGTCGGGGGGCGCCTCGCCCAGACCGAGCTCGATCTTCTCCCGCACGCTCGGGCCGTACAGGCACGTCGGATGGGGGAAGTCGGTCTCGAACAGGATGTTGTCGACCGGGATCTCGTCGAGCAGCCGTCGGGGCGCGACGGTCTCGAACCAATAGCAGGCGTACACCTGGCGGGCGAAGTACTCCGACGGGAGCAGCTCCCACTCGCTGGTGCGGTCCTTGCGGCCCTCGAGGTAGCTGTGGTCGACCGCTTCGAGCACGAAGGGGATCCAGCCGATGCCGCTCTCGACCGACACGACCCGCAGGTCCGGGAACCGCGGGAGCACGCCGCTGCCGAGCAGGTCGGCGACCTGGAGGCCGTTCTTCAGGAAGAGCTCCGTCGAGGCGTAGGCGTAGGTGGCGGCCGACCCGTGCGTCGCCACCCGTTCGGGCGAGAAGGAGGTCGTGGTGTCACCACTGCCGAGGTGCAGGTGCACGGGCATGCCCGCGTCCTGGGCCGCGGCCCACAGGCGGTCCCAGTGGTGATCGCCGAGGTGGGGCAGGCCGAAGCGCCACGGCTCACCGGTGAACAGCAGCCCCCGGTGGCCGGTGGCCGCGCACCGCTCGATCTCGGCCACCGCGGCGTCGAGGTCCCAGAACGGGGTGGTCATCACCGTGATGAGCCGATCGGGGTCGGCCGAGGCCCAGTCGCGCAGGAAGTCGTTGTAGGCCCGCACGCAGATCAGCTTCAGCTCGTCGTCGCGCAGGCGGAGGAACCGCTGGCTGCCGAAGCCGGCAACGTTGGGGTAGAGCACCTGGGCCCAGATGCCGACCTCGTCCATGTAGGCCAGCCGGGCCGACGCGTCGTAGGCCGCGGGATGGCAGTCCTCGTAGGTCTTCGGCCAGTCCGGGAACGGCTCGGGCCAGCCCGCCGTCGCCGTGGCCCCGATCGTGTAGAACGGCTCGCCCTCGAGGACCCAGTTGTCCTTGCCGTCGTCGCCCCGTACGACGTGGGGCACCTGGTCGAGGTACCGCGAAGGCACGCGCTCGGTCCACACGTCGGGCGGCTCGGTGAGGTGCGCGTCGGCGTCGATGATCAGCTCGGTCATGGCGTGGTCCCCCCGGAGTCGCCGTGTGGCTCCGAGTCTCCCACCCCTCTGGCTCAGTTCGTCACGCCAGGGGCGACGTACTGAGCCAGAGGGTGGTGACGGTCAGTTCAGGAGGGGGTCGCGGGGAAGGCCGAGGATGCGCTCGCCGATCTGGTTGCGCTTGATCTCGGACGTGCCGCCCGCGATCGACAGGGCCCGGTTCATGAGGGCCATGTTCGAGGCGATGGCACCGGGGCCGTCGAGGAAGGCGGCGTCGGGGCCGGCGAGCTCGACCTGGATGCGGGCCATCTCCTGCATGTTCTCCGACTGCACCAGCTTGGTGACCGCACCCTCGGGGCCCGGGCCACCACCGGCGACGGCGCGCTGGGCGCTGCGCACGCCGAGGGTCTCGACCGCCGACACGAGGGCGCCGTACCGGCCGAGGCGGGCGACGCCCCCGTAGAGCCGCTCGGGAGCGGCGTCGTAGGACGGCAGCGCGAGGTCGAGGGGAAGCGTGTAGCCGTCGCTGCCGCCGAGGCTCACGCTCTCGTTGCCGAGGGTGGCGCGGGCGACGGTCCAGCCCTGGTCGACGGCGCCGACCACGTCGTCGTCAGGAACGAACACGTCGCTGAAGAAGACCTCGTTGAACTCCGAGTTGCCGGTGGGCATGCGGATGGGCCGGACCTCGACGCCGGGGCCCTTCATGTCGATGACCATCGTGGTGATGCCGGCGTGCTTGGGCACGTCGGGGTTGGTGCGCACCGTGGCCAGGCCGAACGACGCCACGTGGGCCCCGCTGGTCCAGACCTTCTGGCCGTTCACGAGCCAGCCCCCGTCGACACGGGTGGCCTTGGTCTTCACCCCGGCGGCGTCGGAGCCGGCGTCGGGCTCACTGAACAGCTGGCACCAGATGACCTCCTGGTCGAGCGCCGGCTGCACCCATCGGGCGACCTGGTCGTCGGTGCCGTGCTGGATGAGCGTGAGGATCACCCAGCCGGTGATCGAGTACGAGGGCTTCTTGATCCCGGCCGCCCGGAACTCCTCCTCGATGACGAGCTGCTCGATCGCACCGGCGGCCCGGCCGTACGGCTCGGGCCAGTGGGGCACGGCGTAGCCGGAGGCCACCAGGCTGCGGGTGCGGGCCTCGTCGTCGAGGTCCTTCAGCTCGGCGACCACGGCCTTGACGTCGTCACGGATCGACTCGGCCTCGGGCGGCAGCTCGACGGCGCGCAGGAGCCGGGTGCCGTTGCGGACCTGGGCGACGACCTCGGCGGCGGCGACGTCGGCGTCGGCCACCGCGGCCAGGGCCAGGGCCCGGCGCAGGTAGAGGTGGGCGTCGTGCTCCCAGGTGAAGCCGATGCCGCCGTGCACCTGGATGCAGAGCTGGGCGTCGTCGTAGGCCGCCCGCACCGCGATGGTGGCGGCACTGGCCGCGGCGAAGGTGAGCTGGTCGCCGCCCGCCGCGGCGGCCCGGGCGGCGTCCCACACGGCGGCGGTCGACAGCTCGGCGGCGACGAACATGTTGGCGCAGTGGTGCTTGACCGCCTGGAACATGGCGATCTGGCGGCCGAACTGCTCGCGCACCTTGGCGTACTCGGCGGCCTGGTCGGTGCAGGCGTGGGCGATGCCCGTGGCCTCGGCGGCGATGAGCACGCGCCCGAGGTCGAGCAGCGCCCGGCGCCCACCGACGATGACCTCGACCGGGGTGCCGGCGAGGGTCGAACGGGCGGAGCGGCGGCTGCGGTCGGTGTCGGCCCCGCCGACGAGGTCGAGCCCGACGGCGCCCCGCTCGACCACCACGACGTCGTCACCGGCGGGGAGCAGCACGAGCTGAGCGAGGCACCCGCCGAGCACGAGCCCACCGTCACCGGAGGCGGAGGTGCCGTCGACGGTGAGCGCACCGCCGAAGCCGATGCCGGCCGGCGTCGAGCCGTCGACCAGACCGGGGAGGAGTCGGGCCGCCTGCTCGGGCGTGCCCGCCGCGGCCACGACGGCGCTGGCGATGACGGTGGGAAGGAAGGGCCCGGGGGCGAGCTCGCGGCCGAGCTGCTCGACGACCACCACGAGCTCGGGGAGGCCGAACCCGGAGCCGCCGTGCTCCTCGTCGATGTGGAGGCCCAGCCAGCCGAGCTCGGCCATCGCCGTCCACGTGGCGGGCAGCTCCTCGGGATCGTTCTCGAGCAGGTGGCGCGCCTGGCCCCGCAGGTCGTTCTTGACGCAGAAGTCGGCGACGACGTCGGCCAGGGCCGTGTGGTCCTCGGTGATGGCGATCGACATGGGCTTGTCCCCCTGAGCAGTCTCGTGGCCCGTCCGGCCTCGACCGGGCGAGGGTACGTTGTGGCAGGTGGCGACGCACCTTCGAACCTGCCCGTTGTGCGAGGCCATGTGCGGCCTCGAGATCGAGACCGAGGGCGAGCGCGTCGTGCGCATCCGCGGCGACCGCTCCGACGTGTGGAGCAAGGGTTATCTCTGCCCCAAGGGCGCGTCGCTCGGCCAGCTCCACCACGACCCCGATCGGCTCCGCGCGCCGATGGTCCGCGACGGCGACGAGTGGCGCGAGGTCACCTGGGACGAGGCCTTCGCCCGGTGCGAGGAGCTGCTGCACGGCGTGGTCGCCGAGCACGGCATCGCCTCCGTGCACGCCTACATGGGCAACCCCAACGTCCACAGCTACTCGCTGAGCCGCTACTCGGGCGCGGTGGCCGGCCTGGGCGGCATCCGCACCATCTGGTCGGCCGGCACCGTCGACCAGTGGCCCAAGAACCTGGCGTGCGCCCAGATCTACGGCGGGGCCTGGAGCATCCCGATCCCCGACGTGGCCAACACCGACCTCTTCGTCGTGATGGGCGCCAACCCGCAGGCGTCGCAGGGCTCGATCCTCGCCTACCCCGACCTGCTCGGTGAGCTCGACCGCATCCGCGAGCGGGGCGGCCGCACGATCGTCATCGATCCCCGTCGCACCGGCACGGCCGACCGCGCCGACGAGTGGATGCCGGTGCGGCCGGGCACCGACGCCGCCCTCCTGCTGGCCGTGGTTCAGGTCCTCGACGAAGAGAGGCTGATATCCCTCGGCCACCTCGACGGTCGGGTGCAGGGCATCGACGAGGTGCTGGCCGCCGCCTCCCGTTACCGGCCCGAGTCGGTGGCGGAGTGGTGTGGTGTCGACGCCGATCGCATACGCGGCCTGGCCCGGGAGCTCGCCGCCGCCGACAAGCCGGTGGTCTACGGCCGCATCGGCCTCTGCAACCAGGAGTTCGGCACGCTGGCCAGCTGGCTGGTCGAGGTCGTGAACGTGCTGCTCGGCCGGGTCGACGCCGAGGGCGGCGCCGTGTTCCCGCGACCGGCGATCGCCCTCATCTCGTCGACCGCCCGGCGGCGGGGACCGGTCACCACCGGCCGCTGGCACACCCGGGTGCGGGGCGCGCCCGAGGTGCTCGGCCAGGCGCCGCTGTCGTGCCTCGCCGAGGAGATCGACACGCCGGGCGAGGGCCAGGTGAAGGCCCTCATCACGGTGGCCGGCAACCCGGTGCTGTCGGCGCCCGACGCCGGCCGCCTCGACGCCGCCCTGCCGTTGCTCGACGCCATGATCTGCATCGACAACTACCTGAACGAGACCACGCGCCACGCCCACGTGATCCTGCCGGGGCTCTCCCCTCTCGAGCAGCCCCACTGCGACGAGGCCATCTGGGGCTTCGCCACGCGGGCCGTGGCCCGTTGGTCGCCGGTGGTGTTCGAGCCGCCCGAGCGCCCGCACGAGTGGGAGATCTGCATCCGCCTCGGGGCGATCCTGGGGGGCATGGCGGCCGACGAGGTCGACGTCGCCGCCTTCGACGACGAGATGTACCTGGCCCGCGCCGCCCGGCACGGGGTCGACGGCACCGAGGTCGAGAGCTGGTCGCTGAGCGGGCCCGACCGCTTCGTCGACCTCACCTTCCGGGTCAGCACCTACGGCGACCGCTACGGCGAGAACCCGGGCGGGCTGACCTTCGACGAGGTGAAGCGCCACCCGCACGGCATCGACCTGGGGCCGTCATCGACCCCCCTCGACGACATCCTGCGCACCAACTCGGGCGACATCGAGCTGGCCCACGACGACATCCTCGGCGACCTCGTCCGCCTCGACCGGCGCATGGCCGAGCCCCACCCGCCGCTCGTGCTCATCGGCCGGCGCCACGTCCGCTCGAACAACTCGTGGCTCCACAACCTCCCGGCTCTGGTGAAGGGCCGCGACCGCTCGACCCTGCTGGTGCACCCCGACGACGCCACCCGCCACGGTGTGGCCGACGGCGACCGGGTGCGGCTCACCACCGAGGCCGGCTCGGTGGAGGCCACCGTCGAGATCTCCGACGAGCTCATCCAGGGCGTCATCAGCCTCCCCCACGGCTGGGGCCACGACCGCCCCGGCACCCGCAACTCGGTGGCGGCCGCCCGGCCCGGCTCCAACACCAACGTGTTGATCCCCGGCTCCGCCCTCGACGAGCCGTCGGGCAACGCCGCGGTCAACGGCGTCCCGGTGGAGATGGCGCTGATCTGAACTCCGATTCCAGTCGGCCCATCGGCCGGCGGTACCCTCACCCGGACCCGCCGCCGGCGGGCCGAGGGGGGATGGTGAGCGGTCCGGTCCAGGTCGAGGGCACGACGACGCCCGTCAGCGCGCCCGACCGCACCTCGCTCCGCAACCGGGCCTTCGTGCTCGTGCTGTGCGCCCAGGCGGCGAGCGGCATCGTGGGCGGCGCAGCCCCCATGGCGCTGCCTGCCATCCGGAGCTACTTCGACACCTCGAGCGCGGCCATCCAGTGGTACGCCGCGCTGTACTCGCTCGGCTTCGCGCTGGTGCTCATCCTGGCCGGCCGCATCGGCGACCTCTTCGGCACCCGACGCCTGCTGCTGATCGGCTACGCCACGTTCATCGTCAGCATCATCGGCAGCGCGTTGGCCCCCACCATCGGGGTGCTGCTCGCCTTCCGGCTGCTCCAGGGCATCGGCGCCGGCGTGATGGCACCCCAGCTCTCGGCCATGGTGCAGCGCACGTTCCGCGGCCACGACCGCACCCGGGCGTTCGGCGTGTTCCTGATGGTTGCCGGCGGCACGTTCATGGTCGGCCAGCTCGTGTCCGGCGCGCTCATCACCGCCGACGTGTGGGGCCTCAGCTGGCGCTGGGTCTACCTGCCGTCGATCCCGTTCGCCCTGGTCACCCTGGTCGTCGCCTTCAAGGCCCTGCCGCCCACCCCGCCGGGTGCGCCCGGCCGCCTCGACATCGCCGGCGCAGTGGTCCTCGCCGTGGCGTCGTTCCTGTTGATGTTCCCGATCATCCAGGGACGAGGCGCCGGATGGCCCACGTGGATCATCGTGATGCTCGTGGCCGCGGTGCCCGCCTACGGCGCGTTCCTGGCCTACGAACGCCGACTGCTCACGCTCGGGCGCGACCCGCTCGTCGACCCCACCCTCTTCCGGATCCGCAGCTTCGGGGTCGGCAACCTCATCACCGTCTTCGTGGCCCTCCTCGGCTACGCCGCGCCGATCTACCTGATCCTGACCATCCAGTCGGGGTTCGACCGCACGGCGTTCGAGGCCGCGCTCATCACCGCCCCGATGCCGTTCCTCAACATGTTCGGCTCGCTCGCCTCGGCTCCGTTGGTGCGTCGCTTCGGGCGCGGCGCCCTCGTGATCGGCGGCCTGCTGGTCGCGCTCGCCGCCGCGCTGGTGCTGCTCGCCACGCGGGGCGACCCCGATTCGGTGAAGGCGGTGCAGCTCATCCCCGGCATCGGCCTCACCGGCTTCTCGGTGGGTGTCGTGATGGCGGCTGCGACCTCGATCGTGCTGCACGAGGTGCCGGCGAAGTTCGCCGGCAGCGCGGCGGGCGTGCAGTCGACCAGCCTCCAGCTGGCCGGCTCGGTGGGCATCGCCTTCTTCGGCATGGTCTTCTACGGCACGATCGGCGAGTCGACCGATCTGGCCGCCTACCTCGACGCGATCGACAACGTGCAGTGGCTGGTGCTCGCCCTCGCCATCGTGCAGGTCGCGATGGTGTTCCTGATGCCCCGGCACCGGATGGCCAAGGGTGAGGAGCTCACGCCGGTCGACCCCGAGATGGCGGTGCTCCCCGACTTCCACGGCACCGACGCCTGACGCCACGGCCGGGACCGGGACCGGGACCGGGACCGGCGACGACCGTCAGGTGACGGCGTCGGCGGTGCCACCGTCGAAGCGGAGGTGGGCCCCGTTGAGGTGCCACGACGGCTCGCCGACGACCATGGCGACGAAGCGACCGACGTCGTCGGGGAACGGCACCCGACCCGACGGGTTGGGCATGACGTCGTCGAGCACCATGCGCTCGACGGTGGCCCAGTCGGTGGCCAGGCCCCGCCGGGCGGCCCGCTCGGTGAAGCGCTCGACCATCTCCGGGGTGGCGATCACGCCCGGGCTCACGCAGTTGACGGTGATGCCGGTGCCGGCGAGGTGCTTGGCCAGGCTCACCGTGATCGAGGGCAGCGCGCCCTTGGCCGCGTAGTACTCGGGCAGGCGGTCGCCGGGAAGGGTCGCACCGACGGTCGCCACGAAGACGACCCGGCCCCACCCCCGAGCGCGCATCGCCGGCACCAGGGCGTTGGTGACGCGCACCGCCGAGACGACGTTGGTGTCGTAGCTGGCGTGCCAGCTCGGCCCGTCGGACGCGTCCCACGTGGTTCCGTCGGCGACGCCGTAGTTGTTCACCACGATGTCGACGTGCTCGGTGGCCGCCTGCACCGACGCCACCAGCTCGGCGGCGCCGTCGTCGGTGCGGATGTCGCCGTGCACGGCGTGCGCCCGCCCTCCTGCGGCGACGATGCCGGACACGACCTCGTCGGTCGTGCCCGGCTCGAGGCCGTGGACGAGGACGGTCGCGCCCTCGTGGGCCAGGGCCCGGGCGATGCCCGCGCCGGTGCCGCGCCAGGAGCCCGTCACCAGTGCCGTGCGACCGCCCAGGCCGAGGTCCACGTCAGGTCGGGATCTCGCCGCCGGGGATGACCCCGCCGGCCGCGATCCAGCGCCGCACGACCTCTTCGGCCTCCTTCGGCGCGTAGACGTCCTCCTCGTAGCTCCACTTCCCGTTGCCGGCGTAGTGGAGGATCGTGTTGACGTCGAAGCCGTAGTAGCCGTCGTCGCCCTCGGGCGCCGGCAGGATGTTCGGGATCAGGGCGCTGATCCGGTTGCCGTCGATCGAGTAGCTCTTGATCGGGAAGACCATCGTCGGGAACGGCTGCATCACGCCGTTGATCCAGTCCCGGATCTCCTGCTGCGAGCGGTAGTAGCCGTAGTGGTGCTCGCGGTACTGGGCGTCGTCGGTGAACTGGTCGGCCCACTGGTTCCAGTCGCCGGTGGCCACCGCCAGGTCGCCGCGCTGGCGGTAGATCTCGAGCTCGCGCTCGACCTCGTCACGCGGGAAGGCGGGCTCGGGGACCGGCGGCGACCAGCCGTCGATGCCCTTGAGCGAGTGGTCCTGCGGCGTCGAGCGACGGCCGCCGGCCTGGAGCCACTCGCCGAAGACGCGCTCGGCGTCGGCCGGGTTGTAGTAGTCGCCCTCGAAGGAGAACTTCCCGTCGCCGGCGTACTCGAGGATCGTCGTGTTCGGGAACCCGAACCGCTTCCCGGAGCCCGTCGGATCGGGGAGGTTGTTCCAGATGTAGAAGTAGATGCGGTTCCCGTCGATCTGGTACCACTCGATCCAGAGGGTCATCGACGGGTAGTCCTTCATGCAGGACACGATCCAGTCCTCGATCGCCTTCTGCCCCCGGAACGTGCCCAGGTTGTGCTCCTCGTACAGCGCGTCGTCGGTGAAGAGCTTCGCCCAGGCGGGCCAGTCCTCCTCGCCGACGCCAAGGCGCCGGTACTCCGCGAACGCGGCTTCGATCTCTTCGCGCGGATATGTGGTCACGCTTCCCCCCGGATGGTGATGTGAGGGGCCAACGGTACCGGGCGGGCCTGGGGCCCGCCGCGAGGAGCAGGGTCGGCGGTCAGGCCTCGTGGAAGATCGGCAGGTCGATCGCGGCCCGGGACGAGCGCTTGATCTCGGAGAACGCGGGGATGCCGCCCAGGACCTGCATGGCGTCGAAGAGCTTCAGGCTCGTCTCGTCGTCGGGGACCGAGCTGATCACCGGACCGAAGAACGAGTTCCCCGTGGGCGGCCCGAAGGTGATGATCGGGGTGCCGACGTCGGGGCCGGTGCGGCGGAAGGCCTCGTCGCTCTCGGCGCGGATCAGCGGGTCCCAGGAGTCGTCGTCGACGTTGGCGAGGAGGCTCTCCGGGAGGCCGAGCGCCTGGACGATCTCGGCCGGGTCGGCGCTCCGCGACGCGGCATGGAGCCGGGCTCCGACATCGCCCTCCCCCTCGCCGTACCAGAAGCGCTCGCCGTAGGCGCGGTACAGGTCGCCGACGACGTCGTTCCCGAGCTCGGCGCGGGCCGCGGCGCACAGCCGGTGGTACTCCAGCCCTCGTGCCTGGGCGCGCTTCATGCCCTCGGGATAGTCGTTGTCCTCGTTGATGAACTTCAGCGAGATGAACCGCCACCCGACCGAGACGTCGCGCAGCTCGGCCACCCGTCGGATCCACACCGAGGTGATCCAGGCGAAGGGACACCCGGGATCGAAGAAGAACTCGAGGTCGAAGGGACCACCCGGGATGTCGGGCACGGTCGGAGCGTCGGTGATTGCCGTCATGGGCCCGTCAACGCCGCGGAGGGCGCGGTTGTTCCGGGTCGCCGGGCCACCGAGCGCGGTCGGGTAACCTCGGCGGCTCGTGACTGGAACCGCTGCCGGGAGAGACCGATGACCCGTGAAGAACTCGTCGACGCCTACGTCGACGGCCGTGTCAGCCGCCGTGGTTTCATCCGGGGCCTCGTCGCCCTCGGCGTCACCGCGGGTGCGGCCGCCACCTATGCCGGGGCTCTCGCCTCCGCCTCCCCGGCCCGGGCCGGCACCACCGCTGCGGTGTCGGACATCTACGACCTCTACCCCGACAGCACCACCACGACGGCCGACCCCTCGGGCGACGTGAACGACGCAGGCGCCTCCCGCGGTGCCGGTGCCGTCGCCGCCACCCCCACCTTCAACGGCTGACGCGGTGGCCGGCCCGTACCGGCGGCCCCACCCAGGCAACCAGCACCAGGGGCGCGACGGACTCGCCCCGCGGGCCGTGGTGGTGCACACCACCGACGGCACCTTCGACGGGACCCTCGCCTGGTTCGCGTCACCCGACAGCCATGTGAGCGCCCACCACCTGGTGGGCCTCGACGGCCGAGTCGCCCACCTCGTCGACGAGGCCGACACCGCGTTCCACAGCGGTTCGGAGCCGCGGCCCGAGATCGCGGTCCTGGGCACCGACGCACCCAACCTCGTCACCATCGGCGTCGAGTTCGACGACGGCGGTCGGCCCCACGACGTCGAGCGCCCCCCGGCCCAGTACCGGGCCGGGGCGGAGCTGCTGGTCGCGGCCCACCGACGGTGGGGCATCCCCCTCGACCGCGAGCACGTCCTCGCCCACAACACGATCAACCGGGAGAAGACCTGCCCGGGCAACCTCGACCTCGACCGGCTGCTCGCGCTCGCCCGCCGACTCGCCGACGGGCACGATGCTCCGGCCCGGGTGGTGGTCCTGTTGCCGGCCCGCAACGCCGCCGCCGACCTCCCCGACTGGTTCACCAGCGTCGAACGCATCGCCGACGCCGTCATCGCCCTCGACGACGGCAGCACCGACGACACCCACGCCATCCTCGCCGCCCACCCCCTCGTCGAGACCCTCCTCACCAACCCCCGCCGCGACACCTACGCCGGCTGGGACGACAGCGGCAACCGCAACCGCCTCCTCGCCGCCGCCCACGACCTCAGCCCCGACTGGATCCTCTCCCTCGACGCCGACGAACGCATCCCCGCCGACGACGCCACCGCCCTCCGCACCTTCCTCGACACCGACGCCCTCCCCGGCCTCGCCTACGGCCTCCAGTGCTTCCGCATGTGGGGCGACCGGTGCGAGCCCGCGCCGGTGTGGGTGTACCGCCTGTTCTCCGCCGCCCCGGGGCAGCGCTTCGCCACCGACCAGCTCCACTTCGACCCCGTCCCCACCTCCATCGACCGCACCCGCCACGTGCGCACGTCGCTGCGGATCCAGCACGTGGGCTCCGACAGCGAGCAGCGCCGGGCCGCCCGGGTCGCCAAGTACCTCGAGGCCGATCCCGACGGCGTGTTCCCCACCGGTCACGGCGGGCTCGACGACACCCCGACCGAGCTCGTGCCCTGGGTGGAGCGCCGAGATCCGCGAGAGCCCGTGATGCTCGGTGGGCGCCCACTCCCACCGGTTGCACGGCCCGACCCGACGGGCCGGCCCAAGGTGGTGGTGCTGTTGCCGGCCCGCAACGCCGCCGCCGACCTCCCCGACTGGTTCACCAGCGTCGAACGCATCGCCGACGCCGTCATCGCCCTCGACGACGGCAGCACCGACGACACCCACGCCATCCTCGCCGCCCACCCCCTCGTCGAGACCCTCCTCACCAACCCCCGCCGCGACACCTACGCCGGCTGGGACGACAGCGGCAACCGCAACCGCCTCCTCGCCGCCGCCCACGACCTCAGCCCCGACTGGATCCTCTCCCTCGACGCCGACGAACGCATCCCCGCCGACGACGCCACCGCCCTCCGCACCTTCCTCGACACCGACGCCCTCCCCGGCCTCGCCTACGGGATGCGCTGCCATCGGATGATCGGCGACGAAGGCCACTACGACCGCAACGCCCTCGTGGTCTTCCGGCTGTTCGCCTTCGAGGCGGGCCAGCGCTTCCCCGACGACCGCCTCCACTTCGTGCCCGTCCCCACGTCGGTCCCCCGGTCGCGCTGGGTGGAGACGACCGTCCGCATCCAGCACCTCGCCTCGGTCACCACCGAGCGGCGCCGGGCCCGACGGGACAAGTACGCCGAGGCGGACCCGGGCAACGACCACCAGGACGACTACGACAACCTCGTCGAGGAGCCCGACGAGCTGTTCGCCTTCGAGCCCCGTCCGGTCGGGCTCCCGGTGCTCGTCGACATCGCCTCCGCCGATGACGACGGTGGGGCCGAGGCACCCGTGCTCACCGCCATCGTGATCAGCCGGGACGACGAGGCCCGCATCGAGCGGGCCGTCCGTTCGGTGGTGCGCCAGGAGTGCCCCGAGCCCTTCGAGGTCATCTTCGTCACCAGCGGCACCGACGCCACGGCGTCGATCGTGCGGCGCCGCTTCCCGGAGGTCCGGGTCGTCGAGCTCGACCACCCGGCGCTGCCCGGCGAGGCCCGCAACGCCGGGCTCCGGTTCGCCCGTGGGGAGATCGCGTCCTTCCCCGGCTCCCACGTCGAGCTGCCGGCCGGGAGCCTGGCCGCCCGCCTCCACGCCCACGACCAGGGCTGGACGATGGTGACCGGCACGACCCGCAACGGCACCGACACCGCCGCCGGGTGGGCGGCGTACTTCCTCGACAACTCGTCGGTCCTCCCTGGCCGGCCGTCCGAGCCCCTGAGGACCGCCCCGGCCCACTGCTCCTACGACATGGACGCGCTCCTCTCGGTCGGAGGCTTCCCCGACGACGTCCGGGCCGGCGAGGACACGCGGGTGAACGAGACCCTGTTCCGCGCCGGCTTCGGCGCCTACCGGGCCGCCGACCTCCCCCTCGTGCACCACAACCGCTCCCGGACCGTGCTCCATCTCCTGCGCCATCACCTGGCCCGGGGCAGGGCCCAGGTGCAGCTCATCGAAGGCGACTCCCCCGGCGACGAGAGCCGGGAGCGGGCCCGAGCGTTCCTCCGGGGCTATCCGGGTCGTCGCCTGGGCCGCATCGACGCCAGCGTGGAGGCCTGGGGCGGCGACCTCCGGCCCCGCTACCGCCGGGTGCGTCCCCTCGTCCGCCTCGGCGTGCTGTCGGCCTGGCTCGGGGGCCACCTCGAGCTCCGGCGCCCGACCCGCGCACCGCAGCCGGGGAGCGAGCCGACGACCACCGGCGCCCCCGGTGAACGCCCCGTCGTGCCCACCACCCCGCTGACGAGGCCGTTGCGCCTGGTCGGCGCGGCCGCCGCGCCCCACCACGGCTCGCGGGCCGTCTTCGTCCACCTCCCGAAGACCGCGGGGAGCGCCCTGCTGCGCATCCTCGAGCGGGAGTACGAGGGCCAGGCCACCTTCCGCATCTACGCCGAGTCCGAGGCGAGGGTCGCCGCCCTCCGGTCGATGCCCGACGAAGAGCGGGCGCGGCTGCGGCTCGTGGTCGGCCACATGGCCGTCGGCGTCGACCGCTTCCTCCCCGGGGCCAGCACCTACCTCACGATGCTGCGCGACCCGGTCGAGCGGATCGTCTCGCACTACCACTACGTCCTCGCCAACCCGCAGGGCGCCGGCAACGCCCGGGCCGTCGAGGGGATCAGCTCCCTCGACGAGTACGTGCGCTCGTCGGTCTTCGCCCGCATCGTCAACAACGGCCAGACCCGTCTGCTGGGCTCCGACGTCCTGGCCGCCGGTGATCCCGCCGACGGTGCCACCCTAGAGCGGGCGAAGGCCTTCCTCGATCGCCCCGACGTCGTGGTCGGTGTCCAGGAGCGCTTCGACGAGTCGCTCCTGCTCATGGTGCAGGCCTTCGGCTGGGGCCTCCCGGCCTACCGACGCGAGAACGTCACCGCCTCGCGCCCGAGGGTCGCCGAGCTGGCGTCGGACACCATCGAGCTCATCCTGGAGCGCAACGCGCTCGACGTCGAGCTCCACGCGCACGCCACGGCCCGGTTCGAGGCCGCCCTCGCCGGCGTCGACGACCTCGAGCGCCGGCTCGCCGATCTCCGGCTCGCCGGTCGCTGGCTCGAGCCCTCCGGCTGACCACCGACGGCGTCAAGTCAGAGGGCGACGAAGCGGTACCCGGCCAGTTGGGCGCCCCGCACGATCAGGGGGAGCGCCTCCACCGTGGCCGTGCGGTCACCGCCGCCGTCGTGCAGCAGCACGATCGCCCCGCAGTGCAGATGGTCGAGCACCCCCATGGCGATCTCCACCGGATCGGTCGAGGCCCAGTCGCGAGGATCGATGCTCCAGGTGATCGTCTCGAGCCCGAGCGGCGCCACCACGGAGGCCCAGCGCGGCGCATCGGCCTTGCGGTAGGGCGGTCGGAAGACGCGCGCGGGACGGCCGGTGGCCTCGCTGATCAGTGCGGCGCCACGTGACGCCTCGTCGAGGAGCGCCTGGTCGTCGAGGCCCTCGACCCTCGGGTGGGACCACGAGTGGCTCCCGACGGTGTGGCCCGCCTGGACCAGGCCGGCGAGCAGGCCCGGCTCCTCGGCGGCGAGCGAGCCGACGACGAAGAAGGTCGCCGGGACACCGAGGCGGGCCAGCGCCGTCGCCACGTCGTCGGTGGCCCCCGCGGGCCCGTCGTCGAAGGTGAGGGCCACCACCGGGTCGTCGACGGCGTGGCGCCCACCGGCCAGATGGTGCAGGCGACTGACGACGGCGGGCATCCCGCAACCCTACGAAGTCCACCGTGCGCCGACGCGCCACTGTCGTACGAACAGGGTGATGATCCGGCTCACGTTCGTCCGGTACCGTCCCGCCATGGCGACCACACCGGCGGGTACCGCCGACACCAGCCCCGGAGCGGAGGGGAAGCCGACGCGGCGCCTCCCGTTCTTCCAGGGCCTGCTCCCGATCGACCGGGCCCGGGTGCCGGTCGACATCATCGCGGGCATCACGCTTGCGGCCCTCGCGATCCCCGAGGTGATGGGCTACACGTCGATCGCCGGCATGCCCGTGATCACCGGGCTCTACACGATCCTGGTGCCGGTGCTGCTGTTCGCCGTGTTCGGCTCGTCCCGCCACCTCGTCGTGGGCGCCGATTCCGCCACCGCCGCGGTGATGGCCGCCGGCCTCGCCGGCATGGCGGCCACCGCCAGCTCGCAGTACGTGGCGTTGGCCGGGGCCCTCGCCCTCATGGCTGCCGCGCTCCTCCTCCTCGCCCGCCTGATCGGCCTGGGGTTCATCGCCGACTTCCTCTCGCGCACGGTCCTCGTCGGCTTCCTCACCGGCGTCGGCATCCAGGTCGCCTGCGGCCAGGTCGGCGGCCTCTTCGGTGTGAGCGAGGGGACGGGCGTCACGATCGGCTCGCACACCTTCGACAACACCCTCGGCAAGCTCATCAGCACCCTCGGCAACATGGGCGACATCAGCTGGACCACCACGGCGGTGTCGGCCGGCGTGCTGATCGTCATCCTCGGGGGCAAGAAGATCACCACCAAGGTGCCCGGCGCGCTCGTCGCCGTCATCGGTGCCATCTTCATCAGCTGGAAGTGGGACCTCGTCAGCCACGGCGTGGCGACGCTCGGCGATGTCCCCGGCGGTCTGCCGCACATCGCCCGCCCCGACATCTCATGGGGCGACATCCCGAACCTGATGGGCACCGCGGTGTCGATCTTCGTGCTGATCCTGGCCCAGAGCGCGGCCACCTCCCGCGCCTACGCCGCCAAGTACAACGACCAGTTCAACGAGAACGTCGACCTCGTCGGCCTCGGCGCCGCCGCCATCGGAGCCGGGCTGACGGGCACGTTCGTCATCAACGGCAGCCCGACCAAGACCCAGATGGTCGACAGCGCCGGCGGCAAGAGCCAGGTGTCGCAGGTGACGATGGCGATCGTCGTCGGCATCGTCCTGCTGTTCCTCACCGCCCCGCTGTCCTACATGCCCAAGGCCGTGCTGGCCGCCGTGGTCTTCCTCATCGGGATCGAGCTGGTCGACATCAAAGGCATGCGGCGCATCCTGCGCCTGCGCCGAGACGAGTTCTTCGTCGCCACCCTCACCGCGGCCGTCGTCGTGTTCGTGGGCGTGGAGCAGGGCATCGTGATCGCCATCGTCGCCTCGGTGGTCGACCACATCCGCCGCTCCTACCGGCCCCCCACCGCTGTGCTCGAGCCCGAGGCCGACGGCCGCGGGTTCACCGGCGGGCCGGCCGTGCCGGCGGCCCGCACCGAGAACGGCCTCGTGGTGTACCGGTTCGCGGCCTCCCTCTACTACGCCAACGCCGAGTGGTTCAGCGAGGAGGTGCTCTCGTTCACCGACACCGGGGCCGAGCCGTTGCGGTGGCTCTGCCTCGACCTCTCGTCGCTGCCCGACGTCGACTACACCGGCGCCGAGACGTTGAAGTCGCTCCACGCCGAGCTCGAGGCGAAGGGCGTCCGCCTGGTCTTCGCGGAAGCGATGGGCGACACGCGCGCCGAGCTCGATCGCTTCGGGATCACCGACCTGGTCGGCACCGACGCCTACTTCCACTCGGTGGCCGCCGTCGTCGATGCGTTCGAGGCGGCTCCTCCGGCCGAGCCGACGAGCACGCCCCCGTCCGACGGCACTCCTCCGCCGACGGGCTGAGCGCCGACCGGCCACCGACCGAGGTCGGGGCCGGTCGGCGCCTCAGTCGATCAGGAACCAGCCCCGCACGGTGGCCTCGTGGTCGACGTACCGGTCGCCACTCACGTCGACCACGACCTTCTCGATGGCACCACCGGTGAACGGGAACGGTGCCTCGTACTCAGGGGTGACCGCCGACGCGCTGTCCCGCCCGACGCAGATGCCGTCGCCCGTCAGGCAGAAGTAGCCCGGCTGGGTGATCAGCGGCGCCGATCCGACGGCCTTGTCATCGACGTACAGCGTGAGGGTTCCGGCCGTCCCGGGCATGGCAGGGTCCTGGCTCGGCCCCCCGGCGACGAACTCGGCCACGCACACGTGGGTGCCCGGGGTGAGCGGCTCGGTGGCGACCACGTCCTGGAGGTGGGTCCCCACCCAGTTGAACGTGTACCGGAGCGCGCCGTCCTTGACGTAGAGCGAGTGCCCACCGGGCACCCCACCCGCCGCCCAGATCACACCCTCCACCTCGGACGAGTCGACGGTGACGCCGGCGGCGATGGTGTACGAGCGACCGGGGATCTGCGGGCCGGCCGACTCGGGCACGTCGGAGCAGTTCGGGAAGAAGACGTACTGGTCGCGGTCGGGCGCACCGCGAGGCCGCTCGGAGAGCACCTGCTCGAGCGCCGAACGGTCGTCGAGGGGAAGGCCGTTGTAGATGCCCGCGTAGTAGAACCACAGCCCCTTCAGCTCCTCGACCAGGTCGGGGTGGTCGGCGGCCACGTTGTTCGACTGGGCCCGGTCGGTCTCGAGGTGGAAGAGCTCCCACTCGTCCTTCGCGAAGTTGCTCCAGCTGCTGAGCGGCGGATGCACCGTGGTGAGCAACCAGCCGTCGTGGTAGAGCGCCCGCTGCCCGAGCATCGTGTAGAACTGCGTCCGCTTGCCGGGCACCGAAGGGTCACGCAGCGCCGAGGCGAAGCTCTCACCCTCGATGGGTAGCTGCGGGTAGCCGTTGATGACCTCGGGCGGCTCGATGCCCAGCAGGTCGTACACCGTCGGGACGATGTCGACCGCGTGCACGTACTGGTGGCGCACCTCGTCGCTCGCCGCGATCTGCGCCGGCCACGACACGAGGAGCATGTCGGCGGTGCCGCCCTCCTCACCCGCCCAGCGCTTCCAGTACGGGAACGGGGTGTCGAGGGCCCAGGCCCAGCCGGTGTTGTAGTGGTTGTTCGAGGCGGTGGTGCCGAGCTCGTCGATGTGGGGAAGCGTCGACTCGACGGTGTCGGGGATGCCGTTGAAGAAGCGCCACTCGTTGAACGAGCCGTTGGGCCCGCCCTCGCCACTCGCCCCGTTGTCGGACACCACGATCACGAGCGTGTTGTCGAGCTCGCCGGCCTCCTCGAGGTAGTCGAGCACCCGGCCGAGCCGGTCGTCGTAGTACGAGATGTAGCCGGCGAAGACCTCGGCCATGCGGGTGAACAGGCGCTTCTCGTCGTCGTTCAACGTGTCCCAGGGGCGGACCGTGTCGAGCAGCGGCCACGGCTGGCCGTCGGGCCCGGTGCGGCCCGGCTCGCCGTGGGGGTTGATGGGTGAGAGCACGGTGCCCTCCGGAAGCAGGCCCATCGCGATCTGGCGCTCGAGGATCCCGTCGCGGATGGCCTCGTAGCCCTCGTCGAAGACGCCCTTGTAGCGATCGGCCCACTCGAGGGGCACCAGGTGCGGGGCGTGACCGGCCTGGGGCGCGAGGTACATGAAGAAGGGCTTGTCGGGATCGATGACCTTGGCGTCACGGATGAACCCGACTGCCGTCTCGGCCATGTCATCGGCCAGGTGGTAGCCGTCCTCGGGTCGCGCCGGCGGCTCGACCGGGTGGTTGTCGTGGACGAGGTCCGGGTAGTACGAGTTCGTCTCGCCACCGAGCCAGCCGTAGAAGCGCTCGAAGCCTCGGCCCAGGGGCCAGCGGCCCTTGTAGGCGGCGAGGTTGCACTCCTCACCCGGGGTGAGGTGCCACTTGCCGATGCAGTAGGTGTTGTAGCCCTGCGCGGCGAGGACCTCCGAGATGAAGCCGCTCTCGAACGGGATGCGGGTCGAGATGCCGGGGTAGCCGGAGGCGAACTCGGCGATCGTGGCCATGCCGTTGGTGGTGGCGTTGCGCCCCGTGAGCAGCGACGCACGGGTCGGCGAGCAGAGGGCCGTGGTGTGGAAGTTCGAGAACTTCACGCCCCGCTCGGCGATGCGGGCCATGTTCGGGCACTGCACGGGGCCACCGAAGGTGTCCATGGTGGCGAAGCCGAGGTCGTCCCACGCCAGGAGCAGCACGTTGGGCGAGCCGGGCCGGGCCTTGGGCGCGAGGTACGGCGTCCAGTCCGGCTCGGAGTCGCGGATGTCGATGTCGATCCTGCCGTTGAACCGTGTGGGCATCGGGGAGCTCCTGTGCTCGGTCGTGGAAGAGGGGACGGCCTCAGCCGTGATCGTGGGCGAGGGCGTCGATGGCGACGGTGATGGCCAGGGCGAGCACCGGGTCGGCGCCGGGCGCGACCTCGACGCCGTAGGTGTCGCGCACCCGGAACCACTTCTTGGACACGGTGGCGATCGTGCCACCGTCGCCCTCGATCTCGTACTCGTGGTCGACGACGTTGCCGTGCGCCTTCAGGTCGGAACCGCCGTCGACCTCGATGTGGAAGCGGTCGCGGATGCCGACCAGGGCCTTCTTCACGACGGCCTTGCGGTCACCGAGCTCGATGGTGATGGCGTCGCGGACGCTGAGCTTGCGCTCGCGGATCGTGGCGACCTCGTGGTGGTCGGTGTCCTCGAGGACCCACGTGTCGCGGAGGCGCACGGCCTTGCCGTCGACCTTGTAGGCCTTGTCGCCACCGTCGTCCTCGATCCAGTAGTCGTCACCGATCGAGATGAGCTTCTCCCGCATCTGGTAGCGGCGGGCGCCCGCTCCACCGCCGCCACGAACCCGGTCACGCAGTCCCATGTCTCCAGCTTCCGTCCGGGCGCGGCGGTGCCGCGCACCGCGCCATGGTGACCCGGTCGCCTGCTGCGGTCGTCACCCGATGCGGGTGACGACCCCCACTTCCGGCCCGTTGTCGCCCCGTTCACATGATTAGTCTCATCATCCATGACCAGCGAGGCGGCGGAGAACGACACCGCGCCAGCCGTCGCGCCGAATGCCGGCACGGTCCGCAGCGCGACCTGCCGCCCGCCCCTGCTCGCGCCCAACGTCGTCTCCCGTCCCGCCACCCTCGCCCGCCTGGTGGCCGCCGGGCCGGGCAGCGTCGTGGCCGTCACCGCGCCGGCGGGCTACGGCAAGAGCATCCTCGCCGCCCAGTGGGACCTCGCGGACCATCGCCCCTTCGCCTGGGTGAGCCTCGACGCCCTCGACGACGACCCGGCCCACCTCGTCGCCCACATCGCCACCGCCCTCGCCGACCGGGCGCTGCTCGACAGCGAGGACGTCCGCTTCCTCTCGAGCCCCGGGCGCTCACCCCTGCAGGAGCTCGTGCCCGCCCTGCTCGAGATCCTCGACCACAGCCAACCGTTCGTGCTCGTCCTCGACGACGTCCAGCTGATCCGCGACGAAGCTGCGCTCGCCGTGATCGCCTCCCTCGTCGAGGGGGCCCCGGGCCTGAGCGTGCTCGCCCTCCTCAGCCGCACCACCACGACCGTCGGGCTCCCGCGCCGTCGGCTGTCGGGCCGGGTCATCGAGCTCGGCCCCGGCGAGCTGGCGTTCTCCGTCGACGACGCCGCCGGGGTGTTCGCAGGGCTCGGCGTGCCCATCACCCCCGAGCACCTGGCCGAGGTGGTCGAGCGCTGCGAGGGCTGGGGCGGTGGCATCCACCTCGCCGCCCTGGCCCTCCGTGAGCGCAACGTCGCGAGCGTGCCCATCAGCGGGCGGAACCGACTGGTCGCCGACTACCTCGTCGAGGAGGTGCTGAACGGCCTCGACGACGACACCGCCCAGTTCCTCGAAGAGGCCGCGGTCCTCGAGCCCATGAGCGCCCCCCTGCTCGACGCGGTCCTCGGGCGCGTCGACGCCGGCCGCAAGCTCGCCGCGGTCGAGGCCACGGGGAACCTCTTCCTGATCGCCCTCGACGACGAGCGGGAGTGGTACCGGTTCCACCATCTCTTCGGCGAGCTCCTGACCTCCCGCCTGGGCCAGCGCGACCCTGGCCGGCTGAAGGCGCTGCACCGGCGGGCTTCCGACGTGCTGGAGGCCGAAGGGGATCTCGACCGGGCGATCCACCACGCCATCAGGGCCGGCGATCGGGACCGCGCCGCCGCCCTCGTGCAACGCGACGCCGTGAGGCTCACCTTCGCCGGTCGTCCCGGCGTGCTCGCCCGTCGCCTGTCCCTGCTCGACGAGGGCACCCGCTCGACCACCGCCGACGGAGCCGTGGCCGCCGCGTGGGTCGCCCTGGCCGACGGTGACTACCCCCGGATCCGCGAGGCGGTGGCCGCCGCGATCGACGCCGATCACGGCGGGCCGCTCGCCGACGGGTCGAGGTCGGTGGCGACGGCACTGGCGCTGATCGCCGGCATCACGGGCGAAGGTGGCCTGGAGGGCGTGCTGCGGAACTCGATGGCGGTCATCGAGGCGGGCGGCCCCGACGAGAACCCGTGGGCCGGCATGGCGCTCACGGTGCGGGCCACGGCCCTCATCCAGCTCGGGCGCTACCAGGAGGCCCGCACCGACCTCCTCGAGGCGCTCGGCCAGATGCACACCATCCCCGGCTTCGAAGCCGGCGCCCTCCTGTTGGTCGGGTGGCTGCACCTGCGCGAGGGCGACCTCGCCACCGCGGTGAGCTATGCCGAGGCCGGACGCCGCATCGCCGACCGCCACGAGCTCTCCCATGTGGTGCCGTTGCTGGTCGTGTACTCGACCGACGCCCTCATCGCGGCGCGCACCGGCGACGTGGCCCGGGCCCGCCACGCCATCGAGGTCGTCAGCCGGTCGCTCGCCCGGCTCGGCGAGGACTCGCCCCGCACCCGGATCTTCGGCCACCAGCTCCTGGCCGAGGCCGAGCACGCCCTCCAGCACGGCGTCGAGGCCCGACGCCACCTCACCGAGGCCCGTCGCGTGCTCCGCCAGCACCCCCTGTCCGACGCCCTCGCCACCGAGCTCGACCGGGTCGAGGCCCTGCTCGCCCAGGGCCCCACCGGCTCCACCCTGGCCATCACGCCCCTCACCGCCGCCGAGCGCCGCCTGCTGCCCCTGCTCGCGACCCACCTCTCGCTCCCCCAGATCGCCAGCGAGCTCCATGTGAGCCGCAACACGGTGAAGACCCACTGCGTGGCCGTCTACCGCAAGCTCGGCGCGTCGTCTCGTGCCGAAGCGGTGAGCGAGGCCCGGCGCCTCGGCCTCATCGAGGCCCAGGCCCCAGTCACCCGATCGGGATGACGATGAGGTCGCCCTCGCCGACCTATCTTCCGGGACCTCACCACCACGGAGGCCACCGATGACCGAGAACGATCCCAGGGCAGTCGGCCGGGAGGCCCGCAAGGCCCGGCCCCGGTCATCCTTTGCCGAGTGGGCGCCGGCCGAAGGTCGGCCCGATCCGGTCGAGGTACTCCAGGAGCAGGCCCGTGACCGCGTGGCCGAGCTGCTCCCGATCCGCTACGGGCGCATGGCGGCGTCCGCGTTCGCCTTCTACCGGGGCGCGGCCGCGGTCCAGGCGTGGGACCTGGCCCAGAGCCCGCAGACCGGCCTCGGGGTCCAGCTGTGCGGCGACGCCCACCTCTCGAACTTCGGCGGCTTCGCGGCACCCGACCGCCAGCTCGTCTTCGACCTCAACGACTTCGACGAGACCCTGCCCGGGCCGTTCGAGTGGGACGTGCAGCGCCTCGCCGCCAGCCTCGAGATCGCCGGCCGCAGCCTCGACTTCAGCCCCTCCAAGTGCAGTGCGGCCGTTCGTCGGGCCGCCAGCTCCTATCGGCGGGCGATGGCGCAGTTCGCCACCCTGACCGACCTCGACCTGTGGTCGGTGCGCCTCGACGCCGAGGCCCTCGAGGCCTGGGTCGGCGCCGAGGCGAAGGCCAGCGTGCTGGCCCAGCTCCAGAAGAACGTCGCCAAGGCGAAGACCAAGGACCGGTTCAAGGCGCTCGCCCGCCTCACCGAGGCGGTCGACGGCGACCTCCGCTTCGTCAGCGATCCCCCGCTGCTCGTACCGGCACAGGAGATCTTCTCCGACATCCGCGGCGACGAGCTCGACGCGACCGTGCAGCAGCTCCTCCAGACCTACACCGAGACCGTCTCCTACCGCAGCCGCCAGCTGCTCGAGCGCTACTCCTACCGCCACACGGCGCGGAAGGTCGTGGGCGTCGGCAGCGTGGGCACCCGCTGCTGGGTCGTGCTGCTCACGGGCCGCACCGACGACGATCCCCTGTTCCTGCAGGTCAAGGAGGCCAACGCCTCGGTTCTGGAGCCGTATCTCGGCACCTCGGAGTTCGACAACCACGGCCAGCGGGTCGTGGCCGGCCAGAGCCTCATGCAGTCGGCATCGGACCCGTTCCTGGGCTGGATCGGATTCGAGGGCCCCCAGGGCCATCACGACTTCTACCTTCGCCAGCTCTGGGACTGGAAGGCATCCGCCGACATCACCACCATGAGCGCCCCGGTGCTGGGCGTCTACGCCGAGATCTGCGGCTGGACCCTCGCCCGGGCGCATGCCTGCACCGGCGACCGCGACGCACTCAGCGCCTACCTCGGCACGAGCGAGACCTTCGACAACGGGATCGCCGGCTATGCCGCTGCCTACGCCGACCAGAACGAGCTCGACCACGCCGCGCTGGTGAAGGCCATCTCGGACGGCCGCGTCGAGGCCCGTTCGGACATCTGAGCCGTGGCCGCGCCGATGGGGCTCCCGACCGACCGAGGCGACGCAACGGGACGGGCGTTCCACGTCCTGGCCAAGCCCACGGGCGCGATCTGCAACCTCGACTGCACCTACTGCTTCTTCCTCTCGAAGGAGTCGTTGTACCCCGGAGACCGGTTCCGGATGGGTGACGAGGTACTCGAGGCCTACGTCTCCCAGCTGCTGGCGGCCCACGGGCCGGGCGAGGTCACCGTGGCGTGGCAGGGCGGCGAGCCGACCCTGATGGGAGTCGACTTCTTCCGGCGGGCGCTGGCGGCCGTCGAGCGCCACCGGCGCCCGGGGCAGACGTTCCTCCACACCATCCAGACCAACGGCACGCTGCTCACCGACGAGTGGTGCCGCCTGTTCGTCGAGAACGACTTCCTCGTCGGCATCAGCATCGACGGGCCCCGTTCGCTGCACGACGCGTACAGGGTCGACAAGCGGGGCGAGCCCACCTTCGACAAGGTGATGGCAGGGTTCGAGCTGCTGCGCCGGCACGGCGTCGAGACCAACGTCCTGTGCACGGTGAACGCCGCCAACCAGGGCCACCCGCTCGAGGTGTACCGGTTCTTCCGTGACGAGCTCGGCCTGCGCCACATCCAGCTCATCCCGATCGTGGAGCGGGACAACGAGACCGGCTTCCAGGAGGGGGACACCGTCACCGACCGCTCGGTCGACCCCGAGGCCTGGGGCGCCTTCCTCACCACGATCTTCGACGAGTGGGTCGTCCGCGACGTGGGCGAGGTCTTCGTGAGCCACTTCGACACGGCGCTGGCGTCATGGGTGGGCGTGCCCCCCTCGCTCTGCATCTTCCAGGAGACCTGCGGCGACGCGCTCGCCCTCGAGCACAACGGCGACGTCTACTCCTGCGACCACTTCGTCGAGCCCGCCCACCTGCTCGGCAACATCGCCACGACGACGATGGTCGAGCTCGTCAGCTCACCCCGCCAGCGGGCCTTCGGTGACGCCAAGCGCGACACGCTGCCGGCCTTCTGCCGGGGCTGCGACGTGCGCTTCGCGTGCAACGGCGAGTGCCCGAAGAACCGGTTCACCCTCACTCCCGACGGCGAGCCCGGGCTCAACTACCTCTGCGCCGGCTACAAGGCGTACTTCGGCCACATCGGTGGACTGATGGAGGTCATGGCCGACCTGCTGCGCGACGGGAGGTACGCCGACGAGGTCCGCGGTGTGATAGCGAACACCGCACGCAACGACCCCTGCCCGTGCGGCAGCGGGCGCAAGGCGAAGCACTGCCACCAGTCGCAACGAGGAATGGGAGCAACGACGTGACCGCACCCACGGGAGGCGACACCGCCGCGACGCCGCCGGCCACCCCGGCGTCCACTGACCCCACCCAGCTCCTGCGGGAGCGCAGCTACATCGCCATCCTGCTGCTCGGCGCCATCATCGGCGTGCCGGTGGCGGCGGTGGCGTACGGCTTCCTCGGCCTGTCGACCAAGGGCCAGAACTGGGTGTACAACACCCTCCCTGTCGACCTCGGGTTCGACTCCACACCGGCCTGGTGGCCGATCCCGTTCCTGGTCGTCGGCGGCCTCCTCGTGGCCCTCGCCATCGAGAAGCTGCCCGGCACCGGGGGCCACGTCCCCGCCGACGGCTTCAAGAACTCGGGCCCTCCCGAGGCTAGCGAGCTGCCCGGCATCATCATCGCCGCCCTGGCCTCGCTGATCCTCGGCGCCGTGGTCGGCCCCGAGGCGCCGCTGATCGCCATCGGCAGCGGCCTGGCCGTGCTCATCGTGCGGCTCGTCAAGAAGGACGCACCCGCCCAGGCGACCATGGTGATCGGAGCGGCCGGCAGCTTCGCGGCGGTGAGCACCCTGCTCGGCTCGCCGATCCTCGGTGCCTTCCTGCTCATGGAGGTCGCCGGGCTGGCGGGCCCGGTCATGGGCGTGGTGCTCGTGCCCGGCCTTCTCGCGGCAGGCGTGGGCGCGCTGATCTTCCTCGGGCTCAACGCCATCACCGGCCTCGGCACGTTCGAGCTCGCCGTCGACGGAATCCCCGCCTTCACCGAGATCCGCGTCTCCCAGTTCTTCTGGGCCATCGCCATCGGACTGCTCGCCGCCGCGCTGGGCACGGTGATCAAGATCGGAGCCCGGCGCCTCGAACCGCTGGTCGCGTCCCGCCGGCTGCTCCTCACTCCGGTCATCGGCCTCGGCGTCGCACTGGCCGCCGTGGCGTTCCAGGCAATCACCGACCGAGGCACCCAGCAGGTGCTGTTCTCCGGGGAGACCACCCTCGGCCCACTCATCCTGGGGGCCGAGTCCTGGACCGTCGGCGCACTCGTCGCGCTCGTCGCGTTCAAGGGCCTCGCCTACTGCCTGTCGCTGAGCGCATTCCGAGGTGGCCCGACCTTCCCGGCCATGTTCATCGGCGCCGCCGGAGGCATGGCCCTCTCCCACTTCGCCGGCCTGCCGATGATCGCCGGCGTCGCCATGGGCATCGGCGCCATGGCGGTCACCATGCTCGGGCTTCCCCTCACGTCGGTCCTGCTCACCGCCGTGTTCCTCCAGGCCGACGAGATCACGTTGATGCCCCTGATCATCGTGGCCGTCGTGGTCGCCTACGTGGCGAGCGTCCGCTTCATGCCGATCCCGAAGCTCGCGACGGCTCCGGCGCCTCAACCCGATGGCGCCTGAGCCCGACGACGACGACCTGCCGGCGGCGCCGGTCGCCTACACGCTCACGCGGCGTCGGCGGCGGGTGCTCCTGGCCCGGTCCATCGGCCGGGTGGTCGCCATCACGGTCCTGTTGCTCGTGGCCTACTTCGCCGCCCCCATCGGTCAGGACGCCGACGCCGTCGGCCTGGTGATGCTCGCCATCGGCCTGGCGGGGTTCGTCGCCCTGACGATCTACCAGGTGCGGCAGATCCTCGACTCACCGATGCCACAGCTGCGCGCCGCCGAGACGCTGGCCACGGTGGTCCCCCTGGTCATCGTGGCGTTCGCCCTCTTCTACGTGGGGCTGTCGGCCACCGACGCCGGCTCGTTCTCGGAGCCGATCACCAAGGTGAACGGCCTGTACTTCACCGTGACCGTGCTCTCCACGGTCGGGTTCGGCGACATCACCGCCCTCACCGACGGCCCCCGGATCGCGGTGACGATCCAGATGCTGGTCGACCTCCTGATCGTCGGTGTGCTGGTCAAGATCATCCTCGGGGCCTCCCGCATCGCTGTCGAGCGCCGCCGGGCCGAGGCTTCCGGCAGCGATCGGTCGGCCCCTCCGCACGGCTGAGCGCGCCCGTCGACCTCACAGAGGCCCGTCGATCGTGGGCTCTGCCTAGGATCGCTCCGCCGGCCGGGTCCCGCCCGGCCTCGGGCAGCGGGGAGGCAGACGTGCGCGGTGGACCGTCGATCAAGGCACTCGACGAGGTGCCCTCCCAGGAGATGTGGCGCTTCGAGTTCGCCGACGGCCACACCGCCTCGATCTGGGAGAAGTGGATCGAGATCTCGCCCCGCTTCTCCGCGTTCTGGAACACCTGGGATCCCGGCGCCATGGGCCCTGACCACGGCCACAACGGCGACCACTCGGTGCTCATCCTGGCCGGTGAGGTGCGTTGCGGCGACCGCCTCCTGAAGGCCGGCGATCACGTCATGCTCGAGTGGGGCGACACGTTCGGCCCCTGGGAGGCCGGCCCTGAGGGGTGCGAGATGTACGGCTTCATCGCGGGCGACGGCACCCCGTTCAACGGTGACAGGACGGCGTTCGATCGACTCCTGACCGAGCGCGGCGCACGAGTGGTGCCGTTGCCGATGCCCGAGAACCTGCCCCCGTGGCAGGACCTCGGCTACACCCAGGGCGGCGTCACCAGCTGGGATGCGCCGTCCTGAGACGACCGGTGGCCGAGGGGCCTCACCCGATCGGTATGAGGTTCGGCCGGCCCTGCAGTCCCTAGGGTCCCTCCAGACGTGTTCCGGGGAGGATCTGGTGGAAGCAATGACCTCTGCGGAGGTCGAGCTAGGCGGTCGACGCCAGGCGGTCGACCCGGTCGGCGATGGCGGGGGCCTGGTCCTCGTGCAGGAAGTGGCGAGCGGGGACGACCTCGAGGGTCGGCAGCTTCGACGCGGCCAGCGCCTTCCAGCCGAAGCTCCGCAGCCGCAGCACCGGGTCCTCAGCACCCCACACGACCTGGACCGGGTAGGGCACGAGGGTCGAGTCCATCGACCGCGCGTACCCCGACGCCGACTCCCGCTCCTGGTGCACGCCGTTCATGATCCGCAGGTAGCCCGACCCACCGTCGTCGCCGAGCGCGAGCAGCCGGTAGGCGTCGAGCTCGGCGTCGCTGATGCCCGAGCGGTCCTTGATGCCCGAGATCGTCATCATCTTGCGCCACACCCAGGGCGACGCGAGCCAGTCGGGCACCCGCCGGCTGGTGCGGGCCACGACCTCACCCGGGAACCGGGTGCCGGCCAGGTCGACGATCGTGTTGGTGACGGTGAGCGACCGGATCCGCTGGGGCATGCGGCAGGCCATGAGCATGCCGATCGGGCCGCCCGCATCGTGCACGACCAGGTGGAACCGGTCGAGCCCGATCTCGTCGACCGCCGCCTCCATGAAGCGCGACAGCCCCTCGACCGTGTAGTCGAACGGGTCGGCCCGCTCGGCGAGGCCCATGCCCGGCAGGTCGATGGCGATCGCCCGACGACCACGGGCCGCCAGCTCGGCCACGACCTTCCGGTACAGGAACGACGACGAGGGGAGCCCGTGCACCAGCACGACCGGCTCGCCGTCCCCCTGGTCGAGGCGGAACGTGCCACACCCGCCCGCCCTGAACTCGATGCCCGCCCGTCGGTGGGCCTCGACGACCTGCTCGCCCGTAGTCATGGCGGGATGATCACACGAGGAGTCAAGTGACCAGCAGTGCCCTCCCTCGCAGGCCCCGACGAGCCCTGGCGGTCGTGCTGGCCGTCGGCCTCGTCGCGCTCGCGGCGTGCAGCTCATCGGCCGACGACGCCGCGTCGCCGGACAGCACCCGTCGCACCGGCACGACCTCGGTGGCCGTCTCGGGCAACGAGTGCCCCTACGTCGTCGACACCTCGAAGGCCGACTTCTACCCGGTCCAACCCAGCTTCTCAGCCGGCTACACGATGTCGGTCCAGGACCTGAACAGCGACACCGCCGACTGGGCCTACGTCGTGAAGGGCGACTTCCCGTACTCGAACTGGACCGCCTGGTACCTCTACGACGTGAACGGCGTGCCCCTCTTCAAGTTCTCCGACTCCGCTATCACGCCGGACGCCGGCTCCACCAACCCGTTCGTCGTGGGCAACCCGGTGCTCACACCCCAGCGCAGCTTCACCCTGTACTTCATGCCGAGCACCACGCCGGCGAGCGTGGTGTCGTCGATGCAGTCCGCGGGCCAGAACGTGGCCCTGCTGCCTGCCGTCGGGAGCACCGACGCCGTGTCGATCGTGTCGCGCAGCTACTGGTCGTTCAGCAACGACGGCCTGGGCGACTACGACCGCTTCGGCTACGCCGGCCCCACCGACACGCCCTACCCGACCATCAACGCGGTGCTCACCGACGCAACGTCCGGCGAGATCACCGACACCCCGGTCGGCGACTGCGGATCGGCCAGCGTGCTGCCCCAGAAGATCTGGTACGACCGGGCCACGAACAGCCCGGTGATCACCTTCGAGGACGCCAGCCCCCCGGCCGACAGCGAGACCGAGGACCTCCCGAAGTTCCTCGTGCAGACGGGCTCGGCGAGCGGCACGATCGGCAAGGAGTTCCCGCCCTCACCGGTCCCCGAGGAGGTCCAGTTCTACCGGAACGTGGCGGCGAGCTCGCCCTACGCCGACGTCCAGTCGGCCCCCGCAGCCGGCAATCCGCCGGACGCCTGTGGCGGCTACGTGATGGCCAACCTCCCCAACGACGTGGTGAGCCTCGTGCACATCCCGCAGGTGCCGAGCTACCCCGACTACACGGGCGCCGACGCGTCGACGCTGAACCAGTCCACCAACTACGACGTGCAGTTCTACAGCGTCGTGATCTACGGGGCCCAGAAGCAGCTCGACGCCTACGGCACCAACGACAACTCCCAGATCGGCAACAGCCAGATCCTCGAGAACCCCGACGGCAGCGCCACGGTCGTCTTCTGGCCGCGGTCGGCCACCTCCGACCAGGTCACCCAGATCGCGGCGGTGGCGAAGGCCAACGGCTGGAACCTCCTCAAGAGCGGCGAGCAGACGAACGTCGCCCCGAACCTGCTCACCATCCGCGAGAAGGGCCAGAACAAGAACTGGACCAACGCCCTCAGCGCCAACTCGGTGACCCAGGGCGCTCCGTGCCCCCAGTCGACCGACCCGACCCTCCCCCTGCCCCAGGACCCGCCCTCGGCCGCGGTCACCCAGACCAACGGGATGGGCCTCACCGCACCCGTCGGCCAGAACTGCTCCATCGCCGACTTCCTCTCGGGGAAGTGCCTCGCCGACCTCCAGCAGCGGGTGCAGCAGAACGGCTGGTCGTGGTCGGCCACCGGGGCCCTCCCTGCGCAGAAGACCCCCTGACCCTCCCGAGCCGACCCTCCTGATCCGACCCCGACGACCGATCCCCCTGACAAGATCAGTCCAACCGACCCCAAGGACCACCCCCATGGCGAACGACCTGAACGACGACCTTCCTGCCAACCGCTACTTCCGTGACCCGCTCCCCCGGAGGGAGTTCCCGAAGGGCGGCATGCCCGCCCGCGACGCCTACGAGCTGATCCACCTCGGCCTGAAGGTCGACGGCCAGCCGTCGATGAACCTGGCCTCCTTCGTCACCACGTGGATGGAGCCCGAGGCCGACGCCCTCATCCTCGAGGCGCGGGCGACCAACCACATCGACCACGAGGAGTACCCCGTGGCCGAGCACATCGAGGAGATCTGCGCGCGCATGCTCGCCGACCTCTGGAACGCCCCGGACATCGACCGTTCGGTCGGTGTGGCCACCATCGGCTCGTCCGAGGCGATCATGCTGGGCCTGCTCGCCCACAAGTTCACGTGGCGCAACCGGCGCAAGGAAGCCGGCCTCCCCACCGACAAGCCCAACGTCGTGTTCGGCGCCGAGACCCACGTCGTGTGGGACAAGTTCGCCCGCTACTTCGACGTCGAGATGCGCAAGATCCCCATGCGCAGGGACCACTACGTCATGCACCCCGACGACGTCGAGGCCCACATCGACGAGAACACCATCGCCGTCGGCGCGGTGCTGGGCACGACGTTCATCGGTGAGAACGACCCGATCTCGGAGATCAACGACCTCCTCGTGCGGATCAAGAGCGAGAAGGGCTGGGACATCCCGCTGCACGTCGACGGTGCCAGCGGCGGCTTCATCGCCCCGTTCGCCCATCCGGAGGAGGTGTGGGACTTCCGCCTCGAGCAGGTGAAGTCGATCAACGCCTCGGGCCACAAGTACGGGATGGTCTACCCGGGCATCGGCTGGCTGGTCTTCCGCGACCGTGAGGACCTGCCCGAGGACCTGGTGTTCGAGGTGAACTACCTCGGCGGCGCCCAGCCGACCTTCACGTTCAACTTCTCCCGGGCCAGCGCCATGGTCCAGGCCCAGTACTACCTCTTCGTGCGGTTGGGCTTCAGCGGCTACAAGGCGATCGTCGGCAACATGATGGCGAACGCCAGGTACCTGAACGAGCAGCTCGAGGCCAGCGGTCGCTTCGAGATCCTGAACCCCCGCCTCGCCGAGCCGGTGGTCACCTTCCGGTTGAAGGAGGGTGCCGCGTTCGACGAGTACCACCTCGCCGACCGACTCCGCATGAACGGCTGGATCGTGCCGGCCTACACGCTGCCCCCGGACGCCGAGCACGTGCGCATCCTGCGGGTCGTCGTGCGCAACGACTTCAGCCGCGACAAGGCCGACATGCTGCTCGTGAACATCGCGGAGGCCTGCGAGTACCTCGACAAGGCCGGGCTCCCGCCCACACCCAAGCCCACGGCTGCGCACGAGAAGCAGCGTCGCCGCTGCTAGGCCCCGGCCCCGGCCGCTGACCCTCCCCGCCCGACGAGAGGACCTCATCATGACGGCAGCACCCGGCCCGGCCGCCGGTGAGCAGTCGCGCCTCCGTCGGGCGTGGGAGTGGGTCAAGTTCCCGCCGCCCTACGACGGCCCGGTCCTGGCGGGCCGGGTCGACGGCGGCGCCTACCTGATCGCCTGGCTGGCAACCCTGGTGCACCTGTCCCTCGCCGCGTGCGTGTTCCTGCTCGACCTCGACACCCCGTGGCCGATCGTGTCGGCGGTGGTCTCGGGTGTCGGCACGATCGTGCTGCTCACCCTGGTGATCGTCATCCACCGCCGGATGGGCCAGCGCCGGGCCCTCCACAAGGACCTGGTGTGGCAGTGGTGGCTCGGGCCGTGGGACCCGGTCGGCCGACTGATCTGGCTGCCGGTGCGCCTCGGTGAGGCGTGGCGCACGCTGTTCCCCGCCACCTCCTGAGCGCAGCGGCGCCCCCTCGCCGCCGGTTCTCACCCCCACCGGGTGACGACGGCGACGACGCCACCACTGACGATGGCGGCTCGCGAGAGAGGGGAGCCACAGATGGTGCTCGCAGCATCGATAGGCGCATGGATCGGGGCGTTCCTCGTCCTGGTGATCTGGATCGCGCTGGCCTTCTGGCCGGCGCGCGTGGCCGGGCGGAAGGGTCACAGCTTCATCGGATACTTCATCCTGAGTCTGTTCTTCTTCCCCTTGGCGTTGATCCTGGCCTACGTCGTGAAGGACCGACGCGGCCTGTACGCGGAGTCCTGACCCGGCCGGTCGTCCCGGCCTCGTCGCATGACGGGGTCGGGACATGAACCTCTGGTGGGCGGCGACGATCGTGGTGACGGCCACGGCCGTGGCCGTGATCGCCCTCCTCCTCGTCCGGCGCTGGTCCCCTCATGGAGGCCACTTCACCGACACCGGCCGCGCGGCAGGCGTGTTCGGCATCCTGGCGACCTCGTTCGCCGTGCTGCTCGCGTTCATGATCTACCTGGCCTTCACCGCCTACGCCGGCACGGCCGCAGGTGCCGACACGGAGGCCGAGCTGGTCGCACAGCAGATCGAGACGGCGCAGCTCCTGCCGCCGGGCCAGCAGCTCCTGCTCGGTTCCGAGCTGGTCTGCTACGGCCGGGCGGTCGTCCACCAGGAGTGGCCGGCGATGGAGTCGGCGTCGGCGCCACCGGTCAACCCGTGGGGGCCGCGGATCTTCGCGACGTTCCGACCGATCCAGCCCGAGACGGCGGCCCAGAGCGCGGCATACGCCAAGTGGCTCGACCAGACCTCGGCCCGTGAGGCCGCCCGTCTCGACCGCGTCTCAGCGGTCGACGGGGTGATCCCGGCGCCACTCTGGTTCATGCTGCTGATCTCGGCCGGTGTGGTGCTCGCCTTCGTGTTCTTCTTCGCCGACCGAGGCGAGGGTGCGTTGGTGCAGTCGGTCCAGGTTGGCGCCGTCACGGCGATCCTCGTCTCGAGCCTCCTGGTGGTGCGCTTCCTCGACCACCCCTACGCCCCCGGGGCGGGGAGCATCAGACCGACTGCGATGGAGGAGAACCTCGATCGCATCGAGGTCGGGCTCGACCGGGTGGGAATCACCCTGCCGGAGCTCTGCGACGGCGATGGCCGTCCCCTGGACGAAGGCCCGAGCGGCTGAGCACCGCCACGGTCAGTGGATGGTGAGCTGGCCGCCGTCGACGTTCCACTGCTGGCCGGTGACCCACGCGCCCTGGTCGCTGCAGAGGAACACGGTCGCCGTGGCGACGTCGAGGCCCTCGCCAGCCCGGCCGAGCGGGATCTGCGACGCGACCATGCGGTCCCACTGCTCGGCCCGGCCCACGTCGTCCATGCGACTGGTGTCGATGATGCCGGGGCAGATCGCGTTGACGCGGATGCCGGCCGAGCCGAGCTCCTTGGCCATCGACGAGGTGAGGGCGTGCACCCCGGCCTTGGAGGCGGCGTAGGCCGCCGTTCGTGCACCCATGATCTTGCCGCCCACCGAGGAGATGTTCACGATGCTGCCCGGCGTGCCGGCGGCGAGGAACCGTTGGGCGAAGGTGCGGCTCATGTAGAGCACGCCGTGGAGGTTCACGTCGATGACGTGGTGCCAGGCGTCGAGGTCGAGCTCGACGACCGGCACGCGGTCCTCACCCCGGGCGGCACCCGCGTTGTTCACCACGATGTCGACCCGACCGAGCTCGGCCTCGACCCGGTCGGCCAACGCCTCGACGCCCTTCGGGTCGCTCACGTCGGACACCAGCGGCAGGGCCCGTCGGCCCAGCGCCTCGATCTCCTCGGCCACCGACTCGATGTCGCGCCAGCCGGCGGCCTTCTCGTCGTCGGGGTACCGCTCTGGCGGCCGGCCCGTCCCCGTGAGCACGACGTCGCAGCCGGCGCGGGCCAGCTCGACGGCGATCGGCCGGCCGATCGAGCGCATCCGGCCGGCGCCGGTCACGACCGCGACCTTCCCGTCGAGGCCCGTCAGTGCATAGGTCAACGTCCCGCCTCCCGCAGATGGTCGCCCGCACGGTAGCGGTGGCGGATCACGAGGAGCGACGCCAGAGGTTCTCCTGGGGTCGCCCCTTGCCCAACGCAGAGTGGAAGGCCTCTCGGAGCGCCTCGTCGAGGTCCTCGAGCTCGACCCCGTAGAACGCCACGCCCGGCGTGTCGGTGAGGACCTTCCGCCGGATGCGCACCACGGACACACCGCCCTCGAACGCCAACGACGCCTTCGAGCGGGGCACCAGGTCCGGGTGATCGGGCCCTTCGATGCCCGCTCCGGTGACGGAGACGTCGAGCACCCGGCCGGGCTCCTCGACCGGTCCGGTCGCCCGCCGTCGCAGCAGGCCCGAGGGCCGAGACGCGGAGACCATCCAGGCGATGTCGATCGCCTCGATCGGGATCCGCTCGCCGATGCGGCGGTCTCGGGGCCTCTCGTCGTCGGTCACCGTGGCGTCGACCTCCCGGCGCCCTGGCACCCGGAGCAGCTCCGGGTGCGCCCACGATCCCGACGACCGATGACGCCGGTGATGCCGCGTGCGAGAGGGCGAGCGCACGCCGTGGGCCCGACGGTAGCGCCGGACACAGGGCGATGATCGGACCCGCACGGGGCCGCGACGCCCGTTCCGGTGGCCCGGCCGGTACGTTGCCATCGGTCCCGAGCACATGCAGGAGGTGACGGTGACGATCTCGCTGGTGTCGTGGCCCGTCCTGGCCGTGGCCGTCGGGTTGTTCGCCGCCCTGCTCGGCACCACGGTCGTCGCCGCCCGCCGCCGGTCCCGCCTGCTGGCCCTGCGCACCGCGATGTGGGCCCTCGTGGCCACCGCGGCCGTGGCGTTGGCCCTGCACGCCAGCGGCGCAGTCCCCCTCGACATCCCCCGCTGGTTCTACGCCGCTGCGCTGGTGCCGTTCGTCGGACCGGCCGTCGCAGTGGCGGCGGGACGAGCCCTCCGCGCCCCCATGAAGGTCCTCGCCGTGGCCTGCCTGCCGGTCGGGCTCCTGGTCTCCGTGCTGGTGGTGAACGAGCACTACCAGTACTGGCCCACCCTCGACGCCATGCTCGGCAAGGACCACACCGATCCCCTGCTCGATCCCGCGACCGCGCTGCGCCTCGCCCAGACCGATCCCACCGTGGCGAGCGGCCCGACCCCGGCGGTGGCCACGGCCTCCGACGGGACCACCGTCCCCCAGGGCCGCCTGGTCGATCTCGCCATACCCGGCACCACCTCGGGGTTCCACGCCCGCACGGCCAGGGTCTGGCTCCCGCCCGGCTTCCTCACCGACCCCGACCGGCCCCGTCCCGTCGTCGAGCTCATCGGGGGCACCCCGAGCTGGCCGTCCGACTGGACGCGCTCCGCCGGCCTCGACCGCATCGCGGACCGCATCGCCGCCACCCAAGGCGGAGAGGCACCGCTGCTCGTCATGGTGGACGCCAACGGATCGGCCTTCGGTGACACCGAGTGCGTCGGCGCCGCCGAGACCTACCTCACCGTCGACGTGCCGGCCTACGTCGAGGCCCACTTCTCCGTCACCGCGGACCGGAGGGCCTGGGGCCTGGCCGGCTACTCGGAAGGGGGCACGTGCGCGGTCACCCTTGCCCTGCGCCATCCGGACCGCTACGCGGCCTTCGCCGACCTCGCCGGCGACAGCCACCCCGACGTCGGCGGCCACCGGCGCACGGTGCGGACGCTCTTCGGCGGGTCCGAGGTCGACTTCGCCGCCCACGACCCCGCCGCGCTGCTCACCCAGCGGACCTACCCGCAGCTCGCCGGCTGGTTCGGCTCCGGCCACGCCGACGGCTCACCCCGGCGCGACACCACCCGGCTGGCGGCCGAGGCCCGCTCGGCAGGCATCACCGTCCAGGAGTTCTCGGGGCCCGGAGGCCACGACTTCGGGTTCGTGGGCCATGCCCTGGCCCAGGCGCTCCCCTGGCTCGACGACCAGCTGCAGGTGCCGCCACCGTCCGGGCCCTGAGCCACGTCGCGACCCGGCGACTCCCGGACTCAGGGCCCCGGGTCGCCGTCGGCCACGTTCGCCACCATCGAGAGCATCGTGTACTGGCCGATCACGTAGACCGCCTCCACGAGCTCGTCGGTGCGGGCCACCTCGGTGAGCTCCCGCCAGGTGCCGACGCTGATCGACGTGTCCCGGTGGAGCTCGTCGGCCGCCACCAGGAAGAGCTGCTCGCGACGGCTCCAACCCGGGTCGTCACCGGAGGCGATGCAGGCGATCTCGTGATCGGTGAGCCCTGCGGCCCGGGCGAACGCCGAGTGCTCGGTCCACTCGAAGGCCGACCGGCAGTTGTGGGCGGCCCGCAGGGCCAGGATCTCGTGATCCCGCTTGGGGAGCACCCCTTGCAGGGCCAGCGCGGCGGCCCACCCGAGGAAGGGCCCGAGCAGAGGCTCGCAGTGCGCGAGCGCGGTGATGGTGACGGGTGGCTGCCCACCGGGTGGCGCGGTGAGCGCCACCAGCTCGGGGAGGGGCTCGGGCGGCGGGATGCGACCCACGCCGTCAGTCCTTGAGCTCGATGATGATCTCGTCGTAGGGCTCGGCTCCGACGTTCACGGCCGTCTCCACACCGCCACGGGTGAGGTACACGGTGGCTCCCGGCACCACGTCGGCCTCGAGCCGCTCGGTCACCGGACCTTCGGTGTCGCCCTCGGGCTCCGCGGCGATGCGGTCGCCGCCGAGCAGCACGAGGATGTAGTCGAGGTCGTGGCGGTGCACCGCGCTGCGCTCCCCCGGCTCGAGGTGCAGGCGCCAGATCCGCACCCGTTCGTTCTCGAAGATGACCTCGGTCCCGATGTCGCCAAGCACCCGCTCACCCATGTGGGCCCCCTGTTCGGTCCTGCCCGTCGACGGTCCGTCCGCCGGCGGTCACTGCGCTTCTCGCTGCACCTGCGCCCACGTCTCCTCGACGACGGCGTTGAGGACGGTCGCCCGCGGATAGCCCTGGTAGACCGCGAAGTGCGTCACCGCCTCGCGGAGCTCGTCGATCGTGATGTCACCCGAGCGCAACGCCGACCCGACGTGGACCTTCAGCGCCATCTCGGCCCCGGCCGAGGCCACCCCGGTGATGGCGATCCAGCGTCGCTCCTTGCGGGTGAGGCCGGGCCTGGTCCACACCTCGCCGAAGACGTGGTCGACGGTCATGTCGATGAACGGGTGGCCCGGCGCCGGCGCGGCGAAGCCGTTGACCTCCTCGAACATCGCCTCGCCGGCGGCTCGGCGGCCGTCGTCCTCGTCGCTCTCGGTGAACGCCACCCTGACCCCCCCCGGCAGCCGCCCGCTCAGATCGGTCGGTGTGCCTTCGCCCACTCTGCCATGTCATCGTGCGCCCCCGGGTGGGAGACGGGGGCCGTGCCCCACGGCCACGAGGAACGCCCGCTCTCGTCGATCCGAGCCGTTTGGCCCGATCCGCCCGTAGGCTCGGTTCAACCCGACTTGGCGGGGACGCTTCGGCCCGACCCCATAACGGTCGCCACTGCGACGCCTCTTCTGAGCCACGAGCCAGAGGAGCACCACGTGCCGGACCCAGCCAGCCCCGACCTGAGCGACCCCACCACCGAGGCGCTGAGCAGCCAGCAGTGCGGCCGCTGCCGACGGGTGTTCGAGATGGAGAGCACGACCGAACCGGGGACCATCCCCGAGATGTGGCTGTGCGCCTCGTGCCGCGTCGCCCTGCTCGGACGCCCGACCGTGGTCGACCACCACACCACCTGACCGGCAGCTGACCCGGTCGCCGAGGCGATCCCGGGGGCGTACACGCGTCCGCTTCGGGCGCCACGCTGGTACGTTGACCCCGTCGGCAGCTTGTCGACGTTTGGAGCAGACGCCTTGCTCGCCTGCGGTCGCAACGGCCGCCGCGAGCCCGTCGCCTCCTCTGGGCTGCACTGAGGAGCTCGATGTCGATGTCCCCTTCGGAACCGATCCCGTTCGGCGCGCCCGGAAGCGAGCCACTGGCCGTCGCCCCCGCCGGCGGCACCGCCGTCGTCTACTGCGAAGGGCAGTTCGGGGAGCAGGACGGAAAGACCGCCAACGGCCTCGTGCGCCACTCCGAGCGCTACGAGATCCTCAGCGTGATCGACAGCGTGCGGGCCGGCGCCGACTCGGGCCAGTTCCTCGACCGGGCCCCGAACGGCATCCCCGTGCTGGCGTCGCTGCGCGAGGCGATCGCCCACGCCGGCCACGTGCCGGACTTCCTGATCTGCGGCGTGGCCCCGGCCGACGGCCTGCTCTCCCCCGCCCAGCGCGTCGTGCTGCTCGACGGCATCGACCGCGGGATGCACGTGATCAACGGCCTGCACGAGTTCCTGAACGACGACGCCGAGTTCGTGGCCGCCGCGCTCTTTGCGGGCGTGACCATCACCGACGTGCGTCGACCCAAGGAGACCAAGGACCTCAAGCTGTTCTCCGGGCGCATCTTCGACGTGACCTGCCCCCGGATCGCCGTGCTCGGCACCGACGGCGCCATCGGCAAGCGCACCACCGCGACGCTGCTGGTGAAGGCGCTGCGCGAGCAGGGCATCAACGCGGTCATGGTCGGCACCGGCCAGACGACGCTCATCCAGGGCGGCAGCTACGGCGTCGCCCTCGACGCCCTGGTCCCCCAGTTCTGCTCGGGCGAGGTCGAGAACCAGGTCGTGGCCGCCTTCGAGGGCGAGGACCCCGACGTGATCATCGTCGAGGGCCAGGGCGCCCTCAGCCACCCCGCCTACCTGACCTCGGCGCACATCCTGCGCGGCTCCCGGCCGGCCGGGGTGATCGTGCAGCACGCCCCCAAGCGCAAGGTGCTGGGCGACTTCCCGATGGTGGCGATGCCGACCGCGGCCAGCGAGGTCCGCCTGATCGAGTCGTTCGCCGACACCAAGGTGATCGGGCTGACCCTCAACCACGAGGACATGACCGACGCCGAGATGACCGCGGCGATCATCGCCTACGAGCTGGAGCTCGGCGTGCCGGCATCGGACCCCCTGACCCGGCCCCTCAGCCGCCTGGTCGACATGGTGCTCCTCGCCTTCCCCGAGCTCACCGCGTCACTCGGCTCCGCCATCCCCGCCGCATCAGCCACACCGTGAGCGCACCGCGGCTCGAGGTCGACCTCGAGGCGGTCGGGCACAACGCCCGCCATCTCGTGGCCGCCCTCGGGGCGCGAGGCATCCGGGTCGTCGGCATCACCAAGGCGGTGCTGGCCCAGGCGAACGTCGCCCGTGCCCTCGTCGACGCCGGCGTCGCCGGGCTCGGCGACTCCCGCGTCGAGAACCTCGCGGCGCTGCGCCACCGAGGGTTCGACGCGCCCCTGACGCTGGTCCGGTCGCCGATGCCGAGCCAGGTCGACGCCGTGGTCCGCAACGCCGACATCAGCCTCAACACCGAGGACACGGTGCTGCGGGCGCTCGCCGCGGCGGCCACCCGCCAGGCGACGACCCACGGCGTGGTGCTCATGGTGGAGCTGGGAGACCTCCGGGAGGGCGTGGCCATGGTCGACGTGGTCGAGATGGCCCGATCGGTCCAGCACCTTCCCGGCCTCGTCCTCGCCGGCATCGGGACCAACCTGGCGTGCCAGAGCGGCGTGGTGCCCGACCAGCAGAAGATGGACGAGCTCTCCGGCCTGGCCGACGAGGTGGAGGTCGCGTGCCACGTCGAGCTGGCCGTCGTGTCCGGCGGCAACTCGGCCAGCCTCGGCTGGGCGCTCTCCACCACCGATGTCGGGCGCGTCGACGAGTTGCGGCTCGGCGAGGCGATCCTGCTCGGGGTCGACCCGCTCGACCGCCGCCCCATCGACGGGCTCCGCCAGGACGGCTTCCGCCTCGTCGCCGAGGTCATCGAGGTGAAGACCAAGCCGTCCGCGCCGTGGGGTGGCGTGGCCCAGACGGCGTTCGGTGCCGTGCGGGCCGCCAGCACCCAGGCACCCGCGTCGGGACTCCAACGACGCGCCATCCTCGCCCTGGGGCGCCAGGACATCGACCTCGACGGGCTGGTCGCTCCGGCGGGCACAGCGGTTCTCGGGGCCAGCAGCGACCACCTCGTGATCGACGTCGGCACCGAGGCGGTGTCGGTCGGTGACGAGATCGCCTTCGGGCTCGGTTACGGCGCACTCCTGCGGGCCTCGACCTCGCCGTTCGTGGCCAAGGTCGAGGCGAGCAGGAGCAGTCGGGTCACGCCGGCGGTCTGAGGGACCGGTGGTCGACGACGGTCACGGCTGTCGTTCCTCGTGCACGGCCTCGGCGTCGGACGGGAGCGCCAGCTCCTCGTCGGGATGGGCGTCGACGGCCATCGGGCGGTCCGCGCCCGCCTCACCGTGGGCCCGCTGCACAGCGATCTTGGCGTCGTCGTGGTCGACCTCGTCGTTGGAATCCCGCCGCAGCGCCTCGGCCTCGGCATCGCGGTCCCCGGTAGCGGCGTGGACCCGCTGAGCCAGGCCGGGCTTCTCGCTCTTGTCCTCTTTGCTCATCAGGTGTGCCTCCGGTGGGTGGGTGTCCTGGGCACCTACCCCGATGGGGCCGTTCCGAGGCCTCGGCCGCGAGGTGGCTCTAGGGTTCCGGGCACTCCTACGTCCCCTTGAGAGGCTCCGATGAAGAAGACCCTGGCCTGTCCGTGTGGCGACATCATCCGTGGCGAGGACGAGGACGACCTGGTCGAGAAGGCCTTCGCCCACCTCCGCGAGAAGCACCCCGACCTCGCCCAGGAGTACCAGCGCGAGCACATCCTCTTCATGGCCTACTGAGCCGGCCCGCCTCTCGGCCCCATTCCCCGCTCCGGTGGATCGTGCCGGGGGCGTCAGCGGTCGGGAGGGGGCACCCTCAGGCCGGTGGCCTGCTCGAAGGCGAAGGCCGTCGACAGCAGGGCCTCGTCGGCACCGGGCCGGCCGATGAGCACCGCCCCCGTCGGCATGCCGTTCGCCCGCAGGCCGATCGGCACGGTGATCGCCGGGTACCCGGCCGTCGCGTAGAGCCCAGAGTGCAGGTTGGTGACGCTGACGAGCACGTCGGTGCCCGCCGCAGCGAACCCGGCGTCGAGGATGGCGGTCGCATCGAGCGTCAGCTCGGTCGCCGCCGCCCGGTACGACGCCTCGTCGGGGCCGAGCATCATCGCCATGTTCACGAAGAGCTGGCCCTTGGGCATCCGCTGCCGGGGATGGCGCACGTTGAACGAGAGCAGTCGGGCCAGCGTCGGCGTCGGTGCACCGAGGGCAGCGAGGCAGGGCACGGTGTCCCACGTGAGCCCGCCCATCACGAACTTGGCGAACGAGGCCTCGAAGGCCTTCGCTGCCTCGGGGTCGGGCAGCGTCGCCGGCACCGGCTCGGCCCCGGCAGCCCGCAGCCCCTCGACGATGCGGGTGACGATCACCTCGGCGTCGGAGGTGTCCTCGAACGGCGTCTTCTGCGCGCGGATCGCCTCCTCGAGCACGCCGACGGACACGCCGCGGAGGGCGTCCGCGTCGAGAGGCGATGGGGCCGGCTCACCCGCGAGCACCGCAAAGAGGACGGCGGCGTCGGCGACTCGTCGAGCCACCGGACCGGCGGAGTCCTGGGTGCTGATGAGGGGGACGATGCCGTCGGTCGGCACCCGCCCACGGCTCGGCTTCATCCCGACGACGCCGTTGAACGAGGCGGGGGCGATCAGGGAGCCCGAGGTCTCGGTGCCGACGCTCACGACGGTGAGCCCGGCGGCCACGCCGGCGCCCGATCCGCTGCTCGACCCACCCGGTGAGAAGGTGCTGCCGTACGGGTTGCGGGTGGCCCCACCGACCGCGCTCACACCCGGTGTGCGGCACACCGCACCGGCCAGCTCCGAGAGGTTGGCCTTCCCGAGGACGACGGCCCCGCCGGCCCGCTACCGCTCGACGACGGGTGCATCGGCCACGGCCACGTGATCGGCGAGCACCATCGCGCCCGCGGTCCTGCGCATCGGCCCGGCGGTGGCGATGTTGTCCTTCAGCGTCACCGGGATGCCGTCGAGCGGTCCGAGCAGAGCGCCGGACCGGCGCCGCTCGTCGGACGCCCGGGCCTCCTCGAGCGCAGCCGGGTTGAGCTCGATCAGGGTGCACAGCTCATCGTCGAGCCGGGCGGTGCGTCGCAGGAGGTGGCCGGTCAACGCCTCCGAGCTGAGCTCGCCCCGGTCCATCGCCTGCTGCAGCTCGGCCACCGTCGACGACTCGACCATGCCGGCCAGGTCGGGCCCGGTGATCTCGTCGAGCAGCGCACCGAAGGGCGCGAGGTCGAGGGGGCGGAGACGCCGGGCCCGGGTGCGGACGAGACCGAGGAGGACACCGAGGAGCGACGACCACGCGACGCGCAGAAGCTTCACCGGGCAAGTATCACCGATCTTCCCGTCCCGGTCGGGGCCGGAGGGGTGGCCGCTAGCGTCCTCGCGGTGAGCACCGGCACCCGCCTCCGTCGCCGACCGGCCCACCTCGGCGTCGTCGCCGCGCTGGTCGTCGGTGGCGTGGCCGGGGCGCTCTCCGCCTGCGGGAGCGCCGAGGCCCCCGCGGCGCGGGACGACTCGGCCGCCGCCTTCGTCTTCGAGAGCCGGTGCGCGTCGTGCCACCGCCCCGGAGGCCCAGGCAAGGACACGGCGGTCATGGACCTCTCGAACGCCGAGCAGGTGATCCTCCAGGGCAGGACCGACAGGGGCATGCCCGCCTTCGCCGGGGTCCTGATGGGCCGCCAGGTCGACGAGATGGTGGAGTGGCTCGCCACCCAGCAGGGCGTGCCGATGCCGACGGTCGCCACCACCGCCTCCAGCGGCTGACGGCGTCACACGGGGTGCGCCCCGGGCGGTACGGTCCCTCGGTCACGCGAAAGAGGGGGAACAACCCATGTCCGAACCGCTGGTGCTCACCGAGGCCCAGGGCCCGATCCTCGTGGTCACGATCAACCGACCCGAGAAGAAGAACGCCGCCAACGCCGAGGTGCTGTGCCGCCTCTACGACGCGTGGGTGCGGCTCGACACCGACGACGACCTCCGCGTCGCGGTGCTCACCGGCAAGGGCGACACCTTCTGCGCCGGCATGGACCTCGCCGAGATCGGTCGACTCCGCGAGGGCGTCGTCGACAACGAGTGGCTCCAGCGCTTCAAGGACCAGCCCGAGGTCATCCTCGGTGGTTGGCTCAAGACCTACCGACCCACCAAGCCGGTGATCCTCGCCGCCGAGGGCTTCGCCCGCGCCGGTGGCACCGAGATCCTCCAGGGCACCGACATCCGCGTCGCGGGTGAGTCCGCCGTCTTCGGCGTCACCGAGGTGCAGCGGGGCCTGTTCCCGATGGCCGGCTCCGCCGTGCGCCTCCGCCGCCAGGTCGGCTACGCCATCGCGGCCGAGATGCTGCTCGCCGGCGACGACATCACCGCCCCCCGTGCCTACGAGCTCGGGCTCATCAACCACGTCGTGCCCGACGGCCAGGCGCTGTCCAAGGCCCTCGAGATCGCCGATCGCATCGCCCGCAACGGCCCGCTCGCGGTGAAGGGCATCCTCGCCACCCTGCGCGAGACCGAGGCCATGCCCGAGTCCGAGGCCTTCGGGATCGAGATGGCCCACGGCGGCAAGGTCATGTCGTCGAAGGACGCCGCCGAGGGGCCCCGGGCCTTCCTCGAGAAGCGGGACCCGATCTTCACCGGCACCTGAGTCACGTCGTCCGGCAGGCCCGGGTGGAGTGACACCATGTCGCTCCACCCGGGCGTCGCCTCAGTAGGCTCGCCGGGAACGCAGCAGCAACGGATGGGGCGGGGGCACGATGGGAACGGTCGACTTCAAGACCGAGCGAACCTTCGACCGGCGGATCGGTCAGAGGCTCGAGCTCGACGGCATCGATGTCATCAACGTGAGCTGGGTGGTCCCCCAGACCGGTCGCTTCGGACGCGCCAAGCCCCCGATCGAGCTCCCGGGCCGCATCGAGAACGTGTCGGTCACCGGCGCCGGCATCGTCGGTCCCCGTGAGCTGGCGCTGAAGCCCGGCGACGAGGCCGTGGTCCGCTGCGGCGGGCGCGACAACATCGTCTCGATCCGGCACTGTGCGCCCACCGACGACGAGCGCACGATGCGCTACGGGGTCGAGATCACCAGCGTCCAGCCCAACCTCCAGCAGCGCATCCGCGAGCTGCTCGACGCCACCCTCACCGGGGCGCCGGTCGAGGCCCCGCCTCCGGGTGCCCTCTCGCTCCGAGGGGTCGCCCGGCCGGCAGTCCCCCAGGCGCCGGTCGAGGCACCGGCACCCGTGCTCGACCTCACGGACGCCACGATGGCGAGCCAGGGTGCGGCCGTGGTCGACCTCACCGAGCCGGCACTGCCGGCCGCAGCCGCCGAGCCCGAGCAGCCGATGGCCGACGTCCCCGAGCGCGACCCTCACGTCCCGGTGGCCCAACCGGTCCACCTTCCGCCGGTGGAGATGAGCGAGGGCCGTCGGGTGCTCGAAGAGGTCTACGACCTCATGGAGGACTAGCGGCTCCCGCCCACGCGGTCGCGATGCTGTGAGCCCCGTGCGCGCCCGATCGCTAGTGTCGGCGCCATGAGCCTTTCGGGGGGACAGGCGCAGCCCGCAGCGCTGCGCCCCGACGACCCCAGCCTCGGGCCCGCCACGATCACCGTGGGCGCCGTCAACTTCGAGGCGGTGCCGCGCAACACGGCCGCCACCCTCGTGAAGGTCCTCGACCGGATCGCCGAAGCGAGCGACCGGGGGTGCGACCTCGTCGTGTTCCCCGAGCTCGCCCTCGACACGTGGTCCGAGTGCACCGAGTGCGCCGCCGCCCACTCCCCCTGCGCGTGGCACCTCGAGCAGGCCGAGCCCGCCGACGGACCGACCATGCAGGCGGTGCTCGACGCGGCGGCGGCCCACGGCGTCCACGTCGTCTACGGCTTCGCGGAGCGCAACCCGGACATCCCGGGGGTCCTGCACAACTCGGCCAACCTGGTCGCCCCGACCGGCCTGGTGGGCACCTACCGGAAGCTCCACCTCGGCATCCCGTTGGAGACCGACCGCTTCACGCCGGGCGACGCACTCCCGGTCTTCCAGACCGCGCTCGGGCCGATCGGGATCTCCATCTGTTACGACTTCTACAACAACCCCGAGCTGTGCCGGGTGCTGGCGTTGAAGGGGGCCCGCCTGCTCGTGAACCCCACCGGTCGCTCCGATCTGCCCCGGGCGCGTGAGCACCTGGAGCAGACGACCCTGGTGCGGGCCCACGAGAACCTGGTGGCGGCGGTCTCGGCCAACCGAGTGGGCTCGTCGCACGGCCCTTCGTGGGCCGGTGGCAGCGTGATCACCTCCACCCGGTTCCCCGGCTTCCCCGAAACGCTGGCGAGGGCCGGCACCGGCGAGGAGCTCATAACCGCCACCGTCGACTTCGCCGAGATCGGTCGTTGGTGGGACTGGCTGCCGTGGCGCGAGTGGCGCACCGGGCCCCAGGCCCCGGTCACCCGGCTGGTGGCCGAGGAGCTGGAGGCGCTCGGCGGGTCGGAGGGCGACGGGTGAGCGGACCACGTCGCGCTGCGGTTCTCGCGCTCGTGCTCGCCGCGCTCGTCGTAGCGGCAGGTGCCTGCAGCAGCTCGGACGTCACGTCGGCGTCCGACCCGACCACGCCCACGACCGCCGACCTGCGCGCCGGCCGGCCGTACGGGGTCACCACCACGACGGTGACGTTCGTCGACACCAGCCGCCCGACGCCCGAGGGGGCGGGTGGCCCGGCCGAGCCGTCACGGACCCTCGAGGTGTGGCTGACCCTGCCCGACGTCGACGGGCCGGTGCCGCTCGTGGTCTTCTCCCACGGGATGGCCGGGCACCCCCGCAAGTTCGAGCAGCTGGCTCGGTCGTGGGCCGAGGCGGGCTACGCGGTCGCCGCACCAGCGTTCCCCCGGTCCAACGGCGACCTCCCGAACGCGTTCTCGAACATCTACGACGTCGTCAACCAGCCGGCCGACGTGTCGTTCCTCCTCGACCAGCTCATCGCCGCCTCGGCCGACGGCTCCTCGACCCTCGCCGGCCGGTTCGACCCCGAGCGCATCGGCGCGGCGGGCCTCTCCGCCGGTGGGTTCACGACCTACCGGGTGGCCGTCGACGCGGACACGCGCGATCCGCGGATCAAGGCGGCGATGGTGATGTCGGCCGCCGGGAACACCCTGGCCGCCACCGACCTGGTCGCTCCCGACGCCGTCCCCGTCATGATCCTGCACGGTGACCGCGACCCGCTCATCGCACCGGCCTCCGTGGTGGCCACCTATGACGCGCTCGGCCCACCGCGGTACCTCATCACCCTGCTGGGAGCGGGCCACGCCGGGGCCTTCGAGGACCAGGAGGACGCCCTCGAGCCGAAGGTGGCCGGGCAGGACGAGTTGATCCGCCTGGCCACGATCGCCTTCTGGGACCGCTACCTGCTCGGCTCCCAGGAGGCCGGACAGGAGCTGGTCGACGCCGCGGGCTCGAGCACCCTCGTCACGTTCCGCCATGACGACGGGGCGTGAGCCGGGCGGATCTACGCCTTCTTGACGAACCTGGCCTTCAGGAGGACGCCCCGGCCGTTGATCTTGCAGTCGATCTCGTGATCGCCGGGGATGAGCCGGATGTTGGTGACCTTGGTGCCGATCTTTAGCGACTCGGTCCCCTTCAGCGGCAGCCCCTTCACCAGCACGACCGCATCGCCGTTCTGCAGCACCGTGCCGTTGGCGTCACGGATGTCGTCGAGGCCGTCGCCGGCGTCGGCGCCCGACTCCCACTCGTGACCGCAGGTGACGCACTCGTGATCCCCCTCGGGGGTCGTCAGGATGTCGTTCATCGAGCAGATCGGGCAGGCCAGGGTCGAATCCATGGGCCCGGTCTATCAACCCCCATCCGACCCCACCGCACCCGTCGGCTCCCCGGGGCCCGGCGCGCCCTCGCCACCCTGGGCGGCGCTCAGGCGCCGGGCGCGCCGGGCTGGTAGCGACCGGCGGTGAGGCCGGCGTCGACGACGAAGTCACCACCCGTGCAGCTCATGGCCTCGTCGCTGGCGAGGAACAGCGCCATCGACACGACGTCGTCGATGCGGCTCGTCGGTAGCGAGCTCTCCGGGGCCCGCAGGATCTCCTGCATCATCTGGTGCGGCACCTCGCTGAGGTCCGGGCTCCCCGGGATGAACTCGGCACTCATGTTGGGGTTGCCGGCCTCGGGGCACACCGCGTTCACCCGGATGCGGTGACGCCCGAGCTCGACCGCGGCGGCCTTGGTGATCCCCCGCACCGCCCACTTGGTGGAGGCGTAGGCGGACACGCCGTTCATGCCCTTGAGGCCGTCGGTCGACGCGATGTTGACGATGGACCCACCGCCGCCCGCCCGCATCGGGTCGAGCACGGCCTGGATCCCGAGGTAGGGGCCGAGCTGGTTGACCTCGACGAGGCGGAGGTAGTCGGCCCGGGTCGTGGTGTCGAGAGCGAAGAGCAGCAGCACCGCGGCGTTGTTCACCAGGATGTCGACGCCGCCGAAGGTGTCGACGGCGACGCCCACCGCCCCGGCCCACGAGGCCTCGTCGCGGACATCGAGGTCGACGAAGCGGGCCTCGTCGCCCAACGACCGGGCGACCTCCCTGCCGGCGTCACCCTTCACGTCGCCGAGCACGACCCGCGCGCCCTCGGCCGCGAACCGGCGCGCCAGCGCGGCCCCTGTGCCCTGGGCCGCGCCCGTGATGATCGCCACCTTGCCGTCGAGCCGTCCCATGGTGACCTCCCCGGCGGCGAACGGTAGCCGGGACGGCCGATCAGCGAGGGCGAGGGCGAGGACGGGGTGGCGACGCGGTCGACGGGTCGAGGGGCCAGTCGTGCTTGGGATAGCGGCCCGCCATGTCCTTGCGGACCTCCTTCCACGACCCGGCCCAGAAGCCGGGGAGGTCGGAGGTGATCTGCACCGGGCGGCCGGCGGGCGACAGCACCTGCACGGCCATCGGGACCCGGCCGTTGGCGACGGCAGGGTGCACCGTGGTGCCGAACAGGTCCTGGGCCCTCACCGCGATCGCGGGGAGCTCGCCGCGGTAGTCGACCGGGACCGAGCGTCCGCTGGCCACCACCACCGTGGTGGGCACCAGCCGGTCGAGCTCATGCACCCGATGGCGCCCGACGAGGTCGCGCAGCACGTTGCCCACGTCGATCCGTTCGAGGTCGCGGCGACCGGTGGCCCCGGCAAGCCGGGGGGCGAGCCACTCGTCGAGCGACTCGAGCAGGGCCTCGTCGCCGAGGTCGGGCCAGTCGCCGCCGAGGGCGGCGCGGGCGAAGCCCACCCGGGCCTGGAACACACGGTCGGCCTCACGCCACCCCAGCACGGCCAATCGGGTGGACCGGACCTGGTCGAGGAGGGCAGCGGTCGTCTCCTCCCCCGGTCGAGCCGGGCCCTCGACCGACGCGAGCACGATGGCCCCGAGACGGCGCTCCGAGCGCCGGCGCAGGTCGTCCCCGTCGTCGTCCCAGCCGAGCGTGACGGCCTCCTCGATCTCGTCGGCGAACGCGTCCTCCAGCTCGGCCCGGTCGAGGCCGGCGGCCACCCTGATCCGCAGGTCGTCGTCTCCGGGCTCCGGTCGCCCTCGAAGGGGCCCGAGCCCCGTTCGCGGCGAGTCGAGGTCGGCGACGACGAGGAACGTCTCTCCGACCAGCGAGTCGCCGGACGGCAGCGCCGCCGAGGCACCGTTGCGGAGGCGGAAGCGGCGCTCGCCGCGCGCCTGGGCCACCCGGTCCGGATAGGCGAGGGCGAGCACCGGGCCGCAGAGCGCCAGGTCCTCGGCGGCGGGCTCGGCGGTCGGGACACCCAGCCGCTTCCTCAACTCCCCGGCGCGCCGGCGCACCAGCTGGAGGGCCCCGCGGTCGGCGGCGGGGTGGCTCGCCCGCGGGTCGAGGATCAGCCGCACCCGGTCGACGATCGCCGACGGCAGCTCCTCCGGCCGGCCCCGCAGCACGTCGCGCTCCTCGAGCAGCGCGGCCATGGCACAGGCGATCTGGCCCCGGCCCTGCGCGGCCGAGGCCACCACCATGTGGGCCAGCCGCGGGTGCACCGGCAGGGCGGCCATGGCCCGGCCGGCGTCGGTCACCCGATGCCCGGCGTCGAGGGCCCCCAGGGCGATGAGCAGCTCGTGGGCGTCGTCGAGCGCGGCTGCGGGCGGGGGGTCGAGGAAGGCGAGGCCCGCGGCGTCGGTCCCCCACAGCGCCAGCTCGAGGGCGAGGCCGGCGAGGTCGACCGATTCGATCTCGGGGGGCGCGAAGGCCCGCCGATGGGCGTGCTCCCCTTCGGACCACAGCCGGTAGGCGACGCCCGGCGCGGTGCGTCCCGCCCGGCCGGCCCGCTGGTCGGCCGATGCCCGCGAGTTGGCTCCCGTGTGCAGCCGGGTGAGGCCGCTGCGAGCGTCGTAGCGGGGGCTGCGCACCTGACCGCTGTCGACGACGATCCGCACGCCGTCGACGGTGAGGCTCGTCTCGGCGATGTCGGTGGCCAACACGACACGACGACGCCCGGGCGGCGACGCGGCCAGAGCCAGGTCCTGCTCGGCGCGCGTCAGTTGGCCGAAGAGGGGTCGGATGTCGACGTCGCCCGGCACCGTGCCGGCGAGGGCGGAGCCGACCCGCCGGATGACGGCGGCCCCGGCGAGGAAGACAAGCACGTCCCCGTCGTCGGCCCCCAGGGCGTGTCGCACCGCGGCGGCGACCGCGTCGTCGAGGCGGGTGCGCGGATCAGGGGGGCGCCACCGCACGTCGACGGGATGGGACCGGCCGGCGCTCGCCACCACGGGCGCCGGGCCACCGTCGCCGCCGAGGAGGGCGGCGACCCGGTCGGTGTCGAGGGTGGCCGACATGGCCAGCACCCGCAGGTCGGGCCGCAGCACCGCACGGGCGTCGAGGGCGAGCGCCAGGGCGAGGTCGGTCTGGAGGTTGCGCTCGTGGATCTCGTCGAACACCACCAGGCCGACACCGGCGAGCGACGGGTCGTGCTGGAGGCGCCGGGTGAGGATCCCTTCGGTCACGACCTCGATCCGGGTGTCGGGCCCGACCTTTCGCTCGTCGCGGGTGCGGTAGCCGACGCTGGCGCCGGGCTGCTCGCCGAGCAGGCTCGCCATCCGGTCGGCGGCGGCCCGAGCGGCCAGGCGCCTCGGCTCGAGCACGACGATGCGGCCCTCGCCCAGCCACGGCTCGGCGAGCAGCCGCAGCGGGACGATGGTCGTCTTCCCGGCACCGGGCGGGGCGTGCAGGACGGCATGGCCGTGCTCGGAGAGAGCCGCCCGCAGCGCGTCGACGCAGCCCTCGACGGGCAGGTCGGTCGGCGGCGGGACAGGCGGCATCCGGAGCAGTCTCGCCGCTCGAACCAGTTCCGGCGGTCGCTCACCCCCGCTGTCGGGCCCGCATAGGCTCGCCGCTTCGCTCACACGATCCGGGGGGATCTCCATGGCACGCCTCGACGGCAAGGTCGCGTTCATCACCGGTGCAGCACGGGGCCAGGGCCGGTCACACGCCGTCCGGCTGGCCAACGAGGGGGCCGACGTCATCATCAGTGACATCTGCGCTCCCGTCGGCAGCAACGGGATCATCCCCTCCACCCCCGAGGACCTCGAGCAGACGGTGAAGGAGGTCGAGGCCACGGGCCGCCGGGTGGTGTGGGGCCAGGTCGACGTCCGGGACCTCGACGCGCTCAAGGCCCTGGCCGACCGGGGGGCGAGCGAGCTCGGCCACATCGACGTCGTCGTGGCCAACGCCGGGATCCTGACCTGGGCCCGTTCCCACGAGCTCACCGAGGAGCAGTGGCAGGACGTCATCGACGTGAACCTGACCGGCGCCTTCAAGACGGTGCAGGCCACGCTGCCCCACCTCCTGGCTCAGGGCACCGGCGGCTCGATCATCGTGACCAGCTCCTCGGCCGGGCTCAAGGGCCAGCCGTTCACGCTCTCGTACACCGCGGCCAAGCACGGGGTCGTCGGCCTCGTCAACGCCCTGGCCATCGAGTACGGCGACGCCAACATCCGGGCCAACAGCGTGCACCCGTGTGGCGTGAGCACCCCGATGGGCGACGCCGCCGGGATGATGGAGCTCATCACCGAGCGGGCGGAGACGGTGGGCCCGGTGTTCATGAACACCCTCCCCGTCGAGTTCATCGAGCCCGACGACGTCTCTGGCGTGGTGGCCTTCCTCGCCAGCGACGACGCCAGGTACGTCACCGGCATGCAGATGAAGGTCGACGCCGGCACCATCGGCCGCTGACCGCCCCTTCGGCGACGCCGAGGCCTGGGACCTGCCGGGATCGGCAGGTCTTCGTCAGAAGTAGCCGCTCAGCTCCTCGATCACCGCTGCGAGGTTCTCCTCGGTCGAGCCCTGGAATTCGGCACGGGTGGCTTCGGCCAGGATCCGGCCGATCTGGATGTCGGCTTCGCCGAACCCCAGGAAGAAGACCTGGACCTCGTGCGTCTTGTCGACGAGAAGGCTCTCGCCGCGCACTGCCTCCGGGGCCAGCTGGTGCCCCTTGCTGTCGACAGCAGACTGCCCATCCGTCCCATCGAACGACGTGATCGCATCCTCGTCATCGGCCCTCATCGAGACGATCTCGTCGAGTGCACGCCCGGCGTTGGCTTCGCCGTCGCTGAGGACGACGACGGCCCGCGTGGCACCCGCGTCGGCCGATGCCCCGGCACTCACCGCCACCCCCCTTGCGACGCCGTCGAAGAGCGCCGTCACCCCGCTGGCCTCGAGGCCGTCGATCGCATCGGCGAGGTCCAACCTGATCTCGTCGAGGGGACCCGGCGGCACCAGGGTCACCACCTTCTCGGGATCGGAGAAGGCCACGAGGCCCACCTGGCTGGCGCTGCCGGCCGCTCCGGCGGCCGACATGGCGTCGAGAACCCGCTCGAGCCCCTCCTTCACGTTCTCGAGCCGCTGGCCACTCATCGAGGAGGAGACATCGACCACGAAGGTTACGACGGCCGGCTTCTTCACCGAGCCCCAGGAGTCGAGGATCCTGCTCAGCACATCGGGTGCGACGGCACCGGGCTCGATGAACGCGTCCGGCGGCTCGGCACTGAGGCCCCACCGCTCGAACTGCTCGGGGTCGACCTGGAGCGGTGTGCCCGCCGCGGGCCGGAACCCGTGGTCGATGAACGCCTGCTGCTGCCGGTCCGCTCGCAGGAAACGGGTCCACTCGTCGGCCCCGTCGATCTGCTCGGCCGTCACCCACGATGCATCGACCACCGCTGCCGGGTGGGCGTTCAGAACCGACCCCTCCTCCGGGTAGATCATCACCAGGTCCGCGTCCGTCACCGCTGGCTGCTCGGTCCCGTCGGCGCCGATCACCTTTTCGGTGCCTTGCTTCAGGCTGACCAGGTTGTCCTCCGGCATCAGGAAGAAGTGACCGGCCCGCGGGCCCTGGGCGATCTTGGTGTTGAGCGGGATGGTGCCCGGCATGTAGTGGTCGACCAGGCCCTGGAAGCCGCGCACTGACGCCGCGACATCGGCCTGCTCGACGTCGGCCACGGTGAGGTCCGCCGCCGACGAACGCCCAGCCGCCATGAGATAGAGCGACACCAGGACGTTGCGGCCCGACGTCGAGGTGGCCGGGTTGGTGAAGGCGAGCAGGGGCTCGGTGCCCCACCCCCGCCCCCGGCAGGCGGGATGGCTCGCCCACCCCTTGGGATCGTTCAGGAGGTCGACCAGCGTCTGGTACCCCACTGACTGGTCCAGCCAATCGAGGCATTCGGCCATCTCCCGGTAGGTGACGATGCCCAGCCACGTCTCAGCGATGTGCGGGGCGCCGGCGACGTCGACCACCGGGGTGCCCACCTCGGTGTTGACGTCCGTCAGCCAGTCCGACGACTGGGGCGTCAGGATCGTCGGGTCGGGCGCCCGACCGCCGTCGGCGCCTTTGCAGTGCTGCTCGGCGCCGTCTCCGGTCACGCGTCCCGCCAGATCGCCGGCCTGGACCGCCGAGTCGCACGACACCACGACCACCTCGATGGGGTCACCGGAGTCGGTCTCGTGGTCCTCACGGTTGAAGCGCTCCGCCATTGCTGGCAGCAGCCCCTCGCGCATGAGGTGGCTGTTCGACCACTGGACCACCACCACGGGCTGGTGGTCGCTCGCCAGGACCTGGCGGGTCACCAGCGACGCAGCCAGCACCGCGCCGAGGAGTGCGATGCACAGAGCCAGCCGCTTCATCTCCCGCCCTCCTCGAGCCCATGGACATGAGCGCCGAGCTCCCGGGTGAGCACGGTCAGCTCATCGACGTTGCGTCGGGAGGCGACGATGCCGTCCTCACGCAGGTGGCTGGCCGCATCGAGCGCAGCCAACAGCTCGTGGTGGGCCTCGGTGAGCTTGTCGATCGCCACCACCGGTTCGCTGTACAGATCACCGATGGCCTCGGTCTGGGATCGGATGGCCTGCGCGTTCTGCAGGATCATGTCGCCGAGGAAGGCCCGGGTGCGCTCGGTCGCCTCCCGCACCCGCTCCTGACGGGCAAGAGCCGCCTGGATCGCCAGGCCGATCGTCACCACGTTGGTGGCCAGGGCCAACGTGCGGTCGACCGCTTGGCCGAGGCGGTTGTTGTTCTGGCGGGTGAGCTCGATGCTGACGAAGAACTGCGTGTGCACGGTCTCCATCGCCCGGAGGTCCTGCACACGGATGGCGACGTCGTGGGCCGCCGCCTGGATCCGGTCCCGCTCCAGCTCGTCGGTGGTCTCCGCCAGCAACGCCTCCAGCAGCTGGAGCACCATCGCAGCGAAGTACGCCTGGCGTTCGACCGCCGCCTGCTGGACCTCCACGTCCTCGTACAGGCGACGGAGCTCGACGTTGTCACGGCCGAGCAGCGCCCGGCCCTCCCGCAGGCGGCTCTCGATGACCGCGATCTGCCGCGACACGGGTTCGTACCGGAGAGCGATGCGCTTGAGGGCCCTCACCATGGCGTTGTCCCGCATGAAGGGGAGGGCGCCGATCGTGCGGCCCCACAGGGTGCGCTGCTCGAGGTCGGGGTTGACCCGGTCGAGTGCCAGGCGCAGGTCCATGAGCCCCCCGGCGACGTCGCGGCTGGAGCCCTGCTCGTCGAGGAAGGTGGCCAGGCGGGTCTTCACCAGTTCGAGCTGGCGTCCGGCGTTGCGCTGGGACTGGAGGCCCAGCCCGGTCACCTCGTCGAGCACGGCCAGCTGCCGGGCACCGCTCGAGGCACCGACCGCGGCGACCAACCGGTCGGCCTGCTCGCGCATCGTGGAAACGTCGTCATCGGTCATCGCTCCGGGTGGAGCGACGGCGTCGATCGCCAGTGCGACGGACGGCAGCGGGGGCCTCGCCGCCTCGCCTGGGAGCTCGGTCTCATCGGTCATCGTCCTCTCCCTTCTCCTCGCTCAGCCCTCGTAGCCGAGGCGCCGGAGCTCGTCCTGGACCTCTCGGACCCGACGGATCGTCGACTGCAACGTCTCCACGACCGCGTCGACGTCTCCCTGGGTGTCGCCCGCACGGACCGACGCGATCTCGATGCGGGCCTCCGCCAGGGCTGCGGTGCAGCGCTCGGCCTCGAAGACGAGGTCGCGTGTCCGGTGGCGGGCGTCGTCGTGACGGGCGAGCAGCTGACGATGCGCCGTCAGGCGCTGCTCGTCTCGGGCCTTCGATCGATCATCGTCGTAGATCCCGGCCTCGACCCGGTCCTCGATCTCGCTGAGCTCGGCATCGAGGCGGCGCCGCTGAGGGCCATCGGCGAACTCCAGCAGCTCCAGGGCATCGGAGAGGGCGCTCATCCCGCGGCGGTAGGTCTCGTCGGCCAGGTCTCCGAGCAACGGGGAGATCGAGATCGATGGGCGTGACCCGGCCCGGCCGAGCAGACCGACGATCGCATCGTGCTCGTCCCCCAGGCCCTCGAGCACCACCGCGGCCTGCCGGCCGTCAGCCGACTCGAGAGACGCGAAGGACGCCTCGAGCCGACGCCGGCTGTCGACCCGCTCTCGGGCGAGGTCCTCGGCCCGATCGACCGACTCGCGCTCGAGTCGGGCGTCCTCCTGCTCGGCCCTCGTGCGGGAGACGGCGGCGGAGTAGCGCCAGGAGAACGACACGACCGCCACCGCCAGGGCGCCCGCGGCGACCGCCGCAGAGAGGGTGGCGAACCCGATCTCGGAGGACAGGACCAGCAGGACGATGAGAGCCATACCGGCGACGGTCAGCGCCGTGAGGGTGACGGGGTCGAGCAGTGCATCGACGGCGAGTCGGAACCGACCGGGTCGCCGGCTCTCGGATGTAGGGCCCGGCGCCGTCACTTCCCGTCCGAGCGGACCCTGCCTCTCCGCCGCCGCGGTGTGCTCCTGGCCGGGACGGGTGACCCCGAACAGCGTCATCGGCTGGCGCAGCCAGTCAGCCTCCACGATCCCGAGGGGCACGATGCTCACCGTCGCCCCGACCAACCCGACGAGGAATTCGGCAGTCGACTCCGCCACCACGGTCGATCCGGGAGCAGCGAGCGCCCGGAGCCGGACGACGCTGTCGACGACCCCACCGGTGTAGAGGCCGTCGACCAACGTCGCCTCACCCACGGCCAGGGCCGCCCGGAGCTGCACCGCTCCCCCTCCGGGCAGCTGCTCCAGCGCGCACCGCTCGTGGAGCTCGATGCCGGCAAGGGCCGCCGACGAGGCCTGCCGGAACACAGCAAGGGTGCGATCGCCCTCGTTCATGGTCGTCACGACCCGACCGCCGTTGCGCTCCACGACCTCGTCGCGGATGTCCCGCAGGCGCTGCATCATCGCCCTGGTCTCCTCGGGATCGAGGTCCCAGTGCCGCGCCACGTCGGCGACTTCCAGGGCGAGGTACGCCACGACGCCTGTCGGGTACTCGGATCGTCGGGCGTGCCGCAGGCTCTCGACCAGACGACCAGCGGATGTGGGACGCTTCTCGGGGTCGATCGCCATCCCCGTTCGCAGGACCCGGGCGACGGCGCCGCGCAGAGGTGGATCGACAGAGCGCAGTGCCGGCGGTGACGACGACGGCGCCTCGCCGTCCAGGAGCGTGATCGCGGTCGCCGCCAGGCCGAAGACGTCGGCCGCAGGTCCCGGCTTATCCCCTGCCAGCACCTCGGGCGCGACATAGCCCGGAGTCCCGAGGCCATCTCCGGCCTGGGCCCCGGCGATGTCGAAGTCGACCAACACGATCCTGCCCCCGGCACTGACCAGGTTGGAGGGCTTCACGTCGCCGTGAACGATCGGCGGCTGGTGGGCATGGAGATGGTCGAGCGCGTCTGCGACCTGGGCGAGAGTGTCGATCACCTCGTCGAGCGGGAGGCCCGGGTCACCCCGGTCGTCGAGGGCCTGCTGGAGGTCGACGCCGTCGACCCAGTTCATGACGAGCACGTAGCGGCTCTGATCCTCGGTGAAGAAGTCACCTCGGACGACCGGCAGCCCCGGATGCGGCGAGATCTGCATCAGGAGCCGGGCTTCGGTGAGCAACCGCTCCCGGCTGCCCTCCGTGACCGGATGAACCTTGAGCGCAACCGTCCGGTCGTGCACCCGGTCGATCGCCTGGACCACCGATGAGCGAGGGCCGACGCTCACCGTCCGAACCAACTCGTAGCGTCCGCCGAGGACCTCGGACTCAGCCATGACCGCCGGCCCGCTCCGGCGGAGGCGCATCGAGATCGGCGAAGGTCACCGCGCCACACCGCACCGCTTCGTTGGCCAGAGCGACCCTCCGTCCGCCTTCGGCACCGGCGGCGTGCACCCCGAACTTGTCGTAGAGGTTGCTGAGATGGGCCTGCACAGCGTTCTTGCCGATGAAGAGTCGCTCGGCGATCTCCCGTACCGACGCCGGGGGCTGGAAGGCCCGGTGCGACAGGAGTGGCCGACAGAGCTCCACCAGAACTCGGCGCTCCATGCGGGTGATGTTCGTCGGTGGGGCCGCAAGGGCGTCGGTGACGGGACGGCCGACATCGGCACCGTCCCTAAACACCAACCGGGTGCGCCCCAGCTGCAACTCGTCTCCGTCACGCAGGAGGCGCTGGCCCGCCAGGCGCTCGCCGCCGACACTGGTCCCGTTGCGGGACCCGAGGTCGCGAACCAGCCAGTTCCGGCCGACCGAGTCGAGCACCGCATGGATCCGGGACACCGTGGGGTCCGGAAGGACGAGATCGACGGATTCGGAGTCCGAACCGATGGTGATCGAGGCCCCCCGTAGCCTGACCACCTGGTCGCGGCCCCGCTCGCTCCACACCTCGAGCGCAGGCATCACCGTCCCCTTCTCAGAGACCGCCCCCCGACGGCAGCAACGGGTACCTCGGTCACTGTGCCACATCGGCCGTCGCCGTGGGCGGGACAGGGCCGCCTCAGAGGAGATCACCGCGGAGGTCCTTGCCGTCGAAGCGGACCACGACACAGCTGACCGTGCGGTCCCTGATCTGCCAGGTACCCCAGCTGGGGTAGAGGACCTGCACGTCGTACCCGCCGACCCCGAGGCCTCCGTCGATCTCCGGGGGCCAGCGCTCGGCGCACCCGGTGAACGCCTCGTCGATCAGCTGGTCCTCGTCCGGGTACACCCCACCCTCGACGTCGAACTCGGCGTAGACCTGGCCTTCGTGGGGCTCGTCGCACGGCTCGCCGTCGACCGCCCGGACGTAGTTCTCAGTCGGATCTCTGAAGGTCACGCAGTCGCCGACCTGGAGGTGCAGCACCCCGAGCGTGCCCTCGTCGGTGATCTGGCCGGCTTCGTTCCTCGTCGTCAGGTCCATGTCGAGCGTGCCGAACAGCAGAGCCGCAACGTACGCCGCGCCGCCGGTGAGGAGGAGGACACCCCCACAGATCCACAGAATGGCTCGTCGCATCGCTCCACCCCTCGATCGAGGCGGTCACGTCATCGGACCACCGCTGAGGCGACGATCACACGACGGACACCGACCGACCATGGGCGCGCGCACAGATTCGTCTGGGTGGTCCGTCCGGCACCCTGTGCCGATCGTGCGCAGGTCAGCGAGCGGACTGGCGCTCAGCCGGATCAGGCGGGAGCGATCGTCGTACGCACCACCGCACGTCCTGAGGTCGACAAGTGGTGGAGGGGAGAGGATTTGCACCTCTGTCTCCGGTTGCCCGGCGCTCTGCTGATTGAGCTACGCCCCCCGTCGCCGGCGACTCTACGGGAGCGTCTCGGCGCCCGGCAATGCAGGCACCAAAGATCTCTTCCGCGGCTCAGGAACCGCTGTGGGGCACCCCGCCCGCCGCGACGAACTCCGTGACGTACTCCTCCCCCACGCGGCGCAACGCCTCGCCGATCCGCCGGTAGGCCTCGGCATCGAGGTTGGCCAGCGACACCCTCACCGACCAGGGCGGCCCGTCGAACCCGCCCCCGTTGAGCAGCACCACGGCCTCCTGCTCGGCGAGGCGGAAGACCACGTCGACCGGCTCGTACCGGTCGGCCACCCACGCCGCGAAGTCGTCGCCGTAGTGGTGCGCCGCCCACAGGAGCAGGTCGAGCTCGATGTAGTAGCCCGTGTGGAGCGGCACGGGCGGCACGGGCAGGCCCAGCCCGTCGTACAGGTTCTGGAGCCGCTCGCCGAGCACGGCGGAGAGCTCGACCCGCAGTGAGGTGCCGATCTCCGAGAGGCCGGCGAGGGCGAAGAGCGCCATCTGGGCCTGCTGCGGGGTCGAGAGCCCGGCGGTGTGGTTCAGGGCGACCTGACGGCTGTCGGCCACCAGGCGCTCCATCAGCGTCATGGCCCCGGGGTCGAGGGAGATCGATCCGTAGCGTCGGGCGAGCACCTCCTTCACCTCGGGGGCGAGGGCAGCGAGGAGGTCGTCGAAGACGTTGTCGCGGTGGATCGCCACCGTCCCGAGCCGCCACCCGGTCGCTCCCCACAGCTTCGAGAACGAGTACACGCCGATGGTGTTGCGGGGCAGCCGGCTGAACAACGACCGGTAGCCGTCGACGAAGGGGCCGTAGACGTCGTCGGTGATGACGAGCAGGTTCGGGTTGCGGGTCTCCACCACCGAGGCGAGGCGCTCCATCGACTCGGGACGCATGGCGACCGATGGCGGGTTGCTGGGGTTGACCAGGAAGAGCGCCCGGATCGACGGGTCTGCGAGCTTGTCGATCTCGTCGTCGGGGTACTGCCAGGTGTGGCCGACGTCCGGATGGATCTCGGTGGCGGTCATCTCCACGATGTCGAACCCGTAGCGAGGCAGGCTCGGGATCGCCAGGTAGGGCGTGAACACCGGGCAGCCGATGGCGATGCGGTCACCGGGTGACAACAGCCGGTTGGCGACGACGGTCTCGAACACGTCGCACATGGCGGCGGTCGCGCCCTCGACCGCGAACACCTCGACCTCGGGACCGGCTCCGTCGGGGCCGTAGAGCTCCGCCGCCAGATGGGCCCGCACCACCCGTTCGATCCCACTCAGCATCCTCGGCGGCACCGGGTAGTTGTCGCCCAGCACCGCGTCGGCGAGCTGGTGGATCCACGCGTCCGGTGTGAGGCCGCTCAGCACCGACCCCTCCACCAGGGTGAACTGCAGCAGGGCGCGGACCGTCTCGTCGCCGACCGTCGCGACGTGGGCCTCGAACCGACCTGCCGCCCCGGCCACCGCGGGCATGCCCCCGAGCAGTCCCTGGTCCCACACCCGCCGGCTCTCGGCCACGGCGAAGCGGCCGAGCTCGAAGAAGGCGTCGCGGGGAGCGGTCACGACCCAGTTCGGGTTGCCCCGGCCGGCACCCAGCGAGACCTGGGCGTCCCTCGCCCTCGCCAGCTCACCGAGCCGCGCGGTCAGCTCGAACGGGCTGAGCGTCTCGTACCGCTGCTGGACCTCACGGCTGGTGTGCGGGAGCTCGTTCGACACGGGTGGCCTCCTCGAGGCGATGGCGGGTGGCGGGTGCCGCTGGTCGGCGGCGGTCGATCGAGTGTGGGGTCAGCTCGGGCCCCAGCCGAAGATGCCGCCGACCCCGCCGCCGTTCCAGCCGGCGACGATCCCGACGGCCGAGCCGACGACGACGGCCAGTGCGATCCACAGCCCGTCGGCGGGCAGTCGCATCGGCGTGCGGTCGAGCGACTGCGGTCGCATCAACACAGCTCCTCCGAAGACACCCAGCGCCCACCCCATGGGGTGCGAGACGTCGAAGATGAGCCCGGAGAGGAGCAGCTGGAAGGCCAGGTAGCAGGTGACGCCCCACCGCAGCGGGCGCCGCCAGCGGGTGCCGAGGTAGCAGGTCCATGCGCCGAGGCAGGCGAACCCGCCCACCGAGATGCCGAAGTCGATCGTCCTGGTCATCTCGACGGCGAACGCGCTGGTGCCACTCCGCAGCGGCGCCGTCACCTGCAGGCCGAGGAGCACGCCGCCGATCTGGCCGCCGACGACCGTCACGGCGGTGCGCCAGTGCTTGGCCCGGTGCTCGAGCAGCACCACGGCGAAGAGCGTGTACCCGGGGATGAACGAGATGTCGAGCGACCCGCTGACCGTGGCCCCGGTGACGAGGGTCCACCAGCGACCGGCCTCGAGCGCCGGCCAGCCGTACCCGATGCGGCGGACCTCCTCGGGGGTCGGGTCGTCGCCCAGCCAGCGGCGGGCGATCAGGGTGGCGACGATCGGCGCGAGGTACACGCAGATCGACACGCAGTAGTCGACCGGGATGCGCACGATCGTGTGGACGATGCGCGCCGCCCTGTCGCGCTCGACCCCGCTCCCGGCGTGTGTCGCTCCCACCCCGTCATCATGCCCGGTGAGTGGCAGGCGACCCGGGCTCAGGTGGTGACGTGGAGCAGCAGGTCACCCTCGGCGAGGGCGGCGTGCATGCTGTCGAACTGCGCGAGCTCGTTGGCCCGCTGCGCGTCGAGCTCGACCAACGGGATCTCGAGCTGCCAGGTCTCGCGGAACGTGCCGGCGCGGATGTCCTCGGCGACGAGCTCGGCGAGGTGTCGTGCGGCGCCGTCGAAGAACAGCGTGAGACGGCGACCTTCCTTGTACTTGCGGCGGTAGTCGATGCCGGGGACGAGGCCGGCGGTCTGCCCCAGGTAGGTGCCATCCCTGGTCACCTCGACGGTGATGATCATCCCGTCACGGGTCATGTCAGACCGATTGTCGGCGAAGTTGATGTCGTAGTCGGCCATGCCCCCCAGGCTAGGCCCACGGAGAGACTTGCCTCGCCGGGTGTCCATTCGCGCCAGAGAGTGGGACCATGGTGGGGATGACTGCTAGATCACACACACGTTCCCGACGAAAGACGCGAGCTCGCGTCACCAAGCGCTCACTGGCGCGCCGCGGCCTCAGCCGCTCGCCCGAGAAGAAGGCGGGGCGCCGCGCCTCCTGATCCTCTCGTAGGCAACCGACCGAAAACCAACGAACCCCAGGCCTCTGGCCTGGGGTTTCGTGCTGTCGGCCCCCTGTCGAGCTGAACCGTTCACGGCCCGCGCCCTCGCCGCCGAGCCGTCGGCCGCATCCCCCTCTCGTGCACGGCGGAGCACCGGTCGGCGCCGCCACGCCTCCCCGGGACCCCGGTCGGGGCAGGCCTCACCAGAGGTGACGCCCCGACCGGGCTCACCGTCATCAGGTCGGTCGACGACCTGAATTCTCCAGTCCCACCGATATGGTGCGATCAGACGCGGTACGACCCCGTGAGCGTCTGGCTGCGAGCGATCCGGTCACGGGAGCGGTGCTCCGGACCTCGGCAGCGCGTCGATTCGACGTCACCGGAGGTCTGCCGCGAATGACCGTTGAGGTCCTCCACCACAGACGGCAGCCCCGTGGGTCCGACGCGTCCACCACGGGCACTCAGCGTCTGTCCCGAACCCTCGAACGCAAGGAGCCGACATGAAGATCGGAATCATCGGAGCAGGCAACATCGGCGGCAACCTCACGCGCCGTCTGACCTCACTGGGCCACGAGGTCGCGGTCGCCAACTCGCGGAACCCCGACACCCTGACCGACCTGGCGGCCGAGACAGGGGCCACGGCCGTCCCGGCCCGAGAGGCGTCGGCAGGAGCCGACATCGTCGTGGTCACCATCCCGATGAAGGCCGTCCCCGATCTGCCCGCTGACCTCCTCGACGGTGCCGCCGCCGACGTGGTCGTCATCGACACGTGCAACTACTACCCCCAGCAGCGCGACGGCCGCATCAGCGAGATCGAGGAGGGGATGACCGAGAGCAGCTGGGTCGAACAGCATCTCGGAGTCTCGGTGGTCAAGGCCTTCAACGGCATCCTTGCCGACCACCTCCTGACCGCCGGGCGTCCCCAGGGGGCCGAGGGTCGGATCGCCCTCCCCGTCGCCGGCGACGACGCCGCCGCCAAGGCCGTCGCCATGGAGCTCGTCGACTCCCTCGGCTTCGGAGGCCTGACCGACTCGTGGCGGCAACAGCCGGGCACACCCGCCTACGGTGCCGACGCCGATGCTGCCGGACTGCGCGAGGCCCTCGCCGCCGCCAGCCCGGAACGTGGGCCCGACTGGCGAGCATGACCGACCTGGCGCCGCCGCCGCGGCACCGGTCCGCCGTGGGGACACGACCGACGCCCCGGCACAGATGGGCGCCATGGCCTTCCACGACCTGAAGGACTGGCTGACGAACGGGCTCCTCCCCACGGTGGTGTTGGCCCTCGGCACCCTCCTGTTCGTCCGCTTCGTCCAGTGGATCGGGGCCCGGTACCGGTCGAACCTCGACACACAGATCCGCAGCACCATCGAAGCGGGCCACGTGCCGTCAGAACAGGTGAAGCGTTCGAGGGCCGTCGCCGAGGTGCTCGAGTGGTCGGCGGTCACCCTCACCTACATCGTGGCGGTGCTGCTCGCCATCCGGCAGGTGGGCATCCCGCTCACGACCCTGGTGGCTCCGGCCACCGTGGTCGGTGTCGCGCTCGGCTTCGGAGCCCAACAGGTCGTCGGCGACCTGCTCGCCGGGTTCTTCCTCTTCTCCGAGCGCCAGTTCGGCATCGGTGACCTCATCCGGCTCTCCCCACCGGGTCAGCTCTCGGGAGTCACCGGAACCGTCGAGCAACTGACCCTCCGGGTCACCAAGCTGCGCACCGTCTCGGGCGAGTTCGTCGTCGTGCCCAACAGCGCGCTGCGCCAGGTGACGAACCTCTCGAAGGACTGGTCGCGCGTCGTGCTCGACATCCCCGTTCCCGCCGCGGAGGACCTCGGCGTCGCCACCGAGACCCTGAGGGCGGCGGCCGACGGCCTCGCCAACGACGAGGACTGGGCCGGGCTGCTGCTCGGACGGCCGGTGATCGCGGGAGTCGAGACGATCGACGTGGGCTACGTGCGCCTCCGGCTGGTCGTGCGCACCCAGCCGGGCCGGCAGTTCGATGTCAGCCGGGAGCTGCGGTTCCGTTGTGCCTCCGCGCTGCAGCAGGCCGGCATCGTGGCGGCCCCGCTGACCGAGGCGACGACGGAGCCCTCGTGACGTCGAGCTCGATCTGGAAGCAGCTCGCCCGGCCGATCAGCTCCCGAGTCCTCGTCCGGCGATCGACGCTGCTGATGTTCGTGGCCTTCCTCGTGCTGGGCTACCTCTACCTCGCGGTTCGGACACCGTCGCCGACGAGCCTCCCGACCTCCACCGGCATGACCTCGACCACGACCACCACGACCGTCTCCCCCGACAGCACGGACACGACGGACACGACGGGCCCCACCACGTCGATCACCGATCCGACGACGGCTCCCGCCCCTGATCCAACGGGCACCTCGTCGACCACGACTTCGACAGCGACGCCGAGGTCGACGACCTCCAGCACCCCTGCGCCCGGCGCCGCGAGCACCTCGACCGTCGATCCCAGCACGAGCACCGTCACCCCACGCTGACGGGTAGGACACCTTCGTGACGCCGGCGGCGGGGTCGAGGCGCGCTCGTCGGCGCGCTCCGGCTCAGTGGCGGTTGTTGTGTTCGACGGCCGAGGTGAGAGCGGGAGAGAGGTCGCCGCGATCGGTCACCACGATGTGGTCGGTCCCCAGCCAGGTCGACATCGTCTCGAGCTCGGACGCGATCGCGACGGCGGCCTCGTCGGGGTCCACGCCCGGCTCCGCGTGAGAGGCGAGCACTCGCAGGGCGCCGACCTGCCGGTCGGCCTTGAGGTCGAGTCGGCCCACCAGCCGGTCGCCGAGGAGGACGGGCAGGACGTAGTAGCCGTACCGGCGCTCGGTCGCCGGTGTGTAGATCTCGATCCGGTACGTGAACCCGAACAGCCGCTCGGTGCGGGCACGGTCCCAGATGAGCGAGTCGAAGGGCGACAGGAGCGTGGCGTGGGTACGCCGAGGGCGGGTGGGCGCCACTCGTCGACGGACGTAGCCGGGCTCGGACCACCCCTCGACGTCGACCGGGATCAGCTCCCCGGCCTCCACGAGCTCACGCACGCCCGTCTTTGCTTCAGCGGTGCGGATGCGGAAGTAGTCAGCGAGGTCGCGAACGGTGGCCACCCCGAGGGCGTCGGCGGCGACGCTGAGCAACCCTCGCCGGGCGTCCTCGGCGGTCGGTGTGGGTGCGGCCAGGATCTCGGCGGGAAGCGTGCGTTCCGGGAGGTCGTAGACGCGCTCGAACGACGGCGTCCGCCATGCGGCGAGCTGCCCGCGCTCGAAGAGGTGCTCCAGGGCCTGGCGGCCGACGCTGCGCCGGTCCCACCACTCGCCGTCGCGACGGCGTGGTTCGTCAAGCATCGCCGCCGACAGCGGCCCGCGTCGGGCGACCTCGGTGAGAACCGCGTCGATGTAGTCGGCGTGCTCGCTCGCCCAGGTGGCGATGCGCGCCGCGTGCGCCGGCTGTTCTCCGTAGCTGCCGCCCCGGTCCATCCGCCAACGGAGCAACGGATGGAGCGCCACTGGTTGGACCGACGCCATGTGGCCCCAGTACTCGAACAGCGGCCCCCGCTGACCCGCGAGCCGGTGGAGGTGGTCACGGTCGAACGGACCGAGACGAGCGAACAACACGAGGTACTGCGTGCGGGCCAGGACGTTCACCGCGTCGAGTTGCAGCACGCCCAGCCGCTCGACCGCGGCCTGCACCCGGGCTCTGCTCGCGTTTCCCGGCCGACGGGCACGATCGAGGCCCTGCGCGGCGATCGCCAACCGTCGGGCCTCCCGAGCCGAGAGCGTGTCGCGTGCTGGGGTCACGAGCGGCGAGCGTAGGTCGCCGTCCCGGGCCGCAGTCCCAGCAGTCCGGGCCCAGCGTCAGGTCGCTCGACCTCCCCACGATGACAGCGGATCGCCACCACGGCCGGGCCTCCTACGCTGCCGAGGTGACCGACCTGGGCCAGCTCATCCCGACGCCACCCGATGCTGACGCGGTCATGGACGCGTTCTTCGGGTGGGTCGAGGACCGCGGCCTCACGATGTATCCGCACCAGGAGGAGGCGCTCCTGGAGATCGTCGCCGGGTCGCACGTCATCGTCGACACGCCCACCGGGTCCGGCAAGAGCCTGATCGCGGTCGCCGCCCACTTCTCCGCGCTGGCCGATCGGCGCCGCAGCTACTACACCGCACCCATCAAGGCCCTGGTGTCGGAGAAGTTCTTCGACCTGTCGGCCACGTTCGGGGCCGACAACGTCGGCATGCTGACCGGCGACGCCTCGGTCAACCCCGATGCCCCGATCATCTGCTGCACCGCGGAGATCCTCGCCAACCTCGCCCTGCGCGAGGGCCGCACCGCCGACGTCGGCCAGGTCGTCATGGACGAGTTCCACTTCTTCGCCGACCCCGACCGTGGCTGGGCGTGGCAGGTCCCGCTGCTCGAGCTCCCCGACGCCCAGTTCATCCTGATGTCGGCCACGTTGGGCGACGTCACCCGGTTCACCGAGACGCTGCCCGAGCGCACCGGCCGGCCCGTGGCCGTGGTCCGCTCGGCCACCCGCCCCATCCCCCTCGTCCACCAGTTCCGGATGGTGCCGCTCACCGAGGTGCTCGAGGAGCTGCTGGCCACCCACCAGGCCCCCGTGTACGTCGTGCACTTCACCCAGGCCTCGGCCGTCGAGCGGGCCCAGGCGCTGATGAGCGTCAACCTGTTGACCCGAGCCGAGAAGGACGAGATCGCCGAGCTCATCGGCGGGTTCCGCTTCGCCCCCGGGTTCGGCAAGACGCTGGCCAAGTTCGTGCGCCACGGCATCGGCGTCCACCACGCGGGGATGCTGCCCAAGTACCGGCGCCTGGTGGAGCGGTTGGCCCAGGCCGGGCTGCTCAAGGTCATCTGCGGCACCGACACCCTCGGCGTCGGCATCAACGTGCCCATCCGCACCGTGGTCTTCACCGCCCTCGCCAAGTACGACGGCACCTCGACCCGCCTGCTCAGCGCGAGGGAGTTCCACCAGATCGGTGGCCGGGCCGGGCGGGCCGGCTTCGACACGATGGGCACCGTCATCGCCCTCGCCCCCGACCACGTCATCGAGAACCACAAGGCGGCCGCGAAGGCTGCGGCGAGGACCGAGCAGGACAAGAAGGTCCGCAAGATCCAGAAGAAGAAGCCGCCCCTCGGGCAGGTGTCGTGGGGCGAGCCCACCTTCGAGCGCTTGGTGAACGCGCCACCCGAACCGCTCACGTCCTCCTTCACGGTGAGCCACTCGATGCTGCTCAACGTGCTCGACCGGCCTGGCGACGGTCGGGCGGCACTCCACCACCTGCTCACGGAGAACTACGAGCCGGAAGCCAAGCAGGCCGAGCACGTGGCCCGTGCCGCGGAGCTGTACGCCTCGCTCCTCGACGCCGAGGTGCTCGAGGAGCTCGACCAGCCGGACGACTTCGGTCGCACCGTGCGGGTCACCATCGACCTCCAGCAGACCTTCGCCCTGAACCAGCCGCTGGCGCCGTTCGCCCTGGCCGCGCTGGACCTGCTCGACCGCGAGTCCGACACCTACGTGCTCGACACCGTGTCGGTGATCGAGGCCGTGCTCGACGACCCCCGCCAGATCCTGAGCGCCCAGCTGTTCAAGGCGAAGGGTGAGGCGGTGGCGGCGATGAAGGCCGAGGGCATGGAGTACGACGAGCGGATGGCGGCACTCGACGAGATCACGTGGCCCACGCCGCTCGCCGACCTGCTCGAGCCGATGTTCGACGTCTACCGCGAGCGCAACCCGTGGGTGGCCGAGCACCCCCTCTCCCCCAAGTCCGTCGCCCGGGACCTGTGGGAACGGGCCATGGACTTCGGTGACTACATCCGCTTCTACAACCTCGCCCGCTCCGAGGGCGCCGTCCTGCGCTACCTGTCCGACGTCTACAAGACCCTCATGCGGACGGTGCCCGAGGACGCCAAGACCGACGAGCTCGTCGACCTCACCGAGTGGCTGGGCGAGCTGGTCCGCCAGGTGGACTCCAGCCTGCTCGACGAATGGGAAGAGCTGCGCGACCCGAGCGCCGAGCACGCCAGCAGGGTCGACGCCCCTCCCGTCGACCTGCCCCCGCCTGCCCTCACGGCCAACCGCCGGGCGTTCACCGTGCTCGTCCGCAACGCCCTCTTCCAGCGGGTGGAGCTCATCGGCACCCGGCAGTGGCAGGAACTGGAGGCGCTCGACGGCGACGACGGGTGGAACGCCCGGCGCTGGTTCGACGCGATGGCCCCGTACTTCGAGGAGCACGGCACCCTCGGCATCGACTCCGACGCCCGCAACCCCGCCCTGCTCCTGGTCGACGAGCACCCGGTCGAGCACCCCGGCTGCTGGTCGGTCCAGCAGATCCTCGACGACCCCGCCGATGACCACGACTGGCGCATCCACGCCCTCGTCGACCTCGCCGCCAGCGACGAAGCCGGCCGAGCCGTCGTGCACATCACCGACGTCAGCTGCGACTCACCCGGCTGACGTCCCCGGTGGTGGCCGTCAGCGGTCGGGCCGGAACTCGCCGGAGAACGAACGAAGCCCAGGCCGCTGGCCTGGGCTTTCGTGGTGTCGGAGGGGCGTTGCCAACCCAGAACACACTCCGAGGCTCAGCGGCGAGCTCCTGCTGAAATAGGACGCCGGAGCACCCACACCGACGGCCGGCGGGACCTGCGCCGATGAGGACCGCTCCGCCGTAGACCGGGATCCGACGGCCCTGCGCCGCTTCCCTCGCTTGATGTGGAGCGGCCGTGCGATCTGGGGGCAGAACTGCTGCCAAGCCCCCGCCCATGGACACGGGCGCGACTTCCGCGGACCGCCTGGGCCGGTGGCCAGCCGTCTCAGCTGTCGCGCCTATGCACGTCCACAACAACGTCGATGGGCTCACCGGGAACCATCCTGATGTCAACCGCGGTTGCGGCGACCTCCAAGCCCGCGTCAAGTTCGGGGCCGAGGGCACGCGCAGCATCAGCCTGTAGATAGCCAAGCCTGGCTCCACCAACCGAGATGACAACAGCGTTGCGATTGAGCCGGCTGTCCCGATCGCGCTCGACGTCCAACAGGTCCCCGACCTCCACCTCGTAGATGAGTCCGGACTCGACCGCTGAACGAACAGACCGACAAGTCGCCTGCAGCGGAAGGAGGTCGCCAGTGGTATCGAGCGCTGTCAGGTAGTCGTTCGGCTGGGATTTCAGGATCGCCTTTGCGGTCGACTCAAGCTCCGCCCCGGCGAGCCCGAGGCGCTCGGCAACAAGATCCGGATCAAGCCGACCGAGCCACCGTCGGAACTCTGTGACGGTTCCGATCCCTGCCGTCCTGTAGTACTCGTCGGCTACGGCCTTGGCGGCACTGCGTGACGCAACGCCTGCGCTCATTGCCCATGCCGCCTCGGGGGACGGCACGCCGTACTTGATCATGCCTGCAAGGTTCGCCGGGATCCGAGGTGCCAGCGGCGTGTTGGTCAACGCTGAACCAATTCTGAGATAGGCGGATACCCCCCACGGCAAGCGGTAGTTGAAAGCGTCCTCTATGTACTCCGTGACCTCCTGCGGATCCTCGACATCGAGGTCATCGCAGATCGCCTTGACGGGATCTCCGCTGAGCCACATGGAGAGAAGCTCCCGCGTGTCCACCGGGACGGCAGATCGCGACTCCATCTCGCTCACCTCAGCAAGGCCATCCAGCACAAGATCCACAAGCTCATCGTGCTCGCCGGAATCTCGGCCCAGCAGCGTTTCGACGGCAGAGGAGTTGGCCGTTACGTGATTCGCGATCGTCTGGCAACTGCGGGAGGCAAGCCCCGTTTCAGCGAACAGACGACGCCGATCAAGGTCAGGTACCTCGGTGCTGATCCGGCGGGCTGTCGATGTCATCACGCCGATCAATGGCTCGATCGGAGTCTGCGTCTCAATCGCCTGGATTCGAAACAAGCTGGACGAGAGAGCATCGGAGAGACGATCTTCATCGAGCACCCCATCGCTCTCCTCAACGAGCAGCGCGAGTAGGTCGGCATCGAGCTGTCGGGAAGCGTCGTCTGAGCTGATGCGCTCGCCCACAAGGTCTCTAAGCATGCGGTGGAGCGCGCTTTCCACTCGCTCCACGTCCGCTCTTTGCCTTGCGTACTTTTTGAAGTCGTCCACGTCATATGACGTCAAGGTGATGTGAACGACCGTCCCCTCGGTCTCAGAGCCAGCTCTGCCTGCGCGGCCTGCAATGTTCCAGTATTCGCGGGCTGAGAGGATCCGCTGGGAACCGTCCGACTCGCGACTACGGCAGCTGTGCATGACTACCGTTCGAACAGGCAGGTTCACACCCTGGGCAAGCGTGCTGGTGGCGACCAGCACACCCAGCCGACGGGCCCGAAAGTCGTCCTCTAGCGCCCTGCGGACTGCGTCAGGAAGCCGGCCGTGATGGAAGGCGATCCCGCGTCGCAGCAGCTCTGTCACCAGGTGGTCCTCACCTAGCCATTCGGATGCGACAGCAAGGGATCGGCCGTCTCGTCGAAGGCCGAATACTGGCGGGACAACCTCGTTCGTGAGCTCTGCCAGCTTGATCCGTCGCAAGAGAGCCGACGCTGCGGACTCAGCCCAATCGGTCTGCATGGCGAAGATGAGCACCGGCCCAAGTGACGCAAAGCGATAGCTGACCTCCGCGGCAACCTCGCCCTTGTTCCCGTCGCGCGGGAACTTCGGGCGCCGAACCCGGCCTGTCTCTTCGGCGACGTGCTCAAACTCTGTCTGCCTAATGAGATTGGGAATGAACTCCAGTCCCCCGTCCGACCTTTCCTCCTCGGAGAATCGCAGCGTTCCGCTTCTGCCATCCCAGTCGAGTCGTCCGTGCTGTAGCAGTGACGGGCGCCAGTCCGTCGAAATGGACCGGCCGTCGTTGCCCCCCAGCCAGGTCGCGAAGTCAGCAAGCGTTGCGTCAGGGACCACCGCGGACATCATCAGAAACCGCGCCTCGGGGATCCGTCGGCGCAGGCGGGACACGAGGAGCTCGAACTTCGGGCCTCTCTGGCGATCCGCGACGATATGGCCTTCGTCGATGACGATTAGGGAGACCTTGTCGAGTAGGTCCGATCTCAATCGGAAGAGCAGATCGAGCTTCTCTGGCGTGAGCACCAATACGTCATCAGTTGCCGCAAGCTCCTCGCCCATCTCATCCTGGTCATAGCCGCCTGGGACTGTCGATGCGCCGTAGCCGAGGTCATGAAACAGATTGGAGAACGACTGCTCGATCTCGTTCGCAAGCGCCTTATACGGGGCGATGTACACGCACTTCGAGCCTGGGGAGGTGACGAGGGAGTGAACGATCGCTAGCTCTGCAACCCGAGTCTTGCCCGCACTCGTCGGCATTCGGATTGCCACGCTGTCGTGGGACGCCAACAGGCCACCCCTGAGTGCTGATTGCTGCGACGGCCAGAGCTCTGAAATGGACCGGCTCTCCAGAACATCCTCGCCGAGACCCCGCGCCAACACCCTGAGGTACCTGTGCCATCTCGGCGAGGTACTCAGCCCTCCGAGGTGACTCCAGGTCGACCGCTGAGTCATCACGGGGAGCACCGCTCGGACACCAGCGACGGTGTTGTACGCGACCGAGTCCCCGCTCTGGCCGAGGCCTGCCATTGCGAGTGCGAGGTACCGATTGGCGGTGTCGACATGCGATTGATCGCCGGTCAAGAAGTAGGACGCGGCCTCCGACAGAGCGATCGACGTCACCGCATACGCAGCTCGTCGGTCAATCTCGTCGTCGCTCGTCAGCTCATCGGCGTCCGGGAAACCAGTCAATCGCGGCTGCAGAGCGATGACCCTGACGAACAGCCGTTGCAGAAACGCGCTGACCAGGCCATCGAAGCTCGGCTCAGAGGTCCATCGCGTCTGCGGCACCGCCAAACGCGCCAGGCATGCCGCGTTGGCCTGGTAGCCAGCCCGTTCGTAGGCGAGCGACGCATTGATCAAGGCGGTGGAACGGTCCACGCGCTCGCCGAGCGCTGCAAGGTTCTCCCACGCTCGCGCGACCGTCAACGATGCGGCCGAAGTCCCTGGCTCTTGACTGCCATCGGCGGTCTCCGCTAGCACCTCGCTGACGGCAGTGAGGTTCCGGACCACTCGCTCTGCTCGATAGCGCCACTCGATGGAGGACTCCTGCTGAAGAGCCGCCAGCGCTGCGCGAGCACCAATCTGGGCCAGCTCGTTTCGGAACCGCGGGAGCTCAAGCAGATCGAGAATCGGATCAGGCATCGTCCAGCACATCCCAGAGCAGCTCGCCATAGACCTCTTCGATCAGGTCAATGGCCTTGTCAAATGGGAAGAGGCGAAGCCACAGCTCTGGAAGGTGGCTCTCCAAGTCATCCAGGTTCTCTGCAATCGAGTCGCTCCAGTTGGAGGCGTCGTACGAAAGAGCAACGGTGTGCCAGCTGTCCTTCACATCCCGCTTGCCCAGGAACCGGATGAACGCCTCGTATAGCTCAGGATTCGTCTCATGTAGGCGGCTGGCCAGGAACTTGATCGTCGTCGCATAACCCCGGTCGCGATCGAGTGCCAGCTGGTCGTGTGCGTCCACCGCCAAGTCGTGCCCCGGCACCGTCCGGTACTTCACCTCGATGAACTCAAGGTCGTCGATCTCGTCCGTCTCCTCGTCGAGAACGAAGCCGACCACATCGCCGCCCGGAAGTGTCTGGTTTGGGTCGATCTGGAACCGCAGTTTGCGGACCGGGACTAGCCGGCCATCGAGAACCTCACACGCCTCGGCGGCAAGCGCCTCGGCAAAGTCGCCACGGCGGACCGCGATCCGACCCTTGCGAAGGTCTGCGACCGCCGTGGACCAGCCCGCCACCTCGAGGAGGTCTGCCGTCACATCTGGATCGGACTTTGCACGCGACAGCACTTCAGCCAGTCCGGCAACGAGGTCGCTGCGCACACACGAAGGCTTGAGCGTGGAGAGCGTGTACTGATACGTCGCCTCATCTGTGGCGTGGTCAAAGAGCGCGTCAAGGACGGTCATCGCCTGTGCCTCTCTTCGCTGCCGTCCCAATCCTGGGCGACTCCTGCCGGTCAGGAGCCGGCGGCTCCGACCAGCGAGCCCTCTGACCGAGGGGGACGACACCCGTCGTTCCATGGAGATCCACTCGCCGATGCGTCGATGGCATGACGGGCTGTCGAATGGTCGCGAGGAGGTTCCACCGCTCGGCGCCCAGAGTCACACGCGGGATGATGAGTGCTGAGCAGACCACACCCACTACTCGGGCTCCGCCCAGGAGATCGATGCCTCCGTCGGTCGAGCGCGAGCTGCAATTCGTTCGACAAGCTCGCCCAGACTCATTGTGGTCGCAAGCCTTGGACGCCCTCTTCGAGGCGGATCCTCCAAGACGTCGAAGTAACGGACGACGCCCCTCGGCAGGTCATCGCGATACCTGAAATCGCCGATCTGCTCAGTGTCCCCTGGCGAGTACAGGCCAACTGCAGCGAAGTCGGCTCGATCCATCTGGCTCGGCAACATCGGATCCAGCCTTCCTGTTCTCGCACGCAGGTGCTGCACCACTCGAGCGAACGACGAAGGGGCCTGGTCCGTCCTCTTGTCGTTCACAGCGCCCACCGGCAGAAAGTAGAGCGCGACCAAGAAGGCGGCCGGCTGGTACTTGTGGATGACTGACAGCTCGTCCTGGAGCTCGTAGGTACGACCAGTCAGGTTGTGATCGAAGTTGAGGGATGTCCGATCGCGGAAGTTCATGCCCTTCAGCGAGAATCCGACCTGAAGGCCTGCCACGAGTGAGGACACGACAACATCGACCTTCTTCTCCTGGCCGGCAGCCGAGAATGTGAGTGGCTCGGCCGGTCCGCCGTCGACGGGTCGGACCTGGAATCCGCGGAAGGCCGCGTGCCGTTGGACTTCCGAAGCCACCATGGCCGCCGCCGCATCAGCCAACCGACTACTCCACTGACCCTTTGCAGGAGCGGGGCCATCCAATGCGGCGATCCGCGTTCCGCCGGCGTCGGCTGCGTCCAGAGCGACGAGCATCGCCGGATCGGGGGCCAAGTCACTCCAGGTCTCTTCCGGCACGGCCTCCGACGCTACGCGCTCGTCCGGCGCCGGACGGGCATCGACTCAGTAGCCGACGAGCACGAGACCACGGACATTCGTGTAGTTGCCGGGCATGAAGAAGGTGGCGAGACGTCTGCGCACCGCGATGAACTCACGCCTCGGACTCATGTTCGGGTTCTGACGGAGCTCCGAAGGGACCATGAGGAACAGGTAGTCGGCGTGCTCACAGATGTGGCACTTCCACAGATCGAGCAAGTCCATGTTGTTGATCGTGGACTTACCTCGCTCGACCTCCAGGATCACGCCGCTGTTGCCGACCCGCTTGAAGTAGTCGGGACGCAGCGCAGAGTCGTAGGAGCTGAACAGCCCCTTGCGCTCGTCCGTGAAGCCCAGTGCCACCGCTTCACGGAGGAAGACCGTCTGGACCGCTGCGCTCGATCGGCCAGGCTGGTTCGCGTCCGCAATCTGCGCGGCGATGCGAGGCGCATTGAGGTGCGCAACCAGCCGGTCTGCGAGCGAACCCACCTCACCCCACTCCCCCGAGGTCGCGTAGTCAGGGCGGACGAAGTCCGCTCGCTCGACCATAGGAACGTCAGGCGCCGCGGAAGCGAACGTCGTACTCGTTTGCGATCCGCAGGATCATCCGGTCGTACTGGTAGTTCATCGGCACCGGCGGCTCGGTCGGGACCGTGACCGGGCTGCCGTCGTTCCGCAGGTCGAGCAGGATGATCCCGAGACCGTCGTATCCGACGCCCTCGTCCCCCGACCGGCGCGGGAGCTGTTCGACCTTGGCCATGGCACCGAGCGCGTCCTGGGGCTGGTGGTGCCTGTTCAGCTTCCCGACCGGTGAGAGGAACTCGGGGGCGACGTTCACGATGGCGAGGCCAACAGCGAGAGCCCGATTGGACGACCCGTGGATCACGGCGTGAGAGGAGTTCAGCTCGTCGTAGAACCTCGGGTATGACTTGGTGAAAGCCGTCATGCAGGCTTTCGCCTCGAGCGCGAGATGAACGGCGCCGACCTCGCCCTCGACTGGGTCAGGCAGGGCGGTGAGCTCGGCGAGCTGGCTCTCCGTGAGGTGCATGTCGAAATCGCCGGGAAGCTGTGAGAAGTGTCTCGGTCGACGCTTCTTGGTCCATCCGCCCTCATTCGGTCGGGCGATGACCAGGTCCAGGTTCTTCGACCGGTTGGCCTGGTAGTCGTGCATGCGGTGGTCGAGGCCGAACACGACCTTCCCGGTTGTCACGTGGTCCCGGAGCAACGCCGAGTGGACCAGAAGGTCGTAGAGGACGCCCCAACAAGAGGCCAGCGAGTGGCGGGCTCCACGGGAGTGGTACTGCCACATCGACGGGTCCTGGGTTCTGGTTGCCGCAGGCACGGACAACGTCTGCGCCAGGATCTGAGGGCCCTCCACCCGCCGAAAGCTAGCGGCCGGGCGTCAGGGGGCCGGGGACGCTCGACCTCGATGCGCGTCGACCGCTGCAACGATCCGCCCGGCGGCCTCCTCCGGGTCCTCGTGCTCCCAGACCCGCACTACGAGCCAGCCTGCAGCCTCCAGGCGCTCATCGGTATCGCGGTCTCTCCGGACGTTGGCGGCGAGCTTCTCCGCCCACCACTCGGCATTCGACTTCGGGGCCGTGGCGTGGATCGGGCAGCCGTGCCAGAAGCAGCCGTCGACGAACACTGCGACCTTTGCCCGGGTGAAGACGAGGTCGGCCCGCCGTCTCGAGCCAGACAGCGGAGCGAGGTCGACTCGGTAACGGAGGCCGCGCCGCCACACTGCTCTGCGGACTGCCAACTCGGCCTTCGTGTCCCGACGCGCCTGCCGCTCCATCCGTCGCCTCACGACCTCCGACGAGGCCGGCGGGCGCCCGGACTTCAGAGGGTCAGGCGACGGAGAGCTCCTCGGCCATGTAGGCGGCGTGCTCCTCGACGTCATCGAGGAAACCGTCGACGAAGCGCAGGTTGCCGCGCCGTGCCCGCTCGAGGAAGCCTGCCGCCGCCCTAGCCGACAATTGCTGGGCCGCGGAGAGATCGACGACATCGCTCAGGTGACGGTACGGCTCGTGCGTCGGCCACATGGAGACGTTGACCGCCCACACCTTGCCCTTGGCGCCGTAGGCGGCCGTGGGCCAACGGTCGCCGGCTTTGACCGGCGCTCCGTCGAGGATCGGCTCCCCCGGGTTCTGGAGACGAGAACCCAACCAGGCCGAGACACCGACGGTCACCGCATTGCCGGTGAGCTTCCACCGGGTGCCCTTCCTCGCGGCGACCGCCTGCGCTGGCCTGGTCCACCCACGCGGGAATCCCTGCAGCTCATCGGCCTCGTCGACGTCCGGCAGCACGATCCGCTGACCGAGCGGGGCATCCCGGTTCCAGATGGCGGGCTGGGAAGGAATCCCGATCGTCGACCCACCCTTGAGCGTCGGGATCGCATCCTGGGCCCAGCCGAGCCCTCTGAGTCCTTCGGTCCAGTAGAAGCCGAAGACGTCGTCGGCGAAGTGACCGGCCTGGGGCTCGCCTGCATCGTCGGCGAAGAGCACACGCCGCGGATCGACTGTGCGTGACGCCAGGAAGATGACGCGCTGACGGCGCTGCGGCACGCCCGTGAATCGGGAGTCAACGAGTCGGTAGGCCCATCGGTAACCGAGCGATTCGAGCTCGCTGGTGAGGTACCGCATGGCGGCCCCGCCATCGAGAACGAGCATGTTCCGGACGTTCTCGAGCAGCAGCATCGGCGCTCGCGGTCGCTTGAGGAGACGGAACACCTCACCGACGAGTCCGGATGCCTCACCCTTGATCCCGCTCATCATCCCTGCTTGCGAGAGGTCGGTGCAGGGGAATCCGGCCGAGACGAGGTCCACCTTCGGCAGCGAACGGAGATCCCTTACATCCTCGACGAGAGAGGCGTCCGAGAATCGCTCGGCCAGCACTCGGTGGGCCGGCTCCCACACCTCGCAGAGAAGCTCCGCGTGGCCGCCATGTCGGCTCAGCCCCAGCTCGATCCCCCCGATTCCGGCGAAGAGACCGGCGACGGTGAGGCCATCGGAGGAAGTCACGTAGGTCAAACTACATCCATGGAACTCGGCGTCGAGCGGACCACGCTCGACGGCAATCGGATCGAACAGTTGTTCGTGAGCATAGTCGGGTGTTCGAGGAGCGTGCGTCATTTGGGTACCCCACGGATCGTCGGCTGGAGCCGGTACACGTGGGGTGGACTGCGCGCCTCCACCCGAGGGCTGCGGCTGGTGAGCCGCTGATCGGGCGGCTCAGATGCCGCCCGATTTCGTAGAGACCATACCGGTCGACGGGGTCGGCTGGCGTGGGTTCGCGACGACACGGCCGGTGTGTGGCCAGCGGTCACCACACGACAGGGAAACCGGCCGAGAAGGGTCGAATACCCCCGCTGGAGTGATGCGACCTCGACGAGACATCACGGACACCGAACCAGGTCACCAGCCTCGTCGGTGGTGCTTCCGCAGCCGACCGTCGCGGTTGACCAGGACGTCGTCTCGGCACACTCGACAGATCGCTCGACCGCTGTACCGCGATGCGGAGAGCGGCTCCGTGTGTGATCCGGTGCAGTAGTCGGGCCGCTCCGAGCTGCGCTGGACTGAGGAGCCGATCCGGCCTGGTAGCCAGCTGTCCCTCCATGCTCCGGCGACTTCCGCGACGGGCATCCGCTGCTCCTGGAGCCAATGCTCGACATCCTCTCGACGGAAGAAGACACGACGGCCGATCTTGGTCACCGTCGGACCTTGCCCATTCGGCCGGAGACCGCGGATCGTGGAGGAGGTGACGCCGAGGAGTTCAGCCAGATCATCGACCGAGAAGAGGAGCCGTGTGGGGGCCGCTTCCGTTGCGGGGGTGGGTGCCGGCCGGTCGAGGTCTTGGAGTAGAGCGACGAGCTTCTGGACCCCGTCCGAGATGTCGTGCATCACCGCGTGGAGTCGGGCGAGGCCATCGAGTACTTCGTGTTGCCACCGCTCGTCGTGTCGCCGCTGCTGCCTCGGAGTTGCGTCCATCCGGCAACGGTAGGCAGCGCCGCTCCCACCCATGAGGGCCTGGTTCAGAGCTCGATCCCGAGGTCCGGGCCGTCTGGGATGTCTCGGGCGGGTGGCGGAGCCTGACGTCGGTCGAGGCTGTCGGTGATCCATCGCTGGCGTCGCTCGGTGGCCCAGCTCTGGGTGAGGTCTTCGATGGCCTGTTCGAGGTTGTCGGCCTCGACGTAGACGGTGTTGCGATGACGGCCGCGGCTGTTGGCGACGTAGGCGAGTTCTCGGCCGCCACCGTCCTCGACGGTGTGGGTGGTGTCGACGGTCGCGCCCTGAGCGCGATGGACCGTCACTGCGTAGCCGTGAGCCATCTCATCAGCACCCATGCGGCTGATCGGCACCTTGTAGCTGGCTCCGTTGTCGAAGTCGACGTGGACGTAGCCGCTGCTCTGATCGACCGGCCCGACCACGCCGGTCTGCGAGGTGGGCACATCCTCGGCGAGCCGAGCGAGCGCCACGACTCGATCGCCGGCTCGGTATGGCGTGCCGCCGGGGGCGGTGATCTCAGGACCGGTGAGCCAGCCCCGGTCGGTGTAGGCCGTGCGGGCGAGTTGGTTGAGGGCGGCGACGGTGTTGCGTTTCCAGGCCAGCATGAGCGTGCTGCTGCCGAGGTCGAGATCGGCGAGCCACCCGTCGACGACGGCCCCGTAGAGCTCGGGGCGGTCGGGAGCGGTGACGATGCGCTGGTTGCGGTCCATCCAGTGGACGGCATGCTCGACGGTCCCGGAGCGCAGCTCCGCCAGGGCGACGCGTTCGCCGAGGTCGGGTTGGCGGATGTTCTCGGATAGTTCCCAGAGGCTGGCGTGGTAGCGCTCGGCCAGGGCTCGGAGCCCGCCGCCTGGGCCGACGGCGGAGAGTTGGCGGTCGTCGCCGACCAGGATCAGCTTCGCTCCTGCGAACCAGGTCTGATCGATGAGGTTGAGCAGGTCACGGTCGTCGGTCATCCCCGCTTCGTCGAGGATCACCACGCTCTTGGAGTCGAGGGTGATGGTGTCGGTGCGGAGGCGGTGGGCCAGCGAGGCGACGGTGTACGACTCGATGCCGGTGTCCTCTCCGACCGTGCGGGCCGCCTGCCCCGAGGTGGCGGCGGCGATGACCCGACGGCCGTCGAGCTCGCACGCCTCGCGGACCGCACTCAGAGCGGTGGTCTTGCCGGCACCGGCGACGCCGATGATCACATCCAGGCTCCGCCCGGAGGCACACACCCCCCGGACTGCTCGGCGTTGGGACTCGGTCAGCTCCAGCCCGTTGGCGCGTTCGGTGCGACGCAGCGCGCCGTCCACGACGGTGGTCGGGATCACCGGAGCGGTGTCGAGCTGATGACGATGCCGGGCCTTCTCGGCGATCGCACGTTCGGTGTCGATCACACACCGAGGCGCGTACGCCGCATCCCGCCCGGAGACGTTGGGTTCCAGCTCGACTGCCGAGGGATGGAGCAGAACCCGGTCGACCAGATCATCCAGCACACCCGGGTCGAGACCGAACAGGTACGGCGCGGCGACCACGACCACATCTCGACGGGAGAACACCTTGTCCGCCGCCAGGCGGCCGTCGGGCTCGAGCAGCCTGCCGGCGAGGCGGTCCAACGCCATGTCGTCGAGGTTGCCGGTAATGCGCCGGTGTCCTTGCACGTGGACGGTGGCGTTGATCGACCCGATGTCGATGCCTCGGGCGGTCAGCTCTCGGCGCCACCGCTCGACGAGGTCGTCGACCGGTTCGTGGTTCTTGGCGGTGCGGGTGCGGCGCGCCGCTATGGCCCGCTCTCTGTAGGCCGTCTCGGCACCGGCACCGAGCGCTGCGTCGATCTGGTCGGAGCGCTTCGAGTGGATGGCCATGGCCTCGTCGGGGATGCCGGCGATGGCCCAGTGGCCGAGACGGCCGGACCGGCCGCTGTCGGCCTGGATGCCGTATCCGAGCTCCACGGCGACCTGGGCGGACCGGACGCGCCCGAACGCGGTGGCAGCATGCAGGTGCTCACGCCACAGCGCGGTGTCGGCGGCTTTCCATCCGCCTCGGTCGTCGAGCATCTCCACCACGTTGGCGATCAGGACATGATCGTGAGGGTTCGGGTCACCGGCCCGGGAGGTGGCGTGGCGGGTCACCGCGTAAGTCATCCCCGAGGTCGGCGTGCGGGTGGCTGTCCGACCCCGGCGGCCGCCCTGCTCTCGGGTGACCTGCTCCAGGTACTCGAGAGTGCCGGCGGTCTCGGCGTCGAGGATGGCGTGCATGTCCTCCACCCGGCCGATGACCCCGAGCTCGGCCACCGACTTGTGCGCCGACACCACCAGCTCCAGTCCCGGGCGCTTCGTCGTCGCCAGCCGGAGCCCGGTCAGGGGGTCCCGGGCGCCACCGGGACCGAACAGGTCCTCGTACTGCTCCGGGGTGACGTGACCGTCGAGCCCGAGCCGGGTCGCTCCCCCACCACCCCATACCAGCGGGGTCTCGCCCTTCGACGAGTAGTAGCTCTGCGCCGCCCTCGGGTGGTCGTCGGAGCGGTCCATCACCGTCGAGCGGTGATACGCCACCGACTCGACACCCATCATCCGCATCCACGCCACGCCCACCCCCCGCCTCGAGATCGACGAGACGATGGCGATAGACGGTCCCGTAGGCAGTCCCGAACGCGGTCTCGGCGAGATCCCACATCAACGGAGACTCACCCAGACCAAACCCGCTCAGTAGCCACGCTCTCCAGAGGCGGCGATGCTGTGACCAGGGGACGGGACCGAAACCGGGACCAGATCCGGGACTGCACCGATCGGTCGACGTCGACGCGAGACCATGGTGTCGCGAGGAGACCGGCGGAGGTCCAAGGCGATGGCAGATCAGATGAAGGATCGGTACCCGATGGCGCCGGCTCGGCCAATGCTGGCCCGCAGCTGGCTGCCCTGGGTGACCTCGGCGGTCGTGGTCACGATGGGGCAGATCGTCATGTGGCACGGGTGGAACGCATCGGGCACGTGGATCCCGGCGACGGGGTGGTCGGCGTTCTGGGCGTACACGCTCTTTGCCGCGTTCTCGGCGGCGCCGGTCGTGCTCGCCCTGTTCATCCTCCGCTACTGGGCCAGCTTTGCGTTCGTGCTCGTGCTGCTCTTCGCCTACTCGGCGATCGCGGCCGTGGGCTTCTCGACGACGTCGTCGTCGACGGCAGGCATCGGATGGATCGGTCCGGCCATGTACGGGCTCCCGCTGGTGGGGATCGTGTGCCTGGTCGAGAACGTGGCATCGTCGCTGTGGCGCACGCTGGCCCGCGGCCGCTGACCCACCCACCCGTGCCGGTTCGACCGGCGCCGGGCTGAGCGCCACGGGGCAACCCGAAGGGTTGCAATCGTGTCTTGCTGGTTCTGTGGTCTTTTCCGGGACCGAGCCGAGTGGAGGGAGGGCTCCCCTGGGAGAGGTACGCGGGTCCTGGTGGACGGAGGACGGCTTCGGGTGAGGTGGGCCTCCGGGCTGAGCTGCTCGACGGCAGGGGTGGGGCCCGTGGGTCGCTGTGGTGCTCGTCGGCGCTTGGACACCTCATTCGGAGAGGTTCCTCGATGGGGACTGGATCCGGGACCGAAGCCGGGACCGCAGTTCGGGATCGTCCTCACATGTCGACCAGCTCCTCGCCACCCGTGATCGAGTTCGTCCCCGCCGGCGACCCTCCGAAGGTCGGTCCCGGCGCTGCTGTCGTGCTGCTGCGGATCCTTCGCGCCGAGCACGAGCGGATCGCCGGCCAGCAGCGACGAGAGGCCGCGTGATGTCGTACCCCTTGCGTAGCCTCGGCCAGCGATGAAGCGATTCGCGTTCTACGGCAGGGTCTCGACCGAGGACCAGCAAGATCCCGAGAGCTCGAAGGCCTGGCAGCTCTCACGAGCGACCCAGCTCATCGGGTCGACCGGCGAGGTCGTGACCGAGTACTTCGACATAGGCCAGTCTCGATCGTTGCCATGGAAGCGTCGCCCCGAGGCGGCTCGGCTGCTCGGCGACCTGAAGCATCCCGACAGATGTTTCGACGCTGTCGTGATCGGCGAACCAGCTCGAGCGTTCTACGGCAACCAGTTCGGGCTCACGTTCCCGGTGCTCACCCACTACGGCGTCGAGCTGTGGGTGCCCGAGGTCGGCGGCGCAGTCGACCCCGGCTCCGACGCCCACGACATGGTGATGGCCCTCTACGGCGGCATGTCCAAGGGCGAGCGCACTCGCATCAAGATCCGGGTCCGATCCGCAATGGCCAGCCAAGCGGCCGAGGGCCGCTTCCTCGGCGGTCGCCCTCCCTACGGCTATCGCCTCGCCGACGGGGGTCTCCACCCCAACCCGGGCAAGGCGGCCAACGGCCAGCGCCTCCACTACCTCGAGCCCGACCCCGCCACTGCGCCGATCGTCGAACGGATCTTCACCGAGTACCTCCACGACACCGGCCTCTACGCCATCGCCGAAGGGCTCACCCGCGACGGCGTGCCCTGCCCGAGCGCCGCCGACCCCAAGCGCAACTCACATCGCTCCGGCATCGCCTGGTCGAAGAGCGCGGTGCGAGCGATCCTCCGCAACCCTCGCTACACCGGGCGCCAGGTCTGGAACCGACAACGCCGCGACGAGACCCTCATCGACGTCGAGGACGTCGCCCTCGGCCACGAGACCAAGCTCCGCTGGAACGCATCCGACGAGTGGATCTGGTCGACCGACCTCAGCCACAAGCCGATCATCGACCCCGAGGTCTTCGCACGGGCCCAGCAACTGGCCGGCGCCGGGTCGCAGCGGGCCGCTCGTCGGGTCAGCCGTCGCAAGAACACCTACCTGCTGCGAGGCTTGATCCGCTGTGGCGCATGCGGTGGCCGGATGCAGGGCAGCTGGAACCACGACCGGGCCAACTACCGGTGCCGGGTGCCCGCCGAGTACGCCCTCGCCAACAAGGTCGACCACCCCGCCACGATCTACCTCCGCGAGGACCAGGTCGTGCCCGCCCTCGACGAGTGGATCGCCAGCGTCTTCGACCCGGCCAACCTCGACGCCACCGTCGCTGCGCTGAACGAGGCCCAGGGGCCGACCGAGGCCGATGACGCCCGAGCCGAGGCCGCCCGGCGGGCTCTCGACGACGCCAACGAGAAGATCGACCGCCTCGTCGCCGCCATCGAGCAGGGCTCCCCCGCCGACACCCTCGGGCCTCGGATCCAACAGCTGCGAGCCGCGAAGATCGCCGCCGAGCGGGAGCTCGCCGCTGCCCAGCCGCAAAGCGTCCTCGACGACTCCGACATCCGAGCGCTCGTCGATGCGGTAGGCCCCATCGGTGACGTGCTGGCCGGCGCCGACCCTGACGCCAAGGCCCGGCTCTACAACGAATTGGGTCTTGAGCTGGTCTTTGACGCGACGAAGCGCCTCGTACGAGTCGAGGCGCTTCCGGTGTGCATTAGATCGTGTCGGAGGGGCGTACCACCCTCGGAGTACATGCACGTCCGCCTTCCATCCATGCGCTGTTGGCCCTCGATCCCGAATTCTCAGCTGCAGCACCAGACCGATCGGAACTGCGCTAACGGTGACTCACGTTGGCAACGCGCCCGGTCAAACGCTCTACCGGGCTCAGCTGCACATGGGCTATACCTGCCTGCGACGACCCGCCCTTGCAGGACGCTGGCCTGGTCGTGTTGACAAGATGTTGGCAGGACTGATGCACCGTCCTGGGACCAGACGAAGGCGGAGCGTGGCCGGTGGCCGAGCGATTCGAATAGTGTCCGCAACGAGCGGAGCGCCCCGTCTGTGGGGCGTATCGGTGTGCGTTCCGTAGGCATGCCTCCGTCTACGTTTCCAAGTTCAAGGATTACGCGCGCGAGCGCACCTTGCTCGCATTCCAGGCCCGCAAGTGGCCAGCAAGAATCCATCTCAACTGGATACAGAAATGCTGCCCATCCCACTGGTCTGCCTGTATGCCGCTATCGATCACGAGGGAAAATCCACCGGAATAGGACTATGAACGGTTGAATAAAGGGAAACCGCAGCCAGTCCATGATGTCGTCAGATAAGTCGGGTGGGGGGACCTCTGACTCGCCGACTCTTAGCAAGTCCTCTCCATCGGATCCCGGCTGACGGCCGAAGTAAGGTTTAGGCACACCTAGAGGCGGACCCGGCGGCACTTCCTCCATGGATTGCTGGTCGCCGTCTCGGACAAGGCCGGTCGGGTCACCAATCGAGTACCAACGTGCTTCATGCCGAAACCACGGATCACTGTACCAGCCTTCCAACTCTGGCCCGGGCACTTAATGTCGACCCGAGGCGCTGATCAATCGGCCCACAGGTGGTGCGGGCACGGATACACCATTTGACACTTGACCCATCCCCCTATCGTCGACGTTTCCGCAGGGCATGCTAGGCCTACCTGACCGCTTCAACGGCACCGAGCTTTGCGGTAATTCTCCTCTACAGCTATCCATACTGCCCGGCCCGGTCGTGACCAGGATATGGCAAGCCCGCCGTGTAGCAGGAGAGATAGAACTGTGTTTGTCCCACAAGGTATGCAGTCGTTCCGGGTGTGAAGAGGCCAAGTGCGTACGCCTCGCCGAGAACCTCCTTGTCCTTTGCGCCAAGCGGACCCCGCCCCACCATGTGACTGATCGACCTCTCGAGCGACGAGCGGCGGCCTCCAGATCCGAGCCCGGGGTGGCCGGTCGCCTCGCCAACCTGGTCGAGCACCACCGTTTCCGCTATCGCCTTCACAATCAAGACAAGGGTGGTGGGCGGGTTGAGCGCCATTGCGACGGTAGACAGCCCACTGATGAAGTCAATTAGGTTCATATGCATACCGTAGAACTCTTGGCAAGCGTTACGACCGTTGGTGTCGGAGCTATTGATTGGATCTCCGAACACGTATGTGTACGGATTCGCGCATCCGCCCTCGATCGGGTCCACTGAGAGGAATCGGCCTCGGGTGTCGGAATAGGGTCGCGCCCCCATCGCCACGACAGACCGAGCTCCGTATTCTTGGAGCTTGCCAGCTTGCCCGAACGCACCCACATCCGCGTTTGTAGCTGTGTTATTGATGCTGCCGCCGGCCCCGTAGGGGGTGCCCCACGGGTCGTATGTGACGGGTCCGGACTGGACTCCGCCGTTGCTGTCGGTGGTGATGGAGTGGTGGCCCTGGAGGTTGGGGTAGGACCAGGTGGCTGTGCCGGTGTTGGGGATGGTGATGAGGATGCCGCCGGGGAGGTTGATGTAGTCCTCGATGACGGTGTTGTTGGTGGCGAGGAGGGCGGCGGGGGTGTCGGTGCGGCCGGCGTAGGTGTAGCGGCGGGTGACAGCGCTTTCGGTGCGGGTGAGGAGTCTGTCGAGGGTGTCTCGGGTGTAGGTGATGGTGTTGCCGGCGCCGGCGGTTTGGGCGGTGGTGAGGCGGTCGGCGGAGTCCCAGGTGTAGTTGATGGTGCCGTCGGTGGTTTGGTTGCCGTGGTTGTCGTAGGTGAGGGTTCCGGTGGTGGTGTCGCTGGCGGAGATGAGTTGGTCGGCGCCGTTGTAGCAGTAGCTGGTTGTGGTGGGGGTGCCGTCAATGGTTGAGGTGATGCTGGTGCGGTTGGTGTTGGCTCCGGCGTTGGTGACGGTGCAGCTGGGGTTGTTGGCGTAGCTGATGTCGAGTTGCTTGCCAGCGAGGTAGGCGGTGGTGAGCCGTCCGGCGCCGTCGTAGGTGAAGTCGTTGCCGCTGTGGGGGTCGATGAGCCCGGTGGTGGTTTGGATGAGGGCGCTTTGGCGGCGACCGGCCGGGGTGTAGGTGGCGGCATCGGTATAGAAGGTGGTGCTGTCGTTGGAGTAGACGAGCCCGGTGGCGTGGCCGTTGGCGTCGTCGGTGTAGTCGACGCGTTTCGCGGTGCCGGGGGCGTAGTCGACGGCGGCGACGCGGCCGTCGGTTTGGTAGGTGAGGTGTCCGGTGTAGGTCGTCGAGCCGATGGTGGTGTCGACTTGGGAGAGCTCGCCGGTGGTGCCGTTGTAGGTGTTGGTGGTGGTGGTGTGGTTGGCGGTGGTGAGCCCGGTCCTGGTTTGGGTGAGTCGGCCGTAGCTGTCGTAGGTGTATTCGCTGCGCCAGCCTGTGGCGTCGGTGTAGGAGACCTGGCGCCCGAGAATGTCGATTTCGCTGGTGATGGTCCCGGTCGGGTCCGCGACGGAGGCGACGAGGGGGGTGGCGGGGTTGTAGGTGTAGGTCGCGGTGCGGGCGGCGGCGCCGTTGAAGGCTGGCCAGCTCTGTTGGGTGGTGCGCCCGAGGGTGTCGTAGGTGGTGCATTGCCATGCGGTGGTAGCGATGTCGGCGGCGAGGTTGACGCGTCGTCCGACGGTGCGACCTGCGGAGTCGTAGAGGAACTGCTGGACCCGGCGGGGGCCTCCCGCGGTTTGGGCGGGTTCGGATTTCTCGGCGAGGAGACCGTATTGGGCGGCTCCGGCGGTGATGCCACAGGCGCTGGCGATCGCCCCGTTCTGCTGGCCGGACCCGCAGCTGGAGCTGGTGCCGCAGTAGTGGCGGTAGTCGGTGGTGTTGCCTTCAGGAAGGGTCTTGGACACGGGTCGCAGCCAGGTTGTGGCGCTGGGGGTCTCATAAGTTGTGGTGGTGGTCAAGTTGAGCCCACCGGGGTCTTGGGTGACAGTGACTGGCAGCCCGTATTGCGGGCCAATCTGATGCGCGGGGTTCGGGTCGGTGTAGCCGGTGGTGGTGGTCTTGCCGTCGGGGTCAACGGTGCGGGTCTCGAGGCCGTACATCGGTTTGAGGGTGGCGGCGACGGCTGGCGGGTTGGCGCATTTTCCAGCGGTGCCGGCGTTGTAGATGGCGGTGACCTGGGCGTCGGTGAGGGCCCGGTTGTAGAAGGTTGGTTCGTCGATGATCCCGACGTAGGAGGGGCCGAGAACGGTTTGCAGCGCGGTTGCGGGATCGAGGTTCGGGGAGGCGATCGGGTAGAGGTGGGTGATTCGGAGTTGGCCGTCGATGTAGATGCGTTCGTAGGCGCCGTCCCAGGACACGGCGATGTGGTGGAGGCCGCCGTCGTAGAGTTCGGGCGCGGACGCTTCGGACCATTCCTCGGAGCGGGTGGAGAAGTCGTTGACGACCCAGTCGGCCTTGTTGTTCCACATCAACAGCTTGTATGCGCCGGTGCTCCCGGCTCCCCAGCGTTGCATGATGTAGCCGAACGATCCCGAGGACATCTGTGGTTTGAGCCATGCCTCGAAGGTCATTCCGTTGGTGATGATCGGGAAGTCGGGGGCGGTGAGTGGCGTGTAGTTGAGGTTGAATCCTTGGCCGACCTTGCCGGTGGCGTAGCTGGTGGTGCCGGTCAGATCGGCGCCGAGTTCGGCCCCTGCGTTGCCGTCGCCTTTCCACCAGGCGAGCATGCCGTTGGTGCTCACGCCTGATGCGCAGGTGCGCGAGGTGAGCAGGTTCGGGGCCCAGTCGATCCAGAGGCCATTCGCGCTGGTGGACGAGCCGAGGTAGTCGATGCGGATGAGGTGGTCACCGGCCGGAATCACGGTGAGGCCGGGGGCGGCCCAGGCGGCGGGCCAGGTGCCGTAGGTGTGGGTGTAGGGGTTGTTGGCGGTTCGGGCGTCGATCTCGTCGTAGAGGTTCCCGTCGATGTAGACCGTGGCGTGTTGGGCGGTTTCGAGGTTGATGACGAATGGTGCCGGGTTGGAGATCGAGCCTTCGAAGCGTGCGCTCCAGGTGAACGCGTTGCCGGTGGCGGGGATGGAGCCGCCGTTGGGGGTGACGGGGAGGGTGGGCCACACGACGCAGGTAAGGACTCGGGTACCGGTGGGGCATTGCAGCGGGTCGCCCGAGGTTCCCTGGGTGCCACCGAAGCCGTCGGTGTTCGTGGCCGGTGTCCCGGCGAAGTAGGGGTTGGACCAGAAGGTGCCGCGCAGTCCGGTGTAGCCCTCGTCGAACACATGTTGGGTGTGGGGCACTGTCGCTGTACACGACACCGGCAAGAAGGGCGCGTTGGTGTCAAAGCAGCCCGTGGGCGCGGGGCCGTACTCGTCGGTGAGTGTCTGGGTGAACGGGTCGTAGCGTTTGGTGGTCTGCAGGCCGGTCGGGGCGACCGTCGCGAGGGGCCGGTCGATGTTGGGGTCCCATTTGGTGAGCGTGGACCGCCCGGCGGGATCGCGTTGTTCGATGACCCGGCTCTGCTGGTCCCACCACACCTGGGAGTTCAGCGTTGGTGACATGAGGGTGTCGCCGTTGAGTTTCACCGTGGAGTGCCGGTTCGCGACATCGGACCAGTCGTAGGTCCGGCTGGGGCGGATGGCGCCGGCGGTCGGGGCGGGTTGGGTCACCGACGCGATTCGACCGGTGCTGTCGTAGGTGAGGCTGTACTGGCACTTGGTTGGGTCGCTTGTGCAGTCGCTGCGGTTGCCGGCTGATTTTGCGGCGTTGGCCAACGGGTCGGTGAGCGACATCAGCTTGGGTGTGGGGTCCGCGTTGTATGCGAAGTCGGCTTGGAGGTTGCCGGGGGAGATGATCCGGGCGAGTTGGCTGTTCGTCGTGGAGTACCACAGCTGGGTCGTGGTGCCGTCCCAGTGATCGATCTTGGCGAGCATCCCGTCGGGCACGTTCCAGCCCGAGATGCCTCCGGTGCAGGGCTGCCCATAGCAGAACTGGGCATAGCGTCCCGACACTGGGTCGGTGATGCGGTCAAGCACTGGGGCGGTGGTGGCCGACAGCGCGGTGTAGGTGTACTGCAACGCGGTGGGGTGCAGGTTGTCCTGGATGGACTTCACCGACTGCACCCAGCCGTCCGTCGCGAAGGTGAACATGTAGCCGCCGCTGTTGAGCTCAAAGCCCTCGGCGGTCCCCGACGCGATCCCTGACCCGCTCGAGGTGTGCCGGGTGGAGAGCAAGGCGCTCGACCCGGTCGGCGGCTTGTAGGTGCCATCGGTGAGCCGCTGGAAGGTGGCGGTATCTCCGTTGGTGCTGCGAACGATCACCTGGGTGCCGAGATCATCGAGACGTGACCAGCCGCCGGCTTGCGGGTTGACCGACATCCGCCATCCTGCCGGGAGTCCGGTGGCTTGAGGGCGAAGCCAACCGCCCGGGACCATCACGTTCTTGGCAGGCAACTCTTCGTCGACCGACGTGTCATAGGCCCACAACTGGCCGGTCTTGGCGGCTCCGGCCGGAGAGGCGTAGACGACTCGGATGGTGTGTTGGCTGTTCGCAGCGAGCGATCCGGTCGACGGGAACGACGCGGTGGTGCCCCCGCCATTGACCGTGTAATAGGCGGTGGTGGATCCGTCGAGGTAGACGGTCATGGTCCCGCCCGAGGCGACCCACCCACCGAGACGCCACGACCCGCTTGCCGGGAATCGGATCGTGCCGTTCCACTCCGCTCCCAGCTGCGCGTTGGCGGTATTGCCGCCCATCGGGGAGCCGGACCAGTTGAAGTTCACGGACGGATCGACGCGCTGACCTATCGGTTGGCCATCGGAGCTGTACTTCGCGTACAGCCCGGTCGCGCCGCCGTCGAGGACTGTTGAGCCCTGCGAGTCATACACCAGACCGACCCCTGCAGACCCGCCGAGGGCCGACAACGATTTCGTGCCCACCGACGCGGACAGGTTCCCGGTCACCATGTTCACGGTCACACTCGCCGGTGAGATCCCCGACGACGGCGACCCTTCCGCTGGAGTCGGTGTCGAACCCGGCACTGCGCCCACCGTGTCCGTCGGGGCCGGGCCGCCGCCTCCAAGGCGCGCCTTCACCGTCAGCGTCGTGGTCACTGTCGGCGCCGCCGCCGGAAAGTACCCGTAGGCGCCCGGCGCCCACGGTGTGCCGATGTTGTCCCACACCTTCACGTAATACACGCCGCCGTCGGACAACACGCCCGCCGGAACCTGCCACGTCGAGCTATCGACCCACCCCGAGTCGACCACGACACCTGTCCCGTCCGCCGCGGTCGAGACCTTGAAGTCGTAGTACACGGTCTCCCACGCACTATCAGGATCTGCGGGTTCGACCACCTGAGCGCTCAGCAGCGGCGTGGTCGATGAAATCGTGCCCGACGGCGACAACAACTGGGTCGGGGGACTCGACTGGAAGAAGATGTAGTCCACCGTGATCGTGTTCGATCCGGGCCATGACAGGTAGTGCAGAACGTCGTGGCTGACGTCTTCGTCTCCGACAAAGCCGAACCACACTCCTGCACCTGGATGAGCCGCTATGTAGCCGGTGGCGTCAAAGTGGAACACCGGATATTGCTCCGTCCCGGTCGTACCCTGCCCGAGGAGGCCTTGGCCGAGGCTGAAGGAGTTGAAGGCTCCTGGATCGGAGGTGAACCCCTTCGCGCTGAGGGTGCAGGCCTCACAATTCGGGCCGCCATAGCGGGCCACGCTCAGGCTTGCGCTATTCAGATACCAGGGCTGTCCGCTACCGGTGGGCCACGGCACTGGCACATAGGCCAGTCCTCGCCACGCACGATCGAGCGAGTCGGTTCCTGCCAATGCAGCCGACTGCCAGGTTGAACCGTCGTTGGCGTAGCTCTTGGACGTAGTAGCCGTCTGCCCGGTGACGGTGACCGTCGGATCGATCACCACCGGGAATGCCGAATCAGCGAGGCCGCTCAACCATTCTCGGCTCACCGACACCCGCACCCGGAGCCGTGGTGCGTCAGGGCTTGCCGGCTGGTCAGACTGCACCGTCGACGTCGACTCGCCGCCCGAAGCCGAGCCGGGCTCGGCAGACGGCGTAGTGGTCGTCGGAGCGGCCGGAGCGGAAGTGGTCGTCGAGGCGTCCGGGACCGGTGACTCCTGTACCGAAGTGTCAGGGGTGTCAGGTTCGGCCGGCGCTGTTGGACCGGCCGTGGCGTCTGGCGTTGTATCAGCGGGGGCTGGGGGAGCCGGCGGGGCAGCGGCCTCTGGTGCAGGAACCGGTTCAAGCGAATACACGACGCCGGCCCGGGCCGGGTCCACCCAGCCCTCGGCTGTCTCGACCGTCGGTGCAGGGATCTGCGCCACCACCCGATCCGCAACCACCAGATCCACACCACCGTCGCCGCGCAAGCGCGGCGTTGCGCCCACAACGTCGAACGCGAACGAGTCCGGTGCCCGGGCCGAGCGAAGCACCAGCCGCTCATCTGCCCCGGTGGCCGACGAGCGGTACACCACATCGGTGTCAGACCACAGACCGCCATATGACGCGGTGTCCCCCTCCACCTTCGGGGCCACACCACCGGCCGCGTCGACTGGCGAGAAGCCAACAGTCGAGCCCCCAACATCGAGCTGCTGCATCCCCGCTCCGACACCCGAGGGCCCGAACCACAACGTGAACTGATTCGCCGCAGACCGGACCCACGGCCCATTCTCCACCCGGCCCGCAGACCCAGCGCGTCCGGCAGCCTGGGGATCGGCAATCAAGGTTGTGTCGATCGGTTCCCACGCGCTCGATCCCGGGCGCTGGAAGTACTTCGGCACACTCGACACCGACACCGTTCGAGAACCATCGGTGTTCTCCCAGGTCTCCGTTGTCGCCGTCCGCAGCTCGACCAGCTCCTGCTTGCGCGTCGGAGCCGGAACCTCCGTGCCCGCTGAGCCTCCACCCGGAACCACCGACTCGACCGCCGCCGGCTCCGGCGACACCGACAGATCCTCGACGCTCGCTGCCGGGTTCTCGGCGCCAGCCGCCACCCGCGATTCGGTGGCCGCGATCGCGGCCAACGCCCCGAACACCACCACCACAGAAAGAACACGAAACAACAAACCCCGACAAGCCCGCACGCTGACAACCTCCGCCGAATACGCGGGGCCTCCTGCCGATCACCCCGCGAGCCTGACCCCAGTCTCCAGACCCGATCCGGTGCCGTCACCAAACGAGAGTCGAACGCTCGGTAAAGACTCTGGCGAATGAACCTGCCCACTTCGTCGCCCCGCCGGCAGATCGTGCAGCACGCCTAGGCGATGGCGATCCCACGACGACGCAGCCGTGGTAGTTCATCCCCGCGCTAAGCCGTGCCCGTATTTCTCACCGTGGTCCCAGCCTTCGGACAGAAGCAGCGGATCAGAGAAAAGGAGCCGATCCTGGGTGGCCTCACCAGCGAGCTCACCAAACGCCGATGATCCCCTGGCGACCAAGGCCGAACTCCCGGACCTTGGCGAACGACATGATGACAAGCCAAGAGCAAGCCACGGCCAGCGTCACCGCGGCAGCCCTAACCAGCTTCCCTTGGAAAGAACTCGATTTGACCGCGCTCGAGTTCTGTTCGCGGGCGGATGAGCACCAGCACTTGGCTGCTATCGGGCTCGCGCTCCGCTTCGACGTGAAGTTCTCCGCTGAGCTGTCCGAGCCGCAACTCCTCGATACCCTGGGCCGATCCCTTAACCCAGGCTGCTTCAGCCACAAGGCTTCCCAGTCGTGCCCGCTCGGGCAGGAAGGGCTCGCCGGCTTTCCACCCGATGCGCAACGCAGGACCCTTGGTTGGGTGGTCCATCTCACGGAGCGCAACTGCAACGGCACCGGGATGATGTGCCACGGCGGACATCGCTGCAGCCTGCAGAGAGACGTCGTATCGGTCACGGATGAGGCGAAGCGAGCCTGGTGTCCATGAGAGATCCGCTACCTCGGCGCTCGGAACCAGCAGCTCGCTCGCAAACCGATTACAGAAGAGCTCTTCGGAGTCTGTCCACTCACACGTCCGATCGTGGGGGACCATCCGCCGATTGAAGAAGAAGCTATGTCCCACCTCATGTGCAAGAGCGAATCGAAGCCTTCGCCGGGCGAGCGACCTCGTCCGTTCTGCTCCGTCACGAACGACCACATCGAACCCCGCCGTCGAACGCGGAACAAGATAGGCATCGCGCTCGCCCGACCTCGTTGTCCTCACCACGCGGAAGAGCCCCGCCTCACATACCCGCTTCAGACTGACTGCATAAGGTCTCGAACCGAACCCGCCATCAACGGCCCCCCGCACCTGAGACGCCAACGGGCGCGCCACGCCTATGTCGACTTCTTCAAGGGTCACCGCGGGCCAGCTCATTTTGTGACGTTCACTCCCCTTCCCTATCAGCTGGAAACAGAGATGACCTTCCGTCCTGCACGTCGTCCACCTCTGGATCCACCACACCTAGCCCCAAGCGCTCTGCTGACCCTGCCTCGGTGATCGCCAAGGCCTGCTCGCGAAGATTCGCGTAGGTACGATCGCCGGGGGAACCGGGGGCTCCGTCGCCCCGCCGGGTGAGAGCTGCCACCCGCCGCAGTCTCAGCGAATCGACTATATGTCGCTCCTCATCCTGGGGAAGACGATGGCTTGCGCCAATCGATGCCCCGATGGATGCCTCTGCATCCTCGTGCTGCGCTGCCTGGCCCTCCCACCGAAGGCCACCCATCTCCTTACTGAGCTCAGCAAGGATCGCCGAACGGAGCTCAGGATCCGCAGCGACGGATGACGATGCGTACACGCTTACAGCCCAGAGCTCTCGATGACTCTCGCTGATCGCTTCACCCTGCTGACCATGCCGATCATGAAGGCGAAGTGGCTGAATCGTTCGGCCGTCCGAGGTGACCAACACGTCGGCGGGTTTGAGACGCATCTTCGGGTGTGGAATCCAAAGCAGCAGATGCCACCCCTCTGTCAACCCTGCAAATCGCGCAACGCGTCGCTCGATCTCGCGCTTCTTGGCCGGATTTCCGAAGGTATTGAAGAACTTCTCCCGATCCAGGCCAGCGGTCTGTGGTGCCTTACCAATCAGCTTGAAAATACTGCGATCCAGGACACTTACAGTGAGGTCGCGGATGGCCTCCTGCCGACTATTGACTGGATCCCTGTATTCAGAGGCGATGTGCTCCAACACACCGTCATCGCCCCGCTCGAGAAACAGGTCCTCGAGCTGTCGGGCCACCCGCACCCGAGCCACATGGAGGACCTCGACGTCTCCGACATGGCTCGTTACAGCATCGATGTCCCGCTCGATGTCGCGACCCTCGATCACGCCCGCCCCGCGTAGTTCTTCGATCAGCAGTTCATCGCTCCACATGGCGAGAAGCTTTCCGATCATCGCGTCCGCTCCGAGCTTGGTGTGGTGCACCAAGACTCGTTCGGTTTCCTCGTATCGGTACCGGAGATACTTAAAGAGCTCAGTGACGATATCAGCGCGCTCACGATCGCCACGTGCGATCCTCATGACCATCCGTTCCGCGCTCCAGCTGCCCGACGGGGCCACATAGAAGCCATCAAGGAACCGATGGCCGAGGCTCGCCGGAAGTCCGGTCATGTAGTGGTCGCGCTGGAGGTAATCGATCAGGTCCGCGCAGATCGTGTTGCCGACCACATCTCGAATAAACGGGTACCGCAGTTCCGGCGGCCGATCCGCGAACGGCGGTAGCTCCTCGTACGTGTCCTCGCTGAACGGATCAGCTTTCGAGAGAATCAGCGGCTTTAGAGCGTCCAGCAGACCGCCAGCCTCCATCGGCGCTCTGATGTCCTCGGGAAATTGCGTCCACAGCCTCTCGAACCTCTCCTCGTTCTCATCGTGAGGAGCGAGCAGTTCCAGGTCGTCTTCGAGGGTGTGACCGAACGGAATATGGCAGAGGTCGTGAAGCAGACCGCCCAGGCGGCCCAGCACGATGGACTCGGCGAGTCGCTTCTCGTACGGGAAGGTCCGGTCGCCGGAAGCTGCCCACTCTTCGAAGAGATCGCGTGTCGGGTGGGGTCCAGATCGTTGAGCTTCGACCACGTCGAGGATCCGCTGCGAGACGTGGAGGGCGCCGAGCGAATGTGACAACCTGCTGTGGGTCGCACCTGGGTAAACGAGGTTAGCGGTGCCCAACTGGCGTACTCGACGCAGCCGCTGCAGCGGCTTGCTGTTGAGCAGGGCAACCTCGAGCCTCGAGAGGTGGATGTCGTGATGGATTGGGTCCGTTACCACCTTGCCGGGGGCGAGCATCGCCTCATCGAGACCCCACGGCCTCTGTTCCCTGAGCTCGGCTGTCAGTCCCCACTGGGTCATGGCTGCGCCTCCGGCGGTCAGCCTAGCGCCGGGCCTGACGAACGAATCCTGCGTCAGGGCTGACCGGGTGTGAACCTGAACCTCTACTTGTGATCGTTCGCCGGCTACCAGAGGTCGATACCGACATCGGGCGGCTCGACGCCCGTCTGGTGGACGGGCTCCGCCGAATGCGCGACCCCCACACCGGGCTGGGCACGTTTTGCGATGCGATGGTCGAGCTCAGCGAAGACGTCAGTGGCGAGACGGTGGGAGCGGTCGCGGGACAGCTCGCCGGTAACGTGCTCGGTGACCCCGACGCCGGGTTCGACATCAGGCTCGAGGGCGTCGTCGGGTCGCAGGACGTAGAGCCGGTTCTCCAGCCGGCCACGCGACAGCGCTGCGTAGCCGGCTTGGCGGTCGAGGTCGCCGTCGTCGCCGAGGATGAAGCAGCGGTCGACGGTCGCGCCTTGGGCTTTGTGGTTGGTGCGGGCGTAGCCGTGATCGAGCAGACCTTCGGCGACCAGTTCGGCGGGCATCGTGCGTGCTTCTCGGGTGCGGTCGGAGTGGAAGGTGACGTCGCCTGCGGGGTCGAGGCTCGTGATGGTGCCGAGGTCGCCGTTGAGGATGTCGAGGTCGTAGTGGTTGGCGCCGGTGGCCATGACCCGGTCGCCTTCGGCGAACTCCCGACCACCGACCTGTAGCCGGGTTGGGCCGAGGAGTCCCGCCTCGTCGAGCAGGAGCCGTGCGCGGTCGTTCAGGTCGGTCACTTCGCTGCGGTGCGCGGCGATCATCAACGCCCGCTCCCCTGTCCGGTGGGATTGGAACCAGTCGTTCACGACTCGGTCGCGCATCTCGTCGATGTCGTCGACGGCGATGATGCGGTCTCGATGCTGGTAGGCGCCGACCGCCGAAGCGACGTTGCCAGAGCGGAGGTCGTCGAGCGCGACGCGTTCCCATGGCTCGGTTTGGCGGCGGTTCTCGACCAACCGGATCGCGTCGAGTCGTCGGGTGAGGGCCCGGAACGCGCCGCCGGCTTCGATCTCGGGGAGCTGGGCAGGGTCACCGACTAGCACCAGCTTTGCTCCCGCCGTCGCGGTCACCTGATGAAGCCGGTCGAGGGTTCGGGTTCCGACCATCCCGGCCTCGTCGATCACCACCACCGACCTCGCATCGAGTCGGACACGACCAGACTCGACCTGGCCGAGCAGTCGGCTCAGGGTCGTCGATTCGATGCCGGAGCCGTCCTCGAGTTCGGCGGCGGCCCGCGCCGACAGCGCCGCGCCATGGACCCGGTGGCCGGAGTGTTCCCAGGCGGTGCGGGCGGTGTCGAGGGCGAAGGTCTTGCCGGTCCCGGCCGCGCCGACCACGACCGCGACGCCGTTGCCGGCGAGGCAGAGCTCGGCGATCATGTCCGCCTGCTCTGCGCTGGTCGACGGACGGGCCGCGATGGCGTCGGCGACGACCGCCCGTTCCACGATCCCGGTCGTCTCGTGACGTCGCGAGATGATGCCTCCAACGAGGCGGCGTTCGGTCTCAACGAGTTCCCAGGTCGTCCACGACTCCCGGCCCCGCACCTCCCCCACCCGGACGAGCTGAGGGCTCAACAAGAACTCATCAGCCAGAGCCTCGATCGTCGTGACGTCCGCGCCCTCTGGGAGCCCGGAAGCAACACCCCGGACCACATCGGCCCTCGTGAAGGTGGTGGCGTGCTTCGTCAACCCGCCCGGCCCCTCCAGCTCACCGAACAAGTAGACGACGCCGCCGAGTTCCGGCTCACGACGAACAGACTGCTGTAGGAGCTGGTCGACCCGGTCAGGACCAAACCCGAGACCGGCGGCCCGCATAGCCCAGTCGGAGCGCAGCGCCGCTGCGTCGACGTCGTAGTTCTTCGCCCGGCGGGTATCCAACGCCGCGGCCTGCGCCGCCCTCGCGGACCACTGGCCCCGTTCCTCCATCCGCTCCAGGATCTCCAGGCGACGCGTCGAGAACTCCGCGACAACCGCCGCTGGGATGTCGGCGACATCGGCGCAGCCGTTCACCACCGGCCGCCACTCCACGCCGAGGCGCCGTGTTAGCTCCGCCCGCAGCTGGGCCTGGTAGAGGTAACCGGCGGTCTTGGCGTGCACATACATCTGGCGGCCATCCAACGCCCCCCAGTGACCGTCCACGGTGCGGGTCAGGTTCGCGACCAGGACGTGGGTGTGCAGCGTCGGGTCCCCCGCCCGCGACGTCTGATGCCGGAACCCCGCCGCGACGAAACCCTCACCCGGAAATCCGGTGATCTCGCCGTCAACCCGGCGACGGGTCGAACACGCAGACCGTTCCAGATATCCGACCGCTGCGTCGACCGCTGCTTCGTGCGCCGCCACCACCTCGGCCGTGACGGTCTCGGGGTCACCGAGGGCGTACAGCAGCGACACCGTCTTCGGGGCCCGGAACGTGAGATCGAACCCCGGCATCCTCGCCCGACCCAAGCGCTCCCCCGTGCCCGGGTCGCGTCCAGCGAGGAGCGAGGTGAGGTCCTCCGCGGTGACGGTGCCGGCGAGCCCAAGCTGATCAGCACCGGACCCGAACCAGCGCCCCGGCGGCTCCCCGTGACCCGTGTAGTAGTCCTCGACCCCCGAAGCCAGAGCCAGGTAGTAGCCGGCCTTGCCCGCCGCCAACTTCCCGATGTTCAACACCCCGAGACCTCCACCAGAACCCATCCACCCGCCATCCCCAGCGGCGTCGCGCATCCCTGGCAGAGATGTCTGCCATTGCGAGTTCCCGGGACTGTTCCCGGACTGCTTCCCGGACGAGTTCCCGAACCAGTTCCGTATTGCGCCGAAGGAGCCCGGGGGCAAGCCTCTGACCAGGACCTGGGACCGAATCGGGGACTGAAACCGGGACCGGGGTTTCCGCCCTCCGCGGCCCGGTCGAGTGGCCGATGGACCCCGGAGCCACCCGTGGCAACGGCACCGACCGCCGCCGGCGTCGAGATTCACCAGCCCTCCGCCGGCCCGACCACGTAGCGGCAGGCCCCACGGCTCGCATCGAGCCCCACCGGCCGCCTCGAGGTCTCCGTGTGCCAACCGGCCCAAGATGGGGGCCAGCATCGACGACCGATCAGACGGGATGCTCTACAGGGTGCTTCCCGTGTCGCAGACACCGGTCCCGGCGATGCCAGCACTGGGCCGTGCCCCCGGGACCGATCGTTCCCGGGCGGGTTCCCGCACACCGCTGTGCAAGTCTGTGAGCCTGAAGTAGTGGTGGCTGGGCAGGTCGTGTGGTCGTTGCCGACGATCGTTCGCGGGGAGCTGCTCTGGACGATGGCGGCTGACGGCTCTGGTGGCGCAGTTCAGGCGCGTCGGCAGGCAGGGTGGTCGAGGCGCGAAGGTCGTGGTGAACAGCAGCCTGGTTTCTTCCGCGACGAAGGATGCCGCGAGGCCGGGGTGCTGATCACCCGGACGAGGTGCCGACGCCAACCAGCTCGGGCAAGGCTGGCACCGATGTCGGCGAAGTGGACTCCTTCGGCGGCTGGTCGAGGAATCTCGAGACTTCTTCGGATCGGGAACGAAACCGGGACCAATCTCGGGAGTCCCGATTGCGATGGTCGACCCGTGAACCCTCCATCGGCACGGCCGGAGCTCGTCATCGACACACCTGACGACAGTCCGACGCTCACGACTGGCGCTGCTCGAGCATTGGCAGGACTCCTGCGGGCCGCGGCCAACGCCCGGCTCGACCGAACCGAGATCGGTCATTCCGGAGAGGAGCCCGAGGCCATAGCCTCCTGAGCCAATGAAGCGATTCGCGTTCTACGGCCGAGTCAGCACCGAGGACCAACAAGACCCCGAAGCCTCACGGGACTGGCAGCTGGCGAGATCCCGCCAGATCATCGAACCGGTCAGCGGGTCGATCGTGGCCGAGTACTTCGACATCGGCACCTCACGGTCCCTGCCCTGGAAGCGACGTCCCGAGGCAACTCGACTGCTCGCAGACCTCGCCCGCGCCGACCGGGGCTTCGATGCCATCGTCATCGGCGAGCCCGCCCGGGCGTTCTCAGGAATCCAGTACCAGCTCACCTACCCGGTGCTCGCCCACTTCAAGTGCGGCCTGTGGATCCCCGAGCTCGGCGGCGAGGTCGACTTCGAAGGCGACGCCCAAGAAATGATGATGGCTCTGTTCGGTGGCATGTCCCAGAGCGAACGTCGCCGGGTCAAGGTCCGAGTCCGCAGCGCCATGAGCACCCAGGCCACCCAGGGACGGTTCCTCGGAGGTCGCCCCCCGTACGGCTACCGCCTCGCCGATGCCGGCCCGCACCCAAACCCCGGCAAGGCCGCCGCCGGGCAACGCGCCCACCGACTCGAAGTCGATCCGACCACAGCGCCGATGGTCGAGAGGATCTTCGCCGAGTACATCGACGGCAAAGGCTTCTACGCCATCGCCGAGAGACTCACTGCCGACGGCGTCCCCTGCCCCTCGGCCGCCGACCCCGGACGGAACCGCCACCGCTCCGGCATCGCCTGGTCCAAGGCCGCGGTCAGAGCCATCCTCCGCAACCCGCGCTACACCGGCCGAGGCGTGTGGAACCGGCAACGCCGCGACGAGGTACTCATCGACGTCGACGACGTGGCCCTCGGCCACGCCTCAAAGCTCCGCTGGAACGACGAATCCGACTGGGTGTGGGCCACCGAGCCCACCCACGAACCGATCATCGACGTCGACACCTTCGCTGCCGCCCAGCTCCGCATCCAGACCACGGGACGGTCCCAGGCAAAGGTCACCCAGAAGCGCCGCCACGACTACCTCCTGCGTGGCCGCATGACCTGCTCCCTGTGCGGCCGCCGCATGCAGGGCTCGTTCAACAACGGCCGGCCGCACTACCGCTGCAAACTCGCCGCCGAGTACGCCCTCGCCAACAAGATCGACCACCCCAAGACCGTGTATGTGCGCGAGGACCGAATCGAGACCGCCATCGACGCCTGGCTCGCGGGACTCTTCGAGCCCGCCAACCTCGATGACACCTGTCGACTGCTCGCCCAGGTCGACGGCTCACCAGAGGATGCCGCACGTCTCGCTGCCGCCCACCGGCTGATCGCCGACACCGATGACCGCCTCGCCAAGCTGACCGCCGCCATTGAAGCCGGATCCCCCGCCGAGCTGGTCGCGCCACGCATGCGACAGCTCCGCACCGACAAGCTCCGAGCAGAAGCAGAGCTCCAAGCCGCCCGACCGTCCACCACCTGGTCGCCGCTCGAGGTCAGAGAGCTCGTCGACGGCCTCGGCGACATCGCCACCGTTCTGGCCGATGCCGACAAGAAGCAGAAGGCCCAGCTCTATGACGAGCTGGGCCTCGAGTTGGTGTTCGATTCCGAGCGGAACCTTGTCTCCGTTGGAGTCTCGGTTCCATGTACTCGGAGCGTGTCGGAGGGGGGACTTGAACCCCCACGCCCTTTCGGGCACTAGCCCCTCAAGCTAGCGCGTCTGCCAATTCCGCCACTCCGACGTGGCAACCCGGTGACGCCGAAGCGGCCGGTATGCGAAGAGCAAACATAGGTGGCCGAGCGCGGTCGGCGCCAACCGACATCCCGGCCCTCCTGAGGCAGATGTCCACCGAAACAGTGCGGATCTGCCTAGGAGGAGCGAGCCGTCGCGGTTCCTGAGGCAGATGTGCACGAAAACGGTGCGGATCTGCCTCACCAGCCGAAGCTGCAAGTGCCGGAGCGACCGGTCAGCCCCGCATCGAGTAGCGGATGGGCAGGTGGTCGAGGCCGATGCCGACTGGCACGGCCATGCCCGGCACCGACCAGTGAACTCCCCCGGCATCGGCGGAGGTGTCGAGGGCGATGTCGTCGACCCGCCTCAACAGCTCGGCGAACATCACCTTGACCTCGCGCTTGGCCAGGTTGGCGCCGAGGCAGTAGTGCGGACCGCCCCCACCGAAGGCCACGTGGTCGTTCGGCGTGCGGCCGAGGTCGAACCGGAACGGGTCGGCGAACACCCTCTCGTCGCGGTTGGCGGCGGGCCAGATCATCGTGATCGGAAGGTCACTGGCCAGGGGCACGCCCCGCAGCTCGGTGTCGGTCGCGATCGAGCGCCGGTGGTAGAGCACCGGGCTCGACCAGCGGATGATCTCGTCGACCGCGGTGTCGATCATCTCCGGGTGCGCCCGCAGGCGGGCCAGCTCGTCGGGGTGCTCGAGCAGCGTCTTGAGCCCGATGGCGATGGCGTTGCGGGTGGTCTCCGAGCCGGCGATGGCCAGGATCAGGAACCACAGGTCGAGCTCGATCTCGTTGAGCCCGGTGCTGGTGCCGTCGTCGAGCGTGAGCTGGGCGTGCACCAGCTGCGACCACACGTCGTCCTCGGGAGCGTCACGCCGCATCGTGCTCAACGTGTGGGCGTAGATCAGCAGGCGCATCTGGGCGTCGCGGGTCTCGGCCGGATCGAGCCCCGACTCGGGGTCCCACGAGCGGAGCATCCCCTTCACGTCGTCGAAGATCGCCGCCCGCTCCTCGACGGGGATGCCCACGATGTCGGCGATGACGTGCAGGGGCAGCAGCTCGGCGACCTCGCCCACGAACTCGCAGCGGTCGCGGCCCGCCAGCGAGTCGACGATGCGGCGGGCCCAGCCCTCCATCATCTCGTCGAGCCGGGCCACCATCCGAGGCGTGAAGCCGAGGCTCACCAGGCGCCGGAACCGGCTCTGCACCGGCGGGTCGGAGTTCACGATCGACTCGCCGCGGCGCTCGGGCACCACGTCACCGAGCGAGCTGCCGTGGTAGGCGGTGAAGCGCTGCGGGTCGCGGCTGACCTCGCGCACGACGTCGTGGCGGGCGACCACGTAGAAGCCGGTCGGGCGCAGCTCCTCGACCCCCGGCGTGAGCGGATGCCACCACACCGGCTCGTCGCGCAGGAACGACAGTCGCTCGTGCGGGAAGCCGTGGCGGTACAGCTCGCGGTCGGTGAGGTCGATCCCCAGCTCGGTCGCCGTGGTCGATGTCGTCGTCGCCATCCGTGCCCCCTGTCGGTTCCCCGACGGGCACGCTAGCGACGCACCGGGTCCCGCGTCCGGAGAGCCGAGATGACCGGAACGGTCACCATGGCTCTCACGACACGGCGACTGCACGCACGGGGAGAGCCGAGATGACCGGAACGGTCACCGTGGCTCTCACGGCACAGCGGCTGGCCGGGTCAGAGGCGGCCGGCTTCCTTCGCCGCGGCCTCGGCGGCGGAGAGCTGCTCGTCGATGATGGCGAGGCCGCCGTCCCAGAAGCCGGGGTCGGCGAGATCGACGCCGACGATGCGGCCGAGGGCCTCGGGCTCCATGGATCCGCCCGCCCGGAGCAGGTCGAGGTACGCCGGCACGAAGGCGGCGCCCTCGGCCTCGTAGCGGGCGTACACGGCCAGGGCCAGCAGCTGCCCGTAGGCGTAGGCGTAGACGTACCCGGGCGAGCCGATGAAGTGCGGGATGTAGCTCCACCACGTGCGGTAGCCGGGCGTGAGCTCGACGGCCTCGCCGAGCATGGCCGTCTGGGTGCGCTCCCACGCGTCGCCGAAGTCGTCCACCGACAGCTCGCCGACCTCGCGCCGGTGGGTGTGCACGGCGTCCTCGAAGCGGTTCATCGCCACCTGGCGGAACACCGTGGCGATCTGGCCCTCGAGGCTCTCGGCCAGCAGGGCGAGGCGGGCCGCCGGGTCGGTGGTGTCGGCGAGCAACCGGCCGAAGGTGACCGTCTCGCCGAACACCGAGGCCGTCTCGGCCAGGGTCAGCGGCGTGGTCTGGTGGAAGATCCCCTGCTGGCGGGCGAGGTAGGCGTGCAGGCCGTGGCCCAGCTCGTGGGCGAGGGTGAGCACGTCACGGCGCCGGCTGGTCCAGTTCAGGAGCAGGAAGGGGTGGGCGCTCGGCACGGTGTACGAGCAGAAGGCGCCGGGCCGCTTGCCGGGCCGCATCGGGGCGTCGATCCAGCTCTCGTCGATGAACGTGCGCACCACCCCGGCCAGCTCGTCGGAGAACGAGCCGTAGGCGTCGAGCACGATCTTGGTGGCCTGCGACCACGAGAACTCCTCCTCGACGTCGGCGACCGACGCGTTGCGGTCGTAGTCGGCGATGCGCTCGAGCCCGAGCATCTGGGCCTTGAGGCGGTACCAGCGCTGGGGGATGTCGTAGCGACCGACGACGGCGTCGACGAGGGCCTGCACAGACTCGTCGCTGGCCTCGTTCGAGAGGTTGCGGCTGGCGACCCACGAGTCGTACGAGCGCAGGCGGTCGTCGGTGGCCTTGTCGGCCATGAGCGTGTTGAACACGAAGGCCCGGGTGCGCAGGCCCGGCGCCAGGCCCTCGGTGACCGCATCAGCGGCGGCCCGACGCTCGCTGCGGTCAGGGGAGCCGAGGCGCGAGAGGCCCTGCTCGAGGCTCGTCGGACCGTCGGGCAGGTCGACCACGATGGCGGAGGTGAGCTCGTCGAACAGCCGACCCCACGCTGCGGAGCCGGTGACGTACTTCTCGCTGAGGATCTTCTCCTCGGGCTCGGTCAGCAGGTGGGGCCGGTAGCGACGGGCCGACTCGAGGTAGTAGCGGCAGAAGTCGAGCTCGGGCGAGGTGAGCAGCTCGGCCGCCCTGGCGTCGTCGACCTCAGCCCACTCGAGCTCGAGGAACAGGATGCGGGTGGAGATGGCCGTGGCCTGCTCCTGGAACCGCTGCATGGCCGCGCCCCGCTCGGGATCGGACGTGTCGACCGAGAAGCGCAGGCTGGCGTAGGAGCCGGCCCGGCCGAGGGCGTCGTTGAGCTCGGCCATCTCGGCCATCACCTCGGCCAGCTCGCTGGCGGTGAGCTCGGCGAGGCGGCCCCGGTAGGCCTCGATGCGGGTGGCCGCGGCATCGGCCTGCTCCATGAGCGGGGCGATGCCCTCGGGGCCCTGCCCGAACACGAGGGGTTCGAGGTCCCACGCCACGTCGGCGGCGGTGAGGTCGGGGTCGGGCACGGTCGTGTCGTCGAGGGCCGTCATGGCCCTCACGCTACGGAGCCGGCGCCCCGTCTTCCACCAACGCCAGCAGCCTCGGCTTCGACGACTCGATCTCGTCGGTCAGGAGCCGCTCGAGCAGCCCGACACCGAAGTTGCCGCCGTAGTGCAGCTTCATCGTGAGGCGGCTACCGATCTCGATCACGTCGATGCGGGCGTCGAGCACCCAGGGCGAGTGGTCCTTGCCGTCGATCTCCCACCGCTCGAACCGCACGTGGTCGTCATCGTCGAGGGTGCGCACCATGCGCAGCCGCTTGGAGCGGGCGAGCGGCCCGAGCTTGGCTCGGAGCTCGATGGCCCACGCGGGGTGCCCGTCGTGGTCGGCGGCGTCGTGATCGACGGGAGCGGCCTCACGGTCGGCGCGGGGCACGATCGACAGCCAGGCCGGGTAGCGATCGAGGTCGCTCACCCACGTCCGGAGGCGGTCGGCCGAGCAGGCGGCGTCGAGGGTCGCGGTCACGTCCACGGGCAGCAGTCTGCCCGCTGCGGCCGTCGGTCCGGTCCCTGCGCCGTCGTCCGGCGGCTCAGTCGCCGTTCAGGCGAGCCATCTCGGCGCCCACCTCGACCATCGCGCGCCGCAGTGCGGCCGGGGCGATCACCTCGATGCCCGCCCCCAGGCCGGTGAGCTGCCCGACCGCCACCTGCTCCGATTCGGTGAACACGGTGGCCTCGCGCCACCCGTCGTCGTCGGGTGGCCCAGCGGCGTCGACCGCGGCCTGGCCCGCAACCGGGTCCATGACCGTGGGCAGCAGGCGCAGCGCGGACGGGGACAGCCGGACGCGGCACTCGTAACGGAGCAGCGAACGCTCGAACTCCCCCATCGACGTCGCCCACTGGGACGCGAGGTCGAACCGCTCCGGCCGGCGGAAGGTCTCGTCGAGGACCTCGAGCGACGCGATGCGACCGACTCGGTACGTGCGCACCTGATGGCGGTGACGGGCCACCAGGTACCAGGTGCCGGCCTTCATGACGATGCCGAGGGGCTCGAGCGTGCGCACGACCGTGGCCTCACCACGTTGGTAGCGAATCGAGATCCGACGGCAGGTCCACACGGCCTCGGCGAGCGGTCCGAGCACCGCGGTGTCCTCCGGCCGGTGGAACCAGCCGGGGGCATCGAGGTGGAACCGTTCGCGCACCCGCTCCGACCGGGCCCGGAGCTCGGGTGGCAGCACGGCCCGGACCTTGGTCTCCGCCGCCAGCAGCACCGCTCCGAGGCCCAGGTCGTCGGCGACCCCGGGGGCTCCTGCCAGCGCGAGGGCCATCGCCTCGTCGCCGGTCAGCCCGTCGAGCTCGGTGCGCCATCCGTCGAGGAGGCGGACACCGCCGTGCGGCCCGGGCTCGGTCCACAGCGGAACCCCGGCCATCTGGAGGGCGGCCACGTCGCGGTAGATGGTGCGCACCGAGACCTCGAGGTGCCGGCTCAGCTCGGTGGCGGTGGCCCCGCCGCGGTGCTGCAGCTCGAGGAGGAGGGCCACGAGGCGTCCAGCTCTCATGGATCGGACTCTACGCGTCATCCCTGACAGAAGATGTCAGGGATAGGGGTTCACGATGGGACTCATGACCGACTGGAAGACGTTCAAGGACGAAGCCCCCGACCTCGCCGCCAAGGTCGAGGCCCGTATCGCCGCCCACACCCACCACGTGATGGCCACCCTGCGCGCCGACGGCAGCCCACGCGTCAGCGGGACCGAGATCGTGGTCACCGACGACGACCTCTACCTCGGCTCGATGTGGCATGCCCGCAAGGCGCTCGACCTGTTCCGCGACCCGAGGGTGGCGGTGCACACCAACCCGGGTGCGGAGACGATGGAGGGCGGCGACGCCAAGTTCAGTGGCGTGGCCACCGAGGTCCCCGACGACCATCCGGCCAAGGCCGACATCGAGGGCGACGTGCCTCCCGGGCCGTTCCACATGTTCCGACTCGACCTCCGCGACGTCGTGCTCACCGAGGTCGACCACGAGGCGAACTCGCTGTTCGTCCACCTCTGGCGACCGGGCAAGGGAGTAACCACGACCGAGGTCCACTGAGGCCGGTGCTATGACGGGTCGGTGGACGAAACCCCAGACCCCTTCGCCGAGCGACCCGATCGGACACCCGAGCTGCGGGAGGTGCTGGCCGAGGCGGCCGGATCGGTGCTCCAGCTCGTGGCCAGCCCCGAGGTCGGCCGCGAGTGGGCCCGGCCCTCCGCTCTCGACGGGATGACCGTCGGCGGCCTCGCCGCCCACTTCATCATGGCGTTGCACCGCACGATCGAGCTGCTGGCCCAGGACGCACCCGACACCGACCGGATCGCCACCCCCTTCGAGTTCTTCGGCGACAACCGGCGTGAGTCCCCCTCCGTGCTCGACGACGAGCGGGCCCGGTTCATCGTCGCCGCCTCCGAGGACGGCGCCGCCGAGGGTCAGCCCGAGGTCGTCGACGAGCTCACGAGCGTGATCGCCCAGGTCGACGCCGCCCTGGCCGAGGTGGCCCCGGGCACCACCATCGCCACCGCCCGCATCCCCGACGCCCGCTGCCGCCTCGACGACTTCCTCCGCACCCGGCTGACCGAGGTCGTGCTGCACGGCGACGACCTCGCCGGCAGCGTGGGCGTGGTGTGGCACCCGCCGACCCGGGCGGCCGACGAGGTCATAGCCCTGCTGGTCGAGATGGCCCGCGAGCGGGTCGGCGAGCTGGAGGTGCTCCGGGCCCTGGCACGCGAGGAACGCGCGACCCCGGGGGTGCTGCGGGCTCTCTGAGCGACGGCGGGCGCCGCCTCCCGGTCAGAGCTGCTGCACGCCGGCGGGGTCGACATCGACCACGACGCGGTCGCCCGGTCGCCACGAGGCGCCGGTGGCCGTCGCCACCACCGACTCGAGCAGCGCGTCGTCGGGCTCGCCATCGCGCCGCACCGAGACGATCGAGTGGTCACCCTTGAACACCACCGAGACGACGGTGGCGTCGCTCCTCCCCTCGGTCGGGGCCACGAGGCGCACGGCCTCGGGTCGCACCAGCACCGGCCCCGACTCCCCCTCCACGAGGTTGGCGAAGCCCAGGAAGCGGGCGACGAACGCCGACGCCGGCCGGGCCCACAGCTCGGCCGGGCTCCCCTCCTGCACGACGGTGCCGTGGTCCATCACCACCACGCGGTCGGCCAGGGCCAGCGCCTCGCCCTGGTCGTGGGTGACGTGGACGACCGACACCCCGACCTCACGGAACAACGCGCCGAGCTCGGGCACCAACCGGTCGCGCAGGGTGCGGTCGAGAGCCCCGAGGGGCTCGTCGAGCAGCAGCAGCCGAGGTGAGGGAGCCAACGCCCGGGCGAGGGCCACCCGCTGGCGCTCGCCGCCGGAGAGCGGGCCAACCGGCCGACGCTCCCATCCCGGCAGCCCCACGAGCTCGAGCACCTCGGCCACCCGGGCCCGGCGCGCCTCCGCGTCGACGCCCGCCATGCGGAGGCCGAACTCCACGTTCCCCCCGACATCGCGGTGAGGGAACAGGGCGTAGTCCTGGAACATGAGCCCGACACCACGCTGATGGGCCGGCACCCCGGTGAGGTCGATCCCGTCGAGCACCACCCGCCCTGCGTCGGCCGCCACCAGCCCGGCGACGACCCGAAGCAACGTCGTCTTGCCGCAGCCCGACGGCCCGAGCAGGGCCACGACCTCACCGCCGCCGACCTCGACGTCGACCGAGTCGAGGGCCGGCGCGTCGACCCCGGGGAACCGGACCGAGATCTGCTCCAGCCGCAGCGATGCACCCGTGGCCGTCACGTCAGAACTCCGCCGACCCGGCCGGCCGGAGCCGGTCGATCACCAGCACGACCACGACCGTCAGCACCATCAGCACGACCGACAGGGCCATGGCCTGCCCGAAGTTGATCGCCCCCGGGCGGCTGAGCGCCCGGTAGATGGCGACGGGCACCGTCGGGCGCTCCGGCCGGGCGAGGAAGACCGTCGCCCCGAACTCGCCGAGTGACACGGCGAAGGCGAACCCCGCGGCCGCGGCCATCGCCCGCGACACCACGGGCAGGTCGATCTCGCGCCACACCTTCAATGGCGACGCGCCGAGCACGCCCGCGGCCTCCCGCAGCTCCGGGTCGATCGAGCGCAGCGCGGGCACGAGCAGCCGCACCACGAAGGGCATGGCCACCACGGCATGGGCGAGCGGGATGAGCCAGACAGACGAGCGCAGGTCGACCGGCGAGCGGTCGAAGGCGACGAAGAACCCGAACCCGATCGTGACCGCGGAGGTGCCCAGCGGCACCATGAGCGCGGTGTCGGTCCAGCTCGTCCATCGGGGGGACGTCCCTCGACCCGTGCCGGCGATCGCCCACGACGCGCAGGCCCCCAGCACCAGGGCGATCACCGTCGCCCCGGCGGCGAACAGCAGGGAGTTGGCCACGGCGTCGAGCGGCGGCACGAACGAGGTGGACCCGCGGCGGGCCGAGTCGAGGGCCTGGTAGTTGGCCAGACCCCACCCGTCGGGCGTGGAGAACGACTTGGCCACCAGCACCCCGAGCGGCGCACCGAACAGCACCGCCATGAACGCCAGGTTCGCGGCCACGAACGAACGGGCTCGCCACCCGGCCGGACGCCGTTCCATCTCCGATGCCGGGCGCCGGTCGAGCACCAGGGCCCGCCAGCGCTGGGTGCGTCCGAACCACACGAGCATCAGCACCACCGCCACCAGCTGCACCAGGGCGAGGCCGGCCGCCACGTCGAGGTGCAGGAACCGGGCGGTCTGGTCGTAGATCTCGACCTCGATCGTGCGCTGGCGGATGCCCCCGAGGATGAGCACCACACCGAAGGAGGTGAAGGTGAAGAGGAACACGATCGACGCAGCCGACGCGATGGCCGGACGCAACCGCGGGAGGGTGACCTCGACGAACCCCCGCCACGGCGAGGCGCCGAGGGTGCGGGCGGCCTCCTCGACACGAGGGTCGAGGGTCGACCACGCCCCGCCCACGGTGCGGACCACGACGGCGTAGTTGAAGAAGACGTGGGCGACGAGGATCGCCCAGATGGTGCCGGACAGGTCGGCTCCGCTCACCCCGCTGGGGCCGAACACCCCGAGCAGGGCGACGCCGACCACGACGGTCGGCAGCACGAACGGCACGAGCAGCGCCGCCCACAGGAACCGTTTGCCGACGAACCGATAGCGGGCGAACAGCGCCGCCCCCGGCAGGCCGACGAGGACGCACAGCACGGTCGACAGCGCCGCCTGCCACAGGGTGAACCAGGCGACCCGGCGGATGACCGGGTCGGTGACGACGTCGCCGATGGCCGAGAGGTTCCACACGCCGTCGGGGCGCAGCCCCCTGACGATGATGGCCGTGACCGGCCACACGAAGAACACGGCGAGGAAGGCCAGCGGCGGCACCGCCAGCCCCACCCGCCACCACGACCCCGAACCTGTGGAGGTTCTGCGCCCCATCGGACGCAGAACCTCCACGGGTTCGCCGGACGAGCGGCCGGCGCTCGGCGAGGCGGTCGTCACCGGGACGACGTCACCGGAAGAGGGCCGACCACTGCTGCACCCAGCCGTCACGGTTGGTCCCGACCTGCGCGTAGGGGATGGCCAGCGGGTCGGCGACGGGCGTGGTGTAGCGCTGCCACGCCTCGGGCAGCACGGCCTGGCTGTTCACCGGGAACACGTACATCTGCTCGGGGACGTCCTCCTGGAAGGGCACCGAAAGCATGAACTCGATGAAGGCGGCGGCGGCCTCCGGCTGGGCCGCCCCCGCCAGCACGCCGGCGAACTCGGTCTGGCGGTAGCAGGTGGCGGCGATGACGCCGGTGGGGGCCCGGTCCGGCGGGGTGGCCGGGTCGGTGACCTCGAACGGCGGGCTCGACGCGTAGCTCACGACCAGCGGGCGGTCGCCCTTGCCGGCGCTGCCCGAGAAGTCGACGTTGTAGGCGGTCTCCCACCCGTCGACCACCTTCACGCCGTTGTCCTTCAGCTGCTGCCAGTACTGCACCCACGGAGCCGACGACGAGGCGTCGTCGCCCCCGCCCTGGGAGGCGATGGTGGCGAGCATGAACGCCAGCCCCGGCGTCGAGGCCGACGGGTCCTGCACGACGAGTTTGTTCTTCAGGGCCGGCTGGGCGAGGTCGGCGAAGGTCGTCGGGAGGGGCAGCCCCTGATCGGTGAACCAGGTGCGGTCGTAGTTGACGCACACGTCGCCGTGGTCGATCGGCGTGACCCGGTGCTGGTCGTCGACCTGGAACTGGGCGGGCACGTCCTTCAGGCCGCTGGCCTCGAACGGCTGGAAGAGGCCGGCGTCGAACGCGCTGGTGAGGAGGTTCTCGTCGATCCCGAACAGCACGTCGCCCTCGGGGTTGCCCTTGGTGAGGATCGCCTTGTTTACGGCGGTGACGGCGTCACCCGACGGGATCAGCTGCACCTCCACCCCGGTCTGGGCGGTGAACTGGGCCAGCACGTCGTCGCTCACGGCGAACGAGTCGTGGGTGATGACCTTCAGCGTCGTCCCCTCGGGGAAGCGCTGCTGGGGCTCGATGCTGAGCGGCGAGCCGAGCACCGCACTGCCGTCTGTGTCACCACCGGAACCGGTGCTGGCGCCGCTGCAGGCCGCGGCCACGAGTGCGAGGGCGAGACCGATCACCAGCAGCGGAGCGCCACGGCCTCGTCGAGGGCCATGGCTCCGCCGGGACCGGTCGGTGGCGGGGGGAAGGCTGACGTTCATCGGGCTCCTGGTTCGGTGTCGTCGACGGTGGGGATGACGGATGGGGGGATGGGGACAGGGCGCACGACCAGGACCACGCCGGCCGCGAGCTCGACCGTCGCCACCGCGGCGGTGAGCACGTTGCTCACGCCCCTGGTGGTGCCGACGGTCAACGTCTCGCCGTGCAGGGGATAGAGGAGGCCCTCGGTGCGCACGCCCTCGGCCGGGCCGTGCACCGGGAGGACGGTGACGAGCTCGCCGACCCGACCCCCGAAGCGGAGGCCGGGACCGGGGCGCACCACCGACACGAGGGCATCACCAACGAGGGCGTGGACCTCGACCGCCCCGAGCTGCGGAGCGGCCAGCACGAGGGTGTTGGCGAGGAAGTGGTCGAGGCGCCCGCCGTGGCCCCCGAGCACGACGATGCAGGCGGCACCCAGGCCGACCGCCACGTCGATCGCGAGCTCGAGGTCGGTGGCGTCCTTGGCGGCCGGGTGGCGCTCGACCCGGGTGCCGGCCGCCTCCACCGCCTCGAGGACCGTCGGGTCGAGCGAGTCGAAGTCGCCGACGGCCACATCGACGCGCAGGCCCAGGGCCAGTGCGTGGGCGACACCGGAGTCGGCCGCCACGACCACGCGCCCCTCGACCGGCAGGTCGAGCGCGTCGACCAGGGCCGGATCGGGTCGGTCGCCGCCGGTGACGACGACCGCCAGGGCGGGTGCGGCTGGGGTCAACGGGTCCTCGTGTGCTCGCAGGGGTCACACGGGCATGGCGAGAACCGAAACTCCCTTCGCCGGCATGACCCGGATCAGGTGCAACGGTCGGAGGGGAAAACGCCCCTCCCTCTCAGCCCGGCCTCCCGGACTCCCGTGTTCGCCAGCGAGGGTACACCGGTCCCCCGTCGTGCCTGGTCCGAGAGGGTCCCGAGTCACTTCCCCCTCCCCCAGATGAGGCAGGAATTGTCGACGCAGGGTGGTGATCGTGGGCAGTACGGCCTACGAACGGCTCAAGATCCCTACCCAGCGTGGTCGATACCGCTGGTGTCCGAGTGCTCCACACCCCGAGCACAGCACCACTGCGAGGCCACCATGAAGGTCGAACTCCGCAAGTCACTCCGAGCGACAGGCCTGCTGATGGTGGCCGTCGCCCTGCTGATCGCGGGGTACCAGATCAGGACCGACGACGCCTCGGCCGTGACCTTCTCCGGCCCGATCACCATCACCGCCGGCGGCACCTACAGCGGCAACTGGCAGTCGCTCGACTCGAACGTCGCCGCCGTCACCGTGGCGACCAGCGAGCCGGTCATCATCCAGAACTCGGTGATCCAGAGCCGGGGTGAGCTCATCCAGGGCAAGGCCAAGGTCAACCTGACGGTGCGCAACACCACCGGCTACGGCCTCAACTCCATGGTCAGCGGTCGTGAGACCGGCCGGTTCGTGACCACCGACTACGGGTTCACCAACCTCGTCGTCGAGAACAACTACATGGAGCAGACCGCCGGCATGTGGGTGTACGGCTACAGCGGCAACTACACCACCGCCAACACCGTGCGGGTCGTGGGCAACAAGGCCAAGAACATCGACGGCCGCCTCTCCAACGGCGCCGGCGGCTACCTCACCGGTGAGGACAACCAGCAGTTCGTGCAGTTCCTCCAGTTCGACAAGATCCGCAACGTGCCGGGCATGGAGGTCGCATGGAACGAGGTCGTGAACGAGCCGTGGAACAGCCGGGTCGAGGACAACATCAACCTCTACGCCTCCGGCGGCTCCCCCGCCTCGCCGATGCTGATCCACGACAACTTCATCTGGGGCGCCTACCCCTCTGATCCGACCGCCTACGGCTTCTCGGGCGGCGGCATCATCCTCGGCGACGCCGCCACCGGTGCCCTCGCCGCCGGCTACGTGAACGTCTACAACAACCAGATCGTCGGCACGACCAACTACGGCCTGTCGATCGTCTGCGGCAACGACCAGAAGATCTACAACAACCGGGTGCTGGCCGCGAACGTGCTGCCCGACGGGCGCCAGATCAAGGCCCAGAACGTCGGCATCTCGATGGGCTCCTCGGCTCTCTGGGGCTCGGCCTGCGACAACTACATCAACAACCAGGCCACCAACAACCAGGCCGGCTGGCAGCGCTCGAACGGCCGCAACGACTGGTGGACCCCGAGCGCCAACGTCTGGAGCGGAAACACCTCGATCGCCGGGACGATCACCGTCGCCACCGAGCAGGCCGAGTACGTCTCCTGGCAGTCGAAGACGGCGACGGCCGGTCAGGTCATCGGCCTGAAGTCCGGTGGCACGACCACCACCACGGCCGCCCCCACCACGACGACCACCAAGGCCCCGACCACGACGACCACCAAGGCCCCCACCACGACCACCACGGCGGCACCCACCACCACGACCGCCCCGGGCCCCACCACCACGACCACCAGGCCGGCCCAGCCCAACGGCACCTCCGGGACCTCGACCTACACGGTGGCCGTCAGCAGCCTCAACCCGACGAGCGCCACCAACGGCTACGGCCCGTACGAGAAGAACCGCTCGAACGGTGAGAGCGGCGCCAGCGACGGCCGCACGATCCGCCTGAACGGCACCTCCTACAAGTCCGGCCTCGGCGTCCACGCCGGTTCGGCCCTCACGTACAACCTCGGTTCGAGCTACACCCGCTTCGCCTCCGCCATCGGCGTCGACGACGAGGTCGCCTCCGGCGGCTCGGTGGTCTTCGAGGTCTGGGTCGACGGTCGGCTCGCCTACACCAGCGGCCTCATGACCTCGAGCACGGCGACCAAGCAGATCTCCGTCGACGTGACCGGGGCGAGCCAGCTGCGCCTGGTCGTGACTGACGGCGGCAACGGCAACACCCTCGACCACGGCGACTGGGCCAACGCCCGACTCACCCGGTAGCACCCCCGCTCCCGAGTCCTGAACCTAAGCTCCCGGACTCGTGGACCAAGGACCTTCCTCCGACGCAGCACCTGAGAGGTCCGAACCGCAGCTCGAACCGGATCCGGCCGGCCCCGAGACGGGCCGGCCGGTTCCGCGCACCGACACCGTCGTCCTGGTGATCATCGCCGGATCCGCGGTCGCCGCCGCCCTCGCCGACGCCCGACCCACGGGCTTCGGCGCCGCCGACGTGGTGTGGTGCGCCCTCGCCGCGCTCGCCGTCACCTGGGCCGCGTCGCGGGCGGCGGCCGTCCCGGTGGCGCTCCTCGGAGCCGTGTCCGCCGTGGTCGGTGTGGGTAGCGGCTGGCTGCCGGCGGCGTGCGGCCTCGCCGCCCTCGCCACCGGCGTGTTCGCCGCATCCGAGAAGCGCCCCTCCCGCGACCTCGCCACCCTCTCGGGGGCGCTCGCCGTCCAGGCCCTGCTCCGAGGCCCCTCGTACGGGTTCATCGGGTTGCCCACGATCGTGGCCGTCGCCGCCGTGCTCCCCGTGTTGGTCTCCGGCCTCCGCCACGCACCCTCCGGTGAGCGGCGCGTCGCCCGCACCACCGCCCTCGTGGTCGTCGGGTTCGTCGTGCTGGCGTCGATCGGCGCGGGCGTCGCCGCGCTCATCGTCAGGCCCGACCTGCGCGACGCCGGCGACCAGGCCCAGTCGGCGCTGGCGACGGTCCGCGACGGCGGTCTCGAGGAAGCCGCCGTCACCCTCGACGAGGCGAGCGACTCGTTCGCCTCGGCCACCTCCGTGCTCGACGGCCCCCTGGCCTGGGCCGGTCGTGCCGTGCCCGTCGTGGGCCAGCACGTGGAGGCCCTGCAGCGGGTCTCGAAGGCGGGCGAGGACCTGACCACGACCGCCGGTGACGCCGCCTCCTCGGCCGACTACCAGAGCCTGAAGGCCGACAACGGCTCCATCTCGATCGCCGAGGTGCGCCGGATGTCAGGGCCGGTGCGGGCCTCGGCCGACGCCGTCGTCGACGCCCGGACCGTCGTCGCCGAGGTGCGCAGCCCCTGGCTGATCGGGCCGGTCGCCTCCGAGCTCGAGCGGTTCGACACCGAGCTGGCCGACACCGAGCCGGCCGCCCTGAACGCCGCAGACGCCCTCGAGGTGGCACCGGTCCTGCTCGGCGGCGACGGCGCCAAGCGGTACCTGCTCCAGTTCGCCACGCCGGGCGAGAGCCGGGCCGCGGGTGGCTTCGTCGGCACCTACGGCGTGCTCGACGCCGAGGACGGCCAGCTGAACCTGGGCGTCACCGGCAGCACCCAGGAGCTGGGCCCCGAGGACGTCGAGCCCGGCGTCACGCCCGTCACCTATCCCTTCGTGCCGCCACCGGGGTGGGATGACCTCTACGGGGCCTTCCACGTCGAGTACTTCCCGGGCAACGTGAGCGCCTCGCCCGACTGGCCCACCGACAGCGACGTCGCCCGGCAGATCTACGCCAACGTCCCTGCCGTGGGCGACACCGACGGCGTCCTCTACGCCGACCCGACGGCCCTCGCCGCCCTGCTGGAGCTCACCGGCCCGGTCGACGTGCCGGGGATCGAGGACCCGCTCGACGCCGGCAACGTCGAGGAGTACCTCTACGAGGGCCAGTACGTGCAGTTCGCCTCCGACCTCGACCAGCGCCGCGACGTGCTCGGCGAGGTCGCCCGCAGCGTCTTCGAGGCCCTCACCTCGCGACCCCTGCCGCCGATCGGCGAGCTCACCGATGCCCTCGGCCCCGTGGTGTCGAGCGGCCACCTCAAGTTCGTGTCCTTCGACGAGAAGGCCGAGGCCCTCTTCGTTCGCACCGGACTGGCCGGGGCCTGGCGCACCGACCCGGGGGCCGACTGGCTGTCCCTGCGCTCCACCAACCTCCTCCCCAACAAGATCGACTGGTTCCTGCGCCGGACGATGAAGGTCGAGACGGTCCGCGATCCCGCGACCGGCGCGCTGGAGTCGACGGTCACCGTCACCCTGCGGAACCTGGCCCCCGCCTCGGGGCTCCCGTCGTACCTCACCGGCAACGTGGAGGGCCTCCCTGAGGGCACGAACAACGACGGCCTGGCCCTCTACACCCCCCACGGGCTCGACGGCATCACCGTCGACGGGGTCGAGACCGGCGCCCAGGCCAAGCTGGGGTACGGCGGCAACATCTACACGGTGCCCGTGGTGATCCCCCCGGAGGGCACGGTGACGGTGGTGTACCGGCTGCGGGGCACGGTCCCGACGGGCCCGAACTACCTGCTCGACGTGCTCAACCAGCCCCTCGCCCACGACGACGACCTGTCGGTCACGCTGCGCGACACCGGGTCCCAGGAGGCCTCGCCGATCTACGACGGGCCACTCTCCCGGAACGTGCGACTCATCGCCATCGGCAGGTGATCGCCAGAACTTTCGCGATTTCTCGCGAAATGTTCGACAACCACGCTGAGTGGCGGCTACTATCTCGTCACCAGCAAGGGCACTGCCCTCGGTATCCAAGAGCGGAGAAACGCGTGAAGAACGTTCGTAAGGCCATCGCGGCAGCAGCCATCTCGACCACTGCGCTCATCGGCTTCGCCGGTGTCGCCAACGCCGTCACCTACGACCCGGCGGTCGAGGATGCCAACGTGACCGCTGCCGACCCGGTGGCCGTCAGCTCGGCCGGCACCCTGCCCTACACGGGCAACGACAGCACCCGCACCCTCGCCGAGGTCGGCGTCGGCCTCCTCGCCGCTGGTGGCATCGCCACCGTCGTGGTGCGTCGCCGCAGCGCTCAGGCCTGAGCCACCTGCCTGACCGGGCCTGACCCGGTCTCCACTTCACGCTGAACACGGCCCGGTGCATCGCACCGGGTCGTGTCGCGTCCACGAACGGGCGCGAGGCCCCCCGGAGTCACCCGAACGGGCGACACGGCTGGGCCCTTCGGCCCACTCGAGTTGCTCAAGTCCCCAGGCCGGCGGGTCGACACAGTGAGTGTGACAAAGCGCCCGCTGACCCGAATCCTGAGCCTCGCCCTCGTGGCCACGGCCGGCGCAGCCCTCGTCGGCTGCATGCCGGAGGGCAGCCAGGACGTCGCCTCGGTCGAGGTCACTGTCAGTGGCTCATCGGTCACCATCGCCGGATGGGCCTGGGACCAGGACACCCCCACCACCCCGATCGACGTCCACATCTACATCGACGACCAGGGGATGGCCGTGCGGGCCGACGGCAACCGGCCCGACGTGGCCGCCGCCCGCCCCGCCGCCGGCCCGAACCACGGCTTCGTCGCCACGGTGAACGTGGCCCCCGGCTCCCACCGGGTGTGCAGCTACGGCATCAACGCTCCCGGCACCGACGGCGACAACGTCCTGCTCGGCTGCAAGACCATCCAGGTGACGGCGCCGGCCACCACCACGCCCTCGACCAACGCGCCGACGACCTCCACGACCCAGGCGCCGACCACGACCACCACCGCCCCGCCGGCCCCCCTCGAGGCCTGGCAGATCGAGCTCATCGGCCTGGTCAACGCGGCACGCTCCGATGCGGGCGCCGGTTCGGTCACGGCCTGCAACACCCTGGTCGGCTCCGCCCAGTCCTACGCCGCCACGATGGCGGCCAACCAGTGGTTCGACCCGATCGGCCCTGACGGCGCCGACGCCTGGACCCGCAGTGACGCCTACGGCGGCACCGTGATCGGCGAGGCGCTCTCGTTCGGCTACGCCGACCCGACCGAGCTCGTGAACTCGATCGTCAGCTCCCCCAGCCAGAGCGCAGTGGCGCTCGATCCGGCAGTCAGCCACATCGGCATCGGCCGCACGTGGTCCGACCCCGACGGCAACGGCCCCATGGCCGCCGCCTTCTACTGGGTCGTCGACCTCGGCGCCGGCGGCACCTGCTGAGCCGACCGACCGCACCGCCCGACAACGGGCGGGCCCGCAGTCGGAGGACCAGGGGTCAGTAGCCCTTGTGGTCGCCGAACATCGCCTTCGGCGTGGCCAGCACGATGCGCAGGTCGCAGACCAGGCCCATCTGCTGGAGGTACTCGATGTCGTACTCGATCCCCTCGTGCATCGGGCCCGTGCCCCGGGCGTTGATCTGCCAGAGGCCGGTGAGGCCAGGACGCACCAGCATGCGGGCGTCCTGCCAGGGTTCGTAGGACGCGGCCACGGACGGCAGCTCCGGCCGGGGGCCCACGATGCTCATCTCACCCCGGAGCACGTTGAGCACCTGGGGCAGCTCGTCGATCGAGTAGCGGCGCATGAAGCTGCCGACCGGGGTGAGCAGCGGGTGCTCGCGTGTCTTGTGGGTGCGCCGCCGGTCGACGCCGTCCCAGTCGTCGACGGCCACCAGCGCGCCGCGACGGTCGGGCTTCATGGTGCGGAACTTGAACACCTCGAAGGGCACGCCGTCACGGCCCAGGCGCACCTGGCGGAACAGCACGGGACCGCCCATGGTGAGGCGCACGGCGACGGCGGCGAGGGCCAGGATGGGTGACGCCAGAACCAACGCCGCGCCGGCGATGACCAGGTCGAGGGCCCGCTTGCCCCACCTGCTGTAGGGGCCGTCGTGGCGGCTGCCGTCGGGCACCGCAACCACGAACGCCTTCGTCGACGGCCCGAGCCCGGTGGGCTCTGCGTCGTGGTCGGCCCTGTCGGCACGTCCGGCTGCCGGATCGCTCGATACCGCCATGGGGACGATCCTCCCTTCAACTCGGTCTTCACATCTGTCGGGCCGCTCCCGCCTCGGGTGGCCCGGTCACGTCCGACCCGATCTTTGCCCAAACGCGCTGCGTCCCCGCCCGATTTGGGCCACTGTTCACGAGCGGTGCCGCGGATTTCACACGTTCGACACCAATGCAGTGACGCCGGTCACGGATATTCGGCCCCATGGCGCGTACCACTGGGTCATACGGCCTACCATGACATCCACACCGCCACTTTGACGTTCCGTGCCAACGCTCCCCCGTGGAGCGCGGCGAGGGGGACCATGACCACTCAGTTGCAGCTCTCACAGCGCCAGGGCTCCACCGCCGAACCGTCGGTGACGCTGGCCGCGAATCCGGCGGGCATCGCCCCCCGGATCGACGACGGGCTGTCGCCGCTGCGGGGGATCCTCGCCGGAGCGTTGCTGTCGATCCCGGTCTGGGCCGGGGTCGGTGTCGTCACCTGGCGCGTCCTGCGCTGAGGCCGCCTGCCTGAGCGCCACCCCCAAGCCGGGGTGGCTCGGACCGGACCGGTGCCCGTTCGGCCGGCCGGACAGACGTCAGCCGGATGCCGCGGTGTCGTCGCGACCGAGCACGATGCCGTAGGCCCGACGGGCCGCGGCGCCGGCGCTCGGCCAGGTGAAGTGCTCGAGCACCCGGTCGCGGGCCGCCACGGCCATCTCGGCGAGGCGCTCGCGGTCGTCGTCGAGCTCGGTGATCGCCGAGCGCAGCGCCTCGACGTCGCCCGGGGGGACCAGGAGCCCGCAGCCACCCTCGAGCTCGAACGGGATGCCACCGACGGCCGAGGCCACCACCGGCGTGCCGTGGGCCATGGCCTCGAGCACGACGAGCGGGAGCGTGTCGGCCCTGGTCGGGAAGACGAAGAGGTCGGCCCATCGGAACAGCGCCCCCACCTCGTCGTCGCTCAGGCGCCCCGGGTAGACGATGCGCTGGCCGGGACCGCACCGCGACGCGTAGTCGTCGTAGTCGATGACCTCGCGCTGGTCCCCGCCGACCACCAGGGTGAAGGGCCGGTCGAGGGTCGTGAACGCGTCGAGCAGCACGTCGACGCCCTTGTTCGGGGTGTGGTTGGCGAGGAAGAAGGCCCGGAGCCCGTCGGCCCCCTCCCCCACCCCGACCCTGTCGAGGTGCGTGGCGTCATCGCGACCAGCGTCGACGTCGGGAACCTCGACACCGTTCGACACGATCGAGGTCGGCACCGCGGCCCCGTCGAGGCGGTCGACCACCGGGCCATCGGCCGGAGAGAGCAACAGCATGCGGGTGGCGTGGCGCACCGACCATCGCACGGGACGATCGACGAACACCGACCACACCGCCCGCTGGGCCCGACCCATCTGGTTGATCACCGGGCCGTCGGCGATCTCGACGAAGCCGTGGGTCGAGATCACGTACGGCACGCCGGCGCGACGAGCGGCACGGGCCACACGCTTCATCTCGAGCGACGGCGTCGGGTTGTGCAGGTGCACGAGGTCGTAGCCGCCGTGGGCCACCTTGCGGGGCAGGTCCGAGCGGTACAACAGCGTGCGGTAGCGGTTCGGCAGGAAGCGGCTGGTCCAGCTCAGGGGGTTCCAGACCTTCACCGGCAGGCGCCGGGGCACCACGCCGCCACCCATGGCCACCCCACCGGTGGGCTGCACCCCCATGTTGGCGATGTCGATCGTGACGTCGTCGAACCGGGCGAGCTGCTCGCTGAGTCGCTCCGCGGCGCGGCTGGCGCCGCTCACCGAGAGGTGGGGCGGGACGACGACCGCAGCCAGCACCCGCATCGGGGCATCGGCGGCGGAGGCGGGCACGACGTCGGCCATCAGCGGTACTGGTCGATCATCGCCTGCGGGACGTCGGGGTCGGCCCACAGCTCCTCGATCGCCTGGGGGACGTCACGCTTGGGGGTCCAGCCGAACTGCTCGTTGATGCGGTCGATGCGGGCCCGCAGCATCGGGCGGTCGACGGGACGGAGCCGGGCGGCGTCCTGCTCGACCACGAAGTCGATGCCCGAGGCGGTGCGGACCATCTCGAGGATCTCCTCGGCCGAGTGGTCGACCGAGGTGCCGAGGTTGACCGTGCGGACATCGCCCGGGGTGACGTCGCCGTTCAGGGCACAGGCCGCGAACCCGTCGGCGATGTCGCCGACGTGGATGTAGTCGCGACGCGACGTGAGGTTGCCGAGCTGGAGGGTGCGCCGTCCCGCCTTCAGCTGGGCGACGACCTCGGGGAACAGGTGGGGGTTCGTCTCACCCGGGCCGACGGCGTTGAACAGGCGCACGACGACGGCGGCCACGCCACGGTCCTCGGCGAAGTACCGCATCCACTCCTCGCCCTGGAGTTTGCTCCACCCGTAGACGTCGGAGGGGCCGACCACCGAGGTGACCTCGTCGTGGGGCTCGGTGTCGGGCCGGTACACGGCACCGCTGCTGGCGAACACCACCCGGCTGCCCTTCGGGGCTCCGGACAGGATCGAGACCGTGCCCGTCACGTTGGTCGAGGTGGTGAGCACCGGGAACGACTCGCACTCGGGGATGTAGTGGATGGCGGCGAGGTGCACGATCACGTCGGGCGCGACCTCGGCGAGGGTCGCCGCGGTGGACTCCCCGTCGGTGATGTCACCGACCACGAACGAGAACCGGTCGGCCTCGTCGTCCCTGAAGCGCACCTCGCCGTATCGGACGCTGTCGAGGACGGTGACGTCGTGATCGTCGTAGAGCAGCCGCGTGAGGGTGCGGCCGACGTAGCCGTTGCCGCCGGTGATGAGGATCTTCATTCGGTCTTCCTGCCGTCAGGGCCGGACGAGCGAGGGTCCGCGGAGGACAGCTCGACGGCCGGGGGGAGGGGTCGGAACTTGCGATGGGCCCAGGCCGGGTTGCGTCCGTTCACCCAGCACTTGACCTTGAAACGGTAGTAGGAGCGCTTCCAGTGCTCGGACGGGCCGTACTCGTCGGCGATCCGGGCGAGCTCCTCGGTCGGCTCACCGGACATGCTCATGTTGCCCCCGTGCCGGCGGTACACCGCGACCCGCTGAGCGACCCGGGCGAACGGGGCGCGGGCCATGGCGTCGGTGAGGAACTTGTAGTCGGCCGCCACGGGGAACGACAGGTCGTACCCGCCGATCTCGTCGTAGAGCGTGCGCTCGACGTAGGTGGCCATGTTGCACGGCCACGACCACCCGAGCATGGCGTGCAGCTCGGAGCTGAGGCGCTCGGGCGGCGCGGAGATCGTGCCCTGGTGGCGGAAGTGCTCGTCGGTCCACACGTAGGAACCGGTGACCCACCGCCGACCGCTCTCGACGTAGCGCCGGGCCAGCGCGTCGAGCGCGCCCGGCAACAGGACATCGTCGGAGCCGAGGAAGCCGACGAGCACGCCCGTCGACGCCCGGTACCCGATGTTGGTCGCGTCGAAGAGGCCGTCGTCGTGGCCGCTACCGACCATCGTGCAACCGGCGGCCGTGGCGATCTCGACCGTGCGGTCGGTGCTGCCGCCGTCGACGACGACGTGCTCGACCTCGAGGCCGGGCACGGCCTGCATCTTCACCGAGGCGATGCAGGTGTCCATCCAGGCTTCGCTGTTGAACGTGGGGGTGACCACGCTGACGATCATTCGACGAGCTTCATTCGATCATCCCGAGGTCAGGGCCCGACGGACGAGGCTCCGGGGGGAGCTCGACGGCCGGGGGAAGGGGTCGGTACTTGCGATAGGCCCAGACCGGGTTGCGGGCGTTGACCCAGCTCTTGACCATCAGACGGTAGTAGGTGCGCTTCCACGGCTCGGACGGCCCGTACTCGAGCGACACCCGCTCGAGCTCGTCGAGCGCCGCGTTCGACATGCTCTCGTTCTCGCCGTGACGTCGGAACACCGCGACCACCTGGTCGACCCGGGCGAACGGCGTCCTGGTCATGGCCTCGGTGAAGAACTTGTAGTCGGCCGCCACCGGGAACGACAGGTCGAACCCGCCGATCTCGTCGAACAGGCTGGGCTCGACGTAGGTGGCCATGTGGAGGGGCCACGACCACCCGAGCATGGCGTGCAGCTCGGCACTCAGCCGCTCGGGCGGGGCAGCGATGGTGCCCTCGGGCCGCAGGTGGCCGTCGGTCCACTGATACGAGCCGGTGACCCACCGCCGACCGGTCTCGACGTAGCGCCGGGCCAGCGCGTCGAGCGCGCCCGGCAACAGGACGTCGTCGGCACCGAGGAATCCCACGAGCGCGCCCGTCGCCGCCCGGTAGCCGATGTTGGTCGCGTCGAAGATGCCCTCGTCCTTGCCGTCACCGACGATCGTGCAGCCTGCGGCACGGGCCAGCTCGACCGTGCGGTCGCTGCTGCCCCCGTCGACGACGAGGTGCTCGACATCCAGGCCCGGGGCCGTCTGCATCCGGACCGATGCCGCACAGGTCCCGATCCACTTCTCGCTGTTGAAGGTGGGGGTGACCACGGTGATGATCACGTAGAGCCCTCTCTGTCCGCTCCCGCTCGGAGCAACCGCCACGACTGCCGACGGCCGGACCACCGGCCGCTACGCTCCATCTTCTCGCGCCAGGCGGTCGAGGCCGGACGATTCGCCTGTTCCCCATCCTCCGGCAGCCGGTGGAGGACGTTGTGAACGACGACCCGAGGGTGGATGTGCTCGGCGTGCCGGTCAGTGCGACGACGATGGCCAAGGCCCTCGACCGCGTCGAGGGCTGGATCGTCGACCGCGACAAGCACTTCGCCACCTTCACCGGTGTCCACGGCGTGATGGAGAGCCAGAACGACCCGGAGCTGCTGCGCATCCACCAGCAGGCGGGCATGGTCGCACCCGACGGCATGCCGATGGTGTGGTCGTCGCGGCTGGCCGGCGTGAAGGACGTGACCCGCGTGTACGGCCCGGACTTCCTCCTGGCCATGAGCGAGCGCGCGGCGGCCAAGGGCTACTCGTCGTTCTTCTACGGCGGCAACGAGGGCATCGCCGACCAGCTCGCCGCCTCGCTGGGTGAGCGCTTCCCCGGCCTGCCCGTCGCCGGCACGTGGTGCCCGCCGTTCCGACCGCTGACCGACGACGAGATCGCCGAGGTCGTGGCCATGATCAACGGCTCGGGCGCCGACATGGTGTGGGTGGGCCTGAGCACCCCCAAGCAGGAGCGTTGGATGTCGCAGTTCCTGCCGCTGCTCGACGTGCCCGTGCTGCTGGGGGTGGGTGCCGCCTTCGACATCCACTCGGGCAACCTGCGCCAGGCGCCGCCGCGGCTGCAGAAGATGGGGCTGGAGTGGGCCTACCGCCTCGCGATGGAGCCCAAGCGCCTGTGGCGCCGGTACTTCTACAACAACCCTCGGTTCGTCTGGGCCCTCGCCCGCCGTCGCCCGAAGCTCATCGAGGCGTCGAGCTGAACCAGCTGCACACTGCACGCACGGGCCCCTAGAAGCCCTTGTGGTCGCCCAGCATCGCCTTCGGGGTGGCGAGGATGATCCGCAGGTCGGTGCGCAGGCTGATCTGGCTGAGGTACTCGATGTCGAGGTCGGTGCGCTCGTGCATGAGGCCGTCGCCGCGGGCGTTGATCTGCCACAGGCCGGTGAGGCCGGGGCGCACGACCATCCGGGCGTACTGCCACGGCTCGTACTTGGCCACGACGGACGGCAGCTCGGGCCGGGGGCCCACGATGCTCATGTCGCCCCGGAGGACGTTGAAGATCTGCGGGGACTCGTCGATGCTCCACTTGCGCAGGAAGCGACCGACGCTCGTCAGCAGCGGGTGCGACTTGGTCTTGTGGGTGCGGCGGCGGTCGTCGCCCTCCCAACGACCCGGGCCGCTGCGGCGGTCGGGCTTCATGGTCCGGAACTTCAGCACCTCGAGGGGCACGCCGTCGCGGCCGAGGCGGACCTGGCGGAACAGCACCGGGCGGCCCATGGTCATCCGCACCGAGACAGCGGCCACGATCAGGATGGGTGACAGCACGACGAGGCCGACCGACGCGATGAGCAGGTCGAGCATGCGCTTGCCGTAGCGGGCGTAGAACGTGCGGTTCCGGCTCCCAGCGGGGGCGACGATGAGTTCGAGGCGGGGCTGGGCCTCCGGTGACAGCATCGTCGGTCGGGCGAAGCCCACCGAGTCGGGGCTGCCGTCCACAGGATGTCGCACGTCGTCTCGTTGCTGTTGTGAGGCCATCGAGGTCTCCGTCGCTTCGGGTGGGAGGCGGCGTCAGGATCATGCCACCGACTGGTGAGCCGGATTACCGGTGTCACCAGAGACATCGGCCGCTCGGCGCCGAGAGTTGAGCCTCAGCCGCGCGGGACGTCCTGGCCCGTTGCGATCTCGCCGTTCCGTGTCCGCAACACCACTCCGATGCCGATGCCGATCATGGACCACAACCACACCGCGGCCATGGGCGTCTCGAAGGTCGGATCGAAGAACGCGTTGACGAGCATGCCCGCCACCGCAGCCCCACTGATCAGCGCCAACCGTGGCACCGCCCCGATGCGAGTGGCCAGCGACCGGCGCCGTGGGCGCGCCAGCGGCAGCACCCGCCCGAACCAGCTCAACAGCAGCACCGCCCAGATGATCGCCCCGACGATGCCCAACCGGGCCAGCACCGTCAGGTGGCTGTTGTGCGGGTTGCGGAGGGCCTTGTCCTCGTGGGTGGGGAGGAACGACGCCCCGAGGTTGGGGCCGAACCCCCATCCGTTCTCGAGTCGGTCGGTGCGCACGGTCGCGTCGAGGACGCGGGTCCAGAGGACCGATCGGAAGTTCTCGGTGTCGGAGAGCTGCGACGACGAGCTGCTCGGGTCGTTGCTGACCAGCGACTCGACGTTGGCGAACAGCTGCGTCGGGGAGAAGTTGCGCTGGCCGCTGGAGATGCTCAGGTTCAGCCCCCACGCCACGATCATCAGGGCGAGCAGCACCCCGGCGGCCGCGGTCCACCGGAACCGGAGACGGCGGCCCCACAGCAGCATCGCCAGGCCGATCACGGTCATCGCCGCGAGGAACCCGCCGCGGCTCTGGGTGGCGACGAGCAGGATCGTGAGCACGCCGGTGACGATGCCCGCCACCGTCGCCCGGTCGCGGCGACCGGTGGAGGCGAGGTAGACGACGGCGATGGCGACCTGGACCCCGAGGTTGCCGGGCCGGTGGCCACCGAGGAGCGGCACGTCGGAGCCCGGGATGATCGGCGGCAGCGTCTTGAGCGACGGGATCGTGGAGATGATCAGCCGGAAGGGCGCGATCACGATCATGTAGGGCACGAAGCGGCCGTAGACCTCGAGCAACCCCGCCGGGGTGAAGCGGCGGTCGACGTTGCCCAGCCCGTAGGCGATCAACGCGAACAGCGCGTAGTACACGAGGGCGGAGTCGCGCACGACGTCGAGGATCGGGTAGCTCAACGACGTGACGAGCCGCAGCGCCCCCCAGCCGAGGAAGGCGAGCACCATGAGCGGGGCGAGCCAACGGCCTCGGGCGAAGCCGGCCAGCGGGTTGCGGCGGATGAGGAGCTCGGCGACGCACACCACGAGGACGATCTCTGTGACGTAGAGCGGCACGCCGGGCACACCGAGCACGCCGAAGGGCCGGTCGAGCAGGGCGAGGCCCGCCAACAGCAGCAGGAGCGCCGTGCCGGCCACGGTCGTCCCCGTGGGCGGGACCCGACGGGCCGCGGTCGAACCGGTCGGCGCCGCCGGGGGCCGGGGCTCGACGAGAGTCATGCTCAGGCCGGCGGGTCGACGACGACGCCGAGAGCGGCGTGACCGAGCGAGTCCATCTCCCTGCGCATGGCGAACAGCGGGTCGAGGAGCTCACCGTCGAGCACAACGAGAACCGCCGCGTCGCTCGCGTCGAACAGGTCGAGGGCGCTCTCGTGGTTCACGTCGGCATCGGGGACGACCAGGATGGCATCGACGTCCATGCCCCGCGCCGCGAGTGCGGCGAGGATCTCCTTGCCGTTGTTGCTCCCGTCGATCCAGAGCCCGTCGGCGTCGATGACCTGCAGCTTGGTCGAGGTGAACCGTGCGCCTCGTTCCGGGCCCAGCTCGACCAGTGCGACCGTGGTGCCGGTGCGCGCCATCACGTTGGCGACCTCGCTGGCCATGCGGGACGTGCGGGCCACCAGGCCGGCCGAGAGGCTGCCGTCGGTGTTGCGCCCGACCGGCAGCACCAGGCCGAGAGGCCGGTCGCCGGACAGGGTGTGCTGGAGGGCGAGACCGACCACGGGGGCGACCTCAGCGGGCGGCTGGGGCAGGAACCGGGAGCGCTTCGCGCCAACCGCGAGCAGGGGCGCACCCAGAACCTCGCTGGCGCTCTCGGCCCCGCTGACCCACGGGCGGCGGCGGGCGATGACGGCGATCGCGATGAGGCACAGCACCAGCGCCCCGACCACAGCGACCGGGACGTACCGGCTCATCGACGAGAGCAGCGAGCTCGACACGGCCGGGTCGGCCACCACGTCGACGACGACGTTGCTCGTCGAGCCGGCGAGGACGGCGTCGCTGCGCTGGGTGTTGAGGTCCTCCACCTGCTTGGTGAGGGAGTTGTACTCGGTGTTGAGCTGGGCGTAGGCCCCGGTGTTCGCGGGCTCCCGTGAGAGCCGGTCGCCGACCTCGGCCTGCTTGGTCTCGAGCGGGGCGAGCGCCTCGTCGATGGCGGCGACCTTGGCGTCGCTCTCGGCGCGGGCCTTCTCGGCCGACACCTCCTGGTAGGCCTGCACCAGGGCCCCGGCGCCACTGGTGGCCGACCCCGACGACGCGGCGGTGACGACCACGTCGACGGTGCTGGAGTCCTGCGCGGTGTAGGCGCTCACGCTGTCGAGGTTGGACCCCGAGATCGACTCGGCCCGGGCCACCACGTCAGGGGCTGCCAGGGCGGCGGCCACCTCCGACGTGACCCGGGACGCGTCGCTCGCGTTGGTGCCGTTGGACTGGCTGGCGACCGCGACGCCCACGGTCATGGAGACCTTGGGCGAGTAGGACACCGCGGCGTAGAGCATCCCCACGATCGCGGCGAGGACGACGACACCCAGCACCTGGAGCCGGTAGCGCTGCAGGCCGGCGACCAACGATGGCGTGTGTTGCTCGGACGGCTCTGACACTGGTGCTCCGTGGGTGGCGTGGGGGTGGGCCGGGGCCCGGGGATCGCGGGTGGTCAGGACTGCTGCTCGAGCAGCTGGCCGTAGATCCACTTGTAGGTCTCGGACATGCCGTCGTGGAGGGAGATCGAGGGCTCCCAGCCCAGCTTCTCGAGGATCAGGGTGTTGTCGCTGTTGCGACCACGGACGCCCTGGGGCGCACCTAGGTTGTACTCGCGCTCGACCTTGGTGCCGGCGATGTTCTCGACGAGGTCGACGAGGCCGTTGATGGTCACCAGCTCGTCGCTGCCCAGGTTGATCGGCTCGGTGATGTCGGAGCCCATGATCATCTGGGTCCCCTTCACGCAGTCGTCGATGTACATGAAGCTGCGCGACTGCTCGCCGTCGCCCCAGATCTCGATCTTCGGGTCACCGGTGATCACGGCGTTGGCGACCTTGCGGCTGATGGCGGCCGGGGCCTTCTCGCGGCCGCCGTCGTAGGTGCCGTAGGGGCCGTACACGTTGTGGTAGCGGGCCACCCGCGTGACGAGGCCGTAGTCCTCGCTGAAGTGGCGGCACATGCGCTCGCTGAAGAGCTTCTCCCAGCCGTAGCCGTCCTCGGGCATGGCGGGGTAGGCGTCGGCCTCGCGCAGCGGCACGATGTCGGGGTTCGTCTGCTTGTCGGCGGCGTAGACGCATGCCGACGACGAGAAGAAGAAGCGCTGCACGTCGTGGTCGCGGGCGGCCATCAGCAGGTGCGTGGTGGTGAGCACCGACAGCATGCACGCGGCCTTGTTGTTCTCGATGAAGCCCATGCCGCCCATGTCGGCGGCGAGGTTGTAGATCTCGTCGACGCCGGCCGCGGAGGAGTTGGCCACCTCGAGCAACGAGAGGTCACCCACCCGGTTCTCGGCGTCCGGATGGACCTGATACCAGTTGTCGAAGGGCTTCACGTCGACAGCGCGGACGTCGAACCCCTGCTCGAGCAGTTTCGCGACGAGATGTCCGCCGATGAAACCGCCGGCACCGCCGACGAGGATCTTGGAGCTCATTGCCTGGCCTCTTCCGTTGATCTCAGATGTTGGGGGGATGATGAGAATCTCGGTGATGGGGCAGCCGGACTTTAGCCGAGCCGCTCAATCATCCTTGTCGCGGCCCACGCGGGGCAGCTGGCTCGGATCGGTCTCGAGGGCGATGTCGGCGATGACCGAGAGCTCGGCGTCGGCGAGCTCGTCGGTGGGCTCACCCGGTCCGGTGGTGGGCTCGCGTAGGGCCTGGCGGAGCTGCCAGGTGCCCAGCACGATGATCGCCAGGCCCGAGATCGTCCAGGCCACGAGTGCACCGGTGGCGTCGTCGGTGATCCAGGCGCCGACCGCGGCACCGAGCAGCACCAGAGGGGCGACCGGCGCCGATGCCCGGGTGCCCCGTCGGGCGTTGCCCGTCGCCCGCAGGGCCACCATGGGCCCCTGGGCCGCCATGTTGGCGACTGCGTAGACGAGGAGGAACGGCAACAGGTCCGAGGCGTCGGCGGCCGCGTCGCCGAGCAGCTTGCGCAGCACCGAGTCGGGCACCAGTGCGATCAGGGCGAACCACACGAGGGTCATGCCGACGAGGGCACCGGAGAAGACCACCGCCGGCTTCAGCCCCCAGTCGCGCCCCTTCGAGAGGCGGCGCATCTCAGGCACGGCGATGATGGCGGCACCGGCCACGATGATGTTCAGCGGGCCGATCAGCAGCATCCCGGCCCGGAGCTGGCCGACGACGGCGAGCCCCGCCGTGGCGCCCAGCAGGTAGTAGCCGAACTGCACCGTGGCCCCGAGGGCCAGCCAGTCGCCGGTGTAGCGGGCGCTGTAGCGCCAGACACCCTTGACGAAGCGCAGGCCGGAGCGGAGCCCGGGGATGGCCCGCATGCGCCACATCGCCACCACGAGCCCGCAGGCGGCACCGAACACCCACAGGGCGAAGGTGACCACGGCCCCGGGGAAGCCGGCGGCGACGGTCCACACGACCATGGCGCCGCCGAACCCGACGACCCAGGCGGCGTCGTAGAGCATGGCGCCGAAGGCGTCTCGCCGGGTGATGCCGATGAAGCGGGCGACGTCCTGGAGCACGAGGAACGGCAGTCCGACCGTGAGCACCAGGAAGCAGGATCGGAGATCGCCGCTCGCCACGAAGGCGGCGACGAGGCAGGCGAGCGAGCCGATCACCGAGACGATGAGGGCGGCGCCCCATGCCCCGTGGACCTCGGGGTAGCGCTCGCGCAGCGGCGCATCGGGGTCGACGTCGTTGGCGTGGCGAACCGAGTAGACCTCGGAGATCAGGGCGCGCACGACACCCACACCGATCAGGTAGGTGGCGAAGGCGACCGAGAAGGCACCGAACTCGGCCGCGGTCGACGTGCGGGCGGCGGCCAGGCCCACGCCGAAGTTGGTGAGGCTGCTGAGCGCCTGGTCGACGAAGCCCCAACCGGCATGGCGGATGGCGGCCAGGCGAGCGAACGCTCCCCCGCCGCCCGCGGTCCCGGCCTCCTCTGCGCTCACGCGGCCCACCCCGGAGCACCGGTGAGGAGGAGGTGGCCACGCATCTCGACAGTCCAGCACCTCCGCGCCCCCTCCCCGCGCCACGACCCGGCCGGGGCGTCGACCTCCACCCCTGAATGCGGCACTACTGTTCGGTCGGCGGCGGGACTCGACACGCAGCCACCGGCTGTAGCTCCCCGAGGAACCTGGCTGCATGAAGCTCGCGCTGGCGACGACAACCGACGACCCGGACGACCCGCAGTCGTGGTCGGGCATCCCCTGGCACCTGGCTGAGGCGCTCCGTGAGGTCGAGGGCGTGGAGCTGGTGACCCTCGGGCCCCTCGGCATCCCGACGCGCTACCCGGAGGCCGTGCGCAAGGCGTGGTACACGCTCCGGCGACAGGGCTACGTGTGGTGGCGCGAGCCCCGCATCATCCGCATCTGGTCCGAGCGGATGGCCGCCAAGCTGGCGGCGGTCGACGTCGACGCCGTGATGGTGCTGGGGTCGGTGGCGTCGCGGTGCCTCCCGGCCGGGGTGCCTCACGTCGTGTTCACCGACTCCACCTGGAACAGCAACCTCGACTACTACCCCACCATGACGGGCATCTGCGCCCGCAGCCGTCGCCTCTCCGAGGAGCTCGACCGGGAAGCGTTCGCCCGGGCCGACCACGTCGTGATCACGAGCGACTGGGCCAAGCAGGACCTCGTCGATCACTACGGGATGCGCCCCGAGCAGGTGAGCGTCGTGCCGATCGGCGCCAACACGGTGTGCGACCTCGACGCCGACGCCCTCGCGGCCCGGGCGGCGATGCGAACCGAGGGGCCCATGCGCCTCTTCTGGATCGGCGTCGAGTGGGAGCGCAAGGGCGGGGCGACGGCGGTCGCCGCGGCCGCGGAGCTGCACCGGCGCGGTGTGCCCGTCGAGCTCCACATGGCCGGGGTCTCCCCCGACATCGAGCCCCAGCCGTGGCTCCACCTCCACGGCTTCCTGAACTTCACCACCGACCGGGCCCGGGCCGAGGAGATCTACCTCTCCTCGTACATGCTCATGCTGCCCACCATCGCCGAGGACGCCGGCATCGTGTTCGCCGAGGCGGCCAGCTTCGCCGTGCCCAGCATCGCCCCCGGCACCGGCGGCGTGCCCACGATGGTCGAGGACGGCGTCAACGGCATCCTGCTGCGAGAAGGAGCCGACCCCGGGGAGTACGCCGACGCCCTCGAGGCGCTCTGGAACGACCCGGCCCGCTACACGGCGCTCGCCGCGTCGAGCCGGGCCCGCTACGAGCGGGAGATGACCTGGGCCCACGTCGTCGAGGTCCTGGTCGAGCGGCTGCGGGCCATCGCTCGCTGATCCACGCGCCGGTGCCCACCGCCGTTGGCGGTGGGCACCTGGTCTCGGACCGGACCGGGAGGGCGACGCCTCCCGGTGCGCCTACTGCTTGTCGCCGGACGGCAGGGTGGCCACGATCGGGGCGGTGGTCGTCGTGGTGGACGACGGCACGGGGCCGGGATCGGAGCTCGCCGGGCCGAGCGCCAGCGGGGCGTTGATCGAGCCGGCCACCGGGAGCACCTGGAGGAAGTCCCACGATGCGGTGAGCGGCGTCGCCGCCCCGCCCGAGGTGGCGATGAGACCGGCCGCCATGCCCTGGTTGAACCAGCCCGCCGGCACCGCGAAGGGCGTGCCCAGGTCGGTCTTGGGGCCCGTCACGTTGTTGGCTCGGACCGCGTAGGCGGCCTGGGCCAGCTTGGTGACCGGATCGACCTTGATGAAGATGTCGATCCGCTGCGGGCCGGGCATCGCCAACGGCGCGGTCGCCAGGGTGGTGGCCACCCCGTTGATCTCCTGCACCAGCTCCATCTGACCGCCGTTGGCCCCGGAGGCGACGATCTTCATGTAGTTGTCCTGGTCGCCCTTGCCGAGCTGCAGGCCCCACGACTGACCGGCCAGCGGGGGCTGGGAGCCGTACGGGTTGGGCAGCGAGGTGGCGGCCTCGAAGGTGCCGGTGCTCGCCGGCCTGGGGTCGAAGCCGACCTGGAGGCCGTACATCTGGGTGTTCGCAGCCCCGAGGGCGGTGCCGCTCGGGGTGGCGTCGACGGTGACCACGCCGGCAGCGCCGATGATGGTCATGTTCGTCTCGTCGTAGGTGCTCAACCAGTCGGTCGTGCCGTTGATCATCGAGCCGGTGAGCCCGAGGTTCAGGATCCCCGAGTTCTGCGGGGTGTCACTGTTCCAGGGGAAGTTCAGCCCGACGGCCGTGGTGAGCCCGTTGTCCGGGTCGACGGCGAACGGGTCGGTGACGTCGGGGTTGCCGTCGTTGTCGTCGTCGGTGTCCAGCTTGTTGGAGACGTGGTCACCGTCGAAGTCGGCGGGCAGGTCGGCACCGGAGCACGGGTTCGTGCCGTTGAGGATCTCGTCGGCGTTGGTGAAGCCGTCATGGTCCTCGTCGAGCAGGGCGCTGTTGGCGCCGGTGCAGGCGGGCGGCGTGCCGTCGAAGTCGGTCGGCTCGAACATGTAGATGCTGTTCGTGCCGTAGTCGGCGACGGTCATCGAGCCCGGGAAGGGATCGGTGGCCTTGCCCGTGATGATGTCGAGCACGTAGGCGCCGATGTTCTGGGCCAGCGTGGAGGACTTGCCCGCCGAGCCGTCGGCGTTGAGCTCGACCAGGTGGATCTGGTTGTCCCAGCCGGCGACGAGCAGGTCGCCGTTCATGGCGCCGCCGAAGTTGTTGGTCTGGTACTGGTCGATGCCGTTCGACGACGTGGTGAAGTGGGCGAGGGCCGGGCGCTCGGCCATGGTCCAGAAGTCGCACTCACGGGCGTCGGCCACGCTCACCGGCGACTGCGGGTTGCTGGCGTTGAACGTGTTGGCCATGTTGCCGCGGGTGGGGTTCGGATGACCGAAGTACTGGCCCGGCCCGGTGATCTGGTAGAGGCCGTCCTGGTAGGTCGGACCGCTGTTGTCGATGGCGTTGGTGCAGGTGCCCTGCGGGCCCTCGTTGGCCGGGGCACCGCCCCAGCTGGCGTTGCCGCCGTTGTCGGCGGTGTAGAGGCCCTTCGACGTGTAGACCGAGTCGTAGGCGTTGCGGAGGCCGCTGGCGTAGATCTGCACCGGACCGCCCGGCACCAGCTTCGCCTGGTTCTTGCCGCTGTTGCCGCCGAACGGGTCGTTGAGGTCGTTGACGCCGGGACGGTCCTCGTCGTCGAGGGTCGGCAGGTTGTAGATGCCGGGCAGGGCCTCGACCGCCGCGATGTCGACGTCGAGGATCGCCGCCGACAGGGCGTACTCGGGCACGTCCTTGAAGTTGTCGGACGGTGCCCCGTGGTTGGTCTGGCCGCCCGACATCAGCAGCAGGTGCCCTGTGGTCGGGTCCTTCACGACGCCCTCGACGCTATGCTGCTCCTTCGAGCGGGGGAAGCCGGCGATCAGGTCACGCTTCACCCAGCTGCTGCCGTCCCAGCGCAGGCTGCTGAGGATGCCCGAGTTGGTGTCCATGGCCGCTTCGGTCGTCTGCGGCGAACCGATGCGGGGGTCGGACGAGACGAGGTAGATGATCGGGTTCTGGGCCGTCCCCACCACCTCGAGGCCGGTCACGAGCCGTCCGGTCTGGGCGGGGTTGGGCTGACCGTTGTCGTCGTGGTTGGGGATGTCCCGGATCGACGTGATGGTGTCGACCGCGGTGGCCGAGTAGTCGTTCGGGCCGTTGCGGACGATGGTGGCCACCTGGACGGTGCCGTCGAGGCGGGCGATGTAGAGACGCCCGTCAGGGCCCCACTTGATGGACGTGGGCGAAGAGGTTCCGGTGATGCCGGAGATGGTGCTCTTGCCGAAGTTGATGCCGCTCCCGCTCGGGGGATAGACGCCACTGCCCGTGATCGGGATCTCGATCGGGCTGTTGACGCCAGTGGTGGTGACCTCGAGGGAGACGTTGTCGATGCCCGCCGTGGTGGGCTGGTGGGTCACGTCGATGGTGGTGCTGGCCCCGGGGGCGAGGACCACGGGGTTGCCCTGGTCGTAGTTCTCGGAGAACTCCTCGGCCCACGGGCCGGTGATGGCCGCGTTGGTGATCGTCACCGCGCCCGAGCCCGGCGCGCCCTGGTTGGTGAGGGTGACCGTGCGGGACTGGGTCTGGCCGATGGTGGTGTTGCCGAAGGCGATGCTGACCGGGCTGGCGCCGACGGTGGTCGGTGCCACGACCGGCGGGATCACGACCTCGATGGCCTTGAGGGCCGCCACGTCGACGACCGAGGCGATCGACACCTCGATGTCGGGCTGGGCGTCGCCGGCCTCGGCGACGGCCGTGACGTTGACCGAGCGCATGATGCCCTTGTTGGCGGCACCGGCCTCGGAGAACTGGTCGAAGTTGTCGAGCGCCAGGTTGCCCTCGACCGAGACGTCCATGACGCGGGCGCCGACCGAGGACTGGGCCGGCGAGGTCTCGGCGAAGTACAGCCGGACCTGGAAGTTGCCCGCACCGGTCGGGAAGCGCCACTGCTCGTTGGCCCCGTCGTAGCGCTCGTCACGGAAGATCGAGGCCGGGGTGCCGGCGGGGATCGACGGATCGCTGATGTCGACGGTCTGCCCGCTGTCGTAGGCGTTGCCGTTGAGGGCGTAGGGCGACGGGGACCCCTGGGTGTCACCCGTCCAGGTGGGCGAGCCGCTGACGGCGGGTCCGCCGGCGTTCACCCGGAACAACACCGTGCTGCCGTCGCCGCTCGGCGCGGTGCCGGTGAGCGGGATGCTGACGGTGGGGTTGCTGCCCGTGTGGGCGAGGTTCAGCGAGGCGCTCTTGGACCCGGACGTGGTCGGTGAGAAGTCGACGGAGAGGTTCGTCGACTGACCGACGGCCAGCGTGACCGGACCGGCGAAGGTCACGGCGAACTGGTTGGCGTCGGCACCGGTGATGGTGGCACCGGTGAGGTCGAGCGAGCCGGCACCGTTGGCCCCGGTGTTGGTGACCGTGACGGTGCGGTTGGTGGTGTCACCGATCGAGGTGGTGCCGAACGAGACCGGGTTCGGGCTGGCCCCGAGGGTGGGTTCGATCGTGCCGGAGCCCGAGGTGCTGAGGATCTCGATGCCCTGCACCAACGGGTTCTCGACACCGTGGACCCAGGTCAGGTCGAGCGAGGAGTCGGCGGTGACGGTGAAGGTGCGGGCGATGCCCTTGAAGGCACCGCCGGCGGCCTGGCCGACGTCGAGGTTGTCGACGACGGTCTGGCCCTCGGCCTGCACGTCGAACACCCGGGAGCCGGGAGTGGCGAGCGGCGCGTAGTTCTCGGCGAAGTAGAGGCGGACCTCGTAGTCACCGGGGGTCACCGGGAACGACCAGCTCATCTCGCTGCCACCGGAGACGTCGTAGCGCTGGTCCTGGAAGATGGCGGCCGGGGTGCCGGCCGGGACCGACGGGTCGGTGATGGTCACCGGGGTCGGGTCGTCGAAGAAGTTGGTGACGCCGTTGACGTAGGGCGACGGGTTGTTGAACTGGTCGGCAGACCACACGGGGGTGCCGGCGACCTGGGGTCCACCGACGTTGACCCGGAAGAGCACCTCACCCGGGGTCGATCCCGTCGTGGCGGTGCCCGAGAGCGGGACCGTGGCCGCGCCACCGGGCCCGTCGTTGGCGATGGCGAGGCTGGCGGACTTGGCGCCGGTCGTGCTCGGGGAGAACGAGACGTCGAAGGTGGTCGACGCCCCGGGGGCGAGGACTACCGGGCTGGCGTCGTTGAAGGTGTCGGAGAACGACGCTGCGTCGGAGCCGGTGATCGAGGTGCCGCTGACGGTGAGCGACTTGGAGCCCGATGCCGCGGTGTTGGTGACGGTGACCGTCTCGGTCGTGGTGGCACCGGTGTCGGTGTCGGCGAAGCTCACCGAGGTCGGCGCGACCGTCAGCTGTGCCGGCGCCTGGGCAGCGATGATCTCGATGGCGGAGACCATCGGGTTGCCACTGGCGCCTCGGACGAAGTCGAGGTCGAGGCTGTCGTCGGCGGTGACCTGGAACGACCGGACGATTCCCTTGTTCAGGGCGAGCGCTGTGGCGTAGACATCGACGTCGTCCAACGCGGTCTGCCCCTCCGCGTTGACGTCGAAGACCCGCTTGCCTACTGCGTTGTTCGTCGACAGCGGCTCGGCGAAGTAGAGGCGAACGGTGTACGAGCCCGGGATCGTCGGGAACGACCACTTCATGTCGGGCGCACCCACCTGGGCGTAGCGCTGCGTACGGAACAGCACCGAGGGCGTGCCCACCGGAACCGACGGATCCGACGCGTCCATCGTCGTGACGCTGCTCGTGTAAGTGGTTCCGGGCACGACGCCGTAGGGCGAGGAAGCCGCTCGGGTGTCGACGGCCCACGGAGGCGACCCGGTCTGGCTGCCACCGCCAGCGTTCACGCGGTACAGCACGGCGTTCGAGGAGAAGGTGCCGGCGACCGTCACCGCGATGGGGACGACCAGCGGTTGGTTTGCTCCGTCGTGGGCGATGGTGACGCTCGCTGAGAGCGGCCCCGCCGCGGCTCCCTGCGCGTCGACCTGGAGATCCACCGTGGCGCTGGCGCCGACGGCAAGGGTGGTCGGACCGCCGACGAGCGTGGCCTGCACGCGAGTTGCATCCGTGCCCGACACGCTGAGGCCCGAGACCGCGATGGAGGCCGCTCCGGGGGCGCCGGCGTTGGTCACGGTGAACGAGCGAGTCGCCTGGGTGCCCGAGCTCAGCGTCACCGCGACCGGCGACGCCGAGGACGCGAGGGTGGGCGGCGGCGGCGTCGCCTCGAGGATCTCGATGGCCGAGACCATCGGGTTCCCCTTGACCCGCAGGAAGGTCAGATCGAGAGGGCCGTCGGTGGCGATGTCGAACGACCGCATGATCCCCTTGTTCAACGCCCCCGCAGCGGCGTAGACGTCGAGGTCGTTGAGCATGACCTTGCCCTCGGCCTGCACGTCGAAGATGCGCTTGCCGGGGGCCGCCATGGTCACGAGCGGCTCCGCGAAGTAGAGGCGGACGGTGTAATAGCCGGGTGCCGTGGGGAAGGACCATGCCATGTCCGAACCGCCGGTCTTGTCGTAACGCTGGGTGCGGAACAGCACCGACGGTGTGCCGGCGGGGATCGACGGATCCGACGCGTCCATCGTGGTCACCGAGCTCGTGTAGGTCGTGCCGTCAGTGGCGAGGTACGACGACGGCGCACTCCTGGTGTCGCGCGTCCACGTCGGCGTCCCGCCCTGCTGGCCGCCGCCCACGTTGACCCGGTAGAGCACGTCACCAGACGCCGCGCTCGCTGGGCTGGGGGCTACGGCCCCGATGATCACTAGTCCCGCGAGGAGCGCCGTCACGGTCGCCAGCACGGCGACCTTGCTCGACAGCGTTGACCGGAGGTTCCGCATGTGTCCCAGCTTCCGTCGATCCAGAGCGGAGACGCCGACCCCTCCGCCGTCGGCAATTGTGCACTCTGAGTGGTCACTCTGCAATCCGCCCTTGCGGAAGCCGCCTCGGGTCACGGCGTGCGGAGAGGGCTAATCCCAGGCCAGCATGGCCATTGAGTCCCGGCACATGCGGCGGCGTTAGGGCGACCCTCCGCGGTCACATATCCCCTGAGGACCGGTCCGCTGAGCCTGAGAGCCGCATGACCATCTCGCATCCGTGGTAGCGACGCAGCGGAAGACCTCACCCTGGCAGGGTGCATGATCGCCTCGATTCGCTGCTCAACACCGGCGATCCTGCCGGGGACCTCACCTAGTATCGACCCATCCTGCAGCGACCCCTCGCCCCGACCGGGCCCTCAGGGCCCGACGCCCCCACCCTCAGGGCGGCACCGGCTGTCTGGTGGGGGGTCGCATCGCTCTGGGTGCTGATGGCCGTGGCGCTCCCGCTGCTGCTCGCCGACGACGTCGGGCGGACAATCGGGCGCACGCCGGGACTGGTCCTCTTTGCCGTCATCCAACTCTCGGCGTGGATGTTCTGTCGGCTGCTCATCGCCGCTCGGCCCCGGTACATGGCGTTCTGCTTCTGGATCTTCGTCTACATCTGGTTCGGCATCACCGCGTTCCTCCAGGTCGATCACGGCGTCTTCAGCCGTCGCGCGCAGTACGTAGGGACCAGCTACTCGGAGCACATGCTCACCACGGCCGCCCTGATCGTGCTGATCGGATGCATCGCATACCTCGCGGGTGGGGCGCTCGCGAACACGAGGCCCCTGCACGGGGGCCGACTCCGTCGACCCCGGCTGGCGCTCTCCCTGAGGAAGTTGCAGATCGCCTCGCTCGTCAGCTCCGCACTCGCCCTCGCCGCGATCTACGCGATCGGCATCACGAACCTGTTCTCGAGCCGAGAGGCCGTCACCGCCACCGCCCCCGGGTGGACCAAGGCGGCCCGGATCGTCATCTTCGTCGCGGGCTTCCTGGTCGTCTACGCGTTCCGGTCCGGTCGGGTCTTCGTGTGGCGGGAGATCACACTCGGCACCCGGGTGGTGATGGTGACGGCCGTCGCCGGTTCCCTCGTCGTCGGCAACCCCATCGGCACCCAGCGGGCGATCTCGGCGATGGTCTACGGGGCGCTCATGTTGGCGGCGATACCGAGGGGCTCGCGCCGGGGGATCCGATTCGCATTCGTGGCCCTGTTGCTCGGCACGGTCGTCGTGTTCCCGTCCCTGGACGGCTTCCGAAGAGAGCAGCCGAGGATCGACACGACGGTCGCCAGCGAGCCCGACACGGGTCTGCGGGCGGTGCTAAGGAACCCGAACGGCAACTACGCGATGTTCACCCAGGTCGCGGACGGCGTCGACTACGTGGACAGGTTCGGCCACACCAACGGCAGCCACCTCCTGGCCGACGGCTTCGTCTTCGTCCCCCGCTCGATCTGGACCGGCAAGGCCCAGGACGTCGGCGACTCGGTGGCCGACGCCCTCGGGTACCCGACGAGGTTCAACTTCTCGAGCCCGCTGTGGATGGAGCTCTACGTCGACGGAGGCTGGCTCCTGCTCGTGGCAGGGTTCGTCGCCTACGGCTGGGTCTCAAACCAGCTCGACCGGGCCTCGACCCGCCTGAACGAGTCGGCGTTCCTGCCGACGGTGGTGCTCGCCGTTGCCTTCTACCAGTTCTACCTCCTGCGCGGCTCGCTGCTCGCGGCGATGCCGCTGTTCTACGTTCTGGTTGTAGCGATGGCCCTCGTGTTCCGCCGGGCTCCGTCTCCCGCCGAAACGGCACCGACCGAGCTGCCGGCCTGAGGCGACGGTCCGAGGCTCGCCGGTCAGGCTCGCGGCGACCGACCGGCCACGAGGCCGAAGAACTCGATGAACCGATCTCCGACCCTGTCGGCGTCGAAGGTCTCCAGCGCGTAGGTGCGGGCGCGCGCACCCATCGCCGCTCGCACCCGGTCATCACCCAGCACGTCCGTGACAGCCGTGGCGAAGGCCGCGTGGTCGCCCGGCGGCACCACCACCCCTGCACCGGAACGCTCGATGGTCCTCGCCGCCAGGTTCTCCGAGGGGATGGCGCCGACGATCGCCCGACCGGAGGCGAGGTAGGTCAGGACCTTCGACGGGACGCTGAAGGTGCCGGCCGCGGGCTCGAGCAGCACGAGACCGACATCGGCCGAGCCGAGGAGATGACCCATCATCTCGTAGGGGACGAGGTCGAGCAGCCGCAGCTGGGTGAGCCCTTCGTCCTCGCGAACCTGCTCGAGAACCTCCCGGCCGAGCCCCTCGGTGACCACCACGAGCAGGTCGTTGGTGCCCTGCAGCGCACGGGCGACGGCGACGAGGTGGGCGGGGTCGTGCTTCAGGCCCAGAGTCCCGGCGTAGAGGGCGACCTGCTGCCGGGCCAGCCCGAGCGACCGGCTCCACTCCGTGTCCTTGGGCAACACGTCGAGCTCGGAGACGGGCGCCCAGTTCTCGATGACCGCCACGGGAGACGAGACCGAACGGGACCGGAGGTCATCGACGAAGTCCTCGGTGATCACCACCACGCCGTCGGAGGCGCGGAGCACCAGCGTCTCGAGCCCCTCGAACGCGCACCCTGCGGTAGCCCCCAGCCATCGGTTCCGATCGGTGAGGACCGACCGGACGCCACGCCCGAGGAAGTCCTGCAGCCAGTAGAGCTTCAACGCGCCGACCGACCGGCTCGCGGCCCAGAGCATCGCCTGGGACACCACCGGCGTGTTGGCGGACAGCACCACATCGGGGCGGAGCGACCGCACGAGCTTCGCCAGACGGGCGCCGTACCTCACCTCGCCGACGAGGCGAGCGGCCGGCGAGTAGCGCTCGAACCTCTCGGGATGGACATCGACGAAGCTGAGGCCCGGCGGATCGCCCGGGCGACGGGTGACCGCGCCCTTCCCGCTCACCACTCCCCCGCAATGGGCGTGGACCACCCGGTGGCCACGTCGAGCCAGTGCCCGGCTCAGCTCCGCGGGAAAGGCGTAGCCACCGAAGTCGTGCACGAGCATGGTGATCGGGCTCACCGGTCGCTGAGGCGGAGGTACAGGCGTCGCGCCCGATCGACGCCGTCGGGCTCGAGCTCGAACCGCGTCCGGACCTCAGCCTTCAACTGCTCGCGCTCGGGGGTCGGGTGCGACACCCGCAAGGGGTCGACGGCACCGCTGCGGGCGAGAGCCAGACGGTCGACCTCGGCCATGACCTCGGCGTCGACGAGCTCACCGGACACCGCGATCGGACGACGGACGCACGACAGCACGCGGGCGACCGTTCCTCCCGGATCGGTCGTCAGGTCGGCGAAGGTCACGAACCGCAGCCCCGCCAGCGGTTCGAGCGCCTCGTAGAAGTCGGACCACGCCTCGAGGAGCTCCCGTGGCTCACCTCCACCTCTGAAGATGGCGAGGGACGTGCAGGTGTCGACCGGCTCGCGGATCAGCACGACGGATGGCACCCCGTAGCGGAGCGCGAGGCGGACGTGGGCCGGATGGTGGACGTGCGACGCCACCTCGACCTCGGGTGCGACGAAGGCGAGTGCGGCGACGAGGAAGGTCGTCCCCGAGCGGGGGAAAGACTCCACCAGGAGGTCAGAGCCCCGGCCGACCACGTGGCGGTTGCGGCCGGGCTTGGAGCGGGCGATGCGGCAGTAGAGCCAGGGGCTGGTCGCGATCGCCCGACGGGCGCCGGACTCCGCCGCCTGCACCACGCGCCCGACCCGGCTGCGGTTCGATACTCCGCCGTCAACCACCTGACCCACCCAGTCGACTCACGAACGGAAGCCCGGTGACCGCCTCGGCCCGACGGAGGTCCGGGAGGAAGAGCTCCCGCATCGAACGAACGGCTTCGTGGGTGTCCGGATCGTCACGGCCCTCGATCACGAGCGGCACCGAGTTGGCGTCGAGGACGGTGCGGACGGTGCGACTCTGACGGAAGCGGGCCACGGTGTGCTCTCCGCCGAACCGCCGGACGACGCGGCCGGTACCTCGACGGAGCCGGTGCAGCGCCCCACTGCGAGGTCGGCCGCTCACGTGGGCAGGGACCTCGAGGAGAGCACGATCGGGGCGACTGACGATGCCGAGGTCGCGGCAGAGGTCGTCGACGGTCTTCACCGGATGCTCCACCAGGTCGTCGAACCAGACGACCCTCAGCCTGTCCTGGTCCACCAACGGCGCCAGGCCCTCGAGGACCCTCCCGTACATGCCGTTGAGCACATATGTCGGGTTGAGGGCGAGGGCATCGGCGAACCGGGCCGGGGTGACGTCGGGACGGGCCAAGAGCTCATGACGGTGCTGGGAGAACGCCCGGTCCACCGGGTCGCGCACCAGCAGAACGCACCGATACGGGATCGGCAGCGTCTCCAGGCGGGAGTAGAGGTCGGGGACGAGGGAGTAGTTCGGTGAGATGTCGAGCCATACCCGGCGCCCGGACTCGAAGTGCGAGAGGTACCAGGTGTGCCCGTGGTCGTAGTAGCGGGAGAAGTAGTCGATCTCCTTGCCACTGCGAGCGGTGCTCACCTCCGGAAGCGAGCCGAGCCAGCCGAAGAGGGTCGTGGTGCCGGCCTTCTGGGCGCCGACACCTACGACCAGCCGAGGGGACGGCGACCCGCTCATCGCTCCCCCTCGTACAGCGCTCGCCACCGGGGCCGGACCGCCTCGACGGAGAACACGTCGTTGTGGCGCTGGCGGGCGGCATCGCCCATGGCGCGCCGCTCGGTGCCGCTGAGGCCGAGCGCGTCGTCGAGCACGGACGCAAGCCCCTCGATGGTCGAAGGGTCCACGACCCAGCCGCACTCCTCGGATACCACCTCGGGCAGCCCTCCGTGACAGGACGCGACGACGGGGACGCCCTCGGCGAGCGCTTCGGCTGCGACCCTTCCGAAGGGCTCGTCCCACAGGGAAGGGGCCACGACCGCGTGGGCCGCGCTCATCGCGGCGCGGACACCCGGGTAGTCGAGCGCTCCGTCGAAGACGAGACGCCGGTCGGCGTCGGCCGCCCTCCGGACCACCGGGCCCAATGGGCCCTCACCGATCACGCGGAGTCGTGCCTCCGGATGGGTCTGCGCCACGAGCTCCCACGCCTCGAGAAGCCGGCTCACGCCCTTCTTCTCGGCGAGGGAGCCGACGTAGAGGAGCTCGCGACCGGTGCTCGAACGGGCCGGGGAACTGGATCGGGGCACCGCGGGCGGGATGACGGACACCTCGTCGGGAGACAGGCCCGCGGCCACGAGCTGGTCGCCGATGTGCCGGCTGACGGGGACGTGCACCAGGCCGCTGCCGCGGAGCAGGGGGTCCGGGCGCACCGCGACTGCAGCCGACGCGAGCGTCGACCCCGCGTAGCACCTGTGCCTGACCGCGGGACGAGAGATCCGCAGCGCATCGCACTCGTGGCACTCGCGGCCGTCGCGGAAGTTGTTCCCCGACGGACAACGGAACCGGTAGTTGTTCCATCGCCGGACGACCCGAACGTGATCGAGGAGCGCCGGCACCAACGACTCCGGGAGCAACGGAGCCAGGTTCTCGACGTGCACGCAGTCCGGCGATCCCGAGAGGACTGCGTCGACGAGGCCGCGCTCCGTCGTCGGGAGGTCGAGCGCCGAGGCCACGACCCGCCACCGACCGCGCACCGGGTGCTGGTCGACGTAGGTGTTGCCCGTCGAGTTCAGCACGACCTCGATGTCGGGCCCGACGACCGACTGGTGCTCGCGCACGTTGAGGTCCTCGCCCGACGGGATGACCCCTCGGTAGAAGTTGTGGACCAGGGCGACGCGCACGAGCGCCTACCCCGCGAGCTCGACGGCGACAGACCGGAGGAAGGCCAACTGGTCGTCCTTGGCCGACGCGAGCACCGTCGGGTCGAGCACCACCGGCCGCTCACGGATGGCGTCGAGGCCCAACCGGTCGAACAGGCGAGCGCGGGGCGTGGGGCTGAAGAGCATGGCCGGGCGACCGTAGGCGAGTGTGGCGACACAGGCGTGCACCCGGTCGCTCAAGGTCAGGTCGGTCTGGGAGTACAACGCGAAGTAGGTGTACGGCTCGTCCGACGCGACGGCGCCGGGGCGTTGGTACACCTTCCAGGTCATGTGCGGGTTCGTCCGATGCTCCGGGCGAACGATCCGACGACCGTGCAGGTCGGATGGCAGCGACCGACGGTCGATGAGGTGACCGAGGTACGCCTGGGCCTTCCCTCGTCGGGACAGCGAGTCCGTCGCCCGCGGCACGTCGAGGGACCAAACGCGACCGGCGTGCTCGAACACGGTCGAGCCGCGATCGGAGGTCGACCCGTCGGTGATCGTCGGCTCCGGGTACCGGTCGAAGGTGAAGCAGTAGTACGGACCGAGATCGAGGTGCGGCGGACGCACCGCTTCGGGCACGAAGAACGCGCTGTCGATGCCGTCGTGAGCGTGCTCGACCTCTCCCCCGAGGGCGCGGAAGGTGTCCGAGTCGCGGGTCACCATGACCGACACGCCGGACTCACGCAGGAACCGACGTGAAGCCTCGATCTCCTCGAGGGTGAACCGGAACAGTGCGGCGCCGAGCAGGAGGATCCGGGTGCCCTTGGCACGAAGCGCGGCGAACGTCGGCCCCCACAGTGCCCGGAAGGTCTCCGTGAGCATCGGCCCCTGCAGCACCAGCGCCTTCGCGTCGACGGCGCTGATCAGGTCGAGCGCGTTGCGGGGGTTGCCGCCGGACTGGCGATGGAACGTGCGGTAGCCGGGTTGGTCCTGGATCCGCCCCACCCGCTCGCGACCGAAGACCTGCTCGAGCAACCATTCGCCGCCGACGTTGAAGAAGGCGTTGCCGATGTTCTGGCCCCAGAAGCCGTAGACCATCACGACGTCAGGCGGCGCCGGCTCCCCGCTGGGCTCCGTCGCGGGATCGTCGGGCTCGGTCATGGGGTACCGCCGGCTTCACCCGAGCTGGTGCTGGTGCTGGTGCTGCGGACCGTGCCGTTCTCGACGACCAGGAAGCGGGTGCAGATCTCCAGGGTCGATGGCCGGTGGGCGACCAGGGCGAGGGTCGTGCGCCCGCGGATCTCGACCAGCGTCTGCTTGATCAGCTCCTCCGAGCGCGGGTCTAGCGAGCTGGTGGGCTCGTCGAGGACCAGCACCCCGGGGCGCCCGAGGAGGGCCCGGGCGATGCCCAGGCGCTGGCGCTGACCGCCGGACATGCTCCGCTCCCCCGGACCGACCATCGTGTCATAGCCCTCGGGGAGCTCCATGATCTCGTCGTGCAGGTGGGCCTGGCGCGCCGCGGCGACGACATCTGACGGCAGGTAGCCGGCGCGGAAGAAGCGGATGTTGTCGGCGACCGTCGCCCGGATGAGCTTGTTCTCCTGAGGGACGAAGGCCACGACCCGCGACCACGCCTCGGGGGCGATGTCCGACAACGGGGTCCCGTCGACCACGATCCGCCCCCGCTCGGGCTCCTGGAGCCGCAGCATCAGCTCGACCAGGGTCGTCTTCCCCGCTCCCGACGGGCCCACGATGCCGACGGTCTCACCTCGGGTGATGACCAGGTCGACGTTGTTGAGGACCGGGGCTCCCGGGAGGTAGCCGAAGGTGACGTCCTCGAACTCGAACTCGTGCACGTCCTCGAGCTCGAGCGACCCGGGGATGCGCTGGGTGGCCGCGAGCATGGCGATCTCGGCCTCGATGCCGTCGACGTACGGGGCGAGCTCGTTGCCGACCTGCACCGCGGAGTTGAGCTGCTTCGCGTAGCCGAGCGCCCGGACCAGCAACAGCACCAGCGGGCCGATGAAGTCGACCTCGTCGGTGCCCATGCCGCTCAGCACGCCGATCGCCGCCAGCACGAGCGCCAGCGCGAAGTACTGGTAGAGCATCGGCGTGAGGCGACCGGTGAGTCGCATCCGATGCAGCGCGTGGGCGCCCGTCTCGATCCGCTCGCGCAGCTCCGACTCGACCTGCGCCTCGACCTCGAACGCGGCGATCTCCTGACCGACCCTCGCCGTCTGGGCAACGGTCGAGAGCAGCTCCGAATTGGCGTCGCTGAACGCCGTCGCGCCCCGCTTGACGCTGCTCGAGAGCGGGCGCAGGAGCCAGACCACCGCCACGAAGGCGACGGCTCCGCAGAGCGCCGGAACCGGGGCGATCACGACGGCGGCCAGGCCGAGCACCAGCGTTCCGGTCGCCGAAACGACGATGGTCGACATCTGCTGCACGACCCGCTCGGCCCGCTGGGCGTGCTCCCCGATGAGCGTCTGGAGATGCCCTTCCGACTCCATCGAACGATGAGCAGGCGCCGATTCGAGGTAGGCCGCCACCACCCTGGTGCGAACCCGGACCAGGGCGTGCTCGCTGAGGGTCGCCGAGAGCTGCGACAAGGGGATCGAGAGCAGCAGCAGGCCCACCAGGAGGACGGCTGACCCGGAGAGCACCACCCCGATCGTGACCGTGCCGTCGAGGAACGGCCCGACGTTCATCGGGATGTCGGTCTCACCTGCGCTGAACGACGTCGCCACCCGGGCCAGCATGAACAGGAGCGCAGACTCCAGGACCGCGGCGATGACGGCGGTGACGCACAGGAGCACCACCGTCGGACGACGGGTCGGGCCGTTCACCCGCATGGCGTTGCGAGCGATGCCGACCACGCCGACGGTCCGCTGGCGCAACCAGCCGTTCAGGCTCTTCGACCGCGGCGTCCCGCTCACGCCGAGGCGGCGATCTTGGATTGTCCTGGCATCGGACATGCTCCGGTCGGGGGACGGGTCGAGATGGCACCCGAGGGCTCGGGCGCACCACGTTCAGCGGTTCGGCGGGGACAGCCGATGGTACCGCCGCCGCATGGGGTGCCCGGGGACGTCGTCGCTCCGGAACGCTGCATCGCCCACGACAGCACCGGCCGCCACGTCCGCGTCGCAGCGGGGGGCACCGAGGACGCCCGGGCTCACCCCGGTCGGGGGGAGAGGGCCACGAGGGCCGCCGCGAGCCGATCGAAGTTCTCGACCTCGTCGAGACGATCGCCGGCGTCGAGGAGCGCGGCGGCGGCCATCGACCGACGAGCCGCGGAGTCGTTCAGGAGTCCGTCGATCGCCGCGACGAGCCCGGCATCGTCTCCCGGCGCAACGAGGCAGCCGGTCCGGCCGTCCGCGATCAGCTCGGACACACCGCCGATCGCCGTCGCCACGACCGGGAGGCCGGCGCAGAGCGCCTCGGCGATGGCCCAGGACGACTGATCGCGGCGGGTCGGATGGACGAAGAGGTGGCACGACGGAAGAAGAGAGCCGACGACCTCCTCGCGTGCCATCGCCCGGTGGACCACGACGCCGGCCACGAATGCCGCTGTGTCGGGCACGTCGCGCCCGACGAGATGGAGCTCGGCCGAGCCCGGCTGCAGATCGGCCCACGCCCGCAGGAGGCGGTCGCCGCCCTTGCGGTGCCAGCCGGTGCCGACGAACGCGACCCGTAGCGGCTCTCCGTCGGCTGGGGGCGCCGGCGGTGCGTCGGCCACGGCACCCGAGGGCCGCACCACCAGCACCGGACCGGCAACGCCCGTGCGCATGACCGACGCGGCCGCCCACTCGCTCATAGAGGCGAGGTGATCGGCGGCCCCGAAGGTCGTCCGCTCCGTGGCGGCGCGCAGCCGCTCCTGGAACGGGTTGGAGTCGAGCTCGTCGCGCATCAGCTCGGCGGTGCAGTCGAGGCCCACGCTGAGACGAGCGGCCCCCCCGACCTGGGCAAACGGGTGGGCCAGCCCTGCGGCCATCACGTGGACGACCTCATAGCGATTCATCGCCCAGCGGGCGAACCGGCGGAGCTGGAGGTCGTTGGCCCACTGGCGACGCATCGCAGGCACGTCCCACTCACGCAGGCCGGGCACAGGAACCGACGCCAATCGATTGAGGTCGTTGCGACGGAACGAGGCGTGATCGATCGGCTCGTCGATCCTCAGGAACGCCCGTCGGAGGGCGTCGCCCCAGGTGTGGTGACCATGGGTGGCAGACGTGACCACCAGGATGCGGGGATCGGGCCCGGTGCGCAGCGCCTTCATCGAGCGTCCGCCCCGAGACGGCGATCGGAGGAGGGGTGCACGGGGCGGGCTCAGGCCCCTGCGGCCGGTTCCTCGTGGTAGGCGTAGCCGTACCCGGTGTAGCCGGAGGCACGGGCCGTCATGCCGTTCACGACGATCCCGATGACGTCAGCCTGCACCTGTCGGAGCCGGCTCACGCACTCCACCAGGTCAGCTCGCTTGGACTCGCCCTCCGCCGTCAGAACGAGGACACCGTCGGCGTGCTGCGCGGCGACGAGCGGATCGCTGACCGGGAGCACCGGGGCGCAGTCGACGAGCACGAAGTCGGCACCCGCACCCGAGAGCTCGCGCATGACCTGCCCGAAGCGCTCCGAGGCCAGCATCTCGGTCGGGTTGTTCGGCAACGGGCCGGCGGGCAGCACGTACACGGTCCGGCCGTTGGACTGCTTCGCCGACACCAGGGTCTCCGCCAGGGTGGCGTCACCGAGCACCACCGAGGTGAGCCCCTTGCCGTGCTCGTCGACCCCGAACATGCCGGCGATCGTGGGCTTGCGCAGATCAGCCGACACCACGACGACCCGCTGCCCGTTCTCGGCGAGCACCATCGCGAGGTTCGCCGTACAGGTCGTCTTGCCCTCGCCACTCACCGAGCTGGTGACGAGGAGCACCTTCTTGGCCTCGCCGAGGCTGGAGAAGCGGAGGCTGGTCTGGAGGGTTCGGTAGGCCTCCGCGGCGGGAGACGCCGGAGCCACCAGAGCCCGCTCCTTGTGGGGCAGACGATGACGTCCGAGACGGCGGCGCCCGTAGACGGGGATCGTCCCGAGAACGGTGAGCCCACCCGTCAACTCCTCGACCTGCTCGACCGAGGACACGCGGTCGTCGAGCCGCTCGAGCAGAAAGACGACGGCAAGACCGAGGAGCAGACCAATCAGCCCACCCATCGCGGCGGTTCGCATCGGCTTCGGCTCGAACGGAGAGGTCGGGAGGTTCGCCGGATCGATGACCACGATCCCCGCTGCCCTCGATGTGGCGATGACATCGAGCTCGTTGGCCTGGGCCTGCAGATCGGTTCGCTGGCTACCCAACGAGTTGCGCTCGGTTTCCAGGCCCTCGACCTCGGCGGGGCTCAAGAGGCGCGGCTTGGCGTTCAGCTGATCGTCGATGTCGGCGATCTGGGTCGTCCGCTCGTCGGCGCGGGCACGGAGGTCGGCAGCGTTCTCGGCGAACACCTTCTTCAACTGCGCCTGCCGCTGGTCCACGTACGCCTGGGCGAAGGCGTTGGCCCCCGCCTGCGAGACCTCCGGGCTGCCGCTCTCGACGCGGAAGTTGATGAGGTCGGTGCCGCTCACTGTCGACGCGGTCATCGTCACCGAGCCCGTCACCCCGTCCTCCGCCATCTTGTCCCTGGCCAGCCCCTTGACCTCGGACGAACGGGCGAACTCGAGCTGGGTCGCCACCTCTCGCTCCGCGTTGGAGGCGTTGCCCGTCTGCGTGCGGCCGGAGTCGAGCACCCCTGCGTTGGGATCGCGCACCTGGACCTGTGCCGTGGCCGCGTAGCGATCAGGCTGGGATGCCGAGTACACGTAGCCGACGAGCACCCCCACGACCACGAGCAGGACCACGATCCATCCCCGACGCCTCACGACCCCCAGCACGTTGCGGAGGTCGAGCTCGGAATCGGAGTCGGGCACGCGTAACCCCAGGGCCTCGGTCGATGGAGGAGGCGCTCTGCCCCTTCGAGCGTAGGAGACTAGTGGTCCGCGCCATCAGCCCCGGTGCACCCACCGACCCTCCATGGCGGGTGTCGAAGCCCGGGGCGACGGCTGGCGGCTCGACATCGAACGTTCACGGCGGGATCGACCCCGGCCCCGGAGCACAACGGTAGGTTCGGCGCCATCGACACCATCCCCGCCGAGATCATTCGAGAGGCCCCACCCGTGACCGCCCCCGCGTCGACCAGTCCTCTGTCGAAGGCGAGCCACCGGCGGCTGAAGCGAGCGTTCGATCTGATCCTGGGTGTTCCGATCGCCATCGTGTTCGCGCCGCTGCTGCTGGTGCTCGTGATCGCTGTGAAGGTCTCCAGCCGGGGGCCGGCCTTCTTCACCCAGGAGCGGGTCGGAAGGGACGGCCGGCCGCTCGTGGTCTACAAGCTGCGGACCATGCACCGGAGGGCCGAACAGCACCTGCTCGAGGACAGCGACCTCCACCGCACGTACAGGGATCAGGGCTACAAGCTCGAGACCGACCCTCGCATCACCCGCCTGGGTCGCCACCTACGTCGCTGCTCGCTCGACGAGGTGCCGCAGATCTACCAGGTGCTCCTCGGGCAGATGAGCCTCGTCGGGCCCCGACCGGTTCTCGCCCCCGAGCTCGAGAACCTCTACCGCGATGAGGCCCCTCTCTACGTCCTCGTCCGACCCGGCCTCACCGGCGCGTGGCAGGTCAGCGGACGCAGCACCGTGCGGGGCCGAGCCCGCGTCGAGCTCGACGTGGCCTACGTCTGCGACTGGTCGCTCGGGCTTGACCTGAAGATCCTGGCCAGGACGGTCCCGACGGTCCTGTCCCGCCGGGGGGCGGTCTGACCCGGCCCCGCCCGACGGAGACATCGGGCCTCGCGGGCACCTCCGACCACCGGTGACCGCGCCCTAAGGTGAGCCTGTCCCGGTCCGCGAGGACCCGGCCCGAGTCGCACCCTCGAAAGGCACACCCGCACATGTCGCAGGAGCTCGTGGTCATCGCCGTCGACGACCCCATGAAGGCCCAGGAGATGCTCATGGCGGCCGGCCGCCTGGGCAAGGACGGCAAGCTCGGGATCGACGACGCGGTGATCATCACCAAGTCCGGCGACGGCCACCACACCCACAAGCTCGAGACCACGGACCTCACGCCTGCCGAGGGTGGCTTCGGCGGGGCCTTCTGGGGCCTGCTGTTCGGCACCCTGCTGGCCGGGCCGGTGGGCGGCCTGATCACCGGTGCCGTCACCGGTGGCGCCGGCGCCCTGCTGGCGAAGATCATCGACCGGGGCATCTCCGACGAGTTCATCAAGCAGATGGAGAGCCTGCTCGAGCCCGGCCACGCCGCGCTCTGCCTGCTCACCAACTTCGAGGACAACGAGGCCGTGCTGCACGAGCTGAACCGCTTCGACGGCACGCTCATCTGGTCGAACCTCCCACCCGCGGCGGCCGCCGAGGTCCAGGCCCACCTCGATGCGGGTGACGACGACCATGCCATCCCGGTGGACCCGCCTGCGGACCCGTCGGAGCCGGCGAGCTGAGCCGCACCTCCAGGTGCAACCTCTCGAAGGGACCTCTGGTCCGACGCTCCCCCCGGTGATCGACCGAGGTCGAACCGAGCACGGGATCCCGGTGCGCTCCGGGCTGATCGTGCTCTGCGCGATCGCTGCGATCGCGGGCGCCATCTCCGGCGCCGAGCCCGCCGGGTCGGGCATCCTCGACGCCTTCTGGTGTGCCGCCTTCTCGGTCCTGCTCGTCCTGGCCGGGTCGAGGGCCCGCCGCCTCCCGACCACCGTCCTCGCCGGCGTCGCCGGCGTCCTCGGGGTCGGGGGCGATCCGGCCGGCCTCGCCTTCGGCGCGCTCGCGCTCCTCGGCGCCTTCTACACGGCGTTCACCAGGGCGCGGGAGAGGTTGTCCGGTGGCGCGGTCGGCCTCGTCGCCGGACAGGCGCTATTGCGGGGGACGACCTACGGGTTCTCGGGGCTACCGACGCTCGTCGCCGTCGCCGTGGTGGTCCCCGTGCTGATCTCGGCATGGCGGCTCTCCCGCACGACCGAGCGGCGAGTCGCCAAGTGGGTCGCGCTCTCACTGGGGCTGCTGGTGCTGGCGGGAGCGGCGACCGCAGGGGCCGCCGCCGTCGCGAGCCGGAGCCATCTCGACCGTGCATCCGATCTCGCCGAGCAGGGCCTCGACGAGTTGAGCGACGGCGACACCGAGAAGGCCGCCGCCACGTTCACGAGGTCGGCCGACCAGTTCGACCAGGCGTCCTCGAGGCTCGAGGGCCCGCTCGGGCTCCTCGGCCGGGTGGTCCCCGTGGTCGCCCAGAACCTAGAAGCGGTCAGAAGGGTCAGTGCCAGTGGGCAGCACCTGGGCGAGGCGGCGGCGACCGCGGCGGGCACGGCCGACTGGCGCAAGCTCACCGCATCGGGCGGCTCGGTCGACCTCGACGCGGTCCGGGCGATGCAACAGCCGGTCGAGGCGTCGGCCGCCTCCCTCGACGCCGCCCTCGTCACAGTCGCCGAGGTCAGGTCGCCGTGGCTGATCGGTCCGCTCGACACCAAGCTCGACAGCCTCACCGATCGCCTCGCTGATGCCGCCGACGAGGCCTCGATCGCCGCCGACGGGCTCACGGTCGTCCCTTCTCTTCTCGGCGGCGACGGCCCGAAGCGGTACTTCGTCGCCTTCGCCACCCCCGGCGAGAGCCGGAACGCAGGGGGCTTCGCGGGCGCGTTCGGGATCCTCGACGCTGTCGACGGTCAGCTCAGCTTCGTGCGGTCCGGCGCCACGATGAGCGATCTCGATCCCGTGGACGGTCGCGTGTACTCCCTCGACCTGAGCGAGGAGTGGCGATCGATCTACGGCGGCTATGACGTCGAGCGGTTCCCCGGCAACCTGACCGCCAGCCCGGACTGGCCGACCGACGCCGACGTCGCCGGCCAGATCTACGCCGAGTCCGTCGGCGGGTCCCCGGTCGACGGGGTGATCTATGCCGACCCGGCCGCCCTCGCCGCGCTCCTGGAGCTGACCGGCCCGGTGCGGGTGCCGGGGGTGCCCGAGCCACTCGACGCCGAGAACGTCGAGCAGTACCTCCTGGTCGACCAGTACGTGCAGTTCGACGGCGAGAGCCAGGACCGCAAGGAACTGTTGGGCGAGGTCGCCGACGCGGTCTTCGAGGCGCTCACCCGAAAGCCACTGCCGGGGATCAGGAAGATCACCGACGTGCTCGGGCCGGCGGTGAGCGCCCAGCACCTCCGGGTCACCATGCTCTCCCCCGGCCCGGACCAGGACTTCCTCGAGCGGGTCGGACTCACCGGGGCCTTCGGGGCCCGACCGGGTGCGGATCTCCTCAGCCTCCGGTCGTCGAACCTCCTGACCACCAAGATCGACCGGTTCCTCAGCCGGAACGTCGGCACGTCGATCGACATCGACCCTTCGACCGGAGCCATCCGCACGACGGTCGAGGTGACCCTCACCAACTCCGCTCCCGACTCCGGGCTCCCGAACTACCTCATCGGCAACGGCAGCGAGGTCCCTCGGGGGACCAACCGTGACCTGCTCACGCTCTACAGCCCTCTCGCCCTGGACGGGGTGGAGGTCGACGGGCAGGCGGCACGGGTCCAGACCCACCTGGAGCTGGGCCTCAACAGCTACGGCGTGCCGGTCGACATCCCGGCGGGGGCGAGCGTGCGGCTCGTCTTCCGCCTCGCAGGCCCGCCGCCGGCCGGGCTCACCGACTCCGGGGTGTACGAGCTGTACGTGATCCCCCAGCCCCTGGCCAACCCGGACGAGTGGCGCATCGCGGTCACGTCGGCTGGGCGGGAACTGGCCACCAGCAACGGCCCGCTGCAGCAGACGCTCAAGTTCTCGGTCGATGTGGCCGATGGGGGCTAGGACGCTCTGCATCATCGACACCACCGCGAGCGCCTGCAATACTTGCGACGTTCTCTGCGGCGCACCCCGACGTCGCACCCCTTCCCCATCCCGAAAGGCAGCGACCATGACGCGAGCTCTCCGACTGGCAGTGGCGCTCTTCATCGCCGCTGTCGCAACGCTCGGCTTCGCCAGTGCCGCCAGTGCGCAGACCACCGACTACCCCACCGAGGCGTGCACTGCGACCGGTTCGGTCCAGCCCGGCGCCGACGTGAGCTTCGGCTGCACCGGCTTCCCTCCCGGCTCCACCGTCACGGTGACCCTGGGCTCCGAGGTCCTCGGTGAGGTCGTCGTGGCCCCCGATGGCACGCTCGGCCTGAACTTCGCCGCTCCCACCGAGTGCGGCACCTACACCTTGACCGCCACCGACGGCGTCACCACGCAGAGCACGAACTTCACCGTCGCCTGCGCCGCCGCGGTCACGACCGGCAGCCTGCCCTACACCGGCAACGACTCGAGCCTGCCCCTGGCCCAGATCGGTGCGGGCCTCCTCGCCGTCGGCGCCGTGGCGGTCTTCGGGGTGCGCAAGCGCAACCAGCACCTGGCCCACGTCAAGGTCGACGCCTGAGCCACATCGCACGCTGACTGAACTCGAACGGGCCGGAGCAGACGCTCCGGCCCGTTTCGCGTCCCGGTCCGCTCGAGTGTCCTCCCCGCCGGGCGGCGGCGTGCGATGCTCTGGCCGTGCGGCCGTGGGGAAGTCACAACCTGACCACCACGCCTGTCCGACCGGGACAGGCGCCCGCGGCGCGTCGGACCATCTCGATCATCGTCGTGGCCCTCGCCGTGGTGGCCTCCGCGTGCTCGAGCGGCGGCTCCACCGCGAGCCCCACCGGTGACGGGCGCAGCGACACCGGCGGCGCTGCCCTGCGGATCACCACGGTGTCGGGCCCGCCCGACTACGTCACAGGTGGCGACGCCGTGGTGGCCGTCGACTCCCCCGTCGGCAACAGCCTCGACGGGGTCGTGGTGTCGGTCGCCGGCGCCGATGTCACCGACCAGTTCGTGCCCGACACCAGCCCGCATCGTGCGCCGAACGCGCCGGCCCGGCTGCTCGGCACCCTGACCGGCCTCCCCGAGGGCACATCGACGGTGTCAGCCTCGAACGGCGACGACGAGGCCTCCGTCGTGCTCACCAACCACCCGGTCGACGGACCCCTGTTCTCCGGTCCCCACCAGAGCCCCTACGTTTGCACCACCGAGGAGGCCGGCCTCGGCGCCCCCGGACCGGAGTGCAGTGCGACTGCGCAGGTGAGCTGGCGCTACGTCAGCGCCGACGGCACGTTCCACGACCTGCCCGACCCGAAGGCCGTCCCGGCCGACGTGGCCACCGCGACCACGACCGAGGGTCGACGGGTGCCGTTCGTAGTGCGGGTCGAGCACACGGTGCTGAACCGCGCGATCGTCGAGACCGCCATCCTCGACCCGAGCCCGGGTGCGACCGAGACCGCCGCCGACGCCACCGGGTGGGACCCCTCCGGATGGAACGGTCGCCTCGTGATGCGCTTCGGCGGGGGATGCGGCACCACCTACTCCCAGGGTGAGGTGCTGCCGACCGCGCTCCAGGCCGACCTGCTGGGCGCCGGCTACGGCGTGGTCGCCAGCTCGCTCACGTCGTTCGAGACCGCCTGCAACGCCACGCTGTCGGCCGAGACCGCTCTCGTCGCCAAGGAGCACTTCGCCGAGACCTACGGGGTTCCTCGCCACACCATCGGCAGCGGTGGCTCCGGCGGCGCCATCCAGCAGTTCCAGATCGCCCAGAACTACCCCGGGATCCTCGACGCCCTCGCCCCTACCGCGGCGTTCCCCGACGCGCTCACCATCTCCCCCGGGGTCTCCGACTGCGGCCTGCTCGAGCGCTGGTTCGGGCGCGACGGCGGCCCGGCGGGGATCATCCCCACGGGTCAGCCCAGCGGCGCCGCGCTGACCACCGATCAGCAGCAGGCGATCAGCGGCTTCGCCACCCCGATCACCTGTGCGGTCTGGACCCGCACCTTCGTCGACACCCTCGATGCCAGCGAGGGCTGCTCGCCTGAGCTGGTGAGCCAGATCTACGACCTCGCCGTGCGGCCCCAGGGCGTGCGCTGCACCTGGCAGGACAGCAACGTGAGCATGCTCGGCACCGACCCGGTCACCGGTTACGCCGCCCGGCCCCTCGACAACGTCGGCGTGCAGTACGGCCTGGAGGCACTGCGGGCGGGGACCATCTCGGTCGACGAGTTCCTCGCCCTCAACGAGGGCATCGGCGGCTACGACCTCGACGGGGTGTGGCAGCCCGACCGGGAGCGGGCGTCGGAGGACGTACTCGAGCGGGCCTACGCCGCCGGGATGGCCACGGCCGGCACCGCGACGGAGGAGAAGGGTGCGCTCGACCCGGAGGCGTCGGGGGGCCTCGTCGACGTGCCGATCATCATCGTCAACGCCTACTCCGACCCGATCGGCGACATCCACGACCGCCAGAGGGCCTTCGCCCTGCGCGAGCGCCTGCGCCGGCCCGACGGCTCCGCTGACCCGTCCTTGTCCATCTGGACGATCCCCCTCGTGGGCGACATCTCGGCCATCGCCGCCGAGCTGAGCGGCGGGGCCGAGGACGCGGGCCAGCCGACCGTGCGGATCCTCGACGAGTGGCTCACCGCCGCCGAGGAGTCGTCCTCGACCGGGAGCTGGTCCGAGCGGCTGGCCACCGCCAAGCCCACCGAGGCCGCCGACCGGTGCCAGCTGCCCCGCGGCGAGATCGTGACCGGCGACGGCATCTACGCCGAGGGCACGCCGTGCGCCGAGGCCTACCCCGTGCACGCCGACCCACGTCAGGTCGCGGGTGCCCCGCTGGTGAACGACGTCGTCGCCTGCCGCCTCGTCTCTGTCGACCCGTCGTCGTACGGGGTCGGGCTCACCGACGACCAGACCGACCGGCTGCGTGCGATCTTCCCCGAGGGTGTCTGCGACTGGAGCCGAACGGGCCGGGGCCAGCAGGTGCCCACCAGCACCTGGCAGGTCTTCGACCAGCCCTAGGCGGCGTCCGGTGGCGGCTGCCGTTTCCATCGACGGATCGTTGAGCCCGGTTGGGCGGCGCAGACCCCGGTCGTTGGCCTGTCCGATGAAGCTGAGCTCAGCCCGACCGCGTGACACGACCGAGGGCCCGCCGGCGTCCGCTGCGATTGAAGGGATGAGGTCCAGGTCCCGACGGAGCGGCGATTGAACTCATCGACTGACCCACATCCTTCAGCGGTCACCGCTTCGCACACGAGAGGCCAGCAGCCCTGCAGCGGGTGCTCGCGCCATGAGAGCTTTCATATAGGGTCGGGCAGGCGCACGTGCGATCAGTGCAATCCTGTGGCAGGCGGACTGCTTGTCTTCACGGCGGAATCGAGCGGGGGCTGCGTCATGCGACGGATCGAGTCGGGCAACAACCGACCCCGGGTGCACGTCTACTACCGGTACGTCGAAGGTGATGGCAACAAGCCGCGCCCTCCCTTCTTCTCGAAGGAGCTCGCTGTACAGAGCCTCATGACTTCCCTCGAACGGGTCGACCCTGGTCGAATCGGAGCGGTCGAGCTCCACGTGGACGGCCCCAAGTGCGAACTCTCACCTCGAATCTTGGATCGATTCACCGTTCGGTATCACGAACAGGCCGGCAATGCCGCCTCCTATATCCGGACCATCAGGGCTGCAACCGACGGTCGGATCCCGAGTGACGATGACGACATCGTATTCCTCGCTGAGGACGACTATTTGTGGAAGCCCGATGCCATTCCAGCGATTCTCCGACTCTTCGAGAACCACCCCGGGGTAAATGCTGCGACAACCTACGATCACCCGGACTATCGGACCGTCCCACGACAGAAGCGATACATCGGGAGATATGACCGTGGGACGGTCACGGAGGATCATGTCAGTTGGACCCCCGTGGCATCCACCTGCATGACCTACGCGGCACGGCTTTCGTTTCTGCGTCGCACGCTATGGGCGCACGAGTACATCTCCCGCCGAAGCTCTCCAGACGACACCGAACTTTGGTTCACGATCAACCGCGTTCCGAGGGTGTCGAGGGGGCTCGTCCGGAACGCCTTGACCGCTCTGCCATCGCCGCGCCTTTGGAGCGCGGCGATCGAGAGTGCCGCAAGTTGCGCTCCCATTGGAGCGAGACCCAACCTCTTCGCAGCCCGTCCAAGCCTCTCCACCCATATGCATGAGCCCTACCTCCCAGAGGGGACGGACTGGGCTGAGCTCGCCAGATCGACCAAGCCCGTGAGGGGCTCGTCGCCGGAGCCGTCCGACGAATAGCTCCACCGGAATAGGCGGTATGGAGTTGGCCATTGCGAATCCAGGAGTGGCATGCACGAGCCGTCCCGGGTCAACCCAGATTCGGGCCCTCGCCGAGTCCTACGGGAACGGGCTCGCCTTGTCGACCAGCGGGCTTCGTCGCTCCGATTGCCATCGCAGCGAGTGTGAGCGCAGCTCCGAACGCAGTCGCGCCGCCCCCGGAGGAGCTAAATGGCAATGGCGCCACGTAGCTGGCGGCCATCACGCCGGCGAGGGCGGCACCGTACGGTGCCTTCCGTCTCCATGCATGGACGAGAGCGTAGAAGCAGGCGCCAACGAACGCTGCTGTGCCAATCAGCCCGGTCTTGGCGAGGAACCAGAGGTAGAGGTTGTGGGCGTAGTAGCGACCAGTGGTGTCGGTAAAGCTTCCGGTTGCGCCCTCGGGATCCTTGTATGCGAAGCCGAGTCCGTGGCCGACGAGTGGAGAGCTGCGGAAGCCATCGACAAGTGCGGCCGTCTCGTGGTTTCGATACGTGATCGAGAAGTCGCTCTCCGCAGTCGAGCCGCCAAAGATGCCATCGACAACTCGCACCCTGAAGGCGTCGTACTGCGTGCGAACCGAGGCTCCACCTGGGATCACGAACGAAGCGACGTAGAGGGTCGCCAACGCCAGGCCAGCCACAAGCACAATTCCCACTGCTCGCCGGGCGGCAAGCAGCTTGCCGCTCATCAAGACGGTGAAGACGCCGGCGACAGCGAGAGCTAGGAGGGCATTGCGCGAAAACCCGAGTGCCGTGATCAGTGACGCGGGGATCGCGTATGGCAGCAACTCGCGCCAGTCGCGACGCATCAGGGCAAGGCCCACCAGGCCGCACAGCACGGTGAGCGCCAGAGGGGTGGCTGTCGTTTGGAAGCGAGTCGCACCCAGGGCTGAGCCCGAGAGACTCGCCTCTTGAACTGTGCCGGCAACCGTGATGCCCGTGAGGTTCGCAACCAGCATCACCCCTGCAGAGGCCCACAGGATGAACAGCAGCGTCCTGGTCGCCAGTGCCCGCGCTCCCGGAGAGAGAAGCGCCGCTGCAGTGACGAGAGCAGCCAGGACGGTCACAGCCGGGCCCCTGAAATCAAGGATGATCTTGCCTCGCTCGTTCCCGCTCGCAAGCCCTACTGCGGCGCCGACGACGAGTCCCATGGTCATCAATGCGGCGACCCACACCACGGCCCGAGGCAGATCTCGGAGGCGCCCCCGGGCCAGCAGAACACACGTAGTGAAGACAAGAAGGGCCTCAACCGTGATCCCGGGTGAGATCGCCGCCGGGAGAACGAGCCAAGACGCCGTCATCGTCAGGGCGATCAGCCAGCGGGTCGGAATCACGATGAGGAACCCGACAAGGATCAGGGCGATCACGACCAGGGAGGCTCGGCCACCCACGGCCGTGCTGACGGCAAGGGCCGCGGCCGCGAGTACGCCACAGGCCACGTAGGGGATCTCGCGGCGTTCCACCATTGCCAGACGATACCCGTGCGATCGCATGTGATCGCGCTTGGCGGGCGCAGCCCCTGCACTCTCGGGAGGCAGCGGGGGGTCAGTCTTCCGGGCCCACTACTTCCTCGTGTACAGGCGCTTGCCGCTCCGGCAGATGCGCGGCGGTTGCGGTGCTGCTTCTCGGGATCCGCATCAGGCGCCCGGGTCGCCGGGAACTCCCCCGAGAATCACGGCCGGCGGAAGAACGCCGTCAAGCCAGGGATCGCCTTCCCTGGAGCAAGCCCTTCGAAGATCTCGTAGGGCCACTCAATGAGGAGATCGAACGCTTGCCCGTGTTGCGGCACATTCGCGTCGTCGAGGACGAGCACGCCGCCACGACCCACTTTGGCCATTCCATGGCGAACACACTCGACTCGCTGCTCCCCGTCGACGAGAACGATGTCGTACGGAGCGTCATCGTCGATTGCGGCCGGGTAATCCGGTCCGTCTACTCGACGAAGGTCGACCTGGGGAACTGCGTCGCGGATCATCTGCGCCCACTCGGGGTCATGCTCGGCGGTGGTCACCGAGGCACCTCGATCGGCAAACCACGCCGTGGACCCGCCACCGCCGAACTCGAACACGCGGGACTCTGGCGTCACGTATGTCGCCAGGTTGTCGATGGCGGCGAAGGGCAACCACGGTACGCGGCTCACAAGTGGAGACGGCTTCAGGTAGCGCCGCCACTGCGGCAGCAGCTTGAGATCACCCGGATGCCTCGCCAAGTGACCGACAAGCTGACCCGCGTATTTGGTCTTGGTCCTCAGATCCGTGGTGCCCATGCGAGCGAGGCTAGACGCGTGCCCATGAACGACAGGTTCTGACACATAGGTCACCCGCGGCCCATCGTGGAACGGAACTCCAGAGTCCCCGCAGGACCTCCTGGTCGACGTGGTCAGACGTCGTCGGGGTCGTACTCTCCGCGCTCGTAGCGGTGCCGGCGTGAGATCTGGGCGGCGAACGCCACGATCACGAGCACGGCCAGGGCGGCGAAGATGATGATCCCGATCACGTGGACAGTCTGACCCATCGACGACTGGCCGAGGCGCATCGGCCCCGGGCTCAGCCCTCGGTGCGAGGCGCCATCGCCCCGGGGACGCCGGTGACCCTGCTGGCCCGGGCGGCGGGTGTGCCCCGGCGCACCGGCCGGGAGACGATGAGGTCGGCGACCAGTGCGGTCCAGCCGGTCTGGTGCGCGGCGCCGAGGCCGCCGCCGGTGTCACCGTGGAAGTACTCGTAGAACGCGGGGAGCTCGGACCAGTCGGGATCGGCCTCGAAGCGGGCCAGCCCACCCGTGCCGGCGGCGGGGCGGTCGCCATCCTCCCCCCGACGGAACAACGAGATCAGCCGTTCGGCGAGGTCGTCGGCGACCTCGGCCAGCGTGGCCTCCCGACCCGAGCCGGTCGGCATCTCGACCGTGAGCCCGTCGCCGAGGAAGAAGTGCATCCGCAGCAACGACTCGAGCACGAGCACGTTCAGCGGGAACCACACCGGCCCCCGCCAGTTCGAGTTCCCGCCGAACAGGCGCGAGCGGCTCTCGGCGGGCTCGTAGTCGACCGCGGCGGTCACGCCGTCGATGTCCATCGAGAACGGGTGCTCGGCGTGCCACTTCGAGAGCGAGCGGAGACCGTGGTCGGAGAGGAACTCGTCGGGGTCGAGCACCCGGGCCAGCAGGCGCCGCAGGCGCTCGGTGCTGACGACCGAGGCCATGACCGCAGCCCGGCCGCTGTCGGCCGCGCTCATCGTGGGGCCGTCGGTCACCCGACCGATGTGGCCGGCGTAGTCGGGCCTGTGGGCCAGGAACCAGGACATGCGGTCGAAGAACTCGGGTAGGTCGAGCACCCGCGAACCGTCGCCGACCGCCACCGCCACGAGCGGGATGAGCCCGACCATCGAGCGCACCTGCACCCGTTGCACGGTGCCGTCGGGGCGGTGCACGGCGTCGTAGTAGAAGCCGTCGTCCTCGTCCCAGAGGTCGGACTGGTTCATCGCCTCGGCGATCAGGGAGAAGTGCTCGAGGAACTTCACCGCCAGGTCCTCGTACGCGTGGTCCTCGACGGCCAGGCGCAGGGCCATCTCGAGCAGGTTCAGGCAGTACATCGCCATCCACGCGGTGCCGTCGCTCTGCTCCAGCCGGCTGCCGCCGGGCAGGGGCTTCGACCGGTTGAACGGCCCGATGTTGTCGAGCCCGAGGAAGCCGCCCTCGAACACGTTGTTGCCCTCGGCGTCCTCGCGGTTCACCCACCACGTGAAGTTGAGGAGCAGCTTGTGCATCATCCGGGCGAGGAACGTGAGGTCGGTGCCGCCGTCGATCTCGAACACCCGCATCGCCGCCCACGCGTGCACGGGCGGGTTGGCGTCGGAGAAGTCCCATTCGTAGGCCGGGAGCTGGCCGTTGGGGTGCTGGAACCACTCACGGGTGAGCAACAGCAGCTGCTGCTTGGCCACGGCCGGGTCGATATGGGCCAGGGCCACGCAGTGGAAGGCGAGGTCCCACGAGGCGAACCAGGGGTACTCCCACGTGTCGGGCATGAGGATGACGCCGTTGGAGTCGAGGTGGCGCCACGCCCCGTTGCGGATCTCACCCCGCCCTGGGGGTGGGGTCGGCCCCGCCTCGTCGCCGTCGATCCAGCGATCGACGTCGTAGCGGTAGTACTGGCGGCTCCACAGCAGGCCGGCGAACGCCTGCCTCGCGATCCGGGCCTCCTCGACGGTGGTGCCGGGAGGGATGACCTCGCCGTAGAACTCGTCGGCCTCGGCCGCGCGAGCCGCCATCACCTGCTCGAACTTCCCCTTCAGGCCGCGCGGCCGACCGTTGCTCAAGCGCACCCGCAGCTCCGCGGTGCCACCAGCCTCGACGGTGACGGTGAACCACGCTGCGGCCTTCGTGCCGACCTGGTCGGGGTTGACCGTGTCCGACCCGTGGACGACCCGGTCGTTGATGCCGTCCTTCGGGAACGGCGTGGTGACTGCGGCGTCGGGGCCCCAGAGGCGGGTGGCGTTCGACTCGTTCTCGCAGAACAGCCACTCCGGGCCCTCGCCGTCGGCGCTGGCGGCGGTGAGCCACCACTCGCCCAGCCGGCCGGGGTGCACGACCTTCACCGCGGAGCCGTCGGGCTCGAGCGCGACCGACGGGCGCTCGACGTCGTCGTGACGGCCCCACGACCATGTGTTGCGGAACCACAGGTGGGGCAGCACGTGCAGCGTGGCGGTGTCGGGCCCTGCGTTGCGGACCCGGATGCGCATGCACAGGTCATCGACGTCGCCCTTGGCGTGGTCGACGTCGACGACCCAGTAGCGGCCCTCGTCGAACACACCGGTGTCGACGAGCTCGAACTCGGGGTCGTCGACCGTCCGCTCGCGGTTGGCCTCGATCAGCTGCTCGTAGGGGAACTCGGCCTGGGGGTAGTGGTAGCGCCACGACAGCCACGAGCTCGAGGGCACCGCGTCGAGGTGCCACCAGTGGTCCTTGGCGTCCTCGCCGTGGTTGCCCTCGGCGTTGGCCAGCCCGAAGGCCCGCTCCTTGAGGAAGGGGTCGACGCCGTTCCACAGCGCCAGCCCGAGGCACATCCCCTGCCGTCGGTCGCACACCGCCGCCAGGCCGTCCTCGCTCCATCGGAAGGCGCGGGAGCGGGCGTGGTCGTGAGGGAAGAAGTCCCAGGCCTCGCCGTCAGGTGAGTAGTCCTCGCGGACCGTGCCCCACGCTCGGGCCGACACGTACGGGCCCCACTCGTGCCAGGCGGTGAGCCCGTCACGGTCCGCCGGTCCGGCCAGTCGATCCCTCTCCGCGCCCATCCCGACGTTTCTAGTCCCTCCCCGGCCTCACCATGCGCGGCGAGGGACACGTCGACACCCGAACCTGTGGAGATTCGACGGGATGGGGACCCCGATCGCCGGGGGCCAGTGGCCGAGGGGTCGGATCAGCGACGGCGGAGCGATGCGGGAAGGGCGACGTCCCAGCCCTCGAGGAGGCTGACCGCGCCGCCGGTGGTGGTGGCGATGTCGAGACCGCCCCCACCACCGTCCGGCTCGGGTTCCGCCGCCCGATCTCCCGCGCCCGCCAGGTGAGGCGCCGCGTCGAGTGCCCCGGCGTCGTCGCCGGCGGGTCGATCCCTCAGGTCGACGTCGACGCCGGTCAGGTCGAGCAGGACCAGACCCCGTCGGCGCTGCACCCGCCAGGCCTCACGGCCGAGCGCGTTGCGCACCTGCCACAGCAGCGTGCGCAGGCGGGGCCCGGCCCGACGCTCGTCGACCCCGGGCCACAGGGCACTCGAGAGGTCCTCGGCCGAGAGGCCGGCCGGCCCGGCGATGGCCAGCAGGTACGTCGCCAGCTCGGCATGACGGGTGAGGAAGTCGACCCGCTGGCCGTCGAGCAGCACCGCCGGGTGCCCGAGCACCTTGATCTGGAGCGCGTGCGACGGGGCGAAGAGACGGTCGTAGGCCGGGTCGGCCGCCGCCGTGCTGCGGGCGAGGCGCAACCACCGCCCACCTCGATCGCGATCGGCGGATCCCATCGCCAGGCTGGCCCGCGTGGCCCAGTAGCGGGCACCGGCCGCCTCGAAGGCCGCCCGGGCCTCCTCCAGCACCGCTCGCGCCGCCGGGCGATCGGAGAGGCCGAGCAGCACCTCCCCCAGCTCCAGCCGGGCGAAGGCCCGCTCGATCGGGTTGGTCAGGTCGAGCACTACCCCTTCGAGGACGCTGCGGGCCGTGACGAGATCGCCGAGCTCGGCGAGGGCCGCGCCCTCGGAGTACCGCGCAAGGGCGTGCCACCAGTCGTCGCCGAGCTCCAACGCCTCGCGCTGGGCCCGACGGGCATCGACGAGCGAGCGGTGCGGCGCCCAGCGAGCGGTGTAGTCGGCGCGGAGGGTGCGCACCATGACCGAGTACCACGGGACCTCGTCGGCCTCGGCCCGGGCCAGACCACGGGCGAAGTACCTGTCGGCCTCCGCCTGGCGCCCCCGCACAGCGTCGATGACCCCGCTGAAGCCCTCGACGAGGGCGAGCTCGTTGCGGGTCTCCGACAGGGTGGCCGTCACGCCCTCGGCCGCCCGGAACAGCTGGGTGGCCCGCTCGAAGTCCCCGAGGCAGAACGCGTAGAACCCCAGGTAGACGAGGGGCGTGATGGAGTCACCCTGGTTGCCGGCGGCATCGGCGAGCAGCAGCGCATCGCGCGCCTGCTGCTCGGCTCCGACGAGATCGCCCTTGGCGTAGGAGTCGAGCGAGCCGTGGGCCGCCGCGCTGATGGCGATGTCGCTCTGGCGCCCGAGGAGCGCCTCGGCGCGCCGCCACCAGGCCACCGCTCCTGGGATGTCGCCGTGACCGAGGGCGATGTTGGCCCGGACGTTGGCCGCCACGCCCAGGGCCTCGTCGTCACCGGCCGCCCCGAAGGCGGCCCAGGCCAGCTCGAACATCGCCATCGCCCTGGGGTCGCCGCGGTAGGCGTCGTGGCACGCGGCCGCGGCCAGCAGCTGGGACCACGGATGCCCGACGAGGTCACGGTCGAGGAGCTCGTCGACCGAGCCGACCAGCCGGGCCGGGAGACCGGTGGTCAAGGCGACGGGGGCCAGTCGGTCGAGCTCCGCCAGGTCGGCCTCGGCGATCGAGGACGCGGCGGTCCAGGGTGGCGTGGGAGGAAGATCGGCTGAGGTGTCGTCCATGGGTGGGTGGTGTCCTCGGCGGCGGTCGCTCACATACTTGTACATGGAGGTCGCCCCGCCAACGACGTCGAACGACAGCCCACTCCATGCCGTAGAGAACGTCAATGCTCAGTCGTGCTCCCTCCGCTAGACATGAGTGTTCAGTCGCGGAGTGAGCGGCACACCACCCTGTGTCCCCGAGGAGGGCGAGAGATGACCATCGACGATGGCCTGCCGACGACCCCGACCCGCCGCCGGATCCTCGATACCGGCTTCCGCATGTGGGTCGACGAGCCGCCCGAGGTCCTGTTCGCCGGGTTCACCGTCTCCCGTGTGGCCAAGGCCGCAGGCGTCACCCGAGCCACCTTCTACTCCTACTGGCCATCCACCGACGCCTACCTGCAGGACATGCTGGACCACCTGCAGGACCACCGGCCGCCGGGCTACGACCGAGCGGTCGCCGACGCTGCCGGGAAGGTGGGTACGGCCGGCGCCGATGTCGTCACCCAGCTGCTCGCCGCCTGCGACCGCGAGTTCGCCATCATCTGCGCCGACCCCGCACTCCGGGTCCGCATGGCCTTCCTCTCCCAGATGGACGATCCACGGGTCGCCGAGCAGCTGCGGGCCCGCTACCGCGCCTACGAGGAGATCAAGGTCGCCGGCTACACCAGGGTGATCGAGGGATGGGGCCGGGAGCCGCGGCCGCCGCTCGACCACGAGATCATCCAGTCGGTCTTCCAGATGCTCGGCGACGGGATGGCGGCGCGGCACCTCATCGACCCCGAGGCGATGCCGGAGCAGGCCTACGGCCTCGTCGTGCTGTCCCTGGTCATGATGCTCACCCGGCGCATCGATGACACCCGCGACCTGCCCCAGATGATCGACCAGATCAACACCTGGCCGGCCATGGGCCTGCGCCTCAGGGGCCAACAGCGGGGCGATCGGCCGCTCGTGACACCCACCCTCGACCTGTCGACGGCACGCGCCGTGGCCCAGACGGCTCGCCAGCTGCTCGGCACCATGGGGTGGTCGGAGCTCGCCCTGGGCGAGATCGCATCGGTCATGGGCCTCACCGACGAGATGCTGCTGCGCGCCTTCGGCTCCAAGTCCGGCCTGGCCATGATGATCTTCAACCTGACCCTGACCGAGCGCTACGCCGAGATGCCCCGCAGCGGCGACCCCATCACCGATCTCCGTCGCATGCTCGTGGCGATGGCCGACGAGCTCCGTCGCATCCCTGCCCTCACCCAGTCGGTCGTCCTCCTGCTGGCCGGCATCGCCGCCATGCCGATGCCCGAGATCGCCAGCGAGCAGGATCCGGCGCCCACCCTGGTGGCCCAGGTGGAGGCGGCCCAGGCCGCGGACCAGCTCCGCTCCGACCTCGATCCGTCGGACTTCGCGTACTCCCTGGTCCGGGTGCTGCTCACCGAGAACTCGCCGCCGATCCCGGCCGCTCGATCCGGTGTCGACCTCGCTGAGCTCGTGCTGCGGGGCGCCGGCGCACCACCTCCGGCCGAGCCTTCGACCTGACGTCGGGCCGGTGACGAGCCGGCCTACGGCGCGGCCGCGGTCGTGGAGGTGGTCGTCGGTGCGGTGGTGGTGGTCGTCGGCGCGGTCGTCGTCGTCGTGGGTGCCGTGGTGGTGGTCGTCGGCGCCGCGGTCGTGGTGGTCGTCGGAGCGGTGGTCGTGGTGGTGCTCGACGACGTCGACGAGGTCGTGGTCGTGGCGGGCACCGAGGTGTTCGTCGGCGAGGAGTCGTCGTCGCTGCGCAGCGCCAACCAGATGAGCACGCCTGCCGCGATCACGATCGCCGCCACGAGTGCGACCAGCCCGGCCGTGGCCCAGCCCGACCGGCCGGGCTCACCCGGCGGCGGGCCGCCGGCGACCGCGCCACCGGCCGTGGCGGCACCGGCACCACCCCCGGCTGCGGCCGCATCGACGACGGGCATGGCCCGCGTCGGTTCGCCCACGGGGCCGTCGACGGCGGGGACCGCCACGGTGGGATCGCCCCCGCCACCAGCCACCGGCGGCGTGCCGGCGGGATCGGTCGGGTCGACGGGCTCGGGCGGGTTTGGTCCCTGGGACTGGTCGCTCACCCGGCCGATGCTAGGAGCCGACCGGCGAGGCTGCAGGGACGAGCTCGAACCACACGGTCTTCCCCTCGGACTCCTGGTCCACCCCCCACTCGTCGGCCAGCTCGGCGACGATGCGCAGGCCGCGCCCGGAGATGGCCTGAGGTAGGTGGTCGCGCACGTGAGGCAGGTCGTGGCTGTGGTCGGACACCTCCACCCGGAGGCTGCGGCCATCTGACCTCAACGTCAGCTCGCACTCGGTGCCGGCGTGGGTGACCGCGTTGATCACCAGCTCGCTCACCAGCAGCCGCGCCCGGTCCACGAGGGCCGACAGACCCCACTCACGCAGCTGTCGTTCGGCAAAACGACGAGCCACGGTGGCGCTAGACGTGGCGGGTGGGAGAACGACCGATGCCTGCACCTGCCGCTACCCTTCGGGCGTGATGGACGACCACGACGGCATCGACGACGCCGGGTTCGGCACCGATGCGCCCACGCCGTCGGCCTCGTTCCGAGTCGACAGCGGGGAGCGCCTCGTCATCCATGTCGCCGGCGAGCTCGACGCCCAGAGCGGCGCTGACCTGACGACGCTGCTCGATGACGCGTTCGGACGTCGGCCGGCGACGGTCGTCGCCGACATGACCGAGCTCACCTTCGTCGACAGCGTCGGGCTCAGCGTCCTGGTCACGGCCCACCACCGGGGCCAGACCGAGGGCATCCCGTTCGAGGTACACAACGTCGGTCCGGCCTGCCGTCGCGTGTTCGAGATCACCCAGCTCGACGAAGTGCTCGACCTGCACTGACCCGCATCGGGGGCGCGCCCGCCGTCGGCACGCCGGGCGCACCTGCTGCGGAGACTGCCGGGTCTGCTCATCGCCTCATCGCCGTCCTGCCGTTGGAGGTCTGGTGCCGGACCACGAGGAGGGGGTCGCGCCTCGTCGGGGGTCCATTCCCCCTCGGGGCCCTCGCCAGACGCGACGCCTGCCTGGTCCCTCGCATCGGCAGGCCCTCAGCGGGTAGGAAGTGCACATGAGCATGGACGAGCAGTCCCAGGCCGAGCAGCTCGAGACCTTCGACGAGCAGGACGGTGGCATCCACCTCGAGGACATGCCGCCGGAGCGGCCCTGGGGTGCGGCGGCCTACGGAGCAGGTGGCACCGAGACCCCCGACACCGTCGCGGCCCGCGCGGCGCGGGAGGAGCCCGACGTGCTCACCCCCGACGAGGAGATCGCGGGCGGTCTGTACGAGAGCGAGGACGGCTTCGCCGCCGACGACGAGGACCAGTCGGTCGCACTGCTGCAGGACGAGGCTCCGGGCACGCTCTCGGCCGAGGAGGCCGCCGTCCACCTGGTCGACGAAGCTGACGCCGTGACCTACGGCGGGCTCGACCTCGACGGCCCCGCCGGCGACGGCTACATCGACCCCGCCGACAGCTGACCCCTGCGGTCCCGCTACTCCCCCAGGCGCTCGCGCATGTCGAGCAGGGCCCGGCGCAGGATGCGGGACAGGTACGACTGGCTCACCCCGACGCGCTCGGCGATCTCGGGCTGGGTCAGGTTCTCGAAGAACCGCAGGTAGACGATCGTGCGCTCGCGCTCGGGGAGCTCGGCCAGGAGGTCGCGCACCACCATCTGCTGATCGACGCCGACGAACCCGACATCGGTCGTCGACAGGAGCCGCTCACCCCGTGGCGCGCCGTCGTCGTCACCGGGGGCGGGCTGGTCGAGGCTCGTCGCCTGGTGGGCGGTGCCGGCCTCGAGCGCCTCGAGCACGTGGTCCTCGCTGACGTCGAGGGCGGCGGCCAGCTCGGTGATCGTCGGTGAACGGCGCAGGCGGTGGGTGAGCTCCTCGTCGGTGCGCCGCAGCTCGAGGTGAAGCTCCTGGGCCCGTCGGGGAGGACGGACCGACCAGGTGCGGTCGCGGAAGTAGCGCTTCAGCTCGCCGTCGATCGTGCGGCTCGCGAAGGTCGAGAACGCCACGCCCATCTCCGGGTCGAAGCGCTCGACCGCGTGGATCGTGGCCAGCAGTGCAAGCTGCCTGAGGTCGTCGGCGGGGACCCCGCGGCGGGAGTACCGGCGCACGAAGTAGTCCGCCACGTGGCGGTGGTGCTCGACGAGCTGGTTCCTGAGCCGGCGGTCGCCGGTGCGGCGGTACTCGAGGAACCAGTCGGCGACCGGAGGGTCCCGAAGGTCGTCCCGGCTCACCCGGAGCTCACCTCGAGCCGCTTGAGCAGCCGGAAGCTGATGACGTCGCCGGTGCTGTAGACGGAGTAGTCGTCGGCGGTCATCGTGAGCAGCTCACGGGCCACCGGGTGGATCTCGGGCTCGGCTCCCGGGTTCTCACAGGAGCCCTCGATCACCAGTCCCCCGTCGGCCGCCCGGTACACGAGCTCGATCTCGGCGGTGTCGCCGGCGCCCTCGATGAGGATGGCGGCGGCCTCGTCGACCGCGACGCGCAGGTCCTCGATGGCCTCGAGCCCGAACCCGAGATCGCCGGCGATCCCCGCGGCGGTGAGGCGGGCGAGGCGGAGGAAGCGGGCCTTGGCAGGGATGACGAGCCGGACCGGGCTCTCGTCAGCGGACATCGAGGGTCCTTTCGGTGAACCGGGAGCGAGCCCGTGCGCGGGACGCGCCGGGTCGGAGACGGAGCGGGGCCATGACGGCGGCGCCTCAGTCGGTGGTGAGGTGGTCGAGCAGGCCGGTGATGTCGAGCAGACGGCGGACGGTCTCACTCGGCGACCGCAGGACGAGACGCCCACCCCGCTCGGTGAGGTCGCGGTCGGCGGCGATCACGACGCGCAGCCCGGACGAGTCGATGAACCCGAGGCCGGACAGGACGAGCACGACGGAGCTGATGCCGTCGGCGGCCAGGCCGTCGAGCTCGGCGGCCAGCATCGGCGCTGTGTGCGGGTCGAGCTCACCCGTGAGGGTCAGGGTGGCCTCGTCGCCCTCAGTGTGGACCTCGATGGTCAGAGGGTGTTCGAGCTCGGATGGCACTCGGGGATCCTACCTTCGGTGTGGGTGGTGGATTGGGGTGGTGGCACAGGCGCCAGGCGCCCGGAACCGGTCAGATCTGGCCTTCGCCCTTGACGTTGGCCCCGCGCTCGGCGGCTTCCTTGTAGGCCTCGGCGACCTCGGGATCGAGCTCGGTACGCTCCGCCACCGCCTCTTCCTCGGGCGTCGGGGGGCGATCCGCCCTGTGGGCGGCCTGGGCATCGCGCTCGTCGGCCTCGACGGTCTCCGGGTTCGTGGCCGATGGATCCTGAGAGCTCATGGCAAGGACGCTCCTGGTCGTGTCCGACTGCGGTGGTTGGTTACCCGGGCAACCTTCGCCCGGGCCCGCGGATGCTTACCCACCCGCGGACGCGCGTAGACCAGAGAACTTCTCGATGTCGCCGGACGACCGCGGATCAGGCCGTGGACCCCGGAGGCTGGCCCACGCCGTGGCCGGTCGCGGGGGTCCGGGTAAGCGCCGCCACCACGTCGGCGTCGGCGCCCGATGCGTCGGGCCCGAAGTTGGCGACCAGCACGCCCTTCGTCGCGCACGTCGGGCACGCGAGGGGCACCACGATCAACATGTCGGCCGGGTCGGAGGCCCCCTCGAGGCGGCGCATCTCGTCGGCGTCCGCACCGGCGGCAGGGAACTCGGCACGACAGGTGAGACAGCGGATGTCACCGCCTTCGAGCGGCATGAACTGGCCGTCCCAACCGGCCCGCTCGAGCTGACCGAGCACTGCGGCGAGGCTGGTGTCCATCGGATCGCCGGCGGCTGCGGTCACGGCACCGTCGGGACCACTCGCATCGGTCGCCGCAGGGTCCTCGGTGCTGATGCCCTCCGCCCGCCGCCCGGTCTCGTCGCTGCTCGTCGTGTCGCCCATGTCGCGTCCTCTCCTCGGATGCCGTCTCCCTACCCAGAGGCCGGGCGACCCGACACGACCGCCGGCGTCTGGACGGCCACCCGCCGGGGAAGGTGCACCTCAGCAGCGTGGATCCGGTTCGTCGCTCCCACGCAGGCGCAGGGTTTCTCGCTCCCACGGAGGCTCTGTGCCGACCAGATCTCGCTGCCAGCGGCCGGGGGGCCGTGTCGATCGCCTGCCGGCACGGCTCCCCCGCCCACCGCATCGGGATGATCGACGGCGACGCGCACAGGTCCGGTCACGACCGGGTACGTGTCAACGATGAGCATCATCCCAGGCCACGAGCCGTCCCCGATCCTGCCCGACCCGATGCCGACCGACCCGCCACCGATCGTGCCTGGCCCCCCGGGGCCCGAGCCCGCGCCGGTGGTCCCGCCGGAAGAGCCGACGCCGATCGATCCGCAGCCCGAGCCCGATCCGGTGGTGCCATGACCACGACGGCGCTCGGCATCGACGCACCGCCGGAGGTCGTCTACTCGATCCTCATCGACGCCGAGGGCTACCCGCAGTGGCTGGTGGGGGCGAAGTACATCCGTGGGGTCTCCGACACGTGGCCGGCCGTGGGATCGTCGTTCCGGCACGCGGTGGGCCTCGGCCCGCTGACCATCAAGGACTCCACGACGATCATCGACCAGACGCCACCACGGGTGCTCGTGCTGCTCGCCGGGATCGGGCCCCTCGGCTCGGCCCGGGTGCGCTTCACGGTCACCGCCGACGGCGAGGACGGCAGCCACCTCTCGGTCGAGGAGGAGCCGGCGACCGGTCCGCTCAAGGCCCTGTGGAACCCCCTGACCCGGCCGCTGGTGGCGTTCGGGCTCTGGGGCCGCAACGCCGTGTCGCTCCAGGCCCTCAGGGCGATGGCCGAGGAGCGGGCGCGAGCCTGAGGCCGATCGCCACCCGTCGGCGGCGGTCGGCCCACAGGGCCGCCCTCGCCGCGTTCGCGCCGGGTGCGCCGTGCACCCCACCGCCCGGGTGGGCCGACGCCGACGCCAGGAACAGGCCCTTCACAGGCGTCTCCGGGCGGCCGGCGCCCGACACCGGCCGGAAGACGAGCTGCTGGTGGATCTGGGAGGTCCCGCCGTTGATGGCCCCGCCCACCAGGTTGGCGTTGGCGGCCTCCATCGACGGCGGGGTCAGCACGTGCCGCTCGAGGATGCGGTCCCGGAAGCCCGGCGCAAGGCGCTCGACCCGCGCCTCGAGCCGATCGACGAACCGCTCGGTCGACGACGGGCCCCAGCTCGCGTCGACCCCCTCGCCGCCGCCGTCCGCGGTCGGGCGCGCGGGGACGTGGGTGTAGCCCCAGGCCGACTCCGTGCCGGCCGGCGAGCGGGAGGGGTCGGCGGTCGTCATCTGGCCCAGCAGCACGAACGGCTCCGAGGGCACCTGCGACGTCGCCAGCTCGTAGGCGTAGCGGGAGAGCTGGTCGATCGAATCCACGACATGGACGGTTCCGGCCCGATTGACCACGGGGTCCGTCCACGGGATGGGCGAGGACAGGGCCCAGTCGACCTTCACCGTGCCGGCGTCGTACTGGAAGCGCCCGATGTCGCGGAGCACCCGCCCGGGGACGAGGCTCCGGTCGAGCAGCGAGAGGTAGAGCTGGGGTGCGCCCACGTCGGCCAACACCGCCCGCCGGGCCCGCACGCCGAGACCGAGCCCGTCGTGGACCCCGACCGCCCGACCCTGCTCGACGACGATCGTGGTGACCTGGCATCCGGTGACCACCCGACCCCCGCGGGAGCGCAGGCGGGCCACCAGTGCATCGGTGAGGCGACCGGCCCCGCCCTCGGGCACCGGGAAGCCGAGCTGCTGGCCCAGCGAGGCGAGCAGCCACCCGAAGAGCCCGCTGGCGGCGTTCTCGGGGGTGAGGTCGGTGTGCAGAGCCGATCCGGCCAGCAGGAGGCCGCCACCGGCGCCCTCGAACGTCTCCTCCGCCAGGCGGCGCACGGGCATCACGCCCGTGCGGGCCATGTCGAGCAGGCCGTGCACACCGAGCGTCGCCGCCAGGCGCGCCGCCGGCAGCACCGGCGGGAAAGGGGTGAAGAGCGCGGCGGTCGCCGCAGCCGAGATGCGGTCCCACTGGTCGTAGAGGCGCCTCCACGCATCACCGTCGCCCGGGGCGAAGCGGTCGAGGCTGGCGGCGGTGCGATCGATGTCGGTCGACAGCACGAGCGTCGGCCCGTCGAGCGTGGGATTGGCCAGCACGTCAGGCGCCTGCACCCACCGGAGCCCGTGCTCGTCGAGGCCGAGGCGACCGATCGCCGGGGACGCAGCCGCCAGCGGATAGAACGCGCTGAAGAGGTCGTTCACGAAGCCGGGAGCGGTGACCTCGGCCGAGCGCACCGCACCGCCGGGGGCAGCGGCGGCCTCGAGGACCACCACCGACCATCCGGCGTCGGCCAGGAGGTTGGCGGCCACGAGGCCGTTGGGACCGGACCCGACCACGACGGCGTCGGCGCCCGCTGGTGGGTCGTCGCTGCGAAACGGTGGAGTGCGGGTGGTCGCGGCCGTGGGGGGTCGGGTCGTCACGCCGCCACGGTGCCATCGCCGCGGCCTCCGCGGAAGGGCCGGCACCAACGAATCCGGCGGTCGAAGAAACCGGGTCTGGCGCGGTCGACGCATGGGTAAGGACACCTGACCGTCCACAACCACCCTGAGGAGGGGACATGCCCCAAGGCTCCGGAACCACTGAGCGGCGTCTGATCGGTCAGAACGGGTCGAGGTCGAACGGCAACGACGGCCGCACGTACGACGATCTCTACGACGAGGCCAAGCGCCGCAACATCCCGGGTCGATCGAAGATGTCGAAGACCGAGCTCGAGCGGGCCCTCGGCGGGCGCTAGTCCCCGACACCCTTGACATGCTGAGGCCGGCCCTGCGGGGCCGGCCTTCGGCGCGCCCGGACACATCGGACGGAGCAGCTCTGGCGGCTCGCCGACCCCGGGGTGTCCGGTGTCAGGGAAGGGTGCGCTCGGAGCCCGGGTCGGCGACGCCGCTCCCGGCCAGCAGGCCGAGCACCGCATCGGCCACCGCCCGGGGGTGCTCCATCGGCAGCAGGTGGCCGCCGTCGAGCATCCGCAGTCGGGCCTTCGGCATGACCCGGGCCAGCCCCCTGACGGCCTTGGGCCGCACGATGCTGTCGCGGTTGCCACCGATCACGATCGTCGGAGCGTGCACGGAACGGGCGGCGCGCCGGACCTCGGCCAGCTCCTCGACCAGCGCCAGCTGCTCGACGTTCGCGGCCCGGCGGGCCCGGCGGTCGAGAGCCGGCTGGGTGGCCGAACGAGCCTGCGCCGGAGGGAGGCTGCCCAGCCCGGCGGCGTTGAGCAGGTGCTCACCACCGGGTCGGTGCACCAGCCACCCGCCCACGGCCAGCGCGGCTCGCAGCACGAAGCGGCCGACGGGCCCGTGGGCGAGGGCCCGATCGAGGAGGGTGACGGACCTGGTGTCGCCGACCGGCGCACACAGCACCAGGCCGGAGATCATCTCGGGGGTGCGACGGGCCGTGAGCAGCGCCGGGCCGGAGGCCCAGCTGTGGGCCACCACGACCGCCGGCTCACCGAGGTGGGCGAGGACCTCGGCGAGCACCTCGGCGTTGTGGCGGAACCCGCCGGCCTCGAGCGAGGTGCTGCCGTACCCGGGCCGATCGAGCGCCAGGGTGCGCACGCCGGAATCGGCGAGGAGCTCCTGGACGGCGCCCCAGATCTCGGATCCACCGGGCTGCCCGTGGAGGAACACCACCGGCCGGCCGGAGCCCTGCCCTCGGAACGCGAGAGAGCCCGAGTCGGCCAGGGTGCCGGGCTCAACCGGCTCAGACTCGAGGTCCAGCTCGACGATCGGGGTCATCGGATCCCACTCCCCCGGGACGGGGCTACAGGCCTGCAGTCTGCCCACTGGAGGCCACCTGTTCCACCAGTGCGTCGCAGAACACCGGAAGATCATCGGGCTTCCGACTGGAGATCACGTTGCCGTCGATCACGAGCGGCTCGTCGCTCCACTTGGCTCCGGCCCTCGCCAGATCGGTGCGGAGGCTCGGCCACGAGGTGATGTGGAGCCCCTCGACCAGGCCGGCGTCGATCATCGTCCACGGGCCGTGGCAGATCACCGCGACGGTGCGGCCGGTCAGGGCGAACTCCCGCACGAAGTGCACGGCCTTCGGGTCGGTCCGGAGCTGATCGGGGTTGGCGACACCGCCCGGGAGCACCAGGGCGTCGTAGTCGCTCGGGGCCGCGTCGGCGACCTCCACCTCGGCCTGGAACACGTCGCCCTTGTCGAGGTGGTTGAACGCCTGGACCGGGCCCCGCTTGGGCGAGATCAGCACCGCCTGGGCGCCCTCGGCCACGACGGCGTCCCACGGGCCCGTCAGCTCGACCTGCTCCACACCCTCGTTGGCGGTCAGGAAGGCGATCCTGCGCCCTTCGAGTCGACCGGCCATGTGATCTCTCCCTCTTCGTTCGTTGCCTTCTCCCTGCCCCACGGGGCCCCGGGCCAGAACCCGGTCCCCGATCCACGGTTCTGATCGACCGTCCACCCGGGTAGTTGCCCTCCAACGGTTCGTCCCGCATGGCCCCGAACGGGTGGTGGTGGCGTCGTGCGGGGCGAACCGACACAGACGGCGCGGGTGGGGAGTGCCGATCCCGGCCGAGGCACCTCCGGTAGCCTCGGGCGGCGGTTCCCCGGACCGTCGCCCCCCTCATGGACACCCAGTCGCCTGCCCTCGATGCACCGGACGACCGGCTCGACCGCGCCGAGCGCGGCGAGGCGCTGCGCCGACGCGCCGGCGTGGTCTTCGGGCTGCTCGTCATCGCGGTGGCGAGCTGGCCGATGCTCAAGGCCGGGTTGGCGGCGCTCGACCAGCAGTGGCGCCCCACCGGCGACTGGGCGGTGCTCAACCTCAGGGTCGAGGACGTCGGCCGCCTGACCCCGTTCGTCGGCCCCTACTCCCGCTTCGGGTGGAACCATCCCGGTCCCCTCCTCTACTGGGTGCTCGCCGTCCCCTACCACCTCCTCGGCGGCCGGCCCGTGGCCCTGCTCGCCGCCACCGGCGTGGTCAACGCCGCCGCGGTCGCCGCCACCCTCGCCGTGGCCTGGCGGCGAGGCGGCCTGCCGCTCCTCGTCGCCACCGGCGCCGCCATCGGCCTGCTCTCCCAGGCCATCGGGCCCGCACTGCTCCGCGACCCGTGGAACCCGTACGTGACGATCCTCCCCCTGGCGCTGTTCACCTTCCTCGCCTGGTCGCTGGCCGAGGGTGACCGCTGGATGTGGCCGCCGGCCATCGCCGTGGGCTCGTTCCTGGTGCAGAGCCACGTCGGCTACGCGGTCATCGTCGGAGCCGTGGGTGGCGCCGCCGCCTTCATCGCCTGGAGGCGACGGGGCACGGTCCCCCTGCTCCCCTCCCCCGGGCGCTCCCGGCAGGCGCTCGTCGGCCTGACCGCGGGCATCCTCGTGGTGGCGTGGGCGCCGGTGATGATCGACGAGGTCGCCGGCTCCGGGAACCTCACCGACATCGCCCGCTACTTCCTCAGCAGCGACGAGGCGCCGGCCGGCGCCGGCGTGGCCGTGGGCCAGGCCTCCCGCCACCTCACCATCCCCGATGCGCCCTGGCTGGGGGCGAAGGAGCCCAACGGCGACGACGGCGCCATCCTCGGCGGCGACACCGGTGCCCTCCTCGTGCCCGTGCTGGCCTTCGGCCTCGCCCTGCTGGCCGCGGCGGGGGCCCGCCAGTGGTCGGCCGTGCGCTTCCAGGGCCTGGTCGGCGTGCTCGCGGTCTCCGGTCTGGTCGCCACCAGCCGCATCACCGGTCCGGTGTTCGCCTACCTGGTGCGGTGGTGGTGGGTGATCGCCTGCCTGTGGTGGCTCTCGACCCTGTGGTCGGCGGGCGTGGCCCTCACCCACTGGGCCCGCATCCCGGCCACCGCCCGCCGGGCGCTGCCCTGGGTGGCCGTGCCCGTGCTGACCCTCGTCGTGCTCTCCACCACGAGCCACACCGCCGGCGCCGCCGACGACGCCGCCACCCCCGACCCCTCCGCCACCGAGGTCCTCGGCCACCTGCTCGACCCCACCGTCGAGGCCCTCCGGGGCCAGGGGCCGGTCCTCGTCGTCGCCACCGGATCGGTGTGGGGCACCACCGCCGACGCCGTGCGCCTCGAGCTCGAGCGCAACGGGATCGAGGTGGCCGCCCCACCCCGCGATGCCTTCCGGTTCGGCGAGGAGCGGTCGACCGACGAGCGCCAGCCGGTCGCCACGGTCTGGGTCGTCAGCGCGGACGCCGCCACCGAGTGGACCTTCCATCCGAACGACGTCACCCGGCTGGCGTCGTGGGACCCGCTCGAGCTCGACGAGCGCCTCGCCTACCTGGCCGATGAGGCCGTGCTGCGCGACCAGCTCATCGCCGCGGGCCGGCCCGATCTGGCCAAGGCGCTCACCACCGGAGGCGGCGGGGTCGACTCCGGTGCCGCCGACCTCCCCGGCGTGGACCAGGACCTCCTCGACCGCATCGAGGCCGTCCGCCGCAAGGGCGATCCGGTCGCGATCTTCGTGGGCCCGGCCACCGACCCCGACGACCCCCGCCCGCCGTGGCTCGAGGGCGTCGACAGCAGCGCCTCGGCCAACTAGACCGCGCCGGGCGACGCAGGCGCGCCAGGCTCGGCCGGACGGGTCAGGAGGAGGGGCGGTCGTCGACGGGCAGCATCGCGCCGTCGGTGAGGTCGAGCACCGGCTCGCCGGCCTCGTCGGTGAGGTCGATCACCGCACCGGTGACCGCTCGGGCGAACACGACCTCCGGGGCGTCATCAGCACCGGTCAGGTCGATGGCGACCTCGCGATCGGTCTCGAACACCACGATCGGCAGCTCGGTGCCCGCCACGGCTCGGGTGAGGGGACGATCGTCGCTGACCTCGGTGAAGAACCGGTAGCCGCGGTCGTCGGCGAACATGTGGATCGCCATGTAGCCCGGGTCGTAGCCGCCCGGGATCGGGAGGTGGAACTCCCGCCCGAGCATGAGGTCGAACGCCACCCGGAGGCGGTTCATCGACCGCACCGACTTCAGGTTGATGTAGGCGAAGTGGTGGTCGACGTGCACCGGACGGCAGAGGAAGAACAGGGCCTTGTAGGTGAGGAGGCTGTAGGGCCGGGTCCGGGTTGAGAGGACGCGGTTCGTGGCGCAGCTCGTGGCCACGTTCCAGCACTCCGACGGATCGCCGAGGTCGTAGTAGACCGCGATCTCGTTGAGCGTGGCCCGCTCGGCGGGGTCGATGGCATCGAGGCGGTCGTCGATGACCTCGATGCCCGTGCGGGTCGAGGTGCCTCGCTCGTCGGGGGTGAAGCCGCGCACGACCCGCTTGATGTGGCCGATGCGGCCGGCGTCGAGGTCGGCGGTGTACAGGAAGAGCGAACGGTCCTCGAACGGCGACATCGCCTTGGCCATGTCGAAGTGGGGGAAGGTGTCCACCTCGACCATGCGCCCGAAGGCGGCGAGCGGCGACCGACCGTCGATGACGGCGGTGGCGACGCCGGTACCGGGCTCGACGCTGGCGCGCAGGGTGTCGATGACCACGGACTCGATGGCTTCGAACCTGACCTGAGCGTGGTCCGGGGCGTGTGGGGCCGCGTTCATGGAGCGTGCTCTCCTGGCCCGCCCGCTCCGGGCGGCAGGATAGACGCCCTGCGTGGCCGTGACCAGGGGTTGTTGCTCGGACGTGCTCATCGACCGACCATCCCGGGGATCCAGCCGTGGAGGAGGGCGAACTCCGAGGCGTACACCGCGGCGGTGACGACGCTGAGGCGGCGCACGAACCGGGCGGGGTGACCCCGGTGCCAGAGCACCATGGGCGGCACCACGCCGCCGATGACGGGGCTCAGCAGGATCGCCGAGCCGCCGCCCAGCACCCGCGACCGGATCTCCGCCTCGTGGCGTCGGGTGGGGGCGGACCCCCGCTCGAGGCCGAGACGACGGAGGAAGAACGCCGCCAGGCGGTGGGGCTCGGGCCGGGTGCCCTGGTGCACGATGAAGAGTTGGGTGACGAAGTAGACGACGAACGCCACCGACGCGGCGACCGCCGAGCCCTGCCAGCGGGCGAGCGCCCAGAAGACCGGACCGAAGACGAGGTCGTCGAGCACGACCAGCGTGACGACGGTGACCACCCACCCGAGGACCAGGGCGGTCGTGCCGGGACGGCGGGTGCCGGTGCCTGCGCCCGAGGGGTCGGGGGCAGCGACGGCACCCATCGAGGTGACCGGATCGTGTTCGGCTACGTGCTCCACGAGTCCGACTCGTAGATCGCCATGACGAGCGCGCAGGCCGGCTGCCCCTCGCACATGGTCCCGGCCAGCTCGATGTCGCGGTCGCCGAAGGTCCAGTACGGCCGATCGGCGATGATCGCCTCGAGGGTCTGCTCGAGGTCGAAGCGCACCTGCTGCTCGCTGTGGCCGTGGGCCTCGACGAACAGCCCGCCCCGACCCTCGGTGTCGGCGGCCCAGCCGAGCCCGGCCCACGCCTCCGCCCCCGGCTCGGACACCCGCTGCTCGGCCATCACGCAGTAGAGGCGATCACCGGTGCGGAACTCACCGGGAGCGGCCACGCCGCGCACCACGCTCGCGCCTTCAGGGACCACCGACGAGAGCACGATCAGGTTCGTGTCATGGGTTCCACCCACCTGCAGCGCTCGGTCGAAGGCCGCCAGTGGGGTCGGCCCGGACGCGGTCGCAGAGAACACGCGTATCTGCATCGAAGGTGGCTCCCGTCGTCGGTGCGGTGCGGCTCGCTGACAGTAGTGCAGCCACCGCCCCGCGACGGTTTCCTCGTCAAATCCGCCGGACCGACCTCAGGCAGTGCTGCCGAGAGCTTCCTGAGCGGTCGCGGGGACCGCCCGCAGGTGCTTGGCCGGGGCCATGCCCAGCTCGACGAGCTTGGTGTCGAGCTCGCCCGGCGGCAACGGCCGGGAGAACAGGAAGCCCTGGACCTCGGTGCACCCGAGATCACCGACGAGTTGGGCCTGCTCCGGGGTCTCGACGCCCTCGGCCACGCTGGTGATGCCGAGGGAGGAGGCGATGAACACGACCGCCTGGATGAGGCTGGCCGCGCTCTGGTCCTCGCCGAGCTCCTTGACGAAGGAACGGTCGATCTTCAGCTCGTCGACCGACAGCTTCGAGAGGTAGGCGAGCGACGAGTAGCCGGTGCCGAAGTCGTCGATGGAGATGCGCGTGCCGCACTCGCGGATGGCGTCGAGCTGGCCCGACACGAGGTCGAGGTTCTCCATGAGGATCGACTCGGTGAGCTCGAGGCACAGCGCCTCGGGCGGAACCCGGTGGCGCAGCAGGGCCTGGGCGATGGTGTCCATGAGCGTGTCGCTGCGCAGCTGACGAGCGGACACGTTGACCGACATGCAGATGTCGGTGGCCCCCCGGAACGCCGCGCGCAGGCGGGCGAGCTCGGCACACGCCTGGTCGATCACCCACGCGCCGATCTCGACGATCATGCCGGTGTCCTCGGCGATGGCGATGAACTTGTCGGGCCGGACGGTGCCCAGCTCGGGGTGCTGCCACCGCAGGAGCGCCTCGAGGCCGACGACCTTGTGGTCGCTGAGGCGCAGCTTCGGCTGGAAGTGCAACAGCAGCTCGTCGCGGGCGAGGGCGTTGCGCAGCTCGCGCTCGAGGTGCAGCCGCTCGGCCACCCGCTCCCGCATCGAGGTGTCGAAGATGACCACGTCGTCGCCACCGCGGGTCTTGGCGTGGTTCACGGCCGTGTCGGCGTCGCGGATGAGCTCCTCGGCCACGCCCAGCTGGGCGGGCTGGTGGGCGATGCCCACCGAGGCGGTCACCGTGATCTCGGTGTCCCGGACGTTGAAGGCCTGCTTGAACATCAAGCGGGTGCGCTCGCCGAAGTCGAGAGCGCTGTCCTCGTCGGGCAGGCCGGCCACCACGATCACGAACTCGTCACCGCCGAGGCGGCCCACGAGGTCACCGGGGCGGACGCGCTGGCTGAGACGCTCGGCGACCGCGACGAGGAGGTCGTCACCGACCCCGTGGCCCATGCTGTCGTTGACCAGCTTGAACCGGTCGATGTCGACGTGGAGCAGGGTCATCGACCCGGCCCGGTCGACCTGGTCGTGCAGCGCCCGAGTGATGTGCTCGGCCACGAAGGACCGGTTGGGCAGGCCGGTGAGCGGGTCGTGGGTCGCCTCGTAGGCCAGTCGGGCCTGGGACTGGGCGTGCTGGCGCAGCGCCCGCCACACCCGGAAGACACCGACGCTGACGAGCAGCACGGCGATGATGCCGAGCGCCACCCGGTCACCGATCGAGTCGGAGCGCAGGCCGACCAGCAGGACGAAGATCGGCAGGAACAGGGCGATGGCGACGCTGAGCAGGCGCCCGCGACCGGCGGTGACATCGTCGGACGGGCGGCCCTGGCCCATCTGGCGGATCGAGGGGTGGAGCGTGGCGGCGGCGGCGAACAGCAGCGACAGCGCGTAGGGCACGTCCATCAGGTGGTACGAGATGTCGAGGCTCTCGATGTCGACGAGGGCGTAGATGACGTCACCGACGAGCATGCAGAGCAGCCCGGCGAGGTACAGCCACATCGCGGTCGGGGTGCGGCGGCCACGGGTGAACGCCAGTCGGGCACCCATGGCGAAGACGAAGGCCGAGGCCACCGGGTAGGCGGCCAGGGTGACCTGCACGGGGAGGCTGATCGACTGAGTCGAGAGGGCCGGGGTCACCAGGTAGACCCACGCCATCATCAGCACCGCCAGCGCGGCGACGACGCCGTCGAGGATGGCGTCGACGTCGTCCCGGTTGCGGAGCCCGACGCCCGCCAGGCCGGCCACGCCGATGGCGAGCAGCACGTAGGCGGGCAGGGCGAGCACGTCGGGGACGAGCGAGCGGGTCGAGCCCAGGTTCCCCAGCGTGGAGAACACGATCCGCAGCACGACGGCCGTCATGAAGAGGAGGAGGGCGCCGCCGAAGGTGATCCAGGGCCACATCGTCGCCGGGCGCCAGGTGCGCAGCCCCACGAAGATGGCGGTGCCGGCCAGGATCGCCATGACCGGGAAGGTGACGTAGCCGTCGGGGTCGAGCACCCCAATGCCGTGCAGCAGCACCCACAGGCCACCGACCACCAGCACGATGATCGACAGGCGCGCCGAAGGTCGGGGTCCCATGCGGGCCTCGACCTCCTCGGCGCTGTCCATCTCGGGCGACCTCTTCGGGCGTCAGTGGTGCCTCCGCCAGTTGTCTGGCAGGGAGGTGACAGTGATATGTCGGCACTGTGCGCGGTCGACTTGACGGAATTTCACGACTCGGCGTGACCCAGATCACACAACGCGTCGTGGATGCTCCGGGCCCCACGTCGGAAGCCCCGCCGGGGGGTGGTTGACTGGACCGGTGCTGAGCGTGCGGGACCTCGTCGTGGAGATCGGCGGCAAGACGATCGTCGACGGGGTGACCTTCCAGGTCCGCCCCGGCGACAAGGTCGGCCTCGTCGGTCGCAACGGCGCGGGCAAGACCACGCTCTTCAAGACCCTCGGCGGAGCCAACCCACCCAAGTCGGGCCTGGTCAAACGGGACGGCGCCACCGGCTACCTGTCGCAGGACCCCCGCCAGGAAGCCGTCCCCGACGACACCAACTGCCTCACCCACGTGCTGTCCGGCCGTGGCCTCGACGAAGCGGTCACCAACCTCGAGAAGCTGCGCATCGCCCTCGAGGAGGACCCCTCCACCCGCAACATCGCCCGCTTCTCCGACGCCCAGGAGAAGTTCGAGAACGACGGCGGGTACGCCGCCGAGTCCGAGGTCCGGCGCCTGGTCGACGGTCTCGGGCTCAGGTCCGACCGCCTCGAGCTCACGCTGGGTGCTCTCTCGGGTGGCGAGCGCCGCCGCCTCGAACTGGCCCGGATCCTCTTCGCCGGCAGCGACCTCCTGCTGCTCGACGAGCCCACCAACCACCTCGACGCCGACGCCCGCGACTGGCTGCTGCGGTTCCTGCGGGCCTACCGCGGTGCCCTCCTCGTGATCAGCCACGACCTCGATCTCCTCGACGAGGCCATCACCCGGGTCATCCACCTCGACCGTGAGGCCGAGGAGGCGATCGGTGAGGTCGTCGAGTACAAGGGCACCTACAGCCAGTACCTGAGGTCCCGCGCCCGTGACGAGGAGCGCCTCGCCAAGGTCGCCGAGCAGCAACGCCGGGAGATCAACCGGCTCAGCACCCTGGCCGACGGCATGCGCGGCCAGACCGCCAAGCGGGCCCGCGTGGCCAAGAACCTCGACAACCGCGTCGCCCGCATCGAGAAGGACCGTGTCGAGGGACCGGCCGCTCGCCGCCAGCTCGACCTGCGCTTCCCTCCCCCGCCGGCCTCGGGCCGAACCGTGCTCACCGCCACCGGGCTCTGGAAGAGCTACGGCGCCCTCGACGTGTTCTCCGAGGTCAGCTTCGACGTCGGCCGCGGCGAGCGCCTGCTCATCATGGGCCTCAACGGCGCCGGCAAGACGACGCTGCTCAAGGTGCTGGCCGGTGAGCTCGACGCCGACCTCGGCGAGGTCGAGCTGGGCCTGCACGTCTCGGCCGGCTACTACGCCCAGGAGCACGAGGGCATCGAGAACGGCCGCAGCCTGCTGAGCCACATGCGAGAGCAGGCCGGCCTGGGCGACGAGCAGCTCCGTGCGCTCATGGGCATGTTCGGCCTGAGCGGCGACAAGGCCTTCCAGGACGCGGGCACCCTCTCGGGTGGCGAGAAGACCAAGCTCGCCCTGGCCCAGCTCGTCGCCGGTCGCCACAACCTGCTCCTGCTCGACGAGCCCACCAACAACCTCGACCCGATGTCGCGCACCGCCACCGGCGCCGCCCTGGCCACCTGGCCGGGCACGATGATCGTGGTGAGCCACGACGTCGAGTTCGTCGAGGCCCTCAAGCCCGACCGGGTGCTGATGATGCCCGAGGGCCAGCTCGACTACTACTCCCCCGAGCTCGCCGACCTCATCGCCCTCGCCTGACCTGAGTCCGTCGGCCGGTCACGGCACCCCGGCCCGGTCCGCCACGGTCGGCTCCCACTCGGTGGCCTGCACGATCGACATCCAGGGAGCCGCCCACAGGACTCCCCGTCCCGACGCACCGCACCCGCCCTCCTCCCCCACACCAAGCGGGAGCGCAGGACGGCCTGCCCACCGAGCAGCCGATCTCGCGACGAGAGGGAGGGTGGATGCGCCGTCCGGGCCGCTCCGACCGCACGCGAGGGTGGGTGCGACGGTCCGGACTGGATCGACCTGTGGGCGCCCGCACCCTCGACGGAGTTCCTGAGGCGCGGGACTGCGGGCGACCGTGGCGATCCAGAACGGGTCGGCGTGACCGCCCGAGCCCCCTGGCGGAGCAGAGCGGGACGGCGTGACCGCCCGACCGGATTGGCCTACGAGTCCGCGTCGGGGTTGTTGGCGTTGGTGCGCTCCCAGCGCAGGAACGCCTCCATGAAGCCGTCGAGGTCGCCGTCGAGCACCGAGTCGACGTTGCCGACCTCGTGCTCGGAACGGAGGTCCTTCACCATCTGGTACGGCTGCATCACGTAGGAGCGGATCTGGGAGCCGAAGCCCACCGACCGCTGCTCGCCGCGGATCGCCGAGAGCTCGGCCTCGCGCTCCTCGCGTTGGCGTTCGGCCAGCTTGGCCCGCAGCATCTGCATGGCCACGTCCTTGTTCTGGTGCTGACTGCGCTCGTTCTGGCACGAGGTCACGACGCCGGTGGGAAGGTGCGTGATGCGCACGGCGGAGTCGGTGACGTTGACGTGCTGTCCACCGGCGCCGGATGACCGGTAGGTATCGATGCGGAGGTCCTTCTCGTCGATCTCGATGTCGGGGACGTCCTCGAGGAACGGCGTGACCTTCAGGGCCGCGAACGCGGTCTGGCGCTTGCCCTGGGCGTTGAAGGGCGACATCCGCACGAGGCGGTGCACCCCGTGCTCGGATCGCAGCCGGCCGTAGGCGTGGCGGCCCTTCACGACGAAGGTGGCCGACGAGATGCCCGCCTCCGAACCCGGGGAGACCTCGGTGAGGTCGACGTCGAAGCCGCGGCGCTCGGCCCAGCGCAGGTACATGCGCAGGAGCATGTTGGCCCAGTCCTGGGCGTCGGCGCCGCCCTCACCGGACTGGATCTCGCCGATGGCGGGCAGGTCGTCGTGCTCGCCGGTGAACAGCGCCCGCAGCTCCAGCTCGCCGAAGTCGGCGGCCAGGGCGTCGAGGGCCTCGAGGACCTCCTCCTCGACGGAGTCGTCGGCTTCCTCGCGGCCGAGCTCGAACAGCGTCTCGGTGTCGTCGATGCGGTCGGCCAGCCCGGCATAGAGCTCGAGGTCGTCGCTGCAGGCCGACAGCTCGGCGTTGACCTTCTTCGCCAGCTCGGGGTCGTCCCAGAGGTCGGGGCGGCTGGCCTCGGTCTCGAGCTGAGGCCGGGCCGCGGCCAGGTCGTCGATGCGCAGGTACGTGTGCGCCTCGTCGAGGCGGCGCCGAAGCGCGGCGATGTCGTCGGAGAAGTCCTTCATCGGATGGAGACCAGCCCTACTGGCCGTGACAGAGCTTGAACTTCTTGCCGGACCCGCAGGGGCAGGGGGCGTTGCGTGGGGTCTTGTCCCACTCGGACTTCACGACCGGGGCCTGGGTGGCCTCCTCGATCGCCTCGGGCGGGGCCTCGAGCCCCTCGGCCTCGGCCTGGGCCCGGGCGGCGTCGGCCATGGTGCTGGGCGCCTCGCTGGGGTCGACCGGGGCGGTGTACTGGAGGTTGCCGATCGGGGTCGGCGTGTCGAGCTTGGGCTGGGCCACCGTGACCTGGGCGTGCATCACGTACTTCACGAAGTCGATGGCGACGCCCTGCATCATGGCGCCGAACATCTCGTAGCCCTCGCGCTGCCACTCGACGAGCGGGTCCTTCTGGCCCATGGCCCGCAGGTTGATGCCCTCCTGCAGGTAGTCCATCTCGTAGAGGTGCTCACGCCACTTCTGGTCGATGATCCGCAGCATCACCTGGCGCTCGACCTGACGCATGGTCTCCTCGCCGAACTCGGCCTCGCGGGCCTCGTAGTAGGCGGTGGCCTCGCCCATCAGCCGCTCGTAGAGCTCGTCGGTGGCGGTGCAGGCGTGGAGGTCGTCGATGGTGGTCGTGACCGGCCAGTAGGTGGAGATCTCGTTGTGCAGGCCCTCGAGGTCCCACTCGTCGGGATGGTCGGTGACGCAATAGGTGGAGACCGTGGTGTCGACGGCCTCGGCGAGGTAGCCGATGGCCTCCTCGCGCAGGTCGGCGGCATCGAGGATCTGGTCGCGGCGCCGGTACACGACCTTGCGCTGCTCGTTCATGACCTCGTCGTACTTCAGCACGTTCTTGCGGATCTCCGCGTTGCGCTGCTCGACGGTGTTCTGGGCCCGCTCGATGGCCTTGCTGACCATCTTCGCCTCGATCGGCACGTCGTCGTCGAGGGTCTTGCCCATGACCCAGTTCATGGCGCCGGTGGCGAACAGGCGCATGAGGTCGTCCTCGAGGGACAGGTAGAAGCGGCTCTCGCCGGGATCGCCCTGACGGCCGGAGCGGCCTCGGAGCTGGTTGTCGATGCGGCGGCTCTCGTGACGCTCGGTGCCGAGCACGTAGAGCCCGCCGACGGCACGGATCTGGTCGCCCTCGGCCTTGCACTCCGGGTCGAACTTGGCGAACAGCTCGGCCTGACGGGCGAGGCCCTCGTCGCTCAGGGGGTCGAGGCCCTCGGCGATGACGTCGCGGTGGGCGAGCTGCTCGGCGTTGCCCCCGAGGATGATGTCGACGCCTCGACCGGCCATGTTGGTGGCGACGGTGACGGCGCCGAGGCGACCGGCCTGGGCGACGATCTCGGCCTCACGGAAGTGGAGCTTGGCGTTCAGGACCTCGTGGGGGATGCCCCGCTTGGAGAGGAACCGGGCCAGCTTCTCGGACTTGGCCACCGAGATCGTGCCCACGAGCACCGGCTGGCCGGCCTCGTAGCGCTCGGCGATGTCGTCGACCACCGCGTTGAACTTGGCGTCTTCGGTCTTGTAGATGAGGTCGCCCTGGTCGAGGCGGATCATCGGCCGGTGGGTCGGGATCGGCACGACCTGCAGGTCGTAGGTGCTGGCGAACTCGGAGGCCTCGGTCTCGGCCGTGCCCGTCATGCCGGCGAGCTTGTCGTACATGCGGAAGTAGTTCTGGAGGGTGACCGTGGCGAGGGTCTGGTTCTCCTCCTTGATCTTCACCCCCTCCTTGGCCTCGACGGCCTGGTGGAGGCCCTCGGACCAGCGGCGCCCGTCGAGGATGCGGCCGGTGAACTCGTCGACGATGCGGACCTCGCCCTGCTGGACGACGTAGTCCTTGTCGCGCTTGAACAGCTCCTTGGCCCGGAGGGCGGCCTGGAACTGGTGGACGAGGTTCTGCTGGACCTCGTCGTACATGTTCTCGACGCCGAGGGCCTTCTCGACCGCTTCGACGCCCTCGTCGGTGGGAGCGACGGTGCGCTTCTCCTCGTCGACGTCGTAGTGCACGTCGCGCTTGAGGCCCCGGACGATGGAGGCGAACTGGTAGTAGACCTTCGCCGCGTCGGCGACCCGGCCCGAGATGATGAGCGGGGTGCGGGCCTCGTCGATGAGGATCGAGTCGACCTCGTCGACGATGCAGTAGTTGGCGCCGCGCTGCACCTGCTCGGCCCGGCTCATGGCCATGTTGTCGCGCAGGTAGTCGAAGCCGAACTCGTTGTTCGTGCCGTAGGTGATGTCGCAGGCGTACTGCGCCCGCTTGTGGTCGGCGTCGAACGGGCCGGGGATCACCAGGCCGACGGTGAGCCCGAGGCGCTTGTGGATGCGGCCCATCGTCTCGGAGTCGCGGGTGGCCAGGTAGTCGTTGACCGTGATGATGTGCACGCCCTTGCCGGCCAGGGCGTTCAGGTAGACCGGCAGGGTGGACACGAGGGTCTTGCCCTCACCGGTCTTCATCTCGGCGACCCACCCGAAGTGGAGGGCGGCGCCACCCATCAGCTGGACGTCGTAGTGACGTTGGCCGATCTCACGCCGGGCGGCCTCGCGCACGACGGCGAAGGCCTCCACCAGGATGTCGTCGAGGTCGGCACCGTTGGCCAACTGCTCGCGGAACTCGAGTGTCTTGCCGGCGAGCGCGTCGTCGGAGAGGGCTTCCATCTCCGGCTCGAGCGCGTTGATCTCAGGGACCAGGGCCTGGAGGGCCCGGACCTTCTTGCCTTCGCCGGCACGGAGAAGCTTGTCGAAAACGCCCATGGGAACGTCGAGTCTACCGACGCACCTGTCGCGCCGGTGTCCGGGCGAGGACCAGGCCGTGAACGGTGAGGGCACCGGCCGCCCGCAACGTGGCCGCCGCGGCCGACAGGGTGGCCCCCGTGGTGCACACGTCGTCGACGACCAGCACCGAGCTCGGTGCACCGCCCGGGGTCACGAACCGGGGTGCCCCGCGCCGCTCGCTCGCGCTGCGGCCGGTCTGGTGCACCCCCGCCAGGCGGCGCAGGCAGCACCGAACGGGCAGGTCGAGCAGACGCGCCACGGCCCGGGCGAGGAGCTCGGCCTGGTCGAAGCCGCGCTCTCGCGCCCTGTCCGGCGTGGTGGGGGCCCACGTCACGACCTGACGCTCGATGGGGGCCACCAGCGAGGCCAGCGCCGGCGCCAGGCCCTCGATCGATGCCCGGGCGTTGCGATACTTCACGGCCGTGACGACCGAGCGGGCGACCTCGTCGTAGCGCACCAGGGCCGCCAGCGAGTCGAGGCCGTCGGGGGGCTCCAGCCTCGGCGGGGGCTGCAGTTCTGCGACACAGATGGCGCACGGCGAGCGACCGATGGCTCCACACCGGGCGCAGCGCGCCGGCAACAGGATGTCGAGGATGGCCACCCGCCGACGGTACCCACCCCCTGTGTCAGCCCTCGAGAGCACCCCGACCGCTCAGGCCCCGCACTTGGTGGCGAGGTAGCTGTCGACGGCGATCCGGGAGCTCTCGATGCGGGGGTCGTCCAGCGTGGCGAGGAAGTCGGTGTCGGACACCGCGGCGCCGGTGTCGTAGCCGTGGCGCTCGAGCGTCTCCGCGAAGGATCGCAACATCGCCGCCTCCCGCACGTAGTCGTCGTGGATGGACGATGGGGCCTGGGCCGTCGCGTCGTCGACCTCGGTGAGGTAGGCGTCCCAGGCCTGGTGGACCGCGGCGGGATCACCCTCGTCGATCTGGAGCCCGGTCGGCTCGAGCGTCGCCGCCCGACGGGCGCTCGTGCAGAAGGGGGACGACGCCACGTCGTGGCTCCCGGGCCGCCAGGAGGTGACGGCCACCACCAGCAGGCCCAGCAGGGCCACCCCTGCGCAGAACGACACCACCGGCCGACGACGGACGAGGTCCACCGCCCCGCTGGCACGGCGCGGCCGGCGTGGCGGGGTCTCGACGACCCCGGGGTCCTCATCGATGAATTCGACGTTCATGGTCGTCCGGCTCCTCTCGCCCCTGGTGACGGGGCGTCGTCTTCGATGGTCATGGGTCGACGTCGCTCGATCCGGGCGGCACCGGATGCGCCGCGGCGGAGCGCGAGCGCCGCCCCGAGGGCGAGCACCATCAGGGCCAGCCCCTCACACAGCGGGCCCAAGGGGGCGTCCGAGAGCACGGTGTGTTCCCGCGGCGGGGGCGGCGCCGTCAACGTCCAGTCGAATCGCACCTCGTCGACGGGCGCCGCCGACCGGAGCACGGTGACGGTGGCAGGCACCGTCCCGGTCGACGGCAACTCGACGACGCCGAGCACCATGCGCCCGTCGATGTCCGGGACACCCGAGCGCGTGATCGCCTGCCCATCGGGCCCGTCGATCACGACGTCAACCCGCTCGACCGGCCCCGGGGCGGGGCGTCGGGTGGAGAGGACCTCCAGCTCGACGACGTTCGGGCCCGTCCGGGCAGGCTTCAGGGACATGCGGACGAGGAGGTCGGAGGTCGACGCCGTCTGGACCGTGGCGACATCGTCGGACACACCGCCATAGCGGGCGCCCACCGCGGCGGGCACCGCGGTGAGGAGCACGCCGAGTCCGACCGCCACCACTCCGAGGACGACCCATTCGTGGGCTGCGGACCGAGCTCCAGTCGGCCGCTGCGAGCACCGCCGCACCTGCGCGGCGGCCAGCGCCGCCGCCACGAGGGCGAGCGCCACCTTGACCAGGAGGACCCGGCCGTAGGGACTGGTCAAGAGGGCGGTGGCGGACTGCACGTGACGTCCGGTGAGCAACAACCCGGAGGCGGCCAGCAGGGCCAGCGCCACGAGAGCCGGGCGTGAGAGGGCGCCGAGCAGAGGGCCGCGAGCGGCCCCGTCGTCGTAGGTCGCCGTCAGCACCGCCACCAGCCCGCCGGCGACCACGCCGACCGCTCCGACGTGCGCTGCCGCAAGCAGCACCCCGACCAACCAGGGGCCGCCCTCGGCAGCATGACCGCCGTGCGCCCAGACCACGAGGAGTGCACCGATCGCGACGCAGACGGGCCACTGGGCCACCGTCCCCCCGTCGGCCGATCGACGGACGACGACGATGACGGCGATCCCGAGGAGTGCGGCGACCACCGCTCTCGGTCCCCCACCGCCGCCGACACCGGTCAGGGCCGGCGCCCCGGACGACACGACTGCGGCGAGCACCACGGTGGCCAGTCCCGCCAGGACGAGGGTGCCGGCCCGGCGGGTGAGCGTCGCGACGGGGACGCGGCTGGTTGCCGACGAGCGTCGCCCCGCCACGAGGGCAGCGAGGGTGACGCCGCCCACGGCGACCACGAGACCCGTCCATCCCAGCCACCGCGCCACGGCGTCCATCGCTCAGTCGACCGGGATCCCGTCGAGCCGGAGCTCGCCCATCCGGACAGTCACGATGTCGCCGAGGGACACGGCGTGACCGGTGTTGGCGATCAGCACGACCCCCGCCGCACCGGCATCGACGGCGACCTTGTGGCCCCCGTGACCGGCGATGCCGGGCTCGTCGAGGGTGCGGCCCCCGGCCAGCACCGCCGGAGCGGTCGCGTCGTCGTGGACCGCGTGGGCCTTGTCCGCGTCGAGCACCTGGTAGCGGAGCTGCAGCATCCCGTCAGAGCCCGTGAGGTCGACGCCGACGACGCGGATGCCATAGGTCTCCTCGAGCTCGGTGCTGGTCGGCACGGTCGCCGAAGCGGGAGCGCGGGCCACGCGCTCACCGGGGCGCCAGCCCCGTGCGACGAGCAGCGCCGACGAGAGGACCACGACGGCGAGCACCACGCCCACCCACCACCAGACGGTGGACCGGGCCGGCTGGTGCCTGGCGGAGACGGCCGCCGCGGTCACGGGGTCCGAACCACGGGGCCGACGTTGCCGAGCTGGTCCTGTGCCCTCGCCCAGACCCGGCCGCCGGTGGTGACCGAACCAGAGGGGAGGCCGAACGAGAGCGGGGACGGCCCGCTGGAACCGGCGAGCGCGATCCAGCCGTTTGCCGGGACGTTGCTCGTGCCGTTGCCGGTGCGGACGTACTCGACGAGGCCGATGGCACCCGAACGGGACACGGCGACACCGTTGAGCGCGCTGCCGGGATGGTTGAGCTGGGTCACGACCGGGAGGCCGAGTGCCGGGCCGGTGTTGCCCTGGCTGTCGACGACTCGCAGCCAGACCGTCTGGCCGAGCGCCACCTGGCGGACGGCGTTCGGGAGCGTGACCGTGAGCGGAGCGGGCCCACTGGATGCGGGAACCGTCGTCCAGCCCGTAGCCGGCGGCGGTGTCGTCGCCGGCGCGACCCGGTACTCCACCGAGGCCACGTCACCCGTGAGCGAGCTCACCGACGCCACGAGCTGGCCACCGGGGCCGCGGGTCACGGCGGCGACGGTCGACAGACCGACGGGCGCCGACGTGTGCCCGAGACTGTCGGTGACCCGGACGAAGACGTTCTGCTCGGTGGTGCGGGGCGGGATCGGAGCGCTGGTGGTGGTCGCCACGGCACCGGCGCCGGTGATCGGCAGGGCGGTCCAGGTGCCCGCCTGGGCGCTGAAGGAGTACTCGATGCTGGCGATGGTGAGGTCCGGTCGAGCAGCGGTCGCACCCGTGTCGATCGTGGTGGCCCCCACCTTCAGGTAGTTGATGGTCGGGGCGTCAGGCTCGTAGTCGAGGGTGGCGTCAGGCGCTCCGCCGATGGCGCCCCAGTTGCCGGCGATGTCCTGCCCGTGCACCCAGATGCGGTGCACACCCGGTTGCAGCGACCGGACGCTGCCGAGCGGGATGAGGACGTACGCCTGCTCGGTGGCGCTGTCGAAGGCTCCGTCGAGGGGCAGGAGCTGCACACCGTCACCCGTGACGGCGCCGGCCGGGAGCCCGATGGCGTCGCCGCTCCCGTCGATCTGCAGGCCCTCGATGAACGCCTCCGCCGTGCGGATCGGCGAAGAGACCGCAGGGAAGCCGGCGTCGCCGTGCTCGTCGTCGTGGATGGTCACCTTGAGGCGCACGGAGTCGAGGAAGCTCGTACCGCCCACGACGTTGCCGATGCCGTTGGTGGTGGCCGGCTCGACGCTGCCGTTGCCGACGACTGGTCCGCTGCGGTCGACCGCCAGCGGGACGGAATCGCACATCGGGTACGACACGTACTGAGCGGGATCGCTGTCGGGCACGAGCACCGGGGCGGTGGCGGGCCAGTGGTCGAGCGCGTCCCTCGCGGTCACCCAGAGGGTGTGGCCGCCCTCGGCGAGTCCGTCGGTCGCGACCTCGGCCTGCAGTCCCTGGATCTGCTGACCCGGGAGCGGGTCCGCGGGTCCACCGGGGTCGGGGAACATCGTCGTCCCCGAACGGGCGGCATCGCAGTCGGAGTCGACCGCATAGCGGCCCTCGACGATGGGCGCCGTGCCGCCGGTGAGTGTCGTGTCCGCGGTGGTGCGCAGCAGGGACGGATCCGTGCCACCCGAGACCGGCGGCTCGACGGAGGTCGCCCCCATGACGGGGCCGCTCCGATCCATCGTGAAGGCCACACCGACGGGCTGGCCCCACACGGTGCCGGAGGCCGACGGGTCGACAGCGTTCGTCAACTGCACCCACACCACGTGGCTGCCGTTGGCGAGCGGGTCAAGGGCAGTCGCGTCGACCACGTCGACGAAGGAGCGATCGGGCTCGATGCCCGCCTCGGAGACGGCGGGAGCCGGATCGGGCAGGGTGTCGACGTACCAGCGGAAGCCGGTGCTGCCCGCCGGGGTGGTCCCGCTGAGGGTGATGTCGCCGCCCGGCGTGACGTCCGGCGAGAGGAGCAGGTCCGCCGCCACCGGCTGGCCGGGGACTGCCGCGGGGCCCCAGACGTTCAGGAAGGCCAATGCCCCGCCGAAGCCGGCGGCCCCGGGGTTCTCGAGGTCACGGCCCTGGTCGAACAGGGCGTAGCGCTGGCCGGCACTGGCCGACGGGGGCACCAGGATGGCCGCGTCGAGGGTCTCCCCGGACGTGAGCAGCGGCGCGACGACGTCGCGGGTGTGGACGAGCGGCTCGGCGTCACGCCCGAGCTCGATCTGGTTGACGCCGACGGTCCCCATCGTGTGCGCACCGGGGCCCAGGTTGGCGTAGCGCACGCTCACGGTGTGGCCCGGCTGGGTGTCGATGACGTCGGTGCCCGGGAAGGCCTTTCCGTTGATGAGGTGCACCGACGGCCGGAAGGCGCTCATCTCGTAGGTGAGGGGTGCCGCGGCGAACGCCGGGTCGAGGTCGTTCAGCGCGACGAGGGCTTCCTCGTCGGCGTCATTGGCCGGGCTCACGCTCGGGAGCGTCTCTGAGTAGGCGCAGTACGTGACCGCACCGGTGTCCTGGTCCGGCGGCGGGCAATCGGTCGGGCGCACGACGAGGACGCCGGCCAGACCCATCGCGACCTGGCGGTTGCCGGTCACGGTGGCGCCGGCCTCGTACACGGAGGTGCCCACCGCCGATGCGGCCGGGAACGAGTACGTGGCGCTCGACCCGGGACCGAATCCGTCGGTCGGCAGGTCACCCGAGAGCTGGTCGATCGCCACTGCGGGGAGCGCGAGCGAGGTGTCGACCCCCGGGAGGGCGTTGTGCACCCGGATCGTCACCGTGTCGGCCTCGTCGGCGACGATGGTGGGCCCGGGGACGGTGGCTGCCGCATCGGCCGTGGTGGCGTAACCCCAGATCGGCACGGACCCGGCCCCGGAGACCTCGACCGAGCCGGCCTTGGCCCAGAGGTCGCAGCCACCCGAGTCGGCCGAGCAGTCCAGCCCGGTGATCGCGGTCGGTGGCGGCGGGTTGTCGGGGGCAAGCACCTGGGAGCCGAGGACACGGGCACTCACCGGGCCTCCGGGCTCGGCGGCTCGAGCGACGGCCGTGCCCGCCAGCGCGGCGATGCCCACCAGGGCTGCCACTCGGGTCATACGTCGACGTCGGTTCGTGGGCATGGGTCCACCGTTCCCGTCTCGTCCGGACCGTCGCCGGTCAGCTGCGCGTCGCATCGCCGTCACCCGCACCCACCGGCCGGGTCCACCCTGATCAGGGTGAGCATCCCGCCGAAGCTGGCGCCGTAGTTGGTCGCCTGGGAGAGGTTGTGGCTGTGGGCGACGTGGTAGTACTCGCCGCACTCCGACGACTTGGGGTTGATGCCGGGGTTGAGGGTGCTCGACTGGCCCAGGAATGGCGAGCCGCTCCAGTAGTCGCCCTCGGTGAGGTTGAGCCCGTTCGGAGGGGCCACGCTCAGATCCGAGCTCGAGGTGTAGTCCTCCACGTTCGTCCAGCTGAAGAGCGCGTCCTGGGTCTGGCCCGGGTTCACGACCACCGCGAACTTCTCCGAGGAGAGGTCGGAGGCACCGTCGTGCAGGTAGCTGCCGTCGATCCCGATGATCCGCTCGTGGTTGCTGTGAGGGTGGAAGGGATAGGACAGCGGGCCGAAGGCGGCGTAGCGCAGGAGCGCCGGGAGTCCGCTGCCCGCTCCGGCCGGCTGGACCCTGGCCAGCGCGCCGTAGGGCTGGTTCGGCAGCCAGCCCGCATGGTTGGGGGCGATGGTGTCCGGGAACGCCCGGCCGTTGATCAGGAAGTAGTGCGCCAGGTACGGCTGGGTCCGGTCGCTGCTGGTGGACACATCGCCCTGCTCGACCGCGAGGTGGAGGTCGGGGTCGACCTCAGAGAGCATCAGCACGTACTCGTGGCCGGGGTCGTAGGCGCTCCCCTGCTCCGGGGTCCGTGTGGCGGCCACGGGGTCCACGTTGGCGTCGGACGCCGGCACCGCAGGAGTGACCGTGTCATAGGCGAAGGCGGGACCACCTGGATCCTGTACCGGTCGCACGACGATCGTGCCGAAGAGGCCCATCTGGACCTGGAGCTGCGGATCGCTGCCGCTGCGGTAGACGAAGGTGCCGGGCTCCGACGCGGTGAACGCGTACGACACCGAGCCGCCAGGGGCGGCCTGCTTCGCGAGTGCCACCAGCATGCCGGACGAATCGAACTCCGGCGCCGCCGCGGCCCCGTCGGCCTGCACGTCCACCTGGCCGGGGAGCTCGATGGACGTCGGCACCCTCAGGTGGTTGACGAGCGTGATGTTGACCGTCTCGCCCTCGGTGACGCAGAGGACGGGCCCGGGGTGCTGGAACGGGCCGTTGTCGTAGCCGTAGCTCCACATGTAGACGGAGTTGCCGTCGGGCATCGAGATGTACCCGTCGGTGGCGGTGAGCAGGAAGTTGCTCTGCCCGCGACCGTCGGAGTTCGTCGTGCAGACGATGCCGTCGCTCGGGCCTCCGGCCGCACCGGCAACTGTCGCGGCCGGGCCGACGGGCGCCATCGCCGCGAGCACGACGACCACGAGGCCGATGGCGACGCCGGCGAGGCGCCCCCACCGACGTCGGGATCGGTCCATCGGACGGGTCGGACCTCGTCCGTCCCACTCACTGGTCACAGCCATGACGGGCTCCAGTAGTTCGGCTGGTCGGCGGGCTGGGGGTGGCCGGCGACGCTCGCCTTCACCAGCACCTCGGTGCGCTGGCCCCCGGACCAGGCGTCGCCGTCGACGCCCGGGTACTTGCCCATGTCCCTGTTGAAGAAGGGGTAGGCGCCCTCGCGTTCGGGGGCGGTGAGGATCACGTCGCGACTCTCGCCGGGCCCGAGGTCGACGGTGTCGACCACGGACGAGGTGTCGATGCCCAGGTGCCGGGCGTCGGAGCCGACGATGGTCATCGGGATGCCCGGGAGGCTGAGGCTCTGCTCCTGGAACCCGAGGTTGGCGAGGCGCACGAGCACCCGCTCGCCCGGTGCACAGACGATCCTCGAGCTGTTCGGCTGGTGGGCCAGGTGGTCGGCCCCGGCCGGGGCCACAGGGGTGCCGTCGGCGGCGGTCGTCCCCGGCGCCTCGATCGTGTCGGGCCAGGCCCGCCCGTTCATGAGCCAGAAGTTCGGCGTGAACGTGGTCCAGTCCGTCTCCTGGATGTGGGCGTCGTTGAAGTGGGCCCTGGAGTCGATCTCGGTGAGGATGATGGCGTACTGCCGGTCGAAGGCGGTGCCCTCGGGGTCGTCGGTGTAGGCGAACTTCGGATACGCGCCGCTCACCTTCGGCGGCGTGACGAAGACGATCCCCGTCATGCCCATGGTGACGTGCTCCACGTCCTCGAAGTGGCAGTGGTACATGTACGTGCCCGCCGCCCCGCCCTCGGCCGAGCTCGGTCGGTAGACGTAGGTGAAGTCGCTGCCGATCGGCACCGAGATCGAGGTCTCGGGAACGCCGTCGTAGTACGGGATGGCGTTGCGGAACCCGTGCCAGTGGACCGTGTGGGAGTCGACCAGGTCGGGCCGGAGCGACAGCCCCAGGTTGGACACCGTGACCCAGAGCTCCTCGCCCTCGGCGACCCAGAGCAACGGGGCGCTCGCCTGGGTGACACCCCGCTGAGCCTGGGCCTGGGCCCTGCTCAGACCGGTGACGTCCCGGAACCCGAAGGTGTACGTGTCGGTCCCCTCCGAGGCCAGGACGTCGGGGTACCAGGGGGCCAGCGCTCGGGAACCGGCGGGCATGGACATCCAGCCGTCCGTGGCCACGAGCACCACGCTCTTCCCGTTGGCGGGCATGGACGCGACCCCCTCGGGCACACGGCCCCGAGGCTCCGATCCGAGGGCGTCGGCCACCCGGCTGCCGAGGACGACGGCCAGGCCGGCACCGCCGGCGGTCACGAGGAACGTTCGGCGGTTCATCACTGGTTCCCTCCCTTGAAGTCGTCGACCCGTCCCAACTCTGGGAGCTGGAGCCCGATGCGTCCGCTCCCCGTCGTCCACGAGCTCGAGCCGGTCGTCGGGAGAGGAGCGGCCCCGAGCAGCGAGGTCGTCGCGCCGCTCGTCTTCCAGACGGCGACGACGCCAGAGCCGTCGACCTCGGCGACCAGGCCGTCGCCGGCGGCGAAGGTCGCCGGGAAGGTCGCCTGGGTCGTGGACAGCAGACCGAACAACGTCACCGTGGAGACGACGACCCGGGCCGGGCTCCCGCCGCCGGCCGCGAGGTAGCAGGCCTTGACGAGGTTCTGGGGGGCGGACGCCGTGCCGCCGTTGGCCTTGAGGAGCACGCAGGTGTTGGACACCGGCGTGGTCGGGTAGCCGCTGACACCGGCGCTCGGGAACGTGAACCCGGCGGCCTGGGTGGCCCCCATCGACGAGCTCCAGTAGGCGCTCCCCCCGCCGCTGCCGATGGCCGGCTTCGGAGCGACGGCCTGGTTGCCGTTCACCCGCACCGAGGCGGCGTTGAGGAAGGTGAGCTGGGCCCAGCTCGAGCCGAGCGTGTTGGCGTTGGCCCGATTGAACTGATCGAGGAAGCCGCTGAAGGTGGGCACCGGCGGTGCGATGGTCACCGAGGCGCTGGCCGTGGCGTCGGCCGGGGTCGGGTCACCGAGCCCCGGGCCCGGGACGGCCGTGGCGGTGTCGACGAGGCTTCCTCGTGCGGCGATCGGCACCGTGCCCGTGACGGTGTAGGTGGCGGTGCCACCGACCGGGAGGTTGACGGTGGGCAGCGTGGTGCCCGACCCCGACCCACCGGCGCAGCTGGCCCCGGCCGAACCGGCGCACGTCCAGGTCACGCCGTTCAGGGCCGGCGCCAGGGTGTTGGTGACAGCGGCCTGCGGGGCCGGGTTCGGGCCCGTGTTGGTCACCTTCACCGTGAAGGTGGTCGAGGTCCCAGCCGACACCGCCGCCTGGCTGTTGGTCACGGTGGCCTTCAGATCGGCGGACGGTCGGGCGATCTCGTCGGCCCCGATGTCGTAGGCCGCTCCCTGCGGACGTGTCTCGCCGTCGATGTCCCGGTTCGGCGCGGTGAGCACGCCGCCCTGGAGGCCGTAGGCCGGGGCGAGCCCACCCTGCTGCGCGACGCCCTTGTCGACGATGGGGTCGCCGGCCGGCCGGGCCGGATCGAGGTGGTAGTCACCCATCTTCCCGATCGGTGCGTCGACGGTGACGATGAGGGCCTGGCGGAACTGCGGGTTGGTGCGCAGCGCCGCGGTGTCGATGCCGAGGTCCCACAGCGCCTTGAAGTGGAGGTCGGAGATCGCCGTGGGCGACGTGAGCACGGTGTCGGTCGCGTCCGGGGCGAATCCGCCCTGGGTCGAGTTGATCACCGAGCTGTGCGGATGCAGCGTGCCGCTGTTGTCGAGCGAGCCGATGTCCCAGATGTTCACCGGTGACGGGTCACCCGGCGCCCCGATGCCCGCCACGCCGTTCGAGGTCCAGGTGCCGGCACGGTTGTCGGCGAAGACGTCGTCGACGATCACCGGCTCGGAGAACCGCGGCGCGTTGGCGCCATACTTCGCGTTCAGGGCCTGCTGGAGCAGCGCGCTGTTCGCTCCCGTGCCGAGACCGGCGGGAGCCGGTCTCCCGGTGCTGGTCAGCGACGTGGCCGTCGTGATGTTGCGCACGACGGTGTTCTCCACGAACCGCACGTTCGGCGTGTCGTCGAGGGCCACGCCGCCGCCCTCGTGGGTGGCCACGTTGTTGGCGATGATGTTGTTGGTGACCGTGAACTGGTCGTTGTTCGGTCCCGCCGCCATCAGGAACCGCACGCCGCCACCGTCGTCGTTGGAGAGGTTCCCCTGGATCAGGTTGTTGGCGATCTCGACCGACCCGGCGCCCTTGCTCAGGGCGGTGGTCACGGCCGGCAGCTCGCCGGCGACCATCACACCGCCGCCTTCGTCGTAGGCGCTGTTGAGCACGATCTTGTTGTCATGGATCCGTCCGCCGGGCGAGTAGCCGTAGTGGCTGATGCCGCCGCCGTACTCGGTCGAGTAGTTCCCGCAGATGTCGTTGCGGGCGATCTCGTAGTTGTTGGCCCCGTTGAACAGCGCCACCCCGCCGGCGAGGTTGCTGCCGCCGTTGGCGATGATGCGGTTGTCGAGCACCTTCAGGTTGGGGTTGTTGTTGCTGGTGCCGTTCGGGGCCGTCCCGAGCTGGGGGGTGCCCACCCGGATGCCGCCGCCGTAGGCCCCGCCGTTGGACCGGATCACGTTGTCGCTGATCTGCAGGTTGAGGATGTTGGCGTTGACGAAGATGCCGCCGCCCTGGGTCTCGGACAGGGTGCGCGGCTGTCCGTTGGGCGCCCCGCCCACACCGTTGATGTTGTTCGGGAAGCCCTGCTGGTCGCCGCCGGTGACGGTCAGGCCGTCGATCGACGAGCTCAGCCCACCGAGGTACTGGGTGGTCCTCTCGGCGACCTCGAGGATCGTCGCCCCGTTCGGGTAGGGGTCGTGCTGGGCCGGCGGGAGGGCGTCGGAGAACGCCTGCCACTCGGTGGCGTAGCTGGAGTCCTGCGGCGTGAGCGTGCCGTCAGGGTTGGTGATGCCGGCCGGCGCGCTCCAGAAGCTCGAACCGTCGATGGTCGCGCCCGGCACCGAATGGGTGGCGCCGTCGGCACCGACATGGCTGCCACCGGGGCCCACGCCCTGGAGCCGCAGCGGGGAGTGGATGACCAGGTTCTCGTAGTAGGCCTGGTCGGGGTTGTTCTTCGCCCACTTCGTGGTGTCGTTGGGGTAGACCACGACGACCGCGTTCCGGGGGAAGGCGTGGGCGGCCTCGACGGCCCGCTGGATCGCCCGGAGGCCACCGGCGGGCTCACCCGTCGCCGGATCGAAGGCATCGTCGGACGGGTCGAACATCTTGCCCTTGCCGACGGTGAACACGTGCGGCGAGTAGCCGTTGCCGGTCACGTGCACGGTGATGCCGTGGGGCGTGGTGAGACCCTGGTCGTTGGTGACCATCAGGGTGTGGGCGCCCTTCGGGATCGAGCCCGGGACCCCCACCTTGATGGTCGACACCAGCGACGTCGCGTCGGTCGACCAGCTCTGCACGGGCAGAGCGGTCCCGTCGACGGTCACCTGTCCGCTCCCGCCGGGTGCATGGCTCCCGAAGTTGACGCCGCTGATCGTGAGCGTGTCGTGGGCGCCGCTGCCGTAGGTGACGACGGGATCGTCGACCCGGTAGAGCTGGGGGACGTCGGCGGCGGCGGAGCACTGGGGCATCACGGCCTGCGTGGCACCGGGCACCTCGATGGTGGCACCGATCGGGGTGACCGCCTGGTCGACGGGGTGCACGACGCCCGGCCACGCCTGGAACTCGGTGCCGATGCTGCGGAACGCCGGGTTGTGGTCGAGGTTCGGTGAGCCGGGCTGCCCGGGGTCGTTGGCGACGAGGCGGTAGACGTTCGGGCACGGCCCCGCCGGCAGTGGGCAGTTGTAGGTGTCGGTCGACGGCAGCAGCATCTCGTAGAAGCCGTTGAAGTCGGACTCCACCTTCCACTTGTGGCGGCCGGTCTCGTCGTAGACGTCGATCGGCATGCCGGCGATCTCCTCGGCCTCGCCGTAGACGATGGCCTTCTTGTTGGTCGACACGCCGAGGTCGTTGATCACCAGGCCGTAGAACCGAGAGGCGATCGGCACGTCGGTGTAGACGAAGAAGGTCGGCGCGATCGACCGGCCGTTCGACAGACGGATCAGCTTCACGTCGCACTGGTGGCGGTCCTGCCCGTTGAAGATCGAGCCACCGATGGCGTCCTGGAAGTCGGGGGCGACGCTGTCGTCCACGGTGTGCGTCGCTCCGGCGCACTGCGGGTCGACCGCCGGGGCCGCCTGGGCCGGATCCTCCCTGGGGTCCCCGGCCGGGTCGACGTGGCTGACCGGATCACCAGCGGCGCCGCCCTGCTGGCTGTAGCCGTCCTGGGGGACGTAGTTGTCGCCCGAGAACACGTTGATCGAGGTCTCGTCGGTGAACTTGTAGAGGTGGCGTCCGGGCTTCCCGTTGGCCGCCATCACCTGGTCGATGGGGCTCACCACCTCGACGAGGTAGTCGCCCGCGCCCAGGTCACCGAACCCGTAGTTGCCGTCGACCGAGCCGTCCCCGCCGATCTGCACACCGGAAAGGGGGGCCTCGAGGCAGTCGAGCGCCTGGTCGCCGTTCGTCGGCATGCCCAGCTGCTGCACCGGGTTGCCGTCCTGGTCACGGGTCACGCAACCGGTCGGCCGCGTCCACGTCTCGGTCGTGTAGGACTGCAGGGGCTGGCAACCGGAGCCGGAGGCATCCAGGCCGTACTCGTCCTCGGGCCGCGCGCACCCACCGACCCCGAACTGCTTGACGGCACCGGTGCCTGTCGTGAGGTAGCTGCCGTCGCCGGCCTTCTGCGCCGTCCAGAGCTGAACGGGGAGGTCGGGCACGCTGGGCTGGTAGTCCTCCGCCCCTGCCTTGCGGGCGTTGGTCTCGTTCCGGGTCGAGTCGTAGGAGACGGTGCCGACGATGCCGCCGTTCTCGCCCCGGGCGTAGGGCTGCACGCCCCAGTCGAGGGTGGCCGAGAGGCCGATCACCGGCAGCAGGTCGATGTCGACCTGGCTGGTGATCGTGGTCGTCGGGCTCGGTTGGTTGTCGGCCTGGTAGGTGATGCCGGTGGTCTTGTAGCGCTGGTCGAAGGCCTCGACCACCACGAACTGGGTCAGCGGGTACACCTGGCTGAGGTCGTAGAAGCCGTCCTCGTTGGTGGTCGACGAGGTCATGCCCTGGTCGTAGAGGTAGTTCGAGCGGCCTCGCACCGTCAGGCCGAAGTCGGGGACGCCCTGCTCACCGGGGTCACGTCGGCCGTTGTCATTGGCGTCGAGGAAGACGTGGCCGGTGAGCTCGGTGAACCATCCGGCGAGCGGCACGTTGGCCATGTCGGTGGTCTCACCGGCACGGATGTCGACCTGGACCTGGGTGAGGATGTAGCTCTGCTGCTCGTCCCAGAGGGCGACGTTGTAGGTGCCCGCCGGGAGGTGGGCGATCGTGAACCGGCCGTCGGCGTCGGCCCGGCCGGTGTAGACGTTCTCGTCGGCACCGGCGAAGTCACAGCCGGCGAGGCAGGAGACGGCCACGAGCCCGTCCGGCGGGGCGCCGTCGAGCTTGGTGCCGGCGAAGCCGGTGGCGAAGCCGTTGTTCTGGCCACCGATGGTCGGCACGTAGGTGCGCCCGATGGAGATGATCCCGGTGAGGGTGCCGCCGCCTGTCGCTGGCAGTCGGGAGAGGGCGCTCGACGGCTTCCCGGTGTCGATGGGCACGAACCCGAAGTCGACGGGCGGTGTCTTCTCCCCGCCGATCACCCGCTCGGTGTCATACCCGGTGCCGCCCTCCTGGTTCCAGCTGTCCCAGTCGTGGCCGCCTTCGAGTGTCGTGGTCTGCATCCAGCGCGTCGTCTCGCCCTGCACCGGGTCCGGCGGCTGGACGGTCACCGCGTAGCGGTTGGGGCCGAGGTTCGGGATGGCGATCTGCCCATCGGGCCCCGAGACGCACTGGCTCAACGAGCCCTGTAGCTGGCCGCCGGTGGCGCCGTTGTCGGGCGAGGCGAGCGGGATCGGGAACCCGTCGGGATCGAGGATGGTGTTGCCCGCCGAGTCCTTCTGGTACTCGGTGCAGAGGGCGTTGCCGTAGACATCGGTGGTCACTGCCCCGAGCACGTCGCTCAGGTGGGCGACGAAGCCCGACATGTCGTTGCGGGCGGGCTGGTTGCCCCTCGCCGGGACGTACGACTCGACGTCGATGTCCCACTCCCCGTTGGTCGATGCGTTGTCGTCGAAGACGTTGACCCTCACGGTCAGGGTCTTCTCGGGCATCGGGTTCATCGCGACCTCGAGCACCTCGTCGTCGAGGGCGGGGTCGGCCCCGTTCACCGTGAAGTGGACGCCGTCGATCTTGTGGCCGGGGGCGGTGACCGAGATGAGATAGGTGCCGTTGGGGACCTGGAGCGACGCGTCGGTGGAGAGGTCGGCCTGATCGCCCTGGGTGAGCACCGGGGCCGCTCCGGAGACGGAGTGGACGCTCGGGTTCTGGCACCCCGCCGGGAAGTCTCCGGTGCCGGCCTCGGGGGTGACGGCGTCACGGGCGATGGCCGGCAGGCAGTTGGCGTCGTCCCGGGAGGAGTCCCCGCTGTTGTCGACGTTGATCAACCACGTGAAGTCGCCGATGTCCGAGCCGTCAGCCGAATCGGTGACGTGCAACCGGATCCGGCCGTGCCCGCTCGGGTCGAGCGGGATCGGTGCCGCGCTCGCAGTCCCGGGGCCCGCCGCGGCGAGGACCGCCGGAGCGAGGCCGGCGACCAGCGCGAGGACGACAGCGATGCGAGCAGCACCCGAAGCCAGCGGACGTCGCTTCCTCATGGCCGATCCCTCCCGGCCGACGACCTTCGCCGGCCCACCTCGGTCCGGTTGCGCACCGTGACCGATCACCCGCCCTCGGCGAGTTGAGGAGGTAGCGGACCATCGGGACCTTTGAGGGAGGCCACCGAACGCTCAACAAACGATCAACCGGGCGACAGGGCGCCCCGATCTCAGGCGCGCCGCGGCCGGAGCCGTGCCGCAGCCGCAGTGGTCAGGCCCTCAGGGCTCGAACCGGTACCCCACGCCCCGCACGGTCACCAGGTGACGGGGAGCGGCCGGGCACGCCTCGATCCGGCGACGGAGCCGGTGGACGTGCTCGGTCACGGTCGACTCGTCCTGCCACTCGGAGTCGGAGGACCACACGTTGGCGAGCAGCTGGGCCCGACTGAAGACCTGCCGCGGTGAGCGGGCGAGGAAGAGAAGGAGGTCGAACTCCAGCCGGGTCAGCTCCACGAGCGCCGGACCGACGTGGACGGTGCGGGGCACCGGGGCGATGCGAAGGTCACCGAAGACGAGCTCCAGGTGATCGAGCGACAGGGCCGGCTGAGAGCGCCGGAGCACCGAGCGGATGCGAGCGAGCAGCTCGCGGCTCGAGAAGGGCTTCACCACGTAGTCGTCCGCGCCGAGCTCGAGCCCGGCGACGCGGTCGGACTCCTCCCCGAGCCCCGAGAGCAGGATCACGGGCACGTCGCTGGCCGAGCGGAGCGCGGCCAGCACGTCGATGCCGGTGGTGTCCGGCAGGCACAGGTCGAGGACGATCAGGGCGGGCGCGTGGCGCGCGGCGAGCTCCATCGCGGTGGCGCCGTCGCCTGCCTCCACGACCGACATGCCCACGACGGTGAGACGGCGGGCCACCTGGGCCCGCACGACCTCGTCGTCGTCGACGACGAGGATGCACGGACCGGCGCCGGGCTCGGGCGAGCCCGTTGCCATCGGCAACTCCGACAGGTCGGCCACTCGCATGGCTGCCATGGTCACCTCCGCCAGCCGCAGCCCCGGGTGGCTCGATCCCCGTGCTGCGACCTCGTTGCACCACCATCGTGGTCACTCCGGAACGCCGCACCCTGCGGCCCGACCGATGTGGGCGCCACCCACGCGGTCCTCGACGCTTGCCTCGCGGCGCACCTGCGCCGCCCGTCGCCTGTTGGTCCTCGCCTTCTGTTGTAGTCGCCACTACTCTCTGTGGTCAAGTGTGGCGGACGACACACCGAAAGGACAAGTCGGAGCGAGCCGCAGCAGCGGACCACACCTCGGACTCAACTCACAGGCGGGAGAGGGTATGGGTGTCACCAGCGCCACGGTCGAGACGGGCCGTCGCCGGACCGAGTGGGTCACGGGTGCCGTCGAACGGTGGGCCAGGGCGGACGGGGGCCTGGCGGCCGGCCTCGACCTCGCGCTCGTCCTGACGACGATGCTCGCCGCGTTCACCGACGAGGTGGTCTTCTGGTTCCACATCGTCTTCGTTCTCCTCGCGGCCGCCACGCTCTTCCTCGACGTGGTCCGGCTACGGCGAAGGATCCTGATCTGGGTGCCGGTCGTGACCGTCATCGTCGCCCGGGCGGCCTGGCTCGGAGCGACCGAGCGCTCCGAGCTGATCGAGATCCCCTTGCTCACCGCGATCCTGGTGATCGTGTACCTCGCAGCCAGACGCCGCAGCGACGCAGTCGTCGCGCTCACCCTGGTCAACGCCGACCTCGAGGAACAGGCCCGCATCGAGCATGAGCACATGCACGAGCGGCTCGATCGGATCCAGCAACTCGAAGGCGCGTGCCGGGCGAGCCTCAGCATCGCCCACGATCTGAACAACGTGATCAACGCGTTGCTCGACGGCTCCGAGGACCTGGTCGGCCAGCTCGACGGCCGCAACGCCCTCACGACGGCCGAGGAGCTGCTCGAGTCGAGCCAACGGGCCCGGGTCCTGATGGACGAGTTCACGGGCTACGCCCGCCAGCCCGACCTGGGGCTCGGGGAGAGCGACCTCAACGCGGTCATCCGGGAGATGCACCCCATGCTCCGCCGGCTCACCCGACGCGGAACGGCGCTGGAGGTCGACCTGCGATCGACTGACCCGGCGGTGCCGGTCGACCGCGGCCGACTCGGCCAGATCCTGGCCAACCTCGTCGCCAATGCATCCGACGCCATCGACGGCGACGGCACCATCCGCATCGAGACTCGTGATGCGCTCGCGATCCCTGCCGGCGGCGGAGGAGGGGCGGAGCTCTCGACCGTGGTGCTGCTCACCATCACCGATGACGGCCACGGCATCCCGACCGACGCGCTCCCCCGCATCTTCGAGCCGGACTACACCACCAAGTCCGAGGGCCGGAACCTCGGCATGGGCCTCGTGTCGGTGCGATCGATCGTGGAGGCCGCAGGGGGGTCGATAGAGGTCGGGAGCCTGGTGGGCACCGGCACCACGTTCCGCATCGAGTTCCCCCGCGCCGCGGATGCGATCGTCATGAGTCGGCCCACGAACAGCCTCACGACACTCCCACCGACTGGCGACGAGGTGAACTGAGCCCGACCGGGTCAGTGCATCAGGAGGGGCGGGGTGCCGTCGTCGAGGATCGAGGCGGTGCGGGCCTTCACCGCGGCGCGGGTGTCGTCGTGGGTGAGGATCCAGAACCGGCGGACCTTCACGGCCTCGGCGACGGCCGCGGCCACCTCGGTCGGCTCGATGCCGGTCGAGATGAAGCCGTTGATGACCTCGGTGATGGCGGCGGCCTCGGCCGGGTCGCCGGCGCCGCCCGGCCGGTTGCGGCCGGACTCGGCGATGCGCGTCTTCACCCACGAGGGGCACAGCACCGACACGCCCACGTTCGACTGGGCTATGGCGAGCTCGTTGAAGAGCGTCTCCGACAGGGCCACCACGCCGTACTTCGAGACGTTGTACGGGCTCATGTACGGCGCAGCGAACAGGCCGGCCACCGACGCGGTGTTCACGATGTGGCCCTCGCCCTGCTCCTGCAGGAGGGGCAGGAAGGTGCGCACGCCGTGGATGACCCCCCAGAGGTTGACCCCGAGCACCCACTCCCAGTCGTCGAGCGAGACCGACTCGAAGGCTCCCCCGGACCCCACACCGGCGTTGTTGCACACCACGTGCACGGCACCGAAGGCCTCGAGGGCCGAGCGGCGGATCTCCTCCACCTGCTCGACCTTCGAGACGTCGGCCACGACGCTGACGACCTCCGCCGAGGGCGCCAGGCCGGCCGCCGCCGCGGCGAGGGCATCACCCTCGACGTCGGCCAGCACCAGCTTCATGCCCTCGGCGGCGAAGCGGTTCGCCAGGGCGAGGCCGATGCCGCTGGCCCCACCCGTGACGACCGCGACCTTGCCCGACAGGTCTTCCATCGTGCCCCCCTCTTCGGCGCCCGGAGGCGTCAGTACCGGTAGTGGTCCGACTTGAACGGCCCGTCCTGGGGGATGCCCAGGTAGGCCGACTGATCCTCGGTGAGCTTGGTGAGGCGCACGCCGAGGGCGTCGAGGTGCAGAGCCGCCACCTTCTCGTCGAGGTGCTTCGGCAGCGTGTACACCTTCTTCTCGTAGAAGTCCTTGTGGGTGAAGATCTCGATCTGGGCGATGACCTGGTTCGAGAAGCTGTTGGACATCACGAAGCTCGGGTGGCCGGTGGCGCAGCCGAGGTTCAACAGGCGCCCCTCGGCCAGGATGATCACCGAGTGGCCGTCGGGGAAGACGAACTCGTCGACCTGGGGCTTGATGTTGACCCGCTGGACGTCGCTCATCTTCTTGAGCCCGGCCATGTCGATCTCGTTGTCGAAGTGGCCGATGTTCCCGACGATGGCCTGGTGCTTCATGCGGGCCATGTGCTCGGCGGTGATCACGTTGAAGTTGCCGGTGGCGCTGACGTAGATGTCGACGATGTCGAGCACGTCCTCGATGCGGGCGACCTGGTAGCCCTCCATGGCGGCCTGCAGCGCGCAGATGGGGTCGACCTCGGTGACGATGACGCGGGCGCCCTGGCCCCGCAGCGACGCCGCGCAGCCCTTGCCGACGTCGCCGTAGCCGCAGACGAGGGCGACCTTGCCGCCGATCATCACGTCGGTGGCGCGGTTGATGCCGTCGATGAGGCTGTGGCGGCAGCCGTAGAGGTTGTCGAACTTCGACTTGGTGACCGAGTCGTTGACGTTGATGGCCGGGAACAGCAGCTGGCCGGCCTCCATCATCTGGTAGAGCCGGTGGACGCCGGTGGTGGTCTCCTCGGTGACGCCCTCGATGCCCGACGCCACGCCGTGCCAGAGCTTGGTGCCCTCGGCGACGGTGCGCTTGAGCAGGCCCAGCACGACGGTCCACTCCTCGGAGTCTTCTTCGGTGGGCTCGGGCACCACGCCGGTGCGCTCGTACTCGACGCCCTTGTGCACGAGCAGGGTGGCGTCGCCGCCGTCGTCGAGGATCATGTTCGGGCCCTGGCCGTCGGGCCAGCGCAGGATCTGCTCGGTGCACCACCAGTACTCGTCGAGGGTCTCACCCTTCCAGGCGTAGACCGGCACGCCCTTGGGGCGCTCGATGGTGCCCTCGGGGCCGACCACGATGGCGGCGGCGGCGTGGTCCTGGGTGGAGAAGATGTTGCAGCTGGCCCAGCGCACCTCGGCGCCGAGCGACGTGAGGGTCTCGATCAGCACGGCGGTCTGGATCGTCATGTGCAGCGAGCCGGTGATGCGGGCGCCGGCCAGGGGCTGGCTGTCGGCGAACTCGGCACGGAGGGCCATCAGGCCCGGCATCTCGTGCTCGGCGAGCTGGATCTCCTTGCGGCCGAAGGCGGCGAGGGAGAGGTCGGCGACCTTGTAGTCGATCCCCGTGTCGGAGATCTCGGGGGTCAGGGTCAGGGTCATGCGGGAGGGCCTCCACTGATGGGCGCGCCACGAGGGACGTGAAAGGGCACGGGCCCCGGATCGGGGACGCGCGTGCGGAAAGCGGGGCTGGGGCCCTCTGACCCTGACGGTCAGCCCGGCGGTCGAGTGTAGTGGCGGGTCAGGGAACCCAGATGCGGGCTTCGATGTCGGCCAGGATCGGGACCGGTCCCGGGTCGACGCCCTGCTCGGCCGCGGCGTGCAGGCTGGTGAAGTCACCGATCAGCACGAGGTCGAGCAGCTGGGCGAGCATGCCGTCGCCCTCGGCCCCCACGCTGTGCACCGCGCCGACGACCTCGTCGAGCAGCTCATCGACCAGATCGAGGCGCCGTGAGACCTGCGGGTGCTCGAAGTCGTGGCGCAGCAGGAACAGCTGGAAGATCTGCCGGGTGACGTCGCCGTCCTGGCCCCAGCCGCACACCTCGTTGTGGGTGAGCTCGGGCACCTGGTTGGCGAACGCCGCCACCTTGGCGTTGTCGTTGAACTGGGTCTTCCAGCGCTCGGCGGCCAGGCCGCCGAGGCCGTTGCCGCCGTAGACGATGGGGAACATCCGCCCGAGGCGCCGGGCCAGCCGGCGGGCCAGGTTGTCCTCGGAGATGAGCGAGTCGCGGCGGCGCGACACCTGCTCGACCGCGGCGTCGATCCACGCTCGTCCGCCGGGGAAGAAGCCCACCTCCTCGAGCGCGAGCAGGCCCGGCACGGCGAGGGCGCCGAGGGCGGCCCGCTCGGTGGGTGCGTCGGGCTGCACGGTGATGTGCGGGGTGCCGGCGGTGGCCGCCAGCTCTGCCAGGGCGCCGCCCCGGCTGATGCACAGGACCTGGGCGCCGTCGAGCAGGGCGGCCTGGGTGGCCTCGACGGTCTCCTCGGTGTCGCCGTCGAAGGAGACGGAGATCACGAGGGTGGCGGGATCGACGAAGTTCGGCACGCCGTAGCCGCGGTGGACCACGACCGGCACCGACATCATCGGGCCGGCGACCTCGAGGAGGAGCCCACCGGCCTGGCCGGCGACGCCCATGCCGATCACCACCACGTTGGCGATGTCGTCGTGGGCGGGAAGCTCGAGTTGCGCCAGCGCGACGGCCGCAGCGTCGGCGGCCACGGTCAGCTGCTCGGGGAGCGCGGCGACCGCGTCGAACATGCCGACCGTGTCGAGGATCACGACCTCAGACCTCGAAGGTGGGGCTGACGCCCTCGGCCTCGGCCTTGGCGACGAGGCGGTCGTGCTCGGCGTCGTCGACCGTCGTGGCCTCGTCGACGAGCATGATCGGGATGTCGTCGCGGACCTCGTACCGGCGCTTCAGGCGCGGGTTGTAGAGGATCGACTCATCGGCGAAGTAGAGCAGCGGGCCCTTGTCGTCGGGGCAGGCCAGGATCTCCAGCAGTTGCGGGTCGAGCGCCATCGGTACTCCTCGGGGTCGGGCTCAGGCCGAGCCGGCGGCGGCGGCGATGAGGGCCCGGACCTCGGCGACGTGACGGTCGCACGCCTCCCGGTCGGAGGCCTCGAGGTTCAGCCGCAGCAGGGGCTCGGTGTTGGAAGGACGCAGGTTGAACCACCACGGGTCGGCGGGGTCGGAGCTGATGTCGACGGTGAGCCCGTCGAGTCGGTCCTGGCTGGCGTCGGCGTAGTGGGTGGCGACGGCCTCGATCACGGCGAGGGGGTCGGGCACCACGGTGTTGATCTCGCCGGAGTCGGCGAAGCGCTCGTAGGGCTTGCGCAGCTCGGAGAGGGGCAGGCCCGAGACGCTCACGAGCTCGAGCACGGTCATCGCGGCGATGATGCCGGAGTCGGCCCGGTAGTTGTCGCGGAAGTAGTAGTGGCCGGAGTGCTCGCCACCGAAGCAGGCGCCGGTCTCGGCCATGACCTGCTTGATGTACGAGTGCCCCACCCGCGTGCGCACCGAGGTGCCGCCGGCTTCGGCGATGACCTCGGGGACGGCCTTCGAGCAGATCAGGTTGTAGAGGACGGTCTCGCCCGGGTTCTTCCGCAGCATCACGTCGGCGACGATCGCCGTGGTGAGCGAGCCGGAGACGAGCTGGCCCATGTCGTCGACGAGGAACACGCGGTCGGCGTCGCCGTCGAACGCCAGGCCGACGTCGGCGCCGGTCTCGAGCACCCGGGCCTGGAGGTCGACCAGGTTCTCGGGCTGGATCGGGTCGGCCGGGTGGTTCGGGAAGGTGCCGTCGAGCTCGCCGTAGAGCACGTCGAGCTGGAACGGCAGGCCGGCGAAGACCGCCGGGGCCGTGAGCCCGCCCATGCCGTTGGCGGTGTCGGCCACGACCTTGAGCGGCTTCAGCACCGACAGGTCGACGAAGGAGTGGACGTGCTCGACGAAGGCGGCGAGGGCGTCGTCGCGGCTCGACACCGTGCCGGGCGTGGCCACCGGGGGGAGCCCCGAGAGCGTGGCCGCCTCGATCTCCTTCAGGCCGGTGTCGACGCCGATCGGCTTGGCGCCGGCGAGGCAGAGCTTGATGCCGTTGTACCCGGCGGGGTTGTGCGAGGCCGTGAGCATCGCCCCCGGCGCGTCGAAGTGGCCGGCCGAGAAGAACAGGGCGTCGGTGGACGCCAGGCCCAGGTGCACGACGTCGAGGCCCTGCTCGGTGGCGCCCTTGGCGAAGGCGTCGGCGAACTCGGGGCCCGACGGGCGCATGTCGTGGGCCACCAGGATGCGGGTGGCCCCCGAGGTGTCGGCGACGAACCGGGCGAAGGCCGCACCGACACGCTCGACGATGGTGGCGTCGAGCTGGTCGGGCACCGTGCCGCGGATGTCGTAGGCCTTGAAGATGGCGCCGAGCGAGGCGGCGTCGAGGGTTGCCATGGGGGCCGACCCTAGTTGAGCCCGAGCGGCATCCCGGTCGTCGCGGCGGCGGCTCCGGCCGCCTCCAGCAGGTCGTCGGCGGTGAGGTCGTAGCGGCCCTCGGCCGACCACTGCCGCACCCGGAAGAGGTCGCGGACGAGGCGGAGGGCGTCGCGGACGACCCTGACGGTGGACCGGGCCGAGTTCTCGACCCGCACCGGGACCTCGGCCAGCGAGAGGTGGTAGCGCTCGACGAGGTGGAAGACCTCGACGTCGAAGGCGAAGCCGTCGACCCGGGTGTGGGCGAAGATCAGGCGGGCCACGTCGGAGCGGAACGCCTTGAGGCCGCACTGGGTGTCGCGGTACTGCCCGAGCAGCACCGCCCGGGTGAGCAGGTTGATCGCCCGGCCGCCGATCTCGCGCAGTCGCCGGGCCCGCACGAGGGTGGTGGTGTCGGTGTGGCGGCGGCTGCCGACGACGACGTCCCAGCCCTGTTCGGCCAGCTCCACCAGATCGGGGATCTGGTCGGGGGCGTAGGCGAGGTCGGCGTCGGTGAAGGCGATGGTGCGACCGCTGGCGGCCAGCACGCCCGAGCGCACGGCGGCACCCTTGCCCCGGTTCTCGGGATGGATGACGACCGTGGCGCCGGCCGCCTCGGCCACCGCGCCGGTGTCGTCGGTGGAGCCGTCGTCGACGACCAGCACCTCGAGGCCGCCGTAGGCGGCGAGCGTGTCGAGGTCGGCCTTCAGCCGGGCGACGGTGTGCCCGATGCGGTCCTGCTCCATGTAGGCCGGCACCACGACCGTGAGCCGGACGGTGCCAGGGGCCTCACCGCGGTGGTGGCGGCGCACGAGGTCGGCCCGGAGGGGCGAGAGGCCCCGCATCCAGCGGGCCAGGGCCACTGCGGTGACCAGGCTCGAGACGACCGCGACGCCGGTGTAGCGCAGGCGGTCATGGGCCATCGGGCCGGCTCCCCTGCTCGGGTGCCGGGCCGGCGGGAACGGGCTCGGCCCCGGGGGGCGCCACGACCTCGGTGCCGGCATCGGGTGCGCGCTCGGGGCCGGGACCGAGGTCGGCCCCGCCGAGGATCATCGCCGTCGGGTCGAACACCGCGCCCTGCGGGGGCGCGGGCGGGGCCGATCCGGTGTCGGGCGGGGCGCCGTCGGGACCGGGCCCTCCTCCCCCGCCGTCGGGACCGCCCTCGCCGGGCTCACCCTCGTCGTCGGCACCGCCGCCGACGGGCTGGCGTTGCGGGAACCACGGTCGGGGCTCGGGCAGGTCGAGCGGCCCGCGGCGGATGAGGAACACCAGGCCCACCACACCGAGCAGGGTGATGAACCAGCCCAGGTAGTCGACGGTGGTGTAGCCGTAGTTCAGGGAGACGTGGGTGGAGGTCGGCACCACCACCATGAGGTTGGGGCCCACCCGCCAGGGGCCCTTGGCCCCGTCGGCCTTCCAGTTCGGGAAGTACGACGCCTTCACCAGCACGGGTTGGCCGACGTCGCTCACGTCGAACTCGATGGAGTCGTTCCCCGTCGAGATGTCGGTGACCGCGACCGGGGTGGTGGGGACCTCGGTGGGGACCTCGTCGACCGTGATGCGCTGCCAGTCGGAGGGGCCCCCGGCCGCGGGGTACACGCTCCACTGGCTCGGATCGAGATACCAGGGGGTCACGGCGTCGAGCCAGTCATGGGGCTTGACGTCGGTGAGCACCGCCGGCTGGTTGTCGAGGGGGGCGACCAACTCGCTGTCGGCGACCTCGAAGACCACCCACGGGCCGGACGTGGCGACCTCGGTGAGCGACGGGTTCGCCCGGCCCAGGCTGATCATCCCGTCGGAGATCGCCATGTAGTACTTCACACCGAACATCTGGAGGTGCTGGATGCCCAGGTCGAACTGCTCTGCAGTGGGCGGGCCCGGCACGTAGGGCAGGTCGCGCTGGGCGTTCGACGGTCCGGTCGAGAGCTCGTCCTGGTTGAGGAAGTGGAACGGCGTCGTGGCCGACGCCTCGAAGTAGAGGCCCTCCATCGACCCGATGCAGCCGTCGGTCCAGAACGGCAGCAGCATCAGCGCCATCGGCGTGCCGTAGCGGTCGTGCTGCTCCTCGTGCTCCCACATCGCCCGGCCGCAGCCGTTGGTGTCGCCGAGGTCGCCCATCGTCTGCACGATGTCGTGGTACTCGGGGTACGCGGCCTTGCCCTCGTAGCCGGTGAAGTTCCAGCGGGCCCACGAGGGCACGAAGCTGCTGTCCTTCGTCGACAGGAACAGCCAGTGGTACGAGCCGTCGGCGCGGGTGCCGCCGAGGTCGACGCTGACGGGGCCGATGCCCACCGAGTTCGGCATCGCCCGCAGCGGCATGGCGAGGGCGATGATCACGAGCAGCGAGCCGACGATGGCCGTGGCCGCGGTGATGGCGCGGCGGGGCTTCTCGGGGTCGGCCGAGAAGAGCGCGGCGAGCGTGCGGCCGAGCTCGGCCACACCGACGGCCGCGAGGAGGTAGAGGCAGAGGTACCAGAACGGCAGGAGGCGGGCGTTCCAGAGACGGGTCTGGGGGGTGAACCGGAACCCGATGGCGGCGACGAGGGCCATGACCACGAGGAAGCCGCCGGCCCGGCGCTTCCAGGCGATCGACATGACGACGCCCAGCAGGGCGAGCACGAGCACCCATTCGATCGGGGGCGAGTTCGACAGCTGCGAGTCGAGGTTCTGACGCCGGAAGAGGAGGTCGACGTAGGTGGTCTTCTTCTCCCACCCCATGTCGTTCATGTAGGCCGAGCGCAGGTAGAAGGGCACCATCCACCACGCGGTGAGGGCCACGCCCACCACGCCCGCGCTCAGCAACCACCAGATCCGCGTGCGCAGGCCGGGGCGGCGCACGAGCGAGACCAGCAGCCACACCACCGCGCCCGCGATGGCGAAGATGAACGGGATGAGGTGGCAGAGCCCGGTGAGGGCCAGCAGCACCGCGGCCCACGCCCGGTGCTTGCCGGTCTCGAGGCCGCGTCCGACCACCCCGAGGAAGAGGATGGCGAAGCTCAGCGAGATCGAGAAGGCGAACTCACCGGCCAGGGTCGAGGCGATGTTGCCGCCGTAGATGGAGAACGAGCGGTCGAACAGGAACGCGGTGGCGGCCACGGCGAACAGCGGCGCCGCCGGGAACGGGAGCCGGGTGAGCTTGGCGAACGCCCAGCACGCCACCGGCAGGCTCAGCACACCGCTGATCGCCACCAGCTTGAAGGCCACGCCGTAGGGCAGGATCAGGCTCAGCAGGGCGATCGCGAGCGACGGCAGCACCATGTAGAACTGGAACGCGGGGAACCCGGCGTACCAGTCGGGGGTCCAGCCGGTGAGCCGGAACGACGTGAGCAGGTGGTCGCGCAGATAGGCCGGGCCCCACACGTGGGCACCCATGTCGCCGCCCGCCGGCGTCGACGACGAGAGCACGTTGGCCGGGCCGAGCTGGGTGAAGACGAAGAGCACGCACCCGGCGACGATGATCAGCGAGAGCCAGGACTCGATCCCCCAACCGCTCGCCCGGTGCAGCGCCGCCCCGGGCCAGGACGCGGCCCGGCTCAGGCGCCCGGGAGGGTCGATGGCGGCGCCCAGTCGGGCGACGACGGGGTCCTCGAGGTCGACCGCCCCGACGGCGGGCGCGTCGGCGTCGAGGGGCGCGGTGGTGTCATCGGTCATGGCTGTCCCATCGTGGCACCGAGAGGGGCCGCCCTGCGGTCATGGGGCGGACATCGGCGAAACGGGGCACCACCTCAACCGAGATGGAACACGAGGGTGGCGGCGGTGACGGTGTTGAACCCCACGTGGGCCCAGATCGCCGGGCCCAGCCGACCCGACCGCCAGGCCATGTAGCCCAGGATCAGGCCGAAGACGAGCAGCGCCGGGAACTGCAGCAGCTGCATGTGCGAGGCGGCGAAGAACGCGGCCGACGCCAGGATCGCGAAGGCCGGACGGATCTTGCGGCCGAAGACCCGCTGGGCGAACCCGCGGAAGTAGATCTCCTCGGCGAGGGGCGCCCCGATGGCGACGACCACGAACACCAGGAAGATCGAGAGCGGGTCGGTGGCCCGGTCGGTGAGCGAGCGGGCGGCGGCGGAGACGTCCTTGACCCCGATGACCTTGAACAGCAGCCAGTACAGGACCGGCACCATCACCAGCTGCGACGCCACGCCCACGGCGAGGCCGATCGGGATGTCGATGGCCTTCATCCGCAGGCCGAGCTCGGCGACGACGCCCTTGCCCCGGTTCACGGCGAACCACACCGGGATCAGGCCGAGCCCGAGCCACAGCGGCAGCTGCATCAGGGCCGTGACCCACAGAGGAGGGGGCACCCCGATGGCGAGGGCCTGGCCGGAGCCGACCTGCGCCGAGGCCTGGCCCACGGCCGCCCCGACGCCGGTGGGGATGGCGAAGTCGTAGCTGCTCGACGACTGCACCACGACGTAGGCGATGGTCGAGAGGAGCTGACCGGCGAGGAAGGCGATGATCACCGCGCCGGCGCCGTAGCGGGGCTTCTCGACCGGGTTGCCGTCGGCGTCGAGCACGACGGCGGCGGCGACCTCGGCGCCTGCCGCCTTGGCCTCGCGGGCCTTGGCCCGGTCGTCGGCGGCCTGCTGGCGCTTGGCGGACTTGGAGTCGCTGGCGGCCACGGGCACCCGGCCCTTGGGCGCGCCCTTCGGGGCGGGCTTGGCGTTGGTGCGCGACGAGGGCGCGACCGAGCCGGCCTTCTTGGGCGACGGGTTGCCCCCCGAGGGACGGCGCTTGGCTGGTGTCACGGCCGCCGAGGCTACCGGCAGCGGTCCACGTGCTCGGGCGCGTGCGCAGGTACGGTCCCAGGCATGACCCGATCGTGTGCCCGCCCCGGCTGCGGCGAGCCTGCCTGCGCCACCCTCGGATACGACTACGCCAACCGCACGGTCGACCTCGAGCCACTCGCCGCCGAGGCCCATCCCGCCTACTACGACGTGTGCCGCCGTCACGCCGACAGCCTCGTGGTGCCCAACGGATGGCGCCTGCTCGACACCCGCCGGGGCGCCGCCGCGCTGGCCGGCCACCTCACCGCCCCCTGACAGGGATTTTCGGCACGGCCATCTAGGCTTGAGGCATGAGTCCCGAGAGCCCCACCCCTCCCCCCGGTGAGAGTCGCGGCAGCGGCCGTTTCGGGTCCGACCAGGGCTGGCCCCGCTGGACGATCTTCGTGCTCGTGGCCGTCGTCCTGGGGGCCATCGGCCTCCAGTTCCTCGCCTCGTCGACCAACAGCGACCAGATCAGCTACGGCGAGTTCATCACCAAGCTGCAGGACAACGAGGTCAAAGACGCGGCGACCAACAACGCCGACGCCACCTTCGACAACACCAACGGGCACATCTCCGGCACGCTGACCGACGGCTCGAACTTCAGCACCACCGGGCCCCTCCAGCCCACCGACGCCGACCAGCAGCTCATGACCGAGAAGGGCGTCGACTTCTCGACGCCCACGAGCAGCGTGCTCGGCACCCTGCTGCCGCTCCTGCTCCCCGTCGCCCTGCTCATCGGCTTCTTCGTCTGGATGCAGCGCCGGGCCCAGGGCCAGATGGGCGGCATCATGTCCATCGGCCGCAGCAAGGCCAAGACCTACTCGAGCGAGAAGCCCGCCACGACCTTCGCCGACGTGGCCGGCTACGCCGGGGTGAAGCAGGACGTCACCGAGGTCGTCGACTTCCTCAAGCACCCCGAGAAGTTCGGTGAGATCGGGGCGCGCATCCCCAAGGGCGTCCTGCTCGTGGGCCCTCCCGGCACCGGCAAGACCCTGATCGCACGGGCCGTCGCCGGCGAGGCCGGCGTGCCGTTCCTGTCGGTCACCGGCTCGGACTTCATGGAGATGTTCGTGGGCGTCGGCGCCAGCCGGGTGCGCGACCTCTTCCAGACGGCCCGCAAGATGGGCCGGGCGATCATCTTCGTCGACGAGATCGACTCCATCGGCCGCAAGCGCGGCGCCGGCCTCGGCGGTGGCCACGACGAGCGTGAGCAGACCCTCAACCAGATGCTCGCCGAGATGGACGGCTTCGAGGTCACCACCGGCATCGTCATGATCGCCGCCACCAACCGGCCCGACATCCTCGACCCGGCCCTGCTGCGCCCCGGCCGCTTCGACCGCCAGGTCGTGGTCCCGCTGCCCGAGCTCGACGACCGTCGCCAGATCCTCGAGGTGCACGTCAAGCACAAGCGGATGGCCCCCGACGTCGATCTCGACCTCGTCGCCCGCGGCACGCCCGGCATGAGCGGTGCCGACCTCTCGAACCTCGTCAACGAGGCCGCCCTCTTCGCCGTGCGAGAAGGCAGCTCCGAGGTCTACAAGCGCCACTTCGAGGAGGCCCGCGACCGGGTGCTCATGGGCCAGCGCCGCGAGTCCATGGCGCTCTCCGACCTCGAGAAGGAGGCCATCGCCTACCACGAGGCCGGCCACGCGGTGTGCGCCGCGGTGCTCCCCACCGCCGACCCGCTGCACAAGGTCACGATCATCCCGTCGGGCATGGCCCTCGGCGTCACCATGCAGCTCCCGATCGAGGAGCGCCACATCTACCGCCAGGACTACATCGAGGACTCCCTCGTGGTCCGCATGGGCGGGCGCATCGCCGAGGAGCTCGTGTTCGGCGTGGTCTCCACCGGCGCCAACAACGACCTCGTGGGCGCCACCGAGCTGGCCCGCAAGATGGTCCGCGAGTGGGGCATGAGCACCCGAGTCGGCCCCATGGCGTGGGGCTCACAGGGCCAGGTCTTCCTCGGCGAGGACCTCATGCACACCCGCGACTACTCCGACGACACCGCCCGGGTGATCGACGAGGAGGTCGAGCGCATCCTCCGCGAGGCCCAGGAGCGCTGCCGCACCGCCCTCACCGAGAACCGCCACGGGCTCGACCTCGTCGCCCGTGGCCTGCTCGAGCACGAGACCATCGACGGCACCGAGGTCACCCGCCTGCTGGAGCTGGCCCGGTCGGGGTCCACCTCGGCCAACCCGCACAGCGTGGCCGCCATGAGCGGGCCGGGCTCCAACGGAACCGGCCACGACGGCTTCGGGGGGCCGAGCGGCTTCCCGAGCGTCGACCCGCCCGCCGAGGGCTGAGCCACCGGCTCGACCACCGCACGAACCGCAGAGGGGCCGGCCCACGGGCCGGCCCCTCTCGCGTGCGGGCGGCGCCGTGAGGCGTCGGGTCAGGCCGGGGTGGTGGGCTCGGTCGTGGGCTCGGCGGCGCTCTCGTCGCCGTGCTTCTCGCAGTGCTGCGGGGTGGAGCCCGGTTCGCGGGCCTCGGCCACCGCGGCCCACAGGTCGGTGGCGGTGAGCGGCCCGAGGAAGTGCTTGCGCACGATGCCGACCTCGTCGGCGATGAGCACCAGGGGCACGGCGTCGATGCCGTAGCGACGGTGCAGCTCGGGGTCGGCGGTGACCTCGACCTGCTGAACGACGACCGGGCCCTCGGGGCCGGCGTCGAGGGGCACGGCCTTGCCCCACACCCCGCCGCAGGCCTCACACGTCGACGAGGTGAACACGACCACGAGCCAGGGGGCGTCGGGGCGGGCGAAGTCGGCCCGGTCGAGCTGCACCGGCACGTTCCAGTTGGGGCCCGCCGGCGGGGCCGGCTTGCGGCGTTGGAACACCACCGCCACCACCACGGCCACGGCCACCAGCACCAGGGCGATGACGACCCGCTCCACGGCCGCTAGGCCCCCGCCGCCGTGGTGGACGTGGACGATGACGATGCTGACGACGACGGCGTCGTGGAGGTCGAGGCGGTGTCGCCGTCGGCCTCCAGCGGCGCCTCGGTGGTGGGCACCGTCGCCGACGGGTCCGGGGCCACCTCCTGGCCGGTGAAGACCGTCGGGTCGATGATCGAGACCGGGAGCGACTGGGTGCCACCGACCGGCACGCCCACAGGGGTGGCGATGTCGGCCGGGCTGGTGAAGGTCATCCACTGCCCGATGACCACGCCGACGTCGGAGACGACCTCGACCGAGGAGCTGTTCCCGAGCCCGGCCTGGGTGAGGTCGACGACCACTCGCTCCCCCGGGGCCACCGTGAGGTCGACGGCACCGGCGATGTCGGTGAGCGAGCCGCCGCTGATGCCCTGCACCGTGACGGTGGCGGTCTCTGTGGCCGAGGGGTTGGCGATCGAGAGCTGCGACACCGGCTGGTTGTTGCCGGCGATGGTGGCGATCCAGCGGGTGGCCACGACCGGCAGGCCGATGGTGTAGCTGACCCCGCTCGCGCCGCCGGTGAGGGTGCGCTCGGCGATGATGTCGGAGCCGTCGGTGGTGCGGACGATGATCCAGTGGGGCGCGCCGGGCGGGATCCGCTGATCCCCCGGGTCGCGCAGGTCGACGGTGATGACCCGGTGGGCCGGCACGGTGACCTCGAAGGGCTCGACGGTGCCGCTGACCGAGGGATCGTCGAGCTGCACCTGGACGAGCACGTCGGTGTCGGTGTCGCCGGGGTTGAACACCGCCACGGTCTCGGCGGCGTCGACGTCGGCGGGGGCGCTCATCGGGAACGACCAGACGGCGGCCGGTGTGGTGGCGCCGACGGTGGCGGTGAGGCCCTTGGGGCGACCGTCACGGCCGTCGAGGGTCTGGATCTGTTCGGCGATGATGCGGCCGCTGCGCACGCTCACGTTGGTGGCCACGTGGTCGGTCTCGGTGACCTTCTCGCTGACCTTCTCGACCGCCACGCTGCCGCCAGGCACCACGATGCCCTGGTAGCTCTGCACCGAGCGGATGCCGTTGTCGGTGTCGAACGAGAGGTCGACGGTGGCCTCGCCGGGGAACGGGTTGAACAGGGCCAGGTAGATGTCGTTGCCCACGCGGCTGAGGCCGGCGGGGAAGTACCACTCGGCGCTGGGCGTCGAGGCGCAGTCGGAGACCGAGTGGCCCGACGGGCCGCTGAGGTCGTGGCCGACGGTGATCTCACCGCCGGTGGTCTCGACCAGGGCGGCCGCCCACGGAGCCTTGACCTCGTTGCTCACCCTCAGCTCGAACCGGCTGTGGGCCGCCACCTGCACCGGCACCGCCTTGGGCGCCGCCCCCGCCGGGAAGAGGGTGACCGTGCCGACGGAGTCGGTGTCGGAGGCGTTGGCGATCACGACGACCTGCTCGGCGGGACCGGCGCCCTCGCCTGAGGCCACACCGGTGGCCGAGCCGGCGGCGCAGTACCAGGTGCTGCTGGGCGTGCCGGGACCGGCCGCGGTGGCGGTGAGCTCGGAAAGGCGCACGGCGGGAGCCGACGTGCCGTCGTCGCGGGACTGGATCACCAGGCCGGCGACCAGGAGCAGGGGCAGGAGGATCAGCGCCGGCATGCGCAGGGTGCGGTTCATCGGGACCTCCGACGACGGCCTCGGCGGCCACCTTCGGGCTCGTCGGTCGCAGGCGGCGACGACGCCTCGGTGGGCGGGGTCACCACGGGCACGGCCATGGTCGGCAGGTCACCGCCGACCGACCCGGCGCCGAAGAGGTCGTCGAGGTCGGCGCCGATCACGACGTGGGCCGGGGCCTCCGGAGCGGGGGCCGGGGTGGGCTGGAGCTCGGTGCTCTCGTCCTCGCGGACCCTGACCCGGAGCAGGTAGGCGAAGGCGATCAGCCACAGCGCCACCTGACCGGCGAGGGCCAGCCAGCGGGTGACCGGGGTGTCGAAGCGCAGGGTGGCGCTCCCGGCCTGTTCGACGGGGAAGCTGTTCGCCCACCCGAGCGCCTCGGAGGAGGCCACGTCGGAACCGTCGACCTGGAGCCTCCAGCCGTCGCCTGCGGCCGAGACGAAGAGCTCGCCGGGCTGGTCGAGCGGGCCGGACCAGTCGGAGTAGCCCTGGATGTCGGGGAGCACCGCCGAGGCCTGGCCGAGCCCGGGGACGATGCGGTCGGTGAGGCCCTGGCCACCCGACGGTAGCTCGGTGCCCGCCGGCAGCAACGCCCGAGAGGGGCCGTAGGCGGCGTTCTCGTACACCCGCACCCCCGGGTTCACCGTGACCGAGTCGAGGTCGAGCTGTCCGTCGAGCACGGCGAGCAGGTCGCTGGGGACGTAGCTCGTGTCGCGGGCGAAGGGGTCCGGGGCGGGTGCGAGGGGCACCACGATGTACTTCACCGCCATCGGGGCGAGGAGCGCACCGAGGCGGGTGGTGCCTCCCGATGCCGCCACCTGCAGGGCCGACTCGGTCTCCGACGCGGCGCCCAGGTCGCCCGCCCACTCCTCGGCGACGGTGGGGGTGCCGGCCGACGACGTGGCGAAGGCGAGCACCCGTTGGGGGCCGAGGTCGTCGACCGCGGGGGCGTCGAGGCGCCAGCCCGCCAGCGGGATGGCGCTGGCGTCGCCGATCCAGAGCACCCGGTCGGTCTGGGCGTCGGTGGGCGTGTCGAGGAACGAGAGGGTGCGGCTGTAGTCGCCCCGGGGCAGGTCCCACCGGCCCGACAGCGCGGTGCCGAGCGCCGGCAGGAGCGCCAGCAGGAACGCGGCGCCGGCCAGCAGCGACACGATCTGGCGCCAGCCGAAGTGGTAGTCGGGCAGGTCGACCTCGAAGGCCGCCATGCCGAGGCCGGCGGCGAGGGCCAGGCCGGCCGCGGCCGGAGCGAGGAGCACGTCGGGGCCGGGCAGGACGTCGACCAGCCAGCCCTGGCCGGCGACCCAGGCGACGCCGATGCCGGCGGCGGCCAGCGCCCAGCCCCGCACGGCCCAGCCGAGGCGCCAGCGGCGGCCGATGAGGAGGGGAAGGGCCGCGGTGATCAGCAGCGCCCAGCCGAACATGCCGTTGCCGAACGGGCCGGTGGCGAAGCGCAACAGCTCGCCGAGGCCGAGGCCGTAGCCGCTGGTGGAGCTCACCCCGACCACGGCCTCCCAGCCGTCGGCGGCCGAGAGGCTCCATGGCAGCTGCAGCACGACGGCGACCAGCGCACCGCCGACGCCGACGACCAGCACCCGGCCGGCACCGGTGGCCTGGCCGGCGAGCAGGCCACCGAGCACCAGGGCGAGGGCGCAGCCGATCACGACCAGCACGATGGCGGGCTCGATCGTGGCGGCCAGGGCGGTGACCACGCCCACGGCGACCACGCGGTGCAGGAGCGGCCGCGAGCGGACCCCGGGGCCGGCGCTGCCACCGAGGTCGCCGAACGGGGCGACGCGGCCGGCGGCGGCCAGCTGGCCGAGGATCCACGGCACCACGGCGTAGGCGACCAGTCCGCCCCACCGGGCCTCGGCCATGGCGTTGGCCGGCAGCGGGACGATGACGTAGGCGACGGTGGCGACGATGCGGGCCCGGCGGGAGCCCACCGGCTTGGTGAAGCGCCACATCCCGATGGCCCCGACGGGCCACAGCCCCAGGATCAGCACCTTGCGGAGCACGCCCACCGCACCGAGGAACACGACGCCGAGGCTGCCGAAGATGCCGAAGCCGGTGGGCGCCGGCGCGGTGGAGCCCAGGCCCACGGTCTGGAAGCCGCTGATCCAGCGGCTGAGCATCTGCCCCGGCCCGAGGAAGGGCTGGAAGTCACCGACCGCCGGGATGTCGCCGTGGCCGAACAGCAGCTCACGGCTGCCGAGCAGCAGGAAGACCACGATGAAGGCCCAGATCACGACCGACGTCGTGGCCTTGGCGGTGCGGATGTTGGAGACGAAGTCGCGGCGGCCGCTCTCGTCGCGGCCGAGCTGGGCCCGGACGAAGGCCGAGAATCGGGCACTCCCCCGGCTCTGGAACGACCGGACGTCGCCGTCGGGGGCCTGGCGGATGGAGGCCAGGTCGTGGCGACGGCGACGGGCCGAGCCGCCATGGCGCGCGTTCCACGACCATGCCGAGGCGATGTCACGGGCGTGGCGGAGGCGACCGAGCGCGACCGACTGCACGATCTCCATGAGGGCCAGCAGCGCCGCCAGGGGCGTGGTGCGGACGCGGGTGCCGAGCGTGGTCGAGGTGCGCATGGCCCGGAGGCGGTGGCGCTGCTGGAGCCGACGCCGGTCGTCGACCGGGCGGCGCACGCCGAGGGCCTCGAGGTGGGCGACGCGGGCGGCCGGGGCGACGATGACGCGGGCACCGGCGACGTGCGCCCGCCAGCACAGGTCGAGGTCCTCGCCGTGGAAGGTCATCGACCGGTCGAAGCCACCAAGGGCGACGAACAGGTCGGCCCGCACGAGGGTGGCCCCGCCCGGGACGTAGAAGACGTCGCGCACGGCGTCGTGCTGGGACTGGTCGAGATCGCCCCGCTCGACGTAGTGCACCGGCTGGCCGTAGCGGTCGGAGCCCATGCCGACCGACAGGAGGCGGCGCTCGTCGGCCCACTGCACGACCTTGGGGCCGACCACGCCGGCGTTGGAGCGGTAGGCCTCCTCGACCAGCAGGCGCACGGTGTCGGGGGCGAGGCGCACGTCGTCGTGGCAGAACAGGTGGAAGGCGGCGCCCTGCACGGCGACGAGGACCTCGTCGGCGGCGGCGGCGAACCCCGGGTCGGTGTCGAGGCGGCGCAGGTGGGCCTCGGGCAGCACGGCGGCGACGCGGTCGCGCACGGCTGCGGCATCGGTGCTGGCGGTGTCGACGACGAGCACCGAGATGTTCGGGTAGTCCTGGGCCGCGATGCTCGCCAGGGTCTCCTCGAACCACCAACCGGGGTCGTGCGCGACGACGGTGACGACCACAGCCGGGGCGGGCCCCGGAGGGTCGTCGGGCCCGGAACCGGGGTCACCGGCGGTGCGCGTACGGGAGTCTGCGGGGTCAGTCACGACGACCGGCGAGGCTAGTCGTCCCGTCGTCGATCTCGGTTCACCCCGTCTACGCTGGGGCTATGGCACCGGACCCGCTCGACGACATCCGGAACGGCGCACGCACCGCCGTCTACACCGGGGTCGGCCTGGGCATCCTCGGCTTCCAGCGCCTTCAGGTGCAGCGCCGCGAGCTCGAGAAGGCCCTCGGGGTGGGGCTCCCCCCGTCCCCCGACAGCCTCGGTCGCCTCGTCAGCCGACTGACCCGCCAGGGCTGAGCCCAGCTTGCGCCTCGCCCTCGACACCACCTCGCTGATCGGCGCCCGCACGGGGGTCGGCACGTTCACCGCCGAGCTGCTCGCCCGACTCGCCCCGCGGCCCGACCTCGACGTCACCGCCTTCGCCGTCACCCGCCGCGGCGCCAAGGCGATGGCCGCCGAGCTGCCCCCCGGCGTCACCGCGGTGCACCGGCCGATGGTGGCCCGACCGCTGCGGTGGTGCTGGACGCGCTCCGACCACCCGCCGATCGAGTGGTGGACCGGCGCCGTCGACGTGGTGCACGGGCCCAACTTCGTGGTCCCGCCGGCCCGGCGGGCGGCCGAGGTCGTCACCGTGCACGACCTCACCTGCATCCGCTTCCCGGAGATGTGCACCCCCGACGTGCTCCAGGTGCCCGGCCTGCTGCGGCGGGCCATCGCCCGGGGGGCGTGGGTGCACACGGTCTCGGAGTTCGTCGCCGCCGAGGTCGTCGACGCCTTCGACGTGGATCCCTCCCGGGTGGTGGCGGTCCCCAACGGCGCCCCGGCCTTCATGTCCGCCGCCGAGGCCCTCACCGCACCGGCCAGGCACGCCATCGCCGGCACCGACCGCTACGTGCTGGCCCTCGGCACCCTGGAGCCCCGCAAGGACATCCCCACGCTGGTCCGGGCGTTCGACGAGCTCGCCGACGACGATCCCGAGCTGGTGCTCGTGCTGGCGGGGCCCGACGGATGGGGCGCCGAGCAGGTCACCGCGGCGATCGCCGCCGCCCGCCACGGTCGGCGGATCCGCCGGCTCGGGTGGGTCGACGACCGCACCCGCACGGCGTTGCTGGTCGGGGCTGAGGTGGTGGCCTACACCTCGGTCTACGAGGGGTTCGGGCTCCCACCGCTCGAGGCGCTGGCCAGCGGCACGCCCGTGGTGGCCACGCGCGCCGGCGCCCTGCCCGAGGTCCTCGGCGACGCCGCCGAGTGGGCCGACACCGGCGACCCGTCGTCGGTCGCCGGCGCCCTGCGGAAGGTGCTCGACGACCCCGCCCGACGGGCCGACATCGTCGAGACCGGCCACGGCCGCCTCGCGGCCTACTCGTGGGACCGCACCGCGGACGGCGTGGTCGCCCTCTACCAACGCGCCGCCGACGCACGGTGAACGACGACGGGCCCGCTCCGGGCCTGCCCTAAGCTGGGTGCTCCCGCTCCCGGGCTCGACCGGGGGCCCACCTCGGGGAACGCTCGCCACGCATGAAGGCCCTCGTCACCGGCTCGGCCGGGTTCGTCGGACGTCACCTGTGCGCGCACCTCGAGGCCCACGGTGACACCGTGGTCGGCGTCGACCGCGCCGACGGCCCGGACCTGCTCGATGCGGAGGCCGTGACGGCCACCCTCGCCGAGGTCCGACCCGACGTCGTCTACCACCTCGGGGGCTGGAGCGACGTGGGCGCCTCCTGGGATCACCCCAACGACGCCTTCCAGGTCAACGCCACCGGCACCCTCAACCTCCTCGAGGCCTGTCGGGCCCACGGCGCCCCCCGGGTGCTCGCCGTCAGCAGCGCCGACGTCTACGGCCGGGTGCAGCCCGACGAGCTGCCCATCAGCGAGGACGCCCCCTTCCGACCGGTCACGCCCTACGCCGCCAGCAAGATCGCCGCCGACCAGCTCGGCCTGCAGGCCTGGCTCGGCTACGGCCTCGAGGTGCTCCGGGTGCGGGCGTTCAACCACCTGGGCCCCGGCCAGGCCACGGCCTTCGTGGCGCCCGCCCTCGCCGACCGGATCGCCCTCAACGAGCGCGACGGATCCGACGTGGTGCCGGTCGGCAACCTCACGCCGCGGCGCGACATCACCGACGTGCGCGACGTCGTGCGGGCCTACCGGCTGCTCATGACCCAGGGCGAGCCCGGCGAGGCCTACAACGTCTGCACTGGGCGCGACCTCTCGATCGGGGAGCTCGCCGAGCACCTCGTCGCCCTCGCCGCCCACCCCATGCGCCTCGAGCCCGACCCCGTGCTGCAGCGCCGGGTCGAGACGCCCGTGCTGCGCGGCGACAACGCCAAGCTCCGCCGGGCCACCGGCTGGGAGCCGGAGATCCCGCTCGACCAGACCCTCGCCGATGTGCTCGCCGAGCACCGGGCGCTGGTCGGGGCCACCTCGGCCTGAGGCCGGGCAGCCCTCCCCCTCCCAGGCCGCCGCCAGTGGCGGCCGTAGGATTCCCCCACCGCCCGCCGGCCCCGAACCGGCGCAGAACACCCCGGAAACTCGGTCCTCATGACGAAGCGTGCACTCATCACCGGCATCACCGGCCAGGACGGCTCCTACCTGGCCGAGCTCCTTCTCGAGAAGGGGTACCACGTCATCGGGATGGTGCGACGCAGCTCGACGCTGAACTTCGAGCGCATCGGCCACCTCCAGGACCAGCTCGAGCTGGTGCCGGGCGATCTCCTCGATGAGGTCTCGATGATCCAGATCCTGCGGGCCCACCGACCCGACGAGGTCTACAACCTGGCCGCCCAGTCGTTCGTGCAGACCTCCTTCGGCCAGCCCGTGCTCACTGGCGAGACCACCGCCCTCGGCGTCACCCGCATCCTCGACGCCATCCGCCTCGCCGACCACGACGTGCGCTTCTACCAGGCCAGCTCCAGCGAGATGTTCGGCAAGGTCGTCGAGGTGCCCCAGAAGGAGTCCACCCCCTTCTACCCCCGCTCGCCCTACGGCGTCGCCAAGCTCTACGGCCACTGGATCACGGTGAACTACCGCGAGAGCTACGGCATGCACGCCAACTCCGGCATCCTGTTCAACCACGAGAGCCCCCGCCGCGGCCTCGAGTTCGTCACCCGCAAGATCGCCAACGGCGTGGCCCGCATCAAGCACGGCCTCGACACCGAGCTGCGCCTCGGCAACCTCGACGCCCAGCGCGACTGGGGCTTCGCCGGCGACTACGTCGACGCCATGTGGCGCATGCTGCAGCGCGACGAGCCGGGCGACTTCGTGGTGTCCACGGGCGAGACCCACTCGGTGCGCGAGTTCTGCGAGGTGGCGTTCGGCCACGTCGACCTGAACTGGGAGGACCACGTCGTCATCGACGAGCGGTTCTTCCGCCCCGCCGAGGTCGACCTGCTGGTCGGCGACCCCGCCCAGGCCCGTGAGGTCCTCGGATGGGCGCCCCGCACCGCCTTCCCCGAGCTGGTCCGCATGATGGTCGAGGCCGACGTCGAGCTCGTCGCCCGCCAGCAGCGCAACCTGACCTAGTGATCGTCACCCTCGCCGGCGGGGTCGGAGCGGCCCGGATGCTGGCCGGTCTCGTGCAGGTCGTCGACCCCGCCGACCTCACGGCGGTGGTCAACGTCGGCGACGACCTCGTGCTGCACGGGCTGCACATCTCCCCCGACCTCGACACGGTCACCTACACCCTCGCCGGCGCCATCAACACCGAGACCGGGTGGGGGCTCACCGGCGAGACCTGGCAGGCCCGGGCGATGCTCGAGCGCTACGGCGGGGTGAGCTGGTTCGGCCTCGGCGACCGTGACCTCGGCACCCACCTGTACCGCACCCAGCGCCTGGCCGAGGGCGCCGACCTCGCCACCGTCACCGCCGAGATCGCGGCGGCCTGGGACCTCGGGCTGCAGCTCGTGCCGGTCACCTGCGACCCCCTGCGCACGATGGTCACCCTCGCCGCCGACGACGAGGCCGGCCCCGACTCCCCCGGCCTGACCGCCGGCACGGAGATCGGGTTCCAGGAGTACTTCGTTCAGCGTCACCACTCCGTTCCCGTGTCGGCGGTGCGCATCGCCGGCGCCGAGGCCGCCCGACCCACCCCCGGAGTGCTCGACGCCCTCGCCACGGCCGAGGCGATCGTGGTGGCCCCCTCCAACCCGATCGTCTCGATCGGGCCGGTGCTCGCCGTGCCCGGCGTTCACGACGCAGTGGCCGCCCGCCGCGACCAGGTCGTCGCCGTGTCGCCGATCGTCGCCGGCGCCGCCCTGAAGGGCCCCGCTGACCGCATGCTCGTCGAGCTGGGCCACGAGGCCAGCGTCGTCGGCGTCGCCCGCCTCTACGCCCCCTTCGCCGGCACCCTCGTCATCGACGAGGCGGATGCCGACCGGGTGGCCGAGGTCGAGGCCGAGGGCATCCGCTGCGTCGTCACCCCCACCGTCATGCGCACCCCCGACACCGCCGCCGCCCTCGCCCGCACCACCCTCGCCGCGGTCGGCGTCACCACGAAGGACACCCCATGAGCCGGCTCACCGTCTTCGGCCTCGACGGCATCCCCGAGATCACGGTCGGCGCCGACCTGGCCGGGCTCATCGCCGAGGCCGCCCTGCTCGGCAGGGACACCGAGCTCGCCGACGGCGACGTCGTGGTCGTCACCCAGAAGATCGTGTCCAAGGCCGAGGACCGCCTGGTGCCCGTCGATCCCGACGACCCGCTCTCCCACAAGCCGCTCGTCGAGCAGGAGTCCGTGCGCATCCTGCGCCGCCGCGGCGACCTCATCATCAGCGAGACGGCCCACGGATTCGTCTGCGCCAACGCCGGCATCGACCTCTCGAACGTCGAGCGGGGCTACGCCGCCCTCCTCCCCGTCGACTCCGACCGCTCGGCCCGCCGCATCCGCGACGGCCTGCGCCACCGGGCGGGTGTCGAGGTCGGCGTGATCGTCTCCGACACCTTCGGGCGCACGTGGAGGCGTGGGGTCACCGACGTGGCCATCGGCTGTGCCGGCATCGCCGGGGTGGTCGACCTGCGGGGAACCCCCGACGCCCTCGGCCGGGAGATGCAGGTCACCGAGGTGGCCGTCGTCGACGAGATCGCCGCCGCCGCCGAGCTGGTGATGGGCAAGTCGACCGGCATCCCCGTGGCCGTCGTGCGGGGCGTCGACCCCACCTGGCTGCGCGACGGCAGCGTGCACGACGAGATCGTGCGCAGCCCCCGCGAGGACCTCTTCCGCTAGCCCTCACCCCGAAGCTGGCTCACCTGATCCCGGATTCCGGCACGTGGCGAGCCACCTGAGGGAAGGTCAGCCCTCTTCGGGGAGGCGGGCGCCGTCGAGGTGGGCGGCGGCCCGGACCTCGTAGCGGTCGCCGATGACGGTCATGCCCGAGAGCACGGCGCCCTCGCCGACGCGGGCGCCGGCACCGATGACGGAGCCGTCGACCAGGACCCGGGGGTCGAGGCGGGCACCGGGCAGGATCACCGAGTCGCGGATGATGGCGTGCTCGCCGATCTTCACGCCGGCCATCACGACCGAGTGGTCGACCACGGCGGTGGCGTGGATGTCGGCGCCGGGGTGCACCGCCGGCTCTGCCGGGCCCCGCACACCGTCGATGATGTCGAGCTGGACCTCGACGTAGGTGTTCGGGGTGCCGGCGTCGACCCAGTAGGTGTCGCTGTGGAGGGCGTACAGGGTGCCGTCCGCGACCATCTCCGGAAAGGTCTCGCGCTCGATGGAGACCTTGCGGCCGCCAGGGATGCGCTTGAGCACGGACGGCTCGAGCACGTAGGTGCCGGCGTTGATCCAGTTGGTCGGGGCGGTGCCGGGGGCGGGCTTCTCGACGAAGGCGGTGACCCGGCCCTCGTCGTCGATGGGCACGACGCCGTAGCGGGACGGATCGTCGACCGGGGTGAGGGCGATGGTGCCCTCGGCGCCGCGCTCGCGGTGGAAGTCCCAGAGCTCGGAGACGTCGAGGTCGGTGAGCACGTCGCCGTTGACCACGATGAAGGTGTCGTCGATGCCGGCCGAGGCGGCGGCGAAGCCGACGGCGCCGGCCGTGTCGAGGGGTTCGGGCTCGACCGCGTAGTGGAGGCTGACGCCCGCGCACTGGCCGTCGGGGTAGGCGTCCATGAAGGCGTCGGGCCGGTAGCCCAGCGACAGCACGGCGTCGGTGACGCCGTGGTGACCCAGGGCGCCGACGACCCGCTCGATCATGGGCCGGTCGACGATCGGGAGCATCTGCTTGGGAGTCGTCCAGGTCAGCGGACGGAGTCGGGTCCCGAACCCGCCGACCAGGACCACCGCCTTCACTGGGCGCCCACCGCCGTCGTGGTGGTGGAGGCCGCGGTGGTGTCAGTGGACCCGGTGGCCACCGTGGTGGTGGACGTGGCGCCAGCGACGTCGGTGAGCTGGTCGAGCTCGGGCACGCTCGGGGGCCGGGGCACCTCGGTGCCGGCCGGGACCACGGCCAGCGTGATCGCCAGGCGGTCCTGGCTGAACCGGAACTTGGCGATGTCGGCGCCCGTGTAGATCTGCGGCTGGGCCGAGGTGTCGTCGGCCGGCCACACGTAGAGCGACACGGTGGCGGGCTGGCCGCTGCAGTCGTAGCCGTCGGCGTAGGTGGTGCCGTTCACGGTGAACCCGCTGCCGGAGAACGTGAGGCCGGTGGTCTGGCCCCACTTCTCGAGGGTGGCGTTGTTGCCGGCGGCACCGCTGTTGAACGGGTGCACGTGGGCGACACCGTCGCCGTGGGTGTGCAGGCCGGTGGTGTCGCTCACGACATCGGTGAGGTTCGGCAGGAAGGCGTCGCAGACGTAGATGCCGTACGCGGCGTGCCAGTGCTCGCCGACCGTGGGGCTGACCGCGGCCGCCGTCTGGTTGTCGTTGCGGGCGAAGAGCACCGCCAGGACGCCGACGACCACGATCACGGCGATGCCGATCGGGTAGCCGAGCTGCCGCTTCGGGCCCTTGGTCGTCTTGCCGCCGGCCCGTGCCGCGCGGGCGACCTTCTTGGAGGAGCTTGCCTTGCCCATAGGGCGGAGAGGCTAGCGGCCTGCGGGGGGTGTCCCGGCGCGACGGGTGCTGCAGGTGACGGGGAGGTGAACGGGCGCTCAGGCCCGCCCGCGGCGCGCGACCAGCTCGGCGAACAGGTCCTCGTAGGCGGCCGCCACCGCGGCCGGCGACGCCCAGCCCTCCACGAACTGACGACCCGAGGCGCCCATCTGGGCGGCGGCCTGGGGCTCGTCGAGGAGCCGGCCGACCGCAGCGGTGAAGGCCGCGGGGTCGTCGGGCGGCACCGAGATGCCGGCTCCGGCCCGCTCGACCGTGCGGGCGACCTCGGTGCCCTCGTCGACGCTGGCCACGATGGGCCGGGCCGCGGCGAGGATCGAATAGAGCTTCGAGGGCACGCTCGACCACGCCAGGCCCGCCCGCAGCGGCACGACGTGGACGTCGGCGGCGGCCAGCACCTCCGGGAGGCGCTCGGCGGGCTGCATGTCGACGAAGCGCACGTTCGGGAGGTCGGCGGCGGCGGCCTCGAGCTCGGGGCGGGCCGCCCCTCCCCCGTTGATCACGAACACGACCTCGGGCCGCGAGACGGCGAACGAGCGGGCGGCGAGCAGCACGAGGTCGAGCGACTGGGAGAAGCCCACGTTGCCGGCGTACATCACGACCTTGCGGCCCGTGAGGCCGTAGTCGGCCCGGTAGGAGTTCTCGCGGTCGTCGGGCCGGATGCGGTCGGTGTCGACGAAGTTCGGGATGACCCTGACCTTGGCGGCCTCGCGGTCGGCCCGCTCGGCGTCGAGGCCCGAGGTGAGCTTGGTGCGGACGTTGTCGGCAAGGTCGTCGGAGAGCACGGTGACGGCGTCGGAGAGCCGGTAGGAGGTGCGCTCGAGCCAGCTGGCTGCGGCGATCACCCGACGGCCCTTCAGCAGGCCGAGCTCGACGGCGACGTCGGGGAAGACGTCCTGGATGTTGAACACCAACGGCACCCGTCGGGCGGTGGCGACCGCACGGCCGGCGGGGCCCAGGGTGAGCGGCGGCGACATGGCGAGCACGGCGTCGGGCTTCAGGGTCGACACGGCGCCCACCGCCGAGGCGAGGGCGGTGAAGCCGCCGAAGGCCAGCGCCCGGGCCGGGATGTTGCGCTTGTCGGTGGGGAACGGGTGCACCCGGCTGATGCGGCCCCATTCGGTGACCTCGCCCCGCACGAGCTGGCCGTCCCAGCCCGGCTCGAGGGCATGGCGCTGGTACCAGGGCAGCGCGGTGACCACGTGGAGGCGGTGCCCGCGCTCGACGAGCTCCATCGCGATCCGGGTCATGACGTCGCCGGTGGGGGCCACGTCGGGCGCGAAGTGAGGGCACAGGACGACGAGGTTCACCCGATCTCCTCACTGGGCTCGTGGACGGGACGCCGTGCCGTCTCCCGGTAGACGGCGGCGAGGGCCTCGGCGGCGTCGGGCCAGCGGAAGTGGCGGGCCCGCTCGACACCGAGACGGGAGAGCACGGTACGCCGTTCGGGCTGGTCGAGCAGATCGACGAGAGCGTCGGCCCAGGCGTGGGCGTCGAGGGGGTCGACCAGCACGGCGGCATCGCCGGCGACTCCGGGCAGCCCACCGGCGTCGCTCGCGACCACCGGGCAGCCCCGGACCATGGCCTCCAGCACCGGCAGCCCGAAGCCCTCGTAGCGGGAGGGGAACGCCATCACCGTGGCCCGGCGGTAGAGCACCTCGAGCTCGGCCTCGGGGATGCGACCGGTGCGCTCGACCCGGTCGGCGAGCCCGTAGGCGTGGATCGCCGCCCGCACGACCGGCTCGTAGGAGCCCTCCCCGCCGGTGAGCACGAGCTTCACGTCGGGGTGGTCGGCCGCGAGGCGGGCGAAGGCGGCGACGAGGGTCTCGTGGTTCTTGTGGGCGTAGGTGATCGCCGGGTAGAGCACGAAGGGCCGCCCCATCAGGCGGTGCCGCTCGAGCACGGCCTCCTGCACCAGCGGGTCGGGGCCGGGACCGGGGTCGTCGACGCCGCAGGGCACGAGGCGCACCCGGGTGGGATCGACCCCGGCGACCGCCACGGCGTCGCCCGCGGTGAAGTCGGTGAGGCACACGACGGCCGCCGCCGCCCGCAGCGACCGGGGCGCGACGAGGCGGATGTAGGTGCGCTTGACCAGCCCGAATCGCTCGGGATGGGTGATGGGTTGCAGGTCGTGGAGGGTCACGACGCCGGCACCGGTGCGGACCGCCGGCATGGTGCCGCCCGCGTGGTGGACGACCTCGACGTGGTCGCGGCGGGTGCGGGCGGCGAGCCAGCTCGACTCGGCCGCCACGCGGCGGAGCCGTGAGGTGCCCGCCACCGGCGCTACCACGGTGCGGAACCGGTCGGCGAGGGCCGCGTGGGCGGTGCCGAAGCGGCCGTTGACGTAGAGGGTGACGTCGAGGTCGTCGAGGTCGAGGTCGGCGAGGGCCCCGAGCAGGCGCACGGTGTACTCCTCGCTGCCACCGACCTCACCCGGCACCAGCCAGAGGAGGTTCACGCCGACCCGCACGGGCCCGTCGGCCACGGCGCCGCTCACGCCGCCGCCTCGGTGAGCACGCCCTCGAGGGCGGTGGCGGTGTGCGCCCACGAGAACCGGTCGGTCGCCCGCTCCCGGCCGGCGGCACCGAGCCGCTCACGCTCGGGGGCGTCGTCGAGGAGCAGGGCCAGGGCCTCGGTGAGGCCGTCGACGTCGAGCGGCTCGACCAGCACCCCGGCATCGCCGGCGACCTCGGCGGTGGCGGTGCCGCGCGAGGTCACGACCGCCGTGCCCTGGGCCATGGCCTCGAGCACCGGGAGGCCGAAGCCCTCCTCCAGGCTCGGGAAGCAGAACACGTCGGCGCCGGCGTAGAGCGCCCGCAGGTCGTCGGGATCGACGAACCCGACCGAGTGCACCCGAGCGCCGAGGCGCGCCAGCTGCGCGCCGAGGTCCTCGTTCCAGCCCTGGGGCCCGGCGAGGACCAGGTCGACGTCGGGGCGGGCGAGGCGCTCGAAGGCGGTGAGGAGGGTCGGGAGGTTCTTGCGGGGCTCGATGGTGCCGGTCCAGAGCACGTAGCGACCGCGGATGCCGAAGCGGGTCCGCACGCCGGCGACGGCCGACGCGTCGGCCGGGCGAGGGTCGACCCCCCACGGCACGAGGCGCAGCCGGGCCTGGTCGAAGCCGTTGCGGGCGCAGTCGTCGAGGGTGGCCTGCGAGGGGCACATCACGAGGGTGGCGTCGCGGCGGGTGAGCTCGAGGGCCCGGCGGAAGAAGCTCACCCCTCGCCGGGTGAACTGCTCGGGGGTGCGGAGGAACGCCAGGTCGTGGACGGTGACCACGAGGGGCGCCGACGGCGGGGGCACCGCCATGCCGGTGGCGTGGATGACGTCGACCGGACCGGTGGCCCGCTCGACCGCCGGCCACCGCAACCAGTGCCACGACTCGTAGAGGGCGAGCCGGGGCAGCGGCAGGGCCTCGACGGGGATCTCGGGGGCCCACGCAGCAGGGGGCGGGGCGCTGTGGCGGGCGCTGACGCCGACCAGGTCGAGGTCGGAGTGGGCGACGAGGGCCCGGACCGATTCGAGGGCGGCACGCGCCGTGCCACCGGGCACGGTGTGCCAGCACTGCTCGAGGGTGACGGCCACCCGCAGAGGTCGATCCATGGGTGCAGGAGTCTCCCACGACCGCCGGGGCTGCCAGGGCAGCACCCCACCCCTCGGTAGGATGGCCGGATGAGTGGAGAGCCCGACCTCGAGTTCTGGCGCACCCGACGGGTGCTGGTGACGGGGGGCAACGGCTTCCTCGGTCAGGCCGTGCTCGACCGGCTCTCGTCCCGGCAGCCCGGGTCGGTGATGGCGCCCACGAGCGCCGACTACGACCTGCGCGACCGCTCGGCCGTCACCTCCATGTTCGCCGACGTGGAGCCCGACCTCGTGATCCACCTGGCGGCCCGGGTGGGCGGCATCGGGGCCAACATGGCCCGCCCCGCCGACCTCTACCTCGACAACCTCCTGATGGGCACCTACGTCCTCGACGAGGCCCGCCTCCGGGGGACGCCGAAGACCGTCATGGTGGGCACGATCTGCTCGTACCCGAAGTTCACGCCGGTGCCCTTCCACGAGGACTCCCTCTGGCAGGGCTACCCGGAGGAGACCAACGCGCCCTACGGCATCGCCAAGCTGGCCCAGCTCGTGCAGCTCCAGGCCAACCGGGCCCAGTACGGCCAGAGCGCGGTCTACCTCATGCCCACGAACCTGTACGGCCCCCGCGACAAGTTCCACCCGGCGGTGTCCCACGTCATCCCGGCCCTCATCAAGAAGGCCGTCGACGCCAAGGAGAGCGGCGCCGACCACATGGAGGTGTGGGGCACGGGCAGCGCCAGCCGCGAGTTCCTGTTCGTCGACGACGCCGCCGAGGGCATCGTGCTGGCGGCCGAGCGCTACGACGACGGCGAGCCGGTCAACCTCGGCGCCGACCGCGAGCTCCCGATCCGCGACCTCGTCGAGATCATCGTGAAGCTCGTCGGCTTCGAGGGCGAGGTCCGCTGGGACACCTCCAAGCCCGACGGCCAGCCCCGGCGCGGCGTCGACGCCAGCCGGGCGCGCGAGTCGTTCGGCTTCGTGGCCGGCACCCCGTTCGACGAGGGCCTGCGGCTCACCCTCGACTGGTACCTCTCGCACCGCGACGAGGCCGAGGCCCGGCCCGTCTGAACCGGAGGCCGGGCGTCGGAGCCCGGACGTAGGTCGGTGGGTCAGATCTCGCCGGCGTCGAGCAGCCCGCGGAAGTACTCGGTGGTGCGGGTGACGCCCTCGCGCAGCTCGATGGTGGGCTCCCAGCCGAGGAGGCTGCGGGCCAGTGTGAGGTCGGGCCGGCGCTGCTTGGGGTCGTCGACCGGCAGCGGCCGGTGCTCGAGCGGTGAGCTCGACCCGGTGACCTCCAACACGACCTCGGCCAGCTCGATCATGGTGAACTCGCCGTCGTTGCCGATGTTGATCGGCCCGGTGTGGTCGCCGTCGAGCAGGGCCAGGAAGCCCCGCACCTCGTCGTCGACGAAGCAGAACGAGCGGGTCTGGCTGCCGTCGCCGTAGATGGTCAGCGGCTCGCCCTTGAGGGCCTGCATGATGAAGTTGGTGACGACGCGACCGTCGTCGTGCTGCATCCGGGGCCCGTAGGTGTTGAAGATGCGCACGATGCGCACGTCGAGGCCGTGGGTGCGGTGGTAGGCCATCGTGAGCGCCTCGGTGAAGCGCTTGGCCTCGTCGTAGACGCTGCGGGGGCCGATGGGGTTGACGTTGCCCCAGTACGACTCGGGCTGCGGGTGCACGCTCGGGTCGCCGTAGACCTCGCTCGTGGAGGACACCATGAACCGGGCGCCCTTGGCCCGGGCCAGGCCGAGCGCGTTGTGGGTGCCGCGGCTGCCGACCATGAGGGTCTCGACGGGCAGGGCCAGGTAGGCCGGCGGAGACGCCGGGCTGGCGAAGTGCAGCACGGCGTCGACCTCGCCGGGCACCGAGATGTGCTCGGTGACGTCGTGGTTCACGAAGGTGAAGCCCTCGCGGCCGGCCAGGTGGTCGAGGTTGCGGGTGCTGCCGGTGACCAGGTTGTCGAGGACGACGACCTCGTCACCCCGGTCGAGCAGCGCATCGGTGACGTGCGAGCCGAGGAACCCGGCGCCGCCGGTGACGACGACGCGCGCCATCAGTGGCGGCCGATGCCGTCATACTCGAACCCGCGGCGCAGCAGGAGGCTGCGGTCGAGCAGGTTGCGGCCGTCGACGATGCGGGGCGAGCTCATGGCGGCCTTGACCTCGTCGAGGTCGACCCACTTGAAGTCGTCCCACTCGGTGAGCACGACGAGCACGTCGGCGCCCTGGCAGGCGGTGATGGGGTCGGTCGCGATGTTCAGCTCGGGGAACTCCGGAACGGGGCCCGACACCGTGGGGTCGAAGACGGTGACCTCGGCGCCGGCAGCCACGAGGCGGCGCAGCACGTTGACGCTCGGCGAGTCGCGGCGGTCGTCGGTGTTGGCCTTGAAGGTGAGGCCCCACGCCGCGACCTTCACGCCGGCGATGTCGCCGCCGACCATGCGGACGACCTTGTCGGCCACCCGTCCGAACTGCTCCTCGTTGGCCTCGAGGACGGCGTCGAGGATGCCGAACTCGTACCCAGCCTCCGACGCCATGTAGCGCAGCGCACGGGAGTCCTTCGGGAAGCAGCTGCCACCCCAGCCCGGACCGGGCCGGAGGAAGTCGTGGCCGATGCGCTTGTCGTAGCCCATCCCGAGCACGACGTCGCTCACGTCGGCGCCCACGACCTCGCACAGGTTGGCGATGGCGTTGACGAACGAGAGCTTCATGGCCAGGAAGGCGTTCGAGGCGTACTTGATGGTCTCGGCCGAGGCCGGGTCGGTGACCATCAGCGGGGCGGGCAGGCCGAGGTAGAGGCCGGCGATGCGGATCGCCGCGCTCTGGTCGGCGGCGCCGATGACGACGCGGTCGGGGTTGAGGAAGTCGTGGACCGCGGTGCCCTCGCGCAGGAACTCGGGGTTGGAGACCACCTGGATGTCGCCGCGGCCGATGACCTGGGCGACGAAGTTGGCCGAGCCGACCGGCACCGTGGACTTGTTGACCACGATGGTCTCGGCCTGGAGGTGCGGGCCGATCTGCCGGGCCGCGGCCTCGAGGTAGCTCAGGTCGGCGGAGCCGTCCTCACCCTGCGGGGTGGGCACGCAGAGGTAGACGAAGCCGGCCTCGCTGGCGGCGGCGACGGGGTCGTCGGTGAAGGTGAGGCGGCCGGAGGCGATGCCCTCGACCACCAGGGCCTCGAGGCCCGGCTCATAGATCGGGATCTCGCCCCGGCGCAGGCGTTCGACCTTGCTGACGTCGATGTCGGCACAGGTCACCTGGTGGCCCAGGTGGGCGAAGCAGGCGCCCGTCGTGAGCCCGACATAGCCCGTACCGACGACCGCAACCTTGTTGTCCATCACTGCTCCCGCTAGAGAATCCACTTCTCAATCTATCGGCGGGGCGGGAGCCACCTTTACCCGCAGGCTTCACCGGGCGGGGCCTGGGGGATGAAATCGCCCAACGTCGTGGTGGTCACCGGCGCCAGGGTCGACGGCGTCGTCGCCCCGGGAGCGACGGTGGACTCGGAGGTCGGCGGGGCCGTCGTCGAGGTCACCGCCGACGGATCGGTCGGGATCGGGGCGACCCCACGGAAGATGTCGAAGATCGGCTGCGACCGGGCCGAGTTCAGGATGAGCACGCTCATCGCCCCGACCATCTTCCCGTCGGCCTCGGGGGTGTAGGTGGCGAGCTGATCGGGGTCGAAGTCCTTGAACTGCATGCCCAGGTCGACGAGCTCCTGGATGGAGAACTCCGTGTCGAGGGTGACGTTCTTCTGGGCGATGCCGACCAGGTCCTTCAGCACGAACGGGTTGCGGACGCCCTTGGCCACGGCCTTGCGCAGCGCCGCCTTGATGAACTGCTGCTGGCGGGTGATGCGGCCGAAGTCGCTGGAGGGGTCCTCCTGCCACTTTCCGTTCTCGGTGCGCTGGATCTCGAAGTGGCGCGAGCGGGCGTAGGCCAGGGCCTGCTCACCGGTGAGGGTCACGCAGCCCGGGTCGTACTGGAACAGGCCCGTGTTCTCGTCGCGCGACGGGTAGTTGAAGTACACCGGCACGCCGTCGACGGCCGACACCAGCGACTCGAAGCCGTGGAAGTCGACCATGGCGTAGTGGTTGATCGGGATGCCGAAGTCCTGCTTGATCGTCTCGATCAGGCGTTCCGGCCCGCCGAGGGCGAGGGCGGTGTTGATGCGGCCCTTGCCCCCGCCGGCGAGGTCGACGTAGAGGTCGCGGGGAAGCGAGAGCAGGGCGGCCTGCTGGGTCTTGGGGTCGACCCGGAGGATCATCACGGTGTCGGTGTTCAGCGAGGTCGTGCGGCCCCGGAGGACCGGGTCGCCGGACTCGAGGCCGGTGCCGTCGTCGATGCCGACGAGCAGGATGTTCTGCGGCTCACCGGCCTCGGTGGACGGCGACAGCGAGGCACCGACGTCGATGCGCGGCAGGGCACTGGCCTGGTTGTAGGTCCAGTAGACGCCGCCGGCTGCCGCCAGGCAGACCAGCACGAGCGCGATGTTGAGGGTGAGCAGCAGCCGCTGGGGCCACGTGCGGTGGGGCCGACGCACGCCGGGCAACCTACCAGCGCCCCCCGCCCCGACCGGGGCACCCCCTGGGGTTTCCGACCGACCGGCCCCCGCCTCTCCCGCCCTAGGCTCGGGGGGTCGTGAGCCCCCTTCCCACCGTCGCCAGCGCACGGGACGTCGAGTGCGTCGCCGTGGTCGGGGGCATGGTCGCGAGCGGCCTCGTCGACCTCACCGACGACCTCGCGGCCCTGGAGTCCGAGGGCTGGTGGGCCGTGGTGCTGCCCTTCGACGGGCCTCCGGTCTGCGCCCGGTTCCAGCGCCGCCGACCGAGCGGTGCCGTGCCCCGCCCCCCGGTGCCGTGGACCGGACCGCCGCTCGACTCGTGGACCTCGTCGCTCGACGCCGACGAGTTCGGCCGACGGGTCGAGGTCATCCGCCAGGCCATCGCCGCCGGCGACGTCTACCAGGTGAACCTCACCCGCCGCCTCACCGCTCCCCTGCCCGCCGACGCCTCGATGCTCGCCCTCGGCGCGGCGCTGGCGGCGGGCAACCCCGCGCCGTTCGCCGCGGTGGTCGAGCTGCCGGCGGCCGGGGTGCGCGTGGCGTCGGCCTCGCCGGAGCTGTTCCTCAGCCGCCAGGGCCGTCGGGTGCGCTCCTCCCCCATCAAGGGCACCAAGGCCCCCGGCACGCCGTTCACCGACAAGGACCGGGCCGAGAACGTGATGATCGTCGACCTCGTCCGCAACGACCTCGGCCGGGTGTGCGTGCCCGGATCGGTGCGGGTGCCCGCGCTGCTCGCCGAGGAGGACCACCCCGGCCTGACCCACCTGGTCAGCACCGTCGAGGGCGAGCTGCGGCCCGGCACCGGGTGGGCCGAGCTCCTCGACGCCACGTTCCCCGCCGGATCGGTCACCGGGGCGCCGAAGCTGGCCGCCCTCGACCACATCGCCCGGCTCGAGCCGGTCGGGCGGGGGCTCTACTGCGGCGCCGTCGGCTGGGTCGATGCCGACCGGGCCGAGGGCGAGCTGAACGTCGCCATCCGCACGTTCTGGGTCGAGGGCGACCAGCTCTGCCTGGGCACCGGAGGCGCCATCACCTGGGACTCGACGGCGGCCGACGAATGGGCCGAGACCGAGCTCAAGGCCAAGCGCCTGCTGGCGGTGGCCTCCCCGGGGGCCGTCGGCGCGGTCCGCGTCGCCGACGGAGCAGGGCGATGAGCGACAGCCGCACCACGGCATGGTTCGACGGCGAACTGGTCGCGCCCGACGCCGTCGCCGTGCGCCTCGACGACCACGGCTTCACCATCGGCGACGGCGTCTTCGAGACCCTCCTCGTGCGGGCGGGCCACCCCACCTTCTGGGCGAGGCACGCCGCCCGCCTCGCCCGTTCGCTGTCGATCACCGGCATGGCCCTGGTCGACGAGCAGGTCGTCGCCGGTGCGGTGCGGGCGGTGCTCGACACCTCGGGCCTCATCGATGCCCGGCTCCGGATCACCGTGAGCAGCGGGCCCGGACCGGCCGGCCTGCGCCGGGGGCCGCGGCCGTCGATCCTCGTCACCGCCGCGCCCCTCGCCAGCCCCGCTGCCGAGGCGAGCGGCGGCGCCGCGCCCGTCGACGTCGTGACCTTCCCGTGGGCCCGCAACGAGCGCTCGCCGTTGGCCGGCGTGAAGTCCACCAGTTACGCCGAGGCGGCCGCGCTGCAGGCCCGACTCGACGCCACGGGCGCCGGCGACGCGCTGCTCGGCGACACCCAGGGCCGCCTGAGTGAGGCCCTCACCGCCAACGTGTTCGTCGACCTCGGCGGGCGGCGCGTCACCCCCGGCACCGACTGCGGGTGCCTCGGCGGCATCGTGCGCGAGGTCCTGCTCGAGGCCGGCCTCGCCGAGGAGGGCCACATCCCGCTCGACGGGCTCGACGAGGTCCGCGAGGCGTTCCTCACGTCGTCGGTGGCGGGGGTGCGTCCCATCGCCTCGATCGACGGCCGGCCGGTGCCCGTGGTCGGCGGGCCGATGGCCGATGCCGCGCTCGCCGCGTTCCGGGCGGCCGAGGCCGCCGAGATCGCCGCCGCCGCGGCCGGGCCGCCCGTGGGGGCCGACTGACCCTCAGTTGGCGTGGCGGAGGTGCACGACGTCACCCACGGTCACCTCGACGGCGGGTACGCCGTCGTCGGGAGCCACCAGCAGGTGGCCCTCGGCGGTGACGTCGACGGCGGTGCCCTCGATGGTCCCGTCGGGGAGCTCGACCCGCACCCGGCGGCCGAGGGTGGCCGAGGTCTCCCGGACACGGAGCAGCAGCAGGTCGCGGCCCTCGGGCGTCTCGATCAGGTCGAGCCAGCCGTCGAGGTGGCTCAGCCACGCGACGAGCAGGGCCTCGCGGTCGACCGGATGGCCCACGACGTGGTCGAGGGCGACCGCGGTCTCCGCCAGCTCGGCGGGGAGCACCTCCGGCCAGTTCACGTTCAGGCCCATGCCGAGCACGACGGCGTCGATGCGGCCGTCGGCCACCACCGACTCGGCGAGGATGCCGGCCAGCTTGCGCCCCACGAACCGCTGCCCCGCCACGACCATCAGGTCGTTCGGCCACTTGATCCCGGGGAACACCGCGGCCACCTGGCTGCAGGCCTGGCAGGCCGCCACCGCGGCCGCCGCGGTGACCAGGAAGGCGTCGCCCGGCTCGAGCCGCGGGCGCAGGAGGACCGACACCAGCAGCGACGCCCCGGGCGGCGCGGACCACGATCGGTCGAGTCTTCCCCTCCCGGCGGTCTGGTGATCGGCGACGAGGACGATGCCCTCCGGAGCGCCCGCGGAGGCCTCCGAGAGCAGGTCACGATTGGTCGAACCCGTCTCCGCGACCCACCTCACATCGGTGAAGCGGGTGCCCTCGACGGCTGATGTGGCGAAGGGTCCCTGCACGCGTGCCACCATATGGCGTGCTCAACAAGGTCCTCATCGCCAACCGCGGCGAGATCGCCGTCCGAGTCATCCGTGCATGCCAGGAGATGGGCATCGCCACGGTGGCCGTGTACTCCGACCTCGACCGTGATGCTCTGCACGTCCGCCTCGCCGACGAGGCCTACGCCCTGGGGGGGCAGACCGCCGCCGAGAGCTACCTGAACACCGAGGCCATCCTCGATGTGATCACGCGTAGCGGCGCCGATGCTGTCCACCCCGGCTACGGCTTCTTCTCCGAGAACACCGACTTCGCCCAGGCCATCACCGAGATGGGCGTGGCCTTCATCGGCCCGCCCCCCGAGGCCATCACGGTCATGGGCGACAAGGTCTCGAGCCGCATCGCCGCGCAGGCCGCCGGCGTGAACGGTGTGCCCGGCACGACGGAGTTCCTCAACGACGCCTCCGAGGTCATCGCCTTCGGCGAGGAGTTCGGCTGGCCCGTCGCCATCAAGGCCGCCTACGGCGGCGGTGGTCGCGGCATGCGCGTCGTGAACTCCGCCGAGGAGGCCCCCGAGGCCTTCGAGTCGGCGCAGAGCGAGGCCCTCAAGGGCTTCGGTCGCGACGAGTGCTACGTCGAGCGGTACCTCACCTGGCCCCGCCACATCGAGATGCAGATCATCGGCGACCAGCACGGCAACTGCGTGTGGGTCGCCGAGCGCGACTGCTCCGCCCAGCGCCGCCACCAGAAGCTGGTCGAGGAGAGCCCGGCGCCGGCGTTCCCCGCCGAGGTCCGCCAGGCCATGGGCGAGGCGGCCGTCAAGGTCGCCAAGGCGTGCGGCTACTACAACGCCGGCACCGTCGAGTTCCTGTTCCAGGACGGCGAGTTCTTCTTCCTCGAGATGAACACCCGCCTCCAGGTCGAGCACCCCGTCACCGAGATGGTGTCGGGCATCGACCTCGTGGCCGAGCAGATCCGGGTCGCCTCGGGCCTGCCGCTGTCGTTCACCCAGGACTCCGTGGTGCTCTCCGGCCACGCCATCGAGATCCGCATCAACGCCGAGAACCCGGCCGAGGGCAAGTTCCTCCCCTCCCCCGGGCACATCGACACGATCGTCCCGCCGGCCGGCTTCGGCACCCGCTGGGACGGCGGCTACGAGTCCGGCGACACCGTGAGCCAGTACTACGACAACCTCGTGGGCAAGCTCATCTGCTGGGGCGAGGATCGGCCCACCGCCATCCGCCGCACCCTGCGGGCCCTGCGGGAGTTCCGCATCGAGGGGATCGCCACCACGATCCCGGCCGACATCGCCATTCTCGAGCACCAGGACTTCCAGGACGCCACCCACTCCACCAAGTGGGTCGAGGACGTCCTCGACCTCACCGGCGTCACCGCCACCCCGGCGGCCGGCGACGGCGAGTCCGAGGCCAAGGTCCAGCGCGACGTCGACGTCGAGGTCAACGGCAAGCGCTTCGCCGTGAAGGTGTTCGTCCCCGAGTCGCAGGCCGGTGCCGTCGTGGCCGCCGGTGCGGCCGGTGGCGCAGCTCCGGGCGGCGCCCGTCCGCGGCGTTCGGCCGGCGGTGCGGGTGGCGCGGCCGGCGGCGGCTCCGGTGCCGTCACGGTGCCCATGCAGGGCACGATCGTGAAGGTGCTCGTCGAGGTCGGCCAGGAGGTCGAGTCCGGCGCCACGGTGTGCGTGCTCGAGGCGATGAAGATGGAGAACAACATCGCCGCCGACAAGGCCGGCACGGTCAAGGAGATCAAGGTCGCCCCCGGCGACTCGGTCGGCTCCGGCGACGTCGTCGTCGTCATCGAGTAGCCCACCACCACTCCGCGACGAGGGGGTCGGCCCACCCGGGCCGACCCCCTCTCCCGTTTTCACGTTCTCCTCCCGGCCCCTCCCCTTTTCTCGTTCTGGCATGCGTTTTGCACCCCTAGGGGTGCAAAACGCATGCCAGAACGGGAATGGGGGCCCGGATGAGGTCAACGTCGATCGCGCTGTCACACCCTGTTGGTGAACTGGGCCGATGACAACCGACCGAAATCCCATCCTCGGCCTGGCGGCCCAGCAGTTCGGTCTCTTCACAACCCGACAGGCGAACGAGCTCGGCCTCTCGATACGGACCCTCCAGCGGTGGGAGGCGTCAGGCGGCGTCCGCCTCGCCGACCGGAGCGTGTGGGCCGTGAGCGGCTGCCCCGTGACGTCCGAGCAGCGGGCGCTCACCGCCGTGCTCCGCCATGGGTCATCGGCGGTGCTCGCCGGGGCCTCCGCAGCGTGGCTCTGGCGGTTGCCCGGCCGTCTGCCCGAGCCGTTCGAGGTCGCCCGCACAAGAGGGGCGCGGGCGCCCGAGGGCCAGAGCGCTCGCACCTCCCGTTGCTTCGACCCTGTCGACGTGACCCTCCGGCGAGGCCTCCCCGCGACCACGCCCGTCCGAACGATCTTCGATCTTGCGGGCCGACAGCACATCGAGCGCACGCGCAAGGACCTCAACGACCTGATGGGGCGCGGCCTCGTGACGCTGGAGCTCCTCGACTCGGGTCTGGAGCGCCTCGCCAAGCGCGGTCGGCCGGGCATCACGGTCATGCGCGAGCTGATCGCAGACGCCCACGAGAAGGGGGTCCCCGCCGGGAGCAACCTCGAGCTCGTGGTCGAGGACATCCTCGACCAGGCCGGGTATCGCGACATGGAACGGCAGGTCCCGATCTACGACCAGGAGGGCTTCATCGCCCGGGTCGACTTCGGTGACAGGCGGAGGCTGATCGCCATCGAGGTCGACAGCGAGCGCTATCACCACGGCCTCCTCGATCGAGCGCTGGATGCCTCGAAGTCACGACGTCTCGAGCGCTGCGGTTGGGTGCTCGAGCGGATCACCGAGCGGGAGGTGTGGTGGGAGAGGGCGCAACTGGTCTCGCGCCTGCGCAAGCTCCTGTGGGCGACCACCCCGCAGTACCCGCAGGCCGGGGCCGCATGAGCCTTCTGGCATGCGTTTTGCACCCCTAGGGGTGCAAAACGCATGCCAGAACGGGAGAAGGAGGGGCGGGGGCGGGGCGGGGCGGGGTACCGGGGGGCTATGGGGCTGGGGGGAGCCAGCCGGAGGGGGTGACGAGGGGGATGTCGAGGTAGGTGACGATGCCGGGACGGGCGGCGACCACCGACGGGATGGCGTTCACGGCGGGCAGGCCCGTCATGATCATCCCGAGGACCATGTAGTCCTCGAACGAGTGGGCGACGAAGTCCTTCGGCGGGAAGACCTCGAGCTTGGTGCGCACGCTCGGCAGGCCGTCGACCTCGACGACGTAGCCGTGCTCGATGGGCCAGTCGGGCTCGAGGGTCTGGCCCTTGCGCCAGCGCACGTCGAGCGACACGACCTTGCGGTCGCCGACCCAGCCCTGCCAGCTGGCGGCGATGCCGGCCACGCAGCCGGGGTCGATCGACCACGAGCCCATCTCGAGCAGCTCGGTGGTCTGGGCGAACTCGGCCACGCACTTCACCTCGTCGAAGGTGACGCCCAGGGCGTCGCCCATGAGGTAGACGGCGTCGCCGAACACCGCGGTGCCCCTGGCGACCATCCCGGGCAGCTCCGGGTCGTCGATCGGGCGGCCGTGGCCCACCGAGCGCTCGGTGTCGGGCGAGTCGTAGCCGGTGGAGTCGACCGACTCGAGCACCCGCACCGAGTCGATGCGGTCGCACAGCCCGGCCGCCACGATGCCGAGCAGGTTGGCGAGCCCCGGGTTCATGCCCGAGCCGAAGATCGAGCTCCCGCCGCGCTCGCACGCGTCGATGATCCGCTGGCGGCCCTCGCCGAGCGCGTGGCCGGTGATGAACCCCGCCGTGGCGGTGACGTTCACGCCGCTCTCGAGGATGCGGACGAGCTCGTCGACGTCGGGCCACTTGGGGTTGTAGATCACGCAGTCGGGCTTCAGCGCCAGCAGCGCGTCGACGTCGTTGGTGGCGATCACGCCGGTGGGATCGGTGCCGATCAGCTCACCGACGTCGCGGCCCACCTTGTCCGGCCCCCAGGCGTAGCAGCCGACCAGCTCGTACTCGGGGTTGGAGAGCACGGCGAGCGCCGAGCGCACCCCGACGTTCCCGGTCGTCCACTGCACCACGCGGTAGGTCCGCTCACCCGACATCCGATTCCCCCTGGCCTGATCGCCACGACCCGACGCCGCAGCGCAGCCGACGATAGGCCAGGGCGGCGCTAGCGGGTGCTGATGACGAGCGTGCCGCCGGCCTGGTCGGGCAGGCCCCGGTGCAGGTCGCCGCCGGCGATGCCACTGCCGTACACGCCGAGGAAGGCGGCGATGGAGAACGGCCCGAGCGGCAGCGCCAGGACCGACCACGGCAGCAGCGAGCGCAGCAGCGCCTGGGCCGGAGTGGGCTTCTTGCCGTCGGTGTAGCGGGCGATGCGCAGTCCGAGCATCCACTTGCCCGGGGTGCGGGAGCGCCAGGCGACCGAGGCGAACTCGTAGAGGCACCCGAACAGCGCCACGGCCGGCAGGAGCCAGGTGGGCACGTCGACCCGGGTCTGGCCGGCCACGGTCTCGGTGGTGGCGGCGATGACGACCAGCGCCGGCACCGAGATCAGGGCGAGGTCGATCGCACGCGCTCCGAAGCGCGGCCCGGGAGCGGCGAGGCTGTAGGGCCCCGTGCGGGGGAAGTCCTCTGCCTTCGGGAGGCGACGCTCGCCGGACACCGGCTCGGGCTCACTCTGCGGCATCGGCGAGCGCCTCGGCGAGGGTCGGGTGCACGAGCAGGCTCTCGTAGATGTCCTGGACCCGGAGGCCGGCGGTGACGGCCAGGGCGATGACCGAGATCAGCTCGGCGGCCCGGCGGCCCACGATCGAACCGCCGAGGATCACACCGGTGGCGGGGTCGGAGATGATCTTCACGAAGCCCCGCACGTCGTTCTCGATCAGGGCCTTGGCGTTGGCCGAGAACGGCACCTTGGTCACGCGGATCTTGCGGCCCTCGGCGAAGGCGTCGGCCTCGGCCAGGCCCACGTCGGCGATCTCGGGCACCGTGAAGATGGCGGAGGCGGCCTTGTCGTAGTCGAGGTTGCGGTGCTGCATGCCGCCGTGGTGGCCCATGGCGTGCTCCGCGATCTTGCGGCCCTGCATCGAGGCGACCGACGACAGCGGCAGCTTCCCGGAGAGGTCGCCCGCGGCGTAGATGCCCGGCACGGTCGACTCGCAGTTCTGGTCGACCACGACGTAGCCGTTGCGCTGCTCGACGCCGGCGAGGTCGAGGCCGAGGTTCTCGGAGTTGGGGATGGATCCGATGGCCAGCAGGGCGTGGGTGCCCCGGGCCCGGCGGCCGTCGTCGCAGACGACGGTGACCGCACCGTCCTCCTTCTCGACGCCGATGGCCCGGGCGCCCTTGAACAGGCGCACGTCGCGGGCGATGAAGTCGTCCTCCAGGGCGGCGGCGACCTCCGGGTCCTTCGACGGGAGGACCTGCTGGCGGCTGACGATGAGGGTGACCTCGCAGCCGAACGACCGGAACATGTGGACGAACTCCACGCCGGTGACGCCGGAGCCGACGACGACGAGGTGCTCGGGCATCTCCGGGGGCGGGTAGGCGTCGCGGGTGGTGAGCACGCGCTCGCCGTCCGCCTCGGCCCAGTCGGGGATGCGGGGCCGGCTGCCGGTGGCCAGCAGCACGACGTCGGCCTCGATCTCGAGGGGCCCGTCGACGCTGTCGACCGCCACCTGGCGCGGGCCGACGAGGCGGCCGGTGCCCTTGATCAGGTTGACGCCCTGGCTGGTGAGCAGCTGGGTGGTGGAGTGCTCGAGGCGGTCCTCGATCGACTGGATGCGAGACGAGAGGACCTCGAGGTCGAGGTCGGCGGAGATCTTCTGGAGGCCCATGCCCGAGGCCTTGCCCATGCGGGCGAGGGTGCCGCCGGTGGCGATCATGGCCTTCGAGGGGATGCAGTCCCACAGGTGGGCCGCGCCACCGATGATGTCCTTCTCGATCATCGTGACCTCGGCGCCGTAGCGCGCGGCATGGGTGGCAGCGGTGTTCCCCGCTGGTCCCCCGCCGATGATCACGAAGCGCTTCGCCATGGGCGCACAGGCTACCGGGCGCCAGTCCGGCCCCCGGACCGGGCCTGGACCGGCGCCCGGCCGGCCCCGGAAGGGTCACCGGGCCGCGTCGACCTCGGTGACGTCGGGCATGGCGGCGGCCGCGCCCGTGCGCTGCACGGCGAGCGACGCGGCGACGACCGACCGGTCCAGGGCGGCGTCGAGCGACCGGCCCTCGGCCACGCCCGCGGCGAGCCACCCGGCGAGGCAGTCGCCGGCCCCCACGGTGTCGACGGCGGTGACCGCCCGACCGGCGACCGACGACGACCGCCCGTCGGCGGAGACCACCACGGCACCGTGACGACCGAGGGTCACGACGAGGGCACCCGGCCCGGGGCGCGACGCCAGCAGGGCACCCGCCGCGCCCGAGGCGGCGGCGTGGGCGGCCCCGGCCGGACCGTCCTCGTCGACCACGAGGTCGCCCGCACCGGGCCGGGCGACCAGCTCGGCCAACTCGGTCTCGTTCACGACCAGCACGTCGATCAGCCCCCACAGCTCGTCGTCGACGGGCCGGAACGGGGCCTGGTTCACGATGGTGCTGGCCCCGGCGACCCGCCCGGCCTGCAGGGCGGCCACCACCGCCGGAGCCGGGATCTCGGCCTGGGCGAGCACCACGTCGGCGGGGCCGAGCCCGAGCGACGCCAGCGCCGCCACGACCCCGCTGCCCGTCTCACCGTTGGCCCCGGGTGACACGACGATCGTGTTGGCGCCTTCGCGGCCCACGGTGATCAGCGCCGTGCCCGTGGCGGCGGCGACCGTCGCCACCGAGCCCACGTCGATGCCGTCGCCCCGGGCCACGTCAAGCAGCCAACGCCCGTGGTCGTCGTCGCCGACGGAGCCGATCATCACGACCGGCACCCCGGCCCGGGCCGCGGCCACGGCCTGGTTGAGTCCCTTGCCGCCGGGCGTGCGCTCGAGGTCGGAGCCGGTGACCGTCTCACCCGAGCGCGGCAGCCGTTCGACCCGGGCGACCAGGTCGACGTTCAACGACCCGACCACCACCACCCGCCCGGCGACCGCTCCCCCGCTCATGCCACCCCCCTCACGAGGCGGCGCAGCCGGTGGTCGGGGGTGAACAGCTTCCGGGTCAGGCCCAGGCCGATCACGGTGATGCTCGTGGCCACCGAGCCGAGGATCAGGTACATGATCGCCAGCTGGATCGACACGGCATCGCCGGCGTCGACCCCCGCCAGCACCAGGCCGGTCATCGCACCGGGCAGGAACACCAGGCCGACCGCCTTGGTCGACTCGATCTGGGGCACGAGGCCGGTGCGCAGGGCCGAGCGCACGTAGGGCCGGGCCGCGTCGGGCCACGAGTGCCCGAGGGCGAGGCGGGCCTCGATCTCGGCGCGCTTGTCGCTCAGCTCGCCCACGATGCGGCGGCCCACCAGCACCGAGGCGGTCATCGAGTTGCCGATCATCATCCCGGCCAGCGGCACGATCGTGCGGCCCTCGACCGGGAACATCCCGAAGCCGAGGATGACCGACAGGCTCACCGCCACCACGGCGAGCATGGCGAGGGTGCCGAGCCCGAGGATGCCCGGCACCTCGGGGGCGCGGTTGCGGATGGTGATGCCGGAGAAGGCGACCATCACCGCCACCCAGAGCCAGGCCCACGCCACCGAGGCCGAGGGGTCGAGCACCAGCTTGAGCGCCCAGCCCACGATGAAGAGCTGCACCGCGGCCCGGGCGCAGGCCCAGAGGATCGATCGGGAGAGGTGGAGCCGCTGCCAGCCCGACAGGCCGACGGCGACCGCCACCAGGACGAGCGAGGCGGCCAGCCCCGCCCAACCGATGTGGGTCGAGCTCATGGTTCGTCCTTCCTGTCGCCGGACGCGAGGTACCGCGCCGCCTCGTCGGGGTCGGCGTTGCGGCCGCCGACCAGCACCACCAGCTGGTCGCCCAGGCGCCGCGCCTGGGCCAGGTCGTGGGTGACCCACAGGATGCCGATGCCCTCGGCGGCCAGCTCCCGCGCCAGGGCCTCGATGCCGCGGCGGTTGTCGGGGTCGAGCGCCGAGGTCGGCTCGTCCATCAGGAGCACCTCGGGCCGGGTGAGCAGCGCCCGGGCGACACAGACCCGCTGGGCCTCACCGCCGGAGAGGTCGTCGGCGACCCGGTCGAGCAGATCGGGGTCGAGCCCCACCCGCCGCAGCTCGACGCCCAGTGCGGCGTCGTCGGCCGTGGGGTCGGCGACGTGGAGGTTGTCGCGCACCGTGCCGCCGAACACCACCGGCTTCTGGAACACCATGCCGACCCGGCGCCGCAGCTCACGGGGGTCGAGGGTGCTCGTGTCGGTGCCGTGGAAGCGCACCACACCCGCCGAGGGGACCTCCAGGCGGTTGCCCACCCGCAGCAGCGTCGACTTCCCGGCCCCCGACGGCCCGGTCAGCACGGTGACGCGACCGGGGTGGACCGCGACGTCGACACCCCGCAGCAGCACGACCCCGTCGTCGGAGGTGACGTGCACCGCCTCGAAGCCGAGCACCGTCTCGGGCGGGGGCAACGGGGCGGGGGCCACGGCGTCAGCATGACACCCGCGAGGCCCGCCTCTTAGTCTTGCGCCCGTGGACACCCCGAACGAGACCCCGAAGACCCTCGACGACTGGGCGGCCGCGGCCTCCAAGGATCTGAAGGGCGCCGACCCCGCCTCGCTGACCACGGTGACCCCCGAGGGCATCGCCGTGAAGCCGCTCTACACGGGGGCCGACCTCGAGGGCCTCGAGAACGTCGACACCCTCCCCGGCTTCGCCCCGTTCATGCGGGGCCCCCGGGCCACGATGTACACGGGCCGCCCGTGGACCGTGCGCCAGTACGCCGGCTTCTCCACCGCCGAGGAGTCCAACGCGTTCTACCGCCGCAACCTGGCCGCCGGGCAGCAGGGCGTGTCGGTGGCGTTCGACCTCGCCACCCACCGCGGCTACGACTCCGACGACCCCAAGGTCGTCGGCGACGTCGGCAAGGCCGGCGTGGCCATCGACTCCGTCGAGGACATGAAGATCCTCTTCGACGGGATCCCCCTCGACAAGATGTCGGTCTCCATGACCATGAACGGGGCCGTCATCCCCGTGCTGGCGATGTTCGTGGTGGCCGGTGAGGAGCAGGGCGTCGACCGCTCGCTGCTCGCCGGCACGATCCAGAACGACATCCTCAAGGAGTTCATGGTTCGCAACACCTACATCTATCCGCCGGCGCCCAGCATGCGGATCGTGGCCGACATCATCAGCTACACGGCCAGCGACATGCCGAAGTTCAACTCCATCTCGATCTCCGGCTACCACATGCAGGAGGCCGGGGCGACGGCGGTGCAGGAGCTCGCCTTCACCATCGCCGACGGCAAGGAGTACGTCCGGGCCGCCATCGCCAACGGCCTCGACGTCGACGCCTTCGCCGGGCGCCTCTCGTTCTTCTTCGCCATCGGCATGGACTTCTTCATGGAGGTCGCCAAGCTGCGCGCCGCCCGGGTGCTGTGGCACCGGGTGATGTCGGAGTTCGAGCCGAAGAAGCCGCAGTCGCTCATGCTGCGCACCCACTGCCAGACCTCGGGCGTGTCGCTCACCGAGCAGGACCCGTACAACAACGTGGTGCGCACGACCATCGAGGCGCTCGCCGCGGTGCTCGGCGGCACCCAGAGCCTGCACACCAACGCCTTCGACGAGGCCCTCGGCCTCCCCACCGACTTCAGCGCCCGCATCGCCCGCAACACCCAGCTCATCGTCGCCGACGAGACCGGCGTGACCCGCACCGTCGACCCGCTCGGCGGCAGCTACTACGTCGAGGCGCTCACCCAGGACCTCGTCGACGCGGCCTGGGAGCTCATCTGCGAGGTCGAGGAGCTCGGCGGCATGACCAAGGCGGTCGAGACCGGGATGCCCAAGCTGCGCATCGAGGAGTCCGCCGCCCGCAAGCAGGCTCGCGTCGACCGGGGCGAGGACGTCGTGGTCGGCGTGAACAGGTACGTCCCCGAGCACGTCGAGACCGTCGACGTGCTCGACATCGACAACACCAAGGTGCGCGAGGAGCAGGTCGCCAAGCTCGCCCGCATCCGCGCCACCCGCGACGAGGCCGCGTGCCGGGCGGCGCTCGCCGCGCTGACCGAGGGGTCGCGCGGCACCGGGAACGTCCTCGCCCTCGCGGTCGAGGCGGCGCGGGCCCGCGCCACCCTCGGCGAGATCTCCGACGCCATGGAGGCCGTGTTCGGCCGCCACACCGCCGAGACCCGTACGATCGCCGGCGTGTACGGCAAGGCCTACGAGGGCGACGCGGACTTCGCCGAGCTGCAGGGCGAGATCGACGCCTTCGCCGCGGCCGAGGGGCGACGCCCCCGGATCCTCGTGGCCAAGATGGGCCAGGACGGCCACGACCGTGGGGCCAAGGTGATCGCCACCGCCTTCGCCGACATCGGCTTCGACGTCGACATGGGCCCGCTCTTCCAGACCCCCGCCGAGGCGGCGCGAGATGCCGTGGAGCACGACGTCCACGTGGTCGGCGTGTCCAGCCAGGCCGCCGGGCACAAGACCCTGGTGCCGATGCTCATCGACGAGCTGAAGAAGGCCGGCGCCGGCGACATCGTCGTGGTGTGCGGCGGCGTCATCCCGCCCCAGGACTACGACATGCTCACCGCCGCCGGCGTGGCGGCCATCTTCGGCCCCGGGACCAACATCCCGACCGCCGCCCGCAAGGTCCTCGCCCTGGTCTCCGAGCGTCGCTCGGGCTCGTGACCCGGGCCCCTGACCGAGCCGACCTCCTGATCGAGGGCGTCCGTGCGGGCGAGCGCCGAGCGCTCGCCCGCGCCATCACCCTGGCCGAGTCCACCCGGCCCGACCACCGCGAACTCGCCGACGAGATCCTCGAGGCCCTGCTGCCCCTCACCGGCGGCTCGACGAGGGTCGGGATCTCCGGCCCTCCGGGCGTGGGCAAGTCGACCTTCATCGAGGCCTTCGGGGTCCACGTGCTCGACGAGGGCCACCGCCTCGCCGTCCTGGCCGTCGACCCCTCGAGCCGTCGCTCGGGCGGCTCGATCCTCGGTGACAAGACCCGGATGGCCGAGCTGTCCCACCGCACCGAGGCGTTCATCCGCCCCTCCCCCGGTTCCGGCCACCTCGGCGGCGTGGCCCGCCGCACCCGTGAGGCCATGCTGCTGTGCGAGGCCGCCGGGTTCGACGTCGTGCTCGTCGAGACCATCGGCGTCGGCCAGTCGGAGGTCGCGGTCGCCGACATGGTCGACCTGTTCGCCCTGCTCGTCGCCCCCGGTGGCGGCGACGAGCTCCAGGGCATCAAGCGCGGGATCATGGAGCTCGCCGACCTGGTCATCGTGAACAAGGCCGACGGCGACCTCGCCCCCGCCGCCGGGCGCACCCGGGCCGACTACGCCAGCGCCGTGCACCTCCTGCGCCCCAAGTGGGACGCCTGGGCCACCGAGGTCCTCGCCGTCTCGGCCCTCACAGGCTCGGGCATCGCCGAGGTGTGGGAGGCGATCGAGCGCTTCTGCACCGCCGTGGGCACCGACGGCGAGCTCGCCCGGGCCCGCGCCGAGCAGGCCACGGCGTGGCTCTGGAGCGAGGTGGGCGACACCCTGCTCGAGCGGTTCAAGGCCGACCCCGTGGTGGCCCAGGCCCTCCCCGCGGTGGAGGCCGAGGTCGCCTCGGGCCGCCTCGCCCCGACCCGGGCGGCCCGTCGGCTGCTCGACGCCTTCACCGACCGCTGACGACATCCCGCTGACCTCGCCGGTTCCCTGGTCGGAGAGGCGGGAGCGGCGAGAGAGCGGTCAGCTCAGGAGGCCGGCCTTGCGCAGCAGGGCGGCCACGCGCCGGCTGGGGCGCCGGGCGGCCATGGCCCGCAGGTACTCGAGCTCGTCGAGCTCGGCGTTGCGGTCGTGCTCGAGCCGGGCGACGTGCTCGCGGTACTGGCTGGCCTTGTACTCCGCCGACCAGACGCGGTCGGCGGCCTCGGCCTGCGCGCCCTCCGCCGCCACGACCCGGCTGCGCAGGTCGGCCAGGCGGCCGGCCGAGCCGGCGGGCAGCAGCAGCGGCTCGCCGTCGAGGGCGTCGGTGACGACCTGATCGGCGCCCGGAGGGCAGAGCGACGAGCGGGCGGCAACGACGACGGCCGCCTCGGCGCCGAAGAGCCCGCCGAGCTGCACGGCCCGGGCGATCCAGAGCGAGAGGTCGGCCCCCATGGGCAGCGGGTCGCCGGGAAGCAGCCCCGCGGCGCGGACCAGCTCGACGGGGACCAGGTAGGCGCCGATCGACACCGCCGACGGCGTGGCGGCATGCAGGGGATCGAACGCGCCGGGGGCGAGCGGCTCGCTGTCGGCCAGGTCGGTGGGGTCGACCGGACCCGCGGGCAACGCGGCGAGCGCGGCGTCGGCGACGACCACGCCGCCGAGGCGCACCACCTTGCCGACGGCGAGCTCGGACAGGGCGAGGAGCTGAGCCGACCAGTCGGGAGCCAGGCGCGTGGCGGGGTCGAGCACGGCGACCCAGCGGGTGCCACAGGCCCGCAGCGCGTCGTCGAGGCCGGCCCGCTCGACGACGGTGACCTCGACGGGAGGGTCCTGCCGGGCCAGGTCGGCGACGAGGGCGTCGGGCGCGGGCGTGCCCGGACCAGTGAGCACCACGGCGGCGACCAGCGGGCGTTCTTCGTCGATCTCGTGGTGGTAGGGCGCCCGGGCCGGCTCGACCGGGGTGAGGAGCCGCACGAACTGATAGGTGCGGGCGTGGGCGTCGGAGCGCTCGCGCACCGTTGCCAGGAGCTCGTGCAGCGGGGCGCCGCGGCGCACCGTCGGGGCGTCGCTCGGGAACGCCTGGTCGCTCACGGCCAGCTCGACGTCGTCGGTGGCGGCCACGGTCCAGCCGCCGGTGGTGAGGAGGCGACCCAGCTCGTGCTCGCCGAAGAACCGGAGGTGGGTGTCGTCGAGGAGGCCGGTGTCATCGACGTCCCAGCGGCCGAGCACGAGCTTGGCGCCGACGTCGACGTGGGTCACGTTGGGGATGCTGACGACCAGAGGCGCCGGGGCGGCCTGATCGAGGACCAGGCGGCGCACGGCGAGCAGGGTGGCCGTGGGCTCGGGCAGGTGCTCGAGCACGTCGAGGGCCAGCACCGCGGCAAGCGGCCGACCGGCGAGCACCTCGGTGAGGCGGGCGAGCAGGTCGTCCTCGGTGGCGAGGAGGCTGACCTCGTGGGTCTCCGAGCCGCGCTCGGCGAGGTCGGCCAGCGCGGCGGCGTCGACGTCGCAGCCGACGTGGGTCAGGCCCCGCTCGGCCAACGGCTCGGCGAGCGGGCTGCGGCCACAGCCCAGGTCGAGGACGACCCCCTCGGCGATGCCGGCGGCGTCGAGCAGGCGCAGGGCCGAGCCGTAGGAGGAGTGGTCGGAGAAGGTGCGTGGGTACTGCTTCACAGGATCCGCCCCTTCGCGTCGACGGGGCCGACCCAGCCCTCCGGGTCGGCGAGGATGTCGGGCACCCCGGAGAAGGCCTTGTGCCAGTCGGAGAAGCGCTCGGCGATGGTGGCCTCGGCCCCGGCGCCCAGCCGCTCGCGCAGCTCGCTGTCGACCACCAGGCGTTCGAGGGCACCGGCGAGGCCGTCGACCGTCTGGCGGCAGCGCAGCGAGTTCTCCTCGTGGTCCATGATCCAGTTGCCCGCCGGGTTGTCGAAGGCCACCACGGGCAGGCCGCAGGCCATCAGCTCGAGGGGCAGGTACGACGGGTGGGCCGACACGGTGAGGGCCACGCCCACGTCGCAGCTGCGGTAGAGCTCGCCGGTGTCGCGGTAGTCGAGCAGCCCGAGGTGCTCGATGCCGCCACCGAGGTCGTCGGGTCGGGCCCACGAGCCGGCGGTGACGATGCGGACATCGTCGCCCATGCGGTCCTTGAGCTGGGTGAGGGCCAGCGAGGCCATCTCCCAGCAGTTGCGCCAGTGGCCGGGCCGGGCGTACACGAACACGGTCGTGGGGCCCTCGTGGCGCAGGGGACGACGGCCCCGGGCGTGGAACACGCTCTGGTCGACGGCGGGCATGAACGCCCCGCCGACGCCGTCGTAGTCGCGCTGGTAGATGTCGAGCAGGCGCTGGGTGTTGCAGAGCCCGTAGAGCCCGAGGCGGTACCCCTCCTCGGTGAGGGCGTAGTTCGTGCCGGCCGGGTAGAACTGCGGCTCGAAGTCCTGGATCAGGTAGAACTTCCGCCTCGTGTTCTGGAACCGGGCCACCGAGTAGGCCGTGACCCACAGCGTGGCGATCGAGACATCGGCGTAGGGCACGGTGTCGAGCGCCGGGTCGGTGGGACCGCCGTAGAAGGTCAGCGGGGCGTCGGCCAGGTCGGGGAAGGCGGCGAGCAGCGCCGAGCGGAAGAACTCCTCGTTGGGGTTCGCCATCACGACGAAGCGCTGCTCGATGCCGTGCTCGCGCCGCATCTGGTCGGCCATGCGCAGCGCGGTGTTGATGCCGCCGTAGAACGGGCTGTCGAGGTCGGGGAAGAACCAGTTGACGCTGCGGACCTCGGCCCGGCCCACGGTGCGGGCGTGCAGGGCCTCGACGGCGTCGACGGTGTGGTCGTCGGCCCGGCAGATGTCGGACAGCCACAGCGACTCGGACTCGTCGGCCTTCTGCCGGAACACGGTGAAGTCGCGGCCGAGCACGCTGCCGACCTGGGGCATGGGCCCCGGGTCACCGGCGGGCTGGAAGGTCGGGCGGCCGGTGTGGCGGGCCAGGTTCGGGGAGAAGTACGGATCGCCGCCGCGGAGGTACTTCTGGTAGCGCCAGTAGCTGGCGTGGAAGTCGCCGACCGGCACGGTCGAGCCGCGGGTGACCGACTCGAGGTGCAGCACGGTGACCGCGGGGCTGACGACGTTGCGCAGGCCGAGGAAGCGGGTGTCGAGGCCGAGCACGACGTCGCTGCCGCAGAGCACGAAGCGCTCGTCGAAGCCGCCGACGCGCTCGAAGATCGACCGCTCGACCGCCACACAGGCGGCGGTGACCGAGAGGGTGTCGCGGTACCAGTCGGTGGGGCCGAGCAGCGTCTCGGAGTGGGGCTCCATCCCGACGAAGAGGTGGTCGGCGAAGCCGTTCACGCCGATGACGACGCCGCCGTGCTGGATGGTGCCCTCGGCGTCGAGGAGCTGGAGGCCGACGAGGCCGATGTCGGGCTGCACCGCCCAGCCCACCATCTCGGTGAGCCAGTCGGGCGACACCATGTCGGTGTCGTCGTTGAGGAAGACGATGACCTCGCCGCGGGCGTCGGCCGCGGCCACGTTGTTCACACGCGAGTAGTTGAACGGCTGCTCGTCCCACCAGCGCACGTGCAGGTCGAGGCCTTCGGAGTGGGCGGCGTACCAGGCCTCGGCCTCGGGGGTGCGCCCGCCGTTGTCCATGACGATCACGTCGAACGACGGGTAGTCGGTGGCGGCGAGGCTGGGGAGGCAGCGCGACAGCATCTCGACGTTGTGGCGGGTCGGGATGATGACGGTGACGTGAGGGGGCTCGTCGAGGGCCCACCGCACGCGGTAGCCCGCCGGGCCCGGCTCGATCCGGCCGGAGCGCCCGAGGCGCTCGAGGTGGGCCTCGAGCACGGCCACCGCACCGTCGGGTCGGTCGTCGGGGCGGCGCCGGAGGTGGGTGAGCACCCGAGGCACCCGCACGACGTCGTCGGGGCCGAGACCGAGGCGCAGGACGAGGTCCCACCAGGCGGCGTCGCCGAGCTCGGACCGGAGGCCGCCGGCGCCGAGCAGGGCCTCGCGCCGGACGGCGAAGGACCGACCCAGGTAGTTGGCGCCGAAGAGGATGTCGGGCGACCACGACGGCCGGAAGCGCGGGTCGCGGAGCGTGCCCTCGGCGGTGAGGACGTCGTCGTCCCAGTGCAGGAGGCGGGCCCGGGGGTCGTCCCAGGCGCGGGAGACGAGCTGGTAGACGAGGTCGGGCTCGGCGAGGTCGCCGGCGTCGAGCACGACCACCAGGTCGGCGGGGTCGCCGTCCTCGAGGACACCCGCGGCCACGGCCATCTCGGCCCCGGCGGCCGCTGCAGCGACGCGGACCCGACGGTCGGAGCCCGTGGCGGTGTCGGCGGGACCGACCACCACGGCACGCCATCCGGCCCAGGTCTGCCCGGAGAGCGACCCCAGCGTGCGCGAGAGCAGGTCGGCGTCGGAGCCGGCGGGCGCGACCACCACGATCTCGACCACGAAGGGGCGCGGGTGGGCGACCGACGCGTCGATCTGGGTGGTGAGCTGCGACGCGGAGACCCGGTTGCGGGCCAGCCAGTCGGCGTAGGCCGGCTCGACCGCGGCGGGCTCGGAGGCCAGCCGCCACAGGGCACGGGCGCGGGGCAGGTAGCCGACCCCGTCGCGTGCCAGTTGGCGGGCCATCCGGAGGGCGGCCCGGGCCGACGAGCCGGGAGGGGCGGCCTTGGCGGCGGCACCCCGCAGGCGGGCCTTCGCCGGGATGGGGTCGCCGCTCATGCCTGGTCCTCCTCGCGGGGGATCATCCCGCTCCACGTGCCCATCAGGTCGACGAGACCGAAGACGGCCTCGTCGGTGGCCACCCGGAAGGTGACCACCCGCTCGCGCTTGTCGAGCACGGCGGTGCCGTCGTGGTCGTGCACGGCGACGGTCATGCTGTACTCGCCCGGGCCGAGCGCCAGCTTCGGGATCGTGTAGTCGACGTGGCCCCAGCCGTCGCGCATCTCACCCGGCAGGTGGGTGGGCTGCATGCCCGGCCACGCCACGAGCACGCCGGCCTGGCTCTCGACCGTCATGGAGAAGAGCGGGTCCTCGATGGGCTGCTTGCACTGGTAGTGCACCCGCACGGTCATGGGCTCGAAGGTGTGGAAGAGCCGGCTGGAGCGCAGGTCGCCGTCGAGGGCCTCGACCTCGCCGAGCACGATCGGGCGCTGGGTGACGGCCACCGGCCGGGCGGCGTCGGCGAACTCGGCGTCGAGCTCGGCCTTGATCTTGTCGGCGGCCTCGAGCCGCTCGTTCTCGGCGGCGTCGACCTTGTCGACGTACTCGTGCACGACGTCGGCGGCCTTGCCCTCGGCCATCAGCACGCCGTGGTCGAGCCAGGCGGCGCGGTCGCACATCTGGCGCACCAGGTTGAGGCTGTGGGTGACCATGACGATGGTGACGCCGTTGTTGCGCAGCTTGTAGAGGTGCTCGAAGCAGCGGCGCTGGAACTCCTCGTCGCCGACCGCGATGACCTCGTCGACGATGAGGATCTGGGGGTCGACGTGCACGGCCACCGAGAACCCGAGGCGCACGAACATGCCGCTCGAGTAGTGGCGCACGGGTGAGTCGATGAACTCGCTGAGGCCGGAGAACTCGACGATGTCGTCGAAGATCTTGTCGACCTCGGCCCGGCGCAGGCCGAGGATGGCGGCGTTGAGGTAGATGTTCTCCCGGCCGCTCAGGTCGGGGTGGAAGCCGGCGCCGAGCTCGAGCAGGGCGGAGATGCGGCCGTCGGTGGTGATCGAGCCCCGGGTGGGCTTGAGGATGTTGGCCATCATCTTGAGCAGCGTGGACTTGCCCGAGCCGTTGTGGCCGACCAGCCCGTAGACCGAGCCGTGGGGCACCTCGAGCGAGACGCCGTCGACGGCCCAGAAGTCGCTGTAGCGGCCGAGGCGGCGCTTGGTGACGAGCTCCTTCATCGAGCCGGCGCGCTCGTTGTAGAGGCGGAACCGCTTGGCGACGTCGTCGACCCTGATGGCAGGTGTGTCGCCCATCAGAGCTCCTCGATGACGTTGCGGGCCTTGCGGGTGAAGATCCAGGCACCCAGGGCGAAGGTGACGACCGCGGCGAGGGCCGCCCCGCCGAAGGAGGTCCAGGTGGGCCACTTCAGCAGGTAGAACGCGTCGCGGGACCAACCGACGTAGTGCACCAGGGGGTTCTTCTCGTAGATGTTGAAGACCCAGGCGGGGACCGCCTCCTGCACCTGGCTGATGTTGTAGACGATCGGCGTGGCGTAGAAGAGCACGTTCATGCCCACCGCCACCAGGTAGTTCACGTCGCGCAGGTAGACGTTGTAGACGGCCGCCACCATGCCGAGGCCGAGGCCGAAGAGGCCGACGAACACCAGCAGCACCGGGAAGAGCAGGAAGGTGACGCTGACGTTGCCGAGCACCAGCATGATCACGATGAGGATGCCGCCCTCGATGCAGGCCTGCAGGAGCACCGTGAACATGTTGGCGATGGGCGGGCACGCCGGCGGGAAGTACACCTTGTTGAGCAACGGGCCCGACGCCTGGAGCGACGAGATCGAGCCGGTGAGGGTGCCGTTGAAGAAGTTCCAGACCACCAGGCCGCAGAACAGGTACAGGGCGAAGCTCGTCGTGTTGCTGCCGCCGGTCTCGGGTGCCGGGGACTTGAACAGCACCCCGAAGACGAAGCTGAAGATGAGCAGCGTCGAGGCCGGGTTGATGAGCGACCAGGCCCATCCGAGGACGCTCTTCTTGTAGCGGGACCTCAGCTCTCGCTGGGCGAGGTTGTAGATGAGGTTCCGGTACGACCAGAGCTCTTTGACGGCTGTCACTGCATCCCTTCGGGGGTGAGGCGCCCGACGAGGGTACCAGTCAGCCCCCGCCGCTCCGTGCCACCCGGACCACGCGCCGGAGGGCCGCGACAGGGCCTCTGGCCTGGGGTTCTTCCACTCTGCGGTCGGCCGCGAGGCGAGGTGTGGCACATGCCTCCAAGAGCGGTTCGGCCGCTCTCGCCCAGCTCAGACGGGCCGCGACGGCGGCCGTTCGCTGCCGTCGGGCCTCCCGCTCGGCGTCGTCGGCACCGGCGAGGGCGTCGAGGGCCCCGGCCAGGCCCGTGACGTCGCCCGGATCGACCACGATGCCCAGGTCGTCGGCGGCGACGAGCTCGGCCAGCACGTCGCCCCCCGTGCAGACGACAGGCAGCCCGGCCCAGAAGTAGTCGAGGATCCGGGTGCGGAACGACAGCTCGGTCTCGACGTGACGGGTGTGGAGCGACACGCCGACGTCGGCGTCGGCCAGCCAGAGGCCCCGCTCGTCGTAGGGCACCCAGCGGTCGGCGAACGCCACCCGGTCGCCGAGCACGCCGAGCTCCGCCGCCCGCCGTCGCGCCACCTCGACCAGGGGCATCTCGCCCACGGCCGGCGTGGGGTGGGGCCCGGCGAGGAACATCGCCGACACCCGGGCGTCGGCGGTGAGGGCGATCGCCTCGACCAGGGCGACCGGATCGAGCCACGGGTAGAGCCCGCCACCCCAGAGGGCCACGAAGGCGTCGGGCCCGAACGGGCCGTCGGGGCGGCGCAGCGGCGAAGGCCCCTCGGGCACCGGCGTGGACGACACCCCGAACGGCACCACTCGGACGAGCTGCTCGAGGGTCGGGTCCTCGGCCAGCACCCGCGGGCTGAGGCGGCCGGCCCCGGCCAGCAGCCCGAGCACGAGGTGGCGCTGCCGGTCGCTCGCCACCAGCACCACGTCGGCCACCGCCAGCGGGGCCACGAGGTGCCGGGACGCGGCGGCCACCCAGTCGCGCTGGGCGTTCAACGGCTGGCCGCGGCGCGACTCGAGGGTCTCCAGCAGGCCGGGGTCGTAGGCGTCGACCACCAGCGGGATGCCGAGATCGGCCAGCCACAGGTGCTCGGCGAGCACCGGCGCGAACACCAGAACGGCGTCGGCGTCGGCCACGAGCCCGGCCAGCTCACCCCGACCCGACCAGGTGGCCGTGGGCACGGGCGAGGCCGAGGGGTCGCTGCCCGACGGGGCCGCGAGGGTGACCGGGTGGCCGGCTCCCGCGAGCACCCGGGCCAGCTCGACGGCCCGGATGGCGGGACCGGCCATGGTGCGCCCGACGGGATCGCCGCTCACGACCACGACGTTGGCGCTCGACATGGCGGCGACCGTACCAGCGGGCCCCCTCCGGACCGGGGCGTCCGGGGCCGGACGGGACCGGAGCGCGTCCCGCACTACCGTTTCGGCGACCTCGCCATGGACAGCCGAACCCCCCGCCACCGACCGCTCCTCGCCTCGACCGCCGCCGTCGGGATCATCGGGGCCGTGCTGTTCTTCGTCGTCGCGGCCACCTGGTCGTTCTCGTCGCCGCTGATGAGCGCGCCCGACGAGCCGGCCCAGACCGTCAAGGCCGTGTCCGTGGCCGAGGGCAACCTCCGGGGCAAGGACACCGCCACCACCCCCGCCGGCCCGCCCTGGGTCTACGGCATCCAGAGCGAGTTCCGGATCCCCTTCGGCTACGCCGACATCGGCGTCCTGAACTCCTGCTTCGTCCTCCGCCCCCAGGTTCCTGCCGGGTGCGCCCCCGACCCGGGTGAGACCGGCGAGACCACCACCGCCACCAGCTACGTCGGCACGTACCCGCCCGTCTACTACGCCCTCGTGGGGTGGCCCGCCCGGTTCTTCGACCCCGAGCCCGGGCTCTGGATCATGCGTCTCAGCAGCGCCGCCGTGGCGGCGGCGCTGGTGGGGCTCGCCCTGGCCGGTGCCCGTCGCACCGACGGCGGGGGCATCGTGGTCGCCGGCCTCCTGATCGCCATCACGCCGATGGCCGTGTACGTGGCGTCGGTCATCAACCCGAGCGGCATGGAGATCGCCGCCTCGCTCGCGGTGTGGACCTGCGCCCTGGCCGTGGTGCGCCCCTCCGGCCGCACCACCCGCGCCGACATCGTCCGCCTGGCGGTCGCGATGTGCGCCCTGGTCGGGGTGCGCACCCTCTCGCCGGTGCTCGCCGTCGGCATCGTGGCCTGCGTGCTGCTGATGGCGCTTCGCCGCAGCGACCTCTCCCGCCTGCGCCGGGCCCCGGGCCTGATCCCGGCGACGATCGTGGTGGCGGTGCTGACCGTCCTCTCGGTCGCCTACCTGGCCTGGTCGAAGGCGCCGTCCTCGGCGGCCGGTGGTCCGGTCGACGCCACCCTCACCGAGGCGCTGCGCACGTCGCTCTCGAAGGTCGTGTGGCGGATCCGGCAGATGTTCGGCTACTTCGGATACCTCGAGGCTCCCCCTCCCCCGGCCCTGCTCGCGGTGTGGAGCGTGCTCTCGGGTGGCGTGCTCGTGGCCGGTGTCGTGGCGGGCACGTGGCGCCGGCGCCTCGTGCTGCTCGCCCTCGTGGCCGCCACCGCGATGTTCACCGTGGTGCCCGAGGCGCTGAACTACCACCACGTCGGCGCCGTGTGGCAGGGGCGCTACTCGCTGCCCGTCGCCGCCGGCATCCCGATCCTGGCGGCGTGGACCATCGGCCGGGCCTCGTGGTGGCGACCGCGGCTGGTCGTGCCGATCACCGCCGCCGTCGGGGCCCTGTGGGTCTTCGGGCAGCTCATCGGGCAGGCCGCGACCCTCCGGCGCTTCGTCACCGGCACCCAGGCCGGCCTCTTCGACTTCATCGGGCGCGACGGGTGGCGACCGCCGCTCAGCCCCGCCGTGCTCGTCATCGCCCTCGTCGTCGGCGGCGCCGCGTTCGCCGCATGGGCCGTGTTCGTGGCCGCCACGGCCGTGGGCGATCCCACCGATCCCACCGACCCGGCCGACCCGATCGAGCCGGCCGAGGGTCAGGCGCCGGCGACCTCGGCCACCAGCGCCTCGAGCCTGGCCCCGAACGCCTCGAGGCCGTAGCCCTCGGCCCGGGCCCGGGCCGAGGTGGCCAGGCCCTCCCGCTTCTGCGGGTCGGCGATCAGCGACCGGGTCGCGCTCACCAGGCCCTCGAGGTCGGTGAAGAGCAGTCCGTCGACGCCGTCGCGCACGATCTCGGGCTGGCCGCCCGCGGCGATGACCACCGGCACCGCCCCCGCCGACATGGCCTCGACCGTCGTGATGCCGAAGTGCTCGGCCCGCACCGGATCGGCGTCGAGGTCCTCGTCGAGGCCGGTGGCGTGCCAGTAGATCGAGGCGGAGCGGTAGAGCCGGTCGAGCTCGGCCCCGGTGGCGTCGACGTGCACGACGACCGGCAGGCCCTCGGCGGCCGCCCGCACCTCGGTGAGGTAGGGCACGTCCTCGGGGCCGCAGCCGCCGACCAGGTGGAGCTCCCATCCGTCGGCGGCCCGCCCCAGGCGACGGAACGCCTCGACCATCTCCAACTGCTTCTTGGCGTGGCCTCGGCCGGGGGCGAAGAAGCGGCCCACCGACAGGATCAGCGGGGCCTTCTCCCCCGGCTCCCGCAGGCCCACCGGCGGCTCGAGGACATCGCTCTCGCGCTCCCACCACTGCTCGACGAAGCGCCGGGTGAAGGCGGAGTTCGACACGACCCGGTCGTAGCTGTCGAGCCAGGCCACACCGGGCGGCTCGGCTCCGGCGAGCGACGCCCGGGCCAGCACCGCGGCGCGGCCTCCGTGCCCGAAGCCCAGGCCCACGACCGGCACCCCGAGGAGGCGACGGTCGCCGTTGCCGGTGACCTCGTGGGGCGCCCCGGCCTCGCTGCGGATCACCACGGTGGAGCCACCGGGACGGCCCCGGACCGGCACGGAGAGCACCATCGGCTCGACGACCTCACGCTTCGAGCGGGGCGCCCGCAGGACGTCCTCGACCACGACGTCGCCGTCGACCTCGACGGCCACCGGTCGGTCTACGCCACCGGGCACGAAGCGGCCCAGGCGGATCCGGAGCATCCCCGAGCGACCGGGCGGGAGCTCGGTCAGCAGGACGCCACGGCCGTTGGTCCAGCGCACCTCCTGCCAGCGGATCACGTCGGGCTCGTGGAACCCGCCGATGGGGCGCACCGGGCCGGTGGCGGGGCCGGACCAGCCCCGCAGTCGACCGGCCATCGCCCGCTGCCACCCACTCATGTCGGCACCCGGGCGGTCGGGGAAGTGGACGATGTAGATGCCGTGGCGGGCCCCGTTGCGACCGTGGCTGCGGTACGACGCGTTCACCAGGAGGTCGAAGCCGGCGCTGACCCGGTCGAGGGGCTCGCACTCGTCGACGACGGTGACCGTGGTGCGGCCGAGGTCGAGGCCGAGCCGCTCGCCCAGCCAGTCGGTGTCGACCTCGTCGTGGGCGATGAGGGTGACGTCGTGGCCACGGCTCAGCACCTCGGCCACCCCGCCGGCGTACTTCTCGCCTCCGCCCGCGGTCGACCAGTAGCGGTCGTAGACGGCGACCTTCATCGGCGGACCCACCAGCGGGCGAGCTCGGCGTCGGGGACCTGCTGGCGGCGCCGGAGGGCCCGACGGTCGGTGAGCATCGGGCCGAGGAGGCGGAGGAACCCGACGAAGGACACGACCCGACGGCGCACCACGGTGGGCCGGGGCCGGTGGCGCCCGAGCAGGGGCCGCACGATGTCGCGCCGAGCGTACGAGAGGGTCACCAGCTTGTAGCGGACGATCTGGGCGAGGGCCTGTCGGGCCGGCGCGTTCTTCACCAGCATGAGGAGCCGGTTCCGCTCGACGTGGTAGGCGAAGACCTCCGAGCCCTCGCCCGAGCTGGCGGCGTGGAGGTGACGCACCCGGCTCGAGGGCACCGTGCGGTAGCGCCAGCCCCGGGCCCGGCCCCGCCACGAGAGGTCGGTGTCCTCGTAGTAGAGGAAGAAGCGCTCGTCGAAGAGGCCGACGTCGGCGAGGTACTCGGGGCGCATCAGCACCGCACCGCCGCACCAGGCGAAGACCTCGACGGGCTCGTCGTAGCGGCCGTCGTCGCGCACGAGCCAGCCCCGGTCGGCACCCGCGCCGTCGGCGAAGACCTGGGAGCCGACGTTGTTGAGCACGTCGAAGCGCTCACCGGCCAGAGCCACGGTGACCGGCGTCGGGTCGGTGCCGACGGCGACGGTCTGGGGCCCGGCTCCCCCGTCGACGGTGACGGTGACCGGACGGGCGGCCTGCAGCACCAGCGTGGCCGAGACCTCGCCCGCGGTCTCGCTCGCATCGTCGGGGACCGGCAGGCGCACCACCCCCCGAGGGGCGAGCCACTCGAAGGTGCCGGCACCGTCGGCCTCACGGCCGTAGCCGCCCTCGCCGGCGTGGGTGTCGCGCCAGACGTCGGCGCCGGCCACCTGCGCCCCGCGGACCATGACGCCGAGCGGGCGGGGGTCGGCCGGTCCGGGGTCGAACCGGGGCGCCTCGACGACCACCTCGGTGAAGCGGGGGGCGAGGATCAGCTTGGGGCAGGCGGCACCCAGACCGAGGTCGCCGTCGAGCGCCGCGACCAGCGGCTCCAGCCAACCCGGCTCGACGAAGGCGTCGTTGTTCACCAGCGCGACGTAGCGCACGCCGTCGAGGTCGCGGAGGGCGTGGTTGTTGGCCGGGAACCCGTCGTTGCGGCCGACCTGGCGGATCTCGACGTCGGGCATCTCGGCCGTGATGGCCTCGACGCTGCCGTCGCTCGAGGCGTTGTCGACGCAGATGAGCTCGAGCTCGCCGGCCGGCCAGTCGGTTGCCTGCAGATGGCGGAGCGACCGCAGCGTGTGCTCGCCGCCGTTGAAGTTGAGCACCACGACGCGCACGGGGAGGCTGGCGGCGGGCATCCGGGTGAGGTTACTCGGGCGCCCCCGGGCCCCCGGTGGCACCGGCGCCGCTCGGAGACAGGCCGGCTAGATCTCGATGGGCTCGTGCTCGATGGCCTCGATGAGGGTCTCGAGGGAGCCCTCGCCCGCCCGGGAGACGCGAGCCCAGGTGAAGGCGGCCATCCCCACCGCGGCGACCGCGGCACCGATCACGAAGCCGAGCTCGACCCGCAGCTCGAGGCCCGGGATCACGGCCATGGCGCCGATGCAGACGAGGAGGCCGACGCCCCAGGCGAGCGCCTGGAACCGGTGGCCGCCGAGGGCCATCAGGGCCTGGGCCATGGTGAGGGCGATGATGAACAGCCCACTGCCGAGGGCGAGCAGCGCCAGGCCCTCGGCGCTGAGGCTGAAGTCGGCGAAGAGGATCTTGCCGACGGTCGGGCCGAGCAGGCCGGCGAGGACCGTGCCGAGCACGGCGACACCGACCACGACGCCGAGCAGCTTCGCCACCCCGCGCCGGAACTCGTCGTGGCGGCCCGACCCGGCCAGCCCCGCCAGCTTGGGCAGGAGGGTGCCCTGCACGGCCTGGAAGGCGAGCACGGGCAACCGGGCGATGAAGAACGCCGAGGCGAAGGCGGCGGCCAGGACCTTCTCGTCGGGGGTGGAGAGGATGTTGATGGCCAGCAGCGACGAGTAGGCGAGCATCTGGGTGAGCACCGAGCCGAGCAGGAGCCAACCGAGCGAGGCCGAGAGCTCGCTGTAGGGCGCCGCCGGTCCGGGCTTGAGCAGCCCCTTCTGGCCCCGCAGGGCGACGGCGGCGGCGAGGAAGGGGGCCAGGGCCAGCACCATGGCGTAGCCGCCGGCCCGATGGACCCCGGCGCCGGCCAGCACGAGGCCGCCCACGAGGCGGATCACGCCCTCGGCCCCGATGAGCAGGCCGTAGGCCCGGAAGCGACCCTCGCCGGCGAGCACGCCGCGGGAGAGGTGCATGACGTAGAACCCGACGAGGCCGACGGCGAGGGCGGGCACGAACCACATGTCGCCGTGGTAGAGCTGCCCGTTCAGCAGCGAGGTGAAGGCCAGCGACCCCACCACCATCACCGCGGTGATGATGCCGCCGAGCCGGGCGGCGCGATGGACCAGCGGCCCGCCACCGAGGCCCTGGGCCCGACGGTGGGCGAGGGCCCGCCCGACCTCCTGCTCCAACGGGAGGAAGAAGCCGGGGCCGGCCACGAAGATCACGGCCCAGTAGGCGCTGAACGCGGCCTTGGCGTCGCCCTGGAGGGCATTGAGGGCGATGATGACGAAGACGTACGAGGTGATGGCGGCCACGGCCAGGCCGGCACCGACCACGCCGGTGCCCTCGGGCAGCGTCTGCCGGGCCTGCAGGGCGATTCGTGTCACATGTCGTCTCATACGGATGCTCCGACCCGCGGGTCGCGGGGACCGTACACCCGGCCCCCGGCCCGAAGGGCGACCCTCGGCTCCACGGTCAGCGGGAGCGACGGCGGCGGGCGAGCAGCGGGGAGTACCGCACGATGCAGTAGACCGCCCTGACCCCGTCACGCCAGCCGATCTTCTTGCCCTCGTCGTAGGTGCGACCGTCGTAGGAGATCCCGATCTCATACACCCGCCACCCGCCACCCGCGACCTTGGCGGTGATCTCCGGCTCGATGCCGAACCGCTTCTCCTCGAGCTCGAGGCTGTCGAGGACCTCGCGCCGGAACACCTTGTAACAGGTCTCCATGTCGGTGAGGTTCAGGTCGGTGAAGGCGTTCGAGACCATGGTCAGGAACCGGTTGCCGACCGTGTGCCAGAAGTAGAGGACGCGGTGGGGACGGCCCCCGAGGAACCGGGAGCCGTACACGACGTCGGCGTGGCCGTCGAGCAGCGGCCCGAGCAGGGCGCCGTACTCGGCGGGGTCGTACTCGAGGTCGGCGTCCTGCACGATCACGAAGGGCTGGGTGGCCAGAGCGAAGCCGGTGTGGAGGGCGGCCCCCTTGCCCTGGTTGACGAGGTGGCGGTGGAGCCGGATCCGGTCGTCGTCGGCGGCGAGCTCGCCCACGATGGCGGCGCTGCGGTCGGACGAGCAGTCGTCGATCACCAGCACCTCGGCGACGTACGGGCTGGCCAGCACGGCCTCCAGGCATGCGGCCACGGAGGATGCCTCGTTGTAGCAGGGCATCACCACGCTGAGGCAGGGCTCAGCCGCCGTCGGCACGGTCACGGCTTCCGGGCCACGAGCAGGGCGGACTGGCCGAAGGGCGGCTTGACCCTCGCCTCGACCCACCGGGTGGCGGGCACGAAGCGGCGGTCGTAGACCCCGGCGAGGCCGCCGTCGGTGGGGTTCTTGCCCAGGACCCGGGCGACGAGCAGCCAGGCGAACCAGCCGGGCAGGTTGGCGTAGCGCAGCGTCTCGACCTCGAAGCCGGCCCGGCGGGCCTTGTCGCCGAGCTCGGGCAGGCGGTAGCGGCGGCAGTGCCCGATCTCGCGGTCGAACGGGCTCATAAGCAGCTCGAACGCCGGCGAGTACACGTAGACGTGGCCGCCCGGGCGCAGCACCCGGAAGGCGGCGGCGAGGGCGTCGACGTCGTCGGGGATGTGCTCGAGCACGTTCACGAACACCGCCGAGTCGAAGGCGGTCGTGTCGGGAAGGTCCTGGACCGGCCGCTGCTCGACCACGACCTGGGGGTCATCGGCGAAGCGCTCGGCAAGGACGCCGGCGAGCACGGGATCGGGCTCACAGGCGTGCACGGTGCGCCCGGGGCCACCGCTGCTCAGCAGGCGGGGCGTCAGCGTGCCGACGCCCGCCCCGATCTCCAGCACGAGGTCGCCCAGCACCGGGTCGGCGTGCGACACGACCCAGTCGGCGTAGCTCGACGCGGCGTCGATGGAGTCGAGGGTGGCGCGCAGCGTGGAGCTGGACCACTCCGAGCCGTCGTCGGGGCCTTCCGGCGGAACAGGTGACTCAGGCGTCATCGAGCAGGGTCCCGTCGGCCCGGGCCGGTGCTGGATCGCTGAGACAACTGATCACCTCGTCCTCGCCGGGTCACATGGTCACGTCGGGGACGGGTCACTCGCCCGGCCCGACGCCTTCGACCCTACTCGCACCCGGTCAGGCGCCGAGGCGTCCCACCAGCCGGGCCAACGGCACGCGGAAGTCGTCGAGCAAGGGCACTCCGGACAGCCGGAGGGCGGCGTTGTCGAGCACCGAGTTGGCCGGACGGGGCGCCGGTCGCGGCGGCTGCAGGTCGGCGGTGGCGACCGGCTTCACCCGATCAGGGTCCTGCCCGGAGGCGATCAGCACCTCACGGGCGAACTCGTACCAGCTCACCGCGCCCTGGTTGGTGACGTGGAACGTGCCGGGACGGCGCTCGACGACCAGGCGCTTGATCATCGCGGCCAGGTCGTCGGCGAAGGTGGGGTGGCCCCGCTGGTCGTCGACGAACGAGAGGGTGTCGTGCTCACCGGCCAGGCGCAGGATGGTCTTGACCATGTTCCCGCCGTGGAAGCCGCACACCCACGACGTGCGGATGACGGTGGAGCCGGCATCGAGCTCGCGCTCCCCGGCCAGCTTCGAGGCGCCGTACACCGAGCGGGGCGAGACGTCGTCCCACTCGAGGTAGGGCGAGTCCTTGGTGCCGTCGAAGACGTAGTCGGTCGACACGTAGAACACCGGGGCGCCGACCCGGCGGGCCCCCTCGACCACGTGGCGGGTGCCCAGCGCGTTCACGAGGAACGCCCGGTCGGGGTCGCCCTCGCAGGCGTCGACGGCGGTCCACGCCGCCGGGTGCACGACCGCATCGGGCCGGAACGACGTGATGGCGCCCAGCACCGCATCGCGGTCGGCGACGTCGACGGTGGCGTGATCGACACCGACGACCTCGTGGTGGGCGTCGGCACCGAACGCGGCGACGAGCTCGCTGCCGACCTGGCCGCCGGCCCCCGTGATCAGGACGCGCACGCCGTCAGCCCTTCAGGGGTTCCCACCAGGACCGGTTGTCCCGGTACCACTCGACGGTGGCGGCCAGCGCCTCGTCGAGGGTGCGGGCCGGGGCCCAGCCGAGCGCCCGCGCCTTGGAGCAGTCGATGGAGTAGCGGCGGTCGTGCCCGAGGCGGTCCTCGACGTACTCGATCATCTCGTCGCCGGCACCGCACAGGGCGAGCACCTTCTCGGTGAGCTCGCGGTTGGTGGTCTCGTTGCCGCCACCGATGTTGTAGACCTCGCCGATCTCGCCCTTGCGCAGCACCATGTCGACGCCGGAGCAGTTGTCCTCGACGTAGATCCAGTCGCGGATGTTGAGCCCGTCGCCGTAGAGCGGGACCTTGCGGCCGTCGAGCAGGTTGGTCACGAACAGCGGGATGACCTTCTCGGGGAACTGGTACGGCCCGAAGTTGTTCGACGACCGGGTGACCACGACCGGCAGGCCGTAGGTCTCCTCGTAGGAGAGGGCGATGAGGTCGGAGCCGGCCTTCGAGGAGGAGTAGGGCGAGCGCGGGCCGAGGCGGTCGGTCTCGACGAACGAGCCCTCCTCGATCGAGCCGTAGACCTCGTCGGTCGAGATGTGCAGGAAGCGGTCGACCTCGATGTGGCGGGCGACGTCGCACATCACGTTGGTGCCGAGGCAGTTGGTGCGCACGAAGGTGTCGGGATCGACGATCGAGCGGTCGACGTGGCTCTCGGCGGCGAAGTGGACCACGGCGTCATGGCCGGCCATCGCCGCCGCCACGGCCTCACGGTCGCAGATGTCGCCCTGCACGAACGTGTACCGGGGGTCGTCGGCGATGTCGGCGAGGCTCGACAGGTTGCCGGCGTAGGTCAGGGCGTCGTAGACGGTGACCTCGTCGTCGGTGGTGGCGAGCACGTGGCGGACGTAGTTGGTTCCGATGAACCCGGCCGCGCCGGTGACGAACAGCTTCATGGCAGCAGGACCTCTCAGGCAGGAGCGGGGATCAGGGCCGCAGGCCGATGTGGGGCCGCCACTGCGGCTCGATCTCGGCGCGACTCGGGTTGGCCTGGTCACGACCGGACAGGATCGGGTCGGTGACGCCCCAGTCGGCGGCGATCTCGGGGTCGTCCCACGCCACGCCGAGCTCGTCGGTCGGGTTGTAGTAGCCGTCGACGAGATAGGTGATCGTCATGTCGGTGAGGGCGGCGAAGCCGTGGGCGACGCCCGGCGGGATGAACACGCCGCGGTGCGAATGGGTGCCGTCGGCCTGGCGGCCGAGGTCTAGCCACTGGGTGGCGCCGTCGGTGGGCGAGCCGACCCGCAGGTCGTGGAGCACGACGCGGGCGGTGCCGTAGGGGACGTACCAGTAGTCGGCCTGGTGGAGGTGGTAGTGCAGACCCACGATGGCACCGGCCTGGCGATCACCCCGGTTGCCCTGGATCATCTCCCGGCCCTGTGGGAACCACTCCCGGCGGTAGGTCTCGACGAAGAACCCCCGCTCGTCACCGTGGATCTGTGGGTCCACGATGTGGACGCCGTGGATCGTGTCTGAGGGAGTGACTGTGGCCAACGCTCGGAAACCTCACTGTTCGGGCGGACCACGAGGGTAGACGACGGAGGCTCCACCCCCGGCGCTCCCCCGGCTACATCGTGCGGCACCCCAGCACGGTGTCCTGCGTGCCGGCTCCGGCGTTCACCGCCACCACGCAGACCGTGTGCGGCCCGGGCGTCGAGAACACGACCTGCTGGAACCCGTGGGCGCTGCCGTAGCCCGGGAAGTACGCCCCGACGTCGGGCCGGTCCAGGTTGGCGGTGCCGGTCTGGACGTCGACGCCGTCGACGCGGACCTTCACCGCCACGGGGGCGTTGGTGTCGGGGTCGATCGCCCAGCCCTTCACCACGAGGATGTCGTAGATGCGCCCGGCCTCCTCGAAGTTCCCAACGGGAGCGGCCGAGACCGTCACCGACTGGCAGCCGAGCTTGGGGTTGGTGGACCCCGCGCCCACGTTGATGGCGTAGGCGCAGACCTGGTGGGCACCACTCGACATCTTCAGGTCGAGGGCGAAGCCGCGTCGGGCGCCCATGAGCGGGAAGGCCGCACCGACGTCGCTGCGGGAGACGTTCGCGGTGGTCGCCCCCGCCCAGTTCCCGTCGACGTAGAGGTGCACGTCGACCGGGGCGGACGTGTCGACGTCGAGCGCCCAGCCCTGGATGCGGACGCCGCCGACGCCGGGATCGACCCGCTCGAGGCTGCCGGCGGGGTCGCCGCCGAGGACGGTCACGGTGCGGCACCCGAGGTTCGGGTTCTTGGTCCCGCTGCCCACGTTGATGGCGTAGGCGCACACCTCGTGCGACCCGGCGGGCACCGCCGGGATCGCCGCCTGGTAGCCGGCGTTCGTGCCCGAGGCGAACACCTGGGAGACGTCGGGGCGGGACACGCCGGTCGGGAACCGTCCGGCCATGGCCCCGTCGACGTAGATGTCGATCGGGATCGCCGAGCTGGTGTCCGGGTCGATGGCCCAGCCCGAGACCGTGAGCTGGCCGGCGGAGGTGGAGGCCACCGAGTCGAGGCTGCCGAGCGGGTTGCCCACGACCGTCTGGCAACCGAGGGCGGGGTTGGTCGACCCGCTGGCGACGTTGATGGCGTAGGCGCAGACCCGGTGGTCACCGGGGCCGACGGGCACGTTCATGGCGAAGCCGTGGTTGGCGTTCCAACCGGGGAAGGCGGCACCGACGTCGGAGCGGGCCACGTTGGCCGTCGTCTGCCCGGCCCAGGCCCCGTCGACGTAGACGTGGACGGCCACGCTGCCGGTGGTGTCCGGGTCGATCGCCCAGCCCTGCACGGTGACGGAGCCGGGGACTCGGTCGGCCGACTCGAGGTTGCCGAAGGGGTTGCCGGCCCCGACACCGCTGCCGCCCAGGGCGGCGAGGTTGCCGGCGTCGCAGCAGTAGCGGTTGACGTCGACCGACCCCGGGATGCCGGGCACCGTGCCGGTGCTGGTGTACTGCCAGAAGGTCCAGGTGCTCCAGCCGGCCGGGACGAGCGGGCGGAACGTGGTGGAGTTCGGATCGCTCGGGTAGCTCGGCAGCCAGAGCCGGTAGTTGGCGCCGATGTCGGTCGGGTTCCCGACGTTGTCGCGCCAGAAGTAGTACCCGACGTAGACGATCGGGGCCTTGCCGGTGAGGCGCTGGACCTCACCCAGCCATGCCCGGGTCCAGGCCGCCAGGTCGCTCTGCCCGAGCCCGCCGGTGGCCTCGAGGTCGAGGACGCCCGGGAGGTCGAGGGCGCCGGTCATGGAGCCGGTGCGCGAAACGAAGTAGCGGGCCTGGTCGACCGCGGTGCTGAGCGGCAGCGCGGGGCGGGCGAAGTGGTAGGCGCCGCGGTAGAGCCCGGCGTTGCCCGCCGCGGCCCAGTCGGCCGCGAAGTACGGGTTGGTGTAGTTCGCGTTCTCCGTGGCCTTGATGAAGGCGAAGGAGTGGCCGGCGTCGCGGACGGCCTGCCAGTCGATCGGGGCGCCGCCCGGGTGCTGGTAGCTGGCCACGTCGACCCCGGTGAGCAGGGCGGACGCCGATCCGGCCATGAGCACCACGGAGGCGATGGCGAGGGCCACGACGAGGGTGGCTCGGCGCACCCCCCGCCGCAGGAGGCTGTCGGATCCGGGGGAAGGGGGTGCTGCCATGGGGAGAGGACTCCGAGATCGGGGCGCGGGGACTCACCCAGTCATCGGCACCGAGGCGCGACGACCTGAGCAGGTGGGCCGGTCTCGTCGACGGTAGGGGTGCCGCGCTCGTGGGGGCGGTCGCCCCGGGTCAGGCCAGGTCGACGACGGAGTGATCGCCCACCATCAGCCGGGTGGCGTGGGGGCGGGTCTCCGACCGGCGGACCTCGACCTGCTTGCCGATCAGCGAATCGGCGATGCGGGCGATGTCGATGACCTTGGACTCCTCGAGCACGACCGAGTGCTCGAGCTCGGAGTTCACGATCTCGCAGTCGTGGTAGATCGACGTGAACGGCCCGATGTAGCTGTTCACGACCCGGGTGCGCTCGCCGATGATGGCGGGCCCGCGCACCGTGGAGTTCACGATCTCGGCACCGTCCTCGATGACGACGCGGCCGTCGAGGACGGAGTCGGCGTCGACGCTGCCGCGCACCTCGGGCTCGATGGTCTCGAGCACGAGCCGGTTGCCCTCGAGCAGTGGCTGGAGCTTCCCGGTGTCCTTCCACCAGCCGTCGAGGACCTCGTGGCGCACGCGGTGGCCGTGGTCGATGAGCCACTGGATGGCGTCGGTGATCTCGAGCTCGCCCCGGGGCGACGGGTCGATGGTGGCGACGGCTTCGTGGATGCTCGGGTCGAAGAGGTAGACGCCGACGAGGGCCAGGTCGGAGGGCGGGTCGTCGGGCTTCTCGACCAGGCGCACGACCTCGCCGTCGGGGCCGATCTCGGCGACGCCGAAGCGCTGCGGGTCGGCGACCCGGGCCAGGAGGATCTGCGCCGAGGGGGCCACGGTGGTGCCGCCCAGGGTCGGCGTGGAGCTCGAGCGCCGGTCGGCCTCGAAGGTCTCCACGAACTCGGCGATGCCCTGGCGCAGGAGGTTGTCGCCGAGGTACATCACGAAGTCGTCGTCGCCGAGGAAGTCGCGGGCGATGAGCACGCAGTGGGCCAGGCCCAGCGGTGCGTCCTGGGGGATGTAGGTGACCTCGGCGCCCCAGCGGGAGCCGTCGCCGACCGCCTCGCGGATCTCCGGGCCGGTCTCGCCCGTGATGATGCCGATCTCGGTGATCCCGGCCTCGACCATGTCCTCGATGCCGTAGAACAGGATCGGCTTGTTGGCCACCGGCACCAGCTGCTTGGCGCTGGTGTGGGTGATCGGTCGCAAACGGGTGCCGGCACCGCCGGAGAGGATGAGTCCCTTCACACGGCCCTGTCTAGCAGGGACCCTCCGACGGCCCCCATGTCACACCCGCCGGCAACCGAGCAACGGGTTGGACCGGGCGGAGACGACGTCGATGGCGTAGACGCACACCTCGGCGGCGCCGGTGGGCACGGTGACGGTGAGGTCGATGCCGTGGGCGATGCCGTACCCGGGGTAGGCGAAGCCCACGTCGGAGCGGAGGGCGTCGGCGTTGGCCCACCCCGCCCACGCGCCGTTGACGTAGACGTGGATCTGCACCGGGCCGGTGATGTCGGGATCGATCGACCACCCCTCGATGCGGGCCGTGCCGGAGCCACGGGTGACCGCGTCGACGTTGCCGAACGGCACGCCCCCGAGCACGGTGATCGTGCGGCAGCCGAGCGAGAGGGTGGAGCCGGTGGAGCCCTCGTTCGGGACGCTCGCGCACACCTGGTGGGCGCCGGGGGCCGCGGGGACGACCGCCTCGAAGCCGTGAGCGTCACCGCGTCCGGGGAAGACGGCGCCGACGTCGGTGCGGGCGACCGTGGTCGCCACGGCGACCGGTGCGCCGCCGTCGATGCGCACCTGCACGGTGGCGGCGCTGGTGTCGGGGTCGAAGGCCCAGCCACGGACCGACACGCCTCCAGCGGTGGCGAACGCCGCGTCGAGGGAGCCGAGCGGCGACCCGTCGACCACGACGGTGGCACACCCGAGCTTCACGTTCTGGGTGCCGGTGGGCCCGATGTTGATGCCGTAGGTGCAGACCTGGTGGCTGCCGCCGGACGTCGGCACGACGGTGTCGTAGCCGTGGGCGGCGCCGGCCCAGGGGTAGACGGCCGCGATGTCGGGTCGCTGGGCGGAGGCGGTCACCGCGCCGGCCCAGGCGCCGTCGACGTACACGTGCACGTCGAGCGGAGCGGAGGTGTCCGGGTCGATCGCCCAGCCGGTGACCCGCGCACCGGCAGGCGCCGCTGTCGCCGACTCGAGGTTGCCGAACGGCTCACCCGGGACCGTGACCGAGGTGCACCCGAGCTGCGGGTTCGTCGTGCCGTAGGGGCCGATGTTGATGGCGTAGGTGCAGACCTGGTGGGCGCCCGGGGTGACCCCGCTCAGCACGGTGCGGTAGCCGTGGAGGTCGCCGTAGCCGGGCACGGCGGTGCCGACGTCGGGGCGGCTCTGGTTGGCGCTCAGGGCCGTGACGTAGCCACCGTCGAGGTACACGTGGACCGAGACCGGGTCGTTGGTGTCGGGGTCGATCGCCCAACCGTTGACCGTGACCGTGCGGTCGGCGGCGGCCTTGGCCCCGTCGAGGCTGCCGAAGGGATCGGCCACCTTCGGCCCGGAAGGGGTCTGGGCGATGCGGCCCTGGCACAGCCCTCGTGCGGCGGTGACGTCGCAGAGGGCGGCCGAGCTCGACCAGGTCAACGACGTGCGGGCGTTGGAGGTGATGGGCTTCGACGCGGTGATGCCGATGTCGTAACCGGTGTCGGCCGGCAGCCAGATGCGGTACTCCCGGCCGTTGGCCTCGACCACGTAGAAGGGCTTGGGCAGCGGGGTGACCCCGGAGCTCGTGCCGTTGTAGGTGCCTCCGGTCCAGCCCTTCGAGCCCTGGGCCAGCGACGGGTTGACGTACCAGCAACTGAGCCCGTCACCCAGCCCGGCGACGTTGCACGTGCGCTGCTGCATGCCGCCGTAGCGGGTCACCGAGGCGTCGAACGCGGTGTTGAGCTTGTCGCCCGAGGCGAGCGAGGCGTAGACGGCCTCGCAGGGCGACGGGGTGCCGCTGCTGCAGCCGAACCAGGGGCCCCACGCGTACTTGCGGCGGGCGGCCTCGCTGGTCTGCTGGTTGGTCGGGGCGTTGCACCAGCGGTACGAGATGGTGGTGGCTGCCTGGTTGGCCGAGGTCACCGAGTCGATGGCGCCGGCGGCGCTGAACGGCCAGCCCCCGGCGGAGTCGAACTGCCACATCCCGATGCCGGGGCTGAAGAAGGCGTTGACGTAGGGGCCCGTGGTCTGCCCGAAGGCGAAGAGGTTGGCGTTGCTGGCGCTGACGCCCACGTTGTCCCAGCGGGAGAGGGTCATCGGCGACGGCACCGGCCCCCCGGCCTCGCCGTAGGTGATCGCCATCATCATGGCGGAGAGCTGGATCGGCGTGAGCCCGCAGGAGGCCTTGGCCGAGGCGGCGTCGTACACGGCCTCGAGCGGGCCCTGGCCGAAGTTCTTGCCCGAGGTCGGCGGGTCCACCAGCGGTGGCATGCAGGCGGTGGCCACGAGGGCCAACGCCACGGCGGCCAGGACGCCGAGCGTCGAGCGGCGCCGGCGAGCAGGGCGGGAGTTGGTCGGGGGGAGGGGCATCAGAGAAGAACCTCGAGCGAAGGCGCGCGGAACCGCGCGTCGAGCACTCCGCCCAGTGCGGCGACGGTACCAGTGCGGTACGCGGAGGAGGCGGCACCGGGGTGCTCCCCCGGTGCCGCCTCCTCGTGATCGTGGGGTGCCGCCGACGGGGCGACGACCGGTTCAGGCGTGGGCCGGCACCGGGTGGGGCATGCAGAACTGGTCGTACTCGGCGATCACCAGGTCGGCCGGGTCGATCGAGCACGCCGGGCAGTTCGGGTCACGGCGGATCTTGTAGGTCATGAACGACTGCTCGAGGCTGTCGTAGGCGAGCAGGCGGCCCGACAGCGAGTCACCGAGGTCGAGGATCGACTTGATGGCCTCGATCGCCTGGATGGAGCCGATGATGCCGGGCAGCACGCCGAGCACGCCGGCTTCGGCGCACGAGGGGGCCAGCTCCGGCGGGGGCGGCTCGGGCAGGAAGCACCGGTAGCAGGGCCCGTCGTGGGGCTTGAACACGGTGACCTGGCCCTCGAAGCGGAAGATCGAGCCGTGCACGACCGGCGTGCCGGTCTTCAGCGAGGCGTCGTTGAGGAGGTAGCGGCTGGGGAAGTTGTCGGCGCCGTCGACCACGAGGTCGTACTGCGACAGCAGCTCCATGACGTTGCCGGCGTCGAGGCGGGTGTCGTGGGTGATCACGTTCACCTCGGGGTTCAGCTTGTTCAGCGTCTCCTTGGCCGAGTCGACCTTGCGCATCCCGACGCGGTCGATGTTGTGGATGATCTGGCGCTGGAGGTTGGACTCGTCGACGACGTCCATGTCGATGATGCCGATGGTGCCGACACCGGCGGCGGCCAGGTACAGAGCCGCCGGCGAGCCGAGGCCACCGGCGCCGAGCAGCAGCACCTTGGCGTCGAGCAGCTTCAACTGGCCCTCGTCGCCGACCTCGGGAAGCAGCAGGTGGCGCTGGTAGCGGTTGCGCTGGGCGGCGTCGAGGGTGCGCGGCGCCTTCCACTCGCGGCCCTGGTCCTTCCACTGGTTGAACCCACCGCTCATCGAGACGACGTCGGTGTAACCGAGCTCGCCGAGGGTCTTGGCCGCGAACGCGGAGCGCACGCCACCGGCGCAGAACACCACGACGGGCGTGTCGCGCTGCGGGATGCGGCTCTCGACCTGGGCCTCGAGGTGGCCGCGGGGGATGTACACCGAGCCGGGGATCGCCCCCTGCTCGAACTCGTCGGGCTCACGCACGTCGAGGAACACCGTGTCGGGCTCGGTGTCGCGGCGGACATCGGCGTCGGCCGGGGTGATCTCGCGGATCTCGGCCTTCGTCTGGGAGAGGAGGTCGCGGAACGTAGCCATCGCGGTGCCTTCGGGTTCGAGCCGGGTTCGGGGCCGCGGCGTGGGGTCGAGCAAGGAGGAAAACCCTACCCAAGCGGTCGGATATTCCGCTACCTCACACCCCGGGGGGTGTGGGTTCGCCTACGGGTGGGCGGCCACCAGCAGCGGGAGCACCTCGCTGGTCGAGCCCCGCACCACGGCGTGGGCCAGGTGGTCGAAGGGCGTCTCCTCGGCGTTCACGATGATCACCGGACGGCCGACCCCGACCGCCTGGGGCACCATCCCCGCCACGGGGTACACCGTGAGGCTGGTGCCCACCGCCAGCAGGACCTCGGCGCCGACCGCGGCCTCCTCGGCCCGCAGCAGCGCCATCGGGTCGAGCGACTGGCCGAACATCACGGTGGCCGACTTGAGGATGCCGCCGCAGATCTCGCAGGGTGGGTCGTCCTCCCCCGCCCGCGCCCGGGCCAGGGCGTCGCCCATCGGGCCGCGAGCACCGCAGTCGACGCACTCGTAGCGGTGCACCGTGCCGTGGACCTCGACCACCTTGGCCTCGGGCACCCCGGCCTCGACGTGAAGGCCGTCGATGTTCTGGGTGACCAGCGTGTGCAGCCGGCCCTGGGCGTGGAGCTCGCTCAGGGCGAGGTGCCCGGCGTTGGGCCGGGCCTGCCACATCTCGGACTCGAGGCGGATCTGCCAGGCCTGGCGGCGCACCTCGGGGTCGGCGACGTAGTGCTGGATGGTGGACCGCTTCTCGGCCCCGGGGTTGCGGGTCCAGACCCCGTTCGGGCCGCGGAAGTCGGGGATCCCGGAGTCGGTGCTGATGCCCGCGCCGGTGAGGACCGCCACCGACCGGGCGTCGGCCATCAGCGCCAGCGCGTCGGCGAGGCCGGCGGGCTCGGGGTCGAGCCGGCTCACGACCGGGGGCCGGGATCCTCGCCGGGCGCAGCCGGATCGGGGGCCGCGGTCGCGTCGGCGACGGCGTCGGTCGGGGCGGCGGTGTCGAGGTCGACCGGCCCGGGGTCGCCACCCTGGACGTCGCGCAGCGCGAGCTCCTGGGCGAGGGTCTCCACCCGCTGCTCGAGGCGGCTCACGTGCATGGAGAGGTTGATGCACACGATGAGCAGGAACAGGATCGCCAGCGCAAACACGAGGCTCGTGCCGTACACGATGCCGATGGCGTTGGAGAGGCGGTCGACGAGCGGCCGGGCCAGCGCCAGCAGCGAGCCGACGACGGCGACGCCGATCCAGAGCAGGGCGTAGCTCTCGGAGAGGCGGCGGCGGCGAACGACCTCGATGACGACGGCCAGGATGACCACGACGGCGATGAGCAGGACGAGCTCGAGCTTCATCGGGCGGTGCCCCCCGCCAACGGCCGACGCAGCGGGTGCATGGCGATGACGAGCATCAGCCGGCACAGGTGGTAGATGCTCTTGAGCGCGTTGTTCGACGCCTGGCCACCCATGCGCTCGCGCATGGCGACCGGCACCTCGACCACGGTCAGCCCCCAGTCCTTCGTCAGGAGCAGGGCCTCGACCGTGTCGGACAGGTAGGCGGTCGGATAGGCCTGGGCGTAGCGCTCGATGGCCACCCGCCCGAAGGCCCGGAAGCCGCTGGTGGTGTCGGTGATGCGGGTGCCGAGACGACGGGAGACGATGCGCGACAGCACCCGCATGCTGAACCGGCGCATGGCCCCGACCCCGTACTCGCCGGAGCCGTCGGCGAAGCGGGAGCCGACGGCGACGTCGGCCGCGCCGGACCGCACGAGCTCGAGCAGGGTGTGGGCCTCGGTGGCGACGTGCTGGCCGTCGGCGTCGACCTGGATGGCGATCAGGTAGTCCCGCTCGTCGGCGTACCGGAACCCGGTGCGCAGCGCCGCGCCGACCCCGAGGTTGAAGGGGTGCCGGGCCACCTGCGCGCCCGCGGCGATGGCCTTGGCCGAGGTCGCGTCGGTGGAGCCGTCGTCGACCACGAGCACGTCGGCGCCGAGGTCGGTGCGGATCGCGTGCACCACGGCGGCGACCGTCGCCTCCTCGTTGAGGGCGGGGACGATGGCGAGGACGGAGGCCGACATCAGGCCCCCGATCGTACTCCGACACCCCCCTTCGCCTCGCCATCACGGTCGGCGGAGAACACGGCGTAGCCGCTCTTGCCGCCCACCTTCGCCCGGTACATCGCGACGTCCGCATCATGGAGCAGGTCGTCGGCGCTGGCCCGTGGACCGGTCGCCACCCCGACCGAGCACGAGACGGGCACGGTGATGCCGTCAAGCTCCACCGGCTCGGCGAGCACGTCGAGGATCCGCTGGGCTGCCGACTCGGCGCCCTCCGACGCGGGCGCGCCCTCGAGCAGCACGACGAACTCGTCCCCACCGAGGCGACCGACGGTGTCGGAGCCGCGGAAGAGCGAGTCGATGCGCTCGGCGACCGAGCGGAGGAAGGCGTCGCCGGCGGCGTGGCCGTAGCGGTCGTTCACGGCCTTGAAGTCGTCGAGGTCGACGAAGAGCGCCGCCACCGCAGAGCCGGTCCGCTCCTGGCGGGCGAGCATCTGCGAGGCCCGATCGAGGATCAGCGCCCGGTTGGGCAGGCCGGTGAGGGTGTCGTGCAGAGCCTGGTACTCGAGCTCCTCTGTCTTCTCCTCCACCATCGCCAGCGCGCGCTCCCGGCCGGTGCCCAAGACCAGGATGAGTGCGAACACCAGCACGCTGATGAGTGCCGCGCCGACGAACACGATGAGGGCCTGGGTCAGCGGGCTGATGCTGCCGCGGGCCGTCGGTTGGCTCACGGTCACCGTCCAGCTGCCGTCGTCCGACACGGGGAGGGTCTCGACGACCAGCGACCCGCCACCCGCGTCACCGGCTTCGGCGACCCGCTCCACCCCTGCCTGCGTGGTCTGGTCGACCGCGACCGCGAGATGGGGCTGGCCGGCGACCGCCAGCTCGGCCAGGACGTCGGCGTCGAACGACGCCGCGACCCATCCCTGCACCCTCGCTCGACGCTCCTCGACCGTGGCGGGGACATCGCCGCCCGCGTAGACCGGGAGGAACTCAGCCAGGACGCCGGGGGTCAGCTGCGCCAGCGGGACGATCGTCGGCCCCGCCTCGTCGGTCGCCTCGGCGATCACGAGCGGGGTGGACGATGCCGTTCCCGGGACGATCTCCGGCGCACAGAAGTCGAGCCCGGCGGGGATCTGGAAGCCCGCCACCTCGCTGACCTCCCACACGCCGAGGCGGGTCAGGCAGTACTCGGCGGCCTGCCGTTCGGGGACCACGACGAAGTCGCCCGTCGATGCCAGCCCGGTGATCGGGTCGTCGGTCTCGAGGGCGGAGAAGGCGGTGAGTCGATCGGCCGGTACGCGCTCGATGTAGAGGACGCCGAGCCCTCCGGGGAACCGCTCCTCGATCCGGGCGGTCGAGTACCACTCGGCGAACTGCGCGTTCGTCATGCCCGGCACCGCCGACACCACGCCGGCGAGGGTGTCGAGGAGGTCGTCCTGACGGGCGAGCTGGGTCGCCACGATCGTCTGGACGTTGGCGGCGGTGGCATCGACCGTCGCCGACTCGCGGTCATGGACCACGGTGTAGCGGAACCACGACGCTCCGGCCGCCACCAGCAGGCCGACGACGAGCACGGACACCGCCAGGGCCCGCGTCCACGCGACCCGGCGGCCGTGGTCGGTGGTCATCGAGATACCCATAGGGGCATGGTCGACCGGTGCCGCCGTCGAATCCAGCCGTTCCGGCCGAAACCGCCATATGGGTGACGCGGATGGGCCGAACGAACCCCCGTCCGCAAGCACCGGCCTCGCCGAGGCGACCTCCTGCCCAGGACGTGGCCCTTGACCACGGCACCATCGCGCGGCAGAGTGCATGAAACATCACGAGATGACATGAACGTGCAGTCGAGGTCCTGCTGCCGCTCACGTGCACTCGTCGCCGCTGCCGGCGGGAAACCGCAGCCACCTCGAGGAGCCTCCGTGCCGCTCACCACCGATCCCGTGTTCCCGATCCCCACCGTCTCCGTGGAGCCGTGGCCCGACCCCGTCATCGACGAGCTCGGCCACGACCCCCGGTCCGCCTACGTCGAACGGTTCTGGTTGCCCGTCCTCGGGCCCAGCACCTGAGACTTTGCGTTGTCCAGAGCTCGGTGTTTGCGCAGTCCAGGGACCGCGTTTTCATCAGTCCAGCGGGTGGTTTTCAGTAGTCCCGGCCAGACCGGCGTTGCCTGCTCTGCGGAGGTTCCCCCACCCGGGATGCGCACGTTCGGGTCTGCGAGCGGGTGGCGGCGCCGACCGCAGCGACGAGACCGGCGAGCTCGTCCCGGGTGCTGTGCGTCCCCGGCCAGCTGTCGCCGAAGGTTGCCCGCACGGCCGGTAGCGCTGCCGGCTCGACGCGCTGCCACCGGTAGCTCTGGCCGTCGAGGCACGCTGCCACCCGTGCGGAGGCTGCGCTCGTTGCTTACGACCCGCATGCTGCTGGCGTCTACCCAACTGCGCCGCACAGTGAGTTCTACTAATCAGTAGAGAATGATTCCACTAATCAGTAGATTTCGTTTCTACCTTTTAGTAGAGTCCATCTCGTGAGTGACAAAGGTGGGACTCCGATGCAAGCGACTGACGTCGTCCTCAGAACTCTCGTTGACTCTGCTCTCGACGGCCGCCGGACGTGGAGGAGCGTTGGCGACCTCGCAATCACTGCGGGCGTCGGGGAAAAGCTCGCGTACAAGGTGGTCGGGAAGTCAGCGTCAATCGGAGCCGTGACTCGCTACCCTGCCGGCGGCTTTGGGACCACCGACCCTGAACGCCTGCTCATGATCTTGTCGTCGCGGCGAGCTCTCACGTCTGCCCGCCGGACGACGTTCGAGGCCGCTACGGAGCTACTCGAGACGGTTCCCGCGTACGCGATCGGCGGCACCCGCGCCGCCGCTCACCACCTTGGCGGGACCAACACAATCGCGGATCACGGCCCCGCCATCGTCTACGTACCTGGCCACACCGAGCTCAGCATGCTCCCCGAGGGCGACGGCGCTCTCGTGCTGCTCGCTGACGATCGGACTCTCTGGTCCTGGCCGGACGGGTACACGAGCAAGGCACAGACCTATGCGGACCTGTTTGCTCAGCCCGGCTGGCAGGCCAGCGAGTTCCGGCGTGCGCTCTGGAGGGCCTGGTTCAGCGTTGATGACTGGGCCAAGGAAGAACCCAGCGTTGCCTGACCGAAGCCCCCTCGACGCCGAGCACCTCTACTTCGTTCTCGACTACCTCGGCGACGCACTCGACCCGTCGATCCTCATCGGCGGCTGGGCCACGTTCCTTCGCGTCGAGGGCGACATCAGCCACGACATCGACCTGATCATCGGCTCCGACACCGTCCGGTCAAAGATCCCTGACGTGGTCGAGGGGTACTCGACATCGACGCACTTGCCGGGACGGAAGGGCCGAGGCGTGGTCGAGGGAGTACATGTCGACGTGTACATCCCGCACGAGTCGAAGCTCGGATCCAAGCTCATGCTTCGGGTAGAGGTGCTCGCCGACTACGCCGAGACACTCGATCAGACCAAGTGGCAGCTCTTGACCATCGAGGCTCACACCATCTCGAAGTTCGCAGCTCTCCTCGACAGGCACGCAAGTGAGAAGGGCGAGAAGGATGCCCGCGAACTCCTGAGGCTGCTCGACAAAGGCGTCGACCCGACGACGGCAACCCAGATACTTGTCGAGGCAGCTTCGGTTCCGATCGAGGAGCTCCCACAGCATCTGACGACCGTCTTCGACCTGCTTCGGGACCTCGGAGGGCTCGGCAGGAAGGAACGGCGAGAGATCGAGAAGCTCCGACGACCGTGGAACGACGCGTTGCTTGCTGCCATGGCCGCCCATGCCGCCACGAGAGAGCGCCCGCCGCTCATCTAGGGCGGCCCCGCCGCCCGACCTCGGAAGGATCCCTCCCGGACGCACAGTGCGAACCGTCCCTCGTCGCTGAGGTTTGCGATCCCGGCGGTGCGGGTTTCGCTCTCACCATCGACCTCGGCGAGCCCGGCGGCCCTCAGCCGGTTGAACGGCATCGCCGGCAGCGTCGTCGCCCGGACCCCAGCGGGGCGGCCGATGAGCTCGAACAGCACCTGGGCCTCAGAGGTCATCAGCCCTGACGTCGAGAACGCCCGGCGGGTCGCTGTCTCCAGACCGGCCCGGTCCCCGGCGACCGGCACGAGAGCGACGACGTTTGGACCCGACCAGTGGACGCGCTGGCCGGCGCCGGCGACATGGGAGTCGAGCCCATCGAGGCCGACGAGCACCCGGGCGAGCGTCCACCCCAAAGCCTCCGCCAGCGCATCGACATGAACCGGGCCGACTATCGCCACCAGGCGGCCGACCTCAGCGACGTCCGTGGTCGTCATCATGTCGGCCTCGGCCTCGGCCTCGGCCTCGTCGTCAGCGTCGTCGGCGTCGGCGTCGGCGTCGGCCTCGGCGGTGGCGGTGGTGGTGGTGGCCATCACCTTGGCCTTGTGCTTGGCCTTGGGCTCGACCGCCATGACCTTGGCCTTGGCCTTGGGCTCGACCGCCATGACCTTGGCCTTGTGCTTGGCGTTGGCCTGGTCCTCGGGCGTGGGCTTGACGGCCACGACCTCGGCCTCGGCCTCGGCCTCGGCATCACCGTGCTCGTCCCCGGCATCGGCGGCGATCAGGTCGGCGACGTCGACGGCGAGAGCGGCGGCCAGATCGGCGACGAACCCGAGAGTGAGGTGGCTCTGGGCGCCGCCACCCTCGAACGTCGCCACCGACAGCTGTGCCACGCCCACAGCTGCGGCGAGCGCCTCTCGGGACATGCCGAGTTCGAGGCGTCGGGCAGCGACGAAGGCGGCGTCGATGATGGGCGGGTTCGTCCAGCGGGCCGGGCGGCCGGTGATCGGGGCGTTCATGCGGCCTGCTTGGTTGTGGGCGTGTAGGTGAGCTTCGTGATCGTGATCCCGTGTCGTTCGAGCCACTTCGATCCTTCGAGCTGGGTGGTCTGAACGGGTTCGGTGGCGTATCGGCATCCGACCTCGACGGGGGTGCGGACGAGTGACCGGACGTGGGCGGGCGTCACCTTCGGTGAGCGGTGGTTGGCGAGGACCTGTGCGCCTGGCCCGTGGGCGAGGATCCGGACGATGCGGGCGACGGTGGCGAAGCGTGCGCCGGGCCCGGCCAGGTCGAACACTCGCTCGCCTGCCCGGACGCTCACTCGCCCGTCGCCCAGGTCGCAGATGTCGCCGGTGGTGATGGCTGGGAGTTCGTCGGGGTCGGCGCCGGCGATGTACATGGCGGCGACGAACCCGACCTCGGGGTCCCGGTAGCCGTCGAGGGCTTCCCACCAGCCGTCGACGTTCGTGTGGGCCCGCCGGGGGTAGGAGCGGATGGCGCCTTCCAGTCGGACAGGGTCGACGGTGACGAGCCATCCGCAGCGCAGGCCGGCGACCTGGGCGGCTCGGACGGCGACGATGAACTCCTCGGGGTCGGCGGTCCAGTCGAGGCGCTTGTGCAGCGAGCGGGCGAACTGGCGTGACTTGGCCTTGCCGTCGAGACCTTCGAGTTCGGTGACCATGTCGGCGACCGCTGCGGTGAAGCAGGCGTCGACGGCTGCGGCGTCGTCCGGGTCGAGAAGGTCTCGGACTGCTCGCCGGAACATGACCCCGTCGACTCGGGGGACGATCGCCAGACCCGCCGGCTGCTCGACCGGTGGCGGGACGGGGACGGGCGGGAACGCTGCGACGAAGTCGTCGAGGCTGGCGAGGTCGGCGTCGTAGCGCTCGACGTAGCCCTCGATCTTCTTCGACGTCATCTCGCTGTGGGCGTGGATGACAAGCCACGGCCGTTTCCCGGCGCCGGAGATGTCGGCGACGAGGTCGTCGAGCTGACGGACTCGCATCGCCTCGACGTCAGCGACGACGAAGTCGGTCCGCTCAGACACGGTCAGCCAGCCGAGTGCTTGGGGTCCTCTGGCGGCGGTCGTGTTCGTCAGCTTCGGGTTCTTGCCGAGGCCGACGAGGATCGCTTCGTCGATGTCAGGACGTGTCGGGTTCGGGGCCACATCGACACACACGAGCGTCGACGAGGTGCCGGCGACCGCAGCGAGGGTGCGAAGCGTCTGACGGGTGGGGGCAGCAACGACCACCACCGGCCGCCGCTCGCCGCCCGCCCGCTCGTCGCCCGCCCGCCGGCTGCCGGCCGCTCGCTGGCCGCAGTGCGCATCGACGTGGTCTCCCTGCTCTTCGTGCTCTTCGTGCTCTTCGTGCTCTTCGTGGACGTTCACGTCGTGATCGCCTTCGTCATCGTCATCGGGTTCGTCATCTCGTTCGTGGTCACGTTCGTGGTCACCCGTTGCGAAGGTCGGCGCCGATGGCGCTGACCGTCTCCGGGGTGAGCTCGCCGCCGAGGCGGGGCAGCATCGTGTAGGCCCGCCCGAGGAACTTCGCCCACCACCGGAAGCTCCCTCGGGCCCTGGTGTGGTTGAGCGTCGCCAGCAACGCCGGGTCGGCGGCGGCGAAGATCGGGTGGAGAGCGGCGAGGACCGTGGCCGCCTCGTTGTCGGCGATCGAGTGCATCTCGACGTCGCCGTCGCATCTCGATTCGATCTCCCTCGGCATCTTCGAGCGCAGGTCGGGGGTGCCGGCGAGGACGAGCCCGAAGTCGGCGTCGGTGCGGTCACCGAACCAGCGCAGCTGGCGCAGCAGCGACGACCGTGCGTGCTGGGCTTCGTCGAGGATCAACAGGCGGGGCCGTTCGGCGAACGCATCGTTCAACCCGTCACGGATGTCTCCGGCGGTCGCCTTGGGTGCAGGGCTCGACCCGGTCAGCTGGCGCCACAGTGCGGCGAGCTGCTCCTTGTCCGAACCGGCGCTGACCATCTCCACCCACACGACCTCGGCGTCGGTCTCGGTCTCGACCCTCCCTGCGGCCCTGGCGACAGCGAAGCTCTTGCCGCTCCCGACCCGACCGGTGATGACAGCGACGGTGCGGTTCTTGAACGACCGGCGGATGTGGGTGCGGACCGCCTTCATGTCGTGGGTCTCGACGACCCCGACGTCGGGGACATCTCGGAGGCTCTTGAAGTGCGGGCCGTAGGCAGTGGCGTTCACGCCCCCTCCCCGTACTGCTCGTCGAGGTCGGCTTCGAGGATGTCGTAGGGATCGATCGCCGGCTGCGGACGGGCCCGCACCGGGACCTTCTCGGCGAGCTCGTGGGGAGTGGGTAGGCCCCGGCGAACCGCCTTGCGGTGCCGGGCCGGGGTCGGCGGCGCCTCCAGCGGTGCTTCGAGTGCGTCGATGCCGGCCTCCACAAAGGTGGCGGCGGCCTTCACCAGGTTCACCGGCTCGCCGCTGTCGCCCATCTCCTCTCGGACCGCCTGAAGCAGCGACTTCGCCTTCGACACGCCCTTGTTGAACAGCGACTCGTCGCTGCGCCACGTCGCCATGACCGCTTCCCGCTCAGCCTTGTCCATGTGCGGTGCCCGCTTGGCGAAGCACACGAACTCCTTGCGGTGGAAGACCGCCACCAGATCGGTCCTGTGGTGCATGACCCGCACGTTGACGGTCTTGCCGACGAGCGGCGCCAGAGCCGGATCGATGTAGTCCCGGTGGTCGAACACGTGGAGGCCGTCGCTGTGCACCTTGCGGGACCCGGCCCGGGGTGCGGGCAGCAGCAGAGACGCCAGGTACTCGTCGGCGACGACGAGGCGTTCGGCGTCGGCCATCTCTTCGAGGTACAGGTCCATGGGTGCCCACCCGTGCGCCGAGTGCGGGGTGGCGTTGTAGGCGGCGATGGCGTCGGTGACCACGGTGACGGCCTGCTCGAACGACAGCCAGTACGACGGGTCCATCGACATCAGGTCCTTGCGGTCCTTGCGCTCCAGCTGGGAGAGCGCGCCGGGCATGCAGGCGGTGACGCGGTTCTGGATCGTCTGGCCGGCCCGTTCGACCTTGCCCTTCCCGAGCGGGTAGTAGCCGACGTTCGGGCTGAGCCCCGGGCCGAGCTCGTCGAGGACACCCCGGACGAGCTGGCCACAGAACGCCCCGCCCTGGTCGGTGACAACCAGCTGGGGCATCCCGCCGGTGATGCGGCCGGTGCCGTCGGAGGCACGGCGGACCCTGGCTGCTGTGGCGAGCATGGCGATCGTGTCGGCCTGGGTCGCTGCATGGTCGAGGACCATGAACTCGACGATCGCCCTCGAGCGGGCATCGACGAGCAGGGACACGCTCGGCTTGCACGGACGGTTCGGGCGGGTGCGCTCACCGACCTCGACGACGATCGGTTCGATCCGCTCGCCTTTGAGGTCGTCGACCTCGGTTGTGGCGTCGGGGACCTGGGCGAGGGTGACGAGGTCGAGGGTGAACTCATCGAGCTCCCACACGTCGTTGCAGCTGCCGTCGCTGCGCCGCAACCGCAACGAGTTCCGGAACCGGTTCCGGTAACCACGGCGGAGCAGTTCCCGCATGTGCGGGGTCGCCGCCCGGTTCAGGCGCCTCGACAGCTGCGGCTCCGAGAGCATCGGGTAGCCGGCGTCGATGACCTCCTGACGGAACCGGCGCATCGACCCGGCGGCGATCAACATCCCGATCGCCAGCTCGTCGAACACCATCGCCCCAGCCCCGTTCGCAGCGAGAGCGTCGAGGAACGTGGCGTCGGGGCCGAGCTCGACCGGGTCGGCACTACGGCGGATCGTCTTGGCGAGCTGGTACAGGCTCGACCGGGACCAGCCGGTGTGCTCCCGCAGACGCATGATCGACACCTCGTCGAGCGCACCTCGGGTATCGAGGACCTCGGCGATCAGCTGGGCGACCTCGTTCTCGCCGAGGCGGACCGGAACCAAGGCGATCCCGGCGACGATCTCGTCGAAGCTCATCGCCATCCCTCCTGGGTGTCACAAGCGACGAGGCGGCCGCCGCTCACCGTGTAGAAGCCCGACAGGCGGCGCAGTCTCAGCGCACACAGGCGCACCCCGGCGAACGACTCGCCCCAGGCGACCTGCCCGCCGCCGGCGAGGCGGGCGAACTGGGCGGCGAGGGTGGGGTCGTCGAGTTCGACGGTCCCGGTCTTGATCTCGTCGATGAACACCCTCGACGTCGGTGTCTGCCAGACGAGGTCGGCTCGGGCCCCGGTGAGGGGGACCTCGGCGCCGATGAGGGTGCACCCGGTGGGGCGGAGCCGGTTCAGGTAGCCGCAGGCGCCGCTAATGGCCTTCTGGCGTAGCGCCCAGGCGTGACCGGTTCCGGTCGGGGCACTCGGCCACACCTTGGCCGCAAGGGCGGCGATGTCGGCGTCGCCGAGGCCATCGGCGAGAGCGGCGGCGATGAGCCGGTGGGTGGTAGTGCCCAGCTGTGCTTGGACTGTCATGTCGAGGGCCTCCTCGGCTGAACCGATCCGCCGAGAGATCGAACGTCTGTTCGTTGTCGACCATAGCGAGGGGGTCTGACAGCCGCTGGAGGAAGTCGACGGCTGATGCCGGAGCCGTCTGGTTGTTCGTTTCATGGCGACGTCTGTGACGGCGCGGCGATCCCAGGTCGGTCGCCGGGCGCGAAGACTCGCGGGCAGACGCGCCTGAGCGCGTCTTGGTGTTCGTGGACGCGGCTATTGGGGCTACGACAGGGCGGTGAGCGCTCCCCGGGACTGGATCGACGGGCCGCAGCGGTTCGGGCACGCCGGCCAGATCTCCTGGAAGCCGGCCACTGATGAGTCCGCCCGGCGGCTGCGGGCGCAGGCGATCGTGTGCCACGAGTTCGCCGCGGCCGTACGTCAGGCCCTGGTTGAGCAGTCGATGAACCAGACCGAACTCGGACTCACCGCCGGGATCGCGCCTGAGACGCTGCACCGGCGGATGCGAGGCGAGTCACCATTCCGGCTCGACGAGATGCTCGCCGTCGTCGACGCCTGCGACTGGGCTGACCTGATGTTCATCCCCCAGCTCCGAGAGCACCTCTTCGAGACCTGACTGACGGCTGAGCATCGTCAGTGGGTCGATGGCGAGCGCTCACCACTCACCGCCCGCAACCTGCTTGGAGGTTCAGATGAGCGACTGTCTGTACTGATCGGGTGGCAGCACCCGCTCCAGCCGGAGTTGGTTACGACCGGCACCCTCGCAGGCAATCGAGGCGGTAGAGGCGCTCGCGGGTGCGGGCCGCTAGCTGATCCCGGCTTCTCGCATCGCGAGTACCCCGGAGGCCTCATCGAACCGTTCGATCGCTCGTGCGCAGAGGATGTCGATGACCTTCGAGGGGAGGACTTCGCTCGGGTCGGGGCGCTCGCGGCTGCCGTAGACGATCCCTGAGGTGGTCACCGCGACGCAGCGCAGAGCCATCTGGGCCGGATCAGCCAGGAACGCGTTGACCGGGCCCGTCACACGCCACTGCTTGCCCTGTCGCTCGACCACATCGAGGTCGAGGCTGCGGGCGCTCGAGTGCACGTGGTGGCTCGAGATCCGGTAGTCGAGCCGACTGAACGACGCCTCGGCGAGCTCCTCGAGCTGATCGAACTTCACCCACGAACCCGGCGACAGGCCCGGGAACAGCGGCCTGGCCCAGCCATTCGTCTTGTTGAAGCCCTTCTCGTAGCGGGCCGCGATCACCGCAGCGTCTGCCTCGACGTCAACCAAGAGCTCGTCGGGGATGTCCTCTCCCTCGTCTCGGGCCCGCTTCAGGTCGCGAAGCAGGTCGAAGACCTTGTGGTCATCGAAGCGCTGGGCCAGCTCCAGCTCGGGAGTCTCGGACTCGGCGGTGGCGAGAACAGAGGAGACCACCGCGGCCTCATGGGCGGTGCGGGCGCGGCCCATCGCCCCGAATACCCAGCCGTTCGACAGGAGGCAGTGGACCTCGGCCAGCACGAGGCACGTGCGGGCATGGAGGGCGAGCTGGACGCGGCGCCCCGGGTCGGCGACATCCGCCAAGGCCTGGGTGTCGGAGCCGATCTCCTCTGCTGCGACGTAGACCGCGTACATCTCGTCGAGCGCGTCACCCCACACCGCCCGCGTCCGTCGCCGGAAGCCCCGCTGCATCGCGCGGTGCTCTCGCAGCATCGACGGCGCGTACCGATCCAACGTCGCCACGATCTTCGGAGCGAACTGGTCCGTGAGGTCATCAACCAAGGCGTCGAGCTCCGCTCGGGTCACCCCCTTCGCGAGCGCGTCGGTCTCCCTCGCATCGAAGCGAGGACCGAGCCTCGTCGCCTCCAGCGCCTCAACGGACGTGCGCCCAGTCGCAGGGTCGGTGTTGCGCCCGCGCTCCCGACCGATCCAACCGCCCCGCAGCCGAACCCACCGTCCCTCCACCCGCGACAACACCCCGTCGACGACCAGGCGTCGCTTACGGCGCGTCGTGCGGCCGGCCAGCAACCAGATGTCTCGAAAGGCGTCCGTCAGCGGATGATCCATGCGTCCATGGTGCAGGGCCTCTACGACATCGGACCGCTCTTCGGGCGGTCCGATGGGGGCTCGTTGTGGAGGTGCGCAGTTCACCGCCCGCTCGGGCCGGCTTCCTCGGCGAGGAGAGTCAGCGCGCGTTCGGGGTGCCGTCAGTCCCAGTCGACGACTCCCTCGCCCGGCACCCAGCAGCCCTGTGTTGGATCCCAGCGGGCTTCGACGTAGACCGAAGACCGCCGCGACGGTGCCTGTGCCCGCTCATGCACGTGCTCTTCGCATCCCCACACGTGGTCTCGGTAGTTCCCACCCCCACCCCGGTAGTCGAAGACGATCACCACGGTCGATGGGCTAGCGCACCAGAAGCACCGGATGGGCTGGGGCTGCTGGTTCGACCAGCCGACCACCTCCGCATCGGATGACAGCTCGTGCGGCACGCCGAACAGCCCTTCGTCCATTCGCCTCTGCCCTTCAGCCGAGCGGGAGTGTCACGTCGCGGCAGTCATTGAATGACTGGTTGCAGACGTCCTGGAACACCATCCGGCCGCCGGTAGCGGCCTTCGGGAAGACGTACTCGGCGAGGCGCTTCGCACCCGAGATCACGTCGTTGAGCGGGAGCATGGAGTTGAGCGTGTCGGCATCGACCTGAGTTCCGGCCGGAGTCACGTAGCTCGCCCCGTACGGGACCCGGAGCGACTCGTCGCCGGCGGTGAAGCTGACGATCGCCAACAGGTCCTGGTTATCTGAGGTCTGGAATGCGTACATCCGCTGGGCGGTGCCGCCCCCCGGCATCGCTACCGGCTCCCCGGGTCCGACGACTCGTCCGGCGAGCGGAGTTCCGTTGATGGACACGTCGACGACCTTGCCCTCGGCGTCGAGCTGGAAGTCCGATGCCGTGTAGCACTTCGACTCGGTGCCACCCGTGTAGCAGAACCTCCGAGATCCGTTGTCGCCGTCGGTGATGTCGGCCTTCACCCCGGTCGAGGACCGGCCCGAGTCCCTGGCCACCTGGGCGTTGGCTTGGAGGTAGGCGGCGTAGAGGCCCGCCGGCGAACCGGGCGCTGAGGCGTCTACGGCCTCCTGGGCGCCTTCTGGGTCGAGCGCCGTGATACCTCGCACGTACGCACTGACAGCAGCGTTGGTATCGACCTTCACTGCCGTAGAGGTGGTCGAGGTCTCGAAGACGGTGTCCGAGACCGACACACCCTCCTTCGAGGATCCGCTGCACGCGCCAGCCATCACCGTCAGGGCCGCAACCGCGACCATCACGAACCGCTTCGACATGTTCCGCCTCCTGTTACTCCGCAGAACCGAACCTACTCGCCGCCAGCGACAGAGCGCAGACCTCCCGCTGTCGCAGGCCCTTCGTAGGTTCATCGCATGGACACACAGGACGATCCCGCCGGGATCGGAGAGGTGAAGCGTTGGCAGAGCATCTCGACCCTGGCCGGGACCCCAGGCATCGACGGCGACCTCGCGGCCCTGCTCCGCCTCCTCATCAGGCTCGAGGCGACCGGCGACGAACAGACGCTACGTGCGGCCGGTGACGAACTCGCCCGTATCGCCGGCCGGTTCGAGGCAGCTCGGGACGCCTGGACTGTCGGCTACCTCGCCGCTTGCCGCGCACGCGTGGCGATGGCTCGGGAGAGGGTCCACCTGGCATCGGCTGACAGCGCTGAGGCCGAGGCGGCGGTCGATGGCGCCGTGATCATGGCGCTAGCGCACACCGACGGCCCGTCCCTCGACGAGCTGGCCGAGGTGACCGGTTTCGACCTGCCGGCGGTATCGGGATCCGTCGCCCGCTGGGAGCGACAGGGGCACGTAGTCGTCGAGCGATCTGGTGGCGAGCCCAGCATCGTGCGGCTCAGTCGTTCAGGCGAAGTCCCGAGATAGAGCCGCATCCCGGCGAGTTGGGCCATCCTTGCCAACGCCGACGCCCGTATGTTCAGCTTTCAGTGCGGACGAGCGGGATGGGTTCAGAATGGCGGTGACGAAGTACGGGCGGAGTTGGCGAGTCCTGCTCGCCGTTGTAGCGCTCGTTGTGGCGCTCAGCGCCTCAGTCGTTGCGGCCACAACCGGCATCGCTGCGGCGCAAGCTCGGACCGGTGCGATCTGCATGGACGGATGGCGGTCCTACTCGACCGGCTCGGGGACCTGCAGCCACCACGGCGGGGTCGACTATTGGCTCTACGACGATGGCCCAGCTCAATCTCCGCTAGCCCCAGCGATCCCATCGGGTCCCTCGAACAACCTCCCCCTTCCCGGGAACACCCTCACCGCCGTCACAGTCCCGCAGTCCGAGGATCCGGAGTGGCTCACCTGGGCCAAGGAGCACTCGGGACTGCTCTGGGTCGGAGGAGGCGTCGCTGCCCTCGGCATCTGGAGCACTTGGGACGACAAGCGCAAGAAGGCCAAGGACGACGACAAGTAGACCCCGGGGTGCCGGTGGCGGACACGCAGTTCCCGGCCCGGCGACGGCACCCAGAAAATGACAAGGCCCCGGTGGCGGACCGGGGCCTGTCGGGGCCAGGAGGCGGATCCTGGCATCTACCGGCGGCGGAGCCGGCGATGAGCGAACGATAGAACCTGCGCGGCTGCTTGAAGGGGTCGCCTAGGTCGAAACGATCCAAACGACCTACTAGGTCGAGCGACAACCCCGACCGGGGACCCTAGGCGTCGAATGCCGCGCCGATGCCGGGGTCGATGGCCTCGGCATCGCCCGCAGTGATGAGCCTGCCGTCGCTGCTGTCGAAGATGAGCGTCGGCGGGAGCTGGGCGAACTTCACATCCCAGTACGCGGCGGCGTCGCTGTGACCCGCGCGGTCGAGAGCCGCGATGGCGTCACGTCCCACGATCCACACGCCATCGTCGCCGTGAACTAGCTGCTTCGTCTCGGCCCCCATGCCCCGGTACGGGGAGCGCTTGTTCGCCTTGCGGTCATAGCGGAGAGGCAGGACCAAGCCGACCCACTTCTGCCGGAGCTCTGCGGGTGCCTCTCCGGCTGGGACGCGCTCGATGACGAAGTAGCCGTTGATGTCGCCGCCTGGGATCGGCTGGCGGCGCCTCATTGGCTATCGCCGGTGTCGCCGGCGGAGTTGCGTTCGTGATCGAGGCGTTCGTGGGCGCCTTCCCACTGCACCAGTTCCGGGCCCGGCGGCGTCGCTGGCACTGCGTGCTCCTCTTGTGGAGGAGTGGGAGCGTCACCGATCTCGGGGGTGTCATCGGGCTCGATGTCGGTGACCTCGTCGAGAGCGGCCTCCACAGGCTCGGCCGCCGTCGGGCTCTCGTGGCCCTCAACGGGGTCGATGGCGTCGAGCGGCGGCGGTTCAAGGTCCAGGCCGGACGCCTCGGCGGCACTTCGGCCACCCGTCGGCAGCTTCGGAGCCTTCGGCGTCCACGGGGTCAGCTGCTGCGCCACCGCCTCGTAGAAACCGTCGAGCGCAGCGAGGAGGCTGTCGATGAACGCCCCCCGGCCGGTGCCTCGCTTGGCGCCCATCGGCGAGGTCGCGGCGACCCGGAACGTGCGGAACTCGCGCTTGGCCGGGTCGAGAAGCACGGTGGGGTCTTCTCGGACGGTGCGGAGCAGTTCGCTGGTGGAGTTGCGGGCGTTGAGGAAGAAGGCGTCGATCCGCAGTCCGTCGGGTGCGTCCTTGAGCTGTCGGACCAGCCACGACACCCGAGTGGTCGGGCGGCCTTCCCTGGGGGCGTCGAGATCGAGGCTGACTGTGATCGTCGAGGCCCGAAGGTCGGCGACGATATCGAGGTTCCCGGCGGCGTCGGGAACCCGCAGCGCCCCGGTGAAGGTGCCGTTGGTGACGAGCGACTGGGCTTGGGCTGCGAAGCGGATGGTCGGGTCGGCGACCTCCTTGCGGCTGAGCACGACCTGGACATCACGGCCGAGCTCGCGGCCGAGGCGCAGGGCGGCGAAGCGCAGGAGCTGCTCCCAGCGCGACACGACCTCGGCGAGGCCCTTGTCGTTGGCTCGCAGCGTGCCCGCGGTGACCGCCTCACGAACTGGCACCCACGAGGCGGACATGTCGGTGAAGTCCAGAGCACCGCTGCGAGGGTGTTCGAGGTACCGGATGAGCTCACCCAGGATCCACGCCTGATCAGGGTCCGAGACGCCCCGGTGCACTCGTTGCTGGACGGCGATCGACAGGACCTCAGCCCATGACAGGTGCTGGAGGGTGACCTTGCGGAGCTTGCGGCGATCGACCTCGACGGGGTGCACGCCGGGTGCGGGGGCGATGGCGTTCGAGATCGTGAGCACCGAGTCGAAGCCGGCGTCGCGGGCGACGTCGAGGTAGGTCTCGATCTGCGGTCGTTCGAGCTCACCCGCCCCGGTCTTTACTTCGATGAGGGTCGTCCAGGTCTTCGAGCCCCGGGTGACCTCGACGAGACCATCGGGGTAGCAGGTGGCCTCACCGACCTTGAACGGCACCTCGATGAACGTCGAGACCTTGCCGCTGGGAGCGCCCAACGGCTTGAGCAGCGACTGTCCGAACTCATCCACAGCACCGAGCACCGCCAGCAGAGCCGAGGTGGCCCGCCGTTCCGCTTCCTCAGTGCCATTGATCCCGCTCGTCGGGATCAGTCGAGCCTGCTGCCAGTGATCTTCCGCCATGTCCCCACCTCAGGTCCGCTTGGGATGCTTGTTCTACCCCAGAGCGCTGCCGAACAACGGGGACTGGCGCAGCGGCTACCGGTGTCCGGGAGTTGGGGTCGGTCAGGGATGGTCAAGCGGTCAGGTAGCCGAGATCCGGCTCGAGGGTTACCGAGCCGTTCTCGGTGACCCAGAAGACGACGATGCCCAGGTGGGTGAGGTTCATCACGTGGGCCTCGCTGAGCTTGGTCCGGAACAGTGGCGTGTCCGGGAAGGCGATCGCTGCGAGGTCTGGTGTGGCCACGCCCATCGCCTTGAACAGCGCCTTGCCGACGCAGGACTCCACCTGCCCTTGGCTGAAGGACTTGCCGTATCGCTGGGACCCGACTCGTGAGCTTCCGGCGCCCTTGGCCTCGATGAGCAGCCGTGCGGTTCCCTTGGTCGCTGTGATGTCGACGCCTTGGGCGTAGGTGGCGGCGACCGTGATGACTTTCCACCCTGCTTCCGTGAGGGCAGCGGCGACGGATGCGACAACGAACCCCTCAACAAGCACAGGCACGGCCATTGTGAGTTCCTTCCGTCGGATCGGCGGGTTCTACCGCAGGGGTGCAGCTGGACGATTGGGGCAGGCGCGTTCTCACAGCGGCTGCGGAGATTCGGGGCAGCGGATGTAGCCGCTGACGCTGACTGTCGAGATCGACTCGTACCGGTCGTAGGCGAACTCCGGGGTGACGACCATGACACCGCTGAACGCCACAGCGGAGCCGTCGTCGGCGAACACTGCGTGGGCCCGGAACGGGTCGTTCGACGACCACTCCACGCTCTCCCCGCCGCTGAACAGGTCGTCTTGGTCATCGACGAACCCGACACGGAGGTTGGGGTAGCCGCGCATCAGGGGGTCACCGCCATCGTGAGGCTGCAGGTCGGCGTCGACGATCACCCAGAGGTCTCCGGCGCCGAGCCCGTAGGGCGCACCACCGTCTGGTGAAGAACTGACCGACCAGTAGTAGCCAGGCTTCTCGCCGAGGTTGTCGTCGTAGGGAACGGTTCGACACGACACGAGCGCCCGATCCTGAACGCTCAGTGATGCCTCCCACCCTCCAGCGACACGTATGTCCGCCCATCCCTCACCGACCGCAGGAACGGCGGGCTGGTTGTCGAGCGAGCCGGCGTAGACGAACCGCGGCGACTCAAGGGCAAAGCCGGGTGCCACGGACGTGGGGACATCGAGCGTGGGCGGCGATGCGGTCGTCGTCGACGCAGCAGGCGCGGGGACCGTTGAAGTGGTGGTGCTCGTCTCCGGCGCCCCATCCGGAGCGCCAGGGCTGCACGCGGCCATAACAAGACCAACCCCTACCGCTGCGACCGCCATCGCCCTCACGTCCTGACCCTAGGTCGGGCGGTCGCTGCCGTGGTCCTCCTAGAGGTGACGAGCACTCCCGGATCAACCGAGGACCTGATCGCTTCCTGCCTCAAGAGATGCGCACCGATAGCCTCGCCCGCCATGAGGCGGATGGCGATGGCAATGGCGGTGGTGGCGGCCGTAGCGGCGATGAGTCTCGCTGCGTGCGGGGGTGGCAGAGGGCCTGGGGAGGCGGCGGCGGCAAGCACCACCACTCAACGGCCCACCACGACGACCACCGTCGTGAAGGTGCAGCGCGACACCGAGATCGCTGTCCGCAAGTGCGTCGAACTCAACCGAGGTATCGGCATCATGCTGGGTGCCGGGGTCACGGACCAGGCCGACGATGCTCAGACAGCGTGCCGCGAGGCTGTGGTCCTGCTTGCGGTCGACGATGACCCTTCAGCGGGCCGGACGATCCCTCACCAGATCAGCGCAGCCATCGAAGGCCGTATCTCCGACACCGGCCTTGCTACCGCCATCGCGGTGCTCTCACCCGGCGCCAACGTCCTGGCCGACAGCCTCGAGAGCGGTTACCAAGAGTGGGCAGCCCAGATCGACGCGCTGCTCGCCCAAGGCTCCTAGGGCGCAGGTCACCCGAACACGGTGAAGCCGTAGGTCTCGTCGCTACAGCTTCGCTGTGTGGGTGCAGGCGGGGAAGGTCGAGCACCCGAGGAACGGACCCCACTTCCCCGTGCGCTGGACCAGCGTGCCCTTCCCGCATAGCGGGCAGAGCTTCACGGTTGCGGGCTCGGCGCCGTCGATCGTGACGTGGGCCTGTTTGAGGAGCTCCACGACGAACGGTGACATGCGAGCGGGGTCGGTGAGGAGGGTGACTTGGCGCCGTGCTCGGGTGAGTGCCACGTAGAGGAGGCGGCGTTCTTCGGCGTGAGGGAACGCTTCGGGGGCGGGCATGGCCAGGTCGAGCACGGGGTCGTCTGCGATCGTGCTCGGGAACCCGTAGGTGCCGGTGCTGACGCCGGCGATGACGATGTAGTCCGCTTCGAGGCCCTTCGATCCGTGGATCGTTCGGAACGTGACCCGAAGGTTCTTCGGTATGTGCCGGGGCATGACGTCGCGCTGGAACCGGTAGCGGCCGAGGACCTCAACGCTGACGGTGCCGCCGGGCCCGGCAGGTACCGATCCGTCGGCGACCGCCGCTGACAGCGTGTTCAGGTACGAGGCGACCGCGTGGGCCGGGTGCGCAGCACGGGTGATGGCGACCGCTGGGCCCGGTTCGGTGTGCGAGGACCGCATGGCCTTCTTGAACTGGCTGGGGTTGCGGGACACGAACGTGCTCGCGACGTCACAGATGGTCTGCGGGCACCGGAACGTGGTGGTCAGGGCCACCTGCTGGCCCCGGCCGAACCACTCCTCGAACTGGGTCATGACGGAGATGTCGGCGCCGGCGAAGCGGTTGATCGACTGCCAGTCGTCGCCGACGGCGAGCAGGTGGCGGCCGGGGTTGCGCACCAGGCCGCGCACGAGGCGGGCTCGGGCGCGGCTGGCGTCTTGGAACTCGTCGACCATGATGAGCTCGTAGGGGAAGCTGACCCGGCCGGTTTCGAGGCAGTCGGCGGCGAGGACCAGCATGTCCTCGAAGTCGACGACGCCGTCGGCGTCGAGGCGGCGCTGCCATTCGGTGTGGATCTGCCAGTACACGTCGAGGAACAGGCGGGTGCGGTAACCAGCGAGGCGTGATTGGTCGCCGGCGAGGCGGGCGTCGATGTCGGCTGACGTCCACGAGTTCGACTTCACGTGGGTCATGAAGGTTCGGACGAGCTTGGCGAGGTCCTCGTGCTTCATCGGTTTCGCCCACTCGTTGTTGCTGGGCCGGTCCGGGTTCCAGTCGAAGCTCAGCCCGAGGCGGGTCAGGTCGTCTCGCAGCTTCGAGAGGCCGTCCCCGAACACCACGTCGGCCCAGTTCGACTCGACGAGGGTCGACCCGTAGTGGGCGTGGGTCTTGCGCTTCCAAGCCATCGACTCGGCGTAGCCACGGAACTCAGTCGGCGGGTTCCCGTCGCGGTCGAGAGCCCAGTGCTCGTGCCAGACCCCGATGTCGGGGTAGAAGAAGTCTGGTCGGTACTGGGAGTGGGTCGGGTCGGAGAGGTCGACGTCGTAGGGGCGCTCGTAGAGGTAGTGGACCCCGTTCAGGTAGAGGAAGTTGGCGATCGTTCGCTCGCCTTCGCTCTTGACGATCTCGCCACCGTAGGTTCGGTAGCCGGCCCCGGTGGAGGCGTCGTAGCCGTCGGGGTCGGTGCCGGTGATGTCGGTCGACGCGTTCGCGAACAGGGTCCGGTAGAGGTCCCACCGGTACCGGAACTCCTCCGAGCGGTCCCGGAGCTCGTCGACGATTTCCATCACCACTCGGAGCTCGTCGCCTTGGCCGAGCCAGTCGGCGAGCCGGGGCTTCGATCCGGTGGCTGCCCCGATCACGTCGAGACCGAACGAGTGAAAGGTCGAGGCCCGGACCCCGGTCGAGTCGATGCCGGCGGCCGCGAAGCGGGCGGTGACGCGTTCTTCGAGCTCGAGTGCGGCGGCTTTGTTGAACGCCAGGAGCAGTATCCGGTCCGGGGCAACGAAGCCGCGAGATACCGCGTAAGCGGCACGGGCGACCATCACCGACGTCTTGCCTGAGCCGGCCGCGGCGAGCACCTGGACGCGGTTGTCGAAGCACACCACGGCGTGGGCCTGCTCGTCGGTGAGCGGGCTCTTCTCGATCGAATCGAAGAACGACCGGTTCGACGCCAGCTCAGCGTCGGCGATCTCGTTGTTGGCCATGGCGACAAGCGCATCTAGGTCGACGTCGCCGAAGTGCACCGCCAGGAGCGCGTCGGGGGCGAGCTGGGTGTCCAGACCAGCTTCTCGAACCCGCTTCAGCAGGCCCGTCGGTGGCCGTGTCGCGGCGAGCGCGGCGACGGCTTCGGTCGGTATCCACCGCTGGGCGTGGCGAGCGTCCGCGATCCGGCTGGTGACCGCTCCGTGCCAGGTCACCGCAGCGGCGATCGCAGGGTTGAGCGCCAGCCGCCTCAACGCCAGCGACAGCTCACGGGCCCCAGATGACGCGATGCCCCGTAGGGCGAGCACCGGGCGGCCGTCGTCGTACAAGCTCCATCGCAGCCAGCGCCGCCGGACCTCGAACCGGGGCGCTTCAAGGTCCGTGATGCGACCGACGCCGGTCGCAGTCGTCACGGCCATCTCGGCTCCGACGATCTGAATCGACCAGCCCTTGCCGGCCCACATGTTCGCTACCACCCGCGTCCCATCCGCTGTCGCCCGCCATCTCGTCCACCGGCGAGCCCCGCCCGCGCCGTGGACAACTCCGACGTTACGGGCCGCGAGTCACCGCCGACAGCCAGATGCCTGAGGCGGCCCGTTCGGGTCCGCACAGCTCAGCCGCAGACCAGCGGGGCCGCACACGTGGTGCAGTACACGGCTCCAGGCGCATTGAGGTGGCCGTCGGGGCACGCCGGTGCAGCGCCGGTAGGCGCTGGCGGGCAGCACACGGCGAGCACGAGATCAGCGAAGTCTTCGACCGCTGCGCTGTAGCGACGGCGCATCCCGAGCCTGGTGCCGACGCCGAGGTCATCGAGGCAACGAAGGCTCACCTGGGTGCCGTCGGCGACGGGGTCGGCTTGGACACAGGCGACGACAGGGAACTGGTCGATCGAGGTGAACGAGGCACCCTTGCGCCGCAGCGCGGCCTGGGAGCCGCGGCGGACGTCGATCCGGTTTGGTGCGGTTCTTGTGCTCGTCCAGCGGTACTGGGGGCCGTGGAGACCGAGGCGGTCGATGACCTGATCCCATCTCAGCCACGTGGTCGCGTATCTGGTTGCTTCGAGTGGCGCCATCAGCTGGAGGTGAGGATCAGCACCCCGAGGAACATGCCGACGACGAGGCCGAGCCCCGACACCCACATGGCGGTCCCTGCGTGTCGTTCGCCGCGGGACTTCGCGATCGCTCCGAGGATCAGCCCCGCCGGGCCGAACACGATCGGCAGGCACAGGAAGGCCATCGCCCCGAGGATGATCCCGGCGGTCGAGTACCCGTTACCGACCGTCTGTGGGTACGGGGCAGGCTGCGGGTAGGTCTGCGCCGGCCATGTCATCGGTGCGGGCACAGCGCCGGTCGGTGTCCCGCATCCTGGGCAGAAGCGGGTGCCAGCGGCCAACGGAGCGGCGCACTGGGGGCAGTAGCTCGCTGGGGCGCCGTACGAGGGTCCTCCGGCGTTCGGCGTCGGCGGGTTCGACGGGGCAGCTTCGGTCTCCTTCGAGCGAGGGGCCGGTGGCGCTGGGCGAGGCGCACCCGGGGGCAACACCGTCGGCGGGTACCAGTTGCCGTTGTCGGCCTGCCACCACCCAGGCGGGTGTTGTTGATCTGCCACCGTCCGCCACCCTCACCGTGAAGGGGACGCCTCTCGCTGTCCCCACGCCGTCCGCTCGGTCGGGGAGCTTGCCCGAGGGAGGTGACGAAGAGTTGAGGTGCCGGTGAACATTCCCGCGCCTCCGACGACGCCTGGGTTGCGCCGGTCCGCCGCTCAGGAAGTGAGGTAGCCGAGGTCGGGTTCGGTGGTGACCGTGCCGTCCTCGCCAACCCAGAACACAGCGATTCCGAGTGCGACGAGCTTCGCGAGGCGGGCCCTTCCGAGCTTGGTGTGGAACGGGGCTGTGTCGGGCAGTGCGACACCGGCGCGGTTCGGGGACTCGACGCCGAGTGCCTTGTAGAGCGCTGCTCCGACGGAGATCTCGACCTGACCGGAGGTGAACGACATTCCGTAGCGGCTGGTGCCCACCTTCGAGCTCCCTGCGCCTTTGGCTTCGATCAGCAGACGCACCCCGTCGCGGCTGGCGGTGATGTCGACCCCTTGGGTGTGCGTCGCAGCCACAGGCGTGACCTGCCAGCCCGCTTCGGCTAGCGCACCGCACACCGAAGCGACGACGAAGCCTTCGACCAGCACCGGCACGCCCACGGCTTCCCCTCCGCCCTCGCTGCCTGATCTTCCGCCGACCCCGTCTCGGGGACACGCTGAGGATGCCGGGTCGAGGTAGCCGACGGGTGTCGGCGGAGCGAATGCTTCGCGAGCCTCGGCGCTCACGCCGAGCTGAACTCGTTAGCTGCTGTGACGCAGCTGCTGCTTGAAGTCGGCGTACTCGTCGTCGGTGAGGGCTCCGGCGGCGTGGAGCGCGGCCAGGCGTTCGAGTTCGTCGACCAGTGACCGGCTCGGCGCCGCCGGTGAGGCCGACACCGGCTTTTCCGAGGGGACCGCCACTGACGCGAGCGTCGCAGCTGCCTTGGCTCGCACCGCTGAGGCCCGGGTCTGCTCGATGGTGAACGCGGCGATGCGGCCGTCTCGGAGATGGACGAGCATCTCGGCGAACTCCTCGCTCGCCTTCGCACCCAGGCCTGCGACCCCGAACGCGACCGTTGCCGCAACCCGGCTCTTCGCCCGGCTCCCGTCGGCGAACTCGATCCACACGACGTCCTCCCACGGCAGAAGCGCATACCGCTCCGGAAGGCCCTGCCAGGCGCCGCACACAACGAACTCCATCCCGACGCAGTTGATCTGGATCTGCACCAGGTCCCGCATCGGCTCCCAGCCGCCGACGTAACCGGCCCGCCACGCCAGCACGACGAAGTCGTCGGGGTCCATCGAACCGGGCTCGCCGCGGCCGCCCCGATCACGGATCTGGCGCAGCTCCGTCATCTCAGCGTCCTGTGCCTTGCGGGCCGCCTTGCCCTCGTCACGCCATCCCACCAGGGACTCCTATCGCCGCTGCCCCGAGCTCATCATCGCCCGCCGGGCCACCGCCTGCCCGTTTTCACCAGTCCAGGCCGGTGGCGTGGACTGATGAAAACGGTTGGGACTGGCGAAAGTCCAACGCAAAGTCGGACGCAAAGTCACAGCACCGTGTGGTTCCTCCGCCGGCTGGCCGACCAGCTCGACCGCCAGCCCGAGGGCTTCGAGCTCGACCTCGTCGACACCGCCCGCTGCCTCGGCGTCGGCATGCGAGGGGGCCGCAACTCCCCCATGCTCAAGACCATCGAGCGCAGCTGCCGCTTCGGGGCCGCCCGCATGCACGGCACCACCTCGATCGCCGTGCGCCGTCGCCTCGCCCCGCTCACCCGCGCCCAGGTCGAGCGCCTCCCCGAACCACTGCAGCGCGAGCACACGATCTGGCTCACCCGGCCCCGCAGCACCCCCACGGTCGAGCAGATGAAGGAACGGGCCCGATCGCTGGCCCTGTCGATGCTCGAGCTCGGCGAGGACACCGACGCTGTCGAGCGCCAGCTCCACCACTGGCGGTTCCACCCCGCGGTGGCCCACGAGGCGATGCGCTGGGCGCTCGACGCCAAGGCCCGCGCCGACGTCGTACCGGTGGGCGCCGGACCGGCCAGCTCCATGGCCCTCCCCCGACCGGCCCGCCCGACGATCGGTGCCGCCTTCCCGGCCCCTGCGCCCCTGCCGGTGCCCCCGATGGACGAAGCCGGCTGACGCGACGGACCGGGGCCGCCCCCGCACCGTCGGTGCGGGGCGCGGCCACCGGAGAGCCTCACCGGGATACGGTCCGCGGATGCGGCCGCGACCACGACTGCGGGTGACCCCGTGCCGCTGACCTTCCCCGCCCACCAGGCGATCGTGTTGCCCCTGAAGCTCCGGTGGCCGCGCCGGTTCGACGCCACCGCCCTCTGCGTCGGTGCCGCCGCCCCGGACCTCGGCTACGCGGTGGTGCACGGTCGGAGCCACCTCATCTCCGGCGCCGTGCTGTTCGTCGTGCCCTTCACGCTCGTCGTGTGCGCCGTGCTCCGCCGCCGTGCCGCGCGCACGGTGTTCGCGCAGTTCCCGGACCTGGGGCCGCTCCGCCTCCACTCCTACCGGGCCATCGCCGATCGACGCCCCGGCGTCGTCGTCACCCTCGTCAGCGCGACCATCGGCGTGGCCAGCCACCTGCTCCTCGACGCCTTCACCCACGACGGACGGTGGGGCGCGTCGTGGCTCGGGCTCGACGCCCGCACCGTCGCCTTCCCGATCGTGGGACCCACCACCCCGGCCCACCTCCTGCAGGACGCGGGACACACCGTCGGCTCCCTGATCGGTCTGCTCCTCTTCCTGGTCATCGGGCGCGACCGGCTGATGGAGCGCTGGTACGGCTCCGAGGTGGTGACGAGGGCGCGCACGTTCCACCTGGCCCCGTCGGCGCGGGTCTGGTTCTGGACGATCGCAGGCCTCGTCGCCGCCCCGGTCGCCGCCGTCGCGAGGGTCGGCGGTGCCGCCCCCGTCTTCTCCGCCCTGCTCGGCGGGACGCTCGGCCTGTTGGTGGCGGGGTGCCTGCCCTTCACCGCCGCGACCGCCCCGACGACCGAGGCGTCCCGCCGCCCGAGGGCGACGGGCCCACCGCGAGCGTGATCGAGAAGCGGGGCCGTCAGCGGGCGGTGGCGCGCTTGGGCTTGGTGAAGGTGCGGGCGAGCTCGAGCAGCAGGCGCACGCCGTAGCCGGTGCCGCCGTTGGCGAACTCGGCCTGGTCACCCTCGGCCCACCAGGCCGTGCCGGCGATGTCGAGGTGGGCCCACGGGATGCCCTCGCCGACGAACTCCTGCAGGAACAGCCCGGCGGTGATGGTGCCGCCACCCCGGGACTTCGAGATGTTGCGCAGGTCGGCCACGTCGGAGTCGAGGAACGGCCGGTAGTCGGCCGGCAGCGGCAGGGGCCACGTGCGCTCCCCCGCCCTGGCGGCGGCGTCGGAGACCTGGTCGCGCCAGGCGTCGTGGTTCGAGAGCACGGCCGCCACCCGGCTGCCGAGGGCGATCTCGACGGCGCCGGTCAGGGTGGCCAGGTCGACGATGGCGTCGGGCTCGGCCTCGCTGGCGAGGGCCAGCGCGTCGCCCAGGATGAGCCGGCCCTCGGCGTCGGTGTTCAGTACCTCGACGGTCTTGCCGTTGCGGAGGGTCAGCACGTCGCCCGGGCGGGTGGCGTCGCCACCGCTCATGTTGTCGGTCATGGGCAGGTAGCCGACGACGCGGCAGCGGGGCCCGACGGCACGCACGGCCGCGAAGAAGCCGAGCACGGCGGCCGCGCCGCCCATGTCCATCTTCATGGTCATCATGCCGTCGCCGGTCTTGATGGACAGGCCGCCGGAGTCGAAGGTGATCCCCTTGCCGACGAGGGCGAGGGTGCCCCTCGGGTTGGCGGGCTCGTAGGCGAGCTCGACGAAGCGGGGCTCCTGGAGCGAGCCGCGGTTCACGCCGAGGATGCCGCCGAGGCCGCGCTCGGCGATCTCGGCCGGGCCGAGCACGGTGACGGCGAGGTCCTCGCGGTTGGCGATGTCGACGGCGACCTCGGCCAGCGCGGCGGGGGTGAGGGTGCCGCCGGGGGTGTTGACGAGGTCACGGGCCAGGTTCTGGCCCTCGGCGATACGGGCGCCCTCGGCCACGGCGGCGACGACCTTCTGTCCCCCCTTGCCGACCACGACGACCCGCTCCGGGCCGGACGGGCCGGGCTCGGAGCGCAGCTCGGTGTAGCGGTAGGCCCCGAGGCCCGCGCCCTCGGCGACGGCCCGGGCGGCGACGGCCTTCTCGGCGGCGGTCGCATCGGCGATGACGTCGAGGAACGGCAGGGCGACCGACTCGACCCGGCGACCGGCCCGCACGACCTGGGCGGCGGCGCGGCGCAGGCGGGCGGGGTCGACCGAGGCAGCCGGGCCGAGGCCCACCGCCACGAGCGAGGACCCGTCGGCCCCGGCCACGACGGCGATCTGGTCGACCTTGCCGGCGAAGCCCTGGGCGGCGAGCACCGCAGCGGGCAGCCCGAGGGCCTCGAGGCCCTCGGCGTCACCCTGCTCGGCGGTGACGGGGACGGCGACGAGCTCGACGTCGTCGGGCAGGTCCTTGGCGTACTCGATCACGGGCGGCACGTTGGTCTCCAGGGTGGGGATGACGATGGTGTGTTCGGGGGTGACGGTGCTCAGGCCGGGCCGACCGAGCGGGTGGGCAGCGAGGTGCCCTCCTGCCAGCGGGCCAGGGTCCAGAGCAGGTCGGACAGGCGGTTCAGGTAGGGAACGACGGCGCTGCCGGGCACGGCGGCGGCGAGGGCGTCACGCTCGGCCCGGCGGGCGACGGTGCGGGCCACGTCGAGCTGAGCGCTCACCCGGTTCTGGCCGGGCATCACGAACTCGGTCGGCGGCTCGAACAGCTCGCTCACCTGATCGATGAGGCCCTCGAGGTGCTCGACCATCGCGTCGGTGACGAGGGTGGCGCCGGCCGTGAGCTTGTCGCGGTTGGAGGCGTCGGTGGCGAGCTCACCCATGAGCACCCAGAGGTCGCGCTCGACGTGCAGGAGGATGTCGCCGAGCTGCTCGTCGGCCTCCGCCCGGGCGACGCCGATGAAGGCCTGGAGCTCGTCGACCGTGCCGTAGGCGGTGGGCTGGGCCGAGTCCTTGGGCACCCGCCCGCCGAAGAGCAGGCCGGTGGTGCCGTCGTCGCCCTTGCGGGTGTAGATCTTCACCGGGCCGAGCCTACGTGGCCCCTGGCCCGCCTCCCTGCGCCGGAGGTGCACTTCGCCGGCACACGGTTCGACCGGCGCCGCCCCAGGGGTAGGTGGCACGGATGGCGTCCCGTCCCGAACCGTTCCAGCGCGCCGCGACCCTCGCCGGCCGCTTCCTCCTCGTCGCCGCCGCCGTGGCGGTGGTCGGCTGGGTCCTCTGGACGATCAAGCTCGCCGTCCTGCCGGTCTTCATCGCCGCGCTGCTGTGCACCGCGATGGCTCCACTCGTCGTGCGGCTGGAGCGGCGGGGCTGGCCCACCCTCGGCGCCACGTGGCTGGTCTTCGGCGGGTTCCTGCTCGTGCTCGCGGCCATCGCGCTCGTGGTCATCCCGCCCACGGCGTCCGAGCTGGGGAACGTGGGCGACTCCGTCCGGGAGGGCGCCCAGGAGGTCGGGGACTGGCTGGTCGACGGCCCCCTGGGGCTCGACCGGGCCCGCGTCGAGGAGTTCACCGACGACCCGGCCGACAAGGCGTCCGACCTCATCCGCTCGTCGGACGTCTCCCTCACCTCCGGGGCGATGGTCGTGGGCGAGGTGCTGGCCGGTGGCCTCCTCGCCCTGGTGCTCACGTTCCTCCTGCTGAAGGACGGCCGCCGCTTCCAGGCGTGGGCCCTGGCCCACCTGCCCGATCGGCACCGGGAGCCGGTGCGCTCCGGCGCCGGTCGCGTGTGGGACGCCCTCGGCGGCTACCTGCGCGGCGCGGCGATCCTCGGCTCGGTCGAGGGCGTCATCGTCGGCATCGCGGTGTGGGCCGTCGGAGGTGCGCTCGCGGTGCCGGTGGCGGTGCTGACCTTCGTGGCCGCGTTCTTCCCCATCGTCGGCGCCGTGTTCGCCGGGATCGTCGCCACCCTCGTGGTGCTGGCGACCGCCGGGGTGGCCGAGGCGGTGATCGTCCTCGTCGTGGTCGTGATCGTCCAGCAGCTCGACGGCGACGTCCTCGCCCCCTTCATCTTCGGCCGGAGCGTGCAGCTCAACCCGGCCGTGATCCTCGTCGCCCTCACCGCCGGCGCCGCGGCCGGAGGCATCGTCGGGGCGTTCCTCGCCGTCCCGCTGGCGGCATCGGTCGCGGCCATCGCCAGCGAGGTCTGGGAGCGGCGAGAGGCGCAGGACGCAGCCACCGCGACGGGGGACGACCCCGAGGGACCGCCCACGCCCTCTGGTACCGTGGTCGCGCCCGAGCTGTCCTGATGGAGTGGGCGAGATGGCCCCAGCTTGCGGCGAAGATCCCTCTGTCTTCGACGCGCCAGGAGAACCATCCGTGAGCGACTTCCTCACCGCTGCCCGGGAACGGGTCGTCATCTACGACGGCGCCATGGGCACCGGCATCCAGGCCGCCGGCCTCACCGCCGACGACTTCGGTGGCCCCGACCTCGAGGGCTGCAACGAGCTGCTCGTCGTCACCCGCCCCGAGTTCATCAAGGGCCTGCACGCCGCCTACCTCGAGGTGGGCTGCGAGGTCATCGAGACCGACAGCTTCGGCAGCCTCGGCCTCACCCTCGCCGAGTACGGCATCGCCGAGCGGGCCCACGAGCTCAACGTGGCCGCCGCCCGCGTCGCCAAGGAGGTGGCCTCGTCCTACGCCACCCCCGACCGGCCCCGCTGGGTCGCCGGCTCCATCGGCCCGGGCACCAAGTTCCCCTCGCTCGGCCAGGTCCGGTACGCCGACATGCGCGACGAGTACGAGGTCCAGGCCCACGGCCTCATCGAGGGCGGCGCCGACCTGCTCATCATCGAGACCTTCTTCGACCTGCTGTCGGTGAAGGCCGCCATGAACGGCGCCCGCCGGGCCATGCGCTCGATCGGCCGCGAGGTCCCGCTCCAGGTGCAGGTCACCATGGAGCTCACCGGCCGCATGCTGCCCGGCACCGAGATCGCCGCCGCGCTGGCCGCCATCGACCCCATGCGCCCCGACGTCATCGGCATCAACTGCGCCACCGGCCCCGTCGAGATGGGCGAGCACCTGCGCCACCTCGCCGCCCACGCCCGCATGCCGATCTCGTGCATCCCCAACGCCGGCCTGCCGAGCGTGGTCGACGGCGAGATGCACTACGACCTCACGCCCGAGCAGCTCGCCGAGCACCAGGCCCGCTTCGTGGGCGAGCTCGGTGTCAACGTCATCGGCGGCTGCTGCGGCACCACCCCGGCCCACCTGGCCGCGGTGGTCGAGCGCTGCCGCGACCTCGAGGTCGCGCCCCGGCACCCGGTGCACGAGCCCGGCGCCACCTCGATCTACTCGCTGGTGCCGTTCGAGCAGGACACCTCGTTCATGATCATCGGCGAGCGCACCAACGCCAACGGCTCCAAGAAGTTCCGCGAGGCCATGCTCGAGGGCGACCTCGACACGTGCGTCCAGATGGCGAAGGACCAGGTCAAGGAGGGCGCCCACGTCCTCGACCTCTGCGTCGACTACGTCGGCCGCGACGGCGCCGCCGACATGGACGAGCTGGCCAAGATGCTCGCCACCCAGTCGAGCGTCCCGATCGTGCTCGACTCCACCGAGGGCCCGGTCATGGAGGCCGGCCTCAAGTGGCTCGGCGGACGCGCCATCCTCAACTCCGCCAACCTCGAGGACGGGGAGGGCGAGGGCAGCCGCTTCGACAGGGTGATGAAGCTGGCCCGGGAGTACGGCGCCGCGGTCATCTGCCTGCTCATCGACGAGGAGGGCCAGGCCCGCGACGTCGAGTGGAAGCTGAGGGTCGCCCACCGCATCCACGACCTCGCCGTCGACGAGTACGGCCTCGAGCCCGGCGACCTCATCTTCGACGCCCTGACCTTCCCGCTCTCGACCGGCGACAACGACCTCCGCAAGGACGGCATCAACACCATCGAGGCCATCCGGCGCATCAAGGCCGAGCTGCCGGGCGTCTACACGACCCTCGGCGTCTCCAACATCTCCTTCGGCCTCAAGCCGGCGGCGCGCCACGTGCTCAACTCGGTGTTCCTGCACGAGTGCGTCGAGGCGGGGCTCGACTCCGCGATCGTGCACGCCGCCCGCATCATGCCGCTGAACCGCATCCCCGACGAGCAGCGCGAGGTCGCCCTCGACCTCGTGTGGGACCGCCGCCGCGACGGCTACGACCCGCTCACCGAGCTGCTCGACGTCTTCGCCGACGTCCACGCCTCGGAGGTCGTGCGCGAGGACCGCAGCGACTGGACCGTCGAGCAGCTGCTCAGCCAGCGCATCATCGACGGCGAGCGCGAGGGCCTCGAGGACGACCTCGATCGGGCGATGGCCGATGGCATGGCGCCGCTCGCCATCATCAACGACGTGCTCCTCGCCGGCATGAAGGTCGTCGGCGAGCTCTTCGCCACCGGCGAGATGCAGCTGCCGTTCGTGCTGCAGTCGGCCGAGACCATGAAGGCCGCCGTCGCCTACCTCGAGCCCCACATGGAGAAGGACGACTCCGGCGGCAAGGGCCGCATCGTGCTGGCCACGGTGAAGGGCGACGTCCACGACATCGGCAAGAACCTCGTCGACATCATCCTCACCAACAACGGCTACGAGGTCGTGAACCTCGGCATCAAGATCTCCATCGCCGAGATGATCGAGAAGGCCGCCGAGGTCAAGGCCGACGCCATCGGGATGAGCGGCCTGCTCGTGAAGTCCACGCTGATCATGCGCGAGAACCTCGAGGAGCTGAACGCCCGCGGCCTCGCCGACATCCCGGTGCTGCTCGGCGGCGCCGCCCTGACCCGCAGCTACGTCGAGCGCGACCTGCGCGAGGTCTACGACGGCCGCCTCTTCTACGGCAAGGATGCCTTCGAGGGCCTCCGGGTCATGGACCGGCTCGGCGAGATCAAGCGCGGCAGCGACGAGGACCCCACGTGGGGTCGGGTGCCGAGCGAGAGCCGGGTGCCGGCCCGCACCGGCTCCCAGGGCGGCGGGGCCCAGGGCCCCTCCGAGCCCGTGCCCGCCCGCTCCCCCGACGTCGCCACCGACAACGAGGTCTTCACCCCGCCGTTCCTCGGCTCCAAGGTCGTGAAGGGCCTCCCCCTCGACGACATCGCCGGCTACCTCAACGAGACCGCCCTGTTCCGCAACCAGTGGCAGTACCGCCCCGAGACCAAGGCCGACGGCTCGACCGAGACCGACGAGGAGTTCAAGGCCCGCATCCGCCCGATCCTGCGCTCGCAGCTGGCCGAGGCGAAGGCCACCGACATGCTCGTGCCCCAGGTGGTCTACGGCTACTTCGCCGCCAACAGCGACGGCGACGACCTCGTCATCTGGACCGACGAGTCGCGCACGACCGAGCAGGCCCGCTTCCACTACCCCCGCCAGCAGAAGGCCCCGTTCCTCTGCATCGCCGACTTCTTCCGCCCGATCGACTCGGGCGAGGTCGACTACGCCGCCTTCCACATCGTCACCATGGGCCAGCGGGTCAGCGACGTGACCGCCAAGCTCTTCGCCGAGGACAGGTACCAGGAGTACCTGCTGGTGCACGGCCTCGGGGTCGAGATGGCCGAGGCGCTGGCCGAGTACTGGCACCGCCGCATCCGTGAGGAGTGGGGCTTCGCCGGCGATGACGGCCCGTCGCTCGCCGGGCTGTTCCGCCAGCAGTACCGCGGCGGCCGCTACTCGTGGGGCTACCCGGCCTGCCCGGACCTCGAGGACAACGAGACCGTGGGCCACCTGCTCGACGCCGGCCGCATCGGCATCGAGGTCAGCGAGGAGACCGGCTTCCAGTACCAGCCGGAGCAGACCACCTCGGCGCTCATCTGCCACCACCCGCAGTCGAAGTACTTCGTCGCCCGCTGAGCCGGCACCAGATCAGAACCGACGCGTGACGTGGTCGCCACCGCGGCGACCGCGTCACGCGGCGGATCAGCGAGTGGTCAGGCCGACTTGCGGCGGGCGGCGGCCTTCTTCGGAGCCGCCTTCTTGGCGGCGGCCTTCTTGGCCGGCGCCTTGCGCGCCTTGGTGACCTTCGGCGCCGCCCCGGCGCCCGCGTCCTCGTCGGCGTCGTGAGCCGTGGGATGGCGCGTGCGGGCCTCCTTGGCCGCCGCCACCGACGCCTCGAGCGCGGCCATGAGGTCGACGACCTTCTCGGGCTGGATCTGGCTCACCGTGGCCACGACCTCCTGGCCCGACGCCTTCTTCTCGATGAGCTCGAGCACGGCCTCGCGGTAGGTGTCCTTGAACCGGTCGGGCTCGAAGTCGGTGGCGAGCGACTCGACCAGCTGGGCGGCCATCGCCAGCTCCTTGTCGGAGATCTCGACGTCGACGACCTCGTCGAGCTCGGGGATCGACGCGGGGTCGTTGACCTCGTCGGCGTAGACCATGGTCGATAGCAGGAGGCGCCCGTCGCTCGGGCGGATGGCGGCGAGGTACTGCTTGGTGCGCAGCACGAAGCGGGCGATGCCGACCTTGCCCTGGTCCTCCATCGCCCGGGCGAGCAGGGCGTAGGGCTTCGAGGCCTTGTCGGGGGCGAGGAAGTAGGCGCTGTCGTAGAAGATCGGGTCGATGGCCGAGAGGTCGACGAACTCCTCGATCTCGATCGTGCGCACGGCCTTGGGGTCGAGGGCGGCGAGCTCGTCGTCGCTCACGGTGACGTAGGCGCCCGAGGAGAGCTCGTAGCCCTTGACGATCTGGTCCCACGGGACCTCGTCGCCGGTCTCGGAGTCGACCCGCTTCTGCTTCACCCGGGCGCCCGTACGCATGTCGAGCTGGTTGAACTGCACGTTCTTGCGGGTGACGGCGCTGTAGAGCTTCACGGGGATGTTGACCAGCCCGAAGCTGATCGACCCGCTCCAGATCGCACGGGGCACGGCTGGTTCCTTCCCCTCGGTTCGCTACGAAAGTAGTGCGCGGGCCACCAGATCCGTGCCGAACGCCATGATGATCGCCAGGTACAGGAGGCCGGTGGCGGCCATCACCGCAGAGTACGCGCGCTCCTTGAGCGCGAGGCGCGTGGTTATCAGCAGGCCGATGGTGGTGACCGCGGAGGCGACCCAGAACCAGCTGAGCAGGCCGCCGTAGCCGTCGTCGATCGTGCCGTTCAGGGCGGACACCATTCCAGTGGGGACGAGCAGCAGCGCGACCTGGGGGAACCACAGCCACATCGTCCAGTCGACGAGCTCCAGCAGCGCGCCGCGCGCCAGACCGGGCTGCACGAGGTACCAGTGCCCGAGCAGCATGGCGTCGGTGATGACGCCGAGGAAGAGCGCCCCGACGACGAACCGGGCGACGGCGAGCCACTGTGGGCCTCCGGCGTCGAGGGCGGCGGCGATGACACCGATGATGCCGATGACCGGGGCGACGAGGTCGAGGCGGGGGTCGAACTCCCTGCCCTCTAGGTCCTTCTCGGCGGCCTCCCGCTCGATGCCGGTCATCGCCGCGACCCGGGCGGTGCGGGCCTCGGCCAGCGCGACCTGCCCGGACACGCCGGCCTTGCGGCGGATGATCGACGAGGCGAGGGCCACCCCCGTGGCGATGGTGACGCCCACCGACGCGATGTCCCGGACCGGCAACGGCTCCAGCACGAAGATCCCGATGTAGGACGCCGCGGCGGCGATGACGAGGTAGGTGCCGCGCATCGTCCAGCCGTAGCCCAGGGAGACCTCGCGCCGCCGGGTGGTGATCCAGAGGAAGAACAGGCCGCCGGTGGCCCACTGCAACAGGACGGAGGCGGCGTCGAGGGAGATCATCGGATGGCGGGGGCTCCGGGCTCAGGCGTCGACGGAGACGAGGCGGTGGTCGGCCCGGTTGAGGGCGTCGGGACCGTGCTCGGCGGTGACGACGATGTCCTCGAGCCGGAAGCCGAAGCGACCGGGCAGGTAGATGCCCGGCTCGACCGAGTAGGCGTTGCCGACGACGAGCGGGCTGCGGTTGCCCGTGACGATGTAGGGGTCCTCGTGCTCCTCGACCCCGATGCCGTGGCCGGTGCGGTGCACGAACCACTCGCCGTACCCGGCGTCGGTGATGATGTCGCGGGCGGTGGCGTCGACCGTCTCGGCCGGGGTGCCGACGTGGCCGGCGGCGACGGCGGCGGCCTGGGCCTCGTGCAGCACGGCGTAGACCTCGGCCATCTCGGCGGTGGGCTCGCCGATGACGACGCACCGGGTGATGTCGGAGCAGTAGCCGGCGCCGCCCTCGGCGGGCATGGTGCCGCCGAAGTCGCAGAGCACGACCTCCCCGGGGGCGATCACACGGGGGCCGGGCTCGTGGTGCGGGCTGGCTGCGTTCTCGCCGGCGGCGACGATGGCGAAGTTCACGCGCTGGTGGCCCTCGGCCAGGATCCGCCGGCCCAGGTCGGCGGAGACCTCGGCCTCGGTGCGCCCGACCAGCGGGATGCGGCCGGCCTGGAGCTCGGCGGCGATGCGGTCGACGGCGGCGGCGGCCCGCCGGAGGGCGTCGATCTCGTGCGGGTCCTTGACCTCGCGCAACGGGCCGATGATCTCCGAGGTCGTCCCGAAGCGGGTCGAGGGCCGGGCCCGCTGGAGGGCCACGAGGAACTGGGCCCAGGTGCGGTTGCCGATGGCCGCGGTCTGTGCCGCGCCCAGGAGCTCGGCGACGATGGCCACGGGGTCGTCGGTCTCGCCCCAGGGACGGATGCGGAAGACGTCGTCGCGGACCTCGACCCGGGGCACCTCGAGGCCGGGGACCACGAGGGTGGCCACGCCGTCGCGAGGCACCACGAGCATGGTGAGGCGCTCGAGGGGCATGGCCTCGTACCCGATCAGCCAGGGCAGGTCGGGCCCGACGGAGAGCAGGCAGGCGTCGACCCGCTGCTCGGCCATGGCGGCCCGGACCCGGGCGAGGCGATCGGCGTGCATCGGGGCGAGGCTACCGGCCGGTGACCGGCCGGCTCACGGTCGGGCCGGGCTGACGACCGGGGCGAGGATGTCGCGGACGATGCCGAGCACCACCGGCGTGAGGTCGGCCGACGAGCTCTCGCCGAAGATGGTGGAGCCGCCCACCTCGACCACCCCGAAGATCGAGCCGAACGCACAGGCCAGGCGGATCCGGGCCTCGAGGGGCAACCGGTCGTCGGCGAAGAACTCTTCGGTGCGGCGATGCAGCTCCTGGTGGGCCTCGGCGAAGTCGCCCTCGTGGTTGAGGGCCATCAGCGTGTTGGCGTTGCGCTCCAGCAGCGACCAGAGGCGCCGGTTGTCGAGGATCGCTGCCAGCACGCGCTCGAGGGCCGGGACCCAGGAGGCGGGGTCGAGCAGGACGTCGTCGCGGAGGTCGGCGAGGAGCTGGTCCTGCATCGAGGCCACCGGCTCGAACAGGGCGAGGAGGATCTGCTCCTTCGAGGGGAAGTGGTAGTAGAGCGCCGCCTTGGTGACCCCGACCTGCTCCGCGATCTCGCGCAGCGAGGTCTTGTCGTACCCCTGCTCGGCGAACAGCACGAGCGAGGTGTCGAGGATGTCCTGCCGGGTGTCACCCATGTCGCCCCGAATCTACTTGACGGCCCGTCCCACTCAGCTTACCGTGCGGCAAGTCAGTTACTTGCCGCCCGGTAAGTACCCTACCCCGCCCCGGCCGAGGCCGGAACCGCCAAGGAGCAGCGTGTCTCCCACCCCCCTGATCGAGGCCGAAGGGCTGCAGAAGTCCTTCGGCGACACCCTCGCCGTGCGCGACGTGAGCCTGTCGGTGCCCGCCGGGTCCATCCTCGGCGTGCTCGGGCCCAACGGCGCCGGCAAGACGACCACCGTGCGCATGCTCACCACCCTGAGCCGCCCCGACCGAGGGCGAGCGACCGTCGCGGGCTTCGACGTGCTGCGCGACCCGCAGGCCGTTCGCCGCCGCATCGGGGTCACCGGCCAGAACGCCACCCTCGACGAGCAGCTGACCGGCCGGGAGAACCTCGAGATGGTCAGCCAGCTCGGCGGCGCCCGACGGCTGGAGGCCCGTGCCCGGGCCACCGAGATGCTCGAGCGCTTCGACCTCGTCGACGCCGCCGACCGCGTGGTGAAGGGCTACTCCGGCGGCATGCGCCGCCGCCTCGACCTCTCGGCCAGCCTGGTCGGGCGGCCCACCGTCCTGTTCCTCGACGAGCCGACCACCGGCCTCGACCCCACCAGCCGCATGGGCATGTGGGAGATCATCCGTGAGCTCGTCGCCGACGGCACGACGGTGCTGCTCACGACCCAGTACCTCGACGAGGCCGACACCCTGGCCGATCGCATCGTGGTGATCGACCACGGCACCGTCATCGCCGAGGGCACGTCCCTGGAGCTGAAGTCGATGGTCGGGGGCGAGCAGATCGAGCTCTCGCTCGCCGAGCCCCACCCCGAGGCCGCCGCCGTGCTCACCCCTCTCGCCTCCGGAACGGTGACCGTCGACGGCCGCCACGTCCGCATGCCCGTGGACCTCTCCCCCGGCCTGGCCACCACCGTCGTCCGAGCGCTCGACGCCGCCGGCATCGCCGTCGACGTGGTCGAGGTCCGTCGCCCCTCGCTCGACGACGTGTTCTTCGAGCTCACCGGCCGCCCGGCCGAGCCCACCCCCGACGACAGCTCTCCCGCCGCAGACGTGGAGCACGAGCTCGAAGGAGCCCCCCGATGACCGCCGCCACCCTCCCCCTCGACGTCCAGGACATCGACCACGAGCCGACCAGCTCCCGGCTCGGCACCTGGTTCCGCGACGTGGCGGTGATGACCCGCCGCAACCTCCTCCACATCCGCCGTGAGCCGATGCAGCTGTCCGACGTGACCATCCAGCCCGCGCTGTTCGTCGGGCTGTTCGTCTACGTGTTCGGCAGCGCCATGGTGATCCCCGGTGGCACGTACAAGGAGTTCGCCATCGGCGGCCTCCTCACCATGATCCTCGTCACGGCCACCCCGGGCACCGCCGTCGGCATCAGCACAGACCTCTCCACCGGGGTGATCGACCGCTTCCGGACCCTGCCCATGGCCCCGAGCACGATCCTCGCTGGCCGCAGCCTCGCCGACCTCCTGTCGTTGGTGCTGGGCGCCACCATCGTCGCCCTCACCGGTCTCCTGATCGGATGGCGCCCCGAGACGTCGCTGCTGTCGGTCGTGGCCGGCTTCGCCCTGGTGCTGATCTTCGCCTACGCCTTCAGCTGGGCGATGGTGTGCATGGGCATGGCGGTCACCGACCCCGAGTCGGCCCAGGCCCTGTCGTTCCTGGTGGTCTTCCCGATCGCGTTCGTGTCCTACGCCCTCGTGCCCACCAACGGCATGCCGGCGTGGCTGCGCACGGTCGCCAACTGGAACCCCCTGAGCTCGGTGTCGGCCGGGGCCCGGGAGCTCTTCGGCAACCCCAACCCCGCCGCCGCATCGGGCAGCTGGCCCCTCGAGCACGCCGTCCCGGTGGCCCTGGGCTGGTCGCTCCTCATCCTCGCCATCGCCGTGCCCCTCGCCGTCCGGCTGTTCCGCCACCGCACCGCCGACTGAGCGGAACGGCCTCGGCGCCGGTGGGCGGGGGCGGCCGGGAGATCAGGCGAGGCCGGGGAGGCCGTCGATGCTGACGGCGTTCTTCCGGCCCTGGTAGGCCACGAGCTCGTCGGGGCTCTTGCGGTCGCTCCACTGGGCGAGGGTCTCGCGCTCGCCCACCACGCTCATGAATGGCACGGCGAACCCGCAGGACGACGACAGCCGCTCGACCCGGGTGCGGATGATCGCCCGGGCCCCCGAGCGGGCGGGGAACCGGCCCCAGAGGTCGTCCCAGTCCGGGTCACCCGGCAGCACGACCTCGCCGGAGCCGTAGAGCCGCACGATCTTCGGCGGCCCCTCGAAGGCGCACAGCATCAGGGTGATGCGCCCGTTCTCGCGCAGGTGGGCGATGGTCTCGACGCCGCTGCCGGTGAGGTCGACGTAGGCGACGCTGTCCGGTCCGAGCACCCGCAGCGTGTCGTAGCCCTTGGGCGACAGGTTCACGTGGCCGTCGGGCCCCGTCGGTGCGGTGGCCACGAAGAACACCGGCTGGGCCTCGATCCAGGCGGCCAGGTCGTCGTCGATGGAGTCGAGCACGGTTCCCATCGGGCCAGTCTGCCCTCCGGCCGGGCGGCCCCGGCCACCGTTTCGCGGCCAGCTGGGCTCAGGCGGAGGTCGACGTGACCAGCGCGACGGCGACCTCGCCGCCGCCGGCGCCCTCGGCCGCGTCGGCGGCCTGCCGGGCGTGGTAGCTCGACCGGGTGAGGGGGCTCGACTCCACGTGGGCGATGCCCAGGGCCTCGCCGGCCACCCGGTAGGCGTCGAACTGCTCGGGGGTGACCCACCGGGCCACCGGCAGGTGGTGCGACGTGGGGCGCAGGTACTGGCCGATGGTGACGATCTCGACCCCGATGCCGGCGAGGTCGGCGAGGGTGCCCAGGATCTCGTCGTCGGTCTCGCCCATGCCCACGACCAGGCCCGACTTGGTGGTGAGGCCGGCGGCCCGGGCCCGGGCGAGCACGGCCAACGAGCGGGCGTAGCCGGCCGAGGGGCGGGCGGCGCGCTGCAACCGCGGCACGGTCTCGACGTTGTGGTTCAGGACGTCGGGGCGGGCGGCGAAGATCGTGTCGAGTGCGGCGGCCCGGCCGCGGCAGTCGGAGATCAGGGTCTCGACCTGCACGCCGGGGGTGCGACGACGGATGGCCTCGATGGTGGCGGCCATGGCGCCCGCGCCCTCGTCGGGGAGGTCGTCGCGGGCGACGGTGGTGACGACGGCGAACCCGAGGCCCATGCGCTCGACGGCCTCGGCCACCCGGGCGGGCTCGGTGGGGTCGAGGGCCTCGGGCTTGCGGGTGTCGACCAGGCAGAAGCCGCACGCCCGGGTGCAGCGCTCGCCGTTGATCATGAAGGTGGCGGTGCCGTCGGACCAGCACTCCGACAGGTTCGGGCAGCCGGCTTCCTCGCACACGGTGACGAGGCCGAGGTCGCGGACGGTGCGCTTGAGCTCCATCGGCCGGGCACCGAGCGACACCCGGGCCCGCAGCCACTCGGGCTTGCGGGTGGAGATGGACAGGCCCTCGACCACGCCGGCCTCGGCCAGGCGACCGGTCATCCGGGCCGACGGGCCGTCGACGGTGACCTCCCGGATCGGGACCTCGGCCGTCGCGGTGACCCCGTGGTCGGCCGCCGAGCGCACGGCCTCGCCCGCGCCGAGGCCACGGCTGAACGGCGAGAGGTCGTCGTCGCCGCGTGTGGCCTCGCGCCAGACGATGTCGGCCCGCTCCCACGGACGGCCGTCGGGGGCCCACTGGGCGACGGCCCGGGCGGTGAGGGCGTCGACCACCTGCCTCATGGAGACGTCGATGCCCTCCGACGCCAGCGACGTGACCGGCTTGTCGGCGATGCCGCACGGCACGATGTGGCCGAACATGGCCATGTCGGGGGCCACGTTGAGGGCGAAGCCGTGCATCGAGCGGCCGCGGCTGAGGCGCACGCCGATGGCGGCGATCTTGCGCGGGTGGTCGGAGTCGGGGGCGACCCACACGCCCGGGTAGTCGTGGAGGCGGCCGGTGTCGGGCAGCCCCAGGTCGGCGAGGGTGTCGATCACCAGCTGCTCGACCATGCGGACGTAGGCGACCGTGTCGGCCATGCCTCCGCCGCGCTTCCCGGGGACCGTCAGGATCGGATAGCCGACCAACTGTCCCGGCCCGTGGTAAGTGACGTCGCCGCCGCGGTCGGCCCGGACCAGCTCGGCACCGACCGACGCCGGGTCGACCAGGACGTTGGCCATGTCAGCCCGGGCACCGAGGGTGTAGACGTGGGTGTGCTCGAGCAGCAGGAGCCAGTCGTCGGCGCCGCGCTCGAACAGGGCGTGCTGCAGGTCGAACGCCTCCCCGTAGGGCACCGTGCCGAGCCAGCGCACCCGCAACGGGCGCGCCGGGGCGGCGACGGAGTGCCCCGGGGTGGCGCTCACTACAGCTCGGCCTCCCAGTCGCGGGTCTCGAGGATCTCCTTGACCTCACGCAGGAAGGCGGCGGCGTACCCGCCGTCGAAGGCCCGGTGGTCCCAGCTCATGGCGAGCAGGCCCACCGAGTGGATGGCGATCGACTCGTTGCCGTCGGTGTCGGTGATCACGACCGGGCGGCGGTGCACACCGTCGGTGGACAGGATGGCGACCTGCGGCTGGTTGATGATCGGCAGCACGAGGTAGCTGCCGAACGAGCCCGAGTTCGACAGGGTGAACGTGCCGCCCGTGATGTCGTCGGCCGACAGCTTCTTGGTGCGGGCCCGGGTGGCGAGGTCGTTGATGTCGCGGGCGATGGCCCGGAGCCGCTTGTCGTCGGCCTCGTGGACGACGGGGGCCAGCAGGCCCTCGAAGTCGAGGTCGACGGCGATGGAGAGGTTCACGTAGTTGTGGACCACGAGCTCGCCGTCGCCGACCGAGGCGTTCATGTGCGGGAAGTCGCGCAGGGCGTCGATGACGGCGCGGGAGATGAACGGCAGGTAGGTGAGGCTGAAGCCCTCCTGCTCACGGAACGCCTCGCGATGGCGACGACGGACCCGCTCGACGTTCTCGTAGTCGACCTCGACGATCGTGTAGGCGTGCGGCGAGGTCTGCTTCGACATGACCATGTGCTCGCCGGTGCGGCGCCGGATGTTGTTGAGCGGCTCGACGGTGTCGCCGGTGCCGCTGCGGGGAGAGGGGGTCGGACGGCGCGACGCCGCCGGGGCGGCAGGTGCCGGAGCGGCAGCGGCCCGGGCCGGGGCCGGGGCTGGGGCGGGTGCGGCGGGGGCCTGCGACGAGGCGACCCCGGCGCGGATGGCCGCCTCGGCGTCGGCGCGGGTGATGCGACCGCCGGGGCCGGTGCCGACGATGGTGGAGGCGTCGAGGCCGTAGTCGTTGACCAGCTGGCGCACGATCGGCGACAGGAGCTTGCCGGCGGTGCCGTCGGCGGGGGCCGCGGCCGCTGCCGGAGCGGTCTCGGCCGGGATCGGTGCGGGCGCCTGGTCGGCAGGGGCGGGCGCGGCCACGACGGGAGCGGGCGCAGGGGCCGGAGCGGCAGGGGCCGGCTCGGGCTCGATCGCCTCTTCCGGCGGTGCGGCGACCGGCTCGGGGGCGACCGCGGCCTCGGCCGCCGGAGCCGGGGCGGACCCGGCGTCACCCACGACGGCGATCACGGTGCCGACGTCGACGGTGTCGCCCTCGGGCACGCGGATCTCGGTGAGCACCCCGGAGACCGGCGAGGGGACCTCGGAGTCGACCTTGTCGGTCGAGACCTCGAAGAGGACCTCGTCCTCGGCGATGGTCTCCCCCACCTGCTTGAACCACTTGGTGATGGTGCCCTCGGTGACCGATTCACCGAGTTGGGGCAGTTGGATCTCGGCCATGGGGCGGGGTTCCTCCGGATGCGGGGATCGAGGTTCGAACGGGGTGGCGCCGAGGGCGGCGCCGCTGAGCAGGTCGGGGACCTGGCTCAGCCGTGCAGGGAGCGACCGGTGAGGGCGAGCACGCTCTCACCGAAGAGCTCGGAGAGGGTGGGGTGAGGCTGGATGAACTTGGCCACCTCGTCGGCGTTGGCCTCCCAGTTGACGGCGAGGTACGCCTGGCCGAGTTGCTCGGTGACCCACGGGCCGACCATGTGGACGCCGAGGAGGCGGCCACCGGTGCCGTCGGCGCGCTTCTCGGCGATGATCTTCACCATGCCCTCGGGCTCACCGAGGATGAGGGCGCGGCCGTTGCCGGCGTAGCGGTGCTTGCTGACGATCACGTCGAAGCCGGCCTCCTTGGCCGATGCCTCGGTGTGACCCACGAAGCTGACCTCCGGGTGGCAGTAGATGCACCACGGGACCTTGCCGTAGTCGACCGGCACGGGGTCCTCGCCGAGGATGTCCTGGATGGCGAGGATGCCCTCGGCGAAGCCGACGTGGGCCAGGGCGGGGGTGGCGATGAGGTCGCCGAGGGCGTAGACGCCCGGCTCGGCGGTGCGGCACAGCTCGTCGACCACGACGTGGCCGCGGTCGCTGACCTCGACCTTGGTGCCGTCGAGGCCCAGGTTGTCGGACAGCGGACGACGGCCGACGGAGACCACCACGGTCTCGACGTCGATGGACTCGCCGTCGCCGAAGAGCACCTTGGTGCCGCCGTCGTGGTCGTGGGGCTCGTGGCCGTTGACGCTGACGCCCGTGCGCACCTGGATGCCGCGGTCCTTGAAGGACTTGAGCACCACCCGGGTGATGTCGTCGTCGCAGCCGGGGAGGATCTTGGGGAGGGCCTCGAGGATGGTGACGTCGGTGCCGAGGTCGGACATCATCGAGGCGAACTCGCACCCGATGGCCCCGCCGCCGATGACCACGGCCGACGCCGGGAGCTTCTGCAGCGAGAGCAGCTCGTCGGAGGTGATGACCCGGGTGCCGTCGATGTCGAAGCCGGGGATGGTGCGCGGCACCGACCCCGAGGCCAGCAGCACGTGGGTGCCGGTGATCTCGACGTCGCCGGACTCTCCCCCGGTGACCTTCACGAGGTGGTCGGCGTGCAGGCTGCCGGTGCCGTCGTAGACGGTGACCTTGCGCCGCTTGAGCAACCCGGAGAGGCCGTTGAACAGGCCGTCGATGACCTGCTGCTTGCGCTGCTGGGTCACGGAGAAGTCGAGGGTGGGCTCGTCGGTGGTGAGCCCGAACAGGGCCGAACCGGCGATCGCCCGCCGTACCGCTGCCGTCTCGAGCAGCTCCTTGGCAGGGACGCACCCCACGTGGAGGCAGGTGCCTCCGACCTTGGCCTTCTCGACCATGGCGATGTTGAGACCGGCGGACGCGCCATAGAGAGCGGCGGCGTAGCCCGCGGGCCCGCCTCCGATGATGACGACGTCGTAGTTCTCGGCCGTGGGGACCACCTCCTCGATGTGAACCGTTCGACTCTACCCACGGCGACGAGGGCCGCGAACCGCCGGACGGGCCACCCCGACCCGTCGCGACAGGAGTCACACGGCGAGCGGGCCAGGCCTCCCGCCCTTGACGGCGGTGGTCACTGCTGGGACTGCCGGGCCTGCTCGGGCGCCGCGTCGAGGTCGTCGTCGTCGGGTGCAGAGGGCTCGGATCGGCCCGGCTGAGGGGCGAGCGAGCGGTCGGTGCCGACCGGGACCGGAGCGTCGTCAGTGGTGTCCGACCCCTCGACGTCGTCGGCCGGACCGCCGCTGGTCGCCATGGCCCTACTTCGTGATCATGAACAGCTGGACGGTGGCGGCGGCCAGGATCGCCACGCCACAGGCCAGTGACAACAGGATCAGCTTCCGGGTGCTCATCGGGCGCCGAGGCTAGCGGTCCGGACGGGCCGCCCCTCCGCGACGGGCATACCCCGGGCCTCCGCGGTGTTCCGGCTTGGGAGCGGGCCCCGACCCCAGCCAGGAGATTCCCTTGAAGATCGCCATCAGTGGCGCCACCGGCCTCATCGGCACCGCGTTGGCGCGTTCGCTGCGCCTCGACGGCCACGACGTGCTCCCCCTCGTCCGCCGACCGGTCGCCCCGGGTGAGCAGGCCGTGCAGTGGGACCCGGCCGCCGGCGCCATCGACGCTGCGGCCCTCGAGGGCATCGACGGCCTCGTGAACCTCTCGGGCGCCGGCATCGGTGACAAGCGCTGGACCGACGACTACAAGCGCGAGGTCCTCGAGAGCCGCACGAAGAGCACCGACCTCCTCGCCCGCACCCTCGCCGGGCTCGACCAGCCGCCGTCGGTCTTCGTCAGCGGGTCGGCCATGGGCATCTACGGCGACACCGGCGACACCGCCGTGACCGAGCAGGCCCCGGCCGGCAACGACTTCCTCGCCGACGTGTGCGTGCGCTGGGAGGCCGCCGCCGCACCCGCGGTCGACGCCGGCATCCGGGTCACCCACCCCCGAACCGGCATCGTCCTGTCACCCCACGGAGGTGCGCTGGCCAAGCTCCTCCCCCTGTTCAAGCTCGGCGTCGGCGGGCGCATGGGCTCGGGGCGGCAGTGGTGGAGCTGGATCAGCCTCGACGACGAGGTCGGGGCCCTGCGCTGGCTCCTCGACCACGACGTCACCGGCCCGGTGAACCTCACCGCCCCGGAGCCCGTGACCAACGCCGAGATGACCAAGGTGCTCGGCACGGTCCTGCACCGGCCCACGATCCTCCCGGTGCCGTCGTTCGGGCCCAAGCTGCTGCTCGGTGGCGAGCTCGCCGAGTCGCTCCTGTTCACCAGCCAGCGGGTCCTCCCGGCCGTGCTCGAGGAGCAGGCGTTCCCCTTCGAGCACCCCACCCTCGAGGTCGCGTTGCGCGCCCTGCTCGACCGCCCCGCCGCGGCCTGAGAGGATCGTGGCCATGACCACGACCTCAGGGGCCACCCGTCAGGTGTCGGTGAGCCGGGTGATCGCGGCCGAGCCCGACGCGATCTTCGCCGTGCTCGCCGACCCGGCGAAGCACGGCATCATCGACGGCTCGGGCACGGTGAAGCAGGCCAAGGGGAACCCCCAGCGCCTCTCCCTCGGGTCGAAGTTCTCGATGGGCATGAAGATGGGCATCCCGTACTCGACCAAGAACACGGTGGTGGAGTTCGACGAGGGCCGCCTGATCGCCTGGCAGCACTTCGGCAAGCACCGCTGGCGCTACACGCTCGAGCCCGTCGACGGCGGCACGAACGTCACCGAGACCTTCGACTGGTCCACCGCCCGCAGCCCGTGGTTCATCGAGAAGATGGGCTACCCGGAGAAGCACCCGGCGAACATGGCGAAGACCCTCGAGCGCCTCGACACGTACGTCACCACCGGAGAGGTGCCCGGGCACTGACGGCCATGGGCGACCCCTTCGCGTCCCTGCTCCCACTCGGGTGGGACGACGGATGGGCCGCGGCACTGGCCGAGGTCGGCCCCGACGCCCGCCCGGCGCGGGTGCTCCAGCATCACGGCGCCGGGCTGGTGCTGGCGTTCGACGACGGCCCCCGCACCGTCATGTTCACCGTCCGCCTCGACCCCGAGCCCACCGTGGGCGACTGGGTCGCCGTGGTGGCCGACGAGGTCGTGGGTGTCCTCCCCCGCCGGTCGCTCCTGCGCCGCCGGGCCTCGAACGGAGGCGAGCAGCAGTTGGCCGCCAACGTCGACCGGCTGCTCCTGGTCTGCGGGCTCGACCGCCCGGTGAAGGACGGCCGCATCCAGCGCGGCACGGCGATCGCCCACGACGCCGGCGCCGAACCGGTGGTCGTGCTGACCAAGTCGCAGGGGCCCGACGCCGTCGACCCCGAGGAGGCCGCCGCCGAGGTGCGGGCCGGCAACCCGGGCGTGCCGGTCGTCATCACCTCCGTGCAGGAGGGCGTGGGCCTCGAGGAGCTGAGCGCGCTGATCGCCCATCGCTCGGTGGCCCTGCTCGGCGAGTCCGGTGCCGGGAAGTCGAGCATCGTCAACGCCCTGCTCGGCACCGAGCGGGTCGCCGTGGGCGAGGTGCGCGCCGGCGACTCCAAGGGCCGCCACACCACGACCACCCGCGAGCTGCACCTGCTCGCCGACGACGGCGTGCTCATCGACTCCCCCGGCATCCGCGAGGTCGGCCTGGTGGCCGAGGCCGAGGCCGTCGAGGACACCTTCCCCGAGATCGCCGAGGTGGCCGAGACCTGTCGCTTCAGCGACTGCAGCCACAGCACCGAGCCGGGTTGCGCGATCCGCGCCGCGCTGGAGGCAGGCGAGATCGACCCCGTGCGCCTCGAGCGCTGGAAGGTCTACATCGCCGAAGCCGAGGCCTACCAGGTGCGGGTCAACCCCGTCGAGGCCCGCAAGGCCGGCAAACGGTTCGCCAAGATGGCCAAGGAGGTCCAGCGCCGCAAGGGCCGGACCTGAGCACCGTCAGTCGTCGAGCGAGCGGACCACGCCGACGATCTCGTCGACGGGCCGGAACGTGAGGCCGGCGGTGGCCCGGTGAGCCCACCGGACGATGCCCTCCCGGTCGATCACGAACACCGAGCGCCGGTAGAAGCCGACCGGGCCGAGGATGCCGTACTCGCTGCCGACCGACTTGTCGACGTCGGCGAGCAGCGGGAAGGCGAAGCCACCGTTGTCGGCGGCGAAGCGGTCGTGGGCCTCGACCGACTGGGGGCTGATGGCCAGCACCTGGGCCCCGGTCTCGGCGAAGGCACCGATGTCGTCGGTGTAGCTGCGCAGCTGCACCGTGCAGACCGGCGAGTTGTCGGCCGGGTAGAAGACCAGCACGACGGGATCGCCACGGAACTCCTCCAGGGAGTAGCTGCGCCGCCCGGCGTCGGTGCCGTCGGTGCCGTCGAGGGTGAACCCCGGTGCCGGATCTCCAGACCTGGGCACGGCTCAGGCCTCGCGACGCGGCGCGGGCCCGGCGGCGGGAACCGCGGACGGGAGCAGGTCGGGGTTGGGCACGGCCACAACTTACGCGACCTGTGCGAGGGTCCGACAACGCCCCGCCACCGGCCGGGGCTCGCCCGTCACCGACGACGAGGCACGGCACGGGACCTGTGCCCCTGTGCACCGGCCACCAAGGAGCGCACACTCAGAGGTGCAGCACGAGGTGCCCCCAGGCTGACCTCGGGAGGTTCGGTCATGACCGGCGTCGACTATTCGACCGGAACCCCTGCGTTCGAGCAACGCATCGGTGACCGGGTCGCCATCTACGGGTTGGACGTGACGTGGATCGAGCCGGTGCGGGAGCCCGGCAACGGACGCAGGGCCCCGCGCGAGTGGCCTGGGCAGATCGAGGACGTCTCGGTCACCGGGGCCTCGATCCGCGGCCCCGCCGCCATGTCGATCGGATCCGACTGCCGCGCCACGATCCGGTTCGCCGACCAGGACACCGCGGTGTCGATCCACCGCCGGCAGCGCACCGAGAGCTCGGGCGTGCTGCGGTACGGGGTGGAGTGGATCGATCTGCAGCCCGAGCTCAGGGCCCGGGTCTTCGAGGCCGTGGCCCCCGACAACGAGAGCCCCGACCGCTGGGACCTCAGCTCCTGACGCCACCGCGGCTTCGGGGACCGCACAACTGATCGGAGGGTCGCCATGACCCTGCCGAAACGACACCATCGACCGACAGCGACCTTCACGACGGTGGCGCTGGTGCTGCTCCTGGCGATGACCGCCATGGGCTGCGGCACCGGTGACCAGTGGGTCGGCTCCGGCACGACCGTGGAGCAGACCACCCTGGTGCCGACGACCCCGCCGACCACCGCAGCGCGGACGCCGACGGCGACCGCCCAGCTGCAGCCCTTCCTCGATCTGGCCGCGGCCGCCGATCGGGACCTCGCCGAGGCGGCCCAGCGGATCAACGCCGCCACCACCGAGGAGACCATCACCTACGACGAGCGCACGGTCGAGCTCCTGGACGTCGACTTCCGAGCGCTCGGCAACGCCGTGCCGGCCGGCATGCCGGCCGAGCTCGAGCAGAGCGCCCTGCTCGTCTACAGCGACCTCGTCTCCCGTTGGGGCTCGCTGGCCGGCGGGGACTGCCCGAGCAGCGTCGGGACCCGCCCCCGGTCCGAGTACACCGACAACCTCTGCTTCGTGAACGGCGCCCCCGCCGCGGCACGCTTCGACGGCGATCTCGCCGCGCTCGTCGCCGTCGCGGACCGAACCGCGGCGTTCGTCGCCGCGGCCCCCGACTCGAGGGCCGCCGAGGCGCTGGCAGCGCGGATCGACTCCGTGGACCTTCGCAACCTCGGCTGCGCCAACACCGGCGGCTTCGTCGCCACCGAGCCGATCACCGTCACCTGGGACCCGAGCCCCGGCATGGAGAACTTCCCCGACTGGGAAGGCACGGTCGACGGCATCCCGTTCTACGGCGTCTACGACGCCGACACCGGATGGGAGATCTGGATCAACGCCTGCTGAGGGCAACGGTCCGTCCAGGGGGCGCGTCCGGTGACCTGCGCCCCTGCCGTGAGGCGCCGCGGCGGCGCACACTCACGGGTGCGAGACGAGGTGCGGCCCGCCGGGTCGCACGAGAGATCGGAGGGTCGCCATGACCCTGCCGACACGACACCATCGACCGACAGCGACCTTCACGACGGTGGCACTGGTGCTGCTCCTGGCCATGTCCGCCGTGAGCTGCGGCACCGGTGACGAGTGGGTCGGCTCCGGCACGACCGTGGAGCAGACCACGATGGTGCCGACGACCCCGCCGACGACCGCGGCGAAGGGGCCGATGGCGACCGCCCAGCTGCAGGCCTTCATCGACCTCGCCGCGGCCGCCGATCGCGACCTCGCCGAGGCGGCCCAGCGGATCAACGCCGCCGCCACCGAGGAGACCATCACCTACGACCAACGCACGGTCGAGTTGCTCGACGGCATCCGCATCGGTGCCCTCCGAGACGCCCTGCCGGCAGGCATGCCCGACGAGCTCGAGCGTGCAGGCCTGCTGGTGTTCAGCGACCTCGTCTCCCGGCTGGCCTCGATGAGCATCTGGTGCCTCAGCACCGAGGGCACCCGCCCCCGGGTCGAGTACGTCGATGCCCAGTGCTTCGAGCACGGTGCCCCCGCCGCAGCACGCTTCGACGGCGATCTCGCCGCGCTGGTCTCCACGGCCGACCACACCCCTGCCTTCGTCGTCGCAGCCCCCGACTCCAGGACGGCGGAGGCCCTCGCGGCGCGCATCGAGACCATCGTCCTCCAGAACGTCGGTTGCGCTGGCGTCGGCGGCTACTCCGCCACCGAGCCGATCACCGTCATCTGGGAGCCGAGCCCCGGCTTCGAGGACTCCCCCGACTGGGAAGGCACGGTAGACGGCATCCGGTTCTTCGGGATCTACGACCCCGACACCGGCTGGACGGTCCGGATGCTCGCCTGCTGAGTCGGGCGTGACCGCGCGGTCAGACCTCGACGGTCGCCATGATCTCGTCGGGGATGTCGAAGTTGGCGTAGACGTCCTGCACGTCGTCGTTGTCCTCGAGGGCGTCGATCACCCGCAGGACGGACTTGGCCGCCTCCGCCGAGTCGAGCATGACCTCGGTGCTCGACACCATGGTGGTGTCGGCGGACTCGATGGGGATTCCGGCCTCCTCGAGCGCGGTGCGCACGGCGGGCAGGTCGGTCGGGGCCGTCGTGAGGCGCCAGGTGTCGCCCTCGGCGACGAGGTCCTCGAGACCGGCGTCGAGGGCCGCCATCATGACGTCGTCCTCCTCGGCGGTGACCGGGATGATGACGACGCCCTTGCGCTCGAACTGCCACGACACGGCGCCGGGCTCGGCGATGGAGCCGCCGTTCTTCTTGAGCGCGGTGCGGATGTCGCTGCCGGTGCGGTTGCGGTTGTCGGTGAGCACGTCGATGAGGATGGCCACGCCATGGGGGGCGTAGCCCTCGTAGGTGATCTGCTCGTAGATCACGCCCTCGAGGTCGCCGGTGCCCCGCTTGATGGCCTTCTCGATGGTGTCGAGCGGCACCGAAGCGCTGCGGGCCTTCTGGTACATCGTGCGCAGCGTCGGGTTCATGTCCGGATCGCCACCGCCTTCACGGGCGGCCACCTCGACCTGACGGATGAGCTTGGCGAAGAGCTTGCCGCGGGCCTTGTCGGCGGCGCCCTTCTTGTGCTTGATCGTGGCCCACTTGGAATGGCCGGACATCAGGTACCCCTTTGGCGACGAACGGACGCGGACAGCGTGGCCGACGGTGCGGTCATGCTGCCAGCTCCCGCAGGAACAGCTCGTGCACCCGGAGGTCGGGTGAGAGCTCCGGATGGAACGACGTGACGAGGACCTTCCCCTGGCGGCACGCCACGGGACGGCCCTGCTCGACCTGGGCGAGCACCTCGACCTCGGGGCCGACGGACTCGACGACGGGAGCGCGGATGAAGACCGCGTGCACCGGCGCCTCGGGCAGGCCGGTGACGTTGAGGTCGGCCTCGAACGAGTCGACCTGGCGCCCGAAGGCGTTGCGGCGCACCGAGATGTCGATGGCCCCGAACGACCGCTGATCGGTGCGGCCGTCGAGGACCTCACGGGCGAGCAGGATCATCCCGGCGCAGGTGCCGAGCGCCGGCATCCCGGCGTCGAGGCGCTCGGCCAGCGGGTCGAAAAGCTCCATGGCGACCAGGAGCTTCGACATCGTGGTCGACTCGCCCCCGGGGATGATCAGGGCCTCGACCGATGCCAGGTCAGCGGCGGTGCGCACCTCGACCGCGTCGGCGCCCAGCCGCTCGAGGGCGTGGACGTGCAGCGCGAACGCGCCCTGCAGGGCGAGGACGCCGACCCGATGGGCCGGCACCTGGGGGCTCCGATGGCTGGTTCGGCACGGTCAGACGGGCTGGGGTGGGCGGCGGGTGCCGCTCACCAACCCCGGTCGGCGAGCTTGGTCTCCAGCGTGCCGATCTCGAGGCCGGGCATCGCCGGGCCGAGGCCACGGCTGACCTTGGCGAGGATGTCGGCGTCCCGGAAGTTGGTGGTGGCCTCGACGATGGCCTTGGCCCGGGTGGCGGGGTCGTCGCTCTTGAAGATGCCCGAGCCCACGAACACGGCCTCGGCGCCCAGCTGCATCACCAGGGCGGCGTCGGCGGGGGTGGCGATGCCACCGGCGCAGAACATCGGCACGGGGAGGGTGCCGGTCTCGGCGATCTCCTGCACGAGCGGCAGCGGGGCCTGGAGCTTCTTGGCCCAGTCGAACAGCTCGGCCTGGTCGGCGGTGGTGATCTTGCGGATGTCGCCGAGGATCGAGCGCAGGTGGCGCACGGCCTCGACGATGTTGCCGGTGCCGGCCTCGCCCTTGGAGCGGATCATGCAGGCGCCCTCGGAGATGCGGCGCAGCGCCTCGCCCAGGTTGGTGGCGCCGCACACGAACGGCACGGTGAAGGCCCACTTGTCGATGTGGTGGGCCTCGTCGGCCGGCGTGAGGACCTCGGACTCGTCGACGTAGTCGACTCCGAGGGCCTGCAGGATCTGCGCCTCGACGAAGTGGCCGATGCGGGCCTTGGCCATCACCGGGATGGTGGTGACGGCCTTGATGCCCTCGATCATCTCGGGATCGCTCATCCGGGCGACACCGCCGTCGCGGCGGATGTCGGAGGGCACGCGCTCGAGTGCCATGACGGCGACGGCGCCGGCGTCCTCGGCGATCCTGGCCTGCTCCGGGTCGACGACGTCCATGATGACGCCGCCCTTGAGCATCTCGGCCAGGCCTCGCTTGACGAGCTGGGTGCCCGTCTCACGCGCCACGAGCCCTTCGGTGAACTGATCTGCCATGGGGTCGAGTCTACGGGTGAGGGTGCCCGGCTGACGAAGCGAGATCCGGTGTCGTCGGTGACACCCGGCGCTCAGAGGAGGCGCAGGGCCTCGACACGGAGCTCGAGCGGGGGGCGCGCAGGCATGCCGGGAACGGCCACGCCGGGGTCGGCCATCCAGAGGTGGGCCGACTCGGGCCGGGCCCGGGCGACAGCGGTGCCGATCCGGGCCATCCGGTCGAGGGCGCTGAGCAGGCCCGGCGGATAGCGGGTGAGCGAGGCGGCGGCCTGGTCGAGGAGGAGGTCGCGGTCGGGGTCGGCGACGTAGGCGTAGCCGGCGGAGAAGAGGCCGCTGAACGGCCGCACGGCGAGCGCCCCGGGCCCACCGCCGGCGAGGGTGATGGCCGACCGGGCGACCGTGGTGACAGCCACCGAGGCGGCGGGCAGCTCGCCCTGGCGCAGCTCGGCGAACGCCCAGGCGACCACGGCCTCGAGCTGGATGCGGTCGACGGCATCGAGGAGGCCGGAGGTGACGACCAGGGCGGGCGTGGCCGAGGCCTCGCCCACCACGAGCATGTTGGCGCCGGGGTCGTCGAGCACGAACAGGTCGGGGACGGGCACGCCGCTGGTGGCGGAGAGCCCGTCGGCGAGGTTGACCAGGCGGGACTCGCTGGTGGGGTCGGCCGGCCGCGGCTCGAGCGAGGCGAGCACCCGTCGCCGGATGCCGGTGGTGAGGGCACGGGCCCGCAGGGCGACGGCACCGGCGGTGATGATCAGCCCGGCCAGGAGGCCCCAGATGCCGGCGACGAGGAACAGCACGGCGGTGACGACCACCCCGATGGCGACCAGCGGGACGACGGCGGCGGCCACCAGGAGCCGCGGGCGGGGCGGCGAGAGCTCGACGGTTGCGGTCACGCAGGGCCTTCGGTTGGGAACAGGACTGAACGAGCCTACCGGCGGGTCGCGACCCGCTCGTAGAGCTCGACGTAGGTCTCGGCCAGGCGGGTCATCGAGAACTCGGCGGCCCGGGCCTCGCCCGAGGCGACCAGACCCGCCGCCAGGGCCTGATCGGTGAGCACGAGGCGGAGGGCAGCGGCCAGCGCGGCGGCGTCGCCGGGAGGCACGAGGAGGGCGTCTCGCCCGGCCCGGGCGACGTTGGCGTAGCCGGGGAGGTCGCTGGCGACGACGGCGGTCGACGCCGCCATGGCCTCGATGAGCACCACCCCGAAGGACTCCCCGGACAGCGAGGGGGCGCAGAACACGTCGGCCGCCTTCAGGCGGGCCATCTTCTCCGCGTCGGACAGTCGGCCCAGCCACTCGATGCGCACGTCGCCCGCGACCTCGCGCCGCAGTGCCTCGGTCTCGGGGCCGTCGCTACCGACCCACAGGCGCACACCGGCCGGCATCTCTCCCATGGCCTCGAGCAGCACGGCCAGGCCCTTCCGGGGCTCGTGGCGCCCGAGGAAGAAGATGGTGGGCTCGTCCTTGGGCGACGGCAGCGCCGTGGCGTAGGGCTCGAGCTCGACCCCGTTGAACACGAGCTCGTACTCGCCGCCCACGAAGTGGTGCGCCATCGCCCGGGCGTCCTCGGAGACGGCACAGCGGAGGTCGATCTTGCCGGCCATCCACCGCACGATCGGGTTGAGCCAGCGGTACGCCGCGATCTCGCCAGCGGCGTGGAACGTGCCCACGATCGGCTGCTGCTTGAACAGCAGCGCGGTCTGGGTGACGCCGGGAGCGAAGGGCTCGTGCAGGTTCACCACGTCGAAGCGCTCGTCGCGCAGCGCCCGGATGGTGCGCAGCTGCGCCGACGGGTCGGGCGCGATCGGCGCCATCGAGCCGTTGACCGCGGTGGGGATGCTGTCGCCCAGCGGCGTGACGCCGGAATCGGGTGGCGGCCCGTCGCAGGGACCGAGCACCCGGGCCTCGTGGCCGAGGGCCCGCAACGATCGGGCCAGGGCGAGGACCTGGCCCTGCACGCCGCCGGGCAGGGTGAGGCTGTAGGGACAGACCAGACCGATGCGCACGGGTCAGTGCACCGGATCGGCCGACGGCGCGGCCGAGGGGCCCACCGCCGGGCGGGGGTGGGGCTTGCCGATCGCCTCGAGGGCGTCGTAGTCGCTCGGCCAGTTGGGCTGCTGGAGGTGCCACTGCAGAGGGTCGGCCCGGATGAGCTCCTCGAGGTGCACGGCGAGGTCGGCGGTGACCCGGGCCACGTCGGCGCGCAGGCGACCTTCGCGCTCGGCCGAGAGCGGCGGCTGCACGACGGCGTGATGGCCGTGGCTGCCCTCGAAGTAGCAGCCCACCGGCAGGAGGTGCGCCCCGGTGCGCAGCGCGAGCGTGGCGGGGCCCGCCGGCAGGGTGGTGGTCTCGCCGAAGAACTCGAGCTCGACGCCGTCGCCGATGATGTCGCGGTCGGAGAGCAGGCAGACCACGTGGTTGGCCTTCAGCGCCCGCAGCACCTCGCCGGCCGCGGTGGGCCCGAGGGGCACGATGTTCATGCCCAGCTGGCGTCGGAAGTCGCTGAAGAACTCGAACAGCGCGGGCGGCTCGACCGGCTCCACCACCACCGTGACCGGTTGCTTCATCACCATGGTCAGCCAGAAGCCGGCCCACTCCCACCCACCGAGGTGGGGAAGGGCGAGGATCGTGCCCCGGCCCGCGGCCTGCGATTCGGTGACGTGGTGGAAGCCCTCGACCCCGAAGTGGCGGTCGACCTCCGCCGCGGGCAGCCCGGGCAGCCGGAACGAGTCGATCCAGTAGCGGGCGTAGCTGTCGAAGGTGGCGTCGACGGCTCGGTCGAGCGCCCGGCCCTCGAGCTCGGGTCGGGCGCGGCGCAGATGGCGGGCGACGAGCATGCGGCGCTCGGCCGAGACCGTCGCCGCGGCCCGGCTCAGCGCCTTGGCGGTGAGGTCGGCCATGGGCCGCGGCACAGCGCGGGAGTAGGCCGCCGCGCTGCGATAGGCGGTGGTGACGAGATCGAAGCCCACCCGGCTCCTAGCGCCGACGACGGGCCTGGAGGTTCTGGCGCCAGGCCGTCGAGGCGGTCGAGGCCGACCGCGCCGCTCGCCGACGGGCCGCCCGTCGGGTGGTGATGACCGCCGGACGCTCCTGGGAGGCCTGGCGCCACACCTTCACGAACCGCTGCACGGCCGTGAGGACGGTGAGGGCCAGCATCAGCCACAGGATCGGGACCAGCAGGGCCTCGAACAGCAGGCCGAGCCCCAGGGCGATGGTGCGCTCGGCGCGCTCCATGACGCCGCCCTTGGCGTTGAAGCCGAGTGACTCGGCCTTCGCCCGCTCGTAGGAGATGATCAGCGAGGCACCGAGCACGGCCATCGGCAGCAGCGGCATGAGGCCGGGCCGGGTGGAGGCGAGGTACCAGGCGACGCCACCGAGCAGCAGCGTGTCGGACACGCGGTCGGCCACGGAGTCGAAGAACGCACCACGGGGCCCCGCGGTGCCGGCGGCCTTGGCCACCGCGCCATCGAGCGCGTCGGGGAGGCCGGTGAGCACGAGGAAGAGCAGGCCCAGGGAGAGGTGCCCGGTGGCGATGGAGACCGCGGCACAGCCGGCCATGACCACGCCCGCGCCGGTGAGCACGTCGGCCGAGATCCCGGCCCGGCGCAGCTTGACGCCGACCGGTCTGAGTCCCTTCTCGATGCTCGTCCGCCAGCGTCCGTCGAGCATGGCTTTCTCCTTGGTGGGGGGCACCCCCGAGAGGTCGCGACCGGCATCGGGATGGTGCTGATGCCCGGCCACGGCGCGTGTCGGGTGACCGCTTCACGGTAGCAGCACGCTTCCTGTGGCGGACGTACAGTCGGCCTCGGAGGCCCGCCTCGGGCCGGCCCACAACGGGAGGTCGCCATGCGATCGTTCGCACCGGAAGCCATCCGCAACGTCGCCCTCGTGGGGCACGGGGCGACGGGCAAGACCACGCTGGCCGAGGCCTTGCTGGTCGAGGCGGGGGCCATCGCCAGGGCCGGCCGCGTCGAGGACGGCACCACCACGTGCGACTTCGAGCCGGAGGAGCAACGCCGGGGCGTCTCGCTCGGGCTGGCCCTCGCCCCGTTCGAGTGGAAGGGCCACAAGATCAACCTGCTCGACACCCCCGGCTCCCCCGACTTCCTGGGTGAGGCGGCCGTGGCGCTGCGGGTGGTCGACCTCGCCGTGTTCGTCGTCAGCGCGACCGACGGGGTGCAGCCGGGCACGCGCCGCCTGTGGCGGGAGGCTTCGGCCCTCGGCCTCCCCCGCATGATCTTCGTGAACAAGCTCGACCGCGACCGTTCGTCCTTCGACGGCACCCTCGCCGAGCTGCGGGAGGTGCTGGGCGCGGGCATCGCGCCGCTGGAGCTCCCGATCGGCAGCGAAGGGGCGTTCCACGGCGTCGCCGACCTCCTGTCGGAGACCGCCCACCTCTACGACGGGGGCGAGCGCACGAGCGGGCCCATCCCCGAGGAGATGCTCGACACCGAGCACGAGATCCACGACAACCTGATCGAGGGCATCGTCGTCGGCGACGACGGGCAGCTCGAGCGCTACCTCTCCGGTGACATGCCGTCGGTCGAGGAGCTCGAGCACACCCTGGCCCGCGGCGTCGACGACGCCACCGTGTTCCCTGTCGTGTGCGGCTCGGCCACGGAGCGCATCGGCATCGATCGCCTCGCCGACTTCATCTGCGAGATCGGGCCGTCCCCGCTCGACCGGCCCGGCGTCGAGGTCGAGGCCGGCGACACCACCACCGTCGTGACCCCCGACCCCTCCGGCCCGGCCCTCGTGCAGGTCTTCCGCACCGCAGCCGACCCCTTCGTCGGTCAGGTCGCCATGTTCCGTGTGCTGACCGGCACCGTCCGGCTCGACGACCACCTGGTGAACCCCCGCAGCGGCACCGACGAGCGCCTCCACGGCCTGTTCACCCTGTGCGGCAAGGACCATGTCGAGGTGAGCGACGTCCCCGCCGGCGACATCGCCGCCGTCGCCAAGCTGGGCGGCACCGTCACGGGCGACACCCTCGCCCCCAAGGGCACCCCGGTCACCGTGCCGGCGCCGCCGGTGCCCGACCCCGTCCACTGGGTGGCGGTCTCGGCCGTCGACGCCGCCGACGAGGACAAGCTCGCCACGGCGCTGCACCGCCTGGTCGAGGACGACCCCGCGCTCGTGATCCGCCGCGACGACGAGGTCCACCAGACCCAGCTCGGCGGCCAGGGCGACCTCCACCTCGCCGTGGCGCTCGAGCGGCTGGCGCGGAAGTTCGGGGTGGCCGTCGCCACCGACGACGTCCGCATCCCCTACCGGGAGACGATCATCGGCACCGGCGCGGCCGAGGGCAAGCTCAAGAAGCAGAGCGGTGGGCACGGTCAGTTCGCCGTGGTGTCGATCGTGGTGGAGCCCCGCGACCGGGGCGAGGGCCTCGAGTTCGTCGACGAGGTCGTCGGCGGTGCGATCCCCCGCCAGTACATCCCCGCGGTCGAGAAGGGCATCGTCGAGACCATGGGCGAGAGCGGAGCGCTGGGCCTACCGGTGGTCGACATCCGGGTTCGCCTCGTCGACGGCAAGCACCACCCCGTCGACTCGTCGGAGATGGCCTTCAAGGGCGCGGCCCGCATCGCCCTGCGCGACGCGCTGGCCGCCGCCGAGCCGGTGGCCCTGGAGCCGATCGCCCGCCTCTTCGTCACCGTGCCCAACGAGCTGCAGGGCGAGGTGCTCGGCGACCTCTCGACCCGGCGGGGTCGTGTCCAGGGCACCATCCCCGGCAGCGACGGCGAGACCGTGATCGACGCGGTCGTGCCGGTCGGCGAGCTCAACCGGTACGCCATCGACCTGCGGGCCCTCACCGGGGGCGCCGGGCGGTTCGCCATCGAGCCCGCCGGCTACGACGTCCTGCCCGCCCACCTCGCGCCAGCGACGCGGGGATCAGGCGCCGAGGACTGAGCCGACGGGTAGGTTCGCCGCCGTGACCTTCGATACGAGCTCGATCTCACCCAACGACGCCGTCACCGCGCTGCGGTCCTACCCGCGCCGGTTCCGTTCGGTCCTGTCACCGATCGACGGCGACGAGAGCATCGAGGAGCTGGGCCAGCAGGTCGGGCCCGACGGCGAGTCGGCGGTCGACCAGACGGCCCACGTGGTGCGCACCTGGACGGTGCTGCGCGAGGCCCTGCGCCAGATCCAGGTGACCGACACCCCGGTGGTGCACGGCGCGGTGATCGACCCGTCGCAACGCGACTGGGAGGCACCGGTGCGCGAGACCGTGACCAGCGTGCTCGAGCAGCTCGACGACGAAGCCGCCGCGCTCGCCGATGCGGTCGCCGCGGTGCCCGGCGATCAGTGGAACCGCACGGCCAGCGTCGCCGGCGGCGGAACCGTCACCGCCCTCGAGGTCGTGCGGGAGGCCGTGCAGGCCGGCCACGACCAGCTGGCGAAGGTCGAGAGGACCCTCGCCGCCCTTCGCCGCTAGCCGGCCCGCCCACCGCGTGCCGTCCGGCACGACTGATCTTCCGTGCCGCCGGGAAGAGACGGTCGATGCAGATCTGGCCAGGCGACTCCTACCCTCTCGGCGCGACCTACGACGGGAGCGGCACCAACTTCTCGATCTTCAGTGAGGCGGCCGAGTCCGTCGAGCTGTGCCTCTTCGATCCCGGCGATCCGGGCGGCACCACTGGGGACACGGAAGAGCAGCGGATCCAGCTCACCGAGGTCGACGGCTTCTGCTGGCACGCCTACGTGCCGGGCGTGGGCCCGGGCACCCGCTACGGGTTCCGCGTGCACGGCCCGTGGGACCCATCGGTGGGGGTGCGGTGCAACCCGGCGAAGCTCCTGCTCGACCCCTACGCCAAGGCGATCGACGGCGAGGTCGACTGGGACCCGTCCTGCTTCGGGTACCGCTTCGACGCACCCGACGAGCGCAACGACGAGGACAGCGCCGCCCACGTCCCGAAGGCGGTGGTCCACAGCCCGTGGTTCGACTGGGGCAACGATCGCCCACCGGCGATCCCGATGCACGAGACCGTGCTCTACGAGCTGCACGTCAAGGGCATGACCGCCCTCCATCCGGAGGTGCCCGAGGAGCACAGGGGCACCTACGCCGGTCTCGGCCACCCCTCGGTCATCGAGTACCTCCAGGGCCTAGGGATCACCTCGGTCGAGCTCCAGCCGGTGCACCAGTTCGTGCACGACGCCCACCTCATCGACCGGGGCCTCCGGAACTACTGGGGCTACAACTCCATCGGGTTCTTCGCCCCCCACAACGGCTACGCCTCGGCGGGCGGGGGCGGCGGGCAGGTCCAGGAGTTCAAGACCATGGTCAAGCTCCTGCACGAGGCGGGCATGGAGGTGATCCTCGACGTCGTCTACAACCACACCGCCGAGGGGAACCACCTCGGTCCGGTGCTGTCGTTCAAGGGCCTCGACAACGGCGCCTACTACCGCCTCGTCGCCGACGACCCGACCTACTACATGGACTACACGGGCACCGGCAACACCCTGAACATGCGGCACCCGCACGTGCTGCAGCTGGTCATGGACTCCCTGCGCTACTGGGTCACCGAGATGCACGTCGACGGGTTCCGCTTCGACCTGGCGTCGACGCTCGCCCGAGGCCTCCACGAGGTCGACCGGCTCTCCGCCTTCTTCGACCTCATCCAGCAGGACCCGGTCGTGAGCCAGGTGAAGCTCATCGCCGAGCCCTGGGACGTCGGCGAGGGGGGCTACCAGGTGGGGAACTTCCCACCTCACTGGTCGGAGTGGAACGGGCGCTACCGCGACACGCTGCGCGACTACTGGCGAGGGGAGCCGGCGACGATCGCGGAGACCGCCAGCCGCATCACCGGATCGAGCGACCTCTACGAGTCCGACAGCCGTCATCCGGCGGCGAGCGTCAACTTCATCACCGCCCACGACGGCTTCACCCTGGCGGACCTCGTCTCCTACAACGACAAGCACAACGAGGCCAACGGCGAGGACAACAACGACGGCGAGAGCCACAACCGGTCCTGGAACTGCGGGGTCGAGGGCCCGACCGATGATCCCGAGGTGCTCGCCCTCCGCGCCCGCCAGCAGCGCAACCTGCTCACGACGCTGCTCCTCTCCCAGGGCGTGCCCATGCTCCTCATGGGCGACGAGGTCGGTCGCACCCAGCACGGCAACAACAACGCCTACTGCCAGGACGACGAGATCTCGTGGTTCGACTGGGAGGACACCGAGCGCAACTCCGAGCTGCACGACTTCGTGTGCCGACTCACCGACCTGAGGCGCGCCCACCCCGTCTTCCGCCGCCGTCGGTGGTTCTCCGGGCGATCGATCAGAGGCACCGAGATCGACGACATCGGTTGGCTGCGCCCCGACGGTGAGCCGATGAGCGACGACGACTGGGAGGCCGGCTTCGCCCGCAGCCTCGGGCTCGTCCTCAACGGAGACGCCATCCCGTGGCCCGGAACCCGTGGCGAGCAGGTCGTCGACGACACCTTCGCCGTCCTGCTCAACGCCCACCACGAAGACATCGCGTGGACGCTTCCCGGCGCCCCATGGGGCGAGACGTGGCAGGTCGTCGTCGACACCACCACCGCCACCGGAGCGACCCCCGACTCGGAGGCGGAGGCGGAGCTGAAGGCGGGCGACCAGGTCACCGTCACCGGGCGCAGCGTCCTGGTCCTGCAGAGGACGCAGTGACCTCTACCGACGAGCCGACCCCGGAGGGCCACCACCGGTTCCGCGTCTGGGCGCCGGTCGCCACCACCGTCGAGCTCGAGCTCTTCACCACCGACGACGCCAGCGGCGAGCCCGGCGAGCGACGTCCGATGGAGGCGTCGGACGAAGGCTGGTGGGAGGTCGTCGCGCCCGCAGGGCCGCGGACCGGGTACCTCTTCGTGGTCGACGGCGGGGAGGGCCGACCCGACCCCCGATCGTCGTGGCAACCCGACGGCGTGCACGGGCCGTCACGGCTCGTCGACCACCGCGCCTTCGAGTGGCACGACGACGGCTGGGAGGCCAGGCCCCTCGCCGACGCCGTCGTCTACGAGGCCCACGTCGGCACGTTCTCCCCCGAGGGGACCTTCGCCGGAGCGGTCGCCCACCTCGACGCCCTGGTGGACCTCGGCGTCACCCACCTCGAGCTCATGCCGATTGCCACCTTCGCCGGACGTTGGGGATGGGGCTACGACGGCGTCGACCTCTACGCCCCTCATCCGACCTACGGCACGCCGGAGGACCTCATGGGCCTCGTCGACGAGGCCCATCGTCGGGGCCTCGCCGTGCTCCTCGACTGCGTCTACAACCACCTCGGCCCGGTCGGGAACCACCTCGCCACGTTCGGTCCCTACTTCACCGACACGTACTCGACCCCGTGGGGTGAGGCCCTCAACGTCGACGGCGCCGGCAGCCTGGAGGTGCGCCGCTTCGTCGTGGACAACGCCCTGATGTGGCTCCGCGACTACCACTTCGACGGCCTCCGCCTCGACGCCGTGCACGCCATCGTCGACACCAGCGCGGTGCACCTGCTCGAGCAGATGTCGGCCGAGGTCGCCGAGCTGAGCGAGCAGTCCGGACGGCGCCTGGTGCTGATCGCCGAGAGCGACCGCAACGACCCGCGGCTCCTGCAGCCCCGCGCCGACGGCGGCCTCGGCATCGACGCCCACTGGAACGACGACTTCCACCACGCGGTGCACGTGGCTCTCACGGACGAGCGGGACAGCTACTACGCGGACTACGGCGGCCTCGCTCCCCTGGCGGAGTCGCTGCGGCACGCGTGGGTGTACCGCGGCCAGTACAGCGAGTTCCGGGAGCGGCCGCACGGGCGGGCTCCGGACGGTGTCCCCGGCGACTCGTTCATCGGCTACGTGCAGAACCACGACCAGATCGGCAACCGGGCCCGGGGCGAGCGAGCGAGCCAACTCCTCGACCCTGCCCGGCTCGCGGTCGCGGCCGCGTTGGTGGTGACGTCGCCGTTCGTGCCGATGCTGTTCCAGGGAGAGGAGTGGGCGGCGACCGCGCCGTTCCCCTACTTCGCCGACCACCACGACGACCCGGAGCTGGCCGAGGCGGTCCGCCAGGGACGCATGGAGGAGTTCGCGACGTTCGGATGGGACCCCGACGAGGTGGCCGACCCCGAGGCGGAGGCGACGTTCCGGTCGGCGATCCTCGACCGGTCGGAGATCGAGCTCGACCCCCACGCGTCGACGATGCGCTGGTACCGCGAGCTCCTCGCGCTCCGAGCGGCCGAGCCGGACCTGCGCTCCGGCGACCTCGAGGGGATCGAGGTCGTCCACGACGACGAGACGGGCACCATCGCCTACCGGCGGGGTGAGGTCGGCGTCGCCGCGAACCTCGGCGACGCACCGGCCCGCGTCGCGATCCCCGGCCCCGTCGAGGGCGGAGAGCTCCTGCTGGCGTCGAGCACCGACGTGACGTTGACGCCCGACGGGGTGATCCTGCCGCCTGACACCGTCGCCATCGTGCGCTCCGCCATGGCCGAGTCGATCGTCGGCGACCTCGACCCCGCCAGTCCGGTGGTCGCCCCGATCTAGCGGCGGTCGACGACGCTGGCCCGACTGGCTCCGGTTCGAGCCAGGGAACCTGGCGGGCGGGTCGGTCGCCTGGGTAGGGACGGCCCATGCTGGATCGGCTCATGGATCGACTCGACGAGTGGCAGCGCCGCAGATCGTGGACGGCCTTCACCTTCGGGGTGATCAAGAAGTTCGGCGACGACCGGGCCGGCAACCTGGCGGCCCTGGTCGCCTACTACGCGTTCTTCTCGATCTTCCCCCTGCTCCTGTTCCTCACCACGGTGCTGCAGCGGGTCCTCGCTGGGAACCCGGACCTCCAGCAGGACCTCCTCGACTCCGCCCTCGGGCAGTTCCCCGTGATCGGTGACCAGCTGCGCGAGAACATCGGCGGCATCCCGGGGAGCGGCCTCGCCCTGGTCATCGGGCTGGCCGGCGCGCTCTGGGGCGGGATGGGGGCGGTCATGGCCATGCAGAACGCCCTCGACGGCGTGTGGAACGTGCCCCTGAAGCGACGGCCGAACCTGTTGGTCGGTCGCCTGCGGGCCCTCGCCATGCTCGGTGTCCTCGGGGCAGGGGTCGTCCTGCTCACCTTCGCCGGATCGGCGACGCGCGCCGCTGCCGACGTCCCGGTGCTGGGGAGCGTCGCGTCGGTGGCGGTGTCGTTCGCTCTCGGGCTGGGCTTGTTCCTGGTGACGTTCCGACTCCTGTGCGACGCCCAGGTCAGCTGGTGGGACGTCCTGCCCGGCGCCATCGCTGCCGCGTTCGCCTGGGCCGTCCTGCAACTGGTGGGCGCGGCGTTCGTCGATCACTGGGTGTCGGGCGCAGCGAGCACCGCTGGTGTCTTCGCCGTCGTGATCGGGTTGCTCTCGTGGCTCTACCTGCAGTCACAGCTGACCGTGCTGTCGGCCGAGATCAACGTCGTGCGGCGGGAGCACCTCTGGCCGCGGAGCCTCACCGGCCGGTCCCTCAGCGACGGAGACCGCAGGGCCCTGGCCCGGTACGCCGCGGTGGAGCAGCGGGTCGAGGGGCAGGACCTCGTCGTCGACCTGCGCCCGCCCGCGGTCGAGGGCTTCGTGCGCACCACGGCTCGATCCGACGACGCCGTCTGAGCTCGACGCGGACCTGGGATTGCTGCCCTCCGGTGCCGACCGTGCCCGAAGGCACGGCCGGCACCGTTGGGCGCTCGACCGCAGCGGCCGGCCCCTGGGGGCCGACCACTGCAGGAGGACATCGGTCGACCGTCACGGCCGACCGGGATGGGGTTGGGTGCCTGCCGCTCAGCCCACCATGCGGCGGCGGGCGACCGACGAGGCCACGGCGCCGAGGTCGATCAGCAGGATCGCCATGCCGACGATGAACCAGGTGTTCCCGCCGAGGCCCGTGTACGGAAGGGTCCCCGCGGGCGTGACCGGGGCGAGGGTCGTGGTGCCCAGCACCTCGACGTCACCGCCACCGCTGCCCGCAGGCGTGGTGGTCGGCGTGGTGGGGTTGCCCGACGGGTCGACGGGAAGCTCGACGGTCTGACCAGCGACGGTGAACGCGGCGGACAGTGCCTTCGTCGAATCCCCGCCAGGCGCCGCGGCGATCAGGCAGTTGACGACTCCGGCATCGGCCTGGACCTGGGTCGGCGGGCACACGGACCGGGGGTCGCTGCCGACCGCACCGGTCTTGATCACCACATCGGTCGAAGCCATCGAGCCGTCACCGGCGATGGGGCCGACAGCCAGGCCGCCGACGTTGCACCCGCTCCCGTCGGCCGGGATCGCCTTGTCGGGGTTGCACTGGAGGACGAACGCCGAGCCCGGCCCTGCGAACGCACCCGCCGGGGCACTGACCTTCACCGTCTCCCCCGGGGCCAGGCAGCGGCTCTTCGACAGCACGAGCGACGAGGCCGGCAGCGGGATGTCATCGCAGGTGAACGTCTTGGTCGTCGGCGGTGCGGTCGTGGTGGTCGTGGGTGCCACCGTGGTGGTGGTCGTGGGTGCCACGGTCGTTGTGGTCGTGGCCGGCGCGGTCGTCGTGGTGGTCGGGGCCGCCGTCGTTGTCGTGGTCCCGCCGCCGGTCGTGGTGGTCGTGGTCCCGCCGCCGGTCGTGGTGGTCGTCGTCGGGGCCGCCGTCGTGGTGGTGGTCGGAGCGGCGGTGGTCGTGGTCGGAGCGGCGGTGCTGGTGGTCGTGCCCGACCCGGCATAGGTGATGGAGACGAAGGTCTGGCCGTACTGGGCCTGCGCCGAGTCCGACTCCGCGATGGCGACCGTGCAAGGAGCGGTGATGGCCCCGCCCACAGGGAGACACTGGGCCTTGTTGGCGCCGATTCCGGTCTTGTGGGCCGTGATGGTGGTCGTGTAGGTCACGCCGGCGGTGAGCCCCCCGCCGAGAGCGAGCGGAAAGGCGTTCCCTGCATTGCTGACGAGCTGGAGTCCGGCCGAGCCGTCGAGGGTCGGGGTCGTGGCGCAATCGCCCTGATTGCCCGGGGTGGTCGGAGCTCCGGCCGTCGTGGCATTGCCACAGATCGTCGCGGCGTAGAAGTGCCCCGCCACGGTCACGTCCGACGTGATCTTGACGGTGAGCGCCTGGCCATCGGTGACGCCGCTGCTGGGCGTCACCGTGGCGCTCGGGGTGCCTGCCGAGGCAGGGACCATGGTCGCGGCCATGGTGAAGCACACCAACGACGCCGCCAGGCCGCTGCCAGCCAGGGCCCGCGCGGTCCGCGATCGACGCCTCTCTCGATCTGGTGTGCTCATGTGGGTCATCTCCTCGGTCGGGTCCACGGGGCGGCGGTCACCGGCCCCGTCATGGGTTGCTGAACTGCTGCAGCGGACGACTCGTCGACGTCCGCCTCCGTATCGGTCCTGCGGATCGTGCCGACCGCGGCGCCGCCGGCCGCCGCGGTGACGGCGCCGACCAGCCCCGCGTCGGCGGGGACGTCCGACGGATCGCCATCGGCCGTGACGGGTGGGCTGGAGTCGGCGTCGGCGCCGGGCTCGGCCAGGGATGCGGCACCCGACCCGTCGACGACCTCGCCGTCGTCCATGGCGGCCTGCTCTGCCTCCCGCTCGCGCCTCCGGCGGCGGTTGCGCCGCACGATCACGATGACGACCACCTGGAGCAGCACGAACGCGATGAGGATGAGCCCCCACGGGTACGACGAGGTGCTGGCCGAGACCCAGGTCGGGTCACCCGTGGTGACCACGCGGGCCCGGACCTCGACGTCGCCCCAGGTGAGGGCGCCGAGGGTGATCGTGGTCGTGACCTGGGTCGTCGTTCGAGCGGGGAGGTCCTCGCCGAGCGGGATCACCGTGCTCTGCTCGGACCCTTCGTCGCCCCAACGGAGCTCGACCTTGAGGCCCTTCACCACGCCGGCAGAGGGGTTGGTGATGCCGACCACGACGTCGCGTTCCGGGGAGCCACCGAACCACGCTGCTGGTGGCCCGGAGCCGGTGACCACGACGCTGGCGACGACCGGGACGGCGATGGCCTCCGGGGCGGTGCGGAGCGGAGCACCGACCACCTCGAGCGGCTGGGTTGCGGTGTAGACCCCGGCCACCCCACGGACCACACACGGGCAGGCCACCGGCGGGATGACACCGAGGATGGTCGCCCCGAACTCACCGTCGCTCCCCACGCCGATGGTCGCAGCCCCGCTGCGGTTGCAGTTGGCGCTGCCGCCATCGCCCCCGTTTCCACAGATCGAGAGGTCGACCAACTGGCCCTCGGGCCAGCCCTGACCCCGCACCGTGACCTTGTCACCGGCCGAGATCGAGACGGGACTGACGGTCATCGACGGCGAGAGGGCGGTCGACTCGGCAGCCGCGGCCACATGGCTTACGGACACCGTGCCGACGACGGCCACCGTCAACGCGAGCAGGGCACGTGCGACGCCGAGGCGGAGCCCGGGCACTATGCGCTACCCCCGACACCGCCCGATCCGGCGCCGACCATCCCGCTCGCGGCGGGCCCGGCGGCGGGCGAGCTGGGGTCGCGCTCGCCGCCGGGGCCGCCCCCGTCGCCGGACGAGCCGGCAGCAGGGCGGTTGCGCCGCCGAACCACCACGAAGGCGGAGACGGCGACGACGATCAGCAGGATCAGCAGCCACGGCACCACCCAGAACGCAGCAGAGCTGGTCTGCGTCGCCTCGGGCGAGGTGGTGGTGACCTCGAGGGTGTAGCGGGGGCCGAAGCCGGAGAGGGCACCCAGGTTCGCTGTGGCTTCGATCGACGCACCGGGGATGAGCTCTTGGAACTCCTCCGCCTCGACCGTCTTCACCGTGCGGCCGAAGAGGTCCTTGACCTTGACGGTCACGGTCGGGGCCATCCGGACGTTGCCGGTGTTGGTGATGGTGAACGCGGCGGTGGCGTCGCCAGGGCCGGTGATCGGGGCAAGCCAGGCCATGCCCCCGGTCGACACGCTCACGTCGCTGACGGTGAGCTCGGGGTTCAGTGGACCCTCGACACGGACATAGACGCGGGCTCCGACTGCCCGCTTGACGTCGACCTTCAGGTCGCCTTCGCCCTCCTGCACCTTCGTGTTCACCGCCACGACGCCGCCGGCGTGGTCACCAGGCTCGGCGTCGAGCGGGACGGCGATCGTGATCGGCACATCGGTACGGGTGCCGGGCTCTGCCGTGAACGACGTGACCGGCACGGAGATCCAGGTGCCGGCGTCGACCGGCTGCGGAGCGGCTCCGGTCTCTGGGTCGGGCAGCTGCAGGCTGAACGCACCGGTCCCCTTGGCGGGCTGGGCATCGGCCGGGTACAGCATGAACGTGATCGGCTCGGCGGTGAAGTTGAACACCGAGACGCGGTCGCTGATTGTCTGGCCGGGCGAGGCGTCGAGAACGATCGCTGAACGGGAGGAGACGCCCTCGAGGTTTCCCTCGCTGTACGGCGTGATGGTGAACCCGGAATCAACGGCCGGCGCATCCTGTGCCGATGCGGGGGCGGCGGTGGCCGTCCCGAGCACCGCCAGCGTGGCGACGAGGGCGAGCAGAAGGCGACCGACGAGACGTCGTCGCGAGCGAACGTGGTGTGAAGCGAGCGAGGTGCGCATGGCGGAAGGGGGCTCCTCGAAGAGTGCGGACGTGGGCGCGGCCCACATGGATGACGCCCCTGGGTGGCGCCGGCAGGGCCGGCACCACCCGGAGGCGGATCCTGCGGAGGGGTGTCAGGGGGACGACCGTCACCGGCCGTCCCCCCGGACCCCCTTCCGCAGGGGAACGGGCCTGCTAGGCGAGCAGGATCGTGATGGTCGAGGTGTAGGTACCCGACCGGACGTTGGCGGGCACGATGAGGCTGAGCCCGGCGGTGGCGCCGTAGGTGCCGCCGCCCTGGCCGGCCGTCGCGGTGCACAGCGTGAGAGCTGCGACCGGATCGAAGGCCTGCCCGGCGGCGCCGGCGGTGATGCCGACGCTGCTACCCGTGGTGAGCCCGGAGGGGGCGCACGCCGGGGTGGTGACCGTCATGTTGCCGGCGTTGATGGTGCTGTTGGTGCCACCGGGGCCGGTCAGGTTGGTCATCGTGGCCGTGACGGACCAGCCAGCGAGCGAGCCGCGGGCGTCGGTCACCGTCAGGGCGTTGACGGCGCCGGTGCTGGTCTGCTGGGTGCCGTTGAGGGTGATCGACGACATGGCCACCTGACCACCGGTCTGGGCCAGGGTCAGCGCACCGGGGATCACGTTGAGGGTGACGGTCTGCAGGACCGAGCAGTTGCCGCCAGTCGGCACCGTGCAGTCGTTGCCGCTGAACGCGAACGGCGAGAGCGCCGCCTCGGTGGTGGGGTTGTCGTTCTCCGACACGGCGATGAACCTGGTCAAGGGGTCCGAGATCGTGTAGGTGGCGTTGACCGCACCGACAGCGCTGGACGTCGCCGTGACCGGGAGCGCGGCCACGGGGGTGAGGCCGGCGGTGAGGCCGACGATCGTGACGGCCTGCGTTGCGTCAAACCCGGCGCCGCTGACGGCAACACCGGTGCCGATCCCGCCGGCAGCAGGTGCCAGGCTCACGCTACGTGCGCCGAGGATCTGGACCGAGGTCGTGGCGGTCTGCACACCATCGGTGATCTTCAATGCACGGGTGCCGGTGGTGGCCCCGACGGGGACGACCAGCGACCCGCTGAGGTTGCTGCCGCTAACAGTGGCGCCGGGGATGGCGGCGTCGCAGCTCGCGAGGTTGGCGCTCGAGCAGAGCTGAGCGGTGACGACAGCATTGTTGTCCCAGTTGATGCCGGAGACGTTCAGTGTGTTGCCTTCGCGCGCAGCCTGGTTGCCGTTCTGCCCGGTGATGGTGCCGATGGCAACGGTCGCCGGCGGACGGTACGTGACGTTGATGGCGGTCGCACCGAAGTTCGCCTGGGTGGCGTCAGCCTCGGCGATGTTGATCGTGCAGGGGTTCGGATGCTGAGCGTCCACTGGCACGCACTGGGCGGCGTTGAGGCCGATGTTGGTCTTCAGCATGGCGATGGTGGCGGTGTACGTCTGGCCCGCGGTGAGGCCACCGCCTAGCGAGGCAGGGAAGGTCGAGCCCCCGTTGCTCGTGATCTGAAGGCCCCCAGAACCGTCCGAGCTGGTCGTGGCGGCACAGTCCTTCTGGTCGCCAGGGGCGATCGAGTTGCCGGCCGTGTCGGCGTTACCGCACTGGGTCACCGCGTAGAAGTGCCCAGCGACCGTGGTGTCGGCGACGATGGTCACCGTCACGAACTGGCCCTGGAGCAGGTTGCTCGTCTGCGATGCAGACACCGACGTCGGCGGGAAGGCGGTTGCCGTTCCCATCGTGGCGGCGAGTAGCCCGCCGATCATCGCAATGACGATCAGCAGGGCGGATCGACGAGTAGCTCGTCGTCGCATGTACGTCCCCCTCTGGATTGGTATGCGTGTGCGCGCTCCCCAGCAGCACACAAGGCGCGAGAGGTCTCGGCCCGAGGAGGTAGCTATCAGGGGTGTCAACGGTCACATGCTGAACGATTTGTTGACCGTCGAAACCATCGAATTACGAGAATCCGCGTTATTTCAGGAATCGCGATTGCCGTGACCACGGAATGTCGACGAAACGCGCGAAATCACACGCTGGCGGTGGTCACGAAATATACGAAATCCACTACCCCCAGCAGTCCATTCACCACTTATCGCGCGCAGTTGATACTTGACTCACGTCAAACATCACGGCTCGTGAGATCGGTCGCACACCGATGTGGCGGAGCCGGGATTCTCGTAATTTGCGCTCTCAACCACGCTGCGCGTCGGCCGCTCCCTCGATCTCTGCGACCGACGTCCAAACGGCTCAACCGGAACGGACCATTGTCCGAGAACATCGTGACCTGGGTACATCGTGGAGCGGGAGAGCGACCGCGATGCTGGGGAACGACCGACGGGAGACGGTGGGACATGAGGATCGCTCTGGCGGGCACGAGCACCTACGACTTCCAGGACCCCCTGTCCTGGTCCGGGGTGCCCGTGGCCCTCCGACAGGCCCTCGAGCGCCGCGCTGATGTCCACACCGTGCTGATGGGGCCCCTGCGGCCCCCACCGCGCATCCCCGAGGGCCTTCGCAAGGGCTGGTACTCGCTGAGGGGGCGTCGCTATTTCTGGGAGCGCGAGCCCCGGATCATCGATCACCACCGGCAGCAGTTCGCCCGGCTGCTCGACGCCTACCGGCCCGACGCGGTGATCGCCCTGTGCTCGTTGACGGCTGTCGCCCTCCCCGACGGGGTCGCCCCGGTGCTCTACACCGACTCCACCTGGCGCAGCAGCATCGACTACTACGACACCTGGACCGGGTTGGCCGATCGTTCGCTTCGCCTCGGTGAGCTGAGCGAGCAGATCTCACTCGACCGGGCCGCCCAGGTCGTGGTCAGCAGTGAGTGGGCCGCCCGCAGCGTGATCGACGACTACGGGTACCCGGCCGACCGCGTCACGATCCAGCCCATGGGAGCGACCCACGTCTCCCCCTGGGATGCCCGACAGCTCGACGAGCGGGTCGAGGCCCGACTGGGTCGCCCCGTCGAGCTGCTCTGGATGGGCAAGGAGTGGCAGCGCAAGGGCGGTGCCATCAGCCTCGAGGTCGCCCGCTCCCTCCACCACCGGGGCGAACCGGTCACCCTGCACCTCGCCGGCCAGTACCCCGACAGCGCGGCCGACGAGCCCTTCGTCACCGCCCACGGGTTCCTCGACCGCCGCACCCGAGGCGCGCTGATCGACGACCTGTTCGCCGATTCCTACGCGCTGCTCCTGCCGAGCCGGGCCGAGGCCGCCTCGATCGTGCTGGCCGACGCCGCCAGCTACGCGCTCCCCTCCCTCGCATCCCGGACCGGGGGCATCCCCACGATGGTGGCCGACGGGATCAACGGCCTGATCCTCGACTACGACGCCACCCCCGACGCCATCGCCGAACGGATCATCGAGCTACGGCGGGACCCTGACCGCTATCGAGCGCTGTGCCGGAGCAGCCGGCACCGCTACGAGACCACGCTCAACTGGGATGCCACCGCGGCGGTGCTCGTCGAGGCGTGCAACCGGGCGCTCACGTCGCGCCGCACCGGACGGGCGGCCTGAGGTGATCCAGACCCCCCAACGCCGACTCGCCCTCATCGACGGCGGCGAACCGACCTTCGCCGAGCCGGTGGTGGTCGGTCGCCCGAACCTGCCGGACCGCGCCCTGCTCCACCGCCTGCTCGACGGGATCCTCGATAGCAACCGCCTCTCCAACAACGGTCCCCTCGTCCGGCGGTTCGAGGAGGAAGCGCGCGCCCACACCGGCACCCGCCACGCCATCGCGACCAGCAACGGAACCCTCGGCCTCGAGCTCGCCATCCGTGCGCTCGATCTCACGGGCGAGGTGCTGGTGCCGTCGTTCACCTTCGTGGCGACGGCGCACGCCTTGCGGTGGCAGGGCCTGCAGCCCCGGTTCGTCGACATCGACCCGGCCACCCACCTGATCGACCCCGAGCTGCTCGCACGCCACGTCACCGACCGGACCACGGCGATCCTCGCCGTGCACACGTGGGGCAACCCGTGCGACCTCGAGGCGCTCACCGAGGTGGCCGACGCCCACGGCCTCGCCCTGTTGTTCGACGCGGCCCACGCCTTCACCAATGACTACCCGGATGCACCCGTCGGCCGCGGCGGCGACGCGGAGATCTTCTCCTTCCACGCCACCAAGTTCGTGCAGGCGTTCGAGGGTGGCCTCATCGCCACCGACTCCGACGAGATCGCCGAACGGGCCGCATCGATGCGCAACTTCGGCTTCACCGACACCGACCGGGTCGAGCACCTTGGCACCAACGGGAAGATGTCGGAGATCTCGGCGGCCATGGGTCTCGCCTCGCTGCACGAGGTCGACCTCGCCACCGCGGCGAACGCCGCCAACCTCGACGCCTACGAGGCCGGGCTGGCCGAGGTGCCGGGCATCTCGCTGTTGCCGCACAGTGCCGGCAACCACAACCTTCAGTACGTCGTGGCCGAGGTCGACCCGTCGGCCTGCCCGGTGGGGCGTGACCTGTTGATCGACGTGCTCGCCGCCGAGAACGTCCTGGCCCGCCGCTACTTCCACCCCGGCGTGCACCGGATGGAGCCCTACCGGACGGAGCAGCCCCTCGCAGGGGCGACCCTGCCCGTCACCGAGGCGGTGTGCGACCGGGTGCTGGTCCTGCCGACAGGACGAGCCGTGACGCCGTGCGTGGCCACCCAGGTGGCCGAGATCGTGGCCCGGGCGGTCGGCTCAGCCGCCGAGCTCGTGCGTGGACGGGCCGGCTGAGCGCCTGAGCCCGACCCGCTCCGACGGGTCAGACGTTGCCGTCGAGGGCGGACCAGTCCTCGGGGTTGTCCTCGACGAACCACTCGACGATGGAGCCGTCGACACCGTCGACGAGCACCAGGCCCCGCTTCTCGGGCGGATCGTCGGCGGAGTACAGCAGGATGCGCCAGGTCGGGCGGCTGAGCAGGCCCCGCCAGCCCATCTGCGCCGACGCGTGGCCGACGGGGAAGCCCACCTGCCGGGTGGCGGCCACGAGGGCGTCGGACTCGTCGACGTCGAGGTTCCAGCCCGCCACGAAGCTGTAGACCCCGATGAGGGCCAGCATGACCGCGGCCACCAGCATCCCGGTGTTCACCAGCACGGCCTGCTGGTCATGACGCAGGAACCACACCAGGATCGTGATCGCCGAGATCCCCCAGTACAGGTAGGCGGGGATGCGGCGCCGATTGTTGTTCGGGAACATGTACGGGCCGACGTAGCCGGCCGCGTCGAGGTCTTCCGGGAGGGCGTCGCGGATGTCGGCGTCGGACAGCGGCACGGTGCCGCCCGGCTCGCCGTCGGTGCCCGCGTCGGGGGTGGGCTCGGGGGCGTCCTGGTCGTCGGAAGGCTCGGTCATTCGGCGGCCGACCGTAGCGTCCAGGCGCCCCCGGACGCACCTTCTAGGCGGCCCGCACCGTGGCGGTGACCTCGATCTTGCCCGCCTTGGCGAACGTCAGCGTCAGCGGGATGGTCTGGCCGACCTCGAGCGGCTTGACCAGCTCGATCAGCATCACGTGGTAGCCGCCGGGCTCGAAGTGAACGGTGCCACCGGCCGGGATCATCACCGAGGTGACCTCCTTCATGGTCATCATCCCGTCACCGGCCATGGTGGTGTCGGTCTCGCCCTCGTGGACCAGCCCGATCGTCGCGCGGGTCGACATGGCGCCCTCGCTGGTGCCGGTCGACATGTCACCCGCCATCGTGTCGTCGGTGGCCACGGTCTCGTGCATCTGGGCCGACTCGGCGATGTCGGTGGGAACCGACACCCCGGTCAGCTCGTCGTCGACCTTCGAGCCGTTGGTGACCGTGAAGTAGGCGGCGCCGTCACCGCTCGACATGGCCGACTCGCGGGCCCAGGCGTCGGTCACGGTGACGCCGGCAGCACCGGTGGTGGTGTCACTGGAGCCCGAGCTCTTGGAGTCGGAGCCACAGGCGGCCAGCCCGCCGAGGGCGAGGACGGCGGCGAGGGATGCGGCGATGGTGCGGGCTCGGGTGGTGGAGCTCATTCGGTGTCTCTCCGTGGAGTGTGGGGATGGTTGAGGGAACAGGGGCCGGTCAGGCAGCAGCCGGATAGGTCTCGGCCAGAAGGGTGCGGATGCCGGCAGCGAGCTCGTCGCCATTGGTGCCGAACGGCCAGGCCCACACGACGTTGCCCTTGTCGTCGACGGCGTAGGTCGTGCCGCTGTGGGCCACGCCGTAGAACGAGCCCGGCTCGTGGGGCTCGATCGACCACTGCGCCCCGAACTCGTAGGTCACGCCGTGGAGCTGGTAGTCGTCCTCGGCCCGCAGGGCATGGATCTGGTCGGGCGTGAAGAAGTGGGTCATGTACTCGACGATGTCCGGGCCGGTGTCGCGCTCGAGGTCCACGGTCGCGAAGGCCACCTGCACCTTGGCGGCGTCGTCACCGAGAGCCTCGAGGGCCGCTGCGGTGTCGCCCATCGTGAGGGGGCAGATGTCGGGGCAGGACAGGTAGCCGAAGTAGACGAGCAGCAGCCCCCCGGGCTGGGCCTTGAAGGTGAACGGCGCGCCTGCCGGCTGAGCCGCGTAGTCGGCCAGCGAGAACGTGCCGACCTTGCGCTTGGGCTCGGGCCGGTAGCCCTTCTGGGCCACGGCCGTCGTCGCGGTGGAGCCGTCGGCCGACCCCGACGAGCTGCCGCAGGCGGCAACCGGGAGCAGCACTGACGCGACGAGGACGAGGAGGGCGATCCGCTTCATACCTGGACTGTGTCGTCCCGGGAGGATGATCGGTTCCGATCAGCGCCCGTTCGGGTCCGAGGACCCCCGCCTTCGGGACCTACGACCCCGACTCAGGAGGGCCAGGCGTCGGCGAGCTTGCGCCAGGTGACGTCGAGCGGCTCGGGCAGGATGCGGGTGAGCGCCACCGACGTCATGAAGTTGGAGTCGCCCTCCCACCGGGGAAGGACGTGGGTGTGGAGGTGGGTCGGCACGCCGGCGCCGGCCGCCCGCCCCAGGTTCGTGCCGACGTTCACGCCCTCGCACCGGTAGGCGACCTTCAGCGCCGCCACGGCGTCGCGGGTGAGCACCGCCATCTCGGTCAGCTCGTCGGGGCTGAGCTCCTCGAGCTCGGCCACGGCCCGGTTGGGCAGCACCAGCATGTGGCCGCTCGTGTAGGGGTACGCGTTGAGCAGCACCGAGCAGGTGGGCCCCCGGTGCACGACGAAGGCCTCGTCGTCGGGTCGCCGCAGGATCCGCTCGAAGAGCGAACCGGTCTCGTCGGGCTCGAGCGAGGTGTCGTCGGGCTCGCTGACCGCGGTGATGTAGGCGTGGCGCCAGCCGGCCCAGAGGTGGTCGAGCGCTGGTGTGGTGGGGACCATGTGACGGTCGTCGGGCAGGTCGGCGGCCATCGGCTCAGATGTGGCTGGTGACGTCAGCGGCCAGGCGGTCGACGAAGTCCTCGACGCGGACACCCCGCTCGACCTCTCCCCCACGGGGGTTCACGCCCACGGTGCCGTGCTCGACGTCGTCGTCGCCGACGACCAGCACGTACGGCAGCTTCTCCATCTTCGCCTTGCGGATGCGCGCGCCGAGGGGCTCGTCGGCGCCGACCCAGTCGGCCCGGAACCCTTCGGCCCGGAGGCGGTCGGCGAGCCGTGAGGCGTAGATGTCGTGGTCGTCGCGCACCGGCAGCAGGCGGACCTGGACGGGGGCGAGCCACGCCGGGAACGCCCCCGCGTAGTGCTCGACCAGGATGGCGAAGAAGCGCTCGACCGAGCCGAACAGGGCCCGGTGGATCATCACCGGGCGGTGGCGCTCGCCGTCGGCCCCGACATAGGTGAGGTCGAAGCGCTGCGGGAGCTGGAAGTCGAGCTGGATCGTCGACATCTGCCACGTGCGGCCGATGGCGTCACGGGCCTGCACCGAGATCTTGGGCCCGTAGAACGCGCCGCCGCCCTCGTCCATCACGAGCTCCATGCCCTTGTCGAGGGCCACGGTGCGGAGCACGTCGATGGCCTCGTTCCACTCCTCGTCGCTGCCGACCGCCTTGGTCTCGGGCTTGGTGGAGAGCTCCACGTAGAAGTCGTCGAGGCCGTAGTCGCGCAGGAGGTCGAGCACGAAGTCGAGCGCCCGGGCCAGCTCGCCGGGAGCCTGCTCACGGGTGCAGAAGATGTGGGCGTCGTCCTGGGCGAAGCCGCGGGCGCGGGTGAGGCCCTGGACCACGCCGGACTTCTCGTAGCGGTACACCGTGCCGAACTCGAAGAGCCGCTGGGGAAGGTCGCGGTAGGACTTCTGCCCGGAGTCGTGGATGAGGATGTGGAACGGGCAGTTCATCGGCTTGAGGTAGTAGTCGACGCCCCCGTCGAGCTCCATCGGCGGGTACATGCCGTCGGCGTACCAGTCGAGGTGACCGCTCTTCTCGAAGAGGTTCGCCTTGGTGATGTGCGGCGAGTACACGAACTCGTAGCCGGCCTGCTCGTGGCGCTGGCGGGAGTAGTCCTCCATGATGCGGCGCACCGTGCCCCCCTTGGGGTGGAACACCGCCAGGCCGGAGCCGATCTCCTCCGGGAACGAGAACAGGTCGAGCTCGGCGCCCAGCTTGCGGTGGTCGCGCTTCTCGGCCTCCTCGAGGAAGGTCAGGTACTCCTGGAGCTCCTTCTTCGTGGCCCACGCCGTGCCGTAGATGCGCTGGAGCATCGGGTTCTTCTCGTCGCCGCGCCAGTAGGCGCCGGCGACGCGCATCAGCTTGAAGTGACCCAGGCGGCCGGTGTGGGGCACGTGCGGGCCGCGGCAGAGGTCGATGAACCGGGGCGGGTTCTCGTAGGTGCGCACCAGGCCGGTCTCGGTGGCCGACATGGGGTCCTCGGCCGCGCCCTTGATGATCTCGCACTTGTACTTGTGGTCCTTGAACAGGACCAGGGCGTCGCCCTCGGTGATCTCGTCGCGGATGAAGGGCTGCTTCTCGGCGATGATCTCGCGCATCCGGGCGTCGATGCGGTCGAGGTCGTCGGAGCTGAAGGTGCCACCGTCGGGCAGCTCGAAGTCGTAGTAGAAGCCGTTCTCGACGGGCGGGCCGATGGCGAAGGTGGCGCCCGGGAAGAGGTCGAGCACCGCCTGGGCGAGGACGTGGGCCGTCGAGTGCCGGATCGTGTAGAGGCCCCGAGGGTCGGTCTCGGTGACGATCGCCGCCTCGTCGCCGTCGGCGAGGGGCCACACGAGGTCGCGCTCGGTGCCGTTGACGTTGGCGATGACCGCCGCCTTGGCGAGCCGGGAGCCGATCGAGGCCGCCAGATCACCCGCAGTGGACCCGACGGGGAGCTCACGCTGGGAACCGTCAGGCAGGGTGATCGAGATCTGGTCGGACATGCGGGCGAGCGTACCCGAGGCCCTCCCCCGCCCCGGAACCCCGATTCCCGGCGAAACGGTGCGCCGAAGGCGCGCTGGAGCGCGCCAGAAGCGCACCGTTTTCAGAAGGGGTGGGTCAGACGGTCGGGTCGCCGACGAGGAACACGCCGAGGAGGGCGGCGGCCGAGGCCACACCCTCGCCCCGGGCCACGGCGGCGTCGACGGCGGCGACCGCACCAGGGGTGTCGAGGTCGTCGTCGAGGCGGGCCCGCACCTCGGCCAGGGCAGCCGTGCTGTCGACTGCACCGGGGGCCTCGGTGACGGCGAGCCAGGCGTCGAGCCGGGCCGCCGCGGAGGGCATGATCGAGTCGTTCCACTCCCACGAGTCGCGGTAGTGGTGCTCGACGATGCCGAGACGGATCGCCCGGGGGTCGTAGGTCTTCAGCAGGTCGCTGATGAACACCAGGTTCCCGAGGGACTTCGACATCTTCTCGCCGTCCATGCGGACCATGGCCTGGTGCATCCAGTGCCGCACGAAGACCTGGCCGGTGGCGGCCTCGCTCTGGGCGGCCTCGCACTCGTGGTGCGGGAAGATCAGGTCGGAGCCTCCACCGTGGAGGTCGATGGTGGTGTCGAGCTCGCGGAGGGCCAGCGCCGAGCACTCGATGTGCCAGCCGGGACGACCCGGGCCCCACAGCGACTCCCACGCGGGCTCGCCCTCGGCGGAGGGCTGCCACAGCACGAAGTCGAGCGGGTCGCGCTTGTTGGGGTCGTCGGGGTTGCCGCCGTGGATGCGGGCCAGCTCGAGCATCTCGTCGCGGGAGTAGTGCGACACCTGCCCGAACTTCTCGAAGCTGCTCACGTCGAAGTAGACAGCGCCGCCGCTGATGTAGGCGTGGCCCTGGTCGAGGACCATCCCGATGAAGCCCCGGATGTCGGCGATGGCGCTGGTGGCCCGCGGCTCGCTCCAGCTGGTGATCACGTTCAGCGACAGCATGTCGTTGTCGAAGCGGGCCGTCTCCGCCGCCGCCAGGTCGAGGTAGTGGACCCCGAGCTCCTTGGCCTTGCGGAGCATGTCGTCGTCGACGTCGGTGATGTTGCGGACGCAGCGGGTCTGGTGACCACGGTCGCGCAGGCGGCGTTGCAGGACGTCGTAGGTGACGTAGGTGGCGGCGTGACCGAGGTGGGTCGCGTCGTAGGGCGTGATGCCGCAGGTGTACATGGTGACGACCTGCTCCGGCTCGAACGGCACCACCGCGCGGCGGGCGGTGTCGTAGAGGCGCATGGGAGCGCCGTCGGCCAGGTTCTGATCGGTCATCGGGTCACCTCGGGGCGGGAACGCCCGAAGGGTACCTTTGCGTCCACACGAATCAGGCGAACGGGTCGCCGGCGATGCCGGTGAACTTGATGGCGACGCGGGTCTTGTAGCGGATGTTCAGCTGCAGCAGCACCGCGGTGAAGGCCTCGATCGGGGCGGCCTGGGTGAGGTCACCGGCGTCGAGAGGGCGCATGTCGGGGATCTGGGTGACCAGCTCCATGCACTGCCGCTTGGCCTCGGCGTGGTCGGAGCAGACCAGCACGTCGCTCTCGACCGAGTGGTTGAGGTCGCCGAGCTCCTTGGCCGGGACGTGGTGCAGGGCGGCCACCACGTAGGAGGTGGGCACGGCGGCCTGCACGCTCGCCGCGACCGAGCCGCGGGGCGGTACCAGGGGCTGGAACTCGTGACCGACCCGGATGAGGGCGTTGGCCATGCAGAGCACGACCTTGCCGGCGAGGCGGTGGCCCACTGACTTGGCGGTGGTCCAGGCGGCGTCCCACGGGGTGGCGATCACCACGAGCTCGCCGCTGGCCGCCGTCGAGTTGTCGCCGGCGACGATCGAGTCGGCCAGGTGCGGCCACTTCTCGTGGAGCACGGCGACGATCTCGGCCGAGCGCTCCTGGGACCGCGACCCGATGACGACGTGATGCCCGGCCGCAGCCAACCGCAGGGCCAGGCCGCTGCCGGCCGGACCGGTTCCCCCAACGATGCCGATTTCCATGGGGGCGGACCCTACCAGCGCGGATCAGGGGCCCGATCGGTCGAGAGCCGGCTCCGCTGACGGGCCGTCCGGGGGTGGGAGCACCACCGGCCCGCCCCGGCAACGTAACGTCGAGCGGCCATCCCCGATCGGAGGAACCATGGGACTGCTCGACGGTAAGCGACTGCTGATCACCGGGGTGCTGACGGAGGCGTCGCTCGGCTACGGCGTGGCGAAGCTCGCCCAGGCCGAGGGTGCGGAGATCATCCTCACCGGCGTCGGCACCGGGATGAAGCACACCTCCAAGACGGCGCGGAAGCTCCTCCCCGAGCCCGAGGTGCTGGAGCTCGACGTCACCGACCCGGCCCACATCGACCGCGTGCGGGGCGAGCTGCAGGAGCGGTGGGGCACGCTCGACGGTGCCCTCCACTCGATCGGGTTCGCTCCCCCGGTGTGCCTCGGGGGCACGTTCATGGAGGCCGGCTGGGACGACGTGGCGATCGCCATGAACGCCTCCGCCTACTCACTGAAGGCCCTCGCCGACATCGTGGCACCGCTGATGCCGGAGGGCGGCTCGATCGTCGGGCTCGACTTCGACAACACCGTCACCTACCCGGCCTACGACTGGATGGGCGTGGCCAAGTCCGCGCTGGAGTCGACCTCGCGGTACCTCGCCCGCTACCTCGGGCCCCAGCAGATCCGGGTGAACCTGGTCGCCGCCGGCCCGGTGAAGACCATCGCCGCCCGGTCGATCCCCGGCTTCTCGAGGTTCGAGGACGTGTGGGACGAGCGGGCCCCCCTCGGCTGGGACGTCCGCGACAACACCGGCGTGGCCAAGGCCTGCGTCGCCATGCTGTCGGACTGGTTCCCGCAGACCACCGGCGAGATCATCCACGTCGACGGCGGGTACCACTCCACCGGCGCCTGAGTCAGCCCTGCTCGGGCTCGTCGGTGATGTCGCCGACGAGCTCCTCGAGGAGGTCGTCGAGGGTGACGATGCCGGCGGTCGTGCCGTCGGGCTCGGTCACCAGCGCGAAGTGCACCCGTGAGCGGCGCATGGCGAGCAGGAGGTCCTCGAGGGAGCGCTCGCGGGGCACCACCAGCATGCGCCGCCGCAGGCGCGGCGGCAGCGGCTGCTCGAACACGGCCTGGTCGAGCTGCAGGAGGTCCTTGGCGTGCAGGAAGCCGAGCACGTCGTCGATGCCGCCGGCGCCCACGACCGGGAGGCGGGAGTGGCCCTGCTCGAGCACCACGGCCTCGGCCTCGGCCGCGGTGGCGGTCGCGGTGATCCAGCAGATGCGGTCGCGGGGCACCATCACCGAGGTGACCTCGCGCCCGCCGAAGTCGAGGACGCCCGAGAGCAGCTCGGCGGCGAACCCCTGGATCGTGCCCTCCTCGCGTGAGGCGGCGACCAGCACCGCCAGCTCCTCCGCGGTGTGGGCGCTCGCCAGCTCGTCACGGGGCTCGACGCCAAAGGCGCGGATGCCGAGGTTGGCCATGGCGTTCAGCGCCCAGACCAGCGGGCGCACGACCACGAGGTAGGCCCGGTTCGGGAGGCTGATGACCCGGAGGGTGGCCTCGGGCTGGGTGAGGGTGAGGTTCTTCGGGACCATCTCACCGATGACCATGTGGGCGAACACCACGATGAGCAGGCCGATGACGCTGGCGATGGGATGGGTCCAGCCGGTGGGGATGAACGGCACGAGGTCGACCACGGGCTCGAGCAGGTGGGCCATGGCCGGCTCGCCGACGAGGCCGAGGATCAGCGAGGCGACGGTGATGCCGAGCTGGGCACCGGCGAGCTGCGCGCTGAGGTCGCGCATGGCGTCGAGGCTGCGCTGGGCGGCCTTGTCGCCGGCCTCGGCCAGGGGCTCGAGCCGGCTGCGGCGCGAGCCCAGCAGGGCGAACTCGAGGGCCACGAAGAAGGCGTTGACGGCCAGCAGCACGATGATGGCGACGAACGGCCACACGGTCACCGCTCCGACCTCCGGGGGGCGGGGTCGACCGGTTCGGTCTCGGTGCGGGCCTGGCCACGGGGCCGGGGCCGGAGGCGGACCTCGGAGACCCGACGGCGGTCCATGGCGACGACGTCGACGGTCCATTCCTCGTGCTCGATCGAGTCACCCACGTCGGGGATGCGGCCGAGCCGGTCGAGGACGAACCCGGCGATCGTCTCGTACTCGCCCTCGGGCACCTCGAAGCCGGTCTGGTCGAGCACCTCGTCGGGGTGCAGGGTGCCGGGCACCACCCACTCCCCGGTGCGGCGGGGGCGGGTGAGGCGGGCGGGAAGGGGGTCGTGCTCGTCGTCGATCTCGCCGACGATCTCCTCGAGCACGTCCTCGAGGGTGACGATGCCGGCCGTACCGCCGTACTCGTCGATCACGACCGCCAGGTGTGACCGGGCCCGCCGGAGGTCGACCAGGATGTCGTCGAGGGCTCGGCTCTCCGGCACGGCCACGACGGGTTGCATGACGGCCGTGACGGGGGTGGTGGCCCGCTCGGCCGAGGGCACGGTGTGGGCGAAGCGCACGTGGACCACGCCCACGACGTCGTCGAGGTCGGCGCCGTGGACCACGAAGCGGCTGTGCCCCGTCTCGACCGACAGCGCCACCAGGTCGGCGACCGTGCCCTCGGACTGCAACGACTTCACCGCGGTGCGGGGAACCAGCACGTCGCCGGCGGTCTTGCCCTCGAAGCGGATGGAGCGGGTGAGCAGGGCCGAGGCGTTGTCGGCGAGGGTGCCCTCCGCGTTGGAGTTGCGCACGAGGACCCGGAGCTCGGCCAGCGTGCCGACCTGGGAGAGCTCCTCCTTAGGCTCGACCCCGAGCAGGCGCACGGTGCGGTTCGCCGCACCGTTGAGGAACTTGATGACGGGGCCGAAGATCAGCCCGTAGATGCGCACCGCCGGCGCCAGCAGGAAGGTCGTGCGCTCGGGGCGGGCGATGGCGAGGCCCTTCGGGACCAGCTCGCCCACCACCATCTGCACGACGGTCGCCAGGAAGATGGCGAGGGCGAGCGACACCCCTCGCACCGCGGTGGCCCCGACGATCGGCTCCAGCACCGGCTCGAGGAGGCTGGCCACCGCCGGCTCCGCCAGGATGCCGATGAGCAGCGACGTGACGGTGATGCCGAGCTGGGCCCCCGACAGGTGGAACGACAGGTGCCTCAGCAGCCCTCTCGACATGCGGGCCCGGCGGCTGCCCTGCTCGGCGGCGTGGTCGACCTTGGTGCGGTCGACGGCCACCAGCGCGAACTCGGCCGCGACGAAGAATCCATTGACCAGGATGAGCAGGACGACGGCGAGCAGTCCGAGCGCAGTGCTGATGAGGAGAGGTCTCCGGTGGGCGGGGTGGGACGGCGGCCGACGCGGCGGCAGCCCCGTCGATCGTACCGGTGGCCCTCCGTCAGCGGGTCGACCAGGCCCACCACCGGCCGTGGCGGTGCTCGAGCCCGAGCGGCAGGCCGAAGCAGGCCGAGAGGCGCTCGGCATCGAGCACCTCGTCGAGGGGGCCGGCGGCCATGACCCGGCCCTCGGCCAGCAGGAGCAGGTGGGTGAACCCCGTCGGGATCTCCTCCACGTGGTGGGTGACGAGGACCGTGGCGGGGGTCGCGGGGTCGGCGGCGAGGTCGGCCAGACCGGCGACGAGGTCCTCCCGGCCGGCCAGGTCGAGCCCGGCGGTGGGCTCGTCGAGCAGGAGCAGGCCGGGCTCGGGCATCAGGGTGCGGGCGAGCAGCACCCGCTGGCGCTCACCGGAGGACAGCGTGGCGAAGCTGCGCTCGGCCAGGTGGGCGATGCCGAGCTGGGCGAGGCAGCCGGCGGCCCGGTCCCGGTCGGTGTCGTCGTAGCGGTGCCACCACGGCTCGAGCGCAGCGTTCTTGGCGGTCATCACCACGTCGACCGGCGTGAGGTCGGAGCGGAGCATGTCGGCCATGCCCGAGCTGGCGACGCCGATCCGGGTGCGCAGCGCCCGCACGTCGGTGCGGCCCAGGCGCTGGCCCAGGACGTCGACGGTGCCCTCGCTGGGGTGGAGGTAGAGCGACGCGATGCGCAGCAGCGAGGACTTGCCGGAGCCGTTGCGGCCGAGCACCACCCACCGCTCCCCCGGCTGCACCGTCCAGCTCACCCCGTCGAGGAGGCGACGGCCTTCGCGGATCAGGGCGACGTCGGTGAGACGCAGAGCGGGCAAGGGGGCCTCCGGGACGGGGGTGGACGAGGTCATCACGCGGCCAGCCAGATCCGGTCGACCGCGAAGCTGCCGTCGAGGCGCTGAACGAAGCCCTGCACCGCCTCGGAGAGTGCCGTGGCGTTCTGGGCCTGGGCGAGCGGGACCACGGGCATCAGGTCGAGCACGAGGCGCTGGGCGTCGGCCCACCGGGTGGCCCGCTCGGACGGGTCGGCGGTGGCCTGTGCGGTGCGGATGGCGGCATCGACCTCGGGTGAGGCCAGGCCGGTGACGTTGTCGGGCGATCCACTGAGGAACAGGGCCGGGAGGTAGGCCTCGGGGGTGGCGGCGATCCCGGCCCATCCGAACCAGAAGAGCTGCCGATCGGCGGTGAGCACCTGGTCGCGGTAGTCGGCGACGCTCCGGCTGCGGGTGGTGGACGGGATGCCGGCGGCGCCGAGTGCCGACCCGAACGCGGCCATCGAGGCGGACGGCCCGGCGCTGTCGGGCGTGTCGAGCAACAGCGTCGGCGCCCCGCCCGGCGACGCGGCCGCCACCGCCGCCGTCGTGGCCGCGGGATCGAGGGTGCAGGCGCCACCGCAGGCCTGGCCGACGCCGCCCGGGACCTGGGGCGGGAACAGCCCGTCGAGCAGCCGGCGGCCGGGCAGGTGGGCGGTGACGATGGCCGCTCGGTCGGCGGCGTGGCCGAGGCCGCGCCGCAGCTCGACCGACGAGAGCACCGGATCGGTGGTGTCGGCCGCGATCCACCACAGGGCCGCGGCGGGGCTGACCCGGACCACCCCGTTGCCGGGACGGATGAGCGCGGTGACCGTGTCGGCGGGGAGGGGCGCCACGTCGAGTGAGCCGGCGTTGTAGGCCTCGGCCGCGGCGGCATCGGTGTCGAAGCGGCGCACCTCGACCACGTCGGGCCGGGCCGCCTCGGTGGGCGTGGCCCGGGCCCGGCGCAGCACCAGCACGGTCGGGTCCTGGGTGTCGACCGCGTAGGGCCCGCTGGTGGGCCCGGGCAGCGGAGGCCGCTCACCCCGGGCGGCCGTCGCCGGCACGATCCCGAAGCCGGGGGCCGAGAGGATCGACGGGAGGTCGGCCATCGGGCCCGTGAGGGCGACGACGACGGTCGTCGGGTCGGGCGTGGTGACCCCTGCGAGCGTGCCGGAGGCGGCGTCGGCGAAGCCCACGACGGTGGAGAGGCGCTCGGCGGTCAGGCTCGCCGCGCCGAGGGCCGCGACCCGGGCGAGTGAGGCGGCGACGTCGGCCGACGTGAGCGGCGAGCCGTCGGAGAAGGTGGCGTCGGGGCGCAGGTGGAAGGTGAACCGCGTCTGGTCGGCCGAGGCCTCCCACGACTCGGCCAGGTCGGGCACCGGTGTCGCGGTGTCGGGGTCGGTGCCGGTGAGGCGGGCCCACATAAGGTCGTCGACCATGGCCGCCGCCGGGTCGGTGACCGGCGCTGTGACCGGATCGGAGGGGAAGGCAGCACCCACGAGGCCCAGCCTCAGCGTGCCGCCGACGGGGAGCGTGGTGGTGGGCGATGCCGCGGGTCCGTCGTCGCGGACCGTCGCCACGATCATGACCGTGATCATGGCCAGCACCAGCACCAACGCCCCGACCAGCAGCACGCCTCGGGCGCGCCCGCTGAGCCGCGGGCCCACGACCGCCCTACTTGTCGATGAGCAGTGCGAGGGTGATCGAGGTGAAGGTGAACATCACCCCGGCCACGACGGTGAGCCGGTCGAGGTTCTTCTCGACCACGGTCGAGCCCGCAGCTGCCGCGCCCATGCCGCCGCCGAACATGTCGGACAGGCCCCCGCCGCGCCCGCTGTGGAGCAGGACGAGGAAGATGAGCGTGAGGCACACGGCCACATGCAGGACGAGAACGGCGATCAGCACGGTCGTGGAGGGTATCAGGCGAGCCGGTACTGGACGATGCGGGCGAACTCGTCGGGGTCGAGGGCGGCACCGCCGACCAGGGCCCCGTCGATGTCGGGCATCGCCATGAGCTCGGCCGCGTTGGCGCCCTTCACCGAGCCGCCGTACTGGATGCGCACGGCGGCCGCGGCGTCGGCGCCCTTCATGTCGGCCACCTTCGCCCGGATCCAGCCACAGACCTCCTGGGCGTCGTCGGCGCTGGCCGTCTTGCCGGTGCCGATGGCCCAGATGGGCTCGTAGGCGATGACGATCTCGGCGACCTGCTCGGCGGTGAGGGCCTCGATGCCGGCGTGGATCTGGCCGGTGATCTTGCCGTGGTGGGCGGCACCCTCGCGCTCCTCGAGCGTCTCGCCGCAGCACAGGATCGGGGTCATGCCGTGCTTGACCACGGCATTCACCTTGCGGGCGACCCAGATGTCGGTCTCACCAAAGATCTCTCGGCGCTCGCTGTGGCCCACGATGACGTAGGCGACGTTGAGCTTGGCGAGCATCCCGGGGGCGACCTCGCCGGTGTAGGCGCCCTTCTCCTCCCAGTGGCAGTTCTGGGCGCCGATGCCGATCTTGACCTTCTCGCTCTCGATGAAGGTCTGCACGGTGCGGATGTCGGTGAACGGCGGGTGCACCGAGACGTCGACCGCCTCGTAGTCGTCCTTGGTCAGGAGGTACCGCAGCTTGTCGAGGGTGGCCGTCGCCTCGAAGTGGTTCAGGTTCATCTTCCAGTTGCCGGAGATGAGCGGCTTGCGTTCAGGCATTCGAAGCTCCTCGGAGGGCCTGCAGGCCGGGGAGGTCGCCGTTCTCGAGCAGCTCGAGAGAGGCGCCACCACCGGTGGAGACGTGGTCGATGCGGTCGGCGACGCCGAACTGGTCGGCGGCCGCGGCGGAGTCGCCGCCGCCGATCACGGTGAAGCCGCGGGCGTCGGCGAGGGCCTCGGCCACCACGCGGGTGCCGGCGGCGAAGCGGGGGTCCTCGAACACACCCATGGGGCCGTTCCAGAGCACGGTGCGGGCCTCGGCGATGATGTCGCTGAACTCCGCTGCGGTGCCGGGGCCGATGTCGAGGCCCATCCAGCCGTCGGGCACGTCGGCACCCACCTGGCGGACCTCGCCGCCTGCGGCCGGGTCGCCGATCTTGCCGCCCGGTCCGAGCACCGTGAGGTCGTGCGGGATGTGGATGGTGACGTCGGAGTCGAGCAGGCGACGGCAGGTCTCGATCTGGTCCTCCTCGAGGAGCGAGGAGCCGACCGAGTGGCCCTGGGCGGCGAGGAACGTGAAGCACATCCCGCCGCCGATGATGAGCGCGTCGGCGACCTTCGAGAGGGCGTCGATGACACCGAGCTTGTCGGAGACCTTGGAGCCACCGAGGATCACCACGAACGGGCGCTTCGGGTCGGTGCGCAGCGGGAGGAGGACCTCGACCTCGCGCTGCAGGAGCCGGCCTGCGGCTGACGGCAGGAACTGCGGCGGGCCGACGATGGAGGCGTGAGCCCGGTGCGACGCGCCGAAGGCGTCGTTCACGTAGAGGTCCTGACCCGCGATGAGCTCCTGCACGAACGCCGGATCGTTCGCCGTCTCCCCCGGGTGGAAGCGCAGGTTGTCGAGCAGCTCGACACCCGGCGCCAGCTCGGCCAGACGCGCCCGCACCGGCTCCACCGAGTACTTCGGGTCCGGTGCGCCCTTCGGGCGGCCGAGGTGGGTGCACGCCGTGACGGTGGCCCCCCGCTCCGTGAGCCACTCGATGGTGGGCAACGCGGCGCGGATCCGGAAGTCGTCGACGATGCGGCCGTCGGCGATCGGAACGTTGAAGTCGGCGCGAAGGAGGACCCGGCGACCACTGACGTCGCCGAGGTCCTCCAGCGTGGGAACGCTCATCGGTTGTCGGCCCGCTCTACTTGCCGGCGACCGTCTGGACGATGTCGACGAGGCGGTTCGAGTAGCCCCACTCGTTGTCGTACCAGCCGAGGACCTTGACCAGGTTGCCCATGGCCATGGTGAGGCCGGAGTCGAAGGTGCAGGAGGCGGGCGAGCCGACGATGTCGGACGAGACGATGGGCTCGTCGGTGTAGACGAGGACCTTCGAGAGGGGGCCCGAGGTGGCGGCGGCCTTGAAGGCCTCGTTGACCTGCTCGACGGTGACGTCCTGCTTGAGGATGCCGACGAAGTCGGTGATCGACCCGGTCGGGACGGGCACCCGCAGCGAGGTGCCGTCGAGCTTGCCCTTCATGGCCTCGAGCACCAGGCCGGTGGCCCGGGCGGCGCCGGTGGAGGTCGGGATGATGTTGATGGCGGCGGCGCGGGAGCGACGGGCGTCGCTGTGGGGGCCGTCGACCAGGTTCTGGTCACCGGTGTAGGCGTGGGTCGTGGTCATGAGGCCCTTCTCGACGCCGAAGGCGTCGTCGAGGACCTTGATCATCGGCACGAAGCAGTTGGTGGTGCACGACGCGTTCGACACGACCTTCTGGGTGGCGGCGTCGAAGGTGTCGTCGTTCACGCCCACCACGAAGGTGGCGTCGGCGTTGGTGGCCGGGGCGGAGATGACGACCACCGGGGCGCCGGCCTCGAGGTGGGCGGCGGCCTTGTCGCGGTCGGTGAAGAAGCCGGTGGACTCGACCACGACATCGACGCCGAGGGAGCCCCAGGGGAGGTTCTTCGGATCGCGCTCGGCGGTGATGAGGATCTTCTTGCCGTCGACGATGATGCCGTCGTCGGCCACCTCGACGGTGTAGGGCAGGCGGCCCATCACGGAGTCGTACTTGAGCAGGTGAGCCATCTCGGCGACCTTGCCGAGGTCGTTGGCGGCGACGATCTCGACGTCGGCACCCGACTGCTTCACCGCACGGAAGAAGTTGCGGCCGATTCGACCGAAGCCGTTGATGCCGACGCGGATTGTCATGGGGTAGTGCCTCCTGGAGTCGCCGTTGACGTAGAGCTGAACCTATCCGACCAGATCGCGGCGGCCGCCGCCAACTACCGGTGCCCCACGACGGCGGGCCCGGTGCTCAGCGGTCGACGTCGCGATGAGAGACGCGAAGGTCGAAGCCCTTGTCGCGCAGCGACCGGGCCACGGACTCGGCGATGGCGACCGACCGGTGGCGTCCGCCGGTGCAGCCGAAGGCGACCGTGAGGTACGACTTGCCCTCGGCGACGTAGGCCGGCAGGAGCATGGCGAGCAGGTCGTCGACCTGGGCCAGGAACTGCCCGGTGAGGGGCTGACCGAGCACGTAGTCGCGGACCGGCTCGTCGAGGCCGGTGAGCGGGCGCAGGTCCTCGACCCAGTGCGGGTTCGGGAGGAACCGGCAGTCGATCACCAGGTCGGTGTCGAGGGGCAGGCCGTGCTTGTACCCGAACGAGGTGATCGTGGTCTGCATGCCGCCCGCCGGCGCCTCGGCCGCGAACAGGTCGAGCACGCGGGCCCGGAGCTGGTGCACGTTGAGGTCGCTCGTGTCGATCACCACGTCGGCCTCGGCCTTCACGGGCTGGAGGACCTGGCGCTCCTCCTCGATCGACTGGCCGAGCGAGCGGTCGGGCAGGGCGAGCGGGTGGCGGCGACGGGTGCTCTCGTACCGCCGCACCAGCACGTCGGTGCTCGCCTCGAGGAAGGCGATGCGAAGGCGCATGCCCTGGCGGCGCAGTGCCGTGAGGGCGGGCAGCACCTCGGCGTGGTACGGCCCCGTGCCGACGACCAGGACCACCTTGGCGATGCTCGTGCCCGGCGCCTGGGCCAGCTCGGCCACCTTCGGGATCAGGGTGGGCGGCAGGTTGTCGATCACGAAGAACCCGAGGTCCTCCAGGATGTCGGCCGCCTGCGAGCGGCCCGCGCCGGACAACCCGGTGATCACCACGAAGTCGCTCACGCCCCGAGCGTACCCGGCGGCCCCTAGGGCCAAGACGGAAGCCGGCTCAGGTACGACGGGCGACGAGGGTGAGCAGGCGTGGGATGGTGGCCGCCTCCACGTACTCCGGGGCCCGGTCGAGGAACCCCTGCGGCGGCGCCGGCTCGAGCATCCGCTCGAGGGTGAGGCCCACGTCGGCCATGGCGTTGAGGTACCGGCTCAGCGGCCGGTGCACGAAGCGGATGAACACGCCCTTCTCGACCTGCTCGACCACCGCCTGCTCGACGAGGTAGGGGCCGACGCGCCAGTACTGCTCCGGTGGGTCGAGGATCTGGTCGTCGATCCATCCCGACCCCGGGGTCTGGAGCAGCGGGTGGTTGAGGCAGAACACGAATCGGCCGCCGGGACGCAGCACCCGGGCCACCTCGGCGAGGGCTTCGTCGACGGCGTCGATGTGCTCGAACACGAGGCAGCACACCACGGCGTCGAACGAGGCGTCGGCGAACGGCAGGGCCTCGGCACCCGAGCGTGTGTACACCGGCCCGCCGGCGCGGCGGGCGGCCTCGACGATCTGGTTCACCGTCGGGTCGACGCCGACCACGGTCGCGCCGTTGGCCGTGGCCATCGCCCGGGCCACCTGCCCCTCCCCCGTGCCGACCTCGAGCACCAGCGGGTGGCCTGCGGTCCACTCCACGACGATCGGGAGGATCTGCTCGGTGTATTCGGGGTCGACGCCGTCGGTGAACTCGCGCTGCCACCAGTCGGCGTGGGCCTCCCACAGCTCGGCGTTGGCATCCACAGCGTCTCCCGGCCCGCTCGTCACTCGACCAGCTGGGGCTCCCCACGTTCACCGACCAGAGCGAGGGAGAGCAAGACGGCGTAGATGCCGCACAGAACCAGGGCCTCACCGACCATCTCGAGGCCCTCCTCCACGGCGACCTCCACGAAGTAGCCGTAGTCCTGGCCTCGAGCGCTCTCGTAGGCCCCACCGATCATCTCCAGGCCGAGGGCCCCGACGAAGAAGAGGACAGCCCCGAGGAGCATCCAGGATCGGCCCGGAGCGGGGAACGCTCCGCGGTTGCGGTACGCGATGAGTGCGAGGACAGCCACCGCAATCGCCCCGGGTACCACCCATGCGAAGAACAACAGCCCGCTGTGGACGTGGAGGAGGTGCCGCATCGGGGTGATGAGGTGCTCGTGGAGGGCGACCGCCTCGTCGAGGCTCATCAGGAGCAGAACCCCCGACAACCCGAGCCACACACGGCGCCTGTTCTCCCCCGCTGGACCTCTGGTGATCTCCAAGCCCACGAGGAGGGCGAGAAGAGCGGCGGCGCCCAACTGCCACTGCTGCCACCACGACGTGATGCTGCCCTCGACGTCGGCGTTCAGGACCTCCCGGGCGTCGAAGCCCAGCCCGAGGATCCGGGCACCGTCGAACATCAGCCACACGGTCACACCATGGAGGACCAGGAGCAGCGCAGCGACCGAGAGGAGCACCTTGAGCGCAACACGCGCGTCGAGCTTCCGCGGCAGAGGAGACACGACCGGTCCCTTCCCCGACGGTCGGGTCCCAGAACCTCACCCAGAACATCAGGTGGATGGTGGGCGGCGGACCGGCGGGAGGGGCGCGGACCCACCGCGGGCCCACGGCGCCGGCAGCCAACCGACCGCCATCGCCGCGTAGACGGCGAGCACCGGGGCGAAGGTGAGCGCCCAGTAGGTGCGCCCGACCGTGACGGTGGCGACGGCGAGCGGCACGATCGCGGTGAGGGCCACGCGGGCGTCGGGGGGATCGTCGCCGCGGGAGGCGACGATCAGCACGGTGACGCCCAGGGCCGCGATCGCCAGTCCGACCAGGTTCGCCGCAGGCCCACCGCCCGGCCCCAGCCGATCGAGCGCCTCCCGGACCGACGTGTCGAGCACGAAGGCGGCCTCACGGCCGGTCGGGTCGAGGATGCGCGACGCCAGCGCGACGTGCACGGCTCCGGCGACGACGACGAGCGCCGCGCCGATCACGAACGGGCGCCGGCGCGGCACCCACACGAGCCCGGCCAGGAGGAAGACGAGGTAGAGCTCGCGGAACAGCACCGCGACCACGATCGCCGCGGCGGCCAGCGCCCACCGCCGCCGGCGCACGGCCAACAGCGACGCGAGCGCGAACGGGAGCCCCCACAGCTCGGAGTGCAGGTAGAGGAAGGGCAACGCGGAGCGCACGTAGGCCCCGACCAGCACCACCGCGACAGGGCCGGCGAGCGGGGACGCGGCGCGGGCGAGGCGCCAGGCCACGAGCATGGCGGCGAGGCCGGCGACGGTGGCGAGCCACCGCCAGGCGTCGGCGGGGAACGGCCGCAGCAGCAGGAAGAGCATGGGCGGCCGGACCGACCGCAGCTGGCTGGGCGGCGTGCCCTCCTTGGCCACCAGCGCGTCTCGAGTCGCGTCGTAGTAGCCCTGCCCGTGCTGCATCGACTCGAGGGTCTGGAGGTAGACCGCCTCGTCGACGTCGACCTGCGTGCGCTCGAGGTGGAGGGTCGCCGACAACGACACCGCCGCCACCACCACCGCCAGCACGACTGCGACGACGTCGAACGCCGCCGTCATCGACACGATCGGCCGGTCCGTCCCGACTGGCTCCGCCACGCCCGGACGGTACCCCGGGGCCCGTGTGCGGCCGGCGACCCCACGGCACCGGTGCCGCGCCGGCGCCGCGTCGATGAACTGCCGTCAGCCCCTGCGGGCGGGCGCAGCGTGGATCTTGTCGTGGACGGCCTCGGCCACCGCGTCGGGCAGCCAGCTCAGCGCCTTGAGCTCCTCTAGCGACGCCTGCTTGACCTTGGCCACGCCGCCGAGCTCCTTGACCAGCCGCTTCTTGCGGGTCTCACCCAGGCCCGGGATGCCGTCGAGCACCGAGGTCGTCATGCGTTTGCCCCGCAGCTCGCGGTGGTACGAGATGGCGAAGCGGTGGGCCTCGTCGCGGATGCGCTGGAGCAGGTAGAGCGCCTCGCTGTTGCGGGGCACCGTGCGGGGCTCGCTCTCGCCCGGCACGTAGACCTCCTCGAAGCGCTTGGCCAGCGAGGCGACGGGGATCTCCTCCTCGAGGCCGAGCTCCTCGAGCACCTTGACGGCGACACCGAGCTGGCCCTTGCCGCCGTCGACGAGGAGGAGCTGCGGCGGGTAGGCGAACCGACCACCGCGGTCGGCCACGGGCTTCTCGCGGTCGGCGAGGTAGGCGGTGAGGCGGCGGGTGAGGACCTCCTCCATGGCGGCGAAGTCGTCGTTGCCCTGCTCGCCCTTGATCTTGAAGCGGCGGTACTCGCTCTTCTTGGGCAGGCCGTCCTCGAGCACCACCATGGACCCGACGTAGTCGCTGCCCTGGATGTGGCTCATGTCGTAGCACTCGATGCGCAGCGGGGCCTCGGGCAGGCCGAGGTGGTCCTGGAGGTCGTTCAGCGCCTTCGCCCGGGTGTTGTGGTCGGCGGCGCGCCGGAGCCGATGGCGGCTGAACTCCTCGGTGGCGTTGCGGGTGACCATCGCCATGAGCTCGCGCTTGTCGCCCCGCTGCGGGATGCGGATGGCCACCCTCGAGCCGCGCTGGTGGGTGAGCCACTCCTCGTAGAGCGCGGGGTCGGCCGACTCGACCGGCACCAGGACCTGCTTCGGCACCCCCATCGGCGGCGGGTCGGCGTAGAGGCCCTCGAGGATGCGGTCGACGAGCTCGCCCTCGGTGAGGTCCTCGGCCTTGTCGAGCACGAAGCCCTTGCGGCCGACGACGCGGCCGCGGCGCACGAAGAACACCTGGACCGAGGCCTCGAGGTCGTCGCCGTGGAGGCCGATGACGTCGATGTCCTCGGGCTTCTCGACCACCATCTGCTGCTTCTCGATGGCCTTGCGCACCGCTCCGAGGCGGTCGCGGACGCGGGCGGCCCGCTCGAACTCGAGCTCGTCGCTGGCCGCCAGCATCTCGGCCTCGAGCCGGTGCACCACGGTGTCGGTGTCGCCGTCGAGGAAGTCGACGAGCTCCTGCACCAGGGCGTCGTAGTCGGGCTTGGAGATCTCGCCGACGCAGGGGCCGCTGCACTTCTCGATGTGGAACAGCAGGCACGGCCGCCCGAGGCGCTCGTGGCGGCCCAGCTTGTTGTCGGAGCACGTGCGGATGGGGAACGTGCGCAGCAGCAGGTCGAGCGTGTCGCGGATCGCCCAGGCGTGGCCGTAGGGGCCGAAGTAGCGCGTGCCCTTGCGCTTGGTGCCACGCATGACGGTGGCCCGGGGCCACTCGTCGTCGAGGGTGACGGCGAGGAACGGGTAGCTCTTGTCGTCCTTCAGCCGCACGTTGAAGCGGGGCTGGTGCTGCTTGATGAGGCTGTACTCGAGCATGAGCGCCTCGACGTCGTTGCGGACCTGGATCCACTCGACGGACTCGGCGGTCTCGACCATCTGGGCCGTCCGCGAATGCAGGTTCCGCGGGTTCTGGAAGTAGTTCGACAGCCGCTGGCGGAGGCTCTTGGCCTTGCCGACGTAGATCACCCGGCCATGCGCGTCCTTGAACTGATAGGAGCCGGGGGCGTCGGGGATCGTCCCTGCGGGGGGTCGCTGCACCATCGCCGGTCATCGTACGGGTGCGCGACGACAGCGAGGCCCGGCACTACGTTCGGCCGTCGTGCGACGACGCCCGAACGAGCTCGTGTGGTGGGTCGCGCTCAGCGCCCTCGCGCTGCTGTCGTGGGCCCCCGTGCAGCTCGAGGACACGTGGTTCTACGCCGCCACGGGCCGGTGGGTCGTCGACCACCACGCCATCCCCCGGTCCGACCCGTTCTCGTGGACCGTCGCCGGGCGACCGTGGCAGAGCAACGGCTGGCTCTGGGGAGTGCTGCTCTGGGGTGTCTGGTCGGTCGGGCGGTTCGCCGCCGTGGCGCTGCTGAAGCCGCTGTACGTGATCGCCTCCGGGGTGCTGCTGCGCTGGGCGGCGGGGGTGCTCGGTGCGTCCCGATCCGCGGCGATGGTCGGGGCCCTCGTCGGCACCGTCGCCACCTTCCCGTTCGTGGTCGAACGTCCGCAGCTGGCCTCCTACCTCGCGGCACCGGTCGCCCTCGCGTTCACCCACCTCGTGCTGACCCGGGCCCGGTGGTGGGCCTGGGCCCTGGCGCTGTTCGGGCTCTTCGCGCTCTGGACGAACCTCCACTCGGTGGCCCTGTCGGGCGTCCCGCTGGTCGGCGCCCTCGGGGTCGGCCTCGCCCTCGACCGCCGTGGCGACCGGGCGCTCCGGCCCTGGCTCCTCGCTGGTGCGGCCACGGCGGCGGCCGGCCTGGGCACCCTGGTGAACCCGTGGGGCGCCCAGCTCTGGACCCACGCCGCCGAGGTCCGCCGCATCTCCCGTGGCTCGATCTCCGAGTGGGAGCCGCTGTGGAACCGGGGCACCGGCGGCCTGGTGGCCCTGGCGATCGTCGTCGGCGTCGTCATCGCCGCCGTGCGGCTCGGGGCGCTCCGCCGCCTCGAGCTGCTGGCCCCGCTGGTGCTGGCCGCGCTCCTCGCCGTCGATGCCATCCGGTCGTTCCCGGTGTTCGCCGTGGTGGCGGCCACCGTGGTGCCGCCGCTGGTGCCTTCGGGCTCACCGCTGAGCGCCGACCGCCGACGCCTGCTCTCCGTCGGCGCCGGCGCCGCTCTCGTGTTGGCGTTGGTGGTGACGATCCCCCGGGTCTCGTCGACCACCGACCCCTCGGACACCACCCCCGTCGACCCGGTCGCCGCCCTGCCGTCGGGCTGTCGCCTCCTCAACGACTACGCCTTCGGCAACTGGGTCATGTTCGACCGCCCCGACGTCCCGGTGTCCGACGACGGCCGCAACGACCTCTACGGCACCGACGCGACCCGCGACCGGCTGCTCTCGGTCCCGTCGGCCGCAGCCGAGCTGCCGACGTGGACGACGGCCAACGGCGTGACCTGTGTGCTCGTGCGGCCGGAGAGCCCCGCGGTGGAGGTGCTCACCGGTGCGGGCTGGGTCGTGGCGGGACGCGACGCCAACGCCGTCGCCCTCGTTCCCGGCTGAGCTGGCGTCGCCGCTACGGGCGCCGGTGGTACGCAGTCCAGCCGGGCCCGGATCCGGCCACCTCGAAGTCGGTCGCGAGCAGACGGGCCAGCTCGGGCTGCTGCTCGAGCAGCAACGGCTCGGTGACGAGGACCCAGTCGATCGGCCCGTGCGCCACCCCCCACAGCTCGAGGCTGTCGGGTTGCCCGAGCAGGTCGAGTCGCTCCGTCGCGGTGAGGGGCGACCCCGTCGACCGCTCCATCTCGAGGTCGGCCTCGAGGGGCCAGAACGGGCCCTTGATGTAGCCGTAGTACTGCTGGAGGATGCCGTACCCGCGGGAGACGAGCAGCACGGGCTCGGTGTGATCGAGGAAGGCCCCGGCCGCCTCCGCCTCACCGGGTTGCAGCGCGAGGGCCTCGGGCAGGTCGCGTTCGACGTAGGGGTACGGGCGCGGCCCGGCCAGCAGCAGCACGGCCACGACCACCCCGAAGGCGGCGACCGCCACGGCGGTGTTGATCCCCCGCCGGGCGAGGGTGGCCTTCACCGCCTCGGTCGCCGAGGCCAGCCCGAGCAGCACGGGCGGCAGGAGGAGCACGTGGTAGTAGTCGTGGCTCGGCGTGTGGTGGGAGAACACCAGGCCGTGCACGAGGTACCCGGCGAACAGGGCGGCGCCGAGCACTCGGGCCCGACGGGGAGCGACCAGCAACCCGGCGAGAGCCACCACCACCACGGGCCACGGCACGACGCGGGTGGCCATCTCGAACCACCCCGACCAGAAGCCCGAGCTGGTGAGTGCCGAGGAGTCGACCCGGCCCTGCTCCTGGCCACCGAGGAGCCCGGTGGCACCCAGCACGACCCAGTAGACGACCGTCGGCGCGGCGATGACCACGACCCGGCGGACGAACCGCCGGCAGGCGACGCCCCGCCAACCCAGGTCGAGCCACGCCAGGGCCGCCATCGCGGGGAACACCGCCAGCGCGGCGGTCGGCTTCACGAAGACGGCTGCCGCTCCCAGCGCACCGGCGAGCCACCAGGACCGTCGGCCGGCGAGCTCCTGGTCGCGGACGAGCGCCCAGAGGAAGGCCACCACCAGGCAGAGCATCGGCACGTCGGGCTGGTAGGACCGGGAGAAGACCACGGCATAGGGAGCGAACAGCCACACCCCCACGGCCACGACGGCGCCGGTCGAGCCCACGGTGCGGCGCACGAGGCCCCACACGGCCAGCCCGGTGGCGACCCACGCCAGGGCCAGCAGGCCGCGTGGCAGCCACAGCGCCTCGTGCCCGACGACCACGTAGGTGAGCGCCCCGGCCCCCTGCAGCACCGGCGGCTCGAGCGCCCGTGGCACCCAGGGCTCGAACCCGGCCGGGAGCCCCGCGGGAAGGTCGCCACCGAGATGCTGCCAGTAGCCCCGGGACATCAGGGCGTCGGTGAGCTGGCGATGGGCCGAGTACGCGAGCGGCGGGAGGTCGAGGCCGATCCACCGCACGACGAGCGCGACGGCACCCACGACCGCGGCCACGACCACCGCAACGCGTCGGGATGTGGCCTGCGTCTGCTCGACGACGTCGGTCATCGGTACGTCCTCATGGCCTGCTAGATCGGCATCCGAGCGCCGTTCCTGAACGCCCCTGAGCACCCACCGGCCCTCCCGCGACGGCGCTGGTCCGGTGACCGGCCGCCCTCGTCCCCAAGTGTGGTGCACCCCGCGCCGGGCGTCGGGAATGGAGAATCCTCGGCCCCATCGACCGGTTCGAGCGGAAATGCCGTAGAGTCCTCCCTGCCGGCCTGGTATCCGGCGACATATCGAGACCCGAGACCGACATCCCCGTGGCGTGGCGACCAGGCTGCCCCCACCGGTCAACATCGGGGCTCCCCGGCCCACCTGGGGGTTCACCAAAGCATGTTGCGGCTCCAACTCCCGCTCCCCGAGCGGTACACCGACGCCAGTCCTGAAGAGCTGGCCGATCGCATCGCCGCGGCCAAGGCCACGCTCGGTGATCGCCTGTTCATCCTCGGCCACCACTACCAGCGCGACGAGGTCATGCGCTGGGCCGACGCGCGGGGCGATTCGTTCCGCCTCTCGGTCCTGGCCCAGGAGCACCCCGAGGCCGACTACATCGTGTTCTGCGGTGTGCACTTCATGGCCGAGTCGGCCGACATCCTCACCGCCGACCACCAGCAGGTGATCCTCCCCGACCTCAACGCGGGCTGCTCCATGGCCGACATGGCCGACCTGGAGGAGGTCGAGGAGGCCTGGGAGGCACTCGCTCGCACCACCGACATCTCCAACGTGGTCCCGATCACCTACATGAACTCCTCGGCCGCCCTCAAGGCGTTCGTGGGCGAGCACGGCGGCGCCGTGTGCACCTCCACCAACGCCCGAGCGGTGCTCGAGTGGGCCCTGTCGCTCGGCGAGTTCGCCGACACGGGTGCCGGCGGGTCCCAGGTCCTGTTCTTCCCCGACCAGCACCTCGGCCGCAACACCGGCCACGACCTCGGCTTCACCGAGGACGACATGCGGGTGTGGAACCCCCGCCACGAGCTCGGCGGCCTCACCGAGGCCGACATCAAGGAGTCGACCTTCCTGCTCTGGAAGGGCCACTGCTCGGTGCACCAGCGCTTCCGCCCCGAGCACATCGACGCCTTCCGGGCCGAGCACCCCGACGGCATCGTGGTGATCCATCCCGAGTGCGCCCACGACGTCTGCGAGATGGCCGACCAGGTCGGCTCCACCGACTACATCATCAAGGCCGTCGAGGCGGCCCCGGCCGGCTCGGTCATCGCCGTCGGCACCGAGATCCACCTGGTGAACCGCCTGAACGACGAGACCCCGGACAAGACGATCGTGTCGCTCGATCCGCTCGTGTGCCCGTGCTCGACGATGTTCCGCATCGACGGCCCCCACCTGGCGTGGGTGCTCGAGGGCCTCGTCGAGGGTCGGGTCGTCAACCGCATCACCGTCGACCCCGACACCACCGAGTGGGCGAAGGTCGCCCTCGAGCGGATGCTCGCCATCACGTGAGCAGCCGGGGCGCCCTCACGATCCTCTCCACCCCGAAGGCGTTCACCGGCATCTTCGCCACGATCCAGACCAACGCCATCACCAGTTGGACGCGCCTCGACCCGCGCCCGGAGGTGATCCTGTTCGGCGACGACGACGGCACCGCCGAGATCTGTGCCGAGTTGGGCCTGCGCCACGTCCCCGACGTCGCCACCACCAGCCGCGGCACGCCGCTGCTGAGCGACATGTTCCTGCGCGGCCAGGAGCTGGCCTCGAACCCGGTGGTCTGCTGGTCGAACGCCGACATCGTGTTCGCCGACGGCATCACCGAGGCGGCCGCCACGGTCGCCGAGTCCCGCGATCCGCTCTACGTGGTCGGTCGCCGGATCGACATCGATCAGCTCGACGCCCTCGACCTCGAGCCCGGGTGGCAGCCGCGCCTGCGCGCTCGTGCCGAGGCCGACGGCGAGCTGAAGCCGGTGAACTGGATCGACTACTTCATGTTCCCCTCGGGCCTGTTCACCGAGCTGCCCGAGTTCGCCATCGGACGACCGGGCTACGACCCCTGGCTGATCTGGCGCGCCGCCGACCTCGGCGCCACCGTGGTCGACGCCACCGACTTCGTCCTGGCGGTGCACCAGCGCCACGACTACTCCCACGTCGGCGGGCGCAAGGTCGCCTTCCAGGGCCCCGAGGCCGCGGCCAACGCGGCGATCGTCGACGACTGGCGGCACTACCACTCGATCCTCTACGCCCGGCGGCGCTTCGACGCCCAGGGCCGGATCGTGCCCGCCAACGGGCTGCGCTACCGGATGGCCCGGCCCCGCAGCTACCTCGCCCACGCCCTGCGGTTCACCCGCCCGCTGCGTCAGCGGCTCCTCGGCGAGAACGCCACCCGCAAGCGCTCCGCCTCGTCGTAACCCGCCAGGGTCAGGTCGACCGTGCGGTCCCAGGTGAACAGCTGCACCCGCTCGGCCCCGGCGGCGACCAGCCGCGAGCGGAGGGAGTCGTCGGTGACCAGGCGCTCGATGCCCGCCGCCATGGCGTCGGGGTCGTCCGGGGCGAAGAGGACGGCGGCGTCGCCGACCACCTCCGGGATCGCCCCCGCCGCCGAGGCGGCGACGGGGCAGCCGGCGGCCATCGCCTCCAGGGGCGGCAGCCCGAAGCCCTCGTACACGGAGGGGTACACGAGGCCGACCGCGTCGCGGTAGAGGGACGACAGCCCGGCGTCGTCGACCGCCATCTGAGCGGCTCGACCGGTGAGACCGGCATCGGCCAGCAAGAGGTGCTCGGCAGTGGTGAACGGCCCCCCGCCGGCACAGACCAGATCGCACCCTCCGGGGAGGTCGGCACGGCCGAGGGCGTCGATCAAACCTCGGAAGTTCTTGTAGGGCTTGGCCCGCTGCCCGACGTAGAGGAGGTACGGCCGAGGGTGGAGCCGGGGCCCGGCGGTGACGACGGCCGGCTCGACCCCCAGAGGCGTGACGTGGACCTTGGCGGGATCGACGCCGAAGCGCTCGACGACGTCGTCCTTGGTGGTCTCGGAGATGGCGAAGATCACGTCGGCCTCACGGCACCACGTCCGCTTGCGCTCCGAGCTCGGGTCCCTGGCGCCGGTCTGCTCCGGGAAGATCTCGTGGATCATGTCGTAGACCGTGACGGCGCTCACGGGGCGGGAGGGGACGAACGGCTCGAAGTACGAGGCGTGGTAGATCGTCGAGGGCGCGGCGGCCGAGAAGGCGAGGTCGACGCCCGCACCGACGGCCTTGGACACCAGCTGTCGGGCCCACTCCGGGCGGACGCGGTCGATGTCGACGCCGACGACCTTCGCCTGGCCGGCCAACAGCGAGCTCCGGTGCAGCGGCGCCAGGATCTTCGAGTCGACGCCCCGGTCGAGCAGGCCGGCGTGGAGGCGCGTGACGTAGCGCGACACCCCGCCCACGCGCTCGATGCGGAAGATCTCAGGGCTGAAGCGGACCTTCATCGCCCACCTCCTCCCCCGCGGCCCGATCGACCCCGATCAGCAACGCCAGCCCCAGGCCGACCTGGGTCGCGAGGTTGACCACGGCTGCCCCGTTCCCACCGTGGGCGGGCACGATGAGGGCGTTGAGCGCCACGTTGGCGACGAGCGCCACACCCACGCAGACCATCAGGAAGCGTTGGGCGAGGACGGCCGCGACGGGCGAGGTCACGATCACCACGGCCGCCGGCACCGCGGACGCGGCCAGCAGCCTGGTCATCGTCGTCGCCGCCTCGAACGGCTCTCCGAAGAGCGTCGGCAGGAGCCACCCGGCCGTGGCGATCACGACGATCGCCGGGAGGAGGGCGAGGCCCGCGCCCATGGCGACCGACCGTCGGAGCTCGATGCGGCGACGGGCTCCGGACACCCCCGAGACGTGGCCGAGCACCATGCCCCCCACGACGAGAGCGGGGAGGACCGACAGCTCGAGGAGCCGGGCGCCGGCGGCGTAGAGCCCGGCCTGATCGGGCCCCACCAGGACCGTGACGAGGTAGATGTCGACCCGGCTGTAGACCACGGCGAACACCGTCGCCAGGGCCAGCCCCACGGTGGAGCGCAGCCGGACGTCGGGAACGGCACCGTCGGGCTCAGGCTGCGGCCAGGCCAGCACGTGCCGGAGTCGGAGAGTGACGATCGCGGCAGAGGCGAGGTCGGCCACGGCGTAGACCATCGCCGCCACGACCACTCCGGCACCCCCGTGGAGGGCGATGGCCCCCGCCCCGAGGACGAAGAGGCGCGAGCCGATCTCGTTCGCCCCCTCGAGCCCGATGCGGCCGAGCATGCGGTAGCCGGTGAGGATCGTCTGGTACACCGCCGTGCCGGCCAGGGAGCCGAGGATGATGATGGCGGCGTAGCCGTCGCGACCCGTCGTGGCGAGCAGGTAGGCGGGGACGAGCGCGACCCCGCAGACGACGGCGTACAGGAGACGGCGACGCACCACCGTGGCCGCCGCGGTCGAGCTGAAGTGGCCCCGACTGGCGACGAACGAGGCGAGCAGGTGCTGGAGACCTGTGTCGCTCACGGCGATGGCGATGGCCAGGAGCGCCAGGAGGGTGGAGAGGTCGCCGAACTGCTCGAGCGGCAACGTCCGCGCCGCGACGATCAACCACAGGGCCGAGATCGCCGAGGCGACCCCCCGCGCTCCGGTGAGCCCTGCGACCGACCGGACCCGGTCGCTGCGCAGCACGACCGCCAGCCGTCCGCCGCTGGTGGGCACGGTCGGCGTCGAGCCCGGCTCAGCCATGCGGGTGCTCGACCCCGAGGCGCTCGCCGCACAGCCCCACGACCACGCCGGCCAGCCACGAGCCGGCGCTCACCGTGCCGGCCGCGGCCGAGACGAGGACCTCCATCGGTTCCGCGGGAGCCTCGTCGGCGCCGACGAGGTCGAGGACGACGAGCCCCCCGGCCCCGAGCGCGACGACCCCTGCCGCGCCGAACACCCGTCGCAGGCCGATGCCCGTGGCGCCCACGAGCACGGGAGCGGCCAGGAGCGCCGCCTGCCGCGGGGTCGGGCGACGGTCACGGGCCCACCAGGTGCCCTTCACGCGACCGAAGCGGAAGTACTGGCGGGCGAGCGCGGAGAAGGTCGGGCGCGGCACGTAGGTCGACTGCAGCGACGCCTCGAACCACACGACGCGCCCTGACTCGAGGTACCGCTGGTTGAGGTCGAAGTCCTCGTTGAGCGCGATGCGTGGGTCCCAGCCGCCGAGCGCACGGAGCTCGGCCGTCCGGAAGACACCCATCCACACGGTGTCCGAGGGCCCAGACGTGGTCGCCCGGCGGTACCGGCTCAGGCCCGTGAAGTAGCGGTTGCGGAGGGCCCGGGCGATGCCCCGGGAGATCAGGGACCCGTTCCCGGCCCGGGCGATCTGCGCACCGCCGACGACGCCCACGTCGGGCCGTTCCTCCAGCACGGCGACGCACGTCTCGACGTAGCCCGGCTGCACCCGGCTGCGGGCGTCGAGACGCACCACGATCTCGCCTTCCACCTGTTCGAGGCCGGCGTTGAGGCTGGTCGACGTGCGGCGGAGGGGGTTCTCGACCACCGTGAGCCGGAGGCCCAGCTCGGCGGCGACACCGACGGCGACGGCGACCGTGGCGTCCTCGGAGCAGCCATCGACGAGCACGACGTCGATGAGGTCGCCCGGGTGGGTCTGGGCGGCCACGGCCTCGAGGCAGCCGCGGATGTCGCGCTCCTCGTTCAGGACCGGGATGAGCACCGTGACCGTGACCGTCGCCGGCGCTCCGGTCACCGCCCGCCTCCGGTCAGGACGCTGCGGATGGTGCGCCCGATGATGCGCATGTCGAGTGCCAGGTTCTGGTGGCGGAGGTACCAGAACTCGTACTGCAGCTTCTCGCGGGCATCTTCCTCACCGGCGCCGTAGTGGTACTTGACCTGGGCCCAGCCGGTGATGCCCGGCCGCACGAGGTGGCGCAGGTCGTAGAAGGGCAGGGCGGCGGCGAAGGCCTCGACGTAGTGCGGTTGCTCCGGGCGGGGCCCGACGATCGACAGGTCGCCCTTGAGCACGTTCCAGGCCTGCGGCACCTCGTCGAGGTGGCTCTTGCGCAGGAACCGCCCGAACGGCGTCACCCGTGGGTCACCGATCACGGTGGCGTTGCCCATCGTGGTGCCGCGCGGCTCCATGGTTCGGAACTTGAGGATGCGGAACGAGCGCCCACCCTTGCCCACGCGCTCCTGACCGAAGATCAACGGACCCCGGTTGGCGACGAGGTCGCCGACGAGGACGAACGGGACGAGCAGGACGAACACGACCATGCCGACCAGGGCGAACCCGATGTCGAGGAGCCGCTTCACGCGGCCGTACCGGGTGCGGTGGACCTCGCCGACGTCGAAGAGCAGCGACGCCCGCTCGAGGTCGGCCAGGGGCACCTTGCCCAGCCACTCGTCGGTGAACTGGGCGTAGCTGCGCAGCCGCATCCCGTGTGAGTGCAGCGCCGCGGCCTGGTCGATGACCGAGTCGTCGGCCTCGGCCACGGCGCCGAGCACGACGACGGTGGCGTTGACCTCGGTGGCCTTCTGGACGAGGGGGCCGTCGGCGGGAGGCTTGCCGTAGGGCTGCACGACCGACTCGGGTAGGACCACGCCGCTGACCGAGGCCGAGCGCTCGGCGGCGCGCCGCAGGTCGATGCGCAGCGGGGCGGCCTCCTCGGGCGAGCCCACCAGCAGCACGCGGTCGCGGGCGGCCTCCCGTTGGCGACCGCCGACGGCCAACGCCGCGCAGAGCAGGTACCAGGGCACCAGCACGATGGCCGAGCCGAAGACCACGAAGCGCGGAAGGAGGGCGTCGCCGGTGACGAGCTGCAGAACGGAGATGACCACGGCGCCGCTGATGGCGGCGATCACCGACGTGACCAGGGCCCGGCCGGCGGTGCGGGGCAGCTCGGGGAGACCCAGGCCGTAGGCCGTCACCATGAGCACGGCGATGTAGAGCAGCGACCACCCGAAGCGGAACGTGCCGGTGTAGGAGTACGGCGGGTCGGCGATGGCGCGCGAGTGGTAGACGCTCAGGCCCACCACCGCCACGACGATGCCGAGGTAGAGCGCCAGGCGCGCTCCCCGCCTCATGCCGTCACCGGCACGACCGGGTCAGCCCGGGGCGAGCAGTGGCGCGAGGAACTGGCCCGTGTAGGAGTCGGGGGTCGCCGCAACGGTCTCCGGCGTGCCCTCCACCACCACGGTTCCTCCTCCACTGCCCCCCTCGGGGCCCAGGTCGATGATCCAGTCGGCCGTCTTGATGACGTCGAGGTTGTGCTCGATCACCAGGACAGTGTTCCCTTGATCGACCAGTCGGGAGAGGACCGTGAGGAGTTTTCTGATGTCCTCGAAGTGGAGGCCGGTGGTGGGCTCGTCGAGGATGTAGATGGTGTGGCCGGTGGAGCGCTTGGCCAGCTCGCTGGCCAACTTCACCCTCTGTGCCTCGCCACCGCTGAGCGTGGTGGCCGGCTGGCCGAGCTTCACGTAGCCGAGGCCCACGTCGACGATGGTCTGCAGGTGGCGGGAGATCGCCGGCTGGTTGGCGAAGAAGGTCACGCCCTCCTCGCAGCTCATGTTCAGGATGTCGGAGATGTTCCGGTCCTTGAACGTGATGTCGAGGGTGTCGCGGTTGTAGCGGGCGCCCTTGCAGACCTCGCACGGCACGTACACGTCGGGCAGGAAGTGCATCTCGATCTTGATGGTGCCGTCGCCGGCGCAGGCCTCGCAGCGACCCCCGGCGACGTTGAACGAGAAGCGACCGGGCAGGTAGCCGCGCACCTTGGCCTCGTGGGTTTGGGCGAACAGCTTGCGGATGTGGTCGAACACGCCGGTGTAGGTGGCGGGGTTCGAGCGCGGGGTGCGGCCGATCGGTGACTGGTCGATGTTGATGACCTTGTCGATCTGCTCGAGCCCCTCGACGGTCTTGTGCCGGCCGGGCGGCGTGCGCGAGCCGTAGACCTTCTGCATCAGCGCCCGGAAGAGGATGTCGTTGACCAGGGTGGACTTGCCCGAACCGGACACGCCGGTGACGGCCACGAAGGCACCGAGCGGGAACTCGACGTCGACGTCTTTCAGGTTGTGCTCCCGGGCGCCGCGTACGACGAGCTTGCCGGCGTCGGGGGTGCGGCGCTTCTCGGGGACCGGGATGACCTTGCGGCCCGAGACGTACTGGCCGGTGAGGGAGTTCTTCGACTTCAGGAGGCCCTTGACCGGGCCGGCGTAGACGACGTCGCCGCCGTGCTCGCCCGCGCCGGGGCCGATGTCGACGACGTAGTCGGCCACCTTGATCGTGTCCTCGTCGTGCTCGACCACCAGCACGGTGTTGCCGAGGTCGCGGAGGCGCACGAGGGTGTCGATGAGGCGGCGGTTGTCGCGCTGGTGCAGGCCGATCGACGGCTCGTCGAGCACGTAGAGCACGCCCACGAGGCCGGAGCCGATCTGGGAGGCCAGGCGGATGCGCTGGGCCTCGCCGCCGGCGAGGGTGCCGGCCGAACGGCCGAGGCTGAGGTAGTCGAGGCCGACGTCGAGGAGGAAGCCCATGCGGGCGTTGACCTCCTTGACCACGCGCTCGGCGATGATGCGGTCGCGCTCCGAGAGCTCGAGGCCGGCGAGGGTCTTGGCGGCGTCGGCGATCGACATGTCGGAGAGGTCGTGCAGCGAGTTGCCGTCGATGGTGACGCCGAGGCTCAGCGGGTTCAGCCGGGCGCCGCCGCACTCGGGGCAGGGCACCTCGCGCATGTAGCCCTCGATCTGCTCCCGCATGTTGTCGCTCTCGGCGTCGGAGTGACGGCGCTGGAGCCACGGGATGACGCCCTCGTACTTGGCGTCGTAGGAGCGCTGCCGTCCGTACCGGTTCTTGTACCGGACCTGCACCCGGCCGGTGGCGCCCGTGCCGTAGAGCAGCATCTTCTGCTGCTTCTTCGAGAGCTTCGACCACGGGGTGTCGGGGTCGATGTCGTGGTTGGCGCAGACCGACTCGAGCAGGCGCCCGAAGTACTGGGTGCGGGCGGTGGCCCACGGCGACAGCGCGCCCTCGGCGATGCTGAGGTCGGGGTTGGGCACGACCAGCTCGGGGTCGACCTCGAAGCGGGTGCCGAGGCCGTCGCAGTGCTCGCATGCGCCGTAGGGCGAGTTGAACGAGAAGTTGCGGGGGGCGAGCTCCTCGAAGCTGAGCCCGCACTGGGGGCAGCCGAGGTGCTGGCTGAAGGTGAGGATCTCGTCGTCGAGGCCGGTGTCGTCGTGGCGGCCCATGATCTGGACCTCGGCCACGCCCTCGGCGATGCGCAGGGCGGTCTCGAGCGAGTCGGTGAGACGGCGATCGATGCCCTCGCGGCGAACCAGGCGGTCGACGACCACCTGGATGGTGTGCTGCTCGTAGCGGGCCAGCTCGACGGTGTCGGTGAGCTCGTGGAGGTCGCCGTCGACGATGGCGCGTGCGAAGCCCTGGCCGGCGAGGTCGGCGAGCAAGGTGTCGTAGGTGCCCTTCCGGCCCCGCACGACCGGCGCCAGGACCTGGAAGCGGGTGCCCTCGGGCAGCTCGAGCACCCGGTCGACGATCTGCTGCGGGGTCTGCCGGGTGATGACGGTGCCGTCGTTCGGGCAGTGCGGGATGCCGATGCGCGCGAACAGGAGCCGGAGGTAGTCGTAGACCTCGGTGATCGTGCCCACGGTGGAGCGCGGGTTGCGCGACGCGGACTTCTGGTCGATCGAGATGGCAGGCGAGAGCCCCTCGATGAAGTCGACGTCGGGCTTGTCCATCTGGCCCAGGAACTGGCGGGCGTACGACGAGAGCGACTCGACGTAGCGGCGCTGGCCCTCGGCGTAGATGGTGTCGAACGCGAGGGACGACTTGCCCGAACCGGACAGGCCGGTGAAGACGATCAGCCGGTCCCTCGGGAGCTCGAGCGAGATGTTGCGCAGGTTGTGCTCACGGGCACCACGGATGACGAGCTGATCCACCCGGACAGCATACCGGGGGCACCAACCTCACGAACGGACGTTCGACTCCTGGCGCTGGTACTCGGTCAGCCGGAAGTCGACCCCGAGCCACGTGTGGACCTCGCCGATGCCGCTCGGCGTCCAGCCCGCCACCTCGGGTGGTGCCTGATCGGGGTCGGAGGGGATCCAGAGGAGGGTGAAGGAGTCCTCGCCCGCCCCGTCGAGCACCGCGGTGGCGATCGGGATCTTGCTGGTGCCGGCCACGCTCAGCCAGGGCGTGTCGGCCCGGTACACCGAACCGAGCTCGCGCAACCAGAAGTCGGCCGACGACACCACCGGACCGTCGACCTGGGCGACCTCGCGTGCGGCCCGGCCCACCTCGTGGGTGCGATGGGACATCCAGGCCAGGCCGAACACGGCGACCCCGACGCTGAGGCCGACGAGCACGTTGCGCACCCAGCGGTCGAGCAGCCCCGACACGCCGACGCCGACCGCTGCCAGCACCAGGCCGGACGTGAGCACGTAGCGACCGCCCCACTGCGGGACCGCACCGCCGCTGAACTGGAACAGCCACACCAGCGGGAGCGCCAGCACGACCATGACCACGGCGTCGCGCCCCTCACGGGTGACCCTGCGGTCGGTGGCCAACACGAGGGCGACCACCCCGAAGGGGGCGGTCACCAGGAAGCCCGGCACGAACCCGAGCCCGTCGACCGCCCGGAGCAGGAACAGCAGCACGGCGCCGACCGCGGCGATGCGGGCGATGCGCTGGTCGCCGGGGCGCGAGGAGCGCCACACCGCCCAGGCCAGCAACAGCACCGCCAGCCCGCCGATGAGCAGTTGGTCGGTAGCGGTGCTGGGGAACAGCCCGACCGTGGTCGTCACGGCCTCCTGGAGGCGGATGCCCAGATCGGAGCCGCCACCCGTCGCCGTGCCCGACGCCCGGCCGGTGCGCAGCGAGGCCCCCAGCAGGGCCACCTCGAGCAGGTAGTTGGCGGCCACCAGGGCGACGAAGCCCACGGCCGCGAGGGCCCCGGCCACCGCCGCTCGTACGAGCCCGCGCCGCCGCCAGAGCAGGACGCAGCCGACGGCCACGACGACGAACCCGTAGGCCGCCGCCTCGGTGCGCATGGAGAACGCCGCCCCGAACGCCAGGCCGGCGGCCAGCGCGGTCCAGCGGGCGCGGCCGGCCGCGGTGTCGACCATGGCGACCACGCCCCAGGCCATGAGGCCCAGGCCCGGGGCGTGCTCCCACAGGTCGAGCGCGTAGAGCAGCGCCGGTGAGCCCAGCCCGATGAGCCCGAAGGCCAGCCAGCCCCGCCGCTCGTCGGCGCCGGAGCGCAGGGCGAGCGCCCGAGCGGCGAACGCGGCGGCGACGGCGCCGAGCATCGACCAGAGCAGGGCGCCCCGGTAGCCGGCGACGGCGAACAGCGGGCGGGCCAGCTCGATCACGGGCACGGTGGTGACGTTGACGAAGTGGCCGTCGACGACGGACGTGTAATAGAGGCCGTGCACCGAGGCGTCGGGGTCCCACTCGGCGGCCCAGTAGCCGACCGCCGGGGTGGCGGTGCCCTCCTGCTGCATCACCTCGAGCGTGGCGAGCTTGCCGCCGACGTCGGTGCTCAGCGTGCCCTGCGTGTCGTTGAGGAACGACAAACCGACGTAGACGAGCAGCAGCGCCAGGCCGGCCAGCACCACCACCGCCGGGCGGCTGCGCACGATCGCACCTGCACCTGCACCTGCACCTGCACCCGACACCGCGTCGGGGCCGGCGGTGGTCGCGTCTCGCTCGTCTGGTGCCTGCTGGTCCGCCATCGCTCCTCCGGATCGCTGCGACTCTCGCACAGGCGACCCGGTCGCCCGGGGACCCCCGGGGGCGGTCAGCCGACCTCGCGCAGCTCCCGCTTGAGGTCCTTGATCTCGTCGCGGAGGCGGGCTGCGTACTCGAACCGGAGGTCGGCGGCGGCCTCCTTCATCTCCTCCTCGAGCGTCATGACCAGGCGGCCGAGCTCGTCGGCGGGCAGCTCGTGGAGGTCGCTGCGGGTCTTGTCGCGCCGGTTGTTGCGCTGGTCCTTGCCCGGCATCGGGGCCGTCTCGGCCGGGCGCAGGTAGGCGAGGATGTCGGTGACGGCCTTGCGGATGGTCTGCGGGTCGATGCCGTGCTCGATGTTGTACTCCTGCTGGAGCTTGCGCCGGCGGTTGGTGAGCGAGATCGCACGCTGCATGGAGTCGGTGATGGTGTCGGCGTACATGATCACCTGTCCGTCGACGTTTCGGGCCGCTCGACCGATGGTCTGCACGAGCGAGGTCTCCGACCGGAGGAAGCCCTCCTTGTCGGCGTCGAGGATGGCCACGAGCGACACCTCGGGCAGGTCGAGGCCCTCCCGCAGGAGGTTGATGCCGACCAGCACGTCGAACTCGCCGAGGCGCAGGTCGCGGAGGATCTCGATGCGCTCGATGGTGTCGACCTCGCTGTGGAGGTAGCGGACCTTGACGCCCAGCTCGAGGAGGTAGTCGGTGAGGTCCTCGGCCATCTTCTTGGTGAGGGTGGTGACCAGGATGCGGTCGCCCTTCACCACGCGGCCGTTGATCTGCTCGATGAGGTCGTCGATCTGGCCCTTGGTGGGCTTCACGATGATCTCGGGGTCGATGAGGCCGGTGGGGCGCACGACCTGCTCGACGATCGCCGAGGAGTTCTGCAGCTCGAAGGGCCCGGGCGTGGCCGACAGGAACACGATCTGGCCGACGCGGTCCATGACCTCCTCGAACCGCAACGGGCGGTTGTCGGCCGCGGAGGGCAGCCGGAACCCGTGCTCGATCAGGGTGGCCTTGCGGGAGCGGTCACCCTCGTACTGGCCGTGGAGCTGGGGGACGGCCTGGTGGCTCTCGTCGAGCACCACGAGGAAGTCGTCGGGGAAGTAGTCGAGGAGCGTGTAGGGCGCCTCGCCCGGCTTCCGCCCGTCGATGGGGCCCGAGTAGTTCTCGATCCCGTTGCAGTACCCGAGCTCGGCCATCATCTCGAGGTCGTACTGGGTGCGCATCCGGAGGCGCTGGGCCTCGAGCAGCTTGCCCTCCTTCTCGAACTGGGCGAGCTGCCGCTGGAGCTCGGCCTCGATGCGCACCATGGCCGCCTGGATGCGCTCCTCGCCCGCCACGTAGTGGGTGGCGGGGAAGACGATGAGCTCGTCGAGCTCGGTGACCTTCTCGCCGGTGAGCGGGTCGACGACCTGGATGCGCTCGACCTCGTCGCCGAAGAGCTCGATGCGCACGGCGGTCTCGTCGTAGGCGGGGTGCAGCTCGATGGTGTCGCCCCGCACCCGGAACTTGCCGCGCACGAGGTTCATGTCGTTGCGCTCGTACTGCATGTCGACCAACTTGCCGAGGATCGCCCGCTGGTCGTGGACCTCGCCCGGGCGCACGGTGAGGAGCTGGTCCTTGTACTCGTGCGGCGAGCCGAGGCCGTAGATGCACGACACCGAGGCGACGACGATGGTGTCGCGCCGGGTGAGCAGGGCGGAGGAGGCCGAGTGGCGCAGCCGGTCGATCTCGTCGTTCACCGACGAGTCCTTCTCGATGTAGGTGTCGGAGGACGGCATGTACGCCTCCGGCTGGTAGTAGTCGTAGTAGGAGACGAAGTACTCGACCCGGTTCTCGGGGAAGAACTCCTTGAACTCGTTGGCCAGCTGGGCGGCGAGCGACTTGTTGGGCGCGATCACCAGGGTGGGGCGCTGCAGCTTCTCGATGGTCCACGCGATGGTGGCGCTCTTGCCCGAGCCGGTGATGCCGAGGAGCGTCTGGAACCGGTTGCCCGCCTCGATGCTCGTGGTCAGCTCGGCGATGGCCTTGGGCTGGTCGCCGGCAGGCGAGAAGTCGGACACGAGGCGGAACGGAGGCATGCGGAGAAGTCTACGAACCCCCTGTGACAACGCAGCCGAGCTCCCACTCGTCGCCGACCTGCTCGAAGGGGGCACACGAGGGCCAGCGGCTGGTGTCGAGGTGGTACGAGATCGGCTCGAGCACCCACGTGCGGCCGGTGGGCTCGGCACCGGGCCGCACCCAGTACCAGCCGTCGACGTCGGCCATCGCCGGTGGGAGGTCCGACCCCCTGTCGGTGTCGAGGTTCCACCACGCCAGCGGCCACAGCCAGTTGGGGTGGACCAGGAGCCCGTCGCCGGGCTGCACGGCATCGCGGGCGGCGAGCGCGGGGGTGCCGGTGCCCTCGTCGAACCCCATCGCCGTCGGCAACGAGCGGACCCACAGGAGCGCCATGACCGCCACCAGCACCGCGGCGATGGGGCGCGACCGACGCAGGACCCACTCCCCCGCCGCCGCCCAGGCGACCGGCACCGCCCACGACGAGCCGGCCAGCGTGCGGGGGATCACGATCCGGTACCGGAGCCCGGCGAGCACCACCAGCGCGAGCGGGACCAGGAACAGGGCGCCCCAGATCCTGGCGAGGCGGGGACGGGTGGCGAGGAGCGCCGCGCCGCCGAGGAGCGTCAGCGCGGTGACCAGCCCGAAGGTGCCTTCGAGCAGCGACACCATGCCGTTCACGAGCCCGTCGGCCGATGTGAGGTCGGTGTGGGGGATCCACAGGCCGTGCCCGCCGTCGGCCTGCTCGAGGAAGGAGGGGCCCCACAGGACGGCCCAGACCGCCACCGCGCCCACGACCGCGCCCCGCCACTCCCACGCGGCACGGTCGCGGCGAAGGCCCGGCACCAGGAAGACGCCGCCGGCGAGCAGGAGGCCGCCCGCATGGTCGAGGCAGGCCACGACGAGCAGCGCCGCCACGGCGACGGCGAGGCGGCGTTCCCCCTGGCCCTTCAGCCAGCGCTCGGCGATCACGGCGAGCAGCACGCCGATGAGGCACATCAGCGCGTACATGCGCGCCTGGCGCCCGTAGAGCAGCTGGAACGGCGCCAGGGCGAAGAGCACCACGACCGCGACCCCGAACCATCCGCGGCGGCGCATCCACCACGCGACCACCACCAGAGCAGCGGTGGCGAACACGGCCGACGGGGCGCGCAACCAGAACTCGGAGTGCTGGCCCGACACCCAGTGGCGCAGGACGTAGTCGAGCGGTGGATGGCTGTCGTTGGCCCGCAGCGCCCCGGGGATCTGGCCCAGCGGGAGGTCGGCGTAGGCCCCGGTGAAGGCCTCGTCGAAGCTCAGGCGGGCCGACCCGAGCGCCCACCAGCGCAGCACCACCCCCACCACGACGGAGGCGACCGCGACGGTCCGTTGGGTGGAGGTCCATCGATCCTCGGTCGCCCGTGCCTCAACCGCCACACCGCCACGCTAGGCGCTGGCGTGGAGCCTGCCGCGGTGCCTCGCCCGTCTAAGGTCGCCCTCCGAGCGCGGAGGTCGGAAGGCAGATGAGAGACGCAGTAGGAGCGGTCCAGTCGGTGCTGGTCCTCGGCGGTGGTTCGGAGATCGCCCAGGCCATCGTCGACCGCCTGGTAGCCGGCCGGTGCCGCACCGTCGTGCTCGGGGTCCGCGACCCGGAGGCCGTGAAGGCCCCTTCCTCCCGCTGGACCGCAGCCGGCGCCACCGTCGAGGCCGTCGCCTTCGACGCCCTCGACCCCGCCTCGCACCAGCCCTTCGTCGATGCCGCGTTCGAGCGCCACGGCGACCTCGACATGGTGATCCTCGCCTTCGGGGTGCTCGGCGACCAGGCCACCTTCGACGCCGACCCCGTGGCCGCCGCCGACGCGGCCAGGGCCAACTACGTCGGTGCCGTGTCCGCCTCGCTCGCGGTCGCCGCCCACATCCGCCGCCAGGGCCACGGCACCCTGCTGGTGCTGTCGTCGGTCGCCGGCGTGCGGGCCCGGGCCGACAACTACGTCTACGGCTCCACCAAGGCCGGGCTCGACGCCTTCGCCCAGGGCCTCGGCGACGCTCTCGTCGGCAACGGCGGTCGCGTCGTGGTGGTGCGGCCCGGCTTCGTCCACGGCCGCATGACCGAGGGCATGACCCCGGCACCGTTCGCCACCACCCCCGACAAGGTCGCCGACGCGGTCGTGGCCGGGTTGGCCAAGGGCCGCGAGGTCATCTGGGCCCCGGCGATCCTCGCCCCCGTGTTCACCATCATGCGGAACCTGCCGCGGGGCATCTGGCGCAGAGTGAGCGCCCGCTGACATGACCGCCGACCCGATCGAGCCACCCTCGCTGGTGGTCGGCGTGATCCGCTCGCTGCGACCCAAGCAGTGGGTGAAGAACGTCCTCGTCTTCGCCGCGCCGGTGGCGGCCGGGATGATCGACGAGCGGTCGACGCTGCTGCACACCCTCGCCGCCTTCGCCTGCTTCTGCGCGGCGGCCAGCGCCACCTACCTCCTCAACGACGCCGTCGACGTCGAGGCCGACCGCCGTCACCCGGTCAAGCGGCATCGCCCCATCGCGGCCGGCTCGGTGCCCGTCGGGCTGGCCTTCGGCCTGGCCGCGGTCCTGCTCGTCGTCGGGGTCGGCGGTGCCTTCGTCACCTCCCGCGACTTCGGCATCACGATCCTCGCCTACCTCGCTCTCACCACCGCCTACACGGTGAAGCTCAAGCACATGCCGGTGCTCGACATCGTGGCGGTCGCCTCGGGCTTCGTGCTGCGGGCGATCGGCGGCGCCACCGCCACCGACATCCCGATCAGCGAGTGGTTCTTCATCGTCACCAGCTTCGGCGCCCTCTTCATGGTCGCCGGCAAGCGCCACGGCGAGCTCTCCGACCTCGAGGAGCACGAGGCCGTCGACGTGCGCCCCGCCCTCGCCGCCTACACGCCGAGCTTCCTCGCCTACCTGCGGGCCGTGTTCTCGGGCGGCGTGCTCATCGCGTACTGCATGTGGGCCTTCGCCTCGGCCGAGGCGAACGGCGACGGGGCCATCTGGTACCAGATGTCGATCGTGCCCTTCGCCGTGGCCATCCTCCGCTACGCCCTCCTGCTGGAGCAGGGCAAGGGCGCCGAGCCCGAGAACCTCGTCCTGTCCGATCGCACCCTCCTCGTCGCCGGAGCGGTGTGGGCCATCATCTACGCCTGTGCCGTCTACGCCACCTGAACCGGCCGCCGTGCTGGCCCGCCCCCACACCGCCGAGCTGAGCGGCTGGGGCCGCACCGCGCCCACCGCGGCCGACGTGCGCCGCCCCACCTCGGCCGTCGAGCTGCAGCGGGCGCTGCCCACCGCCGCCGATCGGGGCCTGGTCGCCCGAGGGCTCGGTCGGGGCTACGGCGACTGCGCCCAGAACAGCGGCGGCACGGTCATCGAGACCGTCGACGTCGACGCCTTCACGATCCACGAGTCCGACCCCACCTCCGACACCGTGCTCGTCACGGCCGAGGCGGGCGCCAGCATCGACCGCCTGCTCCACGCCCTCGTGCCCCAGGGCCTCTTCGTCCCGGTCACCCCGGGCACCCGCTACGTCACCGTCGGCGGAGCGATCGCCGCCGACATCCACGGCAAGAACCACCACCGCAAGGGCAGCTGGTGCCAGCACGTCACCTCCCTGCGGCTGCAGCTGGCCAGCGGCGAGGTCGTCGAGATCGGACCCGACCGCGACCCCGACCTGTTCTGGGCCACGGCCGGCGGCATGGGCCTCACCGGCGTGGTGCTCGACGCCACCTTCGCCTGCCCCCGCATCGGCTCGAGCCGGGTGCTCGTCGACACCGACCGGGCCGCCGACCTCGACGAGGTCCTCGAGCTCATGGCGTCGGGCGACCACGCCTACGACTACTCCGTGGCCTGGATCGACCTCATGGCCGGCGGCCGGGCCCTCGGTCGCTCGGTGCTCACCAGGGGCCGGTTCGCCACCGCCGAGGAGGCCGCCCCGGCCACCCGCGACCCCTACGCCTACTCGGCGGGGGTGCTGGCCACAGCTCCCCCGTTCGTTCCGAACGGCCTGCTCAACAAGCTCACCGTGAAGGCCTTCAACGAGCTGTGGTTCCGGAAGGCCCCGGTCCTGCGCCGCGACGAGCTCCAGACCATCCCCACCTTCTTCCACCCCCTCGACATGGTCGGGGGCTGGAACCGCATCTACGGGCCCACCGGCTTCCTGCAGTGGCAGTTCGTGGTGCCCTTCGGCGCCGAGGCCACCCTGCGCCGCATCGTCGAGGACCTGAGCCGATCGGGCTGCACGTCGTTCCTGGCCGTGCTGAAGGCGTTCGGCGAGGGCGATCCCGCACCGCTCTCGTTCCCCTACCCCGGCTGGACCCTCGCCCTCGACATCCCCGCGGGTGTGCCGGGGCTCGGTCCGCTGCTCGACCGCCTCGACGGGCTCGTGGCCGCCGAGGGAGGCCGCGTCTACCTGGCGAAGGACAGCCGCCTGCGCCCGGAGCTCGTGCCGGTGATGTACCCCCGCCTCGGCGAGTGGCAGGCCGTGCGCGACCGGGTCGACCCCGACCGGCGCATCACCAGCGACCTCGCCCGGCGCCTCGGGCTCTAGGCCTGGGGGACGGGGCCGACGCCGGCGGCCTCGGCCTCGGTGCCGCGCAGGCTCTCGATCCACTCCCAGCACTCGGCGATGCGGGGAGCGAGGTCCTCCGGCGTGCCGTCGTTGGACACGACGAAGTCAGCGGCGGCCAGGCGGTCCTCGCGGGTGGCCTGCCGGGCCATGCGGGCCCGGGCGTCGGCCTCGGTGAACCCCCGGAACGCCACCAGGCGCTGCACGGCGATGTCGGGGTCGGTGTCGACCACGATCGTGCCGGCGGTGACGTAGGCCTTGCTCTCCACGAGGAGGGGCACGTCGAGGATCACCACGTGGTCGGTGTCGCGCTGGGTCTCGATGCGGGAGTTGATCTCGGCCCCCACCGCGGGGTGCACGATGGCGTTGAGGGCCTTGAGCTGCTCGTCGTCGCCGAACACGAGGTCGGCGACCTTCTGACGGTCGAGCGTGCCGTCGTCCTGCAGGATCCCCCGACCGAAGTGCTCGACCATGGCGGCAAGCACCGACCCGCCAGGGGCCTGGAGCTCACGCACCACCGCATCGGCGTCGACGACGACCGCTCCACGCTGGGCCAGAGCCGCTGACACGGTCGATTTTCCGGAGCCGATACCGCCCGTCAGGCCTATGAGGAGCACGGCCGGGAAGCTAGCACCGGGTCCCCCGGGGGCCGTCCTTGCGACTTCCACGATCGGTCCGTTCAAGGTTCTGCCACAGGAGCCGACAACTGTGATGTGACTGAGGTGCACACCGAACCCCAACCAGGTGCGCCCACGTGGCGTGACCGTGTGAGCCGTCTGGCCGACTCGACCGACGGCTCGACCCACGACGACGGCATCGGCCTGGTGCAGCGCGTCGACCGCGTCGCGGCCTTCGGGCCCGCGATCCTGGCCGTGCGTTGGGCGATCGCGATCGCATCGGTCGCCCTCGCGACCCAGCAGTTCGAGGCCAAGCCGTACTCGATGGCCGTCTGGTCGGGGATGATCCTGGCCTACACGGTCGTGCGCACCCTCCACCCGCTCCGCTACACGGGCGACGTCCGCAGCCTCCTCGAGGTCGTCGGCGAGGTCATCCTGAACGTGGCCTGCGTGGTGGCCACCGGATTCTGGGACTCCCCCTTCATCCTCATGATGCTGACGGCCGTCATGGTCGCCGGCTTCGCCCGCGGCTACGGGTTCGCCCTGCGCATCGGGGTCGTCTCGACCCTCGCCGTGAGCCTCCCCTTCCTCATCCAGGACCCGAGCAAGACGCGGATCGTCCAGTCCGCCCAGTGGACCCTGGTGCTGCTGCTGGTGGCGCTGATCGCCGGCTACACCCGCCAGATCTCCGGTGAGGCCGACCGCCAGCACACCCTGGCGCTCGACCGCCTGGGCCGCCTCGCCGACGCCAACGCCCTGCTCTACAGCCTCCATCGGGTCACCCAGACCCTGCCAGCGTCGCTCGACCTCGACGACGTCCTCGACACCACCGTCACCCGGCTCCGGGGCCTCTTCGACTTCGACACCGCCGTGGTGCTCGGCTTCGACGACACCGACGGCACCTGGGAGCTGCTCCGCCGCGAGGGCGGCAGCCGGGTCCCCCAGCGCCAGAGCTTCGACGACCTCACCGTGCCGCTGCGCCGGGTGGTCCACGACGAGGGCGTGCTCTCGGTCTCCAACCTCCCGGCGGCCGGCTGGTCCGGCCTCGGGCCCCGCTCGGGCTCGGGCATCTACGCCGTGCTCCCCGCCCGGGGCAGCGTCATCGGCATCCTCGCCGTCGAGCACACCGACGACAACCACTTCACCGACCGTGACGTCGAGCTCCTCCGAGGGTTCGTCGAGCCGGTCGCCCTCGCCATCGACAACGCCCGGTGGTTCGCCCGCCTGCGCACCGTCGGCGCCGACGAGGAGCGCACCCGCATCGCCCGCGACCTCCACGACCGCATCGGGCAGTCCCTGGCCTACATGGCCTTCGAGCTCGACAACATCGTCGGCAAGGAGTCCCGCGGCGAAGAGGTCGGGCCCTCGCTCCAGCGCCTCCGCGACGACGTCCGCGGCGTCATCCGCGAGGTCCGCGACACCCTCTACGACCTGCGCACCGACGTCTCCGACACCCACGACATCGCCGACACCCTCGACGCCTACGTGGCCCGCATCCGCGAGCGCAGCTCGCTCCAGATCGAGCTCTTCTGCGATCGCGACGCCCGCCTCCCCCTGCTCCAGGAGCGGGAGATGTGGCGCATCGCCCAGGAGGCTCTGACCAACGTCGAGCGCCACTCCCGGGCCGACCGGGTGCGCGTCCTCTGGCGCTGCAACGGCGAGTCCGCCGCGCTCGAGATCACCGACAACGGCATCGGGTTCCCCGAGGGCACCAAGGGCCGTCTCGACTCCTACGGGATCATGGGCATGAGGGAGCGGGCCTCGAGCATCGGCGCCACCCTCGAGGTCGCCAGCAAGCCCAACGAGGGCACCCGCGTGCGCTGCAGCCTGCTGCGCAACGAGGAGCCCCGCCAGCAGCAGGCCCCGACCCACCAGACCAGCGGGGTGACCACCGCATGAGCACCCACGACCTCGACCCCCGCCCCACGCCCCACCTCGTCGCCCGCCCCACGGGTGACCCCGGGACGGCCCTCGGCCGCCCTGCAAACGATGGAGGACCCCCCATGACCATTCGGCTGATGCTCGCCGACGACCACCGCATGCTGCGTGAAGGCCTGCGCCGGTCGATGACCGAGCAGGGGTTCGACGTGGTCGGAGAGGCCGGCGACGGCGACGAGGCCGTGCGCCTCGCCGACCAGCTGCGCCCCGACGTGGTCCTGATGGACGTCACCATGCCCGAGATCGACGGCGTGGAGGCGACCCGGCAGATCAAGTCGACCATGCCTGCCATCAAGATCGTGATGCTCACCATGCACGCCGATCAGGAGGTCCTCGCCGAGGCCATCCGGGCCGGCGCGTCCGGCTACCTGGTCAAGGACTGCTCGACCGAGGAGATCGCCTCGGCCGTGCGTCTCGCCGTCAGCGGCGAGACCGCGCTGTCGCCCCAGCTGGCGGCCTCGATGCTCGACGAGGTCCGCCGCATGGACCGCGACCGCGGCTTCGGTGCGCCCGAGGAGGAGCGCATCATCAGCCGTCGCGAGGAGGAGGTCCTCCAGCTCATCGCCGACGGCTGCTCGACCCCCGAGGTCGCCGAGCGCCTCTTCATCTCGCAGAAGACCGTCAAAAACCACCTCGCCTCGATCTACCAGAAGCTCGACGCCCGTGACCGCACCCAGGCGGTGCTCCAGGCCGTCCGCATGGGGATCGTCCACCTCGACTGACCCTTCGTCGGCGAATAGTCCGAATGACCCATCAAGGTCGTTCGAGCGGCCGTCGATACCTAGAAGGCAAGTCAAGAATGGGCCCATGACCGTGGGCCTTCCATCAGCACCAGCACAGGGAGATCCCGGAAAATGCTCACCTCTTACGAATTCGTCTCCGCCTGGCTCCAGGCCCGTTGCAAGACCGACCGTGGCGCCTCGCTCGTCGAGTACGCCCTCCTCGTCGCCCTGATCGCCGTCGTGTGCATCGTGGCCGTCACCCTGCTCGGCAAGAGCGCCTCCTCGAAGTTCTCGCAGGTCGGCTCCTCGCTCAGCTAGTCCCCGTCGGGATTCGAATGTGCGAAGGGGCGGACCATCTGGTCCGCCCCTCTGCACTTCCGGTGAGGAGGCTCCCATGGAGGCACCGATGTGCACCACACCGAGGGAGCCGGCCGGACGATGCAGGGGCGACGCTGGTGCAGGGCTGGTGGAGTACGCACTCCTCCTCGCCCTCATCGTCGTGGCCTGCATCGGAGCGGTCACCTTCCTTGGTGGCAACCTGAGCAACAACCTGTCGAGGTCCAACTCGAAGATCACGGCAGCCAGCCCGTAGGGGCAGGCCAGCAAGATCGACAGGCGGGACCTGGCGGAGGGGGCACCTCGACGAGAGGTGCCCTCTTCAATGTCGGCATCACCACAGGTGATCACCGCCAGGGTGCTGGGCCCCCCGACCCACCAGGACAGAACGGCGTTGAACCGGATGGCCCATGGCCAGGCGGTCATGTCGTGACTAACTTTCCTTGTACGCCCCTGGGGCATGCGCCCTGGGCGCATCTATCTGAGCGGGAGACCCAGATGATGACCACCTTTGAGTTCGCGAGTGCCTGGCTACAGGCCCGCTGCAAGACAGACAGGGGCGCCTCGCTCGTCGAGTACGCCCTCCTCGTGGCCCTGATCGCCGTTGTGTGCCTCGTGGCCGTCACCCTGCTCGGCAAGAACGCTTCGTCGAAGTTCTCGAAGGTCGGTTCGAGCTTGACCTGATCGCGGCCCCCGCCGCGACGATGTCCCCACGGCCCTCCCGGAGACGGGAGGGCCGTGGCGCGCCCGTACCGAACCGACCTCCCCCTGCGATGTGTCACCTGTCGGAGCCGACCGAGCTCCGGACGGCGGGTGCGGTGAGCCGGCAAAGAGCCGCCCGTCGGGGCGCGAGTACCCCGATTCGACTACGCGATGGGTTCGACAATGAGGCGATCGGCCCATGGGCGGAATCGGTTCGCCGTCTTACGATTCCTACATCCCCCCTCGCTCGTCCGACGGATGAGCAGCCACCAGAAAGCGCGGGAGCACCAACCATGATGACCACCTATGAGTTCGCCAGCGCCTGGCTCCAGGCCCGTTGCAAGACCGACCGTGGCGCCTCGCTCGTCGAGTACGCCCTCCTCGTGGCCCTGATCGCCGTCGTGTGCATCGTGGCCGTCACTCTGCTCGGCAAGAGCGCCAGCTCGAAGTTCTCGCAGGTGGGCTCCTCGCTCAGCTAGGCGACCTTCGTCTGCAGCACCAGTCGTCGAGGAGGCACCCCCGGGTGCCTCCTCTTCGCGTCCGGGCCCGCCCGTCGATCGCTCGAGCCGACGCGACGTCGCGACGTCCTGCGCCGCCGCTGCCGCCCATCCCGTTCTGGCATGCGTCTTGCACCCCTAGAGGTGCAAGACGCATGCCAGAACCAGGCGGGGCCGTGACCGCTGCCAGCGTGCGAAGACACCTCGATGACAGCTAGTGCTCCTCAGGCCCCCTGTCGCTCGGGTGGTGGTGCGTAGAGAGGTCGCCTGAACGGCGTGTGGCACCCTCTAGAGGTGCGGGCGGAAGAGCGGATCGAGATCACGGATCTGTTGGTCGACGTGGGCCCAGAAGGCCAGAGGCACCGGGTCAACCACGCTGCGATCGTCGACCAGTGTCGCGCTCACGGAGATAGGTGGGCGGAGCGGATCGTGGGTCAGTTACCGACGGTCGATGGCTGGCTGGACGACGCGTACGTCGACCGGCTGATGGTCACGGTGCACGGCGAGATCCAGCGGTTGTCCGAGGAGTTCCGGCACGGTGCCCGGGTGTGGGCACAGGTCGAGCCGATCCTCGTCACCCTCCGGCGTAGCGGCGTTCCGCCTCCCTACCGCGTGGTCGACGTCGGCTGCGGCACCGGCTACGTCATTCGTTGGCTCGCTGACCACACCAACGAGCCCGATGTGGAGCTCGTCGGCGTGGACCTGAACCCGGCGCTCATCGACGCCGCCCGGTCGCTGGCCGATGTCGAGTCGTTGGAATGCCGGTTCGAGGCGGCCGACGCGTTCGCTCTCGACGAACCGGCCACGATCCTGATCTCGACGGGTGTGATGCACCACTTCCGGGGCGTCGATCTCGACAGGTTCTTCGCCGCCCACGAGAACGGGCCGGCTGTCGCGTTCGTGCACATCGACTTCCAGCCGTCGCCGATCGCTCCGATGGGGGCATGGCTCTTCCACCGGACCCGCATGCGCCTCGCCCTGGCCCGCCACGACGGAATCCGTTCGGCGCAGCGAGCGCACCCACCCCGAGTTCTCGCCCAGGCCGCAGCGACGAACGCGCCTGGCTTCGAGACCTGGGTATCGGGTCGCCATGTCCGGCTGACCCCATTGCCCTGCGTGTTGACCACGTTGATCGGAGCGAGAGAGGACTTCAGCGCACCGCTGCTCGACACCCTGGGCCGCCGCTCCAAGCGCTTGGAGCGGCTGGCATGAACCCATGGCTCGTCGCTGGCGTGTGGGGGCTGGTGACATTGGACTGCGCGCTCATGGGCTACCGGCTTGCCATGGGACGGTCCGCACTCCTGGACAAGCGTCGCAATCACGCCGTCGCCTCCTTCCGCGCTGCGATCGCGGGACAGGTCCCCCTTGTTCTGGTGGTCGTGCTGGCCGCCGTGCTCGCGAGCAGCGGTGGGCCCACCGTGGAATCGGCCTTCGACGACGCTATGCGCCGCTTCATCATCGTGGGCGGGTGCTACGCAGCGCTCATCCTCGGGACCTGGGCCTTCTGCGCCCTGCGGTCAGTGACTGTCAGGACCATTGCGAGCGTCCTCGTGTTCGGCCCGTTCACGCTCCTTCGCCCGATCGTCGTGGTCCTCACGGTCGTCATCGCTGTCGGGCCAAACCCCCCAACGGAGCTTGTCGTCGTAGGCCTGCTGGTGGTGCTGCCGGGCATCGGCCTCGAGCCGATCCTTGACCGACGGATCGCTCGACAACTCCTCTCCCCGTAGGCGCAGGAGTCCACGGCCCAGTCCCGGCGGTGGGTGGCAAACGAACGCCTTACCATCCCGTCTCGTGGCTGGTACTCGACACCGGGACGAACGGCAGCCGGCCGCCCCCGCCACATGAGCGTCCTTCGCTGGCTTCGCGGTCGTCTAGGACGAGACCATGGGCGTCGTCGCGAGGAGACATCCGAGCCCGCGCCGCCGGTGGCGCCGGTGCGGTGGATCGCTGAGTGGGTTCCGCAGTCACATCGCCGCACCGGACTGGGCAAGAGCGCGAGCTACTGGGTGCGTCGGGATGCCGGGGGGCGGCCCAGCGTGTTCTTGGGTCGGCGCAGCCACCCGCCTGACTCAGTTGCGGAGCCCCACTTCTACCTGAACGGTCCGGTCGTGTACCGGGACTCCGGCTTTCCGGAAGGGCCGTCATCGATTCCGTACATGACGATCAGGCGGCAGCGGGTTGTCCCAGCCGAAGGCCACCCTCGCTCAGGTACCAACGAGACGCTGTTCAAAGTGGTCGCGCCCGAACGCGAGAGCCATTTGCCACGGATCTACGAGAACCCTGATTGGGAGGGATAGCCGGGGTCGCCACGAGGCCTGGTCGACTGTGTAAACCGTTTCGGGACAGAAGCGTTGAGGTGGGTGTGGAACGAGGGGCGGTAGGTCCAGAGCCGGACAGTTCAGGCGGTGTCTCGGATGGCGAGCTCGTCGTTCCTGGCGTTGACGAGCCGGTGGAGGTCTGGGCGGATCTCGAGAAGGTCTACGCAGAAGACTTCGGACGCTTGGTCGGTGTGGCGCGGATGATTCTCGGAGGGGCCGACGGCGCCGAGGAGATCGTTCAGGAAGCGTTCGTTCGATCGCTTGCCCGTTGGCGGCACCTGAGCGAACGCGACGCTCCCCGTGCCTATGTGCGAGCTGCGGTGGTGAACCTGTGTCGCAGCCGCTTCCGGAGACGGGTGATGGCGCTGCGTCGGGCCGAGCCTGTGCCGTCTGCTGAAGTCGCGGCGGGCGACGCCAAGCGTCGCGACGACCTGTTGGCGGCGATGGCGAGGCTCCCGCTCCGTCAGCGGGAGGTGGTCGCGCTTCGCTACCTCGAGGGTCTCTCCACGAACGAGACCGCAGAGGTGCTGTCGATCGCTCCGGGCACGGTGAAGGCCCATCTCCACCGGGGACTCGCTGCCCTCCGCGAAGGAATGAGGGAGTACGAGCGTGACTGAACGAGATGACGTGATGGACGACGACCGGGACCTCTTCGACGGACTGGGCCTCGATGCCGCCCTCATCGGCACGGCCCGTCCGGCTGCAGGTTGGGTGGGAGCTGTTGCCGCGGGTCGACGGCGGCGTCACCGGCGAACCGCTCTTGCCGTCGCGGCCTGCGCTCTCGTGGTTGCAGGCACAGGTGTTGCTCTCGCCACTCGCGGCACAGAGTCCTCCACCGTCTACACGAACGACGGGACGGTGGCTCCGGTCCAAGGTGACGTCATCTACTTCTCTGCGCCTATCGGGGCGACACCGGACGCGCTCATGAGCGTCTACACGACCGGGGTGTACGACTCGCGGTTCCACATGCCCGACGGCAGCGGCTGGCAGTTCATGTCCGACGGGGTGGACAGCGACCCCAACATCACCCGGTGGAGCTTCGATACCTACGCCACCACACGCTGGTCGATCGAGTCAGGTCGCTTCGGGACCATCGAGATGTCCTGCCGGGCGCTCTCGCGCCCTGACGGCGCTTCAGACGGCTTCCCAGCCACGTCTGTGCTCTCGTTGTTCACGATCGACGGGATCTACTACTCACTTAGCGGCGGACCGGTCGACCGCATGCCGGCGACCTGTGACTCTGCCTCGCAACTCGACCCTTCGTTCCTGGCGGTGCTCGATCAGATCCAGGTCACCGACCTCCAGTCCTGGATGACGTGGGCCGGCGTCACCGACATCAAAGAGCCCCTCCCAGACCCTCCGTCGACGGACCTCCCGAATTAGGACATGACGAGCTCACCCGTCACCCACCGCCGCGTTGTGGGACTGCCGGCTCGTTGGAGGCGGACACATCGCGAACGATGTGCAGCTCGCGGCTTGATGTAACGACTCGAATGGTCTCGTGCGTGTAAGAGGATGTGCTGGCGGTTCGAGTAGACGGGCCTGGTGGGGTTGTGGAAGAGCTTTCGTTCGACGCGTTCTACCGGAGCGAGTACCCGGCGGTGGCCCGGGTGGCGTTCGTGTTGACCGGTAGGCGTGACCTCTCGGAGGAGCTCGCTCAAGAGGCGTTCGTGTCGGCGTTTCGGAAGTGGCGGCGGGTTCAGACCCTCGAGGACCCTGGCGCATGGGTTCGTCGGGTGGTCACGAACCGGTGCGTGTCATCGGGGCGCCGCCACGTGACCGAGTTGCGCTTGCTGACCAGGCTGCATGCGGTCCGACGAGACCCGCCTGCCGACCGCATGTTGGATGACGAGTTGTGGGCTGTCGTTCGCTCGTTGCCGAAGCGTCAGGCACAGGTCCTGACCCTGGCGTTCTTGGAGGACCGCTCCGTCGCGGACATCTCAGCGATCCTCGGATGTGGCGAGGAAACCGTCCGTACGCACCTGCGCCGGGGTCGCCTCGAGGTCGCACGACGGTTGGGTGCGGATGATCCGGCATCGGGTGGGGAGGTCGAAGATGAGTGACTCCACGCAGAGCGAGCGCGGTCCGGCGCTGGATGACCGGGTCGACGCCGCTCGGGGACGACTCATGTCGAATGCGACCTGGGACGGGCCCGAGCCCGCTCGCTTGGTTCGACGGAGTCAGCGCCGCTGGGTCCTCAACACGTTCCTCGTCGTGTTGATCGCGGCGGCCGGGTTCGTGTGGGTCGCCAGGGTCGGGTCCGATGATCCGGGACGTGTCGATCGGGCGCCGCAGGTCTCGGTTCCCACAACCGCCAACGCTGACCTCCTCGCTCCGGGCACCACCCGGGCGATGGCTCAGTCGCCGCTGTCAGGCCGCTCGGCGATGGCGACAGTGTGGACCGGCTCGGAGATGATCGTGTGGGGCGGCTCGTCGGGCTCCGTGCCCTTCGGCGACGGCGCCGCCTACGACCCGCGCACCGACTCCTGGCGCACCGTTGCGGACTCGCCACTGAGCGCCCGACAGTCTGCATCCGCGGTGTGGACCGGCACCGAGATGATCGTGTGGGGCGGCCGAACCGATCAGGCAGAGGCAGACGACGGGGCTGCCTACGACCCTGCGAGCGACACCTGGCGCAGGATCACCAAGGCTCCGATCGTCAGCGGCGGGGGCCCGACCGCGGTGTGGACGGGTTCAGAGATGATCGTGCTTGCCGGCTTCAACAGCAGCGAAGCCGCCAGCTACGACCCCGACAGCGATGAGTGGCGGATGATCGCCCCCGCCCCAGGCCGGCCTGTCTCAGCGGAGCCGCAGGCGGTGTGGACCGGATCCGAGCTGATCGCGGAGCTCGGTTCTCCGTTCCAACTGAGCAGCGTCGGCTTCTACTCCTACGACCCTTCCGACGATCGGTGGAGCGCTCTGCCCGCGGTGGGGCTCGGCACCGACAAGGCCTTCAGCGTCCTCTGGGACGGCGATGAGTTGCTCGCCATCGCAGCCGGCCAAGGCGCAGTCACCTCAGCGTTCGATCCCTCGACCGGCACCTGGCGGCCCGTCGCCACGTGGCCTCCGACGTCATTCGCTGGCGAGGCCGTGTGGACCGGCGACGCCGCGCTCACCCTCGGCACCCCCAACGAAGCCATGCAGCTGGACCCCGCCGGCCACACATGGACGCAGACACCCCAGACCGACTCCCACGTCAGAGCGGAACAGGCAGCGGTCTGGGCCGATGGGGTGTTGCTCGCATGGGGCGGCTTCCCCGACCAGGCCGACGGCTACCTGCTGCGACCGGCACCCATCACAAGAACTGGCTCCGCAACGCCAGCCCCCGAGGCGCCACCAGTCGCCCTGCACGAGCCGCAGATCATCGCTGTCGGAGCCGGAGCCGGCGTGACGGCCTTCGTCGATCTCAACGGCCCACCCGCCGAGTGGAACGGCACCCTCCTGCCCGTGCTCGAGGTGCGCGACCAGGACGGCAACCTCGTCGGCTACTTCGGCTGCCACTTCCTTTCGCGCGAGGAGGTCGAGACCAGCTCGTTCGAAGCCACCGACGCCTGCCCCTTGCTCGACGGCAACTGATCTCGAGACCGAAGGTCTCCCCCACCTGACGTTCGGGGACGCTGACGCCCTGCGAGAGACTGCCCTCCGTGGCACGCGTGCAGATCGAAGGTGACCATCTGAGAGTCCGGCTCAGTCCCCTCGAAAGGCTGCTGGCGATGCGCGGCAGTGTCACCGTCCCGTTGTCATCGGTTGCATCGGTACGAGTCGTCAACAGACCGCTCTCCAAGCAGCCGGTGCAGTCCGTCAGGATGGGATCTGCGGCTGCGGGCGCACCCCTCTCGAAGCTTGCGATGATCGGCCCACGAGCAACCTTCCGGGATGGGAAGGCCCTGGTGGTCATCTGGGGCAACCGAAGGGCACTGGTCCTTGAGCTCGGTGATGGTGCAGGAGAATGGCGGCTGATCGCCGTGTCAGGCCGGGACGTGGATCGAGCGGCGAGTCAGCTCAGCGCAACCCGTTAGATCCTCTTTCTGGGGTACGACCTGTCACCAGTCCCGGCGCTAGTGGTGGTCCTGGGGGCGAACCGCAGATCGACGGCGCCTTGACGATGCCGGGAACTTCGAATGCCGAGCCTTCGGCTGTCGATAGCGTCGTGGCATGGCGGAAGCGAGCGGGCACGACGAGGGGCTGATGCATCGGTTCAACCGGTGGCTGCACGAACCGGCTGAGGCGCCAGTCGGGGATGTCGTCGAGCTCACGCGGCTGCCCAGCGATTTTGAGGCTGAGGCGTTGGCCGCTCGACTTCGGGATGAAGGACTGAAGGTGGCGGTGTTCGGAAGTGACGCAGGTGGCATGGCGCCGCACTACGCGGTCGGCCAGGGCAGCCGGGTCATGGTTCTGGCCGAAGACCTCGACCGGGCGAAGACGCTGCTCGGCGACGAGCCGTGAGTCACCGCTGACCCAGAGCTGCCTGAGCGTCACCCTGTCCGGGCGGTATGGGACACGCTCGACGGTCAGGCGTCGGGACGCTCGATGGTCGACTCCAGCTCTGGCGTGGGGTCGACCGCAGCGGTTGGCTCTCGCTTGTCGTAAGGCCACGGCACGCGGGGCACAGTAGCGGCACGATCCCACCGTCGAGAGTGGACGCGCTTCATGACAGCAGGCGCCTGTCGGAGGCCTCCAAGTCCGAGGCACAAGGCCACGATCGCTACCGGGAGCAGCCACCTGGCCAGAAGGTCGATGAGCCAGCTCTCAGTCAGCTGGCCAACACCCACGACGATGTTGATCACCAACCAGTAGACAGTCGTCGCCATCGCGATCCGCCGACGCCAAGGAGGGAGAGACTTCAACAGGTCCCACCAGTCCCGTGGAGCGACACCGTCGGAGCCTTCGGGGTCTTCCGCCATTCCCGAAACGTTAGAGCGCTGCTCTACCCGCCACCGGAACGCGTCCCCCACCCAGCAGCGAGGATCGGGGCCGCGGCGCCCGAACGCCCTAAAGTCCGGCCCCAACCGGTTCTACTCGATGCTGATCTTCTGGAGCCTCTCCAGGCTGGCCGCCATGGACTCGGACACCGAGTTGGTCCCGTTGATCCACGCCCCGCCATCGCTCAAGAGATCCTCGGGCAACGGACCGAGATCAAAGACTTCGGTGACGACGGTGGCGTTGTCCCCGTCCGGATCGAGGATGTAGCCCCAGCGGTAGCCAGCAGGTATTCCGACCTTGGATGGATCATTGTCCTCAGCCCGTGAGGCGTCTCCAGGCGCCGGTTCCCAAAATATGCGTCGATCCGGCTCGAACTCCACCACGTAGTTGAGTATGAGGTAGTCGTCTCCGAGGCGATGCATCTTCATGGTGAAGGTGTCGCCCACCTTGGAGATTGGGCGGTCGAGGACAGCCCCCCTGAGCATGCCCGAACCGTCGAAATCCACGTGCCGATGCGGATTCGCCAGGATGTTGAAGATGCGGGTCGCCGGTGCTTCGACCCTGCGTGATACTTCGACCGGCTTGCTTTCCTCTGGCATCGTCCAGCCTTTCGTTCTCCGCGAAGCGGCCGTACCCGTCCGCCGATTCTTCCACCCTCCCCAAAGTGCCGGGCTGTGGCACCCACTCCCGGCGGTAGGTGATGCTTCAACGGCCGGGGTAGGAATGCACGAACAGGGAGGAGCAGGAATGGCCCGTCCGAACGTCTTCGCTCAAGCCGCGGTGCGGGCACCGCGTGCAACGGCCGCCGTTGCATCGCTCGCGAGCTTCCTCCTACTAGTGGGCGTTTGGCGCGCTCACCTCCTCGTGGCGGTCGGCATCTCCGTCGTGTACTTCGGCGTTCATACCTGCCTTTGGAGCGAGTTTGGGTATTTACGCCGTCGAGAGGTGGACCGGACGCCATCGGAATCCTCCCGCCTGTCGGCTCGAGATCTGGTCGTGCCGACGTTCATCGTCATCGCCGGCGGGCTGCTTGTATGCGTTGGAATCGCACTAGCGAAGTGACTAGCGACGGTCTTGGAGGCGGCATACCTACGGACCCCTTGCCGGCGTTTCGGGAAAGTCTTCGGGTAGGTCCGTTGGATGGGCGACGTCGGGATCTGGGTGTGTCTCGCAGTGATTGCTGTGTGCTGGGTCCTCTACATCAAGCGACGCGGACGCGAGGAACGGCCGCACGCCATAGAGAGACGCCAGCAGCAGCGCCAGGCCGCCGACCGCACCATGACGATCCTTCTGCCGCTCGCCACCGCCTTGCTGATCGTGTGGGGGTTGGTTGCCGTTCTCGGATGATGGGCGGTATCACCCAGTGCCGGCGGTAGGGGGCGGGGTGGCCCAGCGGATCTGGCGTACCAGACCCTGACTTCTCTGACCTCGAATGGGATGTCGGGGTAGCGATGGTGCAGTGCGATCTGCACCGCCGGCCCTGCCCCGACACTGGCATTGACCGACACCCGCGATTTGGACAGACCTACACCGGTCATCCCGAGCTGGTGCAACTCGCGCTGGGCGATGAGTTCCGTGGACAGCTCGGCCCTCACTGCGTCCAGCTTGGCGTGCGTGATCGTGGCGGGTTCGAAATGGAACCGGAACGACACCCCCACCTGATCCAGTGAACGTTGTTCCGCCCGACGAACCGTTTCGACCAGTTCCTCGGCCCCCGGCGCGTTCTCGATGACCTGGATCGTCCAGTGGTCGTTCGTGGGCCCTCCGAACATCCCGCCGTAGGCATCAGGAAAGCGTTCTGGAAGCGACCCCATCATCGCGGTGAGCTCCTCGAGGCACCGAGCAAGAGCGATCGCTCGTTGCTCTTCGTCGAAGGCTCCGTCGCCATCATCTGCCACGTGGACCACAGTACGGGCCGGGGGATGCCCACACCCGGCGGTAGTGGGCACCTACGGCGAAGCGTTGGGGACCACTCGGGTGAGTCGGTTCAACCGGGGCAGGCGGCCAAGGTGTCGGTGGTGCCCGAAGATGCTGAGTCGAAGGAGATCGTCAGGCCGTAGGTCCCGGCGTCTGGCACGGGGATCGTGGCTTCGAACATCTGCGTTTGCCCCGCGGCGAGGGTGACTGGTCCGGGTGGGAGGCTTGCGTTGATGACACCCGAGAGGGTGACCTCCGCGACGACCTTCGTGGCGCTCGTGTTTCGAACTTCGATTCTGAAGTTCTCGCCGTGTGCGGTGCATGTGTGCTGGTAGACGGTTGAGCTGGGTCCTTGGATGTAGATGACCGTGTCGCCGGTGTTCGCTGGTGTCGTGTCGCCTGGGCTGGTGACCGCGCCCGGCGGCTCGTCGTGGGTTGCATAGGCGACGATGATGCCTGCGCCGCCGATGAGGAGCACGAAGGTCGCGGTGAGCGAGATCTGCCAGGCTCGTCTGGCCCTGCGGCGGCTCTGGGCCCGCCGGAGGAGAACCTCGTAGTCGCTGCGGCTCAGATGAGCGCTGCCAGCTGCGTCGTCAGGCATCGCTGAGTCCTCCTGTCGTGATCGGGTAGTCCGGTCCGAGGAGCACGCGCAAGGTCTGTAGGCCTCGCGATGTGTGTTGGCTGACCGAACCGACCGAGCAGCCCATGGCGTTCGCGGTGTCCTCTTGGCTCAGGTCCATCAGGTATCGGAAGACCACTGATTCGCGCTGTCGACGGGGAAGCTGCCCGAGGGCCTGCACCAGATCGAGCGACACCTCGCCGGTCGACTCGTGCGTGACGGGTCGGCGAAGAAGGCGGGCTACGCGGTGACGTCGGCGCCAGTCGTCGATGACCAGGTTGGTGACGACCCGGCTCACCCACGGCACCGCTCGGTCGCGGACGCGTTCCCAGTCAGCGATGGCGCGAACGACTGCTTCCTGGGCGAGGTCGGTCGACGTCGCTTCGTCCTGACCCAGGCGCCGCGCCATGCCAAAGCCGGCCCGGTACAGCAGCTGAGCCTCTTCGTAGCTGACCGTCGGCTCAGCCATCGACACGCCCCGAGCCTGCCCGCGACAGGACGCGTCGGCGACGCCTTTCCGCTTGTTCCGCTCGCTGATCTCGACGCCCGCGATGGGTCATCGACTTCCCTCCACAGGCGAGACCGCCCTGATCTCACCTATTCAACGCCGGGGCGCTCCGAAACGATGACCAGCAGTGTGAACGAGGCGGCCGGACGTGCGAGCTCACCCCCCGTTCGTGGGGCGACCTCGACCCGGCGATAGGGGATGGGTCATCCGCATCCGAGTCCGGCGAGCCGCAACGAAATGGTCCGACTCGTCAGAACCTCGCCATCGCCACCTGCTGCCTGGACCCGGACTTCACCCTGCCCGAGCTCGAACTCGCTCGGGTCAAGGGCCACCGGAAGGAGCTCCGTCCAAGGGCCTCGCCCGCCGCCGAGCTCAAAGGGCTCCGTCGTAGCAACCGTGCGGTCTCCGACGACCAGAACAGCGACGGCCGACAAGAACTGATTCGCGTCGGCGGTGAATGTGATCGCCGGCCCATCCGACGGCCCACAGGCCGTCCTTGCCTCGATCAAGGTCACAGTCAGCACTCCAGGGCCAGCACTTGGTCCGGCGGTGTCGAGCGGTGTCGTCGTCGGCCCGGTCTGGCTGGACGGTTGGTCGCTCGTGCACGCGCCGAGCATGACCACCAGGGACAGGCATACGGCAATGAGGAGCCTCATGGTTGGCTTAGACGACCCAACCTGTCGACCAGTTCCAACTCGCCCATCTTCCCGGCGGTTGGGGGCAGTCAGGGGATGTGGCAGGTGAGATCGGTGGAGGTGGTAGTCCCGATCGTCACGACGACGTCGTTCTCTGTCAGACAGGGCAGGTACGAGCCAATCGCCGGACTACCGGCAAGGGTGTAGGTGGCGGCGGGCAGGTCGAAGCTGAACACCCCGTCCGCCTCAACTTGGACCTGAGTCCGCTCGCCCGATGGTCCGACGACTTCCACGGATCCATTCAGCGGCTGTGCGTCTCCTGGAGCAGGTCCACCAACCCTGAGCAGCCGTCCAGAGAGGGTGCCCGACGCCGCGGGCGTCTCGCCCGACGAGCAGGCCGCGACGCCAGCGGTCAGGGTCAGCAACCCAGCCAGCAGGAGCCATCGGTATCGCACGGTTCTTTTCATAGAGGCTTGGACGTCGACCCTACCCGTGGGGTTCCGGGAGGCGTATCCCCGACCTGCCGCTCGGCGCCACACTCCCGGCGTTAGGGGATAGTCGACCCACCGGGCGATGCACGTCCCCAATGCCGGGTGTTGGGGGCTGGCACGGTCATCCGGTGAAGGCCGGACTGACCTCGGTCGGGTGGGCGGGTTGCGTGGGTTCGACCCCGATCGTCACCGTTGCCGATCCCGACCCCGACACCGGCACCCAAACCGCGTGGCGCGTGTCGTAGTAGGAGCTGCTCCACACGGCGACGTTGGTGGTGTCGTGATCGACGACCGCGCTCACGGGGTACCCGAGGGCGATGGTGTTCACCGATTCCCCGTAGGGGATGTCGAGCGCCACGTCGGCGATGACCGGTCCGTAGGTGTCGTCGACGAGCCGATTGATGCCGGACGTGCCGCGATCGTTGGTGAGCGTGTAGCAGTAGTACACCGTCGTCGGCTCGGGTATCCAGATGTGGCCCGTGGTGGCGCAGACACCTGGATCGGTGCCGACGGTGACGCTCACGGGGAGCTCGGACGTGATCACGGCGACCGACTCAGGGAACTGGCATCCCTCGCCGGTGACCACGACCGGATAGGTGCCTGGCGAGAACGGTGCGGTGAGGACAGCCTGGACGGTCGACCGGGCCGGGGGGTTGGCGATCGTCTGCTCGGCTCCGGTGGCGGGCACGGTGGCGGTGAGGGTAGGGGCGAGGCAGCTGCCCGGCTCGATCGAGATGGGAAGTGGTTGGCCCACGTCGGCCCCTGACCCCCACACAACTGGGGGAGGAGCAGGCAGAACGTCGATGCTGCCCTGGGGGTATGCGCAGCTGTCGGGGCCGACGACGATCGGGTGGGGGCCGAGCGCGGCGTCGCGGGGCATCGTCCACGGTGCGCTTCCAAACGGCCAGAACAACGGATCGAGGTCCTGGGACAGGCCGAGGTCCGGGACGCTGACAGTGATCGGACGGGCGTCGCACTCCCGGTTCAGCGTCACCCCGAAGTAGTCGCCGCGGCGCACGGCCGGAGGGTTGATGGACACATCGGGTTCGGTCTGGGCTGACGCCGAGGCCATCGCGCCCGCTGCGATCAGCACCGCGACCACGGGGACGGCGAGAACACGTCGGAGAAGCTGCATCATGCACCACCGCCTCGGAGACCGACCGGCACGAAAGAGGTGGACGGCCAGTGACCTCACCACGCTCGGTCGGAGCGTACCGCCGTGGCGGCGAAGATCGAGGAGCCGGCCGATCGTCAGCCGAGACCCGGAGGTTGTCCTCAGTCGTCGTGCCGGTCCCTTGGTGCCCGGTTGGCGGCTCCTCCGAGCCGGCGGTAGGGGACGGTCACATTTGCTCCGTAGGGTCATGGGCTCCTGAGGCAGGATGGTCGGATGGCAGCGGCGGCAGTGGGTCTTCTCGTGGTGCTGCTATTCGTCACCGGGGCCTTGTTGGCGCGTCGTCAGCGCGCAGGCTCGATGGCCGAACTGGAAGGCCTCGTCGGACGGGTCGTGGAGGTCAGCTCATCGCACGACAGCCGAGGTCCCGTGAAGGTGGCGTCGGTCGAGGGAACCCTCCTGGCGGTCGAGGGCTCGGACCTTCTGCTCCGACCGAAGGTCGTTCCGATCCCGCCGCGATTCACTCGGATGGCTGGGCCAGGGGGCAACCTTCGGATCCCTGTGCGCGAGGTACTCGAGGTCACATGCGCAGGGCAGGTCGTAAGGGTTCGTTAGGTCAGACGAGGCGGTTCGAGTTCGGGCAAGCCGCCCCCGCTCCGGCGGTCTGGGACGGGTGATGCCCCCGACCGTAGGCTGACAGGCGTGAGGAAGCTGCTCGTCGGTGCCGCGACTGCTCTGACCCTCGCCGCCCTCTGCGCATGCTCATCGACCACGGCCAAGGGGACGATCACCGGCACCCTCACGATGGCGGGAGGCTTGGCCCCCGGGACCTCTCAGCCTGTGTCGGGCGAGGTGACTGTCACGTACAGCGGGCCAGACCTCTACGCCGATGAGGCAGCGCCAAAGACGGATCCGATCGCCGCGGTGCAGGTCGGTGACGATGGAAGCTTCTCCGTCACGGTTCCGCCCGGGCGCTACGACGTCAGTGGCGTGTCGCCTTCCTATGGCGACGGAACCTATCCATGTGACAGCGCAAGCCTCATTCGGGTGACGGCGGCAAGCTCGGTCTCAGTGGACCTTGTCTGCGAGATGAAGTAGGACCCTGGCCGCGTGGCATAAGTGCCTGCTTGAGAGTGCGGGCAGGCGTTGCGGCTTGTTCGTAGCGTTCAGAGGTCTCGACGGGGTCGCTCTCTAAGTGCCTGCCGGGTGACGTTGAGCTGCTCTGGCTTCCTAACGATGTGCGCTTCTGTCGGGGCTTCGCCGCGGTGTGGCTCGAAAGAGGAACGAGCACGAACCGACTGCAAGCAGGAGTGCCCGCCGCGGTTCCCCATCGATGAGACCGGAGGAGCCATGACGGTGATGATCGGGGTCGACCCCCACAAGGCGACCCACACGGCTGTCGCGATCGACAGCAACGAGACCGAGCTCGACCGCAAGAAGGTCCGAGCCACGACCGCGCAGCTGACCCAGTTGCTGGCGTGGGCCGAGCCGTTCGACTCGAGGACCTGGGCGATCGAGTCCGCCAACGGCCTCGGCTATCTGCTGTCCCAACAGCTCGTCGCCGCGGGTGAGACCGTGCTCGACGTCCCCGCCACGTTGGCGTCGAGAACGAGACTGTTGGCGACGGGCCCGGTCGGCCACGCCGAGGTGCTGCGCCTGTTGGCCAAGCGGAACCATGACCTGGGCCGGCACCGCAACCGGCTCGTGAGTCGCATGCACTCGCTGGTCATGGAACTCGCCGCGGGCGGGATCGCCAAGGAAATCAATGCTTCTGACGTCGACCGGCTCCTCGCCGAGATCAACCCGGCAACGCCGGTCGAGCAGATCCGCTTCGACCTGGCGGTCGATCTGCTCGCCGACATCCGCCGCCTCGACGAGCAGCTCAAGGACTCCCATCGTCGGATCCGCCAGGCCGTCACCGCGTCGCAGACGTCGCTGGTCGAGATCTACGGGATTGGGCCGATCATCGCCGCCACCCTCATCGGCTACACCGGCGACGTCACCCGCTTCGCTGACCGCGACGCCTACGCGGCCTACAACGGCACCGCCCCGGTCGAGTTCTCCTCCGCGGGACGGACCGTTCACCGGGTCTCCCAGCGCGGCAACCGCCAGCTCAACCACGCGCTGCACATGGCCGCCCTCTGCCAGATCCGACAGACCAACAGCGAGGGCCGCGCCTACTTCGAGCGGCGCGTCGCCGAAGGCAAGACCAAGAGAGAAGCACTGCGCGCTCTCAAGCGCCAGACCTCGAACCGCGTCTACCGCCACCTCGTCGCCGACGCCGCTCGATAGCGGGCCCGGGAGGACAGACGGGAACGACTCGTTGGCCAGCGCGACCGGCTCACATCCCTGAACACCGGCTCTTCGGCCAGGTCACTCCCGGACCCACCACCACGCTACGACCCCGCTCGCCGACGGGCCCGAGAAACGCGCCCCGACACGCCTCGACACGCCTCGAACGACCCCCTTGACACAAAGAGGATTCGTTTAGGGATGCCCGCGGATAGCGGATTCCGCGGCTTTCGCGTCACCCTGCTGACGAGGTCAGCGCCGGACGTAGACCACCCAGCCCTGGTCGGCGTAGGCGAGGCGCCAGCCGGGGTCGGCAGCGAGGAACTCGTCGATGGCGGCGCCGCGCTGCCAGAGCACCACGTCGATGTCCCAGCGCTCGAGCACCGACCGCCAGCCCGGCTCGGCGTGCAGGAGCGCGAGCTCGTCGGCGACCACCTCGGGCGGGTACATGTCGACACGGTCGTCGGAGAACACCTGGGCCCGGTCACCGAGCAGGAGCTCGAGGTAGTTGCCGGTGACGTCGGAGGTGGCCCGCCGGGTCTCGGGACCGAGCAGCCCGTTCTGGTCGAGCCAGGCCACCGCGTCGACCGGGTAGTCGCGCAGGTCGAGGTCGGCCTCCCCCAGGCGCCCGACGACGGCGAGTCCTCCGACGAGGATCACCACGACGGCGAGCAGCGCGGTGACCCGTGAGCGGACCTCGCCCGTGAGCCCGCCGAGGCCCTCGGCACCCCTGGCGATGCCCGGGGTCATCACCAGCATGGCGACCGGGAGGTTCCGCGTGGCGATGAGGCCGGCGGCGAGGAACACCGCGAACGGCACCGCCGCCCGCCACGACGGCCGGCGGACGAGGGCCGCGATCGCGAACAGGACGAGCACGAGGAACGCCCGGGCGTAGACCTGCGAGAACGACGGGCTCTGCCACTCGACCACCGCGCTGAGCGAGTCCTGGCGCTTGAGGAGGCTCACGGGGAACGTCAGGAGCACCGGCCCCAGCGGGTTCACGGCTCCGAGCAGGATGCCGCCGCCCGCCCACAGGAGACCTCGCACCTCGGGGGGTCGACGCTCGCCGTCGAGGCGCCGGCCGAGGGCGAAGCAGGCCAGGGCGACGAAGCCGAGGGGGAAGGACCCGTGGCTGTTCACCCAGATCCAGAAGACCGGCAGCAGCACCGGCGCCGGGATGCGCCCTTCGGCGACGAGGAGCGTGATGCCCAACAGCACCAGCCCGACCATCAACGGCCGGGGGGCCCACATGGTGGCCCCGAGCGTGAGGCCGGCGACGCAGATGGCGAGGCGGGCGACGAGGCCCTTCGCCGGCCGGGTGAGGGTCCACATGATCCCGGCCACCGCCCCGGCCAGAACGGCCGAGAACGCTCGGATGCCGACCAGCCCGACGACCCGGTCGAGGGCCCCATACACGACCGACACCAGCCAGCTCTGCACCACCCAGCGCTCGCCCGGGGCCGTGAACGAGTAGACGTCGTGGCTCGGGAAGCCGTGCTCGAGGATGTAGCGGCCGGTGGCCAGGTGGGTGAAGAAGCTGTTGTCGCCGAGCGATGCGGCGCCGATGTAGGCGCCGATCATCACCACGATGGAGCCCACCACGAACGACAGCGAGGGTTGGCGCAGCCAGGAGCCCTTCGCCGGCGGGGCGGCCGGTGGGGTGGATGTCGTGCCGGCCGCCGTGCTCACCGGCCCGGAAGCTACTTGAAGCTCTCGGTGATGTTGATGATGGCCGGGCCGATCACGACGACGAACAGCGCGGGGAACACGCAGAACACCATCGGGATGAGCATCTTGACCGGCGCCTTCTGCGCCTTCTCCTGGGCCAGCTGACGGCGCTTGATGCGCATCTCGTCGGACTGGGCCCGCAGCACCCGGCCGATCGACACACCGAAGGTGTCGGCCTGGAGGATGGCGAGGACGAAGGACCTCACCTCGGGGACGTTGGTGCGCTGCTCCATCGCCCTCATGGCGTCGGAACGGCTGGCACCGGCGCGGACCTCACCGAGCATGCGGGCGAACTCGTCGGAGAGCGCACCGGGCACGGCGGCGATGGTGCGGTCGAGCGCCTGCTCGAAGCCGAGGCCCGCCTCGACGCTGATGGTGAGCAGGTCGAGCACGTCGGGGAGCTTCTCCTGGAGGGCGACGTGGCGCTCCTCGACCTTGCGGTTCAGCCAGGCATCGGGGCCGAGCAGCAGGGCGAACACGGCGAGGGCCGTGACGATCAGCTTGAGCATGCCGTCGAGCCCGAGCGGGTTCACGACGAAGAGGATGAACAGCACCGGCAGCACGGCAGCTGCGGTCAGGACGCGGATGGCGAGGAAGCGGTCGACGCCGTCGGCGTTGCCGACGCCGGCCCACACGAACTTGCGCCGGATGTTGTCGACGTAGCCCGTGGGGGTGAACCGCCGCCCGACCGAGGTGAGCCAGCCCATGACCGGCGCGATCGCCCGCTCCGAGAGTGGGACCAGCAGCTCCTGGTCGCGGACGTTCTCGACCTCGTAGCCGTCGAGCTGCCGGAGCGAGTTGCGCACCATGGCCTTGTCGTCGGCCTGGGTGAGCACGACGTAGACGATCAGGCCGAGGGCGAATGCGAGGAGGAGTCCTCCGATGATGAGTTCCATGTCGTTCGTCCCGTCAGATCCTGATGTTGATGATCTTGCGCATCCAGAGGTACCCGATGCCGGCGGAGATCACGGCGGCGCCCAGCATGATGTTGCCGGCCGTCGTGTCGATCAGCTTGCTCGTGTACTCCTTGTTCATGAGGAACATGATCACGCCGAGGCCGATGGGCAGGGCGATCAGCACGTAGGCGCTCATGCGGCCCTCGGCGGTGAGTGCGGCGACGTCGCGGCGGAGGCGCTCGCGCTGGACCATGGTCTCGGCGACCGTGAGCAGGAGCTCGGAGAGGTTGCCACCGACCTCGCGCTGGATGCGGATGGCCATGACCGCCCAGGCGAAGTCCGGGCTCGCCATGCGCTCGGCGACCCCGTCGAGGGCCTCCTCGAGCGGACGCCCCAGGCGGGCTTCGGTGACGACGCGTCGCAGCTCGAGGCCCATCGGCTCGGAGACCTCCTGCGACACGGCCTCGACGCCCTGCATGAGCGAGTAGCCGGCTCGCAGGGTGCCGGCGAGGAGCGACAGCGTGTCCGGCAGCAGTGCCATGAACTGCTTGCGGCGACGACCGGCGAGGAAGCTCACCGCCGCGACCGGCGTCAGGGCGGAGAAGAGCCCGACGATGAGCCCGAGGATCACCGAGCCGGTGACCACGAGGCTGAGCAGGGTGGCGACGACCACCACCGCGGCGTAGAAGAACAGCCCCTCACCGGCTCGCAGGGGGAGGTTCGCCCGCTCGAGGGCGGCCTCGGTGCGGGAGAGGATGCCCCGCTGCTCGGCGACCTGCTCGGTGAGGGCCACTGCCCGCTGCACGATGGCCGTGCGGGCCAGGCCGCCCATGCCCTCGTCGTCCTCGTCGACCGTGGCGTTGGCCAGAGCGTCGTCGTAGGGCTGGAGGGCCGTCGAGAGGCGGTCCTCCTTCATGAAGATCATGATCACGCCGTAGGCGAGGGCGATCGCCCCGAGGAGCACCACTGCGATGAGCAGCAGCATGCCGAGCGGGCCCTGGAGGAACGCGATGCCCCCGGCCGAGGTGGTGACCTCCGGCTCGAGGCTGGTGGCGCCGACGACCTCGGAACCGACGACCACCGCCGCCTTGGCGTTCTGGTCGCCGACGGTGAGGTCGAGGTTGGCGACCGTCCCGGCCTCGGTGGAGGCCTGGAAGCCGATCGAGTACTGCTGGTCGTCGATGGTGGTGCCGACCTGGGAGACGAGGTCACCGAGGTCGGTGCCCGTCTGGGTGCTGAAGACCAGGCCACCGTTGGTGCGGACCATGGCGTCGAGCGAGCCGGGGCTCATGCCCTGGCCGAGCAGCTCGACGGCGAAGATGCTGGCGCCTGCGTTCACCACCGCGCCGTTGGCGGTGGAGCGGGACGCTCCGGTGGTCGCGCCGCTGGCGCTCATGACCACGACGTTCGACTGGTACCCGTCCTTCTCGGCGAGGTCGTTGCCGGCCAGGGCGATGGCGCTCCACATGGCCGACTTGTTGTTCTCGCCGGCGTCGGCCGGCGGGGCGACCCGCTCGATGGCGGCGAGGATGCGGCCGGTGTCGCTGGTGAGGCTCTGGACCTGGTCCGCGGTGGCGTTGGAGGTGTACACGCCCACCAGCTGGTTGGCCTTCTCGGCCTCCGAGCGGCCCTGGAGCCAGTCGATCGCCGATTGCTTGGCCGCGACCAGGGCACCGGTGCTGTCCATGGCGTCGGTGGTGTCGAACACCAGCGCCACGGCGATCTTCTGGTCCTGCGACAGCACCTTGGGAGCGTCGCTGTCGACCGAGGTGCCGTTGTCGGTGATCAGGGCGCCCTTCACATTGGAGGGGTCACCGGTGTAGAGGAACTGCAGCGCCGACCGACTCGGATCGGTGGTGTTCACCTGGCGGATCTGCAGGGCGTCGCCGCCGGCGGCGCCGGCGGTCGCGGTGAGGCCGGCGAAGAGCGCGAACGCCATGGCCGTCGCGGCCAGGGCTGCGAGCCAGCGCATCGGGCGCGGGGGTCGGGGGCGGAAGGTGGTCATGGCCGAGTCGGCTCTCACGCCATCGCCCGGCGGGCGAAGCCTTCCGGCTGGAAGACCTCCTGCCCGAGACGGATCCCGTAGTCGGCGAGCTTCTCGGCGAACTTGGGCCGCACGCCCGTGGCCTTGAGGTGGCCCTTGAAGCGGCCGTGCTCGTCGACGCCCATGCCGAAGTCGAACAGGAAGATGTCCTGGAGGGTGATGACGTCGCCCTCCATGCCCTGCACCTCGGTGATGTGGGTGATGCGGCGGGTGCCGTCACGGAGGCGGCTGAGGTGCACGATGCAGTCGAGCGCCGAGGCCATCTGCTCCCGGATGGCCCGCACGGGCAGGTCGAAGCCGGCCATGAGCACGAGGGTCTCGAGGCGGGCCAGGGTGTCGCGCGGGCTGTTGGAGTGGACGGTCGTGAGCGAGCCGTCGTGGCCGGTGTTCATGGCCTGGAGCATGTCGAGGGCCTCGCCGGAACGACACTCGCCGACGACGATGCGGTCGGGCCGCATGCGCAGGCAGTTCTTCACGAGGTCGCGGATCGTGATCTCGCCCCGGCCCTCGATGTTGGCCGGACGGGCCTCGAGCGCCAGCACGTGGTCCTGGTGGAGCTGGAGCTCCTTGGCGTCCTCCACCGTGACGATGCGCTCGTCGGTCGGGATGAACGAGGAGAGCACGTTGAGGGTCGTGGTCTTACCGGTACCGGTACCGCCGGAGACCAGCACGTTGAGCCGGCCGACGACGCAGGCCTGCAGGAAGCGGGCGGCGTGGGCGTTCAGGGTGCCGTAGCGGATGAGGTCGTCGATCTGGAGCTTCTCCTTGGAGAACTTCCGGATCGTGAGGAACGGGCCGCCGATGGCCAGCGGGTGGATGACGGCGTTGACTCGGGAGCCGTCGGGGAGGCGGGCGTCGCAGAGGGGGTTGGCCTCGTCGATGCGACGGCCGATCTCACTCACGATCTTGTCGATGATGCGGCGCAGGTGCACCTCGTCGACGAACGTGGCGACGTCCTTCTCGAGCTTGCCGTTGCGCTCCACGTAGACGCTGTCGGGGCCGTTGACCATGACCTCCGAGACGTCGTCCTCCTTCAGCAGCCGGTCGATCGGGCCGTAGCCGAGGATGTCGTCGGCGACGTCCTGGATCAGCTGGGCCTTGTCGGCGGCCGAGAGCGGCGCCCGCTCCTGGGCGAGCGCGGCGTGGAGCTGCTCGTTGACCCGACGGCGCAGGTCGTCCTCCGACAGGCGCTTGTCGTAGAGGATGGGACCGAGCTCTTCGATCAGGTGGTGGTGGATCCGCTGGCGCAGCTCGTCCATCATCGGATCGCGCCGGGTCACACCCGGTTCCGGTGTGCCCTGGACATCGTGGAGACGCTTGTAGAGCGACATCGTCGCTTCACCTCATTGGATCGGGACCGCGGGGGCGGTCAGTGCCGCCGCTTCTTGGACACGCTGGGGATGAACTGGTCGGCGAGGGACTCGAAGGCCTTGGTGACCGACGAACGGGGAGCCGAGTAGACGACGGGCTCGCCGCGGTTGACGGCCTGGGGGACGACGATGTCGCTGGGGATCAGCGCCTCGGCCTTCACGCCGAGGGTGCGCTCGACCTCGGAGGAGTCGAGCCGGACCTTGGAGTTGGCCCGGTTGAGGATGAGCCGGAGCTTGTCCATCGGGGTGTTGAGCAGCCGCAGGGTCTGCAGGCCGATCTTCACGTTCTTGATGTTCGGGATGTCCATGCCGGCGACGAGGAGCACGTCGTCGGAGACCTCGATGAGCCCGAGGACCACGTCGTTGAAGTAGGCCGGGGTGTCGATGACGACGAAGCCGGCGAAGGTGCGCAGGGTCTCGACGATGCGCACCATCTCCGAGGCGCCGATCTGGTCGGCGAAGGCGGGCTCCAGCGGTGCGGGAAGCACCAGGAGACCTTCGGGCTGGTGCTCGACGAGCAGCTCGCGCAGCATCGTGGCGTCCATGCGGTCGAGAGAGCTGACCGCGTCGACGATGGTGTGTTGCGGCGTGAGCTTGAGCATCACCGCCACGTCGCCGAACTGGAGGTCGGCGTCGACGAGCACGACCGGCTTCTCGCTGCGCTGCGCGAGCAGCACCGCGAGGTTCGAGGCGATCACCGACTTGCCCGAGCCGCCCTTGGTCGAGAAGACCATGACGACGCGACCGACCTGGCCGTCGGCGCTCGCGACGTCGGCCACCGGGGTGACCACGCCGGACACCGGCCCGATGGTGCGGGCCACGCGCTCGATCGCCATCTGGATGTCGTGGGCCTCGATGGGCGACTGCAGCACGTCCTTGACGCCGGCCCGGAGGGCCCGCTGGAGCAGCTCTGTGCTGAGCTCGTCGGTGACCATGATGGCGGCGACCTCGCGGCGGGCGGAGAGCAACTGCTCGGCCGCCGTCAGCTCGATCGGATCGTCGAAGGTGGGGCCCAGGACAGCCACCAGGGGGTTGCCGTCCAGGCCGGCACCGAGCTCGTCGATGGTGCTGTAGCTCGCGGTGCCGGCGCCGACCAGCATGACCAGGCGGGCGCGGACGGCCTCGTCGGAGCAGACCACGGCGACGATGGCGCGTCGTGCGCCGCCGCCACCGAGGCCGGCATCGACCTGGGGCTGACCTTCACCTGGGTTGCCGGAGAACGGACGGTTCACGGGAGCTCCTTAGTCCTGGTTGCCCTGGGGACCGTACGGGGTGAGCTCGCCGCTCTCCCCCGGGAGGGTCGTCACGGCCGGGTCGATCGGAGGCAGCGGCTTCGGCACGTAGTCGTCGGCCACGAGCGAGAGATAGAGGCCCCCGCCGTTCTGGGCCGAGGCGATCCACTGGGCGGCCTCGGGCGGCACGTTGAAGGTGATGAGCCCGGAGTTGGTGGCCGCGGCCGCGGTGCCCGTGGTGGCGCTCTGCTCACCGGGCGACAGGAGGGTGCTCTGGCCCACGGCCAGGATCTGCACCTTCTGGTAGAGGTAGCGGGCGGTCGAGGTCACCACGGCACCGTCAGCGCCGGCGGCGGCGTTGTCCTGGAACACCATGAGGTTGACCTCGTCACCGGGCACCAGGAAGCCGGCGACGCCGCGCACCTGGTCGACCGAGATGGTGATGGCCACGTGCTCGGGGTTCTTCAGGCGCTCCCGGAAGCTGATCTGGGACTGCGCCGGGTCGACGAACATGTCCTGGACGATCGGCGTGTTCTGCGGGATGTTGAACAGCGCCACCTTCTTCTGGATCTCGTCCGTGGTGGTGATGGCGCTGGCCGGGCGGAACTCCTGCGGGATCTGAGCGACCCCCACGGAGCCGTCGGACGACGCGGTCTCACCTGCGGTGCCGCGTGGGATGTCGGTCTTGGCGACGTAGACATCGACGCGCTTGGCGTTGTTGTTGGCTCGGTCCTCGATGCCGCGGACGTAGTTCACGACCAACAGCACGGCGACGAGCCCGATTACAATGGCTCCTACGAGGATCAGCGTTCGACGCGAGCTCACCTCGACCTCTTCCTGGTTCGATCGGGGGTCCGGCTCTGCGGTGGCAGGGTCGGAACTGGACCTCGGTGTGAGCCTGCGGCCCACGGTGGAGTTCCAGCCATTGCTCTTTCGGCGGAAGTTGAGCTCCTACTTAGCGGAAATACGTCGGAACTTGTGGACAAGCACTCCCCGTGGGTGCGTGCCTCACCGCCCGTGAGAAGGGCGACCGGACCCCGGGCGCGCCCGTGGCGGCGCCGGAGCGCCGCCACGGATCAGGTCCTGACGATGGAACGTGCCTGTTTGCCGGTCCGGGAGCGGACCGGCAGGGATCACTCGGTGGTGTCCTCGCCGGTGGCCTCGAGGGCCTCGACGGTCTCGAGGACCTCGACGGCTTCGGCCGGCTCCGCGGCCTCGGCACCCTCCGCAGCCTCGGCGGCCCCGGGGGCCTCCTCGGGATGCTCGGCGTAGTACTCCGCCCAGGCCTCCTGGGCCTCGGTGGACTCGCCACCGATGTAGTTGCCCTCGTCGTCGTAGGCGTGCTCGCCGAAGTGCTCCTGGTACTCGGCGGCGACGATGCCACCCTCGGCGGCCTGCTTGATCGAGAGGCTGATGCGGCGGCGCTGGAGGTCGAGGTCGATGATCTTGACCCACAGCTCCTCGCCCGGCGTGACGACCTGCTCGGGGAGGTCGACATGGTGGGCCGACATCTCCGAGATGTGCACGAGGCCCTCGATGCCGTCGCCCACCTGCACGAACGCACCGAAGGGCACCAGCTTGGTGACCCGGCCGTAGACCAGCTCGCCGACCTGGTGGGCGGAGGCGAACTCCTGCCACGGGTCCTGCTGGGTGGCCTTCAGCGACAGGCTGATGCGCTCGCGGTCGAGGTCGACCTCGAGCACCTGGACGTCGATCTCGTCGCCGACGGCGACGACCGAGCCGGGGTGGTCGACGTGCTTCCAGGAGAGCTCGGACACGTGGACGAGGCCGTCCATGCCGCCGAGGTCGACGAAGGCGCCGAAGTTGACGACCGAGGAGACCACGCCGCGGCGGACCTCGCCGGGCTTGAGGTTGGCGAGGAAGTCCTCGCGCTGCTCCTTCTGCGTCTCCTCGAGCCATGCCCGGCGGGAGAGCACCACGTTGTTGCGGTTCTTGTCGAGCTCGATGATCTTGGCCTCGAGCGAGCGGCCCACGTAGGGGGCGAGGTCGCGGACCCGACGCAGCTCGACGAGCGAGGCGGGGAGGAAGCCACGGAGGCCGATGTCGAGGATGAGGCCACCCTTGACGACCTCGATGACCGGGCCGCTGACGACGCCGTCCTCTTCCTTGATCTTCTCGATCGTGCCCCAGGCCCGCTCGTACTGAGCACGCTTCTTGGACAGGACGAGGCGACCTTCCTTGTCCTCCTTCTGGAGGACGAGCGCCTCGACGTGATCACCCAGGGCGACGATCTCGGCCGGGTCGACGTCGTTGCGGATTGAGAGCTCGCGGGACGGGATGACGCCCTCGGACTTGTAACCGATGTCGAGGAGCACCTCGTCACGGTCGACCTTGACGACGGTGCCCTCGACGATCTGGCCGTCCTCGACCTCGACCATGGAGGCGGTGTAGGCCTCGTCGAGCGAGAGGCCGCCGAGGTCGTCCTCGGTCACCTGTCGGGGGACGTAGCGGCCCTCGTCGTCGAAGCTCCCCATGCCCGCCGGCGCTTCTTCGAGCGTGGCCGTGACGGTGTCGGTGTCGGGGGTGCTGGGGGCAGCGGCGTCGGCCGCTTCGGGGGTCGCCTGGTCGGACAAGGTGGTTCTCTCTTCGATGGACGGGGGAATCGGGCTCCGGGTCGGAGCGTCAAGTCGTGCGCGGGCGCGCACGACGCCGGACGAGGCTAGCACCATCGTCCAGAGACGACGAGGGCCGGCCGGGCGGGGCCCACGAACGCCGGGTGGGCCCTCAGGCGGGCGGGCGCAGGGCGACCATCAGGAACTCCGGATGGTCGAGGGCAGGGGCCCGGCGGGCGTACTCCCCCGGGGTCACCGACCACAGGTCGCGGACCTCGAGGCCGGCCCGGGCGGCCAGCAGCCGCAGCTCCCGCGGGGTGAAGCAGGTGGTCCAGAGGTCGTGGGTGGCCTCGTTGCCCTCGGGCGAGCGCAGGACGGTGCGCTCGTGGTTCACGCCGGCCTCGGCGTCGAAGGAGTCGGCGTCCTCGAGCCAGCGCACCTGGAAGTAGGCGGAGAACGCCGAGACCCCGAGGCGGCCGCCGGGGCGCAGGGCCCGGGCCATGCCGTCGAGGACCGCGGCGTCGGGGTCGGGGTCACCGCCGCCGGCGCCCGCCACCAGGCCCGCGGGGGTGACGGCACCCTCGAGGTGCGGGAGGCGGGGCCCTCCGCCGGCGAGGCCGAAGGCCCCCTGGCAGAGCGAGATCACGGCGTCGAACTCGGCGTCGAACGCCAGCTCGCGGGCATCCAGGCGCTCGAAGGTGACGCCGGTCGGAGCGTCGACCCGGGCGAGCTCGACGAAGCGCTGGGAGATGTCGATGCCGTGGACCTGGATGCCACGCTCGCCCAGGGCCCGGGCGTGGCGGCCGGGGCCGCAGCCCACGTCGAGCACGCGGTCGCCCCGCTCGAGGCCGAGCACGTCGACCAGGAAGGCGACCTCGTTCTCGGTTCCCTTGGTGAACGAGTACCGGAGGTAAGCCTCGCCGAGGTGGTCGGCGAGCTCCTCGAACCAGTGGTCGGCGACGCTGCCCTCGTCGTCGGTCGGGCGGTCGGCGCGCTCGGTCATCCCTTGGCGTCCGCCCAGGAGTCGCCGACGGTGAGGTTCACCGCGAGGGGCACCCGCAGCGCGAACGCACCGGACATGGCGTCGAGCACCAGCGCCGTGGTGTCGTCGAGCTCGTCGGGCGGCACCTCGAGGATGACCTCGTCGTGGACCTGGAGGATGAGGCGGCTGGCCGACGAGGCCTCGTCGAGCGCCAGGTCGAGGCGCACCAGCGCCACCTTGAAGATGTCGGCGGCGAGGCCCTGGATGCCGGCGTTCATGGCCTGGCGCTCGCCGGCCTGACGGATCCGGAAGTTCGACGACGAGAGCTCGGGGATCTGACGGCGGCGCCCGAAGAGGGTCTCGGTGTAGCCCCGCTCGCGGGCCTCGGCGACGGTGCGGTCCATGTAGTCGTGCACCGCCGGGAAGGCCACGAAGTAGGCGTCGAGGATCTCCTGCGCCTCACCCGTGGGGATGCCCAGCCGCTGGCCCAGCCCGTAGGCCTCCATGCCGTAGGCGAGGCCGTAGCTGACCATCTTCGCCTTCGAGCGCTGCTCGACGTTGACCGCTCCCGGCTCGACCCCGAACACCCGCGAGGCCGTGGCGGTGTGGATGTCCTGGCCGGACTCGAAGGCGGTGATGAGGCCGGGGTCCTCGGCGAGGTGGGCGATGCAGCGCAGCTCGATCTGGTTGTAGTCGGCGATCAGCAGGCGGTAGCCGTCGGCGGGCACGAACGCCTTGCGGAATGCCCGCCCGACCTCGGACCGCACCGGGATGTTGTGCAGGTTCGGCGCGTCGGAGCTGAGCCGGCCGGTGCGGGCGACGGTCTGGTTGAACGTGGCGTGGATGCGGCCGTCGTCGGCGACCTCGGCCAACAGGCCCTCGCCGTAGGTGGAGCGCAGCTTCTCGACCTCACGGTACGAGAGGAGGTGCTCGATGATCGGGTGCTGGCCCTTGAGCTTCTCGAGCGACGAGGCGTCGGTGGAGTAACCGGTCTTGGTCTTCTTCTGCGGCGTGAGCCCGAGGCGGTCGAAGAGGATCTCGCGCAGCTTGACGGTGGAGTTCACGTTGAACTCCTCGTCGGCGTCGACCCAGATCTGGGCCCGCAGCTCGTCGCACCGGGTGATCAGCTCGTCGCTCAGCCGGCGCAGCTCGTCGACGTCGACCCCGACTCCGATGATCTCCATGCGGGCGAGGACCCGCACGAGGGGCACCTCGATCTCGTCGTCGAGCGACCGGAGGCCCCGGGCGTCGAGGGCGTCGGAGAGCGGGACGACGAGCCGGTCGACGGCGAGGGCGCGGCGAGCGGTGAGCTGGCCCACGTCGATGCCGTCGCCCCCGAAGTCGAGCTCGCCCTCCGCGGGGCCGTCGTCGCTCGGGAGGCGGGCGCCGGCGTAACGGTCGAGGAGCTCCTCGAGCGCGTAGCGGGCCTCGGCCGGGTCGAGCAGGTACGCGGCGATCATGGTGTCGAGCCACAGCGAGCGGATGTCGACGTCGAGCTCGTCGAGGCTGCGCATCAGCGCCTTGGCGTCATGGGCGACGAGCGGGCGGCCGCCGGGGCCCAGGAGCTCGGCCAGCGCCGCGGTGACCTCGGGTGCGGCCAGGGTGGCGATCGGGATCCAGGCCACGTCGCCGGTGGCGGCGTCGGTGACGAGGGCGAGCCCCTGGAGCGGTGAGCGGCCCTCGGTGCCGATCCACGCGGCGGCCACGGCGAGCGGCGTGTCGCCCTCGGCCAGGGCCCGCAGGCACCCGGCCGCCGCGGTGGCGTCGAGCAGGTCGGAGCGCTCGGCCTCGAGCACGTCGCCCGCCGGGCCCTCGGTGGCGGCGGTGGACTCGTCGGCGGCGCCCAGGGCTTCGAGGAGGCGGTCGTACAGGGTGCGGAACTCGAGGAAGTCGAAGAGCTGGCGGACCTCGTCGAGGTCGAAGTTGCCGACGACGAGCTCGTCGGGGTCGACCGTCACTGGCACGTCGCGCAGCAGCACCATGATCTCGGTGTTCTGCCGGACCTGCGCCTCGTTCTCGGCCAGGTTCTGGCGCAGCTTGGGCGTCTGGGCCTCGAGGTTCTCGTAGATGCCGTCGATGCCGCCGTAGGTGGTGATCAGCTTCGCCGCCGTCTTCTCCCCCACGCCGGGGACGCCCGGCAGGTTGTCGGAGGGATCGCCGCGCAGCGAGGCGTACTCGACGTACTGGGCGGGGGTGACGCCGGTGCGCTCGAGGATGCCGGCCTCGTCGTAGAGGGCGTAGTCGGAGACGCCGCGCCGGTTGTAGAGCACCCGGACGTGGGGGTCCTCGACCAACTGGTAGCTGTCACGGTCGCCGGTGACGATGAGCACGTCGTCGCCGCGGCCGTTGGCCTCCGTGGCGAGGGTGGCGATGATGTCGTCGGCCTCGAAGCCGGCGAGCTCGAGCATCGGGATGTGCAGCACCTCGACGACCTGGCGGACCAGGCCCAGCTGCTGGCGCAGGATGTCGGGGGCCTCGGACCGGTTGGCCTTGTAGGTCTCGACGGCCTCGTGGCGGAACGTCGGCTCGGGCCGGTCGAAGACCACCGCCAGATGGTCGGGCCGGTGGTCGCGGAGCAGGTTGACCAGCATCGACGTGAACCCGAACACCGCGTTGGTGACCTGGCCCGAGGCCGTGGCCATGTCGGTGGGCAGGGCGAAGAACGCCCGGTAGGTGAGCGAGTTCCCGTCGATGAGCATCAGGGTGGTCATCGGGGGCCTCCGGTGCGGGCGGCGCGGTGCGCCGGGCTCATGCCCCGTCGGGGGCCAGGTCGCCGGCGATGATGCGCTCGCTCACGGCCTTCATGGTGAGCCGCTCGCGCATGGCGGTGCGCTGGATGAACGAGAAGGCGTCGCCCTCGGACAGGTGGTGGGCGTCCATCAGCCGGCCCTTGGCCCGGTCGACGATCTTGCGGGTCTCGAGCTGCTCCTCGAGGGTCTGGGCCTGCTCGGCCAGCGCCTTCATCTCCCGGAAGCGGCCGATGGCGACCTCGATGGCCGGGATCAGCTCGCTGCGCTGGAAGGGCTTGACCAGGTAGGCCAGGGCCCCGGCGTCGCGGGCCTGCTCGATGAGGTCGCGCTGGCTGAAGGCGGTGAGGATCAACACCGCCGAGATGCGGTCGGTGGCGATCTCCCGAGCGGCCGACAGCCCGTCGAGGCCGGGCATCTTGATGTCGAGGATGGCGATGTCGGGCTGATGGGCGCGGACCAGCTCGACGGCCTCGTCGCCCCTGCCGGTCTCCCCGACGACCTCGTAGCCCTCCTCCTGGAGGGTCTCCTTCAGGTCGAGTCGGATGATCGCCTCGTCTTCGGCGATGACGACGCGGGTCGGCACCGGCACTCCCCTTCGATGGTCGCGGCGGCTGGTGGGCTGCTCGTGGCGGACGGCTCCGGTTGAGCCATGGGCCCGTCCGGGCGACTCGTCAGGACGAGCCGCCGGGGCATCGTACCCGGGTCAGCCGACAGCCTCGTTGAGACGGTCGAGCAGGTCGTCCTGCTGCTCCTCGAGCCGCTCGATCGACGCCACCACATCGGTGCGGTGTCGGGCCATGGCCTCGGCGTGCCGGGCGGCCTCGCGGTGCTCGCGCTCGGCGATCGGCGTCTCCGACACGAGGGAGCGGAGCCGGGCGTCGTCGGCCTCGTCGGCCAACAGGCTCAACTGCTCGTCGGTGACCGACAGCTCGCGGCGCAGCTCCTTGAGCTGGGTGGCGACCTCGCTGAGGCGCCGTTCGAGCATGCCCCTGGTCATGGGGCCGAAGTGTACGACCGGGCCCCGTCGGTCCGTGGGACGCCCCACCCGTCCACCGGTGTCGCCAGGTGCCCGCGCGGTAACAAAGGGGGGCCTCCCACCGTTGGTAGCGTGGCGCCCAGCACCCAACAGATCCGCGGCGGTGCTGGAACCGGCATACAGGGCGGGCTCAAACCCCGCTGCCCGCAAGGGCTTGAGGGTTCGAATCCCTCCCGCCGCACCGATTCCACCGGGGGACGCCTCCCGGGCTCCGGCCCGAGTGAAACGTCGACACCCCCCGGCTGGTCTGACCATCCTGCCGACCTTCTGCTCGTCGCCCCCTCTGCTCGTCCTCCGCCCCGCCGTCGCCCGAGAGGTGCCCGCCCACCGATGATCGTGTTCACCTTCCCCGGCCAGGGGTCCCAGAAGCCCGGCATGGGCGAGGCCTGGCGGGAGCACCCCTCGTGGGAGCTGGTCGTCGAGGCCTCCTCCGTCCTCGGGCGTGACCTCGAGTCGTTGCTGCTGCACACCGATGCCGACGAGCTCAAGCTCACCGACAACGCCCAGCTCTCCACCTTCCTCACCAGCCTGGTCGTGCTCGACGCGGTCGAGCGCCTCGGTGTCGAGCCGGTGGCCGCCGCCGGGCACAGCCTCGGCGAGTACACCGCCCTCGTGGCCTCCGGCGCCCTCGCCTTCGACGACGGCCTCCGCCTGGTCGCCGAGCGCGGCGCCGCCATGCGGGAGGCCGCCACCGACCGCACCGGCACGATGGCCGCGGTGCTCGGGCTCGACGACGACGACGTCGAGGTGGCCTGCGCCCGAGTCGACGGCGACGTGTGGGTCGCCAACTACAACGCCCCTGGGCAGGTCGTCATCGCCGGCGAGCCCGAGGCCGTCGACGAGGCCGCCGCCGTGGCCAAGGAGCTCGGCGCCAAGAAGGTCATGCCGATGGCGGTCAGCGGCGCCTTCCACACCCCGTTCATGGCCCCGGCCCGCGAGCGCCTGCGCAAGGCCATCGACGCCGCCGAGCTGCGCGAGGCCGAGATGCCGGTGTACGCCAACGTCGACGCCCGCCCCCACAGCGGCGGCGACGAGTGGGGCGGTCTCCTCGGCGCCCAGCTCTGCAGCCCGGTGCGGTGGCGCCAGACCCTCGACCACCTCGGCGAGGCCGGCGCCAAGTTCCTGGTCGAGCTCGGCCCCGGCAACGTGCTCACCGGCATGGCCAAGCGCACCGTCACGGGCGCCACCACCTTGTCGGTGTCCACCCCTGACGACCTCGACAAGCTGCTCACCGCGCTCGCCACCCCGGCCGTCGCCGAGGTCGCCGAGGTCGTGGTCCACGAGGGCGAGCACCTCTTCGCCACCGAGCGCATGGTCGTCAGCCCCGCCGCCGGCGTGTTCGCCCCCGCCACCACCGCCGAGGCCGGGTTGCACCTGGTGCCCGGCACCGTGCTCGGCACCGTCGGCGACCACGAGGTCCGCTCCCCCTTCGAGGGCATCCTCGTCGGCATGCTGGCCGTCGAGGGCGAGCGGGTCACCACCAGCCAGCCGATCGCCTGGCTGCGCACCGCATGAGCCCCGACGCCACCTCCGCCATCCCGACCACGGTCCGGGGTGCCACCATCACCGGCTGGGGCACCGCCCTCCCCGACAACGTGGTCACCAACGCCGACTTCGAGGCCCGCCTCGACACCACCGACCAGTGGATCACCGAGCGCACCGGCATCAAGGAGCGTCGCCACGGCGGCACCACCGCCGGCCTCGCCATCGAGGCCGGCCGGGCCGCGCTCGACATGGCCGGGCTCACCGGGGCCGACATCGACTTCATGCTGCTGGCCACCACCAGCCCCGACTACCAGATCCCGTCCACCGCCTCCGAGGTCCAGGACGAGCTGGGCATCGTCGGCGGGGCGTGCGACCTCAACGCCGCCTGCTCCGGGTTCGTCTACGGCCTCGTGCACGCCCAGGGGCTCATCGCCATGGGGCTGAAGCGGGTGCTGCTCATCGGCGCCGAGACCCTGAGCCGGCTCACCGACCAGGACGACCGCAACACCGCCATCCTCTTCGGCGACGGTGCCGGCGCCGTGGTCCTCGAGGCCGTCGACGGCGCCGGGCAGCTGCTCGCGTTCGACATGGGCTCCGACGGCAGCGCCCGCAGCATCCTCGAGGCGCCCATCGGCGGCTACATGAGCATGAACGGCAAGGAGGTCTTCCGCCGAGCCGTGCTGGTCATGGTCGAGTCCGGCAAGGCCTCCATGGACGCCGCCGGGGTCAGCCCCGACGACATCGCCCTCGTGGTGCCGCACCAGGCGAACATCCGCATCATCGAGGCGGCGTGCACCCGGCTCGGCATCGGGAGCGAGAAGGTGTCCACCGTCCTGCACGCCACGGGCAACACCTCGTCGGCGAGCATCCCGCTCGCCCTGGTCGAGGCGCTCGAGGGTGGCCGGGTCGCCGAGGGCGACCTCGTGCTGCTCGTCGGCTTCGGCGCCGGCATGAGCTGGGCCAGCGCCGTGCTGCGCTGGACCGGTCCCCTCGCGGAGCGGGCCCGATGAGCGAGCCCACGTCCCGAGTCGTCCTCGTCACCGGCGGCAACCGCGGCATCGGCCTCGCCTGCGCCCGCGCCTTCGCCGACGACGGCCACAAGGTCGCCGTCACCTACCGGTCCGACCCGCCGCCCGCCGACCAGGCCGACGGCATCCTGGCCGTGCGGTGCGACGTCACCGACGTCGGCGCGGTCGACGCCGCCTTCGCCCAGATCGAGGAGGCGCTCGGCCCGGTCGAGGTGCTCGTCTCCAACGCCGGGATGACCGCCGACATGCTCGTGCTGCGCATGTCCGACGACGACTTCGGCAGCGTCATCGACGCCAACCTCACCGGCGGGTTCCGCGTGGCCAAGCGGGCCGTGCAGAAGATGATGCGGGCCCGCTGGGGCCGGATCATCTTCCTCGGCTCCGTGGTCGGCTCCACCGGCCAGGCCGGGCAGGCCAACTACGCCGCCTCGAAGGCCGGCCTCGTGGGTCTCGCCCGCTCGCTCGCCCGCGAGTTCGCCTCGCGCAACATCACCGTGAACGTCGTGGCCCCCGGCCCCGTCGCCACCGACATGTTCGCCGCCGTGAGCGACGACGCACGCGGCGCCATCGAGTCCGCCGTGCCCCTCGGCCGCCTCGCCGAGCCCTCCGAGGTCGCCGCCGCCGTGCAGTACCTGGCAAGCGACGCTGCGGGCTACGTGACCGGTGCCGTGCTGCCCGTCGACGGCGGCCTCGGCATGGGCGCCATCTGATCCATCAGCGGTCTCCCGGACCCGTCCGGCGACCGATCCCCGAACCACGCAGGACTAGCGTGGACCCACCCCACACAAGGAGCAACCAGTGAGTGACGAACGCTTCGAGCGCTTCCGCAAGTGCGCCGTCGAGGTGCTGGCCGTCCAGCCCGACCAGGTGACCATGGAGGCGAAGTTCGGCGACGACCTCGACGCCGACAGCCTCGACCTCGTCGAGCTGGTCATGGCCCTCGAAGAGGAGTTCGACGTCACCGTCGACGAGTCCGAGCTGGAAGGCATCGAGACCGTCGGGCAGGCGTTCGAGCTCGTCACCGGCAAGCTCTGATGACGGGCCGCCGGGTCGCCATCACCGGCATCGGTGTCGTCAGCCCGTGCGGCATCGGCAACGAGGCCTTCTGGGACGGGCTCAACAGCGCCCCTCCCGAAGGCCTGCGCCGGGTGACCGACTTCGATCCCGAGCTCTACTTCGCCAACCCGAAGGAAGCTCGCCGCACCGACCGCTTCGCCCAGTTCGCGCTGGCGGCCACGGCTGAGGCCCTGGCCATGTCCGGCGACCTCCAGGCCGATCCGCTCCGGATCGGCACCTGGATCGGCACCGGCATCGGGGGCCTCACCACGCTCGAGGAGCAGGTGCTGGTCAACGAGAACAAGGGCGCCCGCCGGGTCAGCCCGTTCATGATCCCGATGCTCATGGCCAACGCCGCCTCGGCCGCGGTGTCGATGAGGTACGGGTTCCAGGGCCCGGCCGAGAACACCTGCACCGCCTGCGCCGCCGGCACCCAGTCGATCGGCAACGCCTACCGGCTCATCTCCTACGGCCGCTGCGACGCCATGGTCACCGGCAGCTCCGAGTCGACGATGACCCCGACCTGCATCGCCGGGTTCACCAACATGACCGCCATGTCCTCCACGCTCACGTCGCGCCCGTTCGACAAGGACCGGGACGGCTTCGTGATGGCCGAGGGCGCCGGCGTGCTGGTGCTCGAGGAGTGGGAGACCGCCAAGGCGCGCGGTGCCACGATCCTCGCCGAGGTCCTGGGCGCCGCCTCCACGGCCGACGCCCACCACATCACCGCCCCCGCCCCCGGCGGCTCGGGCGCCATCGCCTGCATGGAGCTGGCGCTGGCCGATGCGGGGATCGACCCCTCCGAGGTCGCCCACATCAACGCCCACGGCACCTCGACGCCGCTCAACGACGCCGCCGAGGCCGAGGCCATCGCCAAGCTGTTCGGCCCGTCCGGTCCCCCGGTCACGTCGTTCAAGGGCGTCACCGGGCACTCCCTGGGTGCCGCCGGCGCCCTCGAGGCCGTCGGCATCGTGCTCGGCATCCAGAAGGGGCTGATCCCGCCCACCGCGGGCTACCAGACCCCCGACCCGGACATGGCCCCGATCGACCTCGTCGTCGGCGAGGCCCGCGAGTGGACACCCGGCCCGGTGCTGTCGAACAGCTTCGGGTTCGGTGGCCACAACGGCTGCGTCGTGATCGGCCCGGCCTCCTAGAACGGTGACCGGCCCGCCCCCGCTCAGGGGGCGGGCCACCCACCTTCGAGCTCGAGCAGCTGCACCTTCAGCTCCGGGCCCGGCCCGTAGCCACCGAGGCGGCCACCCGCGGCGATGACCCGGTGGCAGGGCACGACGAGCGGCAGCGGGTTGGTGGCCATCGCGGTGCCGACGGCCCGTGACGCCAGCGGTCGCCCGGCCATTCCGGCCAGCTCCCCGTAGCTGACCGTCTCGCCGTAGGGCACGGTCTCGAGGGCCGTGAGCACCTCACCCCGGAACCCCCGGCGCTCCGAGCGGTCGAGGGCCACGGTGAAGGCCGTGCGCCGCCCGGCGAAGTACTCCTCGAGCTCGTCGGCCCCCTGCGCCAGGTGGGCCTCGGCCGTGGCCCCGCCCCCGGGGTCGTCGACACTCGGCACGGGGCCGAAGTCGATGCGCACCAGCCCGGCGGGGCCGGCGGTGATGGCGAGCGGCCCGATCGGGCTGTCGATCACGGTGACGGGCACGGATCTCCCTCCCCCGGCGCGCTCAGGCGTCGGCGAAGACGAAGAGGAGCTCGGTCTCGCAGGCGGTCTCGCCGCACACGTGGGCCCGGCCGGCGCCCTTGCCGGCCCGGGCCGACATCCGGCCCAGCTCGACCTCGAGCTCGAGGGTGTCGCCGGGCAGGACCTGGCGGCGGAAGCGGGACTTCTCGACCCCGCCGAACAGCGGCAGCTTGCCGGCGAAGCGCTCGTCGGAGAGCACGGCGTAGGCGCCGAGCTGGGCGATGGCCTCCAGCATCAGGACGCCGGGGAGGGTCGGGCGCCCGGGGAAGTGGCCGGCGAAGAAGTCCTCGTCGCCGGTGAGGCGCCACAGCCCCTTGGCCCCCTCGCCGATGCGGAGCTCGACGACCTCGTCGAGCAGCAGGAACGGCGGGCGGTGGGGCAGGACGTCGGCCGGGGCCGGGAGGCCGCTCACCCCTCGAGGGCCTTGAGCAGCTTGGTGGGCGTGTCCTTGGGGCTGATCTTGTACCAGGCCTCGGCGACCTTGCCCTTCTCGTCGATCAGGAAGGCCGAGCGGATGATGCCCATGTAGGTGCGGCCGTAGTTCTTCTTCTCGCCCCAGACCGAGAAGGCCTCGGCCACGGTGTGCTCGGTGTCGGCCAGCAGCGGGAAGCCGAGGGTGTACTTCTCGTCGAACTTCTTCTGCTTGGCCGGGGCGTCGGGGCTGATGCCGAGGATGGCGGTGTCGCCGATGTCGCCGGCGATGTCGCGCAGGGCGCACGACTGGGTGGTGCAGCCGGGCGTGTCGGCCTTCGGGTAGAAGTACACGAGCACCTTGCGGCCCTTGAAGTCGGAGAGCTTCACCTTGTTCTCGTCCTGGTCGAGCAGGGTGAACGCGGGGGCCTTGTCACCGGCGGAGAGCGTCGTCATGGCGCCGAAACTACTCGGCCCAGCGGGGCGTCGCGGCGGCCCGGACGCGGCACGGGGAGCGCCTGCGCGCTCCCCGTCCACATCGACGTCGGGCCCGGCCGGGCCCGAGATGGTGCGACTACTTGGCGCCCTTGGCGGAGGCCTTCAGCTTGGAGCCGGCGGTCACCTTGGCGGCCTTGGACGCCGGGACCTGGATGGTCTCGCCCGTCTGCGGGTTGCGGGCGGTGCGGGCGCTGCGGGGAACCTGCTCGAAGCTCAGGAAGCCCGGCAGGGTGAGCTTCTCCTCACCCTTGGCGACGACCTCGTGGGCGATGTCCTCGAAGGCCTTGAGGGACTTCTCGACATCGGTCTTGGCGAGGCCGGTGCGGTTCGCAATCTCGGCGATCAGTTCGCTCTTGGTCATGACTTCCTCCTGTCGGCCCGGCTCGGGACTGGTCCCGGGTCGGGTGGCCGGGCCTGCTGTCGAACTCGGACGGAACCGCCCGATGGGGACAGCATTGCGGGAGTTGCCGCCCAACGGGTGGATATCCCGGAATCTCTCGCATGAACATGCAGGTCACTGCATCCTCCGAGGCCGTGGGGCGACTGGCATCGGGAGCGGTTGTGACCATCGTCTCAGGCCTCGACGTTGATCATGTGGCGGGCCGCCTGGTGGAAGTACGACAGCATCCGGGCCTCGTCGTCGGCCGAGAGCTCGCCGGCCTCGACCATCTCCCCCACCGCGATCGCCATGTTGCGGTACCAGGCCTCGCGCTCGGCCTCACCGATGGCGAAGGGAGCGTGGCGCATGCGGAGGCGGGGATGGCCCCGCTCGTCGCTGTAGGTCGTGGGGCCGCCCCAGAACTGCACCAGGAACAGCGTCAGGCGCTCCTTGGCGCCGTCCATGTCGTCGGGCGGGTAGAGCGGCAGCAGCACGGGGTCGGCCTGCACGCCGGCATAGAAGCGGTCGACCAGGCGCACGAAGAAGTCGACACCGTCGACGCGGTCGAAGAGGGGCTGTTCGACGTTCGTCATCGGCGGCGACCCTATCGAGCGGCGCCGCCCGTGCCGCAGAGCCGTTCGTCCCCTGTCGTGCGGGCGACGAAGGGCCTGGAGCGGTGGTGGCGCCCCGGCCGGCCCTAGGAGGCGTCGAGGGCGGCCCGCACCTCGGCCACGAAGGCCCCGGCGCCCACCGGGCCGACGCCCTCGAGCACCCGCCGCATGAGGGCGGAGCCGATCACGACGCCGTCGGCCACCGAGCACACCTCGACGGCCTGCTGGGGAGTGGAGACACCCACCCCGACCAGCACGGGCTTGTCGGTGACGGCCTTGAGGCGGCGGGCGATGACCAGCGACGACGCCGCCAGGGCGTCGCGCTCGCCGGTGACGCCGAGCAGGCCCACGGCGTAGACGAACCCACGGGCGCGAGCCACGACCTGCGGGAGGCGGTCGTCGGGGGCGGTGGGGGCGGCCAGCAGCACGGTCTCGACCCCGGCGGCGTCGGCAGCGGTGGCCCACGGGCCGACCTCCTCGAGCGGCAGGTCGGGCAGGATGGCGCCCGCCACGCCGGCCTCGGCGAGGGAGTCGGCGAAGCGCTCGTGGCCCATGTGGAACGCGAGGTTGTAATAGGTCATGACTGCCAGCGGAACCCCGGCGTCGATGTTCCTGAGCTCCTCCAGGATCGTGACGGGCGTGGCCCCGGCCCGGAGGGCCTCCTCGCTCGCCTCCTGGATCACCGGGCCATCCATCACCGGGTCGGAGAAGGGGATGCCGATCTCGATGGCGTCGGCGCCGGCATCGGCCACCGCCCGCACGACCTCGGCCCAGTCGGTGCCGTAGCCACCCGTGACGTAGGGGACCAGCAGCTTGCGGCCGGCGTCGCGCCCGGCCCGCAGCGCCGTCTCGAGGGTGCCGAGCTCGACCGGGGCGTCGGGGACGGTCAGGCCTTCGTCGGCCGCTGTGATCGACGCGGGGGCGCTCATCCGAGGATCTCCATCATCTGGCCGACGTCCTTGTCGCCGCGCCCGGACAGGTTCAACAGCACGGTCTTGCCGGCGAGGGCCTCACGGTCACGGCTCACCCAGGCGAGGGCGTGGGCCGGCTCGAGGGCGGGGATGATGCCCTCGGTGCGGCTGAGCAGCTGGAAGGCGTCGATGACCTCGTCGTCGGTGACCTGCTCGTAGCGGGCCCGACCGATGGACGAGAGGTGGCTGTGCTCGGGGCCGACGCCCGGGTAGTCGAGGCCGGCCGAGATCGACTGGGCCTCCTGCACCTGACCGAACTCGTCCTGCATGAGGTAGCTCTTCATGCCGTGCACCACACCGGGGACACCCCGGCCCACGGCCGCTCCCCCGGCGGGCTCGACCCCGACCAGCTCGGCGTCGGTGTCGGCGAAGCCGCTGAAGATCCCGATGGCGTTGGAGCCGCCGCCCACGCAGGCGGTGACCACGTCGGGCACCCCACCGTCGAGGAGCTTGGCGCACTGGGCCCGGGACTCGGTGCCGATGACGGTGTGGAACTCGCGCACCATCCACGGGTACGGGTGCGGGCCCATCACCGAGCCGAGGCAGTAGTGGGTGTTCTCGACGGTGGCGACCCAGTCGCGCATGGCCTCGTTGACCGCGTCCTTGAGGGTGCGGCTGCCGGACATGGCGGGCACGACCTCGGCGCCCAGCAGGCGCATGCGGAACACGTTGAGCGCCTGGCGGGCCATGTCGACCTCGCCCATGTAGACCATGCACTCCATGCCCAGCAGGGCCGCCGCGGTGGCGGTGGCCACGCCGTGCTGGCCGGCGCCGGTCTCGGCCACCAGGCGGGTCTTGCCCATGCGCTGAGCGAGCAGGGCCTGGCCCAGCACGTTGTTGATCTTGTGGCTGCCGGTGTGGTTGAGGTCCTCGCGCTTGAGGAGCATCCGCACCCCGCCGAGCTCCTCGGAGAGCCGGTGGCACTCGGTGAGGGGTGACGGGCGCCCGGCGTAGTCGCGCAGCAGGTCGTCGAGCTGGGTGCGGAAGGCGGTGTCGGCCCAGGCCTCACGGAAGGCGGCCTCCAGCTCGAGGCAGGCGGGGACAAGCGTCTCGGGGACGTAACGACCACCGAACTCGCCGAAGCGGCCGCTGGGGGACGGCTCGGGAAGGGCCATGGGACGGGGAGACCTCTCGGGACGGACGGAACGCCGGGACGGCGGGGTGAGGCTACGCGGAGCCGTCGGCGGCGGGGAACTCGGAGAGCGCTTCGGCGGCGTTGGCCACGAAGTGCCGGACCTTGACCGGGTCCTTGTGGCCGGGCGAGGCCTCGACCCCGCTGGCGACGTCGACCCCCCACGGCCGCACCTGGGCCACCGCACGGCCGACGTTGTCGGGGGTGAGGCCACCGGCGAGGATCACCCGCCGGCCGGGAACGAACCGCTCGGCGAGCTCCCAGTCGAAGGCCACGCCGGAGCCGGGGGTGCTGGAGTCGAGGAGCACGGCGTCGACGTCGTAGTCGTCGATGCGGTCGAGGCGGGGGTCGTCGGCACCGAAGGCCTGCACGAGGAACGGCACCCGGCGCCGGACGACGGCCGCCTCGGCCGGGGTCTCGTGGCCGTGGAGCTGCACGCCGCCGAGCCGGGCGTGCTCGACGATCTCGAGGATGCGCTCGGGGCGCTCGTCGCGGAACACCCCGACGGCCAGGGTGCCCTGGGGCAGCTCACGCACGATGTCGCGGGCGGTGTCGGGGGTGACCTGGCGAGGTGACCCCTCGGCGAAGATCAACCCGACCGCGTTGGCGCCCATCGCCACGGCGAAGAGGGCGTCCTCCGGGTTGGTGATCCCACAGACCTTCACGAACACGGGCCGGACGCTACCGCCCGACCCTGGCTGCCCCTCCCCGAATTCCGACCCCCAGGCGCGCATCTGGCATGCGTCCTGCACCACTGGAGGTGCAGGACGCATGCCAGAACGGGGTCGTGCGGGATCGGGCGAGGCCCGACCCGGTCAGGCGTCGATCAGGCGCCCGTTGAGGTAGTCGTCGTAGGCGGCGAGGTCGAGGTGGCCGTGCCCGGAGTAGTTGAAGAGGATCACCTTCTCCTCGCCGGTCTCCTTGGCCGCCAGGGCCTCGTCGATGGCGCCCCGGATGGCGTGGGCGGTCTCGGGGGCGGGGATCTTGCCCTCGCTCACGGCGAACTGCATGGCGGCCTCGAAGACCTTGCCCTGCGGATAGGCCACGGCCTCGACCCGGCCGTCGCGGTGGAGCTGCGACACGATCGGCGAGTCGCCGTGGTAGCGCAGGCCACCGGCGTGGATCGAGGGCGGCATGAAGTCGTGGCCCAGGGTGAACATCGGCATCAACGGCGTCATGCCGGCGACGTCGCCGAAGTCGTAGCGGAACTCGCCCTCGGTGAGGGTGGGGCACGACGCCGGCTCGACCGCCACGAGGCGCACGTCGGCGTCCTCGAGGAACGGGAACGAGATGCCGGCGAAGTTCGAGCCTCCGCCGCAGGAGGCGAGCACGACGTCGGGCCGGGCCTCGCCCGCCAGCGCGAGCTGCTCCTTGGCCTCGAGGCCGATGATCGTCTGGTGCAGGCACACGTGGTTGAGCACCGAGCCGAGGGCGTAGTGCGTGTCCTCGCGGCTGACGGTGTCGCGCACGGCGTCGGAGATGGCCGCACCGAGCGAACCGGGGCTGGACGGGTCGTCGATCGGGCTGGGCACCACATCGGCACCCCAGAGGCCCATCATCACCTTGCGGTAGGGCTTCTGCTCGAAGCTGGCCCGCACCATGTAGACCTTGCACTCGATCCCGAACTGGGCCGTGGCGAAGGCGAGTGACGAGCCCCACTGGCCGGCGCCGGTCTCGGTGGCGAGACGGGTGATGCCCTCCTGCTTGTTGTAGAAGGCCTGCGGCACCGCACTGTTGGGCTTGTGCGAGCCGGCGGGCGACACGGACTCGTCCTTGAAGTAGATGCGCGCCGGCGTGCCGAGGGCCTGCTCGAGCCGCTCGGCCCGAACCAGCGGGGTGGGGCGCCACAGCTTGAGGATGTCGAGGACCTCGCCGGGGATGTCGATCCACGGGGTCGGCGACATCTCCTGCTCGATGAGCGCCATGGGGAAGAGCGGGGCCAGGTCCTCGGGGCCGACCGGCTGCTGGGTGCCGGGGTGCAACGGCGGGTCCATCGGCGGGGACAGGCGGGGCAGCACGTTGAACCAGGCGGAGGGCAGCTGGCTCTCGGGCAGGTTGAAGCGGGTCATCAGAGCTCCTCGGGGTGGGCTGGCGCGGATCTTACGACCGCGCCCCGAGGGCTGTCCCAGGGTCGGAGGTCCCGACGCGACCCCTGCTCAGGGGCGGGCGGCGGCGCGGAGCGCGGCGACCCCGGCGGTGGGGTCGCCCGAGGTCACGAGGTGCTCGCCGACCAGCACGGCGTGGTAGCCGGCGGCGTCGAGGACCCGGGCGTCGTCGGGGCCGGTGATGCCCGATTCGGCGACCCGCACGACACCGGCGGGCATCTGCGGAGCCATGCGCACGGCGCGGGCCGTGTCGACCTGGAACGTGACGAGGTCGCGCTGGTTGACCCCGACGAGGTCGGCGCCGGCGGCCACGGCCCGCTCGAGCTCGGGCTCGTCGTGGATCTCGACCAGCACGTCGAGGCCGACGCGCCGGCCGAGGGCCAGGAACGACTCGAGCTCGCCCTGGTCGAGGGCGGCGGCGATGAGCAGCACGCAGTCGGCGCCCATCAGCCGGGCGTCGCAGACGTCGCGGGGATCGACGGTGAAGTCCTTGCGGAGCACCGGCAACGAGCACGCCTCGCGGGCGGCGGCGAGGTCGGCGGGTGAGCCCTGGAAGAACTCCACGTCGGTGAGCACCGAGAGGCAGGCCGCGCCACCGGCCTCGTACTGCCGCGCCAGCGCGGCCGGGTCGAGGTCGGGGAAGAGGGGGCCCTTCGACGGCGACGCCCGCTTGATCTCGGAGATGACCGCCACGTCGCCGGCGGCCGCCACGGCCTCGAGGGCGGCCCGGAAGCCACGGGTCGGGGGCAGCGCGAGCGCCCGCTCGACGAGGTCGTCGAGCGGGCGGTCGTCGGCAGCTGCCGCCGCCCTGTGGGCGGCGAGGATGCGGTCGAGGTAGGTGCTCAGCTGGGGAGGCCCTTGTTGCCGCCGACCGGCGTGGTGATGGTCATGACCGGGGGCTCGGCGAAGAGGCCGCCGATCTTGCCGAACATGGCGGCGATGGCGTCGCTGCCGCCGTGGACGCCGAGGGCGTCGCCGTCGGTGTAGAGCTCGAAGATCCAGACGGTGTTCTCGTCGCCGGAGTCGAGGTGGAACGAGTACACGAGCGTGCCCGGCTCGGTCTCGACCTGCGGGAGCATCGTCGAGAGGAGCTCGACGCCCTCGTCACGCTTGCCGGGCTGGAACACCATCTTCACGAAAAGGGAGGTCTGTGCCATGGGCGCCGACACTAGATGACCCGACTCAGGGGTCGCGCTCGGCTTGCAGGCTGCGGGCGATGGCCATCGCGGGGGCGGCGAGGAAGCCCAGGAGGCCGAGCATCACGCCGATGGCGCCGATCGCCACCAGCGGCGCCAGCTTCACCAGGGCGCCGACCACGAAGACGAAGGCGCCGCCGAGCAGGAGCACCGCCGGCAGGATCTGGAGGGTGCGTGACACCTCGGTGCCCGCCACCGGAGTGTCGTCGAGCTCGGCCGCGTAGTCGATGTCGGGGCCGTCGTCGATGGGGCGGAAGTCGTAGCTCGCCGCACCCGGACGGGCCCGGCGCTCTTCGCGCACCTGCTCCCGGTAGCGGTCGTCGTAGGCCTGGCGGCGACCCGGGTCGCTGAGCACCGCCCATGCCTCGTTGATGCGCTGCATCTCCCGCTCGTTGGCGAGGCGGTAGGCGTCGGACGCCGTGCTGTGGAAGTCGGGATGGTGCTCGCGAGCCAGCTGGAGGTAGGCCTTGCGGATCTCGGCCGCCGACGCGGTCGGGTCGACCCCGATCACGTCGTAGTGGGTGGGCTCAGGCCGGGGCATGGCCCACGAACGGCGGCTCGACGACACCGGCCGGCATCCAGCCCTCCAGCGTCTCGACCTCGACGGTCGAGCCCACCGAGACCGACCGGGCGAGCGGGGCGAGCAGGAGGCCGGGGTGGCCGGGTGACAGCGGCGGCGTGGAGCTGGTGACGGTGCCCACGGGCTGGCCGTCGAGGCGCACCTCGGCGCCGGGCACGACCGGGAAGTCGCCCTCGACGACGAGCAGCCTCACCGGCCGCGGCACGTTGCCGCCGCGGCTGTCGATGCGGGCGACGAGCTCCTGGCCGGTGTAGCAGCCCTTGGTGAAGCTGACCGAGGCGTCGATCAGCCACTGGCCGGCCTCGGCGGGGATGGTGTCCTCGGTGAGCTCGGCCCCCATGGCCGGCACCGCGTGAGCGATGCGGTACCGCTCGTAGGTGTCGGCGGACACCTGGTTCGACTCGCTCATCGGACCAGCACCGACGATCACCGGCGGGAATGCGTCCAGGCCGGGATCGGACAGGGTGAAGCTGTCGGAGCCGACGACCCCGGGGCCGACCGCCGGGACGGCACGAACCGGCGCGGTGGGCTCGGCCGCATCGATCGGCGCGACTGCGCCCATAGCGGCGCGGTATGCGTATCCCTCCACCGTCCGCGGGGCGGAGATCTCGGCCTTGGTGCGCAGGAGGAAGCGGTTCAGCCGGGCGACGACGGCGGCGCCGAACCCGGCGTCGACGTCGAGCACGTAGTCCTCGTCGCTGCGGCGGGTGACGCGGAGCCAGGCGTCGACCTTGCCGTTGGGCTGGAGGAGCAGCGACCAGGTCGAGCCGCCGTCGGGCAGCGCCACGACCTCCTGGCTGAGCTGGCCCTGGAGGTAACGGCCAGCGTCGGGGCCGATGACCGTGACGACGTCGCGCTCGATCGAGGCCATGCCGCCCTCGCGCTCGAAGCGGTCGTACTCGGCGGCCAGGTCGTTGATCGGGTCGGACATGGTGCCCAGTCTCTCAGCTCCCCCGCCCGCTCACTCCCCCGACCCGGAAAGGTGGCTCACCTCGTACAGCCGGCCGCAGCAGGTGAGCCAGCTTTCGGCCGTTCATCGAAAGGTGGCTCACGTCGTACAGCCCGCCGCAGCGGGTGAGCCAGCTTTCCGCGGGGCGTCAGTGCTGGGTGGGGGTGGCGCCCTTGCGCTGGGCGGTCATCCGCCGGGCGCCGGGCACGGCCGACAGCAGGGCGGCGGCCTTGTTGTGGCACTCGAGGTCCTCGTGCTCGGGCACGGAGTCGACCACGATGCCGGCCCCGGCCTGCACGTGGGCCACGCCGTCGGCCCCGACCACCAGCGTGCGGATGGCGATGGCGGTGTCGATGGTGCCGGAGAAGTCGATGTAGCCGACCACGCCGGCGTACGGGCCCCGCTTGACCGGCTCGAGGGCGTCGATGATCTCCATCGCCCGCACCTTGGGGGCTCCCGACACGGTGCCGGCGGGCAGCGTGGCCCGCAGCACGTCGATCGGGGTCTTCCCGTCGGCGAGCTCACCCGACACCTGCGAGGTGAGGTGCATCACGTGGCTGTAGCGCTCGAGCACCATCATCTCGTCGAGCTTCTCGGTGCCGAACTTCACGACCCGGCCGACGTCGTTGCGGGCGAGGTCGACCAGCATCACGTGCTCGGCGATCTCCTTGGGGTGCTCGCGCAGCTCGGCCCCGAGCCGGCGGTCGTCCTCGTCGGTGGCGCCCCGACGGCGGGTGCCGGCGATGGGCCGGGAGATGACCTGGCCGTCGACCAGCTTCACCATCGGCTCGGGCGACGACCCGGCCAGGCTCAGCTCGGGCGTGCGCACGAAGTACATGTACGGGCTGGGGTTGACCTGGCGCAGCACCCGGTAGAAGTCGAACGGGTCGGCCTCGAGCGGGAACGAGAAGCGCTGCGACAGCACCACCTGGAAGATGTCGCCGGCGAGGATGTGCTCCTTGGCGACCTCGACGGCCATGCCGTACTGCTCGGCGGTGACCGAGCCCTTCACCTCGGGCAGCTGCGGATCGCGGTCCGGCGGCTCGACCATCGGCTCCGCCAGCGGGCGGGCACCGTCGATGGCGAGGCGGTCGAGGCGGATGAGGGCCTCGTCGTAGAGGCGGTCGACCGTCGCCTCGTCGGCGCCGTCGGGCAGCAGCACGTTGTCGATGAGGGTGACCCGCTGGCGGAAGTGGTCGAAGGCGGCCAGCTGGCCGATGACCGAGAGCGCGGCGTCGGGGTACCCGGTGGCGTCGTGGGGGACGTCGGGGAGGCGCTCGACCTCGCGGACGACGTCGTAGCCGAGGTAGCCGACGAGGCCACCGTGCAGCGGGGGCAGGTCGTCGAGCACGGGTGAGCGGTAGCGCTCGAGCATCCACTCGACGGCGGTGAGGATGCCCTGGTCGGTGGGCATGCCCTCGGGCAGGTCGCCGGTGACCTCGAGCACGCCGTCGCGCAGCACCAGGGTGGCGAGCGGGTTGCGGCCCACGAACGACCACCGGCTCCAGCGCTCGCCGTGCTCGACCGACTCGAACAGGAAGCCCGGCTGGTCGTCGCCGCAGAGCCGGGCGAAGGCGGCGACCGGCGTGATCAGGTCGGCCAGCAGCTCGCGCCACACGGGCACGACGGTGTGCTCGGCGGCGAGGCGGTGGAACTCGTCGCGGGTGGGACGGAGCACGTGGTCAGGCTTCGCGGACGTCGGAGCTGGTGGTCTCGTCGGGGCCGAACGCCCGGAAGAAGCACGAGTAGTTGCCGGTGTGGCAGGCCCCGTTGCCCTCCTGCTCGACGACGAACAGCAGCGTGTCGCCGTCGCAGTCGTAGTAGGCCTCGCGCACGAACTGGCGGTCGCCGGAGGTGTCGCCCTTGCGCCACAGCTCCTGGCGGGAGCGGCTCCAGAACACGGTGCGCCCCTCGGCGAAGGTGCGGGCCAGGGACTCCTCGTTCATCCACGCCATCATCAGCACCTTGCCGGTGCCTTCCTCCTGCACGATGGCCGGGACGAGCCCGTCGGAGTTGTAGGTGACGAGGGCGAGCTGCTCGTCGGTGACGGTGATGGGGGTGCTGACCGGCATGGCGCCCACGCTACCGGCGGCGGCGGCGGGCCCCGAAACGGGTTGCCGGCCTACAGGTAGAGGCCGGTGCTGCCGAGCTCGAGGCGCTCGGCGGCCACGGCGTGGATGTCGCGCTCGCGCAGGATGATGTAGTCGTCGCCCCGCACCTCGACCTCGTAGCGGTCCTCGGGGTTGAACAGCACCTGGTCGCCCGGCTCCATCGACCGCACGTTGGGGCCGACCGCCACGATGGCCGCCCACACCAGGCGCTTGCCCATCTGGGCCGTGGCGGGGATGAGGATGCCGCCGGTGGAGCGGCGCTCGCCCTCGGCACCGCCCATGCGCACCAGGATGCGGTCGTTCAGCATCTTGATGGGGAGCTTGTCGTCGGGCCCTGCGGCCTCGGCGGCGTGGTCGCCGGTCTGCGGTGAGGTCACGAGCTGACGGTACCGTCTGCGGCCGTGGCCGACGACACCGAGACCCGCACCCTGACCATCACCACCGACGACGGCCTCACCCTCGAGGCCGAGGTGCGACTGCCCGCCGCGGGCGCCGGCGGCGACGACGCCGTCACGGGCGCGGTCGTGCTCGCCCACCCCCATCCTGCGCAGGGCGGCTCGATGGCGTCGCTGGTGACCTCCGAGCTGTTCCGGCTCCTCCCCCAGCGGGGCCTGGCGGCCCTCCGCTTCAACTTCCGGGGCGTCGGCAACTCCGACGGCGAGCACGGTCACGGGCGCACCGAGGGGGCCGACGTCATCGCCGCCCTCACGGCCATGACAGACCTGTGGCCCCAGCGGCCGCTGGTGTTGTCGGGCTGGTCGTTCGGGGGCGACGTGTCGCTCTCGCTGACCGACCCCCGCATCGACGGATGGGCGGCGATCGCCCCTCCCCTGCGGGTGCTCCCGTTGGAGGAGCTCACGGCGGCGGCGGGCTCCGACCCCCGTCCGAAGCTGCTGATCGTGCCCGAGCACGACCAGTTCCGGGCCCCCGACGCGGCCCGCGAGGCCACCGCCGGATGGCTCAACACCACCGTCGAGGCGGTGCCGGGCGCCGACCACTTCCTGGTCGGCCGCACCGAGAAGGCCGCCCGCCTCGTGGCCGCCTTCGCCGCCTCCCTCGCCTGAGCCGACCCACTCCGCGAAACGGTGCGCATCCGGCGCGCCCCAGCACGCCAACCGCGCACCGTTTCCGAGGAAGGGAGGGGGCTCGGGCTCGGGCTAGGGGCGGACGGTGACGCCGGCGGCGGTCATGTGGGCCTTGGCCTCGTGCACCGTGTGCTCGCCGAAGTGGAAGATCGAGGCGGCCAGCACGGCGTCGGCGCCGCCCTCGGTGACCCCTTCGACCAGGTGCTCGAGGGTGCCGACACCGCCGGAGGCGATGACGGGCACACCGACCGCGTCGGCGACGGCCGAGGTGAGCTCGGTGTCGAAGCCGTCGCGGGTGCCGTCGCGGTCCATCGAGGTGAGCAGGATCTCGCCGGCCCCGAGCGACTCGGCCCGCTGGGCCCACTCGACGACGTCGGTGCCGGTGGGCGTGCGGCCCCCGTGGGTGTAGACCTCCCACCCCTTCGTCGGCTCACCATCGGCGTTGCGCCGACCGCGGGCGTCGATGGCGACCACCACGCACTGGTTGCCGAACTCCGCCGCGATCTCGGAGATGAGCTCGGGCCGGTCGACGGCCGCGGTGTTCACCGAGACCTTGTCGGCGCCGGCGCGCAGCAGTCGCCGGGCGTCGTCGACCGTGCGGATGCCCCCACCGATGGTGAAGGGGATGAAGACCTGCTCGGCCGTGCGCCGCACGACGTCGACGATGGTCTCGCGCTGGTCGGACGAGGCGGTGATGTCGAGGAACACGAGCTCGTCGGCCCCCTCGGCGTCGTAGCGGGCGGCCAGCTCGACCGGATCGCCAGCGTCGCGCAGACCGACGAAGTTGACGCCCTTGACGACCCGGCCGGCGTCGACGTCGAGGCAGGGGATGACCCGGGCGGTCCTCACACCGTCGCCCCGGTGCCGGCGGCGGCCGCCGGCGCGGCATCGACCCGGCGGGCCCGCACCAGGGTGTCGATGGCCGTGCGGTCGCCCTCGGGCGTGGCCACGACGCGCTCGACCTGCTCGGCCCGCTCGGTGACCAGCTCGACGTCGAGGGCCAGCTCGGCCGCGGCGAGCTCGTCGATGATGCCCTCGGCGGTGGTGAGGACGCGCGCGTCCTGCGGGCCGCCGTGGCCCTCCGAGAGGTTCAACAGGTCGTGGCACACCAGCAGGAACGTGCCGCCCGGCGCCATCGAGCGCACCGCGGTGCGCACGGCGAGGGCCATCTCGTCGGCCGGGATCTGGAGGTAGAAGACCACGACGAGGTCGTAGGTGTGCTCGGGCTCCCAGGTGGTGGCGTCGGCGGTGATCCAGGTGCCGGTCACGCCCTTGTCGGCCGCCAGCGCCTCGGCTTTGGCCAGGCCGACGCCGGCGAAGTCGACACCGGTGACGTCCCAGCCCTGGGTGGCGAGCCAGACGGCGTTGCGGCCCTCGCCGCAGGCCAGGTCGAGGGCGCGGCCGGGCGTGAGCGCCGCGACCTCGGGCGGGAGGAACTGGTTGGGCTCGCCCTTCCAGATCAGCTCCGAGGTGTCGTAGCGGGCGTTCCAGTCGGCGGCGTCCATGACGGCAGTGTACGGAGGTCGGCCGAGGGCGCCGGCTGTCTCAGGAGCCGGCGGCGACCAGAGCGTCGGGGAGGGTGAAGGCACCCTCGTAGAGCGCCCGGCCGACGATGGCCCCCGAGAGCCGGCGGCCGCTCGAGCGCAGGGCGTCGAGGGTCCGCAGGTCGTCGAGGGTGCCGACACCTCCGGAGGCGATGACCGGCAGCTCGACGGCGTCGAGGACCTCGGAGAGTCCGTCGAGGTCGGGGCCGGCGAGGGTGCCGTCGCGCCCGATCTCGGTGACGATGAGGGCGGCGACGCCCTCGTCGGCGAACTCGCGGGCGACGTCGAGCAGGTCGCGGCCCGAGCCCTTCTCCCAACCCCGAACCGCGACCTCGCGACCCCGGGCGTCGAGGCCGACGGCGACGGGCATCCGGGATGCCAGGCGGCTCACGAGCGCCGGCTGCTCGAGGGCGGCGGTGCCGAGCACGACGCGGGCGACACCTGCGTCGAAGAGCTCGTCGGCGGCGTCCTCGTCGCGGATGCCGCCACCGGTCTGCACCGGCACGTCGACCGCCCGGGCGATGGCGGCGATGACGTCGCGGTTGACCGGCTTGCCGGTGCGGGCGGCGTCGAGATCGACGACGTGGATCCAGCGGGCGCCGTCGCGGGCGAAGGCGAGGGCCTGCTCGACGGGGTCGTCGTGGTAGACGGTCTCACGGTCGTAGTCGCCCTGGTAGAGGCGCACGGCGCGGCCGTCGCGGAGGTCGATCGCGGGGTAGAGCTCCATCAGAGGGACTCCTGTGCAGAGGGGGCTGCCGCGGCCGTGCCGGCGGCGGCCGCGACGAAGCGGCCGAGGATCGCCAGGCCGGTGGCCCCGGACTTCTCGGGGTGGAACTGGGTGGCCCAGAGCGAGCCCCGCTCGACGGCGGCGGCGACGGGGCCGCCGTAGTCGCAGGTGGCCACGACGGTGGGGTCGTCGGCGGCGGCGGCGTAGGAGTGCACGAAGTAGACCCACACGGGGTCGTCGACGCCGTCGAACAGGCCCGACGGCCGACGGATGTCGAGCAGGTTCCACTGCATCTGCGGCCGCTTCACGGTGTCGGGGAGCAGGCGCAACGTGCCGGAGAGCACGCCGAGGCCGGCCACCCCGGGCGACTCCTCGGAGCCCTCGTAGAGGAGCTGCATCCCGACGCAGATGCCGAGGAACGGGCGACCGTCGCCCGATGCGGCGACGGCCTCGTCGGCGAGGCCCGAGCCGTGGAGGGCGTCCATGCACGCGCCGAACGCGCCCACACCGGGCAGCACGACCGCGGCGGCGTCGCGGATGAGGCCGTGGTCGGACGTGAGCCGGGCGTCGGCGCCCACGTGCTCGAGCGCCTTCTGAGCCGACCGCAGGTTGCCGATGCCGTAGTCGAGCACCGCCACCAGCGGGCGGTCGGCGCCGTCGCTCACAGCACGCCCTTGGTGGAGGGGACTCCCCCGCCCTCGACCGACACCGCGTCGCGCAGCGACCGGGCGACGGCCTTGAAGGTGGCCTCGATGAGGTGGTGGGTGTTGACGCCGCGCACCGAGGTGATGTGCAGGGTGATCGCGGCCGAGGTCACGAAGGCGCGCCAGAACTCCTCGACCAGCTGGGGGTCGAAGGGCGGGTCACCGAGGATCTTCTGGCCGGGGAACGCGACCTCGTAGTGGAGGTACGGCCGTCCGGACAGGTCGAGGGCGACGTCGATGAGGGCCTCGTCGAGGGGCACCCTGTTGGAGGCGAAGCGGCGCACGCCCCGCTTGTCGCCGACGGCGACCCGGAAGACCTCGCCCAGCGCGATGCCGACGTCCTCGACGGTGTGGTGGGCGTCGATCTCGAGGTCGCCCACCGCCCGGACGACGAGGTCGAAGCCGCCGTGGCGCCCGAGCTGGGCGAGCATGTGGTCGAAGAACGGGATGCCGGTGGAGGTCTCGACCCGGTTGCCACCGTCGAGGTCGAGCTCGATGGCGATGTCGGTCTCGGAGGTGGTGCGGGCGACGGTGGCGGCGCGGCGGCCGTCGTCGGTGGGGGTGGCGCTCACGACAGGATCTCCTCCAGGGCGGTGAGGAACGCGTCGTCCTCGGTGGGGGTGCCGACGGTGACCCGGAGGCAGCCTTCGAGCCGCGGCCACGACGAGCAGTTGCGGACGAGCACGGAACGGTCGACCAGCTGTTGCCAGACGGCCGAGCCGTCGGCGCCGGTGGGGCGGAACAGCACGAAGTTGGCACCCGACGGCCAGACCTGCACGGGCAGGTCGGCCAGGCGGGCGACCAGGCGGCCGCGCTCCTCGACCAGCCGGGCCACGCGGTCGTCCATGTCGGCGACGTGGTCGAGGGCGAGGCAGCCAGCGGCCTGCTTGAGGGCGTCGAGGTGGTACGGGAGCACGACCTTCTCGAGCTCGGCGACGATCTCGGCCGGACCGACCAGGTAGCCGAGGCGGGCCGCCGCCATCGACCAGGTCTTGGAGAACGTGCGGCTGACCACCAGGGGCACGTCGTCGGCGACGAGGCCCAGCGCCGACCACGGGGCGAACTGCCCGTAGGCCTCGTCGACCACGAGCAGGCCGTCGCAGGCGTCGACCATCTCGAGGGTGGCCCGCACGGTGGCCTCGTCGTCGACGATGCCGGTCGGGTTGTTGGGCGAGCAGAGGAACGCGACAGACGGCTCGACGAGCGACACCACCCGGCGGACCTCGTCGAGGTCGGTCGAGAAGTCGTCGGCCCGCTCACCCTCGGCCACCGCGGTGCCGGTGAGGCGGGCGATGTGCGAGTGCAGGGCGTAGGTGGGCTCCCAGACCGCTGCCGTGCGGCCAGGCCCGCCGTAGGTCAGCAGGACGGTCTGGATGACCTCGTTGGAGCCGTTGGCGGCGAAGACCTGCTCGGGGCCGACGCCGTGCAGGGCACCGATGGCCGTGCGCAGCTGCGTGGCGGCGCGGTCGGGGTACCGGTGCCAGTCGATGGACTCGGCGGCGCGGGCGAGCTGGCGCGACCACTCGGCCGGCGGCGGCTCGGGTGACTCGTTGGTGTTGAGCCGGACGGTGACGTCGAGCTGGGGCGAGTGGTACCCCTCCATGAGGGCCACGTCGTCGCGGGGGCGGATCACGAGCCGCTCCCCTCGTCGGCGAGGCGGCGCTGCCGGAGACGGACCGACTCGGCGTGGGTGGCGAAGCCCTCGGCGTCGGCGATGGCGGCCACGACGGGCGCAGCGGAGGCGAAGCCGGCGCGGTCGACGTCGACGACGTGCACCTGCTTGACGAAGTCGTCGACGGTGAGGGCGCTGCCGTAGCGGGCGCTGCCGAACGTGGGCAGCACGTGGCTCGGCCCGGCGACGTAGTCGCCGATCGACGCGGGGGCCAACGGGCCGAGGAACACGGCACCGGCGTGGCGCACCAGCGGCACCAGGGCCTCGGGGTCGGCGGTGATGATCTCGAGGTGCTCGGGAGCGACGTGGTTGACCACGGCCATGGCGGCCTCGGGCCCGTCGACCAGTGCGCAGAACCCGCCCTGGGCGAAGGTCGAGGTGATCTCGGCCGACCGGGGAGCCTCGGCGACGAGGCGCACGAGGGCGGCGTCGACGGCGTCGGCGACCTGTTCGTCCCACGTGACGAACCAGGCCAGGCCGTCGGGCCCGTGCTCGGCCTGCACCATGAGGTCGATGGCGGCGTAGTCGACCGGGGCGGTGGCGTCGGCCACGACGACGATCTCCGACGGCCCGGCGAAGGCCATGGGCACACCGACCTGACCGGCGACCTCCCTCTTGGCCAGGGCGACGTAGACGTTGCCCGGGCCGGCGATGACGTCGACCGGGCGGATGGTGTCGGTGCCGTAGGCCATGGCGGCGATGGCCTGGGCCCCTCCCACCGCGTAGACCTCGTCGACCCCGGCGAGGGCGGCGGCGGCCAGCGTGGACGTGGCGACCCGGCCGGTCTCACGGTCGGGCGGGACGCACAGCACGACCTCGGGCACACCGGCGACGCGCGCCGGCACCGCGGTCATCAGCACCGAGGAGGGATAGGAGCCGCGGCCCCCGGGCACGTAGCAGCCGGCCCGGTCGACGGGCACCGACCGGCCCCGGACGGTGATGCCACCCCGGCGGAAGGTGTGGTCGGGTCGCAGCTGGGACTCGTGGAACTCGCGCACGGCGTCACGCGCCTCGGTGAGGGCGGCGACCAGCTCGGGCGGTGCCGCGTCCAGCGCGGCGCGAACCTCGTCGGCCGGCACGAGGAACGCCTCGGAGCGGACGCCGTCGAAGCGCTCGGTGTACTCCCTCAGGGCCTCGTCACCCCGGGCCCGCACGTCGGCCACGATCGCCTGGACGGCGGCCACGGGGCCCTCGCCGCCGGGGTCGGGTCGCGGCAGCCCGGCCGTGAGGGCGGCGCCGGTGCGGCCACGGAGGTCCAGACGGTTCAGCACGTCGCCAGACGCTAGCGGCCAGCCGGGCGGCCACCGGCACGGGTTCGGGCCGGTCAGCGCAGCCGGCGGTTGACGCCGTCGAGCCGGCGATGAGCCATGCGCAGCGTGCGCTCGACCTCGAACAGGTCGTGGGCCAGGCTCTCCTCGCCTGCGGCGTTGGCCTCTTCACCGGCCTCGGCCATGCGCACGACCAGCTCCTCGAGCGTGGTGGACGCACTGGACAGGACGGCTCGTCGGTTCTCCACGGCGGCGAGCCTCCCACAGCCCGGTCGGGGCGTCCGATCCGGGCGGGCTGAGCGCAACCGGACGACCTGACCCGAAAAAGAAGCCGACGCCCCTCGAGAGGGGCGTCGGCAGGGCGACACTTGGGCGGCGGATCCCAGTGTGTGTCGCCATACCAGGTGGCGGGAACCTGGTCCTCACAACATAGCGCGGCCGCCGACCCGGAGGAACGTCGGAACGTCAAAATTCCGGACAAGTCTGACAGGGCCGGTCGTCAAAGATCCTGGTGAACACGCTGCGTGACCGAAACCCTCTGCGCGCCGACGGTCGAGAACCACTCACTTTGACGAGTCGTCCCAGGTCAGGGCGGCGGATGCGGTGTCAGACCTTCGACGCTGGACAGAAATCGTTGAGCACGCACTGTTCGCACCGCGGCTTGCGGGCGACGCACACCCGACGGCCGTGGAGGATCAACAGCAGCGAGAACAGCCCCCGTTTCGCGGCCGGGACCATCGGGTTGAGCTCGAGCTCGACCTTGACCGGGTCGGTCTCGGTGGTGAGGCCGAGGCGCAACGACAGCCGACCCACGTGGGTGTCGACCGGCAGGCCGGGAAGGTCCATGGCGACGCTGCGCACGACGTTCGCGGTCTTGCGCCCGACGCCCGGCACCGACACGAGGTCCTTCATCGCGGAGGGCACCTCGCCGCCGTAGCGGTCGACCAGGGCCTGGGCCATGCCGATGAGCGACTTGGTCTTGTTCTTGTAGAAGCCGGTGCTGCGCACCAGTTCCTCGACGTCGTCGGGGCGGGCGACGGCGAGGTCCTCCGGCGTCGGGTACCGGGCGAACAGCGCGGGCGTCACCATGTTCACCCGGGCGTCGGTGCACTGCGCCGACAGGATCGTGGCGGCCAGCAGCTCGTAGGGGTTGCGGTGGTCGAGCTCGCAGTGGGCGTCGGGGTACTCGAGGACGAGCCGGTCGAAGGTCTCCCGGGCCCGGCCCTTGGCTGTACGAGGTCGAGGCATCGGGCGCCGACACTACCGGGCGCCGCCGCCGATCGAACCGGCCCGAGGACCGGTGCCGCACCGGTAGCCTTCGCCGCCGTGCGGACCGAGACGAGGGACAGCGACGGGCACCTGGTCATGGTCGAGGCCGAGCCGGCGACCGACGACGACGGGCGCGCCGCCGCCGAGGCCGGGCTGGTGTTGGTCCGCGAGGTGCTGCAGCTGCGCCGCCCACTGCCCGCCGACCCTCCCCCGCCGCTCGTCGTGCGGTCGTTCCGGCCCGGGCTCGACGACGACGCGTTCCTCGCGGTCAACAACCGGGCGTTCCGTTGGCACCCCGACCAGTCGGGGTGGACGGCCGACGACCTGCGCCGCAACGAGGCCGAACCGTGGTTCGACGCCGACGGCTTCCTGCTCCACGAGCGCGACGGACGCCTCGCCGGGTTCTGCTGGACCAAGGTGCACCCCGCCACCGACCAGGAGCCGGCGATGGGCGAGATCTACGTGATCGCCGCCGACCCGGACTTCACCGGCATCGGCCTGGGCCGGGCGTTGACCCTCGCCGGCCTCGACCACCTGGCCCGCCAGGGGCTCACCGTCGGCATGCTCCACGTCGAGGGCACCAACGATGCCGCCCGGGGCCTGTACGACGGCCTCGGCTTCACCGTGCACAGCGCCCACCGCTGGTGGGCCGCCGAGGGCACGCCCCCGCCCGTAGCCTGAACGGGTGGCCCCCACCCTCTACGACCTCACGCGCGACGAGCTCGCCGGCGTGCTCGACGGCGAGCCGCGCTACCGCCTCGACCAGGTCTGGGCCGGTCTCTACGAGCAGCGCCTCTCCCCCGAGGAGATGACCACCCTCCCCAAGGCCCTGCGCGCCCGGCTGGCCGCCGAGCTGCCGTTCGCGCTGACCCCTGCCGCCGAGTCGACGAGCGAGGGCGGCGACACGGTGAAGTGGCTGTGGGACCTCGACGGCGGCGCCAGCGTCGAGACGGTGCTGATGCACTACCCCGACCGCTCCACGGCGTGCGTGAGCACCCAGGCCGGCTGCGCGATGGCCTGCGGCTTCTGCGCCACGGGCCAGGCGGGCTACGAGCGGAACCTCACCGTCGGCGAGATCGTCGAGCAGGTCGTGCGGGCCGCCCGCACCTCGGCAGCGGGCCCCACCCCGCGGCGCCTCTCGAACATCGTGTTCATGGGCATGGGCGAGCCCATGGCCAACTACGACCGCGTGTGGGAGGCCATCCGGCGCATCCACGGCGACCTCGGCCTCTCGGCCCGGCACCTCACCCTCTCGACGGTGGGCATCGTCCCGGGCATCCGACGCATGGCCGACGAGGACCTGCCGGTGAACCTGGCGGTGTCGCTCCACGCGGCCAACGACGAGCTCCGCGACGAGCTGGTGCCGATCAACAGGCGCTACCCGCTCGCCGAGCTCTACGCCGCCTGCGCCGACTACCTGAGGGTGAAGAACCGGCGCCTGTCGTTCGAGTGGGCGCTGATCGACGGGGTGAACGACCGCGGCTCCGACGCCGACGAGCTGGCCGCCGCCGCCCGCCGCCTGCGCGCCCACGTGAACCTCATCCCGCTCAACGCCACGCCGGGCTGGCCCACCACCGGCTCGCCGCCCGAGCGGGTCGTGGCGTTCCGAGACCACCTGCGCGACCTCGGCGTGAACGCCACCGTGAGGGCGAACCGGGGCAACGACATCGACGCGGCCTGCGGTCAGCTCCGCGCCAACCACGAAGTCACCCTGGCGGCGCCGACGGTGCGTCGAGCGGCCCCAGGGTGAGGCCGGCGCGCGCCCGCACCGAGCGCACCAGCACCTCGTCGGGACCGACCCGCACCCCCGGCCACACCACGGAGTCCTCGACCCGGCCCGCGACGACCGCCCCCGCCCCGACGACGGAGTGGCCCTCAACCGAGCCGGCGCCGACGACGGTCGCGGTCGGGGCCACCACCGGGCCGCCGGCCCGCGCTGCCGCCGCGAGGTTGGCCTCCAGGTAGTCGGTGGGGGTGCCGCAGTCGACGAAGGGGCCATCGTGGCGCACCGCGTCGAGCGCGCCGGCCTCGTGGCAGCGGCGCCACACGACCTCGTAGAGCCCGGTCGGCACCGGCTCGAGCCGTCGGGCCTCGGCCCACGGCAGGAGGCTGGCCACGACCCCCGCCCGCGGCCCGAACGTGGCGCTGGCGTGCACGAGCACGCTCGGTCGGGCGTGGTCCCATGCAGCGACGAACGGGCCGAGGTCGCCCGGCGCCCACGTGTCGGCGTTGACGATCAGCACGTCGCGCCCGTCGAGCCAGCTCCGCAACGCCCCCACCGCCCCGGCCGTGCCGAGGGCCTGGGGCTGCTCCTCCGAGAGGTGGACGTCGACGCGACCCGACGCGACCAGGTGGGCGCGGACGGCATCTGCCCCGTGGTGGAGGTTCACCGCAGTGGGCGCGCCGAGGGCGGCGACCCGGTCGAGGGCGAGGTCGATCAGCGCCCGGTTCGCCACCGGGCACAGGGGCTTGGGCCGCAGGTCGGAGAGCGGGGCCAGGCGCCGCCCGGCACCCGCGGCGAGCACCACAACTGCGACATCCGTCGCCCGCGCGTGTGGTCCGACCATGGTCACTGCCACACTGTTGCGCATGGAGACCCGCCGCTGGACGAACCCCACCCAGCCCCAGACCCTTCAGATCGCCGTCTTCCTGCTCTACATCGAGGCCGTCTTCGGCGTGCTCTTCGGCCAGATCTTCTGGCTCCCGCCGTTCGGGCTGCTCATCGTCGCCGGCCAGGCCGCCGGCGGGTTCGGCATCGCCAACGAGAAGAAGTGGGGCTACCGCCTGGCGGTCACGGTGGCGGCGCTGGCGCTCGTCCCCGCCGTCCTCATCGTGCTCTCCGACGGTGTCAGCTCGATCCTGAACATCAGCTTCCTGATCAGCCTCGTCTTCCCGGTCGCACTGTTCGCCCTGCTCGTCCACCCGATGAGCCGCGACTACCAGCGCATCTGGTTCCGCTGACCCCGGGCGCGACGTCTCGCGCCAGCGCTTGTACGATCCCGCCCCACGACCAGGGGGGTCTGGTCGACAGGGGGTCGTGATGGAGTTCAACCTGGCGCAGGTCCTGCGGGGCGTGGCCGAGGCCGTGCCCGACCGCGATGCGGTCGTCCACCGAGGCGAGCGGCTCACGTTCGGCCGACTGCTCGAGCGGGTCGACCGCCTGGCCGCCGTGCTCACCCAGGCCGGCCTCGGCGCCCACCGCGAGCGGGCCGAGCTGGAGCCGTGGGAGTCGGGCCAGGACCACCTCGCCCTCTACCTCCACAACGGAGCGGAGTACCTCGAGGGCATGTTCGGCGCCTACGCCGCCCGGGTGGCTCCGTTCAACGTGAACTACCGCTACGTCGCCGAGGAGCTGCGGTACCTCCTCACCGACTCGAAGGCCCGGGGCATCGTCTACCACTCGACCTTCGCCCCGTTGCTGGCCGAGGTCCGCGCCGAGCTCCCGGACCTGCAGCTGCTGCTCCAGGTGCCCGACGCCAGCGGCATCGGCCTGCTGCCCGACGCCCGTTGGTACGACGACGCCCTCGGCTCCGTGCACGCCGCGCCACCGGCCGAGGAGCCGTCGCCCGACGACCTGTACATGCTCTACACGGGCGGCACCACCGGCATGCCGAAGGGCGTGCTGTGGCGCCAGGCCGACATCTACCCGGCGGCCCTCGGCGGGCGCCAGCTCGCCACCGGCGAGGAGTGGCCCGACCTCGCCGCCATCGTCGAGAACGCCCGCAACGGCGGCAGCCGCGTGCTCCCAGCGGCGCCGTTCATGCACGGCGCCGCCCACTGGCTGGCGATCAACGCGCTCGGCCAGGGCAACACCATCGTGATCCAGGAGAACACCGCCACGTTCGACCCGGCCGACGTGTGGGCCACGGTCGAGCGCGAGTCGGTGAGCATCGTGCTCATCGTCGGCGACGCCTTCGGTCGCCCGCTGCTCGACGCCTTCGACCGGGGGTCCTACGACCTCTCGTCGCTCGTGCTGCTCGTCAGCGGCGGCGCCGCGCTCTCGGCACCGGTGAAGGCGGGCCTGCTCGACCGCATCCCGGGCATGGCCATCATGGACGGCCTCGGCTCCTCGGAGACGGGCACCCAGGCCAGCCAGATCACCGGCGCCGGCGCACCGGTCACCACCGGCACCTTCACGCCGGGCCAGGGCATGGCGATCGCGTCGGAGGACCTCACCCACCTGCTCGAGCCGGGCACCGACGAGCTCGGCTGGCTGGCCCAGACCGGACGGGTGCCACTCGGCTACCTCGGCGACGAGGCCAAGACCGCCCGCACCTTCCCGACCATCGAGGGCGTCCGCTACTCGGTGCCAGGCGACCGGGCCCGGGTGACCGCCGACGGCCTGCTCGAGCTGCACGGCCGCGACTCGGTCACCATCAACTCGGGAGGCGAGAAGATCTTCGCCGAGGAGGTCGAGGCCGCCCTGGCCCACCACCCCGCGGTCTACGACGCCGTCGTCACCGGCCGGCCCTCCGAGCGGTGGGGCCAGGAGGTCGTGGCCGTCGTCCAGCTGCGCGAGGGCTTCACCGCCTCGCCCGACGACCTCCTCACCGAGTGCGAGCACCACATCGCCCGCTACAAGCTCCCAAAGGCCATCGTGTTCGTCGACCACGTCGTGCGCTCCCCCGCCGGCAAGGCCGACTACCGCTGGGCGAGGCGCACCGCCGAGGACGCAGGCACCACCGCCGGGTGAACACGTGCCCGGCCGCGTCAGCGGGGCCCGTGGCCTGGCCTAGCCTGCCGCCCCGGTGAAGCACGCGAAGGAGCCGGATCCCCGGCCGCAGCGACCGGGTCGATCGAAGGCCCCGATCGTCATCGGCGTCCTCGTCGTCGCGCTCGTGGTCGCCGGCCTCCTGGTCGTGCGGCCCTGGGGCGGGGGCGACGACTCGGCCGACACGGCGTCGTCCACCGGCGCCAGCGGCTCGGCCGACCCGACCACCGTGCCCGCCGACCCCATCGAGGCCTACCGAGGCGACGGGTGGGTCGCCGCCGAGAACGCCAAGCCGGGCTCGAAGGAGTGGACCATCCCCGATGACCGCTCGATGTGGGACCGCATCTCGGGCTATGCCAGCACCACGAGCGTCGACTTCGGTGGCTCGTTCGACCTGAAGGTGTCCACCAAGGCCCCGTCGTGGATGGTGTCGGCCTACCGCATCGGCTGGTACGGCGGCGAGGGCGCCCGCCTCGTGTGGCGCAGCGACCTCCTGCCGGGCACGGCCCAGCCGGCGGCCGTGCTCGACGACCCCGCCACCAAGACGTGGTCGGCGCCGTGGGCGACCTCGCTCACCGTCACCACCGACGCCACCTGGCCGCCCGGCCAGTACCTGCTGCGGCTCGAGAGCAGCGACGGCGGCGCCAACTACGTGCCGATGGTGATCCGCGACGACGGCAGCCGGTCCGGCATCCTCATGCAGAGCGCGGTCACCACCTGGCAGGCCTACAACGGCTGGGGTGGCGCCAGCCTCTACCAGGGCAACAACGGCCGGGCCGACGTCGTGAGCTTCGACCGCCCCTACACCGGCAACGGCAGCGGCGAGTTCCTCGGCCGCGAGTACGAGTTCATCTACCTCGTCGAGCGCCTCGGCCTCGACGTGTCGTACTGGACCGACATCGACCTCCACGAGCGGGGCGAGCTGGCCACCAACCACAAGGCCGTCGTCATCCCCGGGCACGACGAGTACTACACGGTCGAGATGCGCCAGAACCTCGAGGCCGCCCGCGACGCCGGCGTGAACCTCGGCTTCTTCGGGGCCAACAACATCTACCGGCGCATCCGCCTCGAGCCGTCCGCCAACGGACCGTCGCGCCACGAGGTGAACTACCGCGACGCCTCCCGCGACCCGCTGAACGGCATCGACCCGACACGCGTCACCACCAGCTTCCGCGAGGCTCCCGCCGCCAACCCCGAGAGCTCGCTCATCGGCAACTACTACGAGTGCAACCCGGTCGACGCCGACTGGGTGGTCGGCGACCCCACGATGTGGATGTTCGAGGGCTCCGGATTCACCAAGGGCGAGCGCGTGCCCGGGATGGTCGGCAACGAGTACGACCGCGTCACCGCCGGAGTGCCGACGCCGGAGAACATCCAGGTGCTCGCCCACTCGCCGGTCGACTGCAAGGGGCTCAAGAGCTACGCGGACTCCACCTGGTACTCCGCCCCGAGCGGCGCCGGCGTGTTCTCGGCGGGCACGTTCGGCTGGTCACCCCAGCTCGACATCGACTGCCCGCCCGCCCCGCCCACCGAGCAGCGCTGCAAGCTGGCCAAGGTGACCGAGAACATCCTGCGGGCCTTCGCCGCCGGGCCGGCGGGCGCCGCCCACCCCAGCGTCTCGAACCTGGCGATGTACGGCATCCCCGCCCCGAAGGCGGCGCCGACGGGGCCGGCGCCCCCCACGATCCCCGACAGCGACTGACGCTCCGGCGTCGGCCGGGTGGTCGATCGGCCCGGTCAGGCCTGGGGTGCGAGCACGGCGGCCACCTGCGCGGCGGCCTCGTGGTAGCCCGCGTAGGCCAGCAGGTCGCGCAGCAGCACGGCGCCCTGGTGGCCCTCGTCGCCCATCAGCACCAGCTCGTGGGCCACCGCCGAGGCGGTGCCCGTGCCGCCGACGGCCACCGCCGCCAGGCTCTTGGGCGGACGGGCCACGTCGTGGGCGAACACCCACGCCATCACCGACACGCCCTCGTCGCGCCGCCCGTCGGCCAGGGCCACGGCGCCCCGCAACGACGACGACGGGATGATCAACGGCGCCGCGGCGGCGGCGGCCGGCTCGGCACCCTGCACGTCGCCCTGCATGAGGTGGGCCCACCCCAGCAGCTCGGCCGCCCACGAGAGCGTGGAGCCCTGCGGACGCTTGCGGAGGACCTCCTCGGCGACGGCACGGGCCTCGTCGGGACGGTGCTCGAGGAGGGCCCGGTGAGCGACCGCGAGCCGGTCGATGAGCTCGTCCTGGCGGACCTGGCGGAGCTGGTTCAGGTTGAGGGCGGCGAAGCCACCGGCCATCACCGCCCCGAACAGGAAGCCGTTGGCGATGGCGAAGACCGCCAGCACGCCGGCCACCACGACCGAGACGATCTCCGCGGCCCGCCGGCCGCGGCCGCCGGTGCAGATGTCGCACACGTCGAGGAAGACCTGGCCGCCGTCGAGCGGCAGCACCGGGATGAGGTTCAGGATCGACCAGCCCACGTTGATCCAGATCACCTGGCGCAGGACCACGCTGGCGTCGCCCGTCGGGAACGCCCCGGACCACTCGAGCAGCAGGGCCGGCACGCCGAACAGGAGCAGGGCGGAGAACGGTCCGGCGAGGCTCACGACGATGCGCTGCCGTGAGGTCAGCTCCCCCGAGCCGCTGGTGAGACCACCGAACCCGTGCAACAGGATGCTCGGCTTCACGCCGTAGGCCCGGAAGGCGATGGCGTGGCCCATCTCGTGCAGGAACACCGACACCGTGGCGATGACGACCCAGGTGACCACGTGGAACCACGGCTGCGGGAGCCCGAGCAGCACGAGCACCACGAAGAAGGTCGGCTCGACGCGCACGGGGATGCCTGCAACCTGCATCCGGGGTCCACGCGCCATCCCCCCAGGCTACGGCGGTCATCAGGCCGCTACCGTTCGCGGCCGTGCCCGACGCCTCGTCCGACCCCGTGATCCGCCTCGACGGCGATCTCGTGGTCCGGCGGGCGGAAGCGGCCGACCACGACGGTGTCGTCGATCTCACCACCCGGGTCCTCGAGATCGAGGACCCCTCGTCGATCCGGGCCCTCCTCGCCGGCGAGGTGGCCGTCGAGTGGTTGATGGTCGTCGCCGGGCCCGACGCCGAGCGGCCGGGTGGTGGAACGCCGGTGAGCGCGTGCGCCCGCATCCCCCACGGCTTCGCGATCGACGGCGTCGGCGTGCAGGGCAGCCAGATCGAGTACGTCGCCACCGACGAGGCGTGGCGCGACCGCGGCCTGGTTCGGGCCCTCTTCGCCGAGCACCACCGCCGGGCGGCGGCCGACGGCGAGGTACTCCAGGTCGTCGGTGGGATCCCGTACTTCTACCGGAAGCTCGGGTACGGCCACGGCTTCGACGTGGCGCCCACCATCGCCGTCTCGCCCCGCTCGGCGCCGTCGCTCGACACCACCCGCGTCACCGTCCGCCACGCCGACGCGGGCGACCTCGACTGGTTCCTCGCCGTCGAGCCCGAGCGGCCCCGGCACGGCGTCACGGTCGTGCGCGACCGCGCCTCGATCTCGACCTGGCTGGCCCGAACCGACGCGGGCGAGCGCACGCCGTGGGAGTCGATCCTCGTCGCCGAGGCCGCCGGTCGGCAGGTGGGCTGGGTGCGCACGTCGGCCTTCCCCGAGCAGGCCCAGCTGTTCCTCCTCCCGGGAGCCGCGCCCGACACCGAGGTGGCGGGCCAGCTGCTCGTCGGCGCCATCGCCGCCGGCCAGCGGCTCGCCGACGAGGTGGGGCGACCCGTCGACCTGCTCGCCAGCGACCGGGCCGGCACGCCATGGAGCCGGGTGGTCCACGCCGCCGGCCACCCGTACCCCGAGCCCAGCGACTACTACGCCCGGGTGGCCGACCCGGTGGCGTTCCTCCGGGCCATCGAGCCCGTGCTGTCGCGCCGCCTCGCCTCCTCCGGGCTGGTCGCCGACCGGGGCGAGCTGGCGATCTCTCTCTACGAGCGCGGGGTGCTGCTCGCCTGGGAGGACGGCCGCGTGACCTCGATCGAGGCGACCGGCCCCGATCCCGAGCCGTTCGAGTCCCGCGGCGTCGGGGTGGCGCCCGACTGGTTCCCGGCCCTGGTGCTCGGCCGGTGGGGAGCGAGCGGCCTCGCCGAGCGCACCGACGACACCGAGCTCGGCGACCACGCCACGGTGATGGACGTGCTCTTCCCGGCCCTTCCGAACGACCTGGTCACCGACCTCTGATCCGTCGGGCCCCTGCGGTCCGCGATGCCCTCGGCGGGACGACGTCCGTGGCGTCGGTCTCTCGACTCCCTGGCCGGGGGCCCGCCCCCGTAGGCTGCCGCCGTGGTCGACATCGACACCGAGCATCTTCCCGAAGGCGACGAGAAGGTCCGCGCCGTGCGGTCCATGTTCGACGCCATCGCCCCCCGCTACGACCTGGTGAACCGGGTCATGACCTTCCGCATGGACGTCGGCTGGCGCAAGCGCACGGTGCGCGACCTGCGCCTCGGCCCGGGGTCTCTCGTGGCCGACCTCGCCTGCGGCACCGGCGACTTCTGCCGGGAGCTCGAGGCCCAGGGGCTGAAGCCCATCGGGTTCGACCTCTCGTTCGGCATGTTGGCCAACGCCCGCACGGGCGCACCGCTCGCCGAGGCCGACATCCTGCGCCTGCCGCTTCCCGACGCGTCGCTCGACGGCATCACCTGTGGCTTCGCCCTCCGGAACCTGGTCGAGCTCGGGGCGTTCTTCACCGAGCTGGGCCGGGTCGTGCGCCCCGGCGGCCGCATCGCCATCCTCGAGGTCGCCCAGCCGCCGAACCCGGTGCTGCGGTGGGGCCACGGCATCTACTTCGGCAAGGTCGTGCCCATGGTCGGCGGCCTGTTGTCCGACCCCGGCGCCTACCGCTACCTGCCGAAGTCGGTGGCGTACCTGCCCGAGCCCGAGAAGATGCTGGCCACCCTGGCCGACGCCGGCTTCGTGCAGGTCGAGCGCACCCTGCTGTCGACGGGCATCTCCCAGCTGATCACCGCCACCCGCACGAAGCCGGGCTGGTGAGCGGACCGACCGTCGTGGGGCCCACGGGGCTCGTCGCCCGCACCCGCCCCCTCGACTCCGACCCCGACCTCCTCGCCGTCGCCGGCGACGACGGCGTGGTGTTCGTGCACGACCGCACCGGGCTCGCCGGCGTGGGCGTGGCCGCCCGCATCGCGCTTCCTCGCTCCGGCGGGCGAGCCGACGCCGACGCGGCCAGGGCGGCCCTCGGGGCCATCGAGGTCGACGACACGGTGGCGCTACCCGGCACCGGCCCGGTGGCCCTCGGAGCCCTGCCGTTCGCCCCGTCGGCACCGGCCGAGCTGATCGTGCCCCGCATCGTCGTCGGTCGCGGCGACGACGGCACCCGCTGGGTGACCACCATCGCCGCGCCGGACGACGAGCCCTCGGCCGACGAGGTCGAGGCCGTCGTGGCCCGGGGGCTCGCCGGCGCGGTCGGGTTCGCCCGCGACGCCGGGCTCACCCCGGCCGACGAAGGGCCCGCCACCTACGAGCTGCGCTCCGAGCGCTCCCCCGCCGACTGGTGCGAGGCGGTGGCCGAGACGACCCGGCGCATCCAGGCCGGCGAGGCCCGCAAGGTCGTGCTGGCCCGGGCGGTCGACGTCGTCACCGACCGGCCGTTGCGTGCCGGGGCCGTGCTCGGCCAGCTCCGCCGCTCGTACCCGGCGAGCCACCTGTTCTCCGTCGACGGCTTCGTGGGGGCCACCCCGGAGCTGCTCGTCGCCCGGGCCGGCGACCGCGTGCGGGCCCACCCGATGGCGGGCACCGCACCCCGCAGCGGCGACCCGTCCACCGACGCCCGCCTCGCCGCGGCCCTGCTGGCCTCCAGCAACACCCGCGACGAGCACCGCCACACCATCGACATGGTGCACGACACCCTGCTGCCGTGGTGCTCGTACCTCGACGAGGAGGCCGAGCCCGCCATCGTCGCCATGGCCAACGTGCAGCACCTGGCCACCCGTCTGGAGGGCAAGCTCTCCAGCCCGGCCGCGTCGGTGCTCGAGCTGGTCACCGCCCTGCACCCGACCCCGGCCGTAGGTGGCGCTCCTAGGGACGTCGCCCTGGCCATGATCACCGAGCTCGAGCGCATGGATCGCGGGCGCTACGCCGGTCCGGTGGGCTGGGTCGACGCCGCCGGCAACGGCACGTGGGCCGTGGGCATCCGCTCGGCCGAGCTCGACGGCACCACCGCCCGCGTGTTCGCCGGGGTCGGCGTGGTGGCCGACTCCGAGCCGGCCTCGGAGCTGGCCGAGACCCGGGCGAAGATGCAGGCCGTGCTCGGGGCCCTCATCCGCCCGTAACCCCCTCGCCGACGAGCGTCCCGGCGTGGTTCGCTGGGCGGGTGAGCGCATCGACCACCCCCTCCCCGCCCGAGCCCCTGGAGCGGACCGACCGGTCGCAGCTGCGCCGTCGGCGCGAACGGGGCTCGTTCGACCGGGCCGCCGCCGAAGCCGTGCTCGACGAGGCGCTGGTCGCCCACGTGGCCACCGTGACCGACCAGGGGCCGATCGTGCTGCCGATGGCCCACGCCCGGGTGGGCGGGAGCCTCTACGTGCACGGTGCGCCGGCGAACCACCTGCTGCGGGCCATCGCCGCCGGCGCGCCGGTGTGCGTGACGGTGACGATCCTCGACGGCCTCGTCCTCGCCCGATCGGCGTTCCACCACTCGATGAACTACCGATCGGTCGTGCTCTTCGGCGCGATGACCAAGGTGACCGACCGCGACGAGAAGCGGGCCGCGTCGGAGGCGCTCGTCGAGCACATGGCGGCAGGCCGCTCGGCCGAGGCCCGGATGCCCACCGACGCCGAGCTCGACGCCACGCTCTTCCTCCGGCTCCCGATCAGCGAGGGCTCGCTGAAGGCCCGCTCGGGCGGGCCCGGCGACGACGAGGCCGACCTCGACTGGCCGGTGTGGGCCGGGCACGTGCCGCTGCGCGCCACGTTCGGTGTTCCGGTGCCCGACCCCCTCGGTGAGGAGCGGCCGCTGCCGCCCCACGTGGAGGCCCTCAGCCGCTGAGGCCGAGCGCCTCCCGCACCGCGACCGCGGTCGCGGCGTGGAGCTCCTCGTGCACGGCCACGTTCACGGCGCGGTCGGTGCGCACCAGCACCAGGTGCACACCACCGGCGGTGAGCGCGGCGCGTACCGCGACCTCGGTCGACTCGTCGTCGAGGGCCTCGAGCACGGGCAGGCCGTGGGCCACGGCGAGGGTGGTGAGATCGACGCCGTGAGGGGTGCCGAAGAGCTGCTCGAACCGCTCGGGGGCCAGTGCCGACGCCTGCGGGAGGAACGAGAAGATCCCGCCACCGTCGTTGTCGACCACCACGATGCAGAGGTCGACGCCGCGATCGGCCAGACCCAGCAGGCCGTTGGTGTCGTGGAGCAGGGCCACGTCACCGATGAGCAGTGCCGTCGGGGCGCCGGCGAGGGCGACGCCGACGGCCGTGGACACCACGCCGTCGATGCCGTTGGCTCCCCGGTTGGCGTGCACCGTGACCCCCGACAGTGAGCCGGCGAACCATTCGAGGTCGCGCACCGGCATCGACGACGACACGACGAGCGCCCCGCCCTCGGGCACCGACGTGGCGACCGCCCGGGCGATGCCCGGTTCGGTGGCGGCCTCGTGGGCTGCGAGGGTGGCGGCGATCGCCGCCTCGACCCCGTCGTCGGCGGCCCGCCACTGCTCGACCCAGCCCTCGACACCGCCCAGCGGCTCGAGCTCGGCCGCGACGGCCCGACACAGGTCCCCGGGATCGGCGGCGACCACGGTGGTGGCGTTGCGGTGGGGGTCGAGCCAGGTGCCGTCGCGGTCGACCAGCACCTGCGGGACCGCCGGGTCGAGACCGGCCAGCCACTGGTTCAACACCTTCGACGCCGGCGGGGAGCCCAGCCGGACGACGACCTCGGGTCGTCCGAGGTCGGACTCGACCCGAAGGAGCGCGTCGGCGTGCGCCACGACGTTCGGATGGGCCACCCGGCAACCCGACCGGGGGTCGGCCAGGACCGGCCACCCCAGGGCCTCAGCCAGGACGAGCACGGATCCCGGGTCGTCGATGCCGGCGCCGGCGACGAGGACCCCTCGACCACGCACCCGGGGGATCGAACGGGTCGGCACCCCGGCAAGGGCGAGGGCCTCGTGCCAGGGACGGCCGACAGGGCGACCCTCGGGCAGGGGCAGCGGCGAGCCCACCAGCGGCTCGCGGAACGGCAGGTTCAGGTGCACCGGCCCGGCGGGCGAGCCGGTGGCCTCGATGACGGCCCGGGCGGCCAGGCTGCGCCAGGACGAGACGGCGTCGGCCGAGGGCGGGCCCGGGTCGGCGAACCACCGGGCGGCGCGGCCGAACAGGTGGGTCTGGTCGATCGTCTGCGGGGCACCGACGTCGCGCAGCTCGGGTGGTCGGTCCGCGGTGAGGGCCAGGAGCGGCACCCGGTCGAGGTCGGCCTCCACGACGGCGGCATGGAGCTCGGCCGCCGCCGTACCACTGGTCGTGAGCACGATGGCCGGGCGGCCCGTGGCCCGACCGAGGCCGAGGGCCATGAACGAGCCGGAGCGCTCGTCGTGGTGCACGTGGACCCGCAGGCGGTCGTCGGCCGCCAGGGCGAGCGCCATGGGGGTCGAGCGCGAACCGGGGCACACCACGGCGTCGGTGACGCCGGCCCGCACCCACTCGTCGACGAGGGTGGCGCAGAAGGTGGCGTTGAGGTCGCCGACGCCCGCGGCCGCGAGGTCGGGTCGGTCGGTGGTCGGGTCGGGCACGGCCCGCAGCCTACGGGCGGGCACGCACCGGAGCCCTACGCTGCGGGCCGTGACCACCGGCTCCGGACCCCTGCACGCCGAGGTCGTCGGCCCCTCCGGCGGCGACCGCCTCGTGCTGGTGCACGGCTTCACCCAGACCGGCCGGTGCTGGGGCGACTTCGCCGACGACCTGTCCCGCGACCACGAGCTGGTGCTGGTCGACGCCCCGGGACACGGTGGCTCCACCGGCGTGGAGGCCGACCTCCCCACTGGTGCGCTGCTCGTCGGCGAGGCCGGCGGCCCGGCCACCTACGTCGGCTACTCGATGGGTGGCCGCCTCGCCCTCCACCTCGCCGTCGCCCGCCCCGACCTGGTGCAGCGGCTGGTGCTGATCGGGGCCACCGGCGGCATCGACGGCGACGACGAGCGGGCCGCCCGACGCGCCGCCGACGACGCGCTCGCCGACCACGTGCTGGAGGTCGGGGTCGCCGCCTTCCTCGACGAGTGGCTGGCCCAGCCCCTGTTCGCCGGGCTCACGCCCGCGGCGGCCGCCCGCGAGGAGCGCCTGGTCAACACGGCCGCCGGCCTGGCGTCGAGCCTGCGCCTGGCCGGCACCGGCACCCAAGTGCCCCTGTGGGAGCGCCTCTCGGCGATCGAGGTGCCCGTGCTCGTGCTCGCCGGGGTCGACGACGCCAAGTTCTCCGCCATCGCCGGGCGCCTGGCCCGCTCGATCGGCCCGAACGCCACCGTGGCCCTCGTGCCCCGCTCCGGCCACACCGCCCAGCTGGAGAACCCGGCCGACACCGCCTCGATCATCCGCCGCTGGCTCCGCGCCCACCCGGTGGCCGACTGATCCTCCGAAAGGTGGCTCACCCGCTTCGGCCGGCTGTACGTGGTGAGCCACCTTCGGCGATGTCCACGAAAGGTGGCTCACCCGCTTCGGCCCGCTGTATCTGGTGAGCCAGCTTTCGGGAAGAGGCGCTGGTGATCAGCCGGTGAAGGCGGGCTCGACGGCCACGGGGGCCGGCGGCTGGGTGGTGGGGGTGTCATCCGGCGTGAGGCAACCCTCGAAGAAGGTCGAGCTCGGGTAGCCGCTGACGAACAGCTGGTCGCCGACCGTGATCATGCGGTCGACCGTGTCCTCTCCGCCCAGATCGACGTAGGTCGCCGTCACCCACGTGCCCGGGTAGATCACCTGGATCTCACCGGTGTCGCTCGAGCTCACGAGGACCTCGCCGTTGAACACCTCGACGTCGCGGGGGTTGCCCCCGACAGGGACGAGCTGGGAGACGATGAGCTGGCCGGCCGGGACGACCGAGACGTTGTTGGAGATGGCGTTGGCGACGTAGGTGAAGCCATCATGCTCGGCGATGCCGACGGCGAGCTCCCCTCCGGTGTCGAACCCGCCGAGGATCGTGTCACCCGTGGTCTCGATGATGGCCACGTGGCTGTACTCCAGCACGTACACGTAGCCGAGGAGCTCGTAGGGGTACCCCGACGCCCCGGCGATCGTGGTGACCACTGTGTCGGTGGCGGGATCGATCACGTGGATGGCGCCGGCGGACGACACGTACACCTTGCCTCCGGCCGCGGCCGGCCCGATCGGGTTGTCGAGCCCGGGGACGGTCGCGACGACGGTGAACGTGGCCAGGTCCACGACGGACACGTCGCCGGAGGTGGCGTTGGCGACGTAGGCCTTGCCCGCGACCACGGCGACCCCGTCAGGGAAGTCGCCGACGGTGACACGGTCGGTGACCGCCCGCGTGGTGGCATCGATGGCCACCAACTCGTCGCTCGAGGGGATGGCGGCGTAGACGGTGTTCCCGACCGACGCCATCGCGCCCGCCGGGCTCTCGGCCACGGTGCCCGTGGAGCAGAGGGTGTACCCGGGGGCGGCCCCGGCACCCGGGGCGCCCGAGCTCAACACCGCTGAACCCGCACCGATCACCGCCATCGCCGCGAACGCGACGAACTTCCGAACCTTCGACATCGCACGACCTCCGTCCGCCGGCCCGCCTGGCCGTAGATCGGGACCTTACATGAGCCGGTCAGCTGCTGACGCCCGACCGACCGACGCGTCAGCCGCCAACGAAGAGGCCGGCGGCGAAGACCACACCGAACAGGAGCTGCACGCGGCCGGTCGCCCCGAGCACGGGGATGAGGGCCGGGCCCTTGGCGCCCTGGAGCACCTTCAGCACGGGCTTGTTCACGAACACCACGATGAACAGGGCGCTGGCGGCGAGCGGCCGATCGCCCAGGCCGGCGATGAACGGCAGGGTCACGAACGGCAGGAACATCAGCGCGGTGTAGAGGATGCGGGTGCGCTTGTCGCCCAGGCGCACGGCCAGGGTGCGCTTGCCCGAGACCGTGTCGCCCGGGATGTCGCGCAGGTTGTTCACCACCAGCAGGGCCACCGCGAACATGCCCACCGGCACGGACATGGCGAGGGTGAGCGGGGTGATGCGCACGATCTGCACGAACGCCGACCCGGTGGTGGCCACCACGCCGAAGAACACGAACACGAACAGCTCACCGAACCCGGCGTAGCCGTAGGGCTTCGGGCCACCGGTGTAGAACCACGCCGCCGCGATCGAGGCCAGGCCGACGAGGATGAGCCACCACGACGTCGCCGCCGCCAGGGCCAGGCCGGCCACCGCGGCCACGCCGAACGAGAGGAACGCCGCCCGCTTCACCGCTCCGGCCCGCTTGGCGCCCGAGGCCACCAGCCGCATGGGGCCGACCCGGTCGTCGTCGGTGCCCCGCACGCCGTCGGAGTAGTCGTTGGCGTAGTTCACGCCGACCTGGAGGGCGAGCGACACGACCAGCGCGGCGACGAAGCGCCAGATGATCAGGCCCTTGAGGGTGTTGGTGTCGCCGTCCATGCCCGCCGCGGCCGCGGTGCCGACCAGCACGGGCACCACCGCGGCGGGGAGGGTGCGGGGCCGGGCGCCGGCGATCCAGGCGTTCATGGCCGGTCAGCTTGCCCGCTCCCGGCGGAGGCGGCCGAATCCTCGGTCGCCACCGCCCCGCTCTAGCCTCGGCGCCGATGCGAGAGCTCGTGGCGGTCGCCCTCACGGGCCAGGCGTTCGTCGACACCCTGGTGCGGGTGTGGGAACGGGGCGACGCCGTGCTCCCCATCGACCCGAGGCTCCCGGCACCCGCGGTCGAGACGAGCCTCGCCGCCCTCTCCCCCGGCCGCTTCGTCGACGCCACCGGTCACGAGGCCTCGCTCATCGGCGGCCGGCCCGTCGAGGACGGTGACGCCCTCGTGGTCCCGACGAGCGGCAGCACCGGCGTGCCGAAGGGCGTCGTGCACACCCATGCCTCGCTGGCCGCGTCGGCCCGGGCCACCTCGGCCGGGCTCGAGGTGGATCCCGCCACCGACCGCTGGCTGTGCTGCCTCCCGCTCTCCCACATCGCCGGCCTGGCCGTGGTCGTGCGGGCCATGACCTTCGACATGCCCCTCGAGGTGCACGAGCGCTTCGACGCCGAGGCCGTGGTCGACGCCGCCCGCCGGGGCGCCACCCTCACCACCGTCGTGCCCACCGCCCTCGCCCGCTTCGATCCGGCGATCTTCCGCCGCATCATCGTCGGAGGGTCCGCTCCCCCGGCGTTCGTGCCCCCCAACTGCCACGTCAGCTACGGCATGACCGAGACGGGCAGCGCCGTGGTGCTCGACGGGTGGGGGCTCCCCGGCGTGGAGCTGCGGATCGTCGATGGCGAGATCCAGATCAGGGGCGACATGCTCCTGCGCTGCTACCGCGACGGAACCGACCCCCGCACCGCCGACGGCTGGCTGCCGACCGACGACGCGGGCGAGCTCTCCGCCGAGGGGAAGCTCTCGGTGCACGGCCGCCGCGGCGACCTGATCATCACCGGCGGCGAGAACGTGTGGCCCGCCCCGGTCGAGAAGGTGCTGCACGAGCTGCCCGAGGTGGCGGAGGTCGCCATCGTCGGCCGCCCCGACGACGAGTGGGGCCAGATCGTCACCGCGGTCGCCGTGGCCGCCGACCGGTCGGCGCCCCCCACCCTCGACCTGCTGCGCGACGCGGTGAAGGCCGAGCTCCCCGCCTACTGCGCCCCGCGCCGCCTCGAGCTGGTCGAGTCGCTCCCCCGCACCCTGCTCGGGAAGGTGCAGCGCCGCGCCCTCGGCTCGGGCTGAACGACCACCCCGGCCCGGCGTGGCAGTGTTCCCGGAGACCGGCGCCACGGGCGCGCCGACTCCGAGGGGGAACGATGAGCGACGAACCGACACTGCTGGTCGAGCGGGACGGTGCCGTCCTGATCCTCACCATGAACCGGCCCCATCGCCGCAACGCGCTGGTGCCCGACATGCTCGTGCGCTTCGCCGACGCCTGGCAGATGGCCGACGAGGACGACTCCATCCGCTGCGTCATCCTCACCGGCGCCGGCACGGAGGCCTACTGCTCGGGTGGCGACCTCTCCGATGGCTGGATGTCGGGCGAGGTCACCGAGGAGGCGAAGCGGATCCAGGAGCGCCTGAAGGAGGACCCCGCCATCACCGGACGGGGCCTGCTGCTCACCTACTGGTGCACGAAGCCGATCATCGCCGCGGTCAACGGCCAGTGCATGGGCGGCGGCTGCGAGATGCTCCAGTCGACCGACATCCGCATCGCCGAGGAGCACGCCACCTTCGCCGTGCCCGAGGTGAAGCGAGGCCTGATCGCCGGAGCCGGCTCCACCATGCGGCTCAAGCGCCAGATCCCCTACGCGGTGGCGATGGACATGCTGCTCACCGGCCGGGTGCTGAACGCCCAGGAGGCCCTGCAGTGGGGCCTGGTCAGCCACGTCGTGCCGTCGGGCCAGTCGATGGCCAAGGCCCGCGAGGTCGCCGAGGTCATCTGCGCCAACGGCCCCCTCGCCGTCGCCGCCGCCAAGGCCTCGGTCATCGAGACCGGTTGGCTGCCCGAGGCCGAGGCCCAGCCCATCGAGATCTCCCACGTGATCCCGGTGATGACCTCCAAGGACGCCAAGGAGGGGATGCGCGCCTTCGCCGAGAAGCGCACCCCCGAATTCGAGGGCCACTGACCCCGGTCGGGCACCACACTCTGACCATGCGCATCGACGTCATCGTCTTCGACGGCCTCGACGAGCTCGACCTGGTCGGGCCGGTCGAGGTGCTCCGCGGCGCGGCCATGGCCGGCGCCGACCTCGACGTCCGTCTCGCCGGCCGGGCCGAGCTCGCCCCGGTCGTCGGCACGTTCGGCCTGTCGTTCACCCCGGACGTCGTCTTCGTCCCCGGGGAGGCCGACGTCGTCGTGGTGCCGGGCGGCGGCTGGGGCCTCAGGGCCGAGCGCAGCGCGTGGGGCGAGGTGCAGCGCGGCCACTGGCTCGGCCCCCTCGCCGACGCCGCCGACCAGGGTGCGCTCGTCGCCAGCGTGTGCACCGGCGCCATGCTGCTGGCCCACGCCGGGGTGATCGGCGCCCGCACCGCCACCACCCACCACGTCGCCCTCGACGACCTCGCCGCCACCGGCGCCAACGTCGTCACGGCCCGCGTCGTCGACAGCGGCCGGGTGATCACCGGCGGCGGGGTCACCAGTGGCATCGACGTCGGCCTGCACCTGGTGGAGCGCCTCGTCGGCCCCGAGGCCGCGGAGGCGGCGGCACGGCGCATGGAGTACACCTGCCACCCCGTGGTGGTCGTCGACGAGGACTGAGCGGGTCGGAGCGGGTCACCCGCGCCGGCCCGAGCCCGGCGTCAGTTCATGTCGTCGGGGTGGGGGCCCATCCGCTCGTCGCGGTCGAGGGTCGCGATGCGGGCCATCTCGTCGTCGGTGAGCTCGAAGTCGAGCACGTCGAGGTTCGAGGCGATGCGCTCGCGGTGGTCGGACTTCGGGATGGTCACGATGCCGCTCTGGATCTGCCACCGCAGCGTGGCCTGCACGGCGTTCTTGCCGTGGGCCGCCCCGATCTCGGTGAGCACCGGGTCGTCGGCGACCTTGCCCCGGGCGATCGGGCTCCATGCCTCGGTGACGATGCCGTGGAGGTCGTCGAAGTCGCGCACCTGGTGCTGCTGGAAGTACGGGTGGAGCTCGACCTGGTTGATCACCGGGATCACACCCGTCGCCTCGATGATGCGACCGAGGTGCTCGGGCTGGAAGTTCGACACGCCCACCGAGGTCAGCCGCCCGCTCGCCTGGAGCTCGAGGAAGGTCTCCCACGTCTCGAGGTAGCGGTCGTTCTTCGGCGCCGGCCAGTGGATGAGCAGCAGGTCGAGCCGCTCCAGCCCGAGCTTGTCGAGGCTCGACTCGAACGACTCGATGGTGTCCTCACGGCCCTGGCGCCAGACCTTGGTGGTGATGTGCAGCTCGTCGCGCGGGATGCCCGACTCGGCGATGGCCCGACCGACGCCCTCCTCGTTGAAGTAGCCCCAGGCGGTGTCGATCGAGCGGTAACCGAGGGCGAGCGCCTCGCCCACGATCCGGGCGGTCTCGTCGGCCGGCACCTGGAACACGCCGAACCCGATCAGCGGCATCGACGTGCCGTCGTTGAGGTCGATCCTCGGAAGGTCGGCTGCGGCGCTCATGGGTCCCCCTGCGTCTCGTGGCGAGCCCCCATCATCGCCGGTCCGCCGCTCCGGCGCGGACGCTCGGGTCACCTCCCCCGATCCGGGTACGAGGTCGTGCCTTGCGACCCGGCACCGCAGCGCCTTTGATGTCCCGATCGCTGCAGACAACGGGGGGATCGGATGACGGAGGGGATGGTCGCGGGCACGGTCACGTTGGTGACCGGCGCGGGGCAGGGCATGGGCCGGGGCATCGCCCTGGCGATGGCGGACGAGGGAGCTCGCGTGGCCCTCGTCGGCCGGACGCTCGCCAAGCTCGACACCGTCGCCGCCGAGGTCGAGGCGCGGGGCGGCGAGGCCTTCGCCGTCGAGGCCGACGTGAGCGACCGCGACGCAGCCTTCGCCGCCGTCGCCGCGGTGGTCGACCGCTGGGGCCGGCTCGACTGCCTCGTCAACGCCGCCTACGACTCCCGGGTCGGGCACCTCGACGACCTCCAGTCCGACGACGCCCGCCACGACTGGCAGACCGGCTTCGCCTCGACGCTCTGGTGCATCCAGGCGGCCCACCCCGCCCTGGCGGCGACCGGCGGAAGCGTCGTCAACGTGGGCGCGGCCACCGGACTGAAGCCCGACACCACCACCTTCGCCCTCTACGCCTCCACCAAGGAGGCCATCCGCAGCCTCACCCGCACCGCCGCGTGCGAGCTGGCCGCCGACGGCGTGCGGGTGAACGCCCTCATCCCCCTGGCGACCTCCCCGAGCTTCAGCGCCTGGGCCGACGACAACCCCGACGACTACCAGGTGATCCTCGACACCATCCCGCTCGGTCGCATGGGCGACGCGGAGCTCGACGTGGGGCCGGCCGCGGTGTTCCTGGCCTCCGCCGACGCCCACTACGTGACCGGCACGACGTTCCTGGCCGACGGCGGACGGGGGTACCTCCGATGAGCACCGACACCACCGCCCCACAGGCCGGCGATCGCTGGCGCCTCAACGGCAAGGTCGCCCTCGTGACCGGTGCTGGGCAGGGGGTCGGCCTCGGCATCGCTCAGGCCCTCGCCGAGGCGGGAGCGGCCATCGCCGTGCTCGACATCGACCCCGGGCGGGCGGCCGAGGCGACCTCGTCGCTCACCGCGGCCGGCCACACCGCCGTCGCCGTGGTGGCCGACGTGGCCGACCCGTCGGCGGTCGATGCCGCGGTGGCCTCGGTCGTCGCCTCGCTCGGCCGGCTCGACGTCGTCGTCAACAACGCCCAGACCGTCCGCACCGGCCCGGTGCTGCAGGTGACGCCCGACGACCTCGAGACCGTGTGGAGCACCGGGTTCCTCGGCGCCTTCAACACGCTGAAGGCGGCCGAGCCCCACCTCCGCGACGGCGGCTCGGTGATCAACGTGGTGTCGTCGGTGATGCTCAAGCCCGACACCAGCGGCTTCGTCCTCTACGCCGCCACCAAGACCGCGCTGCGCAGCCTCACCCGCACCGCCGCCATGGAGTGGGGCCCTCGGGGCATCCGGGTGAACGCCCTCAGCCCCCAGACCACGTCCCCGGCCTGGGAGGACTGGTCGGCTGCCAACCCGGACGCGGCGGCGAAGATCCTGACGGAGGTGCCGCTCGGCCACATCGGCGAGGCCCACCGCGACGTGGGGCCGGTGGCGGTGTTCCTGGCCTCCGACGCGTCGAGGTACATGACCGGCGGGCTGCTGCTCGCCGACGGAGGGCGGGGCCACCTGCGCTGAGGCCACTCGGCCACTCGGCCGGACGGCGGCCTCAGGCGGGGGCGGCGTCGATGCGGTCGAGCAGCGCAGGTAGCTCGTCCATCGAGGTGAAGGTCTCGGCTCCCTCGGCCTCGAGCACGGCGGCCGGGGTCATGGCGGCATAGCCGAGCGCGGTCATCCCGGCGGCGACCGCCCCCTTCACACCGAAGGGGCTGTCCTCGACGACGACGCACCGCCCGGGCGCGACGCCCATGCGGTCGGCCGCGTGCAGGAACAGGTCGGGGTGCGGCTTGCCCCGCTCGACCTCGGTGGCGCTGTAGATGCGGCCGTCGAAGTGGTCGTGCAGACCAGTTCGGCCGAGCGTTCGCCGCATCCGCTCGTGCTCGCCGCTCGAGGCCACGCAGCTCGGCCATCGCAGCTGCCGGACCACGTCGGCCACTCCGGGGATCGCCTCCAGCTCGCGGTCGAAGGCGGCGAAGACCCCGTCGTGGTAGCGGTCGAGGAAGCCGTCGGGCAGGGGTCGGCCGAGCTTCTCGGCGGCGAGCGCCGTCCACGATGCGGTCGACAGCCCCATGTAGGTGGCGATCGACTCCTCGGTGGTCGTGGGCAGCCCGATGCCGGTCAGCAACTCGGCCAGCACCTGGTTGGCGAGGCGCTCGCTGTCGACCAGCACCCCGTCGCAGTCGAAGATCACCAGCTCGATCGGCACGGGTGCCATGGTGGCCGACGCGGCGGGCAGGCGCGATCAGCCTCCGGGCCGGCCGTCTCGAACTTCGACGATTCAGCTTCATTTTCTTCAATGTTTTGCTGCCTTTTTCGTTGCTTCTCGAACTGGTGTACGCTACGATGTCCGGCATGGGTGCAGGGGGTGCCGGAGACCGGCTCCAGCGGCTGCGAGAGGCGATCGACGCCCTCGATCTGGCCGTCCTCGGCGACGCCATCGCCGAGGCCCGTGAGCTCATCTCCCGCCTCGACGCCAAGGTCGCCGCCGCCGAGGCCGAGTACGCCAGCCAGGGTGGAGCCGAGGTCGACGGCTACGCCGACATGGCCACGTTCGTCCGCCACCGCTGCCGCACGACGCTGAGCGAATCCCGCCGCCTCGCCCGGCGAGCTCAGCGGCTGGCGGCATGGCCCGAGCTCGGCGAGGCATGGCGGGCGGGTCGGCTCAGCGCCGCCCAGGTCGACCTGGCGTGTGCCCTCGTCCCCCGCCACCACGTCGAGCGCTTCGCCAGGACGGTCACCGACACGATCGACTCGATCCAACCGCTGACCGCCCACCAGACCGGGGTCGTGCTCCGCCGCTGGACCTCCCACGCCGACGACATGGCCCAGCGCGAGGCCGCCGAAGCCGGCATCCGGCCTTCCGAGGTCGTGCCCGAGCGGGAGCTGTCGGCGTCCCGCACCCTCGACGACGAACTGGCCGTGCGTGGCTCCTTCGACGCCGACTCGGCTGCGCACATCGAGAAGGCGCTGGCCGCGGCGACGCGCGACGACGCCCCCGGCGAGCGCCGCACCCCGAAGCAACGCCGGGCCGACGCGCTGGTCGCCGTGTGCCAGGGCTACCTCGCCGGTCTCGAGAACCCCGACGGCAACCGCCGCACCGAGCGCCTCACCGTCACCGCCGACGTCGTCGCCCTCTACCGGGCGTGGCTGCGGGCTGCGGGTGTGGTCACCGCCGCCGACCTCGAGCGCTTCCTCGCCGCCCGGCCCGGCCTGGGTGAGCTCGACCGGGGCCTCTTCCTCGAGGCGTTCGACGGCTCGGCCAACGTGGCCACCACCCTCGACGGCAACCCCGTCACCGACGCCCTGGTCGCCGCGGTGGCGTCGGGCGGCACCCTCGAGCTGCTGCTCACCGCCGGCAACAGGCTGCTGAACCTCTGCCGCTCGACCCGCACGTTCTCCGCCGCCCAGCGCCGGGCCACCCTCGCCCGCGACGGCGGCTGCCGGGGCTGCGGCGCCGAGCCGACCCGCTGCGACATCCACCACGTGGTCCCGTGGGAAGACGGCGGTTGCACCGACATCGACAACGCAGTTGCGCTGTGCCGCCGCTGCCACCGGATGCTCCACCGGCGGAAGTGGCAGAACCGCATCAGGCCCGATGGCAGCTACACGCTGGTGGTGGAGGACGGCACCGCCCGCACCACCCGGCCGCCGGGCCTCGACGACCGACTCCCGCGGCTCCCGGTGGCCACGACCTCGGAACCGGCTCGACCGCCTGGAAGCACCCGCCGCACCGGTCGACCCCACTGCGACTGCCCCTGCGAGGAGCACCGCAGCCCCGAGGTTGAAGCCGAGTTCCAGCGGGCCCGGGAGATCGTGCTCGAACGCTGTCGCCGGGAGCTCGGCCTCGCCGCCTGACCCATAGGTCGGGGACGGATGGTGTCCGGCGCGTGGAACTCACTTCTCCCGTCGGCCGCTGGCGAGTGAGACTCGACGAATGACGGAGTGGCGCACGGCGGCGGAGGTTTTGGCGGCCAAGGCGGCGTTGGTGGAGTCGATGCCCGGATGGACCACCCCTTCGGCGTACGCGCTCGGGGTCGCCGTCGGCGGCGAGGAGATCGAGTGGCGGGTCACGAACCACCGGAACGAGCACGAGTTGCCGGGGGTCGTCCTCGGCAAGCTCCTCGGCTACCGCTCCGGTTCGACGTCATACACCCTCGACCTGCGCACCTTCGACGAGGCGATCGCGGCGTTGGAGCCGGCCGGCGCCTGCGACGCGTTCGAGCACCCCAACCTGTGGGCGTGGCAGCGGCTGCGAGACGAGATCTCGACCGGAACGTTGCCGGGCGACGTGCAGATCGTGGTGGTCTTCGTGGGGTCACCCTCCGACGACGTCACCGACCTGTGGGTGCGCGCCCTGCGGCACCACCTCGGCATCGACTGACGAAGACGACGCGGCCGAGCCAGGCCCGACCTCTCCTCCTCAGTGGCATTCGCGGACAGCCTTGCCGTCTCGTTCTTGTCGCGCTTCCCTGTCGCCGGCGACAGTGTCTCTTCTCAGGACATCGGTGACAGTTGATGTCGCGAGACATGGGTGACACCTGTTGGGCCGTGACGATGGGTCATGGCCGGGAAGGTGACTCCGATGTCGGTGAAGGTGTTCGCGGCGGTGACGGCGCTTGTTGAGGGCCACCCGGTGAACGTGTCGGCGGTGTGCGCCGAGAACGGGGTGTCACGCAAGACGTTCTACAAGTGGGCTGCTCGATATCGCGCTGAGGGGCTGGCGGGGCTTGAGGAACGTTCTCGGCGCCCGTTGTCGTCACCGACCCAGATCTCGGTCGAGGTCGAGGACCGCATCGTGAGGCTTCGCAAGGAGCTGATCGACGCGGGCCTCGATCACGGGGCGACCACGATCTCATGGCATCTCGCCCGCTCAGAGCTCGATGCGGTCCCGTCGATCGCTGGCGTTCATCGAGTGCTGGTCCGTCGAGGCCTGATCCAGCCTCAGCCGAAGAAGCGCCCGAAGTCCTCGTGGCGTCGTTTCGAAGCCGCTGCGCCGAACGAGCGCTGGCAGATCGACGCGACTGACTGGGTCACAGCGACCGGCGTGGTCAAGGTCTTCAACATCATCGATGACCACTCCCGGGTCGCGATCGCGTCCCGGGCCGTGCTCGAAGCAACGTCGCTCGAGGCGTGGGCCACGTTCAGTCAGGCCGCAGCGGTGTGGGGTCTGCCAGCCGGGGTGTTGTCGGACAACGGCTTGTGCTTCTCCGGGAAGCTGCGCGGGTTCGAAGTCGAGTTCGAACGACAGCTGCGAGACGCCGGGATCCGACCGGTGTGCGGGCGGCCCTATCACCCGCAGACCACCGGCAAGGTCGAACGATTCCAACAGACCCTCAAGAAATGGCTCCGCCAACAACCACTCGCTCGAGGTGCCGTCGAGCTACAGGCCCAGCTCGACAAGTTCCGCGAGCTCTACAACCACCACCGCCCCCACCAAGGCATCGGGCGAGTCACACCGATCACCCGCTGGCACGCCACCCCCGCCGCAGGCCCCGCGCCCGAACCGCTCGCCCATCCCGTCTGGCCCGCCCGGCTCCTCGAGGGCACCGTCGCCGCCGACGGCACCGTCCAAGTCAGCCGACTCCGCATCCACATCGGGGTCGAGTGGGAACACCACCGCGCCCAGGTCCAAATCGCCGGCACAAGCGCCAACGTCTTCATCGACGGGACACTCATACGCCACCTCACCCTCGACCCCGACCGCTCCTACCAACCCTCCGACCGCAAACGAGGAGGCCCCCACCGCGCCCGCCTACATTCCTGACTGTCACCGATGTCTCGCGACATACCTGTCACCCATGTCCCGCGACAGCACACTGTCGCCGGCGACAGGAAGGCGCGACGAGAACGCTGATCGGAGCATCCTGACCCTGTGAGGTGGACAGCCGGCGGGTCGAACGAAAGGGCCGTGTCGGTAGCGTGATCGGCCTATGCCGAACCGCCTCGCGACCGAGACCAGCCCGTACCTGCGCCAGCACGCCGACAACCCGGTCGACTGGTTCCCTTGGGGTGAGGAGGCGTGGGCCGAGGCCAGGCGCCGTGACGTGCCGGTGCTGGTGTCGATCGGCTACTCGTCGTGCCACTGGTGCCACGTCATGGCCCACGAGTCGTTCGAGGACGACGAGATCGGCGAGCTGGTCAACAGCCTGTTCGTGAGCATCAAGGTCGACCGCGAGGAGCGCCCCGACGTCGACGCCGTCTACATGGACGCGGTGCAGGCCATGACCGGATCCGGCGGCTGGCCGATGACGGTGTTCGCCCTCCCCGACGGGCGGCCGTTCTTCGCCGGCACCTACTTCCCGAAGCTGACCCGCGGCGGGCACATGGGCTTCGCCGAGCTGTGCCAGCGCATCGACGAGCTGTGGCGCACCCAGCGCGGCGACCTCGAGGAGCAGGCCGCCCAGGTCACCGAGGCCATCGCCACCGGCGAGAAGCTGGTGCCCGCCTCCGAGCCGCCCGGCGCCGAGGTGCTCACGACGGCGGCCAACGCCCTGCTGGCCCAGGTCGACCAGCGCGACGGCGGCTTCGGCCGGGCCCCCAAGTTCCCGCAGACGATGTCGATCGACTCGCTGCTGCGCCACCACCGCCGCACCGGCGACCGGGCCTCCCTCGACGCCTCGCTGCTGTCGCTCGACGCCATGGCCGCCGGCGGCATCTACGACCACCTCGGCGGCGGGTTCGCCCGGTACTCCACCGATGGCCGTTGGCTGGTGCCCCACTTCGAGAAGATGCTCTACGACCAGGCCCTGCTGGCCCGGGTCTACCTGCACGCCTGGCAGCTCACGGGCGAGCCCCGGTTCCGCCAGACCCTCGACGAGACCATCGGCTACGTGCTGCGCGACCTGCGCCATCCCCTCGGCGGCTTCTTCTCCGCCGAGGACGCCGACTCCGAGGGGGTCGAAGGCAAGTACTACGTCTGGTCGCTCGACGAGGTCCGGGCGATCACCGGGGCCGACGCCGACGCCGCCATCGAGTGGTACGGGGTCACCGCCGGCGGCAACTGGGAGGGCACCAACATCCTCGAGCGGCCGGTGCGGGGTGACCTGTTGCGGTCCGAGGCGATCGAGCGGGCGCGGGTGGCGCTGCTGGCCGAGCGTGAGACCCGCATCCGGCCCGGCCTCGACGACAAGGTCCTCACCGAGTGGAACGCCCTGTTCCTCGCCACCCTCGCCGAGGCGGCGGCCGCCACCGGCGACGCCGAGTGGACGGCGGCGGCGGTCACCAACGCCGAGTTCCTGTGCGCCCAGCTGCGCCGGGCCGACGGCCGGTGGCTGCGCACGTGGCAGGGGCCGGTCGACGGTGGGGTCGAGGCCGGTGAGGCCAAGATCCTCGCCTACGCCGCCGACCACGGCGCCCTGGTCGATGCCTTCGTGCGCATGGCCGAGCTCACCGGCGAGGCTCGCTGGCTCGACGAGGCCCGCACCACCGCCGAGGCGCTGGTCGAGCTGTTCTGGGACGACGAGGCCGGTGGCGTGTTCACCACCGGCTCCGACGCCGAAGCACTGGTCACGCGGCCCAAGGAGCTGATGGACAACGCCGTGCCGTCGGGCAACAGCCTGGCAGCGGTGGGCCTGTTGCGGCTGGGCGCCCTCACCGGCGACGAGGCCCTGCGCGACCGGGCCGAGGCCATCGTGAAGCTGCTCGGCGAGCCCGCCGGGCGGGTGCCCATGGCGTTCGGGAACCTGCTGCTGGCCACCGAGCTGCTCGTGCTCGGCACGACCGAGGTGGTCGTCACCGGCGAGCGTCCCGACCTGCTCGACGAGGTGCACCGTCACTGGCTGCCCCTCGCCGTCACCGCCTGGGGCGAGCGCACGGCCTCACCTCTCTGGGAGGGCCGCGACGAGACCGGCGCCGACGGCCGGGCCTACGTGTGCCGGGGCTACGTCTGCGGCATGCCCGCCACCGACGTGGCCACCCTCACCACCCAGCTCCAGGCCTGAGCCTCGGGCCCGCCTCACACCTCGATCCCTCGTTCTGGCATGCGTTTTGCACCCCTGGAGGTGCAAAACGCATGCCAGAACGGGAGAGGGTGACGAAGTGCGCGGGCGGGCTACCAGTGGCCGCGGTGGACGATGTCGTCGAGGGGGCGGCGGCGGCGCTGCGACGACACGCTCGGCCGCTCGGCGTCGGCTGCGGCGTAGCCGAGGGCGATGGTGCCGACCGGGCGACGGTCGGCGGGGATGCCCAGGGCGGCCTTGAGCGCCGGCTCGTGGTCGAACTGGCCGAAGAACAGCGCGCCGAGGCCCTCGTCGACCGCGGCCAGCAGGGCGACCATGGCGGCGAAGGCGGTGTCGACGTACCAGTACGGCACCGCCCAGGCGTCGGCGCCGTCCCCCAGGCCGGTGCGGGCCTTGTCGGTCTCGGCGTAGCGCTCGACGTAGGCGGCCGGGTCGGCGACGGGGACGATCAGCACCGGGGCGTCGAGGAGGCGGGGCCAGGGGAAGGCCGCACGGCGCTCGGCCGGCAGGGAGGCGTCCCAGTAGCGGGCGGTCTGCTCAGGGCCCTCCAGCACCACCAGGTCGAGGCCCTGGGTGTTGCCGGCTGCGGGCACCCGTCGGGCCAGGTCGAGCACCCGGTCGAGCACGTCGGCCGGCACCGGGCGCGGCTCGAAGGCCCGCACCATGCGGCGGGAGCGGACGACGTCGGCAAAGTCCATGGGAGAGGCGGCAGCCCGAAGGCCGATGCCGCCGACGACCTAGCGGAGCTTGGCCAGGTCCTCGGCCATCGCCCAGCCGAAGGCGATCAGCGAATCGCCGCGGGCGGGGTCGAGGTCGCCGAAGAAGGCGACGACGGCCGGATCGAACTTCTCGGGCTCGAGCGACTCGTGGTCGAGGGCCAGAGGGAACGTGCCGTCGCCCGTGGCGGTGAAGGTCTTGTCGTCGTAGGACGAGGTGTCGATGCCGAAGCGCTTGGCCAGGCGACGACCCCACGCCCGCTCCTCGCCCGTGGCCTTGTGGTCGGGGCGGGGGACGATGTCCTCGAGGGTCTTGAACGCCTCGAAGCCGCTGGGGCCGGCGAAGCGGCTGCCGACCAGGACGTCCTCGTCGGGGAAGGCCAGCACGGCCCGGCGGAACTGGTCGAGCATGAGCGCCCGGAGCACGGTGCTGCGCTTGGAGGTGCGCTTCACCGAGGCCAGGCCGATGAGGACGCTCGGCGTGCCGCCGATGCGCTCGAGCGTGCAGAAGGAGAAGCCCTTCAGCCCTGCGCCTTCACGGGCCAGCGACACGAGCACCCATGCCTCTGCCTGCTTCGACAGCAGACCGGCTTCGAACCGACTGGGCCCCTCGGCACAGATGTCGGCCATCTCGGCCAACTCCGCGTCACTGAGCTGCGTGCAGTCCTTGGTGGTGACCTCGATAGCCATGTGCGTGTACAGCCCCTGAAATGAGGACAAATGCGAACCGATAGTCCAGCCGTTGTGGCGCTCCGACGCAACTCCGACCAGTAGGGTCGCCCGCCGTGGACGTGCTTCTCGGGGTCGTGGTGGCCCTTCTGGTCGGGGTGGTGTGGGTCGTCCTGGTGCGCCGGGCCGCCTCCAAGCGGCGCCTCATCGGGGCCCCGAAGGACGTCACGGCGGTGCTCGACGCCTACCGCAAGGGACGCTGGGAGCAGGTCGCCAACGACGCCCCCGGCCTGCTGGCTCGACCGAGCGACGGCGGCGACAAGACCTGGCGCCCGGCGCTCGAGCTCGCCCTCGGCCACGCCCTCATCGAGACCGACCGACCCGAGGAGGCCATCGCCCACCTCGAGCGGGGCCTGCTGCTGCAGTCGGCGCTGCGCCGGGCCCAGGGCGGCAGCGACGTCCCCGAGTCGGCCGACGCCAAGTTCCGCCACCTGCTGGGCTGGGCCTACGCGCAGACCGGCCGCACGGCCCAGGCCCGGCGCGAGTACCGCCGCGTGCTCGACATCCCCGACCTGGAGACGCCGATCCGCCTGCGGGTCGAAGCCAGCCTCGCCGCCCTCGACACCACCCCCGACTGACGCCCCCACCTCACGAAGGTGGCTCAGGACTGTGCGGTTTCCGCAACGCTGTGAGCCAGCTTCGAATGGGTGGGGTCAGGCGGCGACGGCGGAGGGGCCGAGCAGCACGCGCAGCTCGGCCATGAGGCCGGTGCTCGACTCGACGTTGAAGTTCTCCGGCAGGCGCAGGACCTGGCGGTCACCGACGTGCAGGAACACCTGCGACTCACCGGGGTGCTCGGAGAGCAGGTGCTTGAGCTGGGCGAGCAGGGTGTCGGAGAGCGCCGCCGGCGAGAGGTTCACGTGCAGCGGAGGGGCGCCGTCGGTGACGGGCTCGAACCGCTCGAGCTCGGTGGCCATGAGCTTGGGCTGGTCGTCGCGGGAGTCGACCCGGCCCTTCACGATGACGACGGCGTCGTCCTCGAGGAGGTGGCCGTAGAGCTGCATGGTCTTGGGGAAGACCATGATCTCGACCGACGACTGGAGGTCCTCCAGGATGAAGACGGCCATGAGGTCGCCCTTCTTGGTCCACTTCCGCTGGAGGTTGGTCACCAGGCCGCCGATGGTGCGCACAGCGGACTCCTCGACCCCCTCGAGCTCGGCGATGGTGCACTCGGTGCGGCGCCGCAACGAGGCCTCGGCCCCCATCAGCGGGTGGTCGGAGACGTAGAGCCCGAGCATCTCCTTCTCGAAGGCGAGGCGCTGGCGCTTGTCGAAGTCGTCGTCGGGGATGACGTAGCGGGTGCCCGACACAGCCCCGGCCTCCTGGCCCTCGTCGGCCATGGAGAACAGGTCGAACTGGCCCTCGGCCTCCTTGCGGCGCCGGGCGACGGTCTCGTCGATGATCTTGTCGTAGTACCCGAGCAGGCCCTTGCGGCTGTACCCGAGGGCGTCGAAGCCACCGGCCTTGATGAGCGACTCGATGGTGCGCTTGTTGAGCACGCCGGTGTCGACGCGGTCGCAGAAGTCGTAGAAGTCGAGGAACGGCCCGTTGGCGTCGCGCTCGGCCATGATCAGCGCGACGAGGCCCTCGCCGACGTTGCGCACCGCCGACATGCCGAAGGCGATGGCCCGGGCGCCGTCGGGGCCATCGACGCCGACGAAGTCGCTCTCGGAGACGTTGACGTCGGGGACGAGCACCTCGATGCCCATCTGGCGGCACTCGTTGAGGTAGATCGCCGCCTTGTCGAGGTTGGACTTCACGCTGGTGAGCAGCGCGGCGAAGTACTCGACCGGGTAGTGGGCCTTGAGGTAGGCGGTCTGGTAGGCGATGAAGCCGTAGCCGTAGCTGTGGCTCTTGTTGAACGCGTAGTCGGCGAAGGGCTCGATGATGTCGAACAGCGCGGTGCCGATGGCGGCGCCGTAGCCGGTGGCGTCGGTGCCGGCCACGAACTTCTCGCGCTCCTTGGCGATGAGGACGCGGTCCTTCTTGCCACAGGCCTTGCGCAGGTTGTCGGCGTCGGCCAATGAGTAGCCGGCGAACTTCTGCGCCACCCGCATGACGGACTCTTGGTAGATCATGAGCCCGTAGGTGTCGCCGAGCAGCTCCGCCAGGTCGCCGTGGAGGTACTCGATCGGCTTCCGGCCGTTCTTGCGGTCGGCGTAGTCGTTGTGCATGTTCGCCGACATGGGGCCCGGGCGGTACAGGGCCACGAGGGCGGCGACGTCCTCGAACGAGGTGGGCGCCAGCGACCGCATGAGGGCCCGCATGGGCCCACCCTCGAGCTGGAACACGCCGATGGAGTCGCCGTCGCGCAGGAGCTGCAGGGTGAGGTCGTCGTCGAGGGGCACGTTGTCGATGTCGAGCTCGACGCCGTGGGAGTGCTGGATCATGGCCACGGTGTCGGTGATGACGTCGAGGTTGCGCAGCCCCAGGAAGTCCATCTTCAGCAGGCCGAGCTCCTCGACCCCGTGCATCTCGTACTGGGTGACGACGGGAGCGTCCTCGGGGTCGGAGCCGGCCTCGGGCTTGCGCTGGATCGGGAGGTACTCGGTGAGCGGCTCCTTGGTGATCACCACGGCCGCGGCGTGGATGCCGTCCTGGCGGCGCAGGCCCTCGAGGCCCCGGGCCACGTCGATGACCTGACGGGCATCGGGGTCGACGGCGTACATCTCGCGCAGGTCGGCGGCCATCTTGTAGCCGTCGGTGAACTTGGGCTGCTCCTCGAAGCAGGCGTAGAGGGGCGTGTCGCGGCCCATCACCAGCGGCGGCATGGCCTTGGCCACCTTGTCGCCCACGGCGTAGGGGTAGCCCAGCACCCGGGCGGCGTCGCGCACCGCGGCCCGGGCCTTGATGGTGGAGAAGGTGACGATCTGGGCGACGTGGTCGCGGCCGTAGCGCTCGGCCGCGTAGCGGATCATCTCGTCTCGGTAGCGGGAGTCGAAGTCCATGTCGATGTCGGGCATCGAGATGCGGCTCGGGTTGAGGAACCGCTCGAAGAGCAGGTCGTACTCGATGGGGTCGAGGTCGGTGATCCGGAGCGTGTAGGCCACCGCGCACCCGGCGGCCGAACCTCGGCCCGGGCCTACGCGGATGTTGGCGTCGCGGGCGTGCTTGATGAGGTCCCAGACGATGAGGAAGTACGAGCTGAACCCCATGTCGGCGATGACCTTGAGCTCATAGGCCAGCCGCTCGACGATGTGGTCGGGCAGCTGGTCGCCCCAGCGCTCGCGGGCCCCCTCGAAGGTGAGGTGGCGGAGGTAGTCGCCGTCGTCGGCGAAGCCCTCCGGCAGCGGGAAGTTCGGGAGCTGGGGCTTGCCGAACTCGATCTCGACGTCGCAGCGCTCGGCGATCCAGAGGGTGTTGTCGCAGGCCTCGGGGACCTCGGAGAACAGCGAGCGCATCTCGGCCGCGGTCTTCAGGTAGTGCTGGTCGCCGTGGAACTTGAAGCGGTCGGGGTCGCTCATCAGCGAGCCGGTCTGCACGCACAGCAGGGCGTCGTGGGAGACGGCGTCGTGCTGGGAGGTGTAGTGGCTGTCGTTGGTGGCGAGCAGCGGCGCGCCGATCTTGCGGGCGATCTCGAACAGCTGCGGGTTGGTGGTGCGCTGCTCGGGGATGCCGTGGTCCTGGATCTCGACGAAGAGGTTGTCCTTGCCGAAGATGTCCTGGAGCCGGGCCGCCTTCTCGAGCGCCCCCTCTTCGTCGCCCTGCATGAGCGCCTGCAGCACCTGGCCGCCGAGGCAGCCGGTCGACGCGATGATGCCCTCGTGGTGGGCCTCGAGGAGCTCCCAGTCGACCTTGGGCTTCATGTAGTAGCCCTCGAGGTACGCCCGGCTCGAGAGCTGGATCAGGTTCTTGTACCCGACGTTGTTCTCGGCCAGCGCGGTGAGGTGGTAGTAGGCCTTGCGCCCGCCCTCGGAGTCGCCGCCGGAGTCGTCCATGCGGCCCCGGCGGGCCGGGCGCTCGGTGCGGTGCTCGTAGGCCTGGTAGAGCTCGGTGCCGATGATCGGCTTCACGCCCTGGTTCTTGGCGGCCTTGTAGAAGTCGAGGATGCCGTACATGTTCCCGTGGTCGGTGATGCCGACCGCAGGCTGTCCGTCGGCCGCGGCCGCGGCCACGACGTCGCCGACTCGCGCCGCGCCGTCGAGCATCGAGAACTCGGTGTGCAGATGTAGGTGGGTGAAGGAATCCGGCACCCGACCACTCCTCGACGTCGCTCGTGCCGTCCCCGCCGGGCGACGGGGACGACCAGGCCCACCACCACACCGGTGAATTACACGGGTGTGATGCTCCGGTCGCCGATGGTAGCGCCGGGCGAGGGGCCCCGCCTCCGGCCCCCGGGGACCGGCCGGGAGGCCTGGGCGGGCACCGCCATCCCCGGCCGCTCCGGTGGCGCGCCTTACGATCTGGCGACGCCGTCGCACCCCTCCCCGACCGGGATCGGGGCGACGGACGACCACACGAGAGGGGGCGGGCATGCCCGCAGACGACCGTTCCACCATGGACCTGCTGCGCGGGTCACGGATCACTGCCTACGCCATCGGCGCCATCTGCCTGATCGCCGGCCTCGTGCTGCTCTTCTGGCCCGACCGCACCTGGACCGTGGTCGCCCGCTTCATCGGCATCTTCTTCGTCGTGATCGGCTTCGGCCAGGCCATCGAGGCCATCACGACCCACCGCCAGGGCTCCTACTGGGGCCTGCTGCTGCTCCGAGGTGTCATCAACCTCGGCGTCGGCCTCGCCCTGCTGTTCTGGCCGAGCGCCACGGTCACCGTCGTGGTCTGGCTGGTCGGCCTCGACCTGGTGTTCACCGGCATCCTGGCGTTCATCGTGTCGTTCAGCGTGCCCAAGGAGATGGGCCGCAGCATGTTCCTCGTGCAGGCCATCGTCACGGTGGTGCTGGGCGTGCTGATCATGGCGTGGCCGAGCGCCACCCTCACCGTCATCAGCATCCTGCTCGCCGCCCTGCTGATCGTGTTCGGCCTGGTGCTGCTCGTCTCCGGCTACCAGCTCAGCAAGGCCGTCGTCACGATCGGCCCCGAGGGCTCCTAGCCCGTCGCCACCTCGGCTCGGCCGGCGAGGCGCACGGGCGTCTCGCCGGCTCCGCCCGAGAGGTGGGACCAGAAGGTCCGCACCGCGTCCGGGTCGTCGTCGATCACGGTGATCGCCTGCTCGGGGCACGCCATGGCGCCGAACCGGGCGTGGTCCTCCATCTCCGGGGGCACCTCCAGCAGGCGCATCTCGCACATGCCGTCGGCGTCGAGGGGGTAGACCTCACGGCCCCAGCGGTGGCACTCGCCCCACCCGTTGCACAGCCCGGGATGGACCTTGATCCTCATCGGCCGGGCGCCGCGTTCGGGGTGGTCCGTTCCAGCACGGCGGGGAAGAGCACGTTGTTCTCCTTGTGGACGTGGAGGTGGGTGTCGGCCTCCAGCTCCTGCAGGGCGGCGTACAGGGCCGTGTAGCTGGCGCAGGCGTCGTCGGGCGGCCGGTAGCCGGTGGTGAGGCCCCGGAGGCGCTCGAGCAGCTCACCGGCGCGGTCGTGCTCGACGAGCATCACCCCGATGGGACCGGCCACCGCCGCCCGGTCGGGCACCTCGATCCGGGCGCCGTCGGCATCGGGTTCGGCGTCAGCAGCGGCGAAGAGCTGCCGGATCATCGGGAAGAGGATCCGCTCCTCGCGCGCCAGGTGGGGGTCGAGCTCGAGGGCGAGCTCGTCGAACGACGCCTGGACGAAGGCCAGCTCGGGGTGGCGCTCACCATGGACGCCCTGGACCTTGTCGAGGAGCGCCTCGATGCGGGGCAGCTCGGCGTGCAGGTAGGCGTGGTGGGTGGCCTCGAGGTGGTCGACGAGCTCCGCCGGGCCCATCCCCGACCACGGCTCGGCCGACGAGCCGACCGCTCCCGCCGCCAGCTCGCGGGCGACCGCCGCCGGATCGAGGCCCAGCTCGGCACAGGCGTCGGCCAGGCTCCGACCGCCGCCGCAGCAGTAGTCGAGGCCGAGGCCCTCCATGGCGGGGGCCACCGCCGGGTGGTTCGTGACGATCTCCGCGAGGGCGGTGGTGGGCTCGATGACGGTCATGGCAGCTCCAGGTCGGCGAGGGTGGTCCGGGCCAGCTCGTCGAGCAGGCCGGCGCGGGCCCGCCCCCACGGCTGATGCAGGGCGCAGTGGCCGGCGTCGGCGCAGGGTCGGTCGACCAGCACGCAACGGCCGGTGACGGTCGGGCCCTCGACCGCCTCGATCACGTCGAGCACCGAGAGCCGCTCGGGGGCGGCAGCCGCCTCGTAGCCCCCGGTCGGGCCGGGCACCGAAGTGACCCAGCCCCGCTCGACGAGCGGGCCGAGGATCTGCGGCACGAACCCGGCGGTGGTGCCGAGGGCCTCCGCCAGCTCGGCCGACTTCATGCGCCCACCCGAGCGGGCGAGCACGACCACGGAACGGGAGGCGAGGTCTGACCGGCGGGTGATCTCGAGCCTCACCGCGCTGCTCCCCCGCCGCGAACCAGCTTCCGTCCCGCGAATCTCATAGTGGGACACTAAGAGATTCCTCGCGGGCGACGGAAGGGACCAAGGTCCCCTGGTTCGCCGCCTCGCCGTCAGGCGATCGCGACGCCGCTAGAGGTAGGTGCCGGGCCGGTCCTCGGGTGCCAGCGGGGGTCCGCCGGGGCCAACGGGGCCACCGGGCCCGCCCATGCCGGGCGGCAGCTGGCCGGGGCCGCCCCTCATGTTCTCCAGCTGCTGGCGGGCGGCCATCTGCTGGGCGAACAGGGTGGCCTGGATGCCGTGGAACAGGCCCTCGAGCCAGCCCACGAGCTGGGCCTGGGCGACGCGGAGCTCGATCTCGGTGGGCGTGCCCTCCTCGGCGAACGGGAAGGCCAGCCGGTTGAGCTCGTCGCGCAGGTCGGGCGACAGCGCCGAGCCGAGCTCCTGGATCGAGGTGTCGTAGATGGCCCGGAGGCGCACCCGCGACGGCTCGTCGAGCTCGGTCGAGCGCACCTCGTCGAGGAGCTGCTTGATCATCGAGCCGACCCGCATGACCTTGGCGGGCTCGGACACGAACTCGCGCTCCTCGACCTCCTCGGTCGGGTCCTCGGGCGGCACGCCGCCCGGCACGATCAGTTCCCCACGCTCAACCGGTCCGTCGGACATGGCGGAGATCCTTTCCCAACCGTGCGCCGCGCGACAACCGGGGCACCATGGACGGGGACCGATGGCCGGTCAGGCGTCGGCGTCGGAACCGGACAGCGGCAGGCAGGTGGGGCCGTCGCCCGTCGCCCCGGCCACCCGGTGGAGCACCGCCGAGTGCGGCTCGATGGTCACCTCGGCGGGGTCGTCGGAGAACGACGTGGCGGTGCCGTCGACGAGCATGCTGTAGGCGGGGTCGGGCCGCGGCGGCCACAGCAGCGTGAGCGCCGGGTTGGCCTCGAGGTTGCGACGGCTGGTGCGCCCGGTGGGCACGACCAACCGGTCACCGTCGACGCGGACCTCCACCGACACCAGGTGGGCCCGGCCCTCGGCGCTCACGGTGACGAGGTAGGCGACGGCGCCGTACTCGGCGATGCGATCACGGACGGCGTCGAGCTCGACGGGCACGCTCATGGTCCGAGGCTAGGCCCGCCGACCCCTCGACGGGCCACGCCGGGGCGTCATCCCTCAGCGTCGTCGTCGGGATCGACCGGTTCGGGAGCACCCGACCGCTCGTCACGTTCGGCCCACTCGAGCAGCGGCTCGATCGACCACGGATGCTCGTCGATCCCGGCATGGAGGTCACCGAGCCGGGCGAAGCGGTCGGGGACGGTGCGGATCGTGCAGTCCCCCACTTCGACGTCGTCGACCTCGTCCCAGGTGATCGGGGTCGAGACGGCGGCGTCGGGCGTCCCCCGTACCGAGTAGGCCGCCGCCATGGTGTGGTCCCGGGCGTTCTGGTTGTAGTCGACGAAGAGGGCCGCCGGATCTCGGTCCTTGCGCCACCACGTGGTGGTCACGTCGGCCGGCGCCCGGCGTTCGACCTCGCGGGCGAAGGCCAGGGCGGCGCGGCGGACGTCGCGGAAGCCATGGTCGGGAGGGATGCGCACGTAGACGTGCAGGCCCCGCCCGCCGGACGTCTTCGGCCACCCCACCGCGCCGAGCTCGTCGAGCACCTCCCGCACCACGTGCGCCACCCGGCGCACCCGGTCGAGGGGGCAGTCCGGCATCGGGTCGAGGTCGATGCGCCACTCGTCGGGCTCCTCGATGTGGGCCCGCCGCGAGTTCCAGGGGTGGAACTCGACCGTCGACATCTGCACGGCCCACAGCACCTGGGCCAGCTCGGTGACGCACAGCTCGTCGGCGTGCTGGCCGTAGCGGGGGAAGGGCACCCGGACGCTCTCGATCCAGGGCGGGGCGCCAGCGGGAACCCGCTTCTGGTGGACCTTCTCGCCGCTGATCCCCGTGGGGAACCGGTGCAGCATGCACGGCCGCTCCCGGAGCGCGTTCACGATGCCCGGGCCGACCGACTCGTAGTACCGGACGAGGTCGAGCTTGGTCGCCCCGAGCTCCGGGAAGTACACCCGGTCCGGGTTGGAGATGCGCACGACCCGCCCGTCGACCTCGAGCTCGACCGCCGGAGCCTTCGCCATCCACCGACCGTAACCCCGCGGCCCCGGTGGGCGCCCTCTCCTACGCTGGCCGGCATGGCCCGCTTCCACGTCGCCACCCTCACGCCCACCAAGGCCGAGCTCATCGCCGCGTGGGCCCCGACCCGGCCCTGGGGCCCACCTGCCGACGTCCCGATCGACGTCATCGGTGCCTATCGCTTCGACGATCCCGACGGGCGAGTCGGCCTGGAGACCCACCTCGTCAGCGCCGGCGACACCCTGCTGCAGGTCCCGCTCACCTACCGGGACGCACCCCTCGATGGGGCCGACGATGCCCTCGTCGGTGTGCTGGAGCACAGCGTCCTCGGCACCCGGTGGGTGTACGACGGGCTGAGCGACCCGCGGCTCGTGCTCATGCTCGCCGGGGTCGCCATGACCGGCCAGGGTGAGGCCCTCGGGATGGCCGAGCACGAGGGCCGATGGTTCATCGCCCCCACCACCGTCCGCATCGAGGGCGGCGGCTGGGGCCTCGAGCGGGTGCCCGTCGACGGCTTCGAGGTCACCCGTGAGGACGCGACCTGCACGGTGCTGCGGAACGACCTCTTCGAGCTCACCGTGCACCGGCGCCCCTCAGCCGGGAGGCGGCCCCGGATCGGGCTCACCGCCACCTGGGAGGGCCGGACGACCCCGGTCGTGCTCGCCGAGGTGACCGAGATCCGGGGCTGACGACCAACGGAGGTCCGGTCGGAGGGCACCGGTCCGTGTCAGGAGCCGAGGGGCTCCCATCCCATGGGGTTCGGCACCCGGATGGGCACCCGCTCCGACAACAGGGCGCCGACCGGGCGCAGGGCCCGGTAGACCTCGGTGCGCTCGTCGTCGTCGAGAGCCGCCCAGGCGACGGTGGCGGCCCGGTCGGTGACGTCCTCGAGGGTGATGCGCAGGGCCATGCCGTCGGAGGTGAGGCGACCGTCGGGGTGCACGAGGCCGCGGGCCACCAGGCGGTCGGTCGCGGCCTGCCACTCCTCGATGGTCCAGCCCCGTGCCTCGCGCAGCATGTCGGCGGGCACCCGTCCGGTGCCGACCATGGTGACCAGGACCTCGCAGCCGTCGAGGCCGGCGTTGGCCACCGCGGCCACGTGGGCGTCGCCCCGCTGCTCGCGCAGCACGGTCGTGGCCAGCCACGCCCGCAGTGCGGGCGAGGGCTCGCCTGCTCCGGCGAGCACCCGCTCACGATGGCGGGCCCACGCCGCGGCCAGGGGTCGGCCGAGGGTCGGCGCGTGGTCCGCGGCCCGGTCGAGCAGGTGGAGCACCGGCTCGAGGGCGTCGCTCAGCGCGCCGTCGGGCCCGTCGACCCGACGGAAGGTGGCGTCGAGCCCCTTCGAACGGGCCGCCAGCACCTCGCGCGGACCGGCGCTCTTCCACGCCGAGGGCAGGCAGCGCTCGACCATCGCCGGGGCGAAGTTGGCGAAGAGCGCGGTGACGACCGACGGGTCGGTGACCCCCATCGGCGCGGCCCGGCCGGCGAAGTAGCCGCGCCACCAGCCCGTCACCCCGGCCGCCGCCACGGCGTCGGCGACCTCCGGGGCGAAGTAGGCGACGGCGTGCACCGCCTCGGTGGCCTGCCAGAGCTCACGGGTCGTGGGGGCCACGTCACCTCCGTTCGCGGCCCTCCTGGATCAGGAGGGCACCCCAGGCGGTTCACCGTAGGTGCCTGCGCCACGGACCACGAGCCCGTCGGTGTCGAGGAGCAGCAGCTCGACGGACTCCCTCCCCCGCTCGTTCACGTACCGCACGGCGAGGGCGTCATGGCCGACCGTGACGCCGAGCAGGTCGAAGTGCAGGTCCGGCAGCAGCTCGAGCGCCCGGGCCCAGTAGGCCCGCACCGCCGCCTTGCCCCGGAGCACACCGCTCGGCTCGCCGACCATCACCGGGATGTGCGGCGAGCTGAAGACGATGTCGTCGTGGAGGCGGGCCATGACCGCGTCGAGGTCGTGGCGGTTCCAGTCCGCGACCCAGCCCTCTCCGAGGCGGACGCCCTCGTCGTGGTCCATCACCGCTCCTCGACGCCGGGGACCGGGACCGCAGGGGCCGGGCCGGTGTAGCGGGCCGAGGGCCGGATGAGGCGACGGGCGGCCGCCTGCTCGAGGGCGTGGGCGCACCAGCCCGCGGTGCGGCTCACGGCGAAGGTCGAGGTGAAGAGCTCCCGGGGGATGCCGCAGCGCTCCATCACCACTCCGGCGAAGAACTCCACGTTGGTGCGCAGGTCGCGGTCGGGCTTGAGGCGGGCGAGCGTCTCGACCACGGCCGCCTCGGTGGTGCGGGCCAGCTCGGCCTGGGGGCCGCCGAGCTCGGTGGCCAGCTCCCGCAGCAGCACCGACCGGGGATCCTCGCCGACGTAGACGGCGTGGCCGAAGCCCATGATGCGCTCGCCGTCGGCGACCTTGGCCTCGATGACCTCGGCCGAACGGGACGGGTCGCCGATCTCGTCGAGCAGGTCGAGGGCCCGGCTCGGGGCGCCCCCGTGCAGCGGGCCCGAGAGGGCGCCGAGCGCACCCACCACGCAGGCCCCGAGGTCGGCGCCGGTGGAGGCGATCACCCGGCCGGTGAAGGTGGAGGCGTTGAACCCGTGGTCGGCGGTGAGCACCAGGTAGGCGTCGACCGCCCGCGCCTCGTCGGGAGCCGGGGTCTCACCGGTGAGCATGCGCAGGTAGTCGGCCGCGTGACCGAGGGAGGGGTCGGGCTCGATCGGCACCAGCCCGTGGCCGAGTCGATGGAGGGCGGCCACGAGGGTGGGGACCAGCGCCACCAGGGCGAGGGCGTCGTCGAGGCGGGCCTCCTCGTCGATGTCGAGCATCGGGCGCAGGCCGAGGGCCCCGCCAGTGAGGGCGAGCCCGGTCGCCAGCTGCGAGAGCGGTGCCGCGCCGGAGGCGGCGATGGCAGGGAGCGCGGCGAGCACGGTCGGGGGCAGCGCCCGGCGGGCGGCGGTGGCGACGTGGAAGGCCTGCCGCTCGGCGGGATCGGGGAGGTGGCCGAGCAGCAGGAGGTGCCAGACGTCCTCGAAGCTGCGGGACTCGGCCAGCTCCACGGCGGAGTACTGGCGGTAGTGGAAGAAGCCCTCGGCGCCCCGGACGTCGCCGATCGTGGTGTCGGCCACGACGAGGCCCTTCAGCCCGGGCGGGGCCACCGCGGGGAGAGGGAGGTCGGATGGAGCGGGGCCGGACGATCCGGCGGGGCTCGGGTGAGCGCTCGTTGAGGTGATGGTCATGACCCGACGATCAACCCCATTGGCCAGAAAATCAATCTTGAGTACGATCAACGTTGATGATACGCAACCTGCTGACCGCCGACCAGGTCGCCACCCGCCTCGGGGTGCAGCGGGCCACCGTCTACGCCTACGTGAGCCGGGGCCTGCTCCACCGCAGCGTCGGCGACGACGGCCGCACCTCGTGGTTCGACCCCGACGAGGTCGACGGCCTGGCCCGTCGGGGCCGCCCCCGGGCCCGCACCCAACGGGCCGGCTCGGTCGACGTGGTCCTGGCCTCGGGGCTCACCAGCATCTCCGACGGCCGTCTGCGCTACCGCGGCCACGAGGTCGCCGACCTGGCGGGGACCGTCCCCTTCGAGGCAGTGGCCGAGCTGTTGTGGACCGGCACGCTGCCCGAGCAGGACCGTCCGGTGTGGCCCGTCCCCGAGGCCGCCCGGGCCGTCGCCGCGGCGGCCACCGCGACCCTGCCCGACACCTCACCCATCGCCGCCCGCCTCGCCGTCGCCGTCGCCGCGGTCGCCGCCGCCGACGAGTCGCGTGGCGACCTGCGCCCCGACACCGTGCGCCGCAAGGCCCGCACGATGATCACCGTGTTCGCCCGTACCCCCCTCCCGGTGGGCACCGCCGCCGATGCCTCCGTCGCCCGGCCGGTGGCCACCGAGCTGTGGCCCCGGCTGTCGCCGCAACGCCCCACCGCGGCGCGGGTCGAGGCCCTCGACGCCACGCTCGTGCTGCTGGCCGACCACGAGATGGCGACCTCCACCCTCGCCGCACGCGTCGCCGCGTCGACCCGGGCCAACCCCTTCGCCTGCGTGCTGGCCGCCATCGGGGCGGTGAGCGGACCGCTGCACGGCCGGGCGGCCATCGGCACCCACCGGATCCTGGCCGAGGCCCTCACGACCGGGAACGCGGCCGGGGCCGTCGAGGGCGCGCTCGAGGCCAGCGAGACGATCCCCGGCTTCGGCCACCACCTCTACGAGGCCGGCGACCCGAGGGCCGCCCTGGTGCTGGCCCAGGTCGACCGCATCACCACCGCCACCGTCGGCCGCACCATCGAGCGGGTGCGCCGCATCGCGGCCGACGCCACCGGTGCCGAGCCCAACATCGACTTCGCCCTCGGTGCACTCGCCCTCGCCGGAGCCATGCCGTTCGGGGCCACCGAGGGGATCTTCACCATCGGCCGCACCGCCGGCTGGGTCGCCCACGTGCTCGAGGAGTACGACGAGCGACCGCTGCGCTACCGCCCTCGGGCCATCTACACCGGCGCCTGACCCTCCCCGTGGCTCGAACGAGCACGCCAGAGCGTGTCGAAACGAGCCACGGCAGGAGGCCTGTGGCTCGATCGAGCACGCCAGAGCGTGCCGAAACGAGCCACCGGGGGGATCAGCCGGGCTGGAGGCCGAGGTGGGAGAGCGGCCGGCGCCCGGGGAAGCCGTGGTCGACCTCGTGGTACCAGCGGATCTCGCGGTCGCCCTCGAGCAGGCAGAACAGCACCTGGCGGCCCTCGTGCTCGACGACGATGTCGACCAGCAGCGGCGCCCATCCCTTGAGCTGCACCTCGAGCGCCATGATCTGGTCGAGGAGGTCGGCGAGGCGGGCCTCGAGCCCCTTGAGCTCGGCCAGGGCGCCGGCGTCGCCGAGGGCCCGGTGCTCGGTCAGGTCGGCCCGGACCTCGATCAGCCGGTCGCCGAGCTCGATCACCTGCGCCGCCACCGCGTGGGCCTCCTCGACGGAGTAGGTGCGGAACGGCACGAGGTCAGCGGCGACCGACGAGCAGCGGCACCAGCATCTCGTCGGCGGTGACCGACCCGTGGCGGGCCACCAGCTCGAACGGGCCGCCGTCGGCGGGGTCGTGGTAGCTCACCGCGTCGCGGGCCACGAGGGCGACGTCGCCGAGCATGCGCCGGGCCGATTCGACCACGACCGGGCCGAGCCAGTGCTCGTCGACGACCTGGTCGAGCGACACCACCCAGCCCGTGTCGGAGTGGTGCTCGGTGGCCGCCTCCAGCAGGTGACGGGCGTGGCCCGGTCGGGCGTGGAGCCAGCGGAAGCGGCCCTCGCCGGACTGGAGGTCGACATGGGACATGACCTCGGGAGCCGGCGTGATGATGTTGGGGCCGACGTCGACCTGGCCGTGGTCGGAGGTCACGACGAGCACCGCGCCCGCCGGCAGCACGTCGAGGATGTCGGCGACGAGGGCGTCGACCGTGTGCAGCTCGGCGTCGTAGAACTCACCGAGGCCGTACTCGTGGGCGACCTTGTCGATGCCCTCGTAGTAGGCGTAGACGAACGGCTCACCCCGCCGCAGGAGCTGGGCGACCTCGGTGACGAGGGTGGAGGTGACCCGCCAGCCGGCGATGCGGGTGCGGTCGAGGTGGGCCAGGGTGAAGCCGGTGTCGCGGAACTCGGCCCGGGTGACCACCGGCGGTCGCTGGCCGGCGAAGGCGTCGTGGGTCTGCACCTTGTCGGGCGGGATGCTGGCCCGGGCGTCGCGCCCGGCCGCCTGCCAGCGCAGCACGTTCAGCACGTCGCCCTCGACGTTCATCCGGTAGCCCACGATGCCGTGGGAGCCCGGCGGCAGGCCGGTGGAGATCGAGGTGAGCGCGGCCGCGGTGGTGGACGGCGCGACCGTGGTGATCGAGCCGCCCTCCAACCCCGAGATGGTGGGAGCGAGTCGGCGCCGGGCGTCGAGCTGGTTCCAGCCGAGGCCGTCGAGCACGAGCAGCACGACCTGGTCGGCGTCCTCGGCCGCCTTCGGGAACCACGTCGGCCACGCCTGCCCGGGCTCGAGCAGGGCCGGCACGATGTTGGTGATGCAGGCTCCCTCGTAGTCGGGGAGCAGCGGTCGTTCGTCGGCCACGCCAGACCTCCAGTACCCGGGTCACGGTAGCGCCCTCCGCCTTCCACACCGTCATCCCGGGACGACCACGCGCCCGTTGGGGCTCCACGCCCCCTACGATGCCCGGCGTGAAGGTCTCCACCCGCGGCGATTACGCGAGCCGGGCGCTGCTGTCCCTGGCGCTCCACCTCGACGAGGGCGGTGGGCCCACGTCGGTCCGCGACATCGCCGAGCGCACGGGCCTCCCCCAGCCGTACCTCGAGCAGATCCTCCTCGCCCTCAAGGGGGCCGGGCTGGTGCGCTCGAAGCGGGGCGTCGGCGGCGGCTACGTGCTCGCCCGGGCCCCGGAGGACATCAGCCTCTCCGACATCATCAGCGCCGTCGACGGGCCGATCGTGGCCGGCGACTTCGGCCAGCCCCACACCGACGGCGCCTGCGACCACGAAGGCCAGTGCGTGCTGCTGGCCGTGTGGTCCGACGTGGGCGAGCACATGCGCCGCTACCTCGAGGCGGCCACCCTCGCCGACATCGTCACCATGGCCCGCGGCGAGGCCACCTGGCCCGGCGAGGAGGCGGCCCCCGTGGTCACTCCCCCGTGGGCCGGCTCTCACTGAGCCCGTCGACCACGGACGCCAGGTCGGGCGGGAGCGGCGACTCGAACGACAGCCGCTCGTCGGGGCGGGTCGGGTGGTCGAGCGCCAGCGCGGCCGAGTGCAGCACCATGCGCGGCGCCGGGATCGACGGCTTCACGCCCCGGTAGCGGGCATCGCCGACCACGGCGTGGCCGATGGCCGCCATGTGCACCCGGATCTGGTGGGTGCGACCGGTCTCGAGCCGGCACTCGATCAGCGAGCAGGGGGCGGGGTCCTCGAAGGTGCGCACCACGTCGTAGCGGGTGCGGGCCTCCTTGCCCTGGGCGCTGACGATCATGCGGGTGGGCTCGCGGGTGGAGCGGCCGATGGGTGCGTCGACCATGCCGCTGCGGGCCTCGGGGATGCCCCACACGAGGGTGAGGTAGCGGCGCTCGACCTCGTGGGCGGCGAGCATCCCGACGAGGACCTCGTAGGCCTCCTGGCTGCGGGCCACGAGCATCAGCCCCGAGGTGTCCTTGTCGAGGCGGTGCACGATGCCGGGCCGGGTGGGGTCGCCCACATCGGCGATCTCGGGGAAGCGGGCGAGCAGCCCGTGCACGAGGGTGCCGGTGGTGTTGCCGGCGCCGGGGTGCACGACCAGGCCCGAGGGCTTGTCGATGACGATGAGGTCGTCGTCGGCGTACACGACCGGGAACTCGATGTCGGGCTCGGGCACCAGGGCCTCGGCCGGCGCGTCGAGGTCGACGTCGACCTCGATCACGTCACCCTCCACCAGACGGGCCGACCGACTGGTGGCGACGGTGCCGTTGCGGCGGATCAGCCCGTCGTCGAGCCACTCGACCACCTGGGTGCGACTGGCCCCGGTGACCATGGCCACGACGCGGTCGATGCGCTCGCCGTCGAGGGGACCGGGCACCGTCTCGACGACGCCCACGTCAGCTTCCGGTCGAGTCGCTGGAGGAGGGTTTGGCGGTGGACGCGGTGTCGTCGGGGGCGTCCGGCGAGGACGGCGCGGAGGCGTCGTCACCGTCGTCGTCGGGAATCGGGAGGAAGGTGCTCACGACCAGCAGGATCGCACCGACCACCACCCCCATGTCGGCGACGTTGAAGACCGGCCACCACTGGAAGTCGATGAAGTCGACGACCGAGCCCCCCAGGAAGCCGCCGTTGCCGGCGCGGAAGGCGCGGTCGATCACGTTGCCGAGGGCGCCGCCCACGATCATGGCGAGGGCCACGGCGGCGAGGCGGGTGCGCACGGTGAGGCCCTGCCAGATCAGCAGGCCGACGATGAGGACCGCCACCATCGCGATCCAGCGGCCCCAGCCCTCGCCCATCGAGAACGAGGCGCCGGAGTTGTACGCGAGGTTGAAGCGCAGGGTCCAGACGATGTCGATGTCGCGGCCGCTGACGTTGCGCACGGCCCAGCTCTTCGAGAGCTGGTCGAGCAGCAGCCAGCCGACGGCGACGACGCCGAAGAGCACCCGGTGGGTGCCTCGCCGGGGCGAGGGACGGGTGGGTGCGTCGGGAGGGGAAGGGGCCACGGCCGGGGAACTCGGTGTCGAGCTCAGCGTCGCCCGAACCCTCCGACCTTGTACTCGACGCGCTCCCGGGCCCACGGGATCGCCTTGAGGCGCTCCTTCGGGATCGGGGTGCCGGAGACCTCGCAGATGCCGTAGGTGCCGGCGTCGAACTTCAGCATCGCCCGGTCGATCTCCTCGACCTGCAGGCGGAACTGGGCCGAGAGGGCGAGGTCGCGCTCACGCTCGACCTGGAGGGTGTCGCCCTCACCGGACTCCTCGTCGAACTGCACGTCGCCGGGGTCGCGGCCCTGGGCGAGGTCGTAGGCCTCGGCGGTGAGGATGTCGGCGTCCTTGACCAGGCGACGGCGCTCCTCGATCAGCAGGGCCTTCTGCGACTCGAGGAACTTGGCGTCGAACGGGCTCTTGGCCTTCGCCGGCTTCTTGGCCGGAGCGGCCTTCTCGGCCTTGACGGGAGCAGTCTTCTTGGCCGGAGCGGCCTTGGCGGGAGCGGCCTTCTTGGCCGGGGCCTTCGCCGCCGGGGCGGCCTTCTTCGCGGCGGGGGCGGCCTTCTTGGCCGGAGCCTTCGCGGGCGCCGCCTTGGTGGTGGCCTTCTTGGTGGAGCCGGTGGCCGCCGCGGTGCGGACGGGAGCCTTCTTGGCGGCCGGAGCCTTCTTGGCCGGAGCCTTCGGGGCGGCGGGAGCCGCCTTCTTGGCGGCTGCCTTGGCCGGAGCCTTGGCGGCGGAGACCTTCTTGGCGGTGGACTTGGCTGTCGTCACAGGTGCCTTCTTACTCGTGGCGGCGGGTGCGCTCGGTGCCCTGCGGCTCGCTGTCGTCCTGGCCATCAGACCTCCCCGTGCCCCGCACAAAGAACGCCGGAGGCTAAGTCAGGGGCATCAGGGAGTCAACCTCCCTCGGTACGGCGGGGTTGGCATCACCGCGTACGCTTCTCCCCCATGCCGTTCGGCCCCGTCGCCCCTGATCTCGACCTGCCCGCCCTCGAACAGCGGATCCTCGACCGCTGGCGTGACGACGACATCGTCGCCGCCGCCCGGACGCTGCGCGCCGGGAACGAGCCCTGGATCTTCTACGAGGGCCCGCCCACGGCCAACGGCCGACCCGGCCTGCACCACGTCTGGGCCCGCGTCTTCAAGGACATCTACCCCCGATTCCAGACCATGCGGGGCCGCCAGGTGCCCCGCAAGGGCGGCTGGGACTGCCACGGCCTGCCCGTCGAGCTCGAGGTCGAGAAGGAGCTCGGGCTCTCCACCAAGCACGAGATCGAGGCGTTCGGCATCGCCGAGTTCAACCGCCGCTGCCGCGAGTCGGTGCACCGCTACGTCGCCGACTGGGAGGCGCTCACCGACCGCGCCGGCGTCTGGATCGACACCGCCGACGCCTACTGGACCCTCGACAACACCTACGTCGAGTCGGTGTGGTGGCTGATCCGCCAGCTGTGGGACAAGGGCCTGCTCTACGAGGGCCACAAGGTCTCGCCCTACTGCGGCCGCTGCGGCACCGCCCTGTCGAGCCACGAGCTCGGCCAGCCCGACGTCTACCGCGACGTCGTCGACCCGTCGGTCTACGTGCGCTTCCCCGTCGAGGGCCGCGACGTCGACCTGCTGGTCTGGACCACCACCCCCTGGACCCTCATCTCCAACGTGGCCGCGGCCGTCGGGCCCGACATCGCCTACGTGCGCGTCGCCGCCACCGACGGCGGCCGCGACCTCGTCATGGCCGAGGCCCGCGCCCCCGAGGGTGCCGAGGTCGTCGAGCGCTTCACCGGCGCCGACCTCGTGGGCTGGCGCTACGACCGGCCCTTCACCTTCCTCGCTCCCCCGCCCGGGGCCGACGGCTGGCGCGTGGTCGCCGCCGACTTCGTCACCACCGACGACGGCTCGGGCATCGTCCACCTCGCCCCCGCCTTCGGCGAGGACGACGCCGCCGTGGGCCGGGCCGAGAAGCTGCCGGTGCTCAACCCGGTGAACGCCGACGCCGCCTTCGACGAGAGCGTGCCGCCCTACACCGGCCGCTTCGTCAAGGACGCCGACCGCGACATCATCGCCGACCTCTCGGCGCGTGGGCTGCTCGTGCGCGAGCAGGCCTACGAGCACAGCTACCCCCACTGCTGGCGCTGCTCCACGCCGCTCATCTACTGGGCCAAGACCTCGTGGTTCGTCCGCACCTCCGAGAACCGCGACGTCCTCACGCGTGAGAACGAGCGCATCGGCTGGCACCCCGAGTTCATCAAGCACGGACGCTTCGGCAAGTGGCTCGAGGGCAACATCGACTGGGCCCTCTCCCGCGACCGCTACTGGGGCACGCCCCTGCCGATCTGGCGCTGCGACGAGGCCGGCCACGAGCACTGCATCGGCTCGGTCGCCGAGCTGTCGGGCCTCACCGGCGACGACCTCACCGAGCTCGACCTGCACCGCCCCTACGTCGACGACATCACCTTCGGGTGCACCACCGACGGCTGCACCGGCACGACGACCCGCGTCGCGCCCGTGCTCGACGCCTGGTTCGACTCGGGCTCCATGCCGTCGGCCCAGCACCACTACCCCTTCGCCGACGGCACCGACGGCGCGGCCACCCCGGCCGCGTTCCCGGCCGACTTCATCTGCGAGGCCATCGACCAGACCCGCGGGTGGTTCTACTCGCTGCTCGCGGTGAACTCGCTGGTCTTCGACTCCACGCCCTACCTGAACGTGGTGTGCCTCGCCCTGATCGTCGACGAGCACGGGCAGAAGATGTCGAAGTCCAAGGGCAACGTGATCGCCCCGTTCGACATCTTCGACACCCTCGGCGCCGACGCCCTGCGGTGGTACTTCTTCTCGTCGGGCCAGCCCTGGACCCCCCGCCGGGTGTTCCCCGACGGCATCCGCGAGGCCACCCGCCAGAGCCTGCTCACGCTCTGGAACGTGCACTCGTTCTTCACCACCTACGCCAACCTCGACGGGTGGGAGCCCACCGCCGAGAAGGTCGCGCCCACCCACGTGCTCGACCGCTGGATCCTCTCCGAGCTCGACGACACCATCGCCGTGGTCACCGACGCGCTCGAGGGCTTCGACGCCCTCGGCGGCGCCAACCGCATCGGGAAGTTCATCGACGACCTCTCGAACTGGTACGTGCGCCGCAGCCGGCCTCGCTTCTGGAAGGCGAGCGACGCCAACGCCCACGCCACGCTCTACGAGTGCCTCGTCACCGTGGCCCAGCTCCTCGCGCCGTTCTGCCCCTTCCTGGCCGACGAGATCCACACCACCCTCACGGGCGCCCGCTCGGTGCACCTCACCGACTGGCCCGAGCCCCAGGGCCGCCACGACCCCGCCCTGGCCGAGCAGATGGCCGCCGCCCGCCGTCTCGTCGGCCTGGGCCGCGCCGCCCGCACCGACGCCAAGGTGAAGGTCCGCCAGCCGCTGTCACGGGCCCTGCTGCTGCACAGCGGCGCCGGTCTCGACGACGACATCGACGCGGAGATCCGCTCCGAGCTGAACGTGAAGACGCTCGAGCGCCTCGACACCCTGTCGGGCCTCATGCGTTGGAACGTGGTGCCCAACTTCCGCACCCTCGGCCCCCGCCTGGGGCCGAAGGTCAACGAGGTCAAGGCCGCCCTCGCCACCGCCGACGGCTCCGAGCTGCAGGCCGCCCTCGAGCGCGACGGCCACATCGAGATCGCCGGCGAGAAGCTCACCGCCGACGACGTCGACGTGCGGGCCGAGCGCCACGACGACCTCGCCCTGGTCGAGGACGACGGCTGGGCCGTGGCCCTCGACCTCGAGCTCGACGACGCCCTGCGCGCCGAGGGCACCGCCCGCGAGCTGGTGCGGGCCCTCAACGACGCCCGCAAGGCCGTCGGCCTCGAGATCGCCGACCGCGTGGTCGTGACCCTCGACGTCGACGACGCCCTGACGGCCGTGGTCGACGCCCACCGCGACTACATCCGTGCGGAGGTGCTGGCCACCGAGATCGCCTACGGGCCCGGCGACCGCACCCTCGAGCTCGACGGCACCACCGTCGGCGTCACCCTCACCAAGGCCTGACGCCCGCTCCATCACCAAGCCCTCATCCCTGGTTCTGGCCTGCGTCTTGCACCTCCAGAGGTGCAGAACGCATGCCAGAACGGGGATGGGAGCGGCCGGGGCGGGCCAGAGGGCCTGGGGCGGACGCGGCACCGCCGGCCCTGAGGCCGGCGGTGGGCACTGCTCGGAGCGGGACGGGCTAGCGGCCGAAGCGCTGGTCGTCGTCGAAGTCGGCCTCGAAGAAGCGCCGCATGGCCTCGTCGGACTCCTCGTCGCCACCGTTGTCGAGGTAGCGCTCCGAGGCCTCCTCGGCCTCGGCGTCGAACACCGCGACCTGGGCGGTGGGCGGGCCGGCGTCGGGGGTCGGGGCGGAGGAGCCACCGAAGAGGTCGGCGGCGGGCTCGTCGTCGTCCACGACATCGAGGTCCTCGACGGCGACGATGGTCTCGCGGACGACCTCGGGCTCGGGCTCGGTCTCCGGCTCGGGCTCCGGCTCGACCACCGCGACCGGGGTGGGCTCGGGGTCGGGCTCGGGGGCCACGACCGGCTCCTCGACCACGGGCACCTCGACCGAGGAGGTGGCCGGAGGCGAGGACAGCCGCAGCGAGGCGGGGTCCTCGAGCACCGCACGGATGCGGTCGAGAGCGCCGCTGAGCGACGAGCGCTGGTCGTCGAGGTAGCGGTCGAGGGCGGCGATGTCGCCGGCGAGCTTGGCGCGGGAGTCCTCGAGGGACCGGACCTCGGCGGCGAGGGCCTCGCGCTGGCGGCTGGCGGTCTCGTCGGCCTCGGTGCGGGCGGTGGCGAGGATGCGGGCGGCCTCGGCGTCGGCCTCGGCCACGGTCTGGGTGGCGGTGGCTCGGGCCTCGGCGACGGCGGCGTCGGCGGTGCGCTGGGCCAGCACGAGGACCTTCGAGACCTCGGCGGCGTCGTCCTCGGGGGAACGCACCGGAGCGGCGGCCGGCGCCGCCGACTGGGCCGCGGCGAGGTCGTCCTCGAGGCGATCGACCCGGGCCTGCAGCAGGGTCTGCGACCGGCTGGCCTCGGTGGCCCGGCCCTCGGCCGCCTCGGCGTTGGCCGTGGCCTGGCGCAGCTTCTCCTGCAGCTGGGCGACGGCCGCGCTCACCCGCTCGAGGAAGTTGTCGACCTCGTCAGGGTCGTAGCCCTTGCGGGCCACGGTGAAGCGGACGTCGGTCAGAAGGTGGGGGGTTCCAGTGGTGGACTCCATTCCGGCGATCGTACCGGTGCGGCCCGGACCGGGCGTTCATCCCCCCGCCACCTGGGCAACCGTGCCGGAGAACTACCTCGGGAGGACCTGCAGCAGCACCAAGATGACGAGGAACACGACCGTCACCGACAGATCGAGGCCCATGCCCCCCATGCGAACCGGGGGCATCAGACGCCGCACCGGGGCCAGCACGGGCTCGGTGACGGTGAACAACACGCTCCTGACGGTCTCCATGGCGCCACTCCCACCGGAGGGCGGGAACCAGCTCAGGACCATGCGGCCGAGCAGGCAGAGGAGGAACAGCTGGAGCAGGACGGCGACGAGGGACCACATGGACGGCGCGACCTCAGTCGTCGCCGTAGGTGCGGTCGGCCAGCTTGCGCAGCTCTTCCGCGGTGACCTCCACCCCGGACGGGGTGAGCAGGTAGACGTGGTTGGCGACCTTCTCCATCTTGCCGCCGAGGCCGTAGCAGAGGCCGCTCGAGAAGTCGATGAGCCGACGGGAGAGGTCGCGGTCGGCGTCGTAGAGGTCCATCGCCACGGGGAGGTTCGCCTTGTACTTGTCGGCGACCTCCTGGGCCTGGTTGAAGGAGGTGGGCTCGACCACGTGCGGAGCCTTCACGGGCGTGCGGGGCACGGCGCGGACCCGGGGCTTGGGCTCGGCATCGCCGGGGACGGGAAGGGTGCGCACGGCGGGCGGCTCGCTCGGCTCGGGGGGCGGGGTGGAGAACGCCGGCGCCTGCTGCTGCGGGGCCGGGCGGGTGCGGGTGGCGGTGGACGGCGGGGCCGGTCGGGCCGGGGCCTGACGCACCGGGGCGGCCTGCTCTCGCGGGGCGGCCGGCCTCTCGTCGGGCACGGCGTCGTAGTCGTCGTACTCGTCGTCCGGGCCGAGCCCCAGGTACAGCATGGCCTTGCGCCACATCGTCGCCATTGGTTCCTCCGTGCTCGGGCGCGTGGATGCACCGAGCGCTCATCGATCGGGTGAGAGGCTAGTTGCTCGTCACGGGGGTGGCGCCGTCGGACCCTCGACGAACCATCGACGTGCCCTCATGCGGGGGTCGAGGGCCGGGGCGGACGGGGCCCGAACAGGTCCGTGCCCACCCGCACGAGCGTGGCCCCCTCCTGCACCGCCACCTCGAGGTCGGCGCTCATGCCGATCGACCGCTCGGGGAGGTCGAGGTCGTCGGCCAGCGCCACCAGCGCACGGAACCCGGGGCGGGAGCCCTCGGGGTCACCGGCGGGGCCGACGCCCATGAGGCCCTCGACCGCCAGGCCCGCGGCCCGGGCCCGGGCCACCAGCGCCGGGACCTCGTCGAGGGGGGCGCCGCCCTTCTGGGCCTCGCCCGAGAGGTTGGCCTGCACGAGGATCCGGGCACCGGGGGCCCGCTTGGCGATCTCGTCGAGCAGCTCGGCCCGGTCGACGCTCTCCCACACGGCGACGATCGGGGCGAGGTGGCGGACCTTGTTGCGCTGCAGTCGCCCGAGGAAGTGCCACTCGGGGACCGCTCCCGGCACGGGCGCGGCCGCCAGGTCGGCGGACTTGGCCTGGAGCTCCTGGGCGTAGTTCTCCCCCACCACGACGAGGCCCAGGCCGAGGGCGGCGCGCACGGCGTCGGGGCCGAAGCCCTTGGTGACGGCCACGATGCCCACCGCCCGTCCACCGCCCGCGACGCGGATGCGCTCCCTGAGCCGCTCCAGGCGCTCGGCGACCGCCGACGGGTCGATGGTGCTCACCCGGGCGCTCCGGGGCTCTCGAGCCACACCAGCAGGGCCTGGCGGCCGGTCTCGGCGCGCGCCCGGTGCGACCACTGCGTGGGGTCGGCGCAGGCCGTGCACACCGCGGGCGGGCCCACCATCACGACGTCGGCGTCGCGCGTCGACGCGGCGAGCGCGGCCGGCAGGTCGAGTGCCGGCGTGCCCCACGACGTGGTGCCGCGGACCTCCGGACCGAGCAGCCCGGCGAGGCGGTCGAGCTCGACGGCCCCGAACTCGTAGCACTCGGGCCCGATGCACGGCCCGGCGACGGCGGTGATGCCGGTGGCCCCCACGGCGCGCATCCGGTCGGCGGCGGCGCCGATGACGTCGGCCTCGAGGCCCTTCCATCCCGAGTGGACGGCGCCGATGACGCCCTCGGGTGACCACAGCCCGAGGATGCCGCAGTCGGCGCCGTGCACGGCCAGGGCGATGTCGGTGCGGGTCGTGACCACGGCGTCGGCGGCGGTGCCGGCCAGGGCGTGGGGGTCGTCGCCGTCGGCCACCACGACGACCTCACGGCCGTGGACCTGGCGCAGCCAGACCCAGGGCCGATCGACGATCGCGGAGCGGCGCGCCGCCAGCTCGGCCTCGGGACCGTCGATCGCGAGGTCGCCCTCGAGGCGCGTGGTGGCCCGCAGCTCGACGGCACGGCCGTCGGGCAGGGGCTCGTGCCACGCCTGCACGGTGTGGGTGCTCGGCGCCGGCGGCGCTACTGCAGGAACGACGGGACGTCGAAGTCGTCGTCGCCGTCGATGTCGTCGTCGTCGCTCGTGGCGAAGACGTCGCGGACCGGCTCGTCGGCGCCGCCGCCACCGTTCCGGCCACCACGACCGGGCTTCTTCTCGGCGTCCCAGCGGTCGAAGCCGGCCGCGATGACGGTGATGCGGACCTCGTCGCCCATCTCGTCGTCGATGACGGTGCCGAAGATGATGTTGGCGTCGGGGTGGGCGACCGAGTGGATGACCTCGGCGGCCTCGTTGACCTCGAACAGGCCGAGGTCGGACCCGCCGGCGATGGTGAGCAGGATGCCGCGGGCGCCCTCGATGGAGGCCTCGAGCAGCGGCGAGGAGATCGCCGAGCGGGCCGCGCTCAGCGCCCGGCCGTCGCCCGAGCCGTAGCCGATGCCCATGAGGGCCGAGCCGGCGTCGCTCATGACCATCTTCACGTCGGCGAAGTCGGTGTTGATCAGGCCGGGGGTGGTGATGAGGTCGGTGATGCCCTGGACGCCCTGGAGGAGGACCTCGTCGGCCATCTTGAAGGCGTTCAGCACCGAGGTCTTGTCGTTGGAGACGGTGAGCAGGCGATCGTTCGGGATGACGATCAGCGTGTCGACGTTCTCCTTCAGCGTCTTGATGCCGGAGTCGGCCTGCACGGCGCGGCGCTTGCCCTCGAAGCCGAAGGGCCGGGTGACCACACCGATGGTGAGGGCGCCCAGGCTCTTGGCGATGGCGGCGATCACAGGGGCCGCACCGGTGCCGGTGCCACCACCCTTGCCGGCGGTGATGAACACCATGTCGGCGCCCTTGAGCACCTCTTCGATCTCGTCGGTGTGCGCCTCGGCGGCGGCCTTGCCGACCTCCGGGTCGCTACCGGCGCCGAGGCCCCGGGTGAGCTCACGGCCGATGTCGAGCTTCACGTCGGCGTCGCTCATGAGCAGCGCCTGCGCGTCGGTGTTGACGGCGATGAACTCGACGCCCTTGAGGCCGGCGTCGATCATGCGGTTGACGGCGTTGACACCGCCGCCGCCGACACCGACGACCTTGATCACCGCGAGGTAGTTCTGCGGGTTGGGGGCCATTGGGCTCTCCTCAGGTTGGAGTGGCTGGCCGTCGGGGCGGCCGGTCGGTGCGGTCGGGGAAGAAGGGTGTCTCGCGGCTGCGGCAGGGACGCCGCCGACGTCGACGTCAAGTCGATGGTGAGAGCAGCGCCACGATACTCCACGGGCGTGCTCACCTCGGGGTCCTCGAGACCACGGGGTTCGCGGGATCGACCACGGAGATGCTGGCCAGATCGGTCTGCTCGACCCGTCCGAGCACGGTGGTGAGCGCCGCCGCCTTGGCGTCGAGGTCGGTGGCCGGGCCCAGCAGGACGACTCCCTGGGGGTTCAGCCTGAGCTGGAGCGTGCCGTCGGGGGCGACCGCGGCGGCGGTGACCCGGGAGCGCACGCCCGGGCCCAGGGCGGCGATGGCCTGCATGGCGCCCTCGGCCCCCGGGATGGTCTCGCCCGGCGCACCGGGGGTGACGCCCTCGAGCGAGGTCAGCCCGGTGGTGTCGCCCTCGACCGGGCCGAGGAGGCGGCCCGACGCGTCGACGAGGTGGCGCCCGCCCATCGGGTCGCCGACCGTCGCGACCGGGACGCGCTCGGTGACGGTGATGGTGAGCACCCCGTCGAGGCCGGTGTCGACGGAGGCGGAGGCGACCCATGGCAGCTGCTCGACCTTGCGGGCCGCGGCACCACCGTCGATGTCGAGGAGCTGGTCGCCGACCCGCAGGCCCGACGCGGTGAGGACGTCGTCGTCGGATTCGTGCACGGCCCCCACGACCGAGGTGGAGTCGACGTCGAGCACGCCGGTCCGGGTGATGAACCAGCCCCCCACCGCCACCACCACGACGACCACGGCGATCAGCAGGCGACGGAGGCGGCGCCGCCGGCGCTCGCTCTCGACCGAGTGCCGACGGGCGGCGATGCGCGGGTCGACGTCGACCTCGCCGCCGACGGGGCGGGGGCGCTCCAGCGTGGGGGCGCTCAACCCTCCACCACCGATCGAGGGTTGCCGGGGAGGCCTTCGAGGCCGGTGATCAGATGGGCTCCGGCGGCCTCGGCCTGCTCCGGCGTGACACCCAGCAGGTGGGTCTCGGCGTGGAGGTCGACGCCGGTGTGGCCGGCCACGAGGGCCCGCAGCTCGGCCATCAGGGCGACGACGTCGTCGGCCGAGCCGCCCTCGTCGGCCTGGATGAAGTTGGCGTGCTTGATGGAGACCTCGGCGCTGCCGTGGCGACGGCCCTTGGCGCCGGCCAGGTCGAGCAGGCGCCCGGCGGACTGGTCGGGCGGGTTGGTGAAGACCGAGCCGGCGTTGGCGCCACCGGGCTGGTGCTCCCGGCGCCAGCGCACGATCTCGGAGATCTCGCCCTCGGCCATGGCCCGATCGCCCTCGGCCAGCCCGAGCTCGGCGCTGACCACGACCTGGTGGGGCGTCAGCACGGAGCGGCGGTAACCGAGCTCGAGAGCGCCCACGGACATCCACCCATCCTCCCCGCTGCGCAGGTCGACGACGCGGACCCTCTGCAGGGTCGCGGCCATGTCGGAGCCGTGGCCGCCGGCGTTCATGCGCACCGCGCCGCCGACCGAGCCGGGGACGCCGACGGCCCACTCGAAGCCGGTGAGGCCCCGCGCCGCGGCCTTGCGGGAGACGACCGGCAGGGACGCCCCTCCCCCGGCCGTGACGGTGGTGCCGTCGATGTCGATGCCGGAGAGGCCGTCGCCGAGCATCACAGCGACGCCGGGGAAGCCACGGTCGGCGACCAACAGGTTGGAGCCCCGGCCGACGACCACGACCGGCACCGGAACGGGGGCCTGGGCCAGCACGCGGCCCACGGCCCCGAGGTGCTCGGCCGACTCGGCCCGCACGAGCACCGCGGCCCGTCCGCCGACCCGGTAGGTGGTGAGGGCACCGAGCGGGGCGTCGACCTCGGCCGCGGCCCCGAGCGCGTCGGTGAGCGCGTCGACGACCGCGGGAGGAAGGCTCACGACGCCGTGCCCTCACGGGCGCGGAGCCGGTCGAGCACGACGTCGGGGACCGTGGTGAGGTCACCCGCGCCGAGGGTGAGGCAAAGGTCGCCGGGTCGGAGGCGCTCGGCCAGGTAGTCGGCGACGTCGTCGAGCGACGGCATGTAGGCGAGGGGCTGGCGGCCGTGGGCGTCGAGCACGGCGTCGACCAGGAGCTTGCCGGTGACCCCCGGGCGGGGGGCCTCGTCGGCGGCGTAGATGTCGGTGAGCACCAGCAGGTCCGAGCCCACGAAGGCATCGGCGAAGTCCGGCCACAGGGCCGCGGTGCGGCTGTAGCGGTGGGGCTGGAAGACGGTGACGACCCGGCGCCAGCCGCCGTCGCGGCCGGCGGCCACCGCGGCGGCGACCTCGGTGGGCAGGTGGGCATAGTCGTCGACGAAGGTGACGCCGGTGGCCTCGCCGCGGCGCTCGAAGCGGCGGTCGACGCCGCCGAAGCGGGCCAGGCCGGCCACGGCCGCCTCGAAGGGCACGCCGATCTCGAGGCCCATGGCCAGCGCCGCACAGGCGTTGCGGGCGTTGTGCAGCCCCGGCAGCGGCACGTGGACGGCGCCGAGGCGCTCACCGCCGCGCCACAGGTCGAAGCCGATGCCGTCGCGCCCGGCGCGGACCTCGGCCATCCGCAGGTCGGCGTCGTCGGCGGTGCCGTAGGTGAGGGCCCCGGCCTCGCGCCCGAGGCGGGCCGCGACCTCGTCGTCGGCGCACACGATGCGGGGCCCGGTGGTGGCGGCGAGGAAGCGGGCGAAGGCGACGTGGAGGTTCTCGACCGACCCGTGGTACTCGAGGTGGTCGGGCTCGACGTTGGTGACGATGGCGCCGGTGTGGGGCATGGCGAAGCCGGAGCCGTCGCTCTCGTCGGCCTCGACCACGAACCACTCGCCGTCGGTCCAGGCCGCACCGTGGCCGAGGTCGGAGACGCGGCCGCCGACGATGAACGACGGCCGGAGCCCACCCTCGTCGAGCACCAGGGCGAGCATGGCCGAGGTGGTGGTCTTGCCGTGGGTGCCGGCGACGGCGAGGGCCTTGCGCTCGGCGGCGATGGCAGCCAGCAGGGTGGTGCGGCGCACGACGGGAACCCCGCGACGGCGGGCCTCGACGACCTCGGGGTTGTCATCGGGCACGGCGGTTGAGATGGCGACCAGGTCGACGTCGGCCGGCACGTTGGCGGCGTCGTGGCCGATGGTGGCGACGATGCCCATCGAGCGCAGCCGGTCGAGGACGACGGAGTCGCGGAGGTCGCTGCCCGACACCCGGTGGCCCATGGCGGCGAGCACGGTGGCGATCGGCGACATCCCGGTGCCGCCGATGGCGACCACGTGCACGACGCGCGGCTCACCCAGGGGCGGCAGCGGGTCGGAGGCGAGGTCAGGCACGGGCGTTGGCTTCCACCAGGTCGGCCACCCGGTCGGCGGCGTCGGGTCGGGCGAGGGAGCGGGCGGCATCGCCCATGGCGACGAGACGCCCGGGCTGGTCGAGCAGGGGCTGCAGCTCCCGCACGACGCGGTCGCCGTCGAGCTCGTCGTCGGGGACCAGGATGGCCGCGCCGGCCCGCACGAGGGCCGCGGCGTTGGCGGTCTGGTGGTCACGGGGCGCGATGGGCAGCGGCACCAGGAGCCCCGGCAGGCCGACCTCGGCCAGCTCGGCCACCGTCGTGCCGCCGGCGCGTCCCACCAGGAGGTCGGCCGCGGCGAGGAGGAGGTCCATGCGGTCCTCGTAGCGGACCTGCTGGTAGAGCAGGCCGCCGTCGGGCAGCTCGGGGGCGTCGGCCGCCATCGCGTCGAAGTCGCGGGAGCCGATGACGTGCCGGATCGCCAGTTCGGACCGGTCGGCCCACGACGGCACCGCGGCCCGCACCGCCTGGTTGACCTTGCGGGCCCCGAGCGATCCGGTGACCACGGCGACCACGGTGCGGTCGAGCGGTATGCCGAGCGCCTCACGGGCCGGTGCCCGGTCGGCGACGCGGTCGATGGCCAGCACCTCGGCCCGCACGGGGTTGCCGGTGACGACCTTGCGGGGGAGGTCGGTCTCGGCGAACGGCACGGCCGACGCCTTGGCGAAGCGCCCGGCCAGGCGGTTGGCCGCCCCGGCCCGGGCGTTCTGCTCGGCCACCACGATCGGCACCCGCCACAGCACGGCACCGATCACGCAGGCGACGCTGGCGTAGCCACCGAGCACGAGCACCACCGCGGGGCGACGGCGCCGCACCAGCCCGATGCCCATGAACACGGCCTTCAGCAGGCCCAGGACCGCGGCCACGTTCTGCAGGGTGAGGCGGCGCTGGATGCCCCGGCCGGGCAGCACGGTGAGGCCGAACCCGGCGGCGGGCACCAGCGAGGCCTCGAGGCCCCGCTCGCTGCCGACGAAGTGGATGGTGGCCGGGTCGTGGCCGCGGGCCACCAGGGCACGGGCCACGGCGAGGCCGGGCAGCACGTGGCCGGCGGTGCCGCCACCTGCCACGAGGGCGTAGGTGCCGGGCTCGCCGGGTGACCGGCCCCCCATCACCGTGCCTGTCGGGCGACGTTGAGCAGCAGGCCGGTGGCGGCCATGGTGAACAGCAGCGAGGAGCCGCCGAAGGAGACGAACGGCAGGGGCACGCCCGTGATGGGCAGCACCCCGACGACGGCACCCATGTTGATGAAGGCCTGCACGAGGATCCAGGTGGTGACGCCGGTGGCGATCAGCATCCCGAAGCGGTCGGGGGCCCGCAGCGCGGTGCGCACCCCGAGCAGCCCGAGGGCCACGAACAGCGCCACCACGGTGAGGGCGCCGAGCAGGCCGAGCTCCTCGCCGATGATGGCGAAGATGAAGTCGGTGTGGGCCTCGGGCAGGAAGCCCCACTTCGCCCGGCCCTCACCGAGGCCGGTGCCGAGCAGGCCGCCGTTGGCCAGGCCGACCTGGCTCTGGATGGTCTGGAAGCCGGTGTTGAGCGGATCGGCCCACGGGTCGGTGAAGGCCATGAGGCGCCGGAACCGGTAGGGCTCGAGGAAGGCGAACGCGGTGGCCCCGCTGACCAGCACGCCGACGGTGACGGCCAGCGGCTTGCCCGCCACGCCGGCCACGAAGAGCATCGCCAGCACGATGGTGGCGAGGATGATCGTCGTGCCCAGGTTGGGCTGGAGCATCAGCAGGGCGGCGAAGCCGGAGAACACGACCATCACCGGGCGGAGGGTCACCCGCCAGTCGTGCACCTTGTCGGCCCGCCGGGCCAGCAGGTCGGCGGCGAAGATGATCATCGCCAGCTTCGCCAGCTCCGAGGGCTGGATGCGCATCTGGCCGTAGCCCAGCCAGCGGCTGGCGCCGTTGACGTTGACCCCGAGGCCCGGCACGAGCACCGCGGCCATGAGCCCGCCGGTGACGATGAGCAGCGGGTTCACCCACCGGCGCCACCGGTGGTAGTCGATGCGGAGCGAGACGACGAGCGCCGCGGTGCCGATGATCAGCCAGACGATCTGGCGCTGGAACTGGTACCAGGCCGAGCCGTACTCGTAGAGCGAGGTGACCGACGAGGCCGACAGCACCATGAGCAGGCCGAGCAGGTTGAGGATCGCCACGATGGCGAACATCCAGGCGTAGGTGCTCGAGCCGCGCGGCTTGCCGTCGGTGGTGTGCAGCAGGCGGCCTTCGCGGCCCGACGTGCGTCGGGTCGCGGACCGCGAGCCCGTGCCCGAGGCGGCTGCGGAGGCCGACGACGTGGCGGCGTCGGCGCGGCGGTTGGTCGTGCGGGGGCGACGGGTGGCGGTCACGGGCGCTCCCCTCCCCCGTCGCCGACCAGGGCGCGGACCTCGGCGGCGAAGGCGTCGCCCCGCTCGCCGTAGGAGCGGAACCAGTCGAACGAGGTGCACCCGGGCGAGAGCAGGACGGCATCGCCGGGAACCGCCAGGCGGGCGGCGGCGGCCACGACGTCGGCCATGCCGCTGGTGACCGTCTCGACCGGGCACCGGCCCCCGAGGGCCGCGGCGACCTCGTCGGCGGCCTCGCCCATGGCGACCGCGGCGCGGATCGGCGGGACGGCGTCGGCGAGGGGCCCGAGGTCGAGGCCCTTGTTACGACCCCCGGCGATGAGCACGACGGAGTCGAAGCCCGACACCGCGGCGAGCGTGGCGTGCGGGGTCGTCGCCTTGGAGTCGTCGTACCAGCGCACCTCGCCCGTGTCGGCCACCAGCTGCACCCGGTGGGGCAGGCCCTGGAAGTCACGCAGCACCGAGCGCACGGCGTCGATGTCGGCGCCTGCGGCCACAGCTGCGACCGAGGCGGCGAGGGCGTTGGCGATGTCGTGGGGCAGGGCCCGCGGGAGCTCGTCGACGGCGAGGATCGAGGTGCCGTCGGGCAGGCAGAGGCGGCCGCCCACCACGGTGGCGTCGGCGTCGGAGCCCTCGAGGCCGAAGGTGACGGTGTCGGCCGCGGCGTTGCGGTTGGCGAGCACGACGGGGTCCTCGGCGTTGGCGACGGCCAGGCCCTCGCCGTCACGGAGGTCGGACCAGATTCGGGCCTTCGCCGCCTCGTAGGCCGAGAGCGAGTCGTGCACGTCGAGGTGGTCCGGTGCGAAGTTCAGCCACACCGCCACGTCGGGGCGGAAGCGGCGCGAGTGCCCGAGCCGGAACGACGAGGCCTCGACCACGAACACCTCGGTGGACGGGTCGGTGATGGCCTCCACGAGCGGCGTGTCGGTGTTGCCGCACGCCACGGCCCGGCGACCTGAGGCGGTGAGCATCTCGGTGACCATGGTCGTGACGGTGGTCTTGCCGTCGGTGCCGGTGATGGCGACGACCGGCCGATCGTCCCAGCGGGCGGCCAGGTCGAACTCCGACAGCACGGGCACGCCGGCGCGGTCGGCGGCCACGAAGGCGGGGTGGCGGTCGGGCACGCCGGGGCTCGGCAGGAGCGCGTCGGCACCGGCCAGCACGCCGGCCAGGTCCTGCTCGCTCAGCCCCTCCAGCACGTCCACTCCGAGCGATGCTGCCGCAGCCCGGACCTCGTCGGAGGGATGGTCGTCGACGACGGTCACGGCCACGCCGTGGGCCTGGAGCGCCTGCACCACGGCCCGGCCGGTGACCCCGAGGCCGATCACCACGACGGAGGCCAGCGGGAGGTCGTCGGCGGACAGGTCGGGCATCAGTCGAGCACCCCGGGGAGGCTGACGAAGTCGGCGTAGTAGAGGCCGAGGCCGAGGGCGGTGAACAGGCCCGCGACGATCCACAGGCGGATGATGACCGTGGTCTCGGGCCAGCCTCCGAGCTCGAAGTGGTGGTGCAACGGCGCCATGCGGAAGATGCGGCGGCCGAACATCCGGAAGCTGCCGATCTGGAGCACCACTGACACCGTCTCCATCACGAACACGCCGCCGATGATCGGCAGCAGCAGCACGGTGTTGGTGCTGAGCGCCAGGCAGGCGAGGCCCGCGCCGATGGCCAACGACCCGGTGTCGCCCATGAAGATGCGGGCGGGGGCCGCGTTCCACCACAGGAACCCGGCGCAGGCGCCGAGCATGGCGGCGGCGACCACGGCCGTGTCGAGGAAGCTCTCGTCGCTGTAGACGCCGATGTGGCGGAAGCCCCAGAAGGCCATCACGACGTAGGCGGCGTAGGCGAAGATCGACGAGCCGGCGGCGAGGCCGTCGAGGCCGTCGGTGAGGTTCACCGCGTTGGTCATGGCGTAGATGACGAGCACGGCCATGATCGCCCAGGCCACGGGGCCGATCTCGATGCCCGGGGAGTCGAAGCGGGTGAACGAGATGGTCGTCTTCACGTTGGTGAACACGAGCATCGACACCGCGAAGCCGACGGCGACGACGAGCAGGCCGAGGGTCTTGGCCCGCTTGTTGAGGCCGAGGTTGCGCTCCCGGAAGACCTTGATGCCGTCGTCGACCAGGCCGACCACGCCGGCGGCGGCGATCGCGCCGATGCAGAGCAGGCCGCGCCGCGTGTAGACGGCCCCCGAGAAGTCGCTGATGAGCCAGGCCACGAGCGCGGCGATCACGATGGCGACGCCGCCCATCGTGGGCGTGCCCGCCTTGGTGATGTGGCCCTGGGGCCCGTCCTCGCGGATCGGCTGACCGATGTGGCGGCGCTCGAGGACGCCGATCAACAGGCGGGTGCCCACCAGGGAGATGGCGAGGGCGAAGGCGGCGGCGATGAGGAGGCGGATCACGCGGCACCACCGAGCCGGGCCCACTCCTCGGCCACGACGATCCGGTCGTCGAACGGGGTGACCACGCCGCCGATGTCCTGGGTGGTCTCGTGGCCCTTGCCGGCCACCAGCACGACGTCGCCCGGACGGCCGGCGGCGAGGGCCGTGGCGATGGCGAGTCGGCGGTCGGGCTCGATCACGAGCTCGGCGGCACGACGGGGGTGGACACGTTCGAAACCCTGCTTCACGGCCTCGATGATGGCCGCGGTGTCCTCGTGACGCGAATTGTCGGCGGTGACGACCACCATGTCGGCGCGGTTCGCCGCCGCCTCCCCCATGGCCGGGCGCTTGGAGGCGTCGCGGTCGCCGCCGCACCCGAACACCACCACGACACGGCCCCGCTCTCCGTCCGGGCCGTCGGTGACGAGGTCGTCGGCGGCGGCCAGGAGCTGGTCGAGGCCGTCGGGGGTGTGGGCGTAGTCGACGACCACGGGGAACGGCTGGCCGGCGTCGACCAGCTCGAAGCGGCCCGGCACGACCAGCCCGCGGGAGAGCCCCTCGGCGATGGTGCTGTCGTCGATGCCCAGCGCCGAGGCGGCGTGGGCGGCGGCCAGGGCGTTGGCCACGTTGAACGCCCCGCCGAGGGCGAGGTGCACCTGGCAGCCCCGCCAGGTGAACGACGAGCCGGAGGCGGAGAGCTCGAGCCCCTCGGCCTCGTCGAGCGAGTAGGTGTCGGCCGGGATGGCCGCGGTGTCGGCGAGGAGGCGGCCGTACGGGCTGTCGAGGTTGACGACGGCGCGCTCGGAGAGATCGGGCTCGAACAGCCGGGCCTTGGCCTCGAAGTACGACTCCATCGAGCCGTGGTAGTCGAGGTGGTCACGGCTGAGGTTGGTGAACACGGCCACGGCGAAGCGGGTGCCGTCGACCCGGTGCAGGTCGAGCGCGTGCGACGAGACCTCCATGGCCACGACCTCGACACCGTCGTCGCGCCACCCGGCGAGGGTGCGCTGCAGGTCGGGGGCCTCCGGCGTGGTCCGGGTGCCCGACAGGGTGCCCAGCACCTCGGCCCGGCGACCGGCGGCCTCCGCGATGTTGCGCAGGAGGTGGGTGGTGGTGGTCTTGCCGTTGGTGCCGGTCACGCCGACGACCGACAGCGCCCGTGACGGGTGCCGGAAGAAGGCGGCGGCCACGCGCGCCATGGCGGCGCGGCTGTCGGGCACGAGCAGCTGGGGCACCGGCAGGTCGAGGGGGCGCTCCACCAGCAGGGCCACCGCGCCGTCGGCGACGGCTGCGGCGGCGTGGTCGTGGCCGTCGGTGCGGGCGCCGGGCACGCAGCAGAAGAGGGCACCGGCGGTGACCGAGCGGGAGTCGAGCACGACGTCGGTCACCTCGACCCCGTCGGCGTCCCCGAGCAGCTCGGCCCCTTCGATCCCGCCCGCGAGCGAGCGCAGGAGCACCGCCGTCACCTCGTCTGGCGCGTCGGCGCCGTGGTGCTCGTGGTCGACGAGACGACCCCGGCGGGAGGAAGGGTGGAGGAGGTGGTGGCCGGGGTCGTGCCCGCGGCCTGGGCCCGGACCCGGTCGTCGGAGCTGACCACGGCGGCGCCGACGGGGGTGCCTCCGTCGGCCTCGACGGGGGCACCGTCCTTGGCGAGGTCGGTGGCGGCCGGCGGGATGCCGAGGCGGCGCAGGGCGAACGAGGCGATCTTGGAGAAGGCGGGGGCGGCGGTCGTGCCACCGGTGTACTTGCCGCCGCCGGGCTCGTCGATCATCACGTAGACGGAGAGGGCCGGCTGCTCCGCCGGCACCACGCCGATGAAGGTCGACTGGTAGTGGGTGATGCCGTACTTGTCGGTGTAGCCGCCGCCGTTCTGCGCCTTGCGGGCGGTGCCGGTCTTGCCGAACACGTGGTAACCGTCGATCTTGGCCAGCTGGCCGGTGCCCTCGGTGACCACGTTGCGCAGCATCAGGTTGAGCTGGTCGGCGGTGGTCTGGCTGATGACCCGACGGCCCTCGGCGGTGCCGGTCGGATGGACCACCCCGTCGGAGTCGGTCGTCGACTGCACCAGCTTCGGGTCGACGTACAGGCCCTGGTTGGCGATGGTGTTGTACACCCCGAGGATCTGCATCGGTGTGACCGCGATGCTCTGACCGATGCTGATGGACGGCAGCGAGGTGCCCGACCACTTCGACGGCGCCAGCACCGCGCCGGGGGCCTCGTTCGGGAAGTCGAGGGCGGTCTTCTCGCCGAGCCCGAACGCCTTCTGCATGGCGTAGAGGCCGTCGGGGCCGACAGTCTTGGCGATCTTGATGGTGCCGACGTTCGACGACTGCTCGAGGATCTTGGCCACGCTCCAGGTGACCTCACCTCGGTCCTCGGCCTCGCCGAACTGGGCGTCGTACTCCTGGAGCACGGGCGGCAGGTAGAACGTCTGCTCCGGCGTGACGCTGCCCTTCTCGAGCGCGGCCGCCACGGTGAGCGCCTTGATGACCGAGCCGGGCTCGTACTGGGTGGTGAGCGCCGCGTTGTTGGTGCCGACGACGACCTCGCCGGTCTTCTCGTCCTTCACCACGTTGGCCATGGCCAGCACCTCGCCGGTGCCGGGCTTGGTGACGATGGCGATGCCGCCCTTGGCCTCGCTGGCCCGCACCTGGTCGGCGAGGGCGGTCTCGGCCTCGTACTGGATGGCCCGGTCGATGGTCAGGGTGAGGTTCTGGCCGGGCACGGCGGGCACCAGGGTGTGGTCGCCGACGGCGATGGTGTCGCCCTGGGGGTTCTTCTCGAGGGTGAGCTTGCCTGGAGTGCCGGTGAGCAGCTGGTCGTACTCGGACTCGAGCCCCGACATCCCCTTGTTGTCGACGTCGACGGCGCCGAGCATCGAGCGGCCCGAGGTGCCCGCGGGCAGGTAGCGCTCGCTGTCGTCGAGGAACGCCACGCCGGCGAAGCCGAGGGCCTCGACCTTGGCGGCGACGTCGGTGGGCACCTTGCGGGCGAGGTAGGTGAAGCGGCCGTGACCGGTCATCTTGGCCTGCACGTCGTTGACCTCGAGGCCCAGCAGGGGCGCCACCTGGGCGGCCTCGCTGGCGGCATCCTCGACGAGGGCGGGGTCGACGAACACCGACTTGGTCGGGCGGGAGATGGCCAGCTCGTCGCCGTTGCGGTCGAGGATGGCCCCCCGCTCGGCGGCCAGGATCTGGGAGTCCGTGCGCTGGGCCGCACCGAAGGAGAGGTAGCGCTCCGGGGAGATGACCTGGAGGTCGACGACCTTCGAGGCCAGCACGGCGAAGAGCGTGGCCAGCACGGCCAGCACCACCAGCAGGCGCTTGCGGTGGTCGACGGAGGTGTGGCGCCCGGCGCTGGCGGCGCGGCGGCTCACCACGACCATGCGGTGCCGGGCCCGGGCCTCCTGCAGAGCCCCTCCGGCATGGGCCATCGCCCGGCCGACCCGGTCGGAGACCGGAGGGCCCTGCGGTGCCCGTCGGGCCCGGTCGCGCAGGTCGATGGGCTCCCAGGCGGTGCGCCGGTGGGCCGTGTGCTCGCGACCCGGGCGGGCGGCGGTGCGCTCGGCGCCGCGGGCGGAGGTGCGGGCGGCGGTTCCCCGACCCGATGCGGGAGCCCGGCGCGGCGACCGCGTCGGGCGGGTGGTCCCGGTGGACGTGCCGGTGGAGCCCTTCGCCGGGCGAGCGTTCGGCCGGGCGGGGCGGCGACGCTCGCCGAACTCCGGCGAGTTCCAGGGAGCGTCGGACCGCGTGCGGTCGAGCGGGGGTGCGCCGGGCCCCGGCGGGGTCAACGGCCCGTCCCCGTGCCGGTCGTCGCCTTGGCGGCGGTGGTCGTCGGGGTGGTGGCCTTCGTCGTCGAACCGGACTTCGTGGTCGTGGGCGTGGTCGCCTTCGGGACCGTCGTCGACGGGGTCGCCGCGGGAACCTCGGCGGCGCGGCTGTCGTCCTCGGCACCGGGGAGCAGGTACACCGGCGACGGGGCCTGCACCATGCCGAGGCGGTCCTTGGCCTCGCTGACGATGCGCTCGGGGCTCTGGAGCTCGGCCAGGTCCATCTTGAGCTGCTCGGCCTGGTCCTCGGCGGTGGTGATGCGACCGTTGACGTCGTCGATGTGGCGCTGCTGCTGCACGATCAGCGTCTGGGCGCCGACGATCACGAACATGGCTGCGAACAGCAGGCCACCGGCGACGGTGCCGACCTGCCAGCTGCGGCGTCGACGCGCCGCCGGGGCGACGACCTTCAGCTCGGGGCGGTCGTCGTCGCCGCGACGGGTGGTGCGGTCGGGCAGCGCCGCGGCGAGCGCCCCGAGCACGCCGTGGCGGCGGGACTCGACCTCGGCGTCGGCCCGGGCGGCCGCGGTGCGGGGGCTCATCGGACGACCTCGTCGGCGGCGAGCTTCTCGGCGGAGCGGAGGCGGGCGCTCTCGGCACGGGGGTTGCGCTCGAGCTCGGGGGCCGACGGCGTGAGGCCGCCGCGGCGCAGGAGCCGGAGTGTCGGGGTGGCGCCGCAGACGCAGGGCAGCCCGGGCGGGCAGGTGCAGCCACCGGTCTCGGCGTCGCGCAGCACCTGCTTCACGATGCGGTCCTCGCCCGAGTGGTACGACAGCACGGCGATGCGGCCGCCGGGGGCCAGTGCGTCGATGGCGGCCTCGAGGGCCACCGGCAGCACGTCGAGCTCGGCGTTGACCTCGATGCGGATCGCCTGGAACGTGCGCTTGGCGGGATGGCCACCCTTGCGGCGCGCGGGTGCGGGGATGGCGTCGCGCACGAGCTCGGCGAGCTCGCCGGTGGTGCGCACCGGGCGGGCGGCGACGACGGCCTTGGCGATCCGGGAGGCGAAGCGCTCGTCGCCGTAGGTGCGCAGCACCCGGGCGAGGTCGGCCTCGGCGTAGCCGTTGACCACCTCGTCGGCGCTGAGGGCGGCGGACGGGTCCATCCGCATGTCGAGCGGGGCGTCGAGGCGGTAGCTGAAGCCTCGGTCGGCCCGGTCGAGCTGCGGCGAGCTCACGCCGAGGTCGAACAGGGCGCCGACGACGACCTCTCCGGCGGGCACCTCGGCGGTGACGACGGAGGCCAGGGCGTCGAAGCGGGCCCGGGCGGTGCGGGCCCGGGAGCCGAAGCGCTCGAGGCGGGCATCGGCGGCGGCGAGGGCGTCGGGGTCCTGGTCGATGCCGAGGACCTTCAGCTGGGGGTGGGCCTCCAGCAGGGCGGTCGCGTGACCGGCCCCGCCGAGGGTGGCGTCGACCAGCCAGCCGGCCGGCACGGGGGCGAACAGGTCCACGATCTCATCGGCCATCACCGGGCGGTGGGCGAAGTCGGGATCGGGCTGTCCGGTCATGGTGCACGACGACACCCGCACTCGGCAGCCACCACGGGGGTGGCGGAGCCGGTGGGCTCGCTCATCTGCAGCCCCTCGGATCACGGGCGCCCGACGGGATGTCTCCCCGCCTGGGCTCGATGGGAAGCGGGCGGAGTAGGGGCCTTCCATCGTGTGATCCGAGAGGCTGCAGATGAGCGGGCCGTCGACCGGCGTCGAGCGGCGGGTGGTGCGGTCCTTCCTCGAGAGAGTGGGCGGCGTGGTCGTCATGGCGGTCGACTAGAGCCCGAGGGCGGTCACCGCCTGGATGAGGGAGTCGTCGGCGATCCCGGACTGATCACCCCAGCGGGCGGCGTCCCAGATCTCGATGCGGTCGATGGCGCCGATCACAACGGCGTCGCGCTCCAGGTGGGCGAACTCGCGGAGGCGCTGCGGGATGGTGATGCGGCCCTGGCTGTCGGGGCGGACCTCGTGGGCGTTGGCGGCGAAGGACCGCAGCGCCTCCTGGGGGGCGAGGCCGTCACGGACCTTCTCGGTGAGGCGGTGGGCCACGTCGGCGAAGTCGGCCTCGGTCCACAGCCCGAGGCACTTGTCCCACTGAGACAGGTACCCCTTCTCGTTCATCTGGGCGCGGAAGGAGGAGGGCAGGACCACACGTCCCTTGTCATCGAGCGAATGCTCGAAGGTGCCCACGAACACGACGTTCCGACCTTCCACCCTGGGTCTTGGACCCACCTGGCCCCCACGGGGCCCCACTGCGCTCCACCGTATGCCACTTCCCCCCACCGGTCAACCACCCTGCCCCAGGAGGTGCCGAACGGCCTCCACCGCGGGGCGCGCGAAAGCTCGCGCCCATCGCGCGTGAGCTCGCCCCTGCTGCCCGAAGCTGGCTCAGGACGTGGCGGAATCCGCAACGTGGTGAGCCAGCTTCAGGGGCGCGGCGAGAGGTGGCTCACCTGATGTCGGAACCCGACACGAGGTGAGCCAGCTTCGGAGGGGTCAGTCGACCTGGGTGCGGCCCCGCTCGACGATGCCGAGGCGCCGGGCCTCGACCTCGGCCGGGCTGCCGCCGCGGCCGGTGGCCAGCCACTCGCGGCTCACCCTGGTCTCGAGGGCCACGGCCTCGGCCCGGGTGCCCATCGTCCCCTCGTCGTAGGTCTGCAGCAGGCGCCGCACCCCCGACTGGTCGTTGGAGACGATGTCGGCCGCCAGCCGGCGAGCGACGGGCAGCAGGTCGCCGTGGGCCACGACGTGGTTCACCAGGCCCCAGGCGAGCGCGGTGGCGGCGTCGACGAAGTTGCCGGTGGCCGACATCTCCTTGGCCCGGCGCACCCCGACCGCGGCGGGCAGGCCCACGGTGAGGCCCCATCCGGGCTGGATGCCGACGCGACTGTGGGTGTCGGCGAAGCGGGCGCGCTCGGACGCCACGAGGAAGTCGCACACGAGGGCCAGCTCGAGCCCACCGGTGACGGCGACCCCGTTGACGGCCCCGATCAGCGGTTTCGTCATCGGCGGAAGCGGCCGTGCCGCCTCGGTGACGTCGACGATCTCGGTGCCCGCAGCCGAGCCTCCGCCGGTCGTGGCGCCCGAGCCCAGCTCCTTCAGGTCGAGCCCGGCGCAGAACGCCGGGTCGGCGCCGGTGAGGATCACCACGTCGACCCCGTCGTCGGCCTCGGCCTCGGCGGCGCGGGCCCACAGCTGACGCCGGACCTCGGCTGACAGTGCGTTGCGGGCCTCGGGCCGGTTCAGGGTCACGACGGCGACGCGGTCGGACACCTCGTAGCGCACCACGTCGGACGGTGTGGTCGGGTCGCTCACGCCGGACCCTCGTCCAGGACCTCGAAGCCGATGCCGGCCGCCCGGAGGCGTCCGGTGAGCGCCTCGCCCATGGCGATGGCGGTGGTGGTCTGGCCCACGACCTCGGGCAGCTCGTCGTAGGCGAGGCACAGCGCCGACTCGGCGAGCATCTTCGAGGTCTCCGTGTAGCCGGGGTCGCCGCCGGTGACGTGGGCTACCACCCGACGCCCGCCGCCGGTGCCGACGAACCGCACGTCGAAGTGGTTGCGGGCCCGCACCTTCTCGCTCGGCCCCGACCCGGGTGGCACCAGCCTGGCGACACCGTCGCGGAGCGGGGGGACCTGGGCCAGCAGCCCGACGGTGGCCACGCCGAACAACGCCAGGGGCACCATCGGGAGCGGCCCGACCACGAAGTTGTGGCTGTAGGTGAAGCCGGTGCCGTAGCCGAGCGCCGCCGAGGACCGCAGCACGATCTGGGCGTCGACCGACGGGAACGGCAGCGACCACGCGCCCGCCTCCTGCATCGGCCCCCGCACGAGCGTGGTGGGACGGGCAGGGGGCCCTTCGACGTGGAGGCGCTCGGCGGCGGTGCGCCGGCCGGCCCCGATGCGGCCGAGGAACCCCATCGCCGAGGCCAACGACCCGCCGGAGAAGGCCCCGACGGCCTTCACGTAGCCGTGCACGGTGAGCGGCGCGTCGGAGGGGAGGTGGCCGACGGTGTACCGCACCCCCAGGTCGTGGGGGATGGAGTCGAACCCAGCGGCGTGCACGAGCCGGGCGCCGGTGCCCTCGGCGGTGACGTGGTGGCTCAGCCAGGTGCGGTCGACGAACTCGGCCTCGCCGGTGAGGTCGAGGTAGTCGGTGCCCTCCGCGGCGCAGGCGGCCACGACCGGGTCGCCGTAGCGGAGGTAGGGGCCGACCGTGGTGATCAGCACGCGGGTGGAGGCGGCGAGGTCGCGCATGGAGCCGGGGTCGTCGACGTCGGCGACGATCACCGGGAGGTCGGCGAGCGACGGGTCGTCGGCCGCCAGCCCGGCGCGCACCCCCTCGAGGCGCCGACGGGACCGGCCGGCGATCGCCCAGCGGCATCCGGCCGGGGCGCGCCGGGCGAGCTCGGCGGCGGTGAGGCCGCCGGTGAACCCGGTCGCCCCGAACACCACCACGTCGTAGGTCCGACTCCCCTGTGCGGGCACGCCACCCCTCCCCCGTTCGCGTGGGCAACGGTGTACCACGCGACCCGATCCCCGCTCCGGCCGGGACCGGCGACCCGGTCGACCGGTGGACCGGTACCGTCGACCCGACCGTCCGCCCGCCGCACCGACCGGAGCGCCGATGCCCCTCCCCGCCGAGGACCGACCACCGGTCGACCACGACGTGCACACCGACGAGCTGCCCCCGCTCCCCCAGCGCGACTCCCGCATCCCCGTCGCCCGCTGGCCGGAGGCGCCCGCCGTCATCCGGGAGCTCGGGGCCGACCTGGGGGCCGAGCCGGGGGCCGAGCCGGGCTACCTCCGCCGGATCGGTCGCTACCTGCTGTGGCGGGCCGGACCGGCGGTGAAGGCCGACGCCCGCTACGGCGCGGTGGCGGCCGACGACCTCGACGAGGTCTGGACGTTCCGCCTGTTCGCCGACGGCACCGGCGAGGGGCTCGGACCGGACGGCGCCACCCACGACCGCTTCCGCTCGTGGAAGGAGGCCCTCAGGGACGCCTCCGGCGACGGCGACGGCAGGGACGCCGACGACACACCGTCAGCCGACTAACGGTTCTCCGGGAGCGGCAGGAGGATGGTGAACTCGTTGCCCTCGGGGTCGGCCATGCGGCGGTGGCTGTCACCGTCGGGCTCCTGGATCACGGCGACGAGGCGGCCGCCCAGCGCCTCGATCTGACCCTGGGCCACGTCCATGTCGACGACCTCGATGTCGGGGCGCAGGCGCATGGCGCCCTTCTCGCCACCCGGCGGCAGCGGCTGGAAGGCGAGGTAGACACCTCCCTTGTCGCGGTCGAGCTGGATCCAGTCCTGCTCGACCTCGTAGATGCCGACGCCGAGCACCGCCTGCCAGAACCGGGACACGCGCTCGGGGTCCTCGCAGTCGACGACGACGGCGCGCAGCCATCCGACGGGGGCGGTGGTGGGCTCACTCATGGGGTTCCTTCCGGGGACGGATCGGCCTCAGCGGCCGAGGATCTCTTCGAGGTGGTCGAACACGCGCTGGTTGCGCAGCTTGGGGGCGCCGATCTCGCAGTCGAGCCCCGCCCCCTCAGCGGTGGTGAACGGGATCGACGTGGCGTGGGCGCCGAGCGCGTCGACGAGCTCGGCCGACTGGCCCGGGAACGACATCGCCGCATCGGGGTCGCACACGAGGGTGGGCACCCGGATGCGGCCGAGGTACGGCTCGAGGTCCCAGCCGCTGAGGCGGTCGAGCACCCCGCCGACGCTGAGGCCCACCCACTGCTCGACGACCTTGGCGGCGGCGAACGAGGTGTCCGGGTCGTCGGCCGCGGCCACGGCGGCGTCGATCGCCGCGGCGCCACCCGACGCCCACGCCGCTCGCAAGCCGTCGGGCAGCCCGCCCAGGACACCCTCGAGCGGTCGGAGCACCCCGGGATCGCAGACCAGCGCGGTGACGCGGGGGTCGGCGGCGGCGTGGCGCGCCGCGAGGTAGCCGCCGTCGCTGATGCCGGCGGCCACGACCCGGCGCTCGTCGATCCCACCGGCGGCGAGAGCGGCGTCGAGCATGGCCACGCCGACCGGGCCCCAGTCGTCGACGGGCCCGACGTTCTCGATGAACCGCATCCGGCCCTGCCCCGGGCCGTCGAACACGAGGGTGTTCCAGCCCCGACGCGACGCGTCCTGCAGCCCCGTCATGACCGTGTCCGACATCGGGGACCCGAGGCCGTTGTGGATCATCATCAGGGGTCGTTCGCCGTGGCCGGTGCCGGCGGCGGGGCGCACCAACCAGCCCCGCATCTCGGCGCCCGACCAGGAGATGCTCAGCGGCTCGGCCACCTCGTCCCAGTGCATGAGCGCGTTGCGCAGCGAGGTGCGGTGCGCCCGCCAGGCCGACAGGTGGCGCCCGGGGTCGGCCGACCCGAGCACGAGGTAGAAGCCGGCGAAGCGGTAGTTGGCCGCCCGGAGGTACGCGTCCGATGCGCTCGCGTCGTGACCGAAGTGCGCAGCCCGGCCGGCCACGGCGTCACACCGGGCCCCGAGCTCGGTCCAGGCCCGGAACCAGCTCTCGCGGTCACCGGGCTCGACGGACGCCGCCGTGGCGAGCACCTCGCCGGGCTCGGCCATGCCGTAGCCGACGCCGGTGAGCAGGCACCGCACGGCGAAGTCGAAGCCACCGTCGGAGGAGAACGAGATGTCGGGCACGGCGCGGGATCGTAGGACCTGGTTCCCCTAGCGTGACGCACCGCATGCACCTGCCGACCCGTCTCGCCCCGGTCCCCCTCGACCCGCGCCTCGAGGCCGCGGCCGTCGAGGTGCTCGCTGCGCCGCCGCGTCCGCCCCGCAATCCGGGCCTGTTCACGTCGAACGCGCTGTTCGGTGAGCCCGGCATCTACCCCGACGGGCCACCGATGGAGCCGGCGATCGGCGGGCCCACCGACGAGCACCTGGCCCGCGCCGCGATCGGCACCCTGCTCCCCGACCACCTCGGCGAGCCGGGCTCGGTGGCCGAGGGCCTGACCCTGTTCGACGGCCCCACCCTCCACCGCCTCGCCCCCTCGCCGCTGCCCCGCGCCGCGCTCGTGCTCCTGTGCGGCACGGTCGCCGCACCGGCGCTGGCCGCCGTGGCCGGCGGACGGGCGGGCGTGCCGTTCAGCTCGGTCACGGTCGCCGCGATGCCCGGCTCCGGCCGGGTGGTCGGCCCGGCCCCCGACGGCCCCGACGGCGCCCGCGCCGTCAACGACCGCTACGCCGCCGAGCACCCCGCGGTGCTGGCCCCGTCGCTGGCCCACGACCTGCTGTGGAGCGGCGACGGCCATGACCAGTACGAGGAGGCGACCCTCCATGCCGTGCTGGCGATGGTGCACCTCCAGGTGATCGCCGCCTCGCCGTGGATCGCCCACCTCGGCACCGAGCTCACCCGCCGCCAGAACTCCCTGGCGGTGACCCTGGCGAACTCGCGCCATCCCGGCTCGGCCGCCATGGCGGTGAGGGCCGACGACGGGCCCGGCACGATCCCCGGCGGCGACCCCTCGATGCAGACGCGCGACTTCTGGTCGATCCCGTTCGCCGGGGGGCCGGTCACCGACCGTCCGGCACCGCCGGCGCTGGCCACGGTGCTCGGCGCCGTCGCCACCGACCCTCATGCCGTCCCCGCTCCGCTGCGGTACGACCGGGCCCTCGATGGATTCGTGGCGAACGATCTCGGGCGAGGCTGGCTGAGCGTCGTCGAGCAGCTGCGGGCGACGTTGGCCCTGGGCCTCGTCTCGATCGACGACATCGCCGAGGCCAGCGGGCTCGGACCGGATGCCGCGGTGCGGGCCTACGGCCTGGCGGCCGCACAGGCCTGCTGGCCGTCGTGAGCGCCGGCACCCTCGACGCCTCGACGGGCGGCACCCGCCGGGCGTGGTGGGTGCTGGCCGCCATGTGCCTGCCCCTGCTCGCCCAGTCGCTCGACGTCAGCGGCATCGGGCTCCTGCTCCCGTCGATCGGCGCCGACCTCGACGCCGGCCCCACGGCCCTCGGTTGGGTGATGAACGCCAACCCGTTGGCCTTCGGCGCCCTCCTGCTCACGGCCGGCTGGGTCGCTGACCGCTTCGGGCCCCGCACCCTCCTCCTCGTCGGCGTGGGTGCCTTCGGCGTGGCGAGCGCGCTGTGCGCCATCGCTCCCTCGACCGGCTTCCTCGTGGCCGCCCGCGCCGCCCAGGGGCTGGCCTCGGCGGCCTGCTTCACCACCTCGCTGGCCGTGGTCAGCGCCACCTTCGACGAGCGCCGCCGACCTGGTGCCATCGGCGCCTGGGGCGCGGTCAGCGGCGCCGGGTCCGCGTTCGGGCCGCTGCTCGCCGGGGCGCTGGCCGCCACCCTCGGCTGGCGCTGGTTCTTCGTGATCAACGCCCCGCTGTGCCTGCTGGCGGTGCCGGTGATCGCCGTGCTCACCCGGCCGAGCACCTCGACCTCCACCGCGCCGGCACCTGCCGCGCAAGGAGCTCGCGCTCCCCGCATCGGGCTGGCCGCGGTGGCCGTGGGCTTCGTGGCCCTCAGCCTCGCCGTGGGCTCGTCGGTGTCGGCCGCCGCCCGCCTCGTGCCCGCGCTGCTCGCCGTCGCCGCCCTCACCGTGCTCTGGCGCGGCCGGCGCAACGGTCGGCCGGTCGTCGAGCCCGCCGCGCTGGCGGGACCGTGGTCACGGGCGGCGCTCGCCGTCGGCTTCTCCTCCACCTGGGCGTTCGGCGTGGTGCTGGTCATCGGCAGCGCCCTGTTGCAGCAGGTCCGGGGCATGGGCCCCATGGCGGCCGGTGTCACCTTCCTCGCCTTCAGCGGCGCCTTCGCCCTGGCCGGCGCGGCGGTGGGCCGAATGGTTCGGCGGGCCGGGGTGGGCACGACGATGGGCACCGGCATGGCGCTGACCGTCGTCGGCCTGGCCCTGCTAGCCCTGCTCCCGTCCGACGTCGGACTCGGGGCGATCATCGCCGCGCTGGTGATCGGCGGCCTCGGCCAGGGCCTCGCCTTCGATGGATCCACGACCGCGTCGCTGGCCGGCGTGCCCGGCGGGTCGACCGGCGAGGCCACCGCCTCGGTCCAGACCCTGCGGCTCCTGGGGTCGGTGCTCGGCGTCGCCGCGTCGGCGGCCATCGTCGCCACCGCCGCCGCCGGGGCCTCGACGACCGAGATCGCCGACCTCCAGCGTCTGGCGTTCGCCCTCGCCGCGGTCGTGGCCGTGCTCGGCTGCGCGGCGCTCGGGGCCCTGCGACCGGCGAGCCGCGACCGCACGTCGACGCGTCGGTAGCCTCCACGCCGTGCTGCTCCCCGAGCCCGACGACGCCCGCCTCGCCCTCGCCGCCGTGCTCGGCGCGTTCCGCTCCCTGGAGCTCCAGCCGGTTCAGCGCGACGTGCTCCGCGACGTCGCCGCCACCGTCTACCGCCTCGACATCGAGGCCGCACCGATCGAGCCCCTCGACGCCGCCGAGGTCGTCGCCGCCGGCGCCTCCATCGAGCTGCGCCAGCAGGCGGTGCACCTCATGGTGGTGCTCGAGCTGATCGCCGACCCGGTGCCGCCCGAGCAGGCCACCGCGGTGGAGCACTTCGCCCACGCCCTGGGCGTGCACTCCTCGCTGCTCGACGACGCCCGGCACCTGGCCCACCACCACATCGCCCTCATGTACGCCGACCTCCAGCGGTCGAGCTGGTACACCGAGGTCACCGTCGAGGAGTCGCTGCACGGCAAGGTCTTCGAGCTGGCCCGCTCGAAGTTCGCCTACAGCGGCGTGGTCGCCGACGAGGCCATCGCCCACAAGTGGGAGGGCCTCCGCGACATGCCCGCCGGCAGCTGGGGCCGCGGCGTCGCCGACTTCTACGAGCGCCACCACTTCCCGTTCCCCGGCGAGCGCCACGGCATCTACGAGGTGGGCGCCCGCCACGACTTCGTGCACGTGCTCACCGACTACGAGGCGACCCCCGAGGGCGAGCTCGACGTGTTCGCCTTCATCGCCGCCTGCATGCCCGACGAGAAGGGCCTGGTCCTGCTCGCCGTCACCATCGGCCTGTTCCAGGACGGCGCCATCCACCGGGTGGCCGGCAAGGCCGTGAAGATCGCCCGCACCGACACGCTCGGCGATCCCGGGGCCGCCGACCGGTGGGCCGAGGCCCTCGACCGCGGGCGGCGCTGCCCGGTCGACGTCATGGGCGGCATCGACCACTTCGCCCTCGCCCCCATGCCCCTCGACGAGGCCCGGGTCCGGCTCGGGGTCGCCCCCAAGGGCCTGCCCGCCTAGCTCCCGCCCGTCTCTCCACCCGGAACCGGTGCGCAGAACCCACGCCGGAGCACGGGAGGAGCGCACCGTTCGGCCCGTCGTCTCCAGGTCAGGGAAGGCGGGCCACCAGCGCGGTGAGCACGGCGTCGGCCGACACACCGGCGAGCGGGTGCACGGCCACGCCGTCGACCAGGCCGCGCACCTCGTCGGCCCCGACGCCCGGGTGGAGGCGCCGCACGCCGGGAGCCAGCAGCGCGGCGTGGCGGTCGGCCCGCCACCGCAGCGGCACCGAGCACTGGAAGCGGGCGCCGGCGCGGGTGCGGCGCTGGGAGATGCCCACCACCTTCTCGCCGTCGACGAGGACCTCGCCCGGCCCGGTGCCCCCGAAGCAGACGACCGACCCGAGGGCGCCACACGCCAGCCCACCGCGGTGGGCGACCCCACCGGCCACGCCGAGGTCGGCGAGCACGTCCACCCACACCTGGCCGAGCCACTCGGCGGCCATGGCCACGTCGTCGTGCCAGAGGAGGTCGCCCCGGGGGACGATCACGTCGATCCAGGCGACGTCGTCGGGCTCGAGGAGCACCGCCCCTCCCCCGCTACGGCGGCGGACGACCTCGACCCCGAGGGCGGCGGCGGCCTCGGCGTCGACGTCGTCGGCGCGCTGGGTCGACCCGAGCACCAGGGCGGAGGCGTCGAGCGAGAAGGCCCAGACCGACCAGCGCGCCGGGTCGGGCACGTCGAGCAGGTGGTGGTCGGCGGCCGCGCCGCGGTGGTGCTCGACCGCCCAGGCGGTCGAGGTCGTCGGGCCGGTCACGAGGCGGTTCGGGTGAGCCAGGGCTCCCACTCGGCTCGGGCGAAGGTGCCGGCCCGCAGCAGCACGGCGCCCACGCCGAGCGGCTCGAAGGGTTGGACCAGCAACGGCATGCCCGCCTCGACCGGGGTGCGGTTGCCCTTGCGGCCGTTGCAGCTGCGGCAGGCGGCGACGAGGTTCGACCACGAGTGGGCGCCGCCCGGGCGGGAGCGGGGCACGACGTGGTCGACGGTGTCGGCCCGGGCCCGGCAGTACCCGCAGGTGTGGCCGTCACGGGCGAGCACGCCGCGGCGGGTGACCGGCGTGCGGCGGCCGCGTGGCACGCGCACGTAGGAGAGCAGCCGTATGACGTGGGGGCGGGCGATCGAGAGCGACGGCGACCGCACCCGGCGCACCTCGTCGGCAGCCACGGTCTCGGCGGCGCCCTCGAGCACGAGCACGACGGCGCGCTGCCAGGCCACGGTGCTCAGCGGCTCGTAGGTGGCGTTCAGCACGAGGACGTTGTCGCCCACCGGCTCTCCTTGTGGCTCGCCGGGCCGACCCGGCCTGGTCCGAAGGCTACCGGCCGACACCGGGCCGGCGCGGGTCGAGCTCACGCCCACCCGACCGGCACGGCCCGGTAGGTTCCCCGCCATGACCGATCACGTGGAGGGGAAGGTCGTCGTCGTCACCGGCGCGGCCAGTGGGTTCGGGCGACTCGTCGCCCAGATGGTGGCGGCGCGCGGCGCCAGGGTGGTGGCCGCCGACATCGACGTCGAGGGCCTGGAGGCCACGGCCGAGTCGATCAGCGCGGCCGGTGGCACCGTCGCCCACCGTCGGGCCGATGTCACCGACCGGGCCGACGTGTTCGCCCTGGCCGCGTTCGCCGTCGAGCGCTTCGGGGCCATCGACGTCATGGTCAACAACGCCGGCACCATGCCCCTGGCGTTCTTCGCCGACCACGCCCGGGCGGCCGATGCGTGGGACCGGTGCATCGACATCAACTTCCGGGGCGTGCTCAACGGCATCATGGCCGTGCACGACCAGATGATCGCCCAGGGCCGCGGCCAGGTGATCAACATCTCGTCGATCTACGGCAACACCCCGGTGGCGGGGTCGGCCGTCTACACCGCCACCAAGGCGGCGGTGAACGTGCTGTCGGACACCCTGCGCATCGAGTCGCAGGGAAAGATCAAGGTCACCACGGTGAAGCCCACGGGCGTGCCGGGCACCAACCTCGGCTCGGGCATCGTCAACGGTGACGCCATGGTCGGCATCCTCGGCCAGAACGCCGCCGCGTTCGGCGAGCAGGCCGCGGTGGCGTGGGGCCCCGACGACAGCCCCGAGAAGGCGGCCATGAACGACCCGGAGAGCATCGCCTACTGGGCGATCGCCCCCGAGGAGCTGGCCGCCCAGGTCGTCTACGTGATCGACCAGCCGTGGGGCATCTCGATCAGCGACATCACCGTGCGGGCCTCGGGCGACCTCTACCTCTCCTGAGCCCGGCTCGGCCCGGCTCGGCCCGGTCAGCCCAGCTCAGCCGACCGACGGTCAGTGGCCGGAGGTGACCTCGGGCCACGCCTTGCACCAGTGCAGGTAGGTGACCACGTCGGCGGGCCGGGGCTCGCCGCCCTGGCCGCCGTAGGCCGTGACCATGCGGAAGTGCAGGTAGGTCGGGTCGGGCAGCGGGAGGTACGGGGCTCGTCGCCACCAGCCCGTGGGGGCGAGGCGCCCGACCTGGCGCACCGCGGTGGCCCAGAGGTCGGGCCGGCGGGCGACGGCCGCGGTGGCACCGAGGGTCCAGCGGAGCGTTGGGGTCGACGGGGAGGGGCCCACGGGGACGAGGTTACCGAGGGGCCGGGACCTCACCGCCCGATGGCCACGCCCAGCCCCCGCCAGCCCACCGCCGCCGCGCCGACGAGCGGCCCGTCGGCCCCGAGCTCCCCGGGGCGGATCACCGTGCCCGTCGAGAAGTCGAGGCGGGCGGAGCGGTCGACCTCGGCCTGGGCGGCGGCGAAGAAGGCGTCGCCGAAGCCGAGCGCCACCGATCCGGCCACCACCGCCAGGCGCAGGTCGAGCAGGTTGGCCACCGAGGCCACCGCCCGGCCCACGAGGGTGCCGGTGCGCTCCACGATCTCGGGCCCGGCCTCGGCGGCCGGGCGACCGGTGATGGCGGCGATGGCCGTGCCCGACGCCTCGGCCTCGAGGCAGCCGCGCGCCCCGCAACCGCACACGTGGCCGTCGGGCACCACGATGACGTGGCCGATGTGTCCGGCGTTGCCGTCGGCCCCGTCGAGCAGGCGGCCGTCGAGCACGATGCCGCCGCCGACGCCGGTGGACACCACCATGGCGACGTAGTCGTCGTCGCCTCGGGCCGCGCCGACCCAGCCCTCACCGAGGGCCAGCGCCTTGGCGTCGTTGTCGACGAAGGTGGGCACCTCGACCAGCTCCCCCAGCCGGTCGTGCAGGGGGAACCCGCGCCAGGCGGGGATGTTGATCGGCGACACCGTCGCCCCACCCCGGGTCATCGGTCCGCCGGTGCCGACCCCGCAGACCGCCGGATCGGCGCCGTCGTCGAGGACCTCCGCCACGAGAGCGGCCAGCGTCCCGAACATGTCCTCGGCCCCCTCCCGGGCGGGGGTGGCCGCCCGGGCCCGGCGCACCACGGCGCCCTCGAGGTCGACGAGGCCGACCTCGAGCTTGGTGCCCCCGATGTCGACGGCCAGGGCGAGGTCTCCGGTCACGCCCCCGACGGTACCGAACGCCTCCGGGCCGCGTAGCCTTAGCGGACGGGTGGCCAGCCCGTGCCCACGCGTCGTCGAGAGGAGCAACGGGTGACCACCCAGGAGGCCGAGCCCCGCTCGGCGACGTTCGCCGAGCTGTTCGGCACCATCACCGCCGCTGTCGGCCGCGCCATCAGGGGCAAGTCCGACGTCGTCGAGCTGGCGGTGCTCTGCCTCGTCTCCGAGGGCCACCTCCTGCTCGAGGACGTGCCCGGCGTCGGCAAGACCACCCTGGCCAAGGCACTGGCGGCCTCGGTCGAGTGCGAGTTCGGGCGCATCCAGTTCACCCCCGACCTGCTGCCCTCCGACGTCGTGGGCGTCACCGTCTGGAACCGCTCGGCCGACGTGTTCGAGTTCCGACCCGGTCCGGTGTTCGCCTCGATCGTGCTCGGCGACGAGCTCAACCGGGCGTCGCCGAAGACCCAGTCGGCCCTGCTCGAGGCCATGGCCGAGAACCAGGTCACCGTCGACGGCACGACCTATCCCCTCGGCCCGCCGTTCATGGTGATCGCCACCCAGAACCCGGTCGAGCACGAGGGCACCTACCCGCTGCCCGAGAGCCAGCTCGACCGCTTCCTGATGAAGGCGTCGGTGGGCTACCCCGACCGGACCTCCGAGCTCGAGGTCCTCGACACCCACGGCGACGCCGTCGCCCTCGCCCACCTCAGCCCTGTGGCCACCGCCGCCGACGTGAACGGCCTCATCGCCGCGGCCCGCACGGTGCACGCCTCTCCGTCGATCCGCGGCTACCTGGTCGACCTCGCCGACGCCACCCGCCGCCATCCCCACCTCGCCCTCGGCATGTCGCCCCGGGCCACGTTGTCGCTGCTGCGCGTCGCCCGCTCCCGGGCCGCCTCGCAGGGCCGGGCCTACGTCGTCCCCGACGACGTCAAGGCCCTCGCCGAGCCCGTCCTCGCCCACCGCCTCGTGGTCACCCCGGAGGCCCAGCTCCAGGGCATCAGCCCGGCCGACGCCCTGCGCGAGGTGCTGGCCACCATCCCCGTGCCCACGGCGGCCGGTCAGGCCTGAGCCCGTGCTCACCCGCCGCGGCTGGCTCACCGGCGTGCTGGCCGGGGTCCTGCTGGTCCTCGGCCGGGTGTTCGGCACGATCGAGGGCTACATCGCGGGCGCCGTGCTGGCCGCCCTGCTGGTCGGGTCGGTGCTGTGGCTGGTCGCCACCCGTCTCGACGTGTCGGTCACCCGGGTGCTGCACCCGCCCAGGGTCCACGCCGGCTCGTCGACCCGGGTCGACCTCGCCGTGGTCAACCGGGCCCGCCGGGCCAGCCCCGTGCTCACCCTGCGCGACCGCGTCTCGGGCACCCGGGGGGCGTCGCTCCTCGTGGCGCCGCTCGACCCCGGTGCCGAGACCAGGGCCGCCTACCGCTTCGCCACCGAGCGCCGGGGCGTGGTCACGGTCGGCCCGCTGCAGGTCGAGCTCACCGACCCGTTCGGGCTCGCCCGCCTGCGCCTGCCCGCCGCCGGCATCTCCGAGCTGGTCGTCTACCCGCCCATCGAGGCCCTGCCGGCGGTGCCGCTGAGCGCCGGGAACGACCCCCTGGCCGGGTCCGAGCACCCCAACGCCCTCGGCCGCGGTGGCGAGGACTTCTTCGCCCTGCGGGCCTACGTCGTGGGCGACGACCTGCGCCGGGTGCACTGGCCCGCGACCGCCCGCCACGACGAGCTCATGGTCCGCCAGGACGAGCTCCCGTGGCAGGGCCGCACCACCCTCGTGATCGACGACCGCGCCGGGGTCCACACCGCCGAGAGCTTCGAGCGCATGGTGTCAGCCGCCGCCAGCATCCTGGTCGCCGGCAACCGCCGCCAGGACCTCGTCCGGATCGTCACCGCCAGTGGTTCCGACAGCGGCTACGGCGCCGGGCGGGCCCACGTCGAGGGCCTGCTCGAGGCCCTGGCGTGCATCGAGCCGCAGGGTGGCGCCGACCTGACCGGCGCCGGCGAGGTCCTCGGGGCCACCGGCGTCAGCGGTGCGCTGGTGGTGCTCACCGGGGGCGCCGGGCCCGACGAGCTCACCGGCCTGGTGGCCCGGGCCGAGCCCTCCGGCCCCGAGGCGCTGCTGTCGTTCGCGCCCGGCGCCACCGGTGGACCGACCGTCACCGGCCCGGTGGTGCAGCTGGGCTCCGACACCCCCCTGGCGGCGGGCTGGGCGGCAGCCCTGCGCCGCCGCTCCGGCCGCTCGCGCACCTCCACCGGGAGGCCGCGTTGACCACCACCCTGCCGCCCCCCACCGCACCCGCCCACGACGCCGGGCCCCCCGTGCCGCCCCCGCCCGCGGAGCCGGCCGGCCGCACCCTCCGGCCTCGCAGCGCGGTCCCCGGCCTCCACCTGCTGCTCACCGAGGTCGCCCTCGCCGCCATGACCTGCGCCGCGGTCGTGGGCTTCGGCCGCATCTTCGCCGACTGGAGCTTCCTCGCCCCGCTCCTCGTCATCGCCCTCGCCGCCCACGTCACCCTGGCGCTCTGCCGTCGGCGGGGCTTCGGGGTGCCGACCACGTTCGTCATCACCACCGTCGAGTGGTTGCTGGTGGTCACCTGGCTGTTCTTCGTCGACACGACCCTCGCACTGATCCCCACCCCCGACACCCTCTCCACCGCCCGCCTCGAGCTCGACCGCTCGTGGTCGGCGTTCTCCCAGGTCGTCTCCCCCGCGCCCGTGCAGACCGGCTTCCTGCTGGCCGCCGCTGCAGCGGTGGCCGGCGGTGCCTTCCTGGCCGACTGGGCGGCGTTCCGGCTCTGGTCGGCCCGCGAGGCCCTCGTCCCCTCGGTCACCCTGTTCGTCTTCGCCACCCTGCTCGCCGACGAGCGCTACCGCCCGGCCTCCGCCGTGCTGATGATCGCCGCGGTGATGGCCTTCCTGCTCACCCACCGGGTGGTCGACCTCGAGCGCTCCGACGGCTGGGTCAGCAGCGGGCGGGCCCGGGCCGGTCGCTCGATGCTCGCCGCCGGCGCCCTGCTCGGCGTGATCGCGCTCGCCCTCGGCACGCTCGTCGCCCCCCACCTGCCCGGTGTCGACGAGTCACCGCTCGTCGACTGGCGCAACAAGGGCGACGGCAGCAGCGCCCGCATGCTCACCAGCCCGCTCGTCGACCTGCGCACCCGCCTGGTCGACACCACCAACACCGAGCTGTTCACCGTGCAGTCCGACACCCGCTCGTACTGGCGCATCGCATCGCTCGACCAGTTCGACGGCACCCAGTGGCGGCTCTCGGCCAACACCGACACCGTCGCCGCGGGAAGCCTCGGCGCCGATCCGCTGCTCCGTTCTGCCCGCGCCGACCAGGTCTCCCAGCGGTTCACGATCCAGCAGCTGGAGACCAACTGGATCCCCGCCGCCTACCAGCCGATCAGGTTCCGGAGCCTGACCGGCGAGCTCGTCCGCTACGACAAGGAGACCTCCACCCTCATCTCCGAGGACCCGACCGGCGAGGACAGCACCTACGAGGTGCTCTCGGTCCTGCCGGACTTCACGGCCGAGGAGCTGCGCTTCGCCGACCAGGACGTGTCGGACGAGGTGCGGAGCTCGCTCGAGCTGCCGGAGGGGTTCAGCCCGAAGGCCAAGCGCATCGCCCGCGAGGCCACTGCGGGTGCGGCGACCCACTACGACCAGGCGCTCGCCCTGCAGACCTTCTTCCGGGAGGGGGGCGGGTTCACCTACAGCACCGACGTGCCGCCCGGCCAGGGCGAGAGCGCCATCGACGACTTCCTCGACCAGCGCGTCGGCTACTGCGAGCAGTTCTCCGGCGCCTTCGCCGCGATGGCCCGCAGCCTCGGCATCCCGGCCCGGGTCGCGGTGGGCTACACGTGGGGCGACGAGGACCCCGCCAACCCCGGCACGTACCAGGTCCTCGGCCGCAACGCCCACGCCTGGCCCGAGGTCTACCTCGGCGAGTTCGGCTGGGTGCCCTTCGAGCCCACGCCCGGCCGCGGCAACCCCGACGCCACCGCCTACACCGGCGTGGCCGGTGCCCAGGAGGACGGCAGCTCCCCCGCCAGCACCACCACGACCACCGCGCCCGACGCCAGCTCCACCACCACCTCGATCGCGGCCGCCGACGAGACCGCCAGCGCCGTGCTCGACCGAACCGGCTCGTCCGACGGTGTCGTCGACACGGCGCTGCGGGGCCTGCTGCTCGCCCTCGCGGCGGCGGTGCTCTACCTCGTGGCCGTCCCCGGTGCGCTGGCCGTGCGCCGGCGCCGCCGCCGGGCCCGGGCCAGCGGCTCACCGTCGGCCGAGGTCGGCGTGGCCTGGACCGAGGTCACCGAGACGCTGGCCGCGGCCGGGGTCAGGGCCCGCCCCGACGAGACCCACACCGAGCTGGCCGTCCGGGCCGCCGAGGCCGTGCCCACCGCCGCCGACCCCATGGCCCGTCTCGCAGGGGCCGCCGACGCCACCGCCTACGGCCCCACACCGGGCACCGCCGACGGCACCGACGCCGAGCGCGACGCCGACGAGGTCCGCCAGGCGGTCGACGCCCACCTGGGCACCAGGGGGCGGATCCGGCGCTTCCTCGACCCGCGCCCGCTGTGGGCCGGCCGGGCCCACCGCCACCGCACGGGCTGACCACCCCCGCCCAGACGCCCCGCCGCCCAGACGCACCGTCGCCCAGACGCGGAGATGGCGGCCCGGAGGCCGCCATCGGAGGAAGAACGTCGAGGTTCGGAGGGGCTACTCGTCCTCGGGGCGCTTGAGCCGGTCCTTCAGCTTGGTGCTGGTGTTGCCCAGGGCGTCGCGCAGGCCGGCGGCCTTCATCGACTGGGTCATCTGCTGCATGCCCGCCTTGCCGAGGCGACGGGCGTTGCGCTCGACCGCCAGGGCCGAGACCAGCATGATCAGGAAGCCACCGAAGGCCAGCAGGTAGGACGTGCCCAGCGTGAGGATGAGCACGGCGAGACCGGCCACGAAGCCCAACAGCGACCACTTCAGGTTGCGGTAGGCGTGCGTGTAGACGGTGGTGTCGGCGATGTCGCGAGCCAGTGCCGGATCGGACTGGTAGAGCTGCTGCTCGATCTCGCTCAGGATGCGCTGTTCGTCCTCGGAGAGCGGCACCGGTGGATCCCTTCGCTGAAACTTGTGGTCATCTTCCCACCAAAAGCCATCGGTCACAACGCGTGCGACCTGAAATCAGGCTATGTCACCGGGAGCCGGAACCGCCGCCACCCGTCGCCCCCGGAGCCTCGTCACCCCTCGTGTCGGGATCCGCGCCCTGCGAGCTGCCGCCCGGGCCCCACTGCTGACGGTGGCGGCCCTTCACCTTCAGGCCGTCGGGGCCCCCGAGCACCGCCGGGCCGATGGCGTCGCTGCCGAACCGGGCCCTGATCTCGTCGACGGTGCGGCCGGCCTCCTGCCACCCCGGTCCCTTCACCGCGTCGTCGAGGGTCAGCTGGCGGGCGCCGGCCTCCGCCAGGCCGCTCACGGACAGCCCGAGCAGGCGCACCCCGGGGGCGGGGTCGACCTGGTCGAGCAGGGCCTTTGCCGCGTGGAGCAGCGACGGCGCGTCGTCGACGGCGACCGCCAGGCTGCTCGACCGGGTGATGGTGCGGAAGTCGCCGAAGCGGACCTTGATCTGCACCGTGCGCCCCACCACGCCCTGGGCCCGCAGCCGGGTCGCGACCGCGTCGGAGAAGCCCACCAGCTCCCGCTCGAGGGTGGAGCGCCGGTGGTGGTCGCGGGCGAAGGTCTCCTCGTGGCCGATCGACTTCATCTTCCGCTCGGGCTCCACCACCCGGGGGTCGTGGCCGTTGGCCAGCGCGTGCAGGTGGCGGCCCTGGCTCCGGCCCAGCGCGGCGACCAGGTTGCCCTCGGGCAGGTCGGCCAGGTCGCCGACGGTCGAGACGCCCATCCGCTCGAGCTTGGCCAGGGTCGCGGGCCCGACGCCCCAGAGCGCCTGAACGGGCAGCGGGCGCAGGAAGCCGAGGGTGTCGGCCGGCTCCACGACCGCCACCCCGGAACCGAAGCGGGGCCCGGTGGGCGAGGCCTTCGGCTTGGCGGTCTCGGTGGCCAGCTTGGCCACGAACTTCGTGCCGGCCACCCCCACCGAGCAGGTGAGGCCCTCCTCGGAGAGCACCCGCTCGCGGATGTGGGCGGCGATCTGCGGGGCCGGGCCCAGGCGGCGCACGGCGGCGGCCACGTCGAGGAACGCCTCGTCGAGCGACAGCGGCTCGACCAGCGGGGTGACGTCGCGGAAGATCGCCATCACCCGGGCGCTCACCTCGGAGTAGCGGCCGTGGCGGCCCGCGATGAACACCGCCTGGGGGCACAGGCGGCGGGCCTGCACCGACGGCATCGCCGAGTGCACGCCGTAGGCCCTGGCCTCGTACGACGCGGCGGCCACCACGCCCCGGTCGCCGTCGCCACCGACCACCACCGGGTGGCCCCGCAGCTCGGGCCGGTCGAGCAGCTCGACCGAGACGAAGAAGGCGTCCATGTCCACGTGCAGGATCGTCGCCGTGGCGCGGTCCTCGGGCCGGTCGGCGCCCGGACCGATGGCGCTCACACCCGGGTGACGACGAGCGCCGACCGCTCGGTGCCGACGATGCGGTAGCCGAAGCTGCGCTGCCCGGTCCACGGATCGGCGAGCCACTCGCCCACCGGCTCGGCGACCCACGGCGAGCCCCCGCTGAGGTGGGCGGCGCAGTCGCCGCTCGGCACCCAGCGGGCCTCCTCGACGATGCCGTCGGGGTCGGCGATCTCGATCTCGCCCTCCCACTCCGCCGCCTGCCAGGCCTCGACCCGAAGGGTCCAGCCCATGTCGGGGGCGTGGGCCTCGATCTCGTACAGCAGCCCGGCCCACCGGGTGACGACGAGGCCGGTCTCCTCACGGACCTCACGGGCCAGGCCCTCCACCACGGACTCGCCGTGATCGATGACCCCGCCGGGCGGCGTCCAGTCGACCGAGCCGTCACGGCGGCGGTTGCGCACGAGCAGGAGCCCCTCGGGCCCCTCGATCACCGCACCCCCGACCAGCCACTCGTGCACCCCGACAGTCTGCCCGACCGCACGCGGAGAGGGCGCCCATCGGGCGCCCTCGTCACTGTGATCTGTGGCTCCCGGGCCGGGAAGGGGCACCCGCTACGGGGTGACCTCCTGGACGGCCGTGGCCGAGCCGTCGTCGTTGCGCTCCTGCGTGACGGCCGGGGCGATCTCGGGCGGGGGCACCTCGTCGGAGCGCTGGACGCCGGTGGGGGCGGGCGCCGGACGCGAGTCGTCGCGGAGCACCAGCACGGTGCCGAGCGCCGTCGCCACCACGACCGCACCGGCGATCGGGAGCACGAGCTTGCTGCGGAACAGCTTCGTGAGCCGGCTCACCTCGGTGGTGGGCTCGGTCATCAGGCCACGGAGGCGGGCCTCCACGTCGGGCTCGGCCAGATCGAGGGCCTTCGCCAGCACGGCCACGTCGAACCCTCGCAGCACGACCGGGCTGCCGGGGGTGGCCCGGCGGAGGGTGTAGACGAGCGAGAGGTAGGCGCCGAGGACCTCGTCGGGGGTGGGGGCGCCCTGCAGGGGGACGGCCTCCTCGGCGACGAGGAGCTGCCCGGCCTCGAGGTCGAGGACGACCTGACGGCGGGCGGGGAGGAGCTCGTCGACGGTGGTGTCGTAGCCCGCCATCACGGTCTGGAGCGACTCCTCGGTGAGCGGGGTCTCGCCCGCCTCGATCGACGCCAGCCGGTCCTCGTCGAGCCCGCTGCGCTCGGCGACGTCGGCCAACGTCAGCCCCCGTTCGGCGCGGGCGCCGGCGAGGAGCATGCCGAGCCGCTGCGGCGGGACGATGTCGAGAGTTGCCGTGGTCACGACCTCCAGTATCGGCCCAGACCGCCCGAAAATGAAGCATCTTCGCGACGGACCAGGATTCAGGACCTTCGGCCCGGCGCGCGATCCGCGCCTGTGCGCTACTCGACCGGGCGGTTGCGGTGCAGCAGGCGGTCGCGGATGGCCCACCACGTGACGAGGCCCAGCGCCTCGAACACGATCCTGCTGGACATCTTCGAGGTGCCCCGGACCCGGTCGGTGAAGCTGATCGGGACCTCCACGATGCGCCCACCCCGCCGTGCGACGGCGTAGGCCATCTCGATCTGGAAGCCGTACCCGTCGGCGGCGACGGTGTCGAGGTCGATGCGGGACAGCATCGGGGCGGCGTAGCAGCGGAAGCCGGCGGTGGCGTCGCGGACCTGGAGGCCCAGCATGATCGCCGCGTAGCGGTTGCCACCCCGTGAGAGGTACTCGCGGTGCTTGGGCCAGTCAGGGATGGCCCCGCCCGGCACGTAGCGCGAGCCGATGGCCAGGTCGGCGCCGCTGTCGACGGCGCTGATGAGCGCGGGCAGGGCGGCCGGGTCGTGCTGGAGGTCGGAGTCCATCTCGATGAGGGCGTCGTACCCGAGGGCCAGGCCCTGGGCGAAGCCGGCCCGGTAGGCCGACCCCAGACCGGACTTGGCGGCTCGGCGCAGCACCGAGACGCCGCCTCCGTGCTCGCTCCCCCACCCCTCGGCCAGGTCGGCCGTGCCGTCGGGGCTGCCGTCGTCGACGACGAGGACGTCGGCCTCGGGAACGGCCTCACGGACCCGGTCAAGGACCTCGACGATGTTCTCTGCCTCGTTGTAGGTCGGCAGCACGATCAGCGGCTTCACGGGCGCAACTGTACGGGCGGTGATGGGGGCCCGGGGCGCACCCCGCGGGGCCGGCCCCGTACCATGGCTCCGATGCCCGATCCCGCCTCCCCCCGATCCCGCTCCGGAGCCGCCCCGCCCGCCGGTGGGCCCGCCGCCACGCGCACCGCCCTCCCCTCCGTGGGCGCCCGTGTGCTCGCCTTCGCCGCCATCCTGCTGGCCGGCGCCGCTGGTGGCTTCATCGGCTACGCCTTCATCGACCTGCAGACGACCGGCGACAACACCCTCGCCGTCGGCATCGGCGCCCTGGTCGGCGCCCTGCTGGCCGCCGGCGGCACGGCCGTCGTGGTGGTGCTCACCCTGCGGGCCATGGGCGAGTGGCGCACGATCCAGGCCAACCGGCCGCCGACCGACGCCACGCCCGGCGGCGGTGGGCTCCGCAAGCCGCCCCGCGTGCGCTGACGCGATGACCCTGGACGACGCCGACCCCATCCAGCTCCTCGCCCTCGCCGAACGCCTGGCCGCCGAGGCCGCCGCGCTGCTCGTCGACGGACTGGGCCGGGCCCGGTCCACGGTCGACACCAAGTCGACCGGCACCGACATGGTCACCGAGATGGACCGCGCCTCGGAGCGCCTCATCGTCGAAGGCCTCCGCGACGCCCGGCCCGACGACGGCATCCTCGGCGAGGAGGGCACCGACCAGGCCGGCACCACCGGGGTGCGATGGGTGGTCGACCCCCTCGACGGCACCACCAACTACCTCTACGCCCACGCCGGCTTCGCCGTGTCGATCGGCGTGCAGATCGACGGCGTCACCGTGGCCGGGGTGGTCCACGACCCACTCCACGCCGACGTGTTCACCGCCACCCTCGGGGGCGGGGCCTTCCGCAACGGCCGGCCGATCGTCGCCTCCGCCGAGACCGACCTGAGCCGCGCCCTCGTCGCCACGGGCTTCTCGTACCGACCCGAGCGGCGCGAGCTGCAGGCGGCCGTGCTCACCCGCATCCTCCCCAAGGTCCGCGACATCCGCCGCATGGGCGCGGCCTCTGTCGACCTCTGCTCGGTGGCCCACGGCCGCGCCGACGCCTACTACGAGCGCGGGCTCCAGCCGTGGGACCACGTCGCCGGTGCCCTGGTGGCCCGCGAGGCCGGCGCTCTGGTCGGCCACCTGAACGGTGGGCCAGAGGACGACGACTTCGTCCTCGCCGCCCCGCCCGCGCTGTACGAGCCCCTGCGGGCCCTGCTGGCCGAGGCCGGCGCCGCCGACGCGTGGCCGGTGCCCGACGAGAGCTAGTGCTGTGACAGGGAGCTAGTCCCCTCGGGTCCAGTTCCGCACCAGGGCACGGGCCCGGCGGGCGACGCGGTCGCCTCCGGGAGCCGACTCGCCCTGGTCGATGCGGTGCTCCTCGGCGATCAAGTGGTTCACGACCGTGAGGGGCTCACGCCGGCAGAACGCCCGGCACAGCTCGACGGCCTCGGCCGCCGGCACGGCGACCAGGCCGTCGGTGACGTGGCGCGAGGCGACGAGCTCGACACCGGCGCGGCGGGCGAAGCGCTGCACCGAGGTGACCCGGCCTTCGAGGGCACAGGTGCCGATGGCGAACCAGACGTCGAGGTCAGCGTTGGCGTCGATCACGAGGTCGAGGGCCCGGATGGTGATGTCATCGAGGCGCTTCCCGTCGGCCAGCGGACGGAGGGCGGCCAGGTCGTCGGTCATGGTGAGCTCCATCAGGCCTGTCATGTAGAAGTCATCGGCACGAGGCGCGCAGAAGTGAATGGTTGCCCGTCAAACCACACGAGTGAGGGATGACACCATCGGGAGCGGGAGCGCCCTCGCCGAGAAATACGGGGGAAAGCACCGCGCGAAGGGCCCGGATCGGGCACCATTGGCCCCAGCTATGGGCACCCGCATCCTCACCGTCGAAGACGACGAGCGCATCCGCACGGCCGTCAAGATGGCCCTCGAGGACGAGGGCTGGGTGGTCGAGGAGGCCGACACGGGTGAGGAGGCGCTCCAGGCGTTCACCCGCAACCCGGCCGACGTGGTGCTGATCGACATCATGCTGCCCGGCATCGACGGTTTCGACGTGTGCCGCTCGATCCGCCGAGCGAGCGACGTCCCGATCGTCATGGTCACCGCCCGCGCCGACACCCACGACGTGGTCGCCGGCCTCGAGGCCGGTGCCGACGACTACCTCACCAAGCCGTTCGCCCCCAAGGAGCTGTCGGCCCGCATCCGGGCCCTGCTGCGCCGGGCCCGCACGGCCGACCCCACCGTCACCCACCTCCGGTTCGGTGACCTCGAGATCGTCCCCGACGAGGGCGTCGTGCTCCGCGACGGCGTCGAGGTGCACCTCACCAAGACCGAGTTCCGCCTCCTCGTCGAGCTGGCGTCGAGCCCGGGCCGGGTGTTCAGCCGCGAGGTCCTGCTCGAGCGGGTCTGGGGCTACGGCTACTTCGGCGACGGACGCCTCGTCGACGTGCACGTCCGTCGGCTCCGCATGAAGGTCGAGGCCGATCCGGCCAACCCGCGCCACGTCATCACCGTGCGGGGCCTCGGCTACAAGCTCCAGCAGTAGGCCCCTCCCCGTGGCCCCGGACGACAGCAGCCCGCGCCCGCCGGTGCCCGAGGGACGACCGGTCGAGACCCGGCCCGTCGAGACCAGACCCGTCGACTCGCGGCCCATCACCCCGTTGCCGAGCGACGGTCGCGCCGGCGACGCCAAGTCCGGCACGTCCGGGTCGACCAAGTCCGCCCCGTCGGGAGCGGCCGGGGCCAGCTCGGAGAACCGGCCGGTGCAGGCCCGCACCCGTCGGCGCCGTCGAGCCCGCATCATCGCCCCCGTGCGTCGGGGCATCGGGCTGCGCACCCGCCTCACCCTGACCTACGGCCTCGGCGCCGCCCTGCTCGCCGCGGTCATGTCGATCACCACCTTCGGGCTCACCCGCGAGAACCTCATGACCCAGCGCGAGGAGTCGTCGGTGGCCCGGGCCGTGGCCAACGCCGCCCGCATCGCCAGCCAGCTCCCCAACGGCGCCGGGTCGGTGGCCGTCGAGAAGGTCCTCACCGGCCTGCCCACACCCGAGGGCGCCCAGCCCGTCCTGCACTACCAGGGCCAGTGGTACGCCACGAACACCATCGACTTCGGGGAGCGGGCCATCCCCGACTCGCTCAAGGCGATGGTCGACGGTGGCCAGCCCGCCCGCATGCGCGCCACCTACCTCGACGACCCGTACCTCGTCACCGGGGTGCCCATCCCCTCGCTCGGCGCCGAGTACTACGAAGGCGTGTCGCTCGCCGACCTCGAGCGCACCCTCGACGGCCTGGCGATCTCCCTGCTCGGTGCCTCCGCCCTCACCACCCTCGCCGGTGCCCTCGTGGGCTTCTGGGCCAGCCGGCGCGTCTTCGCCCCGCTGCTCGACGTGGGCCAGGCCGCGGAGGCCATCGCCGGCGGGCGCCTCGACACCCGCCTGCCCGTCGGCGGCGATCCCGACCTCGACCTCATCGCCGAGCCGTTCAACGAGATGGCCCAGGCCCTCGAGGACCGCATCGAGCGCGACGCCCGCTTCGCCTCCGAGGTCAGCCACGAGCTCCGCTCCCCGCTCATGACCCTCGCCGCCACCGTCGAGGTGCTCGAGAACTCGAGCGACGAGATGCCCGAGCGCGCCCGCACCGCGCTCGTGCTGCTCTCGGCCGACGTCGACCGGCTCCAGCAGCTGGTCGAGGACCTGCTCGAGATCTCCCGGTTCGACGTGGGCGCCATCAAGCTCCACCTCGAGGAGGTCCTGGTGGCCGAGATGGTCATCCAGGCCGTGAGCGTCCTCGGCGGCGGTGGCGTGCCGGTGCGCTACGACCCCGACGTCGGCGACGTCGTGGTCCGCGTCGACAAGCGCCGCTTCGGCCGGGTGATCGCCAACCTGCTCGACAACGCCGAGCGCTACGCCGGCGGGGCCACCGCCATCACCGTCGAGCTGGCCGACGACAAGGTGCAGATCGCGGTCGAGGACCGCGGCAACGGCGTGCCGGAGGACGAGCGCGACATCATCTTCGACCGCTTCTCCCGCGGCAGCGAGGGCGGCAACCGCGCCGCCGACACCGGCGTGGGCCTCGGCCTCGCCCTCATCGACGAGCACGTGCGCCTGCACGGCGGACGGGTCTGGGTCGAGGACCGCCGCGACGGCGAGTCCGGAGCCCGCTTCGTGGTCGAGCTGCCGATCGTCGAGCCCCCGAAGGACGACACCACGACCGAGGTCCCCGAATGACGCGGCCGTCGCCCCGCTGGCTGCTCGCCGGCCTCGTCGCCGCCCTGAGCGTGCTCGCGTCCTGCGGCATCCCCGACGACAGCAAGCCCCGCGAGATCTCTCGTGAGGCGCTGCCGCCCGAGCTCATCGACCCCGCGTCGACGGACACGTCGGTGCCCAGCGACGCCGCCTCCCGCTTCGTCACCCTCTACCTGGTCCAGGGCGACGACACGGCGGGCGACGCCCTGGTGGGCGTGCGCCGCGAGGTCGCCGTGCCCACCGACACCGCCGACCTCCCCCGGGCGGTGGCCGAGGCCCTCATCGCCGCCCGCCCCGACGAGCTCGGTCGGGCCGACCTGGTCAACGCCCTCCCCTCCGACGTGCAGGTGCGCTCGGCCGTGGTCGGCGCCGACGGCGTGCTCGACCTCGACCTCACCAACCTCGGCAACGTCGAGAGCTCGCTGCAACGCCTCGCGGTGGCCCAACTGGTGTTCACCCTCACCGACCTCTCCGTCCCCCAGGTCAGCGCGGTGCGGTTCTCGATCGACGGCGAGGAGGTCGCGGTGCCACTCGAGGGAGGCGTCGCCCCCGCCGGCGCACCGGTCAGCCGCGCCGACGAGCCCCCGTTGCTCTCGCGCCCGTAGGCCGCATCGACCGTCGCCCGCCGGTCCGGCTCAGCCGTGTTCGACGTCGGCGTCGAGGCCCAGGGCCTCGACCAGAGCCAGCCGCTGCAGCTTCCCGGTGCTGGTGTGGGGCAGCTCGTCGACCACGAACACGTCCTTCGGGCACTTGTAGGCGGCGAGGTGGGCACGGGCGTGCTCGATGACCTGGCCGGGCGTGGCATCGCCCACGACCGCGGCGCACACCCGCTGGCCCCACCGCTCGTCATCGACACCGAACACCGCGGCCTCCCGCACCCCGGGGGCCTCGACCAGGACGTGCTCGACCTCGGCCGGGTAGACGTTCACCCCACCGGTGATCACGAGGTCGTCGCGGCGACCCTCCAGGTAGAGGAAGCCGTCGTCGTCGAGGCGGCCGAGGTCGCCGACGGTGAAGGCGTCCCCGCGCCAGGCCGCGGCCGTGCGCTCGGGATCACGCCAGTACTCGAACCGGGCGTAGCCGGGGGCGTCGCACCAGATCACGCCGTCGTCGGCGACCGCCAGGCGCCGGTGGGGGCGCGCCCGGCCGACCGTGCCGGGTCGGGCCTCCCAGTCGGCGCTGGGGCAGGCGGTGAACTGACCTTCGGTGGAGCCGTAGAACTCCCAGACCGAACCGGCGGGGAACGCCTCGATGGCCGCCCGCTTGAGCGGGGGCGGGCACGGCGCCCCGGCGTGGGCGAGGAGCCGGAACGACGAGAGGTCGGGCGGGCCCGTCGCCTCGCTCGACGCGAACAGGCGCTGGAGGTGGGCCGGCACCATGAACGCGGAGGTGGGCCGGTGCTCGGCGATCGCCGTGGCGGCCAGCGCCGCGTCGAACCTGGTGAGGATGACCAGGGAGCCACCGGCGAGCAGGGTGCCGCCGCCGAAGCGGATGGGTGCCGAGTGGTGCATCGGCGAGCACACCAGGTGCACGTCGGCGCGCTCGAAGCCCCACAGCTCGGCCTCCTCGGCGGCGAGGGCGCGGGCGTCGGCCTCACCGAGCACCCCCGACCACACGCCCTTCGGCCGGCCGGTGGTGCCCGACGTGTAGTGCATGGGGCGGGCGAGGGGCACCGGCGCGAGGTCGACAGGCGGTCCCGTCATCAGCTCGGCCAGCACGGCGTCGTCGACCACCAGGGCGGGCTCGGCGTCGCCGAGCACGAGGTCACGTTCCTCTGCGAGCAACGCCGGGTTGAGCGGCACCGGCACGACCCCGACCCGCAGTGCGCCGAGCACCGCCGACAACATGGCGCCGCTGCTCGTCGTGACGAACGCGACCCGCTCCCCCGCCCCGATGCCGCGCGCGGCCAGGGCCCCGGCGACGCGGCGCTGCTGGTCCTCCGAGGCCTCCGCCGTGAGCAGCTCGACGGTCACAGGGGCAGGTCGCCGGTGGCTCGCCGGGTGCTGCCGGTGTCGCGGAAGGCGTCGATGGTGCGCTGGGCGATGCGCATCTGGTGGATCTCGTCGGCGCCGTCGGCGAAGCGGGCCCACCGGGCCTGCTGGTACATGTGGGCGAGCGGGGTGTCGGTGGAGTAGCCGAGGGCGCCGTGCACCTGGATCGAGCGGTCGATGATGCGGTTCAGCGAGTTGGCCACGAAGTGCTTGGCCATGCTCACCTCGGCGGTGAAGTCGTCGCCCCGGTCGATCTTGTAGGCGGCGTGCAGCACCATCAGCTTGCACTGGTAGAGCTCCATCGCCGAGTCGGCGATCATCCACTGCACGCCCTGCTTCTCGGCCAGCACCGAGCCGTGGGAGAACCGCGCGAGCGACCGCTCGACCATCATGTCGAGGGCGATCTCGGCCTGGGCGATCCAGCGCATGCAGTGGGCGAGGCGGGCGGGGCCGAGGCGGTACTGGCCGAGCCGGTGGCCGTTGCCGCGGCCGCCGAGCAGGTTGGCGGCCGGCACCCGCAGGTCCTCGATCACGATCTCGGAGTGCCCCGTGGCGCCGTGCATCGTCTCGATCTGGCGGACCTCGTTCCACCCCTCCGACGGCAGGTCGACCAGGAACGCCGTGTTGGCGGCCTGGGGCATGTCGGGGTCGTCCTCGGTGCGGGCGACCAGGATGGCGAAGTCGGCCCGGTGGGCGTTGGAGATGAACCACTTGTGGCCGTTGAGCACCCACTCCTCGCCGTCCTGCACGCCGTGGGTGCGGATCAGGGTGGGGTCGGAGCCGGCGACCTCCGGCTCGGTCATGGCGAAGCACGACCACGCCCGGCCGTCGCAGAGCGGGCGCAGGTAGCGCTCCTTCTGCTCGTCGGTGCCCCAGTGCAGCAGGGTGTGCATGTTGCCCTCGTCGGGGGCCTGGCAGTTCAGCACCCACGGGCCCAGGCGGGTGCGGGCGGCCTCGGCCTGCACCATGGCCAGCTCGACGTGGCCCAGGCCCATCCCACCCCACTCGGCGGGCATGTGGGGCAGCCAGAGGCCCTCGGCGACGGCCTGCTTCCGGAGGCCTCCGAGGGCGGCCCGGTAGGCCTGGCGGTCGGTCTCCTCCAGCCGTTCGTCGGCGATGCGCATCTCGGTGGGGCGGACGACGTCGTCGACGAAGGCGCGGACCCGGCCCCGGAGCTCCTCGAGCTCGGGGGCGAGGCTGAAGTCGATGCTCATGGCCAGGAGTCTGGCACCCCTCCCCTGCCGGAAACGGTGCGCTCTCGGCACGCCGGAGCGTGGGCTCTGGGCACCGTTTCGGGAGAGTGGACGGCTCAGCCGGCGAAGAAGACCTCGGCCACGCCGTGGTAGAGCGCGGGGTCGACGGTCTTGAGCACGCCGACGGCCTCGCTCAGCGGGACCCGCACGATCTCGCCGGCCTGGAGGGCGACCATCTGGCCGAAGGCGCCGTCGTGGACCGCGTCGATGGCGGCGATGCCGAAGCGGGTGGCGAGGATGCGGTCGAACGCCGTGGGGGTGCCGCCCCGCTGGACGTGGCCGAGGACGGTCTGGCGCGTCTCGTAGCCGGTGCGGGCCTCGATGGCCTCGGCCAGGAGGGTCCCGATGCCGCCCAGGCGGGCGTGGCCGAACTGGTCGATCTCGCCCGACACGAGCTCGATGGTGCCCTCCTTGGGCACCGCGCCCTCGGCGGCCACCACGATCGACGCCTGACGGCCGAGCTCGTCGTGGCGGTGCCGGAGGGTGGCGCACACCTCGTCGATGTCGAAGGGCTCCTCGGGGATGAGGACGTTGGCCGCGCCGCCGGCGATGCCCGCCCAGGTGGCGATGTGGCCCGCATGGCGGCCCATGACCTCGACGACCATGACCCGGTTGTGCGATTCGGCCGTCGTGTGGAGTCGGTCGATGGCGTCGACGGCGATCTGCACGGCGGTGTCGAAGCCGAAGGTGAGCTCGGTGCCCGACAGGTCGTTGTCGATGGTCTTGGGCACGCCCACCACGTTCACGCCGAGCTCGTGCAGCTTGGCGGCCACGCCGAGGGTGTCCTCGCCTCCGATGGCGACGAGGGCGTCGATGCCGAGGCGCTCGAGGCTGGCCTTGCACGCGTCGACCCCGCCGTCGATCTTGAAGGGGTTCGTGCGGGACGAGCCGAGGATCGTGCCGCCACGGGAGAGGATCCCCCGGGTGGCGTTCACGTCGAGCGGGACGGTGTCGCCCTCGATGACCCCTCGCCAGCCGTCGCGGAACCCGAGGATGTCGTCGCCGTGCTCCCGCTCGGCCTTGCGGACGACGGCCCGGATCACTGCATTCAGCCCGGGGCAGTCGCCCCCGCCGGTCAGCATGGCTACGCGCATCTCTGCACCTCGTGAACGGTCGTGGGTGGAACCCGAGCCACCCTAGCGAGCGGCCCGGCGCCTGCTCGCCGGACCGTCCGCGAACTCTCGGTGAACGGCTGCCTAGGCTCACGCGTCCATGGCCGTCGTGATCGCCATCGATGCCGGCACCACCGGGGTGCGGGCCATCGCCTTCGACCAACAGGGCCTGCCCACCGCGTCCGCCTACCGCGAGTTCCCGCAGCACTTCCCGAGACCGGGCTGGGTCGAGCACGACGCCGACCAGATCTGGGACGCCGTGGTCGACGTGCTGGGCGAGGTCGGGGCGGCCGTGCGTGACAGCGGCGAGACGATCGCCGCGCTGGGCATCACCGACCAGCGCGAGACGGTCGTGGCGTGGGACCGCCACACCGGCCGCCCGCTGCACCGGGCGATCGTGTGGCAGGACCGGCGCACCGCGGCCCGCTGCGACCAGCTCCGCGAGGCCGGCCACCTGGCGCTGGTCCGCTCGACCACCGGCCTCGTGCTCGACCCCTACTTCTCGGGCACGAAGCTCGAGTGGCTCTTCACCGAGGGAGGCGTGCGACCCGGGCCCCAGGTCGCCGTCGGCACCATCGACACCTGGCTGATCTGGAAGCTCACCGGCGGGACGGTCCACGCGACCGATGCGACCAACGCCAGCCGCACCATGCTCTTCGACATCCGCCGTGGCGGCTGGTCACCGGAGCTGTGCGAGCTGTTCGGCGTGCCCCTCGAGGTGCTGCCGTCGGTCGTGCCGTCGAGCGGTCGCCTGGCGGTCACCTCGGACACGTCGCCCCTCGGCGCCGGCGTGCCCATCAGCGGGGTGGCCGGCGATCAGCAGGCCTCGCTCTTCGGCCAGGCCTGCTTCGCCCCCGGCACGGCCAAGAACACCTACGGCACGGGCAGCTTCGTGCTGGTCAACGTGGGCCCGACCTGCCCTGAGCCGGTCGACGGCCTGCTCACCACCGTGGCCTGGTCGCTGCCCGGTGCCGACGGCGAGCCCGAGCTCACCTACGCCTACGAGGGCGCGATCTTCGTCACCGGTGCCGCCGTGCAGTGGCTGCGCGACGGCCTCGGGGTCATCGAGCGCTCGGCCGACGTCGACGCCCTCGCGGCCTCTGTGCCCGACAGCGACGGCGTGGTCGTGGTGCCCGCCTTCACCGGCCTGGGCAGCCCCTGGTGGGACCCCTATGCCCGGGGCGCCATCCTCGGCATCACCCGGGGCACCACCCGCGCCCACATCGCCCGGGCGACCCTCGAGGCCATGGCGTTCCAGACCCGCGACGTCGTGGCCTGCATGGAGCGCGCCGCCGGCCGCCCGGTCGTCGCCCTGCGGGCCGACGGCGGCGCCGCCACCGACCTGGTGCTCCAGCTCCAGGCCGACCAGCTGGGCATCCCGGTCTCCCGACCGGTCGTCGTCGACACCACCGCGCTGGGCGCGGCCTACCTGGCGGGCCTGGCCGAGGGCGTCTGGGGCTCGCTCGACGACATCACGGCCAACTGGGCCCTCGACACCGAGCTGGTGCCGGGGCCCGGGCGGGCCACGGCCGACGAGGCCCACGCTCGCTGGTCCCGCGGCGTCGAGCGCTCGCGGGACTGGGCCGACACCGACCCCGCCTGACCGGACCCTCCCCTCTCGCCGTTGTTCTGGTGGAGGTCGCGCGTGACCGGCGACGCGGGATCACCAAGTCGGGACGGACCAGACCCCGGACGCGAAACCGCCGGTGGCCGGACAAGCCGGCCACCGGCGGGACAGAGCTGGAACCGGAGGGGGGACCGGGACGCTCCGTCGGGGGGATCCGCCGCGGATCTAGCGGGTCATCGAGGGGTGGGCCATGCGGGATGCGATCGCTCTCAGTTCGCGAAACCGGGTGTCGACGATGCGGGCCAACGCCGCCGCCTGCCTCCGTTCCCGGGCCCGGAAGGCCGTTCCGTTACGCCCCAGCACGAGCGCCAGGCCCGCCGAGGGAAGCGGGGCCCACGCCACGTCGGCGGGCCCGTGATCGCCGTCGGCCACCCGGGCCGAGCTCTGGCTTCCGGCCACGAAGGCCACGATCCAGCCCGCCGCCGGGGCCTCGGCCTCGCCGTCGGAGACGACGATCTGACCGGACTCGAGGTCGACCACCGCACCCCAGGCCGCACCGACCGTGCGCACGGCGTGCGAGCAGAGCTCCTCGATGGCGGACTCGGGGGTGGGGGCACCCACGAGCACCGCAGCGGTCTCGAGGGCGTCGAGGCGGGGATCGTGGAGGGCATCGACCGCCAGGCGGATGTCCTCGACGTCGACGCCGTCGACCTGATGGATCTCGTTCACGAGGAGATCGACCAGGTCGGCACCGTCGTTGGGCAGCTCGACCACGAGCTCGTCGATCGCCCGACCGGCACCCCGCTCGAGGATGTCGATGCCGGTGAGGTCACCACCGACCGCCCCGATCCGGCTCGCCAGGGCCCCGAGAGCACCCGGACGATCCGGCATCCAGACCCGGAGGATGTAGGTGGTCTTCATGGCTGGCACCGTACGGACCGACCGTGAACACGGTGTTTCGCCCCGGCGACCTCCCCGCGAACCCTCGTCAACCCCCTGGTCAGGGGACCGACGGGGTGGTGAGGCGGCTCAGGACTCGAGGCGGGTGAGGGCCCGGCGCAGGTTGCGCACGGCCTGCAGGGTGCGCTGCTCGTTCTCGATGAGCGCGAACCGCACGTGGCGGTCGCCGCCGGGGCCGAAGCCCACACCGGGCGAGACGGCCACGTGGGCCTCCTTCACCAGCATCGACGCGAACTCGACGGAGCCCATGTCGGAGTAGGCCTCGGGGATCGGGGCCCAGGTGAACATCGTGCCCTTCGGGGGCTCGACCTCCCAGCCGATGCGGTGGAGGCCGTCGCAGAGCGTGTCGCGCCGGCTCTGGTAGATCTCGTTGACCTCCTTGGGGAAGTCGTAGGCCTCGTTCAGCGTGACGGTGGCGGCGATCTGGATCGGCTGGAACGTGCCGTAGTCGAGGTAGCTCTTGAGCTTGGCCAGCGCGGCGATGACCTCGGCGTTGCCCAGCATGAACGCCACCCGCCAGCCGGCCATCGAGAACGACTTGGTCATCGAGTACAGCTCGACGGCGACCTCCTTGGCCCCCTCGGCCTGGAGGATGGACGGCGGCCGGTAGCCGTCGAAGCCGAGGTCGGCGTAGGCGTTGTCGTGGACGATGACGACCTCGCGCTCACGGGCGAAGTCGACGACCTTCTGCATGAAGTCGATGTCGACGCACGTGGTGGTGGGGTTGTGCGGGAACGACATCACGATCACGCGGGGCTTGGGCCAGGAGTACTCCCACGCCTCACGCAGGTTCTCGAAGAAGTCGACCCCGGTGCCGAGGGGCACCTCGCGGATGTCGGCGCCGGCGAACAACGGGCCGTAGATGTGGATCGGGTACGACGGCGACGGCACCAGCGCGGCGTCGCCGGGCTGGAGCAGGGTCCACATCAGGTGGGAGAACCCCTCCTTGGCCCCGATGGTGTTGATGACCTCGGTGTCGGGGTCGAGGGTGACGTCGAAGCGCCGCTGGTAGTAGTCGGCGATCGCCTGGCGCAGCTTGGGGATGCCCCGGCTGGCCGAGTAGCGGTGGTTGCGCGTGTTGTGGGCCGCCTCGGACAGCTTCTCGACTGCGATGTCGGGTGAGGGGAGGTCGGGGTTGCCGAACCCCAGGTCGATGACGTCGGCCCCGCTCCGGCGGGCTTCGACCTTCAGCGAGTCGATGATCGTGAAGACGTAGGGCGGCAACGACGTGATCCGGCGGAACTCCATGGTGCGAGGGTATCGGCTGGCGTCGGTGGCCTCCGAACGCCTTTGCTCACCTCGTGGCGAAGGGCGGCAGGGGCAGCGGCGCCGCCCGCAGCGCGGCGCCGATGACGCCGGCGTCGGAGCCGAGGGTTGCCACCTCGAGTCGGGCGGGGGGCCTCGAAGTCCCTCCGAGGGACTCGGCGACCATGACCTCGCGGGCCCGGTCGAGGTACAGGTCGGCGACGTCGGCCAGCCCTCCGCCGACGATGACCAGATCCGGGTCGAGCAGCGTCACCAGGTTGGCGAGCCCTATGCCGAGCCACGTGGCGAACTCGTCGATCACCGCCCCGGCACCCCGGTCGCCGTCACGGGCCGCCGCCACGACGTGCTCGCCACGCACGGCGGCGGCCGCGCCTGCCCGAGCGACCAGGCCGGGCGCGTCGCCGCGGTCGGCCGCGGCCTGGGCGAGCTGAGCCAGGCCGGTGCCCGACGCGTACTGCTCCCAGCACCCCCGGCGCCCGCACGGGCACGGTGTGCCGTCGCGGTCGACGACCATGTGCCCCGGCTCGCCCGCCGCTCCGTGGGCCCCGTGGCGCAGGCGGCCGCCGATCACCAGTCCGCCGCCGATGCCGGTGCCGAGCGTGACCACCAAGACCTCCGATGCCCCCCGGCCGACACCGCAGGACACCTCGGCCCAGGCCGCGCAGTTGGCGTCGTTGTCGATGGTCACGGGCAGGCCGGCCGACGCGGCGAGGCTCGAGGCCAGCGGCAGGCCGATGAGACCCGGGGTGTGGGTGGCGTCGAAGAGCACCCCGTCGGGAGCCACGAGCCCCGGCAGCCCCACACCGACGCCCACGACCGGTCCCCGATCGAGGCCGACCGCCCCGTCGAGGAGCATGTGCACGACCTCGTCGATGGCGGCGTCGACGCCGGGGCCCGACGGCGTGGCCACCCGGCGCGAGCGCAGGAGCCGGGAGGGATCGTCGGTGTCGACGACAGCGGCGAGGATCTTGGTGCCGCCGACGTCGACACCGATGGCGAGTGCCACCGTCAGTAGCGCAGCAAGGCGCCGATGCGGCCCAGCACGTCGAGGTCGGCGTTGCCGACGCACACCTCGACGTGGCAGCTCTGCCCGAGGGCCACGTCGACCACGTCGTGGATCACGTCGTCGACGTGGTCCATGGTCTGGCCGTCGACCGGGCAGGTGGGGCCCTTGGCCGCGAGGGCACCGCAGGCACAGCGCCAACCCGACTCGGTGTAGCCCTCGGAGACCAGGAGGTTGGCAGTCCGGCGCTCGTTCAGCGCGGTGAGGGTGTCGGGGAGCCCGACCACCGCCTTGCCACCGGCGCCGACCGCGTCGCGGAGCTTGGCGACGAGCGCGGCCTCCTTGGCCCGCTCGACCGCCTCCTCCACCACCAGAGCGGCGGCCCGGACCTCGGGCTCGGAGGCGCCGGCACCGACCCCGATGCGGGGTGAGAGGCGCTCACGCAGGTAGGGGTGCAGCAGGGGCTCGATCGCCGCGTTGATCTCGTCGGAGGCGCCGATGCTGAGCCGGCCGAAGCCGTTGTCCTGGTAGAGCCGGAAGGCGACCTCGGCCGAGTGGCGCAGGTGCTGGGTGGCCAGCTCGTCGGTGTGGTCCTGAAGGCGGTCGTGCTGGCCGCGGCCGGCGTCGTCGATCTCGTCGTAGTCGCGCGGCAGCGCTTCGAACAGCTCGCTGTGCTCGACGAGCTCGCCGAACTGGAACACGAACATGCGGGCCCGCTGGCGGTCGACGAGGAGCACGCCGAGGGGCTCGAGCTCCTGGACGATGGACTCGAGGGTGCCGACGGCCGGGGACTGGTTGACCACGATGCGGTTGGCGACCGGGACGGGGAGGCCGATGACCTCCCACAGGCCCTTCGGGGCGCAGGAGAAGATGGCGAGGCCGCGGATGCCGGAGCGGTCGAGGTGCTTGGCCACGTGCTCGGTGATGCGCTCGAGGTCGGCGCTGACGGAACCACCCGACGGGCCGTTCGCCGCCTCCTTCACCAGTGCCGCGGCCCGCCGCTCGATGTCCTGGGGCCGCACCTGGCGGCGTCCGTCGACGTCGAGGTAGCAGCTGACGACGGGTGCGTCGTCGCTCCTGAACCCGGCGAGCTCCTTGATGGCGGCTTCGGTGATCACGGGCACGGCGCCTCCTCGATCCGGCTGATGCTCCGATGGTAGGCCGATCCGCTCACCGTGTTCCCACGGGGCGAATGAGCCCGTCGCTGTCGGTGCGGCTCAGGCGTAGACGGCGGCGAGGCTGACGACCGCAGCCCGCTCGATGCCCTGCTCCACGGCCCAGGCGGCGACGAGGGCGTCGTCGGTGAGCAGCAGGATCTGGGCGGACTCCGACATGCGGGCGACAGCGGAGAGCAGCTCGCGGACGACCTCGTCGGGGAGCCCCCGGAAGGTGTCGACGAGCACCATCGGCACCGAGCCGGCGTAGGAGACCTCACGGATCGCCGAGAGGCGGGCCATCAGGTACAGCTCGATCGCCTCGGGGTCGACCTCGGACCACAGCTGGTCGGGGTCGTGGGCGGCGTCGGGTGCCTCGTGGTCGAGCACGGCCAGGCCGGCGGCACGGGCTCGGCGGCTGGCGGCCCGCTCGGCCAGGGTGGCGGCCTCGACGAGGGCCTGGCGACCTTCGAGGGCGTCGGCGAGGTCCTCCTCGGCGGCGCGGGCGGCGACCAGCTCGGCCTCGATCTCGGCGATGCGCTCGGTGGCCGGGCGGTCGACGGCGGCCTCGAGGTCTTCCCATGCCTTGGCCTCGGCCCGCGAACGGGCGTCGGCGAGCTGGGACTCGAGCCGGCGGCGCTCGGCGGTGAGCTCCTCGACCCGGGCGGGGACGCCGGCGAACTCCTCGAGCAGGGCGTGGGCGGTCACGAGGACCCGCTCCGGCTGCGAGGGATCGACCTGGAGGCCGAGGTTGTGGAGGGAGTGCGACAGGGTGGCGACGAGGTCGTCCTCGGTGGCCGAGTTGGCCGAGGCGGTGAGCGCCCGCAGGGCCGGCTCGAGGTCCTCGCGCTCGTCGGGGACGGTGGCCTGGGACTCGATGAGCAGCGCGATCGCCTGGACCTCGGCGTCCTCGAGCTGGTCGAGCAGGGCGTGGTGGTCGGGGTCCTCGTCGAGGGCGGCGGAGATGTGCTCCCACGCCCGCTCCGCGGCGTCGAGCTCGGCCTCTGCCCGCTCGAGGCGGGCCTTGGCGTGCTCGTCGACCCCCATGAGGCTGGCGCCCATCACGTAGGCGCTCCAGGTCGGGAAGCCGACCCGGTCGAGGATCTCCTGCTGCACGGCGAGGGCGGTGGCGAGCTTGCGCTGGCCGGAGCGGGAGCGGAAGCCCGAGGCCTTCTGCTCGGCCTCGAGGACGACCTCGTGGGCCTGGCGCAGCTCCTCCTCGTCGTCGCTCGAGACGGGCGGGCGGGTGAGGGCGAGCTCGGCGGCGTGGGCCTCGATGCGGGCGGCGTCGAGGCGGGCGAGGGCGGTGACCGGGCCGCGGCCCTCGGCCTCCATGCGGGCCTCGAGGTCGCCGACCTCGCCGTGGAGGCGGACGATCTCGGCGGCCAGGGCCTGGGCGGCCGGATGGGGCACGTCCTGCTGGGGCTCGGGGTTCTCGATGGCGTCGAGCAGGACCCGGACCGGCTCGAGGTCCAGGGCGGTGAGCTCGGCGATGCCGGCGTCGAGGGCGGCCAGGTCGGCCTCGAGGTCGGCGACCTCGTCGACGTCGGACTCCACCTTGTCGTCTCCGAGGGAGGCGCTGGAGATGGCGTCGGTGAGGCGGCGGCGCTCCTCGGCGGCCTCGGTGAGGAGGCGGGCGGTGTCGTCGGACATCTCGCGCAGGACCCGGAGGGCCTCGCGGGTGTCGTGGAGGTGCCGGCGAGCAGCGTCGAGCTCGGGGTGCACCCCTTCAGGGGCGTTGCGGAGCAGGTCGTCGACGGGGTCCTCGGACGCCTCGACGGAGCTCTCGGAGCCGTCGCCGACGGCACCGGGGAGGTCGCCACGGCGCACGATCGGGTCGGCCTCGGTGCGCAGGTCGAGCAGCGCGATGTTGGCTTCGTCCAACGGCAACATCACGCCGTGGGCCTCGGCCATCCCCGCGCACGGGGGCTCGGCACCGGCGGCGATGGCCGCCACGGTACGGACCAGACGATCACGAGCACGATCATCGAGACCCTGGACCACCGACAGCAACGGGTGGAGATCGAGGGCCGCGTGCTCACCGGATTCGAGGGAGAGCTGGAGCAGCCGCATGGGTTCTTCTCGGCTCCCGGAAGGCCCGGGTTGAGCGAAAACTGGGCCGTCGGGACCAGGGTCCTCACCCATTCGGGGGAGGAAGGGCCCTCAACCGACCGGTATGGGCTGCACCGATCCGTCGTCGCCGTCGTCTCCGTCGTCGCCGCCGGCCCCCGTGCCGGTCGCCGACGACGCCGCTCGGGCCGCCCGCCGACCGGCCGCTCCGGCCACCTTGGCGGCCTCCCTGGCCGTCTCCGAGACGACCGCGACCACCTTCTCCACCGCCTCGGGGTCGTCGACGACCGCCTCGGCGGCGTCGAGGAACGCCCGGGCCGCCGAGATCAGCTGGCGGGCGGCCGCCTGGAGCGGTTCGAGGCCGTCGGCCGCGGGATCGCCGTCGGTGGCGAACCGGTCGTCGGCGGACGGATCGGCGCCGTCGATCGGGTCGTCGTCGGTGCTCACGAGAACTCCACCACCAGCTCGCCGTCCTCGAGCCGGGCGTCGGTGACCTTCCGGGTGCGCAGCGAGTCGGGCAGCACGATCGAGCGCCGGTAGGGCCCCACGCTGATGATGAGCTCGTCGTCGCGGCGGGCGAGGGACAGCTCGTCCTTGGTGCCGAACGGGAGGGCCTGGATCAGCCGCCGCGAGCCGTCGTGGCTCTCGACCCGCAACGGGTGGCCCTCGTGCAGCACCGCCGTGGGGTCGAGGTCGCCGTAGAGGGCCTCGGCGAAGCCGGCCAGGGCCGCGCAGCCGATGGGCTCGGACGGCTGGAGCTCGGAACGCAGGATCGGGACGGGTGCGAAGCCCTCGGCGATGGCCGTGAGCTGCTCGGCGTGCGAGGCCTTCCAGAAGTCGAACCACGGGTCGTCGACGGCGTCGGGCAGCAGCCGGTTGGCCACCACCGCGTCGACGCCGTACCCGAACAGCGAGAGGTAGGTGTGGGTGCGGCGGGCCTCCGCGACCACCAACCGCTCGGGGGTGACCACGAGGCGGACGCTCGAGTGCTCGCCGTCGGCGAGCAGGGTGCGCACCGCCTCGAGCCGGTCGAAGACCTGCTGGCCGGCTGAGAAGACCGCGTCGCCGGCGACTGGCAGGTTGGTGACGCGCCCGAGCACCGGGGCCACGACCTTGTTCAGGCGGCGCCCGACGGGGAACAGGCGGTCGACGTACCAGCCGAGCACGTCGGGCAGCGACAGCAGCCGGAGCGTCTCGGCGGTGGGGGCGCAGTCGACGACGATGACGTCCCAGTCGCCGCTGTCGGCGTGGTCGGCCAGGTCGGCCAGGGCGAACACCTCGTCGAGGCCGGGAACCACGGCGAGCTCCTCGGCCTCGATGCCCTCCACGCCGGCCCAGGCCAGCACGTCGAGCAGCCAGGCCCGGATGTCGCCCCACGACCGCTCGAGGCGCACACGCGTGTCGAGCTGCTGGCCCGACAGGTGCTCGCCGATGCGGGTCGGGGCGTCGCCGAGGGGCTGGTCGAAGGCGTCGGCCAGGCTGTGGGCGGGATCGGTGGAGACGATCAGGGTGCGGTGGCCCGCAGCGGCGCAACGGACCGCGGTGGCGGCGGCGACGGTGGTCTTGCCGACACCGCCCTTGCCGGTGAACAGCAGGACCCGCACGCCGAGATCAGTCGTCGTCGCTGGGGCGGGGCGAGCCCTCGACGCGGGCCTTCAGCTCCGACAGCGCCGTCTTGATGATGCGACCCTCGGCCCGGCGCTTCACGAAGCCCGGGATGGGGATCATCAGATCGACGGCGAGCTCGTACGCGACCTCGGTGGCGGCGGCGTCGTCGGCGGCGGGCTCGAGGACGTAGGCCCCGTCGAGCTCACGCTGCAGGTCGCCTGCCGCGAGCTCCCACTGGAGCCGGTTCGGGGCCCCCGTGTAGTCGTACTTGAGCTGGTAGGTGGTGCTGCGACCCATGGCGGCGGCCCGGAACTCCACGACGACGGCCCGGCCGTCGGCGTCGGTCTCGACGACGTGGACCTCCTTGAGGTCGCCGGCCCACTCCGGGTAGGCCTCGAAGTCGACGAGGGTGGCGAAGCAGCGCTCCACCGGTGCGTCGATCCGGATCTGCTCTCTGGCCTGTTCGGACATCGGTGCCTCCCGGCCACGGGCCCTCGCCCGCGCCGGGGGTGACCCTACTCGGTGCGCCCGCGCCGGTTGGGCGAGCCGGCCGCCTTGTGGGCCCGCCGGTCGGCGTCGCGCAGCGCGGCCCTGGTGGGCTCGGGCTCACGCTCCGGGAAGGTGCCGTAGGCGGCGACCCAGAGGCCGGTGAAGCCGAGTGACCACATCGGGGCGAGGATGCCGAACGCCATCACCGAGTAGAGGCGGACGCTGCCCACGACGATGGCCACGACGGTCTGGACCACGAGGCTGCCGATGAGGGCCCGCTGCACCTTCGGGGGCGTGGAGCCGGCGGCGAAGAAGAGGCCGCCGATGCCGATGGCCTCGGTGCGGCTGCGGTCGACCGCCCGCAGGAACGCGAGCACGAACACGATCGTTCCGACGAGGAACTCGACCAGAGAGACGACGAGGAACGGCAGGCCGAACACGTCGGGCCACATCGCCCCGAGCACGCCGAGCACGCTGAACAGGGCGGTGCCGACGATGCTGGCCCGCACGATGCCGCCGCCGGGATGACCGCCGTCGGGGACCTCGGGGGCCTCGGGGCCCTCGTCGAGGTCGTCGGAGGCGTCGTCGGGGAGCTGGTCGTCGGGCTCGCTCACGACGACATTCCTAGCCCGTCGAGCGCGTCCTGCAACCGTCGGGCCAGGACGTCGTAGTCGAACTCCTCGACCGCCCGGCGTCGGGCGGCCAATCCGAGGCGGGCCCGGAGGTCGCGGTCGGAGAGGATGCGGTCGATGGCGGCGGCCACCGCCACGACGTCCTTGGAGCCGTCGACGACGATGCCGGTGGCCCCGTCGAGGACGGCCTCGGCCGAGCCCCCGGAGCGCCCGGCGACGGCCGGCACGCCACACGCCGCCGCCTCCAGGAACACGATGCCGAAGCCCTCCTGCTCGAGGCCGCCCCACCGGTCGCGGCAGAGCATGGCGAAGCAGTCGGCCACACCGTGGGCCACCGGCAGGTCGGCCTCGGGCAGGCGCCCGAGGAACCGCACGGGGCTGCCGTGGTGGGCGGCCACCCGCTCCAGGCGCTTGCGGTCGCGACCGGCGCCGGCGATGGCGATCTGGAGGTCGGGGTGGCGCACGGCCAGCGCGGCGCCCGCCTCGATGAGCACGTCGAAGCCCTTCCGGGGGACGAGCCGGCTCAGGCCGAGCACCACCGGCGCGTCGGGGTCGAGGCCGAGGCGACGGCGCTCGGCCCGGCGCTCGGGTTCGCTCAGCGGGTGGAAGCGCTCGGGGTCGACCCCCGGCGGCACCACGACCGTCGGCAGGTCTCGGCCCGCGGCCCGACGGGCCTCGGCGGCGGGGTAGCCGCCCGCGGCGACGACGAGCCGGGCGTCGCGCAGCACCCGGGCGAGCATCCGGCGGGTGCCGGGCGTGCGGCCGGGCACGGTGACCTCGGCGCCGTGGAGCACCACCCCGTAGGGCCGCTCGAGGTGGGGGCCCAGCAGCCCCACCGGAAGGGCGGGGTCGAGCAGCACGATGTCGGCGTCGACCTCGGCCGCCAGCCGGTCGATGCGACGGCCGAGGGCGGCGGTGGGCAGCAGCCACCGGGCCCGGTCGCGCTCGACCCGCATCGGCTGGGCGGCGTCGAAGGCGCGGTCGCCCTTGTGGGGCGTGGTGAGCACCGTCGTGCGCTCGGGGTCGAGCCGCCGCCACAGCTCCCACAGGTACGACTGGATGCCACCGACCTTGGGTGGGAAGTCGTTGGTGACGAGGAGGTGCTTCACGCGCCGGGCCCTCGGATGGCGAGGCGGTCGAGGGCCCAGCGCGCGTGCTCGGCCAGCAGGTCGTCGTCGCCGGCCGCCAGGGCGGTGAGCCGGCGAACGACCTCGGGATCACCCGGGGTGGCCACGTTGCCGAGGGCGACCAGGGCGTTGCGGCGCAGGTACCGGGGGTCGCGCTTGGGCACGTACCAACGGCCGTGGCGGGCCATGAGCTCGTCGTCGGAGGCATCGAGCAGGTCGAGCAGGTCGACCCAGGCGGCGGTGGCCGGCACGCCCTCGGAGCCCTCGGGCCCGCGCCGGCTCGGCGGGCAGACCTCCTGGCAGTCGTCGCAGCCGTAGATGCGCCCGCCCAGAGCCACCCGGTGCTCGACGGGGAAGGTCCCGTGGGCCTGCACCATCCAGGCCAGGCAGCGCCGGGCGTCGACCACGCCGGGGGCCACGATGGCGCCGGTCGGGCAGCCGTCGAGGCAACGACGGCAGCTGCCGCAGCCATCGTCGACCGGGGTGTCGACCGGCAGGTCGGCATCGGTGACCACCGCACCCAGCACGACCCAGCTCCCGTGACCCGGCACAAGCACGTTGGCGTTCTTCCCCGACCACCCGAGCCCCGCGCGCACGGCGGCGGCCCGGTCGACCAGGGCGTTGTCGTCGGCGAACACGGCGGCGCGGTGGCCGGCGTCGCGCAGCACGTCGGCGATGGCGCCGAGGGCGAGGCGCAGGGCGGCATAGTGGTCGTCGGTGGCGTAGCGGGCGACCTGGCCGTGGGGCCGACCCTCGGCCGGCTCGGCGAGGTCGCCACCGGCGTAGGGGAACGCGCCGACGACCAGGGAGCGGGCGTCGCGCAGCAGGCGGGTGGGCTCGGTGGAGCGGGCCGGGTTCTTGTAGGTGAAGGACATCCCGGCGTCGAAGCCGGCCGCCTTGCGCTCGTCGAGGGCCCGGCGGGCCTCGGTGAAGGGCTCGACCCCGGTGACACCGACCGCGATCAGCCCGGCAGCCTCGCCCACGGCACGCAGGGCCGAGACCGGGACGGCCACCGCCACGGCGGCACCGGGCACGGGGTCGGCGTCGGGGGCGGCGGGCACTCCCCCATCATGGCGCTCAGCCGGTGCGGCGGCGGTGGCGCAGCTCGGGGACCAGCCCCGAGTCGGACAGCAACCGCAGGGCACGGAACTCCTCGACGTCGACGACGACGGCGTCGCCGGGCTCGCGGGAGCAGATGTAGGTCACGACGCAGTCGTCGCAGGCATCGGTGTGCTGCATCACGCACTGCTCGCAGTCGATGACGAGGGGAAGGGTCATGGGGACAGTCTCCCCAGGGGGTGTGACAGCGCGATCGGGCGGCCACCCGCCGGGCCACCTGGCTACGCTTCGCCGGTAGTCGGACAGACCGTTCGGACGACAGGGGGAAGTTCCATGGAGGTCAGCGTCGCCGCGCCCACGCGCGTCATCGGCCGTCAGCTCAGGGTCGAGCCCGACGGCACCCGGGTGCACCTCAAGCAGTGCCCGCTCTGCGAGTGCATGTGCGGCATGGAGATCCACCTCGACCTCGACGACAAGGTCAAGGTCATCCGCCCCGACAAGGACGACGTGTGGTCGAAGGGGTACATCTGCCCGAAGGGCACCACCCTCGGCAAGCTCCACGAGGACCCCGACCGCATCCGGGTGCCGATGATCCGCGAGGGCGACACCTGGCGCGAGGCCAGCTGGCCCGAGGCGTTCGCCCGCTGCGAGGAGCTCCTCCACGGCGTCCGTGACCGCCACGGCATCGAGGCCATGACGGCCTTCATCGGGAACCCCGCCGGCCACTCCTTCAGCATCGGCCGCTACGGCGCCCTGCTCATGGGGCAGGCCCAGTTCCCGATGATCTATTCGGCCGGCACCGTCGACCAGTGGCCCAAGAACGTCTCGTGCGTCCTCATGTACGGGAACATGTGGAAGATCCCCACCGTCGACATCCGCCGCACCGACTACTGGGTGATCATGGGCGGCAACCCGCAGGCCTCCGGCGGCTCGCTGCTCAGCTGCCCCGACGTGCTCGGCGAGATCGACGCCATCCGCGAGCGCGGCGGCAAGGTCGTCGTCATCGACCCCCGCCGCACCGGCACCGCCGACCGGGCCACCGAGTGGCTGCCCATCCGGCCCGGCGCCGACGCCGCCTTCCTGCTGGCGCTGTGCAACGTGATCTTCGACGAGGGACTCCTCGACCTCGGCCCGATCGCCCACATGGTGAACGGCGTCGACGAGATGCGTGCCGCCACCGAGGGCTTCACCCCCGAGGCCGTCGCCGACTTCTGCCGCATCCCCGCCGACACGATCCGCCGCATCGCCCACGAGCTCGCCGGCGCCGAGCGCGGCGCCCTCTACGGCCGCATCGGCCTGTGCAACCAGGAGTTCGGCACCCTCGCCTCCTGGCTGGTCGACGTGGTGAACATCCTCACCGGCCACTTCGACGTGGAGGGCGGGATGATGTTCGGCAAGCCCGTCACCGAGCCCCTCACCTGGAAAGGCGACACCAAGGTCATGGGCGAGCCGGAGTTCGGCCGCTGGACCAGCCGGGTGCGCGGCGCCCCCGAGGTGCTCGGCCAGGTGCCCTGCTCGTGCCTGGCCGAGGAGATCGCCACACCGGGCGAGGGCCAGCTGAAGGCCCTCATCACGATCGCCGGCAACCCGGTGATCAGCGCCCCCGACTCGGCCCAGCTCGAAGAGGCCCTGCCGATGCTCGAGTGCATGATCTCGATCGACAACTACATGAACGAGACCACGCGGTTCGCCCACGTGATCCTGCCCGGGCCCTCGCCGCTCGAGTCACCGCACATGGACGAGCTCATGTGGGGCTGGGCCGTCGGCTCCGCCGCCAAGTGGAGCGACCAGCTCTTCGACACCCTCGAGGGCTACACCCCCGAGTGGGAGATCCTCGCCCGCCTCGGCTGGTACTGCACCGGCGGCACCGAGGACGCCTTCGACTTCGAGGCCCTCGACGACGGCTGGTTCACGACGCTGTGCCACATGTACGGCCGTGACCCCGAGGCCACCCTGCCGCTCTACGACCACGGCGGCCCCGAGCGCATGATCGACCTGCAGGTCCGCATGGGCCCGTGGGGCGACCGCTACGGCGAGGTCCCCGACGGGCTCACCCTCGACAAGGTCAAGGAGGCCACCCACGGCATCGACCTCGGCCCGATGGTGCCGCGCCTCGACGAGGTCATCGGCACCCCGTCCGGCAAGGTCGAGCTGGCGCCGCCCTACATCGTCGGCGACCTCCCCCGCCTGCGGGCCGCGCTCGACCGCGACGCGGACGGCTACGTGCTCGTCAGCCGGCGCCACATCCGCTCGAAGAACAGCTGGATGCACAACGTGAAGGTGCTGGTGAAGGGCAAGGACCGCTGCACGCTCATCGTCCACCCCGACGACGCCACCGCGCTGGGCCTCGTCGACGGCGAGCCGGCCCGGGTCTCGAGCGAGGCCGGCGCCATCGAGGTGCCGGTCGAGGTCAGCGACGAGATGATGCGCGGGGTCGTTTCGCTCCCTCACGGCTGGGGCCACGACCGGCCCGGCACCCGGCTGTCGGTCGCCCGCGAGCACGCCGGGGTGAACAGCAACCTGCTCTCCCCCGGACACTTCGTCGACGAACTGTCAGGCAACGCCGCCGTGAACGGCATCCCCGTGGAGGTCTCCCCGGCGGTCCCGGTCTAGCGCCGGGCGCCGGGGCCCGGCCGGGTGGCCCGAGCCGAGCGGTAGCCTCGACTCGTGGCAGCAGGCCCCGTCGCCGACCCCGGCTTCGACCTCTCGACATGGGTGTTCCTCGGCACGCTGGCCGGCGCCACTGCCGCGGTCCTGGCGTTCTACAGCCGGGCGATCCACCTCTGGACCCCACCCGCGCCGCGCACCGACCTGGTGTCACCCGACCACATCACGCGGATGCGTGGGGTGGAAGCCGAGGTCGACCTCGGCCGGGGCTGGCGGGCCACCGACGACCCCGGCGCGGCCTGGCACCTGTGGTGGATGCCGGGCTCGGGCGACATCATCGGGCTCCGCACCAGCGAGCTGCCCCCTCCCCCGGGGCCCTTCTACTTCGGCTCGGTCGGCACCCGCAGCCCGCTCGACGCCTACGGGGTCCACAAGTTCACGGGCATGAAGGTGCTCGGCAACAGCGGCGACCGGCCGACCAAGGCGCTGTGCGACGAGCTCCGACCGCGGCCCGACGGGCTCGACCTGTTCACCGGCGGCACCCATCCCGCGCCCGACCCGGACGACGACCTCGACGGTGACAGCGACGAGAACTGGGACGACGACGACCAGGCCCTCTACGACCGCTGGGGCGACGACGACGCCTGAGGCCCGGTGCGTGAGCCCGAGCCGCGTCTGTCCGCGCTCCCCCTGCGCCGGACGCAAGTAGCCCCTCCCGCCGGTTCTGGCATGCGTTTTGCACCTCCAGGAGTGCAAAACGCATGCCAGAACGGGAGTCTCGATGCGTCAGCGGGCGCGGGACGAGGCCGCGCCACCTCCCGCTACTCGGGTTCAGCTACGACTCGACAGGGTCTCCGAACGCGTCACAGTCGGGGTTCTCGCACACGAAGCCGGAGTCGATGACGTTCGAGGTCTCCGCGGGGAGAGCCGTGACGCCGCACGAGGGGCAGATCGGGGCTCGCTCGATCTCGGCGTCATCACCCTCGCTCATGCTCGACATCCTCCCAGGAGCTGCGCCGTCAGCATGAATCCGCCGATGGGGGCCCACGTGTCCCCGTGCTCCTGCAGTGGGCGACGCTCCGACGACTGGGACCACCGACCCCCGTGGGAGAACTCGGGCAGGAGTGTGGTGGGTCGACCCGGCTCGAGGGTCTATGACATCGATGATCGAGAGCGACACGGTGGACAACAGCATCACGGCATCAGATGAACGGGCCCGTTTCGAGGCGTTCGTGCGCGAGTGCGAGCCGCGACTTCGACGCGCGCACGTCGCTGCTCTCGGACCCGAGCGAGGCCGGGATGCCACCGCCGAGGCGATGGCATGGGCGTGGGAGCACTGGGCGCGAGTGGTGCGGATGGAGCACCCGCTCGGGTTCTTGTTCCGGGTCGGGCAGTCGCGCACTCGTGGACGCCGCCAGCCGCAGTTGCGCCCACCCGAGCCCACGCAACCGCGACCTCCGGATGACCCGGCTCTACGCCAGGCACTCTCCCGTCTGAGCGAACGCCAACGGGTCTGTGTCGTGCTGGTCCACGGCTTCGCCTACTCCGCCCCCGAGGTCGGGGAGCTCCTCGGCATCCGGCCCACGTCGGTCCAGAACCATCTCGAAAGGGGCCTGAAGCGGCTCCGAACGCTCTTGGAGGAACAGTGACCACGAACCTCGCAGACCGAATCGCCACGTACGTCGACGGCTTGGCACCCCCGATCTCGGCCGCGGAGGCGATCGAGTGGCCTCGACACACCGAGACCTCGCGCCGTTCCCACCCGGTGCTGATCGCCGCGATGTGCGCGATGGTCCTCCTTGCCGGCTTGGGGGCATGGCGATGGACGAGCTCTTCCAGCACCACACCCGGTGTGACGTCGGAGCCCGCAACCGACATCTCTGGATGTGGACATCCGCCAGAGCTCCTCGGATGCCCCACCGTCGCGGACGACGCGAGCGTGGTGCTTGGCATCCCACTACCGGATCCGAGCGCCCTTCCCGCCGGGTGGATCACCCAGACACCGCGCCTTCGCTTCTGGCCCGCCGGTTCCCTCGCGCCGGGATCGCCGCAGTCTGACATCGCCGACTACCGCCAGGTCTGGACGACTGCGGGCGCAGACTTGGACGCCCCTGGCACGAGCGCCCCCTACGTGCAGCTCACCCGAGGCGTCACCACAGCCGCCGATTCCGGCCTGCCGACGCTGAGCGACCTCATCGGTGCCGCTGTTCCTGCGAGCACCCTCGAATGGCAGAGCAGCGGGATCCACTACCGACTCTTCTCCAATGCGCTCAGCTATCCCGAGCTCCTGGCCATCGCCAGAACTCTTCCTTGAGCGGGCATTGACACCCACATCCCAGCTCGGCACCCACGAGCGCCACGGACGGGTCCCGAGCCCGGCTGAGGTGCCGATACCGCCGGGAGTGAGCGCAGGCGCATCGAGGGTTCGGCGAACCTCTATCCTCCGGCCGTGCCGTATCCAGATCGCGAGTACTGGAACGCGAACGTCCCTTGGTGGCAGGGCGCACTCCTGATCCTCGCGCTGGTCGGGATCCCGATGGTCGTGGTCCTTCCCACCGGCCTTCCAGACGCCATGACGACGCCGTTTGGCGTGGCATTCGGCCTCTTCCTCGTCTGGGTCTGGCCGAAGATCTTCAAGCGTCCACGGGCGGCGAGCCGTGGGAGCTCATCGCGGCCTGGAGGGACGGAGCTGCGTTGGGTCGGCTGGGCGTTCGCGACGTTCGTGCTCGGGCTTGCAGCCCTGCTGCTCGTGGCCCTGGGCATCGCCGGTGTCGTGAGCGGTCGTCCGTTCTACGCGTTCTTCGCGGTGACCGGAGCCGCTGTCGGTTACGGAGGCTGGTCAGCGCTCAGGCGGGCGGCTGCCCTCAACGACTGAACACGGGCAGCGAACGGTCATCCCTACCGCCGGTGCTTGACACGCGGTCGGAGCAGGCGGGCGTAGCCGCGTGACCGTCCCAGTCCGCCGGATCAGGCGGGCCGCTTCGACGAGGGCCATCCCGGAGTCCGAGCCTCACCAGGCGAGGCGGCTCACGGTGCTGAAGGAGACGGCGTAGGCGCTGCGGCCGAAGCCGGCGGCCGGGAACAGCACCGACTGGAGCGGGCTGCCCGAGCGGCGCCGTAGCACCTCGTCGCCGGTCTCGATGGCGCGCACGACGAGATCCTCGGAGAAGGCCTCGGCGTCGTGGTCGCCGCTCAGGAAGAGGCCGCTCACCGGATCGTGGAGCAGGTGGCTGGCGTGGTCCTGGTCGAGGCTCCAGCGCGGGGAGAGCGCGCCGTCGTCGGCGATGTCGAAGGCGGCCATCACCGCGTTGCCCGAGTCGTAGCCGACGACGATGCGGCGCTGCTCGTCGACCAGCGGAGGGTTGGCGATGAGGCCACCCGGCCGTCCGCAGACCTCGGTGAGCTGAACCTCGCCGGTGGCGAGGTCGACCCGCACGAGGTGCAGTGGCGCGGTGTTGGTGCCGACGCCACGGAAGGTGCCGGCGTAGCGCTCGGCACCGGCGCCGTTGTCGAGGAACCAGGCCGCGCCCAGGGCGAGCACGGCGTCCCACCCGTGGGTCTGGCCGGGCATCGTGCGGTAGCGGGCGGCGAAGGCATAGTCGGCGACGAGAGTCGAGCCGTCCCACTGCGCCCGCAGCAGCGAGTGGTCGCCGACCACGTAGACGGTGTCGCCGTCGGCCGACAGGCGGGCGATGGAGGGCTCGGCCACCTCGCACGAGGCGACGATCTCGAGGGTGACGGGGTCGATCACCACCAGCTCGGCGAGAGGTGCCGGCGATGCCGACGCCTCGTCCTGGCCGGGGAGCAGTCCGCCGAAGTCCTTGGTGACGAGATGGCCGTCGGGCAGCGTGACGAAGCTGTTGTAGGGCGCGTCGCGCGGAAGCGTGACCGCGGCCTGCACGGTGAGATCGGGTGCCAGCCGATGGGCGTGGCGCCCGAAGACGACGACGAGGTCACCGGTCTCCTGCACCGCGATGCCGCCGGGCCAGGCGGCGCCGCCGGGCAGGTCGTCGACGCGGGCCCGCACCTCGAGGGTGTCGGGATCGATCAGCTCGACCCACGCGGTGTCGCCACCGAAGGCGTTGCCCATCAGATACGCGTCGCCGGGGGCTCCGGTGACGAGCATGGTGGCGCCGAGCGCCTCACGGGCCACGACCTGCGCGTCGCCGGCGCCCACCCGCAGGTCGGCGAACAGACCGGGCGCCGACTGGAGGCGACGGGGGCCGCCGTCCTCGGCCGGCCAGGGCGACGGACCGCTCACTGCCGGCCCATGCCGGTGCGCTCCTCGGCGGCGGCGACCTCTCGCTCCTCGGTACGCCTGGCGCTCACCAGCTCGATGTCGAGCGAACGCAAGGCGCCCTCGAAGGGATAGGTGTCGTCATAGCGCTCGCTCACCGGGCGGCCGTGGTCGTAGCCGACGCTGCTGCCGACGCTCGACACCACCCGCATGGCGAACGGGATCTCGGCCGAGCCGCACTCCTGATCGTCGATGACGAGGGTGGCCGTCGCCCCGTTGCCATCGCGCCGGAAGCGCACGCCGATGCGCGACTCCCCCACCGGGACGGCGGCGGTCGACTCGACCACGGCGTGGTCGCCGAAGGCGTTGTAGTCGAAGACCAGGCGGTCGTCCTGCACGAACAGGCTGAGGCCCGCGTTGCCGTTGCCGAGGGCGTAGAGGACGCCGCTGTCGCCCTCGTCCCGGAGGACGGTGGCGGTCATGTCCCAGCTGCGGCCACCGATGGCGGCCGAGGCCTGCGCCGGCAGGTACGACATGGGCGGCCGGTACGAGTACCGGCGGTCGGGCCGGTGCGGGGTGTGGTCGGCGAACCGGGCGCCGAAGAGCTCGACGGTGCGGTCGTCGAGGGGCAGCACGCCGTGCAGCTCGGCCTCGGCCCACCACCGCTCGATCAGCTCGGCCAGCTTGTCGGGGTGCTCGGCGGCGAGGTCGTTGCACTCCGAACGATCGGTGGTGAGGTCGTAGAGCTCCCACGTGTCGTCGTCGAACGACGTGCCCGACTGGTGGCGGGTCACCGCCTTCCAGCCGTCGACGTACATCGCCCGGTGGCCCATCATCTCGAAGTACTGCACCGTGCGGCGGGTCGGGTCGGCGGCGGCCGAGGCGTCGAAGCTGTAGGCCATCGACTCGCCCGTGACGCGCAGCTGCTCGACGCCGCGGAAGGTGGCGGGCGGCTCGACGCCGACGAGCTCGTAGATCGTCGGGGCGATGTCGGTGACGTAGTGGAACTGGTCGCGGATCGAGCCTCGGTCGGCGATGCCGTTGGGCCAGTGCACGATGCACGGCACGTGGACCCCGCCCTCGTGGGTGTTCTGCTTGTACCACTTGAAGGGCGTGTTGCCGGCCTGCGACCAGCCCCACGGGTAGTTGGCGTGGCTGTTCGGGCCGCCGATGTCGTCGAGGTGGTCGACGGCCTCCTCCGGCGTCTCCAGCAGGAAGTTGAAGAACTTCATCTCGTGGAGCACGCCGAACGGGCCGCCCTCCTGGCTGGCGCCGTTGTCGGACAGCAGCACGATGATCGTGTCGTCGAGCAGCTCCATGTCGGCCAGCGCGTCGACGAGGCGGCCGATCTGGTCGTCGGTGTGCTCGAGGAAGGCGGCGAACGACTCCTGGAGGCGGGCGGCCAGGCGGCGCTGGGCGTCGGGCAGGTCGTCCCACGCGTCGACCCCCGGGTTGCGGGGCGCCAGCTCGGTGTCGGCCGGGATCACGCCAAGCTGCTTCTGGCGGGCGAACCAGCGCTCGCGGGCGACGTCCCACCCCTCGTCGTACCGGCCCCGGTGACGGGCCAGGTACTCGGGCGGCGACTGGTGCGGGGCGTGGGTCGCGCCGAGGGCGAGGTAGGTGAAGAAGGGCCGGTCGGGGCGGATGGACACCGAGTCGTTGATGAACTCGATGGCGTGATCGACCAGGTCCTCGGTGAGGTGGTAGCCCTCCTCCGGCGTGCGGGGCGGGTCGATGCGGTGGTTGTCGTAGGTGAGGTCGGGCGTGAACTGGTCGGTCTCGCCGTCGAGGAAGCCGTAGAAGCGGTCGAAGCCCCGCTGCAGCGGCCAGTCGTCGTAAGGGCCGGCGGCCGACGCCTCGTGCATCGGGCAGAGGTGCCACTTGCCGAGCATGAAGGTCGTGTAGCCGGAGCTGCGCAGCACCTCGGCCATGGTCGAGGCGCTCTCGGGGATGCGGCCGCGCATGTGCGGGAAGCCGGTGTTGAAGTTGGAGATCGCCCGCATGCCGACCGTGTGGTGGTTGCGGCCCGTCAGCAGCGCCGCCCGGGTGGGCGAGCACAGCGGCGTGACGTGGAAGTTCGAGTAGCGCAGCCCACCCGCGGCGAGGCGGTCGATGTTGGGGGTGGGCAGCTCGGAGCCGAAGCAGCCGAAGTGGGAGAAGCCGAGGTCGTCGAACAGCACGACGACGACGTTGGGGGCGTGGTCGCCGGGGTGGGCGGGCTCGGGCCAGGAGGGGGTGGAGTCGGCGACGGTGCGGCCGATCACGCCGTCGAACTCGCTGGTCGTGCTCATGCTCGTCCTCCGGCGGCCCCGTCGGCCGCGATCTCGCCCTCCAGGGCGTCGTTGCGGGCGTGCACCCGCGGCACGGTGCCGTCGTGGGTGAGCACCCAGAAGCGATCCTCGACGATGGCCTCGACCACCAGCTCGGCGACCTCGGCGGGCGGCATGGCCTTGGTGCCCATCATCGCCTCGAGGTTCTCCATCGGGATGTGGGTCGGCGCCGGCAGCCCGAGGTGGGCGGGCGCGTTGCGGGTCGACTCGAACACGAGGGTGTCGACGAGCTCGGGGCACAGGCAGGTGACGCCGACGCCCGTGCCGGTCATCTCGGTGCGCAGCGCCTCGCTGAGGCCCACGACCCCGTACTTGGTGGCGTGGTAGACGCCGAGGCCGAAGGCGGCGTGCAGGCCGGCCTCCGACGCGGTGTTCACGACGTGGCCCTCGCCGGCGGCGACCATGTCGGGCACGAAGGTGCTGACGCCGTAGCCGACGCCGAGCAGGTTCACGCCGATCTCCCAGTCCCAGACCTCGGGGCGGGTCTTCCACGTGGCCCGGCCGGCGGCGACACCTGCGTTGTTGCACAGCAGCTGCACCGGCCCGAAGGCCTCGTTGGCGGCCTCCTTGAGGCCACGCACCTGGGCGGCGTCGGACACGTCGCACCGCTCGACCAGCACCTTGCCGGGGTGGGCGGCGGCGAGCCGAGCACCCTGGGCCTCGAGCACCGGCGCCTCGACATCGGCCATGACGACGGACATGCCCTCGGCCAGGAAGCGCTCGCTGAGCGCCAGGCCGATCCCCGATGCCGCGCCGGTGACGACGGCGACCTTCCCTTGCAGCTCCACGACGCCTCCCGATCCCAGCGCGATTGTGTCTCTCTATGTGACAATAGTCGGGCACCCGTGTGCCCCGCCGTCGCAGGAGGATCCCATGCCCGAGCCCCGACGCGTCGCCCTCGTCGGTGACGCCGCCCACTACGTCGGCCCCGACCTCGCCCGGATGCTCGCCGCACGCGGGCACGACCTCGTCCTCGGCGATCCGAGCCCCGAGCTGGTCGCCGAGCTGGAGGCCACCGGCGTCGCGGTGGAGGCGGTCGCCGGCGTGTCGAACCTGGCGAAGCCCGAGTCGGCGCCGGCACTGGTCGAGGCCGCCCTCGGGCGGTTCGGTCGCCTCGATGCCGCGGTCGCGGCCAGCGGGCGCATCATCACCGGCCGCTTCGTGCGCTCGACCCTCGACGACCTCGACAAGATCGTCGCCGGCTGCCTCCACGCGCCGTACCACTTCCTCAAGGCGGTGATCCCGCCGATGACCGAGCAGCGCTCCGGCCAGGTGCTGCTCATCACCAGTGCCGCCGGCGCCCGTCCCACCCCGGGGGCGCCGCTCTACTCGGCCGTGCGGGCGGGGGCCACGATGCTGGCCCGCAACGTCGCCGACGAGGTCGCCCGCGACAACGTGCAGGTCAACGCCATCGGCACCAACTTCATGGACTTCCCGGAGTTCCTGCAGGCCACCGGCGCCACCGACCCGGAGGTGCGGGCGAAGGTCGAGTCGCAGGTGCCCCTTCGCCGGCTCGGCTCCATGGAGGAGTTCGCCTCGTTCTGCAGCGTCTTCCTCGACGGCTCCAGCACGTTCACCACTGGTCAGTTCGTCGCCTACGCCGGCGGCTGGGCCTGACCCACCCCCCGTGGCTCGTTTGAGCACGCCAGAACGTGCCGAATCGAGCCAGTGGCCGACTCTCCGCCTGGGCCGTGGCTCGTTTGAGCACGCCAGAACGTGCCCGAACGAGCCACCTGGGTGGGGTCAGGCGTCGAGGATGGCGAGGAGCTGGGGGCCGGAGATCACCGACGCGCCCCGGCGGCGGGCGCCGTCGGCGACGCGGCGGTCGCTCGACGCCACGGTGACGGGCCGGTCGACCGGGAGGGCGTCGAGCAGGGCGAGCAGCTCGTCGTCGGCCTCCACCCCGGGAGCGGTGAAGCGGACCTGCACGCCCCGAGGCCTCGACTCCCCCGGCAGCCCGGCCCCGACGTCGGCGCCGTCGAACACCACCACGACGCCGCACCCGGTGCGGGCGGCCAACGCCTCGAGGGCGTCGATCAGCCGACGGCGCTGGGCTGACAGGGCGAGGGTGGGCCAGCCGGCGAGTGAGACGTTGTAGCCGTCGACGGCGAGGGTCGTCCCCTCGGCCCGCAGGAGGTGGAGCGCGGCCTCGGGCGTGTCGTCGAAGACCCCGACGGGGATGGCGACGGGCTCGCGCCGGGGCGGTCGCTCACGCGGTGGAGTGGGCCCGGGCGCCGGCTCGGGACGGGCATCGAGCTCGGGCTCGACCACGACCTCGGGGTCGGCGACCTCGTCGTCGTCGGGGCGGACCAGCTCGGCGGCCTCGGCCAACGATGACGAGAGCAGCGCAGCGGCCTCGGCGGCGCGGGCCACGAGGGCACTGAGGGCGTCGCGGTCGAGCGACGAGCCGGCGGGCGCCGACGGTACGGCGGCAGGGTCGGGCCCACCAACGGGCTGGTCGGTCCCGGCTCCGGCCCCGGCCTCGGCGGCCCTGTGGGCGGCCTCGGTGTCGATGTCGGTGTCGCCGGCCAGGGCGTCCTGGAGCTCGGCGACCTCGCGCCGGGCGGTGGCCAGGTCGGCCTGCGCGGCCTTGAGGTCGTCGAGGCGGGCGTTGGCCCGGACCTCCTGGGCCTTGAGGTCGCGCACGGCCTCGGCCCGTTGGGCCCGGAGCTCGGCGACCTCGTCCTCGAGCGCGGTGACCCGCAGCTCGGCGGCGTCGCGGCCGGCCTTGGCGTCGTCGAGGGCACGGGCGGCACGGTCCTGGTCGGAGCGGGCCTGCCGGGTGGCGTCCATGGCCTCGTCGCGCTCCTCGATGGCGCGGGCGAGCTCACGGGTGAGGCGGGCGACGTCCTCGGCCGTGCCGGCCTGGTCGGCCTCGCGGCCGGCGTCGTCGAGCAGCTCGCCGAGGCGATCCTCCCACCCCGGGGGCCGGTCGAGGAGCAGCCACCCGGCCTCGCCCACGTCGTCGCGGTCGACGGCGTCGCGCACCCGCTCCCGGAAGGCCTCGTCGTCGTCGAGCACCCGTCGGGCCCGCTCGAGGGCTCGGCCCGAGAGCTTGCGGAACGACAGGAACGGCCGCAGCGGGGCCGGGGGCGGCACCGGCGGCACGACGTCGAGGCCGGCCCGCGCCACCACGAACGCCGCCTCCAGCGTCGGGCGCAGCAGCGCGACCTCGCCCTGGTTCAGCTGCCCGGCTCCCCGAGGGGGGCGGCGTCGGCGGCCTCGGCGGCCTCCTCCTCGGAGACCTCGACCACCGCGCGGCCGTTGCCGCACCAGCGGCAGGCGACCTCCTCGACGACCTCGTCGAGCACCTCGGTGTCCTCCACCTCGAGCTGGCCGCCCACCGTGTAGTGGTGGAACGCCCGGGTGCGACGGGTCGAGGTGACGTCGAAGCGGGTGAGGTTGCCGCAGGCGGTGCAGCGGTAGCGGGTCGTGGTCACCGGGCGATCCTACCGACCGCCCGGCCCTCGCCCGGTGAGGCTCCCGCCGGATCCGATCGAACACTTGTGCGCGAACTGCTGTTCGATGATACTTCCGGGATGGACCGGGCCCAGGGCCAGCTCACCCTCGACGACCTGGGGGCACCGCTCGCCGACGTCACGTTCTGCGTGATCGACCTGGAGACCACCGGCGGCTCACCCACCCAGTGCGGCATCACCGAGATCGGCGCGGTGAAGCTGCGGGGCGGCGAGTGCCTCGGCACCTTCCAGACGCTGGTGAACCCCGGCTGCGCCATCCCGCCGGAGATCACCGTGCTCACGGGCATCACCCACTCGATGGTCATGCCGGCCCCCCGCATCGAGCAGGTGCTCCCCGCCCTGCTCGAGTTCGTCGGTGAGGCCGTCATCGTCGGTCACAACGTGCGCTTCGACGTGGGCTTCCTCCAGGCCGCGCTCGAGCGCGACGACCGCCCCCGCCTCACCAACCGCACGGTCGACACCGTGGCCCTGGCCCGCCGCCTCGTGCGCGACGAGGTGCCCAACTGCAAGCTCGGCACCCTGGCCGAGCGCCTGCGCCTCGACCACAAGCCCTCGCACCGCGCCCTCGACGACGCCCTCGCCACCGGCGACCTGCTCCACGTGCTGCTCGAGCGGGCCGGCGGGCTCGGCGTCACCGGGCTCGACGACCTGCTGGCGCTGCCGACGATGGCCGGCCACGCCCAGGCCGCCAAGCTCAAGCTCACCGACGGGCTCCCCCGCTCGCCCGGCGTGTACGTCTTCCGCGGCGCCCGGGGCGAGGTGCTCTACGTCGGCAAGGCCACCAACCTGCGCTCCCGGGTGCGCTCGTACTTCTCGGGCGACGAGCGCCGCAAGATCGGTGCCCTGCTCCGCGAGACCCAGCGCATCGACCACGTCGTGCACCCTCACCCGCTGTCGGCGGCGGTTCACGAGGTGCGCCTGATCCACCGGTTCACCCCCCGCTACAACCGGCAGTCGAAGGACTGGTCGAAGTACGTCTACGTGAAGCTCACCCTCGACGAGGCCTTCCCCCGGCTCTCGGTCGTGAAGGCCACCCGCGACGACGGCTGCCTCTACCTCGGGCCCCTGTCCTCCCAGCGCGTCGGGCAGCGGATCATCGAGGCGGTGCACACCGCGGTGCCCCTGCGGCGCTGCACCCAACGGGTCGGGCGCACCCCCACCCGATCGGCGCCCTGCGCGTCGGCCCAGCTCGGCGTGTCGATGTGCCCCTGCGCCGGCGGGGTCGACCCCGTCGAGTACCGCAAGGTCGTCGAACGCGCCGTCCGTGGCCTCACCCTCGAGCCGGAGCTGCTCCTCTCCCCCCTCGCCGAGCGGCTGGCCGAGCTGGCCCGGGCCGAGCGCTTCGAGGAGGCGGCCGACGTGCGCGACCGCGCCGAGGCCCTGGCCGGTGCGCTGCGGCGCCAGCGGCGCTTCGAGGTGCTGCGCCGGGCAGGTCACCTCCGCATCGAGGTCCCCGGCCAGGGCGGGGCCGACCTGGCCGCCGGCCGCCTGCTGCGGGCCTGGGCTCCCGGCCAGGCCCCGGCCGCCGACGCCGCCGACGAGGGCCGGCTGTTCGGCGACCCCGGGCCCCTGCCGCCCCTCGACCGAGACCTCGCCGACGAGCTCGCCTGTGTGGCGGCCTGGTTCGAGCGCAGCGCCCACACCGTCACCATCGAGCACTGCGAGGGCGAGCTCGCATCGGCGTTCCCCGCGGTGCCGTCGTTCGCTCCCCGGGGCGGCATCGCCGGTCCACGCGGGGGCCGAGGTGCCGGGCCCGGCGGGCGACGCGACGACGGAGAGACCACCGAGCGCGGCGTCCGTACGCCGAGGGCCCGACGAGAGGCCAGGTCGCTAGCCTGACGTCGTGCGCGACGTCCTGCTGTGGGTGCTGGCCTTCGTGGCCACCTGGATCGTGCTGCTCGTCGTGGTGGTCACCCTGCTGCGCTGGCGCTTCGCCCGCCGCAACCGGGTGAGCCCGGCGGTCAAGAGCCCCGCGCCCGTCACCTGGCTGTGGTCGCCCCGCTCCACCGCCCGGCTGCACCGCCGCCTCCAGGCCGCCGTCGCCGACATCCACCTCGCCCCCAGCCGCCGTTCACCGCACCGCGGCCCGGCGTCGGTCGACGAGCTGCGCCGCGAGCTCGAGTACCAGGCGGTCGAGCTCGACCACCACCTCGTGATCGTGTCCCGTCACCCCCGGAGCCGTCGCTCGTCTCTGGTCCGCTCGCTCGAGGAGCAGGTCACCGAGATCGAGCAGCTGTCGGTGCGCCTCAGCCGCCTGAGCGGCCGACCGGAGGGCACCCCCGCCTCGGGATGGGACGTCACCCGCGAGCCGCCCGACGTGCTGGCCGAGATCGCCCGGCAGCTCGACGTCCTCGACGCGGCCCAGGACGAGCTCACCGCCATCGAGCGGGCGGCCGGCCTGGTCGACGACGACGTGATCGACGTCGTCGAGGTCACCGAGGTCGAGCCCGACGACACCGACGTCACCGGCGCCGCCGGGCAGGGTGGCGAGGCGATCAGCCCCGCCCCCGCCGACGACCTCAGCCCTCCGAGCGACCCGCCGCGGCCGCCTGCGACGCGCTGACGAGGCGCTCGAGCACCGACGCCGCCGCGCCCGAGTCGATCGAGGCCCGGGCCCGCTCGACGCCGTCGCCGAGGTCGTCGGCCACGCCGGCGACCACCAGGGCGGCGGCGGCGTTGAGGGTGACGATGTCGCGGTGGGGCCCGGCCTCACCGGCGAAGACCCGGTGGGCGATGGCGGCGTTGGCGGCGGGGTCACCACCGGCGAGCGCCTCGACGGACACGACGGCGATGCCGACCTCGCCGGGGTCGAAGGTGCGGCTGGTGACCGATCCGTCGCGCAGCTCGTGGAGCGTGCTCGGCCCGGTGGTGGTGAGCTCGTCCATCCCGTCGTCGCCGGTGACGACGAGCGCCCGCGGCGCCCCCCGCTCAGCCAGCACGCCCACGACGGTCGGCGCCACCCGGGGGTCGCTCACCCCGATGACCTGGCGCTGCACGCCGGCGGGGTTCGACAGGGGGCCGAGGTAGTTGAACACCGTCGGCACGCCCAGCTCGGCCCGCACCGGGCCGGCATGGCGCATGGCGGGATGGAAGGTGCGGGCGAAGCAGAAGCCCACGCCGCTCTCGGCCACGCAGCGGGCCACGCCGGGGCCGTCGAGCTCGAGCACCACGCCGAGGGCCTCGAGCAGGTCGGCCGAGCCCGAGGTGGACGACGCCTTGCGGTTGCCGTGCTTCACGACCCGTGCCCCGGCGCCGGCGGCGACCATCGTGGCCATGGTCGACACGTTCAGGGCGTGCGAGCGTCGGCTCGGCGCGCCACCCGTGCCGACGATGTCGACCGGGTCGGGGCCGTCGGGCAGGGTGATCGGGGCGGCGGCGGCCAGCATGGCGTCGACCATCCCGGAGACCTCGGCCACGGTCTCGCCCTTCATCCGCAGGGCGACGATGAAGGCGGCGATCTGGGCGTCGGTGGCCTCGCCGGCGAGGATCTCGCCCATCGCCGCGCCGGACTGAGCGGCGGTGAGGTCGGTTCCCGCGGTGAGCGCGCCGAGGACCTCGCGCCAGCCCCCGAGGGCGGCCAGGTCGGTTGCGTCGGACCGGTTCGTCACCACTGGCTCCTCTGGCTCGTCGAGGGGTGGCGCCGGGCCGGGCCCGGACTCGGACCGGCTGTCAGGCCGTGCGACGGCGCTGGCGGATGATACGGCGCCGCTCGCGCTCGGTCGCCCCACCCCAGACGCCGTCCTTCTCGCGCACTGCGAGGGCGTGCTCGAGGCAGGCCTCCCTGACGGGACAGGCCGCACAGATCACCTTCGCCGGCTCGGCTTCGGCGTCGTCCTCGGTGGACGGATAGAAGATGTCGGGGGCGAGGCCCTGGCAAGCGGCCTTGGAGCGCCACGGAAGGTTCATCGGGAGAGCACGACTCCACCGGTGCGGGGGGTGGGTATTGGGCGGGAACGTCGAGTATCCCCCCGTCGGGGGATCCCGTACAAAACGAGTTCCCGTCAGGTAGCGACCAGGGAGCCCGGCCGCTCAGCTGCCCCGCAGGTCGCCCAGCAGCTCCGCCCGGGTGCCCTCGGTGAGCTCGAGGACGTGCTCGTAGGCCGGATGGGTGACGGCCAGCACCACGGGGCCGGCGGCGAAGGCCTCGACCTGGGCCGGGGTGAGGGCGAACCCCACGTAGTGCACTGACGCGGTGATCTCGTCCCGCGTGAGCTGCTTGTCGTGGTCGGGGTCGACCGTGCAGACGATGGGCTCGGCGTCGGGGCCGACCCGCAGCTCGACCGCCCGCTCGATGCCCACCAGCTTCGGCAGCCACTCCCGCAGCTGCTCGTCGGAGGTGAGCTCGATGAAAAGGGTGGTGGAGAGGTGACCGGGCTCGGGGATGAGCGGGTTGTAGATGCGCAGCTCGGTCTCGATGCCCTCGTCGGAGAGGATCTTCTCGGCCCGGGCCATCTCCTGGATCTGGAACCGGATGGTGTCGCGGTTCTCGAAGACGAAGGTGACGAAAGGCCCGACGTGCACCCGGCGGCGGGACTTGAGGTCGATCACGTGGGCCCGGAAGGCCTCGCGCTCGCGCTCGTAGGCCCGCAGGTCGGCGATGTCGTCGAGGGTGAGCTTGGTCATGGGTCAGGACTCCTCGGGGATGCCGTAGGCCCGAGCGACGATCTGCAGCGGGTGCAACGGCTGGGTGCCGGTCTCCTGCAGGATGCCGCCGTTGGCCAGGTGGCAGTCGCCGGCCACGGTGTCGTTGCCGGCGGCCTCGATGGCGTCGGCCATCTTCCGGGCCACCTTGCGGCTGTTGTCGTAGTTCTGCTCGCGGTAGCCCCAGGTGCCGTCGATGGCCGAGCACTCGGCGACGAGGGTGATCTTGGAGCCGGCCAGCTTCATGAGGTCGCGGCTGCGGTACCCGATGTTCTGGGCCCGCAGGTGGCAGGGCGCGTGGTAGGTGATCTGCTCGGGGATCTCACCGGGGAACTCGGTGTCGAGGGCGGTGCCCTCCGTCTTGTGGAGCTTCCAGAGGTACTCGGAGGCGTCGTAGGTGTGGGCGGCCACGAGCTCGGCGTCGGGCCCGCCGATGTAGTCGACGTAGTCCTTCTTCAGCACGTAGCTGCAGGTGGGCTGGGGCACGACGACGTCGTTGCCGCGGCGCACGGCCTCGGCCAGCACCCGGATGTTCCTGCGGCCCTGTTCGACGAACTTGTCGACCTCGCCCTCGTGGAGCCACGGGGCGCCGCAGCACACCTGGCCCTCGGGGAGGGAGCACTCGACGCCGTTGCGCTCGTAGACCTTCACGAGGTCCTGGCCGATGGCCGGGTTCTGGTACTCGACGAGGCAGGTCGGGAAGACCGCCACCTTGCCCTGGGTGTCGGCGACGGTGCGGTGCTCGGGACCCGACCGCTTCTTGAACCAGGTCGAGAAGCGCTGACGGGTGAACGGCGGCAGGAGGCGCTCGCTGGCGATGCCGACGGTCTTCTCCATGATGCGGCGGGGCAGCGAGCCGGGGGTGGAGATCGTGGCGTTGGCGAGTGGCGCAACGACCCCGGTGGAGAGCTTGCCCAGCAGGTCGGTGCGACCGAGGGCGGCGTTCTGGAGCTTGTCGCGGCCGGAGATCGCGCCGTTGCGGGCACGGGTCTGCTCGGCGCGGAGCATGAGCCGGGGGAAGTCGAGGTTCCACTCGCTCTGGCCCGGGATGTACGGGCAGTTGACGTAGCAGAGCTTGCAGTTGAAGCACTCGTCGACGACCTGGTCCTGCTCGGCCGGGGTCATGCGGCCGGCGTCCTGGTCGTCGTGCCGGTCGATGAACTCGAAGAGCGTCGGGAACGCCGTGCAGAACTTGAAGCACAGGCGACAGCCGTGGCACAGGTCGTAGACCCGGGTCAGCTCCTCGCGGACGTCGGCCTCGTCGAAGTACTTCGGGTGGAACGGGTCGTACGTCGTCGTCACGGAAGCGAACCTCGGGGGGAAGCGGTCGTCGACTCAGGTGGAGCGGGGCGCGCCCGCCGGTGCCGGGTGACCTCCGGAGCGGCCACCCGGCACCAACGGTTCACAGCGGGACGGCTCAGAGGGCCTCGAGGCCCTCGCCGAAGCGACCGGCGTGGCTCTTCTCGGCGCGGGCCAGCGTCTCGAGCCACTCGGCGATCTCGGCGAAGCCCTCGTCGCGGGCGGTCTTGGCGAAGCCGGGGTACATCTCGGTGTACTCGTAGGTCTCGCCGGCGATCGCCGAGCGGAGGTTGTCGTCGGTGGGGCCGACGGGGAGGTCGGTGGCCGGGTCGCCGACCTGGGCGAGGAAGTCGAAGTGGCCGAAGGCGTGACCGGTCTCGCCCTCGGCGACGGAGCGGAAGAGGGCGGCGACGTCGGGGTAGCCCTCGACATCGGCCTTCTGGGCGAAGTACAGGTAGCGGCGGTTGGCCTGGCTCTCGCCGGCGAACGCCTCCTTGAGGTTCTCCTGGGTCTTGGAGCCCTTGAAATCAGCCATGCGGTTGCACGTCTCCTCGTGAGGGGTAGGCGGCCGGCACCCTCGTGCCGACAGCGGGGACCGGGTCGGGCCCGGGTGCTGCTGCGTCGTCGTGGGGCAACCTTCGCGGCGGCCCGTCCGACAGGACGTCCTGGGCGGATGGTACCGGCCCTCCTCTCGCCGTGTCGGGGCTGTCGCCCAGGCCGCGGCGGGCTGCCCGCGGGCCCTGGCGACCGGCCGCCCCGAAGGGTCGCCGTGGCGAACGCCGACGTAGGCTCGCCCCATGATCCCTGGTGCCTTCGACCGGGCCGACGCCCTCCGACGACTCGCCGACACCCACTTCGACGTCGTGGTCGTCGGTGGGGGCATCACGGGCGTCGGCTGCGCCCTCGACGCCGCCTCCCGCGGGCTGCGCACCGCCCTCGTCGAGCGCGACGACTTCGCCTCCGGCACGTCGTCGAAGAGCTCGAAGCTCGTGCACGGCGGCCTGCGGTACCTCCAGCAGGGCGACGTCCGCCTGGTCTACGAGGCCCTGGCCGAGCGTCAGCGCCTGCGGGTCAACGCACCGCACCTGGTGAAGGTGCTCCCCTTCCTCATCCCCGTGCTGTCGAAGGACGGCGTGATGAGCCGCAAGCTCGCCCGGGCGATGGGCAGCGCCATGTGGATGTACGACCTCACCGGTGGCGTGCGCATCGGGAAGCTCCACAAGCGCATCTCGGCCGAGGAGGCCCTCGCCCACTTCCCGACCCTGCCCGCCGAGAAGCTGCTGCCGTCGTACCTCTACTACGACGCCCGGGCCGACGACGCCCGGCTGTGCGTCACCATCGCCCGCACCGCGGCGCTGCGCTTCGGGGCCGTCGCCGTCAACGGCGCGAGCGTCACGGGCATGACCAAGGACGACACCGGCCGGGTGCGAGGCGTCACGGTCGAGGCCGACGGTCGCCGCATCGAGGTCTCCACCGATGCCGTGGTCAACGCCACGGGAGTGTGGGCCGACCAGGTGCGGGCGTTCGACGAGCCCGACCGCCCCCACACGATCCGCCCGGCCAAGGGCATCCACATCACCGTCCCCTGGCACAAGGTGCGCAACGACATCGCCGCGGTCATCCCGGTGCCCGGCGACAAGCGCTCGGTGTTCGTGGTGCCGTGGGGCGACTTCACCTTCGTCGGCACCACCGACACCGACTACGACGGCCCGATCGACGACCCGCAGTGCACCGCCGACGACATCGCCTACCTCCTGCGGGCGCTCAACGGCGCGGTCACCACCGAGATCACCGAGGACGACATCGTGGGCACGTGGGCCGGCCTACGTCCGCTGGTGGCCGACCCCGAGGCGTCGGGCCGCACCGCCGACCTGTCTCGCCGCCACAGCGTGCACCGCTCCGATGCCGGCGTGGTCACCATCACCGGCGGCAAGCTCACCACCTACCGCGAGATGGCCGCCGACACCATCGACGAGGTGCTCGAGCACGTGCTCGACGCCGGGGTGGTCGAGCGGGCGCAGCGCCACAGCCGCACCAAGCGGCTCAAGCTCCACGGCGCCGACGGCTACGACGAGGTCATGGCCGAGGCCGACCGCCTGTCGCCGCTCGGCGGCGACGTCGTGCGGCACCTCGCCGACCGCTACGGCGCCGACGCCCGCACCGTGCTCGCCATCGCCGAGTCCGACCCGAGCCTGGCCGAGCCGCTCGTGCCCGGCCTCCCGTACCTGCGGGCGGAGGCCGTCTTCGGGGTGCGCTACGAGATGGCCCTCACCGTCGACGACGTGCTCAGCCGCCGCACCCGGGCCCGCCTGCTCGGCCGCGACGACTCGGCCCACGCCGCCACCGCCACCGCTGCGCTGATCGGGCCGCTGCTCGGCTGGGACGACGCCGAGCAGGCCCGCCAGGCCGCCGCCTACGTCGCGCTGGTCACGGCCGAGCGCGAGTTCCCCCACCTGCCCGAGGTGGCCCTCGACGCGGCACTGGGCGCCTGATGGCCGACGAGGCCGTCGAGCTCCCGGTCGAGCCGGGCCCCGGCGCCCCGACCCCACCGATCGCGCTGCCGGACGCGGCGACCGCCACCGGCCGCATCAGCGCTGGCTCCGTGCCCGTCCCCGACGCGGTGCTCGACCGCCTGCGCGCCACCGGCGCCGCGGTGTCGGTCGACCCGGCCCACCGGGCCGAGGCCAGCCGCGACTGGTGGCCCCTGGCGATGACCTGGGCCGCCAGCGACCAGGTGGCCGCGGTGGCGGCTGCCGTCGTGCGGCCCGACGACCCGGCGCAGGTCGCCGAGGTCGTGCGGGTGTGCCACGAGGCCCACGTGCCGGCCACCGCGGCGGCCGGCCGCAGCGGTGTGGTCGGCGGATCGGTCCCGCTGTTCGGCGGGGTCGTGCTCGACCTCTGCGGGCTCGTCGGCATCCGGTCGGTCGAGCGCGACGACCTGGTCGTCGACGTGCTGGCCGGCACGTTCGGCGACCGCTTCGAGCACGAGCTGCGCACCGAGCACGGCCTCACCGTCGGGCACTGGCCGCAGTCGATCACCCTCTCGACCGTCGGGGGCTGGCTCGCCTGCCGCGGCGCCGGCCAGCTCTCCAACCGCTACGGCAAGGCCGAGGACCTGGTGCTCGGCCTCGACGTCGTGCTCGCCGACGGCACCGAGGTGCACACCGGCGGCCACGCCCGCCAGGCCGTCGGCCCCGACCTGACCCAGCTCTTCGTGGGCTCCGAGGGCACGCTCGGCATCATCACCGGCGCCCGCCTCAAGGCGTGGCCGGTGCCGGCCGGGCAGCACCGGGCGGCGTTCGCCTTCGCCACCTTCGCCGACGGTGCCGAGGCCTGCCGCCGCATCGTGCAGCGGGGCCTCTCCCCCGCCGCCCTGCGCCTCTACGACGCGGTCGAGGCCGACCGCAGCTACGGCTCCGGCGACGTGGCCGTGCTGCTCGTGTTTGACGAGGGCGACCCCGTGGTCGTCGACGCCGCCACCTCGATCACCGACACCGAGTGCGCGGCGGTCGGCGCCGAGCCCCTCGACGTCGAGCTGGTCGAGAAATGGCTCGGTCACCGCAACGACGTCTCGGCCCTGGAGGCGCTGATCTCGCGGGGCTACGTGGTCGACACCATGGAGCTCACCACCACCTGGCACCAGCTCCCCGCCCTCTACGTGGCGGTCCGAGACGCGATCGCCGCCGTGCCCGGCGTGATCGCCTCGTCGGCCCACCTGTCGCACAGCTACCCCGACGGGGCGTGCCTGTACTTCACCTTCGCCGGGCAGCCGGTGGAGGCCACACCCGACGCCACCGACGCGCTCTACCTGGGCTGCTGGGACGTCGGCGCCCGCACCGCGCTCGCCCACGGCGGCTCGCTCAGCCATCACCACGGCGTCGGCCTGAACCGGGCGCGCTTCGTGGCCGAGGCGCTCGGCGACGGTGCCTTCGCCACCCTCGTCGCCCTGAAGCAGGCCCTCGACCCCACCGGCATCCTCAACCCGGGCAAGCTCGGGCTCCCGTCGCCGTTCGGCGCCGTCCCCTTCCCCTCCCCCGGAGCCGCCCGGTGAGCACCCTCGACCGCCGCACCGTCGTGGCGGGCGCCCTCTCCGGCCTCTTCTTCGCCCTCCCCGCGGCCGTGCTGCAGCGCACCGTGTTCGAGGACACCGCCATGGCCGGTGTGATGCTCGGCGTGGTCTTCTTCGCCGGCGCCCTCGCCGGCTTCGGTGCCGCCCGCCCGGGCCCGCGGAAGCCGCTCGTGCACGGTGCCCTGGCCGGATTGCTCACGTTCGTGGGCGCCCAGCTCGTGTACGCCGTCTTCGCCCGCACCGTCCCCAACCCGTTGGCGATCGTGTTCGGCATCCTGATGTTCTCGTCGCTCGGCACCATCGGTGCCTACGTGGCGGTGTGGAGAGGGGCGCAGCAGGCGCCCGCAGGAGGGAACCGATGAGCATCCTCGTCATCGACGTCGGCACGTCCGGTGTTCGGGCGGCGGTCGTGCGCCCCGACGCCACCGTGGTGGCCGAGCACCGCGTGGAGGTGCTGCCCTCGACCCCCTTCCCGGGGCTCGTCGAGTTCGACGCCCGGGAGATGGCCGACGCCGCCCTCGCCGTGGCCCGTCGCAGCCTGGCCGAGGCCGGCCCCGTCGACGGCGTCGGCATCGCCAACCAGCGGGCCTCCACCATCGTCTGGGAACGACCGACGGGCGTTCCCGTCGCCCCCGGCCTCGGCTGGCAGGACCTGCGCACGGTCACCGACTGCCTGGTCTGGCAGGGCGAGGGCCTGCGCTTCGCCCCCAACCAGTCGGCCACCAAGGTCGCCCACCTGCTCGACGGGGCCGACCCCACCCGCAGCCGTGACCTGTGCGTCGGCACGGTCGACGCCTGGATCATCTGGAACCTCACGGAGGGCAAGGTCCACGCCACCGACGTCAGCAACGCCGGGGTCACCGGCCTGCTCACCGCCGACGCCGCCGGCTGGGACCACGCCGTGCTCGAGAAGCTCCGCATCCCCCTCGCCGCCATGCCCACGCTGGTCGACTCGAGCGGCCCGATCGGCGAGGCCACCGCCCTGCCCGGGGCTCCGGTCATCTGCGGCATCGTCGGCGACCAGCAGGCCTCGCTCGTCGGACAGGGCTGCGTCGCTCCCGGCCCGGCCAAGATCACCTTTGGCACCGGCGGCATGCTCGACCTCGTGCTCGGCCCCCAGCGCCCGTCGTTCGGCGGCCGGGGCCCGGCCGGCACGTTCCCGATCGTGGCCTGGCGCCGCGGCGACGAGCTGATCTGGGGTCTCGAGGGAATCATGCTCTCGGCAGGAACCAACGTGGAATGGCTCCGCGACGACCTCGGGATCATCCCGAGCGCAACTGCCTCCCACGACGTCGCCACGACCTGCACCGACACCGAGGGCGTGGTCTACGTGCCCGCCCTGCTCGGGCTCGGAACACCGCAGTGGGACTTCGGCGCCCGCGGCGCCCTGCTCGGCGTCACCCGCGGGTCGGGCCGGGGCCACATCGTCAGGGCCGTGCTCGAGGGTGTCGCCCAGCGTGGCGCCGACCTGGTCGACGCGGCCGAGGCCGACGCCGCCACCACCATCCCCACCCTTCGGGTCGACGGCGGCATGAGCGGGAACCCCACCTTCGTGCAGGCCCTGGCCGACGCCACCCAGCGCCCGGTCGAGGTCTCGCCCGTGCTCGAGGCCACCACCCTCGGCGCCGCGTTCCTGGCCGGGCTCGCCGTCGGCGACTGGGGCGACTGGGCCGACGTCGGCGCCGCCTGGACCCCCCGCGAGGTCGTCGAGCCGGGCACGGCCCTCGACCGCGACCGCTGGGCCCGGGCCGTCGACCGGGCCCGCGAGTGGTACCCCGAGCTCTCCGGCCTCGACTTCTGATCCCGTGACCACCCGAGCCCCCAGCCACCGGCGCGCCCCCGCCCTGCTCGCCGGCGCAGCCCTCCTGGCCGTCCTGGCGACAGCGTGCGCAGGGAGCGAGAGCAGCACCTCGAGCCCGACCACCGCGGCTGCTCCCCCGACGTCGGTCACCGTCAGCATCGCCGACGGCGCCTTCGATCCGCGCCGGGTCGAGGTCGCCGTGGGAGGCTCCGTGACCTGGGTGAACGACGACGTGACGCCGCATCTGCTCGTCTCGCTGACCCCGAATGTGATCCAGTCCCCCCTCATCGGCAAAGCTGGCTCCTACACCCGGAGCTTCAGCACGCCGGGCGAGTACCGCTACTACTGCAACATCCACAACTCCATGAAGGGCGAGGTGGTCGTGCGATGAGCCCGACACCGCCCGGACCGAGCACCGAAGAGGACACGAGATGTCGATGAGCCCCCGCCACCCGGTGGATCCGGTCGCCGACCGGGCCGAGGCCCCCGCCGCCCCGGCGTCGCCGTCGCGCCGGCGGTTCGTCCGCAACGTCGGCATGGGCGCCGCCGCCCTGGGGGCCGTGGCCGCCTCCGGCGTCGCCCTGAGCGACGTCGCGTCGGCCCAGACGGCTGCGACCGAACCGCCCGACCTCTCGGCCGCCGACATCTCGCTGGTGCAGTTCCTCCAGAGCGTGTCGCTCGCCGCCGCGAAGGGCCTGCTCACCGCGGGCAGCAAGCCGGGGCTGACGACGACGATCGCGGAGGAGATCCGCACCTTCGCCCGTCACCACGCCACCCAAGCCACCACCCTGGGCACGTTGCTCTCCAAGGAGAACAACATCACCACCCCGAACCCGAAGCTGCTCACCCAGCTCGACGGCCAGATCAGCGCCGCCGGCGACCAGGCCGCCCTGCTCGACGTGCTCATCACCTTCGAGGAGCAGGTGGCGGCCACGATGCTGCAGGCCATGGGCGAGGCCCAGTCCTTCGTCGTGTCCGGCCCCGTCGGCGGCGCCCTCGCCGTCGTCGGCCAGCAGGCTGCTGCCCTCGGTAGCGCCGCCGGCAAGCCCATCGCTGACTGGCTGCCCGCATTCGGATCCACCAACGGCGCCCTCACCCCGGCCGCCTACCCCGCCAGCTGAGCCTCACCGGTCACGACAGAGGAACGACGATGACGACCGATCGACACAACGAGATGAGCTCCGACGAGGTCCGGCGGCAGCTGCGAAGCGCCCAGGCCGAGCACGAGGCCACCATGTCCGACTGGAAGGGCTCGCTCGACGAGCTGCTCGACCCCGACTCCGGTGCCGGCGTCGGCGAGAAGGCCGCCTTCCTGGGCGTGCCCGACCGCCGCACCTTCATGGTCGGCGGCGTCGTGCTCGCCGGCGGTGCGCTGCTGGCCGCCTGCGGCAAGAAGAAGGTCGGTCAGGTCGCCGAGTCGGGCGCGCTGCCCACCGTGCCGGCCTCGACCACCACCACGGCCCCGGGCAGTGTCGCCACCGACAAGGTGCTGCTGCAGACTGCCCAGTCCATCGAGATCCTGGCGATCGACACCTACCAGAAGGCGATCGACTCGGGCCTGCTCACCGACGCCACGGTGAAGGACGTCGCCAAGCTGTTCCAGTCACAGCACCAGGACCACTCCGACGCCCTGGCCGAGGCCATCAAGGCCTCCGGCGGCACGCCCGTCACCACGGCCAACCAGTACCTGGCCGAGAACGTGGTCGACAAGGCCGTCTCCGAGCTCACCGACCAGAAGAGCGTGCTCGTCCTGGCCCGCGACCTCGAGAACCTCGCCGCCCAGACCTATGTGGAGGCCGGCGGGGTGTTCACCACCCCCGAGCTGCGCAAGTCGGGCATGTCGATCGGTGAGACCGAGGCCCGCCACATCACGGTGCTCAACATCGCCCTCGGCTACGCACCGGTGCCGCTGGCGCTGCTGCCGACCTCCAAGGCGATCGACCCCAAGGGCTACATCAAGTAGCTGCGCCCGATCTGATCTGCTCGAACGGCCCCGCTCCCGAGCGGGGCCGTTCCGCGTCTTGGGCCGGAGGTGTGCGGGTGTCGGGCCTCAGCCCACGACCACGGTGCGGCAGCCCAGGAACTTGTTGGTGCCGGCCCCGACGTTGAGGCCGACCGCGCAGACCTGACGGGATCCGGCAGGTGCGGAGACGGTGGCGGAGAACCCGTGGGCCGGTCCCTTGCCCGGGAAGGCGGCACCGACGTCGGGCCGATCGCCGTCAGCGGTCACGGTGGTGAGCACACCGTCGACGATGAGGTTCACCGTGATCGACGAGGACGTGTCCGGGTCGATCGCCCAGCCCTTGAGCGAGATCTTCCCCGGCGTCGACGACGTGGCCGACTCCAGGTTCCCGAAGGGGCCCGAGTCGGGGACGACGACCGTGCGGCAGCCGAGCAGGCTGTTCACCGAGCCGGTGGCCACGTTGATGCCGAAGGCGCAGGCGGTGCGCACCCCGGGTGCCGCCGGCACGGTGGCGGTGTAGCCGTGCCCGGGGCCGTAGAGCGGGAAGACCGAGGCGATGTCGCTGCGGGACTGCGACGCGGTGGTGGCGACGCCGACCCCGTCGACGTAGACGTGGACCTGGATCGCCGACGAGGTGTCGGGGTCGAGGGCCCATCCGCCCACCGAGACGCCGCCGCTCACACCGGTGGCGTTCTCCAGCGAGCCGATCGGGTTGCCACCGGGCACGACCACCGTCCGGCAGCCGAGGTACTTGTTCACGCCGGGGCCGATGTTGAGGCCCACCGCGCAGACCTGACGCGGACCGCCGCCCGCCGAGATCGTGGCCTCGAAGCCGTGGGCGGAGCCCTTGCCCGGGAAGGCGGCACCGACGTCGGGCCGGTCATCGTCGGCGACGACAGGGGTGGCCACACCGTCGACGATCAGGTTCACCGTGACCGGCGAGGAGGAGTCCGGGTCGATCGCCCAGCCCTTGACCGAGACCGTGCCCAGGCTGGTGGTGGCCGACTCGAGGTTGCCGAAGGGCCCGGAGTCCGGGACGACGACCGTGCGACAGCCGAGCACGGTGTTGACCGGGGTGGCCACACCTATCCCGAAGGCGCACACCTGGTGGGTGCCGGGTGCGGCACCGACCACCGCGGAGAAGCCGTGGGCCGAGCCGAGGCCCGTGAAGGCGGCACCGACGTCGGGCCGCGACTCGTTGGCCACGAGGGGCAGGGCGACGCCGTCGACGTACACGTGGACCTGGATCGGCGAGGTGGTCGACGGGTCGAGGCCCCATCCCGAGATGTTGATGGCGTTGCCGCTGAGGGTCGCCTGATCGAGCGCCCCGATGGGGTCGACGGTCAGGTGCCCACCGGTGACGGCCACGCCGTCGATGCGGTAGTAGCGCTGGCCCTGGCTCGCGCAGAGCCCGGCCCGGTCACAGTTCGGGTTGCTCGGGTAGGTCGTGTAGGGCGCGTTCCAGACCTGGTAGATGATCCGGAGGCGGCCGGCCGTGTCGGTGAACAGGGTGCCGCCGCCCGGGCTCCACTCGGAGGCCGTGTTCGAGATGAGCGGGCTGTCGCTGGTGCGGCTGCACGGCCCGAGCGGGCCGGCACAGGCGGCCTGGCCCATCCGGTAGTTGGCCGACTCCCACTCGTTGCCCGAGTAGATGAGCCAGTAGGTGCCGGCGTACTTCACCATCGAGGGGTTCTCGATGCTGTTGCCGTCCCACGGCAGCTCGGTCTGGAGAAGAGAGGAGGGCGATGAGCCGGGGGCGAACGAGAGCCCGTCGCCGCTGAGGGCTCGGGACTTGATCTTGGTGGGAGCCGAACCGGGGACACCCGTGGACTTCCACAGCAGATAGGGCTGGCCGTTGCTGTCGACGAACGGCTGCGGGTCGATCGAGCCACCCGGATCGGAGTCACAGACGAGCGGGCCGGGGTTGTTGTCGACGAACGGCCCGGCCGGCGAGCCGGACGTCGCGACCGAGATGCAGCGGCGGCCGGGAGCGACCTCCCACGACGTGTAGGCGACCCAACGGCCGGCGAGGCTCACCACTCCGGGTGCCCATTGCGAGTGGTTCCGGGCGGTGCCGCCCATCGTCCATCCCGGAGGGGTCGGGAACGAGTCGTTGAAGTAGGAGTCACCGGTGTACGGGTTCGGCGAGTACGCCGGGCGGGGGGTCCACGTCTTGAGGTCGGTCGACGACATCGCCGGCATGATCGAGCCACCGGTCGTGGTCGAGTACGCCCAGTAGCGGCTGCCGTCCCACGTCACCGTGGGGTCGGGGAAGTTGCTGTTGTAGGCGACGCCCGGCTGGAACCAGGGGGCGCCGGCGTAGGCGACGGTGTTGACGTTGTCGGTCACCGTGCCGGCGGCGGCCGGGTCGACGGTGCTCGGCGCCGGAACGGTGGTCGACGTCGGCGAGGGGCTCGCCGACGGATCGGCGGCGACGGTGGCAGGCGTGCTTGTGGCCGAGGTCGTGGCCGTGGTCTCCGCTGCGGCGGGGACGGCGACGAGCACGGCGAGGGGTGCGAGCAGGACCGTCACCACGGCGGCGATCAGGGTGCGGCCCACGAACGAGCGTCGCGGCGCGCTTCTGGGGGCCGACGTCACGAAGGTGTCGGAGAACTCCACCTACGTAGTCTCGGCGTTCCGGTGGCAGACTTGAGCGCGATGGTGAGTCGGCCGGGTGACCGCGGTCCGGCGTCCTCCGGGACGACCGGGCTGAGGAAGGTCGGGACTCCAAAGGGCAGGGTGCTGGCTAACGGCCAGTCGGGGCGACCCGCAGGAAAGTGCCACAGAGAACAGACCGCCGATGGCCCGGTTCCCGGGCACAGGCAAGGGTGAAACGGTGCGGTAAGAGCGCACCAGCACCCGGGGTGACCCGGGTGGCTCGGCAAACCCCACCTGGAGCAAGGCCGAATGTCGGGTACGGGCGGCCCGTCCGTCACTCCCTCGGGAGCGACAACCCGCTGGTAGGCCGCACAGATGGATGGTCACACAGGCGCCGGGAGGCGCTGGACAGAATCCCGCCTACAGGCCGACTCGCCATCGCACACATGGGTCGCACGCAGGGACGACGCTCTACCTCTGGTCGTCCTGGCGCCGCCGGCCAGCCCGGCGGGTCACATCGATGATGACCTCGGCGACCGCGTTGAACAGTTGCTGCACGAGGGCGCTGAGCACCCTGCGAGCCTAGGGCGCAGCCGCCCCGCACATGCCGACCCGCCATGACACAACGGGCATCGGCTCGACGCGGCGTGAAACCGAATGGGTCAGAGGGCTCATGCTTGTCGACGTATGGCAACGTACAGTTCGCGGTCAGCAGGAATCGCCCGGCGGACGGGCCCACGAGCGGGAGCAGACGTTGCGAAAGTCCACGTTCATCGCGGTCGGCGCCCTTGCCGCCGCCCTCACCCTCGGCGCGTGCGGGAGCAGTGGCGACAAGCCGGTGAACCTCATCAGCAACGCACCCGACACGACCTCGCCGGCCATGACGGCCACCACGCCCAAGCCCACGACCACCACCACGACAGCACCGCCGACGACGACCACGACGGCCCCGCCCACGACGACGGCTCCCCCGGTGACGGCCCCGCCGACGACGCGGGCGTACATCCCACCGGCACCAGCGCCGGCCACCGGATCGGCCAGCTACGCGAACTGCACAGAAGCGCGGGCGGCCGGGGTGACTCCGATCTATCGAGGTCAGCCGGGGTACGCACCGAAGCTCGACCGCGACGGCGACGGCATCGCCTGCGAGTAGTCGCCGACCCGATCGGACGAGTTCCAAGGAGTCGATAGCGATGGCAGACGCGGCGAAGCGACCGGCCGAACCACCGTCGACCCACCCTGTCCCTGCGGCGCCGGACTACATGACCCCATCGCTCGAGCGGTGGCGCCAGTACACCGATGGTCCGCTCATTGCGCTCATCGTGGCGTCGCTCCCCCTCCTGGTGCTGGAGCTCGCTCGATCGGAGCTGTCAGCGAGCGACGAGCTGTTCCTGGACATCGTGAACGGGTTCGTCTTCGCGGCGTTCCTCATCGACTACGTGGTCGAGCTCTGCCTCGCAGCCAATCGGCGGTCCTACGTGCGGAGCGAATGGCTTGCGGCGGTCATCGTGGTGACCCAGGGCCTTGCGGTCCTTCCGGCCTTCGCCGCGCTCGGGTTCCTCCGCAGCGTCAGGGCCGTGCGGGCATTGCGGGCACTGGCGGTCTTCGCCCGCCTCTTCGCGATCGGCGGCCTCGCCGCACGCGACGGACGCAAGATGCTGAACAAGTACGCCGCTCGCATCGCGCTCGGAGCCGCCGCCCTCACCTGGCTGAGCGCTGCGGTCGCGTTCACCCTCGTGGAGGACGTGGGCGAAGGCCAGCGGCTCAACAGCTTCTTCGACGCTGTGTGGTGGTCGACCTCGACGATGACCACCGTGGGGTACGGCGACGTGTACCCGGTCACGGCCGCTGGTCGCATCGTGGGTGGCATCACGATGCTGGTCGGCATCAGCGCCTTTGCCGTCGTGACGGCGCGAGTCGCGTCGTTCCTGGTGCGAGACCGCCCCTCGAACAGCTCCGGATCGGCGTCCGATCAGGTCCGTGAGCTCGCGAGCCTCCGGGATGACGGCCTGATGTCCGATGCCGAGTTCGAGACCAAGCGGCGGCAGCTTCTCGCCCTCTGACCGGAACGCTCTAGCGGGCCTCGGGGGTGGTGGCGCCTGGCTGCGGGGGGCCGAGGTTGGCGGGCGGGGGCGACTCGAGCCCGCTCCACTCGGCGACCGTGGCGAACGTGCCGTCGCGGTCGAACACCACGACCACCTTGGCCACGTCGAGGAAGCCCAACGTCGCCATGGTCCACGTGACCGTCAGGGAGTCGCCACCGGCCGAGTCGGCCCGCCGTTGGCTGGGCTCACCGAGAAGTGCGGTCCAACTGGTCAACGACCGGTCCGAGCGGCTGACCCGCTCGAGTGCGGCAGACATCTTCTGTGCGTTACCCACTGATGTTCGGCTCCCATGGGCGTCGGCGAGGAGTTCGATGCCCGCCGCGCCACGAAGAGTAGGAGCGCCACCACAAACCAAGCGGATGCTTGTGCACGCACGTTGTTGCTCGTGGGCTGATGAGCACGCCTGTCCCCTACCCAGCCGCCTCGCCTCATGTTCCTGGCGGGCGACAAGCCCAGTGGCGGCCTGAATCGCGCCTGACGGACCTCAGCCGAGGTGGGCGGTCTCGTTGAACGAGTGCAGCACGCCACCCCTGGGGGTGATGCCGATGCGGGTGATGGAGGCCGGGGCCACCCAGAGCCGCCACGAGATGTCGTCGCCGGCGCCGACGGCCCACCCCACCGCCGCCTTCACCGGCGAGACGTGGGTGACGACGACGGTGGTGCCCTCCCCCACCGAGGCCTCGGTGGCGAGCTCGTCGAGGGCCGTGCAGACCCGGACTCCGAGCTGGCGGAGGGTCTCACCGCCGGGCGGGCAGAAGTCGACGTCGGCGCGCCAGCGGGCCCAGATCTCGGGCGGCACCTCGCCGAGGGGCATGCCGTCGTACTCGCCGTAGTCGAGCTCGATCCAGCGCTCGTCGATCTCGACGTCGTGGCCGAACGCCTCGGCGGTCTCGCGGGTGCGCAGGAGCGGGCTGGAGATCACGCGGTCGACCGGCCCCACCGCGGCGGCGAGGGCGGCGGCCTGGGCCCGGCCGAGCTCGTCGAGCGGCGGGTCGATGCGCCCGAGCAGGAGCCCGGAGGCGTTGTGGGCGGTGCGCCCGTGGCGGACGATGATCAGCACGTTGGGACCTCGTGGCTCAGCAGCTCGGCGGCTGCTCGACCAGCCGGTTCAGGTGGCCGGTGCGCAGGAACCGGTCGCGAGTGGCCTTGTCGGAGAAGTCGAAGGTCTTCCACGCCCAGGCCAGGCAGGCCAGGCCGGCCAGCTCGAACAGCACCGTCACCCCGAAGGAGTGACCGAGCTCGGGGAGCTGCCCGGAGCCGAAGTCGGTGCCGAGGAACGGCCACCAGAACACCTGGGCCCGGGCCCAGATGCCGTCGAGCACCAGGTGCATGAGCATGCCGATCGGGATGCCGATCCACCGGCGCCGCACCAACCGGCGCTTCTGGGTGGCCAGCATGATCAGCACCAGCAGCGCCACCGGCCCGAGCAACGTGTGCATCAGGCGGGGCCCACCGAACACGAACTCGCCGACGGGCAGGATCGACCCGAGCATCACCAGGCGGTAGTCGAGGGCGGGGCTGCGGAACACCCACCACACGAAGACGAAGCTGACCCCGGCGAACCAGAGGATCATCGGACCAGCAGCCGCCCGCAGTCGGGGCAGTGGATGATGGCATCGGCGGGGCGGCGCCGGATCTCGTCGACCTCGGCGGAGGCCAACGTGAGGTGGCAGCCCTGACAGGTCGGGCCGACCAGCTTGGCCACGGCGACGCCGCCCATCGACGGGCGCAGGTGCTCGTACTCGGTGACGAGCTCGGCCGGCACCTGGGCGACGAGGTCGGCGCGGGCGGCGGACACGGCGGCGAGCTCGGCGTCGACCTCGGCCTCACTCGCGGCCAGCGCCGCTTCGGCTGCGGTCGTCTCGGTGGCCACCGCGGCCAGCGCGGCCTCGCTGTCGGCCAGCTCGACGTCGAGCGGCTCGATCTGCTCCATCAGCTCGAGGACCTGGTCCTCGAGCTGGGACTGGCGGCGCTTGAGCGACTCGAGGTCGGCCTGGAGGGCCTGCGCTTCCTTGGGCGAGGTCACGCCTCCGCCGTAGAGCTGCTGGTCGACGTGGGTGACCTTGTCCTCGACCGTGGCGATCTCGTCCTCGATGCGCTTCTGCTCGCGGGCGAGGTTGTCGCGGGTGGTGCGGGGCTCGATGACCGAGGCCTCGATCGACGCCCGGCGCTGCGCCAGCTCTACGAGCTGCGCCCGCTCCGGCAGCGTGTCGCGCCGGTGCCGCAACTGATCGGCGTGGGTGTCGTTGGCCTGGAGGTCGAGCAGGTGGTCGAGGTCGCTCACCGCTCCAGCTTCACCCAACCGGGAGGGGTCCGTCGCATCGGCCGGGCCCCACCGCCTCAGAACCCGCCGAAGCGGGGCCTGGTGGTGGGTGTGGTGGCCGGTGCCGTGGTCGGCACGGTGGCCGGGGCGGTGGTCGGCGTGCCGGGGGCGACGGTGTCGTTCGTGACCCCGCCGGTACCGGCCCCACCCTGGCCGCCGCCGGTGCCGGGAGCGACGGAGCCGGGCACCGACCCGCCGTTGAGGGTGCCGTACGGGTCGCCCGCACCGGCGGCCGGGCGGCCAGATCGGGGCAGCGGGGCGCAGGCCGGGAAGTCGACGACCGGCTTGTTCTCGTTGGCGAGGTAGGCCTTGTTGAAGTTGGCGAAGATCGTCGCCGGCCAGAGGCCACCGAACTGCTCGCGGCCGCCGAGGTTGCCCATGGCTGCGTTGTTCGACTCGGGGATGCCCATCCAGACCGCGGTGGTCAGGTACGGGGTGAAGCCAACGAACCAGGTGTTGGAGTTCGACTCGGTGGTGCCGGTCTTGCCCGCCGCCGGCTGGGCGCCGAGCTGGGCGTTCTTGCCGGTGCCGGCCTGCACGTTGTTCTCGAGGATCTGGGTGGCCAGGCAGGCGGTCTGCTGGGAGAAGCCCCGGGTGGGTTCGGCGGTGTGGGTGTAGAGGACGTTGCCGTTACGGTCCTCGATCTTGTCGACGAAGTACTCGGTCTGGCGGATGCCGCCGTTGGGGATGGCGGAGTAGGCCGAGGCCATCTCGAGGGGCGTCACGTCGAACACGCCGAGCGGCATCGACTTGGCCTTGGGGTCGAACTGGCTCTCCACGCCGAGGCGCTCGGCCATGTCGACGACGTGATCGAGGCCGACGGTCTGGCCGAGCCGGACGAAGGCGCCGTTCGACGAGGCGGCCACGACCGAGGTGAGCGACCCGCTTGTGCCCTGCACGACGTAGGGGTCGGGGGTGCCGCCCTTGTTCACCCACGAGCCGCCGCCACCGACGTAGTCGTCGGGCTGCACGCCCTGCTCGAGCGCGGTGAGCATCACGAAGGTCTTGAACGTGGAGCCGGTCTGGCGCCCCGGCTCGTGGGTGGCGATGTCGTACTGGAAGTTCTCGAAGCCGGGACCGCCGACGAGGGCCCGCACGGCACCGGTCGAGGAGTCGAGCGACACCATCGCGGTGGTGACGCCCTTCTCGGCCGCCTGGCGGGCGGTGGTGGCGTCCCAGGTGGTGTCGTGCGCCTCCTGGGCCGCGGCCTGGGCGACCGGGTCGAGGGTGGTGGAGATGCGCAGACCGCCGCCGAACACGGCTTTGTAGCGCTCGTCGTAGGTGGTGCCGAGGGTGGCGTCGTACTCGTGGTTGGTGAGATCGAGCAGCTCGTTCTTGACCTCGTCGACGAAGTAGCTGTCGGGCGGGGGCTGCGCGATCTCGCCGCAGTCGGAGGGCCGCGGGCCGGTCACGCCGGTGCATCGGCCGGTGGGCAGAGCCCACGCCTTGGCGTAGGCGGCTTCCTCACGGGTGATGGCGCCGTAGGCCACCATGCGGTCGAGGGCGACGTCGCGCTGCTTCTTGGCGGCATCAGGGTGCAGCGTGGGGTCGTAGGCGATCGGGTTGGAGATGACCGCCGCCAACATGGCGGCCTCGGCCCAGTTGAGCTCACCGACGTTCTTGCCCCAGTAGGTCTCGGCGGCCGCCTGCACGCCGTAGGCCCCCGAGCCGAAGTAGACGGTGTTGAGGTAGGACTCGAGGATCTCGTCCTTGGTCATCTGGTTCTCGAGGCGGATGGCCAGAGCGGCCTCCTTCACCTTGCGGTTCAGGACCCGCTCGTCGTTCAGGAGCGCGTTCTTGACCAGCTGCTGGGTGATGGTCGAGCCGCCCTGCTCGACCCCGCCGGCCTGGACGTTCTCGACCATGGCTCGGGTGAGGGCCCGGAGGTTGACGCCCCTGTGCTGGTAGAACTCGGCGTCCTCCACCGCCAGGATGGCGTCCTTCACGGTGGCCGGGATCTGGTCGAGAGCCACCGGCTGGCGGTTCTCCTCGCCGTGCAGCGTGGCGAGCAGCGAGCCGTCGGCGGCGTAGACCTGCGAGCGCACCGCGTAGTCGGCGAAGCGGGAGAGGTCGATCGGCGGGCCCTCGGCCTCGCCGGCGGTGGCGACACGGCCCAGGGCGGGGACCGCCACGATGACCGCGACAGCGAGGACCGCCCCGGCCACGAAGATCGTGGCCACGTACACGCCGAGCTTTTTCACTTCGGGCAACAGTACCGGCGCCCGCCTCGGCCCCGGGGTCACCCGGGGCCTCGGCGGAGCGGGTCAGCCGCGGGGCCAGTCCGGCGGGCGCTTCTCGAGGAAGGACGCCATGCCCTCCCACATCTCGGGCCGCTCGATGGCCCGGAAGAACATGCCGTAGTCCATCGGGGGCAGCCGGAGGTTGAGGTCGCGCTTCACGTCGAAGCGGGCCTGGGGACCGGTGAGGGCGATCTGCTCGAGCACCCAGTCGACGTGGGCGTCGAGCTCGTCGTGGGGCACGACCTTGCCGACCAGGCCCATGGCCTCGGCCTCGTGGGCGGTGATCTCCGCCGCGGTGAAGAAGAGGTACCGGGCCCGGGCCAGGCCCACGGCCTCGGCCAGGCGGGCCGACATGAACGGGTCGGGGATGCCCCGGAGCAGCTCGGGCACGCGGAAGCGGGCCTGATCGGAGGCCACCGCGATGTCGCAGCAGAGGGTGAGGTCGAGCCCGCCGGCATGGCAGAGCCCGTTGACCTTGGCGACCCACAGCTTGCGGCAGCGCTCGATGTGACGGAACGGGAACTGCTCGGTGGAGTCCCACTCGACGGCGAGGCCCTCCTTGTCCTCCGCCCGGCCCCCCATGTCGCCGCCGGCACCGAACCACTTGTCGGTGCCGGTGAGGCAGACGGCGTCGAGCTCGGTCTGGGCGTCGGCCCAGATGGCGGCGCGCTTGATGCCCCGGTACATGTCCTGGGTGAAGGCGTTGCGGCGCTCGACCCGGTCGATGCGGAGGTGCAGCACGCGCCCCCGGACCTCGGCGACCAGGTACTGCGTGCCGAAGTCGGGGGCGACCAGCCCGGTGTCGGCCATCAGAGGCCGTAGACCTTGGCGGCGTTGCCCCACAGCACCTTCTGGGTGACCTCGTCGGACACGCCGGCGAACAGCTTCTCGGCGTAGTCACGGGGCCGCTGGGCCGGGGTCATCGGGCCGGGGTGCTGGCAGGTGGGGTGCGGGTAGTCGGTCTCGAAGAAGATGTTGTCCGGGTAGCGCGCGATGGTGTCGAGCGCCGCCTGCTGCTCGAACCAGAAGCAGCCGTAGAGCTGGCGGCGGAAGTACTCGCTCGGCAGGAGGTCGTACTCGGGGTGCTCGAGACGGGGGCCGCCGTTGAGCCACTGCCAGTCGAAGGTCTCGAGGGCGGAGGGGATCCAGCCGGCGCCGCTCTCGACCGACACCAGCTTGAGCTCCGGGAACCGGTGGCAGACGCCGCCGAAGATGAGGTCGGCCATGCACCGCATGTTGTCCATGAAGATGAGCGAGCTGACCTTGGCGAAGTTGGTCATCCAGCCCATGCCGGCGGTGTCCTCGAACTGGGTGCCCATCGAACCGCCACCGACGTGGAAGTTGACGGCGATGCCGGCCTCCTGGGCGCGGGCCCAGATCGGGTCCCAGTGGGTGTGGGCCAGGGCCGGCATCCCGTAGTCCTGGGGCTGGTTGCAGAAGTTGATCGCCCGGTGGCCCATCTCGATGCACCGCTCCATCTCGGAGATGGCGAGGTCGAGGTCCCAGAACGGCAGGGCCGTGATGGGGATGAGGCGGGCCGGGTCGGCGCTGCACCAGTCGGTGAGGAAGTCGTTGTAGGCCCGCACGCACTGGGCGACGAGCTCGCGGTCGCCGAGGCGCAGGAAGTAGCCGTTCCCGAAGCCGCCCACGTTCGGGTAGAGGATCTGGGCGTCGATGCCCTCGCGGTCGAGGAACTCGAGGCGGGCCTTGGCGTCGTACATCGCCGGGGCGATGTCGTCGTAGGTCTCGGGGATCGAGGCGGGCATGATGCCGTCGTGGCCGGCCATGGAGTAGTAACCCGGCGAACCGATGCGCTCACCGTTGACCATCCAGGTGTCACGGCCGTCGATGCGCTCGATGTGGGGCACCTTGTCGTGGAGCGAGGCCGGGAAGGCGCGGGTCCAGGTGTCGGGCGGCTCGGTGAGGTGGGTGTCGACGTCGATGACGCGGACACGGTCGAAGAGGTCGGTCATGGTGGGCTCCCCCGGGGGTCGGGCTGGTCGTGAGGACCGGTCGGTGCGGTTGGTGTGCGATGCGGTTGGGTGCGATGCGGCGGTCTGAGGTTGCGGCTGAGGTGACGGACGGACGGTCGGTGGCTGTCGTGTGCGGCTAGGCCCCTTCGGGCCAGGTGCCGATCACGCCGTCGGCCTCGAGGGCGGCGAGCTCGTCCTCGGAGTGGCCGAGCCAGCCGCCGAGGATCTCGACGTTGTGCTGGCCGAGCGTCGGGGCCGGGCGCCGGGCCCAGCGATCGACGCTGCCGTAGCGGAACGGCAGGACCGGCACGGAGTGGGAGCCGACGACCGGGTGCTCGACGGTCTCGAAGTAGCCCCGGGCCGCCATCTGCTCGTTGAACGAGGCCCGACGGGCGTCGGTGCCGGGAGCGGCCGGGACCCCGGCGGCGAGCAGCTCGGCCACGGCGGCGTGCAGCTCGCGACCGGCGGCCCACTCGGCGATGAGCGGGTCGAGCCGGTCGGCCGCGGCACGTCGCCCGGCCAGCGTCTGCAGCTCGGGCTCGTCGGCCAGCTCGGGCCGCCCGATGACGACGGCGAGTGCCCGCCACTGCTCGTCGGTGCTGCAGGACACCGCCAGCCAGTGCTCAGCGCGGTCGGTGGCGAAGAGGTTCTGCGGGGCGGCCGCCGGGCTGCGGTTGCCCATGCGCTCGACCATCACGCCGTTGGCGCTCCACTCGATGGCGGGCTCGGCGCCGACGTTCATGGCCGCCTCGAACATCGGGGCCTCCACGAAGGAGCCCTGGCCGGTGCGGTCACGCCGCTCGAGCGCCACCAACGCCGCGAACACGGCGTGGAGGCCACCGTTCGGGTCGCACGGGCCCCGCTGGATTCGGGGCTGGTCCTCGGGGTGGCTGGTCACCCACGCCAGGCCGGTGATCTGCTCCATCGTCTGGGCGAACCCGGGGCGGTCGCGCCACGGGCCGTCGAGCCCGAACGCGGGCATGCGGACCATGATCGCCCGGGGGTTGGCCTCGTGGACGACCGGCCAGTCGAGGTCGAACGCCTCGATGACCCGAGGCGTGAAGTTCTCGATGACGATGTCGGCCTTCTTCACCAGCTCGAGGGCGAGCTCACGGCCCTGGGGCGTGTCGAGGGTGAGGGTGACGTCGTACTTGTTGACGTTGGCCGACAGGAAGAAGGCGCTGTACTCCCACCACTGCGGACGGCTGAAGAACATGCCGCCGGCGGTGCGCATGCCGTCGATGCGCCGGGTCGACTCGACGTGCACGACGTCGGCGCCGAGCGAGGCGAAGATCGCCGCGCCGGACGGGCCGGCCCACCAGGCGGTGAGGTCGAGCACGGTGATGCCTTCGAGGGGCAGGGGCGCCCGACCGGTGGGGGCCTCGGGGCGGGCGCGGCGCACGGGAGCGGCCTCGCCGTCGTGCTCGCCGACCGACGGCGCGGGCCGGGGCGTCGGGGTGGGCTCGCCGTCGAAGCGGTACGGACGGCGGGGCATCTCGAAGCTGCCGGTCGGGTCGTCGACCCACACCCCACGGATGCGGGGGTGGTCGAGCTCGAGCACGTCGCGGCCGCTCGACACCGGCGCCACGGGGATGCGCAGCAGCGCCGCCTGCTCGACGATGTCGGCGGTGGTGTGCTGGGTGGTCCACTCCCGCACGATGGCGTTCCACTCGTCGCGGCGGGCGATGCGGGTGGCGAGCGACGCGAACTCGGCGGTCTCGAGCAGGTCGGGCCGCTCGATGAGGATGCAGAACGAGTCCCACTGGTCGCGGGTGTTGGTGTTGAAGCCGACCCAGCCGTCGAGGGTGGGCTCGATGGAGGGGATCTCGACCGTTCGGTACGGCACCTCGGGCTCGAGCTCGGGCCGCCCGGCGAGGGACTGGAAGAGGTCGGCGTAGTTGCCGGCGGTGAGGTTGGCGACGTCGCACAGCGCCACGTCGACGAGCTCACCGACGCCGATCGAGCGGGCACGGCGGACGGCGGCCAGCGCGCCGACTCCGGCGTAGGCGCCGCTGACCCACTCGACGATGCGGCCACCGAGCTGGAACGGCGCCATCTCCGGCGTGCCCCGCGGGGTGAGCGAGCCGCTGTCGGCCTGGACCGTGAACTCGTTGGCCGGACGGCCGGCGAAGGGGCCCTCGAGGCCGTAGGGGGTGATGCTCACGACCACGGTGCCGGGCAGCCGGTCGGCGAGCGCACGGGCGTCGCCGGCCAGGCTGTCGCCGTTGGTGATCACGAGGTCGGCCCCGGCGAGCAGGGCCTCGACCTCGGCGGTGGCCGAGTCGGCGGTGACCGAGCGCTGGCCGTGACGCAGGTAGCGGAACAGGGGGCCGTCACCCGCGACCGGCTCGCCGCTCCACTGCCAGTGCCGGAAGGGATCGCCGGTGGCGGGCTCGACCCGGGTGACGGTGGCGCCGCCGTCGGTGAAGAGCTTCGAGCAGTAGGCCCCGCCGAGGTCGGTCGACAGGTCGACCACCACGACGTCGTTGAGTTCCCCCGGATCTGACATCGGGGTGACCGTAGCATCATCGTGGTCCACGATGCGGACCGGGCGTGTGACTGTGGCAACATGGGGCGGTGAAGAGCGTCCGGACCGCACTGCGGGTGTTCGAGGAGGTCGCCGCTCGCCAGCCGGTCGGGTTGAGCGAGCTGTCGCGCCGCCTCGACGTGCCCAAGGCCTCGGTGCAGCGCGCCCTCACCACCCTCGCCGGTGCCGGCTGGCTCCGCCACGACGTGAGCAACCCCGGCACGTGGGTGGTCACCGCCCGCTTCTCGGTCCTGGCCGACGCCAGCCCGGAGGTCATCGCCGCCCGCGACGCCGCCCGCCCGGTGCTCAACTCGCTGCGCCAGAAGGTCGACGGCGCCCCCGGGTTCTTCGTGCTCGACGGCGACCGCATGGTGCTGCTCGCCGGCCCGGAGGAGACCCTCCTGCGCACCCTCTCCGCCACCCAGGGCCCGCTGCCCGTGCACCTCAGCGCGGCCGGGCGGGCGATCCTCGCCCAGCTCCCCGACGCGAAGGTCGACGAGGTGCTCGAGCGCTCGCTCCCCCGCACGGGCGACGGCACCGGCGAGGTCCTCGAGCGCCACGTGCGCCAGTCCGTCGCCGAGGCCCGCCGCGACGGCTACTCCCTCGTGCGCGGTGAGTACGTCGACGCCCTCGGCGTCGTGGCCGCCGCGGTGGTCGACGGCAACGGCACGCCCGTCGCCGCCCTCGCGGTGATGGTGCCCCGCGAGCGCATCGAACGGGGCGAGGGTCCCGAGCTCGGCGCGCTGCTGGTGGAGGCCGCCGAGTCCGTCTCGCTCGCGGTGCAGGCGGCCGAGAGCAGCACCTGACCCGGCGGTACGGTCGCGTCGTGCTCCGTCGCCGCCGTGCCTCCCCTCCCCCGCCGGCCCCCTCGACCACGTCGGTGCCGCCCTCGGCTCCGGCCGCGGCCGCTCCCGCCGGGCCGACCCTCGCCTTCGCCGGAGCGGGGATGATCAGCGTGATCCACGCCCTCGCCGCTGAGGCCGCCGGCCTTCCGGTCGTCGCCGTGGCGTCCCGTTCGGCTGAGCGCAGCCAGGAGCGGGCGGGCCAGCTGAAGGCCCAAGCCTGCTCCTACCGCGAGCTCCCCGCCGGCGCCGACGCGGTGGTCGTGGCCACCCCGCCGTCGGTGCACACCGCCCAGGCCCTGGCCGCCTCGGCCGCAGGGGCCGCGGTGCTGGTCGAGAAGCCGCTCGCCACCACGCTGGCCGACGCCGACGCCCTCGTCGCGGCCGAGCAGGCCGGCGCCCGCATCGTGTACGCCGAGAACCTCGCCTTCGCCCCGGTCGTGCAGGCCGCGCTCTCGCTGGCGGCGACCATGGGCTCCCTCGGCTACCTCGAGGTGCGGGCCCTCTCCCCCCGTCCGACCTGGGGCGACTTCCTCGAGCCGCAGTGGGGTGGGGGTGCCCTGTTCGACCTCGGCGTCCACCCGCTGGCCCTCGCCCTGCTGATCGCCGGCGACGACGAGCCGGTCGAGGTCACCGCGTTGCTGTCGTCGTCCGAGGGGCTCGCCGTCGACGACCACGCCGAGGTGCTCGTGCGGTTCGCCTCCGGCCTCGTCGCCCGGGTGGAGGCGAGCTGGCGCCACCACGACGTGGTGTGGGACCTGCAGGCCTCGAGCGACACGATGGTGGTCCGCGCCGACCTGCTGCCTGCCGTCGCCCTCGAGTGCAACGGCGAACCGGTGCCGGTCGCCGGCCCGCCCGCCGGGGTCGACCCGATGGTGTTCGACCTCGGCTACGTCGACCAGATGCGGGCGCTGGCCGCGGCCACCGCCGGGCAGCCGTCCCCGATCGACGCCGCGTTCGGTCGAAGGGTGCTCGACGTGGTGTGTGGCGCCTACGCCTCGGCCGGCTCGGGTGGCCCGGTCGCGCTGCCGTTCGCGGGGTCGCGGGAGCGCACGCCGCTCGACCTCTGGCGGGGTTGAGGCCCGCCCCGCAGCAGCCAGCCGCTCGCCACGGTGGCGAGGGCGAGGGTGATGCCCGCCCACCTCATCGTCGTGGTGAACCCGTCGAGGGCGTCGAGCTCGACCGCCGCCTGGAAGGGACCGCGCAGGTCCTCGTCGAGGCGGTCGAGCGCCCGGTCGAACACGTCGCCGCCCATCGCCAGCTCGTCGCTGTCGACGTCGACCCCGGTGCGGTCGGCCACCTCCTCGGCGGTGGGGGTGCCGGCCTTGTCGGGGAGGCCGACGAGCCGGTGGGCGCCCACGCCCAGGTAGGTCGAGGTGCCGATGGCCACGGCGAGGGCCGTGCCGGCGAACCGGGCGAGGCTCGACGCACCGGCGGCCTCGCCCATCCGCGACTTCTCGACCGACAGGATCGACGGGCCGGTGACGCACGCGTTGGCGATGCCGGCGCCGACGCCGCAGATGGCCAGGGGCAGCAGCAGGTCGTCCTCCGAGGCCGACACCGTGGTGCGGGAGAGCACGAGGAACCCGACCGCCATGAGGCCCATGCCGATGACCACCGGCACGGCCCGGCCGAGTCGGCGCGAGAGCCAGCCCGCGGTCCACCCGAGCAGGGCCAGCGTGGCGGCGAAGGGGATCAGGGCGTAGGCCACCCGGAGGCCGGAGTCGTCGAACACCGCAGCCGAGCGGGCGTAGATCCCGAAGAAGTAGAGGAGGCCGAGCATGCCGAGCGACGAGGCGAACGTGGCGAGGTCGCCTCCGAGCACGACGCGGTCGCGCAGCAACGAGGGGTGCAGCAGCGGCGCCGCACTGCGGCGCTCCAGCCCGACGAAGACGGCCACGAGGATCGCCGCCAGCGCGACCGAGGCCACCGTCATCCAGAGCGAGCCCCACACCCGCCCCCGCTCGGCGAGCAGCACCACCACGAAGACCCCGACCACCGAGAGCACGGCACCGAGGCGGTCGTGCAGCGGCTCGCCCTCGGGCTCGGGGGGCATGGAGCCGATCAGGGCGACCGTCGCCGGGACGAGCGCCAGGACCGCCACGAGCACGAACAGCCACCGCCATCCGACGGTGTCACCCAGGAGGCCACCCACCAGCGGCCCGATGCCGAAGGCGACGGCGAAGGCGGTGCCCCGCACGAGCAGCGCCCGCCGCTCCTCGTGGCCTCGCAGGGTCGTGGCGATGACCTCGATCGAGGCGGGCAGCAGGAGAGCGGCCCCGAGCCCCTGCACCGAGCGGGCCCCGATCAACCACCACAGACCGGGCGCCAGCGCGGCGGCGGCCGAGCCGGCGGCGAAGACACCGCAGCCGATGCCGAACACCTTCCGGCGCCCGTACCGGTCACCCAGGCGTCCCCCGAGCAGGGCGAAGGCCGCGGCGACGAGGAGGTAGGCGTTCACCGCCCATCCCAGACCGGTGGCGCCGACGTGGAGGTCGTCGGCGACCGAGCGGGCCACGACGCCGAGCGCGGTCGTGGTCACCCCTACGGCCCCCACCGCCAGGACCACCATGACGACACCGAGCGGGTGAGGTCCCCGGTCCGGCCTGTCGGCGCGCTGCGTCATCCGACCCGCGGCTAGGAGGGGTCGGCCGGTTCGCGCGACTCGCCGAGGGGGAACTCGATGCTGTCGGCGACCGCCCGCAGCATCTGGGCCAGGCCGTTGACGAGCAGCTGAGGCTCACCGCCCTGCTCGGCCACGTCGCGCAGGATGGGACGGACCGTGCCGGACACGAACTCCCCGAAGCGGTCGACGAAGCCGGCAGCGATGGCCCGCCCCGCCTCGGTCTCGGACAGGACGGCCCGCTCGATCTCGGCGGTCCACACGTGGTCCCCGGCCAGCTCGTCGATACCGTCGTCGTCCATCCGGCCTCCCCGTGGTCGTCGGCCCCGCAGTGTGTCACGCACCACCCCGGGCGCCGTCAAGGGGCCAAAGGTCCTGATCCCAGCGCCGTAAGTCCCAGGGTGGCGGTACTGTCCAGGGGGTCCGGCTGTCCCGCCGGACCGGATCTCCCCAGGAGCAGTCCGTGGTGGCACCAGACCCCGACGGCCCTCGAGCGACCCATCGACGCGAGCACACGCGCTCGCTGCCCGCACGCGTCGACGACATGGTTCGTCCCCTGGCCGACGCCGGGCTCGACGATCGGGTCATCTGGGGCGTCGTCGAGGCCGCGCCCGACGGCATCGTGATGGCCGACCTGGGCGGCAAGGTCCTGTTGGTGAACCAGCGCACCGAGGAGCTGTTCGGCTACGACCGCGGCGAGCTGCTCGGCAAGTCGGTCGACATGCTGCTCCCCGAGGCGTTGCGCCTCGCCCACGCCGGTCACCGGGCCGACTACTCGTCCGGGCCCCGCACCCGGTCGATGGGCGCCGGCTTCGACCTGCTCGGACGGCGCCGCGACGGCTCGCAGTTCCCCGTCGAGATCAGCCTCAGCCCGATCACCAGCGACGGCGGCACCGCCGTCATCGCCACGATCCGCGACATCTCCGACCGCCTCGCCGCCGAGCAGGAGAACCGCCGGATCCGCCACACCCTCGCCATCACCGAGGACCGCGAGCGCATCGCCCGCGACCTCCACGACACCGTCATCCAGCGGCTCTTCGCCGCCGGCATGACGCTCCAGGGTGCCGCCGCCCGGGTCACCGACGCCGAGGCCCGCGTCCGTGTCGAGAAGGCCGTCGACGAGCTCGACGCCACGATCAAGGAGATCCGCACCGCGATCTTCGCTCTGCAGGCCCCGCCCGACGGCGGCCCGGGCCTGCGCGGTGAGCTGGTGCGGCTCACCAACGAGCTGCGCCCCGCCCTCGGCTTCTCGCCCCGCATGCAGTTCGACGGCGCGGTCGAGGGCATCCACCCGACCGTGGCCGAGAACATGGTGCCGGCACTGCGCGAGGCGCTCAGCAACGTCGCCCGCCACGCCAACGCCTCATCGGTGCGGGTGATCATCGACGTGCACGACGACGTCTGCCTCACCGTCGTCGACGACGGCGTGGGCATCCCCGACTCGGTGGTCGGAGGCAACGGGCTCGCCAACCTCACCGCCAGAGCCGAGAAGCTCGGCGGCTCGTGCGCGGCCCGCCGGGGCGACGCCGGGGGCAGCGTGTTCGAGTGGCGGGTCCCCGCTGCTCAGCCCGACCGCTGACACCCGTCCGGGCCTCACGCGTTCCGAGGGGCGAGGGGTCAGGCGGACCGCACGACGAGGGCGTGCCGACCGAGGCCGAGCAGCCGCTGGCCGTCGACGTCGTGGCCCTCCATGAAGATGGTCACCACGGCGCCCGACGCCTCGTCGATGTCGAGGTCGGCGACCCGTCCGAGGGCGTTGCCGTCGTCGCCGAGCACCAGCAGCCCGACGGGGTCGAGCGCGCCCGCCACCGACCGCTCCTCCGAAGCACCGTTCGGGAGGTGGAGCGCGAACGGCCCGTCGACCGTCACCGCATCGGCCCCGACCGCCTTCACCTCGGCCAGCGGCAGCACGGGGCTGGCGCCGCTCACCCTGAAGCCGATCACCGCGCGGGCCGCAGGGTCCACGATCACGGCCTCCACGCGACCCAGCTCGCGGGCGGCCGCCACGTCGAGCACCGGGCGCCCCTTCAGCTCACGCACCCGCATGGTCGGTCCCCTCCTCGACGGTTCCCCGGAAACCTTCGATGGCGGCGCCGAAGCCGGCCAGGTCGTCGCGGATGAAGTGAGTCGCGGACGCCGGGACGACCACCGCTTCGGCGGAGGCCGACGTCATGGTGTCGATCGGGAGGAGCATGTGGCGCCCCTCCGATGCCATGCCGCTCGAGGCCTCGATCTCGAAGCCGACGATCTGCGAGGGCGAACCGGTCGACAGCACCACGTCGACGATGCGGCCGAGCTCGTCACCCGACTCGGTCACCACGGGCAGGTCGACCGCGACGTGGGTGTTCCCATCGCCCGAGGTGCCGACGGCGTCGTCGGGCACGACCGCCCCGGCCGGAATCATGAGGGCGTCGGCGCCGATGGCGTGCACGCTCTCCCACGGCACGGCCTCGTGCCGGGGCCCGCCGAGGAAGCCGGTGTTGCGGAGGGTGAAGCCCACGAGCGCGGCCGAACGCAGGCCGAGCAGCACGTCCTTGACCTCACCCACCTGGTCGCCGTCGAGGGTCACGACCGGGCGGCCGATCAGGTCACGGGCCCGCACGAGGACGTCGTTCATCTCGGGCCCCCCTTGCGGCGCTGCACGTCATCGACGCTCAGGACGTCGCCGGAGCGACGGCGGCGCTGGGCCACCACGGCGGCGGCGACCACGACGACCACCGCGATCAGGAGGACGAGCAACAGGAGATCCATGACGAGGGACCTTCCCCGGCAGGGCAGGTCTCAGTCCCTCGTCCGGCACGGCCGGGCTGCAGGGCATGCCCCCAGCACACGCACGATCCGGCCCTCCGACCGCGTCGCGGGCCTGGCAGACTGCCCCGATGGAGAGCATCGCCGACCGCTACGAGCGCCTGGCCGGCGCCTTCGCCGACACCATCGCCGCCGTGCCCGCCGAGGCCTGGGACGCCCCCACGCCGTGCGGCGACTGGAGCGCCCGTGACCTCGTGCGCCACGTGGTCGACAGCCAGAACCTCTTCTTCGGGCTGGTGGGCAAGCCCCCCGTGGCCGCGCCGTCGGTCGACGACGACCCGTCGGGCGCCTGGGCGAACACCAGCAACGCGGTGCTCGCCGACCTCCGCGACCCCGTGGCCTCCACCACCGAGTTCGACGGGTTCTTCGGCCGCACGTCGTTCGCCGACGCCGTCGACCGCTTCCTGGCCATGGACCTCGTCGTGCACCGCTGGGACCTCGCCACCGCCACCGGGCTCGACACGACGATCTCCGACGACGACGTGGCCATGGTGATGGCCGGCGCCGAGCGCTTCGGCGACATGCTGCGCGGCCCCGGCGCCTTCGGTGAGCCCGTCGAGGCCCCCGCCGACGCCGACGCCCAGACCCGGATGCTGGCCTTCCTGGGCCGACGCGCCTAGGCCAGCCCTCCGCCAACCGGGCGTTCGACACCACACGCGGAGCCGGCCCCGGGTCACCCCGGGGCCGGTCACGTCGCGTTCCGGATCAGCCCGCCGGAGCGGGCGCCATCATCTCGACCATCTCCTCGACGAACGAGCGCTGGGAGGCCAGCACCTTCTCGGCGAAGTCGTAGGTCATCGACACCATGCCCATCGGCGCCACCATCTCGCCGAAGGCGCTCATGCCGGGCATCGAGGGCAGGTCCGGCATCATCTTCTTGGTCGTCGTCGTCCAGGCCTTCATCGACTCCAGCATGAAGGACTTCGAGGTCTCCATCGCGCTGAGCATGTTGTCCTGGGCGGCCATGCCGAGATCCATCAGGTTCGATTCCATCGGGGCTCCTTGACGTCGTGTCGGGGGGGGTCGTTGCGGTTCGGGTCGGGTGGGGTGGAGGGGTGCGAGCGCTCAGCCGTGCACGTAAGTGCCGGGGGCGTCGCCGATCGGGGGGTGGTCGTCGCTGCCGAGGCGCTCGGGGGCGGGCACCAGGGCACCGCCCTGCTCGGCGATCCACGGCACCCAGTCGTCCCACCAGGTGCCGTCGTTGAGCTGGGCGCCGGCCTTCCAGCGCTCGGCGTCGCCGTCGAGGTCGGTGTTGGTCCAGTGCTTGGCCTTCGGGCTCGGCGGGTTCACGATGGCGGCGATGTGGCCCGAGGTGGAGAGCACGAAGCGGTTGTGCTCGCCGCCCAGCAGCTGGGTGGTCTCGTAGGCCGAGGCCCACGGCACGATGTGGTCGTCGACGGCCGACACCACGTAGGTGGGCTGGTCGACGGTCGCCAGGTCGAGGCGGGTGCCGTCGATCTCCATGCGCCCCTCGGCCAGGCGGTTCTCCAGGTAGAACCAGCGCAGGAAGTCGCCGTGCATCCGGGCCGGCATGTTGGTGCCGTCGTCGTTCCAGGCCAGCAGGTCGAACGCCGGCGGGGTCTCCCCCATCAGCCAGTTCTTGGCGAGGTAGCTGAACACCAGGTCGTTGGCCCGGCAGAGCGAGAACGTCCTCGACAGCCGCTGCGACGGGAGGAGGCCCTCCTTCGCCATGTGCCGCTCGAGCAGGGCGATGGTGGGCTCGTCGGCGAAGGCCCCGAGCACGCCCGGCCGGGTGAAGTCGGTGTGGGTGTTGATGAGGGTCGCCGAGTTGACCGTGCGACGACCGAGGGCGGCGTCGTAGGCCATGCCCATGGCGCTGAGGGTGCCGCCGAGGCACACGGCGATGGTGTTGACCACCTCGGCGCCGGTGATCGAGCGGACGACCTCGATGGCCTCGAGGGGGCCGTCGAGCAGGTAGTCCTCGAAGGTGGCGTCGCGCATCGAGGCGTCGGGGTTGCGGTAGCTGATGGCGAAGCAGGTGTGGCCGTGGCGCACCGCCCACTCCACCAGGCTGCGCTCCGGGGCGAGGTCCATGATGTAGTACTTGTTGATCCACGGCGGGCAGAACAGCAGCGGGATCTCGTGCACCTGCTCGGTCTGCGGCTCGTACTGCAGGAGCTCGAACAGCTCGTTGCGGTAGACGACCTTGCCGGGCGTGCAGGCGGTGTTCTCGCCCACGGTGAAGGGCCTGCGGTCGACCTGCGACGGCCAGCCGTCGTTGGTGGCCATGTCGGTGAGCATGTTCTTGGCGCCCCGGATGAGGCTGGTGCCACCGGTCTCGAACGCCTTCTGGAGGGCCGCCGGGTTGCCGAGCAGGGTGTTGGTCGGGGCCATGGTGTCGGAGAGGATGCTGGCGGCGAGGGTGGCCTTGACCTTGGTGTGGGGCGCGATCGGAGCGGCCTCGATGACCTGCCCGACGAAGCGGTCGCGCAGCAGGTGGAGTTGGCGCAGGTACCAGTAGGCGGCGTTGCTCTCCCACGCCGGGGCGGCGAAGCGGGCGTCGCGCCCCGGGGTCACCGGACCGTCGACCTCGCGGCCGACGGCACGGGCCACCGCCGCGGTGCTGGCCGCCACCACACCGGCCATGAGCTCGCCGGCGGCGTTGGCCATGCGCATCGGGCTCTGGGCCAGCGAACCGGCCGTGGTGCTGGCCAGCGCCTGGAGGAACAGGCCGGAGACCTCCGCGTCCATGGACGCCTCGGAGTTCTGCGCGGAGTGCACGAGGCGCAGCTCGGGCCGGGGCTCGGCGGTGACGGGTGCGGGCAGTGACGGGGGGAGCGACTCGACGATGTCTCGGCGAAGGGCCACGTGCAGCTTCCTCTCGAATGGGGGGTGTCGGCGGATGCTGGGTGGGTGGTGGATTGCGTGGTGTCGTGGTGCGGTCTTGGTCGGCGGAGGGCGGTCAGTCAGGGGTCGAATCGGGCCCGGAGCACCTTCTTGTCGAACTTGCCGACGCTGGTGCGGGGGATCTCGTCGAGCAGCTCGATGCGGTCGGGCAGCTGCCACTTGGCGAAGCCGTGCGCCTGGAGGTGCTCGGCCACGGCGGCGGTCGACAGCTCGGCGCCGGGGCGCAGCACGACGCAGGCCATCGGGCGTTCCTGCCACTTCGGGTCGCGCACGGCGATCACGCTGGCCTCGGCGACCTCGGGCAGGGCCATGAGGGCGGCCTCCATGTCGACCGAGGAGATCCACTCCCCGCCCGACTTGATGAGGTCCTTCACCCGGTCGGCGATCACGAAGTAGCCGTCGTCGGAGCCCACGGCGACGTCGCCGGTGTCGAACCAGCCGTCGTCGGTGAACTTGTCGGCGCCCTCTCCCCCGAGGTAGCCGTCCGCGATCCACGGCCCCCTCACGTGGAGCACGCCCATCGACTCGCCGTCGAAGGGCTGCTCGGCGCCCTCGTCGTCGCGGATGGAGACCTCGACGCCGGGCACCGGCAGGCCCGCCTGGGTGCGGGCCCGGTCGAGGACCTCGTCGGGAGCCCAGTCGCGCATGCGCTCCTGGGGCCAGGCCAGCGACGCGATCGGCGAGGTCTCCGTCATCCCCCACGCCTGGATGAGGTCGACGCCGAACTCGTCGCGGAAGCGGGCGATCAGCGATCGGGGCGGCTGGCCGCCACCGCACACCAGGTGGCGCATGTCGGAGAGGGTGCGGCCGCTGGCGGCGAGCTCGTCGGCGATGGCGAGCCACACCGTCGGCACGCCCGCCGCGATGGTGACCCGCTCGGCGAGGACGAAGTCGACCCAGGCCGCGGTGTCGAGGGCGCCGGCGTAGAGGACCTGCTTCGCCCCGACCGCCGTGGCGGCGTGCGGAACGCCCCAGGCGTTGGCGTGGAACATGGGCACCTGGGCGAGCACGGCGTCGCCGGGGCCGATGGCGAGGGCCGCGCCGGAGGTGACGGCCAGGGCGTGCAGGAAGCTCGATCGGTGGGTGTAGACGACGCCCTTGGGTCGCCCGGTCGTGCCGGACGTGTAGCAGAGACCCATCGGCTCGCGCTCGTCGATGTCGAGCGGCTCGTACTCGGTGGCCTCGGCGCCGAGCAGGGCCTCGTAGCCCAGCAGGTCCCCGTCGACGGTGACATCGGAGGGGGCGGCGTCGTCGAGGACGATCACCGTCTTCACGCTCGGGATGCGGCCAGCGAGCTGCTCGATCGTCGGCAACAGGTCGGGGTCGACGAGGATCACCCGGTCCTGGGCGTGGTCGATGATGTAGGCGAGCTCATCGGCCGAGAGCCGGGCGTTGAGGGTGTGCAGCACCCGCCCGCTGCAGGGCACGCCGAAGTAGGCCTCGAGATGGCGGTGGTGGTTCCACGCCAGCGTGGCGACCGTGGCGCCCCGCTCGACGCCGAGGTGGTCGAGGGCCCACATGAGCTGCTGCGCCCGGCCGGCGAAGGTGCCGTAGTCGTAGCGGTGGACGGTGCCGTCGGGGAAGCGGGTGACGATCTCGGCGTGGCGGTGGCTGCGGGCGGCGTTGGCGAACAGCAACCAGCTGTTCAGCGGTCGATCCATCATCGTCGCCACCCCGCCGTCACCGATCAGAACTCCGCGTCGAGCTCGATGATCTCGTCGGGCTCCGCCTCGGCCCCGGCGATCCACTCGGCCATCTCGGGGAGGGCGAGCACGGCGCTCACGTAGGAGCGACTCGTCGCATCGAGCTCGACCCCGTAGGTCGTGAGCCGGCTACAGACCGGGGCGTACATGGCGTCGGCCATGGTGGGCCGCTCGCCGAAGAGGAACGGCCCGGGCTGCGCGCCGAGGCAGCGGGCCCACACCGCACAGATGCGGTCGATGTCGGCCTGCGCGCCGGAGAAGACCTTGAAGTCCTCGAACCGGCCCTTGATGTTCATCGGCATGGCCGAGCGGAGGGAGGCGAACCCGGAGTGCATCTCGCCACTGACGGACCGGCACAGGGCCCGGGCCGCCGGATCGGTGGGCAGGAGCCCGGCCTCGGGGAAGCGCTCGGCCAGGAACTCGCCGATGGCGAGCGTGTCCCAGATCTCGAGGCCGTCGACCGTGAGGCACGGCACGAGGAACGAGGGCGACATGAGCAGCAGCTCGTCACGCTGGGACGGATCGTTGGCGTCGGTCTCCTCGACCCGGAAGTCGAGGCCCGAGAACCGGCACATCAGCCAGCCGCGCAACGACCAGGCGCCGTAGTTGCGGCTGTTGATCGTGAGGGTCGCCGAGGACATGTCACCAGTTCGCCATGCCGGTGCGTCAACAGCTTCAACAGGGCATGAACGGAGTGTTGCAATGCCCGAGATCCGCCCATACCGCTCGCTCTTCGTGGTGACATGGCACCCGGCAGCCACCCGGCGCCCTCTCCCCCACTGTCCCCGCAGGCGGTCCTCGATGCTCTACGGGCTGTACCAGGCCTATGCCGACACGATGCTCCCCGTGCGCACCGCGGCCCGCATCTCGGCCGGCACCCTGAAGTCGTTGCCCTTCGGTCTGGCCGACCAACCCCTGGTGCGCTCGGCGTGGGCGGCCCAGGAGGTCTTCGCCGACACCGCGCTCAGCCACAGCCGGCGACCCTTCGGCATCACCGCGGTGCCCACCACCACCGGCGTGGTCGACGTGATCGAGGAGGTCGTCGACTCCACCCCGTTCGGCTCTCTGCTGCGGTTCCGCAAGGACACCGACGTGCAGGGCCCCCGGGTGCTGATCCTCGCTCCCCTGTCGGGCCACTTCGCCACGCTGCTGACCGACACCGTCGAGACCATGCTCCCCGACCACGACGTGTACATCACCGACTGGGCCAACGCCCGCGGGGTGCCAGTCAGCGAGGGTCGCTTCGGGTTCGACGAGTACGTCGATCACGTCGTGCGCTTCCTCAACGTGCTCGGCCCCGGCGCCCACCTGCTGGCCGTGTGCCAGCCCTGCGTGCAGGCCCTGATCGTCACCGCGGTGATGGCCGAGAGCGGCGACCCGTGCGTGCCCCGCACCCTCACGCTGATGGCGGGGCCGATCGACACCCGCATCAACCCCACGGCCGTGAACGACCTGGCCACCACCCGCCCGATCGAGTGGTTCGAGCAGAACGTGATCAGCACGGTGCCGTGGCGCTTCCCCGGCGCCGGGCGGCGGGTCTACCCCGGCTTCATGCAGCTCACCGCGTTCCTGTCGATGAACATGCCCCGGCACATCAAGAGCCACTTCGAGCTCTACCAGAACCTGGCCGACGGCAACCTCGAGGAGGCCGCCACCACCCGCGAGTTCTACGACGAGTACTTCGCCGTGCTCGACCTGACCGCGGAGTTCTACCTGGAGACCGTCGAGAAGGTCTTCCAGACCCAGGACCTCGCCCGGGGCGTGCTGCAGATCCACGGCCGCACCGTCGACCCGTCGGCGATCCGCAAGACGATGCTGCTCACGGTCGAGGGCGAGCGCGACGACATCTGCTCGATCGGCCAGACCATGGCCGCCCACGACCTGTGCTCCGGGCTGAGCCCGATGCTCAAGCACCACCACCTGCAGGCCGGCGTGGGCCACTACGGCGTGTTCAGCGGCCGGCGCTGGAAGACCCAGGTGTACCCGGTGCTGCGCAGCATGATCGCCGCCCGGGAGTGATCGGCGCGATCCCTTGCGGCCCTTGGTCTCCGGGGCGCTGTCACACCCCCTCCGTACCGTTGAGGGCATGGGCAAGCACATCGATGTCGTCACCTACCGCCTCGACGAGAGCCCCTTCGGCGACGAGCTCCCCGTCCCCGGCTACATCCACCGCGTCCACCGCCCCGGTGCACCCGGCCAGGTCGTCACCATGCTGGTCGAGTCGGTCGAGGTGACCGACGGCGAGGTCCGGGCCGTGGTCACCACGTGGGACGGGCCGCTGTGCCCCGTCCCGGCCGGGGCCGACCTCGACGAGCTCTTCGACGGCGCCCTCGCCGACGAGGCCCCGGTGCAGGGCGCACTGTTCTCCTCCGACCACGGCGACCACTCCCGCCGGAGCCATCCCGCGGGGCGGACGGCTACGCTGCCACGCCGGGCCGAGAGCCCTTCGGGCGCTTAGCTCAGCTGGCTAGAGCACCTCCCTTACAAGGAGGGGGTCGGGGGTTCGAGTCCCTCAGCGCCCACCACACTGACTAGGGTTTTCAGGCGATTTCATTAGTCTGGAAACTACTTCTGAGCGAAAAGACACCGGAAAAGACACCGGGATCGCCAACTCCCGCTACCGTCGCTCCCGTGAGAGGCACGGTTCGCAAGCGCGCCGAGGGCAGCTGGCAGATCCAGGTGTTCGCCGGCATCGACGCGACCTCCGGTCGTGAGCGACGGGTGACCCGCACGATCCACGCGCCACACAACAAGGCCGGGCGCAAGATCGTCGACCAGGCGTTGGCGGCGCTCATCGTCGAGGTCGAGACCGGGCGCATCAACCTCGGCGAGGACCCGACGCTCGACGAGCTGCTCGAGCGCTGGATGGCCGCCCGCTCTCCGGAGTGGTCACCCAAGACGGTGATGGAGAACCGCCGCAACATGCGGTTGAAGATCTCGCCCCGGCTCGGCCGGATGAAGGTCTCCAAGATCCGGGCCATGCACCTCGACGGCTTCTACGCCGAGCTCCGCCAGCGGGGCGGGATCAACGGCGGACCGCTGGCCCCGGCGTCGGTTCGCAAAGTGCACGTGATCCTCCACGCGGCCTTCGCCCAGGCCATCAAGTGGGGCCTCCTCGCCTCGAACCCGGCCGATGCCGCGACCGCGCCCTCCACCCCGGCGAGCCGCATTACTCCCCCGGCGCCCGACGCGCTGGCCGGGGCGCTTACGCGAATCGACGAGTTCGACCCGGACTTCGGGGTCTTCCTCCGCCTGGCGGCCACGACGGGTGCTCGTCGGTCGCAGCTGTGCGCGCTGCGCTGGACCGATGTCGACCTCGCCGCCAGGACGATCACGTTCTCCCGCGGCATGGTCGACGGCGGTCCCGGGGTCGGCCTGGTGGAGAAGCCGACCAAGACCGGTCAGATCTGGAAGGTGTCCTTGGCCTCGGCGACAGCTGCTCGGCTCGAGGAGTACCGCCGGGTCTGCACCGAGCGAGCCGCGACGGTCCGATCCGAGCTGCTCGCGGACGGGTTCGTGTTCGCAGTGCAGCCGGATGGCAGCACGCCGTGGCGACCAGACAACGTGACCGCCCGCTGGACCCGGGTCCGGAAGAAGGTCGGGCTCGACGGCACCCGCCTGCACGACCTCCGCCACTACGTCGCCACCCAGCTACTCGGCGCCGGCGTCGATCCTCGCACCGTCGCCGGCCGACTCGGTCATGCCAACCCCAACGTCACGATGACCGTCTACGGCCACTTCCTTCCTGAGAAGGACCGCGCCGCCGCCGATTTCCTCGACACCCTCCTCGACGGTGCCCCTTGAGCGGCGGCATGCCGTGCCGCTCCTGTCTCGGCGCGCGACTCCAGTCACCAACACCGATTGTCCAGTCTCGGCACGTCGGGAGACCACTACAAACCAACCGACTCCGCATGTCCGATCGGCCTGAATCGACAGCAACAACGGGTCCAGCAAGAGACCCGATTCGCTTCTCAGGAGCCGTCGAATCAAGCACCCTGCCCATTCAGCCGATCTCCTGACCATGGCGGACGAACTTTTCCTACCGAGACCGATTCTTCCGATAGCTCAGCGCAGCGAAGCCATCTTCAGTGCCTACGCGACCATTCGCCTTGAAGGGGGCGAAGACCATGTGACTGCATGCAATCAGGCGCTTGCGATAGCCCTCCGTCCAGAGGAGCTGGAGAATGCGCAGGCCGTGATGCGTGGTGAACACGACGCCACTTACGTCCAGAGCTACGGCCCCAACTTCGGACGACGATTCTTCGACGGGTTGGATGCCAGCCTCCGAACGTTCGCGGAGACGCTTGGGCTTCCTGCCGACTGACCTGGCGCGCCTCGGGCAGCGACTGAGACGCCGAGAGTCTGGCGGGGCGGGGCCTCCCAAGTGCCCCTGGTCGCTCCAAGTCGACCTTCGATTCACTACTGTCGGGCTTCGGCGCATGCCAGGGTCCTTTCGCGATGCGGGAGTCCCTGCGGCGCGTGCGCCGCCCGGGACGGATGCTGAGAGTGCGGGGGGCTGCGATGAAATGTCCATGCGGATGTAGCCGAACCGTGAGCCTGATGAGTGTCTCGAGCCGCGGGGCGGTCGAGGGCTACATGATGACGAACGATCTGCTTGGCGAGCTCGCTCCGGCTGCTCAAGTCCTCATCGATCACGCAGAAGGTGAGATCGAGTTCCAGGACCACCTTCGGAGACTCGTGGCCAGCGGCCGTCAGCTTCAAGGTTCCTACCTGGCGCATGTTCATGGTGTTGCTTCCCCAGGCACCACTCCAGATTTGGTTCACCTGGCCCGAGACCTCGAAGTGGCGAAGGCCAACACCGAGAAGATGGTCAACGACGCCGCACGGCAACTCTGGTTCGACGGATACTTCAGCTGGTGCGAGCATTTTGGGAATCTCCTGGGCGCCAACAAGGCGAAGCTCCTCGCTTCCTACCAAGACGCTCGCGGCGCAAATGCCGCTGAGGAATCCACGTGGCTGGCCTTACGGACGGTGTTCGGGGATGACTATCTGCATGCGTTCGAGGAGTATCTCCAGCACGATCTCGCCAGCTACCCAGACGGGGATTCGTTGTTCGGTGCGATCCTCGACTCCTGCGAGCGCAACTACATCGACCGTTCCCGGCGGTGAAGTGCGGCGCGGATGTGGTGGGTGAAGCAGTCCCAGGAAATGCTCTTCACGGATCCCGCGAAGCCATCGCAGAATGCTTTTCAACCGATGAAGGCAATGTCGTTGTCGTTACCAGTTCGGTGGCTACCGTTCGATCGTGGATGACGCCGATGCCTTCGAGATGCCCCGGGGCACTTCTCGGCCGGTCAACTCGGTCGGGCTGCCGGTCCCGTATCTAGCGGTCGATGCGGAGCGCCTTGGCACGGTGCACCAGGGGCGACGTGTCGAGGTGACCCGGGACTGGCTGTGCCAGGTGTGCGGGGAAGCGTTTTCGCCGACCGAGCCTCGGTTCGCGGTAGTCAGCACCGACCCAGACGACGACTGGCCCGCCGATTGGGTGATGGACTTCGGATTGCTGCACGAACCGTGCCTTCGGCTGGCGCTACTGAACTGCCCAATCCTCGGAGCGTGGAGCCACAAGCGGCTGCTGCGGGTGAAGATGACCGACGTGCACCTGACCCAGCAGCTTCAGGCGACGGTTCCCACGTCGCTGCACGAGGCCCTCGAAGTTGCGGTGGCCACCTACCTTTGACCTGGTACGACGCGCACATCCCGCGCAGTTACCCCTTCCGGCGGCGGCGATGCCCTGCGGTCAAGGCGGGTGCCCTCGATGTCGATCACCTTGGCATGGCAGGTTCAACCAGTTCCGCAGGCAAGGTCGCCCTCGGGGTCGGCCTGGTCGCCATGTGGATCACGTACCCGCTCACGAGCTCGGTCGGGCTCGCATGGCTTGCGTTCTTCGTGGTCGGCGGTATGGCATTCGCTGTTCTTGCCGGTCAGCGGAGCGGATGATGAAGATTTCCCCGATCGATCGCCTCGATCTAGATCGACTCGTAATCCGACCCGAGCGAGAATGAGCCGCAAGACGGCGGAGTCCTGGTCCGATGCGGGGAGTGGGACCGTAACAACCCCAAGCACGGATAGCTAGCTACACTGATGTCATGAACGTAGCTACATCGCAGGTCGAGGTCGGCGTGCGGGACCTGAAGAACAACCTGAGTCGCTACCTGGATCGGGTGCGGGATGGTGAGGAGGTGATCGTCACCGACCGCGGGAAGCCGGTCGCGCGGCTGTCGGCGATCGACCACTCGACGGACCGACTGGCCGAACTGATCGCCGCCGGCGTCGTGCGTCCGGCAAAGCAGACCAAGCGCTCTCGCCCGGCCCTTCGGATCACGCCGAAGGGCTCGGTGAGCGACCTCGTCGCTGAACAGCGGCGGTGATCACCTACGTCGACACCTCGACCCTGCTGAAACTGCTCATCGAGGAGGACGGCTCCGAGCAAGCCGGGCTGATCTGGGACACAGCCGAGTCACTGGCCTCCGCTGCCCTGGTCGTTGTCGAGGGCCGGGCGGCGTTGGCCGCTGCCGAAAGACGCGGCCGGATCACCCGAGCCCAGCTCAAGCGAGCCAATGCCGACCTCGTCGAGCTCACCGAGGAGATGAGCCTGGTCGAGATCACCGAGGGGCTGATCGAGCTGGCCGCCGATCTCGCGGAGGACGAGCAGCTGCGGGGCTACGACGCCGTTCACCTCGCCGCGGCTCTCACGGTCGAGGCCGAGATCCTCACCAGCGCTGACACCGCGCTCTGCGAGGCCGCCGAACGACGAGGCCTCCACGTCGCCAACCCGCTCGACCGCTGACCTACGCGGTCAGCTGGTCCGGGCCGGCGAGCAACTCCTCGATGGCCCACGCTGGGATGAGCGTTCGCCGAGTCGGGCCGAGGTCGACCGATGGCAGGACGCCGGAGGCGACCAGGCGATCAACCGTCGGTCGCGAGACGCCAAGCATCGCAGCGACCTCACGGGTGGAGAACGTCAGCTTGGGAAGAGCCGTGGATCGGTCCATGGACGCACCGTGAACCACCACGGTCCCGGACTTGGTCCCGGATCCGGTCCCGATCGCGATGTTCGTCCTGAAGTGCTGCAGGCCGACCACCCGACAGCACCGACCGGCACTCACTCCTCGACCGCGCCCTCACCCACCAGCAGCAGCCCCTCGCTCCCGTGAATCACCGCGAGCCCTCGACCCACAGACCCACTCCCCTCGTCACCTCACCAGGCCCCTCCGCCCCTCACCTCCTTCCCGAACTACCCAGCAGAACCAGCCAGACACGATTGCAACCCCTTCGGGTTGGGCCATGGCGCTCAGCCCGGACCCGGTCATCCCGTCCCGGTCAACGGGCCCTCCACGAGCGGGCGCTCGTAGAGACACTGCTCCTCGCCGAACTCGGTGAACCGCTCGCGGTCGATGAACCCGAGCCGCTCGAGGAGCCGCCGGGACGGCCGATTCTTCGCCTGCGTGATCGCTACTACCCGCTCCCCTGACCCGCAGCGGGCGAGGGCCGCTGTCGCAGCCTCGCTGGCGATCCCTTGCCCCCAGTAGAGAGTGGCGAACTCGTAGGAGAGCTCGAGGGTCTCCCCTCGCGGCGTCAACGAGATCAGGCCGGCGACCGAAGTCGCACCGGCCATCCGCACGGCCCAGCAGCCCGCCATTCCGACGACGGACCGGGCTCGCTCCTCAGCCGCCTGGGCGTCGAGGACTCCGCCCAGGAATTGCCGCACGTCGGGGTCCATTCGGAGAGCGGCGATGGCCGGCACGTCGGCCGGCTCAGCCGGCGACAGTTCCAGCCGGTCCGTCGTGATTCGCTCTTCCACGTCCCCCATCGTGATCGACGGGCGGCTGCGCCGTGGCGCACCTCGGTCCGACATCAGCGCCTCGCCGATCCGGAGCGGTAGGCCACCTCGGTCCCGGATCTGGTCCCGGTTTCGGTCCCGGATCTGGTCCCACTCCCTGGTCACAGCGCTGCGCGGACGCCAACTGCCCGACGCCGACAACCCACTCCTCCGGCGATGACCCCGTCTCATCGGGACCGATCCCGGGACCGAGACCGGGACCTCGATCCGTCACCCTCCCGCCGTCGGGCCCGCCCGGCATGGCGAGAGGGCAGCGATGGCGTGGATGCGGATGATGGGCGTCGACTCGGTGGCCTACCACCGGGCCACGGTCATGGACCGTGCCGACGATCATCCAGGTGCGGCGCTCGGCTACTACACCGATCGGGGCGAGACGCCGCTGGCGTGGGGTGGCGGCGGCTCGATCCGACTGGACCTCCGTGGGAGCGTCACCGCGGAGCAGTACGAAGCGGTGTTCGGTCCCGGTGGCGCCCGCGACCCCGCCACCGGTCAGCGCCTGGCATCCACCAAGCGACCGGGGCTCGAGTTGGTGGTGGCGGCACACAAATCGGTGGCTGAGCTCGGGGTGATCGGCCGGGTCGATGACATGCACCGGATCCTCGATGCCGAGACCGCCGGGACGATCGACTACCTGGACCAGGTGACCCGTGACCTCGGCGGCCGGCGAGGGCGAGCAGCGACACGGACCCCGACCACCGGGATGCTCCACGCCGTCACCCGCCACGCGACGTCGCGGGCGGGCGACCCGAACCCGCACGATCACATCCTGATCGCCAACGTCGTGGAGATGCTCGACGAGCGGGGCGGGTTCAAGGCCGCCGACACCGCGCTGTGGCGTGAGCACCTCCACGCCGCCACCGCCTACGGCCGGATGCAGTCGGCCCGGGTGGCGGTCGAGCTGGGGTACGGCATCGTCGCCGACTCCGGTCGATCGGGACGACTCGGGCACTGGGCCATCGCCGGGATCCCGGACGAGGCGATGGCCATCCACTCCAAGCGCAGCCAACAGATCGCCGACGCGGTCGGCGGGCCCGACAGCGGCTCGTACCGGGAGCGAGCTGTCGCAGCGCGGTCCACCCGCGCCGCCAAGCGCCACGAGCCGGTGGAGAACCTCGTCTGCCGCTGGCAAGACGAGCTGCTCGAGAACGGCATCCAGCCCTCGGAGATCCGAGAGCGCATCAGAGCAGGACGACACCGTCGGATCGTCAGGGACCTCGACGACCCGGCGCTCGACCGGCTGGCCGGCCTGCTGCTCGAGCGCGACGGGCGCCTTGCCGCAGAGAAGGTGTTCACCAGACGAGACGTGGTCGTCGCCGCCGCACCCCACCTGTTCGGTCTCGACGTATCGATGCTGGATCGTCTGATCAACAAGGTCCTCGACCACCCCAACGGCATCGAGCTCGAATCGGCCGCCCGCACCGGCGAAGCCGTGTTCGCTCCCCGCTGCGTGATCGACACCGAACGAGAGATCGCCGCCCGGGCCCTCGACCGCCACAGAGTCGGCACGGCCCCGGCTCTGACCAACGCCGCGGTGGACTTTGGGTTGGCGCGCACCGAGTTCGACATCGAGCACGACCTCACCGACTCCCAGCAACGGACCGTCATCGGGGTCTGCTCCTCGGGCCGCAGCCTCGACGTGATCATCGGAGTCGCCGGCGCCGGCAAGACCACCGCCCTGCGAGCCGTCCGCCACGCCTACGAAGCCGACGGCCACCGGATCATCGCCGCCGCCACCTCCGGGCAGGCCGCCCGCACCGTCGGCCACGACGCCGCCATCGAGTCCTACACCGTCGCCTCACTGCTCGCCCGACTCGAACGAGGCACCGTCACCCTCGACCAACGCACCGTCGTCGTGCTCGACGAGGCCGGGATGACCGACGACCACGACATCGCCGCACTGCTCACCTGGACCACGGCGAGAGGCGCCAAGGTCGTGCTCGTCGGCGACGACCGCCAGCTCAGCGCCGTCGGCCCCGGCGGTGGCCTCCGAGCCCTGGCAGACCGATTCGGCGGGAACGTGTGGGAGCTCACCGAGAACATCCGTCAACCCGACATCAGCGAACGCCAAGCCCTCGCCGAGCTCCGCTCCGGCGACATCCAGAGCGCCGTCAACTGGTTCGCCCGCAACCAGCGCATCGTCACCGCCCCCGACCGGCACGAGCTCTACGGCGCCGTCGTCGACGGATGGCTCGCCGACCTCGCCCAAGGCCGCGACACCGTCATGCTCGCCTGGAAGCGCAACACCGTCGACGCCCTCAACCAACTCGCCCGCACCGCCTACGCCGACCGCGGCTGGCTCACCGGGCCCGAAGTCATCGCCAGCGGCGGCGCCCACTACCGAGCCGGCGACCGCATCGTGACCCTCGCCCCCATCGACAGCGAAATCCCCACCTCATCGACCGGGACCATCCGGCACATCGACCCCGACGCCGGTGCCTTCCAGGTCGCGTTCGACCACGGCCGCACCTTCACACTCCACCCCACTTACCTGTCCTCCAAGTGGCTCGGTCACGGCTATGCCGTCACCGTCCACCGCGCCCAAGGCGCCACCGTCGACACCGCCCACACCATCGAGGACGGCGGCGGCCGAGAGCTCGCCTACGTTGGCCTCTCCCGTGCCCGACACCGCAGCACCCTCTACATCGAAGCAGACGACCTCGACCAAGCGATCGAAGACCTCGCAGGGAGCTGGGCCGTCGAGCGTCGCCAACAGTGGGTCACCGACACTCTCGAGCCAGCGAGAGAACCCCAATCACCGCCACGGGACACGATCGAGCCACCCGGAATCGATCTCTGGTGAGGGCTAGGCACCCTACCGAACGGCTGCAGAACCGCCCGGACTGAGTCGCTCAAGGGTCGCTCTGATCGCGGCGAGTGAGGCATCGTGCCAGCTTGACCCCGTCCATCCATCGGGTGGCCATCCAAAGTACGTGCGGTGATACTCGACCGCGTGCAGTAGAGCCAGCTGAACTGACGCAAATGCCCCGAGCACGCCGCTCGCGGTCGTGACCTGGGCCACGCGTGGACCGTGTCCCAATGGCGCATCGACGATGCTCTCTGGATCGACGCTGGCGAGTAGCCCGAACGCTGTTCCGTGCGCCACGGCCGACTGGTAGTTGTAGAGGGCGTTGCCGAGGTCGTCGTCGCCCATCACGTGACGGATCACGGCGCCAGAGCTGGGCCGTGCCTCCTCGAACCAGTCGCCGCAGGGCGTGAGGCCCACCCTCTTCGCAGCCTCCCGTATCTCTGTCATTCGCTGCGCGGGATTCGTTCGGTGGGTTTCCTCCGGGAGTCGACTCAGGTAGCGAAGGCTGTAGAGCTGATCGTTGATCGACCGGGCGATTCGCATTCGGGTCGACCCGGCTGCGACAAGCCATGCCACTCGTCCAGCGTTCTCGGCGACGGCCCGGGCCAACACCACGTGTGAGTAGACCGGAACCCAGTGGCGCTGCTCCAGGAGCACGCACATCGCCCGCGCATTGTCCTCGGCTGCCTGGAGTCCGAAGCCTGCGAGCGTGTGCAGCGTGTGGACGGGCTCGTTCATCGCTGCGGAGGCCCACGTCGTCTCCTGGGCAAGATCCAGCATCGCGGCGGAATCAGCGGCAGGTACAGCTCCAGCATCACCGCCTCTCAACTGCCGGCTTGCATCAAGCATCTGGAGGAGCAGCGTTCTCGACTCCTCGATCGCGGCAAAGAAGGCTGCGTCATCGGCCATCGGTATCCGACCCGTCTGTGAGGCGTGATCCCTCGATCAACATCTCGCTCGGCCCGCTCTTGGACGAGTGAAACGAGCGCTTCTCGATGGGGCTTCCGTCCTAGCCTTCCATTCGGCTATGAGATCGCTGCGAATGTTCACTCGGGGAGCGGGCGCCCTGTCCGCTGCGCTGCCACGGCTCCCCCACGTAGCGACCACCGAACCCCACGGCTCAGCACCGGTGTACGTGTGCCCGTTGTGCTTGGAGGGGTTCTCGGTCGATGGCTCTGCTGAGCTATCCCGAGAGCACTCTCCGCCAAGAGCAGTCGGTGGCCCGGTGATCACGCTCACATGCCGTAGCTGCAACAGCGCCGCAGGGCCTGCCCAGGCGCATGCGAAGGAACGCCGCGAGTGGAGCCGATTCGTCAGTGGTGATCAAGGTGTATCGGTCCCGGTTCGGGTGACCAGTGACAACGGTGTCGCTGTGACCGCGGATATCGAGTATCGGGGTGAGGCTCTCTTCATCGTTGTCGACGAATCTCGGTCGAACCCGGTACATCACTCCACCCTCGTGGAGCTTCTCGAGGGTGGGAACGCCACGTTCAAACTCGAGGGAAACGTCGGGTTCATCGACGAGCTGGCACGGGCGTCAGACCTTCGCGATGCCTACCTCGCAGCCTTTGCGCTACTCGGCTACCGATACATCCTGTGGCCCGACTTGGATCCGGCTCGCGAGCTCATCCGCAACCACGGGACGCAGCCTCGGTGGTTCAAGCGGGCCGACTGGCTGGCAGAGACATTCGTCGGGATCCTCACGCTGTCGAGCCCAGTCGAATGCGTTGCCGTCGTGCCTGGAGACAGGCGGTGCGTTCTCTTGCCCTGGCCATCGCAAGCCGCGGAACTCGAACGGTGGATCGACGCGGGGTGTCCTGTCGACTCTGATCTCGCCGGCAGAGCCCACCCGTGGCCGGCCGACATGCCAATGCTGTTGGACCTCGGAGGGCTCGGCATCTGACGCTTTCAAGAGCCGTCGGCGGGGGCGGCAGCTATCCGAGCCCCGCTCTCGCCAACTCGCTGCAAGTTCACACTTCGGCTCCGCGTGCCCGGGCGTTCTCGCGCCGAAGATCGGACGGGAGCCTTGACTCTTCCCGTGCGACAAGGTTGGAAGGTGGAGTCGTCATGTTGACCATCGGAGCGTTCGCTCGACTCGGCGGGGTGTCACCCCGAGCCCTTCGCCACTACGAAGGCCTCGCACTGCTGACCCCGGCGTCGATCGATCCGTCCACCGGCTACCGCCACTACCGGGCTGCGCAGCTCGCCCGCTTGCACCGCATCCAGGCCCTCCAGGACCTGGGGCTCTCCCTTCAGCAGCTCCAACCGTTGCTCGACGATGGCGTCACCGCGCAGGAGCTCGCAGAGATGCTCGAGTCGAAGCGGGCAGAACTGGCGCAACGGGTCGCCGAGGACACGGATCGTCTCAATCGGGTCGAGACGCGCCTCCGATACATCGAGCTGTAGGACGACGTGTCCATCGACTTCACCATCACGCACATCCCAACCGTCCGAGTCGCCCAAGCCCGCCATCTGGAGCCCGAAGGCACCGACTTCTACGGCGTCGCCGACTTCGCCGTGGTCGCCGGGCCCGCGCTCGACGCCGCGCTGCAGGCCGCCTCGATCGAACGCACCGGCCCGGTGTTCCTCCACTACGAGGAGCGTGAGGACGGGACCCTGACACCGATCATCGCCATGCCGATCGGTGACCAGCCCGTCCCCGAGGATGCCGCGTTCGAGGTGGCCGAGCTGCCACCGATTGAGGCCGTGGTGACGATCCACAGCGGGGCCGGTGACCACGACACCATCGGTCCCCTCTACGGCCAGATGGCCCGGTACGCAGAAGGGCACAGATATGCCGTGGAGGGCCCCGGCCGGGACCACCTCGTCAGCTACGACGGTGGCGAGATGGTGTTCGAGCTACAGCTGCCGGTCACCCGCGAGGCCGCACCCTGACCAGGGTGCGAGTCAGGACAGGGCGGTCGCCGGGCGCCGCGCTCGTAGCTCCTGCGATCCCGGACGTGTTCGCCGGCAAGGGCCCGACGAGCGACGTCTCGGACGAGGTCGTCACGGTCGCTGCTGGCGGCGGTCGCGACCGCCACACGTGCCCTTGGGTCACGGTCGGCGAACTCCAGCAGCTTCGGGATCGCCTTGTGTCGCATCTCGGGACTCGGGTCGGTCTCGAGGACCCTGATGAGCGCCGGGACCACGTCGGTGAGGCAGAGTTCCTCGGAGCGGCAGCGCTCGCACGCGATCGAGTGCAGTGCCATGTTCCGCACCGGCTCGACCGGATCGGCCAGGGCGGCGGCGAATACTGCTCCGGACTCGTCGTTGGCGTGATGATCGAGGAAGTCGAGGCAGGCCCGTCGCACGAACGGGTCAGGGTGCCCGAGCGCGGCGAGCTGCACGCGGGCCAACGGTGCCCGCTCAGCAGCCCGCGACCGCTTCCGCGGCTGCACCTGGGCGAAGCCCGCCAGGAAGTCATCGACATCAGAGAAGCCGCTCGTTGTCGCCATGTGGACCCCCGCCGTACGAGAACGACTCCAGCCTCGCGCGTCGACCCGCGCTTGCCCGGCCCGAGTTTCATCCAAGCTGCACCGGACCTGCCAGGGCGATCGGCGTGCCCGGCGGATCCGGACCGCCAGCCACGCATGCCCGGTGGTACAAGGTGGCGATGGCGGACATCGAGATCTCGGTGGAGGATCCGACCGGTGTGGATGTCGTGGACCTCCTAGGACGGCACCTCGCGTTCGCTCGGGAGGTCACGCCAGCCGGAGGTGTGTTCGCTCTCGACCTCGACGCCCTGAGTGCACCGAGCGTCACGTTCTTCTGCGCCCGTTCTGACGGGGCACTCGTCGGGATCGCTGCATTGCACGAGCTCGACGCCGGGCACGGCGAGATCAAGTCGATGCACACCGCCTCCGAGGCACGCCAACGCGGTGTCGGCCGTGCCCTGGTGACCCATCTGATCGACGTCGCTCGGAGCCGGGGCTACCGGCGTGTGAGTCTCGAGACCGGCAACTTCGACGCGTTCGAGCCCGCCCGCAAGCTCTACGCGAGCTGCGGGTTCGAGCCCTGCAATCCCTACGGCGCCTACGTCGGGAGCTCGACGAGTGCGTGCATGACGATCGAGCTCCGTTCCACCTGACACGTGCGGCCCGTCAGGCCTACGGCGGAGCACGTTCGTGGCCGGCCAGGTCCCCGCCGGGAGAAGACCTGGTCGCTCACGCGTCGGACGGGGCGATGGTCACGACACCGTCGCCCAGCGACAGCTGCGAAACATCGATGACGGCGTGGTCCGCCAGCGTCGCTACCTCGCTCTCGAACCCGTCGGGATGAGCGCCCACGACGGCGATCACCGTTGCGCCGGCAGCCTTCCCTGAGACCACACCGTTGAGGCTGTCCTCGATCACCACTGCAGACATCGGGTCGATGCCCAACAGCGCGGCGCCAGCGAGGTACGGCTCGGACGACGGCTTTCCCACCCTCACATCGTCCGCCGTCACCAGGTGCCGAGGCGGGCGGATCCCGACCAGGCCCAGGCGATGGTGAGCCAAGCGACGTCCGCATGAGGTCACGATGGCAAACTGCCCGTGGGGCGCACCAGCGACGAGTTCCGCCGCGCCCGGCACCTCAAGGATCCCGTCCCGGTCATCGAGCTCCAACTCCTCGTACCACCGGGCATGCCTCGCAGCGATGTCCGCAGGGAACAACCCGGCGATGACATCGGCCGATGGGGCGCCGGCCGCCCGGTGGACGATCTCGTCGGCATCCAGGTCGAACCGAGTGGCAAAGGCTCTCCAGTGCAGCTCGACCGCTGCATGCGAGTCCACCAGTACACCGTCGAGATCGCACAACACGCCGTTCGCCCGGATGGTGCTGCGCATCGCTGATCCCCGCCTTCTGCCGCCTGCAGCCCCCCGCCAGGGTAGATCCGCACAGCTCGCTGTCTCCCGTCGATCCAGCGAGTGCCGATCAGCACAGAGGGCAGCCTCCAGCACGCCCGTCACCGCTCGACGTCACGAGACGACCAACGTCGAGTTCCGTCATGCTCGACACGACGTGGTCGGCGAGGTCGAAATCGCAGCCCGCCGTGATCAGGTTCGGAACGGCCACGCAGTGCAGACCCGCTGCAACAGCTGCAGAGACCCCGTTCGGGGAGTCCTCGAACGCAACTGCTTGAGCGGGATCGACATCCAGCTCCCGACACGCGTTGAGGTAGGTCGCTGGATGCGGCTTGCCCGGAACGGACTCTCCGGCGCACGACACAAACGTGAATCGATCCATCACCCCACGGGGCTCGAGGTGGCGCTCGACCCATTCCAGAGGCGAGCTGGTCGCGATGGCGACCGGGATCTGAGCGTCTCGTGCGGCATCGAGGATGGCAAGTGCTCCGGGACGGAGGTCCGCTTCGTCGAGCTCGGAGTCGCGCAGCGCTCGTCGATGACTCTCGATGGTCTCGACCGGGACCGAGCCTCTCAGGAGTTCCAGCAGCGTCCCGAGTGGGTCGACGCGGCGGGGGTCCGCATCGTGCAGACCGACCGAAGTCCGCCACGTCGCCAAATCGATCGGATCAGCGCCGAAGTGCTCGAACGTCATCGACCATGCCTCGAATAGAGGGGTCTCGGTATCGAGCAGCAAGCCGTCGAAATCGAAGATCAGCGCGTCGACCATGCGGCACTGTCACATCGATGGGAGGACTGAAGCCCGTGGATTCCGCGAGACCTGGGCGGCCAGTGGCAGCATCCACAATCACGCGGAGAGCGCACAGTGGCCGGCCACGCTGGAGGAGGCGACGCTTCGTCACGTCGAGGAAGAGCTTCGCATCACCGTCGAGCAGCTGGGATGATTCTCGATGCGAACAGCGAGAGGACGGCTCACCGGAGTTGGTGAAATCTGGCGCTCCTCCATCTGATCGTGCTCCGCTTTCCAGCCCTGCGACACCCGCTCCGTTGACACCGAAAAGACACCGGAACTGGCGGTTCAGGGGTCATTTCGCGGCTCTCGGTGTCAAGCGGATGAGCCATAAGTCCTGGTAGAGCGACTATTTCGTTTCCTTTGCCCGCTTACAAGGAGGGGGTCGGGGGTTCGAGTCCCTCAGCGCCCACCAGATCGACCACGCCTGCTCCGTCGGGGCCGAGGCTGCGGGTCGACGAAGCGGTTGGCAAAGGACCCGCCATGACTAGCGGGCTTACGTTTCCAAAGGTGCGGCGGCTTGGTCGGCGAACGTACCGCTCAGCTTCCAGATGGTCTCTCGGAAGTCGACGAAGTTGCCCCCGAGCTCTAGGCCAACGTCGGCGATTTTCGCCTTCAGGCTGGCATTGACGCCGAAGTCCTCGCTGTAGTTCACGTCCATCGAGAACTCTCGCAGTCCACTTTCCAGCCTGGCGCTGGCGATTTCCTGCCACAGCACCTCTGATCGAAACCACACCAGGTCCTCAGGGATATGTGGTGACATTGTCGGAGCGAGGCTCATCGTGAACTTTGCACTGGCGCTGTTGTTCCTTGAGGACTCCGCACTGGCTCCGATGCTGGCATCCACTCCTGGCACCGCGATGGGCGAGAACTCCACCGCGCCGGCCCTCCTGAAGCCCTCCAGGTACTCGATCGAAATCGTGGTGGCGCCGAGGGATCGCAGTAGGCGAAGTGCTTCGGCAACTTTGCGCTCGAACAAGACCCGGTGGAAGTTGGCGACCGGGTAGTAGTTGCCCGCAACGCCGGGATCGCCGACGTACACGACGTCGGAAAGTGGATGTCCTGTCGGAAAGCTCAGGTGTTGAGCTTGGCTTCGTCTGACGACGAGGAGATCAAGATTCTCCCTCCTGGCACGTCGCCGTTCCCGCCAGAGGCGGACGGCTTCGACTCCCGCTACACCAACTAGGCCGGCAGCGAGCCCTGCCACTGGGACCACAGCCGCGCCAGCGGCACCGGCGCCAATCGCCGCCCTTCTCGCCGCGCTTCCAGCACCGTCCGCGACTTCGGGACTCGCGTCACCGTCCTCAAGCACCGCCTGCTCAACGGCGTCGACCGTCCTGTCACTGACAACGATGATCAGCTGCCGCTCCGCATAGGACAAGGTAAGGACGGCATCGTCGGTGAACTCCACACGTCGACCGTAGTTCCGCCAACGGTCAGAGCTCGCCGGGATCGACCTGCCAGGTCCAGTGCTCGCCGTCGGCCGACACCGAGAGCTCCCACTCCACGTGGTCCCCTGCGGCGACGGCGATCGGTTCCGCCAGCGGGAGGAACCCGTGGAACCAGCTCGACTCGGCTCGCGGGGGCGCGTTGTCGATGGCGACGCCGGCGCTCAGCAGCGAGTCGAACCAGCACGCCAGACCGTGCAGGGTGCCGTCGCGGGCCACCTGCAGCGTGCCTGCCGAGGTGACGGCCTCGTCGGGAGCGGCCCGCAGGTCGACGTCCGCCGCGAGCTCGGGCTGACCGAGGAGGTTCGCCGGCGCGAAGTCGGCGAACCAGAGCATCCGCACCGCTCGGCGATGGGCGGCTCCGTAGTCGTAGGGAAGACCTGTCGTCGCCCAGTCCGACACCAGCGTGTGATCGTCGAACGACTCGACCCCGGCGACCCACAGCCGCAGCCGCTGGGGAACCACTGCCGCGCCTGGGCGGAGGAGACGCCGCTGCGCGTCGAGGGTCCAGGCCACGATCCCCTCGTCGAAACCGGCGTTGCCGATCGTCTCGGAGATGAGCACGTCGGCCGGCTCGGGGATGGTGACCTCCGTCGACCAGCCCTCGAGGAACTCGATCCGATCGTCGAAGCCGTTGGCCACCGCCAGCTCCCGGGCGAGCTCGATGACCGGTCCGCCCTCGATGGCAAAGACCCTCCGGGCGCCTGCGTCGCACGCCATGAACGACAGGACCCCGCTCCCGCAGCCGATGTCCACCACGACATCGCCGGGCCGCACGGTCGCGTCGACGGCCCGCCGGTAGGCGTCCATCCGAGCGGTGTCGTGCAGCATGCTCAGGTGGTAATCGAGCACGGTGGCCTGGGAGCTGTCACGCGGCCATGCGGGGCTTCCGGGCGGGTGCGACATGGCACCGACGCTACGGGACCGCCACACAGGGCCAGAGCGGCACTGCTCAGGTTCGTGAACCGGGCCGGCCGCAGCGCGGCGGCCCGATGAGGCAGAGTCAGGTGGTGGGGAACCCCGCCGCCACCGCTTCACACGTGTCCCTCAGCGGCCGATAGGACAGACGTGGACTCCTTCGCCGGGCGCGCCCGCGACCCCGATCACCCCCGTGTGGACTCCTTGCGCGCCCGTCAGCCCGGCACCGCGCCGGAGCTCCAGCTCGGCCCGCCCGAGCGGTGGGTGCTGGCGAAGGTGCGGCGGCGCGGCGTAGCCGGCTTCGTGGTCCAGATGACCGCGTTGGCCGTCATCGCCTCGGTCGTGCTGACCACCGCGATGATGCTGATCTTCTACCCGGTCGAGGCCTCCTACCTGGAGCCGGCGATCTTCCTCGGCGCCCTCGTGCCGGCGCTGGTGGCGCCCCCGCTCCTGGTCTTCTGCGTGCGCCTGGCCGCCCGGCTCGACACCGCCTCGCACCTGCTCTGGCAGGCGGCCCGCACCGACCCGCTCACGAGCATCCCCAACCGGCGGGCGTTCTTCGAAGCCCTCGACCAGGCGGCCGACGCCCCGCCGCAGGCCTACGACCTCGCCCTGCTCGACATCGACTCGTTCAAGGCCATCAACGACCGTCACGGTCACGTGGCCGGCGATGTGGCGCTCCAGCAGGTCGCCGACTGGCTCACCGCGCTGGTCGGCCCGGACGGGCTGGTGGCCCGGGTGGGCGGCGACGAGTTCGCGGTGCTGGCACCGGCCGACCCAGGTCGACCGCGACCGACCCGACGCCACTTCTCCCACGACGGGCTGGGCTACTCGGTGTCACTCGGCTGGAAGGCGTGCGAGCCGGGCCGCTCTCCGGAGCAGTGCCTGCACGACGCGGACGTCGCCCTCTACAGGGCCAAGACCGGCTCCGGGTCGGAGAGCCCCGCAGTCTGAGCCCCGGCCGTGGCCGCCCCGGGCGGCGGGGCCGTCGATTGACGCGCCCCCGGACCCTCCGTAGCCTCGTGATTCACGAAAGATCCTTCGTAATTGCGAAAGCCTGAGGACCAATGCCCGAGGTCGACCACGCCTACATCCGCCGAGCCGTCGAGTGCTCCGACCTCGCCGCGCTGCGCATCGCCGTCTACCAGGCGAGCGGCGACCCCGAGGTGGGCGAGCTGGGCCCGGTCGCCCAGCTCGCCGAGGCCGACCGGCAGCGGCTGATCGAGCGCTGCACTGAGCTGATCGAGCGCGACCTCGACTCGTGGACACTGCGGGTGCCGGACGACGACGAGATCCGCTCGATGCTCGAGATGGTGATCGGCGAGCCCACCCCCGAGAGCGAGTTCGAGCTGCGCAAGGGCGTGCTCTCGTTCGACGACTTCCCGTTCTTCGCCGAGTGGCCCGATGGCATCGACGCCGCCCCCGACGGGTTCCACGTGGCCATCATCGGCGGCGGGTTCAACGGCATCGCCACCGCTGTGCAGCTCCAGCAGCTGGGCATCCCGTACACGGTGTACGAGCGGCGCGACGAGCTCGGCGGGACCTGGAGCATCAACCGCTACCCCGACATCAGGGTCGACACCCTGAGCTCGTCCTACGAGTACAGCTTCGAGAAGGACTACGCCTGGACGGAGTACTTCGCCCGTGGCCCCGAGGTGCGCTCGTACCTCGAGCACATCGCCGACAAGTTCGGGGTCCGCCCCAACGTGCGCACCGGCCACGACCTCGTCGAGGCCCGCTTCGACGACGACACGTGCCTCTGGACGGTCACGTTCCGCGCGGCCGACGGCTCCACGGTGGCGCAGACCGCCAACGTCGTCGTGAGCGCGGCGGGCCTGTTCGCCAACCCGCTGCTCCCCGACTTCCCGGGCATCGACGCCTTCGGTGGCACGGTGATCCACCCGACCCGCTGGCCCGACGGCATCGACCTGAGCGACAAGCGGGTCGCCGTGATCGGCAACGGGTCGACCGGTGTCCAGCTCCTCGGCCGGGTGGCCGAGATGTCGGAGCACGTCGACGTGTTCCAGCGCACGCCGCAGTGGATCAGCCCCCGCGCCAAGTACGGCGAGCCGATGGAGCCGGAGATGCGCTGGCTGATCGACACGATGCCCGCCTACTGGAACTGGTGCCGGATCACCTCGATCATGCACCTGTTCAACTTCCACAAGGACTACCTGATCCGCGACCCCGAGTTCGAGGCGACCGGGGGCCGGGTCACCCGCACCAGCGAGAACGTGCGGGCGCTGCTCACCCAGTACATCCACGACGAGACCGGCGGCCGCCAGGACCTCATCGACAAGCTCGTCCCGGACTATGCCCCGATGGTGCGCCGCCCCATCGTCGACAACGGTTGGTACCGGGCCCTGACCCGCGACAACGTCGACCTCGTCACCGACGACATCGTCGGGTTCACCGAGACCGGCATCCGCACCGCCGACGGCGCCCACCACGACGTCGACGTGGTGGTCTCGGCGACCGGCTTCGACATCGTCAAGTACCTCTGGCCCGCCGAGTACTTCGGCCGGGGCGGCGCCAACCTCCACGAGCGCTGGGACGAGGACTCGCCGATGGCCTACGTCGGCATGCTCGTGCCCGACTTCCCCAACCTGTTCGTGCTCTACGGGCCCAACTCCCAGCCCGTCTCCGGCGGCGTCGCCCTGCCGGCGTGGTACCAGATGTGGGCCGGCTTCGTCGCCCGCTGCATCACCACGATGATCGAGCAGGGCCACCGCACGGTCGAGGTGAAGGCCGACGCGTTCGCCGACTACAACGAGCGCCTCGTCGAGGAGTCCCAGAACCTCATCATGGTCACCGACGAGGTCATCGCCCGGCGCAACTACTACGTGAACGAACGAGGGCGCATGCAGGTCAACGCCCCGTGGGAGACGAGCGACTACTACCGCATGGTCTCCTACCCCGACCACGACGACCTGCGGTTCGAGTAGCCCACCCCCGGAGGGCGTCGAGCTCGGGTCTCGTGAATCGGGCCTCGTGAATCGGGCCTCCCGAACCATTTGCCGGCTCAAGAAGTGGGGCCGCGATCCCGATGCCTGAAGGGCGAGGGCCCCGCCTTGGGACGGCTCGCGTCCCGAAGGGAGCCCCCGTTGTCACGTCGACTCGTCATCGCTCTGGTGCTGTTGCTCGCCGTGGTCGGGCTCCCGACCATCGAGGCCCCCAGGGCCGAGGCCGCCACCCCGGCGGGCCTCCAGGTGACCCTCGCGGCGCGGTCGTGCCCGACCTACACCGCCGTCACCGCCAACCGGGCCCGCAACAACATCCAGGAGAGCCTGCGCGACCTCGGGGCCGACACGCTGTACTCCGGCGGCGAGCCGATCTCGGTGGCCAAGGAGAACGCCGGCCAGCCGACGTGCACGCCGATCCCGAACTGGGAGTTCACCCTCGGCGGTGGCTACAAGACGGGCAACCCCGAGAACCTCTCCGTCGTCACCGGCGTGAACGGCTCGGCGACGACCGTGGCCTCCACCCCCGAGCTCGACAAGTACGGCAACGAGACCGGCCGCGACATCGCCGGCGCGACGACGATCACCCTGACCTCGCAGCAGGCGAGCCTCGCCGCCCAGGCGAACCGCCTGTGGGTCCAGGGCGGCACCCCGACCGACCCGTTGAACGACGCCACCTTCCCGGGCGTCTACGGCTTCGCCGCCCTCCGCTGCGCCATCGACAACCTCAACGGCGACAACGTCGAGTGGGTCAGCTACCCCCAGGGCACGACCCACGTCTTCTGCTACGCCTACTACGTTCTCCCTCCCCCGGGCGCGGCGACGATCGTTGTCCAGAAGGAGACGGTCGACGCCCTGGGCAACCCCCTCGACATCCCCCAGAAGACGTCGTTCCCGTTCCAGGGCAACGTCTCGTACAACGACCAGCCCGTGCAGGGCGCCTTCGACGTGCCCGTCGCGGCCGGCACCTCCAGCGGCTCCACCAGCTTCATCCGGGGTGAGACCGGAACCACGGCGTCACCGAACAGCCCGCCGTGGCAGTTCACCGAGCGACCGGCCGGCGGCTGGACCCTGGTCGGCGCCGACTGCGTCTCCGAGCTCGACGCGAGCGCGTTCGTCATCGACCCCACGACCTTCGAGACCACGATCACCAAGCTCGTCGAGGGCGACACCGTCACCTGCACATACCGGAACCGTCCGTGGCAGGCCGGCGACCTCGCGCTCTCCAAGGTGACCCGCAACGGCGAGGGCGGCCCGTTCGACTTCACCGTCACCCCGCCCAGCGGCAGCCCGGTCGGGTTCACCGCCTCGACCGTCGAGCCCGACGTGCCGGAGCTGGTCACCGCGGTGCCCGCCGGCAGCCCTCTCGGCACCTACACGGTGACCGAGCAGCTGCCCCCGGCCTCCGGGGCCGGCACCTGGGCGATGACCGACGTCGACTGCCTGGGCGCGTCCCCGACGATCGACCTGGCGAACCACAGCTTCTCGGTCGACGTCACCACCGACAACCAGGCCGTGGGCTGCCAGGTCGAGAACACCTTCACGCCGACCGCGTCGATCACCATCCGCAAGGTCACCGAGGGCGGCACGACCACCGCCGACTTCAACATCACCGAGCTGACCCCCGACGAGGACGACGTGCTGCCCACCCTCAACCAGTCGGCCACCACGGTCACCCCGGGGGTGGCGGTCACCGCCACCGGCGACCCGTCGACGGGCCTGCGCCTCGGCAGCTACCAGATCTACGAGACCGACCTGGCGCCGAGCGGCGGCGGGACCTGGCAGCTCACCGGGCTCGACTGCGGCCCGATCATCGACGGCTCCGGGGTCGAGGTCACCCTCACCGCACAGTTCCCCCACGTCACCTGCACCTTCACCAACTCCTTCGTGCCCGACGGCTCGCTGACCCTCACCAAGGTCGTCGACGGCGACACCGGCGCCCGGACCGGGCCCGTGGTGTTCGCCGGCCGCTGTGCCGACGGCCAGACGTTCAGCCTCACCGCACCCGCAGGTGAGGCCGGCCCGTGGTCGACGAGCGTCACCGGGTTCAGCGAGCCCACGACCTGCATCGTGGTCGAGCGGGAATCGGGCGTCATCGAAGGAGGCTCGGTCGCGACCGTGTGGGACGCCACCGACGACGACTCGGGTTGCCCGCCCGCCCTGCCGTGCGACCCGGTCGACCCGTACGCGGGCCGCGGCCTCGTCGCCGGTGTGCGGGTGCAGCCCGGCCAGGCGGTGACCCTCGCGTTCACCGACACCTACTACCCGTCGAACCCCGACGTGGCCAACGCCGGTGAGGTCGCGCTGACACCGGCCTTCACCGGCTGACGCCGTCGACCCTGCCCATGCCCATCCCGTAGGGTCCGCTCCGAAGGCACGGGAGACGGCTGACGGGAGCAGGGATGGGCGGTTGGGCGGTCGTCGCACTGGTCTTCGTCGTCTACGCCGTGGTCGCCCGGCGGCTCGACCGGCTGTCGATCACGGCGCCGATCGTGCTCGTCGCCGCCGGCACCGTGCTCGGCATGGGCTACCTCGACGTGCTGCCCGCCAACGTCACGACCGAGACCATCCGCCTGCTCACCGAGCTCACGCTGGCCCTGATCCTGTTCGCCGACGCCTCGACCGTGCCGCTGCGCAAGGCCGAGGACGACGCCTGGCTCCCAGTACGGCTGCTCGCCATCGGCCTCCCGTTGACCATGGCCCTCGGCGCGGTCGTGGCCCGGCTGGTCTTCCCGTCCGTGTCGTGGTCGGAGGCGGCCCTGGTCGCCGCCATCCTCGCCCCCACCGACGCGGCCCTGGGCATCGCCGTGGTCACCAACCCGGCCGTTCCCGACCGCATCCGCCGCACCCTCAACATGGAGAGCGGCCTCAACGACGGCATCGCCACACCCTTCGTCACCGTGTTCCTCGTCATCGTCGTGGCCGGCACCGCCGAGGAGCACTGGGCCACAGAGGCCCTGGCCGAGCTGGCCCGCGGCGCCGGCGTCGGCATCGCCGTCGGCCTCCTCGGCGGGCAGGTGGTGCGCCGGGCGCGGGAGGCGGGCTGGACCACGAAGGTCTCCGACCAGCTGGTCGTGCTCAGCCTGGCGTTCCTCGCCTACGCCGCCGCCGTGACCTGGTCGGGCAACGGGTTCGTCGCCGCCTTCGTGGCCGGCCTGGTGTTCGGCACGGCGAGCCGGGGCGAGCTGAGCGAGGCCACCGAACTGACCGACACCGTCGGGCTGTTCTCGTCGTTCGTGGTGTGGGTGATCTTCGGCGCCGCCTTCGTGGGCCCCGTGCTGCGGTCGGGTGTCCACCTGCGCCCCGTGCTCTACGCCGTGCTCAGCCTCACCGTCGTGCGCATGCTGCCCGTCGCCGTGGCCCTCGTCGGCACCCGCCTGCGGCCGGTCACGGTGGCGTTCATGGGGTGGTTCGGGCCCCGGGGCCTGGCCTCGGTGGTGTTCACCCTGCTGGCCTTCGACGCCTTCGAGGGTGAGCTCGTCGCCAACCAGCTCGTGGAGGTGGCGACGTGGACGATCCTGCTATCGGTCGTGGCCCACGGCCTGACGTCGGGCCCGCTGGCCGCCGCCTACGGCCGCCGGTTCGCCGGCGCGCCGGACGACACACCCGAGCTGGCCTCGGTCACCCCGTCGCGCATCCGCCGCCGCAGCCTGCTCTGACGCTCAGACCTGCTCCGACGCCGGAGGCCCTTGCCCGGGCCAACAACTGTCAGTACGGTTGCCACTACCTCGCCGGCCCGGGCCGGCGACCGGTCTGGGGGTGCCCGTGGATGTCCTGCGCACACCCGACGAGCGCTTCGACGGCCTCGACGGGTACGACTTCGAGCCGCACTACCGCGAGGTCACGGCAGCCGACGGCACCGCGCTGCGGTTCCACTTCGTCGACGAGGGCCCGAGCGACGCCTCCCCGGTGCTGCTGCTGCACGGCAACCCGTCGTGGAGCTACCTGCACCGCACCATGATCCGCGGCCTGGTCGAGCGGGGTCACCGGGTCGTGGCCCTCGACCTCATGGGCATGGGCCGCTCCGACAAGCCGGCCGCCCGCGCCGACTACACCGTCGCCGCCCACATCGACTGGATGGGCCAGTGGCTCGTCGGCGAGGACCTCACCGACATCACCCTCTTCTGCCAGGACTGGGGCGGCCTCACTGGCCTCAACCTCCTGCGCTTGCACCCCGACCGCTTCGCTCGGGTCATCGCATCCAACACCGGGCTCCCCGCCGGCGAGGGCGCGAGCCTCGAGCTCCAGCAGTGGATCGACTTCAGCCAGAGCGTCGACGCCCTTCCGATCAGTGCCATCGTCGACGGCGCCACCACCCGCTCGCTCAGCGCCGCCGAGAAGGCCGCCTACGACGCGCCCTACCCCGACGGCAGCTACCAGTCGTCTCCCCTGCAGTTCCCGGTGCTCATCCCCGCCCAGCCCGACAACCCCGCCGTGCCGATGTTCGTCGAGACCTGGGCGTTCCTCGAGACCTGGACCAAGCCGTTCCTCACCGTGTTCGGCTCGGCCGACCCCATCTCGTTCAAGCCCGGGGCCCACCTGAAGCTCCAGCGCAAGATCCCCGGAGCGGCCGGCCAGCCCCACCGGGTGATCGAGGGGGCCAACCACTTCATCCAGGAGGACGCCCCCGACGAGCTGATCGAGATCATCGACACCTTCGTGCGGGCGAACCCCACCCCATGACCCGACGAGCCGCGGCCCTCGGCATCGTCGCGGCCCTGGCCGTGACCGCCGCTCTCGCCGGCTGTGGCTCGAGCGCGAGCAACAGCGACGGCCAACTCGGCGACACCGCTGAGACCCCCGCCCCCACCAACGCCACGAGCACGATCGGAGCCACCACGATGCGAGGCGAGCGCTACTGCGAGGTCCTGCTGGTGACGCCCGGCGACGGCACCATCACCGCCGACGTCTACAACAGCTACCCGCTCAACACCTGCCCGGCACCGCTCTGGGAAGCCCTCGACCCGGCCGCCCTCGCCGCCGAGCACGACGTGGCCCTCGCGCTGCTCAACGGCCCCCGGTTCTGGCTCATGGACGCCGTCGAGAAGGTCGGCGAGGTCAGCGAGCTCCCCAAGGCCACCTTCGGCGGCATCGACATGTACCGCCAGGCGTCGGTCGAGGTCGGCGACATCGCCGCCGCCTCCACGCCCTACGTGCCCCACGCGGTCGACCGGCGCACCGTCTTCACCTTCGACGCCGGGAGCGAGGTGTTCGAGCTCGTCGCCGCCGACGGCGCGGTGTACGTGATGCAGACCTGGAGCCAGCAGAAGGACCCGACCCTGGTCGAGGCCGACCTGGCCGGGCTGGCCTCCCGCCTCGCCCTCCCGGAGGGCTGGAGCTACCGGGCCCGCACCCTCGACGCGCCGCTGCGGGTCGACACCACCACCACCGCCGCCCAGGTGCTGCAGGACGACCTCGGCAACAGCTACTGCCAGGTCTCCCCCGCCCGCTGATCGGCCAGCGTCGGCGGCCGCCGACGTCAAAAGCCCTTCGAAACCCACCTCGATTCAAGTCGTCCGAGCCCGATGCCGACACCTCATGCGGCGGTTTGTGAACGGCGGGGAGGTGCCGGGTGCAGGACGGAGATGGGCCGTCGGACCACGCAGTCCTCACGTCGCGCCTCTACGCGACCCTGGCGGCGGCGGGCACGGCGATCCTGCGCTCCACGAGCGCCCACCAGGTGTTCACGACGCTCACCCGCATCCTCACCGAGGACGGCGACTTCCACTCGGCCTGCGTCGGCCTCCCGGACCCGACCGTGGCGGACGGTCTCAGGGTCCAGGTCCACGCCGGGCCGACCGCCTGGTCGACCGCCGAGCCGTCAGGGGCCGGAGCCGACGCGCTGGCCGGGCCCGAGCTCGCCCTGCAGGCGCTGGTCGAGGACCGCACCCTGCTCGTGCGCGACCCGGCCCGGGGATCGGCGTGCGCCATGCCGCTGCGCCGCGGCCGTGAGGTCGTCGCCGTGTTCTGCACCTCGATGGCCGAGCCGGACGCCTACGACGAGCTCCGCCTCCACCTGCTCGAGCGCCTCGGCGACGAGGTGGCCTTCGCCCTCCAGTCGATCGCCGACCGCGAGGCCGAGGTCGACGCCCGGCTCGCCCGCTCGGCGGTGCAGGCCCAGCTCGTCGGTCGGGCCCGCATGCAGGCCGAGCTGGCCCGCATCGGCCAGCTCGCGTTCGTGACCACGTCCATCGACGACCTGTTCGCCGAGATCGTCGAGACCGTGCGGCGGGTGCTCAACCTCGACATGGTGGTCCTGGAGGAGTGGCACCCCGAGGGGCGGCTCAGCCTGTGCGCCGGGTCGGGGCTCGACGGTCGCTGGCCGGTCGTGCGGACGGTGCCACCGGTCGGCCACCACTTCGTGCGGCGGCTGCTCGACGCGCCGGGACCGCTCGTGCTCGCCGAGGTGCAGTGGGCCGAGGCCGAGCTCGAGGTCCACCTCGGTGGCGACACGAGGATCCAGGCCGCCGCCGGCGTGGCGATCCGACAGCGGGGCGAGGTCCACGGGGTGCTCATCGCCGGCGCCCACCACCCGCGGGCGTTCGCCGGCGACGAGGCCGACTTCCTCCAGAGCATGGCCAACATCGCCGCCGCGGCCCTCGACCACCAGCACGCCAGCCTCCGACTGCTCGAGCAGGCCCTGCACGACCCACTTACCGGACTGCCCAACCGGGTGCTGTTGTACGACCGGCTCGAGCACGCCGTTCGGGCGCTCCGCAACGGCCGCGCCCTCGCCGTGCTCCTGGTCGACCTCGACGGCTTCAAGCTCCTCAACGACGCGCTCGGCCACGACGTCGGTGACCAGCTCCTGATCGCGGTGGCCGACCGGTTGCGGTCGACCGTGCGAGGCGCCGACACCGTCGCCCGCCTCGGGGGTGACGAGTTCGCCGTGCTGTGCGTCGACCTCCCGGACGAGGAGGCCGCCGTCGAGCTGGCCGAGCGGCTGGCCGAGGCCATGCACTCACCGTTCGACCTCGAGTCCGTCCAGACCTACGTGACCGCCAGCATCGGCATCACGGTGCACCGGGGCCAGGCCGAGTCACCGCGCGCCCTCCTGCGGGAGGCCGACGCAGCCATGTACGTGGCCAAGGAGGCGGGGCGGGCGCGCTACGAGCTGTTCGACGACCACATGCGGCGCAACGCGGTGCGGCGCCTCGAGACCTCGAACGACCTGCGCCGGGCCCTCGACAACGACGAGTTCGAGCTGGCGTGGCACCCGATCGTGAGCCTGAAGCCGGTGGCCGGTGCGGTGCCGGTCGTGTGCCTCGAGGCGCTGATGCGGTGGCGCCACCCCGACCACGGCATCGTCATGCCCGACGACTTCATCGGCCTGGCCGAGGACACCGGGCTGATCCGGCCCCTGGGCGAGTGGGTGCTGCGGGCCGCCGGTGAGCAGCTCGCCGCCTGGCGCCGAGACCACCCGGTCGGCTGCCCCGACCACATCTCGGTCAACCTCTCGGCTCACCAGCTCGCCCGGCCCTGCATCGTCGACAGCGTCCACAGCGCCTTCACCGACGCCGGCATCGAGCCCACCGCGGTGGAGCTGGAGATCACCGAGACCGCGCTGATGGCCGACCCCGTGCACGCCATCGCCCGGCTGCGCGAGCTGCGGGGCCTCGGCTACGCGGTCGCCATCGACGACTTCGGCACGGGCTACTCATCGATGACCTACCTGCGGGACCTGCCGGCCTCGGGCCTCAAGGTCGACCGGTCGTTCGTGAGCCGTCTCGGCGAGGAGTCGGACGCCAACGACCACGCCATCGTGGAGGCCATCATCGGCCTGGCCCACGCCGTGGGGCTCCACACCGTGGCCGAGGGCGTCGAGACCGACGCTCAGCTGCGTGCCCTCCACGCCATGGGCTGCGACCGGGCGCAGGGCTTCCTGTGGACCGAGCCGCTGCCGAGCCACGACGTGCCGGCGTGGGTCACCGACCACCGGGCGTTCGGCCTCCTGATCTGAGAGGACCGACGGCTGCCGGCCGCTCCTTCGCCGGCTCAGTGTTGGCAGTTCCAGACGCCGTTGTCCTCGAGCTGCCCGCCGCGGCATCCGGCCGGCATCGGAGGGATGGGCTTGTCGGCCGGCCAGTCCCGCGGCACACCTGGCGGGCGCGTCGTCGTGGTGGTGACCGGGGCCGGCGCGGTGGTGACGGGCGGACCGGTGACGGCAGGGGCGGGGGCGGGTGCCGCCGCCGGCGCCGGGCCGGACGTGCCCTGGGGCGCCGCAGCCGGACCGGCGACCTCGTCGGTGCCGGCGGCCCCCGACGCGGAGCTCACGGGCGTGGCCCCACCACCCGTGACGACGTACTCGTACTCGTCCTGGTAGACGACCACGGGATCGAGTGACGTGACCGTGGACGACTCGGCACCGAGGCCGTCGGCCGCCAGGTCTGGGGATGGGAACTCGTCCGGCGGGGCGCTCAACAGCGTGCCCACCATCACCGCGCCCGAGACGAACGCCACCGCTGCGGCCAACGAGCCCGCCACCGCCAGCTTCCGGTTCATGTGCACCCCTCGGTCCGAGTTCCGACCCGGTCGGATCGACACCCCGACGGCTGGACCTGAACCGCTTTGCCATCCTCGAACCTGGACTTTGCCTCCCCCTAACCCGCCCTACCGTGGGGTCGACCCGATGATCGGAGCGCCATGACCTCCTCCAGCCCGACCCCGCTCGAGCGGACCCGTCGTTCCCTCCACGCCGTCGCGGAGCACGTCCTGGGTGCCGCGCTGCACGGCGCCACCGGGCGCATCGGCCTGCGGGCCGCGCCCGGCGGATTCGCCACGCCGCCCTTCCCGGGGCCCGACGGCACCCGGCGCATCCGGGTCGACGGCACCGACCTGGTGGTCGACGACGACGGCCTCGAGCGTCGAACGCCGCTCACCACCGTCGGCGACGCCGCCGCGTTCGTCGGCATCCGACCGGGAGCCCCGGCCGACGTCTACACGCCGTCCACGCCGCTCGAGCCGGATCGACCGCTCGACCTCGATCCCGGCTCCGCCGCCGAGCTCGCCGATGTCTTCGCCGCCGTCGCCGACGCGCTGTCCCGGCTCATCGGCTCGACCGCGACCGCCACCGGGCCCACGGCCGAGGCGCCCGTCGCCCAGCTGTGGCCGGAGCACTTCGACCTCGCCGTCACCCTCGACGAGGTCAACTACGGCGGCTCCCCGGGCGACGACGAGCACCCACTCCCCTACCTCTACGTGGGCCCGTGGACGCTGCCCACCGACGGCGACCCGTTCTGGAACGAGCCGTTCGGCGCCAGCACCCCGGCCGGACCGCCCCTCGACCCCGCGGCCGCTCTGGCCTTCTTCACCGACGGGCGGCGACGCCTGGCCGGCTGAGCCGACCCACCCTCAGTCGAGGCGGTGCTCGGTGTCGACCGGCGTCGGACGTTGGCGGGCCAGCGCCACCATCGCGTCGGCCGTCTCGAACTGCAGCTCCGGGAGGGCGTCGGGTGCGAACCACCTCACCTCGACGATCTCGGGTGACGAGGGCCGCACCTCGCCGACCTGGGCGAGGGCCACCGGCCGGGCGCTGTAGACGATGTCGATCCGCTGGGGCACGGCGTCGACGACGACTGCCGGCGGACCGTCGAGCTCGATGGCGAGGCCGATCTCCTCGAACACCTCGCGGCGCACACCCACCGACGGGTCCTCGCCGCGCTTCAACAGCCCGCCGGGCACGCCCCATCGGTTCCGGTACGACTGGCGCACCAGGAGGATGTGGCCATCGGGCCGCTCGATCACCGCAGTGGCCCCGACCGTGAACTTGGGGGCGATGAGGCGCACCAACCAGCGGCGGGCCATGGTCGGGAGCGAGCGGTACACGCGCAGCGCCACCCGATGGAGCTCCACGCCGTAGGGGACCGAGGACACGGCCTCAGCCTACGGACCGGCGGGCGTCGAGCAGCTCGGCCAACAGCTCGGGGGTGGCCGCCGCGATCGGGGTGCGCCTCTCGGCGTGCTCGAAGGTCACGAGGTCGCGGCCGTCGAGGTCGCTCACCAGGGCCCCGGCCTCCCGGCACACGAGCAGGCCACCGAGGTAGTCCCACGAGCCGTGGGCGTTCCAGGAGCAGTCGATGTAGCCGTCGACCACCCCGCCGGCGACGGCGCACAGGTCGAGCGCGCAGGCCCCGAGCGCCCGGAACTGCTTCCAGCCCAGCCAGTGCGGCGGGTACCCGGAGAGGGCGACGATGGACTCCCGCAACACGGTGGAGCCCGACGGGCTGAGGGCCACGCCGTCGCAGGTCGCGCCCGCGCCGCGGACCGCCTCGAAGCGCATGCCTGACGCCAGGTTGATCACGAGGGCGGCGCGGGGCCCGTCAGCGTCGACCGCGCAGAGGCTGGTGGCGAACCAGGGGATGCCTCGACTGGCGTTGGTCGAGCCGTCGAGGGGGTCCATCACCACGGTGATGTCGGCGCCGGGCCGGTGGCGGCCGGACTCCTCGGAGAGCACGCCGAAGCCCGCCCGCTCGAGCACGGCCAGCGCCGCCTCGTCGGCGGCCAGGTCGGAGAGGTACTGCCCGGCCCGGGTTCCCGCCAGGCCCCAGTCGTCGAGGTCGCCCAGGGCGGTACGGATCGCCGTCGACGTCTCGTCGAGGACCTCGAGCAACGTCGCGTCGTCCACGGGCGGCGACGGTAGCCGCCCCCTGCGGCGCGTGGCAGGCTGGGACCCGACCGACCCACTGCAGGAGCACCCGGCCCGTGGCCATCATCGACGTCCCCGGCTTCGTCGCCGACCTGAAGGACCACGCCGTCGACCACGCGTTCCACGTGCACGACGAGCGCCACTACGTCGAGACGTACTCACTGCGCCAGGCGTGGGAGATCGACCTCCACCCGGAGGACGCGTGCGGCGGGCCGCTCGACCTCCACCTCGCCCTCGAGGTCGACCCCCGCACGATGCTGGGCTTCGAGGACCGCATGCTCGAGCAGCCCGACGGCGCCGATCCCATCGAGGGGTTCTCGTTCCCGCTCATCTTCACCTGGGCCCTTCCGCCGCTGCGCCAGGCCCCCGACCTGCTGGTGCTCGCCACCGAGCTGGCCGGCCTCGGCGGCATCGACCTCCCTCTCGAGGTGTCGGCCATCGACTCCTTCGCCGCCGTCACCGACGCGCCGGAGCGCAGCCTCACGATCGTGTCGCGGGTGCAGGTCGGGCTCGACCGCATCTACCTCGGCCAGGAGCAGTTGTGCGAGGTGCTCGACACCTGCCACGAGGTCAGCACCTACCTGCTCGACCGGGCCGCCCTCTGGCTGGGCGAGAGCTGACGGCACCGGCCCCGACGTGAGCCGCCGCACCGACGTTGTCCACTTCTTCCGCAGCGACCCCGCCGAGCTCCTCGGCGTGCTGCGCGAGCTCGGCCGCGAGCGCGACGGCTGGGTCAACATCCAGGCCGTCGAGCCCGACGAGGACCAGATGCCCGACGCCCCGCCGGCCCGGGCCGGGGTGTTCAACTTCCTCACCGCCCGCGGGCCCCGAATCCCGGTCGGCACGTGGGTGCCCGGTGAGGTCACGGCCCGCAAGTCCGAGCGCGACTCGGTCGGCATCCAGCACCCCGGCGGCCCCAAGGCCCGCTTCACCCTGCGCGACGCCGGGGTCGTGCCCCCCGAGGGCGCCACGGTGCTCTCCGACCACCCCCGCCGCGGCCTGGTGCTGTCGCTGCCCAACGGCACCGATCCAGAGGCGGTGCTGAGCTGGCTGTTCGACGCCAGCCGCGTGCTGGCCACCGATCCTCTGCCCGACACCTGGGTGGCCATCGTCCACCGCCGCTGACCGAGGCCGGGCCGGTGGGCCCGCGGGTCAGCCCTCGGGAGGAGGCGGACCGACCGACATGAACACCGTCAGCGCGGTGTACGCCCTGTCGGAGAGCTCCTGGTACCGGCGGTACTCGGGCCCGGGGTTGGTGGCCCCGTCGGGCCGGCTCCCCCAGTCGATGGCGTTCAGCTTGTCGAACTCGGCCCACTCCTCGGGGGTGAGCGGCTCGAACTCGGCGACGACCACGTAGTTCGGGTCGGCCGCGTAGGTGGCCCGCTCGGGGCCCGAGGCCAGCACCAGCTCTCGCTGGGCGGTGGCCGGGTCGACGGTGCGATGGGAACCGAAGACGTAGGCCAGGTCGGACGGGAACCCGACGTCGAGGCCGGCGTCCGCGGTGCGGCCCAACAGCTCGATGCCGAGCGACGAGTCGATGCCGAAGGCGGTGGGCGTCATCACGACCGGGCCGGGGGCCTCGCGCAGCGCGTCCATGGTGGGATCGATCACGCTCGACACCGCCCGCAGCGGCGCGTCGACCCGCTTCAGGTCGGTGAGGTCGGGCCCCCTCACGATGAGCACGAGCAGCACGACGATGGTGCCGCCGGCCAGGGCGGCCGGGGCGAACCGGGCCCAGCTCCAGTGGGCCCGCAGCTCGGCCACCACCACCGCCACGATGCACAGCCACGCCAGCGCCCCGACCACCCACACCCAGCGGAACAGGTAGGGGAAGGCCACGCCGGTGACCCGCGCCGAGCCCACGAAGGCGGCGAGGGTGAGCAGGAGGGTGGTGATGCACAGCACGAGCTCGCTGGTCCAGCGCCGCCGCCAGGCCCAGAGGGTGGCGGCGAGCAGCCCGAACAGCGCCCACGGGATGGGCCGGAGCTCGCTCGAGAGCCCGCCGGTGATCCACGTCGGCGGCAGCGACAGGGCCCGGCCCACGACCCGGGCGCCGACGGCCCAGCCCACAGGGGTCTCGTCTCCGTGGAGGGCGAAGTCGATGATCTGGCCGAGGTTGCCCGGCGAGTGGGTGAACTGCTCGATGATCGGCGGGATCCACAGCACGAGGCCCACGCCGACGGCGATGAGCGCGCTGAACCGGTCGTGGCGACGATCGGGCCCCCGCCAGCAGCGGAGGCCGAGGCCCACCACCCCGACGCCGAGCAGCACGACCACCGGCGGACCGGCCAGCACGTGGCTCTGCACGGCGAAGCTGCCGGCGATCATCAGGACGACGGCGGCCACCCGGTCGCCGAGCGCCGTGCGCCACGCGGCAATGGCGGCGGCGAAGAGCGGGACGATCAGCGTGTACGGGTTCCAGGGGTCGATCAGGCCGGCGGTGTCGAGGCCGCAGATCAGCAGGGCCAGCACCACGGCGGTGAGGGCGAGCCATCGACGCCCGGCGCGGGCCGCCACCCAGAGGGTGCCGACCACGGCCGCGGTGTTGGCGACCAGGGCGCCGAGCAGGAGCCCGTGGCCGTCGCCCCCGCTGAGGCGCAGGAACGGCGCCAGCGCGTAGAAGAGCAGTGGGCCCGGGTGGTTCCAGCCCCAACGGGAGTAGACGCCGAGGAGCGGGGTGTGCGACGTGCCCACGTCGAGGGTGTGGAGGCGGATGGTGCCGTAGTCACCGACGGCGATCCAGTCCCAGGTCATGACCTTCACGACGAGGGTGACCAGGAGGACGAGGCCCACGGCCGCGGCGGCCACCAGCAGCCAGCAGGTGATCGGCTCGTGACCGTCGTCGACGCCGGGCCCGCTGCGCACGGCGGGGCCGCTGGGCTCGGACGGGTCGGCGGGCTCCGGCAGGTCGGACGAGTCGGACGGGTCGGCGGCGGCCTCGGTCGGATCGGCCAGGATCGCCGCCAGGAGGTCGGTGTCGTCGCCCCCCGACCCGTCGGCGGGGCCCTCGATGCCGCCCGATGCGCCGGGCGCGACGTCGTGGGTCGCCATGGCCAGACCCTACCCCTGGCCTCGTGCGGCCACTGGCCAGCGAGCCGTCGGATCCGGGGTCGGGCGGTGTGTCGTGGAGCGGGCGGTCGGATCGGCGGGCCGTCGCGCTATCTTTGCGCCATGGCGATCATTGCGATAGCGCAACCATGACACCGAGCCGTCCTCCTTCACCGGCGGCCGAGCCCCACGACCAGGCCGTCGAGGCCGCCATGTCCGCCTCGCGGGCCCTCGTCGGGATCGCGGCGCGCTCGATCGCCGTGCTCGACGACGAGATCACCCTCGTCCAGTTCCGGGCCCTGGTGCTCGTGGCCGATGGACGGGTGTCCGGTCCGGGCGACCTGGCCGTCGCGCTCGACGTGCACCCGTCGAACGCCACACGCGTGGTCGACCGGATGGTGGAGAAGGGGCTCCTGGTGCGCTCCGAGGCCACCGACGACCGCCGCAACGTCGCCCTGTCGATCGGCAGCGCCGGGCGCACGGCGCTGCGTCGGGTGATGGCCCGGCGCCGCTCCGAGATCGAGACGGTCCTCGGGCACCTGCCGCCCGGCCGCGCCGCCGACGTCGCCGCCGCGCTCGGTGAGTTCGCCGCTGCCGCAGGCGAGTCGGCCGAGGATGCGTGGAGGCTCGGATGGGGCTCCTGACCAGTCGCCCTCACCGGTACAAGGAGCTGTTCGTCGGCCGCCGTGAGGAGCTCGGCACCCTGGCCCGACGGAGCTGGCAGGTCGTCCTCCTCGCCGCCGTCGTCGGCGTGGCCACCGGCGCCGGTGTGGCGATCCTCGAGACCGTGATCATCGGGCTCGAGGAGCGGGTCGCCGAGCTCCCTCTCTGGATCGTCGCCGGTGCCCCCGCCCTCGGGCTGCTGATCACGGCCCTGGTCCTCCGGTGGATCGGGGGCGGCGTGTCACCCTCCACCGCCGACGAGTACCTGAAGGCCTTCCACGACCCCACCTATCCCCTACCCAGCCGGGCCTTCGTGGCGCGGACCCTGGGCGCCGTGGCCACCCTCGGCCTCGGCGGGGCCATGGGGCTCGAGGGCTCGTCGATCAACATCGGCGCCAACATCGGCACCCGCGTGCAGCAGGCCGCTCGCCGCTTCTTCGCCGCCGACGACCGCCGGGTCCTGCTGGTGGCCGGCGCCGCCGCAGGTGTGGCCGCCATCTTCAAGGCTCCTGCGACCGGGGCCGTGTTCGCCCTGGAGGTGCCGTACCAGGACGAGTTCGCCCGCCACATGCTGATCCCGTCGCTCGTGGGCGCAGCCAGCGGCTACCTGACCTTCGCCGCCTTCCACGGGACCGATCCGCTCTTCCCGATCAACTCCGCCCCGCCGTTCAACTACGTCGACCTGCTCGTCGCCCTCGCCCTCGGGGCCGGAGCCGGGCTGGGCGCCCGACTGTTCGCCAGAGGGGTCCGGTGGGCGAAGGAGCGGGCGAACCGGACCCCGGCCTGGCAACGGGTGACGGTCGCGGGCGGGACCATCGCCATCCTCATCGTGATCAGCCAGTGGGCCACCGGTTCGCCGCTGGCGTTCGGGCCCGGGTACGAGGCCCTCACCTGGGCGGCCGACCCCGATCGGGCGCTCTGGGCCGTCGCCGTGCTGCTCGCGGTGCGGTGCCTGGCCACCACCGCGGTGATCGGAGGTGGGGGTGTCGGTGGCCTCTTCGTGCCCCTCGTCGTGGCCGGGGCCCTGCTCGGACGCCTCGTCGGGGGGGCGGTCCACGAGCTGCAGACCAGCCTGTTCACCGTCATCGGCGTCGCCGCGTTCCTGGGTGCCGGCTACCGGGTGCCGCTCGCCGCCGTGATGTTCGTGGCCGAGGCCACCGGGCACCCGGGGTTCGTGGTGCCGGGCCTCCTGGCGGCGGTCGCCGCCGAGCTCGTGATGGGCCGTTCGTCGGTCACCACCTACCAGCGGGTCGGGACCCGGGGCGCCGGCGTCACCGACGAGCTGCCATCGAGAGCGGAGTGAGCTCGGAGATCGCAAGCAGGAGCAGGGTCCGCACGGTGCTGATCGATCGCTCGAAGACGGCGAACACCTCCTCCTGGGTCACCGGCTCCACGCTTGGGTCCCCTTCCACACCGGCATCGTGGTCGGTGACGATCGCCAGCCCCGCGTAGGGCAGGCCGGCCTCGGCGGCCAGCACCGCCTCCGGGTGCTGGGTCATGTTGACCACGTCCCACCCCTGCTCGCGGTACCAACGGGACTCGGCCCGGGTCGAGAACCTCGGTCCGTTCACCACCACGACCGTCCCGCCGTCGTGCACCACCGCCGGGGAGTCGACCGCGGCGTCCAGCAGCGCCGCCCGCAACCCGGCGTCGTAGGGGTCGGGGAGGGTGAGGTGCTGTGGCCCGTCGGGGAAGTGGTCGTGGAAGGTCTCGGCCCGTCCTGAGGTCCGGTCGACGAACTGATCGACCACGACCAGCTCGCCGGGTCGGATCTCCGGACGCAACGAGCCGGCGGCGAACGGCGCGAACAGGGCGCCCACGCCGAGCAGGCGCATGGCCTCCACGTTGGCGCGGTAGTTCACCCGATGGGGCGGGTGCTGGTGGGAGGTGCCGTGGCGGGCGAGGAAGGCCACCCGCCGACCAGCGACGGTGCCGATGGTGACGGGCCCCGACGGTGAGCCCCAAGCGGTCTCGACCTCGACGGTCTCGGTGTCGTCCAGCAGGTGGGTGAACCCCGAACCGCCGAAGACGCCGACATCGGCGCGCGGGGTCTGCTCGGTCATCGCCATGATGTGGGCCCTTCCTCTCGTGGATGGTGTCGCTCGCCCAGAGGCGAGGGACGGGGGTGGGTGCGGTCGTGCTCGCGAAGGCGCGCGCTCATGTCACCGACCGCCCGGAGCGTGCCCCGAAGGGTCCCTGTGACCTTGCTGGCCCCTGCTCGGCGCAGGTACGGGACCGGGCGCTCGGTGATCCGCCAACCGGCACCGCCGGCCGCCAGCACCATCTCCAACGGCCATCCCGACCGCCGGTCGCGGAGGCCGAGGTCCAACAGGTCGGCCCGACGGGCCGCCCGCATCGGGCCGAGGTCGGTCAGGGCCGCGCCCGTCCGTCGACCTACGGCGCCGGCCAGCCACCAGTTCGCGATCCGGGCGTGCGGCGGCCACGCTCCCGGCTCCGCCTTCCGGGCGCCGAGGACCAGGTCCGCCTCGCCGGCCACGACGGGCCCCGCCACCGACGGGAGGTGACCGGGGTCCATCGACGCGTCGCAGTCCATGAAGCACACGACGTCGGCCTCGGACCGTTGCAGGCCGGCGAAGCAGGCAGCCCCGAAGCCCCGGCGCGGCTCGGAGACCACCACCGCACCCAGCTCGCGGGCGAGCTCGGCGGAACCGTCGGTCGAGCCGTTGTCGACGACGATCGGGCGGTAGCCGACCGGCACGCGCGGGAGCACCCAGGCGATGGCCTCGACCTCGTCGAGCACGGGGAGGACGACATCGATCACGTGAGCGCGTCCTTTCGGAGCAAGGCGAACCAACGACCGTCCACCGAACGCCACTCCGTCCGCCGCAACCCGGTGTCGGCCGCGACGAGGTCGAGCTCGTCGGCGCCGACGCACGCCCACGGGAACCACTCGGTGATCTCACCGGCCCGCTCGAGGCGCGCCTCGGACGCCATCGTGGGGCTGCCGGGAGGATCCACCTCGACCATGGCCCTCCCACCCACGGCGAGCAGCGCCGCCATGCGCCGGAGGAGGCAGACCGGGTCGCCGCCGATCCCGACGTTGCCGTCGAAGAGCAGCACCGAGCGCCATCGCCCCTCGCCGGGGAGGGCGTCGAAGAGCGAACGCTGGAGCACGGTCGCTCCACGTCGCCGGGCGGACTCGACCGCGACCGGCGAGGCGTCGACGCCGAGCGCGGGGGTGCCCATCTCGGCCAGGGCGGCCACCAGCCGCCCAGGACCGCACCCGAGGTCGAGCACCGGGCCGTCCATGTCGCGCAGGAGCTCGAGCTCCTCGGGGCGGGCGGGCGAGTCCCAGTCCCCGGTGGGCAGGTCGCGGGTGGCGCCGTGACGGAAGCGGAGGAGCACGCTCATCTCGCCCCCCGGTGGACGACGACGCGTCGGGCGATCTCCGCCAGGGCGACGACCCAGATGACGACGAGGGCGATCACCACGTTCCGCCCGTAGTCGAGCGGCAGAAGGGTCGGGTTGGCGGCCCGCCGGCCCCAGGCCCGCACCAACGGCCACGTGAACGCGACCAGCAGGCCGCTCAGCGCGAGCGCGAACCACACCGGCGGCCGCACGAACGGGGGCAGCAGGCGGGCGATGAGCCAGCCCACGAGCACGACGACCGGGGCGACGATGGCGTCGTGGACGATGGCGGCGCCCAGGAAGAAGGCGCCGAGGTTGCGGGGCTGGGTGGCGTCGGACGCACCGAGCAGGCCGACCAGGCCGTAGGCCATCACCGCTCCGCCGACCACGAGGCCGATCCAGAACGACGGCCCCCGGCGGGTCTCCACCTCGTGGTCGGTCATCGGATCACCAGCTCGCCGACCCACTTGGTCTGCAGCACCCCGGGTCGGTTCCCTGCGATCAGACGGCACGGGAAGCCGTGGTCGACGTGCAGGTCCTCGTCGTCGATGGTGAGGGCGAGCAGGGTGTCGTCGGCCCACACCTGATCGCCGGCGAGCACCGACTGGCCGTAGAGGCCGTTGCGCTCGAGCGACCTCACGTCGACCGTGACGCCGCTCCCCCGCTCGACCCCCGCCGCTTCCAACAGGGCACCGATGGGCACCCCGCCCCACCGGGCGGAGGCGCTCCATCCCTCGACGCACGCGATCGGGAGCACGGCCTGGGTGCGATCCATCGCCTCGAGGTCGGCCCGGGTGAGCACCAGGTCCTCGCCGGCGCCGGTGATCCGGAGCCGGTAGTCATCGGCGGTGGCAGCGTCGAGCACGCCCGCTTCGCCGGCGGTGGCGTTGACGGGCAGGCCCTGGGGCCCGATGTCGGGTCGCCGCGGCGCGAAGAGCACCAGCCGACGGAGCGGGCCCACGGTCTGACCCACGGTGAACAGCGTCAGGAGGCCGGTGGCGGCCACGGTGGCCCCGAGGAAGCCCCGTCGGGTGAGGACGCCGGGCTCCGGCGCAGCGGGCTCCTCGTCGACCGTTCCCCGTGAGAGGACCCGGCGCACCACCGGGAGCTTGGCGCCGATGTGCACGACCAGCGCACCGATGGTGATCCACGCCGCCCAGTAGTGGCCGGCGGGGAAGAAGAAGCGCCACGGATACCACCGCTCGACGTTGGCGAGGCCGCTGAACAGCATGAACAGCGAGCCGGCCACGAGCACGACCAGGGCGAGGCGCTCGATGAGCTGGCCGAGGCTCCGGAACGGGGGCCAGGCGAACAGCCGCGGGTAGACCGACCAGAGCTTCGCCAGGAGGAGGGGGATCGACGCGATGCCGGTCGCCACGTGCAGGCCCTGGGTGATGCGGTACAGGCCGGCCGGCGACGGCGGCACCGTGATCCACGTGGGGGGCTGTTGGAGCAGATGGGAGTAGAGGCCCGTCACGAAGCAGACGGAGAACGTCAGCCCGAGGGCGAGGCCGAGCAGCGCCGCCGTCCGGTCGTCGTGGGCGGGCCGGGCGAGCGCGGCGTCCCGCTTCTCCGCGGCGCGGTGCCCAGCGGCTTCGAGTCGGGAGCGGTTCACCGGACCGCCACCGGGGACGGGGACGCGCGTCGCTCGAGCCGCTCGACGATCAGCGCCAGCTGGGCGGCCGTCCTGCTCCGAGGGATGAGCGCGGCGACCTCAACGGCGTCCTCGACCGTGTCGACGTCGACCAGCGCCGGCAGGAGCTCTGGCTCGAGGTCGTGACGACGCAGCGCGTCGGCCTGCCGCGCTCCGGTCCAGCCCGTGCTCATCGGCACCCCGGCGAAGACCGACGGGACCGGACGGCGCATCCCGATCGCCCACCACCCGCCATCGACAGCCGGGCCGAGTGCCGCGTCGGCCCGGAGGGTCACGGCGTCCAGCCCGTGGTCGAGCAGGGCCGGCGTGACCTGGGGCGTGTCCATCCCGATCTGGAGGCAGGGCCCGTCGATCACCGACCACGCCGCCGCCAGCCGGTCCGAGAAGGACTCACCGCGCTGCGCCACGACCTCGAACCCCTCCGGCAACCAGTCCCCGGGCTCGCCGTCGAGGGCCAGGACCCTCCGCTCGGCACTGCACGCCCGCACGACGTCGAGCGTGTCGGCCAGGGCGGCCGCCGCCAGCGCCGCCGCCTCGTCGGGTCGGAACGGAGGGCACAGGCGGGTCTTCACGCGGCCGGCGACAGGAGCCTTGGCCATCACGAGGAGGCTCGTTCGAGGAGTCATGCGAGCGAACCTACGCACGCCTCTCCGGAACGGGAACGGCAAACGGCTAACGGTTCGCGAAACAACCGCCGTCGCCTTACGGGTAGAGAAACTTCCATCCGTTCCGCCTCACGGAAGCGGATGCATCGACGACAGTGGGCCCGTGCCCGAGGAGCGAGAGACCACGTTCGATCGACCGGAAGCGACGCGAGTTCTCGTCGTCGACGACGACTCCGCCCTGGCCGAGGTGGTCGCCCGCTACCTCGAGCGAGAGGGGTTCGAGGTCGACCTGGCGACCGACGGGGCGACCGGCCTCGCCCTCGCCCTCGAGACCCTGCCGGACCTGGTCGTGCTCGACCTGATGCTCCCGGTGCTCGACGGGCTCGAGGTGTGCCGCCGGCTCCGGCAGGCCGCACCCATCCCCGTGGTGATGCTCACCGCGCGGGGCGAGGAGGACGACCGCATCGCCGGCCTCGAGCTCGGCGCCGACGACTACGTGACCAAGCCGTTCTCCCCCCGGGAGCTCACGGCCCGGGTCAAGGCCGTGCTGCGCCGGGCCAAGGGCGGGATCAGCGACAACGGCGTCCAGGTCCTCCGCGGTGGCGGGGTCGAGGTCGACCTCGTCGCTCACGAGGTCGAGCGTGAAGGGCAGGCCGTCGCCCTCACCTCCAAGGAGTTCGACCTCCTCGTCCACTTCCTCGCCAACCCGCGTCGGGCCTTCCGGCGCGAGGAGCTCCTCGAGTCCGTGTGGGGCTGGACCTTCGGTGACACCGCCACCGTCACCGTCCACGTCCGCCGCCTCAGGGAGAAGCTCGAGAACGACCCCTCCGACCCCCGTCACCTCGTCACCGTCCGCGGCACGGGCTACAGGTTCGAGCCGTGAGGCCCGCCATGCGGTGGTCGGCGGCCATCGCCGGGGTCGGCGCCATCGCCGCGGCGGTCTTCGCCGCCGCGTCGGGCTGGTCGGCCCGCGACACGGTCATCACCGTCGCCATCGCCGGCGGGAGCGCCCTGCTCGCGTCGCTGGGCGGCGCCTTCGTCCTCCGCCGGTTCAGCGGCCGGTCGACCCGGGCCCAGGCCCTGGTCATCGCCCTCTCGTCGGTGATCGTGCTGGTGGTCGGCATCCTGGTGGCCGCCGCCGCCATGTTCATCTCCGGGCACGACCTCTCGGCGCTGATCGTGGTCATCGCGGTGAGCACCGCCATCGCCGTCGGGGCCGCGGTGCAGATGGGCGAGGAGATGGGCCGCGGTCGCCGCGGCGTCGGTGACCTGGCCGAGCTGCTCGCGGCCGGCGGCACCCTCGACAGCGTCCTCGTCGAAGGGCCCGACGAGATGCGCCAGCTGGCCGCACAGCTCGCCGACGTGTCGCACCGCCTTGAGGAGTCGCGCCGTCGGGAGCGGGCGCTCGAGACCTCACGGCGGGAGATCATCGCCTGGGTCTCCCATGACCTCCGCAGCCCGCTCGCCACGATCCGGGCCATGGCCGAGGCCCTCGACGACGAGATCGTCACCGATCCCGCGACCGTCGGCCGCTACCACTCGCAGCTGCGTCGCGACGCCGAGCGGCTCACCGCACTGGTCGACGACCTCTTCGAGCTCTCGCGGATCAACAGCGGCACGCTGGTGCTCGACCGGCGGCCCGTCTGCCTCACCGAGGTCGTGGCCGATGCGGTGCTCGCCGCTCGGACCCACGCCGACCTGAAGGGCGTGCGCCTCGTCGACGACGTCGACGAGCTCCCGAGCATGGAGGTCGCCGCCCAGGAGGTCACGAGGGTGCTGCACAACCTCCTCGACAACGCGATCCGTCACACCCCGAGTGGCGGAGACGTGATGGTCGTCGGCCGGGCCGGGCCGGAGGAGGCCACGATCGTGGTCAGCGACCAGTGCGGTGGCATCCCCGAGCCCGACCTCACCCGGGTGTTCGACGTGGCCTTCCGCAGCGACGCCGCTCGCAGCAGGGACAGCCGCGGCGGCGGCCTCGGCCTGGCGATCGCCAAGGGCCTCGTCGAGGCCCACGACGGATCGATCCAGGTCGGCAACGAGGGCGCTGGCTGCAGCTTCGTGGTCCGGTTGCCTCGCTCATCGTGACCGTCACGACGGAGCGAGGCCACCCCGAGTCCGCCCCGGTGCACGCCGACGGGGTCGGTCGGCGCCTGACGGCCATCGGGATCGGCGTCTGGGTCGCCCTGGTCGTCGTCGGTCGGGTGTGGGGGCTCCGCGTCGTCCGGGATGCACCGGAGCCCCTCTACGTCGACGCCGTGCCGTTCTACGGCGTGTGGCACCTCCGGCTCAGCCCCGCCCTGCTCGCGGCCGCCCTGGTGACCGCGGCGTGCGTGGTGCTCGTGCCCTGGGCCGGACGCCGCCTCGGCTGGATCGCGCTGTGCGCCGTGGTGATGCTCTCCGCCGTCGGTCTCTCGCTCGCGCTCGGTGCCGTCGAGCCACCACCGGACACCTGGCAGAACATCCACGGCGACTACGGCCGGTACGTGCCCTTCGTCGAGGAGCAGGGCCTCGGCGGCTTCCTGCGCGACTACACCGTCCGCCAGCACGACTACCCCACCCACCTGTCGGCCCACCCGCCGGGGATGACCGTCCTGTTGTGGGCCCAGGACCGTGTCGGGTTGGGAGGTACGGCCGGCGAGGTCGGGCTCGCCATGCTCGGTGTCGCTGCGGCCGCCGCGGCCGTGCTCGTCGCGTTGCGGGAGGTCGCGGGCGAGGCACGGGCCCGGGCCGCCGCCGGCTTCGTCGTCGTCGCCCCTGCCGCGGTGTGGCACACCAACGCCGACGTGGTGTTCGGCGGGATCGCCCTGTGCGGCGCGGCCCTCGTCGTGATCGCGACCGGCCGCAACCGTCGGGCGTCGAGGTGGTGGGCGCTCGGCGGCGGCGCCCTGCTGGGGGCGGCGATGTTGTTCTCCCACGGCCTGGCCCTCATGGCGGTGGCCGTCATCCCCGTGATCATCGCCCGGCGCCGGTGGGGTGTCGCGGCCTGGACGGCAGCCGGTGGCCTCGCGGCCCTGGCCCTCCCCTTGGCCTGGGGGTACTCGTGGCTGGGCGGGCTGTTCGCGACCAAGGACGTCTACGACGACAACCTGGCCCGGGTCCGGCCCTACGGGTACTTCGTGATCGGCAACCTCGTCGCCTTCGCCGTGGCGGTCGGACCGGCCACCGCCGTCGCCCTCGCCCGGCTCCGCCACCGGGGGACGTGGCTGCTCGTCGGCGGAGGCCTCGCCGCGGTGGCGCTCGCCGACCTGAGTGGCCTGTCGCTGGCCGAGACCGAGCGGATCTGGCAGCCGTTCATGCCCTTGGTGCTCGTCGCCGGCGGGGTGCTCGCCCTCGAGTCCGGACGGAGGGGACGGGGATGGCTCGCGCTGCAGGGCCTCACGACCATCGCCCTCGTCGCCTTCCTGAGGTCGCCGTGGTGAGCCGGAGGAGGTGGCACCCGTGAAGGTCCTGGTGACGGGTGGGCTGGGCTTCATCGGGAGCCACATCGTCGACCGCCTGATCGACCGCGGTGACGAGGTGGTGGTGCTCGACTCCCTGGATCCCACCGCGCACCCCGGGATGCCCGAGTTCGCCAATCCCGCCGCCGACATCCGGGTGGCGTCGCTCCGGGACCCGGAGGCCATGGCCGCCGCCGTCGACGGTGTCGACGCCGTCTGCCACCAGGCGGCCAGGGTGGGCCTCGGGGTGGACTTCGACGACGTCGAGCGGTACGTCGACGACAACGACGCCGGCACCGCTGCGCTGCTGCGCGCGCTCTGGCGAGCCGAGTTCCGTGGGCGGCTGGTCGTGGCGTCCTCGATGGTCGTCTACGGGGAAGGCCGGTACCGGTGCACCGAGCACGGCACGGTCCGCCCCGGGCCCCGCTCCCTCACCGAGCTCGACGCCGGCCGGTTCGAGCCGCCGTGCCCGCACTGCGGCCAGGCGCTGGCGTGGGCGACGGTGCCCGAGGACGCGCCCGTCGACCCCCGCAACGTCTACGCGGCGACAAAGCTGCACACCGAGCACCTCGCCACCTCCTTCGCCCGGGAGTCGGAGGCGACGGTCTGTGCCCTCCGCTACCACAACGTGTACGGGCCGCGGATGCCGCAGCAGAGCCCGTACGCCGGCGTCGCCAGCCTCTTCCGCAGCTCGCTCGAACGCGGCTCGCCGCCACGGGTCTTCGAGGACGGCGGCCAGCTCCGGGACTTCGTGCACGTCACCGACGTGGCCCGGGCGAACGTCCTCGCCCTCGACTCGTCGTGGCAGGGACCGCTGAACATCGCCAGCGGCCACCCCCACACCGTCCTGGAGATGGCGACGACCCTCGCCGGGGCCTTCGACGCCGGGCGCTGCGCCCCGATCGTCACCGGCGAGTACCGGGCGGGCGACGTCCGCCACGTCGTGGCCTCACCGGCCCTCGCGGCCGACGCCATCGGCTTCGTGGCCGAGGTGCCGTTCGCCACGGGGATGGTCGACTTCGCCACCGATCCCCTCCGCTCGCCGTCCTGACGATCGACGTTGGTGGGGCGGGCGGGGATCGAACCCGCGACCAAGGGATTATGAGTCGGCTAACTACCGTCCGACCCGTGGCATTTTGTGCCATCTAGCAGGACTTTCTTCGGACGCTCGTCCAGCCCGTGCGGGCCCGAATTGGCCCGTATTCGGCAGTTTGTTGGATGGATTCTTGGATGGATCGCCGATCTCCGACCCGGGCTCTCGAGCTGCGGGCCACCCCGGCCGCCGGGCACACCATCGACCTGCCGTCCACGCGAACCGTGATCTGGACCGATATCGAGCGTCCCCTACCGAATCCTCTTTGTGTCAAGGGGCTGGTTCGAGGTGTGTCGGGGCGCGTTTCTCGGGCCCGTCGGCGGGCGGGGTCGTAGCGTGGTGGTGGGTCCGGGAGTGACCTGGCGAAGAGCCGGTGTTCAGGGATGTGAGCCGGTCGCGCTGGCCAACGAGTCGTTCCCGTCTGTCCTCCCGGGCCCGCTAACGCTGGGCGTCGGCGACGAGGTGGCGGTAGACCCGGTTCGAGGTCTGCCGCTTGAGGGCGCGGATGGCTTCCTTCTTGGTCTTGCCTTCAGCGACGCGCCGCTCGAAGTAGGCGCGGCCCTCCGAGCTCGGCTGTCGGAGCTGGCAGATCACAGCCATGTGCAGCGCGTGGTTGAGTTGGCGGCTGCCGCGGTTCGACACTCGGTGAACGGTCCGCCCGCCCGAGGAGAACTCGATCGGGGCGGTGCCGTTGTAGGCCGCGTAGGCGTCACGGTTCGCAAACCGGGCGATGTCACCCGAGTAGCCGATGAGCATCGCTGCGATGATCGGTCCGATCCCGTAGATGTCGACCAGCGATGTCTGCGACGCCGCGATCGCTTGGCGGATCCGGCGATGGGAGTCCTTCAGCTGTCGATCGAGGCGGCGGATGTCGTCGAGCAGTTCGACGGCCAGGTCGAAGCGGACCTGCTCGACCGGGGTGGTCGGGGTGAGCTCGGCGAGGAACCGGTCGACGTCAGAAGCGTTGATTTCCTTGGCGATCCCGCCCGCCGCGAGCTCGGCCAACAGTGCGTGGAGCCGGCTCACGAGCCGGCAACGGTGATCACCGATGTCGGTGTTGCGTTTGGCCAACAGACGCAACACCTCGGCGTGCCCGGCGCCGCTCACCTCGCGCAGACCATCGAATCGCAACGCGGCGACCGCGACCGACAGCGCGTCGTTCGGGTCGTTCTTGTTCGATCGGCCCGTCGCCAACACCCGTGTCCTCGACGCCAACGTCGCGGGCACGTCGAGGACGGTCTCGCCTGCGGCGACGAGCTGCTGAGACAACAGGTAGCCGAGACCGTTGGCGGACTCGATCGCCCACGTCCGCGGCCCGAGCGGCTCGGCCCACGCCAACAGCTGGTCGACCTGGGCGATCGTGGCTCGGACCTTCTTGCGGTCGAGCTCGGTCTCGTTGCTGTCGATCGCGACAGCGGTGTGGGTCGCCTTGTGCGGGTCGACCCCGATCATCACGCTCATGGTTCCTCCGGTCTCAACGGGTGGGGAACCGCGGCGGGCACTCCTACTTGCAGTCGTTCGTGCTCGTTCCTCTTTCGAGCCACACCGCGGCGAAGCCCCGCCGAGAGCGCTGTTCGTTAGGAAGCCAAACCCGACCTCGAGCCGAGCCGGCAGGCACTTCGAGAGCAACCCCGACAGGACCTCTGAACGCTACGAACCAGCCGCAACGCCTGCCCGAACTCTCAAGCAGGCACTTCTGGGACGCGACAGCGGCGCTCCCTCACCTCACCGGGCCGGTGACGCCACTACCCCGGACAGGGACCGAGCGATACGCGGAGGTTGACGCTTGAGCCCTTCTCCAGGGTGCCTCCCCCGGGTGGGTCAGCCGAGAAGACCACTCCTGATGCGACAGTCGCTGAGCACTCCGGCTGGACTTGAGCGATCAGGCCTTCGGCAGCGATGGCGTTGCGTGCATCGGCGACCGCCATTCCGAGAACGTCGGGGACGGTCACGTCAGTCGAAGCAGCTGACACGCCGGTCGGCACCGTGTCGTTCGGAACCGCCGTGCCGCCGCCACTGGTACAACCCGCGATGATGAGCGTACCCACCGAGATTGCCGCCGCAACCAGTGCTTTCCTCATGGCCTGAGGTTAGGACTCAAGGTGCTCGGACGCTCGACTATCCCGAACCGCCGGCCGCGGGCGTGCTCTGCGCTCAGCGATCCCCGTATCTGGTCATGGCCCAGCGTTGATCGGGATGCTTGGGACGTCGTCCGGGTTGGTTCCAAGGGGGACGAAGCCTTTGGCGGGGTAGTGGTAGCCGACGATGGTGCTGTGGTCGTCGAGTGAGTAGACCGGCACCGGAGGCGACTGCGGTGGATTGCTCGGGTCGCCGGCGATGGTCGAGGAGGTGAGCCCCGGGAACAGGTCCGTCTTGGCCACGTAGCCAACAACATTTCCGTCGCGGTCCTCGGTGACGATGAAGTCTGGGATGAGTGACAAGTCGACTGAGCCGTCGGGGCGGGTCGCGGCAGTCGGGATTCGTCCGGTCGTCGGCTCCACGTTTGCCGACGGGGGAACCGCAGCGACCGATGGGGCGGGATCGCTTGACCCGCGTACAGCCAGAAGGAGCACCGCCACCGCGAGCAGCACGAACGCGGCGAGTGCCGCGGAGACGAGCAGCTGCGGCCGGTGGCGGCGCTGGGCCGCCGCCCAGACGGTGTCGGGACCCCTGAGGGTTCCCCGTTCGGCGCGCTCAAGCAGGGCCTGTGTTTCGTTCATGGCTGGATCTCCTCCGCAGCGAGAGTGCGGGCGAGCTGTTGGCGTGCCCTCGACGATCGCGATCTCGATGCCTGTTCGGTTATGCCGAGGAGTTCGGCAGCCTCGCGGTGGGTGTGGCCCTCCACGTGGACAAGCCACATCACGGCTCTGTCCACGGGCGAGAGCTGATCGAGGTCGGCCAGATCAGAGGGCATCGCCTGTTTTGTCGACGCTGATTCGGCCACTTTTGATTGGGCTCGTAGCCAAGGGCGTCTGCGTCGGAATCCTGAAGTCGCGAGGTTGACGATGACCCTGCGCAGATACTGCTCCGGCCCGTCGAGATCGATGAGTCGCTGGCGGGCGAGCGTGCGCGTGACCGCCTCCTGAACCAGGTCGTCCGGTTCGAGCTCCCGAGGACCGACAGCAGCCGCGAACCGTCGAAGCGGCAAGTACAAGGCACGGAACAGCGCCTCGTCGTCCGCCTCCCGATCCAGCCCTCGGTTCGCCTCTTCGACCATCCCACGACCAGTCATCAACGGAGACGGCACTCGCCTCTCCCGCTAACACACGAACAGGAGGAATGAAACGTGTCAGCCAATCTCAGAAATCCCCGCCGACCAAGTCTCACACCAGGCGGGTGTCCCATACCGCCGGGAGCGTGGGTGACGAGCGGCCGACAACTCCGGTGATCCGCAAGCTCGTACGATGCGCTCGGCGGATGGCAAGGCGAGGGGGTCCTGTGATGAAGCGGACTGCTGTAGGCGTTCTGGTCGGATTGGGACTCGTGCTTGTCGCCATCGGCGGATACATGTCCTTCCTCCGGGTCCACGGCGACCAAGGCTCTGATTGCGGCACGGCGTACGCCCCGTCTGAGCTGGCCGAGACGACCTCTACCGAGATGTCCGCAGGGTGCTCGGGAGCCTTCGACACGATCGAACCCGTTGCGGTTGGGCTGGCGCTGGCGGGCGTCGCGCTCATCGTCGCTTCGGTCACGTACCTCATCACGGGACGTGTATGGGTGGCGTGCCTGTGCTCGCTGGCAATGCTCGGCGGCCTCTCGGTGTGGCTGGCATCGTTGGAGGGCAGCGTCACCCGAAATGCAGTCGGAACGCTCACGATCATCGTCCTTGCGCTACTCGCCGTCGGAGCGGTGGCAGCGGTGGTTCGCTACGAACGGGCGAGGGACCTGTCGCGTGCGTGATCCGTCCCGAAACGCCGGTTGCGTGGGAGACGCTGGTCACCTTCCCGCCGGCTCGACGTACATCAGGAAGTAGCGGGTTTGCATCTCCCGTGCGCCGCCGGGCAGGCCGATCTGAAGGTCCCCGACGGCATTGCAGCGCTGGGCCTCGGCGACCACTGACTCTGCTAGATCGCCCACCCCGCGCAGACTCATCACGGTGTCTGACCCGTCGATCGGATCGAATGAACCGCTCCATCGATCTTGAGGAACTGACACGAGCATGCCGGGTTCGATGTTCAGGCTGAATCGATGAGTGCGGCCGCTTTTCCCCGGTCGCGAATCGATGCTCACGAGGCTGTAGTCATGGGCGAACGCATTGCGCAGGGCGACCACGGCGTCGAGCTGGTCGCCATCGAGGTCAGCGAACGCCAGTAGCGCCCTGAGGATCCCGTTCGAGTGGATGCTGTTCGGTCGCGAAGGACGAGCGACAGCGGTACCCAGTTGGTCGAGGAGGCTCAGGTACCCGAGGGCCCCAATCCAGGCACGCGATCCCTCGGGATCCTCTACGACACCTGTCGCGGCGGATCTCTTTGTGACCGCTCGGATATCCAGGAGAGCCGCCCACAATGAGGACTTGATGGTGAGACCATCGGACGCGACTAGTGGCGGTGAGAGGTAAGCCGTGAGGGTTGCTTGCTCCTCCATCGCCACGGTGCGAAGAGTACGAGATAGATGCGCCAGCTGTCCCCGATCGCCGGGTCTGAGACCGCGCCAGAGCGGGTGACTGCGCTCAGGAGCAGATCTTCACGCCAGTGACGAGCCAGCCCTTCCCTCGGTTGACCAGCTGAACGGTTGCCAACGCCCGCTTGTCATCCGTCAGGCTGAAGACCGCCTCGGATCCGCTCGAGAGGCCCGTGCCAACGAACGTCCCCTCTGGCAGGGTCAGGTTGGACTCGCTGCTATCCAACAACGCCTGAAGGCCGTCGAGCGCGCCCTCTGGGCTCGCACTCCCGGTTGCATCAGCGCTGATGTCGAAGCTGATCCCCTGTTGGGTGTTGCAGGTCAGGTCGATGCCGCCGCCCGAGACGTTCGGCGCGGAGTCCGACGAACACGCACCTCCCTGGGTGAGGGCCACCGCGACAAGGGCAACGGTTACCGCCGCCCGCATTCTCCGCACCGCCATCAGGCGAGGCTACGGCATCCCCAAACGCCGGGACTGAGCGGCAGGCGATCGGACGCCTCGATTGACCGCCCTGCGAGGTGCTTCTGTCAGTGGAGTCTCAGGGGGCCTGGAAGTGGAACCCGCTGGGGCACGATGCCGTAGAGCCGTCCTGGGTGATCGCCCACCAGTCCTGTGCGATCCTCGACGTACAGACCGACAGCTCTCTGATCGGTCCGGGCCCATAGGCGAAGCTCATCCCATTCGGATCAACGGCACCGAACCGGATCACGCCGGACCAGGAGCACACCTCAGCGAAGGTGCCGAGTTCGGAGGGAAGTGCCGGCAAGTCCTCCGCCGACCTGCAGGTTCCGGAGGGGAGGACGCCGGCAACCGCCTGTGCAGTCGTCGTTGCGTCCGCCATGTGTTGCTTGAAAGCGGAGACCTCTGCAGGTGGACCATCGTCGGCCATGACTCGAACCAGGCCGACTGCCGCCAGTACGCCGACGATTGCCACCAGGCCCAGCCTCACCATCGAGCGCGTCGGACTGCGGGGCTCCTGGTCTGCCACGTCCGCCTGCATGCCGGAACGCTATCCCGGAAGGCCGAGTCCGTCGCGGGTTGGTCTCGCCGATCCGCGCCGCCCATCCCCTACCGCCGCGAAGGTGGGCGAGGTGTGCTGTCAGATTTGTAGCGCGCGCCGTATGAGCGCAACGGAGAGCGCTGCGGCGAGTAGGAGGATCGCGAGGGCGGCGACGACATTCCATGGCGTCGGGAAGGACACCAGGTAGCCAGCACCGACGCCGTAGCTCAGGAAGAGCGAGACAGCCAGGACGAGTCCCAGCGTGGCGCCGATCCCGATGAGGACGGTGGTGCCTCGCCGGTCAGTGCCGAGTGCCTTGTCGAGCATGGGCATCTCCTGGATGTGTAGGGGGGTCGAGCATCACCAAGCGCATCGTTAGCGGCCGCTCGGCTGGTCTGTTGGCGGGAGCTTGAGGACGGTTCCGTCCTGGTCATGGCTCCCGAATCGAAGGCCCGGCACTGGGTACGCCTCGGCTAATTCGGGAGATCCGTTGACGGGGGGTTGGGGAGCGGTTCCTGGATCTGGCTGACCCCTGCCCATGTCATCCACGTCTGCAGGTCAGTCGACTGAAGGCCGTCCAGGATGGCGAGGAAGGACGGGTTGAGTTGCTCGGCAGAATCGCAGTCTCTGGGGACGGAGCCCGTGGATCCGCCGTTGAGCGAGTAGTAGATCCCGTCGATCGGGAACAAAGCGATGACAGAGGCCCCGGGTAGCTCCTTCGGTCGACCCTCCATGACAGAGAGGTCTCGACAGGACATCTCGATGGTGCCGAAGCGGGTCGATTCAATCGACCACCGGGTGGTGGCGTTCGTATCGAAGCTCCATCGGCTGATGTTGGGGTCGCTGTCGGTTCCGTCGGACATGAACTGCCAGCTGGAGTTGTCAGGCATCCGGAATAGGAGGTCATACACCCCTGTCGTGTACACGCTCATGTAGGTCCCTGGCGTCGCTCCGTCGGGCGGAAGGAAGTAGACGACTTCGCCGGACGCTTGCGTCACGGTGCCGTCGTTCGTGTAGACGGTCGAGGATTCTGTCCCGCGACTGGCCAGGAGCACGCCGACTGCTGCAATCGCCAGCACACAGAAGCCGGCGGCAAGGCCAGTGCGTCGGCGGCGACGTCGCTGACCCATCGCCACTGTGCCATTCCACCCCGCCGACGGGCGTCCCGCACCGATCAGCGCCGCGTCGAGATCGAGGCGCTCGAACAGGTCTGCGGTGTCGTCGAGGGTGTCGTCGTGGTCAGTCATGGCGGTACTCCTTCATCTCTCCTCGGAGCGCGATGAGCCCACGATGCAGATGTGCTTTCACCGTTCCCGGAGCAATTGACAGCATCTCCGCTGTCTCGATCGTCGACAGACCCTCGAGGTAGCGCAGAGCCACCACCTCCCTTTGACGGATCGGCAGTCTCGACAGAGCCCCCAACAGGTCGTCGCGGCGCTTGGCTTCGGCAGCCGTGATCTCGGCTGACGGCACCTGCTCCGGACGGCGAAGCGCGAGCACCCGCCGCCGGAACCGGCTGCGACAGAGGTTGACTACTGCCGTCCGGACATAGGCGAGCGGGTCGTCGTGGTCACCAAGATGACGCCAGCGGGCAAGAGAACGCACGAACGCCTCCTGTACAACCTCTTCGGCTCCGTCGGTCCCGCCCAGGATCATCCTCGCCAGACCAACGAGACGTCCGAAGTCCTCGGAATACACCTTCTCCAAGTCGGCGTAGACCTCATGAGGCTCGCTGGCGAGAGCCGCCGACCGCCCAGCGCGCTCCGAATTCACCTGATCATCCGCCAAAGTCGGCTGCCTCTCGTTGCACAGCCATTCAAACGCCTCTACTCGGAATCGGTTTACACAGCCGTCACGACCATTGCCTCGGCTCCCGACGACCGAGGCACACTCACAGATCGAACCACGAGCCCGCCCCCTACCGCCGGGACTGTGGCTGACTCCGTGATCGACGCTTTGTCGCTGGCGCGGCGGGGAAGTTCTCTGTCTCGTGTGACAGATCGGCGTCCCTCGCTGCTCTTATGAAGTGATGACTGAGGCGGCGCATCCCAGTGAGGTGGCACCCGGTGGGTCCCTCGACCCCCGGGTCGCTGCGCTGTTCGCGGAGATGCGACCGCTGCTTCGTCAGGCCCTCTTCGCGTACGCGGGCCCCGCTGATGCCGAGGACGCGATCAGCGAGACCTTCGCTCACCTCTGCGCCGATCCAGAACGCATCCTCGCCCTGCGCAACCCAAGGGGCTACCTGTACCGGATCGCACGGGACAAGGCCCGAGGCAGCCGGCGACTCCAGCCCGATCTTCCGTCCGTTCGCCCCGAACTGCAGCCAGAGGTAAGTCCCGAGCTCGTCCCAGCGCTCATGCACCTCAGCCCGAATCAGCGCTCCAGCGTGTTCCTGGCCGCCGGGCTCGGGTGGTCCTGGGTCGAGATCGGCGAGTTCCTCGGCACGAGCCCGTCCACCGTCCGCAACCACTACAAGCGCGGTATCACGAAGCTGCGCCACGAGATCGGAGAGGTCGAAGAATGATGACCCTCGAAGACCAGATCCGCCGCTACGCAACTGACGTCGTCGGCCCACCGGTCGGCGACCCGCCCCTGGACATCCCGGGAGCGAGCCCGGGCCGCGGACGGTGGATCCTCGCCGCTGCCCTCGTCCTGTTCATCGCCAGCGTCGGATTCCTGGCGCTTAGGCCCTCAGGGCGGGCAACCGCTCCACCCGCCACAACGGAGTCCTTGACCGAGCCAACCTCGTGGGGCGGAGCCTTCGGAAGCTGCGCCCCTGGCCTACCGGGCGTGGCGGTTCAAGGAGCTGACGGACAAGGCCTCTGCGTAGGCGTCGAGCACTCTCTCGAAGGCGCAGGGATCGCGCTCGTCGTCAACGGCACAACGGCAGCGAACTGGACCTACGACACGTGCGCGGCCGCCGACGCCGCATCGACGATCGAGACCATCGGGGAGGTGTCGGGTTCCAACGCTGACGGGCGAGCAGCCTCCTTCTGGCAGGTCCCAAGCGACGTTGCCCGGTTCGTCGTCCACCTCGCCGACGGAACCCAGGTTGTGGCCGAAACCTTCACACTCCCCGGCGTCGACGGTGTCAGCTACGCAGCCGCATGGCTACCGCCTGGTGACGCTCAGCAGGGTCCCCTTGATCTCTACAGCGCTGACGGGACGCCGTACACACTGACCTCGGGAGACGGGCGCATCCAGCCGGGCTGCCCCGGGAGCGAGCTACTGCAGTGAGGCTTCCGGCGTCCCCAAACGCCGGGTGGGAGACACTCAGCCTCCCTCGAAGAGGCGACACCGACCCACTCACCTCACCTAGAGCTGTCGGAATCGTTCCGCGTTCACCATGCCGTTCTCAATCAGCTGGAGGTCATCGACCTCCAAGCCAAAGAGCTCATATAGGTGCCGAAGCAGGGTGTACGCGTCCACCCCGGGGTTCATCTGCGAGGTAACCGAGAACTCCCAGGTGTCCATCCCGGCAAACTCACCGCCCCCGAAATGGAACTCCTGGTTGTTCCACTGACCTCGACGCATCCGGAGCCCCCACGGGCGGGAACTCGCGCCTCGAACACCGATGGCAAGCCGCCACGGTCCCTCTACTCGGGTGGACAAGCTGGACTCCACGAAGCGGCAGAAGAGGTAGGTCCACTCGGTCAGCACGACTGGATTGATGGTCTCGGCGGCCGGCTCACCCTGGCCACCACCAAAGCGCCCACCGCGCGTCAGGAAGAAGCTCCCAGCCGCAGCCGCGGCGAACACCGATCCATCTGGTCGAACCTCGAAGTAGCGCTCGTCGCCGTCTGCGCTAACCAGCCGGCCATCCTGGTTATCGAACCGACCGTAGGTCAGACCGAAGCCGGCGGGGCGCAGACTGAAGGGGTGCTGAACCGCTCCGAGCACGCCATCGGCGCTGTAGAAGCCTGGGATCGGAACATCCTGCTTTCGCTGCGGTTCGGCGGCGAGCCAGACGAACGAGCGATCCTCCCAACCCATATAGGCCTCGATCGCGTCTATGGCTGAGGCGAGCTGGATCTCCGCATCAGGAGTAGCGGTGACCGTCGACGACCGATCGGACTCCGGGGCAACTTGCCCTCTCCGGATGGCCTCATGAATCTGGCCCACAGTGGTCCAGCTTGTCTGGGCTCCCTGTCGCAACGGCCAACCGACGCCGGTGTCAGAGAGCTTGCCGTCCTCGTCTGGGATCCGGTTCACCAGGTACGGCTGGTCTTCGGATCTAGGCGAAACCCGAATTGACCCGAAGCACTTCGACTCGCGTGGGTGTCGGACGACATCTACATGCGGGCGTGGGTACACCCACCTCTGGATGATGTCGCGATGCTGCTTTGGATCGAAGTACTCCGGTGGCAGGGGTCTCAGTCCGGTCGCTCGGTCCTCCGCTCGGTCTGGGTCCAGCTCAGTAGTCACCCCCACGACGATCACCCCTCCGCCAGCATTCCCGAGGGCCGCCACGTCTTTAGCTAGCTCCCACCGCTCCTTGGGTTGTGCCAGGTGGTACTGGCCCTTGAACTCGACCTGGTCGGTCTCGTAGCAGCCAATAAGCTGCTCCTCCTGACCATGCTCCAGAGCCCTCAGGATCTCGTCCGGTGTCGCCATCGGCCCGAGTGTCGCTTCCTCATCCGCCATTGCTCGAGTCTCGCACCTGGTCAGATCCGAAAGGTCAGGGTCGCCGCGACCGCCGAACAATGATGATCGCTTCTGCTCAGGAGGCGCTGGTCAGCCGTCGGCCGCGCGTCTCCTAACGCCGGGTCCGGGTGACACGCTGCTATCACCCGGTCGATCCGTAATGAGCCGCGAGGTGGGCGGCGAACTCCGAGCGGGAGCCGCCGCTCAGCATGAAACCGAGGCGGCCGTTGCTCATCTGAACAATCACGCCGTGCGCGGAGAGCCCGAGGACAAGGACTTCGACCTCAGAATCCTTCATCAGCAGATCCCGACCGTCGGACTAGTCGGGTTGCCAGAGCAGCCCGTCCTTGGTGAGCGCGAGTGCGCCTCGGATCCGGGGCCATCGAGCCCTGAGCCGGGCACGTGGTGCACCAAGGCCAGCCGAGGGCAGCATCGTCGCCGGACAGACGGTGGGCGCTGCTGACGTGCGACTGATCTCGCTCCGATCGCTCTGTCCCCGGTCCGGTCCCGATCCGGTGAGCGACGCCACTGCCCAGAACGTTTCCTTGCCCCACCATGCGACCCGGGCAAGCGAGCCAAGGATCCGAGCCCGTCTCCAGGCCCGCCGCTCGCCCGCACTCGCCTCCCGCACCGCCACTACGTCACCGTATCCCTGGGCTTCGCTGCTCGCTCAGCTCCGCCGGGCATGACCTGTCCCGCTCTGAGACACGGTCGGTGCCAGCACTGAGGTTCCACCTTCCCGGCGTGCGGGACACGGGTGACTGCGAGACACTCCCAACGTGGCGGAATCAGTCGTGCGGTGGAGCAGCAGAGAGCGGGACGCCCAGCCCGGGAGCCTCGGAAACATCGAGGAGCCGGACTCCGGCTGGAGTCTCTCGATCAGCCCTGGAACCGCTGGACCGTTCGTTCTGCTCGGGCAGCGAGTGGCTCGTCGGCTGCGCCGTGAAGTGATCCTGGAGATCCGGAACGAGGGCGTTGCTCGGGCCCGTGGATCGAGCCCGGCTCATACCCTGGGCCTCGATCGACTCCATCGACGTCGACCTTCGATACCCCCGTTCCAGCGCGGAACCGCGGGTGTCCGTCCGCACACGAGAGGGCGAGGACATCCCGGTCCCAGCTGTGCTATACCCCGACGCCGAGTCGGACTTCCCCTCGAAGCGACACATCGACCGCGCAAGGTCGATCGGCGTCGCGCTCGACCCAGCACTTCAGGCCCGGCGACAGGAGTAGGTCGCACGCGTCCCATACCGCCGGCTCGGGGTAGCGGAACTGCGGGAACCTACGGCGAGGCCGTAGCGTCCAAGACCATGGTGACGCATGTCCGTGCCCTATCGGCACCCGTCGTGGTGGGAGCGATCGCATTCGCGATCGGAGTGGTCGGATCAGCCTGCGGAACCGATCCCGCCGCTGTCACCACCGGGGCCACTGGTGTGACGGGCGAGCTTTCAATCTGTCCGGACGGATCGGACGGCGTAGCACTCGACCTGTCGGGTGTCGGTGATGGCGCTCCCACTCCCGAGGATGCGATCGCTGCCGGGACATCGTTCCCGGACGGCACGCCGACCGCACGGCTACCAGCTCGTCGATATCCCAGCGGTCATGACCAGCTCCGGTAGCGGCCAGCGCCTGTACGCCAACGTCGACGGGAATCGGCTCGTCGCCGTCGTCAGCGTTGTCCCCCTCGGCTCCGGATGGGCAGTCGACTCCGTCGCCAAGTGCCACTGAGCGACACGCCTGCGTCCCCGAACGCCAAATATGCGGGTGATCGCCATCTCGTCCCTGACCTTCGGTTGTGGGACGCGCCGACGAGGCCGGCAGAGGCGGATGGGCCCGGGAGGACAAGTGGGAGCGACTACGAAGCCAGCGCGGACGGTCTGTCATCCCTGCGACCGACTCTTCGGCGAGGTCACTCCCGGGCCCGATGTCCACACTAGAGCGATCGATCCTCGAGCGGTCATGGGTTGTCCCGTATCGGATGACGGCCGGCACATCGGTCCAAGGGGCGCCGGAGTACCGGGCCTTGCCCGAGCGATGAGAGAAGCCACCTCCGCGTCACACTCCCGGCGGTATGGGGCACCCAAGTAGCCGGTCGGTGACCCCGCGGTGAACAGTCTTGCGGAGCAGTCCCGGCGCCGGTCGTCGTGTCATACGGTCTGAGCGTGGGCGGCTTCGAGCAGGCGGATCTCGACGCCGGTCGGGCGGCACGAGCATCCGTCGCGCTGGCGATAGGGCTTCCGGCGGCTGCATGGCTGCTGCTCCCGGTCCGCGCCCCGGACGAGTACGAGACCGTCTCTCTGGAGGTGCCCCGGTTCGATCGCGGCCTCGAGGTACTACTTGGGCTCGCCGCAGCGGCTGTAGTCGCGTGGGCGCTCTGGGCCATCTACGAGCTTCCGGGCCCACGGACTCGATACAGGTCGATGCGAACTGCGGTCCCGTTGGCAGCCGCTGGCCTCTACGCGGTGTTCACCGTGTGGGCGATCGCCCAGCCAACAGATGGAGCGAACATCGGAGGCGGGATGATCTTCCTCACGGCCTGTGTTGTCGTTCCGGCCTTGCTCGGGGTGGCGGCTTGGGCCGCGTGGAGGAAGTCACCCGCGTGAGCTCATCGACGCGTCGCAGCGGTCAGCGCTGGATCGCCACGCACCCTGTTTGGACGGTTCTTCTGAACGCGGTGAGCTTCGGGATACTCATGGGCTTGTACTTCTGGCGCCCAACCGGACCGGGCCCCTTGTTCGGACTCTTTGGCGGGATCGCAGCAGGGGCATGCTTCGGACTCTGGTTGGCCGCGGCGATGCGGCGAGCAGCCAGAACCTCCGACGACGATTGACTCGCACCAGCACCCAGCCGACCGCCCTGGGATGCAGCCACCCGGCGATGCCACTCGGCATGACCGGAGCCGGCGGCACGGGACGCCTACGAGGCGCTGAGACCAAGCACGGTCAGACCGATTCCGACGATGACGAGCAACACCCCTGGAACACGGGCGGCGACGGGGTGCCGGTAGGTGAACTTGGCGGCCCAGAGGTACTTGCTCTGAGATCTCCCGAAGACGCCCAGTTCCCTTCGGTTCCTCTGATCGGCCTCGTCGAGTCGTCGAACCTCATCGGTGCTGCGAGCCGGGAACGTGGTCATGAAGAGCGCGTACAGGCCACCCCCAAGTAGGGCCACACCCAACGCCGTCAGCAACGCAGACCTCTCCCGGTGAGCCGGACGAACCCCGTGGATGACACGATCGAGTCATCCTGACGCCTGCCCCAACCACGAGCAACGAACCGTTGACCAACCCTGTCTGAACACCAGGAGCTCGCCGCTGCTGGACCGAACGAGAACGCCACACAGCCGGCGTTCCGGGGCAGGAGCTAACCGGAGTAGCAGCCGATGTAGTGCGTGCTGACGGACACCGGAGCGAACGTTGTCCCGTCCTCAGCGATCAGATCGTTGAGCGACAAGTCTCCTTGGGCGGCGACGACATCGGTGCCGCTCGAAAGGCACGGCGCTGGAGGCGCAAGCCGGATGGAACCCGAACCAGAGGCGGCCGTGCCTACCGATGCGGGCTCGGACCGCATGTCTGCGAGATCGGTGCAGAAGTTGCGAGGAAGGTTCTCGCCTCGAAGGACCTCGATCTGAATCGCCCCGTCGGGGACGGTGAACTCCAGCGTCGTGGGCTCCGCCGTCGCGCGGTTCCTCAGTTCGGCGTACACCGTGACTGCGACATCGCCGTCCGCTGTGGCTGCCCAGAAGTAGGCGTCACCACACCCCCCGGTGGCAGGAAGCGACAAGTCCTCCGGCGGGGCCGCCGCTGAGGTACAGCCGCCGACGGCCAGCAGAAGGACCGACGTTGAAATCCAGAGAGTGAACCGCATATCCATCTCCGACGAGCCAGCTCCGTCCCTGGTTCCGGCCCCGGACGATATTGGCCCAGTCCCGGCGTTTGGGGACGCGACCGATGCAGGGGAGGGCTCCCCGTTACCGTGAGCGGCGTGACCCAAGGGGCGGCGATTCGGTCAGGCAGAAGAAGGGCTCCGACGACGGTGCGAGTCCTCCTTGTCGGAGGCCTTGCACTCGCCACCGTGATCCTCCTGGCGGCGGCCTTGGGCTTCCACCTGTGGCAACGCTGGGCTGCTCGGCTCACCTGTCCTCCCGGCTTCCGCCTCGATCTCGGTGGGTGGGCGAACGCGTCCAGCTGCCGCACGGACTCGGGCTCGGAGGCTCCACCCATTAGCCGAGGTCTGGCGTGGTGGGAGCCAGGATGGTCCGCTCTGCTCCTCGCAGCAGTGGCCCTGCTTGGAGTCGGACTCGCCATGAGGCTCGCCCGCCGCACCTGGCGGATGTAGGCAGCGCAGGCGCACCGCTGTCCGCATACCCGGCGGTAGGGGACGGCCCCACAGCCGGTTCTGGTGGAGGTTTGATGTCGGAATCCGACACGAAACCACCACCAGAACGGGCAATCGCCGCGTGGCATAAGTGCCGGTAGGGGACGCTCGATATCGGGCCGGATCAGGTTTCAGCCCCGGGACGATGTCCGCATTCAGAAAAGGCCGATGCCGTGGTCCGGCTCGATTGTCCGTTCGAGCTCTGGGCCGCGTCGGGGGATAGCCATGACCTCGAGGCGAGCGAGCATCTCGGCTCGGTCCCTGGGCGTGAAGAGGGAGGAGCTGTCCGAACGGCTGGGGTCGTGATCGAGCCCGAGACGATGGCGTTCGAGGACCGCAGCACCGCTCAGCCAAATGGTGAGTTGTTCAGGTTCGGCGGGGACCTGCCCGAGGATGCGGAGGTGGTACTCGCTCGGGTCGCCAGCGATCTGCCGAACACGGACATCGAGCTGGCGGGAGAGCTCGCTGTCGACAGCGTCGAGGCTCGAGGCGGCCGGCGTCGTGGCCGTGCTCCGCCTGGAACTGCCCTCGTGCGCTCATTCCCGAGTGGGCATCCCCCAGCTCCGTGGCGAGCCGCTCCAACCCCTCGGACAGGGTGCCGACATGTGCCCGTAGCTCTCTCATCTCCGTGCGGGTGCCAGGGCCCCGGAGCTTCCGCTCAGCCAGCTCGTTGTACCGGGACACGAGTGGCTCGAGCTCGAGACCAACCTGCTGGTGACGGGCGGTCAGCGCGGCGATGTCATGACTTCGGTCGGGTGGGCAAGCCGCCAGAACAGCAACGAGGCGGTGTCGTTCGGCGACGAGGTCCTCGATGGGCCAGAGGGCGACGGGGTCGCCGCTGTCGATGGCGAGGCGCTGTTCGGATTGTTGGTGGAGTGCCTGACGAACTGCGTCGGTCGGTTCGAGGGCCGGTGTCGGTGGCCCGTGGCCGGTGGTGGCGTCGGCCGGGGTGGCGCCGAGGAGGTAGAGGTGGTTGGAGAGTCGGCCTCGACTCATGCCCACGTAGCCGCGCTCGCGGAACAGCTCATCGGTACCGAGAAGAAGAGCCCGATCGACGGTGGCGCCTTGGGTCTTGTGAATGGTGGTGGCGTACCCGTGAACGATGTTGCCGGCGTCGACATAGTCGGTCGGCAGTCGCAGCGCTCCTCGTGCCGTCTCGATCACCATCATCCGACGGTCTGGGTCGACCCCGACGATGGTGGCGCGGGTGCCGTTGTGGATGCCGAGGCGCCGGTTGTTCTTCAGGCAGACGATCTGGTCGCCGGCTTGGTAGGGCCGGTCGTCGATCTCGAGGACCGGGCCGAAGAGCTCCCCGCTGCGGGCGAGGTAGGCCCGGGCCCGGCCGTTGAGGTCGTCGACGTCGATGCGCCGGAAGGCGGTCATGGTGGTGGTGTCGCCGGCCAGGCGGTATGCCCACCAGTCAGCAACCATCGTTCGGCGCACCTCGAGGGCGTTGGTGCCGGTGACGAGCCGGCCGTTGTCGGCGTAGGCGGCAAGGGCGACATCGATGTCGCCGGCCCGGAGCTCGGCGAGGGCGTCACGTTCCCAATTTGAGCGTTGGCGCCGGTTCTCCGTGAGCTCGATCGCACCCAGGCGGCGGCCCAGACCGGAGAGAAGACCTCCGGCATCGATCTCCGGCAGCTGCCGCGGGTCGCCGACGAGCACGACCTTCGCCCCAGCCTGATCGGCCGCGTCGAGGATCGGAGCGAGGGTACGAGTGCCGGCCATGCCGGCTTCGTCGATCACCAGCACCGTCCGGGCATCCAGGCGACGCCGGCCCGAGTCGAGGTCGATCTGCAGCATCGCCAACGTGGAGGACGAGATGCCGGCGCTGGACTCGAGCTCCTGGGCGGCGATCCCGGCCACCGCCGCTCCGATCACCTGGTAGCCAGCGGACTGCCAGACCTCCCGCGCCGCGTCGAGGGTGTAGGTCTTCCCCGTCCCTGCAGCAGCCGAGACGACGTCGAGGCCATGGCCGCTCGTGGTCAGCCGGGTGACCATCTCGGCCTGCTCGCCGATAAGGGTCCCCCGGCGACGCAGCGCAGCGTCGAGGATGTCAGGAGCGACCAGCCCCGCTCCCTCATCGGACCGGGCAACGGCTCGATCGACCAAGTGCTGCTCGAGCCTGATCAACTCGACGGTCGACCACCGGTGCTCGTCGAGAGCGGTCGCGACGACGGTGCCGTCGTTCCGGCGGATCACGCTCGAGCCCAGCACCCCGGTGCCCTTGATCGGGTTGATCAGTTGGACCACCTCGGCACGAGCAATCAGGTCGTCGGCCATGGCCTCGATCTCAGGCACGGTCGCCCCCGCCGGCATCCTCTCCGCTATCCCCCGCAGGACGTCGCGGCGATCGAACGTCGACGCCTTCGCCGTCAGACCGTCCGAGCCAAGGAGCTCATCTGCGACTCGGTCCTGACCAGGGGCCGGGACCGAGTCCGGGACCGAGTCCGGGACCAGACCCGGGACCGATCCAGGGACCAGAGCCGGGGCGGAACGGGGAACCCGGTCGAGGACATCAGCCAGAGCAGACGGGTCGAGGCCGACCTCGGTGGCCTTCGCCTCCCACACCTCCCGCATCGACCCGACATCGACAGTTGTGTCCTTGGCGTGGCGAGTGTCGAGGGCGGCCAGCTCGGCGGCGCGGGCTGAGCGGAAACCGATCTCGTCGAGGTGCTCCTCGATCTGGCGGCGCCGATCAGAGAAGTGCTCGAGCACCGAACGCTCGATACCCGCCACGTCGGCGATCCCGTTCTTCACCGGCTCCCACTCCACCCCCAGGCGCCGAGTGAGCTCCTGGCGGAGGTGGGCCTCGTAGAGATAGCCGGCAGTCTTGGCGTGCAGATACAGCCATCGGCCATCCAGCGTGCGCCACACACCATCGGTTCCCTGGCCCATGTTGGCGACCAAGACGTGGGTGTGGAGGTGAGGGTCCCCTGCACGGCTGGTTCGATGCCGGAACGCCGAGGCCACGAGTCCCTCGACCCCGATCTGGTGGATGCCGTTCTTCCCGGTACGAGACCGCGCTGCCGAGCGCTCGATGTAGCCGAACGCGGCATCGACCGCCGCCTCGTGCGCAGCCGTGACGGTCCGGGCCGTGTCCGGATCACCGAGCCCGGTGAGCAGCGACACCGACTTCGGCGCACGGAAGGTGAGGTCGTACCCGGCGATCTCCCGGCCCCTGAACCGACCCAAGCCTTCCCCCGTTTCGGGGTGCTGTCCGGCCCACACCGCCCGCAGATCCTCCGGCTCGACCTCACCCTCGAGCCCGAGCCCTGCTGCGGCGTCACCGGTCCAGCGGCCGGGGGCCTCGCCGACACCCCGGTAGTACTCGTCGACCCCGTCAGCGACTGCCGCCAGGTAGTAGCCCTCACCGCTCAGCCGGACCTTCCCGATGCTCAACATCGGGCCGACTCGAAGGGTTGTTCGCGGCCCGTGTCCCACGCACCGGGGCCTGGACTGGGAAGTCCCGGTTCGGGACCGAAGCCCGCATCCAGATGCAAGTTCGTGGCTTGATTTTGGGGTGGTGTTGGGAGATGGAAGAGGGCGAGAGAGAGGGGTTCCAGCGAGGCTGGGGAGGGCGTCTTGGAAGACACTGATGTGCTCATTGGAGGAGGGTGAGTTGATCGCTGGCGGTGAGCAGTGAAGGACGCTCGCGAGGGCTGTGGGTCAACGGCAGTGGGTCGGTCCGATCGACGACGACGGTGATGCCGACGAGGGCGAGATCGAGTCGATAGGTGGTCGCCGAGAAGCGGCCGGAGAGCTCGTCGCGGTGGTCGACCCGCTCCACGATTCCGAGGGCGATCAGCGAACCGAGTGAGCGGGCCACCGTGTCCTTGGACACGCGGACGAGCGCAGCCAGTGACCGAGCGCTGCACGCCACCTCCGCGACCCCACGGCCGGGTGGCGCCAGAGAGGCCATCGCCTCGAGCACCACCCAGCCGATGGGACCCACCTTCGCTCGGACGACCTCTGCGGTTGCGACGTCGATGACGAGCTGGCGTTGCTCAGGCGGCATCGAAGTCGCCGAGCTGGGCGTCGATCCATGCCATCAGCGCCCGCTTCGGAACCCGCAGGCACCGACCGATCCGGATCGACGGCAGCCCTGCAGCGCCTCCGGTGTGCTGGAACACCGCGACCTCGTCGTAGGCCCGGCTGCGGCTGATGCGCAGCACTGCAGCGGCTTCCTCGACTCGAAGCATGTCGGGCAGGTTCTCCAGGTCCATGACCACCTCCGTAGGGATGGCGACCGACACCGTCGATCGCAGCGGGACGCACCCACTCCCCCACTACGCCGACCACAACCCCGGATCTCGCGAACGAATCCACGGAGTCTCGGAAGCAGGCCCACTCAGGGTCATGCGATGCGCTACCCGACTACACCCACCCTCTGGACGCGCTCGCGTCGCGGGGAGGCCGCCCGGCGGTTGTCCTCGAAGTCGCTACGGCCGGTCAGCCGGGACAAGGAGGGCGGCGACCGCCGCAGCAAGAGCTCGGTCGGTCTCGACCACCCGGCCGCTGTAGTGCTTGGCCGCGATGCTCGGGTCGTGGCCGGCCCGCATGGCTACCTGGGTGACGCTGTAGCCGGCCTCCTGGCCGTAGGTCTCCATGAACTTGCGAAGGTGGTGGAACTTCACGTGATCCAGGTCGACTCGCTTGCGCATGCGGTCGAAGTACTGGGAGACAGCGTCAGGCGACCACGGCTCGGCGCCGTCGACGACGTCGGTGAAGACGTAGGGATCGGCGACCAGCTCCACGCCCGCCTCAGCGGCGCGGGACTCGACCAGCTCGAGCTGGGCCCGCAGGACCTCGGCGGTCATCTCGTCGAGAGCCAGGATCCGCTCACGACGATTCTTGGTCGGGATCTCTTTCGGTCGTTCCCCGGGCAGCTTCACGATCGAGGCTGACACGCGCAGCAGCCCACGCTCGAGGTCGACATCACGCCAGCGGCGCAGGGCGCACAGCTCCGCCCGGCGCAGCCCGGTGGTGGCGGCGACGAGGATCATCCGGGCCATCTCCGGCCGCCTGCTCCGCTCGGCCTCATCGATGAGCGCGCGGACCTCGGCGGCGGTCGGCACCTCCGGAGCGATGTTCGGGATCGCCGGCGGCTCGGCCCACTGGGCCGGGCTCGACTCCCGCCAGCCCCACCGACACGCCTGGGTGAACATCGACGAGAGGCAGGCGTGGATCTGGTAGACGCTGCGGGCGGAGAGGCCTCGCTTCTGGTGGGCGCCGTAGAGGTCGGTGAGGGTCTTGGTCGTCACCTTGGTGACCTGCACCTTGCCAAGGGTCGGCTGGATGTTCCTGCGGTAGACCAGCTCGTAGCCGTGGATCGTGTTGGGAGAGCGACCCTTCCGGCCGAGCTCGACGATCCACTCGTCGAAGAGATCGTCGAGGGTCGCCCTCGATCCGGTGTGGCGCCCTCTCGAGGCCTCCACGAGAAGCTCGGCACGGGCCTTCTTGGCCTCCCGCAAGTTGCCGCGGAAGACCCGGCTCACCTGACGCCGACGACCCGTCAAGGGATCTCGGCCGGCCTCCACGATCAGCTCCCAGACACCCGGAGAACGCTCTCGCATGCCTGGTGCGGTCCGCAGTGCCATGCGGAAACCGTACCGGTCGTGTTGGATAAATGTTGGATGGATGTTGGATTTTGCCGATTTGGCGGTTCCCGAAACCGTCCGATATCGACATAATCCCTGGTCAGAATGGTGGGGCGGGTGGGGATCGAACCCACGACCAAGGGATTATGAGTCCCGCGCTCTGACCACTGAGCTACCGCCCCGTGGCGCCAGGCTAGGCAACCGGGCGCCGGGGCCCGGACGCGACGACGCCCCGGCCGGATTCGGCTGGGGCGTCTGGGCTCCGGGGGTGGGGCTCGAACCCACGACAATTCGGTTAACAGCCGAGCGCTCTGCCAGCTGAGCTACCCCGGAAGGACGAGTCGACACTCTAGCAGCGCGTGGACGAGGCCCATCACGGCCCGGTGGGCATGCGAGGAGGCGTACGACACGCCCGGGCAACCCCGAGGATGCTTGCTCCGGCGGATCGACGGGTCGGGCACCGCTCGGTACGGCTTGGTGAACTGACTCGGAGGGATTCCGGTGACCTCGACCCAGAAACCGACGGCCGCTTCCAGGTCCAGCCCCTGGTGGAGGTAGAGGGCGACCCGTAGCCGCGACTCATCGACCTCGAAGAAGTGGCGGAACCAGGTGCAGAAGAACTGGATCATCCGGGGATCCGAGTTGGCGAACTTCACCACTCCGTCGGTCTTCGCGCCCTCTCCGGCGTAGAGGGCGGCGCCGGGGACCAGGAACTCCCGCTCGCTCATCGCCCCGATGCGGCGACGACCCTCCTCGAGCAGCTCGGCGATCTCGGCCGCCTTCCGCTGTTGGAGGGCGTTGGCCCCCCGGAAGCGGGCCGTCGAGCTCGACCACTCCCGCGGCTTCGGTTCGAACGCCACGTCGCGCACCCACAGCGACACCGACGACCGGCTGACGCCGAGCTCGGTGGCGATCTCCTGCAACGTCCACGCCTGCGCCCGCAGCTCGCGGGCCCGCTCCTGCTCGGCGACCTTCCCTCGGAACCCCATGGCCCGAGTGTGCCGAGAGGGTGTGACAGCCCTCGGCGGACCCAGGGGTCAGGCGGAGGGGGCCTCGCCGCGGAGGTCGGCGAGGATCTCCTCGGGGGTGGGGGTGAAGTCCGGGTTGAACTCGAGGCCGGGCTCGAAGCTGGCCTCGGGCTCGTTCGGCAGCACCCGGGCCACCATGTCGCCGGCCTTGGACTTGGCGACCTCGCCCGCCACCGCCACGGTGCCGAGGAGCTGGTCACGGGCGCTCTGGTAGGCGGGCAGGCGCCGCACCCGGGCGAGCACGGCGTCGATCTGCTCGAAGCGCTCGTGGCCCGCCTTGGAGCCGTAGTAGTACCCGAAGGCACCGCCGATGAGGAGACCGGTCCGGAACTTCATCCCGATGGTCTACCCGCCGAGGGGCCTCGACGTGCACGCCACCGACGGGACTCTCGTCACGCCGGGGCCGGGCTCACTCGCCGTCGAGGTAGTCGCGCAGCTTCTGGCTGTGCTGCGGATGGCGCAGCTTGGCGAGGGTCTTCGACTCGATCTGGCGGATGCGCTCGCGGGTCACGCCGAACTCGCGGCCGACCTCCTCGAGGGTGCGGGGCTGGCCGTCGTCGAGGCCGAAGCGCATGCGCACCACGGCCTGCTCGCGCTCGTTCAGCTCGTCGAGGGCCTCCTCGACGGCACTGTTCAGCATCATCTTGGCGGCCATCTCGGCGGGAGCCTCGGCGTGCTGGTCCTCGATGAAGTCGGCGAGGTTGGAGTCGTCCTCCTCGCCCACGGGCGAGTCGAGCGAGAGCGGGTCCTGCGAGATGCGCATGATCTCCCGCACCCGGGCGGGGGTCATGTCGACCTTCTCGGCCAGCTCCTCGACGGTGGGCTCGCGCTCGAGCTCCTGGACCATCTGGCGCTGGATGCGGTGCACCTTGTTGATCGACTCGACCATGTGCACAGGGATGCGGATGGTGCGGGCCTGGTCGGCGATGGCCCGGGTGATGGCCTGGCGGATCCACCACGTGGCGTAGGTCGAGAACTTGAAGCCCTTGGTCCAGTCGAACTTCTCGACGGCCCGCATGAGGCCGAGGTTGCCCTCCTGGATGAGGTCGAGGATCTGCATGCCTCGGCCCACGTAGCGCTTGGCGATCGAGACCACGAGGCGCAGGTTGGCCTGGGTCAGCTCGGCCTTGGCGTCCTCGCCCTTGCGCACGAGGCGGGTGAGCTGGCGGCGCTCCTCGAACGGGAGGGTGTCGGCCTCACCGGAGGCGGCGAGGTCGGCGAGGCGCTCGGCGGCGGCGGTGCCGCGCTCGATCTGCTGGGCGAGGATGACCTCCTCGCGGCCGGTGAGCAGCGGGACCCGGCCGATCTCCTTGAGGTACATGCGCACCGGGTCGGAGGAGCCGCCGGTCTGGGCGTTGAGGCGCAGGGTCTCGCGGGTGGCGGTGCGGAAGCGGGCCCGGTGGCGGCGCTCGACGAGGTCGTCGTCGCCCTCCTCGTCGAGGGAGGGGTCGCGCACGACGACGACGATCTCCTCGCCGGGGGCGGCCGGCTCGGCCGGAGCGGTGAGGACCTCGTCGGTCAGGGTCGACAGGTCGACGTCGCCGTCGTCGAGGGTGATGCCGGCCTCGGCGAGCGAGGCGCGCACGGTCTCGACCACGTCGGGGGTCGGATCGAGGTCACCGAGCAGCGGGACGACCTCGTCGATGGACACGGTGCGGTCGTCGCGACCACGCCCCTTCTCGACCAGGCGCTGAAAGGCTGCTTCGGAAATCCCCGTCACGGGAGAGGGCGCAGTGCCGCTCTCGCTCATGCATCCTCCTCCGGACGTCCGGTCAGCCACCCTAGCAACTGCCCGAGGGCCTCCTCGTTGGTGGCGGGCTCCCGCAGCTCCATGATCCGCAGGTTCAGCCAGGCGATCGCCTCGCCCACCGCGAACGGGTCGTCGGACACCCGGGCCTCGGCCTTGAGCGACGCCATGGAGGTGGTTGCTGCCTCATCGACCAACCGGGTGAGCACGTCGTTCACCTCGGCCTCGGTCTCCTCGACCGCCATGCGCTGGAGGAGGTCGCCGGCGACTGGGTCGTCGGCACCGGCCGCGGCGATGGCGTCGGCGAGGGTGGGGGTGCTGGTCAGCGCGTGGAAGGCGGTGAGGGCGACGGGGTCGCGGAACAGCGTGTCGTCGAGCAGGCCGCTGATCTCGTCGCGGCGCCACACGAAGAGGCGGAGCGCCTCGATCTCGGCGGTGTCGCGCTGGGCTCGTCGCACCTGGGGGCGGTCGGGGCGGACGGCGCTGCCCCGGGGCGGCGGCTCGTCGTCGCCACCGGAGGGCCCGGCGTCGCGGCGGCGCTGCTGACGGGGCTCGGGCTTGGCCGGCGCGTCGAACGTGCGGTTGCGCAGCTGGTTCTCGTCGACCCGGCAGCGGGCGGCGACCTCGAGCAGGTACTGGTCGCGGACCATGTCGGAGGGGTGCTCCTGCACGACCGCCATGGCGGCCTCGGCGGCGCGCACCCGCTGCTCGGGGGTGTCGAACCGTGCGGCGTCGAGCACCCGGTCGAGGCGGAACTTGAGGAACGGCTTGGCCTCGGCGACCGCCGTGGCGAGGGCACCGGGATCGGTCTGGGCCAGCTCGGCGGGGTCGGCGCCCCCGGGGAACGAGGCGACGGCCACGTCGAGGTCGTACTGGCGCTCCCAGGCGTAGACCCGCTCGGCGGCGTTCTGGCCGGCGGCGTCGGCGTCGAAGGCCAGCACCACCCGGCGGGCGAAGCTGCGGAGGACCTTCACGTGGTCCTCGGTGAGAGCGGTGCCGCAGGTGGCGACGGCCCGGGGCACGCCGGCCTTGGCGAAGCCGACGACGTCGGTGTAGCCCTCGCAGACGATGGCCTCGTCGGCCCGCACGATCTCGGCCTTCGACCAGTTCAGCCCGTAGAGCAGGCGGCTCTTGTTGTAGATCGAGCTGTCGACGGAGTTCTTGTACTTGGCGCCCTCGTGGCCGGGCATGATGCGCCCACCGAAGCCGACCGGGTCACCGCTGACGTCGAAGATCGGGAACATCACCCGCCCCCGGAAGGCGTCGGTGGGCCGACCCCGGCTGTTCATGAACCCCAGCCCGGCCTCGACGAACAGGTCGTTCGGGAGCTTGAGGGCCCGGGCCAGCTCGTCCCAGCCCTCGGGGGCCCAGCCCACCTTGTAGGCGCGCACGTCGTCGCCGGTGAGGCCGCGGGAGCGGAGGTAGCCCCGGGCGGGGGCGGCGTCCTTCGCCGACAGCAGCCGCTCGTGGTACCAGTCGACGGCCTTGCCCACGGCGTCGAGCAGCTTGGCCCGCTTCTTGCGGCCCTCGTTCTGGTTCTCGTCGTCGTAGCGGAGGGTGATGCCGGACTTGGCCGCCAGCTTCTCGACGGCACCCACGAAGTCGAGGTGCTCGATCTCGCGGACGAAGGTGATGACGTCGCCCTTCGCGCCGCAGCCGAAGCAGTAGTAGAGCTTCTCCTCGGCGTTGACCGAGAACGAGCCCGACTTCTCGCTGTGGAACGGGCACAGGCCCGTCCAGCGGCGACCGACGCGCTTGAGGGCGACGTGCTCGCTGATCACCGCCACGATGTCGGTGGCGGCCCGCACGCTCGCGATGTCGTCGTCCTGGATGCCCACGTACGCCCTCCGGGGCGGGACGGTAGCAGTGGCCCCGGACAACGCGACCGGGCGGGTGGTGCGGACCGTCGCTCTGCGTGGCGGTTCATGACCTCCGCCTCTCCCTGCACCGGGTCATCGGGCGGACGATCAGGGAGTCGAGAGATCGACGCCCGTCCGCCTGCTGAAGGAGGCGACGATGAGCGACATCCCTGTCCCCCCACCCCCGCCGGGGACCACTCCCCCACCCCAGGACTGGCCCGCGTACCCCCCGCCGGCCTACCCGCCGCCGCAGGCCCCTCCCCCGGCGGCGCCCCCGCCGGTGTCGATGCCTCCCGGTGGGACCTACCCGCCGGCCCAGCCACCACCCCGCAAGGGGCGAGGCGGACTGTTCGCCATCATCGCCGTGCTGGCGGTGCTGGTCCTGGTGGCCAGCGCCGTGGCCGTCATCGCCGTCGTGCGTGACGACGGCGGGTCGGCCTCCTCGCCGAAGGACGGCGAGGTCTTCCTCGAGGCCGCCGCCGACACCGGGCCCGACGTGTTCACGACCGTGGCCAAGGCCACCCCGCCGAGCATCGCCCCGGTGGCCACGACCACGCCCACGACGGCGAAGGCGGGGGCCACGGGAGCGGTCAGCGGCGGCCAGCCCGGCCTCTACGGCGGCACCAACAAGGCCGGCACCTGCGACGCCAGCGCCATCGCCACCTACCTCGCCGACAACCCCTCCAAGGCCAAGGCCTGGGTCGACGCCCTGAACGCCGACCCCACCCTGGCGTGGAGCGGCGGCTCGAAGGTGACGACGGTCCAGGTCGGCCAGTACCTGTCCGAGCTGACGCCGGTGGTCCTCCTGCGTGACACGCGGGTCACCAACCACGGGTTCACGAACGGCAGGGCGACACCCCGCCAGGCCGTCCTGCAGTCCGGCACGGCGGTGCTCGTCGACCAGTACGGCACCCCCCGGGTGAAGTGCGCCTGCGGCAACCCGCTCACGAAGCCCGTCGAGCAGACCACCAAGGTCACCTACACGGGCACCCAGTGGCCCGGGTTCGATCCGGCGACGATCGTCGTGGTCCAGCCGACCACGGTCGTCATCGAGACGTTCGTGATCGTCAACGTGTCGACCGGCGCCGTCATCGAGCGGCCTCCGGGGAGCGACGGCAGCGACGACGTCGCCTCGACCACCACGACCCTGGCGCCGACGACCACCACCCTCCCGCCGCTCGACCCGGCCGACTTCTGCTCGGCGATCATCGGCTACAACCAGGGCGCAGCGGTCGACACGGCCGAGCAGGCGGTGGCCGCCTTCTCCGACCTCACCGCCCGCGCCCCCGCCGCGATCCGGGGCGACATGGAGCTGCTGCTCAGCACCCTCCAGACGCTCGCCGACACGGGTGTCGACAACACCGAGGACCCGGCCGTGCAGGCCTCGGTGACGGCCGTGGAGCAGTGGGTGTTGACCAACTGCGGGTACGACCTGAACGGCTGAGACCTCCCGCTCAGTCGCTCTGGTGGCCGGACGGGCCCGGACCCGTCCGGCTGCTGTCGCGCCCGGTCCCGTCAGACGTCGGAACCGTGGCCGCCCGAGCCGAGCACGGCGTGGGCGGCCGCGAGGCGCGCCACGGGCACCCGGAAGGGCGAGCACGACACGTAGTCGACGCCGACCGACTCGAAGAAGGCGATCGACGCGGGGTCACCGCCGTGCTCGCCGCACACGCCGAGCTTGAGGCCCGGCTTGGTGGCCCGGCCCCGCTGAGCGGCCATGCGCACCAGCTCGCCGACGCCGGGCTGGTCGATCGACTCGAAGGGATCGACCGACAGCAGGCCCATCGACAGGTACTTGTCGAGGATGGGGGCCACGTCGTCGCGGCTGAACCCGAAGGTCATCTGGGTGAGGTCGTTGGTGCCGAACGAGAAGAAGTCGGCGGCCTCGGCGATCTCGTCGGCCCGGATGGCGGCCCGAGGCGTCTCGATCATCGTGCCGACCTTCACGTCGAGGCGGGCGTCGTGCTCGGCCAGCACGGCGGCGACCTCCTCCTCCACCCACTGACGGGTGAGGTCGAGCTCGGCGAGGTTGATCACCAGCGGGATCATGATCTCGACCTGGGGCCGCTCGCCGTGGCCCTGGCGCAGCAGCGCCGCCTCGACGAGGGCCCGCACCTGCATGCGGTAGAGGCCGTCCTTCACGATGCCGAGGCGCACGCCGCGCAGACCGAGCATCGGGTTCTGCTCCGACCAGAAGCGGGCGGCCTCGAGCAGCTCCTCGCCCGCGGTGTCGAGCTCACCCCTGGCCTGGGCGACGACGAGCTCCTCGATCGAGGGCAGGAACTCGTGCAGCGGCGGGTCGAGCAGGCGCACGGTGACGGGCAGGCCGTCCATGGCGGCCAGCACCTCCTCGAAGTCGGTGCGCTGGACCTCGAGCAGCTCGGCCAGCGCGGCCCTCTCGTCCTCGGGCTTGCGGGCCAGGATCATCCGGCGCACGACCGGGAGGCGGTCCTCGGCCAGGAACATGTGCTCGGTGCGGCACAGGCCGATGCCCTCGGCGCCGAGCTGGCGGGCCCGGGCGGCATCGGTGCCGGTGTCGGCGTTGGCCCGCACGCCGAGGCGGCCCCGGCGGATCTCGTCGGCCCAACCGAGCACGATGGTGAACTCCGCGGGCACGTGGCCCTCGACGAGGGTGACCTCGCCGGCGTAGACGCTGCCGGTCGAGCCGTCGATGGAGATCCACTCCCCCTCGGCGACGATGACGCCGGCGTCGGTCTCGAACGAGTCGCCCCGCACGGTGATGCCCTCGGCGCCGCACACGGCCGGCTTGCCCCAGCCCCGGGCCACGACGGCGGCGTGGCTCACGAGCCCGCCGCGGGATGTGAGCACGCCCTCGGCGACCGCCATGCCGTGCACGTCGTCCGGGGAGGTCTCCTGGCGGACGAGCACGACGCGCTCGCCGCGCTCGACGGCGGTGACGGCCGAGTCGGCGTCGAAGTACACCCGGCCGACCGCGGCACCCGGCGACGCGGCGAGGCCGGTGGCCAGCAGCGGCGCGGTGACGTGGCCGAGCTGGGGGTGGAGGACCTGGTCGAGGTGCTCGGGGCGCACCCGCTCGACCGCCTCGGCCCGGCTCAGGCGGATCTTGGGGTCGTCGGTGAGGGCGACGGCGATGCGCATGGCGGCCTCGCCGGTGCGCTTGCCCACACGGGTCTGCAGCATCCAGAGGCGGTCGTGCTCGATGGTGAACTCGCAGTCGAGCATGTCGCGGTAGTGGGCCTCCATCCGTTCGAGGATGAAGACCAGCTCGGTGTGGGCGGCCGGGAACGAGTCGGCCATCGCCGCCAGCGGGAGGGTGGCCCGGATGCCGGCGACGACGTCCTCGCCCTGGGCGTTGATGAGGAAGTCGCCGTAGGCGCCGGTCGCGCCCGTGCTCGGGTTGCGGGTGAAGGCCACGCCGGTGCCGGAGCGGTCGTCGCGGTTGCCGAAGACCATGGCCTGCACGTTGACGGCGGTGCCGAGGTCGTCGGGGATGCGCTCGCGGCGGCGGTAGGCCTGGGCGCGGGGCGACTGCCAGCTGCGGAAGACGGCCTCGACCGCGCCGCGCAGCTGGGCCTTCGGATCCTGGGGGAAGGGGGCACCGGAGTGGGCCTCGATGGCGGCCTTGTACTGCTCGACCAGCGCCTCCAGGGCTTCGACCGGCAGCTCGGCGTCGGTGGCCACGCCGAGGTCGGCCTTGGCCTGCTCGAGCGGGTCGTCGAACGCCTCACCGGGCACGTCGAGCACGATGCGGCCGTACATCGACAGGAAGCGGCGGTAGGAGTCGAGGGCGAAGCGCTCCTCGGTACCGGCGGCGAGGCCCCGCACCGACTGGTCGTTGAGCCCGAGGTTGAGGACGGTGTCCATCATCCCGGGCATGGAGAAGGCGGCACCGCTGCGGACGCTGACGAGCAGCGGGTCGGCCGGGTCGCCGAGGGTGCGGTGCATGAACCGCTCGAGGCTGGCGACGTGGTGGTCGATCTCGGCGTCGAGGTCACCGGGCCAGCCGGTGGCCATGAACGCCCGGCACGCCTCGGTGGTGATGGTGAAGCCGGGCGGCACCGGCAGCGCCAGCACCGAGGTCATCTCGGCGAGGTTGGCGCCCTTCCCACCGAGGAGCGCCTTGAGGTCCCTCGGGGCCCGGCTGTGGCGGTGAGCGAACCCGTAGACCCAGTTCATCCCGGGAACGCTAATGACACCGCCCGTCGCGTGGAGGCGCCGTCCGACCCCGCTCGCCGGGTCCTCCGGCCCCTTCTGCCCTCAGCCCGCTCCGGGATCCCCACCCGAAAGGTGGCTCACCTGCTTCGGCCGGCTGGATCCTGTGAGCCACCTTTGGGCGTGTCATCGAAAGGTGGCTCACCAGCTTCGGCCGGCTATACGAGGTCAGCCAGCTTTCGAGGGAGGAAGGGTCAGGCCAGCTTGGGGAGCAGGTAGCCGAGGAGGTCGGCGATCTTCACCCGCTCCTGGGCCATCGAGTCGCGCTCGCGCACGGTGACGGCGTCGTCCTCGAGGGAGTCGAAGTCGACGGTGACGCAGAAGGGCGTGCCCAGCTCGTCCTGGCGGCGGTAGCGCCGGCCGATGGCCTGGGTCTCGTCGTAGTCGCACATCATGTGCGGCTGCAGCAGGGCCAGGACCTCACGGGCTTTCGGGGTGAGCGTGTCCTTCTTCGACAGCGGCAGCACCGCCACCTTGTAGGGCGCCAGGCGCGGGTGCAGGCGCAGCACGGTGCGGACCTCGCCCCGCACCTCCTCCTCGTCGTAGGCGGCGAGCAGGAAGGCCATCATCGTGCGGGTGGCGCCGGCGGCCGGCTCGATGACGTGCGGCGTGTACCGGGTGTTGGTGGCCTGGTCGAAGTAGTCGAGCTTCTCGCCCGAGTGGGTGGCGTGCTGGGTGAGGTCGTAGTCGCCCCGGTTGGCGATGCCCTCGAGCTCGCCCCAGCCCCACGGGAAGAGGAACTCCACGTCGGAGGTGCCCGACGAGTAGTGGCTCAGCTCGTCGGCGTCGTGGGGGCGGATGCGCAGCTTGTCCTCGGGGATGCCGAGGGCGATGTACCACTCGTACCGGGCGGCGACCCAGTACTCGTACCACTGGGCGGCCTCCTCGGGCGGCACGAAGAACTCGAGCTCCATCTGCTCGAACTCCCGGGTGCGGAACACGAAGTTGCCGGGGGTGATCTCGTTCCGGAACGACTTGCCGATCTGGGCGATGCCGAACGGCGGCTTCTTGCGGCTCGACTGCAGCACGTTGGCGAAGTTGATGAACATGCCCTGGGCCGTCTCGGGCCGCAGGTAGGCGATGGCGCCCTCGTGCTCCACCGGACCGGCATGGGTCTTGAACATGAGGTTGAACTGCCGCGCCTCGGTGAAGGTGTCCTTGCCCCCGCAGTTCGGGCAGGTGGTGAGGTCGTCGAGCTGGTCCTCACGGAAGCGCTCGCGGCACTGGCGGCAGTCGACCAGCGGGTCGGTGAAGTTCTTGAGGTGGCCGGAGGCCTCCCAGATGGCGGGCGGCGACAGGATCGACGCGTCGAGGCCGACGACGTCGTCGCGCATCTGCACCATCGAGCGCCACCAGGCGTCCTTCACGTTGCGCAGCAGCTGCACGCCGATGGGGCCGTAGTCGTAGGTGGAGCGGAAGCCGCCGTAGATCTCCGCCGACGGGAACACGAAGCCACGACGCTTGGAGAGGTTGACGATCTTCTCCATGAGCGAGGTGTCGTTGGGCACCTCGATGGGCGTGGGGGCGTCGGACTCGGGGGCGTCGGGTGCGGCATCAGACATGGCGAGGCAGCGTAGTGGGCGACCCCACCGGCTCCTGCAGCCGATCCCAGGCCGCCCGGTCACGATCGGCCCGTCGGCCATGATGTCGGGGTGACCACCACGGCCTTCACGAGCGCTCCCGACCCCACCGCCGTCGTCGGCCGCCGCTTCGGCGCCGTGGCCATCGACCTCGGCATCCTCTGGGTGTTCAGCGCCGTGTACTGGCTCCTCGCGTCCGAGGAAGACGCGGGACGCAGGATGGCATTCAGCTCGGGAAGGCCTCTCCTGGCCTACAACGCCTGCACCGGACGGACGCTCTGCTCCAACCTCAACGACCGCTACGTGGCCGGCTGGCCGATGGCGATCCTGATGCTGGTGTGGCTCGCCTACATGGTCGGCGTGTTCGTGGTGCAGCGAGGCCTCACCGGCCGCACCATCGGCACCATGCTCACCGGTGTGGTGGTCGTGGGGGCCGACGGCCGACCGCTCGGGGTCGGCAAGGCCCTCGTCCGCAGCCTGGCCGGCATCGTCGACTACCTGCCGTGCTGCCTGCCCATCGTCGGCTTCGTCACCGTGCTCGCCACCACGGGTCACCGCCGGGTGGGCGACATGGCCGCCGACAGCTACGTCGTCGGCGCCGAGGGCTTCGGCCAACCGGTCGAGCTCCCCGGACCGCCGCAACCGGTCCCGGCTCCCGCCCCCATGCCCACCGGCTACCCGGCCCAGCCGCCGCTGCCGCCCGCCGCGCAACCGCCGATGGCCTGGGCGCCCCCGCCCACCTTCACTCCCCCGCCGGCAACCACACCGGCGCCCTCGGGCAGCGAGGCGGTGTGGGACCCGGAGCGCCGGGCGTACCTCCAGTGGGATCCCGCCCGCCAGCAGTGGCTGCAGTTCGACCAGGCCACCCAGCGCTGGCAGCAGTACGACGCCGCCGCCGGTCGGTGGCGGCCCGTCGAGGGCTGAACGACCTGAGCAGGTTGGCAGGCTGAGCTGGGAGGCAGGGCGGGCCGGGTGCCGGCCCGCCCGACGGGATCAGCCCGGACGCTTGTCGAGCGGCGTGATCTCGAGCACGCCGGCCTCGATCAGCCGCTGCACCTCGGCCGGGTCGAGCCCGAGCAGCTCGGTGCAGATGACCTCGGTGTGCTCGCCGAGCCACGGCGCCGGCTCCTCGACCGGCGGGGCCATGGCGGTGCCGAAGAAGGCCGGGCCCTCGAACAGGATCGTGCCCACGGCCGGCTGATCGACCGGCACCGGGAAGCCCCGGGCCAGCAGGTGCTCGTTCTGGGTGATGTCGCGGGAGTGCAGCATCGCCCCGGCGGGCACGCCGGCGGCCTGGCACCGGTCGGCGACCTCGAAGCGGTCGATGCCGGCCGTCCACGCGCCGACCAGCGCGTCGATCTCGTCGACGTTGGCCCGGCGGGCGTCGAGGGTGTCGAAGCGGGGGTCGTCGGCCAGCTCGGGCGAGCCGATGAGCCCGGCGAGCGCGGCCCAGTCGGCGTCGTCGCGGCAGGTGATGGCGACCCAGTCGTCGTCGCCGGCGCAGCGGTACATGGCACCGGGGGTGCCCCGCTCGGCGTGGATGCCCCGGGCCTTCACCGAGCCCGGCTCGATCGACTCGGCGGCCAGCAGGTCGGCGAGCACGCCGGTGACGGCCTCGCACTGGGCGATCTCGACGAAGCCGCCCTCGACCGTGCCGCGGCGGCGGCCGATCAGGGTGGCCAGCGCGCCGACCGCGGACAGGCGGCCCACGAAGTGGTCGGGGAAGATCGAGGCGGTGCCGGCGGGCTCCTCCTCGTTCTCGTAGCTCCAGAGGTAGGACAGGCCACCCGGCGCCTGGGTGCTCGGGCCGTAGCCCCGCCACGACGCCCACTCGCCGCGGGAGCCCATGAGCTGGCTGGCGGCCATGGCGATGCCGGGGTTGGCGGCGGCCAGGTCGGCGTAGCCGATGCCGAGCTCGTCCATCACGCCGGTGGAGCCGTTCTCGATCACCACGTCGGAGACCTTGGCCAGCTCACGCAACAGGTCGCGGCCCTCGGTGGTGCGGGCGTTGACGCCGAGGCCCCGCTTCGAGCGGCTCGACGAGGCGAACGAGGGGCCCATCTCGATGCCGGTGATGACCCGGATGAAGTCGTAGTGCGAGCGGCTCTCGATCTTCATCACGTCGGCGCCGTACTCGGCGAAGAGGCGCCCGGCCTCGACGCCCACGGCGCCCTGGCCGAAGTCCATGACCCGCAGGCCCGCCAGCGGGAGGGCCGGCTCGGGCAGCGGGGCGCCGGTGCGGGCCTCGCCGAGGCCGGCGAAGACCTGGTCGGTGTGCTCGCCGACTGACGGGGCGGGGCTGGTGGGGCCGGCCCGCTCGCCGTCGATCTCGAAGTAGCCCGACGCGGCACGGGCGACGACGCCCGGGGCGACCTCGAGGTCGATGAACGTGCCGCGGGAGGCGAAGTGCTCGTTGGTGAGCACGCGGGGCGGATCGAGCACCGGGGTGCAGACGATGCCGCGCTCCTGGGCCTGCTCGGAGACGGTCTCGACGCTGAGGTCGGCGAACAGCTCCTCGTAGAGCGGGTTCAGCACGGCGTCGGCGATGGCGAAGCGGCCGGGGAAGGAGTCGTACTCCTCGTCCTGGAGGTACTCGGGCTCGCCCAGCCAGGCCCGCATGGCCCGCCACTGCGGCGGGCTCAGCACGATGAGGCGGACGTAGCCGTCGCGGCACTTGAAGATCGGGTACACGGGGCCCGAGCCGTTGCGGACGTCGGTGCCCTCGAAGCCCATCGCCTGGCGCACCGAGAAGTTCGGCAGCGACCAGTCGGAGGTCTGCAGCAGCGCCTCGTTGACCGAGATGTCGAGCAGCTGGCCGGCACCGGTCTCCTCCCGCTGGAACAGCGCGCAGAGGATCGCCCAGGCCACGACCGAGCTGGCCACGTCGTTGCAGAACTGGCCGGGGGCGGGCAGCGGCTCACGGGTGAGCACGCCGGCCTTGAAGGTCATGCCGCCGGTGGCCGACAGCACCTGGTCGGTGGCGACGCGGCCGGACCACGGGCCGGTGAGGCCGTAGGTCGTGGCGGCGGCGACGACGAGGTGCGGGTTGGCGTCCGAGAGCTCCTGCACGGTCTGGCCGGCGACGGTCGGGCTGTTGGTGACCAGCACGTCGGCGTGGCGGAGCAGCTCGGCGAAGCGCTCTCGGTCGCCTGCGTCGTCGAGGTCGAGGGCCACACCGAGCTTGCCGGCGTTGCGCAGGGCGAACGAGAGCGAGACGCCCTTGCGGATCGGAGCCAGGTCGCGGGCGGGTGAGCCCTCGGGCGGCTCGACCTTCACGACCTCGGCCCCGAGGTCGCCCAGCAGCCGTGGCGCCAGCTCGGCGTGCTCCACGGTCAGGTCGACGACCCGCAACCCAGTGAGCGGAAGCACCCGTCCGTCCGTCATCGTTCCCCCTAGAACTCGACCGGGCGCGCCTCCGCGCCGGAACCGGCGAAGGTACCAGCCGGGTCGGGACGTCCGTGCGCCGAGGACGGCTGGGCGCTCAGTGGTCGAGGACGGTGACCGAGCGCAGGCGGCGCTCGAGGTGGTGCTCGACGGTGCGGGTGGCCAGGTGGTCGACCTCGTGGGTCGCCTGGGAGGCCGGTTGGGCCAGCGCGTCGTTGAGGCGGCCGCCGAGGATCATCTGCAGCAGCTCGACCGCCTCGGGCGACACGGACTGGCCCCGCCGGCACGTGCGGCACAGCAGGCCGCCGGACTCCATGTCGAAGGCGACGAGCGGTGTGTCGTCGTCGCCGCACTGCACGCACGCCTCGACCTCGGGGCGGTAGCCCTCGAGCGCCAGCACCTTCCAGAAGAACGACGGCACGACGAGCGGCGAGTCGGAGGCGTCGAGCGTGCGGAGCGCCCCGACGAGCATCTGGTAGAGGCGGGGGTTGACCTCGCCCTCCTGCACCAGCTGGTCGGCGGTCTCGAGCATGGCCGACGCCCGGGCGAAGCGGTCGACGTCGGTGCGCAGCGACGGGAACCGGTCGATGGTCTCGGCCTGGGTGACGATGTCGAGCTCGCGGCCCTCGTAGAGCTGGACGGCGACGTGGCTGGTCGGCTCGAGGCGGCCACCGAACTTCGACTTGGTCTTCCGCACGCCCTTGGCGACCCCGCGCACCTTGCCCCGGCCACGGGTGAGCAGCACCACGATGCGGTCGGCCTCGCCCAGCTTGTAGGTGCGCAGCACGACACCCTCGTCGCGATGGAGGGTGCCGCGGCTCACGGGGTCACTCGCTCAGCCCACCGAAGCGGCGGTCGCGGGCCTGGTACTCACGGACGGCCTCGAACAGGTGCTCGCGCCGGAAGTCGGGCCACAGCACCTCGGTGAAGACGAGCTCGCTGTAGGCGGCCTCCCACAGCAGGAAGTTGGAGAGGCGGTACTCGCCCGACGTGCGCACGACGAGGTCGGGGTCGGGCATCGAGGGGTCGTAGAGGCGCTTGGCGATCGCCTTCTCGTCGATCTTGCCGACAGGAACGCCCTCGTCGACCAGGCGCCGGACGGCGTCGACGATCTCGGCCTTGCCGCCGTAGTTGAAGGCGATGGTGAGCGTCAGCGTGCGGTTCTTCGAGGTCAGCTCGGCCGACTCGTCGATGCGGCGCAGGAGGCGCTTCGGCACCCGCCAGTCGCGGCGGCCGATGAACTGGATGCGCACGCCCTTGCCGTTGAGCTCGTCGCGCCGCCGCACCAGCAGCGACTCGTTGAAGCCCATGAGGAAGCGGACCTCGTCGGTGGGGCGTCGCCAGTTCTCGGTGGAGAAGGCGTAGACGGTGAGCCACCGCACGCCCAGGTCGAGCGCGCCCTCGACGGCGTCCATGAGCGCCTCTTCGCCCGCGGCGTGGCCGTCGGTGCGCTTCAGGCCACGGCGCTGGGCCCAACGGCCGTTGCCGTCCATGACCGCCGCCACGTGATTGGGGATTCGGGCAGGGTCGATGCCGGGGACGTCCACGCGGCGAGGTTACCGCCGAGCCTCCGACCCGCCGGTACCATCGGCGACCTCATGGCCCCCTCCGACCGCCTCGCCGCCAACACGCGGAAGGCCCTGGAGGTCATCACCGAGGCCATGCCGGCCGGCGAGGTGCGCGACGGCCAGCACGAGATGGCCGAGGCGGTGGCCCGGGCCATCGTCGACGGCCACCACCTGGTGGCCCAGGCGGGCACCGGCACGGGCAAGACCTTCGCCTACCTGGTGCCGGCCATCCTCTCGGGCCGCAAGACCGTGGTGGCCACCGCCACCAAGGCCCTGCAGGACCAGCTCGCCGGCAAGGACCTCCCCTTCCTGACCGAGCACCTCGACACGCCGTTCGACTTCGCCGTGCTGAAGGGGCGCTCCAACTACGTGTGCCTCCAGCGCATCCGCGAGCTCGGCGGCGGCGACCAGCTCGCCCTCGAGATCGGGCCGCGCCCGCCGGCGGAGGAGATCGCCGTGCTGTCGCGCTGGGCGGCATCCTCCGAGACCGGCGACCGGGCCGAGCTCGAACGGGAGCCGAGCTACCAGGCATGGGCGGCGGTCAGCGTCGGGCCCCGCGAGTGCCCCGGTGCCGGCAAGTGCCCGAAGGGCGACGACTGCTTCGCCGAGAAGGCCCGCCGGGCCGCGGCCGACGCCGACGTCGTCGTGGTCAACACCCACCTCTACGGGATGCACCTGGCCACCGGCGGCGCCGTGCTGCCCGAGCACGACCTGCTCGTCGTCGACGAGGCCCACCAGCTCGAGGACACCGTCGCCGCCACCGCCGGGGTCGAGATGACCGCCGGCCGCTTCACCGCCCTGGCCCGCAACGTCGGCGCCATCGTCGACGACGCCGAGCTGGTCGCCAACATCGACGAGCTGGCGGGCATGTGGCGCGCCGCGCTCACCGAGGAGCGGGGCCGCCGCCTGCGGGGCCGCCTCGACGGTGACCCGGCCCGTGTGCTCTCCCTCGCCCGTTCCCGCCTCGACCCGGCCATGGCCGCCCTGCGCAAGGTGCCCGACGAGGGCGCCGGCGACGTGGGGGCCCGCAAGATCCGGGCGATGCAGGCCCTGACCTCGCTGATCGACGACATCGACGCGGTCCAGGAGGTCCGGGTCGACGAGGTGTCGTGGGTCGAGGGCACCGAGGAGAACCCGGTGCTACGCGTCGCGCCGGTCGACGTCGGTGAGCTGTTGGCCGAGCAGCTGTGGCCCACGGCCACCGCCGTGCTCACCAGCGCGACCCTGCCCGCCGCCCTCCCCGACCAGGTCGGCCTGCCGGCGGGCGGGTTCCAGCGCCTCGACGTGGGCAGCCCCTTCGACTACCCCACCCAGGCGTTGCTCTACTGCGCCGCCCACCTCCCCGACCCGCGCTCGGCGGCGTTCGACCCCGCGGTGCACGACGAGCTCGAGGCCCTCATCACCGCCGCCGGTGGGCGCACGATGGCGCTGTTCACCAGCTACCGCGCGCTGCAGTTGGCGGTGGAGGCGCTGCGACCGCGGCTGAAGGTCGAGCTCCTCGCCCAGGACGACCTGCCCAAGCCGGCACTGGTGGCGCGCTTCGCCGCCGAGCCGGAGACGTGCCTGTTCGCCACCATGGGCTTCTGGCAGGGCGTCGACGTCCCCGGTGACACGCTCACCCTCGTCACCATCGACCGGCTGCCGTTCCCCCGCCCCGACGACCCGCTCCTGCAGGCCCGGCGGGAGCGGGCGCGCGCCGACGCCTTCCGGATGGTCGACCTGCCCCGGGCCACCACGCTGCTCGCCCAGGGCGCCGGGCGCCTGGTGCGCTCCACCACCGACCGCGGGGTCGTGGCGATCCTCGATCCCCGGCTGGCGACCAACGCGCGGTACCGGTGGGACATCGTCAACGCGCTCCCGCCGATGCGGCGGACGCGTGAGCGGACCGAGGCCGAGGAGTTCCTCCGGTCACTCGACCGGGACGACTGACCCGACCCGGCGGCAGCCGTCCGGATACCGATCGGGCTCGCCCTCAGCGGCCCGACGGCGTGACACGCGGCGTCAGGCCGCGGCGCCCCGGCGGCGACGCTGGGCGTCGATGCGACGGGCGGACTTCACGATCTCGTTCCAACGCGAGAGGCCACCCTCGTCGGGAGGGTTCGCGCCCATGTCGAGGGCGAGGGCCTCGAGGAACCCCGAGAGGCTCATGCCCGCTTCTTCCGAGACCCGGTGCCATACCTCGTGGCTCTCAGCCGTGAGGTAGGCGTGGATCGCTCGTCGCTCGTCTGCCATGTTCGAAAACTAGGCCCGCGAACCTCTGGTTGTCCTTCTTGACTGCTCAAGATTCCCTCAAGGTGCTGGTTGGACACCCAGAATCACCGTGTTGAGGTGCTTGGCGTAGGACCTCCGTCCCATCGCCCTTGGTTCATCGGTACCAGTCGGGCGCGACGAGCGGGGGCGCCGGGTCAGAAGCCGAGGCGGTCGAGCGCCTGCGAACGGCGCTGCCAGTCCTTGTCGACCTTGACGAACAGCTCGAGGAACGCGCCCTTCGGAAGCTGCTCGCGCACCGCGGTGCCGACCTGCTTGAGCACCGCGCCCTTGCGCCCGATCACGATGCCCTTCTGGGAGTCGCGCTCGACGAGGATCTCGACGCGGATGCGCGGCCACTCCCACTCGACCACGCGCGTGGCGATCGAGTGCGGCAGCTCGTCGTGGGTGACGGCCAGCAGCTGCTCGCGCACGAGCTCGGCCACCCAGAACGCCTCGGGCACGGTGGTGACGGTGTCCTCGGGGTACCAGGGCGGCCCTTCAGGTAGCCGGCTCATGATCTCGGCGAGGAGCTCGGGCACGCCGGCGCCGGTCTTGGCCGACACCGCGAAGTAGGCCGAGCGGTCGAGCTGGTCGGCCGCCTTGGCCAGCTGGGCCAGCACCTCGTCGGGCGAGGCGATGTCGGTCTTGTTGACCACGATGATGGCGTCGGAGGGCACCTGGCCGGCCACGAAGCGGTCGCCCGGGCCGATGGGCGCGGTGGCGTCGACCACCAGGCAGACCACGTCGACCCCCGAGGTGGCGTTGCTGGCGGTGGCGTTGAGCCGCTCGCCGAGAAGGGTGCGGGGCTTGTGGATGCCCGGGGTGTCGACGAACACGATCTGGGAGTCGGGCCGGTTGAGCACGCCCCGGATCTGCGAGCGGGTGGTCTGGGGCTTGTCGGAGGTGATCGCCACCTTGGTGCCGAGGATGGCGTTGAGCAGCGTCGACTTCCCGACGTTGGGCCGTCCGACCAGTGTGCAGAACCCTGACCTCATTGCGCGGCCTCCGTGTCGTGGCGGTCGCCCGCGTCGTTGTTGCGACCGCGCTTGCGGTCGCGAGGGGTGTCGTCGTCGCCCTCGTCATCGGGCACCTCGATGCGCTCGACCCGCACCACCCCGATGCGGCGGCCCTGCACCTGCTCGGCCCGCAGGAGGTGACCGTCGCAGGTGATGGTCTCGCCCTCGTCGGGCACGTGCCCGAGCAGGTGGAACATGAGCCCGCCGATGGTGTCCCAGTCGCCCTCGGGCAGCTCGGCGTGGAGCAGGTCGTTGACCTCGTCGATCGCCATGCGGGCCTGGACCTTCACGCTGCCGTCGGCCTGGGGCTCCATCATCGGCTCCTCACGGTCGAACTCGTCGACGATCTCGCCGACCAGCTCCTCGATGAGGTCCTCCAGGGTGACCAGCCCGGCCGTGCCGCCGTACTCGTCGACCACGATCGCCATGTGGAACTTGCGGGCCTGCATCTCCGGCAGGAGCTGGGCGATGCGCTTGGTCTCGGGCACGAAGTGGGCGGCCCGCACGACCTCGCTGACAGGGGCGGCGTCGCGCCCGTCGCGCCCGGCGCGCATGAGGTCCTTGGCGTAGGCGATGCCGACGATGTCGTCGATGCCTTCGCCGCACACCGGCACCCGGCTTCGGCCGTTCATCAGCACGACCTCCATGGCGTCGGCCACGCGGAAGTCGGCGTCGATGCTGAGCATGTCGGGCCGGGGCACCATGACCTCGCGGACGATGGTGTCGCCGAACTCGATGATCTGCTCGATGAGCTCGCGCTCCTCGGCCTCGATGACCTCCTCCTCGACGGCCACGTCGGCGAGGGCGAGCAGCTCCTCCTCCGACACGAAGGGGCCTTCCTTCAGGCCCTTGCCGGGGAGGATGACGTTCGTGAGCCCGATGAGGCCGCGCGAGATGATCCGCAGCGGCCAGAACCGCACCATGGCTGCCACCGGCGGGGCGGCGACGAGGGCGGCCTGCTCGGGGTGCTCGATGGCCCACGTCTTGGGCGCCGCCTCGGCCAACACGAACACCAGCACCACGTTGACGAACGTGGCGACGGCGATGCCCCAGGGGCCGAAGAGCCGGTCGGCCAGCACACCGGTGAGGGTCGCCTGCACGAGCTGGCAGACCAGGACGACGAGCAGCACGCCGTTGAGGAAGCGCTCGGGGTGCGACACCAGCTCGAGCAGACGGCTGGCGCCCCAGCGGTTGTCCTCGGCGAGGGCCTGGGCCTTCGAGCGCGTCATGCGGGTGAGCGCCGTCTCGGCCATGGCCAGGAAGACCGACACGAGCAGCAGCACCACGATCGTGGCGAGCATCGCCCACTCGGTGGTGGTCATGGCGAGGATCATCGGGGCTGCCTCAGTCCGCGTCGGCGTCGGTGGCCGGCGGCGCGACCGACCCGGGCTCCGGCGCGGTGGGCGGGTGGGCCGCGGCCTTGGCGGCGGCCTCGGCCTCGGCGGCGGCGACCTCGGCGGCCACTGCCGCCCACGGGTCAGAGGCCAGCGAGCCGTGGTGGGCGGCCAGCAGGTCGCGCTCGCGGGCCTGCATGGCGAGGCGGCCGGGCTCGTCGGCGTGGTCCATGCCGAGCAGGTGGAGGATGCCGTGCACCACCAGCAGGGCGAGCTCGTCGTCGTAGGAGCCGGCGTGGCCCTCGGCGTTGGCGTCGGCGATGATCGGGCAGACCACGACGTCGCCGAGCAGCAGGGGCAGGTCGTCCATGTCCTCGTCGAGGCGGTCGGGGCCGGGGCCGCCGTTGTCGGGCCAGCGCCCGGGCGGGTTGGCCTCGCCATCGATCGGGAACGAGAGCACGTCGGTGGGGCCGGCGTGGCCCATGAAGCGCTCGTTCAGGTCGGCGATGGTGGCCTCGTCGACGAACAGCACGGACAGCTCGCACTCGCCCTGCACGCCCTCGGCGGCGAGGACGGCGACGGCGAGCGCCTGCCAGCGATCGGTGTCGACCGGGCGAGCGGCCTGCTCGTCGGCGACGAAGACGGTGACCTCACCGTCGGGAGGACCGTGCCGCCGGGGCCGGCGGCTCCTCGGGGGCTCGGTCACCCCTGGGTCTCCGCGTCGGGGGACGGGGACACCTGCGGGGCGGCGCCGGCGGCCTTGCGCTCGGCTGCGGCCTCGTAGGCGGTGACGATGTCCTGCACGATGCGGTGGCGCACGACGTCGCCGGCCGTGAGCTTCACCCACGCCAGGCCGTCGATGTCGGAGAGCACCGGCTCGAGGCCGAGCAGGCCGCTGCGGCCGCCCGGCACGTCGACCTGGGTGGTGTCGCCGGTGATGACGGCCTTGGAGCCGAACCCGATGCGGGTGAGGAACATCTTCATCTGCTCGGGCGTGGTGTTCTGGGCCTCGTCGAGGATGATGAAGCTGTTGTTGAGCGTGCGGCCGCGCATGAAGGCGAGGGGGGCGACCTCGACGGTGCCCCGGTCGAGCAGGCGCTGGGCGCCCTCGGACTCGACCATGTCGTAGAGGGCGTCGTAGAGGGGCCGCAGGTAGGGGTCGACCTTGGCCATCAGGTCGCCCGGGAGGAAGCCGAGGCGCTCGCCGGCCTCGACCGCGGGACGGGTGAGGATGATGCGGTCGACCTGCTTGTTCTGCAGCGCCTGCACGGCCATGGCGACGGCCAGCCAGCTCTTGCCGGTGCCGGCGGGGCCGACGCCGAAGGTGACGATGTTGGTGCGGATGGCCTCGATGTAGCGCTTCTGGCCGCTGGTCTTGGGGCGCACCATGCGGCCCTTGGCGCCGCGCAGCACGTCGGTGGCGAGCACCTCGGAGGGGCGCTCGTCGGCCTTGACCATGTCGATGCTGCGGCGCACGGCGGTCGCCTCGAGGACCTGCCCCTGCTGGAGGAGCACGACCATCTCCTCGAAGAGGCGGCCGACGCGCTCGGCGTCGCGGCCCTCCACGGTGATCTCGTTGCCGCGCACGTGCACGTCGGTGTCGGGGAACGCGTCCTCGACGAGCCGCAGCAGCTCGTCGCGCGACCCCAGCAGCCCGGTCATCAGGTGGTTGCCGGGGACGTGGACGTTGACTTTCGTGTCTGGCATGAGACCTTTCAGCCTAGAGGCGTCCCGGTCCGCCGCCGCCCCCGGATGCGAGACTGCGGCGATGGAGCCCGACGCCTCGTCCGAGGTCCCCGCCGACGCCATCGAGGAGTCCCTGCCCACCGACGAGGCCCTCGATGCGTGGGTCGCGGAGATGCGCACCGACGAGGCCGCACGGTCCCGCTCGGCCGTCGGGTCGCTCAAGGCCGTCGCCGCGGCCGACGCCACCGTCGTGGGGGTGCTCGCGGACCTGCGCCAGCGCGGTGCCCAGGTGCTGCTCACCACCACGACAGGTCGCCGCCACCGGGGTGAGGTGCTGCTCGTGGGGCCCGACGCCCTGGTGCTGCGGATCGGCGTGCTCGAGTGGCTGGTGACCCGCATCGCCTCGGTGGCCTCGGTCCGCCTGGTGGGGGGCGACCCGGTGAGCGGTGAGGGCTCGCCGTCGAGCCCGGCGAGCTTCGGGCGGATCCTCGGTGCGGCCGCCCAGCCGGGCGAGTGGATCCGCATCTCGGTGGGCGGCGAGGCCTTCGGCGGGACGGTCGTGGCGGTGAGCGCCGACGTGGCGGTGCTGCGCCTCGACAACGGCGACCTCACCTACGTGAACCTCGACGCCGTGGAAGAGGCGTCGCTCATGAACGGCGGGCGCTGACCGCCGCTCACGTGTCGGAAGCCGACGGTCGGACAGGAAACGGGAACAGGAGAGATCGGGCGATGGCGGAGACCGCTGGCTACTCGGGCACCCCACTGGTGAAGAAGCTGGGCATCAAGGACGGCCACCGGGTCGCGCTGCTGAACGCGCCGCCCGAGCTGCTCGGCCTGCTCGGCGACCTGCCGCCCGACGTGGAGCTCCAGACCGGGCTCGACCCGGCCCCGGACGTCACCCTGGCGTTCTTCACCGAGGTGGCCGACCTGCACGCCACCCTCGACGACCTGGCCGCTGCCGCCTTCCCCGACCGGTCGATCTGGTTGGCGTGGCCCAAGAAGGCCTCGGGCGTGGCCACCGACCTGACGGGCGACGTGGTGAGGGGCGAGGTGCTGGCCACGAAGCTGGTCGACGTGAAGATCTGCGCCATCTCCGACGTGTGGTCGGGCCAGAAGGTGATGTGGCGCAAGGAGCACCGGAAGGGCTGACCCCTCCGGTGCTCCCGTGCTGTTGGCTCGCTCGGGCCGATGGCCCGGTCAGTTGCCCCAGATGCCGACCAGCTGGTCGAGGGCTGCGCCCCAGCCGTCGTGGAAGCCCATCTCCGCGTGCTTCGCCGCGTCCTCGGGCGTGGCGTGCATCACGGTGGCGGTGTACCGGCAGCCGTCGCCCTCGGGCGCCACGGTGATGAACGCCGTGAACATCATCTCGCCGACGTTGGGACGGAACCCCGGGCCCATGGCGCCGGTGAACACGAACCGCTCGCCCGGCACGTAGTCGAGGACGCAGCCGGACTCGTCGTTGACGATCTCGCCCTCGGGCGACGCCATCACGGTGCGGAAGATGCCGCCGGGGCGGAGGTCGACCTCGGCGTCGGTGGTCTTCCACGGGGCCGGGGTGAACCACTGCACGATGCGCTCGGGCTCGGTCCAGGCGGCGAGCACGAGCTCGGGCGAGACCGGCACGACCCGCTCGAGCACGAGGTCGCACTCGGGGTTGGGCAGCGGGGGGGCGGTGTTGGGCTGGGTGTCGGTCATGTCGGGTTCCCTTCGAGGTTGGTGAGGTAGGTGTCGAGCTGGTCGAGGCGGGCGGACCACAACCGGTGCTGGGCGTCGAGCCAGTGCTCGGCCGGCGCCAGGCCGGTGGGCACGAGCTGGTAGGTCCGCACCCTCCCCTGCTTGGTGGAGGTCACGAGGCCACTGCGGCCGAGCAGGTCGAGATGGGCCATGAACGAGGGCAGGGCCATGTCGAAGTGCCCGGCCAGCGTGCCGGTGGCGGCGGGGCCGCGACCGAGTTGCTCGACCACGGCCCGGCGGGTCGGATCGGCGAGTGCGGCGAACACGTCGTTCACCATGTCGCCGATGAGCCCCTGGGGTGCTGCGGATCGGGTGGCCATGCGGCCACGATGACACCCTCCGACACTTAGGTCAAGTCCTAAGTATCTTCGTCCTGGATCACAGCGCCGAAGCTGCGGCGGTACTGGGCCGGCGTGGTGGCGAGGCGGCGGTGGAAGGCACGGTGCAGCACCTCCCGGCTGCCGAACCCGGAGCGCCGGGCCACGGCCTCGATCCCGATGTCGGACGTCTCGAGCAGCCGGCGGGCGGCGTCGAGGCGCAGGTCCTCGACGTGACGGCCCGGCGAGCGGCCGGTCTCGGCCGTGAACCGCCGGGCGAAGTGGCGCTCGCTCCACCCCACCCGCTCGGCGAGGGCCGACACCGACAGGTCGGCGTCGAGGTTGGCCGCCACCCACTCGAGCAGTGGGGCGAAGGTGGCCGAGCCGCCCTCGGTCGACGCCAGCTGCACGCTGTACTGCGACTGGCCCCCCGAGCGCCGCACCGGCAGCACCAGCCAGCGGGCCACGAGGTGGGCGAGCTCCTCCCCCAGGTCGTCGGCCACCAGGGCGAGGGTGAGGTCGATGCCGGCGGTGACGCCGGCCGAGCTCCACACGTCGCCGTCGCGCACGTAGATGCGGTCGGGCTCGACGGTGATCGACGGGTGGCGGTCGGCCAGGTACGACGCCACCGCCCAGTGGGTGGTCGCGGTGCGGCCGTCGAGCAGGCCGGCCGCGGCGAGCACGAACGTGCCCGAGCACACCGACGCCACCCGTCGGGCCCGGCGGGCGAGGCGGGCCACGTGGCGCACCAGCCCGGGGTCGGCGGAGGCCTCGTCGAAGCCGAGGCCTCCGACGACCACCAGCGTGTCGATCGGCCCCCTGATCGAGGTGAGGGGTCGGGCCTCGATGACGAGGCCGCCCTCGCACACCACCCGGTCGGTGGTGGCGGCGACCCGGATGTCGTACTCCGCCCGGCGGGTGAGCGTGTTGCACTGCGAGAACACCGACGCCGGCCCGGTGAGGTCGAGCGACTCGGTGCCGTCGTAGGCGACGATCACGACCGACCTCGGGTGGGAGGCCTTCCTGTCCGAGATCGTCACGAACCTGTCCTGGCTGCCATCCGCCCACCATCGCACACTGAGGGCATGCAGATCGCCCTCGCCCTCTACGACCGCTTCACCGCCCTCGACGTCGTCGGGCCGTTCCAGGTGCTCGCCGAGCTCCCCGGCGCCGAGTGCGTCTTCGTGGCCGAGGCGCCCGGCCCGGTGCTCGACCACACGGGGGTGCTGTCGATGGTGGCCACCGCCGCCTTCGACGAGGTCACCGCTCCCGACATCGTGGTGGTGCCCGGCGGGTTGGCCGACGGCGACGCCACCCCCGACGACCCGATGGTGCGGTGGATCCGATCGGTGCACCCCACCACGACCTGGACCACCTCCGTGTGCACCGGCTCGATCTACCTGGCCCTCGCCGGCCTGCTCGACGGCGTCGACGCCACCTGCCACTGGTCCGACCTCGAGCACCTCGGCGAGCTCGGGGCGGTGCCCACCTCCGAGCGGGTGGTGATCCGGGGCAGGGTCGCCACCGCCGCCGGCGTCTCGTCGGGCATCGACCTCGGCCTCACCCTGGCCGCCGAGCTGTGCGGCGACGACGTGGCCCGGGCGGTGCAGCTGGCCATCGAGTACGACCCCGAGCCGCCCTTCGACGCCGGCTCACCCGAGAAGGCGGGCCCGGAGCTGGTGGCGTTCGTGCGGTCGGTGATGGCCGACCCGGCCCGCCGGGAGCGCCGCGGCTGAGCGCCAGCCAGTCGGAGGGCGCGGCGTCAGTCGGAGGTGCCGGAGGGCTCGGCCCGCAGGTGCTCGAGGGTGCCGGGCTGGATGCGGCACGAGTCGATGAAGGCCTCGACGTCGGAGCGCTTGAGGCGGATGACCCGGCCGAAGCGGTAGCCGTCGAGCTTGCCGTCGTCGATGAACTTGTAGAGCGTGCGCAGCCCGACCCCGAGGAAGTCGGCGGCCTCACCACTGCTCATCCAGACGATCTCACGCTCGGGCATCGCCGGAGGATAGGCGGACCGGGAGCCCTTGTCACCGACTCTCGGTCCATCTCAGCGCCGTCGGCACCTCTCCTGGCCTCCGAGGCTCAAGCCCGACGACCCGGCGTGCCGATGGCACAGGTAGGGCGACGACATCCCGCCCTACTGCCAGTTCCGACTGCGCCGACACACCGTCGGCGATCCGGTCGGACACCGCAGATCGTGTGCCTCAGGGTCCTGTCCCCGCCCTCTGCCTCGGTGCCCCTCCAGGCGATGCCTCGCACACGCAGAAACAGGTTCCGATGACCAAACACCTCACCCCTCGCAGGCGCCGCGTCGCCGCGGCCGGCCTCGTGCTGGCCGCCGCCGCGGTCCCGCTCACCCTCGCCGGCTCGGTCGACGCCGCCATCGTCTCCACCGTCCCCCTGGCCACGGCGGCGAACTACTCCGTCCTCGGCGGCCAGTCGGTCAACAACACCGGGCCGAGCGTTCTCGCCGAGAGCCTGGGCCTGTCCCCCGGCACCTCGATCACGGGCTTCCCGCCCGGGCTCGTCGTCGCCCCCGGCACGACCGATCAGACCAACCCGGCCGCCGCCCAGGCGCAGCTGGACCTGACGACCGGCTACGTGAACGCCGCCGGCCGACCGGTCGACGCCACGACCACCTCGGACCTGGCGAACCTCACCCTGCAGGCCGGCGTCTACTCCGGCCCCTCGAAGTCGCCGCTCGGGTTGAGTGGCCCCCTCGTCCTCGACGGCAATGGTGACCCGTCGTCGGTGTTCATCTTCCAGACCGACTCGACGCTGATCACCGGATCCGCCAGCACGGTGACGCTGATCAACGGCGCCCAGGAGTGCAACGTGTTCTGGCAGGTGGGCAGCTCGGCCACCCTCGGGACCGGGTCGGTCTTCGTCGGCAACATCCTCGCCCTCAGCTCGGTGTCGGTCACGACCGGCGTCACCGTGCACGGCCGGGCCCTGGCCCGCAACGGCTCGGTCACCCTCGACAACGACGTGTTCACCGAGCCCACCTGCGACCTGACCCCCGCCGCCACGACCACCACCACCGCCGACACCGGCGGCGGAACGACCGTGCCCGGCACCCCCGGTGGGCCCGGCGGTCCCGGCACCCCCGGTGGCCCCGGCACCCCCGGCGGTCCGGGAGGACCCGGCACCCCCGGCGTCCCGCCGGTCTCCGGCCCGCCCAAGACCGACGGTGGGCCTTCGTCCTCCGCCGGCTTCCCGTGGCTCGCAGCGACCCTCGGCGGCGCGGTGCTGCTGATCGGCTCCGGTTCCGGCGCCGCGGCCCTGCGCCGCTCCCGCACCCGGAACGACCGGCCCGTCAGCTGAGGCGGAAGACCACGATGACCCGATCCCGTCGGTTCCGGACCCCCGGAGCAGGCGGGACGGGCCCGTCCCGCTGGGGCCGCACCGCGATCGCGCTGATCGCGGGCGGCCTCCTGGTCGTCTCGTGCTCGAGCGCACCGACCACTCCCGCCGAGCCCGCCGAGCCCGCCACCACCACCTCGACGGTCGTCGCCGGCCCGCTGGACCTCGGTCAGCGGACCCAGGACCTACGGGGTGGCCCGGTCGCCGAGCCCATCGTCCTGCGGATCCCCGCCATCGACGTCGACGCCGAGATCCTCGGGGTCGGCATGACCGCGAAGGACGTCATGGACGCCCCCAGCGGCGAGCCCGACGACGCGGTCTGGCGTCAGGCGTTCTGGTACCGCGGCAGCGCCGTGCCCGGACAGGCCAGCACCGCGCTCATCGCCGGCCACGTGAACAACCAGGTCGACGACCCCGGCGTGTTCGCCCGCCTCGACGAGCTCCAGGTGGGCGACACGATCACCGTGCACGACACCCGCGACGGCTCCGACGTCACGTTCACGGTGACGAGCGCCCACAGCTACACCCTCGCCGAGGCGGCCGAGCCCGAGGTGCTGCGGGAGATGTACGGCGCGGGCCCGATCGACGGCTCCTGGCCGGTGGCCTCCGACGACGGGCTCGCCCACCTCACCCTCGTCACCTGTGCCGGGACCTACGTCGACGGCACCCACGACCACCGCCTGGTCGTCCACGCCGTGCGCTGAGGGGCGAGAAATAGTCCATTGGACCTCCTTGCCGACCACGCTGGGTGACCCTACGTTGGCGCTCGTCACCCGGCGGGGTGACCCAACAGGCGGAAAAGTGCGAGGCCGTCAGGCGGACGGCAGAGCGGAGCGGGACGATGCGCGGGAACGCGTCTGCGTCGTCGACGACGGCGGGTGGCGACACCAACGGCGGGAGCAATGGCGGGAGCAGTGGCGGCGGGGCCCGGCGGGGCCGGTCGGGAGCGGGCCGGCGGAGCCTCCCCAGCGGCCGGGCGCTCGTCGGTGGCCTCCTCGTCACCATGGCGGCGGTGGTGGTCTTCGCCGCCTACGCCGGGGCGAACGAAGGGCCGTCGACCTCGGTGGTCGTCGCCCGGCGAGACCTCGACCCCGGGCAGCGCCTCGGAGCCGACGACGTCGAGGTCCGCTCGGTGGAGGTGTCCTCCGAGATCGCCGATCGGTCGTACTCCGACGCCACGAAGCTGATCGGCGCCGTGACCCTCGGTCCCGTCGGCGCCGGCGAGCTCGTGCAGGAAGGTGCCGTCCGCCTCGACGACGGCTCGTCGACCGGGGCGGCGGAGGCCGCAGGGCCGGAGTTCTCGTTCCCCGTCGATCGGGAGCGAGCCCTCGCCGGTGACGTGCGACCCGGCGAGGAGGTCGACCTGCTCGCCACGTTCGGGTCCGGGTCCGACGCCACGACCGAGGTGCTCGCCCGCCGAGCGCGCATCCTGCACGTCCAGGAGGCCCGCACGGGAACGCTCGGATCGTCGGGCCGGCTCGTGCTGACCGTCGGGCTCGCCTCGGATGCTGAGGTCGTCGACGTCGCCCATGCGTCGGAGGTCGCGGTGATCACCCTGGTGCGGCCGTCGGGGAAGGGCGTGCGGTCATGACGAGCGAGCACTACGTCGTGCTCGGCGCGGCGCGGCCTCGGGCGGCGTGGTTCGCCGACGTCGGGCGCTGGGCCACCTCGGCGGCGCTGCCGGTGGAGTTCGTGCGCTGCGTCTCGGCCGACGAGGTCAGGGCTCGCCTGGCGGTCGGCCGCTCCTGGTCGGCCGCGGTCATCGACGAGGGCTGCAGCGGCCTCGACCGCGATCTGCTCGACGAGGCCCGCCGGGCCGGATGCGCTCCGATCGTGGTCACCAGCGGCACCGGGCGTCGGCGCTGGACCGACCTCGGTGCCGTCGCCGTGCTCACCGAGCCGGTCGACCGCGACGCGATCCTCGCCGTGCTGCGCGAGCACGCCAGCCCCGTCGAACGGGCCCACGGTGACGTGCTCGACCTCACCGACACCGACCATGACGCCCCGGCGTCGGGCGGGCTCGGTCGGCTGATCACCGTCGTGGGCGCCGGGGGCTCGGGCACCTCCACCGTCGCCATGGCCGTGGCCCAGGCGGCCGGCGCCGACCCTGCCAACGGTGGCCGGGTCGCCCTCATCGACGCCGCCCTCGACGCCAGCCTCGCCCTGCTCCACGACAACGGCGACGTCGTGCCCGGCCTGCAGGAGCTGGTCGAGCTGCATCGCACGGGACGACCCGACCCCGCCCACGTCCGGGGCTCGCTGTGGGCGTTCCCCGAGCGGGGGTACGACCTCCTGCCCGGGCTGCGCCGCCACCGGGACTGGACCGTGCTGCGGCCACGGGCGCTGGCCGCCGCGACCACCTCGCTGCGCCGGACCTACGCCACCGTCGTCGCTGACGCCGAGCCGGACCTGGAGGGCGAGGCCGAGACCGGCTCACTCGACGTGGAGGACCGCAACGGGTGCGCCCGGCTGCTCACCGCGACGGCCGACGTCGTGGTGGTCACGGGAACCGGCGACGTCGTGGGCGTGCACCGGCTGGTGCGGAACCTCGCCGCCCTCGCCCATCACGACGTCGACCCGCGCCGCCTCCTGCCCGTGATCAACCGGGCGCCGCGGGCGCCGCACCGCCGGGCCGAGCTCAGCCGCGCCGTCGCCCTGCTGCTCGGGGAGCTCTCCCCCGGTACGGCCACGGTCGCGCCGCTGATGCTGCCGGCGCGCCGCGACCTCGACTCCCTCCACCTCGACGGCTCGCCACTGCCCCGGGCGCTGGTCGGCCCGCTCGGCGTCGTGGTCACCGCAGTGCTCGACCGGACCGGCGAGCGGGGCACGGCCGGGCCCGACCCCGAACCGGTGCCCGTGCGACCCGGTTCCCTCGGGCTCGGAGGCACCGCATGACCGCCACCGACGACCTGCGGAACAACAGCAACCGGGCCGACGACCTCACCCCGCTGGCCGAGGTCGAGCAGGCGGTGCAGGCCCGCGCCAAGGACATCGCCCTCGACATGGGCACCCCGGCCGGACGCTCGGCGCTGCGCGCCCTCATCGACGACGAGCTGGCCCGCTGGGACGACGACGTGCGCCGCGGCCGCCGCGGCTTCGGGCTCACCAACCCCGGGCTCGTCGCCGAGCGGGCATGGCGCAACCTCGCCGGCTACGGGCCGCTCTCCGAGCTGCTCGACGACCCCGACGTGTGGGAGATCGAGATCAACTCGCCGTCGGAGGTCTTCGTGAAGCGGCACTCGGGGCCGAGCGGCTACCACCACGAGGGCTTCCACGACGACGACCACGTGACCCGCACGCTGACCAAGCTGCTCGACGACTCGACCACGAGCCACCGCAAGCTCGACCCCAGCGAAGGCCTCCAGGACGCCCAGCTCGACGACGGCTCGCGCCTCCACATCGTTCACGGCGACCTGGCCCGCGGGGGCCACCTGATGGTCAACATCCGTCGCTTCACCGGAGTGCCGTTCACCCGCCTCGATGAGCTGGTCGACCGCGGCACCCTGAGCACGGCCGCGGCCGAGTTCCTGGCCGCGGCCGTGCGGGTCGGCTCCACCGTCGTGTTCGCCGGAGCCCCCGGATCGGGAAAGACGACGCTGCTGTCGTGCTGCGTCGGTGAGCTCGATCCGTCACTGCGGGTCGTGGTCGCCGAGGAGGTGTTCGAGCTCGACGCCCCGCTGCCGAACGTCGCCTCCATGCAGACCAGGGCGCCCCGGCCCGACCGCCCCGGCATCGACCTGCGTCGCCTCGTCGCCGGCTTCCTGCGCATGGCACCCGACGTCGCCATCGTGGGCGAGGTCCGCGATCGGGAGGCACTCCCGCTGCTGCTGACGCTCTCCTCGGGAGTGAAGGGCTTCACCACGATCCACGCGGCCAACGCGAGGGGCGCCCTCTCGCGGATCCGGTTCCTCGCCGAGCTCTCCGAGTCCGCCCGCAACCTGCCCCACTCGGCCCTGACCACGTTGGTGGCCGACGCCGTCGACCTCGTCGTGTTCAGCCACCGCGGAGCCGACGGGCCGCAGGTCTCGGAGATCCTCGCCGTGGAGGACCTGGCCGGCAGCCCCGAGTCCGGGGCCTTCACCGTCACCGACCTGTTCACCCGGTCGGGCCCTGGGCGCGAGCTGCGTTGGACCGGCGACGTGCCCCATCGCCTCGCGGGGACGTTCTCCGCCCGGGGGCGTGACCTGGTCGCCCTCCTCGACGGGCGCGAGGGCCCGGCACACACCGGCGACGGGATCGGGGGCCGGCCGTGATCGGCGTCCTCGCCGCCGTCGCCGCGGCCTACGGCGCCCACCTCCTCTACACCGCGCTGGCCCTGCGATGGGAAGGGCTGGGCCCCGGGCCGGCCCGAGCCGCTGCCCCGAAGCGCGCCCGGGTCGGGCCGTCCGACTGGCTGGCCCAGGCCGGCCTCGGCACCGTGGCCGTCGGGGAGTTCGCGGTCGTGATCGCCGTCGTGTTCGTGCTCGGTGCCGCCGTCGGCCTCATCCTCTTCGGCGCCCCGCTCCCGGCACTGGTCGGCGGGCTGTTCGCGGCCACGTTCCCCGTCGCCGCGCACCGACAGCGCAGGGCGACGCGCCGGTCGCTCGCCCAGGACGCCTGGCCCCGGATGATCGAAGAGCTCCGCGTCCTCACCTCGTCGGTCGGCCGCTCGATCCCCCAGGCCCTCTTCCAGGTGGGCGCCAGCGGCCCCGAGGAGCTGCGCCCGGCGTTCGCCGCCGCCCAACGCGAGTGGTTGCTCACCACCGACTTCGAACGCAGCCTCGCCACGCTGCGGGCCCACCTCGCCGACCCGACCTGCGATGCCACGTGCGAGACCCTGCTCGTCGCCCACGAGCTCGGCGGCACCGATGTCGACCGTCGACTCGCCGACCTGGCCGAGGACCGCCGCGAGGATGCCCGCTACCGCAAGGACGCCCGGGCCCGGCAGGCCGGTGTGCGCTTCGCCCGCCGCTTCGTGCTGCTCGTGCCGCTCGGCATGGCGGCCGCCGGGCTCTCCGTCGGCAACGGCCGCAGCGCCTACCAAACCCCCCTCGGCCAGGCGGCCGTGCTCGCCGCGGTGGCCATGGTCGCCGCCTGCTGGTTCTGGGCGGGGCGGATGATGCGGCTGCCCGAGGAGGAACGGGTGTTCGCGCGATGAGCCGCGCCCTCCTACTCGCCGCCGCCCTCGGATGGGCCGGTGCCACGCTCCTGCTCGGACGGGTGCGGTGGTTCCGGCGACCGTCCCTGACCGAGCGCGTCCGCCCTTACCTCACGGGCGCCGGCACCCCGGTCGAGCGACCGGTCGGCTGGTCCCTCGACGCCTTCCGGGAGGTCCTGGGCCCGCTCGCCCGCTCGACCGGGGCTCGGCTCTCGCGCCTCTTCGGCGTGTCCGAGGAGGTGGCCGTTCGCCTCGAGCGCCTGCACTCCCCGCTCGACGTCACCGCCTTCCGCCTCCGCCAGCTCGGGTGGGTGGTCGGCGCCCTCGGCCTCGCGCTGCTCGGTGTCGTGGCCGTGCGCCCGCCGGGGGCCGTCGCCGCCTTCGTCGTGCTCGGCCTCCCGCTGCTCGCGTTCCTCCTCGTCGAGCAGGAGCTCGCCCGGCGCTCGGCCGCCTGGCAACGACGCCTCTTCCTCGAGCTGCCGGTCGTGACCGAGCAGCTGGGCATGCTGCTGTCGGCGGGCTACTCGCTCGGCGCCGCCCTCGCGCGCCTCTCGCGCCGCAGCGACGGCGCCATCGCCCAGGACCTCCGACGCGTCGTCGGCCGCACCCGCCAGGGCATCTCCGAGGAGGAGGCCCTCGTCGAGTGGGCGCGCCTGGCCTCGGTGCCGTCGGTCGACCGGCTGGTGGCGGTGCTGGCGCTGAACCGCGAGGCCGCCGACCTCGGTCGCCTCATGGCCGACGAGGCCCGCACCGACCGGGCCGAGGTCCACCGCGAGCTGATCGAGACGATCGAGCGCCGCGGCCAGCAGGTCTGGATCCCCGTCACGGTCGCCACGCTCGTCCCGGGCGTGCTCTTCCTGGCCGTGCCCTTCATCGAGGCGATGCGCCTCTTCACCTCGGGGTGACCACCACCCCCTGAGCCGCAGGACCAGCAGGACAGCAGCACCCGCGACGCCGGCAGCCGCCGTCGTCGACGACAGCACAGAGAACAAGGAGCAGACGATGACGACGACCATCGGTTGGATCAGCGCGGCCGTGCAGGCCCGGATGGCGGTGCAGTCCCGGTCGGGGCCCGGGGCCCGGAGGGGCCGCGGAGACCTCGGTGAGGGCGTGATCTCAGCGGCGATCGCCGTGCTGATCATGGCGTTCCTCGGGGCGGCGATGTGGATCGGCTTCCAGAAGATGTGGAAGTCGACCGAGTCGACGACCAACCAGAAGGTCGAGCAGATCGGGTCGGAGTGACGACCCGCGGCAGGCCATCGCGCCCGGCCGGTCGGCGAGCCGGAGGTGAGGAGGGCACCGGGCTGATCGGCAGCCTGGCGGGCCTCCTCGCCTTCCTCGCCCTGCTGCTGTTCGCGGTGCAGACGCTCGTCGCCCTCCACACCCGCTCGGTCGTCACCGACGCGGCCTACGAGGGCGCCCGGGCGGTGGCCGGGGCCCGCCTCGACCACACCGACCCCGCGGCCGTGGCCGAGGCGCAGGCCGACGCGTCCGAGAAGGTCCGACACCTCCTCGGGCGCTTCGGCGACAAGGTCGAGCTCGACTGGTCGGGCACCACCGACGAGACGGTGAGCCTCACGGTGCGGGCGCGCCCGCCGGGCTTCCTGTGGGCGGCGCTACGGGGTCCGGGCGCGGCCCTCGTGGACCGCACGGTGCACGTGCGGGTGGAGGAGCTGAGATGAGCCGCTGCCTGCCACGCATCCGGCGCCGGGTGTGCTGGCGCGACGACGGTGGCCAGGTCGGTGGCATCGAGGTGCTGCCGTTCGGGCTGCTCACCTTCGTCGTCGGCACCCTGCTCGTGGCCAACGCCTGGGGCGTGGTCGACGCCAAGCTCGCCGTCACCAGCGCTGCACGCGAGGCGGTGCGGGCCTACGTCGAGGCACCCGACCAGGCGAGCGCGGTCGCGGCGGCCGACGCCGCCGCGACCGAGGCCATCGCCGGACACGGCCGCAACCCCGACGCCACGACGACCGAGATCCGCCACGAGGGCGACGAGCCCTTCGCCCGCTGCACCCGGGTCACGGTGACCGTGCACCACCCGGTGCCCGCCATCCGCCTCCCGTTCATCGGCGGCTACGGCCACGCCTTCGACGTGGTCGCCAGCCAGAGCGAGGTCGTCGACCCCTACCGCAGCGGCCTGCCGGGGGAGGCGACGTGCTGAGGGGCGGCGACGTGTCGATGACCGCCGGGGCGGAGCGACGCGGCCGCGGCGATCGGGGCAGCGTCCTCATGCTGATGCCGGCCGCGGTGCTCATCGTGATGGTGTTGGGCGCCATCGCCGTCGACCTCACCGCAGTGCGCCTCGGCCAACGCGAACTGATCGCCGCAGCCGGCGACGCCGCCAACGACGCGGTGACGATCGGGCTCGACGAGGCCGCCCTGCGCGCCGGCGAGGGCTATCGGATCGACGGGGCGAGGGCCGAGGGAGCGGTGCTCGACGCGCTGGCCGCCAAGGGCATCCTCGACGACCTCGCCGAGCCGCCGACGGTGATCGTCAGCGGCACCGACACCGTCGAGGTCCGCCTCGCCCGGCGGGTGCCGCACATCTTCGCCAGGGCCCTGCCCGGCGGGCCCCACGACGAACTGGTGCGAGCGACCGTCACCGCCCGCGTCGAGCAGCGGTGAGGCGCTCGCGTTCGTGCCGGCTCAGCGGGCGGGTGAACCACCGGATCAGCAGCATCACCGCAGGCAGCACCATCACGATCGTCGCCTCGGGCATCGCCCCACGGCTCGACGCGGCCACGAAGAACACGCCGAACATGGCGATCATCGTCCAGAAGTAGAGGGCGGGCGTGAAGAGAAGCACGCCCCACAGGCTGTAGATCGAGTTGGGGCGAAGCCCGGGGCCCTCGCGCCGGAACCGCTCGACGGTGATCAGCCCCGACCGGCGCAGGTAGCCCAGCCCGGCGTAGGGCGACGGCTCCGCCGATGTCGATGTGAGCGACGTCGGTGAGGACGGACCATCGCCCGCCGCGGCCGCGTCGACGAACGCCGTCGGCCTCGTCGGGCCCCATTCCTGGTCGCGCCGCCGCGCGTTCGTCCCCCTCACCGGGGCGGAGGCTAACCGCCGGCCCGTGCCGCATCCGGGCCCGGTTCCGGTAGAACTCCTGCACCGATCCGCGAGGGTCGGGCCGGCGGGCGGCACCGGGCCACCGCGCCGGGCCCCGCCCGGGGCAGCCCACGTTCCGGAGGGACCATGCCCGACGTCGTCGACAACCCCGACAAGAGCCGCCTCGAGATCGTCGAGGACACCGGCATCTCCGTGCTCGAGTACCGCCGCCTCGGCAACGAGCTCGCCCTGATCCACACCGGTGTGCCCAAGCAGTTCGAGGGCCAGGGCTACGCCGCCGCCCTCGTCCAGGCTGCCATCCAGCTCGCCCGCGACGAGAACCTCAACATCGCCCCCTACTGCCCCTACGCGAAGGCCTGGATCGAGAAGCACCCCGAGGCCGTCGAGGGCGTCACCATCGACCCGATCGCCTAGGCCGACGCAGTTGCCGTGCCCCCGGGTGCGGCCGGCGGGGCGTCGTCGACCGGGGCCCGCCAGCTCGTGCGATAGCGCCACCACACGTATGACGGGATGCCGAGCAGCGTCGGAAGCAACCACGTGGCCAGGCGGTACAGCACAACGGCCGCCGTGAGCTGCGCGTCCTGTGCCTCTGGCACAGCAGTGCCGAGGATGGCCAGCAGCGCCGCCTCGGCCACACCGACGCCGCCCGGCGTCGGCATCACCATCGAGGCGAGCGACGCGCCTCCGTAGGCCACGACCGCCAGGGCGATGCTGACCTCGCTGCGGGCGATGCCCATGAGCCGCAGCGACACGACCAGCACCAGCACCGCGCTGCACTCCCCCGCCAACGTCGTCATCGTGAGCTTCAGGCCCCGGTCGTGGGCGACACCCGAGAGCTGGGTCCGCAGCGACACCACCCAACGGGAGACGTGCACCGGGCCCTTGCGGACCAGTCGAGCGAGCCGACCCACGACCCGGTCACCGATCCGGCCCACCTTGGCGGCGAACGGCTCGCTGTCGATGATGCGGAGGAAGGCGAAGATGCCGACCGCCACCACCGCGCCGATCACGACCGCGTCGAACAGCTCCTGGCTCGACGAGCCCTCGATGGCCACCACCACCAGGCCGCCGGCGAGCAGTGAGTAGCGCACCATCTGGCTCCACGCCCCGGTGGACATGAGGCTGGCGGTGACGGCGCCGACCCCGAAGCCCCAGGAGTGGAAGATCCCGTAGGTGAGGGCGGTGCCGAACGCCCCACCCTCGGGCAGCGAGTTCGAGAGCGCAGCGCCCGAGAGGTTGGCGACGCCGGCCTTGCGCAACGTGACCCCGGGCAGGCTCACCACGATCGACGTCCAGTTGCAGGTGAGGTGCAGGAGCCCGAAGCAGATCACGATGACCACCGAGGCCGGCGTGATCTCGGCGAGGACCTCGCTGGGGCTGGCGGTCGTGAGCTGCGGGACCAGGAAGACGAAGATCGCCACGATCAGGGCGAGGGTGAGCACGCCCCCGACCAGCCGCTTCAGCAGCGAGCCCTTCGGCTTGGGGACCTCGGCGTCCGGGTCGGCCACCGGATCGTTCGCCGGCTCCTGATCTGCCACGCCGAGCACTCTTGCACGGCGACCGCTGAAAGCGCGGCGACCTGCACGTGGGGCCACCGCCGCGCCGCCCCCGCGTAGCCTCCGCCCGTGTCCGCCCGCCCACTCGACCAGTCGACGACCCGACGCCTCGTCGTCGCCGGCGTGTCGATCGTGCTCGTGATCGGGCTCGGTGCCGTGGCCCGGAACACCGCGGTGAGCCAGGCCGAGCTCGACGTGTTCAGCTGGTTCAACCGCTGGCCCGACCTGATCGGACGGCCGCTCTGGCTGGTGATGCAGCTCGGCTCGCTGTGGGGCGGCCTGGCCGTCGGCGTCGCGGTGATGGCCGTGCTGCGGGGATGGCGCGGGGCGGTGGCGGGGGCCGTGGCCGCGGTTGGGGCGTGGGGCCTCGCCATCATCGACAAGACGTGGGTGAACCGGGGCCGGCCGGCCGACTACCTCACGGTGGTGAACTCCCGGTTCGAGCACCTCCCCAGCGGCAACGGGTACCCGTCGGGCCACACCTCGGTGGCCTTCGCCGTCGCCACGCTCGTGGCCGGCTCGCTGCGAGGCCGCTGGCGCGTGGTGCCCTACGTCCTCGCCGCGCTGGTCGGCGTCGGACGCCTCTACTTCGGCGCCCACCTCCCGCTCGACGTCATCGGCGGGGCCGCCCTCGGCGTGGCGGTCGGGACGCTCTGCCGCTTCCTCGTCATCGACCCCGTCGATCGGTTCTGACGCAGACGCGGGACATTGGTCCCTTGACCGTTCCGGGCCATGGGAGGACAGTGCAGACAAGGAAGCAGTGACGGTCTGGCCGCCACCCACTCCCCGCCAATCGCGAACCACCGGGATGCGACAGGGCGCCGCTCGATCGGCAACCTGGGCCGCCACCGGGTTCGGCCGCACCAGGGCGGATGCGAGGGGGTGGCGGCTTCCTTTTTCGTCCCGGAGCGACCGACGCACCACTCGCGTCGCGCGAGAGTCGGACCATGCCGCTCTTCCGCAGCAGCAACGATCCCGACCCCCTGGTCGCCATCGCGACCAACGAGGGCTGGCCCGCCCTGGCCCTCGCCGCGCCGTCGATGCTGCCGCCGTCGCACCAGGACGCCGACACCATGGCCCTCGACATGCCCGTCGCCCCGGCCTGCGGCGGCTGGTCGTTCGCCCCGGACCTCGTCTCAGCCGCCGGCCACCGTCTCGAGGGGGCGACGGCCTCCACGCTCACGGTCTTCCACGACGACCGCCCCGACGACGTGTTCGAGGTCGTTCGGTGGCCGACCACTCTGCCCGTCGGCGGTCGCATCGAGGTCGTGCTCGGCGGGCCGGGGTGGAACCACCACCGCCTCCCCGAGCGCTTCGGACCTGCGGGCTGGTTGCCGCAGCGGCTGGCCGACGGCACCAAGGCCGGGGTCGGGCGCGACGTGCCCGAGCGCGTGGTGGCCCGCCTCACCGGCAGCGCCTGGGGCCCGAGCTGGTGCAGCGGGCGGCCGCCGCCAAGGGCATCACCGTCGAGGTCGACCGGGGCCGCGCCGCCGTGTTCCGGTGGGGTCAGCGGGCGCTCGACCAGGAGGGCTGGCTGGCGCTGTGCTCAGCGGCCGTCGCCTGGGACGCCCTGGTCCAGGACGCGGCGGCGACCGGCCCCGGCTGAGCCGGCAGGGAGTGCAGGCGCGACCCCGTCAGCTCTCCTTGCGGAACTCGTGCAGCGGCTTCGAGTTCGTCGCGGCCGTCGACGAGGTGGGCAGCGGCGGCCGGTCCGGCTCCTCCTCCCGCAGCGGCACCACCGCCACCAGGCTGGCCAGCGAGCGCCGGGCCAGCTCCTGGTAGACGCGGATGCCGTTGGCCTTCCAGGCCAGCGCCTCGGCGTCGAGCTCCTTGATGACCTTGCCCGGGTTGCCGGCGGCGAGGTGGTCGGCGGGCACGACCAGCCCGGCGGGGATGAAGGCGTTGGCCCCCACGAGCGCCCGGCCGCCGATGTCGGCGCCGTCCATCACCACCGCGTTCATGCCGACCATCGCTCCCGAGCGGACGGTGCAGCCGTGCAGCACGGCACCGTGGCCGATGTGGCCCTCGGGCTCGACCGTGCAGCCGGCGCCCGGGAAGCTGTGCATGACGCAGCTGTCCTGGATGTTGGCGCCGGCGCCCAGCTCGATGCGGCCGAAGTCGCCCCGCAGGCTGGCGAGGGGGCCGACGTAGGCACCGGCGCCGATGTGCACGTCGCCGATCAGGACGGCCTCGGGGTGCACGAAGGCGTCCGGGTGCACCACCGGCACCACCCCGTCGATCGCGTAGATCCCCATGCGCTTCTCCACTCACCGGCTCGTCGGACTCGTCGAACTACCAGTGCCCGATTCGACCACATCCCCACACTGGCTCACGTGATCAGCCATGACCTGACGACATGAGCCAGTGAGGTGGGGGATGTGAGGTGGGGATCGTGGTGGGACAGGCTCAGGGTCAAGCTGCGGCCGGAACCGACGCTAAGCGGAATGATCATTTCGCTTGAGGCGGGAGGCGGCCGTACCCTCGGAGCCGCATGAGCGAGACGGTGCGCGGGACCGACCCCGCCGACGACGACGGACCGGAGTTCGTCCTCGAGGAGGCCGAGGACGCCTTCCTCGACGGCGACCGCACGGCCGAGGTCGGCACCATCCGCACCGCACTGCGCCACCGCGACTTCCGCACCCTGTTCCTCGGGATGTTCGCGTCGAACATCGGCAGCTGGATGCAGAACGTCATCGTGGCGGCGATGGCCTACACCATCACCAAGAGCGCCTGGTTCGTCAGCCTCGTGGGCTTCGCCAACCTCGGCCCTCAGCTCCTGCTGGCCGTGGTCGGCGGTGGGCTGGCCGACACGTTCGACCGCCGCAAGCTCATCCTGTGGCTCAACGTCGAGCAGTTGGTGGGCTCGTTGTTCCTCGCCTGGATCGCGCTCAACCCCAACCCGTCGAGGGCCCTCTTCCTGTTCGCCGTCGCCTTCATCGGCACCGGCGCCGCCCTCCAGTCGCCGGCCTTCCTGTCGCTCACCCCCACCCTCGTGCCCCGCAAGGACCTCGCCGGCGCGGTGTCGCTCAACTCGGTGAGCATGAACGCGTCGCGGGTCATCGGGCCGGCGATCGGCGGAATCCTCTACGCGCTGGTCGGACCGTCGTGGGTGTTCCTCGGCAACGCCGTGACCTACGTGGCGATCATGGTCGCGGTCATGAGCATCAAGCCCCGGCCCGTGCCGAGGCCGGCCGGCGACGAGAGCCAGTGGGCCCGCCTGATGGGCGGGTTCCGCTACGTCAGCCGCGAGCCCGTCGTGCGCCGCTGCATCGCCACCGTGCTCGTGTTCTCGTTCTTCTGCATGGGCTTCATCACCGTCATGCCGGTGCTGGCCTCGGTGAACCTCGGCGTGCCGACCAAGAGCACCACCTACGGGTTCCTCTACGCCACCTTCGGGCTGGGAGCCGTCGCCGGGGCCCTGTCGATCGGCACGTTCCTGGCCGGCCGCTCGCTCGAGAAGATCGTGCGGGTCGCCCTGCTCGGCTTCGCCGCCTGCCTCACCGTCTACGCCATGCTGCGCTCGGCGGTGCCGGCGTTCCCCGTCGGGTTCCTGCTCGGCTTCTTCTACTTCGCCACCGTCACCTCTCTGGCCACGGTGTTCCAGGGCCGCCTCGACGACTCGGTGCGGGGCCGGGCCAGCGCCGTGTGGGTGATGAGCTTCGGCGGCACCGTGCCCATCGGCGGCCTGGTGGCGGGCTGGTTCGTGAGCCTCACGTCGGTCACCGCGGTGGTGCTCGTCGGCGCCGGCTTCGCCGTGTTCCTGGCCTGGTACGCCGACCTGCGCCCGCCCGAGCAGCGCGGACGGGGCAGCGGTCGTCGGGTCGAGGTCCCAGGGCCGGCCGCCCCCGGCACCGGGCCGGCTCCGGTCAGCGGCTGAGCAGCCGTTCGGCCACGACCTCGAGGCCGGCGACCCGGCTGCCCTTGACGAGCACGGCGTCGTCGGGGCCCAGCTCGCCCAGCGCGTCGAGCGCAGCGTCGGCGTCGGGCACGGGGGCGACGCCGTAGTCGGTAGTGCCGACGGCGATCAGGCGCACCCCGAGCTCGTCGACCAGTGACGCGATCCGGCGGTGCTGGGCCGGGCCTTCGACACCCAGCTCGGCCATGGGCCCGAGCACGGCGTGATGGCGGGCCGCGTCGAGGTGGGCCACGGCCCGCAGCGCCGCCTCCATCGAGGCCGGCCCGGCGTTGTAGGCGTCGTTGAGCACGCGGGTGCCGCTGGGCGCGGTGCGCAGCTCCATCCGCCAGGGCGAGAGCTCGCTGACCTCGAGGCCGGCGGCGACCTCGTCGATCGGGACGTCGCACAGCAGGGCGACGGTGGCGGCGGCCAGCGCGTTGGAGACGTGGTGGAGGCCGCGCACGCCGAGGTGCACGTCGGTCGAGCCCCAGGAGGTCTCGAGCCGGAAGCGGGCCCGCAGGTCGGGGTCGAGCTCGACGTTCGCCGCCCGCACGTCGCCGTGGTCGACGCCGTAGAGGATCGACCGGGCCGACGTGCGCCCGGCCATGGCGGCCACGCGCGCGTTGGCGCCGTTCAGCACGGCCACCCCGTCGGGCGGCAGCGACGCCGGCAGCTCGCCCTTGGCCCGGGCGATGGCGTCGAGGTCGCCCATGAGCTCGGCGTGCACGAGCTCCACAGCGGTGACGACGGCGATCGTCGGCCGGGCGATGTCGCAGAGCCAGGCGATGTGGCCTGCGCCGCGGGCGCCCATCTCGATCACGGCCACGTCGGTGTCGTCGTGGGCGTTCACGAGGGTGAGGGGCACCCCGAGCTCGTTGTTGAAGCTCTTCTCACTCGCCGTCACGACGTGCAGGCGCCCGAGGGCCGAGGCGGTGAGGTCCTTGGTCGAGGTCTTGCCCACGGACCCGGTGATGCCGACGACGCGCTCGCCCAGCTTGGTGCGGGCATAGGCACCGAGGGTGGTGAAGGCGGCGGCCGTGTCGGGCACCACGATCGAGGTGATGCCGGCCTCGGGCGCACGGGAGGTGAGGGTGGCCACCGCCCCGGCGTCGCGGGCCATGGGGATGAAGTCGTGGCCGTCGCGCTCCCCCGACACCGGGATGAAGAGCTGGCCGGGCTGCACCAGGCGCGAGTCGATGGCGGCGCCGCGGACCTCGACGTCGGGGCCCGCGAGCGTGCCGCCGACGGCATGGGCGATCTCCGATGCGAGGAACTTCACGGCCGTCACCGTACCGGGCCATCGTCGGTGCCCCGGGCCGTCGCCCGACGTGCACCAGCCGGTCCTCCAGCGGTCGCCCGGCCGTCACCCGGGCGTTGTCCGGCCGGTCCCGACGACCGTGGAGCCTGGTCCCGGGGAGGGTCGCGGTGGCCCGGGGCGCAGCGCGGTCCGGACTACCGTCGCAGCGATGACCTCTCTGCCGGCGACCCCCTCGACCCCCGGCCCCCACGCCGGCCGGGTGCGCCTCGTCGTGCTGTTCGGCGGGCAGTCGGCCGAGCACGACGTCTCCCGGGTCACCGCTCGCCACGTGCTCGCCGCCGCCGACCCCGAGCGCTACGACATCGTGCCGGTCGGCATCACCCGCACCGGCGAGTGGGTGCAGGCCCAGGCCGCCATCGAGGCGCTGGCCGCCGGGGTCGAGGCCCTGCCCGACTCGCTGCTCGTCGAGGGCCCCGCCCTCGACCCGCTCCCCTCGCTCGACCAGGCCGCCGGCCCGGTGGTGGTGCTGCCACTGCTGCACGGGCCCATGGGTGAGGACGGCACGGTGCAGGGCCTGCTCGAGGTCGCCGGTGTTCCCTACGTGGGCTCGGGGGTGCTCGGGTCGGCCATGGCGATGGACAAGATCGCCGCCAAGCAGATCGCCGACGCCAACGGCTTCGCCCAGACCGCGTGGCGCGGCCTGCACCGCTCCGACCTCCTGCCCGGCGACCTGGCCGACCGGCTCGGGCCCGTCGACCCCGACACCCTCGCCCCCGACGTCATCGACGCCCTGCTCGGCGGCCTGGCGTTCCCGGTGTTCGTGAAGCCCGCCAACATGGGCTCGTCGATCGGTGTCTCCAAGGTGCGCGACGCCGACCAGCTCCGTACCGGTCTGGCCGTCGCCCTCGAGCACGACGAGTGGATCGTGGTCGAGGAGGGCGTCACCGCCCGCGAGATCGAGGTCGCCGTGCTCGGCCACACCACCTCCCCGCGGGCCTCGGTGCCCGGCGAGATCGTGCCCGGCGCCGACTTCTACGACTACGAGGACAAGTACGCCGGCGGCGTCGCCGACCTCCGGGTGCCGGCCCCCCTCCCCGACGACGTCGCCGAGGACGCCCGCGTGCTGGCCTGCAAGGTGTTCCGCGCCTACCGGGCCGAGGGCATGGCCCGCGTCGACTTCCTCTACGAGGAGGGCGGCCGGGGCCTGCTGCTGAACGAGCTCAACACGATCCCCGGCTTCACCCCGATCTCCATGTACCCCATGCTCTGGCAGGCCAGCGGCCTGCCCTACCGGGCCCTGATCGACGAGCTCGTGGGCCTGGCCATCGAGCGTCACGCCCAGGTGCAACGCCGCCGATGAGCGTCGAGGCTTCCGCCACCACCGTCCTGCTCGACCGCCTGGCCTTCCCCGACTGCCCCCGCTGGCACGACGGCCGCCTCTGGTTCTCCGACTCCCACGACGGCCGGGTGTGGGCCATGACCGAGGAGGGCCAGGCCGAACCGACCGTGGCGGTCGACGGGCGCCCCGGCGGCCTCGGCTGGCTGCCCGACGGGCGCCTGCTCGTGGTGTCGATGATGGGCCGGTCGTTGCTACGCCTCGACCCGGGCGGGCTCGTCGAGGTCTGCGACCTCTCGCAGTTCTCGCCCCACCCCTGGAACGAGCTCGTCGTCGACGCCGACGGCCGGGCCTACGTGGGCTGCTTCGGCCACGACATCGAGGCCGGCGACGAGCCCGCCGGCGCACCGCTCGTGTGCGTCGAGCCCGACGGCGAGGCGTGGGTCGTGGTCGACCGGATGCTCTTCCCGAACGGCAGCGTGGTCATCGACGGGCCCCAGGGCCGCACCCTCGTCGTGGCCGAGACGTGGGGGCAGCGGCTGTCGGCCTACGACCTGCTGCCCGACGGCTCGGCGGCCCGACCCCGGGTCTGGGCCGACCTGCGCCCGAACGTCCCCGACGGCCTGGCCGTCGACGCCGAGGGCGCGGTGTGGGTCGCCGACCCCGTGCTCAAGGGCCTCATGCGGGTGATCGAGGGCGTCGGCGCGGTCGAGTGGATCCCCACCGGCGACCACCCGGCCTACGCCTGTGCGCTGGGCGGCAGCGACGGCCGCACCCTGTGGGTGTGCACGTCCGAGACCTCGAACCCGGCCCGCACGGTCCGCGAGCGCAGCGGCCGCATCGAGGCCGTCCGCGTCGACGTCCCCGCCGCCCACGCCTGACCGTCGCTGCGCCGAGCCGGCTCGGTCAGGGAGTGGCGTCGGGGGCGACGAGGGCGGAGTGGAGGAAGGCCAACAGCTCGCGTCGACGGGTGACGGTCGAGCGGAGGGTGGGCTCGATGCCGACCGCCCGCAGGACCTCGACCTCGGTGGCCACGCCGACCACGGTCGAGTACGCCGACACGAGCACGAGGGAGGGGTCGCTGCGGCGCATGCGGCCGGCGTCCATCTCCGCGGCGAGGAAGCGCTGGGCCCGCGCCACCAACGGCTCGAGGTTCTGGGCCACGCGGGTGGAGGCCGGTGCGCCGAGGCGGCTGACCTCGCGCACCAGGCCGAGCAGCTCGGGCCGGCGCAGAGCCATGCGGAACACCGAACGCACCAGGGCGTCGATGCGGTCCCACCCCGGGCCGGCCGCCGACAGGGCCCGGTCGAAGGTTTCGGTGAGGTCGGCCGACGCCCGGTCGATCACCGCGTCGAGCAGGGCCGTCTTCGACGGGTGGTGGTACAGGATCGTCTGCTTGGTGACGCCGAGCTCGCCGGCCAGCGCGTCGAGCGACGTCGCGTCGTAGCCCTTGGTGCCGAACGACTGGAGAGCGGCCGACAGGATGCGGTCGTCGGTCTCGCGGGCCTTCAGCGCCCGGGCACCGATCGCACCCGGGGCCCGGCCGGCGGTTCGGGTGCCCGCGGCGGCACGACCGGGAGTACGGTCCTGACCGGACGACTCGCGCCGAGCGTTGGGGGCCACGTCAGCGATGCTAGACGCTTCACTTACCAAGTGGTAGACAATCTCCCGTGATCCGTGAGGCACTCGCCGGCAAGCGGCTGTTCATCACCGGTACGACCGGCTTCCTCGGCACCAACCTGCTCGAGCGGCTGCTGCGATCGGTCCCCGACTGCGAGATCGTGCTGCTGGTCCGTCCCGGCCGGCGCTCCACCGTCGACCAGCGGGTCAAGCGGGAGATCCTGAAGAACGACGCCTTCGACCGGCTCCGGGCCGACCTCGGCAAGGACGGCTTCGAGGAGATGATCGCCCGGCGCCTCACCGCCGTCGGCGGCGACGTGAGCCGCGACGGCCTCGGCCTCGACGAGCAGGGCCGGGCCACGCTCGCCTCCTGCGACACGATCATCCACTCGGCCGCCACGGTGAGCTTCGACTCCCCGCTCGACTCGGCCGTCGAGGTCAACCTCCTCGGGCCGACCCGCATCGCCAACCTGCTCAACGAGATGGGCGTCACCCCTCACCTCGTGGCCGTCTCCACCTGCTACGTCGCCGGCAACCGCCGCGGCTCGGCCCCCGAGCAGCTCGTCGACGAGAGCCCGTTCTTCGTCGACGTCGACTGGCGCACCGAGGTCGAGGGCGCCCGCCGGGCGCGCCGCGACGCCGAGTCCCAGAGCCGCACCCCCGAGATGCTCGTCGGCTTCCGGGAGAAGGCCCGCAAGGAGCTCGGCGCCGCCGGCGGCCCCCTGCTGTCGGAGAAGACCGAGTACCTCCGGGGCCGCTGGGTCGCCGACCGCATGGTCGAGGCCGGCCGCGCCCGCGCCGCCTCGCTCGGCTGGCCCGATGCCTACGCCTACACCAAGGCCCTCGGCGAGCGGGCGCTGGCCGACAACCGGGGCGCCGTGCCGGTCAGCATCGTGCGGCCCTCGATCATCGAGACCGCCCTGGCCGAGCCCCGTCCGGGCTGGATCCGTGGCTTCCGCATGGCCGACCCGGTCATCATCAGCTACGCCCGCGGGCTGCTGAAGGAGTTCCCCGGCGTGCCCGAGGGCATCGTCGACGTGATCCCGGTCGACCTCGTCAGCGCCGCCATCATCGCGGTCGCCGCCAAGGGCCCCGAGCCCGACATCGAGGTCGTGCAGGTCGCCTCCGGCTCGCAGAACCCTCTGCGCTACCGCCGCCTCGTCGACCTCGTCTCCGAGTGGTTCGCCGAGCACCCGCTCTACGACGCCAAGGGCCAGCCCATCGTCGTGGCCAAGTGGTCGTTCCCCGGCCGCGGCCGGGTGCAGGGCCAGCTCCTGCGGGCCCAGAGCCTGCTCAACCGGGCCGAGGGCGTGCTCGGCTCGCTCCCCCTCCGGGGCAAGCAGGCCGAGTGGAGCGCCGGGCTCGAGGAGAAGCGCGAGGAGATCGACCAGGCCCTCGGCTACGTCGAGCTCTACGGCGCCTACGCCGAGTGCGAAGCGGTCTACGGCCTCGACCGGCTGCTCGCCCTGTGGGACGGCCAGACCGCCGACGACCAGCGCGACTTCTGCTTCGACCCTCGTGTCATCGAGTGGGACAGCTTCACCACCGAGATCTTCCTGCCGTCGGTCGTCACCCAGTCCCGCGTGCGCACCACGCCGGGCGGGCGCACCGGCCCCACCCGCGAGGAGCGACTGCGCAAGCAGGTCCTCGCCCCCGAGCGTCAGCTGGCGGCCTTCGACCTCGAGAACACGCTGATCGCCTCCAACGTGGTGGCCAGCTACGCGTTCCTCGCCACCCGGCGCCTGCCGCCCGACGAGCGCCTCCGCTTCGTGATGCAGACCCTCGCCGAGGGACCGTCGCTCCTGGCCCTCGACCGCAAGGACCGCAGCGACTTCCTGCGGATGTTCTACCGCCGCTACGACGGCGCCCCGGTCGACCAGATCGCCGAGGACTCCGCCGAGATGTTCAGCCGGCTCATCATCGCCAAGTCGTTCCCGGCCGCCATCCGCCGGGTGCGCGACCACCGCGCCGCCGGCCACCGCACCGTGCTCATCACCGGCGCCCTCGACTTCGTGGTCAAGCCCCTCGAGCCCCTCTTCGACGACATCGTCGCCGCCGAGATGGGCGTCAGCCGCGGCGCCTACAACGGCGAGCTCACCGACGTGCCGCCCACCGGCGAGAGCCGGGCCCAGGTGCTGATGGACTACGCCGCCGCCCACGGCCTCGACCTCGGCGAGACCGTGGCCTACGCCGACTCCACCTCCGACCTGCCCATGCTCGAGGCCGTCGGCTTCCCCGTGGCGGTCAACCCCGAGACCCGCCTGGCCGCCCTGGCCCGCAAGCGGGGCTGGTTGGTCGAGCACTTCTCGAAGTCACCGGGCGCACCCCGCACCCTCGTGCCCATCGGCCCCCGCCGCACCCGCAACGGCGGCCTGGCCAACCCGCTCGTCCCGGACGGTGTGGCATGAAGGCCCTTCGCTTCGAGCGCAACATCCCCCGCTTCGCGGCCGCCACCATCGCCGGGCGCATCGCCGGCGGTGCCGGAGCCAAGGTCGGCCCGCTGCGCCTGCGGTCGATCGACCCGCCCTCCCTGCCCGGCCCCGACTGGATCGAGATCCTCCCCCGCCTGTCGGGCATCTGCGGCTCCGACCTCTCCACCATCGACGGCCACAGCTCGCGCTACTTCGAGCAGATCGTCTCGTTCCCGTTCGTGCCCGGCCACGAGGTCGTCGCCGACCTCCCCGAGGCCGCCGCCACCCCCGCCCTGCCCGCCGGCCGGGTGGTGGTCGAGCCGGTGCTCGGCTGCGTCACCCGCGGCATCGATCCCGTCTGCGCCGCCTGCGCCCGGGGCGACCTCGGCAACTGCGAGCACATCGCCTTCGGCGCCATCGAGCCCGGCCTCCAGACCGGCTTCTGCTGCGACACCGGCGGCGGCTGGTCCACCCGCATGGTGGCCCACACCTCCCAGCTCCATGCCGTGCCCGCCGACTGGTCCGACGAGGCCGCCGTCATGGTCGAGCCCACCGCCTGCGCGGTGCACGGGGCCCTGGCCGCCGACGTGCAGGCCGGCGACCTCGTGGTCGTGCTCGGCTCCGGTGCCCTCGGCCTGCTCACCATCGCCGCCCTGCGCCGCTACGGCCGCGACTGCACGATCCTCGCCGTCGCCAAGCACCCGCAGCAGCGGGCCATGGCCAAGGCCCTCGGCGCCGACACCGTCGTCGAGCCGGGCGAGGTCACCCGGGCCGTGCGCCGAGCCTCCGGCAGCCTGGCCCTCGGCGACGGCGACATCGTGCGCCTCACCGGCGGCGCCGACCACGTCATCGACTGCGTCGGCAGCGAGGCCAGCCTCGCCCAGGGCCTCGCCATGGTGCGCCCCAAGGGCCGCATCACCATGGTCGGGATGCCCGGCCACGTGCACGTCGACCTCACCGGGCTGTGGCAGCGCGAGATCACCCTCGCCGGCGCCTACGCCTACGGCACCGAGACGCTGCCCTCGGGCGAGCGCCGCCGGACCTTCGACCTCGCCTTCGAGCTGGTGGCCGCCGCCGACCTCGGCCGGCTGGTCAGTGCCACCTATCCCCTGTCCCGCTACGAGGACGCCATCGCCCACGCCGCCAACGCCGGTGTGCGGGGCGCGGTGCGCATCGCCTTCGACCTCCGCAACGAGAAGGAACGGAACCGTGCCTAGACCAGGCTTCGTGCTCGACGTCGATCGGTCGACGCCGCCGATCCTCTTCCACCATGGCGAGGGGTTCCGCCTCGAGCGCCTCCCCGCCGGCCGCAGCCGGGTGATCTACCCGGCCGAGCCCATCGAGGCGCTGAAGAACCCCGACCAGGCCATCCGCGACGCGCTGGTGAACCCCATCGGCGACAGCGAGCCCCTCGATGCCCTGCTGAAGCCGGGCATGAAGCTCACCATCGCCTTCGACGACATCTCCCTGCCGCTGCCCCCGATGAAGCGCCCCGACATCCGCCAGCGGGTCATCGAGGCCGTCCTCGACCTGGCCGCCGACGCCGGCGTCGACGACGTGCAGCTCATCGCCGCCCTCGCCCTCCACCGCCGCATGACCGAGGCCGAGCTGCGCCACGCCGTCGGCGACCGCGTCTACGACGCCTTCGCCCCCCACGGCCGGCTCGTGAACCACGACGCCGAGGACCCCGACAACCTCCTCTTCATCGGCACGACCGAGAAGGGCGAGGAGGTCGAGATCAACAAGCGGGCCGCCGAGAGCGACCTCATCGTCTACGTCAACATCAACCTGGTCTCGATGGACGGCGGCTGGAAGTCCACCGCCACCGGCCTGGCCAGCTACAAGTCGCTGCGCCACCACCACAACGTCCACACCATGCGGCACTCCAAGTCGTTCATGGACCAGCACGCGTCCGAGCTGCACTCGGCGAACTGGCGCATGGGCAAGGTGCTGAAGGACTCCGGCGTCAAGGTCTTCCAGATCGAGACGACGATGAACAACAACGTCTTCGGCACCGAGGGCCCCATGAGCGTGCTGCAGAAGCGCGAGTGGGAGTGGAACCTCGGCGACCGCCTGTCGTTCCTCGGCATGAAGGGCGCCCTCGACCGGATGCCCGCCCGCACCAAGCGGTCGATCTTCCAGGGCTGGCAGGCGCCCCACGCCATGACCTCGGTGCAGGCCGGCGAGGTCGAGGCGGTGCACAAGCTCACCACCGAGAACGTCTACAAGCAGCACCTGGTGCCGGTCGAGGGCCAGACCGACATCATGACGATGGGGCTGCCGTACATCAGCCCGTACAACGTCAACTCGATCCTGAACCCGATCCTCGTGGCCTGCCTCGGGCTCGGCTACTTCTTCAACCTCTACCGCGGCAAGCCCCCGGTGCGCGAGGGCGGCGTGCTCATCATGAGCCACCCCACACCGTGGGAGTTCCACCCGGTCCACCACCCGAGCTACATCGACTTCTTCGAGCAGGTGCTCTCCGAGACCACCGACCCGATCCGCATCGAGGCCGAGTTCGAGAAGTCCTTCGCCGAGGACGAGTGGTACCGCCACCTCTACCGGACGAGCTACGCCTACCACGGCGTCCACCCGTTCTACATGTGGTACTGGTGCTCGCACGCCCTGCAGCACCTGGGCCAGGTCATCATCGTCGGCGGCGACGTGCGGGCCGTGCGCCGGCTCGGCTTCAAGCCGGCGTCCACCCTGCAGGACGCGCTGGAGATGGCGAGCGACGTGGTCGGCCGTGACGCCACGATCACCCACATCCACAACCCGCCGATCCTCATGGCCGACGTCACCTGATCGCCCCGGGACCGGAACGAGCGACGCCATGAGCCGCATCCCCATCACCAAGAAGCAGGCCACCGACCTGGTCAAGAGCCTGCCGGTGAACCGCAGCGTGGCCGCGTCCGCCGCCAGGGCCGGTGGCTCCGCGGTGGCCCGGCGCCTCACGCCGTCGGTGCTGCGCGCCCCCACCCTCCCCGGTGGGGTCGAGCCGCTGCCGGTCGAGAGCAAGGTCGGCGCCAACTACGACACCGACTGGGCCCGCTCCTACCCGGCGCGCGCCGCCCGGGTGCTGCTGGTCGAGGGCGTGGTGAAGCCGGCGATGGACCTGCTGGCCACGCCGACGGTGAAGGGCCTCGACCGCCTCGAGGACCTCGACGGCCGGCCGGTCGTGTTCGCCGCCAACCACCACAGCCACGTCGACACGCCGCTGCTGCTCTCGGTGATCCCCGAGCCGTGGCGCCACCACCTCTTCATCGGTGCCGCCGCCGACTACTTCTTCGGCAACCGGGTCACGTCGACGCTCTCGGCGCTGGTGATCGGGGCCATCCCGATCGAGCGCACCAAGGTCACCCGGAACTCCGCCGACCAGGCCGCCGAGCTGCTCGACGACGGCTGGAGCATGCTGATCTTCCCCGAGGGCGGCCGCTCCCCCGACGGGTGGGGCCAGGCCTTCCGCGGTGGCGCCGCCTACCTGTCGCTGCGCTGCGACGTGCCGGTCGTGCCGGTGCACGTCGAGGGCACCGGCCGGGTGCTGCGCAAGGGCAAGAACGTGCCCCGCCCCTCCCCCACCACCGTCACGTTCGGCACCCCGCTCGTGCCGCTCGAGGGCGAGGACTCCCGCAAGCTGGCCGCCCGCATCGAGCTCGCCGTGGCCGAGCTGGCCGACGAGGCGTCGTCCGACTGGTGGCAGGCCAAGCGCCGCGCTGCCGCCGGCGAGACCCCGTCGTTGCAGGGCCCGGACAACGGGGCCTGGCGCCGCACCTGGGCCCTCGGCGACCGCAAGGCCGGCCGCCGCCGCCCCAAGCGCACCTGGCCCGAGCTGTAGCCACCGACGTCCCCGCTACGCCCTTCGGCGCGAGACTCCGCCGATGACGTCCGACACCTCGGCGGAGGAACGGGCCGGCAGCCGATGGTCCGCGTGGGCGCAGGTCGCCCTCGCAGTCGTGCTCCTCGGTGCCGGGCTCTGGGCGACCGACCTCATCGCCTACTGGTACGGCTCGGACAACGTGTTCGTCGGTGGCGCTCACCTTCGTGACCCTTCGGCGGCCCGCCTCCCGGCGTTCGTGGCCGGGGTGGTCGCGGTGGCGGGGGTCGTGGCCCTGGTCGTGCGGCGGCGCTTCCGTGGCACCTCGGGCCTGGTGGGCCTCGTGTGCCTCACCGTGATCGGGGTCGTGGCGGCCGCACTGGCGGTGTCCGCCTACCCGAGCGCGACACAGGCCCGGCTGACCAACCACGGCGACATGACCAACGGGCTGGCCGGGTGGGCCACCGTCGTCCCGCTCACCATCGTCTCCGAGCTGACCACCGGGGACGACGGGACGATCACCCTGACCGGCAGCGCCATGGAGCACGGCTGCAACGGCCGCTACCTCGCCGTGACGATCGACAGGTCCGACGGGAGGGTCGTGGCGGTGGCCACCTCGACCAGCCCCCACTACCTGGGGACCAGCCCGATCGACCCGGACGTGCCCGCGGCGCAGGGGATGGTGGTCGAGCAGGGCGTCTCGCAGGTGACCTGCTCGTACTGACCACGCGATGGCGCGTCAGGCCGGGGCGAGCCGGAGGCCGGCCGCCGACGCCCCGAGCACCCCAGCCCCAGGTGTCGCTCGGGCCTCGGCGGGTGGGCCCGCGTAGGGTGCCGGTCATGGCGGAACGATCACGGCGGTTCGGCGGGCTCCGGCGCCTCGGCGTCGGCGTGTTGGTCGTGGGGTCGGTGGTCGCCGGGCTGGGAGCCTGCTCGGCCGATGACCAGGGCGACGACTGCAGTTCGGGCGCGCTCTGTGGACTGCCCGGCACCAGCACCGTCCCGGGACGGCTCGAGCCGGTCGACCTCCAGATGCGGCCGGTGCTGAGCGTCGACCCCGCATCGATCGCCGACAACCCCTGCCCGACCGACCTGCCCGTACCGGCACCGACCGAGATCGTCGTGTCGCCGGGCTGCACCGACGGCGTGATCGACTTCCTCTACGGCCTCGGGCCGGCGGCGCTCGACGGCTCGGCCTTCGAGTCGGCCCGGGCGGTCGAGAGCCAGGGCGGTTGGTTGGTGAACCCGGTGCTGAAGCAGGGGGCCACGGGCATCGACCTCTTCAACGCCACCGCGGCGCATTGCGCGGCGAAGGACGAGACCTGCCCCACCGGCCAGCTGGCCATCGTGATCGACGGGGTGGTGATCTCGGCGCCCACCATCCAGCAGGCGCGCTTCGAGGCCGACCAGATCCAGATCATGGGACCACCCTTCACCGAGGCCCAGGCCACCGCGCTGGCCGCCGACATCGACGCCGCGGGCTGACCGGCAGCATCTTCCCCCGACAGGCTCGGCCCAGGCGACGGCCCTGGCCGCCGACATCGATGCCGCCGGTGCGACGGGGCGCGAGCGCGCCGGAAGGTCGCGAGAGCTCGCGACATCCCGATCGTGGACCGACCGACCGACCGACCGACCGACCGACCGGGTCGGACGGGAGGCCGCTCACTGGCCCTGCCACCCACGCTGTCCCGCCCAGGCGGGCGCGGCCCGGGTCAGCTGGAGTCGAAGAGGCCGGGCGGGTCGCCGTCGGAGCCGGGCCAGCCGATTGGCCCGTCGCCGGGTGGGTCGGTGCCGTCGGGTGGGATGAGCCGTCGTTTCCCGGACGGGAGCCTCGGGCCGAAGGTGTAGCCCTGGTGGGTCTTGAGGTCGTGGTGGTGCCCACACGGTGAGGCCAGGTCAGGGAGCCGGGTGATCTTGGTGTCGGCCCAGTCGGCGACGTGGTCGATCTCGATCCGGGCCGGGTTCGTGCACCCCTCGATCGAGCACTCACCGGCGGAGAACCACTCCAACGCCGTCTTCTGCAACACGGTGGGCTTGCGACCGAGGTGCACGACCTTGTCGATCTCGGTGCCCTTCGTGGTCACGGCCGCAACGAAGGCGTCACCGTCGATCATCCGCCACACATCGGCGACCGGGATCGGGCCCAGCCCGGCGACCTCGCACACCTCGCCGGGGGCGACCTGGCCGCGGTCGAGGGCGGTGAGGTCGACCCGGACGATCAGCTTGGTGAACGACCAGTCCTCGACCACTTCTTCGGCGTCCTCGGCGGATGATCCTCGCCCGGAGCCCTTCGAACGGCTGGGAAGGTCGGCCAGGGCAGCGAGCGCGTCGGCGGCGTAGGCCTCCGACGGCTCCCGCACACCCGCGGTGCGGGCATCCTTGAAGATCCGGTCCTTCTGAGCGTCGATCAACGCCATCAGGCGGGCGTGCTCAGCCGGTTCGAGCAGCCAATGCCCGTACCCCATCCCGTCGGCGTCGACTCCGGTGCGCAACATCCGCTTCGTGCGCAGACGAGCAGCCCTGTCGGCCTCGGACTCCGTGGACGCGGCGGCCACGATCCGGTTGGCGTCGTTCTCCAGCTCGGTGACCGACACCGACCCGGCCTTCGCCACCAGCCGCTCCCCCGCACCCGGCTCAGCCTTCTCGGCCCGAGCCGCCGCCCGAGCCTGACGAGGCGACACCACCCCACTCGACAACGCATCCGCCACCACCGGAGCGGCCGCCACCACCGCAGCCGTCTCCAACAACCTGATCGCCTCACCCACACCGACGCCGGTCTCCCTCGACACCCAGTGAGCCGGCGAACGATGACCCGCCCTCGACCACAACGACGACTCCGCCACCCGACCAGCAGCCACCGCCTTCGCCGCATCAGCCACCCGACCGATCCGATCGAGCACCCGCACCAGATCGACCGCATCACGAGCCGGCACCTGCCCCGGATCAGCAGAATCGACGAAACCCTGGAGCCCCGCGAGCACGCCGAGCAACGGCCGAGCAGCAACGCCCACGGCCAACCCACGACCCACGGCATCACCCCCCGCCGCCCCCTCGACACTGCGCCCCGAACTCATGCAACCAACCCTATGCAGGGGGTGTGACAGCGCCCCCCGGGGGCCGCCGACAGCACGGCCGACGCCACATCCCTTGACGCCCGTGCCACGGTGGTGGTGTGACAACCGACACGTCGGCGGACGTTCGCGAGCACACCGGTCTCTTGACCAGTGCGGCGACCCTCGCGTGCGTCGCCGTGATCGCCATCGGCATCGGTGCCCTGTTCCTCATCGGCTTCTGGTACCTCGTCGACACGATGGTGAGCGGCTCCGACCTCCGCGCTCGGGGAGCGGTCCTCCTCCCCGCCGCCACCGCGGTGCTGATCATCGCTGTCGGTGTGGGTGCGCTGCTGCTCCGCTCACAGCTCGGAGCCGTCGCCGCCGCCGTGGCGTGTGGAGCGCTCGTCGTGGTGGCGATCGTCGCCGCACTGGGTGCGATCGGCGCCTATCCCGGCCCGGTCGACGCCCGGGTCATCGCCGTCGACCCGGTGTCCCACCAGCTGGCGTGGCGCACCTCGGTGCCCCTCACCCGCGTCGACCAGACGATCACGACCTCGGCCGACCGGGTCACGGTGGTCGGCACCTACGTCGACCACGGCTGCTCACGGGTCGATCGCACGGTCACCATCGAGCGCTCGACCGGCCACGTCCTCATCACCATCGACAGCCGGCCCGCCCACCCCGGGCCCCAGACCGACACCGATCCCGCCATCCCGGTGCTCGAGCTGTCGGCCGACAACCGGTCCCAGCCCCTGATCTGCCAGAACTGAGGGCCCGGGCCGATCCGCCCTTGCTCAGCCCTCGCTCAACCCTCGTCGGGCAGCGGGTAGGGGCAGTGGCGACAGCCCGATCCGCAGCAGGTACCTCGGGCCGCCAGGAACTCCGCGGTCAGCACCATGAAGCCCGTGGCCGGGTCGGGGTACCAGTCCCTCCCCGCCGACACCGCGTGATCGTGGGCGGCCAGGACCTCGGGCGACAGCTCGGGCTCGGCACGGGGGTCCACTCCCCCAGTCTGGTGGACGCCGACCGAACCACTCCCGCTCAGCCCATGGTCTTGCGCCCGTCGATCGCCTCCCGGACGATGTCGGCGTGCCCGGCGTGCTGCGAGAGCTCGGCGAGCAGGTGGAGGAACACCCGGCGCGCCGACCACTCGCCCTTCTCGAACCAGGGCGCCTCGGGCAGGGCCTGGGTGGCGTCGAGGGAGGGCAGGTCGGTGACCAGGGCGTCGGTGCGGGCGGCGGCGCCGGCAGAGGCCTCGAGCACCGACGCCACCGAGTCACCCGGGAGCATCACGAACGAGTCGAGCCTGGCCTGGAAGGCGTCGGGGTCGTCCCACTGCGGGAAGGCCGAGGCGCCCTCCTCGATGAACCCACACCACATCTGCTCGGTCTGGGTGACGTGCTTGACGATGCCGCCGAGGCACAGCTCGCTCACGGTCGTGCGCCGACCGGCGTCGTCGTCGGACACGCCCTTCAGCGTCCCGACGAGGAAGTGCCGGTGCTTGCCCAGCGCCGCCAGCAGGTCGGCTCGTTCGGTGTCCACGGTGGTCTCCTCAGTCATCGTCATCTGCTCATGATCGGGCCCTGAACCGGTCATCCTGTGGCCGGTTCCTCGAAGGATCCCGTCTCCTGCGTGGCCATCAGACCGGTCGCTCGCCGGCCGTCGTGCGAGCGGCGATGTGCGCCACCCGTCGAGCACGCGTCTCCGGCCGCTTCGCCATGTAGATCGACGACAGGGCCTGCAGCCGCACCGACGGCGGGAACCCGTCCCAGGTCTCCTGCGCCCCCGGGGAGGCGGCGAAGGCCTCGGCCAGGTCGTCGGGCACCTCCCCCCGCTCGGCCGGGATCAGAACCGACCACGACCCGTCCGCCTGCGCCCGCTCGACGACCGCTCGTCCGGCCGGGCGCATCCGCCCCTCGAGCTCGAGCCGGGTCACGCGCTCGCGGTTCGACGCGGCCCACACGCTCCCCTTGCGGCGGGGAGCGAGCCAGAGCATCGAGCGCTCCTCGTCGACCGTGCGGGCGGTGCCGTCGATCCACCCGAACGACAGCGCCTCCTCGACCATGGCGACGTAGTCGACGCTCGGGCGGGACGAGGCCTTCTTGAACGTGACGAGCCAGACACCATCGGGTTGCTCGTGGTTGGCCTCGAGCCACGCCCGCCACTGCTCGAGCGACTCGATCTGCAGCCGTTCGGCCTTCTCGTGGACACCAGCCATGGGCGCAGACGTTAGGCAGATCGGCACGGCCGCGGTGGCCCGGGCCGACCGACTGGCCCGATGACCCGGCCGGGGCGCCGGTGGGTCAGCCGGCGACCGTGGGGTCGACCCGGTAGAAGCGCGCGCCCATGGTCGACGCCAGCCGGGCCCCGGGCAGGTCGAGACCGTGCGCCGCCGCCACCTCGACCGCGTGCCGGAGGTCCTTGTCGGAGAGCGCGGCGTAGGTGGCGAAGAGCGTCTGCTCGGCGGGAGCCCCGGGGTCGACCCGGCGGCGTTCGTAGATGTCGAGGAAGACCTCGGACTGGGGCGAGAGCGTGTCGGAGGCGAGGGTGACCTCCTTGACCAGGCCGTCGGCCACGCCCGCCGAGTGCCCGAGCTCGACGGCCTCGATCACGGCCAGGTAGCCCAGGTACACCATCACGTTGTGGGCCAGCTTCAGGGTGGAGCCCGCCCCCAGGGGTCCGGCGTGCACGAGGCGGCCCAGGCCCGGCTCGACCACGGGACGGAGCCGCTCGACGACCTCGGCATCCCCTCCGCCGAGCACGGTCAGCGTGTGGTTGCGCACGCTGTCGACACCCTGGCCGGCGAAGGGCGCGTCGATCACGTCGACCCCGGTCTCGGCCGCGACGGCGGCCAGCCCGACCACCACGTCGGGCGGCACGGTGGCCATCACGGCGACAGTGGTCCCCGGTGTGGCGGTGCTGAGCACCTCGGCCACGACCTCGCGGCACTGGTCGGCCGTCTGCACCAGCACGAACACGACCTCGGAGCGCTCGCCCACCTCGGCCGAGGACGCGGCCACGGAGGCACCGAGCTCGGCCAGCCCCTCGACCGCGGTGGGCGACACGTCGCGCACGACGAGCTCGATCCCCTGGGCCAGCAGCTCCTCGGCCACCGGGCGTCCGAGGATGCCGAGCCCGATCACCCCCACGACCGGCGTCTGCATGGCGGTCACTCTGTCACGACGGGCGGACCGGCCGCGACGACCGGCACGACCGAGACGGGCCGTCGGTCGTCGGTCAGTCGAAGACCCAGCGGGTGGCCCGGGTGGAGAAGTCCGGCACCCGCTCGACGATGCCGAAGGCGCGGTCGGGCACGACCTCGACCATGAGGTGGTCGCGGATGAAGTCGGCGTTCAGCTCCGGCTCCACCGGGCCGTACTTCGCCATGTAGCGGTCGATCCACGGCTCGCGGGCCTGGTCGCCCGGCTCGATCACCCAGGCGACGCCCTCGACCGACACGCACTCGACGGTGTCGTCGACGGTGACCACGACCTGCGGGTTGGCGGCGATGTTGCGGGCCTTCCGCGAGTTGGGGCTGCCGGAGAACATGAACCGGTTCACGGTGTCGTCCCAGACACCCCAGACCGGCAGCGAGTGCGGTCGCCCCGAGCCCGACACGGTCACCACCCAGAAGTTGCGGTTGGTCAGCAGGCGCTCCACCGCCCACGACCAGGGCAGCGGCGACCAGTCGTCGCCCCCCACCCCGTAGTCCGTCATCGCCGGTGCTTCCGCCCTCGGTTCGCCCATGCCATCGACCCTATCGACGCGGCGACCGAGGTCGCCGAGCGATCCATGAGCCGACCAACCATCCCGGGCCAGGACGCGCGAGGGGCACCGGACCGTCGATCCGGTGCCCCTCCCAGCTGGACGAGACGGGTCAGCCGCCGGTGTACAGCGTCGAGCGCCGGTCGGGCCCGAGCTTGGCGGCCTCAGAGGCCGTGGTGGTGATGTCGACCACGTACTTCGGGTCGCACTGGAACTCGCCGGCGGCGGCCGGCGCCCACTGGGTGAACTTCGTGCCCTGGAGGCGGAGGGTCATCGCGCACTGGGTCGACTCGTTCTGACCCGGGTTCGCGGTGGAGTGGAGCCCCCCGGCGTTCCACTCGGTGACCTTGGCGATGTTGGCCACGACGCAGTCACGGGTGACCGTCGCCCCGCACTGGTCGACAGCTGTCGCCCAGAGGAGGAACGCCGAGGCGGAAAGCGCGCCGAGCGTGCTGGTGTCGCCGCCGACCTTCTTCACCGCGTCGAGGTAGGCCTGGGTGGCGGCGTTGTCCGACGCCATGTCGAAGGGCACCACCTGGGTGTTCACGAACACGTTGTCGGCGTTGCCGTTCTGGTTCCAGGCCGCGAACGCCTCCTCGTAGAAGTTGCGTTCGGTCATGTAGAGCGGGGAGAAGTCGAGCTGCTTGGCGGCATCGAGCATGTTCTCGAAGTTCGGCGCCGGTGACCCGGTGAAGTAGACGACCTCGACACCGCAGTCCTTCAGCCGCTGGACGACGGGCTTCCAGTCGATGGACCCGGCGATCGGGTAGCTCTGGTCGCAGTCGAGGAAGGTCCACCCGGCCTGGGGGTAGGAGGCCTTCGCCTTGTCGCGCGTCTCCTGGGTGGTGGCGAAGTCGCCGTAGACGACGGCGGCCTTCTTGACCTGCTCGGGATAGGCGGCGGCGAGCTGGTAGGCGGCGCCGATGCTGTTCTGGTCCGGCGGGGCCGGCTCCGGCTGGAACAGGTCCGGGCCGGTGGAGACCGCGGCGTTGGTGGCGTAGCCCGCGACGGCCGGGAGGCCGCAGTTCACTCGGGTCTGCTCGGCGCCGCCGTCGAGGGCGAAGCCCTCACCGACGAGCATGAACACCTTCGAGCAGGCCTCGGCCATCACGTTGTTGGCTTCGGTGATCTTGGCGTCGTAGTAGACCCCGTCGACCGTGCGGCCGTTGATGCCACCCTGGTCGTTGCACCACTGGATCATGCCCTTGACGGCATCGGACATCTCGTGGTCGAGCCCGGGCGAGGCCTGGTAGCCGGCGTCGTCGCCGTACCCGATGGTGATGGCGGAGTCGGTGACACCCTGGACCGTCGCACCGCCTGCGGTGACGGCGTCGCCGCTGGCCGGGCCACAGGGGCTGGCCAGCGTGCCGAACGAGCTCGCCGAGCTGTCGCTCGTCGTGCCCGACGTCGAGGCGTCGTCGCCCGACGAACTGCTACGGCCGCCACCGCACGCGGCGGCAGCCAAGGCGATGACGACGACGGCGGCGAGCCATCGAGAGCGGCCGAGACGGCCGCGTGTTTCCGGAACTGACATTGCTCGGGTTTCCCCCTGTTGAAGGTTGGCCAGGCACCGTCGAGCACGCGCTCGACGACGCCGGGACCTGTGGATGTGCGGAAGGAGGTGGTGGGTGGTGGTGACATGCCGCGGCCCGAGCCCACCCCGGGCTCGGGCCTGCCGACGACGGGTCCGAACGATCAGACGTCGGGGCGGAGGAGCACCTCGGGGACGCGGCCGTCGGTGTCGGTGAAGCCGAGGTCGCGGGCCAGGCCGGCCGAGGTGAACGGCTTGCCCGACCGCGCGGCCAGCCCGGGGTCGCCGGCCATGGCCACCACGGCCCGGCCGAGGAAGCGGGGCGACTCGGCGTTCGAGAGGTCGAAGCGGCCTTCGCCCGGCAGCTCGATGTAGATCTCGTCGCCGTCGCGCACGGCGGCCGCGTCGAGCATCTCGGTGCGCACCAGTCCCGGCCAGAGCGACACGACCTGCACGCCGGTGCCCTCGAGCTCGACGGCCATGTCGGCGGTCATCTTGTCGCAGGCCGCCTTGCCGACGCCGTAGACGACGTTGTGGGCGTAGGTGACCGCCCCCGACGACGACACGTTGACGATGAGGCCACCGCCGGCGGCGAACAGCAGGGGTGCCGCGTGCACGCTGGCGACGTAGTGCGACCGGGTGCCGACGCCGACGATCTCGTCCCATGCCTCGATCGGCAGGTCCCAGAACTTCTGGCCCAGCCACGGGGCGAGCACCGGTGCCGGGAACACGTTGTTGACCAGCACGTCGAGGTGCCCCTGCTCGGCGGCGATGCGCTCGAACAGGGCCTTCACCTGGGCGTCGTCCTTGTGGTCGCAGGCCACGCCGATGCCGTGGCCTCCGAGCGCGTCGATCTCGGCTGCGGTCTCGCCGACGGTGCCGGGCATGGCGCCGGGCTCGACGGTGCGGCCGGTGACGTAGACGGTGGCGCCCGCCGCGCCGAGCTCGAGGGCGATGCCCTTGCCGATGCTGCGGCTGGCGCCGGTGACGACGGCGACCTTGCCGCTCAGGTCGACGGCGGGGGCGACGGAGCCCTCCGCGATCTCGGTGCCGATGGGATCAGTAGGCATTCGGGTCGTCCTGGACGCTCTGGGGGACGGGGTGGCGGTACAGATCGGCGGCGTTGCGCCAGCAGATGGCGGCGGCCTCGTCGGCGGGGATGCCGGCCATGGCGTCGACCGTGAGCTGCTGGGTGCGCGGCCAGGTCGAGTCGATGTGGGGGTAGTCCTGCTCGATCATGATGTGGTCGACGCCGATGACGTCGCGCTGGCGGAACGACGACGGGTCCTCGATGGCGCAGAACCAGAAGTTCTCGCGGAACACCTCGGACGGCCGACGCGAGTCGGTCCAGGTGCCGTACATGGAGTTGTAGGACTCCATGTGGTCGAGGCGGTCGATGAGGCCCGCCACCCAGCCGATGCCGCCTTCGCTGAGGCAGATCTTCAGATCGGGGTGCTTGGTGGCGTAGCCGCTGTAGAGCCAGTCGACGGCGGCGAACATGGCGTAGGCGAAGAACAGCACGCCGGTGACGTCGGGCGGGGCGTCGTCGGTGGTGTTCGGCGACGAGCCCGACGAGCCCACGTGGAGGTTGATGACGGTGCCGGTCTCGGCGCACGCCTCCATGAAGGGATCCCAGAAGTCGGTGTGCAGGCTGGGCAGGCCGTGCGGCGTCGGCGACTCGGGGAAGGTGACCGACGTGAAGCCGCGCTCGGCGTTCTCGCGGATCATCTGCGCACCGAGCACGGGGTCGAGCAGGTACGGGATCTGGCACGGGATGATGCGGTCCTTGTACGGGCCGTACCAGGCCTCGATGTGCCAGTCGTTCCATGCCCGCACCGAGGCCTCGGCCAGCTCGGTGTCCTTGGTGAGGACCTGGAGGCGCTGGCCGGCGAAGCCCGGCAGGAACGACGGGAAGTTCAGCGAGGCGTAGACCCCGTTGAGGTCCATGTCGGCGATCCGGGCGTCGATGTCCCAGGCGCCAGGACGCATCTGGTCGAAGCGCACCGGCTCGCTGCCGTACTCCTCGACGGGACGGCCGACGAGGGCGTTGAACCCGACGTTGGGGAGCTCCTGGCCGTCGTAGATCCAGACCTGGCTGCCGTCGTCCTTCTCGAGCACGTGCGGGGCCCGGTCGCCGAACTTGGCGGGCATGCGGCCCTCGAAGGTGTCGGGCGGCTCGACGACGTGGTCGTCGGCCGAGATCACCAGCAGGCTGCGATCGGCTCGCGGCGGGTCGGGCAGCAAGGTGACCGTGCGCTCCTCCCCGCGCTTGGCGGTGGTGAAGTTCGGGTCGTTGGCCAGGTCGTCCAACGTGCGCATCTGGGTTCCCCCTGGTGGTGCGGTGAGTGAGGTGAATTCCGTGAGCCGGCTCACGATCGTGGCCGGCGAGGCGGTGGCGTCAGTCGAGGACGTCGGGCTCGCGGCGCAGCAGGAGGCGCACGGCGCCGTCCCAGAACGGGTCGAGTGCCCGCTCGAGCTGCGAGGCCTTCATCCCGACCATGAACTGCGGCGAGATGTCGAACGGGTCCTTGCCCATGAGGTGCACGTCGTAGGCGAGCTTGCAGAGGCGCTCGACGGTGGCCGCCCGGAAGGTGGCCTCCTTGATGTCGGCGCCGGTGACGATGATCCCGTGGCTGGCGAGGAAGACGACCTTGGCGTCGCCGATCATGGTGGCCAGGTCGGCCCCGAGCTCGGCGGAGTCGACCTCGCCGGTGTACTCGTTCACGAAGTCGAGGTCGCCGTAGAACATCGAGCCGTTCTGGTGGACGATCTCGGGGAGCATCCCGACCGCGGCCAGCACCGACACCCAGTAGGGGTGGTTGTGGATCACGACCCGGGCGTCGGGGCGGCGGCGGTGCAGCTCGGTGTGGATGTGGATGGCCGGCGTGACGTCCCACCTGCCGGCGATCACGTTGGCGTCGGCGTCGACGGTGCAGAGGTCGGACGCCGAGACCTCCTCCCACCACAGGCCCCACGGGTTCACCAGCATGTGCTCGTCGCCGGGGCGCTGCCAGGTGATGTGACCGGCCATGTTCTCGGAGAAGCCGCCGGCGGCGAGGATCCGGAAGGCGCAGGCGAGGGCCTGCTCGTCGGTGAGGTCGGGGACGGGCGGCATCACCGACGGCGCCCACGCCGCCAGGCCGCCCTTGCGCGGCTCCGTGTCGGGCCTGGTCACTGCGTCATCGGTCGCCGTCATGGTCCCCCCGGAGTCCTGGCTGGCTTTCTTCTTATTATAGGAGACTGATCCGGGCAAGCCGGGGCCGGTAACCTCGTGACGCCCATGACCGACCCTTCGATCCTCGACACCGAGCCCGCGGCGGCCGCTGCGCCGACCGCTCCCCCGCCGCCGGCGGTGCCGCCCGGGACACCCGGGTTCCGTCGCATCGCCGAGCAGGTCGCGGACCTGCTGCGGGATCGGATCCTCAGCGGTGAGCTGGCCGACGGCGGGCTCCTGCCCAAGGAAGACGTGCTCCAGGCCACCTACCAGGTCTCCAAGCCGTCGCTGCGCGAGGCCATGCGCATCCTCGAGGCCGAGGGACTGGTCACGGTGCGGCGTGGCAACACCGGCGGGGCCGTGGTGCACCATCCCTCCCCCGCCAACGTCGGCTACAGCCTGGCGATGGTGCTGACCTCCCGCGACATCGGCATCGACGACGTGGCCGCCGCCCTGCGCGAGGTCGAACCGGCCAGTGCCCGGCTCTGCGCCCAGCGGGCCGACCGCCTCACCGCCGTCGTGCCGGAGCTCACCGCGATCCACGAGCGCTCGCTCGCCACCCTCGACGACCTCGTGGAGGTCACCGAGCACTCGCGCGCCTTCCACGAGGCGCTCGTGCGCCTGTGCGGGAACGAGACGCTGAAGATCATGGCCGGCGCGCTCGAGGCGCTGTGGTCGAGCCACGAGAAGGCGTGGGCCGAGCACCACCCCGAGCCCGCGTCGCTGCCCGTCGAGGAGCGTCGCGCCGCCCTGTTGGTGCACGGTCGCATGATCGAGCTGATCGCGGCCGGCGACAGTGCCGCCGTGGGCGAGCTGGCCGCCGGCCACCTGCGTTCGGCCCAGGACTACCCCACCACCGCGGGACCGCTCATCCACCCCACGCTCGTGCGGGACATGCGCCCGGGAGGCTGACGAGGCGTCAGTGCGAGCCCTCCCAGCCTCGGATCTCGGCCCGCACGTCGCGGTACTGACGCAGCTCCCAGACGATCAACAGCCACATCGCCGCGCCGGCGAGGGCGAGCGACACCCAGCCGTCGACGATGCGGAACAACGGGATCGCCAGCACCACCAGCAGTGCCGGCACGGCCCGCTGACGAGCGAGCGTGCCCGTCATCCGCAGCTTGAACGCGACCTGACCGAAGAGGAACAGGGCCAGGCCGGCGCCGAGCGCGACCGACGCCACCGCGTCGAGCGGCTCGTCGACGTGGGAGATCACGTGCTCGAGGGCCAGCGCCACCAGCACCACGCCGGCCACGATCGGCAGGTGCAGCAGCGAGTAGGCGTCGCGGGCCATCTCGTTCTGCACCTTGCCCGGCGGGGTCTCCTCCAGACGCCGGGCGGCCAACTGCGAGCCCACGTCGAAGTACGACCACCACATCGCGGCGGAGAGGACGACACCGAGCACGGCCGCGGCCACCACGCCCGGGCCCAGCCCCACCGTGGTGCCCACCCCGAGGGCGACGATGGACTCGCCGAGGGCGATGAGCACGATGAGCCCATGGCGCTCGGCGAAGTGGGCGGGCTGGATGTGCCACCCGTCGGACCCGGTGAGCAACGGCACCCCCATCTCGATGGCGAGGGCGGTGAACCAGACGATGCCCTGGGCCGGTCCGTCGAGCAGGGCCGCCACCGCTACGAGGGAGACGCCGACGACCGCGCCGCACCCCAGGCTGATCACCGACCGACGCAGTCGGGGGTCGTCGGTGCTGGCGATGGTGAACAGGGCGATGTGCGCGGCCCACACCACGGCGTAGGCCCCGGCGAGGGTGAGGCCCACGGCCCTGTCGTCGAAGGCATGCGGCACGCAGAGGGCCATGACGAGCATGGCGGCCATGGCCACGAACATCACGACGCGAGTGAGCGAGTCGTCGGGGTCCACGAGGCTCGTCAGCCAGGCGTAGCCGACCCAGGACCACCACAGCACGCCGAGAACGAGCAGGCCCGCGATCACGGTGCGGCCCGAGCCGCTGCTGTCCATGAGCGAGCTGCACTGGGTGATGGCGAGGACGAAGACGAGGTCGAAGAACAGCTCGAGGGGCGTGACTGCGGCGCCGTCACGCCGCCGGGGGCTGATGCGGTGCGCCCTTCCCGATCCGGCCATGGGCCAGAGTGTCGCAGCCCGGGCCGTGGAAGGGTCGCAGTCCCCGGTACTGGAACGGTCTCCCACGGGTAAGGTGACGAACGCCCGACCGGGCGTGCATGGGGCAACGGTGCCTCGCCCACCAACGGCGATGGAGCCCCCGGTCGATGCGGCAGCAGTCAGCCGTCTCTCAACCGAGCCCCGGAGCACCCAGAATGCGCAAGCTGCGCGAGCTCGACGCGTGCGGCATCGGCTTCGTCGCCGACGCCCACGGTCGACCGTCCCGTCAGATCCTCACCGCCGCCCTGCGGGGGTTGGCCAACGTCAAGCACCGCGGTGCGGTCGCGGCCGACGCCCGCACGTCCGACGGCACGGGCCTGCTCACCACCATCCCGCCCGCCATCTTCGGTGAGGGCGTCGGCGTGGTCGGCCTGTTCGTCCGGGGCGCCGACCCCACCGCCGCTGTCGAGGCCGCCGCGCTCGCCGAGGGGCTCGAGGTCGTCGAGTGGCGCACCCCACCCACCGACGAGTCCGCCCTCGGGGAGCTGGCCGCCGGCAGCCGCCCGGGCATCGTGCAGGCCCTGATCCGTCCGACGGCCGCGACCCGCACCGAGGTCGAGCAGCTCGTGGCCAGTGGCGCCGAGGCCCGCCTCGGCGACCCCGGCGGCGAGGACCTCGAGCGCCGGGCCTACCGGCTGCGCCGCCGCATCGACGCCACCACCGAAGGCACCTACGTGGTGTCGTGCTCGTTCCGCACCATCGTCTACAAGGGCCTCGTCGCCGCCGACGCCCTCGCCGACTTCTACCTCGACCTCGCCGACGACCGCTTCGAGGCCCACCTCGCGGTCTTCCACCAGCGGTTCAGCACCAACACGCTGCCCACCTGGGAGCGGGCCCAGCCCTTCCGCCTGCTGTGCCACAACGGCGAGATCAACACCATCGGCGGCAACGAGAACCGCATGCGGGCCCGCGCCCGGCTCGGCACCGCCGACGTGGGCCTCGGCCCCGAGGAGCTCTTCCGTCCGGTCATCGACCCCGAGGCCAGCGACTCGGGGATGCTCGACGAGGCCGCTGAGCTGCTGATGCGCGGCGGGCGCCACCTCAGCCACGTGATGGCGATGCTCGTGCCCGAGGCCTGGGAGGAGACCCGCGACCTCGATCCCGAGGTGCGCGGCTTCTACGAGTACCACTCCGCCCTCATGGAGCCGTGGGACGGTCCCGCCGGCGTGATCTTCACCGACGGCATCCGCGTCGGCGCCGTGCTCGACCGCAACGGGCTGCGACCGCTGCGCTACGCCCTCTGCGAGGACGGCCTCGTCGTGTGCGCCTCCGAGATGGGCGCCGTCGACGTCAGCGGCCACGGCACCGTCGACCGGGGGCGGCTCGGGCCCGGCCACATGATGGTCGTGAGCCCGTCGTTCGGCGCAGTGCGCAACACGGCGGTGAAGGAGCACCTCGCGGCCGAGGCGCCCTACGCCCAGTGGGCGGCCGACGGCTTCGTGCACGTGCCGCCCGGTGAGCCGATCGCCGACCCGCCCGCTGACCTCCTCACCCGCCAGGCCACCAACGGCTTCACCAAGGAGGAGCTGGCCATGGTGCTCAAGCCCATGGCCACCGACGCCTACGAGCCCACCTTCGCCATGGGCGACGACTCGCCGCTGCCGCCGATGGCGGGGCGCGCCCGACCGGTCGCCCACTACCTGCGCCAACGATTCGCCCAGGTCACCAACCCGCCGATCGACCCGCTGCGCGAGCGGCTGGTGATGAGCCTGCGCACCCTGCTCGGGCCCCGCACCCCGTTGCTGCTCGAGCAGGCCGACGCCACCCGGCTGCTCACCCTCGAGTCGTTCTTCCTCTACCCCTCGGCCGTCGACTCGCTGCTGACCCCCGGGGGCAGCCCGTTCCCGGTGGGCCGCATCGACGCCAGCTTCCCCGTGGCCGACGGGCCCGAGGGCCTGCGGGCCGCGGTCGAGGCGGCGGCCGTCACCGCCGACGCGCTCGTCGACGGGGGCGCCGGCATCCTCGTGATCCATCCCGGCGAGCCCACCCCCGAACGGGCCCCGATCCCGTCGCTGCTCGTGCTCGGGGCGGTGCACCAGCGCCTCGTCGCCAACCGGCGCCGGTCCGACACCAGCCTCGTCGTGCTCTCCGACGATGCACGCGACACCCACTCGGTCGCGGCCCTGCTCGGGTTCGGCGCCGACGCCGTCTGCCCGCGGCTCGCCCTGCAGACCGTGGCTTCGGAGGCCGACGAGGCCGACACCGGCGACCTGATCAGCGCCGACGCGCAGGAGCGGCTGCGGGCCGCGCTCGAGGCCGGCGTGCTGAAGATCCTCTCCAAGATGGGCGTGTCCACCATCGACTCCTACCGGGGGGCGCAGCTCTTCGAGGTGCTCGGCCTCGACGACGAGGTCGTCGACCTCTGCTTCACCCGCACCTCCAACGCCGTCGGCGGTCTGGGCTGGACCGCGCTCGGCGAGGACGCCCTCGGCCACCACGCCGAGGCCTTCCCGGTCGAGCCCGACACCGAGCCCGAGCTCGAGTCACCCGGCTACTACCGGGTGCGCAAGGGCGGCGAGTACCACGCCCACTCCAAGGAGGTCACCCAGGCCCTCAACGAGCTCACCCTCGTGCTCGACACGCCGAAGGTGTCCGAGCGCGACCCCCAGGCCGTCGACCAGGCCGCCGCCCACCTCCTGCAACGCGCCATCGCGGCCGAGGACTACGACAAGTACGGCGCCTTCGTGAAGCTGGTCGACGAGCGGCCGCCGACCGAGCTCAACGACCTGCTCGAGTGGTCGCCGCTCGGTCCGCCCGTGCCGCTCGACGAGGTCGAGCCGGCGAGCGAGATCGCCCGGCGGTTCTCCACCGGGGCCATGTCCCACGGGTCGCTGTCGAAGGAGGCCCACGAGACGCTCGCCCAGGCCATGAACCTCATCGGTGGCCGATCCAACTGCGGCGAGGGCGGCGAGGACCCGGCCCGGTTCCACACGCGCGGCCTCGGGCGCGACGACAAGAACTCCCGCATCAAGCAGGTGGCCTCGGGCCGCTTCGGGGTGACGCCCGAGTACCTGGCCCACGCCGACGAGATCCAGATCAAGATGGCCCAGGGGTCCAAGCCCGGCGAGGGCGGCCAGCTCCCCGGCCACAAGGTGTCGGCCGAGATCGCCCGCCTGCGCCACACGCAGCCGGGCATCGGGCTGATCTCTCCCCCGCCCCACCACGACATCTATTCCATCGAGGACCTCGCCCAGCTCATCTACGACCTCAAGCAGGTCAACGCCGCCCAGGTGTCGGTGAAGCTGGTCTCGACCGAGAACGTCGGCACCATCGCCGCCGGCGTGGTGAAGGCGCTGGCCGACGTGGTCCACATCTCCGGCGGCAACGGCGGCACGGGCGCCTCGCCGCTCAGCGCCATCAAGCACGCCGGCATGCCCTGGGAGATCGGCCTGGCCGACGCCCAGCGGGCCCTGGTCGACAACGCCCTTCGGGGCCGCGTGCGACTCCGGGTGGACGGCGGCTTCAAGACCGGCCGCCACGTGCTCGTGGCCGCCCTGCTCGGTGCCGACGAGTACAGCTTCGGCACCGCGGCGATGATCGCCGAGGGCTGCATCATGCTGCGGGCCTGCCACCGCGACACCTGCAAGCCGGGCGTCGCCACCCAGCGACCCCACCTGCGGGCCAACTTCTCGGGCACGCCCGAGGGGGTGGCCGCCTACTTCCTGTTCGTCGCCGAGGAGGTGCGTCACCACCTCGCCGCCATCGGCGCCCGATCGCTCGACGAGCTCATCGGCCGGGTCGACCTGCTGGCCCAGCGCAGCACCGGCGACGCTCGGGTCGACAGCTTCGACCTCGCCTTCCTGCTCGAGCCCCCGGCCGACGCCGACGCACCCCGCCGCTTCGTCGAGCGGGTCGACCTCCAGGACCCCCGCTCGGTGCTCGGCGACCAGCTGCTGGCCGACGCCTTCCGGGTGATCTGGGACAGGGAGCGGGCCGAGCTCGCCTACCCGATCACCAACGCCGAGCGCTCGGTGGGCACCGCCCTGTCGGGTGCGGTCGCGCTCGAGTACGGCGCCGACACGCCTCGCGGCTCGGCCCGCGTGCGCTTCGACGGCGCCGCCGGCCAGAGCTTCGGCGCCTTCCTGGCCGCCGGGGTGGAGATGGAGCTGGTCGGCGAGGCCAACGACTACGTGGGCAAGGGCATGGGCGGCGGCCAGATCGTCATCCGGCCTCCGGCCGACGACGCCACGCTGCTCACCGGCTCGACCCGCGGCTCGTCCACCGTGCTGGCCGGCAACACGTGCCTCTACGGCGCCACCGGCGGCGAGCTGTTCGTGGCCGGGGCCGTGGGTGAGCGCTTCGCGGTGCGCAACTCCGGCGCCGTCGCCGTCGTCGAGGCGGTGGGCGACCACTGCTGCGAGTACATGACCGGCGGCACCGTCGTGGTGCTCGGCCGCATCGGGTACAACCTCGGCGCCGGCATGACCGGCGGGCAGGCCTTCCTCTGGGACCCGGAGGTCGAGCGGGTGCTCACCCGTGTGAACCCCGACCTCGTGGCCGTGCTGCGGCCCGAGCACGACGACCTCGCCGAGCTGCGCTGGCTGGTCGAGCGCCACGCCGACCTGAGCGGATCGAGCCGCGCCCGGGAGCTGCTCGCCGACTGGGAGGCCAGCACCGAGCACCTCTGGCACGTGGTGCCCCGCACCCGGGCCGAGACCCTCGTCGCCACCGCCGCCCGCCGCGTCGCCACCGCCTGACCCCCTGTGGCTCGTTTCAGCACGCTGGAGCGTGCCCGTTCGAGCCACCGGGGTCCGTCCTGCTCGACCGGTGGCTCGTTTCAGCACGCTGGAGCGTGCCCGTTCGAGCCACGGGGCAGGGATGGGCCGGTCGGGGCTGGTTGACTGTCGGGCGTGACGGCGTCCGGGATCGGCTACGTGGCCGCGGTGGTGGTGGCCGCGGTGTTCGCCATGGCGGCCGCCGCCAAGCTCCGCGACCTGCGCCAGACGTCGGTCGACTTCGAGGCGCTCGGGGTGCCCAACCCCGAGGTCCTGGCCCGCCTCGTGCCGCTGGCCGAGCTCGCCGTGGTGATCCTGCTGCTGATCGTGCCGGCCGGTGGCGCCATCGCCGCGCTGGTCACCCTCGCGTTCTTCACCACGTTCCTGGTCGGGCGGCTGCGCTCCGGGGTCACCGCACCGTGCGCCTGCTTCGGGGCGTCGGGCAAGGCTCCCCTCTCGAGCATCGAGATCGTCCGCAACGCCGGGCTGATGGTGCTGTCCGCCGTGGCCCTCGCCGCCGAGCGGCCGGTGCGCCCGACCCTCGGCGACATCGTCGTGGTGGTCGTCCCGACGCTCGCCGGCATCGGGGTGCTCCACCTGCTCCGGGGCCGTCGGGGAGCAACCCCCACCAGCCGGTAGCCTCGCCCCCGCATGAGCGACCAGACCGGCGACGACGTCCCCCGCGACCCATGGGGCAACCCCCTCGGCCCGGAGGATCGCGCCCCGGTCGACCCGCAGCCCGACGACTTCCCGCCGCCGTTCCCGAGCGATCCCCCCGGCGGCTCCACCCCGCCGCCGTGGAGCGGAGACCAGGCGCCGCCGCCGGCCGCCCCCCAGGAGCCTCCGTTCGCGCCCCCGACCGAGACCGGCAACCCGGCCTGGCCGGGTGCCCAGCCGGTGCCGCCGGCCCAGAGCCCGCCGCCGGCGAACCCGGCGTGGCCCGGCTCGCAGCCGACCCAGCCGTCGCAGCCGACCCAGGGCCCGCCGTCGCAGGTCCCGCCGCCGCTGCCCCCCGCCCAGCCCGGTCCCGGTTGGGGCGGGCCCGGCGTCCCTCCCCAGCAGCAGCCCTATCCCCCCGGTGGCCAGTACCAGGGCTACGGCCAGGGCAACCCCTGGGCCCCACCGAAGAACGACGGCATGGCCATCGGCTCGCTGGTGTGCGCCATCGTCGGGCTCTTCTGCTGCGGCATCGTGCTGGCACCGGTGGCGGTCACCCTCGGCTTCCTGTCGCGCAAGCGCATCAGTGAGTCCAACGGCACCCTGCGCGGCGACGGCCTCGCCATCGCCGGCATCGTCATCGGCGTGGTCGGTGTGGTGCTGGCGATCGTCGGCGTGGTGATCCTCATCACCAACCCCGACGCCTTCGACAACCTCTTCAGCGGCCTCACCACCACCACCGGCGGCTGAGGCTCGCCGGCCCGACGCCTGCGCTACTCGACGAGGCGGAGGCCGGTGGGGGCGATCGACGCCTCGACGTGGGGCAGGTCGACCTCGAACACCGTGAGGTGGGCCGGGAAGAGGTGCTCGGAGAGCAGCACCGGGTCACCGTCGACCGAGCGGGTCACCCGCTCGCAGCGCAGCAGCGGCGAGCCGACCTTCACGTGGAGCAGCTCGGCCTCCGACGCCGACGCCACCGCGGCCCCGATGGTCTGGGTGGCCCCGCCGAGGGGGATGGCCAGCAGCTCGTAGAACGGTGAGCGCTCGACGTCGGCCCGGCTCAGCTCGGCGCCGTACTCCTCGGGGCACCACACGGTGACGAGGGCGAAGGGCTCACCGTCGGCCAGGTTGAGGCGCCGCACCCGCAGCACGGACTCGCACCCGAGCACCTGACGGGCCCGGGGCGGGGCGGAGACGAACCGGAAGTCGAGCACCCGTCGGGTGGAGACCACGCCCTCGTCGGAGAGCTGGCGCTCGATGGTTCCGAGGCGGCCCAGGCTCTGGCGCAGGGGGTCGGTGGCGACGAACCACCCGAAGCCCTGACGGGAGTCGACGAGCCCCTCCTCGCGCAGCCCTTCGAGCGCTCGGCGGACCGTCACCCGGCTGGCCGCGTACTCTTCGGAGAGCTCCGCCTCGGAGGGCAGCAACCGCGACCCGCCGAGGTCGCCCGACTCGAGTCGTCGACGCAGGTCGTCCGCGATGCTCTGGTACCGGGTCTGGCGCACTTGTCCTATACTTGTCTACATACGCCGGCGGCGGCAAGCGCCCCCCGGTGTCCCCTCCCGGCCCCCCTCCGTGGGCCGAAGCGCACGAAAGGCTCACGCACATGGCAGTCGCCGCGAACACCCCCATCGAGCTGGTCAACGGCGTCTACGAGCGCCTCGCCGAGCGGGTGGCGTTGGGCCGGGAGCGCCTCGGTCGCCCCCTGACCTTCGCCGAGAAGGTGCTGATCAACCACCTCCGGGACCCCGAGACCGGTGGCCTCGAGCGGGGCCGCAGCTACACCGACCTCGACCCCGACCGCGTCGCCATGCAGGACGCCACCGCCCAGATGGCGCTGCTGCAGTTCATGACCGCCGGCCTGCCCCAGGTGGCCGTGCCCTCCACGGTCCACTGCGACCACCTCATCCAGGCCAAGAGCGAGGGGCGCATCGACCTCGCCACGGCCGTCGACACCAACGCCGAGGTCTACGACTTCCTCGAGTCGGTCTCGGCCAAGTACGGCATCGGCTTCTGGCGGCCCGGCAGCGGCATCATCCACCAGGTCGTGCTCGAGCAGTACGCCTTCCCCGGCGGGATGATGATCGGCACCGACAGCCACACCCCGAACGCCGGCGGCCTCGGCATGATCGCCATCGGCGTGGGCGGCGCCGACGCCGTCGACGTGATGACCGGCTACCCGTTCAACGTGCGCTGGCCCAAGCTCATCGGCGTGAAGCTCACCGGCGAGCTCTCCGGCTGGAGCGCCCCGAAGGACATCATCCTCGAGGTCGCCCGCATCCTCACCGTCAAGGGCGGCACCGGCGCCATCGTCGAGTACTTCGGCCCCGGCGCCAACAGCATCTCCTGCACCGGCAAGGCCACCATCTGCAACATGGGCGCCGAGATCGGCGCCACCACCTCGCTGTTCGCCTACGACGACGCCATGGGCCGCTACCTCAAGAGCACCGGCCGCGACGACATCGCCGCGGCGGCCGACGCCGTGGCCGCCGACCTGCGGGCCGACGACGAGGTCTTCGCCGACCCGGAGCGCTTCTTCGACGAGGTCATCGAGATCGACCTCTCCACCCTGAAGCCGCTCATCAACGGCCCCCACACCCCCGACCGCGCCCGCCTCGTCGGCGAGCTCGGCGCCGAGGCCCAGGCCGAGGGCTGGCCCATGGAGATCTCCTCGGCCCTCATCGGCTCCTGCACCAACTCCTCCTACGAGGACATCAGCCGCGCCGCCTCCATCGCCCGCTGGGCCGCCGACAACGGCGTGGGGGCCAAGGTCCCGCTGCTCGTCACCCCCGGCTCCGAGCAGGTCCGCGCCACGATCGCCCGCGACGGGCTGCTCGCCGACCTCGAGCAGATCGGCGCCACCGTGCTCGCCAACGCCTGCGGCCCGTGCATCGGCCAGTGGTCGCGCAGCGACGTGCAGGAGGGCGACGCCAACGTGATCGTCACCTCGTACAACCGCAACTTCCCGAAGCGCAACGACGGCTTCGCCTCCACGCTCGCCTTCGTCACGTCGCCGGAGACGGTCGTGGCCATGGCGCTGTCGGGCCGGGTCGACTTCGACCCCACCGTCGACACGCTCACGAACGCCGACGGCCAGGAGGTCCGCATCTCGGTGCCGGTCGGCGAGGAGCTCCCGGCCAAGGGCTTCACCCCCGGCGAGAGCGGCTTCCTCGCTCCCCCGGCCGACGGCTCGGGCGTCTCGGTGAAGGTCTCCCCCGACTCCGACCGCCTCCAGCTGCTCGAGGCCTTCGACGCCTGGGACGGCAACGACTTCGTCGGCCTGCCCATCCTCATGAAGGCCAAGGGCAAGTGCACCACCGACCACATCTCGGCCGCCGGCCCCTGGCTGAAGTACCGCGGCCACCTCGAGAACATCTCGGGCAACCTCTTCATCGGTGCGGTCAACGCCTTCACCGACGAGGTCGGCCAGGGCAAGGACCAGCTCGACGGCACCACCAAGAGCTTCCCCGACATCGCGCGGAGCTACCACGCCGCCGGCCAGCCCTGGATCGCCATCGGCGACGAGAACTACGGCGAGGGCAGCTCCCGTGAGCACGCCGCCATGGAGCCCCGCTTCCGCGGCGCCAAGGTCGTGCTGGTGCGCAGCTTCGCTCGCATCCACGAGACCAACCTCAAGAAGCAGGGCGTGCTGCCGCTGACCTTCGCCGACCCGGCGGTCTACGACCTGATCGAGCAGGACGACCGCATCAACGTGCTCGGCCTGGCCGACCTGGCCCCCGACGTCCCGGTGCGGTGCCAGATCGTGAAGCCCGACGGCACCACGATCGACTTCGAGGGCCTGCAGACGATGAACGACGAGCAGATCGGCTGGTTCAAGGCCGGCGGCGCGCTCAACATCATCCGCCAGCGCCAGGGCGTCTGACCCGACCGCCGGCACCTATCCACCGCAGCACCGAGCGAGGCCCCCTCCTGGGAGGGGGCCTCGTCGCGTCCCGGGCTCGGGGCCGCGTGAGTCGCTCGAGGCGTCCTGGAAGTTCCCGTAGCTGACCAACTACTGTCGTGACGTCCGTCACGTCTGGAGGAACGCCCGATGACCGACCTTCTGGAGCCGTACGTCGACACGACCGTCGACGATCTGCCTCCGCTCGACGTCACGGACGGGCCCAAGACCGACGACTCGGTCCCGGCGCCCTTCCTCGCCTACCTGCTGGCCGCCTGCCTCACGGGTGCCGGCGTCATCCACCTGGCCATGGTGCCGAGCCACATGGGCGAATGGCGGCCGGAAGGCTGGGCGTTCCTCGCCTCGGCCGTGCTCCAGCTCGGCCTCGCCGTCGGCCTGGTGCTGCGCCCCCGCCGCTGGATGGCGGCCCTCGCGCTCCTGAGCTCGATCGCCTTCATCGCCTCGTGGTGGATCACCCGCTACGCCGGCATGCCGTTCGGCCCGAGCGAGCACTTCCTCGAGGACGCCGGCACCGTCGACATCACCTGCGTGGTGCTCGAGGCCGCGGCGATCGTCGTCGCCACCGTGACCCTCCTCAAGCCCCGCCTCAGCGCCGGCTGGAAGGCCCCGGTGCTGGTGTTCGCCTCGCTCATCCCCCTCGCCGCCATCGTCGCCGGCACCCTCGCCGTGGCTTCCCCGGCAGCCGCCGGCCACGCCCACACCGAGGGCGCCGCCCACGGCAAGGACGACCTCGGCCTCTGGAAGCTCAGCAACGGCCACCACCACGCCATCACCAACAACGCCCTCGACCCGAAGACCCAGGCCGAGCTCGATCGTCAGATCGCCATCACGCGTGAGGTCGCCGCCCAGTACCCGACCGTGGCCTCCGCCGAGGCCGCCGGGTACCGCAAGGCGGGCCCCTACTCCCCCGGCCTCGGCTCGCACTACACCAAGACCGGCGGCAACGAGCTCAACCCCGACGGCATCGTCGACGACGAAGACCTGCGCCACCCGCTGTCGATCATCTACGACGGCAACGAGCCCGACTCCCCGGTCGCCGGCTTCATGTACTACTCGATCAGCCCCGTCGAGCCCGCCGGCTTCGCCGGTTCCAACGACGCCTGGCACACCCACTCGAACGTCTGCATCAAGGGGATGCCGGACGGCAGCGTCGACTCGCCCTTCGGCGCCGACCTGCCCATCGACCAGTCGCTGTGCGAGGAGGTGGGCGGCATGCTGCTCGAGTCCACCCAGTGGATGGTGCACGTCTGGTCGGTGCCCGGCTACGACAACGTGAAGGCCGGCGTGTTCGCCGAGGTCAACCCGGCGCTGGCCTGCTCCGACGGCTCCTACTCCCGCCTCGACCCGACCGAGTGGGCCAAGAACCTCACGAACGTCTGCACCTCCAAGGCCCCGGGCGAGCCCCGCTACTACTTCTGAGTCGCGGCGGACGGGCGCGGCCGGGGCGGACCGGCCGGCCCGATCCGCGGTGCTGCCGAGGTCGCGGACCTCGAGCCCTCAGCGGCGGGGCAGGTCGAGGATCTCGGCAGCCTCGTCGCAGGTGGCCACCGCCACGCCCAGGCGGTCGCAGACGGCCACGGCCTCGGTGATGAGCTCGACGTTGGTCGGCGTGCGATCGCCGGCGAAGAACTCGAGCCCGAGGTGGATGTGGCCACCCCGCTCGACGGCGTACTCGGCCAGGCCGGTCTCGACGACGTCGCCGCCGACCACCGACACCGCCCACGGCACCGGGCAGTCGCCCAGCGCCTCGAGGTAGGCGTCGAGCGCCAGGCGGGTGGCGGGCAGGCCGAAGGGTGCCCCCATGTAGCCCCGGTCGGTCGAGAGGTAGAACTTGATCATCGACCCCTGGGGCAGGGTGCCCGCCCGCCAGTGGGCGATGGTGGCCCGCAGGAAGCCGGGCTCGTAGATCGCCAGGCTGGGCCCGACACGGTCGGCGGTGGCCCGGGCGAACTGCTCGGTGATGGAGTCGAAGCTGTTGGCGTAGACGAAGCCGCCACGCGGGATGCCGTTCTCGTCGACCCCGCCCAGGTTCACCGAGCCGGGGTCGCACAGGCTGACCCGCAGCTTCCCGGTCTCGGCCAGCAGCGCGAGGTGGTCGAGGTTCAGGGCCCCGTCGATGGCGTTGGCCGTCGGGTAGATGAGGGCGTCGGGCCGGGCCTCGAGCACCGGGGCCCACGCCGCCAGGTACTCGTCGACGACCAGCTGGGGATCGCCGTTGACCGCCACGTGGTTGTGCACGATGGCGGCGCCTGCCTCGAAGCTCGCCAGCGCGTCGGCCGCGATCTCGGAGACCGAGCGGGCGACGTTCGGATTGGTGGCCTTCTGGGTGATCCCGTTGATGGCCGCTTCGATGATGACTGGTCCCCGATCCATGGCGGGCACGCTAGGGCGTCCACACGACACCCGGGACGAAAAATGCCGAAGCCGGCTCGGGGGGAGAGCCGGCTTCGGTCAGAGGGTGGAGATGGGGGGGACCTATCTCTACTGCCCTCGAGCGAGACCCGGTGGAGGGGGGATCCACGGTGGGCCTCGTCGTATGTAGGTGTCAGTATGCGGGGCCGAGGCCCATCGGTCCAACAGTTGTTTCCGATACGTGCCATCATCGTCAGCGATGGATCTGCGTCAGCTCAACGCCGTGCTCGCCGTCGTCGACCACGGCGGCTTCTCGGCCGCCGCCCGGGCTCTCCACACCGTGCAGTCGAACGTGTCGACCCACGTCGCCCGGCTGGAGAAGGAGCTCGGCGTGGTGCTCATCGACCGGGCCACCGGCCAGGTCACCGAGGAGGGAGCGGTGGTGGTCGAGCGGGCCCGCCGCATCCAGGCCGAGCTCGACGCCCTCGCCGCCGACGTCGCCTCGGTCCGCGACGAGATCGCCGGCGTGGGGCGCATCGGGCTGATCGGCACCACCGCCCGCTGGCTGGTGCCGGTGCTGGTCGAGACCATGGCCTCGCGCCATCCCCTGGTGCGGGTCGTGGTGCACGACGCCACCACGTCGGCGCTGCAGCTCCAGCTCGACTCGGGGGCCATCGACATGGCCGTGCTCACCCTGCCGGTGGCCGACACCGAGCTGGTCACCGAGCCGCTCTTCGACGAGGACCGACTCCTCATCGTCCCCTCCGGCCACCCCTTCTACCGGTTCGATCGGGTCACCCTCGCCGACCTCGACGGCCAGCCCCTGCTGCTCGAGCCGTTCGGACGGCCGTTCCGGGCCCAGCTCCAGGCCATGTTCGACGAGCGGGGCTACGAGCTCGTACCCAAGGCCGAGGTCGACGGCACCCGGCTGATGACCTCGCTGGCCTTCGAGGGGTTCGGCGCCGCCATCGTCCCCGCCAGCGCCGTCCCCGTGTGGCTCGGCGGCGACTGGCGCACGATCCCGATCGACGGCCTCGCCGGGAGGTCCGTCGGACTCGGCACCCGCCGCCAGGGGTTACTCTCGGCTCCGGCACGGGCGCTGCGCGAGGTGCTCCGCCAGGTCGTCGCCGAACGGGCCGCCCACCAGCCGGGCATCCACCCGGTGCGCGACCCGTGAACCCGGACCCCAGCACCACCCGTCCCCCAGCGGGGCGGACGTAACCCCCGCACCGCTCCCCCGGTCGCACCCACGGCAATGGCCCCCTTCCCCTCCCCCACCCCCGCTCCGGAGCCCGGCTCCCTCGGCACCGGGCGCGCGCTGCGGCTGCGGGCCAAGGTGCCGGGCATCGTCCACGCGTCGATCGACACGCTCGACACCGTGCACGGCCCCCGGTCGATCGTGCTGGTCAGGGTGGGCAACACCGCCGAGGTCGGGGCCCTGTCGCCCCGCGACGGCGAGACCATCGCCGAGGCCGCCCGCGCCGCGCTCGACGAGCGCCTGCCCGTGGTCGTCGAGCTGTCGTCGAGCGGCGCCGACATCCGTGAGGGCCTCGCGGCCCTGCACGGCTGGGGCCAGGCCGCCAAGGCGCTCACCGCCTGCTCCGGCGTGGTGCCCACCGTGTTCGCCGTCGACGGGCCGGCCGTCTCGGGCCCGGCCCTGCTCCTCGGCATCGCCGACCACGTGGTGATGACCAGGGAGTCCTACGCCTTCGTGAGCGGCCCCCACATGGTGCGCGAGTTCACGGGCGTCCCGATCGAGAAGAACGAGCTGGGTGGGTCGGGCAGCCACGCCCGCAACACCGGCGTCGCCGGCCTCGTCGTCGACGACATCGACGGCGCCCGCGCCGCGGTGGCCGCGCTGTTCGACTTCCTGCCGTCGCACAACGACGAGCTCCCGCCCCGCATCCCCACCGACGACCCCGCCGACCGGCCCACCCCGGAGGCGGGAGCGATCATCCCGCCCACCCCCACGGGCAGCTACGACGTGCGCAACGTGATCCGGGCCGTCGCCGACGAGGGCGAGATGCTGGAGCTCAAGGCGACCTGGGCGCCGAACCTGGTCACCGCCTTCGGTTCCATCGGCGGCCGCCCCGTGGGCTTCGTCGCCAACCAGCCGTGCGCGCTCGCCGGCACCCTCGACATCCCGGCCTCCCAGAAGGGCGCCCGCTTCGTGGCCTTCTGCGACGCCTTCAACATCCCGCTCGTCACCCTCGTCGACACGCCGGGCTTCTACCCGGGCAAGGACCTCGAGTGGCGGGGCATGATCCGCCACGGCGCCCAGATGGCCTTCGCCTACGCCCGGGCGACGGTGCCGCGGGTGAACGTCACGCTGCGCAAGAGCTACGGCGGCGCCTACATCGTCATGGACTCCAAGCGCATGGGCAATGACCTGGCGATGGCGTGGCCCTCGGCCGAGATCGCCGTGATGGGCGCCAAGGGCGCGGTCGAGATCCTCCACCGGGGGATCACGCCCGACGTGCGGGGCGAGCTCGAGCGGGCCTACGAGGCCCGGCTGCTCAACCCGTACATCGCCGCCGAGCGGGGCTTCATCGACGCGGTGATCGACCCGGCCGACACCCGGCGGGAGCTGGCCGCCGCCCTCGACGTGCTCGAGGACAAGCGAGAGCGCATCCAGCCCCGCGGCCACGACAACACGCCCCTGTAGCCCTACGCTCCCTGGCGGCCGAGGCGATCGGCGTGGGGCAGGAACGGGGGGACCATGGCTGAGCTCGAGATCCGACCGGTGACCGGCGCGTTGGGGGCCGAGGTGCGCGGTGTCGACCTGCGCACCGTCGACGATGCCGGGTTCGAGCAGGTTCGGGCCCTGCTCCACGAGCACGAGGTGCTGTTCTTCCCCGGCGCCGACCTGAGCGAGGACGAGCACATGGCGGTCGGCCGCCGCTTCGGCGAGGTCGCCGTGTTCCCGGTGGCCCGCCTCTACGGCGCCACCGAGCCCCGCTTCCAGGTCATCACCGACGGCCCCGAGAGCCGGCCCACCGCCGACCAGTGGCACACCGACGTCACGTGGATCACCGAGCCGCCCGACTACGCGCTGCTGGCCGCCACCGTCGTGCCCGAGCGCGGTGGCGACACGCTGTGGGCGTCGATGACCGCGGCCTACGAGGGCCTCTCGCCGACGATGCAGGAGATCGTGGCCGGGCTCGAGGTCGTGCACGACAACACCGCCTTCATCGAGGCCGCTCGGGAGAAGATGCCCGACCCGAACGCCGGGGAGCTGCTCGAACGGCTCCGGGCCGAGTACCCGCCCGTGATCCACCCGCTGGTGCGCACCCATCCCGACACCGGCCGGCGGGCCCTGTTCCTGGGTGGCGACTTCATGCGGCGCATCGTCGGGCTCCACCCCGACGAGAGCCGGGCGCTCCTCGACCTGCTGACCCGCCACATCGACGACGCCCGCTACCAGTGCCGCTGGCGCTGGACCCCTGGCGATCTCGCCATCTGGGACGAACGGTCGACCAACCACCGCAGCGCCGCCGACCACTTCCCCCAGGCCCGGTCGATCCGGCGCATCGAGATCCGAGGCTCACGGCCCGTGTTCGATCCCGACCGGATCCCAGCGGTACCGACCGCTGTCTAGGGCCACTAGGCTCCATCTTCGCGGTGACCCCCGTCGAGCGTCACCGAGATCTGGTCTGAAGTCCCCCCACGAGAGACCTTTGGAGCGTCAGTGGCAGAGAGTGTGACCATCACGGACAACCGGACCGGGGAGTCCATCGAGATCCCGATCGCGAACGGTGGCGTCGATGCCGCCCAGTGGTCGAAGCTCCTCCCGGGCGTCTGGTTCTACGATCCGTCGTTCTCCACCACCGCCGCGGCCTCCAGCTCCATCACCGAGCTCGACGGCGAGGCCGGCATCCTGCGCTACCGGGGCTACCCGATCGAGCAGCTGGCCGAGCAGTCGACCTACCTCGAGGTGGCCTACCTCCTCCTCCACGGCGAGCTCCCGACCGCCGAGCAGTACGAGGTCTGGAAGCACGACATCACGTACCACACGTTCATCCACGAGAACGTGCGCAAGCGCTTCATGGAGGGCTTCCACCACGACGCCCACCCCATGGGCATCCTGGTCTCCACCCTCGCCGCCCTCTCGACGTTCTACCCGGACGCCAAGGACATCGAGGACGTCGACAGCCGCTACAAGCAGATCATCCGGCTCATCGCCAAGATGCCGACGATCGCCGCGGGCGCCCACCGCCACTCCGTGGGCCAGCCGTTCGTCTACCCGGACAACAGCCTCGACTTCCCGTCGAACTTCCTGTCGATGATGTGGAAGGTCGCCGAGCCCCGCTACGAGCCCGACCCGGTGCTCTCCCACGCCCTCGACGTGCTGTTCATCCTGCACGCCGACCACGAGCAGAACTGCTCGACCACCGCCATGCGGGTCGTGGGCTCCAGCCACGCCGACCCGTACTCGGCCACCGCCGCGGCCGCCGCCGCCCTCTACGGCCCCCGCCACGGTGGCGCCAACGAGGCCGTGCTGCGCATGCTCAACGAGATCGGCAGCATCGACAACGTCGAGGCCTTCGTCGCCGACGTGAAGGCCGGCAAGGGCCGCCTCCAGGGCTTCGGCCATCGGGTCTACAAGAACTACGACCCCCGGGCCACGATCATCAAGAAGATCGCCTACGACGTCTTCGAGGTCACCGGCAAGAACCCGCTGCTCGACATCGCGCTGAAGCTCGAGGAGACGGCGCTCAGCGACGACTACTTCGTGAGCCGCAAGCTCTACCCGAACGTCGACTTCTACTCGGGCCTGATCTACCAGGCGATGGGCTTCCCGGTGGAGATGTTCACCGTGCTGTTCGCCATCCCCCGCGTGTCGGGCTGGCTGGCGCACTGGACCGAGATGCTCGACCAGAACGCCCGCATCGCCCGGCCCCGTCAGCTCTACGTGGGCGCCGAGGTCCGGGACTACATCCCGATGGAGTCCCGCTAGCCCCTCATGGGTCTCCCCATCGCCCAGGTCGACGCCTTCACCGACCGTCCGTTCGCGGGGAACCCCGCCGCCATCTGCCTGCTCGACGGCCCCGCCGACGAGCAGTGGATGCAGGCCGTCGCGGCCGAGATGAACCAGCCGGAGACGGCGTTCCTCGAGCCGATCATCGACCTCGAGGACGGCGACGGTGGCACCCACGGCCCGGCGTGGCGGCTGCGCTGGTTCACGCCGGTGTGCGAGGTCGAGCTGTGCGGCCACGCCACGCTGGCGGCGGCGCACCACCTGCTCGTCGACCTCGGGGTGGAGGCGTGCATGCTGCGCTTCGTCACCCTGTCGGGCACCCTGACCGCCCGGGCGATGGGTGACGGCTGGATCCAGCTGGACTTCCCCGTCGACGTGCCGGTCGAGGCCGAGGCACCGGCAGGGCTGCTCGAGGCCCTCGGCATCGACAACGCCCTCACCATCGCCCGCGGCCGGTCGGACTGGCTGATCGAGGTCCCCTCGGCCGACGACGTGCGGGCCCTGCAGCCCGACATCGCGGCGCTGGGCGCCCTCGGCGAGGTCGGCCGCGGCGTGATCGTCACCGCCGTCGGCGACGGGCTCCACGACGTGGTGTCACGCTTCTTCGCCCCCGCCGCGGGCATCCCCGAGGACCCGGTCACCGGCTCGGCCCACACCACCCTCGCCCCGTTCTGGGCCGAGCGGCTCTCGACGCCCGACTTCCTCGCCCACCAGGCCTCGGCCCGGGGCGGCGTGATCAAGGTGTCGCTGCGCGACGACCGGGTCCTGCTCGGCGGCCAGGCCGTCACCGTCTTCCGCGGCTCGTTCGAGGACGACCTGCTGCAGGCCCTCTGCAGTCGCCGCGCCGTCGACGTCCCCGCCTGACGCCGGAGCATCCTCCGCTCGCGGAGCCAGGGCCGGCGACACCGCCCGAGCCGCTCAGCGCATCCGGCATCCGTCGTCTGGTTCCAGCTCTCAGCGACGTCGCTCGCCACCACGGCGTTCCGTCGACGAACGCCGAGTGTGCACGGGAGCGACGTCGCTGAGACGTGGAACGAAACGGTGATCGGAGCGGACCGACGCCGGCGCGGTCAGCCTTCGGCGAGGTCATCCCTCTGCGAGGTCATCCCTCTGCGAGGTCATCCCTCTGCAAGGAAGCGCTCGAGCTCGGCCTTCTCGTCGGCCAGCTGACGGCGGCGCTCCTCGGTGCGGGCCCAGAGCTGCATGTCGAGGACGTGCGCCGCCTGCATCTCGTCGAACGAGAACGGCGGCTCCGTCAACCGGCGCTGAGCCTCCGCGCGGTCGGTGCAGCGCTCGACCGCCTCCACCAGGGGCCATCCGAGGTCGATGGCCCTCATCATGGCGTCGAGGACCGGGATCCGATGCCCGGCCACCGATCGTCGATGCTCCAGGAGCACCTCTGCGCTGGGTTCCTCGTCCACCATGCCTCCTCGGTCCGCCGCGTCATCCTGGCTCGCCGCCACACGGTCGCACAACGACCTCGAACCCGGACGCGGGACGACCGCCCCCGGGAGTGGGAGGGCGGTCGTCCCCGAGATGGGTGCAGTCGGACGGATCCGGATCCGGACTACAGGCCCACCCCGATCTGGACACCGATGCCGAGGTCGACCCCATCAGAGGGCGGGACCGGCAGCGGGACGGGCAGCGTGGGCAGCCCACCACCGCTCGGCGGGACCGGCAGAGCGGGGATGCCACCGCCGGTGGGCGGGACCGGCACGGGGACCGGAAGGGCGGGCAGCCCACCGCCGGCGGGCGGGACCGGCAGGGCCGGCAGGGCGTCAGCCGAGGGCGGGATCGTCACCGGGCACGGGACGGCGCCCGCCGGGATGGGCAGCGGCGAGGTGACGGTCACGCAGACCGAGGCGCCCGGTGCGGCGGGGGTCGCCGGCAGGGTGGTGGTCGTCGTGCCGTCGCCGGGGGCGGTCGTGGTCGTGGTCGACCCGTCTCCGCCGCCGGGGGCCGTCGTCGAGGTCGAACCGGGAGCGGTCGTCGTCGATCCGCCGGCACCGGAGATCGCCGTCGTGTTGAGGTTGGCGGACGGGTCCTTCGGGGCACACACCGCCTGGCCGTAGTTCGTGTCCGTCACGAGGCTCGACCAGACCTTCCACTCGATGGTGTCGCCCTCGGGCGTGCCGGCGATGGTCTGGTGCACCACCACCCGGGGGAACTGCAGGGCGCTCGAGGTCTGGGGCCCGGTGAAGGTGACGACGAGGTTCGTGCCCTCGACCGAGTAGGCGCCGGTCATGTTGCCGCCCTCGAAGGTGACCGAGTCCGTCGAGGCGACCTGCGCCGGGATGGGGGTCGTGACCACGACCTTGTCGACGGTGACCTCCACCGGGAGCTTGCCGAGGCCCTGGTCGATGTTCAGCGTCTCCGCCCCGCCGGGGGCGACGGGGTCGACGACGTCGTCGACGGTCATGGGCACGGTGACGTCGACCGCCGATCCGCCCAACGTGCACGTGGCCGCCACGTCGGTGCTGACCGGGTCGGCCCCGGCGCCGCTCTGGATCCAGGCCATGCCGCCGGCGGCGACCAACAGCGTGGCGCCTGATGCGGCGAGGAGCGGTCGGGGCAGCCGTCGTCGGGCCTGCGGGGTGGTGCCGGTACGAGTCACTGGGCCTCCTGGTGTGGGTGAACAGGGGCATCCTCGGCGCCGGCGATGACGTGGACATGAGGCCTCGGTGAGAAAGCTCTCATCCGGGATCCGGCGCCGGAGGGCCACCCGCAAGCGCTCGGCGCCACGCCGCTACCCTCCCGACGACGGGGCAGGACCATGCGGAGGGGACGGGGATGGCACGACCGGGCACGGTGGGGCGTTGGCTCGCCGCGATCGGCGCGCTCGGGCTGGCGGCGGTGCTGGCCACCGCGGCGATCGCCCACCACGGAAGCGGGCGCCCTGCGCCCATCGTGGTGGCTGCGGGGGCCAGCGCCGACGACGACGGCACCGGGTTCCACGAGGTCGACCCGACCCGCGTGCTGACGGTCGGCGACGGGAGCGCGGGCTCGACGACCGACGGCCTCGGCCCGACCGGGGTCGACGGGACGACCACCGGGACGACGGGTGGCCAGGCCGACGGCGGCCAGGGCACCGCCTCCGACCCGGCGGGCACCACCCTCCCGTCGCTGCCGACCACCCCGACACTCCCGACGGTGCCCTCCCTCCCGCTCCCGCCGGCGCCGACAGTGCCTCCCCTCCCGCCGGTGACCACGCCGACCCTGCCACTCGTCGATCCGCTCGACGACCTCCTCGACTCGCTCCGCGGCCTGCCCACCACGACCCTCCCGCCGCTCGGTCTCCCCCTGTCGTCACCGTCGCCGATGTCGGTCCCCGGGCCCTGAGCGTGACCCGCGCCCGTCGTCGGCTGGGCATCCGGGCGAGGGTGGTCGCCTCGTTCCTGGTGCTGCTCGTCACGGCCGAGCTCGTGTCGATCCTGGTGCTCCACCAGGTGGGCACCAGCCGGATCGACGACCAGGCCGACCGCGACCTCGTCGTCGCGGTCGACGACCTCAGGGCCCGGCTCGACGCCCTGCCCGTCGCCGTCGGCACGCCCGGTGGGCCAACCCTCGCCACCGTCTTCGACGACTACCTGGGCGCCCGACCGGGTCGCGGCGACGCCGCCTACCTGGCGTTCGTGGGCGGGCGGCCGTACGCCGCGTCGAGTGGGGCACCCACGGCCCTCGCCGAGCTCCCCGTGGCCACCTGGTGGAGCGAGACGACCGAGACCACCACCGGACGCACCTCCACCCCGGCCGGGGACGTCCGCTGGCTCGCCGTTCCCGTCCTGGCCGACAGCCGGGTCATCGGCGTGCTGGTGGCGACCGAGTTCCTCGACCGGCAGCAGGACGCCCTCACCGGCACCATCACGACGGTGAGCGTGGTGACCGCGCTGGTGCTGCTCGGGGCCTGCCTCGTCGCGTGGGGTGTGGCCGGGCGGGCGCTGGCGCCGCTGCACCGGCTGGCCGGCACCGCCCGGTCGGTGAGCACCGGCCGGGACCTCTCCACCCGCGTGCCGGTCGACAGCACCGACGAGGTCGGGGTGGTGGCCGCCGCCCTCAACGAGATGCTCGACCGCCTCCAGTCGGCCTTCGACAGCCAGAAGCAGTTCCTCGACGATGCCGGCCACGAGCTGCGCACCCCGATCACCATCGTCCGCGGCCACCTCGAGCTGCTCGACGACGACCCCGAGCAGCGGGCCGCCGACATCGCTCTGGTGCTCGACGAGCTCGACCGGATGGACCGCCTCGTCCGCGACCTCCGGGTGATCGCCCGCTCGGGCCGCCCCGACTTCCTCGAGTGGGAGGACCTCGACGTGGCCGAGCTGGTCGAGGGGGTCGGCCGCCGTGCCGCCGCCATGGCCGACCGCGACTGGCAGGTCGTCGCCCCCGAGGCCGTGGTGGTGAGAGGCGACCGGCACCGGCTCACCGAGGCCCTGCTCAACCTCGTCGACAACGCCATCGACGCCACCGGGCCCGGCGACGTCATCGAGATCGGCGCCGAGGTCGGCGCCACCGGCGGCACCGCCGCGCTCGAGCTGTGGGTGCGCGACGAGGGGCGCGGCCTCGACGCCGCGGAGGCGGCCGGCCTGTTCCAGCGGGGGGAGGTGGCGCCCCGCCAGCGCGGCCGGACCGGCGGCACCGGCCTCGGCCTGCCGATCGTCGCCGGCATCGCCGCGGCCCACGGCGGCACGGTCGCGGCCGACGGCCACCTGGGCCAGGGCACCTGCGTGCGCATGCGGCTCCCGCTGGCCGTGGGGGCCCACTCGTGAACCGGATCCTGGTCGTCGACGACGAGGCGCGGATCACCGCGTTCATCGAGAAGGGCCTCGGGCGGCAGGGCTTCACCACCGTCGCGGTCCACGACGGCGAGCAGGCCGTCGCGCTCGCCCGCGACACGGACTTCGACCTGGTGGTGCTCGACCTCGGGCTCCCCCGGTGCGACGGCTTCGAGGTCATCCGCCAGGTGCGGGCCCGGGGCGAGCACCTGCCGATCCTCGTGCTCACGGCCGAGGACGACCTCGACGCCACGGTGCGGGCGTTCGACGAGGGCGCCGACGACTACCTGACCAAGCCCTTCCGGTTCGACGAGCTCCTGGCCCGGGTGCGGGCCCGCCTGCGCGACCCCGGGCGGCCCCAACCCACCGAGATCGACGCGGGCGGCGTCCGCCTCGACCTCAGGGCGCGGGTGGCCCAGGTCGACGGCCGAGAAGTCGCGCTCTCGGCCCGGGAGTTCGCCCTGGCCGAGGTGCTGATGGCCAACGCCGGCAACGTCCTCGGCCGCGAGCAGCTGCTCAGCCGGGTGTGGGGCTACGACTTCGACGGCGGCTCCAACGTCGTCGAGGTGTACGTGCGGTACCTGCGGCGCAAGCTCGGGTCCGACACCATCGAGACGGTGCGCGGGGCGGGCTACCGCTTCCGGCGCTGAGCTCCGAGCCCGGCCCCTGGCGGAGGGCTCAGGGCCGGACGTCGACGACGATCTTGCCGACGTTGGCGTTGGACTCCATGCGGTCGTGGGCGGCGGCGATGTCGTCGAGCCCGAACCGGGAGTCGATCACCGGGCGCACGAGCCCCGAGTCGAACAGCGGCAGCACCTCGGCGGCGAAGCGGCGGGAGATGTCGATCTTCTCCTCGAGCGGCCGGGCCCGCAGCACGGTGCCCACGAGGGCGGCCCGCTTGGGCAGCAGGGCGCCGATGTTGACCTCGGTGCGGCCCCCGCCCATCACCCCGACCAGCACGATCGTGCCGCCCACCCGCACGGCGCTGATGTTGCGGTCGACGTAGTCGCCGCCGATCACGTCGAGCACCACGTCGACACCGGCCCCGCCGGTGAACGCACGGCACTCGGCCACGAAGTCCTGCGAGCCGTAGTCGACCACCACGTCGGCGCCGAGCGCCCGGCACGCTTCGACCTTGCCGGCGGAGGCGGTGACGACGATGCGGGCGCCCATCGCCTTGGCGATCTGGATCGATGCGGTGCCCACACCCGAGCCCCCGGCGTGCACCAGCGCCACCCGGCCGGCGGTGAGCCCGCCCTGCACGACCAGCGCGTCGTAGGCGGTGATCCACACCTCGGGGATGGCGGCGGCGTCGGCCACGGTGACGGTCGAGGGCACCCGCAGCACCTGGCGCTCGTGCACCACGAGGCGCTCGGCGTAGGCGCCGCCGTTGACGATGCCCATGACCTCGTCGCCGACGGCGAGCCCGGACACCCGCTCCCCCACGGCGGCGACCCGCCCGGAGAACTCCATGCCCGGGATCTCGGGCGCCGGCGGGACGAAGCCGGCCAGCGGCGGGCTCGGGTACAGGCCCCGACGTTGCAGCAGGTCGGCCCGGTTCAGCGCGGTGGCGACGACGTCGACCAGCACCTCCTCGGGGCCGGCCACGGGGTCGGGCACCTCGGTGACGGCCAGGACGTCGGTCTCCCCGTAGGACTCCAGCACCACAGCGCGCATGTCAGCTCTCCTGATCGAGTGAGGCCAGGACCGCGTCGCGGGCCCAGCGGTAGTCGGGCTTGCCCGAGGCCGATCGGGCCACGCGGTCGGTGAGCAGCCACGACCGGGGGACCTTGAACCCGGCGAGGTGCTCGCGGGCGTGGGCGGCCAGGTCGTCGGCGGACGGCACCGCCGCACCGGGGCGCAGGGCGACCACGGCGCTCACCCGCTGGCCGAAGCGGTCGTCGGCGACGCCGACCACCAGGGCGTCGAAGACGGCGGGGTGGGCCTTGAGCACGCCCTCGACCTCCTCGGGGAAGACCTTCTCGCCCCCGGTGTTGATGCTGGCCGAGCCCCGGCCGAGAACCCGGATGGAGCCGTCGGGCTCGATCACGGCGTCGTCACCCGAGACCGCCCAGCGCACGCCGTCGATCACGGGGAAGGTGGCGGCGGTGCGCTCGGCGTCGCCCCAGTAGCCGAGGGGCACGTGGCCCCGCTGGGAGAGCTTGCCGACGGTCGTGCCGTCGGCCGGCACCGGGCCACGGGCACCGCCCTCGGCCGCCGGGCCCAGCACGGTCGTGGCGTCGTCGCCGACGAGCCGCGGCGCACCGCCCTCGGGGCCGGGGCGGAGTCGCCCCTGGCTCCCGGTCTCCGACGACCCGAAGCTGTCGAGGATCCCGACCTCGGGCAGCAGGGCCCGCAGCTGCTCCTTCACCGCCGGCGAGAGGATCGCCCCACCCGAGGCGATCAGCTGGAGCCGCGGCAACGGCAGGGCGGCGGGGTCGACGGCGCGGGCCGCCCCCAGCGCGTCGGCCAGCGGACGGGCGACGGCGTCGCCGACCACCATCACCAGATCGGCCTCGGCGGCCTCGGCCAGGCGCAGTGCCGCGGCCGGGTCGAGGTGCAGGTCGGAGTCGAGGATCACGGCGCCGCCGGCGAGCAGCGACTGCCAGGCCACCCACGCCGCGGCCCCGTGCATCAGCGGGCACAGCGGCATGCGGCGCTGCACGGGCGACCCGGCCACCGCCCGCTCCACCACCTCGGCCGGTCGGACCACCGGGGGCACCCCCCGGTTCGGCGTGCCCTTGCCCCCGAAGCTGGCCATGTAGATGTCGTGCTGGCGCCACATGACGCCCTTCGGCGACCCGGTGGTGCCGCCGGTGTAGAGCAGGTAGAGGTCGTCGCCGCTGCGTTCGACGGACGCAGCGGGGCGGGCGGCCGAGGCACCCGCGAGCAGCTCGTCGTACCCCACTCCCCGCTCGACGATCACCAGATCGGGCCGGCCCGCGAGCCTCGCCGCCTCCGTGGCCACCGGCGCGAGGTCGGGCTCGGTGAACAGCGCCACCATCGCGCTGTCGGTCACCAGGTAGGCCAGCTCCTCGGCGGTGTAGCGGAAGTTCACGTTCACCGGCACGGCTCGGGCCTTGAACACGCCGAGCATCGCCTCGACGTGCTCGGCGTGGTTGCGCAGGTGGAGCCCGACACGGTCGCCGGCGACCACCCCGTGGCCGAGCAGGCCGTTGGCGACCCGGTTGGCCCTCTCGTCGAGCTGGGAGAAGGTGAGCCGGCTGACGATCTCGCCTGCCGCCCCGACGACCAGGGCCTCGGCGCCGGGCAGCGCGTCGCAGACGCCCTCGTAGAGGTCGGCGAGCGCGAACGACGGCGGCACGGCGGTCATCGTGTCAGAGGCCGAGGAACAGCCCGGGCGCGCCGTCGAGGCGACGTACCTCGGGCGACGACGGCATCCGGTACGGAGCCACCCGCACCCACGCGTCGGTGATCGACGCGCCGTCGGGCCCGACGATGACCGGGTTGGCCACGACCCCGGCCAGCTCGGGCACGTGCTCGAGCAGCGCGGCGAAGCGCACGAGCAGCGCGGCGAGCTCGCCGCTGGCGACCGACGCCCGGCCCCCGGCCTCGGGGCCGGCGAGGAGGCCCTCGACCTGCGAGGCGGCGACCAGCTCCGACGCGTCGGTGTCGGAGATCGGGAGCACCCGCACCGGCAGGTCGGCGTTGGCCGCGGCGGCGGCACCGCCGAGGCCCACGGTGACCACACCGCCGAAGGTCGGGTGCTGCTGGCCGGCGACCAGCACGTCGGCGCCGGCGGGGGCCGCCTTCTGCACGATGGCGGGGTCCATGGCCGAGTGCAGCGTGGTGACCATCCGACCGAAGGCCGCCCGGAGGGCGTCGTCGTCGTGGAGGTCGAGGGCCACGCCACCCACCTCGCCCCGGTGGTAGCGGCCGACGCCGCTGGCCTTGAGCACCACCGGGTAGCCCATGGCGCGGGCGACGACGACGGCCTCGTCGGGGCCGTGCACCACCGCGGTGGGGCAGGCCGGCAGGCCGGCGAGGGCCAGGAGGTCCGCGGCTTCGGCGTGCTCGAGGATGCGGCCCTCGGGGTCGGCGGCGAGCACTTCCGCCACGCGGGCCTGCACGGCCTCGACGTCGAGGCCGACCTCGTCGGGCATGGGCAGGGTGCCGGCCGGTCGTCCGAGCCACTCGCCGTAGGCGGCCAGGCGGCCGAGCGTGCGGGCGCCCTCGCTGGGGAACCGGAAGACGGGCAGGCCGGGCTGCACGCCGTCGACCTCGTCGCCGGGCTCGGAGCCGAGGAAGGTGGCGATGACCGGCTTGTCGGCGCCGGAGCGGGCGTCGCCCACGGCGGAGGCGACCTCGGCCGGGCGGGGCAGCACGGGAGCGGCGTAGAGCACCATCACCGAGTCGAAGGCGTCGTCGGCCAGCGCGGCCGAGACCGCGGCGCGATAGGCGTCCGGTCCGGCCTCCCAGGTGAGCTCGAAGGGGTTCGTCAGTCGGGCCCCTTCCGGTACCTGGCCGGCCAGCGCCTCGACGGTGGCGGGCGAGGGCTCCGGGGTCTCGAGGCCGGCGCCTATGCACGCGTCGACCGCCAGCACGGAGGCGCCGCGGGCGTTGGAGACGATGGCGACCCGACGCCCGGCGGGCACGGGTTGGGTGGAGAGCACCCGGGCGGCGTCGAAGAGCTGGGTGGGCGTCTCGACCCGGATGACCCCGCTCTGGGCGAGCATGGCGTCGATGGCGGCGTCGGTGAGGTCGCCGGCCGACCACGAGGCGCCCATGGCGGCGCCCCCTGCCTCGGGCCCCGGCCGGGTGAGGCCCGACTTCACCGCCACGACCGGCTTGGCCCGGGCGAGCTCGCGCACGATGCGGGTGAACTTCCGCGGGTTGCCGAACGACTGCAGGTGCAGCGCCACCACCGTGGTGCGCTCGTCGGCCGCCCAGTACTGCAGCAGGTCGTTGCCGGACACGTCGATCTTCGACCCGACGTCGACGAACGTCGAGAAGCCGACGCCGAGGGAGTGGGCGTGGTCGAGCGCGGCCAGCCCGAGGGTGCCGGACTGGGTGAGGAACCCGACGTTGCCCGGCCGCACGGCGACGGTGCCGAAGTTGGCGATGAGCGACACGCCCGGGGCGGTGTTGATGACACCCATCGACTCGGGGCCGATGACCCGCATGCCGGTGGCGTGGGCCCGCTCGACGATGCGCTCCTCGGTGCCCTCGGGCAGCCGGTCGAAGCCGGCGCTGAAGATCACCAGGCCGCCGACCCGCTTGCGGCCGCACTCCTCGACCACGTCGAGCACGCCGGCGGCGGGCACGGCGACGACGGCCAGGTCGACCGCATCGGGGATGTCGAGCACGCTCTGGAACGCCCGCACGCTGGCGACGTGGCCGCCGGCCGGGTTCACCGGGTAGACGGGGCCGTCGAAGCCGCCGGCCACCAGGTTGCGGAAGACCTCGTGGCCGATGCCGCCCCGCTCGCGGCCGGCGCCGATGACCGCGATCGAGCTCGGCGAGAGCAGCCGGGTGACCGACGCGGCCTCCGAGCGGCGCTCGCGGTCCTCGATGAGGCGCAGGCCCTCCTCGGTGGGCTCGATGCCGAGGCGCACCTCGATGACACCCTCCTCGAAGGCGCTGGCCACCTGGAAGCCGGCGTCGTGGAAGACGCCGAGCATCTTGCGGTTGGTGGGCAGCACGGTGGCGGTGAGCCCGTCGAGGCCGTTCTCGCGGGCGGCCACGGCGAGGTACTCGAGCAGCACGGTGGCCAGCCCCCGGCCCTGGTGCTGCTCGTCGACCATGAACGCGACCTCGGCCTCGTTGTGGTCGGGCCACATGTCGTAGCTGGCCAGGCCCACGACCTCGTCGCCCAGCAGGGCCACGAGGGCCAGGCGGGTGACGTAGTCGATGTTCACGATGCGGGCGAGGTCGCGGGCCGAGAGCTTGGGCAGCGGGCTGAAGTAGCGGAAGTAGATGGTCTCCCGCGACTGGCGCACGTGGAAGGCGTCGACCGCGTCGGCGTCGGAGGGCATCACCGGGCGGATGTGCACCGTGCCGCCGTCGCTCAGCACGGCGTCGAACTCCCACCGGGCCGGATAGCCGGGCGGCACGGGTGGGATCGCCGGGTCCGGTTCGGGCGGGAGGGCCATGGCCCCGAGCCTAGGCCCGGACCACCGGAGCGGAACGGGCCTACCATCGGGTAACTGGCGGAGCGACTGCCACCAGCATCGGGGGATCCGTGAGCACCAGCACCACCGAGGGCACCGCCGACGCGGGCGCCGGCACCGACACCGTCCACCACCGCACCTGCCCGCTGTGCGAGGCCGGCTGCGGGCTCGAGCTCACCGTGCGCAACGACACGGTCGTCCGCATCCGCGGCGACCGCGACAACGCCTTCTCCCGCGGCTTCATCTGCCCCAAGGGCTCGGCCCTGCACCACCTGCACTCCGATCCGGACCGCCTCCGCCGGCCCCTCGTGCGCCGGGGCGACGATCTCGCCACCGCCACCTGGGAGGAGGTCACGTGGGACGAGGCCTTCGCCGCGGTGGAGGCCGGGCTGCGGGGCGTCATCGAGCGCCACGGTCGCGACGCCGTGGCCATCTACCTGGGCAACCCGAGCGTTCACTCGCTGGGCCCGACGCTGTTCAACGGCACCCTCATCAAGGCCCTCGGCACGACCAACGTGTTCTCGGCCTCCACCGTCGACCAGATGCCCAAGCACGTGTCGAGCGGCTACCTCTACGGCAACCCCCTGCTCATCCCGGTGCCCGACCTCGACCGCACCGACCACCTGCTGATCCTCGGGGCCAACCCCTACGCCTCGAACGGCAGCCTGTGCACGGCACCCGACTTCCCCGGGCGGCTCGAGGCCATCCAGGCGCGGGGCGGGAAGGTCACCGTCGTCGATCCCCGCCGCACCGAGACCGCCGACCACGCCGACGAGTGGGTCCCGATCCGGCCCGGCGCCGACGCCCACCTGCTGATGGCCATGGCGCAGGTGCTCTTCGCCGACGACCTGGTCGACCTCGGCTCGCTGAGCGGGGTGGTCTCCGGCCTCGACGAGCTGCGCGCCGCGGTCGAGCCGTTCACCCCCGAGGCCGTCGCCCCGGTCACCGGCATCGACGCCGCCACCATCCGCCGCCTGGCCCACGAGCTGGCCGCCGCCCCCACCGGCTCGGTCTACGGTCGCATCGGCACCCACACCGCCGCCTTCGGCACCATCGCGGCGTGGGCGGTCGACGTGCTCAACGCCTGCACCGGCAACCTCGACAGCCCGGGTGGCGCCATGTTCGCCACACCGGCCCACGACCGGGGCCCGGGCAGCGGCAAGGGGCGCGGCTTCGTCACCGGCCGGCGCCGCAGCCGGGTGAGCGACCATCCCGAGGTGCGGGGCGAGCTCCCCGTCGTGGCCATGGCCGAGGAGATCACCACCCCGGGCGAGGGCCAGGTCCGCGCCCTGGTCACCGTGGCCGGGAACCCCGCGGTGTCGGCACCGAACTCGGCCGCGGTCGAGGAGGCCCTCGGGCAGCTCGAGTTCATGGTCAGCGTCGACCCCTACCGCAACGAGACCACCCGCTTCGCCGACGTGATCCTGCCGCCGCCGTCGGCGCTCGAGCGCAGCGAGTACCACCTCGCCTTCTTCAACATGGCCGTGCGCAACGTGGCCGAGTGGGCGCCGCCGATCTTCGAGGCGCCGGGGCCCCAGGAGCACGAGATCCTCGGCCGCCTCGCCCTCATCGCCACCGGCCCCGAGGCGGGCGACGACCCCGCGGCCCTCGACCGCCTCATCCTCGAGGCCGCCCTCGGCGGCGCCATCGCCGCCCCCGGCTCGCCCGTCTCCGACCGCACCGTGCCCGACCTGCTGGCGATCGTCACCGCCGACCCCGCTCGCTCCACCCCTGACCACCTGGTCGACGTCATGATCCGCACCGGTGCCTACGGCGACTGGTTCGGGGCGGTGCCCGACGGCATCTCCCTGGACACGCTGGCGGCGTCGCCCCACGGCCTCGACCTCGGCCCCCTCGTGCCCCGGCTGCCGTCGGCGCTGCGCACCCCCTCCGGCACCGTCGAGCTGGCTCCGCCCGCCTTGATCGCCGACCTCGACCGCCTGGCCGCCACCCTCGACGCCCCCGCCGCGGGACCCGAGGACCTGGTGCTCATCGGCCGGCGCCAGCTCCGCTCCAACAACTCGTGGATGCACAACGTGAACGTGCTGGCCAAGGGCCGCTACCGCTGCACGCTGCTGGTGCACCCCGACGACGCCGCCCGCCTCGGCCTCGAGCACGGCGCCGACGCCGAGATCCGCTCGCGGGTCGGCGTGGTCACCGCGCCGGTCGAGGTCACCGACGCCATGAGCCCGGGTGTGGTGTCGCTGCCCCACGGGTGGGGCCACGACCGCCCCGGCGCGCCGTTCGGCGTGGCCGGCCAGCGCCCGGGTGTGAACTCCAACCTGCTCACCGACGACACCGCCATCGACCCGCTCTCGGGCAACGCCGTGCTGAACGGCATCCCCGTGACGGTCAGCCCGTCGTCGGCGGCGAGTTGATGGCGGCGCCGCACCAGCGGTCGGTGTAGGCGTTCACCCGGTCGGACGCGGGCTGGAGGTCGCGGAGGCTCTCGTCGAGCGAGGCGAGGACCTGGCCGAGCGCGCTCGGGTCGCCCGAGGGCATGGCCTGGGCGTCGGCCACGACCGCATCGAGGGCGCCGGCCAGCTCCTCGAGGTCGTCGCGGATCTGGGCCGGCGGCTCGGCCCCGGCCAGGCGCCGCAGCCCGGCCGCGGCGTCGCGCAGCCCCGCGGTGCCGTCGGTGCCGGTGCCGAGGTCGACGGTGATGTCGCCCGTCGACTGCAGCTCGCCGACCGTGTTGCAGAAGGTCTCGGGCTGGCCGGGGGCCTCCGACACCGAGGTGTCGCGCTCGAACCACCAGGCCGCACCCAGCGAGGCACCCACCGCCACCACGACCAGCAGGATCCACACCCAGCCCGGGACGGGGTTGCGCCGACGGCCGTCGTCGTCGGGCGAGGTCGGTGTCGCGTCGGCCATGTCCGGGCCACCGTAGCGATCACTCCGCTCCGGCCCCGTGATCGAGCGGGAGGTGCCGACCCGGCTCCATCCCGTTCCTGTCGCGCTTTCCTGTCGCCGGCGACGGGAAGGCGCGACGAGAACGAGGGTCGGGGACGCCCCTCGTGCTCAGGGCAGGGGGTCGAGCTCGGTGACGACGGTGTGCCCGGACGCGGCGGCGAGGGCCTCGGACTCGGCGTCGGCCCGTATGCCCCGGGTGAAGATCAGGAAGCCGGTGCCCCACGCGATGTTCAGGCTGGCGATGACGGCGACGGTCCAACCCGGGCCGATGATGCCGCTCAGCACGCCGGCGACCACGAGCGAGATGCTCATGGCCAGCGTGACGAGAGCGAAGGCGGCGGCGAACACCCGGCCCCGCAGCTCGTCGGGGGTGAGCAGGTTGAGGCCGTAGGTGGTGAGGGTCCACTGCGCCCCGCCGCCGAGGTGGGCGAGCATCACGAGGAAGAACGAGAGGACGATGTAGGGGCTGGCGGCGACCCCCATGTAGAAGATGCCGTAGCCGATGCACGCGCACCCGCACGCCAGCAGCACCCCGTGCACGCCCCGCTTGGCCAACCGTTGGATCACGAGCGGGCCGAGGAGCACGCCGATCCCGCGGGCGGTGAGCAGCAGCCCGGTGCCACCGTCGCCCGCGTGGTAGCGCTGCTCGGCCAGCACCGCGAGCATGCCGACGATGCCGGCGCCCAGGGCGAAGCCGACGTGCGAACCGAGCAGGGCCATGATCGTCGGGTGCCGGCGGGCGTAGCGCAGCGCCTCGGCGGTGTCCTTGAGCGGCCGCATGCGGGTCGTGGCCACGGCCTTGTCGCGGCCGGCCTGCATCGGCGTGCGGATCGAGATCAACAGCAGCCCGGCCAGCAGGAAGCTGCAGGCGTCGGCGACGAAGGCTGCGTCGCGGCCGAACACGACGGTGAAGCCGGCGCCCACCGCGGCGCCCACGGCGAGCATCGCCCCCCAGGTGGCCGACATCATGGCGGTGGCGACGGGGAGGTCCTCCTCGTCGACCAGGTTGGCCACCCCGGCCTGCGAGGCCGGCCCGAAGAAGGCGCCGAGGGCGGTCACGCCGCCCTGGGCGACGAAGACCATCCACGGCAGGCCGGCGCCCGCCAGCAGGAACGTGAGGGCCACGGCCGCCTGGGCGAACGACACGACGACCAGGATCTTCTTGCGGTCAAAGCGGTCGGCCACCGGCCCGGCGATGGGGGCCATGAGGAAGGTCGGCAGGCTCTGGGCGACCCAGAACAGCGACGCCAGCAGGTCGGAGCCGGTGGCGTCGAGCAGCAGCCCGATCGCCGCCACGGTCGCGAACCAGTCACCCGCGTAGCTGACCAGCTGCGAGCAGAACAGGCGACGGAACTCGCCGTTTCGACGGAAGAGGGACCACATCGGCGTCGGGGGGTGGGCTCCTGCAGGGGGCAGCGGCAGGTCGGGAGCCCCTGACCCACCCCTGGACGCCGCGCCCACGACCGGCAGGTCGTCGGACGCGATCCGTGCCCGTCGCGAGACGGGCACGGCGGCGTTGAGTGGACCCGACTGGACTCGAACCAGCGACCTCTTCCGTGTCGAGGAAGCGCTCTAGCCAACTGAGCTACGGGTCCCAACTGCGGCCACGGATGACCGTGGGCCGGTCGCTGACCTTAGCAGCCCTCGGGGGCCCTCCCCCACCCCGCCTGGTCCGGGACCGCCCCGAGGTCTACGGTCACGCTCGCAATGTTTCGTGTTCCTTTCCGGCGGCGGGTCGGTGCGGTGATCGTCATGGGCCTCTGCGTCCTCGGCGCGTCCGCGTGCAGCAGCGCGCACGCCACGTCGCTGTCGCCGACGGGCACCGTGACCACGGAGGCACCGGCCACGTCGGCCCCCACCACCACGACCACGGCGCCGACCACCACGACCACCACCCCTCTCCCCACCTGGCCGAGCGGCCCGGTCGCCCCGGTGGGCCCCACCGGTGGCCTGGCCCCCGTCGTCTCCCGCGTGAAGACCACCGACCCGGTGGTCTTCCTCACCATCGACGACGGCATGACCCGCGACCCGCGCGTGCCGCAGTTCCTCGCCGAGCACCACATCCCGGTGACGCTCTTCCTGAACGAGGGCCCGGCGAAGGCCGACCCCGCCTACTGGGCCCAGTTCGTCGCCATGGGCGCGCCGATCGAGTCCCACACCCGCACCCACCCGAACATGAAGGGCATGGGGCTGGCGACCCAGAAGGCCCAGATCTGCGGCATGGCCGACGTGATCGACCAGACCATCGCCCCCCACGGCCATCTCTTCCGCCCGCCGTACGGCTCCTACGACGACACCACCAAGAAGGCCGCGGCCCAGTGCGGCGACAACGCCGTGATCACCTGGAGGGCCGCCCTCAACGACGGCATGGTGCAACTCCAGCAGGGCGACCGCCTCCAGCCGGGCGACATCATCCTCTCCCACTTCCGCCCCGACCTCTACGACAACCTGGTCGAGCTCTGGAACCGCACCCAGGAGTGGGGCCTGTCGTTCGCCGCCCTCGAGGCGTACCTGCCCCCGCCGAGCGGGTAGAACAAGCCCCCGTGGATCATCGCCAGGTCGTTCGCATCCTGTCCGTCATGCGCGTCGTCATCGGCACCGTGCTCGTGGTCGCCCCTGGTGCCGCCGGCCGGCGCTGGATCGGCGACGCCGCCACCGACCCCCGGGTGAAGGTGGCGGTCCGGGGCCTCGGGGCCCGTGACCTCGCCCTCGGGCTGGGCGCCCTGCGCGCCCTCGACCGAGGCGAGCCGGCCCGGGGTTGGGTGCAGCTCGCGGCCGTCGGCGATGCCACCGACGCGGTGTCCGGCGTGCTGGGCATCCGCAGCCTGGGCCTGGCCCGCGGCCTCGCCACGATCACCAGCGCGGCCGCCGCCGCCGCCCTCGGCTTCACCGCCGCCGACCGCGTCGACGAGGGCAACCGCACCGTCTGAGCCCCGGCGCCACCGCACCGCCCGCCCCCTGAGGAGGTCCCCGTGACCGAGCCCGTCGCCATCGTCTCCGCCGACTGCCACATCGGCCCCCGCCTGGTGGAGGACCTGCGGCCGTTGTGCCCGCCCGAGCTGCTCGGCGCGTTCGACGCCTACGTCACCGACCCCAACCGCTCGAAGGGCCGCTACGTCGAGCACGACGCCGACGCGTCCGAGGCCGACCCCGACGACCTCACCCTCTGGCGCAACCAGTTCACCAACGGCCACCACGACCCGGCCACCCGCCGGCGGGAGATGGACCTCGACGGGGTCGCCGCCGAGGTCGTCTACCACGGCAGCCAGAACAACGAGCCGGTGCCGTTCCAGACCTCGATGCTGGGCCCGGCCGACGACCCCGGCCTCTACGCCGCCGGCATCCGCATCTACAACACGTGGCTGGCCGAGACCTGCGCCGCCCACCCCGACCGCCACGTCGGGCTGGCCCACCTCCCGATCTGGGACGTCGAGGCGTCCGTGGCCGAGCTGCGCTGGGCCGCCGACGCCGGGCTCCGCGGGGTGAACTTCCCCGCACCCCGCCCCTGGCTCCTCCCCTACAATGACCGGGCCTGGGAGCCGTTCTGGACCGCCGCCGAAGAGCTGTCGATGCCGCTCAGCACCCATTCCGGCGCCGGCGACCCGGCCGTGTTCCAGGGGCCCGAGCTCACCGCGCTGATGTCGATCGAGAGCGGCGGCTGGTTCAGCCGCCGGGCCGCCCACCTGCTGATCTTCGCCGGCGTCTTCGAGCGCCACCCCGAGCTGAAGCTGGTGCTCACCGAGCAGCCCGGCGAGTGGTGGCCGGCGATGGCGGCGGAGCTCGACTCGGTGCACCGGGCCAACACCGGATGGGGCGGCCCCCTCAAGAAGCAGGTGCCCCTCTCCCCCAGCGAGTACCTCCACCGCAACGTCTGGATCGGCGCCAGCTTCCTCTCCCGCGCCGAAGCCCACGGGGCGGTCCGCGACGGCTACGCCGACCGGGTGATGTGGGGCTCCGACTACCCGCACATGGAAGCCACCTGGCAGCGCGGCCCAACCGCCTACAGCCCGCTCTCGCTGAGGTTCGCCCTCGCCGGGCTCGACGAGGCGACGGTGCGGGCGATGGTCGGTGGCACCGCGGCCCACGTCTACGGCCTCGACCTCGACGCCCTGCAGGCCACCGCGGCCCGCATCGGGGCACCGACCTACGCCGAGCTCACCGCGCCGCTCGACGAGGTGCCTGTCGGCGCCAGCCCCTTCGCCTTCCGCACCAACGGCCCCTGGGACTGACCCCGAGATTCCGGCTTCGGGGGCCCGGGGGTGCAGGCGCTATGGTGAGCGGCCCTGGCGGCGTGGCCGAGTGGCTGAGGCAAGGGCCTGCAAAGCCCTGTACGGCGGTTCGATTCCGCCCGCCGCCTCCGGAAGCGAACGCCCCTCCCGACCACGTCGGGAGGGGCGTTCGTCGTTCCGGGCCACCCTTCGCTCCGAGGGAGGGACCAGTGGCCCACCGACGGGCCGGCGGCCGTCATGTGTCCTCCAGGGTCTTGAGGAGCGTGCGGTCGGCGCGGTCGAGGCGCCGGGAGGACCGGCTGGCCACCCAGTGCTCGTGGAGCGTCCCGTCCCGGAACGCGTCGAGCGCCGCCGGGTGCACGTACGACTGCCGGCAGACCGCCCGGGTGTTGCGCAGTTGCTCCGCGGCGACGTCGATGGCCTCCAGGATGCGGCGCTCACCCTCGGGGTCCGTCGCCGGCGGGTCGAGGGGCCCGAGCACGCCGACCACCAGCGCGCTCGCACCCCAGGTGCGGAAGTCCTTGGCGGTGGTGCGGGGCCCCACGTGGCGGTGGAGGTACTCGTTGACGTCGCTCGACGACACGCTGAGCAGGCCGCCGTCGTCGGCCCGGTAGGAGAAGAGCACCTGGCCCTCGAGGTCCTGGCAGCGGCGCACGATGCGGGCGAGGCGGGCGTCGCGCACGGTCACCTCATGCTCCACGCCGCTCTTGCCGACGAAGCGGAGGGAGAACGCCTGACGCCCGATCTCGTCGACGTGCACCGGCCGCAGGGTCGTGAGCCCGTAGCTCTCGTTGGTGACGGCGTACTCCTCGTTCCCGACCCTGATCATGGTGTCGTCGAGCATCTGCACGACCGCGGCGAGGACCTGCTCCCGGCCGAGGCCTCGGACGGCGAGGTCGGACTCCACCTGGGCCCGCAGGGCGGGAAGCGCATCACCGAACTCCCGCAGGTGCGAGAACTTGTCGGCGTCGCGGACCTCGCGCCATCGGTCGTGGTAGCGGTACTGCTTCCTGCCCCGGGCGTCGCGTCCGGTCGCCTGCAGGTGGCCGGTCGCCCGGTCGCAGATCCAGACGTCGGTCCAGGCGGGAGGGATCGCCAGGGCCTCGATGCGGCGCCGCACCGCTGCGGACACCGCCTTTCCGTCGACGCCGCGGTACGAGAACCCGCGGCCCGAGCGTCGCCGCCGGATGCCGGGCTCGGCGTCGGAGACGTAGCGCAGGCCGGCCTCCTCGGCGACGGCCTCCGCCTCGGCCACCAGTGGGACGTCGACCAGGGCGCTCATGACGTCCACGTACCCGCCGGTGACCACCTCCTAGACCGCCGCCGGCCGCCGGCCGCCGGTCCCCGCCGGGTCAGGGGGCCAGGGAGCCGCCGAGCCACCGCTCGGTGATCTCCTCGGCCGGCACCGCCTTGGAGTAGAGCCAGCCCTGGGCGCCGGTGCAGCCCAGCCGATGCACCGTCAGCGCCTGCTCCGCCGTCTCCACCCCCTCGGCCGTGACGGTCATGCCCAGCCGGTCGGCCAGGGCCACGACCCCTTCGACGAGGTGCTCGTCGACCGGGCTGGTGGTGATGTCGCTCACGAAGCTGCGGTCGATCTTGACCACGTCGATCGGATAGCTCCGCAGGTAGGCCAGGGAGGCGTAGCCGGTGCCGAAGTCGTCGGCGGCGATGCGCACGCCGAGGGCATGGATGCCCGCCAGGTTGGCCCGCACCGTCTCGGTCTCCCGCAGCAGCACCGTCTCGGTGATCTCCACGCACAGCAGGGTCGGGTCGACCCCGCTCGACGCGATCTCACGCTCGAAGGCCTCCAGCAACCCGGGCTCGTTCAACTGGTGGGCCGACAGGTTCACCCGCACCGTCAGGGCCACGCCGTCCTGCCGTTCCGCCCACCGGGCGCACTGGGTGAACGCCTCACGCAGCACCCACGCGCCGATCTCGACGATGAGGCCGGCGTCCTCGGCGACCTCGATGAACCGGTCGGCGGTCCACACCGTGCCGTCGGGGTGGTGCCAGCGCAGCAGCGCCTCCACCGCGGTGATCCGCCCCGTCGCCAGCTCGATCTCGGGCTGGTACCAGAGCGCCAGGCCGCTCTGGTCGACGGCGTGGCGCAGCTGGCGCTCGGTCTGCACGCGGGCGGTGACCGCGGAGCGCAGCTCCTCGTTGAACACCGACACGCGGTCACGGCCCTGCTCCTTGGCGACGTACAGCGCGGTGTCGGCCTCCCGCAGGAGGTCAGCGGTGCCCGACGCGGCGTCGGCGACGGCGACCCCCGCGCTCGCGGACGCATAGACGTCGTTGTCCCCCACGTACAGGGGGCTGCGGAACGCCTCCACCAGCCGCCATGCCGCCCGGCCGGCCTCGGTCGGGTCGTGCAGGTCGCGCATGACCACGACGAACTCGTCGCCGCCGAGGCGGGCCACCAGATCGCCGGCACGGGCCACCTTCTCGATCCGACGCGCCGCGGCGCGGATCAGCTCGTCACCGAAGGCGTGGCCCATCGAGTCGTTGACGTACTTGAAGTGGTCGAGGTCGAGGATGGCCAGCCCGGTGAAGCCTCCCGACCGCTCCGCGCTGTGCTGGGCCCGCGCGATCTCGTCGAGCATGGCGGCCCGGTTCGCCAGGCCGGTGAGCGAGTCGTGGGTGGCCAGGGTCAGGAGGTCCTCGCGGGCCTCCTTGGCCTCGGTGACGTTGACGAACTGCGACACGAACGACACGGGCTCGCCCTCGTGGCGCAGCAGGCCGATCGAGTGCTGCACCCACACGATCGATCCATCGGCCCGCAGGAGGCGCTTCTCCCGTGTCACCGAGGTGGATCGCCCCGAGAGGACATCGGCCCGGACGAGTCGATCGATCTCGTCGTCGGCGGGGTCGAGGACATCGGAGAGCCCGTGGGCGAGCAGCCACTCCGGGGTGCGGTCGAGGAGGGCGCAGAGGGCCGGGTTCACCTCGACGAAGTTCCGTTCGAGGTCGACCACGGCCATGCCGACCGGTGCGGACTCGAGCGCCAGCCGGAAGCGGCGCTCGCTGCGGGAGAGGGCGGCCCGGTCCTCGACCTGCTCCTGGATGTCGCGCAGGTTGGCGACCCTGCCCACGACCACGCCGTCGGCGTCCCGAACGGCCCTCACGGTGACGCCCATCCAGCGCCATCCCCGTTCGGCGGTGAGGAAGCGGGCCGTGTAGCCCGCCGGATGTCCGTCGTTCACGGCCTCCCCTGCCAGGCGCACGGTCTCGAGGTCGTCGGGGTGGACGATCTCGGCGATCGAGCGGCCCACCAGGTTCTCCGGGGGCTCGCCCAGCACCTCGACCGACGAGGGCGAGAGCCATTCGACCACCGCGCCACGATCAGCCAGGACGATCAGGTCCGAGGAGTTCTCGGCCAGCAACCGGTAGCGACGCTCCGACGCCGCCAGGTGCTCGGCGATGTGGTGGGCCTCGGTGACGTCGCGCCACATGTGGCTGAAGCCGTCACCGACGCGAGCGGCGGTGAGGTCGAAGTACGCCACCGGCAGGTCGAGGCCCTGGATCGGGAACGCCCAGTCCTCCAGCACGAGGGGCTCCCCGCTCTCCACCACGTCGCGGTACATCTCGAACAGCCCGGTGGTGAAGGCGGCGGCGTGGAGCGCCGAGAGCCGTGAGCCGACGAAGTCGTCACGGCTCATCTGGTGGAACCGGCACGCGGCCGGGTTGCCGTCGACGATGACGAAGTCGATGATCACGCCATCGGCGTCGCGGACCGCGTCCATCTGGGCCCGGCAGTCGAGCTCCGAGTCGAGGATCGCCCGCAGCCGGGCCTCCTCGAGCGCCAGGGTGCGCCGGGCCCTCATGACGCCACGTCCCTGCTGGCCTCACCGCCCCGGGCAGGGCCCGCCCCGTCGCTCGCGACCGACCTCGACGCTGAGGATCCCGGGTGCGCTACGGATGGAGCCATGCCGTACCTCCAGGGCGGGCATCGCGCTCGCCGTCGCCCACACCAGGGGTGTCGGCATCCGACGAGACCGCCTTGACCGTAGCCACGCGGCAGGTCGCGTGCTTGTCGAAGGATCGTCTCGCATCCTGCGGCGGCGACGTAGGGTGAACCGATGGCCCCGAAGAGCAGTGAGACCCTGGTCCCCCGGCACCCCACCGCCGAGCGCCTTCTCGAGGCCGCCATCCGATCCATGGACGCCGACGGCGAGGCCGGGCTGCGGGTCGACGCGGTGGTCAGCGAGGCCGGCGTCACCATTCCGGTCCTCTACCACCACTTCGGGAACCGGGAAGGCCTGGTCCGAGCAGCCCACGTCGTGCGCATCACCCGGGCCCTCGATCTGGTCGTCGACAGCGTCGAGTCCGCTCTGGCGAACGTCGACGACCGCAAGGGCTTCATCGAGATCATGGAGGGGATCCTCGAGTCGGTGAGCAGGCCGTCGGAGGATCGGTTCGTGCGGCTCAACGTGCTCGGCGCAACCTATGGTCGCCCGGACCTGCAGGCCGAGGTCGCCCGCATCCAGAAGGACCGCTGGGTGCAGATCGCCGAGCTGTTCGCCGGGCCCCAACAGAAGGGCTGGATCCGCCCCGACCTCGACCTGGTCGTCTACATCGGGTGGATGTTCGGCATGTTCCTCGGCCGCACCCTCATCGACATCCAGGGCGACGCCGTCGACTCCACGGCCTGGGACCGCTACGCCCGCGAGTCGATGTGGATGGTGCTGTGGGGCGAGCGCCCGCCGGACTGACGGTGGCGTGACCCGTCGCTAGTCGAGCGGTCGGGGGTGCAGGTGCTCGGCCACGTCGGGATCGGCGAACAGGTGCGCCGGCGAGAGCTCGTCGCCCGGCGCGGCGTGGGCCTCCACGGCCAGGCCGCCGGGAGGGCCGCCGACGGCCCCGGACTCGGCGTCGGCCGGATCAGCGGGTCCGTCGGGCGGAGACGCCCACACCTCGGCGATGCCGCCGAGGGCGGTGAGGGTGGCGATGCCCTTGCGCAGCATCGCGGTGTCGGTGTCGGAGCGCAGCTCTTCGTCGACCGCCTGCAGCTGGAACTGGAGCCGGCCCTCGTCGAGGCCGGTGACGGCGGACCGGACCGTGCCGAAGGTGCCGAGCCGGGCCCACCGCAGGGGCGGCGTGGCGCCGGCGGCGACCACCGGGATGTTGAGGTTCAGCGTCACCCGCGGCGGCGCCTGCAGGAGGCGCTCGGTGACACGGGCGGCCAGCGCCGCGCCGGGGCCCCAGACCCAGTGGGCCTGCTCCTCGGGGGCGGTGGCCGTGCCCTTCCAGTCGGGCTCGGCCTGGCTCACCGCCAGCGCCCGGAGGCCGAAGTTCTGGGCGGTGAGGGCCGCACCGACGGTGCCCGAGTGCAGGATCACCCGGCCGGTGTTGGCGCCGGCGTTGATGCCCGAGACGACGGCGTCGAACTCCCCGCCGAAGCCGCCGAGGACACCGGCGAGCACGCACATGGCGGGTGGGCCGGCGAGGGCCCACGCCTCGATGCCCGACCGGCCGGGCAGCTCGGCCCGCTGCACCGGCAGGTGGCTCGACGGGTCGAACCGGCCGATCGAGGCGGCGGTGCCGCTGGCGTCGTAGTCGGGCGCCACCACCACGACCTCGTGGCCGGCGTCGGCCAGGGCCCCTGCCAGTGCGTGGAGACCGGGTCCGTGGATCCCGTCGTCGTTGGTGACCAGCAGACGCGCCATGGCCCGACCCTAGCGAGGGTCGGGCCATGGTCTGACCGGGCGGCGGAACCCGGTCACCGCCGGGCCCCGTGGCGGACGGGGCTGGCGGAGACGGCAGGGCGGATCAGCCCTGGGTGGTGTCGGTGGACGAGCTGTCGGCGGGCGGCTGGCCGTGGCCACCGGGGCCGTGGTCGCCGCGGGCCGGCATGCCGTTGTTCACCGAGTCGGTGATGCGCTGGGTGAGGTCGGCCAGCTTCTGGTCGGCCTCGGCCTGGGTGTGCTCGCCCGAGGCGACCTCCTCGTCGAGGTGGGTCTTGGCCTGGGCGACCATGGCGTCGATCACGGTCTGCACGTCGACGCCCTTCTCGGCGGCGACCGCTGCGATGGTCGTGCCGGCCTCGAGCTCGGTGCGCAGCTCGTCGGCCGTGACGCCGAGGGCGGTGGCGGCGGCATCGAGGCCGGCGCCGCCGCGGCCCATGCCACCACCGCGGCCACCCTCGGGCATGGCGTCCTTCAGCGCCTCGGCCACCTTGTCGGCCTGTTCCTGGGTGATGGTGCCGTCGCTCACGAGCGGGGCCAGGGCGTCGTTGACGCGGGTGCCGGGATCGGGGCGGCCGGTGTCGGTGGCCGTCGAGCCGTCGACAGCGGTGGTGCTCGTCGACTGGGCGCCCGAGACGGCGGGGACGGCCACGACGAGGCCGGCGGCCCCTCCTGCGGCGAGGCCGGCGGCGAGGCCGAGAGCAGCGAACTTGTTGGTCTTCTTCATCGGAACGGGTTCTCCTGTCCGGTGGGGTGCGATGTCCCCCGTGCGGGGACAGGAGCACCTTCTCGTTCGCAGGTAAGGACGCTCCGGCCCGAAGGTGAGACGGGAGGAAGGATCTCCTGGCAACTTCCTGTGAACCGCGACCGGGGCGGCCGGCGGGCCGGGAGGGAGCTAGAGCTCGGGGAGCTCCTGGGCCATCCCGATCAGTCGCGCCATCGGGTCACCGACCTCGGTCAGGCGGTCGAGCACCGTCCGCACGGTCCAGCGGTCGGGGGTGAGCTCGGGGTCGTCGAGCTCGTCCCACCCGATCGGCACCGACACCGGCGCACCCGCGGCCGGCCGGGCGCTGAGCGGGGCGACCAGCGTCTTGTTGATGGCGTTCTGGGTGTAGTCGAGCCGGGCCAGGCCGCCCCGGTCGGAGGTGTGCCACTTCCAGCTCACCAGCTCCGGCACCATCTGGCCGACCGCCCGGCTGATCTTCTCGACCCAGTCGCGGGTCTGCTCGAAGGTGTACCTCGGCGTGACCGGCACCCAGATCTGCACGCCCCGCTTGCCGGTGACCTTGGGCTGGGCCTCCACCCCGAGGTGATCGAGGGCCACCCGGTAGAGGCGGGCCAGCACCAGCGCCTCCTCGAAGGTCGTGCGGGTGCCGGGGTCGATGTCGATCAGGGCCCAGGTCGGGCGGCGGGGCGCGGTGGTGGCCGAGGTCCACGGGTGGAGCTCGACGGCGCCGTAGTTGGCCATCCAGGCCAGGGCGGCGACCTCGTCGACGACGAAGTACCACTGGGTGTCGTCGGCCTTGGCCTCCTCGAAGTGCCAGCGGTTCAGCCACTCGGGGGCGTGCGACGGCACCTCCTTGTGCCAGAACCCGGCCTTCTCGACCCCGTTCGGGAACCGATGCAGGTTCACCGCCCGGTCGTGCAGGTAGGGCAGCAGGAACGGCGCCACCCACGCGTGGTACCGGACGAGGTCGCGCTTGGTGATCGGTTCCTCGCCGTCGCGGCCCGGGAACAGCACCTTGTCGAGGTTGGTCAACGCCAGCTCGCGGCCCTGGAGCTCCCAGGTGCCCTTGGCCCCGAGCGCGTCGAGGGCGGCCAGCTCGTCGGCCGTGGGCCCGACCCACGTCGGGACCTCGCGGTGCGTGGCCACCTCCGCGTCGGCCGCCGGGAGCTCGCTGTTCCAGGTGGCGTCGGGGTGGGCCTTCACCTCGTCGTTGGTGCGGCCGCTGGTCACCGAGCGGTCGTGGTCCTCCGGGTCCCAGCCGGGCACCGCGAACTCGTCGTGCTTGTGGAGCAGGAGCCACTGCTCCTTGCCCGAGCCCCCCGGCCTGCCCCGGCGCACGAACACGAAGCGCCCCTTCAACTTCTCGCCGAACAGATCGACGTGAAGCGACCCGGCGCGCACCGCCGCACCCGGGTCGTCGGTGTCGTGGGGCTCCCAGGTGCCCCGGTCCCACACGATGACGTCGCCCCCGCCGTACTCGCCCGTCGGGATGACACCCTCGAAGTCGGCGTACTCGACCGGGTGGTCCTCCACGTGGACGGCCATGCGGCGGACATCGGGATCGAGCGTGGGCCCCTTGGGGACCGCCCAACTCACCAGGACGCCGTCGATCTCCAGCCGCACGTCGTAGTGGAGGGCACGGGCGCGGTGCCGTTGCACGACGAACCGGCGGGCTCCGGCGGTGCTCGGACCGCCGGCGCCCCGGGGCTCCGGGGTCGTGTCGAAGTCCCGCTTGGCGTCGTAGGCATCGAGTGACGCCGGACGCGCCGCCGCTTTCTTCTTCGCCGGCGACCTCTTCGTCGCTGCCGCCTTCTTGGTCGCGGCCTTCTTGGTCGCCGCCTTCTTGGTCGCGGCCTTCTTGGTCGCCGCCTTCTTGGTCGCGGCCTTCTTGGTCGCCGCCTTCTTGGCGGGAGCCTTCTTCGTCGCGGCCTTCGTGGCCGGAGCCTTCTTCTTGGTCGCGGCCTTCCTCGCCGGAGCCTTCTTCGTCGCGGCCTTCACGGCGGGCTTCTTCGTCACGGCCTTCCCGGCCGGGGTACCCGTCGCCATGACCGTCTCCTACCCGAGCCCGCCGCGCACCCGACCGACCGAGCGGGTCTCAGGCCCCGGCCGCGTCGATGGAGGCGAAGTCGGGCTCGCGCCGTTCGGCCAGCGCCGACAGCGCCTCGATGTTGGCGGGCTGGCCCAGCAGCCGGCCGAACGCCGCGTTCTCGCGGTCGCGGGCCGCGGCGATCTCGGCCCGGAGCGGGGCGATGATCGCCTGCTTGCACTCGATGAGCGACGAGATCGGCTTCGACGACAGCACCCGGGCGTGGCGCAGGGTCTCGTCGAGGAGGTCGTCGGGCGAGGTCACCCGCCAGGCCAGGCCCATCTCCTTGCACTCGTCGGCCGACAGCCACTCCGAGCTCATCAGCGCCCAGGTGGCGTCGTGGCGACCGAGCATCATCGGGAACGTGTAGCTGCTGGCGGCCTCGGGGGCGACGGCGAGGGCCGTGAACGGGCAGCGGCAGCGCGCGTCGGTGGACATGAACACCAGGTCCGACAGCGCCAGCATCGTGGTGCCGATGCCGAGGGCCATGCCGTTGACGGCACAGATCAGCGGCTTGGGGAACTCGACGAGCTGATCGATCAGGCCGGGGAAGCCGTGCTTGCCCGGCTCGAGCCCGCCGAAGTTGCGCTGGGCCATCTCCTTCACGTCGGTGCCCGCCGAGAAGGCCTTGCCCGCACCGGTGATCACGACGACGGCGACGGTGGGGTCGGCGGCGGCGGCGATGAGCGCCTCGGTGGTGGCGTCGTAGAGCGCCTCGTTGAAGGCGTTCAGCGCCTCGGGCCGGTTCAGCGTGATGATGCGGATCCGGTCGGTGTCACGGATGTCGAGCACTGCTCCCCCTCGGTGGCGGCGGCCCCTCGGACGCCGGTGCGCCATCGTGCCACCTCGGCCCACCCCACCCACGAAACCGCCGGCGCGGGCTAGCCCCGGGTGACCAGCTCCCAGCGCTCGGCCGGGCCGCCGGACTTCCACTCCATGCACTGCACGTCGAACCAGATCGGCAGGAGGAACTTCACGTAGAAGGCGTGCACCACCAGGTTCGGGGTGTCGAGGTCGTCGTAGACCTTTAGCCGCAGCCGGTCGTCGCGCTGCTGCCACTCCTGGCACGCGGCGAGCAGGTCGTCGACCTCGGCGCGGGTGTCGCACAGCAGGCCGAGGTGGTCGTAGCCGGGCGACTGCATGTGCCGCTCGTGCTCGGCCACGAGGATGAACTGGCCCTCGTCGGGCCGCATCAGGAACTGCGTGCCGCCGACGATCTCGACGTCCATCGTCTCCCACCCCAGCACGCCGCCGTAGAAGGCGGTCAGCTCGGCGCGCATCGTGTCGTCGAGCGTGCCCGGCGGCACGGTGAGCTCCATGTGGTTGAACCGGACCTTCGACATGTCTCCCCCTTCGGCGGCTCCCCCGAGCCGGCGGCCAAGTGTCGCACGGGCCGATGAGTTCGAGGGACGCCGGGGGTCTGCCACCCTGGACGTCACGACCAGGAGGACACGATGACCGAGCCGAGCGACAAGGTGCACTGGGCCGCAGGGAAGCTGACGCTCTCGCTGTGGTTCGACGACGACGCCGAGCAGGCGTGGGAGCTCTACTCCTCGCTGTTCACCGAGGCCGAGCTGCAGCACGTCATGCGCTACGGCCCCGACGAGATGGGCCCGGAGGGCCAGGTGCGCTCGATGGGCTGGAAGCTCAACGGCCTCGACATCATGGTGATCAACGGCGGGCCGATGTACTCCTTCACGCCCGCCGTCTCCCTCGTGGTTCCGTGCGACACCCAGGAGGAGATCGACCGCCTGTGGGACGCGCTCACCGCGGAGGGCGGCAAGGAGGTCCAGTGCGGTTGGCTCGAGGACCGCTTCGGACTCAGCTGGCAGATCGTGCCCAGCCGCCTCGGTGAGTGGCTCGGCCACCCCGACCCGGAGGCCGCCCAGCGGGCCACCCAGGCCATGCTCGCCATGCAGAAGCTCGACATCGCCGGCCTCGAGGCCGCCGTGGCCGGCACCTGACCCTGCCGTCGGGCCCGCGCCCGGCACCTTCCCCGGTGTCTCAGCCGGGGAGGGTGTTGATGGCCCGGGCCAGCACCAGCAGGGCGACGGCGAGCGAGGTCATGGCCTCCGCCATCAGCAGCAGCTTCGACCAGGCCTTCACCGCCGAGACGTCGGTGGGGCTGAACGCCGTGGCCGTGCTGAACGACAGGGTCAGGTAGTCGACGAACTGGGGGCGCCAGCCGTCGTCGGCGTGCTCGGGCAGGCCTTCCTCGGGGAACACGAAGGCCCGGGTGCGCAGCCCGTTGGCGGTGGCCCGGGCGACGGCCCCTCCCCGGTCGAGGTCCCAGAACCACAGGCCGAAGGCGATCACGTTGATGACCCAGACTGTGACGCCGATGGCCAGCAGCTCACCGGCCTCGGTGAACGACTCACCGGCGATGATGCCCTGCACGAGGCGTATCGCCGCGCCCATGTTGGTGACGGTGATGATGCCGATCATCACGCTGGTGGTGCGGTGCAGCCACGGCTTGTCCTCGTCGATGCGGCCGGGGTCGCCGACCACCAGCACCACCAGGAAGGCGAGCAGGACGACCACATAGACGAGCGGCGGGATCGAACGGAACGACGCCGGGAAGACGAACTGGAGGGCGGCGGTGACGACGACGGCGAGGGCCATCGGCCAGCGCCGCTCGCCCCGGTGCTGCGGAGCGGCGGGAAGCCCGTCGCTCACGTGCGGTACCGCCGGCTCACGTGGGCCAGCCGCAGCCGACGTTGCTGCTCCCGCTCGCCGGGGGTGACCCGCCCGGCGCCGGGGGCCTCGCCGAGGGGCACGACCTCGGCGGTGACGACCGGCAGGCGCTCAGGGCGCCACCAGCGCAGCGTGGCCAGCACCTGGTCACGGCCCTCGGTGTCGAGCCAGTTCGGTGAGCCGGGGTCGGTGGCCGCCACCACAACCCGGATGCGGCCGTCGGGGTCGGGCACCGCCATGCGGTGGTTGGTGCTCGTCGTGCGGCCGCCGGCGTCGAGCGCCTCGTACCACGGGCGGTTGTAGAGCTGGACGTCCCAGAGGGGCGCGCCCGCGGGGTCGACCTCGATCACCAGCGCTTCGTCGGCGGCGAGGGCGACGCCCGAGTGGCTGTAGACGATCTCCTGCACCCCGCCGGCCGAACCGCCCGGGTCGGTGAAGGCGTTCGCGTCGAGACCGGCGAGCATCCGGGCCTGGTAGCCCGACCAGAAGGCGATCGAGTGCTCGATCTCGGCAGCGGCGGACTCGAGCATCCGGGCGACGTGGTCACCGGTGCGCACCGGCCGGGGCGAGACGTCGCCGAGGCGCTCGATCACGAAGGTGGCGGGCTCGCGGGCCTGCCAGTCGAAGTACAGGTCGCGCACGTGCACGAACCCGGCGTCGTCGGGCAGCGGGAGCCAGACGGAATGGTCGCCATCGCCCGACGGCTCAGACCCGCCGAGCACGATGTCGATCGGGTCGCCCGGGCCGAGGCCGAGCGCGCTGGCCGAGACCTCGGTGGCCACGCCCGCTCCCCCGCTCTGGGCCGCGCCCCGCTTGATCTGGAGGACGAACTCCTCGCAGCCGCCCATGGTGCCGGTGATGCGGTAGACGGCGTCGCCGGAGATCGCCGCCCGCCGGGCCACCTGGTCGGCGTTGGGGCCGCCCCACTCGTAGACCGGGTCGCTGCTGCGGAAGAACACGGGCCGCATCGGGTCGGAGGAGCCGATGCCGTAGGTCAGCCAGCAGGCCACCTGGTTGGCGAGGTGGTGCAGCCCCTCGGCCGCCGCCTCGGGGGTGGGGGCCTCGGCCTCGATGACCGGCCCCAGCGCCGCCATCCGGTCGCAGAAGGCCTGCCAGGCCGCGGCCGCCGTGGTCACCGCCGCTCCATCACGTAGAGCGCCTCGGCCCGGGCCACCTCGATGCCGTCGACCACGACCTCGCCGGTCCCCCACACCTTGCGGCCCTCACCCCGCACGTAGCGGGCGCCGATGTGGACCGGACGTCCGACGGGCACCGGGCCGGAGAGCGACACCTCGAGGCGCACGGTCATCCCGCTGGCGCCGGCCGACCGCAGCGCGACCCCGATCACCTCGTCGAGGGTGAGGGCCACCAGCCCGCCGTGGACCCGACCGGGCGATCCGCCGTGGGCGGCGGTGTAGACGCACCGGGCCGTGACCTCCACGGGCTCGGGCGGGGTGCCGGGCGGGGGCTCGGTCGGACGGTGGACCCACTCGACCGGGAGGGCCTGCGGGTTGAGCCGACCGGCGGCCGCCTGCAGCAGGCTCTCGATCCGGCCGTCGGGGTGACGGACCATCAGCAACGCCTCGGGCTTCTGCTCGCGGGAGAGCAGCTCGGTGAGCTCGTCGACCCGGGCGGTGACGAGCTCGAGCTCGGCCGGATCGAGGTCGGTGAGGACCACGGCCTCGACCAGGCGGCGCACCGACCCCACCAGCTCGAACGAGGCCGGGCTCAGGGTGTCGGCGAGCGGCAGGCTGTCGCCCAGCAGCTCGGCCAGGCGCCCGGCCGACACCGGCCGCGACCCGTCGACGTGCTCGTCACCCACCGGCGTCCCCATGGCGGAGACCGTACCGGTCGCCGGCGGACCCAGGGGTGACGACGGGACCTCAACGGAGTGCCGGAGCACGGGACCTCTGGCCCTCGCGAAGCGGCCCACCGGGGCGCATCCTGAGGGGACACGAGAGGAAGGGGGTGCGCACCGTTGACCGTGAAGCTCACCTGTGCCCAGTGCTCGAGGACGGCTCGGAGCGACGAGGGCGGGAGCGGACCCCTCGGTTGGGTCCGGGTCAGCACGATCGGCCCGGGAGTTCCCGTGACCGACAGCCCGGCCGAGCCGCAGGAGTGGATGCTGTGTTCGCCCGACTGCGTTCGGGCCTGGGCTGACGAGCGCGCCGGTGCCACGGCGGCCGACACCACACTCGCTCCGGCCGGGCTCTACCTCGGCTGACCAGGTCGGTCTGACCGCCACCACGAGCGGAAAGACGCCGCTCCACCGCCGAAAAAGAGCAGCTCCCGGTGTCGTTGACACCGGGAGCTGTGGAGCGGACGACGAGATTCGAACTCGCGACCCTCACCTTGGCAAGGTGATGCTCTACCAACTGAGCCACGTCCGCGTGGGTTGGTCATAGTAGCAACCTCCCCACCGACCGACCAAAGCGGGAGGTCGGCCGGTCGGGATCAGGCCGGGGGCTCGCCGCCGCAGCGGGCCCGCACCCGCTGGGCGAGATCGCGGGCCAGGGGGCGGTCGCTGATGGCCTCGACGACCACGCCGACGCCGTGCAGGACGAAGACCAGCGTGGCCCGACGGTCGTCCTGCCAGCCGTGGACGACGAGGTTCGGGGTGAAGCCGAAGGTGCGCACATCAGGCGCCCAGCGGCGGTCGTTGGCGACGATGACGCGGCGGTCGGTGAGCACGGCCACGGCCGGCCGGTGCTGGTACTCGCCCTCGACCACCGCCTCGGCGACCTCGTCGACCTCGAGCAGTGCCGCCACGATCGCCATCGGGGCGAGGGCGCTGCGGCGCGCACCGGCGGAGAGGCGGCTCATGGCCGCGTCGACGCCCGCCGGATCGTGGACGCCGGGGCCCAGGTCTGGCTCGGGGACCACGCCGACGAGCAGGCCGTCGGGGGCGCCGGCGAAGGGCCCGTCGAGCGGCGCGGGCGCCACCGGGGCGACGGGCTCGGAGGCCTCCGGGGCCGCGGCCTCGGTCGAGTCGTCGTCGCCGCTGCGCCCGAACCAACGCCGCACCCGGGGATGGGTCGGGCGCTCGGGCACCGGCGTGGCCATCCCCGGCGGGACCGGAGGCGGCGTCGGGGCCCGGGGCACGCTCGGCACGGGAGCGGGACCGGCGGCGGCGACGCCCGGAGGGAGCCCGGTGCCCGACGAGCGCTTCACCCGGGCCACGGCCGGGGCATCGAGGGGGTGCGGGGGCGGAGGGGCGAGCACCGCCGGCGGATGGTCACGTGGCCCCCACTGCGCCGCGGTCTCGGCCAGCGGGGTGCGCCGCGGGAGCGGCGCCGACGGCGCCGGTGGCGGCGGGAGCGGCGCAGCGGCCGCGGTGGGAGGAGCGGCGTACGGATCGTGCTCAGGGGCCACGGCCCCGGCCCCGGCCTCGGTGGGGACCGACCACGCGTCGGGATCGGACTCCCAGTCGGGGTCGGGGACGCCCACCAGCGACGGCTCGTCCCAGAACGAGGTCGGGGCCCCGCCGTCGGTGCCCTCGAGCTCGGTGGCGGCCCCGACCGACCCGGGCTCGACGGTCAGCAGCGGCAGCCCGGTCGCCTGCTCGTCGAGCTCCTCGACCGCCTCGGCCGGCAGGGACAGCAGGGAGTCGAGATCGTCGGCGGCCACGGCCATGGCCCCGCACGACGGGCAGGGCGAACCGACGACGACGCCGTCCTGGCCACACCGGACGCACCTCACGACGCACTCCCCTCGGCGGCCGCAACGGCGTCGAGGCGCTCGAGGGCCGCGGCGACGAGCTGTCGCTGGTGCGGGGTGAGGTCGAGGGCCAGGGCCGCGGCCCGACCGCGGTCGCCCATCTTCGGCAGGGTGCGGGCCAGCACGTCGACGGTCTTGTCGTCACCGAGCTTGTCGACGAGGTCGTCGAACTGGGTGGTGAGGAACACCAGGCACAGCGCGTCCTCGTGGACCTGGAACGGGTCGGGCCGGCCGTCGACGTCGGGACGGTCGCCGCGCCCGAGGCCCTTCTTGGCCACGAGGTCCTGGACCCGGACGATGGTGGCGGCGTCGTACCCCTCGCCCGCCAGGATGTTGCCGACCAGCGCAGCGTGGCGGCGCTTGGCCTCGGCCCGCCAGCGCAGGTAGCCGGCGCGGCCCTCGGGCTCGGAGTCGCGGGGATGGTCCCATCGCCGCAGGTGGTGCGCCCTCGCCGCCAGGAGCTGGGCCTCGTCGGCGTCGGGGTCGAAGCGCCGCACCCAGGTCACCATCGCCTCGGCGTGGGCCTGCTCCTTCGGACGCTCGACGCCGTCGACCACGATGGTGAACGGGTCACCGGCGTTGGCGGCGTCGATGGCCGCGATGGCCCGGGCGAAGCGATCGGGGTCGGCCCCGGCGGGCGCCTCGACCTCAGTCGTCACTGCCACGGGCCTCCGGCGGCCGAAGATCGATCGTGAGCGTGAGCACACCGTCGACGAGGCTGGCGGAGGCGTCGCCGATGATGGCGAAGTCCTGGAAGTCCATCTGGGCCTGCTCGATGAAGCGGGTGCGCTCATCGCCGGCGATCGGCGGCAACGGCCGCTCCTTGACCGCATGGGCCCGGTCGCGGAATCGCTGCAGCATCGCGTCGAGATCGAGGGCGTCGGCCATGCCCTCACGGTAGTCGGACACCTCACGCCACCGGCACCGAGCGGTGGCGGTGGCGTGCGTCAGCCGGCGGTGGCGTCGCCCGACGCGCCCCCGAGGCCGAGGTCCTCGCGGGTCACGAAGCCCTGCGGGGCCTCTAGGCGCTCCCCCACCGACTCGGCGGGGGCGTCGGTCGCCGGTGCGGTGGACGCCTCGGCGGCCTCGACCGGGCCGACGATGCGCACGCCACTGCTCTGGACCGGGGCGGCGACGGTCGGCGACGGCACCGGAGCGGCGGGAACCTCGGGCGCCGCCGGAGCGGCAGCCTCGCGCGGCACGACGGGGGTGGCGGCGACCGGCCCGACGGGAGCGGGACCGGACGGGGCCTCGCCGGGTGCGTCGATGCCGGCGAGGAGCAGGGCGATGGGATCGAGCTCGGCCTCGGCCGGGGCATCGGCGGGTGCGGGATCGTCGGCCGGAGCCGGATCGGCCGTGTCGCTCGGCCCGGACCGGCCGGCGGTCGCGGCGACGGCCGCGCCGGCGATCACGGCACCACCGGCACCACCGGCCGCACCGGTCGCACCGGCAGAAACCGGGCCACCGGCGGCAGGGGCAGCGGCGACAGGGCCCACGGCCGAGGGGCCGGTGGCCGCCGAGCCCAGTGGGCCGCCACCCGCGAGGGGCGATCCGGCGGGGCCGCCGGCGAGCGTTGCGCCCGCACCCTCGGCGCCGGAGGCGCCGGTGCCGGCGTCCGTCGCGAGGGCCACCGGGCGGGTGCTGCGCCAATAGGCGAACGAGAGGCCGGCGAGGGCCGCCGCGACCACGAGCAGGCCGCCCACGATGGCGGTGATCTTGGTGTCGGTCGACCAACCCCCGCCGCCCCCGCCGTCGCTGTCGGGCGACGAGAAGCCCGGCGGCGCCACCGCCGCCGGCGCCGCGGTGGTGCTGGTGGTCGACGAGGTGCTCGACGTCGTGGTCGTCGGCGCCTCGGTGGTGGTCGTGGTGCGGGGCCGAGTGGTCGTCGTGGTGCGAGGACGCGTCGTGGTGGTCGTGCGGGGCACCGTCGTGGTGGTCGCCGGCGCCGAGGTGGTCGTGGTGGGCGCCGTCGTGGTGGTGGTGGGTGCAGCCGTCGTGGTGGTGCTGGTCGGCGGATCGACCTGAGCCGACGCCGATCCGGCGCCGAGGACGAAGGCGCCCACCCCCGCCACCAGCACGGACGCGCCGACCAACCCGAGGAGGGCGGCGCGGCTGCGGGGCGTCGGGGTGCTCACGAAGGGCGGGCTTTCGGTGGGAGGAGCGACCGGGCGCGGGAGCGCCCGATGGGCCGCCACCCTACTGCCGGCCCGCCCTGCGGCTACGCCACCTCAGTGCTGGTGGGCAGGGCAGGAATAGGTCGTGCGACCACCGATGGTGCGCCTCAGCAGAGGTGCGCCGTCCCGCGGGCAGACCGATCCCCGGTGCCGCGCCTCCTGGAGGTCACCCATGTGGGATCCGCCCCGCTCGCCGAGCTCGCCGAGGGTGCGGCCGAGGTGGCGGTGCAGGCGCCTCAGCTCGGCCGGCTCCAGCGATCCCGCCGGCCGGGCCGGGTCGAGGCCGGACCGCCACAGCAGCTCGTCGGTGAGCAGGTTCCCGAGCCCGGCGAGGCGGGCCTGGTCCATGAGCCGGGCCTTCAACGGGGCGTCGCTACCGGCCAGGATGCGCCCGAGCTCGGCCGCGCCGACCGACGCGGCGTCGGGGCCGAGGCGCTCCTCGTCGGGGTCGAGCTCGACGCCACCGAGGCGTCGCGGATCCCGCAGCCGGAGGGCGCTGCCGCCCTCGAAGTGCACGACGAACCGCTCCCACGCCGGGTCCTTGCGGTGGGAGGCGTACTGCAGCTGGTCGCTGGCGTCGACGCCGTCGAGCTCGAGCACGCCCGTCATGCCGAAGCGGAGCCCGAGGGTCGGGCCGTCGTCGCTGGTGTCGAGCAGCAGCAGCTTGCCCCGGCGCCGGTCCTCGACGAACGAGCGCCCCACGAGGGCGGCCACGACCTGGGAGGAGGTGGCGCCGCCCTTGAGGAACCAGGCGTCGGGGGCGTCGACGGCGACGATGGTGCGGCCGAGCGACGCGGCGGCGGCCCGGCGGTAGACCTCGACCTCGAGCATCTCCGGCACGGTCGGTCGCCTTCGGTGCCGGTCGACTCAGCCGGCCGCGGCGACGCGGTCGAGGGCCTGGGCGAAGTCGGCGACGAGGTCGTCGGGGTGCTCGAGCCCTGACGACACCCGCACGGTGCCGGGGCTGATGCCGTTGGCGGCCAGCTCGTCGGGGGTGAGGTTGACGTGGGTGGTCGAGGCCGGGTGGGTCACCAGCGTCTCGGGCCCCCCGAGGGAGGTGGCGAGCTGTGCGATGTGCAGCGCCTCGACGAAGGTGCAGCCGGCCTGGAGGCCGTCGACCAGGTCGAAGGTGAGCAGGCCACCGGGCAGGGCCATCTGCCGCTGCGCGAGCTCGTGCTGGGGGTGCGACTCGAGCCCCGGCCAGCGCACCTCGTCGACGAGCGGGTGGCTCTCGAGGAAGCGGGCCAGCACCCCGGCGTTGCTGCTCTGGCGCTCGAGGCGCACACCCAGGGTGCGCAGGCCACGGATGCCGTTCATGGCGTCGAACGGCGAGGCGTTGGCGCCCTGGAGCACGGCGAAGGAGTAGAGCCAGTCGACCAGCTCGGCGGCACCGGCGACCACGCCGAGGGTGGCGTCGTTGTGCCCGGCGATGGCCTTGGTGGCCGAGTGCACGACGAGGTCGACGCCGTGGTCGAGCGGGCGCTGGATCAGCGGTGTGGCGAAGGTGGAGTCGACGACGGTCATGGGCCCGGCGATGGCACCGATCTCGTCGAGGTCGACCAGGTCGAGGCGGGGGTTGGCCGGGGTCTCGGCGATGACCAGCGTGGTCTTGCCGGGGATCACGGCGGCGGCGAAGGCGCCCGGCTCGGTGGCGTCGACGAAGGTGACGTCGATCCCGAAGCGAGGGCATGCCGTCTGCAGGAGCAGCTGGGTGCCGGCGTAGAGCTGACGCTGGGCGACGATGTGGTCGCCCGTCGAGCACAGACCGAGCACCACCGCGCTGATGGCACCCATGCCCGAGGCGAAGGCCCGGGCCGTCTCGGCCCCTTCGAGCTGGGCGATGGCGTCCTCGAAGCCGGCGACGGTGGGGTTGCCGTAACGGCTGTAGAAGCGGGCGGCCCCGACCTGGGTGGCCATGCGGCGGCCCTCGTCGACGGTGGGCGTCACGAAGGTGGTGGTGGCCCACAGGATCGGGGCCAGCGCGGTGTCGTTGTCGGCCCGCCCGGCCCGGATGGCGCGGGTCTCGGGGTGGAGGTCGGAGGCGGGGGTGCCGGTGGTGTCGTCGGCCGGGGTCATCGGTCGCCCTTCTCGATCTGGCTGAGGAACGGCAGCAGGGCGTCGCCGACGGCGTCGGTCTCGAGCAGGAAGGCGTCGTGGCCGTCCGGGCTGGAGATCTCGACGTGGGTGGCGGCGCCGCCGAGGGAGCTCACGGTCTCGTGGATGAGCTCCTGCTGGTACGGGGGGTAGAGGGTGTCGGAGTCGATGGCGAGGGTGAGCACCGGCGCGGTGATGCGGGCGAGTGCCCGCTCCATCCCGCCGCGGCCGCGGCCGACGTCGTGGAGGTCCATGGCCCGGTTGATCACCAGGTAGGAGTTGGCGTCGAAGCGCCGGGCCAGCTTGGCGCCGTGGTAGTCGAGGTAGCCCTCGACGTCGAAGCGCTGCCACAGCGTGAAGCGGTCGTCGAGGGGGTCGAGCTGCTTGCGGCCGAAGCGCTGGTTGAACACCTGCTCGGTGCGGTAGCTGATCTGGGCCGACTGCCGGGCGATCGCCAGGCCCATGTGGGGCCCCTCGCCGGGCGCGGCGTCGTAGTAGTCGCCGCCCCGCCAGTTGGGGTCGATGGCGATCGAGCCGCGCTGCACGCTGGAGAGCGCGATCTGCTGGGCGCTCGCGGCAGCGGTGGTGGCGATGGCCGCCACCCCCCGCACGCGCTCGGGGTACATGACCCCCCACTCGAGGGCCTGCATCCCTCCCATGGAGCCGCCGACGACGGCGAGCCATCGGCCGATGCCGAGGTGGTCGGCGACGGCGGCCTGGCTGCGGACCATGTCGCGGATGCTGATGACCGGGAAGGCGGAGCCGAAGGGCGCGCCGGTGGCGGGATCGATGGAGGACGGGCCGGTGCTGCCCTGACAGCCTCCGAGCACGTTGACGCACACGACGAACAGGCGGTCGGTGTCGAGCGCCCGGCCCGGGCCGATGAGGGGGTCCCACCAGCCCTCGGTCGGATGGCCGGGCCCGCTGCGGCCGGCGGCGTGGCTGTCGCCGGTGAGGGCGTGGCAGACCAGAACGGCGTTCGAGGCGTCGGCGTCGAGCTCGCCCCAGGTCTCGTACGCGACGGTCACCTGGCGCAGCTGACCACCGCCCTCGAGCACGAACGGGCGCTCCTCGGCGAAGGTGAGGAACTGCCGACCGCCCGCGGGGTCACCCGGCCGCCACGCGCCGGAGGCGGGCAGCAGGTCGGCGCTCAGGGGCGCCCGACGGGTCGGTTCGGTCATCGTGCTCCTCGGACTGGTTGTTGCCCCCGCCACTGCACGGGGGCCGCATCCCCGCCCGGAGGCGGGTTGGCACCTTGGGTGTCCGCCCCAGGTTGCCGGACCCGGAGTACCGGGCCACTCGTGATGTGGGAACAATGCTGCCAGCATCGGCAGGTCCCGGGCAAACATTCAACGGCTGGCGGATCCATGGCAGTCGAACTGCCACTTCTCTAGGGTGGGGCCATGACCGAGCCCAGCCTCCACCCCACCGCAGAGCAGCTCCAGCGCCTGGTCGAGGCGCCCGACGACGGGCCGGTGGTGATGCTCAACCTCCTGCGCTACGCCGAGCAGGCCAACGACGGCAGCGGTCGCACCGGCCGGGAGGCCTACCAGCACTACGGCGAGCTGGTCATCCCGATGCTCGAGGCGCGCGGCGCCGGCTTCATCGTCTACGCCACCGCCGACCAGACCGTGATCGGCCCCGCCGACGAGGAGTGGGACGAGATGATCCTCGTGCAGTACCCGAGCCGGGCCGCCTTCATCGACATGATCACCAGCGCCGACTACCTCGCGGCCCACGTGCACCGGGAAGCCGGTCTGGCCGACAGCCGTCTGGTCGCCACCACCCGCATCGACGGCGCCTGAGCCCCGTCCCTGCCGGGCCCGAGATCGGTCGGAGGCCTGTGGGAGCCCGTCAGTTGAGGGCGACGATGGCGATGTTCAGGCTGGCCGCGAACGCCACCCAGGCCACGTAGGGGACGAACAGCCAGCCCGCGGGAGCGGTGATCCGCCAGAACAGCACCATGGTGACCACGATGGTGGCCAGCAGGGCGGCGATCACCACGACGCCGGCCTCGGGGGCCTCGAGGCCGAAGAACACGACCGACCAGGCCAGGTTCAGCGCCAGCTGCACGGCGTAGGCGCCGAGGGCCACCTTCACCTCCCGGCGGTCGAGCCCCTCCCGGGCGACCAGCCAGGCCGCCACCGCCATGGCCAGGTAGAGCAGCGTCCACACCGGCCCGAAGAGCGCTCCCGGCGGGTTCCAGGGCGGCTTCTCGATCGACTGGTACCAGCTGCCGGTTCCCGTGGCGGTGGCGAGGCCGCCCAGCGCGGCCACGGCGAAGACCGCGAGCAGGCTGAGGGCCAGTGCCGCCCCGCTGACGAGGGGACGGCGGCGGACGGACTGTGCGAGACCCATCCCCTCCACCTACCCAGAGGCCGTCGGGCGCCGCGCCGCAGCGCGGAGCGCTCAGGGCTCGTCGCGCTCTGGGTCGGGCGGATTGTTCATGGCGGTACGGGCCTGGTCGGGGAAGTCGCGCTCCTGGGCGCGGCGCACCTCCTCCTCGGTGGGTGGGTCGTCGGTGGCTGCGTCCTCGACCGGTGTGGCGCCGTTCTCTCCGTAGTCGCTCATGTCCCTGACCTACCCGTCGCGGGCCGTCGCGGTGCGTGATCGGTCCTGGCTCCGCCCGGGTGGCGAGGTGCCCACACAGAGGGTCCCGGGGCCGACGGGGGTCATCGCGCGAGCCTCGGGCCATGAACTTCGTCATCGTCGCCGTGGCCTTCGTGGTCGTGCTGGTGCTGTTCGTCTACCTGTTCCGGGTGCTGGCCACGATCGTCGACGGGCTGCGGTCGATCAACGCCACGACCATCCGCCTGGCCGAGACGCTGGAGTCGATGGCGAACGACCGGCAGTAGGACAGCGGCGGGGCCGATGGCCTCGGGGCACTGTCACACCCCCTGAATAGCGTTGTCGGCATGGGTTCGACGGGGCGATCCACGGGGCGATCGGGGTACGGGAAGCGGGGCCGGGAGGCCGCGGCTGTCGTCGATTCGGTCGCCGCGTTGGTCGATGGTTTCGACCCGGGTCTGACGGGTGCTCGTGATGCGATGGAGCTGGTGGCGGAGTTCTCGCGGCTCGAGCATCTCGCGTCGGCGGGTGTGGCGTTGGCGGCCCGTCGGGTCGCGCAGACCGATCTGTGGAGACGCGGGGGGTTCCGCAGCGCGGCGCACTGGTTGGATCACGTGACCGGGATGGGTCTGGGTGAGGCGGTGCGCCTGTTGCAGGCCGCGGAGGCGGTCGAGGCGGCTCCTGACACGTTCGAGGCACTCAAGGCCGGCAAGGTGTCGACCCGTGAGGCGAAGGCGATCGGCGCCGCGGAGGCCGCGGATCCCGATGCCGGTCGCAAGCTCCTCGCGGTGGTCGGGGAGAAGTCGACGAAGGAGACCGAGAACGACGCCGCCCGGATCGTCGCCGCCGCATCGAGCGAGACGGCGGAGCAGAAGGCCGAACGTCTCCACCAGAAGCGCATGTTGCGCACCGGAGTCGACGCCGACGGCATGGGCTACGGGCACTGGCTGCTCGAACCGGCCGAGCACGCGCGCCTGATGGCGTTGATCGACGCCCAGAAGGACAAGATCTTCCACGACGCCCGCACCGCGGGTGTGCGGGAGCCGTCGGAGGCCTACGCCGCCGACGCCCTCGCCACGCTGGCCGACCTCCCCAGCCGATCGAAGAGCTCCGGCCGAGGATCATCAGCCGAGGACGCCGAAGAAGTGGTTGACGACTGGTCGTTCGCCAAGCTGATCGTCCGGGTCGACCTCACCGCCCTCGACCGAGGCGAGGTCGCTCCCGGCGAGGTGTGCGAGATCGCCGGACAGGGCCCCATCCCTGTGGCTGATGTGTGGCGGATCATCGACGGCGACGCCTTCATCGCAGCCGTCACGACGAAGGGCACCGAGATCGACAAGGTCATCCACCTCGGCCGCAAGCCCACCGCCCTGCAGAAGACCGCCCTCGAGTGGTTCTCCGCCGGGGAATGCTCGATCGAAGGGTGCACCAACCCGGCCCGGATCGAGATCGACCACGTCGCCGACTGGGCCGACACCAAGATCACCCGGCTCCCCGACCTCGCCTCGCCATGCGGGCACCACCACGACCTCAAGACCCACCACGGCTACACCTTCGGCCCCCGCCTCCCCGGCGGGAAACGACGGCTCATCCCACCGGACAAGAGCCCACCCGGCAGCACCGACCCACCGCGTGACAGCCCACCAGACCTCACCCTCCTCCACGGCGACGCCGCACCGAGACCGCCGGCCGAACCCACCGTCCAGGGCGACCTCTTCGACACCGGCTGACCCGCCGCGGGGTCAGGCGGCGAGGACGCCGTCGGTGATGGTGACGGTGCGGTCGGCGTAACGGGTCATGCGCTGATCGTGGGTGACGATCACCGCGGCCGTGTTCCGGCTCTTGACCTCGGAGACGATCAGCTCCATCACCTGTTCACCGAGCTTGGTGTCGAGCGCCGAGGTCGGCTCGTCGATCAGCACCAGAGCCGGCTCGTTCATCAGCGCCCGTCCGATGGCGACCCGCTGGCGCTCGCCACCCGACATCTGACCGGGGAGGCTGTCGACCCGGTGCGAGAGGCCGAGCTCATCGAGGAGCTTGTCGGCGCGGGCCTTGGCGTCCTTGTGCGACCGGTTCGACCCGAAGTCGTTCACGATCATCAGGTTTTCGCGGGCGGTGAGGAACGGCACCAGGTTCACGGCCTGGAACACGAAGCCGACCGAGTCGCGCCGGAAGGCGGTGAGCTGCTTTGCGGAGTAGGTCGAGATGTCCTGACCGCCGACGACGACCTTCCCCTCGCTCGGGGTGAGGAGCCCACCGGCGATCGAGAGCAACGTGGTCTTGCCTGAGCCCGAGGGACCGACCATGGCCAGGATCTCGTCGTCGCCGACCTCGAGGGTGGCGTGATCGAGCGCGACGATCTCGTCGTCGCCCGAGGTGTAGGTCTTGCGGACGGCGGAGAGCTCCAGAGCGGCCACGATGCGGTTCCTCCGATGAGGTTGGTCGGCTAACCGATCGCCGACGCAGGGTCGACGCGGACGACGCGGCGCAGCGAGACCGCTGCGCCCAGGGCGGACATGACGACGAGCCCGACGGCGATCTGGATCGCGCGGGCGGGGACCAGGGCGACGGGGATCTCGGCGGGGAGCACGAGGGTGAGCAGCCACATGAGCACACCCCCGAGCAGGAACGAGATGAGGGCCACCAGCACGGCCTGGAGCACGACGCCGCCGAAGATCTGACGGCTCGAGGCACCGATGGCCTTGAGCACCGAATAGAGGCCGATGCGCTCGAGGGTGAGCAGGGCGAAGAACAGGGCCACGACCAGCCCGGCGACGAACAACGTGACGTAGATGATCGCCGAGAAGGTGGAGTTCTGCTCCTTGATGCCGGGCAGCGCCTGCACAGCCTCGGACTTCGTGAGCGTGGAGGTCGCCCCGCCAGTGGCCGTGTCGATGGCGTCGGCCACGGCGGACGCGTCGGCCCCGCTGTCGAGCTTCACGACCAGCGCCTGGAACGTGTCGGGCGGCAGGTTCGAGTCCGGGCGGGAGTCGGCGAGGACCTCGCGCCAGGTGTCGGGCTGCACGAAGAAGCCGCCCTGCTGGAGATAATCGGTGTCGGACACCCATCCGGTGACCGTGATCGGGGTCTTGGCCGAGCCGACCAGCACGGTGTCGCCCACGTGCACGCCGAAGGCCTCGAGGCTCCGGTCGGCGAGCGCCTGGTCGGCCGCGAGGTTCACGTCGGACGGCATGGAGTCGACCGGCAGCTGGAAGGCGGTGACCGACAGGTTCACCAGGTCGGTCTCGCCCGGCAGCTCACCGCCGACGAGGGCGACGCCGATGCCACCGGTGGCGGCCACCCCGGGCACGGCCTCGACCTGCGCCCGCACGTCGGGGTCGATGCGGGAGCGCAGCAGCGAGTCCTTGGCGTCGGACGAGTAGACGATGAGCTCGCCGGGTTGGGAGCGCAGAAGCCCGGTCGACCCGATGAAGAGGCCGTCGAGCAGGCCACCGAGGAACAGCAGCAGCACCGAGAGCAGCACCAGCGACGAGCCGGCGATGGCGAACCGCAGCGGCTTGCGGCGCAGCTCGACGAGACCGAGCTTCATGCCAGGCCCCCGGCGTTCTGGCGGTTCATCACGTCGGCGGGGTCGATGCGACCGACCCGCAGGAGGGTGAACAGCGAACCGACGAGCGACAGCAGGACGACCGCCACCGCGGTGACGATCATGGTGGCCGGCTCGAGCGACACCGGGAGCCCGGACGACGCGCCCTTCACCGCTCCGAGCGTGAGCAGCACACCCACCACCAGCCCGATGCCGACGACCAGCGCGATCTGCTTCAGCAGCGCCTTCACCAGGTAGCTGGTCGGGGCGCCGATGGCCCGCAGCACGGTGAGGGTCGACTGCTTCTGCACCGTGAGGATGAGGAAGAAGAAGCCGATCACGACGGCCACCACCAGGAAGGCGAGGGCGAGGATCAGCTGGAACGAGGTGTTCACCGACGACACGCCGGGGGCCTCGCTGACGGCCTGGCTCCTGGTCAGCGCCTGCACGCCTTCGACCTGTTCGTCGATGGTGGCGGCCAGCTGCGAGGCGCTCACCCCGTCGGCCGGGGTGACGGCCATGACCGAGGGCAGCACCGCGGTGGCGTCGGGGTTCGAGGCCTTGCGCAGCGCGGTGTAGCCGTCGAAGGTGACCCACAGCGTGGGGGCGACCGAGAAGCGGCTGCGCTCGGTGAGCCCGACGATGGTGAGCGGGATGCCGCCGTCGACGCTGGTGACGGTGTCACCGAGGCCGAACCCGGCCGATGCGTCCTCCTTGGAGGCCACCGCCTCGCTCGGGGTGGTGGGCAGGCGACCCTCGACCATGCGGGTGGGCTCGCCGGGCCCGCCGGGCTGGAACCCGAACACGGAGGCGTCGACGTCGTCGCCGCCGGCCTCGATGGTGAAGGTGCCCTCGGCGAGCGGGGCGCTGGCCCCGACGCCCTCGACGGCGGCGATCTGCGCCTGCTGCGGCGGCAGGATCACGCTGCCGCTGACGTTCTTGCGGGCTTCCTCGGAGAACACCAGCACCGTGCCGCTCTGGTTCTCGATGGCCCCGGTGAAGCTGAGCAGCAGCGAGCCGAGCAGGGCCTGCTGGAAGAGGATCAGGAAGACGAGCAGGCCGACCGCCCCGGAGAGCAGACCGAAGCGCAGCTTCGCCCTCTTGACCTCCTTCCCCGCCAACATGGCCGTGAGGTTAGCGCTAAATGTGACCCCCACAACCCGCGCGCTCGGCCCACCACCGCAGCACCTCGTCGGCCTCCGCGGCGGGGAGGTCGTGGGCGACCGTGAGCACCCGCCCGGCCGCGAGCAGGGCCCGGCCCCTCGCCTCGTCGTCGGCCGCGGGGGCGACCAGGCGCAGGAGCCGGGCGCCCTCGGCCCAGGCCTCGCGGTCGACCGGCAGGGGCACCTCAGCGACCTGCCGGGCCGAGAGCTTGAGCGCCTGCGGGGCGAGGGCCGTGCCGCCGGACCGCTCGGCGGCCCAGGCGCTCACGGGCGGCGACGAGAGGGCGGCGGCCACGAGCCAGCGGGTCGCCTCGTCGTCGTGGTCGGGATCGAGCACCACCGAGACCACCGGGACCGACGGCCACCACGAGCCGTCGTCGTCGACCGCGGCCTCCACCACCCGCGTCTGGGTGGCGACCACGACCTTCGGGCGCAGGCGGGCGTCGGCCCAGGCGGCCAGGCGTCGGTCGCCGTCGGGGCCCTCGGCCCAGGTCTGCAGGGTCGTCACGTCGACCACCGGCGCCCGCAACCGGGTGCCGGCCAGGCGCGTGGTGCGGCGGCCCCAGACGGTGCGGGCGGGCTCCACCAGGCCGGCGGTCACCAGCCGGGCCGCACCCTCGGGCAGGGCAGGCAGCGGGGCGGCGGGATCGAGGGGAAGGTCGGGGTCGGCGAGGTCGGTGACGAACGGGGCCAACGCGTAGAACTCGTCGCGGAAGCCGGCGGTGGCGCGGGCCAGGGTGCCCAGGAGATGACGGCCGCCCAGGTCGATGGCGGGGACGCCGGTGGACGCGGCCACGATCGGCGCCCACGTGCCGGCGCGGGCGAGACGGTCGCGCGGCACGGACACCACCTCGGGCCGCGCCCCCCTGGTGACCCGGACCGCACCGGACGGCACGGGCGCGGCGAGCGGCCCGGCCACGCACAGCACGGGGGCGCAGACGTCGACCGCCGCGCCGAAGAGCCGCTCGTCGGCGAGCCACACCTCCTCGAGCACGGCCTGCTCCTCGAGCCGGCGACGCACCGCCCCCGCATCGCGGGCCCCGAGGAACGACAGCGGCTGGAGCATGGCCACCCGACCCCCGGGTGCACAGGCGGCCACGGCTCGCACCAGGAAGAGCCCGGCCGTGTCGGCGTAGCCCGCCGCCGAGCCGCCGAGCAGCGCCCGCGCCACCGAGGCCTCGTCGCGCCCCCGGGCCGTCGACCGGGCGAGCTGCCCTCCGAAGGGCGGGTTCCCGACCACGACGCCGAGGCTCCCCTCCCCCGGCCAGGTGCCGTGCAGGGCGTCGCCCTCGACGACCTGGGCCGCCACGACCGCCGCGACCGACTCGAGCTCGTCGCCGGCCAGCCCCGCCCGGCGGGCCCACAGCACCAGGGCGGCCCGGGTCACCTCGACGGCGAGCGGGTCGAGATCGAGGCCGTGGAGCGCGGCGAGGACCGCCGCCGGAAGGCCCTCGCTCTCGTCCTCGCCGAGCAACCGGTCGGCGGCGGCCAGCAGGAACGCTCCCCCACCACAGCTCGGGTCGCAGACCGACGGCAGCGTCTCGCCCCCGCCACCGTCGATCGCCAGGTCCACCACCAGCGCGGCCACCGACGCCGGCGTGTAGTGCACGCCGCGGCGGTGGCGATGGTCGGCGTCGAGCAGCTCCTGGTGCAGCCGGCCGAGGGCCCCCGGGTCACGCCGGTCGTCGAGCTGCGGTGCGCCGGAGCGCGCCCCGTCGGCGAGCCCGGACGGCTCGAACAGCGGCACGTGGCGCGCCAGGCGGCGCCGATCGTCGTCGCTGACGCCGAGGGCGTCGGCCACGGCCGCGACCGCGTCGGCGAGAGCCGGGCGGAGGTCGGGTGGGACGCCAGACTCGGACGGCGCGACCGGTCGGCCGTGGTCGGGATCGGTCACGAGCCGGGCCGGCGGGGCCGGCTCAGGCGACGGCGGGGTCGTTCCGGGGATCCCAGGCCGCGAGGTCACCCAGGCGCTTGTCGTTGGAGAAGACCTCGACGATGGGCTGGTCGATCTTCAGGCGCTTGAGCAGCCGCTTGACCGGCAGCTCCTCGTTCCAGAGCACGAGCGTGACCACCACGCCGGACTCGCCGGCGCGGGCGGTGCGGCCCGAGCGGTGGACGTAGTCCTTGTGGTCATCCGGCGGGTCGTAGTGGATCACGACGTCGATGTCGTCGACGTGGATGCCGCGAGCGGCGACGTCGGTGGCGACGAGGGCGTGGAGCTTGCCGTCGCCGAAGTCCTTGAGGGCCTTCTCGCGCTGGCTCTGGCGGAGGTCGCCGTGGATCGACTCGGCCTCGACGCCCTCACGGCGCAGGTCGGAGGCGACGCGGTCGGCGGCCCGCTTGGTGCGCACGAAGATGATGGTGCGCTCGGTGCCCCGGATGATGGCGGCGGCGACCTTGGCCTTGTCCATGTCGTGCACCGACAGGAAGCGGTGCTGCATCTGGTCGACCGAGACCTCCTCGGAGACCACCTCGTGCATCACCGGATCGGTCTGGTACCGCTTGATCAGCGTGTCGACCACGCCGTCGAGGGTGGCCGAGAACAGCAGGGTCTGGTGCTGGCCGGGGATGTGGCGCAGGATCCACTCGACCTGGGGCAGGAACCCCATGTCGGCCATGCGGTCGGCCTCGTCGAGCACGACCTGGTCGACGTCGTCGAGGAAGATCTCCTTGCGCTCGATCATGTCGATCATGCGCCCGGGGGTGGCGACGACGATCTCGACGCCCTTCTGGAGCTCCTTGACCTGGGTCTCCATCTTGGCGCCGCCGTAGATGGCGGAGACGGTGGTGCCGCGGGCCTTGCCGAGCGGCGCCAGCTCGTCCTTCACCTGCACGCAGAGCTCACGGGTGGGCACCAGGATCAGGGCACGGGGACGACGGGGCTCGGCGGACTTGACCCGCTCGAGGACCGGCAGGCCGAAGGCGAGGGTCTTGCCCGAGCCGGTCTTGGCCTTGCCGCACACGTCGCGGCCGGCGAGGGCGTCGGGGATGGTCAGCGCCTGCACGGGGAAGGGCGAGGTGCGCCCCATCGCCTCGAGCGCGGTGACGAAGTCGGGCGAAACGCCCAGGTCGGAGAACGTCTGCATTGCGGGCCTCAGGGTTTTCGGGGAGTGGTCCGCCGACCGACGGCCGGGGTGCCCGCTCCAGTGGCACGACGCCCACATTCGGCGCCGCAGGACGGCCGATCGACCGCCACGAGCTGTGGGCAGCCTACCGGTTCACCCCGCGGACCGGGTGATCGCACCCGCCTCCCGACCTCCCGGACGCGCGTCTGGCATGCGTTCTGCACCACTGGAGGTGCAGAACGCATGCCAGAACGAGAGGGACGGGGCCCGGCGGGGGGCCCGAGCGGTCAGGCGGGGAGGGTGGCCTCGATGGCGGCGACCAGCTCGTCGGCCTCGGGCTCGACGGTGGGGCGGAAGCGGCCCACGACCTCGCCACCGGGGGCCACGAGGAACTTCTCGAAGTTCCACTGGATGTCGCCCGCCTCGCCGGCGGCGTCGGGGGTGGCGGTGAGCTCGGTGTAGAGCGGGTGGCGGTCGTCGCCGTTCACCTCGACCTTCTCGGTGAGGGGGAAGGTCACGCCGTAGGTGGTCGAGCAGAAGGTCTGGATCTCCTCGGCCGAGCCCGGCTCCTGGCCCATGAACTGGTTGCAGGGCACACCGAGGACGGTGAAGCCCTGGTCGGCGTACCGGGCCTGGAGGCGCTCGAGCCCCTCGTACTGCGGGGTGAGCCCACACTTCGAGGCCACGTTCACGACCAGGACGGCCTTGTCCTGGAGCTCGTGCAGGTCGGCGGGGGTGCCGTCGAGGTAGGCGATCGGCGCGTCGTAGAGGGCCATGATGTCTCCCGGAGAGGTGATGGAGGTCGTACCGTGAACACGGTGGGGTCGTGGACTCCAACGCCGCGGGAGCGCTGGGTATGCCGATTCGACCAGTCGGAACGATCAAGCCGGGCGCCCGCGATGCCGACGACGGGTACCGAGACATGAACACCACCACCCCCCCACCCGTGCCCGGCACCGTGCCCGGAGCACGACGATGAGCAACCAGTGGGCCGAGGCGCGCGCCCGGAGGGCCCTGGCCGAGGCCGGGCTCGACTACTCGATGCCCCTCGCCCGGGCCAGCAGCGTCACCAACGAGGTCTGGGTCTCCGACGCCTACGTGATCCGGGTGAACCGGCGGCCCAACCAGCGCCTGCGGCGCGAGGCCTTCCTCGGCCCGCTCCTGCCCCCCGAGGTCCACTACCCCGAGATCATCGCCTACGGCGGCGAGCTCGGCGCCGACTGGCTGATCGTGCGCCGTCGCCCCGGGCAGGTGCTCAGCCGGCAGTGGCCCTCGATGTCGACCGGTGAGCGCCGCAGCGCCATCCGCCAGTTCGCCGTGCTGCTGCGCAACCTCCACGAGGTGCGCTGCCCCGAGGACCTCCCCGAGATCGACGCGGCCCCCCAGCTGCTCGCCAACCGGGAGTACGGCGCCGTGGCCCCGCTGCTGGCCGCCCTCGACGGGCTCGAGACCATGCCCCACGTCGATCCGCGGCTCGTCAAGAGCGTGCGGGAGATCGTGGAGGACACCCACCAGGTGCTCGAGCCGTTCGACACCACCCGGCTCGTCCACGGCGACCTGCACTTCGAGAACGTGCTGTGGGACGGACGGGCCATCACCGCCCTGCTCGACTTCGAGTGGGCCCGGGGCGGGCCGCCCGACCTCGACCTCGACGTGTTCCTCCGCTTCTGCGCGTTCCCGTACCTCCACGTGGCCGAGGACTACGAGGCCGAGACGCGGTCGAAGGACTACGCGCCGGTGCCGTACTGGCTGTGCGAGGACTACCCGGAGCTCTTCTCCCACCCGCACCTGCTGGAGCGCATGCGGCTCTACTGCATCGCCTACGACGTGCGCGAGCTGCTGACCTTCCCTCCGCCGAAGGATGCCTTCCACCTCTCGCCCCACCATCCGGTCAACCGGTTGGAGCGCTCCGCCAAGGGCATCAGCCACCTCGACCGACTGGCCGACGGCATGGACCCCGAGCTGCCCTGGGACTTCAGGTCGGACGGGGGCCCTCCGCTGGGCCCTCGCTGACCGCCGACCCGTCGTCGGCCGGCGCCGCGGCCCCGACCTCGTCACCCTCGGGATCGGAGTCGGGATCGCTGTCGGAGTCAGCGTCCGTGGCCACCGAGTCGACCTCGTCGTCGTCGGAGCCCACCGTGCCCGCGCCGTCCACGTCGTCGCTGACCGCCACGGGCTCGTCGCGGGGGTCCGACCAGCGGTGGCCGTCGGTGTAGGGCTCCTCGCTGTCGTCGGGCCGGCGCCACAGGCCACGGGCCACCACCGCGATGAGGGCGCCGCCGATGCCGATGATCGAGAGCCAGATGTTCACCCGGATGCCGAGGATCTCGGTGGCGGTGTCGACCCGCATGGCCTCGATCCAGAGCCGGCCGAGGAAGTACCCGCCGACGTAGAGCGGGAGGATGGTGCCGGGGCGCAGGCGCCGGGTGCGGTCGAGGCGCACCAGCAGGTAGCAGAGCGCCAGGTTCCAGAGCATCTCGTAGAGGAACGTGGGGTGGAAGGTCGACGAGCCCACGTACTCGAACGGGCGGTTCTTCGCGTCGATCTGCACACCCCACGGCAGCGAGGTGGGGCCGCCGAAGAGCTCCTGGTTCCACCAGTTGCCCACCCGGCCGATGGCCTGGGCGAGCGGGATGCCCGGGATGATGGCGTCGAGGCCGACGCCGATGCGCCACTGGCGGCGATGGGCCACCCAGACGCCGACGGCGATGCCGAGGGCGGCGCCGCCGGGGATGCCGAGGCCGCCGTTCCAGACCTCGAACGCCTCCCACCGCCAGCGACCACCCGAGTAGAGGCGGTTCCAGTCGGTGATGACGTGGTAGAGCCGGGCCCCTATGAGCCCGGCCGGCACCGCCCAGAAGGCGATGGCGTAGACGTCGTCGGGGTTGCCGCCCCGGTCGCGCCAGCGGTAGCGGCCCATCTCGACGGCGGCGATGACGCCGAGGGCGATCATCAGCCCGTACATGTGGAGTGGGCCGAGCCGGTTCGAGCTCGGGCTGGGGATGGACCCGAGCAGGAGCGCGTGGGGGTCGGCGGCCGCGGACGCGGCCGTGGCGGCGGCGAGCAGCACCGGGGTCAGCCGGCCAGGGCCGAGGGGCCCACGGCGTAGAGGTCCTCGAAGCCGGCGGTGACCGAGGGGGCCAGGCCGTGCACCGCGGGCAGCAGGTTCTCGGCGTAGAACCGGGCGATGACCGCCCGGGCCTCGAGGTGCTCGGTGTCGCCCGTCCCGGCGGCGAGGTCGGCCTGGGCGGCCAACGCCGCCTCGGCGAGGTAGCGGGCCCCGACCAGCAGGCTGAACATGCGCAGGAACGGCGTGGCCCCGGCGAGGGCGTTGCGCACGTCGGCGATGCCGTGCTCGGTGAGCCAGGCCACCGTGTCGCTCACCACGGTGAGGGCGGAGGCGAGCTGCTCGCGGACGACGGCGAGGCTCTCGCCCGCCGCCGCCAGCTCGGCGTCGAGGGCGCCCACCTCGGCGAGGAAGGCGGCGACCACCCCACCGCCGCGCATCGGCAGCTTGCGGCCGACGAGGTCCATGGCCTGGATGCCGTTGGTGCCCTCGTAGATCGAGGTGATGCGGGCGTCGCGGAAGTGCTGCGGCACGCCGGACTCCTCGATGTAGCCCATGCCGCCGTAGACCTGGATGGCGAGCGAGGTGGCCTCGATGCCCATGTCGGTGCCGAAGCCCTTCGACACCGGGGTGAGCAGCTCGACCAGCTCCTGGCTGCGGGCCGCCACGTCGGGGTCGGGGTGGTGGTTGGCGATGTCGATGGCCTGGGCGTTGGTGTAGATGATCGCCCGGGTGGCGTCGATGATCGCCTTCATGGTGAGCAGCATCCGGCGCACGTCGGGGAGCTCGACGATGAACGAGGTCTCCCCCGCCGGTGCGCCCGGCGCCCGGCCCTGCTGGCGCTCCTGGGCGTACTGCAGGGCGTCCTGGTAGGCGCGCTCGGCGAGGGCGAGGCCCTCGAGCCCGACGGAGAGCCGGGCGTTGTTCATCATCGTGAACATGTAGCGCATGCCCTGGTTGGCCTCGCCGATGAGGTAGCCGACGGCACCGTCGCCGTTCTCGCCGTAGCTCATGACGCAGGTGGGGCTGGCCTTGATGCCCATCTTGTGCTCGATCGACACGCAGACGGCGTCGTTGCGCTCGCCGATGGAGCCGTCGTCGTTCAGCAGGAACTTGGGCACGATGAAGCAGGAGATGCCCTTGGTGCCGGGAGGCGCGTCGGGCACGCGGGCGAGCACGAGGTGGACGATGTTGTCGGCCATGTCGTGGTCGCCGAAGGAGATGTAGATCTTGGTGCCGGTGATGCGGTAGCTGCCGTCGGCGGCGGGCACGGCCTTGGTGCGCACGGCGCCCACGTCGGAGCCGGCCTGCGGCTCGGTGAGGTTCATGGTGCCGGTCCACTCCCCCGTCACCATCTTCTTGAGGTACCGCTCCTTCTGCTCCTCGTCTCCGTGGTGCATCAGCAGGTCGATGGCGCCCTGGGTGAGCAGCGGGGCCATCGAGAAGGCCATGTTCGCCGAGGAGATGAGCTCCTGCATGGCGATGCCGACCAGCCACGGGAAGCCGCCGCCGTCGTAGGCCTCGGGGAACGGCACGCCGCCCCAGCCAGCGGCGACGTACTGGCGGTAGGCCTCGATGAAGCCGGTCGGGGTGCGCACCGAGTTGGTGGCGGGGTCGTGCTGGCTGCCCTCGAGGTCGCCGACCCGGTTGAGCGGCGCGATGACCTCGGCGATGAACCGGGCGTTCTCGTCGAGGACGCCCTCGATCGTGTCGGGGTCGAGCCCGGAGAACGCCGGGAGCTCGCACAACGAACCGAGGTCGGTCAGGTGGTCGAGCACGAAGTGGATGTCACGGAGCGGAGGTCGGTAGTCAGCCACGGCTCCGAGGCTAGACCCCTCCCCCTCGCGACGACCCGGCGGGAGCGGACGGCGGTGGCGAGCCGGCGCGTGCCATGCTCCCGGGATGGTCGAGCTCACCTGGCAGGGAGACGTCGCCGTCGTCACGATGGCCGACGGCGAGAACCGCTTCGACGATGCGGCGGTCGCCCGCTGGCACGAGGTCATCGACGAGCTCGAGGCCCGCGAGGGCCCGCTCGCCGTGGTCACCACCGGCACCGAGCGCTTCTACAGCAACGGCCTCGACCTCGCCTGGATGGGCGCCAACCAGGCCGAGGCCGGTCCGATGATCCACGACCTGCACCGCCTGTGGGGTCGGCTCCTCGGTCTCGGCGCCATCACGGTGGCGGCCGTCAACGGCCACGCCTTCGGTGCCGGGGCGCTGCTCACCGGGGCCCACGACCGCATCGTGATGCGCGAGGACCGGGGCTACTGGTGCATGCCGGAGGTCGACCTCGCCCTTCCGGTGGGGGCCGGCATGGCGGCGCTGCTGTCGGCCACCCTCCCCGCCCAGGCGGTGCACCGTGCGCTGCTCACCGGCCACCGCTTCACCGGCCCGGAGGCGCTGGCCGCCGGCATCGCCGCCGAGACCGCCCCCGAGGGCGAGGTGCTCGACCGGGCCGTGGCCTGGGCCGAGCCGTTGGCGACGAAGAGCCGCGAGGTCATCGCCATCCACAAGCGGATCCTGCACGGCGCCACGATCGACCGGCTCCTCGGCGACACGGTCGACTGAGCCGGAGCCTCCGCGTGGGCGACTAGGTCGGCGGCCGGAGGCCCACACCGGAGCCGGGCGCGTCCGGAGGGCCCGAGGGGCGGGCCGGCACGGGGTCGAGGCCGTCGTCGGGCCCCTCCCGGTCGGGGTCCCACATCACGAACCGGTTGCCGCCTTCGGCCTTCGCCCGGTACATGGCCGCGTCGGCCGCGGCCACCAGGGCGTCGGCCTCGTGGAAGTCGGGGGTGGCGATGGCGATGCCGATGGAGACACCGATCTGCACGGTGGCGCCGTCGACGCGGATCGGCTGGGAGATGGCGGCGATCATGCGATCCGCCACCATGGCCAGCATCTCGATGCTCTCGACGCCCTCGAGGAGGACGCCGAACTCGTCGCCGCCCAGGCGCGCCGCTGTGTCGGTGTCGCGGACCGCGGAGTGGATGCGGTCGGCGACCTCGGTGAGCACGACGTCGCCGACATGGTGGCCGAAGTGGTCGTTCACCGGCTTGAAGCCGTCGAGGTCGCAGAACATCAGCGCGACCGTGGTGCCGTACCGGACGTACCGGTTGAGGGCGTGCTCGAGGCGATCGTAGAGGAGCAGTCGGTTGGGCAGGCCGGTGAGGTAGTCGTGGGTGGCGAGCTGGCGCAGCTTGCGCTCGGCGGTCTTCAGCTCGGTGATGTCGCGGGCGAACATCGACACCGAGCGGGGCGCACCGGGGCCGACCTCGACCGAGCCGGTGGGCCGGTGGGCCACGATGCGGGCCGAGACGGGCACGGCGCGGCCCTGACGGGACCGGAAGGTCAGCTCACCCTGCCAGCTGCCCTCGGCGAACACCTGCGGCTCGACGACCTCGCGGTAGTACTCGAGGCTGCCGGTCTCGAGGACGTCCTCGAGGTGCGCGGCGCCGTCGACGACCCGCACGCCGAGGATCTCGCGCGCCGACTTGTTGCCGTAGCTGAGGTGGCCGTCGGGGCCCGCCGTCAGCAGGAAGTCCGAGCCCTCCTCGAGGACCTCGGCGAGACCGGCGGGAAGGGGCGGTGGGGCGCCGGCGGGGCCGAACTCGAAGACCTGCACGACCAGGCCGTCGATGCCGGCGTCGGCGCCGTAGGCCGGCGCGACGTGGGCCCGGATCGGCCAGGTCAGGCCGGGCACGGCGGTGGGCGACGCCACGAGCAGGCACTCGAAGGCGTTGATCCGGCCGGCCGCGAGGTCGTCGAGGCGCTCCTCGACCATGTCCTGCTCGGCCTCCTCGACCATCTCGGAGAGCCTGCGGCCCCGGAGGGCCTCGATGCCGACGCCGAGCAGGTCGAGCAGGACGGGGTTCGCATGGCGCAGCCGGCTGTCGGCGCCGAACAGGGCCACGCCGACGGGCATGGCGTCGAACACGTCGGCGGCCAGGGGCCGGGGGGGCGGCGGGCCACCACCGACGCGCGACGGGTCGACGGTGGGACGTGACGGGGCCCCGTCGGGCCCCCGGTCCCCTCGACCTCGTTCGCTCATGAGTGCTCCACCTGATGTGACGGGCCGCCTCGGCGCACGGCTCCCGCGTGCACCGACCCGGGCACCAGGGTAGGCGTTGACCACGCTCCGTGACCATCGCAGGAGCGAAAAGGGGGCATTCGGCCCACCCCCGCCGCCCGGGACCGGCCCCGATCAGCCTTCCTCAGAGGGATTGCTCGGAGGGTCGCGGACGAGCCGGTCCGAGGGCGGAGGCGGGGCTAGCCTCGCCGCATGAACGACGCCCGGGGGGACATCGAGAACCTGCTCTACCGTTATGCGGAGCTGATCGACGCAGGGGACTACGACGGAATCGGCGAGCTCTTCGCCCACGGCTCGATCAGTGCCGAGGACGGCACGCCGATGGCCACGGGGGCCGCAGCGGTGGCGGGGCTCTACACGGCCACGACCCGCAAGTACCCCGACGGCACGCCGAAGAGCCAGCACGTGCTCACCAACCCCATCATCGAGTTCTCCGACGACGGGCTGCGGGCCACCTGCCGGGCCCGCTTCACGGTGCTGCAGCAGACCGACGAACTGGCGCTGCAGCCGATCATCGCCGGCGGCTACGTCGACAGCTTCGAGAAGGTCGACGGGCGGTGGCGCTACGTCGAGAAGCGCATGGGCCCGCGGCTCTACGGCGACCTCTCCAAGCACCTGCTGATCGACATCCCGACCGAGTGACCGCCCGCCCGGGCCGCCGGGCGCCGACGCCCCCGGAGGGCACCACGTGAGCGACCTCTTCGACATCTCGGGACGCACCGCGCTCGTCACCGGCGGGAGCCGGGGCATCGGCCTCATGATCGCCCGCGGCTTCGTCGAGGCCGGGGCGAAGGTCTACGTCTCCTCCCGCAAGGCCGAGGTCTGCGAGCGGGTGGCGGCCGAGCTCGGTGAGCTGGGCGAGTGCCACGCCCTCCCCGCCGACCTCTCCCGGGAGGACGAGTGCCGACGCCTGGCCGACGAGGTCATCGACCTCGAAGCTGGGCGCCTCGACATCCTCGTCAACAACGCCGGCGCCACCTGGGGCGCACCGCTCGACGACTTCGACGACGCCGCCTGGGACCGCGTGCTCGACCTGAACGTGAAGGGCGTGTTCCACCTCACCCGGTTCCTGCGCCCCGCGCTCGCCGCCGCGGGCACCCACGAGCACCCGGCCCGGGTCGTCAACATCGGCTCGGTCGACGGCATCCGGGTACCCCAGCTCGAGACCTACTCGTACTCCGCCTCGAAGGCCGCGGTGCACCACATGACCAAGGTGCTCGCCGCCCGGCTCGCCCCGGACAACATCACGGTGAACGCCATCGCCCCCGGGCCTTTCGAGTCGAAGATGATGGCCGCGACCCTCGAGGCGTTTGGCGACGCCATCAGGGAGCAGATCCCACTGAAGCGCATCGGCGAGCCCGACGACATGGCCGGAACCGCCATCTTCCTGTGCTCCCGGGCCGGCTCCTACCTCACGGGCACGGTCATCCCCGTCGACGGCGGCATCGTCGGCACGGTCTGAACCCCGAGGCGGGCCGGCGCCGTGGTGGCCGGCTCGCGACGGGCTCAGTCCTCGATGACGTCGAGGCCCTGCGCCCGGAGCCGCTCGAGGTTGTCGAGCATGCCCTGCAACACCTCCGGCGGATGGCCCTCCCAGTCGTCGACCTCACCGACCACCCGCAGCGGATGGCGGGAGCGGTACGACTGGGTCACGTTGCCGGGGAACCGCTTGTTGGTGACGTTGGGGTCGTCCTCGAAGGGGCCGAGGGGCTCGACGACGTAGACGTGACCCCGCTCGTCGATGCCGGCGAGCGCGGTGGCCAGCTCGGCTCCCCAGACGGCGGTCTCCACCAGCGCGGCGAAGTAGACGTTGTTGGAGACGCGGCCTTCCTGGAAGTTGGAGGCCTCGCCGGCGACGAGCTCGTCGCCGACCCGGAGCACAGCCTTCGTCCCGTGGAAGAACGGCCCCGTCACGTGGTCGTACCGCTCGAAGGTCACCGGCACCCACTCGGCGGCGTCGCCGCCGTCGGTCCCGCTCATGCGACCGCCGCCCGGCTCAGGTGAGGATGATCAGGCCGATGACGCCGATGACCAGCGCCGCCACGACCACGATGCCGATGATCAGGGCCCACGGGGAGCCGCCGCGGCCCCGGTTCACGCCGAAGTCGACGACGTCCTGACGGCTGCGCTTCTGGCGGTACCGGTTGTCGGCCGGCGTGCCCACCTTCGGCAGGTGGTGCTGGGGCTTCCGGGGCTTCGCCGTCTTCTTGTGATTGGCCACGGCAGGCGACGCTAGCGCCCACGAGGACCCGTCGGGCCCCCTCGCTCGATGACCAACGCCCCGGGTCAAGGGTGGCGGCACTGGGTAGCGTGAGACCGTGGCCGATCACCCCGCGGACAGCACCATCGTCGACATCTTCTGGCGCAACGCCGCCCGCTACGGGCCGCGCCCGGCATTGCGCCGTCACGGCAGCGACGGCTGGGAGACCATGACCTGGGACGGCTACGCCATGGCCGTGCGCCAGGTGGCCGCCGGGCTGATCCACCTGGGCCTCGAGCCGGGCGACCGCGTGGGCGTGCTGTCGGGCAACCGCCGCGAATGGCACCTGGCCGACCTCGGCATCCTCGCCGCGGGCGGCGTCACGGTGCCCGTCTACCCGACCAACTCCTCGAGCCAGGTCGCCTACGTCCTCAGCCATTCGGGCTGCCGGTTCCTGTTCGTCGAGAACCTCGACCAGCTCTCCAAGGTGCTCCTGCGGCGCGACGAGCTACCGATACTCGAGCGGGTCTTCGTGTTCGACCGGGGCGAGGGCCTCGACCACGAGTTCGTCGGCGACCTCGACGACCTCCAGGCCCTGGCCGCCGACGAGCTGGCCGAGCACCCGACGGTGCTCGACGACCGCAACCACGCCATCCACCTCGACGACCTGGCGACGATCGTCTACACGTCCGGCACCACCGGGCGACCCAAGGGCGTGGTGCTCACCCACGGCAACATCGCCGCCAACATCGACAACATCACGCGGGTCGTGCCCATCGGGCCCGACGACCGCTTCCTCTCGTTCCTCCCGCTCAGCCACATCGCCGAGCGCACCGTCAGCGACTTCGGTGAGGTGCTCGCCGGCGGCGAGACCTGGTTCGCCGAGAGCTTGGCCTCGGTGCAGGAGGACCTGCAGGCGTGCCGCCCCACCATCTTCTTCGCCGTGCCCCGGGTGTGGGAGAAGTTCCGCGAGGGCGTGCGGGAGAAGGTCGAGGGCCTCCCCAAGCCCGAGCGGGTGCTGGCCGAGCGCTACCTCCACCTCGCCGCCCGCAAGGGCCGCGTCACCGGTTCGGGGCCGGCGCTGTCGGTCAGCGAAGGCGTCCAGTACAAGGCCCTCGACGCGGTGATCGGCCGCACGATCCGCAAGGAGCTGGGCCTCGACAAGGCCCGCTACCTCGTGTCGGGCGCCGCCCCGGTCCACCCCGACCTGCTGCGCTGGTTCGAGGGGCTCGGCCTTCCGATCGCCGAGGTCTACGGCCAGACCGAGAACTGCGGCGCCACATCGATGGGCCCGCCAGGGGCGCTGCGCTTCGGCACGGTCGGGCGCCCCATGCCCGGCGTGGAGGTCCGCATCGCCCACGACGGCGAGATCCTCACCCGCGGCGCCAACGTCACCACCGGGTACTACCTCGACGAGGCCAGCACGGCTGAGCTGCTCGACGCCGACGGCTGGATGCACACGGGCGACCTCGGTGCGCTCGACATCGACGGCTACCTCACCATCACCGGCCGCAAGAAGGACCTCATCATCAACGCCTCGGGCAAGAACATCTCGCCCCAGGAGATCGAGACCCGGTTGCGCTACGAGCCGCTCATCTCCCAGGCCGTGGTGATCGGCGACGGGCGCCCGTACCTGACCGCCCTGCTCACCCTCGACTCCGAGGCGGTGCTCGAGTGGGCCGCGCACCACGGCCGCAGCGGCACCATCGAGGCGTTGACCACCGACCCCGACGTGCTCCGCGAGGTCGGCGAGAGCGTCGACCGGGTGAACCTCGAGCACGCCCGCGTCGAGGGCATCAAGCGGTGGCACGTGCTCCCGCACGACCTCACCGTCGCCGGCGGCGAGCTGACCCCCACGCTGAAGGTGAAGCGTGGCGTGGTGGCCGGCAAGTACGCCGACGTGGTCGAGGCGCTCTACGCCCGGTAGCCCACCGCGACGATCTCGCCGAGGGCCTCGTGGAGGCACTCGCACAGCAGGGCCGGGTCGTCGACGGCGGCGACGTCGCACGCCACGCCGATGCAGGCGGTCTCACCGTGGGACATCATCGTCACCGACAGCGCCGCGCCCGAGGCCGGAGCGAACGGGTACTCGCGGATCATCTCCGCCCCGGCGATCCACGACCGCATCGGGATGCCCGGCACGTTGCTGCAGACCATGTCGACGTTGGCGAGCATGGCCCGGAAGACCGCGGCGGTGACCGGCGCCGGCAGCAGGTCGAGGGCGGCGGCGAGGCCGTCGCTGAACTCGATGGCCGGCTCGTGCTGCCAGGCGCGGGCCAGGGCGCCGATCACCTTCATCCGCTCGACCGGGTCCTCGATGTCGCCGGGGGCCGAGAAGCGGGCGGGGGTGAACCGGTTGCCCACGAAGTCGTCGGAGTCGGCGCGCAGGTTGATCGGCATGGTGATGCGGATCTGCTCGAGGTTCACGGCGTGGTGCGTGTGGTAGCGGCTGACCCCGCCGACGACCGCGGCGAGGAAGGCGTCGTTGATGCTGCCGCCGGCGACCTTGCCGGCGCGGCGCAGGTCCTCCACCGGAACCTCGAGCACGCCGAGGCGACGGGTGAGGCTGCGGCCGTGCAGCACCGTGGAGGCGGGGGCGGCGATGGGCCTGAGGAGGCGCCACGTCGACGGGACCAGCTCGCCGAGCTGGGGCACGACCCGCAGGGCGGTGCCGGGGAGCGAGCCGACCATGCGCGCCGCCCCGCCCACCTGCTCGGTGAAGGCCCGCACCAGCAGCTCGACCGCTCCGGGGAGCTCGCCCGGGCGCGGGTGACGCACCGCGGGCGGGTGGTCGATCGGGACGTCGGGGCGGTCATCGAGCAGCGCCAGGGCGAGCTCGACCCCACCGACGCCGTCGGTGAGCGAGTGGTGGATCTTCTGGATCAGCGCGGCCCGGCCGTCGGCGAGCCCCTCGACGACGGTGAACTCCCAGAGCGGGCGCTCGCGGTCGAAGGCGGCCATGGCGATGGGCTGGGCGATCGCCAGCACCGCCGAGAGGTCCCGCGGCTCGGGGGCCTCGACGCGGCGCAGGTGGTACGAGAGGTCGAACTGGGTGTCGGTCACCCACCGCGGCGGGCCGAGGCCGAAGGGGGTCGTGACGACCCGTTGGCCGAGGCGGGGCACGTCGATGACGGCCTGCTCGAGGCGTGCCACGAGGCGCTCCCAGTCGGGCGCCTTGTCGAACAGGCCGATGGCGGTGATCGTCGAGCGGAGCACGGGGTCGTGCTCGATGCTCCACAGCACGGCGTCGGCCGGGTGCATCGCCTCGCGCAGCTTCACCAACGGGGCGGACACGTGGTGGGGTTGGTGATCGTCCACCGGGACGTCAGACATGGCGATCCTCCTCCCCGGTCGACGCAGGGGCCCAGCAAGTGTCGACCGTACCGCTCACGGCCTTGAGCGCAAGGGCCTTAGGCTCGTTTCGCCATGACCGAGCTCGGCCCCATGCCTCCCACCCCCGACGTCGGCCCCGTCGCCCCGGACGCCGGCTCGCTCGAGCCCGTCGCCCCCGGGGTGTGGGTCTGGATCGGCACCGACGGTCGGGGCCGCCCCGGGCCCAACGTCGGGGTGGTCGTCGAGGACGACGGCATCACCCTGGTCGACACGCTGTCGGCGCCCTCCGCGGCCCGGGCCCTCAACCAGGCCCTGCAGCGCTTCGGGGTGCCGGTGCGCCGGGTGGTCTACAGCTCCAGCCACGTCGAGTCGGTGGGCGGCTCGGCCGTGTTCTGGATGGCGGCCCGCTACGGGCGGCCCCAGACCAGCGCCCTGCTCGAGCAGCCGGTGCCCGTCGACGCCTACCGGCGGCTCGTGCCCGGCTACGCCCACGACTACGACGAGGAGTTCGCCACCCGGCCGGTCTCCCACATCGTCGACGCCGCAGCGTGGCTCACGCCCGCGGTCTGCGCGGTGCCGGTGCAGGGCCACCAGGACCAGAACCTGGTCGTGCTGGTGCCGTCGGCCGGCGTGCTCTTCGCCGGGGCGATGGCCACGTTCGGCACCACGCCCAACGCCTACGACGGCGATCCCGAGGCCTGGGCCGACACCCTCGGCGAGCTGCGCGAGCAGGCCACGGTGGTGATCCCCGGCGTCGGCCCGGTGGGCGGCCCCGACCACGTCACGGCGGTGCAGGCCTACCTCTACGCGGTCGCCGACGCCGACGGCGACCCCCGCCGGATCCCCGACGGCCCCTGGGACGACTGGGCCGACCGCGACCTCGACGAGGTCAACGTCGAGCGCGCCGCCCGCATCTCGGGGGATGATCGGGGCGTTCCGGTCGCGATGCTGCGCCGGTTGGGCCTGGCCTGACGGCCGGCGACGAGGGGGACCATGGCAACCGGTGACACATCGTGGCGGCGTGAGCGGCCCGACGGCGAGAAGGTCCCCGAGGCGGTCCCGGCCGCCACCACCGTGCTGGTGCGCGACGGCACCGAGGGCGTCGAGGTGCTCATGGCCCGCCGCAACTCCCGTCTCGCCTTCGCCGGTGGCGCGTGGGTGTTCCCGGGTGGTCGGGTCGACCCCGGCGACTGGGACGGGGAGCCCGTCACCGACCTGCGCGACCGCCGCATGCTCGACGCCGCCCGCCAGGCCGCGGTCCGCGAGGCCGCCGAGGAGACCGGCGCGGTGATCGAGGCGGCGTCGCTGGTGCTGATCTCGCACTGGACCCCGCCCATCCAGGCCCCGAAGCGCTTCGCCACCTACTTCTTCCTGGGGCCGGCACCGGCCGAGATCGCCGACCTGCAGGCCGACGGCGGCGAGATCCACGAGCTCGGCTGGCTCCGGCCCGCCGCGGCCATCGACGCTCGCAACGCCGGCGAGATCGAGCTGGCGCCCCCGCAGTTCATCACCCTCGAGCACCTCCGCCCCTTCGTCACCGCGGCCGAGGCGCTGGCGTTCTACTCCGCCCGCCGCCCCGAGCACTTCGCCACGTCGTTCGCCGGGGTCGAGGGCGGCATGGTCGCCATGTACGAGGGCGACGCCGCCTACGGAACCGACGACGTCGACGTCCCCGGCCCGCGGCACCGGCTCTGGATGGTCGAGTCCGGCTGGCGCTACGAGCGCACCGACCCCGAAGGCTGAGGCCGGCCCGCCCGCCGGGACGAGCGCGCCGCGTCCGGGGCTGGCAAGCTCCGGAGGTGATCGAGCCCACCACCGCGCCGCGACCCGTGGGCCGCCCGCGTGACCCCAACGTCGATCACGCCGTGCTGGAGGCCACCGGCGCCATGCTGGCCGAGGGGGGCTACGAGGGCATCACCATCGAGGCCGTGGCCCAGGCCGCCGGGGTCAGCAAGAACGCCATCTACCGGCGGTGGCCCGACAAGGTCTCGATGGTGCTCGACACCATCGAGCACCTGGCTCCGGCCAAGGCCCACCGCGTCGACACCGGCGACATCCGGGCCGACATGGCCACCATGCTGCGGGCCATGGCCGAGTCCCTGCGCGGGGTCGACGGGCGCCTGGCCACGGCCCTCGCGTCCGACATCACCCGCCATCCCGAGCTGGCCGAGGCGTTCCGGGCCCGGCTGGTCGAGCCCCGCCGCGAGGAGCTCGAGGCCCGGGTGCGCCGGGCGGTCGAGGCCGGGCAGCTGCCGGCCGACAGCGACGTGGAGCTGCTCACGGGCATCGGCCCGGCCCTGCTCTACCACCGCATGCTGTTCGACGGGGTGGCCCCCGACGACGCCTACGTCACGAGGATCATCGAGCAGTTCTGGAGCTGAGCGACGGCCGGCTCAGCAGCCGCACATGCCGCCGCAGCAGCCGCCACCCGAGGGGCGCGGCGCCGACGACGGCGCAGGCGCCTGGGAGGCCCCGCCCACCGAGGCGAACATCGACAGCAGCCGACGCGAGCCCACGTGGCCCTGCGGGCACTCGATGGGGTCGGAGGCCTCGGCCATCGGCCGGCGGGCCTCGAAGGTCTCGTCGCAGATCGGGCAGCGGTACTCGTAGAGCGGCACGACGCGAGCCTAGCTAGGAGACGAGCCGGGCCACGATCTGCGCGACCTGGATCAGGATGGGCAACAGCAGCAGGGTGAGCAGGCCCAGCGCGACGCCCCGCTTCCAGCCCCGTGACGCGGAGACGCCGCGACCGAAGGCACCGAAGCGCTCGATCTCGCCCTCGACGGTCCACTGGTTGTGCTCGAAGGCGGGGAAGCCCTCCTCGACCACGGCCTCGGTGCCCTCGAGGCGGTCGCCGAACAGGTCGTCGTCGAACCGCTCGTCGTCGGAGGCCTCCCCGGAGGCGGGCGGCTCGGAGGGGTGGAGCCGGCGCGTGCGCACCCGGGGCGGGCCGGCGGGACCGGACGGTGACGCGTGGAAGCGCTCGTTCCACGCCTCGACGTCGAAGTCCTCGTCCTCTCCGGCCACGGCGGAACGGTAGACCCGTGCGCCGCGACCGTGCTCGGTGCCCGCCGACGGGCCCGGGCACCGGCTCCTAGTGGGGCACCATCCCGCCGTCGGCCAGGATGCACTGACCGGTGATGAAGCTGCCGGCGTCGGAGGCCAGCAGCAGGACCGGGCCGACCATCTCGTCGGGGTCGGCCATGCGCTTCATCGGCGACGCGTCGGCCATGCGCTGCTGGGCCTCGGGCGGGTTGTTGCGCACCATGTCGGTGTTCACCGTGCCGGGGGCCAGCGCGTTGACGCGGATGCCACGGGCGGCGAAGCCCGAGCCCATGGCCCGGGTGAACGACATGAGGGCCGCCTTGGCCGCGGCGTACATGGAGCCGTTGGCCGAGGCGAGGAACGCCCCCGCCGAGATGACGTTGACCACCGAGGCGTGCTCGCTGCGCTCGAGGTACGGGAGGGCGGCCTGGACCAGGAACACCGGACCCCGCAGGTTCACGCCGAACGACTTGTCCCACGCCTCGGGGGTGAGCTCCCCGAGGGGCAGGGCGAGGGCGTTGGCCGCGTTGTTCACGACGATGTCGATGCCGCCGAAGCGCTCGACGGTCGCCTCGACCAGAGCGTTGACGCCGTCGATCTCGCCGAGGTGGGTCGGCACGCCGAGCGCCTGCCCGCCCATGGCGACGAGGTGGGCCTCGGTCTCGGCGCAGGCGTCGGCCTTGCGGCTGGCCACGACGACGTTGGCGCCGGCGGCGACGAAGCCCTCGGCGATCGCCCGCCCGATGCCCCTCGTGCCTCCCGTGACGATGGCCGTGCGACCGGTCAGGTCGAACAGGCTCTGCAGCTTCTCGCGGTCCATGCCGCTCCCCCTCTGTCCCCTCCCGACGCGTGCCGGGCACCGGCACCTCGGCCGGGTCGACAACCTAACGTGGGCCTGTGGGGGAACTGGACTCGATCGACCTGACCGACCTCGACAACTTCGCGGACGGGTTCCCGCACGCGCTGTTCGAGGTCCACCGGCGCGAGGCCCCGGTGTGGTGGCACGAGCCCACCGGGCACACGCCCGACGGCGAGGGGTTCTGGTCGGTCGCCACCTACGGCGAGGTGCTGACGGTCCTCCACGACCCCGACACCTACTCGTCGGAGACCGGCGGCGACCGGCCCAACGGCGGCACCCTCATCCAGGACCTGCCCGTGGCGGGCCAGGTGCTCAACATGATGGACGACCCCCGCCACGCCCGGATCCGGCGGCTGGTGAGCTCGGGGCTCACGCCGAAGATGGTGCGGTCGCTCGAGCAGGAGCTGCGGCGTCGCACCCGGGCCCTGCTCGACGCCGTGCCCGACGGCGAGGAGGTCGACGTCCTGGTCGAGGTGGCCGCCGAGCTGCCGATGCAGATGATCTGCATCCTGCTCGGAGTCCCGGAGCAGGAGCGCCACTGGCTGTTCGAGGCCGTCGAACCGGGCTTCGACTACCGAGGGTCGCGCAAGGCCTTCGAGCCCGACACCGCCAACGACGACGCCCGGGCCCGCATGCAGGCCTACGGCGCCGAGCTGGTGGCGGCCAAGCGGGTCGACCCCGGCGACGACATGCTCTCGCTCGTGGTGCAGGCCACCCTCGACGACGTCGACCCGCCCCGCCTCACCGACGCCGAGCTCTACGCCTTCTTCTCGCTGCTGTTCGCGGCCGGGTCGGAGACCACCCGCAACGCCATCGCCGGCGGGTTGGCGGCCCTGGTCCAGCGGCCCGACCAGCTGGCCCTGCTCCGGGCCGACCCGTCGCTGATGCCGACCGCGGTCGACGAGCTGCTGCGCTGGACCACCCCTTCGCCGTCGAAGCGCCGCACCGCCACCCGCCGCACCGAGCTGGGCGGCAACGCGATCGCCCCCGGCGACAAGGTCGTGGTGTGGGAAGGATCGGCCAACCGCGACGACGCCGCCTTCGAGCGGGCCGGCGAGATCGACATCACCCGCAACCCGAACCCGCACCTCACCTTCGGCCACGGCATCCACCACTGCCTCGGCGCCAACCTGGCCCGGCTGGAGATGACCGTCATGTTCGAGGAGCTGCTGCCCGCCTTCCCCACCATCGAGATGACCCGACCGGTGGAGTGGACCCGGAGCAACCGCCACACCGGCGTGCGGCACCTCTGGATGCGCCTGGAGCGGGAAGGCCGCTGAGGCCGTTCTGGTAGAAACGCTGACCGTGCCGTGCCCGCGGCGACCGACCTTCGACAGGGGAATCGACCATGAGCGACACCGAGAACCAGGACCTGCTGTGGGAGGTCGGCGACGACGGCGTGGCGTGGCTCACCCTCAACCGCCCCGACGCCGCCAACGCCATCACCCCTGACCAGCGCAACCGCACCATCGAGCTCATGGAGGCCGCCAGCGGCGACCTCAACGTGCGGGCCGTCGTCATCACCGCCGCCGGCGAGAAGCACTTCTGCACCGGCGCCGACCTGCGGGTCTCGCGCATCCCGGTGAACCCCGGGCCCGACGACGCGCCGGAGAAGGCCCTGGGCGACGTCGGCCGCAACATCAAGCGGGGCGCCCAGCGCCTCGTCGCCTCGATCATGGACTGCGAGAAGCCGGTCATCGCCGCCGTCAACGGCACCGCCGCCGGCATCGGCGCCCACATCGCCTTCGCCGCCGACCTCGTGATCGCCGCCGACAACGCCAAGTTCATCGAGGTCTTCGTGCGCCGGGGCATCACCCCCGACGGCGGCGGCGCCTACATGCTCCCCCGCCTCGTCGGGCTGCAGAAGGCCAAGGAGCTCATCCTGTTCGGCCGTGACGTCAAGGCCGAGGAGGCCGAGCGCATCGGCCTGGTGAACAAGGTCGTGCCCGGCGCCGAGCTGCACGCCGCGGCCGCCGAGTGGGCCGGCCTGCTGGCCGAGTCGCCCACCAAGGCGCTGATGCTCTCGAAGTGGCTGCTCAACCGGAGCATGGAGTCGTCGCGCGGCGCCGCCTTCGAGGACGAGGCCTGGGCCCAGGAGATGGCGTCGTACACCGCCGACTTCCAGGAGGGCGTGGCCGCGTTCAAGGAGCGCCGCGACGTCCGCTACCGCGGCTGGTAGCCCCACCTGCCCGAGGTGGCTCAATTCGTTGCGGTCTCCGCAACGGATTGAGCCAGCTTGGCGACGTGGGCCGGGCCGGAGCGCGAGCCGGGGTCAGAAGTTGGGGCCGGTGAGGGTGCCGTAGAGGATGCGGGCGATGGTCTCGACCATGGCCTCGCGCGAGGTGCCCCGCCGCTCGAACGACTCGCGGTAGCTGGGCACCCGGTCGATCACGGCGAGCATCGCCCCGGCCGCCGCCTCGGGATCCATCACCGCCGGCAGCCGGCGGTCGGCCTGGGCCCGGTGCACCAGCGCCACCATGGCCTTCATGAACTGGTCGTTGTAGGCCACGCGGATCCGTTGGAAGCGCTTGTCGCGCTCGTCGGCACGCAGGTGCATGATCCGCAGCACGGCGCCGTTCTCGTCCCAGAAGCGGATGTAGTCGTCGACCAGGGCGCGGGCCCGGTCGAGGCCCCCCGGCTCCGTCCAGCTGGCGTCGATGCGGCCGGCGAACTCCGGCACCCGCTCGACCAGCTCGCCGGCGAGGCAGAGGATGGCGTCCTCCACGTCGGCGAAGTACTGGTAGAAGGTGGCCGGCGAGGTGCCGACCTCCCGGGCGACGTCGATGACCTTGAGGTCGAGGGCTCCCTGCTCGCGCAGCAGCGCGGCGGTGGCGTCGAGGATGCGCCTCCGGGTCTGGATGGCGCGGCGGCCGATGACGCGGCCATCGGTCGCGACCACGTCGTCGGCCCCTCCGGCGGAGCGCCCTCGATCGACCACCACGAGCCGGGCCGCCTACTCCGTGCCGTAGACCGGAGCCGGGCGGGGCGCGTCGGCGAGGAGCTGCGCGACCACCGGGCCGAGCTCGGCGGGGTCCCAGCGGTCGCCCTTGTCGACCGGCGTGCCGTGCTGCCACCCGTCGGCCACGCTCAGCTCGCCGCCGGCGCACTCGAACACGCGGCCGGTGACGTCGCCACTCTGCTCGCTGCCGAGCCACACCACGATCGGGCTGATGTTGGCGGGGTCCATGGCGTCGAAGCCGGACTCGACCGGCGCCATCATCTCGGCGAAGGCGCCCTCGGTCATGCGGCTACGGGCCGAGGGGGCGATGGAGTTGGCGGTGACGCCGATGCGGCCGAGCTCGGCGGCGATGTTGATGGTGAAGGTGGCGATGCCGGCCTTGGCCGACGAGTAGTTGGTCTGGGCGATCGAGCCCATGAGCCCGGCGCCCGACGAGGTGGTGATGATGCGCCCGGCGCGCTGGCGACCGGCCTTGGACTCGGCCCGCCAGTACTCGACGGCCCGCTTCACCGGGCAGAAGGTGCCCCGGAGGTGCACACGGATCACGGCGTCCCAGTCGTCGACGGTCATGTTCACGAACATGCGGTCCCGGACGATGCCGGCGTTGGTGACCACGGTGTCGAGGCCGCCGAAGGTGTCGATGGCGGCGTCGATCAGGGAGCCGGCGCCGTCCCAGTCGCTGATGTCGTCGCCGTTGACGATCGCCTCGCCGCCGTTGGCGACGATCTCGTTCACGACCTCCTGGGCCGGGCTCAGGTCGACGCCCTCGCCCTGGAGCGAGGCGCCCAGGTCGTTCACCACGACCTTGGCGCCCTCGGCGGCGAAGGCCAGGGCGTGGGCCCGGCCGAGCCCACGCCCGGCGCCGGTGATGACGACCACTCGTCCGTCGCAGATTCCCATCGGTGTCGTTTCTCCTCGTTGTGGACCGGGGGGCCGGTCAGCGTTCCCAGGCCTTCTCGGCCTCGGCGGCAGCGGGCGCCAGGGCCCGCTTGTCGATCTTGGACATGGCGGTGAGGGGCAGCTCGTCGACGAGCACGAGGCAGTCGGGCGCCTTGTAGTCGGCGAGGTTCGCCCTGCACCACGCCCGCAGCTCGTCGAGCGTCGGGGGGTCACCGGCGTCGGCGGGGACCACGAAGGCGACGCCGATCTCGCCCAGCACCGGTGCCGCCGTGCCGCACACGGCGACCCGGTCGACCTTGGCGTGGCCACCCATGCAGTTCTCGATCTCGACCGGGTAGATGTTGTAGCCACCCCGGATGTACATCTCGGTGCTGCGGCCGGCGAGGTGCAGGTCGCCCCGCTCGTCGAGGAAGCCGAGGTCGCCGGTGAGCAGCCACCCGTCGGGGTCGATCGCCGCGGCGGTGAGCTCGGGCTCGAGCCAGTAGCCGCGCATCATCGCCCGGCTGCGCAGGCACACCGTGCCGACCTCGCCCTGCGGCACGATCGGGCCGCGCCCCTCGTCGGCCCGCAGCTCCATCTCGACACCGGAGCCGGGCGTGCCGACGGTGGTGCACACGACCTCGTCGGGGTCGGCGAGCGATGTGCCGGTGGAGACACAGGCCTCGGTGCTCGTGTAGCGCACGACCATCGGGCAGCCGAAGGTCTCGTGCATGGCGGCGACCATCTCCGGTGGCACGCGTGCGGCACCGCTGCTGACGATGCGCAGCGCCGAGAGGTCGGCGGCCGGGAGGTCGGGGTGGGCGAGGATCATCTGCCACTGGGCGGGCACGCCCTGGCCGACGGTGACGCGCTCGTCGGCCATCAGGCGGATGGCGGCGGCGGGGGTCCAGGGGCTCGGCGTGATGATCGTGGTGATCACGTGCATCAGCTCGTCCCAGACCCGGGTCATGTAGCCGACGTGGGCGAAGGGCAGCGGCGAGATGCGGCGGTCGCCGACCTGGGAGAGAGGCCCGGCGGCGGCGGCCATGGCCCGCATGCAGGCATGGTCGAACACCGCACCCTTGGGCTGGCCGGTGGTGCCACTCGTCCACACGATCGCCACCGGGTCGGTGTCGACGACGCTCGGCCGGGCGGTGAAGGGCTCGTCACCCGAGGCGTCGGCCAGCTCGGACAGCGTGAGGCGGGTGACTCCCTCGAGCTCGTCGTCGGTGACGACGACCTTCGGCGTGCTCTTGGCCAGGATGTGGGCGGTCTCGGCCACGCCGAGGCGGGGGTTCATGCCGCTGGTGACGGCCCCCAGCCGAATGATGGCCTGGTAGGCGATGGCGTAGTCGATCGACGACGGGAGGCGGATGCCCACGATGTCGCCGGGCCCCACGCCCATCGAGGCCAGGCGGGTGGCCACGCCGTCGGCGGCACGGGCCCACTCGGCGAAGGTGATGCGCCGGTCGCCGTCGACGAAGGCCTCGATCTCGCCGGCCTGCGCGACGACGTCGTCGAACAGCTCGGTGAGGGTGGCATGGTCGCCGGTCAGCGGTCGTTCTGGCAGTGGCACGTCTCTGGCTCCGGCAGGTTCAGCGGGCCGACCGACGGGGCCCCGGGGGGCCACGGCGGCACAGATCGCCGGAGACACTAGCCCGGCGCCCTCGGGTCTGACGGAGCGTCAGAAACGGGTGCGAACCGTCCTCAGGGGGTGGCGTCCCGCTCGGCGCGCATGCCGAGGATCTCCCGCCGCGCCGCCAGGGCGGCCGGCCCGCCGCAGTAGCCGGCGATCTGGAACAGGAGCTCGTCGAGCTCGGCGTCGGTGACCCCGGCGCGGGCGCACGCCCGCACATGGATGCCGAACTCCTCCATCCGCCCGAGCGCCGCGGTCATGGCCAGCACGAGCAGGCTGCGGTCGCGCAGCGACAGCGGCCCGCCTCGGGCCCACGCCCCCCAGGCCTGGGCGGTGAGGTGGTCCTGGAAGTCGGCGGCGGCCGGGTCGGGGTCGCCGGTCACCGAGTCGACGTAGGCGTCGCCCAGCACGGCCCGCCGCACGGCGTAGGCCTTGCGCAGGTGCTCGGTCTCTTCCACGGCGTTCCTCCCGGTCGGGCCCCCGAGGGCCGGTGTCGTCAGAGCCAGCCAGCCCTGCGGAAGCGGCGGTACAGCAGGAAGCACACGAGCCCCATCAGCGTGAGCACGAGCGGATAGCCGATCTCGGCCTCGAGCTCGGGCATGTGCTGGAAGTTCATTCCGTAGATGCCGGCGATCATGGTGGGCACCGCGGCGATGGCGACCCACGCCGAGATCTTCCGCATGTCCTCGTTCTGCTGCACCGAGATCTGGGCCACGTTGGCGTCGAGGGCGCTGGCGAGCAGGTCCGACAGCGAACGGGCGCGGCCGATCGTGCGGGTCAGCTGGTCGTAGGACTCCTCGAGCGTGCCGATCACGTCGGGGTGCCACCGACCCCGCTGCCGGCGCAGGAGTCGGGCCAACGGGTCCTCGAGCGCCTCGACGGCCACGACCAGCTCGCGCAGCGCCCGGCGCAGGCTGTAGATGTGGCGACCGGCCCGGATGCCGGTGTCGCCGCCGAACACCTCGGACTCGACCGCGACGGCCGTGTGCTCGAAGCCGTCGAGCACGGGCTGGTAGTCGTCGACGACCTGCTCGACGATGGCGGCGAGCACCGCGGACGGGCCGAGCGCGAGGTACTCGGGGTCGCGGATGAGGTCGTGCCGGAGGTTGCTGAGCGGGCTGGCCTGGCCGTGGCGCACGCTGATCACGAAGTCGTGCCCGAGCAGCACCGACATCTCGCCGAGCTTGGCCTCCTCGTTGGCGGCGTCGTACCGGGCGGTGCGCAGCACGAGCGTCGTGGCGTCGTCCTCGACGGCCAGGACCGGGCGCTCGTGGGGCCGGAGCACCTCGTCGACCTCGGGCTCCTCGATGCCGAAGCAGTGGAAGGTGTGGCCGAGCTCCTCCGCCGAGGGCATGCGCAGGCCGAGCCACACGAAGGTGTCGGGCTGCTCGCGTGCCCGGGCCCCCGCCTCGACGTCGAGGGTGCCGGTGATCCGCTTCCCGTCCCGGTAGGCCGCACAGTCGACGATCACCGCATCGACGCTACCGGCCCCGCCCTCGCGGTCCCCGGACCTGCCCTCGCACCGCGTCGCACTTCGCCGGAAATCTGACGCCCCGTTAGATTGTGGGGGTGACGACCAAGGAACGGGTTCCCGCGGTGGACGGATGGTTCACCACCGAAGAGCCCTACACACTGATCGGCGCCAAGTGCGGTAGCTGCGGGACCTACGTGTTCCCGCCCCGCTCGGGTGCCTGCCCCAACCCCGAGTGCGACGGAACCGAGCTGGAGCCCACGCCCCTCTCCCGCCGCGGCAAGGTGTGGTCCTACACCGAGAACCACTACGCCCCGCCGGCGCCCTACGTGGCCGCCGAGCCGTTCGAGCCCTACGCGCTGGCCGCAGTCGAGCTCGAGGCCGAGGGCCTCGTGATCCTCGGCCAGGTCGCCCGGGGCGTCATGGCCGCCGACCTCGAGATCGGCATGGAGGTCGAGGTCGACCTCCAGGTCCTCTTCACCGACGAAGAGGGTGTCGAGAAGTGGGTGTGGACGTGGGCGCCCGCCGCCCCGAAGGGGGACGGCAAGTGAGCGACGACCGCGACCTGGTGGTGCTCGGCACGGGCATGCACCCGTGGGGCAAGTGGGGCCGCAACTTCGTGGAGTACGGCCTGGTGGCCGCCCGCGAGGCCCTCGCCGACGCCGACGTCGCCTGGCGCGACATCGAGTTCGTCGCCGGTGCCGACACCATCCGAAACGGCTACCCCGGCTTCGTGTCCGGCTCCACCTTCAGCCAGGCGCTGGGCTGGACCGGCGCCCAGATCTCCTCGTCCTACGCCGCCTGCGCGTCGGGCGCCCAGGCCCTCCAGTCGGCCCGGGCCCAGCTCCTCGCCGGGTTCGCCGACGTGGCCATGGTCATCGGCGCCGACACCACCCCGAAGGGCTTCTTCGCCCCGGTCGGCGGCGAGCGCAAGGAGGACCCGGACTGGCAGCGCTTCCACCTCCTCGGCGCCACCAACCCCGCGTTCTTCGCCCTGAACGCCCGCCGCCGCATCGACGTCTTCGGCGACACCCCCGAGGACTTCGCCCTGGTGAAGGTCAAGAACTCCAAGGCCGGCGTGCACAACCCGAACGCCCGGTTCAAGAAGGAGTTCTCGCTGGACGACTTCGCCTCGTCGCCGATCGTCAGCGATCCGCTCCGGCTGCTCGACGTGTGCGCCACCTCCGACGGCGCCGCCGCCCTGATCGTGTGCACGCCCGAGTACGCGCTGCGCAAGCTCGGCACCCTCGAGGGCACCGTGCGCATCAAGGCCGTCTCCAACACGACGCCGACCTACCCGCAGGTCCGCCTCGAGCTGCCCGACATCGCCACCGACTCCCACGCCGTGATCGCGCCGCCAGCGCTCGGCTTCAAGGACTCCGTGGCCCACAACGCCTACGAGCAGGCCGGCATCGGGCCCGACGACCTCAGCTGCGCCGAGGTCTACGACCTCTCCACCGCGCTCGAGCTCGACTGGTACGAGAACCTCGGCCTGTGCGCCGAGGGCGAGGGCGCCAAGCTCGTCCGCGACGGCGTCACCGCCATCGGCGGCCGCATCCCGGTCAACGCCTCCGGCGGCCTGTCGTCGTTCGGCGAGGCCATCCCGGCCCAGGCCATCGCGCAGGTGTGCGAGCTCACCCGCCAGCTCCAGGGCCGTTGCGAGGGCCACCAGGTCGAAGGGGCCACCGTCGGCCTCGCCATCAACCAGGGACTGTTCGGGCACGGGTCGTGCACGATCGTCGCCAAGTGATCACGAAGAGGAACTGACATGCCCGAGGCCTACATCGTCGACGCCGTCCGCACGCCCGTGGGGCGCCGCGGGGGCGGCCTGTCCCAGATGCACCCGGCCGACCTCGGCGCCGCCAGCATCAAGGCGCTGATCGACCGCACGGGCGTCGACCCGGGCGCCGTCGAGGACGTCGTCTACGGCTGCGTCGACACCATCGGCGGCCAGTCCGGCGACATCGCCCGCACCGCGTGGCTCGTGGCCGGGCTCCCCCAGCACGTGCCCGGCACAACCATCGACCGCCAGTGCGGTTCGTCGCAGCAGGCCGTGCACTTCGCGGCCCAGGGCGTCATGAGCGGCACCCAGGACCTCGTCGTCGCCGGTGGCGTGCAGAACATGTCACAGATCCCGATCTCGTCGGCCATGGTCGTCGGCCAGGAGTTCGGCTTCCCCGACCCGTTCAGCACCTCCCCCGGCTGGATCGCCCGCTACGGCGACCAGGAGGTCTCCCAGTTCGCGGCGGCCGAGATGATCGCCGAGAAGTGGGACTGCACCCGCGACGAGATGGAGGCCTTCGCCGTCGAGAGCCACGAGCGCGCCATCCGCGCCCGGGCCGAGGGCCGCTTCGAGGGCCAGATCGTCGAGGTCAACGGCATCACCGCCGACGAGGGCCCCCGCGAGCCCAACTGGGAGAAGATCCGCTCCCTCCCCACCTTGGTCGAGGGCGGCCGCCTCACCGCCGCCTGCGCCTCGCAGATCTCCGACGCCTCGGCGTCGCTGCTGATCGCCAGCGAGCAGGCCCTGAAGGACCACGGCCTCACCCCGCGGGCGCGCATCCACCACATCTCGGTGCTCGCCGACGACCCGGTCTGGATGCTCACCGCCCCGATCCCGGCCACCGCCCACGCCCTGAAGAAGGCCGGCCTGACCCTCGACGACATCGACCTCGTCGAGATCAACGAGGCCTTCGCCTCGGTCGTGCTGGCCTGGGCCAAGGAGACCGGCGCCGATCTGGCCAAGGTCAACGTCAACGGCGGCGCCATCGCCCTCGGCCACCCGCTCGGCGCCACCGGCGCCCGGCTGATGACCACCCTGCTCAACGAGCTCGAGCGCACGGGCGGCCGCTACGGCCTGCAGACCATGTGCGAGGGCGGCGGGCAGGCCAACGTCACCATCATCGAGCGCCTCTAGCCCCGCGGTGTCGGCGATGGGCCGACCGGCCCTCGCCGATCGGGCGACGGACATCGGTCACACCGACCTAGGATCCGGGCACGGAACCTCTCGAGACGACCGACGCCAGCGGGCGCGACGACGACTCCACGGGGCTGTACGAGCTCTTGGCGTCGGCGAGCACGGCGGTGCTGCACGCCGACTCCGTCGACGAGGTGTTCGCCGGCGTCTGCGACGTGGCCGTGCGGCCGGGTCGGTTCGCCCTGGCGTGGATGGGCCTGGTCACCGACGACCTGCTGCAGCCGGTGGCGGCGAGAGGCCCGGCGTTGGGCTATCTCGACGGGCTCGAGCTCGCCGTGGACGATTCGGGCCCCGCGTCACGGGCCCTGTCGGCGGGTGCCACCGTCGTGGTGTCCGACATCACCACCGAGCCCCACTTCCGGTACCGGGAGGAGGCCCTCGGGTACGGCCTGCGGTCGCTGTGCGCGGTGCCGTTGCGCCGAGACGACGGCCCCATCGGGGTGTTCGTGGTCTACAGCCCGACGCTCGGCGACTTCGATCGGCAGGCCGTGCGGATCCTGGAGGCGTTGGTCGCCGACGTGGTCTTCGCCCTCGATGCGCTGGCCCACCGCGACGCCGAGGCCGCCGCCCGGGAGGAAGCTCGTCGGGCCGACGCCCAGCGGGCCGCCCTGCTGCGCCACAACCGCGACGTGGTGGCGATCCTGGAGGAGGACGGCACCGTCCGCTGGATCAGCGACGGGGTCACCGGCCTGACCGGCCACCCGCCGGAGTTCTACGTCGGCGGTGTCGCCTTCGGCGTGCACCCCGACGACGTCGAGCAGGCCGTGCGAGACCTCGGGGCCATGCTCGCCGAGAAGGAGAGCGCCGCGGTCACCGTCATGCGCCTGGCCCACCGCGACGGCGGCTGGCGGTGGTGCGAGATCCGGACGTCCAACCACCTCGACGACCCTCTCATCGAGGGCATGCTCGTCAACTTCCACGACATCACCGAGGCGAAGGCGGCCGCCGACGCGGTGCGGTTCCGATCCGAGATCCTCGCCTCGGTGGGCGACGCGGTCGTGGCCAGCGACATCGACGGCCTGATCACCTACATGAACGAGGCCGCCCTCGCGTTGGGCCCCTGGACCATCGACGACGTGATCGGCCGATCGCTGCTGGAGACCCTGCCGTTCGAGGGCCAGAACGAGCTCGTCCCCGAGCTCCGGCAGCGGCTCCACGACCAGATCCCCTGGTCCGGGGAGCTCGTGTACCACCTGCCCGTCGGCACGGTCCCGATGCTCGTGACCAACACGCCGATCGTCCGTGACGACGTCGTGGTCGGGATGATCGGCGTGGCGGCCGACATCAGTGCCCGGGTGGCCGCCGAGACCCGGCTCGAAGCCCGCGCCCGCATGCAGGCCGAGGTGGCGCGGGTCGGACAGCTGGCGTTGCGCACCGTCGGCACCGGTGCCGTGGCGGCCGCCGTCGCCGACGCCGTCGGAACGGTGCTCGACGTCGACTCGGTGATGCTCGTCGAGTCGGTCGACAGGGGCCAGCTGGTGGTCCGGGCCACGTGGGGCGACTCACCGTCACCCGTCCAGAGCCCGCCCCGGAGCCAGGGCCGCATCGATCTGGGAGCGCTGGGACTGGCCGTCGGCCATCCCCTGCTCATCGAGGACTTCGCGGCTGATCCGCGGTTCACGCTCGCGGCCGGCCCGGCGCCCACGCACCGCAGCGGTGCCGTGGTGGCGGTGGCCAGCCAGCAGGCGATCCACGGCTCGCTGGTCGTGCTCTCCCACGAGCACCGGACCTTCGACCCCGACGAGGTCAGCTTCCTGGAGGCCCTCGCCAACGTCGTCGCCGCCGCCTTCGATCGCGAGCACGCCGAGCGGGAGCTCACGCGCCTCGGCCTGAGCGACGCCCTGACCGGACTGCCCAACCGGGTGCTGCTCCGCGACCGCATCACCCAGGCCCTGGCCCGCAACAGCTGGGTCGACCGCCTGGTCGGCGTGCTCATCGTCGACATCGACCGGTTCAAGGAGCTGAACGACGCCTACGGCCACGAGACCGGCGACCGGCTGCTCCTCGAGGTCGCCAGGCGCCTCGGATCCGCCCTTGGCCCCGATGAGACCCTCGCCCGCATGGGCGGCGACGAGTTCGCCGTGCTGTGCCCCTCACTGACGGCGATCGACGAGGTCACCAACCGGGCCGAGGCGCTGGCCACCGCCCTCGCTCCGGCCGTGCGGCTCGACGACGTGGAGCTGTTCGTGACCGCCAGCATCGGCATCGCGGTGCACGATCAGCCGGGGGCGGTGGCCGACACCCTCCTGCGGGAGGCCGACGCCGCCATGTACCGGGCCAAGGAGTCCGGCCGGAACCGCCATGAGATCTACGACGAGCGCATGCGGGAACGGGCCATCCGCCGCCTCGACACCTCGACCGAGCTCCGGCGAGCGCTCGAGCGCCACGAGCTGCTGGTCCTGTGGCAACCCGAGGTCGCCCTCGGGTTCGGTGGCGGGGTCGCCGCCGATCTCTGGGCCGAGGCCCTCGTGCGCTGGCAGCATCCGGAGCGGGGCCTGCTCGGGCCGGGCGAGTTCATCGAGCTGGCCGAGGAGACGGGCCTCATCGTCGGCATCGGCGAGCTCGTCGTCGACGCCGCGTTCGCGCAGTTCGCGGCCTGGCGGCGATCGGGCCGTCCGGCACCGACGCAGATCTCGGTGAACCTCTCGCCCCGCCAGCTGGCGCAGCGCGAACTGGTCACGATGCTCACCGAGGCGCTGTCCCGCCATGGGGTCGACGCCTCCGACGTGATCCTGGAGATCACCGAGAACGCAGTCATGACTGACCCCGACCGCGCCATCGCCCGGCTGATCGAGCTGCACGACCTCGGGTTCCGGGTGGCGATCGACGACTTCGGCACCGGGTACTCCTCGCTCGGCTACCTCCGTCGCCTCCCCGTGTCGGTGCTGAAGATCGACCGGATGTTCATCAGCGGCCTCACCACCCACCGCCACGACTGGTCGATCGTGAAGGGCACCATCGAGCTGGCCCACGCGCTCGGCCTGCTCGTCGTCGCCGAGGGGGTCGAGACCGACGAGCAGCGCCATCAGCTGGTCGGCCTGGGGTGCGACCGCGGCCAGGGCTTCCTGTGGAGCCGCCCGGTGCCCGCCGACGAGTTGCTGGCCTTCGCCGAGGCCATCCTCCCGACCTCCGGCCCCGGCGAGCCCTAGCGAGGGTCCACAGCCCGCGCGCGGGTGCCTCGTAGCATTCGATCGCCCGAGACGCCGGGGCCGCACCGGCGCCGGGACGGATCGGGAGGATCCATGGCGCGGGCGCGCTCACGGAAGGCCGCAGGGAGCGAGCGACCACCCCGGTGGTCCGACTCGGTCGCGGCCGAGGCGCTGCGGGCCAGGCCCGAGGCCGTGGTGGTGTGCGACCGCGACGGCCGCATCGTCGCCGCCAACGAGGCCGTGCACGAGCTGCTCGGCTATCCCGAGGGCAAGCTCGTCGGACGCCGGCTCGAAAAGCTGGTCCCCGAGGACCTGCGCGACCTGCACCGCACCCACCGCGAGGCCTTCGTCGAGCAGAAGGGCCCCGGTGCCCACCGGGCCGGGCGGCTGTTCAAGGCCCGTCACCGAGACGGCCACCTGGTGCCGGTCGACGTGGCCATCGCCACCCTCCGGGGCGAGGACGGGCCGTTGTCGCTCGCCCTGCTCCGCGGCCTCGACGACCCCTCGACCGCCGGCAAGCAGATCACCCAGCTGGCCGACCTCTACGCGGTGATGGCCCGGGCCCTCGCCGCGGTGCTGCACGCCGACTCCGAGGCCGACCTGTTCGCCTCGGTCTGCGACGTCGCCATCGACCACGGCGGGGTCAGCCTGGCCTGGGTGGGCGAGGTCGACGACGGCGCCGTGTGGCCGGTGGCGGTGAGCGGCCCGCTGGCCGAGGGCGTCGACGACCTGGCGGCCCGCCTCGGCGACGACGAGCCGGTGGCGATGGCCGTCACCATGGGCTCGTCGGTGGTGGTGCCCGACCTCATGCTGGAGCCCGCGTTCCGCATCGCCCCGTTCGCCCCTCCCGGCCTGGCCGGATCGCTGTGCGCGCTCCCGCTGCGGCGGGGCGGCACCACCATCGGGGTCCTGGCCTTGGTGAGCCCGGAGATCTCGGGCTTCACCGACGAGGCCGTCACCGTGCTCGAGTGGCTGGCGGCCGAGGTCTCCTTCGCCCTCGACGAGCTCGACCGGCCCGAGCCCGAGCCCGAGCCCGAGCCCGAGCCCGAGCCCGAGCCCGAGCCCGAGCCCAAGGCAGAGGCAGAGGCAGAGGCAGAGCCCGAGGCAGAGCCCGAGGCAGAGCCCGAGGCAGAGCCCGAGGCAGAGCCGGTGCCACCGGCCGACCAGGTCGCCGCCGAGTCGCCCCCCGTGCCGACCGTGCTCATGGCGATCGGGCCCGACCCGACGCTGGCCGAGGATGCCGACGAGGACGATGAGCCCGTCGCCGAGGACGATGAGCCCGTCGCCGAGGACGGCGAGCCGATCGTCGTCGTGGTGGTCGAATCGGAGCCGGAGCCGGAGCCGGAGACCAAGGAGGCCGAGGCACCCGCCCCCGAGGAGGCCGAGGCACCCGCCCCCGAGGTGGTCGAGGTGCCCGCCGCGCCGGTGCCGGCCGCACCGAGCGAGCCCGCCCTGGTGGTCGTGCCCGACCGCCTCGAGGCCCAGCTGCAGCGCGACGAGGTCGTCATCGGCCTGGCCCTGCTGGCGGTGGCCACCCTCAACCCGGCCGACGTGGCCGACGCCGTGGTCCAGGCCGCGGGGCAGACCCTCGGGGTCGACTCCGCCGTGCTGGTCGAGACCACCGCCCCCCAACGCTCCACGATCCGGGCGGCGTGGTTCGGCACCGAGGCCGCGCTCGACGAGACCCACCCCGATCCGCACGCCGATCTCCACGCCGTCGTCGTCACCCAGGGCTCGCCCCTCGTCGTCGACGACCTCCGCACCGACCACCGTCTCGGCGGCATCGTCCCCGAGGACAGCCCTCCGGCCAGTGGTCTGGCGGTCGTGGTCGGCGGGGCGCCGGGGTTCCACGGCTCGCTGTCGGTGCTCTCGGCCACCCTGCGCGCCTTCGACGCCGACGAGGTCGCGTTCGTCGAACGCCTCGCCGACATCGTGGCGTCGTCGTTCGAGCGGGCCCGGGCCGACCTCGAGCCCGACCACCTCCGGCTGCAGGACCCGCTCACCCGGCTCCCCAACCGGGCGCTCCTGCGCGATCGGCTCGAGCAGACCCTCAGCCGGGTCGCCGACGCCGACCCCCTGGTCGCCGTGCTGATCGTCCACCTCGACGGCTTCGAGGAGCTGGTCGACGGCTACGGCAGCGGCATCGCCGACGCCCTCATCGTGTCCGTCGCCCGTCGCCTGCGCCAGGCCATGGGCGACGACGACGTGGTCGCCCGCATGCGGGCCGACGAGTTCGCCGTGCTGCACGTCACCGACGGCACCATCGACGACGTCGCCGACCTCTCCGACCGGGTGCGCGTCGCCGTCGCCCGCCCCTTCGTCTCCGGCGACGTGGCCCTCAGCCCCACCGCCAGCATCGGCGTGTCGGTGCACCCCGCCAGCGACGCGGAGGCCGACCGCATGCTCCGCGAGGCCGACGCCGCCATCGACCGGGCCACCCGCTCCGGCCCCAACCGCACCGAGCTCTACGACCACGACCTCCGTCGCCAGGCCCGCAAGCGCATCGATCAGGCCACCGCCCTGCGCCGGGCGATCGACGACGACGAGCTCGTCGTGGTGTGGCAGGCGGCCCTGCCGTTGCAGCCCGCCGAGGACGGCCAGACCGAGGAGGTCTGGGCCGAGGCCCTCGTGCGCTGGCAGAACCCCGAGCGCGGCCTGGTGAGCCCCGGCAACTTCATCAGCCTGGCCGAGGAGACCGGGCTCATCGTGCCGGTCGGCGACGCCGTGCTCCGCAAGGCCTGCGAGCAGCTCGCCGCCTGGCGCCACCAGGGCGGCAACAGCCCGACGCGAATCTCGGTGAACCTCTCCCCCCGCCAGATCGCCCACGCCGACCTCGCCACCAGCGTGGCCGCCATCGTCGCCGAGGCCGGGGTGGAGCCGGGCTCGGTGTCGTTCGAGATCACCGAGTCGGCACTCACCGCCGGGCCCGACGACGCCATCCGCCGGCTCAACGAGCTGCGCGACGTCGGCGTCGAGCTGGCCATGGACGACTTCGGCACCGGGTACTCGTCGCTCGGCTACCTGCGCCGCCTGCCGGTGTCGGTGCTGAAGATCGACCAGTCGTTCATCAGGGGCCTCACCACCCACCGCGCCGACTGGGCGATCGTGCACGGCATCGTCGAGATGGGCCACGGCATCGGCCTCACCGTGGTGGCCGAGGGGATCGAGACCGCCGAGCAGCTCGACCACCTCGTGGCCCTCGGCTGCGACCGCGGCCAGGGCTACTACTGGAGCAGCCCGGTGCCCGCCCCGGCGCTCGACCAGCTGCTCGCCGACTGGTCCGGCCCCGTCGTCCGCTGACCCCTCCCACCCCGTGGCTCGATCCGGCACGCTGGAGCGTGCCCGAACGAGCCACGGACACGCCGGCCCCATGACCCGTGGCTCGTCTCGGCACGCTGGAGCGTGCCCGAACGAGCCACCGGTCGGTCAGTCGGGGTGGCGGGCGATGCGGTCGAGCAGGGCGGCGAGGGCCTCGGGCGCATCGGCGACCACGTCGTGGCCGGACTCGAGGTCGACGACGTCGCGGGCACCGGCGTTGGCGGCCATCACGAGGGCGTGCTCGGGCGGGATGATGCGATCGGACAGGGCGCGGACGTAGGTGCGGGGGACGTCGGGGACCCCTGCCCAGGTCATGGGCTCGTAGAGCTGAGCGGGGGCCTCGACGCCCATCCGCAGGTCGACCTCGACGATCTCGAGGTCGGTGTCGATCGACGGCTCACCCGGGCGCAGGTCGCCGAGGGTCTTCCCGACGGCCTGGGCGGCGAGGTGGTCGCGGTTGGCGTCGGTGATCGACCGCAGCTTCTCGGCCATCGAGGCGACGGGAGTGACCCCCTCGGCCGGGCAGTTGGCCGTCACGAACACCAGGTGGCGCACCACACCGGGCGGGAGGAGGGCGGCGATGCCGGGGATGACGTAGCCGCCGGACGAGTGGCCGACCAGCACGACGTCGTCGAGCCCGAGGGCCCCGATGTCGGCCGCGGCCGACCGCTCCCAGTCGGCCCGCCGCAGGGTGGAGAGGTCGGCCGGGTGGTGACGGCGACCGGGGAGGTCGAGGGCCACGACCGGCGCCTCGAGCAGCGGCAGCAGCGGATCCCAGGCGCGCGAGGTCACCGAGCCGCCGTGCACCAGCACGAGGGTCGTCATCGGCGTGGGATGGGGCCCGGTGTCGGGCTCAGTCGAGCTCGGCGCCCAGCAGCGAGATGAAGCTGACCATCTCGCCGGGGTAGCCACCCAGGTTGTGGGTGAGGGCCAGCTTGCGACCGGCCGCCAGGCTGGAGATGGTGCGCTCCTCCGGGGCCTCGCGGCGCAACTGGAGGAAGGCCTCGAACATCATGCGCAGCCCGCTGGCGCCGACCGGGTGGCCGAAGCTCTTGAGCCCGCCGTCGGGGTTGACCGGCAGCTCGCCACCGAGGTCGAACACGCCGTCGAGGACGTCGCGCCAGGCGGTGCCCCGCTCGGAGAACTGGAGGTCCTCCATGAGCACCAGCTCGGTGGGCGTGAAGCAGTCGTGGACCTCGGCCATGGCGACCTCGGTCCGGGCGTCCTTCACACCGGCCTGCTCGTACGCGTCGACCGCGCAGGCGGCGATCTCGGGGAAGGTCGTGTAGTCGTAGGCCGGGTCGATGAGGCCCGAGCCGTTGCCGGCCACGAACGACAGGGCCTTCACGTACACCGGCTTGTCGGTGTAGCGATGGGCGTCCTCGGCCCGGCACACGATGGCGGCTGCGGCGCCGTCGGCCACGCCGGCGCAGTCGAACACGCCCAGGGTGCCGGCCATCTTCGGCGACTTCTCGACCTGCTCGACCGAGATCTCCTTGCGGAACTGCGCCCGTTCGTTGCGGGCGCCGTTGTAGTGGTTCTTCACCGCGATGTGCGAGAGCACGGCGCGCATGGTGTCGTCGTCGACGCCGTACTTGTGGCCGTAGGCGGGCACGATCATCGAGAACATGGCCGCGGCGGTGAGCGTGCGGCCGGTGCCGTCGTTGGGCACGGGGAAGGCGTTGAGGCCCTGGTAGCCCGTGTCCTTGACCTTCTCGGCCCCGACCACCATCACCAGGTCGTAGGCGCCCGAGGCCACGGCGTAGGAGGCCTGGCGCAGCGCCTCGGAGCCGGTGGCGCAGTAGTTCTCGACGCGGGTGACCGGCTTGTTCTGCAGCTGCAGGGGCCGGGCGAGGGTGATGCCACTCATGCCCGACTGGGCGGTGCCGAACCAGTAGGCGTCGACGTCGTCCTTGCCGACGCCGGCCGACGCGTAGGCCGCGTTGGAGGCGTCGATGATCAGGTCGTCGAGGCCGTTGCCCCAGTTCTCGGTGAAGTTGGTGCAGCCCATCCCGACGATGGCCACGCGGTCGCGAATCCCATGACTAGCCACGGATCAGCTTCCCCTTCCAGAAGTAGTTGTGGATGCCGTCAGCGGTGAAGAGCTTGCGGAAGGTCATCTCGACCCGGCCGCCGATCTTGACCTCGTCGGCATCGGTGTCGGTGAGCTCGATGGGGAGCCGGCCGCCGTCGTCGAAGTCGACCACCGCGAACACGATGGGCGGGCTCGGCGAGTAGGCCAGGCGGTCGACGGTGAAGGTGGCGATGGTGCCCTTCACGTCGGCCATGGGCTCGGGGTCCATCTCGTCGGTGCGCTCGCCGTCGAACGACACCCGCGAGGGCGGCATGAACACGGTGCCGTCGACGCGGTCGCGGCTGCCGACGAAGCCGTACTTCCAGTCGGTGGAGCGGGCGGCGGCGCTGCCCGACATCCGGGCCGGCTCGGGCCGGCGGGGCGGCTCGATGTCGATCATGCCCCGCCACGAGAGGAAGCGGTTGTAGGTGACGGGTGCGCCACCCTCGATCTGGCCGGCCAGCGGTCGGAGGGGCGACGCGGCGGCCAGGGCCGGGGTGGTGCGGAAGAAGAGGACCTCGGCGCCGTCGGCCAGCACGACGAGGGCGAGCACCTGGTCGGGCTCGGCGGCCTCGAGCATGCCGGCGAGGAGCAGCCCGGGCTGGGCGGCGCCGGTGGCGCCCACCACGTCGGTGAGGTCGGGTGCGACGCGCTCGACACCGAGCTTGCCGGCCATGGCCTTGCCGATGCGGGCGGTGGGTGCGGCGACCGCCACGGTGTCGATGTCGGCGGGGGCGAGGCCGGCGGCGGCCAGGCCCTCCTTGAACGCCTGCCGGCCGAGACCCACGTAGGTGAGCTCGGAGAACTTGTCGTCCCAGACCTTGGACCGGATCTCGCCGGGCGAGCGCCATCGGTCGAGGAACTCCTCGGTGGCCGAGGCCCCGCCCAGGTACTCGGCGACCACGTCGTCGCCGTCGCCCACGAGCAGCGCGGCGGCGGCATCGCCGCCAGCGGCCTCGTCGGCCGAACCGGCCAGGCCGGTGCGCAGGTCGGCGGCGACCACGAGCGTGGTGCCGGCGCCGGTGAGGGCGAACCGCAGCCCGCCGGCCGCCGAGCGCACCGAGGCGCCGAGGTCGAAGGCCGGCACGGAGTCGGGCAGCCGCAGGGCGGCGTGCACGGTCGTGGCGTTGGTCTTGTCGACGTAGGGAGTCGCCACGGTGGCGAACATCACCGAGTCCGGGGTGGCGTCGGTGGCCTTCAGGGCCAGCCGAGACGCCTCGACGCCCATGGTGGTGGCGTCCTCGTCGTACGAGGCGACGGTGCGGGTGCCCCGCCCTCCACCCTGTCCGAGGAACGCCGTGATCTGGCTCCGATCGAGCCGTCGGTACGGGAGGTAGGCCCCCCAGGAGACGATGCCGCGCATGGAGCGAGCCTATCTGAGGAACCGTCAGATATAAGAAGGGCGTCCGCCGCTCGGTCAGGACCTTCGCGTCTGGACGACTGCAACCCGGTTCCACCATCCTGGGCGGCGAACGGGTGACGAGCACCCGCCCGGGCCACCCGGGCGCTACCAGGGGGAGACACGGAACATGGCCGACGACCGAGGCCGGATCTTCATCGATCCGGCGGCCTACACCGACCTCGAGCGCTGGCACGCCATCGCCGCCGAGCTGCGGGCCGAGGGTCCCCTGCACCGGGTCGAGCTTCCCGATCGGGACCCGTTCTGGGCCGTCGTGGGCCTCCCCGAGATCATGGAGATCGAGAAGAACTCCGACGTGTTCACCAACGCCCCGGACCCGGTCATGAACCCGAAGGGGCGGATGACCGAGGAGCGCGAGGAGAGCCCGGTCAACACCCTCATCCAGATGGACGGCGAGGAGCACAAGGCCCACCGCCAGCTGGTCAACGAGTGGTTCAAGCCCGGCGAGGTCAAGAAGCTCTCGGACCAGGTCGCCCTCCAGGCCACGCGCTCGGTCGACGAGATGGCGGCGCGGGGCGGCTCCTGCGACTTCGCCACCGACGTCGCCATGAACTACCCGCTGCGCGTGATCCTCGACATCCTCGGCCTGCCCGAGGAGGAGTTCCCGAGGATGCTCCGCCTCACCCAGGAGCTGTTCGGTGACGGCGACCCGGACTTCCAGCGGTCCGGCGAGGACGACCAGGCCATGGCCGTGATCATGGACGTCATCACCCTGTTCACCGGCCTCAACGCCGAGCGCCGCGAGCACCCCACGACCGACCTGGCCACCGTGATCGCCAACGGCGAGATCGACGGCAAGCCGCTCGAGGACATGGACACCTACGGCTACTACCTGATCGTGGCCACGGCGGGCCACGACACCACCTCCAACGCCGTCGGCGGTGGCATGGAGGCCCTGCTCGAGCACCCGGCCGAGCTCGAGAAGCTCATGGCCGACCCGGCGCTGATCGACGGCGCCGCCGACGAGATCGTGCGATGGGTGAGCCCGGTGAAGCACTTCATGCGCACGGCCCAGCAGGACTACACCCTCGCCGGTGGCCAGGAGATCAAGGCCGGCGACTGGCTCCTGCTCTCGTACCAGTCGGCCAACCGCGACGAGCGGGTGTTCGAGGACCCGTTCACCTTCGACGTGACCCGGCCCGACTCCGACAAGCACCTCGGGTTCGGCTTCGGGCGCCACTACTGCCTCGGCGCCCACCTCGCCCGGCTCGAGATCCGGGCCCTGTTCAAGGAGCTCATCCCCCGCCTCGAGCACATCGAGCTGGCCGGGGCCCCCGCCCAGACCGCGTCGGTCCTGGTGAGCGGGCCCAAGCGCCTCCCGGTGAGCTACAGCTTCAAGAGCTGAGCCGGTCGCCCTCCGGCTCCCGCTCCCGCCGGACGTCCGCCTGCATACGATATGCGGCGGTGTCCGGAAGGGGTCCGGGCCGGAGGGGGACCGAGATGACCGACGGGCGCGTGCTCGACGAGCTGGGCTTCTACACGTTGGCGGGCCAGCCGGGCTCGTCCCGCGAGCTGATCGACGAGGTCGTCGAGGCCGAGGCCCTCGGCCTCGGTCGGGCCTTCATCAGCGAGCGCTACAACAAGAAGGAGGCCGCGGTGCTGTGCGGCGCGGCCGGCGCCGTGAGCGAGTCGATCGCCATCTCCACCGCGGCCACCAACCACAACACCCGCCACCCCATCGTCACCGCCGGCATGGTCCGCACCATGCAGAGCCTCACCGGCGGGCGCTTCACCCTCGGCCTCGGCCGGGGCATCGCCCCCATGCAGGACGCCTACGGCATCCCCCGCATCACCACCGCCCAGATGGAGGACTTCGTCGGCATCATGCGCCGGCTCTTCCGCGGTGAGGTGATCATGGGCCACGACGGCCCGGCGGGCTCGTGGCCGGTGCTGCACCTCGACGCCACCCTCGACGAGCACGTCCCGCTCGGCATCGTGGCCTTCGGCCCCGAGACGCTGAAGCTCGCCGGGCGCTGCTTCGACGAGGTCGTGCTCCACACCTACTTCACCGACGAGACCACCGCCCGGTGCGTGACGACGGTGAAGGACGCCGCCGAGCAGGCCGGCCGGAACCCCGACGACGTCAAGGTCTGGTCGTGCTTCGCCACCGTCGGCGACTGGGTTCCCGAGGACAAGCGCCTCATGAAGACCGTGGGCCGCCTCGGCACCTACCTCCAGGGCTACGGCGACCTCCTGGTGCGCACGAACGGCTGGGACCACGACGTGCTCGACCGCTTCCTGGCCGACCCGGTCATCACCGGCGTGCGGGGCCTCGACGTGGTGGGCACCCCCGAGCAGCTCCAGCACGCCGCCACCCTCATCCCCCAGGAGTGGCTCGAGGCCAGTGCCACCGGCTCCACCGAGCAGTGCCTCGCCGCCATCCAGGGCCAGTTCGACCTCGGCTGCGACGGCGTGATCATGCACGGCGCCACGCCCGACGAGCTGACCCCGATCGTGGCCGCCTACCGGGAGGCGAACGGATGACCGAGACCCGCACCACCTTCTGCCGGCTGTGCGAGGTCGGTTGCGGGCTCGTCGCCGAGATCGACGCCGACGGAGCGATCAGCCGCCTCCGCCCGGACAAGGACCATCCCGTCACCGCCGGCTTCGCCTGCAACAAGGGCCTGCTCGCCCTCGACGTGCACAACGACCCGGCGCGGGTCGACCGCCCGCTGCGCCGCACCGCCGACGGCACCTTCGTCGAGCAGAGCTGGGACGACGCCCTCGACGACATCGCCAGGCGGCTGACGGCGATCATCGCCGAGCACGGTCCCGGCGCCGTTGCCTTCTACCTGGGGAACCCCACCGCGTTCAACGCCACCGCCGGCCCCGCGGGCGGCCTGTTCGCCCTGCAGCTCGGCACCGATCGCATCTTCACCGCCGGCAGCCAGGACTGCTCGAACAAGTTCGCCATCGGCGAGCTCCTCTGGGGCTCGGCCCAGGTGCACCTGGTCGCCGACCTCGACCGCACCGACCACGTGCTGCTGCTCGGCACCAACCCGCGGGTCAGCAAGGGCTCGTTCCTCGTGGCCCCCGACCCGGTGGCCAAGCTGGCCGAGATCGAGGCCCGTGGCGGCCGGGTCGTCTTCGTCGACCCCCGGCACTGCGAGCCCAAGGTCGGCGAGACCGTGCAGATCAGCCCCGACACCGACGTCTACCTCCTCGCCGCCATGCTCCACGAGATCGACCGCACCGTCGGCTTCGACCCCGACGGTGCCGCCCGGGTGCGCGACCTCGACGCCCTCCGCGGCTTCCTCGCCCAGTTCCCGCCCGAGCGGGTCGCTCCCGTGGTCGGCCTCCCGGTCGAGAAGGTCGTGGCCATGGCCCAGGAGTTCGCCGGTGCGCCCAGCGCGTCGGTGCACGTCTCCACCGGCGTGAACATGGGCCGCCAGGGCGCGCTCGCCTACTGGCTCACCACCATCCTGTCGCTGCTCACCGGCAACTTCGACCGGTCGGGCGGCAACGTCGTCGCCACCCGCGCCACCGCTCCGCCTCCGGCCCCACGCGGCACCGACGAGAGCTCGTTCGTCGACACCCCGTTCGGGCGCTACCGGCCGACCCAGGGCGGCCATCCCGGCGCCCTGCTCGCCTCCATGATCCGCGAGGGCGAGCCCCCGATCCGGGCGCTCGTCTCGCTGGCCGGCAACCCCGTGCTCAGCATCGGCGGCGGCGACGACCTCGCCGAGGCGCTGGCCGACCTCGACCTGCTCGTCACCGTCGACTTCTACCGCAACGCCACCGGCGAGCTCGCCGACCACGTGCTCCCCACCCGCGACTGGTTCGAGCGCGAGGACCTCAACACCTTCGTGCAGGGCACCCAGGTCACGCCGTTCGTGCAGTGGACCGGCCCGGTGGTCGAGCCGCGGGGCGAGCGCCGCACCGAGCAGTCGATCTTCGCCGAGCTGGCCGACCGCATGGGCCACGCCCCGGTGTTCGGCCCCGACGGCGACGTGCTGTCGATGCTCTACGACGCCAGCCTGGCCGAGCACGGGCTGTCGATGGCCGACCTGCGCGCCAGCGACGACGGGGTGGCCGTGCTGGCCCCGACGGAGCCCGGCGGCTTCCTCGACCGCGCCACGGCCGACGGCACGCTCGACGGCGCTCCCGCCATGCTCGAGCCGGCCCGCCGGCGGGCACAGGCGCAGTTCGAGGAGCTGCTGGCCGAGCCCGAGCACCAGCTCAAGCTGATCACCCGGCGCACGTCGCACACCATCAACTCGGCGATGCAGAACGTCGAGCGGCTGAAGAAGGGGCTCGGGGCCGACAACCCCCTGTTCCTCTCCCCCGCCGATGCCGAGCGCCTCCGCGTCGCCGACGGGTCGCGGGTCCGCGTCTCCAACCCGTTCGGCACCATCGAGGCCAAGGCGCAGATCGACGACACCCTGCGGCCCGGCGTGGTGGCCATGACCCACGGCTTCGGCAACGCCCGCACCGACGGCCAGCCGGTCGCCCAGCGCTTCCCCGGCGTCAACGTCAACGCGCTGTCCCCGACGGGCCCCGGCACCTTCGATCCGGTGAGCACCATGTCGCAGCTGACCGGCATCCCCGTCGAGGTCGCCCCCATCTGATCCGGCCCTCCACCGGCCGGTAGGGTCGACCCATGAAGCTCGGAGACACCGGAAACGCCGACGCCCTCCCGTTCGGCAAGCCCCTCGACGGCGTGCGCGTGCTCGCCCTCGAGCAGATGCAGGCGCTGCCGTACGCCACCCAGCTGCTGACGCGCCTCGGCGCCGACGTGGTGAAGGTCGAGAGCACCAAGGGCGGCGACCTCGGCCGGGGCTCGCTCCCGGGCATGCCCGACCCCGAGGGCCGCAACCTCGGTGCGACGTTCCTGCGCAACAACCTCGGCAAGAAGTCGATCTGCGTCGACCTCAAGGCCCCCGAGGGCCGCCAGCTCATCCTCGACCTGGCCCCGAAGTTCGACATCGTCGCCGAGAACTTCAAGGGCGGCGCCCTGGCCCGCATGGGCCTCGGCTACGACGACATCGCCGCCGTGCACCCCGCAGTCGTCTACGTCTCGGTGTCCGGCTTCGGCAACCTGGTTCCCACCCCCTACGACGGCTGGCCGGCCTACGCCGCCATCGCCGAGGCCATGTCGGGCATCTACGACTACCGCCGCCCCGCCGGCGAGCCGCCGAAGGCCTCGCCGGTCGGTGCCCTCGGCGACATCGGCACCGCCCTGTTCGCCACCATCGGCCTGCTCGCCGCCCTGCGCCACCGCGACCAGACCGGCGTCGGCCAGTACGTCGACGTCGCCATGTTCGACTCCATGGTCGCCATGACCGACATCGTCGTGAACTTCTGGTCGATGGGCGCGTGGCCCAAGCCGGGCGCCGGGATGGCCATGATCCTCGACGGCTTCGAGGCCTCGAACGGCTGGTTCATCATCCAGTGCGGCCGCGAGCACGAGTTCGAGCGCCTGGCCAACGCCGTCGGCCACCCCGAGTGGCTCACCGACGAGCGCCTCTCCACCCGCCAGGGCTGGCGCGACCACATGGACGACGTGCTGCGACCCGGCGTCAAGGCGTGGGCCGCCGACAAGACCAACGTCGAGGCCTGCTTCGCCCTGGCCCAGGCCGGCATCGCCGCCGGGCCCTGCCTCACCCCTGAGCAGGTCATCGACGACCCGCACCTGGCGGCGCGGAACATGGTCGTCGAGATCCCCCGCACCGACGGCGGCGAGCCCGTGCTCACCCCGGGGAACCCCATCAAGATGTCGAGGATGGCCGACGGTCCCGAGACCCGCATGCCGTGGGTCGGCGAGCACACCGACGAGGTCCTCGCCGCCGAGCTCGGCCTCGACAACGCCGCCCTGGCCGCCCTGCGCGAGAAGGGCGTCGTCGCCTAGGCCCTCCCCCGAACTGGTAGTGGATCGTGTACCTCGGCATACGCCAGGCCCTGCCAGTTCGAGTGTGAGGTCAGGGGATGGTGGCCATCGAGTAGGTGATCTCCCACGGGAGGGTGCGCTGGGCGCCGGTCGTGATGTCGATCACCCGGGACTCGCTGAGCCCGTGGAAGATCACCGACGAGCCGTCGAAGGTCCAGGCGGCTGAACCGATCGGCTCGCCGACCGCCACCGTGGTGCCCGGGAGCACACGCATGGCAAGGGTGCCGACGTCGACGACGGCCAGGTCGGCCGACGGCTCGATCGGCATGTTCTCCTGGCCGGCGACGAACACCGCCAGGTGGCTGCCGTCGTCGGAGAAGGCGCCGCCACCGATGTAGCCGAACTCGGGCCGGGCCACCGTGCGGCTCTCCATGGTGTCGAGGTTCGTGATCACCAACCCGCAGCCGGTGCTCAGCGGGTCGCAGTCGTCGTCGAGCCACGCCAGGATCGGCAGGCCCTCCGGATAGACGGTCGCATCGACCACCCACCGGGCCCGCCCGATCGGTTCGAGCTCGCCGGTGCCCAGGGTCCACAGGGCGATGTCATGAGCCGCCGCGGTCTGATCGATGCGTTCGAGGACCACCAGGCCGTCGAGCACCTCGTTGGAGGAGGAGAACGTCGGCAGCTGCCAACCGTCGGGAATGGCCCAGGTGCCGTCGATCTCGGCGCCCGGCAGGCGGACCCGACTGAGCTGACGCTCCCGGAGGACGTAGAACGACCCGCCGTCGCCGCGGTTGGCCAGGACCTGGTCACCGGCAACACCTGTCGCGGTCACCGCACCCGCGCGGTCGACGAGGAAGAGCGAGCCCTGGACGAGGAACCCAGCCATGTTGTTCAACGTGACGACCGCGCTTCGGCCGGGCTGGGGCGGGTCACCGATCACCAGCGGTGTCGGGCGGTCGGAGCCGGCGTACAGGAACTGCGGCGGCTCCTCGTACGGCAGCCACATGAGCACGGTGCCGTCGTCGAAGGGCTGTGCCGTCGGCACGGGCACGGTGGTGGTCGGCGTGTCGACCACCGGACCGGGGCCGTCGCTGCGCCGGACGAGGGCCACGGCGGCGACCACCGCGACGAGCACGACGGCGGCCGCCCCCACCAGCAGGGCCGTGCGGCGGCGCCCCGAGGTCGGGTCGGCATCGGTCTCGGGGCGGCCGGGACGATCCTCTCGTTCCACCGGGTAGTCGGGTGGCGAGGCGTACCCGTCGGCCATCGCCTCGACCGCAGCGCCGTAGCGACGGAGCTCGTCGATCAGGCCGTCGTCGTTCAGAGCGTCGTCGATCAGGTCAGGCACGGGTGTCCACCTCCAGCAGGTCTCGCAGCCGAGCCAGGCCGCGGCTGACGTGGTTGCCCACCATCGAGGTGCTCGTGTCCATGGCCTCGGCCACCTCGGCGTAGCTCCACCCGCAGGCGTGCACGAGCCACACCGCGGTGCGCTGGGTCTCGGGCAGCTCCAGCAGGGCGGGCACCAGCGCCGGCTCGACGTCGGGCAGCCCGACGGCCGACGGCGCCGGCAGCCGCAGAGGCTTCCGCGGCCGGGTGCGGCTCTGGCCGACGCGGTAGAGGTAGCCGACGGGGTTCGCCATCTGGCGCACGCGGTCCCAGTGCTCGAAGGCGTAGGCCATGGCCTCGGCCGCGGCGTCGGCCGCGCCCTCCACCCCTCGCTGGGCCACGAAGGCCCGCACGAGGCGCGGCGAGGAGCCCTTCACGAACTCCTCGAACCCCCGATCAGCCGACCGTGCCATCCCGCCTCCTCACCCAGGAGACCATCGAGGTGCCCAAACGCGCACCACCCCTCCAGAGATGGAGGGGTGGCCTAGCCGACCTTCGGGGGGCGCTTGCCGTAGGTGCTGCTGACCGCGGCGACCCAGGCCTCGTCGTGGTGGGGGTCGGAGGGGCGCTCGACGGCCACGCCACGCGCCCGCATGTCGTCGACCATCATGTCGATCGCCTGCTCGAAGTCGAGGTCGTCGGTGTGGGCCTCGGCCCGCTGGCGATCGGCCTCGTCGGCGTAGATCTCGCCCTTCCACGACACGGTGATGCGCACGGTGTCGTCGGCGGCGCGGGCCACCGGCTCGTCGCCGTTGCGCATCTCCCAGCCGCCGTCGACCCGGTGCAGCAGGGTGTCGTAGGTGAGGCCGGTGATGAGCGGCTCGTCGACCCCCACCGGCGCGACCCCGTGGTACGTGCGCTCGTTGTCGGCCACGACCGCGATGTTGTCGTAGGGCGTGCCGATCACGGCGTGGTCGCCGTCGGGGCCCTCGGGCCAGTAGTGGAACTCGCCGCCGGGGCCCTCGTAGAACCACGAGACGGCGGTGGCCAGCTTGATGCGCCACGGCTCGAACAGCCCGCTGTTCATCATCTGCCCGAGCAGCCAGACCGGGTGGTCGTCGCGGGTGACGCCCCGGAATGCGGGCACGTCGGTGTGGGGCACGAACGGCACCGGGCCCGGCACCATCACGTTGACGTAGACGGTGGTGGGCACGACCACCGCGTCGGCACCGAACACGTCGTGGGCGGCCTGCACGAAGCGGGGGTTGCCGAGGATGAGGTCGGCCTCGGGCACGAGGGCCTCACCGTGGAGGGCGAAATCACGCCGGAACCACGGCGGCACGAACGTGTTCGTGCGGGCATCGCCCGACAGGGCCTGGGTCTCCTTCTCCGACCCGGCGTAGCGGACGATCGGCCAGAACGGCTCGACCGCCCGGATCACCCGGAGCACCTCGGCCGTGTCGTCGTAGGCCGGCTGCAGGCGCACCGCGCTCGGCCGGTCGAGCAGTTCCCCCGTGGACGTCATGGGCCCGACGATAGGCGCGTGCCCTGCTCAGGGGGCGAGGGCGGCCCACTCGTCGGCCACCGCCGCGTCGCCCAGCACGTCGAGCCCCTCGGCCCGGCCCCGGTTCCACACGAAGCGGAACAGGTCGGAGGCGCCACCCCGCACGGCGCAGTCGCCCTTGGTGTGCTCGCGGGTGGTGACCACGGCGCCGTCGACCGCCCTCACCAGCCACTCCCCCGGGCCGTCGGTGCGGTGGAGGTGGAGGCTGCCGGCGGGCAGGGGCCGCTCCCAGCGACGGGCCGAGAACGGCACGAGCACGTCGTAGAACTCGTCGATCCCGTCGACGGCCATGTCCGGGTCGAACGGGCCCGGCACCCCGTGGGCGAGCTCGGCGTCGTAGCGGTGGACCTCCAGCTCGTGGGCCATGCGCCGGAGGTAGAAGCGGGTCGTGCCCACCCCCGCCCACGTGTAGAGGGGCTGGTCCAGTTCGATGTCGCTCAGGGCCGCCACCAACCGGGCGAGGCCGTCGGCGAAGAAAGCGAGCACCTCGTCGCCCGCCGGCGCCCGGGGGATCTCGACGGGCGGGATCTCGAGCGAGCGGCGCTCGAGGATCTCCGACACCGACCGGTGCACCCGCCCGAGGTGGCCGAGGACGTCGTGGACGGTCCAGCCCTCACAGGTCGGGACGGGGGCGTCGAGGCCCACCTCCCCGGCCGTCAGGGTGGCGGCCCCCTCGGCCTCGATCGACGCGATGAACGGTGCCGGATCCATCGGGTCAGTCTGGCCCGACACCGCCTGCCCGTGTTCGGCCAGACTCGGGGGATGGCACAGGGGGACGCAACCATCCATCCGGCGCGCTACGCGGTCGAGCAGCACGCCGCCCGCTGGAACGCACGCGACCGCGAGGGCTGGCTGGCCCTCTACAGCGACGACGTGATCTTCGAGGACCCGGTGGGCAAGGCCCCCAAGCACGGGCGCGCCGCCGCCGAGGGCTCGTGGGACAACTCCCTGCGCCCGGGACGGGAGTGGACCCTCGTGCCCACCCGCATCATCACCGGTGGCAACGAGGCGGTCGTCGACATGCGCAACGAGGGCGTGGTCGACGGCGTCTCCGCCGTGGTGGAGGGCATCGAGGTCTGGAAGGTCGACGACGCCGGGCTCGTCGTGCACGTGCGGGCCTTCTTCGAGCAGCCCACCGAGATCGAGCTCGACCCCTTCTTCCAGCCCGACTGACCCTCTGGCTCAGTACGTCACCAGGAGCGTGACGAACTGAGCCAGAGGGTCGAGGGGCTACATGAAGGAGGACTCGGCGTCGAGGCCGAGGTGTGGGAACGCGCCCGAGACGATGGGCTGCATGTTGCCGACGCCCACGCCGCCGCCGACGGGATCGGTGACCCGCACGACGGTGTCGCGGATCTGGTGCAGGCGCCGGGCGTTCTCGGCGGTGGTGCAGTCGGCGATGCGCTCGCCCTCGACCACCAGCGGGCCCCGCCATTCGCCGTGGTGGTGGCCGTTGAACCCGAAGTACAGCCCGGCACCGAGGTGGAAGCCGGTGTCGGAGAGGACCTCGACCCGGAGCGGCCGGTGCGAGCCGTCGGCCATGGTGGCCTCGAGGCGGCCGCCCTTCAGCCGCCGGTTCACCGGGTCGTAGGCGAGGTCGAACTCGACGTCGTCGATGTGCTCGACGGTGCCGTCGATGTGCTCGACCAGACCGGTGGTCGTGCGCTGCTGGAAGCCCGGGGCCGACACGTGGGCGACGTTCAGGAACAGGCCATAGCGGCTGCCGTCCGGGCGCTCCATCAGCACCGGGCTCCAGACGAACTGGAACGCACGGCCCTCGAGGCCACCGCCGGGCTCGAGGTCGGTGGGAGGCGCCCCGACGTCGTAGCGCACGCCCCACGAGTGGTCACGGGTCGACACCCAGGTGTCGGGGGTGATCTCGGTGCGCTCGCCGTCGATCTCGACCCAGCCCGAGCACACGCCGATCTGGTGGTAGCGCACGAGCTCGGCGGCGATGCGGCCGGCGGAGCGGTTGTGGGTGCGGTCCTCGACGAGCGGCGGGAGCACGGTCTCGTAGATCCACTCGAAGGCGATGGGCTGCACGTCGTTGGCCTCGAGGCTGAACCGCACCGTCTTCAGCGGCTCGAGCACCTCGTAGCGGATGGGCCCGGCGCCGAGCAGTTCCTGGTCGTCGGAGAGGCGGCGGCTGCCCCGCACGGTGATCTGCTCGGTGCCCCGGGAGATGCCGGCGTAGCAGTCCATGACGTTGCGGTTGGTGTACTTGCCCAGGCCGAAGCCGAGCTGGAGGCTGCCGTCCCTGGCGGCGGCCATGGCGCAGACCTTCTCGGTCCAGGCCAGGTCGCTGGTGCCGACGCTGGCGAAGGTCTCCACCACCTGGTGAGTGAAGCCCTCGTCGGCCGCGGTGAGCTGCCCGATCGGGTTGGTCACGATGTCCCCCTGTTGCTCGATCCCGTCCCGTGCCCACGGGCGGTGCGCCGTCGAGTTCAGCACACCGCGGCCCCTCCGGCGTCGGGTCCCGGGCCGCCCCCAGGCCGGTACGGTTCCCGCCCATGACGGCCATCGCCAGCCCCGCACCGCCTGACGAGCCCACACCGGTCGAGACGACCGAGGACCCGGGCCGTCGCCGGTCACGGCAGCGCCTCGCCGCGCTGATGATCGTCGCCGGGGTGATGCACTTCGTCGCGCCGAAGCCGTTCGACCAGATCGTGCCCCGGCGGCTGGGCCGACCCCGCTTCTGGGTCTACGCCAGCGGCGTCGTCGAGCTCGTCGCCGGCGGCCTGCTGCTCGACCGCCGCACGGCGCGAGCGGGCGGTGCGGTGGCGACGGCCACGATCGTCGCCGTCTACCCCGCCAACATCAAGGCCGCCGTCGACGCGGGGCCGCCGGTGAACGCCGTCGCCGCGCTCACCTGGCTGCGGCTGCCGTTCCAGGTCCCGCTGTTCACCTGGGCCCTGGGCCACGCCCGGGGCTGATCGGCGGCGAGAGCTCGCTCGTTCGCCGGCTCAGCATCGAACCGACGTCGGGAGGCCTCGGCTCAGTAGAGCCAGCGGCTGATGGAGTCGATGACGCAGGCCGGACGGTCGCCGCCCTGGATCTCGATGGTGATGCGCACGAGGGTCTGGATGCCGCCCTTGACCTCGGAGACCTCGATCATCTCGGCCCCGGCCCGGATCGACTGGCCGACCTTCACCGGCGACGGGAACCGCACCTTGTCGACGCCGTAGTTGATCCCCGCCGAGAAGCCCCGGGTCTCGATGATCTGGGGCAGGAAGTAGTTCGACAGCGACATCGTGAGGTAGCCGTGGGCGATGGCCGCGCCGAAGGGCCCGTCCTTGGCCGCCTCCGGGTCCACGTGGATCCACTGGTGGTCGCCGGTGGCGTCGGCGAAGGTGTTCACGCGCTCCTGGTCGATCTCGAGCCAGTCGCTGTAGCCGAGGTGGGTGCCCACCGCGGCCCGCACGGCGTCGGCGCCGTCGAGCACCGTCTTGGCCTGCGGGGCGTCGGGGGCGTCGTTGGATGTCTCTGCGCTCACGATGGTCCTCCGGGGGTGCGGCCGGCGAGGCGGTCGAGGGTGGACTCGGCCTCGGCGACGATGCGGGAGACGACGTCCTCGGCGCTGGGGAGGTCGTCGATGACACCGACCACCTGGCCGGTGGGCAGGATGCCGGCGTCGAGCTCACCGTCGACCAGCGTGGCCTTGGTGAGGATCGGGGTGTTGCCGGCCATGATGACCTCGGCCCACGGCATCTCCATGCGCTTCTTCATGGCCAGGCCCTCACGAGCCATCTGGTACCACGAGAGGCCGGTGTACTTGCGGAACTTCGCGGCGTTGGCGATGGCCTTGGGCACCGCCGTGATCGGCGAGGCGGAGTCCATCTGCTCGACCAGCTCGGTCTTGATCACGCGGTGCGGGGCACCGTCGACCTTGGTCGTGACGAGCGTGCCCGTGACCGGCGTGCCGAGGTACGCCTTCTTGACCTCCATCGGCACGGCCGAGTCGGAGGTGAGCAGGAAGCGGGTGCCCATGGCGATGCCCGAGGCCCCGTAGGCCAGCGCGGCCACCAGGCCGCGGCCGTCGAAGTAGCCACCGGCCGCCACGACCGGCACCCGGCCGCCGACCACGTCGACGACCTCGGGGAGCAGCAGCGACGTGGGCACCGAGCCGGTGTGGCCACCGCCCTCGCCACCCTGCACGAGGATGGCGTCGACGCCCCACTCCATGACCTTCTCGGCGTGGCGCTTGGCCCCGATCGAGGGCATCACCTTCACGCCGTGGTCGTGCAGGTACTCGATGAGGTCCTTCTTGGGCGCCTGGGCGAACGAAGCGACCGGCACACCCTCACGGATGAGCAGGTCGAGGCGCTGGCGGATGTCGTCGGCGTCGGCGCGCATGTTGACGCCGAAGGGCGCCTGGGTGCGGCGCTTCACGTCGGCGACGGCGCGGACGAGCTCGTCGTAGGTCATCGTCGCCGAGGCGATGATGCCGAAGGCGCCGGCGTTGCACGTGGCCGACACCAGCTTCGGCCCGGCCACCCACCCCATGCCCGTCTGGACGATCGGGTAACGGCAGCCGAGCAGGTCGAGCAGCGGGGTCTGCAGCGCGGGATGCATCAGGCGGGAGCCGGGAGCTCGCGGTCGCGGAACGACTTGGGGTCGAGGACCTCACGGAGCACGGTGAGCTCCTCGTCGGTGGGCAGCCGGGTGGTGGGCACGTCGTCGGGGATCACCAGCTCGAAGCCGGTCGCGGCCACGACGGCGTCGACCGAGACCCCCGGGTGCACCGAGGCGAGGCGCATGCGGTGGTCGGGGGTGTCGAAGTCGAGCACGGCCAGGTTGGTGACGACCCGGCGGATCTCGTGGTGGGCCTTCACCCAGTCACCGAGCTCGGCGGCCCGGTCGTACCCGATGCCCGACACGGTGTCGACCTTCTCGACGAAGCACCGGCTGGTGTGGTTGCCGATGAAGTAGCTCGTGGTGTGGTTGATCGTGTTGCCGGGGGCACCCCGCACGCCGAGCAGCTGGGCCTTGGGCTTTTCCCACGGGCCGATGTTGGCGATGTTCTGGTTGCCGTAGGCGTCGATCTGGCTGGCGCCCATCACGACGTGGCGCCGGCCGCCCCACAGGGTGTCGAACACCGTGCGGAACGGGACCCAGCCCTCGATCTCCTTCTCGGTGCCACCGAGCGGCAGGTCGTTGGCGACGAAGAAGGCCTCGCCGTCGGAGACCAGCAGGTCGGGCTCGAAGGTGGCGCGGGCCAGGCGGGCCCCGAGGGACGGGATGTTGCCCATGCCGGAGGCGAAGATCTCGCCGTCGCCGCGGAAGGTGTCGGCCACGGCCGCCACGCAGATCTCGCCGAGGGTGACGTCTGAGGTGCTCATCGGGAGGCCACCGCCTTCTGGTAGTCGGCTTCGCTGCCGGAGAGGTAGGTGTCGACGAACGCCTGCCAGGCCTCGGGGTCGCCCGCGGCCTTGGCGTACTCCTTCTGGAAGGCCTCGTCGCGCTCGTAGTCGGGCTGGCAGTTGGTGAAGTGGGCGCCGTTGGGCGCCTCGATCACACCGTCGACCATCGAGCGGTTGATCTTCATCGTGTGGAACGAGCCGTTCGCCAGCAGCTCGGCGGTGGGCACGACCTTCTCGCACGAGAGGAAGCGACGGCCGGACTCGGCGGCGGCACCGAGGAAGAGGTCGTCGAAGTAGAGGTCCGGGCCGAGGAACTGGGCGTTGCCCCGCTCGTCGGCGCGGTTCAGGTGCACGAAGGCGGCGTCGAGCTTGAGCGCCGGCACGGCCAGGAGCTCCTCGCCGTCGGCGTAGGGGCTGGTGACGGTCTTCAGCGTCGGGTCGTTCTTGACCACGTCGGAGCCGAGGCCCGAACGGGTGGGGAGGAACGGCAGGCGCAGGCTGGCGGCGTAGAGCCCCCACTGGAGCATGCCTTCGTCCCACTCCACGACCTCCGGGATGGAGCCGCTCTGGCGGGCCAGGCGGAAGTGGGGCTCGAGGGCGATCGAGTCGAGCGACACGAAGCCGTACACGACCCGGCGCAGCTTCCCGGCCGCGGCCAGCAGGCCCACGTCGGGGCCGCCGTAGGAGACGACGGTGAGGTCCTTCAGGTCGGTGCGCAGCAGCGCCCGGACGAGCGACATCGGCTTGCGGCGACTGCCCCAGCCCCCGATGCCGATGGTCATGCCGTCCTCGAGCGAGGCGACGGCCTCGTCCTCGGTGATGAGCTTGCTCAACTACTTCCCCTTCTCGGTCTTGGTCTCGCCGCTGTTGCCGGCGGTCTTGCCCTCGACGACGAAGTCGTCACGCAGGTCGTCGGAGACGCCCGACAGGTTCAGCTCGAACGTGAAGCCCTGCTCGAAGCGGTAGCTCTTCTTCACGTCCCACAGGTCGATGCCGTTCAGGCTCTCCTTGGCGGCGCGGATCACGGTCGGCGACTTGGCGGCGATCTTGCCCGCCAGCTCGCGGGCCGCGCCCAGCAGCTCGTCGGCGGGCACGACCTGGCTGACCGAGCCCCAGCCGTGGAGCTGCTCGGCCAGCACGTTCTGCGACGTGTAGACCATCTCGCGCATCTTGTGCTGCGGCACCAGGCGGCTGAGGTGGGTGGCGGCGCCGAGCGCCCCACGGTCGACCTCGGGGAGCCCGAACTTGGTGCCCTCGGCGGCGATGATCACGTCGGAGTTGCCGACCAGGCCGATGCCGCCACCGACGCAGAAGCCGTGTACCGCGCTGATCACGGGGACCTCGCACTCGTACACCGCAGCGAAGGCCGCGTAGCAGCCCTTGTTCGCACCGATCAGGGCGTCGAAACCCTCGGTGTTCTGCATCTCCTTGATGTCGACGCCGGCGTTGAAGCCCTTGCCCTCGGCCCGCAGGATGACGACCCTGACCTGGCGATCCTCGCCCAGGCGGCGCACCTCGGTGGCCAGTTCGAACCACTCCGCGACGGTGAGCGCGTTGACGGGCGGGCAGTTCTGCACGACCTCCGCGATCCCGTCGTCACCGACGCTGACTTCGATACCCATGACGGGCGACGCTACTAGGCGGTCTGACGGCTCGTCAGATGCAGAAGTGCCGCGTAGGGTGCCTCCGGACCAGTCCACGAACGACCGCTGCAGGAGGCCCGCGTGGCACTCGAGATCGACATGACGGGCAAGGCCGTCCTCGTCACCGGGGGCACCAAGGGGGTCGGCCGGGGCATCGCCCAGCGCTTCGCCGACGCCGGCGCCTCGGTCGTGGTGTGCGCCCGTCGCGAGCCCGAGAACCCGCTGCCCGAGGGCTGGACCTTCGTGCCCGCCGACCTGCGTGACGGCGAGGCCGCCTTCGCCGCCGTCGATGCCGCGCACGGGGTGCACGGCCGCCTCGACTGCGTGGTCAACAACGCCGGCGGCTCACCCCCCGCCGACTCGGCCGAGGCCTCGCCCCGGTTCTCCGAGCGCATCGTGGCGCTCAACCTGCTGGCCCCGATGTTCGTGGCCCAGCGGGCCTACCACCACATGAAGGACCAGCCCGAGGGCGGCTCCATCGTGAACGTGGGCTCGATCGTCGCCCAGCGCCCCTCCCCCACCACCGCCGCCTACGGCGCGGCCAAGGCCGGGCTCAAGCAGCTCACCCAGACCCTCGCCATGGAGTGGGCGCCCGTCGTGCGGGTGAACTCCATCACCTGCGGCTACATCCTCACCGAGCAGGCCGAGCTGTTCTACGGCGACGGCGACACCCGCGCCCAGGTCGAGGCCCTCATCCCGCTTGGCCGCCTCGCCATGCCCACCGACATCGGCGACGTGGCCGTGTTCCTGGCCTCCGACATGGCGGCCTACGTCACCGGCGCCGACGTGGCCGCCCACGGCGGCGGCGACCGCCCCCAGGTCGTCGACGAGGGCGGCGCCTAGCTCCCACGCATCGGTTGCCATCTGTCCCGGTTCGGCGGACACCCGGCAACCGATCGCGCTCGCACCGCTGACCGGTTGGCCGATGTCCCGGTTCGGCGGACGGATGGCAACCGATCGGGGTGAGGTGGGTCGCGGCACGGTCGGACAGACTGAGGCCATGGGGGACACCAGAGCTGAGCAGAACGAGCGGGTCCGGCAGTGGCTGGAGGCCAACCTCGGCGGCACCGTCGTCGACATCCGGCGCCAGCCCCGGTGGCGGCCCGTGTGGTTCGTCGACGTCGAGCGCGACGGCGAGCGGTTCGAGTACGCGGTGCGCGGCGACCGCACCGACATGCCCCTGATCTTCCCGCTCGCCCACGAGATGACGCTGCAGGACCAGCTCCACCGCCACGGCATCCCCACGCCGGAGGTGCACGGCTGGATCGACGACCCGATGGCCTACGTCATGGACCGGGTCGGCGGGCAGCAGGACTTCCAGGGCACCAGCGATGCCGACCGGGCCGCGGCCGTCGCCGACTACCTCCAGATCCTCGTCCGCATGCACGCCCTCGACGTCGAGCCCTTCGCCGAGGCCGGCGTGTACCGGGCCGCCTCCCCCGACGAGTCCGGCTGGTACGGCATGAGCCGCTACGAGCACGTGTACCGATCGACCAAGACCGGGCCCGACCCGTTCATGGAGTTCTGCCTCGGCTGGCTCCACCGCAACCCGCCCCGCTCGCAGGGCCGCGAAGCGGTCATCGTCTGGGACTCCGGCCAGTTCCACAACGCCGACGGCCGCATCACCGCGGTGCTCGACGTCGAGATCGGCCACATCGGCGACCCGATGATGGACCTCGCCGCCTGGCGCATGCGCGACACCATCGTCGGCTACGGGTCGTTCCCCGAGCTCTACGCCCGCTACGAGGAGCTCTCGGGCACGCCGATCGACCTCGACGCGCTGATGCGCCACCACTTCGCCTTCACCCTCACCAACCAGCTGGCGGTCGGGCAGGCGCTGCGGGTGCCGAACACCGACACCGACCTGATGACGAACATGCAGTGGTGCTACGAGACCAACCTGTTCGCCACCGAGGCGCTGGGCGAGATCCTCGAGGTCGAGCTGCCCACGGTCGACGAGCCGGAGTCGGCGCGCACCCGGGCCACCACCCCGGTCGACCACCTGGCCGACGTGCTGCGCAGCCTGTCGATCGGGCCCGACGCGGTCGACGACGAGTTCCTCCGCTACCGCCTGCGGGCGCTGTTCCGTGAGGCCCGCCACGCCGGCCGGGCGTTGGCGGTCGGGGCCAGCTCGTCGGAGGCCGACCTCGACGACCTCCACCAGCTGCTCGGGCACCGGCCCTCCGACTGGTTCACCGGTGAGGAGGAGCTGGAGCGCTTCGTGCAGGCCGATGCCGCCGAGGGCGCCCACGACGAGGAGCTGCTCGTGCTCTTCCACCGCCGCAACCTGCGGGCCCACGCCCTGCTCGGCCCGCCCGGCTCGGCGATGGCCACCCACCTCCCGATCCAGACGTTTCGACCCCGCCCCATCCAGACCTTCCGCTGATCACCCGACCTTCCGTTCTTGTCGCGCTTTCACGTCACCGGCGACGGGAAAGCGCGACAAGAAGCGAATGGGGTGCGGGCGACGAGGCCGGGCCGGGACGGAAGGCGGGTCAGCCGAGGGTGACGACGGTGCGGCCCATGGTCTCGCGGCGCTCCTGGCGCTCCATGGCCTCGGGCAGGTCGTCGAAGGGCACCGTCGAGGTGACCACCGTCCGGATGTCGCCGTCGCGGAGCAGCCCGAGCAGGCGCTGGTGGGTCTCGACGCCCTCGGTGCGGGACGGCCAGTTCAGGCCGATGGTCATCCGGGTGGCCAACGGGTCGGCGGCGTAGGCGAGGCAGACGCCCAGCAGCGAGAAGTTGCCGTAGATCGCCGGCGCCGGGTTCAGCGGGGCCCCGTCGTTGGTGATGTCCTCGGCGTAGCCCACCAGCAGGATGCGCCCGTGCATGCCCATGCACCGGAACGTCTCCTGGGTGACCGAGCCGCCCACGGTGTCGAGGGCGACGTCGACCCCGGCACCGAAGGTGGCGTCCACCACGGCCTCGGCGAAGCCGCCGTCGCGGTAGTCGATGGCTTCGTCGGCGCCGAGCTCCTTGCAGAACGCCACCTTCTCGGGCCCGCCGGCGGTGGCGATGACCCGCGCGCCGAGGGCCTTGCCCAGCTGGATGGCGGCCGAGCCCACCCCGCCGGCGCCGGCGTGCACGAGCAGGGTCTCCCCCGGCTCGAGCCGGGCCCGCTCGACGAGCGCGAACCAGCTGAGGTGGTACGGGTAGTGCAGGGCGGTGGCGTCGACGTCGCTCAGCCAGTCCGGGATCGGCATGGCGCTGATGGCGTCGACCACGGCGTACTCGGCGAACCCGCCGTGGGCTCCGGCCGGGATGCCGACGATGCGCTTCCCGAGCAGGTGCTCGGCACCGGGCCCGGCGCTCTCGACCACGCCCATGCTGTCCATCCCCGGCACGAAGGGCGGCTGCAGCGGCACGGTGGTCCAGCGCCCCCTCACGATGTCGGTGTCGTTGAAGTTGACGCAGAACGTCGACACCTTCACCCGCACCTCGTTCGGGCCGGGCGGTCGGACCTCGACGGTCGTCCGTTCCAGCACCTTCGTCGGGTCGCCGAGCGCGCTCGCGACCCAGGCATCAGCCTGCAGTGGTTCCCCCATGGGGGCCACCTTCGCGCAGTCTCGCTACGCGCGCTGGCTGGAGACCGAGACGACCTCGCCGGTCATGTACGAGCTGTAGTCGGAGGCGAGGAAGATCATCACGTTGGCGATCTCCCACGGCTCGGCGGCGCGGCCGAAGGCCTCGCGCTCGGTGAGCTCGGCGAGCAGCTCGTCGGTGGTGACCTTGGCGAGGAACGCGTGCATGGCGAGCGACGGGGCCACGGCGTTGATGCGCACACCCTTGGGCGCGGCCTCGATGGCGGCGCACCGGGTGAGGGCCATGACGCCGGCCTTGGCCGCGGCGTAGTGGGCCTGGCCCTCCTGGGCCCGCCAGCCGAGCACGGAGGCGTTGTTGACGATCACGCCGCCGCCGTTCTCGTAGAAGTACTGCAGCTCGGCGCGCATGCACCGGAACGTGCCGTTCAGGGTGACGTCGAGGACCAGGTTCCACTGGTCGTCGGTCATGTCGACGATGGGCACCTCACCACCGAGGCCGGCGTTGTTGATGACCACGTCGAGGCCACCGAGCTCGGCGGCCGCACCGGCGATGAGGGCCTGGACGTCGGCCTCGACGGTGACGTCGCAAGGGATGCCGACGACGCCCAGCTCGGCGGCCGACTCGGCGCAGCGGCGCTCGTGCTTGTCGGAGATCACGACCGTCGCGCCCTCCTCCACCGCCTTCTTGGCGGCGGCGAACCCGATGCCCGTGCCGGCGGCGGCGGTGACGAGCACCTTCTTGCCGGCCAGCAGACCGTGGGGGGCGACGTACTCCGGTGCAGCAGGGCTCATGAGGGGTTCGGCTCCTTGGGCAGGCCCAGCACGCGCTCACCGAGCACGTTGCGCTGGATCTCGTTGCTGCCGCCGTAGATGGTCTCGGAACGGGTGAAGAGGAAGAGCTTCTGGTCGAGGGTGAGCTCGTAGGGGAAGCCCTCGGCGATCTGGCCCTCCATGCCGAGCACGTCCATGAACAGCTCGCCGAGGTCGCTGTGCCAGGTGCCCCAGAAGAGCTTGGAGATCGAGGCCTCGGGGCCGGGCACGCCCGAGCCCATCGAGCGCAGGCCGTTCCACTTCATGAGCTGGAGGCCGATCCAGGCCTGCACGAGGCGCTGGCGCATCACCGGGTCGGCGGCGACGCCGCGCTCCTGGGCGACGGCGATCAGGTTGTCGAGCTCGCGCTCGAACCCGACCTGCTGGGCGAGGGTGGAGATGCCGCGCTCGAAGGCGAGGAGGTCCATGGCGACGCCCCAGCCCTTGCCGGGCTCACCGAGCACCAGGTCGGCGTCGGTGACGGCGTCGGAGAAGAAGACCTCGTTGAACTCGCCGCCGCCGGTGATCTGGTTGATCGGCCGGACCTCGACACCGGGCTGGTCCATCGGCACGAGCAGGAACGACAGGCCCTTGTGTCGGGCCGATCCGGCCTCGGTGCGGGCCACGACGAAGCACCAGTGCGACACGTGGGCGAGCGAGGTCCAGACCTTCTGGCCGTTGATGACCCACTGGTCGCCGTCGAGCACGGCCTTGGTCTGCACGTTGGCCAGGTCGGAGCCGGCGTTGGGCTCGCTGTAGCCCTGGCACCAGCGCTCGGTGCCGTCGAGGATGCCGGGCAGGAACCGGGCGCACAGCTCGGGGGTGCCGTGGGCGATGAGCGTGGGGCCGAGCAGGTTCTCGCCCATGTGGTTGACGCGGCCGGGGGCCTGGGCCCGGGCGTACTCCTCGGCCCAGATGATCTGCTGGGCGACGGTGGCGTTGCGGCCGCCGTGCTCGGTCGGCCAGCCGAGGCCGATCCAGCCGGCCTCGCCGAGGACCTTCTCCCAGCGCTCGCGGATCTCGAAGCCGACCTCTTCGTCGCCGGGGCCGCCGCGGCCCTTCAGCGACTCGAACTCGCCCACCATGTTCTCCGCGAGCCACGCCTTGGCGTCGGCGCGGAACTCCTCGTCGGACACGCTCGAGACGTCGTCGGGAAGGCCCATCGTGTGCTCACCTACCGGGGTTTCGGGGACGGGGGCAGCCGTTTTCTGACACTCCATCAGACGCCCCCCGAGGGCGCCAATCGTAGGAGCGGTTGCCCGTCACCGCCCGATCGCACCCCCGGGCCCTCCCCGAACGCGGTTCTGGCATGCGTTTCGCACGGCGGGTTCAATCGGTGGGCGCAACGAGTTGGTCGAGTGCTTGGGATGGTTTCATCCAGCCCAGGGTCTGTCGAGGCCGGTTGTTGAGCTTGTAGGCGACGGTGTCGAGGTCGGCTTCGGAGTGGACCGAGAGGTCGGTTCCTTTCGGGAACCATTGGCGGAGCAGTCCGTTGGTGTTCTCGTTTGAGCCGCGCTGCCAAGGTGAGTGCGGGTCACAGAAGTAGACGTCGACACCGGTGTCGATGCTGAATCGTGTGTGTTGGGACATCTCCGAGCCCTGGTCCCAGGTGATCGACCGGACCAGGTGCTCGGGGAGGGTCTTGACCTTCGCGGTCATCGCGTCGCGGACTGTCTGCGCGGTGTGGTCGCCGTCGAGGTGTAGCAACAGGACGTATCGGGTGGAACGTTCGACGAGGGTCCCGATCGCGGAACGGTTGTTCTTGCCCATGATGAGGTCGCCTTCCCAGTGGCCGGGCACGGCGCGGTCGTCGATCTCGGCGGGTCGCTCGGAGATCATGACCATGTCCGGTATCTGGCCGCGGGTGTCGAGGCGGGACCTTTGGCGGCGGATTGCTCGTCCGGTGCGCAGACACGACGCGAGCTCTTTGCGCAGAGCGCCACGGCCTTGCACGTAGAGCGATTGGTAGATCGTCTCGGGCGACACCCACATCATGGGATCGTCCGGGAACTCGAGACGCAACTGCGCCGAGATCTGGGTCGGGGACCACAACTCCTGTTCGAGCCACGTTTCGACCTGGGCCCGCAGCCGCTCACACCCGGCGAGCTTCGCGATCTTGGGGCGCCGGGCGAGCTCGGCGGCGCGGCGATGAGCCCGCCATCCCGCGTATCTGGTCCGGCCGCCATTGGCGTTCACCTCTCGCGACACTGTCGAGGTCGCCCTCCCCAACTGCCGGGCGATCGCCGCGAACGACTCGCCTGCGTCCAGTCCCGACCGGATCTGTTCGCGTTCACCCGCCGAGAGTCGAGCGGGTGAGGGATCCCAATCCTGGCGGCGAGCAACACCGCCCACCGCTTGGATCACCCGATACACGAACCCGGTCGAGCGGGCGACCTCTCTGGCCACCTCGGCAGCCGGCAAACCATCCGCGACCAGACCGATGATCCGCTTGCGTTCTTCGGGTGTCAGCTTCGGATACCGGCCACTGTTCGCATTGCCCACGACAACCTCCCACTCGAGCTGGAACCAACCAACTCGACCAGAACGTTGCAACGATCACTTGAACCCGCCCACCCCTGGGGGTGCAGAACGCATGCCAGAACGGAGAGCGACGGGCCGAGGGTCAGGCGTCGAGCTTGAGGACCCGGGCGGCGTTGCCGCGCAGGAACTTGGGCCAGACCTCGTCCTTGAACGGCACGTTCTTCATCTCGGTCATGATGCGCTCGAGCGACAGCCCCATCGGGAAGTAGCCGGCGTAGATGACCTTGTCGGCGCCTCGGGTGTTGGCGTAGTCGATGATGCGCTGGTTGTAGTGCTTCGGCGCGAAGGCCGACGTCGAGTAGTGCAGCCCCGGCCACTTGAGCATGAGCTTCACCATGAGCTCGGTCCACGGCTCGCAGCCGTGGCGGCTCACGTAGGTGAGCTCGGGGAAGTCGTACATGACCTCGTCGATGAGCTCAACGTGCTGGACCGCGAACTTCACGCGGGGCCCGGGGATGCCGGTGCAGACGAACACCGGGATGTCGAGCTCACAGCACTTGGCGTAGATCGGGTACATCTTCTTGTCGTTGATGGCGACCTGCGGGAAGCACCCGGCCGGGAACATGGTGACGGCCTTGATCCCGAAGGTCTCGTAGGCCTTCACGATCTTCTCGATGCCGGCCATGCCCTCGTTGGGGTCGCCGTTCACGGCACCCACGAAGCGGTCGGGGAAGCGCGCCAGCGCCTCCTCGCCCTGGGACTCGCCCTCGCCGCGGCCACCGACACCGACCATGCCGAGGGCCACGCCCCACTCGTCCATCTGCGACACCGTGAAGCCCACGGGGTCCTCGGTCTCGCGCAGCGCCTTGTCCTTGTCGGGCGGCGCCTTGAACATGTACTCGACCGGGAACTCGAAGTCGTCCTTCGACTCCGCGTCCTTGGTCTGCTGCGTGATGAAGGCGTACTGCGCCTTCATGTCCTTGGCCGGGAACCCGATCATCGTGTCGATGACCGGGATGTCGGTGGGCATCCCCATCAGCTGCGTCCCCCTGGTTGCAGTGGTCGAATCGACTGCAACCTAGTTCCATTTCGAGGGGACGACGACCGGGCGGCGGTCCGCCGGCGATCGGTCAGGCCTCGGGGGTGAACACCACCGGCAGCGACTCCACGCCGCGGACGAAGTTCGTGTTGGCGTACCGGACCTCGGCACCGGGTGCCATCCGGATGTCCGGCAGGCGCGCCGCGATCTGCTGGAACACGACCTTCACCTCGAGGCGGGCCAGGTTGGCGCCCAGGCAGAAGTGGGCGCCGATCCCGAACGCCACGTGGTCGTTGGGGGCACGGTCGACGAGGAGCTCACCGGCCCGGTCGAAGTGGCGGGGATCGCGGTTGGCCGACTGGTACAGCATCAGCACCCGCTCCCCCGCCTTGATGTCGACGCCGAGCAGGTCGTTGTCGCAGGTGGCGGTGCGCACGAAGTTCATCACCGGCGACACCCACCGGATGAGCTCCTCGGTGGCGGTGTCCCCCAGCGACGGGTCGGCGACGACCCGGGCCCACTGGTCGGGGTTCTCCGAGAAGGCGACCATGCCGCCCGACATGGCGTTGCGGGTGGTCTCGTTGCCGGCCACCACCACGAGGACGAGGAAGTTGAGCAGCTCGTCGCGCTGGCTCTCGAGCCCACCTTCGACGAGGGCGCCCTCCTCGGCTGCCGCCACCAGCTTCATCACCAGGTCGTCGGGCAGCGGATCGGTGCGCAGGCCCTGCGACTCGTCGCGCTTGTGGCGCCGGTAGAGGGCGGAGCGCTCGTCGATCATCGTGGACACGTAGGTCGTGTAGGCCACCCACGCGGCGGTGGCCTTCTCCCGGACGTCGTCGAACTCCGGGCCTTCGCCCGCCGACCCGCCCGCCATCATGTCGTCGGACCAGCGCCAGAAGTTCTCACGGTCCTCGACCGGGAGGCCCATCAGCTCGGCGATCACGGTGATCGGCACGGCCACGGCGATGTCGGTGACGAAGTCGCACTCGCCCTTGGCCGCCACCTCGTCGATGGCGGCGTCGGCCAGCGCCCGGATGTGCTCCTCGAGGGCCCGGACCGCCTTGGGCGTGAAGCCCTTGTTGATCAGGCGGCGCTGGGCCTGGTGCTTCTCGCCGTCGTAGCCGATGAGCGAGAGGTCGACCGACGGGTCGGGGCGGATGCCCTTGCCCGAGCAGAAGGTGGCGTCGTTGACCGACACCTTCACCACGTCGTCGAAGCGCGACAGCACCCAGAGCTGGTTCTTCTCGTCCCAGTGGACCGGATCGTTGTCGCGCAGCCAGGTGTAGGTGGGATGCGGATCCCCCTGGTAGAGCTGCGGGTCGAGCACGTCGATGCTCGAGCCGTCCACGTCCGACCGGTCGATGGTGGTCATTCGCTCCCCCTCGGGTGCCGCGCCCGCGTGTCGCGAGGCGTTGCCGAGGACGTTAAGCAAACGATCGTTGGGGAAGAAGTGACGAAAGGCCCGAGAGGGCGTACCCCTCGGGCCTTTCGTCGCACTGCCGTGTCGGTCGTCCGGGGCGGATCCCGGCGGACCTCGTTCTCGGCGGGTGCCGGTGCTACTTGCCGAGCACCCGGTCGGTCTGCTCGCGCTGCTCGAAGATGAGGCGCACCAGCCAGTAGCGGAAGTAGCGGCGCAGCGACATCACGATGAACAGCGCGGTGGCGGCGACGGTCAGCGTGAGGCCGAACACCCCCATCGCACTGAAGTCGTTCTGCTCGAGCACGCTGGTGGTGCCGTGGGTCTGGAGCCAGCCCATGAGCGAGAGCACCACACCGGCGATCATGCCGATGATCGACAGGATCAGCCACGCGCGTTCGGGGTTCGCCCGACCGCCCGTGACCTTGAGCTTGTCGACCTCGCTCTGGAACTCCTGGAGGCGGGGCGACGACGGGGTGCTGCTGGCATCCATCTCGGTGGCGGTCATGTCCTGCGTGTCCTCCATGGTCAGACTGTGGTGGTCTCTGCGGTGGCGCCGAGGTAGGCGTCAGCCAGCTCCTCGGCGATCTCGGCGGGTGGTCCGGTACGGGTGATGCGGCCGTGCAACATGATCGAGGCGATGTCCGCGACGCCCAGCACGGCCTGGGCGAACTGCTCGACGACGAGGATCGAGATCCCCTGGGACGCCAGCTCGGCGACCCGCTCGTAGAGCTCCTCGACGATGAGGGGCGCGAGGCCCATCGACAGCTCGTCGAGCAGCAGCAACGCAGGGTTGGTGGCCAGCGCCCGGGACATGGCGAGCATCTGCTGCTCGCCGCCCGACATGGTGCCGGCCACCTGCTTGCGTCGTTCCTTCAACCGAGGGAACTGGGTGAACGCCTTGTCCTGCACCTCCGAGAACGGGGTGCCGGCGTGGGTGAACATCCGAAGGTTCTCGGTGACGGTGAGGTTCGGGAAGATGCCCCGGCCCTCGGGCACGAGGCACACCCCGGCCCGGGCGAGCGCGTCGGAGGTGGTGCCCTGGACCTCACGGCCGCTGATGATCAGCTGGCCGCCCGAGGGCACGATCTGTCCGCTGCAGACCGCCAGGGTGGTGGTCTTGCCGGCGCCGTTGGGGCCGAGCAGGGCGTGCACCTGGCCGGGCTCGACGGTGAAGTTCACACCGTGGAGCACGTCGATGGTGCCGTAGCCGCCCCGCAGGTTGCGCAGCTCGAGGATGGCGGTCATGCGGGGACCTCCGCGGTGGGCTCGGCCAGAGCGCCGAGGTAGGCGGCCTGGACCTTCGGATCGGCCTGGACCTCGGCGGGCGTGCCCTGGGCGATGATCCGGCCGAAGTCGAGGACGTAGATGTACTGGCAGGTGCCCATCACGAACGACATGTCGTGCTCGACGAGCAGGATGCCGAGGCCGTCGGCGGCCAGCCGGCGCAACAGCGCCGCCATGTCCTCGGTCTCGTCCTCGGTGAGGCCCGAGGAGGCCTCGTCGAGGAGCAGCACCTTGGGGTCGAGGGCGAGGGCCCGGGCGAGCTCGACCAGACGGGCCGTGCCGGTCGGCAGCGTGCCCACCATGAAGTCGGCGACGTCGCCGATGCCGACCCGCTCGAGCATCTCGTCGGCCACGGCGCCGGCGTCGAACTTCGACTTGTCCCAGGCCCGGCGCTGCTCGGCGGCGACCAGCACGTTCTCCCGGGCCGAGAGGCTGCTGAAGGCCTCCAGCTTCTGGAAGGTGCGGGCGATGCCGAGGCGGGCCCGGCGGAAGGGGCTCTTCCTGGTGATGTCGGTGCCCTGGAGCACGACCGTGCCCTGGGTCGGCTCCTGGAGCCCGGTGATCACGTTGAACAACGTGGTCTTGCCGGCGCCGTTGGGGCCGATGAGCCCGGTGATGAAGCCGGACTGGACCTCGATGCTGGCGTTGGACACCGCCTGGAGCACACCGAACTTCACGACGATGTCATCGGTGGTGAGGATCACGTCGCTCACTGGCCGACCTCCGTGTTCACCGCACCCACCGGGGTGCGACCGGCACCGTTCTGACCATCGGGGTGCAGGTCGCCGACAGCACTCGCCTCGGGCACCAGCGGGTGCTCGTCGAGCTCGTCGGCCACGTGCAGCACCCGGTCGAGCTGCGACACCTTGTCCGGCGAGAAGGGCCGGCTGAGGCCCAGCTCGCCGATCTCGTCGCGGCCGATGTTCTGCTCGCGCAGCTTGGCGACGGCGATGGCCTTCTCCTCGCGGGCGTCGCCCCGCCAGGGGAGCATGCCGGCCAGGTCGCGGCCGGCGTAGAACACCGCCCCCTCGGGACGGAAGGCCATGGAGATGGCGGCGATGCCGGGACCGATGAGCTCGATGGCGCTCAGCCACGGCGGCTTGCCCAGCAGCTCCTGGATCGCCGGGAACAGCGCGAGCCCGACGACCGCCATGAACGAGGCGATCGGGTACCGGACGCCCTGCACGGCGAGCAGCAGCACCAGCGGGAGGCCGGCGAACATCGGGAAGGAGTCGACCCGGAGCGCACCCGACGACAGGCCGAGCATGCACCCGGCGAAGCCGGCGACGGCGCCCGACACCGCGAACACCATCACCTTCTGCACGGTGAGGTTCACACCGATGGTGGCCGAGGCGGCCGGGCTGTCGGCCAGGGCGATCCAGCGCCGGGCGAAGCGGCCCCGACGCATCAGCATGAAGCCGAGCATGAAGAGGCAGAAGATCAGCGCCAGGAAGATGACGAACGCCTGGCGGTCGCCGGTGTTGGTGCTGATGCTGAAGCCGAACAGCTTCAGCGGCTTGAACAGCGTGCCGCTGGCCGACGGGTCGATCATGCTCGGATGGCGCACGATCACCTTGTCGGTGAACTCGGCGAAGGCCAGCGTGGCCAGGGCCAGGTAGAGGCCCTTGAGGCGAAGCGCCGGCAGGGCCACCGCCACACCGACGACGGCGCAGACCGCCATCACCAGCAGGATGCCCTTGGGGTCACCGTTCTGCCCGCCGAAGTGGCTGAACAGCACGGCGCCGATGCCGGCGATGGCGAAGTTGGCGAAGCTGACCTGGCCCGCCCAGCCGATGAGCGGCACGAGCGAGAGCGTGATCACGCCCAGCACCATGAAGCCGGCGCCACGGCCGAGCCACACGTCGGAGCGCTCACCGAAGTTGGTGCCGAACCAGGGGATCCAGCCCTTGGCCCAGAACGTGACGAGCACGAACACGAAGAGCGAGCCGACCAGCGCCTCCCAGGGCTTGGTGAGCCGCTCGGTGCGCTTGGTGATCTTGATCTTGCCGGTCTCGAGACGAGCCTGGGGCAGGAAGAGCAGGGCGATGAAGAGGATCACCGCCGGGATCGCCTCGGGGGCGTAGCTCCAGTTCTTGTCGAAGCTCAGGAACACGCCGGCGAAGGACTTCGAGAGGCCGATGATGAGGCCACCGGCGATGGCCCACGGGAGGCTCTTCAGCTGGGCGATGGCGGCAGCCGCGGCGGCCACCACGATCAGCAGGGCGAGGTTCTCGACCACCAGGCCGGTCTCGGGGGCGATGAGGATGCCGGCCAGGCCGGCGGTCATGCACCCGAGGGCCCACGAGGTGCCGCTGACCACCGACGGCTTGGCGCCGGTGAGCCCGGCGAGGCTGCGGCTGTCGACCACGGCCCGCATCGAGATGCCGAGGCGCGTGCGGTAGAGCAGCCAGCGCAGGAGCACGGCGATGCCGATGGCGACGATCACCGTGATGATGCGGTGCCAGGTGGCGGTGACGTCGCCGATGCGCACGCCGCTCGTGTCCCGGAAGAACTGCGGGAGGGTGCGGGCCGTCGTGGGCTTCCAGATCGTGAGCGTGATGCCCATGAACGAGAGCATGAGGCCCACGGTGACCATGAGCTGCACGACCAGCGAGGCGTCCTTGAGCCGGCGCATGATCAACCGGTCGAGCCCTATGCCGATGAGCGGCGCCACGATGCCGAGCGTCACGACCAGCGACACCAACGTCGGCCAACCCCAGCCCACCGAGCATTGCCAGTAGGTGAAGGCCAGGAAGCAGCCGATCGCCGCATGGGCGAAGTTGAAGATGCCGGTCGTGGCATAGGTGACGACGAGGCCACCGGCGAGGATGGCGTAGATGCCGCCCAGCGCGATGCCCACGACGAGGAAGGTCGTGATGTTCTTCGCGCTGATCGGGTTGCCGCCCCAGTTGGAGACGATCACGAACAGCACGAGTGCGGCGACGACGATCGCCGAGATCGCCTTCGGTGAGACCTTGAGCGACATGTTCCCCCCGGGAAGCGCTCGAATGGGTGTGGATCGGATGGGGTGGGGCCCGGCGTGACCGTCGGGCCCCACCCACATCCGTTGCTGCTGTGCTACGTGGTGCTCATGGCGACCACGTCACTGCGGTGCTGCTGGACTGCTGGTGCTACTGGACCTTCTGGGCCTCGACGGTGGGGTCGAGGGTGACGGTGACCAGGTAGTCGGGGTTGCAGTCGAGCTTGCCCTTCTCCGAAGGCGTGGCCCGGACGAACTCCCCGTTCTGGACCTGCATGATCACCTGGCAGTTCGAGAACCCGCCCTTGGGGTTCTTGGCACCCATCCAGCCGTTGGCGTCGAACGAGGTGATCCCGCTCAGGGCCGTCAGCACGCTGGCCCGGGTGATGGCGTTCGGGCCGTCGGTCTCGACGACCTTGTCGACGGCCTCCTGGAACAGCACCGCGGCCATCCAGGCCTGGGCACCGAAGGAGTCCGGCTTCGACACCGAGGCGAGGTAGTTGTCGAGCTCCGGGTTGGAGCCCTTGTCCTCGAACGGCAGGAACTGCATCCAGGTGTAGGTGCCCTCGACGTCGGCGCCCGCGGCCTTGAACTTCTCCGTGTAGCAGGCGAGGGAGCAGGCCCACACCTTGACGTCGTTGAGGCCCTGGGCCGCAGCCTCACGGCGCATGTTGATCATGACCGCGTCGTTGGAGCCGTTGTAGATGTAGTTCACCGACGAGCTGCTGGCGGTCTGCACCAGCGGCGTGTAGGCGGACTGCTCGTTGCGGCCCGACACCTTGTAGGCGCCGACCCAGTCGACACCGGCCTGCTTCTGGCCCTCGATCTGGTACGTGGCCGACTGCACGGTGGTGGGCAGATCGCCCGGCACCAGGAAGATGCCCTTCAGCGGCGAGGCGATGGTCTCGTAGTACTTGGTCGGACCGACCATGGCGATGAGCGGGCGGCTGCCGGTGGGCGGCTTCCCGTCGGCCGGGCAGGTCTCGGCGACGCCCTGGATGATGTACGAGTTCTTCGCACACTGCTCGTTGACGTCGTTGGCCAGCGCCGAGATGTTCGGGATGCCCGTGGGCTGGCCCGCAGCGTCGGCGCAGGTGTTCATCTCGGTGACGTCCGGGTTGAAGAGGGCGTTGCCACCCACCGCGGCCAGCGCCGTCTTGCAGGCGTTGATCTGGCCGTTCTTCGACTCGGACGGATCGAGCTTGGAGTCCCAGGTCTCGACCTTGAGCTTGCGGCAGCCGATGCCGCCGTTGGCGTTGATGTACTTCTCGAAGCCCTGCAGGGCGTCGATGTTGCCCTGGAACAGGCCCGGCGCGAGCGCCGAGCCGGTGTCGGCCATCACCTGGACGGTGATCGTGTCGGCGGTGACGCCCGTGTCGGTCGCCTCCAGCGTCACGCCGTCACACTTGGCGTTGGATGCCGTGGTCGTGGCGGTCCCCGTGCCAGCCGGCTCCGAGGCCTTGTCCGAACCGCTGCGTCCGCAGGCTCCGGCGAGAAGGCCGGCTGCCAAGAGCAGACCCAGCCATCGATATCGCTTCACTCGTTTCCCCCTGTTGGTGTTTCGATTGCGGCAGGACCTTAACCGAAACAAGCAACCGTGTGTGACGACGGGCACAGAGCGGGGCCGGCGGTCGCCCGCCGGCCCCGAACCGTGATGCGGCTACTGGATGGACTGCGCCTCCACCACCGGGTCGAGGGTGACCTTGGTGATGTAGGAGGGACTGCAGTCCAGCTTCCCCGTCTCCGAGGGCTGGATCCGCTCGAAGGCCCCCGACTTGATCTGCATGATGACCATGCAGTCGGAGAAGCCGCCCTTCGGATCCTTGGCACCCATCCAGCCGTTGGCGTCGAATGAGTCGATGCCGTTCAGCGCCGTGAGGAGGCTGGCGCGGGTGATGGCGTTGGGACCGTCGGTCTCGACGATCTTGTCGACCGCCTGCTGGAACAGCACCGCGGCCATCCAGGCCTGGGCACCGAAGCTGTCGGGCGTGGCCACCGAGGCGAGGTAGTTGTCGAGCTCCTGGTTGGAGCCCTTCTCCTCGAACGGGATGAACTGCATCCAGACGTAGCTGCCGTCGACGTCGGCACCCGCGGCCTGGAACTTCTTGGTGTAGCAGGCGAGCGAGCAGGCCCAGATCTTGACGTTGTCGAGGCCCTGGGCGGCAGCTTCACGACGCATGTTGATCATGGCCGTGTCGTTGGAGCCGTCGTAGATGTAGTTGGCGTTGCCGTTGCGGGCGGCCTGCACACGAGGCGTGTAGGCCGACTGCTCGTCACGACCGGACACCTTGATGGCGCCGATCCAGTTCACGCCCTGCTCGGCCTGGGCCTTGATCTGGTACGTGGCCGACTGCACGGTGGTGGGCAGATCGCCAGGCACCATGAACAGGCCGGTCAGGCTCGGCTCGAGGGTCTTGTAGTAGTCGAGCTGACCGATGAAGGCGGTGAACTCGCGGGAGCCCGTGAGGGGCGTGCCATCGGCGTTGCAGGGCTCGGCGGTGCCCTGGATGATGAACGAGTGCAACGAGCACTGCTCGTTCACGTCGTTCGCCAGCGCCGAGATGTTGGCGAGGCCGGTGGGCTGACCCTTGGAGTCGGCGCAGGTGTTCATCTCCGAGACGTCCGGGTTGAACAGCGAGTTGCCGCCGACCAGCGCCAGGGACGTCTGGCAGGCGTTGATCTGGCCGTTCTTCGTCTCCGACGGGTCGAGCTTGGAGTCCCAGGCCACGACCTTCAGCTTGCGGCAGCCGATGCCGCCGTTGGCGTTGATGAACTTCTCGTAGCCCTGCAGGGCGTCGACGTTGCCCTGGAACAGGCCCGGCGCGAGCGGTGAGCCCGTGTCGGCCATCACCTGGACCGTGATCGTGTCGGCGGTGACGCCCGTGTCGGTCGCCTCCAGCGTCACGCCCTCACACTTGGCATTGGTCGCGGTCGTCGTGTTGGTCCCCCCACCACTCGGCTCCGCGGCCTTGTCCGAACCACTCCGCCCGCACGCTGCGGCGATGAGCCCCAGCGCAACGAGCAGGCACAGCAATCGGTGTCGCTTCACGCGTACCCCCCCTGGTCGGTTTCGACTGCGACGCGGACGCTAACCCAAACCGCCGGTTCATGTGTGACGAGTGACACATGTGACCGATGGCACGCCTGTCCGTCACCCGTGGCCGGGCGCGCCACCGCCCCGCCGGGAGGGCGGGGCGGTGGATCCGACGGGGTGAAGGGCCGGCGCAGCCCCTCCCCTACTTCACGGCGGCGGGGTTCACCGGCGAGCCGACACCCATCTCGACGGGCTCGGGCGAGGCCGACAGGAGGAAGGTGTACCGGCCGTCGTCGGCGCAGTCGGCCGCCAGCTCCTCGAGGTCCCAGTGCTGGCCCTGGGTCATGCCCATGTCGACGAGGTGCAGCAGGTGCACCGGCAGCGGCATGGTGTCGACCTCGCTCGGGAACACCTCGAAGGTGCCGTGGTCGACGGCCACCGCGGCGACGTCGTGGTCGCGGAACCACTCGACGGTCTGCAGCGACGGCCCCGGCGCGGTCATGTTGTAGCTGAGCTTGTCGCCGGACTTGAGCAGCTGCATCACGCCGGTGCGGATGAGCACGACGTCGCCGGGCAGCACCTCAGCCTTGGCCAGCTCGACCGCGGCGTCGAGGTCGTCGGGCGTCAGCGGATAGCCGCCCTCGAGCTGGTCGACGCCCTTCGCCCGGGCCACGTCGAGCAGGATGCCCCGACCCACGAGGGTCTTCACGTGGTCGATGCCGAGGATCGTGGAGCCCTCGGCGTTGATGCTCTCGGCCGGGTAGCCGTTGTAGAGCTTGCCGCCGTAGCTGGCGTGGGCGAGGCCGTCCCAGTGGGTGGCCGCCTGCAGCGTCAGCACGATCATGTCGTCGCTGAACTGCGGGCCCTCGGGATCGAGGATGCTCGGGTTGTTGATCTCGAGCATGGTGTGCAGCGGGTTCTGGCGCTTGCCGATGAAGCCCATCTGCGGCCCGTTGATCGACAGGGGGATGGCGAGCGAGAACGCCTGGCCCGTGACCACCGACGCGGCCGCTCGGCGACGGGCCTCGGCATCGATGAGGTTGAGGGTGCCGATGCGGTCGTCGTCGCCCCACCTCCCCCAGTTGCGGACCTTGGCGGCGAGCTCGTGGAACTCCGGGGTGAGCGGCATGGGGGCCTCCGGGGGGAGAGTGAGGTGCGGTCGGGAGAACGTGAGCCGCCGAAGGATCGCCGGCGGTCAGGCGGGGATCAGCAGCTGATGCCGCCGTCGGCCACCACGATCGAGCCGGTCATGTAGCTGGCCTCGTCGGAGCCGAGGAAGGCATAGGTGTTGGCCAGCACGGCCGGTGTGGCCGGGGCGATGTTGTCGCGCGACATCTTCTTCAGCCGGTTCCAGTCGCCGCCGTCGGGCGGGATGAACTGGCCGTAGAGGGGCGTCTCGACCCCGCCGGGGGCGACGGCGTTGATGCACAGCGGCGGGTCGTACTCGGTGGCGAGCGCCTTGGTCAGCATGACCACGCCGCCCTTGGAGGCGCAGTAGGCCGCGCTCCACGGCTGACCCATCACACCTGCGGTCGAGGCCGTGTTCACGATGGCGCCCTTGCCCTGCTCGACGAGCTCGGGCAGCACTGCACGGCACACGTTGAACGTGCCGGTGAGGTTCACCGCCACGATGCGCTCGAACTTCGCCGGGTCGACGGTGTGGCTCTCGTCGAAGGCGCCGATGCCGGCCACGTTGAACAGCACCCCGATCGGACCGAGGTCGTCGGTGGCGGCGGCCACGACGGCCTCCACCGCGGCGAAGTCGGTGACGTCGCAGGCGAAGGCCCGGGCCGCGCCGCCGATGGCGGCGGCGGTGGCCTCCACGTTGTCGGCGACGAGGTCGAGGCAGGCCACGCGGCCGCCCTCGGCCGCGACCCGCTCGGCCACCGCCCGGCCGATGCCGGAGCCGGCCCCGGTGACGATGACGGTCTTGCCGGCGTAGCGCTGGTCCACTGCTGCTCCTCTGGGTGATCGGTCAGGTGTGCGTCCCGTCGGACGCGACGGAGCCGGGCCGAGGCCCGGCTCCGATCGGGTTCAGTCGAAGGTGAGGACGCCGCGGGCGACGCCGCCGCTCTCCATGTCGTGCACCGCGTCGTGGAAGCCCTCGAGCGGGTAGGTGTTGGTCACCAGCTCGTCGAGCAGGAACTCGCCCCGGCGGTAGAGGTCGATGATCTGGGGCATGTGCACGTGGGGGCTGTAGGAGCCCGCCCGCACGCCGATGACGCCCCGCTCGTTCTGGGTGAAGTCCTGGTACGGGAGCTCGAACTTGGCGTCGCCACCGGGGGTGCCGATGATGACCACGTTGCCGCCCCAGTCGAGCATCTTCAGGGCGTTGAGGGTGATCTCCGGGCGGGCCACCACGTCGTAGACCCAGTCGACGCCACCGGCGCCGAACGGGCCGTAGAGCTCGCCCTCCTTGAACGGGACGAGGGCCCGGACCTGGTCGACGATGTCGTCGCTGCGGCCGTTCAGGAAGTCGGTGGCGCCGAACTGGCGGGCCAGCGCCTCCTTCTGCGGGTCGACGTCGATGGCGATGATGCGGCTCGCACGGCGCACGCGCAGGGCCTGCAGGGCGTTGAGGCCCACGCCACCGCAGCCGTAGACGACGGCGGTCTGGCCGACCTCGACGTTGGAGCGGTACATCACCGCGCCGGCGCCGGTCATGACGCCGCAGCCCACGAGGCAGGCCGAGGTGAACGGCACGTCCTTGGGGATGGCGACGGCCTGGATGGCCTTGACCACGGTGCGCTCGGTGAACACCGACGCGCCGGCGAAGTTCCAGCACTCCTCGCCGTTCAGCGTGAAGGGGGTGGACATGTTGCCGAGGGTCTGGCGGCAGCGGGTGGGCTTGCCGGCACCGCAGGCCTTGCACATGCCGCAGGCCGCGAGCGTGGAGATGATGACGTGGTCGCCGACGACGACGTTGGTGACGCCGGTGCCGACCTGCTCGACGATGCCGGCGCCCTCGTGGCCCAGCACGGCCGGCGCCGGCCAGTTGAACATGCCGGCGGCGGCGGTGATGTCGGAGTGGCAGACGCCCGCCGCCATGATCTTGACGATGACCTCGCCGGGGCCCGGATCGCGGACCTCGAGCCCGTCGAGGACCTCGGCGCCCTTGTCGCCCGTGTAGACGATGCCCTTCATGGTGTTCCCCCCAGGGAGATCATCGGCCCGCCGACGGTGCGGCGGGCCCGGTTCCGGTGTGTGCGGTGTGCGGGTTGGTGCGGTGCTGCGGTTGCGACGCTGTGGAGATCAGGCCGGCCAGACGACCGACTGCAGCTCGGTGTAGGCCTCCAGGCCCCAGTCACCGCCGTCGCGCCCGATGCCCGACAGCTTGAAGCCGCCAAAGGGCACCTCGTGGTGGCGCTGCACGGTGTTGATGCCGACGCTACCGGAACGGATCTGCCGAGCGAGCTCGTACGCACGGGCGCCATCCTCGCAGAACACGTACGACAGCAGGCCGAAGTCGCTGTCGTTGGCGAGGCGGATGGCCTCGTCCTCGTCGTCGAAGGGCAGGACCACGACCACCGGGCCGAAGATCTCCTCGCGCACCGGGCTCATGCCGTTGTTGCAGCCGGCGAGCAGGGTCGGGCCCACGTAGAAGCCCTTGTCCATGCCCGGGTCGCGGCCGTCGACGACGAGCTCGGCACCCTCGTCGACGCCGTTCTGGATGTGGGCGAGGATGCGGTCGCGCTGGACGCCGGAGATCACCGGGCCGACCACCGTGTCGGCCTGGAGGGGGTCACCCACCTTGAGCGCCTTGGCGGCCTCGGCCAGCTTGCCCACCAGCTCGTCGTAGCGGCTGCGGTGGACGATGACGCGGGTGGGGGCGGTGCAGATCTGACCGGAGTGGAACGCCCACACCGAGGCGATGCCGGCGACGGCCTTGTCGATGTCGGCGTCGGCGGTGACGACACAGGCGCCCTTGCCGCCCAGCTCCTGGAGCTGGCGCTTCATCGTGCGGGCGCCGGCCTCCACGATCTTGATCCCGACCTGGGTCGAGCCGGTGAAGCTCACCATGTCGACGTTGTCGTCGTCGACGAGCACGGCGCCGACCTCGGCCTTGGCGCCGGTGACGATGTTGACGACGCCGGGCGGGAAGCCCACCTCGTCGAGGATCTTGGCCAGCTCGATCACGCAGAGCGGGTCCTGCGGGGCCGGCTTCATGACGACGGTGCAGCCGACGGCGAGGGCCGGGGCGATCTTGCCGACCATGTTGACGGTCGGGAAGTTGTACGGGGAGATGCAGGCCACGACGCCGACGGGCAGCCGGTTGACGACACCGCCCATGAGGGCACCGGCGGCCAACGGGGTGGCGCCGATCGGCTGCGGCGGCAGGCCCCGGGTGAGGTCGGTCATGGCGCCACGGGCGTAGCGGTCGAACCGGCTGATGGCCACGGGGATCTGCATGAGCGAGCCCACCGAGGAGGTGGCCCCGGCCTCGGCGATCACCAGCGGGAGGAGCTCGGGGGTGCGCTCGGCGAGGCGCTTGCCGGCGGCCTCGAGCAGGGCGGCCCGCTCGCGGGGGGTGGTGCGGCTCCAGGCGGGGAAGGCGTCGGCGGCGGCCTGCGTGGCGGCCCGCACGTCGTCGGCCGAGGCCTCGGGCGCCTCGGCCACGACCTCTTCGGTGGCCGGGTTGATGATCTCGTAGGTGCCGTCGCTGCCGTCACGCCACTCACCACCGATGAGCTGGCGGTATCCGGTTGTCGTACTCGTCGTCCCCATGTCTTCTGACGATACGTCAGAGAATCGCGACAGTCACAACGACGAGGACCCCGGGCGGGGGCCCGGGGTCCTCGAGACATCGGTGCGGCCGAGGCCAGCGATGGGGGGGTCCGATCAGGGCATCAGGACGCCGTCGATCACGTGGATGACGCCGTTGTCGGTGACGATGTCGGTCTTGGTCACGTTGACCGTGTTGCCCTTGGCGTCGGTGATGGTGACCTTGTCGCCGTTGACGGCGATGGTGATCTCCTCTCCGTTGACCGTCTTGACCGTGCCGGCCTTGACGTCCTTGGCCATGACCTCACCCGCGATCACGTGGTAGGTGAGGATCGACTTCAGCTGCTCGGGGGTGAGCGACTCGAGGGTGCCGGCCGGCAGCTTGGCGAAGGCCTCGTTGGTCGGGGCGAACACGGTGAAGGGGCCGGTGCCCGACAGGGTGTCGACCAGCCCGGCGGTCTTCACGGCGCTGACGAGGGTGGAGAAGTCGGGGTTGCCCGCCGCGGCGGACACGATCGTGGTCTTCTCGGCGGCGGCCATGGTGGTCGTGGTCTCGGACTTCGAGTCGGAACTGCTGCTTCCGCAGGCCGCGAACAGCAGGCTCACGGCGGCGATGGCGCCGACGAGGACGGCGGTCTTCTTCTTGGTGGTGGTCACAGGATCTGCTCCGGTTCGTGTTTCGAGAACTTCGACCGGTCCGACCCGGTCGGAGCTAATTGACACTAAATCGGCCCGGCTATTCCCGGAGAGCGAGAAGTCTGCGGATTCCCTGTGACGACGACCTGGACGCCGCCCCGACACACCGGCCGGTGATCAGCGGGAGCGGAGCGGGGCCCGGCCCGCCGCGATCCAGTCCGGCCGGGACCAGATGTCGTGGTTCTCCCCCCATGCGACCTCCCCGTCGCCGAGGTCCCACCGCACCAGGTTGAGCACCGCGTACAGGTCGTGGCCGGCATCGACCGCCTGGCGGTTGCGGCACTCCCCCGCCACGACGAGGTGGCGGCCGAGCGCGTCGACCGCGTCGATCACCACCCTCCGGGGGAAGTCGCCGTCGAGCTCCGTGCGGCGCTCGCCCTCCACCAACCGGGCGGGGCGCCCGTCGACCTGCCAGTACCCGCCGGTGATCCGATCGCGGCCCGCGGCATCCGGGTTCACGTAGACGAAGAACGCCCGGCCGTCGACGGCGGTGCCGTGGGCGTTGCCGAGGCGCAGGCCCGGCCGCATCGTGCGGGGACCCCACGACCGGTCACGCACCGACGCGCAGTCGATGGCGAACCACTCGTCGCCCAGCCGGGCCCGGCCCGTCACCCGACCGGGCTGCTCGAGATGGCCGTCGAACATCCCCGGTGACTCCTCGGGCGCCACGGGGTTGGGCTCCATGAGCGCCTGGAAGGTCAGGTCGAGCTCGACCCCGTCGGCCCGGTGGCGGATCCGGTAGGACTCCAGTGGCGCCACGCACTCGAGATGGAACCCGTTGGCGGCCCGCAGGTCGCGCAGGTCCGGCGGGCTGGTCAGCTCGTTCGTCCACGCGTCGTGGGCGAGGTACCGGGTCTCGCCCCGCCAGGCGCTGACCGCACCGCCCTGCATCCCCTCGTTCGGGCGGAACCACACCCGGACGTGCACCGACGCCTCGAGCTCCGGGATCCAGAACGGGAACCAGGCCGTCTCGATCCAGGTGGGGTCGTCGGAGGTCGGTGGGTGGTAGCCGTCGTCGGCCGGGACCACCGACGGCACGGGCGGGTTGCCGACGATCGTCATCGGGGCTCCAGACGTTGCGGATGGCGGTCGGCGAGCTCGCCGAGCAGGGGCTCGAGCAGCATCGACTCCCGGACGAGGTGGCGGGCCAGGTACGCGACGACCTCCCGTTCGCGTCCGGCGTCCGCGGCGAGCGCACCGAGCTCTGCCAGGCCGGCGGCGACCGACTCCGGCCGGCGGCCGAGGAGGGCGGTGAGCTCGGCCCGCTCCCGGCGGTCGCGGTCAGCGCCGTAGCGGAGCCGATGGTCGATCACGCCCAGCACGCCTTCCACCCCGACGGCCCTCCGCCGGGCGAAGCCGTCGGCAAGGGCGGGCGCGACCGTGTCGCGCTGGTCGCGCCACGCGTGGGCGACCAGCATCAGCTCGTCGGACGGGCCCGACGGGTCCGACGCCTCGAACGGGCCCTCGTCGGGCCGTTCGAGGCCCACCGCGTCGCACAGCGCCAGGGCGGAGGCCCGCATGAGCATGGTGCGGTACATCGTGAGCTCGGCCCGGTCGGTGGCGGCGTCATCGAACCCCAGACCGAGCCCGATCAGCATCGAGTTCCGGGTCAGGACGAGGATCCGGTACCACTCCACCGCGGCGCGCTCGACGGCAGGGCCGCCGGCCGCCTCGTACTCGGCGTAGCGGGTGGCGAGGTCGCCGACGGGGGTGGCCATGTCGCGCACGGCGATGGCGGCGAGGTCCTCCATGGGGTCGCCCCAGTGCGCGACCTCCCAGTCGAGGACAGCCGTGACCCGTCCTCCCTCGGCGAGGAAGTTGCCGGGGCCCATGTCGCTGTGGACGAGCGAGGTGCGGCCGGCGTCGAGCGGGACGTGCCGCCGCAGCCATGCCAGCGCCGACGCGAACAGCGGGTGGAGCGAGTCGCCGATCATGGTGGCCACCCCCTCGACCGACGTCAGCTGGACGACGGCGTGCTCGGTGCCCGGCGCGGGCGGCGGGAGGTGGGCGATGTCGAGACCCGCCGGGTCGAGCCCGTGCAGCGTCGCGGTGACGGCCATCAGGTGGCCGGCGGTCGGCTCGCGCTCACTCTCGTGGTCGACGGCGGGGAAGTCGCTGCGACCGGGCACCCGTTCGAGCAGCACCGCCCGCAGCCCTCCGTCGACCCCGTACACCTGCGGCACGGGGACCTCGGTCGTGGCCAGTGCACCGAGCACCGCCGCATCGAGCGCCGAGCCTCCGCCGCGACCGGTGTCACGCAGCAGGAACAGCTCGAGACGGTCGCCGCCGCGGTCGACGTCGACCGACCACGCCATGCGGCTGGCGCCCGCGAGATGTCGCCTCGCCCCGACGACCGGGCCCCCGGTGACGCCGGCGACCCACTCCTCGAGGTCGGCCGGGAGGCTGCCATCGTCCATCAGAGGAACGATGTGAGGGTGGTCTTGGCCGCCGCCACGTCGGCCTCCCTGGTGACCACCAGCGTCGGGCTGTCGTCGATGTCCATGAAGGTCTGCAGGTCGGCCCAGTGGGCCCGCCCGGCGTCGGTCTCGGCGTAGAAGGCGGAGGTGGCCATCATCGACTCGAGGTCCGGCCAGTGGTTCTCCGCTATGCCGACGTAGGGGGTGCCGCTGGCGACCATCATCAACCGGTTCCTGGTGATGTACGGGTGGTCCTTCAGGTCGAACTCCTCGGTGTGGCGCGTCCACCGCTCGAAGAACTCCTCGGCGGTGAACCCCTCCCGCTTCTTCACGAGTGTGAACGACACGATCATCCCGACCCCCCGGCTCGACGAACGGGCGAACGGTACCCTCCGGCCGGACGAGTCGGGCCAGCCGAGGCCCGATCGGAGGAACCGTGACCGACCGCCGCTACACCGTCGAAGAGCTCCAGGACCGCGCCGCCATCGCCGACCTGTACGACCGCCAGCTCGCCGCGGCCGAGGCGTGGGATCTCGAGTCCTACGACACGACCTTCACCCACGACGCCGAGATCGACATGAGCGACTTCGGGCAGGGCGTGCTGCGCTACCCGGCCTACCGGGCGTGGCTGGCGTCGCTGCGGACGGTCATGGTCGAGGCCCAGCGCCTCACCGGCGGCCTCCGCCTCGCGCTCGACGGCGACACCGGCACGACCCGCGTGCCGGTGGCCTGCTTCGTCACCATGGACTTCGGGGGCGACCGGTCGCTCATCTCGACGGGCATCTTCTACAACGACACCCTCCGCCGCACCGCCGACGGATGGCGCATCGCGGCGCGGTACGAGCAGCTCAACTGGTCCGGGACCCCCTGAGACCACCCGTGCCGCCCGGGCCGGGCGCCGACCTCAGTCGTTCAGCGGTGCGATGACGGCCTCGCCGAAGGCGGCGATGGCGGCGCAGCGCTCGTCCACCGACGCCGTCGGGCTGCCGGAGCGGTCGCCCTTGAGCATCGCCGGGGCGGCGAGGAAGCCGGTGACGCCCCGCTCGGCGAAGCGGCGGAAGTCGGCGGGGTCGGTGGAGTAGAGCCCGATGATGACCTCGAAGCCGTCGCCCACCCGTCGGCCCTCGGCCTCGAGGGCGGCATCGAGCCGGTCGAGCACGGCGTCGGCCTCCTCGACGGGGTAGGCGTTGCCGATGAAGCCGTCGTTGCGGGCGGCCCGGCGCAGGGCCGCAGGCGAGTGTCCGCCGATCAGCACGGGCATGGTGCCGCCGGGGGCGGCCGGCGACATGGTGACGGTGGGGAAGGAGTAGTGGGTGCCCTCGTGGGCCACCGGCTGCCCCGTCCAGAGCTTGCGGCAGATCTCGAGGCCCTCGTCGGTGCGGGCACCACGGGTGTGGAAGTCCTCACCCAGGATCTCGAACTCCTCGGCCATCCAGCCGACCCCGGCCCCGAGGGCGACGCGCCCACCCGACAGCGCGGCCACCGACGAGGCCAGCTTGGCCACCTCGACGGGGTGGCGGAGCGGGAACACGAAGATGTTGTGGGTGAAGCGCAGGCGTTCGGTGACCGCCGCCATCGCCGCGATCGCGACCCACGGGTCGGTCCAGGGGGTGGCGGTGGTCCAGCCCGGCTCGCCGTCGCTGGCGTAGGGGTAGGCCGACGCGAGCTCGGCGGGATAGAGGAGGTGGTCGGAGACGAGCACCCCGGCGAAGCCCGCGTCCTCGCAGGCCCGGCCCAGCGCCGGGTACGCCGCCGGGTCCATCCACGCCGTGGTGTGCCAGAAGTCGATCGTCATGGTGCCCCCCTCCGACCCGCGGCCGCGGGATCGGGCGGACCCTACCGGGGTGGCACGACCGCCCGGGACGTGTAATCTGACGAACCGTCAGAAACGTCGCCGGCCAGGCCGGCTCGATGGGAGGGCTCATGCTCGACGAGGTCATCAAGGGTGGGACCGTGATCGACGGCACCGGGGCACCGGGCCGCGTCGCCGACGTCGGGATCCGCGACGGTCGCATCGTCGCGGTGGGCCAGGTCGACGAGGACGCGACGGTCGTCACCGACGCCACCGGCCGCATCGTCATGCCGGGCATCGTCGACCCCCACACCCACTACGACGCCCAGCTCCTCTGGGACCCGAGCGCCACGCCGTCGGCCAACCACGGCGTCACCACCGTGATCGCCGGCAACTGCGGCTTCACCCTCGCTCCCCTGCGGCCCGACCCCGCCGAGGCCGACTACCTGCAGCGGATGATGTCCCGCGTCGAGGGCATGCCCCTCCCCGCACTGCAGCAGGTCGACTGGAGCTGGGAGACCTTCGAGGAGTACCTGAACCTGCTCGACGGCAAGATCGCCGTCAACGCCGGCTTCCTCGTGGGCCACTGCGCCATCCGCCGCTACGTCATGGGCGAGGAGTCAGTGGGCAACGAGGCCACACCCGAGCAGATCGACGCCATGGTGGCCGAGCTGCGCAAGGCCATCGAGGTCGGTGCCCTGGGCTGGTCCTTCACCAAGTCGGGCAGCCACAGCGACGGCGACGGCCAGCCCGTGCCGAGCCGCTGGGCCACCGACGAGGAGATGCTCGCCCTCGCCACCGAGACCGGCCGCCACGAGGGCACCACCCTCGAGGGCATCGTCGCCGGATGCCTCGACCGCTTCGCCGACGACGAGATCGAGCTGCTCGGCGACCTCAGCGCCGCCGCCAAGCGGCCGCTCAACTGGAACGTGCTCACCGTCGACAAGCGCGAGCCCGACCGGGTGCCGCGCCAGCTCTCGGCCTACGACAGCGCCAAGGCCAAGGGCGGCCGGGTGGTCGCCCTCACCCTGCCGGTGCTCGTCCCGATGAACATGAACTTCCTCACCTTCTGCGGCATCTGGCTGCTCCCCGGTTGGCAGGAGGCGCTCTCGGTGCCGGTGGCCGAGCGCATCGCCAAGCTGAAGGACCCCGAGGTCCGCGCCCAGCTGCTGGCGGCCTCGCAGTCGCAGGAGGCCGGTGTCTACCGCCGCCTGGCCGACTGGGACGAGTACGTCATCGGCGACACCTTCTCCGCCGCCAACGAGGGCCTCTCCAACCGGATCGTGAAGGACATCGCGGCCGAGCGGGGCACCGAGCCCTTCGACACCCTGCTCGACATCGTCGTCGCCGACGACCTGCGCACGGTGCTCTGGCCCGCCCCGCAGGACAAGACCGACGAGGACTGGGCGCTGCGCACCGAGGTCTGGAACGACCCGCGGGCCATGATCGGCGGCTCCGACGCCGGTGCCCACCTCGACCGCATGTGCGGCGCGACCTACCCGACCCGCTTCCTCGGCGACATGATCCGGGGCCGCAAGCTGATCCCGGTCGAGAAGGCCGTGAACCTCATGACCCAGGTCCCGGCCGAGCTGTTCGGCCTGCGCGACCGCGGCACGGTCGAGGTCGGCAAGCGGGCCGACCTCGTGGTGATCGACCCGGAGACGGTCGGCTCCGAGCCCGCCCGCATGGTCGCCGACCTCCCCGGCGGCTGCGAGCGCCTCACCGCCGGCTCCTTCGGCGTCGAGCGCGTGCTCGTCAACGGCACCGCCGTGATCGTCGACGGCCAGGCCACCGGCGCCACCCCGGGCACCCTCCTGCGGTCGGGCGTCGACACCTACACCGTCGAGCCCTGAGCCGAGGCGCACCCGACCCACTCGGCCAGGTCCACGGGCCGTCGAGCGACCATCACCACATCACCTCCGAGTGCCGCCCGGTCCGCCGGGCGGCACTCGTCGTTTTCCCACCCCTGGCGGGATTCGGGCTCGAAAACCTCACGTTCCGCGAGATCTGTGGTCGTTTAGGAATGTTTTGTTAGTACATCTCTACCCACCTGCTCATGGTGGACCTAGAAACCTTCCGATCGAGTGGAGCCGGAGTTGTGCACCCATCTCCGTCGCCGGGGGCGTCCATCCGTCCCTGACCCACCCGAAAGGACCCCCTCCACATGAAGCACTCCCTCCCCAAGGCCAAGCGCGCCTCGACGCGGACCAAGGCCCTCGTCACCGGCGGCCTCGTCGCCCTCACCGCTGCCGGCGTCGGCGGCGCGGCGTTCGCGGCCTTCACCGGCACGACCAACGCCGCCCAGTCGGTGGCCTCGGGCACCGTCAGCCTCGCCGGCATCGGCACCAACGCCGCCGGCAACCGCCTCACCGTGGGCGCCTCGAACATCGCGGCCGGCGACACCATCCAGCGTGCCGTCACCCTCACCAACACCGGCACCATCGACATGGCGAACATCACCCTGACGACCAACGCCACGACGAGCTCGCTGCTCAACACCGACACCGTCACCGGTCTCCAGATGAACATCGACAAGTGCTCGGTGGCCTGGACCGAGTCGGCGATCCCCTACACCTACACGTGCAGCGGCACCACCTCGACGGTGCTGGCCAGCACCCCGGTGATCGGCTCCAACCTGGCGCTGACGAACCTCACCCTGACCGCCTCGGCCGCCAACAACCTGCGCGTGACCCTGACCCTGCCGGGCGCTGCCGGCAACACGCTCCAGGCCCAGACCTCGGTGATCAACTACACCTTCACCGGCACCCAGCGCGCCGCGACCAACCAGTGATCCAGCGTCTCCTGACGCTCTCCTGAGTTGACCCCGATGACCACGACCCGACGAGCCGAGGAGCCCCACGAGGGCACCCGTCGCTCACCCATCGCCACGGCGGTGCGGTGGGTGACGGGCCTCGCTCTCGCGGTCGCGGTCATCGGGGTGCTCGTGCTCTCCGTGGGCACGTTCACCGGCTGGCTCTCGGTCCAGACCGTCCCCACCGGCTCGATGGAGCCGGCGATCCACAAGGGCTCGGCGATCCTCGTCGACCCCGTCCCCGTCGACGAGGTCGCGGTCGGCGACGTCATCGTCTTCGCCGCCCCGACGACGGGCACCATGACCGTGCACCGCGTCGCCCAGATCGAGCAGGGCGAGGCCGGGCCGGTCTTCACCACCAAGGGCGACGCCAACGCCGGTCCCGACCCGTGGCGCCTCTCGGTCGACGGCACCCACCTCCACCGGGTGCGCATGGCCGTGCCCCTGCTCGGCAAGCTCCTCCTCGCCCTCTCCGCGCCGACCACCCGCATCGTGCTGGCCGGCCTCGGCGCCCTCATGGTGCTCGGCTTCGGCCTCAGCCACCTCTGGCGCCGACCCGACCGCCGCGACGAGGCGGTCGGCACCTGGGACACCGCCCTCGACCGCGTGGCCCACGCGCTCCCCCATCCCCATCTGCCCCACCCGCACCTCCTCCACCACCACCACGCCGCCGCCGAGCCGGACGTGGACGCCGATGCCGAGGTCGAGGCCCAGTCGGTGGCCGAGGCGGTCGAGGCGGCTCGCCGACGGTCGCTGGACCCGCTCGTGGAGCTCCTGGGCGAGGCCGGTGAGCGCACGGACGACGACGCCCACATCGACGCCCTCGACACCGACGACCGCCAGACCGAGGACGGCCCGGCCCCGGCCGGGGCCCATCCGCGCATCCGCCGCATCACCGGCGCCGGCACCACCAGCGTGCTGGCCGTGGTCCTGCTGGCCGGAGCCGTCGCCTGGCTCCCGGCCCGCACCGCCAACGCGTCGCTCACCGCCACCACGGCCGCCGCCAACAGCGTCTCGACCCTCGTCGTTCCCCCCAAGACCGGCGTGACCTGCTCGTGGGACTCCACCACGGCGGTCACCATGGCGTGGACCAACCCGAACACCACCGACAGCGCCCAGGTCCTCGTCGCCACCACCTCCGGCGGCACCACCACCGTCGGCACCACGGCGGCCGCCGCGGCCACGACCGTCAGCTACGCACCGGCGACGCCGCTCACGACGGTCAAGTACCTGTCGATGACGGCCGCGTTCAGCACCTGGACCTCGGTGGCGTCGCCCGAGATCCCCACCAACGAGTGCCGCCGGGCGATCAACGCGTACGCCGGGAACGGCACCGCCGCCTTCGCCGGCGACGGCGGTGCGGCCACGTCCGCCTCCCTGAACGCGCCCCTCCAGTCGTTCGAGGCCCCCGACGGCCGGGTCTTCGTGGCCGACTCCGTCAACAACCGGATCCGGGTGATCGCGACCAACGGCACGATCTCGACCTTCGCCGGCGGGACCGGCGCGGCGAGCGCGTGCACCTTCGCCGGCCCGGTGGCCACGCTGCGGCTGAACGCCCCCAGGGGCGTCGCGGTCGACGCCGCCGGCAACGTGTACATCTCCGACACGGGCGCGGCCTGCATCCGCAAGGTCGACACGGCCGGCAACGTCACCCGGTTCGCCGGCGGCGGGGCGACCACCGCCTGCAACACCGCCGTGGCGCCCACGGCACTCTCGCTCTCGAGCCCGTCCGGCCTGGCCGTCGACACCGCCGGCGCCCTGATCGTGGCCGACACCGGCCGCAACTGCGTGCGCCGCCTCACCGCCACGACCACGGCACTGGTCGCGGGCGGAGGGGGAACGACGACCTGCAGCGCCACGACCGCCACCGCCGTCTCGTTGTCCGGTCCCCTCAGCGTCGCCGTCGACGCCTCGAACAACGTCTACGTCGCGGACACCGGCCGCAACTGCGTCCGCAAGGTCGTCGGCACCGCGGTCAGCGTCGCCGCCGGCGGCGGGGCCACCACGGCCTGCACCGCCGTCACCACCTCGACCGCCGTCTCGCTGTCGGCCCCGCAGGGCGTCGCGGTCGACAGCACCGGCACCGTCTACGTCGCCGACACCGGCCGGCGCTGCGTGCGCCAGGTCGTCGGCACGACCGTCACCCAGGTCGCCTTCACCGGCACCAACAGCGCGGTCGGTGACAACGGCCCGGCGCTGGCGGCCACCATCCGCACCCCCGCCCGGGTCAGCGTCCTCTCCGACGGTGACCTCCTCGTGTCCGACAGCGCGACGAACGCCGGCTCCACCGACATCCGTCGCATCGAGCTGAGCTGACCCGCCGGCTCCCCCGACCTCAGATCCACCCACCCCACCCCACCCCACCCACCCCACCCCGAAACCACCCCACTCCGAGCAGACCACACGGTTGGTACAGCCGTACCGAGTCGCTCCACCCCAGACGGCCGAGAGCCGATCACCTCAGAGCCGGGACGTGCACCCGTCCCGGCCACCCACCCAAGGACGGCGAATCCCCCGATGAAGCACGCACTCCCCTCCCCCAGACGAACCTCCACCCGCACCAAGGCCATCGTCACCGGCGGCCTCGTGGCCCTCACGGCCGCAGGCGTGGGCGGCGCCGCCTTCGCCGCGTTCACCGGCACCAGCAACGCCGCCCAGTCGGTCGCCTCCGGCACCGTCAGCCTGGCCGGCATCGGCACCAACGCCGCCGGCAACCGCCTGACCGTCGGCGCCACCAACATCGCGCCGGGCGACACCATCCAGCGCGCCGTCACCCTCACCAACACCGGCACCCTCGACCTGGCCAGCGTCACCCTGACGACCAACGCCACGACCACCTCGCTGCTCGACACCGACCCGACGAACGGGCTGCAGGTCACCATCGACCGGTGCTCGGTGGCCTGGACCGAGTCGGCGATCCCGTACACCTACACCTGCGGCGGCACCACCACCTCGGTGCGCACCAGCAGCCCGGTGATCGGCACCAACCTGGCCCTGTCGAACCTCACGCTCACCGCGGCGGCGGTCAACAACCTGCGGGTCACCGTGACGCTGCCCTCGGCAGCGGGCAACACCTTCCAGGGCCTGACCTCGGTGGTGAACTACACCTTCACCGGCACCCAGCGCGCCGCCACCGCCAAGTAGCCACCACCCTCACGCACGAGCATCGGCGGCCCTTCGGGGCCGCCGAGCCGCGTGACCGCTGAGCTGCTCGGTGGCCCAGCTGCTCAGGCGCCGGCGGCGAGGTCGACGAGGCCCTCGCGGGCGGCGATGACCACGACCTCGAGGCGGGTGCTGGCGCCCAGGCGCCGGCAGATCCGCTGGATGTGGTTCCGCACGGTGTGCACGCTGAGGTAGAGCTCCTCGGCGATGGCCCGGTTGGTGAGGCCCCGAGCCAGCCCGGCGACGATCTGCAGCTCCCGGGCCGAGAGGATCGGCACGACGGTGCGGTCGCGGTCCCGGTGGTCGCGGGCGAGCACCGATGCGGCCGCCGGCGAGAGCACGGCCTCGCCCCGGCCGACCGCGGCGACGGCCGCGACGAGCTCGTCGAGGCCGCGGTCGCGGGTGACGAAGCCGTCGCATCCCGACGAGAGCGCGGCGGTGACCGACCCGGCGTCGGCGAGGTCGGCGAGCACCAGCACCCGTGCATCGGGGCACGTCGCCCTGACCGCCTCCACCACCGAGGCCCCGTCGCCGTCGGGCAGGGCCCAGTCGACGACGACCACGTTGGGTGCGAAGGCGGTCACTGCGCTTCGCGTCTCCGCGACGCTGTGGGCCGAACGGACGACCTCGATGTCCGACTGCGCCGAGAGCACGTGGACGAGGCCGTCGGCAACCATTCGTTGGCTGTCGACCACCAGAACCTTCACGGCGCCGAGAATAGCTAGGGCAGGTGTCTCAGTCGCGCCATGTGGTGAAAATTCTTCCAGAGGTGTGATTCGGTGGGCATTTCACCACTCACCGTGATGCAGGGCCCGCCGGGTCATTCGAGGCGAAGGGCCTGGACGAGCTCCTCGATCCGGGCCGCCGACCGCGCGTCGTCGGGCCCGAGCGCGAGGTGCTCGAGGGCGAGGGAGAGCAGCACCGATCGCATCAGGCCGGCCAGCGCGGGCGCCCGATCGTCAAAGGCCGGCGCCACTGTGCGCAGCCACCCCTGCAGGGCCGGCTCGAGCAGGGCCACGAGCTGCGCCGCCTCGACCCGGGCCGCCGGCTCGCCACGGAGGCCCTCACCGATGAGCAGGCGCCACGAGGCCTCCTCGGCGAGGGTGCCCTCCCACAGCCAGGTGAGCAGGCGGCGCACGGCGTCGGCCGGGGTGGCGGCGGCAGCGACCTCGGGCGGGGGCCCGTCCTCACCGAGGCGGCGGGGGTAGCCGCGCTCCTCGAGCACGGCCCGCAGCAGGTCGGCCTTCGACGGGAAGTGGTGGTAGATGGTGGCGACGTTGAGCCCGCAGGCGTCGGCCAGCTGGCGCATCGAGAGGCCCGATGAGTTCTCCGCCGTGCTCAGCGCGAAGGCGGTGTCGAGGATGCGCTCGCGCGTCGAGCGACCGACCGAGGTCACCGCCGGGGCCCGTTCACGCCAGTGTCTTCTCGGGGGTGAAGACGGCCGGCAGGTGCTGCAGCGCGATGACGAGGGTGTTCTCGCCCCGAGGGGGCGTGACCCCGTCGGGCACCCGCAGGTCGTGGAGGCGCTGGAACAGCTGCTCGAACACCACGTTGATCTCGGCCCGGGCCAGGTTGGCGCCGAGGCAGTAGTGCGTGCCGATGCCGAAGCCGACGTGGGGGTTGGGGTCTCGGTCGATGCGGAACTCGTCGGGTGCGTCGAAGACGTCCTCGTCGCGGTTGGCCGACTGGTAGAGCATCAGGACCTTCTGGCCCTCGACGAAGGTGCGGCCCTTGTACTCGTGGGTCTCGGTGACGGTGCGGGTGAAGCTGATCACCGGCGACACGTAGCGCACGATCTCCTCGACGGCGGAGTCGATCAGGGCGGGCTCAGCGATGAGGCGGTCGCGCTCGGCCGGGAAGCGGGAGAAGGCCAGCAGCCCGCCGGTGAGCGCGTTGCGGGTGGTCTCGTTGCCGGCGACGACGAGCAGGCACAGGAACATGAACAGCTCGTCGTCGGTCATGGTGCCCTCGACGTCGCTGTCGTCGTCGCCCGTGGCGGTGGCCTGGGCGCTCACCCCGGTGACCAGCACGCCCTCGTCGTGGGCGTTGGTGAGGATGGAGATGAGGTCCTCGGTGACGGGCTTGCCCCGGCGCTCGGCGATGAGCTCGGTGCAGAGCGCCGAGTACTCGCCGAAGGCCATGGCGGCGGCGATGAGGGCCGGGTCGTCGGCCTCGGTGTGCCCCTCGCCGTTCATCATGGCGTCGGACCACCGGTGGAGCTGCTCCCGCTGCTCGGGGTCGAGGCCGATGAGCTCGGCGATGATGATCAGCGGCAGGTGGATGGCGAAGTCCTCGACGAAGTCGATCTCGCCCCGCTCGGCGATGTCGTCGATGAGCTCGGCGGTGAGCTCCTTCATGTGGCCGGTGAGCTCGCGCACCCGGGCGGGGGTGAAGCCCCGGTTGATGAGGCGGCGCACCCGGGTGTGCTCGGGGTCGTCCATGGCGATGATCGACAGCGGCACGTCGAGCACGGGGCGTACGCCCTGGGCCGAGGAGTACAGCTCGGTGTGGCGCGAGATGTGCACCACGTCCTCGTGCTTCGACACCACCCAGAGGCCGTTGCGCTCGTCCCAGTGCACGGGATCGTTGGTGCGCAACCAGCGGTAGGAGTCCCACGGGTCGTCGTAGAAGTGGGGGTCGAGGATGTCGAAGTCGGGGGCCGTCGGCGTCGTCATGGCGGGCACGCTACCCCAACGAACGTTTGGCCGGGCGTCGGTGCCGTGCGGGACGCGCCGTGCGGGGTCCAGGGTGGCGGGACCCCGGGCCCGGGCCCGGACGCGGCAGGGGCCGGGTGCAGTGCACCCGGCCCCGCGCTCCCCCTCCACGACCGGTCCCCCCGGAACGGTCGATCGGTCTGTCAGGCCGTCAGGACCCGACGGGCTCGTCGGCGAGGAGCTTGCCCAGCGCCAGCAGGCTCTCGGTGGTGCCACCGAGGAACAGCTCCTGCTTCTTGGTCCAGAGGTAGTAGCGGTGCAGCGGGTAGTCGCGGTCGACGCCGACACCACCGTGGAGGTGGGTCGCGGCGTGCACGACGCGCTGGCCGCCCTCGGCCGCCCAGTACTTGGCGGTCGCGGCGTGCTCGGCGGCCGGGAGGCCGTCGTCGATGCGCATGGCGGCCTGCCAACCGGTGAGCTTGATGGCCTCGCTGTCGATGCGGGCGTCGGCGGCGCGCTGGGCGACGGCCTGGAACGTGGCGATCTTGCGATCGAACTGCTCGCGCTCCTTGACGTAGTCGGCGGTGATCTCGACGGCGCGGGCGGTGACGCCCGCCATGATCATCGCCTGGCCGGTGCGACCGTGGTCGATGAGCGAGCCGAGGGCCTCGGGGCCGGCGATGCGGGTGGCCGCGGCGCCGTCGAAGGTGACCAGTGCGTCGGGGATGTCATCGACCGCGTCCTGGCGCTCGACGGTGACACCGGCGGCGTCGGCCTCGACGAGGTAGACGCCGTCGACGGCCGACACCAGGAAGGCGTCGGCGACGGTGCCGAACGGGACGTTGGTCTTCACGCCGGTGAGGGTGCCGCCGGAGGCGACGAGCGACGGCGAGGACACCGGGCCGGTGAGGTCGTGAAGGGCCACGGTGACGATGCGGTCACCGGAGGCGAGGCCGCCGAGCTGGTCGGGGGCGTGCTCGGCGAGGAACGGGCCGGCCATGGCCATCACCGGCAGCGCCGGGATCGGGGCGACCGCACGGCCGACCTCCTCGAGGACGATGGCGACCTCGAAGAAGCCCATGCCACCGCCGCCGGCCGACTCCGGCAGGCCGATGCCCACCAGGCCGAGCCCGGCGAGCTCACGCCACAGCTCGAGGTCGACACCGGTCGAGCCCTCGGCGAAGGCGACCTCCTTGAGGTGGTCCGGGGTGCAGCGGTCGGTGAGGACGCGGTTGGCCAGGCCCCGCAGCTCCTCCTGGTCAGAGGTGAAGGAGAAATCCATCGGTCAGTTCTTCTCTCTCGTCGTTCTCGCGGGGCGGGTCAGCGGGCCGATCGGGGGAACCCGAGGCCGAACATGGCGATGAGGTCACGCTGCAGCTCGTTCGTGCCGCCACCGAAGGTGAGGATGATCGAGCTGCGGATGCCCATCTCGAGGCGGCTGCGCATGATGGCCTCGGGGGCGTCGGCCTTCAGGTAGGCACGCGGCCCGAGGACCTCCATGAGGAGCCGGTAGGCCTCCATGTAGAACTCGGTGCCGAAGACCTTCACGGTGGAGGCGTCGGCCGGGTGCAGGCTGCCCTGCTCCGCCGACCACGCCACCTTCCAGTTGGCGAGCTTCAGGAACTCGAGGCGGGCATGCACCCGGGCGAGGTTCTGCTGCACCCACTCCTGGTCGATCACGCGGCGGCCGTCGGGCAGCAGGGTGTCCTGGGCCCACCTGCGCACGTCGGTGAGGTGGCGCTCGGTCGAGCCGCTGGCGCAGAGGGTGACCCGCTCGTGGTTGAGCTGGTTGGTGATGAGCCCCCAGCCGCCGTTCTCCTCACCGATCAGGTACTTGGCCGGCACCCGCACGTCGTCGAAGAACGTGGCGTTGATGTCGTGCTCGCCCATGAGGTGGAGGGGCTGGATGGTGATGCCGGGCGTGTCCATCGGGACGATGATCACCGAGATGCCCTTGTGCTTCTTGGCCTCGGGATCGGTGCGCACGGCGAGCCAGCAGTAGTCGGCGCCACCGGCGAGGGAGGTCCACATCTTCTGGCCGTTGATGACGTACTCGTCGCCGTCGCGGACCGCACGGCACTGCAGGGCGGCGAGGTCGGTGCCGGCCTGCGGCTCCGAGTAGCCGATGCAGAAGTGGATGTCGCCGGCGAGGATCTTCGGGACGAAGAACTCCTTCTGCCAGTCGGTGCCGTAGTTCATGATCGTCGGGCCCACGGTGTTGAGCGTGAGCATCGGCACCGGCGCACCGGCCCGCATCGACTCGTCGAAGAACACGAACTGGTCGATGGCCTTGCGGCCCTGGCCACCCCACTCGGCGGGCCAGCCGACGCCGGCCCATCCGTCGGAGCACATCTGCTTCCAGACCCGCTTGGTGGCCTCGCCGACCCCGTGGGACTGGCCAAGCTCTTCGACGGTCACCTCGTCGAGCAGCTGGTCGTAGTAGGCCCGCAACTCGTCGCGGAAGGCCTCTTGTTCCGTCGTGTACCCGATCTCCATGGCGGCGACAGTAGCAACGGGTGATCGGCGTCACACAAGCGGAGGTTCGGGTGGCCTCACGATCGGCCGGTCGGGCGGGCCGGGGCGACCACCGGCCGGGTGCCGCGAATGGGGTACAACTGCCCCGCACCGACCGAAGGGGAGCAGATGGCAGAGCCGTCGAGCAGTGAGATCGCCACGACCGCGCCAGGGCGCGTGCGGGTCGTCGGCACCGGACCGTTGGCCGACGAACTGTCCGACGCGCTGCGCCGGCGGGGAGCCGAGGTCGTGGGCGCCGACGACGCCGTCGACCACCTCGACGCCATGGTGTTCGCACCGTGGGACCCGGCCGTCGTGCGACCGGTGCCGTTCGACGAGCTCAGCGACGCCGACTTCGACCAGGCGTGGCAGCAGACCATGGACGCAGCCATCGCGGCGTGCGTCACCGCCCGCTCCGACTTCGACGGTCAGGGTGGGCGCATCGTGCTCACCACCCCCACCACGGCGTTCGCCGGTGGTGCCGAGTACGGACACTGGGCCGCGGCGGCGGAGGGCGTGCACCTGCTCGCCAAGTCCACCGCCCGGCAGTGGGGGCCGGAGGGCATCACGGTGAACTCCCTCGCCGTCTCCCCCGACCGGGTGCTCGCCGACGCCGTCGTGGCCGGTCCCGTGTCGATCGCCGCCCCGGCGGTGCCGGGTGCCGAGCCCGGTGACGTGGTCGCCTTCCTCTGCAGCCCCGCGGCCGCCGGCCTCGCCGGGCAGACCCTGACCGTGGACGGTGGGCTGTGGATGTGAGCCGCTCTCTCGAGGGACGCGTCGCCATCGTCACCGGCGCCGGCCAGGGCGTGGGCGAGGGCATCGCCCGCAAGCTCGCGGCCGAGGGCGCCAGCGTCGTCATCGCCGCCCGCCGGGCCGCCACCGGTGAGCCCGTGGCCGAGGCGATCCGCGCCGCCGGTGGATCCGCCGAGTGCATCGTCACCGACGTCACCGAACGGGCCCCGATCGAGGCGTGCGTCGCCGCGACCGTCGAGCGCTTCGGCGGTCTCGACGTCATGGTCCACAACGCCTTCGCCGGCGGCGTGGCCAGCCGACTCGAGGAGACCCCGCCCGAGGTCTGGTTCCAGATGTCGCGCACCTCGGCCTGGGCCAGCTTCTGGTGCGCGCAGGCGGCTCACCCCCACCTGCGCGCCAGCGACCAGGGCCGCCTGGTGCTCGTGACGTCGCCTTCGGGCGTGGAGGGCAGCGCCAACATCCCCCTCTACTCCCCCGCCAAGGCCGCCCAGCGGGCGCTGGCCAAGAGCCTCGCCCGCGAGTGGGGGCCCTCCGGCATCACCGTGAACTGCATCGCGCCGGTGGCCGAGACCCCCGCGCTGGCCGGCGCCTTCGAGCAGGTGCCCACCCTGCGCGGCGCCATCGAGGCCCGCACCCCGCTCGGCCGCATCGGCGATCCCGTGACCGACATCGGTGGTGTGGTGGCGTTCCTCGCCGGGCCCGACGCCGGCTACGTCAGCGGCCAGACCATCGTCTGCGACGGCGGCTCCTTCCTCGGCCTCTGACCCCTCTGGCTCACCTGGTCGCAGGAATGCCGACCAGATGAGCCAAGGGTGCGGGAGCTCCGACCCTCTGGCTCACCCGGTTGCAGGAAAGGCGACCAAGTGAGCCAAGGGGTCGCGGTGTCACACCCCCTGAGTTGCATGGTCCACCATGCGCGATCACGAGAGACTCAGGATCCTCACGGCCAGCCAGTACGGGCTCGTGAGTCGCCGGCAACTCGCCGACCTCGGGTTCACCAAACACAACGTCGCCAGCCTCGTCGCGGGTGGCAGATTTCATCGGTTGAACGATCGAGTGCTCGCCGCCAGCGGCTCCCCCGACACTCTCGAGCGGCGGATGATGGCTGCCGCTCTCGACGTGCCCGGGAGCGGTGTGGCCCTCTGGTCAGCTGCCGCCCGATGGCGAGTCCCAGGGTTCGCAGTGCTGCCGGTCCATGTGCTCAGCGACCGTCGACCGCACCGGGGCGGCAGCCATCTCGGCATCCCACACAGCACGGTCCGCTGGGGAGAGAACGACCTCATCCAGATCGACGGCATCCCCTTCACGACCCCGTCGCGAACGCTCCGCGACCTGGCGAGCCGGATCCGTCCGGAGCGTCTCTCGTTCGTGTGCGATCGGATGCTGGCCAACCGCTCGCTCCGTCTGGAGCAACTGCATGCCCTCCGGGACGACCTGCCCGATCGAGGAGGGGCCCCAGGCGTCGCCGAGCTCCGCCGACTCATCAAACGACGGCCCCCCGGATATCGGCCGGCCGAGAGCAACCTCGAGCGTCGGTTCGAGACCATCCTGGCCGAGGCCGGCGAGGCCCCCTTCGAGCGACAGGTGGAGGTCGGCGACGACGAGGGCTGGATCGGTCGGGTGGACTTCGTGGACCGGATCAACCGGATCGTCGTCGAGATCCAGAGCGACCTCTTCCATGCCGGGGATGTCGATCGGGCCCGGGACCGGGAGCGGATCGCCAGACTGCGCCGTGCGGGCTGGATCGTTCTGGAGGTGACGGAGTTCGAGCTCTGGCACCGCAAGGCGCGCGTCCTGGCGCGGGTCCGCACGGCGCGGGCCGCCCGATGAGCACCCTTCTGGCTCATGTGGTCGCAGAATTGCCGACCAGGCGAGCCAGAGGGTGGGGTTCGGGGGCCGGTGGAACAGGGGTGGCGGGGGACGATCGGCCCTACAGGGCGGATCTGACGGTTCGTTAGATTCCAGGATCATGTTGGAAATCCCCCCGGGCACGCTCGCCTTCGGCACGCAGCTCCCGATCCAGACCCAGACCACCCTGCTCGCCGGGCCGTGGGAGGCCGACTCGACACCGGCCGACCTGATGGCCATCGCCCGGGCGGCCGACCGCAGCGGCTTCCACAACATCGCCGTGTGCGACCACGTCGCCATCCCCCGCGACAAGGCCGACGCCATGAGCCTGTGGTGGCAGGACACCTTCACCACGCTCGGGTGGCTGGCGGCCGGCACCGAGCGGGTCGCGCTGATGACCCACGTCTACGTGCTCGCCTACCGCCACCCCCTCGTGGCCGCCAAGGCGTTCGCCACCCTCGACCACCTCTCGGGCGGTCGGGCCATCGTCGGCATCGGGGTCGGCCACGTCGAGGCCGAGTTCGACGCGCTCGGCGTGTCGTTCGCCGACCGGGGCCGCATCACCGACGAGAAGCTCCCCGAGCTGGCCGACGCCCTCGAGCACACCTACGTCGGCGAGATGGGCGCGCTCCCCCGCCCCGCGCAGTCGCCCCGCCCGCCCATCTGGATCGGCGGCTCGGGCGCCCCGGCCGTGCGCCGGGCGGCCCGGTGGGACGGCTGGCTCCCCCAGGGCCCGGCCACGCCCGAGGCCATCGACACCATCCGCCGCCTCCGCGACGAGGCCGGCACGGCCGACCGGCCCTTCGCCGTCGGCCACGTGGTCGGCTCCTGGCTGCACATCGGCGCACCGACCCACGAGGTGCGACCGACCTCGTGCGTCGGCTCCCCCGAGCAGATCGCCGAGTCGATCCGGGCCCAGCTCCCCACCGCCGTCAACCAGGTCCAGGTCCGCTTCGACGCACCCTCCGCCGCCGCCTACGCCGAACAGGTGGAGGCCTTCGGCACGCTGGTGGGCCCGCTCCTCCAGCCCTGACCTGCCCGCGGCGGCGCGTCTGACGGACCGTCAGACGGGCGGTAACGTGACCACCCTCACTGCACGAGGGGGATCTTGTGACGACGCAGGCGAAGGACTACCCGGTCAAGGTCGGTACGTTCCTGTTCACCATGGTGGAGCCCCATCCGGGGCACGAGGTGCCGTACAACCGCTGGTACGAGCACGACCACTTCTACTCGGGCTGCCTGGTCGGCCCGAACGTGTTCGCGGGCGACCGCTTCGTCGCCACCCGGCGGCTGAAGGACCTGCGCTCCACCGCCGACAACGACATGACCCCCGACCCCCTCACCGGGTCGTACCTGGCCGTCTACTGGTGGCTCAAGGACACCGACGACGAGACCAACCGCTGGAACGTCGACAACGTCAAGGAGCTCCATCAGCAGGGCCGGATGTACGCCGAGCGCGACCACATCCACACGCTGCTCTACTCGATGCGCTGGAACGTCCAGTCCGACCCGGCGGGATGCACCATCGACCTCGCCCTCGACCACGGCTACCCGGGCCTGGTCGTGGTGGCCGGCGACGTCGCCGAGGGCCACACCCACGACGAGGTCGACGCCTGGTTCCAGAACACCTGGATCCCCGAGGCGATGGCTCAGCCGTGGGGCCCCGAGCTCGTGGCGAGCGGCACGGTGATCCCGCTGGCCGACGACGCCCCCGCCGACGTCGTGCGCGCCGCGGCCGGCCCCAACCGCTTCCTGCAGCTCCACTTCCTCGACCACGACTCGGCCGAGGGCTGGGAGGAGGGCTACGCCCGCATCGGCGAGCAGATCGAGGCGAGCGGCCTGGCCCACCACGTCTGGACCGGCCCGTGGCAGCAGACCAACTTCGGCACCGACGACTTCACGGGAGACCTTCGATGAGCCCCGCCCCCCTCACCGGCCAGCGCATCCTGATCACCGGTGTCACCGGCCAGGTCGCCGGGCCCCTCGCCCGCAACCTGGTGGCCGCCGGAAACACCGTCTACGGCACGTCGCGCTTCGCCACCGCCGAGGCCCGCGCCAAGGTCGAGGCCGACGGTGTCATCCCCGTCGCCATCGACCTCGAGCACGCCGACCTCGACGAGATCCCCGCGGACCTCGACTACGTCATCCACATGGCCGTGTCGAAGGAGACCGACTTCGAGCGGGCGCTGGCCGCCAACGCCGAGGGCGTCGCCTTCCTCATGGAGAAGGTGGCCGGCCCGAGCCTCAAGGCCTTCTTCCACTGCTCGTCGTGCGCCGTGTACGAGCCCAACGGCCTCCAGGCCCACGTCGAGACCGACCCGCTGGGCGACAACCACCGCCCCATGGGCTTCATGCCCACCTACTCGATCTCCAAGATCGCCGGCGAGGCCGCCGCCCGCTACGCGTCACGTCGATTCGGCGTGCCCACCGTGATCGCTCGCCTCGACGTGCCCTACGGCCCGACCCACGGCTGGCCGCAGATCATGCTGATGATGGCCCAGCACGGCATGGCCACCCCGGTGCACCCCGACGGGCCGAACCTGCACAACTTCCTGCACGACGACGACATCGTGGCGAGCCTGCCGTACCTGCTCGAGCAGGCCGCGGTGCCGCCCACCGTCTTCAACTGGTGCAGCCCCGAGCAGGTCAGCATCGAGGAGTGGACCGCGGAGCTCACCCGCCTCACCGGCGTCGAGATCCCCCTCGAGACCACCACCGCCTGCGTGCCGCCGAACCCGATCGACCCGTCGAAGCTCCTGGCCCTCGGCTGGGAGCCCTCCGTCACCTGGCAGGAAGGCTTCCGCCGACTGGCCGAGACCTCCTACCCCGATCTCTACAAGGGCTGATCGAGATGGCGCTGAGCGACGAGAAGATCCTGCTGACCGGCCCCGCCGGCCAGATCGCCTTCCCCCTCGCCGAGTACCTGGCGAAGGACAACGAGGTCTGGGGCATGGCCCGCTTCGGTGACCCCGAGACCAAGGCCAAGGTCGAGGCCATCGGCGTGAAGGCGGTGAAGGGCGACCTGGGCGACGGCGACTTCAGCGAGCTGCCCGACGACTTCACCTACGTCATCCACTTCGCCGCGCTGATGGCGCCGGGCTGGGACTTCGACGCCGCCATCCGGGCCAACGCCGAGGGCACGGGCCTGCTGCTGGCCCACACCCGCAAGGCCAAGGCCGCGCTGGTCATGTCGACGCACTCGACCTACCGCCCCCACGACGACCCGATGCACGTCTACCTAGAGACCGATCCGCTCGGCGAGGTCAACGCCGCCCACGCACCGCCGTACTCCATCTCCAAGATCTCCCAGGAGGCGGTGGCCCGCACCTGTGCCCGGCTCTTCGACCTGCCGGTCACGATCGCCCGCATGAACGCCAGCTACGGCCGCAACGGTGGCCTGCCCACCCAGCACGTCGACACGTTGCTCGGCGGCGGCGAGGTCACGACCCGCTGGGACCCGTGCATGTACTCCCCGATCCACCAGGACGACATCAACGCCCAGACCGAGGCCCTGCTCGACGCCGCGTCGGTGCCCGCCACCATCGTGAACTGGGCCGGCGACGAGCCGGTCAGCGTGCAGGAGTGGTGCGCCTATGTCGGCGAGGTCGCCGGCATCGACCCCGTGGTCAACGTCGTGCACCCCCCGGGCACCCTCAAGGGCTCGGTCGCCTCCAACGCCGCCCGGGCCTCGTTCACCGGCCCCTGCACGGTCTCGTGGCGCGACGGCATCCGCGACGTCATCGAGTCGCGACAGGCCGGCTGACGTGGCCACCGGCTGGAACGGCACCGGTCAGCGGGTCGTCGTCACCGGCGCCTCATCGGGCATCGGTGCCGTCGCAGCGGTCGAGGCGGCGAAGGCCGGAGCCACCGTGTGCCTAGTGGCCCGCCGGGCCGACCGCCTCGACGAGGTGCTGGCCGAATGTCGTGAGCACGTGCCGTGGTGCCAGAAGGTCGTGGCCGACCTGTCGCAGCTCGCCCTGATCGACGACGTCGCCGCCGAGGTCACCGAGGCCCTGGGCGGCGGGGTCGACGTGCTGGTCAACAACGCCGGCGTGCCCAAGCGCCGCAGCGTCCGCGACATGACCGCCGCCGACGTCGAGGGCGTCATGGCGATGAACTACTTCTCGCCGGTGCGCCTCACCCTCGCCCTGCTGCCCGGGATGCTCGAGCGCGACCACGGCGACATCGTGAACGTGTCGTCGATGGGCGTGCACATGGTGGCCTACAAGGTCGGCGCCTACTCGGCCTCGAAGGCGGCCCTCGAGATGTTCACCGAGTCGCTCCACGTCGAGCTGGCCGGCACCGGGGTGCGGGCCCACCTGTTCGTACCGGGCACCACCCTCACCGAGTTCTCCACCCCGAAGGACGGCAACGACCCGCCGTTCCCGACCGACCCGAAGACCGCGGCGACGGCCGAGGAGGTCGGCGCCGCGCTGATCGAGGCCCTCGGCGAGGAGCGGCTGATCACCTACGCGACCGCCCGCGACGAGGCGACGTCGGAGAAGAAGGCGTCCGATCCGAACGCCTTCCTCGCCGACATGCGCAAGATCTTCGGCAGCTCCTGACCCGCGGTCAGCGCCCGGTGGGGACCCCGCCGCCCGAGGGTGGCGAGAACGACCCACCCGACGGCAGCGTGAAGCCGCCCGTGCGGCTGCCGGCCCCCGAGGTCGAGCTGTTCGACGACGAGTCGGTGGCCGAGCCCGGCAACGCCTGGGAGAGGTCGGCGAGCACGACGATCTGACCGACCGACACGCCGTCGGTGATCTCGGTCCAGGCGCTCCCGACGGTCCCGACCGTCACCGACACGGTGGAGGTCGTGCCGCCGTCGAGGACGGTCACGGTCCGGCCGGTGTCGGTCGTGGTCACCGCCGAGGTGGGCACCGCGGTGGCGGAGGCGACCTCGCCGGTCACGATCGTCGTGCGGGCCAGCCCGCCGTTGGGCAGGTCGACGTCAGGCTCGGTCAGGGCCAGCACGACGGTGTAGGTCGTCGAGGAGCCGCTCGACGAGCTCGGGACCCGCGAGATCTGGACGACCTGGGCCGCCAGCTCGGTCGTCGAGCCGTCGGCCACGACCCGGGCGGGCTGTCCCACCGACACGTGGGGAAGGTCGGTCACCGCCACCGACGTGGTGACCTCGTAGCCGCCCGCGCCCGACACCAGGATCGTGTCGGTCGAGGAGGCGGCGGAGACGCTGTCGCCCACGGCGATCCCGACCGAGGTGACCGTGCCCGAGATCGGGCTCACGACGGTCGCCTGGGCGAGGGCCTGCTCGGCGACGGTGACCTCGGTGGCGGCCGCGTCGACCGCCTTCTGGTAGGCGATGAGGTCGGCCGACGTCACCGACGAGCCCGACGAGCCCGAGGACGGCGAGCCCGACGAGGTGCCGGTCGACGCGCCGCCCGAGGGCGCGCCCGACGACCCTGACGAGCTCGAGAGGAGCGCGTCGAGCTGGTTGACCGCCTGTTGCAGCGCGACCGCGTCGGCGGCCACGACCTGTTGCGCGGCGAGCGAGGCGGCCAGCGCGTCCTGGCAGGCCTGGTTGGAGGACCCCGATGCGAGCGTCGTCGAGGTCGAGGTGGTCGACGTGGCGACCGCGCTGTCCGGTGTGCATGCCGTGGTGCTGTCGGCGAGGGCCTGCTCGGCCGCGGCCAGGTCGACGTCGAGCTGGTGCTGGGCGGCGGCGACCGCCTGGCGGGCCGCGACCAGCTCGTCCGTCGCGGCCGAGGACGTGGAGGCCGCCGACGTCACCGCGCTGGACGCGGACGCCGCGGAGCTGACCGACGTGGCGCTCGCGGAGGAGGCTGAGGAAGCGGAGGGCGCGGAGCCACCGAGCCCACCGGCACCGGTCGTGGTCGCCTCGCCGTCGAGGCCCTTCTCGAGGGTCAGCTCGGCGCTGGCCAGCTTGGCTTCGGCCTGGTGCAGCGAGGCGGTCAACGACTCGGTGTCGAGGGAGGCGAGCACCTGGCCCGCCACCACCGTCGAGCCGACGGCGACGTCGACCGACGCCACCGTGCCCGCGACGGGGAAGGCGACCGCGGCCTGGTCGACCGGCTCGATGGTGCCCACGCCGGTGAGCGTGCGCTGGACGTCCTCGGTGGAGACCACCGCGGTGCGGTAGCCGCCGCCGTCGGAGGCACTCGAGACCCCGGCGAAGGCCGCCACCGCCACCAGGACGGCGACTGCGGCTGCTCCGCCGATCAGGAGAGCGCGGCGACGGCGGTCGGTCGGCTCGGGACGGCCCCATGAGGGCAGGGGCACGTGTTCGTCGGTCATGTCACTCGCTCCGGAGGGCGTCGATGGGGGTGAGACGGGCCGCCCGGGTGGCCGGGTAGACCCCGAAGAGCATCCCGATCCCGACCGAGAGGGCCACGGCCAGCACGGCCACCGCGGTCGACAGCTCGACCCTCGTGGTGCTGAGGGCGGGGATCACCACGGCCGCGATCACCGCGACGACCACCCCGAACACGCCACCGGCGAAGCCGAGCAGGCCCGCTTCGGTGAGGAACTGGCGCCGGATGAGGGCGGGCCGGGCACCGATGGCCTTGCGGAGACCGATCTCCCGGATCCGCTCCGAGACCGAGACCAGCATGATGTTCATCACGCCGATGCCGCCCACCACGAGCGACACGATGGCGATGCCGGCGAGCATCACCGTCATGGTCTGGTCGACCGAGGAGGCCGCCTCGAGGATCGACTGCTGGGTGGCGATGGAGAAGTCGGCGTCGTCGGCCGTCGGGATGCTGTGCAGCTGGAGCAGCAGCTGCTCGGACTCCTGGTAGGCGGCCGAGAGCGTGCCTTCGGAGGTCGCCTTGACGTAGATCGACGACACCGACTCCCGGCTGGCACCACCCACCAGGCGCTGGTTGTACGTCGAGACCGGGACGATCGCCATGTCGTCGTTGCTGGCGGTGTCGGTGGAGCTGACCGACGGCAGCACACCGACGACGGTGAGGGTGACCCCGTTGACCGAGACGGTCTGGCCGAGCGCCGAGGTGGTGGACCCGAACAGCTCGTCGGCCGTGTCGGGACCGATCACGACCACCGCCGCGGCGTCCTCCTCGTCGGCGGCGGTGAGGAAGCGCCCGTCGACGACCTCGCGGCTGCGGACCTGCTCCCACGACGGTGTCGTGCCCAGCAGCGTGGTCGTCCAGGTGGTGGTCTCCCAGGTGAGCTCCGTCGAGGTCGACGAGGTCGGCGCGACCGCCTCGACGTCGGGGGCCACCACGGGGTCGGCCAGCGCCTCGGCGTCGCTCAGCGTCAGGGTCGAGGCGGTGCCGAAGCCGCCCCGCACCCCCGAGCTGGACGTGCTGCTGCCCGGCGAGATCACCAGGATGTTGGTGCCGAGGGCGTTCACCTCGTCCTGCACCTGCGCCCGCGCGCCGTCGCCGAGGCCGACGGTGAGGATCACCGCGGTGATCCCGACGAGGATGCCGAGGGTGGTGAGGGCCGACCGGAGGCGATGGCTGCGGATCGCCTCCGTGGCCGTGCGCACCACGTCGCCCGCCCTCATGCTCGGGCCCTTCCCGTGTCGGCGGCCGCCGGGGCCGGGCCGGGGTCGACGACCTCGCCGTCACGGATGTGCACCGTACGGCCGGCGCGGGCCGCGACGTCGTCCTCGTGGGTGATGAGCACGACGGTGCGCCCGGCGTCGTGGAGCTCGTCGAGGAGGGCGAGCACGTCGGCCGTCGACGTCGAGTCGAGGTTGCCGGTGGGCTCGTCGGCGAGGATGAGCTCGGGCTCGGTGACCAGGGCGCGGGCCACCGCGACCCGCTGCTGCTGGCCGCCGGACAGCTCGCCGGGCCGGTGGTCGGCCCGGTCGCCGAGGCCGACCTGGTCGAGGGCGGCGAGCGCCCGCTCCCTCCGCTCGGCCGGCGCCATGCCGGCGTAGACGAGCGGGAGCTCCACGTTGCGCCACGCCGAGAGGTAGGCGAGCAGGTTGAACTGCTGGAACACGAAGCCGATCAGCCGGTTCCGCACCAGGGCGAGGTCGCTCTCCCCGAGGCCACCGACGTCGTGGCCGGCGAGGACGTACTCCCCCGCGGTGGGCACGTCGAGGCAGCCGATGATGTGCATGAGCGTCGACTTGCCCGATCCGGACGGCCCGACGACGGCGACCATCTCGCCGGTCCCGATGGTGAGGTCGACGCCCCGCAGGGCCGCCACCTCGATCTCGCCGAGGGAGTAGGTCTTGGTCACGCCGCGGAGGTCGATGACAGGCGTGTCAGCCACCGGTGGGCCCCCCGCCGCTCGGGATGGAGATGCCGGTCGGCAGCTCTCCGGTCGGCCGGTTGCCGCCACCGAAGCTCGGGGTGGTGATCACGACCGACTCCCCGGCGGACAGGCCGCTGGTGATCTGGGTCATGCCGTCGACGGTCACCCCCGTCTGCACCGTCCGGGTCTCGGTCCCCCCGTCGGTCTGCACGGTGACGGTGGAGGCGCCACTCGACGTCGTCACCGCCCGGGAGGGCACCGAGAGGGCGTCGGCGACCTCGGCGTAGGTGACGGCGACGCTCACCGAGGCACCGGCGTTGTAGCTGCCGCTCGTGTCGGTGAAGGTCACGGTCACCGCGTACTTGGCCACGCCCGAGCTGGCGTCGGCGACGCTGCTGACCTCGGTCACCGTGCCGCTGGCGGCGCTGGTGCCCGACACCTGCCGCGACGAGGTGCCGCTGCCGCTCGTGGCCGATCCACCGGCGCCTCCGGGGAGGGCGCCTCCGGGGAAGGACCCTCCACCCGGCAGGGCCCCGCCGCCGGGGAAGCCCCCGGTCGAGGACGACGAGGAGGCCACCAGGGTGATCTCGGCCGCGTCGCCGACGGCGACCTGCTTCACGTCGGTGGCGTCGAGGCTGAGCTCCACCTCGTAGCTCGAGGAGCTGACCACGACGATCTGGGCGGTCGTCGATGATGACGAGCTCGACGCGGTGGGGCTGGTGGCGCCGAGGCCGCTGGTCGAGGAGCTGCCGAGGGTGGAGGCGCTGCCTCCCGACCCCGCGGCCGAGCCGGTCCGGGACGTGGCTCCGGTGCCCGATGAGGCGAGCTGCTGACCGACGGTCAGGTCGACCGAGGCGACCGTGCCGTCGAACTCGGCGACCAACGAGGCCCCGGCCAGGTCGTCCTGGGCGGCGGTCAGCTGGTCCTCGGCGGAGGTCACCGACGTCCGGTCGACCTCGAGTTGGGGCGAGGAGGCGCCCGCCGACGTGTCATCGGAGAGCTTGGCCTCGGCATCGGCGAGGTCGGACTCGGCGGAGGCGACAGCGGCCTCGAGCTCGGCGGAGTCGATCGAGGCGAGCACCTCGCCGGCGGTCACCTTCTGCCCGGCGACGACGTTCACCGCGGTCACCGTGCCCGACGCCGAGAAGCTGGCATCCTGCTGCTCGGCGACGGCGACGGTCCCCTCCGAGGTGACGAGCTGGGACATCGGGCCCGAGGTGACCTCGACGACCTGGCTGCCGGCCGCGGCCGAGGAGGAGGAGTCACCGGCGGTGGTCTTCCAGGCCCACCAGCCGCCGAGCGCCACGACGGCCACGAGAGGCATGACGATCCACGGGCGCGCGGCCAGGGATCCGAGGAACTTCTTCATCTCCAGCCCCGATCAGTTCGTGCCGGTGGAGGCGCCTGAGGCACCGCCGCTCGGAGGGCCGCCCATGCCGCCGAAGCCGCCGAGCTCGCCCTTGCGGATCGACGTGGCGGCGACGGTCGTGCCGTCGACCTCACCGCTGACGGTGATGGTGTCGCCCGCGGCCAGGTCGGCGACCGAGATGACCTTGGTGACCGACACCGTGGTGTCGGCGGACGTCGTGACGGTGACGGTCGTACCGTCCGACGTCTCGACGGTGAACGACGAGCCCGAGACGGCGGTGACGGTGCCCCGGGTCATGCCACCGGGCATCCCCGCCCCACCGGGGGCCTGGCCACCGGAGGGAGCCTGGCCACCCGACGGGGGCTCCATCCCCTCGGGGAGCTGCATCCCCTCGGGAGGCTCCATGCCCTCGGGGAGCTCGCCCATGTCGCTCGGCCGCCCTCCGCTCCCCGGGCCCCCCAGGGCGGTCTCGCCCAGCGTGCCGGAGTCGGTCACCGCAGTGGCGGCCACGGTTCCGTTGGTCTCCTCGCCGACCACCATCACGGTGTCGCCGACGGCGACGTCGGCGAGGGTGCCGTCGACCGTCTCGGTCACCACGGTGTCCGAGGAGGTGGTCACGGTCATCGCGGTCGTGGTGCCGCTCTGGTCCTCGGCATCGAGTGAGATGGTGGAGCCGCTGATGGAGGTGATGGTGCCGGAGGTGCCCATACGGCCGGCGAACTGGCCGGCCCCGCTCTGGATGCCGGTGCCCGAGCCGGCGGCAGACCCGGAGGCGGAGGAGGCCGCCGCGCTCGAGCTGTTGTCGCCGCCGGTCTGGCTGAGGACCACACCGCCGACGACGGCCAGCACCGCCGCGGCCGAGCCGGCGGCGATCCACATCTTCAGCGAGGCCTTGGGCCGGTCGGCGGCCGACGGGGTCGTCGGCGGCTCCTCGGAGGAGGGTTGGGTCGGGTACGGGGGCGGGATCTCGGACATGGGGCGTCACCTTCTCTGGGAACTGCGCCGGGGGCGGCGCTCGTTTCGAGGTGACACCGATGCTGGAGCCCGTAGGTGGGCTGGCCCTCGGAGGAGCCTGGTGACTCGCTGTGAATGTCTCCGGTCGCGACGAAGCCCCGGCGCCGACAGATCGTCAGCCAGTGAACGTCGGGGCCACGCTCGCACTGACCTCGACGTCGACAGTGGCATCGGCGGTTGCGCTCGGCCCGCCATTGCGGACGACCGCCTGCCCCGTGAAAACCCTCTCGGTCGACGTGCCTGAGCTGTCCGTCACGGTGACCCGGGCGTCGTAGCTACCGGACACCGCATAGGTGTGGTCCACCACGGCGGTCGTCGTGCGGATCTCTGGAGAGCCATCGCCGAAGTCCCACGAGTACGACGCTATGGCGCCGCACGCCGCCGAAGACTCCCCTGCATCGAACTGCACAGACCCATCGTCGTCGACGACCGGCTTCTCGAGCGACGCGTCGGGTGCCTGTGGCGGAACTACTGCGACGACACCAGAGGGACCGGACGTCAGCGGCACCGACCGCAGGACCTCACCAGTCGTGAGGTCGACCGTGAGTACCGCGTTCGGGTTGACGGTCACCACGAGAGCGCCCGTCCCGTCCGGCAGGGCGGCGACCCCCTCGATGGCCCCGCTCGGCGAGATGACAGGGCCGAGCGACGCCGCTCCGAGATCGACCCTGGCCACCGACCACGCTGAAGCCACCAGCACCCCGCGGCCGTCGGCCGTCGCTTCGATCAACTGGTTCCCGGGCAGACCGGGAAGCACCCGGTCGACGACCAGCGAACCCGTGCCGATGACCGAGGCGTCGCCACTGGAGTAGTTGGCGGAGTACACAGCACTGCCGTCGGGCGCCGCGGTCACGTCGATGGGCTCTGCTCCGGCGGCGACGAGCGGACCCGCCGTGCGCGTCGACAGGTCGACGCTCTGAAGGTCAAACGACGTGCTCGACGCAGCGAAGAGGGTCGATCCGTCGGGGACCACCGCGATCTGGTTGCGTAGGGCAGCGTCGGTGTATGGGATCGACGGCGCGATCGTCATCGTCACCAGGTCGATGGGGGTGACCGACCCCCACGTTCCGATGAGCATCGTGGCTCCGTCCGGCGTGATGACCGGGTCGGAGACCGGCCCGGCGTCGGGAAGGAACGGCAGTGGAAGTGAGGAGCCGGCCAAGCCGGTCGCCAGGTCGACGGGTGTCAGGGTCCAGACCGGTGCGGTGGGGTGATCACCGATCACCCAGGCTGTCGTCCCGTCGGCCGACACGGTGAGCCGGTACGCGCCGGACACGGGAATCGGCGGGCCCAGTTCGCCGGTGCCGATGGAGTACGGCACCACTTCGCCCGCCTCCGGGAAGGCGAGGATCGCGGTACCACAGCTGATGCCGGGCACCTCCTGAGCACGAGCCACCTGCCCGAGCGCACCGATGCCGAACGAACCCGTCACGGCCACCGTCACCGCCGCAACGACAATCGCCCTCGACCACGCCCTCATGCCCCCGCCTCCCGCTCCTCGCCTCGTTCGACCCTAGTGCGCGACGAGGCCCCGGTCGCCGTTGACCGGGGCCTCGTCGAAGGTGAACGGTGGGCGTCGCCGCCCGGGCTCAGGCCAGCCTCAGCCGACGACCCAGCGCTGCGGGAAGTCGCGGGTGCGGAACAGGGCATCGGTGCCCCCGTCGGAGAACACGATCGAGCCGCAGAAGAAGGTGCTCTCGGTGCCGGCGAGGAACGCCAGCAACGACGCCATCTCCTCGGGACGGCCGGGCCGGCCGAGGGCGATGGTCTGCTCGAACATGTCGAGCTGCGGCGCCACCGTGGCGTCGCTGCGACCCTCCTCGATCATCGCCGTGGCGATCATGCCGGGAGCGATGGCGTTGAGCCGGATGCCGGCGCGGCCCCACTGCTCGGTCACTGCGTTCTGGCGGACCCAGTAGGCCACCGCCAGCTTGGTGGCGGCGTACTCGAGCATCGACTCGCCGGCGACCTCGTCGGCCACCCGCAGCGCCTCGGCCTCGTCGCCGGCCAGCAGCGCCTCGACCAGCTCGAGCGAGTAGTTCGGCGCGGTGGTCGTCGAGTTCGAGCTGATGGCCACGGCCGAGGGCCGGTCGCCCTTGGCGAGCGCCGGGCGCAGGCCTTCCAGCACCTCGACGGTGCCGAAGTAGTTGATGGCGGCGAGCAGCGAGGTGGGCCGACCGGGCAGCCCGGCGACGCCGGCGCAGGTGATCAGCGCGTCGAGCGTGCCGCCGCAGGCGTCGTTGACGGCGGCGACGGCGGCCTGGCGCCCCGCGGCGTTGCCGAGATCGGCCTCGATCTCCGCGCCGCGGAGGTCGACACCGATGACCTTCCAGCCGTCGGCCGTGAGCCGGGCCGCGGTGGCAGCACCGATCCCGGAACCGGAACCGGTGATGGCGACGGTGCGCATCAGATCAGCTCTTGTCCGTGACGGCTTCGACGATGCGGTCGGTGTTGGCCTGGCCCTCGTAGAGGTTGCGCAGCAGCCACATGCGCAGGAAAGCGGCGAACGAGTAGCGCAGGAACAGCGCCGCACCGAACACCGAGACGGTGAGGAAGGCGACGGCGTAGACGATCTGCGACTGGACGTCGAGCGCGCTGCTCAGGTTGAGCGACGAGGCGTAGACGATGAACGCGCCGGCGGTGCCGACGATCATCATGATCACCCCAAGGATGCTCAGCAGCTTCTCGCGGCCGACGTTGCCGGTCTTCAGGTTCAGGTCGGTCACCTCGGTCTTGAACTGGTCGATGCGGTTGCCGTTGCCGGCATTGTCGGTGGTGGTTGTGGTTTCCATGACCTCACGAGCCCAGGTAGGCGGCGGACAGTTCATCTTCGAGCTCTTCGGGGGTGCCCACTCGGGTCACACTCCCGTGCAGGACGATCGCGGCGTACTGGGCGATGCCCAGGACGGTCCGAGCGAACTGCTCGGACACCAGGATCGACACGCCCTCTTGCGAGACCTGAGCCACGATCTCGTAGAGGTTGGCGACGACGAGCGGGGCGAGGCCCATCGAGAGCTCGTCGAGCAACAGCAACGCCGGGTTGACGGCGAGGGCCCGAGACATGGCGAGCATCTGCTGCTCGCCACCGGACATGGTGCCGGCGAGCTGCTTGCGGCGCTCGCCGAGACGGGGGAAGCGGGCGTAGGCGACCTCTTCGACGTGGTCGAGCGACACGCCCGCCATCGTCGCCATCCAGAGGTTCTCCCGGACGGTGAGGTTCGGGAAGACGCCGCGGCCTTCGGGGATGGTGCACACGCCCAGGCGGGCCAGCTGGTCGGCCGAGGCTCCGTTGACGACCCGGCCGGCGAGGTGGACCTCGCCCGACGACGGCTGCAACAGGCCCGAGCACACCTTCAAGATGGTGGACTTGCCGGCGCCGTTGGGGCCGAGGAGGGCGACGACCGAACCCTGGGGCACCTCGAGGTTGACCCCGTGGAGCACCTCGATGGGGCCGTAGGCGGCCTTGACGTTCTTGAGCTCGAGGAGCGGTGCCTCGGTGACCGGGAGGTCGTGGTGCTCGGGCTGCTCGGCGTTGCCGGGCTCGACGGTGCTCATCCCACACTCTCCGGGGCGCCCAGGTAGGCGTCGATGACGGCAGGGTCGTTGCGGACCTGCTCGGCGGTGCCGCTGGCGATCATGCGGCCGAACTCGAGGACGTGGATGGTCTCGCACACGTTCATGACCAGGGCCATGTCGTGCTCGACCAGGCAGATGCCGAGGCCGTCCTCGGTGGCGAGCTTGCGCAGCAGGACACCGAAGGCCTCGGTCTCCTCCTCGGTCTGGCCGGAGGCGGGCTCGTCGAGCAGCAGCAGGGTGGGCTTGATCATCAGGGCCCGGGCCAGCTCGACCACGCGGGCCTGACCGGTGGGGATCTCGCCGACCTCGCGGTCGGCGACCTCGTCGAGGCCCACCAGGGTGATGATGCGGTCGGCCTCGGCATTGGCGTCGAAGCGCCCGCCGCCGAGGCTCCAACGGTTGCGGATCTCACCGGCGACGCGCACGTTGTCGCGCACCGACAGCGAGGTGAACAGCTCGAGGCGCTGGAACGTGCGGGCCAGGCCCTGCCGGGCCCGCTTGTGCGGCGGCAGCTTGGTGACGTCCTTCTCGTTCAGGAGCACCCGGCCGCCCGACACCGACTGCAGGCCGGTGATGGCGTTGAACAGGGTGGTCTTGCCGGCGCCGTTGGGGCCGATCAGCCCGGTGACGGTGGCGGGCTCGACGGTGAGCGACACGTCGTCGAGGGCGACGTTGCCGCCGAAGCGGACCTTGACGTCGACGGTCTCAAGCAGAGGCATGGAGGCTCTCCTCGTGGTGCAGCGGCGTGGCGACCGGCACGGGCACGCCGTCGAGGCCGAGCGCGTGCTCCATGGCGAGGCGGTCGTCCTCGGTGAAGGGACGGTCGATGCCGATCAGCTCGGGCGCCATCGGTGGTTCGATGCCGTACTTCTTCATGGCCCTCGACTTGACGATGGCACCACCGACGACCGGGACGATGAGCAGGTTGGCGGCGGTGAAGATCACGAAGTGCCAGTTGTTGATGATCTCGCCGACGGTGAGGAGCCAGATGCCGACCTCGAGGCCGATCACGGTGAACATGAGCGGCTTCGACTGCTTCAGGCCCTCGAGGCCCTCGACTATGTCGGTCACCGCGCCCGAGGGGTTCTTGCCCATGGTCACGCCGATGGTGGCGGGCATGACCGTGACGGCGCTGACCAGGAAGGCGAAGACGGCCTCGATGCTCTTGTAGTCGGTGCCGAGCTTGGTGAGCGTGTTCTGCATCGCCAGGAACGAGCAGCCGAAGAGCAGGCCGGCGAAGAGGGCACCGGAGGTGTAGCCGATGCCGCCGACGACGGTGATCAGCAGCACACCGAGGCTGATGAAGATGTCGAAGCGGTCGAGGTTGACCGAGCCGAGCTGGGCCGACATGAGCACGCCGCCGACGCCGGCGATGGCGGCCGAGAGCATGAACACCGACAGCTTGAGGCGCACGACGCTCATGCCGAGGGTGGCGCACGCCGCGGGGCTGTCCTTCATGGCGGCCAGGCGGCGGCCGTAGGAGCTGTGGCGCAGGTAGACGAGGCCGATCGCCATGAGGGCGAACACCACCGTGACCAACATGAGGAACGACTCGTTCGACTTGAAGTCGAGCGGACCGATCTCGGGCCTCGGGATGGTGAGCGAGCCGCCCTCGAAGATGGAGAACTTCCAGCCGAAGATCTCGCGCTGGCCGATCTCGGTGAGCACCATGCGGGAGACGAACACGCCGAACGCCATCGTGGCGAGCGCGAGGTAGAGGCCTCTGAGCCGTAGCGCAGGCAAGGCGACCAGCGCTCCGACCACCGCGCTGGCGATGGCCGCCAGCAGGATGCCCCAGAGGGTCATCCGGGCGGCGTTGCCGGTGCCGGTGATGCCGAAGTGGAACACGGTGATGGTGCCGATGGCGCCGAAGGACAGCGCCGCCAGGTTGATCTCACCGGCGTAGCCGGTGAGCAGCACCAACGACAGACCGATGATGGCGATGGTGATGCCGTAGGCGAGGGTGTTGATCGCCGTGGTGGCCATGATCGTGCGGACGGCCCAGATGGCGACGAGGAGCACGAGGCCGGCGATCCAGGCGTTGCGCAGCGAGGGCATCCGGAAGCGCTCACGGGTGCGCAGCACGGTGGTGCCCCGCAGGCGGTCCTGCGGGAGGACCAGCAGGATCACGAACAGCAGGATCATCGGGATCGAGGAGCGGAAGGCACCGGTCCAGGTCCACTTGTTCGCCGGGAAGTAGGCGATCACGTAGTTGGTGGCCAGGCCGAGCACGATGGCGCCCACGAAGGTGCGGGGCAGGCTCTTGAGCCGGCCGAACATGGCGGCGGCGAAGGCGTCGATCACCAGGAGGGTGAGGGCGTTGGCGCTCATGGCCGAGCCCTGGATCGGGGTGATGAGGATGCCGGCGAGGGCGGCGAGGAAGGCGCCGCCGGCCCACGAGATGGTGGCCAGGCGCTCGGGCCGGCCGCCGTTGAGCTGGAGCAGGTCGGGATCGTCGACCACGGCCCGCATGGCCACACCGGAGCGGGTGCGGCGGAAGAGCAGCGCGATGCCGGCGGCGATGGCGATGGCCAGCACGAAGGCGATGATCTCGTGCCAGGTGACGTTGATGCCGGCGATGCGCACGGAGGCGTTGGCTCCGAAGAACTTCAGGAACAGCCGCGGGGTGCGCGGGGTGGGGTTCCAGATCCAGGTGGCCAGGGCGAGGCAACCGAGCATCACGCCGATGGGCACGATGATCTTGGTGACCTCCGAGGTGCCCCGCAGGTTCTTCATGATGACCTGGTAGAGGATCGCCCCGAACAACGGCGCGAACACCAGCAGAACCAGGATGAGGGCCACCGGCGCGGGCCAGCCCCAACCCCAACGGATCTGCCAGTAGAGGAACGCCGAGAGCATGGCGATGGCGCCCTGGGCGAAGTTGAAGATGCCAGACGTCGTGTAGGTCACCACCAGGCCGGAGGCGGCGATGAAGTACACGCCGCCGACGACCAGACCCAGGATTGTGTACTGCAGGAACTGCTGCACTCGATCGGTTCCCCCTGGGAAGTGCGAAGCCCTCGCGCTCCGGGTGCGAAGCGCTCGTCGGGCACTCTAGATGCCGTGGCCAGGGCGCGAGACGCCCGTCACAAGCGGTCGACTCTAGCCACGCCCGCGGCGGCGCAACAAGTTGCCTCGGTACAGCATTCCGAGTGCGTCGCGGGTGCGAGGGACCGTCGCTCGGAGGTCAGTTCACCTGGCGTCCGGAGTCGCCCCAGTAGCGGGCCCTGAGCGCCTTCTTGTCGGGCTTGCCGAGGGCCGACAGCGGGATGGCGTCGACGAAGTCGACCGACTTCGGGGCCTGCACCGACCCCTTGTGGTCCTTCACCAGGGCAATGAGCTCGTCGGCGTCGACCTCGTGGCCCGGACGGGGTACGACCACCGCCTTGACCGACTCACCCCACCGCTCGTCGGGCACCCCGATCACGGCGACGGCCGACACCGCGGGGTGCGTCGAGATGACGTCCTCGACCTCACGGGGGTACACGTTGAAGCCGCCGGTGATGATCATGTCCTTCTTGCGGTCGACGATGTAGAGGAAGCCCTCGTCGTCGGCCCGGGCCACGTCGCCCGTGTGGAGCCATCCGTGGGCGAAGGCCTCGGCGGTCTGCTCCGGCTTGCCGAGGTACCCCTTCATCACCAGCGGGCCCCGGACGCAGATCTCGCCGGGCTCGCCCTGCGGGACCTCGTTGCCGTCGTCGTCGAGCAGGGCCACGTGGACCCACGGCGTGGGCCGGCCGCAGCTCGCCAGGCGATCGAGGTTGTCGGGGTCGTGGTCCTCCTTGCGCAGGGAGGTGATCGCCATCGGGCACTCGGCCTGGCCGTAGAACTGGAAGAAGATCGGGCCCATCCGCCGGACCGCCTCGGCCAGCCGGGTGGGCGAGGCCGCCGACGCGCCGTAGAAGACGGTCTGGAGGCTCGACAGGTCGTACTGGTCGAACTTGGGGTGGTCGAGCAGCACGTAGATCATCGTGGGCACGAGCATCGTGGCGGTGATGCGGTGGGTCTCGATGGTCTGCATGAACGTCTCGGGGTCGAACCCCGGCAGCACCGTGAGCGATCCGCCCTTCAGCAGGGTCGGGGTGAAGAAGGCGGCACCGGCGTGCGACAGCGGCGTGCAGATGAGGAAGCGGACCTCGTCGGGCCACTGCCACTCCCCCAGCTGGATCGCGGTCATCGCCGCGCCGCCGCGGAACGAGCTCATGATCCCCTTGGGCTTCCCGGTGGTGCCGCCCGAGTAGGAGATACCCGCGAGGTCCTCGGCATCGACCACCGGGGCCACGAGCGGCGCCGGGTCGAAGCCGGCGGCCAGCGCGTGCAGGTCCTCGCCGAAGTCGGTCGGGCCGAGGGCGAGCACGTTCTTCAGCCCGGGGACGAGGCCGGCGAGCTCCCGGGCGCGGTCGGTGAAGTTGTCGGGGTCGTAGATCAGGGTCTCGGCGCCGCAGTCGGTGAGCACGTACGCCTGGTCCTCGAGCGAGCCCATCGGGTGCAACGGGGTCGAGCGGGTGGCGTTGAGCTGGTTGGCCGCCATGGTGAACAGCACCTCGGGCCGGTTGAGCGCCAGCACCGAGGCCTGGCTGCCCTGCCCGAGCCCCTTCGCGGCCAGGGCCTGGGCGTACCGGCTGACCTGGTCGCGCATCTCGCGGGCGGTCATCGTGCGTTCGCCGATGTTCACCGCGGGGGCGTCGGGGTTCTTGTGCAGGGCGTGGACGAGGAGGTCCGCCGGGAACACGGGGCGGTAGAGCTGCGAGAGGTCGGCTGTGACGTCGGTCATGGGCGCCGAAGGTAGCCGCGGCGCCGGAGCCACCGCGTCGCTGTCGGCCCCGGGGTGCCCCGGCGGCCGCCGCTCAGCTGGCGCGGGTGTCGCGCAGCGCCCGCTGGGGCCCGCGGGCGAAGTCCTCCGACACCCGGTCGAGCAGCATGCGCAGCTCGTGGAGGTCAGCCGCCGACCACGCCTCGAAGGTCTCGGAGATGATCTCGTCGGTGGCGTCGCGGTAGGCCTGGAAGGCCCGGCGCCCCTTGGCGGTGAGGTCGACGATGCCGGCCCGGCCGTCGGTGGGGTCGGCGGTGCGGCGCACGTAGCCGCCCTCGGCGAGCTCGCGGATCTCGCGGCTGATGAGCGGTGCCTCGAGGTCGGTGAGCCGCGCCAGGAGCGACAGCCGCACCGGGCCCGAGCCCCGGAGGGTGGCGAGGATCGTGATGGCGGGGCGCGACAGCATCACGCCCGACCGCTCCGAGCGGTGTCGGGCGGCCACCCTTCCGTTGCTGATCCGTGCGATGCGGTTGATGGCGAGCTCCACCCCCCGCAAGTCATCGAGCCGACTCACGACGGGCAACGTAGCGCGTTCGGAGGCCTCGTGTGACGGATGACACCTCGTGGCTACCGCGCGGTAGCCACGAGGCCGGGGCTCAGGCCCAGTAGCTCCCGTCGAGCATCTGCTCGACCAGGTGCCGGAACATCACGAAGTCGTCGAGGTCCTCGGGCATCTCCATCTGCCCGTAGGTGACGCCCCGCAGGGACGTGCGCACCGACACGATGGCGAAGCGCAGGGCGGCGAAGACCTCGAACCACTCGAGGGCCTCGACCGGCCGGCCGCTCATCTCGGTGTAGGTGGCGGCCATGTCCTCGCGCCGCATGAAGTCCGGCAGGCCGGGCATGCCGTACTTCTCGGCCATGTCCTGGAAGAACCGGTGGAGGAAGATCATCCACGCCAGGTCGACCTCGGCGGGGCCGACGGCGGCCATCTCCCAGTCGAGCACCGCGGACGGCGTCGGGCCCTCCCAGAGCATGTTGCCGATGCGGGCGTCGCCCCAGTTGATGACCGCGGGGTTGACGAGGGTCGGGCGGTTGGCCTCGAGCCACTCGAAGGTGCGGTCGATGAGCGGGAAGGTCTGCCCGTCACGGGCCCACTCGTAGTACCCGCGCTCGTGGCCGAGGTGCTGGTCGAGGTAGTCGCTGCCGTGCTGGGGCCGGTCGAGGAACGACAGGTCGGCGGTGTCGGGCCGGATCTCGTGCAGCTTCACGAGGGTCTCGACCGCGTTGCGCTGCATCAGGAGCCGGTCGTCCTCGGAGAGGTCGGCGACCCACCCGCCGAAGACGTACGGCGGCACGTCGGTGGGGGCCTTGCCCGACGAGCGCTTCATCACCAGGAACGGGGTCTGGAGGTACGACTCGTCGAGGATCACGAAGGGCACCTCGGGCACGGGGACGTCGGTGCGCTCCCCCACCAGGCGCATGACCGTGGCCTGCATGGCGATGTCGTAGTTCTGGAACACCGGCACGAGCGACGGCAGCGGGGCGAGGCGGGCCACGTAGTGCTCGACCGCGCCGTTCACGTCGACGTCGAAGAGCACGCTCTCCGAGGACATGCCGTTCTCCGGGGCGACGACGTCGAGGACCTTGGCGTCGGGTGAGATGGCGTCGGCGGCCCACACCCCGAGCTGGGCGGCCAGCTCGGCGGGGTCACGGCGCCAGGGGGTGTCGAGCTCGAAGCCTTCGGGGGTGTCGGAGGTGGTGTCGTCGGCCATGGCGTGAAGGTAGCGCTTCCTCTGTGGGTGGTTCGGGGGGTGGGGTGGGTGGGTTCGGGTGGTGTCAGGGTGCGATGAGCGGGAAGTCGTGGCCGGTGAGCCAGTGGCGACCGACCTCCTTCACCGGTGCCCAGCGGGCGGTCAGGTCGGCGGCGGTGCGGCCGTCGCCGAGCTGGCCGAGGTCGGTCGGCGTGGGGCCGACCTTGTCGGCGTGGGGCCGCAACGCGGCCAGGTCGAAGCCGAAGGTGTCGGCGGCGGCCAGGCCGAGCATGCGGCGCGACTCGTCGATCGGGATGTCGAAGAAGGTCTTCTTCAGCCAGTCGTTCGTGTTCGGCCACGTGCCCTCGGGGTGGGGGAAGTCGGTGCCCCAGAGCATGTTGTCGATGCCGATCTCGTAGCGCTGGCCGAGCTCGCGGCGCTTCACGTTGGCGAGGCCGGTGAAGCAGTTGCGGTCGACCATCTCGCTCGGGAGCATGTCGCCGAGCGCCGCGGTGAACGGCCCCTGGCTGAGCTTCGAGGCGCCGCGCGAGCCGAGCAGCAGGCGGTCCCACGACCACAGCAGGCCGGGCAGCCACCAGCACCCGCCCTCGGTGACGCCGAAGCGCAGGCCCGGGAAGCGGTTGAACACACCGGACCAGAGCAGGAACCACAGCGGGCGGGCCGGCCACCACGTGACCTCGGTGACGTAGATGCCGAGGTGGTCGCCGTACTCGTCGCGCGACGCGGAGCCGGAGTGGGTCACCACCGGCATCTGCAGCTCCTCGCAGAGGGCCCACACCGGGTCGTAGGAGGCGTCGTGGTACGGCAGCTGGTTGACCCACATGGCCGGGATCATCACGGCGCCGAGGCCGTGGTCCTTCGCCCAGCGGATCTCGGCCAGCACCTTGTCGATCTCGACGGTGATGGGCACGAGCGCCACGCCCTTGCGGCGCTCCGGGCTGTGCGAGCACAGCTCGGCCAGCCACCGGTTGTGGGCCTTCGCGCCGGCCATGCCCAGCTCGGGGTCGAGGTCGCCCGACAGGCCGAGGCCGGCCCCGAACGGCACGCACGTGCGGCTCTCGACCGCGTCGGCGTCGGGGTACACGACCTCGGCGACCACGCCGTCGGCGTCGAGGGCCTGGTCGCGCTTGATGGCGTCCCACCCGCTCTCGAGCTCCTCGTCGTGGAGCTCGAACCACTGCTTGGCGTAGTTCTCGTCGCGCACGCCCATGCGGGTCGCGGCCTCGATCTGGATGTAGCGCTCCGAGAGGAACTGGTCGAAGGCCTCGTGGTAGCGGCTCTCGAGGTAGTCGCGGTACAGCTCGGTGGGGAGCCCCGCGTGCGAGTCGGCGGCGATGATCAGGTACGGGTCGTCGTCGGCGAAGTGCTGCGTGCTGCTCGGTGCGGGTGAGGTGGGGCTGCTGGACATGGGTCGTCGCCTCCGGATCGCGGGCTGGGTGCTCGGTGCTGCTCGGTGCTGCGGTCGGTACGGCTCAGTCGGTGGCGAACTCGTAGCCCATGAAGGCGGGGCAGGTGTCGGCGTCGCGCGGCACGAGGCCCGGCCCGAGGGGCTCGGCCACCTCGGCCACGAGCGGGCCGATCTGCTGGGCGAGGGGGCGCAGGGCCTCGAGGTCGAACCCGTAGAGGCGAGCGGCGTTGCCGCCGACCATGGCCTCGACCTCGTCGCGGGGCACGCCGTGGAAGGCGAGCCGGATGGCCTCGGCCGAGTACGGCGTGCTGGCCTCCTTGTGGGGGTAGTCGCTCCCCCACATCACCCGGTCGACGCCCACGGCGTGGCGGAGGCCGACCTCGGGCGGGCGGATGAAGCTGGCGCCGACGTGGCACTGCCGGGCCCAGTACTCGCTCGGCTTGAGCGACATCTTCGACACGACCGGCGAGCCCCACACGTACTCCTGGGAGCCGACGGCGTTGCCCATGCGGTCCCAGAAGTAGTCGAGCCGGAACAGCTCGTCGGGCACCCATGCGGTTCCCTGCTCGGTGAACACGACCTGGAGGTCGGGGTGCTTCTCGAAGACGCCGCCCACCATGAGGGCGGTCAGCGCCCGGTGCGACCACCACGAGGTCTCGAGGAGGAACACGACCGCGTCCTCGGGCTCGGGGCCCATGGGCGGCGCGGAGGAGCCGGTGTGGTGGTTCACGGGCATCCCGAGCTCTTCGCACACCGACCAGATCGGGTCGTAGTAGCGCTCGTAGAGCTGCGGCAGCCCCAGCCCGGGCGGGGTGCCGGGGAGGAGCACACCGCCGGTGATCCCGGCATCCTTCGCCCAGCGGATCTCGGCCACCGACGCCTCGATGTCGTGGAGGTTGACCTGGATGATCCCAGCGCGGCGCCCGGGGGCGTCGCCGCAGAAGTCGACCAGCCAGCGGTTGTGGGCCTGGAGCCCGGCCCAGCGCCGCTCGGCGTCGGCCGCGGTCACCGCCGGCGGCTGCGCCGTGAGCGACGACTTGGGGAAGAACGGCGGCACGGTGTTGGGGTAGAGGACCTCGGCCACCTGGCCGTCGGCCTCGAGGTCGCGCAGGCGACGGGCGGAGTCCCAGTTGCGGGTGCCGAGGTCGCCGCGCAGGTCCTCGAAGGGCATCTCGTAGGCCGCCGCCCACTCGTCGAACTCCTCATGCCAGCGCGACTCGAGGTACGGGCGGTAGTCCGGCACGTTGCCGCCGGCGTGGCCGTCGGCGGAGATGACGACGTAGCGGTCGCCGGGCGCGGCGTCGCCCCCGGACGTGATGCCGTCGTGGCCCATCGGTTCCCCCTTCCCCCGACCGGTTCCCCCGGGCGGGTGAGAGGCCGACGGTACCGCCGGGGCCGGTGGCCGGGCAACGCACGCCCGGCCACCACGACGACGGGGCTAGCGCCGGGCCTTCGGCAGGCCCAGGTGGCGCTCGGCGATGTTGTTGCGGTTGATCTCGGCGGTGCCGCCGTAGATCGTGACGACCGGCGTGTGGCGGGCGTCGTACTCGATCCAGCCGTCGGCGGCCGCGCCCGGCTGGTGGAACTGGAGCAGCCCCGCCGGCCCGGCCAGTTGGCAGAACGCGTTGGAGATGCGCTGGAAGGCCTCGGTGGCGAACACCTTGGTCATCGAGCCCTCCAGCCCGGGCAGGCCGCCCGTGGCCGCGATCCAGGCGGAGCGCTGGGTGAGCAGCTGCGCGACCTGCTGGTCGATGACGGCCCGGGCCATCTGCTCGCGAGCCGCGGGCTGGTCGATCAGCCCGTTGGTGCCGGCCCACTCGTGGAAGTGACGCAGCAACGGCACCGCGGCGTTGGAGCCACCCATGACGCCGCGCTCGAAGGCAAGGGCGACGGTCATCGTGCGCCAGCCCTCGTTCACCCCGCCCAGCACCGCGTCGTGGCCGACCCGTACGTCGTCGTAGTAGGTCGCGTTCGTGCGCTCGGTGCCCATGGTGTGCACCGCGTCGACCGAGATGCCCGGGGTGTCCCTGGGCATGATGAACATGGTCAGGCCCTTGTGCTTGGGCAGGTCGGGATCGGTGCGGGTGAGCAGGATGATCCAGTCGGCCTCGTGGGCCATCGTGGTCCACATCTTCGCCCCGTTGATCACCCCACTCGTCGCCGTCGAGCACGGCCTTGGTCTTGATCGACGCCACGTCGGAGCCGTAGTCGGCCTCGCTGTAGCCCATGCCGACCATCGACTGCCCCGAGGTGATCGACGGGATGATGCGGGCCTTCTGCTCGTCGGTGCCGACCGCCCACACGACGCCGGCGATCATGATCGCCACCGCCAGGCCGTCGTAGGGGGCGCCGGCCTTCTCGAGCTCGTGGAAGAGGATCCACAGCTCGATCGGGTCGCCCTTGCCCATGCCGGGGACGGCCCGCTCGAGGAAGCCGGCGTCGCCGAGGGCGCGGTTCAGCTCGGGCGAGGCGAAGGTGCCGGTGGTGTGCATGCGGTCGATGACCTCGGGGGTCACCGTCTCGGCGATGATGCGGCGCACGGCGTCGCGGTACTCGAGGTTCTCGGGTGAGAGGGAGAAGTCCATCGGTCAGCCCTCCGTTGCGCCGAAGAGGCGGTCGGCGAGGCCGAGGCACTCGGTGGTCGTGTCGCCCAGGACGAGCGACCAGCCCCTCGCCCGCCGGTAGTAGAGCTGGATGTCGTACTCCTCGGAGAAGCCGTAGCCGCCGTGGAAGTGGAGGCTGCGGTCGGTGGCGTGGGCGGCGCCCTCGCTGGCGAACACGAACGCCATCGACGCCAGCGCGCTGCCGTCGGTGACGTCGAGCTCGGACCAGTCGAGCGAGCGGGTGCCCTCGTCGATCGCCCAGGCCGCCTTGTGGGTGAGCAGCCGGCCACCGTCGACGAGGACGGGCAGATCGGCGAGGCCGTGCTGCACGGCCTGGAACGAGCCGATGGGCACGCCGAACTGCTCACGGGCCATGACGTAGTCGACGCCGAGGCGCAGGGCGGCGTCGGAGATGCCGACCAGCGCGGCGGCGGTGAGCACCTTCCAACGGTCGAGCACCGCCTGGAACCCCGACGCCGGGCCGAGCACGCGGCGCTCGCCGTCGCGGGCCGAGCGGTCGGCGAAGGGGGCCGAGGCGTGGTTGAGCGGGCCGGTCATCGGCGGGGCCGAGCGCACGGCGACGAGGTCGTCGCCGTCCACCCCGACCACGACGTCGGCGACGGCGCCGGCGGGGACGAGCCACCAGCCGCCGGCCGCGTCGGCGGGACGCAGCGACACGGCGGCGATGGCCTCGCCCGCGACCAGGTCGGCGTCGTCGAGGACCGTCAGCGCGGCGAGGTGGTCGATCAGCGGGACCGGGGCGATGGCCCGGCCGAGGGCCTCGGCGACGACCACGAGGTCGGACAGCGCGGCGCCACCACCCCCGGCGGCCTCCGGCGAGCCCATGCCCGGCGCACCGAGCTCGACCACCTTGTCCCACAGCTCCCGGTCGAAGCCGAGAGGCTCGGCGGCCCGGGCCACCGAGGTGGGGCTCTCCTTGGCGAAGAACCCGTCGAACAGCTCGGCGATGGCCTCCTGGTCGGACGTGAGGCCCAGGTCAACGGTCATCGGTGCGCCCTCATCGTGTCGTCCTCCCCCATCCGGCACGGGAGCGCCGGGGCGGACCATTGTCGCCGGTCGGCTCAGCGGAGGGCGAACCAGGCGACCACCAGCGTGACCCCGTTGGTGGCCAGGTGGGCCAGCATCGGCGCGAGCACGCTGCCAGAGCGGAGGCGGAGCCAGGAGAAGACCAGTCCCGCCACGAAGGTGACCAGCACGGCGCCGAGCACGACCCCGGCGGTGCCGGCGGCGGTGGACCCGGCATCGGACAGCTGGGCGTTGCCGCCCGCGGTGTTGAGGGTCGGGGCGATGTGCCACAACCCGAACAGGGCTGAGCTGGCCAACGCCCCCCTGCGTGGGCCCCACGTCTCCGAGCCGGCGCCGAGCAGGACGCCCCGGAAGGTCAGCTCCTCGGGGATCACGGTGAGCAGCAGGATCGACACCACGAGCTCGAACACGAGCGACCCGAACCCGAGGCGGGCCCGGTCGTCGTCGAGGAAGTCCGAGGCGCCCGGCAGCAACGCCGCCCCGACCACCACCGCCAGCACCAGCCCGAAGGCGGCGCCTCCCCAGGCCAGGCCGCTGCGCACCCGGTCGCCGGTCAGGCCCATGGCCCGGCGGTCGAGGCCGGTGCGCAACGCCACCGCCACGATCACGAGCGCGACGACCAGGCCGACGACGTCGCCGAAGCGCCCGAAGGCCCCGAGGGCGCGGGCCACGTTGAACACGGCGAGTGCCGCCGCGGTGGCCCAGAAGGTGACCCGGGGGGTCACTTCCCGTCGGTCGGCCCGTTGAGGAGGGCGTCGAGCCGCTCGGTGTCGGCGGCGGTCCAGCCCGGCGGCGCGGAGACGGCCGCCCACCCGTCGGTGACGTTGGGGTCGTAGTTGTGGCCGTGGCCGGGGGTGGCGCTGAACCCGGCCATCAGGTCGAAGAGCTCCTGGGTGAACGTGACGCCCGGGGCCCACACGCTGTTCTGGGGGACGTCGTAGCCACGCGGCTTGCCCATCCACGTCGGCGGCTTCCAGAGGGCGTCGAAGCTCGCCCACGTGACCGGGTCGGACGGGTGGGTGAGGTAGACGACATGGCCGTCGGCGCTGATGCGCTCGGCCACCGGCGGCTCGTCGGGCGCCCCCATGACGGTGAGCTGACGGCCGCCCATGTACTCGGGGTGCCACGCCGGGGACCCGGCATCGCGACCATCGACCACCTGGCCCCAGATCGGGTTGAAGAAGGTGGGGCCGGCCCACAGCACACCGTCGGGCCGGTCGGTGGCCGCATCGACCGAGTCCTGCACGGTGCTCCCGTTGTAGGCGTGCTCGGAGCCGTAGGAGCCGAGGCTGATGCCGTAGATCAGCAGCTCGGGCCGGGTGGCCTCGGGCAGCTCGCTCCACCGCTGGGTGACGGCGTCGACCAGCACCCGGCCGTTCTCCTCGGCCTTGTCGAGGTCGACGAGGAACGAGATCCAGCTGGGCAGGTAGGAGTACTGGGTGCCCACGATGGCGGTGTCGCCGTGGTGCATGTACTCGAGCGACGCTGCCGCGACCGGGTCGACCCAACCGGTGCCGGTGACGGTGACGACCGCGAGCACCGAGCGGTCGAAGGCGCCGGTGCGCTCGAGCTCGTCGACGGCGAGCTGGGCCTGGGCCTCCTGGCCGTCGGCCGACTTCAGCCCGGCGTAGACGCGGATCGGCTCCTTCACCGGAGTGCCGGCGCCGGCGAACGCCTGGAGCTGGTCGACGGTCGGGCCGCCGCCGGTGAAGTTGCGGCCCTCGTAGCCGAGGGTGTTCCAGGGGACGAGCGACTCGGGGCTTCCGCTGCGCAGCGGCGAGGTGGGCTGGGCGATGTCGGGCGGGGTCTCGTCGTCGAACGTGCTGTAGGTCGAGTTGGCCCAGCTGACGAACTGCTTCCAGACGACGTCGCGGCTGAAGACGACGCCGAGGGCCACGACGGCCACGACCGTGACGGCGACGGCGGCCCAGCGGGGCACGGCCGTGGTGACCGCCTCGTCGAGGCGGCGCACGAAGTGGGCGACGGTGCGCCCGATGAAGAACAGGATCGCCCCGACCACCACGGCGGCGACCACGAGCATGGGCAGCGACCCGGCCCCGATGTGCTCCATGAGCACGAGGTCGCGCTGGTCGTTCTGGCTGCCGATCCACCAGACCAGACCGACGACCACCACGACCACCGCCACCACGGCGAAGACCCGGCGCCCCCACGCACCGAGAGGCCGGGGCACGTCACGCCCGGCGGCGTGCCACAGCCCCCGGCCGATGCAGGCCAGCAGCTCGCCGAGGGCGACACCGAGCATGGCGCTGATGCCACTGATGGCGCCCTGGGCCCAACCGGCACGCGGCAGCAACGTCGGCGACAGCGACAGCACGAAGAAGAGCAGGCCGACCCAGCACGCGGTGGGGCTGACGGGCGCGGTCAGCGACCGGCCGTACGCGTACTTCGAGTGGTACCGCTCGACGGCCGCCGGGCGGTCGGGGGAACGGTCGTCGACGCGGACGTCGCCCTGCTCGGCCATCGATGCCTCCCGGGTCATGAACCGGGAAAGAACCTATAGGCCATCAGGATGCCGAGGCCTGCTCCTTGGCCCACCGGTAGTCGGCCTTGCCGGCCGGCGAGCGCTGGATGCCACCGACGAAGGTCAGCGCCCGGGGCACCTTGTAGCCGGCCAGGGTCTGGCGGCAGTGGTGGGAGATCTCCTCGACGGTGGGCCGGGCGTCGCCGCGGGCCTGCACGACCGCCACGACCCGCTCGCCCCAACGCTCGTCGGGCACACCGACCACGAGGGCGTCGTAGACGTCGGGGTGGCTCTTGAGCGCCTCCTCGACCTCCTCCGGGTAGACCTTCTCGCCGCCGGTGTTGATGCACTGCGAGCCGCGGCCGAGCAGGGTGACCACGCCGTCGTCGTCGACGGTGGCGAAGTCACCGGGCACCGACCAGCGCTGACCGTCGGGGTCGGTCGGGAACGTGGCCGCGGTCTTGGCCTCGTCCTTGTAGTAGCCGAGCGGGATGTGACCGGTGCGGGCGAGACGCCCGATCTCACCGGGCTTCACCGGGCGCAGGTCGTCGTCGAGCACGTTGAGCTCGGGGCTGACGGTGAAACGACGGGCGCCGCCTTCGGCACTCATGCCGCCGGCACCCATCTCCGACGCGCCGTAGCTGTCCATCACCTGGACGTGCGGGATCTCGGCCTTGATGGCCTCCTGCACGGCCGGCGAGAACACGCCGCCGCCGGAGCCCACGCGGTAGAACCCGGAGAAGTCACGGTCGCGGGTCTTGTGGGCCAGGGCGTCGGCCAGCGGGCGGCCCATGGCGTCGCCGACGATGGTGAGGCCCATGCACCGCTCGCGCTCGACGATGTCCCAGATCTCGTCGGCGTCGAGGCCGCGCTGGGTGTAGAGCGCCACGCCCGCACCGGCGAAGAGCATGTTGCACATCCCCCACTGGGCGGCTCCATGCATGAGGGGCGCCACGATCATGCTGGGCCGGGCGAAGTCCTCGGGGAGGCCCTTGTCCTTGATCTCCTCCGGGGAGGAGAGCGCGCCGCAGGCCGACGACAGGGCGGCCGAGAAGATGTCCTCGTGGCGCCACATCACGCCCTTGGGCATGCCCGTGGTGCCGCCGGTGTAGAGGAAGTAGAGGTCGTCGGACGAGCGCTGGTTCCCGATCGCTCCGGTCGCCTGAGCGTCGACGAGCTCGTGGTAGTCGAGGGCGGCGCCGGCGTCCTCGTCGGAACCGTCGTCGATGACGATGGTGGCCTTGACCTTCGGGAGCTTCGGCAGGATCTCGGCCACCACCGGGGCGAAGCTGCGCTCGAAGATCAACACCTCGCTGTCGGAGTTCTCGAGGATGTACTCGAGCTCGTGGGCGACGTAGCGGTAGTTGATGTTGATCGGCACGACCCGCGCCTTGAACGCCCCGAAGAACACGTCGGCCCACTCGGCCCGGTTCCACGAGTACATCGCCACCTTGGCACCCGGCTCGAGGCCGAGCCCGAGCAGCGCCCGGGCGACCTGGTTGGTGCGCTCGTCGAACTGCCGGAAGGTGTACCGGGTGCCGCCCGCCACGATGGCGAGGCGGTCGGGCACGGCCTCGGCGACGAGCTCGATGAGGTCACCGAGGTTGTAGGTGCGCGTCGGTGTGGCGTCGGACATCACTGCTCCAGATGAAGGGGGAGGTGGATCGTGGGGCTCAGTCGAGGACGAGGTCGGCGGCCTGCTTGAGCGCCTCGGGGGTGCGGGCCGAGATCAACATGGTGGTGACCGGGCTCTTGCGCCACTCCTCGAGCCGCTCCTTGATGCGGCCGGCCGGGCCCACCAGCGAGATCTCGTCGGCGAAGGCGTCGGGGACCGCAGCGATGGCCTCGTCACGCTTGCCCTCGAAGAAGAGGTCCTGGATGCGGTATGCCTCTTCCTCGTAGCCCATCCGGGCCATGAGCTTGGTGTGGTAGTTCTGGCCCTTGGCGCCCATGCCACCGATGTAGAAGCCGAGCGAGGCCTTCACCGGCCACAGCGCCTGCTCGATGTCGTCGGTGACGTTGAAGGTGACGATCGGGTTGATCTCGAAGCCCTCCTTGCGGTGGGCGATCTGGTCCGCGTACACCTCCTGCCGGAACGGGGAGTAGTAGAGCGGGAACCAGCCGTCGGCGATCTCGGCGGTCTGGGCAACGTTCTTCGGGCCCTCGGCGCCGAGCAGGATCGGGATCTCCGAGCGCAGCGGGTGGGTCATGATCTTCAGCGGCTTGCCCAGCCCGGTGGCGTCGGGGCCGTTGTAGGGCAGCGAGTAGAACTCGCCGTCGGACACCACCGGCCCCTCGCGACGCAGCGTCTGGCGGATGATCTCGACGTACTCACGGGTGCGGGCCAGCGGCTTGTTGGCCGGTCGGCCGTACCAGCCCTCGACGACCTGCGGGCCCGAGACGCCGAGGCCGAGCACGACGCGCCCGTTGGAGAGGTGGTCGAGGGTCATCGCCATCATGGCGGTGGCGGTGGGCGTGCGGGCCGAGAGCTGCACCACCGACGTGCCCAGGCGGATCTTCGACGTGTGGGCGGCCAGCCAGGTGAGCGGGGTGAAGGCGTCGGAGCCCCAGGACTCGGCGGTCCACACGGAGTCGAAGCCCGCGTTCTCGGCGGCCTGCGTCAGCTCGACGAACCCCTGCGGCGGCTGCGCCGTCCAGTAACCCCACACCAGTCCGAGTTCCATCGGTCCCCCTTCGGCCGTGCGGCGCCCATCGCCGACCGGTCGATGTTACGAGGGCGGCCGAGGGTCGCCCGAATCGAGCGGGTTCGGGCCGGACGCGCCGCATCGTGGGCGTGGCGGGAGGGCGGTGCTCGGGTGGCTCGGTGTCGACCCTCCGAGACCCGCCTACCCTCCGGCCGTGCCGAGAACCGACCGCGCCTCCCGCGTCATCGCCGCACGCCTGCCGCGGGTGTTCGCCGCGCTGGTCGACGCCGACGACCTGCTGGTCTGGCTCCCTCCCGCGGGAATGACCGGGCGGTTCGAGCTCTTCGACTGCCGGCCCGGCGGCTCGTACCGGTTGGAGTTGACCTACCTCGACCAGTCGGCCGCCCCGGGCAAGACCACCGAGGGCTCGGACGTCGTCGAGGCCCGGTTCGTCGCCGTCGTCGTGGACGAGAGGGTCGTGCAGGCGATCGACTTCGTGTCCGACGACCCCGCCTACGCCGGGACCATGACCATGACGTGGTCGGTCACCGAGCTGGGCCCTGGTACCCGGGTCGACATCACCGCCGAGGACGTGCCCGACGGCATCTCGGAGGAGGACCACGCGGCCGGGATGGGCTCATCGCTCCTCAACCTGGCGAAGCATCTCGAAGAGCAGCACGACGCCGGGTAGCCGTCGCCACACGGAGCGGAGCCGGGCTGAGGAACTCAATGATTCATTGGGTTTTCTGCTTGTCTCTGGTGCGGTGAGGCGGTAGACTCGAACACATGTTCACCGCCCCTGACTCTGCGACCTGTGTGGTCCCCGAGCAGCGCGGTGGAGTGGCGTCTGCGCTCCTCGAACAGGTCTCCGCGATGGGAGACGACGCCCTCGAGGAACGGGCTCGTGAGCTCGCCGGGGAGATCTCGGCCGCCGAGGCGAACCTGGCGGCGGTACTGGCCGAGGTCGAACGGCGCGGTCTCCATTCCGACTGGGAGTGCCGCGATGTCGTGCGCTTCGCGGGGTGGCATCTGCAGTACGCGCCGGGTCGGGCCCGTGGGTTGGTCGAGGTGGGTCGGGCGATGGAGACGTTGCCGGTGGTGGCCGAAGCGGTCGCCGACGGGACGTTGAGCTTCGACAAGGCCAAGAGCATCGTGCGCGTCGCCGCACCGGAGACCGAACGGGCCCTCGTCGACATGGCTCTTCATGCGACCACCGCGCAGACCCAGCGGATCTGCGGGAAGTGGGGCAAGGTCGCCCAACGCGAGAACGCCGAACCGAACGCGGAGACCCCGAGCCGGCAGCTACCCGAACTTCTGGTCGTGACCGACGATGACGGCATCGAGCTACGGATCCGGTTCGATCACGTCCACGGGCAGTTGGTGCTGGCGTCGATCGACGCCGAAGCGAAGGCGATCCGCAACGAACGCAAGGCTTCCGCTGCCGTCGATCCGACCCGGGTGAACGATCCCAACGGTGTGCCGGCGTGCGACGAGGACCGCACCGTCGACAAGCTCACCGTCGCCGAATGGCGAGCCCTCGGCCTCCTGCGGTTGGCCGAACGGTCGGCTTCGGAACAGCCCGAAGGGCTCCAGGCGTCGGGGTTCGACACCACCGTCGTCGTCCACGTCGGCATCGACACCCTCTACGGCCCCGACCTCCCCGACCCCGAGCTGGCAGACCCCGAGCTGGCAGACCCCGAGCTGGCAGACCCCGAGCTGGCAGACCCCGAGCTGGCAGACCCCGCCGGCTCGACCGTCGACGACCGGTCCGAGCAGCACCGCCAACGGGACGAGATGGCCGAGCTCGAGCCCGCCGGGGTGAAGCTCCGGCGTGACATCGCCCGCTGGTTGGCCTGCGACACCGGCCTGTTGACGGTGATCGAGGACCGAGACGGCAACCCCCTCCACCTGGGCAAGAGGAAGAGCTCGGTGCCACCGGCGATCCGCAAAGCGGTCATGTCGAGATACCGCACCTGCGCCTGGCCCGGCTGCACCGCCACCGCCGTCCAGATGCACCACACCCACCACCGCGCCGACGGCGGCCACGACGACGTCGAATCGATCGTCCCCGAATGCCTCGAGCACCACCAGCTCATCCACACCCACGGCATCTGGATCACCATCGACACCAACGGCACCGTCCACCACTGGCGCCCAGACGGCACCGAGATCCACGCCAACCCGGCACCCGACCACGGCACGGTCAACGCGCTCGACGCACCTCAGCGGCTCACCCACCGGCGACTCGCCCTCGGCGCCGACCCCACCGAAACCGCCCGCCAACCCCGCTGGCACGGCGACCCCTTCCACCTCGGCGACTGCATCGAAGCCATCCAAGCCCGCCGCGACCACGCCCTCCAACGCACCCACCCCACCCGCAACGGCCCTCCCCCAACCTCAACTGACGAGCTGCGACTGGCGACTGGCGAGCAGGGCGCGACACCGCGACCGCCCGACCGGTGCACGGTCGGTGCCGTTCGTGTCGGAGCTGCTCACGGGAACCGCGACTGTGCTCCGGAGCACCGGAGCGGGAAGCGCGTTAGGTTCGTCGAGCAGCCCGACGGCGGGCGAGTGGACGGCGGAAGCTCGGGGGGCGGCAGTGGCGCGGGCGAACGATGCGCGGGGTAGTTCGGTGCTCGATGAGCTGACGGCTGGCGTCGTCTCGACACCGCTCGAGTTCGATCAGGCGAGGCAGCGAGGCGTGTGGGCCGAGTGGTGCGCTGAACGACGCGCTGCGGTGCTTCCGGCTGGAGTGGCTTGGGACGATCCAGGGTTGGTCGTCGACCTGACCACCCCGGTCGCCACGGTGACCGTGGCCCAACTCGCACGCAGCGAGGACGCCGTCACCCAAGCCAGGGTGCCGGCCAAGCTGGTCACGGCCGCTGCCCTCGCGATCGTGGTCCTCAACATCCTGGACATCATCACGACACGGTTCGCCCTGCAGAGGGGAGGGACCGAGGGGAACCCGCTCGCGTCACTGTTCGTGCACCACCTGCCGGTCTTCGTGGCGATCAAGGTCCTGCTCCCCGGACTCGTGGCGTTGCGCATGTGGGTGACACGAAACCGGACGAGTGCGGGGTTGCTCGCCGCCATGTACTGGGTGGTGGGCGTCTACTCGATGGCAATCGTCATCAACGCCTTGCACCTCCTGTAGTCGCGGCGCCAGGGCAGTCGGCGGCGTGACCCTCGCCGGGCGGTCACGATGCAGACCGGACGCGAAGCGACCCGGCCGCGTGGGCCGGGTCGCTCGGGTCCCCCCTGGACGGGCGAGCTACTCGCTGATGCCGAAGTACTCGCCGAGCTTGTAGAGATCGATCGCGTTGCCGCGGAAGAAGCGGTAGACCTCGTGGTCGTTCAGGCCCGCCTTGGCCGCCATGCGCTCGGCGACGTCCTTGGTGTGCGGGAAGGTCGAGTCAGCGTGCGGGTAGTCGACCTCGAAGGTGAGCCGGTCGATGCCGATGACGTCGCGGTTCTTCATCGCCGTCTCGTCGTCGAAGATGCAGTACCAGACGTTGTTCTTCATGTACGTCGACGGAGGCTGGGGCAGCTTGGAGCCGAACCCGGTGTCGTCGAGCAGGCGCTCCTCCCAGAGCTTGTCGGAGCGCTCGAGGATGTACGGCAGCCAGCCGGCCTGGCCCTCGCTGTAGGCGACCCGCAGGTTCGGGTAGCGGTCGAACACGCCACCGAAGACGTAGTCGAGGAGCGAGCCCATGGCGTTCTGGAACGTGAGCACCGAACTGATGATGAACGGCGCATCGGGTGCGGTCGAGGGCATCTTCGACGACGAGCCGATGTGCATGTTCAGCACGGTGTCGGTCTCTTCGCATGCCCGGAAGAAGGGCTCCCAGAAGCCGGAGTGCACCGACGGCAGGCCGAGGGGCACGGGGCTCTCGGAGAAGGTCACGGCGTGGCTGCCCTTGTCGGCGCAGCGCCGCACCTCGGCGGCGGCGAGCTCGGCGTCCCAGAGCGGGATCATCGTGAGCGGGATGAGGCGGCCCTTGCCGGCTCCGCCGCACCACTCGTCGATCATCCAGTCGTTGTAGACCTGGATGCACGCCAGCGCGAGCTCCTTGTCGTCACGCTCGTAGAAGGCCTGGCCGCAGAAGCGCGGGAGGATGTTCGGGAAGCAGATCGAGGCCTCGACGTGGTTGGCGTCCATGTCGAGCAGGCGGGCGCCCTGGTCGTAGCAACCGGGGAGGATGTCGTCGAAGGTGCACGGCTCGTTCTTGATGACCTCGGCGCCCACGGCGGCCGACAGCCGGGTGAACGGGTAGACGAGGTCGTCGTAGTACCAGACGTCGCAGTCGACGCCGTCGGGCACGTCGACCTCGAAGTTGTAGCCGCCGAGGAGGTTCATCTTGACCTTCTGGCGCACCACCCGAGGGGCCCGGTCGGCGTACTTCTGCGGGAGTCGGGCGGTCCAGAGGTCGGGCGGCTCGACGACGTGGTCGTCGACCGAGATGATGCGAGGGATCTCCATGGCGTGTCCGGCCTCCTTGCCCACGAGTGGGCGTCGCCCCCCGGGGCTTCCCGAGAATCTGACGGACCGTCAGTTTGCCACGACCGCGCCAGTTCGTGTCACGTCGAGACGAACTCACCGGGTGCCGGGAGCTCGACCGCGAGGCCGACGGACTCCTCGACGAGAAGCCGGGCGGCGAACGCCTGGTCGCGGGACTGGGCGACGCTGCGCACGCCGTCGGCCGACTCCACGACGGCGATGGCGGTGAGGGCGCCGCCGCGCTCGGCCACCACCGTGTAGCCGGCGATCGTGGCCGGCCCGACGAGGTCGGGGTCGAGGGTGCGGGTGGCGGTGGCGGCGCGGGCGGCCTCGGTGACGTCGAGCAGGGCGAACGGCGCGAGGGGTGCCTCGGTGGTCCACAGCACCGCCGCCGGCTTGGTGAGCAGGCCGCTCACCGCGGTGGTGAGCCCGACGGTGGCGTCGCCGCCCGAGCGCAGCTCGCGCACCATGGCCGCCGCCCCCTGCAGCGCGTAGTTGTTGAACGGCCCACCACCGAAGGTCATGCCGCCGGTGAGGGTGAGCGCCCGGTGCGGGGAGATGCCGAGCTCCTGGGCCTGGACCTCGACCGCGACGGGGAAGCAGCTGTAGAGGTCGACCGGCGCGCCGGCGAGCTCCTCCTGGTGCACCGAGGCGTGGGCGCGCAGCGCGGCACCGACCTCGCCCATCGCCGGCCAGCGGTGGAGCTGGTCGCGCTCGGGCAGGGGCACCACGAGGTTCGACAGGGCGACCGCCGCCGGGAAGACCCATCGGTCCTCGGCGATGCCGAGGCGGCGGGCCACCTCGACGGACGTGACGACGAGCGCGGCGGCCTGGTCGACGTTCCACTGCGAGACGAGCCACTTCGGGTACGGAGCGGCGATGAGGCGGTTGGTGTCGGACACCATGGCGATGTCGTCGGCCGCGAGGCCTCGCTGGTCCCAGCCGGCCGGGGCCTCGGCGGCGATGCGGGCGAAGTCGGCCCACAGGTCGCCGAGCCAGCGCTGGTGCTCGTCGATGGAGCGGCCGAGCTGATGGCGCAGCGCGCTCTCGACGATGGCGTACTGGTGGGCCGCGGTGGTGAGGTTCCGTTCGATCTCGACCGGCGAGATGATCATGTCGGTCGGCTCCATGAGCTCGTCGGGCTCCTGGGCGACGGCCTCGTGGGCCGGCTCGGGGACCGGTCGGCCCTCCTTGCCCGACACCACACCCGACCACCGGTTCTCGCCGCCGACGATCAGCGCGGCGTCGAGCTCACCGGCGGCGACCGCCGCGGCGGCGCGGCCGAGCAGCGACAGCTGGAGCACGCCCAGCTCGGAGCGCACCGAGCGCGCACCGGGCGCGCCGATGGCGGCCGCCACGGCCCGGCCCGGATCGGGCTCGGCCCAGGTGCCGTGAGGGACCAGGACCTCGCCGACGAGCGGGCCCAGCGAACCGGCGACCCCGGAGGACGCGAGGGCGTCGAGGGCCGCCTCGAGCAGGAGTGCGGTGGCGGAGGTGGGCACGAAGCCCTCCCCCGCCCGGTGCACGACCTCGGACGCGCCGACGACGACCGGCGTGCGCCCGTCGAGCTGGTCGAACCGACTCATCGGCCCGCACCTGCCTCGACCCCGGGAAGGGCCTTCAGACCGGCGAAGAACACGGCCACGGTGGGGTTGAACACGTCGGCCCGCTCCCATTGGAGGAAGTGGCCGGCACCGGCCAGGACGAGGGGGCCCACCCGGTTGGTGAACACCACCTCGCAGCAGTGCATGAAGTCGGGGCCGACGACGTGGTCGTCGGCGCCGTAGAAGAGCAGCGTGGGGATGTCGACCTTGCGGTCGAGGATCGGCCACTCGGCCGCCTCGCGACCGAAGGCAAGCTGGTAGACGGCCCAACCGGCACGCAGGCGCGCTTCCTCGGACCACGGCTCGGTCATGAAGTCGATGTCGTCGGAGCTGAACGTGCCCGGCGACGCCCACAGGCGGGGCCCGTACATGGTGGCGATGTAGGCCCGGCGGTGGGCCGGGGTCGAGAGCTCGGCCGCCAGCACGTCGGGCTCGGCGCCCTGCCGGCGGCGGTAGTCGCCCGTGGGGCCGTCGCTGATGGCGGTGAGGTTGGCCACGTCGATGCCGGCGGCGGCGAAGTCGTCGAACAGCAACGGCGGCACCGTGTCGAAGAAGCACAGGCCCTCGACGAAGCCCTCGAAGCGGTTGACCAGGTCGACGGCGACCACACCGCCGACGTCGCCGCCCACCACACCGCAGCGCTCGTGGCCGAGGACGTCGTGCACGAGGGTGTGGAGGTCGCGGCTGTAGGTGACGAGGTCGTAGGTGTCGTCGGCCGACAGATCGGAGTCGCCGTGGCCGCGGAGGTCGGGGACGATGACCTCGTAGCCGGCGGCGACCAGCGGCTCGATGTTGCGCCACCACACCCGCTTGGTCTCGGGGTAGCCGTGGATGAGCAGCAGCGGGTAGCCGCCGACGCCCTCGCGGACGTAGGCGAGCGACAGGCCGTCGGCCACCTCGGCGCGGTGGATCTCGAAGGCGTCGGCCGCCGGCGTGGGCGGCTGGGCCGGGCGCAGGCGGTTCTCGTAGCCGGTGACGCCCATCAGAAGGCCTTCCCGCCGAACTCGGTCTCGCCGGCCACGACGCCCGCGTCGAGCAGGCCGTCGATCTCGGCCTCGGTGCGCCCGAGCGAGGCCAGGACCTCACGGGTGTGCTGGCCCAACTTCGGTGCGGCCGACCGCGCCTCCCACGGGGTGCCGTAGAAGTCGGAGGGGCTGGCGACGCGCATGCCGCCGTCGTCGCCCGGCACCGACACGAAGGCGCCCGCGGCGTGGACCTGCGGGTCGATGATGACGTCGTCGATCTCGTTCACGGGGGCCCAGAACATGTCGGGCTCGGTGTCGAAGACGACGGCCCACTCCTCGAGGGTTTTGGTGGCGAAGACCTCGTCGAGCAGGCCGATGAGCTCGGCCGCGTTCTGGCGGCGGCCCATGGCGGTGGAGAAGCGCTCGTCGGTGAGCCACTCGGGATGGCCGACCACCCGGGCCAGCGGCGGCCAGTGGCGTTCGCCCTCCTGACCGATGAGCCAGAACGCCTTGCCGTCGCCGGCGACGTAGTTGTTCATGGCCGGGTTGCCCATCTGCTCACGGGAGCCGATGCCGATGTGGGCACCCCACCCGAGGGTGATCGCGAGGTCGAAGCCGATCGTGTACACGCCCTGGCGCACCAGCGAGGTGGAGATGAGCTGGCCCTCGCCCGTGCGCTCGCGGCTGAACAGGGCGGCGCAGACGGCGCCGGCGGCCGAGCTGCCGGTGGGGTGATCGCCCATGCCTCCGCGCTGGAACGGCAGCGGGCCGTCGGGGGCCCGGAGGAGGGCGGCCACGCCGGAACGGGCCCAGAACCCACCGATGTCGTAGGCCGGGCGGGCAGCGTCGGGGCCCTCCATGCCGTAGCCGGTGATGAGCTGGTAGACGATGCGCGGGTTGCGGGCCAGCACCTCGTCGGGGCCGAGGCCCCAGCGCTCGAGGGCGGCCCGGCGCAGGTTGGTGACGAACACGTCGGCGTCGGCGAGCAGCTCGAGGGCGAGGGCCTGGCCCTCCGGCACCCGCAGGTCGACGGCGATGCTGCGCTTCGACCGGTTGTCGGTCTCGAAGACCGGGTTGTCGGGCATGACCTCACCGAACAGGGCCTGGTAGGTGCGGGCCGGGTCACCGATGCCCGGGGGCTCGAGCTTGACGACGTCGGCGCCCCAGTCGGCGAGGATCCCGGCGCACGCCGGACCGGCCACCCACATGCCCAGCTCGACGACCTTCACACCATCCAACGGTCCCGGCACAGCTCCCCCTCGCGGTCACCGCCCCTCGTCCGGGGCAGGGACCTAGAGCCTGTCATCCCCGGGGGCGTCACCGCGCACACCGGGTGCGTGACTACCGTTCGCCCGGTGCTCGCCTTCGCCGCCGTCGTGCTGTTGCTCGTCGGGGCCGGGTACTGGGTGGCCGAATGGGCCGACTGGCCGTGGGCCCGACCGGCCCTGCGCTGGATCGACGAGGCCCGGGCCCAGGCGGCCGCCTACGTCACCCTGTCCAGGGCGACGTTCATCTACCTGTTCGTGCTCGCCGTCACCACGTGGGTGCTGCGGAGCTCGTCGGACCGCACCTCCCAGGCGCTGCTCGCCACCCACAGCACCAACCTCCACAACCTCCAGGTCGACCCCGTCGGCGTGCTCGTCGCCAGCGCCTTCTACCTGTCCTCGGCCGGGCTGGTGCGATGGGTGCTGCCGTTCGTGCTGGTGATGGCCCCCGTCGAGCGGTGGCTCGGCACGTTGCGGGCGATCATCGTGTTCGCCGTCGGCCACGTGCTCACGACGGTGATCGTCGCCTTCGTGCTCGACCGCGGCCTCATCCACTTCACCGACAGCGACACCACCCGCTTCACCATCGATGTCGGGGTCAGCTACGGCTACTACTGCATCGCCGCCATGTTCACCTACCGGCTGCGGGGGCGCTGGCAGTGGAGCTGGATCTGGGCCGCCGCCCTCGTCACCCTCGTGGTGTCGGCCTTCCTCGCCGACCACACGTTCACGTCGTTCGGCCACCTGGTGACCGTCGGGCTGGGCTTCGCCCTCTACCCGATCACCCGCAGCCGGGCCGTGCGGGCCCGGCTGGCCCTGCCCATCTGGAAGCCGCCGGAGGCCAACGTCGTCGCCTCGCGGGCGGCCATCGCCGCCCACCGGGAGTCACGGCACCCGGCGGACGGCTGACAGCGGTACGAACCGACCTCAGGCCGCGGTGCCCGAGGCGGTCGTGGTGGTGGAGGCGGCGGTGGTCGACGTCGTCGACGCCGAGGTGTTGCTGGTGCCGCCGGCGCCCGAGGAGCCGGTGAGCACCACGACGATGTAGGTGGTGCCTTCGTAGCCGCCGACCCACACGGTGCCCTCGTAGGAGCCGCCCAGGGTGAGGGTGCCGACGAAGGCGCTGCCGATGCCGGTGCTCTTCGCGTTGGAGGGCGAGAGGGCGGAGTTGCCGCTGTAGAAGGCGAACGCGTCCTTGGCCGCCTCACTGGTCGAGAAGACCCCGACCTGCACGCCGGATTCGGACTTGGCGAGCGAGCCGGAGCCGGCGGGCTCGGCGCCGCTCGGCACCGGGAAGGACGACGGCCAGTTCGGCGGCAGCTGCCCGTCGAGGGAGAGGGAGACCTCGCCTTCGGGCACGCTGACCGAGAAGCTCTTGGGCACGGTGCCGTTGGAGGACTTGGCGGTGGTCGTCGTGGCCGCGCTCGAGTCAGAGGAGCTCGAGCAGGCGGTGGACACCACCCCGAGTCCGAGGGCGGTGACGACGGTGATGCCGGCGACGAACGTGCGCGAGCGAGCCATGGGTGAACCTCCGGGGTGGAACGGGTGCGAGCCGACCCTATGTCGCCGACCGTGGTGCGGTCGTCACCCCCGGCGGGTGATCCGGGCGGGTCGGGTCAGCCGAGACGGGCGGTGAGCCAGGCGTCGAACGCCCTGCCCCAGGCCGTGGTGATCCCGCACGGGAACGCCTGGAAGCCGTGGGGCATGTCGGGGGCCACGAACAGCTCGACCTCGTTGCCCGCCGCCGCGTACCGGCCGGCGAAGAACAGGGAGTCGTCGAGGAGGTGGTCGGCGGTGCCCACGCTCACGAAGGCGGGGGGCAGGTCGCGCAGGTCGGCGAAGGCGGGAGAGATCTCCGGTGCCCGGCGCTCGTCGTCGCTGAGCCCCGGCAGGTAGCACTCGCAGAAGTGCTCGATGCCCTCGGGGGTGAGCATGTCGGGGCCGTCGATGACCCGGATGCCCCGCTGGCTCGGCGACCGGCCCCAGTCGAGCACGCCGAACACCACGTTGGAGCCGAGCACCTTGTCGAGCGCGCCGGGGACGTCGCGCAGGCGCAGCAGCACGGCCGCGGTCATGTAGCCCCCGGCGGACTCGCCGCCGAGCACCAGGCGGTCGGTGCCGAACTCGGCCACGCCGTTCTCGAGCAGCCACTCGACCACGGCCACGCCGTCGTCGGGGCCGGCCGGGTAGGGGTGCTCGGGGGCCAGCCGGTAGTCGACCGACACCACCACGACCTGGTGGCGGTCGGCGAGGGCCCGGTTGCCCGGGTCGTTCATGAGCGGCGAGCCCAGCACCATGCCGCCGCCGTGGAAGTGCACGAAGATCGCAAGGGCCTCGCCCTCGGGGCGGAAGACCCGGCACGGCACGCCGGCCAGGTCGACCTCGACCGCGGTCGGCTCCGGGGCAGGGTAGGTGCGCTCGAAGGCGGCCCGGCTGAACAGGGCCCGCTCGTGGACGTCGGTGGGCGGCTCGCCCTGCCCGGCGAACATCTCGGCGATCATGCTCATCGCCCCCGCCACGACGGCCCGGGCCTCCGGGCGCATCTCCTCGATCTCGTCGCTCCACAGCTTCATCGGTCCCCCTCAGGATCGGTCCCCGTGACGGGCGCACCCTAGGCGCCGCCGCCTCGACGAGCAGGCGCCTACGCTGCGGCCGATGGGCATCCTCTCCCCGATCACCGACGCCTACCGCCGTGAGGTCGTCCCCCGCTTCATCGACAAGGCGTGCGGGTCGGCGGCCATGAAGCAGGGCCGCGACGCGGCCGCGGCCGGGCTCTCCGGCGTGGTGGTCGAGATCGGGTTCGGGTCGGGGCTGAACCTGGCGAGCTACCCGCCCGAGGTCACCCTCGTGCACGCCGTCGAGCCGGCCGAGGTGGGGCGGAAGCTCAGCGCCCCCCGGATCCTCGAGGCACCCTTCCCGGTCGACTACGCCGGGCTGCGGGGCGAGCGGATCGAGCTGCCCGACGACTCGTGCGACAGCGCGCTGTGCACCTTCACGCTGTGCACGGTCCCCGGGGTCGAGCAGGCCCTGCTCGAGTTGCGGCGGGTGCTCAAGCCCGGTGGGCGCTTCCACTTCCTCGAGCACGGCCTCGCACCCGACGAGGGGGTGCAGAAGTGGCAGCGGCGCCTCGAGCCGATGCAGCTCGCCCTCGCCGACGGCTGCCACCTCACCCGCGACCCGTCGGAGCTGGTCGAGGCCGCCGGCTTCGAGCTCGAGTTCGTCCACCGTGACTACACCAAGGGCCCGAAGCCGTGGGTGTACATGACGTTGGGTCAGGCCGTGAATCCGGCCTGACCCGCTTCAGCGGAGGGCGGCGAGCTCGGCGACCACGTCAGGCGCCAGGCGCTTGCGGGCCTCGGCCCAGGTGACGGTGCTCATGCGCCCCATGCGGGGACGGCAGAACGCCTCGAGCGAGGCGGGGTCGTCACGGCCGATGTCGCGCAGCACCCAGCCGATCGACTTGCGGATGAAGAACTCCCGCTCGTCGAGCAGCCGGTCGGCGACGACGGCGAAGGTCTCGAACGGCACCACGCCGGCCCGCACCGGACGGGAGAGCGAGAGCACCGAGAGGCGCCGCACCCAGAACGAGCCCTCGTCGAGCGACCAGCGTTCGACGTTCGTGGCGGCGACGTCGGGGTGACCGGTGAGGATCGTGCCCGCCACGGTGTGGGCGAGGGGGTCGACCAGGGCCCAGGTGCGGGCGTCGCGCACCATGGCCTCGATGGCGGGGAGGTGCTCCGGTGTGAGCCGCGCCGCGACGGCGACCCAGAGCTCGACCGCTGAGCGACGGTCCTCGAACACCTCCGACGGCCACAGCGCGGCCGCCACGGCGAGCACGTGGTCGAGATCGGGGCGCGTGTCCCGCAACCACCCCGTCACCAGCTTCCGCCCCGGCGCCATCGCCACCCCGAGGTGGTCGTAGTGGTTCTTCAGGTAGGCGCGCTCGCCCTCGGCCCGTTCGGGGTCGGCCATCGCCACCAACCCCTGGTGGATGGCCTCGGCGTCGCGACCGGCCGCGGTCGAGGGCACCTCGTCAGCCCTGGCCGTAGTTGCGGGGCGACCGGTAGGAGCCGCCGCGCTCCATGCGTCCGAGCTTGGAGGTCCAGCGCCACTGCACCGAGATGCGGCCCCCGACCCCGCCGGGCACCTGCGGCACGCTGTGCTCCCACCCGGCCTGGCAACCGCCGCCCATCACCAGCAGGTCACCGTGGCCCGGCAGCAGGCGGTGGGTCGCCCCCTTGTCGGCGGCCTCGTGGGCGTACCGGTTCGAGCGCGGCCGGATCAGGAACGGCCGGCGGTCGCCGAGCACGAGCAGGGCGATGACGGTGTCGTCGAGCCAGCGCATGTCGCGGTCGCGGTGGAAGGCCACCATGTCGCGGCCGTCGCGGTAGAGGGCGAGGGCGGCCGCGCCGAAGCGGACGTCGTAGCGGTGCTGGATGGCGCGGTGGGCGTCGACCAGGACCGGGTGGGGCGCGGTCGTGGGGGTGAACGACGAGCCCAACCGGGGCTCGTCGACCCAGTGGTCGTAGCGGTACACCCGCCCCTGCCGGAACGGCACCGTGGCCGCCAGGTGCTCGTACAGCTCGTCGGCCCCGGCGAGCCAGCCCGGCCACAGGTCGACCCACGAGCGGTCGTCGAGCCAGGTGCGCTCCACCTCGACCCCGGGGGTCAGCTCGACCGTCGACGCCGCCTCTGCCACAGGGGCGAGGGTACCGGCGCCGAGCGAGGCCGCGCTCGTGCATGGCGGCCGGTCCTGATACCCTAGGGGGTATGTGCAGACGAGTGACGTGCAAGACCTGTGGCAAGCCCGGCTGGGCCGGGTGCGGCGCCCACGTGGACGCGGTGCTGGGTGACGTCCCCGAGAAGGATCGCTGCCACTGCGCCGAGGACAAGGCGTCGGCCAAGGCCGCCGCCAAGGCGGCGAAGGGCTCCGGCGTGGCGACCGCCACCAGGCCCTCGCTGCGCCAGCGCCTCTTCGGCGGTTGAGCCGTCGCAGGCTCAGCCGTCGGGCGATCCTGACTCCCCGCTGAACACCGACCGACGCGGTCACACCACGTCGAGGGGCCGAGCGGGGATACTTCCCCGGTGCGAGTGCTGGTGGTGGAGGACGAGGCCGGGGTCGCCCTCGGGGTGCGCAGCGCCCTCGAGGCCGAGGGCTTCGCCGTCGACGTCGCCGCCGACGGCCACGACGGCTGGGTCGCCGCGCAGTCCGGCAGCTACGACGCCATCGTCCTCGACCTGATGCTGCCGACGATGAACGGCTACAAGGTCTGCGCCGCCATCCGCGCCGCCGGCGACTGGACCCCGATCCTCATGCTCACGGCCAAGACCGGCGACTACGACATCGCCGAGGGGCTCGAGACCGGCGCCGACGACTACCTCACCAAGCCGTTCTCCACCGTGGTGCTGGTCGCCCGGGTCAAGGCCCTGGTGCGCCGCCCCCGGGCCGCGGGTGGCACCCCCGCCCACACCGCCGGCGACCTCCGCCTCGACCCCTACGCCCACCGCTGCTGGCGGGGCGACGCCGAGGTCGAGCTGACGGCCCGGGAGATGGACGTCCTGGCCCACCTCATGTCCCGGCAGGGCGACGTGGTCTCGAAGGTGCAGCTGCTCGACAACGTCTGGGGCGAGGAGTTCGAGGGCGACCCCAACATCGTCGAGGTCTACGTCGGCCGCCTGCGCCGCAAGGTCGACGACGCCTTCGGCCGCCACAGCATCGAGACCGTCCGGGGCGTGGGGTACCGCCTGCGGGCCGACGACGGCGGCCCCGCATGACCCGCTGGTCGATCCGGGCCCGGGTCACCGCCGTGGCCACCGTGGCCGTCGCCCTGGTGCTCGTGCTCACCGGCATCGTGCTGGTGCACGCCCTGCGGACGGGGTTGACCAACCGCATCGACCGTCAGCTGCGCGCCGACTCCGAGGCCGCCGCACTGCGCAACATCGAGGCCGATCCCGCCCGCATCCCCGTGTCGGCCGGGGGCAGCCGCATCCTGCAGGTCGTCGACACCGAGGGCACCGTGCTGTGGTCGAGCCCCGCCGCCGGTGGCGAGGGCGCCAGCCCCATCCTCTCCCCTCCCCTGCCGTTCGCCGCCGGCTCCGGCACCCACCTGCTCTCGGTGGACGACCCCGCCCTCGGCGAGCTGCGGGTGCTGGCCGTCCCCCGCGGGGCCGACGACCAGTACTGGTTGCTGATCGCCCGTTCCGAGGAGCTCGGCAACACCGCCGGGCGGGCCGTGCTGCGGGCCGTGTTCGTGCTCGTCCCGCTGCTCACCCTCGGCGTCGGCCTCCTCGTCTGGTTCGGCGTGGGCCGGGCCCTGCGACCGGTCGAGTCCATCCGCAGCTCGGTCGGCGACATCACCGAGCACCACCTCTCCACCCGGGTGCCCGTGCCCGCCACCGGTGACGAGGTCGCCCGGCTGGCCGTGACCATGAACGAGATGCTCGACCGCCTCGACGCCGCCGCCGGCCGGGAGCGCCAGCTCGTCGCCGACGCCAGCCACGAGCTGCGCAGCCCCCTCGCCTCGGTGCGGGCCCTGCTCGAGACCCGCGCCAGCGCCGCCGACCCCGCCGCCCACGACGCGGAGGCCATGGCCGCGGTCATCCGCCTCCAGGCCCTGGTCGAGCAGCTCCTGGTGCTGGCCTCGCAGGACGCGGCGGTGCCGCCACCCACCCGCGCCGTCGACCTCGACGACCTGGTGATGGAGCGGGCCTCGGCCCTACGGGCCACCACGCAGCTCACCGTCGACACCTCACTGGTCAGCGGCGGCCAGGTCCGCGGCAGCGAGGAGGATCTGCGGAGGCTGGTCGACAACCTGGCCGCCAACGCCGGCCGCCACGCCCGCCACACCGTCCGCTTCCGGGTGGGTGAGGCGCCGGGCTGGGTGCAGCTGGTCGTGTCCGACGACGGCCCCGGCATCCCCGAGGCCGACCGCCAGAGGGTGTTCGAGCGCTTCGCCCGCCTCGACGAGGCGCGTGACCGCGATCGGGCCGGAGCGGGCCTCGGGCTGTCGATCGTCGCCGGGGTCGTGGCCCGCCACGAGGGCACGGTCGCGGTCGATGCCGACCCGGACCTCGGAGGCGCCCGGTTCGTCGTCAACCTCCCCACGGCGACGCCCGACCCGCTGCCCTAGGGTCCCGGCATGGCCACCATCGTCCTCGTCCACGGCGCCTTCCACGGCGGCTGGTGCTGGGAGCCGCTGCTCCCCGAGCTCGCCGCCCGCGGCGTCGACGCCGTCACCGTCGACCTCCCCCTCACCACCCTGAACGACGACGCCGCGGCGATCGTCGCCGTGCTCGACACGCTCGACGGGCCCGTCACCCTGCTGGGGCACTCCTACGGCGGCGCCCCGATCACCGTCGCCGGCAACCACCCGGCCGTCGAGCGGCTCGTGTACCTCACGGCGATGGCCCCCGACGACGGCCAGAACGCGACCGGCACCGACGTGCAGATCGGCGACGACTTCATGAGCGCCTTCCGCCTGGCCGACAATGGCCTGCCCGAGGTCGACCCGGCCCGCGCCCCCGCCATCTTCTTCCCCGACGTCGACCCCGACACCGCCGCCGCGTTCGCGGCCAGGCTGCGGCCGGGCAACACCGGCGGCGCCGACCTGGTCGAGCGGGCGGCGTGGCACGACAAGCCCACGAGCTACATCGTCTGTGACGCCGACCCGATCCTGCTGCCCGAGGGCCAGCGGGCGATCGCCGAGCGCATCGGTGCCACCACCTACGAGATCGCCGGCGACCACTCGCCGTTCCTCGCCCGGCCGGCCGAGCTGGCCGACCTGCTGGCCCCCATCGTCACCGCCTGAGCGACCCCGGCGATGGGCCGTCCGCATCACCGTGCTCAAGGATGGTGAGCCGCCTACCGAAACCCTCCCGTCGGCGATCGTCGCCGCCTGATGGCCCGAGCCATCGTTCCGGAGGGAGACCATCGTGCGCAGGTCCATGCTCATCGCCGCCGTCGGACTGACCGCGGTCGTCGGCCTCGCCGGCTGCGGCAGCTCGAAGAGCTCCGAGGCATCGGCGGGGACCACGACGACGACGGCCGCCGTCACCGTGGCCACCTTCACCCAGCAGGCCGAGGCGGCCTGCACCTCGTTCGGCAACCAGATGGACGAGATGATGACCCAGGCGGTGAAGGACGGCAGCGACATGTCGACCGCCTCGGGAGAGCTCGCGTTCATCACCAAGGGCAATGACATGCTGACCCAGCTCATCAGCGAGCTGAAGGCCATCCCCCAGCCGGCCGAGCTCTCCAGCCAGCTCCAGTCGATCTACGGCCAGCTCGACCAGCTCGAGTCGCTGACCGCGCAGAGCATCACCGCCCTCCAGCAGGGGCAGGCCGCGCAGTTCAACAGCCTCTCGGACCAGTCCGACCCCATCGGTGACTCGGTGAACCAGGCGTTCGACGCCATCGGCCTGAAGAGCTGCGGCAGCGGCGCCCTCGGCGGCTCCGGCTCCGGCTCCGGCTCCACCACCACCACCGCCGGCTGAGCCGGCGATCGGCACGCCCGGTGACGCGGCGAGGCCCGGGCCTGTTGGGCCCGGGCCTCGTCGTTCACTTCCCGATGGCCGCGCGTCGTTGCACGGGCCCCGGGGGCGCTGGACCTGCTGTTACGAGCAGCCGCTGGTGGTGCCGCAGCTGGGGCAGGCGTGGCAGCTGCCGGCCCGCTGCATGACGACGCCGCACTGCATGCACAGCGGAGCGTCGTGGCTGACCGAGTGGGTCTCGGCGACGACCCGGGTGGTGGTCGTGGTGGTCTCGGCGACGAGCGTGGAGGCCGACTCGATCGAGGGCGGGTCGGCGACGAGCTCGCTGCCCTGACGGGTCTCGACGATGGCGTCCTCGACACCGGGGAGCGTGGGCTGCATGCGCTCGGCGGTGGTGAGGATGTTCAGCTCGGCCCGCTCCTCGGGGGACAGGTACTCGATCGCCATGCGGCGGAAGAGGTAGTCCATCAGGGAGTTGGCGATCCGGATGTCCGGGTCGTCGGTCATGCCGGCGGGCTCGAAGCGCATGCCGGTGAAGGCGTCGATGAAGCTGCGCAGCGGCACGCCGTACTGGAGGCCGTGGCTCACCGAGATGGCGAAGGCGTCCATGATGCCGGCGAGGGTGGAGCCCTGCTTGGACACCCGGACGAAGATCTCGCCCGGTCGGCCGTCCTCGTACTCGCCGACGGTGACGAAGCCCTTGCAGTCGGCCACCCGGAACTCGAAGGTCTTCGAGACACGGGTGCGGGGCAGCTTCTGGCGGACCGGCTCGTAGACGACCTTCTCCACGATCCGCTCGACGACCTTCTCGACCACCTCGACGGCCTCACCGGCGTCGACCCGCTGGTCGTCCTTCTTGGACGCCGACAGGGGCTGGGCCACCTTGCAGTTGTCGCGGTAGATGGCGACGGCCTTGATGCCGAGCTGCCAGGCGTCGATGTGGAGCTGCTCGACCTCTTCGAGGGTGGCTTCCTCGGGGAGGTTCACGGTCTTGGAGATGGCACCCGAGATGAACGGCTGGACCGCACCCATCATCCGGACGTGGCCGGAGTAGTGGATGGTGTTGTCACCCATCGAGCAGGCGAACACCGGCAGGTGCTCGGCCAGGAAGTGCGGCGCACCGATGATCGACATGTTCTCGTCGATGTAGGCGACGATCTCGGCGATCTGCTCGGGCGTGTAGCCGAGGCGCTTGAGCGCACGGGGCACGGTCTGGTTGACGATCGACATGGTGCCGCCGCCGACCAGCTTCTTCATCTTGACCAGGCCGAGGTCGGGCTCGACGCCAGTGGTGTCGCAGTCCATCATCAGGCCGATGGTGCCGGTCGGGGCCAGCACGGAGGCCTGCGAGTTGCGCACGCCGACCTCGGCGGCGAGCTCGCAGGCCTCGTCCCACGACTGCTGAGCGGCCGAGAGGAGGTCGTGGGGCACGAGCTCCTCGTCGATCTCGGCGGCGGCGGACCGGTGCTGGCCGAGCACGCGGAGCATGTGCTCGGAGTTCTCGGCGTAGCCGGCGAAGGGGCCCATGCGGGCAGCGGTGCGGGCCGAGGTGGCGTAGGCGTGGCCGGTCATGAGCGACGTGACGGCGGCGGCCAGCGAGCGGCCCTCGTCGGAGTCGTAGGGCAGGCCCAGAGCCATCAGCATGGCGCCGATGTTGGCGTAGCCGATGCCGAGCTGACGGAAGCGCCGGGAGGTCTCGCCGATGGACTCGGTCGGGTAGTCGGCGTTGCCGACCAGGATCTCCTGGGCGGTGAAGATGCACTCGACGGCGGCCTTGAAGCCGGGCACGTCGAAGGTGCCGGCCTCGTCGAGGAAGGTCAGCAGGTTGAGGCTGGCCAGGTTGCACGCCGAGTTGTCGAGGTGCATGTACTCCGAGCAGGGGTTCGAGCCGTTGATCCGACCGGTGTTGGCCGCGGTGTGCCAGTGGTTGATCGTGGTGTCGAACTGCATGCCGGGATCGGCGCACTCCCAGGCGGCCTGGGAGATCTGGCGCATGAGGTCGCGGGCCTTCATGGTCTTGATGATCTGGCCGTCGATGACGCCCCGCAGGTGCCAGTCGCCGTCGTCGACGACGGCCTGCATGAACTCGTCGGTCACCCGGACCGAGTTGTTGGCGTTCTGGTACTGGACCGAGGTGATGTCGGCGCCGTCGAGGGACATGTCGAAGCCGGCGGCCTCGAGGGCCCGGGCCTTCTTCTCCTCACGGGACTTGCACCAGATGAACTCTTCGATGTCGGGGTGGTCGACGTCGAGGATGACCATCTTGGCGGCGCGGCGGGTCTTGCCACCGCTCTTGATCGTGCCGGCTGACGCGTCGGCGCCGCGCATGAAGCTGACCGGGCCCGAGGCGGTGCCGCCGCCCTTGAGCAGCTCCTTGGAGGAGCGGATGCGGCTGAGGTTGATGCCGGCGCCGGAGCCGCCCTTGAAGATCGTGCCCTCCTCGACGTACCAGTTGAGGATGGAGTCCATCTTGTCGTCGACCGACAGGATGAAGCAGGCCGAGGCCTGCTGGGGCACGCCCTTGACGCCGATGTTGAACCACACCGGCGAGTTGAAGGCGGCCCGCTGGTTGATGATCAGGTACTTGAGCTCGTCGGAGAAGGCCTGGGCCTCCTCGTCGTCGACGAAGTAGCCGTCGGCGATGCCCCAGGCGGTGACGGTGTCGACGACGCGGTCGGCGACCTGCTTGAGGGACCACTCGCGCTCGGGGGTGCCGACGGTGCCGCGGAAGTACTTCTGGGCGACGATGTTGGTGGCGTTCAGCGACCACCCGACCGGGAACTCGACACCGAGCTGCTCGAAGGCGACCTCGCCGGTCTTCCAGTTGGAGATCCGGGCGTCTCGCCGCTCCCACTCGACCATGTCGTAGGGGTGGGTGCCAGCGGTGGTGAAGTGTCGCCGGATGCCGATGCCGGCCTGCTCGGGTGCCAGGGCCATGAATGTCCTCCGCTGCGCGTGGGGTGTGGTGTGGGTGTGTCGGGTGCTGCTGGGTCCGGAACTGCAGTGCTGATCGAGCTGCCGTACTGATCGAGCTGCCGTGCTGATCGAACTGCCGTGCTGATCGGGGCTGCTCATCTGGGCTGCCTGTCGGCGGGGCCCGCACTTGGTGGTGCCAGTTGGGTGCTGCGGCTCCGGGGGCAGCCGCTCGACTCGGAAGGGTCGGTCTCGGAAAGGGTGAGGCCTGGTTCCTGATGGTCCTGCGGGAGGTTCCAGCCACACGGGTCGGCGACGTTGCCGACACAAGATGTTGTGGTTGGAGTGCCCCCCACGCCTTCCGGGCCACAAGATGTCGGAGAATTACACCAGAGTAATTCCACCGCTGTCAACGACTTGTTCCGGCTTTTCGGCCGAGCCGGTGACCCGACCGGCCCAGGGGCCGTTCGGATGGGTGCTGCAGGTGCTGCGAGTGGTGGGTGCCCTCCCGGAGGAGGGCCGTGCTGCGGCGCGAACGTCAGGTAGAGCGTGCCTCGAAGGGCTCCCGCTCAAGGAGCCGTCCTGCCAGCCGAGAACGTCAGAACGTCAGCCACCGTTCCGTCGTTCACGCCGCAGCGGTGTACCCGGGGAGCAACCTACGGACTGCACCCTGTGGAGCGATAGGGGAACAACCTTGTGAATTGCCGGTGGATTGTCGGTGGACGACGGGTGCGCTTCTCCACAGTTACCCACAGGCAGCTCGGAGCAGGGCCTTCGGAGGACCCTCTAGTTTACGGGCGTGCGCCTCCTGTTCCGACCTCCTGACGACCTCGCGAACGGGGCGGGAGAAGGGCTCGCGCCGGGTGCCGAGGTCGAGGCGCTCGACGCCTACGACGAGCCCCGGGCCGCCCATGACGGGCGGCCGTGGGTGATCGTCGACATGATCGCCAGCATCGACGGCGCCACCGCGGTGGCCGGCCGATCGGGCGGCCTCGGGGGCCCCGCCGACAAGGCCGTGTTCCGGGCCCTGCGGGCCGTGCCCGACGTGGTGCTGGTGGGCGCGGCCACCGCCCGGATCGAGAACTACGGGCCGGTGCGCCTCGACGACGAGGTGCGGGCCCGCCGGGTGGCGAGAGGCCAGGCCCCTGCGCCACGGCTGGCGCTGGTGACCGGCCGGATGGACCTCGACCACGAGGCTCCGATGTTCACCGAGGCCGACACCCCACCGCTGGTGTTCACCACCGAGGCCGCCTGCGCCGAGCACGCCCCCCGGTTCGAGGGCCGGGCCGAGGTCGTCGTCGCCGGCGTCGACTCGGTGGACCTGGCAGGGGCCATGGCGGCGTTGGGGGCCCGGGGCGTGCAGACCGTGCTGGTCGAGGGCGGCCCCAGCCTCAACGGCCAGCTCGTGGCGGCGGGGCTGGTCGACGAGTGGTGCCAGTCGATGGCGCCCCTGCTGGTGGCCGGCGAGAGCGCCCGGGTGGCCCACGGGCCGGAGGGGGCCCGGCCGGAGCGCCTGGAGCTGCACCGCCTGCTCGAGCAGGACGGCTACCTGTTCGGCACCTGGCGCCGACCGGGCTGAGCCAGGGCTCAGTGGCGCTTGGGCTCGGTGGCCTTGAGCAGCCGGACCTCGCGCTGGAAGTCGGCGGGGTCGTCGAAGCCCTTGTAGACGCTGGCGAAGCGCACGTAGGCGACCTGGTCGAGGTCGCGGAGCTTGTCGAGCACGGCCAGGCCGATCTGCTCGCTCGTGATCTCGGGGCCGGCCAGGCGGAACTGGTCCTCGAGGTCGGCCGCCGCCTCGGCGATCGCCTCGTCGGAGACCGGTCGGCCCTTGGTGGCCGAGCCGATGCCCTCGACGATCTTCGCCCGGTCGAACGGGACCCGGTCGCCGGAGCGCTTCACCACCACGAGCGGGACCTCCTCGAGACGCTCGAAGGTCGTGAACCGCTGCCCGCACGCCAGGCACTCGCGCCGACGTCGGATGGTGACGCCGTCGTCGGCCTGACGCGAGTCGACGACCTTGTCGTCGAGATGGGAACAGGCCGGGCATCGCACGGCGGCGACGCTACCGCCGGGTGTCGCGCACGCGCACAACGCCCGGTAGGAGCGTCGCTGGTCAGTCGCCCAGGCCGCTGATGTCGAGGCGCTGGCCGGACACGACCGCCGCGCCACCGGCGCGATCGGCGAGCTCGTCGACCAGCGGGCGGATGTCGCCGGTGGGCTTGATGCGGCGGGCGATGGCCCACAGCGTGTCGCCCGGCTGGACGACCACCACGGCCGACGCCGACGGGGTGGAGGCGTCGGCGCCGGCCGGGTGGAGGGACTCGGCGGTCGACGCCGGCCCGGAGGCGGCAGCGTCGGCACCGAGGAGGTGGACGGCCCCGAAGGCCGCCAGGGCCACCAGCACCGCGAGGGTGAGGCCACCCAGCACGGTGCGCAGGGCGTGGCGGGCGACGGCGGGGCGGGCGACACGGCCACCTTCGACCAGGCGGAGCTGGGGGCGGGCAGGCCGGGCCGTGGGGTCGTTCCACGGGGCGAGGTCGTGGAGACCGTCGCCGGCGACGGGGAGCGAGCCGGCGTGGGCGTCGGGGTCGAAGAGGTCGAAGCGGGGAGAGAGGACAGCAGCCATGGGTTCAGTCTCCGCAGGGGGTGTGACAGTGCGTCGCCGGAGTGCGAACGCCCGTTCGTCGGGGAGGCATCGAACCACGAACACCCGTACGTGGTCAAGAGAAAATACGAACGGGTGTTTGCATCGGTCCGGGGACGTCGTTTATGGTTCCCATACAGGCGTTCGCCGGCTCCGGCCGGCCCTCACCCCCGGCCACACACCGCTGCAGCACCGCGACCGCACCTGCGCCGCACCGCCGCAGCACGGCCGTCGCTCCACCCACGGCACGGCACCCGGCCGCCACCCAGGAGGGCTCCATGACCACCACGAAGCTGACCGCTCGCCAACAGCAGATCCTCGAGATCATCGACCAGCACATCTCCGAGCACGGCTACCCGCCGTCGGTCCGCGAGATCGGCAAGGCCATCGGCCTCACCTCCCCCTCGAGCGTGCAGAACCACCTCAACCGGCTCAACGAGCTCGGCTACCTGCGCCGCGACCCGGTCAAGCCCCGGGCCCTCGAGGTCCGCTACGACCCCAACTCCGGCGCCTCCGGCGATCGTCGACCGTTCCGCCACGTCCCCCTCGTGGGCGACGTCGCCGCCGGCACCGACGTGCTCGCCCAGGAGAACGTGGAGGAGATCCTCCCCGTCCCGTCCGACTTCTGCGGCGACGGCGACCTGTTCATGCTCCGCGTCCGTGGCGAGTCGATGATCGAGGCCGGCATCCTCGACGGCGACTTCATCGTGGCCCGGGCCCAGCAGGTGGCCGAGAAGGGCGACATAATCATCGCCGGCATCCCCGGCGACGAGGCCACGGTCAAGACCTACACCCGCAAGGGCAACAAGGTCGTGCTGCTGCCCGCCAACCCCGCCCTCTCCCCGATGGAGTTCGACCCCTCCGAGGTCGCCATCTACGGCAAGGTCGTCACGGTGATGCGCAAGCTCTGAGGCCTACGGGCCCGGCAACGTCTGCGGAGGGCGGCACCTCGACCTGCGGGTCGGGGTCGTCGCCCTCCGGCGCGTCCGGGACCATCCGGTCGACTTGAGCCGACCCGCTCCTAGGTGGAGGGGCCCTCACGCACCAGGCGGTCGAGCACGGCCCACGCCCGTTCGAGCGGGGCTCGGTCGAGGTACTCCCCCGCCGTGTGGGCCACGGTCGGGTCGCCGGGGCCGAAGTTCACCGCCGGCACCCCGTGCTCGGCGAAGCGGGCGACGTCGGTCCAGCCCAGCTTGGCCGAGACCTGCCCGCCGCTGAGGGCGGTGAGGGTGGCCAGCAACGGATGCCCCAGACCGGGAGCCGCGGCCGACGCGGCCTCGACCAGCTCGACCGAGTCGCCGTCCTCGAGGTGCGGGGCCAGCAGGTCGCGCACGTGGGCTTCGGCCTGGGCCAGGGTGCGGTCGGGGGCGAAGCGATGGTTGATGACGACGACGGCCTCGTCGGGAACGACGTTGCCGGCCACCCCGGCCTGCACCGACACGGCCTGCAGGGCCTCCCGGAACTGGCAGCCGTCGATCACCGGGCGGCGCTCGACGTACCCGTCGAGCGCGGCCAGCACGCCGGCCAGGCGGTGCACGGCGTTGCGACCCATCCACGGTCGGGCGGTGTGGGCCCGGGCCCCTCGCAGCACGACCTTCAGGCGCAGCGTGCCCTGGCATCCGGCCTCGATGGCCGCCTCGGTGGGCTCGCCCAGCACCGCGGCGTCGCCGACGAGCAGGTCGGGGCGCTCGGCGAAGAGCTCGCCGAGGCCGCTCTCGGCGCTGGCGATCTCCTCGCGGGCGTAGAACACGAAGGTGAGGTCGACCGCCGGTTCGACCACCGTGCGGGCCAGCTCGAGCATGACCGCCAGGCCGCCCTTCATGTCGGCCGAGCCCACGCCGAGCAGCCGATCGCCGTCGATGCGGGCCGTCGCGTTGCCGTCGGCCGGCACGGTGTCGGTGTGGCCACCGAGCACCAGCCGCAACGGCCGGCCCAGGGTGGTGCGGGCCACGAGGTTGTCGCCGACGCGGGTGACCTCGAGGTGGTCGAGCGCCCGCAGCTCGGCTTCGAGGAGCTCGACGAGGGGCCCCTCGGCCCGGCTCGGCGAGGCCACGTCGACGAGCGCGGCCGTACGGGCCAGCAGGTCGGGAGGCGCGTCGGTGCCGGGCACGGGTGGGTCTGGCCTCAGGTGGCGGCGCCGTGGAGGCGCAGCACGTCGTTGAGGGCCGACTTGTCGTGGCGCTCGCCCTCGTTGAGGCGCTTGATCACCAGGACGCACGGCAGGCCGAACTCGCCACCGGCGAAGGTGCGGGGGCGGGTCGCCGACACGGCCACGCACCACGACGGCACGACACCGCGGCTGAGCTCCTCGCCCGTCTCGGCGTCGATCACGGGGATGGAGCCGGTGAGGATGACGCCGGCACCGAGCACGGCGCCGTCGCCCACCCGGGCGCCCTCGGCGACGATGCAGCGGCTGCCGATCAGGCAGTCGTCGCCGATCAGCACGGGAGCGGCCTGCGGCGGCTCGAGCACACCACCGATGCCGACGCCGCCCGACAGGTGCACGTTGGCGCCGATCTGGGCACAGGAGCCGACGGTGGCCCAGGTGTCGACCATCGAGTTGGCGCCGACCCGGGCGCCGATGTTCACGTAGCTCGGCATCATCACCACACCACGGTCGAGGAACGAGCCGTAGCGGGCGGAGGCCCCGGGGACGACCCGCACGCCGGCGGCGGCGTAGTCGCTCTTCAGCGGGATCTTGTCGGCGTACTCGAACGGGCCGAGCTCGGTCGTGGACATCTGCGACTGGCGGAAGTAGAGGAGGATCGCCTGCTTCAGCCACTGATGGACGATCGGCTCGCCGTCGGCACCGAGCTCGGCGACTCGGGCCTCGCCCCGGTCGAGCAGGGCGATCGCCTCGCCGATGGCGGCGTTGGCGTCGGCGTCGTCGGCCGCGAGGGACTCGCGGTTGTTCCAGATCTCTTCGATGGTTGCGGCAAGGTCGGCCATGGCGCCGCAGGCTACCGTGCGCCGCCCTCCGCCCCGACCGGGTTCACGGTCGGGACGGAGGTGGGCGCGACGGTCAGGGGCCCGGGCTCAGCTGCCGCCGTCGGGCGCCGGCGGGGCCGGCGGTGCCGTGGGCGGCGGCGGGGTGGGAGCGGCCGGCGGCGCAGGCGGCGGAGGGGTCGGCGCCGCGGGCGGCGGCGGGGTGGGAGCAGCCGGCGCCGGAGGCGGAACGGTCGCCGCCGGAGGCGCAGGTGGGGCCGGGGCGGGAGGCGCCGGGGCCGGCGGCTGCTGGCCGTACGCCGGGGGTGCCGCAGGGGCACCGCCGTAGGCGAGGGCCCGGTTGGCCTTCTTCACCTTGCTGCGTCGCACCAGGGCCACGATGAGGATGACCAGGGCGATGATGAACCCGAGGGTGCCGATGGCGATGCCGCCGAAGAGCAGGGCGAGGGTGCGGGCGAGCGGGATCTCGCCGACGCGGACGCTGGAGCCGGTGGGACCGTCGACGCTGACCGTGTAGGTGCCCGTCGTCGTGACCTTGATGTAGCCCAGCGACCGGAAGGAGTCACCGTTGCCGTCGGAGCTGTTGCCCGAGTAGCTGTTGCCGGTGTCGGAGGGCACCAGCCGGTCGCCGTCCGGGTCGACGATGGACACCTGCACGTCGCTGATGGCCGCCTTCGACGGCGCCACCACGAACACGTACTGGTCGCCCGGGCTGAGCGTGAGCTGCTGGGTCTGGCCGGCGCTGACCTTCTGGAGGTCGTTGATCGAGTTGGCGATCGTGCCGATCGACACGACGATCATGACGACGCCGATGATCGAGGTGACCACGAAGATCGCGATCGCCCAGATGATGCCGGTCTTGGATGGTTTCTGCGGACTGGCCGCACCTGCCGTCTGTGGATATGCCATCGCGCAATCGTTGCAGCCGCGTCAGGTTCGCGATGGGATCATCGGCCCTCTCAGGCGAGCGAGCGGGCGTAGGCCAGGAGCTCGTCGAGCGGCATCGGCACGTCGTCGCCGCAGCGCAGCTGGGCCGCGACGGCGAACCCGGAGGCACCGTCGGCCCAGGTGACCGAGAGGTCGTCGCCGAACGGGCCCTTCATCACCACGGCGTCGTGGCCGTGGACCTCGGCCGTCCCGACCCGCTCGCCGTGGGTGGAGGCCCAGTCGAAGAGGTCGGATGCGCCCTGGCTGACCACCAGGCCGCTGGGGCCCCCGACGCACGGCGACGGCGGCAGGTCGCTTCCCGCCTTGGTCTCGGGCGCCCAGGTGCGGACCCAGCTCGGGCGCGCGTCAGGCCAGCTGCCGCCGTCGCCTTCGGAGGTGAGGGTCCAGCCGTCGGGCACGACCGGGTCGAGCAGGGCGGTGCCGTCGAACACCTCGTGCCGGACACCGTCGGAGTCGACCACGGTGCGCCCGGCGAGGGGCTGCTCGAGCGGCACCTCGACCAGTCGGAGGTACCCGACCCCGGAGCAGCCGAACTCGCGGTCGACCTTCGGCGACCGGGCCGTGACCGTGACCGTGACCGACTGGTCGGACTCCTCCGCGGTGGCGGAGAGGTCGGAGGTGCAGGGGTTACCGGACGCGTACGGAGCCGAGCCGGTGAGCGCCAGGACGAGGGTCCGCCCGTCACGCGAGGTCCGGGCCGCGTTCCAACCCGACCCTCCCACCACGGTCGTGCGGTCGCCGTCGTCGGTGACCAACGAGTGCACGGCGGAGGTCGCGCCCACCCCGAGCAGCACGAGCACCCCCACAACCACGCCGGCCACTGCCACCAGGCCCAGCCCGATGAGGGCCGTCATCCACGCGCCGGACCGACGATCGGAGGATCCCATCACCGGTTCGACGCCGGCGCGCCGCCGGCGGTTCCCGGAGCGGGCCGCGACACCGGCCGCCGACCCTGTGCCGGGGGCGGCTCCACGGCTGACCTACGGTCGGTCCCGGCGGGAGCGACAGGAGGGCACGCGACGATGGTGACGATCAGGCCGGACCACCCCGAGCTGCGCGACATGTTCTGCCTGGACCTGCACGAGGCGGTCTTCGAGGCACTGGTCGAGGCCGGTGCCATCACCAACGCCCTGTTCGACTCCGACCAGCTCGAGGCGTGGGCCGACGGGTGCGACAACCCGGTGGGGCAGCGGGCGGCCATGGCCCGGGCGATCGCCCAGCTGCGTCGGATCGCCCCGTTGACGGTCACCTGACGCCGCTGACCCCCGCCGGTCAGCCGACCCCGAGGCGACGGGCCACCAGCTCCAGGCGGTCGTCGGGCTGCACGACGGCCACCCGCACGAAGCCGGCGCCGTCGGGGCCGTAGAACTCGCCGGGCGACACGAGGGCCCCGCCCTCGGTGGCCAGGCGGCGCACCAGCGCCCAGGCGTCGCCGTCGGGAGCCGGGGCCCACAGGTAGAAGCCGCCACCGGGCATGGGCGCGTCGACCCCGATGCCGGCGAGGATCTCGGCGAAGCGCTCGAGGCGGTGCCGATAGACGGCCCGCTGCTCGTCGACGTGCTCCTGGTCGGCCCACGCCGCGATGGCGGCGGCCTGCACCGGGCCGGGCACCATGAACCCGGCGTGCTTGCGCAGCTCGGAGAGGTAGTGCACGAGGTCGGGGTCGCCGGCGTAGAAGCCGGCCCGCACGCCGGCGAGGTTCGAGCGCTTGGAGAGCGAGTGCACGGCGAGCACGCCGTCGAGCCCGTGCTCGAGGATCGTGCGGCCGGGCCCCTGCCAGGTGAACTCGACGTAGCACTCGTCGGAGAGCACGGGCACGCCGTGGGCCCTCCCCCACTCGGCCGCGGCGCCGAGGTCGTCGAGGTGCCCGGTCGGGTTGGCCGGCGAGTTCACCCAGAGGCACAGCGCCCGCTCGGCGTCGGCCGGGTCGATGGCGCCGAGGTCGCTGCGGCCGTCGGCGGTGACGGGGACGGGCACCGCTCGGCAGCCGGCGAGCTCGGCGCCCATGGCGTAGCTCGGGTAGCTGATGGCCGGGTAGAGGACGGTGTCGCGGGAGGGGTCGCGCAGGCGCAGCCAGTGGGGCATGCCGGCGACCAGCTCCTTGGTGCCGATGCAGGCGGCCAGCTGGTTCGGCGCGACCTCGACGCCGAGGCGGCGGGCCATCCAACCCGAGGCGGCCTCGCGGTAGGCGGCGGAGCCGATCGACGCGGGATAGCCCCGCTCGGCGGCCGACGACGCCAGGGCCTCGACCACCGACGCCGGAGGCGGGTCGCAGGGCGTGCCGATGGAGAGGTCGACCAGCCCACCCTCGAGGGCCTGGGCCGCCGGCTTCAGCGCGTCGAGGCGGTCGTAGGGGTACGGCGGCGGGGTGAACGGCTGCTGGCTCATCGGCGCCCGGTCTAGTGCGTCAGGCGGGCCCGGGCGACCCGGCCACCACGAACTCACGCAGGCGCGAGACCGAGGCGTCGTCGAGGCGGGCCCGCACCCTCATGCCGTCGTCGGTGGCGGTCTCGACCAGGACCTCGCCCTCCCGGTGCAGCGAGGCCAGGACGTCGCCCCGGTCGAAGGGCACGACCAGCTCGGTGACCACCGACAGGCCCCGGAGGCGGTCGCCAATGGTGCGCAGCAGGTCGTCGACCCCCTGGCCGGTGCGGGCCGAGATGGCGACCGAGCCCGGATGGTCGACCAGCAGCCGCTTGGCCCCCTCGGGGCCGGCGTCGAGCTTGTTGGCCACCAGCAGCTGGGGCACCGCCCCGGCGCCGATCTCCTGGAGGACCTGGTCGACGGCGAAGATGTTCTCCTCGGGGTCGGGTGCCGAGGCGTCGACCACGTGGACGAGCAGGTCGGCGTCGACGACGACCTCGAGGGTGGACTTGAACGCCTCGACCAGCTGGGTGGGCAGCTTGGTGATGAAGCCGACCGTGTCGGTGACCAGCACGGTCTCGCCGCCCGGGAGCTGCAGGCGCCGCGTGGTGGCGTCGAGGGTGGCGAAGAGGCGGTCCTCGACGAGCACGCCCGCGTCGGTGAGGCGGTTCAGCAGGGTGGACTTGCCGGCGTTGGTGTAGCCCACGATCGCCACGCGATGGAGGCGCGAACGCTGGCGGGCCTTGGCCTGGGTGCTGCGCACCCGCTGGATGTCGCGCAGGTCGGCCTCGAGCTTGTGCATGCGTCGCAGCAGCTTGCGGCGGTCGACCTCGAGCTGGGTCTCGCCGCCACCCTGGCGGGCGCCGATGCCGCCGCGCTGCTGGGAGAGCGACTTGCCCTTCCCCCGGAGGCGGGGGAGGCGGTAGCGGATCTGGGCCAGCTCGACCTGGGCCTTGCCCTCGAGGCTGTGGGCGTTCTGCCCGAAGATGTCGAGGATGACCGCGGTGCGGTCGATGGCCGTGCGGCCGAGGAGCTTCTCGAGGTTGCGCTGCTGGGCCGGGCTGAGCTCGTCGTCGAAGACGACCGTGTCGGCGTCGACGGCCTCGCACAGCTCCTTCAGCTCGGCGACCTTGCCGCTGCCGAGGTAGGTGGCGGGGTCGGGCGCCTGCCGGCGCTGCTCGACCCGGGCCACGGCGTCGGCGCCGGCGGTGTCGACCAGGAGGGCGAGCTCGTCGAGGTGGCGGGCGGTGTCGTCCTCGTCGTCGCCCTGGGGCGTGACCCCGACCAGGACGATCTTCTCCCGGAAGGTGCGGTCGATGAGCCCGTTGCTCTCGCCACCGAAGTCACCGAACGCGCCGCGGTGGCTCTCGACCGGCGGGGTCTCCCGCGCGTCGAGGTCAGCGAGGTCGTCGTCGGCCTCGAAGAGGTACTCGTCGTAGCCGTCCTCGAAGCCGGGCGCACCCACGAGGTCGTCGGCGTCGAGCGGGTCGAGGCCGTCGTCGGGGAGGTCAGGCATCCGGGACCTCGATGGTGGCCACGTGCTGGGACGGGCCGATGAGCACGGGCTCGTCGCCCGGGCTGTCGTCGGGGGCGAGGATGACCTCGGCCGACCCGCCGGGCATCACGACCCTGACCTCGCGGCCGACCAGGTCCCAGCGGTGGGCCAGGTGGGCCGCCGCCGTGGCACCGGTGCCACAGGCCTCGGTGACGCCCGCACCGCGCTCCCAGACCAGGAGGTCGAGGGTGTCGGGGTCGGTGCCGGGGGTGATGAACTCGACGTTCACACCGCTGGGGAACTCGCCCTCGAGCCAGCTGCCGGTGCCGACCAGGTCGACGCCGTGGAGATCGGGGACCAGCACCACGAGGTGGGGGTTGCCCATGTCGGCGGTGGCGTGGCGGGCGTCGGCCAGGCGCTCGGACACCGAGGCGGGGATGTCGGGGCCCACACCGACCGGGCCCATGGTGACGTGGACCTGGGCCAGGCGATGGTCGGCGTCGTCGTGGACCACCAGGGTGCGGACGCCCCCGTCGGTGACCACCACGTAGGTGGCCTCGTGGTCGTCGCGGGCGCCGGCCAGGGCCTGGCCGAGGCACCGGATGCCGTTGCCGCTCATCTCGGCCCGGCTGCCGTCGGCGTTCCAGAGGTGCATCACCACGTCGACCGGGCGGCCGTCGGGTGCGGTCTGCCCGGGCTCGGGGCGGGCGCCGACGATGAAGCCGTCGGCGCCGAGGCCGCGACGGCGGTCGCAGAGGGTGCGGGCGAGGGTGGCGTCACCGTGGAGGGGGCCGTTGACCTCCTCCAACGCGACGAGGAAGTCGTTGCCGAGGCCGTGGTGCTTGGTGAGCTGCATCATCTTCCAGTCTGGCGGCACGGGGCCGCGTCCCCTCCATCCTCCCAGGACCTCCCGGACCGGTCGACCGGATTGCGACGCCGGGAACCCCACGGTCCGGACGGAAGACCCTTGTGAGGGAGACACCGGACGGGTGACGCTTCGGAGCGCCCGGACGTGCCAACGTTTGGGGGCCGGTCACCCCACCACCCGGAAGCGGAGTCACGATGACGGTCGAGCAGCTGCACCGCCTTCAGTTCGCCCTGACGGCCAGCTTCCACTTCATCTTCCCGCCGATGTCGCTCGGCCTCGGGCTCATCCTGGTGATCTTCGGGTACAAGTCGGTGCGCACCAACGACCCGAAGTGGCGCCAGCTGTCGATGTTCTGGGTGAAGGTCTACGGCCTCATCTTCTCGGTGGGCATCGCCACCGGCCTGGTGCAGGAGTTCGAGTTCGGCACCAACTGGTCGGTGTACTCCCGCTTCGTCGGCAACATCTTCGGCAGCCTGCTCGCGGCCGAGGGCATCTTCGCCTTCATGCTCGAGGGTGGGTTCCTGGGCCTGATGCTCTTCGGCGGGGCCCGACTCGGCAACCGCCTGTGGCTGTTCGCCACGACCATGGTCGTCGTCGGCGCCACGTTCAGCGCCACGTGGATCGTGATGGCCAACTCGTGGATGCAGACGCCGGCGGGCTACGAGATCAAGGACGTCGGCCAGGGCAGCCAGGCGTTCATGACCAGCTTCAAGGACGTCGTGTTCACGCCGTCGTTCATCCCCCACATCCTCCACGTGATCGTCGCCTCGTGGATCGTGGGCTCGTCGCTCGTGCTGAGCGTGGCCGCGTACTACATCCTCCGGAAGCGCCACGTGGATCTGGCCAAGACCATGATCCGCGTGGCCCTGCCGCTGTTCACCGTGCTGGCCCTCCTCCAGGTGTTCGTGTTCGGCGCCAACCAGGCGACCGCAGTCGCCAGCCAGCAGCCCGAGAAGCTGGCCGCGATGGAGGGCGTCTACCCCACGGGCGACTGCGTCCCGATGACGATCATCGGCTGGACGAACCCGAACACCGAGACCACCAGCGGCATCCAGGTGCCGTGCCTGCTCAGCCTGCTGGTGGGCAAGAGCACGACGACCCAGGTCGAGGGGCTCGACCAGTTCCCTCGAGACCAGTGGGCCTCCAACGTCAACCTGGTGTTCCAGGTGTACCACCTGATGATCAACCTCGGGATGCTCTTCATCGCCATCGGGTTGGTCGCCAGCTTCATGTGGTGGTGGAAGCGCAAGATCTGGACCGCCCGGTGGCTGCTGTGGGTGCTGATCGTGTCGATCGGGCTCACCCAGCTCGCCACCCTCTCGGGCTGGTGGACGGCCGAGTTCGGTCGACAACCATGGATCGTCTGGGGCGTGCTCCAGACCAACGACGCCGAGTCGCCACTCGTCTCGGCCGGGCAGCTGTGGTTCAGCATCGGGATGTTCGTGGTGCTCTACGCCGTGGTGTTCGGGGTCTTCCTCTCGCTGCTCAACCGCATCATCAAGGCCGGCCCACCCGAGCCACCCGACCACGAGGTCACCCAGTCGCTCCCCGACACGTTCGGTGAGGTCTTCCGGCGCCGTTCCCGCGTCTCGATCGGGGTCGACTGACCATGTGGCTCAACATCACCTGGTTCGTGCTCTACGTCGTGATCATCGTCGGGTACGTCATCCTCGACGGGTTCGACCTCGGCGTCGGGATGCTCTCGCCCTTCCTCGCCAAGGGCGACACGGAGAAGCGCATCTTCCTCAACGCCATCGGCCCCGTCTGGGACGGCAACGAGGTGTGGCTGGTGCTGGGCGGCGGTGCCCTCTTCGCCGCCTTCCCGCTCGTCTACGCGTCGCTGTTCTCAGGCTTCTACCTGGCGATGATGCTCGTGCTGCTCGTGCTCATCCTGCGCACGATCGCCATCGAGTTCCGCTCGAAGCGCGAGAGCGCTCGCTGGCGCGCCACCTGGGACTGGTTCTTCTTCGGCTCGTCGCTCGGGATCACCCTGCTGCTCGGTGTGGCCCTCGGCAACGTCATCCGTGGTGTGGCCCTCGACCAGCAGGGCAACATGGACATCTCGCTCGTCGACCTGCTGAACCCCTACTCGTTGTTCGTCGGGGTCACGGCGGTGGCGATGCTCTCGCTGCACGGCTCGATCTTCCTGGCCATGAAGGTCGAGGGTGACCTGCTCGACCGGGTGAAGGCCGCCATCCCGAAGCTGATGGCCGGGTTCTTCGTGCTGATGACCGCGCTCCTGGGTTGGACCCTGCTGGCCAACTCCGAGGTCACCGACAACTACCGCGACCGGCTCTGGATCGGCATCTTCCCGCTGCTCGCCTTCGTCGCGGTGATCGCGGCATGGCGGTTCCTGCGCAAGGGCTTCTACCTCAGCGCCTTCATCTCGTCGGCGCTCATGATCGCCCTGCTGATGGGTGCGGTGGCCGCCGGCCTCTACCCGGTGATGCTGCCCTCGTCGATCGACAAGGCCTACGACCTCACCATCACCAACGCGGCGTCGGCCGACAACACCCTCACGGTGATGCTCGTGATGGCCGTCATCGGCATCCCCTTCGTGCTGCTCTACACGGCCGGCGTCTACTACTTCTTCCGCGGCCGGGTCGAGCTCGACGAAGAGAGCTACTGACCCGCGACGGCCGGCCCCCGGCCGTCGCCCGGCCGTCGCCCGGTTACCGTCGCCGCATGTGGCCCCGCCGACTGCTCGCCCAGCACCCGTCGGCCCGGCTCTTGCTGCTCGCCTCGATCGCCCTCGGCACGCTCGGGGCGCTGGCGGTGGTGGCGTGGCTGCTGCTGCTGGCCCGGGTCGTCGACGGTGTGTTCCTCGACGGGCACGACCTGGCGGATGAAGCACCGAAGCTGATCGCCATGGGCCTGCTGCTCCTCGTCCGGGCCGGCGCGGTGCACGCCGCCGAGGTCAGCGCCCAGCGGGCGAGCGCCCGTCTGTGCGGCGAGGTCCGCCACGAGGCGGTGACCCACCTGGCGGCGGTCGGCCCGGTGGGCCTCGACGAGGAGCGGGTCGCCGACGTCGGCGTCACGGTGGGCCACGGGATCGACTCCCTCGATGGGTACACCACGGCCTTCCTGCCGGCCGCGGCGCTGGCGGGCATCGTCCCGGTGGTGGTGCTGGTGGCGGTCGGGGTGCTCGACCCGCTGACCACCCTGGTGCTGCTGTTCGCCGGGCCGATGCTGATCCTGCTGCTGGCGGTGATCGGCGGCCGCACCCGGGCCCTCACCGAGCGCCGCCTCACCGAGATGGGCTGGCTGAGCTCGTTCTACCTCGACATGGTGCGGGGGCTGCCCACGCTCATCGCCTTCCGTCGGGCCGAGGACAGCGCCGACACCGTCGGGGCCATGAGCCGCCGTCACGGCGACACGACGATGGACGTGCTGCGCACCGCGTTCCAGACCTCCCTGGTGATCGAGTGGGCCGCCACCGCAGCGACCGCGCTCGTGGCCGTCGAGGTGAGCTTCCGCCTCATCAACGACCACCTCACCTACGGCACGGCGCTGGCGGTGCTGCTGCTGACCCCCGAGTTCTTCGTGCCCCTACGCCGGCTGGCCACCGAGTACCACGCCGGCGCCTCGGGCCGGGTCGCCCTCGACCGGATCGACCGGTTGGCCGCCCTCCCGGCGCACCACCGGGCGGGAAGCGGGAGCGAGGCTCCGACCGCGGGCACGCTCCGGCTGCGGGAGGTGTCCTTCCACCACCCCGACACCGACGTGCCCGTGCTCGACCGGGTCGACCTGGAGGTCCGCGCCGGCGAGGTGCTCGCTGTCGTCGGGCCGAGCGGGGCCGGCAAGACCACCCTGCTGAACCTGCTGATGGCCTTCACCACGCCGAGCTCGGGCGTGATCGAGGTCGGTGGGGTCGCCCTCGACGAGGTCGACCCGGACGCGTGGCACCGTCAGGTCGCATGGGTGCCCCAGCGGCCGACCATCTTCGCCGGCACGGCCGCGGAGAACATCGCCCTCGGCCGGCCCGACGCGTCGGAGGCCGACATCCGCGCCGCCGCCCGCATCGCCGGGGCGGAGGCCTTCCTCGACGAGCTGCCCCAGGGGCTCGCCACCCCGTTGGGTGAGCAGGGCCTCCGCCTGAGCGGGGGCCAGCGCCAGCGCATCGCCATCGCCCGGGCCGCCCTGGTCGACCGACCGCTCGTGCTGCTCGACGAGTTCACGGCCAACCTCGACCGCGACACCGAGGCCGACGTGCTGGCCGCCGTGAGGGCCCTGCTCGTCGGGCGCACGGCCGTGATGGTCGCCCACCGGCCCGCCACCATCGCCGCCGCCGACCGGGTGGTGCGCCTGGAGCGCGGCCGGGTCGTGGAGGCCCGGCCGTGACCGCGACCACCGCGACCTCAACAGCGACGGTCGGCACCGGCCCGATCCGGCGGGTGCTCCGGGGCGCCGGGCACTACCGCGGGTGGGTGCTCGTCGCCGCGCTGCTCTCGTTCGTGTCGCTCGGGGCCGGCATCGGGCTCGTCGCCATGTCGGCCTACCTGATCTCGCGCTCGGCGCTGGTCGACTCCACCGAGACCCTCGCGTTGGCGATCCTCGGGGTGCGGGCCTTCGCCGTGCTGCGCGTGGTGTCCCGCTACGCCGAGCGCTACATCGGCCACCTCGGCACGTTCCGCATCCTCACCCGGCTGCGGGTGTGGTTCTTCCGCGGGATCCTCCCGGGCGCCCCGGCCTCGATGATCGACCGCCGTAGTGGCGACGTCCTGTCGAGCGTGGTCGCCGACGTCGACACCCTCCAGGACCTCTACCTGCGGGTCCTGGTGCCGCCGATCGCCGGGGCCATGGCGATCGGCCTCGGGTGCGTCGTGCTCGGGCGCTTCGACCCCGTGCTCGGGGTGGTGCTGCTCGCCTACCTGCTGATCGCGGGGGTGGCCCTCCCTCTGGCGACGCGCCGCCTCGGGCGCCGCCCGGCCGGGGCCCTCGTCGACACCCAGGGCGAGATGGGTGGGGTGATCGTGGAGGGCCTGAGCGGGATCGGCGAGCTGGTGGCCTACGGACGCACCGACCTCCTGGTCGACCGGCTCGACGCCCTCACCGCCCGCCAGGCCGCCCACCGACGTGAGCTCGCCGTGGCCCGGGGCCTGGCCGCCTCGCTGACCGCGTTGCTGCTGGGGCTGTCGGCGCTGAGCGTGCTCGTCGTCGGGATCGCCCTGGTCGGCGACGGTTCGCTCGACCCGGTGATGCTGGCCGTGCTCCCGCTCGTCGCCATCGCCACCTTCGAGGCGGTCGGGCCGGTGACCGCCGCCTACGAGCACCTCGACCGCTGCCGCGCCGCCTCGGCCCGACTGGTCGCCTTCGTCGACGCCCCGGCCCTCGTCGTCGACCCACCGGAGGAGCGTCGGGTGGCGGTCGACCCCCGCTCCCCCGTCGACCTCGACGTGGAGGGCCTGAGCTTCGGCTACGAACCGGACCGGCCGGTGATCCGCGACGTGTCGTTCCACGTGCCCGCCGGGTCGCGGGTCGCCGTCATCGGGCCGAGCGGCTCCGGCAAGTCGACGCTGGCCAGCCTGCTGCTGCGGTACTGGGAGCTCACCGACGGATCGATCAGCCTCGGTGCGACCTCGGTGCAGGACATGGCCGTCGACGACGCCCGCCGGCTCGTCACCGTCGTCGCCCAGCACGACCACCTCTTCGACACGACCCTGCGCGACAACCTCTCCCTCGGCGACCCGGACGCCGACGACGACCGGATCCGGGCGGCCTGCGCCGACGCCGACGTCGACGAGGTGATCCAGACCCGCCCGGAGGGGCTCGACGAGCGGGTCGGCGAGGACGGGAGCCACCTGAGCGGCGGCGAGCGCCAGCGGGTGATGATCGCCCGGGCGCTGCTGACCGACGCCCCGATCCTCGTGCTCGACGAGGCCACGGCCCACCTCGACGCCCCGACCGCCCGCACCGTGCTGGAGCGGGTGTTCGAGCGGCGGGCCGGCCTCACGACCATCGTGATCACCCACGACGCCGACCTGATCCCCGAGGTCGACCTCGTGCTGCGGGCCGAGGGCGGCGCCATCACCGCCGCCGGGAGCCCGGTCTGAGCGCTCAGGTGTCGAGGACGGCTGCGGCCCGGTCGAGGAGGTGGTCGTCGACCGGCAGCCAGGTGATGCGGGGGTCGCGGCCGAACCAGCGCTGCTGGCGGCGAGCGAAGCGGCGGGTGCGGAGCACGGCGTGGTCGACCGCCTCGTCGAGCGGCGTGCCGTGCTCGAGGTGGTCGAGCAGCTCGGCGTAGCCGAGGGCCTGGCGGGCGGTGCGGGAGAGCCCGGCCGGGCGGGCGAGGAGGGCCTCGACCTCGGCCACGAAGCCGGCGGCGAGCTGCTCGACGTAGCGCTGCTCGATGCGACGGTCGAGCACCGGCCGGTCGATGGCGAGGCCCACCACCGGGAACGGGGAGGGCGGGTAGCTGTCGAGGCCGGGCCCGAACGACGAGAACGGGCGGCCGCTGCCGAGGGTGACCTCGAGGGCGCGCACGACCCGGCGCCGGTTCGAGGGCTCCATCCGGGCGGCGGCGACGGGATCGAGGCCCTCCAGCCGGGCGAAGAGCTTGGCTGTGTCGGGCTCGAGGTCGAGCTCGGCCCGGACCTGCGGGAACTGGCCGGGGATCTCGAGGTCGTCGACGACCGCCTGGAGGTACAGCCCGGTGCCGCCCACCAGCAGGGCCCGATTGCCGCGGGACTCGATGTCGGCCAGCACGGCGAGGCAGTCGGCCTGGAACCGGGAGACGGTGTAGTCGTCGTCGGGGTCGACGATGTCGAGGAGGTGGTGGGGCACCTCGGCCTGCTCCGCCAGGGTGGGCTTGGCGGTGCCGATGTCCATGCCCCGGTACACCTGCATGGAGTCGACGGTGACGATCTCACAGTCGCCCCGACGGCGGGCCAACTCCAGCGCCAGCGCCGACTTGCCCGACGCGGTCGGACCGACGACGGCGAGGTGCCGGTCGGACGGCCGCGGCCGGTCGGTGCTCACCCTGCGGTGACGGGGATGCGGGTGCGGTGGCGGGGGGTGGCCAGCACCTCGATCAGCTCGCCCCGCAGGAAGTGGGGGCCGGCGCTGGTGACCTCGGTGGTGGCCAGGGTGCCCGGCCGCAGCGGCCGTTCGGAGGCGAAGTGCACCAGCTTGTTCTGGGTGGTGCGGCCGGTGAGCACCGACGCGTCGCGCTTCGAGGGGCCCTCGACGACGACCTCTTCGATGCGCCCGACGCGGGCGAGGTGCTTGGCGAGTGCCGAGCGCTCGACCACGACCCGCAGCCGCTCGAAGCGCTCCCCCACCACCGCCGGGTCGACCGCGGCCCCGGGGTGCTCGGCCAGCAGCAGGGCGGCCTCGGTGCCCTCACGGGCCGAGAAGATGAAGGTGTAAGCGGAGTCGTACTCGGCGGCGGCCACGACCTCGAGGGTCTGCTCGAAGTCGGCGTCGGTCTCGCCGGGGAAGCCCACGATGAGGTCGGTGCTCACGGCCAGGTCGGGGATGCCGGCCCGGGCGGCCACGAGCTTCTCGAGGTAGCGATCGGCGGTGTAGCCCCGGTGCATGGCGGCCAGCGTGGCGTCGGAGCCCGACTGCAGCGGCAGGTGCAGGTGGTTGCACACCGCCGGGTTGTCGGCCATGGCGGCGATGGTCTCGGCCCGCAGGTCCTTGGGATGGGGGCTGGTGTAGCGCACCCGGTGGATGCCCTCGACCGACGCCACCGCACCGAGCAGGTCGGGGAACAGGGCGCGGGCCCGGCGGGCCTCGTCGGCGGCCCACTGAGGGCCGGCCACGAAGGCGTCGTCGGCCGCGGCGGTGCCGGTGCGGCGGGCGGTGGTGAGGTCGCGGCCGTAGGAGTTCACGTTCTGGCCGAGGAGGGTGACCTCGATGACGCCGTCGGCGGCGAGGCGCTCGACCTCGGCCACCAGCTCACCGAAAGGCCGGCTGATCTCCTTGCCCCGCACCGACGGGACGATGCAGTAGGCGCAGGTGTTGTCGCAGCCGACCTGGATGGTGAGCCAGGCCGAGTAGTCGACCTCGCGCTTCACGGCGAGGGCCGACGGGAACGACTCGGCATCGTCCATCGCCTCGTCCCAGATCTCGACGACGGTGCCGCCCCGCTCGCGCGAGGCGTGCAGCAGCTCGACGGCCCGGTGCACGTTGTGGGTGCCGACGACCACGTCGACGTGGCCGGCCCGCTGTTCGATGAGGTCGCGGTCCTTCTGGGCCAGGCAGCCGCTCACGATGATCTCGAGACCGGGCCGGGCGTCCTTCTTGGACTTCAGGTGCCCGAGCTTGCCGTAGAGCTTGTTGTCGGCGTTCTCCCGGATGCAGCAGGTGTTGAGCACGACGACGTCGGCGTCGTCCTCCGACGCGGCGGGCACCAGGCCGTCGGCCTCGAGGAGCCCGGCGAGGCGCTCGGAGTCGTGCTCGTTCATCTGGCACCCGTAGGTGCGGATGGCGTAGGTCCGGGCGGTCACGGCGAAAGGCTAACGGAGGCCCCGACGCCTGCCTCCCGGGGCCCCGCTCAGGGGGCGAAGCACCCGCCGAGGAACTCCATCAACGCGGGCGTGACGACCGTGTCCGCCGGGTCTCCGACGAGGATGGTGAGGTCGGCGTGCTCGAGGGCCCGGGAGTCGAGCACGACCACGGGGACGCCCGCCTCCTCGAGCGCCGCGATGAACTCGATGTGCTGGTCGAGGCGCCAGTCGATGCCGCGGGCGGCGATGAAGTAGTCCGGGATGCCCTTGCCGGGGGCGACGTGGCGGATCGGTGAGGCCTCGGCCCAGACATCCGGGTCGGTGCCGAAGGCGTTGGTGTAGGTCGGTTGCCATTCGGGCGGCGACAGGGTGGCCCCGGCGGTGATGTCGTAGCCCTCGCCGTCCATCGAGGCGGCGCAGGTGATGGCCTCGAGGGGCAGCCCGTGCGCTCCGAGGTAGCGGTCGTCGGTGGCGATCGCCGCGGTGACCCCGCCACCGGCGCTGTGGCCGAGCACCGCGACCCGGTCGGGGTCGATGCCGAGGGCAGCGGCGTTGTCGATCAACCAGGCGATCGAGGCAGCGGCGTCGTCGTCGTGCACCGGGTACTGCGGCGAGGGCGGCGTCAGCGTGGTGTCGGTGAGGCGGTAGTTCACGCTGGCGAAGACGTACCCGGCGCCGGTGAACAACGGCACCTTGTGCTCCATGAACTCGGCCTTGTCGCCGCCGGCCCAGCCCCCACCGTGCACCCAGACGACCAGGGGACGGTCGGTGCACGAGCCCTCGACCGCCGGTGGCGTGTACACGTCGAGGCTCAACACGTTCGGGTCGATGCCCGACATCGCCTCGTACGGGAACGTCGTCTTCGTCCCACAGGCCACCGGGGAAGCGGGCCCGGGTGCGGTGGCCCCGTCGGCCGAGCCACCGCACGCGGCGGCCACCATGGCCATCGCCGTCACGATCACGACGAGGGCCCGGCGGTACCGGACCGTCACTCGGTGGATCCGGGCGCAGGAGGCGTGGGGCCCGGCGGCGGAGGTGTCGGACCGGGCGGCGGAGGCGTCGGACCGGGCGCCGGAGGCGTCGGACCGGGCCCCGGAGGCGTCGGACCCTGCGCCGGAGGGAACCCCGGAGCCGGCGGGAACCCCGGGGGTGGGGCTTGGCCCGGTGCGGGCGGGTAGCCCGGAGCCGGCGGGTACCCCGGGGGTGGGCCGTACCCGGGAGGGGCCTGTCCCGGCGCGGCCGGGTAGCCCGGGGGCGGTGGGTACCCGGGAGGCGGCCCGTAGGCCATGTAGGGGACGTACATGACCGGCGCCCCCGGATGGGACTCACGCCAGGCCCGCAGGACCGGGCGCTTCTTCCAGAGGAACAGGATGCCGACGATCGCGCCCAGGGGCTGGCACACGACGAGGCCCACGATCTGGAGCACCAGCCAGGTCGTGCGGTTCAGCCCGACGGCGGTGAACTCGTCCTCGCGGTAGCGGATGATCTCGACCAGCGACCAGATGCCGAACACATAGCCGGCCAGGCTGACGAGCATGAGCCCGCCCCACAGCACGAAGAACCCGCCCATGAACCAGCCCGGCGGGCCGCTGTTGTCGTAGGTCTCGTAGGTCCGGGCGCTGAGCTGCGCCAGCACCGCCAGGTGTCCGCCCATCGCCTCACGCTAGGGCCCGCGAGCGGCCCCGGACGCGCACGATCCCGGGGCCTGGCCGGAGGCCCCGGGATCGCCCGGTCGTGCAGAGGTGCGACGTGTCAGTCGAGCGAGATCGGCACGTCGTGCTCGGCCGACATGATGTCGTCGGCGGTGAGGTCGACCTCGTCGGCGTCGGGGTCGACGCCGATGCCCACCTGGGCGAGGATCCGTTCGGAGACCTCGACCATGATCTCGGGGTTCTCGGTGAGGAACGTCTTGGCGTTCTCCCGACCCTGCCCGAGCTGCTCGCCGTCGTAGGTGTACCAGGCACCCGACTTCTTCACGAGGCCGAGATCGACGCCGATGTCGAGCAGGGAGCCCTCACGGCTGATGCCCTTGCCGTACATGATGTCGAACTCGCACTGCTTGAAGGGCGGGGCCACCTTGTTCTTGACGACCTTGACCCGGGTGCGGTTGCCGACCACCTCGACGCCGTCCTTGATGGACTCGATGCGGCGGATGTCGAGGCGGACCGACGAGTAGAACTTCAGCGCCCGACCGCCCGGGGTGGTCTCCGGGGAGCCGAACATCACGCCGATCTTCTCGCGCAGCTGGTTGATGAACAGGCAGATGGTGTTCGACTTGTTCAGGTTGGCCGTGAGCTTGCGCAGGGCCTGGCTCATCAGGCGGGCCTGGAGGCCGACGTGGCTGTCGCCCATCTCGCCCTCGATCTCGGCGCGGGGCGTGAGGGCCGCCACGGAGTCGATGACGATGACGTCGAGGGCGCCGGAGCGCACCAGCATGTCGGTGATCTCGAGGGCCTGCTCGCCCGTGTCGGGCTGGGAGATGAGCAGCTCGTCGATGTCGACGCCGATGGCCTTGGCGTAGACCGGGTCCATCGCGTGCTCGGCGTCGATGTAGGCGCAGATGCCGCCGTTGCGCTGGGCCTCGGCGACCACGTGCATGGCGAGGGTGGACTTGCCCGAGGACTCGGGGCCGTACACCTCGACGACGCGGCCGCGGGGCAGGCCGCCGACGCCGAGCGCCAGGTCGAGGGCGAGGGCGCCGGTGGGCACCGTCTCGATCCCCATCGTGGTCTTCTCGCCCATCTTCATGACCGAGCCCTTGCCGAACTGCTTCTCGATCTGGCCCAGGGCCATGTCGAGTGCCTTGTCTCGCTCCACCGGTGTCTCCTTGTGGTCTCGTACGTCGTCTCGTTCTCGCATGTCCCGATCTCTTTCTCCGGGACCTGCGCCGGCCGGGCGGCCGGTTGAGGTGGCGGACTGCAGGGCCGGGGCGGGGATGCTCCGGCGATGTGGATCACCCTACGAAGGGGGTGTGACAGCGGCCGGTGGAGCGGCCGTGCCGGGTGCGAACCATCTGCCCCTCGGAGCGCTCTGCGCCTCGGGAACGACACGACTGTAACTTCGAACCGCTGTTCGATGCAAGCATCTCCGGGGGTTGCCGCGAGCACGCCGATAGCCTCGTCCCGGCGGCGGCGCCGGGCCGCCCCGAGCGTTGCGAGGTGCCTCGATGACCGACCTTCCCACCGACCCCGCCGAGCGTGAGGCCCTGCTGCGCGAACGGCTCACCCCGCTGCAGTTCGAGGTCACCCAGAAGGGCGGCACCGAGCGGGCCTTCACCGGCACCTACTGGGACAACCACGACGACGGCACCTTCCACTGCGTCGTCTGCGACACGCCACTGTTCTCCTCCGACACCAAGTACGAGTCGGGCTCGGGCTGGCCCAGCTTCTGGACGGCGATCGACGACGGCGCGGTCGAGACCCGCACCGACAGCTCCCACGGCATGGTCCGCACCGAGGCCGTCTGCGCCACCTGCGGCGCCCACCTCGGCCACGTCTTCGACGACGGCCCCCAGCCCACCGGCCTGCGCTACTGCATGAACTCGGCATCGCTGCGGCTCGACACCTCCCCCGCCGAAGGCTCCGACTCCTAGTCCCGGCGCCCGCGGTGAGCCGGCTGTTCCTCGCCGCACCGATCCCCGAGAGTCTCCGCGCCCTGATGGCCGCCCGGCTCCCGCGTCCCGACGAGCCCGGGGTGCGCTGGGTGCCGGCTCATCAGTGGCACGTCACGCTGCGCTTCGTCGGCGAGGTCGACGACACCGGCGAGGCCACCCTGATCGCCGCCCTCGACCGGCTCGACGCGCCGGCGGCCGCAGCGCGCCTCGGCCCGCGGGTCAGCCGGCTCGGGCGAAACGTCGTGTGCCTCCCCGTGAGCGGGCTCGACGAGCTCGCCGAGTCCGTTCGGGTGGCCACCGCCGCCGTCGGCGACCCGCCCGACCGGCCCTTCGTCGGCCACCTGACCCTCGCCCGGCTGCGCGACCGGGCCGCGTGCGGCGTCACCGGCATGGCCGTCGACCTCGGCTTCGACGTGAACGAGGTCGTGCTCCTGCGCTCGACCCTGGGGCCTGAGGGCGCGGCGCACGAGCCGGTGCACCGCGTCGCGCTCCGGTCCGATGGTCGCCGGCGGGAGCGCCCCTTCGCCTAGCGGGCGATCAACTGGGCGATGAGTTCGGCTGCAACGGGACATTGAAGCCCTGGATTCCGCGATCCCACAGGTATCCCCCAACGAATCCTCTTTGTGTCAAGGGGCTGGTTCGAGGTGTGTCGGGGCGCGTTTCTCGGGCCCGTCGGCGGGCGGGGTCGTAGCGTGGTGGTGGGTCCGGGAGTGACCTGGCCGAAGAGCCGGTGTTCAGGGATGTGAGCCGGTCGCGCTGGCCAACGAGTCGTTCCCGTCTGTCCTCCCGGGCCCGCTAACGCTGGGCGTCGGCGACGAGGTGGCGGTAGACCCGGTTCGAGGTCTGCCGCTTGAGGGCGCGGATGGCTTCCTTCTTGGTCTTGCCTTCAGCGACGCGCCGCTCGAAGTAGGCGCGGCCCTCCGAGCTCGGCTGTCGGAGCTGGCAGATCACAGCCATGTGCAGCGCGTGGTTGAGTTGGCGGCTGCCGCGGTTCGACACTCGGTGAACGGTCCGCCCGCCCGAGGAGAACTCGATCGGGGCGGTGCCGTTGTAGGCCGCGTAGGCGTCACGGTTCGCAAACCGGGCGATGTCACCCGAGTAGCCGATGAGCATCGCTGCGATGATCGGTCCGATCCCGTAGATGTCGACCAGCGATGTCTGCGACGCCGCGATCGCTTGGCGGATCCGGCGATGGGAGTCCTTCAGCTGTCGATCGAGGCGGCGGATGTCGTCGAGCAGTTCGACGGCCAGGTCGAAGCGGACCTGCTCGACCGGGGTGGTCGGGGTGAGCTCGGCGAGGAACCGGTCGACGTCAGAAGCGTTGATTTCCTTGGCGATCCCGCCCGCCGCGAGCTCGGCCAACAGTGCGTGGAGCCGGCTCACGAGCCGGCAACGGTGATCACCGATGTCGGTGTTGCGTTTGGCCAACAGACGCAACACCTCGGCGTGCCCGGCGCCGCTCACCTCGCGCAGACCATCGAATCGCAACGCGGCGACCGCGACCGACAGCGCGTCGTTCGGGTCGTTCTTGTTCGATCGGCCCGTCGCCAACACCCGTGTCCTCGACGCCAACGTCGCGGGCACGTCGAGGACGGTCTCGCCTGCGGCGACGAGCTGCTGAGACAACAGGTAGCCGAGACCGTTGGCGGACTCGATCGCCCACGTCCGCGGCCCGAGCGGCTCGGCCCACGCCAACAGCTGGTCGACCTGGGCGATCGTGGCTCGGACCTTCTTGCGGTCGAGCTCGGTCTCGTTGCTGTCGATCGCGACAGCGGTGTGGGTCGCCTTGTGCGGGTCGACCCCGATCATCACGCTCATGGTTCCTCCGGTCTCAACGGGTGGGGAACCGCGGCGGGCACTCCTACTTGCAGTCGTTCGTGCTCGTTCCTCTTTCGAGCCACACCGCGGCGAAGCCCCGCCGAGAGCGCTGTTCGTTAGGAAGCCAAACCCGACCTCGAGCCGAGCCGGCAGGCACTTCGAGAGCAACCCCGACAGGACCTCTGAACGCTACGAACCAGCCGCAACGCCTGCCCGAACTCTCAAGCAGGCACTTCTGGGATGCCCCGGGTAGCGGGACGCTGCCGCCTGGGTGAACTGGTGCTGAATCTTCGTGAAGCCCATTCCACTGCGGCGGACGACGCCCGTAGGGTTGCCGACGTGCGGCGGTGGCGGATGTTTGGTCGAACGGGATTCGCGGCGGCGTTCGCCGTTGCGAGCATGGTGATGGCTGTTGCTCCGACGGCTGGAGCGGAGCCTTCTGCGTCAGTGTCCCTCGGCCCCGTGTCACCGACGCCGTTCGCTCCATTCTCTGTGACAGCTTCGGTGACAGGGTGCCCACCTGATGACGCCGTGACCTTGCAGGTGGGTCGATCGAACCTGATCCTGGGCAACGACGCCATCGATCCGGCTGGGGAGTTCCCAGCTGAGAGCGCAGCCGCCACGGCCAACTCCGCAGGAGACGCGACTGTCGAGGTGTCAATCGACACCGGCTATCCGGGAAGCTGGCGAGCGGTCATCGTGTGCGGAGGAACCTCGGTCGCTGCTTCTTGGGAGATCGAGCGCCCGCCAGACTTCGTCATGACCGTCGCTCCCACGGAACTCACCTTCGACGTACCGACCGAGCTGGTCGTACTGGGGTCAGGTTGCACCGGGAGTGAGGTGGTAGTCGTCAGTTCTCGGCCGCCTATGGCGGAATGGGCGTCTGGAAGGGCAACGCCCTCGGTCGACGGAACCTGGGAGACGACCGTTGTTGCGACGGTCCCCGGCACGGCATCGGCCGTGCTGGACGACAGAGCGATTCCGGTTAGCGCACAGTGCGTGTATGCGGACGGCGCTCGGGTCGACTACCTCAGCGCCGACATCGCCTTGGTCGACGGAACGCCACCCGCCCCCGCGCCAACCCCACCCGCGGCCGTCGTCATCTCACCCGACTTCACCGGTTGACGACCGCTGTGCGCCGGACGGGCGCTCTGCTTGTCGGTATCCCAGAACGCCGGGACGGGGTGACGATGGCAGAGGTTCACCGGACGGCAAGAACGATCAGGAAGATCCCTGTAGCGATGCAAGCGCAGCCCGGAACGCGCATCAGAACCGGATGCTCGTACGTCCGCCGGTAGACCCACTCCACCTGCCGGGCTTTGCTGGAGAAGATGCCGAACTCGCGACGAAGCGTCTGATCTCGCTCGTCGGATCTCGCCACGTCCGCTTCCGATCGGGCGTGGATCAGCGTCGTGAGCAGCCAGTAGGCGCCCCCCACGATCAGCGCAACGCCTATCGCGAGCATGTGCTGCAGCTTCTCGCGGACAGGTTGATCTCGGGTGACTTTGAGCTGAACGGGCCCTGCCGGACAGCAGCGTCCCTCAATCCCAGAACGCCGGGAGTGGGTGACGCTGAGACAGTCGCCGTCCAGACTGGGTGGGTGGGATCGCTGCTCGTCGTGACTGGACCCCCGGGTGCCGGGAAGTCGACGATTGCGCGCCTTCTCGCGAACGATTCGGACCGAAGCGTTGTCATCGAGGGCGATGCCTTCTTTGCGTTCTTGGCCACTGACGCAATCGATCCATGGCTCCCGGAGTCTCACGAGCAGAACACGGTCGTCACGAGAGCTGCTGCGGCGGCAGCCGGGGCCTTCGTGAATGGAGGGTTCACGGCGGTGTATGACGGAGTTGTCGGACCCTGGTTCCTGCCGACGTTCGCGACGGCGTCGGGACTCCACCAGTTCGATTACGTCGTGCTCATGCCCCCGGTCGAGGTCTGTGTCGAGCGTGTGCTCACCCGGCAGAACCACGGCTTCCAGGACGAGGCAGCGACGCGCAAGATGCACTCCGAGTTCGCAGCCTCCACGATCGCCAAACGGCACCTCCTGATGGACCTGCCCACTGAGGCAGGCGCGGTCGCCACCGCGATCGCTGTTGCTCAGGCCGCCGGAAGGCTCAGGTACACCCTCGGATAGACCGCCCCCGAACGCCGGCAAGGGGTCTGTAGGTATGCCGCCTCCAAGACCGTCGCTAGTCACTTCGCTAGTGCGATTCCAACGCATACAAGCAGCCCGCCGGCGATGACGATGAACGTCGGCACGACCAGATCTCGAGCCGACAGGCGGGAGGATTCCGATGGCGTCCGGTCCACCTCTCGACGGCGTAAATACCCAAACTCGCTCCAAAGGCAGGTATGAACGCCGAAGTACACGACGGAGATGCCGACCGCCACGAGGAGGTGAGCGCGCCAAACGCCCACTAGTAGGAGGAAGATCGCGAGCGATGCAACGGCGGCCGTTGCACGCGGTGCCCGCACCGCGGCTTGAGCGAAGACGTTCGGACGGGCCATTCCTGCTCCTCCCTGTTCGTGCATTCCTACCCCGGCCGTTGTTGTTCTACCTGCTGCTCGGCGCCGTCGGCATCGTGTGCGCGGTCCTTCAGGCCCTGGCCGCCGAGGGGAAGGTGCAGCCCAAGTCGTGGCCGTTCGTGCAGACCCCGAGCCGCGCACTTCGCTGGGCCTACGCCGCCGGCATGCTGGCCATCTCGCTCGTGGTGCTCGGACTCGGCCTGCTCGCGTGATCGCGTCCCCTACCGCCGGGACTGGGTGACACCTCTTGCTCGTTCTTGTCGCGGTTTCCTGTCGCCGGTGACGTGAAAGCGCGACAAGTAGGGGCTCGGCGAGCGTCTCAGCCCGCCGGGACAAGGGCCGTCCGCGTCGACGGCGAGGCCTTGACGGCTGTGCGATCCTGACCTCTTCGCCCAGAGCGGAGTCTTCAGGGAGGCCTCCATGGCCCGCACCTCGAATCGCCGTTGGAAGGGCTGCCGTCTGTGCAAGCCGCACAAGCACGCTGGGAACGGCCAGGCGCGTCGGAAGCCGGTTGGGGAGTTGCGGCGGCTGGGGAAGCGGCGGCGCGTCAGCCGCGGCGACCTGGGTGACCACTCGGCCTGAGGCACAGACAAACCCAGAACGCCGGCAGCGGGTCACGACCCCGGCTGGTTCTGGCATGCGTTCTGCACCTCTAGGGGTGCAGAACACATGCCAGAACGGAGATCCCGGGCCTGACGGGCGGCGGGAACGCCCCCGCGGCTAGCGGGCGATGAGGCGGCGGCGGAGGTTCGACAGCACGGTGATCACCGTGAACTGCACGGTGCGCTCGCGGTCGAACGGGAAACGGATCATGCCGGTCTCGGTGACGCCGTCGACCGTGGTGGCGAAGAACACCGTGCCGACCGGGACGCCCTCCTGCTCGGCCGGACCGGCCACACCGGTCACGGCGAGGGCGACGTCGCACCCGAGCACGCGGCAGGCGCCCTCGGCCATGGCGGCGGCGGCCTCCTCGGTGACGACCGGGCCCTCGGGCACGCCGAGCACGTCGAACTTCACGTCGCTGGCGTACGAGACGATGCCGCCCCGGAAGACGTCGCTCGCACCGGGCACCGACGTGAGCCGTGAGGCGATGAGCCCCCCGGTGAGCGACTCGGCGGTGCCCATGGTGAGGTCCTGCTGGCGCAGCAGGTCGAGCACGACGGTCTCCATCGACTCGTCGCTCGTGCTGAACGTGTAGTCGGCCAGGATGGCGGCGACCTCGTCGACCTCGGCGGCGAGCACCGCCTGCACCTCCTCCTCGGTGGGGGCCTTGGCGGTGATGCGCACCTTCAGGCCCTCGATGCCGCTGGCGAGGAAGGCGATGGTGGCGTCGCCGGTGCCGTCGAGGTGGTCGAGGCGGTCACCGAGCATCTCGGCGATGCCCGACTCGGAATGGCCCCACGTGCGCAGGGTGCGGCTGCGGATGACGCCGGTGTCGCCGGCGAGGCGGCGGAGCTCGGGGATGACGGTGCCCGAGACCATCTCCTGCATCTCCCACGGCACGCCGGGCACGGCGAAGATCACCTTGTCGCCCACCGGGCACACGAGGCCGGGGGCGGTGCCGGGCTGCTGGGCGATCCGGGAGGCACCGACGGGCACGAGGGCCTGCCGGAGGTTGTTCTTCGGCATGTCGCGGCCGCGGCTGCCGAACACCTGCATCAGCTTCTCGATGACCTCGGGGTCCTCCTCGAGGGGCACGCCCATGAGGTCGGCGATGACGTCGCGGGTGATGTCGTCCTGGGTCGGGCCGAGCCCGCCGCACACGATCACCGCGTCGCTGCGGGAGAGGGCGAGCTCGAGGGCGCCCTTGATGCGGTCCCAGTTGTCGCCGACCTTGGTCTGGAAGAACGAGTCGATGCCCGCCATGGCGAGCTGCTCACCGATCCACGACGAGTTGGTGTCGACGATCTGCCCGAGGAGCAGTTCGGTCCCGACGGCGACGACTTCGCAGTTCACCCCAGCCTCCAGACGCGTGCGGCCCCCTGGCCGACGACCCGGGGAAACCTACTGCGGGGCGACGGCGACCGGCTCGCCCGGTGCCACGACGGTGCGCAGGCGGAGGCGGTAGGCGACGACGGCATGGACCACGGCGAGAGCGGCGAGGATGGCGAGGAACGGCGACGGCTCCCAGCCCCGGTTCCAGAACAACGAGCCGGCGGCGACCGCGACGCCCGCCGTGGCCAGGCGCAACAGCAGCAGCGGCCGATAGGGGTGGCGGTCGCCGAGCAGGCCGATGGCCGCCAGGCCCCCGTAGATCATGACGAACGCCACCGAGAGGATGATGATCGACTCGTAGTACACGTGGTCCTGCACCTGCAGGAACTTCGACATGCCGACGGCCATCGCCACGATGCCGAGCTGCAGGGGCAGGTGGGCGAGCATCCACAGCTCGGCCGTGACGTTGCCCGGCCGCACCCGGGCCAGGGGCACGTCGTCGAAGTAGGTCCAGAACAGGGCGAAGACCACCACGAACTCGACCACGATGGCGGTGACGTCGGACCGCTCGAGGGCGCCCGAGACGACGAGGGAGACCTTCACGAAGGCCTCGCCGCACATGATCAGGGTGAGCAGCGCAGCCCGCTCGGTGAGATGGTGGACGTCGACCCGGGGCAGCGGCGCCCGCTTCACCGGACCGAAGCGCGTGGGCGTCACCAGGATCACGATGGCCACCAGGAAGACGATGTTGTCGACCCAGTCGTCGGTGAAGGAGTTGATCAGCATCAGCACGCCGGCGAGCAGCAGCCGGTTGCGGCGCAGACGGGCCCAGTCGGCGACGTCCTCGGAGCGCTTGTGCACCCGGTGGTACATCAGCCCGACCACGATGACCGCCGCCCCGTAGGTGCCACCGAGGTAGTCGGTGGCGGTGTAGTTGCGGTCGACGAACGCGAGGGTCGTCATGGCGATGAGGAACATCTGGACGAGCACCAGGGTGCGGTGCCCAAAGTCGTCGCGGCGCTCGACGTTCATCAGCAGCGTGGTGTGGAACCACAGCAGCCAGATGAGGGCGAAGACGATGGCGCACACCCCCGCCCAGTGCCAGGTGAGCTTCTCCGAGAAAGCGTTCGAGAGCACCATCGTCGAGGCGACGAAGACGAGGTCGTAGAACAGCTCGAGGAAGCCGACGGTGGGCGAGTCCGCGTGGACGGTGGGCAGCGACGGGAGGCCTGGTCGACGCGCCGGCGCGTCGTCGGTCGAGGGCGTCAGGTCGCCGGCGGGGGTGGTGTCGTCGATCGCCACGGCCGCCGATCCTAGGAGCCGGCGTCGACCCCGGGGCCCGAGGCGGTGCGGTGGCTCAGCCGCCGAGGCCGGAGCGGTCTCCCATGGTGGTGGCGGCCTTGCTGCCGTCGACGACGTACTGCACGCCGGAGAGCACGGCGAGGAACGTGCCGAGGTAGAGCAGCCCGTCGGCCAGCCACGTGATGTCGGTGAGCGGCGGCATCAGCACCGCGCCCACCGCGAGGGACTGCACGAGCGTCTTGAACTTGGCCGACCTGCGGGCCGGGACGGCCAGGCCGCGACGGCCCCAGTAGACCCGGTAGAGGCTGATGAAGATCTCGCGGACGGCGATGATCGCCACCGGCCACACCGGGAACCGGCCGACGGCCACGAGGGCGAACATCGAGCCCAGCACCAGGACCTTGTCGGCCAGGGGGTCGAGGAAGGCACCGCTACGAGTGGTGCCGTAGCGGCGGGCGATCCAGCCGTCGATGCCGTCGGTGAAGGCCAGGGCGGCGAAGAACGCCCACACCAGCCAACCGCTCGGCTCGTCGCTGATCATGGCGAACAACAGGGGCGACACCAGCAGGCGGATGACGGTGACGAAGTTGGCGGGGGTGGCGATGGCCGAGGGCCCGTAGCCCGGCGCCTGACTGACGGGCACCAGGCCCTCCGACGGCGCCACCGGCGGCGTGGCGCCCGCGGGCACGGCGTCGTCGGGCACGTTCCCGGAGGCGTTGAGGTCGGTCACGACCCGGCTCCGGCGGGAGCGGGGGCCAGCGCCTCGGCGACGAGGTCGGGGCCGAGGGCGTCGACCACGCGGACCTCGACGAACCCGCCGACGGGCAGGTCGTCGGGGACGGTCACGATGCCGTCGATCTCGGGGGCCTCGCGGTAGGTGCGGCCCTGGCCCGGTGCGTCCACGAGGACTTCGACCACCGACCCGATGAGTTCGTCACGTCGGGCGGCGGTGATGCGGTCCTGCATCTCGCGGAGCTCGGCGAGGCGCTCGTGCATCAGGCCCTCGGGGACCTCGCCGTCGAGGTCGGCGGCGTAGGTGCCGTCCTCCTTGGAGAAGGCGAAGAACCCGCACCAGTCGAGGCGGGCCTGCTCGACGAAGGCGAGGAGCTGGTCCTGGTCGTCCTCGGTCTCGCCGGGGTAGCCGACGATGAAGTTGGACCGGAAGGCGGCGCCGGGCTCCCGGGCGCGGATGGCGTCCATGCGCTCGAGGAAGCGGGTGCCGTCGCCCCATCGCTTCATGCGCCGCAGCAACGGGGCCGACACGTGCTGGAGCGACAGATCGAAGTAGGGCACGCCGCTGGCGATGATGGCGTCGATCAGAGGGTCGGTGAGGTCCGACGGGTACAGGTAGAGCAGCCGCACCCGCTCGACCCGGGCGGCGACGGCCTCGACCAACGGCACGATCGCCCGCTCCCCCACGCCCTGGTCGCGCCCGAAGGCGGCGAGGTCCTGGGCGACGAGGACGATCTCGTGGGCCTGGAGGGCGTCGACCTCGCCGAGGATGTCGGCGACGGTGCGTGAGCGCTGCTTGCCCCGGAACGACGGGATGGCGCAGAAGCCGCAGGCCCGGTCGCAGCCCTCGGCGACCTTCACGTAGGCCCACGGGGAGGTGGACGCCGGGCGGGGCAGGTTGAGCAGGTCGAGCGAGGGCACCAGCTCGGCGCCGCCCTTCGCGGGCTTCGTGCCGAGGGTGACGGGCACGCCGAAGCCGGCGACCGAGTCGACCTCGGGGAGGGCCTCGGCCAGCTCGTCGCCGTAGCGCTCGGCCATGCAGCCGGTGACCACGAGGCGGGCACCGGGGGCCCGGGCACCGTCGAGGTTCAAGATGGTGTCGATCGACTCCTGCCGGGCCTCCTCGACGAAGGCGCAGGTGTTGACCACCACCACGTCGGCGCCCTCGGGGCTGTCGGCGGGCACCAGGCCGTCGGCCAGCATCGTGCCGACGAGCTTGTCGGAGTCGACCTGGTTCTTGGGGCAGCCCAACGTCTCGATCCAGAAGCTGCCGGCCATGGCGTTCCATCGTAGGCGAGCCGGCCCGGGCCTCCCCCTGCCGTCCCTCGCCCAGCGGCGCCCGCGACCCTCTGGCTCAGTTCGTCGCCCCTGGAGTGACGAACTGAGCCAGAGGGTGGGGGGGCGGCGGCGGTGACGGGATTCACCCGGGGCCGGCGACACTTGGCGACGCTCTGTCGCTATGTTGTCGACATGATGTCGACAAGTTCGGAGGGTGATCGTGTTCCTGGCCTGGCGTGACCTGAGGCGGACGTGGCGACGGTTCGTGCTCGTGGGGGCGGTGGTGGCCCTGGTCGCCGTGCTCTCGACCGTGCTCGCCGGCCTGGCCGACGGCCTGGTGCGCGACGGCACCTCCGGCGTGCGGGCCCTGCCCTACACGAACCTGGCGATGGAGCCCGGTGCCGACGCCGTCTTCAGCCGATCGACGGTGACCGAGGCGGCGGCCGACGAGTTCCGGTCGATCCCCGGCGCCGAGGTCTCGCCGCTCGGCGTGTCGTTCGTCAACGCCGCCTCCACCAGCGGCGGCGCCAGCCTCGACCTCGCCCTGTTCGGGGTGCCCGCCGGCAGCTTCCTCGCCGACCGCCAGGACGCCCAGGACGCCCTCGCCGGCGAGCCCGGCCTCGTCCTCTCCTCGACCTTCGCCGACGAGGGCGTGAAGGTGGGCGACGAGTACCGCCTGGGCGGCTCGGACGTGACCCTCCCGGTCGTCGGGTTCACCATCGCCGGCTCGTACGGGCACGTCCCGATCGCCTTCACGTCACTGTCCACCTGGCAGTCGATCGCCTACGGCAGCGACGCACGAGGCCGCGTGTCGGCCATCGCCCTGAAGGTGCCGGCCGGCTCGGCCGACGCCGTGGCCGTGGCCGCGGCCGCTGCCGCCTCGGGCACCGAGGTCATCACCAAGTCGCGCTCCTACGACGGCTCGCCCGGCTTCACCGCGGAGACCACCACGATGACCCTCATCCGGGCGTTCCTCCTCGTCATCTCGGCGCTCATCGTCGGGGCGTTCTTCACCGTCCTCGCCGTGCAGCGCACCCGGCAGACCGGCCTGCTCAAGGCCATGGGGGCCTCCGACGCCTACGTGCTGGGCGACGGCATCGGCCAGATGGGCGTGGTCGTGGTCGGCGCCACCGCCGTCGGCACCCTCGTCGGCGCGGTGATGGTGGCCCTGCTCGCCAACACCGCGGCGCCGGTCGACCTCTCGTTCGGCTCGATCGCGCTGAGCGCCACCCTGCTGATCGTCACCGGCCTGGTCGGCAGCCTCGTCTCGTTCCGGCGGATCACCACCGTGGAGCCCGCCATCGCCCTCGGAGTGGAGAACTGATGACCACCACCATCGCCCCCCTCGCCCTGCGCGACCTCACCGTGTCGGTGCCCGACGGGCGCGAGCGCCGGGTGCTGCTCGACGGGGTCGACCTCGACGTCGCCGCCGGCGAGGTGCTCGTCGTCACCGGGCCCTCGGGCAGCGGCAAGTCGACCCTGCTCGCCGTGGCCGGGCTGCTGCGGCAGCCGCCCGCCGGCGACGTGCTCGTCGCCGGCTCCCCCACCGCCGGGTTGTCCCGCCGCCGCCTCACGGCCCTGCGCCGCGACCACATCGGGATCGTCTACCAGTCGGCCAACCTCCTGAGCCCGCTCACGGCGCGCGAGCAGCTCGAGCTCGCCGGCCACATCCGGCGTCGCCCTCGCCGGGAGGTGCGGGCCCACGCCGACCAGCTCCTCGAGGAGCTCGGCCTCGCCGACCGGGCCGACCAGCTCCCCTCGCAGCTGTCGGGTGGCGAGCGCCAGCGGGTCGGCATCGGCCGGGCCCTCATGGGGTCGCCGACGGTCCTGCTGGCCGACGAGCCCACGGCGTCGCTCGACCCCGCGCTGGCCGCCGAGGTGGCCGGGCTCCTCGCCGCCGAGGCCCACGCCCGGGGGGTGGCGACGGTGATCGTCACCCACGACGACGCCCCCCTCCGCCACGCCGACCGCCACCTCCACCTGGCCGCCGGGCGCCTCGTCGACGGTGGGCCCGTGGCATCCTGAGGCCGTGCCCCGCATCAACGCCGCCAGCGTCGCCGAACACGTCGCCCAGCAGCGGGCGGCGGTGTTCGACGCGGCCATCGGACTGTTCGTGGCCGAGGGGTACGCCAACGTGAGCATGGGCGAGATCGCCGCCGAGGTCGGCCTCGCACGCAACTCGCTCTACCGCTACTTCCCGGACAAGGCCCACATCCTGCTCGAATGGTTCCGCGACGAGCTCCCCCGCCAGGCCGCCCACAGCTCCGAGCGGCTGGGGCTCGAAGGCTCCCCCACCGAGCGCATCGGCCGCTGGGCCCTCGACCAGCTCGACTACGCCCACCGGCCGGAGCACGAGCTCATGGTGGCCCTGCCCGAGCTGCTCGGCGGCGCCGACGACGCCACCCGCGCCGAGCTGGCCGCCGCCCACCGCGAGCTGCTGGCCCCGCTCGACGCCGCCCTGGTCGACGCCGGCATCACCGACGCCGACGACCGGCGGGTCGTCTCCGAGCTGATCGGGGGGCTGGTGCTCGCGGCCGGCCGCTGCGAAGCCGACGGCCCCGACCCGCGGGCCCGAGCCCGGATGACGGCCGCCATCGAGGGCCTGGTCGCACCGGCCGCCGACTGACCCACCGACCCCGACGAGCGACACATCTAGGGCGAGTCCAGGGCGGGCGCTTCACGGTGACGACGCGTCGGATGCCTGACCGGAGGGCGGTTACCGTCTCGTCACGGCCCGGTCTAGAGAGACGGGAGGACCAGTGGCCGCTCGTCCGCTCACCACCACCGGCTTCATCATCCTCGGGCTGCTCTCGTCGCGCGACTGGTCGGCCTACGAGCTGGCGGAGCAGGTCGGTCGCGGCGTCGACCAGCTGTGGCCCCGCGCCGACCGGCAGCGCTACAACACCCCGAAGACGCTCCTGGCGCAGGGCCTGGTGACGGCCCGCACCGAGGCCAAGGGCCGCCGCACCCGAACCGTCTACTCGATCACCGAGGCGGGCCGGGTCGAGCTGGCCGCCTGGCTGGCCACCACCTCGAAGCCGCCGGCGCTCGAGTTCGAGGCCATGGTCAAGGTTCTCCTCGCCAGCGACGGCACCATCGCCGACCTGCGGGCGACCCTCGAGCTGATCGAGGCCCAGGCCGCCGAGGCCCGTGCGCTGTTCGCCGCCCACGCCGCGTTCATCGCCGCCACCGGCGGCACCTTCCCCGAGCGCAGGCACCTCTTCGCGATGGTGAACCGGTTCATGATCGGCCACTACGACCACGTGATCGAGTGGGCGCAGTGGGCCCTCGCCGAGACCTCCACCTGGCCTGCGACGTCGGCTGCGGTCGCCGACGACGAGCGTGTCGCCGCCATGCTCGCCCCCGGCCTGGCGGCCTGGGCGGCCATCCAGGCCACGGTCGCCGAGACCTGAGGCCCCCGGTCAGCTCCCAGCCCACCCCGGCAGGCGGCTGGCCTGCTCCACCCACGACACGACCTGCGCCTCGTCGATCTCGTCGCCCTCGTGGACGTGGAGGTAGCGGGCGTTGGCGTCCTTCGACGCCTCCGGTGGAACCGGGTCGAGCGACGCGCCGTCGAAGAACGTCACCTTCACGTACTTGGTGAAGCAGTGGAACGAGAGGAACCAGCCCTGCCCCTCGACGCCGTAGAAGGGCGAGTTCCAGCGCACGGCCTTCCGGACGTCGGGAACCGCTCGCACCACGAGCTCGTCGAGCCGTCGCCCGACCTCGCGCTTCCAGCCGGGCATGGCCTCGATGTAGGCCTGCACCGGTGCGTCACCGTCACCCTTCGGGATCTGGGGGTTCCCTCCGGCGAGGAGCTTTGGTGGTGTCTCCGACATCCCCCGATGGTGGCAGCCCGCTGCGTCGCCGACCACCGTGCCCGTTGGCGATCAGCCGGGCGAGGCTCCCCGGCGCCGCGAGAACGGGTACCAGAGCTGGCCGAGGTAGCTACGACCGGGGACCGCGTCGGGGATCCCGAAGGCCTCGGGCTGACGGTCGCGGGGCAGGAACGCCGTGCGGAACACCATGTCGACGACCGGGAACCCGTAGTTCTTGTCATGGGCGTCGCGGTCGACCGCGTGGTGCCAGTGGTGCCACTCCGGGGTGGGGATGAGCCAGCGCAGCAGTGGGAACCGGAGCCGGGTGTTGGCGTGCTGGAAGACAGCCAGGACCGCGATGAAGACGGCGACGGGGAAGATCGCCTCCCCGCTGTAGCCCAGAGCGATCATCGGGACGATCGTGCAGACCTGGGAGAACGCCGTGTCGAGGGGGTGGAGCCGGCTCGACGCCACCCAGTCCATGTCCTCGATGCTGTGGTGCACGGCGTGGAGGCGCCACAGCAACGGGACCTCGTGCATCAGCCGATGGCCCCAGTAGTTGCCGATCATGAACACCACGACCACCAGGGCCCACGACGCCCACCTGGGCAGGGAGGCCTGCACGTCGAGGTTGCGCAGCGGGATGAACGGGATCGAGAAGACGACGATCGCCGCCGCCGTGATCACCGCGGTCAACGTGGCGCTGAACAGGTAGTGGGTGAGGTCGGTGAGCAACCCCGGGCGCACGAAGCGGCGCTCCCCGCGGCGAGGGAAGGCGAGCTCGAGTGGCACCATCAGCAGCGCGAGCACCACGAAGGTCCGGAAGTGCTTGGGGGCCAACACCAGACCCACGCCCACGGCGACGAGGAAGGTGAGCACAGGGACCACCCAGGCCCGTGACCGACCCACCCCTCCCCCAGCCGACGGACGAAGACGGATAGCCATGTAACAGGTTTTAGCGACGATCACTCTCCGTGACCAGTCCGAAGAGCAGAATTTTCAGGCGATGCGGTCGGTGGCGAGCGCCAACGCCAGCGCGGTGATGCTCATGCCCTCGACGATGCGGCCGTCGACGATCGCCTCGCGCACCGTGTCGATCGGGACCCACTCGATGCGCTCGGACTCCGACGGATCGGTCGGCTCCCCCACCATCTCCGCTCCGGCGGAGAGGAAGAGGTGGAAGGTCTGGTCGACCCCACCAGGCATCGGGTTGTACGACGCCAACGCCTCGAGCGCCAGCGGCCGCCAGCCGGACTCCTCGACCGTCTCACGGAGGGCGCCCTGCTCGGGCGTCTCACCCTCGTCGAGGCCCCCGGCCGGGATCTCCCACCCCCACCGGTCGGTGATGAAGCGGTGGCGCCACAGCAACAGGACGCAGCGCGACCTCGGATCCCAGACGACCGTGCCGGCCGCGGCGCGAGGCATGCGCACGACGTGGTGCTCGAAGGGCTCCGAGCCGGGAGGCTCGACCTCGACGAGCGACATCGACATCCAGTCGCTCTCGTAGACGAACCGCTCGCCGTGGACGGCCCAGCGCACGGGGCCGACCTAGCCGAGCAGTTCGTTGAGGGCGGGGATCGACGGGGCGAAGAAGAACGACCCGGTGACGGGCGTCGAGAAGTCGGTGAGGCGGTCGCGAGGCCCGTCGCCGAGGCCGAACATGTTGCCCAGCATGATCTCGTAGCGCCGGAGCTCCGCCGAGAAGGCCAGGAAGTAGAGACCGTGCTCGCCGAGGGTGCCGTAGGGCGTGGAGCGGCGGTAGATCTCCGCCTCCTCGCCGTCGATGTCGATCTCGACCCGGGCGATGTGGGCGTTGGCCGGCTTGGTGTCGTCGTCCATCTCGACGCTGTCGGGCTTCGAGCGCCCGAACACGTTCTCCTGCTCCTCGACGGGCAGCGCGTGGAACGCATCGAGATCGTGCACCCACTTCTGGGCGATGACGAACGATCCGCCCTCACCCGGCTGGCCGCCGGACACGAGGGCCACGTCGGCGGCTTCGGAGGTGGGCGGGTTGGCGGTGCCGTCGATGAAGCCGGTGAGGTCGCGGCTGTCCTTGTAGACGAACGATGGGATGTCGAGCTCGACGGTGGCGACCGGAGCCAACAGCAGACCGACGGCGCGAGCGGTGTCGAAGGCGACGTCCTCACCGGTGCCGTGCACCCACACCCAGATGTCTCGCTGGGTGCCGGGGGCGGTCGTGCCGTCGAGGCCGTCGACCGTGGGGTAGTCGTGGAAGCCCTCGGGCACGGCGGACGGGGCGAGGCGGCTCCAGAGCGCGGGACCGAACCCGAGCACGAGGTTCACGCCGCCCGCGGTGAGCTCCGGCTCGCGAAGCAGTGCGAGCGCGCCGAGCACATCGGCGTCGGTGGCGCCGGGGCGCACCGAGAACTCGAGGTGGTGGTGGCTGCGGGTCCCCTGGGCGAAGATGCCGGGCTGCGGAACGAGGAGCTGAGTCACGGCGCCGACGATAGCCAGACCAGGATCCGCGACCTCGACCGAGCCGTGTGAACCTCGACCACCGAGGTCGATGGCGGAGGGCGACCGCGCAGGGGCGGCGGCGCGCCGTTGCGCCGCCGCCCCCGTGATCGCGGCTACTCCCCTGCGGCCCCGGTGGCCTCGTCGAGCTCCTCCGGGGTCATCAACACCGCCCGGGCCTTCGAGCCCTCCGAGGGGCCGACCACCCCACGCTGCTCGAGCAGATCCATGAGCCGTCCGGCCCGGGCGAAACCGACGCGCAGCTTGCGCTGCAGCATCGAGGTGGAGCCGAGCTGGGAGCGCACGATGAGCTCCATGGCCTGGCGCACCAGTTCTTCGTCATCGTCGTCACCGCTGCCGCCACCAGCGCCCCCGCCCGAGGTGCCGGCGGAGGACGACGAGCTGTCGTCGCTGCCCTGCACCTCGTCGTCGGCGTACTCGACCTGCGGCGACTGCCGCAGCCACGAGCCGACCACCGCGCGGACCTCGGCCTCGGTGACCCAGGCGCCCTGGATGCGCTGGGCGACGCTCGAGCTCGGGCCGAGCAGGAGCATGTCGCCGCGGCCGAGCAGCTTCTCGGCCCCACCCTGGTCGAGGATGACCCGGGAGTCGGCGTGGCTCGACACGGCGAAGGCGAGGCGGGCGGGCACGTTGGCCTTGATCACGCCGGTGATGACGTTGACCGACGGACGCTGGGTGGCGATCACCAGGTGGATGCCGACGGCGCGGGCCATGGCGGCGATGCGGGTGATCGATTCCTCGACGTCGCGGGCGGCGACCATCATCAGGTCGGCGAGCTCGTCGACCACGACGAGGATGTAGGGCAGGCGGTGGTACTCGAGGCCGGCCTCGGGGTCCTGGTAGAGGTCGCCGCGGTCGAACGCCGAGTTGTAGCCGCCGATGTCGCGGTAGCCGACCTCGCTCAGCAGGTCGTACCGGCGCTCCATCTCCTTCACCGCCCAGGCCAGCGCGTTGGCGGCCTTCTTCGGGTTGGTGACGACCTGGGTGAGCAGGTGCGGGAGCCGGTTGTACTGGCCCATCTCCACCCGCTTGGGGTCGACGAGGATGAGCCGCACCTGGTCGGGGGTCGACCGCATGAGGATCGACGTGAGCAGCGAGTTGAGGCACGACGACTTGCCCGCACCGGTGGCGCCGGCGATGAGGATGTGGGGCATCTTGGCCAGGTCGGCCATCACGGCGCGGCCGTTGATGTCGCGGCCGATGGCCACCTCGAGCGGGTTGGTGGCGGCCTTTGCCTCGGGCGAGGCGAGGATGTCGCCGACGGCCACGAGCTGGCGGTTGTCGTTGGGCACCTCGACGCCGATGGCCTGCTTGCCCGGGATGGGGGCGAGGATGCGGACGTCGGCGGCGGCCATCGCGTAGGCGATGTCCTTGTGGAGGCTGGTGACGCGGGAGACCTTCACACCGGGGCCGAGCTCGAGCTCGTAGCGGGTGACGGTGGGGCCCACGACCATGCCGACGAGGCGGGTCTGGACGCCGTGCTCGGCGAGGGCGGCCTCGAGGGTGCGGCCGCGCTCCTCGACCATCGCCCGGTTGACCTCCTGGTGCTCCGAGCGCTCGAGCAGCTTGGGCGACGGGAGCTTCCAGTTGACCGGCTTGGGCGCCGGGCCGACCGGCATGGCCAGCTGGACGACCTCGGTCGGCGAGTCCTCGGCGGTCGGGACGTGGATGTCGAGGGTGTCGTCATCGTCGTCGTCGAGCAGCTCGGGGTCGGCGAGCACCGAGGCGTCGTCCTCACCGGCCACGAACACGTGGAGCTCGCCGCCCTCGAGGCCGTCGACGGGCTCGTCGTCGACCAGCTCGGGCAGCATGGCCTCGGCCTTCGCCTTGCGGCGCTTCTTCGGGGCCGGCTCGTCGTCGAGCTCGCCGTCGAAGATGGTGATGCCGTCGTCGGTCGAGATGACGGGGGCGTCGGAGCCGACCTCGAAGAGGGAGTCGACGCCGCGGCGCACGACGCGCTGGGCGGGCTTCATCCCGTCGGCGGTCTTCTTGGCCGCGGTGCGCACCGAGATCCCGGTGGCCACGACCAGGCCGACCACCACGAGGGCGACGAGCACGAGGCCGGCGCCCCACGGGGCGAGCAGGTTCTTCAGCGGCCCACCGACAGCGATGCCGAGGTAGCCGCCGGCGTGGATGATGTCGTCGAGCGGGGCCCCCGACTCGGGGCGGCCGCGGAGCAGGTGGAGCAGGCCGGCCACGGCCACGACGATCAGGCCGGTGCCGACCACGAGGCGGACGGTGTGGTGGCTGGCGGCGTCGTCGCCCTGGCGCGGGCCCCGCAGCAGGAGGGCGCCGCCGACGACGAGGCCGATCGGGGCGAGGATGCGCAGGCCCCCGACGAGGGCGCCGAACGCGTCGGCCAGGCCACCACCGAGGGGGCCGGCCATGTCGGCGTAGATGCCGAGGCCGGCGAGCAGGCCCAGGGCGATGAGGGCCACGCCCCACACGTCGTGGCCGTGCCCGGAGAACGCCTGGCGGACGGGGCTGGGGGCGGGTGGGCGCGCCGAGGCGGCAGCGCGCCCCTTGGGCGCGGCGGAACGGCCCTTGGTGGAAGTCGTCCTCGAGCGTGAGCTGGAGGACGGCTTGCGGCTCGAACTGGAGCTTGAAGAACGTTGCTTCGTAGCCACTTGGTCGCGTTTCGTCCGTGGCCCCACTCCGCGCGCCGAGCTGAACCCTACCGGGGAGGCACGCCCAGCGCGTGGACCATCGCAGGCCGTCAGCACCCGGCACCGCCACCCGGGGAACTGTCAGTCATGATGCAGAAATCGCGCTGACCGACCGGTAACCTCACCCCGACACCGGGGGGATCCGATCGCCATGAACCGTCGCACCACCATCGCCGCTGCGCTCCTGAGCGCCTTCACCGTGGTGGCCGCCGCCGCCGGATGCTCGTCGGGCGGCAGCTCGGGCGCCACCGCCACGACCCAGGCGAAGACCGTCGCCACCATCGCCGCGCCGGCCGGGCTGCCCGAGTTCTACTCGGTGCCCGACCCGTTGCCCGACGGGAAGCCCGGCGACCTCATCAAGTCCGAGCAGGTGCCCGTCGACGGCCTCGACGGCACCCTCTGGCGGGTCATGTACCTGTCGGAGTCGACGGCCGGCGAGCCCATCGCCGTCACGGGGATGATCGCCGTCCCCAACGGCACCGCCCCCTCCGACGGCCGCGAGGTCATCACCTGGGCCCACGGCACCACCGGCATCGCCGACACCTGCGCCCCCTCGCTCGATCCCGCCGCCCTCGACCCGCTGGCCAACAAGCTCCTCGCCCAGGGCTACGTCGTGACCGCCACCGACTACGAGGGCATGGGCACCCCCGGCCGACACCCCTACATCGCCGGTGAGAGCGAAGGCCGCGGGGTCCTCGACATCGTGAAGACCGCCCGGCAGATGCCCGAGGTCGACGCCGGCACCCGCTACGCCATCTGGGGCCACTCGCAGGGCGGGCACGCCGCGCTCTACGCCGGCCACATCGCCGCCGAGTGGGCCCCCGACCTCGAGCTCGTCGGCGTGGTCGCCGGCGCTCCGCCGTCGCAGCTGCTGCTGATCAACGCCGCCCTCCAGCAGAGCCCGTTCAAGTACTACATCGCCATGGCCGCGGCCGGGCTCAACGCCGCCTACGGCGACACGGCGGCGCCGCTCGACGCCGTGCTCACCCCGGAGGGCCTGACATGGCTCGACAACGTCGACACCTCGTGCGCCGGCGACCTCCGCACCGTCGCCGCCGGGCTCGACTTCGCGACGCTCCAGAAGGCCGATCCCGCGACCGTCCCCGCCTGGAACACCCTGCTCGAGGAGAACGACCCCGGGAAGTGGACCACCCCGATCCCGGCACCGCTGCTCATCATCCACGGCGGCAACGACGAGCAGATCCCCGTCGCGTCGTCGGCCCTGCTGTTCACCCAGCTGTGCGCCATCGGCCAGGTCGAGCAGCGCTGGGTCTACCCCGACCAGTCCCACGCCGGGGTGATCGCCCCGTCGATCGACGACATGCTCACGTGGATCAGCCACCGCTTCGCCGGCGATCCGGCCCCTGACCCGATGCAGCCGCAGGGCCCGCCGGTGCCCACCACCCAGTCCTGCCCCAGCTAGGCGAGGCCCTCGGGCAGGGGGCCGTGGTCTCGGCAGGAGGCGTCCCAGCCCGCGGGATGCACCTTCACCCGCAGCCGTCGGCCGCACGTGGGGCAGAACCGCGGCGGGTCGAGCTCACGCCGACACGGCTTGTCGGCGTGGGTGGCCAACGCCGTGCCGCACCAGATGCAGTGGGTGGCGGGCTCGGGGCCGGCCACGCCTAGAACGCCTTGGACAGCGCGCCCATCGGCATCTGGAGGTCGCCCAGCATCTGGAGGTCCTCCTCCGGCGAGCGCCCGAGCGTCGTGAGGTAGTTGCCCACGATCAGGGCGTTGATGCCGGAGGTGAGGCCGAGGGCCTGGAGCTCGCGCAGGGTGACCTCGCGGCCGCCCGCGTAGCGCAGGATCACCGACGGGAGGGCGAGGCGGAACAGGGCGATCCAGCGGATCGCCTCGAGCGGCTCGACCAGGGGGCGCCCGGCGAAGGGCGTGCCCGGACGGGGGTTGAGGAAGTTGATCGGCACCTCGCAGGGGTCGACCGCCCGCAGCTGGCCCAGGAGCTCGAGGCGCTGGTCGTGGGTCTCGCCCATGCCCAACAGCACGCCGCAGCAGAGCTCCATGCCGTGCTCGGCCACCAGCTGGCAGGTCTCGAAGCGCTCGGCCCACGAGTGGGTGGTGACCACGTTCGGGAAGAACGACTCGGCCGTCTCGAGGTTGTGGTTGTAGCGGTGGACGCCACCTTCGGCGAGGCGGCGGGCCTGGTCGTCGGTGATGATGCCGGCGCTGACGGCGACGTTGATGCCGGCCTCCTCGTGCACGATCGGCACGAGCTCGAGGATGCGGTTCATGGTGCGCTCGTCGGGGCCGCGGATGGCGAGCACGATGCAGAACTCGGTCGCGCCGAGGGCGGCGGTCTCCTTGGCGGCGGCGATGACCTCGGCCGTGTCGAGGAACGGCGTGGCCTGCACGGGCGACTCGAAGCTGGCCGACTGGCTGCAGAAGTGGCAGTCCTCGGGGCAGCCGCCGGTCTTGGCCGAGAGGATGCCCTCGATCTCGACGGTGTCGCCGCACCACTCGAGGCGGACCTCGTGGGCGAGGGCCGCGAGCCCCGGCACCGAGGAGTCGGGCACGTCGGAGAGGGCGAGCAGCTCGTCGGCGGTGAGCTGGCGGCGTTCGTCGAGCAGCGCCACCTGGGCGGCACGGATGGCCGCGCGGGCCTGCTCGGGTGAGAGCCGGGGCCGCTCGAGGGCATCGGCACGCGGGTTCGGGGAGAGGGCGACGGGCACGTCGGGCATGGGCGCAAAGGGTAGGCGTCCGCTGCGACCATCGGCGAAAGCGGGAGGGCAGACCCGAGACGGGCCCGCCTCGCGGGCCCGTCCGTCCGCCGGGCCGCTTCCTCCTCAGCGTTCGAGGCCCCGGGCGACGCGGATGCCCGCGTCCCAGCCCGGGGCGCGGCCCCCGGGTGGGAGGTGCACCGCGTCGATGTCGACGCCGGCGCGGGTGAGCAGCCACGAGGTGACCGAGTTGGAGTTCCACATGTCGCCCCGGGCGAGCTCGTGGCGTCCCCACACTGCGGTCGGCACGTCCCGGGTGAGCTCGAGCACGCGGCGGGCGCCAGCCAGGTCGCCGATCACCCGCACCGGGCTGTCGACCGCCGCGGGCGCATCCGGGATCGACCCGCCCGGCCAGCACCGGACCTCGTAGCGGAAGATCCGGAAACGACCGAGCAGCCGCGACCCGACGGCGCCCTCGGCCACGACACCCCGATCACCGCCGCCCGAGGGGATGGGAGCGACCTCGATCACGTGGCGGCCCTCGGGCACCACGACCTCGAGGGCCGAGTGGTACAGGTCGCAACGGGGCCGCCGGGCGACCGCGGCGGACAGGCCCTCGAAGGCGCGCCCGCTCAGGCGCACCACGTGGGCGCCCGAGCCGAGCGGGATCCAGTAGAGATCGACGGCCGCCCCGCCCGGGGGCGGGGAGCCGGGGCCCGGAGGGGAGGAAGCCGTCAGGCCTCCATCACCACCGGGACGATCATGGGCTTGCGCTTGGTGTTGGCGCTGACGAAGCGGCCGGCGGCCCGGCGCACGACGCGCTGGATGTTCTCGATGTCGGTGGCGTCGTTCTGGAACGCCTCCTTGATCGCGTCGCGGACCTGCTCGGCGCACTGCTCGAGGAGGTCCTCGGCCTCGGGGGCGTGCACCCAGCCACGCGTGATGATCTCGGGGCCCATGATGATGGCGCCGGTCTCGACGTCGACGCCGACGAACACGACGACGACGCCTTCCTCGGCCAGGACCTTGCGGTCGCGCAGCACGCCGGTGCCGACATCGCCGACGATGCCGTCGACGTAGAGGTAGCCGGCAGGCACCTGGGCGTGAGGGCGCAGGCCCTTGTCGTCGAGCACGAGCTGGTCGCCGTCGGTGCACACGATGATGTGGTTGGCGGCAACGCCCATCTGCCGACCGAGCTTGGCGTGGGCGACCATGTGGCGGTACTCGCCGTGCACCGGCACGAACCAGTCGGGCCGCACGATCGACAGGAACATCTTGAGGTCTTCGGCCTTGGCGTGGCCCGACGCGTGGACGTCGGCGATGCCGGAGTGCACGACCTCGGCGCCGAGGCGCACCAGCCCGTCGATGACCTTGGAGACGTCCTGCTCGTTGCCCGGGATGGGGTGCGAGCTCATGATCACGACGTCGTCGGAGCTGAGCGTGAGCCACCGGTTCTCGTTCGCGGCCATCAGGGAGAGGGCCGACATGGGCTCGCCCTGCGAGCCGGTGGAGATGACGCAGACCTTCTCGGGCGGCAGGTCGCCGACGTCGGCGATGTCGCGGAGGCGGTCCTCGGGGATGTTGAGCAGGCCCATCTCGCGCGCCATGCGCACGTTCTTCTTCATCGACATGCCCATGGTGGCCACGACCCGGTCGAAAGAGATGGCTGCGTCGGCGATCTGCTGCACCCGGTGGATGTGGCTGGCGAAGCAGGTGGTGATGATCCGCCGGCCCTCGTAGCGGTGGAAGAGGTCGTAGAGGACCCCGCCCACCGTGGTCTCGGACTTGGCGTGGCCGTGCTCGTCGGCGTTGGTGGAGTCGCTCAGCAGCAGGCGGACGCCCTCGTTGCTGGCGATCGAGCCGATGCGGGCCAGGTCGGTGAGGCGGCCGTCGACCGGGGTGAGGTCGAGCTTGAAGTCGCCGGAGTGGAGGATCACGCCCTGCGGGGTGTGGAACGCCGTCGCCAGGCCGTGGGGCACCGAGTGGGTGACGGGGATGAACTCCACGTCGAACGGGCCGATCATGCGGCGCTCGCCGTCGGCCACCGGGATGAACTCGGTGCGGTCGAGCAGCCCCGCCTCTTCGATCCGGTTGCGAGCGAGGCCGAGGGTGAGCGCCGAGCCGTAGATCGGGAACGTCAGCTCCCGCAGCAGGAACGACAGGCCGCCGGTGTGGTCCTCGTGGCCGTGGGTGGCGATGCAGCCGACGATGCGGTCGGCGTTCTCACGCAGGTAGGTGAAGTCGGGCAGGACGAGGTCGATCCCGAGCATGTCGAGGTCGGGGAACATCAGCCCGCAGTCGATCAGGATGATCTTGCCCTCGAGCTCGATGCAGGCGCAGTTGCGCCCGATCTCACCCAGGCCGCCGAGGAACGTGACCTTGACCGCGTTCTCGGCGACCGGGCCACCGCCCTTGGACTTGCGGGTCTCGGCCTTGGTGGCCTCGGACTTGGTCTTTCCGCTCTTCTTGCTCACGCGTACAACCGTCGGTGCACCTGAAGCGCTCGTTCCTGGAGGTCGGGGGGTGGGAACCCCATGGGCGGTCGGCAGGGGCCGGCCGGTTGGCCCAGGGCGTTCAACATCGCCTTGGTGGGCACGGGGTTGGGGTTGGCGTCGCCGGTCTCGAAGTCGTAGCTCTCGAGGAGGCGGGCGTTGAGCTCCTGGGCACGACCGAGGTCGCCCTTCTGGAAGCTCGAGATCATCTCGGCCATCACCCGGGCGGCCCAGTGGGTGGCGACGCCGATGACGCCGACGGCGCCGACGGCGAGCAGCGGCAGGGTGAGGGGGTCGTCGCCGGAGTACACGACGAAGCCCTCGGGGGCCTCGGCGATGATGCGGGCGGTCTCGCCGGGGTTGCCGGCGGCATCCTTCAGGCCGACCACGTTGGGCACCTCGTGGGCGAGGCGGAGCAGCAGCTCGCTGGCCACCTTGCGGCCGGTGCGCACGGGGATGTCGTAGAGGATCACCGGCAGGTCGGTGGCGGCGGCGACGTGGCGGAAGTGGGCCTCGATGCCGGCCTGTGACGGGCGGTTGTAATAGGGCGTCACCACGAGGACCGCGTCCATGCCCGTGCCCTTGGCCCGGGCGGTGAGCTCGGCGGCGTGGCGGGTGTCGTTGGTGCCGGAGCCGGCGATGACGGGGACGTCGACCGCGGCCCGCACCGTGCGCCACACCTCGACCTGCTCGTCGTCGGTGAGGCAGGCGGCCTCACCGGTGGTGCCGGTGACGACCAGTGCGTCGTTGCCCTGCTCGACCAGCCAGCGGGCCAGAGAGGCGACCCCGTCGTAGTCGACAGCACCCTCGTCGTCGAAGGGCGTGACCATGGCGGTGATCACCGATCCGAAGCCAGACATGGCCTGCACGGTACCCCACGCCCACCATGGCCCCTCTCACCCGTTTCCCGCCCCCACACGCGAAACGGTGCGCAGTTCCTGCCCTCTGGGGCGGGAACTGCGCACCGCTTCCGAGACCTCGGACGGTCAGGCGGAGGCGACCTCACCCTCGGCGAGGGCGAACATCTCGTACTCCTCGCCGGTGTCGGCCATGTGCTCGAACTCGATCACGCCCAGCTCGGTGAAGCGGTCGCGCAGCCAGCCGTCGCCGGCGTCGAGCAGGCCCAGCTTGCGGCAGTTGGGGACGATCTTGGCGAACAGCATCTGCTGGAAGAGCTTCTGGTCGGGCACCCGCTCGTTGACCACCTGGATGGCCTCCTTCACCGGCACGCCCATCCGCTCCCAGACCTCCTGCTGCATGAGGCGGTCGCGCATGCGCACGGCGGCCTCGAAGGCGAACTCCTGGCGGTCGCGCAGCTCGGCGGTGGTGAGCTCGGCGTAGTACTCCTTCAGCGACAGCACGCCGAAGGCCACGTGGCGGGCCTCGTCGCTCATGACGTAGCGGAGCAACTGCTTGAGCAGCGGCTCGGTGGTCATCTGGTGCATGAACCCGAAGGCGGCGAGGGCGAGGCCCTCGACCATGATCTGCATGCCCAGGTAGGTCATGTCCCACCGGCTATCGAGGACGATGTCGTCGAGCAGCATCTTGAGGTGGGCGTTCACGGGGTAGGCGCCGGAGAGCTTCTCGTTGAGGTACTTGGCGAAGACCTCGACGTGGCGGGCCTCGTCCATGACCTGGGTGGCGGCGTAGTACTTGGCGTCGATCCACGGCACGGTCTCGACGATCTTGGCCGTGCAGATCAGGGCGCCCTGCTCGCCGTGCATGAACTGGCTGAGCATCCAGTTCTGCGACTCCACACCGAAGCGGGTCCACTCGGCGTCGCTCCACTTGCCCATGAACGTGCCGCTGAAGTCGACGTCGCCCCGGCCGTTGGCGATGGCGTTGGCGGCCACCACGGCCTCCTGGTCGACCTCGATCGACCAGTCGAGGTCGGTCTCGCCGTTCCACTGGGAGGTCTTGGCCTTCTCGTAGAGCTTCTCGAGGGCCGGGCGGGCGCCCTTGGTGTAGTCCCACGTGAAGATGGCGTCCGCGTTGTCACGCACGGCGTGGATCGTGGCGCCCGCGTCGGTGTTGGTGACGGCGAGGATCTCGTCGAGGTCGTTGACGTGCTGACGGCCGATGATGTCTTCGGTGGACGACATGGGGCGGTGGCTCCTGGGGTCAGGCGGGAGACGCGGTGACGGTTCGGGGGGTGGCGAGCGGGGCGAGGCCGGGCAGCAGGAACTGCTCGACGACCCGCCGCACGGCGGGCAGGTCGGTGGTGTCGGTGGGAGAGCCGGGCGAGCGGAGGTGGACGAGCACGACCCGAGCCACCCACTCCCCCGTGATCTCGGCCTCGTCGTCGGGGAGGAAGCGGCGGAAGTGCTCACGGCCCCAGAGCGCGGCCTGCGCGAGCAGGGGGCCGAGGCGGTCGAACGAGATGAACGGCAGCACCGCGCCGGGCTCCTCGGCCAGCAGACGCTGGAGGGCGGCGTGGCCGGCGAGGGTGGTGGAGGCGGCGTGCACCGCGGCGGCGATCGAGGAGGTGAGGTCGTCCTCGGCGTCGGCCGCGGCACCAGCGGCCTCGAGCACGCTGGTGACCTGGAGCTCGGCGGCGGCCACCATGAGCCCGGCCCGGCCCCCGGGGAAGAGGCGGTAGATCGTGGCCCGGGCGCAGCCGGCGGCCTCGGCGATGTCGTCGATGCTGGTGGCCTTCAGGCCCTGACCGGCGACGCAGACCGCGGTGGCGGCGAGGATGCGCAGGGCCATGTCATTGGACGGCACGGCATTGGACGGCACCGCGTTCGACGGCACGGCACCGGCCGGGGCCGGTGCGGGATCGACGGCGGGGTCCTGGGTGACGCGCATCACATGAGACAGTAGCGCCTCTTCTGTCTCATGTCCCGCTCACGGAGCGAGGGTCGGTCGGTCGAGGGTCGTACGATGGGAGGCGAACGAAGGAGCCACCCGGTGACCACGACCGAGTCGACCGACGAGCACCCGGCGCCCGACGACATGGAGCTGACCACCGTGCTCGCCGCCCTGAGCGATCCGATCCGCCTCGAGATCGTGCGCCAGCTCGCGACCGCAGGCGAAGAGCGCACCTGTGGGAGCTTCGGCCTGCCCATCGCCAAGTCGACCGCCACCCACCACTTCCGTGTGCTGCGGGAGTCCGGGCTGGTCGCCTCTCGCGAGGAAGGCACCCGCAAGTTCAACCGGCTCCGGCGCGACGAGGTCGACGGGCGGTTCCCCGGCCTGCTCGACTCGATCCTGGACAGCGCAGAAATCGCGTAATCCACGTTGGGGTCCGGCGCCGGTCGGCCTATGTTCGACGGATGGCGAACATTGACACCGACACCGACCCGACGGGTGAGGCCGCCGGGCAACGGCCCGCCGCAGCGGCTGACCCCCGCCGGTGGTGGGCGCTGGCGGTGCTCTGCCTGAGCCTCGTGCTCATCACCCTCGACAACACCGTTCTCAACGTGGCGCTGCCCACGCTGGCCAAGGAGCTCGACGCCACCACCTCGCAGCTCCAGTGGATCGTCGACAGCTACCAGCTGGTGTTCGCCGGCCTGCTCTTCACCGCAGGGTCGCTCGCCGACCGCTACGGCCGCAAGGGGATGCTGAGCCTCGGCCTCGTGGTGTTCGGGGTCGGCACGACCGCAGCCGCGCTGTCCACCTCGGCCGACGCCCTGATCCTCACCCGTGCGTTCATGGGCATCGGCGGCGCCATGATCATGCCCGCCACCCTCAGCATCCTCGGCACGGTGTTCCCCGATGCCCGGGAGCGCACCCGGGCCATCGCCATCTGGGCCGCCATGGCCGCGGTGGGCATCGCCCTCGGCCCCGTCCTCGGCGGCGTGCTCCTCGCCCACTTCAGCTGGGGCTCGATCTTCTGGGTGAACGTGCCCGTGGTGATCGTCGCCCTCGTCGCCGGGGCCGTCATCCTCCCGACCTCGAAGGACCCCTCCCCCGGCCGGGTCGACATCCTGGGCTCGCTCCTGTCGATCGTCGCCCTCGTCGCCCTGGTGTTCGCCGTCATCGAGGCGCCCGACAAGGGATGGACCAGCTCGATCGTGATCGTCTCGTTCCTCGTCGGCTTCGGCGCCCTGCTGGCGTTCGTGGCCTGGGAGTCGCACTGCGACCACCCGATGCTCGACATGAAGCTGTTCAGGAACCGAGGGTTCAGCATCGGCTCGCTCACCCTGATGCTCTCGTACTTCGGAGCTCTCGGCACCTACTTCCTGTACACCCAGCAGCTGCAGTTCGTCCTCGGCTACAGCGCCCTGCGGGCCGGCGTGTACTCCATCCCCTTCGCCATCGCCCTGGTGGCGTTCTCGCTCCAGACCCCGAAGCTGATCCACCGCTTCGGCACGGCGCGGGTGGCCGGCACGGGGATGGCCGTCATGGCCCTGGGCATCGGGTTGAGAGCCCTGTCGACGCCGACGTCGGGGTTCCCGATCCTGCTGGTCTCGCTCGTCATCACCGGCATCGGGGTGGGGCTCGTCGTCGCTCCGTCGACCGGCGCCATCATGGGCTCGCTCTCCCCCGACCAGGCCGGCGTGGGCTCGGCGATGAACGACGCCGCCCGCCAGATCGGGGCAGCGGCCGGCGTGGCCGTGCTCGGCAGCATCTGGTCGACGGTCTACCGCTCGAGCATGGGCTCGGCCTCGCTGCCAGCCGACGTGCCCGCCGCCGCGATCGAGCAGACCCGCGAGTCGGTCGGATCGGCGCTGCACGCCGCGTCGACGCTCCCCTCCAGCCAGGCGTCGGAGCTCCTCGACGCCGCCCACGCCGCCTTCGTCCACGGCGCCAACGCGGCCGTGCTGGTGGGGGCGGGCGTGGTCGTGGTCGCCTCGGTGCTGGCGTTCCGGCTGCTCCCCAAGGGCAACGCCACAGCCACCTCGCAGTCGGGCTCCGACCTGGCCCAGGCCGAGGCCGCCCTCATCGACTCCGTGCCGGGGGTCGAGGGCCCCGAGGGCCTGCACTGACCGCGGTCGTCCCGAGGGCCGGAGGGGCGTGCGTGACCTGAACGACCTGACGGGCCGACGGCCCGACCCGCGTCAGGCGGCGGTGGTGATGCCGGCCATGAACTGGGTGCGCACGAGGCGGTCGACCTCGGCGGGGTCGTCGAGGTCCCAGCGGCCGGGGGCGCCGAGGTAGGACAGGTAGAGGCGCCCGAGGTGGTCGGCGGCCTCGGACCGGTCGAGGTCGGTGCGCACCCGGCCCGCGGCCTGCTCGGCCGCCAGCTGGTCGGCCAGGTAGGCGATGATCAGCTCGAGCACGAGGTCGGTGGCCACCGACAGCTCGGTCAGCACGGCCTCGGGCTCGGTGCGCAGCAGCCGGTGGAGCAGGGCGTGGTCGTCGAGGGCCCGATGGCCCGACGAGAGGGCCAGGCGCAGCCGGGCGGCGAGGTCAGGCTCGTCGGCGACGGTCTGCTCGACCCGGGCGAAGAAGCGGGCGACCTCCCACGTGGCCGTCTCGGTCACCAGCTGCTCACGCCCTCCCGGGAAGTGCCGGTAGATCGTGGCCCGGGACACCGAGGCGGCCCGGGCGACGTCCTCCACGCTGGTGGCGGCCAGGCCCTCCCGCTCGATGCAGGACAGCGCCGCCTCGAGCACTCGCTCGCGGGTGTCGGCCGGCGTGCTCACGACGACGGAGGGACCGTCACCGGCGGCTGGCCGCCGTCACCTTCGGGAGGATCGGCCGGGTCGGACAGCTCGACGACGTCGCTGCTCGAACCCGGGTCGTCGGCGAGGCGGCGGCGGGCGACCCGGCGCAGGAGCAGCGGGTACACGATGCAGGTCAGCAGGGCGAAGATGAACCACTGGCCTGCGTAGTTCAGGTGGGGCCCCTCGGAGAGCTCCGGCTCCGGGAGGGGCTCGGGCAGCGGGCCCGCCTGGGCGGGATCCTGGGCCTGGAGGTTCACGTAGATCGGCAGCAGCTGCTCGTCGACCTGCTGCTGGAGCCGGGGCACGTCGACCCGCGCCAGCGACCGCAGCACGCCCTCGGCGGCGTCGCTCGGGCCGGTGATGAGGCCGCTCGTCGGCCGCACCTGCGGCACCTGGAGCATCCCGAGCACCGACACGGTGCCGGTGGGCGGATCGAAGTCGGTCCACGGCCCCTCGACCGTGTAGTTGATGGGCACCCAGCCACGGTTGATCACCACGGCCGTGCCGTCGGCCTGCACCAGCGGGGTGAGCACCCAGAACCCGGGGGCGCCGCCGTTGGTGCGGTTCTGCACCAGCACCTGCTGGTCGACGGCGTAGGTGCCGGTGACCTGCACCGTGCGGTAGACGACGGCGTCGACCTGCTCGGCGGTGCTGGCGGCGCCGTCGGGCAGAAGGGTGGTGACGAGCTCGGGCGGGAGGGCCTCGGCCGCCGCCACCTCGGCGTTGTAGCTCTTGCGCTCGTCGAGGCGGCGCAGCTGCCACAGCCCGAGGCTCACGAAGGCGATGACGCAGGCCAGCACGAAGATGTGCGACAGGATCCATCCAGGCTTCAGCAGGAACCGGTACACGGCGCTCAGGCTACGCAGCCCCGGCCCCGCCTCCGAATCGCCCCCCGAGATCCTCCGAGCTGGAGGGCAGGGTCAGGTGCCGGGGAGCTTGTGGTCGGCGAACTGGGCCCGCAGGTCCTTCTTGGAGAACTTGCCCACCGAGGTCTTGGGGATCTCCTCGATGAAGACCACGTCGTCGGGCAGCCACCACTTGGCGACCCGGCCGTCGAGGAACTCGAGCAGCTCCTCCTTGGAGAGCTCCTCCCCCGGTCGCACCACGACGCAGGCCATCGGCCGCTCGGACCACTTCGGGTGCTTCACCCCGATGACGGCGGCCTCGGCCACCTTGGGGTGGGCCATGATCTCGTTCTCGAGCTCGACCGAGGAGATCCACTCACCGCCGGACTTCACGACGTCCTTGGTGCGGTCGACGATGCGCATGTAGCCGCTGGAGTCGACCGTGCAGACGTCGCCGGTCTTGAGCCAGCCGTCAGAGGTGAACGACTCGGCCGTGCGCTCGTCGTCGTAGTAGCTGCTGGCGATCCACGGCCCGGCGGCCTGGAGCTCGCCCCGGCTGGTGCCGTCCCACGGCACCTCCTCGCCGCTCATCTGGTCGACCACCCGCAGCTCGACGCCGAGGGCGGGCAGGCCGATGCTGGCGCGGATGTCGGCCTGGGCGTCGTCGTCGAGGTGGTCGAGGCTGGACTTCACGATCGAGACCGAGCCGAGCGGGCTGGTCTCGGTCATGCCCCAGCCCTGCGTGACGGGGATGCCGATCTTGGCGCGGAAGCCCTCCGACAGCGCCCGGGGCACCGCCGAGCCGCCGCACACGAGAGCACGGAGGCTGGAGAGGTCCTGGCCGTCGATGGCGTCCAGCAGGCCCATCCAGATGGTGGGCACACCCGCCGCCACCGTGACCTTCTCACCCTCCAGCAGGCGCAGCAGGCCGGCCGGGGAGAGGTCGGGCCCGGGCATGATCAGGTCGGCGCCGGTGGCCACGCAGACGTGGGGCAGGCCCCAGGCGTTGACGTGGAACATGGGCACGACGGGCAGGATGCGGTCGCGCTCCGAGCAGGCGAGCATGTCGGCGCTGGTCGAGGCGAAGGCGTGCAGCCATGACGACCGGTGGCTGTAGACGACGCCCTTGGGATGGCCCGTCGTGCCGCTCGTGTAACACATCGAGGCGGCCTGGTTCTCGTCGCCGACGTGGAACTCGGCCGGCTCGGCGCCGGCCAGGAGCTCCTCGTAGTCGAGCAGCTCGAAGCCACCCGTGTCCTCGGGGATGGCGCCCATGCCGTCGTCCATCACGACGATGTACTTCACCGTGGTGAAGGTGCGGGCGAGGGGCATCAGCAGGCCGAGCAGCGACTTGTCGACGAAGATGATCTCGTCCTCGGCGTGGTTGACGATGTAGGTCAGCTGCTCGGGGAACAGGCGGATGTTGAGCGTGTGCAGCACCCGGCCGGAGCACGGGGCGGCGAAGTACAGCTCGAGGTGGCGCGACGTGTTCCAGGCGAAGGTCGCGACCCGACCGTCGGCGCTGATGCCGAGCTGGTCGAGCACCGTGGCGATCCGGCGGGTGCGATCAGCCCAGGCGCCGTAGCTGGTGCGCTCGAGGCCGCGACCGGTGAACGTGACCACGCCCTTCTCCGGGAAGAGGCGCTCGGCGCGGTCGAAGAAGTGCGTGAGCACCAGTGGCCTGTCCTGCATCAGACCCAACATCGGGACCCCCCGGCTCGATGATCGGACCGCCCCGCTGCCGGGGCGGCGTCGTGGGCCTGCAGCGTAGTGAGAGGATCTTGCCTCTGGAGGACCGAGCCGCTTCCCCTGCCGCACACGAGCGCGAGCCCCGTCGTGGGCCCCTCGCGCTCCTCATCGCGCCGATCGTCGCCATGATCGCCTGCGGCTACGTGGCCGACGCCCTCTGGCCGACCCTGGTGGAGTCCCATCCCCTGTGGCTGCTCGGCCTGTCGGCCCGCAATCGCTACGCCGTGCTCGTGGTCAACCGGGTCGACCTCTGGGCGTACTACCTCTGGGGCACCCTGCGGCTGCTGCTGCCCGACCCGTTCTTCTTCGCCCTGGGCTGGTTCTACGGCCCGGCGGCGCTGCGCTGGATGGAGCGGCGCACGCCCACGGTCGGCACGATGATGCGCCGGCTCGAGGGGTGGTTCGGCAAGTGGGGCCACCCGCTCGTGGTGATCATGCCCAACAACTACGTGTGCCTGATCGCCGGCGCCTCGGGCATGTCGCCGGTGCTGTTCGCCTTCCTCAACGTCACCGGCACCGTCGGGCGCCTGGTGCTGCTGCAGATCGTCGGCGACGTCTTCTCCGGGCCCATCGACTGGTTCCTCGACCTCGTCGCGACCTACCGCATCCCGCTGCTGGTCATCAGCGTGGTGGTCGTGGCGCTGATGGCCGGCGGCGAGCTGCGCCGGGGCCGCAAGGAGATCGAGGGCCTCCAGGAGCTCGAGCACTCGGTCGACCCCGACGCTCCCCCGGTGCCCAACCACCCGTACGACCCCGACCAGCGTGCGGAGCCGGCCGACGCGGACGCGGACGGGGCCGGGGACGCCTCGCCGTCGGCGGCGAAGTGGTGGGACGACCCCGACACCGTGCTCGACTCGAACCCCGTCGAGCCCGAGCCCACGACGGCGGAGGACGAACGATGAGCGAGCGGACCACATCCGGGCCGGACCGCGGCACCGCGGTGGTGAGCGGGGCGTCGTCTGGCATCGGTGCGGCCACGGCCGTGCGCCTCGCCCGCGAGGGGTTCTCGGTCGTGCTCGGGGCGCGCCGCCTCGACCGGGTCGCCCAGGTGGCCTCGGCCTGTGGGCCCTCGGCCCGGGCGCTCCCCCTCGACGTCACCGACCCCGCCTCGGTCGAGGCGTTCTGCGCCGAGGTCGGCGAGTGCCAGGTGCTCGTCAACAACGCCGGCGGCGCACTGGGGCTCGACCCCATCGCCAACGCCTCCGACGACGACTGGCAACGGATGTACGACACCAACGTCATGGGCACCATGCGCATGACCCGGGCACTGCTCCCCGCCCTGATCGCCAGCGGCGACGGCCACGTCGTGGTGATCGGCTCGATCGCCAGCCACGAGCCCTACCCCGGCGGGGGCGGCTACAACGCCGCCAAGTACGCGGCCAAGGCCTTCACCGGCGTGCTGCGCAAGGAGATCCTCGGCCAGCCGGTTCGGGTCACCGAGATCGACCCCGGCATGGTCGAGACCGAGTTCAGCCTGGTGCGCTTCGACGGCGACGCCGACCGCGCCGCCAAGGTCTACGAGGGCGTCACCCCGTTGACCGCCGACGACATCGCCGACTGCGTGGCCTTCGCCGTCACCCGCCCGAGCCACGTGAACATCGACTCGATGATCGTGCTCGCCCGCGACCAGGCCGGTGCCCGCGAGGTCCACCGCCACACCTGACCCTCGCCCGGACCTGGCTCGACCGGCGCCCCTCGCAGGGCGCCAGGTGAGCCAGCTCGGCCACACCATCCCGGACCTGGCTCGACCGGCGCCCCTCGCGGGGCGCCAGGTGAGCCAGCTCGGGGGGTGAGCGTCAGGCGAGCTGGGCGGTGGCGAGGGTGGTGGAGCCGGGGCCGACGAGCAGGACCTCGTCGACCGACCCGAGCGCGGGGTCGAGGGCGACGGTCCAGCTGGCCGACCCGCCGGAGGTCGTGGTCCACGACCCCACCCGCACCATCTCACCCGAGGCGGAGCGCACGACGCAGTCGTAGGGCACGCCGGGGGCCACGGTGTCGACGACCATGAACAACGTGCCCGTGGTGTCGTCGACCACCACCGACCCGGCGGAGGCACCGTCGGCGGTCACCAGCGCGGCCGAGCGGGCGGTCGGCGAGGCGGTCACCGGCGGGCCGGCGACCGGCGGATCGGACGAGAAGGCCCCGCCAAAGAGCACCCCGAGCGCGGTGACCAGCAGGGCGGCCATCACCCCCACCACCGCCAGCGTGAACCAACGCCGCGAGCGGTTGTGGGGAGCGCCACCCCCTACGGCGACCGCGGGCTCGGTCGGCGTGGCCACGGTGGCGGCCACGACCCGGTCGGCGAACCCGGCCGGCACCTCGGCCTCGGGGGCGAGCGCCAGCAGCTCGCCCACCGTCGCCTCCGTCCGGTCGAGCTCGGTGCGGCACGAGGAGCAGCCGTCGACGTGGGCCATGAGGCGCGCCCGCTCGGCCGGTTCGAGCGCGTCGAGCGCCAGGAGCTCGACGGAGTCGCGGACCTCGTCGCAGTCGGGAGCGCCCACGGGGACGATGTCGTCAGCCACGGTCGACCTCCCCCGCCAGCGCCGTCCGCAGGCGGCGCATCCCGAGGCGGATCCGGGTCTTGGCCGTGCCCAGAGGGACGCCCTCGACCTCGGCCACCTCCGACGCCGAGTAGCCCCCGAGCGCGGCGAGCACGACCGCCCGGCGTTGGGCCTCGGGCAGGTCGGCCAGAGCGGCCGCCACCGTCGAGCGCTCGGCCGCGGCCAGTCCGGCCCGTTCGGTGTCGGCCCCGGTCGGCGCCACCATCGCCCCGATGACGTCGGGGGCCAGCGGGCTGGGTCGGTGGCGGCGGAGCTCGTCGATGGCCAGCCGGCGGGTGATGACCAGCAGCCAGGTGCGGGCCGACGCCTTCGACGCGTCGAACGAGGCGGCGTGGCGCCAGACCTGCTCGAAGGCGCGCTGGGCGATGTCCTCGGCGAGGGTGCGGTCACGGCACACCGACGTGGCCACGCCGATCACCGCGGAGGCGTGGCGGTCGACGAACACCCGACAGGCGGCGCCGTCGCCGAGGGCCACGGCCACCAGGAGCGCGGCGTCGGAGGGCTCGACGTCGCCGACGAGCCGCATCGAGCGGGAGCTCCGGGGCACGGTGGTCACCACGGATGACCCTACGTCGGCGACCGACGATCGGATCTCGAAAATCCGACCGTGCCGGGTGTGCGTAGTGCAGCCTGTGGGCGTCCGCCGGTGACTCGCACTGACCACACCCCACCGCCCCGCACCGACCGAACCAGGAGCCCTGCATGCGTCGCCACCCCTCACTCACTCCGATCGCCCCCATCGCCCTGGTGGCGGTGCTCGCGTTCGGCGCCTCCGCCTGCGGCAGCTCCTCGAGCTCCGGCAGCGACACCAAGACCACGACACCGCCCAGCACGGCCGCGTCGGCCTCGTCGACCACCGCCTCGGGCGGCACCCCGGCCGGCACCACCGAGCTCAAGACCACCAGCTCCAGCCTCGGCGAGATCGTGGTCGACGGCGAGGGCCGCACCCTCTACCTGTTCACCGCCGACAGCGGCACCACCACCGCCTGCACCGGCGGCTGCGCCACGGCGTGGCCCGCCCTCGTCGCCCCCGCCACGGCCGGCTCCGGCGTCACCGGGGCGGTGACCGAGGCGACCCAGGCCGACGGCGCCAAGCAGGTCGCCCTCAACGGGCACCTCCTCTACTACTACGCCGCCGACGCGGCCCCCGGCGCCACCTCCGGCCAGGGCGTGGGCGGCAAGTGGTACGTCGTCGACGGTGCCGGCAACGCCGTCACCAAGGCACCGGCCGGCACCAGCTCCGGCTACTGACCCGCTGACGCACTGGGTCCGCCGACCCGCTGAACGACCGCTCGAACGTGGCTCGATCGGCGCCCCTCCGGGGCCTCGATCGGGCCACGTGGCGCGTGTGGGGCCTACAGGTCGAGGAGGGCGTCGAGGCCGATGGTGACGCCCGGCCGATCGCCCACGGCCTTCACCGCCAGCACCACGCCCGGCATGAACGAGTCGCGGTCGTAGGAGTCGTGGCGGATCGAGAGGGTCTGCCCGGTGGTGCCGAGGATGACCTCCTGGTGGGCGACCATGCCCCGCAGCCGCAGCGAGTGCACCCGGATGCCCGCCGGTCCCTCGCCGCCGCGGGCGCCCTCGAGCACCTCGGTGCGGGTGGGGTCGGGGGCCCAGTCGCTCGACGCCGCCGCCATGCGCTCGGCGGTGAGCATCGCCGTGCCCGAGGGGGCGTCGAGCTTGGCGTCGTGGTGCAGCTCGGTGATCTCGGCCGTTTCGAAGTAGGGGGCGGCCAGCTCGGCGAAGCGCATCATCAGCACGGCGCCGATGGCGAAGTTCGGCGCGATCACGCAGTTCGATCGGGTGAAGGCGGCATCGAAGCGCCCGTAGTCGTCGTCGGTGAACCCGGTGGTGCCAGTGACGGCGTGGATGCCGTGGCGGGCGAGGAACAGCAGGTTCTCGCGGGCGGCGTCGACGTGGGTGAAGTCGACGACCACCTGCACGCCGGCGTCGAGGAACGCCTGGCCGTCGGCCGCCACCAGGAACGACAGGTCGAGGCCGGTCACCTGGTGCATGTCGAGCCCCGAGTGGTGGGGGTCGACCGCGGCGACCAGATCGAGCGCGGGGTCGGCGTGGACCGCCCGGCACACCGTGCTACCCATGCGCCCGCCCGCGCCGAAGACACCGACCTTCAATGACATGGTTGGAACTTAGCGCCGGGCGAACGTCTCGAGGGCAGGCGTTCCGCCGCCGAGGGGCCCGACGGCAGCGACGGCCCGTGGCCCGTCGAAGACCCGGTGCAGCACCCGGTGGACGTCGGAGGGCGTGACGGCCCGGATGCGGCGCACGTGCTCGTCGACGGAGATGACGTCGTCGCGGGCGGTGATGCCCGAGCCGAGCCGGGCCATGCGCGAGCCGCTGTCCTCGAGGCCGAGCAGCATCGAGCCTTCGAGGTAGCCGAGGGCGACGGTGTGCTCCTCGTCGGTGATGCCGTCGGCGACGAGGCCGCCGACGGTGTCGTCGACGACCTGCAGCAGCTCGCCGAGGCGGTTCGGGGTGGTGCCGGTGTAGATCACCAGTGACCCGACGTCGCTGTACGACGAGGGTGACGAGAACACCGTGTAGGCCAGGCCCCGCTCTTCGCGGATCTCCTGGAACAGGCGGCTCGACATCCCCCCACCGAGGACGTGGTTGGCGACCCAGAGGGCGTAGCGGTCGTCGTCGTCGACGGGCAGCGCACGCCACCCGACGGCCACGTGGGACTGCTCGGTGGGCCGGTCGATGACGACCAGCGGCACGACGTCGGTGCCCGGGGTGTGGCGCTCGGGGGCGACACCGGGCTCGCCGAGGTCGAACAGGCCGTCGACGGCGGCGAGCACGCGGTCGTGGGCGAGGTCGCCGGCCGCCGCGATCACGAGGTTGCGGGGCCGGTACCACCGCTGGTGGAAGGCGGCGACGTCGTCGCGGCCCATGGCCTCGACGGACTCGCGGGAGCCGAGGGTCTCGCGGCCGAGCGGGTGCCCCGGGTAGAGGCTCTCGTAGAGCGCCGTGAGCACGAGGTCGTCGGGGGTGTCCTCACTCATGAGGATCTCCTCGACGATGACCTCGCGCTCGGCGTCGAGCTCATTGGGCCGGAACGCCGGCTCGCTCACGACGTCGGCGAGCAGGCGCAGGCCGGGCTCGAGCTCGGCCACGGGCAGGCGCAGGTAGTACGCCGTGTGCTCGCGGCTCGTGTAGGCGTTCATCTCGCCGCCCACGGCGTCGACTGCGAGGGCGATCGAGCGGGCGGAACGCTGCTCGGTGCCCTTGAACAGCAGGTGCTCGAGGAAGTGCGAGGCGCCGGCGATGGGCTCGGGCTCGTCGCGCGAGCCCACGGCGAACCACATGCCGACGCTGACCGATCTGGCCTCGGGCATGCGCTCGGTGACGACGCGCACACCCGAGGCCAGCTCGGAACGTTCGATGCCGGGGTCGGTCAGAGCCGACCCCGAGGATGTGAGGTCAGCGGCGACGGCCGCCACCTCCACGGCCACCACGACCACGGCCGCCGCCACCGCCACGGCTCTCGCCGCCACGGTCGTCGCCGGCCGGACCGAGGTCGCCCAGCTCTGCAGAGATCTCGCTGTCGAAGGCGTCCTCGAACGAGACGTACTCGCGCTCGGCGCCGTTGTCGGCCTCGGCCGCCGGGGCCGACGCGGCCGGGGCGTCGCCGCCACGGTCGCCGCGATCGCCACGGTCGCTGCGCTCGGACGAGGAGGACTCGCCCTCGGCCGCCGCGGGAGCGGAGGCCAGCGAGAGGGAGACCTTGCCGTTGGGGTCGACGTCGTCGACGCGGACCTCGACGGAATCGCCAAGGTCGAGGACGTCCTCGACCTTGTCGATGCGCTTGCCGCCACCGATCTTGGAGATGTGCAGCAGGCCGTCACGGCCCGGGAGGATGTTCACGAACGCACCGAACTTGGTGACGTTCACGACCTTGCCCTGGTAGACCTGCCCGACCTCGGCGGTGGGCGGGTTGAGGATGAGGCGGATCTGCCGCTCGGCCTCCTGCACCGCACCGGAGTCGGTGGAGCCGATGCTGACCCGGCCGACGCTGCCGTCGTCGTCGACGGAGATGTCGGCGCCGGTCTCCTGCTGGATGGCGTTGATGACCTTGCCCTTGGGCCCGATGACCTCGCCGATCTTGTCCATCGGGATCTCGAAGCTGACGATCTTCGGGGCCGTGGCACCGACCTCGTCGCGCGGCTCGGCGATGGCGCCGGCCATGACCTCGAGGATCTGGAGGCGGGCCTCCTTGGCCTGCTGCAGGGCCTGGGCCAGGACGTCGGCGGGGATGCCGTCGATCTTGGTGTCGAGCTGCAGGGCGGTGACGAACTCGGAGGTGCCGGCCACCTTGAAGTCCATGTCGCCGAAGGCATCCTCGGCGCCGAGGATGTCGGTGAGGGTCGTGTACTTGCCGTCGGCGAACACGAGGCCCATGGCGATGCCGGCGACCGGGGCCCGGAGGGGCACGCCGGCGTCCATCATCGAGAGGGTCGAGCCGCAGACGGAGCCCATCGAGGTGGAGCCGTTCGACGACAGCACGTCGGAGACGGTGCGGATCGTGTAGGCGAACTCCTCGGGCGAGGGCAGCACCGGCACGAGGGCACGCTCGGCGAGCATGCCGTGACCGATCTCGCGGCGCTTCGGGCCACGCATGAAGCCGGTCTCACCGGTGGAGTACGGCGGGAAGTTGTAGTGGTGCATGTAGCGCTTGCGGGTGACGTTGCCGAGGGCGTCGATCATCTGCTCCATGCGGGGCATGCCGAGGGTGGTGACGTTCAGCACCTGGGTCTCGCCACGCTGGAAGAGGCCGGAGCCGTGCACCGACGGGAGGAACCCGACCTCGGACGACAGCGGCCGGATGTCCTTCGGGCCACGGCCGTCGATGCGGGCGCCCTCGTTGACGATGCGGCTGCGGACGACCTGCTTGGTGACCGAGCGGAAGGCGGCCTTGAGCTGCTTCTCGGCACCGTCGACGCCGTCGAACTGCGGGGCCAGCTCGGCGACGAGCTCGTCGCGGAGGGCGGCCTCGGCGGCGAGGCGATCGTGCTTGTCGGCGATGACCTGCGTGCCGAGGATCAGCTCGCGCTTGGTCTCCATCGCCGCGAGGATCTCGGGCGAGTAGTCGCTGCTGACCGAGTAGGGCATCGGGTCCTTGACGCCGGCGGCGGCCATGAGGGCCTTCTGGGCGGCGATCGACTGGAGGATGTACTGCTTGGCGGCCTCGAGGCCACCGGCGAGGACGTCCTCGTCGACCTTCGGGGCGCCGTCCTGGAAGGCGGGCCACGAGGCCTCGGTGCCGCCGGCCTCGACCATGGAGATGGCGACGTCGTCGTCACCCAGGGCACGGCCGGCCACGACCATCTCGAAGGTGGACTCCTCGCCCTCTTCGTAGGTGGGGTGCGGGATCCAGGTGCCCTCGGTGGTGAAGGCGATGCGGACGGCGCCGATGGGGCCGTCGAAGGGGATGCCGGAGAGCATCAGGGCGGCGCTGGCGCCGTTGATGGCGGGGACGTCGTGGGGGTTCACGAGATCGGCGGCCAGGGTGGTGCCCACCACGTGGACCTCGTTGCGGAAGCCGTCGGGGAAGCACGGACGCAGCGGGCGGTCCATCAGGCGGCAGGTGAGGATGGCCTGGTCAGGGGCCTTGCCCTCACGACGGAAGAACGAGCCGGGGATGCGCCCGGCGGCGTACATGCGCTCCTCGATGTCGACGGTGAGCGGGAAGAAGTCCGCGCCCTCGCGAGCCGACTTGGAGGCGGTGGCGGTGACCAGGATGACGGTGTCACCGATCTGGACCTCGACGGCACCGTCGGCCAGGCCGGCGAGCTTGCCGGTCGAGAAGGTCAGGGTCTTCTCCGGGGCGCCCGGGATGAGGACCTCGGTGGAGATGGCGTCTGCCATGGGGTGTCTCCTTCGTGTCGGGCCTTCGTGGCCCGTCTCGTGGCGACGGCGGCACCAGTTCCCAGTGGTGAGCGGCCCGATCGGGATCGGTCCGGTCGCTCACCACCGGCAACTGAGGACGCTTCGTCGCCGGTGTTCGAATGTGCTCCGGCCCGGTCGGGTCGGAACGAGCAGAGGGCGACCCCAGGGGTCGCCCTCCGTAGAGCCTCGCTAGCGGCGCAGGCCGAGCTTGGCGATGATCGCCCGGTATCGCTCGACGTCGTTCTTCTTGACGTAGTCGAGAAGGCGGCGGCGCCGACCCACCAGCATCAGGAGCCCTCGCCGGCTGTGATGGTCCTTCTTGTGGACCTTCAGGTGCTCGGTGAGGTGGTTGATGCGGTCGGTGAGCAGTGCGATCTGCACCTCGGGAGAACCGGTGTCGGTCTCGTGCAGCCGATGCTCGGCGATGGTGCCGCCCTTGGGGGGCAGGTTGGCGGGATCAGATGACATGCAGTTCCTTACGTGGGTGTCGGACCCGGCTTCGTGGCCCGCTGCGCGCTCCCTCGAGAGGGGAAGCACCTGGCGCAGCCGGAAGCGGATGCGGGTGTACCGGGACGGCACACCGACCCATCGAGGCTAGCAGGGCGGGCTGACCTGTCCCACCCGGGGGCTCCCGGGCCCTGTCCACATGGCGGAACGCCGGGCCGGGCACGAGGTCTACGATGCGCTTCGGCCCTCCGGGGGGACGGCCGCACAGGGGGACATCATGACCGACACCAGCGCGCGCCCCGAGCCCGTGCGCCTCACCGACCTCGCCGACCCGGAGTTCTCGCCTGATGCCCGGGCGATCGTCGACGCCGTCGGGGGCATGGCCGCCGACGTCGAGCTGAACGGCGACGCCCTGATGACAGCGGCGGCGCTGCAGACCGGCCTCGACGACTTCGGCTCGATGGACTTCGTCGAGCGCATGGACGTGCTGCTGCGGGCCCTCGACACCGAGGCCGGCCTCTCCCCCATGGGCCGGGTGTCGGCCGCCGGGATGATCACCGGCCTGCTCATGAACCGGCTGCTGCTCACCGACCTCCTCGCCCGCCACCCCGAGATCCACGACGTCGAGATCGCGGCGCCGATGGTGATCGCCGGGCTGCCCCGCACGGGCACCACCCACCTCCACAACCTGATCTCCTCCGACCCGGCCCTGCGCTCGCTGCCCTACTGGGAGAGCATCCAGCCGGTGCCGTTCCCCGCCGAGGCCGAGCTGGTCGGCACCGACGACGACCCCCGCATCGCCCGCACCGAGATGAGCCTCGGCGCCATGGACGTGCTCATGCCCCACTTCAAGCGCATGCACGAGATGACCACGTGGCACGTGCACGAGGAGATCCAGCTCCTCGCCATCGACTTCTCCACGATGCTCTTCGACACCATGGCCCCGATGCCGTCGTGGCGGGAGTACTACCTGGCCCACGACCAGACCCCGCACTACGGGTACATGAAGACGGTGCTCAAGGCGATGCAGTGGCTGCGTGGGGGCGAGCGCTGGATCCTGAAGTCGCCCCAGCACCTCGAGCAGTTCGGGCCGCTGATCTCCACCTTCCCCGACGCCACCGTGCTCGTCACCCACCGCGACCCCGTGTCGGTGATGGTCTCGATGTCGACGATGGTCTGCTACTCGGCGCGCACCTCGCTCGACCCCGTCGACCCCGTGGCCATCTCCGGCTACTGGGCCGACCGGCTCGAGACGATGCTCAACGCCGCCATGCGCGACCGCCACCTGCTGCCGGCCGACCAGTCGATGGACATCCTCTTCGGTGACTTCATGGCCGACGACATCGGCACCGTGCGCCGCATCTACGAGCTGGCCGACCAGCCGCTGACCGACGACTCCCTGGCCGCCATCCAGGCTTACAACGACACCCACCAGCGCGAGCGCCACGGCAAGGTGATCTACGAGCCCGAGCGCCTCGGCCTCGACCTGCCCGCCCGCCGTCAGGCGATGCGCCCCTACAGCGAAGCCTTCTCCGTCCCCGACGAGCCCTGGTAGCCCCTCCCCGCTCGACCCCTCTGGCTCAGTACGTCACCAGGAGCGTGACGATCTGAGCCACGGGTTCGGTCAGGGGCCGGTGAGGATGGTGCGGGACTGGTCGACGTCGCGGGCCATCTGCTCGATCAGGGCCTCGACGGAGTCGAACTTGAGCTCGTCGCGCAGGCGCTCGACGAACTGCACCCGGGCCGGCTGGCCGTAGAGGTCGCCGTCGAAGTCGATGAGGTGCGCCTCGAGCAGCGACGCGTCGGCCCGCTCGTAGAACGTGGGGCGCTTGCCGAGCGAGATCGCCGTGGGACGGCGCACGCCGTCGGGGGTGACGTACCAGCCCGCGTAGATGCCGTCGGCCGGGAGGCAGGTCGTGGCGGGCACGTCGAGGTTGGCGGTGCGGAAGCCGAGCTCCCGGGCCCGCTTGTCGCCGTGATCGACCACGCCGCGGACCTCGTGGGGCCGCCCGAGCATCTCGTTGGCGGCGGCGAGGTCGCCATCACGCAGGGCCTTGCGGATGCGGGTCGACGACACCGACTCGCCCTCGGCCGGGTTGCCCTCGGCGTCGACCAGCTCGTGGCCGATGACCTCGAACCCGAGCCCGGCGCCCATCTCCCGCAGCAGCGCGACGTTGCCCGACCGGCCGTGGCCGAAGTGGAAGTCCTCGCCGACGGCGACCAGCTTGGTGTTGAGGCACTCGCTCAGGACCTGCTCGACGAACTCGGAGGCCGGCTCCTGGGAGCGCTCCTCGTCGAAGCGGATCACCAGCGTGTAGTCGACGCCGCAGTCGGCGAGCAGCTCGAGCTTCTGGTCGAGGTCGGTGAGCAGCAGCGGGGCCGACTCGGGCCGCACCACAGCGGCGGGGTGGCGGTCGAAGGTGATGACCGCCGTGCGCAGGCCTTCCTCGGCGGCCCGCTGCTGCAGGGCCCGGATGACGGTGCGGTGGCCGCGGTGCACGCCGTCGAAGGCACCGATCGTGACTGCGGTGCCCTGTTCGGGTCGGGGGCAGGTCGCGGGGTCGCGGAGGACTTCCATGGCGTCGGGCACGCTACCGCCCGTCGGCCTCGACCGACGAGGGCGGGGCCCCGGTCTCGTCGGGTGCCGGGACGGGAGCAGCGGCGGCGGGGCCCTCCCCAGCGGGGGCGACGACGACCTCGGGCTTCACGGTCGTTCCCCGGTGGGCGCCGTAGACGGCAAGCAGACGACCGGTGCCGTCGACCACGGCCCACGGCCCGTCGCCGACGAAGCGGTCGCCGCGCTCGAGGACCTTGCCGTGGCCCACGTCGACGACGTCGGCCTCGGTGGCCACGACCTGCGGGTAGTCGCGCAGGGCCTCGGCCGGGGTCAGCAGCACCTCGGGTGAGACCTCGGCCAGCGGGCGGGCCTGGTCGAGGGTGAACGAGCCGATGGCGGTGCGCCGCAGGTCGCGCAGGTGCGCTCCCCCGCCGAGGGCGTGGCCCAGGTCGGCGGCCAGGGTGCGCACGTAGGTGCCCGACGAGCACTCGACCTCGGCCCGCACCACGAGCGGGTCGTCGGTGGGCGTGACGGTGAAGCGGTGGATGGTGACCGGTCGGGGCTGGCGCTCGACCTCGATACCCTCGCGGGCGAGCTCGTGGAGGCGCTTGCCGTCGATCTTCACCGCCGACACCATCGGCGGCACCTGCATGATGTCGCCGGTGAGGCCCACGGCGGCGGCCTCGACGGCGGCGAAGGTGGTGCCGGCCATGTCGTGGGTGGCGGTGACCTCACCCGAGTCGTCGAGGGTGGAGGTCTCGGTGCCGAGCACGATGTCGCAGGTGTAGGTCTTGGGCAGCGCGGTGAGGAACCGCAGCAGCCGGGTGACCCGACCCACGCCGAGCAGCAGGATGCCGGTGGCGTCGGGGTCGAGGGTGCCGGAGTGGCCGACCTTGCGGGTGCCGAGCAGGCCGCGCGACTTGGCCACCACGTCGTGGGAGGTCCAGCCCGCCTCCTTGTCGACCACGACCAGCCCGTCGGGGCCGTCGGCGCCCCGGCGGCGGCTCACGACTCGGTGGCCTCGGGAGCTTCGGTGGCCTCGGCGACGGCAGCACCCTCGGTGACCTCGGTGGCGTCGGTGGGCGCGGCGGGCGCGGGCGGGGTGACGCCCTCGGTCCCCTCGACGTAGAGGTCGGGGTCGACGGTGGCGGTGGGCTCGGGCAGCACGGTGAGCAGCTCGTCGATGCGGGCACCGGCGCGCACGGCGGGGTCGGGCGCGAAGCTCAGCTCGGGCGTGTGCTTGATGCGGGCCTCACGGCCGATGGCGCGCTGCAGCTTCCAGCGCAGCTCGCCCAGCGCCTCGAGCACCTCCTCGTCGCCGTCCTCACCGGCCAGCGAGTCGTAGAAGACCGCGGCGCGGCGCAGGTCGCCGTCGATGTCGACCGAGGTGATGGTCAGCATCTGGAGGCGGTCGTCGTCGAGGTGCTCGAGCTCGTCGGCCAGGATCTCCCGGAGCAGCTCGTTGAGGCGAGCGGTGCGCGGGTACTGGCGGGCGGACCCGTGGTTGCTCCTGCGGCTCATCGCTCGACCTCCATCCAGTGGCGCTCGGATGCCACGACCTCGATCTCGGGGAACGACCACACGAACCGCTCGACGGTGTCGATCAGGTCGGTGGCCTGGCCCACCGAGCCGGCGACCACGACGAACCCCAGCTCCGAGCGCTGGTGGAGGTCGAGCAGGCCGGTCTCGGCGGTGCTGGCCCCGAAGCGCCGGCGAGCGCCGTCGAGGATCGTTCGGATCACGGAGCGCTTGTCCTTGAGGGACTGCGCCTCGGGGATCCGTACGTCGACGGCCAGTGCCAGCACGTACAGGGCCACGGGGACAGGCTACGGCGGCGACCGCACCCTGCGAGGGTCCGGTCGCCGACCAGCCGGTGGACCTAGGTCCGGGGGATCTCCCGGTCCTCGAAGGTCTCGATGACGTCGCCGGGCTTGAGGTCCTGGAAGTCGGTGAGGCCGATGCCGCACTCGAAGCCGGTGGCGACCTCGCGGACGTCGTCCTTGAAGCGCCGCAGCGAGGCGATGCTGCCCTTCCAGATGATGGTGCCCTCCCGGAGGAAGCGGACCTTCGAGCCTCGGGTGATGACGCCGTTGGTGACGTAGCAGCCGGCGATGGCGCCGACGCGGGGCACCCGGAAGATCTCCCGGACCTCGGCTTCGCCGGTGACCACCTCTTCGAACTCCGGCTGGAGCAGGCCCAGCACGGCGTTCTGGATGTCCTCGAGGATCTGGTAGATGATCTCGTAGGTCCGGATCTCGACCCGTTCGGCGTCGGCGAGCTCCCTGGCGGAGCGGTCGGGACGCACGTTGAAGCCGATGATCGTGGCGTTCGAGGTGGCGGCCAGCTGGACGTCGTTCTGGGTGATGCCGCCGACGGCGCGGTGCACGAAGGCGATCTTGACCTCGTCGCGCTCCAGCTTGCGGAGGCTCTCGGTGAGGGCCTCGAGCGAGCCGGTGACGTCGGCCTTCACGATCAGGTTCAGGGTGGCGGTCTCGCCGGCCTGGATCTGCTGGAAGATGTCCTCGAGCTTGGCGCCGCCGCTCATGGCGTGGGCCTCACGGCCGATCGACGCCACCCGCAGCCAGTGCTCCCGGGTGGAGGCGACCTTGGAGGCCGTCTTCTCGTCGGGGGCGATGACGAAGCGGTCGCCGGAGATGGCGACGTCGGAGAGGCCGAGGACCTGCACCGGCGCCGACGGGCCGGCTTCCTTGACCTGCTTGCCCTTGTCGTCGATGAGCGCACGGACACGGCCCCAGGCGGCGCCGGCGACCAGCGGGTCACCGACCTTCAGGGTGCCGTGCTGCACGAGGATCGTGGCGACGGGGCCACGGCCGATGTCGAGGTTGGACTCGAGCACGACGCCGCGGGCCCGACCGTCGGGCGTGGCCCGCAGGTCTTCGAGCTCGGCGAGCACGAGGACGTTCTCGAGGAGGTCGTCGATGCCCAGGTTCTGCAGGGCGGAGACCTCGACCATGACGGTGTCGCCGCCCCAGGACTCGGGGACGAGGCCGTGCTCGGAGAGCTGCTGCATGACCCGGTTGGGGTCGGCGTTCTCGCGGTCGATCTTGTTGATGGCGACGACGATCGGGACCTCGGCCGCCTTGGCGTGGTTGAGCGCCTCGATGGTCTGGGGCATGACGCCGTCGTCGGCCGCCACCACGAGGATGACGATGTCGGTGGCCTCGGCACCGCGGGCCCGCATGGCGGTGAACGCCTCGTGGCCGGGGGTGTCGAGGAACGTGAGGGCGCGACCCTCCTTGACGACCTGGTAGGCGCCGATGTGCTGGGTGATGCCACCCGCCTCACCGGCGACCACGTTGGCGTTGCGGATCTGGTCGAGGAGCTTGGTCTTGCCGTGGTCGACGTGGCCCATCACGGTGATCACCGGCGGGCGGACCGGCCAGGACTCGTAGATCTCGTCATCGACCTCGTCGTCGACGTCGAGCAGCTTGAGCAGCTCGACCTCCTGCTCCTCACCCGGGTTGACGAGGCGGATCTCCGCGCCGATCTCGGCGGCGAAGAGCTCGATCATGTCGTCGTTGAGGGACTGGGTGGCCGTGACCATCTCGCCCTGCTGCATGAGGAAGCGGACGACGTCGGCCGCCGTGCGGTTCAGCTTGGGGCCGAGCTCCTGCGGGGTCGAGGCGCGCTCGACCACGATCATGCCGTCGGGGACCGGGGCTTCACGCGGGGTGTAGCTCGCGGCCTCCATCGGCTGGAGCTCGTCGCGGTTGCGACGGCGACGACCCTTGCGGCGCTGCGGGCGACGGGGGCCACCCGGGCCACCGGGACGGCCGCCACCGGGACCGCCGGGACGACCGCCGGGCCCACCACCGGGACCGCCGGGACGACCACCAGGGCCACCACCGGGACCACCGCCACCGGGACCACCGGCGGGACGGGGACCGCCGCCGCCCATGGGACGCCCGGCGCCGCCGGGGCCGCTGGGACGACCGGCACCGGGGCCACCCGGACGACCGGGGGGACCACCGGCCGGAGCGCGGCGCATGCCCGGAGGGGGCGGGATCGGCTTGCCGGTCGAGGAGATCGGCGGGCGCCCGGGAGGGGGCGGGATGGGCTTGCCCGACGGGGCGACCGGAGGCCGGCCGGGGGGCGGGGCCACGGGGCCGCGCTGGCCGGGGTCGGCCGGCAGCTGCTCGGCGGGGCGGGCAGGGGCCTCGGCCGGCGCGGAGGCGGCGGGCGCCTGCGGCCGGGGCGCGGGGGCCGGGGCGGGAGGCGCCGGACGCGGCGTGGGGCCCTGGCTGCCCGAGGAGGCGATGACGCGCTTCGGCGGGGCCGGAGCGGCGGGGGCCTCGGCGGCGGGCGCCGGGGCGGGTGTCTCGGCCGGAGCAGGCTCGGGGGCCGGTGCTGCCGGCGCGGGCGCCTCGGCGGCGGGCGCCGGGGCCTCGGGGGCCGGAGCGGGAGCGGGGGCCTCGGCGGGAGCCGGAGCAGGGGCCTCGGCGGCGGGGGCCGGAGCCTCGGTCGCGGGCGCCTCAGCGGCGGGAGCCGGGGCCTCGGCGGCGGGCGCGGGAGCCTCGGCGTCGGCCTTCTTGGCCTTGCCCTTGGCCGGCTTCTTCTCCGGCTCCTCGGGCTGGACGTCGCGGATGAGGCCCTCGCGCTCGGCCTTGCGGCGGACGCGGTCGGCCTGAGGCTCGACGACACTCGACGAGTGGCTCTTCACGCCGATCCCGAGCGCGATGCAGAGATCGAGCGTCTCCTTGTTGGTGAGCCCGAGCTCTCGTGCAAGCTCGTAGACGCGAATGTTTCCGGGCAACTGCGACCTCAGTCTTCTCGACACGGGGGCACGCCGCCCGGCGCACCCCTTGTGTTCTGGCCCCGTCCCACAGGCGGGAAGGGGCCTCCATCCTCGCGCGACCGGGGGTCGCGCACGAACGGCGCCGTTCGGCTTACGCCGGACCGTCGCCCTCGTCGGAGTCGTCGGCCACCGTAGCGGCCTCCTCCTCGGCTTCCTCAAGGGCCTCGGCGAGGGCTTCCTCGACGATGGCCTCCTCGATCAGTTCTTCGACGATCTCCTCGGCGATGGCCTCCTCGACCAGCTCCTCGAGGACCTCCTCGACGATGGCTTCCTCGATCGCCTCCTCGATGGCCTCTTCGACCATCTCCTCGACGATGATCTCGGCGACGATCTCGGTGGCGACGGCCTCGGCCAGAGCCTCGCCCTCGGCCTCCTGCTCGGCGCTCGCCTGGGCGTAGGCCTCGACCGACATGGCCTCGCCACCCTCGGCCGGCTGCCAGACCTGCTCGCCGGTCTCGGGGTCGACGACCCACTCGCCCTCGGCCCAGTCCTGGTCGTTGTAGGCCTCTTCCTCGGCCAGCTGGGTCTCGCTCTTGATGTCGACGCGCCAGCCGGTGAGGCGGGCGGCGAGGCGGGCGTTCTGGCCCTCCTTGCCGATGGCGAGCGACAGCTGGTAGTCGGGGACGATGACCTCGGCGGTACCGGTGTCCTCGTGGATCCGGACCTCCTTGACCTTCGCCGGGGAGAGCGCCTTCATGACGAAGTCGGCGGGCTCGTCGGAGAAGGGGACGATGTCGATCTTCTCGCCGCGGAGCTCGTTCACGACCATGCGGACGCGAGCGCCTCGGGCGCCGACACAGGCACCCACGGGGTCGACGTTGGAGTCGTTCGACCAGACGGCGATCTTGGTGCGGGCACCTGGTTCCCGGGCGCAGGCCTTGATCTCGACGACGCCGTCGGCGATCTCGGGGACCTCGAGCTCGAACAGGCGCTTGATGAGGCCGGGGTGGGTGCGGCTCACCACGATCTGCGGGCCCTTGGCGGTCTTGCGGACCTCGACGATGTAGGCCTTCACCCGGGCGCCGGGCTCGGGGCGCTCGTAGGGCACCTGCTCGGCCTGGGGCATGAGGGCCTCGACCCGGCCGAGGTCGAGCAGCGTGTAGCGGGCGTCGGTCTGCTGGATGATGCCGGTGACGATGTCGCCCTCGCGGCCGGCGTACTCCTCGTACTTCATCTCGCGCTCGGCCTCACGGATGCGCTGGCTCATGACCTGCTTCATGGTCTGAGCGGCCACGCGGCCCCACACCTCGGGCGGCGGGGTGACGTCGAACTCCTCGCCGATGGCGACGCCGTCCTCGTCGAGCTCCTGGGCCATGACCCGGATCTCGCCCGTGTCGGGGTCGATGATGACCCAGGCGTACTCCTGGGCGTCGGGGAGGCGCTTGTAGGCCGACTCGAAGGCGTCGGCGAGGGCGCCGAACAGCGTGTCGACGGAGATGCCCTTGTCGACGGCGAGGGCCTGGAGGGCCTCGATGAGGTCGGGTGAGTTCATCACGGCTGGACCTTCTTCTTCTGCGTGGTCGGCTTGGTGGTGGGCGTGTTCTTGTTCTTCGGCCCGCCCGGCTTGGGCGCGGGGCCCCACTCGAAGGTGGTGCGGGCCTTCTCGATCTCGTCGAACGGGAGGGTGAGGGACTCACCCACGGGCTCGTCGAGCGCCACGGTGACGGTGGTGTCGGTGGCGGAGGTGACGGTGCCGGCGAAGCGGCGGCCGGCGGGGTGGTTCGGTGTGGTCTTGATGGAGACCTGGCGGCCCACCGCCCAGGCCCAGTGGGCCGGGGTGCGCAGCGGACGCTCGAGGCCGGGGCTCGACACCTCGAGGGTGTACTGGCCTGCGATCGGGTCGTGCTCGTCGAGGGCCCGGGAGATGGCCCGCGTGGTGGCGGCGATCTCCTTCATGTCGGCGCCGCCGGCCTTGTCGACGGTGACGCGCAGCACGGAGCCGGCCTGCTCGAGGTCGAACAGCTCGAGGTCCTGGGCCGCCACGAGGGGCTCGATGATGGCTCGGACACGTTCCGGGACGCTCATGGTCAGGACCTCCTCTCTCGGTGTGCGGTGTGTGTCTGTCTGTGGTCGTCCGCCGGGCGTCAGGCCCGTTCCGAAGGCCACGGGCCACCCGAAACGCAGCCATTCCAAACAGAAGGCGTGGGCCGGAAGCCCACGCCTTCGTCGAACTACGAACGATTGCGAACTCCGAGGAGTATAGGCCCACCCCGCCACGACCGTCCCGCGAGCGTTCACCCGGGCGTCGCCCCGAGGCCACCGGAGGGTCAGTAGGAGCGGGCGACGATGGCGATGGCGCCGTCGGCGTCGTCGCTCGACGGCAGCGAGCCGTCGGGCATCACCAGGCAGCGCACGGTGACGCTCTCCTTGGCCAGCTCGGCCTCGCCCTCGGTGCCCAGCGCGCTCCAGGGGATGCGGGCCCAGCCGGTGGCAGCGGCGGCCGCGGCCTCGGCGATGGTCGACACCTCGACGGTGCGGCTGTCGCGGCGCTCGGTGGCCTCGGCCAGCAGCGTGGCCTGGGCCTCGTCGAGGGCGGTGGCCATCGCGGCGGCGATGCCGTCGAGCGACACCGGCTCCTTGGTGCCCCCCACTCGGCGGGCCAGGGTGACCACGTTCTCGGCGAGGTCACGGGGGCCGAGCTCGAGGCGCACGGGCACACCCTTGAGCTCCCAGTCGGTGGCCCGACGGCCCATCGAGGTCTCGACCCGCACGTCGAGCTCGACGCGCACACCCGCCGCGGTGAGCTCGGCGGCGAGAGTGCGGCAGCGGTCGATGACGGCGTCGTCGTCGCGCACGGCCATGACCACGGCCTGCACGGGGGCGAGCACCGGCGGGATGCGCAGGCCGTTGTCGTCGCCGTGGCACATGATGAGACCGCCGACCATGCGGGTGGAGACGCCCCACGAGGTGGTCCAGGCGTGCTGCTGGGTGCCCTCGGCGTCGAGGTACTGGATGTCGAAGGCCTTGGCGAAGTTCTGGCCCAGCTCGTGGCTGGTGCCCATCTGGAGGGCCTTGCCGTCGCCCATCATCGCCTCAGTGGTCATGGTGTTGGTGGCGCCGGCGAAGCGCTCCTTGGCCGTCTTGCGACCGACCACCACGGGCATGGCGAGCACGTCGCGCATGAACGAGGCGTAGACCTCGTGGAGGATGCGCTCCGCGTAGGCGCGGGCGTCGACCTCGTCGACGTGGGCGGTGTGGCCCTCCTGCCAGAGGAACTCGCTGGTGCGCAGGAACACCCGGGGGCGCAGCTCCCAGCGCACGACGTTGGCCCACTGGTTCAGCAGCAGGGGCAGGTCGCGGTAGCTCTGGGTCCACTTGGCCATGAACTCACCGATGACGGTCTCGGAGGTGGGCCGCACGACCACGGGCTCCTCGAGCTCCTTGCCGCCGGCGACGGTGACCACGGCCAGCTCGGGGCTGAAGCCCTCGACGTGCTCGGCCTCGCGCTTCAGGTAGCTCTCGGGGATGAACAGCGGGAAGTAGGCGTTCTTGGCGCCGGCGAGCTTGATGCGGCGGTCGACCTCGGCCTGCATCTGCTCCCAGATGGAGTACCCGTACGGGCGGATGACCATCGTGCCGCGCACGGGGCCGTTGTCGGCCATCTCCGCCTTGGCGACGACGTCCTGGTACCAGCGGGGGAAATCGTCCGCCTGGGGGGTGAGCACGGGCTGCTTGGCCATAGGGCGTCGATGCTAGGCGACCCCCCGACACCCCTCCCCCAGCCGTTCTGACCCCCGCCCTCCCGTTCTTGTCGCGCTTTCCTGTCACCGGTGACGGGAAAGCGCGACAAGAACGGGAGTGGGTGGGGCCGCGAGCCGCTGAGTAGGTCCGCGCGCCGGAAGGGTCAGGACTGGTCGAGCTTGCGGATGAGCTCGATGTGCTCGGCGGCGTGGTTGGCGTCGTCGCCCTTCTCGTCGAGCAGCAGGGCCCGGTCGGCCTCGGCCTCGGCGGCGGCGGAGTCGTCCTTGCGGCGCAGGGCCTCCTCGACCCCGCCCTCCGCGATGATGCCGGCCCACTCGACGAGGGCGTCGACCATCTCGGGCTCGGGGACCACCTTCACGACCTGGCCCTTCACGAACAGGTGGCCCCGCTTGCGGCCGGCGGCGATGCCGAGGTCGGCCTCGCGGGCCTCGCCCGGGCCGTTGACCACGCAGCCCATGACGGCCACCTGGATCGGGATGTTCATGCCGTCGAGCGCGGTCTGGGCCTTGCCCGCCACCTCGATGACGTCGACCTCGGCCCGGCCGCACGAGGGGCAGGCGATGAGGTCGAGGCCGCGGCGCTCGCGCAGGCCGAGCGACTCGAGCAGCCAGCGCCCGGCGCGGACCTCTTCGACCGGGTCGGCGGTGAGCGAGTAGCGGATGGTGTCGCCGATGCCCTCGGCCAGCAGGGTGGCCATGCCGGCGGTGGCCTTCACCAGCCCGGCGGGAGGCGGGCCGGCCTCGGTGACGCCGAGGTGGAGCGGGTAGTCGACCGTGTCGGCCAGCAGCCGGTAGGCGTCGATCATGAGCGCCACGTTGGAGGCCTTCACCGAGATCTTGATGTCGGTGAAGCCGACCTCGTCGAAGTAGGCGAGCTCCTGCTGGGCCGACTCGACCATGGCCTCGGCGGTGAGGCCGCCGTGCTTCTCGTACAGGGCCGGGTCGAGCGAACCGCCGTTGACGCCGATGCGGATCGGGATGCCGCGGTCGCGGGCCTCGGAGGCGACGGCCTTGATGTGCTCGGGCCGGCGGATGTTGCCGGGGTTGAGGCGTAGCCCCTGCACCCCGGCCTCCATGGCCTCGAGCGCCCGGCGGTACTGGTGGTGGATGTCGGCGATGATCGGGATAGGCGACCGGGGCACGATCTGGGCCAGGCCCTCAGCGGCCTCGACCTCGTTGCAGGTGCAGCGCACGATGTCGCAGCCGGCACCGGCCAGGGCGTAGATCTGCTGGAGGGTGCCCTCGACGTCGGCCGTCTTGGTCGTCGTCATCGACTGGATCGAGATCGGCGCGCCGCCGCCGACGGCGACGTCGCCGACCTTCAGCTGGCGCGTCGGGCGTCGGGGGTACCGGGTCTGGGGGGCGAGCTCGCTCACGGGTCCAACCCTACGGGTGCGATGTCAGTTGAGGTTGATCGGCTTGACGATGTCGAGGTACATCGTCGACAGCCCGAGGCCCACGATGAGCAGGAGCACGACGTAGGTGACGGGCAGCAGCTTGGCCATGTTCACCCGGTAGACGGTGTGGCTGATGCGGCTGCGGATCTCCTCGTAGCAGGCCACCACGATGTGCCCGCCGTCGAGCGGCAGCAGCGGCACCAGGTTGATGAGACCGAGGAAGATGTTGACGAGGGCGAGGATGCCCAGCACACCGACCCAGCCCACCTGCTCACCGATCTGGCCTCCGACGTTCACGATCCCGATGATCGACATGGGTCGGTCGGCGTCGGCCGACGAGGACGACACGCCCGAACCGGAGCTCGAGCTGCTCGAGGACGACCCGGAGCTGGAGGCGGAGCCGGCGGTCGAGCTCGCGGAATCGTCGGTGGCCGTCGTCACCTGGTGGAAGAGGTTGCCGAGCCCGGTCGGCGAGAACAGCCGGCCCATGCCCTGCACCGACCCGACGACGATGTCGCCGAACTGCGAGGCGGCGGCCGGCACGGCGCCGACGATCGAGGCCTTCTCGGCGACGAGCTCCCGGGTGATGCCGACCTGGCCCTTGGAACCGTCGGGGACGATGGTGAGCGGACCGGTGACCTCGGTGGTCCCCTCGACGGTGCCGTCGGCCTCGATCCTCGAGTAGTCGATCACGACCGGGCCGTCGGTGGTCGCGAGGGCGCCGACGAGATCGGAGTAGAGGGTGACGGGCCGGCCGTCGACCGCGGTGACCCGGTCGCCCTCCTGCAGCCCGAGCTGCTGGGCGGAGGCGTCGGTGAGCTGCCAGCCGATGGTGACCGGGAGCTCGATGGTCTGGCCGCCACGCTCGACGGTGAGGTCGACGGTGGTCCCGGCATGGGCCTGGGCGAGCGAGACGAAGTCGCCCCACGTGTCCATCGACTGGCCGTCGAACGCGGTCACCCGGTCGCCGGCCTGCAGGCCGGCGGTGGCCGCGGCCGACCCGTCGCTGACCGCCTTGATGTTCCAGTTGCTGTCGGACTGGGAGCCGAAGCCGACGACCACGACGAGCAGGAGGAGGAAGCCAAGCAGGAGGTTCATCACCGGGCCGGCGAGCACGACGGGCATGCGCTTGCCGAACGACTGCGCCCTGTAGGTGCGGGCCTCGTCCTCGGGAGCGATCTCGTCGAGGTTGCTCATGCCGATGATCTTCACGTAGGCGCCGGCCCAGATGAGCTTGACGCCGTACTCGGTCTCGCCCCGCTGGAACGACCAGATGCGAGGACCGAAACCGAGGAAGAACTCGGTGACCTTCATGCCCGAGCGCTTGGCCACCAGGTAGTGGCCGAGCTCGTGCATGAAGATGCAGCCGGCCAGCGCCATCACGAGGACGAAGGCCCAGATGCTGACGTAGGCGAGGTAGCCGAGCGCGGCGACCAGCACGGCGAGGCGCACGAGCTTGCTCTGCCAGAGCTGTTCGAAGAACGAGCCCACGCGGTCGCCGACGGCACCCTCGGCGGGAGCCTGCTGATCGGGCTCGCGGTCGGGCATGTCACCGGCGGGCGGCCAGCTCGGGGGGATGGTCTCGCTCACGACAGGGCTCCAGGGGGATCGAAGCGGGACAGCAGGTCGGTGGCCACGCGCCGGGCCTCGGCGTCGGCGGCGATGACGGCGTCGGCGTCGGAGGCGGGCGCGCCGTCGTGGTGGTCGAGCGTGGCGGCGATCACACCAGCAATGTCGGCCCACCGGATGCGGTTCTGGAGGAATGCGTCGACGGCGACCTCGTTGGCCCCGCTGATCCACGCCGGGGCGGTGCCGCCGGCGCGGCCGGCCTCATAGGCCAGGCGCAGGCACGGGAACGTGTCGAGGTCGGGCGCCTCGAAGTCGAGGCGGCCGAGCTGGGCCCAGTCGATGCGGCCGAACGGGGTTCCGATGCGGTCGGGCCAGGCCAGGGCGTAGCCGATCGGGAGGCGCATGTCGGGAGAGGACAGCTGGGCGATGGTGCTGGCGTCGGTGAACTCGACCATCGAGTGCACGATCGACTGCGGGTGCACCACGACGTCGATGCGGTCGAAGCCGAGGCCGTAGCCGTGCTCACCCGCCGGGGCTCCGAACAGCTCGTGGGCCTCGATGACCTCGAGCCCCTTGTTCATGAGCGTCGACGAGTCGACCGTGATCTTGGGGCCCATGCTCCACGTGGGGTGGGCCAGGGCCTGCTCGACGGTGACGCCGGCGAGGTCGGCGGCGGTGCGACCCCGGAACGGGCCTCCGCTGGCGGTGAGCAGCAGCCGCTCGACCCGGTTCTTGTTGTCGGTGGCCCGGAGGCACTGGTGGATGGCGCCGTGCTCGCTGTCGACCGGCACCAGCTCGGCGCCGGGCGTGCGGCGGGCCCGCTGCACCACGGGGCCGGCGGCGATCAGCGACTCCTTGTTGGCCAGCGCCAGGCGGCGGCCGGCCTCGAGGGTGGCCAGGGTGACCGACAGGCCGGCGAACCCGACCACACCGTTGACCACGACGTCGGCCTCGGTGGCCAGGCTGGCCATGGCGTCGGCGCCGCCTCGGACCTCGCACTCGGGCAGGGCCTCGGCCACCACGGCGGCGGCGGCCTCGTCGGCCACGGCCACGACCTTGGGCCGGTGGGCGCGGGCCTGGGCGATCAGCACCTCGGGGTTGCGCCCGGTGGCGCCGAGGGCGGTCAGCTCGAAGCGGTCGGCCTCGGCCTCGAGCACCTCGAGCGCCTGGGTGCCGATCGAGCCGGTGGACCCGGCGAGGGCGACCCGAGTGGCGGACATGGCGTCAACCCTACCGACAGGTCATCGGAGATGACCCGCGGGACCGCCGAGACGTGGGGCACGGGTCCCAGCCCCGACTGCCGCTAGATCTCGGCCGTACCGGTGGCGGCGAAGGCCGCTCGGGCGTCGGGTGTGAGCTGGCGGGATTCGAGCCGTCCGGAGAAGAGGTCGGCCTTCCAGCAGTAGGCCATGCCGTCGACCACCTCGACGCACGTGCCGGTCGGATCGTGGGCGACACCGCCGAGGGGCGTGGTGGCCCCTGGCCCCGCCGGCACGATCACGCCGCCCCTCACGGCGCCGCTGTAGCGCGTGCCGTGCTCGAACCAGACCAGTCGACCCACGGACGAGGTGTCGGGCAGCGTCCCGAAGAGCACGCCCGAGGCGATGCCCGGGATCGGGCACTGCGGCAGGAGCCGGCTGAGGTGGTGAGGCGCCTCGTTGACCAGGCCCAGCTCGGTGGCGGCCTGGGCGTAGACGGGCGTGTAGCTCGGGTGCGGCTTCGGCACCCACTCGGGCGTCGGCTCGGTTCCGGCCGCCGGGCCGGGCGCGCCGAAACCGGCGGGGTCGGCCGGCCGGGCGAGGGCGGCCAGGGTCTGCGCGACGTAGCCGGCCACGTCGACGAGGTGGCGGAGGTCGGCGTCGTCGCTGCGGTAGCCGTTGACCGTGAGGGCGACGAGGCCGTACCCGCAGCGCAGGTCGACGTAGGCATCGGGGCGGGTGGTGAGGCCGGGACCGAGGGCGCCGCCGATCGCCTCGAGGAATGCGTCGTCGTCCTTCGGCCCCCGCTTCAGCCGGAAGCCCGGAAGGCCCTGGCCGTCGAGCTTCTTGCCGCCGAACACCGCCTCGCCCGAGCGGCGGACGGTGAACTCCGGCAGCTGGTTCACCTCGGGCACCCGCACGTGGACCGCCGTGGTCGGGAGCCACACCGAGTTCCCGACGAAGGGCGCGTTCTCGGGGTCGCCGTCACCGAGGTTCAGCATGTCCCGCGCCGAACGGCGGGTGGTGATGCGCACGTCGTAGAAGGTGCCTCCCGCGCGGATCGACCCCTCGGCCGTCTCCAGCTCGAGCAGCTCGTGGCTCACCTGGCCGAAGCGGCCGACGGGCAGCGCCCCCCTGCACACGTTGAACGTGTAGTCGGGCCACCGCGGCTGGGCCGAGATGAAGCGGGCCGACAGGGATCGGTCGCGGTACTCGAGCCCGTTCGCCGTGGCGAAGGCCTGCAACGACACCGCCGGGTGGCCACGGCGCGCGTCGGCGACATCGGACGGATCGAACGCCGCGTGCCCGAACCAGGCCGAGTCGCCCGCGACGGGCGCCCCTTGCGTCGGGGCCGGGTCGTCGTCACGCCGGTCGAACAGACCCATCTGCTGTGCCCCAGGGGTCAGCCGGCGAGGCCGAGGACCCGCACGACGTAGTAGGCGACCGGCAGGACGAAGAGCATCCCGTCGAAGCGGTCGAGGATGCCGCCGTGCTGGGGCAGGATCGACCCCATGTCCTTGAGGCCGAGGTCGCGCTTCACGAGCGACTCGGCCAGGTCGCCGAGCGGGGCGATGAGGGCGCAGAACAGGCCGAAGACCAGCGCCTGACCGGCGCTGAAGGGCCCGACGTTGAGGAGCACGGCGACGATGAACACGCCGACGAGCGCCGACAGGATGCCGCCGACGAGCCCCTCGACCGTCTTGTTCGGGGAGATCGTGCTGAGCGGCGTGCGACCCATCGAGCGACCGATGAAGAAGGCCCCGGCGTCGTGGGCGACCGCCGCCACGATGGCGACGATGAGGATGCTGACGCCCTGGCCGGTGGGGATGTCGAGGATGAGCGCGGCGAAGGCACCGAGCACGCCGACCCACACGACACCGACCATGGTGATGCCGAGGTTGGCGGTGGGCCGCACCTTGCCCCCCACCCCGAGCAGGTACCAGAGCACCCCCACCACGAAGGTGAGGAAGATGATCAGCGGGAAGGCGGCTTCGCCCTTCCAGTAGGCGGCCAGCGGCAGTGCGGCCACCGCGGTGAGTCCGAGCAGCGTGGCCGGGCGGAACCCGCCACGGAGCACGGCGCCGTAGAACTCGAAGCCGGCGAGCACGACCACGATCTCGACCAGCACCATGGCCGGGGCCGGACCGGCCTTGAACACCAGCAGGGCGATCACGGCGAGGGCGATGCCCACGGCCGCGGCCTGGGGCACGTTGCGACCACTGCCGCCACCCTCGGCGGGCGGCTCGGGCGGGGTGGGCTGGCGCCGACGGCGAGGGGCCGCGGGATCCTGGTCGGGCGGCGGAGGCGGGGCGCCACCGAGGGCCGAACGGGCCGAGCGGCTCACGGGCTCGGCGGGGGCCGACGGGGCGGCCGAGGAGGGCGGGACCGGACCGACGGGACCGGTGGCCGCCGGCCCGGAGCCGGTGGCCAGTGGGTCGGCGACGATGGCCGCCAGCGGGTCGACCGCAGGGGCCGGGGCGGCCTTGGCCCGCGACGTGCGACGACGCACTCCGCGGCGGCTGCGCTGGCTGGGGTCGAGCTCGACGTCGTCGAAGTTCAGGTAGGCGTCGTCGGCGACCCGCTCGGTGGTGTCGAGGGCGCCGAGGCGCTCGGCGACCGGCTCGTCCTCCTCCGGCGCGGCCAGGTCGGCCATGAGGTCGCCGTGCTCGGACGTGTCGTGCTCGCCGCGCCACCGGGGCCCGGTGCTGGCGTAGGAGTTCCAGCGCTCCTCGTCGTCGGGGTCGATCTCGGCGTCGCCGATGACGACCTTCGGGACCTCGCCGGTGGGGGGCTCGGTCCAGTGCGGGAGCTGGTGCTCACCGGTGGAGGGGCCCAGGTCGAGCACGGGCGGGGCCGGCGGGGCGGGGCGCTCGTCGGCGGCGTCGGCCGAGGCGGCCGCCGCGGGCGGGGCGGGACGCTGATCATCGCCCGTCGCGTCGCCGGCCTCGGCGTCGTCGGACGGCACGACCGCGGAGAACCGGATGGCCGGGGTCTCGTCGGGACGGGGCGCCGACGGTTCGGCCGGAGCCTCCTCCTCGCCGAGCGAGACCGGCGTGGCCTCGGGGCGGGGGCGGTCGGGCACCGAGCCCTCGGCCCGGGGGGCCTCGACCGGCGCCGGACGAGGCCGCTCGATGGCCGACGGGTCGGCGCTGTCGGGCAGCGGGAAGCGGATGGCCGGACGGGCGTCGGCCGGCGGGGCCGGTGGACGGTCCTTGAAGCCGGGCTCGTCGGGAGAGCGGCGGCGCACGACCTCTCCGCGCTCGGCCACCTCCTCGAGCTCCTCGGCGGCGATGATCCGCACGCCTTCGGCGGGCTCGCCGCCGCCCTGGCTGGGATCGCGAGAGAGCTTGTCGGGGGCCATCAGTCCTCCAGGAGCTCGGTTTCCTTGGCGGCGAGGGCGACGTCGATCTGCGCCTCGTGGGCATGGATGAGCTTGTCGAGCTCCTTCTCCGCCCGTTCCAGCTCGTCCTTGGAGAGCTCGCCGTCCTTCTCGAGCTTGTCGAGCTCGTGGCGGGTGGCCCGGCGCTGGTTGCGCAGGGCGATCTTGCCCTCCTCGGCCATGTTCTTGACGACCTTCACCAGCTCCTTGCGCCGCTCCTGGGTGAGGGGCGGGAAGGTGAGGCGGATCGAGATGCCGTCGTTGCTCGGGTTCAGGCCCAGGTCGGACTGCTGGAGCGCCCGCTCGATGGCACCGATCGCCGACTTGTCGTAGGGCGTGATCAGGAGCTGGCGGGCCTCGGGGATCTGGAAGCCGGCGAGCTGCTGGAGAGGGGTCTCGGCGCCGTAGTAGTCGACCGGGATCTTCTCGACGAGGGCGGGAGCGGCCCGACCCGTGCGGATCGACGAGAAGTCGGCCCGCGCGTGGTGGACGGCCTTCTCCATCAAGTCGTCGGTGTCCGCGAGGAGCAGTTGGGCCATCTCGCTCGTCATCCAGCACTCTCCTGAGGTCGGTTCACGTGTGCCGCCGCATGCGGTGCCGGCTGCGACGAGGCGCGCCGGGACTGCAACGCTGGCGGGACGCGGTTCGGGGTGGGCCGAACCGCTGGGATCACTGCGACGCTAGCCCGTCCGCACGCGGGAGGCTCCCGCGGTGGGGCTCAGTGGACGAGGGTCCCGACCGACCCGCCCTCGATCAGCGAGCGGACGTTGCCGTCGCCGGTGAGGTCGAACATCACGATCGGCAGGTCGTTGTCCATGCACAGCGTGATGGCGGTGGAGTCCATGGCCCGCAGGCCCTGGTTCAGCACGTCGAGGTAGGTCACCTCGTCGAGCTTGGTGGCCTCCGGGTTGGTGCGGGGATCGTCGGTGTAGATGCCGTCGGTGCCCGAGTGGGTGCCCTTCAGGAGCACCTGGGCCTCGATCTCGACCGCCCGCAGCGCCGCGGTGGTGTCGGTGGTGAAGAAGGGGTTGCCGGTGCCACCGGCGAAGATGACCACGCGGCCCTTCTCGAGGTGCCGGATCGCCCGGCGCCGGATGTAGGGCTCGGCGACCTGGGCCATCTGGATGGCCGACATCACCCGGGTGGCCTGGCCCTGCTGCTCCAGGACGTCCTGGAGGGCGAGGGCGTTGATCACCGTGGCGAGCATGCCCATGTAGTCGGCCTGGGCACGGTCCATGCCGGCGCCGGCGCCGGTCATGCCCCGCCAGATGTTGCCCCCGCCCACCACGATCGCGATCTCGACGCCGGTGTCGGCGCTGACCTGAACGATGTCGCGGGCGATGCCCGCCACGACGCCACCGTCGATGCCGTAGCCGGCGTCGCCGGCGAAGGCCTCACCGGACACCTTGAGGAGGACCCGCGACCAGCGGGCGGGGGACTCGGACATCTAACCGCCGATGTACACCTGGGCGAAGCGCACCAGGGTGGCGTCGCCGAGGAGCTGGGTGATGGTCTGCTTGTCGTCGCGGACGAAGCCCTGCTCGAGCAGCACCTGATCCTTGTACCACGCGTTCAGGCGGCCCTCGACGATCTTGGGCCATGCCTGCTCGGGCTTGCCCTCGGCCTTGGTGATGTCGAGCAGCGCCTGGCGCTCACGCTCGACGGCGTCGGCCGGGACCTCGTCGCGGTGCAGGTACGCCGGCTTGGTGAAGGCGATGTGCACGGCGATGTCGTGGGCCAGCTCCTTGTCGCCACCGTTCAGCTCGACGAGCACGGCGTTGACGCCACGGCCGTCCTGCAGGTGGAGGTAGGAGTCGAGGAGGTTGCCGTCGGCGGCCTCGAAGCGGACGACGGTGCCCACCTCGATGTTCTCCTTCTTGTTGATCTTCAGGGTGTCGATCTCGTCGGCCAGCTCGGCGACGGCATCGGTGCCCTTGGCGACCACGATCTCGGCGAGGTCCTGGACGAGCGAGGTGAAGTCGTCGGCCTTGGCCGAGAAGTCGGTCTCGCTCTTGAGCTGGACGATGGCGCCGACCTGGCCGTCGACCACGGCGCTGACCGAGCCCTGGGCGTTCTCGCGGTCGTCGAGCTTGGCGACCTTGGCCAGGCCCTTCTCGCGCAGCCACTGCTTGGCGGCTTCCATGTCGCCGTCGTTCTCGGTGAGCGCCTTCTTGGCGTCCATCATCCCCGCGCCGGTGACCTGGCGCAGCGACTGGACGTCCTTGGCGGTGAACTCAGCCATTCGGGTTCAGGCCTCCTCGGCGGGGGTCTCGGCGGCGATCTCGGCCTGGGTCACGGCGGAGGCGTCGTCGAGGATGTTCTGGGCGTTCTCGGGCGTGAGGCCCGGGTCGGACGGGACGTCGTCGCCGGCGACGAGGGACTCGTTCTCGACGGCCGACTGCCCGGCCTCGCGCTCGGCGGCGATGCGGGCCTCGCGCTCCTGCGCGGCCTGGGCGGCCTGACGGCGGGCCTCGGCCTGGGCGGCAGCGTGGGCGGCCTCTTCCTCGGGGGAGCGCTCGGCCACGACGGGAGCGGCGGCCGGGGCGTTGGCGCCCTTCTTGCGGGAGGCGATGTAACGGCCCTCCTCGACGGCGTCGGCGATCACGCGGGACATGAGCGTCGCCGAGCGGATGGCGTCGTCGTTGCCGGGGATGACGTACTGGATGATGTCGGGGTCGCAGTTGGTGTCGACCACCGCGACGATCGCCAGACCGAGCTTGTTGGCCTCGGTGACGGCGATGTCTTCCTTCTTGGTGTCGAGCACGAAGATGGCGTCGGGGAGGCGCTCCATGTTGCGGATGCCGCCGAGGTTGCGCTCGAGCTTCTCGAGCTCGCGGCTGATGAGGAGGGCTTCCTTCTTGGGCATGGCCTCGAACTCACCCGAGTCGCGCATGCGCTGGTATTCCTTCATCTTCGCGACGCGCTTGGAGATCGTCTGGAAGTTGGTGAGCATGCCGCCGAGCCAACGCTCGTTGACGTAGGGCATGCCGCACTTCTCGGCCATGCTCTGGACCGGGTCCTGGGCCTGCTTCTTGGTGCCGACGAACAGGATCGTGCCGCCGTCGCCCACGAGGTCGCGGACGAACGTGTAGGCGGTCTCGATGCGACCGAGCGTCTGCTGCAGGTCGATGATGTAGATGCCGTTGCGCTCACCGTGGATGAAGCGCTTCATCTTCGGGTTCCAGCGGCGGGTCTGGTGTCCGAAGTGGACGCCGGCCTCGAGCAGCTGGCGCATGGTGACGACTGGAGCCATGGGTGTTCCTTCCCATCGGTTACGGGGGTGCAGCACCGGCGCGTGCAGGCGCCTCCGATGGCGGAGGCGACCGTGGGACGCACGGCCGGATGGTGTGAGGTGCGGGACGACCTGACCCGCGGCAGGGGCCCAGCGGTGGCCGGGCCGAAGAGCGAGTCTACGGGAGGCGCCACCGAACCGGCCAGCCGACCGGGGTGGGCGGCGCCCCGGCCCGGCCGCCGACGGCTCAGTCGTCGAGGGCACCGAGGGGTGCCAGGGCCCGACGGGCGCCCTCGGCATCGACGGTGCCGGCGGAGAGGTCGGCCCCGATGACCGACTCCGCCGTCCGGATCGTCTCGGCCTCGGCGAAGGACCCCATCGCCTCCGACAGCGTCTGGCAGGTGGGCCCGAGACCGGCGATGGCCAGGCGGACCTCCCGGGTGGTCTCGGGCATCTTGGTGAGGTCGCCGTGGGCGGCCAGGTAGGGGTCGGTGGTGATGAGCCGGTGGGTGTCGGCCTGGGGGTCGTCGGTGGCGGTGCCGGGCACGACCAGGTCGCCGGAGGCCCCGAGCGACGTGAAGCGCACCCCGTCGGGGATCGGCGTGTCCTGCATGTGCGCGATCAGGGACGAGGACTCCGAGAGCTGGGCCGCCGCAGGGAAGCGGTCGTCGACCCCGTCGAGGAACCCCGTGTCGCGGACCCCGGCGAGCACCCGCTGGCCAGCGTCGCTCTGGTGGAGGGCGTCGACCGCGGTGGCGAGCGGCACCCCCTGGTGGGGCGAGCCGACGGTGACCAGGTTCTCGACCGTCGGCGGGAGGGTGCCCCGGGCCCCGGCCTCGACCACGCCGAGGCGGGCGACGATGCCGCCCTGGGAGTGGGCCAGTACGTCGATGGGCACGCCCGGCTCGGCCGCCGCCACCTGGGCGAGCAGGTCCTCGAGCCGCCGGGCGGACTGGTCGATCGACTGCTGGCTGTCCGTCTTGTCGTAGGCATGGACCGGGATGCCGTCGAGCGTCGCTGCGTCGAGGGTCGTTGGGTCGGGTCCGGGGCCGTCGAGGCCCACGAGCGCGGCCCCGCCCTGCGCTCCCCCACCCTCGGCCGGGCGGACGGGGGACGGGGCCTGACCACCCTGGTAGGAGAACCGCACGACGTCCTCCGGGTCGTAGCCCATCGCCACGGTGTCGAGCTCCCACGCCGAGTTGCCGTCGCTCGTGGTGGCGAGCCCGCTGACCACCACCACGATGCGCCGCCCGGCGGGTGGCGGCGGCTCGGTGGCGGCCAGGGTGCAGTCGCCCAGCTGGTCGAGCCAGTCCTGGAACGCCTCGGCGGCCCGCCGCACGTGGACCACCGGCCCGAGCTCCTCGAGGTAGTGGGCGACGAGCTCGAGCCAGTGACCACCGGTGGCCTCGATGTGGGCCAGCACCGCGGCCCCCCGGTCGAGGAAGGTGTCGAGCAGCGACCGCCGTTCGGCCAGGGGGTCGAGGCCGTCCTCGGCGCCGGGCACCAGGCGCACGTGGGGCTCGATCGCCCCGGCGAACAGCGCCTCGGGGTCGAGGTAGGTGCCGTCGGGCGTGCGCACACCGACGTGCACCGGCCCACCGGCCACACCGACCCCCTGCCCGGCCCGGACCTGCTGGCCCACGTGCACGCTGGTGCGGGCGAGGAACGAGTACGACGTTCGCAGCCCGTCGGCGTGGCGAACCGTGACGTGCAGCGTGCCCGCCACGGCCCCGGCGAACACGACCTCGCCATCGGCCGCTGCCACCACGGCCGTGCCGGGTGCCACGTCGTAGTCGACGCCCCGGTTGCCGGCCTGCCACCGCTGGGCGGGTGGGTCGAACCGGTCGACGATCGGCCCGTCGACAGGAGGCCGGTAGCGCACGACGGGAAGCCCGTCGGACGAGGACGCGACGGCGGCGGCCGGAGGGGCGGCGGAGACCACCAACAGCGCGATCGTCACCAGGAGGGTGAGGAGGGTAAGGAGGGCGAGGACGGCGGAGACGAGGGACGGACGACGGAGCACGGAGCTTCTCCCGGGCGCGGCAGCGACAGGGGGAAGGAAGGGCTGCACCGGGCGCGGCGGGCGCGCCGAACGAGGAGCCGAGGCCCACGAGGCCCGAGGGGGTGGGGCCCGTCAGGCCCGATGGCGGGGCCGGGGCCCCGGAACCGCGAGCGGCCTAGACCGGTTCGCGCTCGGAAGCGGCGATGCGCGACCGCAGCTGGAGGACGGCCTTGGTGTGGATCTGGCACACCCGGCTCTCGGTGACGCCCAGGACCCGGCCGATCTCGGCCAGGGTGAGGCCCTCGTAGTAGTAGAGGGTGAGCACGAGCTTCTCGCGCTCGGGCATGCCGTTGACCGCCTCGGCGAGGATCTGCTTCATCTCCTCGACCTCGAAGATGGCGACTGGCCCTTCACGGACGTCGGCCACGGTGTCGCCGAGGGTCATGGACTCGCCGCGCTCACCACCGCCGAGCATCTCGTCGAGGGCGGCCACGCCGATGAAGGAGATCTGGGTGAGGTTGGCCTGGAGCTGGTCGTCGGTGATGTCGAGCTCGACCGCGACCTCTTCCTCGGTGGGCGAGCGCCGCAGCTGGTTCTCGAGCTTGGCGTAGGCCTGCTCCATCGCCCGGGCCTTGGCCCGCACCGAGCGGGGCACCCAGTCGATCGAGCGGAGCTCGTCGAGGATGGCGCCGCGGATGCGGGCGATGGCGTAGGTCTCGAACTTGTAGCCCCGCTCGGGATCGAACTTCTCGATGGCGTCGATGAGCCCGAACATGCCGTAGGAGACGAGATCGGCCTGCTCCACGGAATGGGGGAGGCCGACGGCCACGCGGCTGGCGACGTACTTGACCAGAGGCGCGTAGATGAGGATCAGCCGGTCACGGTCTGCGCGCTCACCGGTGGACTTGTACTGCGTCCACAGTGCGTCGGTCTGGGCTGCCTGGTCCTCCACCTGACCTACCGATCTCCGTCCGGATTCCCGCTCAAGAAGCTGCGTCTGGGTGACGATGAAACCATCAGCGACCGTCAGGCACGGGGATGGGTCGCGTCCAACACTGTGCGTAGCCGTTGCTTGCTCACGTGAGTGTAGTGCTGCGTGGTCGACAAATCTGCATGTCCGAGCATCTCCTGCACGGAGCGGAGGTCGGCACCCCCGTCGAGCAGGTGTGTCGCGAACGTGTGGCGCAAGGCATGGGGATGGGTCGGCGACGGTGCGCGGCGGTCGAGCAGGCGGTGCACGTCGCGCGGCCCGAGGCGGTTGCCCCGGCGGTTCAGGAACACCGCCTCGGACGGTGAGGCGCTGGTCGCCAGTTCGCGCCGTCCGTGGCCGAACCACTGCGCAAGGGCGTCGCAGGCGGGTGGGCTGAGCGGCACGGTGCGCTGCTTGGAGCCCTTGCCCCAGACCGTCACCCGCCGCCGTTCGAGGTCGAGATCGGCAGGTCGGAGCCCGCAGACCTCCGACACCCGCAGGCCGCTGCCGTAGAGGAGCTCGAGCACGGCGTCGTCGCGGGAGCGGATGGCCGGGGAGTCGTGGGAGGTCGTGGCCGGGGGGTCGTCGAGCACCGCGGTGATCTCGTCGTCGCGGAGCACACGGGGCAGGCGACCGCTGCCGCCGGGCACGCTCAGGCCGGCCGACGGATCGGCCGGGAGGCGGCCGGTGCGGGCCAGCCAGCCGAAGTAGCGGCGCACCGACGAGGCCTTGCGGGCGATGCTGCGCCGAGCCAGACCCCGGGTGGCGAGCCCGGCGACCCAGCGCCGCAGCACGGTGCGGGTGACGGCGGAGGGGCCGTCGAGCCCGAGGCGCTCGCACCATGTGACGAAGGCGTCGAGGTCGGAGCGGTACGCCTTCACGGTGGCGGGCGCGGCCGAGGTCAACGAGGCGGTGAACTCCTCGATGGACCAGGGATCAGCCTCGGCGGACACCGCGCGGACTGTAGCCCTGGCCCCCCTGCACCCCCCGGGACCCACGAGGGCCCGAGCGAGCGTCACCGGGCACCGGCGGGCCGGCCCAGCCGCTCGACCCAGCCGCCCCGGCGGGCGATCCAGCCGTCGGCGTCGAGGCGGTCGAGGGCGAGGGCGAGGCGACCGAGGTCGAAGCCGGTGGCGAGGGCCAGGGTCTCGACCGAGACCGGCCCCCAGGGCGCGTGATCGAGGACGAGAGCGGCGTCGCCGACGGGCTTCGGCCGGCGTTCGGCGGCCTTGCGGATGCGGGTCGGCTCGCGCCCGAGCGCCAGCAGCACGTCGTCGGCGTCGCGGGCGGGTGAGCAGCCGTCGAAGAGGAGCTGGTTGGTGCCGTCGGAGCTGGCGGCGGTGACGGGACCGGGCACGGCCAGCACCGGCACACCGCGGCGGGCGGCCTCGACCGCCGTGCCCATCGCTCCCCCGGTGGCCTGGGACTCGACGACCACCACGACGTCGGCGAGGGCGGCGATGAGCCGGTTGCGGGCGGGGAACTGCCACGCCGCCGCCGGCGCGCCGAGGGGGTACTCGCTCAGCACCACGCCCGTGCGGGCGACCTGGCGCCAGAGGGGCCCGTGCTCTCGCGGGTAGATGCGGTCGAGCCCGCAGCCGACCACCGCGATGGGCGGAGCGCCCTCGGCGGCCAGGGCGCCGGCGTGGGCCGCGCCGTCGATGCCGAGGGCGAGGCCGGACACCACGGCGATGCCTGACGCAGCCAGTCGCCGGCCGAGCTCGTGGGCGACGTCGAGGCCGTAGCGGGTGGCCCGGCGGGTGCCCACGACCGCCGCCCGCACGCCGGCGAGGTGGTCGAGGTCGCCCTGCCAGAAGACGACCCCGGGCGGGTCGTCGTCGGCAGCCAGCGGGGCCGGGAAGGCCGACGACCCCAGCGCGGCCACCCCGATGCCGGCGTCGACGTGGGCCTGCCAGTACGAGCCTGGATCGATCGCGGCGGCGGCCCGGCGCCAGTTGGCCAGCAGCTCGGCAGGGTCGTCGCGACCAGGGCCGACCACCATGGCCGGGTCGACGGTGCCGCCCACGATCGCCCTCCACGCTCCCTCGGGCCCGTAGCGGTCGACGAGGGCACGGAGGCGGGAGGGCCCGACCCGGGGCAGTCGGGCCAGCGCGGCGACGTGGGCCTCGAGCGGCAGGCCGGACGCGTCGGGGCGGTCGGCCCCGGATGAGGCGCCCATCTCAGGCCGCCCGGGGACCGACGACCACACCCGGGTCGGCGCGGAGGTGGAAGGCGGCGGCCACGTGCTCGGCGGCAAGGGGGCCCTCGTCGCCGGCCAGGTCGGCGAGGGTGAGGGCGACCCGCCACAGGCGCCGGAGGCCCCTGGCGGTGAGGCGACCGTCGGTGAGGGCCCGCTCGACGAGCCCGGTCGACTCGGGGGTGAGCGGGGCGACGCGGTCGAGCACGGGGCCGGGAAGCTCGGCGTTGCACCTCACCCCACGTCTCGCCGCGCGGTCACGGGCGGCGGCGACCCGGGCCGCCACCACGGCGGTGGAGTCGGCCGGCCCGCCGTGGAGCAGCTGCTGCGGGTCGGGCCGCTGCACCTCCATGCGGAGGTCGAAGCGGTCGAGCAGCGGGCCCGAGAGCCGGCGGCGGTAGCGCTCGAGCGAGCGGTCGGTGCACCGGCAGGCGGCGGGGGTGACGCCCTCACCGCACGGGCACGGGTTCATGGCGGCGACGAGTAGGAACCGGGCCGGCAGGGTGACCCGGGTCTCGGCCCGGGCGATGCGGATCAGCCCCTCCTCCAGGGGCTGGCGCAGCGAGTCGAGGACCATCGGGGCGAACTCCCCCAGCTCGTCGAGGAACAGCACGCCCCCGTGACTGAGCGAGATCTCTCCGGGGCGCAGCCGGCCCGAGCCGCCGCCGATCATGGCGACCGCGCTGGTGCCGTGGTGGGGTGCCCGCAGCGGCGGCCGCCGCACCAGCCCGCCGGGGAGGGGCATGCCGGCCGCCGAGTGCACGCGGGTGGCGTCGAGGGCCTGGGCGTCGTCGAGGTCGGGCAGCAGGCCGGGAAGGCGCTGGGCGAGCATCGTCTTGCCGGCCCCCGGCGGGCCGACCATGAGGAGGTGATGGCCGCCCGCGGCCGAGACCTCGAGCGCGGCCCGGGCCAGCGGGTGGCCCCGCACGTCGGCCAGGTCGGGCGCCGCGGTCACGGGTGGTTCGAGGGGCGGGTCGGGGGCGACCGGCCACGGGGCCTCGGCCGTCAGCGCCTCGACCATCCGCCGCAGGTCGGGAGCGCACAGCACCCGGTGGCGGCCGACCAGCTCGGCCTCGAAGACCGAGCCCGGCGGCACCACGACCTCGGCTGCGTCGAGGGCGTCGACCAACGACAGCGCGCCGGGCACGTGGCGCAGGGTGCCGTCGAGCCCGAGCTCGCCGACGAAGGCCCGCTCCCCCACGGCCTCGGCCGAGAGCTGCTCGCTGGCCACCAGCACCCCGACGGCGATGGCCAGGTCGAGGGCCGATCCGATCTTGCGCACCGAGGTGGGGGCCAGGTTGACCGTGGTGCGGGTGTCGGGCCACTTGAAGCCGCTGGTGAGCAGCGCGGCCCGCACGCGGTCGCGGGCCTCACGGCACGACGTGTCGGGGAGGCCCACGACGGTGAAGCAGGGAAGGCCCCTGGCGACGTGGACCTCGACGGTGACCGGGATGCCGTCGACCCCGAGGAGGGTGGCGGACGGGACGGTGGCGAGCATGGGCTGCGCCCTCCTGCAGGAACGGCACGTCGTGCCGGGCAGTGGGGGGCGGCTCGAGCCACCGATGTGGAGGTGAGGCTACGCAGCGGGTGCGACAGCCGACAAGGGTCGGCCGTCGGTGGCTACTTCGAGCCGAGGACCTCGCGCTCGTAGCGGGCGACGGCGGTGATCTGCTCGTCGGAGAGGCCGGTCGAGCCGCCGAACTTGGGCATCGAGCTCTTGCCGTTGGCGATCACGGCCTTCTGGTCCTCGATGTTCGGGTAGCGGTTGGCCACCACGCCGGCGAGCTTGGGGCCCATGCCGCCGTTGCCCCCGGGGCCGTGGCAGCTGGCGCACTTCTGGTTGTAGATCGTCTGGCCCTCGGCGAGCACCGGGTCGCTCGGGGTGGCCGGTGTGGAGCTGCCGCCACAGGCGGAGAACAGGACCGCGGCGGCCACGACGAGGAGGCCGGCGAGGAGAGCTCGGGGGGCACGCATGGCGCCGCACGCTACCAGCGGGGCCCGACACCTCTGAAGGCAGGCTGCCCGGGGAACCGGTGCGGCGACAGCCCCCGCGAGCGGCGATACTCGACCCATGGGTTTCAACCCGCAACGCCAGCATCGCCGCTCCCCGTTCGACTACGTGATGGTCGGCGCGGCCCTCGCCGTCTGCCTGGCCCTCGTGGTCTGGGCCTTCCTCGGCTAGCGGCGTGGAGCTCGTCTTCATCCGCCACGGCCAGCCCGAGTGGGACATCGACGGCCGCACGGTGCAGAACCCTCGCCTGACCGAGATCGGCCTCGAACAGGCCGCGCTGCTGGGCAGGTCGTTCGAGGGGCGGCCGGTCGACCGCGTCCTCGTCTCACCCCTCCTGCGCTCCCAGCAGACTGCGGCGCCGGTGATCGACGCGCTCGGCATCGAGCCCGAGACGTTGCCGTGGCTGGCCGAGATCGAGTCACCCCAGTGGGAGGGCACCCCGTCGGAGACGGTCGAGGCGATCTTCGCCGCGGCGCGGGCCAAGCCCCTCGACGAGCAGTGGGACGGCCTGCCGGGCGGCGAGTCGTTCCGCGACTTCCACCGCCGCATCACCACCGGGCTCGACGGGCTGCTCGACGAGATCGGGTGCGAGCGGATCACCCCGTTCCCACCGCTGTGGCGCCTCCGCGACCCCGGCCCGCGCATCGTTATCGTCGCCCACGCCGGCACCGACGCCGTGTGCCTCGGCCACCTGCTCGGCATCGACCCCGTGCCGTGGGAGTGGGAGCGCTTCGTCTCGTTCCACGCGTCGGTGAGCGTGGTGCGCCCGGTGCCGATCGCCGAGGCCCACTCGTTCAGCCTCCACCGCTTCTCCGACACCAGCCACCTGCCGCCCCACCTGCACACGGTCTAGGCGTCGGAGCCAGAGCCATGGTGCCCGTGAGCCCCGACCGGTTCGAGGAACTGGTGGCCGACGCCCTCGACGAGCTGCCGCCGGAGCTCGGGCAGATGATGGACAACGTCGCCGTGTTCGTCGACGACGACCACGACGAGGGGCTGCTCGGCCTCTACGAAGGCATCCCCCTGACCGAGCGCGACGACTACGGCGTCGGGTGGGGCGAGCTGCCGATGCCCGACCGCATCACCGTGTTCCGCCTGCCGCTCTGTCGCGCGGCGCGCGACGAGGCCGAGGTCGTCGAGCAGGTGCGCATCACCGTGATCCACGAGGTGGCCCACCACTTCGGCATCGACGACGACCGCCTCGACGACTTGGGCTGGGCCTGAGGCCGTCGACATCTCGACCGGTGGCTCGTCCGGCGGGGCCATGACACCGCCAGGTGAGCCACGGGTCAGTCGTCGTGCTTGTGGTGCTTGTGCTTGGCGGAGTCGTGGGGGGTGTGCTGGCCGTCGGTGCCGTGCTTGTCCTTGTGACGGTGCACGGCGAGGGCACCGCCGACGATGCCGGCCTGGTTGAGCAGCTCGGCGGGCACCACGGGCGTGCGGCAGGTCATCTTCGGCAGGAACTTGTCGGCCTTCTTGGAGACCCCGCCGCCGATGATGAACAGGTCGGGCCACAGGAGGTCCTCGACCATGCGGAGGTACTCGTCGACGCGTGACGCCCATTCGTCCCAGTCGAGCTCGAGCCGCTCGCGGACCGAGTTGGCGGCCCACAGCTCGGCGTCGCCGCCCCGCAGGGTGAGGTGACCGAGCTCGGTGTTGGGCACGAGGCGTCCGTCGATGACGAGGGCGGAGCCGATGCCGGTGCCGAGGGTGACGGTGAGGATGACGCCGGGCCGGCCGCGGGCGGCGCCGAAGCGGGCCTCGGCCTCACCGGCGGCATCGGCGTCGTTGACGATCGTGACCGGGCAGCCGGTGGCGTCGCCGATGAGGCCGGCGGCGTCGAGGTCGAGCCACGCCTTGTCGAGGTTGGCCGCGGTGTGGACGTGACCGCCCTTGACCACACCCGGGAACGTGCAGCCGATCGGGCCCTCCCACTCGAAGTGGCGCGCCACCGAGGCGACGGTGGCGGCGACGGCCTCCGGGGTGGCGGGCTCGGGCGTGAGCAGCCGCAGCCGATCGGTGATCAGGTGGCCCTTCTTGGTGTCGACGACCGCACCCTTGATGCCGGTGCCGCCGATGTCGATGCCAAGTGCCTTCATGGGCCACGTCTCCTGTCGATGCCCGCCGTTGGGGCGAGCAGTCTCGCACGACCTCCGGCCCTGCCGCTCGGGGTCCCAGGGCCGTACCCTCGAACCATGGCGGACACCATCTCGCTCGCCGATCCCTTCACCGTCACCACGCGGCACTGGCACCGCCTCGACGACGGGCGCCTGCAGTGCGACGCCTGCCCCCGGGCCTGCAAGCTCCACGAGGGCCAACGGGGCGTGTGCTTCGTGCGGGGCCGCGCCGACGACCAGGTGGTGCTCACCAGCTACGGCCGTTCGAGCGGCTACTGCGTCGACCCCATCGAGAAGAAGCCGCTCAACCACTTCCTGCCCGGCACCTCGGTGCTCTCGTTCGGCACGGCCGGCTGCAACCTCGCCTGCCGCTTCTGCCAGAACTGGGACATCTCCAAGTCGAAGCAGGTCGACCGCATGGCCGACGCCGCACCGCCGGAGGCCATCGCCGACGCCGCCCGGGAGCTCGGCTGCGCCTCGGTGGCGTTCACCTACAACGACCCGATCGTGTTCGTGGAGTACGCCGTCGACACCGCCGCGGCCTGCCGCGAGCAGGGCGTGCGGTCCGTCGCCGTGTCGGCCGGCTACGCCACCGAGGCGGTCCGCCGCGAGCTCTTCTCGGCGGTCGACGCCGCCAACATCGACCTGAAGGGCTTCACCGACGACTTCTACCGGCACGTCGCCATGGGGGCCCTGGCTCCGGTGCTCGACACACTCCGGTACATCCGCCACGAGACCGACACGTGGCTGGAGATCACCACCCTGTTGATCCCGGGGCTGAACGACTCCGACGCCGAGCTGCACGAGATGTCCGCCTGGATCGCCGCCGAGCTGGGGCCCGACGTGCCGCTGCACTTCAGCGCCTTCCACCCGGACTTCAAGATGCGCGACGTGCCCGCCACCCCACCCGAGACCCTCACCCGGGCCCGACGCATCGCCATGGCGGAAGGGCTGCGGTACGTCTACACGGGCAACGTGCACGACCGCGAGGGCGACACCACGCTCTGTCCGTCGTGCGGCACCGAGGTCGTCGAGCGCGACTGGTACGTCATGAAGAGCTGGAAGCTCACCGGCGACGGCCACTGCCGGTCGTGCGGGGCCGCCGTGGCCGGCGTCTTCGACGGCCCGCCCGGCGAGTGGGGCGCCAAGCGGGTGCCCGTCGAGCTGAAGACCGGGAAGGCACGGCGGCGATGACGGCGGACCAACCCCGTCGGGTGCGGCCAGCGGCGGTCGCCGGCACCTTCTACCCGGGCGACCCGGTGGAGCTGGAGGCGATGGTGCGCGGCGACCTGGCCGAGGCCGTGGCCCGCCGACCGGCCGATGACCACCGGCCACCACCCCACGCGCTGGTGGTCCCCCACGCCGGCTACGTCTACTCCGGGCCGATCGCCGCGAGCGCCTATGCCCGCGTCCTTCCTCGGCGTGACGAGGTGACCCGGGTCGTGCTGCTCGGCCCGAACCACCGGGTGCCTTTGCGGGCGATGGCCCTGCCGAGCGTCGACGCCTTCGCCACCCCGCTCGGCCTGGTCCCGGTCGACACCGCCGCACGCGATGCCCTCGTCGGCCGGGCCGGCGTGGTGGTCGACGACCGCCCCCACGCCGACGAGCACAGCCTCGAGGTGCACCTGCCGTTCCTGCAGGTCGCGCTCGGCGACGGGTGGTCGGTGGTGCCGATCGTGGTCGGGCAGGCACCGGTCGGCGAGGTGGCCGACCTGCTCGAGGCGCTGTGGGGCGGCCCCGAGACCCTCGTCGTCGTCAGCACCGACCTCAGCCACTACCACGACCAGACCACGGCCCGAGCCCTCGACGCAGCCACCGCGGCGGCGGTCGTGGCCCGGCGGTGGCGCGACGTCGAGCCCGACCGGGCGTGCGGCGCGTTCCCCCTCCGCGGCCTCCTGGCCGAGGCCGAGCGCCGGGGCCTCCCGGTCGAGCTCCTCGACCTCCGCACGTCGGGCGACACGGCCGGCGACCAGCGCCGGGTGGTCGGCTACGGCGCGTTCACGGTGGGCTGAGCGATGACCTTCGACCGGCGACCCCTGTCCCCCTCCGCCCGCCGCTGGCTGCTCTCCCTCGCCCGCGACACCGTGCGCCGGGCCCTCGACGACGGGCAGCTCCACCTGCCCGACCCCGCCGACGTGCCCTCCGAGGCCGCCGGGCCGGGCGCCGCCTTCGTGACCCTGCGCCGCGACGGGCGGCTGCTCGGCTGCATCGGCACCATGGAGCCCAGCCGCCCGCTGGCCACCGACGTCGCCGCCCACGCCTTCGACGCCGCGTTCCGCGACCCCCGCCTGCCGGCGGTCACCCTCGACGACTGGGAGCACATGGACGTCGAGGTCTCGGTGCTCGGCCCCCTCGAGGTGATCGACGTGCACGACCGGGCCGGGATGATCGCGGCCCTGCGCCCGGGCACCGACGGCGTGCTGCTCACGAGCCGCGAGGGCCGGGGCACGTTCCTGCCCTCGGTGTGGCACCAGGTGCGCTCACCCGAGGAGTTCCTCGACATGCTGTGGCGCAAGGCCGGGCTGCGGGCCGGGCGCTGGCCCGCCGACCTCGTGGTCGAGCGGTACCAGGTCGAGGAGTTCGGCGAGCACGACCTCCCCCTCGACTGACCCCGTCTCCCGAGACGGTGCGCAGAACCTGCCCCCAGCGTGGGAAGAGCGCACCGTTTCCGGAGAGGGCTACGAGCGGCGGAGGGTGCGGTAGCGGCGGATGAGGCCGTTGGTCGACGAGTCGTGACCGAGGTCGGGGTCGGCGTCGGCGGTGAGCTCGGGGATGATCGCCTGGGCGAGCTTCTTGCCCAGCTCGACACCCCACTGGTCGAAGCTGTTGATGCCCCACACGGCGCCCTGCACGAAGGTCTTGTGCTCGTAGAGGGCGATGAGCTGGCCGAGCACCGACGGGGTGAGCTCGGGCACGAGGATCGACGTGCTCGGGTGGTTGCCGGCGAAGGTGCGGGCGCTGACCTGGTGCTCGGGCACGCCGTCGGCGCGGACCTCGTCGGCCGTGCGGCCGAACGCCAGGGCCTCGGGCTGGGCGAAGAAGTTCGCCATGAAGATGTCCTGGTGGGGGCCGACCTCGTGGGCTGGCCGGGCCAGGCCGATGAAGTCGGCCGGGATGAGCTTCGTGCCCTGGTGGATCAGTTGATAGAAGGCGTGCTGGCCGTTGGTGCCGGGCTGCCCCCACACGATCTCACCGGTCTGGGTGCCGACGGGACGTCCCCACCGGTCGACCGACTTGCCGTTGCTCTCCATGGCGAGCTGCTGCAGGTACGGAGTGAGGTGGCCGAGGTAGTGGCTGTAGGGCAGCACGGCCAGCGTCTCGGCACCGAAGAAGTTGTCGTACCAGACGCCTATGAGCCCGAGGATCATCGGGAGGTTCTGCTCCATCGGCGCCGAGCGGAAGTGCTCGTCCATGAGGCGGAAGCCCTCGAGCATCTCGGTGAAGCGGTCGGGGCCGATGGCGATCATCAGCGACAGGCCGATGGCCGAGTCGTAGCTGTAGCGACCGCCGACCCACTCCCAGAAGCCGAACATGTTGTCGGTGTCGATGCCGAACTTCGAGACCTCGTCGCCGTTGGTGGAGACGGCCACGAAGTGCTTGGCCACCGCGGCGTCGTCGCCGAGGGAGGCGAGCGACCACTCCCGCGCCGAGTGGGCGTTGGTCATCGTCTCCAGGGTGGTGAACGTCTTGGAGGCGATGATGAAGAGCGTCTCGGCCGGGTCGAGGTCGCGGGTGAGCTCGTAGAACTCGGTGCCGTCGACGTTGGAGACGAAGCGCACGGTGAGGTCGGGGTCGGCGTAGGGCAGCAGGGCGTCGTGGGCCATGTGGGGCCCGAGGTCGGAGCCGCCGATGCCGATGTTCACGACGTTGCGGATGCGCTTGCCGGTGTGGCCCACCCACGCCCCGGAGCGCACCCGGTCGGCGAAGTCGGCCATGCGGTCGAGGACCTCGTGGACCTCGGGCACGACGTCGACGCCGTCCACCTCGATGACCGCGTCACGCGGCGCCCGCAGCGCGACGTGGAGGACCGCACGGTCCTCGGTGACGTTGATCTTCTCGCCGGCGAACATGGCGTCGCGCAGCTCGGCGACCTGGGCGGTGCGGGCCAGGTCGAACAGCAGCGACAGCGCCTCGTCGTCGATGCGGTGCTTGGCGTAGTCGACGTAGAGGTCGCCGACCTCGAGGTTGAGCCGCTCTCCGCGGGTGGGATCGGCGGCGAAGAGCTCCCGCAGGTGCACCTCGGCGAGGTGGGCCTGCTTGTTGGCCAGCGCCCACCACTGAGGGGTGCGCTCGATCGGCTCGGGGGCGTCGGACATCGGTGGCTCCTACGGCGTCAGGTCATCGAGATGGCGAAGCGGGCGGTGTGGCTCTGGCCCGGCTCCACCAGGGGGGCGGTGCCACGCGACAGCGCGGCGGTGGGAGCAGTCATCGGCTCGAGGGCCACGAAGTCTTGACCCTCGGGCGCGTAGACCTGGGCGAACGGGTAGCCCTTGTCGGACACGATGCTCAGCCGTCGACGCCCGCCGGACAGCAGCAGCTGGCGGTCCCGGCCGAGGCGGTAGCCGTCGTCGAAGGTGCGCCCGGCCAGGCGCACGATCTCGGCCGGCTCGGCGACCTCGTCGCCGGTCGGGAGCATGCGGTCGTCGAGCACCAGGCGGTGCCGGGCCGGAAGCCCGACCTTGAGCCGGTCGCGCCCGACGTCGGGGATGCGGAAGTACGGGTGCCAGCCGAAGCTCACCGGCACCGCCCGCCGCCCGGAGGCGGTGAGGGTGGTGGCCACGGTGACCCGACCGGGGGTGACGGTCAGGGCGATGGTGAGCGTGTGCGGGAACGGGAACGAGGCCATGACCTCGTCGTCGTCGCCGGCCTCGAACCGGGCGACCAGGCCCGCGGAGCCGGCCTGGGTGCGCACCGACGCGATGGTCCAGCCCTGCCGGCCGACGAGGGTGCCGTGGATGGGCAGCCCATTGCCGTCTCGGTGGACGGCGGGGGCGTCGGTGACGTCGACCTTGCGGCCCTCGACCCGGTAGGTGTCACCGGCGAGGCGGTTCGCCCACGGGGCTAGCAGCGGCAGGCCGGTGGTGTGGCCACCCCGCGCGGCGTCGGGACCGCCGTGGAGGTCGAGGTGCTCGAGCCCGCGGTGGCGCAGCGACGCGCCGAGCAGGCCGACCTCGGGCAGGACCGTCAGCTCGGTGGGACCGGCCACCAGCGTCACCGCCGGTTCGCCGGCGAAGGAGTGGACGAGCGCGATGCCGTCGCCGCGTGGCTCGGGCGCCACCCCTACCCCGCCGGCTTCTCGTCGTGCCCGCCGAACTCCTTGCGCATGGCCGAGAGCACCTTGTCGGCGAAGTCGGCCTCGCCGCGGGAGCTGAAGCGCTCGTAGAGCGCGGCGGTGAGCACGTGGGCGGGAACGCCCTCGTCGATGGCGGCGAGGTTGGTCCAGCGGCCCTCGCCCGAGTCGCTGACGCGGCCGTGGAAGGACTCGAGCTGCGGGTCGGCGACCAGCGCCGAGGCGGTGAGGTCGAGCAGCCACGAGGCCACCACACTCCCCCGCCGCCACACCTCGGCGACCGCTGCCGTGTCGATCTCGTACTGGTAGTACTTGGGGTCGCGCAGGGGCGTGGTCTCGGCATCGACCTCGTGGGTGTCGAGCCCGACGTTGGCGTGCTTGATGATGTTCAGGCCCTCGGCGTAGGCGGCCATCATCCCGTACTCGATGCCGTTGTGGACCATCTTCACGAAGTGGCCGGCGCCCACGGGCCCGCAGTGCAGCCAGCCCTCTTCCTCAGGGGTCGGGTCGCCGGTGCGGCCGGGCGTGCGATCGATGTCGCCGACGCCGGGGGCGATGGTCTCGAAGATCGGGGCCAGGTGGGTGACGGGGCCGTCCTCGCCACCGATCATGAGGCAGAAGCCGCGCTCGAGGCCGAACACGCCGCCGCTGGTGCCGACGTCGATGTAGTGGATGCCCTTCGGGGTGAGCTCCTCGGCCCGGTCGACGTCGTCGCGGTAGTAGGTGTTGCCGCCGTCGATCACGATGTCACCCGACTCCATGCGCGACGCGATGTCCATGACGGTGGCGCCGGCGTAGGCGGCGGGCACCATCACCCAGGCGGCGCGGGGCAGCTCGAGCTTGGCGACGAAGTCGTCGAGGTCGGTGGCGCCGGTGATGGCGTCGCTCTCGGCGGCGAGGGCGCTGACCGCGTCGGCGTTCACGTCGAACACCACGCAGGTGTGACCGTCGCGCACGAGGCGGCGCACCAGGTTGGCGCCCATGCGCCCGAGACCGACCATTCCGAGCTGCATCTGTGGGTCCTTTCGTGCCGTCGCCCAGCGACGGGGCGGGGAGTCCCCATCGTGCCAGCCCGGATGGCGCGGCGTGTCGATGTCGATGTCGACCGGGCGGGCGCTCAGGCGCCGAGCATCTCCCCGGCATCGGGAGCCGGCACCGGCCGGGAGTACAGGTAGCCCTGCGCCATGTCGCACCCGAGCGCCCGCAGACGCCCGGCCTGGGCCGTGGTCTCGACCCCCTCCGCGACGAGGTCGTGGCCGAGGGTGCCGGCCATGCCGATGATGGCGGCCACCACCGAGGAGTCGCGGTCGGAGATGCCGAGGCCGGCGACGAACGAGCGGTCGATCTTCACCACGTCGACCGGCAGCCGGCAGAGATAGGTGAGCGACGAGTACCCGGTGCCGAAGTCGTCGAGGCAGAGCCGCACGCCGGTGAGCTTCAGCCTCTGGAGCGACGCCACCGCGGCGTCGACGTCGTCGAGCAGCACCGTCTCGGTGATCTCGAGGTGGAGGCCGGCGGGGTCGGCGCCCGCGTCGGACAGCGCCCGGGCGACCCGCTCGGGCAGGTCGGGCTCGGCCAGCTGGCGGGCCGAGATGTTCACCGAGACGAAGACGTCGGGGCGGATGCGCTGCCAGTGAGCCAGCTGCCCGCAGGCCTGGCCGAGCAGCTCGGCGCCGAGGGCACCGATGAGGCCGGAGTCCTCGGCCACCGGGATGAACTGGGCGGGGCCCATGCCGGGGGTGGGGGCGTCGACCCAGCGAGCGAGGGCCTCGAAGCCGAGGAGGCGGCCGTCCGCGAGCTCGACGATGGGCTGGTACGCCAGGCCGAACTCGCCGCGCTCGAGGCCCCGGCGCAGGCTCAGCTCGAGGGTGCGGCGCTCCTCGACCTGCGAGCGCATCTCGACGTCGAAGACCTCGACCCCGGCCTCGGCGGCGACGGCCCGGGCCATGGCGACGCCGGCGTCGGAGACGAGCTGGTCGACCGTGCGGGCCTCACCCTCGGCGTTGCCGTCGGCGATGGCGATGCCCACGGCTGCGCCGATGAAGGCCTCGTCGTCGTCGATGACGAAGGCCCGGGCCATGGACTCGACGACACGGGTGGCGAGGTCGGCGGCCGCGGTGGCGTCGGCGACGCCTTCGACCACGACCACGAAGCGGTCCTCGGCGAAGCGGCTGACGAGTGCGTCGGGGCCGACGGCGGCGACCACGCGACGGGCGGCCTGACGGACGAGGCGATCGCCGGTGGCGTGGCCCAGTGCGTCGGTGACCACGGCGACGCGCTGGAGGCCGACGAATAGCACGGCGACGGCGCTGCGGTGGAACGCGGCCCGCCCGAGGGCGGCCTCGAGGTGGGCGGCGAGCAGCACCCGGTTCGGCAGCTCGGTGAGCTCGTCGTGGGTGGCGCGGTGCTCGAGCTGGCGCTCGGCGGCGGTGTGGTCGGCCAGGGTGCCGACGAGCCCGAGGACCTCGCCGTGATCGCCGGCCACGGGCGCCAGGCGGCAGCGCACCGTGCGGACCCCGAAGGTGGACACGATGCGGCAGTCGACCATGCGGGCCTCGGGCTTGGCGAACACCCGCCCGGCGACGGACACGACGCGGTCGCGGTCGTCGGGGTGGAGCGAGACGGTGACGGGTCGACCGGGGACGGTGGGATCGTCGCCGATGAGCTCTTGCACGACCCGGTTGACGTAGACGACGCGGCGGTCGCTGTCGAGGATGAACACGCCGATCGGGAGGTGATCGGCCAGCTGGCGGAAGGGCGCGTCGATGTGGGCCAACACGAGGGAACGGGCCCGCTCGGTGGCTTCGGTCAGGTCGACCGCGGTTCCAATGGCCAACTCGGTCATCGGGGTACGTCGTTCATGCTGGGTGGCTCCGCTCGGTTTCTCCGCCCGAGGTTTGACCATGGCGCCCCGAGGCACCGAGGGTCGGACGACGGGTCGTCACGACCACCGATGTCGCGTGGCGGAGGAATTCTCGCGCCGCGCACCACCCAACGTGGTGATCCCCGGTGACGGTGCGCGGTGGCGCCCGCCACGGGGGCCCGGCTACTCGGTCGACGAGGGGTGCAGGTCGTCGACCGCGGGCCCCGGGGTGCTGGTGGGGTCGGGTCGGTCGCCCGGCGCCCGCTGCAGGTGCGCCCGCCACTGCACGCCGAGGAAGCGCTCCACCGCCCGCACGACCCGACGGGTGCGCACCGAGGTGAACACGTCGAAGGAGTGCTGGGCCCCGCGGAGCTCGAGGAAGTGCACCGAGGAGGTCGAGACCTCCCGCAGCGCGGCCACGAAGGTGCGGGCGTCGGCGACCGGGGCCAGGGTGTCGTTGTCGCCGTGCACGACGAGGAACGGCGGCACGTCGGGGCGCAGGTTGTCGAGAGGTGAGGCCTCGCGGAACCGCTCGGGCTCGTCGTCGTAGAACGCCTTCATGATGAGCGGCTGGAGGAACCAGTCACGGAACTGCGGGGGCATGGTGCCGGCCCGGTTGGTGAAGTCGTAGACGCCGTAGAAGGGCACGCACGCCTGCACGCTCGTGTCGGCGTCCTCGAAGCCGGGCTGGTAGCGGGCGTCGTTCTGGGTGAGGGCGACCATGGTGGCGAGGTGGCCACCGGCCGAGCCACCGGTGACGGCCACGAAGTCCGGGTCGACGCCGTACTCGTCGGCGTGCTCCCGGATGAAGGCGAGCGCCCGCTTGATGTCGACGAGGTGGTCGGGCCAGGTGGCCGCCGGGCTCAGCCGGTAGTTGGCGTTGAACCCCACCCATCCGTCGCGGGCGAGGGCCTTCAGCAGCGGGATGCCCTGCTCCCGCTTGTCGCCGATCACCCAGGCGCCGCCGTGGATCTGGAGCAGGGCCGGGCGCCGGGCACCGTCCGAGGCGGCGTCGGACGGGGCGAAGACGTCGAGCTTGAGCACGCGGCCGCCCACCCGGGCGAACGGGATGTTGCGGGTGCGGGTGACGCCGTGCCGCGGACCGGGGTCGTCGACCACCCCGACCTCGGCGAGCACGGCATCGGCCGCCCTCGACGTGCCCCGGGACCAGACGATGGTGATCAGCAGGAGGATCCAGCTGACGAACGAGAGCACCAGGCCGACCCACCCCGGCCATCGGTCGAGGGCACCGGCCCACACCAACAGGGCGGTGAGCAGCAGGTCGACGACGAGGTTCAGCCAGGCCAGCTCGATCGCCAGCCACGAGGCCATGAAGCTCGGCAGGAAGAGCCACACGTTGCGGCGCACCGGCACGAAGGCGTTCACCACGAACGCCAGCGACAGCACACCCAGCAGCAGCAACAGCCAGCTCATGGTTCCAGTCTGCCGCTCTCCGTGCCAGAGTCACGGACCAGATGACCACGGGAGGGCCCGCTGTGACCGGCGACAGCACTGACAGCACCGGCGCCGACGGGGGCGCCACGGACAGCGAGGGCGCCACGGGCTCCGGCACGGCGACCCCGGGCCGCCGCCGGCGCGACCTCCGCCGCCTCGTCGCCGCCGTGCTCGCGGTGGCGATGTGCCTCACGCTCTTCGGGGCCCTGTTCGTGGGCTGGGCCGACCAGACCCTCTTCGACAAGCAGACCTTCGCCAGCCGCACCACAAAGCTTCTCGACTCCCCCGCGGTCCGCCACGAGATCGCCGTCCAGGTCACCGACGCGCTCATCCTGAACGGTCCCGCCCAGCTCGGTGGGTTCCGTGCGGTGATCCTGCCGGTGGTCGAGAACGTCATGCAGACGCCGGCGTTCAAGCAGGCGTTCCGCAGGGCGATGGAGGAGGCCCACCAGTCGCTCTTCACCGCCGACGGCACGGACCTGGTGGTGAACCTCAGCCAGTCGCTCGGGGTGCTGGCCGGGAGCCTCCAGATCTCCAACCCCGAGGTCGCCGCCAACATCCCGACGGGGCTCGACCAGTTCCTCGTCGACCTCGGCAGCAACATCCGAGGCCTGGAGCTGTGGACCGCGGCCGAGGAGTTCGATCAGCTGGCCGCCACGCTGCTCGTCGTCTCCCTCTCGCTCGGGATCACGATCATCTTCGTCGACCGCCGGATCAGGAAGGGAGTGTTCAAGGTCGGCGTGGCCATGGCCGCAGCCGGGTTCCTGCTGGTCGGCGTCGCCGTCCTGGCGCCCCGCATCGCCGCGTCAGCGGTGAGCGACAAGGAGCTCAAGGAGGCGCTGCTCCAGGGGATCGGCGCGTTCGTGAGCGACCTGCAGGTGCTCGGCGTGTGGACGATCGGCTACGGGGTGATCGCCGCCGGGCTGGCCACGGCGTCGACCCCACGTCGGGCACCCTTCGACCCTCGGGCCTTCTGGTACGGGGTCCGCGACCGGTGGCTGGGCTGGGCCCCGACCACGACCGGCAAGCGCATCGGGCGGGCGCTGCTCATCATCGCCGCGGGCCTCGCCCTCATCCTCGAGCGCGACGGGGTCCTGCCCCTCGCCGTCGCGCTGGTCGGCGCCTACCTCGCCTACTTCGGCGTGGTCCAGCTGCTGATCGTCGTCGGCCGCACCACCGACGACCGGGTCCTGGCCCGCGCCGAGGGCGACCTCGAGGGCCGCTTCCACGCCCACCGCGGTGCCTGGGCGATCGCCGGTGCCGTCGGCCTCGTCATGATCCTCACCATCGGGGGCCTCGTCGCGTCGAGCGCCGTGCGGTCCCGGGTCGCGTCCGCCTCCGAGCGGCAGTGCAACGGCTCGGCCGAGCTCTGCGACCGCACCCTCGACCGGGTGGCCTTCGCCGGCTCCCACAACTCGATGTCCACCACCAGCGAGCCGGGCTGGCTCTTCGCCGAGCAGAGCGTCGGCATCGCCGCCCAGCTGAACTACGGGGTGCGGGCCCTGCTGGTGAAGACCCACTACGGCATCCCGTCGCCGATCGACGTCACCGGGGCGAACCTGGTGATCACCGACCGGGCCGCCGAGCTGGCGGCCAACCCCAAGGCGGTCGAGCAGTCGCTGCCGCCCGGCAGCAGCGCCGCCAGCGCCGAGCAGGCCCAGAAGCTGGCGGCCAGCGCCGGCATCGACCCCTCGAAGCGCGACGTCTACCTCTGCCACGTCTACTGCGAGTACGGCGCCACGAAGTTCAGCGCCGTGCTCGCCGACATCAAGCGGTTCCTCGACCAGAACCCCGACCAGGTGATCCTCCTCTTCGTGGGCGACTACGTCTCGCAGGCCGACACCGAGCGGGTGTTCCGCGAGGCTGGGCTCTTCGACCGGATCTACCCGTACGACCTGAGCGCGCCGCCACCCACGCTGGGTCAGGTGATCGACGCCGGCCAGAACATCGTGATGCTGTCGGAGTTCACCGGTCAGCCACCGGCCTGGAACACGCCCGGCTACGGGATCTTCCAGGACACACCGTTCACCTTCTCCCAGCCGGACGACCTGCTCGTCGAGGGCGCGCCCGCCTACACCGGCGCCACCACCTACGACACCGGGCTGGTGAACGACACGCTGGTCGAGCCCGACGACGGGTCCTCGACGGCCACCACGCTGTCGTTCGCCAAGGACTGGGCCGGCACCCCGAGCTGCGCCCCCAACCGGGGCACCCCGGACTCGCCGCTGTTCCAGATCAACCACTGGGTCACGCCCGCCGGCTCGGCCTCGACGGTGGCCCAGGCCCGCCAGGTCAACGCCTACGACGTGCTGATGCCACGGGTGCAGGCCTGCATGGCCGAGCGAGGGCGCTTCCCCACGATCGTCGGCGTCAACTTCGTGACCACCGGCGACCTCATGAAGGTGGTCGACGACCTGAACGACGTCGGCTGACCCGGACAGGTCGGGCGCAGCGGGCCGGACCGACGTCACGTCACTCTCGCGTGCACGCCGCCGCCGCGGGGTCCACGATGGGGCGATGGGGAAGCGGCTCACCGGACTCGATGCGATCTTCCTCTACGTCGAGACCGAGGCCATGCCGATGCACGTCGCCCTGTGCGCCGTGCTCGACCCCTCGACCGTCCCCGGCGGCTACACGTTCGAGAAGATGCGGGCCTTCCTCGACTCCCGCGTGCCGCTCATCAAGGAGTTCCACCGGGTCGTGGCCGAGGTGCCCTTCCGGCTGAACCACCCGGTGTGGGTCGACGACCCCCAGTACGACATCGAGCACCACGTGCACCGGGCGGTGCTCGACGCCCCCGGCGACGAGCACCAGCTGGCCGCGTTCGTGGCCGAGATGGCGGAGCGTCGTCTCGACCGCAGCCGTCCCCTCTGGGAGTTCTGGGTGGTCGAGGGCCTGGAGGGCGGCCGCATCGCCCTGTGCGGGAAGGTGCACCACTGCGCCCTCGACGGCGGGGCGGCCGCCGACCTCATGCCGGCCTTCTTCGGCATCGAGCCCGATCCGCCGCCCATCGAGCCGACCGACACCGCGCCGGCACCCCGCCCCGACGACCTCGACATGCTGTCGAGCGCCGTCACCGACCGGGCCCGCTCCCTGCCTTCGTCCATCGGGGCCCTTGGCCGCCTGGGCCGCTCGGTGCGCACCATCGCCACGCGGCGCTCCGAGACAGAGGCCGCCGGTGGCACCCCGCTCGCGTGCCCCGTCACCCCCTTCAACGGCGCCATCACGTCGCGCCGGGCGATCTCGTTCGGCCGACTCTCCCTGGCCGAGGTCAAGGCCGTCGGTCGGGCCTCCGGCGCCACCGTCAACGACGTCCTGCTGGCCACCTGCGCCCAGGCGTTCCGCGCCTACCTGCTCCTGGTCGACGCCCTGCCGGCCGCCCCACTGGTCGCAGGGGTGCCCGTCGGGGTCCGCGAGGAACGGGGCCAGCTCGAGACCGGGAACCGGCTCTCGGTGATGTTCGTGCCCCTCCACACCGAGATCGAGGACCCCGTCGCCTGTCTCGAAGCCACCGTCCGCGACAGCGCCGCGGCCAAGCGCGAGCACGCCATCCTGGGCGAGCGCACCCTGCAACGGCTGGCCGAGCTGGCCGACCCGCTCGCTCTCCCGTTCGGCATCGACGTCTACTCCCGCACCGGCCTCGCCGATCGCCATCGCCCGCCGATCAACGCCATCGTCTCGAACGTGATCGGGCCGCCGTTCCCCATCTACCTCGGTGGCGCCAAGGCCGAGCGGCTCTACCCGATGGGCCCGGTCGTCGAGGGCACCGGCGTGAACCTCACGGTCATGAGCTACGACGGCCACATCGACGTGGGCCTCCTGGCGGCGGCCGTGCTGGTGCCCGATCCCTGGGTCGTCACCCGCCGCCTGCCCCGGGCCCTCGACGCCCTCGCGGCCGCGGTGGGCGCCGAGGTCACCGGCCACTGAACCCACCTGATCGGCGTGGGCGGGGGCTGGACCCGACCCGTCACCGCGTGCTGCTTCCGCCGGCCTCGGCGGGTAGATTGCCCGGGTCGACCGGGCGGTCATCCACGTCCCCCGGCGTCATCGATCTCTACGGGCTCGGATGGGCCGACCCGTGCAAGGGGGACACATGCACACCTACGACAAGTTCTTCATCGGCGGCGAGTGGGTCGAGCCCGCCGGCTCCGACACCCTGAAGGTGCTGTCACCCACCAGCGGTGAGGTCATCGGCTCGGTGCCCGTGGCCACCGCCGCCGACATGGACGCGGCGGTCGCCGCCGCCAAGGCCGCCTTCGAGGGCGAGTGGTCGACCTGGACCCCGGAGCAGCGAGCCGACCTGCTCGTGCGCATCTCCGACGGCATCAAGGCCCGCCAGGACGACTTCACCAACCTCATCGTGAGCGAGGTCGGCGCCCCGTACTACTTCTCGATGTTCGGCCAGGTCCTGGCGGCGACCATGGTGCTCGACGCCTTCGCCAACCACACCCGCGCCTTCCCCTTCGAGGAGCGCCGCGACGGCTCCCTCGGCGGCCAGATCATCGTCCGGCGTGAGCCGGTCGGCGTGTGCGCCGGGATCATCCCGTGGAACGTGCCGCTGTTCATCACCTCGCTGAAGCTCGGCCCCACGATCGCCTCGGGCTCGACCATCGTGATCAAGCCGGCCCCGGAGACCCCGCTCGACGCCAACGTGCTCGCCGAGGTCCTCGTCGAGGCCGGCGTCCCCGCCGGCGTGGTCAACATCGTCGCCGCCGACCGTGAGGTCGGCGAGCACCTGGTGCGCCACCCCGACATCGACAAGGTCAGCTTCACCGGCTCCACCGCCGCCGGCCGCAAGATCGGCGCCATCTGCGGTGAGCAGCTCAAGCGGGTCACGCTCGAGCTCGGCGGCAAGTCGGCCGCCATCGTCTGCGAGGACGCCAACCTCGAGGAGACCATCCCCCACCTCATCGGTGGCGGCCTCATGAACAACGGTCAGGCCTGCGTCGCCCTCACCCGGGTGCTCGCCCCCCGCAGCCGCTACGACGAGATCCGCGATGCGCTGGCCGCGGCGGTCACGGCTCAGGTCACCGGCGACCCCAGCAACCCCGAGAACCTCGTCGGCCCGCTGATCGCCGACCGCCAGAAGGTCCGGGTCGAGGGCTACATCGCCAAGGGCCTCGAGGAAGGCGCCACCCGCGTCGCCGGCGGCGAGCTCCCGGAGGGCCTCGGCGCCGGCAACTTCGTGTCGCCGACCCTCTTCGCCGACGTCGACAACACGATGACGATCGCCCGTGAGGAGATCTTCGGCCCGGTGCTCTCGCTGATCGCCTACGACGACCTCGAGGACGCCATCGCCATCGCCAACGACAGCGACTACGGCCTCGCCGGCGCCGTGTACACGGCCGACATCGCCAAGGGCATCGACGTCGCCCGCCGGGTCCGCACCGGCACCTTCGCCGTGAACACCACCCAGGGCATGGACTTCAACGGCCCGTTCGGTGGGTTCAAGAGCTCCGGCATCGGCCGCGAGCTCGGCCCCGAGGGCATCCACGCCTTCTGCGAGGACAAGACCATCTCCCTGCCGGGCGGCATCGACCTCCCCATCGGCGGCTGATCCACCCTCGGCCCACAGCCTGCTGCACGCGGACCGGCCCGCTGCTCCATCGCCTCGGCGGTGGAGCAGCGGGCCGGCTGCGTTCTCGGCCCCAGTGGTCGGACCGGAGCGGGCTCTGGCCCAGCGGCGGCGCACGACGGCAGCAGCCGGCAGTGACCAAGGAGCGGGCGGCCCCGGGAATATCTCGCCATATTTAGGGCTAAATACAGGCGTGCCTCTGGATCGTGCGTTGGACAAGGTTCGTGCTGCTCCGTTTCTTCTCGATGGCCTCAGGGCCGCGGACGGCGTTGCCCGTGCGGCGATGGCGGCCCAGGGCGACCGGACCACGGCGGCGCTCGTCGCGGCGACGGACGACCCGGACGATCACATCACCGCGATCGCTGCACTCCACGCGCTCGGCCATGTCCTCGACGACGGCGCCGATGCCGCCCTCTCGCGGTTGCTGTCCGACGAGCGGCACTTCATGCGAGAGCACGCCGCGTGGGCCCTGGCCGCCCGCCCGCCGCGCCTCGACGCCCTGGGGCGGCTGGTGGCGGTGGTGGCGTCAGGGGGCTTCGCCGGCATGGTGGCCCAGCGCACCGTGGAACGGTGGGGGCGGTCGGCTCCCGAGCACGTCGCCCGGGCTGTCGTCGAGGCGCTTCGGTCGCACGGGGACCCTGCGGTGCGGACGCGCCTCGTCGAGACTCTGGGGCTCGTGCCGGGGGCGCTGGCGAGCGAGATCATCGACCGGATCGCGGTCGACCGAAGTGAGCTCACCGACGTGCGCACGGTGGCGGTCGCTGCCCTAGGAGACCGCTCCGACGAGGCCGCCCGTGCCGTGCTCATCTCGCTGAACGCATCCGGTGACCCGGTGCTGGACGACCCGGAGTTCCGCTCGGCCGTGCGTCTCGCCCTGTTCGACGTGGCTCCTCCGACGTCCCATCCCTCGTTCGGCCGACCGTCGATCGCATCGGCATCGGGTGGTCTCACCGTCGCCCAGATGTTCCTCCACGCCGACCTCGACCGTCAGCTCACGCGAGCGGGCACCGGTGACAACGGCGGAATAGCGACGTTGATCGTCCGCCTCGGCGACGCACTCGTGCGGGGCGAGGACGTGGCCCGAGTGCTCACGGTCTCGCGCGGGACCGCCGCATCGGCCTGCGCGGACCTGCTCGACGACGACGGGCCGGGCGATCATGACCATCGCCTGGCTCGGATCGCCATGCCCTCGTCTGCGACCGGGATCACGGAGAGCTGGCCGGCCCGGATCGCGGTCGAACGTGGTCTGCGGCGCCTGCTTCGCCACGCTGGTCCGGTCGACGCCTTCCATGTGCGCATGGCCGATGTGGGCAGCATGGCGGCTCACGTCGTCTGCGGAGAGATGGGGATCCCCCTCGTGTTCTCACTGGCCCCCGATCCGCACGCGGTGGTGCACGCACTCGACCTGACCGGCGCCCTCCGCCGCGACAACTTCGGCGACGCCGACGAGCGCGAGCACTACTGGTTCCGCATCCGCCTGGTCCAGAGGCTCGCCGGGGATTCGGCCCACATGGTCCTGTTCCCACGAGCTCAGCTGCACGACGACATCAGCGAGCTCGTGGGAATCGACATCGACGAGCACCCATCCCGCTTCGAGGTCGTACCGGAAGGGATCGATCTCGGCGTGTCCGAGGCCGCGCGCGAGAGCGTGGCGGCGGGTGGCGACCCGGCCGTCGACGACCTCGAGGCACTCATCGGTGCCCTGCCGGCCGAGCGTCAGGGTCTGCCACTGGCGATCTCGGTCGGACGACTCCACCGGGTCAAGGGCATGGCCACCGTGGTCGAGGCCTGGGCCAGCGACCCTGACCTCCGGCAGCGATGCAACCTGGTGATCGTGGGCGGGGACCTCGACAGTCCCTCGACCACCGAGAGCGAACAGATCGCGTTGATACACGAGGTCCTCGACCGTGAACCCGGAGCCACCGAGGGCCTGGTGCTCGCGGGCCACCGCCCGAACGATGTGGTGGCTCGCTGGCTCGCGGCCACGCACCTCGGCACGGGCGATCGGGTCGGACCTGCCGGCGTCTACGTCTGCGGCAGCCTCAAGGAGGAGTTCGGCATCGCGCTTCTGGAGGCACTCGCGGCAGGGCTCGTCGTGGTCGCACCCGACGAGGGCGGGCCGCCCACCTACGTCGAGCCTGGCGTCACCGGAGTCCTCATCGACACACGGTCGCCACGTGAGGTCGCGAGTGGGATCGCTGCGGCACTCGACATGTCTCAGCGCGACAGCGCCGGCGATCGTGCCCGAGCGATCATCCGCGACCGGTTCACCATCGACACCATGGCCGCCAGCCTGACCGGCGTGTACCGCTCCGTGACCTCTCCGGTGCCGGGCTGACCCATGACGTTGCTCGTCATCAGCCCGGACTACGCATCCCACCTCCTCCCGCTCGCAACGATCGCGACCGCGTGGAAGCTCGCCGGCGAACGGGTGGTGGTGGCGACCGGCCCGGCGAACACAGGTCTCGTCGACGAGTTCGGCTACGAGCGTGTCGATCTCCGACTCGGCCGCGGGTCGAACCCGGGGATCATCAAGATCGAGGATCAGCCCCGGGGCGAGGACGACAACCTGCGCAGCTTCTTCGACGCAACACGACGCGGGATGATCGAGACCCTGAGGTACCAGGCCGAGGCGCGCCGCGGCGATCTCCTGTGGAATCCAGCGGAGTCGGGCCGTCGGGTGATCGACATCATCGAAGAGGTGGGACCGGACCAGGTCCTCGTCGATCACCTGGCCTTCGGCGCGACCCTGGGGCTGCAGGCGTCGAAGATCCCGTACTGCGACGTGGTTCTCGGTCACCCCACGGCCCTCCCGGTAGGCAACGAGGTGTACGGCAGCCTCACCGATTGGCCGACCTGCTTCCACCCGGAGGCCGACGAGCTCGAACGGCTCAGAATCCAGTGCCGTTCGGTGAGCGACCACTTCACCGACGACTGGAACCGGGCGTCGAAGCAGATCGATCCCGGAGCCGGTGAGGTCGATGACGCATTCGCCGTGCACGGCGATCACGTGATGTTCAACTACCCCGCCGAGCTCCACGACCCTCGGCGCGACGCCGTGGTGTCGGAGCAGATCGGACCCCACACGTTCCTGGGCGCCAGCGTTCGCGGAGACCACGTGGAGCGCGACGTCGCGGAGTGGTTCGAGCGAATCGGCGCGCTGCCGGTCATCTACGTGAGCTTCGGGAGCTTCCTGTCCGCGCGAAGCGACGTGCTCGCCACGCTGACCGGTGCCCTGCGAAAGATGGACGTCGACGTGATGCTGGCCACGGGCTCGGCCGACATGTCAGGGCTCGGAGAGCTCCCCGACCGGTGGCTCGTCCGGCCCTATCTCCCACAGATCGCCTGCCTCGCTCACGCCGACCTCGCGGTCACCCATGGAGGCAACAACAGCCTGACCGAGTGCCTCTACCACGGGGTCCCGATGATCGTGTTGCCCTTCTCGACCGATCAGTTCGCCGGCGCAGCCGCCATCGAACGTCATGGCTCAGGTGTCGTGATCGATCCGAACACAGGCTCCCCTGCCGAGTTCGAAGCTGCCGTCGACCAGGTCCTCACCGGAGCTCACGGCCGAACCGCGGCCGACCTCGGAGCTCGTCTCCGCCGGGAGCCCGGCCCCGAGATCGCCTACGCAGCGGCATCTCACAACCGGCGGTAGGTGACGCCGCGCGCTCCCGAACGTGGGGGTCAGGGCGCTTCGACGTCCTCCTGGTGTGCCGCTGGCTCGAAGACGAAGCCTTCGTAGTTGCCGGCTGCGGCGTCGGCGAGGCGCTGGTAGTAGAGCGTGCCGCCGAGGTACGCCGAGAACTGGCGGGGCTTCCCGGGGATGTTCGCGCCCGTCCACCAGGAGTCGGTACGGGGGAACAGGGTTGCGTTCGCGATGGCGGACACTTCGGCTCCCCAGGCCGCTTCCATCTCGGGCTTGGGCTCGGCAGCTCCCAGTCGCTGTTCGCGCATGAACCGCACCAGCTCGGCGATCCAGTTGATCTGCCGCTCCGCACCGAGCGGCATGTTGTAGAAGACGCCGGGAGAACCGGGCCCGTGGATCATGAACAGGTTCGGGAACTGGGCGAGCGAGAGACCGAGGTAGTTGTGGAACCCTTCGTTCCACCTGTGCTTCAGGCTCATCCCGCCGCGTCCCTCGGGGTTCAGGCGCAGCATCGAGCCGCTGATGGCGTCGAAGCCGGTCGCCAGCACGAGCAGGTCGATGGGATGCTCGCCGGAGCGCGTGACGACGCTCGTCGGCGTGAAGCGCTCGATGGGGTCCTCGCGAAGGTCGACCAACGTGACGTTGTCGCGGTTGAAGGTCTCGTAGTAGCCGTTCTCCAGGATCGGTCGCTTGGTCATCACGAAGTACTCGGGCATCAGCTTCTGGGCCGTCGCCGGATCGTGCACGATCTCGCGGATCTTGTCTCGGACGAAGTCGGCCAGCGTGGCGTTCGCCTCCTCGCTCATCGCGATGTCGCTGTAGAGCTCGAGGAAGAACTTGAAGCCCCCGCGCTCCCACAGTTCCTCGTAGAGGGCACGTCGCTGTTCGGGGGTGTCGTCGAGAGCGCTCCGCGGTGCCCGCGACTCGAACGGGAAGCCTCCGCCGTGCGCGTACATCGCCTCACGCAGGGCGTCGAAGTTCTCCCTCGCCTCTGCCATCTCCTCGGCCGTGATGGCACGGTTCCCGGCCGGGAAGGCGTACTGGGCGGTGCGCTGCAGCACCGTGACGTGATCCGCCTCGCGCGCGATCTCGGGGATCGACTGGACCCCCGAAGAGCCCGTCCCGATGACTGCGACGCGCTTACCCCGGAAGGAAACGGCCTCATGGGGCCACAGCCCGGTGTGGTGTACGTCGCCTGCGAAGTCGCCGATCCCGGGGATGTCGGGCATGTTCGGCGTCGAGAGCGCTCCCACCGCACAGATCAGGAAGTGCGCAGTGGCAGACGCGCCCGTGCTCGTCGCCAGCGTCCAACGCTGCGACGTCTCGTCGTACCGGGCGTCCTCGACCCACGTGTCGAACTGGATGTCGCGCCGCAGGTCGAAGCGATCGGCAACGTGCTCGAGATACTCGAGCACCGCAGACTGCTCGGACTGGGTCTCGGCCCACTCCCACTCCATCAGCTCGTTGGAGAACGTGTAGCCGTAGAAGGGACTGCCCGGTCCGTCGACGCGTGCACCCGGGTAGCGGTTGTACCACCAGGTGCCACCGATGTCGCTCGCACCGTCGTACACGCGCACCGAAAGACCCATCTCCCGCAGATGGTGCAGGGCGTACATCCCGCTCACACCGGCGCCGATGACGACGACGTCGTAGCTCTCGGTCGATCCGCCTGCTCGCAGGCGCTGGCCCTTGCTCGTCATCTCTGCTCCTCAGCACGAGTCACCAATGTTCAGCGCGAGGCACCACGGACTAGCCGAAGGCCTGCGACGGTCCACCTGCCACGATTCGCCCCGTCCGGGAAGTGCCCGGAGGGGACGCCCGCTGGATCGCGGGTTCCACGGCCTTCGTGTCGCCGACGGCCGGGTCAGTCGAAGGTGATGACGCCCCGGATGTTCTTGCCGTCGCGCATGTCCTGGTAGCCGTCGTTGACCCCGTCGAGGTCGTAGCGCCGGGTGATCAGCTCGTCGATGTGGAGCACGCCCTCGCGGTACATCGACAGCAGCCGCGGGATGGCCTCCCGGGGGTTCATCGACCCGAAGATCGTGCCCTTGATCTCCTTGTTCATCATCGAGAGCATCATCAGGTTGAGCTGGGCGTCGGTCTCGGTGGCCGGGGCGAGCCCGGTGATGACCAGGGTGCCGCCCTTGGCGGTGAGCCACAGGGCGGGGTCGAGCATGTCGCCGTGCACGACGCCGGCAGCGATGATCACCCGCTCGCACATCACCCCTCCGGTGAGGGCGCCCACCTCGGCGGTGGCCTCCTCGACGGAGGCATAGGCGTGGGTGGCGCCGAGCGCCATCGCCTGCTCCCGCTTGAACTCGACGGGGTCGATGGCGATCACGCGCTGGGCGCCGGCGATGCGGGCGCCCTGCACGGCATTGATGCCGATGCCCCCGACACCGATGACGGCCACGTTGTCGCCGGGCTTGGTGCCGGCGCGCTCGGTGGCCGAGCCGAACCCGGTGGCCACGCCGCAGGAGACGAGCGCCACGACCTCGAAGGGGAGGTCGTCGTCGACCTTGATGAGGGAGGCCTCGTTCACGAGGATGTGCTCGGAGAAGGTGCCGACCTGGGCGTAGCGCCCGACCGCGGTGCGGACACCGTCGTGCATGACGTGATGGGCCTCGCGGTCGTCGCTCATCATGCCGATGTTGAAGAGCTTGGCGCCGTTGTCGCAGATGTACTGCTGACCGCTCGAGCACCAGCGGCAGGTGCCGCACGCGGGCACGAAGGAGACGGCCACGTGATCGCCGACGGCGAGGCCGCGGACGTCGGGCCCGATGGCCTCGACCACGCCGGCACCCTCGTGGCCGCCGATCACCGGCAGGGGCATGGGCAGGTCGCCCGTGTGGGCGTGGTCGTCGGAGTGGCACATGCCGGCGGCGTGCATCCGCACGAGCACGTCGTTGGCGCGGGGCTCGTCGAGCTCGACCTCCTCGACGGTCCAGGGCTCACCGACACCCCACAGCACTGCAGCACGAGTCGTCATCGACATGGTCCGGTCCTTTCACCAGCGGCCTGAGGCACGGCGACAGACAGTACGACTCCCGGGCCGGCCGGGTGACGGCGATCCCCTCCACGGCGGCTGTCTACGATGCGCCGCATCGCATCGGGCCCGCCACGGGCCGAGCAGGGGGAACCGAATGACGACCTACCTCGTGACCGGCGGGACCGGGCTCATCGGCTCGAACGTGTGCCGACTCCTCCTGGAGCAGGGCGACCAGGTCAGGGCGCTGGTGCGTCCCGGCAGCCCGACCGACGAGCTCGCCGCGCTCGGTGCCGAGATCGTCGAGGGCGACGTCCAGTCGGCCGACGACCTCCTGCGCGGGTCCGACGGCTGCGAGGTCATCGTGAACTCCGCCGCCCTCCTCGGCGGGGCGGCGCAGGACCTGGCCGAGTCGCTCCGCACCAACGCCGACGGCTCGACCCACGCCTACGACGCGGCCGCGACCCACGGCATCCGCTGCGTCACCCTGAGCTCGACCCCCTTCCTCGACCAGCGCACGACGCTCACCGAGGACGCCGCGGTCGCCGACGACTGGGCCGCCGACCCCTACACCCAGAGCAAGGGCGCGGCCTACGTCGAGGCCAAGCGCCGGGTGGCCGAGGACGGCGACGACATCGTGATCGTCATCCCCGGCGGCACCTTCGGGCCGGGCCTCGTCCTCTCGCGGGCGATGGCGGCGTCGTCCTACAACCGGGTGCTGCGGGGCGCGCTCAACGGCAAGCTGAACGACTACGTCACCTTCCCGGTGCCGTGGGTGTTCGCCGAGGACGTGGCGTCGGTGTGCATCTCCGCCGCGACCAAGGGCGTGGCTGGACGCACCTACCTCGCCTTCGGTGCCGAGGACGCGCAGAGCACGGCGGCGTTCCTGAACGTCGCCCTGGAGGTTGCCGGGCAGGACCGGACCATCGCCGAGGTCAGCATCGACCCGTCCGACCCGACGGCCGAGGAGCGCTACGGCGCCACCCTGGTCGAGCTGGCCGCCCGCACGTACCCCGTGCCGTGGTTCGACAACTCCCGCACCCGCTCCGAGCTGGGCTACGCACCCCGGTCGTTGCACCAGGGGATGGAGCAGACGATCCCGTGGCTGCGCGACAACGGCCAGATCACCTGAGCCGCAGGGTCAGCCCTGCCAGGCGGCGATGACCTTCTCGGTGGTGGTGAGGTTCGACAGGAACGCCAGGGTGTTCCGCACGACGTCCTCGGCGTAGCTGCGCGGCACCCCGGCGATGGCGTCGGTCGGAAGGGCGATGCGGTAGCCGAGGTCGGCGGCGCTGATGCACAGCCCGAGCAGAGCCTCGTTGACCGACACGCCGACGGGCACGATCGTGCGGATGCCGAGGTTGCGCAGGATGGCGTCGAGCTCGGTGCCGGTGAAGGGCGTGAGACCGTGGATGCGGCGGTTCTCGATGTCACCGGGCTCGGGGCCGAGCTCGGGGCACAGGTCGGCGGCGGGGGTGCCCTGACGCACCTGGTCGGGGTTCTTGATCACGTACGCCATCATCGGGTTGTTGATCGAGAGCCCGGCGCGGTCGCCGCGCAGCTCGACCAGGGCGTGCACCACCCGCACGCCGTTGGCGCGGGCCACCCGGCACAGCTCGGCGCTCTTGTCGATGATGCCGAGCTCGGCGGCCTCGGCCGCCAGCTCCGGGCCGCTCGTGAGGTCACCGATGATGCCGCGCTGCATCTCGCAGGTGACGACGGCGGTGTGGGCGGGCGAGACGAGCTCGCTGAAGTCGAACGCCATGGGTGCTCCTCGGTGCGGCCGGCACGGCTCCCCTCGGGCCTCCGGCGAAACGGTCGGCGTACCCTGCCACATCCCCGACCGGCGGTCGGCCCGCGGCCGTCGCCGCCCGCCGGACCGCTCGGGCGGGCGAGGGCCGGCTCAGGTGAACGAACCGGGCTCCTCGACCGGCTCCCCGGTCCAGGCCTGGACCGGCCCGGCCAGGTCGATGAGCTCCCGGGTGGCGGCGAGGTCGACGGGCACGCCGATGCGCTGCACGCCGCCTTCGTGACGGGCCCCGATGAGGCGCTCGCGGTGCTCGGAGGGTGAGGCCCACGAGGCGTCGGCGCCCCAGACCTCGCACACGAGGGTGACGCCGAGGGACGCGGCCAGGTCGAGCAGCGCGTCGGTGGCCGGGTCGGTCGGAGAGGTCACCACCGCCACCGCCGGACGGCCGTCGAGGCCGGCCACGAGCGCGGCGGCCGCGGCGAAGCCGTGCACGGGGAACGAGGGCACGACCACCGAGCCGGCTGGTCGGGCCACGACACCACGCTGCAGCCACAGGGCGGCCGGACCGGGGTCGGCGACGACGAGCTCCTCGGAGGCCAGCACCTCGGCCAGGTCGGCCACGGCGCGCACGGGATGGAGCGGGAGCCCGCCGTGGGCCCGGCCGGCGGCGGCGACCTCGGCCACGCCGTCGATCAGCGCCCGGCCGCGGTCGGGCTCGTCGTCGTCGGGATCGGGCTCGGGCCACCGGGCGGCGAGCAGGCCGAGGTGCCACGGCTCGACCTCGAGGACCTGCACGTCGTCGCTCAGCACGCCGAGCGCCTCGGCCGGGTCGAGCCCGGCCACGATCACCAGGTCGCAGCGCTCGAGCTCGGCCATGGTCGAGTCGGCCACCTGGAGCCCGACAACCCCGCGCCACGCCGGATCGTCGAGCGGCACGACGCCGAGCGCTCCCGGGGTGCACACGATGCGGGCGCCCGTGTGGCGGACGGCCTCGGCGACGCCGTCGACCTGGCCGTCGCGCACCACGCCGGAGCCGACGACGATCACGATGTCGAGCGACGCCATCGACGGCGAGAGGGTGACCAGGCGGTCGTCGACCGGGCTGAACGCGAGGGGCTCGGCGCCCTCGGGGGCGGGAGCCGAGAGGTCGAGGTCGAGGTCGAGCTCCAGGGCCGCGTGGACCTGGCCGACCGTCCAGCCGGCGACGGCCCCGGGCAGCTGTGCGGCGTCGAGCAGCGGGTGGGCCAGGACCTCCTCCCCCGGCTCCGACGACAGCCGGATGCGGCGGCCGTCGAGCAGGGCGAGGCCGGGCCGGGCCGACGGGGCCCGCGAGAGGCGGCCGTCGGCGTCGGCGAGCAGCTCGGCCAGCGCGGCCGTGGGCACGTCGACGATCTCGATGCCGGCGGGCGCGGGCAGGTCGTGGCCGGGCGCCCGGAAGGCCCGGGTGACGCCGGCGCCGCGGAGGCAGCGGCTCAGCAGGCCGGCCACGGTCTCGGTGCTCATCGCTGGTCCTCCGGCAGCCATCGGTAGCGGATCCAGCCGGGCACGGGCGCCGCCCCGAGCCCGTCGTAGAAGGTCTGCGCCGAGGTGTTCCAGTCGAGCACCACCCACTCGACCCGGCCGTCGGTCATCGTGCGCAGCTGCTCGATGAGGGCCAGGCCGTAGCCGTGGCGCCGGTGCTCAGGGCGCACGAAGAGGTCCTCGAGCCAGATGCCGGAACGGCCGAGGAACGTGGAGAACGTGCGGAACCACAGCGCCATGCCGGCGACGGCGTCGTCGTCGGCGACCGCCAGCAGCACGTGGGCGGCGGGATCGGGGCCGAACAGCTCGCGCTCGAGCTGCGGCAGCTCCCACACGACCTCGTCGGTCATCTCCTCGTACTCGGCCAGCTCGCGGATCAACGCCGCTATCTCGGGCAGGTCGGATGGCTCAGCGGGACGGATCGGCACGGCCGACCAGCCTACGGACTCGCGGGCGATCCCCCCAGAACGCCCCGGAACGCCCCGCAAGGTCCCAGAACGCGAAACGGTGCGCATCCCGCACGCTGGAGCGTGCGTTCTGCGCACCGTTTCCCGAAGGGAGGCCGACGGCCGGAGCTCAGTCGTCGAGCAGGACGTGGGCGACCCGGCGGCGGTGCCAGGCAGCATCGCCCCAGGCGGCCGAGAGGGCCCACGTGCGCTTCAGCCAGAAGTGGAGGTCGTGCTCGGTCGTGTACCCGATGGCGCCGTGGCACTGCAGGGCCTTGCGGGCGACGAGCTCAGCGGCGTCGGAGGCGAAGCACTTCGCCATCGAGACGTCGCGCTCGATCTCGGGGCGCCGGTGGGCCAGCGAGTACGCCGCGTTCCAGACCGTCGGGCGGGCGAAGGAGACCTTCAGCTCGGCGTCGGCCAGGTGGTGCTTCACCGCCTGGAAGCTGCCGATCTGCACGCCGAACTGGCGGCGGGCCACCACGTACTCGACGGTCATGGCGATCATCTGCTCGGCCAGGCCGACCAGCACCGCGGCTGCGGCCGTGGCCCCGCGGTCGAAGGCCGTGTTGGCCGCCAGCCATCCGGCCTCGCCGCTGACGACGAGCTCGGCGTCGGCGGCGTCGAAGTCGACCGAGAAGAGGCGACGGGCGCCGTCAACCGACTGCTGGGGGGTGAGGCGCAGCTTGTCGCCGGGCACGGCGTAGATGCGGTCGTCGTGCTGCACGACGAGCAGGTCGGCGACGTGGGCGTCGGTGACGAAGGGCTGACCGGCGAGCTGCACGGTGGCCACGGCCTCGCCGGCGGCGATGGCGGGCAGCCACCGCTCGGCGACGGACGCCGGGGCGTTCTCGGCCAGCAGCGGGGCCACCACAGCGGTGGTCTCGAGCAGCGGGCCGGGGAAGGCCACGCGGCCGGCCTCGGTGAGCAGCGGCAGCAGGTCGATCTCGTCCATGCCGAGGCCACCGTGGGCCTCCGGGACGGTGAGGCCGATGACGCCCATCTCGGCGAGGGCGCCCCACAGCTCGGGGCGGCGGCCGGTCTCGTCGGCCCACGCCCAGCGCACGGCCTCGGGCGAGCACTCCTTGGAGAGGAGGTCGGCGACGGTGTCGCGGAACAGCAGCTGATCGTCGGTGAAGGCGAAGCGCATCTCGGCGACCTACTTCCGGGGAAGGCCGAGCACGCGCTCGGCGACGACGTTGCGCTGGATCTCGTTGGTGCCGGCGTAGATCGGGCCCGAGAGCGAGAACTCGTAGCCCTTCATCCAGGCACCTCCGTCGACGGCGCCGGGGGCGTCGTCGATCAGCTCGGCGGTGGGGCCGAGCAGCCGGAGCGCGGTCTCGTGGAGACGCACGTCGAGCTCGGACCAGAAGATCTTGGTGAGGCTGGAGCGGGCGCCCTGCGAGCGCCCCTCGACCAGGCCGGACACGTCGGCGAGGGTGGCGAGGCGGTAGGCCTCGGCCTCCATCCACGACTGGGCGACGTCGTCGCGCAGCGACGGGTCGCCGGCACCCACGGCGGCGAGGTCGCCGGTGGCGGCCAGCGCCGAGCGGCGCTTCCAGAGGTCGACGAGGCGGTCGGCGGCAGCGCAGAAGCGGCCCGGCGAGCGGAGGGTGAGGCCCCGCTCGGAGGAGGTGGTGGCCATGGCGACGGCCCAACCCTCGTTGACCCCGCCGAGGACGAGGTCGTCAGCGACGAACACGTCGTCGAAGAAGACCTCGGCGAAGCCCTCGTCGCCGTCGAGGCGCTCGACCCCGCGGACGGTGACGCCGGGGGCGTCGAGCGGGACCATGAGATAGGTCATGCCGCTGTGGCGGGCGGCGTCGGGGTCGGTGCGGAAGAGGCCGAACACCCAGTTGCAGAAGGCGCCCCGGGTGGTCCAGGTCTTCTGGCCGTTGAGCACCCAGCCGCCGCGCTCGTCGTCGCGAGCGGCGCGGCTCTTGATGCCGGCGAGGTCGGAGCCGGCGTCGGGCTCGGACCAGCCCTGGCACCACAGGTCGTCGGCGGCGGCCATGGCGGGCAGGAAGCGGGCCTTCTGCTCGTCGGTGCCGAACTCGAAGATGGTGGGGGCGAGCAGGAAGATGCCGTTCTGGGTGACCCGCTGGGGGCCGCCCGCCCGGTAGTACTCCTCCTCGAAGATGAGCCACTCCCAGAGGGATGCGCCGCGGCCGCCGTACTCCTCGGGCCACGACACGACCGACCAGCGCGCCTCGAAGAGCTTCTTCTCCCACTCGACGTGCAGGTCGAAGCCCTCACGGGTGTCGCCCGACGGCAGGCCGGTCGGGACGTTGGCTTCCAGCCACGCCCGGGCCTCGGCCCGGAAGGCCTCCTCGGCCTCGGTGAAGTTCAGGTCCACGGCACCCCTCCGGCTCAACTCGGTCGGCGGGCGATCGTAGGCCACGGTCTGACGGGCCGTCAGTTCCGGGTAGGTCCCCGGGACGTGGCGTTCGACACCCCTGGAGCAGAACCTGACGGGTCGTCAGGTTTTTCGTTACGATGATGCGACCGGGGGGTCGGACCCCCTCGGACAGATCCGACGACAGATCCGACGAGGGGCCCCACCACGGGGGCACCCGACCACACAGGAGAGCACCCCGTGACGATCACCGCCCCCGATCCCACGACGACCGGCGCCAAGCGGTCCGTCCCGAAGTTCGTCAGCGTCGACGACCACGTCATCGAGCCCGCCGGCGTCTGGCAGGACCGCCTGCCCGAGAAGTACAAGGCCATCGGCCCCCGCCTCGAGCGCCTCCGCGTCGACAACCTCAAGTTCGACGGCATCAACTACAGCTTCGACATCATCGACTCGAGCGCCTCCGAGGGGAAGCTCGCCGACTTCTGGTGCTACGAGGACATCAAGGTCCCGATGCGCCGGATCATCACAGCCGTCGGCTTCCCGCCCGAGGAGCGCACCCTCATCCCCGTGACCTACGAGGAGATGCGCAAGGGCTGCTGGGACCAGACCGCCCGCCTCGAGGACATGGACGCCAACCACACCGAGGCGTCGCTCTGCTTCCCGACCTTCCCCCGCTTCTGCGGCCAGACCTTCACCGAGGCCAAGGACAAGGAGCTCGCCCTCCTGTGCGTCCAGGCCTACAACGACTGGATGGTCGAGGAGTGGTGCGGCGGTGCCGGTGCCGGCCGGCTCATCCCGCTGATCATCGTCCCCCTGTGGGACGCCGACCTCGCCGCCGCCGAGGTGCGCCGCAACGCCGCCCGCGGCGTGCACGCCGTGTGCTTCTCCGAGATCCCGCCGTTCCTGGGCCTCCCGAGCATCCACACCGGCTACTGGGAGCCCTTCTTCCAGGCCTGCGCCGAGACCGAGACCGTCATCAACATGCACATCGGCTCCTCGTCGCGGATGCCCGCCACGTCTCCTGACGCCCCCGCCGGCGTGCAGGCCACGCTGAGCTTCAACAACGCCATGGGCTCGCTCGCCGACTGGCTCTTCTCCGGCATCCTGGTGCGCCACCCCACCCTGAAGCTGGCCTACTCCGAGGGCCAGATGGGCTGGATCCCCTACGCCCTCGAGCGTGCCCACAGCGTGTGGAAGGAGTTCCGGGGCTGGGCGTTCGACACCACCGCGGTGCCCGAGCCGCCGGAGTTCTACTTCCGGCGCCAGGTCTTCGCCTGCTTCTTCCGCGACAACTTCGGCCTGAAGAACCTCGAGGACGTCGGCGTCGACAACGTCACCTTCGAGACCGACTACCCGCACTCGGACTCCACGTGGCCCGACACCCGGGAGATCTTCACCGACATGGTCTCGGACCTCAGCGACGAGCAGGTGTACAAGATCGCCCGCGGCAACGCGATCCGCATGCTGTCACTCGACCTGGACTGACCGACACCCACCGGGCCGGCGACGCCACGCGTCGGCGCCCTGCGGTGGACCGAGCGTTCGAGGAGGGGGCTACCGTTGCGGCGGTGGCCCCCTCTTCCGTTCGTCGCCGCGGCACCTTCGGTGCCTTCCGCCGGCCGTTCCTGACCGACCCGGTCTTCTGGATCGCCGCCGCGCTCGCCATCGCCATCGGTCTCGTGATCAGCGCCGCCCTCGTCGCCCTCGGTGGCCGGGTGCCCGACTCGGTCCTGAGCTGGGGTGTGGCGCTCCTGATCTTCGTGATCGCCGGCTGGTTGAGCTTCAAGCTCCTGGCCATGGGCCTCAACACCAGCCGGGCGCTGGAGGAGACCGAGGTCGCGAGCCCGAAGCGGGCGGCCTCGCTCGAGAGCACCGGCCGCTCGGCGGGCGCCCTCGCCGGCAAGGGCGCCGCCTCGCTGATGAAGCGGGGCAGGAAGAAGGGCGCCGCCACCGCTCCCCCTGCAGCCGCCGCCCCCACCCCGGCACCAGCCCCGACTCCCGCACCGGCCCCGGCCCCCGCTCCTGCACCGGCGGCGGCCCAGCCCGCCCCTCAGCCCGCGGCCGACGACGACGTGACCGTCGACAAGGCGGCCCGGGTGCTCGGCTCGATGGTCGGCAAGCGCCTGGCCGCCCGCCGCAAGGACACCGAGTAGCGGTGGACCTCGGCATCTCCGGTCGCCGGGCCGCCGTCGCCGCCGCGTCGTCCGGACTCGGGCTCGCCACCGCCCGGGCCCTCGCCGCCGAAGGCGTGCGGGTCGTCATCGGCGCCCGCACCGCGGAGAAGCTCGAGGCGGCCGCCGCATCCATCGACGGCGACGTCATCGCCGTGGTCGGCGACGTGGGCACCCCGGACGGCGCCACCGCGTGGGCCCGGGCCGCGGCCGAGGCGCTGGGCGGGGTCGACATCCTCGTCACCAACGCCGGAGGCCCGCCGGCCGGGAACTTCGCCTCCACCGACCTCGACGCCTACGCCCCGGCGCTCGACCTCAACCTGCTCTCGGTCGTGGCCATGTGCAAGGAGCTCGTGCCCCCGATGCAGGCCCGGGGTTGGGGCCGGGTCGCGGCCATCACCTCGGTGTCGGTGCGCCAGCCCCTCCCCTACCTGATCCTCTCCAACACGGCGCGGGCGGGGGCCACCGGCTTCCTGAAGACCCTCGCCCTCGAGGTGGCCGGCGACGGCGTCACGGTGAACTCCGTGCTGCCCGGCACCCACGACACCGATCGCATACGCAGCCTGCACGGCGGCGACATGACCAACGCCGGCGCCGACATCCCCGTCGGCGAGATCGGCCGGCCCGACGACTTCGGCAAGGTCGTGGCGTTCCTCTGCAGCGACCAGGCCCGCTTCATCACCGGTGCCGCAGTGCCGGTCGACGGCGGCGCCGTCCGCGGCCTGCTCTAGCTCGATCGAGGGCGACAGCGTCCCGCGCCCGCTCGCCTCCCTGCGACGCGACACCCGGTGGTCGCCGTGCGGGCGGGTCAGCCCTCGGTCTCGTCGGGCGGTCCGCTCTGCTTCGCCCGGTGTGCGGCGGCGAGGGCAGCGAGGGCACGACGCAGCTGCGCCTGCTCGGCCTGGCTCAGGGGCGCGAGCAGGGCCTGCTCGGCCTCGTCGCTGGCCCGGGTGGCGCGCCGGAGGGTCCGCTCGCCCAGATCGGTGATCTCGACGACGTTCCGCCGCCGATCGCTCGGGTCGGCTCGACGCCGAACCAGTCCCTTGCCCTCGAGCAGGTCGACGTAGGTGACCATCGTCGTGCGGTCGATGCCGAGGGCGTGGGCGGCCTCCTGCTGCGACGCGGACCGCAGGCCGGAGACCGCCATCAGCAGCGAGAGCTCCCGCGCCGTCAGATCGAGGGGGGCCAGGACCCGGTCGTTCAACTCCTCGAGGTCGAGGAACGCGTGCTTGAGGAGGTAGCCGAGCCGTCTGTGCACTTCGAGCTCGTCGTCGTCCATGACGAAAGAATACCGACCTCCTGATTGTCAGTATGACTGATGATCAGTAGGCTCACCCAATCTTCCCCGCGACTCCGGGGTCCGACCAAGGAGCACAACCATGAACCTCTTCGTAAGCGGCGGCACCGGCCTCGTCGGCGCCCGCCTGCTCCCCCGCCTCCGCGAGGCCGGCCACGACTGCCGGGCGCTGGTGCGACCAGGTCGCCTCCTCCCCTCGGGCATCACCGCCGTCGAGGGCGACCTGCTCGATCCAGGCTCACTCTCCGCCGCGCTGGAGGGCGTCGACGCAGTCATCCACCTGGCGGCCCTGTTCCGGACCCACGACGACGTGGCCATCCGCCAAGTCAACCTCGACGGCACCCGCAATCTGATCGCCGCGACGCTCGAGGCTTCACCGAGCGCCCGGTTCGTGATGACGAGCACGAGCAACGTCTATGCCGACGTCGGCCCTCACCCCGCCCGAGAGGACGACCCGACCGAGGCCACGGCCGCGTATCCGGCCAGCAAGGTCGCCGCCGAGTCCGATCTGCGGGCGAGCGGACTTACCTGGTCGATCCTGCGCCTCGGGTTCGTCTACGGCGACGGCGACGGCCACATCGACGACCTGCCGGCCCGGGTACCCCAGATGGGCTGGCACCCGGCCCGGGCCCTCGCCGTGGTGCACCACCGCGACGTCGCCCAGATGGTCGAGCTCGCGCTCACCGGCGCCACCGACGGCCGGACCGTCAACGTGGTCGCGGACGCCTCGATCACGATCGGTGAGCTCACCGCGATCGCCGGCGAGCCGATGGCGCCGTCGAACGAGCCCCTCGACCACCCGTGGAGCGGGCACGACGACGGATCCGCGGCCCGCTCTCTGGGGTTCCGGCCATCGGTGCAGACGGTCTACGACGCTCAGCGCGACGGCATCCTCTGACGCCCGGGGCATCTTCCGCCGGCCATCCTGACCCGTCCGGGCCGACGGTCGGCCGACGGTCGGGCCGAGGGTCGGGTCGATGGTCAGGCCGACGCCACGTCCGGCCGGACCGCGTGATGCCAGGCGGCCGTCAGCTGGCGGGCGATGCCCTCACGCCGCTGGTCAGGGGCGACGAGCAACGACCGCAGCTCGGACCGGCCCGAGCCGCCCCACCCACGCGCCACCCCCACCACCGCACCCCGGCGGCGGGCGGTGACGACGACCTGCTCGCAGCCGGGTGGCGCGTCCGAGCGGGGCACGTGGGGCTCGTCGTCGGGCCACGACCCGGTCTCGAAGGCGACCGCCTCCGGGTCGACCAGCCGGGTCACCGCGAGGTGGAGCTCGACCCCACCCCGCCCCACCACGATCGGAGGGGCGAACGGCGCATCGGCGATCGGCACCCACCGGCGGTGGACCTCGCCGTGGCGCTGCTCCTGCAGGAGGTGGACCCGGTCGAAGGCCGTCTCGACCACGAACCCCGACAGCGCCGCGATCGACGCCTCGATGCGCTCGGGCTCCATGTCGTCGGACAGCGTGACGTGGGGGACGAACCCGAAGGTGAGCGAGCGCTCGAGCGGCGGGAGGAAGACCGCGTCACGCAGGCGCCGAAGCACCGCGGTGGCATCGCCCCGACCGCCGACCGCGAGGTGGAGCGTCGGCGTGGCGGGCAGGAACGTCGACGGCGGACCGAGACGAAGGGTGAAGGGCCGCACCGAGGCCGCCGCCGTGCGCAGCACCCGCAGGGCCTCGGGCAGGTCGTCGACCCGGACGTTCACCGGGGGCACGAGGGTGAGGTGCGGCGGCACCCGCTCGAGGGCGCCGTCGTCGCACGCCAGGCGGAGGCCGTCGACCTGGGTGGCGACGGGCTCGGGGAGCAGGAGGGCGACACCGAGGCGGAGCCGAGGCACGTCGTGACGCTACCGTCCGCTGATGGCCCGGGCACTGGTGGTGCAACACGTCGAGGTCGATGCGCCGGCGAAGGTCGCGACCGCGCTCGAGGCCGCCGGGGTGGAGCTGGAGGTGCACCGCACCGACCAGGCCGGCGCGCCACCCCCGATCGACGGGTTCGACGCGCTGGTCGTGATGGGCGGCCCCCAGTCGGCGCACTCCGACGAGGGCTTCCCGACCCGACGGGCCGAGCTGGCGCTGATCGCGACGGCCGTGCGCCGGGAGCTCCCGGTGCTCGGCGTCTGCCTCGGGGCCCAGATGCTGGCCGAGGCCACCGGCGGCCGGGCGGTCCGGGGCACCGAGGGCCTGGAGGTCGGATGGGACGAGGTGACCCTCACACCCGCCGCGGCCGACGACGACCTCTTCACCGGCGTACCGGCCGCGTTCGCTCCCCTCCACTGGCACGGTGACACGGTGGTGCTGCCGGCCGGTGCCGTGCTGCTGGCGTCGAGCGGCCGCTATCCGAACCAGGCGTTCCGGGTGGGCCCTCGGGCATGGGGCATCCAGTTCCACCTCGAGGCCGACCGCGCGCTCGTCGAGGCGTTCGCCGCCGAATGGCCGACGGAGGCCCGCCACCTCGACGGCGGTGCCGCCGGCATCGTCGCCGAGGCCGACCACCGCCTCGCCGCCCTGGCCCCGGTCACGGCCTCGATCCTCGGGCGCTTCGCCGCCACGGCCTGCAGCGACCGCCGCTGATGGGCAACCATGTCGTCATGTCCGACACGCGCGCCTCCATCCCCGACATCGACCCGGACCAGTACCGGGTGCACCCGGGCACGTCGCTGCACCTCGACGACTGGTCGACCAACACGACCGACGGCTTCGACGGCAACAAGGCCCAGGCCCAGGAGGCGCTGGTCGGGATGAACGAGCGCCTGGCCGAGCTCCAGCAGCTGCTCTACGCCGAGGCCGGCCACAAGATGCTGGTCGTGCTCCAGGGGATGGACACCTCGGGCAAGGACGGCACCATCAAGCACGTGTTCCGCACCATCAACCCGGTGGGCGTGAAGGTCGCCAACTTCAAGCGGCCCAACGACGTGGAGCTCGCCCACGACTACCTGTGGCGCATCCACGAGCACACGCCCCGCAACGGGCGCATGGTGATCTTCAACCGCAGCCACTACGAGGACGTGCTGGTGGTGCGGGTGCACGACCTGGTGCCCGAGAAGGTCTGGAGCCGCCGCTTCGAGCACATCCGGGGCTTCGAGAAGATGCTCACCGACGAGGGCACGGTGCTGGTGAAGCTGTTCCTCCACATCTCCAAGAAGGAGCAGAAGGCCCGGCTGCAGGAGCGCCTCGACAACCCGGCGAAGCACTGGAAGTTCGAGCACGGCGACGTCAGTGAACGGGCCCACTGGGACGCCTACATCGAGGCCTACGAAGAGGCCATCGCCGAGACCACCACCCACGCCGCGCCCTGGTACGTCGTGCCCGCCGACCGCAAGTGGTACCGCAACCTCGTCGTCTCGCAGCTGCTCATCGACAAGCTCGAGGCCCTCGGGATGTCCTACCCGAAGCCCATCGAAGGCATCGAGGACATCCGCCTCACCGACTGAGCCGGCCGGGGACGTCCGGCTCATCCGGGGCCCGGACCACGACGACCACGAGGGCGGCGAGCAGCAGCGTGGCTGAGCCGTACAGGGCACCGGCCTGGGTCCGCCGGCCGTCGAGGCGGTCTGGGCATCCCGACGGCAGCCACGGACCGGGCGCGACCGGGTACCCGGTCCACTTCTGCGGTGCGATGACGGTGCCGCACTGATCACGGTCGACGAGCCGGGAGGTGCCCTGAACGGCCAGAGCCCAGACCGCCCCGACGAGCAGACCGGCGACCACGAGGCGCGTGCCACTGACCCGGCGGGCGAGGCCGAACACGATCAGCCCGAGCCCCAGGACGCCGAGGACACCGACCCCGATCGCGGGGCCGGTGTGAGCGCCCACACAGGGGCCCCCGAGGATCGGGTCGCGGAACAGGGCCTGGCAGTCGGTCTCGTAGCGCACGGTCCACGAGAGGAAGCCCACGGCACCGGCCATCACCACGAGCACGACCCCGGGCACCACGAGGCCCCACCCGACACGGCGGGGCTGGCGCATCCCGTCGGTCGTCGTCACCGTCGTCGTCGCATCGGACATGGTCGACCCCCGTCCTGCCGCCGGTCGAACGGTAGCCAGCGGTCGAGCCCCGGAGGTGGCGGGCCTCCGCAGACCGACTGTCACACCCCCTGAATAGCGTTGTCGGTATGGGTTCGACGGGGCGATCCACGGGGCGATCGGGGTACGGGAGGCGGGGCCGGGAGGCCGCGTCCGTCGTCGATTCGGTCGTCGCGTTGGTCGATGGTTTCGATCCCGGGTTGACGGGTGCTCGTGATGCGATGGAGCTGGTGGCGGAGTTCTCCCGGCTCGAGCACCTCGCGTCGGCGGGGGTGGCGTTGGCCGCCCGCCGGGTCGCCCAGACCGATCTGTGGAAGCGCGGCGGTCATCGGTCGGCGGCGCACTGGCTCGATCACGTGACCGGCATGGGTGTGGGTGACGCGGTTCGCCTGTTGCAGGCCGCGGAGACGGTGGAGGCGGCGCCGGACACACTGGTGGCGTTGAAGGCCGGTCGGGTGTCGACTCGTGAGGCGAAGGCGATCGGCGCCGCGGAGGCGGCCGATCCCGGTGCCGGCCAGCGGCTGTTGGCTGCGATCGACACGAGGTCGACGAAGGAAACCGAGACCGACGCCGCGCGCATCGTGGCCTCAGCAACGAGCGAGACCCCGGAGGCGAAGGCCGAACGGCATCGCAGGACCCGTCGGATCTTCCACGGGGTCAACGCGGACGGGATGGGCTTCGGTGGCTGGTTGGCACCGATCGCGGAGCACACCCGGTTCGTGGCCCTGCTCGAAGCGGAGCAGCAGCAGGTGTTCAACGAAGCCCGCGCCCGTGGCGATCGCGAACCGATGGTGGCCTACGCCGCCGACGCGTTCTTCCGGATCACCGACCGCGCCGCCCGCAAGACCCCCACCGTCGATGGTGCCGGCACGGTCACGACGTCTGGTGAGGCGGTCGAGGACTGGTCGTTCACCAAGGTGATAGTGCGGGTCGACCTGGCCGCCCTCGACCGAGGTGCTGTCGCGCCGGGTGAGGTGTGCGAGATCGCGGGGCAGGGCCCGATCCCTGTGGCTGATGTGTGGCGGATGATCGACGGCGACGCGTTCGTCGCCGCTGTCTCGACGAATGGCACCGAGATCGACAAGGTCATCCACCTGGGCCGCAAGCCCACCGCCCTGCAGAAGACCGCCCTCGAGTGGTTCTCCGCCGGGGAATGCTCGATCGAGGGGTGCACGAACCCGGCCCGGATCGAGATCGACCACGTCGCCGACTGGGCCGACACCAAGATCACCCGGCTCCCCGACCTCGCCTCGCCGTGCGGGCACCACCACGACCTCAAGACCCACCACGGCTACACCTTCGGGCCCCGACTCCCCAACGGGAAACGACGGCTCATCCCACCCGACCGGGCCTCACCCGGCAGCACCGACCCACCAGATCTCACCCTCCTCCACGGCGACGCAGCGACGGGACCGCCGGCTGAAGCGACAACGCAGGGCGACCTCTTCGACACCGGCTGACGGCCGCAGGCGGCTCGGGGCCGCGTCGACGGTCGCCGGTCGCCGAGCACGTCGACGGTCCCACCGAGCACGTCGACGGTCCCACCGAGCACGTCGACGGTCCAACCGAGCACGTCGCCGGTCCGTCGGAGCACGTCGGCGGTCCGACCGAGCGTGTCGGCTCCGGTGCCGCGGGTCCGGAGCTCGACTCGGAGGTCCGGCCGTCCACATCGGTCGCCGGCGTCGCGAGCCCAGCCATGCAGGAACGGGCCGGCGTCGCGTCACCCGTCAGGAGGCCTGGTGGAACTCCCACGCGCCCTTGAGCACGAGGTAGATGCCGGCGACGAGCAGGATCACGGCCACGACCGTCTGCCAGTGGCGCTCGAGCCAGGCCTTCCACGTCGCCAGCCGGGCCTCGGCTCCGGAGGGCGAGGCCACCACGATGACGATCGGGGTAACCACGCCAATGCAGGCGAAGGCCACGAACACGACGGCCTGAGCCCAGGCCATCCCGCCGCTCAGCCCCGCGCGCACGATCTCGTTGCCGGCGGCCAGCGCCACCACGTAGGGCGGGAGGAAGGCACCGAGGGCGAAGGCGAACACCGTCGACATCGACCCCACCCGGGAGATCCACTTCGGCAGGCCAGCGTCCGGGTCGTTCCGGGAGCGGCGACGGGTGCGCAGGGCGCCGAGGAGGAGCAGCACCCCGGCGACGAGGTCGACGATCGCCGTGGTCTTGCTCGCCGTGCTGCCGCTCGAGGCCTGGCTGCCCACGACCACGGCCGCCACGGCGATCACCCCGAGAGCGAGCGCGTAGCCGAGGGCCAGAGCCACGGCCGGGCGGACCCGCCCCGACTCGGTCATCGACAGCACCTCGGCCAACACGGGCAGGGGCGACATGGCGACCAGCAGGCCGAGGGCGATGACGTTGGCGTCCAGGACGTGCTCCGAGGAACCCGGGCGCTCGTCCCCGGCTGGGCCGGAGGCTAGGACCCGGCACCGTGGGGCCGGTGGACCGGCCATCCTCGAGCCGATCGACCGACCTCCTCGAGCCGATCGACCGACCCTCTTCGAGCCGATCGATCGGCCCTCTCCGATCCCGTCGAGCGGCCGGGCTCAGGCCTCGGCTTCGGCCGCCCCGGGCCCGATCGCCGCGGCCGCCGCCAGGCGGGGGTGGCGGCGGCTGAGCACCTCGTCGACCACGCCGTAGGCCACCACGTCGTCGCCGCGGAGGATGAAGTCCCGGTCGAGGTCGCTCACGAGCCGCTCACGGGTCTGGCCCGTCGCCTCCTCCAGCACGTCGACCATCCGGTTGCGCAGCTCGACCATCTCCCGGACCTGGATCTCGATGTCGCTCGACTGCCCCTGGGCGCCACCGTGGGGCTGGTGGAGCAGCACCCGGGCGTTGGGCAGCACGAAGCGCCGACCCTTCTCCCCCGCCGCCAGCACGATCGCGGCGGCCGAGGCGGCCTGCCCGATGCACGTGGTGGAGACGGGGGCGCTGACGAAGTTCATGGTGTCGAGGATCCCGAAGAGGGCGACCATGTCACCGCCCGGCGAGTTGATGTAGAGGTTGATCTCCCGCTCCGGGTCCTCCCCCTCGAGGAAGAGCAGCTGGCCCATGACCAGGTTGGCCACGTTGTCGTCGATCGGGCTCCCGAGGAACACGATGCGCTCGCGCAGGAGCCGGCTGTACAGGTCGTAGGCGCGCTCGCCGCGGGGCGAGGCTTCGAGGACGGTGGGGACGAGCACGGGCACCTCCGGGTCGACGGACAACTGTGCGCAACCATTTGATTGCGTGTAGCCACCGTACGGTTGTCGTCGACGATTCGCAACCGTAGAGTTGCGTCATGGCCGAGCACCCCACGCCCCGCTCCCCCGGCTTCCGACCCACGAACGGCCGCGACGCCGTCCGGCCGGCGCCGACACCCGACGATCACGACGCCGACGCCGACGCCCGCTCCCGCGACGTCCACCGCCGCGTGGTCCTCGAGGCCGCGCCGGCCGAGGTGTGGCGGGCGCTCACCGACCCGGCCGAGCTGGCGGCATGGTGGGGCGAGGGCAGCGAGCTCGAAGCCACGCCCGGCGGCGAGGGCCGGCTGGTCGAGGACGACGAGCCCACCCGGCTGGCCCGCGTGGTCGAGGTGCGCCCCGAACGACGACTGGTGCTCGACCTCTGGCCCGAGGACCCGGAGTCCGACGACCCGGCGACCCGCGTCACCATCGAGCTCTCGCCGTGCCCGTTCGGCACCGTCCTCACCGTGCTCGAGTGCGTGCTGCTCGACCTCTCGGAGCTACCGGTGCTGTCGGCGCCCCAGCCCTCGTTCATCCCCTTCCCCTGGAGCCCGCGGTCCGGCGGACGCGCGCTCGCCCGGGTGTGAGCGCCACACCCACGCCCGTCGCCGGTGCCGACGCCGCCCTCAGCGCCCTCGGCGACCCGACCCGTCGGGCCGTGCTGCAGGCGGTCGCCGAGCGGGGGCCCCTGACGGCGACCGAGCTCGCCGCCCCGGCCGGGATCTCCCGCCAGGCCATGAGCAAGCACCTCGGCCTGCTCGAGCAGGCCGGCCTCGTCCACGGCGAGAAGGTCGGCCGCGAGACCCGCTACCAGATCGTCCCCGGCTCGCTCGAGGCCGCTGCGGCCTGGCTCGACCGCGTGGGCGCGGCCTGGGACTCCCGCCTCGGCCGTCTCCGCCGGCACCTGGCCGAGAGCTGACGGCCGAGGGCGAAGGCTGACGGCCGAGGGCGAAGTCCAGCCGGCTCAGTCGCAGGTCGGGACGGCCTGGGCCGGAGCGGCGATCACCACGGCATCGTCGTAGATCACCGGTCGGCTCGCTCCCTCGCCCCGGGCCCCGCCGCTGAGCGGACTGGTCCACACCGCGGAACCGGTGGACGGGTCGAGCCCCCGGGCGGCCACCGCGCCACCCGAGGTGTCGACCTCGATCAGCAGGCCCCCGGCCATCACCTGGGCGGGCTGCTGCTCGCCATCGACCACCTGCATGCCCACCACACCGGTGGCGACGCCGGTGCCGTCGACCAGCACCTCGTGCACCCCGGCCGGCGGATAGCTCACGACGGCGCCGGTGGTCGGGTCGAGCAGCACGTCGACCGAGCGTTGCTCGAGCGGCACGAGCACCCCGCCGTCGTCGCTGCGGAGCAGGTAGCCGGAACCGAGCGGCACCGACGCGGTCCACCGCACGGCGCCGGTCGTCGGGTCGATCGCCCACACGGTGGTCTGGAGCGCGCTCAGGTCGTTGCCACAGGAGTCGACGACCGCCTGGGTCAGCGGATCGACGGTGGTGGAGGGGGACGACGAATCGTCGTCCCCCGAGCAGGCGGTCGACGCGAGCACCACGACGGCGAGCGCAGCCGTCGCCACCATCAGCCTGCTGACCCGTCGTCGCTGCCGCCGCTCTCGCATCCCGGAGAGCGTGGCACAGCCCGAACGCGACGGAGGGACGCCCAAAGGCGTCCCTCCGATCAGTTCGTGAGCCGAACCGGTGACGGTGTCAGTGCACCATCGTGCCGGTGGCGGCCAGGCGGGCGTTGGCCCGGGCCAGCGCCGCCTCGGCGTCGATGTCCTCGCCCTTGGCGATGGCGGCCTGCGCCTTCTCCTGGGCCCGACGGGCCCGGTCGGCGTCGATCGACGACGCCAGCTCGGCCAGGTCGGAGAGGATCTTCACGTGGTCGTTGCTGACCTCGACGAAGCCACCGTGCACCGCCGCCAGCTCATGGCTGCCGTCGGCGAGGGAGATCTCCACGGTCCACGTGGCGAGGGCCCCCACGAACGGGGCGTGGCCGGGGAGGAAGGCGATGTCGCCCCCGCCCACCGTGCGCGCCCGCACCCAGTTGGCCTCGCCCGAGAAGAGCGTGCGCTCCGGCGAGACGAGCTCGACGGCGAGCGGCATCAGGCGTTGGCCTCGAGCTCGCGGGCCTTGGCGCGGGCGGCGTCGGCGTCGCCCACGTTAAGGAACGCCTGCTCGGGCAGGTCGTCGAGGTCGCCGTTGACCAGCTGCTCGAAGGAGTCGACGGTGTCCTCGACCGGGACGAAGATGCCCGGCATGCCGGTGAAGACCTCGGCCACGAAGAACGGCTGCGACAGGAACCGCTGCACCTTGCGGGCCCGGTTCACCGTGATGCGGTCCTCCTCGGAGAGCTCGTCGAGGCCGAGGATGGCGATGATGTCCTGGAGCTCCTTGTAGCGCTGGAGCACCTCCTGCACCCGGCGGGCCACGTCGTAGTGACGCTGGCCCACGATCTCGGGGGCGAGGATGGACGAGGTCGAGGCCAGCGGATCCACGGCCGGGTAGATGCCCAGCGAGGCGATGTTCCGGGAGAGCTCGGTGGTGGCGTCGAGATGGGTGAAGGTGGTGAACGGCGCCGGGTCGGTGTAGTCGTCGGCGGGCACGTACACGGCCTGCAGCGAGGTGATGGAGCGGCCTCGGGTCGAGGTGATGCGCTCCTGCAGCTCGCCCATCTCGTCGGCGAGGGTGGGCTGGTAGCCCACGGCCGACGGCATGCGGCCGAGGAGGGTGGACACCTCGGAGCCGGCCTGCACGAAACGGAAGATGTTGTCGACGAAGAGCAGCACGTCCTGGTTCTGCACGTCGCGGAAGTACTCGGCCATCGTGAGCGCCGAGAGGGCGACGCGGAGGCGCACGCCCGGGGGCTCATCCATCTGGCCGTAGACCAGCGCCGTCTTGTCGATGACGCCGGACTCCTCCATCTCGATCCAGAGGTCGGTGCCCTCACGGGTGCGCTCGCCGACACCGGCGAACACCGACACACCACCGTGCTGGGAGGCGACGCGGTTGATCATCTCCTGGATGAGCACCGTCTTGCCCACGCCGGCGCCGCCGAACAGGCCGATCTTGCCGCCGGCGAGGTACGGGGTGAGGAGGTCGATGACCTTGATGCCGGTCGGGAAGACCTGGGCCTTGGGCTCGAGGGTGTCGAACGCCGGCGGCTCGCGGTGGATCTCCCAGTGGTCGACCTGGGCGTTCTCGTCGAGCGGGGAGTCGAGGGGCTCGCCGATCACGTTGAACACGTGACCGAGCACGGCGTCGCCGACGGGCACGGTGATGCCACGGCCGAGGTTGCGCACCTCGGTGCCGCGGCGCAGGCCGTCGGTGGGCTTCATGGTGACCACGCGCACCCGGCTGTCGCCGATCTGCTGCGCGACCTCGGCCACGACGGCGACGGGCTTGCCGTCGACCTCGATGGTGAGCTCGAGCGCGTGGTTGATCTCCGGCAGGGCGCCGCGGGGGAACTCGACGTCGACCACGGGGCCGGCGATGGCGACCACCCGGCCGGTCTTGAGCTCGTTGGTGTTCTCGGTGAGAGTCATCGGTGGAGGTGGCTCCTCGGCTGGGGGCTCAGTGGGTCCCGGCCGACTTGTCGAGTCGGTCGAGGTGTTCGGGGAAGGCGTGCTCGGGGGTGAGCAGGCTCGGGATCAGCTCGTGCGCATCACCCTTGTCGGCGCCCAGGGCCTCGGCACCGCCGACGATCTCCATGATCTCGGTGGTGATGGCGTCCTGGCGGGCCCGGTTCAGCACTCGGGACAGCGTGGTGGTGAGGTCGTCGGCGTTGTCGGTGGCGGCCTTCATGGCCCGCTGCCGCGAGGCGTGCTCCGACGCCGAAGCGTCGAGGAGGGCCGAGAAGAGCCGGGACTCGAGGTACCGGGGCAGGATCTCGTTGAGGATCCCGGTCGGGGACGGCTCGTACTCGAGGTCGGCCGACGGGCCGTCGGCGGCGTTGACCGCCGGCACCTCGAGGGGGAGGAACCGCTTGACCGCCGCCTGCTGCACGCCGGCGGAGAGGAACTGGGTGTAGGCCAGCTCGACGTAGGCCAGCTCACCGGTCTCGTAGCGGCGCCGCACGGAGGCGGCGACGTCGCGAGCGTTGTCGTAGGTGGGCTGATCGGTGATCGAGTCGAAGGCGGCGTCGATCGGGCGGCCCTGGAAGCGGAAGTGCTTCTGGGCCTTCTTGCCGATGACGATCAGCGAGATGTCGAGCCCGGCGGCCTCGGCGGAGGCGATGGCCCGCTCGGCGAGGCGGATGACGCTGCTGTTGTAGGCGCCGCACATCCCGCGGTCCGAGGTGATGATCACGAACGCGGCGGTGCGGGCATCGGGGTTGTCACGAAGGAGCGGGTGCTCCTTCGCCGCGCCGGCACGGAGCAGGTCGACGATCACCGCGGTGATCTCGTCGCTGTAGGGCCGGGCCGCGCCAGCGCGGTCCTGGGCCTTGACCACACGGGTCGCAGCGATGAGCTCCATGGCGCGGGTGATCTTCCTGATCGACTGGACGCTCTTGATCCGCGCCCGCAGGACCCGCTCCTGACCACCAGCCATGGCTAGGCCTCGTCGGTCTCGGCTGCAGCAGCCGTCTCGGAGGGGACGAACTCGACCTTGAACGCCTTGATGGCGTCCTCGACCGCGGACGGGAGGTCACCCGTGGAGCGGATCTCGTCGAGCAGCGAGCCGTAGCGGCCCCGCATGAAGTCGAGCAGGTCGGCCTCGAAGCGCTTGACGTCGCGGACCGGGATGTCGTCGAGGTGACCGGCGGTGCCGGCGAGCACGACCACGACCTGCTCCTCGACCGGCATCGGCGAGTTGAGGCCCTGCTTGAGCAGCTCGGTGAGGCGGTAGCCCCGCTCGAGCTGGGCGGCCGAGACCTTGTCGAGCTCGGAGCCCAGGGTGGCGAAGGCCTCGAGCTCACGGAACTGCGCGAGGTCGAGCTTCAGCGTGCCGGAGACCTTCTTCATGGCCTTGATCTGGGCGGCGCTGCCCACGCGGGACACCGAGATGCCCACGTCGACGGCGGGGCGCAGACCCGACTTGAACATGTCGTCCTGCAGGTACACCTGGCCGTCGGTGATCGAGATCACGTTGGTCGGGATGTAGGCGGAGACGTCGCCGGCCTTGGTCTCGATGACCGGGAGGGCGGTCATGGAACCGGCACCCAGGTCGTCGGAGAGCTTGGCGGCCCGCTCGAGCAGGCGGCTGTGCAGGTAGAACACGTCGCCCGGGTAGGCCTCGCGGCCCGGCGGGCGGCGCAGCAGCAGCGACAGCTGGCGGTAGGCCTCGGCCTGCTTGGACAGGTCGTCGTAGACGATGAGGGCGTGCTCGCCGTTGTCCATCCAGTGCTGGCCGATGGCGCAGCCGGCGTACGGGGCGAGGTACTTGAACGGCGCCGGGTCGGAGGCCGGGGCGGCCACGACGACGGTGTACTCCATGGCGCCGTACTCGGTGAGGGTGTTCACCGTCTGCGCCACCGTGGAGGCCTTCTGGCCCACGGCGACGTAGATGCACTTCACGCCGAGGCCCTTCTGGTTGAGGATCGTGTCGATGCAGACCGTGGTCTTGCCGGTCTTGCGGTCGCCGATCACCAGCTGGCGCTGGCCACGACCGATGGGGGTCATGGCGTCGATGGACTTGATGCCGGTCTGGAGCGGCTCGTGCACCGGCTTGCGGCCCGTGATGCCCGGTGCCTGGATCTCCATGCGGCGCTGGGTGGCGCCCACGATCGGGCCACGGCCGTCGATCGGCACGCCGAGGGCGTTGATGACCCGGCCGAGCATGACGTCGCCGACGGGGATCTGGAGGATGTTGCCGGTGGCGCGCACCGGGGTGCCCTCCTCGACCGCGGCGGCGGCCTCACCGTCGCCGAGGATGACGGCGCCGATGGAGTCCTCGTCGAGGTTAAGGGCCAGGCCGACGGTGCCGCCGACGAACTCGAGGAGCTCGTTGACGCCCACGTCGGGCAGGCCGGAGACCCGGGCGATGCCGTCGCCGACCTCGAGGACGCGACCCACCTGGGTGGCCTCGAGCGACGGGGTGTAGCCGTCCAGGTTCTTCTTGAGGGCGGCGGTGATGTCGCCGGTGTTGATGGTGAGTTCAGCCATTACGGGTTCCTCGCGGTTCAGAACGACTCACGGAGCTGGGACAGACGCTGGCGCACGGAGCCGTCGATGACGGTGTCGCCGATCTGGGTGACGATGCCGCCGAGGACGCTCGGGTCGACCTCGACCACGACCTCGACCTGCTTGCCCGTGCTCTTGGCCAGGGCGGCGGCGAGGCGGGACTTCTGGTCGTCGGAGAGTGCGACGGCCGAACGGACCTGGGCGATGACCTTCTCGCCCGTGGCTGCGTTGATGTCGAGCAGCCGGTCGACGATCTCGGGGAGCTCTCGCACCCGGCCGTTGGCCACCACGACCGACACCAGGGAGCTGGTGAGGGGGGTGGACTTGCCGGCGAGGAGGTCCTCGACGATCTGCTGACGGCGCTCGACCGGCAGGTGCGGGTCGGAGAGGGCCTGGCGGAGCTCTTCGTTGCCCTCGAGCACCCGGGAGAACCGGAACAGCTCGTCGGTGACCTCGTTGGCGCCACCCTCGGCCTTGATGAGGGTGTAGAAGGCCTCGGCGTAGTGGTTGCTGCGATCGCTCATGAGCTGGCACCCACCCCGTTGATGTAGTTCTCGATGAGGTCGTTCTGGGTGGCGTCGTCGAGGTTGTTGGCCACGACGGCCTCGGCGGCCCCGAGGGCGAGCACCCCGATCTCGGCCTGCAGGTCGCCGGTGGCCTGGGCCTTGGCGGCCTCGACGTCGGAGCCACCGCGGGTGCGCAGGTCGGCGGCGTCGGTGACGGCCCGCTCGATGATCTGGGCCTTCACGGTGTCGGCGGTCTCACGGCCCTCGACGAGGATGCGCTGGCGCTCGGACTCGGCGTTGGCGATGTCGGACTCGACGGCGGCCAGCTTGGCCTCGGCGTCGACGCGGGCGGCCTCGGCGGTGTCGAGCTCGTTGGCGATGCGCTCGATGCGGCCGTACCACATGGCCTTCGCCGGCTTGAGGCCCTTCCAGAAGAAGAGGGCCACGATGCAGAGGAACGAGATCGAACCCCAGATGACCTCGTTGATGTCACCAGGCAGCAGGAAGCTGTTGGCGTGGTGGGCGCCTTCCTCGGCGGCCAGGATGATGGCGTTCATTCAGGTCTCCTCTACCGGTCAGTTCTGCGAGCCGGCACGGTTGACGTAGTCCTCGACCAGCTGGGTCTGCGCCGAGCGGTCGATGGGCTTCTGGACGACTGCCTCGGCGGCACCGACGGCGATGTCGGCGATGCTGCCGGTGAGCTCCGAGCGGGCCTGGGCCTTGGCCTCGGCGATCTCGGCGGCGGCGGCGGCCTTCTGGGCGGCGACCTCGGCCTCGGCGGCACCGATCTGGGTGCGACGCTCGGCGTCGCCCTCGGACCGGGCCTGCTCGATGAGAGCGACGGCCTCGGCGCGGGCGCCGGCCAGCTCGGCCTCGTACTGCTCGAGCTTGGTGATGCGGGAGGTCTCCGCGGCCTCGGCGGCGGCGAGGTCGTCGCGGACCTTGTCGGCCCGCTCCTGGAAGACCTTCATGATCGGGGGCAGCAGGACGTACTTCATCAACGCCCAGAGCACCATGAACAGCACGAACGCCCAGAACATCTCGTTCAGGGTCGGCAGGATGGGGTTCTTGACCTCTTTGGTGGCTTCGGCCACGTCGGTCGACGCGGTCTCGGCCAAGACCGTGATCAGAGCGAGCACTCTGGGCTCCTTGAAGCGTGCGGCGGTGTCAGGAATGCGGGCAGGGACGCTGTCGGGCGGGAGAGCCGCCCACCCCCGCCGGAGCGGGGATGGGCGTCTGCGACACCCGACAGGAGGATCAGACGAACTTCAGGAGGATGAAGACCACGAAGCCGATGAGGGCGAGGGCCTCGGTGAAGGCGATGCCGAGGAACATGGTGGTACGCACCATGCCGGCGGCCTCGGGCTGACGGGCCATGGCCTGGACCGACTGGCCGACGAGGTAGCCGATGCCGATGCCCGGGCCGAGCGTGGCGAGGCCGTAGGCGAGGCCGGCCTGGCCGGCGGCGGCGATGCTCTTCTGATCGGCGGCGGGCAGCTGGTCCGCAGCGATCTGGGCGAGGATGCTCATTGGTCGTTGCTCTCCTGTTGTGGGTGTTGCGCCCCCGGCTCCCCAGGGACGACATCGGGGCGGAGGAGCGGTCGCTCCCCCGGCGAACTCAGTGCTCGGCGTGCATCGAGCTGCCGATGTAGACGGCAGCGAGGATCGTGAAGATGTAGGCCTGCAGGAAGGCCACCATGATCTCGAAGCCGGTGAGGCCGACGAGCATGGCGAACGAGAACGGCAGCACCAGCAGCAGCAGCGTGGCCGAGAACAGCGTGATGCAGAGCACGCTGAAGGTCACGAGCAGGATGTGGCCGGCGAGCATGTTGGCGAAGAGTCGGACGGCCAGCGAGAAGGGCCGCACGATGAACACCGACAGGATCTCGATCGGGACCACGACCAGCAGCAGCGGGCCGGGCACACCGGGGGGCGCCACCGCGTTCCAGAAGTACTTGGCGCCCTGGTGGCGGATGCCGACGGCGATGAACATCACCCAGGTGATGAGGGCGAGCACCGCCGGACCGGCCATGCGGGCGTTGCCCGGCATGTGGAAGAACGGGATGACCTCGAAGAGGTTGGTGATGAGGATGAAGAAGAACAGGCTCACCAGGTAGGGCAGGTAGCGCAGCCCGTCCGGACCGATGGTCTCGTTGATGATGCCGTCACGGATGAACGCCACCGCGGACTCGGCGAGGTTCTTGACCCCGTGGGGCACGAGGCCCTTGCCGCGGCGGGCGAGCAGGAACAACAGCGTCGTCGCCACGACCGCGATCAGGTTGATCAGGGCGATCTTGTTGAACCCGTACCACGAGTCCTTCGGGCCGAACAGGTTCGGCCACTCGACGAGGTTCTCGATGGGCGGGAACTCGAGTCCGAAGATCACTTGGAGGTCGACTCCTTGGAGGCGGCGGTGGGCTTGTGCGCCGGGTAGGCGAGGGACAGGGAGACGTACTTCATCTCCCACAGGAGGAGGCCGAGGTGGGTGGCGATGATCGTGATGCCGAGCGGCACCAGTTCCACCCACGAGGCGTCCTTGACCAGCCAGATGGCCAGGAAGATCAGCGTGAGCCTGATGAGGTAGCCGAACAGTGCGGCGCCCATCAGGAAGGTCGGCGAGATGCGGCCGGCGTAGGACAGCAGCGTCGCCGCCAGCACGAAGTTGGCGATGACGATGGCCAGGCCGTAGGCGGTCGAGAGCGCACCGTCGAGGCCCCAGATGAGCCCGAACATGAGGATCAGCACGGGACCGACCATCAGGGCCTTCTTGACGAGGTCCTTGGCGATGACGGTCTCGGGCGAGGCCTCGGTGGAGAGGTCGAGCTCGTTGAAGGCGTGGTTCGGGATCACTTGTTCCACGGTCCGTTCGCCTCGTGCTGCTCCATCTCGGAGCGGTACTGGAAGTAGATCTTGGTGACCGCACCGACGAGGCCGAGCACCGCGAACACGATGGTGAACAGCGGGAGCGTGCCGAGCAGCTTGTCGATCCCGAACCCGATCAACGCGAGCAGCAACGGCGAGAAGGCGAGCTCGTAGCCGCCCGTCGTCCGGTGCATCTCCTGAGTGAGTTCGCGCCGTTGCGAAACGCTCATCGCGTGACCTGTCGTGTCGAGCTGCCCTCGGGGACCCCACCCACGCGGGGAGGCCCTGCCGGGAGGCAGAGGATCCACCACGGCGATGCCGTGACTTTGTGAAGCAGTTCCCAAACTACGCGAGACCGTTAAGAGCCCGCAAATTCTGCCGATGACCCGGGGACTACCCCTCACCGCCCGCCGGCGCGGGGCCGGGAGGTCGGTGCGAGACCGGGCCGACGACCGGTGGCTCCGGCGGCGACTCCCCCTCATCATCGCCCAACTCGGCCTCGTCGCGCTTGGTGCGCAGTCCGGGGTGCAGGAACATGTAGAGCAGCAGGAGGATGGCGGCGATGCCGAAGGGCACGACGCCGTCGCCCGACCCGCTGTAGATCGGGTAGAGCACGAAGCCCGAGAGCAGCGCGGTCCAGGCCCACAGGATGAACACGCTGCGCCGGTGGCCGTGACCGAGGCGCATCAGCCGGTGGTGAAGGTGGCCCTTGTCGGCCTCGGCGATGCCCGAGCGGTTGCGCGCCCGGCGGATGATCGCGAACAGCGTGTCGACGATCGGCACCCCGAGGATCACGACCGGGATGAGGATCGGGGCGAAGAAGAAGAACGAGCTGCCCGAGAAGCTGCGGTCGGTGCGGCCGCCGACGACCATCGTCGAGGCCGCCATCAACAGCCCGAGCAGGAGCGCGCCGCCGTCGCCCATGAAGATGCGCGCCGGGTGGATGTTGTGGGGCAGGAAGCCCAGGCACGCCCCGAGGGTGACCACCGCGATCAGCGCGCCGATGTTGCCGGGGAGGAGCAGTCCCTCGTTGCCGAGCTCGATGGAGTAGAGGAAGAACGCCCCTGCGGCGATGGCGACGATGCCGCCGGCGAGGCCGTCGAGGCCGTCGATGAGGTTGATGGCGTTGGCCATGCCGACGACCCACAGCACCGACAGCAGGTACGACCAGTCGCTCGACAGCACGAACACGCCGAGGAACGGCACGCGGAACACCAGCATCGACACGCCCGAGATGACGAGGATGCTGGCGGCCAGCACGATGCCGGCGATCTTGGCGGGCGCCGAGACCTCGCGCAGGTCGTCGATGACGCCGACGGCCACGATCACGATGGCGGCGAGCACCAGGCCGAGCGGCTCGGTGTTGTCGTTGAAGATCTGGTCGAAGGCGCCCATCGCCCACGCCACGCCCATGCCGGCGAGCAGGCCGACGAGCATGCCGAGCCCGCCGAGGGTGGCCGTGGGCCGCTTGTGCACCCGGCGCTCGTCGGGCTTGACCACCGCGCCGACGCGGAACGCCAGGCGCCGCACCACGAACATGGACGCGAACGTGACGACCGTGACGACGGCCAGGACGACCCCGTAGGCGCCGAGGCTCGGCACGGTCGTGTTCGCCCGCCTCTAGGCGTACGGGGTGAACTTGGAGCAGAGCGTGGCGACGTCGTCGCGCACCGACGCCAGCTCGGCGGTGTCGGTGCGGCCGCGCAGCGCCCGGGCGATGAGCGACGCGATCTCGCCCATCTCCGGCTCGGCCATGCCCTGGGTGGTGACCGCCGGGGTGCCGATGCGCACGCCACTGGTGACGAACGGCGAGCGGGGGTCGTCGGGGATCGTGTTCTTGTTGAGCGTGATGCCGGCCTCGTCGAGCACCGCCTGGGCCTCCTTGCCGGTGAGGTCGGCGTCGAAGGCGCGCAGGTCGAGGAGCAGCAGGTGGTTGTCGGTGCCGCCGGACACGAGCCGGAAGCCCTCGCCCGCCAACGCCTCGGCCAGGGCCGCGGCGTTGCGCACGATCTGGGCGGCGTAGTCCTTGAACTCGGGCTGGGAGGCCTCGCGGAAGGCGACCGCCTTGGCTGCGACCACGTGCTCGAGCGGGCCGCCCTGCAGGCCCGGGAAGATCGCCTTGTCGATGGCGGCGCCGTACTCGGCCTTGGCCAGGATGCAACCACCACGGGGGCCCCGCAGGGTCTTGTGGGTGGTGAAGGTGACGATGTCGGCGTGGGGCACCGGGTTGGGGTGCACGCCACCGGCGATGAGCCCGGCGATGTGGGCGGCGTCGAACATGAACAGCGCCCCGACCTCGTCGGCGATCGACCGGATGATCTCCGGGTCGATGATGCGGGGGTAGGCGGTGGCGCCGGCGATGATCATCTTCGGCTGCTCGCGCACCGCGACCTCGCGCATGGCGTCGTAGTCGATGCGCTCGTCGGAGGGCGTGACGCCGTAGGCGACGAAGTCGTAGTAGCGGCCCGAGATGTTGACCGGCGAGCCGTGGGTGAGGTGGCCGCCGTGGTCGAGCGACATGCCCATGACCTTGTCGCCCGGCTCGAGCAGGGCGAGGTAGACGCCGAGGTTGGCGTTGGCGCCCGAGTGGGGCTGCACGTTGGCGTGGTCGGCGCCGAACAGGGCCTTCACGCGATCGCGGGCGATGTCCTCGATGTCGTCGACGATGAGGTTGCCGCCGTAGTACCGCTTGCCCGGGTAGCCCTCCGAGTACTTGTTGGTGAGCACCGAGCCGGTGGCCCGCATCACCGCCGGCGAGGTGAAGTTCTCGGAGGCGATGAGCTGCAACGAGGTGTTCTGTCGCTGCTCCTCGGCCTCGATGAGCTCGAAAAGCTCGCGGTCGTCGTCAGAGGGCCAAGGCATGTCAGGTCTCCTGGGAGGGGCGGAGGGGGGAGGTCGGATCGACGCCGGGAGCGGCGGTCGTGGCGAGGGGCTCGGCGCCCACCGGCGCCAGCACGGCGGCGATGGAGAGGGCGAGCTGCTCGAGCTCGACCGCGGTGCGCTCGTAGCCCGAGCGGGGGCCGCCGATGGGGTCGGCGACGTCGTCGGCGGGGTCGTTGCCCATGAGCTGCTGCGGGGTACGGCCCTCGTGCACCCGGTCGAGGAACGCCGGGAGCGGCTCGTCGCGGCGGCGGCCACCGACGGCGGCGGCCCGGCGCACGAGCTCCTTCGGGGTGAAGGTGCGGGCGAAGGCCTCTGGGGCCATCACCACGATCTCGCGGAGGTGCTCTCGGGCGACGGGCAGGCAGAGGTCGGCGCCCCGGACGAGCTCGGGTGACAGGCGGCGGCCCTGGTGGGCGCGCAGGTCGTGGCCGCGCTCGGCGCTGACGTCGATGATCTCGCGCACCGCCCCGCGCCCGTCGGCCATCGTGCCGGCGGAATGGACGTGGGCGTCGGCCCCACGGGCGCGCAGCGCGGAGCCGAGGAAGGCCTCGAGCATGGGCGAGCGGCACATGTTGGCGGTGCAGACAACCAGGACGTCGATGGGCCGAGTGTAGTGACGGCCCTCCGGGCCGTTGCCGTCCGGGGCCGACAGCGCCGGTACGGTCGGCGCCCATGCCCTCCGGCCTCGATCCCCGCCTGCCCGTGCTCGTCGGAGCGGGCCAGCTCTCCGTGCGCACCGACCGGGGCGACGACGCCCTCGAGCCGGCCGCCCTCATGGCCGAGTCGCTGCGCCTCGCCGAGGCCGACAGTGGCGGCCGGGGGCTGCTGGCGGGCGCCGACTCCCTGCGAACGATCAGCGAGCTGTCGTGGCGCTACCGCAACCCCGCCCTCGCCGTCGCCGGGCGCCTCGGGGTGGCACCCGGCCACCTGGCCTCCACCGTCGTGGGCGGCAACCTGGTCGGGGTCGTCGTGGCCCGGGCCGCAGCCCAGATCCAGGCCGGCGAGATCGATGTGGTGCTGGTGTGCGGCGGTGAGGCCACCCGGACGAGGTCGCGGCTGCGGGCTGCCGGTGTCGAGCCCGACTGGACCGTGCAGGGCGACGACGTGGCCCCACCCGAGCACATCGGCATCGACCGCCCCCTCGTGAGCGACGTCGAGAACGCCCGAGGCGTGCGCCTGCCGGTGCAGGTCTACCCGCTGTTCGAGGTGGCGTTGCGGGCCCGGCTCGGCCTCGGCGTCGACGCCCACCGGGCCCGCATCGGCCGGCTCTGGTCGGCGTTCTCGGAGGTGGCGGCCGGCAACCCCCACGCCTGGATCCAGGAGGCCCTCACGCCGGAGGAGATCACCGAGCCCGCCGACGACAACCGGATGATCTCGTTCCCGTACACGAAGCGCCTCTGCTCCAACAACCAGGTCGACCAGGGCTCGGGCCTCGTCCTCTGCTCGGTCGCGGCGGCCGAACGGGCCGGGGTGCCACGCGACCGCTGGGTGTTCCTGCACGCCGGCACCGAGGCCGTCGACCACTGGAACGTGTCGAACCGCGCCGACCTGTGCTCCTCCCCCGCGCTGCGCCTGGCCGGGCGCGACGCCTTCGCCCTGGCCGGCATCGGGGTCGACGACCTCGCCCACGTCGACCTCTACTCCTGCTTCCCGGCCGCGGTGCAGATCGGGGCGATCGAGCTCGGCCTCGTGCCCGACCCGCGGGCCAACGGGACCGGGTGGGGCGCGATCGGCGCGACCCGGCCGCTCACCGTCACGGGCGGGATGACCTTCGCCGGCGGGCCTCTCAACGACTACACGAGCCACGGCATCGCCACGATGGCCGGGGTGCTGCGGGCCGAGCCGGGTGCGCTCGGGCTGTGCACCGCCAACGGCGGCTACACCACCGAGCACGCCGTGGTCGTGCTCTCCACCGAGCCACCACGAGCGGGGGCCTACCGCCACGGCGAGCCCCAGGCCGAGGTCGACGGGCTGCCCCGGGTCGAGCTCGACGACGACTGGGTCGGGCCGGTCGTGATCGAGAGCGCGACCGTGGCGTTCGAGCGCGAGGGGCCCACCCACGCCCTCGTGGCGACCCGCACCACCGAGGGGTCGCGCTCGTGGGCGGCGTCGACCGACGAGGCCTTCATGGCCGCGGCGCAGACCGAGGAGCTCGTCGGCCGGGCCGGTCGGCGCCTCGCCGACGGCACCGTCGAGCTCACCTGACTCTCCCGAACTGGTAGTTGGGAGTGGATCTCGGCGCACACGCTCCACTGCCAGTTCGAGCAGTCCGGCGAACTGGTGGTGAAAAGCGGATCTCGAAGTACACGATCCACTGCCAGTTCGAGGGTGTGGCGGGCGCCGGGTCAGTCGATGGCGGTGTTGGCCCGGAGGCGGGCGGCGAGCAACGTCTTGACCCGCTCCTCGGCCTTGGGCATCTCGTGGAGCAGCTCCTGGAAGGAGCGGTTGTCGAACGCCAGCAGCCGCACGGGGGTCTCGGCCACCACGCTGGCGCTGCGGGGCGTGCGCTCGATCAGCGCCATCTCGCCCACCATCGACCCCGGACCGAGCGTGACGAGGTGCTCGTCGCCGACCCACACGCCGGCGTAGCCGACCTCGATCACGTAGCACTCCGTGCCCACGCGGCCCTGGTCGATCAGCAGCGCCCCCGCCTCGGCCTCGACGTTCTCGGCCAGCTCCGCGACCCGAGCCAGCTCGGCGTCGCTGAAGCCCTCGAAGAACGCCAGACCCCGGAGTCGGGCCGCGGCCCCGTCGGCCTTGCTGCGCTTCCCGAACATGTGCGAGCCCCCTGTGTCGACGTGACCCCCGTCCCCGTCCGCGAGGATCGTAGGCGAGCACGTCCCCGCAGCGACTGGAGAAATCGGTGACCGGAGAAACGATGGTCTCGGAACTGTTCGACCCTGAGGCCTGGCGCCCGGTGCCCGGGTTCGACGACCTGACCGACATCACCTACCACCGCGCCGTCGACCAGGGCACGGTGCGGGTGGCCTTCGACCGGCCCGAGATCCGCAATGCGTTCCGCCCCCACACCGTCGACGAGCTCTACCGGGTGCTCGACCACGCCCGTCAGGCGAGCGACGTCGGCTGCGTGCTGCTCACCGGCAACGGGCCGTCACCCCGCGACGGCGGCTGGGCGTTCTGCTCCGGCGGCGACCAGCGCATCCGGGGCAAGGACGGCTACCGCTACGCCGAGGGGGAGACCGCCGAGAGCATCGACCCCGCCCGCAACGGCCGCCTCCACATCCTGGAGGTGCAGCGGCTCATCCGCTTCATGCCCAAGATCGTGATCTGCGTGGTGCCCGGGTGGGCCGCCGGTGGCGGGCACAGCCTCCACGTCGTGTGCGACCTCACCCTCGCCAGCGAGGAGCACGCCCGCTTCAAGCAGACCGACGCCGACGTCGCCAGCTTCGACGGCGGCTTCGGCTCCGCCTACCTGGCCCGCCAGGTCGGGCAGAAGTTCGCCCGCGAGATCTTCTTCCTCGGCCGCACCTACAGCGCCGAGGACATGCACCAGATGGGCGCGGTCAACGAGGTGGTGCCCCACACCGACCTCGAGAGGGTGGCGCTCGAGTGGGGCGCCATGATCAACGGCAAGAGCCCGACCGCCCAGCGGATGCTGAAGTACTCGTTCAACCTGATCGACGACGGGCTCGTCGGCCAGCAGCTGTTCGCCGGCGAGGCCACCCGCCTGGCCTACATGACCGACGAGGCCGAGGAGGGCCGCGACTCGTTCCTCGAGAAGCGCGACCCCGACTGGTCGGCCTTCCCCTGGCACTACTGAGTGCTCAGCCGCCGGCCACGACGGCGGCGACGCCGGCGAAGGCGCACAGCACGCCGGTGATCTGGATCCGCTCGAGCCGCTCGTGGTGGAGCTGGCGGGCGAGCAGCACCGTGGCCACCGGGTAGAGCGACGCCAGCACCGAGATCACCGCCAGCGGGCCGCTGCGTGAGGCCACCGCGAAGAGGCCGTTGGCCGTGATGTCGCCGGCGCCGACCGCCCCGAGGGGGGCCACGTGGCGGGCGCGCGGCGTGCGGGGCGCCCGGGTCACCAGCACGATCAACAGGAGCACCCCGACGTAGACGATGCGCTGGCAGAGCAGGGTCGACACCGAGCTGGTCTCGGCGCCGTAGGCGAGGCCGACCAGCGAGAGCCCGATGAACAGCGCCGCCGCCAACGCCCACAGGATCGGGCGGTGGCCGCCGGTGCGGAACTCCCGGATGTGGGGGCCGCCGGCGAGGATGATGCCGAGCACGGCGACGACGATCCCCACGATCTGCAGGGCGGAGAGGTCGTCGCCCGAGGCCACCCCGACCAGCACCGGCACCAGCACCGAGGTCGACGAGATCGGCGCGACCACTCCCATGATCCCGGTGGAGAGGCCCTGGTAGAGGGCGGTCAGCCCGAGCGCGCCCGCCACGCCGGCGAAGAGGCCCCACCCCATCGTCGAACCGTCGAAGACGAGATCGCCGCTGACCACCGCCACGACCGCCAGGACCGGCAGAGCGATGAGCGTCGACCAGAGCATCACCGTCGACGGCGCCAGCTCCTTCGACGCGTTGGCCCCGACGAAGTCCGCGCTGCCCCAGATCAGCGAGGCGATGAGGGCGAGCGCGACGGGCATGCCGAATCGTAGGCGCGCCGATGACCGGCCCCGACCGGGAGGCCGTGCCGAAGGTTCGCGCTCAGGTCGGAGGCCGTTTCGGTCGACGGTGAGAGTCATGGCGACGGTGCGCTGCCCCGGATGCGGGGCCAAGAACCAGGAAGACGTGCTCAAGTGCCGCATCTGCGGCTACGACCTGCGCGGCCACTCGGAGCTGCCCATCAGCCAGCCCAAGGCCGGGTCCGAGGCCATGAAGAGCGGGAGCCTCAAGGGGGTCTTCGCCCTGGCCGTGCTGGCGGTGCTCGGCATCGTGCTGGCCGGTGTTCTGCTCGGCATCCTCCCCGGCGGCGACGTGCTGACGAACATCCGCAACAAGATCCCGGCCATCGCCACCAAGAGCAGCGACGGCTGGGAGGAGTTCGTGCAGGCCGACGCCCGCTTCAGCGCCACCATGCCCGTCGACCGCACCGAGTTGCAGGTGCCGTTCCAGTGGAGCACCACCGGCACGATCGACCAGTGGGTGAGCACCCTCGGCCCCGACAGCAACCCCGACACGACGCTGAGCGTGCAGTGGGCGACGGTGCCCGTGGCCGCCGACGAGAACGTGCAGGGCTCGATGAGCTCACTCGCCATCGCCTGGGCCGAGTCGTTCGGAGGGTCCGTCGAGTCGTCCGACGAGACCAGCTTCCAGGGCTACCCCGCCCTCCTGGTCTCCGTCACGGGGCTGCGGGACGCCAACGGTGACGTCGCCACGGCGAAGACGCTGTTCGTCCGGCGCCGGGAGCAGCAGTTCATCATCGTGTCGAACTCGGTCTACAAGGACCATCCGCAGTTCGACCGCCTGGTCAACGGCTTCAGCCTGCTCTAGTCCCCTCGACTCCCTCCGCCGGCGAGCCGCCGATCGTGCGGCGTGGCCGGCTCACGCGGGGAGGCGGGCGACCACGGCACGGTCGCGGCCGCTGAGGTCGGGCCGCACCTCGGCCTCGGCGAAGCCGTGCTCGAGCGCCAGGGCGGCGACGGGCCCGGCCTGACCGGGCGCCAGCTCGAGCACCAGCGCACCGCCCGGCACGAGCCAGAGGGGTGCCTCGGCGACGAGCACCCGGAGGTCGTCGAGCCCGTCGGGGCCGGCGAACAGGGCGCTCGGCGGCTCCCAGTCGCGGACCACCGGCGGCAGCTCGTCGCCGGTGGCGACGTAGGGCGGGTTGGAGACGACGACGTCGATCGCGCCGGCCAGCTCGGGCGGCAGGGCGGCGAACCACTCCCCCTCGGCGATGCGCACCCGGGTGGCCGCCCGCCCGAGGCCGACGGTGTTGGCCCCGGCCACGGCCAGGGCCTCGGTCGAGGCGTCGGTGAGCCAGACGTCGACGCGCTCGCGCTCGGCCGCCACGGCGAGCCCGATGGCCCCGGACCCGGTGCCCAGGTCGACAGCGGTGAGCGCCCGCCCGGCGGCGTCGGCGTGGGGGCGCAGGCGATCGAGCTCGTCGAGGGCGAGGCCCGCCACGACCTCGGTCTCGGGGCGGGGGATGAGCACCCGGCGGTCGACGAGCAGGTCGAGGGTGCGGAAGCCCCAGCGCCCCACGACGTACTGGAGGGGCTCACCGGTGAGGCGCCGCTCGATCATCACGTCGAAGAAGTGGACCCCCCGTTCGGTGGCCGCCTCGTCGAGGCCGAGCACGTACTCGGCCCCCTCGTTGCCCGAGGCCCGCTCGACGATGCGCCGGGCCTCGATGCCGGCCGAGCCGGGGTCGGCGACGCCGGCCTCGGAGATCCGGCGCTCGGCCTCAGCGGCGAGCATGCGCCACGAGACCGCCCCGTCGGGCAGCTCGGGCGGGGTCATGCGTCGTCGTCGCGCTCGCGCAGCTGCTCGGAGCGCTCGTCGGCCACGAGAGCGTCGACGACGTCGTCGAGGTCGCCGGCGAGCACCTTGTCGAGCTTGTAGAGCGTGAGCCCGATGCGGTGGTCGGTGACCCGGTTCTCCTTGAAGTTGTAGGTGCGGATCTTCTCGGAGCGACCACCGCCGCCGGTCTGGGCCTTGCGGGCGCCCGATGCCTCGGCGGCCTGACGCTCCTGCTCGGCCTGGAGCAGTCGGCTGCGGAGCACCCGCAGGGCCTTCTCCCGGTTCTGGATCTGGCTCTTCTCGTCCTGCATCGCCACCACCACGCCGGTGGGCAGATGGGTGACGCGCACGGCCGAGTCGGTGGTGTTGACCGACTGACCGCCGGGGCCGGACGAGCGGTAGACGTCGATGCGCAGGTCGTTGGGGTCGATCTGGAGGTCGACCTCGTCGGCCTCCGGCAGCACCGTGACGGTGGCCGAGGAGGTGTGGATGCGGCCCTGGCTCTCGGTGACTGGCACCCGCTGCACCCGGTGGACGCCGCCCTCGTGCTTCATGCGGCTCCAGACGAGGTCGCCGAGCAGGCGGAAGGTGATGTCGCTGTAGCCGCCCATGTCGGACTGCTGGGCGTCCATGACCTCGAGCTTCCAGCCCATCCTCGACGAGTAGCCCTTGTACATCTCGAACAGGTCGCGGGCGAAGAGGTTGGCCTCCTCGCCGCCCTCGGCGCCGCGGATCTCGACGATCACGTTGCGCTCGTCGTTGGGGTCCTTCGGGAGCAGGAGGAGCTTGATCTCCTCGTCGAGGCGGGCGATGGCGGTCTCGGCGGTATCGATCTCGACCCGCAGCATCTCGCGGTCCTCGGCGTCGGCCTCGGTGTACATCTCGCGGGCCGCGGCCAGGTCGTTGGTCGACTCCTGGAGCTGCTGGAGCCGCGTGACCAGCTCGCCGAGGTCGCGGTAGCGCCGGCTCAGGTCGGCGTAGCGGCGCTGGTCGGCGATGACGACGGGGTCGGCGAGGGAGCCCTCGACCTCCGCGTGCTCGCGCTCCAGGTCGGGGAGGCGGTCGAGCATGCTCACGGGGTCTCGCTCTCGGTCGGGGCCCGCCAGTCGCCGGGGATCGCCACGACCTCGGCGGGATCGAGCAGGGTGGCGGCGAGACGGCGGGTGACGGGGTGGTCGTCACGCTCGGGGACCACGATCACCAGGCGGGCCTGGGGGTCGAGGGCGAGTCGGGCGTCGGCGCCGGCGGGCACGACGTCGAGGTCGATGCCGACGGAGCAGGCGACCACCACGGTACGGCCATCGGGGTCGGCGCCGACGGCGATCGACGCGCCCACGTCCTTCACGCTGTCGCGGCGGATGGTGGGCTCGGCAGGGCGGAGCTCGCCGAGGCCGACCAGCGAGGGGTCGGACATGACCCGCCAGCGCAGCCAGCCCTCGGGGGCGAGGCGGTGCAGGGCGTGGGTCTCGGCGTCGTGGCGCCGCCACGTGTCGACGCTGTCGACGACCGAGGCGAGCGCCGCCGGGGTCGGCAGGTTGCCGTGGACCATGGCGAAGGCCTCACGGTCGTGGCGGCCCACGCCGACCTCGACCCGGGCCACGCCGTCGGGGTCGACCGCGACCCGAGCGACCTCGAGGCCGCGGATCTCGCCCCGGATCTCGCCGTGCTCGACGGTGACCTCGACGCCGGCGTCGAGCAGGAGCCCGATCAGCTCGCGGGCGACCGACGGCGGCTCGACGGGCGCGGGGAACGGAGCCGGCTCGACCGGCACCAGGGCACGGCCCTCGGCCCGCCACACGCGGGGCGCGCCGGAGAACGCGGTGGCCCGACGGGCGAGCAGGCCCGCGGCGTCGGGGTCGTCGACGACGACGTTGAGCTGGTCGACGCCCTCACGGTCGCCCCAGATCAGGGCGCGACCGAGCCCCCGCTCGGGTCGCTCGTCGAGCAGGACCCAACCGGACGATGCGGCGCGCACGGTGGCACCGCCGGGGAACGTGCCTGGCCGCAGCTCGACATCGTCCGCGGAGGGATCGATGCCCAGGTGGTCGGCGACCAGGACGCGCGCCTTGGCGGCGAGCAACCGCGAGCGCTGCTCGGGATCGAGAGAGACGGCAGGCCCCTTGGGGACGCTGACGGAAGTGCCGCTACCTGCGGCGCTTGCCGTACCGCTTCTCGAACTTCTCGATGCGGCCACCCGTGTCCACCAGCTTCTGCTTGCCGGTGTAGAAGGGATGGCACTCGTTGCAGAGCTCGGACGTGAGCTCGGACTGGGTCGAGCGGGTGGTGAACGTGTTGCCGCACGAGCAGCGAACCGTCGCCTCGACGTACTCGGGATGGATGTCGGCCTTCATGGCTGCGCTCCAGTGGAAAACAAGGGGACCGTCAAGTGTGCCGGGAACTGCCCGGAATCGCAATCCGGCGCCGGTGCCATGTGGCACCGGGCCGGTGGGAATACATCAGCCCTTGGCGATCTCGGCCAGGAACTCGTCGTTGGTGCGGAAGGTGCCGAGGCGGTCGATGAGCATCTCGAGGCCCGCGGCACCGCTGCCGCTGTCGGAGGCCATGCCCGAGAGCACCCGGCGCAGCTTCCAGACCAGCTGGAGCTGCTTGCGGTCGAACAGCAGCTCCTCGTGGCGGGTGGAGGAGGCGTCGACGTCGATCGCGGGGTACACCCGGCGCTCGGCCATGCGGCGGTCGAGGCGCAGCTCCATGTTCCCGGTGCCCTTGAACTCCTCGAAGATGACCTCGTCCATCTTGGAGCCGGTCTCGACCAGGGCGGTGGCGAGGATGGTGAGCGAGCCACCCTCCTCGACGTTGCGGGCCGCACCGAAGAACTTCTTGGGCGGGTAGAGGGCGCCGGTGTCGATGCCACCGGACATGACCCGGCCGCCCTGGGGGGCCGCCAGGTTGTAGGCCCGGGCGAGGCGGGTGATGCCGTCGAGGATCACCACGACATCCCGGCCGTCCTCGACCAGGCGCTTGGCCCGCTCGATGACCAGCTCGGCGATGGCGGTGTGCTCCTCGGCCGGGTGGTCGAAGGTCGAGGCCACGACGTCACCGCTGATCGAGCGGCGCATGTCGGTGACCTCCTCGGGCCGCTCGTCGACGAGCAGCACGATGAGGTGGACCTCGGGGTTGTTCTTCTCGATCGAGGCGGCGATCTGCTTCATGATCGTGGTCTTGCCCGCCTTGGGGGGCGACACGATGAGGCCGCGCTGGCCCTTGCCGATCGGGGCGATGAGGTCGACGATCCGCGCCGTCATGTTGTACGGCTCGTCACGGCTCGACAGGTGCAGGCGCTCGTCGGGGAACAGCGGGGTGAGGTCCTCGAAGCGACGCCGGGCCCGGGCCTGCTCGGGGTCGACACCGTTGACGGAGTCGATGCGCAGCAGCGCCGGGTTCTTCTCGTTGCGGCTGGCGGGACGGCTGGCACCGGCGATGAGGTCACCGCGGCGGAGCGAGAACTGGCGGGTCTGCTTGACCGACACGTAGACGTCGTCGCGGCTCGGGAGGTAGCCCTTGACCCGGATGAAGCCGTAGCCCTCGTCGCGCAGGTCGAGGATGCCCTCGACCTCCACGGGGTCGCCGTTGAACGGCTCGTCCGGGCGCTCGCCCCCACCGGCCGGGCGGTCGCCGCGGTCACGGCCCCGGCGGCGGCGACGACGGCCACCACCTTCGCCCTGCTCGCCGTCGGCGTCGTTGCGGTCGTCGCCCTGGCCGCCGTCGCCGCGGCCGCCCTGGGCCTCTCGCCCACCACCCTGTCGGGCCTGCGGGGCCTCGTCGTAGGTTTCGGCGTCGGTTGCGGCCTCGTCGGAGGAGGCGTCGGTGTCGGTGTCACCGGCGGGCTCGGCCGAGGCCTCGGCGCTCGCCTGGTCGGCCTGGTCCTGGTCCTGGTCCTGGGCGGCGCCACCGCGGCCACGGCGCGAGCGCGGCTTGCGGGCCGGGGGCTCGGCGGCAGCGGTGTCGGCGGACGCCGCCTCGGCGTCGTCGCTGTCGGCCGCGGCGGGCTCGGTGCCCTCGGTGCCCTCGGATGTGCCGTCGGCGTCGGCCTCGGCATCGACATCGGGGGCGTCGCCGTCACCGGAGGTCACCCCGGTCAGATCGAGGATCAGGCTGATGATGTCGGCCTTCTTGGCCCGGGATGCGGGCTTGCCGCCGAGCGCCGTGGCGATCGCCACCAGCTCGTCGCGGTCCTTGGCCTCGAGTGCGGATCGTTCCAGTTCGGCCATGTCGGTCGTCCTCTTCGTGCGGAGTCGTGCGGCATCCGGCGGGCGCAGGACGCACACGGCCGGTGACCACGGAGGTGGGAAAGGGTTCGTGGCCGGGGCAGAGAGCCGGGCCGGTCCGCCGGACGGCGGGGAGAGGCACCCGGGCCCGGCAGCGAGGAACGCGGCCGGCGGGCGACCTTCCGAGCGTAGGTGGCCGGGCGGTGCCGGGCAACCATCCCGAAGCACGATGCACGAAAGAAAATTCTTGTGATCCGGAATGCCGGGCGGCGTCGGACGTTTAGTGCCAATAGCCGTCACCCCACATCGGGGCCGGCACACACAAGGGAGACACCGATGAGCATGACCGTCCGACGACCTCTGGTCGCCCTCATGGCGCTGGCCGCCGCTCTGGCACTGATGGTGCCGTTCCTCTCCGGCCGCGCCGGCGCTGCCGACAGCAGCGTGTACGTGGTGCACGGGATCCCCGGCGTCACGGTCGACGTGTACGTCCAGGGTGATCTCACCCTTCCGGGCTTCACCCCCGGCACCACCGCCGGCCCGCTGACCCTCCCCGCCGGCGACTACGACATCCAGGTGTTCCCCGCCATCGCCTCCCCGCCCCAGGCCGCCAGCGCCCGGGTCGACGCGGCCGTCATCACCCAGACGGCCACGGTGCCCTCCGGCGCCAACGTGTCCGTCGTGGCCGACCTCGTGGGCGGCTCGCCGGTCCTCACCCCGTTCGTCAACGACGTGTCTGCCGTGCCCGAGGGCTCGTCCCGCGTCACGGTCCGCCACTCGGCCGACGCCCCGAACGTGAACGTCCTCGTCAACGGCCAGGTCGCCATCGCCAACCTGGCCCCCGGCGCCCAGGCCTCGGCCGTGCTCCCGGCCGGTGACTACACCGTCACCGTCGAGCTCACCGACGGCACCCCGCTCCCCGCCCTGTCGCCTGGCGCGGTCTCCATCCCGGCAGCCAAGAACGTGATCGTCTACGCCGTCGGCTCCGCCACCAACAGCACCTTCCCGCTGGGTCTGGTCCAGCAGGTGATCGACGTGCCCACCACGCCGGCCACCACCCCGACCACGGCTCCGGCCGCCGCCGCCGGCGTCACCGCCAGCCCGGCCATGACCGGCTGAGCGATCCCGCTCCGCTCAGCTGCACGGCAAGGGCCCGCTCCCCACGAGGGGGGCGGGCTCTCGTCGTTCCCGGAGCGATCCTCACGAGACCTGTCGTCGAGGGCTCCTGATCTGCGGGAGCCGGTCGCCGAGGCGCTGTCAGCGCACGCTGACGAGGCGGGCCATCAGCTCGTGGCCCGGGACCAGCTCGAGGTCGGCCACCCCGGCCTCGGTGTAGACGCCACCCGGGCCGTCGACCTGCGAGTCGACCAGCAGGTACGGCACCGGCTCGGAGGTGTGGGTGCGGATGCCCAGCGGCGTGGCGTGGTCGGGCAGCAGCAGCATCCGCCACGGGCCCAGCCGGTCGAGGCCCTCGACCAGACCGGCGAGGATGCGCCGGTCCCAGTTCTCGAGGGCCTTCACCTTCTCCTCGACGTTGCCGGCGTGGCCGGCCTCGTCGGTGGCCTCGACGTGGACGATGAACAGGTCGGCCCCGTCGGCCAGGGCATCGAGGGCAACGTCGCGCTTGCCCTCGTAGTCGGTGTCGTACCAACCGGTGGCGGTCTCGAGGTCGACGACCTCGATGCCGGTGAGCACGCCGAGGCCACGGACGAGGTCGACGGCGGTGACCAGCGCGGCGTCGAGGCCGTAGGCCTCCTCGAAGCTCTGCATCTGAGGCTGGAACCCCTGGCCCCACAGCCAGATCTGGGTGGCGGCGAGGGGGCTGTCGGCCAGGACCTCGCGGGAGGCGTCCATCAGCTGCTGGAGCTTCGAGGCCGCGGGGCCGGTGGGCCACACCGCCGCCTTGCCGGTGAGGTCGTGGGGCGGGGTGCAGTCGGCCTCGGCCCAGTCGGCGGGGGCCACCAGGATGTGGCGGTACTGCACGCCCGGGTGGAACTCGAGGCCCTCGCCACCGAGCGCGGCGTCGAGCGCCTTGATGACCTCGGCGGCGTCGTCGGTGGACGGGTGGCCGCCGGCGAAGTCGACCATCGTGCCGTCGGCGCCGAGGGTGACGAGGTTGCAGCGGTACGCGACCTGGTCGGGCCGCAGCTTCAGGCCGAGGGCCGCCGCCTCGATCGGGGCCCGGCCGGTGTGGAACCGGGCCGGGTCGTAGCCGAAGATCGACATGTTGCCGACGTCGGAGCCCGGCGGGAGACCCGGAGGGATCACCCCGGCGCGGCCGAGCTCGGCGCGAGCCGCCAGCGCGTCGAGGGTGGGGGTGGACGCCGCCTCCAACGGCGTGCGGCCACCCAGCTCGGGCACGGGCTCGTCGGCACAGCCGTCGGGAACGCAGACCACGTACTTCATGGGCCCGATTCTGGCCCAACTCGGATGGCGCGCGTTCAGCCCGGGGCGTCGAGCGTGGATTCGATGAGGCCGCGGACGACCTCGTACTCGTTCGCGACCGTCTCGAAGCTCTCGTCGCGCTCGAACAGGTCGGCGAGGTGCCGAGGCAGCGGGGGCCGCACCCCGGTGGCGGCCTCGACCGCATCGGGGAACTTGGCCGGGTGGGCCGTGGAGAGCACCACCATGGGCACACGGGCGTCGGCCCGGGCCTCGCGCGCGGCGGCGAGGCCGACGGCGGTGTGGGGGTCGATCAGCATGCCGGTGCGCTCGTAGAGCTCGCGGATGGTGGCGGACGTGGCCTCGTCGTCGACCCGACCGGCCGACCAGTGCTCGGCGAGCAGGTCGAGGCGACCGCTGTCGACCGACACCGTGCCCTCGGCCCGGAAGCGGGCCATGAGCTCGGCGATCGCCGCGCCGTCGCGGCCGTAGACCTCGAAGAGCAGGCGCTCGAGGTTCGACGACACCTGGATGTCCATGCTCGGGCTGAGCGTGGGGTGGACCTCGCCGATGGTCATGGTGCCGGTGGTGAGGAAGCGGGTGAGGATGTCGTTCTGGTTGGAGGCGACCACCAGCTGCGAGATCGGGGTGCCCATGCGCTGGGCCCCGTAGCCGGCGAACACGTTGCCGAAGTTGCCGGTGGGAACCGAGAAGGCGACCGGGCGCCCCTCTCCCCCGCCGAGGCGCACCGCGCTGGTGACGTAGTAGACGAGCTGCGCCATGACCCGGGCCCAGTTGATGCTGTTGACGGCGGACAGGTTGCGGCGGTCGCGGAAGTCGTCGTCGGCGAAGAGCGCCTTCACCAGGTCCTGGCAGTCGTCGAAGGTGCCCTCGACGGCGATGTTGTGCACGTTGGGCGCGGCGACGGTGGTCATCTGCCGGCGTTGCACCTCGGAGACCCGACCCGCCGGGTGGAGGATGAACACGTCGACCGCGGACCGGTCGCGGAGGGCCTCGATGGCGGCCGAGCCCGTGTCGCCGGAGGTGGCCCCGACGACGGTGACCCGCTCGCCCCGGCGGGTGAGCTCGTGGTCGAAGAGGCGCCCGACCAGCTGGAGGGCGATGTCCTTGAAGGCCAGGGTCGGGCCGTGGAAGATCTCGGCCAACCACATGTCGTCGCCGATGTCGGTGAGGGGCACGACGTCGGGCGAGTCGAAGGTGGCGTAGGAGTCGGCGACGATCGTGGCGAAGGTGTCGCGGTCGAGGGCCCCCTCGACGAAGGGCCACATGACCTCGGTGGCGACCTCGGCGTAGCTCATGGAGGCGAAGCGCTTGAGATCACCGACGGTGATCGACGGCCACTCGGACGGCACGTAGAGGCCGCCGTCGCGGGCGAGCCCGGCGAGGAGGACGTCGGCGAAGCCGAGCTCCGGCGCCGAGCCGCGGGTGCTGACGTAGGTGAGGCGGCTCACGAGTCGGCCTCCTCGGAGGTGAGCACCTGGATGACGCTGCCGACCTGGTGCACGACCTCGAGCCCCCGCAGCCCGTCGAGCGTGGCCCGCAGGTCGCGCTCCACGGCGAGGTGGGTGATGAACTCGATGCGGGCCCGGCCCTCGTCGGCCCCGCCCTCCTGCTCCATCGAGGCGATCGACACCCCGTGCTCACCGAACACCCCGGCGACGGCGGCGAGCACACCGGGCCGGTCGGCCGCCTGGATGCTGACGTAGTACGCCGACGACGACTGCTCGGCCGGGCGGATGCGGGCCGGCGCGAGCCGGCCGATGGAGGCGTGGGCCCCGCTGTTGAGGTTCACCGCGGCGTCGATGAGATCGCCGAGCACGGCGCTGGCGGTCGGGTCGCCGCCCGCACCGCGGCCGTAGAACATGAGGTCGCCGACGGCGTCGCCCTGCACGAACACGGCGTTGAAGCTCTCGCGCACCGAGGCGAGCGGGTGGGTCTCGGGCACGAGCACCGGGTTGACCCGCACGCCGATCTCGGGGCCGTCGGCGCCGTCGACCAGCTCGGCCAGGGCCAGCAGCTTGACCACGAACCCGTGGCGGCCGGCGAAGGCGATGTCGGCGGCGGTGATGCCGCTGATGCCCTCGGCCACGACGTCGTCGGCGGTGACGTCGGCCCCGAAGGCGATGGAGGCGACGATGGCGATCTTGGCGGCGGCGTCGAGGCCTTCGACGTCGGCGGTGGGGTCGGCCTCCGCGTAGCCCAGCGCCTGGGCCTCGGCCAGGGCGTCGGCGTAGTCGGCGCCGGACTCGGTCATGCGGGTGAGGATGAAGTTGGTGGTGCCGTTGACGATGCCGAGCACGCGGTGGACAGGCTCGCCGAGCAGCGACTCGCGCAGCGGGCGCACGAACGGGATGCCACCGGCGACGGCGGCCTCGAAGAGGAGGTCGACACCGGAGGCCTCGGCGGCCGCGAACAGCTCGGCTCCGTGGGTGGCGAGGAGGGCCTTGTTGGCGGTGACGACCGGCTTGCCGGCGGCCAGGGCCTCGAGCACCAGGGTGCGGGCCGGCTCGATGCCGCCCATCAGCTCGACCACGACGTCGACCGACGGATCGGACACGAGGCCGGCGGCGTCGGTGGTGAAGGCCTCGGTGGGCAGCTCCACGGGGCGGGGCCGACCGGTGTCGCGCACCGCGACCCGGGAGACATCGAGCTGCAGGCCGGTGCGCGACGCGATGGTGGCGCGCTGGCGCTGCACGAGGGCGATGAGCGACGAGCCGACCGTGCCGCAACCGAGCACGCCGACCCGTACCACGGGTCCGTTCACGCCGGGCAGGCTACCGGGAGCCCGGTCGCCCGCCGGACGGGGTTCCGGCCGGCGCGGAGCACCGCGCACCCCCCGGAGCCCCGGGAAGCCGGGCCCACCCGGCCCCCGACAGGCCTGGGAGCCATGCCTATCCTGGGCCCGATGAGCGACGCTGCGCCCCCCGCCTTCGCACCTGACGTGGTGGCCGCGATCTGCCGCCACATGAACGACGACCACCCGGACGACTGCCTCCGGATGGTCCAGGGCCTCGGCGGCGTCGACGCCACCGCGGTCACCATGACCGGCCTCGACGACCTCTCCGCCTTCTTCCGGGCCACCACCGCCGGCGGCGAGACCGACGTCGTCCTGCCGTGGTCGCATCGCCTCACCGAGCGGGGCGAGGTCCGCACCGAGGTCGTCGCCATGCACGAGCAGGCGTGCCGGGCGCTGGGCCTCGAGCCCGGCCCCGGCGAAGGCCACTGATGCCCAAGGTCACCGGCGGATCGATCGACGCGCACCGCCGCCTCACACGCGACCGCATCTTCTCGGCGTTCTCCGCGCTGCTCTACGAGCGTGGGTACGACGCCATCAGCCTCGCCGACGTGGCCTCCTCCGCCGGGATGTCACGGACGACGATGTACAACTACTTCGCCGACAAGGACGCCCTCGTCGTCGCCTTCGCCGACGAGGAGGCCGCCCGGTACGTGGCCCACCTGCGCGAGGTGCTCGCCCCGGTGGAGAACCCCGTCGACCGCCTCCGGGCCTTCGTCGCCGAGCAGCTCCGCTACTTCGCCTCCCACCACCTCCCCCCGGGACGGGCGCTGCGCATGGCGCTCTCCGGACCGGCCTACGAGCGGGTGCTCGAGCACGTCCGGGCCCTCGAGCAGATCCTGCGCGACATCCTCCACGACGGCGTCGCCGAGGGGTACTTCCCGATCGAGGACGTCGAGGCCACCATCCCGCTGGTCACCGCCTGCCTCAACCGCACCGGTCCCGACGACGACGGGTCCGACCTCGACGACAGCATCGAGGTCACCGAGACGTTCGTCCTCCGGGCGCTCGGCGTGCGCCTCGGCCCCAACGGCCGACCCCGTCGCCACGCCCGCGCCGCGAGCTGAGCCGGGCGCGACCGACCCGGCCGCCGCCCCCTGCGGGGCCACGACCGGGTCGATCGGTTGGTGATCGGGGCTGCGAGCCGCCGCGGCTAGGCGGTGCCCCCGAGGCGGCCGTGCCGACGACGGGCGCCGACGGCCAGGGCGGCGCCACCGAGCACCAGCACCGCGCCCGCGATCCCGACGGGGAGGCTGTCGCCGCCGGTGTAGGGCAGGGTGCCCGAGCCCGTGGTCACGGCGCCGGCGGCCCCGTCCGCGGCGGTCACCGTGAAGGCGGCGGTACCGAGGACCACCCCGGAGGTGACGCCGCGCAGCTCGACGTGGTGCTCACCGGCGGCCAGGTCGAGCGGCAGGGTGAAGGTGTGGGTGACCGTGCCGTCCGCCCCCGCGACGGCGGTGCCGACCCACTGGGGATCGGAGAAGAGCCACACCTCGACCTGCTCACCCGGGAGGAACCCGGAGCCGGAGACGGTGATCTCGTCCCCGGGCACGAACGTGGACCCGCTCACCGAGGCGCCGTCAGTGGGCGGCGTGGTGGGCGGCGGTGTCGTCGGGACCGTCGTCGCCTCGAGGTCGAGGACGAGGGTGAGCGGGTCGAGGGCGGTGCCGGCGGTGTAGAAGCCGCCAAAGGCGGGGGCGCCGGTCTCGGTGAGCGTGGCCGCGATCCGGTCCCAGGTGACGGTCAGGCCGACCGAGCCGGGGGTGACCGCTGACAGGTCGAGCGACGCCAGCTCCACGTCGTCGAACACCTCGGGCCCGCTCGCACCGATCGCGTGGCTGGTCACGTCGGCGATCAGCACCCCGATGTCGCCCCGGACGTCGACCTCGAGGCCGGAGACGAGGAGGTCGAGCTCGCCCGCGTGGCCGGTGAAGCGCACCGAGCCCCCGAAGGCGGCCTCGACGTCCTCGCCGTCGGGCGTGGCGGTGCCGGACGTGGCCGGGAACCGGAGCGTGCCATCGGTGTTGGTGGTGGCCCCGCCGGCGACGGTGACCGTGCCGGCGGCGACCGTGGTCACGTAGCTGCGGAACGAGGCCTTCACGCCCCAGTCGAGGTGGCCCCCGGTCACCGTCACCGCGTCCTCACCGGGAGCGGTGGTCGTGGTCGGAGGCTCCGTCGTGGTCGTGGTCGTCGGCGCCTGCGTCGTGGTGGTCGTCGGCGCCTCCGTCGTGGTCGTGGTCGAGGCCGGGGGCGCGAACGCCACCGCGGTGAAGGTCTCCTGCGACGGGTTGGCGACGGCGCCACCGGCCGCGTAGGTCACGACGCCGTAGTTGCCGGTCTTCGCCTCGTCGGCCGTGATGGTCAACGTGGTGGAGAAGGTGCCGTCCTCACCGAGGACGACGTACTGCGGGTTCGCCCCGAAGTTGGTCTCGGCGTAGGCCTTCGACGCGGCCGGCAGGGCCCACTTCTGATCGATGGTCTGGCGGGTGGTGCCGGCGGCGCCGGTGGAGGGCTGCCACACGTCGGCGTAGCGGCCGAAGGTGACGTACACGCCGGAGGCCTGCCCGGGCACGGGCGGCCGGGTGCCGATGTTGGCGCTCGGGTCGAACCCGCTGCCGGTGACGGTGACGACCTCACCGGCAGGATCGATGCCGACGGACTTGGAGAGCGTGACCTCCGGCGTCCAGGTGGCGGCCTCGGTCGTCGTGGTGGTGGCCGGTGCCTCCGTCGTGGTGGTGGTCGGCTCCGGTGCGGCGAAGGTCACCGGTGTGTAGGTGTCGAGGGTGCGGTCGGTGAAGCCGGTGTGGTCGTGCCAGGTGTAGATGCCGCACTCGGTCACCCGGCAGTCGACGGCCGTGGTCCCCGAGGTGAAGGCGGCGTCGGCGCTCACCGTCGTGGTGAACCCGCCGTCGACGAGCTGGGCGGCCGAGACCCACGCCGAGCCGGTGAACAGGTTCGCCTGGGTGTACCAGGCGGGCTGGTCGTGCAGGCCGGCCGGGCCGAGGCCGACGTACACGCCGCCGGTGAAGCCGCTGCCGGTGACGGTCATGCCGGCGCCCTCGGCGGGCAGCCCGGTCGACGGCGTGACCGTGACCGACGGGCCGCCCACCGCACCGGCCCGACCGGCGATCACCACCGACCCCAGCATCAGGGCCAGCAGGGCGGCCATCGCCACCAGCACCCGGGGCGGGGGGACCACCTGGGTGAACCGTCTGATCGTCATCGACCTCTCCTCTTCGGTGTCGGAGGGCATCGGTGTTAGGGATGCCTAATATTTGAGTGTCGGGGAGATTATGACGATCTGTCACGAACTGCAAGGGCACGGCCGGCGGACCCTCTCCGGGGCAGCACGAGGAGCTCTCCCGTCTCCGGATGGGACAGGACCTCGATGTCGTGCTGGTAGACGGCGCTGAGGGCACCGGGGCTCATCACGTCGGACGGCGGGCCCACGGCGAGCAGCCGGCCCCCCGCCACCAGGGCCACCCGGTCGGCGTGGGCCGCCGCCAGCCCGAGGTCGTGGACGACGACGACCACACCGTCGCCGGCCGCCACCCGCTCGCGTGCGACCTCGAACACCAGCTCCTGGTGGTGCACGTCGAGGGCCGCCGTCGGCTCGTCGAGGAGCATGAGCTGGGCGCGCTGCGCCAGCACCCGGGCCAGCGCCACCCGTGCCCGCTCCCCGCCCGACAGCGTCGGCACCCGCCGGCCGGCCAGGTGCAGCACGTCGGCCCGCCGGAGGGCGACCTCGACCTCGTCGTCGTCGTCGACCTCGCGCTCGGTGCCGAGCCACGGGGCCCTCCCCATCCTCACGACGTCGATCACCCGGAAGGGGAACGAGACCGCCACCTGCTGGGGCAGCACGCTGCGCCGCCGGGCCATCTCGACATGGCTCCAGGCGCCGACGGGACTGCCGTCGAGGACGACCTCGCCGGCCGACGCCTCGAGGTCGCCCGACAGGGCGCCGAGCAGGGTCGACTTGCCGGCACCGTTCGGGCCGACGAGGGCGAGCAGCTCGCCGGCGCGCACGTCGAGGTCGACGTCGCCCAGCACGGGACGGCCGCCGAGCTCCACGGCCAGGCCGGTGACCGACACCAGGCGGGCCCCGAGGTCGCGGTGCCGGGGCGACTCGGGCACCCGGCCCCACCTCATGCCCAGCCTCCCTGGCTGGCCCGGGTGCGGCGCAGGAGCCAGAAGAAGAACGGGCTCCCGACGAGGGCGGTGAGCACCCCGAGGGGGATCTCCGCCGGCTGGGCGATGGTGCGGGCGGCGAGGTCGCCGACGACGAGCAGGAGCGCGCCCCCGAGGGCGGACGCCACCACGAGCATCCGGTGGGCGGGGCCGATCACCATCCGCACCAGGTGCGGGACCACGAGCCCGACGAACAGGATGATGCCGCTGACCGCCACGGCCGCGGCCGTGAGCATGGCCACGATCACGAGCATGCGGACCCGAAGCCGCTCGACGTCGACCCCGAGGTGGCGGGCCGACCGCTCGCCGAGCGCCAACAGGTCGAGGCGGGGGGCCATGCGCACCGCCAGGGCGCCGCCGACCAGGGCGACCGGCGCCACGGCGAGCACCTTCGGCCAGGTCGCCTGGGCCACGCTGCCGAGCTGCCAGAAGGTGACCGATCGGAGCTCCGCGTCGGTCGAATAGAACATCAGCAGCCCGATCAGGGCACCGGCCAGCGCGTTCACGGCGATGCCGGTGAGGATGAGGGTGACGACCTCGGTGCGCCCGCCGTTCCGGGACGCCAGGTAGACCAGCACCACCGTGACCAGGCCGCCGGCGAAGGCGGCTGCGGTGAGGCTCCAGCTCCCCAGCCAGCCGAGGCCGAAGACGATCGACGCCACCGCGCCGAGCGCGGCGCCCGACGACACCCCCACGATCCCCGGCTCGGCCAACGGGTTGGAGAAGGTCCCCTGCATGGAGGCTCCCGCACAGCCGAGCGCCCCGCCGACCAGCGCCGCCAGCACCACCCGGGGGAACCGGATGTCCCAGAGCACCGACTCGCCGACCGTGGTCGGGGTCGGACCGACGTCGATGCCGATCCGATGCAGCACCGAGCCGAGGATCTCCCCTGGGCCGATCTCGAACGCACCGGTGCCGGCGGCGACGACGCAGGCCACCACCAGCGCGACGGCCAGCGCGCCGACGAGCACCCCCGGGCGGATGCGCGGGGTGCTCGCCCCGACGACGTCCTCGAGGTCGGGCCCCTCACCTCCGGGCCCGGTGTCGAGCGGGGTCCGGTCGACGGCGGTCACGACGGCCGGCCCGGGCCGTGGATGAGGGTGATGAGCTCGGTCAGGGCCTCCGGGGTGCGCGATCCGAAGCTGTAGAGCTCGCCGTCGTCGACCGTGACGACGCGGCGGTCACGGGCGGCGGGCGTCTGCGAGATGCCGGGCATGGCGAGGAGGGCGTCGATCCCGCCGACCGACTCGAGCCCGCTGTCGGTGAGCAGGAGCACGTCGGGAGCGGCCTCCACCAGCGCCTCGCTCGTGAGGGGCGTGAACGGGCGGGCGAGACCGATCGCCGTGCCGGCGTCGATGCCCCCGGCCGCCTCGATCATGGAGTCCGCCCCCGAGCGGGGCCCGCCCATGAGGTACACGCCCGCCTGACCCCTGAGGTAGAGGAAGGCGACGGTCGGCGGGTCGCCCGCGGGGATGGCCTCGCGGGCCTCGGCGACCCGGCTCTCGGTGCGGGCCACGAGCGCCTCCCCCGCGTCGGGCACGCCGAGGGCGGCGGCGACGGTGCGGATGCGCGGCGCGATGTCGTCGATGCTGCCGGGCTCGTCGAGCACGACCACGGGCACCCCGGCGTCACGGATCTGCTGGAGCGCTTCGGGCGGCCCGGTGTCGGACTGTGCGAACACGACGGTGGGGTCGAGCGACAGCGCGGCCTCGGCCGACACGTCGTGGGCGTTGGTGACGACCGGGAGGCCCTCGGTGCCGGGGAATGTGGCGGCGACGTCGCGGCCGACCACGGCGTCGCCGAGCCCGAGGGCGAAGACGATCTCGTTCAGGTTGCCCCAGAGGGGGAGGATGCGGCTGGCGTCGGTGACGGTGACCTCCGAGCCGTCGGCCGAGGTCACCGTGGCGGGCAGCACCGGCCGCGGGTCGTCGGCCACCGGGTCGAGAGCCGACGACCCACCGCCCCCCGACCCGCCGGAGAGCGCGCCCTGGCCGCAGCCGGCGAGGAGCAGCAGGACGGAGGCGACCATCACCGCGATGCCCGGCGCCGGGCGCCGGGCGCCGTTGGTGCCCGGGCGACGGTCGCCGGTCACGACGGGTCTCCTGGCGCGTCCGCAGCCCCAGGGCCATCCAGTTCGGCGGGGACGACGGTCGCCACCGCGGTTCGGCGGCGCAACGCGAACCACCCGCCCACCCCGGCAGCGGCCAGGACCACGAGGGCGATGGCGCCGACGAGAGCACCGGAGGGCCCGCTCGATCCGCTCGAGGCCGACACCGGCTCGGCCGCCAGCTCGTCGGCACCGTCATCGCCGGTCGCGCCGGTGGGACCGCCGGCGACGGTGCTCGTCGTGACCGCGGCCTCCTCGGCGGCCGTGGTGGTGGTCGTCTCCTCGGAGGCCGTCGTCGTCGGGGCCTCGATCGGTGGCGGGGCCACGACCGGTGCCGGCGCGGTGGTCGTGGGCGCCGGGTCGACGGCGAAGGTGACGGGCACGATGACGTCCTGGCTGCGATCGCCCGACCTGGTGTGGTCGTTGCGGGTCACGACCGCGCAGCTCACCCGCCGACAGTCGACCGTGGCGTTGAGCGCCGCCGCCGGCCGCATGGTGACCGTGAACGAGCCGCCCGGCCCGTAGGGGACGGTGAGGCCCTCCCCCTGCGGCGGCGGGTTCGACGAGATCCAGTGGGAGAGGCCACCGGCTCCGGACATGTCGACGCCGCCACCACACGGCGAGGGGACCGAGCCGGCGGGCGGCACCACGCAGAAGGCGACGTAGACGCCCTTGTTCACGTCGTAGCAGGAGCCCGAGACGGTGACGATCTCACCCCCTGCCGAGAGCCCGGCGGTCTTCGAGACGACGAGCCGGGGCGCGCAGGCCGCGCCCGCTGGAGTGGCGGAGCCGACCAGCAGCACGGAACCGGACAGCGCGACCACCAGCGCCACCACCACCAGCACCGTGGATCCGATCCGTGCCCTCGTTCGTGCCTGGGCGTCCATGCGCCACCTCCGTCGGTGTGGGTCGGGGGCACGGGCTCTGCGAAGAGCGGAGTGCGAGCCCGGGGGGGGTCGTCCTGGTGTTGTTAGGCTTGCCTATCACTTGCTGCATTGCTACCTTAAGAACCCGACCGCCGACATCGCAAGTCGTTCTCGACATTTCGTCGCTATCTTTACGACAGAATGTCGTGAACGTCTTGACACCGGCAAGCCGCCCCGGGAAACTCGCCGCTCCCGGCGGGGCCGGGACGACGGACAGAGGGAGATCACCCGATGGCAATCACCGACGACGGCCCAACCGCCGTCACGTTCTCCGAGGCGATCAAGGCCGCCTCCTGGAACGCCCACGAGCACGCCGAGCACTCGCGGTTCATGCAGGACCTGCTGGCCGGGCGGCTCGACCTCGGCGCCTATGCCGACCTCGTCTCCCAGCAGTACTTCGCCTACCGGGTGCTCGAGGACGCCTCGGCGGCGATGGCCAACGACCCCATCGGCTCGCGGTTCACCTTCCCCGAGCTGTACCGGGTGCCGGCGCTCGAGGCCGACCTCGCCGCGCTCCTGGGGCCCGACTGGTCCGACCGCATCGCCCCGACCCCCGACACCCAGGCCTACTGCGAGCGCCTCCGTCAGGTGTGCTTCGACTGGCCGGGCGGCTACGTGGCCCACCACTACGTGCGGTACATGGGCGACCTCTCCGGCGGCCAGGTGATCCGCCGCATCGTCGAGCGCACGTTCGGCCTCGACGACCACGCCGGCACCGGCTTCTACGTCTTCGACCAGGTCGGCGACCTCAAGGCCTTCAAGGCTCGCTACCGCGACCTGCTCGACAGCACCCCCTGGACCGCCGACGAGCGAGACCGCGTCGTCGAGGAGATCGTGACGGCCTACCGGCTGAACACCGAGGTGCTCGAGGGGTTGAGCCGCGCCCTCTGACGCCCGGCCCGACGCCACCCCCATAGGGTCGTGCCATGGGGACCGACCTTCTCGACGCCTACCGCGACGTCCGCAGCCGCATGAGCGCCATCGTCATCGACCTCCCGCCCGAGGAGCTGGCCACGGTCGTGCCGTCGTGCCCGGAGTGGACGGTGCACGACCTCATCGCCCACAACGTGGCCATCCCCGCGGCGATCGCCGCGGGTGACCTCCCGGACGGCGACCCGCAGGCCTGGCTCGACGGCCTCCTCGAGGCACGACGGGGCCGGCCCCTCCCCGAGCTCGTGGCCGAGTGGCAGACCCTCGACGAGGTCATCGGCGGGGTACTGAGCGCCACGGCCGTGCTGCTCGACGACCTCGCCACCCACGAGCACGACCTGCGCGCCGCCGTGGGCCGGCCCGACCACGCCGCCCTCGAGGCCGACCTCGTGCTGCCCGCCGCCCTCGGGGCCCTGGTCGACGACCTCGTCGCCGCCGACACCGGGTCGATCGTGGTCGTGTCCCCCGAAGGGACGTGGAAGAGCCACGACGCGTCGGCGGGGTGGATCCTCCACGCGTCGGCCTGGGAGGCGTTCCGGGCCGTCGGCAGCCGGCGCACCGCCGACGAGCTGCGCCGGCTGGCCGGGGGCAACTCCGTCGAGGCGTTCATCCCCGTCCTCGACCGCCACCTCCCCCTTCCGACCTCCAGCCTGCGCGAGCCCTGATCTCTCAGGCGATGAGGGCGCCCACGATGCTCATCAGCCCGGTGAGCGCCAGGAGCACCAGCACCGCGGTGCGATGGCGGCCCGCATCCACGTGGCGGCGCACCCTGGCACCCGAGAGGTAGCCGACGGCGAGCAGCGGGAGACCGCCCGCCACCAGCAGCAACGACTCCCGGTCGTAGCGCCCGGTGGCGGTGTAGAGGGCCACCGCGATCAGGTTGGAGCAGACGAAGACCGTGGCGACGGTGGCCCGGAACGCCGGCACCGAGAGGTGCCGCGGGTGGAGCGCCATGATCACCGGCGGCCCGTTGGCCGACAGCGCGGTGTTGAGCGCCCCCGCCGCGGCTCCGGCCCCGACGTCGATGGCGACGCCCGTGCGGTGGAGGGTCGTGCCCCTCAGCGTGAGCAGGACGTAGACGAGGATCACCGCTCCGAGCAGGAAGCGCAGCTGCGAGCTGGTGGTCACGGTGAGGACCAGCAGTCCGAGGGGTGCGCCGGCGACGACGCCCACGAGCATTCGCCGCACCACCACCGTCTCGGCATGGGCGCGCTCCCCGATCGCCTGGGCGCCGGCGATCGCCACCGACAGGGCGCCGCAGACGATCACCGCTTCCTCGGTGGGGATGGCCACCGCCATCACCGGCACGGCCAGCAACGAGAAGCCGAACCCGATCGTGCTCTGCAGGAACGCAGCCAGGAGGACCGCGGCGGCGAGGAGGGCCAGCTCGGCCGGGCCCACCGGAGCCGTCAGCCGAGATCGAGGGCGAGGAGGTCGTCGAGCGTCTCGCGCCGGACGACCAGCCGGGCGTCGCCGTCGGCCACGAACACCACCGCGGCCCGTGTGACCTTGTTGTAGCCCGAGCCCATCGAATGCCCGTAGGCGCCGGTGACCGGGGTGGCCAGCACGTCGCCCACGGCGAGATCAGCCGGCACGCGGGCGTCGCGGACGAGCACGTCGCCCGACTCGCAGTGCTTGCCCACCACGGTGACGGTGCGGGGGCGATCGGCCGCCACGGCACGGGGCAGGAAGGCCTCGTAGCCGCTGCCGTAGAGCACGGGGCGGGGGTTGTCGCTCATGCCGCCGTCGACGGCCACGTAGGTGCGGATGCCGGGCAGGTCCTTGATGGTGCCGACCGTGTAGAGGGTGACGGCGGCCTGGGCGACGAGGGCCCGGCCCGGCTCCGCGGTGATGGTGGCGGTGATGCCGGCGGCGGCGACCGCGGCGTGCACGGCCTTGCCCCACTCGGTGATGGACGGGGCGTCCTCGCCCTCGACGTAGGCGACGCCGAGGCCGCCGCCGAGCGAGAGCTCCGGCAGGCCGTGGCGCTCGACGAAGGGGGCGAGGACCTCGACGGCGAGCTCGAAGAAGCGGGCCTCGAACACCTGGGAGCCGATGTGGGCGTGGAGCCCGACGAGGTCGATGGCGGGCGACGCCGCCGCCCGCTGCACCGCCTGCTCGGCGAGGCCGCTGGCGAGGCCGAAGCCGAACTTGGAGTCGTCCTGGCCGGTGCGGATGAACTCGTGGGTGTGGGCCTCGACCCCCGGGGTGATCCGGAGGAGGGCCTTCGGGGCCGGGAGGCCCTCGGCGACGAGCGCCTCGATGCGGCCGATCTCGTCGAAGGAGTCGATGACGACGCGGCCGATGCCGTCGGAGAGGGCCCGGCGCAGCTCGTCGAGGCCCTTGTTGTTGCCGTGCATCACCAGCCGCTCGGCGGGCACGCCCGCGGCCCGGGCCACGTGGTACTCGCCGCCGGTGGAGACGTCGAGGTTGCAACCCTCGTCGGCCGCCAGGCGGGCCATGGCCGTGCACAGGAAGGCCTTGGTGGCGTAGTTCACGCCGGGGCCGAAGGCGGCCACGGCCTCACGGCAGCGGGCCCGCAGATGGGCCTCGTCGTAGACGAACAGCGGCGTGCCGAACTCGCGGGCGAGCTCGAGGGTGTCGCACCCACCGATGATCAGCTGGCCCCGGTCGCCGATCGTGGCGGTGTCGGGGAGCAGCGAGAGAGGCAGTGCGCTCACGGCCGGCTCACATCTGGTCGGGGGCGCTGACCCCGAGCAGGTCGAGGCCGATAGCCAGGCCGACCGAGGCGGCCTCGACCAGCTGCAGCCGGGCCTGGGTGAGCTCGGGGCTGACACCCTCACCCATCACGTAGCAGTCGTGGTAGAAGCCGTGGACGGTGCCGGCGAGCTCGCGGACCCACGTGGCGATGCGGTGCGGGGCCTTGTCGGCGGCCGCGGTGACGACGGTGTCGGGGAGCTCGGAGAGCGCCCGCAGCACGTCGAGCTCGCGCTCGTGGACGAGGAGCGCCAGGTCGACATCGGTCAGAGGGGCCCGCTCGACGCCGCGGTCGGCCGCGACCCGGAAGATCGACTGGATCCGGGCGTAGGCCATCTGGATGTAGAAGACCGGGTTGTCGTTGGCCTGGCTGGTGACGAGGTCGAAGTCGAAGGTCTGGGTGGAGTCGACCGACTGCAGCAGGTAGGTGAGGCGGGCGGCGTCGGGGCCGACGTCGTTCAGCACGTCGGCGAGCTCGACGAAGTTGCCCGTGCGCTTCGAGAAGCGGACGGGTCTGCCGTCCTTCACCAGGTTGACCAGCTGGATGATCGGGAAGGCCATCTCGGCGGGGTCGTGGCCGAGGGCCTGCATGGCGGCCTTCATGCGCGGCACGTAGCCGTGGTGGTCGGCGCCCCACACGTCGACGAGCAGGTCGAACCCGCGGGAGAACTTGTCGCGGTGGTAGGCGATGTCGGGCAGCAGGTAGGTGAACTCGCCGTCGCTCTTGACGAGCACGCGGTCCTTGTCGTCGCCGTAGTCGGTGGAGCGCAGCCACACCGCGCCGCCGTCGTCGTAGACCACGCCGCGGTCGCGGAGGTCGGCGAGGGTCTGCTCGATGGCGCCGGACTCGACCATCGAGCGCTCGCTGAACCAGTGGTCGAAGTGGACGTTCATGCGGGCGAGGGTCTCGCGGTGGTCCTCGACGGCCCGGGCCTCGCCCCATTCCCACAGGTCGGCGCCCTCGGGGATCTCGGCGGCCCAGTCGGCGATGTACTGGCCGGCGTAGCCGTCGTCGGGCGGCTGCTCGCCCTTCTGCCGGGCGGCCAGCGACTCGACGAACTTCTGCATCTGCACGCCGCGGTCGTTGAGGTAGTTCTCGCGGGAGACGTCGAAGCCGACCCGCGCCATCACCCGGGCGAGTGAGTCGCCGTAGGCGGCGCCGCGACCGTGACCGGCGTGCAGCGGGCCGGTGGGGTTGGCGCTGACGAACTCGACCATGACCTTCACGCCGGCACCGACATCGGCGCGGGCGTAGCCGTCGGGGCCCTGCTCGAGCACCTCGACGAGCACGTCGTGCAGCCACGAGTCGGCGAGGCGGAAGTTCACGAAGCCGGGACCGGCGATCTCGACCGAGGTGACGTGGGCCGGGAGGTCGGCGTTGAGGATCTCGGCGACCTTGCCGGCCAGCTCGCGCGGGTTCCATCCCGCCTTCTTGCCCGTGGCCAGCGCCACGTTCGACGACCAGTCGCCGTGCTCGCGCCGGGCCGGACGCTCGAGGTTGATCGTCTCGGGCAGCGGCACGACCTCGAGGGTCGAGAGGGCGGCGCGCAGGGCGGCGGCGAGCTGGTCGCGGATCACGGTGGGCGGTCTCTCCGGCGGTGGTCGGGCCGAAGCACCCTACCCGGCGGCCCCACCGGCCCCGGAGCCGGTATCGGGCGGCCGACGGGCGCTTGTGACCGACGACCGGGGGCGGCCGTGGGGTTCCGGAACGGCCACGGGCCAGAATTTCCCGTTGGCGGTCCACCCGGCCGTCCGCAGCCACGGAGGCGCCCATGTTCGGCAAGCTCGGCACCTGGTGCCACGACCATCGACGCCTCGTCGTCGGCCTCTGGCTCGTGGCCCTGGTCTCCTTCGGCGCGCTGAACGCGACAGTCGGTGCGGCCTACTCGACCCAGCTGCAGCTGCCCAACGTGGAGAGCAAGCAGGGCTCCGACATCATCGCCCGGGACTTCGCCGGCAAGGTCGGTGGCGACGCCGCCACCATCGTCTTCGAGGCCCCCCAGGGCGTCGAGGACCCCGCTGTGAAGGCCGCCATGCAGCAGTACTTCGCCGACATCACCGCCCAGACCGGCCTCCCTGTCATCAGCCCCTACGACCCCCAGGGCGCGGGGCAGGTGGCCACGACCGGCGACTCCGCCGGCACGGTCGCCTTCGCCCGCCTCGAGATGCCGAGCGATCAGAGCTTCGCCGCGGCCCGCGACCTCGGGAAGCAGATCGAGGGCCTCCAGCCCACCGTCGACGGGCTCCGCATCGAGTTCGGCGGCAGCGCCTTCGGCGACTTCAAGCCGCCGTCCTCGGAGCTGCTGGGCCTCGCCTTCGCCATCGTCATCCTCATCCTGGCCTTCGGCTCGGTGCTCGCCATGGGCCTCCCCATCGGCGTCGCCCTCTTCGGCATCGGCATCGGCAGCGCCGTCATCGCCCTGCTCAGCCACGTGCTCACCACCCCCGACTTCGCCATGACCCTCGGCGTGATGATCGGCCTGGGCGTGGGCATCGACTACGCCCTCTTCATCGTCACCCGCTACCGGGAGCAGCTGCACCACGGCCACTCCGTGCGCGAGGCCGTGGGCATGGCCATCGACACGTCCGGCCGGGCCGTCGCCTTCGCCGGGCTCACCGTGGTGATCTCCCTGCTGGGCATGCTCCTCATGGGCGTGAACATGGTCCGCGGCCTGGGCGTCGGCGCCGCCGCCGTCGTGATGGTCACCATGCTCGCCTCCCTCACGCTCCTGCCCGCGCTGCTCGGCTTCGCCGGCGCCCGCGTCGAGGTCACCCGCTGGCGGGGCCTGATCGCCGCCGGCCTGGTGGCCATCGCCCTCGTCGGCATCGGCCTGAAGGTCCAGCCTCTCGTGATCGGCATCCCCCTCGCCCTCGTGGTGCTCGTCGGCAGCTTCGCCTTCGCACCGCTGCGCAAGGAGGTCCCCCGCCGGGCGGCCAAGCCGGCCGACCAGACCCTGGCCTACCGCTGGAGCCGCGTGATCCAGCACCACCCCTGGATCTCGATGCTCGCCAGCGCCGGCGTGCTCCTGCTGCTCGCCATCCCGATGCTGAGCCTCCACCTCGGCTTCTCCGACCAGGGCAACGACCCGGCCACCACCACCACCCGCCAGGCCTACGACCTCGTGGCCAAGGGCTTCGGCCCCGGCTACAACGGCCCGCTGATCGCGGTGGCCGAGCTCCCCGCCGGCACCTCCCCGGCCGAGCTCGACGCGGTGACCACCCGGCTCCGCGAGACCGAAGGCGTGGCCTTCGCCTCGCCTCCGGTCACCAACGACCCCGCGAACCCCACCGCGGTGCTGTGGCGGATCATCCCCACCACCTCGCCGCAGGACGTCGCCACCGACCAGCTGGTCCACCGCCTCCGCGACGACACCGTGCCCGCCGCCACCGCCGGCACCGACCTTTCCGTCAACATCACCGGCCAGGTCGCCATCCAGGTCGACTTCTCCAGCTACCTCGCCGCCCGCCTGCCCCTCTTCTTCGGCGTGGTGCTCGGGCTGTCGTTCCTGCTGCTCATGATGGTGTTCCGGTCGCTGCTCGTGCCGCTCAAGGCCGTGGTCATGAACCTGCTCTCGATCGGCGCGGCCTTCGGCGTGCTGGTCATGGTCTTCCAGTGGGGCTGGTTGAGCGGCCCACTCGGCATCGAGGGCGCCCCCATCGAGCCGTTCATGCCGATGATGCTCTTCGCCATCGTCTTCGGGCTCTCGATGGACTACGAGGTCTTCCTGCTCTCCCGGATCCGTGAGGAGTGGCAGCGCACCGGCGACTCCCACACGTCGGTCGCCGACGGCCTCGCCGCCACGGCCCGGGTCATCACCGCCGCCGCCGCCATCATGGTGTTCGTCTTCGGCAGCTTCCTGCTCGAGTCGAACCGGGTCATCAAGCTCATGGGCCTCGGCCTGGCCGTGGCCGTGCTGCTCGACGCCACCATCGTCCGGATGGTGCTCGTGCCCGCAACGATGGAGCTGCTCGGCGACAAGAACTGGTGGCTCCCCCGCTGGCTCGACCGGATCCTCCCCCACCTCGACGTGGAGGGCCCGAGCGACGACGACGACTCGCCGGACGAGCCCGCCGCGCCCGAGCTGGTCGAGGTCGGGTGACCCCTGCCCGGGCCCCCTACGGGTGCGGGCACCCCACCGCCCCCTAGCATCGGGAGGGTCATGAGCGACCCGATCTCCCCCTCCGGCGCCTCCACGAGCGCGTCACCCGACACGATGACCGTCCGCGGTGGCGTCCCGGTGGAGGGCGAGCTGCAGATCCGCGGCTCCAAGAACGCCCTGCCGAAGGCCATGGTGGCGGCGCTGCTCACCGCCGAGCCGTGCCGCCTCACCAACATCGCGGCCATCCGCGACATCGAGGTCGTCGACGAGCTCATCCGCATCACGGGCGGCACCGTCGAGCACGAGGCCGACAGCATCCGCATCACCGCCCACTCGTTCACCGCCCTCGGCGAGAACGACGTCGAGCGCCTGCACAACGCCAGCCGCATCCCCGTGCTCACCACCGCCGTGTCGTTGCACCGCACCGGCGAGGCCGTGGTCGCCGCCCCCGGCGGTTGCGCCATCGGGCCCCGCCCGGTCGACTTCCACCTCAACGTGCTGCGGGCGTTCGGCGCCCACGACGACCACCGCGACGGCATGATCCACCTGCGGGCCGACCACCTCACGGGCGCCCGCATCGAGCTGCCCTTCCCGAGCGTCGGGGCCACCGAGCAGTTCCTCTTCGCCGCCGTGCTCGCCGACGGCGACTCCGAGCTGGCCAACGCCGCCATCGAGCCCGAGATCCTCGACCTCATCTCGGTGCTCCAGAAGATGGGCGCCCTCATCTCGGTCGAGCCCAACCGCACGATCCGCGTCACCGGCGTGAAGGAGCTCGGCGGGTTCGAGCACCGGGTCATCGGCGACCGCCTCGAGGCCGCCTCGTGGGCGTCGCTCGCCCTGGCCACGGGCGGTCGCCTCACGGTGCACGGCGTGGCCCAGCAGGACCTCGCCACCTTCCTCAACGTCTACCGCCGGGCCGGCGGCGACTTCACCATCGACGCCGAGGGCAGCACCATCTCGTTCCGCCGGGGCCGGCGCATGCTGCGCCCCCTCGCCCTCGAGACCGACGTGCACCCCGGGTTCATGACCGACTGGCAGTCGCCGTTCGTCACGGCCCTCACCCAGGCCGAAGGCGTCAGCGTCGTGCACGAGACCGTCTACGAGGACCGGCTCGGCTACACCGAGGCGCTGCGCACCCTCGGCGCCCAGATCCAGGTCTTCACCGAGTGCCTCGGACCGACCCGCTGCCGCTTCGGCGCCGCCAACCACCGCCACTCGGCCGTGGTGGTCGGCCCCACCAAGCTCCACGGCGCCGAGCTCGTCGTCCCCGACCTGCGGGCCGGGTTCTCCTACGTGATCGCGGCGGCCTCGGCCGACGGCGAGAGCGTCATCCACGGCGTGGGCCTGCTCGACCGCGGCTACGGCGACTTCCGCGAGAAGCTCACCGCAGTCGGCGTCGACCACAGCTGACTCGGCCGCCCCCGCCGTGAGTCCACGCCTCCTCACCGTCCGCGAGGCCATGGTCAGCTTCCTGATCAACCAGGGCTGGAGCCCCGAGGGGGCCGAGCTCATGTCGTGGGCCATGCACCCGTTCGACACGGGGGCGCCGCCCTCGACGCGGTCGCTCCAGAAGAAGGTCAAGCGCACCGCCGAGGCCGTCGGGCAGCGCGGCCAGCGCCTCGAGGAGCCGGAGGCCACCACGCTGGCCGCCAACGCCCTGGCGTCCTACTGCCGCTCGGCCCTCGACGACGGCAACCAGCCCCTCGCCCGGTTCTGGGGTGACCTCCTGCCCGCCGCCCCGCCGACACCCTCGTCGGCGGAGGCATCCCCGCCACCCGACCCGCCGCGCCCGCCGACCCCAGCCGCCCCGCCGGTCGCGGTGGCATCGCCTCCGGCAGCACCGGCCCCACCGGCCGACGGCTGGCTCCACGCCGTCACCCTCCCGCCCGGTCGCCTCGCCCAGCTCGGCTCGCTCGACCAGCCCCTGGAGGCCGTGGGTCGTGTCGCCGCCCAGGTCCTCACCGCCCACCTCGTGGGCCTCGGGCTCGGCCCGGACCAGGCCCCGCGCGGCGAGCGGGCCGCCCTCGCCGGCTACCTGATCGACCTCGACCTCGCCGGTGTGGCCGTCGCCGACATCGCCGGGCCGACGCCGGTCGACCTCGACCTGGCGTCGGTGATGGCGGCACTGGAGGTGCTCGACACCACCGACCTCGCCGCGCTGGCCCACCACCACTCCCCTGCCGCCGAGGGGGTGCTCGCCCGCCTCCTCGCCACCGACGGCTCCGACGGCACCACGGCCGTCGACCCCGAGCTCGTGGCCGGATGCCTGGGCGCGGGCCTCTGCCTCGCCCGGGTGCAGCGCACCGGGGCCTGAGCCGTCAGTCCTCCTGGGGCGCCGACTCCGGGAGGTCGAACAGCGGCTGGCGGATGAGCTCGACCTGGATGCCGTCGGGGTCCTTGAAGTAGATCGACTCGTGCACGCCCATGTCGGGGCCCACGTAGGCGACGCCGGCGTCGGTGAGGGTCACCTTGGCGGCCTCGAAGGTCTCGGGGGTGACCGAGATGGCCACGTGCTGCACCCCGCCGAGGCCCTCCGGCACCGGCTCGAGGCCGAGGCCCGGGAAGTCGAAGAACGCCAGCATGTTGCGGGCCCCGATGTCGAAGAAGAAGTGCGAGGAGCCCGGGTAGTCGCGGTTCTCGAACAGCTCGACGAGGGGGAAGCCCAGCAGGCCCTGGTAGAAGGCGATGGTGCGCTCGGGGTCGGCGCAGATGAGCGCCAGGTGGTGGACGCCCTGACCGGTCGACGCCGGGCGCTCGGCCTCCGGCAGGACGTACTGCTCGCGCAGCGCCCGACGACGGTCGGAGAGACGGACGAGCTCGGCACCTTCGGGCTGCGGCATGGCCCTGAGGGTAGCCAGGCGGCGACGCCGGAGGGCTCTCCGCACCCGCCCCGGACCCAGGTCGGCGGTCGTGCCAAGCTCGTCGCCATGGAGCTCCGTGACGTCATGCGCTCGACCCCGGCCACCCGGGACTTCACCGACGAGCCGGTGAGCGACGAGGTGCTGCACGCCATCCTCGACACCGCCCGGTTCGCCCCCAGCGGCGGCAACCGGCAGGGCTGGCAGGTCATCGTGCTCCAGAACCCCGAGGTGCGGGCGGCCGTCCGCGACCTCTACGTGCTCGCCTGGCGCGAGTACACGGCGTACGTGCGGGCCGGCATGGTGCCGTTCGCGCCGCTCGACCACGGCCGGTGGAGCGGCCCGGCGATCGACCTCGACGAGGCCCGCGCCACCGAGGCCCCGATGCCCTTCGCCGACCACCTCGACCGGGTGCCGGTGCTGCTCGCCGTCGTCGTCGAGCTGTCGCAGCTGGCGGTCATCGACAACGGCCTCGACCGCCAGAGCATCGTGGGTGGCGCGTCGGTCTACCCGTTCTGCCACAACGTGCTGCTGGCGGCCCGCGACGCCGGCCTCGGCGGGGTGATCACCACCGCCCTCTGCCGGCAGGAGCCGGCGGTGAAGGAGCTCCTCGGCATCCCCGACGGCTGGGCCCTCGCGTCGCTCGTGGCCCTCGGCCATCCGGCCCGGACCATCACGAAGCTGCGGCGCCAGCCGGTCGAGGAGTTCACCACCGTCGACCGCTTCGAGGGCCGTCCGTTCACGGCCTGAGGCGCCGCGACCCGCCCCGGACGGGGTTGGGGGAAGGTCGGAGGCCTGCAGTAGGGTTCACCCCCGCACCAGCAGTTGGTGCGTCCCTGCCCTCGTAGCTCAGGGGATAGAGCATCGGCCTCCGGAGCCGTGTGCGGGCGTTCGAATCGCCCCGAGGGCGCAACACCACGAAGGGCCTGCCGGCGACTCGCCGACAGGCCCTTCTCTCGTTCCGGGGCGCCGGTTCGTCCGGCCGCCGGGGCTCAGAACCCGGGGAACATCGCCCGGAGGCGGTGGAGCGTGTCGGCGTCGGCCTCGACCGAGGCCGGTGTGTGCTCCGGCGAGAGGCGGCCGTAGATCAGGCGCACCAGGGCCTCAGTGGGCATGGTCACGTGGACCTGGTCCCAGGTGTCGATCCGGTCGAAGCTCACCCCGTCGGGGGTGGTGGTGACGGCCCACTGCCCTTCCGGGTCGGTGGTGGCGATCACGACGGTGTCGGAGCCGCCGGTCGGCTTGCCGGAGAAGGCCACGATCGGGCCGAGGTTCCCGAGCACGTGGGCGGCCCCGTCGGCCGCCAGGGCGGCGGAGGGGTCGAGGGTGACCCGGACGTCCCACTCGTGCAGGAGGTGCTCGCTCAGGCGCATGCCGACCGCCTGGTCGAAGCCGATGGTCATGGGCCCGAAGGCGGTGGTGAAGCGGTCGCGGTCGACCTGGGCCACGGCTGCCACCTGGGCGGCGAGGCGCTCGACCGAGGACTGGAGGGCGGCGATGGCGTCGGACATGGCGGGCACGCTACCGAGGTCAGTCCCCGGCGGGCTCCCGGGGCGGGTCGACCCGTCGGTACTCCTCGACCAGCTGGTCGCGCCAGGTGTGGTCGCGGCCCGGCGCCTCGGGCGCGGTCTGCAGCGTGCCCAGGAACCACGTGTACATGGTCTCGCCGGCCTCCTGGCCCCGGCGGGTGTGCACGCAGATCGCCTCTGGAGGGATCTCGGGCGCCCGCTCGGCGAGGAGCTGGGTCTGCATGATCTCCACGTTCACCGGGTCCTTCAGCGCCCGGGCCAGGTAGCCCGCGGCCTGCGCCGCGAACACCAGCCGGTCGTAGGAGCCCTCGTCGGCGTCGAGCACGCCCTCACGCAGGGAGCGCACGATCGCCGGGGCCATCGGGTCGCCCATGCCGACGTCCTCGGCGGCGAGGATCTGCAGCCGCGACCACATCATCTCCTCGTGCTCGACGTCGGTGCGGGCCAGCTCGAGGGCGGTGTTGATCGCCTCCTCCACCCGGCCGAGCCGGATGTGCTTGTGGAGGGCCGAGCGCACCTCGTCGCTCGCGATGCCGTGGATCGTGGTGCGGGTGGCGAACGGGTCGGTCGACCAGTGCGGGATCGGACGGTCCCACTCCTGGTCCGCCTCGGTGGGCTCGCTCAACGTCCGACCTCCATCGGTTCGAGGGGAAGGCGGAACACGATGCCCGCCCCGTTCAGGTTCATGTCGACATCGTCGCCCACGCGGACGGCCGACCACCGCCCGAGCAGGCCCGCGACCATCTCCTGGATCTCCATGCGGCCGAGGGCGGCACCGAGGCAGTAGTGGCGACCAGCCCCGAACGACAGCAGCGGTGACGGCTGCCGGCGCCACAGGTCGAGCTCGTGGGGGCGCTCGTAGACGTCCGGGTCGCGCTGGGCGGCGGCGATGCGGATCGTGACGAACGTGCCCTCCGGGATCGGCCGGCCGAGCAGCTCGGTGTCGCGCCGGGCGTACTTGATCGTGTGGCGGATCGAGGGCTCGAAGCGGCCGGTCTCCTCCAGCGCGTCGCCGAGGAGGTCGGGCGCGGCGACGAGCGCGGACCACGCATCGGGTCGCGCCGCGAGGGTCCAGATCGAGAGAGCGGTCGTGTTCGCCGTGTTGTCGACCGAGGCGCTCAGCAGCTCCTCGAGCAGCGGCCCGACATCGGCGGCGAGCAGGTCGCCCGCGTCCTCGGCCCGGGCCAGCACGGTGGTGAGGTCGTCACCGGGGTCGCGCCGCTTCTCGGCGAGCAGGGCGGCGGAGTACTCGGCCATCTCCGCCTTCACCCGACGCACCGGCTCGGCCATCGAGGGCTCGGCGGTGAACACGCTGATGAGGTGCTTCGACCAGCCGGCGAGCAGCTCGGCGTCGGACTCGGGCGCGCCGATCATCCAGCAGAAGAGCCGACCGGGCACCACGTCGGCGAGGTCGGCCATGACGTCCAGCCCGTCGGGGTTGCGGTCGAGGCACTCGGCCACCAGGGCCCGGGTGCGCTCACGCAGCGCCTCGATGCGGCGCACGGTGAACCACGGGCTCACGGCCCGGCGCAGGCGCTGGTGGTCGGCGTCCTCCGCGTTGGTGAGGGTGTGGTCGCGCTCACCCCAGAGGGCGCCGATGCCGAGCTGCTCGAGCAGCGGGTCGATGCCGGGGATGAGGGCGGGGTCGCGGAACGCGGCGTCGCTGGCGGCGTAGGAGATGGTCGACCAGCCGATGTGGTCCGGGACGAGGCCCCCGACCGGGCGCAGCTCGTCGTAGACGGTGTGGGGGTCGGCCAGGAAGCGCTCGGTGCGGGGGTCGAGACGCGCTCGGTCGGCGGTGGCCTCGGGCATGGCGACGACCGTAGGGAGCGAGCCGATCGGGGCCATGTCAGACACGTGAAGCCCCTGTGAACCGCCCTGCCCCCGACCCTGTCGTTCCCGTTCCCGTTCCCGCCCCGTTCCTGCGGAGGGTGGGAGCCCGACCGGTCAGCGGCGAGGGCCGAGGCGGTCGGGGTCGTCGACCAGCCAGCCCCGCAGGTCGGCCTTCACGACCTTGCCGGCGGCGTTCACCGGCAGGGCGTCGGTGACGACCACGTGCCTCGGCACCTTGAACCCGGCCAGCCGGGCCCGGGCGGTGGCCACCAGGGCGTCGGGGTCGAAGGAGCCGTCGGCGGTGGGCACCACGACGGCGCACACGTTCTCGCCCCACGTGGGGTCGGGCACGCCGACCACCGCGACACGGGAGACGCCAGGGGCGGTGAGCAGCACGTCCTCGACCTCGCGCGACGAGACGTTCTCGCCGCCGGTGATGATGATGTCCTTGCTCCGGTCGACCACGTAGAGCAGGCCCTCGTCGTCGAACCGGCCCACGTCGCCGGTGTGGAGCCAGCCGTTGCGGAGGGCGGTGGCGGTGGCACCGGGGTCGTCGAGGTAGCCGGCCATCACCTGGGGGGCACGGACGAGGATCTCGCCGACCTCGCCGGTCGGGAGGCTGCGGTCGTCGGCGTCGGCGACCCGGACCTCCACGCCGGGAGCGGGCCGCCCGGCGGCGCGCAGGAGGTGATCCTCCCCCGCCAGGCCCCGCCGGTGGGTCTCCGGATCGAGGAACACGGCGTTGCCCGAGAGCTCGGTCATGCCGTAGCCCTGGGTGAGCTCCACCCCGAGGGTGTCGACCGCCCGCCGCATCAGCGACGGGGCCATCGGGGCGGCGCCGTAGGCGACGGTGCGCAGGGTCGCGAGCCGGTCACGGGCCGAGGGCTCGGCGTCGACGTGGTCGAGCAGGGCGGCGAGCATCGTGGCGGCGAGCGACGTCGAGGTCACGCCCTCGGCGGCCACCGCGTCGCAGAACGACCCCGGCTCGAAGCCGTCGACGAGCACGACCGGGCGGCCGTGGGCGTGGCGGTGCACGACGTTGTAGCCGGCGACGTGGCACAGGGGGAACGCGAAGAGGTAGACGTCGTTGGCCTCGACCGGACGGGCGGCGGTGCTGGCCGCCACCGCGGCGAGCACCGAGGCGTGGGTCAGCATCGCCCCCTTGGGGGCGGCGGTGGTGCCGCTGGTGAAGAGGAGCCAGGCGACGTCATCCGGGCGGCGGCCGGCGGGGGCGAGACCGGGCGACACGGTCCGCGTGGCCTCGTCGAGCGCGGTCCAGTCGAGCAGGGGGACGGTGACCCCGCTCTGGCGCAGCCGCGTCAGCTGCGCGGCGTCGCCGACGACGCTCGAGGCGCCGCTGCGCACCACGAGCGCGGCCAGCTCGGGGCCCGAGAGCCGGTGGTTCAGGAACGTCAGCACGCGCCCGGCGGCGGGCACGCCGTGGTACAGCTCGACCCAGCCAGGGTGGTTGGGGCCGATGGCGGCCACCGAGCCGCCCGGTGGGGCCAGCCCCTCGGCCACGACCGCGACCCGGGCGATGCGATCGGCCAGCTCGCCGAAGCTCAGCCGCGTGTCACCGTGGACGAGGGCGGTGCGATCCGGGTGCGCCGTCGCCGCGCCGGGCACGACCTCGTGCAGGAGCGCGGCCGGGTCAGCCACCGGGTCGGCCACGGATCAGCCGCAGGTGGTGCCGGCCGGCGGCTCGAAGTCGACGTAGCCGACTTCCTCGGTGACCTCAGAGGGGTCGACGGTGGTGACCGGATCGCTGGTGGAGGTCGAGCCCTCGACGGTGGTGGTCGTGGTGGCGGGCGCAGCCTGGTCGAGCACGCTCGTGAAGTCGGTGCCGGTCACGAGGGCGACCTTGACCTTCGCGCTCTTGAGCGAGGCGTCCTCCTGCAGCTCGGCGCCGGCGGCGAGCTGGCGGGCGACCTGGTCGGCCTGGACCCGCATGCCGGGGGCGTAGCGCACGACGGTCTTCGTCTGGGTCTTCGTGGTGTCGGCCGCGATCGAGGTGGTGTAGCCGAGCGAGGCGAGGCGGGTGCTCACGTCGGTGGCCTGGTTCTTCGCCCCGCTGCCGTTGCTGACGGTGAGGGTGACCTTCATCGGGGCGGTGGTGGTGACGGTGCCGTCGTCGCCCGTGCGGAAGACGTCGAGCACGGGCTGGGCGGCCGACTCGTCGATCTTGAGCACGTCGGCGCCGCCGTTGGTGGTGTACGGGTAGACGGGCAGCGTGTGGCTGATGATCTGGCTGCCACTGAAGCCCTTGAACGCCTTCCCGAGGGTGGCGAGATCACCGAGGCTCAGGCCGCTGTCGAGCTTGAGCTTGTCCGAGGTCGAGGAGACGATGTCGTTCATCGCCTTCAGGTCGAAGCTGCCGAACCTGGCGCTGGCCCGGTCGACCATCTTGCGCATCACGAGCTGCTGGCGGGCGATGCGGCCGAGGTCGGAGCTGTAGTCGTCGACCCAGCCCTTCTTGGTGTTGTACTCGAGGTGCCGCGAACGGGAGAGGGCCAGGGCGGCCTCGCCGCTCAGGGTCTGGCAGCCCAGCTCGTACTGGTAGAAGCCGGTGGTGCGGTCGCGCACCCCGGTGCCGAAGTAGAGCGGGAGCCCGCCGACGGCGTCGATGATGCCCTTGAAGCTGGCGAAGTCGATCTCGACGTAGTGGTTGATGTCGATCCCGAAGTCGGCCCGGATCGTGTCGACCAGGCGCTGGGCGCCGTCCTGGCTGGCGTCCTCGACGTTGTACGCGGTGTTGATCCGCTCCGACTCCCCCGACGGCATGATCGGCACCCACAGGTCGCGGGGGAACGAGATGAGGTCGACGGTCTTGGCCTTGGGGTCGACCCGGGCGATCATGATCGTGTCGGACCGGGGCGGCGACTGGTCGGAGCCGAAGGCCTTGTAGTTCGGGTCGGTCGTGTCGACCACGGCGCGCGTGTCCGACCCGACGATCAGGAAGTTCTGGACCCCGCCGACCGAGTCGGCCAGGGCGAGGTCCTCGCGGCCGATCTGGTTGTAGCGGTACCAGCCGTACCCGACCACGGCGACCACCGCGACGATCGCCATGACGACGATGATGCCGGCGCCCTTGAGGGCCTTCCGGCTGCGGGGAGGAGGCTTGGCGTGGCGGAACTCGGGCCGCCCCGGACGGGGCGCCTCGGCGCTCCCCTCCGACGTGGGGGGTACATCGGACATGGCTCCGTCAGGGTAGTCCGGCGGCCGCGCCGGACCCGGTCACCCTGCGGTCGTGTGACCGCTGCCCGTCGGAGGGCGCAGGGGTCAGCCGGCGGCCTTCGGCTCCTTGGGGAGGCCGAGCACGCGCTCGCCGACGATGTTGCGCTGGATCTCGGCGGTACCGCCCCAGATCGTCTCGGAGCGGCTGAAGAAGAAGGAGGACTGGAGGGCGTTGGCCGGGTACACCGGGTTGACCGGGCGACGGCCGTAGCCGGGCACGGACTCCTCCTCGCCGGCGTTGCCGAGCAGGGTCTGGCCCTCCATGCCGAGCACGTCCATGGCCAGCTTCATGACCTCCTGGTGGTACTCGCTCCAGAAGATCTTGTTGCTGGCGCCGAGGGCGGCGACGCCCCGGTCCTTCTTGCCGGTGAGGGCGACGGCGAGCGAGCGCAGGCCGTTGATGCGCATGATCGTCACCTGCGAGTGGGCCTTGGCGATGCGCTGGCGGATCAGCGGGTCGTCGATGGCGCCGTTGGCCCTGGCCGCCGCGATGATGTGGTTCAGCTCGGTCTCGAAGCGCCGGTAGCCGGTGGTGGCGGAGGTGCCGCGCTCGAAGCCGAGGGTGGTCATGGCCACGGCCCAGCCGTTGTTGAGGCCTCCGACGACGTTGTCCTTCGGGCAGCGGGCGTTGGTGAAGAAGACCTCGGCGAACTCGGCCGAGCCGTCGATCTGCTTGATGGCCCGGACCTCGACGCCCTCCTGGTGCATGGGCACCAGCAGGTAGGAGATGCCCTTGTGCTTGGGGGCGTCCTTGTCGGTGCGGCAGAGCACGAACCCGTAGTCGGCGGCGAAGCCCTGGGTGGTCCAGATCTTCTGGCCGTTGATGACCCACTCGTCGCCGTCGAGGTCGGCGGTGGTCTTGAGGCTGGCGAGGTCGGAGCCGGCGTCGGGCTCGGAGAAGCCCTGGCACCAGGCGATGGTGCCCGAGAGGATCCCGGGGATGAACTCCTTCTTCTGCTCCTCGGTGCCCCACTGCAGGATGGTGGGGCCCACGAGGGTGTCGCCGAAGAAGTCGCCCCGCATGGGGGCACCGGCCCGGGCGAACTCCTCGGAGAGCACCACACCCTGCATGGTGGTGAGGCCCTTGCCCCCGTACTCGGTGGGCCAGGTGGCGCAGATCCAGCCGCCCTCGAAGAGGGTGGCGGTCCACTGCTCGAGCCACTCGCCGCGCTCGTCGTCGGTCATCGAGAAGCCGTCGTCGAACCAGCCGGCGGGAAGGTTGCGCTCGAGCCACTGGCGGATCTCGATGCGGAACTCTTCGGCCTCGGGCGGGTAGGTCAGGTCCATGCCGACATGGTCCCCTTACCGCCCGGTAGCCGTCCACTTCCTGACGGGATGTCAGATCCCGACCGATCGCATGTCGGTCGGGACTGAGTAGATTCGCCTGCCATGAGCACCGAGGGCGTCTCCGCCGGCACCACCACCGCTCCGGCCAAGGCCAAGGCCGAGCGCTGGAGCTTCCAGTGGAAGGAGCTCTACGAGGAGGTCATCACCTCCGGGCTGTGCACCGGTTGTGCCGGTTGCGTGATCGCGTGCCCCCACGACGTGATCGGCTACGACCACGAGTCGGGCGGCTACAAGCCGTTCCACATCGAGGACGAGCTCGGCCCCACCGACTGCGGGCACGGCCAGAAGGGCTGCACCAGCTGCACCCGCGCCTGCCCCCGCTTCCGGGTGTGGGAGCCGCAGGCCAACGAGCACCTCTTCGACCGCGACCGTGAGGACGACGAGGTGGCGGGCATCTACACCGACATCCTGCTCACGCGGGCGAGCGACGACATGGTCCACCAGATGGGTCAGGACGGCGGCCTGGTGTCGGCGATCCTCATCTGGGCGATGGAGCAGGGCTACATCGACGGCGCCCTCACCTCGTACCTCGAGGGTGGCGCCGACTCCGGCAGCTGGAAGGCCATCCCGGGCGTGGCCACCAACCGCGACGAGATCCTGGCCGGTGCCGGCAGCCGCTACACCTACTCGGCCAACACGCTGGCCATCGACGAGGCCAAGGAGAAGGGCCTGTCGAAGCTGGCCCTGGTCGGCATGAGCTGCCAGTCGTCGGTGCCGCCGGTGATGTGGTCACGCAAGATCGGCAAGATCTCGAAGCCGATCGTGTTCAACATCGGCCTGCTGTGCTCGAAGACCTTCGACGACGCCATCTTCGAGGAGCTGTTCGAGGCCAAGTACCGCCTGCCCAAGGCCGAGATCGTGAAGATGAACATCAAGGGCGTCTTCCAGATCTGGATGCGTGACGGCAGCTACCACGAGGTGAACCTCAAGGAGTGCCACGCCTGGACCCGCGAGGGCTGCACCCACTGCCCCGACTTCGCGGCCGAGCACGCCGACATCTCCACCGGCGGCATCGGCAAGGACAACGACTGGACCCTCACCATCGTGCGCACCGACCTGGGTCGGGAGATCATGAACCGGATGATCGCCGACGGGTCGATCATCGCCCGTCCCGGTGACGAGGATCCCGGCGCGATCGCGCTGATGCGCAAGCTGGCCGAGAAGAGCCGGGCGCGTTGGCCCCAGTGGGCCGAGCCGGTCGTGCGCCTGGGCCTGCCGGAGAAGAAGAAGCCGGCGGCCGCGAAGGCCTAGCGGTCAGGCGCCGGTGGTCGAGGTGGCGGCGCCGGCCGCCGTCGTCGTCGTGGTGTCGCCGCCGGCCGTGGTCGGCGTCGTCGAGCCGCTGCCGCTGATGCAGGCGTTGACCTTGTCCTTGATGTCCTGGGGCACGCTGTCCCAGGCCTTCGAGGGATCGGTCTTCAGCTGGGCGTTGAAGTCGGTGAAGTTGGGCCCGTCGTAGTTGGCCCACTGCTCGGTCTTGGCCACCGTGGCGTTGATCGGCATGGCGCCGTTGCCGTCGTTGTTCTCGCCGGCGTACACCGCGTAGGCGCACTCGCACTGGGACTCGTTCGGCGCGGTGACGTCGGCCTTCACCGTGTTGTCGGTCTTCGTGAGGGAGTCGTCGGTGTTGTCGTAGTAGTAGTTGGTGCAGGTCTCCCAGAAGTTCTGCTGGGTGAGCGTGTTGTACTCGTCGGGCGTGTTGTTCTGGGCACAGGCCCCGAGGCCCAGGCCGAGCACCATGGCCAGGGCGAACACCCCGGCACCCGCACGCCGTCTGGTCACACCACTCCTGCGAACTCCACTACGCGTCATCCGTCTGAACCGTCCTCGTCGACATTCGCCCGCGCCGAGAAAGGAGCGGCGGGCCGTCGGACACCGTAGCCGGACCGGATCATCGCCCCGGCATCAGCCCGGCGAGCACCCGGGCCCGGGCGAAGACCGAATCGAGCATCGGCTCGGTCAACCTGCCGGTGAAGGTGTTCTGCTGGCTCACGTGGAAGCAGCCCAGCACGGTCAGGGCGCCGGCCGGGACCTCCACCCCGTGACCGAAGGCGGGACGGGGCCGCAGGCCGAGGTGGGCGCACACCGCGTCGAAGCCGAACTTGCCCAGGGCCACGATCACCCGCGCCTCGTCCAGCAGGGCCAGCTCCCGGGTCAGGAACGGGGCGCAGGTGTCGCGCTCGGCCGGGGTGGGCTTGTTGGCAGGCGGGGCGCACTTCACCGGCGAGGTGATCCACGCATCGCTCAGCACCAGGCCGTCGGACCGTGAGGTGCTCTCGGGCTGGTTGGCGAAGCCCGCCCGCCACGGGGCCCGGTACAGCCACTCGCCCGAGCGGTCGCCGGTGAACATGCGGCCCGTGCGGTTGGCGCCGTGTGCGGCCGGAGCCAGGCCCACGACCACGAGCTTCGCCGCCGGATCACCGAACCCGGGCACTCCCCGACCCCAGTAGTCCTCGTCGGCGTAGGCGGCCCGCTTGGTGGCGGCCACCTCCTCCCGCCACTCGACCAGCCGAGGGCACCGGCGACACGCCGACACCTCCTCGGCCACGACTGCCAAGGCTGCCTCCCGGTCCCGGACCCACTCGGCGGCAGCGGGGTCGAGGGGGCGGTGGGCCATGGGCTGACTCTACGGTCGCGGGCTCCGGGAGAGCACCCGGCATCAGTCGTCGTGTTCCACGTCTCAGCGACGTCGCTGAAGGACACTCCATGCGGTCGCCTCGAGATCCAAGTGGTCACGAGCGACGTCGCTGAGAGCTGGAACCACGAGGGGCACGTCATGTGCTCCCGGGCCGCCCATGACCGCCGAGCGTCGCGCCTCGACTGCGACCCGGACCGCCTTGGCGGCCCGCCAGCGAGTGGTTCGCGGGAGGTACCCGATCGCGTACACGCCGAGGGCCACCCGCTCCACGCGACCCCGCGCCACCTCCCACCGCAGGGCATCGGCGAGGGCCTTCCGTGGCCGCGCCGAGTCGGGGCACACGCCCAGCACGGCGAGGTCCTCGAGCATCTCCGGGATCGTGCAGGCCTCACCTCGACGACGATCGAGGACCACGAGCGCCGCGTGCCGAAGGTCGAGTCCACGGATGGGCACCGGCCCCGTACGCGCCATGTCCGACAGTGGCGGCGCCGAACCGCTCGTGGACGCAGGAAACGACACGAAGGGCGGGGCAGGTACGTAGGGCACGACTCCTCCTCGGAGACGCCGGGACGCGGCCAGGTGGCACGACGTCGGTCAGACGACGGAGGAAGTCGTCTGACGGTACCGGGGGGCTGTGACAGCGCTCCCACGTGCTTCGACCGTCGAGCGACCGTGCTCCTGCACCGGCTCGGACGGCAGTGAGAGCAGCCGACGCTCGGTAGGGTGAACCCGCTCATGGCCAGGAAGCCCACTCCCCCGCGCCCCACGCTCGTGCTCCTCGTGCGTCACGGGCAGACCCCGACCACCGGCTCGACCCTCCCCGGTCGCGCCCCCGGCCTCCACCTCGCCGAGACCGGCCAGGCCCAGGCCCAGGCCGCCGCCGACCGCATCGCCGCCCTGAAGGACGTCGCCGCGGTCTACGCGTCCCCGCTCGAGCGCACCCGGGAGACGGCCAAGCCCATCGCAGCGGCCCGCGGCCTCAAGGTCCAGATCGACCGGGGCCTGCTCGAGGCCGACTTCGGCGACTGGACCGGCGCCAAGCTCAAGGACCTCATGAAGCTGCCCGAGTGGCAGACGGTGCAGCGCTACCCGAGCGGCTTCCGCTTCCCGAACGGTGAGTCGTTCGCGGAGATGCAGACCCGCATCGTGGGTGCCCTCGACAAGCTGGTCGCCCGCCACCCCGGCGAGACGATCGTGGCCGTGTCCCACGCCGACCCCATCAAGGCGGCGCTGGCCCAGGCCCTCGGCACCCACCTCGACCTCTTCCAGCGCATCATCGTCTCGCCGTGCTCGATCTCGGCCGTCCTCTACGGTCCAACCGGCCCGGCGGTGCTCGCCGCCAACTCCACGGGCGACGACCTCTCCCGGCTCGGCCTGTCGTGAGCCAGTCCTTCGAGTTCCGGGACCCGGCCCACGTCCTGCCCGGCACGGACGGGCCCCCTGGCCGGCGCACCTTCTTCCTCCAGGCTCGGGAGGACGCGGTCACCGCGTCGTTCAAGGTCGAGAAGCAGCAGGTCGCCGCGCTGTGCGAGTACCTCGGCGGCATCCTCGCCGACCTCCCGCCGGCCCAGGGCCTGCCGGTGGTCGAGTCCACCGCCACCTCCGAGCCCGCCGAGCTGGCCTGGACCGTCGGCCGCCTCGCGGTGGCCTACGAGGAGTCCGACGACCGCATCGTGATCGTCGCCGAGGAGTTCCTCGAGATCGACGACGACGACCTCGAGGCCCTCGACCTCGATGACCCGGCGACCCTGCTCGCCGCGGGCTACGAACCGGCCACCGCCCGCTTCCGCATGACCCGGGCCCAGGTCGCCGCCTTCATCGCCGTCGGCGACCAACTCGTCCAGTCCGGTCGACCGCCGTGCCGCCTCTGCGGCCAGCCGATCGATCCCGAGGGTCACGCGTGCCCGAGGCTGAACTGACCCCAGGCGAGATCCTGGCGACCGGCGAGGTCGAGATCCTCGGGCGCATGCCGTGGAGCTCGAACGCCACCTTCCTCGTGGAGGCCTGCCTCGACGGCGCCACCGCCCGCGGCATCTACAAGCCCCACGCCGGCGAGCGACCGCTGTGGGACTTCCCCGACGGCCTCTACCGGCGCGAGGTCGCCGCCCACGAGCTGAGCGAGGCGCTGGGCTGGGAGGTCGTCCCCCTCACCATCCTCCGCGAGGACATGCCCCACGGCATCGGCTCGCTCCAGCAGTTCGTCGACGCCGACTTCGAGCAGCACTACTTCACCCTGCTCGACGACGAGGCGACCCACCCGCAGCTGCGGCGCATGGCCGTGTTCGACATCGTCTCCAACAACACCGACCGCAAGGGCGGGCACTGCCTCGTCGACGCCGACGGCCACATCTGGGGCATCGACAACGGCCTGTCGTTCCACGCCGAGTTCAAGCTCCGCACGGTGATCTGGGACTTCGCCGGCGAGCCCGTCGCCCCCGAGCTCCTGGCCGACCTCCAGCTCCTGGTCGACGAGGGCCTGCCCGACCGGGTGGCGTCGCTGCTCGGCACCTTCGAGCGCGACGCGGTGCTCACGCGGGCGCGGGCCGTGCTCCGGGAGGGCGAGCTGCCCTTCGACGAGACCGGCCGCCGCTACCCCTGGCCGCTCGTCTGACCCTGGTCAATCCTTGTCGTCGTCGCCGCTCTTGATCTCGGTGCCGCCCGACGATCCGGAGGAGCTGCTGAGCTTGTTGTCCTCCCACGTGGCCTTGGCGCCGCTGTGCCCGATCTGCACGATGCGGGCCGCGCCCACCACCGAGAACAGCACCGCCACCACGCCGACGACCACGCCGATCGTCTTCATCGACCCGGCGCCGGTGGTGGCACCGGACTGGCTCGCCCGGCGCTTCTCGAGCACGTCGACGGCCATGACCCCGGCCGCACCGAGGAACACGAGGCCACCGGCGATCAGGCCGGAGTCGCCCATCTCGGCGTGCTCCTGCACCGCCTTGGTCTCCTTCACCGTCTCCTCGAGGCCCTCACCGCTCTCCTTGGCGAGGAAGCCGCTCACCATGCCGACGAAGGCGAGGCCGAGCACGATCCACCCGATCCGGCGACGCGCCGCCGGCCAGAAGGCGATGGCGCACACGCCGATGGCGGCGAGCGGGATCAACACGACCGCGGCGTGCACGACCAGCGGATGGGCCGGAAGGCCGAAGAGCGAGTCGAGCGCGGCGAGGACAGGCGTGGAGGCCGTGACACGGGAAGAAGGCATGGCGAGCAGTCTCGGCCCTCGATGAGCCCACGTCTCGCGTCTTAACGGGGATTTGGGAAAGTGGTGACCTTCGGCCCGGTCGGGAAGGCCCGGCCCGAGCCCGGACGCGACGAGGCCCCGGCCGGAGCCGGGGCCTCGATCAGAGCTGCGGTGTGCGAGCGGGGCTCAGCGGGCCTTGAGGGCCTCGATGAGCTGCGGCAGCACCTTGTGCACGTCGCCCACGATGCCGAGGTCGGAGATCGAGAAGATCGGGGCCTCGGCGTCCTTGTTGATGGCGATGATGTTCTTCGAGCCCTTCATGCCCACCATGTGCTGGGTGGCGCCCGAGATGCCGGCGGCGATGTAGACGGTCGGCTTGACGACCTTGCCGGTCTGGCCCACCTGGTAGCTGTAGGGCACCCAGCCGGCGTCGACGATGGCCCGAGAGGCGCCAGGGGCGCCCTTGAGCAGCTTGGCCAGGTCCTCGACCATGGCGTACTTGTCGGACTCGCCGAGGCCACGGCCACCGGCGACCACGATGGCGGCGTCGTCGAGGGAAGGGCCCTCGCGCTCCTCCACGTGACGGTTGGTGACGACGGCGCCACCGCTCTTGCCCGCATCGGGGACGGCGATGGTCTCGACGGCAGCGGCACCGCCGCCTGCCGGCTCGGCGGCGAAGGACTTCGGCCGGACCAGCACGATGTGGGGGCCGCCGGCGGTGAAGGTGGTCTTCACGTTGGTCGTGCCGCCGAACACCGGCTCGGTGGTGACGAGGCTGTCCCCGTCGACCTCGAGGTCGACGTTGTTCGTGAGCACCGTGCGGTCGAGCTTGACCGACAGGCGCCCGGCGACGTCACGGCCGGTGTAGCTGGTGGCCGCGAGGATGGCGTCAGGGGCGTCGCCGCCCTCGACCGCCGCGGCGATGGCACCGGCCACCGGCACGCCGGGGAGGGCCCCGCCGAGGTCGCCGGTGGTGAGCACCTTGGAGGCGCCGTACTCGCCGAGCTGGCCGGCGACCGCGTCGGCGTCGCCACCGGCGTAGACGGCCTCGACCGTGCCGGCGAGCTCGCGGGCCTTGGTGAGCAGTTCGAGCGTGGTGGTGGTGACCTTGCCGTCAGTGGCTTCGGCCAGCACCCAGATCTTCGAGAGAGCCATGTTCCAGTGCCTCCTAGAGGACCTTGAGGTTGTCGAGATAGGCAACGATCTTCTCGAAGGCGGCGCCGTCGTCCTCGATGACCTCGCCGGCCTCGCGGGCCGGAGCCTCTTCGATGGCGACGATCGACTGACCGGCGCCGGCCCAGCCGACGGCCGAGGCGTCGAGGCCCAGGTCGGCGACCTTGAGCGTGTCGACCGGCTTCGACTTGGCGGCCATGATCCCCTTGAAGGAGGGGTAGCGGGGCTCGACCACACCGGCGGTCACGGAGACCACGGCGGGGAGCGGGCACTCGACCTCGTCGAAGCCGGCGTCGGTCTGACGCTGGACCTTGACGGTGGTGCCGTCGATCTCGATCTGCTTGGCGAAGGTCACCGACGGCAGGTCGAGGAGACCGGCGATCTGCTCGGGCACGGTGCCCGTGTAGCCGTCGCTCGACTCGGTGGCGGTGAGGATGAGATCCGTAGCCTCCACCCGCTCGATGGCCTTGGCCAGGACCTTGGCCGTGCCCAGGGCATCGCTGCCGGCGAGGGCCTCGTCGGAGACGAGGATGGCCTTGGCGGCACCCATGGCCAGCGCGGTGCGCAGGCCGGAGACCTCGTCGTTGGGGGCCATCGACACGAGGGTGACCTCGCCGCCGCCGGCCGCCGTGACGAGCTGCAGGGCCATCTCGACACCGTACGAGTCGGACTCGTCGAGGATGAGCTTGCCGTCCCGCTTGAGGGTCTTGGTGTTGGGATCCAGCGCACCCGGGTCAGCCGGGTCCGGGATCTGCTTGACGCACACGACGACGTTCATGCCGAACAGTCTCTCCCCGGTGGCGGCCCCGGGCCAAATCACCCGGGCCGATGTGACCACCGAGTAACCCCGGGTGACGGCCGGTGGCACCTCGGAGGCCCCTGGTACGGTCGCCGCTCACTGTGAGGCTGCTTCTCGTCGTCAACTCGTCCGCGTCGTCGGTCACCGCTCGGGGCCGGGTCGTCATCACCAAGGCCCTCTCCGCCGACCACGACGTCACGGTGGCCGAGACGACGCGCCGCGGCCACGCCACGCGCCTGGCTCAGGGCGCGGCAGCCGACGGGGTCGACGTCGTCGTGGTGCTCGGCGGCGACGGCACCCTCAACGAGGCGGCCAACGGCCTGGCCGGCACCGACACCGCCCTGGCCCCCCTGCCCGGCGGCTCGACCAACGTCTTCGCCCGCACCCTCGGCCTGCCCGACGACCCCATCGAGGCCACCGGCGTGCTGCTCGACGCGCTGGCCCACGACTCGGTGCGGCGGGTCGGGCTGGGCTCGGTGAACGGCCGCTACTTCCTCTTCCACGTCGGGATCGGGTTCGACGCCGCGGTGGTGAGCGAGGTCGAGCGGCGCGGCTCGCTGAAGCGCTTCGCCAACCACCTCCTGTTCGGGTGGGCCGCGTTCGACACCTGGCTGCGCCGCTACGACCGCCGCAACCCGCACTTCTCGGTGAAGGTGCCCGGCGCGGCGACCGTCGACGACGGCCTGTTCACGGTGTGCCTCAACACCAACCCCTACACGTTCATCGGCACGCGGCCGTTCAACGTCGCCCCCGAGGCCGACCTCGACCGGGGCCTGGCCGTGGTGACGGTGCGCAACCTCGACGCCCTGCCCCTGCTCGGCATCCTCTCCTCCGCGCTCGGGTCGGGAAGCCGCCTGCGCCGCAACCGTCACGTCGCCTACCGCACCGACGTGGCCGAGGCCGTCATCGACGGCTACGGGCCGGTGCCCTACCAGGTCGACGGCGACTACCTCGGCGACGTCGAACACCTGGCGGTGCGCCACGAGCCCGACGTCCTGCGCCTCGTCATCCCCCGCTGAGCGCCGCCCGGGCCACGTCCGGCACGTTGGTGATCACGGCGTCGACGCCGAGCGCCCCGAGGGCGGCGATGCGCGCCGGGTCGTCGACGGTCCAGCTGTTGACCTCGAGGCCGGCGGCGTGGGCCCGGGCCACGAGCGCCTCGTCGACGAAGGGGTCCCACGGGTTCACCGCCCGATGCCCACCGGCCACCGCAGCGGCGACCGGATCGGGGCCCGAGGCCAGGTCGACGGCGAGCAGGCCCGTAGGCAGCTCCGGGGCGAGGGCCCGGGCCCGGTCGACGAGGTCCCAGGCGAAGCTCGTCACCAGGAAGCGCTCAGGGGAGCCGAGGTCCCGCAGGAGGCCGACCACGGCCGCCACGAGGCCCTCGTGGGACCCGGGCGGGCAGTCGGCCTTGATCTCCACGTTCACGCCCAGCGGCGCACAGGCGTCGAGGGCGGCGTCGAGCAGCGGGACCCACCCGGGGAGCTCCCCCGCCGTCAGCGCGGCGATCGTGCGACCGTCGGGCAGCTCGGCGTCGTGGTGCACGGCCAGGGCACCGTCGGCGGTGGGTCGCACGTCGAGCTCGACCCAGTCGGCGCCGAGCCCGGCCGCCGCCCGGAAGGCCTCGACGGTGTTGCCGGGCGGATGGGCGCCCGAGGCGCCCCGGTGAGCGACGACCAGTGCCATGCCCGCAGGGTAGGTCGCCACCCCTCCCTCCCCCGTGCTGGGACCCCCGACCGAGGGGTCGCGCGCTGCGTCGCTTCGCCCTCACGCGATGCGGTTGTCGTCGTGGCGGCGCGTGGTCGCATGGCACATCGGGAAAATTTTGACGAACAGACCCTTGCCTTCACCTTGACACGCCGGTACCTTGCCTCCGTCCCAGCCACACGAAGCCGCACACCGGCGCGGTGGCATGTGAACAGCTTCACGAACGGTTTCAACACCGGCCGATTCGTGAGCCCGATCCGCGGAGGCACCGTGGCCCTCACCACGTCTCGTTCGTTGTCCCTGTCTGCAGCGCCTGATGACTGGCGTGGCGTCTCCGCCTGTCGAGACACCGACCCCGACCTCTTCTTCCCCGTCGGCACGACCGGGCCCGCGATCGAGCAGATCGAGAACGCCAAGGCCGTCTGCTCCGAGTGCGAGGCCAAGCAGCCCTGCCTCGAGTTCGCCCTCTCGACCAACCAGGACTCCGGCATCTGGGGCGGCACCTCCGAGGAGGAGCGCCGCAAGCTCCGTCGCCAGTGGCTCGCCGCCCGGCGTCGCGCCAGCTGACACCAGCCCCTTGTAGTCCCGCAGTCCTGTAGTCCCGCAGTGCCGACGGCCTCCCCCCGGGGAGGCCGCTCCGCGTCCCGGGGCAGTGTTTCCGGGCGGCTACTGGTGGACCGGGACCGAGAGGTGCACCACGGTGCCGGGCCGCCCCTCGGGGCCGTCGCCGGGGCGGAACTCGATGGTGCCGGCCAGCTCGGTGGTCACGAGGGTGCGCACGATCGACAGGCCGAGGCCGGTGGTGGCCTCCACTGTGAAGCCCTCCGGCGGGCCGACGCCGTCGTCGGTGACGATCACGTCGAGGCGCTCACCGTCGTTGGCCAGCTCCACCGACACCTCGGCACCGTCGTCAGGCCCGTCGGGATAGGCGTGGTCGACCACGTTCTGCAGCAGCTCGGCGAGCACCACCGCCATCGAGGTGGCGACCGGGGCGGGAAGGATGCCGGCCTCGCCCTTGACCGTGAAGCGGATGGGGTGCTCGGGCGAGATCAGCCCCTCCTCCACCATGCGCACCAGGGGCCGCACGATCTCGAGGAAGGGCACGTCGTCGCCCGCGGCGTGCGAGAGCGTCTCGTGCACGAGGGCGATCGAGCGGATCCGCCGCACCGACTCCTCGACCGCGGCCTTGGCCTCCGGTGACGACAGCCGCCGGCCCTGCAGCCGCAGCAGCGACGAGATCGTCTGGAGGTTGTTCTTCACCCGGTGGTGGATCTCCCGGATGGTGGCGTCCTTGGAGAGCAGGAGGCGGTCACGGCGCCGCAGCTCGGAGATGTCGCGCAGCAGCACCAGCGAGCCGGTGACCGTGCCGTGCTCGAGCAGCGGGATGAACCGCATGAGCACGGTGATCTCCGGACCCCGCTCGATCTCCTCGGTGGCGGGGCGGGCCTGGGTGTAGGCGGTGCGCATGGCGGTCTCGGGCAGGCCCAGCTCGCCGGGGCGCATGCCCTCGGAGTTGGCGTGCACGCCGATGCGGTGGAGGGCCGACACGCCGTTCGGCGAGGCGTAGACCACCCGCATCGAGCCGTCGAGCAGGATCACGCCGTCGCCGACGCGGGGCGCCTCCTCGCTCGGGCCCATCTCGCCGGCGAACGGGAACTCGCCCGAGGCGATCATGCGGGCGAAGCGGTTGAACACCTCGACGTAGGTGCGCTCGAGCTCCCCCGGCTGACGCCCGACCAGCGGGGCCGACTCCTTGGTGAGCACGCCGACCGTGCGGCCCTGGTGGGTGACGGGGATGCAGAGCTCGCGGACGGGCTCGTGGCGCACGTCGCCGGTGACCTCACCCTCCATGATCCCGCCGGAGGCGAGGCACCGGGCCACGAACGGGCGGTCGGTGGAGGGCAGGATGCGGCCGACCCAGTCGCTGCGGAACAGCGTCTGGCTGGTGGTGGGGCGGATCTGGCCGAGCACCACCAGCGGGCGGTCCTCGGGCTTGCCGCTGAACCGGGTGCCCTCGTCGTCGTGCTCGGCGCCACCGAAGAGCATGAGGTCGGCGAAGCAGAGGTCGGCCAGCAGGCCCCAGGACGCGACGAGGCGCTGGAGGTGATCGATCTCGGGGAGCGTGAGTCGGGTGTGGTGCCGGGCGAGCTCGGCGAGGCTGGCCATCGTTCCTCCTGGGGCCGGCTACCAGAGTGCCCGACCGAGGGCGATCAGCCCACCGAGGTCGGAGATGTCGTGGTCGAGGTGGGGCGCCGACACCACCAGCTCGGGATGGCGGGACAGCACCGCCGCCTGCTCGCGCTCGCGGGTGGCGACGATGCGGTAGTCGTCGAAGCTCTGCCCGATCTCGCGCAGCACCCGTGCGACCTGGACCGGGTCGCCCAGCGGCTCGGGCACCGGCGAGCCCTCGGCGTGGGCGGCGCCCATGTGGGCCAGGGCGGCGGCGACCTCGGTGCTCTCTCGCACCAGGCGCTGGGCGACCTCGGCCGCGCCCTCGTCGGCGAACCAGGGCGGCAGCACCTTGTTGAGCACGAGCGCACCGAGGTGGAGCTCGCGCTCGACGAGCGCCTGCATGAAGAACTCGGCCTCGCGCACCGGCGCGTCCTCGAGGGTCGACACCACGACGAAGGTCGTGCGACGGTCGGCGATGGTGCGGCTCACGGCCTCGGCCCGCTCGACGAAGCCGTCGTACATCGTCTGGAAGAGCACGAAGAACTCGGCGATGTCGGCGAGGAACTGCGAGCCCAGGATGCGGTCGGCGATCGTGTAGAAGGGCTTCGAGGCGGCGTTCACCAGCCGGGAGCGGTAGGGCGTGATGAGCCAGCGCAGCAGCCGGCTGGAGAAGAAGTCGGCCATGCGGTCGGGCGCCTCGAGGAAGTCGATGGCGTTCCGGGTGGGCGGGGTGTCGACGACGATGAGGTCGTAGCGGCCCGAGCGGTGGATCTCGTGCAGCCGCTCCATGGCGATGTAGTCGTGGCTCTGCACGAACTTCGAGGTGATGTTGCGGTAGAGCGGGTTGGCCAGGATGGCGTCGCGGGTCTCGGGGTCGGGGGCATGGGCCTTCACCAGGTCGTCCCACGACTGCTTGGTGTCGAGCATGGCGGCCCACAGCTCGCCGCGGGGCTCCACCCCGGCGGCCACGAACATCTCGGGCGGCACCTGGGTCTCGAGGTTGCCGAACTGCTCGAGACCGAGGGCGGTGGCCAGGCGGCGGGCGGGGTCGACCGTGAGCACCAGCACCTTGCCGCCGAGCTGCGACGCGGCCATCGCCCCGATGGCCGCCGCGGTGGTGGTCTTGCCGACGCCGCCGGAGCCGCAGGTGATCACGATCTCGCGCGCCGCGCAGAGCTGCTCGAGCCCGGTGGTCGCCATCAGTACCCGAGCTCCGCGCCGACGGCCTCGGCCAGGGTGCGGGTGGTGCGCATGCCGTGGGCCCGGGTGAACAGGTAGGGCACGTAGAGCAGTGGGAGGTCGCGGGTCAGCTCGGTGCGCAACCGGGTGATGTGCTCGGCCCGCGATCGGCGCAGGCGCACGGCGAGGTCGGCGCCCTCGAGCACGGGGTCGACCGGGCCGGCGACCACCGAGGCCAGCTGGGCGCGGTGGGCGGGGCTGCAGAGCCGGTCGAAGACCTCCTGCTCACCCCGGCCGAACAGCTCGGGCAGCACCTTGTTCACGACGACCGCGGCGAGGGGCACACGGGTCTCGGTCTCGAGCCGGTCGACGAGCTCGAGGGTCTCGGTGACCGGCATCTCCTCGGGCGTGGCCACCACCACCGTGCCGGTGATCACCGGGTCGGAGAGCAGGTCGAGCATCCAGCGTGTCTGGTCTCGGATGCGGCCGACCTGCACCAGCTCGTTGATGGCCTCCGGCGCGGCGAGCTGGCCGACCACGTGGCCGGTGGCCGAGGCGTCGACCACGACGAGGTCGTAGTGGCGCTCCTTGACCTCCCACGCGATCTTGCCGACGGTGAGGATCTCCTTCACCCCGGGCGCGGCGGTGGCCACGAAGTCGAGGCTCTTGGCCAGCGGGCCGATGCGGGCCAGCAGCGGGATGCGCAGCTGGAGCTTGAGGTACTCCCGCAGGGACTCCTCGGTGTCCATCGACATGGCGAAGAGCCCGGGCACGACCTCCCGGGGCTCGAACGAGGTGGGCCCCGTCTCGAGGACGTCGGAGAGGCTGCCCTTGGCGTCGATCTCGACGAGCAGCGTGCGCTGCCCCCGGCCGGCGGCGAGCAGGCCGAGGGCGGCGGCGACACTGGTCTTGCCGACCCCGCCCTTGCCGGTGACGAAGAGCAGTCGACGCTCGAGCAACTCGAGGTCGCGGCTCATCACGGGCAGGGGGCGGGGCTGACGGGGGGCGTCAGCTGGAGCCGAAGCCGATCCGACGCTCGTTGTCGGGGGTGCCGAGCTCGACGTAGGCGATCTTGGCGCTGGGCACCGCGATCTCGCGACCGTGCCGGTCGGTCAGCCAGAGCGTGTTGTCGTCGTCGGACAGCGCCGTCTCGATGCTCGCCTTGACGGCGTCGCGGTCGGCGTCGGCGGGCAGCTCGATGTCGATCTCCTTGACGGTGTGAACCACACCGATGCGAACGTCCACGCAGGCCTCCTGAAGCACTGTTCTCGATCCGGCCGCTCCCGGCCGTGTGGCGGTCATGCTACGTGCGCCCACGCCCTCTTCCCGCCCCGGAGCCTCCTTCCGGTGGAGATCGCGCGTCGCCGGCGACGCGGGGTCTCCACCAGAACCGGAGGAGGAGGGGTCAGCTCAGGAGCTTGAGGCCGGGGTTGTAGCGGCGGGTGGGCGCCAGCTCGAGGTCGATGACCTCGGCGATCTTCGAGATGGCCACGGAGGCCTCGCTCGCCGGGTCGACGGCGACGATCGGGCGGCCGGAGTCGGAGCCCTCCCGCATCGGGATCATCAGCGGCACCTGGCCCACGAGCGGGACCTCGAGGCGCTCGGCCAGCTCAGCCCCGCCGCCCTCGCCGAAGATCTGGTAGCGCTGGCCGTCGTCGCCGGTGAACCACGACATGTTCTCGATGACGCCCTTGACCTCGAGGTTGACCTTCTGGCCCATGTAGGCGGCGCGCTGGGCCACCCGCTGGGCGGCCGGCTGCGGGGTGGTGACGACGTAGAGCTCGGCCCGGGGCAGGAACTGGGCGAGAGAGAGGGCGATGTCGCCGGTGCCCGGGGGCAGGTCGACGAGCAGGAAGTCGGGGTCGTCCCAGAAGACGTCGGTGAGGAACTGCTCGAGTGCCTTGTGCAGCATCGGGCCACGCCAGATGACCGGCTGCTCCTCCTCGACGAAGAAGCCCATGGAGATGCAGCGCACGCCGTAGGACTCCGGCGGCACGAGCATCTGGTCGATCACGACCGGGGCGTGCTCGACGCCGAGCATCCGCGGGATCGAGAAGCCCCACACGTCGGCGTCGACGACGGCGACCTTGTGGCCCCGCTGGGCGAGGGCGATGGAGAGGTTGGCGGTGAGCGACGACTTGCCCACGCCGCCCTTGCCCGAGGCGATCAGCAGCACCCGGGTGTTGCTCGACGGGTCGGCGAAGGGGATGACCCGGCCCTCGGCGTGGCCGTGGCCCTCGTGGGTGCCGGCCGTGCTGGCGGGGTCGCCGTGGAGCATCTCGCGCACGTTGGCGCGCTCCTCGTCGGTCATCACGGTGAAGTCGAGGTCGACGCGGTCGATGCCGTCGAGGGCGACGACCGCGGTGCTGACCCGGTTCTGGATCTCGTTGCGGAGCGGGCAGCCGGCGACGGTGAGGGCGATGCGGACGGCGGCCACTCCCCCGTCGATCGCCACGCCCTTGACCATGCCGAGGTCGACGATGCTGCGGTGCAGCTCGGGGTCCTCGACGGGGCGGAGCGCCTCGACGACGTCGGCTTCGGTGGTGGCCATGGTGATGGGCCCTTTCGAGGGATGCGAGGGGTGGCGGGTGGCTCGCAGGGAAGGCCGGTCGCGGCCCGTCGGGGTATTTCTCCTACGGCGGTAGGTAGAATACCGGCGTGGATCGGGCCACCCTCAGCCCGACCGAGTTCTCCTCGGTCGTGACAGCCATCACCTCGGCCTTCGGCGACCCCACGCGGCGGGAGATCTACCTGTTCGCCCGCCAGGCCGACGACGGTGTCACGGCCACCGAGGTGGCCAAGAAGTTCGACCTGCACCCGAACGTCGCCCGCCACCACCTCGACAAGCTCACCGCCGGCGCCTACCTCGAGGTCTGCGTCGCCCGCGGCGGCACCGGGGCCGGCCGGCCCTCGAAGCGCTACACGGCCACCACCCTGGGCGACCAGCTCGACCTGCCGGTGCGCCACGACGACGTGCTCGTCACCCTGCTCGGCCGGGCCCTCGACCTGCTCCCCCGCGACCAGGCCGAGGCCATGGCCGAAGAGGTGGGCACGGAGTACGGCCGGATGATGGCCCAGAGCCTGGGCGACAGCCCCGACCACCAGCGCTCGTTCCGCTCGGCGCTGCACACGGTGGCCGACGCCCTGACCGCCCACGGCTTCGCCGCCCACGCCGAGAAGAAGAACAACGAGCTGCGCATCGTCTCCGAGCACTGCCCCTTCGGCGACGCCGTGCTCACCAACCCCGTCATCTGCGCCGTCGACCGCGGGATGATGAAGGGGATGATGACCGAGCTCTACGGCGAGGGCGCCACCGTCGCCATGGAGTCGTCGCTTCCCAACGGCGACGACGTCTGCGTCACCGCCCTCGAGGCCTGATCCCCCTCAGGGGTCGATCGTCTCGGGCGCTCCCCGCATCTCCATCCGCGACCACAGCCGGCGCTGCACGGCGAGCGTGGCGGTGCCCGACAGCACCAGGCACCCCACGTTGACGAGCAGCTGACGGGCCGAGCCCCACGCCTCGTCGGCGTTGACCAGGGCCACAGCCACGCCGATGTTGGCGGCCGCCGGGATGGTGGTGACCGACACGAGCACGCCGACCAGCGCACCCGCCCGCGCCTCGGTGACGGTGAGCATGCCGGCCACGCCGGCCACCAGGGCCACCACGACCGAGATGAGGTCGGGGCGGCTGATGAACGCGGTGAGACCCCGCTGGGAGAGCTGGAAGTCGGCGGCCACCAGGTCGGTGGCCCGGAACAGGCGGGACAGCACCCAGGCCGCCAGCACGCTGGCGAGCAGGCCGAGGGCCAGGGTGGCGGCCGCCCGGGCCAGCCGGGCGGGCCGGAACTTCACGAACGCCACGCACATGGCCGCCACCGGGCCGAAGTCGGGGCCGATCACCATCGCCCCGACGATGAGCACCGGGCTGTCGACGATGATGCCGCAGGCGGCGATCATCGACGCCAGGGCCATGAACACGAAGAACGACGGCGTCGGGGTGGCGTCGTCGCGGGCCTGGGCCTCCACCTGCTCCCACACCATCGCGTCGCCGGGGAGGCCCGGCGCCGCCGCCTCGGCGCGCATGGCGGCATCGGAGATCGAGGTGTCGACGGGGTTGATGGTGATCGAGCCGTCACGGTGCACGTCGAGCGAGCGCAGGAAGTCGATGACCCGGTCCGCGGCCTCCCGGGCCACGTCGGCGGTCACCAGGTCGCCTGCGGGCTGGATCGCGGCGGCGCGGTCCAACGTGACCAGGGCGACGGCCGGGTCGGCGCAGAGCCGGGACACGACGGCGTCGGTCCGGTCCGGGGGGACGATGAGTCGGACGTGGATCACGGTGACCTCCGGGCGCCGATGGTACGGCGCACGCCGACGGCCGGACGCTCCCTAGGCTGACCGCCGTGCCCCGCCACCTGCTCGACCACGCGTCGACGTCACCGCCCCGACCCGAGGCCGTCGCCGCGATGGTGTCGTGGCTCACCATCTCGGGCGAGGGCGAGACGGGGGACCCGGGCCGCATCCACGCCGAGGGCATGCGGTCACGCGTCGCCCTCGAGCAAGCCCGCGAACAGGTGGCCACCCTGCTGGGGGCGCGCTCTCGCGAGGTCGTCTTCACCAGCGGGGCCACCGAGTCGATCACCGCCGCCACGTGGGGCGCGGTACGCCGTGCCGTCGACGCCGGCCGCGCCCCCCACGTCGTGCTCGCCGCGGTCGAGCACTCCGCCGTGCGCCAGTCGTCGACCACGTTCGCGGCGGCCTTCGGCGGCTCGGTCACGGTGGTCGGGGTCGACGGGGTGGGCCGGGTCGACCCGGCCGAGCTGCTCGCCGCGGTCACCCCCGACACCGCGCTCGTGCACCTCCAGTGGGGCAACCACGAGGTCGGCACCGTCCAGCCCGTCGCCGAGGTGGTGGCCGCCTGCCGCGAGATGGGCGTGCTGGTGCACGTCGACGCCGCCCAGGCCGCCGGGCGGGTGGCGACCGACCTCGGCGCCCTCGGCGCCGACCTCGTGTCGGTGAGCGGTCACAAGTTCGGCGGCCCGGCGGGCACCGGGGTGCTCTACGTGCGGCGCGGCCTGCGCATCGAGCCGCTGCTGCTCGGCGGCGACCAGGAGCGGGCCCGGCGGGCCGGCATGGAGAACATGCCGGCACTGGTCGGCCTGGGGGCCGCGGCCGAGGCGCTGACCGCAGGGGCGCTCGTCGACGAGGAGGCCTCCAACCGCGCACTGAGCGCCCGTCTGGTCGACGGCCTCACCGCGGTCGAGGGCGTGCACCTGCTCGGCGACCCCGACCCGGCCGGCCGGCTCCCCCACCTCGTGTGCCTGGCCGTCGACGGTGTCGAGCCCCAGGGGGTGCTCCTCGGCCTCGACCAGCGCGGCGTGGCGGCCCACTCCGGCAGCGCCTGCGCCTCGGAGGGGCTCGAGCCCTCGCCGGTGCTCGAGGCCATGGGCGTCGACGCCCACCGCTCGCTGCGCCTCTCGGTCGGGTGGAGCACCGGGCCCGACGACGTCGAGGCGGCGATCAGCGCCCTGCCCGAGGTCGTCACCCGGTTGCGTTCGTTGGCCGGCTGAGGCGGTCTCCCGCCCCAGCCGGCATACGACCTCCGGCCCACCCGAGCCCGGGGTCGCGGGTGTCGGCACCGCGGTCGCTGCGGCGGTGCCGAGTCGCTCGGGTCCCTGAGTATCGGTCGACCACGGCCGTGACCTTGAGTGAGATCTCGGACATGCCCGACCACGTTCAGTGGTCGACCGGCGGCGTCGAACGTGACCGATGTCCTGGCATCCACCCCGTCGGGGTGACCCGTGACGCCGGGAGGTTGAGTACCGTCCGTCCGTGACCATCTTCCTGGTGCGCCACGCCCACGCCGGCAAGCGGTCGGAGTGGGAGGGCGACGACAAGACCCGCCCCATCTCGGCCCGCGGCGTCGTCCAGACCGAGGCCGTCACGAGCCTCCTGGCCCGCCGTCCCGTGACGCGGGTCGTCTCGAGCCCCTATGTGCGGTGCGTGCAGACCGTGGAGCCCCTGGCCGCGGCCGCGGGTCTGAGCGTCGAGGTCGACGAGCGCCTCGCCGAGGGCGCCGACCTCGATGCGGCCTTCGACCTGCTGGTCGAGCTCGACGGCGTCCACGGCGTCGCGTGCACCCACGGCGACCTCATCCCGCCCCTGCTGCGGCGGCTGGTGGCGATGGGCATGGCCGTCGACGGGCCCCTGCTCGACCAGAAGGGCTCGGTGTGGGTCATCCACCTGAAGAACGGCGTGCCCACCAAGGGCCGCTACGTCCCACCCGGCGCCTGACGGCTCAGGGAGGCGTCGCCAGTCGGCTCAGGGAGCGGTGGTGGTGGTCGACCCGGTGAGGCCGGCCTGCACCCTCGCCCTCAGGTCGTCGACCGTCGAGACCATGAACGACGGGATCTGCGAGGTGTCGATCGCGTCGAGGTCGCTCTGGGCGCTGGTGAACTGACCGAGGTTCGTCAACAGGACGGCCCGGAAGACCCGGGCGTCGGCATAGGTCGGGTCGACGGTGACCGCCTCGTCGAGACCGGCCATCGACTGCTGGTTGAGCTGGATGGCCTGGTCCGACGTGCCGTCGCCGGCGATGTTGTGCAGCACCCACGCCCGGTAGGTGATGGCCTCGACGTTGGTCGGCGACTGCTCGAGCGCGTCGGTGTAGAGCTTGATCGCCTGCTGGTAGAAGTCGAGCGCCGCGGTGGTGTCGCCCTCCTGCAACGCGGCCCGGGCCTGGCCGGTGGCCTGCTGGGCCTGGAGCACGAGGTTGGCGCTGTCCTGGCGGGCGTCGCCGGAGAGGCCCTGCCCAGGGGCGCGGGTGCCGGCGTCACGGAACACGAACCAGCCGACGCCGAGGGCGAGCACCCCGACGATCACCAGCACGCCGGCGGTGCGGCCCCACGAGCGGGACGAGCCGACGGAGGCGGCCAGCTCGCGGCGGTCGTCGATGGCCCGCAGCACCCGGGCGGCCCGGGCGGTGTAGTCGTCCTTCAGCTCGGCGTAGTCGGTGTCGTCGACGTCGCCGGCGTCGTGCTCCCGCTCGAGGTCGTCGAGTGAGCGGAGGAGGAAGTCGCGCTCCTCCTCGAGGGCGGCCAGCGCGTCCGGGTCGAGCTGGCGACGGGTGGCGTTGGCGCCCTTCGCCGACTTCGTGGACGGGCCCGACGCCTTCGCGGTGCCGGCGCCGCCCGAGGCCCTGCCGGAGCCGGAGCCCTTGGCCGGGGTCGAGCCGGCGCGGGCGGCCTTGCGGGCCGCGCTGCCGCGGCCCGGGGTGTCGGCGTCGCTCACCGCGACGAGCCCTCGCCGTAGGGGTCGTCGTCGGCGACGTCCTGCTCGTGCTCGCGCTCGAGGGCCTCGGCGACGAGCGCCTTGTCGGCCTCCGACGCGTGGGCCGAGGCCTCCTGACCCCAGCGGCGGAACACGATGACGAGGAAGCCGATGGCCACGGCCAGGGCCACGACCGGCAGCACCCACACCAGCGCGTTGATGCCCGACGCCGACGGGGTGAGCAGGATGGCCTCGCCGTAGCGGCCGGCGTAGTACTCGCGTATCTGCTGGTCGGTCTGGCCCGACTGGATGCGCTCGGCGACATCGATGCGGATGGCCTGCGACGCCGGCGCGTTGGACTCGGCCACCGACTCACCCGAGCAGGTCGGGCACTTGATGGTGCGGGCGATGGCGGCGACGCGGTCCTGGGCGGTGGGCGCGGAGAGGCTGCCGAACACCGCGACCGACAGCGCGCCGACCACGACCACGAGCAGCAGCACCCACGGCAGCCAGCGCCGCACCGGCGAGCCCTTGGCGAACGCCGACGGGGGCGCGCTGGCGCCCTCGGGTGTGGCGGTGTCGGTCACGGGCTCAGGCCCCTTCGGCGACGGCCATGCCGCCGGCACGCTCGATGATCTGGTCGAGCTCGGCGGCGGTGACACCTTCGAGCCGGCCGATGACGAGCCCGCTGGGGGCGACGATGTAGGTCTCGGGCACACCGGTGACGCCGTAGTCGAGGGCGATGCCCCCGGTATCGGAGGCCACGACCGGCCAGTCGCCGCCCTGCTGGGCGAAGAACTCGCGGATGGCGTCGGGCTGGTCGCTGAACGCGACGCTCACCACCTGGACGGGATCGTCGGCGTGCTCCTGAGCGAACTTCACCAGCTCGGGGTGCTCGAGACGGCAGGGGCCGCACCACGTGGCGAAGAAGTTGACCAACACCCATTCGCCCCGGTGGGCCGACAGGTTGAACGGCTGCCCGCTGATGGTGTCGCCGCTGAAGGCCGGTGCGGCCTGGTTCACGATCTTGCTGGAGAGCGGCTCGTTGGTGCCCCGGGTGGCCAGCAGGGCGATGAGCCCGACCAGCAGCACGCCGACCACGATGGCGGCGTTGCGGGCGGTGTGGCGAGGGCGGACGGGGCCACCGGTGGAGCCTGTCGTGCCACCGGAGGGTTGGGTGTCGTCGGTGACGCTCATGCGGGGACTTCCTCCGCGTCGCGGGGCTCGGGGTCGGCGTCGCGGTGGGGATCGAGATCGGGGGGCGAGGAGCCCGACCGGGAGCCCGGCAACGGGGCCGACACGGGGTCGATGGGGTTGCGGCGTCGACCCGGGAAGACGGCGAGCAGCGTGCCGAGGGCCATCACCGCACCGCCGATCCAGAGCCAGATCACCAGCGGCTGGATCGTGACACGAAGGGTGATCGTGTTGTTGTCGCCCTCGGGCACCTTGATGAGCGAGAGGGCGACGTCGTCACGGAGCGTGGAGCGCACCGAGGGCGTGCCGATGGTCTGCGAGCCATTGGTGAACTGGTTGAGCGACGGGCCCCAGGGGCCGGTGCCGTCGATGCGGATGAGCGCCTGGTTGACGATCTTGGCGTCCTCCTGCTTCACCTGCTGGCCCTCGTAGGTGAGGGTGTGGCCGGCGAACTCGGCGCTCTCGCCGGGGGCGAGGGTGAACTCGGCCTGGCGCACGAAGCTGCCGCTGGCGGCCACCGCCACGGCGATGATGACCACGCCGATGTGCACGACCATGCCGCCGTTGGCCCGGCCGATGAAGCCCCGCCAGCCCTGGCGGCGGGTGGCCAGCACGATCTGGCGACCGGCCGAACCGGCGGCGAAGCCACCGAGGCCGAAGGCGACGACGGGAGCCAGGCCACGCGCACCGAGCAGCACGCCGAGCACCATCGAGGCGGCACCGATCCACGCCGGCCAGATCAGCCGGTGCCGCAGGAGCTCACCGCTGGCCTTGCGCCACGGCAGCACCGGAGCCACCGCCATGAGGAACAGCAGCGTGAGGCTGAGCGGGATGGTCATGCGGTTGAAGTAGGGCGTGCCGACCGAGATGCGGTCGTCGTTCAGGGCCTCGATGATCAGCGGGAAGATCGTGCCCACGAGGATGACGAAGGCGAACGCGCCGAACAGCACGTTGTTGGCCAGGAAGGCGCCCTCACGCGAGATCGGCGAGTCGATGCGCCCGGGCGAGCGCAGGCGATCGCCGCGCCAGCCGATGAGCACCACCGTGGTGAGCACGATCAGCGAGAAGAAGACGATCAGCGCGGGACCGATCGCCGACTCGGTGAACGCGTGCACCGATTCGAGCACCCCCGAGCGGGTGATGAACGTGCCGAGGATGGTGAGCGCGAACGTGGCGCACAGCAACGAGATGTTCCAGACGCGGAGCATCCCGCGCCGCTCCTGCACCATCACCGAGTGGATGTAGGCGGTGCCGGTGAGCCACGGCATGAACGACGCGTTCTCGACGGGGTCCCAGGCCCAGTAGCCACCCCAGCCGAGCACCTCGTAGCTCCACCAGGCGCCGAGCACGATGCCGACGGTGAGGAAGCCCCAGGCGATGAGCGTCCAGCGCCGGGTGGCGAGCAGCCAGCCCTCGCCGACGCGCCCGGTGACGAGAGCGGCGATGGCGAAGGCGAACGGCACGGTGAAACCGACGTAGCCGAGGTAGAGCATCGGCGGGTGGAACGCCATCAGCGGATGGTTCTGCAGCAGCGGGTTGGGGCCCGGGCCGTCGTAGCCGGGGGGCGGCACGACGCTCTTGAACGGGTTGGCCGGCCCGGCCAACAGGTAGAAGAAGAAGGCCGCCACCACGAGCATGGTGAGGATCGCCCAACCGACGAGCGGATCCTCGAGCCGCTTGCGGAACTTGATGACGACGGCCACCAGGTAGCCACCGAGGATCGTTCCCCACAGGATGATCGAGCCCTCGAGCGCACCCCAGAGGGTGGCGAAGTTGTAGAGCGCCGGCGTCTTCGACGACCCGTTCGTGTAGACGTACTTGACCGTGAAGTCGCGGGTGATGAGCGCCCGCTCCATGGCCACGAAGGCGAGGATGCCTCCGAGGAACACGAGGGCGGCGTACCAGCGCGACAGGCGCACCAGCTCGGGCTTCTTCTTCACCAGGCCGTAGGCGATGGTGATGATGCCGAGGGCGGCGGCGACCAGCCCGAGGGTGACCCCGGCGCGGCCGAGGGCGACGTTCACGGCGTGGTGGCGCCGGCGGGCGTGGGGTCGGTGGCGGTGGAGCTCACCGGCACCTGGCCACCCTGCTCGGCCTCCTTGATGCGCTCCTCGTTCTTGCTCTCGTAGACCTCGGAGTGCTTCACGATCATGAGGTCGGAGTCGAAGGCGTCGGAACCGGGCTCGAAGCGGCCCTCGAGCAGCACGGCCTCGTTGGCCTTGAACATCTCGGGCGGGTCACCGACGTGCTGCACGGGGATCTCGACGCCGTTGAACGTGACCATGAACGACACGCCCTGGGCGGTGCGGTCGATGGTGCCGTCGACGACGGTGCCCTGGAGGCGGAAGCGCTTCTCGCCGAGGGAGTCGCGCTGGGCGACCGCCTCGTCGACGTTGCGGTAGAAGGTCGTGGCCCCGCCGAGGGCGTTGACCAGCACGAAGCCGAGGCCGAGCACCACGACCACGATCAGGGCGATGGCGGGCAGGCGGCCCTTCTTGGGCTTGCGGGGTGCGGTGGCGACGGAGCCGTCGCCGGAGCCGAGGGTGTCGCCGTCGCCGGGACCGGTGCGTGGGGTCAGCTCCATCGACGGCGCTCCGGCGGGACCTGCTTGGAGAGCGAGCGGCCGCGCACGATGGTGACCGCGGCGTAGGCGGCGAACGCCCCGATCACGATCATCCAGGCGACGATGACGTAGGGCCAGGTGCCGGTCACGGCGTGGCCTCCCCTGTCGAGAGGTTGGGTGGGATCGTCGGGTTGACCTCGGCGGCGCCCTCGGCCCGACGCTCGGCGATGGCGGCGTCGAGGCCCTGGTCGGCGACCTGCTCCTCGAGCCAGGCCACCCGGAAGCGGTGGATCAGCAGCCAGGCGAAGAACACGCCGATCACCACGAAGCCGAAGAAGAGGGTGAACAGCATGATGCCGTCCATCTTCGTGTCGAGGCCGATGGTGGCGGTCTGGTGCAGGGTGCGCCACCAGTTCACCGACTCCCTGACGATGATCACGTTGGGCACCAGCAGGAGCCCGATGATCGAGGCCCGCTTGGCCCGCACCGAGTAGTCGGCCGGGAGGCGCCGCACGGCGAGGTAGCCGAGGAGCAGCAGCATCAGCATCGCCGTGGAGGTGAGGCGGGCGTCCCAGATCCAGAACACGCCCCAGGTCGGGCGGCCCCAGAGCATGCCGGTCACCAGCGTGACGGCGGTGAACAGGGCGGCGATCTCGGCGCCGGCGTAGGCCACAAGTTCCCACCACTGGGACTTCTTCCAGAGGTAGATGGCCGAGCCGAGGGTGGTGAGGAAGCAGCCGATGTAGGCGAAGGTCGCCGACGGCACGTGGACATAGATGATGCGGACGGCGTCGCCCTGGTTGGCGTCGGCGGGGGTGACGACGAACGCCATCAGGCCCAGGGTGGCGAACCCGAGGAGGGTCAGGATGCCGAGCACCAGCGTGGTGCGCGACCCGGTGGAGGTGGGGGCGTCGTCGACGTCGGCCCCGCTGCCCTGGTTCCCACTGGCGATCTCGGTGGTCACGATTCCTCCAGGAGGGGCCCGAACCCGAGCACCCCGGCCACGATGTACAGCACGGCGAACACGCCCATGAGCCCGACCCACGGCCAGCCCTCGGACGGCGTGCCGGCGAGAGCTGCCTCGAAGGCACGGGTCGACCCGATGAGGACGGGGGCGAGCACGGGCAAGAGTAGGAGTGGGAGCAGGGTTTCACGAACTCGGAGCCCGGCTGCCACGACGCCGTAGAGGGTACCGGCCGCCGCGATCCCAGCGGTCGCGACCACCACCGTCGAGGCGAGCAGCAGCCAGCCCCCGAGGTGGGTGGAGTACAGGACCGCCACGCCGACCAGCAGCAGCACCTCGAGCACCAGCAGCTGCACCGACACGGCGAGCACCTTGCCGAGGTAGATCCCGGCCGGGTCGAGGCCCGAGAGGCGCAGCGCGTCGCGGTTGCCGTCGGCGGACTCCACGGCGAACGACCGCTGCAGGGCCAGCAGGCCGCTGAACAGGACCGCGACCCAGTAGAGGCCCGGCGTGGCCTTCTCGAGCAGGCCCCGGTCGGGATCGAGGGCGAAGGCGAAGAGCACCAGCACGAGCAGCGCGAAGGGCAGGACCTGGTTGATGGCGACCCGCGAGCGGGCCTCCAGTCGGAGGTCCTTGCCGGCGACGAGGAGGGCGTCGCGGATCACGGCGCGTCCTCCGCCGGCGTGTCGGATGACCGCGGCTCAGCGGGGTCTACGGGGTCGCCCGTGTCGGTCGACCCGGTGTCGTCGGGCGTCGCGATCTCCTCGGCGGGGTCGGCCGGCTCCCGGTGAGCCACGCCACCGCTGATGGTGACGACCTCGTCGGCCAACTCCATCGAGCGGTCGAGCTCGTGGGAGCTGAGGATCACCGTGGCGCCGGCGGAGGTGGCGTCGCGGACCAGTTGGTCGACCAGGTCGCGGCCGTCCTGGTCGAGCCCGGCGTGGGGCTCGTCGAGCAGCCACAGCTCGGGGCGGCGGGCGATGAGGCAGGCGAGCGACGTGCGCCGGCGCTGACCGGTGGACAGGCGGCCCACGGTGACGTGCCGCAGGCGGCCGTCGAGCCCGAGGTTGGTCATGGCCGCGTCGGCGTCGGCCAGGTCAGCCCGCGCCGCCCGGGCCCAGAAGCGCACGTTGTCGGCGACGGTGAGGTCCTCGTAGAGGCCGGTGGCGTGGGCGAGCAGCCCGACGCGATGGCGCACGGACCTACGGTCGGTGACCAGGTCGACGCCGAGCACCGTCGCCGTGCCCTCGGTGACCGGCACCAGGCCGGCCAATGTGCGCAGCAGGGTGGTCTTGCCGGCGCCGTTCGGGCCGCGCAGGAGCACGATGCGTCGGCGGTCGACATCGAGGTCGACGCCGGCGAGGGCGGGGAACCGACCCAGCAGCGCCACCGCGCCCCGGAGGTGGACCACGGGCGCCGCCCCGGTCGGGCGGTCGGGGTGTTCGATCTCCATGGGGTGGCCCGAGGGTACCCGTCGGGTCGTCCGCCCGACCAAGCGGGGCACAAGCGCGACGCCCTCCGGCGGGGCGTGGTGGCCCTCTCTGGGAACCGCCTGAACGGACCCCTCCTCCACCGGTCGCTAGGGTCCCCGCCGTGCAGTGGTGGCGCGTCGTCGGCGCGATCGGACGATTCATGATGCGCGCGGGCGTGCTCGTGCTGCTCTTCGTCGCGTACCAGCTCTGGGGCACCGGGCTGGCGACCCACCAGGCCCAGGACCGCCTGAAGAGCGAGTTCAGCGACCAGCTCGCCACCTCGACGACCTCCACGTCCACCACCGAGCTGGCCCCCACCACCCCGTCGTCGACCACCCCACCGGTCACCGCTCCCGCCGATCTCCCGGTCCCCGAGAACGGCGACCCCATCGGGCGCATCCGCATCCCCGCCATCGGGGTGGACTTCATCGTCATCCAGGGCGTCGACATCTCCGATCTCAAGGAAGGGCCGGGCCACTTCCCGCAGACCCCGCTGCCCGGCCAGCCCGGCAACGTCGCCCTGGCCGGCCATCGCACGACCTACCTCGCACCGTTCGCCCGCCTCGACGAGCTGCGGCCCGGTGACGAGATCACCTTCGAGACCGTGCAGGGCACGTTCACCTACACGGTCGACGCCCAGCCCGCCGCCCCCGGCGACGAGCCCTCGGGCCACTTCATCGTGAAGCCCACCCAGGTCGAGATCCTCGAGCAGGACGGCACCAACAAGGTCACGTTGATGGCCTGCCACCCCAAGTACAGCGCCCGGGAGCGCATCGTGGTCACGGGCACGCTCACCTCCCCCCCTGCTCCGGCCACCCCGCTCCCCGAGGTGACCAGCGGCGGCGACAGCGGCGTCACCGTCGACGCGTCGCTCGACGCCCTGGCCGGTGGTGACTCGTCGGCCCGTGCGCCGGCGATCTTCTGGACCGCCCTGGCCCTGCTGATCTGGTTCCTGACCTGGCTGGCCGCCCGCAAGTGGCCGGTCTGGCACAAGATCCCCGTCTACGCGATCGGCACGCCGATCTTCCTGGTGGTGCTCTTCGTGGCCTACGAGAACATCGCCCGGCTGCTGCCGGCCGCCTACTGATCGACTCCCCGATGAACCGCTCTCGACTCGCGCCCGCCCTGCTCTCCGCCGTCCTTCTCGCCGGCGCCGCGCTCGGGGCCTGCTCCACCACCTCCGGCGGCACACCGGTGACCCTCAGCACCACGACCACGGCCGGTGCCGCCGACCCCGGGCCGACGACCTCGACGACGGCCGAGCCCGCCGCGTCGGAGGGCAAGGAGCTGTTCGTGTACGCCCCCGAGGAGGGTGACTGCATCGACCTGCGCGCCACCGGCGACCAGGGCTCGGTCACCACCCGGGCGCTCCCCGACACCAACGCCACGCCCCACGGGTCGAAGGAGCTGATCCTCCGCCTCGACTGCAGCCTCCCGCACCAATACGAGGTCATTGCCGTGGTCCCCGCCGGCCTGCCCGGCACGCCCGACGAGGCCGCGCTCATCGCCGCGGCCAAGCAGCTGTGCCCGCCGGCCTTCGCCTCCTACGTGGGCACCCCGTACCAGGACTCCTCGCTCGAGGTCGGCTGGGTCCTGCCCAGCGAGGAGCAGCGGGCCCGCAAGATCCAGCAGATCGGCTGCCTCGCCTTCGACCCCACCGGCAAGCTGGTCGGCTCGGTCCGCGGCTCCGGCCGCTGACGCCACGCCCAGCCGCACGCACAGGTCCCGCTCCTGGTCCCGGCCCGGTCCCGGTCCGGGTCCACGTCCCACCTCGCGGGCCTAGGAGCAGTCGCACTCGCGACGGACTAGCTCGTGTCCTCGACCACCTGCGGGAGGTTCGGCGGACTGCGTCGGCCGTCGGGATGGAGGGCGGTGAGCACCCCCGTCGGGTCGCCGGTGAGGTTCCAGCCGCCTTCGTGGAGGGCGTGGTGGTGGGAGTAGCAGACGAGGGCGAGGTTGCCCATCTCCGTCGGTGCCGGCCAGTGCTCGATGTGGTGGCCGTGCAGGAACCGACGTGACGTGCAGTCGCCGAAGCGGCAGTGCCCGTCACGGGCCACGAGGGCCCGGCGCAGAGCAGGGGTGACGGTGCGGGCGGTGGTGCCGATGCCGACCGCCCGACCATCACGGTCCTGCACGAGGACCGACAGGCGCGAGTCGCACACGAGGCGCCTCGCGGTCTCGGTCGCGAGCGGTTCGCCGGTCTCGAGCTCGGCCGTGGCCCCGGGGTCGTCGTCGCAGATGGCGGCGAGTTCGACGATGGCGACGACGGTGGCCCGGTCGGGATCGGCGTCGGCGGTGACGGTGGCCGACGCGAGGGCGAGCAGGCCGTCGGCCTGGCGCTGGCCGAGGGTGGCGGGGTCGGCCGGGTCGCGTTCGGGCATGTGGCGTTCGATCGCCTTCAACAACGTGGCGCCGGCGTCGACCGGGACCGAGCCCTTGAAGCGCAGCTCCTGCCCGACGGTCCACGAATCGAAGGATCGGACCGCCCTCGCCGCCACGTGGTCGGCTGCACCGGGACGGCGAGCCTTCGCCGCCCGACGCCTGAGCGCGGCGACACCCATGTGCGGCGCGTTGACGGCCCAGGTGGTGTCGGCGGTGTCGTGACCGTTGGCGGCGGCGGTCTCGGCCAGCGCCAGAGCCGGCGCGGTCTGCTCAGGGCTCAGCTGCCCGGCCTCGGCCTTCTCGGCCAACGCCGGGAAGGCGTCGAGCTTCTTCGCGACCTCGATCCCCTCGGCCGCCGCCCTGCGCGACATGCCCAGCTGACCCGCAGCCCAATCGGCGGCGTCGCGCGACCCCACGGCGGCATACGCCTTGCGATCGTCGATCAGACCGAGCACCCGTCGCTGCTGGTGCTGCAACGCTCCGATCGCCCGCTGCAGCTCATCGGCCGCGCCCCGCAACCCTGGGTTGTCGAGACACCCCCACTCGAGGGCGTCACCGAGCCCGAATCGGCCGGCGCAGGCCGACCGGACCGCGCTCACCAGCGGGGCGCTGTCACACCCCGCTGGGACACTGTCGTCCTCGTGCTGGTTCCCCGACCGCATGGCTGACTCCACGGACCGACCGACTGGAGGACACCGGAGCCATCGAACGAGGCCGGCGTCGAAGGGGAAGGTCCGCACTCTACACCGCACGAACTGGTGTACGCAAGATCTATCAGAGAAAAGCCGGCTGAACTGCGACTGGGAGCCCATCCCATGTCCGGCGGTAGGGCCCAACGTCGGCGAGTACGACGCGTGGGATGTCGCGCTCAGCCCATCGAGCTGTCGCCGGCGGGATCGTCGTCGATCGGCGACTCCACGAGGAGCTCGTCGTTCGGGTCGAGGTCCTCGGCCGAGAGCGGGACGGTGCTGAGACCGTCCGGATCGCCGGTGCCGGTCCGGGGAATGGGGGTGGGGTCGGCGACCACCTCGTCGTTGGGGGCCGTGGCCGCCCGAGAGATGTCGGCGATCGGTTCGTCGTTCGAGTTCGTCATGGTCACGCCCTACCCACGCCAGGGTGCGTCGCGCCCGACCCGACGGGCAGGCGCGCAGACGGCGCCCGGCGGGGTCAGCGGCCCTCGAAGCGGGGCGGGCGCTTCTCGCCGAAGGCCGCCAGGCCCTCGGCCAGGTCCTCGCTCGCCCACGCCCGCTCGAAGGCGGCGGCGTAGGCCGGCGTGAGCGGCTCCTCGAGGTCGGCCTCGTTGAGCCCCAGCTTCAGGCCCGAGAGGGTGAGCGGTGCCAGCTCGGCGATGCGCTCGGCCCACGCCAGGCCGTCGCTGGTGTCGCCGAGTCGGTGCACCAGACCCAGCTGGTGGGCCCGCTCGCCACCGATCATGTCGGTGCTCAGCAGCACGTGGCGGGCGGTCGACTGGCCCACGAGCGACGCCAGCCGGCGCACGGTCCACTGGTCGACGAGCAGCCCGAGCTTCGCCGCGGGCACCCCGAAGCCGGCCCCGGGGCTGGCCACGCGCAGGTCGCAGGCGATGGCGAGCTGGGTGCCGGCGCCGAGGGCGTACCCCTCGACGACCGCCATGGTCGGGCAGGGCAGGTCGCGCAGGCCCCGCAGCACCCGCCCGAGGCGGCCGACGAACTCCTCGTCCTCCACCGTGGTGAGGTCGGCACCCGAGCAGAAGTGCCCGTGGGCGCCGGCGAGGGCCAGCACCCTGATGCCCTCCGAGCGGGCTTCCTCGAGAGCGGCCTCCAGCCCGGCGAGGGCCTCATGGTCGAGCGCGTTGCGGCGCTCGGGTCGGTCGATGGTGACGACCAGGACGTGGTCTCGGCGCGTGGTGCGGATCATCGGAGTCGACCGTAGCCGTGCCCGCGGCGTCCGGCCCTCAGTCGTGGAGGCACTTGACGACGACCACCACGTCATCCTTCGAGGAGTCGTCGAGCAGCTCCCTCAGGAGCCGGTCGGCGAGGTGGGCCAGTGGCTCGTCGTCGACCCGCTCGACCGCCTTCGCCAGCCGGGCCAGGCCGGTGTCGATGACCTCGCCCCGCCGCTCGATCAACCCGTCGGAGTAGAGCACCAGCAGGTCCTGGTGGCTCATCGAGGCCGTCGCGTTCTGGCGCTCCACACCCTCCGCGACGGCGAGTGGCACCGAGAGACCGCCCTCGAGCCACCGGGCGCCCGACGGCCCCGACACCAACGGGGGCGGGTGGCCGGCCCGGCTGTAGGTGATCTCTCCGGTCGGGCGATCGATGATGGCGCACACGACCGTGGCGCAGTACGCCCCCTCGACCGAGCCGGCGAACACGTCGAGACCCTCGAGCACCGAGGCCGGATCGCGCCCCTCGAGCAGCATCGCCCGCGACGCGCTGCGCAGCTGAGCCATGGCGGTGGCGGCCTGGAGGCCGTGGCCGACGCAGTCGCCGACGATGAGCGCCCGACGGTGCTCGCCGAGCTCGACGAGGTCGTACCAGTCCCCGCCGACCGACAGGCCGTCGGCCGCCGCCACGTAACGGGCGGCGATGGTGCTGGTGTCGGTGATCGGGGTGATCATCGCCGCCTGCAGGGTCTCGTTGATGGCCCGGTGCTCGCCGAGCTCGCGGTCGCGCCGTGCGGCGTTGTCGAGCGCGGAGCCGAGCGTGGTGGAGACCACGTCGAGGAAGAGCCGGAACCCGTCGTTGACGGGGACCTGCGGGTTGAGCGACGCCACGAGGACACCACGCGGGCAGTCGTCGGATGCCTGCCCGAACGGCACCACGGCGTGCGCCGCCGGGCCGTCGGGCGTGACCGTCTGCCCAAGCAGGACGACCTCGCCGCCGGCGATCACCTCGGCGAGCACGGAGGCGGGCACCGGCGCCGCCTCGGCCCGGCGGTTCGAGGCCACGAGGGCGGGCTCGCCGCCGACCCTCAGGTAGATGTCGGCGGCGCGGATGTCGGCCGGCCACCGGCCCAGGGCGCGGGTGGCGGCGAGACAGGCGTCGGTGACGCTCCCGGCCCGCAACAGATGCCGGCCCAGGGCCGTGACGGCCGAGAAGCGGCGTTCGGCCATCACCTGGTCGGTGGTCTCGACCACCACGTCGAGGACGCCTCCGACCGAGCCGTCGTCGTCGTAGAGCGGGCTGTAGGACCAGGTGAAGAAGGTCTCCTCTGGGAACCCGTTGCGCTCGATGAGCAACCGGCCGTGGCGGTCGAAGGTCGGAAGCTGGGTGTCGATCACCTGTTGGAACATGGGGTCGATCTCGTCCCAGATCTCGGGCCAGACCTCGCGCACGGGCCGGCCCAGCGCCTCGGGGTGCTTGTCGGAACCGAGGATCTCCGAGTAGCGGTCGTTGTAGATCTTGGTGAGCTCGGGGCCCCAGACCACGAGCATCCCGAAGTCCGACGCCAGGCACACCCGCACCGCGGTGCGCAGGCCGGTCGACCACGACTCCACCGGGCCGAGTGGGGTCGACGCCCAGTCGAAGGCGCGCACGCGCTTGCCCATCTCCGTGCCGGGCGCGATGCCGGCCAGCCACCCGCCGTCCACCGATTCCTGTGGACCCGTCACCAACACTCCCGTTCATGCGAGGCACCGGCACCTCGCCTGTGCCCGGAACGATATCGGCCCTGGCCCCGGACAGGCTGGGTCGGCGGGTCCACCACCGGACGGAGCCGCCGCCCTACCGTCGTCGCCCATGGTGCTCGTGCTCGTGGCCGCAACCCTCGCCGTGGTCTTGGCCGTCGCGCTGTTCCTCAGCATCCGCGCCGACCGGCGTCCGGCCGCCGCCAACCGGTCGAGCAAGCTCCCGGTGGGCGCCGAGGCCGCCATCTGGTCGATCCTCGAGGCCGTCCCGGATCCCCGGAACCACCTGGCCCTCACCCGTGACCTCACGGGCGAGGTGCGCATCGCCGGCACGCCGCTCGATCCCGCCTTCCGGGCGGCCGCCGCGGAGCGGGTCGACGCCGCCGCCCTGTGGGGCACCGAGCCGCCGCCGGCCGTGCAGCTCGGGGCCGAGTCGCTCGACCTGCGCACGCTCGAGCCGGCCTCCTAGACCACCGGGTCGCCGTCGATCCCTTCGTCGGCGGCTGCCACCACGGCAGCCAACGCGGCCCACGACTGTGGGGCCGCCCCGAGCCCGGTGCCATCGTCGGCGTCCCAGTACTCGGCCCACTGCGAGGCGACGGCACCCTCGACGAGCATGGCGCCGAGCGCATCGGCATCGGCGCCGCGCCCTCGTCGCCGCGCCGCCACCCACATCAGGTAGGTGAGCTGGGGCCACGCCGGCCCCCGCCAGTAGGTGCGCGCCGCGAACGAGGGTTCGGACCGGTGCACCCCGGCCGGGCCGCAGGCACCCCCGAACGCGGACGGGTCGAGCAGGTCGGCGAAGGCGGCGTCGAGCGCCTCGGCCCGGTCGGTCGCCAGCACGGGGAGCAGCGCGTCGAGCGTGCGGGCCCGTCCGGAGCTCGCCGCGCTGTCGCCCGCATCGACCCAGGTGCGCAGCTCGGGGTCCCACTGGCCGTCGAGGACCATCACCAGGGCCATGGCGTCGGACGCCAGCATGCGATCACCCGTGACCTCCGCCAGCTCCAGCGCGTTGAAGGCGACGAGTGCGTTGAAGCCGCAGCTGGCCACGCGGAACGCCGGGTTGGCGAGAGGCGAGCCGTCGCGGGCGTGCTCGATGCTGGTGACGAGAGCGCCCTTCACCGCGTACCAGCGGTCGGGGTCCCACCCGCCAGGGCACCAGTGGTCCCATCGCGGGCAGTCGTCGCCGCCGCTCTCCCACGGGTGGCACAGGGCGACCAGGCCGTCGACCCGATCGCGCTCGTCGAGCAGGAACCGCAGGCCGCGGGTGGCCGGGCCGACCAGGTCGTCGACGGCGACGCCCCGACGGTGCAGCTCGGCGACGGCGTGGCCGAACATCGGCGGCTGGGTGATCGACGACTGGCCCTTGCGGCCCCAGAACGCGGCATGGTGGCGAGGGTCGTGCTCGTAGTCGACGTGAGGCACGAACCCGAGCCGGCTCTGGGTGCGGAACAGGTGGGCCAGCTCGGAGCGGGCGCTGTCGCCCTCGCCGAGCACCGCCCACGTGACGGCGTGGAAGCACGAGTCCCACAGCCACTGGAACGGGTAGACCGCGCCGTTGGGCACGGTGTAGCCGCCCTCGGACCGCCAGTTGGCCTCCAGCACCGCCCGGGCGCCGGCCATCACGGCCGTGGGGTCGACCGGTAGGTTGGGCCCGGCCTCGCCCGGGGCCCCGGTCACCTGCGTCCCCCGTCGGAGCCCATGCCCACCTGCGCCGTGCTCTCGTTCCGCCTCGGAGGCACCGACGGCGTGTCGGTGGTGGCGGCCACGTGGATCGACGCGCTGCGCGCCACCGGCTTCGAGGTCGTCACCGTGGCGGGCGAGGGGCCCGTCGACCGGCTGGTGCCCGATCTGGCGATCGGTCGCTGGCCCGACGGCCTCGCCGGCGTCGACGGCCCCGAGGCAGCGACGCCGGCCGAGGTCGACGCGCTGGTCGCCGAGGTGCGGGAGGCGCTCGCCGACGCGGCGCTGGTGGTGGTCGAGAACCTGGGCACCATCCCGATGAACCTACCGGCGGCGCGGGCCGTGGCCCGCGCCCGGGCCGGGCTCCCCACGTTGTGGCACCACCACGACCCGGCCTGGCAGCGCGACCGCTACGCCGGGCTCGACGAGCTGCCCCACGATGACCCGGCCTGGCGCCACGTCGCCATCAACGACCTCACCCGTGACCAGCTGCGGGCGCGCGGCATCGACGCGATCACCATCCGGAACGGCTTCGACGTGCATGCGTCCCCCGGCGACCGGAAGTCCGAGCGGGCCCGCGTCGGGCTCGGCGCCGACGAGCTCGTCGTGGTGCACCCGGTGCGGGCCATCGCCCGCAAGGACATCCCCGCCGCCGTGGCCCTGGCCGAGGCCCTCGGCGCCACCTACTGGCTCACCGGGCCGCCCGAGGAGGGCTACGGCCCGACGCTCGGCGCGGTGCTCGACGCCGCGGCCCGTCGTGGGGTGCGGGTGGTGCACCAGCCGGGCTCGTCGGTGGCCGACCTGTGCGCCGCCGCCGACGTCGTCGCCTTCCCTTCGACCTGGGAGGGCTTCGGGAACCCGCCGATCGAGGCCGCCATCCACCGCCGGCCCGCCGCGGTCGGCCACTACCCGGTCGCCGAGGAGCTGAGGGCCCTGGGGTTCGAGTGGTTCGACCCGGCCGACCCGGCGCCGCTCGCCGCCTGGCTGGCCGACCCCGACGAGGGCCTCCTCGACCGCAACGCCGAGGTCGCCCGGCGCCACCTCTCGCTCGAGGCGGTGGCCGACTCGCTGCAGGCCCTGCTGGATGAGGCAGGCTGGTCACCATGACCGACCCGGCGCCCGCCACTCCCCCGGCCGATCCCGTGCGCGCCCGACGGGCGCAGATCGCCCACGCCTCGAAGCTCGCCCAGCGGGTCGGCTACCTGCTGTTCGCCGTCGCCGTGGTGGCGTTCTTCGTGGGCTTCTTCTCCGGCTTCACCAGCACGATCACCACGATCATCATCGTGTTGATGGCGGTGGGCTCGGTGCTGCTCGCCCCCGCGATCGTCGCCGGCTACGCGGTGAAGGCCGCAGAGCGCGAGGACCGGGAGAACGGCCGCTGACCGAGGGCGACGGCGACGCCGCCCGGCGGGATGCGGGCGGCGCTAGCGGCGGGGCGGTTCGGCGGGCTGGAGCCCGCGCAGGCCCGACCACGCCAGGTCGGCGATCTGGGCGGCCAGCTCGTCGACATCGAGGTCGATCTCCTTGGCCAGCCAACGACGGCAGGTCGCCTCGCCCAGCCCGACGATGCCGTAGGCCAGAAGGCGCTGACGCTCCTCGGTGAGGCCGTCGACGACGATCAGCTCGGAGATGCCGTCGACGAACTGGCGCTGCGCCTTGGCGGCCTCCTCGGCGAACTCGGGGTCGCGTCGGACCTCGCCGCTGAACAGGACGTGGAAGCCGTCGCGATGCTCGCCCACCCAGGTGAACCAGGCGGCGAAGCCGAGCTCGACCTGTTGACGGGGGCCCTCGGCCGCCGCGGTGGCGGACCGGACGGTGCGGCGCATGCCGGCGGCGACGTCGCTCAGCACCTCGAGGAAGAGCTCCCTCTTGGAGCCGAAGTGCTGGTACAGCACCGGCTTGGTGACACCGGCGGCCTCGGCGATGTCGTTCATCGACGCGTCGTGGTAGCCCAGCCGGGCGAAGGTGGCGAGTGCGGTGTCGAGCAGCTGCTGACGCCGGGCCGCGGCGGGCAGGCGCATGCTCACAGGGGGATCCTCATGACGGGGAGAGCGTAACGACTGTGGGAGCCGTGTGTTACCCGCCGGGAACTTCCACTTCCCGACAGCACTGGACACCACCCTCCGTGGTCGTTCACCATGGCGGCCGTGTGGGCGACGCTGATGCAGGGTTGCGTGGGCGGGCTCCTCGACGGCGTCCGGCGGGTGGTCGACGAGGCTCCCTGTCCGTGTCGCGCCCGGCGGGCCTCGGTCGACCTCCCCGGGCAGGCCCCGGTCGAGCCCGATCCGGCGCCCGACACGGCGACCGACACGGCGACCGACGGTGCCGACGAGCCCGGGCCCGAGTCCGGACTCGACACTTCGCCCCGGCCGTTCGACCTCGGCGACCACGAGCCCCTGCCCGGGTCCGACGTGGGCCAGGCCGCCCTGGTGCACCACCTCCCGCTCGAGGGCGACGGCGAGCTGCCGCCGGCCCCCTGGCGCTGGCGCTGGGTGTGGGCCACCCCCGCACGCCCCTCGGGGATGGCGCTGGTCGCCGCCGACGGCACCCTCGTGCTCTGGAGCCCGGGCGGGTTCGCTCCCCCCGGCGCACCGCCCGACGGGCGCCCCACCGCCGACGTCGCCAACGCGCTGGCCAACCTCCCGAACCTCGCTACCACCGCGGCCGACGCCGACACCCTGCGCTCCGAGCTCGAGCGGGCGCGCGCCGTGGCCGACGAGACCCGCTGGCTGCTGAACCGGGCCGCCGGTGCCGTCGACGACGAGATCGGGCGGGTGATCCCCGGCGAGGACGCCGACGACGGCGATCCTCCTGCGGGCCCCGGTCCGGACCAGACCTGAGCCCAGGCCTGAGCCCGGGGCCTGAGCCAAGGGTCAGGGGTCAGGAAGGAGCGGGCAGGGCCGTCTCGGGCCCCAGGGCATCCTGGCGCAGGAGGCCGGCGAGCGAGCGCAGGAGAGGCTCGACCGCCTCGAAGTGGCCCTCGTCGCCGTAGAAGTCGCCACTGACGTCGAGGGCGACGACGACGTCGTAGCGGGGCAGGTGGGCGACCAGGGTGTGCCCGCCGGCGTAGCCGAGGGCGAAGGCCTGCACGACCCCGTGGTCGTCGCTGCACGGGCAGAACTGCATGGTGCCGGCACCGAGCCCGGCCTCGGGGTCCATGGCCGACATCTGCTGCCAGGCGTCGTCGCTGATGCCCACGTGGTGCACGAGCAGGCCCTCGCCGGCCCGGGCCAGGTCCTCGATGTCGGTGACGATGCCCGCGGTCGAGAAGCGGGGCTCGCCGGGCTCGGGCGCGAGGTGGACGGTGTGGGCCAGGCCCATCGGCTCGAGCAGGGCGCCGGCCAGCAGCTGGTCGAACGGGAGGCCCGAGAGCTGCTCGAGGAGGTAGCCGAGGATCAGGTAGTTGGTGCTCGAGTACCGGGCGGTCACGCCCGGCTCGTCGGCGGGCTCGGCCACCGACAGCGCCACGGCGTCGGCGGGGCCCTTCACCACGGTCGGGTCGGTGCGGTAGGTCTCGGTGTCGCGGTAGTTCACCAGGCCCGACCGGTGGGCGAGCAGCTGGCGCACGGTCACCCGGCCGACGAGGGGCAGGTCGGGCAGCGCGTCGATGCGGGGGATGGGGTCGTCGAGGCCGATGAGGCCGAGGTCGACGGCCCGGTACACCAGGTTGGCGGTGAAGAGCTTGGTGACCGACATGGCGTCGACCGGAGTGGCGGCCGAGCGCTCGTCGCCGGTGTCGGTGACGCCGGTGGCACCCGTCCACGAGCCTCCGTCGGGGGTGGTGACGGCGACCGAGGCGCCGGCGACGCCGTTCTCGTCGGCCCAGTCGGCCAGGGTGCGCTCCAGGGCGACGGGATCGATGCTGACGGGGCGGGTCCACCACTCGGGCTCGTCGGCGAGGCTGACGATGGAGGGCAGGGGCGGGGCCTGCGACGGCACGCGGGGGCGGAACGCGGCCTCCGAGGGCACCGCGGCGCGACCGCCGACGACCGGGAGGCCGACGGCGGCCACCAGCACCAGCGCGGCCAGGCCCACCGCGGCGGGCACGCGCCAGTCGGGGCCCGGGCTGCCGGTCCGGCTCCGCGGCGGGAGCCTGAGGGGCAGCAGCTGCGGGGCCCGTCGGGCGGCGAGGTCCTCGACCCACCCCGTGGCGAGGGTGAGGGCGGTCACCCCGGCGACGATGAGCAGCACATAGGCGAGCGCACCGGTGCCGGCGGCCGACAGGCCGAGGCGGGCCAGCACCCAGAGGGCGCCGGCGATGGCGGCGGTGTGCCACAGGTAGACGGTGAGCGAGCGCCGGCCGAGCAGGTCGACACCGGGTCGCAGCCACGGGCCCTCGGCCAGCCGCCCGATCGGACCGGCGGCCGCGAGCACCGCGAACAGCAGCGTGGCCCCGACCACGAGATGCACCGCGTGGGAGTCGTTGACGACGCCACCCGGCGGCGGCAGGACGGCCCAGACGGCGACGGCGAGCACGCCGGTGACCAGGGCGCCGGTGCCCCACTGCCGCGGGCTCACCCGCCGGGTCGCTCCCGGCGAGCGCGTCCACATCCCGAAGGCGAAGAACAGACCGAAGAGGACGACGTCGCCGGCCTGCCAGGCCAGGCGGGGGGCGATGGCCGGATGCCACCCGAGGCCCCGGTCGACCCACTCGAGCACGCCCACGCCCACCACGCCCACGACCAGAAGGGTCACGGGCGCCCTCCGGACCAGCCAGGCCAGCAGCGGTGCCAGCAGAAGGATCCACAGCAGGGTGCGCAGGTACCAGAGCGGCGACGCCAGCCAGCCGCCCTCCCAGGCCGAGCCGGCGGGGTCGGTGACCGGCACCAGCCACGACACCAGGTGCGACCAGTCGAGCGTGGTGCCGGTGACCCGGGCCGCGACCGCCATCAGCAGCCACGCCACGGCGGCGAACACCCACAACGACGGCCCGATGCGACGCACGCGGTCGCGGACGGTCCGCCACCCGCCCCGCCGCCCGGCCGACGCGGCGAAGAGGCTGCCCGACACGAAGAACATCACCGGCATCGCCGCCACCACCGTGACGGCGGCCGCACCGGTGGCGTGCCAGATCACGACCCTGACCAGCGCCGCCGCCCGCAGCAGGTCGAGGCCGCGGTCGCGCCCGGCGGAGGCCTCGGCGCGCGCGTCGGGGATGTCGGGGGAAGGGTGCGACACGGATCGGGCACTCCGTGGCCCGTGCGTCGGCCGCCGAGTCGGGGGGAGCGGCGGACGCGGGCCGAATCGTACCCGGACGCGACGCCGGCCGGCCTGCGGCGTTCACCACAGGTCCGGCCGGTGTTCGTGCTGCGTTCACCAGGCCCGCAGGCCCGGTGCAGGGCTCAGAGGCCCGACTTCTCCAGGATGTGCACGCCGCAGGCGCTGCCCAGGCCGATGACGTGGGCCAGGCCGACCTTGGCGCCCTCGATCTGGCGGTCGCCCGCCTCACCACGGAGGTGGTGGCAGATCTCCCAGACGTTGGCGATGCCGGTGGCGGCGATGGGGTGGCCCTTGGACTCGAGGCCGCCGGACACGTTCACCGGGGTGGAGCCGGTGCGGTGGGCCGCGCCCGACTCGAAGAAGTCGACCGCACCACCCTCGGAGCAGAGCATGAGGTTGTCGTAGTGCACGAGCTCGGCGGTGGCGAAGCAGTCGTGCAGCTCGACGAGGTTGAGGTCCTCGGGGCCGACGCCGGCCTGCTCGTACGCCTGGGTGGCGGCGAGGCGGGTGAGCGTGTTGACGTCGGGGAGGATCTGGCAGGCCTCCTGGTACGGGTCGGAGGTCAGCACCGAGGCGGAGACCTTGACGGCCCGCTTCTGCTGCTCGAGCGACAGCTTGCGCAGCTTCTCGCCGGACACGATGACGGCGGCGGCGGCGCCGTCGCTGTTGGCCGAGCACATCGCCCGGGTGTTCGGGAAGGCGATCATCGGCTCGTTCATGATCTGCTCGAAGGACATGTCCTTCTGGATCGCGGCGAGCGGGTTCAGCGTGGAGTTCTTGTGGTTCTTCTCGCTGATGCGGGCGAACAGCTCGAAGCTGGTGCCGCCGTACTTGTGGCCGTACTCCATGCCGACCTGGGCGAAGACGCCCGGCATCATGTCGGTGCCGATCTTGCCCTCGAGGCCCGAGACCGTGCCGTAGCGGCCGGTGCGGGTCCACTCGTCGCTGGAGGCGGCGCCCATGCCGGCGCCGAGCATGCCGGCACCGGAGAGCTTCTCGACGCCGACGGCGAGGCCCATGTCGGTCTCGCCGGCCTTGATGGCCATGATCACCGTGCGGATGGCGGTGGCGCCGGTGGCGCAGGCGTTGGCCACGTTGAACACCGGGATGCCGGTCTGGCCGATCTGCTTCTGGAGCTGCTGGCCGATGCCGGCCGCCGCGCCCATGAGGTTGCCGGCGGCGAGCACGCCGATGTCCTTCATGGTGACGCCGGCGTCGTCGAGGGCCGCCAGCGCGGCCTCGGAGGCAAGGTCGACCACGTCGAGCGTGGGGTGCTTGCCGAACTTCGTCATGTTGATGCCGAGGATCCAGATGTCGTCGTTCGCCATGATCAGGCCCCCTGGTTCGCCGGCTCGAAGCCGTAGTTGATCGCCTCGGTGCCGGTGGTGTCGGCGCCGATCGAGAACGTGGCCAGCTTGACCTTCATGCCGAGCGTGACGTGCTCGGGGTCGGGCTGGGTGTTGATGATGTTGGCCCGCACGCTGGTGCCGCCGCAGTCGACGACCGCAGGGACGTAGGGCTCGGTGCCGGGCATCCAGGGGGTCACGATCGTGAAGGCACGGACCTCGCCCTCGGTCGGGATCGCGGCCTTCGTGAACTCACGGCCACTGCACGACGCACAGGCGTTGCGGCGGTCGAAGAACCGTGCGCCGCAGGCGGTGCATTCGTTGGCTTCCAGGTGCGGCTCGTCGCCGAGCACCAGGTACTCCACCATCGGGATCTGGTCGGGCACTACTACCCCCATGTTCTCGGCGCCCTCGGCGCCATCTAGGACGTCGGACATCGTACGGCGTCGTTTCGCGAACGACCCAAAGCACGCCGCCGGGCCCGGGATCGGGGGCCCGCGGCGGGCTCAGGCGAGACGGCGACGGAGCTCGACGAACACGGTGGTGCCGACGATCTCCTCGAGCTCGGTGGCGAGCGACTCCACCACGGGACGGTCGCCCACGTAGGCCCGCTCGCCCTCGGTGCAGCACCAGGCCATCGTCTCGCCCTCGTCACCCCAGTCGGCCCGGGACCAGCGGCGGAGGGTGGCCTGCTCACGGCCGTCGCCGAGGTCGACCCAGTCGACCCGCACGGGCAGCTGCCAGCACACCGACGGCTTCCAGTCGGTCGGGGGCTCCCCCGCGTCGAGGGCGGCCAGGTGCAGCGCACAACCGGCACCGCCCTCGAACCCGGGGCGGTTGAGGAAGACGCACGCGCCGTCGACCACCCGGGTGTTGGTGCGGGCCTCGTTGAAGACGCCGCCATCAGCCGCCTCGGCGTGGAACTGGAACCGCGCCGGTTCGAGCATGGCGGCGAGAGCACTGATCAGCATCGCCTCGTCGGTGTCGCCGAACTCGGCCCCGACCGAGCAGCAGCCCTGGTTCAGCTCCTCAGCGGGCTCGTCGAGGATGCCGAGGCAGCCGCGCCCCCAGATGCACGTCCAGTTCGAGCGGAGGAAGTCGCGCTCGACCCGCCAGACGGTGTCGCCGTCGTCGATCCGCTCGACCGCGTCGTCGGACAGCTCGGGGGGCGTCGGCATCCGGCCGAGGCTACGACCCTGGCCTCCCGGTCAGACCGATCCGCTCAGCAGCCGGCGGGCACGGCGCGCATCGTGCCGGTCGGCCTCGTCGAGGACGTGGCCCACACGAGCCCCGAGCACATCGGCGTGGTCGAGGTGGAGCTCGGCCCGGGAACGATCGCCGGCCTCGGCGTGCCCGACGGCGAGGGCGTCGGACACCAGCACCTCGACCTCGAGGTCCTGGCGGAGGGTGGCGTCCTGGCGGATGCGTTCGAGGCGCTCGAGTCGCTCGATCCACTCGCCCGGCGACAGCGGCTCCAGGGAGCTGAGGAGGCACTCCGCCAGCAACGCACCGTCGCCACCCCCCGCCGAGCGGAACCAGTCGCACGCGGCGACCAGGAGGGCAATGGCCCCGTCGACGTCGCCGGTCGCCTGGCGGACCCGGGCGAGGTTCACCTTCGCCAGCGCGGCCATGCGGAGGTCGCCGACGAGGAGGGCCGCGCTCAGGGCCGCCTCGAGCGTGGCCGCCGCCGAGTCGAGATCCCCGGTGCGCTGGAGCACCCTCCCGAGGTTGGTGCGGTGCAGCGCGGCCTGGCCTAGGAATCCGAGCCGCTCGGATGCGTCGGCGGCACCGGCGATCGACGCGGCGGCGTCGACGAGACGACCGTCGGCCTGGGCGACGGCCCCCAGCATCCCCTCGGCGTGGACGAGCCCCCAGGAGTCGCCCGCCGGCACCAGGAGGTCGACCGCCGCCTCCGCCGCCCGCGTCGCCCCCTCGATGTCGCCGAGCGACATCGCGCAGAAGGCGGCCAGCACGTGGCCGGCGGCCGCGTCCCAGTCGAGGTCGAGTCGGGTGGCGAGCTCCACACTCCGCACGGCGTCGCGGAGCGCCTCCTCGGGCCGACCCTGCTGGATCCGGAGGAACGCCCGATGGCGGTCGAGGTCGATCTCGGCCAGGTCGTCGAGCCCACCCAGCAGCTCGGTCGCATGGTCGAGGTCGGCCTGCGCGATCACGACGTCTCCCGCCGACGCCTCCAGCCAGGAGGCGAACAACAGGCCCCGCGCCCGCGCGGACGACGGGGCCGCGGGACCAGCCGCGAGGACCGCTCCCCTGACGCGGGCAGCACCGGCGACGCCGTCTCCCAGGACGACCCACGCCCACCCGAGGCCCACGGCGATCCGGAGGCCGAGCACGGGATCGTGGTCGGCGGACCAGGCGAGCGCAGCGTCGACGTCGGCGCGCTCGGCCCGGACCACGGCCAGCCACTCGCCCTGCGACCGGCTCCGGATCTCGCGCTCACAACCGTCGGCGACCCGACCGAACCAGTCGGCGTGGGCCGCCCGTGCCTCCCCCTCCGCGTCGGCCTCCACGAGGCGCCCGAGCGCGAACGCCCGGATGCTGTCGAGCAGCCGGTACCGCAGCTCACCGTCGTCGACCTCCTCGACCGCCACGAGCGAGCGGTCGACCAGCCGACCGATGACGTCGACGACCGCTGCGGCGGGCACCCCGAGGCGAGCCAGCACGTGCTCGACCGCAGCGAGCGACGCGCCACCGGCGAACACCGAGAGGGCCCACAGGCCGCGCTGGTCATCGGGGAAGAGCAGGTCGTAGCTCCAGGCGATCGCCCCCGACAGCGCGCGGCGACGATCGGAGTCCGCGCTGCTCGGGGCGCGCAGGAGCCCGAAGCGGTCGTCGAGGCGGCGGGCGATCTCCTTCACCGAGAGCGACCGCACCCGAGCCGCGGCCAGCTCGATGGCCAGTGGCAGTCCGTCCAGCGAGCGACACACCTCCTCCACGAGGCGCACGGTGTCGTCGTCGACGGCGAAGCGGGGGCGGGCCTCCCCCGCCCGCTCGAGGAAGAGGGCGACGGAGTCCTCCGCCGTGAGGGGCTCGAGCAGGTGGACGACCTCCTGGTCGAGGCCCAGCGGCACCTGGCTCGTGGTGAGGACCCGCAGGGACGGGGCCTCCCGCAGGAGTCGGGTGACCAGCGGGCAGACGTCGCCCAGGAGATGCTCACAGTTGTCGAGCACGAGCAGCATCGAGGCCGACGCGAGGCGGGGGCCGAGGCCCTCCGCGCCCCCCGCCACGTCGAGGGCCTCAGCCACGAACTGGGCGAGCGACCCCGAGCCGTCGGTTCCGTCGAGGCGGACCAGCCAACTCCCACCCGACGGGCTCGCGGCCTGCGCGGCCTCGATGGCCAACCGGGTCTTCCCCACGCCCGCCGGGCCCACCAGGCTGACCAGCCGTCGCTCACCCAGCCGCGCCACGACGGACTCGAGGTCATGCCGGCGGCCGAGCACGTCGGACCCGAGCAGGGGGACGTTCCCGATCACAGGCTCCGTGAGGGTGCGCGCCGACGCCCCCAGCTCCTCGGAGTGGTCGAGGATCCGCGCCTCGAGGGCCCGCAGGTCGGGACCGGGCTCGACACCGAGCTCCTCGACCAACGCGGTGCGCACGCGCGTGTACGCGGCGAGGGCGTCCGCCTGGCGACCCGAGCGGTACAGCGCGGTGATGAGCGAGGCCCACAGACCCTCCCGCAGCGGGTGCTCGACCACGAGCGCCTCGAGCGTGCCGATCACGTCGCCGCCGCCGCCGAGATCGACCCGCGCCGCGAGGTGGTCCTCCAGCAGCCCCAGGCGGACCTCCTCCAGCCGGGAGCGGTGGACAGCGACCCACCCGCCGTCGCCGGCCCCGGCGAGGAGGTCGCCACGGAACAGCGCGAGCCCATCGGCAGCGAGGGCGGCGGCCGACTCGGCGTCGCCGGCGCGGCGCGCCGCGGTCGCCGCCGCGGCCAGCTCCACGGCCCGGGCGACGTCGATCTCGGTGTCGTCCATGGCCAGGTGGTAGCCACCCGACGCCGATCGCACCACGGCGCCGTCGCCGAGCGCCCGCCTCAATTGGGACACCTTCGACTGGAGGGTGTTGCGGCCGGTGGTCGCCGCCGCGTCGGCCCAGAGGTCCTCGATCAGGCGCTCGGCCGCCACCGGAGCGCCGCCTTCCAGGGCGAGACGAACCAGGAGCTCCGTCGGCTTGCCCGCCGGGACCGCCAGAGCCTCGGCGTCGCGCCGCACCTCGGCCGGGCCGAGCACCGCCACATGGAGCACCACTCGAGCGTAGGACGACGCATCCCACGGCGGGTCGGCGGACGCGCCAGCCCCGCATCAGCGCCGCGTCAGCGCGCTCCGCGATGGTGACGCCATGACCGATTCCACCTTGCTGCGCCACCTCATCGCCGGTGAGCCGGGAGCCGCGGCCGCCGTGCTCGATCGGGCCCCCACCAGCTCCGATCCCGGACTGCTGGTGGCGGCCGCCCTTCTCTCACCTGCTCCCCGCGACCTGCTCGACCGGGCCGAGGCGATGGCCGCCACCACCCGCGACCGGCAGCTCGTCGCCGTGGCCCGGGCCGAGGTCGCCGGCGACGACGAGCTGCTCGACGCCCTCGTGCGTGACCACCTCGCCGACCACCCCGGCCACGTCCTCGCCGCCTGGATCGCCGACCGCCACGCCCACCCCACCACCCCGACCGACCCGAAGGAGCCATCCGTGACCACCCGACCGCAGCTGCCCACCACCCCTGCCCGAGCGACCTCCCACTCGTCCGAGCCCGCCCCGGCGCGCCGTTCCCGGGTCCGCATCGCCGCCCGTTGGCTCGCCACCTTCACCGGCTTCCCGCTCGGTGGGCTCACCGCCTCACTCATCGTCGGCCCTGTCGACGGCGTCGTCGCCGCGGTCGCCGGCGGCCTGGTGACCGGCGCCATCCTCGGCGCGGTCCAGTCGTGGGGGCTCGGTCGCGGCGGGCCCGGCACGTTGCGGTGGGTCGCGGCCACCGGCCTCGGCCTGATGGCCGGCCTCGGTGTCTCGGCGCCGCTGGTCGGCTACGGCACCAGCGCTGCCGACCTCGCGGCGCAGGGCGCGATCTGCGGCCTCGCCGTCGGAGCCGCCCAGGCCGCCGTCCTGCGCCCCCGGTTCGGCCGGGTCGTCCTGGCCTGGCCGGCGGGGCTGGCCGGGGCCTGGGCCCTGGGGTGGACGATCACCACCGCCATCGGGGTGCAGGTCGAGGACCAGTTCACCGTCTTCGGGTCGAGCGGGGCGGTCACCGTCGCCGCCCTGACCATGGTCCTCCCTCTCGCCCTCGCTCGACGCGAGGAGGTCGGCCAGTGAGCCGCCAGGTCGTCTTCGGGACCGGCCAGGTCGGTTCGCTGGTCGTCACCCGGCTGGTCTCCCTCGGCCACGACGTGGTCGCCGTCAACCGGAGCGGCCGGGGCTCCTGGGCCGGGGCCCGGGTCGTCGGCATCGATGCCACGGACATCCAGGCCGTGACGGAGGTCGCGACCGGCGCCGATGTCGTCTACTTCTGCCTGAACGCCGCCAGCTACACCGAGTGGCCCGAGCAGTTCCCACCCCTCCAGCGGGCCGTCATGGCCGCCGCCGAGCACGCCGGCGCACGCATGGTCGTGCTCGACAACCTCTACGCCTACGGCCCCACGGCCGGGGAGCCCCTGGTGGAGACGCTGGCGGCCCGGCCGAGCTCGGCGAAGGCCGAGACCCGAGCGGCGATGACCCAGGAGCTGCTCGAGGCCCACGCCGCCGGGCGGGTCGAGGTCACCATCGGCCGGGCGTCGGACTACTTCGGGCCAGGCACGACCGAGTCCGCGCTGGGCCAGGGCGTGTTCGGCCGCCTGCTGCAGGGGCACAGCGCCCAGGTGATGGGTGACCCCGACACCCTCCACAGCTATTCGTTCACCCCCGACGTGGCCGCCGGCCTGGTGACCCTCGGCAGCGCCGACGGCGCGACCGGGGCGATCTGGCACCTGCCGGTGGCGCCGGCCCGGACCACCCGCGAGATCGTGGCCTCGATCGCCGACCTGGCCGGGGCGAGGCCCCGGTGCACGGCGGTGGGTCGCACCGGGCTCCGGCTGGTGGGCCTGGCCGTGCCGGCCATGCGTGAGTACCGCCACACCCTCTACCAGTTCACCGATCCGTGGGTCGTCGACGACTCCCGGTTCCGCACCGCCTTCGCCGCCGGGGCCACGCCCCTCGACGAGGCGCTGGCCACCACCGTCGACTGGTTCCGCACATCCGCCACCACGGCGTGAGCGGGGCCCGACCCCGACCTGACCACGCACACCGACACCGACACCGACACCGACCTCGACCCGAGGTCGACCTCGAAAGGACCCACGATGACCACGACCACCACCACCACCAGCGCCGCCGGCCGGTCCGGTCGCGACGCCGCCACTCGACGGATCGCCGCCGCCGCCATGGCCGGTGCCGCGGCTCTCGCCATCGCCGGCTTCACCGCCCTCGGCTCGATCTTCGACTACCCCGCCGTGCTCGATGAGCCGACCGCCGAGATCCTCGCCTCGTTCCACGAGCACCAGGCCGGCGTCATGGCGTGGTTCGCCGTCCTGGCGCTCAGCGCGGCTCTGCTCGCCCCTGTCGGGATCCTCCTCGGCCGCCTCGTCGGCGGCCGGCGGGGCCGTTGGCTCGCCGTCGTCGGCGTAGCCGCCGCCGTCGTCCAGGTGATCGGCCTCTCCCGCTGGTTCCTGTTCGTTCCGGGCCTCAGCGACGACGCCCTCGTCCCCTCGCGTGCCGCCGACGCCGCCGACACCTTCGAAGGTCTGCACACCTGGCTGGGCAAGGCGCTCGGGGAGACGGTCGGCTATGCCCTGACCGCCACATTCACCGTGCTGCTCGTCCTGGCCGTCGTTCGGCGGATCGGGCCGCGGTGGCTGAACGCCCTCGGATGGACCTCGGCGGGCCTGATCGCCACCGGCGTGCTCATCCCCCTCGGGCTCGAGATCGCCTCCATCACCAACTTCGTCGGGTACGTCGCCTGGTGCGTGTGGCTGATCGTGACGGCGATCGTGTTGTGGCGTCGTCCCTTGGTCCCCTCCGGCACCGCGGAGCCTGCCGTCAACGCCTGACCGGACGGCCGAACAGCGCGGGGCGGCGGCGGACCAACCCGACGACACCGGCCACGACGACCAGCGCCGTCACGACCGTCGCTGCGCGGCGGCCGCGTGCCCGGAACGAGCTCCGGGCGCTCGGCCGCCGCTCCGGCGCGGGGAGGACGTCGAGCGGGAGGCCAGGGCGGCGCACGTCGCCGAACGAGGTGACCGACGAGCTCGGCATGCTCTTCCGGAGCACGATCGGCACCTCCGGGCGGACCGCCCACGACGCGATGACCGTCGGCCGGAGCGGCTCCACCCCCGGGTCGACCGCGACCCAGTCGCCTCGGACCTCTTCCGGGCGCACGTCGACCCGCAGGTAGCCGTGGTGCTCGAGGTCACGCCACACGTAGTCGGTGACGCCGACGGCCAGCTTCTCGGCCACGGCCCTCCACCCCGCGGGCAGCTGCTCGCCCATGGCCGTCGCACTGACGGCGGTGGTGACCATGTCGGCGGCCACCGCCCGCTCCCCCGTCGGGTCGAGGACGAGGGAGGCCCAGTTCGAGTGGACGTCGCCGGACACCACCACCGCACTCCCCTGCCGGCCTTCGAGGGCCCTCGCCAGGCGCTCGCGCTGCACCGGGTAGCCGTCCCAGCCGTCGGTGCACACCAGGTTGCCATCGATGACCCGGTAGCCGCTGGGCAACGCGGCGTCGACCAACGAGCCCAGGGGGATCGGGAGCTGGAGCCTCGCAACGGGCACCTGGCTGGCGACGACGGCCCACGTCGACGAGCGGTCGGCCAGGCGCGCCTCGGCCCACTCGATCTGCGCCTCGGGGATCATCCGGCGATCCGGGTCGTCGAGCGGCTTGGCGCCCTCGTCGCCGGACTGCAGATCACGGCCGGGGATGCGGGTGTCGAGCACGACCAGGTCCATCAGGTCGCCGAAACGGAACGAGCGGTGCATGTCGAGCGGGTCGGTCGGGTCCGACAGCCGGCACGGGAGCCACTCCTGGCGGGCCTCGGTCGCCGCCGCCAGGCGCTCTTCCCACGGCCCGTGCTCGGCCTCGTCGTGGGCCTTGGCGCCGTGCCGCCAGGAGTTGTCGGCGGTGTCGTGGTCGTCCCAGACGAACGCCATCGGGTGGCGCATGTGCAGCGCCTGGAGGTCGGGGTCGAGCCGGGTGTGGGCGTGGCGCCGCCGATAGTCGTCGAGCGTCACTGTCACCCCCGACGGTTCGACGGCGAACGGTCCCTTCGGCTCCTCGTAGAGGTAGTCGCCGAGGTGCACGACGAGGTCGACCTCGTCCTCGGCGATGGCCCGATAGGCGCTGAGGGCGCCCATCGACCGGTCGGCGCAGCACACGAACGCCAGGCGGGCCCAGTCGGTGTCGGTGGGCAGCGTGCGGGTGCGACCGACCGGCGAGAGCGCCCCGTCGGCCTCGAACCAGTAGTGGTAGGTGGTGGCGGGCTCGAGGCCCCGGACGTCGACGGTCACGCAGCCGTCCCGCCCGGGCTCGACCGAGGCCGTGCCCTCGGCGATGACCGTGGCGACCAGCTCCTCGGCGCCGGCGTGAGGGTCGGCGGGGGCGCGGGCGACCTTCCAGTCGAGGCGGTCCCACCCGGGCTCGACCCTCGCCCAGAGCAGGACGGCGTCGGGGAGCGGGTCGAAGCTGGCCACGCCGTGGCGGAACGGATCCATGAGCGCCCCTTACCCGGCGAACTACCGCGCCAGCCCACCGACGCCGGTGTCGGATGCCGAATCCACGGCGTCGGCGACCGCCTCGGCCCTGACCACGGGAGCACCGAACCGGAGCAGGGCGCCGCCGAACGCTATCGAGCACACCGCGAACCAGGCCCAGCCGAGGAGGAGACCGGCGAGCACGTCGGTGAACCAGTGGACGCCCAACAGCACGCGGGTGGCGGCCACCGCCACGGCGATGCCGACGGCGACGCCGACGAGGACTGCTCGCGTCCTCGATCCGCGACCCCGACCGAGCGCGAGGGCCATGGCCATGAAGGTGGCCGCCGCCGCGGTGGCGTGGCCCGAGGGGAACGACGTGCCCGAGAACCCGGTCAGGTTGAGCAGGTCGGGGCGGGCCCGGTCGACCACGTGCTTGACCGTCTCGGCCAGGAGGAACTGCCCGGCCACGACGACCGCCAGGAACGCCACGACCGAGAGCCGCCGGAGACGCCTGACTTCGAGGAGCGCCACGACCACGGCCAGCCCGATCACGAGCTCGTAGCCGCCGAACCGACTCACGTTGCGCAGCAACGTCGTGGTCCACGAGCTGGCGTGGTCCGCCCCGAACCGGGCGAAGGACAGGTCGAAGCGGGCGAAGCCGGTGTCGGTGTCGACCATGCGGAGGAGCAGGCCGACACCGAGCACGCCCACGGCGAGGACGGCCAGCGCGACGGTGAGCGCGAGGCCAGTCAGCCGTGCGGGGTCGAGACGGCGCCGGACCAGGCGGCCGAGCGGCCCAGGAGCAGTCGCCGCGTGGACGACGTCCTCCGGCGGGACGCTCGGCGCTGTCACCGGCCAGGGCCAGCGGGCCGCGGCGAGACCCGCCACCACACCCACCAGGGCGGCCGGGACCAGCAGTGCCACCAGGACCTCCACACGTCACCTCTCGCTCGAGCTTTCTCAGCCGACTTCCTACCCGCAGGTCTGCGGGGCATACCTCCCCGGGTAAGGCACGGTCGTGACCACCTACCACCCCGATCACGACGCGGCCCGGACCGGACCGCCGCCCCGCCACGATGGCACGGACGGCGGCCGATCCCCCCGCGAGCGCTTCGCCCACCCGCTCGACCCGTTCGGCGAGTCGACCGCTGAGGCCGCGGCCCGACACGCGCACGGCCCCTGGCGCGCTCCGGCCGTCGTGGCCGTGGCGACCTACGTCGCCGTGGTCGTCGCCCTCGCCGCCGTCGGCTGGCTGATCGTGCACACGTCGCTCGGTGAGCCGGTGCGCAGCTGGGACGAGACCCTGAGCCGCAACGTGTCGCTCGGACGCACCTCCGGCTGGGAGGACATCAGCTCGGCCGGCACCTCGGGGGCCAACACCCTCCCGGTGGTGGCCGGAATGGTCGTGGTCACGGGCGTGCTGGCGGTCCTGCGACGGTGGCGCGACCTGCTCTTCATCCCGTTGGCGTTCGCCCTCGAGCTGTCGATCTTCCTCACGGTCAACTACGTCGTCGCACGCGACCGTCCCGACGTTCCTCAGCTGGGTGGTCAGCCCGGCACCCACAGCTTCCCGTCCGGCCACGTGGCCGCCACGTTCGTGCTCTGGTTCGGCATCGCCGTGCTGCTCGGGGCGGGCCGGTGGCGCTGGCCGTGGCGGCTCCTCGCCTGGGCGGTGGCGTCCGTGCCCGTGGTGACCGTCGCCTTCTCCCGGGTCTACCGGGGCATGCACTTCACCACCGACGTGATGGCCGGGCTGCTGCTCGGCGCCCTGGCCCTCGGCGCCGCCGCAGTGGCCACCCGATCGTCGTGGCTCGCCGCGTCGACCAACCAGGAGGTCGGCCGATGACCACCGTCGCCGTGGTGTGCCACGCCAGGAAGTCGATGGGCGGCGGCCTCGACGAGCTGCGGTCCGTGCTGGCCCACGAGGGCGTCGAGCCTCTGTGGTTCGAGGTCCCGAAGAGCAGGAAGGCACCGGCCGCCGTGAAGGAGGCGGTGCGCAAGGGCGCCGACCTCATCTTCGTCTGGGGCGGCGACGGCACGGTCCAGCGGTGCCTCGACGCGGTCGCTGGCGAGCCGGTCGACGTGGCGATCCTGCCCGCCGGCACGGCCAACCTCCTGGCCACGAACCTAGGGATCCCCACCACGATCGAGGAGGCCGTGCAGGTCGGCCTGCACGGCCGACGCCGACCGCTCGACCTCGGGGTGATGAACGGCGAGCACTTCGCCGTGATGGCCGGGGCGGGCCTCGACGCCCTCATGATCCGCGACGCCGACCGCGGCCTGAAGGACAAGGCCGGGCGCCTCGCCTACGTCTGGACGGGGATCCGCAACGTGAAGGCCCGGCGGGTGCCCATGACCATCGACGTCGACGGCCAGCGCTGGTTCAAGGGCGAGGCCAGCTGCGTGCTCGTGGCCAACGTCAGCACGATCGTCGGCGGCCTGGCCCCGTTCGAGAAGGCCGAGCCCGACGACGGCGTGCTCGAGGTCGGCGTGGTCGAGGCGGAGGGCGCGGTGCAGTGGGCCCGGGTCTTCGGCCGCATGGCGGTAGGACGCATCGACCGCTCCCCTCTCACCCGCACCACATCGGCCCGGCGCATCGACGTGAAGACGAAGGGCCGCATCGACTACGAGCTCGACGGCGGCCACCGCGGTGACGCCAAGAAGCTGAAGATCCGGGTGCGACCCGGCGCCGTGCGGATCTGCGTGCCCGCCCCCGCCGAGGGGGACAGCGACGACAAGGCCGCGTCGTGAGCACGGCCGCTCCCGTCCCCGAGACCTGGGAGCTCACCGGCGACGACGCCAAGGAGGCGCTGCGCACCTGCGGACGCCGGAGCCTGTTGAGCTCCGCCTTCCAGCGCATGCGCCTCGCCGACGGCTTCACCCACGCCCGCTCGTTCGCGTTCCTGGTGGGCCTGCTGCTGGTGCAGGCCACCATCGCTCTGGTCGGCCTGGCGATGGCGTTCGGCGACAGCCGCATCTCGTCCGGCATCGTGAGCATGATCGAGAACGCGGTGCCGGGACCGGCGGGCGAGCTGCTCACCGGAGCCGTCGCCCAGGCGTCGGAGGTCGGGAAGTCGAAGCGGTACCTCGGCCTCATCATCGGCCTCGTCGGCTCGCTCGTGTCCGGGACCACCGCGCTCGGCCAGCTCGAGCGCGGCCTCAACCGCCTCTACGGCATCGAGCAGGACCGGCCGACCTTCAAGAAGTACGGCCGGGCGTTCCTGCTGGCGCTGGTCAGCGGCGTGCTCGTCGCCATCGCCTTCGTCGCCATCGGGTTCGGCTCCGCCGTCGGCGAGCAGCTCCACAACGGGTGGGTCGACACCACCTGGAACATCGTGCGCTGGCCGCTGGGCATCGCCACGGTCGTGGCCGCCATGGCCCTGCTGTTCCGCTGGTGCCCGAACCGTCGCCAGCCGGCGTGGTCGTGGCTGGCCTTCGGCTCGTCCGTGTCGGTGCTGCTCTGGTTCGTCGTGACCCTGGCCATGGGCCTCACGTTCCGCGTGTCGACGTCGTTCGGCGACACCTACGGCTCGTTGGCCGGCATCGTGGCCCTCCAGCTGTGGGCGCTGCTGTCGAGCATGGGGATCATGTTCGGAGGCGCCGTCGCCGCCCAGCTCGAGGCGGTGCGGGCCGGCGTGCCGGGACCTCAGCGCGAGCGCGTCAGCGACGACCAGGTCGGTCCGATCGACGACGAGGTGCTCGCCGTCGACCGGGAGCCGATGGTGGTCGCCGGGCTCGGCTGACGACGGCGCTCAGCTGTAGAGGAAGTCGTCGGGGTGGACCTCGCGGGTCCAGTCCCAGTAGTCGACCAGCCGGAACGGGCTGACGGTGTGGATCTCGCCTGCCGCGTTGCGGAAGTGGGTGTGCTTGATCGCGGGGCTGCTCCACACGAGCTGCTTGATCTCGACCTGATGCTTGGCGTGGTACGCCTCGTACAGCTCGGGCTTGGGCTCCATGGCCTTGGCGCCGCTGCCGGCGAGCACGTCGAGGGCGCCGCCGATGTAGCGCATCTGGCACTCGGAGTGGAAGATCAGGCTGCCACCGTGGTTCAGGTGGGTGCTCGGCCCGTACATCATGAACAGGTTCGGGAAGCCCGGCACGGTGATGCCGAGGTAGGCCGACGGCCGGTCGGACCAGTACTCGTTGAGCGACAGCCCGTCGCGGCCGTAGAACTCCATCGGGAACAGCACCTTGGCCATCAGGAAGCCGGTGGCCAGCACGATGATGTCGGCGTCGACGTGCTCACCCGACTCGGTCACCACGCCGGTGGCGTCGATGTGGTCGATGCCCTCGCGGACGAGCTCGACGTTGTCGCGCTTGAGCGCGCCCAGCCAGCTGCCGTTGTCCTGCAGGGTGCGCTTGCCGGTGGCCGGGTAGTCGGGGATGACCTTGGCCAGCAGGTCGGCGTCGTCGCCGACCTGGCTGGTGATCCAGTCGGTGAACATCTGGCGGGCCATGTCGTTGCCGGCGTTGATCGAGACGTCCTGGTTCGGCCAGTCCGGGTCGATCTTGGCGCTGGCGAGCGAGCCGTCGGTTCCGGGCCAGAAGAGCAGGAAGCGGTACCAGCGGCCGTAGAAGGGCAGGTGGCGGATCGCCCACGTCATGCCCGCCGGCACCTTCTCGTGGTAGTTCGGGTTCGGGAACATCCACTGGGCCGTTCGCTGGAACACGGTGAGCTGCTCGACGTCGGGGGCGATCGTCGGGACGATCTGGAAGCCGCTGGCGCCGGCCCCGATGACGACGACCTTCTTGCCCGTGTAGTCGACCGAGTGGTCCCAGCGGGCCGAGTGGAACATCGGGCCCTCGAAGGTGTCGAGGCCGGGGATGTCGGGGTACTGCGGTCGGTTGAGCTGGCCCACGGCGGTGATCACGGCCCGGGCGTCGAGGGTCTCCTCGGTGCCGTCGGCGGTGCGCACGATCACGTGCCACACGCCGGCGTCGTCGTCCCACGTGGCCTTCACGACCTCGGTCGAGAAGCGGATGTCGCCCATCAGCTCGTGGCGCTTGGCGACGTCCTCGAAGTACTTCTGGATCTCCGGCTGCTGGGCGAAGTACTCGGTCCAGTGGTCGGAGGGCTCGAACGAGTAGCAGTAGAAGTGGTTGCCGACGTCGACGCGGCAGCCCGGATAGGAGTTCTCGTACCAGGTGCCACCGACGCCGGCGTTCTTCTCGATGATCGTGTAGGGGATCCCGGCCTGCTTGAGCCGGATGCCGGCCAGCACGCCCGACTCACCGGCGCCGATGACCAGCACGGGCAGAGCGGCGCGGGCCTCGGCCGGCGAGGTGGTGGCCACGGCCCGCGGGTCGCCGCCGTCGAGCTCCATCTCCTCGAGCACCATCGGGACGTACTCGTCGGGCACCGGCTCGCACACGAGCCACGCCATCATCTCCTTGATGAGCTCCTCCGACGGGGGCGGGGGCAGCACGCCATCGCCGTCACGGAAGGCGATGATCGCCTCGAGGGCCCGGGCCCGCATCTCGGCCTTCTGGTCCTCGGGCAGGTAGCCCTGGATCTCGTTGAGGAAGAGCCCGAGGGGCCTGATGTCGCCCCGGATCCACGACGGGTCGCCGGTCATGTGCACCATCGACAGCGCCAGGGTCGGGATGCTGACGTCCTCGAGCATCGCCGCGATGGTGGCGTCGTCGTCGGTGATCGGCAGCCCTGCGTGCGGGTTGCCTGCGTGCGGATCGACCGCGGTCATCTCGTCCCCCTGCTGGTTCCGTGCCACCGGCCCCTCGGCGCGGCGGCGCACTCCAGCTTGGCCTAGACGACGGGCACCGGTCGCGTCCAGGGTCGATCGTCCCTCTCCGCGACCGGTGCGCCCCGCGGTCCGGGGGTGCCGGTGGTCAGGGTCCGAGGCGCCGGGCCCTGACCGCTCCGACGAGGAGGAGCCCGCCTCCGAGGAGGCCGGCCGCCAGCCACGCCAGCAGGCCGACGTCGGTGCCCGTGTAGGGCAACTGCCCGTCGGGCACCACCGCCGAGGCCGCCTCCACCTCGTCACCCTGTTCCCCGCCGGATGACCCGCCGCCCACGGCGACGGTGGTCGGGGTGGGGGGCGGCACGGTGGTGGTCGTCGGGGGAACCTCGGCGCCCTTGGTGACGACGATCAGCGTGCCGGCAGGGTGGTCGTGCTCCAGCTTCGAGTCGAGGATGATCGAGCCGAAGGCGATGATCGTGTGGGTCTCCGCCTCGGGGGTTCCGGCCCCGATGGTGACCTGGTCGCCCACGGCGAGGCCGGAACCGGCCGCCGCCAACCAGGGGTCGCCCTCGGGGATCGGCAGCTCGGTCTGGCCGACGGTGGCGTCGGAGGTGAGCCCCGTCACCGGCTTCACCTGCCGCTCGATCACCGGACCGGGCGTGAAGCACTCCGAGTGCAGCGGCGAGTCCTGGGTGGACTTCCCGTCACCGGCGAGGTTCACGAGCTTGCCCCTGATGTCCATGATCGCGGCGGCCGAGTCCTTCACCGTCGAGTAGGTGATGCGGCACCGGCCGACGTTGGCGTCGGCGCTCGTGGCCTGCGGGATGGCTCGCGGTCGCGTCGGCAATGGCGTGACCGAGGGCGGCACCACGAGCGGCGCACGGGGGATGGCACCCCGCGGCACGTAGCTGCCCGAGTAGACGAAGCCACCCTCCCAATGGAGGTGGTAGTCGAACGAGCTGTTCCACCGGCTCTTGTCCTTCTTGAACCGGACCACCCGGGGGGCGTGGCCGCCGGGGGCGATCTGCACCCCCGGCTCCCCCGGCTTGAACTGCGACTCGACGAAGTCGAGACCGCCACCGGTGTAGGTCGCCGACTCACCGTGCTGAGCCTGCAGCAGCGGGTTCTTGGCGAGGCGGTCGAGCACGGCGAGGTGCTCTTCCATGGTCAGCGGCGAGCCGTCGAGGTGGGTGAACGCGATCGGGTCGATGTCGCCGGTGATCGGCACGAACCGCCCGACCCGGTTGTTCATCATCTGGAGCACGTACTCCTCCTCACCGATCGGAGACAGCTCGAAGCCGACGTACTTGCCGCTCTCCAGCGGGGCGACGCCGAGGCTCGACTTGCCCTTCACCAGCGGGTCGGTGATGGCGTTGCCCTTGTAGTTCATGCTGACGTCGATCCAGCCCTGGTCGTCCCAGCGCTTGTAGTACTTCTCCCACTTGCGCCACTCGCCGGCGCGGTCAGCCACCCGCTTCACGGCGCTCTCCCACTCGGGTGTGCCCGTGACGAAGCCCTTGCTGTTGACGAACTCGTCGATCAGGGTGCCGAGGTCGCCCTGGCCGGCGTCGAAGGCCTTCAGGGGCTCGGGCTTGCGGAACACCAGCGAACCGACGTCGGAGGCCCGGTACCCGAGCTTCACGTCGAGCTCGGAGACCGTCTTGATCTTGAGCGTCTCCGGCTTGAGCATGGCGTCGAACCGCTCGATCCACTCGATCGACGAGGCGTGACGCGACCGGACGGTCAGCAGCACGTCGAGGTCGTTGGCCACCTTCTGCAGCTCGACCAGCTCCTCGGCCGTGATGCCGTAGAGCGTCGCCAGCTGGTCGGCGGTGAGCTCGGTGCCCGACTCGAGGGCGCTCAGGATCGGGCCGAGCTCCTCGATCCGGGTGAGCGTCGGCGCCTTGGCCAGGATCGGGCCCATCTTGGCCTGGAGGGCCTCCTGGGCCCGGGCCAGCGCGGCGACCGCGCGTGGGCTCTTGGCCAGCTTGGCCAGGGCGATCGGGGCCACGACCTGGGTGACCGCGTCGGCGGCGTACTTGCTGTAGAGCTCGGCGGTCCTCGTGTAGTCGCCCGTCTCCCAGGTGTTGGCCATCTCCTTCATGGCGTCGTAGGAGGCCGTCTTGGCCAGGTCCCAGAGCGCCGTGGTGCCCTGCTTGCCGAACTCGGCGTTGCGGGCCAGCACGGCCGCGACCATGAGGCCGGTGTCGGCGGCGAAGGCCTGCTTCTCGTCCTCGGTGAACGAGTCCCACACCTGCGACTGGAACTCGCCGGTGGCGACGATCACCGTGTACGGCAGCTTCACCAGGTCGACCGTCGACGACACCAGGCTGGCGCCGCCGCTCCAGACGCCCTCGAGGGTGCCGACCGAGATGGCACCTGCCAGCGCGAGCGGGTCGGTGGTGGGGATGGCGATGGAGTCGTCGATCGACACCCGGTGCGTCAGGTCCGCCTCGGTGGCCTTCACCTTGGTCGGCGTGATGTCCTCGGTGGTGCCGTCCTCGTTGCGGGCGACGCCCCAAGGGGTGAACGTCGCCGTGGCGAACGTGCCGCCCGAGCGGTTCTCACCCTCGATGCCCCTCGGGTCGCTCCATCCGGTGAGGAACCGGACGGTGAAGTCGCGCGACTCGCCGGGCTCGAGGGTGAGGTTGCCGGCCGGGGAGAGCTCCTTCGGGTCACCGCCCTGGGCGTCCCAGGCCAGGCTCATCGCACCGGCGTTGCCGGCGAGGGTCGGATAGAGAGGCCCGATCTCGATGGTGGCCGTCGTCGAGAGGTTCTTCACCGTCCCGGTGATCCGCACGGTCTCACCCGCGGGCAGAAGGGCCGAGCCGGCGGGGTTCACCACCCGGGTGGTGAGGCCGACGAGGTACTGCGGCTTGACCGACCAACGCTGGCGCCCGACGCCGATCTCGTTGCGGCCGTCGACCAGGTGCGCGGTGGCCAGCGCCGAGAACTCGACCTCGGCGTCGTCGGTGGCCTGGAACGTGGCCGTGAGCTCCTTCGACTCCCCGGGGGCCAGGGGGCCGACGGCAAGGCCGTCCTCACCCGGGTCGGCGCCGCCGGTCTGGGTGACGGCGAGCAGCTGCCCCGTCACCGTGCGGTCGACCCGCAGCGACGTGAGGGTGACCTCGTCCATGGCGGTGTCGGTGGTGTTGGTGAACGTGAGGGTCGCGGTGACGTCGATCGGCTCGGCGCCGTCGGGTCCCTCCTTCAGCTGCGCCGTGGGCGGGTCGAGGGTGATGTCGATCGTCAGGGCCTGACCGATCTCACCGGGCGAGTCGGCGTCGGCGGTCTGGGTGGCACCGGTGCCGTCGGTGCCGGTCACCTGCGACGTCAGGTCGTACCGGCCCACGAGGTTCGGGTCGAGGGTCACCTCGAACTCGCGCTGCTCGCCGGGCTGGAGGGAGAAGCCCCCCGTCGGCGGGACGGGCGTCGGGCCGTCGGTGACGAGGAAGGAGTCGGTCGGGCTCAGCGCCAGGACGTCGCCATCGGTGAATCGGATCCCGTCGATCGACCCGACCCCCGAGGACGACGCCGACACGGTGACCCGGGCCCGCACGGGCTTCGACTCGTCGAGCGGTGGTGCCGCGCCGTCGAGCAGCTCGATGGCGACATCCAGGGTCGGTGCGGCGACGACGACGTCCTTGGTGACGGTGCCGCTGCGGCCCGACAGGGTGGTGCTGGTGAGGGTGACGGAGTAGGTGCCGGGTCGGGCGTAGGTGTGGGTCGCCAGCCCTCCGGCGGCCGAGCCCCCGTCGCCGAACGACCACTGGTGGGTCATGGCCTCGTTGCCCGGGTCGGTGCTGGCCGCCAGGAACGTCATGGGATCGGCGGCCGATCCGGTGCCGCTCGACGTGAACGCCGCGGTCGGCTTCACCTGACCCGAACCACCGAGGGTCAGCGAGAACGAGTAGCTGACCATGTCGTTGGCGACGTTGCCGTCGCCGTTCAGGTCACCGGTGACGTCGGTGTACACGTTGACGATCAGGGTGAGCGTGCCGGTGATGGTCCGCGGGTTGTACACGAGGGCCTTGGTGCAGGTGTGCACGAAGCCACGGCACGACGAGACGGGCTCGTCCTGCACGCCGATGCCGTAGGAGAGGAGGGATCCGGCGTTGGGCTTCCCGGGCTGGTACACGCCGATCCCGGCAGTGACGCCCAGGTGGGTGCACGGCATGTCGCTGAGCTCGATCGTGAAGACCGGGCAGGTCTTGCCGACGAGGACGTTGGAGACCGAGAAGTACTGCACGACGTCGCCGAACTCGCCGTACGGCACCGGCGGGGTCAACACCGGATCGGCGGGCCGGTCCACGCCGTCGGGGATGTTCGTGTCGGCCGCGAGGCAGTTGTCCGTCTGACCGGGGAGGCAGGCCGGCACCTCGGCGGCCCCGGCCGAGGGAGCCAGCACCGTCTGCACCGGGAGGGCGAGGACCCCGGCGAGCACCGACATGGCGCAGACCAGCGCGAGCAGCCGGTGGAGTGCCTTCCCACGCGCCGCAGCTCGAACGTCGTCACGGCCCGGCCGCGCGCCCTCACCATGCTCTGGCTCCACGCCCGGTCTCCCTCCGTCGTCCGCAGCCGCGGTGACCGCGCTACGTGGTCCGGAGTCTGGAAGACGTGCGCAGGGCGCTCAATCGGCCGATCGGCCGATTTCCGCGTCCTCCGGCTCGCCGGGGAGCAGCGTGAGCGCCATGGCGACGGCCTGGGCGCGACCCTGGGCGCCGAGCTTGCGGTAGATGTTCTCGAGGTGGGTCTTCACCGTCGCCGGCGACACGTGGAGCTGGTCGGCGAGGGCGGCGTTGGTGGCTCCGGTGCCCAGGAGCTGGAGCACCTCGGCCTCCCGGCGGGTGAGGCCGAGACGTTCGAGCTCGCTCGCCCTCACCGGTGACGAGCGCTCGTCGAGCAGCAGGGACTCGTGCGTGGTCGGCGACGCCGGGAGGTACCGGACCACGAGGCGCTTGCCCTCGCGGTTCACCGCGATCGGCACGAGCGGCGACGGCAGGTCGTCGCCCGCGGTGCGGGCCGCGTGTGCGGCCCGACGCTGGGAGTCGAGCCAGCGGGAGAGCCGAGCCGGGAAGGGGTCGTGGGCACCGGGCCGTCCGAAGTACCGGTAGAGCAGCACGAGGGCGCCGGGGGTGATGTCGCTCGGCTGCGGGTCGAGGGCGATGACGTGGGCGCCGGTGTCGCCGAGCGCACCGGTCATGGTGCCGACCAGCCGTCCGAGCCGGTCGCGCTCGCGCACCTGCTCGTACGACTGCGCCAGGTGCGGCCGAAGGAGGTTGAGGACGAGGCGGTCGCGCTCGACGAAGTCGTCGCCCAGCTCGTTGCGGTTCAGCGCGATGGCCGTGAGCCGGGGCAGCACCGCCGGGAGCCCGACCGCGATCTGGTGCTCCATCCCGACGTGTTGGAAGACCTCGCGGTAGAGGCGGCGCTGGTGCCATTCGTCGCTCGTCAGGAAGTCGCTCATCTTCATGGCCGACCCGTCCCCGGTCTCGGCCACGTAGGTGATGAGCGGGTGCTCGTGCAGCAGCTCGGCCATCACGTCGACCTGGTCCGAGACCTCCTGATGAGGGAACACCGTGGCGACGGCGCGGTCGTGGACGGGATCGACGTCGTTCCAGCCGGCGAGGTCGTTGCGCACGACCGACGTGGTGAGCTCGAGGGCGAGGGTGGGGAACTCATCGGTCGAGGGCGCTTCACGCAGGAGGAGGATCGCCTCGCTCAGCAACGCGACGTCCCGTTCGTCGATCACCGCCATGGGCGGGAGACCCTAGCGAGCGATCGTCCGGTGCCGTCGACCCGACGGCGAGGAGGTGGTCGGTCGGCGTCCTCGGCGCCGCGATCTCGGTCGGCCCTGGCATCCTTCTCCGACTGGTCCACCGATCGGAGCACCGATGTCCGCCTCCCGCCCACGTCCTCCGGCCCGGAACTCCCCGGCCCGCGTCGCCTGACATGGACGACCGCGGACAGGCGGATGCGGCCGCGTTCCCGACGCTGGCCGACGACCAGCTCGATCGGCTGCGCGCGTTCGGCGAGGTCGTCGAGGTCGAGGAGGGCGGGTTCCTCTTCGTCGAGGGCCAGGCCAGCTACGACTTCATCGTCATCCTCCAGGGTGCGGTGGCGATCGTCAGGCGCAACATCGACCACTCCGAGGAGGTGCTCATCGCCCGACACACGGCCGGGAGGTTCCTGGGCGAGCTCAGCCTGCTGACCGGTGAGCGCACCACGCTCGCCGCTCGGGCCGACAGCGAGTCGACGGTGATCATCCGGATCAGCCCGGAGCGGTTCCGCGAGCTCATGGCCACCGAGCCGTCGATCGCCGACATCGTGTTCACCGCCTTCGTCGCACGGCGCGACATCCTCCGCTCGGGTGAGGGCGCCCGGGCGATCTGGATCATCGGCTCCCGGTTCTCCGCCCGCACCGTGGAGCTGGAGTCGTTCGCCCGCCGCCTCCGCCTGGCGCACGAGTGGATCGACCTCGACGATCCGGCGGTCGAAGACATCGAGGTGCTGCTGGCGAGCGTGGGCGTCACCCCCCGCGACACCCCCGTGGTGGTGACCCCGACCACCGTCCTGCGCCGGCCGACCGTCGGCGAGCTGGCCGAGAACCTCGGCGTCGCCTTCCGCTCTGCGCCCGGGCAGGTGCGCGACCTGGTCGTGATCGGCGCCGGTCCCGCCGGGCTCGCCGCCGGCGTCTACGGCGCCTCGGAGGGGCTCGACACCCTGGTCGTCGACGGGCACGGCGTCGGCGGTCAGGCCGGTGCGAGCAGCCGGATCGAGAACTACTTCGGCTTCCCGAACGGGCTGAGCGGCTCCGACCTCGTGGAGAGCGGGGCACTCCAGGCCCAGCGGCTCGGAGCGACGATCAACACGCCGTGCCGGGTGACTGCGATCCGCGTGGAGGCCGACCATTTCGTGCTCACCCTCGGCGACGACGACGAGGTGTCGACACGGGCGGTGATCCTGGCCACCGGCGTGCGCTACCGGAGGCTCGGCGTCGCCGACCTCGAGCGCTTCGAGAACGCCGGGGTCTTCTACGCCGCCACCGAGCTCGAGGCGCGGGCGTGCGACCAGAAGCACGTGGTGGTGGTCGGTGGCGGGAACTCCGCCGGCCAGGCCGCGGTGTTCCTCTCCCAGCGCGGCTCCACCGTGAGCGTCGTGCTCCGACGCGACAACCTGGCCGACACCATGTCGAGGTACCTCATCGACCGGATCGAGGCGAGCCCCCTCATCTCCGTGCTGCCCTTCACCGAGGTCACCGCCCTCCACGGCGAACGCTCCCTGGCCGCGGTCGACCTCACGACGACCGCCGCCGACGGCACGACCTCGACTCGGAGGGTCGACGCCACCGGGGTGTTCTCGTTCATCGGAGCGGCCGCCGACACCGAGTGGCTCGGCACGATGGTCGAGCGCGACGAGGACGGATTCGTCCTGACCGACCACGATCTCCCGGGCACGGACGCCCTCCCGTTCGAGACGTCACAAGCCGGCGTCTTCGCGGTCGGCGACGTGCGCCACGGCTCGATGAAGCGGGTCGCCGCTGCCGCGGGCGAGGGATCGAGCGCGGTGCGCTCCGTGCACCAACGCCTCTCACCTGCGTAGGCCACCCCGCTCGACGCGACTGCGCCGGCCCCGAAGGGCCGGCGCAGGTCGTCTGATCGGGTTGGAGCGACGCGGCGCTACTCGATGCGCAGGCCCGAGATGTTGCGGCTGATGACCAGGCGCTGGATCTCGGAGGTGCCCTCGAAGATGGTGAAGATCTTGGCGTCGCGGTGCCACCGCTCGACGGGGTACTCACGGGTGTAGCCGTAGCCACCGAGGATCTGGATGGCCTGCTCGGTCACCCACACGGCGACCTCGCCGGCCTTCAGCTTCGACATCGAGCCCTCGCCGGCCACGAAGGTCTTGCGGGTGGCGGCCATCCACGCGGCCCGGTGCACGAGCAGGCGGGCGGCGTCGATCTCCATCTTCATGTCGGCCAGCTTGAAGGCGATGGCCTGGTTCATGATGATCGGCCGGCCGAAGGCGTGACGCTCCTTGGCGTACTGGAGCGAGTACTCGTAGGCGGCGCGGGCGACGCCGAGGGCCTGGGCCCCGACGGCCGGGCGGGTGGCCTCGAAGGTGGCCATGGCCGGCTGCTTGGCACCGGTGTGACCGGCCTCGCGGCCCCGGGCCAGCTTCTCGTCGAGCTTCTCCTTGCCGCCGAGCAGGCAGCGGCCCGGCACGCGCACGTCGTCGAGCACGACCTCGGAGGTGTGCGACGCCTTGATGCCGTGCTTCTTGTACTTCTGGCCCATCGAGAGGCCCTTGGTGCCGGGCGGCACGACGAAGCTGGCCTGGCCCCGGCCCTTGAGCTCGGGATCGACGGCGGCGACCACGACGTGGATGTCGGCGATGCCGCCGTTGGTGATCCACGCCTTGGTGCCGTTGAGCACCCACTCGTCGGTGGCCTCGTCGTAGACGGCCCGGGTGCGCAGCGACGAGACGTCGGAGCCGGCGTCGGGCTCGCTCACGCAGAAGGCGCCGAGCTGCACCTTGTCGGCGGTGCCGTAGCACTGGGGCACCCACTCCATGACCTGCTCGGGGGTGCCGTTGCCGGAGATGCCGGCGGCGGCGAGGCCCGAGCCGAAGATCGACAGGCCGATGCCGGCGTCGCCCCAGAAGAGCTCCTCGATGGCGATCGGGAGGGTGAGTCCGGTGGGGTCGGCCAGGTTGCTGGCCATGAACTCCCAGCCGTAGAGGCCGATGTTGGCGGCCTCCTGCACGACGGGCCAGGGGAACTCCTCGCGCTCGTCCCACTCCTCGGCGACGGGCCGCACGACGTTCTCGGCGAAGTCGTGCACCCACTTCTGGATGGTGAGCTGGTCCTCGTTGAAGTCGAGGCTGTAGTCGGACATCGCGGTCACCTCACTGCTGACGGGTTCGAGTCGGGGCCGAGTGACGGCCGGCTCCTCCAAGTTACCCGGGGGTAACCGATCCTGCACGCGATGGCCGACGAGCCGCCGCAGCGAGCGTCCAGGCCACCACCCGGAGCGCCCTAGTGTTCTCCGATGCGGAAGGTGACCCCCCTCATCCTCGCCGTCGTCGTGCTCGCCGCTGCTGCGCTCGCAGTGGCACCTGCCGCCTCGGCCACGTCCACCCCCCAGGCGCTGTGCTCGCCCTCGCCCACCGGCGGTGACGCGACGGGAGCGCCCTCGGGCGGCTTCCACGCCATGACGCCCGAGCGGCTACTCGACACGCGCACCACGCTCGGCACCGTCGCCGCCGGATGCACGGCGGTGGTCGACCTCTCCGCCGTCGCGCCCGCGGGCGCGACCGGGGTGGCCCTCGGCGTCGTCGCCGTCGACGCCGCCGGCGTCGGCTTCGTCACCGTGTACCCGTGCGGATCGGCCCGGCCCCTCGCCTCCAACCTCAACCCCCAGGGCCCCGACGCCGTGGCCAACACCGTCGTCCTGCCTGTCGACGGCTCCCAGCGGGCGTGCCTCTACACGTCCATCGCCACCCAGCTGGTGGTCGACATCACCGGCTGGTTCGGTCCGGGCGGTGCCTCGTTCCACGGCATCACCCCCGAGCGGGCGCTCGACACCCGCACCTCCGACCGACCCGACGGTGGCAGCGGCCCGCTGACCGGCGGCACCGAGCTGCGCCTGCCGCTCGCCCCGGCCGGGTCCGTCCCGGCCGGCGCCGACGGCGTCGTCGTCAACCTCACCACCACCAACGCCGACGGCGTCGGCTTCCTCACCGCCTACCCGTGCGGCACGACCCGTCCGTGGATCTCGACCGGCAACTACGTGGCCGACGAGGATCGCGGTCTGCAGGTCATGGTCGGCCTCGGCAGCGGCGACCTCTGCATCTTCGCCTCCAGCACCGTCGACGTCGTCGTCGACGTCTCCGGCTGGTTCGAGGGCACCGACGGCACCAGGGCCGTGCCCGTCACCGGCACCCGCGTGGCCGACTCACGCGACGGCACCGGGGGCTGGTCCGGCCCCCTCTCCCCCGGCGAGGTCCGCTCGTTCGACCCCACCGCCGCCGGCACCGTCCCGGTCGGCGCGGCGGCCGTGCTCGACGTGGTCGCCACCGGCGTCACCGTCCCGGGCTGGGTCACCCTCTACCCGTGCGGTGGGCCGGTGCCCGACACCTCCACCGTCAACCCCGAAGCCGGGGCCGAGGCGACCAACATCGCCGTCGTGCCCCTCGGGGAGGGCGGCCTGGTGTGCGCCTACAGCACCGCCGCCACCGACCTCGTGATCGACGTCAGCGCGTCGTTCGGAGCCGCCGGCGCCCTGCAGGGGCTGTCGGTGGACGCCGGCGCGCTGACCCCGGCCTTCGCGCCCGACGGCCACGACTACGGCGTGCACTGCCAGGCCGGTTCCAACCCCTGGACCATCAGCGCCGTGGGGGTGCCCGGCAGCACGGTCTCCATCGCCGGGGCCACCCCGCAGGGCACCATCACCGTCACCGAGGACCAGCTCGTGACCATCACCGTCACCCTCGCGGGTGGCGGTTCCGAGCAGTACTTCGTGCGCTGCCTCCCCCACGACTTCCCCGAGCTGCAGGTGTCACGACCGGACGACCCGACGCCCGGGTGGTACCTCACCACGACGGGCGTGGGCGCGCCGGCCGGCTTCAGCTACGCCGTCATCCTCGACGACCACGGGGCACCGGTCTGGTACCGCAAGACGGCGACGCCGGTCATCGACTTCAAGCCCCTCCCGAACGGGAACCTGGCCTGGACGCCCCTCCTCGGCGCCTCGTTCGGAACCAACCCGACCGGTGCCTACGAGGAGCGCTCGCTCGACGGTTCCCTGGTCCGCACCTGGGCCACCGTGGGCACGCCGACCGACCACCACGAGATGCTTCCGCTGCCGAACGGCAACAAGCTGATGGTCAGCTACCCCGTCCGCACCGGCGTCGACATCACCGCCCTGGGCGCGGGGTACGGCGCATCGGAGAACGTCGTCGACGGGTGGATCCAGGAGATCCGCCCCGACGGCAGCGTGGCCTGGGAGTGGCACAGCGAGGACCACATCGCCCCGGCGGAGACCACCGCCCAGTACGACGGGCTCTACATCGGCGCCGAGACCCCCTCGGGTCACGTCACCGACCTCATCCACATGAACTCGATCGACGTCGACCCGAACAACGGCAACCTCGTGGTGTCGGCCCGGCACCTCGACGCCGTGTTCGAGATCCGCCGCAACCCGGGCCAGCCCGACGACGGCACCATCGTGTGGAAGCTCGGCGGGAACGCCCCGACCTCGCCCTCGACCAAGGACATCAGCATCGTCGGCGACCCGTTCGGAGGCCCTCGCCGCCAGCACGACGCCCGCCTGAGCGCCGACGGGCACCTCACGCTGTTCGACAACGAGAGCAGCACCACCTCGGCGCCGCGTGGCGTCGACTACCGGCTCGACGTCGGCGCCGGCACCGCCACCCTCGTCTGGGAGTACCGCCGCACCGACGGCCTCGGCTCCTTCGGCCTCGGCAGCACCCGTCGCCTGGCCGACGGCTCCACCATCATCTGCTGGGGCGGCAACCAGCCCATCCTCTCCGACATCGGGCCGTTCGGCGCCGTGACCCTCGAGGTCTCGCAGGACCCCGCCGGGATCGCGTACCGCTCGCTCAAGGAGCCGCTGTCGATGTACGACCCCGCCGTGCTCCGGGCGAACGCCGGGCGGTAGCGGTCGTGGCCCGCCCGCTCAGCGGGCGGGCACCGGCTCGGCCACCGGGCCCGACGGGACCAGCGCCAGGGCCACGAGGGCCAGCACCGCCCCGAGGACGTAGGGCGCGCCCACACCGGTGAACTCGAACAACGAGCCGGCGACGATCGGGCCGATCACGCGGGCGAGGCCACCGGCCGACTGCTGCCAGCCCAACCACTGACCCCGCTGGCGACCGGCCCGCCCCGACACCGCCGACGAGAGCGTGGGCGTGAGCAGGCCCTGGCCGACGGTGAGCAGCAGCAGCGAGATGACGAGCCCGGGCCAGCCGAGCGAGACCGCGAGCAGGCCGAGCCCGAGGGCGTTGGCCACCAGGCCGAAGCGAAGGGTGTTGCGCTCGCCGAGCCGGCTGACCACGGGGTGGACGAGGCCGCCCTGCACGGCGACGAGCACGATGCCGATGCCGACGAACACCGCCGAGGTCGAGGCGAGGGTGAGCCCGAAGCGCGACTGGGCGAGCAGGGAGAAGGTGGCCTCGAAGCCCGCGAACGCGGTCATGGCCACGAACGCCACGATGATGAGCCGCACGATGGCCGAGCGGTCGACACCGTCATCGGCCGCGCTCGAGCCGTCGGCATCGGCGGTGAGCGAGCCCGGGGAGGCGAGGTGGGCAGGCTCGACGATGCCGGGGCCGTCGAGCGCCGGCTGCGCCGCGATGCGCTCGGCGTCGACGCTGGCGGCCGTGGCCTCGTAGGCGGCGAACTCGGCCTCTCGGGCGGCGACGACCTCGGGGTCGGCCAACGGGTGGCCGGCCACGCCCTTCGCCGTCTCGGGCAGGCGCTTGATGGCGATGATGCCGTTGAGGGCGGCGATGCCCGCGGCGATGAAGAACGGGAGGTGGGGCCCGCCGAGGGCGGAGAGGGCGCCGATGGCCGGGCCGGCCACGAAGCCCACGCCGAAGGCGGCGCCGAGCAGGCCCATGAGCCGGGCGCGCTGCGAGGGCGGGGAGACGTCGCCCACGGCGGCCTGGGCCACCGACACCGACGCACCGGACACCCCATCGACGATGCGGCCGAGGAAGAGGATCCAGATCGACCCGGCCACACCGGTGAGCAGCGAGCCGAGCGCAGTGCCGAACAGCGAGATGAGCAGGATCGGCTTGCGGCCGAAGCGGTCGGAGAGGCGGCCCCAGACAGGGGCGAAGATCAGCTGGGCCAGCGAGAACGAGGCCGACAGCACGCCGATGAGGGCGGCGCCGGCCCCGAAGCGCTCGGCGTACTGCGGCAGGATCGGCAGCACGAGGCCGAAGCCGACCAGGTCGATGGCGACGGTGGTCCAGATGACACCGAACCCGCGCGGGAGCTTCGCCCGGTCGCCCGAGCCGCGACGCGACCGCCCGGCGGCCATCAGGCGGGACGGACCTGCGTGCCCGACGGGGTGTCCTCGACCACCCAACCGTCGGCGACCAGCTGATCGCGAAGCGCATCGGCCTGCGCCCAGTCCTTGGCGGCACGGGCCTCGTCGCGCCGACGAGCCACAGCCAGCACCTCGGCCGGCACCTCGTCGCCGCCGGCGTCGAGCACCAGGCCGAGGGCCGCCGAGATCTCGAGGAACGCGGCGCCGAGGGACGCCGCTTCGGCGCGGTCCTCCATGTCGAGCGCGGTGTTCGCCCGACGGCGGATCTCGGAGAGGAGAGCGACGACGCGAGGCGTGTCGAGGTCGGCGTCCATGGCCGCCCGGAACCGCTCGAGCGCCTCGGCGTCGGCCGGCACCGACGGCAGCTCGGCATCGGCGAGGGACCGGGCGAGGGAGTCGAACTTCTTCAGCGCGGCGGCGGCGTCGTCGGTGGTGGCCTTCGAGATCTCGAGCGGTGTGCGGTAGTGGGCTCGCAGCACCAGCAGGCGGTAGGCCCGCGGGTCGGTCGACTCGATGAGGTCGAGCAGGTTGGTGAAGTTGCCGAGGCTCTTCGACATCTTCTCGCCACCGACCTCGACGAAGCCGTTGTGCACCCAGTGCCGGGCGAAGGTGCGACCGGCGGCCACCGCCTGGGCCCGCTCGTTCTCGTGGTGGGGGAAGGCGAGGTCGAGCCCACCGCCGTGGATGTCGAAGCCGTCGCCGAGCAGGTCGAGCGACATCACGACGCATTCGGTGTGCCAGCCGGGGCGGCCATCACCCCAGGGCGAGGGCCACGAGGGCTCACCGGGCTTGGCGAACTTCCACAGGGCGAAGTCGATCGGCGAGCGCTTGTGCTCGGCGACCTCCACCCGGGCGCCGGCCTGCAGCGACTCGAGCGTCTGGCGGGCCAGCAGGCCGTAGTCGTCGACGACGGCCGGTGAGAAGTAGACGCCGTCGTCGGAGACGTAGGCGTCGCCGCGCTCGATGAGGCGGCCGATGAGCTCGACCATCTCGGGCACGTAGGCGGTGGCGTGGGGGTCGTGGTCGGGGCGTTCGACGCCGATGGCCTCCATGGCCTTCCACCACACGTCCTCGCACCGGACCGCGATCTCGGACCAATCGCGGCCTTCGTCGTTGGCCCGGTTGATGATCTTGTCGTCGATGTCGGTGATGTTCGAGACGTAGGTGACCTCGAGGCCCGACCACCGCAGGTAGCGCCGCAGCACGTCGAACACGAGCGAGAACCGGCCGTGGCCGAGGTGCGGGGGCCCGTAGACCGTGGGCCCGCAGACGTACATCGACACCTTGCCGGGCTCACGGGGCTCGAAGGGGACGACCTTCCCCTGGGCGGTGTCGAACAGCTGCAGCACGGGAGGGAACGCTACCCGCCACGGGAGACCCCACCGTGAGCGGGTTCCCGGTGGGGCGGTAGCCTCGGCGGGCCATGAGCACGACCGCCCCCACCCCCCGCGACAACTGGTCCGTCCCCGAGAAGCCGGGCCTCGACGGCCTCGAGGCCCGCTGGGACACGGCGTGGGAGGAGCAGGGCACCTACCGCTTCGACCGCACGGCCGACCGCGACGGCGTCTACTCGATCGACACGCCTCCCCCGACGGTGAGCGGCTCGCTCCACGTGGGCCACGTGTTCAGCTACACCCACACCGACACCATCGCCCGCTACCAGCGGATGCGGGGCAAGTCGGTCTTCTACCCGATGGGCTGGGACGACAACGGCCTGCCCACCGAGCGCCGGGTGCAGAACTACTACCTGGTCCAGTGCGACCCCACGCTCCCCTACGACCCCGACTTCGTCACCCCCACCCCGGTGTCGGAGCGCTCGAAGGACGAGCAGAAGGCGATGCCGGCCCCCATCAGCCGCCGCAACTTCATCGACCTCTGCAACACCCTCACCGCCGAGGACGAGAAGGCCTTCGAGAACCTGTTCCGCACCCTCGGCCTGTCGGTCGACTGGGAGCGCACCTACGCCACCATCGACGACCGCTCCCGGCGGGTCGCCCAGCGGGCATTCCTCCGCAACCTCCAGCGGGGCGAGGCCTACCAGGCCGAGGCGCCCGTGCTGTGGGACGTCGACTTCCAGTCGGCCGTCGCCCAGGCCGAGCTCGAGGACCGCGAGCGCGACGGCGCCTACCACCGGCTCGCCTTCCACGGCCCCGGCGGCGACGTCTTCATCGAGACCACCCGCCCCGAGCTGCTGCCGGCGTGCGTCGCCCTCGTGGCCCACCCCGACGACGAGCGCTACCAGCCGCTGTTCGGCTCCACCGTGCGCACCCCGCTCTTCGGCGTCGAGGTCGAGGTGCACCCGCACCCCCTGGCCGATCCGGAGAAGGGCTCCGGCATCGCCATGATCTGCACCTTCGGCGACCTCACCGACGTCATCTGGTGGCGTGAGCTGCAGCTCCCCACCCGGGCGATCGTCACCGCCAACGGCCGCCTGGGCGCCGCCGACGTCGAGGCCATGAGCCCCGAAGGCGCCGCGCTCTACGAGGCCGAGCTCAGCGGCAAGAAGATCGCCGGTGCCCAGCAGCGCATCGTCGAGCTGCTCCGCGAGTCGGGCGAGCTCGTCGGCGACCCGAAGAAGATCACCCACCCGGTGAAGTTCTACGAGAAGGGCGACCGCCCGCTCGAGATCATCACGAGCCGCCAGTGGTACCTCCGCAACGGCGGCCGCGACACCGACCTGCGGGCCGCCCTGCTCGAGCGGGGCCACGAGCTGCACTGGCACCCGCCGCACATGCGGGTCCGCTACGAGAACTGGGTGAACGGCCTCAACGGCGACTGGCTCGTCAGCCGCCAGCGCTTCTTCGGCGTGTCGTTCCCGATCTGGTACCCGCTCGACGCCGACGGACAGCCCCTCTACGACTCGCCGATCCTGGCCGACGAGGCCGCCCTGCCGGTCGATCCCGCCACCGAGGTGCCTGCCGGCTACGACGAGGCCCAGCGCGACCAGCCCGGCGGCTTCACCGGCGACCCCGACGTCATGGACACGTGGGCCACGTCGTCGCTGACCCCGCAGATCGCCACGGGCTGGGGCGAGGACCAGGACCTCTTCGAGCGCACGTTCCCGATGGACCTGCGCCCGCAGGCCCACGAGATCATCCGCACCTGGCTGTTCTCCACCGCCGTGCGCGCCCACCTCGAGCACGACTCGCTGCCGTGGACCAACGCCGGCATCTCGGGCTGGGTGCTCGATCCCGACCGCAAGAAGATGTCGAAGTCGAAGGGCAACGTGGTCACGCCCCTCGACCACCTCGAGAAGTTCGGCGCCGACGCCGTGCGCTACTGGGCCGCCAGCGGCCGCCCCGGCACCGACACCGCGTTCGACGAGGGCCAGCTCAAGGTCGGCCGCCGCCTCGCCATCAAGCTGCTCAACGCCAGCCGCTTCGCCCTCGGCCTCGGTGGCGGCGACGGTGCCGCCCGGGTCAACGACCTCTCCCTCGTCACCGAGCCCCTCGACCGGGCGATGCTCGCCGGTCTCGCCCGCCTGGTCGACGACGCCACCGCCGCCTTCGACGGCTACGACTACGCCCGGGCCCTCGAGCGCACCGAGGCGTTCTTCTGGGAGTTCTGCGACCAGTACCTCGAGCTGGTGAAGGGCCGGGCCTACGGCGGCCGCGGCGACGAGGCGGCGTGGTCGGCCCAGGCCGCCCTGCAGCTCGCCCTGTCGACCCTGCTGCGTCTCTTCGCCCCCTTCCTCCCGTTCGTCACCGAAGAGGTGTGGTCGTGGTGGCAGGAGGGCTCGGTGCACACCGCTCCGTGGCCCGACGCCTCGGTGCTGCGTGACGCCGCCGACGACGGCGACCCGCTCGCCTTCGCCATGGCCGCCGAGGTCCTGGGCGCGGTGCGCCGGGCCAAGACCGAGGCCAAGCGGTCACTGAAGTGGCCGGTCGACAGCGTGGTGGTGGCCGATCACGAGCCGCGGGCCAAGGCCCTCGAGTCGGTGGTCGACGACGTGCGCGAGGCCGCCAACGCCGCCGCCCTGACGGTGTCGGTGGCCGCCGAGGGCTCGATCACCGTCGAGCTCGCCCCCGAGCCCGACGAGCCCTCAGAGGTCTGAGCCCACCCTTCCGTCTCACCGACGCCCCCACCCCTCGAAAGGTGGCTCACCTCGTACAGCCGGCCGAAGCAGGTGAGCCAGCTTTCGGGGTGGGTGGGTCAGTCGGAGGAGTCGCCGGCGTCGGATGACGACGCGGGCGGCGGGCCGTCGTCGTCGGGGCGCCGACCGGGAGCGGAGCCGGGCGGGACCTCGTCTCGCAGCACGACCTCGGTGGGACCACCGGCGTAGGCGAAGGCGATGCCGGCCAGGTCGAAGGCCGCTTTCAGGTGCCTGCGCAGCTCGCGCAGCAGGCCGAACTGCGAGCCGGGCCGGGTCTTGATGACCATGCGGACGACGACGCCGTCGCTGCCGAGCTCCTGCACGCCCCAGACGTCAGCCGCCTCGAGGACCTCTCGAGCCCAGCGCTCGTCGGCGGTGAGGTCGTCGGCGACGGCCTTCATCAGGTCGCAGACCCGGTCGAGGTCGGCCTGGTAGGGCACGACCACGTCGATGAGGGCCCGGGCCCACTCGTGGCTCTTGTTGGCGACCCGCGTGAGCTGCCCGTTGGGCACCCACCAGACGTTGCCCTCGACGTCGCGCAGGCGGGTCGAGCGCAGGGTGATGGCCTCGACCGTGCCCTTGGCCTCGCCGCCGAGGTCGACGGTGTCGCCGACGCCGTACTGGTCCTCGACCACGAGGAAGAACCCGGCGATGAAGTCGCGGACCATCGTCTGGGTGCCGAAGCCGAGGGCGACGCCGACGATGCCGGCGCCGGCGATGAGCGGCCCGAAGTTCACGCCGATCACGTCGAGGATCCAGACGGTGGCGACGAACCAGATGAAGGCGGTGGCGAGGGAGCGGAAGACCGCGGTGATGGTGTGCACCCGGGCCTCGGTGCGCACGTTCCACTCCTCGCTGCTGAGCAGCGCATCGGGGGTGCGCTCCCGGAGCTTCTCGAGGTGCTTGGTGCGGCGTCCGGGCTGGCCGAGGCGCCGCATCGAGCGCGTGACCAGCCAGCGGGTGATGCGGCTGGCGATGACCGCCACCACGATGATCAGGGCGATGGCGAGGGGTTTGGCCAGCAGCCAGTCGGCGACGCCGGCCCACGAGTCGGACCCGGTCCAGTCGTAGATCCACTCGCAGGCCCACGACTTCTGGGTGCCGCAGGCCTGGTCGAGGTTCGACAGGCTGTTGATCGCCTCGGCGGCGGGGTTCTGCAGCGTGGTGGTTGTCGCGGCCAGGAGCACGGGCCCCATCATCGACTCCTGTGTGGGTCCGGACGCGGATCGGGGCCCCCGGAGGGGCCCCGACCACGAGGGAGGAACTGGCTCAGGAAGCCAGGTTCTGGTTGACGAAGTCCCAGTTGATGAGGTTGTCGAGGACGACGTCGATGAACTTCGGCCGCGCGTTGCGGTAGTCGATGTAGTAGGCGTGCTCCCAGACGTCGATGGTCCAGAGCGCCTTCTGGCCGTGCTTGAGGGGCAGGTCGGCGTTGGCCGTCTTGGTGACCTCGAGCGTGCCGTTGTTGTCGATCAGCCACGCCCAGCCGGAGCCGAACTGGGTGATGCCGGCCTGGGTGATCTGGGTGCGGAACTCGTCGTAGGAGCCGAACGAGGCGGTGATCTTGTCGGCCGCCGCACCGGTGGGGGCGCCGCCGCCGTTGGGGGCGAGGCCGTTCCAGAAGAAGGTGTGGTTCCAGACCTGCGCCGAGTTGTTGAACAGCGGGCCCTCGGCCTTGAGGATGATCTCCTCGAGCGAGAGGTCGGCGTCAGGCGTGCCATCGACGGCCTTGTTCAGGTTGTCGACGTAGGTCTTGTGGTGCTTGCCGTAGTGGTACTCGATCGTCTCGGCGCTGATGTGCGGGGCGAGAGCGTCTTCTGCCCACGGAAGCGGGGGGAGCTCGAAAGCCATGTGAGGGGATCCCTTCCTCGTCGGATGAACCGGAACAACGTGCGGCTGCCGAGGCTAGCGGAGCCTCCCGCAGACGGTGCGGGGCAGGCCGTCCGAGGTGGGTCGGGCGTCGGTGGTCGGCGCCGACTCGTCGGCACCGACCACCTGCCCACGGATCAGCGCAGGCCGAGCTTGCGGGAGCAGCCGGGCCAGGCGCCCCAGCCGGAGCTGGCCAGGATGCGCTCGGCGACGACGATCTGCTGCTCGCGGGTGGCGCCCGAGGCGGTGGCCGCGTAGGCCTGGCCGCCGTTGGCGTTCCAGGTGGCGTAGTGGAACATCAGGCCACCGGAGAACCCACCGGACACGGTGGGGTGGGCCCAGTTGCCACCGGTCTCGCACTGGGCGAGACGATCCCAGACGCTGCCGGAGGAGACGGCCGGCGCACTGGCGGACCGGGACGTCTGAGCCTTGGCCTGAGCCTGGGCCTCGGCCTGAGCGGTGCTCCAGCTGACCAGCGCGTAGAACGACTCGAGCTCGGCCTGCTGCTGGGCGAGCTCGGCGAACGAGGCCCGCTGCTCCGGGGTCCAGTCACGGGTCTGCAGCTCGAAGAGCTGCTCCGGGGTGAGCGTGGACAGGGCGGCGAGGGACTCGTTGACCGCCTGGGCATCGAGCCACGCGGCGAGGGCCGGGTCGATGGTGGTGGTCGTGGTGGTGCTGCTCTCGACGGCGTCAGCCGCCGTCGCCACATCCACCGCTCCGTCACCCCCGCGGTCGATGGCGAACGCCGGCAGTGCGACGGCGGCCGTCAGGGCGACGGCTCCGATCGCGAACGTCCGGGCGTTGCGGCGGGTGCTACGAGGTGCGGTGTTCGGGGACATCGGTAGAGCTCCTTCCGAGCAGATCGAAACCGATCTGCAACAAACAGCCCCCTACGCTGAAGCGCCTGTCACCGAAACGCAACGTTCAGTGACCGGAAATCATGTGACTCCAGCCACACGTTCGAACAGTTTCGCGCTCAGAGTGTTTGACTTATCCACATTGGTTGACGCTACGTGAGGTCGGTGTGACGGCCAACCACGCGCAAAAAGTCATTTGAAATCAGCTCGGATGGCGCGATCGGCGTCATCGGGGGCCTGACCGCACCGGGTATCACGAGGGCCGGCCGTTCGAACACCTCAGCGGCCTCGAGCGGTGTCTCGGAACCCGCCGTTCATGACGACCAGGTTTCGAAGGCCGCCATTAGTACGTCGGCTAACCACTGCCGGACACGGCTCCCGCAGGGCGTTCCCCACCGGAGTGCTCAGCCCTCCGGCGCGGTCAGGCCCACGGGGCACGCGAGGCCGGTGCCCCCGAGGCCGCAGTAGCCGTCGGGGTGCTTCGCCAGGTACTGCTGGTGCTCGTCCTCCGCGTAGAAGAACGGTCCCGCCGGGACGATCTCGGTCGTGACGTCGTCGAAGTGGGCGGCCCGGAGCACGGCGGCATAGCGGTCGCGGCTGGCGACCGCGTCGGCGTGCTGGTCGGCGGACGTCGTGAAGATCGCCGAGCGGTACTGGGTGCCCACGTCGTTGCCCTGGCGGTGGCCCTGGGTCGGGTCGTGGTTCTCCCAGACGCACCTCAGCACCTCGTCGCGGCTGATCCGCGCCGGGTCGAACACGACGACCACGGCCTCGGCGTGACCGGTCAGACCGGTGCAGACCTCGTCGTAGGTCGGGTTCGGGGTGTACCCGCCGGCGTAGCCCACGGCCGTCGTGATCACGCCCGGGAGCTCCCAGAGCTTGCGCTCGGCACCCCAGAAGCAGCCCATGGCCACGATCACCACCTCGCTGCCCTCCGGCCAGGGCGGCGTCATCGGCGTGCCCAGCACCAGGTGCGCGGCCGCCACCGGCATGGGTGTCGCCCGACCCGGCAGGGCGTCCTCGAGGGCGACCATGACGGGCTTCCTCCAGCCGAAGAACATGGGCCGAGCGTACCGACGCACCGGATCCGACGACCGCCGACGACGGCGCGTCCGGCGGCGGTCGAGGATGGCCCGTGAACGCCGCGTGAAGGGGGGCCGAGCTGATTGACATTTTGTTGAAGGCCACGGGACCATGGCCGCGTGACCGGCACCACCGATGCACTCCCCCCGACGGTCCCCGAGGCCGCACCCGTCTCCCTCACCGTCAACGGGGAGGAGGTGTTGGTCGGCGGGCACCATCCCCACCTGCTCTCGGCCCTGCGCGACGAGCTCGACCTGACCTCCGCGAAGGACGGCTGCTCGCCGTCGGGCCAGTGCGGTTGCTGCACCGTGCTCATCGACGGCAAGGCCCAGGTCTCGTGCCAGACCAGCCTCGAGCGGGTCGCGGGCCGGTCGATCACCACCCTCGAGGGGTTCGCCGACGACGAGCGCGACCGCCTCGCCGACGCCTTCGCCGCCACGGGCGCCCTGCAGTGCGGCTTCTGCACTCCGGGCATCCTCGTGCGCACCAAGGCCCTGCTCGACAAGTCCACCGACGAGAGCCCGCTCACCCGCGACAAGGCGGCCCGCCACCTCGGCGCCCACCTGTGCCGCTGCACCGGGTACGTGAAGATCCTCGACGCCATCGAGGCCCTCGTCGCCGACGAGGTGCCCGTGGCCCTCCCCCAGGGCGGGGTCGGGTCCTCCGGCGTGAAGTACGAGGCCAACGAGCTCGCCCTCGGCGACCGCGGCTACGTCGACGACATCCGCGTCGACGGCACGCTCCACGCCGCGCTCAAGCTGTCCGACCACGCCCGGGCCGACATCCTCGCCGTCGACACCAGCCGGGCCCTCGCCCACCCCGGTGTGCAGGCCGTGTTCACCGCCGACGACATCCCCGGCGAGCTGCGGGTCGGCATCATCCACAAGGACTGGCCGGTCATGATCCCGGTCGGCGGCCGCACCTCCTACCTGGGCGACGTGCTCGCCATCGTGGTGGCCGACGACCGCATCACCGCCCGTGCCGCGGTCGAGCTGGTCGACGTGACCTACGAGGTCCTCCCGGCCATCGCCGACGCCGAGGCGGCCGTCGCTCCCGGCGCCCCCGACGCGGTGTGGCAGCTCGAGGGCAACGTGCTGTCGACCTCCACCTACTCCCGGGGCGACGTAGAGGCCGCCCTCGCCGCCTCGGCCCACGTGGTCGAGGAGACGTTCCGCACCCAGCGCATCGAGCACGCCTTCCTCGAGCCCGAGTCGACCCTCGCCGTGCCCACCGACGACGGCGGCCTCCACGTCTACTCCGGCGGCCAGGGCGTGTGGGACGACCGCGACCAGATCGCGTCGCTGCTCGCCGTCGACATCTCCCGCGTCACGGTGCAGCTCGTCTCCAACGGCGGGGCCTTCGGCGGCAAGGAGGACATGTCGAACCAGGGACAGACGGCGCTGGCCGCCTGGCTCCTCGGCCGTCCGGTGAAGTGCACGCTGTCGCGTGAGGAGAGCCTCCTCATGCACGCCAAGCGCCACCCGATCACCATGCGCTACCGCGCTGGCTGCGACGCCGACGGCGTGCTCACCGGCCTGTGGGTCCGCATGATCGGCGACTCCGGCCCCTACGCCAGCGTCGGCATGAAGGTGCTCGAGCGGGCCGCCGGCCATGCCTCGGGCCCCTACCACCTGCCCACCATCGACGTGGAGGCCGTGGCCGCCCGCACCAACAACCCGGTGTGCGGCGCCTTCCGTGGCTTCGGGGCCAACCAGGCCCAGTTCGCCATGGAGGGCGTGCTCGACCGGCTGGCCGAGAAGGTCGGCATCAGCGGGTGGGAGATCCGCTCCCGCAACGTCATCGCCCCCGGCATCGAGTGGGGCCCCGGCCAGATCATGGACGACGGCTGCCGCGGCGCCCGTGAGTGCCTCGACGCGGTGAAGCCCCACTACGACGAGGCCCGGGCCGCGGGCAAGGCCGTCGGCCTCGGGCTCGGCCTCAAGAACTCCGGCCTCGGCAACGGCTTCGTCGAGATCTCCCGGTCGGTCGTGCGGTTCGAGGAGGACGGCACCGTCGAGGTGCGCCACTGCTGGACCGAGATGGGCCAGGGCGTGCACACCGTCGCCCTGCAGGTCGCGGTCGAAGAGCTCGGCATCGACCCGGCCAGGGTGCGGGTCGTCGTCGACACCACCCGCGACCTCGGCGCCGGTCAGACCACCGGCAGCCGGGGCACCCTCATGGCCTCGGGCTCGGTGGCCGACGCCTGCAAGGCGGCCCTGGCCGACGGCTGCCGCACCGGCATCGACTACCCGGGTGAGTTCCGCGTCGACTGGACCAACCACCTCGGCGAGCCCGGGGTCGAGCACCCGATCATCCACTCGGCGTTCGGCTACGCGGCCCAGGTCGCCATCGTCGACCGCGAGTCGGGCGCCGTCGAGAAGGTCGTGGCCGCCCACGACGTCGGCCGGGCCGTGAACCCGCTGCTGTGCGTCGGCCAGATCGAGGGCGCCGTGCACATGGGCCTCGGCTACGCCCTCACCGAGGACTTCCCCACCGACGACGACGCCCGGCCCACGGCCATGACCCTGCGGGCGCTCAACATCATCCGGGCCAAGGACGTGCCCGAGATCGAGACCATCCTCGTCGAGGTGCCCCAGCCCAACGCCCCCTACGGCGTGAAGGGTGTGGGCGAGATCGGCCTGGTGCCCACGTCGGGCGCGGTGGCCGCCGCCCTGCACGAGCTCGACGGAGGCTGGCGCAACAGCCTGCCCATGCGACCCGACACGGGGGTCGCCGGGGCGTGAGCGCCGACGCAGCCACACCCGACGAGCGCACGATCGCCTCGGTGGTCGTCGACCTGCCGCCGTCGGTGACACCGGGGCTGGTGTGCGGCCACCACCACCTCTACTCCGCACTGGCCCGGGGAATGCCCGCGCCTCCGGGCGTGGCCACCAACTTCGCCCAGATCCTCGAGCAGGTGTGGTGGCGCCTCGACGCCGCCCTCGACCTCGAGATGATCCGCTGGTCGGCGATGCTCGGCGCCGTCGAGGCGCTGGAGCGGGGCACCACCGCCATCGTCGACCACCACGCCTCACCCAATGCCATCGAGGGCTCGCTCGACGTCATCGCCGAGGCGTGCGCCGAGGTCGGGGTGAAGGTGTCGTGCTGCTACGAGGTCACCGACCGCCACGGTGCCGACGGCGCCGTCCGGGGCCTGGCCGAGAACGAGCGCTTCCTGCGGGCCGGTGGCCGCGGCTACGTCGGCGCCCACGCCTGCCTCACCCTCTCCGACGCGACCCTCGACGCGGTGGTCGGCCTCGCCGACGACCTCGGGGTAGGGGTGCACATCCACGTGGCCGAGGACCTCACCGACGTCGGCGCCGGTGCCCGCCTCGCCCCCGTCGCCAACGACGAGTGGCTCCTCGCGCACTGCGTCCACCTCGACCGCCGCCTGCGGGGCACGATCGCTCACAACCCCCGCTCGAACATGAACAACGCGGTCGGCTACGCCCACCCGGCCGACCGGCCCAACCCGGTGGTGCTCGGCACCGACGGCATCGGCGGCGACATGCTCGAGGAGTTCCGCATCGCCTTCGCCGCGCTGCGGGCCAGCGACGTCACCGAGTCGCCCGACACCGCGTGGGACTGGCTGGCCGGCGGCTGGGCCCTCTTCCCCGAGGCCCTCGACGACCGGGTCACCTGGAGCTACGAGCCCATGAGCCCGTGGCACCTCGCCTACACCCCCGGCGTCTCCCCGCTCGAGGTCGTCGTCGACGGCCAGACCGTGTTCGCCGACGGCGAGCCCACCCGGGTCGACCCCGTCGAGGTGCGGGCCCGTGCCGCCGAGCAGGCCGCCCGTCTCCACGCCCGACTCTGACCACCCCTCTCCCCCACCACCTCCTGGAGCCCACACCCATGGCCGTGCCCGTCGCCATCTACCTGCAGGACGCCCACCCCATCCGGGAGGGCATGGAGTTCGCGCAGTACGCCGAGGCCAAGGGCTTCGACGCCGTGTGGCAGGCCGAGAGCCGGCTCGTGCGCGAGGCCACCGTGCCGATGGCCGCCTTCGCCTCGGTGACCGACACCATCAAGGTGGGCTCGGGCGTCGTCGACTGCTGGAGCCGCAACCCGGCCCGGCTCGCCGCCACCTTCTCGACCCTCGATGACCTGGCCCCCGGTCGGGTGATCCTCGGCATCGGCGCCTGGTGGGATCCGCTCGCCGCCAAGGTCGGCATCAGCCGGGCCAAGCCGCTCGGCGCCATGAAGGAGATCGTCACCGTGGTGCGGGCGCTGCTGCACGACGAGACGGTGACCTTCGAGGGCCAGCACGTGCACCTCGTCGGGGTCGAGCTCGACTACGTGTACCAGGAGCGCCGCCCCAAGGACGTGCCGATCTACATCGGGGCGACGGGCATGAAGATGATGGAGCTCACCGGCGAGATCGCCGACGGCGTGGTGCTCAACTACCTCGTCTCGCCCGACTACAACGCGCAGGCGATGGAGCACCTGGCGATCGGCGCCGACCGGGCCGGTCGGTCGGTCGACGACCTCGACCGCCCCCAGCTGGTGGTGTGCTCGGTGCACGAGGACCGCGAGGTCGCCCTCGACATGGCCCGCATGATGGTCACCCAGTACCTGGGCCAGCAGCCCCACATCATGAAGGCGTCGGGCGTGCCCCAGTCGCTGCTCGACTCGGTGGGCGAGGTCCTCACCTGGCCCGCCACCTACGAGCAGGTGAAGGAGGCCTCGAAGCTGGTGCCCGACGAGATCGTCGAGATGCTCACCGCCTCGGGCACCCCGGCGGAGGCCCGCACCAAGGTCGCCGACTACATGGCCCACGGGTGCACCTGCCCGATCCTCTACCCCCTCGGCGACGTCAAGGCGATGATCGACGCCTTCTCCGACTGGGATGGCACCCCCGGCTGACCCGTCCCCTCCTTCTGGCATGCGTTTGGCACCCCTGGAGGTGCAGAACGCATGCCGGAACGGGATCGGGGCCCGGGGCGAGGCGGCGGTGACCGGGGGGTAGCCTCGGGAACGTGACGCTGCACGCCGAGTTCACGGTCGAACCCTTCACCGCCGGGGAGCCCGGCCCCCACGTGCAGGCGGCGTTCGACGCCGCGACCGCGGCGGGGCTCGACGTGGAGATCGGCCCGTTCGGCACCGCCATCGACGGCGACGACGAGCAGGTCATCGAGACGGTGGCCACCATCCTGCGAGCGGCGCTGGCCCACGGCGCCACGCGGGTGTCGGTGCAGGTCGAGTCCGCCGACTGATCGGACGGGCGGCTACTCGGGCGGGAGGATGGCGCCGGTCTGCTCGGTGATGCGACCGTAGGCCCAGGGCTGGCGGTGCTTCTCGAAGTCGAACACCGACGTCTTGTACGAGGTGCACAGGTCGAGGTCGGCGATGGCCACGGCCAGCTCGTCGCCCTCGGTGACGCAACGGCCCACGATCTCGCCGGTGGGGGCGATGATCGCCGACCCGCCGATCATCGGGATGCCCTCCTCGTCGCCGGCCTTGGCGACCCCGACCACCCAGGTGCCGTTCTGATAGGCGCCGGACTGCATCACCAGGTGGTTGTGGAAGTCGCCCAGCCGGTCGTGCTCGGGGGCGGGCGGGTTGTGGACCGGCGTGTTGTACCCGATGAGGATCAGCTCGGCGCCCTGCAGACCCATCACCCGATAGGTCTCGGGCCAGCGCCGGTCGTTGCAGATGGCCATGCCCACGATGCCGCCGAAGGCCCGCCACACCCCGAAGCCGTCGGGGCCGGGCTCGAAGTAGCGCTTCTCGAGGTGCTGGAACCGGCGCCACGGCTCGTTCTCGACGTGACCGGGCAGGTGCACCTTGCGGTAGGTGCCGACGACGGAGCCGTCGCGCTCGACGAGCACCTGGCAGTTGAAGCGGTGCTTGTCGCCGGTGGCCTCGTCGACCTTCAGCTCGGCGTAACCGAGGCTGAACCCGACGCCGAGGCGGGCGGCCTCGTCGAACAGCACCTGCGTCTCGGGCCCGGGCATGGCGGTCTCGTACCACTGGTCGAGCTCGGCCTCGTCGGTGATGTACCACCGGGGGAAGAAGGTGGTGAGGGCGAGCTCAGGAAACACGACGAGGTCGCAACCGTGCTCGGCGCCCTGGCGCAGCAGGTCGAGGAGGCGCTCGACGACGTCCTTGCGGGAGTGGTCGCGCTGGATCGGCCCGAGCTGGGCGGCGCCGAGGGTGACGAGGCGGGTCATTGCTCCTCCGGAGCGCGGGGGTGATCGAGGACCGGGTCCCAGCCGGGGCCGACGGGAGCCCCGCCGACGGAGACGACGCCGGCGATGCCGAGCAGCGTCTGCAGGAGGGTGTCGGCGCCGGCGGTGAGGTCGGCGGGCTCGGTGTGCTCGGCCGGGTTGTGGCTGATGCCGTCGACCGACGGCACGAAGATCATCCCCGCCGGGCAGACCCGGGCGAACATCTGGGCGTCGTGGCCGGCACCGCTCGGCAGCTGCCGCACGGAGTGACCGAGGTCGGTGGCCGTGGCCTCGACCCACTCGACGACGTGGGGGTCGAAGGGCACCGGGTCGAAGCGGGCCAGGCGGCGCACGTCGATGTGCACGCGCTCGGCGGCGGCGACGTGGTCGCAGAAGCGCCAGAGGTCGACCTCGGCCAGACGCAGCGCCCCGGCATCGGTGTTGCGGAGGTCGACGGTGAAGGTGGCCCGGGCCGGCACCACGTTGATGAGGTTGGGGTGCACGTCGATCTTGCCGACGGTGCCGACCTGGTGGCTGCCGTACTTCGAGCACAGCTCCCGCACGTGCACGGCGATGCGCGACGCGGCGTAGACGGGGTCGTGGCGGTGGGCGATCGGGGTGGTGCCGGCGTGGTTGGACTGGCCGGTGACGGTGACCTCGTACCAGGCGATGCCCTGGACCTCGGTGACCGCCCCGATCGTGTAGCCCTCCTGCTCGAGCACCGGGCCCTGCTCGACGTGGAGCTCGACGAACGCGGCCGGCACCACACCGGGGCACGGGGTGGGGCCGGCGTACCCGATGGCCTCGAGCTCGTCGCCCAGGCGGGCACCGTCGATGGCGACGACATCGCGGGCCTCCTCGACCGACATGCCGCCGACGTAGACGAGGCTGCCGAGCATGTCGGGGGCGAAGCGGCTGCCCTCCTCGTCGGTGAAGAAGGCGACGGCGATGCCGTACTCGGTCTCGACGTCGTGCTCGATGAGCGTCTCGATGACCTCGAGCCCCGCCAACACGCCGAGGTTGCCGTCGTAGAGCCCGCCGGTGCGCACGGTGTCGATGTGGGAGCCGGTCATCACCGGTGGGCCCGGCCGACGGCCGGGTCGGGTGGCCACCACGTTGCCGATGGCGTCGACGGTGACCTCGAGGCCCAGGTCGCGCATCCAGGTGGAGACGAGGTCGCGCCCGTAGCGGTCGGCCTCGGTGAGGGCGAGCCGGCAGCAGCCGCCGTCGCCCGTGCCACCCACCGCACCGAGCTCGTGGAGGCGGTGCAGGAGGCGCTCACCCCTGACCCGCAGCAGGCGGGGATCGGCGTCGGGCTCGGCCGCCCGAGTGGGGGTGATCGGGGCGCTCATGCGGGAACACTCATGACGTGCGCGAGACTACTGCCTTCAACAATTTGTCAACCTCGCCGAGGAGCTTGTTGACGTGCTCGTAACGAGCGGGACCCTCATCGACGTCGACGGGGAGCGGGTCGCCGACGTGCGTACCGGCCCCGACGGGCGCATCGCCGAGGTCGCGGCCGACCTGACCCCGCTTCCGGGCGAGGAGGTCGTCGACGCCGCGGGCAGCTACGTCATCCCCGGCGGCATCGACGCCCACACCCATCTGCACCTCCCGCTCGGGGCCATCGGGGCGAGCGACGACTTCGACACCGGCACGGTGGCCGCCGCCATCGGTGGCACCACCACGGTGATCGAGTACGTCACCGCCGAGCGGGGCAGCGACCCCGTGCAGCGCCTCGAGGACTGGCGACGGCGAGCCGAGCCGGCCTCGGTCGACGTGGGGATGCACATGACCTTCACCGAGGCGGTGTCGGAGGGCGTGGTGGCCGAGTGCATCGAGCGCGGCGTCACCACCTTCAAGCTCTACATGGCCTACCCCGAGACCCTGCAGGTCGACGACGACGTCATCCTCGACATCCTCACCATGGCCAAGCGGCGCGGCGGCATGGTCACCATCCACGCCGAGAACGGCGGCGCCATCACCGCCCTGCGCCGCCAGGCCCTGGCCGCGGGGCGCACCGGCGTGTTCGAGCACTCCCGCACCCGGCCGGCCCTGCTCGAGGGCGAGGCCGTCGCCCGCGCCACCGCCCTGGCCGAGGTCGCCGAGGCGCCGATCTACGTGGTGCACATGTCGTCGGCACCCGCGCTGCAGGCGTTGCGCGCCGCCCAGGAGCGCGGGGTCGCCGCCTACGGCGAGACCTGCCCCCAGTACCTCTTCCTCGACGCCGACCGGCTGGCCGACCCCGACGGCGAGAACTTCGTCTGCACGCCCCCGCTGCGCGACCCGTGGCACAGCGAGGAGCTTTGGGAGGGCCTCGCCCGCGGCTGGCTGCACACCGTCGCCACCGACCACTGCCCGTTCTGGGTCGCCGACCGCCACGCCGGCATGCAGGGCCGGCCCGAGGGCTGGCAGGACTTCACCGAGATCCCCGGTGGCCTGCCCGGCATCGAGACCCGCCTCGCCCTCATCTGGGACGGCGTGCAGCGGGGCAAGCTCTCCCGCTCCGACTGGGTGCGGCTGTGCGCCGAGGCCCCGGCCCGGCTGTTCGGGCTGTGGCCCCAGAAGGGCTCGTTGCGGGTGGGCGCCGACGCCGACCTGGTCGTGTGGGACCCGCATCGCACCCAGAGCCTCGACGCCGGCGCGCTGCACATGGCCACCGACCACTCGCCCTACGAGGGGATGACCGCCACCGGCTGGCCGTCGCTCGTCACCGTGCGGGGGAAGGCCGTCGCCCGCGACGGCCGCTACGTCGGCGAGCCCGGCTACGGCCGCTTCGTCGAGCGGGCGCCGATCACCCGCGACTGAGGGAGCCCTGACGCCCGGCCTCAGCCGAGCTCGGTGACCATCAGCGCGTCGAGGCGGTCGAGGGCCCGACGGGCGTACCCCTTCCAAAGCACGCCGACCACTGGCAGCACGAACGACGCCACGTCAGAGGCCGGGTGGATCGTCCACGACCACGTCACCCGGGTGCCGGTGCCCACCGGTTGGAACGACCACGACCCGTCGACCGAGGCGAAGAGCAGCTTCAGGGCGCCCGCGACCTCGGTGAGGCGGTAGGTGAAGCGGTCGGGGGCGTCGGCGGTGAGCAACTCCTCGCGCATCGACGCGCCGTCGGCGGTGTGGATGCGGCGGACCTGGCCAGGGGTGCCCCACGGCTCCGGGCCGTCGACACCGCTGATCGGGGGCAGCGGGCCCCACCACCGGGAGAAGATCGCCGGCAGCGGCGCCGGGAGGGTGAACGTGAACGCCTGCTCCACCGGGAACGGGACGGTCCGCGACTGCACCAGCACCAGGGGATCGGCCATACGCGATGGTCGCACCCCCTCCCCGGCTGCGGCAACGACAACAGACCCGGAGCCACGTCTGCCTGCGACGACCAGCCCACCGTCGAAGGCCCTGGGCTCTAGCGGGCGGCGTAGTGGGCGGCGACTTGGTTGGACGTGAGCTCCGTGGGATAGACCGCGACGTTGTCGAGGCATCCGGTGAAGTTGGCGCTCGAGGGGTACCCGCTCCCCGAGGCCAGGGCGCCATACCCCACCCGCCACCAGCCGTTGTACGACGCCACAGCGGATGTGGTCCCGCTCACAGCGAGGACGCCGTCGATATAGAGGCTCGATCGCTGTGTGCTGCCGTTCGGCGCCGCAGTCAACGTGAGCAGGTGCCACGATCCGTTGTTGTAGGACGCCGAACTGGTGATGGTCCGTGGGCTGCTACCCCACCTGCCGTAGACGAGTCGCCCTGCGTTGTTCATGTAGACGTGTCGATCGAACTTCGACGACGTGGACGCCTGGCTGCTCTCGAAGCCGATCAGCTTGCCGCCCGTCGTCGTCGTGGTCCTGAACCAGAGCTCCAAGGTGAAGGTGGTCGGATTGGAGAGGCTGGTCCCGCCGCTGATGATCCGGCCTCCCCCGCCTGCGGTACAGACGGCGTCGTCCGGATTCGTGACCATGGCGCCGGCCTGCTGATAGGCGCTGATGGCTGTGAACGTCCCGTTCCGGCCACCACCCGCCATGTCCGTGGCCGTCGCTCCCGACGCTTCGTCGAGCCGGTAGTAGAGGTACGGATTGTTGGCCAGGATCGCGGAGTCATACCGGGACCTGAGGACAGCGGCGGCCGTCCAACGGTTGCCCGAGCTCCTGGTCTCAGCGGAGAACGCCGCGTCGACGACGCCGAAGGGCACAGATCCGATAGCGAGGACCATGACGAGCGTGAGGACGACCGCGCCCGCCTCGTGGCGCTTCGCGGGAACGACGTGCCCGATCCGCTGACCAACCGCCAAGAGCCTGCCCACGGCGATGCCCCGATGTCGGTCTCTTCCAACACCCGAACCCGGCCGTCGGAGCATGGCGTGGATGGCTGCGCCAGTTCCGATCAGCCACAGTGCGAGCGGAAGCCAACGGTGCTCGTCCCACCACAGGACGGGGAGGCCGACCATCGGGACGAGCAGACGAGCGCGCCCGGTGAACGCCCCGGGGCTGACGGGACTGGAATCATTCGACCGGTTCTGGTCACCCTTCGTCACGTACGAACCGTCCTCGTCGACCCCGACGACCCGGTGAACCAGGACCTTCTGTGCCGACGGGGTCGTCCCGAAGACAGGATTCCTGAAGACCATCACCCGGCCGTCAGGCACCTCGCCGCCGGTGGCACTGAACGGTGATGCCACAACCACGTCACCTGCCTCGATTGCCGGTTCCATCGACCCGGTGCGGACCACATAGCCGGTCCACGAGGCCAGCGTCGGCAGGGTCGCCACCGCGAGGAGCGTGAGTAGGAACGCCAGGTAGGCGCGGGCTGCCACGGTGGCGACCAGCCAGCACCAGCCGGCCTCAGGGGCTGTTCGCACCGGCTCCACCGCGGTGGGATCCAGACACGAGGGAGCACGTGATGGCAGCGAGGTCGCGGCCATCACGTGCTCAGCCATCGTGCCTCCTTCGGCTCGGTCGGGCCGGAGGGCCCGACCTTCATCAGCGTCAGTTGTTCTCGATCTCCCACTCGAAGTCGACCCCAGTGTGAGCACCCTGCATGGCGTCGATCTGAGCCTGGGTCAGACCCGTGGTGTCGAACGTCCAGGTGAAGCGGTAGCTCTGGGTCTCACCGGCGGTCCCGGCGGTGACCCACGAGCCGGCTCCGGTCGCGAAGCCCGAGTATGCGGCGTTCATCGTTGTCAGCGACTGTGTCGGGACGATCGTGGAGCCCTGAACAAAGCCCGTGCACGTGCTGAAGCTCCCGCCGGTGCCCTGATCCACGCTGATCATGATGTGGTCGTCGAGGCCGACGCCGGATGTCACGGCATTCAGGTTGTAGAGCTTCACCGTTCCCGCAACGGTCGAGTTCGATGTGACGGTGATGCACTTGGTGTCGGTCTGGCCAGGAATGATGCCGGAGGCCTGGAACCGGGCAGAGCCACCGTCGTCATCAGTGAGGACGACGGCGCCCGTCGCCCAGTTGTTCCCCGAGTTGCGCGTCTCGGCACTGAACGCGGCGTTCGACGCGCTCCAGACGAGACCCCCGGCCATCACCATGGCCAGAGGAATCGCGGCAACCGTGGCAACACGCCTCACACGTGGGGTCGGAGGATGAACGTTCATGGGAACCTCCTGGATCCGGACCGACACGCGGCCGGCCTCGTTGCCACGAAACTGAGCAACATCTCCTCCTCGACGCTGCAACGAGCCGCCCCCAGGGCCGAATGACCCACGCCGATGGCGCTGAGGACCCCGGTGGGTCTCGTTCAGACAGGTGAACGGGTCCAGGACGAGCGAGTTCACGCGACACCGAGAGACACGAGGTGTGATGCTCTCCCCATGACCACGCCCGACCGAGCGGCGTCCTTCGACCTCGAGCATCCGGTCGAGATCGCGGACCGCGTCTGGTGGGTGGGCCACCACCTCGCTGACGACCCGTTCCAGTGCCACACGTACCTCCTGGAGCACGGCGACCAGTCGGTGCTGTTCGACCCCGGTGGGCTGCTGACGCTCGACTCCGTCTGGGCCAAGGTCACCGCGGTCGTCGACCCTCCGCAGATCCGGTGGGTGGTGTGCCACCACCAGGACCCCGACATCGCCGGGAGCCTCCCGGTGATCGACACCCGCATCACCCGGCCGGACGCCGCCATCGTCACCCACTCGCGCGCCGAAGCCCTGCTCAAGCACTACGGGGTGAGGCTGCCGTTCCACCTCATCGACGAGAACGACTGGGTCCTCGACCTCGGCGGACGGCGTCTTCGGTTCGTCTTCACCCCCTACCTCCACTTCCCCGGGGCGTTCACGACGTTCGACGAGGCGACCGGCACGCTCTTCTCGAGCGATCTGTTCGGGGGGTTCACCAGCGGATGTGAGCTCTACGCGGAGGACCTCTCGTACTTCGAGGAGATACGGCCGTTCCACGAGCACTACATGCCGAGCCGGGAGATCCTGGTGCACGGCCTGGAGGAGTTGGAGAAGCTGCCACTCAAGCTCATCGCCCCGCAGCACGGGCGGCTGATCCGCGAGCCACTCATCCCCGGGATCATCGAGTCACTCAAGTCGCTCGACTGCGGCCTCTATCTCATGGTGACCAGGGACACCGACATCCGCCGCCTCTCCGAGATGAACCAGATGCTCCGTCAGACGATGCGCCAGCTCGCCGTGGCGCGCGACTTCGGTGAGATCGCCGCGGCGCTCGAGCGGTCCGCTCGGGTCGTCTTCCCCTTCAGCGGCCTGCAGTTCTACGCCCGCGACCAGGCGGGGGTGATGCTCCACTTCGCCGACTCGAATCGCTTCCACGGAGTTCCGACCGATGTGCCGCCACAGTGGGCGTCGCTCCTCGACGCCCCCCGCCCGGACGATCCCGATGCACTGCCGTGGCTCATGAGCTCCGTCGGCGGGGACGCCCTCGCCATCGCCCTGTTCTCGGTGGTCAGCGACGAGGCGACGGGCATCGCCGTCATGGACCTCACGAAACCGATCTCGCTGCCCGAATCCGCGCTCGTGGCCCTGGCTCAGCTGAGCACCCCGCTCGAGGTGGCCTTGGAACGGGAGATGCTGCTGCGGTCCGTGGAGGTCGAGCGGGAGCGCTTCTTCGGGTTGGCCACCCACGACCCCCTGACCGGCATGTACAACCGCCTGGCCTTGAGAGACCCCGTCGAACGCCTCCTCGCCATGCATGACCGAGGCAACCTCGATGAGGTCGTGGTCACGATGCTGGACATCGATCTGTTCAAGGGGATCAACGATCGGTACGGACACCAGGCCGGCGATCGGGTACTCGAACGGGTGGGCGAGGCGATCCGCACCTCCGTGCGCAGCGATGACGTCGCCGCTCGCATCGGGGGCGAGGAGTTCGTCGTGATGAGCGTGCTCCGCTCCGGCGACGAGCCGACCCAGGTCGCCGAACGCCTCCGATCCGCAGTGCACTCCCTGCGGTTCGACGCACCCCAGTTGCGGGTCTCCATGTCCGCCGGCGTCGCACGGCGCGAGCGGGGCGAGTCCTACGAGGTCGTCCTGGCCCGAGCCGACGCCGCCCTGTACCAGGCCAAGCAGGGTGGCCGCGACCGGACCGTGGTCGCAGAGCCCGCCGGCTGACCACGCCCGCCGCCTTGGAGCGACGGGTGCTCAGCGACCCTGCTGCAGCGCGTTCAGGTAGTTGTAGACGGTGAAGCGGGAGACGCCGAGCACCTCGGCGACGTCCTCGACCGAGCGGCGCAGGGTGAAGGCGCCGAGCTCGTCGAGACGACGGACGAACTCCTGCTTCTGCTCGCGGTCGAGCTCACCCGCGGGCTGCCCCAGCTCGCGCTCGACGGCGGCGATCATGCGGTCGAGGGCCCCGTCGAGGCTGGCGGGCCGGAAGCCACCGACCAGCTCGCCCTCCCACGTCAGCTCGATGTCGCCGGGCCGGACCTGAGCGGCCGGCACGACCTCCGCGCCGACGGCGTCGGCCACCGGTTGCACGGCGACGAGCAGCGGATGTCGGGGGGAGCGAGGCACCGGCGAGAGGCTACCGCCGAGGCCGACATCGGCTAGATTCAACAAACTGTTGAAGGTCCGACGGTGGCGCAGCGACGCCCCACCGCCTGGCCATACCCTCCCCCGGCCCGTGACCCGCCACCCCCCGAAGGGACACCGATGCCGCACCTCACGCGCTACTTCGTCAACGACGGCCGCTCCGGCGAAGGCTGGCCGGCGCCGTCGGGCGGCATCACGTCGCGCCCGGTCGACCTCCACCGCCGGCTGCCGGGCTACGAGCCCACGCCGCTGCACCGCCTCGACGGGCTCGCCGCCGAGCTCGGCCTCGGCCAGGTGTGGGTGAAGGACGAATCGAGCCGGCTCGGCCTCCCGGCCTTCAAGATGCTCGGCGCCTCGTGGGCCACCTACCGCTCGTTGGTCGAGCGGCTCGGCTTCGAGCCCGAGTGGTCGACCATCGACGAGCTGGCCACCGCTCTCGACCCGCTGCGGCCGCTCACCCTCTGCTCGGCCACCGACGGCAACCACGGCCGGGCCGTGGCCCGCACCGCCAAGCTGCTCGGCTTCGCCGCCCGCATCTTCGTGCCCGCCGGCACCGCCGAGGCCCGCATCACCGCCATCGAGGGCGAGGGCGCCACCGTCGGCGTGGTCGACGGCACCTACGACGACGCCGTCGCCCACTCGGCCGAGGTCGCGGCCGCCGACCCCGACGGCCGCACGCTGGTCGTGTCCGACACCTCGTGGGAGGGCTACCAGCTCGTCCCGCGCTGGGTGATCGAGGGCTACACCACCGTCTTCGACGAGATCGACGAGGCCCTGGCCGCCGCCGGCGAGCGCACCCCCGACGTCGTCGTCATCCAGATCGGGGTGGGCGCCCTGGCCGCGGCCGCGGTGGCCCGCTACGGCGACGACGCCGCCACCGGTCGGGTGCGCCTCCTCGGCGTCGAGCCCACCAGCGCCGACTGCATGCTCGCCTCGGCCCGCGCCGGGCACCCCGTCGACGTGCCCGGGCCCCACCACTCGATCATGGCGGGCCTCAACTGCGGTGCTCCCTCGCTGCTGGCCTTCCCGTCAGTGGCCGGGAGCTTCGCCGCCTTCGTCGGCATCGACGACAGCCGGGCGTGCGACGCCATGCGCGAGCTCGACCGCTACGGCATCGAGGCGGGCGAGACCGGTGGCGCCGGCCTGGGCGGGGTGCGCGCCGTGCTCAGCGGCTCGACCGAGGTCACCGACGCGCTCGGCCTCGGCCCCGACGCCTCGGTGCTGCTCATCTGCACCGAGGGCGCCACCGATCCGGTGGCCTACGAGGAGATCGTCGGCCACCCCCCGACCAGCGCCACGGCGTAGCCCGCCGCCCGATCGAGCCAGGGAGGGCGCTCCTGAGGCAGATCCGCTGGTCTCCCGTGCACATCCGCCTCCGGAGACCGAGGGCTCGGCTCTCGCGGCGGAAACCCACCGAAACGGTGCCCGCCTGCCTCACGAGCGGCGGACGAGCAGCCTCGAACGCGGGACGCCATCATGGGTCGATGGCGTACGACCCCGTGCTGGCCGACCGCATCCGGGAGCTGATCCCGTTCGAGGCCGACCACGACGAGAAGGCGATGTTCGGCGGCCTGGCGTTCCTCGTCGGCGGGAACATGGCCGCGGTCGCCAGCGGCCAGGGTGGTGTCATGGTGCGCGTCGACCCGGCCGAGTCCGAGCGGCTCCAGCGGTCGAAGGGCGTCGAGCCCATGGTGATGAAGGGCCGCCCGATGGCCGGCTGGCTGCGGATCGACGACGAGCACGTGCGCACCACCCGACAGCTCACCCGTTGGGTCGGCATCGGCCTCGCCTACGCCGGCTCCCTCCCCGCCAAGTCGCCGAAGGCCCGCCGCCGCCGGTGACAGGAACCCAGCAGCAGCGGCCGACGTCCAAGATGGGCATGCGCCGCATCGGGCTCTGCGTCCTCATCGTGATGGTGGCGGCGACCGCCGTGTCCGGATGCGGGGTCTCGCGCGGGCAGGTGGCGTGCTCGATGGAGTCGCCGCCGGCCAGCCCGGTCGAGGTGCCGAGGAGCTGGTCGCAGGGCTACGCCGTCGTGATCGCCACCATCGGTGAGCCCGACGGCCGCACCAAGGTGTACGACCCCGGCTACCGGGCCGACCGCTACGACATCGACGTGGAGCGGGTCGTCACCGTGCGCCCCCGCATCGAGGTCCCATCCGGCGACGCCTACGCCACCACCTACACCGAGGGCGACCTCGCCGCGGTTACCTCGATCGCCAGCGTCCACTACCCCGACCCACCGAGCGGATGCGGCGAGAAGATCGAGGTCGCCGAGCTCGAGCCCGGGACCCGCATGATGCTCATCCTGGGTCCGCCCGATCCGTCGAAGGAGGAGTGGACCGTCGACGGCGCGCCCAGCGCGCTCGACCTCAGCGAAGGCCCGACCGACGCCACCATCGCCACCTGGCAGGACCGCCGGGCATCGAGCGCCGCTTGCGGCCACCGGTACGACCTCGCCGACCTCGAGGCCGCGTTCCGCGACCCGGCACTCCCCCCACCCTGCACCCCTGACTGACCCGACCGGACCCGTTGTCCGGTTCTGGTGGAGGTCTCGTGTCGGATTCCGGCATCCAACCTCCACCAGGACGAGGCCGGGGCGCTTGACGGGGGCTCAAATATCGATACGATGCGCATCGCAATGGGGGGAACACCGAACACCGAGCCGGCGCGCGCCGGCAGGCCGCGCGACCCGCGGCTCGATGCCGCCATCGTCGACGCGACCGTCGAGCTGCTGGAGGAGCGCGGGTACAACGACCTGAGCCTGGCCGCCGTGGCCGAGCGGGCCGGCACCACCACAGCGGCGATCTACCGCCGCTGGGGCTCGAAGTCGGAGCTGGTGGCCAAGGCCGTGTTCCGCACCGACGGCGACGACGTGGTGGCCGACACCGACGACGTCGCCGCCGACCTCGCCACCATGATCCGCTGGTCGGTCGAGAAGCTGGCCCGGCCCGCCGCCCTCGCCGCCATCGCCGGCCTCCTCGGCGAGGCCCGCTCCGACCGGCGCGACCGCGCCGCCGAGGCCTCGTTCGCCCTGGCCCTCACCACCGACCGCCTGCGTCGGGCCCAGGCCGCCGGCCAGCTCCGCTCCGATGTCGACGCCTCCGTGCTCGCCGCCCTCATCGACGGGCCGGTGATGCACGTCGCCCTCAGCGGCGGCGCCACCCGGATCGACGACGCCTGGATCGACAGCCTCGTCAAGGTCGTGCTCGACGGCGCCCGACCGGCCAGGGCCACCCCCGCCCGGCCCCGCCGCGCCGCTTCCCGTACCCGTCCCCGAACCGATGCGAGTGAGGTCCCCACCCGATGAAGCAGATCATGCTCCACGGCGCCAACGACTGGCGCCTGGACGACATCCCCGAGCCCGAGCCGGGCCCGCGTGATGCGCTGGTGCGCATCGCCGCGTGCGGCATCTGCGGCACCGACACCTCGTACATCCACATGGGCATGACCCCCGGCCACCCGATCCCCCTCGGCCACGAGATGGCCGGCACGGTCGAGTGGCTCGGCTCCGAGGTCACCGGGGTGGCCGTCGGCGACAAGGTCGTCGTCCGTCCGTCCGACGCGGGGAGCGGGCCGATGGGCACCGGCGGGGCTCAGGGCGGGCTCACCCCTGTGCTGCACGTGCCCGAGGCCGCCGACGGCACCCGCCTGTACAAGGTGCCCGACGGCATGGCCCTCACCACCGCCGCCCTCACCGAGCCCGCGGCGGTCGGCATGCAGTCGGTGAACCAGTCCGCCGCCAAGGCCGGCGACAAGGTCGTCGTGTTCGGCTGCGGCCCCATCGGCTTGTTCGCCCTCGCCACCCTCGCCGACCGCGGCGTCACCGACACCGTGGCCGTCGACCTCAGCCCGGCCCGCCTCGAGCTGGCCAGGACCGTCGGAGCCGCCCACGTCCTCGATCCCACCGAGGTCGACCTGTGGGACGAGCTCAAGCGCATCCACGGCACGACCCCGTTCATGTTCGGGCCGACCGCGGCCACCGACATCTTCATCGAGGCCTCGGGCGCCGACAGCGTGATCGGCGACGTGCTCCAGAACGGCCGGGTCGACGGCACGCTGGTGATCGTCGCCCTGCACTACCGCCCCGTGCCCACCAGCTACGTGAACCTGCTCATGAAGCAGTTCACCGTCCGGGGCTCGATGGAGTACCCCGAGCGCTTCGAGGACGCGGTGGAGCTGCTCCAGCGCCACGACCTGTCCCACCTCATCACCCACAAGCTCCCGCTCGAGGGCTTCGGCGACGGCCTGGCGGTGCTCGAGGGCTCCAAGGACTGCGGCAAGGTCATGATCACGATCGGCGACGACGAATGAGCAACGGCCTCAGCTTCGACTTCGCCGGCACCTCGGTGCTGGTCACCGGTGGCACGAGCGGCATCGGCCACGCGGTGGCGAAGGCCTTCGCCGACGCCGGCGCCGCGGTCACCGTCACCGGCACCCGTGCCTCGGCCGGCGACTACGACACCGACCTCTCCGGGCTCGCCTTCCACCAGCTCGAGATGCGGGACGACGACGCGGTCGATGCCCTCGCCGCGTCGCTCGGCTCGCTCGACGTGCTGGTCAACAACGCCGGCGCCAACTTCCCCGACGGTCTCGACGAGTGGAGCCCCGAGGGCTTCTCGGCCTCGCTGGCCATGAACGTCGAAGGCGCCCAGCGCCTCACCGTCGGCTCCCGCGCCGCGCTCGCAGCCAGCACCATGGCCGGCGGCGCCAGCGTCGTGAACGTCGTGTCGATGATGTCGTACCGGGCCACCACGATCGTGCCCGGCTACTCGTCGTCGAAGGCGGCTCTGCTCGCCCTCACCCGCAACCTCGCCCTCCACTGGGTCAACGACGGCATCCGTGTGAACGCCGTCGCTCCGGGTCTGATCGACACGCCGATGACGGCGCCGATGAAGCCCTTCCAGGAGATGCTCGACGCCGAGCTGTCGAAGCAGGCGATGCGGCGCATGGGCACCGTCGAGGAGGTCGCGGCCGCGGTGCTGTTCCTCTCGTGCGAGGCCTCGTCGTTCACCACCGGCACCGCCTTCGCCGTCGACGGCGGATACCTGGCGCTGTGAGGGGGCACCGATGACGAACGAGATCCGCATCGATGACCTGGCGGCGCCGGTGCTCAACGACATCCAGCGGATGGGCATCGACTACGGCGAGACGGTGCACACCGAGCTCACGGTCGACGCGGTGTGCGCCGCGGCCGTCGACCGCACGGGCCTCGACGACTTCGGGCCGGACGACTTCCGCGAGCGGCTCGGCCTCCAGCTCGCCGAGATGGACGCCGACCCCGAGCGCACTGGCCTCGGCCGCATGCTGATGTTCAACGACTGCACCCGGTACGCCTCGAACCGGCTCCGCATCCGTGACCTGCTGACGCAACACCGGGAGATCCTCGACATCGAGATCGAGAAGCCGGTCGTCGTGATCGGCCTCCCCCGCTCGGGCACCACCAACATGGTGAACCTGCTGGCCTCCGACTCCCGTTTCCGGTCGATGCCCCTCTGGGAGGGCCAGGAGCCGGTGCCCGACCCCCGGGAGACGATCGGCCCCGACGGGGTCGACCCCCGCTGGACCCGTTGCCAGGCGATCTGGGAGTCGATGCAGGCCGGCGCGCCGTTCGTGGCCGCCATGCACCCCATGGAGCCCGACCACATCCACGAGGAGCTCGAGCTGATGCTCCCCGACTTCAGCTCGTACAACATCGAGTGGGTGGCCCGCGCTCCGCAATGGCGCGACCACCTCCTCAGCCACGACCAGACGCCGCACTACGCCTACATGAAGACGGTGCTGCAGATCCTCCAGTGGTACCGGCCCCGCGAGCGGTGGGTGCTCAAGTGCCCTCAGCACCTCGAGAACATCGGGCCGCTCATGACCACGTTCCCCGACGCCACCATCGTGGTCACCCACCGCGACCCGGTGGCGGTGGTGCAGTCGACCATCACCATGGCCACCTACGGCGCCCGCACGGCCTACCGGGTCATCCGGCCCGAGTGGTACCGCGACTACTGGACCGACCGCATCGGTCTCCTGCTCGACGCGTCGATCCGGGATCAGCACCTGCTCCCCGAGGACCGGACCATCCACGTGTACTTCCACGAGTACATGGCCGACGAGATGGGCACCCTGCAGCGCGTCTACGACGCCGCCGGCATCGAGTTCACCGACGAGGCCCGCGCCGAGGTCGCCGCGTACCAGGCGGCCCACCCCCGGGGGAAGGAAGGCCGGGTGGTCTACGACCTTCGCGGCGACTTCTCCACCACACCCGAGGAGGTGCGCTCCCGCTTCGGGGCGTACTTCGAGGCATTCCCCAACGTACGGATCGAGGTCCAGTGAACATCCAGGAACAGGTCGACCATCTCATCGACACCCGCCCCGGCCGCCAGTTGCTGACGCCGGTCTACGACGACCCGGCGTACCCGATCGTCGAGGGCCTCGTCTACCGCTCGGGCGGCACGACGGCCACCTACATGATCCTCACCGACAACGGCCGGGTGATCGTGAACACCGGCATGGGCTACGAGGCCCCGCACCACAAGCGGGTGTTCGACGCCATCCGCCCCGGGCCCACCCACCACATCATCACCACCCAGGCCCACGTCGACCACGTCGGCGGCGTCGACCTGTTCAAGGAGCCGGGCACCAGCTACATCGCCCAGGCCAACAACCCTGCCTGCCAGCGCGACGACAAGCGCATCCAGGGCCTGAGGATGAGCACGGCCGGCATCTGGTTCGACATGCTCGGCACCGACGCCAAGCGCATCTGGTCCGAGAACCCGGGCGTCTCCATGGCCCAGTCGGAACCGATGCCCGACATCCTCTTCGAGGACCGCCTCGCTCTCACCGTCGACGGCCTCCGCATCGAGCTGTACGCCGCGGTGGGCGAGACCATCGACTGCTGCATCGTGTGGCTCCCCGAGCACAAGATCGCCCTGGTGTCGAACCTGTTCGGGCCGCTGTTCCCGCACTTCCCGAACATCAACACCATCCGAGGCGACCGCTACCGCTTCGTCGAGCCCCAGTCGGCCACCAACCGCCTGGTGCGCGAGCTGCGGCCCGAGATCCTCGTCACCGGCCGCTACGAGCCGATCGTCGGCGCCGACCTCATCGAGGCCTCGCTCGAGCGCCTCGACAAGGCCGTCGACTACGTGCACAGGACCGCACTGGAAGGCTTCAACAACGGCGTCGACGTCGACACGCTCATGCGAGAGATCACCCTGCCGCCCGAGCTGCGCGTCGGCCAGGGCTACGGCAAGGTCTCGTGGGCGGTGCGCACGTTCTGGGAGGAGTACGTCGGCTGGTTCCGCCTGCAGTCGACGACCGAGCTCTACCCGGACACCACCGCGGCGGCGCTGGCCGAGCTGCTCGACGTGACCGGCACCGACGCCGGGCTCGAGCGGGCCGACGCGGCCCTGGCTCGGGGCGATGCCGTGCTCGCCATCAAGCTCGGCGAGGCCTTGGCCGCCGCCGGGCTGTCCGACGACCCGCGGCTGCGCTCACTGATGGCCTCCGCCCACCGGTACCTCTACGACAACGGTGGCGAGACCAGCTTCTGGGAAGAGGGCTGGCTGCGCACCCAGGCCGAGCGCTGGGAAGCCGCCGCCGGCGCCTGACCGTCCCGGGTCCCGGACCTGACCCACCTTCTGGCTCACCTGGTCGGCGATCCGGCGACGGGGTGAGCCAGAGGCGCGTTCGGGGAGGCTCAGTGACGACGGGCGAGGAGGCGGGCGACGCCGTCGGCCTCGCGGCGGTCGAGCAGGCTGAGCCCGTCACGCCCGCCGAAGCGGTCGAGCAGGTCGCCGGGGCGGGCCCGGAACCGTCCGGGCGCGGCACCGACCTCGCTGAGCACGGCCACGGCGAGCAGCCCTCCCGGGGCCAGTCGGGCGGCGGCCTCCTCGTCGAGGTGAGGCGCGTTGAACAGGTGGCACAGCACGACGTCGACCGGCGAGCCGGGCGGCAGGCCGTCGTCGAGGTCGGCCGCCTCGAACCGACAGCGATCCGCCACCCCCGCTCTCGTGGCCAGGTCCGCGGCGAGGGCCACCCCCGCCGGGGACACGTCGACGGCGAGCACGTCGAGACCGCGGCGGCCGAGCCACACCGCTCCCCTGCCGTCGCCACAGGCCAGGTCGAGCGCGGTGCCGTGGACCGGGAACAGGTCCGCGAGGTCGACGAAGGCCGACGGCGGTTCGACGGCCTCGACCGCCACCGGAGCACGCTCGGCGTAGCGCTCGTCCCACCGGGACCGGTCCTCGTCAGCCACCTCGTCACCGTACGGGCGATCGTGGCCCGGGCCCGACCTCCAGCCTGACGGGCACCTGACGGGGGTCGCCGAGGTGGTCGGAGGCGTCGGCCCCAGCTGCCAAGCTGTGCGGACATGGCGATCGACACCGACGACCTGCTGAGCCGCCTGCTCGACGTGCTCCACGACGCCGCCGCGGCCGACGGCGTGCTCCCGTCGGAGCCCACCCTCGCCGACCAGCTCGGGGTCAGCCGCCCCAACCTGCGCGAGGTGCTCGCCCGGCTGCAGGCCCAGGGTCTGGTGCTCCGGCGTCGGGGCAGCGAGACCGTCGTGAACACCGCCGCCCTCGACCTGGTGGCCCGGTTCGACCAGACCTTCGACTACGCCGAGCTGCTCGAAGCGCTCGGCCACGAGGCCCAGGTCGACGTGCTGGGCGCCGACCTCGTGCCCCTCGACGCCGTCACCGCCGAGGCCTTCGGCCGGCCCGAGGGCACCATCGCCCTGCGCACAGTGAAGCGGTGGCGGGCCGACGGTCGCCCCGCGATGGCTGCGGTGAACCTGGTGCCCATGCCCGACGGCACCACGTCGGTGCCGCCAGACGTGACCACCTCGGTGTTCGACTTCGCCGCCGAGGTCGCCGGCGAGGCCGTGGTGTGGACCATCGCCCGGCCCGGCGCCATCGCCCTCGACGAGCGCGAGGGCGCCTGGCTCGACCAGCCCGTCGGCGAGGCCGTGCTCACCATCGAGCAGGTCGGGCTCGGCCGCAGCGGCCAGGTGCTGTTCACCAGCGCCGAATACCACATCCCCGGCGTGGTGCCCTTCGCCCTGGTGCGCGTCGTTCCCCTCCGCTGACCCCGTGGCTCGATCGAGCACGCCCCAGCGTGCTCAGACGAGCCACCGATGCTGAGAGGACGCGACCCATGGCTCGATCGAGCACGCTCCAGCGTGCCGAAACGAGCCACGGGTCCTTCAGACGTGGCTCACGTGGCGACCCTCCGGTGGCTCGAAGTGAGCCAGTTCGGGAGGCCGGGCCTGACGTGGCTCACCTCACGACCCTCTGGGGGCGTGAGGTGAGCCACGTCGGATGGAGGCCGACCGTCAGGCGGTGAGGGCCTCGATGCGGCGCTCGTAGGCGGCGCGGCCAGCGCGCTCGAGGGCGAAGGCGCCCATGACCCGGTCGCGCACCCGGCGCTGGGCGTCGGCCGTGGTGGCGTAGCGCAGCACGGTCGTGCGGCCGAGGGCGATGTGGAAGCGCTCGTCGGGGAGGATCTTCCCGATGGCCTTCTGCACGTTCGGCGGCACCCGAGGCAGGAGGTCCTCCATCCCCTGGGCGGCACCGAGCTCACCGGTGATGTTGTGGGCGGCGACCCGCTCGAGGGTGTCGTTGCCGGCCGGGTAGAACTCCTGGACCCAGGCGACCCACTCGGGCTCGGGCTCCCAGCCGTCGAGCGACTCGCCGAGGGCCTCGAGCTGGCTCATCACGATCTTGTAGTGACGGGCCTCGTCGTGGACCTGGCGGGCGAGGGCGCAGAAGACCTCGGTCTCGGCCGTCTCCGACAGCCACGCCCCGATGAAGTGGGCGGCGTTGAGCTCGTACCAGGCCTGGAACTTCAGCCACTCGATGAGCTCGGGGGTCTCGAGCGGCTTGTGGGCCCCGAAGCTGGCCTCGTCGGCCGGCAGCGCGGCCCGGGCGGCGGCGAGCTCGGCGACGAGCCCCTCGTAGAACGCCTTGGGGTCGAGGGCACCGTCGTCGGCGGCCTCTGCGACCACGTCGTCGTCGAGCTCGATGTCGCCCGGAAGCTCCGAGGTCGCGGCCCCGTCGACGACCGTCACGCTCCGACCTCGGCGACGACGTTGGCGCCGTACCACTCACCGGAGCGGTAGCAGCCGGCGGAGGCGAGCTTCTTCTCGACGGTGATGGTCTCGAAGCCGTCGGACAGCGAGAGGTCCTCGCCCTCCACGATCTCGAGGATCGAGAGGTCGGCCGAGCGGCCGGGCTCGATGGCACCGATCATGGTCTCGCGGTGCACGGCGTTGGCCGGGCCGGTGGTGCCCATGGCGATGACGTCGGCCAGGTCGACACCGAGGGCCCAGACCTTCGAGAGCGTCTCGGCGAGCGAGTACACCGGGCCGTCGATGCTGAAGACGTTGAGGTCGGTCGAGGCCGAGTGCGGGAAGTAGCCCTGGTCGAACAGCTTGCGGGCGTCACGGAAGCGGAAGTCGGTGCCGGAGTGGCCGATGTCGAGCAGCAGGCCACGGTCGACGGCGTCACGGAACTGCGGGGTGGCCCGGCCGTCGGTGTCGAGCACGCCGGAGGCGCCGCGGAAGGCGTGGGTGAGGATGTCGCCGCCCCGCAGGGTGTCGAGCAGGTAGGAGGTGGCGATGGTGGGCGTGAACGGGAAGCGGCCGAGGTGGACCATCACCGGCATCGCCCCGGCCACCTGCTTGGCGGCCTCGACGAACGGCGACACCTTGGGGTCGTCGACGTAGCAGGCCCGCACCTTCAGGCCGATGATGATGTCCTGGTTCTCGTCGACGCACTCGAGGGCCGAGTCGACGTCGAGGTTGCGGAGGTCGTTGGCGATCTCCAGCTTGTGGCAGATGAAGTCCTTCGTCGCCAGGTAGAGCTGGTTGGGGTCGAGGAACGCCAGCACCCGGGTCTTGATCGAGGGCTGGTCCCAGTAGCGGCGGCTGATGCCGAAGGTGGCGACGCCGGAGGTGCCACCGTCGATCACGGTGGGGACACCGGCGTTCACGCCGACGCGGTCGGCCTCGAGGCAGAAGTCGCCGAGGCCGGCGGCGATGTGGGCGTGGAGGTCGATGAGGCCCGGGGCGACGATGTAGCCCGAGACGTCGTGGACCTCCAGGTCGGGGTTGGCGGCGGCGAGATCCTGGCCGACGGCCTCGATCATCCCGTCACGGATCACCACGTCGGCGATCTCGTCGGTCTTCGAGGCGGGATCGATGACCCGCCCTCCGGTGAGCACTCGGTTCGACATGTCAGACATGTTGCCCGAACCCCGTTTCGCTGTCTCTACCGCCCGGTGACGGTTCGATCACCACCTCGTGACCCCTGTCTGACATCCGGCGAGGTCATCCGACGCAACCGTGCGCCTTTTCCACGCCCGAGCGTGGGTTCTGCACACCGGTTCCGGGGAGGGAGGGTCAGACGGGGGCCTGGAGACGCTCGGAGGCGGTGCGGTGACGGGCGAGCATCTCGTCGACACCGAAGGCGGTCGGGGCGCCGTCCTCGATGACCGACCGGCCGGCGACCACGGTGTGCCGGGCGTCGACCGGGCCGCAGCGCAGCCAGGCGTCGATCGGGTCGGAGATGGCGCCGGCGAAGCGGACGCCCTCCAGCGGCCAGCAGACGAGGTCGCCGACAGCGCCGACCGACAGCTCGCCGATCTCGCCCTCGCGCCCCAGGCAGCCGGCGCCGCCGCGGGTGGCGATCTCCAGCGCGGTGCGGGCGCCCATGGCCGCCGGGCCGTGGCGGAGCTTCCCGAGCAGCATGGCGTTGCGGGCCTCCATCCACAGCGACGCGGAGTCGGCCGAGGCCGAGCCGTCGCAGCCGAGGCCGACCTTCACCCCGGCCGCCCGCAGCTCGGCCACCGGGGAGAGGGCCCCGGCGCCGCCGACCATCATGTTCGAGCTCGGACAGTGGGCCGCACCGACGCCGGCCGCACCGAGGCGGGCGATCTCGGCGCCGTTCGGGAAGATGCAGTGCGCCACCCACGAGCGGTCGCTCATCCAGCCGACCGCCTCGAAGTGCTCGACCGTGCGGCAGCCGAAGGTCTCCATGGCGAACGTGTCCTCGTCGGCGTCCTCGGCCAGGTGGGTGTGGAGGCGGACGTCGAGGCGCTCGGCCAGCTCCGCCGTCTTCACCATCAGCTCGGGGGTGACCGAGAACGGCGAGCAGGGAGCGAGGGCGATGCGCACCATCGCCCCGTGCGAGGGGTCGTGCCACCTCTCGACCAGGCGCTGGGAGTCGGCGAGGATCGTGTCGTCGTCCTGCACGACCGAGTCGGGCGGGAGGCCGCCGTCCTTGACCGAAAGGCTCATCGAGCCGCGGGTCGGGTGGAAGCGCATGCCCAGCTCGACCGCCGCCTCGATCTCGGCGGAGATGAGGTCGCCGGCGCCCTGCGGGTGGACGTAGAGATGGTCGGTCGTGGTGGTGCAGCCACCCATCGCCAGCTCGACCAGGCCGACCCACGCCGAGACGTAGGCCGCCTCCTCGTCGAGGCGAGCCCACTGGGGGTAGAGCGTGGTGAGCCAGGTGAACAGCGAGCCCTCGTTGGCGGCCCGATAGCTGCGGGTGAGGTTCTGGTAGATGTGGTGATGGGTGTTGATCAGGCCGGGCGTGACGAGGCAGCTGTCGGCCCGCAGCACCTTGTTCGCCTGCGGGGTCGGGTCGCCCGGGCCGCCGATGGCGGAGACGAGCCCGTCGGTGACGGCGATCCATCCGCCGGAGATCTCCCGGCGCTCGTCGTCCATCGTGGCGACCAGCTCGGCGCCGACGACGAGCAGGTCGACGGGGCGGTGGGCGGCGGGATCCGGTGACGCGGGCGCGGTGATGTCCGACATCCCCGGGACGATAGGGCCGCGCCCGTCCCGGTCCCAGGCCCCGCGATGACGTCTCCGTGAACTCGGCCAGGTCGTACGGTGGGCGGCCATGCGGATCGACGAGGTGGAGCTGCGGGTCGTGGCCCTGCCGTTGCGCACCCCGTTCGTGGCGGCGCACGGCACGGTCGCCGTGCGCACCGCTGTGCTCGTGCGCGTCGCCGGGCCCGACGGCGAGGGCTGGGGCGAGTGCGCCGCGCTGCCGGACCCGACCTACACCGCGGAGTTCACCGACGGCGCGCTGCTGGCTCTGCGCGAGCACCTCGTCCCGCGCCTGTTCGACGCCGCGGCCCACCGCTCGACCGGCCTCGGCGCCGCCGGTGTCGCGGCCGCGCTGGCCGGCGTGGTGGGCCATCCGATGGCGAAGGCCGCGATCGAGCTCGCCCTGCTCGACGCCGAGGGCCGGGCCACGGGCACCTCGCTCTCCCGCACCCTCTTCCCCCACGAGCCCGGGCCCGCCACCAGCGTGCCGGCCGGGGTCGCCGTGGGCCTGCTCCCCTCCCCCGACGCCGTGGCCACCGAGGTGGCCGCCCGGGTGGCCGAGGGCTACGACCGGGTGAAGCTGAAGATCGCACCCGGCCACGACCTCGACCACCTGCGGGCGGCCCGCGAGGCCGGCGGCCCCGATCTCGTGCTGATGGCCGACGCCAACGGTGCCTACCGCCTCGACGGCGAGCCCGGCGCCCCCGACGACGCCCGCCGCCTCGACGCGCTCGACCACCTCGGGCTCGGTCTGGCCTGCGTCGAGCAGCCCCTCGCCGCCGATGACCTCCTCGGTCACGCCGAGCTGGCCCGGCGCCTCACCACCCCGATCTGCCTCGACGAGTCGCTCACCTCCCGGGCGCTCACCCAGCAGGCCCTCGACCTCGGCGCCTGCTCGGTGGTGTGCGTGAAGGCTCCCCGCTACGGGAGCTGGCTCACGGCGGCCGCGGTGCTCGACCACTGCCAGGGCAACGGCATCACCGCGTGGATCGGCGGCATGCTCGACACGGGTATCGGGCGCCTGGCCAACCTCGCCCTCGCCGCCCATCCGGGCGCCACGCTCCCCGGTGACCTCAGCGCCACGACCCGCTTCTTCACCGACGACGTCACGCCTCCGGTGGTGCTCGACGGCTCCTCGATCGACGTGCCGACCGGCCCGGGGCTGGGCGCCGCCGTCGACGGTGACGCGCTCGAGCGCCTCACCGTGTCGGTCGAACGCCTCCACCCCTGACCCTCACCGGCGAACTGGTGGAGGTCCTCCCGGACACCGCTCAGGGAACGCGGTGGCCTCGCTCCGCGAGCAACGACCGGAGGTCACACCAGTGACGCTGCCTCATCGTCAGGTTGGCCGCCGAGCGCGGGGGCGACCCGGCGGAGGTAGGGCTCGCCGAACAGCCGGGAAGTGATCAGGAAGTCGGCGGTCGATCGGTTGCAGGCGATCGGCACGTTCCACACGACCGCGATCCGCAGCAGCGCGCGGACGTCGGGGTCGTGCGGTTGGGGCTCGAGCGGGTCCCAGAAGAAGAACAGGATGTCGATGCCGCCTTCCACGATCCGCGAGCCGATCTGCTGGTCACCGCCGAGCGGTCCGGATCGGAGCCGGTGGACGTCGAGGTCCAGTTCCCGGGCGATGAGCTGTCCCGTGTTGCCGGTGGCGTAGAGCTCGTGGCGGGCGAGCTCGTCGCGGTTGGCTGCGCACCACGCCAGCAGGTTGCGCTTCTCGTTGTCGTGGGCCACCAGTGCGAGGCGCTTGCGCGATGCCAAGGCGTGAGACTCGTTCGACATGCGCTGACGATCGCATGCGCCCCTGGCCGGCCGATGAATGGAGGGTGGCCCACCGCCGAACGGCGCGGGACACCAGGGCCACGGTCGGCTCGAACGCCGGCGACGGGCCTCAGATGCCGACCGGCTCGGTCGCGGCGCGGTTCAGGACCGATTCGAGGACCATCAGACGACGGTGGAGGGCCACCCGGAGGTGGGCGGCACCGACGCGGACGGCCGAGCGGTCCCACTGGCGCAACGGCGAGCGGGGTCGGCGTGGGACCTCGACGATGGCGAGGTAGTGGCTCCGAGCATCCGGTTCGAGCACGTCCAGCGCTGCGCTGTCGCACTGCCGTACCTGCAGCCAGACCTCGGCGAGCTGGCGGGCGTCGACGATCTCTCGGCTGCGGAGCTCGCGGAGGTGGACGAGGAGCTCGATGGCGAGGACTCGTTGGTCCTCGGGACGCGGTGTGGGGGTGGGCGACATGCGATCACCTCTCCGTGTTCGACCTCTCCCGGGGGTCCCGGAAGGGGCGACCGCAACGTAACGAGCTGCCATTTCGGCCAACTGACCCTGGCCCCAACGCCGCCGGAAATCGTGGTGAACCTCTCCGACCGCAACGCCCCACCCTGGCGGGCACCGATGCCGGGCGCCTGCTGGACTTGGCGGAATGAGGAAGCAGTACAACTTCTGGCCGGGCCCGGTCGGACTCGACGCGTGGGACGTCGATCGACTGATCGAGCTGAGCCGCGACCTTCCGGTGACACAGGTGGCGGTGTCGTCGATCTGGGAGCTCGACATGCCGTACTGGTCACCCTCGCAGGCCCTCACGGTGCGCCAGATCGCCGACCACTTCCGGCTCGTTCGCGACGTCGATCCGTCGTACCCGATCATCCTGGCGGCGGACGGCCGGGTCATGGACGGCATGCATCGGGTGGTTCGGGCGCTGCTCGAGGGTCGGACGACGATCGCTGCGGTCCGGTTCGAGGTCCAGCCCGAGCCGGACTTCCGAAACTGCGTGCCCGAGGAGCTGCCCTATCCACTCGACGGGACGCAGTAGCGCGCCCGGAGCACGTCACCTCAGATCGGGTCGAGGCGGGCGGCGATCTCGCGGTACCTGGAGACCGGGATGAGGTGCACGCCGTCGAACGCTCCGGAGTCGCGCACCTCGTCCACCATGCGACAGGCGAAGTCGACGCCGGCGTTCCGGTCGGACTCGAGTGCCTCGATGAGCTCTGAGGGCACTGCGAGCTGCGGGATGTCGGCTGACAGCTTGCGGGCCATCGTCGCCGACGGCGGTGCCATCACCCCGGCGTAGACCGGCCCGTCGAACTCGACCGTCTCTCGCCATGCCACCAGTTCCGGCACGGAGAACGAGACCTGCACGAAGAGCGCGTCGGCGTCGTGCTTCCAGGTCGGGAGCGGCCCGAGCTGGGCGGAGACGCCGAGGCTCAACGGCCCAGCGGAGGACCCGACCGACTGCTCGAATCGACGGGCCTCGGCCAACATCGAGCGCACCGTCAGGTCGTCGGATCGCTTGCCCGTCTCGGGGCGATCGCCGTAGACGAAGAGGAACTGGCTCACGCCGTAGGCAGCCGCAGTGAGCAGGTCGCGTCGGAAGCCGAGAACGTTGCGATCCCTGGCGTTCAGGCAGGCGATGGCGTCGCCGCCCATCAGGCCGACCTCGTGGGCGACGGCGATGCTCGACACCGTCGCTCGACCGATGTGGTTGTCGGGGATGAGGAACGACGACGCGACGCGGCTCATCGAGCCGATCTGATGCCTGACGTGCATGAGGTCCGGCCGCGTCGCCGGCTCCACCTCGCACACGATCTTGAACTCTCGGCCGGACATCGCCGGAGGGTAGATCGGACCCGGGCCGACGGTCGCCACGTTTCGTTGCCTGCCTCGGGCGCCACCCGCCGCACGCGCTCACCGCGCTCAGAATCGGGGCGCTGATCCGTCTGCACTGGCATGGAGCTCACCGTTCAGACATTCCTGACCCTCGACGGCGTGATGCAGGCACCCGGCGGCCCGGACGAAGACCCCAGTGACGGCTTCAGCCACGGCGGCTGGTCGGCCTCCTTCGGCGACCCGGCCGTCGGCGAGTTCGTCACCGACCTCAACAGCCACGCCAGCGCGTTCCTGCTCGGGCGCCGGACCTTCGACATCTTCCGGGGCCACTGGCCGGATCACACCGACCCGTCCGACCCCATCGCCACAGCGATCAACACGCTCCCCAAGCACGTCGTGTCCAACTCCCTCGGCGAGGCCGACGCCACGTGGCGCGGCGAGCACCCGGACACGGCTCAGCTGGTGACCGGCGACGTCGTCACCGCGGTGCAGGCCCTCAAGGACGAGCCCGGCGACGAGCTGCAGATCTGGGGAAGCGGCCGACTCCTCCAGACGCTCCTGCGCCACGGGCTGGTCGACCGCTTCCGCCTGATGACCTATCCACTCGTGCTGGGATCGGGTCGCCGCCTGTTCGAGGAAGGCATCCTCCCGACGACCATGCGTGCGGTGGAGCTCACCACGACCGACCTCGGCACGGTCATCGCCACCTACGAGCCGGCGGGCCCGGTGCGCTACGGCGAGATGTGACCCCAGGGTGGTCGACAGCGCCGCCGGGGTCGGCTAATCCCTGGGGACCGACGCTCGTGGCCACGGGCGTCGAACCGCAGGAGGTCCGATGGGGCGGCTCATCCTCACCAACGCCACCGTGCTCGACGGGGAGCACCCCGCCGTCACCGACCGCACCGTCGTGATCGTCGGCGGGCGCATCGAGTCGGTCGACGGCCCCGATGCCCCCGCACCGGACCTCGCGTCAGGACCGGACGACCTGGTCGTCGACCTGGCCGGGCGCACGGTGATGCCGGGCATGGCCACCTGCCACTTCCACTCGACCTACCACGAGCTGGGCTCCACCCAACTGCCGTACGGCAGCGAGGAGCCGCCCGCCTACATGGCCCTGCAGTCGCACCGGAACATGATGGAGGCGCTGCGCTGGGGCTACACGACGGTCGTCGGCGCCGGAGCGGGCCAGGACGTCGAGCCGGGGGTCGACCTGGCCATCCGGCGGGGGCTGGTGCCGGGGCCACGGGTCGTGCCGTGTGGGCGCGAGCTCAGCACCACCGCCCACAGCAACGACGTCGTGCCCTGGTACTGGGACATGCCGGGCAGTGGCGCGGTGTGGATCTGCGACGGGCCCGACGAGTTCCGTCGTGGGGTGCGCGAGCAGGTCAAGCGCGGCGCCCGGATCATCAAGCTCTTCGTCACCGGCGGCCACGGCACCACGTCGCCCAAGTCCCGCACGGAGATGACCCGCGACGAGCTCGCCGCCGCCATCGACGCCGCCCACGAGAAGGACGTGCTGATCCGCGGCCACCTCGCCAACAAGGCGGCGATCATGATGGCGCTGGAGCTGGGGATCGACGTGGTCGACCACTGCGACGACATGGACGACGAGGTGATCGCCGCCTGCGTCGAGACCGGGGCCTTCGTGGTGCCGAGCATCTACTTCCCGAAGGTGTTCGTCGACTTCTTCCCCGACAACAAGGCCGAGCTGGCCCGCATGTACGAGGTCCTCCCCCGGGCCGATGCCGCCGGCGTCCGCCTCCTGCTCGGCGACGACTACGGCGCCATCAACTTCCCCCATGGCTCCTACGGCGGCGAGCTGCACACCTACGTCGAGGACGCCGGCATCGACCCGCTCGCGGTACTGCGCTGGGCGACGGTGAACGGCGCGGCCCTGACCGGGCGCAGCGAGGACCTCGGCACGGTCGCCCCCGGCAAGCTGGCCGACCTCCTGGTGGTCGACGGCGACCCGTCGACTGACATCTCGGTGCTCGCCGACGTGCCTCCGGTCGCCGTGCTCAAGGGCGGCGAGGTCGTCGCCGGCGCCCTGCCCGTCTGACGGGCACCCAGCCGGCCGAGCCACTCGGCCCAACCAGCTCGGTCAGCGGCGCAGCGTCTCGCCGGTGTCGACGACCTCGAAGGCGCTGCCGGGCACGAGCTTGAGCTGGTTCAGGTCGTCGTCGTCCCAGCGCGTGTCGGCGGCACCGGAGATGAACCAGTTGCTGCCGTTGTCGGCGACGATCATCCCGTACTTCTTCAGCGCGGTGAGGATGACGAGCGCATCGCCGTGGTACGGCGAGAGGTCGAAGCCGGCGCTGAGCCGCAGGCGCAGGCCCATCGGCGGAAGGTTGGCGTTCGTCGACGACGACGCGAAGTGCGTGGCGGGGTGCAGGTACGCGGCCTGGGACCTCGAGACGGTGAAGCGCAGGGCGTGGTCGATGTGCCCGCTCTTCACCTCGTCGTAGCGAACCAGGCCGGGGAAGATCGGCAGACCGGCAGCATCAGCTGAGGTCCAGCCCTCGGGCCGCAGCGCGTTGGACGTGAGGTCGAACACGGCACCCGATGCGGCCGTCCAGCCCGAGGAGCCGGGGCTCGAGGCGTACAGCTCATAGAGCTTGCAGTTGTCACGGTCGACGGCCAGCACGTGGGCATCGCCCGCACCGTCGCCTTCGATCGGAGCGGTCAGCGGGATCGGGTACGGGCCCGGGTCGCTCTCGTCGCCGTAGGCGTTGAACGCCACCGGGACCAGCGGCTGGGTGCCGGGCACCGTGATGTAGGGGATGCCGTAGGCGCCGCCGCCGCCGAAGTCGGCGTGGAGCTTGGTGGTGGAGCCGATCGAGGCGACGTAGTTGGCCGAGTTGCCGTGCACCGGCAGCGCGGACACGTCGCGGTTCCACGCGTTGTCGGCGGGGAAGACCCGGCACGACCCCAGCGAGCCGTTCTGCGCCCAAGGTCCGCTCGCCCCGGTCGTCGTCGTGGTGGTCGACGCCGTGCTGCTGGTGGACGTGCTCGACGTCGAGGTCGAGGTGGACGAGGTGCTCGTCGTCGACGAGCTCGTCGTGGTCGAGGCGGGCGCCTTCGTCGTGCTGGTCGTGGTGGTGGGCGTCGCCGTGCCGGGGTCGGGCGCCGCGCACGCACCGACGCAGAGCGCTGCTGCCGTGACAGACGCGACGAACAGCGAACCCCGACCCATGGGCCCCTATCGGCAGGTCACGGCACGACCTTGAGCAGCATCGTCCTCACCGCGCAGATTTCCCTTGCACGAGCCGTCGGCCCGCGCGAACGTACAACCTTATGGTTGTAGATCAGTCCTCCGACGCCGAGATCGACCGCATCTTCCACGCCCTCGCCAACAGCGTCCGGCGCGACATCCTCGCCCTCGCCGTCGAGGGCGGGTACAGCGTGTCGACCCTGGCGAAGCGCTACCCGATGAGCTTCGCCGCCGTGCAGAAGCACGTCGCCGTGCTCGAGGGGGCCGGGCTCATCACCAAGGTGCGGAGCGGGCGCGAGCAGCTCGTGCGCACCGACCTCGACACCGTCGAGCGGGCCCGGGTGCTCCTCGACGGCATCGAAGAGCTGTGGCGGGCGCGGGTGGACCGGATCGACGACCTGTTGGCAACCGAGAAGCGAACCACTGGAGGAGAACGATGAGCGTGACCACCGTCGAGAAGGATCCCGAGGCCTTGACCATGACGGTCAAGGCCGACCTCGACGCCACCGTCGAGCGGGCGTGGCAGCTGTGGGGCGACCCACGGCAGTTCGAGCAGTGGTGGGGGCCGCCCGACTACCCGGCGACCGTCGTCGACCACGACCTGCGGGCCGGCGGGCGGATCACCTTCTTCGTGGCCGGCACCGACGGTGAGCGCCACGACAGCACGTGGGAGGTCGTCGCCGCCGACCCGCCCCGCCACCTCGAGCTGCGTGACGCCGACGTCGACGACGACGGCCGCCCCAACGACGGGAACGCCATGACCGCCATGGTCATCACCATCGAGGACCGGGTGGGCGGCGGTGCGGTGATGGCGATCCGCACCCACTTCGACTCGGTCGAGGGCATGGAGCAGGTCCTGGCCATGGGCATCGAGCAGGGCATGCGCATCGTCTTCTCGCAGATCGACGCCGTCCTCACCGGCACCCCGGCGTGAGCACCGGGCGCGGTGGTCGGGCCTGAGCCCGGTCACCGCGCCGCTCAGGCACCCAGCCGAGCCGGCCCCCAGGTGAGACCGCCCCGCTCCCCGGGCTCATCGGTCGGCGGCAGCGTCGGGGTTCCGTGACCGCAGCGGGGCGAGCACCTCCCACTGCTCGGGTGACGACGTGGCCCAGTCGTAGAGGCTTCCGCCGAGGATGCCCTGGTGCTCGTCGATGGCCTGCAGCATCCCCTCCACCTGCTCGGGAGTGGCCTCGTCGGCGATGCCACCGATGACGTGGATCGGGATGTCGGGGTCGCCGGTCGAGTCGCGGATGCGCTCGATGTTGGCGTTCACGTAGCGGTAGCCGTCTCGCCACTCGGGCAGGCGGATCGTCCAGTACGCCATGGGGAGGATGAGGTCGTAGGTGTCGGCGATCTCGGCCCACGGGTAGTCGGGCCAGAAGTCGCGGTTCACCACCTGGAGGTGCACCGCCGAGAGCGTGATGGCACCGATCACCTTGTCGGGCAGTGCCTCGCGCAGGCGGGTGTTGAGATCGATCAGCCGGGCGTTGCGCTCGTCCGGGTCCTTCACGCTGGTCGCCTCGATGTCCACCGCCAGGCCGTCGACGTCGAGGTCGGCCGAGGCCAGCAGCCGCTCGAGGTCGACGTCGACATCGATGAGCGTCGGCAGATACCAGGCCACGACCGACATCCCGTGGTGGTGGGCAGCCTTGATCAGCGACTCCAGCCGGTCCTTCTCGAGCACGACCTCGTCGGGCACGCCCAGGTGCGAGGTCTGGATGTACACGGTCTGGATGCCGGCCTCGGCCATGGCGACGATCTCGTCCTCGCCCACCGGCGGGCTGTCACCGCCGAGCGCCTTCGACCAGTCGAAGGCGTCCACCCAGGTGGCCAGGCCCTCGTGGGGCTCGAGGGTCCACGGCTGGGCGACCGGCCCGGACGGGCCGGAGTCACGAGCACGCGACCAGGCCACCCCGGCCACGAGCAGCACCAGGACGAGAGCGACCGCCAGAACGAGGCGGCCCCGCGGCCCGAGGCGCGACCCGGGCACCGGGACGTCGGCCTCGGGGTCAGGGGCGATCGGAGGCGGTTCGGGGGCGGTCACCCGACCACCTTGGCCCAATCCGACGAGTGCCCAGGCGACCGTTCGACCCCGTGATGCTCGGTCTGGTCTGCCCGCAGGTCCGCGTGGGTGGGTGCCGGGCCACGGCGACGACACATGGGACATCCGAATCCGTCGTCTGCCACGCTGAGGTGATGGACACGATGGGGTTCGAGGAGGTGTGCGACGCGTTGATCGGGTCGATCGCGCCCGAGCTCGGCGAGCCCCAGACGTCAAGCCACCGGGGCGGGATCAAGGTGTGGTTCGGCGACTCCAAGCGAGAGCACTACGAGGCGCAGCTGATCCGGCTCGACGGCGACGTGGTGCTCGAGATCGGCTTCCACGCAGAGCACGCCAAGCCGGCCGAGAACGACGCCGCTCTCGCCCTGCTGGTGGCGAAGGAGAAGGCCTGGCGGAGGGCCCTCGGCAAGGAACCGGTCGTGGGTCCCTTCCTCGGCCGCCAAGGCTGGACCCGCGTCTCGGAGACGTGGCCGGCGCCGCACTTCGAGGACATCGACGAGGTGATCGAGGTGGCGGCCCGACTGGCCGACTACGTCAACGCCCTCGAGCCCGTCCGCCGCTCGGCGCCGTAGAGTCATCAGGGTCCCGTGCACCGCCCGGGGTCGAGGAGGTCGCCCGATGAGCATCGCCACCGATGTCGAGCACCAGGAGCTCGCCCCAGTGAGCCTCGCCGAGCTCACGGCGCAGGCTCTGGCGGCCGATCCGGACGCACCGCTCGCCGCTGACGCGGTGCCGTTCACCGAAGCGGACACGGCCGAGTCCTTGCTGCCGAGCTGGTACATGCCCGTGCCGGTGACCTTCCAGCGTCGACCCTGGCATCGCATCGCCGCCCTCGCGGTGATCGGGTCGTTCCTCCTCATCAACGCCCTCGGCCTCTGCATCACCTACGGCCACCTCGTGCCCGCCTGACCCTTCCCCCTCTGCGGAACGGCTCGGGTCCGGTGCCCGCACCGAAGTCGGCCGAAGCCACCGCGTACGGTTTCGCATGGGCGGATCGAGGCGACGAGGGGCCGGCGACGCTGCCCTTGCCGTCTACTGGACCGTGTTCGGGTTGTGGGCGGTGCTGTCAGCCTGGGTCGTCGCGTTGCTGGTGGTGTCTCGGGCGACCGCGGACGATTGGTGCACCGACGCGAACACCTCGGCGGTCGCCAGTGGCCGCTGGTCGTGGTCCCAGCTGGGCCGGGTCTGCACATGGACCGGCACCGACGGCCCCTACGAGACCGGTCCGGGAGCAAGCAGGTGGCTGGTCGTCCTGGTGCTGACGGCCATGGGGGCCGGCCTGCTCGTCTCCGGCAGGTGGATCCGGCGAGGCGACCGTGAGGCACCGGCCGGGAACCATCCTGGGTGAGAGGGTGGGCCGATACGTTCGCAGTCCGATCGGAAGGATCGTGGAATGCCACAGGTAGCTGTTCCGGGCGGCATCGCCCTCGAGTACGAGACGTTCGGCGATCCGGCTGACCCTGCTGTCCTGTTGATCGCCGGGTTCGGCGCGCAGATGCTCTCGTGGGACACCCGCTTCTGCGAGGGGCTTGCCCGGCGGGGCCGCTTCGTCATCCGGTTCGACAACCGAGACACCGGTCTGTCGTCGAAGCTCGACCAGTTCCCCGTGGACATGGGTGAGCTGATCGGCGCCGCATCCAGCGGTGACTTCGAGAAGGTTCGTGCCCTCGCTCCGTACCGGCTCGGTGACCTCGCCGACGACGCAGCCGGCCTCGTCGGCGCACTCGGCCTCGACCGGGTCCACGTCGTCGGAGCGTCGATGGGGGGCATGGTCGCTCAGCTCGTGGCGATCCGTCATCCGGATCTCGTCGTCACGCTGACGTCGATGATGTCGTCGACCGGCGCGTCCGACGTGGGGCAGTCGACCCCCGAAGCCTTTGCCGCTCTCATGAAGCCGGTCGCCCCGGACAAGGACGGCTACGTCGTCGACTCCGTCGCCAGCACCCGGGTGTGGGCGTCGAAGCGGTACTTCGACGAGGCCGCGGTGGCAGCGCTCGCCGCAGCCAGCTACGACCGGGGGCTCTGCCCCGCCGGCACCACCCGCCAACTCGCCGCCATGCTCGCCACAGGGTCGCTGGAGAGCGACCTCGCGGACCTGCGCCTCCCCGTGCTGGTCATCCACGGGACCGACGACACCCTGATCACCCCCAGCGGCGGCCATCGCACCGCAGAGGTGATCCCCGATGCCGAGCTGCTCATCGTCACCGACATGGGTCACGACCGACCCGAACCGCTCTGGCCAACCCTGTGGGAGGCCATCGCAGCCCACACCGACCGGGACATCAGCTGACCTTCCCTGCCGGTCGACGCCGCGCCGTGACGCCATTGGCTCGACGGGTGGAGACGTCCGGGGTGGCGGAACTCGGGAGTGGGCCCGGTCGTCGAAGTGGCAGTGAGGTCTTCTCCACGGGTCGTCACGGCCACAGCCACCTTCCTTCTCTTCGGTCTCGCTCCTGCGTGCAGCCAGAGCTGCGACGCGGTCGGCACACCCTCTGAGGTCTTCGTGGTGCTCCCTGCGGGCTGGACGGTCTCGGAGCTCTGCGTGGATGACGAGTGCGCCCAGTCCCGGACGCTCGAGATCAGCGGCGAGCCCGGCACCAGGCGCTACCACGTGGACCTGCTCGATCCTGGCGGCGCTCCCGTGGCGTTCGATGGCGTGCTGTCCACCCACCTGACCTCGCCGAGCCGATCGTGCGGGGCCCCGGCGCTTCAGGGACGAATCTCCATCCAGGCCGACAGGACCGTCGACACGAGTTGATGCGCCGTTCAGGCCCGCCTTCACCGGACGGTCCAATCTGCCGCGCCTACGTTCTGGGTGATGAGCTGGCGGGATCACGACTGGAGCAGACGTGAGGTGTTCGCCGCGGTCATCGTCGCGGCTGTGGCGGTGGCGGGATGGCTGATCTTCGGAGCTGACATCTTGAGTCCAGACGAGGATCGAGGCTTCGAGGCGATCCAGGTCTGCATGGCCACCGCCGCCACCGAGGGCTACGCGGCCGAGCCGTCCCTCACGTTCGCCTCCGGCTCGGGGGGTGACTACGAGGTGACGCTCCAGTTCGACCAGGTCGAGGTCCGGTGCTCAGCTCACCACTCCCGCTCCGGGTGGAGCACCGACCTGGTGGCCGGCTAGCGAACGTCACGGCGATCCCCGATCCCGGACCCGGCGTCACGAGGCGCCATCGCACCTTCCCCGCCGGAGAAGCGCGCCACATGGGAGGCTGACCTTCGTGCATGGAAGCGGCCGGCGGGCCTGCGTCGCGGTTCTGGTTGCGGGGCTCTCCTTGTTCATCGCGGCGTGCGGCGATGACTCGGGGTCCGGGCTTCCCGCTGCGGGCAGCTCGTCAGCCTCGACCGACCGCGCCGATGCGGCGCCGGGCGAGGCGTCCGTGTCCTATGCGCTCCTCGAGTCTCCGGGCTGGACGCTCCACGAAGCCGTCGACTGGCTTCCGGACAACGTCCTTGCGGGCATCGAGCCGGTGCCGTCGGACTGGTGGGCGGAGTACCAGCGCACCGTGCCCGCCGCTGACGGCACCTCTGGTCAGGCCGTGAAGGTGACAGGGCTCGCAGTCGGGCTCGATGCTTACCGATCAGCGATGGAGCAGTTGGGGGTGTCGTTCGAACCCGTGGACACGGCATCTGGCGCGGGCCTGACGGGCACGACCGACGAGCAGGGCGCCCGCCCGGTGATCGTCGTGGTGCCTCTCGGCGACGGCACGTTGGAGCTCCTGAGCTACGAGCTGTCCCGTGAGGAGCTCGTCGCCCTGGTCGCTGACGTCCACACGGTGGACGAAGCCGGCTGGCGCGCCGCTGGCGGACAGATCAGGTAGCCCCCCGCCCGCCCCCACGAGGTGTGACGCGGCGCGCCTCAGCGGAGCGCGCGTGCGACAGGCGAGAGACGGTCCGGAGAGATGTCGAGGCGCAGCGGCCCACGGATCGAGATGGGTGGCTGGGCGATGATCCTCGGACCCACACCTCGGTGCGGCCAACTCGCTGCGTGGACGAGAAACGGATGGCACAGGTACACGTCGCCGGCGTGGCCGGTGGCCAGTGCGATCTCGCCCACCGGCTCGGGAAGCGGCGCGAGGAGTGCGGGCGCGCCTTCCTCGCCGAACGGTTCGAGGAGCGCCGGCATGGTGCGGTGCGAACCGACCAGGATGCGGGTCGGGGCGTCGTCGGGCCCGACGTCGGTGAGCAGGACCAACAGGAGGAGCCCGCGGTCACGCGACCGTGAGTTCACGTACCAGCCGGTGAGGTCGTCAGTGGAGGGCCCCGGGAAGCTGCCGTCGATGTGCCACCCGGTGTCACCGGGGTCGGTCTCCGAGGGATACCGGACGACGAACAGCCCCAGATTGCTCCGGACCTCCCAGTCCTCACCGTCGAGGAGCGCGCCGACCGCGTCGACGAGGCGCTGGGAGCGCGCTGCAGCCTCGATGGCCGACCCGAGAGCGAGCCCTCGGACGACCGGCTCGGGCCACGGCGGACCTGCAGGGACCGCGAGCTGGTCATCGACGAGTGCACGACACGCAGCGACGACGTCGCCGTCGATGGCTCCCTCGAGTCGCACGTAGCCGCGCTCGACGAACGCTTGGATCTCGTCCACCTCCAGCACGGAGCGGAGCGTGACAGCCACCGTCTCGATCCGTCCACCGGGTTTGGGGCCACGCGAGAGGGCCCGGCCGATCGGCCGGGCCCTCTCGTTCACCTCATCGCCGGAGGGCGATGATCACTTGTTGTACTGCTGCGCCTTGCGGTTGGCGTCGAGCTCCAACGCCGTCTGGGACGCCAGCGGCGGGTTGATGTCGGCCTTGTACTTCGGGTCGCAGGCGAACATCTCGCCCTCGGGCGACCAGTGGGTCCAGGTGCTGCCGTCCATCTTGAGGACGTTGCCGCACTGGCTCACCTGGTTCTGGCCCGGGTTGGTGGTGGCGTGGAGACCACCACCGGTCCACTCCGTGACCTTGTACAGGTTCTGCATCACGCAGTCACGGCTCAGGTCGGTGCCGCACTCCTTGGCCGCGGTGGCCCACAGCAGGAAGGCCGAGGTGGCCTGGCTGCCGAGCTGGCTGATGTCGCCACCGCTCTTCTCGACCAGGTCGATGTACTGCTTGGTCGCGGAGCCCTCGGGGGCGTCGAACAGGGGCACGTAGATGTCCTTCACGTACACCTGGTCGGCGTTCCCGTTCACGTTCCAGGCGGCGAAGGTCTGGGTGTAGAAGTTCGCCTCGGTGAACCAGATCGGCGAGTAGTCGAGCTGCTTGGCGGCATCGAGGAGGTTCTCGAAGTTGCCCTCGGCGCCGGAGAAGGCGACCGCCTCGGCGCCGCAGTCCTTCAGGCGCTGGACGAAGGGCTTCCAGTCGGCCTCGCCGGCGAGCTGGTAGTTCTGGTCGCAGTCGAGGAACGTGAAGCCGGCCTTCGGGTACGCGGCCTTGACCTTGTTGACCGCATCGACCGCGGCCGGCAGCTGGGGCGGGTAGACCGCGGCAGCCTTGGCGACCTTGTCGGGGAAGGCGGCGGCGAGGGCGTAGGCCTGCTGGATGGTCAGCTCGTCGATGGGGTTCGGCACCGGCTGCACCATCAGCGGAGCCATGGCCGAAGCCGCGGAGCCCGTGTAGCCGGGCACCATCGGCAGATCGCAGTCGAGGCGGGTCTGCTCGGCGGCGTTGTCGAGGGCCCAGCCCTGGCCGACGAGCATGAACACCTGGCCGCACGCCTCGGACATCGCGGCGGTGGCATCGAGGATCTTGGCGTCGTAGTAGTTGCCGACGACGGTGCGACCGTTGATGCCGCCCTGCTCGTTGCACCAGCTGATCATGGCCTTCACGGCGTCGGACATCTCGTGGTTGACGCCGGGCTGGCCCTGGTAGCCGGCGTCGTCGCCGTAGCCGATGGTGACCTGCTCGGCGGTGACGCCCTGGTCGGTGCCGGCGGCGTTGGTGCCCTCGGCCGGGCCGCACGGCGAGGCGAGCGTGCCGAACGAGGACGACGAGCTCGTGGCCGCCGTGGTGGACGGTGAGCCGGACGCGTCGGTGTCGGCCGAACGGCCGCCCGCACAGGCGGTGGCGAAGATGGCGGTGACGGCGACGACGGCCGCCAGCCAACTCAGGCGCTTGGATGCTGCGTGCAAGACGATGACCCCCCAGAGGTTGGTTCGTTCCCACGGCCGCGGGGGCGGCCATGACGGCGGAAACCTACCCACTGGTTGTAAAGGTCAACAAACTCGGTCAACTAAATGTGACCGATGTCTCGTCAGCCTGACGGTGTCTCCCAGCCGTTGGCCCGGATGAGCGCCAGTGCCGCCGTGGCCAGCTGCAGATGGCCGTCCCGGTTGGGATGGATGCCGGTGTCGGCGTCGATCGTCCAGGGCTGGGCCCCCACACAGAACCCCTCCGAGCCGGCCCGCCCGATGAGCACCACCTGGGCGTAGAGCGCCTGGTGGCTGGGGCCGTCGGCCGGGACCTTCGCCCCGCAGGTCGCGTCCTGACCGGTGCCGGGCCACCCGCTGTCGAATCGGGTCGGGTCGGAGATGGCGATGCGCTCGGCGAAGTTGGCGCCCGACTCCTTGACCGCGGCGACTGCGGTGTCGACCTGGCCGTTCACCGCGTTGACCATGGCCTGGGCCTGCCACTCGGTGAAGAGGGTGATGGCGGGGATCGCCAGGTAGTAGTGGCTCACCAGGATCTTGGCCTTGGCCGTGTGGGCGAGGATGTCGAGGTACACGGCGATGAGGCGCTGGGAGACCAGGTTCTCCTGGACGACCGCGCCGATGCAGTCCTCGAAGAGCGCCCGCTGGGTGGCCTCGTCGTCGAAGAGGGCGCACGCCATGCCCGGGCCGGTCAGGAAGTCCGAGAGCAGCGGGTTGGCGCCGAGGGTGGCGAGCACGAGGTCAGGGTCGTCGTTCTCGAGCCGCACGAGGATGTCGTGGAACTGGCCGTTGTCGGGCTGGTCGGGCTCGGGCGCCAGGTTCATCCACTGCCGGGGCTCGGACCCTGTGACGGCGTAGTTGGCGTAGTCGGTGACGCCGAGGGTGTTGGCCACCTGTGCCGGCCAGGCGATGTTGTTGCCCAGACCGAAGTCGGCACTGAACACCGGCGGGCCGGCGGGGGCGCCCGGACCGAGGCTCGAGTTCGACGAGCAGCGGTCGTTCATGGCGCCCGACGGAGGCCGGCAACGGAGGAGATCGGAGATGGTCCACGGCGTGCTGTCACCGAAGAAGCCGTAGCCGGCGGTGATGGAGTCGCCGAAGGCCCGGACCCGCAGCGAGCTCGACGACGTCGAGGTGGTGGTCGCGCCACCTGTCGCCGCGGTGGTGCTGGTGGTGCTCGACGTGGCCAGGGTCGCCGGCGGCCGGGTGGTGGTCGAGGTCTGGGCCCCGGCACCGGGCACGGTGGCGGCGAGCACGCCGATCACGGCGAGCAGGCCGAGGGCGGCCGCGACCGACCCCTTCACAGGTCGGCGGCGGGCGGGGGCACCGGGTCCGGGCATGGCGGCGACCCTACTCAAGGGCCTCGCTCCCGCCGGGTCGGAGGGGGACGGGACCAGGCCCGAGTCGGGCCTTCGGTAGGCTCGCCCGCCGTGCCCGATCCCTCCGCCGCCATGCCGCCACCCCGCCACGCGATGCGGCTCCTGGCCCTCGAGATCGAGCGCACCGTCGACGGCGACGTCCGGGGCTGGCTGCCGGTCAACGACTTCACCCGGGTGCCCTCCGGCGGTGCCGGCCTGTCGACCGTCGCCATGCTCGTCGACGCACTCGGCGGGGCCCGCGCCCTGCCCGCGGCCGACCCCGACTGGGCCATCACCGCCGACCTCTCGATCCACCTCCTGCCCACCGGACCGATCCGCGAGCTGCGGGCCGACGCGCACGTGCGCCGTCGCGGTCGCCGCACCCTCGTGCTCGACTTCGACCTCCTCGGCGACGAGGCCATCCCGGCCGGCACCGCCACCGGGTCGTTCACCGTGGTCGCCCGCCCCGAGCACCTGGCCGACGTCACCTTCGACAGCTGGGGCCCTCGCCGCTCGATGATCGAGCCCAGCGCCGACGGCTCCGATGTGCTCGACCGCCCCTACCTCGAGGAGCTCGGACTGGTGGAGCACGAGCCCGGGGTGATCACCGTCGAGTTGCGGCCCGAGGTCTCCAACAACCTCAGCGCCCTCCACGGCGCGGTGCACACTGCGGTGATGGACGCTGCGTCCGCCTCGCTCGGCCGCCGGCTCCTCGGGCCGGACGTCGAGACCAGCGACGTGCACCTGGCGTTCCTGAACCTGGCCCGGCCCGGTCCGTTACGGGCCGAGGCGGTGGCCGTGGGCCCGCCCTCCCCCGAGGGCGACCGCCTCGCCGCCGAGGTGCGACTCGTCGACGCCGACGGCCGCCTGTGCTCCTACGCCACGACCTCGGTGGTGACGGCATGACCCCGCTCGAGCCGACACCGCCCACCGGCGGGGTCGAAGGGGCCGACGTCGAACCCATCGACGCCGAGCCGATCGATGACAAGCCGCGGCCCAACTTCGGCTCCCGCACCTCGGGGGTGGCGGCCTACCTGGGCATGGCCGTCTCCGAGCTGGGCGACGGCACCGAGCCGCTCGCCGTGCTGCGAGGCCCCTTCGCCGCTCCGAGGCACATCACCGACGCCGACGGCCGCACACCGACGGGCGTGCTCGCCGCGCTGGTCGACTCCATCGGTGGCCTGGGCAGCGGCATCGCCTCCATGCCGGACTGGATCGTCACCACCAACCTGACCCTGCGCCGCTCCCCCGGCACCCTCTTCGGCTCGGCCGGCACCGGTCCGCTCGTCCTCGACACCGAGGTCCTGCGCCGGGGCCGCTCCGCGGTGGTGACCCGCACCGCCGTGTCGAGCACCGACGGCACCCCGGTGGCCACCGGTTGGATGACGTGCGCGGTGCTGACGCCGACCGGTGGTCCTCCGCCGATCACCCGACCGATCCGGCCCCTCCCCCAGCAGCCCATCGACGACCCCGCGTTCTCAGCGACCCCCGCCGAGTTCTTCGGCCTGCGGGAGGGCAAGGCCCCGGGCGAGGTGGCGCTCGACATCATCGGCCGCATCCGCAACCCGTGGGGCATCCTTCACGGCGGCGGCATGACCGTGCTGGCCGACGTCGCCGCCCGCAGCGCGGTGGCCGCCACGCCGGCGCTCGAGCCCACGCCGGGCCTGGTCACCTCCGACCTCATCACGCACTACCTGAGCCCGGGCCGGGTCGGCCCGGTCGTCGCCTCGGCCGAGGTGCTCGGCCGTCGCGACCGCGAGCACCTCGTGCGGGTCATCGTCCGCGACCACGGCGCCGACGACCGGCTCCTGGTCGAGTCGGTGGTGACCGTCCGCCACGCCCGGTGAGGCGCGGCTACCGTCCGGTAACATCTGCGCCCGGCCGGGCCGGAGCGGGACCTGGGCGCGACCATTCGATCCCGAGGGGGAGCCAACCGTGGCGATGACCTACGACGAGGCCGTGGCGGCCATGACCGGCCCCGGCGGGCCGTTCGAGATCACCGAGGTCGAGGTGCTCGGCCGCCCCCAGCGGGTGTTCACCTCCACTCCGCCGTCGCTGCGGGCGCTGTTCGACACCATGCGGCTGCGCCCCGATGACCCGTACCTGGTCTACGAGGACGAGCGCCACACCTTCCCGCAGGTCGTGGCCCGGTTCGACGCCATCGCCAACCTGCTGGTCGAGCACTACGGCGTGCAGCGGGGCGACCGCGTCGCCATCGACATGCGCAACTACCCGGAGTGGATCGAGGCCTTCGCCGCCATCGTCTCCATCGGGGCCGTGGCCGTGTCGCTGAACGCGTGGTGGACCGGCCCCGAGATCGAGTACGGCCTGCTCGACTCCGGCGCCCGAGTCGTCTTCCTCGACCGCGAGCGCGTCGAGCGGGTCGGCGACCGCCTCGACGGCCTGGGCATCCGGGCGATCGTCGTGCGCCACGAAGGCGAGCTGCCCGCCGGCTGCGACCACCTCGACGACGTGCTCGTGCCCGGTGGCCTGATGCCCGACGTCGAGATCGACCCCGACGACGACGCCACCATCCTCTACACCTCGGGCACGACCGGGCACCCGAAGGGCGCCGTCTCCACCCACCGGGCCGTGCTCTCCGCCCTCATGGCCTACGCCTGCCGGTCGTTCGTGGAGATGCTCCGCAGCGACCCGGCCCCCGAGGGCTCGGCCCCGAAGCCGCCACCGACGTTCATCCTCGTGGTGCCGCTCTTCCACGTCACCGGCTGCGTGCCGGTGATGCTCGGCTCGGTGCTCGGCGGCTACAAGCTGGTGATGATGCGCAAGTGGGACGCCGGGCGGGCCCTCGAGCTCATCGAGCGGGAGAAGGTCACCAACTTCGTCGGCGTGCCGACGATGGCCGCCGATCTGCTGGCCCACCCCGACCTCGCCAGCCGCGACGTCTCGAGCCTGGCCAACCTCGGAGGCGGTGGCGCCCCGATGGCCCCCGACCTCGTGCGCCGCATCGACGACACGTTCTCCGGCGACACCCGGCCCCAGCTCGGCTACGGCATGACCGAGACCAGCGGCTACGGCCCGGGCAACACCGGCCCCGACTACGTGGCCAAGCCGTCGAGCACCGGCCGGGCGATCCCGATCATGCAGGTGAAGGTCGTCGACGCCGACGGCTCCGAGCTCCCCGCCGGCAAGGTGGGTGAGGTGCTGCTCTCGGGCCCGATGATCATCCGCTGCTACTGGAACCGGCCCGAGGCCACCGCCGAGTCGATCGTCGACGGCTGGCTGCACACCGGCGACCTCGGGTACCTCGACGACGAGGGCTTCCTCTTCCTCGTCGACCGGGCCAAGGACATGGTGCTGCGCGGCGGCGAGAACGTGTACTGCGCCGAGGTCGAGGCCGCCATCTACGAGCACCCCGCGGTGCACGAGGCCGCCGTGTTCGGCACGCCCCACGAGCGCCTCGGCGAAGAGGTGTCGGCCGCGGTGCTGGCCCGGCCGGGCGCCACCATCGACGTCGACCAGCTCACCGCGTTCCTCCAGGAGCGCATCGCCAAGTTCATGGTGCCCACGCGCTGGTTCATCCGCGACGAGCCGCTCCCCCGCGGCGCCACCGGCAAGATCCTCAAGCGCGAGATCCGCGACCAGATCCTCGACGCCGAGAGCTGAGTCCTCGGCCGGTCGCCCGACCAGCCAGAGCGATCGACCGCCAACACTTTCGCCACTTCAAAGCGAATTCGCCGGCCGTCACGCGTTCCCCGCATCCGACACCCTCAGTGGTATCCAGCGAATTCGCTGAGACATTGCGCTTTCCAGGCGGTCGGCGATCAGTCGGCGTGTTCGTCCGGCTGTGCTGCCGCCTTGCGGCGCCGGAGTCGCTGGAACCAGCCCTCGGTCGCGATGGCCTGGGCGACCACCTCAGGGGTCGCGCCCTTCTCGACGCCGCCCGCCGCGATCATCCCCGCGGCCAGCCCCGTCGTCGACGCCGTGCACGTCGGGCAGAGCAACCGCCCTGTGACCGACGTCGTCGGCCTGCCGGACCTGCGCTCCCCGCAACCCTCGCATCGATACCCCGCCATCGATCAAGCGTGTCACACCGCCGGCGCCGGTGGCCGGCCTCCGCCCCGGCCGAACGCGACCCAGCACAGACCGAGCACCGCCTCCGCTCAGGTCAGCTGTTGGACGAGCAGGGCCGCCGCCCAGGCCTGGTACCGCTCCGGGCTCCAGCCGCGGTCGGTGACCAGCAGTCGGTAGACCTCCGGCGCCATCAGGGCGTGGACGATGTCCGTGGCCTCGCTCAGCTCCAGTCCGGGCCTGAGGGCACCCTTCCGGTGCAGCAGCCGAACGAGCTGACCCTGCCCGTGGTCACGTTGCCGGCGGAGCGTGGCGAACAGCTCAGCCGCCTCGGGGTCGCTGTCGGCCGCCCGGCTGAGCACGTCGTAGAGGTCGTTCGTCCGCACGTTGATCTGCGTCGTGACGGCTGCGAACCCGGCGAGGACCTTCTGAGGATCGGGCTCGTCGGCGAGCGACGCCACGGCCGGGCGTTCGGGCACCGCGACCGGCTCGTCGTCGCCCGCGATCGACACGTCGAGCAGCACCTTCAGGATCCCGACCTTCGACGAGAAGAGCCGGTAGACGGTCGGCTCGGGGACCTCGGCCCGGGCGCTGATGGCCGCCACGGTGGTCGTGGCGTAGCCCCCGTCCATGAACAGCTCCCGAGCCGCCTCGACGACCGCTCGACGAGCCAGTCGGGTGCGGGCCTGCTCGCGCTTCGGTGGGTCGGGGTTGACGCCGTCGGGCATGATTTGAGAGTATCACTCTCATTCTGTGGTCGAGGACATCCGGCATCCGGGTGTCGGCTCGGCACGATCGAGGAAGGGGATGCCCATGAAGACCATGACCTGCCAGCAGCTAGGCGGACCGTGCACCACCGCTCACGACGGCGCGACCGCCGACGACGTGATCAAGGCCCAGGACCGCCACCTCAAGGACGCGGTCGCCGCCGGCGACTCGACCCACGAGGACGCGCTCAAGGCGATGAAGGGCCGGTGGCGCCACCCCAAGGCCTCCATGGGTTGGTACAAGGGCGTGAAGAGCACCTTCGCCGACCTCCCCGACAACTGAGACAGGAACACCCCTCCCATGCCCATGCCGAAGCGGACCAGCGTCGACGACTACTTCGCCCAGCTGTCCGATCTCGACCGGCCCCACCTCGAAGAGCTGCGGGAGCTCAGCCGCACCGCCGACCCCACCGCGCGCGAAGAGCTCAAGTGGAACCTGCCGGTCTACGTCCGGGGTCGCAACACCAACCTCTGGATGCTCCAGAACTTCAAGAAGCACTGCTCGCTCCGGTTCACCCCGGAGTTCTTCGCCGACCACAAGGCCACGGTCGAGGCGGCCGGGTTCGAGGCCGGCGCCGGCTTCGTGAAGCTGCTGTACACCGAGGAGCTGCCGGTCGAGCTGCTGACCTCGCTCATGGCCGCTCGGGTGGCCGACTTCGAGGCCTCACCCGAGGCCGACTAGCCCCGTCCTCCACGGAGGATCGCTCCCCCGCCGCTTGGTCGAACGGTCATCGACCGGCGGCGAGGCGGGCACCGTCCTCGACCCGGTCGCGGAAGTCGCTGCGGCCGGCGGGGTCACCGATCCGGAGGTTGTCGAAGCCGTCGAGCAGGCCGGCCGAGCCGTCGATCAGCTCACGGACGATGTCGGCATGCCCGGCGTGGCGCTGGGTCTCCGCCGTGACGTGGACGAGGACACCGAGCAGGGTGACCGGGCTGTCGCCCCACCACGGCACCCGGCCGACGGCATCGAGCGGGAGCTCCCCGATCGTGGCGTCGGCCAGCTCGCAGGCCCTTCGGTAGCCGTCGAGAACGTCGTCACGACCCTGGTCAGGGGCGACCCAGAACTCGCCGTTCGGGTCGGCGCCCCCCATCATCCACGAGAGCGACTCGTCGGTGGGCCGGCCGAACACGCTCCCGAAGTAGCGCAGGTGCGTCGACGCGCTGTGCTTCACCAGGCCGAGCAGGTTGGTGCCGCTCGCGGTGAGCGGCCGGCGCACGTCGTACTCGTCGAGGCCGTCGAGCTTCCAGACCAGCGTCTCGCGGGCCCCCTGCAGATAGCGGTGCAAATCGCCCTTGGCATCCAGGTCGGACATGTGCCGGCTCCCCCGTCGCGGTGCCCGATGATCGCAGGCGCGTTGGCCGTACGCCGCTCCGTCGGCCGGTCGTCGGCCGGGCTCAGCCCACCGATCCCGGGTCGCGGAGCAGCCGCGACGCCCGGCTCAGGGCGTGGCTCACGTCGGCCAGTCGCTGCAGATCGGTCGGCTGCTCACCGCTGATCGACGCCTGCCAGAGCCGCCCGATCTCCTGCTCGGCCAGGGTGATGGCCGCGGCGGCGAGGTCCCACTCGGGGCCCATCCCGGGCACGGGGGCGGCGGCCCCCAGCGGGCTGTCGTCGGCGCCCGGCCAACCAATGAGCGATGGATCTACGACCACGGCTGGCCGTCGGCCCGAGTGCGGATGATGTCGGCCGCGAGGAGGTCGTCCCACGAGTCGTCGCCGGCCCGTTGGGCACGGAGCCCGGCGATGCCACGACTGATCTGCTCGGCCACGAGCTCACGGGGCCGGCCGAGGACATCGGCCGACGACGTGCACGAGTGGCCACCCACGAAGACGAGCTCGATGACCTCCCGCTCGTCGTCGGGGAGCCGACGCAGGCGACGGGCCATCATCGGCCCCACGGCGCGGGCCAGGGGGCTGTCGTCGAGGCCCACCGACACATCCGTGCCAGAGGGGCTCACCGATCGACCGACAGCCGCCGCCGACAGGACCCTGGCCCGGGCCACCAGGAAGGTCCGCAGCGTGCAACCAGCGCCGGCGAACTCCTCCGGACGGTGCCAGAGGCCGAGCACGACCGCTTCGACCACCGAGGCGGCCTGGGCCGGAAGGCATCTCCGCCGGGCGACGCCGTAGAGGGCGAGGGCGTGGGCATCGAACACCTCGAGCAGGGCATCCCGATCACCCCGGATGATGGCGTCGACCACCGATGCGTCGGAGTGGCCATCGGCGACGGGCCAGATCGACGGTCCGTCGAGGATCCCGCCGCCCCGGTGGTCGGCGCTCTGCTTGTCGTCGAACACGGCGTGCTCTCGCTTCCACGTGGGAGGCGGGGTCACCGGGGTCCGGAGCAACACCGTCTTGATCGTGGCGACCGGTCGGTCACCACCTGCTTGCGTGGGCGACCCTACTCGGGGGTCGAGCCCCGGCCAGGGCCGAAGGACTGCTTCACGCGACCGAGGCCAGGGCCGAGCCGATCGTGACCGACGTGATCACCGCCGGCGCGGCCCGCACCCCACCACCCGTCGATCCGGTCGATGCTGCGGCTACCGTGCCCGCGGTGCCGCTGCGGCGGCACGCAGCTGTCGGGCCTCGCCCGCCGACCCGCACCCCGGACCCCGGTGCTCCCCCGCTGCCCGACCAGTCCGAGGAGAGTGCCGATGGGTCCGCCTGCGTTGCCCCAGGTCGCCCTCCCTGTCGGGTGCCGGTGAGCGCGGACCGGCGTCGTCGGATCCTCGCCCTGCTCGCCGACGGGACAGACCCCTCCCGCGAGACCACGCGACTGTGCGAGGTGAGCGCCGAGGTCGCCGAGGCCAGCGGCGCCGGGATCATGTTGATGTCCGGCGACGTCCCCCGCGGGTCTCTCTGCTCGACCGATCCCGTCAGCCAGGTCATCGAGGACCTGCAGTTCGAGCTCGGCGAGGGCCCGTGCATCGATGCGTTCCGCTTCGATCGACCGGTCATGGAGGTCGACCTCGCCCACCCCCTGATCCTGCGGTGGCCTGCCTTCACCGAGCCGGCCGTGAAGGCGGGGGCGAGAGCCGTGTTCGGGTTCCCGCTCGCCATCGGCGCCGTTCGCCTGGGCGCCCTCAACCTCTACCGCGACTCGGTCGGGCCCCTCAGCGACGACCAGCACGCGGACGCGCTGCTGATGGCCGACATCGCGGCCCGGGCCGTCCTGGTCCTCCAGGCCGATGCGGCGCCGGGCGAGCTCACCTCCGAACTCGAGGCCGGGGCCGACTTCAAGTACGTCGTCCACCAGGCCGCAGGGATGGTCTCGGCCCAGCTCGACGTGACCATCACCGAGGCCCTGATCCGGCTGCGGGCCCACGCCTTCGGCAGTGGGAAGCCGCTCACCGCCGTGGCCACCGCTGTGGTGGGCAGGACCCTGCGGTTCGACCCGGCGACCGGCGACGCGGGAGCAGCGCCCGGATGAGCCGTACCATTGACCCGCGAGCATCGCTGCCTCTCGGCCGCGCCATCGCCGACAACCGACAGGACGACGGATCCATGGACAGAGAAGCGATCCTCGCCCGGACCATGGTGGAGCTCGCCGACACCCTCGTCGACGAGTTCGACGTGGTCGAGCTCCTGACGCTGGTCGCCGACCGCTGCGTCGAGGTCCTCGCCGTCGACGCCGCAGGCATCATGCTCGTCGCCCCTGAGGGAGATCTGCGGGTGATGGCGTCGTCGAGCGACGCCATGCGGCTGCTCGAGCTGTTCGAGCTGCAGTCCAAGGAGGGACCGTGCCTGGACTGCTTCCGCAGCGGCCAGCCCGTCACCGACGCAGACCTCGCAACCGACGGCCGGGCCTGGCCCCACTTCGCCGCCGAAGCGCTCGAGGGCGGGTTCCGGTCGGTGCAGGCGCTCCCGATGCGGCTGCGGGGAACCGTCATCGGCGCCCTCAACCTGTTCCGTGCCACGACGGGCGCGATGTCCGAGAGCGATGTAGCGGCCGCGCAGGCGCTCGCCGACATCGCCACCATCGCGGTCCTCCAGCAGGGCGCCGCGGTCGAGGCCCAGCGGATCAACGAGCAGTTGAACCACGCCCTCAACAGCCGGGTCGTGATCGAGCAGGCCAAGGGCGTCGTCGCCGAACGTCAGCAGCTCGACATGGAGCAGGCGTTCGTGCGCCTGCGAACCCACGCGCGGAGCCACAACCTCCGGCTGGTCGACGTGGCCGCCGGCGTGATCGACGGCACGATTCCCGCCACCGACCTCACCGCCTAGCTGTTCCCGTCCTCGTGTCCTAGGCCGTCGTGCCGCCGAGGAGGCGACCGACCCCGAAGGTCACGGTCGCGGCGACGGCCCCGACGGCGAGCTGGCGCAGAGCAGTGCGCCACCGGCTCTGCGCGCTGAAGCCCCCGATCACCGCACCGAGCGCCAACGCGGCGATCGAGGCGATCACGACCGAGGCCACGACCGCCTCGGTGCCGGTGAGGACGAACCACGGGAGCAGGGGCAAGAGCGCCCCGAGCGCGAAGGCCAGGAACGACGCGACCGCAGCGCTTCGCGCCGAGCCCTTCTGCTGCGGGTTCACCCCGAGCTCGAGGCGGGCGTGGGTGTCGAGGGCCAGCACGTCGTTCGCCATGAGGATCCCGGCGACGACGTCGGCGTCGGCCGCCGGCACCCCACGGTCGCGGTACATCCCTGCCAGCTCCGCCCGCTCGCCCGTCGGATCCTCGGCGAGCTCGACCCGCTCCACGTCGACCTCGTGCTGCACGAGCTCGTCCTGGGCTCGGACCGACACGAGCTCGCCGGCCGCCATGGAGAACGCGCCGGCCAGGAGACCGGCGATCCCGGCCAGGCGAACCGTCGCCGCGCCAGGGCTGGCCCCGGCCACCCCGAGGATCAGCGACACGTTGGTGAGCAGACCATCACCGGCGCCGAGCACGGCCGCCCGCCCGGAGCTGCCCGCCACCTCGCGGTGGCGGCCGGGACCGGTCCGCCCGATGCCGAGCCACCGGTTGGCCTTCGCCAAGGTCGTGCCGGTCATGGTCGGAGGAGGAGGCGGATCGGGTCGCCCTCCTTGGCCGCCAGGCGGCGGACGCCTTCGGCCGCATCGGCCAGGTCGAGGACACCGCTCACCGAGGCGGCCAGGTCGAGGCGGTGCCAGCGCACCAGCGCCACGATGTCGAGCAGGTCCTGGTTCTCGTAGCCGTAGTGGCCCCGCACCTGCTGCTGGAGGTAGCCGAAGAGCACGGAGTCGTCGATGGCGAGCGGGCCCGGATGGAGCCCGATCACGCTCAGCACGCCCTTCGCCCCCAGCAACGACAGGGCCTGCGAGCGAACGCGAGGATGGCCCACGAGGTCGACAGCCACGTCGAGGCCGTTGCCATCGGTCAGCTCGCCCACCTGTCGGGCGGCGTCGGGGTCGGCCGGGTCGAGGGCCACGTCGGCGCCCATGCGCAGGGCGCGGGCCCGGGCCGCCTCGAGCGGATCGAAGGCGATGATCGGCGCGGCACCGACCGCGTGGGCGATCTGCACCGCGTGCACCCCGAGGCCGCCCACACCCCAGAGCCCGACCGAGCTGCCCTGGCGAACACCGCCGGTGCGGATGAGCCCGGCGTAGGGCGTGGAGACGGCGTCGGGGATGATCGCGGCCTGCTCGAACGGGAGGTCATCAGGGATGGGGACCATGGCCTGGTGATGGGTGATGGCGTACTCGGCCCAGCCCCCGTCGAAGTTCACCCCGCGGGTGAGCGGGCGCAGGCACGGCCCGGTGTCGAACCGGCAGGGCCGGCAGATGCCACACCGCTTCCCCGCCGAGAGCAGAACCCGGGTGCCGACCTTCCAATGGTCTGGCACGCCGGGGCCGAGGCAGTCGACCGTGCCGGCGACCTCGTGGCCGAGGGTCACCACCGGCTGGTAGGTGCCGGTGGCGGCGATCGTGGCCTTGCCGAGCGTCCCGTCGATGAGGTGCACGTCGGAGAGGCAGATGCCTGCGGCACCCACACGGATGCGAGCCTCCCCCGGCCCGGGTTCGGGCACCTCGACCTCGGTCACCCCGAAGGTCAGGGTCTCGAGGTCCAGTCGTCCTGCCAACATCGTCGTCATCGTGTGCTCCTGGTCGTGTGGTGGGGGGTCATGCCCGCTCGGCCAACGGGCCGGCGGGCAGGCGGGCAGGGCCGATCGGGACGACATCCACCCGGTCGACGTACTCGGACTCGGCGGCGAGGCCGGACTCGATGGCGCGCACCAGGGCCTCCACCTCGTCGCCGCGGAGGTCGTCGGCGACGTCGATGCGGGCGAGCACCCACACCCGACGCGGCCCGACGAAGGTGACGAGCAGCTCGCTGACCGAGACCACACCCGGGGATCCGAGGATGAACGCCTCGACCGGCGCCTTCACCGATGCCGGCACCTGCTCGCCGAGGAGGAAGTCGTGGTTGCGGCGGGCCAGCTCCACGCCGACGCCGATCAGCAACAGGCCGATGGCGATGGCGGCCACCGCCTCGGCCGTCGTCGACCCGGTGGCCTGCTGGATGGCCACGCCCGCGAAGGCGATCACGTCACCCACGATGGCCGCCGCGTCTTCGGCGAAGACCGCCCGGACCGTGGGGTCGGAGGTGAGCATCACCTGATCGAGGAAGTCACGGCGGAGGTGGTCCGCCTCGACCCGCAGCTGGCGGACGGCCCGGACGAGCGACACCGAGTCGAGCACGACAGACACCGCCAGCACGCTGTAGACGACGACGAAGCCCGAGGTGCCCGTCGGGTGGAGGATCTCGGTGATCCCCTCGCGCAGGGAGAACACCGCACCGGCCTTGAACACCCCGATCGAGGCGATCAGGGCCCAGAAGTAGGCCTCGCGGCCGTGGCCGAACGGGTGGCGTTCATCCCGCGGCCGGCCGCTGCGGCGCTGGGCGACGAGGAGCACCTGGTTGCCGGTGTCGGCCACCGCGTGCCAGGCCTCGGCCAGCATCGCGACCGATCCGGTGAGCAGGGCCGCCACGATCTTGGCCCCGGCGACGCCGAGGTTGCTGGCCAGCGCGACGACCACCGTGCGGGTGCTCGCCGCATCGGCGGTCATCCCCGCCGGTCAGGTCGGTCGGTTCGTCGGGTTGGTTCAGCTCGGACCGGATCGGAGGTGACCACGGGCGGGATGTCTGCCGGTGACGGTCCCACCACGGTGCCGCACGTGCCGGCGAGCAGCTCGCCCGCGTCGGCGATCCGTCCGATCATCGCCGGCCTGCCGGTGGCCTCGACGAAACGGCAGGCGGCGTCGACCTTCGGGCCCATGGAGCCCGCGGGGAACGTCAGGCGGCGCAGCTCGTCGATGGTCGTGCGGCCGATGGGTCGGGCTGCGGGGGTGCCGAAGCCGGTCTCCACGTTGGCGACGTCAGTGAGGATCAGCAGGGCGTCGGCGCCGAGCTGACGGGCCAGCAGCGCTGCGGTGAGGTCCTTGTCGATGACGGCCTCGGCGCCGCACAGCGTCCCGTCCGCCCGACGGGTCACGGGGATGCCACCCCCACCCTCGCAGACCACCACGACGGCGCCGTCACCGACGAGCGAGCGGATGGTGGCCAGCTCCACGACGGCCATCGGCTCGGGTGAGGGCACGACGCGGCGCCAGGCGTCCCCGTCGTGGGCCATGTGCCAGCCGTGGCGGGCGGCGAGGCGCCGGCTCTCGGCACCCCCGTAGACCGGCCCGATGAACTTGGTCGGGTTGGAGAAGGCGGGATCGTCGGCCGCCACCTCCGTCTGGCAGATCAGGCTGACCACCCGGTGGCCGGGCAGTTCGTTCTCGAGCGCCTGGAGCAGGAAGTAGCCCAGCATCCCCTGGGTCTGAGCACCGAGCACGTCGAGCGGGTAGGGCGTCGAGAGCTCGGGGTCGACGGAGGTCTCCCTGGCCAGCAGGCCCACCTGAGGACCGTTGCCGTGGGTGATCACCAGGTCGTGGTCGGCGGCGAGGGGGGCGAGGGCCCGCACCGCCTCGCGCACGTGGTGCTCCTGCACGTCGGCGAGCGGCGCCTCACCCCGTTCCAGCAGGGCGTTGCCACCGATGGCGATCACGACCAGCACGTCAGTCTCCGATCGTGGCGACCATGGCCGCCTTGACGGTGTGGAGCCGGTTCTCGGCCTGGTCGAACACGATCGAGGCCGACGACTCGAAGACCTCGTCGGTCACCTCGAGCTCCGACAGGTTCCATCGCTCGTGGACCGTGCGGACGATCTCGGTGGCGGTGTCGTGCAGCGCCGGCAGGCAGTGCATGAACCTCGTGTCAGGGTTGCCGGTGGCCGCCATCAGCGCGGCGTTGACCTGGTACGGGATGAGCTGCTCGATCCGCTCCGCCCAGTCCGAGACCGGCTCGCCCATCGAGACCCAGACGTCGGTGTAGAGGAAGTCGGCCCCGTCGACCGCCTCGAAGCGGTCGGGGGTGACGGTGACGCGGGCACCGGATCCGACAGCGAGGCCATCGGCGAGGGCCCGCACCTCGGGCGACGGCAGCAGATCGGCGGGGCCGGCCAGGCGCACGTCGAGGCCCATCAGGGCGCCGGTGACCAGCAGCGAGTTGGCGGTGTTGTTCCGGGCGTCACCCAGGTAGCAGATCGCGATCTGCTCGAGCGGCTTGGGTGAGTGGTCGCGCATCGTGAGCACGTCGGCGAGCATCTGGGTCGGGTGCCACGTGTCGGTGAGCCCGTTCCACACCGGGACGCCGGCCCAGGCGCCGAGGGTCTCGACGATGTCCTGGCCGAACCCGCGGTACTCGATGCCGTCGAACATGCGCCCCAGCACCCGGGCGGTGTCCTTCACCGACTCCCCGTGCCCGAGGTGCGACATCTGGGGGCCGAGGTAGGTGACGTGGGCCCCCTGGTCGTGAGCGCCGACCTCGAAGGCGATGAGCGTCCGGGTCGAGGCCTTCTCGAAGATGAGCGCGACGTTCCGGCCCACCATCCGCTGGCGCTCGACCCCGCTGCGCTTCTCCGTCCGGAGCCGATCGCCGAGCTCGACGAGGTGGAGGAACTCGACCTTGGTCAGGTCGTGGACCTTCAGCAGGCTCCGCCCGCGCAGGTCCACGGCGTGGGGGTCCACCACGGTCGCCGTCACGAGGCGTCCCTCACGATCGGGCAGGTCATGCACCTCGGCCCACCACGGCCGCGGCCCAGCTCGCTGCCCGCGATGGTGACCACCTCGATGCCGTGCTTGCGCAACATCGTGTTGGTGGCCACGTTGCGCTCGTAGCCCATGACCACACCGGGCGAGACGGCCAGGTAGTTCGTGCCGTCGTCCCACTGCTCGCGCTCGGCCGCCCGGATGTCCTCGTCGGTGGTGAGCACCGTGATCTCGGGGACCTCGAGGATCTCGGCCAGGGTGACCCAGAGGTCGGCGTTGCTCGCCACGGTCAGCGCGCCCGGCTGGTCGGCGGCGGAGATGGTCCAGCTCCGCAACGCCGGGTCGAGGTAGCCGTAGCGAACGAACGTGGCGGTGTCGACCATCGACATCACGGTGTCGAGGTGCATGAAGGCGTGGCTGTGCGGGAGCTCGATGGCCACGACCCGGGTGGCCTGGCCGGCGTCGAACAACGCCCGGGCGACGGCCTCGACGGCCATCGGCGTCGTCCGCTCGCCCATGCCGATGAGCACGGCCCCGTGGCCGATGACGTGCACGTCGCCGCCCTCGAAGGTGGCCGGCTGGTACTCGCGGTCCTCGCCTCCGTAGTACGTGACGAAGTCGGCGTCGGCGAACATCGGGTGGAACCGGTAGATCGCCGTCGTGTGCAACGTCTCGCGGCGACGGGCCGGCATGGCCATCGGGTTGATGGTGACCCCGCCGTAGATCCAGCACGAGTTGTCCCGCTGGAAGAGGTGGTTCGGCAGCGGCGCCAGCACGAAGTCGTCGGCCTTCAACATCTCCCACGTGAGGCTGTGGGTGTGCAGCGGGTGGAGGTCGGCCTTCAGGACCCCGCCCACCAGGAGCTCGGCCAGGGCCGCGCCGTCGAGGTCGTCGAACAGGCGCCGCACGGGGTCGACCAGCGTGGGCCCGAGGATCTCCGGGGTGCAGACGCGGTCGAGGACGAAGTCGCGCCCGTCGGGCAGGTCGAGGGTCTCGGCCAGCAGGTGGGCGTAGTAGTGCACCTTCACGCCCTTGTCGCGGAGCGCCTCGGCGAAGGCGTCGTGCTCCTCCTTGGCCTTCGACGCCCACATGACGTCGTCGAACAGGAGGGCACCGATGTTCTCGGGGGTGAGGCGCGAGAGCTCCAGGCCGGGGCGATGCACGATCGCCTCGTGGAGCCGGCCGGTCTCGGAGTTCACGGCGAAGGTCATGAGGTGCTCTCTCTGTGGAGGATCGGTGCCTCGTCGAGCGACGACGCGTCGGCCGGGATGTCCACGGGCTCCGGCGTCTCGCCCAGCCGCTGACGGCGGGCGTTGAGGAAGGCGTAGAAGATCATCCCCGCGAGGATGACGACGAGGGCCTGGTAGACGACCTGGTAGCCCGCGGCGAAGGTCACCCACATCGAGAAGAGGATGCTGGTGCCGGCCACGGCGAGGTCACGGGCGAGCATCCAGCCGGAGACCGGGCGACGCCTCGACACCAGGTAGGTGAGCTGGGCGAGGGCGGAGAAGAAGTACGGGATCGCCACGGTGACGACCGTGAGGTTCACGAGGTAGGTGAAGACCGTGAGGCCCGACCCGCTCGTGTAGCGCCACAGCATGAGCATCGACGGCAGCGCGGTGCCGACGACGATGCCGAACCACGCCGTGTCGCGCTTGTCGGTCCAGCCGAAGGGGCGAGGGAAGAGGTCGTCGTCGGCCATGGCCCGGGATGTCTCGGTGACGATCAGCGTCCAGCCGTTCAGGGCGCCGATCCCCGAGATCACGGCGATGGCGGCGATGAACTTCCCGGCCCAGGCGCCACCGGAGAACATGCTCTGGAAGGCGTTGACGAACGGCGAGCCCGTCTCGACCAGGGTGTCGTGGGGGACGAGGCCCATCACCGCGGCGGTGACGAGGACGTAGAGGATGGCGCTGGCGGCGGTGCCGAGGAGTGAGGCCCGACCGACGTTCACCCGGGGGTTCTTCACCCGCTTGGCCGTGATGGCCGCGGCCTCGGCGCCGATGAACGAGAACAGGGCCACACCGGCGGCGATGCCGATGCCGCTGTACAGGCTGCCGCCCGAGGCGTTGAACGCCCCGAAGTTGGCCTTGTCGATGAAGAACCAAGCGACGATGCCGACGAACAGCAGCGGAAGGAACTTGAGCACCACGGTGATGTTCTGGAACCACGCCATCTGCCGGATGCCAGCGAGGTTCACCAGTGCGGGCACCCAGAGCCCGACGAGTGCGATTCCCCAGTTGGTCATCCCGCTCGGGTTCTCCAGGCCGAAGAGCGCGTCGACGTAGAAGACCCACGAGGCGACGATGGCGGCGTTGCCCGCCCACGACTGGATCCAGTAGCACCAGCCGACCAGGTAGCCGGCGAAGTCACCGAACTCGTGACGGGAGTACGCGTAGAGGCCGCCATCGCTGTTCGGCACCCGCTTCGCCAGCTGCCCGAAGAGGACGGCAAGGACCATGGCGCCGAGGGCGATGACCCCGAGGACGATGATCCCCATCGTCCCGGCGCCGGCAAGGACCGCGGGCATGGTGAACACGCCGGTGCCGACGATGCTGCCGACCACCAGGCCGGTGGCGGAGGTCAGGCCGAGCGACCGGGCCTTCTCCTCGTCCCGGGCCGACCGCATCGCCCGGGGTCGGGACGAAGGAGCCTCGCCTGGCACCGGTGCTGCGACGTTGACCTCGTCGACGTCAGTCATGGCTCTCCCTGGGGGATGCGACTGGTCACCAGGGTCTGGAGCGACGGATGAGGAGCCGACACCGGGCGGGCACCGTGCTCGTATCTGCTTCGTCTCGGAACCTACCTCCGGGGCCTCGGCGTTCCCCCGGCCGAAGGACCCCATTGTCGGGCCGGCAGGGCCTGTTCCTCGGCGCCGCTAGCCAGGCGTGGATCCCGGGCCGAACCAGGTCTCGAGGGCCCGGGTCAGGTCGGCGTCGACGGGCTCACCGACCCAGGCGACGTAGCCGTCGGGACGGATCAGCACGGCCGACGGCGCGTCGACCGTGCCGATGACCGGCAGCTCCCACGGTCCGTCGTGGGTGGCGTCGACGACGCGCACCCGGTCGGCCCACGGCCCGAGGTCGAACCGACCCGGCTCGCCGAGGTTCAGCAGCACCGGCCGCGCGGCGTGGAGCAGCGCGAAGACGGTGGTGGCCCCCTCCGCCGTCTGCAGGTCGAGGTCGGGAACGCGCCGACCGAGCAGCGGATGGCCCTCGCCGAGGTCGTAGTGGATGTCGAGGCCGGAGAGCATCCCCACGGCATGGCGACGAGGCTCCTCCATGGCGAGCAGCGCCGCCATCGACTCGCGCAGCGCCTGGTGGCGCTCGTCGGGCTGGGCCAGGGCGACCTGGGCCTTCGTGTGCTCCTGCACCCGGGCGCCGACCGGGTGGCGCTCGGCCTGGTAGCTGTCGAGCAGCGTCTCGGGCGAGACACCCCGGATCACCTGGGCCAGCTTCCAGCCGAGGTTCACCGCGTCCTGCACCCCGACGTTGAGACCCTGGCCACCCTGCGGCGGGTGCACGTGGGCAGCATCGCCGGCCAGCAGCACCCGGCCCTTCCGGTACGGGTCGGCCTGGCGGGCCATGTCGGTGAAGCGGGAGATCCAGGTCGGGTCGTCGGCGCCGAAGTCGGAGCCGTAGGCATCGACCAGCGCGGCCCTCAGATCGTCGAGGGTGGGCTCGCCGACCTCGGCGACGTACGGCCGCGGGAGCACGACCCGGTAGGGCCCTCCGCCCCCAGCCGGGTCGACCGGGCCGATGCCCCCGCCCTCGCGGCGCATGCCCAACTCGGGATCGACCATCTCGACCTCGGCGATCAGCCACGCCGTCGAGGGGTCGAGGCCGACGAAGTCGATGCCGGCGGCCTTGCGCACCAGGCTGCGGCCGCCGTCGCAGCCGACGAGGTACCGGGCCCGGATCGACGAGCCGTCGGAGACCTCGACGTCGACCCCCGAGTCGTCCTGGGTGAAGCCCGTGACCTCGCGGCCCCGCAGCACCGGCACGCCGAGCTCGTCGACCCACCCGGCCAGGATCGGCTCGAACTCGCTCTGCCACAGCGCCAGCAGGTGGTTGTGGCGGGTCGGGAAGTCGCTGAGGTCGAGCATCACCCCACCGTCGAACACGAACGGGTGCGTCGTCCCGGCCGAGACGAACCGGTCGGCCACGCCGCGTTGGTCGAGCACCTCGAGCGTGCGGGAGTGCAGGCCCCCGGCACGCGACCCGTCGACGAACTGGGTCGTGCGCCGCTCCACCACGACCACGTCGACCTCGGCCAACGCCAGCTCGGCGGCGAGCATCAACCCCGTCGGTCCACCTCCGGCGATCACCACCGCGTGCTCGGCCGTCACTGCTCCGGACTCATCCATCCACATCTCCTCCCCCGAGGTGCTGGTCGGGCTCGACACAGCGGACGGTCATCGTGAGCACGGTTCGGTCGTTTGCGGCAAGCCCCCTCCCTCGCGGTACGTTGGTCGTGGCGGAGGTTCCACGTTCGGCGGCGTGGGCATCCGGTCGGTCCCCTCGAAGCGACCGCGTGGTGAACGAACACCTGTTCGTCTACGCTGGCGGGGTGGTCCAGTGGCAGGGGTCGTTGTTCGCGCTGGGAGCGCCGGCGATCGCCGACGGGGCGCGCACCGAGCGCATCCAGCTCGACGCCACCTCCTGGATCGACGTCACCCCCGGCTTCGTCGACGGAGCCGACGAGCTGTGCGCCGAGCTCATCGCCACTGCGCCGTGGCGCTGCCACCGCCGCCGCATGTACGACCGGGTGCTCGACGACCCGCGGCTCTCGTGTTGGTACCGGGCCGAGTCGCCGGCGCCCCACCCGGCCCTCGCCGAGGCGCGCAAGGCCCTGGGTGAGCGCTACGACCGACCGTTCGGTGGGCCGGGCCTCAACCACTACCGCGACGGCAACGACAGCGTGGCCTTCCACCGCGACCGGGAGCTGCGCCAGCTCACCGACACCATGGTCGCCGTGCTCACGCTCGGGGCCCGTCGCCCGTTCCTCGTGCGACCCCACGGCGGCGGCCGCTCGATCGACCTCTCCCCCGCCTCGGGCGACCTGCTGGTGATGGGCGGCCGCTGCCAGCTCGACTGGGAGCACGGCGTGCCCAAGGTGGCCCGGGCCGGGGCGCGGGTCTCGGCGTCGTGGCGCTGGACGAACCGCGACGGCGCCCACACCATCGACCGCGACCAGGAGTTCGTGGTCACCACCGACGCCTGAGCGCCGGAGCCACGACGGCCACAACGGCCGGCCGCTAGGAGGCGGCCGACTCCTCGGCGAGCTGCGCGTAGAACGCGGTCGCCCCGGCATCCCACTCGGTGCGGCAGTGGTGGAACAGCTCGGTGGCCTTCCAACCCGGCCAGTCGGCGGGCAACAGCTCCGGCGGGAGGGCGGGGTCGATGCTGAGCAGATGGCGCCACTCGTGCGACAGGCGGGTGGTGAGGGCGAAGGCCTCACGATCGTCGGCCGGCACGACACCGTCGAAGGCCGCGAGGAAGGCCTCGTGCGCGGCGCGGGCCGAGTCGAGGTCCCACGCCATGGCCACGACCTCGGCCGGCGTCTCGGCGCCCTCGACGGTGGTGCTGTCGAACAGGAGGGCCGGACCGGGGAGCTCGAACTCCTGCAGCAACGACTCGGCCCCCGCCTGGGCCCGGCGGTCGGCCGAGATCCAGAGGTTCGGCCCGAGGATGCCGAAGCCCTCGAAGTCGAGCCGGGTGGCGAGGCGCTCGCGGGTGGCCCGGTCGGGGCCGGCGCCGGTGAGCAGCAGGAGCAGGAACCGGCCGTCCCACGGATCGCGGAACAGCGAGCGCGAGAGGCGGTTGCGGGCGGTGTCGAGCAGGCGACGCCCCACGGGGGTGATCCGCCAGCGGGTGTAGCGGCCGACCGACTCGCCCTCGAGCCACCCGTCGGACGCCGTGCGGTTGATCGCCTGGCGGGCCGCCCGCTCCTCGATGCCGAGGGCCTCGAGGGCCCCGACGAGGGCGGCGTTCCACACCGGCTCGTTCTCCGGCGGCAGCCACTGGCCGATCACGGAGATCAACAGGGCACGGGCGCTCGGCCCACCGTCGGCGCGACGGCGGGTGGCGGTGACGACGATGCCGGACCCGGTGCTCACGGCGTCCGATCGTAGGCGTGGCACCAGCTCCCACCCGATTCCACCCCACCTCTCCCCCACCCCGTCCCCGTTCTGGCATGCGTTTTGCACGGCGGGTTCAATCGGTGGGCGCAACGAGTTGGTCGAGTGCTTGGGATGGTTTCATCCAGCCCAGGGTCTGTCGAGGCCGGTTGTTGAGCTTGTAGGCGACGGTGTCGAGGTCGGCTTCGGAGTGGACCGAGAGGTCGGTTCCTTTCGGGAACCATTGGCGGAGCAGTCCGTTGGTGTTCTCGTTTGAGCCGCGCTGCCAAGGTGAGTGCGGGTCACAGAAGTAGACGTCGACACCGGTGTCGATGCTGAATCGTGTGTGTTGGGACATCTCCGAGCCCTGGTCCCAGGTGATCGACCGGACCAGGTGCTCGGGGAGGGTCTTGACCTTCGCGGTCATCGCGTCGCGGACTGTCTGCGCGGTGTGGTCGCCGTCGAGGTGTAGCAACAGGACGTATCGGGTGGAACGTTCGACGAGGGTCCCGATCGCGGAACGGTTGTTCTTGCCCATGATGAGGTCGCCTTCCCAGTGGCCGGGCACGGCGCGGTCGTCGATCTCGGCGGGTCGCTCGGAGATCATGACCATGTCCGGTATCTGGCCGCGGGTGTCGAGGCGGGACCTTTGGCGGCGGATTGCTCGTCCGGTGCGCAGACACGACGCGAGCTCTTTGCGCAGAGCGCCACGGCCTTGCACGTAGAGCGATTGGTAGATCGTCTCGGGCGACACCCGCATCATGGGATCGTCCGGGAACTCGAGACGCAACTGCGCCGAGATCTGGGTCGGGGACCACAACTCCTGTTCGAGCCACGTTTCGACCTGGGCCCGCAGCCGCGGACACCCGGCGAGCTTCGCGATCTTGGGGCGCCGGGCGAGCTCGGCGGCGCGGCGATGAGCCCGCCATCCCGCGTATCTGGTCCGGCCGCCATTGGCGTTCACCTCTCGCGACACTGTCGAGGTCGCCCTCCCCAACTGCCGGGCGATCGCCGCGAACGACTCGCCTGCGTCCAGTCCCGACCGGATCTGTTCGCGTTCACCTGCCGAGAGTCGAGCGGGTGAGGGATCCCAATCCTGGCGGCGAGCAACACCGCCCACCGCTTGGATCACCCGATACACGAACCCGGTCGAGCGGGCGACCTCTCTGGCCACCTCGGCAGCCGGCAAACCATCCGCGACCAGACCGATGATCCGCTTGCGTTCTTCGGGCGTCAGCTTCGGATACCGGCCACTGTTCGCATTGCCCACGACAACCTCCCACTCGAGCTGGAACCAACCAACTCGACCAGAACGTTGCAACGATCACTTGAACCCGCCCACCACCAGTGGTGCAAAACGCATGCCAGAACGACACGACGAGGGCAGGTCAGGTGACCGGGCGGCGGTGGACGGCGACGCTGTAGTCGGGCGAGGGGCCGAGGGGGTCGCCGGCCCAGGTGGCGAAGCGGTCCTCCAGCTCGAGCCCGGCGGCGGCGCACCACCGGTCATAGTCGTCGATGGAGGGCCAGCCCGCCCGCAGCTGGCAGCCCGAGATCAACCGGCCGCCAGGCGCCACGTGGGCGGCGACCGCGGCCACCGCCGCCGGCCGGTCCGGCGCGGCGACGAACCCGACGACGTTGCCGGCCATCACCACCACGTCGAAGGTGCGGCCGAGGTCGAGCCCGGCCAGGTCGGACAGGTGCCACGCCAGCTCCGGGGCCTTGGCCCGGGCCCGCTCGAGCAGGTCAGGATCGAGGTCGGCACCCTCCACCTCGATGCCGCGGCGGGCCAGCTCGATGCCCACCCGCCCGGTGCCACAGCCCGCGTCGAGCACCGACGTCGGTTCGTAGCGGCCGACGAGGTCGGCCTCGCCGTGGGGGTTCTCGCCGGCGGCGGCCATGCGCTCCCACCGCTCGTCGTACTCGCCGAGGTCGACCCGCTGACGCCACGTCGACCAGTCGCTCGATCCGGCGGTCGGATCGCCGGTGCCGCCGGTATCACTGGTGTCTGGCGTGTCGCTCATCGGGGTCGGCTCCGGCAGGGGTCAGGCGGCGGGGAAGGCATCGTCGTCGACGGCGTCGACCAGGCCCCAGTCGAGGGCGGTGACGGCGTCGATCGCCCGGCCGGCGATGGCCAGATGGGCGGTGCGGTGGCGTCCGATGCGCCGGGGGATGCTGGCCGTGCCGCCGGCGCCGGGCACCAGGCCCATGGCCACCTCCGGCAGCAGGAAGGTGGCGTCCGAACGCGCCGTGACCCGCCGGGCGAAGGCCGGCAGCTCGACCCCGGCACCGACGCAGGGGCCGTGCACGAAGGCGTGCACCCGATCGGCCAATCGCGCGAGCTGGATGCCGGCGTTGCGGGTCGTGCGCACCACGTGGGCGGCGGCGGCGTCGCCGGCGGTGCCGAACTCGTCGAGGTCGCCACCGCTGCAGAAGGCCGGGCCGTTGCCCCGCAGCTCGACCACCTCGACCGACTCGTCGACCGCCGCCAGCTGCAGCGCGGCGACGAGCTCGTCGCGGCTGCGGGTGCCGTAGGCGTTGCGCACCTCGGGACGGTCAAAGGCCAGGGCCAGCACCGACCCCCGTCGGTCGACCACCACGACCGGGCGGTCGGGCCGGGGCTTGCGGGCGCGGTCGGCCCGCACGTCGAGCCACTCGCGGTGGTGCTGGCCGGCCTGCAGGAGGCTGTAGACCCACGACTCGGCGACCACGGCGTCGGCAGCCGACAACGGCTCGCCCACCCGCAGGAGCTGGGCCAGCGCGACCGACGCCCCCGGCGACTGGTGGACGGTGGCGGCCAGGCGCTCGAGCTCGGCCTCCGCCCCGTCAGGGCAGGCGACCCACGGCCGGGGCGCACGGCCGACGGCGCCGTCGCACAACAGCACGTCGAGGCCGATGCCGGTGCCCGGCGGCGGCCCGTCGCCCGTGGCGATGCCGACGAGCACCACCGGCGACTCGCGCAGCACCCCGGCCAGGCGGGAGACGACCTGTTCCGAGCGGGGGTCGCCGTCGACCGCGACCGCCAGCAGCGGGCGACCGGCCAGCGCACCGACCGTCGTGTCGTCGAGGCCGTCGGCCACCAGGGCGAGCGCCTCGTCGGGCGACAGGATCGGGGTCATGGGTGCACCAGCCTGCCGCCCACCCACGTGGCCCGCACCCTGGTGGCCGAGGGCGCGGCCAGCACGTCGGCGAGGGGTGCGTCGAGCAGGCACAGGTCGGCGGCTGCGCCGGCGACGACCCGGCGGGGAGGCCCACCCGGGTCGAGCGGGTCGGCGAGGTACCAACCGAGCGCCGTGGCGGGAGCAACGGCCTCCGCCGCGCCGACAACCGCGCCGCCACGGGTCGCCCGGGAAGACGCTGCCGCGATGCCGGCCCACGGGTCGGCCGACGTCACGGGGGCGTCGCTGCCCACGCCGACCCTGACCCCCGCCGCCAGCAACGAGGCGTGGCGGTGGAGGAACGGGAGGTCGTCGGGCTCGACCTCCCGCAGGTGGTGGTCGCCCCGCTCCGCCACCAGCGACGGCTGCACGATCACGGTCACCCCGCCGGCCACGAGGAGCGGATCGAGGTCGGCGGGCAGCACCGAGCCGTGCTCGATGCGGTCGCCCGGGAAGGGCCCGGCCTCGGCCAGCGCGGTCACCGCGGCCACGTTCTCGGCGCGCGTGACGGCGTGGATGGCGACCGCCCGCCCGGCGCCGTGGTGGACGGCGATGCGGTGGGCCAGCTCCGACGGGTCGAGCCCCAGGGCCTCGTCGGCCAGCAGCTTGGCCGGACCGACCGTCGCCCAGTCGCCGGCCACGTCGTCCGGCTCCACCCCGAGGAGCACCAGGCGTTGAGCGATGTCACCCCGCTCGACGGCGGCCCGCAGCAGCGCAGCCCGTTCGGGCCCCAGTGCGAAGGTCGCATCGGTGACCCCGGTGATGCCCGCCGTGGCGAGGCACCGGCCGGTGACGGCGAGGTCGAGGGCCGACGGCGGCACCCGCTCGCCCAGCCAGCCGTCGAGGCGGTGCAGCCACCCGGTGGGGCGGCCGTCGGCATCGACCTCCACCCCGTCGGGCCGGTCGGCCGCCACCATGCCGTCGCCGTCGATCAACCCGACCCGCTCGAGCCCGACGGTCGAGAGCACCCATCCGAGACCGCTGCGGTGCTGCACCCGCACCGGGACCCCGGGCACCAGCGCATCGAGCCGCCACCGATCCATCGCCCCGTGCCGGTGCTCGTCGTACCCCGACGCCCGCACCCACCCGGGCCGCTCCGACCCGGAAACGGTGCGCATCTCCTGCCCTCCAGCACGGGTTCTGCGCACCGTTTCGTGGGGGGAGGCGACGGAAGCCGAGGCGGCGGCACGGATGGCGGCGTCGACGCCGACCGCGGACCCGACAGCGTCGAGGTCGAGCCCGGCGGAGCGGGCCGCCATCGCCAGCAGGTGGACGTGGTGGTCGTGCAGCCCGGGGATGAGGGATCCACCGTCGCCGGCGACCACCTCGACCTCACCCTTCGGCACCAGGCCGACCCCGACCTCGGCCACCACGCCGTCGACGACGAGCACCTCGACGTTGCCGTCGTGGCCGTCGACCTCGACGCAGCGGAACAGGACGGGATGGGTGCCGCGGCCGGTCACGTCGGTCACCACGCCGGCTCGGCGCCGACGGCCGCCGCCCGGGCGACCTCCCGCAGGGCGACGTCGAGCACCACTCCCCCGCCGTCCCGAACGGCGCCCGCCACCAGCGCGGCCGCCACCATGCCGGTGAGCGGATCGGCCACCGCATCGGCCACGAACGCCGGTGAGCGGTCGGCGGTCCAGGCCACGAGCCCGCCGGCGGCCGCGCAGTCGTCACCGAACCCCACCCTGTCGCGCCACGGGCCGGTCCGGCCGTAGGCGGTGATCGACAGCCACACCGTGCCGGGGCGCTCCGCCACGACCTCGGCGGGGTCGATGCCGAGCCGGTCGAGGGCGCGAGGCCTCGACCCCTCGATCACCACGTCGGCCCCGGCCAGCAAGGCCCCGAGCTCGGCGCGGCCCTCGTCCGTCTCGAACGGCACCGACCGCTCGGCCTGCCCTTCGTGCAGCCGCTCGTAGAACTCGTGGTTGCCCCGTCGGGCACCATCGGGGCGGGTCGTCGACTCGACCTTCACGACCGAGGCACCGGCCCGGGTGAGGAGGCGGGCGCACGTCGGCCCCGCCCAGAGCGACGACAGGTCGACCACCCGCAGCCCCTCGACCGACCGGCCCGCGACCCGGGCGCCCGCCTGCGTCGGGATGTGGGTGCACCGCGCGTCGAGGGTGCCCCGGGCGGCCAGCTGCTCGTCGCCTGTGAGCAGCCGCTCGGCGTCGGCCACGACCGCCACGGCCAGCCCGAGCTCCTGTCCGAGGGCCGCCCCTTCGTCCACCGGCAACGTCCCGAGGCGCTCGGCCACCGCGTCCCACGGCACCCGGTCGTCGGCGGGGTCGATCTCGTCGACGCCGAGCCAGGCCGGCAACAGGTCGAGGTCGTCGAGGCGGGGCAGGCTCACCGCCAGCCAGCCGTCGGCGCCGGGCAGAAGTCGACCCGAGCCGCCGGCGGTGATGCGCCCCTGCGGTGCCCAGCCCGTGAGCTCCGACCGTTCACGGACCAGGCCGACGGCCTCGACCCGTGCCAGCTCCGGCTCGGGCGAGCCCACCCCGGTCGCGTCCGCGAACGCGGCGAGGGCGGCGCCACCGAGGGGCGCCGCCACCTCCCAGCGCGGGTCGCCGCTCAGCGGTCCGCCTTCTTCATCTGCGCCCGCAGGCGGTCGAGCAGCTCGAGGAACACCGGCTGGCCGAGCGACCACAGCTGGGGCCCGACCTCGAGGGCCACCGCCTCCTCGGAGGTGGTGACGGCATCGGTGGCCTGGATGGTCGCCTTCATGCGCCGCACCAGCTCAGGCGGGCCGGCCGCCGCTCGCCCCGCGAGCGCACGGGCGACCTCGAGCAGCTCGGCGTCGGGCACGCACGACCACGCCAGGCCGATCTCGGCGGCCCGGGCGCCGTCGACGACCTCACCGAACACCACCAGCGCCATCGTCGACTGGAGGTCGGTGATGCGCCGCAACCGCCACGTGTTGCCGCCCCCGGGATGCAGGCCGATCTGCAGGAAGCGGGTGTCGAAGCGAGCCGATGCTCCGGCCACGATCACGTCGCAGGCCAGGGCCATGTTGAGCCCCGCACCCACGGCCGGGCCGTTCACCGCCGCCACCGTGGGCAACGGCGAGCCGGCCACCCGCAGGAAGCCGGAGTAGATCCCCCGGAGGGTCTCCTCGTCGCGGCACGCCGCCAGATCGTCGAGGTCGGCGCCCGCACAGAACGCCCGCCCGGCGCCGGTGACCACCAGGGCCCCGACGTCCTCGCGCTGCTCGAGCTCGTCCATCGTGGTGATCAGCTCGGCGTTCAGCGCGGACGAGATCGTGTTGCGCCGGTCCGGGTCGTCGAGGGTGATCGTGGCGACGCGGTCGGCGATCTCGAGCTGGATCATCTCGGTCCTCTCAGGCGGACGGACGGCGGATCGACGGACGACAGCGGGAGGGCCGCCCGCCTCAGCGGGGAAGCCCCAGGATGCGCTCGGCGACGATGGTGCGCATCACGTTCGAGGTGCCCCCCATGATCGTGTACGCCGGGGCGTAGACGATCCCGATGCCGAGCTCGCCCCACAGCATCGCCTCCGCGCCGGCGACGCGCCCGACGAAGTCGGCGACCCGCTGCTCGTATTCGGTGCAGAGGCACTTGGTGACCGCGCTGAACCCGGCCGGGGCCTGGCCGAGCACGCCTCGCACGACCATCAGCCGGCCGACCCGGTAGCCGATCTCGAGCTCGGCGATCTCCTGGCGCACGACGCGGTCGTTGCCGTCGGCCCGCTCGAGCGCCCACAGCAGAAGGCGCCGGTTCGACACCAACCGGTCGATGCCGCCGCGCTCGTGCTCGAGCTGGCGCATGGTCTGGGAGAACGCCGCCCCCTCGACACCGACCAGGTTCCCGACCGGCACCCTGACCCCGTCGAACCACACCTCGTTGAAGTGCTCGGCCCCGGTGAGGTCGCGGATGGGCCGCACCTCGATGCCGGGCGTGTCCATCGGGACGATGATCTCGCTGATGCCCAGGTGGGGCCGCCCGGGCACCGAGTCGGTGCGGCAGATCAGGTAGCAGTGGTCGGCCCGGTCGGCGAAGCTCGTCCAGATCTTGCGACCGTCGATGACCCACTCGTCGCCGTCGCGCACGGCTCGGGTCGAGAGCGAGGCGAGGTCGGAGCCGCTGTCGGGCTCGCTCATGCCGATGCACCAGGTCGACTCACCGGCGAGCATCGGCGGCAGGTGGCGGGCCTGCTGCTCGGGGGTGCCGTAGGCGATCAGCGTCGGGCCCATCTGCCGGTCGGCGAACCACGACGCGGCCACGGGTGCACCGGCCGCGATCAGCGCCTCGGTGACGAGCAGCCGCTCGATGGGCGGCCGACCTCCGCCGCCGTGCTCGACCGGCCAGGACATGCCCAGCCATCCCCGCTCACCGAGCTCACGTGAGAGCTCGCGGGAGAACCCGCAGATCCACGAGTCGTGGGCCGCACCGAAGCGGGCCACCGCGTCGGCGGCGAAGGCCTCGGCCTCCGCCTGCACGGCACGGAGCCGGTCGTCGAGGGCGAAGTCCATCGTCCCCGTCGACCGGCCCGTGTCGGACGATCAGGCCGTCAGGTCGGCGACGACCTCGCGGCGGAGGAGCTTGCCGGTGGGCGTGCGGGGCAGCTCGGCCCGGAACTCGATGATCTCCGGGGTCTTGGAGCCGCGCAGGTGGAGCCGGCAGTAGTCCTGCAGCTCGTCGGCGGTGAGGCTGGCGCCCTCCTCGAGCACGACCACCGCGGCGATGCGCTGGCCCCACTCGTCGTCGGGGATGCCGACGACCACGGAGTCGGTGACGAGGTCGTGACGCACGAGGACGTCCTCGATCTCGGCCGGGGCGATGTTCTCGCCGCCGCGGATGATGGTGTCGTCGGCGCGGCCCTCGATGAAGAGGTAGCCCTCGACGTCGATCCAGCCGCGGTCGCGGGTGGGGAACCAGCCCTGGTCGTCGACGACCGAGCCCTGGTCGTACTCACCCGAGATCTGCTCGCCCCGCAGGAACACCAGGCCGACCTCGCCGACCGGGAGGGGCTGGTCGAGCTCGTCGCGGACCTCGACCTCGATGCCCGGCAGGACCTTGCCGACCGAACCGAGGCGCACCTTGGCCTCCGGGTCGCCGGCGAAGGCGGCGGCGTGGTCGTCGGGGCCCAGGAGGGCGATGGTGGAGGAGGTCTCGGTGAGGCCGTAGGCGTTCACGAACCCGGTGCCGGGGAACAGCTCGAGCGCCCGCTCGAGCACCGGCAGCGGCATGCGGGCGCCGCCGTAGGACAGCGTGCGCAGCGTGGGGACCTCGGCCTGGGCGCCGTCGAGGTGGGCGACGACGCGGGCCAGCATGGTCGGCACGACCATCGCCTGGGTGACGCCTTCGCGGCGCACGGTGTCGAGCCAGACCTCGGCGTCGAAGGCGTCGAGGTAGACGATGCGACGGCCGGCGTAGATGTTCGACAGCAGGTTCGCCATGCCGGCGATGTGGTACGGCGGCACGGTGACGAGCGCGGCGTCGTCGGGGTCGGCGCCGGCGAACTCGACGGTGCCGATCACGTAGGCGGTGAGGTGCCGGTGGCGCAGCAGCGCGGCCTTCGGCGTGCCCGAGGTGCCCGACGTGTAGAGGATCACGGCGATGTCGTCGGGGTCGACGAACGGCGGCAGCTCGACCTCGCCCGACGCGGCGAACGACGGGTCGACGAGAAGGCGGCGGTCGACGGTGACCGACGGATCGGCGCCGGCGACCTTGCCGTCCTCGGCCACGATCATCGAGCCCGAGTTGGCCTGCACCAGCGGGGCCAGCTGCTCGTCGCCGAGGCGGTAGTTCAGCGGGATGAACGGCACACCGGCGTACGACGCGCCGAACAGCGCGATCGGGAAGCTGGCGTCGTTGGTGCCGCAGTAGACGAGGCCCTCGGACCCGTCTTCCACGAGCTTGGCGGCGACGCGGCGGGCCGCGGCGTCGAGCTCGGCGTAGGAGAGGGTGAGGTCACCCGAGACGATGGCGACCCGGTCGTCGAGCGTCGACGCCGCCATCTCCAGCAACAGCGAGAGGTTCACCGGGGATCAGTCGGAGGAAGGGAGCGGCTTGGCGCCCTTGATCGGGACCTCACGGCCGTCGGCGGCCAGCGTGCCGGGGCCGGGCTTGGCGCACAGCACCTCGAGCCCGGTCTCCTCGTCGGCGTAGCGCTTGCCCACGAGGGTGCCCTCGCCCGAGGCGTCGGCATGGCCGCCGGCGGGGCGATCGGCGCCCGCCTCCACGACCTCGACACCGCCACAGGTCAGCACGACCGGCGCACTCGGCGGTCGGACAACGACCAGCTCGACGGTGCACTCCGGACAGGCGAGACGGCTTCCGGCCTTGATCTCCATCAGATCCCCTTCTCGTGGCGGCCACCCGTGGCCATCCGACCCGGAGAGGGTACGCGCCACGGCCGCGGCGGCCCAAGTCCCCTCGTGACGGCGGCCACAACAGTGGTGTGCAACGATCGCACGTCCGCCGAGAACAGCAGTGAGGGGAACGATCATGGGGAACGTCGTGGAGGGCCGCTTCGCCGGCAAGGTCGCGCTGATCACCGGAGCCGGCTCCGGCATCGGGCGGGCCACCGCCATCCGCCTGGCCGCCGAGGGCGCCAGCATCTTCGGCCACGACGTGAACGGCGAGGCCCTGGCCGAGACCGCCGCCACCATCACCGCGGCCGGCGGCACCGTCGACACCCGCGTCGGCGACGTCACCTCGCGCACCGAGTGCTTCGACGCCGTCGCCGCCGCCGTCGCCGCCTTCGGCAAGCTCGACGTGCTGGGCAACGTGGCCGGCATCGCCCAGAGCATCGTCTTCACCGAGATGACCGAGGCCGCCTACCGCCGCATGGTGGCCATCAACCAGGACGCGCCCTTCTTCTTCTGCCAGGCCGCGGTGCCGCACCTGCTCGAGACCGACGGCAACATCGTCAACATCGCCTCGAACGCCGGCCTGATGGGCCAGGCGTACACGGCGGCCTACTGCATGACCAAGGGCGCGGTGATCCAGCTCACCCGCTCTCTGGCCATGGAGTACGCCAAGACGGCGATCCGGGTGAACGCCATCGCCCCCGGCGGCACCGAGACCAACCTCACCGCCAACTTCACCATGCCCGAGGGCATCGACTTCGACCTGATGCTGCCCTACATGGGCTACCGGGGCATGGGCCAGGCCGACGACATCGCCGCCCTGTTCAGCCTGGTGGCGTCGGCGGAGGGCTCCAACATCCACGGCGCCATCCTCTCGAGCGACCGCGGCGTCACCGCCGGCTGAGCCACAGCCCGACCACTACCCGTCGAGAAGGGCGCCGTCCGGGCCCGCGGGCCCTTCCGCCGCGGGACGCTCGACGAGCACGACGAGCTTCTGGGGCGCGAGGGCGCAGAAGCTCTCCGTCACCACCTCACCCACCTCGTCCCAGTCGGTGTCGCCGTCGAGCACCATCCCCATGGCGTCGCGACCCCATCCGAGGACGAGGAACGGATGGCCGGCGTGGCGCAGGGCCTCCAGCTCCGGGCCCACCGAGCGGAACGCCAGCACGACACGCGAGCCCGACTCGTCGTCATCGAGGCCGAGGACCTGGGCGAAGGTCCGCGTGCGCACCTTCCAGCGGGTCCCCACCCACGCCGGCTCCTCGTATGCGTCGGGGAGCGCCATGCACAACCGACGGACCCGGTCTTCGACATCGACGGGCACGTCGCCCGTGTAACGCCGCCGCGCCTGTGCCATGGCCTGAGCCTAGGGGTCCCGCGAGCTGCGCTCGCTGTGCTCCCGCCTTGGGCCCTCGCGCCGTTCAGCCGGTGTCGAAGAGATCGCCCTGGGTGGTGGGTTCGGCCGGCGGTCCCGTTGCGGCGTCGCCGTGGAGGAGGGTCAGCCCGGGTGGGTCGGTGCTGCCGGGTGGGCTCTGGTCGGGTGGGATGAGTCTGCGTTTCCCGCCGGGGAGGCGGGGTCCGAAGGTGTAGCCGTGGCGGGTCTTGAGGTCGTGGTGGTGACCGCACGGTGAGGCGAGGTCGGGGAGCCGGGTGATCTTGGCGTCGGCCCAGTCGGCGACGTGGTCGATCTCGATACGGGCCGGGTTGGTGCAGCCTTCGATCGAGCATTCCCCGGCGGAGAACCACTCGAGGGCGGTCCTCTGCAGGACGGTGGGCTTGCGGCCCAGGTGGACGACCTTGTCGATCTCGGTGCCCTTCGTGGTGACCGCGGCGACGAACGCGTCACCGTCGATCATCCGCCACACATCGGCAACGGGGATCGGGCCCTGCCCCGCGATCTCGCACACCTCACCGGGTTCGACCGACCCTCGGTCGAGGGCAGCCAGGTCGACCCGCACGATCAGCTTGGTGAACGACCAGTCCTCTCCGGACCCGCAGGTATCGTCGCCGGTCGCCTCTTTCCCGGAGCCCTTCGAACGGCTGGGAAGGTCGGCCAGCGCAGCGAGCGCGTCAGCCGCGTAGGCCTCCGACGGCTCCCGCACACCCGCTGTGCGGGCGTCGTGGAAGATCTTGTCCTTCTGGGCGTCGATCAACGCCATCAACCGCGCGTGCTCGGCCGGCTCGAGCAGCCAGTGCCCGTAGCCCATCCCCTCCGCGTCGACTCCGGTGCGCAACATGCGCTTCTGGTGAAGACGCTCGACCTTCTGCTCCACCGTCTCGCTCGACGCCGCGGCCACGATCCGCGCCGCGTCGGTCTCGGTCTCCTTCGTCGACTTCTCCCCGACCACCGCGAGGAGCTTCCGACCGGCCTGAGGGTCGGCTGCCTCCGCGGCGCCGATCGCCTTCGCCTCCCGGGTCGAGACCTTCCCGGCCTTGAGTGCCTCGAACGTGTCAGGAGCCGCCTCGACCGCCTCCGCGGCCTGCAACAGGCGAACCGCCTCACCCAGACCCATCCCGGTCACGTGATCCAACCAGTGCGCCGCGCTGCGGAACCCCCCGCGCTTCCACAGATCGGTCTGCGCCACCCGACGAGCCGCCAACGCCACACCCGCCGACGCGAGATGCTCGAGCCGCGAAAACTCCGCCACCAGCTCCATCGCGTCACGAGCACCCGTCAACCCCGGGTCGAAACCATCGACCAACGCGGCGACCGAATCGACGACAGCCGCGGCCTCCCGGCCCCGCTTCCCGTATCGATCTCGCCCCGTGGATCGCCCCGTCGAACCCATGCCGACAACGCTATTCAGGGGGTGTGACAGTGCCCGGGCCGGCCGACGCGTGCCGGCGTTGCCGGTCAGTCGGGCGGGGCCAGCGCCCGGAGCGCGGCCAGGGCAGCGACGACGACGCCCTTCTGGAACATCGGCGTGGCCGACAGGTCCATGGCGTACACCCGGTGGTGCAGCGGGCCGATCACGAAGCTGGCCGCGGCCTCGGCACTGAGCCGACGGCCCGGCTGCCCGCGGCCCAGCTCGCCGCGCTCGCGGGCCCGGTCAAGCACGTGGCCAAGCACCAGCACCCGGGGCACCACGAACTTCTCGTTGATGGCGGCCCGGAAGTCGGGGTTGGCGCTGAGGGCCACGGCGACGTCCTGGCGGAGCTCGTCGCGCTGAGGGGTCATCGACTGGGCCACCGACTTCACGAAGGCGGTGATGTCGCCCTCCAGCGTGCCGGTGTCGACGTCGACCACCGCCGGGTGCAACGACGCCAGCGCGGCGGCGACGAGCTCCTGCTTGGTCGGCCAGCGCCGGTAGAGGGTGGCCGAGGAGACACCGGAGCGGGCGATCACGGCGGCCATGGTGAGGCCGCCGTAGCCCTCGGCCGCGAGCACGTCGAGGGTGGCGGCCAGGATCGCCTGGTCGGCGGCCTCGCTGCGCTGACGGCCGGGACGGTTGCGGGGGACCGCCACCACTGCGTCGGACACCATGTCAGGCCTCCCTCTCGGGGTCGGGCCCGCCAGCGGCCCTGGGCACCGGTTCGAGCGACCCCTCGGCCCGGCCGTGGCCACCGCCCTCGGCGACGTCGAGGAGGCCCTGCTCTTCGGCGGCGTCGCGCTCGAGCACGCTCTCGGCCTCGGCGTAGGTGAGCGAGGCGATGCCGTCGAGCGGGCCGTGCGTCGAGGCCCGGACGTCGCCGGCTCGAGCGGGCAGGAAGAGGAACACCACGAGGGCCCCGATGAGGATGGCGGCGATGCCGACCATCAGCGAGGTGCTCATGCCGTCGACGAACTGCGACTTGGCGGCATAAACGAGGTCGCTGCCGACCTGCCCGGGGAGCTTCGAGGCGACCTCGACGGCACCGCCCAGCGAGTCGCGGGCCTGGGCGATCGCATCGGCCGGCACGCCCGCCGCAGCGAAGTCGTCGGCGATGCCCGGCCGGAACACGCTGGCGAACACCGAGCCGATGATGGCGACGCCGAGCGCCCCACCCATCTGACGGGTCGTGTCGTTCATGGCCGAGCCCACACCGGCCTTGGAGGGCGGCAGCGAGCCCATGATCGACTCCGTGGCCGGCGCCATGGCGAGGCCCATCCCGATGCCCATCAGCACCATGCCGACGAACATGCGCGGGTAGCCGTCGGTGACGGGCACGGTCGAGATCGTGAAGAGCGCGGCGGCCACGATGAGGAGGCCGCACCCGACCACCAGCTTGGTTCCCACCCGTTCGACGACGCGGGGCGCGAGCGGGGCCACGATCAGCATCGAGACCGCCATCGGCATGCCCCGGAAGCCGGCCTGGAGCGGGCTGAAGCCGAGCACGAGCTGGAGGTACTGGGTGCCGATGAAGGCCTGGCCGTACATGGCGAACGACACGAGGGTGACGGCGATGTTGGCGGCGGTGAAGCGGCGGTTCTTGAAGAAGCGCATGTCGAGCATCGGGTGCTCGCAGGTGAGCTCCCACAGCACGAACCCGGCGATCACCATCACACCGGCGGCCAGCGGCACGTAGACACCGGGGTTGCTCCAGCCCTTCGAGGGGGCCTCGATGATCGCCCACAGCACGGCGACCAGCCCGACGATCGAGAGCAGCGCGCCGAGGGGGTCGAGCCGGGCGCCGTGGGCGTCCTTCGACTCGGGCAGCACGTAGTAGGCACCGATCAGCACCACGATGATCACGGGCACGTTGACGAAGAAGACCGAGCCCCAGGAGAAGTGGGCGAGCAGGAAGCCGCCGAGGATCGGGCCGAGGGCGCTGCTGCCGCCGGCGACCGCGGCCCACACGCCGATGGCCCGGCCGCGCTCCTTGGGGTCGTGGAAGATGTTGGTGAGCAGCGAGAGCGTGGCGGGCATGATGCACGCCGCCCCGATGCCCATGAAGGCCCTGGTGAAGATCAGCTCCGTCGGGTTGGAGGCCAGGCCGGACAGCACCGAGCCGATGCCGAACACGACGACGCCGACCATGAGCGCCCGCTTGCGCCCGAAGCGGTCGCCCATGCTGCCGAGCGTCAGCAGGAGGCCGGCGAAGACGAGCGAGTAGCCGTCGATGATCCACTGCATCTGGCTGGTGGTCGCACCGAGGTCGCGGATCAGGTCGGGGATGGCGACGTTGAGGATCGTGTTGTCGAGGGTGATGACGCACAGGCCGGTGCAGAGCACCGCCAGCGCCCACCAGCGCCGCTCGTGGATCTTGGCCTCGTCCACCGTCAGCGCCCCGGTCGATCGGGCTGCAGCGAGCCCTCGGCCCGGCCGTGCCCACCGCCCTCGGCGGGATCGAGCAGGCCCTCGTCCTCGGCGGTGTCGCGCTCGAGCACGCTCTCGGCCTCGGCGAACCCGAGCGAGGCGAGACCGTCGAGCGGCGTGGCCTCGCCCTCACGGACGTCGGTGGCCCGGGCGGGGAGGAAGGCGAAGACGATGGCGGCCCCGACCAGCACGGCGAAGATGCCGACGTGGAGGGCGGTGCCCATGCCGTCGACGAACTGCGACTTGGCGGCGTAGGCGAGGTCCTGGCCGAGCTGGCCCGGCACCTGGCCGGCGACCCCGAGGGCTCCGGCGATGGAGTCACGGGCGACCGCCACCCCTTCGGCGGGGACGCCGGCGGCGGTGAACTGCTCGGTGAGGTTCGGCCGATAGACGGCGGCGAAGACCGACCCGATGATGGCCACGCCCAGCGCGCCACCCATCTGGCGGGTCGTGTCGTTCATGGCCGAGCCGACGCCCGCCTTGGCCGGCGGGAGCGAGCCCATGATCGACTCGGTGGCCGGCGCCATCATCATGCCCATGCCCAGCCCGAGGACGAGCATCCCGACGAGCATGTGCGGATAGCCGTCGGTGACGGGCACGGTGGAGAAGACGTAGAGGGCGATCGACACGAAGATGAGGCCCAGGCCGACCACCAGCTTCGTGCCGATGCGCTCGACCAGCCGCGGGGCGAGCGGGGCCACCGACACCATGACGATGGCCATGGGCAGGCTCCGGATGCCGGCCTCGAGGGCGTTGAACCCGAGGACCGTCTGCAGGTACTGGGTGCCGATGAACGCCTGGCCGAACATGGCGAAGAACACGAGGGTGACGGCGATGTTGGCGGCGGTGAACCGGCGGTTCTTGAAGAACCGCACGTCGAGCATCGGGTGCTCGCAGGTGAGCTCCCAGAGCACGAACGCGGTGAGCACGAACACGCCGAGCACCAGCGGGCCATAGACCTCGGGCGAGCTCCACCCGCTGCTCGGTGCCTCGATGATCGCCCACAGCACGGCCACCAGCCCGACGATGGAGAGGCCCGCGCCGAGGGGGTCGAGGCGGGGGGCGTCGGCGTCCTTCGACGACGGCAGGAGGAACCAGGCCCCGATCAGGGCCACGGTGATGACGGGCACGTTGACGAAGAAGACCGAGCCCCACGAGAAGTGCTGCAGCAGGAAGCCGCCGAGCACCGGCCCGAGAGCGCCGCTCGCACCAGCGGTGGCGGCCCACACACCGATGGCCCGGCCCCGCTCCTTGGGGTCGTGGAAGATGTTGGTGAGCAGCGACAGGGTGGCGGGCATGATCAGCGCGGCACCCACGCCCATCGAGGCCCGGGTGAAGATCAGCTCGGTGGCGCCGGTCGCCAGGCCGGACAGGATCGAGCCCACGCCGAAGATGACGAGGCCCACCATGAGGGCGCCCTTGCGGCCGAAGCGGTCGCCGACGCTGCCCATGGTGAGGAGGAGGCCGGCGAACACGAGGGTGTAGCCGTCGATGATCCACTGGAGCTGGCTCGTGGTGGCCCCGAGATCGCGCAGCAGGTCGGGGATGGCGACGTTGAGGATCGTGTTGTCGAGCGTGATCACGAGGAGGCTCACGCACAGCACGGCCAGCGCCCACCAGCGTCGTTCGTGGATCTTCGCCTGGTCCATCTGGCGGCTCACTGTCGTCACCGGCGCCCCGGATGGCACCGGCTCCCGACGCTAAACGAGTCGTGGTCATTTCGAAACACGATCGTTTCGTGACGTTCGCCACAGCTCGTTGCCAGGAAGGTCTCAGGGAGACCTCACCCGTGGCTCACCCCACGCGAACCAGCGGCTCACGGCCGCTCCGTACGTTCGTGCCATGACCACGAAGCGACCACACCCCGCAGCCCGCAGTCGGGCCCTCGTCGCCTCCCTGAGCATCGGCGTCGCCAGCGCTCTCGGCCTCGGCATGGCCCTCCAGCAGGCCTCCTCCACCACCACGACCGTGGCGGCGTCCGACATCGGCGCCACCACGACGACCGCCTCGGCCTCCGACGGATCGACCAGCTCGACGACGGCGGCGACCGCCACGCCGTCGACGACCGCCTCGACGACGGCCCCGACCACGTCGACCACCGCGGCGAAGGCGACGACGACCACCACGACGGCCTCGTCGTCGAGCGCGGCCGCCCGCAGCTCGGCCAGCTAGCCCGACCGGGCCGAACCGCATCTGGGGCCTCCCATGACGAACGACACAGCGTTCTCTCACCGAGTTCTCACCTTCCGCGAACCCTCGGCTCACGCCCGATCCGTAGGTTCGCCTCATGAGCCCGAAGCGCCCCCACCCCGCCGCCCGCAGCCGTGCCCTCTTCGCGTCACTGAGCATCGGTGTCGCCAGCGCCCTCGGCCTCGGCATGGCCCTCCAGGCCACCACCGCCGCCACGACCGCGGCGGCCTCCCCCGACACCGGGGCCGCGACGGCGACCACCGCCGCCCCGACCACCAGCACCACCGCCGCGGCGAAGGCGACCACCAGCACGACCACCGCCAAGCGGTCGACCACCACGACCACCCCCAAGCGGTCGACGGCCCCCGCCGCCCGCACGAAGGCCAGCTGAGCCTCCGATGAGCTCGTTCCCCTGGTACGTCGCCCGTTCGGCCGGCCTGGTGTCGTGGGGCCTGCTCGCCCTCTCGGTCCTCTGGGGCCTCGCCCTCTCCACCCGGGCTCTGGGCCGCCGCCCCCGGGCCAACTGGCTCCTCGACCTCCACCGGTTCCTCGGTGGCCTCGCCGTGATCTTCGTCGGCGTCCACCTGGTCGGCCTGGTCTTCGACTCCTGGGTCGAGATCGGCCTGCGCCAGATGCTCGTGCCCTTCACCTCGAACTGGAACCCCCTCGCCGTGTCGTGGGGCGTCGTCGGCCTCTACCTCCTCGCCGCCGTCGAGCTCACCTCACTGCTGCGCTCCCGGATCCCGAAGCGCTGGTGGAAGGGCGTGCACATGTCGAGCTACGGGCTCTACGTCGTGGCCACGATCCACATGCTCACGGCCGGCACCGATCGCCACTCACCGATCCTGCTGTGGACCGTCGCCGGCACGACCGCCGCCATCGTGTTCTTCACCATCTACCGCATCATCGGGCCCGGCAAGGCCGCCTCGGTGAAGCCCGCCACCCCCGTGCGCCGGCCCGTCGCCGGTGAGCCGGAGGTGCTCGGGTCGTGGGGCGACCAGCGCCCGAGGGCGGGCGTCTGAGCCGAGATCCCCGCCCCTGAGCGGGAATCGCCACCGAGCGCCGGCGCTACCATCGCCGCCACGTCCGTCGAGTGAACGGCCGGGGGAGGCACCACCGTGGAGAGGCTCGCGATCGACCTGCTGGCACCGGAGTTCTACGCCGGCGACCCGCACGCCACCTACGCGTGGATGCGGGCCAACGAGCCCGTCTACTGGGACGAGGCCAACGAGCTCTGGGGCATCTCCCGCTACGACGACGTCGTCCGGATCGAGAAGGACAAGGCCACCTTCATCTCCTCGGACACCGAGAAGGGCGGCTACCGGCCGAACCTGCCGGCCGACGCCGCCATCATCGGCCTCGACGACCCGCTCCACGTGAAGCGCCGCAACCTCGTCTCCCGCCGTTTCACCCCTCGTGCCGCCTCCGCCTGGGAGGACGACATCCGGGCCAAGGTCACCCGTCTCCTCGATGCCGTGCAGGCCAACGGCGGCAGCGCCGACATCGTCAACGAGCTGGCCGCTCCCCTGCCGGCGATGATGATCGGCAAGCTCCTCGGCTTCGACGAGGACGACTGGCCCAAGCTGAAGCACTGGTCCGAGACCACCATCGCCATGGGCGGCGGCCCCCGCTACTTCAACGAGGTCGGCATGACCTCCGCCATGGAGTTCGCCCAGGCCTGCGCCGACCTCTTCGCCGAGAAGCGCACCAACCCCGGCGACGACGTGCTCAGCCACTACACCACCGCCGAGATCGACGGCTGCCCGATGGACGAGGGCACCGTGATCGCCGACTCGCTGCTGCTGCTCGACGGCGGGGCCGAGACCACCCGCACGGTCATCGCCCACACCATCCTCAACCTGATGAACAACCCCGCCGAGCTCGAGAAGCTCCGCAACGGCGCCGACCTCACCGTCGCCGTCGAGGAGTTCATCCGCTACGTCACGCCGGTGCACAACATGTGCCGGGTCGCGAGCGTCGACACCGAGGTGAGCGGCGTGGTGATCCCGAAGGGCAACCAGGTGGTGCTGATGTACGCGTCGGCCAACCGCGACGAAGCCCACTTCGACGACCCCGAGGCCTTCGACGTCACCCGCCACCCGAACAACCACATCGCCTTCGGGTTCGGCACCCACTTCTGCCTCGGCGCCTCGCTCGCCCGCCTCGAGATCAAGGTGTTCTTCGAGGAGCTGCTGCGGCGCACCTCGGGTTGGAGCCTCGTGCCCGGCACCGAGCCGGTCTGGATGCCCAACGCCTTCGTGAACGGCATCGAGGCCGCCCAGGTCGAGTTCGACTTCGTCTGAGCCACACACCGGCCAACCCAGGGAGACACATGAGCGCTGAGGTCGATCCGACCACGGTCGAGCTGCCGGTCGAGGGCATCGAGCCCATCTTCCGCCACATGGACGACGCCGACATGCCGTGGCAGCTGTGCCGCGCCCAACGCAACGCCGACGGCTCGGAGTCGTACGTGCGCGAGAAGTGGTTCGCGTTCAGCCCGGACCCGCAGTACCTGTCGCTGTACGCCGAGTACGACCCCGGGATGATGGTGCGCCGCCACGGCCACTACAGCCCGCACATCGTGTTCGTCATCGACGGTGGGCTGTGGTTCGGCGACCGCTGGTGCCCCAAGGGCAGCCACATCGAGCTGCCCTTCGGCGCGGCCTTCGGGCCGATCCGGGCGGGCGACGAGGGCGCCAAGCTCTACGAGGTCATGATGGGCGACCCCCGCTCGTGGGGCGACCAGCCCGAGGCCTATGAGGCGGCGCTGGCCGAGCAGGGCGTCACGCCACTGCCCGACCCGCCGCTCGAGTTCCCGGAGTGGCTCTCCGACCTGCGCCAGCAGTGGGCCGGCGCCGAGGACTGACTCAGGGCCAGAGGGGGCCGTCGGTGTCGAAGCCGACGGGATCGCCCCAGTGGTTGCGGAACGACACGTCGCGGGCGGGCTGACGCTTGGCGACGCCCCACTTGCCGGTCGGGTAGCCGAACGACACGGTGCCGGCGACGTACCAGGTCTCGTCCTTCGGCACCCCGAGGATCTCGCGGGTCTCGGCGTCGAAGAACGCCAGGGCCTGGGTGAGCGACGAGCCGATGCCCTCGGCCCGGGCCGCCAGCTGGGCGCTCCACATGGCCGGGTAGATCGAGCTGCCGCCCGGGTCGGTGCTGAACCCGAAGAGGTAGAGCGGCACGTCCTCGAAGTGGTCGGCCAGCCACTGGGCCGACCGCTGCACCGCCAGCATCGACTTCGACTCCGGGCTCTCCGGGTCGGCGTTGGCCGCGTCGATGCGGTCCTTGTAGTAGCTCGTCCAGAGTCCGGCGATGGCCTGCTGGTAGAGGGGTGCGAGGGCGCCCTTCACCTCGGGCGAGTCGACGAGCAGGAAGCGCCAGCCCTGGGTGTTGCCACCGCTCGGGGCGCGCACGGCGGCATCGAGGATGCGGGCCTGGGCGTCCATCGGGATGGGCTCGGAGGTGACCCGACGCATGGCACGGGTCGTGTAGAGGGCTTCGCGGACATCCATGATCAGGCCTCCTTGGCCGACTGCCATCCGGCGTGGATGGCGTTCACCAGCTCGACGAACTCGGCCCGCTCGGCGTCGTCGAGCGCCGCCAGGGCCAGGCCGAAGGCGGCGTCGGTGCCGGCCTCGGCGATCTTCCAGCGCTCCTTCACGGCGCCGCCGTCGGGGAGCGCCTCGGGGTCCCAGCCGAAGATGCCGGCCATCTGGGGCGCCCGGAAGGCGAGCGCCTCCTGCCCGGTGAGCCCGGCCGACAGCACCGCCCCACCGTGGAGGGCGCCGCGCAGCTCGCGCAGGGCGTTCAGGAGGTACTGGGCCCGGGCCTTCGGACGGTCGGTGCCGGGGGCCTCCTGGTGGCGCCAGCCGGCGAAGAGCGGCGCGCCCGAGGGTGAGGCGTCGGCGACGACGCGGCCGACGAGCTCGTTGAGGCGGTCGAGCCCGTCGAGATCGGGCAGGTGGGCCTCGCCGTAGGCGGCGCAGAGCGAGACCCACTCGGCGGCCGAGGCGTCGGGGCTCAGCACGGCGCGGCCCGACTCCCACATGGCCTCGACCTGGGCCGGGTTCCAGAACACGAAGGCGGCGGCGACGACGTCGGCGTGGGTATCGCCGAGGACACCGCCCCGGCCGAGCACGTAGAAGTCGATGCCACTGAAGCCGAGCTCGGCCCCCCGGCCGTAGGTCGGCCCGTCGAGCATGAAGGCCCCGCCCAGCTCTCCGATGGCCTGGGCGGTGGCGCGCGCTGCGTCGTTCGGCTGCAAGGTGTGTCCCCCTGTGAGTGCGGTGCTCGGCGCACCCTATGCGCTCGGCCACGGGCGGGGGCCGCCGGCCGGGCAGGCCCGTGGGGCCCCGGTGTTACCGTCATCGGACCACTCAGGGGGAGGAACGCGATGAGCGACCAGGACCAGCCGAAGATGAAGCCGTCGGGCGTCAAGCAGCGGAACAAGATCGTGATGTCCCAGGACGAGATCGACGCGTTCCTGGCCGAGCGCCACTCGATGACGATGTCGACCATCGCCGCCGACGGCAGCATCCACTCGATCGCCATGTGGTACGGCTTCCTCGAGGGCGCGGTCGCCATCGAGAGCAAGGCCAAGGCCCAGAAGGTCGTCAACCTCCGCCGCAACCCCACGATGACCATGCTCGTGGAGGACGGCGACACCTACGAGGAGCTCCGCGGCGTCACGCTGATCGGCAAGGGCGAGGTCGTCGAGGAGCCCGACCGCATCTGGGAGCTGGGCGTCAGCGTGTTCTCCCGCTACAACGCGCCGTACACCGAGGAGATGAAGCCGTTCGTCGAGCTCATGCTCAACAAGCGGGTCGTCGTGAAGATGAACGTCGAGCGCGTCATCTCCTGGGACCACCGCAAGCTCGGCGGCTCCTACTAGGACTTTCGTCGACCCGACGTGGCTCGATCGGCGCCCTCCCGGGGCCTCGGGACGAGCCACGTCGGGGACGACATCCGCAACGTGGCCCGGTCGGCGCCCTCCCGGGGGCTCGAGACGAGCCACGTCGGGGACGACAGACTGGGGCGGCGATGGCGATGAGCAGGCGGGGGTTCCTGATCGGCGGGGCGGCCGTGGTGGGGGTGGCCGCGGTCGGCGTGGTGGGCGGAGGCGTGCTCGTCGAGGAGGGCGTCCTCCCCGGGAAGTCGAAGCTCGACCAGGTCCTCGGCCGGTGCGGCACCGCCCTCGAGCCGCCCGACGTCGAGCCAGGTCCCGTCACCACCGGCAGCTTCACCTCGGCCGCCCGCAACGGGGCCGAGGTCGGATGGACCGTGATCCATCCCCCGGGCTCCGGACCCGGCGACGCGCTCCCGGTGTGCCTGTTCCTCCACGGGCGGGGTGGGAGCAACACCGACGCCACCGGACCGATGGAGCTTCCCCGCTTCCTGGCCGGTGCGGTCGCCGACGGCGTGGCCCCGTTCGCCATCGCCTCGGTCGACGGCGGCGACGCCACCAACTGGCACCGCCGCGCCGACGGCGACGACCCGGCGACGATGATCAGCGACGAGCTGTTCCCGTTTCTGGCCACCCAGGGCCTGGCGGTCGATCGGCCGGCCTTCTGGGGCGTGTCGCTCGGCGGCACCGGCGCGCTCCACCTGGCGACCCTCCCCGAGTTCTCCCCCGCCGGAGCGGTGGCCTCCAGCCCCGCCCTCTGGAAGGACGCGGGCGAGTGGCAGGAGGGTGCCTACGACGACGACGCCGACTTCGCCGCGAACAGCCTCTGGAACCAGCGGGACCTGCTCGAGAGCCTCGACCTCAGGATCGACTGCGGCGAGTCCGACCCGTTCGCCTCCCGGGTGCGGCAGTTCCGCGACAGCCTCGACCCCGTGCCGGCCGGCGGCATCGAGCCGGGTTGCCACGACACCGCGTTCTGGAGCCGGCAGACCCCCGACCAGCTCGCCTTCCTCGGCGCCGCCCTCGCCCGCCCCTGACCCCGTGGCTCGTCTCACGGGGCCCCAGCCCCGCCAGACGAGCCACCGGGGGAAGGGTCAGCTGATCTCGGCCATGAAGAGGGGCGGGAGCTCGGCCCGGCCGATGGCGTCGGCACGCTGGTGCAGCATCTCGGAGACCTCGTCGAGGTCGTGGCTGATGATGTAGCGGCCTTCCTTGATGCCCTCGACGCAGAAGAGGCCGAGCTCGTCGACGTCCATGAGCTTGAGCTCGCGCCCGGCCTCGGCCATCGCCTTCTTGAAGTCCTCGATGGTGGTGACCCTGGCGGCCTCGCGCTGCTTCTGGCGGGCCAGCTCCTCGGGCCGGTTGCGCTGCGCGGTCCACAGGCCCGTGTCGAGCAGGCCACCGGACGGATAGAAGACGATCGCCCGCACCTGGTCGGTCTCGGTGACGAGCTGCTGGGCCAGGGCCTCGGTGAAGCACGAGACCGCCGCCTTCGACGTGGCGTAGACCGAGGCGTGGGGCACCGGGGCGAACCCGCCGTCGCCGGACGACGTGTTGATCACCCGGCCCCACTCCCCCGACTCGAGCATGCGGGGCACGAAGGCCAGCACGCCGTTGACGACGCCGAAGACGTTGACGCCGAGGCACCACTTCCAGTCGTTGGGCTCCTGCTCCCACGGCTTGCCGCCGCCGCCCGATGTGACGCCGGCGTTGTTGAAGAGGAGGTGGCAGGCGCCGTGCTCGGCGTAGACCTGCTCGGCGAGCGCGTCGACGGAGCCGAAGTCCGACACGTCGGTCGCGATCCCGCTCACCGGGCCGAGCGCCGACAGCTCGGCGACCGCGGTGTCGAGGGCGCCCTGCTCGATGTCGGCCAGCACCACCGTGCAGCCCTCGCCGAGCAGCGCCTTGGCCACACCCTTGCCCACGCCGCTGGCTCCGCCGGTGACGACTGCGACGCGACCCTTCAGGTCCTCCATGGTTCCCCCTCGTTCCTGCGCCACGACCCCCCGGTCGGGCAGCGCTGCGACCGTAGCCGCACCGATGAGAAGCGGTTGCCCGGACGGTCGACATCGGCAACCATCTCGGCGCCCGCGCCACCCCCGAGGCGCCGAACATCGATCGAGGAGACGAACGTGGCCGAGAAGAAGGCAGCAGCCGCCCCGGCGGAGAAGGTGAAGGGGCCGGCGTCCTACTTCCCGTCGATCGAGGCCAAGTACGGCCAGCCCATCTCGTACTGGAAGGACATCATCCGGGCCCATCCGGAGATGAAGCACATGGAGCTCGTCGCCATGCTCAAGGACGACTACGGCATCGGCCACGGGCACGCCAACGCGCTCGTGGCCGACACCCTGAAGAACGGCTGAACCGGCCGAGCCCGGGGCCGCCTGGGGCCGTGCCCGCTGGCCCGGCGTCGGGCGCTAGAGGTCCTGGGCGACGCGCTCGAGCAGGTCGGCCCACTCGGCGCGGGCCTCGGCCCGGCGCTCGACGAGGTGCTCGCTCGGCCAGTTGCCGGTGGCGGCCGAGTAGCCCTTCAGCACGTCGCGGGCGACGGTGATCTTGTGCACCTCGCTCGGGCCGTCGGCGATGCCCATGGTGACCGAGGCCATCAGCATGTTGGCCAGAGGCATCTCGTTCGAGACGCCGAGGGCCCCGTGGAGCTGCATCGTGCGCAGCACGGCCTCGCGGTACACCTGCGGGGTCGCGACCTTGACCGCGGCGATCTCGCGGCGGGCGGCGTGGCCACCGACCTGGTCGACCTTCCACGCCGCGTAGAGCACCTGCAGCCGGAAGGCGTGCAGCTCCATCCAGGAGTCGGCGACCTTCTCCTGGGTCATCTGCTTCTTGGCCAGCAGCTCGCCCTGGGTGGTGCGGCTGAGGGCCCGCTCGCAGAGCATGTCGAGGCAGCGGCCCACGGCACCGACGGTGCGCATGGCGTGGTGGAGGCGACCGCCGCCGAGGCGGGTCTGGGCCACGTTGAAGGCGTTGCCCTCGCCACCGAGCAGGTTCTCGGCGGGCACGCGCACCGAGTTGTAGCGGACGTAGGCGTGGCTGCCGTGGCCCTCGGGCTCCTGGCCCACACCGACGTTGCGGACGACCTCGATGCCCGGCGAGTCGGCCGGCACCAGGAACATCGACGCGCCCTTGTGGATGGCGACGTCGGGGTCGGTCACGCACATGACGATCAGGAACGAGGCGAAGCGCAGCGACGACGAGAACCACTTCTCGCCGTCGATGACCCACTCGTCGCCGTCGCGGACGGCCCGGCAACGGAAGACGCCGGGGTCGGCGCCACCCTGGGGCTCCGTCATCGAGTAGCAGGACGAGATGTGGCCGTCGAGCAGCGGCTGGAGGTATTTGGCCTTCTGCTCGTCGGTGCCGTAGTGGGCGATGATCTCGGCGTTCCCGGAGTCGGGGGCCTGGGTGCCGAACACGGTCGGGGCGAACTGCGACCGGCCCAGGATCTCGTTCATGTAGGCGAGGCGCACCTGGCCGTAGCCCTGGCCGCCGTACTCGGGGGTGAGGTGGCACGACCACAGCCCCCGGTCCTTGACCTTCTGCTGGAGCGGGCGGATGGCCTCCTCGTAGAAGAGGCCGCTCTTGTCGTAGGTCGACTCCTCGCCCTGGAAGGCGAGGTCGAGGGTCTCGACGTTCTCCTTGACGAACTCCCTGATCCAGTCGAGCTGCTCCTGGAACTCGGGATCGATGCTGAAGTCGGCCATGGTCGTGCCCCCCGGTACGAGATCGTTGACCTTGCCAACCTAACTGGCGAGCGAGGCCCCGGCGAACGCCACGACGACGGGCACGGCCCCGCCGACCGGTGCGAGGATGGGCGTCCGGGCGCAAGGGGTGCCCATCGACCAAAGGGGAACGACGTGGCCGACGGCGCGCACTACGAGCAGCGGGTGAAGGACTTCTGCGGGGCCTGGGCCGACGCCGACTTCGACCGGGTCGTGAGCTTCTTCGCGGAGGACGGCGTCTACCACAACATCCCCGTCGATCCCCTGACGGGCCACGAGGCCATCCGCGGGATGATCGAGATGTTCACCGCCGGGCTGAAGATCGTGGAGTTCAAGATCCTCACGATGCTCTCCGACGGCCCCACCGTCATCACCGAGCGCGTCGACATCTTCCAGCGCGAGGACGGCGGTCTCGTCGAGCTGCCGGTCATGGGCATCTTCGAGTTCGAGGGCGACCTCATCAAGAGCTGGCGCGAGTACTTCGACCTCAACCAGTTCATGACCCAGGCGATGCCCCCGGCGTAGCTCTTCCCCGAAGGTGGCTCATGACGTGGCGGAACCGCCACGATCTGAGCCACCTTCGGCGCGTTCAGCCGGCGAGGAAGGCGAGGATCTCGGGGAACGCCGCCGGGTCCTGGGCGAAGAAGGCGTGGCCGCCCTCGTAGACCCGGAAGTCGGCGTTCGGGATCTGCGAGGCGATGGCCTCCCCGTTGGCCGGAGGGGCGATGCCGTCGTAGCGACCCGAGGCCACGAGCGTGGGGCAGGTGATGCGGGGCAGCCGGTCCCAGACGTCGTGGCCCCTACGGGCCTCCATCTGCTCGCGCTCGCCGCGGGCCCGCTCGCTGCCCGGCTCGGCGACGGTGCGGCTGGCCATGCCCTCCACCAGCATCCGGTCGAGGTCGTGGGTGGCCAGCCACTCCTCGTCGAAGCGGCTGTCGAGGAGCTTCATGGAGAGCGCCCGGGCCTCCGCGGGAGGGAGGTCGCGCAGCTCGTGGAGCGGGTACGAGGGGCCTCCGATGCCACCCGGCGAGGTGCAGTTGAGGGCCAGGCGCTCGATGCGGTCGGGCACGGTGACGGCCATCTCCTGGGCGACCATGCCGCCGAAGCTCGTGCCGACCACCAGGCAGGTGTCCCAGCCGAGGTGGTCGATGAGGGCGATGCCGTCGGCCGCGTAGTCGGCCATCGTGTACGGGCCAGGCGGCACCGAGGTCTTCCCGAGGCCGCGCTGGTCGTGGGCCGCGACGTGCAGGCTCCCGGCGTAGACGTCGACCATCACGCGGGTCTGCTCGAGGGTCGACATCGAGCCGTTGAAGAAGAGCAGGTTCGGGCCCTCGCCCGACTCCTCGTAGTAGACGTCGATCCCGTTGAGGTGTGCGGTCGGCATGGCCGCGCACGCTACCGACCCCGGAGGCAGCCTGCTCGGCTGACGAGCGCCGCTAGAGGGTGAGCGCCTCGAGCTTGCGCCAGAGGTAGTCGCCCGCGGTGATCGGCTCGGCCAACACCGGCGGCGCGCCCGTGTCGCACTCGGGCAGGCACTCGATCACGGCGTCGTAGTTGGGGTGGTGGAAGAACGCCCACGAGGTGCGGTGGCGGTCGAGGGCGATCGGTGCCACCCGATGGCGGGTCGAGCGCCACCGCCGGTTCGACCACTCCGACAGGAGGTCGCCCACGTTCACCACGAAGGCGCCCGGGACGTGGGGCACGTCGACCCAGTCCGGACCCCCGCCGACCTCGTCACCCTCGTCGCCCAGCGCCACCTGGAGCCCGGGCGTGTCGTCGGCCAGCAGCACGGTGATGCTGCCGAAGTCGGTGTGCTGCCCGATGCGCATCTGGCCGGGCAGCGGCTCGAGGTCGGTGGGCGGGTAGTGGAGCGACCGCAGGGCGGTGATGTGGCGGTCGGTGCTGGCCACGAAGTGGTCGTCGGGCAGCCCGAGGGCCCGGGCGAACACGCTCATCACCAGGTCGGCCACGCCTTCGAGGGCCGCGTAGTACTCGGTCCACACCACCTCGAACTCCGGCGGAGCGGGAGGCCAGTCGTTGGCCTCGAAGTAGCGGCCGGCCGCCGGCGCCCGGTGGTACTCGTCGTCGGGCCGGCCGATCGGGCCGACGGTGAAGGCCTCGAACAGGTCCGGCGGCGCCGCCTCCGAGCCGTACGACCGGCTCAGCGACTCGTTGCCCATGGGCTGGTAGCCCCGGTTCGGGTGCCGCGTGGGCGAGATCGACGCCGCCTTCTCCTCCGCCGGCAGGGCGAAGAACGCGGCCGTGACGGCCTGCAGCCGATCGACCAGCTCGGGATCGACGCCGTGCCCCACGATCGAGGCGAAGCCGACCTCCCGGTAGGCGGTGTCGAGCTCGGCGGCGACGGCGTCCTTCTCCGCGGGGCCACCCGTGCGGAACGGTCCGAGGTCGACGACCGGGATGCCCGCAGCGCTCACCGCCCGTTCGCCTCCAACCAGAACGCCAGCGGCTCCTGGGTGTCGGAGACCCGGAAGGCGTTGCCCTCGGGGTCGAGGTACACGACCTGCCGGGCGTCGTAGTAGGTCGTGAACGGCCCCTTCAGCACCGTGGCGCCCAGGGCGGTGAACTGCTCGACGGAGGCGTCGACCGCCTCGGGGGTGCCGAGGTCGAAGGTGACGTGGTTGCCGGTGAGGCCACCGCGCCGGTCGCCCAGCTCCAACAGGTCGAAGGCCTCGTCGGCGTGGAAGCCGAGGGCCACTCCCCCGGCGGCGAGGGCGACGAAGATCGGGCTCTCGACCTCGGGCACCCGCTCGAACCCGAAGGCGGCGGAGTAGAAGTCGGCGAGGGCGACGTGGTCGTGGCACATGTGGCTGACGACCTGGGCGTACGGAGATGCGGCCATCGCCGCAGGGTACGGACGGCAGGTTTCGCCCGGGTTTCGCCGTTCAACAATCTGTTGAAGGCGGCGGGACGGCTCCCCGCGGCCACCCGCCGGCGTGGGACCATGCACCCATGAGTGACGAAACCAAGCCCGAACGCGACTACTCGCTCTTCGGCGACGCGCACATCGAGAAGTACCGCGAGACCGACGGCGAGGTCGGCCACATCTGGAACGGCGCCCCGTGCCTGATCCTGACGAGCCACCGCAAGAACGGCGACATCCGCGAGGTCCCGCTGATCTACGGCCTGGCCGACGGCAACCCGGTCATCGTCGCCTCCAAGGGCGGCGCCCCCGACCACCCGCTCTGGTACAAGGACCTGGTCCGCACGCCGCAGGCGAAGGTCCAGATCCTCGGCGAGGTCTTCGACGTCACCGCCCGCACCGCCGGCGACGACGAGAAGCCCGCCCTCTGGGCGACCATGACCGAGATCTGGCCCGACTACGACGAGTACCAGTCGCACACCGACCGCCCCATCCCCGTCGTGGTGCTCGAGCGCTCCTGACCTCGATGACCGGCCCGACCGCGGTGCCGGAACGACTGGCGGCGGCTGCGGCCCAGTGGGCGCAGACCGCCGCCGGCTTCGTTCCTCCTCTCCCGGTGGCGCCGGCCGTCGCCCCCTCGTGGGAGGCCCACGTGCTCTCCACGATCTGCGTCGAGCTGGTCCAGCCGCTGGCCGGCCTCGCCGGGCGGTGGGCCGGCGACCAGTCGACCAAGGTGCTCGGGCGGGTCGAGGTCAGGCTCCGCCACCTCGAGGCCATCGGGCCCAAGGTGGGCCGCGACCTCGGCCTGACCGGCCCGATCGCCGAGACCCGCACCCTGCTCACCGACCTCGAGGTGAAGAGCATCGCGCCCAAGCGCGAGGGCGGGGCGCCGGGGGCCTACTTCGAGGTCACCGTCGACCGCGACGAGGCCCAGGTGGGCCGCCGTGCGCTGCTCTCGCTCGCCGAGGCGCTCGGCCACGGCGCCGCCACCACCAACCGGAGGGCCGGCTCGGCCGAGTACCGGTTCCGTGACGGCCCGGCGGTGCTCGCCTTCTGGTCGATGAAGGTCGAGACGTGCTCGCCCGGGGTCACCCAGAAGCTGGCGTTGCGCCTGGCCCGCCGCAGCCCTGGCCACGCCATCGCCGACGCCACCCGTGAGCTGCTCGAGCGGTTGCAGGCCGAGCCGGCCGACCTGGCCTCGACCGAGCGGCATCGCGACCTGGTGGCGCTCTGCGAGCGGTCGCTGGCCGACCTCGCTCGAGCCTGATCCCGAGCCGTCGCTACATCGGCGCCCAGTCGGGGTCGCGCTTCTCGCGGAAGGCCCTGCCCGCCTCGGACATGTTGCCGGTGAAGGTGCCGAGCACCTGGGTGCGGTTCTCGAGCTCCATGGCGGCCCGCAGGCTGGGGGCGTCGAAGTTCGCCCACATCCCGAGCTTGGTCATGATCACGCCGAACTCGCTGTTGGCGGTGATGCCGGCGGCCAGCTCGAGGGCGGCATCGAGCAGCGCCTCCCGCTCGACCACCTTGTTGATCAGGCCGATGCGCAGGGCCTCCTCGGCGGGCACGCGCCGGCCGGTGAGCATCAGCTCGGCGGCCATCGTGGGCCCGACGATGCGGGGCAGCCAGTAGCTCGTGCCCACGTCGCACGACGAGAGCCCGACCCGGATGAAGTGCGACGCGAAGTAGGCGTCCGGGCTGGCGATGCGCATGTCGCAGGCCAGCGAGAGGGCGATGCCGCCGCCGACGGCGCCACCGTGCACCGCGGCGATCACCGGCGGCCGGGCCTCGTGGACGGCCAGCATCAGCTCGGCGATGTGCTCCTGGTACTCGTGGATGAAGCCCACCGGTCCGCGGCCCCTGGCCCGATCCGGGGTGTCGTCGTCGCCGCCCATGTTGGCGCCGGCGCAGAAGCCCCGGCCCCGCGCCGCGAGGATGACGACCCGCGCCTGGCGGTCGTCCCTGAGGCCGAGGAACACGTCCTTCAGCTCGGTGATCATCCGGGAGCTCAGTGCGTTGTAGCGCTCCGGGTCGTTCAGCTCGACGAGGAGCACGTCCTCGGCCGGCCTGCTCGTCTCCACCAGTGCCATGTCGGTCCCCCTCGGCTGCGGTCCGGCGTCACCCTGCCACAGCCGACCAGCCCGGTTCCCTCCGCCTGAGACCCCCACCCACGCGCACGTGGCTCGTTTCGACACCCTCCAGCGGGCTCGGTCGAGCCACGCCACGTCGTCCGGGGTGGCTCGTGGCTCGTTTCGACACCCTCCAGCGTGCCGAAACGAGCCACGTGGGAGAGCGGGCGGGTCAGGCGAGGAAGGCGAGGACGGCGTCGGCGAAGAGGACGGGCTGGTCGACGGGCACGAGGTGGCCGCTCGGCCCGATCTCCACCAGCGCCGCGCCCAGCGCGTCGGCCTCGGCGACGGCCAGGTCCTCGGAGAGCACGAAGCTGTTCTCGGCCCGCACCAGCAGGGCCGGGCACGTGACGCCCCGGACGGCCGCCCAATGGTCCTCGGCCCGGAACGGCCACTCGCCCAGGAAGTAGGGGTCGTGGCAGCGCTCGAGGCCGGCGGCACCCGGGCGCACGCTGCCCGAGGCCAGCACCGCGATCTGGTCGGCCGGGGCGTGGGCGTTGGCGGCTGCCTCGAAGGCGATGACCTCGTCGAGGGTGGTGAACGACCCGGGCCGGGGCGGCACGTCGTCGACGGCCTGGCCGAACACCGGCGGCACGTCGACCATGACGAGGCGGTGGACGAGGTCGGGGCGAGAGGCCGCCAGGGTGGCGCCCACCAGGCCGCCCCACGAGAGGCCCACGAGGTCGACCGACCCGAGGCCGAGCTCCTCGATGGCGGAGGCGACGTCGGCGGCCATGGAGGCGGTCGAGTAGTCGCCGTCGGGTGCCCACGAGCTCCCGCCGTGGCCCCGCATGTCGACGGCGTGCACCGGCGCCCGCACGGCGAGCAGGGGCGCGGCGCCGTTCCAGGCCCAGGCCTGGCCGCAGACGCCGTGGAGGCACACGATCGGCCGGGCACCCTCGGGCCCGTCCGTGCCCGGCCCCTCCCACAGGAGGTGGTGGAGGCGCAGCCCACCGGCCGTGGTCCAGCCGTGGCTGACCTGCGGGGAGCGGACGACGGTCATGGGGACTCCTCGGAGGGATCGTCGGACGGGGTGCCGACCTGTGGCAGGAGAGATCGTCGCACCACGGTGCGGGCCACCACCCGGCCGGCGTGGACGACCGTGCGGGTCTGACCGGCGCGGGCGATGGCGTCGACGAGGTCGGTGCCCTCGACGCAGAGCAGCTCGGCGGCCGCCCCCACCACCGGCCCGGCCACGGGCAGCGCCATGGCCACCCGGCCGGCGGCGCCGACCGCGTGCCACGCCTCGGCCGGCGTGAGGTGGCCGGCCATCACCATCAGCGCCGCGGTCTCCAACGGGTCGGCCCGGCCGACCGCGTTGAAGGCGTCGCGGACGTTGTCGCCGCCGGCGGCGACGTTGGCGCCGGCGGCCCGCAGGGTGCGCGTCGCCGTGAGGCCGCGCGGGACCGAGGAGGTGAGGTCCCGTCCCTGCAGGTAGAGGTTCGTCTGGGGAAGGGCGATGACGGACACGCCAGCCGCGGCCACCGCGGCCGCGACCTCGGCCTGCTGGGCGTCGGGCTGCTGGCCGAGGCTGACGCAGTGCGAGGCCGTCGCACGCCCGATGCCCCACCCGAGCTCGGTGACGCGCGCGGCCAGGTGGCCGAGGCCGACCGCGGCCGGGTCGAGGGTCTCGTCGGTGTGGAGGTCGACGCCGGCACCGTGGCGCTCGGCGATGGCGAGGATGGCGTCGGTGGCGGCGGCGGGGTCGGGGTCGATGTGCGGCGCGCCGCCGGCGAGGTCGGCGCCCCGGCCGAGGGCCTCGTCGAGGATGCGTCGGTGCTCGGCCCCCGCGTCGCCGCTGAGCGGCGCGCTCACCAGCGCCACGATCTGCACGACCGCCAGCCCTTCACGAGCAGCGTCGTCGCGCAGCGCGACCATCGCCTCCAGCGGCGCCCACCCGGTGACCTCGTTCAGGTTCACGTGGGTGCGCACCGCGGTGGCCCCGGACAGGACGAGGTCCTCCAGCACCGGCCACGCGGTGGCGAGCACCTCGTCCGCCGAACGGTGGGCGAGGCCGGTGGCCCACGTGCGCACCGCGCTCATGAGGTCGGCGGCGGGGTTGGGCGCCACCGGCCAGGTTCCGGCCTTGTCGAGGTGGGCGTGGGGCTCCACGGGTGCGTCGAGCACGACCAGGCCGTGGCAGTCGACGACCTCCTCCCCCGGCGACGGTGTCAGCCCGGGCGCCACCTCGGTCACGGTGCCCGAGGTCGGGTCGACGCGCACGTCGGCCTGGGATCCATCGGCCAGATGGCCACCGACGAGGACCGTCACGGTACGAGCAGCGAGACGCCGACCCTCGGGAGGACCTCTTCGGCCAGCGCGTGCAGCTGCTCGTCGATCTGCTCGCGGCCGAGGCCGGGCAGCTCGGGGAACAGCACGAGGTGGTCGAGCTCGAGCAGGTCGATCCACCGACCGATGTGGTCGGCGACCTCCTCGTAGGACCCGATCGACCAGACACCGTCGGCCCGGGTCTGCTCGAGGGTGGGTCGGTAGTCGAAGGGGGCACCCTCGGCCATGAAGCGGAAGCGGCCGTAGGGCGAGAGGAACTTCACGTACTCATCGTGGCTCGGCCCGCCGACGCGCACCGCCTCGGCGGTCGTGGGCGCGGCGTGCACGATCATCTGGAGGCAGCGGCGCTCGCCTGGCCCGAGCGGGTCGCCGGCGGCGGCGCACTCCTCGGCGAAGGTGTCCCAGCGCTGCTTCTGGATCGAGGGGGCGGCGTTGGCGAACACCCCGGTGAACCCCTTGCGGGCCACGTAGGTGGAGGTGTTGGGCGAGGTCACCGGCTGGAAGACCGCGGGCACGCCGCCGAGCGGGCGCGGGACGAGCGACAGCGTGTCGACCACGTTGCCCCGATCAGGGATGCCCTCGGGCGGGAACGAGAAGTGCTTGCCGTGGAAGCTGAACCGCTCGTCGGCCCACGCCGCCAGGATCACCTCCATCGACTCCTCGAAGATCTCGCGGTTGAGGGCGTCGGCGTCGCGGCTCATGGCGTTGTCGCCGCTGGCCACCACCGCGCCGAGCGACTGGGCCTCACGCGGCACCGTGCCACGCCCGACGCCGAACACCATGCGGCCGCCGCTCAGCACGTCGGCCATGGCGAAGTCCTCGGCCAGGCGCAGCGGGTGCCACTGGGGCACCACGTTGAACATCTGCCCGAACCGCAGGCGCTCGGTGAGGCCGGCGAGGTGGAGGCCGAACAGCACGAGGTTGGGGGTGAGCTCGTAGCCCTCGTACTGGAAGTGGTGCTCGGTGAGCCACATCGTGTCGTAGCCGAGGGCGTCTGCGGTGCGGGCCCAGTGGCAGAGGTTGCCGTAGGCCTCGGCCACCTGCTCGTTGGTGACCCGGCGATCACGAGGGTCGGGCAGGCCGGCGCCGGGGTCGGACATCGGGGCGCTGCCGTAGAAGTCGAGGTCGATGCGCATCGCTCAACAGTTTGTTGAAGCGATGTGTTCAGGGTGTGGCGCCAATGTCAACGCAACATGACAGACAACTCGGCGCCGTCGCCGCCCGGACGCGGAGGTGGCTCGGACCGTCCCGATCACCGGAACGATCCGAGCCGCCTTCGACCTACTTGTGGCCGCCGCTGACGCAGTGCGGGCCTTCGGCTTCCTGACCGGTCGTGTTCGTACCGATCGGCGGGCCCTGGATGATCTGACCGGTGTTCACCGTGAGCACACCACCAGCGACCTCCATGGCGAAGTGATCCATCCCGCGAGGAGCAGGACCACCCTTCTTCTCACCGACCTGGTTGTACTGCGACCCGTGACACGGGCACTCGAACCACTGCGAGGTCGCACACGACGGCACACGACAACCCAGATGCGGGCACTTCTGGTAGAGCGCCACCACACCGGCTTCCATGCCCGCGAGCACCGGAGCCGGGTACACCTTCTTGGCCTTCTCCAGCGCGGAGGCCGGGTACTCGGTGATCCACATGCGACCCTCGGCCAGGTACAAGAACCCCGCCGAAGCCTCGATCTTGGCGATCACATCAGAGACGTTGCCGACCCGGATCTTCGAACCGAACCCACCCTTCGGGGTCGGCCACAAGAACGCGATCACCGCCGCACCGAACCCCGACAGGGCCAGGCCCATCACCAGGATGATCGACCGGTTGAAGAACTGACGACGCGTGACACCGATGGCCTCCGCATCCGGCGGCACGTACTCGGCCAGATCACTGCCGCCGACCTTCACCAGCTCCGGGGCACGACGCTCGAGCTCAGCCGCGGCCTCGACCTGACGACCAGACACCGGCGCCTCGGCCTCAGCCTCGAGCACCGACGGCTTGTCACGCTTGCGCGTCTCACGAGACAACGCACCAGTGGCCGAACCGACGTCACGACGCCGCGCAGCCGCGAACAACACCACACCGGCCAGAACGACGACGACCGGGATGACGATCACGAGAGGGTTCATGCGGGGGCTCCTCCTGGGCTGCCTCAGGCAGGGTGCACGACACGTGCGAAACGTGGCGTAAGCACTCCGATACAGGATGCCCGGATGGATGCCCGACCGTAGGGTCGGGGACCCAGTCCGTCGGTCACATCGGGACGAAGGCGGCGACCGACCCGCCGTCGACGAGCCAGTCGGCGCCGGTGACGTACGACGCGGCGTCGGAGCACAGGAACGCGACGACGCCGGCGATCTCGTCGGGGCGGGCCGGACGACCGATCGCACAACCGGCACCGACCTCGGTCGAGCCGTTCTCGGCGGCGATCTCGCTGCGGCCCATCGGCGTGTCCACGAGGCCGGGCGACACGGACACGATGCGCGCGCCACGGGCGCCCCACCCCGGCGCCGCCCGGCGCACCATGCGGATCACGCCCATCTTCGACATGGCGTACGCGGTGGCCGGGTCGTCGGTCAGCCCGGCATCGACGGCCGTGGCCGGACTGTCGAGGGCGGCGAGCACCTCCGGCGAGAACGGGAACATGTGGGCGGCGAGCGATGCCATGAGCACGGCAACGGTCGACTCCCCCACGAGATGGTCGAAGGCCTCGAGGGCCAGGGCGCTGCCGGCCAGGTTGACCGAGAGGATGCTGCGGGCGTCGGCCAGCGAGGGCGACAGGCCGGCGGTGATGACCAGGGCGTCGAGCCGGTCGACCATGGCCGCCACCGCGGCCAGCGACGCCGGGTCGGTGATGTCGCAGGTGACCTGCCCGCCGACCCGGTCGGCGATCAGGGTCTCTCCGGGAAGCAGCCTCGCCACGGCCTCGCCGATGCCCGACGCCCCACCGATCACCACGTTCATGCCTGGCTCCTCCGAGGTCCCGCCCCCGGGGAGGACGGCGTCGGAGGCAACCCTACGAAACCACTGCCGTCGGCGTGGTCCCGCCCGATGCCCGGGCGGGTCGGGGCCTCACCCGTCGTCGAGGCTCAGCACCAGCGCGGACTTCTCGAAGTAGCGCCGGTCCCAGTCGTACATGGTGACCGGCTCATAGCAGCGGGCGCCGGGGACGACGGTGCCGGGCAGGGGGGCCACGACGGTGTCCACCGACGGCAGGTAGTGCATGGCGATCGAGGCCCGACCCACCCCCACCGGGCCGTCGACCACGGCGTGGGCCGTGGCCGGATAGAGGTCGTTCGTCCACCGGGCCATCAGATCGCCGGTGTTCACCACGATCGCCTCGTCGACGACGGGGACGGTCGAACGGGTGCCGTCGAGCGCCCGGACCTGCAGCCCCTCGTAGCCACCGACCTGGTGGAGCATGGTCACCGCCCCCGAGTCGCTGTGCTCGGGGATGCGCATGGCACCGGGCGCCGGGCGGGGCATCGCCGGGTAGTCCTGCACCGCGAAGTACGAGACGTCCTCGGTGAAGTGATGCGCCAGCGCGTCGGCTGGGAGCCCGAGGTCGAGCGCGAACAGGCTCACCAGCAGCGCTCCGAGGCGCCGGCCTTCGGAGAAGCACGCGTCGATGGCGACACCCAGGCCGGGCAGGTCCGGGTGGACGTTGCCGCCGAAGAAGTCGAGGTGCTCCGGAGCGACACCGGCGCGGGCCGCCTCGTCGGGCGTGTCGATGCGCGTGTTCTGCAGGCGCTGCCAGATGCGGGAGCCCTCGGGGTCGTGGCCGACGTCGACGCCCCGGAACGGATGGCCCTTCGGGCTGCGCATGGTCGCCAGCTCGTCGTCGCTCATCGCCCACAGGGCGGCGGCCTCCCGGTGCACCGCGTGGAAGAGGGCCGGATCGATCCCGTGGCCGACGACCTGGACGAAGCCGATCGACCGGCTGGCCGCGCCGAGCTCGGCGGCGACCGACACCGCATCGGACCCGTCGACGGCACGGGTGAGGTCGACGGTGGGCACGACAGGTCGCGGCGGAAGCGGTCGATGGGGCACGGGCCTCCAGTCGTCGGTCGGGTGATCCGGTGGACCGGTCCATCATCTGCTCCGCTCCCGACCGGCAGGGTGACGATCTCCTTTCCCGAACCTGTGCACAGGACGCCGACCGGCTGCCCGGCCCGTAAGCTCCGCCCCCGGCGGCAGGGGCCGCTCGCACACCAGGGGGAACAACGATGGGTCGTTTCGACGAGAAGGTCGTCATCGTCACGGGGGCCGCCCGCGGCCAGGGTGAGGCCGAGGCGCGGCTGTTCGCGTCTCAGGGCGCCAAGGTGGTGCTCGCCGACGTCCTCGACGAGCAGGGCGAGGCCGTCGCCGCCGACATCGGCGCCGCCGCCCGCTACGTCCACCTCGACGTGAGCGACGAAGCCCAGTGGGAGTCGGCGATCGCCGCCGCTGTCGAGTTCGGCGGTGGGCTCGACGCCCTCGTGAACAACGCCGCCATCCTGCGGCCGGCCGCCATCGAGGACACCTCCCTCGCCGACTACATGTCGGTCATCAACGTCAACCAGGTCGGCTGCTTCCTCGGCATGAAGGCCGCCATGCCCGCCATGCGCGATTCCGGCGGCGGCTCGATCGTGAACATCTCCTCGATCGACGGCATCGGCTCCAAGAACGGGCTCATCTCCTACACCGCCTCCAAGTTCGCCATCCGGGGCATGACGAAGACCGCCGCCATGGAGTGGGGCCGCTACGGCATCCGGGTGAACTCGGTGCACCCCGGTGGTGTCAACACCGTCATGGGCAACCCGTTCGACATGCCCGAGGTCGAGACCGTCCCGTACAAGAACCAGGCGATCCAGCGCATCGGCCAACCCGACGAGATCGCCGGTGCCGTGGCGTTCCTGGCGAGCGACGAGGCCTCCTACGTCACCGGCACCGAGCTCGTCGTCGACGGTGGCTGGATGGCCGGCCGCCTCGAGCCGGGCCTGCCCGGCACCAACGTCGCCCTCGAGGGTTGGGGGTACAACGCTTGAGCGACACCGCTCACTCCCGCATGGGCGGGCTCGGCTCGCAGGCGGGCCACGACGACGGACGAGGACCCCAGGTCGGCGACCCCGTCGCCACGAGGGCCACGGTCGACGCCACCCGCGCCCTGATCGACACGCTGCGGGTCACCGACGCTCCGGCCGAGGAGCTCGCCCGCGCTGCGGCGCTGATCGAGCAGGCCGAGGCGATCCTGCGGCCCCACCGGGTCGAGGGCATGCGCATGCAGGGCGCCCTGCGCCCCGAGCGCATGACCTTCCCGGTGCAGGCCGACCAGACCCCGCTCGACGGCCGCGACCCTTCGGACCCGGCCGCCTTCTTCCCCTACAGCGCGATCATCGGCCCGCTGAACCCTCTCGCCCCTCCCGCGGTGCTGCACTGGGACGGCGAGCGCATCCGGGGCACCGCGGTGTTCGGGCCTCCCTGGGTCGGGCCTCCGAACATGGTGCACGGCGGGATCATCGCCCTGCTGTTCGACGAGATCCTCGGCGGCGCCAACGTGTGCGAAGGCGTCGGCGGCTTCACCGGCACGCTCACGGTCCGCTACGAGGCCCCGACCCCCCTCGGCGCCGAGCTCGAGCTCGAGGGCTGGGTCGACACGATCGAGGGTCGGAAGATCACCGCACGCGGCACCATCACCCACGACGGGACGGTCACCGCTCGCGCCGAGGGGATCTTCATCCGCGCCACCGCCTGACTCGGGCCCGACGCCGCAGCGACGCAGTGACGGAACGGCGTCAGATGCCCGTCTCGGCCACCAGGTCGCCGGCCTCGATGGCCTCGCACAGCCGCCGGTGGTCGGCCTCGTTGGTGTCGGCGTAGCCGCGGGAGAACTCGACGAGCGCGTTCTCGAACGTGGGGTCGTCGCCGAGGTAGGCGGCCATGGCGACGCGGTCGCCGGATCGGGCGTGGCCGCGGGCGAGGGTCCAGCCGCAGCTCTCGCCGTAGGCGACGAGGCCGGCCGGGCCGAGCTGGGAGACGTCGATGGAGGCCTTGCCGTCCCAGAGCTGGCGCACGTAGAAGTCGTGAGCCCCGCCGTCGAATCCGTTGATGTGGTACCAGCCGAGCAGGGGGTCACTGGCCGCCTGCATGAGGCGCTGCCCCTCGACCACCCGCCGGCCCTGGCACTCGTAGTCGGTCTCACCCGCGTAGGGGGCGAGCACCGACTGCTGGGCCTCCTTGAGCTGGAGGATCATCGGATCGTCGACGTCGTGACCGACGAGGAGCACGACCCAGGCGCGGGTGCCGACGCTGCCGACACCGACGACCTTCCGGGCCATGTGGATGAACCGGTACTGCTCGACCAGCATGCGGCGGTCGGGCTGGAGGCTCTCGCGGTACTGCCGGAGGAACGACTGGATGACCTCGACGTAGCGCTCGCGCTGATCCAGGTCGAGCAGCTCCTCGAGGGGCACGAGCAGCGGCGGCCGGTTCGAGAACTGCAGCTGGCCGTCGACCTCTTCGACCAGGCGGCTGAACGCCCGCAGGTGATCACGCTTGAGGGCCTGGTTGATGCGCTTCTTGACCTCGTTGTGGCCGTCCTTCTCGCTCAGACCGTGGAGGCGGGCCTGGAGCTCGGAGGCCGGGAGGCGGGCGTGCCACACGTCGAGGTTGCGCTGCACCGAGAAGGCGAGCATGGCCTCGCGGTACGCACGGACCGTGGCGAGCACGGCGGCGGAGCGCTGGGCGTCGTCGAAGCCGAGGTCGCGACCGGCGATCTCGACGCTCACGGCGAGACGCTTGACGTCCCACTCGAAGGGCCCGGGCAGGGTCTCGTCGAAGTCGTTGAGGCCGAAGACGAGCGTGCGCTCGGGCGTCTCGAAGAGGCCGAAGTTGAGCAGGTGGGCATCGCCGCACAGCTGGGCGCGGAGCCCGCTGCTCGGGGTGCCGGACAGGTCGGCGGCCATGATGGCGGCGCCGCCGCGGTAGAAGGCGAACGCCGACTGGACCATGCGCCCGTAGCGGATCGGCACGAGGCCCGGCACCCGCTGGCCAGCCTGGCGCTCGAGCACGACGACGGGGTCGACGCGACCGGGGGCCGGCCGCCAGTCCGCATGACTTCCGAGCGCGGCCTGCTCCCGGGCGGCGACTCCACGTGCGACCCGCTCGACGACGCTCCGGTGGGGCAGGTACTCCGGGTCAGGCAGCCGCGCGGCCCTCTGCTCGTCGGTCATCAGTCGGTCTCCCTCCGGCCCTACCTGGTGCGGAGACGTTAGTTGCCCGGACAACCACCTGGCGGGTCGAACGGGCGCCACGCGAAGCGCGAAGGTGGAGCCGACCGCGGCCCTCACGGGCCACAGACCTGGGGGACGAGATGCCTGACGCACGCGTGCGACTCGAGATCGACGGCGCCATCGCCACGATCACCAACGACAACCCGGAGAAGCACAACGCCTTCGACGACGACATGGACCTCGCCCTGTTCGAGATCCTCGGCGAGCTGAAGGACAACAAGGACATCCGCGCCGTCATCTGGCGGGCCGAGGGCAAGTCGTTCTCCTCGGGGCGCGACGTCGCCGCCATCGGCGGGCAGCAGGTCACCATGACCCACCACGAGCTCATGTCGCGGGGCCACAAGGGCATCCTCCAGATCCTCGACATCGAGGCACCGATCATCGTGGCGATGAAGGGCTGGTCGATCGGGGCGTCGTTCCAGCGGGCGCTGATCTGCGACATCCGCATCGCCGCCGAGGGCTCGCGGTTCATGCTCCCCGAGGCCACCCACGGGGTCATCCCCGACACCGGCGGCATGGGCCGGCTCTACCAGATGTGCGGCCACGGCGTCGTCACCGACATGGTGCTGACCGGCCGGGCGATGCAGGCCGACGAGGCGCTGTCGTACGGCGTCGTGTCGCGCGTCGTCGCCCCCGACGACCTCGACTCGACCGCCCGCGAGATGGCCGAGAAGATCGCCGCCGCGCCGGCCGTCACCATCAAGATGGCCCGACGGGTGATCAAGCACCTGTCCGAGCCGTCGCTGCGCTCGTCGATGGAGGACGAGCTGATCTACCAGACCTTCATCAGCCGCTCCGACGACATGGCCGAGTTCCGCGCCGCCCGCGCCGAGGAGCGGGCGCCCCGCTACACCGGCAGCTGAGCCGCGGCGGCGTCAGGCCGTCGCCGCCTCCCCGCTCACGTCATCGAGCACCTCGACGGTCGCCCGCACGCCCACGCCCCGAGCGATGGCCAGGTGCCCGCCGAGGTGGCCGCCGACCGTCGCCGCACCGCCACCCACCAGCGCCAGGAGCCGTCCGCGGATGCCGTGGCCCCGCCGGCGCTCGACCCACGACCACGCGAACGCACCGAGGGCGACGCCGTTGGCGGCGGCGTGCACGACGCCGACGCGCTGGGCCGGGCGCGACGCGCTCGACCAGTCCGAGAGACCGGTCGCGACCGCCGGCAGCGCGCTGAGCACGCCGAGGCCGACGAGCCTCTTCGCCATGGGTGCCGCTCCCCGCCCACCGACCCAGTCGAGGACGGTGGCGCTGGTCCAGAAGCCGATGGGCAGATCGGTCATCAACGGGTGGAGCGAGTGCCCGAGCCAGCGACCGCCGAGCAGCTCGCGGGTGGCGCCCCGGCCGACGCGGGGCGCCGCGAACGCGGCGAGCCCGTCGACGTAGCGGTCGAGCCGGACGTCGCCCTCCATCGCGACCATGGCGTCGAAAAGCGCACTGCCCGACCCGGAAGCGTCGGAGATGGGGGTCTCGCTCATGGTTCTCCTCCTGGAGGCCGTCGCCAGCACCTACCCGCCTACGCTGCGGTCGACCACACGGGGGACGACATGGAGCACAGCGCCGACACCGAGCGCTTCGAGCGGGGTCTCGAGCAGTACCGCAAGGTCTACGGCGACGACGCGTTCGCCTTCGAGCAGGGCCAGGCCGGCTTCTTCGACGTGATGATCGAGCAGCTCTTCGGCGAGGTCTGGACCCGCCCGGGGCTCGAGATCGAGCAGCGCCGCCTGCTGGTGATGGGCGTGCTGGCAGCCCAGCACCACTTCACCACCCTGCAGACGCAGTTCACCCGTGCCCTCGCCGCCGGCGAGCTCACTGCCGAGCAGGTGCGCGAGATCGTCATCCACCTGGTGCCGTACGTGGGCTACCCGTCGAGCTCCGACCTGTTCCGGGTCGGCGAGGCGGCCATCGCCACCCACGCCAAGGCATCGGGCGAGTGACCGGTCCCACCGCCGCCATCGTCGGCCTCGGCCGCATGGGCGGGCCGATGGCCGACAACGCGGCTCGAGCGGGTGTCGACCTGCGGGTGTTCGACATCTCCCCCGACGCGGTGGCCGCCCGGGTCGAGCTCGGTGCCGTCGCCGCCACGTCGCCCGCCGAGGCGGCCGAGGGCGCGTCGGTGGTCAGCCTGGTGGTCTTCGACGACGCCCAGGCCACCGAGGTGATCACCGGCCCCGACGGCGTGCTGCGCACCCTCGCCCCCGGCTCGGTCATCGCGGTGCACACCACCGTCACCCTCGACACCATCCAGGCGTTGGCGACCGCGGCCGAGGCCCGGGGCGTGCACCTGCTCGATGCCGGCATCAGCGGCGGCGAGGAAGGGGCCGCGGGCGGAACACTGCTCACCATGGTCGGCGGCACGCCCGAGGCCGTCGAGATCGCCCGCCCGCTGCTCGACACCTTCTCCAAGGAGGTCCTGCACGCAGGGCCCCTCGGCGCCGGCATGGCCCTCAAGCTCGCCCGCAACGCCGCCGGCTACTCGATGATGGCCGTGGTCCACGAGTCGATGGTGCTGGCGGCCGCCGCGGGCGTCGACCTCGGCCAGCTCCAGCACGTGATCAGCGAGACCGGCGTGCTGAAGCAGGCGATGTCGCCGTTCCTGCTCGGCGGCCCCGCTCCCCTGCCCGACGGCGACACGTCCCAGATGCGCACGGCGATGGAGCACCTCGCCCGCCTCGGCGACAAGGACATCGCCCACACCCTCGACCTCGCCGCTCGCCTCGACGTCGAGCTCCCGCTCACGACGATCACCCGCGGCGAGTTCCCTGCCGTCGCCCGCCTCACCCACCTGCCCGACTGACCCAGGAGGTCCCCATGGACCCCAAGCCGATCACCTTCGACGTGAGCGACGCGGTGGGCGAGCCCGCGCAGCTCGCCGGCAGCTACTTCGCCGCCGGCGGCCCCGCCGGTGACCGGCCGCTGCTCGTCTGCCTCCCGGGCGGCACCTACACCCGCGGCTACTGGGACCTCCAGGGCCCCGGCCACTCCGGCTACTCGTTCGCCCGGGCCGCCGCGGGCGAGGGCTTCCCCGTCGTCACCCTCGACAGCCTCGGCACCGGCGAGAGCACCCGCCCCGCCCGCGACATCGAGATGACCGACCAGGCCGCCGCCGCAGCGTCCGCCGTCGCCCAGATCCCCGAGGTGCTCGGCGTCGCCACCCCGGCCGTGGCCGTCGGCCACTCGATGGGCGGTTACGTCTCGATGCTCCAGCAGGCCGCCTTCGGCAGCTACGCCGGCCTGGCCGTCCTGGGCACCACCAACGGTGCCGTCGGCCAGCTCGGCCTGCCGCCGGAGATGATCGAGGCCTCCGCCACCCCCGAGGGTCGCGCCGCCCTCGTCGACCAGATGGCCTCGGGCATGCCCGACCAGTACCTCGCTGGCGACCGGGCCCCGCTGCAGTCGTGGTTCCACCTCGCCGACGTGCCCGACGAGCTGATCGCCGCCGACGAGGCCGCCACCCTCACCGTCGTGCCCCGCCGGTGTGCGGCCGGTTCGAGCGTGCCCGGCATCACGGCCGACGCCGCGGCCGCCGTCACCGTGCCGGTGTTCCTCGCCTACGGCGAGGTCGACGTCTCCTCCGACCCGCACGCCGAGCCGGCGTTCTTCGCCTCGAGCCCCGACGTCACGCTCTACCTGCTCCCGGGCAGCGGCCACTGCCACAACCTGGCCGGCACCCGGCACCGCCTGTGGGACCGCCTGCTGTGGTGGTGTGAGACCGCGGTGACCCCGACCCTCGGCTGAGCCGGGGTCGGGGCGGCCTTCACCCCTGGATCAGGGGAACCAGCCCACGACATCGACGATCACGGGCGTGGAGCTGAACGGGTTGCTGATGGTGATCTGGCCGTTGGTGCCGACCTTGACGATCACCATGTTCGGGATCACCTGCCCGGCGGTGAAGTTGATGTTCGACGCGTTCGGTGTCGCGACGCCGGTCGGGTAGACGGTGAGATACCCGTTCCCGGACGAGCCGGCGACGGTCACGTTGAGGGCCACCGCGCCGGCCCCGACGGATGGGACTCCTCCCCGGCCGGTCACCGTGAGCGTGCGGCTCTCACCTGGGGCGAGAGCGCCCGCGCCCTGGAACTGGCCGTCGACGGTGGCGCCGCTCGGCGCCGGACGGGTGTCCATCAGGCGGGCCGGCACCAACGGGTTCTCACCACCGTTGCTGGGGAAGTAGCCGACCACATCAACGATCACCGGGGTGTTGCCGTACGGGTTGCTCACCACGATCTGCCCGCTGTCGCCGACCTTCACCACCGCCATGTTGGCGATCACCTGGCCCGCCGAGAAGTTCAGATTCGACGCGTTCGGTGTCGCCACACCAGCCGGGTAGACGGTGAGGAAGCCACCCGAGCTGGAACCGGCCACGGTGACGTTCACCACCACGGACCCGACCTCGGCGGGGGCGATTCCGCCCCGATTGGTCACCGTGAGGAACCGCTTCTCTCCCGGAGCAAGAGCACCGCCGTTCTGGAAGAAGCCGTCGGTCGTTTGCCCGGCCGGGAGCGGCCGGGTGTCCATCAGGCGGGCGGGCACCAGCGGGGTGAAGAGGGACCCGGACGGGAAGTAGCCGACCACGTCGACGATCACCGGGGTGTTGCCGAAGGGGTTGCTGATGGTGATCTTCCCGCCGGTTCCCACCTGGACCACCGCCATGTTGGCGATCACCTGGCCCGCCGAGAAGTTCAGGTTCGACGCGTTCGGCGTCGTCACGCCCTTCGGGTACACGGTCAGGTAGCCGTTCGAGGAGGAGCCCACGGCTGTGACGTTGAGGACGACGGCCGTGGCACCGACCGGGGGCCCGCCGGTCCTCCCCACGACCGTGAGGTCACGCGTCTCGCCAGGAGCGAGGGCACCATGGTTCTGGAACTGGCCGTCGATGGTGACCCCACCCGGCAGGGGTCGGGTGTCCATCAGGCGGGCCGGAACCAGCGACACGTAGGGCGGCGACGGCGTGGCTGGGTTGCTCGACGCCGACTCGGGACCGTCGCCGATGATGTTGGTTGCGTGCACCGTGAAGGCGTAGAGCGTGTTGTTCGTGAGGCCGGTGATCGTGCACCCGAGCGGTCCGGTGGTCCAGGTGCACGTCTTGCCCTCAGGGATCGACGTCGCCGTGTAGGAGGTGACGGGACTGCCGCCCGAAAGCGCGGCGGACCATCCGATGGTGGCCTGCGAGTCGACCGCTGCCGCGGTGACGGAGGTGGGCGCCCCGGGGATGGTCGCGGACGATGCAAGCGCGAGGTCGAGCCGGATCCGAGGTTTCGTGACTGCGTTGGTGTCGGTGACCCCGGTGCCAGTGGAGGTCAGCAATGCCAGCAGTTGGTTGACGGTGTACGCCGGGTGGAGCTGACGGAGTGCTGCGAAGGCACCGGCTACATGAGGAGCCGCCATCGACGTGCCCGACAGGGCGGCGTAGGTGGAGTACGGCGGGGCGCTCGACGGGACCGACGACCTGATGCCGACATTGGCGCCACCGACGGTGCGGGCGCCGGGGGCCAGGAGGGTGAGATTCGCGGCCGAGTTGGAGAACGTCGACACCGCGCCGGTGCCGCTGTCCCAGGAGCCGACCGAGATGGCCGTGGACACGCACGCCGGGGAGGAGATGCCACTCTTGAACGAGTCGTTGCCGGCGGCCACGGCTGTCGCCACGCCGTTGTTGCGCAGGTTGGTGATTGCGCTGGCGAGGGTGGGGACGTTGGCATCACACGAAGACGAGTAGTGGGTGGAGCCGCCGATGCTGACGTTGACCGAGGCGACGTTGTAGTTCGCCCGTTGGGCGTCGACCCAGTTGAGGGCGAGGGCGACATCGGAGTCGAAGGCGCCGAGCTGGAACCCGTTGCTGCAGGTACCGGTGTTGAAGTTGACCGTGCCAGTGCAGATCAAAGAGAAGACGTCGGCCGAGAGGATCGACGCCTTGGATGCAACGCCGTACTTCGGGTTGGTGACCCCGTCGTTGCCCGCAGCCTGCCCGGCAGCGATGCCGGCGACGTGGGTGCCGTGCCCACACGGGGTCGGATAGAGAGTGCCGGTGAGGCCGTTGCAGGGAAACGACGTGCCCGGCCCCGACTCGGCGTAGTTCTGCCCGGGGCACACCGAGAAGGCGTTGCTCGGGGCGAACCCACCGCCACCGGAGAAGCAGGCCTCGCTCACCACGCGGGAGTGGCCCTGGGCGTCGGCGAGGAACGGGTGGTAGCTCTGGACGCCGACGTCGATGATCGCCACTGCGGTGCCGGCACCGTCGTACCCCTCGGATCGGGCGACGTCGCCCCCGATGGCGGGGACGCTGTTGGCCAGCGACAGCGTGTTGATGTGGTTGAGCACCACGCTGGTGACCTGCGGGCTCGTCTGGAGCGCGTCGAGGGCGGTGGCGTCGACCTTCAGCGCGACGAACGGAAGGGCTTGTTCGGTCGCCGTTCCCTCGAAGCTGCCCTCCGGCAGCCCGTCGATCACGCTCTGGGCCACGCCGCCGACCGCATTGGGCGCGTTCGTAGGCGCGGCCAGATTGGCGATGACGAAGGCGTATCCCTCATCCGCGATGGCCGTGGTGACCTCGTCGGTCACCGTTGCTTCGGTCGGGCCAGTGCCCGACGCGTCGGTCGGCTGTGCGCCCGCCGGGGTCGCGGCGGTCGAGAGCAGCGCCGCTGCCAGGCTCAACACCACCACCAGGGCGACGAAGATCCTCGCCCCACGGCCATCGGTCCGCTGCTGCGCCATCGTGTGCACGTCCTCTCCCGGTGCAGTGTCACTCAGTGACCCCGCCCACACCGGTTCGCAGGCGGCACGTTAACCCAGCGCGCAGACCGTGGTCTCCTCGCCTCTCAGAGAAGTCGCGTGGTGTACACCTCCTGGACACCGACCGCACCCCCGACCGCACCCCCGAACGGCGTTCGACGACGTGGCCCGGCCGGTCCGAGGGAGACTGCGATCCGCACACTGCGACCGCGGACGCCACCGCCTCGAACCGACCGCACCAGGGGACGACATGACCGACATCGACGCCGCACCCCTCGGTTGGGATCCCTACGACGTCGTCATCGACGACGACCCGTACCCGGCTTGGAAGCGCCTGCGTGACGAGGCGCCGGTGTACGTCAACGAGGAGTACGGCTTCTTCGCCCTGAGCCGCTTCGCCGACGTCGAGGCCGCCAGCCGCGACACCGCGACCTTCAGCTCGGCGCACACCACCGTGCTCGAGACCCTCGGGCCGGACAAGGCCCCGCAACGGATGATGATCTTCCTCGACCCGCCCGATCACACCAAGCTGCGCGGCCTCGTGTCCCGGGCGTTCACCCCCCGGCGCATCTCTGGGCTCGACGAGCGCATCCGCGGCATCTGCGCCGACCTGCTCGACCCGCTCGTCGGGTCCGGCGGGTTCGACTACGTCTCCGACTTCGCCGCCCAGCTCCCGTCGCGGGTGATCTCGACGCTCGTCGGCGTGCCGCCCGAGGACCAGGAGCAGCAGCGCCTGAACGTCGACGGCATGTTCCACATCGAGCCCGGTGTCGGCATGCAGAACGAGAAGGCGATGGCATCCGGCCTCGCCCTGATCGTCTACCTCGTCGACCTGGCCGCCAAGCGCCGCGACGATCCGCAGGACGACCTGATGAGCGCGCTCGTCCACGCCGAGATCACCGAGGACGGCGTCGAGCGTCGCCTCACCGAGGACGAGGTCGTCTCGTTCGCCATGCTGCTCTACTCGGCCGGCACCGAGACCGTGGCCAAGCTGCTCGGCAACGCCGCGGTGCTCCTCGCCGCCCACCCCGACCAGCGCGCCGACCTGGCCGCCGACTCGTCGCTCCTGCCCGGCGCGGTCGAGGAGCTGCTGCGCTTCGAGCCGCCCTCACCCGTGCAGGGCCGGTGGACGCTGAAGCCCAGCGAGTGGCACGGCACGACCATCCCCGAGGGGTCGAAGGTGCTGCTGCTCACCGGATCGGCGGCGCGCGACGAGCGGGTGTTCACCGACCCCGACCGCTTCGACATCCACCGCCAGATCCCGCTGCACCTGTCGTTCGGCTACGGCATCCACTTCTGCATCGGGGCATCACTGGCCCGCCTCGAGAGCCGCATCGGCCTCGAGGAGACCCTCACCCGCTTCCCGGAGTGGAGCGTCGACCCGGGCGCGGCGGTGCGGGCGCACACCAGCACGGTGCGCGGCTACAGCTCGGTGCCGATCCGTCTCTGAGGCCGAGCGCCGGCCCTACCCGGGGTCAGACCCCGGGCTTCCAGATCATCAGCACGAGGATGACGACGAGGGCGAGGTCGAGCACCACGCTGAGGCCGCCGATCTGGGGCTCCAACCGGGCCGCATCGGCGGCCGATGTCGTCGAGCCGTCGGCGGTCTCGCGCATGAGTCCGAGCAGCCGCTTCACCCGCGGCGTCAGCAGGCCGTGGGAGACGCCGAGGGCGACGACGTAGATCACGATCGCCAGCCACACCCATGTCTGGCTGAACTTCCACACCTTGTCGCTGAGCCCGACCAGCCCGAGGCCGAACACGGCGGTCAGGTAGATGAAGATCTCGGCCACGCGCAGGCTCACCCAGGCGTTGTCCTCCACCACGGCGAGCGCCTCGGCCGGCGGGCGCTTCTTGGCCCGGGTGGCGTAGACGCCGTTGAGGATCACCCCACCGAAGCCGATGATGGCCGACAGGATGTGCAGCAGCAGCACGACCTTGTACGCGAACGACGTGACGCCCATCGATTCCCCTCCCGGAACTCTGAATCGGCAGGAAAGGTAGCGGTAAGGCACCTCGGCGTCATCGATGCACTCGCCCCCGGCGGATCGCGCCACGCCACGGTGTGGGACGATCTCCGCCCGAGCCATCCGGGCTCGATGCCTGGGAGGGCGACATGAGTGACGTGAGCAACGACGGAAGCGCCGACGAGATCGACATCGTCGAGATCGTGACCGAAGAGGTCTCCGAGGACGGCACCGTCGTCATCGACGACCTGGTCGCCGTGGTCGACGGCGAGGGCAACGTGCTCGCCACCGACGAGACGATCATCGCCGCCGACGCCGAGGGCGACGTCGTGGTCGACGAGACCATCGCCGTCGTCAACGCCGACGGCGAGCTCGAGGTCGTCGAAGAAGACGTGCTGATCGTCGAGGGCGACGAGGCCTGAATCCCCTGATCGTTGGTGGGTGGCCCTCAGGCGGGGCCACCCATCAGCGACAGACCTCTACCAGTCGACCACCGGGGTCGGCGGGAAGAGCCCGGCCCGCTCGGCCATGAGCCGGCTGCAGTCCCAGTCCGAGTCGACCGGGATCAGGATGATCGGGCTCTTGGTGACGTCCGGGTACTGGGTCCACTGGGCCTGGGTCAGGAAGGCGTCGTTGCTCGCCCCGAGCACGAGTTGCTCGGAGTGGTCGGACACCGTGCCGGTGAGCGAGCCGTCGGCCTGCTCGTCGACGACGTAGGCGAAGATCTCGCGCCGGGCGATGTAGATCTCACCGCCGAAGGTGTCGGTCACCTTGATGGTCGAGGTCACGCCCGGCTTGCCGTCTCCGTCGTCGTCGGTGACGCGGGGGTCGTTCGGGTCGGTGGGGAGCGGATCGTTCGCCGGGTCGGCGAGGGTCACGCCGATCCCCGTCGGAGTCTCCGGGCGGGAGATGCGGGCACGCCCGGCCTCGACCGTCAGGGTCACCGGCGTCGGCACCGGATCGATGGCCTGGGTGGCGGTGTCGGAGAGCGTGACCTCGATGGGCTGGTCGCTGCGGTGCTCGGAGCTGCAGAACGACTCCTTGGCCACGAGCGTGCCGTCCTCGACCGTGAGGTCGGTGAACCCGTAGCTGATGATGAGCGTCTTCATCAGCGGGTCCTGGTAGGCGACGACGTCGAAGTGGGCGTAGCGGCCGGCGACGCGCTCGGCGGCCTGTTCGACCTCGGAGGGCGGCGCCGTCGGGTCGGCTCCCGCGTCACCCGAGCCGCCGCCGCAACCGGACAGGACGACGAGTGTCACCGCGGCGAGCACCACGCCGAGCACCTTCCGCGGGCTGCTCACAGCTGATCCTGGTCCGGCCGTCGCACGCGAGGAGTCTGGCAGTCGAAGCCGGTGGCGTCGGGGTCAGGCGGGTGAGGAGCCACCACCACAGCCGCTCCGGCCGTCCGAGCAGGGACGCTCGCCGCCGACCCCCGATGAGGGGGCGGGTAACCTCCGCTCGGCTCCGGAGCCCTGGCGTGTCGTTCTCACGCCGCCTCCGCGCCATCCCCGCCCTCGTAGCTCAGGGGATAGAGCGTCGGTTTCCTAAACCGTGCGTCGGAGGTTCGAGTCCTCCCGGGGGCGCTTGGACGATCGCATCGCAGCCTCCCCGGCGGCCGGGGGGGATGTGGGCGGTCGATCCAGAGGTAGTGGCGTTGTTACGGCGAGAGGGGCGGGCTTATGGGGTGGATCGAGTCGAGCCGCGACAAGCGCAAGGCCCAAGAGGCTGTCATGGTCGAGTTGGCCGACATCAGGCGCAATGGGGGTCGCGGCAAACCAGGCTCTCTCGACCCGAACGACTTCGTGGTGCTGGCCTGGAGGGTCGTGTACCTAGGCGGCTGGGAGCCGATGCGTGACTTCGTCGAGATCCGCATCAACTGCGACGGGATCGAGTTCGTCACGATGGGTGCGTACCAAGCACCACCAGACGTTCTCGGTCAGGTCCCATGGTCGGAGGTCACCTGGCTCGAGGTCATCGACGGATCACGGTCGAAGAGCCGTGTGGCCGCAACCGTCGCCTTCGGTGTGGCCGGCCTCGGGACCAAAGCATCCGAAGAATTCACGGAGCTCTTGGTCCACCTGACAGACGGGAGGATCGCCGCGTTCCGTGCGGAGGAGATCCGCTCCGCGCAGGTGCGAGCACGAGCAGCTGCGACCCTTACCGCGGCGGGCGTGCCGATGGAGAAGCCAGATGGTTCTTCCCCAACCAGGACTTCCGAGCATTCGCTGATCGACGAACTCGAGCGGCTCGCTGAGCTCCATCGGACGGGAGCGCTCACTGACGAGGAGTTCTCCGACTTCAAGTCGAGGCTCCGCAACTCAGGCTGACCCAGCTTCAGTCCTCCCGGGGGCGCCACATCTCTGCCTGCGCTGCTGACCGCCCGACGGTCGCCTGCTGCGGTGGCAGTACGCGCGAAGCCTGCGCAGGGAGGACGACGCGGGCGCCGCGTCGGAGGATCGTGGATCCCATGATCCAGGTAGAGCACCTCACCAAGCGCTACGGGCACCAGACCGCGGTCGACGGGCTCAGCTTCACCGTCCGCCCCGGCATCGTCACCGGGTTCCTCGGGCCCAATGGCGCCGGCAAGTCCACGACGATGCGCATGATCCTCGGCCTCGACTCCCCCACCTCGGGCCGGGCCACGGTCAACGGACGTCCGATCGCCGAGCACGACGCCCCCCTCACCGAGATCGGCGCGCTGCTCGAGGCCAAGGCCGTGCACCCCAAGCGATCGGCCCGCAACCACCTGCAGGCGCTCGCCGCCACCACCGGCATCCCGGAGCGCCGGGTCGACGAGGTCATCGCCATGGTCGGCCTCGAGGCGGTGGCCGGCCGACCCGCCGGCGGGTTCTCGCTCGGCATGGGCCAGCGCCTCGGCATCGCGTCGGCCCTCCTCGGCGACCCCGAGACGATCATACTCGACGAGCCGGTCAACGGCCTCGACCCCGAGGGCATCCAGTGGATCCGCGGCCTGCTCAAGGGCCTGGCCGACGAGGGGCGCACGGTGTTCGTCTCGTCGCACCTCATGAGCGAGATGGCGATGACCGCCGAGCACTTCGTGATCATCGGCGGCGGCAAGCTCATCGCCGACGTGCCCGCGTCCGAGCTGGAGGCCGGCGCCGCCGTCGACTCCGTCATCGTGCGATCACCCGACAGTGCCCGCCTCCGCGAGGTGGTGATCGGTGCTGGCGGCACGGTCGACGTGGAGGCCGGTGCCACCGACGTCTTCTCCGTCACCGGCCTGCCCGCCGAGCGGATCGGCGCCCTCGCCGCCACCGACGGGCTCGTGCTCCACGAGCTCACCCCGCAGCAGGCCTCCCTCGAGGAGATCTTCATGGACCTCACCCGCGACTCCGTGGAGTACCACGCCGTCGCCCCCACCACGGAAAGGGCTGCGTGATCGCCATGGCCGCCATCGACACCTCCGCCACCCTGCTCGGCGAGCCGAGCTCCGACCGCCCCCATACGGCGACCGCCGGCCGCACGCCAGGTGCCGCCGTGACCCACCGACGGGTCTTCCGCAGCGAGTGGATCAAGCTGCGCACCGTCCGGTCGACGACCATCGGGCTGGGCCTCGCCGCCCTCGCCGCCGTGCTGCTCGGCGTCATGTTCTCCTCGATCGCCGGTTCCGACGGCACCGGCGGAGGCGGCCCCGGACCGGCGATGAGGAGCAGCGACCCCGTCACCCTCAGCCTCGCCGGGTTCACCCTCACCCAGCTCATCGTCGGGGTGCTGGGCGTCCTGGTCGTCACCGCCGAGTACTCCACCGGGATGATCCGCACGACCTTCGCCGCCGTCACCCGTCGGCTCTCGGTGCTCGAAGCCAAGGCCGTGGTCTTCGGCGGGGTGACCCTCGCGCTCATGACGGTCGTCGCCTTCATCGCCTTCTTCGTCGGCCAGGCCGCCTACACCGGCTCGGGCGCCACCGCCGCCATCACCGACTCCGGCGTGCTGCGGGCCGTGTTGGGCGTCGCCGTCTACACCGCCGGCATCGGAGTCATGGGTGTCGCCCTCGGCTTCCTGCTGCGCAGCACTGCGGCCGGTGTCGGGGTGCTGCTCGCCACCATCCTGGTCGTCCCGCTGCTGGTCGGGCTCGTCCCCGGCACCATCGGCGACTGGCTCTACAAGCTGCTGCCCAGCCAGGCCGGCTCGGCGTTCGCCTCGGTGAGCTCCTCGAGCGATCTGCTCTCCCCTGGTGCCGGCGCCCTCGTCTTCGGGGTGTGGCTCGTCGGGCTCCTCGTGGCGGCGGCCGTGGTCGTCCGCCGGCGTGATGCCTGACCCGTCGCCCACGCTCGACCATCATGGCGGGGTGGTCCTCGAGCCGGCCGACGACCGGCCACCACCCCCGCCGCCCCGGCTGGCCAACCTCTCCCCGGTGGCCGTCGACCTCCTGCTGGTCGCGGTCATCACCGTGGTGCCCCTCCTGTTCGTGGCCATCCGGCCCGGGCAGGGACACCCCAAGTTCCAGGGCGAGCTCCTCGTCGGGGCGGCCATCGCCATCCCACTGCTGGTGCTGCGGAGGCGGTGGCCCCTGCCGCTGCTGGGTGTGGCCCTGCTCGGGTCCGTCGTCCTGATGGCGTTCACCGAGGAGCGCACCCCGCTGCTCGCCGCCGTGGTCGTGCTGCTCTTCACCGTCGCCACGGTGCACGAGCGACGCACAGCGGTGATCGCCGGACTCGTCACAGTGGCCGTGCTGTACGCCGCAGCGCTGGCCTTCCTCGACACCGGCTGGATCAGCCCCGAGGTCTTCGCCATCGTGGCGTGGTCGGCCCTCGCCGTGGCCGCCGGCGACGCCGTGCGCAGCCGCCGGGCCTACCTCGCCGAGGTCGCCGACCGGGCCCAACGCGCCGAGGTCACCCGCCAGGAGGCCGCCCGACGCCAGGTCGTCGAGGAGCGCCTCCGCATCGCCCGCGACCTCCACGACCTCGTCGCCCACCGCATGGCCGTCATCGGCGTGCAGTCCGCCGCCGCCAAGGTGCTGCTCCGCACCGACCCCGACCGGGCGGAGGAGTCGCTCGAGGCGGTGCGCCTCTCGGCCTCGACCGTGCTCGACGAGCTGGGCGGGCTCCTCCAGGTGCTGAGGGAGCCGGGCGACGGCACCGCTCCGGAACCGGGTCCGGACGCGACCACCGCGCCGACCCTCCCCGCACCCGACCTCGGCGACCTCGACCAGCTCATCGCCTCGTTCGCCGCGGCCGGGCTCCAGGTCGACACCCGAACCACCGGCGACGCGGCCGGTGTGCCCGAGTCGGTGCAGCTGGCCGCCTACCGCATCGTCCAGGAGGCGCTCACCAACGCGCAGCGCCACGGTGACGGCCGGGCCCGCCTCGAGTTCGCCCGTTCCCCGGTGACGATCGACCTCGTGGTGGAGAACGGCATCCCCGCCGGCGCGCCCGACACCGCGGGCAGCGGCTTCGGCCTGATCGGCATGCACGAGCGGGTGGCCACGTGCGGCGGCACGATCGAGGCCGGGCCCGTCGCCGCCGACCGGTTCCGCGTCACGGTCCGGCTGCCCTTCACCCCGGAGCCGACCCGATGACGATCCGCGTCGTGCTCGCCGACGACCAGGCCTTGCTGCGGGCCGGCTTCCGGGTGCTGATCGACGCCGCCGACGACCTCGAGGTCGTCGGTGAGGCCGCCGATGGCGACGAGGCGATCGCCGTGGTCGGCGAGACCCGGCCCGACGTCGTGCTCATGGACATCCGCATGCCGGGCACCGACGGCCTGGCCGCCACCGAGGCGATCGTCGCCGACCCGGAGCTCAGCGGCGTGCGCGTCGTCGTGCTCACCACCTTCGAACTCGATGACTACGTGGTGTCCGCCATCCGCGCCGGCGCCAGCGGGTTCCTCGGCAAGGGCGTCGACCCGGTCGACCTGCTCGACGCCATCCGGGTCGTCGCCGGCGGCGAAGCCCTCCTCTCCCCCGCCGCGACCAAGGTCCTGATCGGGCGCTTCGTGGAACCGGAGGCCGAGGCGGGCACCGCCACCCCACCGTCTCCCGCGGCCGCCGCCGCCCTCGACGTGCTCACCCCCAGGGAGCGCGAGGTCGTCGCCCTCGTCGGCGCGGGCCTCACCAACGACGAGATCGCCGAGACGCTGTTCGTGTCACCCCTCACCGCCAAGACCCACGTCAACCGGGCGATGATGAAGCTCGGCGCCCGGGACCGGGCCCAGCTCGTGGTGGTCGCCTACGAATCCGGTCTCGTCCGCCCCTCTGGCACCTGAGCGCCAGGCCGCCCCAGGCACCCGCTCAGGCCGAAGGCGCGACGAGTCGATGATGTGAGGGTGAAGGCCCACCGCACGGTGCGCCGACGCGTCGCCGGGCGCCCGTCCGCGCCCTGAGCAGTGGAGGCCCCCCGATGACCGAGACCATGAGCCGGCGAAGGATCCTGATGGGGATGGGAGCCGGCGCGGCTGCCGTGGCCCTCGCCTCCTGCACCGGGAAGAGCAGCCCTTCGGCCGCCGACCCCACCGCCACGACCCTCGGCCTGACGGGCACCGCCGACGAGCTCGGCCAGGGCAGCTTCACGCTCTTCGCGCAGAGCGACCTGAACTTCCAGACGCTCTTCGCCCTCGGCGAGGCCGGCCAGAACTCGGCCGCCGGCGAGGTCATCGCCGTGGTCGCCCAGGCCAACTCCGTGCCCGGTGGCGCGACCTACCAGTCGGTGTACGACGCCTGGATCGCCATGGGCAACCGCCTCGAGGACGCCGCCGTGGCGGCCGAGAAGGCGGGCCACACCGAGACGGCCCGCTCCAGCTACATCCGGGCGGCCAAGTACTACGCCCAGGCCCTCTACTGGGTGCTCGGCACGTCGACCCCCGGCGCGGAGAAGGCCGTCTACACGACCATGAACGACGCCTTCGTGGCCGGCATGAAGCTGTGGTCCACGCCCACCGAGCAGATCGCCATCCCCTACGACAAGGGCACGTTGCCCGGCTGGTTCATGAAGCCCGCCAAGGACGACTCCCGCCGCCCCACGATCATCCTGAACAACGGCAGCGACGGGCAGAACGTCGACATGCTCGCCCAGGGCGGGCTCGCCGCCCTCGAGCGGGGCTACAACGTGCTGTTCTTCGAGGGCCCGGGCCAGGGCTCGCAGCTCTTCGTCGACAACGTGCCGTTCCGCCCCGACTGGCAGAACGTGATCACACCGATCGTCGACTGGCTGGGCAAGCGCTCCGACGTCGCCACCGACAAGATCGCCCTGCGCGGCATCAGCTTCGGCGGCCTGCTCACCCCGCAGGCGGTGTCGGTCGAGCACCGCATCGCCGCCCTCGTCGCCGACCCCGGGTCGATGGCGACCAAGAACGACTACCCGGCGGTGATCCAGGACGTCGCCAACGCCGGCACGCCCGAGCAGGTCAACGCCGAGTGGAACGACGTCATCGCCAAGGGCGCCACGCCGATGGAGAAGCTCAGCCTCATGAAGTCGATGGAGATCTTCTCGACCGACGCCCACGACGCGGCCATGAAGGGCGAGCTCGTCACCGACTTCGACACGCTGTGGAAGATCATCCTCCAGTACGACGTCACCGATGCGATCGGCCAGATCACCAGCCCCACGATGGTCACCCAGTACGAGGGCGACACCTCGTTCGGCACACAGGGCCAGCAGATGTACGACGCGCTGAAGGTCGACCGCAAGAACTTCGTCGAGTTCACCTCCGTCGACGGCACCCAGTTCCACTGCGGCCCGATGAACCCTCAGGTCACCAACGAGGCCTGCTGGGACTGGGTCGACGGGGTGCTCGGCCGCTGAGGCGACCCCGACCGGACGCGACGCTGCCCCGGTCGAGGACCGGGGCAGCATCGGCTCTGGCTGGCAGGTGGGTCAGTAGTAGTGGCGCCGTCCGGCCACCGGGCGGCCGATGCCCCCGAGGATCAGGAACACCACGCCGACGATGGCGAGCACGAGCCCGATCGTCCAGAGGATCGGTATCCCGAGCAGGAGCCCGAGCAGCAGTACGACGATGCCGACGATGATCATCGCGGGCCCCTAGACCCGCTGCCCGCGGCCACGGAAGATGGAATAGCCGCCGGGGCCCACCAGGCAGGCCACGATCAGCAGGATGATCCCGAGCAGGATCTGCCCCTGGATCAGCTGCACGATGCCGATGACGGCGATGACGACTGCGATCAACCACAGGATGAGTGCCATGTCATCCATGTACCCACCCCTCCGGATCAACAGAACGTTGAACCGACGAAGGTGTTCGGGAATCGTGGTTCCGGTGATGCCGGTCAGGCGACGGCGACCGTCGCGCCCTTCGCCCGGAAGTGCGGGATCACGTGCTCGCCCAGCGCCCGGATGGTCTGGAGCTGGATGTCCTGAGGGACGGTGCCCATCTGGGTGAAGAACAGCACCTCGTCGGCACCGGCCTCGATGAGGGCGTCGACGTAGTGGATGGCGTCGTCGACGGTGCCGTACGCGTTGTTCGGGTTCAACAGCGCACCGCTCGGCTTGGAGAAGTCGACCTCGATGAGCTCGGAGCCGATGAGGACGACCATCTTCCCGTCGTCGGTGACGCTGGTGAGGTCGTCGCCCCACGAGCCGACGTCGGGCCCGGGCCAGCCCTGGGCCCACTGGTTCAAGGACTCCACGAAGAAGCGCTGTCCCCTCAGGCCGATGCGCCGGGCCTTCTCGCGGTCGTCGTCGATGATGACCGGGCACAGGGCGGCGAAGTGCTCGGTGGGCACGAAGCCGACCTGGTCACCCGGGTCTCGGCGGTTCCACGCGTCGCGGTAGATGCCGTTCTTGCGGGCGATCTCGTCGAGGCCCCCGAACCCGAAGGCCAGGGCCCCGATGCCCCGGCTGCCGGCGATGGTGAGCGACTCGTCGCCGGTGCAGGCGAGGTACATCGGCGGGTGCGGGTCCTGGTAGGGCTTGGGATGGATCGAGCGCTCCTCGAACTGCACCCACTTGCCGTCGTGGGAGAGCGACTCCTCCACCATGATCTTCGGGATCAGGTACATCATCTCGTCGACCATGTCGGCGGCGTCGACCTTCTGGTAGCCGAAGGTGCCGGCCTCCTGCTGGGTGCCGCCCTTGCCGATGCCGAAGTGCACGCGGCCGCCGGAGAGGATGTCGAGCGTCGAGATGCGCTCGGCCACCTGCACCGGGTGGTTCATCATCGGCGGCAGGCACACGACGCCGTGGCCGATGCCGATGTGCGTCGTGCGCCCGGCGATGAAGGCGAGGAACGTCTCGGGCGCGCTCATGTGGGCGTACTGGTTGAGCGCGGTGTGCTCGACCGCCCAGATGACGTCGAAGCCGAGCTCCTCCGCCAGGTCGACCTGCTCGAGGATCTCGTGGAAGACCCGGTGGTCGGCCTCCCTCGACACCTCGACCGTCTGGGCTTCGTAGATCACTGAGAACCGCATCTCCGGCACCTCTTTCCCGAGGCCCGCGGCCCCGATCCGTCGAGGCTCGTGGCCTCTCCCCCTCGGGGCGTCGCACCCCGAATGACTTCCTAATTGAAATAGTAGAAGTTGGAGGTCCGATGCGCAAGGGGTCCGCATCGTCCGAACTGCAGGGCGGACGCGAGAAGGGGCGGCCCCTTGCGGGACCGCCCCTTCTCGAACTGCGTGATCGTCACCCCTCAGCGGGGTGGACGCTCGGTCAGCCGGCCGCCTGAGAGACGCGGTTGCTGTCGAGCTTGGCGCGGTCGACGACCGGGCCGGTGAGCTTCACCAGGTACTTCGGGTCACAGCCCATCTTGGCGATGGTGGTCGGGAAGACCTGCTTGTAGCCGGTGCCGCTCATCTGGAGGGTCATGCCACAGTCGCCGGGGACGTTGCCGCCGACGTCCATGGGGGCCTGGAGACCACCGGCGGTGTAGTCGGTCACCTTCGAGAGGTTGTCGAGCACGCACTGACGGCTGAGGTCGTTGCCGCACGCCTGCGAGGCCTGGGCCCACAGCAGGAAGGCGGCGGTGGCCTGCGCACCGAGCAGCGAGGTGGCGCCACCGCTGTCAGCGATGATGTCGAGGTACTGCTGCACGGCCGGCACCTCGCTGGCCTCCTCGAAGGGGAAGTAGGCCATGCGGACGAACACGTTGTCGGCGTTGCCGGAGGTGTTCCAGGCAGCCAGCTTCGAGTCGTAGAAGTTGGCCTCGGTCATCCACTTCGGGTTGTACCCGATCTGCTTGGCCGCATCGAGGACGTTCTCGAAGTTCGGGTACGGGGAGCCGGAGAAGTACACGATCTCGGCACCGCAGTCCTTGAGCTGCTGGACGAACGGCTTCCAGTCGGACTCACCCTGGATGTTGTAGACCTGCGGGCAGTCGAGGTAGGTCCAGCCGGCCTGCTCCGACGCCAGCTGCCACTTCTCGGTGGAGTCGATGGTGGCGGCGTAGTTGCCGTACATGACCGACGCCTTCTTGACCTCGGTCGGGTAGGCCTCGGCCATCTGGAAGGCGGCCGGGACCGACATCTCGTCGACCGGGTTCGGGGTCGGCTGGTACATCAGCTTGCCGTGGGCGAACTGCGGGCTCACGGTGTAGGTCGGCACGGCCGGGAGGCTGCAACCCAGGCGGGTGGCTTCCTGCGACGAGTCGAGCGACCAGCCCTGGCCGACCAGGAAGAAGTTGTTGCCCTGGCAGGCCTCGGTCATGGCGTTGTTGACGTTCAGGATCGCCGCGTCGTAGTAGTTGCCCTTGACGGTGCGGCCGTTGATGCCACCCTGCTCGTTGCACCAGGAGATCATCGCCTTGACGGCGTCCGACATCTCCTTGTTGAGGCCGGGCGACTGGGTGAAGCCCGCATCGTCGCCGTAGGCGATGGTGACCGAGTCGGCGGTGACGCCGGGGTCGGTGCCGGCGGCGTTGGTGCCCTCGGCCGGACCGCACGGCGAGGCCATGTCACCGAAGGAGGTGGTGCTGGCGCCGGCCTTGGTGGTGTTGGTGCTACCACCGCCGTCGCTGGAGTCGGAGCGGCCGCCGCCACACGCGGTGGCGACGAGGCTGAGCACCGCGACGATGGCGATGACGACAGCGCCGGCACGCGCCGGGCGACGGGACCGGGTGGTCCTCTGCGCCTGCGCTGGTTCGAACTGGTCCCCGATGGGCACTGTGGGGTTCCCCCTTGGTCATGGTCGCCGGATGGCGGCCGGTGTGGCTCGGCACGTCCCCCGACGGCCGGTCTGCCGGTGACATTCGTCACCGGCCGCACGACGTTACAGACCGCGTGGCCTACGTCACAAGCGGGTGGTTGCAGGAGATCTGCAATTCCCCGCGGCCACCGACGAGGGCCCCGGCTCGAAACCGGCCCCGGGCGCCGTCGACGGTCGAGTCAGACGCCGCGATAGGTGATGTCGTCGCGGCTGCGGATGCCGACGGTGAAGTCCTCGGCGAACTGGAACCCCACGGTCGAGTCGAACGGGACCGTGTAGCTCCAGTCGAAGGCGCACACCCGCTTGGCGATGAGCCACGTGCCGTCGCGCCGCTCGAAGCGGTCGACGTAGCGGAGGCCCATCACCATGTCGCTCGCACGGCCGGCGTCGTCCGGGCGGGCGACGTGGTGGGCGGTGCAGTAGGTGTCGACCTGGGCCACGTCACCGTCGAGGCGGATGTGGGGCAGGGCGATGAAGTGCATCGTCGCCGCGAAGTGGGGCAGGACCTCGCACACCCAGTCGGCGAAGTCGTCGCCCGAGCCCCGGAAGCTGTTGTGGTCGTCGTAGCCGTCGGGGTGGTAGCACGACGCCATCAGGTCCCGGTCGAGGCGGTCGGTGCCTCGGGCGAGTCGCTGGATGACGTCGGTGATCTCGGCCCGGGCCAGCAGGTCGTCGGTGGTCAGCATGGGCGCAGTCTGTCCCCGACCGTCTCGGCCGCGCCTCGGATCGCGCCCCCGACGCCGAGGTGGCTCACCTCGTGTCGGATCCCGTCACGAGGTGAGCGACCTTCCCGTCCGACGTCGGGCCGGCGTGGTTCAGGCGTCGGCGTCGGCCGGCGTGTAGAGCCAGAACTCCATGCCCTGGTCGTCGGTGCAGTCGCTCGACCAGCCGTAGGGCATGAGCTCGGGGTCGGTGGCGGTGCCGCCGAGCGCCCGGACCTTGGCGACCGCGTCGCCGATGTCGGGCACGTGGTACATCAGCTTCGGGGCGTTGTCGGCGTCGTCGCCCTGGCCCCACAGACCGCCCAGCAGGTTCGAGCCGTCGACCCGGAGGGCGCGGTCGACCGAGCCGGCGGTGAAGGTCCAGCCGAGCAGCTCGCCGAAGAAGGCGGCGGTGCGCGCTTCGTCCTTCACCATCCACGTGACGTACACGATGTCGCCGGGCTCGGTGTAGACCTCGTGCTCGTCGGTCACCTCGTGGGCGGTGCGGGGTCGGGGCCGGTCGGTGGCGGCCGCGGGCGTGGGCACCGCCACCGGGGCGCCGAGCGGGGCCTCGATGAGCCAGCGGTGGCCGAAGGGGTCGACCACCGCCGCGGCGCGGAAGCCGTAGGGCATGTCGGTCGGCTCCCGCTCGACGGTGGCCCCCTGCTCGACGGCCGCGGCGGTGGTGGCGTCGACGTCGGCGACGTCGAGCACCAGCGACACCGTGGTGCCGCCACGGGCGACCGGGCCGACCAGGCCCATCTCGGGGAACTCGTCGGCGAGCATCAGCACGGCCGAGCCGATGTGCACCTCGGCGTGGCCGAGCCGGCCGTCGGGCATCTCGACGGTCTCGCCGAGGGTGCCGCCGAACACCTCCGCGTACCAGGCGACGGCCGCCCGGGCGTCGGCGACGGCGAGGTAGGGCGAGAGCGAAGGTCGGGCCGCCGCGGGTGCCGCGGCGGTCGTCTGAGTCGTGTCGGTCTGGGTCGTCATGGTCGGACCTCCGGAACTGGTCGGGTCGAGGGCGGTGGCGAGGCGGGCCCGCAGGCGGGCGGCGAACGCGGGGTCGGGGGCGAGCGGCACCGACGGCAGGCGCAGGACCTCGAGCGGGTCGGTCGTCGGATCGGTCATCGCCCCTCCTCCCCCTGGTAGGCGTCGCGGAACGCGGCGCGGGCCCTCACGACGAGGGCTTCGGTGGCATGGCGGCTGCGGCCGAGCTCGCGGGCCATCTCGGGGATGGACAGCCCGTCGAGGTAGCGCAGGGTGAGGGCGAGGCGGTTGGCCGGTCCGAGGCGGTCGAGGGTGGCCCTGGCCTCCATCACGTCGATGCGGGCGTCCCACGGGTCGTCGTGGCGCTCGGGTTGGGCGGCCACGGCGCTGAGCTTCCGCTCGTCGCGCTCACGGCGGCGCCAGTGGTCGACGAGCTTGTGGCGGGCGACGCCGACGAGCCACCCGGTGTCGACCGAGACGGCGCCGGGACGACCGACGGCGTCGACCGCGGCGAGGAAGACCTCGGACGTCAGCTCCTCGGCGGTGGCCCTGTCGCCCACACGGGAGACCAGGTAGCCGTAGACCACGGGCAGGGCCCGGTCGTAGAGGTCGAGGAGCGCTACGCCCGCAGGCGCCGGCTCCGGGTGGATGCCCGTCACATCTCTACTGTCGTCGCGTCGGGCCGAGCTCCGACGGTGGATCCTGAGATTTCCCGCGGCGACTCGACTGCCTCGAGCCCGTCCCGACGCGAAGGTGGCTCACGTGGTGTCGGGCTCCGACACGAGGTGAGCCACCTTCGGCGGTGCGGTGGGCCCGGGCGAGCCCTCGGGTCAGGCGGGCTCGGGAGCCAGGTCGCCGAGGCCGGGGAAGCTCCCCATCCCCTCGAGCTCGACCACGTCCTCCGGCGTCAGGCGTCCGGGCAGGAAGAGCGCAGCGGCGATGGCACCGAGGAAGGCCACGCCGGCGGCGACCAGGCTGCCCCGGGACATGCCCTGTACGAAGGCCGACGAGGCGGCGTCGGCGAACGAGCCCTGGAGCTCGGCCGGCGCCTGTGAGGCGACCGACAGCGCGGCCGCCACCGACTCCTTGGCTGCCGCGACGGCCTCGACCGGCACCGGGTACTGGGCGAGGAAGTCGCCGATCTTCGGGCCGTAGACCGAGGCGAAGACGCTGCCGACCACGGCGACCCCGAGGGTGCCGCCGAGCTCGCGGGTCGTGTCGTTCACCGCCGCACCGGCGCCCGCCTTCTCCCTGGGCAGCGAGCTCATGACCGCCTCGGTGGCCGGGGCGGTGACCAGCGAGAGCCCCATGGCGAGCAGCGCCATCGAGATGATGACCGGCCCGAAGTAGGCGCTGCCGGCGTCGAGCGTGCTGGCCAGCACGAGGCCGGCCGTCATCGACAGCAGGCCACCGCTGACCACCCGACGGGGCCCGTAGCGCAGGGCGAACCGGGCGCCGATCGGGGCGGTGACGCCGGCGAAGATGGCGAACGGAAGGGTGTGCACGCCGGCCGACAGCGTCGAGTAGCCCTTCACGAACTGGAAGTACTGGGTGACCAGGAAGATGAAGCCGAACAGGGCGAAGAACGCCATGGCGATGGCCGCGGCCGCCGCGCTGAACCGGGCGACCTTGAAGATGCGCACGTCGAGCAGCGGCTTGGCGACCCTCAGCTCCCAGGCCACGAAGGCGGCGAGCAACAGCGCGGCGCCGCCGAAGCCCATGGCGGTGGTCGCCGAGGTCCAGCCCCAGCGGGGGCCCTCGATGACGGTGAAGACGAGCAGGCCGATGGCGCTGATCGACAGCAGCATGCCGAGCACGTCGAACCGCCCGACCTCGGGGTCACGCGAGGTGGGCACGAGCAGGGCGCCGGCCACCAGGGCGATGATCACGATCGGCACGTTGACGAGGAAGACCGACCCCCACCAGAAGTGCTCGAGCAGGAAGCCACCGGTGATGGGGCCGAAGGCGACCGCCAGGCCCGACACCGCCGACCAGGCGCCGATGGCCTTGGCCCGCTCGGTCGGGTCGGTGAAGACGTTGGTGAGGATGGCGAGGGTGGCCGGGAAGACCAGCGCGGCCCCGATGCCCATGGCCCCACGGGCGGCGATGAGCTGACCCGAGCTGGTGGCGAAGGCGCCGAGGGCCGAGGTGATGCCGAAGATCACCAGCCCGATCTGCATGGCGCCCTTGCGGCCCAGTCGGTCGCCCAGACCGCCGGCGGCCAGCAGCAGGCCGGCGAACACGAGGCTGTAGGCGTCGACGATCCACTGGAGCTCCGAGACGCTCGCGCCGAGCTCGCGGTTCAGGGTGGGAAGGGCCACGTTGACGATGGTGTTGTCGACCACGACGAGGAAGACGCTGACCGAGAGCACGGCCAGGATCAACCAACGTCGGCGGTGCACGGTTGCTGCATCCATGGGTGGGACCTCCGGAACCTGGGGGGATCTAGAACACTGTGCTACAGTTATGGCACACCGTTCTAGAGATGTCCAGGGGATACTCTCGAAATGATGAAGGAAGCCCGTCGGCGCACCCCGTCGACCAAGATCGAGGACCGGCTCGTCGCCGCCGCGTTCCACCTCCTCGAGGCCGAGGGCCCCGAGGCGTTGTCGGTCCGACGGGTCGCGGCCGAGGCGGGCGTGGCGCCCATGGGCGTCTACAACCACTTCGAGGGCGGCAAGAACGGCGTGGTCGACGCCATCTTCCGCGCCGGCTTCGCCACCCTCACCGAGCAGCTCGCCGACCTCAGCGCCATCGCCGATCCGGTCGAGGCACTGTGCGAAGGGCTCCGTCGCTACCGGCGGCTCGCCCTCGACCACCCGCGCACCTACGAGGTCATGTTCTTCTGCTCGATCCCCGGCTTCGAGCCGAGCGACGAGTCCCACGTGGTGGCGGCCTCGTCGTTCGAGGTTCTCGTCCAGGCCATCGACCGGGGCATGCAGGCCGGTGCCCTGACCCCCGCCGATCCGGTGTCGGTCGCCCAGCAGATGTGGGCGGCGTGCCACGGCGCCGTCGCCCTCGAGATCGCCGACATCTGCATGGTCGACGACATGGAGAAGCTCTACGAGGAGCTGCTCGCCACGCTCGTGGGCGGCATCAGCGCGCCGGCGGCTCCGTCGGGATCACCAGCACGCGCCGCACGCCCGGCTCGTGCTCGGTGACGTGGCCCTTCCCGTGAAGGTCGTCGACCAGCACCACCGACCCGGCCGGTAGCCGGCAGCTGTCGCCGTCGCTGACGGTGAGCTGCACCCAGCCGTCGAGGAACACGACGAACTGACGCCGGGGCCCGCAGTGCCAGTCCGGGTCCTGCGCGTGGGCCTGCACCGTCACGAACTCGATGCGGTCGGTCCGGTGCGGCTGCGACACGTGGAGCTCCGCGACGCCCGGCTCCGCCGCCGAGACGTGGCGGGCCACGGCGACCCACTCGAGGTGGCTCTCCCCCTCGGTGTCGGCCCAGATCCGCACGTAGTCCATCCCCCGACTCTGCCATCCGGCCCGCCCGCCCCGCTCCCCTCCCGACCGGTTGCCAGATGTCCCGGGTTCGCGGACACATGGCAACAGGTGCAACCCGGCCGGGCGACCGGTTGCCATGAGTCCCGGGCTCGCGGACAGTCGGCCACACGTCTCGCGACGACCGGAGGGCTGTCACAGGGTGTCGGCAGACTCTGTGGCCATGGCTCGAGACATCGACAGGGCCATCGAGGCGCTCGCCCGGAAGCAACACGGCGTCTTCAACAACCGACAGGTCTACGAGGCGGGAGGAGACCGACGGCTCGCGTCACGACGAGCGCGTGCGGGCCGCTGGATCCGGCTCGACACCGGCGTGTACGCCCTGCCGGGGAACCCACCGACCATCCTCCGGCAACTGAAGGCGGCCGAGCTCGCCGTGCCGGGCGCGTACGTCTCCGGCACCGCCGCCGGTGTCCTGCACGGCCTTCCCGACATCCGTCTCGGACGACCGGAGGTGAGCACACACCGACACGGGGGCTCGACCGCGCTGGCACGGGTGCGGCACCGCCAGCCCGTGCCCACGACCACGATCAGCGGCATCGCGGTGACCACCGCGGCACAGGCGCTGTGCGACCTGGCCGACCGCATCGAGCCCGACCTGCTCGGGCCGGCGGTCGACACCGCGGTCCTGCGAGGTTCCACCACCTGGGCCCACCTCGACGAGGCCCTGCACCTCGCCCGCCGACGCCGTTCCCCGTCGGCACGACCATTCGCAGAGCTGCTCCTCAGCCGCGACCCGGCGGCGGCGGTCGCCGAGAGCGTCCTCGAGTCGAGGCTCTACGTGGTGCTCGACGATCCACGCCTCCCCCCGTTCGTCCGCCAGGCGCCGGCGCCGTGGGACCCGACCGGCCGCGAGCGCGTCGATGCGGCGTTCCCGTCCGTGTCCTGCATCGTCGAGGCCGACGGCCGGAGCTGGCATGCGCGCGTGGCCGACTTCGAGCGCGACCGTCGCCGCGACCACGATGCGCTCCGGTCCGGGTGGACCGTGTGTCGCTTCACGGCGGACCACGTCGACTCGCCGGACTACGTCGTCGCGACGCTGCTCGACATCTTCGCCGGCCGGCGATCGGTTGCCATGTGTCCCGTTCCGACGGACAGTTGACAACAGGTGCGACCCGGGCGGGCCACCGGTTGCCGGGTGTCCTGTTCCGGCGGACAGGTGGCGACCGATGGGGCGGGAGGCCCTACCGGGTGGGCACGGTTCTCGTAGGGTTCAGGCGAGAGACGCGCTTCGACGCGAGCCGACGGGAGACACGCGATGACGATCCACGCAGACTTCACCGAGTTCAAGGAGACCGCGGGCGCCGACCCGTTCACCCTCCAGAGCAAGAAGCTGCTGAAGGTCTTCCTGCAGTACGGCCCGGTGAAGGCCCGGATCGGCTCGATGGTCGCCTACCAGGGCGACGCCCGGTTCGAGCACGCCGGGTCCGGCGGGGTGGGCGGCTTCCTCAAGCAGAAGATGACCGGCGAGGGCGTGCCCACGATGGACGTCGTCGGCACCGGTGAGGTCTTCCTGGCCAACGCCGCCGCCGAGATCCAGGTCATGTACCTCGAGAACGACCAGATCTGGGTCAACGGCGCCAACGTGCTCGCCTACAGCGCGTCGCTCACCAGCGACATCAAGATGATCGGCGGCGCCGGCGCCATGACCGGCGGCCTCTACAACGTCACCCTCACGGGCACCGGCTACGTGGCCATCACGACCGACGGCCCGCCCGTCGTGCTCGACGTGGCCAGCGCCGCCACCTTCGCCGACCCTCAGGCGGTCGTGATGTGGACCACCGGCGTCACCATGAACGTGAAGAGCGACGTGAGCATGAAGACCCTCATCGGCAAGAGCTCCGGCGAGACCTTCCAGATGGCGTTCAGCGGCCAGGGCTGGGTGATGGTGCAGCCGTCCGAGGGCGTCGCCCAGGGCTCCGGCACCAAGTCCGGCCTGGGGTTCTGACCTTCTGGCCCCGCCGACGCGCTGACCCGGCCGACCCGCTCGGTCTAGGAGAAGCCGAGCCAGCCGGCCACGGTCTGCACGAACACGACCGAGGCCAGGATCGCCACGACCACCACGCACACCGTGGCGAGGATGCGGAAGCGCGGCCCGTTCACCGCGTTGCCGAGCACGTTGCGGCGGTTGGCCAGAATCAGGATGAAGGTCAGCACCACCGGGGCGATGAAGCCGTTCAGCACCTGCATGTTGAGCAGGAGCTGGATGAGGTTCCCGGGGATCAGCGCCACTGCCGCGCCCACCACCACGAGTGCGGTGAACAGCCCCATGAACAACGGGGCCTCACGGAAGGTGCGCGACACCGACCGCTCGACGCCGAGCGCCTCGGCCACCGCGTACGAGGTGGCGAGGGGCACGATGGCCGCGGCCAGGGCCGAGGCACCGAGCAGGCCGATGCCGAAGAGCGTCTCGGCCCCGGCCCCGGCGACGGGCTCCAGAGCCTGGGCGGCCTCGGCCGCCGAGTTCAGCGGGCCCGAGCCGCCGATGGCCGCGGCCGTGGCGATGATGATCGCCATCGACACCACGTTGGCGAAGATCGCCCCGGTGATGGTGTCGACCTTGACCTTCTTGTAGTCCTCGGGGTCGCCACCACGGTCGGCCACTGCCGACGACTGGTAGAGCTGCATGTAGGGCGTGATGGTCGTGCCGATGAGGGCGACGACGAGGAACAGGTACTCCTTGCTCCACACCCCGTGGGGGATGAACAGGTTCTTGGCCACCTCGTGGCCATCGGGGCGGGCCATCACCGCCGAGATCGGGTAGGCGATGAACGCCAGGCTGAGCAGGAGGAACACCCGCTCCGCGTAGCGGTAGTTCCCGAGGACGACGACGGCCCACACGACGAACGCGGCGATGGGCACGGCGATGTAGCGCGACACCCCGAAGATCTCGAAGGCGGCGCCGATGCCGGCGAACTCCGAGACGACGAGGCCGAGGTTGGCGACGAGGAGGCAGACGATGGCGAACGCCGAGGCGCGCAGCGGGAACTGCTCCCGGATGAGCGACATCAGCCCCTCGCCCGTGTGGGCACCGAGGCGGGCCGACATCTCCTGCACCACCACGAGGGCCACCGTCACCAGCAGCATCACGAAGAGGGTGGCGTAGCCGAACTCCGAGCCCGCCGACGCGTAGGTGGCGATGCCACCCGCATCGTTGCCGGCGTTGGCGGCGATGAGGCCAGGGCCGAGCACCATCACCCACGCCAGCCAGGCCGGCCGGCGACGACGGCCCGTCGGGCGCGCGGGGTCGGACGCGCCGGAAGCCGGGGTGGTGGTCTCGTCGCTCATGACGGGCCCTAGTTGAGGATGCCGGCGAACCGGCGGCGCTCGCGCTCGTGGGGCAGGAGGGCGTCGACGACGTCGTCGGCGAGGATGCGCCCGATCGGGCGGCCCGCGCCGTCGATGACGACGACCGACGAGCCCCGGTTCTCGACGAAGGCCTCGACGACCTCCGCGAGCGGCACGTCGGCGGTGACGGTGACGGGCCACGGCGGCTTGGTGAGGTCGCGCAGCCGCTGGTCGGGCTCGGCGGTGAAGAGCTCGATCATGTGCACGTCGTCGACGAGGCAGCCGTCGGCGTCGATCACGAGCACACCGTCGATGTCGGTGTGCTCGTCGCGGTCGCGCAGGCGGCGGCGCGCCTCGGCCACGGTGGCCTCGCCCTCGAACACGAGGATGTTGGTGGTCATGACGCCACCAGCGGTCTCCTCGTCGTAGCCGAGCAGGTCGGCGAGCACGCCGGCGATGTCGTCGGGCATGGCGGCGAGCAGCTCGTCGCGTGTGTCGTCGTCGAGGTCGCGCAGGGCGTCGGCGGCCTCGTCGGGCTCCATCTCGGCCACGAGCGCAGCGGCCTGCTCCGGCTCGGCGTCGCGGAGCAGCACGGCGAGCTCGTCGCTCTCCATCTCCTCGAGCGCGTCGGCCGCGGTCTCGGCGTCGAGCGCGTTGAGCAGCTCCTGGCGCTGCGAGCGGCCCAGCTCCTCGAGCAGGTCGGCCAGCTCGCCGGGGCGCAGGCGCCGCAGCTCGCTGTTGGCCCGGCTGAGGCGCACGGGCTCGCCGGGGTCCGAGAACGGCTGGATGGCCGCCCAGTCGATGACCCGGTCGGGATGGGGACGGGCCCGCCAGCGGGCGGGGCCGAGGCGGCGCAACAGGGTGGCGAAGCCGACGTCGGCACCCACCAGGCGGTAGCCGCCGCCGACCTTGGCGAGGAAGAGGTCGGCGGCCCGGAAGACCCGCACACCGTCGACGTCGACCATCTGGTGGTCGATCACGTCGTCGACCAGCTTCACCTCGTTGTCGCGACGGGAGAAGTCGCGCAGGTCGAGCTTGGCCGAGCGCAGCACGATCTGGCGCTGCTCGAGCTCGTCGACCTTGTCGGCGGGAACCCACGCCAGGCGGCGGCCGACGCGGACGACCAGCCCGGTCAGGGGCGGGTAGGGCTCGCCCTCCCACCGCACGACGATGTCGACGAGCTGGCCGACCTCGGCACCGGAGCGGTGGACGACGGGCGCGCCGGTGAGGCCGGCGACGGAGAGCAGGGATTCGGCGACGGCCTCGAGGGCCAGCAGCCGCTTGGTTCGCTGTGTGCGCCGCTGGGTGATGGCGCGCGGCGCGTGGAGGGTGTGCGACATGATCGGCTCCACAGGCTCGGGGGCGGACACGAACGGGTCATGCCACCTCCACACCGACCACAGGGGTCGGCTCCGTCACGAGACGAAGGGGTGCCGCGACGGTGTCAGCGGCGACCGGAAGAGGTGGCGCAGGGCAACCGCGGCGTACTTGGGGGCTCGCTGGTCGGCATGGCGCATCACCTCCTCGTCAGGTCGAACGGGCTTCCGCGAAAGGAAGCCGACATCCGTTTCTACCACGCGAAGGTGCGTGTTCCTCCTTCCACCAGGGTCGGAGCGACAGAGTTCACCGGCGGTCAACGCCCTGCTCACCGTGGGGCAGGATGAGCCCATGCCCCCCGCTCCGGTCCTGCTGCTCCCGCCATCCGAGGGCAAGTCACCCGGTGGCACCGGCGCCCCGTGGGCACCCGGTCAGAGCGCGTTCCCGGAGCTCGACGCCCACCGGGAGAAGGCGGTCGCCGCCCTGCTGCGGGCCATGCGCGCGGCCGAGCCGGCCCGTCGGAGGCTGCTCGGGGTGAAGGGCGAGGCGCTCGCCGCGGCCACCGCCGCCAACCGCGAGGTGCGCACCGGGCCGACCATGCCCGCCATCGAGCGCTACACCGGCGTGCTCTACGACGCGCTCGACGCGGCCTCGCTCCCCGCCCGCGACAAGAAGCGCCTGGCGAAGCAGGTCGTGATCTTCAGCGGGCTGTGGGGCGCCTCGATGCCGGGCGATCCGCTCCCCGACCACAAGGTCAAGATGAGCGCCGCCCTTCCGCCGCTCGGCAAGCTCTCGACCTGGTGGCGAGCGCCGCTCACCGACGCCCTCGCACCCCTGGTCGAGCGGCGGGTCGTGTGGAACCTGCTGCCCATCGAGCACGACGCGGCGTGGGCCCCACCGGCGCCTGGCAGCGGCGAGCCGGGAGCGCCGGCCCGCGTGCTCACCGTGCGCTTCCTCGACGAGACCACCGCCGGCACGGGCGCGGCGCGCACCTTCACGACCGTGAACCACTGGAACAAGCTGCTGAAGGGCGCACTCGTGCGCCACGTGCTGGCCACCGGCGCCGACGAGCCCGAGGCCCTTGCCGCCTTCGAGCACCCCGAGGGCTACGTCTACGACGCCTCTCTCACCGAGGAGCTCGGGGACCGCGTCGTGATCTCGATGGTGCGCCCGGCCCGCTGAGGGCCCTCCAGCTGACCCAGAGCCGGTGACGGACGCCCCCGAGCGTCCGTCACCGGCCTGGAACCCGCCGATCCGCCCGATGGGGGGTGGGACGGATCGGCCCTTCCGCTCCGCTGCCGCAGGGGACCGACGGCGGAACGAGATCGTGGGCGCCGGCTCAGACCGGCCGGTCGCCCCGCAGGGTCACCCGCTGGATGACCCGATCCTGGTCGCCGTAGTCGCCGGCGACGGCGTGCTGGGTGGCCCGGTTGTCCCAGAACCCGATGTCGCCGGGCTGCCAGTGGTAGCGGACGACGAACTCCGGACGAGCAGCGTGGGCGTAGAGGTACGCCAGCAGGGCGTCGCTCTCGGGCCGCTCGAGCTCGGCGATGTGGGAGGTGAAACCGGCGTTGACGAAGAGGACCTTCTCGCCGGACTCCGGATGGGTACGCACGACCGGGTGGGTGACCGGCTCGAGCGACCGGTACACCTCGCCGTCCCACTCGAACTCCGAGCCCCGCTCGGCGAGGGCGCCGGCGAACTGGGCGGCACCGTCGTGGACCGCGGTCAGGGTCGAGAGGAACTCCTGCAGCGCCGGGCTCAGGGCGGCGAAGGCCGCGACCTGATCGGTCCACATGGTGTCGCCCCCGGAGGGCGGCACCACCACGGCGTTCAGGATCGAGCCGGCGGGCGGACGCTCCACGAAGGTCACGTCGGTGTGCCAGGACAAGCCACGGAACTTGGCGACCGAGCCGTACTGAGCCGCCAGACGACCGGCCTGGCCGTAGTCGATCTCGAACACCTCGGGATGGCCGTCGATGCCGGGGATCACGGGGTGCGCCGGCGTGAGCTCGCCGAACTGGGCTGCGAAGGCGGTGTGCTGGGCGGGCGTGAGGTGCTGTCCCGGGAAGAACACCACCCGGCGCTCGACCCAGACCTTGCGGATGGCGGCGATGGTGGCGTCGTCGAGGGGCTGGGTGAGGTCGACGCCACGGATCTCGGAGCCGATGGTGCCGGAGAGGGGCGTGAGGTCGAGCTCCACGCCAGGACGGACTTCGGTGATCGTCATTCTTCAGGCCTTTCGATGCAGCCTTCGGCGACCTCGTCGACGCCGAGCTCGGCGAGGAGACGGGACCGGAGAGAGATGAACGTGGGGTTGCCGCGGAGGCGGGGGCTGGGAATCTCGACGGGGACGTCGAGGGAGATGCCGCCGTCGGTGAGAACGAGCACCCGGTCGGAGAGGAGCAGGGCCTCGTCGACGTCGTGGGTGACCAGCAGCACGGCCGGCGTGTAGCGGGCGCACAGGCGCTGCAGGAGCGTGTGCATCCGGATGCGGGTGAGGGCGTCGAGCGCACCGAAGGGCTCGTCGAGCAGGAGCAGCTGCGGCTCCCGCACGAGGGCCCGGGCCAGCGACGCACGCTGGGCCTCGCCGCCCGAGAGCGTCTTGGGCCAGGCGTCGGCGTGGGCGTCGAGGCCGACCTCGCCGAGGACCTCCAGGCCCTGGGCGCGGGATCCCGAGCCCTTGAGTCCGAGCACCACGTTGTCGAGCACCGTCGCCCACGGCAGCAGCCGCGGGTCCTGGAACACGACCGAGCGGGCCTCGGGCACGAGGATCGAGCCCTCGGCGCCCTCGTCGAGCCCGGCGAGCGCCCGCAGGAACGTGCTCTTGCCCGAGCCCGAGCGGCCGAGGAGGGCGACGAACTCGCCCTTGCGGATGTCGAGGTCGATGCCATCGAGCACCAGACGGTCGCCGAAGCGCCGGCTGACAGCGGTGGTGCGCACCGCGAGCGGCACCTCCGGTTCGGTCGGGCGGACCTCGCCCGCTCGCTCCGCCAGCGTCGGCGGTTCCAACAGCTCTACCTCCCTGGTTGCCATCGCAGGAGCCTTCCTTCGAGGGTTCGGACACCGAAGTCGGAGACGACTCCGAGCACGGCGTAGACGAGCAGGCACACGACGATGACGTCGGTCTGGAAGAACGTCTGGGCCTTGATCATCAGGTAGCCGATGCCGCTCTTGGCGTTGATCTGCTCGGCGAAGACGAGGAGCAGCCAGGCGATGCCGGTGGCCATGCGGAGGCCGACGAGGAACGCCGGCAGCGCCGCCGGCAGCACGACCCGCCGGATCGTCTCCCGCCGCGAGAGGCCGAGGGTGCGGGCCAGCTCGAGGTTCTTCGGGTCGATCGTGCGGATGGCGTTCGACGTGTTGACGTAGATGGGGAAGATCGTGCCGAGCACGATCAGCGAGATCTTCGCCGACTCACCGATGCCCAGCCAGATGATGATCAGCGGCTGCAGGGCGATGATCGGGACGAAGCGCAGCATGTGCATCGTCGAGTCGGTGAGGTCCTCGCCGATGCGGCTGAGACCGGAGAAGAGCGCCAGCAGCACGCCGATCGGGATGCCGATGGCCATGCCGATCACGACCCGCTGGAGCGACGCCCAGACCGCACTGCCGAGGGTGCCGTCGGCGACGAGGTCCCGGAAGGTGGCGGCCACGTCGACGGGCCCGGCGAGCACCTTGGGCGAGATCCACCCGGCCCAGGCCGCGATCTGCCAGATGGCGAGGAGGGCCACCACGCCGAGCAGCCGCTCGATGCCCCGCGGGAAGCGACGACGCGGCTTCTTGTCGGCGACGAACTCGTCGGCGGTGCGCAGGTCGACGAGACGGACGGCATCGAGCCCGACGAGCTGCTGGGGCGGGTTCTCGACCGCGGTCACGTGAACTCACCGCCCTCGAGGGCGACGGAGGTGAACCCGTCGGGGCCGACCGGCACATCGCCGCGGATCGTGATGCGGTGCAGCGTGCGGGGCTCGCCCGGCACCGCGTCGAGGGCGGCGAGGTGGGCGGTGGCCCGGTTGTCCCAGAAGGCGATGCTGCCGGGCGCCCACCGGAACCGGACGGTGTAGCGGGGGTTGGCGATGTGGGCGTAGAGGAGGTCGAGCAGGGCCCGGCTCTCCTTGTTCTTCAGCCCGACGAGGTGGCTCGTGAAGTTGGGGTTCACGAACAGCGCCTTCTCGCCGGTCTCGGGGTGCACCCGCACGACCGGGTGCTCGGTCCAGTACGACGACGACGTGAAGGCCGACCGCAGTGCCAGCCCCTGGGGGCTGCCCAGCTCCACGAGGATCTCGTTCCGGTGCACGGCGTGCAGCCCGTCGACCAGCTCCTTGATGGGCTGGGACAGGCCGTCGTAGGCCGCGACCAGGTTCGTCCACGCGGTGTCGCCGCCGTACGTGGGGATCTCGACCGCCTTCAGGATCGACCCGAGCGGCGGGTTGTGCACGAAGGTGACGTCGGTGTGCCAGTTGTTCTCGATGGCTCCGCCCCAGGCACCGTCGTCGTCGGCGTCGGCGCTGAGGCCGAAGTAGTCGGAGCCCCCGATGACGAGGATCTCGGGATGGCCGTCGAGGGGCGGAAGGGTCGGGTGGCCGGCGGTGACCTCCCCGAAGCGGCGGCCGAAGGCGACCTGCTGCTCGGGGGAGATGTCCTGGTCCCGGAAGAACACGACCTTGTGGGTGAGCAGGGCCGAGCGGATGTCGGCGACCTCGGCGTCGGTGAGCTCGGTGCTCAGGTCGACGCCGGTGATCTCGGCGCCGATGAGGCCGGCGACGCGGTGGGCCTCGACGGCCGAGGTGCGGGTGTCGGGGGTGCGGTCGGTGATGGTCATGAGTTCCACGCCGCCTCGACGACACCGTTGAAGCGGGAGTCGAACTGCTGGTCCGCCGTCAACTGCTTGGGGATGATCTGGTTCTCGTAGAAGAGGTCGACGAGGGTCTGCTGGGGCTCGGCGAGCTCGCCCGGCAGCGGGAGCACCTCGTAGCCGCCGCCGTCCTTCACCAGCTCGAGGGCCTTGTCGAGGGGCAGCTTGTAGACATCGACGAGGAACGCCTGGGCCCAGGCCTCGGGGTTGGCGTTGACCCACTTCCAGGCCTTGACGACCCGGCTGATGTAGTCGGCCAGGGCGGCGGTCTTGCCCTCGTTCTTCAGGGCGGAGCCCGAGGCGATCAGGAACTGCACCCGGTCGGTGATGTCCTCACCCCGTGCCGCGAGCTTGGCGGTGGGGTTGTCGACGAGGTAGTTCGTGATGAACGGCTCGGAGAGGATGGCGGCGTCGGCGCCGCTGCTCGGCAGGGCCTGGGCGATCTGGGTGAACGTGAGGTTCTGGATCGTCACGTCGCTGTACTGCAGCCCCGCACTGGCCAGGCCGGTGAGCAGGGTCGACTGGGCGACGGTGCCCTCCTGGATGATGACCGTCTTGCCCTTGAGATCTCCCCACCCGTTGATGTCGGTGACGCCCGGGGCGGTGATGAGGCCGACCGTGCCCTTGCCCGGGGCCCAGGACGCCACGGCCTTGATGTCCTGGTCGGCGGCCTGGGCGAAGATCAGCGGCGCATCGGCCACGAAGCCGGCGTCGACCTCGCCGGCCTGGAAGGCCTGCAGCATGGGCGGGCCGCCCAGGAAGTTGCTGTACTCGACGGTGTACTCGAGGCCCTGGTCCTGGCCGGCGAGCGCCAGCAGCTTCTTGAGGAAGTCCACCTGGTCGCCGACCCGGAGGGTGACGCCGGCGGGGATGCTCTCGGGCACCGTGACCTGGGGGGCGGTCTCGGTGGTGGCGGCCTCGGAGGTGGACGCCGAGGAGCTGCCGCAGGCGGCGGCCGCCAGGGTGACGAGGGCGAGCACGGCGATGAATGCGGTGGTGAGCGGGCCTCGGCGACGCGCCCTGCGAGCGCCCCCCGAGGTATTCCCGACAAAGTTGATCAACATGGTCAGCTTTTGTAGCCGCCCCACGGATCAGTCGCAACTCATTTCGGAAGATTTTGTCGCGATGTGGAAAGCCAGACCCTACAACTCACCAATCGGGGGTAGCCAGGCGACCGCTCCGAGAGTCAGCTGCGCAGCATGCGCTCGATGGCGACCATGGCCTCGTCGAGCTTGGCGTCGCCGTCGGCACCGTCGTGCTGGGCCGCCGCCATCACGCAGTGGTGGAGGTGCTGGTCGAGCAGTCCCAGCCCGACCCCCTGCAGGGCCTTGGTCACCGACGCGATCTGGGTCAGCACGTCGATGCAGTACTTGTCGTCCTCGATCATCCCCTGCAGCCCTCGCACCTGACCTTCGATGCGCCGCAGCCGCTTGAGGTAGTCGTCCTTGCCGATGGAGTAGCCCCGGGTAGCCATGAGGGCATCATAGCGGTTGTCAACCATAGGGTGGGGGGGTATGGTCCATGACATGGCCGGACCCGCCGCAACCCATCCCCAACGCATCGACCTCCCCGTCGAGGGGATGACCTGCGCGGCCTGCGCCACCCGCATCAGCAAGGGCCTCGGCAAGCTCGACGGCGTCGACCGGGCCGATGTGAACCTGGCCGCCGCCCGGGCCACCGTCGTGTTCGACCCCGACGTCGTCGACTCCGCCGCCCTCACCGCCAAGATCGAGAGCCTCGGGTACACCGTGCCCGAGGAGGACCGCCACGCCGAGGCCGAGGCGGCCTACGCGAAGGTGCTCGGGCGCCGGCTCCTCGTCGCCACCGTGCTCACCGTGCCGACGCTGCTGATCTCGATGGTCCCGGCGCTGATGTTCGACGGCTGGCAGTGGGTCGCGTTCGCCCTCACCACCCCCGTCGTCTTCTACAGCGGCTGGGGATTCCACCGGGCCGCGCTCGTGAACCTCCGCCACGGCACCGCCACCATGGACACCCTCGTCTCGATGGGCACCCTGGCCGCGTGGACCTGGTCGACGGTGGCCCTGCTGTTCCTCGGCGCCGCCGACACCGGCGACTCGGGCATGGGTGGGATGAGCGGGATGACGAGCTCGTCGGGCTCCGACGCCCACGTGTACTTCGAGACCGCCGGCGTGATCATCACCCTGATCCTGCTGGGCAAGTGGTTCGAGGCCCGGGCCCGGCGCCGCTCCGGCGACGCCCTGCGCAAGCTGGCCGAGCTCGGCGCCAAGACCGCCCGCCTCGTCGACGGCACCGAGATCCCGCTCGCCTCGCTCGAGGTCGGCGACCGCTTCGTCGTGCGCCCCGGCGAGAAGGTCGCCACCGACGGCGTGGTCGTCGAGGGCCACTCGGCCGTCGACGTCTCGATGCTCACGGGCGAGCCCGTGCCCGTCGAGGTCGGCCCCGGCGACGACGTCATCGGCGCCACCATCAACGCCAACGGCCACCTCGTGGTCGAGGCCACCCGGGTCGGGGCCGACACGGCCCTCGCCCAGATCGTCACCCTCGTCGAGGAGGCCCAGGGCTCGAAGGCGCCCATCCAGCGCCTGGCCGACCAGATCGCCGGCATCTTCGTGCCGACCGTGCTCGTGATCGCCGTGCTCACCATCGTGGGCTGGCTCGTCACCGGCCACAGCGTGGAGGACGCCTTCACCGCCGCGGTCGCGGTGCTGATCATCGCCTGCCCGTGCGCCCTGGGCCTGGCCACCCCCACCGCCATCATGGTGGGCACCGGCCGGGGCGCCCAGATGGGCATCATCATCAAGGGCGGCGAAGTCCTCGAGCAGACCCGGCGGGTCGACGTGGCCGTGGTCGACAAGACCGGCACCATCACCGAGGGCCGCATGGAGCTCGTCGCCACGACCGTGGTCGACGGCACCGACGCCGCCACGGTGCTGCGCCTGGCTGCCGCCGTCGAAGCCCGCTCGGAGCACCCCATCGCCGCCGCCGTCGTGGCCGGTGCCGACGCCCTCCGCCCGGGTGACGCCGCGGCCGCCGAGGTCGACGGGTTCGAGAACCTCCCCGGCCGGGGCGTCGTCGCCACGGTCCACACCGACGCCGGCGTGCCGTTCCGGGTGGGCGTCGGCCGCCGCTCGCTCTTCGCCGAGGTGCCCGACGTGGTCGAGCAGGCCGCCACCGCAGCCGAGCTCGACGGCCGCACCGCGGTGATCGCCGGATGGGCCGACAACGACGGTGGTCCCCTCGTGGCCAAGGGTGCCCTCGTCGTCGCCGACCGGCTCAAGGCCACCAGCATCGAGGCCGTGGCCGACCTGCACCGCCTGGGGCTCGAGGTCGTCCTGCTCACCGGCGACAACGCCCGCACCGCCGACGCCGTGGGCCGCGAGGTCGGCGTCGACCGGGTCGTGGCCGAGGTGCTGCCGGGCGACAAGGTCGCCGAGGTGAAGCGCCTCCAGGAGGAGGGCCACACCCTGGCCATGGTGGGCGACGGGATCAACGACGCCCCCGCCCTCGCCCAGGCCGACCTGGGCATCGCCATCGGCACGGGCACCGACGTCGCCATCGAAGCGAGCGACCTCACCATCGTCAGCGGCGACCTGCGGGCCGCGGCCGACGCCATCGCCCTCTCCCGCCGAACGCTGGCGACCATCAAGGGCAACCTGTTCTGGGCCTTCGCCTACAACGTGGCCGCCATCCCGCTCGCCGCCCTCGGCGTGCTCAACCCGATGATCGCGGCGGGCACCATGGGGTTCTCCTCGGTGTTCGTCGTCACCAACAGCCTGCGCCTCCGCCGCTTCCGCGGTGTCACCGGCCGCGCCGGTCGCAGCGGGCAGCGTCCCGCCGCCGACGGTCACTCGACCGCCGAACCCGACTCCCCCGCCGCCCACCCCGAGAGGACCTCCTCATGACCACCCGCACCTACTCCGTCCCCGGCATCTCCTGCGGTCACTGCAAGGCCGCCATCGAGGGCGAGCTCGACGGGGCCGACGGCGTCGAGTCCGTCATCGTCGACATCGATGCCAAGACCGTCGCCGTCACCGGCGAGATCGGCGAGGACGCCGTGCGCGCCGCCGTCGACGAGGCCGGCTACGAGGTCGCCTCGATCAGGTAGTCGGCTCAGCTCGCCGGATCAGATCGTGCCGGCGGCGAGGCGGCTCCGCACCTCGACCGCCCGCTTGCGCACGGCGGGCAGGTCCTTCAGCCGCCGCATCGAGGCGAGCTGGTTGCCCAGGCGATGGTTGCCGCGGAGAGCCTCCTCGTTGCGGGCCAGGAAGTCCCAGTAGAGGGTCGTGAACGGGCAGGCGAGGTCACCCACCCGCGTGCCCGGGTCGAAGCGGCAGTGCCCGCAGTGGTCGGTCATCCGCTTCAGATATGCCCCACCGGAGGCGTAGGGCTTGGTGGCCATGCGGCCCCCGTCGGCGTGCAGCGCCATGCCGATGACGTTGGGCAGCATCACCCACTCGGCGCCGTCGACGAAGCCGGCCCACATCCACTCCACCAGCTCCTGCGGCCGCACGCCGGCGGTCAGTGAGAGGTTGCCGAGCACCATCAGCCGCTCGATGTGGTGCACCCAGCCCCGGTCGTGGAGCGCCCCGACGGTGTGGCCCACGCAGGCCATGTCGGTGGCCGCGCCGGTGAAGGCGGGGGGCAGGGGCTGGTCGGCGTGGAGTCCGTTCTCGTCGCGGTAGGTCGGCATCCACTGCCAGTAGAGGCCCCAGACGTACTCCCTCCAGCCGATGACCTGGCGGATGAAGCCCTCGGCCGACGCCAGGGGCACGGCGCCGGACCGGAAGGCGGCCTCGGCCGCGACGACCACCTCCTCCGGGTCGAGCAGGCCCAGGTTCAGGTAGGGGCTGAGGGTGGAGTGGGCCATCTTCCATTCCGCCCGCACGACGGCGTCCTCGTGGGGGCCGAACAGGGGCAGCACCTCGGCCACGAACCGGTCGAGGCGGCGGAGGGCGCCGGCCCGGTCGGTGGCCCACGTGCCGTCGGGCGGGGCACCGAAGGCGCCCGGACACCGCTGCTCGATGTCGGCCATCACCCCGCGGTCGAGGTCGTCGAGCTCGTCGACCACGGGCTCCGGCCAGCTGCGACCGTCGCGGGGAGGCGGCTCGCGGTTCTCGGCGTCGAAGTTCCAGCGACCGCCGACGGGGTCGGGGCCGTCCATCAGCACGTCGAGGCGGCGGCGTTGCCAGCGGTAGAAGTCCTCCATCCGGGGCGACGGGCGCCCCGCCATCCATCGGGCGAAGTCGTCCTCGCCACAGAGGAACTGCTCGTTGGGCACGACCTCGACCCCGGCGGCGGTTAGCATCATGCGGCCGTCCCACGACATCGGGCTCATGGCCACCACCGCATCGGGGCGGTGCTCGCGGCGGTGCGCCTCCAGCCCGGCCCGCAACGTCGGAGCGACACGGAGGTCGACGTCGAAGCCCTCGGCGGTCAGCTCGAGCGCGAACCGCCGCATGGAGGCCAGCACCAGGTGGAGGCGCTGACGGTGCCACGGCTTCGACGCCGCCTTCGCCGTGCTCTCGACCAGGAGCACCCGGGCCTCACCCGGGCGGCGGTCACGGAGGGGCCCGACGTCGCGGCGCAGCTGGTCACCGAGCACCCAGACCGTGTCCACGCCGGAACGGTACGGCGGCCTCTCATCCGGCACACGGTCGGGGCAGACTTCTTGCCATGGCCGACGTCGCCCACCCCACCCCGGTCGCAGCTGACCCCGGGGCGACGCGCAGCGCCAGGGCCGAACGCAGCCGCGCCGCCATCGCCGACGCCGCCCTCGAACTCCTCCGCGACGGCCATCTCCGTCCCACCGCCGGCCAGGTCGCCGCCCGGGCCGGCATCTCCGAGCGGCTCATCTACCACCACTTCACCGACCTCGAGGAGCTGTTCCAGGTGGTGGCGTCGCGCCAGGTGGCCGCGGTGCAGGACCGGAACCCGCCCATCCTCACCAGCGGGCCGCTCGACGCCCGGGTGCGGGCCGTCGTCGACGCCCGGGCCGACATGAACGAGTGGATCACCCCGGTGCGCCGGGCCAGCGTCGTGCGCGAGCCCTTCTCCGACGCCCTCGCCGCCAACCGGGCGGTGCTCAACGCAGGGAGCCGCCGCCTGGTCGCCGAGGTGTTCGCCATCGAGCTCGGCGCCATGGATCCCTCCGAGTCCGACGAGCTGCTGGCCGCGCTCGACCTGGCGCTCTCCTGGCCGGCGTGGGATGCCCTGCGGGTCCGTGGCTCGTCGGCCGACCAGGCCCGCCGGGTCGTCGAGCGCACCGTCCGGGCCCTCCTCGCCCCCTGACCCACCCACCCTCTGGCTCAGTACGTCACCACTGGCGTGACGAACTGAGCCACGGGTGGGGACGGATCGGGCTCACGGGGGCGGGGGCGGGCCGGCGTGCTGGCGGACCCAGGTGTGCATGGCGATGCCGGCGGCCACGCCCACGTTGATCGACCGGGTCGAGCCGAACTGGGCGATCGAGCAGACCATGGCCGCGGCGGCACACGCCTCGTCGGTGAGCCCCGGTCCCTCCTGCCCGAAGAGCAGCACGCAGCGCTCGGGCAGCTCGGCCGACTCGAGCGGCACCGCCCCCGGCACGATGTCGATCGCCACGATCGGGAGCCCCTCCCCCGCCGCCCAGGCCGCCAGGTCGGCGACGTCGGGGTGGTGGTGCACGTGGAGGTAGCGATCGGTGACCATCGCGCCCCGGCGGTTGTAGCGGCGCCGGCCCACGACGTGGACCCCGGCGGCGTTGAAGGCGTTGGCGGTGCGGATCACCGTGCCGATGTTGAGGTCGTGCTGCCAGTTCTCGATGGCGACGTGGAACGGGTGCCGGCGGGTGTCGAGCTCGGCGACGACGGCCTCGTTCGACCAGTAGCGGTAGCGGTCGGCGACGTTGCGGCGGTCGCCCTCGGCCAACAGCACCGGGTCGAGGCGCGGGTCGTCGGGCCACGGCTCGGGATGGGGACCGACCCCGACCTCGCGACCGTCGGCGACCTCGGCGGTCGGCGCGTCGCCCCCCTGATGCCCGTCGGACGAGTCGACGCCCGTACCCTCGTCGGCGATGTCCGCCCTCCTCCGCTCCGATGACCCCGCCATCGTGGCACCCGGCCCGGTCCTCGCCGGCTGCCGGCACGGGCGACGTCGCCCGGCACTGCTGGTCGCGGTCGTGGTGATCGCCTCGTCGCTGCTGCTCGGCGCCTGCGGCGTGGGCCGGGCCGACCCCTCCGAGTCGGCGAGCGACGACCAGCTCCAGACCACCGAGGGCACCTTCCCCGCCGTCACGTTCCAGCTGGTCAACGACCGCTTCCAGGCCCGGCTGTCCGATGCCGGCCTCGCCGACGGCCTGCTGATCGTCGACAGCTCCCGCGACGGCAGGGAGGAGACCCAGATGTTCGGCCAGGGCGCCACCACCGGCGCCACGACGGTGCCCATGGCCGAGACCTCGATGCTGCCCACCACCGTCGTGCTGCTCTCGCTGGTCGACGACGGGACCCTCTCGCTCGACGAGCCGATCGGTCCGACGCTCCCGTGGCTCGACGGCCCCGCCGGCGCCATCACGCTGCGCCAGCTGCTCTCCCACACCTCGGGACTACCTGCATCGGTCGGGTGCGCCGAGCCGACCCCGTCGGCCTGCGACGCCGCCATCGCCGCCGCCCCGCTGATCGAGGCCCCGGGCGAGGGCTTCCACGTCACCGACCTCGACGCCCACGTGGCGGCCCGCCTGGCCGAGACCGCCACCGGGACGCCGTGGCCCGAGCTGTTCGCCGAGCGGGTGACCGCACCGGCGGGGATGAGCGTCACGACCTATGCCGGCCCCTCGACCACCGGTGGGCTCGTCGCCGTCGACGGCACGACCAGCCCCGACGACCTCGGTCGCCTCCTCACGGTCGTCCGTGACGGCGGCCTGTCGACGACGGGGGCCCGCGTGCTCTCCGAGGAGTCGGTCCGCCAGATGCTGCTCGACCAGACCGTCCGCCTCGACACCCACACCGAGGCGTGGGTGGCCGAGACCGGGGTGCCGACCTACGGGCTCGGCGTGTGGCGCGACCGCCTGCGGGGCGACGACGTGGCGTCGGTCGTGTCGGCCCCCAACCGCTACGGCCTCTACCCGTTCGTCGACGTGGGCCGCTCGGCGTGGGGCATCGTCGTGGTCGACGACCGGGTGAGCCCCCGGGCGTCCACCGTCAGCTCGTCGGCCGTCATCGCCCAGCTCAGCGCCGCCGCCCTCCGCAACTCCCCCGACTGACCCCGAAGCTGGCTCAGTCCGGTGCGGTCTCCGCACCGCGGTGAGCCAGCTTGGGAGGGGTGGGCGTCAGCGGATGAGGAGGGAGGCGCCGCCGGCGTCGTCGAGCAGGAAGCGGGCGAGCGCCCGACCCACCGACTCGGCCTCGGCGACCGGCACCGACCGGCGTTCGCGCAGCACGACGTGGCCGTCCATCGAGGCGAGCAGGCCTTCGATGGCGAGCACGTCGCCGTCGACGGTGGCGAAGGCTCCGGCGGGCAGGTCGCAGTCGCCGCCCAGCTCGGAGAGGAACGCCCGCTCGGCGTCGATGGCGACGCGGCTCGGGCCGTGCTCGATCGCCGCCAGCAGGTCACGAGCCACCGCATCGTCGGTGCGGCACTCGACGGCGAGGGCGCCCTGGGCGACCTGCGGCAGCATCACCGAGGGCTCGAGCACCTCGACGACGCGATCGCCGAGATCGAGCTCCAACCGCTCGACCGCGGCAGCGGCCATCACGATGGCGTCGAACTCCGAGGCCTTCGCCAGGCGGGTGGCGATGTTGCCCCGCAGCCCGGTGAAGGTGAGATCGGGCCGCAGCCAGGCCAGCTGGGCCCGGCGACGCACCGAGCCGGTGGCGACCAGGCCGCCGACCGGAAGGCCGTCGAGGGTCGAGCCGACCAGCACGTCGCGGGGGTCGGCCCGCTCGGGCACGGCCGCCAGCACCAGCTCATCGGGCGTCAGCGCGGGGAGGTCCTTGCCCGAGTGCACGGCGAGGTCGGCCCGGCCGTCGAGCACCGCGGCCTGGACCTCCTTCACGAACACGCCCTTGCCGCCCATCTCCCAGATCGGGATGTCGAGGCGGGCGTCGGCGACGGTCTCGACGATGACCTTCTCGACGGTGACCTCGACGCCCCGTTCACGGCCGACGGCGGCCAGCAGTGCGGTGACGTGATCGGTCTGCCAGAGCGCCAGCGCGCTGCCGCGGGTCGCGGCCCGGAGGTGCACCGCCTGATCGGCCACGGATCGTTCGCCGGCTACAGGTCGAAGAGGTCGCGCAGGGCCTCGGCCAGGCGCTCGCCCTTGGGCGTGCCGGCGGCGTCCTTCAGGCCCACGGTGGGCTGGTGCAGGAGCTTGGCGACGATGCCGTGGGTGAGGGCTTCGACGGCCTCGAGCTGACGCTCGTCGAGCTCGCCGAGCTTGGCCCGGTAGCGGTCGAGCTCGGCCCGGCGGACCGAGTCGGCCTGCTCGTGCAGGGCGGCGACGAGCGGGGCGACCTCACGAGCGGAGCTGACGCCCATGTAGCGCTCGAGCTCCTCGCCGACCATGGTGCGCACCCCGGCGACCTCACGGCGGCGCTCGGCCTGGCCGGCCTCGGCGAAGGCCCGCAGGTCGTCCATGTCGAGGAGGGTGATGCCCGGCAGGTCGGCGGCGGTGGGGTCGACGTCGCGGGGCACGGCCACGTCGACGATCAGCAGCGGACGACCGTCGCGGGCGGCCATCACCCGGGCCAGGTCGGCGTGCTCGATGAGCATCGACGAGGCACCGGTGCCGGTGAGCAGCAGGTCGACCTCGGCGAGGGAGGAGTCGAGGTCGGCGAGGCGGATGGCCCGGCCGTCGACCCGGGTGGCGAGGTCGAAGGCCCGCTCCCAGGTGCGGTTGGCGACCCGGATGTCGGTGACACCGTTGGTGGCGAGCGAGCGGACCATGCCCTCGCCCATGTCGCCGGCGCCCATGACGAGGATCGAACGGCCCTGGAGCTCACCGAGGCGCTCGGCGGCCATGGCCACCGCGGCGGTGGACACCGAGGCGACGTGGCGCCCGATGCCGGTCTCGGTGCGGGCCCGCTTGCCGACCTCGAGGGCGTGACGGAACAGCAGGTTCAGCTGCGACCCGGCGGCCTCCTCGGCCTGGGCCCGCTCCCACGCGACCCGGACCTGGCCGAGGATCTCGGCCTCGCCGATCACGGCGGAGTCGAGCCCGGCGGCCACCGAGAACAGGTGGGAGGCGGCATCGGCACCGTCGTGCACGTAGAGGTGGTCGGCCAGCTCCTCGGGCGGCACGAAGGCCAGCTCGGAGAAGAAGGTGCGCAGATCGGCGTAGGCCGGGTGGAACTTCTCGGCGACGACGTAGACCTCGGAGCGGTTGCACGTCGACAGCACGACGGCCTCGCTCACGTGATCGCGGCTCATGACGTCGTGCAACGCCTTGGGCAGGCGCGACTCGTCGATGGTCACGCGCTCGAGCAGATCGAGCGGCACCGTTCGATGGTTCAGTCCGAGGACGACGACAGACACGCCTGGAGGCGCTCCTTGGCTTCGGCGAGGCGGCCCTCGCGTACGAGTTCAAGCATCCCCGAATCCAGTGCTCCCTGCCAGTCGAGGCCCTCGGTCGGGACACCTTCGCGCTGCAGACGGGTGCGCTCCTCGGCCAGGATGCCCATCAGCGTGAGGTACTCCGGCCCGATCTCGGTGCTGAACCGGCGCCGCAGCCAGGTGGCCATGGCGGGCGAGTTGCCTCCCGTGGCGAAGGTGACGAGCAGCGGGCCCTGACGCACCCGCGATGGCAGCGTGAAGGCGCAATTGGCCGGATCGTCGGCGCTGTTGACCCACACCCCGGCCTCCTCGCCCTCGAGGAACACCTGGTGGTTGACCGCCGGATCGTCGGTGGCGGTGATCGCCAGCCGGTAGCCCGTGACCTCGCCGGACTCGTACCGACGGGTGTGGCAGATGACCCCGTCGATGGCGGCCGTGTCGGGGTCGATCCGGGGCGCCACGATGTGGACCTCGGCCCCGCACGCCGCCAGCTCGCGGGCCTTCTGGGCCGCCACCGGGCCCCCGCCGACCACCAGGCACCGCCGCCCGGCCACCACGAGGTTCACGGGGTACAGCGGTGCGTCGACTGGCATCAGGCCACGGGCTCCGAGGCGTCGAGCGGGCGCGGCGTCGGCGGACCGTCGCCGTTGTCGCCCCGCTGGCGGTAGAAGCTCAGGATCTGCAGCTCGAGGGCCAGGTCGACCTTGCGCAGCGAGGCCTCGGGCGGGACGTTGATCACCGTCGGAGCGAAGTTGAGGATCGAGGTGATGCCGGCCGCCACGAGCCGGTCGGCGACCTCCTGAGCCCCGACCGACGGGGTGGCGATGATGCCGATGGCGATGCCCAGCTCGGCCGCCAGCTGCGGCAGGTCGTCGAGGTGGTGGATCTCGAGGTCGCCGAAGGTCGTGCCCACCTTGGCCCGGTCGGCGTCGACCAGCGCCGCCACGGGGAAGCCCCGGTCGCCGAAGCCGCCGTAGTTGGCGAGAGCGGCACCCAGGTTGCCGATGCCGACGATGACGACCGGCCAGTCCTTGGTGAGGCCCAGCTCGCGGCTCATCTGGAACAGGAGGTACTCGACGTCGTAGCCCACGCCCCGGGTGCCGTAGGAGCCCAGGTAGGAGAGGTCCTTGCGGACCTTGGCGGCGTTGACCCCGGCCAGCTCGGCGAGGCGCTCCGACGAGATGGTGGCCACCTGCTCGGCGTTCACCTCCACGAGGGTGCGCAGATAGACCGGCAGACGGGCCACCGTGGCCTCGGGGATACGACGACGTGACCGGTCCACGCCCCCACGCTATCGACGTCGTTCCTTTGTTCACAAAGTCTCATGCGTGCTCCCGCCTTCGGCGGTGGCAGCGGCCGGCCGTAGGCTGGGGTGATGTCGCTGCACGCCGCTCTGGCCGCGTCGGCCACCCTGGTGTCGCTGGCGTTCGCCCTGTCGACCCTCGAGCGGTGGTTGGCCCGACGCCGCCGCCACGAGGGCGCGTGGACCGTCTCGCTGTTCCTGTTCGCCGCCGGCTCGGCCGCCCTGTGGTGGGGCGCCGCCGTCGGGTGGGGCGAGTGGTCGTTCAAGGCCTTCTACCTGTTCGGCGCCATCCTCAACGTGCCGTTCCTCGCCCTCGGCACCGTCGAGCTGCTCGCCGGGCCCCGGCACGGGAAGCGCTGGACCGCCATCGTGTCGATGCTGGCCGCCTTCTGCACCGGCCTGGTCGTCTCCGCACCGTTGGTGTCGTTCATCGACCCCGACGTGCTCCCCCAGGGCAAGGAGGTCTTCGGCGCCGGCCCCCGCATCGCCGCCGCGGTCGCCTCCGGCGTCGGGGCCATGGTGATCTTCGGCGGCGCCCTGTGGAGCGCGTGGAGGCTGCTGCGGGGCCGCCGCCGCGCCGGTGCCCCCTCCACCGTGCCGGCCGGGCGCCTGGCCCTGGCCAACCTCTTCATCGCCCTCGGCACCCTGGTCCTGAGCGCCGGCGGCCTGCTCAACTCCGTCGTCGACGAGATGGACGGGTTCGCCATCTCGCTGGTGCTCGGGATCTCGATCATCTTCGTCGGCTTCCTGATCACCAACAGCGGCGGGGGCGCCTCGGTCCGGTCGCTCGCCGAGCCCCGGGCCTGGCACGCCCGCCCCGCCCAGGTCGCCGCCGCCGTGGTCGTCGCCGCGGGCCTCATCGGCGCTCCGCTGGTGCTCGAGCAGCGCCCGGCCGCGGCCGCCGGCGGCGACGTCGGCGACTACCTCGGGCGCATCAACGCCACCCGGGCCGATGCCGGGGTGGCGCCGCTGGTGCTCGACTCCGAGCTCAGCGGCCTGGCCCAGGCGTGGGCCCAGCAGCTCGCCGACTGGCAGCGCCTCCAGCACGCGTCCGACCTCTCGACCGGTCTCAGCCAGCCGTGGAAGAAGCTCGGCGAGAACGTGGGCCGCGGTGGCAGCACGGCCTCGATCTACCCCGCATTCGTGGCCAGCCCGACCCACTACGCCAACATCGTCGACCCGAGCTTCACCCGGGTCGGCATCGGCGTCGTCTACGGCTCCGACGGCAAGCAGTACACCGTGCAGCGCTACCTGGCCCCTCCCGGCGGGGGCGGCGGCGGATCCTCCGGCGGCGGCTCGTCCGGCGGGGGCAGCTCCTCAGGGGGCGGCTCGTCGGGCGGCGGCTCGGCGCCCACCACCACGACCACGGCCCCTCCTCCCCCTCCGGAGCCCCCGGGCCCGGGTGACCCCGCCCGCGCCGCCGTCGTGCTGGATGCCCTTCAGCGATACGAGCGCTGAGCCGACACATGGTGATGATGTCGGCATCAGCACCTCCTCGGGCCCACGCGTGACCCCGGCCATCGAGACCGAAGGGCTCACCCGCGGGTTCAAGTCCGGGCTGGCCGTCGACGGCCTCACCTTCACCCTCGAACCGGGTCAGGTGCTCGCCCTGCTCGGCCCCAACGGCGCCGGGAAGACCACCACCGTGCGCCTCCTCGACGGCGTGCTGCTGCCCCACGCCGGCCGTTCGACAGTGCTCGGCCACGACCCCGCGGTGGAGGGCGACGCGGTGCGGCGCCGCACCGGGGTGCTCACCGAGAACGCCGGCCTCGATGACCGCCTCACCTCCCGCGAGAACCTGCTCTACGTCGCCCGGCTGCGGGGCTACGGCAAGGCCGACGCCCTGAAGCGCGTCGACGAGCTGCTCGAGCGCTTCGGGATGGCCGACCGGCGCGACGACCTCACCGGCGGCTTCTCGACCGGCCAGCGCAAGCGGGTCGCGCTGGCCCGGGCGCTGCTGCACGACCCCGAGCTGCTGTTCCTCGACGAGCCCACCTCCGGCCTCGACCCCGCCGGCACCCGCGACGTCATCACGCTCATCGACGAGCTGGCGGCCGAGGGCCGCACGGTCGTGCTTGCCACCCACTTCCTGGGCGAGGCCGGGCGCCTCGCCGACCGCATGGCCGTGCTGCACCGCGGCCGGCTGCGGGCCTTCGGCGCCCCCGACGACCTGGCCGCCCAGCTGTGGTCCGGCATCGGGGCCGAGCTCGACCTCGGCGCACCGGCCGACGCCGCCACCACCGGTGCGCTGTCCGTCGTGCCCGGCGTGCGCAGCGTCGAGCCCCATGGCGACGGCGCCCGCCTCGTGCTCGACGACCGCGACGCCCTCCCCCGGGCCGTGGCCGCCGCGGTCGCCCGGGGCGTGCCGGTCTACGGCGCCGCCACCCGCAAGCCCACCCTCGAGGACGTCTACTTCGCCATCGAGCGCCGCATCGCCGAGGAGGAGGGCGAGCTCGGCACCGACGGCTTCACCAGCCCCCGTCCGACCGGCACCCCGACCTCCACCTCCACCTCCACGTCCGACGGATCCTCCGACCCCTCGGGCCCGTCCGGGGCCGGCTCGGCGGACACGGGGCTCCTCGGCTCCACCGAGGGCCACCTGGGCGAGCCGCCGATGCCCAACGACCCCGACCGGCCGGCCGACGAGGTCGTCTCGTGAGCGGCCCCCGTGAGGCCGTGAACTGGATGGCGATCCGCACGATCGTCGGCCGCGACATCCGCGCCGTGCGCCGCTCGAAGGCCATCACCCTGCCGATGATCTTCGTGCCGGTCGTGCTGCTCATCCTGCTGCCGTTCGGGCTCGGCATCATCGCCCGCAACGCCCCCACCGACCAGGTCCAGAACGTGCTCAGCTCGTCGCTGGTGAAGGGGCTGGCCGAGCCGATCCTGGCCATGCCCGAGCGCGAGCGCCTGGTCGTGCTCGTGCTCGGCTACCTGCTCTCCCCCCTGCTGCTGGTGATCCCCCTCATGGTCTCGGCCGTGCTGGCGGCCGACGCCTTCGCCGGCGAGAAGGAGCGGCGCACCCTCGAGGTCGTGCTCCACCTCCCGATCTCCGACCGCGACCTCTTCCTCTCGAAGGTCTTCACCGCCTGGCTGCCGGCCATCGCCATCACGTGGATCGGGGCCGCGATCTACTCGCTCATCTGCAACGCGGTCGCCTGGCCGGCCACGCACCACGCGTTCCTGCCGTTCTCGCAGTTCCTCGTGATGATCATCTGGATCGCGCCTGCCGTGGCCCTGCTCGCCCTCGGCCTGCTGGTGATCGTGTCCTCCCGGGCGCGCACCACCCAGGAAGCCAACCAGCTCGGCGGCGCGGTGATCCTCCCGCTGATCTTCGTGGCCGCGGCCCAGGCGTCGACGCTGATGCTCCTGCCGGTGGCCGGGGTGTTCGCCGTCGGCGTGGTCGTCTGGATCATCGCCCTGGTGCTGGTGTGGGTGAACAGCCGGCGCTTCACGCGCGACCGGCTGGCCGCGTCGGGCTGAGCCCGGCCTCGGCCCGGCGACGGGCGCTACTTGGCCAGGATGAAGAGCTGCAGCACGGCGGCGCCCAGGATGATGAGCAGCAGGGCGCCGAGGGCGATGACGGTTCCGGGTCGCACGAGGGTGGCTCCGAGGATCAGCGGCGGGGGCCGAGGTTGACGGGGGTGACGACGCCCGAGGGACGGTCCTCGTCGAGGGCTTCGATGGTGACGGCCGAGCCGGCCGACAGGCCCAGCTCGGCGGCCGCCGACTTGCGATCGAGCACGATGGCGACGAGGCCGTACGAGTCGACGATGAGGCCGAGCTGGTCGGGCTCGAGGGTGGCGAAGGTCTCGGTGCGGCGGGCCGAGCGGTTGCCGTCGTCCATCACCAGCAGGACGGTGTCGTCGTGGTCCTCGAGCTCCTCGGGGTCGACGTTGAGCTGGGCGTTGCCGTACCGGTCGACCCACAGCACCTCGGCGTGCAGGCGGCCCTCCTCCTCCCGGGTGAGGGGCACCATCGCGGGGAAGAGCGAGACCGGGTCGATCGACGGGCCGAGCTCGGCCAGGTCGACCCCTAGGCACAGGTGGGCGGCGGCCGGGGCGAAGACGTCGCGCCCGTCGAAGGTGGCGGCCTCGGTGGGCAGCACGTAGTCGGGGTTGGTGATCTCGACGGCGCGGGTGGCACCGCCGCAGAGGGCGACCGCAGGGGCGAGCACGCCGTTGTCGGGGCCGACGAGCACCGACGCACCGTCGCCGACCTCGACGGCGATGGACCGACGCGAGGTGCCGACGGCAGGGTCGACGACGGCGATGACCACACCTGGGCAGAGGTGCTCGACGCTGCGGGCCAGGGCGAGGCCACCGCCGCGCACGTCGTAGGGGGTGATCCCGTGGGTGAGGTCGACCACCGCCACGTCGGGGGCGATGGAGCGGATCACCGAGTGGACGACACCGACGAACTCGTCGACGAGCCCGTAGTCGGAGAGGAAGGTGATGGTCTCGTAGCGCAGCGGCATGGCAGGCGCAGGGTACCCGCCCGTCAGGCCCGACCCAGCTCCCGGGACCGCTCGGTGGCGGCCTTCACCGCGTCGAGGATGGCGGCGCGCAGGCCGCCGGACTCGAGGGCGTGGAGGCCGGCGGCGGTGGTGCCGCCGGGCGAGGTGACCGCGCCGCGCAGGGCGGCGGCGTGCTCGTCGCTCGAGTGCAGCAGCTCGGCCGAACCGCGCAGGGTCTGCACCGCCAGCACCTCGGCCACCTCACGGGTGAGGCCCATCAGCACGCCGGCCTCGATGAGGCTCTCGGCGATCAGGAACACGTAGGCCGGCCCGGAGCCCGACAGGCCGGTGACGGCGTCGAGCTGGGCCTCGGTGACCCGCACGACGACGCCCACAGCGTCGAGCAGCGACTGGGCCCAGTCGAGGTCGGCATCGGTGGCGGTGGGGCCAGGCGCGATGGCCGAGGCGCCCGCACCGACGACCGCGGGGGTGTTGGGCATGGCCCGCACGACGGCCGTGCCGGAGCCGGCAGCCTCCTGCAGGGTGGCGGTGGTGACACCGGCGGCGATCGAGAGCACCCGGGGCACGCCCAGGCCGCCGAGCACGGCGCACGTGGCGGGCACGTCGCCGGGCTTGACCGCCACGATGGCGCCCTCGGACGCCACCGGCTCGTCGACCACGGCGACACCGGGGAACAGGGCCACCAGCTCGTCGCGCCGGGCCGGCAGCTTCTCGATCACCACGATGTCGGCGGGCTCGGCCCAACCGGACCCGAGCAGGCCCCCGAGGAGGGCCTCGCCCATCTTTCCGCCGCCGACGATCTGCAGTCGCACCATGGCGCCGACGCTAGTGCTCCGTCCGGTCGGGGCCGTGAGCCATTCGCCGGTCGGCACGCGTGGAGGCCCGGGCGTTCGGTTTCGGTGGTCCCACTTCCCCGATGGGTTCCCACCGCCCGCCGGCCGCCCGGGCCGAGCCAGACTCTACGCACGAGAGTGCACGAAAAGCAATGAAACCTCTTTCCCCTGCTCGAACTGGTAGGGGCAGAGCGCGCTCAGGCGCGCTGATCCGCTACCAGTTCGAGGATGTCAGGGACCCGGCTGGGTCGGCTGCCGGCGCCGGAGGCGGATCCGCCGTCAGCCGAGAGCCCGCCGTCAGGCGGACGGGAACCGGGAGGCGAAGCCGATGCGCAGCGCCGGGAGGAAGCACTGCTCGACGTAGGCGTAGAGCGACCCGAGGATGCGGTCGAGCTCGCCCTCGTCGACGGCATGGAACGGCAGCGCCCCGGCCAGGAACACCGCGTCCTCCTCGCCGATGCAGAACGCCGCCCCGTGGAGCTTGCGGTTGCGCCGCAGCAGGTGCTCGAAGAACGCGCCCTCGTTCTCCTCGGGCGCCGGCATCACGTAGGTCTCGTAGTGGAGCGACCGCTGGCGCAGGGTGAACCAGATGGTGAAGACGTCCTTGCTCTCACCGTGTACCCGGACGTACCAGCGCCGCTCCGACGGCTCGCCGCGCTCGACCGCGGCGACCACGGGGTTCTCGTCGAGCTGCTCGGCCAGCCACGCGTCGATGAGCGCCTCGAGCTCGGCCAGGGTGACGGCGTCGGCGATGTCGTCGGCCATGGATCCGCGGGTCAGGCGCTCAGCTGCACGACACGGGCGAGCGTGACGTGAGGTCGGCGTAGAGGCGCCGGAGGCGGGCCGCCGTGGTCGACCAGGTGAAGCCGCGGGCCCGGTCGGCGGCGGCCTCGGCGATCTTGGCCGAGAGGCCCTCGTCGTCGAGGAGGGTGGCGACGGCCGCGGCGTAGTCAGCAGGGTCGCGGGTGTCGACGAGGAAGCCGGTGACGCCGTCGTCGACCAGCGTGCGCAGTCCACCGACCGCGGCTGCGACGACCGGGGTGCCACAGGCGGCGGCCTCGAGGGCCACCAGCCCGAAGGACTCCGAGCGGCTCGGCACGATGCACACGTCGGCGGCCCGGTAGTAGGTCGAGAGCAGGTGATGGGGCTGGGGCGGCACGAACCGCACGCGGTCGTGCAGGCCGTGGATGTCGATGAGGGCCCGGGCGGCGGCCATCTCCTCGTCGCCGCCGGCACCGCTCTGGCCACCGACCACCACCAGCACGGCGTCGGGGTGCGCGGCCGAGAGCTCGGCCAGGGCGCCGATGGCGACGGTGAGGCCCTTGAGCGGCTGGATGCGGCCGGCGAACAGCAGCACCGGGTGGTCGCCGAGCCCGAGGGCGGCGCGGGCACCGCGGCGGTCGCCGGGCGAGAAGAAGGCGTGGTCGACGCCAGGGGGCACGACCTCGATGCGGGAGGGATCGGCGCCGTAGAGCTCGACCAGCTGCGTGACCTCGTCGGGGCAGTTGGCGAGGATGGCGTCGGAGCAGGCGATGACCTCGGTCTCGGCGTCGATCCGACGGTCGGGCTCCGGGTCGCCGGTCTCGGCCTTCACCCGGGCGAGGGTGTGGAACGTCGACACCAGCGGGAGCGACAGCTCGTGCTTGAGCCGGTGGCCCGACAGGCCCGACAGCCAGTAGTTGGCGTGGATGGCGTCGGGGCCACCCTGACGCCCGAGGTGCCGGGCGACGCCGTCGGTGAACTCGTCGACGACCTCGGGGAGGTCCTCCTTGGCCAGGTCGGACGGCCCGGCGTCGACGTGCACCACCCGGAACCCGGGCTCGACGTCGACCACCTCGGGCAGGTCGTCGGCCCACCGCCGCACGTAGACCTCGGAGCGCACGCCGGCCTGGGCGAGCGCCGCCACGAGCTCGCGCACGTAGACGTTCATGCCGCCGGAGTCGCCACTGCCCGGCTGGGCGAGGGGCGACGTGTGCAGCGACAGCACGGCGAGCGATCTCATGACTCCCCCACGCTACGGCCAGCGAGGGCGCGTCGGCACCCTCGGAGGTCGATCGGCCGGCTCAGCGTCAGTCGCCGGCGTCGGGGCCGGCGTCGGCCAGCGCGCTCTCAGGGGTGAGCTCACCGCTGCCGTAGCGACGGGCCAGCTCGGCGTTCAGTAGGTCGATCGTGCGGTGCAGCAGGCGGCGCTTGCGCGACACCCGGACCTCGAGCGAGTCGAGCGAGGCGGCCAGCTCGACGAGCTCGCTGTCGGAGCTGGTGGGGAGCATGGCGATGCGCATGCCGCCCTGGGTGACCTGGTCGAGCTCGGCGGCGAGCTCCGGATCGATCTCGGTGGGCTCGAGGGTGTGGGGCACCCGGCCACCGCCCGGCCCAGAGTGCTCGCTCAGGATGCGGGGCAGGTCGTCGACGAGGGCGGCCAGGTCGCTGGTCTCGCCGGCGGCGCGCCGCTCGAGCTCGCCCCGGACCATGTCGAGCGGGGCCTGCACCATGCGGCGCAGGTAGGAGAGGCCCGTCTCGGTCTCGACCGCGTGATCGCGGGCGCTGCGGATCTCCGAGAGCGCCACCGCGTCGAGGCCGTCGGGCGACAGCCCGGCCACCTGCAGCGCGCTGCGGTCGTCGATGGTGGCGTCGTTGTCGCTCATCGGGCCCTTGTGCCTCCTCGCCAGCAGTCCTGCCGAACTCGCTGAGCCTACCCGGCAACGTGGCGCAGCTACGAGAGGTAGTCCCAGAGCAGCAGGCACCACACCGGCGCCACGAGCAGCCAGGCGTCGAGGCGACGGAGGGCGGGCACCTTCGCCGTGGCCGCCGGTGCCAGGGCCGACGCGAGCGGGGCACCCAGCGGGGCCAGCACGGCGACGAGCCCTCCGAACACCCAGGCGGCCCTCGCGTCGAACGGCCCGAGCTGGAAGACGGCCTCGGTGAACGTGAGCACGAGCACCGCCGCCATGCCGGCGATGGGTCCCTCGACGAGGCCGTTGGCACCGGTGCCGACGAGGTAGTCGCCGACCTCGTAGCCGCTCACCAGCACCAGCAGGATCACCACGGCGGCGATGTCGACGCGGGCGATGGCCACCACCGAAGCAGCGGCGAGGCCCGGCAGCACCCACGTGCGGACGGTGCGCCCGGCTCTCGCCGCGACCGGCTCGTCGCGCCCGGGGGCGACCACCGCGGCGACGACGCTGGCCACCACCCCGACCACGATGGCCAGCCCGGCGAGGCCCGTGCCCGCGATGGCGGCGAGGCCGACGACCAACGCCGCGCCCCCGGCGACGAAGCGATCGTCGGCGTGACCGGCCTGGCGCCAGGCCACCGAGGTCTGGAGGGCGGCGACGGCGGCCAGGCCACCGAACAGCAGGGCGGTGGGCACGGTGCCGAGCGAGCAGGCCACCAGCGCCACGACGAACCACAGCAGCCCGAGGCGCCCGTGGGGCCCGTCGACCCGGGGCACGTAGGCGAAGCGGGAGTCTGGTGGGCGGCGAGCAGGACGAGCGGCCGAGGTCACGAACACCCACCGGACACCGGGGGCAGCACCGCCACCTCGTCGGCGTCGGTCACCGCGTCGTCACCCTCGGCCGGGTCACCGTTCAGCCAGACCCGGCTGCACTCCGCCACCTCGGCGAAGGCGGGGCCGTACCGGCGGGCGGCCTCCTCCAGCACGGCCGCGACGGTCGCGCCGGGGACGACATCGCGTCCGGTGCCCGCAGCCTCGCGGGCGGCAGCGAACAGTCGGAGCGTGGCCACGGCGAGGCAGCGTAGTTCCGGGCCCGGCCCCGGCTCTCGGCCCGGGCCTGTGCCCGGTGACCGGTCCGGAGGTGTCACAGGGCGCGGGTACCGTCGGCGCCGTGACCGAGATGCTCCTCGTCCGCCACGGCCAGTCCGAATGGAACGCCCTGGGCCGCTGGCAGGGCAACGCCGACCCCGCCCTCACCGACCTCGGCCGCCTCCAGGCCGTGCACGCCGCCTCACGCGTCGGGTCGGTCGACGTCATCGTCGCCTCACCCCTCATCCGCGCCCTCGAGACGGCCCAGCTCGTCAGCGGGCAGATCGGCGTCGGCCCGGTCGTCGTCGACGCCGGCCTCGCCGAGCGCGACGCCGGCGAGTGGGAGGGGCTCACCCGCGCCGAGATCGAGCAGGGCTGGCCCGGCTACCTCGCCACCGAGCAACGCCCGCCGGGCTATGAGCCCCACGAGGCGCTCATCGAGCGGGCCCGCGCCGCGCTCGACCGCATCCATGCCGAGTACGACGGCGCCGACGTGCTGGTCGTCACCCACGGCGGGCTCATCGGCGCCGTCGAGCGCGACGGGGGGCTCCCCTGGGAGCGCATGCCCAACCTCGGTGGCCGGCGGGTCACCCACCACGGCGACCGCCTGTCGGTCGGCGAGCGCCTGGTGCTCGTCGACGACGACGAGCTCACCATCCCCACCCAGATCTGAGGCCATGGCCGTCCCCCACCGCTCCCGCCTTCCCGTCGAGGTCGTCTACAGCCGCCGCCGGCGCAAGACCGTGCAGGCCACCGTCGTCGACGGCGTCATCAGGGTGCAGGCCCCGGCCGGCATCGACGCCGACGAGCTCGACCGCCACATCGAGGAGCTCGTCGGCCGCCTCGAGCGCCGCTACCAGGCGGCCTCGGTCGACCTCGACGCCCGCGCCGCACAGCTGGCGACCCGCTACTCCCTGCCGAAGCCCACCTCCGTGGCGTGGGCCGAGCAGCGCTCGCGCTGGGGCTCGTGCACGCCGTCCACCGGCCAGATCCGCATCTCCACCCGGCTCGCCGGCTGGCCGCCGTGGGTCCTCGACTACGTGCTCGTCCACGAGCTCGCCCACCTCGTCGTGGCCGACCACTCCCCCGCCTTCCACGCCCTGGTCGACCGCTACCCGAAGGCCGAGCGGGCCCGCGGGTTCCTGATGGCCAAGTCGTTCGGTGCCGACGGCGACGACGTCCTCGACGCCGAGGCGGCCGATGCCCACGCCGACATCGACGGCACCGACGACGACGAGGACACGACCGAGCCCGAGGTCGCCCTCGACGTGCCCCGCCACGAGGCCGTCACGGCCGCCGACGCTCCTGCCGCCGACCCCCACGCCGCCACCGCCACGACCCTCTTCTGAGCCGGATCAGGCGCCGTCACCGGCGGCCCGCGACGCCAGCCAGCGTCGCTCCTCGCGCCCGAGGTCGGTCACCGGGTCGTGGTCGTGCACGTACTCGACGAGGATCCCCCGCCAGCGGTTGCGGGCGTGGAGCCGGCCGAGCATCGAGCTCATCCCCCACACCACCCGGTCGAGCAGCACGAAGCTCGGCGGCATGTCGAGGGCGGCCAGCACGTCGGCGTTCGGGCCGCGGAGGTCGAGCAGCGAGGTCATGGCGTCGCGGGTGTAGTTCGGCGTGAACGTGAACTCGTCGGGCAGGTAGGCGCGGTAGGGCGCGCTGACCGTGGCGAAGACGCGATCGGGGTCGAGGCCGTGGCCGTCGTGCAGGAAGCCGGCCCGCTCCAGGGCGACCAGCAGACCGGGCGCGTCACGAGCCAGCACGTGGTCGATGGTCGGGATCAGCGAGCCGTACTCGTCGTCGGTGAAGCGCTTCACCAGCCCGAAGTCGAGGAAGGTCACCGTGCCGTCGCGATGGAAGCGGTAGTTGCCGGGATGGGGGTCGGCGTTGAACGAGCGGTAGCTGTGCAACGAGCCCTGGGCGAAGCGGAACAGGACCTCGCCGACGTGCTGGTGCTCGGCCGGGGTGCCCCGCTCGAGGAGCTCGGCGAAGGTCACGCCGTCGACCCACTCGCTCGTGAGCACCCGCCGGGCCGACCGCTCCCTGATCACCTCGGGGACGCGCACGAACGGGTGACCCCGGTAGCGCTCGGCGAACTCGGCCTGGGCGTCGGCCTCGTGGCGGTAGTCGAGCTCGTCGGCCATACGGTCGCGCAGCTCGTCGACGAGGGCGTGGATGTCGACCCCGGCGAAGGCGAACGCCGAGAACATGCTGTAGAGCCGCTCGGCGTGGTCGAGGTCGCTGGTGATCGCCCGGTCGACGCCGGGGTACTGGACCTTCACCGCCACCCGGCGCCCGTCGGGCATGACGGCGCGGTGCACCTGCCCGATCGACGCGGCGGCGACGGGCACCGGGTCCCACTCGAGGAAGAGCTCGTCGGGGTGGGCGCCGAGCTCCTCGACGACGACCTGCTCGGCCAGGCTCGGCGCCATCGGCGGCACGTCCTGCTGGAGCTGGGCGAAGGCGGCCTGGACCTCAGGTGCCATGCCGTCGGTGACGAAGCCGACCATCTGGCCGAGCTTCATCACCGCGCCCTTCATCTGCCCGAGCTCGGCGGCGACGTCCTCCGCGGTGCGGATCGTGAACTGCTCCTCGAGGGCGGCCCGACGGGCCTGGCCGACCGTGCGGCCCCGCACCTTGGTCCACGCCCAGTGGACGCCCCGACGGGCGGTCAGGCGCCAGACGCGGGCCTGCCGGCGCCAGCGTTCGAGGCGCACGCCGTTCGACGTCCGCCCCGTCATGCGACCGACCGTCGGCTCAGCCGACGTCGGGCTCGACCGGCCCGACGGGCCGGGTGCCGAGCACGACGCAGTGCGGGTGGAGGTAGCCGTGGTCGATGCGCTTGGCCTGGGTCTGCAGCCCCGCGGCGTCGAGCACGGCCTGGAGCTCCCCGGCCGACGGGAAGTCGAGCGCGTCGCCGTCGGTGATGTGCAGCACCCGGGTGGCCAGGACCTCCTGGAACTGCGCGACCTTCGCCTTCAGTGCCGGCTCGGTGTCGACCTCCTTCACCACCAGCAGCCCGCCGGGGGCGAGGGCCTCGGCGCACTCGAAGAGGAGTGCCTCACGGCGTTCACGGGTGAGCAGGTACAGCACGTCGGCGAACACGATGCAGTCCCACCCACCGTCGATGCGCGGCACCTCGCCCGACGGCGAGACCCGGAAGGTGACATCACCCTCGTCGGGCCCGAGGCGGGCGCCGGCCTCCTTCGCCAGCTCGATCTTGTCGGCGTCGATGTCGACGCCGACCACCTGGCGCGACCGGGAGCAGACCGCCAGGTAGGTGCTGAACACACCGTGGCCGCACCCCACCTCGAGGATGTCGCCCGACAGCGGGACCTCGCGCTCGAGCGCCGCGAACGGAGCGGTCCACCAGCGCACCGCTGTGTGGAAGCGGTCGCCGCGGGGGGCGTCGTCCCAGAGGGCCAGGACGCGGCGGGCGGCGGGTGAGCGGGGCGGCTTCACGCGGGCTCCTCGTGGAGGTCGGCGAACGTGCCGAGCTCGAACCCGAGCTCGGTCACGGCGGTGCGGACGGTGTCGGACCGGAGCGCGGCGTACTCGTCCTCCCACTGGTAGTCCCAGCGGTAGCGGTGGCGCTCGTGGTCGTCGGGACCACCGGGGTGGGTGGCCAGCTCGGCGCTGCGGGCGCCGGTGGCGGCCAGCCGGGTGAGGGCGGTGACCATGGCTCCCATGTCGAGGCAGCCGGCCTCGTCGAGCCCGGTCGAGGCCTCCGGCCAGCGCCACCCCTGCGCCGCCAGGCGGCCCTCGAGCCGAGCGGCGAGGCGGCGGACAGTGAGCCCGACCGGCCCCCGCTCGGTTGACCGGGTGACCCGCACGGTGCGCACGCCGTGGGCCTCGCCGAGGCCCAGGACGACGTCGGCGACCATCGGCCACAGGTGGATGTTCTGGTGGGTGTCGAGGTGGTCGATCTCGACGCCGGCCGCGGTGATGGCCTCGATCTGGGCGCCGAACTCACGACGCAGGTCGTCGGGGTCGATGCGACCAGCGGCGGCGCGGGGAAGGAACACCCGCCACGACGACCACATCCGACCCCGCTTGTCGACGAGGGTCGGGACCTCGCGGGCCGACAGCAGCGGGGGGTCCTCCCCCACCGCCGCCAGGTGGGCGCCACAGCCGAGCGCCGGCGCGTCGGCGAGCCACCGGACCGACGGGGCGAACGCCGGGGAGAGCGCCAGCACCGACGTCGAGGTCACGATGCCGTCGCGGTGGGCGTGCAGGATCGCCTTCGAGACGCCCTCGGTGAGGCCGTAGTCGTCGGCGTTGACGACGAGGAGGGCCCGGCGCCCGCTCGGGCCGCCGGTCTCGGTCATGACCCGTCCGGGCCGGACGCGTCGGCGTCGGGCGACAGGTCGGTGGTGAACCCCTCGGGATGGCCGAGCAGCTCGGCGGGCAGCGGCTGCAACGCCTGGAGATCGCTGCGGAGGCCCAGCATCTCCCGCACGATCGTGAGGATCACGGCGTTCGAGGAGAGCGTGGAGATGCCGCGGGTGCGGGGGAAGTAGTCGACCCCGAACTGCACGATTCGGAACCCGAGGCGCTGGGCCCGGGCGAGCAGCTCGACGTCGATGAACGAGCCCTCGCTGCGGAGCTCGACGTTGTCGAAGACGGACTTGCGCACGAGCTTGAAGGCGAAGTTCATGTCGCGCAGGCGCAGGCCGAACATGGTCTGCACGAGGTGGTTGTAGACGTAGCTGTAGATCAGCCGCCGGGCGCCTTCGCCGGTGCGGTCGAAGCGGTAGGCGCTGACGATGTCGGCCTCGTAGATCCGCATGAGGCGCACGGCCTTGGCCGCCTCGGCCATGTCGAAGGGGAGGTCGGCGTCGGTGTAGAGGACCAGCTCGCCGGTGGCGTTGGCGAAGCCCGTCTTCAGCGAGCCGCCGAGCTTGCGGTTGGTGGGGTGGTGCACGACCGAGACCCGAGGGTCGGCGGCGGCCATGGCGTCGGCCATCGCCCCGGTTCGGTCGGTGGAGGCGTCGTCGACGATGAGCACGTCGTAGCGAGCGATCTCGCCGCTGGCGACGAGGCGGTCACCGGCCTCGAACGCGGCACCGACGGCGCGCTCGATCGTCGCCTCCTCGTTCCACATCGGATAGAAGATCGTCAGGCTGTCGAAGTTCGCCATGTCGGTCAGGCAACGTAGTAGCCGCGGCCGAAGGCGAAGGCCCACCCCAGCAACATCACGCCACCGACACCCCACACCACGCGCCGCAGCACCGTCCTGGTGGAGAGCATCTCGGCGAGCACGAGGTAGCAGGGGAAGGCGGCCAGGAGGTACCGCCCGGCCCCCTGGAAGTCCTTGGTGCCGATGAGCGGGATCGCCAGCAGCACGAACGAATAGAGGCCGTAGCCCCACCCGAACCGGCGCCAGGCCTTGTAGGCGAGCCACAGGAACCCGAGCACCAGCGCGCCCTGGATCAGCACGCCCACGCCGTAGAGCCACGACTGGAAGACGAGGGTGTCGCCCGTGTTCCACCACAGGTGGATCCGGCCCGGGAGGTTCTTGATCTGCTGGAACCAGAGGACCTTGAACCAGGTGTGCGGGCCTCCGCCCTGGTCCCAGCCCGGGGCCTGCTGGACCTCCTCGAAGGCCAGCGGGTGACCGAACCTCACACCGAGGTAGGTCATCCAGGCCACGATGCCGGTGATCGAGAGCAACACGCCGCCGTCGGCCGGGCGCAGGGTGTGGAGGTCCACGCGCAGCCGCCCCTCGCGCCGGGCGATGGTGCCCTTGCGCCAGAGCGTGACCGCGACCAGGCCGACCACGACCGCCAGGCCGACCGGGCGGGCGCCGGTGGCCACCGCGCCGGCGAGGCCCGCCAGGATCGGATGGCCCCGCTCGAGCAGCAGGAAGGCGCCGATCGTGGCCAGGAGGAACAGGGCATCGGCGTACAGCGCCCCCATCAGGTAGAACGCGTACGGGTACAGCAGCAGGGTGACCACGGCGATGCGGGCCACGACGGGGTCGACGCGGTCGTCGCTCCAGCGGCGGAACACCACGATCACCCCGGCCCCGCACACCAGGGTGACGAACGTGCCGAGCAGCTTCACCGACAGGCCCGTCACCGAGTGAAACGCCCACAGCACCGTCGGGTAGGCCGGGAAGAAGGCCGCCGACGACTGGGTCGCGGGCCCGTTGAAGCTGTAGCCCTCGGTGGCGATGATGTCGTACCAACGGCCGTCGTAACGGAACCAGCCGCCGAACAGCCAGGAGCCGGGGTACGGCGCCAGGTCGTGGTTCTCGGCCGCGGCGATCGGGCCGCGCGACCCGAGCCACACCGCGAACGTCACCGCCGCGGCGACGACACCGAAGACGATCAGGGCCTCGACCCACCCCGGCCTCGCCGAGGCGCGCTCGGGCGCGTCGGCAGGAGCGGTCGTGGCCATGGGCCGACGCTAACCGTCCGCCCGACCCGGATCGACGCGGCGGTGACCCCGCCGACACCGAGGTGACCGGACCGGACGGGCAGGGGGCACACGAGACCTGACAGGATTGATCGGGTGAACCCGGTCGAACGCCTCCTCGGCGCAGTCATCAACCCCGTCGTCGACGCCGTCGACGTCGACGGCATGGTGTCGAAGGTCGACGTCGACCGGATCGTCAGTGAGGTCGATCTCGACGCCCTGCTCGAGAAGGTCGACATCGACGCCCTCCTGGCCCGGATCGACGTCGACGCCCTCCTCGACCGCATCGACGTCGACGAGCTGCTGGCCCGCATCGACGTCAACAAGCTCACCGACCGCATGGACGTGCAGGCCCTCATCGAGCGCCTCGACATGCAGTCCATGATCGACAAGGTCGACCTCGACGCCGTGCTCGCCAACGTCGACGTGGCGGCCATCGCCCAGCGCGCCGGCATCGACCAGATCGTCTCCGACGCCACCCGCGGCGTGAGCACCCGCGTGCTGGCCATGGCCCGACGCCAGATCGTCGGGCTCGACCTCATCGTCAGCGGCATCTGGGCCAAGCTCGTCCGCCGCCCCCGGCCCCAGCCCCCCACCGGCATCTCCGCCACCGGCGCGGTCGCCGGGCCGGTGAGCCGCCTCCTCGCCTACTTCGTCGACATCGCCGTGCTGTCGGTGAGCTTCGCCGCCGCCACCGCCATGGTCGCCTACCTCGTGCAGCTCTTCGTCGGCGACAAGGTCGACAGCACCTCGAGCAACACCCGCTGGGGCGTGGCCATCGCCACCGGCTACTTCCTCTTCGCCTTCGTGTACTGGCTGGTCGGGCTCACGATCGCCGGCAGCTCCCTTGGCAAGGCCCTCTTGGGCCTGCGGGTGCTCAACCTCGACGGCCGGCCGTTGAAGGGCCGCCAGGCCTTGGTGCGGGTGATCGTCTACCCGTTCAGCTTCATCCTCGGCCTGGGCCTGATGCCGATCGTCACGGCCAAGTCGCACCGGGCGCTGCACGACAAGGTGGCCCGCACGACGGTCCGCTACGACTGGGGCGACAGCGACCACGCCGCCCGCTCGCCCCTCACCCGCTGGATGCGCGGCAAGTCCGCCGGCGAGTGGGTGCTGGCCGAGGAGGAGCGGGCCCTGGCCGACGAGGCCGCGGCAAGCCCGACGGTCGTCGCGCCGGCTGCAGCCCCCTCGCCGAGCACCACGGTCCCCGCCACCGCCACCACCGGCGGGTCGACCAACGGAGCCTCGACCAACGGCGCCGCCGCCAACGGCAACGGCACCACCGAGGGCGCCAAACCCGCCGTGCGCGCCGACAACTAGCGCGCACGTCCGGCCCGCCCCTGTGGCCAAGTGGTAAGGCAACGGACTTTTAATCCGATGATCGTGGGTTCGAACCCCACCGGGGGCACCACCGATCGAACTCCCCATCCCCAAGGGTGAGGCAGCGGACTCTTCAGCCGCAGGTTCCGAGTTCGAATCCCAGGGGGCCTACCGGAGAATCACCAGCAAGGCCCGGTTTGCAGCCCGGGCCTTCTGCGTTCCCGGCAAGGCATCCCACACCGATCCCACGCTGTCGCACCCCCTGCGTACTGTCCGACACATGCGAGGCGGACTGCGAGAACGACGGCCAGGCGTCTGGGAAGCACGTGCCGAATCGGGCCGAGACCCACTCACCGGGCGACGTCGACAGATCAGCAGGACGGTGCGCGAAACCAAACGAGACGCCCAGCGGATCCTCAACGCTCTCGTGGCCGAAGCCGATCAGGGCAGCTGCCTCGGGACCGACGCACCACTCGGCCAGTTGCTCGAACAGTGGCTCTCAATGATGAACGGGCGACTCAGCCCGACAACCGTCCGGCGCTACCGAGGCCTCATCGACCGCCACAACGCCCCGGCACTCGGCGAGTACCCGTACCGAAGCTCGAGCCCCACAGCTGGATGCCTTCTACTTAGCGCTCGTTAACGAGGCTGGACTTGCGCCGGCAACCATGCGGCGGGTTCATGCCATCCTCCATCGTGCGCTGAAGCAGGCGGTTCGGTCGGGGTGGATTGCATCCAACCCTGCAAGCAACGCCACGCCCCCGTGGGTGCGTCGTGCTCCGATCGACCCGCCAAGAGCAGAGCAGGTTGGCAAGCTGAGTCGCGAGGCCCGACAGGACGATCCGACCTATGGGCTCCTCCTGAGGCTCGCCGCCGTAACGGGCGCTCGGCGTGGCGAGCTCTGCGGGCTTCGATGTTCTGATGCGAGCTGGGAGAGTCCGACGCTCTCTATCGCCCGGGCCGTGATCGAGACGACAGACGGGCTAGCCCTCAAGGGGACCAAGACACATGGGGTGCGCCGGGTGGCGCTGGACCGGGCCACCGTCGAGGACCTCCGAACGCACCTCGAGCGAGCGCAAGACCCCAGCTGCCGCAGGCCTGAAGATGACGGAAGACGCCTTCATCTTCAGCTTGGAGCCAGACGGAGGACGGCCTTGGTCTCCCGACTAGGCGACGAAGCACTCATCCGACTGCGGGACAAGGCAGGGCTCTCGACGACTCGTTTGCACGAGCTCCGTCACTTCAGCGCCACCCAGCTTCTTGCCGCCGGTGTTCCACTCCGGACCGTCTCGGGCCGTCTAGGGCACGCCACCGCAGCCGCGACCCTCGGCGTCTGTGCGCACTTCCTGCCCGAGTCAGACCGAGACGCTGCGATGGTCTTCGGTTCGATGGTCGGCGGCAGCTAGTGGCCCGTCGGCCCCTAGCTGCCTGTCGCGCAAGAGGCCCGGCACGCCTGACCTCTTTGTCCATTCTGGGTATGCAACTGACCGGGCCCGTCAAGGCTCCCCCTTTGGGCGGCCTGCGGCCGGCCTTGACTGGCCCTCCCGAGCGAATGATTAGGGTCTCCCCGATGGCGGCGAATGCGAGGCGGGACCGATGAAGAGGGTTGTGCTCCTCGGTGCCGGCGCTTCTGCGGACGCCGGAGTACCCGTCTCGACTGGACTCACCGAGGCGATCGTCGACCACATAGAGAATCTGCCGTCCGAACGGCTCCCACTAACCCATGCGATCAACTTCGCCGTTGCGAGTCTTCTGGCCCATGACACTGCTCGAGGCGTAGGCGGCGCTTATGACGGAATCGACGTCGAGCGACTGTTCGCAGCCGTGCAGATGTTGAAGGAGCGAGACGAGCTCGAGATAGCCCCGTTCGTTGCGAACTGGAGCCCGACGCTGGATGGCCTCGGGCAACCGAGCCGTCGGTTGCCAATGAGCTGGAAGAAGGAGTTCGAAAGGGCCCTCACGAAGACCAATCAGCACGACCTCGAGCGGACCTTGGTGAAGCTGTTCGACACATTCGAGGGTCGCGTCGAGTCGACCCAGGTGTTCACGGTCCTCGAGCGGACGATGATCGACGCACTTGTTTCGCTCGTTGACGTGAAGCCCAACAAGGTTGACTACCTCGCTCCCGTCCTCGCAGGGGACGGACCGATCCAGATTGCGACCCTCAACTACGACCGCTCAGTTGAGCTGGTCGCAAGCCGCGCTGGACTCTCGGTCGACACTGGGATCAAGCGCTGGAAGGGAGGCCACGATTGGCAATGGGACCCGAAGGCCGATGTCCGACTTCTCAAGCTTCACGGCTCGGTCGACTGGCGTTCGGAGCCCCATGCGGTAGAGGCCAAGCTGGCCGATACACGGATCGTCACTCGGCAGGTCAAAGGACGTAGCCGCCCTGCGGTTGTGTTCGGTCAGCGCGGCAAGGTCCGAGCCGACGGCCCGTTCCTCGCAATGCTGCGGGCATTCGACGAGATGCTGTCGACCGCCGACGAGCTCGTGATAGTCGGCTACTCGTTGCGAGACGACCACATCAACACTGCCATCCGGCGGTGGTTCAACGGGCGGCCAAAGCCAAGGGTGACGATCGTCGACCGAGCGAAGCGACCAATCGGGTCGCGTCGGAAGGTCGAGCAGTCGTTCGCGGTCCAACTAGACCGAGTCATGCGCCAGCACATCCAGAAGGACGGAAAGCCGGTCTTCGCCTTAAGACCCGGCATGGCTCGGATCCAGGAGAATGCTGCTGCTGGCCTCCTCAAGGTCTTTGGTCCAGGCCCCGACCTGTCGATTGCTCCGAACGCTGACGACGCCTACGACGACGCCCCTGACGACGAGTCATAGAACAGGTCAGATGTGTAACTCGTCGTATTGAGCTCAAGAGGGCCGGCTGCTCCGGCCTGGGAAGCGGCCGCCTCGGCGGGCTGGCGCCCGCCTGCGTCGTCCACTCCCCCAGCTCCAACACCGTCGATCCCTGACTGATGCCAGGTCGACTGCGCAGCACGTACCGCCCGCATCGTGAGACCCCACCGCCTCGAAGCCGTCCAGGTGCGATAGCGCCCCCGTCCAACCACCACCTCTCCGGTCGCAAGGTCGAGCCAGGGCATCGAGGCACGGTCATCAGCACTCTTGCTCACGTGCTTGACGCCGACGCCACGTCGACCGCCTCGAGGTCGACTGAATGCCCGAAGCCGTGCTGCTCCACCAGCTGGCGCAGCGGACAGAACGGATCGCCCTTGCGGAAGTCTCGCAAGAGGCGGTCCGGACGATCGACCCTGATCAACACATGGAAGTGCAGCGCACCTCGTGCGCCATCGTCGCCCCGCCGCTTGCCGTCCTGAACCTCTGCGGCTCTTGCCTACTGGAGCGCCTCCCCGCAGGTCCGTCGCAGATGCTGGATCAACCGATTGAACCGGTGCGAGGCCAGGGCGTTGAACTCCGCCACAGAGATCCCTCCAACCGGCGTGCACGGACACGGTGTGCCGTCACGCAAGAAGTGCACCTCATCGCCTGGAGCAGCGCCTCAAGGAGCAGCAGCAGATCCGACGGACGATCAGTCCGGCCAGACGCAAAGACTCGCCGCACCCGGCGCCGGTAGGTCTCCGAGCACGGGGCACAGCGCGCCGGAGACGCAGCACCGCACCTACTCACGATCCGGTACCCGCACAGACACTGCATCCAGTGAGGCCGTTCACAGAAGGCATGGCCAGCCCCGTCCCGGCCAGCCCAGCGGTAGCGATGCGACTCCCCGTCGCACTGTGTTGGGGCCGCCACTGCGGTGGACCACCCGGGACGCCTCCGAGCAGGAACTGCTCGAGGCTGGCCTTGGTGACTCGCAGCCGACGACCGATCCGGAGGACCGGCACGGCGAACTCACCCCGGCGGTACAGCTCCCAGGCCGTGCCCCGGTGAACACTCAGAACCTCTGCCGCCTGGGCAGGCTCACCGTCGCACAACTGGTCAGATCAATCGGGCCGGCATCGACGAGCCCTGTAGAGTACGCTCCGTATCCGCATTTCTGCGCATCAGTGCGTATTTCTGCGTACTAGAGGGGTTATGCCACGCCGTCAACGTGATCCGGATGCATACGAGGGCCCCATAGGGTCCGACATCCCGCCTGAGGAAGGCGAGGCCCTCCACTTCGACGACCCTGACGCAAAGGCTTGGTACTTCGTCGGCCGACACCTGTACCAAGGCCGGAAGCACTTCCAGATCAGCAAACGGGAGGCGGCCCGAAGAGCTGGCATCTCCGAATCGATGTGGCGTCAGCTCGAGGCCGGCGGACGTGTGGTGCAGGGCGAGGTCGTTGTACCGAATCCTCGTCCCGAGAACCTGTACGCCGCCGTGGTAGCCGTAGGTGAGGACCCCGCCGTCATCTTCGAAGACGTGCAGATGCAGATCCCGGCCGGACTGGACGGCCGAGTCTTCGACCGACGACTGTCGGCCAAGCTGGAGAAGCTCAACGAGCGCGACCTAGCAATCGTCGAGCAGCTGGTCGACTCGATGCTCGAGCAGAAGTCGAGCGGCGAGGGCGACGCCTGATGACCGGCTTCGGGCCGAAGCATGAAGGCGACGTGCTCGAAGCGTTGGAGACCGGACGCAAGAAGTGGGAAGCGGCCTGTGAGGTTGCTCTCGCAATGTCAGGGAACGCCCTGCCAGCCGCAGACTCACCAGCGATGGCGGAGCTGGCAGACGAGCGACGATTCACTAAGTCCGGATGGACGGAGCCGGTAGCGGCTTGCCATACGGCGATTCGTGTCGGGCTATTCGCCGTGAACGACCACCTGAGGAACTACGCCCGGCTATTCAAGTCCGAGCCGGTTCCCGTCTACTCCCACCTCGTCTTGGCCCGGGCAGCTATCGAAACAGCTGCTGCGGTCAACTGGCTTGCGGAGCCGATGACGTCAGACCAGAGAGTGATGCGGTACCGGCTCACCCGTCTCTCAGATGCCAACTCGATGGACCTGGGGCACGCACCTGGGCCGGCCCGGGATAAGGGCAAGGCCCTACGGCTGTCTATCCGGAAGGGTGCTGATGGCCTGGGGTGGACCTACCGCAAGGGCGGCCGAGGTACCCGTCCCCAGGTTGGTGCAGAGGAACAGGCCACAACCCGAGAGCAAATCGACCAACTACTGGCCGCAGCGGCAATGGCATCCCAAATGGGCGACCTCCTCTGGTGGTACTTGTCGGGAGTGGCACATGGCGAGCTTCACGCGCTGAGGCAGAGCATCAAGGTTGAGACCGATCGGGCCAACCCGCTCGCAGCCGGAGCGAACGGGGCCTTCTTCACCCATGCAGGGATGGTGGCCGTGATGGGACAGGCCACGCTTGAAGCTCACACGAAGACGATGACCACGGCCGCCCAGCTTTTCGGCTGGGAGTCAGCCGCATGGGTCTCAGTGCTCCACGACACCCACCGAATGGGTCAAGAGCTCATCGGCATTGTCCAGGAGCTCAACCAGGGTGACTTACCCCGCTCGGAGCACCCCACCGCCCGAGAGGAACATCCCACCCCGCATCCCACGGATTGACCCGACGGCACCCGACCGAGACCGATCAGATGGACAAGACCAGCGCCGAGACCCGACCAGAACGACGAACGGGTCCTCCGCCGACCAACTTCTACCTTCTCTTCATCCGCAGGTTCTGGGTTCGAATCCCAGGGGGCGTACTCGAGAAGCGCCAGCAAGGCCCAGCTGTCGCCGATCTGACGCGTTGCGCGACCCTGGGCCCCTGATGTTGATCCACACCGAGTTCCGCTTCGAGGCGGCCCACCGGCTGCCCAACGTGCCCGAGGGCCACAAGTGCGCGCGCCTCCACGGCCACTCGTTCCGGGCCACGGTGTGGGTCGAGGGCGAGATCGGGGCCGAGTCGGGCTGGGTGATGGACTTCGCCGACCTGAAGGCGGCGTTCGCTCCTCTGCACGACCAGCTCGACCACCACTACCTCAACGAGGTCGACGGGCTCGACAACCCCACCAGCGAGGTGCTCGCCGTGTGGATCTGGGACCGCCTGGCCCCGACGGTGCCCGGCCTGGCGCGCGTCGACGTGCAGGAGACCTGCACGTCGGGCTGTCGCTACGAGGGCCCGACCGCCTGATCTGATCGTTCTGGCCTGCGTTCTGCACCCCTGGAGGTGCAGAACGCAGGCCAGAACCAGAGAAGGCCCGGCCCGGCCGGCGGAGGGTCAGGCCGTGGGGGCGGTGCCCGTGCGGGCGGCCTCGAGGAGCGATTCCCACTGGGCGATGGTGATCTCACCGCTGGTACGGAAGACGACCTTGCCGTCGGCGCCGACCACGGTGAACCCCGGGAAGCCGCTGACACCGAGGCCCTGGGCGGCGGTGCTCTCCTTGTCGTCGAGCATCGTCGGCACCGACCAGCCCTCCTTGCGCAGCCACGGGGCCGCCGGGAAGTTGGTGCGGCTCGGATCGTTCGAGGTGGCCACGGCGACGAGCTCGACGTCGGACGGCATGCCGTTCTGGTCGAGCCAGTCCTGGAGGCGGGGCACCTCGGCCTGGCAGTGCGGGCACCAGTGGGCGACGGCCATGATGATCTTGGGCTTGCCATCGGGCGAGATGGTGACGGCCGACTCGTCGAAGGTGATGCCCTTGACCGTGGGGATGGTCATCCCCACGGCGGTGTCGGTGCCGCTCTGCGGAGCCGGAGGCAGGGCCGTGCCCTCGACCTCGACGGCGCCGTACTCGAGGTCGCCGTTGGGCACGACGGTGCCGCCGCTCTTCGACTCCGAGCCGCCGCTGGCGGAGCCGCTGCTGCTCGAGCGACCGGCCAGGATGGCGACGATCCCGATCACCACGATCACGGCCACGAGGCCGACCCACAGCCAGGTCGAGGTGCCTCGGCCGGAGCCGGACGCGGCCCGGACCTTCGCCGAGGCCTGGGGCTTGCTGGACGGCTTGTTGCTCACTGGTTCTCCTGGGGGGCGGATCGGCGCGGCGCCGGGCGGGCGACGAGCAACAGCACGGTCATCACGACGAACGCCGAGAGGGCCATGAACGGGAGGGAGACGAAGCCGAACTGCCACACGTAGCGGGTGGTGCACGGGGCCTCGGCGGTGCAGAAGGAGGTGCCGTTGTCCGGCGGGTAGGCCTGGATCCACGTGTGATAGGTCGAGATCACGATGCCGATGACGAAGATCGGGATGGCGTACACGCGGATGGCGGCGTCGCGGCGCCAGGCGGCGATGCCGAGGATCACCGCGAACGGATAGATGCAGATGCGCTGGTACCAGCAGAGCTCGCAGGGAACGAACTGCTGCACCTTGGAGTAGTAGAGCGAGCCGAGGGTCGTGACCACCGCGACGAGCCACGCCAGCGTGAGCGCCGCACGGCCGATGTCGTCACGCAGAGGCTCGAGCCGGCCCGGGCGGCCGTGCTGCGAGCGACGCACGAGGGCCCCGACCACCAGGGCGATGGAGACGGCCCAGCACACCAGCGCGAGCGCGGCGAAGAAGACCGACATGGTCTCGATGGGCAACAGGTCCCTCATGGCCCGGTCATCCTGACACGGGCACTGGTCGGGTGGGGCCGCGCCCTCACCCGCCGGCGGTCACCACGTCGATGACCCGCGGGTAGCGGTCCACCGACCGGATCGCGCCGGCGACGCGCACCGAGGCGATCTCCAGCACCGCCGCCGGGACCGGGCCGGGCGGGGTCAGGCGCACCTTCAGATCACCTTGGTCACGGGTGACCACGACCTCCGCCAGCCGGGGGTCGAGGCCGTGGGCCTCGAGCACCGCGGCGAAGGCCACCCGGGCGGTGTCGCCATGGCGCCGCAACGGAGCGTGGGCGGCGGTCTCGACGGCCTCGACGAGCTCGTCGGGCTCGGCGCTCACGGCGGTGGCGAAGCTCCCGAGGGGGCTGCGGCCGTTGTCCCCGGCCAGAACGAGGGGGATGTGGCGCCGAAGGGCGCAGCGGGCGCCGTCCTCGCCGCTCTCGCGGTCGGGACCGGTCTCGACCTCGGGGCCACGGACGACCACCACGGCGTCGACGTCACCGTCGTCGAGCGGGCAGGCGTCGTCGGTCAGGCCGTGGCACGGGAACGACGCCTGGTCCTGGGGGTGGCAGCGGGCGATCGTGTGCCCCGCCTCGGCCAGATCGAGCGCGGCGCCACACGACGCCCCCGGCTCTCCCTCCAACAGCAACACCCTCATGATCCTGCTCCCGGAACGTCCCCAGCACCCCGGGCGCCTCCCGAAGTGCCCCCACTGTCTGCGAGAACTGACCACGCGGACAGGGCAGCGGGGCACCCGGACTTCGGACCAAAGTCCTGCCGGTTACCGCCACCCTCCCCTCCCTGTTCGCCCTCCGCACCGGCAGCCTGGGGAGGTCCGTGCGGCACATCCCCCAACACGCCGGCCGGGCATCCATCCCCGAGGAGACGAATGGCACCCAATCAAGACCGAAGCATGCTGGCCGTGTTCGGTTCGCTGACCGCGGTGGCTGCGTTCCTGCTGGCCGCAGTCGGCATCATCGTGGTCGTCAACGACGACGGCTCGAGCAGCACCAGCACCGCGTCCGCACCGGTGACCGTCACGTTGACCGAGTTCAAGATCACCCCCGGCACGATCAACGTGCCCGTGGGTGGATCCCTGGACGTCGTCAACGGCGGAACCATGGCCCACAACCTGAGCGTCACCGGCGGCCCGGCCACCCCTGACATCGCCGCCGGCAAGTCGGCCACGCTCGACCTGTCGACCCTCAAGGCCGGCACCTACGAGGTGACCTGCACCATCGCCGGCCACGCCGCCGCCGGCATGAAGGGCACGCTCGTCGTGGGCGGCTCCGGCTCGGCCACCAGCAGTGGCAGCTCGGACATGGCGATGGGGGCGGGCACCGAGCCCGACTACCAGGCCATGGACAAGGCGATGACCGAGGGCGCCGCGGCGTACCTCGACGCCTTCACCAAGTACGGCACCGGCGTCCCGACCGAGGGTCGCGGCAACCAGCTGCTGGAGCCGGTCGCCGGCCCCGACGGCTACAAGCAAATCGATCTCACCCTCTCGATCATCGACTGGGAGGTCGAGCCCGGGAAGGTCGTCAAGGCCTGGGCCTACAACAACCAGGTCCCCGGTCCGTGGATCAAGGTGCAGCCCGGCGACAAGCTGCGGGTCACCCTGAAGAACGACTCCCCCATGGGCCAGGACATCCACTGGCACGGCATCTCGACCCCGTTCGGCCAGGACGGCGTCGCCCCTCTGACCCAGCCCATGATCGAGCCCGGTCAGACCTACACGTACCAGTTCGACGCCCCCGACGTGGCCGAGATGGGCATGTACCACCCCCACAACGGTGGTTCGATCTCGGTGGTCAACGGCGCCTACGGCCAGTTCCAGGTGGGCGAGCTCCCGCTGCCCGACGGCAAGACCGTCAGTGGCATCAAGCTCCCCGACAAGATCAACGTCACCAAGGAATTCCCCATGGTGCTCAACGACGCCGGCACCATCGGCCTCTCGTTGAACGGCAAGGCCTTCCCGGCGACCGATCCGATCGTGGCCGCCCCCGGCGACACCCTCAAGGTCACGTACCACAACGAGGGCCTCACCTGTCACCCGATGCACCTCCACCGGGTGAAGCAGCTGGTGGTCGCCAAGGAGGACTGGGCGCTCGACCAGCCCTACTTCGTGGACACCCTCACCGTCTGCCCCGGTGAGCGCTACACCGTGCTGATCAGCCCGACCGCCGACGAGACCGGCATCTGGGCCTGGCACTGCCACATCCTCACCCACGCCGAGACCGACAAGGGCCTCGCCTACATGGTGACCGCACTCGTGGTGCCCCCGCCGCCCCCGGCGGGCAAGAGCGCCACGTAGATCCTCTCGGGGATCGAGCGTTCAGGGGTCGGGCCCGAGGGCCCGGCCCCTCGTCGCGTCCGGGGTGCTGTCGATGGTGCGCCCGTCGCCCCGGGCCGGACGCGGCGGGAGCCGGGCCCTCGGGCCCGGCTCCAGGTCGGTTGGTCGGCGCTGCTGGGGTCTGGCCCGGGGGCTCAGCCCTCGGTGTCGTCCTCGACACCGGCACCGGCACCGGCACCGGTGTCGTCGCCGGCGCCCTCCACGGCCACGATGCGGCGGCCGCTGATGCGCTCCGGGTGGACCTCGATCCAGTTGTCCTTCTGGTGCGACGACCACGGCTGCAGGGGCAGCTTCTCGAGCTCGGCCGCCCGCCCGGGTGTGCTGACGACCCGGGCCCACCCGGTGACGATGACGCTCCAGCCGGTGCGGGTGTGGCGATCGGTCTGGTCGATCTCGAACGAGACCGGGCCGCCCTTGAGGGTGGCGTCGAGCTTGGTGCCCTCGGCGGTGCGGAAGACGATCAGCTCGCCGTCCATCGCGTAGTTCACCGGGAAGATGACCGGGTGACCGGCATCGACGACCGCGATGCGACCGGTGTCGTCGGACCGCAGCAGGGTGAGGCACTCGTCGCGGTCGATGACCTCGATGCCGGTCCGTCCGTCGATCAGTCGCATTGTTCCTCCTGAGAGGGTGGCCCCTGCCACCCACCTCCAGCCTGCCGCGTGACACCCCCGGCGGGAAGGGGCCAAGGTCCACCGGAACCAGCCCGTAGTCTCTGGCCATGACCGAGGCACGCATCGTGGGCGACGTGGTGGCGGCAGTCGACTTCTCGGACCGGAGCCACGTGGTCGCCGCCGAAGGGGTCGCGCTGGCCCGGGCGTCGGGTGGCACCCTCCACCTGTTGCACGTGGCCGCCGGCGAGCCGGCGCTGGCGGGCTACGACAAGGACGAGATCAGCCCCTTCACCCGGTCCGCCCGGGCCGGTGAGCTCACCGACGAGCATCGCCGCCTGCGGGAGCTGGCCGACCACCTCGCCGAGGACGGCGTGTCGGTGACGCCGCTGGTGGTCATGGGCCCCACCGCCCAGATGATCCTCGACGCGGCCGACCACCTCCAGGCCTCGCACCTCGTCGTCGGCTCCCACGGCCACGGCGGTCTGCACCACCTCCTGGTCGGCAGCGTCGCCGAGGAGGTCGTGCGCCGGGCCAAGGTGCCGGTCGTGCTCGTGCCGGTTCGTCCGACGCCCTGATCCACACGGGCGCCGGTCCCCACTCAACGGGACCTTCCGCCCTGTCACCCCCACTCCCCGTAGCGCAGGCTCGGGGGCAACGAAGAGGTCGGTCCGGACCGGGTCAACGGTGACCCGGCGTGACCGGTCCACAAGGAGCAACGATGGATGTTCGAGAGGTCGAGGTCAGCGTCACCACCCGCGGCGAGGTGCCGGAGGCGGCCAAGGAGTACGCCGCCGACAAGATCGCCCAGCTGGCGAGGCTGACCGACAAGCCCATCCTGTTCGCACAGGTGAAGCTGACCCTCGAGCCGAACCCCTCCCGCCAGCGCCCGGCGCTGGCCGAGGCGACGCTCGACGTCAACGGCAACCAGGTCCGCGCCCACGTGGCGGCCGACGTGTTCGAGGAGGCCATCGACCTCCTCGAGGGGCGCCTCCGCCGCAACATCACCAAGCACGCCGAACGGGTCGACCGCGAGACGGTGCGCCATGCGCCCGAAGGTCGTCCGCCGCACCGCCCGGAGCACCTCGACCGCCCGGTCGACGAGCGTGAGGTCGTGCGCCACAAGACCTTCGCCCTCCAGCCGATGCGCTGGGACGAAGCCGCCTTCGACCTCGATGTGCTGGGCCACGACTTCTACCTGTTCACCGAGCTCGACAGCGGCGTCGACTGCGTGGTCTGCCACGGCGAGAGCGGCGGCACCGAGGTCATGCCCGGCGACGAGGCCACCTCCGAGGCCCTCCACCTCGTCGACGACCTCCACGTGGGCCCGGTTGCCCCCGTGCTGCGCCTCGACGAGGCCGAGGAGCGCCTCGACGTGGGCCACGAGCCGTTCGTGTTCTTCATCGACGCCGACTCTGCGCGGGGCAACGTCGTGTACCGCCGCTTCGACGGTCACTACGGTCTCATCACACCGGGCTGATCCCACCCGGGCTCCCTGGTCACGAGATGTCACCACGGGGCCCGCAGACGGTCCACACCGGTCCACGACAGGAGCATCGATGAGCAAGATCGTCGTCGGCGTCGACGGGTCCCCCGGGTCCCGAGCCGCCCTGCGTTGGGCGTACGAGGAAGCCCGGATCCGAGCGACCGCGCTGGAGGTGGTCGCCGTCTGGCAGTTCTCGATGATGACGAGCCTCCCGGCCTTCGGCGCCATGCCTCCCCCGGAGGACCTGAGCGGCGAGGCCGACGGCGCGCTCGCCCGGGCCCTGGCCGAGGAGGGCGTCGTCTCCACCGACGAGGTGCAGGTCACGACGGTGGTGACCGAGGGCGCCGCGGCACCGGTGCTGCTCGAGGCGGCCGCCGACGCCGACCTGCTCGTCGTGGGCAGCCGGGGCCACGGCGGCTTCACCGGGCTCCTCCTCGGCTCGGTGAGCCAGCAGTGCGCATCGCACGCCGGCTGTCCCGTGGTGGTCGTCCGGAACGACTAGACACGGGCGGATGGCGGCGCTCGACCAGGGACTCACGGCATCCGAGGTCGCCGAGCGACGCGCCGACGGACGCACCAACGACGTCCCGAACCCCACCAGCCGCACGGTCGCCCAGATCGTCCGGGCCAACGTCTTCACCCCGTTCAACGCGCTCCTCGGGGTCCTCCTCGTCGTCATCATCGCCATCGGCGAGTACCGCGACGCCCTGTTCGGCATCGTGCTCGTCGCCAACGCGGCGATCGGCATCATCCAGGAGCTGCGGGCGAAGAAGTCCCTCGACCGCCTGGCCGTGCTCAACCAGCCCACCTCGCTGGTGCGGCGCGACGGCCAGGACTCCTCCGTGCCGTCGACCGAGCTCGTGGCCGACGACGTCGTGGTGCTCACCCTCGGCGACCAGATCGCCGTCGACGGCGCCGTCCTCACCGCCGCCGGGCTCGAGGTCGACGAGTCGCTGCTGACCGGTGAGGCCGACCCGGTGGTCAAGCAGCCCGGTGACACCGTCATGTCCGGCAGCTTCGTGGTCGCCGGCAGCGGCAGCATCCGGGCGACCGCCGTCGGCACCGAGGCCTACGCCTTCAAGCTCTCGAGCGACGCCCGCCGGTTCTCGCTGGTCAAGAGCGAGCTGCGCACCGGCATCGACAAGGTCATCAAGCTCGTCAGCTGGCTGATGGTCCCGACCGCGGTGCTGCTCGTGACCGCCCAGCTCGACACCCACGACGGCTTCGTGGAGGCCATCCAGGCGTCGGTGGCCGGCCTGGTGGCGATGGTCCCCGAAGGCCTCGTCCTGCTGACCAGCATCGCCTTCGCCGTGGGCGCCACCCGGCTGGCCTCGAAGAAGGTCCTCACCCAGGAGCTGGCCGCCATCGAGGGCCTGGCCCGGGTCGACGTGATCTGCCTCGACAAGACCGGCACCCTCACCGAGGGCTCGCTCTCGCTCGGCACCATCGAGCACCTCGGTCACCACGGGGCCGACGGCGAGGCCGACGCCGCCGCGGTGCTCGGGGCGATCGGGTCCTCCGACGACCACCCCAACCCGAGCCTCGCCGCCATCGTGGCCGAGTACCCCGCACCCGACGGCTGGACGCTCACCGACGCGGTGCCGTTCTCCTCGGCCCGGAAGTGGAGCGCCGCCGCGTTCGACGGCCGGGGGGCGTGGTACCTCGGGGCACCCGACATCCTGCTCGACCGCGCCGAGCCCGGCACCGTGGTCGACGACGCCCGGGAGCGCCTCGAGCACTACGCCCAGCGAGGCCGACGCGTGCTGCTGCTGGCCGCCGCCCCCGCCGGGCTGGCGGGTGAGGAGCTCACCGCCGGCCTGCAGCCCACCGCCCTCGTCGTGCTCGACGAGCAGGTCCGCGAGGCCGCCCCGGCCACCATCGCCTACTTCGGGCAGCAGGGCGTGGCCGTCAAGGTCATCTCCGGCGACAGCCCGGTCACGGTCGGCGCCGTCGCCCGCCGTGTCGGGGTGCCCGGCGCCGAGGACCCGGTCGACGCCCGCACCCTGCCCGAGGAGCAGGACGCCCTCGCCGACGTGCTCGAGGCGCACTCGGTGTTCGGTCGGGTGACCCCGCACCAGAAGCGGGCGATGGTGCACGCGCTCCAGTCGCGGGGCCACACGGTGGCCATGACCGGCGACGGCGTGAACGACACCCTGGCCCTCAAGGACGCCGACATCGGCGTGGCCATGGGGTCGGGATCCGCCGCCGCCCGCTCGGTCGCCCGGTTCGTGCTGCTCGCCAACGACTTCTCGGTCTTCCCGTCGGTGGTGGCCGAAGGCCGTCGGGTCATCGCCAACGTCGAGCGGGTCGCCAACCTCTTCCTCACCAAGACCTTCTACGCCATGCTCCTGGCCCTGGCCACGGGCGTCGGGCGGCTGCCGTTCCCGTTCATCCCCCGCCACTTCACGCTGATCTCGGCGCTCACGATCGGCATCCCGGGCTTCTTCCTCGCCCTCGCCCCGAACCCGCGGCGGGCCCGCTCCGGCTTCCTCCCGAGGGTGCTCCGCTTCGCCATCCCCGCCGGCGTGGTGGCCGCCGCGACCACCTTCGCCAGCTTCCAGATGGCCCGCTCGCAGGACGACGTGAGCTCGGTGCAGGCCCGCACCATCGCGGTGATCACCCTGTTCCTCGTGGCGATGTGGGTGCTGGTGATCCTGAGCCGGCCGCTGAACGCGTGGCGCATCGGGCTCATCGCCGCGATGGTCGCCCTCTTCGTCGGGGCGCTCGAGATCCCGTGGTTCGCCGACTACTTCGAACTCGAGCTCCCATCGGCCGTGGTGGTCGAGGCCGCGATCGGGATCGCCGCCATCGGCGCGGCGGTGCTCGAGCTGGGTTGGCGCCTGGCCGGCTGGAACCGGGTGCTCGCGCTCACCGACGACGACGAGAGCACCTGACCCATCCGGCAGGGCACGAGCCTCCGAACCGGGGGACCGCTACCGTCCGGCCATGACCGAGGACCCGGACGCACGAGTGGCCCAGCTCTTCGACGCCGTCGCCGACACCTACGACGCCGTCGGGACCGACTTCTTCGAGCCCATCGCCGCCGGCCTCGTGACCGAGCTGGCGCCGCAACCGGGTGAACGGGCCCTCGACGTCGGCTGTGGCCGCGGTGCCGTGCTGCTGCGACTCGCCGACGCCGTCGGACCGACCGGTCACGTGACCGGGATCGACGCGGCCCCCCGGATGGTCGAGCTCACCCGGGCCGACGCGGACGCGGCCGGGGTCGGGTCCTTCGTCGAGGTCGCCGTCGACGATGCAATCGCGCCCGGCCCCCACGGATCGACGTTCGACCTGGTGGCCTCCTCGCTGGTGCTGTTCTTCCTGAGCGACCCCCTCGCGGCCCTGCAGGCCTGGCGGGAGCTGCTCCGCGGCGGCGGCCGACTGGGCGTCACCACGTTCGGGCCCCTCAACGAGGAGTGGAACGACACCGTCGAGCAGCTCCTCCGGTCCTACCTCCCGCCCGCGCGACTCGATCCGCGGAGCAACACCGGCGGCCCGTTCTCCTCCGACGCCGCCATGGAGCAGCTGGTGAGCGACGCCGGCTACGTCGACGTCCGCACCGTCACCACGACGCTCGAGGTCCGCTTCGAGGACCCCGACGCCTGGTACCGCTGGTCGATGTCACACGGGCAACGCCAGTTCTGGCAGAGCATGCCCCCCGAGGACGTCGACGGCGTGCGGGCCGCCGCGGCCGAGGCCATGCGGGGCGCGCGACGACCCGACGGCCGGCTCGGCTTCGACCAGGTGATCCGCTACACGCTCGCCCGCAAGGGCTGAACCGGCGCTACTCCGCGATGCGGCGGTGGCGCTCGTTGAGGCGAGCGGCGTAGACCGCGGCCTCGGTGCGGCGCTGCATGCCCATCTTGGCGAGGAGATTCGACACGTAGTTCTTCACGGTCTTCTCGGCCAGGTACATGCGGTCGGCGATCTCACGGTTGGTGAGGCCCTCGGCCAGCAGATCGAGGATGCGGCGCTCCTGGTCGGTGAGGCCCTCGAGCTTCTTGTCCTCTGCCGAGCCGGTGCGCAGGCGCTCGAGCACCCGGGCGGTGACGCTCGGGTCGAGCAGCGACTGCCCGGAGGCCACCTTGCGGATGGCGTCGACGAGCTCGGTGCCCCGGATCTGCTTCAGGACGTAGCCCGAGGCGCCCGCCATGATGGCGTCGAACAAGGCCTCGTCGTCGGCGTAGGACGTGAGCATGAGGCACTGCACCTGAGGCATGCGGCTGCGGATCTCACGGCACACCTGCACGCCGTCGCCATCGGGGAGGCGAACGTCGAGCACGGCCACGTCGGGGCTGGTGGCCGGCACGCGGCGCAACGCCTCCTCGGCGGTCCCGGCCTCGGCCACGACCTCCATGTCGCCCGCGGCCTCGAGCAGCTCACGCAGGCCGCGACGCACGATCTCGTGGTCATCGAGCAGGAACACCTTGATCGTCACGAGCGCCATTGTTACCCGTCCTGGGGGTCCGAACGAGTTACCGGGTCCGCCGCCACCGGTACGCTCCCCGTCCATGGCCGAGCCCGGGGTCCAGCCGAAGGACCTCCAACACCTCCTCGAAGCGATCGTCACGGTCGGGTCGGAGCTGAGCCTTCCGGTCGTCCTGCGTCGCATCGTGGAGACCGCGACCGAGCTCGTCGACGCCCGCTACGGGGCTCTCGGAGTGCTCGACGAGTCGGGGACGACGCTGTCGGAGTTCCTCACCTCGGGCATCGACGACGCCGGCATGCAGGCCATCGGCTCGCCCCCGTCGGGTCACGGCATCCTCGGCCTGTTGATCGTCGACCCCCGCCCGATCCGCCTCCCCGACCTCGCCCAGCACCCGGACAGCTTCGGGTTCCCGCCGAACCATCCGCCGATGCGCAGCTTCCTCGGTGTGCCGATCCGCGTGCGGGGCCAGGTGTTCGGGAACCTCTACCTCACGGAGAAGGCCGACGGGGCCGAGTTCACCGACACCGACGAGGAGCTGGCCATCGGGCTGGCGGCCGCCGCCGGCGTCGCTGTCGACAACGCCCGCCTCCACGCCCGGGTCGGCGAGCTGCGCGTCGTCGAGGACCGCGAGCGCATCGCCCGCGACCTCCACGACACCGTCATCCAGCGCCTGTTCGCCACCGGCCTGGCCCTCCAGGGCGCGGCCGCCCGGGCCGGCGACCCCGAGATGGTCGACCGCCTGCAGCACGCGGTCGAGGACCTCGACGACACCGTGCGCCACATCCGCACCACGATCTTCGAGCTCCAGCGCCAACGCATCCCGGGCCGCAGCATCCGCCAGGAGGTCCTCGACCTGGTGAGCGAGGCCGCCGAGCCGGCCGAGATCCACCACGTCGTGCGCTTCGACGGCCCGATCGACCTCGGGGTGCCCGACGACATCGCCGACCAGCTCGTCGCCGTGGTGCGCGAGGCCGTCACCAACGTCGTGAAGCACGCGGGCGCACGCACGGTCGAGGTCGACCTCGTGCTCTCCGAGCACCACCTCGAGCTCGACGTCGCCGACGACGGCGCCGGCCTGCCCGAGGTCCTCCGCGCCGAGGGCAACGGGCTGCGCAACCTCCGCGCCCGGGCCGAGCGCCTCGGCGGCGAGATGCTCGTCGAGCCCGGCGAGCGGTCCGGCACGGTGCTCGTCTGGCGGGTCCCGCTGCCCTGAGGTGACCGGTCGGGCCGTGACCGGTCGGGCCGTGACCGGTCGGGCCGTGCCCGCCCGACCAGGACCGGGCAGCCGGACCGACGGTGTGGGAAGGTCGGCGGGTGGCAGTCGTACCCGCCGTCACCACCACCGAGGGGTCAGCCCGGCGCGACGAAGGTCGCCTGCGCCACCCGGTCGACCTGAGGGCGACGGCCGGCGGCCTGGTGCGCGGCCGGGGCGACCCCACCGGTGCATGCGGCCCCGCCGAGCTGTGGTGGGCCACCAACACGCCGCTCGGGCCGGCGACGCTGCACCTGACGATCGACGGCCGCACCTGCCGAGCCGCCTCGGAGGCGTGGGGACCGGGTGCGGCGTGGGCGCTCGACCAGGTGCCCGACCTGCTGGGGCAGGACGACGACGTCGACGGCTTCAGCGACCTGCTCGAAGGTCTCGACGCGGTGGGTGCCGACCTGGTGCGCGACCTGCACCGGCGCGCGCCGGGGCTGCGCATGTCACGGTCGGGCGCACTGGTCGAGGCGCTCGTCCCGTCGATCCTCGAGCAGAAGGTGATCGGAGCCGATGCTCGCGCGAGCTACCGGCGCCTCGTCCAACGCCACGGAACGCCAGCGCCCGGCCCCGACGTCGGCCTGCGGCTTCCACCGACGCCGGCGCAGCTGGCCGCCCTCCCCTACTGGGCCTTCCACCCACTCGGGGTCGAGCGGCGCCGGGCCGACACGGTCATCCGTGCGTGCCGGGTCGCCCACCGTCTGCAGGTCGGCTCGTGCACCGACGCCGAGCTGCAGCGGCGGCTGCTCACCATCCCCGGCATCGGCCCGTGGACGGTGGCCGAGGTCTCGCGCGTCGCGCTCGGGGACGCCGATGCGGTGAGCGTCGGCGACTACCACCTCCCCCACCAGGTGGCGTTCGCCTTCCTCGGCGAGCGCCGCGGGAGCGACGAGCTGATGCTCGAGCTGCTCGAGCCGTTCCGCCCCCACCGCCAGCGCGTCGTCCGTCTCATCGAACGGGGAGCGCCGTCACCGCCCCGGCGCGGCCCCCGCTACGAGCGCAGCCGGATCCGCTCCCTCTGACCGGTGGCCGGCTGGGTGCTCCCCCACCCCGAACCGGTTAGGACACCACGATCCTCGTTCTTGTCGCGCTTTCCTGTCACCGGCGACAGGAAAGCGCGACAAGAACGGAACAGCGGGGTGAATCACGGCGGGCGACCCAAGGCGACTGATCCCGGCGGGGTCAGTCGGCCCGGATGAGTCCCAGGGCCCGCTCGACGGCGGCCGGCACATCGCCACCGGTGTCGACCACCACGGCCTCCGGCCACGGGTCGGCGTCGGCGGCCATGGCGGCGGCGACGATCGCATCGGCGTCGGACTCGTGGTCGCCGCGGTCGTGGCGGGCGGCCATGCGGGCGGCGGCGACGTCGGCCGGGCAGTCGCAGCGCAGCTCGGTGACCTCGGCCCCCGTCTCGGCGGCGAGGGCCCGGGCGGCGTCCCGATGGGCGACGTCGACCCACGAGGCGTCGAGGATCACCGATTCGCCGCGCTCGAGCAGGACCTTGGCCCGGCGCAGCAGGGTGGCGTAGGTGGCCTCGGTGACGGCGTCGGAGTACGCGCCGGTGCGGTAGTCGGCAGCGGTCGACGCGTCGGGCCCCGCCCCCACCAGCTCCTTGCGCAGAGGGTCGGAGGACAGCACCGCGGCATCGAGCGCCTCGGCCAGCTCCGACGCGAGGGTCGACTTGCCGGTGCCCGGCAGCCCACCCACCACGACCAGCCTGATGCGGGCCCGGCGGAGGTGGTCGAGGCACTGGTCGAGCCGAGCCCGGGCCTCGGCCACGCAGGCCTCGCGGTCCGGGCCGGGCTCGGTCTGGCGGCTCCGCAGGCCGGCGACCTTGGCGCGGACCAGCGCCCGGTAGGCGACGAACACGTCGACGAGCCCCGGCAGGGCGGTGTCGGCACTCATCTCCCGGTAGGTGTCGCGCAGGACCTCGGCGAGGTCGGGCCGGCCCAGCCGCTCGAGGTCCATCTCGAGGAAGGCCACGTCGTTCCAGACGTCGACGTGGCGGAGATGGTCGTCGAACTCGATGCAGTCGAGGATCCGGGGGCCGTCGTCGAGGCAGAAGATGTCCTCGCAGAGGAGGTCGCCGTGGCCGTCGACCGCGTGCCCCCCGGCGAGCCGGTCGGCGAACACCGCGGCCCGACCGTCGAGCCAACGCACCGCGAGGTGCTCGACCTCGGCCAGCGCGTCGGCCTCGAACACGGCGTCGGGACCGACGGTGAACGGCGCCATCTCGGCCAGGTTCGTCGCCCAGGCCTCGCTCACGGCGTCGTGGGACGCATCACGGTCGATCGCCGCACCCCGTGACGCCCCGGCGTGGAAGGCGGCGATGCGGTGGGCGACGGCCCGCACGTGATCGACGACCCCGGGATCGTCTTCGGTGACGAGCGTGGCCAGCCGCCGCTCCGGGGGCATCCGCCGCATCTCCACCACGTGCTCGATGTCGCGGCCGTCGCCGCCGACCACGTCGAGCACGCCCAGGTACACGTCGGGGCTCAGGCGGCGGTTGAGTTGGACCTCACGCAGGCACGCCTCGGCGCGGGCCCCGACGGTGGAGAAGTCGAGGAAGGCGAACCGGACCGGCTTCTTGATCTTGTAGACCCGGTCACCCAGGAACACGAGCCGCGAGACGTGGGTCTCCACCACCCCGTCGGGGTGGTGGACCTCCTCGGGCACGGCGGGCCTCAGCGGCAGCCGGCCGGGACTGCGTCCCGTCGGCCGGCGCCACTGGTGCCGTGCCGACTCCGGGTGCGGCGACCGCTCACGATGTCAGTGGTGATCATCACCCACTGGTCGCTGCTGTCGGCCACCCAGGAGTTGAGGTCGAGGTCCGCGAGGGACGCGATGTCGGCGGGATCGGTGAGCACCGCCGAAGATCCTCGCACGAGAACGCTCCACGCCTCCCCGCTGTCGGGATCGATGTGGTCGGCCTCGAAGGCGACCACCGCGCCGCCGAGGGCGGCGTCGAGCTTGCTGCCGGCCGCGGTGCGCACGACCAGGCGATCGCCGTCGACGGCGAAGTTCACGGGGAGCACCACGGGGAGTGCGCTCATGGAGAGCCCGATGCGGCCCACCTCGGCGGACCTCAGCAGCGCGAAGCACTCGTCCCGCCCGAGCACCTCGAAGCCGTTCCGGTCCATTTCCATGGGGAACATCGTCGGCAATGGGGCCAAATCGCCACTAGGGCCGAATGTCCCCGTCGTTCCCGCGATCGATCGGGCCAGAGGACACCTTCCCGTCGGTAACCGCACGCAGCGTGACCCCAGGGCCACCGGTACCCTCGCCCCATGCCGGCACCCCTCCGACCCATGAAGGCGGTTCCGGCCACCGAACTGCCCACCGATCCCGCCCGCTGGGCCTACGAGGTCAAGTGGGACGGCATGCGGGTGGTCACGGTGGTCAACGACGGCCAGGCGGCCGCCTGGTCGGCCAACGGCACCGACGCCACCGCCCGGTTCCCGGAGCTCCAGGCCCTGGGCCCGGCCCTCGCCGGGCGGGGGCGCACCGTGCTCGACGGCGAGGTGGTGGCCCTCGACCCCGCCACCGGGCGCCCCGACTTCGGCCGCCTCCAGCCGCGGATGCAGGCGGGCTCGCCCGCCGCGGTGAGCCGCATCGCGGCGGAGGTCGCCGTGAGCTACGTGCTGTTCGACCTGCTCGAGCTCGATGGCCGCCCGCTGCTCGACGAGCCCTACGACGTGCGCCGGGCCCTCCTCGAGGACGCGGTGCCGACGGGACCGGGATGGTTGATCGCCGCTGCCCACACCGACGGCGAGGCCTTGCTGGCCGCGGTCGACGCGCAGGGGCTCGAAGGCGTCGTGGCCAAGCGACGCGACAGCCGCTACGAGCCGGGCCGCCGGTCGTCGGCGTGGGTCAAGGTGAAGGTCCGGCGCCGCCAGGAGCTGGTCGTCGCCGGTTGGCTGCCCGGCACCGGGGCCCGCGAGGCGACCTTCGGATCGCTGCTCGTCGGCTATCACGACCCCCCTGCGGAGGACGGGCGCGCGGCCGGCCCGCTGCGCTACGCCGGTCGGGTCGGCACCGGGTTCCGCGACGTCCTGCTCCGGAGCCTCCGCGCCCGCCTCGACGCCGAGGCGGTCGCCGAGTGCCCGTTCGACCCCGAGCCGCCCCGTGAGGTCACCCGGGTGGCGCGCTGGGTTCGGCCGTCGATGGTGGTCGAGGTCGCCCACGCCGAGTGGACCGCCGACGGGGTGCTGCGGCACCCCTCGTACCTCGGCGAGCGCACCGACAAGGCAGCTGACGAGGTCGGCCGGCTTCCCTAGCGCGATGCTGATCCGGTGCCGGCCGTCCCTCCCTCCGCCGACGACCACGACCTCGTCGTTCTGCGCGTGCCGGCGGAGCCCCGCTACGCCAGGGTCCTCCGGGTCGCCGTCGGTGCGTACGCGGTGCGCCTCGGCCTCCGGCCCGCCGAGGTGGAGGACCTCCGCCTCGCCGTCGACGAGGCCCTGATCCTGCTCATGGGCCCGACCGGCGCCGACGTGGCCGCCGACGGGCCCGGCCGGCCGATGATCGTGCTCACCCTCGACGCCGACCACGACCGTCCGCCGGTGTCGGTCGAGCTGCACCTCGACCCCGGGCCCGACCTCAGCGAGCCCGACCCGTCGGCGCTGTCGCGCTTCGAGGAGATCGTGCCGCCCGCGGTGGCCATCGAGGCCGTCGACCAGCGACGCGGCCGCGTCGCCATGCGCCACCCCGCCTGAGGCGTCGACCGGACCTCAGCGCCCGGTGTGGCCGAACCCGCCCACGCCCCGGTGCGACTCACCCAGGTGGTCGAAGTCGTCGACCACCTCGAGCACGGCGTGGGAGACCTTCTGGATCACCAGCTGAGCGATGCGCTCCCCGCGCGTGACCTGGAAGGCCTCGGTGGGGTCGGTGTTGACGAGCAGCACCTTCAGCTCACCGCGGTAGCCGCTGTCGATCAGGCCCGGTGTGTTGAGGCACGTCACGCCATGTTTGAGGGCCAGCCCGCTGCGGGGCTGGATGAACCCCGCGTGGCCCTCGGGGATGGCCACGGCGATGCCGGTGGGCACGAGGGCCCGCCCACCGGCGGGGGCGAGCAGCACGTCCTCCCGGGCCGTCAGGTCGAGCCCCGCGTCGCCCGGACGGGCGTAGGAGGGAAGCGGCAGATCGGGATCGAGCTTCATCACATGGACTTCGAGCACGGCCGGATCGTAGGCACGTCGTAGGATCCCCGACGTGCTCGCCTGGATGGACCTCGAGATGACCGGACTCGATCCGGGCCGCCACGTGATCGTGGAGATCGCCACGCTCCTCACCGACGACGACCTCGAGTTGATCGCCGAGGGGCCCGACCTGGTGGTGCACGCCACCGCCGAGCAGCTGACGCAGATGGACGACGTGGTCGTCTCGATGCACACCCGCAGTGGCCTGCTGCCGGAGATCCAGGCCTCCACGATCACCCTCGAGGAGGCCGGTGCCGCCACCCTGGCGTTCCTGAAGGAGCACATCCCCGAGCCCCGCACGGTGCCGCTGTGCGGCAACTCGATCGGCACCGACCGGCGCTTCCTCGCCGCGTACCTGCCCGAGATCGAGAACTACCTGCACTACCGCTCGGTCGACGTCTCCACCCTCAAGGAGCTCATGAAGCGCTGGAACCCGGCGCTGCTCGACAAGGCGCCGCGCAAGGCCGAGGGCCACCGGGCTCTCGACGACATCCGGGAGAGCCTCAAGGAGCTCCGGTACTACCGCGACGCCTTCTGCGTGCTGCCCGAGGACGCGCCGGTCGCGACTCCCGACGCCTGACGTTAGAGTCGCCCGGATGGGGGATGACCACGGCCACAGCCACGAGCACGGGGCCCCGGCCCCCCGGCCGCGCAAGCAGGAGCAGGAGCCGGCCTCCGAGGAGATCACCGAGGTCGCGCCCGGCATCCTCCGCCTCCAGCTCCCGACCGACTTCACCGGCCTCGGGCACGTCAACACCTACGCCATCGAGGACTCGCGTGGCGTCACCCTCGTCGATCCCGGCCTCCCCTCCGACGAGTCGTGGGAGGCCCTCAAGCAGCGCCTGGTCGCCGCCGGCATCCCCCTCGCCCGGGTGCACACGACCTATATCACCCACTCGCACCCCGATCACTTCGGCGGGGCCCACCGCCTGGTCGAGGAGGCCCACGCCGAGGTCCTGACCTCCACGGTCTTCCGGCGTTGGACCGACCTGCTCGACCTCGACGAGACGCCCCTCGAGGCCCTCGACCCGGCGGACGCAACCGAGGGCGGCACGCTCCTCGACGCCGTGGCCAACGCCGACGAGGAGGAGATGGAGCGCGACTTCCCGGGCTTCAAGGCCTTCCGCGACCGCGTGCGCGGGGCCATCGCCGACGGCCGCATCGAAGAAGCGTCGTGGATGAAGGCCCCCCGCCCCACGATCGTCGTCGACGACGCCCAGACCGTCCGCCTCGGCGACCGCGACTGGGTCGCCGTGTTCACCCCCGGTCACACCCACGACCACCTCTGCATGTGGTGCCCCGAGGACGGCGTGCTCCTCTCCGGCGACCACGTGCTGCCCACCATCACGCCCCACATCGGGGGCTTCATCGGCGGCGACCCTCTCGCCAACTACCTGGCCAACCTCGACAAGGTCGCCGCCCTCGAGGGCGTCACCCGCGTCCTCCCGGCCCACGGGCACCCGTTCGACGACCTGGCCGGCCGGTGCCACGCCATCAAGGACCACCACGCGTCGCGGCTGCAGATGCTGGCCGACGCCGGCGACGAGCTCGGCTGGGCCGGCGTCACCCGCTGGTCCGAGGAGCTCTTCATCGAACGCAGCCGCGGCCCGATGGCCGACAGCGAGACGGCCGCGCACCTCGAGCACCTCCGCCTCACCAGCCGGGCCGAGCGCCGCCCCGCCACCGAGGGCTACGAGTACCGGGTCCTGAGCTGAGCGAGGGCGCCCTCCCGGGCGCCGGGCCCGTTCACCACCTATAGCGTTCCGCCATCGTTCCCACCGCTCCCTCCGCACGCGCCCTGTTGCGCGACCGGTCCGTCATCGCGCTGCTCGTCAGCTCGCTGGCGGGCACCACGGCGGCGCTCATCCAGGTCACCGCGCTCGGGAAGCAGATCTACGACCTGACCGGCCGCGACCTCGACCTCGGCCTGCTCGGTCTGGCCGAGTTCCTGCCAGCCATGGTGCTGGTGACGGTGACGGGCACGGTGGCCGACCGCTACGACCGCCGCCGCATCGCCACCATCGGCCTGCTCGGCGAGGCCGCCGCCACCGCAGGGCTGGCCTGGAACGCCCTCAGCGGGAGCACGTCGGTCTGGCACATCTACGCCCTCGTGGTCGCCTTCGGCACCGCCCGGGCCTTCGTGAACCCGGCGATGCGCTCGATGCCACCCGACATCGCCCCGGTGGGCGGGCTCCCCCGCCTCATCGCCTTCGGTGCGGCGACCTGGCAGACCGCCCTCATCGTGGGTCCCGTGCTGGCCGGCTTCCTCTACGTCGTCTCGCCGGCCGCGCCGTTCATCGCCTGCGTCGTGCTCACCGCCGGTGGGGCGGTGACGATCCAGTTCGCCCGGCCCCGCCGCGACCACGCCGAGGCCCCACCGTCGCTCACCGGGCCCCACGCAGGAGCGCTCATGGACCTGGGCGAGGAGGCCCGGGCCGGCGAGTCGCTCGACGCGCTGGCCGAGGCCTACGCCGGCGTCACCGGGTCGGCCGAGGACCCCGTCGACCCCGCCCCGGCGTCGAAGGGCCGGATGCACGAGGCCTTCGAGGGCCTGCGCGTGATCCGCGCCAACCCGGTGCTGCTCGGCGCCATCTCCCTCGACCTCTTCGCCGTGCTCTTCGGAGGAGCGGTCGCCCTGCTGCCCGCACTGGCGGCCAACCGCTATGGCGTCGGCGCCGTGGGCCTCGGCTGGCTCCGCGCCGCCACCGGCATCGGCGCCGCGCTCGTCACCCTCGTGCTCGCCGCCCGACCGATCCAGCGCCACGTCGGGCGCACGCTGTTCGTCGTGGTGGGCCTCTTCGGGGCCTTCACCATCGTGCTCGGTCTGACCCGGAGCTTCGTCGTGGCCTTCGTGGCCCTGATGCTGCTCAGCGGGGCCGACTCGGTGAGCGTGTTCATCCGCTCCACCCTCGTGCCCCTGGTGACCCCGAGCCCCAGCCGGGGCCGGGTCATGGCGGTCGAGGGCGTGTTCCTCGGCGCGTCGAACGAGCTCGGCGCCTTCGAGTCGGGCGTGGCCGGCCAGGTCCTCGGCACCTCCGGCGCGGTCGTGCTCGGCGGCTTCGCCACCCTCGCCGTGGTCGGCGCGTCGGTCGTGCTGTTCCCGGCCCTCGGGCGGATGGACCGCTTCCCCGACCGCCCGCCGGACTGAGTCCGACGCAGAGCGTCAGGGCGTCAGCGCGTCGGGGTCAGACGATCGACCAGGCGCCCTTGGCGGTCTTGCCGGTGACTTTGCCCTCGGCGGCCAGCTTCAGCAGGTGAGCGTGCACCGTGCGCTGGGCGACGGGAACGAGCTCTGGGTCGAGGTCGACGTAGATGCCGGCGACGAGGTCGTCGATCTTCACGGTGCCGGCGAGCTTCACCGCGTCGAGGACCTGCTGCTCGCGCTCGACGCGGTGCTCGATGTACCAGTCGACCAACGGCTTGGGGTCGTCGATCAGGTGGCCGTGGCCGGGGGCGATCGACTTCAGCCGCAGGGCGCGGACCTTGGCCAGCGAGTCGAGGTAGGCCGCCATGTCGCCGTCGGGCGGGCTGATCACGACGGTGGAGCCCTGCATGATGTGGTCGCCCGAGAAGAGCATGCGCTCCTCCTCGAGGAAGTAGCAGAGGTGGTTCGAGGCGTGGCCGGGCGTGTGGTGGGCCGTGAGGCGGAACTCGGTGGCCTCGACCTTGTGGCCCTGGCCGATGCGCTTGTCGACCTTCAGCCCGTCACGGTTGCCGAACGCCAGCACCTCGGCGCCGGTGGCCTCCTTGAGGGCCGCCGCACCGGGGGCGTGGTCGGGGTGGGTGTGGGTGCAGAGGATCCAGCGGATGCGGTCTCCGCCGCAGCCGGTGACGGCCTCGAGGTGGGAGGCGTCGTCGGGGCCCGGATCGATGACGGCGATCTCGTCGATGCCGACCAGGTAGGTGTTGGTGCCGGGCCCGGTCATCTTGCCGGGGTTGGGCGCCACGATGCGGCGCACGAGCGGCGACAGCGCCCGGGCGACACCGGCCACGAGCGGCGGCGGCGGAGCTGGTTCCTCGTCGGACGCGGCCGCTGCGGCCTCGGCGGCCCTCATCGGCCCGGTCCGAGCTCGATGGGGGGATCGGAGGGCCCTCGACTGGGCGTGACGTCGCCGACGTACTCGACGTCGACCACGCGGGCCCGCATGAACGAGCCCCCGGTGCCGGCCAGGCCCTTGCCGTTGGTCCAGCGGTGGATGAGTCGGTTGCGCACGAACGCCCGCACCGGCGGGAGGATCAGCAGCAGGCCCATGGCGGCGGTGACGAAGCCGGGCACGACGCACAGCACGCCGGCGACCACGAGCAGGCCCCCGTCGATCATCTCGTTCGCCGGCATCTCACCACGGCCGAGGGTGTCCTGGGTGCGACGCAGCACGCCGATGCCCTCGCGCTTGACCAGCCAGACGCCGAGGAAGCTCACGCCGAGGAGCAGGGCCAGGGCGGGGAGCCATCCGATGGCCCCGGCGACCAGCACGAGCACGTAGAGCTCGACCAGCGGCAGGACCACGAAGAGCAGGAACAGCAGGCCGACCATGGATGACCATGCTACCGGTCGAGATGGGGATTTCCCGGGCGGCAGCGGGCCCGGTGACCCGTGGTCACGATGCAGCCTTCACCGGAAAAAAGCCCCGGCGCCGGGTCGGACGAGCCGTCCCCGGCGCCGGGTACGCAGCGATCGTCCGTCCCCCCGAACGGACGTCGCAGGCGTGGGAGCGCTCAGCCCACTCGGGTCCCGAGCAGTTGCTTGCGCTCCAGTTCGTTCAGCCCGCCCCAGATGCCGTGCGGCTCACGGATGGAGAGGGCGTAGTCGAGGCAGTCACGCCGGACGGCGCAGGAGGTGCAGATCTCCTTGGCCCGTCGCTCACGCTGGAGCTTGTCCTCCTTGCGCTCGAACTGAGCCGGAGGGAAGAACACGGCGGCCTGGGGGCCACGACACGCTGCCTTCAGCTGCCAGTTCTCTTCGATCCGCTGAGCGCTCACGTCGGCGTGGCCTCCCTTCGTGTGGGGGACCGTACAACCGACCCTGCCCCCTGGCAAGGGAAAAGTGCGACAAATGTCACTGCCGTTTCGGGCCTCCGAAAGGAGCCTCGTCGGCTAGGGCGCGACCGGCCCGATCAGGCCTCTGAGGTCGGCTCTGAGCCCGGCTCCGAGGCCGGCGCGGAGGCGCTCTCGGCGTCGGTGTCGGAGGCCGCGTCCGGGGCCCCGGAGACCTCGTCACCGCCCCCATCGCGAGGCGATCGGTCGCGGTAGTCGCGGGCGCCGCCCTCCTCCGGCTCGACCTCGAGCACGAGCCCGTCGATGCCGACGACGCGGACCCGGTCGAGCTCCTCGATCGGGGTGGCCCGGTTGGTGGAGGCCCGCCACAGGGCCTCGCGGATCTGCACCACGCCATCAGGGCTGACTGCGGTGACGGCCCGGCCCAGCTCGCCGACCATCCACTCACGACCGATGGTCGGGGTCGAGAAGCGGGTGCGCACCATGGAGGGCATGCCCGCCAGGAAGGTGAGGGCCACACCGACGAACGCCACGAGCAGGGTGACCCACGAGAGCGAGTAGCCGTCGTAGATCGTGAACGACCCGACCACGAACATCACGAAGCCTGCGGCGGTCCAGAAGCGGGGCACGCCGGTCTGCACGTCGATGGCGAAGGCCAGCATGGACAGGCAGATGAGGGCCACGCCCCACCAGCGGATGGGCAGCACGCCGAGGCCGTAGCCGGCGAGGATGAACGAGCCCGCTCCGACCACCCCGGCGACACCGACGCCGGCGGTGAACAGCTCGAACACGATCAGGGCGAGGCCGACGGCGAGCAGCAGGTAGGCGACCGCCGGGCTGGCCACCGTGTGGAAGAGCTGCGACAGCAGCGACACCTGAGCGAACCGGACCTGGGTGAGGGGCTCCCGGCGGGTCTCGCCGTTGTCGGCGGTGACCTCGCGGGTCTCGACGCCGGGCAGGTTCACCAGGAAGTCGCCGATGGTCGGGGCGTCGAAGGTGGTGATGCCGAGGTCCCTGGCCTCCTGGGCGTTCACCGTGCGGTCGGTGATCGGGGCCATGCGGGCCATGTCGAGGGTGTCGGTGACCGGCGGGCCGGCATCACCGAGGCGGGTGCCGGGGGCCATGCCGACGAGGTCGGCGACGCCGACGAGCTGGGCCGACTTGCCGATGAGGCGGGAACCGGACGGGCCCACCCAGACGTGCACGGGGATGGTGGCCGAGCCGATGCGCTCGAGGAGCTCGGCGAAGCGGGCGTCGCTCACGACGACGCCGGTGGAGTTGGCCTGGAGCACGAGGCCGGTGGCGCCCTCCGACTCGGCGTCGGCGACCGACTGCTCGACGAAGTCGACGAGCACGGGGTCGAGCAGGCCGCTGACCTTGACCACGGCGACGAAGCCGTTGGTCGCGCTGGGGTCGTCGACCGGGGCGTCGGTGGTGGCGGTCGTGGTGTCGGTGGTCTGGGCGCCGACGGCCGCCACGGGGCCGATCACGCCGAGCACGACGAGGACCGCGCCCATGACGGCGAGGACGGCGCCGGTCGTGGGTAGTCTGCGCACCGAATGCCTCCGAGGGGAACATGGACCCTGCGCAGTTCTTCGCAGCATCACGGGTGCTCATCGTTGCCGGGAAGGGGGGCGTCGGCAAAAGCACCGTGAGCGCCACCCTGGCCCGAGCGGCGGCGCGCGCCGGGCTCTCGACCCTCATCGTGGAGGTCCAGGGCCGGAGCGGCATCTCCAGCCTCTACGGCCGGCCGGCGTTCGGCTACGACGAGGTCGTGCTCCACCCGGGGGGCGGCCCCGAGGGTGCGGCCGACGTCAGGGCCCGCCTCCTCACCCCCGACGACGCCCTCCTCGAGTACCTCGAGGACCACGGCCTGCACCGGGTCACCCGCCGCCTGCTCTCGAGCGGCGCCCTCGACGTGGTGGCCACCGCCGCGCCGGGGATCAAGGACATCCTCGTGCTCGGCAAGGTGAAGCAGCTCGAGCGGGCCGGCGCGGCCGACCTCATCGTGCTCGACGCCCCCGCTGCGGGCCACGCCATCACCTTCCTGCGGTCGGCACGCGGCCTGCTCGACGCAGCGCGGGTGGGCCCGATCAACACCCAGGCCTCCGAGGTGCTCGAGATGCTGACCGACCCCGCGCGCTGCCAGGTCGTGCTGGTCACGCTGCCCGAGGAGACACCGGTCAACGAGCTCGTCGACACCGCCTACAGCCTCGAGGACGAGGTCGGCGTGAGCCTCGGGCCGGTGGTCGTGAACGGGCTCTACCCGACGATCGACGGCCTCGACGCAGACCCCGCGGAGATCGCCGCCGCATCCGGCATCCCGGTCGACCCCTCCGAGCTCACGGCCATGGCGGCGGCGGCGCGGTTCCGGGCCGATCGGTCGCGGTTGCAGGCCGAGCAGGTCGCCCGCCTCGGCACCGAGCTGCCGCTGCCGCAGATCACCCTGCCGTTCCTCTTCTCCTCCGACCTGGGCCCCGCCGACCTCGACCACCTGACCTCGGCCGCCGCCGCCGGCATCCACGACCTCGACGCGCTGCCCGACCGATGAGCGACGCCGCCCCTCCCCTCTCCCCCGGCCCGTCCGGCGACGATCCGCTCGGCCGTCTGCTCGACACCCACGCGGTGGTGATCTGCACCGGGTCCGGCGGCGTCGGCAAGACCACCACCGCGGCGGTGCTCGCCATGGAGGCCGCCCACCGCGGCCGCCGGGCCTGCGTCGTCACCATCGACCCGGCCCGCCGCCTGGCCGATGCCATGGGCCTCGAGGGGCTGACCGACACCCCCGCACCCGTCGCGGGGCCGTGGCCCGGGGAGCTCTGGGCGATGATGCTCGACACCAAGTCGACCTTCGACGCCCTCGTGCGCCGCAACGCGGAGACCCCCGAGCAGGCCGAGGCCATCCTCGAGAACCGCTTCTACCGCAACATCTCCGGGTCGCTCTCGGGCACCCAGGAGTACATGGCGATGGAGAAGCTCTACGAGCTCCACGCCGAGGAGCGCTTCGACCTGGTCGTCGTCGACACGCCGCCCACCCGCAACGCCCTCGACTTCCTCGATGCGCCGCGCCGCCTCACCCGCTTCCTCGACCACCGCCTCTACCGCGTCCTGGTGGCCCCCTCCGGCGGGCTGGCGCGGGCGGTCAACCTGGCGGCCCAGACCTTCCTCCGAACGATCTCGCGCGTCGTCGGCGCCGAGGTCGTGCAGGACGCCATCGCGTTCTTCTCCGCCTTCGACGGCATGGAGGCCGGCTTCCGCGAGCGGGCGGCGTCGGTGGCCGACCTGCTCGCGAGCGACGAGACCGCTTTCGTGCTCGTGACCGCCCCCCGACGCGACGTCGTGGAGGAGGCGACCTTCTTCGCCGACAAGCTCGCCGAGGCCGGCCTCACCGTGCGGGCACTGATCGTGAACCGGGTGCACCCCCACTTCGGAGCGGGGTCACCGGCCGCCCTCGCCCGACGGACCGAGACCCTGCAGGGGACGCCGCTCGCCCCCTTCGCGACCAACGTCGCCGACTTCGCCGTCCTCGCCGCCACCGAGGACGGTCACCTCGCCGGGCTCACCGGACGTGTCGCCCCGGCACCGGTGGTGAAGGTGCCGTTCCTCGACACCGACATCCACGACCTCTCCGGGCTCGACCGGATCGCGACCCACCTCTTCCCCGACGCGGCCGCCCGGGCCGGTGGGGCCGGGGGCTGACCCGCTACTCGACCGGGTCGAGCAGGGCGGCGGCGGCCGCCTCCACCGTCTCCTCGACCGACACGATGCGGTCGAAGCCGGTGGTGTGCAGGAGCCGGGTCAGCGTCGGCCGGCTGCAGGCGACGGTGACGTCACCATCGGACTCGCGCGCCCGGCGGATGCCGCCGATCAACGCCCCGAGGCCCGACGAGTCCATGAACGGCACCGACGACAGGTCGATGAGCAGGCGGGGCGTGCTCGCCAGCCCGGCCAGCACGTCGCGGAACTGGCCCACGGTGTAGGCGTCGAGCTCCCCCACCGGACGGCACAGGGTGTAGCGCTCGGTCTCCTCCACCACGATCTCGAGCACGCTGCCTCCCGCTGCATGGATCCCGCGACCACAGGGGCCACGGGAGGCGGATGGTAGCGGTGCCCTTCGTGGCCGACCACCCCCATCACGGGCAGTGGTCACCGGCGGGTTGGGCGCCCTTCGACGGCTCTTGTAGCCTCGCCCCTGTGCCGACCGTGCTTCTCGCCACCGATGCCGACTGGATCCTCGACGAGGTCGATGCGGCCCTCTCCGACGCATCCACCACCGTGTACCGCGTGCGGCAGGGGATCGACGTGCTCCAGGCGATCGACCAGGTCGCTCCCGACCTCGTCATCCTCGACGAGCAGATCGGCAACATGGGCGGCATGGCCACGCTGTCGGCGATCCGCAACGCCGAGGGCGTCGACCGCATCCCGATCACCGCGGTGATGGTGCTGCTCGACCGGGCCCACGACGCCTTCCTGGCCCGTCGCCACGACGCCGACGGCTTCCTGGTGAAGCCGCTCGACTCGATCCGGCTGCGCAAGGCCGCCGACGTGCTCCTGGCGGGCGAGGCCTACGAGGAGCCCCTCGACCTCGAGTCCGGCCAGCCGGCCGACATCACCATCGAGGGCTGACGCCGATCCGGTCGGTTTCGTAGTCCAATCCGTGCGGGGGTAGGCTCACACCCCGCTACGGGCTGTAGCGCAGCTTGGTAGCGCGCCTCGTTCGGGACGAGGAGGTCGTGGGTTCGAATCCCGCCAGCCCGACCACGTAGCACCGAACCGGACCCCTGAGGCCTCGTGCCCAGGGGTCCTTTCGCGCCCGCTCCCAGCCGTTGCCGCTTCAGCTGAGGAGCGCCTCGAAGGGCCACGGCTCGACGTCGAGGTAACGACGCCGAACGATCCGCGCGACGGTCTCCTCGCTGACCTCCAGGTCCCTGCACCACGGGTTCCGCTCGATCTGATCCATCACTGCTGTGGTCAACGGCCCGATCGCGGGCAGGGGGTCACCGGGCATGGGGCGGCCGGCGACATGGACGTATCCGAGCCCCTTGAGTGCACCGAGGATCTCCACACCGGTCCGTCCGGGCATCGGCGGGGACACCGGCACACGCAGCGGCCGAGTGTGCAGCGCCAACAGCAACTCGGTGACCGCCGCTCGATCGGTCAGCCGATCGCGAGCACGAGGTCGTCCGGCAAGGAACTCGACCAGGGCGCACGTGCCGAAGTAGTCGCGCCCTGCCACCAGTCGACCACCCGCCCAGCAGGGCACCTGCACCTCACGGTCGACGTTGTGCACCCCGTTCCAGAGCCCTGCGGTCGTCTCGCTCACGAGCTCGACCGCTCCGGCGGAAGAGCCGGATGCCCTCACCACCACCCCGAAAGGGCCGGCCCGGTTCGCGCCGTAGGGACCAAGCCACCAGGCATCGACCTCCCGGCGGAGGTAGCCGCCACGCACCGGATCGACCCGCCGCGGTGGCAGGAAGGCAGACCACTCCAGCTCGGCGGCCGTCGCCGAGGCGACCAGCCGCACCCGATCCGGGCCGAGATGAAGGTCGGCGGCATGGCGATGCGGCGACCCCGGGAACAGGAGGCCGCCATCGAACCGGGCGTTGGCCAGCCAGGGGCTGGTGAACATCGGAACGGTCAGCCGCGGCGGGCGAGGATCTCTTCGGCGATCTGGACCGCGTTGAGGGCGGCGCCCTTGCGGAGGTTGTCGCCGGAGAGGAACAGCGCGATGCCGTTGTCGATCGTGGGATCGACCCGGATGCGGCCCACGAAGGTGGGATCGACGCCCGCGGCCTGCAGCGGCGTGGGGATGTCGGCGAGCTCGACACCGGGGGCCTTGAAGAGGATGCGGCGGGCGTCCTCGGGGCTGATCGGGTTGGCGAACCCGGCGGAGATCGACAGCGAGTGACCGGTGTAGACCGGCACCCGGACGCAGGTGACCATGACCTTCAGGTCGGGGAGCTCGAGGATCTTGCGGCTCTCGTTGCGGAGCTTCTGCTCCTCATCGGTCTCGCCCAGGCCGTCGTCGACGAGGCTGCCGGCGAAGGGCACCACGTTGTAGGCGATGGGGGCCGGGAACTTCTCGGGGGCCGGGTAGTCGACCGCGCTGCCCGACATGGCGAGCGCCGGAGCGCCGTCGCCGATCTTGCGGACCTGCTCCTCGAGCTCGGCCACGCCGGCCAGGCCCGCACCGGAGACGGCCTGGTAGGTGCTCACCACGAGGGTGCGCAGGCCGGCCTCGGTGTCGAGCGGCTTGAGAACCGGCATCGCGACCATCGTCGTGCAGTTGGGGTTGGCGACGATGTTCTTCGGGATGGAGTCGAGGGCGTGGGCGTTGACCTCGGGCACCACGAGCGGCACGTCGGGGTCCATCCGCCAGGCGGAGGAGTTGTCGACGACCACGGCACCGGACTCGGCCACCCGCGGGGCCAGGGACTTCGAGGTGGCGCCACCCGCCGAGAAGAGCACGACGTCGAGGCCCGAGTAGTCGGCGGTCTCGGCGTCCTCGACCTCGATCTCGCCGTCACCCCAGGGCAGGCGACGGCCGGCCGAGCGGGCGGACGCGAAGAGGCGGAGCTGGGAGACGGGGTACTGGCGCTCGGCCAGGACCGACCGCATGACACGGCCGACCTGTCCGGTGGCGCCGACGATTCCGATGCGCATAGGCCGAACAGGGTACCGGTGGACGTGTGCCCGTCCCTCGTCCATATGTAGGAGACCCGGCGGACGGCGGCCCGCGCTCGGTCCGGACGGACACGACGCGATGGTCGCCGTTCCTGGAACGCTGTCCACTACGGTCGCGCCAGGTGTCGGGTGGGATGCACCCGGCGGACGATGAATGGGGAGCGAATGTCCGAAGAGATCACCGAGCTGCGCGCGCAGCTCGAGCAGATGCAGGCCAAGTTGAACGAGCTCGAGACCGAGAGCCGCCCGGCCCCGATCATGAACCGCCGCCGAGCGCTCACGACCCTGGCAGCAGGTGCCGCCGGCGCCGCCGCCAGCACCATCGCGTTCGCCAGCCCGGCCGCCGCGACCGACGGCGGCACCATCCTGATCGGCAACCAGACCCAGACCGCACAGTCGCCGACCGCCCTCATCGCTGACGGCTCCTACGTCGGTGGCGCGGTGCTCGGCGGCTTCAGCGTCACCGACGACACCACGCCCAACAACAACACGAGCGCGGCGCTCTCGTGCCTGGTCGGCATCGCCACCGGCCCCGCCTTCACGGTCGGGATCCTCGGCGCCTCCAGCGCGTCCGGCGGCGTCGGCGCCAAGCTCGACGGCCCCACGCCGCTGAAGCTGGCCGACTCCAGCGGCGCCGGGGCCCCCACCCCCACCGTCGGCACCGAGGGCATGTTCCGGTACACCAACGGCGACCTCTACTTCTGCGTCGACGACACCTCGACCGACCGCTGGCGTCTGGTCACCGGCGCCGCCTCGGCCGGCACGTACATCCCGATCGTGCCCGCCCGCGCCTACGACTCGCGCTGGAGCGCCGGTCCCATCACCGCCGGGCAGAACCGCACCATCTCGATCAAGGACAAGTACAGCCAGGCCGGCGTCCTGCAGCAGTCCAACGTCGTGCCCACGGGCGCCCGTGCCGTCACCTACAACCTCACCATCGCCAACACGGTGTCGGGTGGGTACCTGTCGCTCGTGCCCGGCAACAGCGTCGACTTCTCGACCTCGACCATCAACTGGGCCGGCAGCGGCCTCGTGCTGGCCAACGGCTCGACCTCGAAGCTCGACACCAGCCGCCAGGTGAAGGTCGCCTGTGGCAGCGGCACCACCGACTTCATCATCGACATCACCGGGTACTACTTCTGACCCCCGACACGGACGCGGCGGCGTCCGGCGCCTGGCGGTTCGCCCAGGCGCCGGACATGCCGTTCCTCTACCACCTGGCGGTCACCACCGAGCCGGCGTGGTGGCGGGTCACCCGTCTGGGCGCGGCTCCGCCGCTGGTGCTCCAGCGCCTCCAGCAGTGCGACGCCCTCGCCGTCGTGATGGCCCCGTCGGGCGACCTGGTCGGCGCCGCCGCGCTGGCCGAGGGCTCCCTCGTGGCCGCCACCGCGGTGCTCGATCTCCAAGCCCTCCCCGAGCCCGAGGCCCAGGCGGTGGTGGCGGCACTCGCTCCCGACATCGTGCGGGCCGGCTTCGAGGGGGCCGGCCTGAGACGGCTCTACCACGACCGCTTCGACGGCGAGCCCGACCTGCTCGGCGCGACCTCCCCCCACTGGGCCGCCGAGGTGCGCTACCCCGACCACGCCCGGATCGACGGCGCCCTCCGCGCCCGCACCACCTACGCGCTCGGCTCCGACACCTTCCGAGCCGCGTTCCCGCCGGAAGAGGCGTCATGAGGACCGAGACCCGGCGGGTGCGGCTGCGGCCGGCCGAACCATCCGACTACCCGTCACTCCACGCCCTCGAGGACGACCCCGCTTCACTCGGCACCTGGCGTTACCGCGGCCAGCTCCCGCCCCTCGAGGAGTACGAGGCCCGGCTCTGGGAGCAGACCGTGGCCATCCACGTGGTCGAGAGCCGGGCCACCGGCGAGCTCCTCGGGTACTGCCAGCTCTACGACATGGACCCCCGCTCGGAGAGCGGCTGGTTCTCCGTGTACGCCGCCGCCGGGCACCGCGGCAACGGGCTGGTCATGGAAGGCAACATGGTCTTCCTCGAGTGGGCCTTCGCCAACTGGCCGGTGCGCTGGCTCTACGCCCACTGCCTGGCCGCGAACTACCGCAGCTTCTCCAGCACCGTGCGCCGCGGCGAGTGCCACGACCTCGGGGTGCTCGAGGGTCGGGCGATGCTCCAGGGCGAGCCCCACGACGTCCACGTCGTCGGGTTCGAACGGGACCTGTGGCTGTCGGCGCCGGTGCGCCGGCGGGCGGTCGCCTCGATGGAGGCGGCGGCCCGGGCGGGTCAGTCGACGTAGACGGGGCCGTCGGCCAGCCCGAAGGCGTCGTGGAGGGCCACCACGGCCCGCTCGACATCGGCCTCGGCCACCACGCAGCTCACCCGGATCGCCGACGTGGCGATCATCTCGATGTTGATCTCGTTGGCAGCGAGGGTCTCGAACACGGTGGCGGCGACGCCGGGGTGCGACTTCATGCCCGCCCCGACGACGCTCACCCGGGCGATGTTGGCGTCGCCGGTGACGGAGCTGGCGCCGATCTCGTCGGCCCGCTCCTCGCAGATGGCGATCGCCCGGTCGAGGTCGCTGTGGGGCACGGTGAAGGAGATGTCGGTGACCCCGGCGGCCGAGGTGTTCTGCACGATGAGATCGACGTTGATGTCGGCGTCGGCGAGGGCCCGGCTGTACTTGGCCGCGATGCCGGGCCGGTCGGCCACGCCCGTGATGGTGAGCTTGGCCTCGTCGGCGTCGTGCACGACCGCCGAGATGATCGCCTGTTCCATGTCGTCGTCCTCCTTGGTGACCACGGTGCCCGGCTCCCAGGTGAACGCGGAGCGCACGTGGAGCTCGACCCCGAAGTTGCGGGCGAACTCGACCGACCGCATGGCCGGCTTGGGACAGCCGTTGGCCGTCATCTCGAGCAGTTCGTCGAAGTTGATGCGATCCATCTTGCGGGCGTCGGTGACGACCCGGGGATCGCTGGTGAACACGCCCGACACGTCGGTGTAGAGCTCGCACGACTGGGCGCCGAGGGCGTGGGCGATGGCGACCGCCGTCGTGTCGGAGCCGCCACGGCCGAGGAACGTGACGTTGCGCTCGGGCGACACGCCCTGGGCGCCACCGACCACCGCCACCCGGCCGGCGTCGAGGGCCTCGCGGATGCGGTCGGGGCGCACCTCGGTGATCTTGGCGTTCATGTGGGTCGAGTCGGTGAGGAAGCCCGCCTGGGAGCCGGTGAACGACTCGGCCTCGATGCCGAGGTCGGCGATGGCCATGCACAGCAGGGCGGTGGCCTTGCGCTCGCCGGCGGTGACGAGCATGTCCATCTCGCGGCCGGGGCGGGTGTCGGAGACCTCCCGGGCGAGGCGTAGGAGCTCGTCGGTCTCCTTGCCCATGGCCGAGATCACGACGACGACCTGGTTGCCACGGCGGACCGTGCGCGCCACGTGATCGGCCACGGCGCGCATGCGCTCGGGGTCGGCCACGGACGTGCCGCCGAACTTCTGGACGAGGAGTGCCACGGGCGAGAACGCTATCGGCCGCAGACAACCCCTCCCGAATCGCGGACAGGTGCCCTGTCAGGGACGTTCGTGGGTGGACCGTCGAGTCAGGATCGTCGCTGGCAAGGACGCAGGACGAAGGACCTGCCTTGCCCCATCTTCGAGGACGAGGACGCCGCCAGCGGCGGTCCTGGCCGACGAGACGTCACGAAGGTTCCCTGACAGGGCACTATCTTCCGCGCCCATGGCCCGCACCCCGAACCGCCGACAGAGGGAGGCCGCCCGGCAACGCAGCCAGGCCGCCGCCGCGGCCCGGCAGGCCTCGGTCCGCCGCCGGCAGCGGATCATCGCCGTGGCGATCGTGGTCGTCGTGGTGCTGAGCATCGCGGGCGCGGTCCTGGGCAGCCGCTCCACCTCGAAGAGCTCGTCCTCCACCACCACGACCTCGGGCCCGACCCCGTCGTCGAAGCCGAACCTGCCGGCCACGGGGGTCGCCCCCGCGGCCGCGCCCATGGGCGACGCCCTCACCGGAGCGACCCCCTGCCCGGCCGACGACGGCACCTCGCCCAGGGTCACCCTCTTCGCCGAGGCACCGCCGACCTGCATCGACCCCGCCTACTTCTACGTGGCGACGATCCGCACCACGAAGGGCGACCTCACGGTGCAGCTCAACCCGAAGCGGGCACCGGCGACGGTCAACGACTTCGTCGTGCTCTCCCGCTACCACTTCTACGACGGCCAGCCGGTCACCAGCGTGCGCTCGCGCGCCTCGTTCACCATCGGCCTGTCCTTCACCGGCGACGGCTCCGACCGGGCCCCCGGCTTCACCATCCCGGCCGAGGCGAGCGCCCAGGGCTCGGTCATGGCCACGGGCCTGTTGTCGATGGTCCCGGCCGGGACCGCGGGCGGAAGTCGGGGCGAGCTGCTGTTCGCCACGTTCGAGGAGGCGCCCGGCATCGACCCGAGCGTGGTGACCTTCGGCGTGATGCTCTCGGGCGAGGAGACCATCGCCGCCATCGACGCACTGGCGACCCAGGACGGGCAGCCGGCGGAGGCCGTCACCATCACCTCGATCACCGTCGCGCGGACGTCAGCCATCCCCGCCTGACGACGCGATCGGGCGACGGCAGCCGCGGTTGCTAGCGTCCCGGCCCGATGGGAACCCAGAAGCGCGAACGCCAGAAGGCCGGGCACCAGGCCCGCCTGAACGCCGAACGGAACGCCATGACCCGCTACCAGCGGCGTCGACGCGTCACGATGAGCGGCCTCATCGTGCTCTTCGTCGTCGTCGCGGTCGGGCTCCTCGTGGTGTTGAGCCGCAACGGCGACTCCACCACGACCGCCGCCACCACCACCTCGACCTCCACGACGGCCACCACCGCCCCGGCGCTCGAGTCCGCGCTCGGCAAGCCGTGCGTGGCGTTCGACGACACCCTCCCCGAGGGCGCCCCCGAGGTGCCGATCCCCGTCGGCACGCCGCCGACCGAGCTCACGACCGAGGACCTCGTCGTCGGCTCCGGCACCCCCGTGGCCCTGGGCGACTCGATCACCGTGAACTACATCGGCGTCTCGTGCTCGACCGGCAAGATCTTCGACTCGTCCTACAGCCGGGGCACCCCCGCCACGTTCCCCCTGGAGGAGGGCGGGCTGATCGAGGGCTGGACCCAGGGCATCCCCGGCATGATGCCCGGCGGTCGCCGAGTGCTCGTCATCCCGCCGGACCTCGGGTACGGCTCCACCGGCAACAGCCGGATCGCCCCCGACGAGACGCTGGTGTTCGTGGTCGACGTGGTCTCCGCCGAGCCCGGCACCACCACCACGACCGCCGCTCCCTGACCCCCCGCCGGCCCGTGCCGGCGACAGCAGGTCGCCTCAGCCGCGGGTGGCCGGCTCCGGGATGTCGGTGAGCCCGGCGGAGCGGCCGCCACGGTGGACGATCGGCTGACCGACCCCTGCGGTGCGCCAGGTGCCGTCGGGATCACGGATGACGGCCGTGCGCTCGGGCAGCTCGACCAACACGACGTCGGCCGGGGCCAGCTCGACGGTGCGCCGCACCTTGTCCGGCGACCAGAGGTTGGCGCGCGCCACCACTGCGAGCTTCGGGATGACGCCGAGCCCGATGGTGAAGGCCCCGCCGCGGGTGTCGACCATGGGGTCACACAGGACGTCGGCGCCGGCGCCGCTGCCGACGAGTGCGGCGCCGCCCTCCCATGCGCCCCAGAGGGCGTCGAGCACCGGCGTGTCCTTCAGCACCGAGCGGAGGTGCATCGGCGAGGTGCCGGTCAGGTAGATCAGCTTGGCCTCGGCGAGAGCCTGCACGTGCTCCTCCACCAGGGCGTCGAGCCGCGTGTAGACGGGGACCTCCCGCAGGCCGACGCCCATCCCGCCGAACCACTCACGGGCGGTGGCGACGACCTTGCCCGGATTCTCGTAGGCCGAGCCGGTGGCCAGGAGGGCCACCTCGTCGGCGCCGACCGCAGCCAGCAGCTCGGCGTCGAAGTCGCAGCCGGGGGTGAACTCGTCGCCACCGACCAGGGCGAGGGGGCCGCTCACGTCGTCGCCTCCACCGGGAGGGGGCCGCTCGACTCCGGGACGGCGACGCGCAGGGCGTGGACCTCCACCGCAGTGCGGAGGGAGGAGACGGCGGTGGGCATGGTGAACCTCTCGATGTCGTCGAGGGAGAAGGTCGTGGAGCGGACCGAGGCGGTGATGTCGCGACCGACGTGGAAGCCCGCGACCCAGGGGGTGCGGGCCCACATGGTGTCGGCGACGAGGGCGAGCAGGCCGGTGCGCCCGTCGGGCTCGACGAGCAGCAGGCGCCCGTCGGGCACCACCAACCGGTCGATGCCCCGGAGGGCGGCGACCACATCGGGGAACCGGATGAGCTGGCCGACGCTCACGGCGGTGTCGTAGGCGGGGACGACGTGGCGCTCGACCGAGGCCCGGGCGACCTCGGCACGGGCCTCGGGGCGGTCGAGGTCGAGGACCCGGCCGCCGGCGCGTGCCAGCAGGTGCAGGCGACGACGGCCCAGCTCGGCCTCGACCCGGGCCGGGAACCGGCGGGGCCGATCGACGACGAGGGGAAGAGGGCTGACCACGGCGGTCACGCTAGTTCGACGGGCGGCGGGCCCCTGCCGCCCCGGAACGGCTGGCACCGTAAGCTACCGGTCGGTAATATGGCGGACCGCCAAAGGTCAGGACGACGTCGGAGGGACGGGACATGGGGATCGAACGCATCGGGGTCGTGGGCTCCGGGATCATGGGATCGGGCATCGCCGAGGTCGCCGCCACCACCGGGCACGAGGTCGTGCTGCGGTCCCGCAAGCTCGAGACGGCACAGGCCATGCGCGCCAGCCTCGAGAAGTCGCTGGCCCGCCAGGTCGAGAAGGGCCGCCGGGAGCAGGCCGACGCCGAGGCCGCGCTGGCCCGCGTCACGGCCACCGCCGAGCTCTCCGACCTCGCCGGTTGCGACCTGGTCATCGAGTCCGTCGTCGAGGACCTCGACGTCAAGAAGCAGCTGTTCGCCGAGCTCGACGGGATCGTGGGTGAGGGCGCCATCCTCGCCACCAACACCTCCACCCTCCCGGTCGTGGAGATGGCCGTCGTCACCGGTCGCCCCGACCGCGTCTGCGGCGTGCACTTCTTCAACCCGGCGCCGGCCATGAGCCTCGTAGAGATCGTCCGGCCGCTCACCGCCTCCGACGAGACCATCGCCGCCGTCACCGCCTTCGCCGCCGCCTGCGGCAAGTCCCCTGTCGAGGTCGCCGACCGCGCCGGCTTCATCGTGAACGCGCTGCTCTTCCCGTACCTCAACAACGCGGTCCGGATGCTCGAGAACGGCGTCGCCTCCCGCGACGCCATCGACACCGCCATGAAGGGCGGCTGCAACTTCCCGATGGGCCCGTTGGCGCTGCTCGACCTGGTCGGGCTCGACACCTCGGTCGCCATCCTCGACGCGCTGTACGACGAGTTCCGCGACCCGAACTACGCCCCGGTCCCCCGCCTGCGGCGCATGGTCTCGGCCGGGCAGCTCGGCCGGAAGTCGGGCCTCGGTTTCTACGACTACGCCAAGTGAGCCGATAGAACGGGCTGCGTGCCTCCCGAGCCCTCACCCACCGACTGGCAGTTCCCTGCGGCAGGCACGGCCGACGACCACGGCCTGGTCGGCATCGGCGCCGACCTCGAGCCCGGCACGCTCATCAACGCCTACCGCAACGGCCTCTTCCCCATGCCGCTCTCGGGCCGACGCCCGATCGGCTGGTGGTCGCCCGACCCTCGCGGGATCCTCCCGCTCGACGGCCTGAAGGTGTCGCGATCGCTGCGGCAGTCGGCGCGGCGCTACGAGGTGCGGTTCGACCACGCCTTCGACGACGTCGTTGGCGCCTGCGCCGACCCCCGCCGCGACGGCGGATGGATCACCAGCGACATCCGGGCGGCGTTCGGCCGCCTGCACGAGATGGGATGGGCCCACTCGGTCGAGAGCTGGGACCTCGAGACCGGCGAGCTCGCGGGAGGCCTGTACGGCGTGAAGGTCGAGGGCCTCTTCGCCGGCGAGTCGATGTTCCACCGCGGCCGCGACGCCTCGAAGGTGGCGCTGATGGGGCTGGTCGAGCGGCTGCAGGCCATCGGTGCCGTGCTCCTCGACGTGCAGTGGCTCACGCCGCACCTCGAGTCACTCGGGGCGGTCGAGGTCCCCCGGGAGCGCTACCTGGAGCTGCTTCAGGCGGCCCTGGGCACCCCGACCGGCCCGTTCTCCGGCCCATGACGCGTGCCCGTGACCTCCCCCATCGCCCCGGTCACGGCCCGGCGCCTGGTTACCGATCGGTCATCGTCGTGACAGCAGCACCGATGCTGGGGAACGATTGACCCATGGACGCGCCCCAGTCGACCCCCGCCATCCACGAACGCGACCGTCCGTGGATGATGCGGACCTACTCCGGCCACTCCACCGCACGGGCCTCGAACGAGCTCTACCGCACCAACCTGGCGAAGGGTCAGACCGGCCTGTCGGTGGCCTTCGACCTGCCCACCCAGACCGGCTACGACGCCGACGACCCCCGGGCGCGCGGCGAGGTCGGCAAGGTCGGCGTGCCCGTCGCCCACCTGGGCCACATGCGCCAGCTGCTCGACCAGATCCCCGTCGGCGAGATGAACACGTCGATGACGATCAACGCCCCGGCGGCCTGGATGCTCGGCCTCTATGTGGCCCATGCCCAGGAGATGGGCGTGCCCACCGAGGCGCTCCGGGGCACGACGCAGAACGACATCGTGAAGGAGTACCTGTCCCGGGGCACGTACATCTTCCCGCCCGAGCCCTCGAAGCGGCTGATCGTCGACATGATCGCCTTCTGCTCCGAGCACATCCCGGCGTGGAACCCGATGAACGTCTGCAGCTACCACCTGCAGGAGGCCGGGGCCACGCCCGTCCAGGAGATCGCCTACTCGCTGGCGACCGCCATCGACGTGCTCGACGCCGTCCGCGACTCGGGGCAGGTCGCCCCCGAGCGCATGCCCGCCGTCGTCGCCTCGATCTCGTTCTTCGTGAACGCCGGCATCCGCTTCGTCGAGGAGGTGTGCAAGATGCGCGCCTTCACCCGCATGTGGGACGACATCACCCTCGAGCGCTACGGCGTCACCGACCCCAAGGCCCGCCGGTTCCGCTACGGCGTGCAGGTGAACTCCCTCGGCCTCACCGAGGCCCAGCCCGAGAACAACGTGCAGCGCATCGTGCTCGAGATGCTCGGCGTCACCCTGTCCAAGGACGCCCGAGCCCGCTCGATCCAGCTGCCCGCCTGGAACGAGGCCCTCGGCCTCCCCCACCCGTGGGACCAGCAGTGGTCGCTGCGGATGCAGCAGGTGCTCGCCTTCGAGTCCGACCTGCTCGAGTACGACGACATCTTCGCCGGCTCCCACGTGATCGAGGCCCGCACCGCGGAGCTGATCGAGGCGTCGAAGGCCGAGCTCGACGAGGTCCTCGCCATGGGCGGCGCCTTCGCCGCCGTCGAGGAGCTGAAGGGGCGCCTGGTCACCTCGAACACCGACCGGGTGCGCCGCATCGAGACCGGCGAGCAGGTCGTGGTCGGGGTGAACCGCTTCACCGAGACCGCCAGCTCCCCGCTCGACGGCGACGAGTCGATCCTGAAGGTCGACCCCGCGGTGGAGGCCCAGACCATCGGCGAGCTGCACGAGTGGCGGGCCGAGCGCGACGCCGACGCCGTGGCCCGCGCCCTCGACGAGCTGCGCCGCGTGGCCGTCTCCGGCGAGAACGTGATGCCGGCCACCATCGCCCTCGCCCACGCGGGCGGCACCACGGGCGAGTGGGCCGGGGCCCTGCGCGAGGTCTTCGGCGAGTACCGCGCTCCCACCGGGGTCGCCGCCGCCGTCGGTGTCGGCACCCTCCCCTCCGACCTGCGGGCCGTCGCCGACAGGGTGCGCTCCATGGCCGGGGGCCCGCCCCGCCTGCTGGTCGGCAAGCCCGGGCTCGACGGCCACTCGAACGGGGCCGAGCAGATCGCCGTGGCCGCCCGCGACGCGGGCATGGAGGTCATCTACCAGGGCATCCGCCTGACCCCGGAGCAGATCGCCGCGGTGGCCCGCGACGAGGACGTCGACGTGATCGGCCTGTCGATCCTGTCGGGCAGCCACCTCGAGCTCGTGCCCGACGTCGTCGCCCGCCTCCGGGCCGAAGGTGTCGATGCGCCCGTCGTGGTCGGCGGCATCATCCCCGAGGCCGACCGGCCCACGCTGCTGGCCGCGGGGGTGGCCCGCGTCTACACGCCGAAGGACTTCGAGCTCGGCCGCATCATGGGTGACATCGCCGATCTCGTCGCCGCCGACCGGGCGCGATGAACGGCGACCGGGCCGGGAGCCACCGGCCCGACGAACCGCTAAACCGAGGCCGCCGAACGGCCGACGCTGAGTACGTGAGCTCTGCCGCCCACAAGCCGACCGATCCGGTCGGCCCGGTCTCCATCGCCCTCGTGGCCGTCACGATCGCCTCGTGTGTCGCGCTCGCGCTCGGGGCACCGCTGCTCCTGCTGAGCATCCCGTGCGCGTGCGTCGTCTCACTGACCGGCATCGGCCTGCACACGCTGCGCCGGGCGCGGGAGGCCGAGAAGATGGCGGCGATCCGCACCGACCTCATCGCCACGCTCCAGCACGACCTCCACAACGAGTCCGAGGCCCGCCAGAACGCCGAGTCCCGCCTGGCCTGGCGCTCCCGCCTCGGCTCGCTGCGGCGCACCCGGCAGGGCGGCACCATGCTCGATCCCGAGAGCGGGTTCCTGCTCGAGGGCTGGCTGACCACCGCGGTCGAGAGCCGCATCGCCTCCGGGCGCCGTCGGCTCACCCCGGTGGCCGTCGTGATGCTGGAAGCCCTCGAGTACGTCGAGATCGACGACCCGCGCGACGTCGACGCCGGCAGGATCGCCGAGCTGCTCCGGGCCACCGTCCGCGAGGCCGACGGCACGTTCCGCCTCGACGAGGGCGGCTACGCCGTGGTGCTCGAGGACACCGACGACATGGGCGCGCTGCTGGTCACCAAGCGCTTCGGCGAGGCGGTGGAGGCCATGGCTCCCGGCGCCGTCGTGCGCGCCGGCGTGGCCTGCTACCCGGCCCACGGCATGACGGCCCGCGAGGTGCTCGACCGGTCCGACGAGGCGCTCGAGCAGGCCCGCCGCTGGCGTCAGCACCGCATCGAGGTCGCTCCCGCCGAGCACTGACGGGCAGGGGCGGCGGTAACGTCGCCCGCCGAAGCACGTCGACCGAGGGGGGACCGATGGCGTTCACGACCGAGCAGGCCAGCGCGGCCATCGAAGGGCTCGCCTCCCGAGGCATGGTCATCGGCACCGACCGGAGGGTGGTCGGCGGCGGAGGGAGCTACACCCACCACGACCCTGCCACGGGCCGAGCCCAGGCCGAGGTGCCCGTCGGGGGTGCCGACGACATCGACGCGGCGGTCGCCGCGGCCCGCGCCGCGCAGCCGGTGTGGAAGGCGACGCCTCCACCCGAACGGGCGGCCGCCCTGCTGCGCCTCGCCGACCTGCTCGAGGCCAACGGGGCCGAGGCCGGCGCCATCAACGCCCGCGACAACGGCTGCCCGGTGAGCATCCTCGACGCCGGCAGCTACACCGCCAACTGGGCCCGCCACTACGCCGGCTGGATCGACAAGATCGAGGGCCGGGTCATCCCGATGCCCATGCCGGGGCACCTCGACTACACGATCCCCGAGCCCTACGGGGTCGTGGCCGCCCTCGTGCCGTGGAACGGCCCGATGATGGGCATGGGCCACAAGGCCATCCCGGCGCTGGCCGCGGGCAACACCGTCGTGGCCAAGCCGCCGGAGATCGCCCCGTTCGGTGCCATCCGCTTCGCCGAGCTCGCCCTCGAGGCCGGCCTGCCGCCCGGGGCGGTGAACGTGGTCCCGGGCGGCGCCGCCACCGGCGAGCTGCTCGTGCGCCACCCCGGCATCGACAAGATCTCCTTCACCGGTGGGGTGGTCGCCGCCCGTGCCGTCATGGCCGCAGCCTCCGACCAGCTGACCCCGCTCTGCTTCGAGCTCGGCGGCAAGTCCGCCAACATCGTGTTCCCCGACGCCGACCTCGACCTCGCCTGCATGGTCGCCGGGCTGCTCGGTGCCGTGATGCTGAGCGGGCAGGGCTGCGCGCTCCCCACCCGGCTGTACGCCCACGCCGACGTGTTCGACGAGGTGGTCGAGCGGGTGGTGGCCCTCGCCGAGAACGTCGCCATCGGCGATCCGCTCGATCCGGCCACGCTCATGGGCCCGGTCGTGAACGCGGCGGCGTGCGAGCGGGTGATGGGCGTGATCGAACGGGCGAAGGCCGAGAGCGGCGGGCGCCTGGTCACGGGCGGTCACCGCGTCGAGGGCGAGCTCGCCGGGGGCTACTACATCGCCCCGACCGTGTTCGCCGACGTCGACGACTCCAGCGACCTGGCCCGCAACGAGGTCTTCGGCCCGGTGCTGTCGGTGATGCGCTTCACCGACGAGGACGACGTCGTGGCCCGGGCCAACGCCAGCCACTTCGGGCTCGGCGGCTACGTGTTCACCCGCGACCTGGGCCGGGCCCACCGCATGGCCGAGCGGCTCGAGGTCGGCGCCGTGACCGTGAACGCCTTCCCGTACCTCTCCCCCAACGCCCCGTTCGGCGGGGTGAAGCAGAGCGGCTTCGGCCGCGAGGGCGGCGAGGACGGCCTGCAGGAGTTCCTCCGACCCAAGAACGTCCTCATCGGCCTCGCCTGACCACCCCAGCCCCCGAAAGGTGGCTCACCTCGTACAGCCCGCCGAAGCAGGTGAGCCAACTTTGCCGACACCGATCAAAGGTGGCTCACCTCGTACAGCCGGCCGAAGCAGGTGAGCCAGCTTCGGGTCAGGGGTCGAGGTGGTCGAGCTCGGCCAGGACCTCGGCGGTGTCGGCGCCGAGGGGCCGGGCCCCGAACCGGACGCCGCCCGGGGTGGCCGACAGGCGGGCGATGACGTTCTGCATGGGCACGCCGTCGACCTCGATCACCGCCTCCCGGGCCAGCAGGTGGGGATCGGCCGCGATGTCGGCCATCGAGTACACCGGCGCCGCGGCCGCGTGCGCATCCTCGGCGGCGGCCAGGACCTCGTCGACCGTGCGCTCGGCGACCCACGCCGCGACCAGCTCGTCGATCTCGGCTCGGTGGGCGACCCGCGCCTCGAAGTCGGCGAACCGGGGATCGCCCTCCGCCCCGACCATTGCGAGCAGCCGCTGGGCCACCGACTCGGCCGAGGTGGAGATCGCCACCCACCGGCCGTCGGCGCAGCGGTAGGTGTTGCGGGGCACCGTGTAGGCGATGCCCGAGCCCAGCCGGGGCTGCTCGTAGCCGAGGACCCCGAACGCCGACACGAGCGGGCCCATCAGCTGCAGCATCGACTCGAGGAGGTTCACGTCGACCACCTGCCCGATGCCGGAGTGGACCGCCGCCATGGTGGCGAAGGCGGCGACGAGGGCGGTGACCTCGTCGGTGAGGGCGATCGGGGGCAACAGCGGCCCGCCGTCGGGCTCACCGTTGATGCCGGCGAACCCGGACATGGCCTCGGCCAGCGTGGCGAAGCCCGGCCGTTGGGCGTAGGGCCCGTCCTGGCCGAAGCCGGTGACCCGGGTGATCACCAGGCGCGGGTTGGCGGCGATGAGCTCGTCGGGCAGGAGCCCGAGGGCCTCGAGCTTGCCGGGCCGGAAGTTCTCGACCAGCACGTCGGCGGTGGCGATGAGGCGCCGCAACGTGTCCACCCCGGCGGGGTCCTTGAGGTCGAGCACGACACTGCGCTTGCCCCGACCGCCGAGCTTCCAGAAGAGGGTGACGTCGTCGACGGGGTCACGCCACCCCATCGAGCGGAGGGTGTCACCCGTGCCGGGGCGCTCGACCTTGATGACGTCGGCACCGAAGTCGGCCAGGTAGCGGGCACAGCCAGGGCCGGCGAGGACGGTCGCCAGGTCGACGACCCGGAGGTCGGCGAGCGGCGGCCCGCCCCGCTCCACGGTCACGTCGGGCGATGGGCCGGCACCGCGAAGCAGCGGTCGCCGAGGTCACCGAAGCTGTAGTCGAAGTACATGCCGCCGAACATCGCCCGGGTCCTCTCCGACCACACCAGCGCGTCGGGCGTGGAGATGCGGTGGAAGACCTGCAGCAGCCCGCCCTCGTACACCCGGTACTCGGCCCAGGCGCCGGGGAAGTCCTTCACACACGCCACCTCGACCCACGGGACGTCGCGGCTGATCGAGATGTGCCGCACCCGGTTGCGGTGCGTGTGACCGGCGAAGTAGCCGCGGATGTTGTGGCGGGCGGCGACCACCTCGATCAGGCGGACCGACGAGGCGGCGTCGATGCCGAAGGTCGCCCCGAAGGTGCGCACCGAGTCGGGGCTCCACACGTGGTGGTGCCCGAAGACGTAGACCGGCTGGTCGGTGTCGGCGGCGAGGTCGTGGAGCCACTCGAGCTGCTCGCCGGTGACGTGACCACCGGCCTCGCCCCTGACCGAGGTGTCGAGCACGGCGAGGATCGCTCCGGGGAGGTCGACCCGTTGGGTCGGCTCCGACGCGAAGTCGGCGGAGCCGTGGACGTCGTGGTTGCCCCGGGTGTGCACCAGGCGCTCGCCGAAGGCCTCGCCGTAGAACTCGAGGAAGTCGCGGTACTCGTCGTCGGTGCCCTCGGCGGTGAGGTCGCCCTTCACCAGCACGAGGTCGGGGTCGAGGAGCTCGATCTCGTGGATCGCTCCCCGGTTCATCGTCTCGGGGTAAGGCTCCTCGCCGTCGCCCACCGAGAACGTGGGCCCGAGGTCGATGCCGTCCATGATCCCGCACTCGACCTCGCCGAAGTGCACGTCGTTGACCGTGGCGAAGGTGGCCAACCGCTCACCCGCCGGCCGGGCCAGGGTGCGGAAGGCGAAGCCGTCGAGCTCGTAGACCGTGTCGGGCTCGAGATCGTCGTAGCGACGGACCCCGAGCCCGTCGTGCACGACGGCGTGGTCGTCGGCGACGGTCGTGAGGTCCATCGGCCCTTTGTAGTCGACCTGCGGTGCGCCAGGGCGGGGCTCGGATGCCTTTACCTCAGGATGGGTACGATCGAACCAGGGGCCGCCGCGGCCGCGGCCCCGTCGACCTCGTCGAACCGAAGGCCGCACGCCTAGGGGGGCTCAATGAACGCCGACGACCTCATCCTCATCAGCGTCGATGACCACATCGCTGAGCCGGCAAACATGTTCGACGCCCATGTCCCGGCCGCCTACAAGGACATGGCTCCCCGGGTCGTGCTCGAGGAGGGCGGCATCGAGCAGTGGTGGTACGGCGACATCCGAGGCCGCAATCTCGGCCTGAACGCGGTGGCGGGCAAGGCGCCCGAGATGTTCAACATCGACGCCAGCCGCTACGACCAGATGCGGCCCGGTTGCTACGACGTGAACGAGCGCGTCCGCGACATGAACGCCGGCGGCCAGCTGGCCGGCCTGAACTTCCCGAACTGGACCGGCTTCAGCGGCCAGGTGCTCAACCAGGGCCCCGACCGCGCCACCAACCTCGTCATGATCAAGGCCTACAACGACTGGCACGTCGACGAGTGGTGCGCGTCGCACCCCGGCCGGTTCATCCCGTGCGGCATCCTCCCCCTGTTCGACGTGCACGAGGCCGCCAAGGAGGTGCGCCGTCTGGCCGAGAAGGGTTGCCACGCGGTGACCTTCTCCGAGAACCCGGCCGCGCTCGACATGCCGTCGATCCACTCCGGCGAGTGGGACCCGCTCTTCGCCGCCTGCTGCGACACCGGCACGGTGATCTGCTGCCACCTCGGCTCGTCGTCGCGCAGCGCCCAGACCTCGGTCGACGCCCCCGCGGGCGTGGCCATGTCGCTGTCGTCGGCCGGCACCGTCTACACGCTGATCGACCTGGTGTGGGCCACGTTCTGGGAGCGCTTCCCGACCCTCAAGTTCTCCCTCACCGAGGGCGACATCGGCTGGATCCCCTACTTCCTCTGGCGCTCCGAGCACGTGAACGACCGCCACCACGGCTGGATCAACCACGACTTCTCGAAGACGGGCGGGCCGACGCAGATCTTCAACGACCACATCCTGGTCTGCTTCATCAAGGAGACCGTGGGCCCGGAGCTGATCAACCACTTCAACCTCGACAACGTGTGCTGGGAGTCCGACTACCCGCACTCCGACGGCACCTGGCCGAACGCCCCCGAGGAGCTGCTGAAGACCCTCGACGGGTTCGACGACGCCGCCATCGCCAAGATCTCCCACGAGAACGCGATGGCGCACTACCAGTTCGACCCGTTCGCCCACCGACCCAAGGAGCAGTGCACCGCCGCGGCGCTGCGGGCGGAGTCCCCCGACGTCGACGTCGTCACCCGCGTGGGGCGTCCGGCCGACGAGCGCGACCTCGAGAGCTGGAACCGCATCGTCAACGCCGGACGCTGACCCAGCCTGCGGGGCCGGCCCCGCTGCGACATACTGATCCGGTGCCCGGGGGCGGACCGCGGGCCAGACACATGAGGCGGACCATGTACCGACGACCGACCGACCCGGCGGGTCGAACGACCTCCACCGATCCTCGACGGCGGGGCCTGCGGGCCCTCCTCGTCGCGCTGGCCCTCATCGCGGCCATGGTGGCGATGGCGTTGCCCTCCGGGGCCGGCGCCGAGGGCACCGGCGCCATCGAACCGGCCGACACCACCACGACCACCCAGGGCTCGACGACCGAGACCTCGCTCCCGGCGGACGACACCACCACGACCGAGGCACCCGCCGACGACACCGTCCCGGACACCACGGTGCCGTCGACCGACACCACTGACACGACCCCCGTGACCGACACGACGATCGCGGCTCCCGATCCGGCCCCGGCGGCGGCACCGGCCGTCGTGGCCGTGCCCGCGGCGGCCACGATCACGGTCACGCCCTCGACGCTGCTGGTGGCGGGCGACGTCGTCACCGTCGCCGGCACCGGCTACCCGGCCAACTCCCTCATCGGCATCATCCAGTGCAAGGTGCCGTCGTCGAGCGTCGCCGACTGCAACACGTCGACGCTGACCTACTCCCCCTCCGACGCGGCGGGCACCTTCTCCACCTCGTTCACGCCCCGGCGCATCCTCACCGTCGCCGGCACGCCCATCGACTGCGCCGACCCGGGAGCCTGCAAGATCGGCGCCGGCGACGTGAACAACCAGTCGATCAGCGACGACTTCCCGATCCAGTTCGATCCGAGCATCCCGCCGCCGCCACCGCCCACCCTCACGGTGACCCCGTCCACGAACCTGCTGAACCTCCAGGACGTCACGGTGACCGGCACGGGGTACCCGGCGAACACCGTGGTCACCCTGCTCGAGTGCCTCGACCCCCCGACCACCGACCCGTTCAACTGCAGCTACAACAGCGCCTCCAACGCCCTGTCCGACGGCAGCGGCAACATCTCCACCACGATCACCGTGCGGCGCATCGTGCGCACCCAGGGGGCCTCGACCGACTGCGCCACGGCCGGGGCCTGCGTGCTGCTGTCCGGGGTGAACGAGATCGGCGACGGGGCGACCGCCCCGATCCAGTTCGACGGGAGCGTCCCGCCGCCGCCCCCTCCCACGATCACCGTCACCCCCTCGACCGACCTGCTCAACGGTGACACCGTCCACGTCACCGGCATCGACTTCGACCCGAACTTCCCGGTCTCGGTGTCGCAGTGCCCGACCGGTGCCCCCCAGGGCCCCAGCTGCGGCTTCGGCCCCGGGACCTTCGTCGAGACCGACGACACCGGAGGGTTCACCTTCGACCTGATCGTCGACCGCATCCTCTACGGCGGCGCCACCCCGATCGACTGCGCCGAGCCGGGGGCCTGCGTCGTCGCGGCCATCGACCTGTTCGACGGCTACCTCACGGCGGACGCACCGATCGAGTTCGACCCGAACGCGCCGCTGCCCCCGCCCCCGTCGATCAGCCTCGACCCCTCGACCGGAGTCGACGACGGCCAGCTCATCCGGGTCTTCGGCTCCGGGTTCCCCCGTCGCACGAACGTCGGCGTCCTCCAGTGCCGGGTGAACGCCGGCGGTCCCGGTGGCTGCGACATGTCGACACTCACCTTCGCCTACCCCGACAGCACCGGCGGCTTCACCGCCACCCTGCGGGCCAAGCGGTTCATCACCACCGACACGGGCGTGGTCGACTGCGCGATCCCCGGTGCGTGCGTGGTCGGCGCCGGAGTGCCGCCCAACGGCAACCCGAGCGCCAACACCCCGATCCTGTTCCGCACGGGCGTCCCCGGGCCCCAGGTCAGCCCGGCTGACCAGACCGTCGTGACCCCCAACTTCACCGGCTGAGCCGGTCCGACACCAGGACACACCCGGCCAGGCGAACCCAGGCAACCAGGCGCGGGCGCCGCCTGGCCGGGCGACGAGAGAGGCGGATCTCCGTGAACAAAGTCGACGCACACCGGCCCGAGCGCGGGCACCGCCCCGAACGACGGCGGCGCTCACGCCTCGGGGCGACCGCCGTCGGGCTCGTCGCAGTGCTCATCACGTTGGGGTTCACCGCGCCGAGCAGCGCGGAGCCGGCGGTGCCGGCCGCCCCGACGATCTCGGTCACCCCCGCGACGAACCTGGTCCAGGGCGACGACGTCACCATCACCGGGTCGGGGTTCCCCGGCGACACCCTGCTGGCGTTCGTGCAGTGCATCCCCGGCGGCAGCCAGGACTTCTGCAACCTGAGCAACATCGCGTACGTGACCTCCAGTCCCTCGGGCAACATCTCCACGGTGTTCACCCCTCGGCGGGTGCTGCGCATCGCCGGGGTCGACCACGACTGCGCCGTCGAGTCGTGCGTCATCGGCGGCGGCACGGTGCCCGACGGCTCGGGCGGCACGGCGACCGCGGCCATCGCGTTCGATCCCTCGGTCCCGCCCCCACCGCCACCGGTCGTGACGGTGACCCCGTCGACGAACCTCCTGGAGGGTGAGACCGTCACCGTCACCGGCGCCAACTTCGAAGCGAACGCCGGGATGGGTGTGGTGCAGTGCGCCACCCCACCGTCGAGCTCGGGCTCGAACTGCAACGTGTCCGGGGTCAAGTTCATCACCGTCGGCTCCGACGGGGCCTTCTCGACGACCTTCGTGGTCCACCGCATGCTCTACAACGGGGGGACCACCGACTGCGCCGTGGCCGGGGCCTGTGTCATCGGCGTCGGCAGCGGCGACCCCTCGGCCGGCGACACCGCCGACATCACCTTCGACGCGTCGGTGCCACCGCCTCCGCCCCCCACGCTGACGGCCACGCCGTCGACCGGGCTGGCCAACGGCCAGACGGTCACGGTCCACGGAGCGGGATACCCAGCGTCGACCAGCCTCGGCATGGCGCAGTGCGTGACCGGCGACGAGTCGTCAGAACGGTGCGACCTCTCCAACGTGCGCTTCGTGACGACCGACGCCGAAGGCGCATTCACCACCACCTTCATCGTGCACACCAGCTACCAGTCGCCGACGGGCCCGATCGACTGCAAGGTCGACGGGTTCTGCCGGATCGGCGCAGGTGTCTCCGAAGGCGGGCTCGGGGCGAGCGCCCTGCTGTCGTTCGCCGCCACCACCCCGACCACGACGAAGGGTGGCACCACGGTGGCCGGCGCGGTGACCGTGGCGCCCAGCTTCACCGGCTGAGGCCCGACACCTCGGGCACGAGCCCGGACCCCTGACGCGACGGTGCCGCCCTCTCGGGCGGCACCGTTCGTCGTTCAGGGGTGAGGCGTCAGGGCCGGACGCGGCGATCCGGCACGGCCTTGGTCCACCAGCGGCCCGAGAACCGCCAACGCGAGATCCGCGGTGCCGGCGGGGCGGCGACCACGACCGGGCGGGTGACCTCGAGCGCCGCGGCGATGGCCGCGGCCTCCTCGATGGTCGGCTCGGGCGAGACCGAGTAGCCCTGGCTCACAGCGGGATGTTCCCGTGCTTGCGGTGCGGGAGCTCCTCGCGCTTCGACTTGAGGAGGTCGAGGCCGGCGATGACCTTGCGGCGGGTCTCGGCCGGATCGATGACGTCGTCGACGAAGCCCCGCTCGGCCGCCACGTACGGGTTGGCGAAGCGCTCGGTGTAGTCGTCGACCAGCTCGGCGCGGCGGGCGACCGGGTCGTCGGCGTCCTGCAGCTCACGGCGGTAGAGGATCTCGACCGCGCCCTGCGGGCCCATCACGGCCAGCTCGGCCGAGGGCCAGGCGAAGGCCAGGTCGGCACCGATGGACTTGGAGTTCATGACCACGTAGGCGCCGCCGTAGGCCTTGCGGGTGATGACCTGGATGCGGGGCACGGTGGCCTCACAGAAGGCGTAGAGCAGCTTGGCGCCGTGGCGGATGATGCCGCCGTACTCCTGGTCGACACCGGGGAGGAAGCCCGGCACGTCGACGAAGGTCACCAGCGGGATGTTGAAGGCGTCGCAGGTGCGCACGAAGCGGGCGCCCTTCTCGGCGGACTCGATGTCGAGCACGCCGGCGAGCACCATCGGCTGGTTGCCCACGATGCCGACGGTCTGGCCGTTCATGCGGGCGAAGCCGCACACGATCGAGCCGGCCCACCGGGGGAAGTACTCGAAGAAGTCACCGTCGTCGACGACGGCCGCGATGACCTTCTTCATGTCGTAGGGGATGTTCGGGCTGGCCGGCATGATCTCGGCGAGCTCGGGGCAGAGGCGCTCGGGGTCGTCGCCGGAGAACAGCTCGGGCGGGGCCTCGAGGTTGTTCGACGGCAGGAACGAGAAGAGGTACTTGACGTCGTCGAGGCAGGCCTTCTCGTCGGGCGAGACGAAGGTGGCCACACCGGACTTGGTGGCGTGGCTCTTGGCGCCGCCCAGCTCCTCGAGGGTGACCTCCTCGCCCGTCACCGTCTTCACCACGTCGGGGCCGGTGATGAACATGTGGGAGGTCTCGTCGACCATGAAGATGAAGTCGGTCATGGCCGGGCTGTAGACCGCGCCGCCGGCGCATGGCCCGAGGATCACCGAGATCTGCGGGGTGACGCCGGAGGCCAGCACGTTGCGGTGGAAGATGCCGCCGTAGCTGGCGAGCGAGACGACGCCCTCCTGGATGCGGGCACCGGCGCCGTCGTTGAGGCCGATGAGCGGCACGCCGACCGACAGGGCGAGGTCCATCACCTTGTGGATCTTCTCGGCGAAGACCTCGCCGAGGGCGCCGCCGAAGACGGTGAAGTCCTGGGAGAAGATGAACACCTTGCGGCCGTCGATGGTGCCCCAGCCGGTGATGACACCGTCGGTGTAGGGGCGCTCCTCGATGCCGCTCTCGTGGGCCCGGTGGCGGGCCAGCATGTCGAGCTCGTGGAACGAGCCCTCGTCGAGGAGGTATTCGATCCGCTCGCGGGCGAGCAGCTTGCCCTTGGCGTGCTGGCGCTCCACGGAGCGCTCAGACCCGGCGTGGAGGGCTTCTTCCTTGCGCTGTGCCAGCTCTGCCAGGCGCTCGGTCATGGGATGGTCCGACATGGCGGCAACACTACCGATGGCTGGGAGGGCCGGTGGAATGCGGGCGACCGGCGTATCGTCCGGCCCGTGCAACTGCCCGTGATGCCCCCTGTCGCACCGATGCTGGCGAAGGCGACCGATGCCGTCCCCGACGGCGATCGGTGGCAGTTCGAGCCCAAGTGGGACGGCTTCCGCTGCATCGTGTTCCGCGACGGCGCCGAGATCGAGCTGGGCAGCCGCAACGAGCGCCCGCTCACCCGCTACTTCCCAGAGCTGGCGGCGGCGTTGCTGCGCGAGCTGCCCGAACGCTGCGTGGTCGACGGCGAGATCGTGGTGGCCACCGCCGACGGCCTCGACTTCGACGCCCTGCAGCAGCGGATCCATCCGGCCGAGTCACGAGTCGCCAAGCTGGCGCTCGAGACCCCGGCGAGCTTCGTCGCCTTCGACCTGCTGGCCCTGGGCGACGACGACCTCATGGACCGTCCGCTCTCCGAGCGTCGGGCCCGGCTCGAGGCGGCGATGGCCGACGCCTCCGCACCGGTGCACCTCACGCCGGTCACCGCCGAGCGCGCCACGGCCGAGGACTGGTTCGTGCGCTTCGAGGGGGCCGGCCTCGACGGGGTCATGGCCAAGGACCTCGACGGGCCCTACGTCCCCGACAAGCGCACCCAGCTGAAGGTGAAGCACAAGCGCACCGCCGACTGCGTGGTCGCCGGCTACCGCACCCACAAGAGCGGCGACGGCGTGGGCTCGCTGCTGCTCGGGCTCTACGACGACGAGGGCGCGCTGCACCACATGGGAGTGGCCACCAGCTTCACCGCCGCCCGGCGCAAGGAGCTCGTCGCCGAGGTCGCCCCCTACGAGGCCGACGCGCTGGCCGAGCACCCGTGGGCCGGCTGGGGCACCCCGGCGGGGGCGGACGAGGGCGGCCGCATGCCAGGCGCACCCAACCGGTGGAACGCCACCAAGGACATGTCGTGGACGGCGCTGCGCGTCGAGCTGGTGGCCGAGGTGGCCTACGAGCACGTGCAGAGCGGCCGGTTCCGCCATGCCACGCGGCTGGTGCGCTTCCGCCCCGACCGCGACCCCCACACGTGCACCTTCGGGCAGCTCGAGCAGGTGCCGCCGTACGAGCTGCACCGCATCTTCGGGATCTGACGGGGCGCGCGGACAACCGCGCCCACCGGTCGTACCGTCGCCCGTCGGGGTCGTGCCCCGACGCCGGCACCGCCGGCCGGCCGACCCGGGAAGGGAGCACCCGTGGTCCTCGCAGAGATCTTCAGCCCCGACATCCTCATCGTGCTGGTCGTGATCGCCCTGTTGTTCGGAGGCGCCAAGCTGCCCAAGCTCGCCCGCTCCCTCGGATCCGCCAAGGGCGAGTTCGAGAAGGGACTGCGGGAGGGCACCACCGCGGCCGACACGCCCGACGACACCCCGTCTGGCTCCTGACGCGCGACGGCCCGCCCCTCACCCGACGAGCGGGATCGGGACGGGCCGGTCGAGTCCTGTGACGGTCAGCCGGTGAAGGCCGGGGCGACGGCGACCGCCGAGGCCACCGTGGTGGTGGTCGACGGCGCAGTGGTCGTCGTGGTCGTCGGCAGGGCGGCCACGACGACGACGTCCACCGTGCAGCTGGCACCGGACGGGCTGCCGGTGAACTGGTAGGTCCAGGTGCCCTCGTCGCCCTCGATGGGCGCGGACTGCGGCAACACGAAGTCGCCGGAGGCGTCGGCGTTCTCGCCCGTGAGGGTCGCGGTGTCGCCGCTGGGGTCGGTCAGGTCGAGGGTGATCGCGTCATTGGCCCCGAGACCGGTGACCGTGACGACGTACGGGACGCCGACAGGGACGGGGTTCGGGGTGGCGGTGGCCACGCAGGGGGCGACCTGGGCCGCGGTCGGCGCGGCCGTCACGAGGGCGACGCCGATGGAGCCACCGGCGAGGGCCAGCACGCCCACGAGAGGGGCGACGCGGCGGGTGAACAGGGAACGGGTGGGGGTGCTCAACGGTCCTCCAGGGCAGGTGGGTGGGCCGATGCGCGCAGACGCCGGCGGACCGAGGTCGCGCCGCCGGCGGAGGGGGTGCACCCACGCGCCGGATCGGTCCGACAGCTATCGGCGCGCTTGCGGCTCGACTGAACCCTCGACCCCGTCGGTCGCCATGCGCCGAGTCAGTCCGCGACCCGGTTCCCGTCGTCGTCCCAGTGGGCGGCCACCTTCTTCGACGGCTGCACCCGGGGCGGCTCGCCCGGCATCTTCGGGTAGTCGGGCGGGAAGTTCAGCTCACCACCCGGGAGGGTCTCCCACAGCTCCAGCAGTGGGTCGAGCGGATGCGCGACGTCGTCCAGCCCCGCCCACGGGTCACCGTCGGCGGCGAGCATCGCCGGGACGGTGGTGAGGTTCAGCGCCGCCGGGTCGTCGACCGACGCCAGCTGCGCCCAGGTGAGCGGGGTCGAGACCGGCGCCCCCGGCCGGGCCCGGAGGCTCCATGCGCTGGCGATGGTGCGGTCCCGGTTGTTCTGGTTGTAGTCGACGAAGACCCGCTCCCCCCGCTCCTCCTTCCACCACGCGGTGGTGACACCACCGTCGCGGCGCTCGAGCTCCCGCCCGAAGCCGATGGCGGCGTGGCGCACGTCCTCGAAGGTCCAGCTCGGCTCTATGCGGACGTAGATGTGCACACCTCTGTTGCCGCTGGTCTTCGGGAAGCCCCGGATGCCGAGCTCGGTGAGCAGCTCGTCGGCGACACCGGCCACGCGGACCACATCAGCGAAGGTCGTGCCCGGCTGGGGGTCGAGGTCGATCCGCAGCTCGTCGGGATGATCGACGTCGGGCCGGCGGACCGGCCAGGGATGGAACGTGAGCGCCCCCATCTGGGCCGCCCACACGACCGACGCCGGCTCGGTGGGGCACATCTCCCTGGCGGCCCGTCCGCTCGGGAACCGGATCTCCACCGAGTCGACGAAGTCAGGAGCTCCCTTCGGCAGGCGCTTCTGGTAGAAGCCGTCACCGTCGTCCCCGTAACCCGTCGAGAGGCGCATGCCATCGCGGTAGCCGTTGGGCCACCGCTCGAGGGCGGTCGGGCGCTCGCCCACCGCACGCATCATCGGCTCGCCGACCGCTGCGAAGTACTCACACACCTCGAGCTTGGTGATCGCCGGCGTCCGGGCCGTGGCCTCGTAGATGACCCGGGCCGGGTTGGTGACCTTCACCTCCCGGCCGGCCACCTCCACCATGGTGAACGGGCTCGCCATGCCCCGGAGGTTACGGGGGACGCGCCTCCGGCGGGGTCGTTCATCATCGGTTCACACGCCAGAGGCGACATCCCGGCGGTCGAGGCGTACCCTGGCACCCGCTCACCAGTTCGCGTCGGCACACCGCCGCAGGAGGTCCCCCGCCATGCCCAGTGGCTACGAATGGCTCATCGTTCTCGGCGTCATCGCCCTGCTCTTCGGTGGCGCCAAGCTGCCCAAGCTCGCTCGCTCCCTCGGCTCCGCCAAGGGTGAGTTCGAGAAGGGCCTGAAGGACGGGGAGAAGGCCAGCAAGTCGGTCAAGGACACCCCGGTCGTCGAGGTCGCTCCGGTTGTCGTCCCCGTGGTCGAGGCACCCGCCGTCGCCCCCGAGGCCCCTGCGTCGCACGAGGTCGCCATCGCCCAGGCCGAGGCGGCTGCCGCCGAGGCCGAGGCCAAGGCTGCTCGGGCCAAGGCCGAGGCCGCCCGTCTCGCCGCCGAGGCCAACAAGTCCGAGGCCTGAGGCGCCCGCCCCCGGGCGGCGCACCCACCTCGCAGGATCGAAGGAGAGCCGGGGCCTAGCCCCGGCTCTTCCGCGTCTCGGCGAGGCGTTCGGCGCGGGCGGCGAGGTTCGGGGCGTCGAGGCGCTCGGCGAGGGTCCGCAGCTGCGGCGTGGGGCCGACCCAGCGCAGCTCCTCGACATCGGTGACGGTCGGAGCGTCGCGCTCGACGGTGGCGATGCGGCGGAAGAGCAGGGCCAGCTCGAACTGGTCCTGCAGGGTCGCGGCGAGCTTGCCGGCCCCACGCACGCTGACGTCCCAGTCGTCGGCACCCGCCGGGATCTGCTCGAGGTGCCCGTACCGGGCCAGCACGCCGGCCGCAGACTTGGCCCCCCAGCCGGGAAGTCCCGGGAAGCCGTCGGCCGAGTCGCCGACGAGGGCCAGGTAGTCCGGGATCGACGCCGGCGGCACGCCGAAGCGCTCCTCGACCCCTGCGGCGTCGATCTCCACGCCCTTGCGGCGGTCGAGCTGCACGACCCGGTCGCCGACGACGCACTGGCCGAGGTCCTTGTCAGGGGTGCAGATCACCACCTTGTCGACGCGGGGGTCGGCGTCGGCAACCGCGGCCGCGGCACCCATGGCGTCGTCGGCCTCGAACTCCACCATCGGGAACACGGTGAACCCGGCGGCCTCGAGCACGTCCTCGAGGAGCTGGAACTGGCCGAGCAGCTCGGGGGGCATGCCTTCACTCGACTTGTACCCGGGCCACATGTCGTTGCGGAACGACTCGATCACGTGGTCGGTCGCGATGCCCACGTGGGTGGCGCCGTCCTCCAGGAGCCCGAGCATCGACCCGACCACGCCGCGCGTGGCCGCCACCTCCTGCCCGTCGGCCGTCACGTGGGAGGGCAGGGCGAAGTGGTAGCGGAAGATCTCGTAGGTGCCGTCGACGAGGTGGACCTGCATCGCCGCAGCCTCGCACAGCTCTGCCCGGCCGGGTCGGGTGTCGCATGAGCTCGCCAAGGATCGGCTCGGGGCCTCGATGTCGGCCAGGATGGGCCCATGACCGTCATCGAGGTGTTCGCCGACGTCGCCTGCCCCTTCACCCACGTCGGGCTCCGGCGTCTCGTCGAGCAGCGCGAGTCGCTCGGTCGGCAGGACGTGCGCCTCCTGGTGCGCGCCTGGCCCCTGGAGATCGTGAACGGCAAGCCGCTCGACCCCGCCTTCATCTACGAAGAGGTCGTCGACATCCGTGACCAGGTCGCCCCCGACCTCTTCGCCCACTACCGCGAGGACGCCCTGCCCGCGTCGTCGATGCCGGCGCTGGCGTTGACCGCGGCGGCCTACCGGCGCGACACGACGACCGGGGAGCGCGTGGCCCTCCGCCTCCGGGAGCTGCTCTTCGAGGAGGGTGTCGACATCGCCGAAGCCTCGGTGCTCGAGGCGGTGGCCGCCGACCACGGCATCACGTCGCCCTACGACGACACCTCCGCCGTGCTCGCCGACCACGCCGAGGGCGTCGAGCGGGGCGTGATCGGGTCGCCGCACTTCTTCACCGGAGACGACGGCTTCTTCTGCCCCTCGCTCAACGTGAGCCGCGACGCCGAGGGGGCCCTTCACGTGGAGGTCGACACCGCAGCCTTCGAGGCGTTCGTCGCCACCTGCTTCGACTGACTCCACCCCGACGGGGTGAGGCAAGGACGCCCGTGGGACGCTATGGCTAGTGTCCGTACCCAACGCACACAGTCGTGTGCACGAGGTCCGGGTCGTGGCGAGGCCCCGACACCGACGACCTCGCCGATCTCCCGTCCCCGGAGGACCTGCATGACCACCGACCAAGACGTCGCCGGCCCGGTCGACTTCATCCTGCTCGAGTTCGACGAATCCGACCGCCTCGACGGCTCCGCCGCCGCCGCCCTGTTCGACCTCGTCGACCGAGGCGTCGTCACCATCCTCGACCTCCTCGTCATCGCGAAGAACGCCGACGGCACCTTCTCCGGCATCGAGATCGAGGACCTGACCGCCGACCAGGTCGGCGGCATCACCGCCTTCTCCGGCGCCGCCTCGGGCCTGCTCGGCGACGACGACCTCGCCGATGCCGCCAACGCCCTCGCCCCGGGCACGATCGGCGCCCTGATCGTGTACGAGAACACCTGGGCCCGGCCGTTCGTGGCCGCCGTCCGCGGCGCCGGTGGCGAGCTCATCGCCAGCGCCCGCATCCCCGCCGCTGACATCAACGAAGCCCTCGAGCTGCTCGACGCAGCCGACGACTGAAGGGAACCGACATGCCCGGACTCATGAGAGGCGTCGCCCGCACCGCGGTCATCGCCGGAACCGCCACCGCCGTCAGTGGGCGGGTGCAGCGCCGCCAGGCCGAGAAGTACACCGACCGCGACGCCCAGATCGCCGCCGAGCGCGAGCAGGCCTACCAGCAGCAGACCGCGGCCGCGGCGCCGCCTCCCCCTGCCGCTCCGGCCGCACCGGCTCAGAGCGACATGATCCAGCAGCTCAAGGACCTGGGCGAGCTCCACGCCCAGGGCATCCTCACCGACGAGGAGTTCGCCGCCCAGAAGGCGAAGATCCTCGGGTCCTGACGGACCGGCGGAGCGCATGCCGGCCATGAGCCACCCGCTCCGCCCCAGAGACGTGCGACCCGGTCGCCGCCACCCCTCGGGTGGCGGCGACTCGTCGTTTGCGACGGAGGCGCCATGACCGCCTCACCTTCTGCGCCCACCGCGAGCGGTGTCGAGCGTTGGGTTCCCGGGGTGCGCCTGGTGCGCACCTACCAGCGGCGCTGGCTGGCCCCCGACCTCATCGCCGGTGTCGTGCTCGCGGCCATGTTGGTGCCCCAGGGCATGGCCTATGCCGAGCTGGCCGGCCTCCCGGCGGTCACGGGCCTCTACACCACCGTCACCTGCCTGATCGGGTACGCGATCTTCGGCCCCTCGAGGGTGCTGGTCCTCGGGCCCGACTCGGCGCTGGCGCCCATGATCCTCGCCGCCATCGCCCCGCTGGCGGTCACCGACGACCCGGCCACCGCCGTGGTGCTCGCCGGCATGCTGTCGATCATGGTCGGGCTCATCGAGCTCGGGCTCGGCCTCGGGAAGCTCGGCTTCGTCGCCGACCTCCTCTCCAGCGAGGTCCAGGTCGGCTACCTCAACGGGCTCGCCGTCACCATCATCGTGAGCCAGCTCCCGAAGCTCTTCGGCTACTCCGTCGACGGCGACGGGTTCTTCACCGAGCTGCGGGGCTTCGTCGAGAACCTCGACGAGACGGTGTGGCAGGCCCTCGCCGTCGGCGTGGGGGTGCTGCTGGTGCTCCTCGTCCTCCCCCGCATCACCCGCACCCTGCCCGCGGTGCTCGTCGCCGTGGTGGGCGCCACGGTCGTCTCGGCCGCGTTCTCCCTCTCGACCAAGGGCGTGGCCACCGTCGGCACCCTCCCTCAGGGGATCCCCCGGCCGTCGCTGCCGTGGACCTCGCTGCACGACGCGGGGCTGCTGCTGCTCGGAGCGGTGGGCATCACGCTGGTCAGCCTCACCGACGCCATCGCCACGGCGTCGAGCTTCGCCGCCCGGCGTGACGAGGAGGTCGACCCGAACCAGGAGATGGTCGCCATCGGCGCCTCCAACGTCGCCACGGGGCTGTTCCAGGGGTTCGCCATCTCGACCAGCGCCTCACGCACCGCGGTGGCTGAACAGGCCGGCGCCAAGACCCAGCTCGCCGGGGTGGTCGGAGCCGGCATCGTGGCCGTGCTGCTGCTGTTCCTGAACGGTCTGGTGGCCGACCTCCCCCAGTCGGCGCTGGCCGGGGTGGTCATGGCCGCCGCCATCTTCCTCATCGATCTGCGCTCCCTGCGCCGCTACTGGGACGTGCGCCGCAGCGCCCTGCTGCTCTCGCTCACCGCCACCCTCGGCGTCATCGTCTTCGGAGTCCTGCAGGGGATCCTCATCGCCATCCTGCTGGCCGTGATGCTCTTCTTCCGCCGGAGCTGGTGGCCGAACGGCGCCGTGCTGGGCCGGGTCGACGACCTCGACGGCTGGCACAGCACCGAAGGACGCCCCGAGGCCCGGGAGCTGCCCGGCATCACCGTCTACCGGTGGGAGGCACCCCTCTTCTTCGCCAACGCCGGCGCGTTCCGCCGCCAGGTCCGGGAGCTGGCGACGCGGCCGGACTGCCGATGGATCGTGCTGCAGTGCGAGGCGATCACCGACATCGACGTCACCGCGGCCGCGATGCTGGAGGACCTCGACGAGGAGCTCAACGCCAGGGGCATCCACCTCGCCTTCGTCGAGATGCGCAGCCGCCTGCAGGACATGGCGCTGCGGTACGGCCTCATGAACACCCTCGACGCGGGCCACTTCTACCCGAGCATGGACACCGCCCTGGCCGCCATCGCTGCAGAGGACGGCGGCGACGGCCGATGACATGTCACGAGTGCACCACCCCACCCACCACCGGAGGCATCGATGGCTGAGCGACCGACCACCATCCGACCCGTCGTCCCGCACCCCAGCGTCGGCGAACGGCGCGCCCTCGGGCGGGCCGTGCGCAAGGAGCTGCCGCGGCGCGAGCTCGGCACGTTCGAACCGGCAGCCGACCGCGATCCCATCGGGCTGCTCACCGAGCAGGAGACCCGGCGGGTGCCCGACCTGGTGCCGCTGCGCCGCGAACGGATGGCGGTGTCGCCCTTCACCTTCTTCCGGGGTGCCGCGGCCATCTTCGCTGCCGACCTGGCGGCGGCCCCGCGGACGGGCCTGAAGGTCCAGCTGTGCGGCGACGCCCACCTCGCCAACTTCGGTGGCTTCGCCACGCCGGAGCGCAACCTCGTCTTCGACATCAACGACTTCGACGAGACGCTGCCCGGGCCCTTCGAGTGGGACGTCAAGCGCCTCGCCGCCAGCTTCGAGGTCGCCGGTCGTTCGAACGGCCACGCCACCGCCGACCGTGAGGCCGTGCAGCTCACCCTGGCCCGCGCCTACGCCTCGGCCATGAACCGGTTCGCCGGCATGGACCACCTCGACCTCTGGTACCTCCAGATCGGCGCCGAGCAGATCCTCGCCGACCACGGTGGCGAGGTCACCCCGGACGTGCTCGCCCGGGTGCAGCGGAACCTGGCGAAGGCCAAGAACAAGGACCGCATGAAGGCGCTGACCCGGCTGACCGTCGTCGAAGACGGCGAGATCCGCTTCGCCAGCGACCCGCCCGTGCTGCAGCCCGTGTCGGAGCTGATGAGCGCCGGCGACCGGGACCAGCTCATCGGCCTGGTCCGAGAGGCGTTCCAGAACTACCGCCGCACCCTCCAGCCCGACCGACGCCAGCTGCTCGAGCGCTACCGGTTCGTCGACCTGGCCCGCAAGGTCGTCGGCGTCGGCAGCGTGGGCACCCGCTGCTGGGTGGCCCTCCTGCTCGGTCGGGAGGACGGCGATCCCCTGTTCCTCCAGGTGAAGGAGGCCGAGCGGTCGGTGCTCGAGCCCTACCTCGGGCGCTCCCCGTACCAGCACCAGGGCCGACGGGTCGTCGAAGGTCAGCGCACGGTGCAGGCCGGCAGCGACATCTTCCTCGGTTGGGAGCGCATCGCCACTCCCGACGGCGCCACCCACGACCACTACTTCCGCCAGCTCTGGGACTGGAAGATCTCGGCCGACATCGACGCCATGAGCCCGGTCGTGCTGGGCATCTACTCCCAGCTGTGCGGTGTCGCCCTCGCCCGGGCCCACGCCCGCAGCGGCGATGCCGTCGCCATCGCGTCCTACCTCGGCAACGGCAACACGATGGGTGAGTCGATGGTCGGCTTCTCGGCGGCCTACGCCGACCTCAACGAGCGCGACCACGCCGAGGCCGTCGCCCGTTGGTCGTCCGCCACCTGACCCGGGACGCGAGCGGCGCCCGGCACGAGGCCGGGCGCCGCAGCAGACCCTCTGACGGGCGGCTCGGGAGCCGCTCACCCGGAGATCAGTTGAACCAGTTGTTCACCTCGGTGACCTTGCAGGTGATGTCGACCGGCTTGTCGATGTAGGTGTCGAGCGACCAGCTCACGGTGTCGCCCTCGGTGGTGGTGATGTAGTCGTTCTCGGTCGACAGCAGCACGTCGGACTTGGCGTTGCGGATCTCGCCGACGATGTTGATGTCGAGGTCCTTGTTCGACGTGTTCTTCAGGGTGCCGTCGAAGGTCACGGCGCCGTACTGGTCGATCTCACACGTGTCGGTCGTGAGCGTGTAGTCGGACTTGTCGACCGGCCCGAACGCGTCCTGCACGTTGTTGGACACCGAGTTGCCCGCGACGACGATGAGGATGAACACCACGATGGTGGCCACGGTGCCGACCGCGCCGAGCACGATGCCGGCGATCGACATTCCCTTGCCGGTGCCCGTCTCGTTCGCCTTCTTCATGCCCAGGAACCCGAAGATGATGGCGAGGATGCCGGCGATCGGTCCGAGGCACACGAAGGTGAGGATGCCGAGCACCAGCGCGGCGACCGCCATGCCGTTGCTCTGGCCACCACCGGCCGCCGGAGGCGGGGCGACGTAGTTGCCCGTGGGCGGCGGCGTGTAGGCAGCCGGGCCGGGAGCGGGCGGGGGCACCGGGGCGGTGGGCGGCGGCACGGGTGCCGCCGGAGGCGGAGGGGTGCTCGCGCCACCGGGCGGCGGCGGCGGGGTGACCCCACCGGGAGGCGGAGGAGGCGTCGCGCCACCAGGGGGCGGAGGCGGCGTGGCGGCGGCGGGCGGCGGCGGAGTCGGGGCCGCCGGGGGCGGAGGCGGGGTCGCTCCGCCCGGGGGCGGCGGAGGGGTGGGAGCGCCGCCTTCCGGTGTGGCGTCCCCCGCGGGCGGGGTGGTGTCGGACATGACTCCTCCAGGACGTCTCACGATCGGGACCACACGGCCCCGCGGCGGACGTTAGCCGGGGCAGGACATCAGGTCACTGGATCATCGCCGGGACCTTCGGCCCAGAATCTCGTCCACGTCGGCCACGACCCGGGCACCGTTCCGAGCCCGTCGTGGTGCACCGGCCAGTCGGCCGGCTCCTGGTCGAGCGGGTTCGGATCGACCTCCAGTCCGTACCAGAGCTCGTGGATCCGGCGAACGAAGAACCAGGTGCCGTCGCGCCGCTCGTAGGTGTCGCGGTAGAGGATCGACTGATGGATCCAACGGTCGCCGTCCTGGATCTGACCGTGGCAGTAGACCGACCCCGTGGCGTGATCGGCGTCGACGAGGTCGATGGCGTGGGTGCCGACGTTCAGCATCGAGATGCCGATGGCCCGCAGCGACGCGTCGAACGACTGCTTGAGGGCGTCTCGGCCGTAGGTGTCGCGACCGACCCTCACGTCGTCGACGAAGAGCGCCACCAGCGCGTCGAGGTCGCGGGAATCGATGGCCACGGCGTAGTGGGCCGCCAGCTGCCGGATCTGCTCGTGGGCCCACAGCCGCTCGACCAGCTCGGTGACGTCGCTCTCCATGGCACGACCGTACGCGACCGCTTCAAGATCGGCGTCCCGGGTGCCGATGAGCGGAGAGAGCCCTATCGAGGAGTCCCAATGCGCACGCGCCGACCCATCGCCTCCGCGACCGCCCGCCGCAGGGGCCGCATCGCCGCGCTGGCCCTCGTCGCCCTGGCGCTGCTCGTCTCCGCCTGCCAGCCCGACTCCGGTGGCATCACACCGGTGCGGAAGGCGAACGGCGCCCTGATCGACATCTCCGGTGCCCACTCGGCCGGCGGGATCATGGGCGTCGACATCCTGCTCGGGCCCGACGAGTACAACCCGTGCCACCTCCAGGTCGACACCCAGGACTCGAACGTCGTCTACAACGACCGCTTCTACGCCGCCTGCCAGGACGCCAACCTCGGCCGGTCGAGCTACTACCGACACGTGAACTACACTGCCGGCGGGCCCCAGCTGGGTGCCGTGGTGATCGGTGGGGCCGACAACAACCACTGCGGCGGCCAGGGGTGGTGCACCGACACCGACAGCGTGGTCATGCACGGCTGGTCGGACAAGGCCACCGCATGGGCGCTCGAGTTCTACCCCGGGGCGAACGAGGGCGGTATCCGCATCACCGGTCGCTTCGACCAGAGGACCCTCGGGAACTTCGCGTCGAGCGGGCCGATCGGCGCCATGCGACCGATCACCGACGCCATCCCCGGCTCGTTCCGCCTGGCCGGCTCGGTCGCCGGAGGACCGTGGCCAGACCGCCGCTTCGAGGTCGCCGCCTTCCAGATGCCTCCATGGACGATGGTCACCTCGGCGTACTACCCCGAGGAGGGGTTCGCCGTGATCGTGAACTCCGGGTCGTCGCTGCAGAGCTGGCCGATGCTCAGCGGCAGCTACAAGATCTACGTGGTCGACCACGCCACCGGTGCCTCCACCATCGTGTTCCGCAACCTCGGGCCGGGCTCACGGCTCGACCTCGACCCCGGACGGCCCTGCTTCGGCCTGGCCGGCGGCCTCGACCCGAACACCGAGCAGCGGGTCTGCTGAGGCCACGTGAGGGCGCGGGGGCGGCTGACCATGCCTGCCTCCCGCCGCCCGTAATGTCGGACCATGCCCAGCACCGCCCCTGATCCCAGCTCGTCCCCGATGGGGCCCGGTTCGGTGTCACTCCGGCTCTACCCCCACAACGAGCTGCCGGCGACGGAGATCGTCGATCGCCTCTGCACCATGGCAGCCACCGCCGCCGACGTCGGCTTCGACGGGGTGATGACCTCGGAGCACCACGGAGGGTTTGCCGGCTATCTACCGAACCCGCTGCAGGTCGCCGGGTTCCAGCTCTCCGTCATGGCCCGGGGATGGGCCGCGGCGGCGCCCGTCCTCCTCCCCCTCCGGCCGATGGCGCTGCTGGCCGAGGAGGTGGCGTGGCTCGACGCCCGCTTCCCCGGGCGGGTGGGCATCGGCGTCGGTCCCGGCTCCCTGCCGCTCGACTTCGAGGCGATGGACGCGGAGCTCGACGAGGCCGTGCCCCGCTTCAAGCGCGACCTTCCCCGGCTGGCCGCCATGCTGCGGGGCGAGGAGCTCGGGCCCCTCGACGGCGATCGGGCCCTGTCCGCCCTGGCTCCGGCGGGGCGGGCGATCCCGATGGTGAGCACCGCCATGAGCCCGGCGGCGGCGCGCCGGGCCGCGGCGTGCGGCATCGGTGTGATCTACGACGGCGCCAGCGTGGTCGAACGCCTGCGGCGGCTCTCCGACGAGCACGCCGGCGCCGGGGGCACCGGGCCGAGGGTGCTGGTGCGCCGGGTGTGGCTGGGCGAGCCGCCGACCGCCGCCTTCGACGCCCAGTTCGACATCTACAAGGGCTACACCCCCGCCCAGCGCCAGGAGCACTGGCGGGGATCGGGGTGGATGACCGGCGACGACGCCGACGCGATGGCCGAGGAGCTGGCCGACGTCCTCGGGGCGAGCGGGTCGACGTGCCTCAACCTGCGGATCCACGCACCCGGGGTCGACCCCGACGCCGCCCAGGAGCAGATCGGCGTGCTCGGACGGGAGCTCCTCCCCCGCCTGCGACCCCTGCTCTCCCCGGCGGGCTGACCACAGGCGACGCGAAACGAAACGGGTTCCGGTCCGGCTGCACCGCCGAGACCGGGGCCGCTACGGGCTCTCCCAGAGAACCCTTCACCAAGAGGTACGAGCCCCGCCCGACGAGGGACCGCGCCTCAGACGGTGGGGCCGGTGGCCTCGAGGTCGCCGATGTCGCCGCGCACCAGGGTGCGGTAGAGCTCGGCGTAGAGGCCCTCGGACGCCAGGAGCTCATCGTGACGGCCGCGCTCGACGATGCGGCCGCCGTCGAGCACGAGGATCTGGTCGGCACCCACGATCGTCGACAGTCGGTGGGCGATCACCACGGCGGTGCGGCCCGAGAGAGCGGTGGCCAGCGCCTGCTGCACCAGCGACTCGTTCTCGGAGTCGAGGTGGCTGGTGGCCTCGTCGAGGACGACGACCGCCGGGTCCTTCACCAGCATCCGGGCGATGGCCAGGCGCTGGCGCTCGCCACCCGACAGGCGATGGCCGCGCTCGCCGACGACGGTGTCGTAGCCGTCGGGCAGCGCCATGATCACGTCGTGGATCTGGGCGGCCTTGCACGCCTCGACCAGCTCGACGTTGGAGGCCTCGGGGCGGGCGAAGCGCAGGTTCTCGGCGACCGAGTCGTGGAAGAGGTGGGGGTCCTGCGACACCACGCCGATGGCGGCCCGCAGCGAGTCGAGGGTGAGGTCGCGGACGTCGTGGCCGTCGACGCGGAGCGCGCCCTCGGTGACGTCGTAGAGGCGCGGGATCAGCGACGAGAGCGTCGTCTTGCCCGCACCGGAGGGACCGACGAGGGCGACGAGCTGACCGGCTTCGATCGTGGCGCTGACGTCGTGGAGGACCTCGGAGCCGGGGCCGTCGTCGACCGCACCGCTGGAGCCGATCTCGAGGGACCGGAGGGAGACCTCGGCGCCGGAGGAGTAGCGGAAGGTCACATGGTCGATCTCGATGCGTCCGGCCGGGTCGACGAGGTCGACGGCACCCGGACGGTCGGTGAGGGGGTTTGCCAGGTCGAGGACCTCGAAGACCCGGTCGAAGGAGACGAGCGCCGTCATGATGTCGACCCGGGCGTTGGAGAGCTGGGTGAGCGGGTCGTAGAGGCGCACGACGAGGGCCGCCATGGCCACGAGCGTGCCCAGGCTGATGGTGGCGGAGATCACCAGCTGCCCACCGAGCCAGTACACCAGCACGGTGCCGACCGCTCCGACGAGGGCCAGGGCGATCATGAAGGTGCGGCTGTACATCGCGCTCTTGATGCCGATGTCGCGCACCCGCCCGGCCCGATCGGAGAACGCCTTCGACTCGCGGTGGCCCTGGCCGAACAACTTCACCAGCAGCGCGCCCGAGACGTTGAAGCGCTCGGTCATCTGGGTGTTCATGGCCGAGTTGAGGTCGAAGCCCTCCCGCGTGATGGCGGAGAGGCGGCGACCGACCCGCTTGGCCGGCACGACGAAGACGGGCAGGAGGACGAGGGCCAGGATCGTGATCCGCCACTCGAGCGCGAGCATGGCGGCCAGGGTGGTGCCGAGCACGATGACGTTGGACACGACCGACCCGAGCGTGGTGGTGACCGCCCGCTGGGCGCCGATGACGTCGTTGTTCATGCGGCTCATCAGGGCGCCGGTCTGGGTGCGGGTGAAGAAGCCGATCGGCATGGCCGAGACGTGGTCGAACAGCTTCACCCGCAGGTCGTAGATGAGCCCCTCACCGATGCGCGAGGAGTAGAAGCGCTCGATGAACGAGAGCCCGGCGATGGCGCACGCGGCGACGAGGGCGAGGCCGGCGAGGGCGTGGAGCTGGGTCCTGTTGCCATCGGGGATGGCCACGTCGATGATCCGCTTGAACACGAAGATGGGCACGAGCGCGAGCACCGACTCGACGACGATCACCACGACGAAGGCGATGATCGCCCCGCGGTAGGGGCGGGCGAAGCCGAGGACACGGCGGGCGGTGCGGCGGTTGAGCTTCGCTCCGGCGACCTTGTCGGCGTCGGTGTTCATCATCATGTGCATCGAGGCAGGAGGTCGCATGGCGCTGTCAGGCTACGGCCGGGCGTTCCGGACGACTCCTGGGTGGGCCACGACCAGTGCTCCGGGGCTCCTGCCCGGGCCCGGACGCGCCACCGGCGCCCTCACGGGCGCCGGTGTCAGGTGGCGGAGAGTGTGGGATTCGAACCCACGGTGAGCCGAAACCCACAACGGCTTTCGAGGCCGCCCCATTCGTCCGCTCTGGCAACTCTCCGTCGGCGACACTAGCGGCCGTCCGGCGGGGCGGGCGAACGCAGATCGGCGCGTTCCGGCTCAGCGCCGCTCGGCGAAGAAGTCGGTGAGCAGGGCGGCGCATTCGTCGCCCCGGACGTCGGCGGTGGTGGCGAACTCGTGGTTCAGCCGGGGGTCGGAGCCGAGGTGGTAGAGCGAGCCGGTGGCCCCGGCGTCGAGGTTCCGGGCCCCGTAGACGAGTCGTTCCACCCGGGCATTGACCAGGGCGCCGGCGCACATCGGGCACGGCTCGAGCGTGACGGCCATGGTGGCGCCGACGAGACGCCACGATCCGACGGCCGCGGCGGCGTCGCGCAGGGCGAGCACCTCGGCGTGGGCGGTGGGGTCGCCGGTGAGCTCACGCTCGTTGTGGCGACGGGCGACGACCTGGCCGTCGATGACCACGACGGCACCGATGGGCACGTCGCCGTGATCCAGCGCGGCGCGGGCCTCCTCGATCGCGAGGGCCATGAGCTCGTCGTCGGTCACCATGGCCTCGGACCCTACTCACCCCACCTCGTGGCTCGATCGAGCACGCTGGAGCGTGCCGAAACGAGCCACCGCCGCCGGTCGTCCATCCCCCGTGGCTCGATCGAGCACGCTGGAGCGTGCCGAAACGAGCCACGGGTGTGGGACCGGGCGCGACGAGGCCCGCTCCCCCGTGTGACGGTCAGGTGACCTGCGGCACATCGGAGTTCCCGCTGAGAGCTGCTGCCTCCCGGCCCTGACTCGGTTCACGGGTTCCGATTGCACAGGGCCCGACCGCCACACGCGAGAGCGGGCCGGCAGACAGGATACCCTGTCGCTCCCAGAGCCCGGACGGCGTGCCGACCGGGACACCCTTGGAGGGGTGCGAGAGCGGCCGAATCGGCACGCTTGGAAAGCGTGTGTGGGGAAACTCACCGTGGGTTCGAATCCCACTCCCTCCGCCAGCAGTCACGATCGGGCCCGCCTCCAGAGGCGGGCCCGACCCGTTCCCGGCCCCTGGTGTCGGCTCAGGCGGCCTGGGTTCGGGCGAAGGCCCGGGCCGAGCGCACCCGCTCGAGAACGAGCTCGGGCCTCCGGAAGATCTCGTCCTCGGTGACCTCCACGACGATCCACCCGGCGGCGCGGAGGCGGCGGAACCGCTCCGCGTCCCGGCGCCGGTCGCTCAGGCTGGAGTGGAAGGTCTCGCCCTGGACCTCGACGATCACCTTCAGGCGGCGGTCGGCGAAGTCGACCCGGCCGATCCAACCCTCGTCGTCACCGAGGTCGACCTGCCGTTCGAAGGGGGCCTCGCCCGCCCGCTCCAGGATCTCCTCGAAGCGCCGCTCGAGCTTCGACCCGGTGGGCCGGTACCCCAGCGGCCGCTCGGCAACGAGGGACCGGAGTAGCGCATAGCCCCCGATGCCGCCGAACCGCGGAAGTGCGCCTACGGAGGAATGGAAGGTCTCGAGCGACATGAGACGTCGGCGCAGGAGGTCGTCACAGAGGTCAGCGACCTTGGCCGGGTGGAGCCGACCGGAGAGGTCGATCAGCGTCCGAACGGGGGTCGTCACCCTCAGCCCGTGAACTTCTCCGATGTCGCCTTCGGTCAGCCTCACGGCGCTGTGGACGACCCCGAGACGCCGTGAGCCGCGATGGGGCGTACGGGTGGTCAAGAGGTGAGCGGGCTCGAGGTCCCAGCCCGGCACACCCCAGAGAGCGATGGCGGTGTGGAGTGCGAGAGCGGCGTCGGAGGCGTCGAGAACGGCTGCGGCAAGGCGCCGCAGTGGTGTGTCCGGTGATCCCACCACCGTGAGCACCCTCGGGCTCGCCCACGCGAGACGTCCACTCGCCACGGCGTGCCGCACCGCCTTCGATGTCAGTCCGCGCTCGGCCAGTTGCCGGCGCGACACGACGCCGTGCTGTCTCGCCGCCATCTGTGTCCAGTCCTCGTTCTCCGCCATGGCAGAGAGTCAACCAAGGGGGTGTGACACCGATGCAGGAGGCACGTCGCTTGCCCGAAGTCCCCGTGTCTTCCGATGTGGCTCACTCGGAGCCCCTCCAGGGGCGCCAACTGAGCCACGTCGGCGTGTGACAGGGGGGACCTGGCTCACCTGGAGCCCCTCCAGGGGCGCCAACTGAGCCAAGTTGGGGGAAGGTGGCGGCCTCCAGGCCCGCCGAACGAGCCAGGGGGTGGGTGGGGGCGGCGGCGGGGGTTGTGGGTGGTCGGTAGGCTCGGCGTCGATGGCCTACCAGTCGCTCTACCGTCGTTATCGGCCCCGTCGCTTCAGCGAGGTCCGGGGCCAGGAGCACCTGGTCAACGCCCTGCGCAACGCGGTCGTGGAGGACCGGGTCGGCCACGCCTACCTGTTCTCCGGCCCACGCGGCACGGGCAAGACCTCGACCGCCCGCATCCTCGCCAAGGTCCTGAACTGCGAGAACCCGGTCGGCGGCGAGCCGTGCTGCGAGTGCGCCTCGTGCCTGTCGATCGAGGGCGGCACCAGCTTCGACGTCCACGAGCTCGACGCCGCGTCGAACAACGGTGTGGAGGCCGTCCGCGACCTCATCGCCAAGGCGTCCCTGGGCACGCCGGGCCGCACGAAGGTGTACATCCTCGACGAGGTCCACATGCTGTCGCCGGCGGCGTCGAACGCGCTGCTGAAGACCCTCGAGGAGCCGCCCGACCACGTCGTGTTCGTGCTGGCCACCACCGACCCGCAGAAGGTCCTGCCCACCATCCGCAGCCGCACCCAGCACTTCGAGGTCCACCTCCTCCCGGCGGTCGACCTCGAGGGCCTGGTCGACTTCGTGGTCGCCGACGCCGGGCTCGAGCTCTCGCCCGAGGGCCGCACCTACGTCCTGCGCACCGGGGGCGGCTCGGCCCGCGACACGCTCTCCGCCCTCGACCGGGTCGTCGCCGCCGGCGGTGCGCCCGACTCCACCGATGCCGTCGACGAGCTGCTCGAAGCGCTGTGCGACCACGACACCGGCCGCGCCCTCGTGGCCGTCGAGGCCGCCATGAGCCGGGGCCGCAACCCCCGGGTGCTCGGCGAGTCGCTCATCGCCCGTCTGCGCGACGTCTTCCTCGCCTCGGTCAACGCCGACCTGTCTCGGCTCTCCGAGGCCGACCAGGCCAGGGTCACCGACCAGGCCCGCCGCCTCACCGCTCCCGGTGCCACCCGGGCCCTCGAGCTGCTGGGCGACGCCTTCGTCGGGATCCAGGACGCGCTCGATCCCCGCATCCCGCTCGAGGTCGCCCTCGTGCGCCTCACCCGCCCCGACGCCGACACGTCGGTCGCGTCGCTGGCGGAGCGCATCGCCCGCCTCGAGCAGGGCGCGCCACCCGCCGCCCCGCGGCCCGCCGCGGCCGCGGCCTCAGCCCCGGCCCCGGCCCCCGCACCGGCTCCGACCCCGGCCGCCGCAGAGCCCACGCCGGCGGCACCCGCAGAGCCCACGCCGGCGGCACCCGCCGAGCCGGCACCGACCGCGGCCGACGAGGCCGAGGTCCACGACGACGTCGAGGGCGACGACGACGTCGCGCTCCCGCCGATGCCCGAGGGCGGGAGCCGGGCCGACGCCGCCCGCCAGATCCTGCGCCAGAAGACTGGTGGCCCCGGCGGCGGCGCACCTCCCGCCCGGCCCACCGCGGCCAAGGCCCCGAGCCGCCCTCCGTCGCCCCCGCGGCCAGCTCGTCCCGGTGCTCCGGCGGCCCCGACTGCACCGGCAGCCGCCAGCCCCGCGGCACCGACCGACGCACCCCCGCCCCAGGAGCCTCCCGCTCCCCCGGTCGACGAGGCACCCGCCCCCGCGGCGACGGCACCGCCAGCCGCGACGGCCGCCCCACCCTCACCGGCCGAGACACCTGAGCCCCCCGCCCCTGCGGCGACATCCGCACCCGCGGCTCCCGCGTCCGGTGGCGCACTCCCCTCCCGCGACCAGCTCACGCTGGTGTGGGGCGACTCCATGCTCGAGGGCCTGCCGCAGCGGGCCAGGGTGCGCTGGGCCGCCGGCCGCTGGGCCGACGTCGTCGACGGCACCGCCGTCTTCGAGCTCCCCAACCAGCACTACGTGCCCCGCTGCGAGGAGTGCAAGAGCGACGTCGAGGCCGCTCTCGCCGCCCAGTTCGGCCAGTCGATCCCCGTCCGCATCGTGGTCGGCGGCGGCGGGCCCGATCCCTCCGCCCCCCACCTGTCGGTCGCTCCCCCTCCACCTGACGACGCGCCGGCCGAGGAGAGCACCATCGACCCCGCCGAGCTGACCGACGCCCCCGAGGCGGCGACCTCCGGGCTCGACCGCATCACCGCCGCGTTCCCCGGCGCCGAGATCGTCACCGACGACGAGCCCGCCTGACCCCCACCGGTCGAACCCCCCTTCCCCCACAGGAGACCTCCGTGTCCGACCAGTTCGACATCAACGCCCTGCTGAACCAGGCGATGGAGATGCAGAGCCAGCTCATGGACGCGCAGGCCCAGGCGGCCGAGGCCGAGGTCACCGGTCGCTCCGGCGGTGGTGCCGTGGAGATCACGGTCACCGGCTCGATGCAGTTCCTCGACGTGACCATCAGCCCCGACGCCGTCGACCCCGACGACGTGGCCATGCTCGAGGACCTCGTGCTCGCCGCCCTCAACGACGCCATCGCCCAGATCGACGAGATGCAGCGGTCGTCGATGGGCACCATCGACCTGGGAGCGCTCGGTGGCATGGCGGGCCTCGGTGGAGGCGGCGTGCCCGGCGGCCTCCCCGGCTTCGGCGGCGTCCTCGACGCCTCGGCCAACGAGGCCGACGCCGACCCTGACTCCGACACCGATCGGCCGTGACGCTCTACGCCGGTCCGGTCCAGGACCTCATCGACGAGCTCGGCCGCCTCCCGGGGGTCGGCCCCAAGTCGGCCCAGCGCATCGCCTTCCACCTCCTGAAGCTGCCGAAGGACGACGCCCTGCGCCTGGCGACGGCGATCGCGGTCGTGAAGGACAAGGTCGCGTTCTGCCAGACCTGCTTCAACATCGCCGAGGGCGACCGCTGCGGGATCTGCAACGACCCCCGCCGCGAGAGCACGGTCGTGTGCGTGGTCGAGGAGCCCCGCGACATCGTCGCGGTCGAGAAGACCGGCGAGTTCAAGGGCCGGTACCACGTGCTCCAGGGCGCCATCAGCCCCATCGAGGGCATCGGGCCCGACCAGCTGCGGGTGAAGGAGCTGCTCACCCGCATCGAGCCGGAGGGCATCGAGGAGATCATCCTCTGCACCAATCCCAACATCGAGGGCGAGGCCACCGCCATGTACCTCGGTCGGCTGATCAAGCCGCTGGGTCTGAAGGTCACCCGCATCGCCAGCGGCCTGCCCGTCGGCGGCGACCTCGAGTACGCCGACGAGCTGACCCTCGGCCGGGCGATCGAGGGCCGTCGCGACGTCGACGGCTGAACCGTCGCCGCCCGGCGGACAGAGCACCGACGGACGCGACGAGGCCCGGGCCGCAGCCCGGGCCTCGTGCCGTTCAGGGTGAGCCGGCGGCCGGAGCCGCTCGGCGTCAGATGGTCTCGACGAGGATGGCGTCGCCCTGGCCGCCACCGCCGCAGAGGGCCGCAGCACCCTTGCCGCCGCCACGACGCTTGAGCTCGTGGAGCAGGTGCAGCGCCACGCGGGTGCCCGACATGCCGATGGGATGACCCAGGGCGATGGCGCCACCGTTGACGTTGGTGACGTCGGAGGTGATGCCGAGGCGGTCCATCGAGGCGACACCGACCGCGGCGAAGGCCTCGTTGAGCTCGAACAGGTCGAGGTCGCCGACCGACAGCTTCGAGCGCTCGAGCGCCTGCTGGATGGCGTCGGCGGGCTGGTGCAGCAGCGACGGGTCGGGACCGGCCACCTGGCCGTAGCCGACGATGCGGCCGAGCGGATCGATGCCGAGCTTCTCGGCGGCGGCCTCGGAGCACACGATCACGGCGGCGCCGCCGTCGGAGATCTGCGACGCGTTGCCGGCCGTGATGTTGCCGGCCTTGTCGAAGGCCGGGCGCAGGGCGCTGAGCGACTCGAGGGTGGTGCCGCCCCGGACGCCCTCGTCCTCGCTGAAGAGGAGAGGATCGCCCTTGCGCTGCGGGATCTCGACCTTGACGATCTCGGCGTCGAAGAGCCCGTCCTTCTGGGCCTTGGCCGCACGGTCGTGGCTCATGTAGGCGAGCTCGTCCTGCGGGCCACGCAGGATCTCGGCGGTGCGGGCGTACTTCTCGGTGCCGGCGCCCATGGCCATCTGGTCGATGGCGCAGAAGAGGCCGTCGTACATCATCGAATCGACGACGGCGCCGTCGCCCATGCGGTAGCCGGCCCGGGCCTTGGGCAGCAGGTACGGCGCGTTGGTCATCGACTCCATGCCGCCGGCGACGACGATGTCGGCCTCGCCCGCCTGGATGTAGAGGTCGGCGAGGTGGATCGCGTTGAGGCCCGACAGGCAGACCTTGTTGACCGTGGTGGCCGGCACGCTCAGCGGGATGCCCGCCTTCACCGCGGCCTGACGGGCGGTCATCTGGCCGGCGCCGCCGAGCAGCACCTGGCCCATGAACACGTAGTCGATCTGCTCGGGCGAGAGGCCGGCCCGCTCGAGTGCGGCCTTGATGGCGATCGCACCCAGGTCGGTCGCCTCGAAGCCGGCGAGGCTCCCAGAGAGCTTTCCGATGGGCGTGCGCGCCCCCGTCAGGATCACCGAACCAGCCATCAACGTCCTCCAACGCAGTACGACCGACCAGGCCGCCGACACAGGGTAGGACGAGCCCGGATCGTGGGACCGCTCAGCCCCGGCGAACGATCTTACCCGTCGGTAACCGGCGACGCCTCATGGCTCGCCGGGAGCCTGTACGGCACCTGACGAGCCTGCCCCGCCCGCTAGAGCAGGTTGCGACCGTCGCGCAGCTGCTCGCGGCGGCGCGACGGCTGCTCGGTCGCGAAGGCCGGGGTGCGGTCCGGCTCGGCGGCGGCCTCCCGGGCGCGCCCGATGGCCGCCTCGGCGAGGTCGCGGACGGGATCGCCGGTCGAGTCCGCCTCGAAGGAGCCGCTCGCCCGATCGGTCTCGGGCCCTGCCTGGCCGATCACCGCGCTCAGCGGGACGACCCGGTTCTCGGCTGGCGACGTCTCATCGGCGAGGTGGAGCCCGCCGTCGGTGAGGTCGAGCACGGGCTCGGTCATCTCGGTGAGGCGCTCGATGGCGTCGTGGAGGTCGGCCCGGGTGGCGAGCAGGCGATCGAGGGTGAGCTGCTCGGTCTGGCGTCGGACATCGGCGGCCTCGACGAGCATCTCCTCGGCCCGGCGGCGGGCGAGCTCGAGGAAGCGACGGGCCTGGTCACGGTCGGCGGCGGCGGCGGCCAGGGCGGCCCGGGCGTCGACCTCGGCCCGACCGCGCACGGCGGCAGCCTCGGCGGCGGCGGCGGCCAGGGCGGCCTGGGCGTCGACCTCGGCCCGACCCCGGATCGCGTCGGCGTCGGCCTCGGCGCGGGCCAAGAGAGCGCTGACATCGACGTCATCAGGGGTGAGTGCCACCACAGCCTCCAGTGCCTCGGACCGCTGGACGAAACCAGCACTCTCCGTGGTCGGCTCACCATAGCGCCCTCTGATGACGCTGCGCGGGGACCCGGACTCCCTGGACGTTACCGATGGGTCACAAGTACCTTGCCGCTGCATGCAGCAGATCCTCGAAGCCATCCAGAACGGGGCGGCCGGTGACGAGCTCGCCGCCCTGCCCCTCCCCGAGTCGTACCGGGCGGTCGTGGTCCGCAAGGACGAGCAGGACATGTTCGAAGGCCTCGACTCGGCCGACAAGGACCCCCGCCGCTCCCTCCACGTGCAGGAGATCGAGCTGCCCGAGCTGGCCCCCGACGAGGCCGTGGTGGCCGTCATGGCCAGCTCGATCAACTTCAACACGGTGTGGAGCTCCATCTTCGAGCCGCTCTCGACCTTCGGGTTCCTGACCCGCCTCGGCCGTGAGAGCTACTGGGGCAAGCGCCACGACCAGGACTTCCACGCCGTCGGCTCCGACGCGTCGGGCGTGGTCCTGCGGGTGGGCTCGGCCGTGCGGCGTTGGGGCCCCGGCGACAAGGTCGTCGTGCACTGCAACCACGTCGACGACCAGGACCCGAGCAGCCACAACGACTCGATGCTCGGCGACAACCAGCGCATCTGGGGCTTCGAGACCAACTACGGCGGCCTCGGCGAGCTCACCATCGTCAAGGCCAACCAGCTCATGCCGAAGCCGGCGCACCTCACCTGGGAGGAGTCGGCGGTCAACGCCCTGTGCAACTCCACCAGCTACCGCATGCTCGTCAGCCCGAACGCGGCGCAGATGAAGCAGGGCGACGCCGTGCTGGTGTGGGGAGCGACGGGCGGCCTCGGCGGCTACGCCGTGCAGTACGCCCTGAACGGCGGCGGCACCCCCGTCGGCGTGGTGTCCTCACCCGACAAGGTCGACCTGCTCCACGAGCTCGGCGTCGAGCACGTGATCGACCGCAAGGAAGCCGACTACCGCTTCTGGTCCGACCCCAACACCCAGGACGAGTCTGAGTGGCGCCGGTTCGGCAAGGACATCCGGGCCCAGATCGGCCGCGACGTCGACATCGTCTTCGAGCACCCCGGCCGCCAGACCTTCGGTGCCTCGGTGTTCGTGGCCGCCCGCGGCGGCACCATCGTCACCTGCGCCGCCACCAGCGGCTTCATGATCGAGTTCGACAACCGCCACCTCTGGATGAAGCTCAAGCGGATCGTCTCGTCGCACTTCGCCAACTACGCCGAGGCGTGGGCGGCCAACAAGCTCATCTGCGAGGGCAAGATCCAGCCGATCCTGTCGGCCGTCTATCCCATGGACCAGGTCGGCGAGGCCGCCTTCCAGGTGCACAAGAACCTCCATGAGGGCAAGATCGGCGTGCTGTGCCTCGCCCCCACCGAAGGCCTCGGGATCGACGACCCCGAGCTGCGTGAGAAGGTGGGCGAGGACCGCATCACCCTCTTCCGCCGTCACGGCGCCTAGCAACGAGGAAGTCGAACCATGGGGATCACCGCCCGCAAGCCCGGCGAGGACGACCAGGTCACGCAGACCGACGAGTCGGCCCAGACCCGGCCGCTGCTCACCGAGATCGACCACATCGCCATCGCCGTGCCCGACCTCGGCGAGGCCATCGACTACTACCGCGAGACCTTCGGGGCCGTCGTCGACCACCGCGAGGTCGTCGAGAGCGACGGCGTCGAGGAAGCCCTCCTGAAGGTGGCCGAGAGCTACGTGCAGCTGCTCACCCCCACCCGCGACGACTCCACGGTGGCCAAGTGGCTCGAGAAGCGGGGCGGCCCCGGCATCCACCACGTGGGCTACCGGGTGGCCGACTGCGGCCAGGCCCTCGACGCGGTGAAGGCCCAGGGCTTCCGGGTGCTCGACGAGCAGCCCCGCCCCGGCTCGCGCGGCACCACCGTCGCGTTCATCCACCCCAAGGACGCCCTCGGCACGCTGATCGAGCTCGTCCAGGAGTGAGCCCCCGCTGAGCCGGGCCCCATCGGGCCCCTCAGCCGCAGCACCGAGACGGACGTCGAGCCGCCGGCCTCCGGGCCGGCGGTTCCGCGTGGGACGACGGATCGGTCGACGGGCCCCGGCTCAGTCCGGGCAGTTGGCGGACTGCCAGGTCTCGACGGTGGCCACCGCGAGGCTCACCCCGACCAGGTCCGGGTAGGCGTCACGCACGGCGATGGCCTCGTTGTAGCTGCCCATGCCCTGCATCGTCGTGGCCACCCAGGCGGCGTAGGCCTGCATGACGGCGAGGCGGGAGGCCACGTCGGCCGGAGCGCCCTGCTGGGCGGTGCCGAGCAGGCCGGCCTCGCGCTGGGCGTCGACGACGACGCGCTGGCGCTCGTCGACCCAGCTGGTCGTGTTCTTGGGCTGGATCTCGTCGAGGCCGTAGGTCTCGGCCAACGCCGCACAGGTGCCCTCGACCGACGCCGGGATGGTGGAGGGCGACGTGACCTGGGACCCCGACGACGAGCTCGTGCCGGTGGAGCCGCCGGTGGTCGAGGTGCCGGAGGCCGAGCTGGTCGAGGTGGTGCCGCCCGACCCGGCGTCGTCCTTGGACGAGCTGCAGCCGGCAGTCGCGAGGAGGGCGGTGAGGACGACGGCACCGAGGAGGGTGACCGGCCGGCGGAGGGAGAGGGTCGTGACTGCCATCCCGGCCGACTCTAGGACCACGACTGCCCGCTACCGTGCCGGGCATGACGGACGGGACCTACAGCGTCGCCGAGCTCGTCGAGGGCGTGCGCGACGCCGTCGCGGCGCGCTTCGGCGAGCCGGTCTGGGTCCACGGCGAGATCTCCGGCATCAAGCGCGGCCGCAACGGCCACGTGTGGTTCGACCTCGTCGACCGCGACGACGCCGGCACGGTGACCGCCAGCATCCCCGTGGTGCTGTGGTCGTCGGTCCGCCTGGGGGTCAACGCCCAGCTGAAGCGGGCCGGCTCCATCCGCATGGACGACGGCGTGCGCATCCGGATCATGGGGCCCCTCGACGTGTGGGTCACCGGCGGTCGCCTGCAGCTGCAGATGCAGGGCATCGACCCGGCCTACACGCTCGGTCTGCTCGCCACCGAGCGCGACCGGGTCCTGAAGCTCCTCGAGGCCGAGGGGCTGCTCGGGCGCAACCGTGCGCTCGTGATGCCCACCGTCCCCCGACGGATCGGCCTGGTCACCGCGGCCGGCAGCGCCGCCGAGGCCGACTTCCTCCAGACCCTCGCCGACAGCCCACTGGCGTGGGAGGTCGTGGTGGTCGACGCCCGGGTGCAGGGGACGGGCAGCGAGCGGTCGGTCGCCGCCGCCCTGATCGCCGCCGCCGGGGCCCGGGTCGACGTCATCGCCCTCGTGCGCGGCGGAGGCGCCCGCACCGACCTGGCCACGTTCGACCACGAGCTCGTCGCCCGCACCATCGCCTCGCTCGAGGTGCCCGTGCTCACGGGCATCGGCCACGAGATCGACACCTCGGTCGCCGACGCCGTCGCCCACGCCGCCCTCAAGACCCCCACCGCCTGTGCCACGGCCGTGGTCGACCTGGCCCTCACCGCCGCCGCCCGGGTCGAGCTCGCCTGGCGCGACATCGCCGCCCTCGCCGAGCGGCTCACCACCATCGAGGCCGACCGCCTCTCCGCTCGTTCGGTCCGGGCCGCCCGCGGCGTGCGGGCCCGCCTGGCCGTGGAGGACCACCGCGCCGACGCCGCGTCGATCCGCATCCGCCGGGCCGGGCCCAACGCCCTCGTGCGGGCCGCGGGGTCCATCGAGCGACGGGCCGGACGGGCCGAGGGCTCGGCCCGGGCCCACCTCCGGGTGCACGAGCGCTCGCTCGCCCTGCTCGCCGGGCGCACCGCGCCGCTCGCCGGCGCCGCCCTGCGCCGGGCCGAGCTCGACCTCGCGTCGACGGGCACGAGGCTCTCCGCCCTCGACCCGGCCCGGGCCCTCGCCCGCGGCTGGTCGATCACCCGCACCACGGCCGGTAGCGTCGTGAGGCGGAGCACCGACGTCGGCCCCGGCGACACGCTCGTCACCACCCTCGCCGACGGCACGGTCACCAGCACGGTGGCCGCCGTCGCCCCCGGAGAGGACCAGCCCGATGCCGTCTGAGCCGACCGACACCGCCACCGAAGGCGACGCCCTCGACGACCTCGGGTACGCCGAGGCGGTGGAGGAGCTCGAGGAGATCCTCCACGAGCTCGACGGCGACGACGTCGACGTCGACCTGCTGGCCGAGCGCGTGAAGCGGGCCGCCGACCTCGTGCAGCTGTGCCGCCGTCGCCTCGACGCGGCTCGGGTCGAGGTCACCCGCATCGTCGCCGACCTCGAGGCCGTGGCCCCGCTCGCTGCCGATGACGATCCCGAGGCCCCCGGCGACGGCACGGGCCTGTTCGCCACCGAGGCCTGACGTCGTGTCGACCGCCGCCCCCGCCGCGCTGGCGACGGTCGTCGGTCCCGTCGAGGCCCGCCTGCGAGAGGTCCTCGACGCCGAGACCCGACGATGGGCGGCCGTCGATCCCGATCTCGAGGCGCCGATGGACTCGCTCGGCCGCTTCGTCCTGGCCGGCGGCAAGCGGCTGCGGCCGGCCTTCTGCCACTGGGCCTTCGTGGGCGCCGGCGGTGCACCCGACGACCCCGCGGTGATCGACACCGGCGCCGCGTTCGAGCTGCTCCACGCCTTCGCCCTCGTCCACGACGACGTGATGGACGGCTCCGCCACCCGGCGGGGCGAGCAGACCGTGCACGTCGAGTTCGACGCCACCCACGCCGGTGCCGCGTGGCGGGGCGAGTCCCGTCGGTTCGGGGAGGGCGTGGCCATCCTCATCGGCGACCTCGCCGAGGTGTTCGCCGACCGGCTCATGACCGCCGCACCGAGCGCGGCGTTCTCGATCTGGAACGAGCTGAAGATCGAGCTCAACGTGGGCCAGTACCTCGACGTGCTCGGCACGGCACGGGGCGGCACCGACCTGGCGACGGCCCGTCGCATCGCCCGCTACAAGTCCGGCAAGTACACGATCGAGCGGCCGCTCCACGTCGGCGCCGCCCTCGCCGGACGCCTCGACGAGCTCCAGGGCGCGCTGTCGGCCTACGGCGCCCCGCTGGGCGAGGCCTTCCAGCTCCGCGACGACATCCTCGGCACGTTCGGCGATGCCGTCCGCACCGGCAAGCCCGTCGGCGACGACCTCCGCGAGGGCAAGCCCACCCCGCTGCTCGCCATCGCCCGGGAGCGGGCCACGGGCGCCGACGCCGCCCTCCTCGACCGGGTGGGCCGACCCGACCTCGGCCCCGACGAGATCGCCGCAATTCAGGCGCAGTTCACGACGAGCGGCGCCCGGGCGGAGATCGAGGACACCATCACGGCGCTCACCGACGAGGCCGTGACCTCGCTCGAGGGCGCGCCGCTGCTGCCGGTCGCCCTCGACGCCCTGCGGGAGCTCGCCGCCTACGTCGCCTCCCGCGACACCTGACCCGAACCTGCCCCTCACTGGCTCACGTCGTCAGGCATGACCTGACCAGGTGAGCCACGGAGGGCGGATCGGTCAGAGGGTGGCGAAGTGGGCGATGGCCTCGGTGAGGGGGAGGTCGAGGACGTCGATCTCGGCCGCCACCGCCGCCACCCAGTCGGGCCGGTTCCGGGCGCTGACCGCGATGGGGCTCTCGAGGGCCGACCCCTCGATGGCGAAGCGCACGAAGTCGAGGGCGTAGTCCGGTGGGCGGACGTCGCGGCTGAGCTCGAGCAGGGCATAGGGGTCGGGGGTGCTGCCGTCGCCCACCGGGAGGACGTGCACGGAGGGCGACGGAGGCTGCGGACCGCCACCGGCGATGCCGGAGCCGTCGGCCAGCACGATGCCGTGCACCCCCTCGGGGCGGGCGCCGGCGATCAGGAGGGCCACCCACGCCCCCAGACCGCGGCCGACGACCGTGCACGGGCCCTTGGTCGTCAGCACCACGTCGACGTCGGCCATGAGCGACTCGGGCATGTAGCCGCCGCCGACCGGCACCTCGCTCTCGCCGTGGCCGGTGAAGTCGAGCGCCAGCACCGGGCCCGGCCAGCCCTCGGTCCACACCGGGCGGGCCTCGGGCGAGTGCTCGCCGAGGCCGTGGAGGATCAAGAGCGGGCGACCCTCGCCATCGGCGAGCGTGTGCAGGGCGAGGCGGAGCCCACCGCTGACGACGGTCTCGGTTCGGCGGCTCACCGGTACGGCTCCAGGAACTCGAGGACCATGTCGGCGATCATGCGCGGCTGCTCCACGTGCAGGAAGTGGCCCACGTCCTCGAGGAACTCGAGGCGGCCTCCGGGCGGGACGTACGGAAGGACGTCGAGGGCCCGGCTCTTCCACCCCATGGGGTCGTCGCTGACGCCGGACAGCACGCCGAGGAACGGCAGGTCGAGGGCGGCCAGGTGCTCCATCGACCAGATCGGGCGCCAGGGCCCGAACCCGCCGAGGTGGAGGAAGGGGTCGATCTTCCAGCGCCAGCCGTCGGCATCGCGCCGGGCCCCGACGGTGACGAGGTACTCGAGCCACTCCCGCGAGAGGCGGGGGTTCATCGGGGCGCGGCGGCTGGCCAGGCCCTCGATGGTGTCCGGGCGGCGCCGCAGCTCGTGGCGGCGGGCACTGCGGTCGAGGGTGGCGGTGAGGTCGGCCCGGCGCATGCGCCGGCGCTCGCGGTCGTTGACGTCGGGGGCCGAGAACGGCGACGGCAGCCCGTCGAGGTTCACGAACGCCCGCGCCAACGAGGGGTGGCCGTCGAGCATGTCGAGGATCTCTCCCCCGCCCTTGGAGTGCCCGATGATCGGGATCGGCCCGTCGGCCAGCGCGGTGATGGCGGCGAGGTGGTCGCGGACGTTGGCGGCCCAGCTGTAGTAGCGAGCGCGGTCGGAGTCGCCGTGACCGCGGGCGTCCCAGGCCACGACGCGCCAGCCGGCGTCGGCGAGCATCGGCGCGAACACGTCGAAGGTGCGGGAGAAGTCGAAGCCGCCGTGCACGAGGGCGAGCATCGGCGCGTCGGGCTCGCCCCACTCGTTGACGGCGAGGCCGATGCCGCTGCTGTCCACCCGACCGGTGCGGTCGGGCGGCCGAGCCCCCGGGTAGCTGCGCGTCTCGATCTGCCCCTCCACGGCGGCGAGCCTAGGGCGACGGCAGACACCTCCGGCCCGGTACCGACGTTCGCCGCTCGTCGGGGCCACCGGTACCCTCGCCGGGATGCCCACCCCCGCCGACGAGGCCTCCCGGCGCCGAACCTTCGCCATCATCAGCCATCCCGACGCGGGCAAGACCACCCTCACCGAGAAGTTCCTCCTCTACGGCGGGGCGTTGTCGAGCGAGGCGGGCGCAGTGAAGGCCCGCACCGGGCGGCGCTCGGCGACCTCGGACTGGATGGCCCTCGAGCAGCAGCGCGGCATCTCGATCACCTCGACCGTACTGCAGTTCCCGTACCGCGACTGCGTCGTGAACCTGCTCGACACCCCCGGCCACCGCGACTTCTCCGAGGACACCTACCGCGTGCTGGCCGCCGCCGACGCCGCGGTGATGGTGCTCGACGCCGCCAAGGGCATCGAGCCCCAGACCCTCAAGCTCTTCGACGTCTGCCGCCAGCGCGAGCTCCCGCTGCTCACCTTCATCAACAAGTGGGACCGACCGGGCCGCGAGCCGCTCGAACTGCTCGACGAGATCGAGAAGCAGATCGGGCTGGTCGTCACCCCCGTCACGTGGCCCGTCGGCATCGCCGGCGACTTCCGTGGCGTCATCGACCGCCGCGACGGGCTGTTCACCCGCTTCACCAGGGTCGCCCGCGGTGCCACCGAGGCTCCCGAAGAGGTCGTCGAGCCCGACCGGGCCGCGGCCGACGAGGGCGAGGCGTGGGATGCCGCCCTCGACGAGATCAGCCTGCTCGACGAGGTCGGCGCCGACCTCGACGTCGAGCTGTTCGTCGGCGCGCAGTCGACCCCGGCCTTCTTCGGCTCGGCGCTCACCAACTTCGGCGTGCGCAAGCTGCTCGACGCCGTCGTCGACCTCGTGCCCTCCCCCAGCTCGCGCCCCGACGCCGAGGGCGAGGCCCGCGACCTCGACGACCCGTTCTCGGGCTTCGTGTTCAAGGTGCAGGCCAACATGGACCCGTCGCACCGCGACCGCATCGCCTTCCTGCGGGTGTGCTCCGGCAAGTTCGAGCGGGGCATGGTCATCACCCACGGCCCCACCGGCAAGCCCTTCGCCACCAAGTACGCCCACCAGGTCTTCGGCTCCGAGCGTGAGACCCTCGAAGAGGCCTTCCCGGGCGACGTCGTGGGCCTGGTCAACGCCACCGAGGTGCGCGTCGGCGACACCCTGTGGGTCGACCGTCCCGTGCAGTACCCCAGCATCCCCAGCTTCGCCCCCGAGCACTTCGCCGTGGCCCGGGTGCGCGACACCGGCAAGTACAAGCAGTTCCGCCGGGGCATCACCCAGCTCGACGAGGAAGGTGTCGTCCAGGTGCTGCGCGACATCGACCAGGGCGACAGCGCACCGGTGCTGGCCGCCGTGGGACCGATGCAGTTCGACGTCGCGGTCTACCGCCTCGAGAACGAGTTCGGCGCGCCGGTCGAGCTCTCGCCGACGAACTACCGCATCGCCCGCCGCACCGACCGGGCCAGTGCCGACCTCATCCAGGGCATGCGGGGTGTCCGAATCCTGCAGAAGTCCGACGGTACGCTCATGGCGCTGTTCGAGAGCCAGTACTGGCTCGAGCGGCTCGAGCTCGACAACCCCGATCTCGTTCTGGAGCGCCTCGTCGCCGAGGGCAGCGCCGGTTAGACGACGACCCACGGAGACCGACATCCCATGACGCAGTCGAGCGGTCCGAGACGTGCGCCCTGGCTGGCGCTCGTCGGCGTGTTGGTGGTCCTGGTGCTGGTGTGGGGGCTCTTCTCCTGGCGCGGGCGCGACGACTCCTCCTCCGACCAGGCCGACACCGCGTCGGCCGAGAAGGTCACCGAGACCACCGTCGAGGAGACCACGACCACCACGCTGCCGCCGTACGACGGCTGGGTGAACCCGGCCTCCTCGCAGGAGAAATGGGACGTCAAGGTCGACGGATACCTCACCTTCCGGGGGAACCCCACCCGCTCCTGGTACGGCGAGGGCCCGGTGCCGAACAACCCCCAGGTGCTCTGGTCGTACCCGAAGAACGGCTCGATGTGCGGCAAGTCGAGCGACGGCGGCAACACCCAGACCTGGTGCGGCGACGGCTGGACCGGCAACCCGAACGTGTTCGAGCGCGACGGCAAGACCTGGGTCTCGTTCGGCGGCTACGACTACGGCCTGCACTGGCTGAACGCCGAGAACGGCGACGAGCTGGTGAAGACCTACAAGACCGGCGACCTGGCCAAGGGCTCGATGACCACCGACCCCGACGGCTACCCGCTCAGCTACAAGGGCTCGCGCGACAACAACTTCTACGTCGTGGCCACCGACCGGGGCGACACCCCCGAGGTGCTCTGGAAGCTCAACGCCTACGAGAACGGCGTCACCAAGGTCTGGAACGACGACTTCGACGGCGCCGCCATGATCATCGACGACTACCTCTTCGAGGGCGGCGAGAACAGCTGGTTCTACATCGTGAAGCTGAACCGGGGCTACGACGCCGCCGGCAAGGTCACGGTCGACCCGCAGATCGTCTTCAAGACCCCGGGCTGGGACGACCAGCTCAACCGCGACGTCCCCGACCGCCACTTCTCGATCGAGAGCTCGGTGGCCATCTCGGGCAACACCGTCTACTTCTCGAACTCGGCCGGCCTGGTGCAGGGCTGGGACATCTCCGGGCTGAAGCAGGGCGTCACCCCCACCCGGGTGTTCCGCTTCTGGACCGGCGACGACACCGACGCCACCATCACGATCGACAAGCAGGGCTTCCTCTACGTCGGCAGCGAGTGGGAGACCCACAGCGCCCGGTCGAAGGAGGTGGGCCAGATGATGAAGCTCGACCCCTCCAAGCCCGACGACCCGCTGGTGTGGTCGCTCCCCGACCAGGTGGCGGGCAAGGCCGGTGTGTGGGCCACCCCCGCGCTCGGCGACGGTGTCGTCTACTTCGCCACCAACGGCGGACGGGTGCTCGCGGTCGACCAGCAGACCGGTGCCGTGGTGTGGTCGAAGAGCTTCGGCTCCCAGACCTGGCAGTCGCCGGTGGTGGTCGACGACACGCTGATCGAAGGCGACTGCGAGGGCAACCTCAACGCCTACGACGTCTCCGACCCCCGGGTCGACCCGCCGCTCAAGTGGACCGTGAAGCTCGACGGCTGCATCGAGGCCACCCCGGCGGTCTGGAAGGGCAAGATCTACGTGGCGGCCCGCGGCGGCAAGTTCTACGCCATCGGCGATCCGTCGACCCCGGCCGTCACCGAGACCACCTCCGCCCCCCAGTAGCCCATCCCAACCCGTGGCTCAGTTCGTCACGCTCCTGGTGACGTACTGAGCCAGAGGGTCAGTGGTCGTGGGGGTGGCCGTCGCCCTCGGGGCGGGTGGTGAAGGGCACGGGCACCTCGACGCAGTCGCCGCACTCCACCTGGAAGGTGGTGTGCACGATCCCGAACCGCTCGCGCAGCTCGACGCTGGCGGCGTCGGCCAGGGCCTGGGCCCGATGCAGGTCGGTGCCGTGAGCGAACTGGAGGTGGGCCGTGAGCGCCGGCGTCTCCGAGTCGAGCGACCACACGTGGAGGTGGTGCACGCCGGTGACGCCGGGCATCGCCTCGAGCGCCTCGGTGACCTGCTCGGAGTCGACCCCGCGGGGCGCCGCCTCGAGCAGCACGCCGATCGACTCCCGCAGCACCCCGATCACGGCCCAGATGACGAGCACCGAGATGAGGATGGATGCCAGGGGGTCGGCCCACTCGGCACCGAAGGCCCCGATGGCGACGGCCGCCACCACCACCCCGAGCGAGCCCAGCGCGTCGCCGGCGAGGTGCCAGAACGCCGCCCGGATGTTGAGCGAGCTCCCACTGCGGGAGAGGTACCAGGCGCTCAGGCCGTTCACGACGATGCCGAGCAGACCGACGACCAGCATCGGCCCGGCCTCGATGTCCTGGGGATCGCCGAAGCGCCCGACGGCCTCGACCACCACCCAGCCCGTGATGGCGAGCAGCACGGCGGAGTTGAGCAGCGCGGCGAGGACCTCGGCCCGCCCGTAGCCGTAGGTGCGGCGCTTGTTCGGCGGCCGGCTCACCAGGACCTGGCCGACGAGGGCCACGACCAGGGCGATGACGTCGGAGGCGTTGTGGAGCGAGTCGGCGGCCAGGGCGAGCGAGCCGACGGCGAACGCCACCACCACCTGCACCACCAGCAGGACGGTGTTGGCCCCGATGGCGACGATCAGGGCCGAGGTACGGCTGGGGACGTGCGAGTGCCCGGCATGGCCACCACCGCCGGCGCCGCGACCGTGATGGTGGTCGTGGTCGCCGTCGTCGTGGTGCGGCGGGCCCTCGTGGTCGCTCGTCACCCCGCCATCCTCGCGCCACGGAGGCCTGCAGCCGACCCTTCCACCCCCGTGCTGCGACGGGCGTCACGCGGTCAGCTTGACGGCATCTTGGCGTAACGAGTGGAATCTGCCGCGCCCGTGCGTTCGGTTTTCGGCCGCGCGCGCTCGTGATGCTCCCGGCAACGAGGCCGGGACCGACCAACCAGGACGGACAATGACCCAGGTCCTCGCCGCCGAAGGTGGCTACCAGGCCTTCAACCTCTCGGGCTCCGAGTGGGGGTGGCTGATCTTCGCCGCCGTCGTCGCCATCGTGGCGCTCCTGCTCGGTGTGGTGCTCATGCGCGGCGTCCTCGCCGAGGAGCAGGGCACCGAGAAGATGCAGGAGATCGCGGGCGCCATCCAGGAGGGCGCCCTCGCCTACCTGCGCCGCCAGTTCCGCACCATCGCCATCATCGTGGTGCCGGTGGCCGTCGTGGTGTTCCTCACCTCGACCGCCATCAACAAGGAGGCCGACGGCGAGGTCCTCGGCGTCTCCATGTCCTTCGCCCAGTCCGGCACGGCCCGCACGATCGCCTTCATCGTCGGCGCCATCTTCTCCGGCGCCATCGGGTTCATCGGCATGTCGCTGGCCGTGCGGGGCAACGTCCGCACCGCCGCCGCCGCCCGCCGCTCGGACTTCCCGGCCGCACTGAAGGTCGCCTTCCGCACCGGCGGCGTGGCCGGCCTGCTCACCGCCGGCCTCGGCCTGCTGGGCGCCGTCACCATCGTGATGCTCTTCCAGAACACCGCCACGTCGATCCTGGTCGGCTTCGGCTTCGGTGGTTCGCTGCTCGCCCTGTTCCTCCGGGTCGGCGGCGGCATCTTCACCAAGGCCGCCGACGTCGGCGCCGACCTCGTCGGCAAGGTCGAGGCGGGCATCCCCGAGGACGACCCCCGCAACCCCGCCACCATCGCCGACAACGTCGGCGACAACGTGGGCGACTGCGCCGGCATGGCGGCCGACCTCTTCGAGAGCTTCGCCGTCACCCTGGTCGCCTCGATCATCCTCGGCGTCTCGGCCTTCCGGGCCATCGGCTTCGGCCCCGACGACGCCGCCAAGGGCCTGATCTTCCCGCTGGCCGTCATGGCCGTGGGCCTGCTGGCCTCGATGGTCGGCATCTTCGTGGTGAAGGGCCGCCCGGGCGAGACCAACGCCCTCAAGCCCATCAACCGGGGCATCTACGTCGCCCAGGCCCTCGCCGTCGTCGGCGCCGGCCTGGTGGCCTTCCTCTACGTCGGCAACGACAAGGGCACCGCGGCGGGCACCTCGCCCCTGAGCAACCCCGGCGCCCGCATGTTCGGCGCCATCGTCGTCGGTGTGGCCCTCGGCTTCGCCGCCTCCAAGATCACCCAGTACTTCACCTCCACCCAGACCGAGCCGGTCCGCGAGATCGCCAAGGCTGCCCGAACCGGCCCCGCCACCACCGTGCTCGAGGGCATCTCGTCCGGCCTCGAGTCGGCCGTGTGGGCCCTCATCGCCATCGCCGTCGCCATCGGTGCGGCCCTGGGCCTCGGCGGCGGCAACATCGCCTTCTCGCTCTACCTCGTCGCCCTCACCGGCATCGGCATGCTGGCCACCACGGCCATCGTCGTCGCCGAGGACACCTTCGGCCCGGTGGCCGACAACGCCGCCGGCATCGCCGAGATGGCGGGCGAGTTCGAGGGTGAGCCGGAGCGGATCATGGTGGGCCTCGACGCGGTGGGCAACACCACCAAGGCCGTCACCAAGGGCTTCGCCATCGGTTCGGCCGTCATCGCCGCCGTGGCCCTGTTCGCCTCCTACGCCGAGACCGTCGCCCGTGGAACCATCGGCGCCGCCGAGGTCCTCGAGGCCGAGCTCAGCGGCAAGCTGGCCTCGCTGGTCCAGATCAACGTCGCCGACCCCAAGACCTTCATCGGCCTCCTCATCGGTGGCTCGGTGGCCTTCCTGTTCTCGTCGCTGGCGATCCGGGCCGTGTCCCGCACCGCCGGCACGATCGTCCAGGAGGTCCGCCGCCAGTTCCGTGAGAAGCCCGGGATCATGGACTACACCGAGCGTCCCGACTACGGCCCGGTCATCGACATCTGCACCACCGCCTCGCTGCGCGAGCTCGCCACCCCGGCCCTGCTCGCGGTGCTCACGCCGGTCATCATCGGCTTCGGCATCGGCTACTACGCCCTCGGCGCCTTCCTGGCCGGTGCCATCGTCACCGGCCAGCTGATGGCGAACTTCCTGTCGAACTCGGGCGGCGCCTGGGACAACGCCAAGAAGTACATCGAGGACGGCAACGAGGGCGGCAAGGGCTCGGAGGCCCACAAGGCCGCCGTCATCGGCGACACCGTCGGCGATCCCTTCAAGGACACCGCCGGCCCGGCCCTCAACCCGCTCATCAAGGTGATGAACCTGGTGGCGCTGCTGGTGCTGCCGGCCATCCTCAACCTGCGCGACAACAACTGGCGCTACGCGATCGCCGCTGCGGCCCTGGTCGTGGTGCTGCTCGCCGTCGCCTACTCCAAGCGCAAGGGCACCTCGATGGTCGACTCGGCCGCCAACGCCGAGGACGACGCCCTCGCCACCGCCGTCATGGCCGGCGATCGCAACGCCACGCTGCGCCAGGCCATCGACCTCTGGGTCGACGACCTCGGCCACCGCGACCACGAGCTGCGCGAGCGCCTGCTCGAGGTCCGGTCGTCACTGCCGGAAGGCTCCGACACCGAGGTCTGACCGCCTCGGTCACCGCCTGACCGCTGCCCGCACCCGCCCCTCGAGGGGTCAGGGTGCGGGCAGCGTCGCGTCCGGGCCCCGCAGGGTGCCCGGATCCCCCGAGGTGGGCTCAGGCGGCGATGCGCTCCCGGTCCTCCGCGACCGGCGCCGCCCACGGCTCCCGGTCCGCTCCCGCGACGATCTCGTCCTCGAGCCCGTGGCCGGCGGCGGCCCGGGAGGCCACGACGGCGGCCACCCCCGCCACGACGAGGGCGACGGCGGTCATCAGCAGCAGGACGAAGGTCATGGGAACGGCTCCTGTCGATGGTCGTTCGCCGGAGGTGCTCCGGTACCCGTGTCCCTTCCCATCGAGGCCGACCGGGATCACCCCGGGGCGTTGCGATGCCGCGACGATCGAGAGACGGTCGCGTCACAGAGGAACGGACGACTGACGAACTGCGAACGGACTCGGTGGGAGCGGGCGTCAGCCGAGGAGGCGGGGCCATTCGATGGCCGGGCAGCGGTCCATGACCACGTCGAGCCCGGCCGAGCTGGCCCGCCCGGCCGCCGTCTCGTCGATCACGCCCAGCTGCATCCACACCGCGCCCGCACCCAGCGCGATCGCCTCGTCGGCCACGGCCCCGGCCTCAGAGGAGCGGCGGAACACGTCGACCACGTCGACCGGCTCGCCCACGTCGGCGAGCGAGGCGACCACCGGGGTGTCGAGCCCCGCGTCGGCTCCCACGCACGTGGGGTTCACCGGCACCACCCGCTTGCCGTGGTCGTGCAGGAACCGGGCCACGCGGTGGCTGGGCCGGTCGGGCCGCGGCGACCAGCCCACCACCGCCCAGGTGCGGGTGTCGTTCAAGAGCCGCAGGATGACCTCGTCGCTCGTCGCGTCCATGCTCCAGTCCTACCCGCTGTCACCGGGCTGGTGACGCGACACTGCCCGCGTGCACCACGCCGGGGCGTGCGCATCGCGGGCAGCGACGAGAGACGAAGGGGCCGCTCAGGCAGCGGCGGGGACTGCGGGCACCTCGCCGTCGAGCAGCGGGGCGTTGATCTTCTCGACCCGCTTGAAGTTGCGGCGGGTCATGAACGAGAGGACCACGGCGCCGAAGACCATGCCCACCACCAGCGGGTGGATGTTCATGCCTGCGATGAGGCCGGCAACGGCGAGCGGCACGATCCAGGCGAAGTAGAGGCGGTACCAGAGGCGGGTGCGCTGGTAGGCGGCGAAGGCCACTGCGAGCTCGGCCTCGGCCACGGTCTCCTGGGGACGGCCGATGCGGACGAGGCGGCGGATCTGGCGGCGCTCGGCCTTGTCCATGCCGTTCCAGGTGGCGGCGAACTCCTCGTCGACGACGGGCGCCTTCGCCATCTTCGACTGCTTGGCGCTGGGGGCCTTCGTCAGGAGCTTGCCGGTGGTTGCGGTGCGAGCCATTGGAGCAGGGTGCCTTTCCGGGTGGTTCATCACAAGGCCTCGGGGCCGTTGGTCATGAACCGTTCACAAAGCGGTTCTCGAGGGGAACCAGGGCGTTCCTGTCGAGGTTGGTGTGCCGGCCCGGTGGAGCGGATGCCCCACCGGGCCGGCGAGTGTCGCGACGTGAGCCGCTGGTGGAACCGAGGGTTACTCGGCGCCGGCCAGGCTCTCGTGGGTGCCGGCGAAGTCCGGGTAGGCGAGGACGCCCATCTCCGGGAGATCCAGACCAGCGATCTCCTCGTCGGCGTTGCTGCGGATGCCACCCTTGGTGAGGGCGTTCTGGATCTTGAAGAAGGCGAAGGCGATGCCGCCCATCACGATCCAGATGGTCAGTGCACCGGACAGCTGCGAGAGCAGCTGGCCGCCACCGTTGCCGCCGTAGAAGAGGCCGGTGACCCCTTCGGCGACACCGTCGGTGACGGAGGTGGTGGTGCCGTTCCAGCCGATGCCGGCGCCACCGGCGTCGACGCCGTACTTGCCGTTGGCCACGAGGCCGACGGCGATCACGCCGAGGGTGCCGCAGACGCCGTGGACGGCGACCGCACCCACCGGATCATCGACCTTGAGGACCCGCTCGATGAAGAACACGGCCTCGATGACGACGACACCGGCGACGATGCCGAGCACCATGGCGACCCACGGGTCGACGAAGGCGCAGGGGGCGGTGATGATCACCAGGCCGGCGAGCATGCCGTTGGCCATCATCGCCGGATCCGGCTTGCCGGTGCGGCTCCAGATCCAGAGCATCGAGGCGAAGCCGCCGAAGGCGCCGGCGATGGCGGTGTTGGCCGCCACGGTGCCGAACTGCGGATCGCTCGAGGCGAAGGTCGATGCGGCGTTGAAGCCGAACCAGCCGAACAGCAGGATGAACGTGCCCAGCATGGCCATCGGGATGTGATGGCCGGGCAGGGCCCGGGGCTTGCCGTCCTTGTCGAACTTCCCGATACGTGGTCCGAGGACCACGGCACCGGCGAGGGCCGCTGCACCACCCATGGCGTGCACCACGCCCGAGCCGGCGAAGTCGACGTAGCCGTTGCCCCACTCCATGGAGTTGCCCAGCTTGGCGAGCCAGCCGCCACCCCAGGTCCAGGCCCCGAAGAGCGGGTAGTAGATGGCGCCGCAGAACAGGCCCCAGACGACGAACGACTTGTACTTCCACCGCTCGGCCATCGACCCGGTGGGGATGGTGGCCGTGGTGTCCATGAAGGCCACCATGTAGAGGAAGAACGCCGCGACCGCACCCGAGTAGGCGAGGTTGGTGCCGTCGAACCAGGTACCGGCCCAGCCGCCCTTCCAGGCGAAGACCCAGTCGCCGGAGCCGATGAGGGCCCCGCCGCCGAAGGGCTTGTCGAACCCGTAGTCGTAGCCCGGCAGCGCGTAGCTGTAGCCGCCGAACATGATCGGGAAGCCGACCAGGAAGAAGCCGACGAAGCCGATGAAGAAGATGCCGAGGTTCGTGCTCACCACGTGGGCGGCGTGCTTGGCCCGGCAGAAGCCGGTCTCGACCAGGGCGAAGCCGGCCTGCATGAAGATCACCAGCGCAGCGCCGATGACGATCCAGAGCAGGTTGCCGGACTGGATGGCGTGGTCAGCGGTGGTGCCGACGGTGTCCAGGTCGTAGGCCGGGGCCTCTTCCTGGGCGAAGGCGGTGCCGGCGGTGGCCAGCAGCGTCACGCCGGCGACGGCAGCGCCGACGGCGAGTCGCTTGTAGTTCCGGCTCACAGTGCTTCCTCCCCCATCTCTGAGGTACGGATCCGGACGATCTTGGTCACCGGGGTGACCCAGACCTTGCCGTCACCGATCTTGTCGGTCTTGGCGGCCGCCACGATCGTGTCGACCACGTTGTCGGTGTCGGCCTCGGCACAGACGATGTCGATCTTCACCTTGGGGAGGAGGTCGACCTTGTACTCGGCCCCTCGGTACGTCTCGGTGTGTCCACCCTGACGTCCGAAGCCCTTGACCTCATCCACCGTGATGCCGGTGGTGCCGATGGCCTTCAATGCGTCCTTCACCTCCTCCAACTTGTGCGGCTTGATAACCGCGGTCACCAGGTTGACCATCGCTCCTCCTCGATCGGGGCCGAAGCCTCGTGGGTTCAAACACTGGGGAGAGTCCGACGCCGATGTCCGTCTCCCACGTCACGGAACGCTTAGGCGTCTGACGCGTTGATGACCGTACGGAGGGGCGATTACCCGCCCGTGTTCGGACTGTTACGCCAACGGACCGTTTATCTGACAGAAATCTGACAGTTCGGCGCGAGGGTGCCGCCAACGGGTGCATGCTCCTGAGGTGCTCTCACTCAGCCGCGAACTCGGTCAGGAGGTGCAGACCGCCGACGGCCGCGCGCTCGGCCGACTGGCCGACCTCACCGTGCGGCTGGGCACGCCGGAAGGCCCTCGCCTGGTCGATCGACTGCTCGTGCACCCACACGGATCTCCGGATCTGCTGGTGCCGTGGGGCGCGGTCGAGAGCTTCGAGCACACCGGCGTTCTCCTGCGGGAGGGCACTGACGTGAGCCGGCTCACCATCTCCTCGACCGTGGGCGAGCTCGGCGACGACGAGCTGCTGCTCGAGCGCGACGTGCTCGACACCCAGATCGTCGACGTCGCCGGCCAGCGCCTCGCCCGGGTGGCCGACGTCGTGCTCACCCGCACCGCCGACGAGCGCCTCGAGCTCGTGGGGGTCGAGGTCGGGTTCGGCGGGGTGCTGCGCCGCCTCGGTCTGCACCGCCTCGCCCACCGCAGCGGGGAGGACGTCGTGGCGTGGACCGATCTGCACCTCACCTCCGACCGTGGCCACTCGGTGCAGCTGGCCACCCCCCGAGCGGCCGTCCACCACCTCGATGCCACCGGGCTCGCCGCCCTGGTGAGCCGGCTCGACACCGAGTCGGCGATCGAGGTGCTGACCGGTGTGGCTCCCGAGGCCGCCGCCGGCGCCGTGCTCAGCACCCACCCCGAGGTCGGCGAGCGGGTGCTGCGGGCGATGCCCGTCGACGATGCCTCGGAGATCGTGGCCGCCATGCCCACCGAGCACGCGTCACGGTGGCGCCACCGCCTGGCCCGGTCGCCGCGGCTCGGCGGACGGCACTTCGTCCGCTCCCGCGTGTGGCACCGACGGAGACGGCCGGCCGCGGCCGCACCGCCCGGAACCGCTCGATGAGGCGGCCGGGCAAGCGGGGCCTCGCCCTCGGCGCCCTGCTCGCGGTCGTGGGGCCGGGCCTGCTCGCCGGGCTCTCCGACGACGACCCCGCCGGGATCACCACCTACTCCGTCCTCGGGGCGGAGCACGGCTACCAGCTGCTGTGGGTGCTCCTGCTGTCGACCGTGGCGCTGATCATGTTCCACGGCCTCGCCGCCCGCATGGGCGTGGTCACCGGCCAGGGGCTCATCGGCCTCGTGCGCCAGCGCTACGGCGTGAAGGTCGGCGGAGCCGCCCTGGCCGCGCTGGTGGTGGCCAACGTCGGCACGACCTGCGCCGAGTTCGCCGGGGTCGCCGCCGGCTTCGAGCTGTTCGGCGTGAGCCGCTACCTGAGCGTGCCCGCGGCCGCCGTGATCGTGTCGTTGCTCGTGCTCCGGGGCAGCTTCCACCGCGTCGAGCACGTGCTCCTCCTGCTCTCCACGGTCTTCCTGGCCTACGTGATCTCCGGCGTGATGGCCCACCCGGACTGGGGCGCGGCGATGCACGGGCTGCTCGTGCCCAGCGTGCCCGGAGATGCGAAGGCCATCGCCATCGTCACCGCCACCGTGGGCACGACCCTCGCACCCTGGGGCCTGGCGTTCATCCAGTCCTACGCCGTCGACAAGAAGCTGCGCACCGAGGACCTCGCCCTCGAGCGGGTCGACGTGGTCACCGGTGCGGTGCTCACCGGCGTGATCGGCTTCTTCGTGGTGGTGGCCTGTGCGGCCACGCTCTACCGCCAGGGCCGCACGATCCAGGACGCCGCCGATGCCGCCATCGCCCTCGAGCCGCTGGCCGGCGCCGCCGCCGGGAAGCTGTTCGCCGTCGGCCTCATCGGCGCCGCCTTCCTGGCCGCGTCGGTGCTGCCGCTGTCGACCGCCTACTCGGTGTCGGAGTACGCCGGCACCGAGGCCGCCCTCGACGACCCCTACCGCGAGGCCCGGCCCTTCTACCTGACCTTCGGCCTGGTCACGATCATCGGTGCCGCCACCGTGCTGATCCCGAACGTCCCGCTCGTCACCATTCTCGTGGCGACCCAGGTGCTCAACGCCGTGCTGCTGGTGCCCCTGCTGATCGCCATGATCGGCATCGGGCGCGACCGCGACCTCATGGGTCGGTTCACCATCACCCGCAAGGGGCTGGTGGCCTACTCGGTCACCACCGCCGTCGTGGTGCTGTGCGTCGGGGCGCTGGCGGTGACGTCGATCGTGGGCTGACCGGGTTCAGGCCACCGGGGGCGGGGGTGGCGGCGCCTCGGGCAGGGCGAAGGTGAACACCGCGCCCCCGTCAGGGGCGTTGGCCACGGTGACCGACCCCTCGTGGGCCCGGGCGGTCTGGTCGACGATCGAGAGGCCGAGGCCCGAGCCCGGCTTCGAGCGCGCCTCGGGCGAGCGGTAGAAGCGGGTGAACACGTGAGGCAGGTCGGCCTCGGGGATGCCGGGCCCGTGGTCGCGGACGACCACCGTCGATCGGTCGACGGTGACCTCCACCGGGGTGGGTGCCTCGCTGAACTTGGCGGCGTTGTCGACGAGGTTGCCGATGGCCCGGGCGAGGTCGCGGGGCTTGCCCACGACCGAGCAGGGCGTGGCGGCGACCGTGACGGCGACCGTGCGACCGGTGCGGCGGCGCACGCGCTCGGCCACACGGTCGACGACGTGGTCGAGGGCGACGATCTGCTCGGGCTCGTCGTCGTAGGTGTCGGTGGCGAGCTGCACGAGCTCGTCGACGAGCGTGCCGAGCTCCTTGGTCTCGATCTCGAGGTCGGAGAGGATCGCCTGGCGGGTGGGCTCGGGCAGGTTGTCGTAGCGGCGGAGGGTCTCGACGTTGGTGCGGAGGCTGGTGAGCGGCGTGCGCAGCTCGTGGCCGGCGTCCTGCACAAGCTGCTGCTGCTGCTCGCGGGACTGGCCGAGGGCGGCGAGCATCGTGGCGAAGGCACGGGCGAGGCGGCCGGGCTCGTCGTTGCCGGCCGGTGGCACGTCGACGTCGAGGCGGCCGCTGCTGGCGACCTCCTCGGCGGCGTCGGTGAGCTGCACCAGCGGCTTGGTGGCCTTGCGGGCGATGAGCCAACCGGCGAGGGCGCCGATGCCGCTGACCACCACGATCACGACGCCGATCCAGAGGCGCAGGGCATTGAGCACCCGCTGGGACTCGCTGAAGTCGCGGGCCAGCTGCACCGCGCCGACGGTGGGGCTGTAGTCGATCGGCACCGTGGTGACCCGGTAGGCGACGCCGTCGACCGTGACGGTGCGGGTGTGGTTCGCCTCGCGCTCGCCGCCCTCGCCGCCCTGTGCGGCCTCGAGGTCCTCCTCGCCGACGGGCAGGACGATCGACGACGAGTAGGCGATGATCCGACCGTCGCTGTCGAGGCACTGGGCGATGGCCCCGCCGAGGCGCTCGAAACCCTCACCGGGACGGCCGCGGGGCGAGGGCGCCGTGGTGGCCCCGGAGCAGTACCCCCGCAACGCGTTGCCGTCGTTGTCGGCGAGCGACTCGGCCTGGGACTCGAGCGACCGGTCGACCTCGGCCCGCACGCGCTGCTCGGTGACCACGTAGGTGGTGACGCCGACGAGCAGGGCAGCCAGGCCGGCCAACAGCGCCAGGGCGAGCGCCATCTTGGCGCGCAGGGTCACGACGGCCTCAACGTGTAGCCGACGCCGCGCACGGTCTGGATGAGGCGGGGCTCGCCGCCCTCCTCGGTCTTGCGGCGGAGGTAGCCGATGTAGACGGCCAGAGCCTTGGAGTCGGGTCCGAAGTCGTAGCCCCAGATGCGGTCGTAGATGGTGGAGTGCGAGAGCACCACGCCGGCGTTGTGGGCCAGGAGTTGGAGGAGGTCGAACTCGGTCTTGGTGAGCTCCATCTCGCGCTCGCCGCGCCAGGCCCGGCGGGCGGCCTCGTCGATGACGAGGTCCTCGACGGTGACCTCGGTGGGCTCCTCGGCGTCGTAGGTGCTGCGGCGCAGGAGCGAGCGGAGCCGGGCCAGCAGCTCGTCGAGGGAGAACGGCTTGGGCAGGTAGTCGTCGGCCCCGGCGTCGAGACCCGACACCCGGTCGGCGACCTCGGTGCGGGCGGTGAGCACGAGGATGGGGAGGCGGGACCCGGCGGAGCGGAGGCGGCGGCACACCGTGAGGCCATCGACGTGGGGCATGCCCAGGTCGAGGATCAGCAGGTCGACGCCCTCCCGGCTCGCCGCCTCGAGCGCGGCGGCACCGTCGGCGACGGCCTCGACCTCGTAGCCCTCGAGCTCGAGGGCGCGGGTGACGGACTCCCGAACGGCACGATCGTCCTCTGCGATGACCAGATGCGCTGTCGCCATGTCGTCCATCCTGACCGAGGCCCGTGAGACGGCGGTAAGCCGCTCACCACGCATTCTCATCGAACTCTTACCTTTCTCCCCGGGTCCTCTTACGTGAGCGCGGGATCCTGACGGTGCAGGGGTGTGCCCCTGTCCGACCACCGCGCCATCCCGCACCGCCCTGCAACGCATCGCATCGCATCGCGGCGGGCGCCCACCACCCAGGAGCCCGGATGTCCGAGCCGACCGACCCGACCCAGCCCACCCCGCCCGTGACGCCGGCCGACGCCGCTCCGGCGACACCGCCCACAGCGGCCGAGGGTGCCGCCGCTCCCCCGCCGCCTCCCACCACCACCTGGAGCACCGGCGCCCCCGCCGACCCGCCGGCACCGCCCTACGCGGCACCTGCGGCCCCCGCCCCCGTGATCGGGCGCAACGTCGCCATCGGCATCGCCGTGGCCGCCCTGGTGATCGGCGGCTTCCTGGGTGCCCTCATCGGCCACGTCGTGCGCGACTCCGACTCGGGCTCGCGCACCGGCTTCGCCGACGGCCGCAACGGCCAGATGGGCCCCTACGGCGGCCAGGGCCAGATGCCGATGGACCCGCGCGGCGCCGACCCCGACGGCGACGACTGGTCCGGTGGCGGTCAGGGCCAGGGCCAGGGTCAGGGCCGGGGCCAGGGCCAGATGCCCATGGGCCCGCGCGGCGTCGACCCCGACGGCGACGACTGGACCGGCGGCGGCCAGGGCCAGGGCCAGTTGCCCGGCGGTGCCGCCCCTGGCACCCCCGGCGGTGCCACCCCGAGCACGCCGTCCACGCCCACCACCACGCCCGCGGTCGCGGGCACCTGAGAATCCGCTGGGTGAACGCCGTGAGCCCCGACCCCGGGGCCCCGGCGACTGCCCCTAGGGTCTGACGAATGTCTCCTCTCACCACTCGCGGACGCGGCACGCGCGTCGTCGCCGGACTGCTCGCCCTCGGGCTCGTCGGCGGCCTCGCCCTCCAGGCGTGCGGCTCCGACAGCTCCTCGTCGTCGACGGACACCACCACCGCCGACGGCTCCACCACCACCTCCACGGTCGTCAAGACAACCTCGCTCGACGAGGTGAAGGTCGAGGGCGAGTTCGGCTCCAAGCCCACCGTCACCTTCGAGCCCTCCTACGTCGGCACCGAGGACAGCTTCAAGGTCGTCTCCGAGGGCGACGGCCCGGTCATCACCGCCGACCAGCGGGTCACCGTGAACTACGTCGGGATCGCCGGCGCCGACGCCACCGAGCTCGGTGGCACCTACGGCGCAGCCCCTGAGAAGTTCTTCATGGCCGACACGAGCCTCCGCCCGGTGATCACCCAGTCGATGATCGGCCAGAAGGTCGGTAGCCGGGTCATGATCGCCGTCGACGCCACCCAGAGCAGCGGCCAGTGGAACATCGTGGTCTTCGACCTCGTCTCCGCCGAGACCATCCCGCTGAATGCCGAGGGCGAAGCCGTCACCCCGCCCGCCGACCTTCCTGCGGTCACGGTCGAGAACGGCGTGCCCACCATCGCCACCCCGACTGGCACCCCGCCGAGCACGCTCGTGGTGCAGCCCCTCATCAAGGGCTCGGGCCCGGAGGTCACCGCCGGCCAGACCCTCACCGTGCAGTACGTCGGCCTGATCTGGGGCAACGCCACGGTGTTCGACAGCTCGTGGCAGCGCGGCGCACCGGCTGACTTCGTCATCGGCGCCGGCCAGCTGATCGCCGGCTTCGACGAAGGCCTCGTCGGCCAGACGGTCGGCTCCCGCGTGATGCTCGTGATCCCGCCCGACAAGGGCTACGGCTCAGAGGGCAACTCGCAGGCCGGCATCAGCGGCACCGACACCCTGGTGTTCGTCATCGACATCCTCGCCGCCGCCTGACCGCCTGACCGCTCGCCGACCGGTTGACGGGAGTCCCGCCTGAGGCGACTCCCGTCGACCGATCGAGCGTGATCAGCCGGTGAAGCCGCCCATCATGTTGGGCATGAGCGGGGAGTCGGGTCCGCCGACCGGACGGTCGGCCGGTGCCTCGAGCAGCGCGGCGTTGGCCGCCACCGACTCGGGGGTCATCTCGCGGTCGGTGAAGCCGTCGTTCACCGCGAACGCCACCCGGGCCACGTGCCCGCCGCCGACGGCGTAGCACTCACCGTTGGCCTCGCAGCTGTCGTGGGCCAGCCACGTGACTACCGGCGCCACCCGCCGGGGATGGAGCCACTCGGCCAGCCCCTCGCTCCACGGGATGGGGCCGAAGCCCGTGCCGGGCCGGGTCTTGGCGTAGGGGGCGACGACGTTGGCGGTGATGCCGACGGGCTCGCCCTCGTTCGCCATGGCGATGGTCAGCCCGATCACTCCCGCCTTGGCCATCGAGTACACGGTGCTGTTCTCGAACCCGCCGTAGGCCGCGCCCGACGACACGTTCACGAACCGGCCGCCTCCGCTCGCGGCCATGGCCCGCCATGCCGGTCGGCTGACGTTCAGGGTGCCGAGCAGCTGGGTGCCGATGACGGTGGCGACGTGCTCGTCGGGGAACTCGGCGAAGGGCTGCATGCGCACCTGGCCGGCGTTGTTGACGACGACGTCGAGCGAGCCGAAGGCATCGAGGGCGGTGGCGACGATGGCCTCGCCCCCTTCGACGGTGGCGATGGTGTCGTGGTTGGCGACCGCCGCGCCGCCGGCGGCCACGATCTCGGCCACGACCTCGTCGGCGGGGTTCACCGCCGGAGCGTCGCCCGAGCCGTCGGTGTCGCTGATGGCCACCCCCAGGTCGTTGACCACGACCCGGGCTCCGCGGGCGGCGAGCTGGAGGGCGTACTCACGCCCGAGCCCCCGCCCCGCACCGGTGATGATCGCGACCTTGCCGTCGAAACGAAGTTCCCCCATGGACCGTGTCTAGCGCGGACCGGCGCGAGGCACGGGAGCCACCCGCGCCGAACCGCTGCGGCCGGGATACGGTCGGCGACTGACCGGGGGGTCCGCCATGACCGAGCTGAGCATCCAGGAATCGCTGTTCCCGACGCTCACGTGCTTCGGGTGCGGCCACGCCAACCCCGATGGGCTCCACCTCCGCTCCTACCGCCGAGGCGATGCCGTGGTGGCCCGATTCACGTCGCTGCCGGCCCACGACAACGGGTTCGGGTTCCTCAACGGCGGCATCATCACCACCGTGCTCGACTGCCACGGCGCCGCGGTCGTGATGCAGGAGGCGGCCGACCGGGGGTGGGAGGCCGAGCCGGGCGCACCCATCCCGTTCATCACCGCCGGGATAGACGTGCGCTTCCTGCGGCCCACACCACTCGCCGTCGAGGTGGAGCTCGTCGCCCGCCCCGAGCTCGTGACCGAGGCGGAAATCGTGGTGGTCGCCGAGCTGCTGGCCGACGACAAGGTGCGGGCCACTGGCACCGCCACCTGGAAGCGGTTCCGCCCCCGCTGAGCGATGCCGGGTCGACGCCGCCCATCGGAGTCGGAGCCTTCCGGGCCCGCGGCTACGGTGGGGCGCTCCGGGCGCCTCCCTCTCAGGACGGTGCTCGCCCGGGGCTGTAGCTCAGCTGGCTAGAGCACCTGCTTTGCAAGCAGGGGGTCGTGGGTTCGAGTCCCATCAGCTCCACTTCTTCGTCGCCTCGGGTCGGTCGTCCATGCGACCGCTCTCCCAGGCGAACGCCGCCAGCTCGACGCGGTTGCGGGCGCCGATCTTGTCCTGCAGGGTCGACAGGTGCTTCTTCACCGTGCCCAACGAGATGAAGAGCTCATCGCCGATCTCGGCGTTGCTGCGGCCACGGGCGACCGCCCGGAGCACCTCCTCCTCCCGTGGGGTCAGCGGCACCACCGGCTCGACCACCCCGGCAGCGGGCGCGTTCGACCGGAAGTGGCCGAGCAACCGGACGGTGACCGACGGTGAGACGAGCACGTCGCCGCGGTGAGCGGCGCGCACGGCCTCGAGCAGGAGCGCCGGCCCCGCGTCCTTGAGCAGGAAACCCGCCGCGCCGTTGGTCAGCGCGGCGTGCACGTACTCGTCGAGATCGAAGGTCGTGACCACCACGACGCGCAACGGATCGGGCACGTCGGGCCCGGCCAGGCGGCGGGTGGCCTCGAGCCCGTCGAGGACGGGCATCCGCACGTCCATGAGGCAGACGTCAGGGCGCAGCTCACGGGCCAGGGCGACGGCGGTCGCTCCGTCGGCGGCCTCGGCGACGACCACCATGTCGTCGGCGTCGTCGAGGATCATGCGGAACCCCGCTCGCACCATCTCCTGGTCGTCGGCGACCAGCACGCGGATGGTCACCCCGCCTGCTCCAGCGGCAGCTCGGCGCGCACCAGCCACCCACCGTCCGGGGCCGGGCCGGCGGACAGGTCACCGCCGAGGGCTGCGGCCCGCTCGCGCATCCCGACGATCCCGAAGCCGTCGAGGCCCGGAGCGGGCCCGGGCGTTCCGTCGTCGTGCACGGTGACGACGAGTCGGTCGCCCCGGGTGCCCACCTCGATCTCGACGCGGGTCGCGCCGTGGGCGTGGCGACGGACGTTGGTCAGCGACTCGGCGACGATGCGGTGCACCGACGGGGCGAGGGCCACGTCGAGGTCGCTCACGGCCGGCGCGACCGACGTCGACACCTCCACCCCCGGGCCGACCGGGCCCTCCACCAGACGCTCGATGTCGCTCCACTCCGCGCCGACGGCGGTCGGCGCATCATCCCGAAGGGCCCCGACCATCCACCGCAGCGCGACCAGCGCCTCGCTCCCGGCCCGTTCGATCGGCTCGAGGGCGACCGCCGCGGCCTCCGGCCGACGCTCGGCGACGTGTCGAGCGGCCTGGGCCTGCACGACGATGGCGGTCAGGTGGTGGCCCACGATGTCGTGGAGCTCGCGCGCGATCTCGATGCGCTCGTCGATGCGGGCCGCATCGGCGGCTGCGACCCGCCGCCAGTCGCTCCACCGCAGGTAGACACCGATCCCGACCGCGACCAGGAACGCCCCCTCGCACACGAGCAGGAGGTAGCCGGCGGTCGCCACCTGGGGGCGGAGGGCCTCCGCGGCGACGGCGACCGCGGCCATGGCGGTCAGGCCGACGGCGAGACCACCCGGTTGGCGCCGCAGCACCCCGGTGGTCAGGAGGGCGAGCGCGAACAGCGCAGCCAGCGATGGCGGGAGGCTCGTGCCGATGGCGACGCACACGACCGTCAGCGCCATCGACGCGCCGGCGACGGTCACCAGTGCGCCCACGAGGTGCTTCGGCCGTAGGGCGACGGCGATCGTCGCCACCACGCCCAGGCAGGGCACGAGGACGGCCAGCGAGACCGAGAGGCGTCCCGTGTCGACGACGGGGTCGGTCAGCCACACGATGACGTCGACGAGCGCGAGCAGGCCGGCGACGACGACGAACAGCACGTCCGACGCCTGCGACAACACGGGGACGCTGCGCTGGACCCGGCCGAGGAGGCGGTCCAAGGAGGTCGGCGCCAACGACGAGGGGTGGATCCCGGGAGCCTGCGCCGCGGCGGACTTGGCGACAGGTCTCGCGTCCACCGGGTCATGGTACGGCGGAAGGGCCGGCGGCGGATCAGCCGATCGGCCCATCCGCGCCACCGCGAGATCGGCTGATCGGACCGGGCGGGTGCAGCCCCGCGACCGATGTGGAGCCGGGCCCGAGGCCCGAGGGTGGAGCCATGATCACCTCGACCCGACGCCAGGGGTGCTCCTCGTGAGCGCCCCGCTGCAGACCACCCTCGATCAGCTCGTCGGGCAGGGCTCCGGCACCAACCCCGCCTTCGACGTCGTGCTCCGGGACTACGCCTGGTTCCACATGGTGCTGGCGCTCCTGGCCGCCGCCTTCCTCTTCGTCGCCGCAGCGATCGCCGTCATGGCGTGGAGGGGCTTCAGGCGAGCCAAGGGCTCCGACCGTCAGGGGCGGACCTTCCGGCGCCTCACCCACCTCGCGGCCCTGGTCGTGAGCGGCGGGCTCGCCCTGGTGCTCGGGCTGCTCGTGGCGGCCAACGTGACGACGGCGCTCGAGCCCCGCGAGGGGTTCAAGGGGTCGATCGGGATGATCGGCACACCCGCGGCGGGCACCCGCGCCGGCGAGCTGCACCAGGCGTTCGACGACTGGCTCCGGTCGGGCGACCCCCACATGCCCCGAACCGTGCAGCACGCGGTCGACGACCGCCTCGCCTGGCAGCGACCGAAGGCCGTCATCTGCACCGTGCTGCTGATCGTCGTGGCGGCCCTCGCGGTGCGCATCTGGCGGTCGCTCCTCCGACGGACGAGCGAGCCGGGGCATCGGTGGCGGGCAGGCGACCTCGCCCGCCTCGGCGCCGGCCTCGGATCGGTGCTCGCGGCCGTCCTGCTGATGCTGATGGTCATGGGGAACACCCAGGCCAGCCTCGCCCCGGTCGCGATGACGCTGTTCTTCGGCTGAGTGGCGGCGCTCAGCGGGGCGACAGGCCGAGCAGGGAGCGGGCCTCGGCGGGGCCGGCCACCCGATGGCCGGCGGAGAGGACGTGCTCGACCACACGGGCCACGAGCTCGGCGTTGGTCGGGCCGCCGAGCTCGACGTGAGGGTGGTCACCGAGCCCGACCGAGAGGCCAGCCCGGCGTCGGTCGCCGCGTCGGCCAGCGGCAGCACCGAGCCGAGGGCGCACATGAGCGACCACGAGGCCGCGACCTCCGGCACGAAGGTCAGCAGGGCGCCGAGGCCGGCCGGGGTGGCCGGCGTGGTGGACAGCAACGCGTCGGACACCACGAGCTCCCCCACCACCGGTGTGGGCCACGCCCCCTGGACGACGAGGGCGTCGAGCAGGCGGAGCGACCCGATCCCCCAGGCCACCGCCACCGGGGTCACCCCGGCGGCGACGATGCCGTCCGCCATCCCCCGGACGGTGGCGACGGTGTTCACGTAGACCCCGTCCTCGGTGGCGAACCGCCGGGCCGACCGGTCGAAGGGGTCGAGGTTGAACGAGCCGAGGTCGACCGGCGCCAGCTCGGGCATCGGCCCGTCGTGGGCGAGCGGGGCGAGCCGCTCGGCGAGGTCGAGACCGGCGCCGGCCCCGAGGTTGCAGTAGGTGATGGCACCGCTCGAACCGTCGACGAGGTCGACGGTCGTGGCCAGCGTCTCGGCCGAGCGGTCGGCCCCACCGGTGACGGGATCGCGCCCGTGGAAGTGCACCACCGCAGCGCCCGCGTCGACGCAGCGCGCCGCGTCGGCGGCGATCTCCTCGGGTGACCACGGCACGTGCGGGTTGGCCTCCCGCATCGACGCCTCGTTCATCCGGACCGTGATGATCACCGTCGCCATCGCCACCCCCTCCGGTCGGCGCCGACCCTAGGGGACCAGGACGGAACGGTGCTGGGAGACGCACCCGTCGTTGCGCGCAATCACGGGTCGACGGTGTGAGCCGTCTAACCTCGCGAGACCCACCACGGGTTGATCGGGAGGATCTGCACATGTCCACGAAGACCTGGGGGGCTCGTTCCCTCGCTGCCGCTGCCGCAATCGGCGTCACCCTTCTCCTCGCCACCGCGAGCGCCGGCGCCGGGCAGACCTCCTTCGACGTCTCGCCCAACCCGGTCGTCGCCGGCCAGGACGTCACCATCTCCGGCACCGCCGACTGCATCACCGGTTCGTTCTTCGACATCGAGATCGCCGAGCTCGGCCTGAGCGATTCGGTCAACGCCGACAACCCGTGGGACGTCGTCTTCACGATCCCGGCCGACACCCCGGCCGGCACCTACCTGGTCACGGTCACGGGCGGCGAGTGCGACCCCCAGGACGTGAGCCTCGTCGTGATCGACGCCGCCCCGACCACCACGGCTCCGGCCACGACGACCACCGCGGTGGCCGTCGCCGACGCCACCGCTGCGGCCCCGGCCTTCACGGGCTGATCTCCGGCTGATCTCCGGCACCGGGAGCTCCTGAGGGGCTCCCGGTGCCGGAGCCGGTCACCCACCTTCGGCTTCGAGCCTCCGCCGCCACCGGCGAGAGGCCACACTCGTCGGGGTGGAGATCGAGCTCATCGACCTGAGCGACTCGGACCGCCATGGTCCGGTGCCGAGCCCACCTCCGCCGCGCCGGCGACGGGTTCCCCGGCGGGTGTGGACCATCGCGATCCTCACCGTGGCGGCCGCGATCGCCCTGCTCGCGATCACTGGCGTCGCCCTGAGCCTCCGGCGCACCCAGCTCGAGCACTCCCTCGACCGTGACCTCACCCGACGGGCAGTCGAGGCCGAGGCTGCGATCCGCGCCGGCGACCTCGGCCCCGCCGTCGACGAGGCCGCGACCGGTGACCGGATCGCCCAGGTGGTGCAGTCGCCGGGCGTGGTCGTGGCCGCCAGCTCCGAGCTCACCGACCTCCCACTGCCGGTGGTGGTGCCGCGCCCGGGAGGCACCTCGTTCGCCACCGTGGAGGCGGGGGTCGACGGTCGCGACGAAGAGGTCCGGCTGGTGGCGCGAGCGGTCGCCGCGCCCTCAGGGATCGCCAGCTCCACCGTCGTGGTGGTCGGCGCGCCGCTCGACGGCATCGCCGATCGGCTCGACACCACACGTGCCGCGCTGCTGCTCCTGGTGTCGATGTCGGTCGTCGCCGTGGGGGCGACGGCCTGGACGGTGACCGGCAGGCGACGGACCGACGGATGAGCCGGTCGGCCCGTCGCGCCGCCGTCAGATGTCGTACGAGTGCGGGATCGGCGGAGTGAGGATGCCCGCCTGGCGGAGGTGCTCGATGACCTGGTCGGCGCTGTCGGCGGGCGTCACCGCACCCGAGGCGTCGAGGTGGATCTCGGGGCTCTCCGGCTCCTCGTAGGGCGAGTCGATGCCGGTGAAGTTCGCCAGCTCGCCGGCCCGGGCCTTGGCGTAGAGGCCCTTGCGGTCACGGGACTCGGCGACGTCGAGGCCGCTGTCGACGAAGACCTCGACGAACTCACCGGGCTCGAGCAGGTCGCGCGCCATGCGGCGTTCCGAGCGGAACGGCGAGATGAACGAGACCAGCACGATGAGACCGGCGTCGACCATGAGCTTGGCCACCTCGGCGACCCGGCGGATGTTCTCCACCCGGTCGGCGTCGGTGAAGCCGAGGTCGTGGTTGAGGCCGTGGCGCACGTTGTCGCCGTCGAGCAGGTAGGTGTGGCGACCGAGCTCGTGGAGCTTCTGCTCGACGATGTTGGCGATGGTCGACTTGCCGGCCCCCGAGAGGCCGGTGAACCACACCACGGCCGGCTGCTGGCCGTTGATGACCGCCCGGGAGGTCTTGTCGACCTCGACCGCCTGCCAGTGCACGTTGTCGGCCCGGCGCAGCGCGAAGTGCAGCAGGCCGGCGGCGACGGTGGCGTTGGTGAACCGGTCGATGAGGATGAAGCCCCCCATGTCGCGGTTCTCGTCGTAGGGGTCGAACGGCACCGGGCGGTCGAGGCTGACGTTGCAGACGCCGATCTCGTTGAGCTCGAGGGTCTTGGCCGCGGTGTGCTCGAGGGTGTTGACGTTGATCTTGTACTTGGGCTGGGCGACGGTGGCGGTGACCGTGCGGGCGCCGATCTTCATCAGGTACGGCCGGCCGGGCAGCATGCCCTCCTCGGCCATCCAGACGAGGTGGCACTCGAACTGGTCGGCGACGCCCGGGGGCGAGGTGGCGGCGGAGATGACGTCGCCGCGGGAGATGTCGATCTCGTCGGTGAGGGTGATGGTGACCGACTGGCCGGTCATCGCCTCGGCGAGGTCGCCGTCCTGGGTGACGATGCGCTCGACGGTCGACTCACGGCCGGACGGCACGACCCGGACGACGTCGCCGGGCTGCACCGAGCCGCCCACGATCTCGCCCGAGAAGCCGCGGAAGTCGAGGTTCGGCCGGTTGACCCACTGCACCGGCATGCGGAACGGGCCCCGGTGCTGCTCCTCGTCGATCTCGATGGTCTCGAGGTGGCCGATCAGGGTGGGCCCGTCGTACCAGGGGGTGTTCTCCGACGGCTCGGTGATGTTGTCGCCCCGGAGCGCCGAGAGCGGGATGCATTGGATGTCGTTCAGGCCGATCTCGGCGGCGAACGCCCGGTAGTCGGCCTCGATCTGGTCGTAGACCTCACGGGAGTAGTCGACGAGGTCGAGCTTGTTGATGGCCAGCACCACGTGGCGGATGCCGAGCAGCGACACGAGGAACGAGTGGCGGCGGGTCTGGGTGAGCACGCCCTTGCGGGCGTCGATGAGGATCACCGCCACGTCGGCGGTGGAGGCGCCGGTGACCATGTTGCGGGTGTACTGCTCGTGGCCGGGGGTGTCGGCGACGATGAACTTGCGGTGCTCGGTCGAGAAGAACCGGTACGCCACGTCGATGGTGATGCCCTGCTCCCGCTCGGCGGCGAGGCCGTCGACCAGGAGGGCGAAGTCGAGCTCGCCGCCCTGGGTGCCGACCTTCTTGGAGTCGGACTCGAGCGCGGTGAGGTGGTCCTCGAAGACGAGCTTGGAGTCGTAGAGGAGCCGGCCGATCAGGGTGGACTTGCCGTCGTCGACGCTGCCGCAGGTGATGAAGCGGAGCATGGACTTGTGCTCGTGCTGGTCGAGGTAGGCGTCGATGTCGTCGGCCAGCAGGTCGTTGGAGATGTGAGCCATGACTAGAAGTACCCCTCCTGCTTCTTCTTCTCCATCGAGCCGCTGGAGTCGTGGTCGATGACCCGGCCCTGGCGCTCGGAGCTGGTCGTCAGGAGCATCTCCTGGATGATGTCGGTGAGCGTGGCCGCCTCCGACTCGATGGCGCCCGTCAGCGGGTAGCAGCCGAGGGTGCGGAAGCGCACCGAGCGCATCTTGATCTCACCGGGCTCGACCGGCATGCGGTCGTCGTCGACCATGATCAGCGTGCCGTCGCGCTCGACGGTGGGTCGCTCGGCCGCGTAGTAGAGCGGCACGATCGGGATCTGCTCCTTGTGGATGTACTGCCACACGTCGAGCTCGGTCCAGTTCGACAGGGGGAACACCCGCACGCTCTCGCCGGGCTGGGTGCGGGCGTTGTAGAGCCGCCACAGCTCGGGGCGCTGGGCCTTGGGGTCCCACCGGTGCTGGGCGGAGCGGATGGAGAACACGCGCTCCTTGGCCCGGGACTTCTCCTCGTCGCGACGGGCGCCGCCGAAGGCGAGGTCGAACCCGTACTTGTCGAGCGCCTGCTTGAGCCCCTCGGTCTTCCAGATGTCGGTGTGCATCGCCGAGCCGTGGTCGAACGGGTTGATGCCGCGCTCGAGGGCGTCGGGGTTCTGGTGGACGAGCAGCTCCATGCCGACCTGCTCGGCCATCTGGTCACGGAACTCGTACATCGCCTGGAACTTCCACGTCGTGTCGACGTGGAGCAGCGGGAACGGCGGCACCGAGGGATAGAAGGCCTTGGCGGCGAGGTGCAGCATGCAGGCGCTGTCCTTGCCCACCGAGTAGAGCATCACGGGCTTCTCGGATTCCGAGACCGCCTCTCGGAAGATCTGGATGCTCTCTGCCTCCAGCCGCTGGAGGTGCGTCAATCGGTTCACGGCGCCGGGTCCATTCTGAGGTGAGTTACCTGACAAAGCCACCTTAGCGAGCGTGCGGCGATCATGCACGAGACTGCATAGGTATGCCACAATGCGAGAGTCGTTTCCACAGGCGTGCGGTCGGGCTCCTGACCAGGAAGGGCACCGCTCCCCCGGTGGCAGACTGGCCCCGTGCGCATCCCCGCCAAGGTCGACTACGCCATCCGGGCCCTCGCCGAGCTGGCCGTTGCGGGTGAGGGGCCGGTCAAGGCCGAGCAGCTGGCCGCGGCCCAGGACATCCCGATCAACTTCCTGCGGGAGATCATGGGTGACCTCCGCCGCGACCGCATCGTGCGCAGCCACCGCGGGCCGGAGGGCGGCTTCGCCCTCGGGCGGCCCGCCGACCAGATCTCACTGGCCGACATCTTCCGCGCCGTCGACGGGCCCCTCGCCGAGGTCCGCGACCAGAGCCTGAGCGCGATGTCGTACCACGGGCCGGCCGCCGAGCTGCCGGTGGTCTGGATGGCGGTGCGGGCCGGCCTGCGCCGTGTGCTCGAGACCACCACCGTCGCCGACCTGGCCGCCGGCACCCTGCCGACCTCGGTCACCGATCTGGCCGCCGAGTACCGCACCGACACCGAGGCCCGCTGGGCCGTCGGCGACCGCTGACCGGCCCCGGCCGGCAGCGCGGGCCCAGCGCGGGACGATCCGATCCTCGTTCTTGTCGCGCGTTCCTGTCGCCGGTGACAGGAACGCGCGACAAGAACGGCAGGGAGAGACGGGGTCGGCACCGTGACCGGCCGACCCTACGGGTGGCGCTCGGGCTACCCCTTGGCGTCGATGAGCTCGACGGCGCGGGCGACGTTGAAGAGCACGCGGTCGCCGAGCGCGTCGGAGGTGGGTCGGGTCGGGTCCTGCAACGACCGCTGGTAGATGCCCTCGAGAAGCACCGCGAGGCGGAAGTTGTAGAGCACCGCGTAGTAGGTGAGGTCGCCCAGGTCGTCGATGCCGCGGGTCTCGGCGTAGCGGGCCGCGATCTCCTCGCTTGTCGGCCAGCCCTCGCCGGTCGACAGGGTCCAGATCTCGTAGAAGCCGGCGAGATCGAGGAGCGGGTCACCGATGGTGGCGGTCTCCCAGTCGACGATGGCGACGACCCGCGCCGGGGCGTCGGGGGCGATCATCACATTCATCATGTGGTAGTCGCCGTGCATGATCGACGGCACGAACGAGCCCGGGCGGTTGGCGTCGAGCCACGTCGTGACCCGGTCGAGGCCGGGTAGCTCACGCCCCTCGTAGAACTCGAGCTGACGGGTCCAGCGGCTGACCTGGCGCTCGTGGAAGTCGCCGGGGCGACCGAGGTCGGCGATGCCGGCGGCGACCGGGTCGACCTCGTGCATCCGGGCCAGGGCGTCGGTGAGGGCGAAGGTCAGCTCGACGTGGCCCACGGGGTCGTCGAGCCACTCGGGCACCGGCAGGGGGTTGATGCCGTCGACGCAGGCCATCAGGTAGAAGGTGCAACCGAGCACGGCGTGGTCGTCGCACAGGGCGACCGGCGCCGGGTGCGGCACCGGAGTGCCCTCGAACGCGCTGATGAGCTGGAACTCACGCCGCATGCCGTCGTTGGCCCGCTCGATGGCGACCCGCGACGGGCGGCGCAGCACCCAGCGCTCGCCGCCCCGCTCCAGGCGGAACATGACGTTGGACGCACCGCCGGAGATCTGCTCGATGACGAGTGGGGCCCCCGGCTCGAGGCCCTGCTCGTCGAGCCACGCCACCAGCCGGTCGTGGTCGATCAGGTCGTCGCTCACGCGCCCGCCCCGGGGGTGACGAGGATCTTGCGCTCGGTGTCGCTGGAGAGGAGATGGGTGAAGGCGGAGGCCACGCCATCGAGACCGACGCGGCCGGTGACGAAGGTGGCGGGGTCGATGTCGCCCGACTCGAGCAGCGCGGCCGCCGCCGCGAACTCGCTCTTTCGGTAGTAGACCGCGAACCGGAGTTCGAGCTCCTTGAGCACACCCGTGAGGGGGACGATCGGGTCGGGGGTGATGCACACGCCGGCGACCACCACCCGCCCCCGCACGGCTGCGGCGTCCATGGCGACCTGGATGAGCCCGGGGATGCCCACGCACTCGACCACCACGTCGAAGCCGGTGGGCGGTGGCCCGTCGGCCGGATCGTGGACGCCGGTGGCGCCGAACAGGTCGGCAGTGGCGCGACGGGTGGGCGACGGGTCGCTCACCACGACCTCCGCGGCGCCGAAGCGCCGGGCCCAGGTGGAGACGGCGGCGCCGACGTTGCCGCCGCCGATGACCAGCACCCGGTCGCCGGGGGCGATGCGGCCGGTGGCCACGGTGTGGAGCCCGACGGCGAGCGGCTCGACCAGGGCGCCGAAGGCGCCGACGTCCTGCCGCAGCCGGACCGCCGAACCGGCGTCGACCCGCACGTACTCGGCGAAGCCGCCGGGGGCGCCACCCACGCCCTGGGGGTCGAAGGTCTCGCAGTGGGCGGCGTCGTCGGCGAGGCACCAACGACAGCGTCCGCACGCGGTGAGCGGCAGCGCGGCGAGCAGCTCGCCCTCCCGCCAGCGGTCCGACAGGTCGGTGCCCACGGCCACGACCTCGCCGCAGAACTCGTGGCCCATGACGATGCCGCCCGGCATGTGGCCGTGGGCCTTGAGGTCGGAGCCGCAGATGCCACAGGCCTCGACCCGCACGACCAGGTCCTCCGGGCCCGGGGTGGGGTCGGGCACCTGCTCCACCACGAAGGTGTGATCGTCGGTCAGCACCGCTGCGCGCATGTCAGATCTCCTCGAGGAGGCGGCCGAGGAGGAGCGCGAACACGATCAGGTCGTCCGGGTCCCCCGGCTCATCCTGCACGCGAAAGGCCATGCGGCGCAGGCTCACGCGCCCGACGGCCCACCGTCACCGGACGTCGCGCTCGTCGGCGTCGCCGTCGGACCGGGCGGCCACGGCGCGCCCGGCCTCGGTGAAGGCGGCGAGGTCGTAGGCGCGCCCGACGCTGTGCTCGGCCTCGACGGCCAGCGCCTCGGCGAGGGTCAGGTCCTCACCCCGGCGGTAGAGGTCGAGCACCTCGCCGACGGCTGCGGTGGCGGGCACGCGGGCGGCCAGGCCGAGGGTGAACGGGAGGAGGTCGTCGTGGGGCACGACGTGGTTGATCAGGCCGAGCCGAAGGGCTTCGTCGGCGGGGACGAACGCGGCGGTGGCCGACATCTCGTTGGCCTTGCGCACACCGACCGCACGCGGCAGCAGGGCGGTGAGGCCCCAGGTGGGCACGACCCCGAGGGCGGCGTGGGTGTCGGCGAAGCGGGCCCGGTCGGACGCCACCACGAACGAGGCGCTGAGGGCGATCTCGAGGGCGCCCGACACGCATGCGCCGTTCACCGCGCAGATCACCAGCGTGCGCAGCGACCGCATCACGGCGGCCGGGTTGTCGTCGGCACCCGCCGCGTTGTCGGGGCCCCGCTCGACGAGCTTGAAGTCGACCCCGGCGCTGAACACCGGGTCGGTGCCGGTGAGCACCACGACCCGCACCGACGGGTCGGCGTCGGCGGCCAGCAGCGCGGCGCGCAGGTCGCGGCGCAGCGGCGCGTGCAGCGCGTTCTTGGCCTGGGGCCGGTCGATGGTGAGCAGTCGCACGCCGTCGTGGTCGGCGATGCGGAGGTGGTCGCTCATCGGTCCCCTCTCTCGGAGTCGGCGGGGGCCGGTCGGCCTACGGGACGATGCCGATGCGGGCCACCGGCTCGGGGGCCAGCTGGCGGCGGTGGAGGGCCCGCTCGAGCGACTGGAGCAGCACGTTGCGGGTGTCGCGCGGGTCGATGAGCTCGTCGCCGCCGAACGAGTGGGCCGAGTTGTACGACGCCTCGAGCTCCATGGCCCGCAGCATCTCGGCCTCGTCGACGTCGGAGCCACGGGACCGGCTCATGGCCGCCGCCCCCATCGCGCCCGAGGTGACGCCCGGCCAGTTGTAGACACCGGACTGCCCGTCGAAGGGGATCATGCCCATCACCATCGAGCCGAACCCGTAGGCCTTGCGCAGCGTGACGGTCAGCTTGGGGGCGGTGAACGACGCCTGGGCCGCGTACATGCGCGCTCCGGAGCGAAGGATGGCCTGCTGCTCGGACGCGCTGCCCGGCATCACGCCCGGGTTGTCGGAGAGGAAGACGAGCGGCAGGTGGAACGAGTCGGCCACGTTCATGAAGTGGGCGGCCTTGTCGGCGCCGTCGGCGCTGACCGAGCCGGCCAGCACCATGGGCTGGTTGGCCACGACCGCCACAGGGTGCCCGCCGAGGCGGGCGAGGTAGGTGAGCACGGAGGTGCCGAAGCTCGGCTGCACCTCGAACGCCGACCCCTCGTCGAACACGATGTCGACGACGTTGCGCATGTCGTAGACCTGGCGACCGTTGCGGGGCACCACCTCGAGGACCTCGGGGATGAGGCGCTCGCCGTCGTCGCCACCCGCCACGTGGGCCGGGTAGTCCCAGGCCGACGACGGGAAGTAGCTCAGGTAGGCCCGCACGAGGTCGAGGGCGGCTTCGTCGCTGGCGCCGTAGTTGTGGATCAGACCGCTGCCCATCGCCACCGCGGGGCCACCGAGGTCCTCCTTGGTGATCTGCTCGCCGAGCGACTCGTAGACCACCGGCGGGCCGGCGGTGAAGATGGCGCCGCGCGGGCCCATCACGGTGAAGTCGGAGATCGGCGCGACCAGGGCGCCGTGCCCGGCGGACGAGCCGAGCACTGCGGTGACCAGGGGGATCTGGCCCGAGCACTTCGCCTGGGCGACGAGATCGGTCGGCGTCCGCCCGCCGTGGCTCCTGCCGTCGGCCCGGAAGCCGGCCCCCTCGAGCATCATGATCAAGGGCACCTTGTCGGCGAGGGCCAGCTCGGCCATCCGGTACCGCTTCGAGTTGGAGTAGGCGCTGATGGTGCCCGCCTTCACCGTGAAGTCCTCGGCGCCGACCATCACGGGCCGCCCGTCGATGCGACCCGACCCCATGACGATGGCGTCGGACGGGCTCTCGTCGCCGCCCACCAGGGTGCCCAGCTCGAGGAAGGAGCCCGGGTCGAGGAGGTGGTCGATGCGGGCCCGGGCGTCGAGCTTGCCCTGGCCCCGGTGCTTGGCCAGCCGCTCCTCGCCACCCATGGCGCGCGATGCGGCCCGCCGCTTCTCGAGGTCGGCGATGGCGCCGTCCCAGCTCTCCGACCCGTCGAACTCGAGCTCCGTCACCGTCACCGTCCTGTGAAGTTCGCGGGCGGCGCTCGATGTGGGCATCGACGCCTCCCCCCGGCTCGCCGGTCTAGAGGTGGGACTCGACAGCCGTCAAGGCATCCGGGTGCCGAGAGGCGCCGGGCCGACCAGGTGCCCCGTTGGCGGGCCGGGCGCCGTCGGCTCGTAGTGTCGGCGGGCATGGAGCTCTGGGAACTCATCGCTCGCGAACGGATCCGGGACACGCTGGCCCAGTACAACTGGTCGGGCGACGCCTTCAAGCTCGACGGGCTGACCGCGGCGTTCTGCCCCGACGGCGCCCTCGAGGTGAAGGGCGAGGAGCCCAGGGTCGGCCGCGAGGCCATCCTCGCCTACCTCGGCGGGGTGTCACCAGGGGCCCGACCGGCGCCGGCCGACGCGCCGGCCGGCCGGAAGCGCATCGTGCGCCACAACCTCGTCAACGTGCGCTTCGTCGGGCTCACGCCCGAGCGAGCCGAGGTGAGCTCGTACTTCACCGTGTTCACCGAGATCGGCCTCGACCACTACGGCCGCTACCGCGACGTGTTCGTGCCCGTCGACGATCAGTGGCTGATCCAGCACCGCTTCGTGTCGACCGACTGGCACTCGCCGGAGTCCACGATGGCCGGGCCCGACTCGGTGAGCTGACGGTCAGGGCCGGAACTGGCCCACCGCCCGGACGAACGGCATCTCCATCTGGTTCACGATGCCCGGTGGGGCGGCGCAGACCATCGGGATGGCGTTCACCAGCGGCATCGCCGTGGTGACCGTGCCGTCGAGGTGGTCGCCCTGGGGCTCGAGGCGCACCCGCACCCCGGGCACCCCGTCGAGCTCGATCACGTAACCGTGGGTCACCGGCCAGTTGGGGGTCATGTCCTCGCCGAGCTTCCAGACGAAGCTGCACTCGATGATCGAGCGGCCGTCCCTCTCGCCGAACACGGTGCCCTTGAAGGCGGCGATGCGCCCCTTCTGCACGGTCATGAACCCGAAGTCGGTGTCGGCGTCGGCGATGCCGAACTCGACCCGGAAGCCGACCCGGTCGATCTCGGTGCCCATGGCCTTGGCGATCACCGGCACCTGCTCCTTGAACGAACCGCACGACGCCTCGCAGGCCGCATGGGCCGCCGGGTCGGACGGATCGAGGTCGAAGCCCTGGGCCCGGAACATCTGCTCGTTGGCGTAGCCCTGGATGTCGAGCGACTCGAGGATCGAGAGGCGGTCGACCCGGCTGCACATGGCGCTGGCGCTCATGGCCACCATCGCGGCGTGGCCGGGGTAGATGCCGCTGGCGTAGAGCGAGGTGCCACCCCGCAGGCAGGCCTCCCGGATGCGCCGGGTGGCCTCCTCGCCGTAGCCGTGGCCGGCGAGCATGTACATGGTCGCCACCACATTGGTGCCGGACTCGAGGATGCGCTCGAGGTGGTCGAAGTCGGGCCGGTAGGCCATGTACGAGACGCAGTCGGGCTCCAGCGCGAGCAGGGCCTCGACGTCGTCGGTGGCGATGACGCCGATGGGGTCGATGCCGCAGAGCTCGCCGACGTCGCGCCCGACCTTGTCGTCGGAGTAGGCGAAGCAGCCGACCAGGTCGATGACGGGGTGACCGACCATGCCCCGCACCGCGGCGCTGCCCGTCCTGCCGGTGGTCCACTGCACGACCTTCAGCCGGCGGCTCACTTCGGGGGCTGCGTCACGAACGTGAGGGTCGCGCCGGGCGGCAGCTCGGGCTCGAAGGACCGCAGCTTCTCGGTGAGCGGCTCGACCTCGGAGGGGTCGGTGGCCCAGACCTCGAGGGTGGACTGGTACGCCGTCACCGGCGCGTGATCCATCGTGAACGAGGCCACGTGGACCCAGTCCTCCGGCACCTGGTAGGTCAGCGTCACCGGGTAGAAGACGGCGACCTTGAAGCCCCGCTCGTCCCTGATCTGCTCCCAGAACTCGGGGGTCGGGCGTTGGTCCATGGCCCGACGGCCCTGGAGCACCTCGTAGTCGCCGAGGCCGAAGAAGTCGGTCAACGGGCCCTCGTGCAGCAGGCTGATGTAGCCGAGCTCCGTCGTGGCCACCGGTTCGCCGTCGTAGTACTCGGCCAGGAACCGCGCCGCCTGGTAGCGCTGCTGGTAGGTGTCCGCCACCGCCTTGCGGACCTCGACCGTGAGGCTGATCTTGGTGGAGCAGAGCAGCAGCGCCACGAGCGCGATGCCGGGGACCAGGAACGCCCGGGCCGGTGCCCGCCGCCGCCACGGGACGGTCTCGTCGGCGATGGCGAGCAGGGTCACCACGCCGAGGGCGACCAGGTAGGCCTGGTAGCGCTCGAACCACCCGACCTGGGCGGCGATCACGTGCAGTGCGGTGGCGACGAGGAAGACGATGGCCACGAAGGTGTAGCGGCGGCGCTGACGCCACCCCACCATCACCGCGGCGGCCACGACGACGAACATGGCCGCCAGGAGCGGGTCAGAGGTGAGCCGCTCCACGATCGCCCGGAGCTGGAGGCCCGCGCCGGCGTCGCCACTCACCCCCTGCCCCTTGGCGAGCACCGAGTTCGGGAGGACACCCTGACCCATCAGGACGTTGAAGGCGGCGAACGCACCGAAGGCGCCGACGGCGGCCACGCCGACCCACACCGCCTTGACCAGCTGACCTCGCCACGGCGGAGGGCTCGCCGTCGACGAGAGGCCCGGGACCGAGGCCGCCAGCAGGGCCACCCCGATGGCCGCGGCGACGAAGAGGCCCTCGAACCGGACGAGGACCATGACCCCGACGAGCAGGTAGGGCAGGACCCGGCGCCAGATGCCGCCCGAGCCTGCCGTCCCCCGCTCGAACAACCCCACGACGGTCAGCACGATGCCGATCTGCAGGAGGTGCTCCATGCCGAGCATCACCAGCGCCGGCAGGAAGAGCACCCCGACGATCAGGCCGGCGACGGCGGCGGCGTCGAGCGGCCGACGAAACGAGGGGGCCAGGACCCGCTGGCGCCGGGCGATGACGTCGATCACCCAGATGCCGATGACGATGTTCAGGATCAGCGGGCCGACATCGTCGTTGAGAGGGATGCCGAGGTGGCGGACGAGCGACGCCAGGGCCACCCACGCGCTGAGCAGCAGCGTCCACAACGGTGAGGACGACGCCGACTGGAACTGTCCCGGGACCACGCCCCAGGTGCCGTGGTGGACGAGGTTCTCAGCCAGCGAGAGGTGGATGGCCGGATCGTCGATGAGGTAGATGAGCGTCCCGCCCGTGCGGCGGAGGCTGAGCGCGAGGAGCGCCCCGACCACCAGCAGGAACGTCCCGATCCCCCACCGACGGAACGTCCGCCGGAAGTCGGCCACCTCTGCTGTCCCCGTCGCCACCTCGGGCGACGACGGCCGCTCGGTCGACTCCACGTCCGGCACCACTCGAACCCGCTCCGATCGTGCGACCCCGCGTCGCACCGACCGTTGGGACGGTACCACCGCGCCCCGCGCGGCCAGAAGGCCACGCCGAGCGGCGCGGCGGGCCTCGCTACGGCGTGGTGACGCCCAGCCAGCTCGCCGAGGACGTGTCGAAGCCGGGGAACACGGTGCTCAGATCGGCGGCCCGCATCCGGGTCGACAGGACCTCGCTCAGCACGGCCCGGTAGTCGTTGACCACCCGCACGTCGCCGCTGTCGGTGTCGGTGAGGCCGGGCCAGGCGCCCTTCACCCCGCCGCTCACGCCACCGCCGACGACCATCATCGCCTGGCCGCGGCCGTGGTCGAGGCCGCCGGAGCCGTTGACGGCGATGCGGCGGCCGAACTCGGCCATGACCACCACGGTGACCTTGTCGCCGACAGGGCCGAGGTAGGAGAAGAACGAGCCGAGGGCGGCGTCGAGCTCGGCGACGAGCTGGTACATGCCGCCGTTGACGTTGGTCGGCGAGCCCATGGCGTCGTGGGTGTCCCAGCCGCCGAGGTCGGCGGCGGCCGCCTCCACGGGGATGCCGGCGGCGAGCAGCCGGGCGATCGGCCAGAGGCCGGAGCCGAAGTGCTGGGGCCAGTCGGCGGGCATCTCGGCGTCGGCCGCCACCGGAGCGAGCTGGTTGACGACGGTGATGGCCGCGCCACCCTGGGACTTGAGGAGCGGGTCGGAGACCGAGGCGTACATGCCGGCGAGCGCGCCGGTCATCTCACCTGCCCCACCGGTCCAGGCGAGGGTGTCCATGTCGTGCAGGGCGAGCGACGAGATGTCGGGCGTCGCCACCGCCGCGGATCCCCGCAGCGCGGCCTGGAGGCCGTAGCCCACGCCGAGGCCTCGCAGCGTCTCCTCCGAGGGGTTGGCGGTCTGGTTCATCCACCGACCGAACCACCCGTCGAGCGTGGTCGCCGTGCTCGGGGTGCCCTTCTCGATGAGGTCCTGGGCCTCGAAGTGCGATCGGGTCGGGTTCGGCGACCCGGCGGCGGGGATGATGGCGAGCCGGCCCTGGTCATAGAGCGCCTTCAGCTGGGTCGCCGCCGGATGGAGGCCGAAGCGTCCGTCGAGCGCGAGGGCACTGGCGTCGGGCACGGCGATGATCGGGCGGAGGGACTGGTACGTGGAGTCGCCGAGCGGCGGCACCAGGCTCAGGCCGTCGGCGCCGCCGCGCAGGAACACCTGCACCAGGGTGTTGCCGGTGGCCGGGCTGGCGCCCGCGGGCTCGCCGAGCAGGAACGAGGGCCGGATGTACGCGGTGGCGGCCAGGGCGCCGGCGGTGCCACCGGCCATGGCGAGGAAGCGGCGGCGGCTGACGCCCCCACCGACGAGCGGGACGGCGACGGGTGCGTCGGACACGGTGCTCACCTGACCTGGTTCACGGGGGACTGGAGGACGTAGGCGAGCAGGCCGCGGTGGTTGTACCAGCTCTTCCAGGGGGCGCTCTCGAGCATCCCGGTGGCCTTGATGATGGCGGCCCGGCTCGCCGGGTCGAGGGGCGTGCACAACACGCCATTCGCCAGCCGGTCGACGGCCTCGCCGACGGTGGCGGGCTGGGTGGAGCCCGAGATGCGGGTGATGTCGAAGGTCGGCGCCCCGAACCAGAACCCGACCGACGCGTAGGACGCCATGTTCCAGCGCGACACCATCGCCCCTGCGGAGAGCCACTTGCCGTTGCTGTCGGGATAGCCGTTGGGGGCGGGCCAGCAGTACGGCTCCTGGCCGAGGAGGCCGAGCGAGCTGCTCACGGCCCACACCAGGTTGGGGGCCTTGGCCGGGTCGAACTGGAGCTGGGCGCCGCGCATGCAGGCGGCCAGGTACTCGAAGGGTCGACGCACCTTGCGCCCGGCCGAGGCCCGGAACTCGGTCGAGGTGAGCAGCGAGCGCACCATCGGCGTGATGGCGGTGTCGTTGTTCGTGTACGCCGCCGCCGCGTTGGCGACCACGGCGTCGGTGGGCTTGATGTGCTCGCCGATGAACCTCACCGCGAGCTTGTACGCCAGCCGGCTGGCCGTCTTGGGATGGCGGGCGAGGTGCACGAGGAAGGACTCCCCCGCCGCCTGACCGGTGAGGCCGTTGGGGCGCCAGCCGAGGACGTCGCCGCCGGTGGCCAACGGGCCCATATTGTGCCAGGACGACCGGAAGGTGAACGTGCCGGTGTTCGGGTCGGTGAGGCTCCAACCGGTGAGGAGGTAGGCCACCTCCTTCACGTCGGCCTCGTCGTAGCCGCCACCGACGCCGACGGTGTGGAGCTCCATCACCTCACGGGCGTAGTTCTCGATGGGCAGCCGGCCGCCGTCGGCCCGTGACGACGCCTGGTCGAGGTACATGAGCATGGCCGGCGACTTGGCCGAGGCCACGAGCATGTCGGCGAAGCGGCCGGTGGCGTGGGTCCGGATGACGTTGCGGTCGTCCGTGGGCTTGTAGGCCGTGCTCGGCTCGTGGTTGACGTCGATGTTGAGGTGGTTGGTCCAGAAGTCGCACAGCAGCTCGTAGAGCTGGCGCTTCCCCCACACCGCCCGCACGACCGCCGCCGCGCCCATGTCGTAGCGGGTCATCCACGAGTCGGCGCCGGCCCGAATCTGGGCGGCCGTCTGGGAGGCCCGCGGGAAGTTGGTCAGGTACGGGTCGAGGGCGCTCTCGTCGATCTTCGACCAGTCGAGCTGCTTGTCGATCCACGCGGCCGTGCCGAGCGAGCGCAGCTCGGCCATCACCGCAGCGGTGGGGCCGAAGGTGAGGCGCCGGGCGTGGTGCAGCAGCGCTGCCTCGTCCTCCGACGGCGGCGCCGTCGTGGTCGTGGTCGTGGTCGGCGGGGCCGTCGTGGTGGTCGTGGGCGGCTTCGTCGTGGTGGTCGTCGGCGCCTTGGTGGTGCTCGTCGTGGTCGTCGGCGGCGGCGGGTCGGCCGGAGCCGCGCACGCGGCGGCCAGCGCCGCGGCCGCGCCCGCACCGACGACCAGTGCGGCTCGGCGATCGAGGAGTCGGGTGCCTGTCCCGCCCTCGGTGGTGTCGTCCTCCCCTGACGTCCTGTCGGACGCGGCGACATCTCCCATCAGCTTCGCTCCACTCGAGGCTGGGTGCTCAGGCCCGAGACCGGGCCCGATGAGCAGTCATCGACGCGTCGCACGGCCACCTTTAGGAGATTTCCGTCGACCCGCGGCCGGTCGCCCCGGGAGGGCCGGGCCCCGAGGGTGTGACAGAGTCGACGATCCGGGCAGCACGAGCCGAACCTCGGCGCCGCCGGCCAGAGGGGGGCACATGGGACAGCTCGACGGGAAGGTCGCCGTCGTCACCGGCGGGGGGCGCGGCATCGGCCGGGCCATCGCCCTGCGGTACGCGGCCGAGGGCGCGACCCTCGCGGTGTCGTCTCGCACCGCGGCGGAGCTCGACGACACCCTCGCCACGGCCGGCCTCGGCCCCGACCGCGGCCTTGCCGTGGTGGCCGACGCCACCGACAAGCTCGACGCCGCCCGACCCGTCACCGAGGCGCTCGCCCGGTTCGGCCGGATCGACGTGCTCGTCAACAACGTGGGCGGAACCATCGGCAACAACGACCCGTTCACGGGCGACGACGACGCCTTCGAGCGCACCCTCGTGCTGTGCCTCACCTCGGCGTGGTGGACCACGAAGGCCGCGCTGCCGGGGATGCGGGACCAGGGCTCTGGCCGGATCATCAACATCGGCTCGGGGGCCTCGAACCACACCGGCGCCTCGCTCCCCTACACCGCCGCCAAGCACGGCCTGGTGGGCCTCACCCGGGAGCTGGCCAAGACGATGGCCCCCCACGGCGTGAACGCCAACGTGCTCTGCCCGGGCTGGACCCGCACGTCGCTGCTCGACTTCGAGCGCATCGCCCGGGCCCGGGGCACCACACCCGAGCAGGAGGAGGCGAGGGCCGCGGCCGAGAGCCTGCAGAACCGGGTGCTCGAGGCCGACGAGCTGGCCGGCATGGCCACGCTGTTGGCCGGCCACGACGGCCGGGGCATCACCGGCCAGGTCATCTCCGTCGACGGCGGCTACAAGGTCTGATCATGGGACGACTCGACGGACGGGTGGCGATCGTGACCGGCGCGGGCGGCGGCATCGGGCGCGAGCACGCCCTGCTGCTCGCCCGCGAAGGGGCCTCGGTCGTGGTGAACGACATCGGCTTCCGCACGGGCGCCGACGCAGGGTCGGTGGTCGACGAGATCGAGGCGGCCGGCGGCACCGCTGTGGCCAACACCGCGTCGGCCACCTGGGACCACGCCGACACGATCGTCGAGCACGCCGTCGACGCGTTCGGCCGGGTCGACATCCTCGTCAACAACGCCACGATCATGCGCGTCGACGACCTGTGGCGGATGTCGGAGCAGGACTGGGACCTCACCCTCGAGGTCAACCTCAAGGGCTACTTCGCCATGATCCGTGAGGTCACGCCGCACATGGCCCGCCAGGGCGGCGGCGCCATCGTCAGCACCAGCTCGTCGTCGGGGTTCGGCCACCCGTCGAACTCGCCCTACGCGGCGGCGAAGGAGGGCGTCGTCGGCCTCACCCGCACCGCGGCGCGCGAGCTCGGGCGGTTCGGCATCCGGGCCAACGCCATCCGGCCCATGGCCATCACCGTGCAGGTCGGCGAGTACCACGAGGAGACCGCGCCCTGGCGCCGCCTCATGGACCTCACCATGGGCATGGGCACGACCGAGACCGACCCGGCCTCGGCCACACCGGCCATGGTCGCCCCGTTCGTGGTGTGGCTCTGCACCGACGCGGCCTCGGGCGTCAACGGCCGCACGTTCTTCGTGTCGGGCGACCAGGTCATGCTGCTGACCGAGCCGAAGGCGCAGGCCACGATCACCCACGAGGGCGGCTGGGACCTCGACGCCCTCGATGCCGCGGCCCCGACCGAGCTCGTCCCCGGCCTCGTCAACCGCTACCTGCTGGCCGACCACCCCGACATGCAGGTCTTCGACGACGACGGAACCGCCTGAGCCTCGGCGTCAGACCCCGATGTTGAGCTGGGCCACGAAGCCCGAGGTGGTGTCACCGGTGACGGTGCCGAGCTCGGTCTGCCAGCTGTCGCGGAACACCATGTCGCTCGTGAGCGAGACCTTCTTCAGGTTGGCGGCGCTCAACGGGTAGAGCGACGAGTCGGCGTAGACCTTCTCGGCCACGTCCTGGGGCAGGGCCAGCTGCGAGGTGGCGATCTTGTTCTTCACGTTCGAGGCGTCGGCCAGGCTCTCGTAGACCTCGAAGTGGACGTGGGGCCAGCGGCCGTCGTAGCAGCCGGGGAAGATCGACCGGAAGGTGACCCACCCGTCGGCGTCGACCTCCTGCACGCCGCGCAGGTAGTTCTGGTCCGTGGCCCCGCTCGAGTAGAGCGAGTACCGGCCCTGGGCATCGGCGTGCCAGGCGTAGACCGCGGCGCCCGCCTTGGGGGTGCACCCGGCGGCCACGTCGAGGACCTTCAAGCGGAGGGTCAGGGGCGTGCCGGTGGCAGTGCCACTCATGCCGGCGAAGCTCGAGGTGATGTCGGAGCGCACCACGCCGCTCTCCCCCAGCACGTCGGGCCCGTTGGACCCGTCGCCCGGGTAGGGCCCGGCGGTCTCCTCGGGGATCTCGGTGCAGGTCGTGCTGTCGCTGGTGGTCACCGCCGTCGTGCTGGTGGACGTGGAGCTCGACGTGGCCGCGGCGGCCGCGGTGGTCGAGGTGGAACCCGATGCCGATGACGACGACCCGCAGCCGGCGACGGCCAGCAGGCCGGCCCCGAGACCGACGCCCCCGAACACCTGGAGGGCCCGGCGACGGGTCATCAGGGTCGGCAGGTCGAGCTCGAGGCCCCGGTCGTGGTCATGGTTCTCGTGCTGGTCGGTCGTCATCTCGTGCCCTTTCCTGTGCGGTCGAGGGTCAGTGTGGCGACGCCTGGTTCGCCCCGGGTAAGGCCTCCCTGGGAACTCCCTGAGAGCCAGCCGAAGCGGGCCGGCCCTCGCCGGTCAGCGGCCGGAGGCCACGATCTCGGCGAGGCGCTCCTGCTTCGGGCGGGTCCAGCGGTCGTCGAGGGCCCGGGCCGCGGCCTCTGACGCGGTGCGGCCGGCGTCGGTGGCGAGCTGGTCGCCGGCCTCGGTGAGCACGACGATGGCGAGCCGGGCGTCGGTCGGATGGCTCTCGCGGGCGACCACCCGAATGCGCTCGAGGGGCTGGAGCTGGCGGGCCACGCCCGAGGCGGTGACGCCCAGGTGCTCGGCCAGCTCACCGCGGTGCATGCGACCGCCGGCCCGCTGGAGCTCGAGGAGGAGGGCCAGGTCGTGCAGGGACAGCCCGTGGTACGCCGACAACGGCCGCTCGATCTGACGGTTCACGGCCGAGCTCAGCCGGGCGAGGGACAGGGTGAGCTCGAGGGGGTCGATGCGATCCATCCCCGCACCATATCGATGATCACTCAACGATCCGTCATGGTTTCCCGGCGGGGCGGCAGCCGGACCACCTCACCCGTTCGGTGAACATCGGGTGTCGTCGTGTGGGAACCCGCGACCCGGCCCGTATCGTTCGGCCGCACTCCGGGAGGGAGCCTGATGAGCACGCCGTTTCCGTCCGACGACGAGGTGGACCTGATCCCGCCGGGCCCTGACGAGGCCCAGGCGCTGGCGGTCGGCATCGCCTCCGCCGTGGCTCCCGACGGCGGGCTCACCCCGCTCCAGCACCTCCTGATCGAGTCGCTCCTCCCGGCGATGACCGGGCACCGGGTCACCGTCGGCGAGCGCGAGACCATGCCTCCGGCCGAGTTGGGCGCCACCCTCGCCCGTCGGAACCCGGCGTTCCGCACCCGGATCGTGCAGAACATGGTGCTCTGCGCCCTCGTCCTGCGACCGCTGCCCCCGGAGGTCGCGGCGCGTGTGGCGGCGTACGCGGCCGAGCTCGGCGTCGACGAGGGGATGATCGAGGTGGCGGGGCGGTTCGCCGACGGCGCCCTCGGGCTGGCCGCCTTCGACTTCGAGCGCAACGGCTACACGGCCGGGTGGTCGCCCGAGCAGGTCGGCTCGCTGCACACGTCGGTGCGCCTCAGCCAGCCGTGGGACGTCGCCGTCGCCGACCCGGAACTCGCCGGCCGGTGGGCCGCGCTCGGCGACCTGCCCGACGGCACCCTCGGTCGCAGTGTCTGGCAGCTCTACCGCGCCCGCGGGTTCGCCTTCCCCGGCAGCCCGGGCTCGGCGCCTCCCCTGCTCGCCCAGCACGACTGGGTGCACGTGGTCGCCGACTTCGGCACCACCGTGGCCTCCGAGCTGGAGGTGTTCGCGTTCATCGCCCGGGCCAACGACGACATGCGCGCCTTCTCGCTGCTGGCGATGGTCGTGTCACTCTTCGAGACGGGCTACCTCCGGGCGGGCGCCGGGCTGTTCGAGGCCTTCCCCGGCAACCTCTCGGCCGAGGCCGGCATGGCCGTTCGCGTCGCCGACGCCATGCGCCGCGGCGCCCTCTGCCACGACGAGGTCACCGGCTCCGACAGCATCGACTACCTGACGGTCGACTGGTTCGAGCTGGCGGCCCTCACTGTCGACGAGGTCCGCCAGCGCTTCCGGGTCGCCCCGAAATCGGCCGAGGCGGAGGCCGCGGGCTCGATCGGTCCGTGGGAGCCCGGCGGCATCAGCCCGTTCCAGCAGACGGCCGGTCGCGAGCTGGCCGAGGCCCAGGGCCGCCCCTACGAGGCCTACGGCGCCGACATCGCCTGACGCCCGGTGGCTCAGGAGCCGGCGTGCTCCCTGACGAAGCGGGCGATGCGGGCGATCGAGGCATCGGCCTCGGGCACGACCCCGCCGTAGCCCAGCCAGGTGTGGAAGGCGCCGTCGACCAGCTCGAAGGTGGTGTCGACACCGGCCGCGGCGGCCACCCGCGCCAGCTCCTCGCTGTCGTCGCGGAGCGTCTCGGTCGGGCCCACCATCACCAGCAGCGGAGGCAGGCCCGCCAGATCACCGAACACCGGCGAGGCCAGCGGGTCGGTCGGGTCGTGGCCCTGGAGGTAGAGCTCGACGATGCGGTCCATGTCGTCGATCCGCGAGAACGGGTCGTGGGGGCGGTTGGTCACGTTCGACCCACCTCGGAAGGTGAGGTCGGGCGCGGGCGACACCGCCACCAGCGCGGCGGGCAGAGGCACCCCGGCGGCCTTCAGCAGCAGGGCCACCGCGACCACGAGGTTGCCGCCGGCCGAGTCGCCGACGAACACGACGCGGCCCGGGTCGACGCCCTGGTCGAGCAGCCACCGGTACGCCGCCGCGCAGTCCTCCACCGGCCCGGGGAACGGGCTCTCGGGCGCCAGGCCGTACCCGACCACGAGCGTGCGGCCACCGACCGCACCGGCCAGCCGGCCGCCGAGCACGCGGTGGGTGCCGATGCTGCACACGACCCACCCGCCGCCGTGGAAGAAGACCACCACGGGCCCGTCGGTCGCCGAGCCGGCCCACCACGTCCACTGCGCCTTCACCCGCCCGGCGTCGACCTCCTCGAACCGGAAGCCGTCCGGCAGCGGGAGCCGCTCCCCCACCGCCGCGGCGTGCCGCCACTCGTCCAACGTCATGCCGTCGGTCGACGGCAGCGACCAGAGGTCGGCCACGACCCGCTCCCGCTCCTCGCTCGCCATCAGGCCGGACCGGTCGACGTGGTGCTCGTCCTCGTGGTGCTCGTCATCGCCGCATCGTGCCGGATCCGCATGACACCGGGGTTTCCCGGCCGTGACATCACCCCCTGACCGGGCCCGGGCGCGGCCGTGGGCGGGCCGGCGGCCCGCCCACGTCGGTCATCTCGTGCTGGGGTCAGACGGCGTCGACGCCGACCTCGCCCGTCCGGATCCGGACGAGCTCGTCGATGCCGAGCACCCAGATCTTCCCGTCGCCGATCTTGCCGGTCTGCCCGCCCGCCTTGATCGCCTCGACGACGGCCGGCACGACCGACTCGTCGACGACGACCTCGACCTTGAGCTTGGGCAGCAGCTCGACCTTGTACTCCGAGCCACGGAAGGTCTCGGTCTTGCCGCCCTGGCGGCCGAACCCCTTCACCTCCGTGACCGTGACGCCCGTGACACCGGCGCCCTTGAGCGCCTCCTTCACCTCGTCGAACTTCTGCGGCTTCACCACCGCGGTGACCAACTTGAGCACTGCGTCCTCCTTGTAGGTCGGGAGCCCGCCGGGCCGGAGCCCGGCGGGGAGATCCCTGGCTAGGCGTCCGGGGCGAGCACGTAGCCCCGCCCCCGCACCGTCGTGATCTGCAGGCCCAGCGGCTTGAGCCGCTGACGGGCCTTCTTGATGCGTACGTTCAGAGCGCTGGCGGCGACCACCCGATCGGGCCAACCGGCTTCTCGGAGCTCGTCCCTGCGGACCAGCTCACCCATGTGCTCCACCAGCGGTTCCATCAGCCGCCACTCCACGTCCGGGAGGGCCACCCAGGCCCTCCCGTGGTGGAGCAGGCCGCCGTCGTCGATCCACACCTCGTCGTGCTCGTCGATCGTGTACGTCTGCATCGGGTCGTGCTCCTGCTAGTCGTCGAGCGACTTGGCGCCGGAGACCGGGGTGCCGGAGACACCACCACCCATGAAGGCGAACTCCGGGTGGTAGGCCGAGCCGCCGTGCTCGACGATGTCGATGCCCTCGATCTCGTGCTCCTCGGGGATCCGGAGCTGGTTCATGGCCTTGATGCTGTACATCAGCGCCAGGCCGACGACCAGCACCACGACCGTCACCACCGCGCTGCCGATCAGCTGCGAGACCAGCTGGTCGGTGCCACCGCCGTAGAAGAGGCCGGTGATGGCGCCGCCGCTGAGATCGGCACCGGTGGCCCCGGGGACCCCGAAGTCACCGGTGGCGAAGAGGCCCACGGCGATGGTGCCGAAGATGCCACAGGCACCGTGGACAGCGACCGCACCGATCGGGTCGTCGACCCGGATGAACTCGATGAGGTCGATGACCAGCACGCAGATGATGGCGGCGACGCCACCGATGATGATCGCCCCGAGGGGGCTCACCCAGTAGCAGGGGGCCGTGATGGCCACCAGGCCGGCCAGGAAGCCGTTGATGGTGATGCCCGGATCCCACTTCTTGGTGCGGAAGTACATGAAGGCCAGGCCCACGAGGCAGCCGGCACAGGCGGCGAGGGTGGTGTTGGCGGCCACCCGGCCGATGCCCTCGAAGTCCATGCCGCTCAGCGTCGAGCCGGGGTTGAAGCCGTACCAGCCGAACCACAGGATGATGCCGCCGATGGCCGCGATGGTCATGTCGTGACCGACCATGAACGAGCCGCCGTCACGCTTGAACTTCCGCCCGAGGCGGGGGCCGAGGGCGATGGCACCGGTGAGGGCCAGCACGCCTCCGACGGTGTGGACCACCGTGGACCCGGCGAAGTCGCGGAAGGGGGTGTCCATGGTGTAGAGCCAGCCGTCGGGGCCCCAGATCCAGTGGCCGATGATCGGGTAGATGATGGCGCTGACGCCGACCGAGTAGAGCAGGTCGCCCTTGAAGCTGGTGCGGCCGACCATGGCGCCCGACACGATGGTCGAGGCGGTGTCGGCGAAGGCGAACTGGAACAGCCAGAAGGCCAGGAACGCCACACCGGTGGTGCCGTACGTCGCCGGAGCATCGCTCAGGAAGAAGTACTGGTGCCCGATGAAGCCGTTGCCCATGCCGAACATGAAGGCGAAGCCCACCGCCCAGAACAGGATGCCGCACATCGCCGTGTCGACGATGCACTCCATGAGCACGTTCACGGTCTCCCGGGTCCGGGCGAAGCCGGCCTCGAGCATCATGAAGCCGGCCTGCATGAAGAAGACCAGGAACGCTGCGACCAACACCCACATCGTGTTGATCGGGTTGATGACGTTGGTGAGCGTCTCGACCGGCGCCTGGGCCACATCGGTGGTCTGTGCACCGGCAGATCCACTGAAGTACCACGCCATGCCGAGCATCACGCCCAGCACCGCGACGGTGCCGAGCATCTTGCCTCCGAGGTAGGTGAAGAAGAAGCGGCGCGAATCTCGCTGCTTCATCCCCTCCACAAACCTTTTGATCATCGGTCCTCCGTTGCGCTGTAGGTGACGCCCAACTGACGTCTCGGAGGCAACGTAGGAGGGGAGCATTGCGTCGCCATGTGGTCTGCATGACGGCCGATGTTCTATCTCCTGACACCAATCTGACCGGTGGACGTCGGGAGGCGGGTCGGCGTCAGCGCACCGAGTCGCCCGGGGCGAGCAGCCGGTAGCCCACGCCGGGCGCCGTCACCAACATGGGCGCGCCCTCGCCGTCACCGAGCTTGCGGCGCAGGTGGCTCACGTGGGTGCGCAGGGTGTCGAGGGGCTGGTCGGGGCCCCACACCTGGTCGAGGATCGCCCGGTGGGTGAGCACCTTCCCGACGTTGCGGACGAGCAGGAGCAGCAGCGCGTACTCCTTGGGGGTCAGCTCGATCGGGCGCCCAGACAGCACCGCCTCGTGGGCGGCGACGTCGATGGTGAGCGAGCCCACTGCCACCTCCTCGTCGGCCACCACGGCAGCCAACGCCCGCCGGTGGCGGATGGCCACCCGCACGCGGGCGAGCAGCTCCGGCAGCGAGAACGGCTTGGTGAGGTAGTCGTCGGCGCCCTCGTCGAGCGCCCGGATCTTGCGCTCCTCGGCACCGTCGGCGCTGAGCACGATGATCGGGCTCCGGGTGCGCTGGCGCAGGTGCCGGCACACGTCGATGCCATCGAGGTCGGGCAGGCCGAGGTCGAGGATGATCACATCGGGGTCGCGCTCCTCGATGGCGCGGATCCCCTCCCCGCCGGTCGTGGCGACGCGCAGCGCGAAGCCACGCGACTCGAACCCGACGCCGAGCACGCGGGCCAGGGCCTCGTCGTCGTCGACCAGCAGCACCTCGGCGTCAGCCATCGATCGGTACCTCCACCACGATCCGGGCTCCTCCCGAGGTCGGCTCCGACACCGAGATGGTGCCGCCGTGCGCCTCCACGATGGCCTTGCAGATCGCCAACCCGATGCCGCTCGACCCACTGCCCGTGGCGCTTGCGAACGGCTCGAACAGCCGCTCCCGGACCGACGGGTCGAACCCCGCGCCCTGGTCGGCGACCTCGATCTCGATGCCGCCGAGCGACCGCCGCACCCGCAGCTTCACGGTCGACCCGGGAGGCGAGTGGCGCACCGCGTTCTCCAGGAGGTTCGCCACCACCTGGTCGATCTGGCTGTAGTCGAGCGACACGAGCGGGAGGCCGGGCTCGACGCTCAACTCGAGGGCCACCCGGCTGGTGACGCGACGGAGGCGCTCGACGCAGGCCTCCACGAGCTCACCGACGTCGACCGGCTGGCGCTCGGGCAGGAGGGCGCCGGCTTCGATGCGGCTGAGCGAGAGCAGGTTGCCGACGATGCGGTCGAGCCGCTCGCTCTCGTCGATGACCAGGTCGAGCAGCTCGTCACGGGTCGCCGGCGGGTGGTCGAACCCGCGCAGGTCGGTGGCCGCGGCGCGGATGGTGGCGAGCGGGGTGCGCAGGTCGTGGGACACCGACCGCAGCAGGGCGGCGCGGTCGCGGTCGACCTGACGGAGGGCCTCGACGGTGTCGTGCTCGGCGGCCAGGCGGTGGCGGTCGCTCATGAGGATGCTGGAGACCAGCACCCCGGCGATGGCCGCGACCACGATGAAGACGACGAGCGCGGCGATGTCGTCGCCGACCTCGACCCTGGGAGACCCGATGGGCGGGAGCAGCACCGCGTAGGCGACGGCCGCCACGAGCCCCACCCCGAGCGCGACCAGCCGTCCGCCGAGCACGCCGGCCAGGACAACCGGCATCAGCAGCAGCAGCGCCGGGATCGCCCGGTTGAGGTCCTCACCGAACGCCAACAGGCCGATCTCGACGACGACGACCGCTGCGACGCCGGCGGCCAGCGCCCAGCGGGGCTGCAGCAGCGTCGCGTTCGGGCGGTCGGGCATCGGGAGATCTTCGCAGGCCGGAGCCGGACCGATCGGCCCGAGGTTCGGCACCGGTGGGCCCGGTGGACCATCGTCCTCAAGACCCGGCCGTCAGTGGCCGTTCATGGGATGTGCCCGATCCCCGTTCCGTCTCCCCCCACGCCGGTAGGTTCCGCCCGTGAGCCGCCACCACGAGAACGCGCCCGATCCGTCGCGGCCGCGCCCCATCCCGCCGACGTCGGCCCAGCTGGGCCTGCTCGGGCGGCTCGGACGTGGCGTGTCCCGGCATCACCGCTGGGTGGCGCTCCTCTGGCTCGCCATCCTCATGGTCGGCGCGTACTTCGGCGCGGCCGACAAGGGATCGATCTCCGACAACGTCCGCATCCCCGACACGGGGTCGCAGTCGGCCTACGACCTGCTCCAGGAGCGGTTCTCCAGCCAGAACGCCGCCACCGCCACGGTGGTCTTCTCCGTCCCGGAGGGCCAGCAGCTCTCCAGCCCCGACAACGCCGCGTCGGTCGCCGCCGCGGTGGCCGCCCTCGGCAAGGTCGAGGGCGTCGCCTCGGTCACCGACCCGCTCACGCAGAACCTGCAGACCCAGCTCGCGCAGTACGCGGGTGGGCTCGACCCGGCGCAGGCCCAGGCGGTCGAGGCCATCGGCAAGAACCTGCCGCCCTCGGTCTCCTCCGATGGCCGCATCGCCTACTCCACCATCACCTTCGACGCGGCCCTCCCCGACTTGCTGGAGAAGTACCCCGTCGACGCCGAGAAGCCGGCCTCCGACTACTCGAACCCGTACTCCGCGTTGGAGACCGCGCTCTCGCAGGTCCAGTCGGGAGACGTCCAGGTCACGATCGGCGGCGTCGTCGCCAACACCTACAACGCCCCGGTGTCGTGGTGGGCCAACCACGCCGACGAGGTCGGCCTCGGGGTCGGCGCCCTGCTCCTGCTCATCGCCTTCGGATCGCTGTTCGGCATGGCCATCCCGATCGCCACCGCCCTCCTCGGCGCGGTGACGGCCAGCGGCCTCGTGTACCTCCTCGCCACCTTCACCACGGTCTCGTCGGCCGCGCCGCCGGTGACGCTCATGATCAGCATCGGTGTCGGTCTCGACTACTCGCTGCTCATCGTCACCCGGTACCGCCAGTTCATCACCGACGGCCACGACCCCCACGACGCCGCCGGACTGGCCCTGGCCTCGGCCGGCAAGGCCGCGCTGTTCGCCGGCCTCACCGTCTGCATCGCCCTGCTCGGCCTCTGGCTGGTGCCCATCCCGCTGGTGCAGACACTCGGGCTCGCCGCCGCCATCGGCGTCGCGGTGATGATCCTCGCCGCCATGACCCTGCTGCCCACACTGCTCGGCTTCGCCGGCAACAAGATCGACCGCTTCCGGCTCCCCAGCAAGCACCGCGACGACGTCGTCGACCCGGCCAAGAGCTTCTGGGGCCGCTTCGCCAGCACCATGGGTCGCCGCCCCTGGGTCGCCCTGATCGGCGGCACGGTCGTGCTGCTGGCCCTGGCCGTGCCGTTCCTCCACATCGAGTTCGGCATGCCCGACGACTCGTCGCTGCCGGCGAACCTGTCGCAGCGCCAGGCCTTCGAGCTGATGCAGACCGGCTTCGGTGACGGCGTCAACGGGCCGCTGGTGGTCGTCGTGGGCATCCCCGCCGACCAGCAAGGCACCTACCAGGAGGTCCTGCCCAAGCTGGCGGCGGTCGACAAGGCGGTCGGGGCCCTCCAGCCCGCGGGCACGATCACCAACGTCCAGTACTCGCTCGGGCCGATCCCGAACGACGCCAACGCCACCACCGCGGTGATCTACGAGATCACCCCGCAGACCGCCCCCGACGACCAGGCCACCAAGACGCTCGTCGAGGACCTGCGCAGCAACCTCGACCAGGCCGTGGCCGGCACCGGCCTGCAGGCCTACGTCGGCGGCAGCACCGCCACCCTCATCGACCTCACCAACCTCGTGCAGCAGTACCTGCCGATCGTGATCGGGGCCGTCGTGCTGGGTGCGTTCATCCTGCTGGTGCTGGTGTTCCGCTCGATCCTGGTGCCCCTCAAGGCCGCCGTGATGAACCTCATCTCCATCGCCGCGGCCTACGGCGTGGTGGTGGCGGTCTTCCAGTGGGGTTGGGCACGTGGCGCCATCGGGCTCTCCAGCACGATCCCCATCGTGTCGTTCGTGCCCCTCGTGATGTTCGTGATCCTCTTCGGGCTCTCGATGGACTACGAGGTGTTCCTCATGTCCCGCATCAAGGAGGAGTGGGACAAGAGCCACGACCCCCGCACCTCGGTCGTGCTCGGCGTGGCCAACACCGCTCGGGTGATCACCACCGCGGCGCTGATCATGATCGCCGTGTTCGCCTCGTTCGTCACCAACCAGAACCCGACGGTGAAGCTCATCGGCTTCGGCATGGCCGTGGCCGTGCTGATCGACTCCACCATCGTCCGCATGATCCTCGTGCCGGCGATCATGGAGCTCATGGGCAAGGCCGCCTGGTGGTTCCCGAAGTGGCTCGAGTGGCTGCCCAAGCTCAACGTCGAGGGCCCGCCCGACCTCGGCGCCGTCGAGGAGGCCCCGCCCACCGAGCCCGAGCCGGAGCCCGTCGGCGCCGACGCCTGACGCACCCGACCACAGCACCCCGGACGCGGAACTGCCCGCGACCCGCACGCTCCGGCGTGCGCGTCGCGGGCAGTTGCGAACCGGCGGATCTAGAAGACGATGACGCCGCGGATGTTCTTGCCGTCGCGCATGTCCTGGTAGCCCTCGTTGATCTGGTCGAGGGAGTAGGTGCGGGTGATCATGCCGTCGAGGTCGAGCTGGCCCTTGCGGTAGAGCTCGGCCAGCCGGGGGATGTCGGCGCGGGGGTTGGCCGAGCCGAACAGCGAGCCGACGACCGACTTCTCCGACAGGGTGAGGTCGGTCATCGGGATCGAGACGCTGACCTCGTCCCACGGGTGGATGTTGGTGACGACGACCTTGCCCAGCTTCGAGGTGATGGCCATCACGGCCGCCATCTCGTCGCCGCGGCCGACACCCTTGGTGAGGATGACCTTGTTGCACATGCGGCCCCAGGTCTCCTGCTGGATCAGCTCGAAGGCCTCCTCGGCGGTGTTGGCGGTGTGGGTGGCGCCGAACTTCTGGGCGGTCTCGCGCTTGAACTCGACCGGGTCGATGGCGAAGATCCGCTCGGCGCCGGCCAGGCGGGCGCCCTGCACGGCGGCCGAGCCGAGGCCACCGACCCCGATGACGGCGACGTTGTCGCCGGGCCGGACGTCGGCGGCGTAGACGGCCGAGCCCCAGCCGGTGGTGGCGCCGCAGCCGAGCAGCACGACCTTGTCGAGCGGGAGGTCGGGGAGGACCTTCACCGCCGACCACTCGTGCACGACGCAGTGCTCCGAGAACGTGCCGAGGCCGGCCATGACCGAGGCGTCCTGGCCGCGGACGTGGATGCGGGAGGTGCCGTCGAGCATCAGCCCGCTCATGATGGCGGCGCCGTTGTCGCACAGGTTGGAGTGGCCGTCGGCGCAGAACGGGCAGATGCCACAGGCGGCGACGAAGGAGTAGACGATGTGGTCGCCGACCTCGAAGCCCTGGACGTCGGGCCCGATCGCCTCGATGACGCCGGCGCCCTCGTGGCCGCCGATGTAGGGCGTGCTCACGAGCGGGAAGTCACCGGTGATGAAGTGCTCGTCGGAGTGGCACAGGCCCGAGGCCACGTTGCGCACGAGGAGCTCGCGGCCCTTGGGCTCGTCGATCTCCGTCTCCTCCACCGTCCACGCGGTGTCCTCGTTGCTCCACAGCATCGCGGCCTTGCTCTTCACGGCTTCCCCCATGGTTCGTGCCCGACATCCGTCGGAGAGCCCGACGACGTGGGACGAACCCTATTCGGCGGGATCGACCGGGGGCACGCCGCCGCCGTCGGCGACGGGGATCGGCGTCCCCCTGCCGTCGCGCTCGGTGGGGCGCGGGCGCATGGTGATCGTGGCCTCGTGCACCTGTGGAGGGGCGTAGGTGAAGCACGACCGGTCGGCGGGCCGGGCATCGTCGGGGCGCAGCCACGCGTCGTGGACGACCGCCCGGCTGAGGCCGATGATCAGGCCGCGCCGCAGCACGAACGCGGCCTCGCGGTCGTCGGTGTCGAGGTTGGCCTCGATCCAGGCCGAGAAGGGGGCGCGGTCGAGGGTGAGGCCGGCGAAGCGACCCTCGTCGACCACGCCCAGGCCGACGGTGCGCCACGTCGCCCAGTCGACGTCGTCACGCACGAGCGTGGCGGCCATCTCGTCGTGGCCCACCCCGTGCAGCCACACCTCGTAGGTGCGGTCGGCGCCCCGGAGCGCGGCGGCCGCCGCCAGCACGGCGAGGTCGACGGTGTGCACGCACTGGGCGGCCCGGCCGCCCATCCACCGGTCGAGGTCGGCGACCTCGTCGAGGGGGACGCCGACGAGGTGGTGGAGCCCGGCGGCCCCCTGCGGGCACGTGGCCCACGGCACCCGCTGCGGGACGACCTCGACCCCGGTGACGGCCCGGCCGTCGTGGTCGAGGCGGATGGCGAAGTGGTGGACGTAGTCCTCCATCGCCGCGGCCACCGAGCCCTCCGACGGACGCAGTTCGATGCGCCGCCGGTAGGGCTCGTCGGTCGGGACGAAGCTGGTGCCCGGGACCTTGGGGGACCCGTCGGTCACGCCGGCTGGCGCTGCACCAGTGCCTTGCAGTTGTCGTACATGATCAGCTGCTGCTCGTCGGTGGTGAAGCCCGCCTCGGCGAGGTCCTTCGTGAACGACAGCGGGTCGCGCAGGCCCTCGGTGTGGGGCCAGTCCGAGCCGAGCAGCAGGTGGTCGGCGGGGAGCAGGTCGCGCAGCTTGTCGAGGTCGTTCTCGTAGAACGGCGACACCCAGACGTTGCGGACGAACTGCTCGACCGGGTCGTGCTTGAAGGCCATCGGGGTCTGGCTGTAGATCTTCCGGAGCCGCTTGAGCAGCGGGGCCACCCAGTCGGCGCCGGTCTCGATGGTGGCGAAGCGCAGCCGCGGGAAGCGGTCGAGCAGACCGTGGAGGATGATCGCGGCCAGGGTGTCGGCGACCACGTCGATCGACAGGGCCTGGCGCAGCGGGTCGAAGCGGTGGGCCTCCATCTCGGCCGGCTCGCCCCACATGGTGATGATGTTGCGGTAGGCGCTGTCGCCACCGTGGAACACCACGGCGACGCCGGCCTCCTGGATGCGGGCCCAGAACGGGTCGAAGCGCGGGTCGGCCGGCGACTTGAGGCCTTCGGCGGTCATCACCGGGCCGGTGCCGATCAGCACGACGCGAGCGTCGCGGTCGAGCACCCACTCGAGCTCGGCCAGGGCGTTGTCGACATCGGACAGGGTGAGGTAGGGCACGCCGAAGATGCGGTCCTTGTAGGCGAAGCCCCAGTCGTCGTCCATCCAGCGGTTGAACGCCCGGAACGCGGCCCGTGCCGCGGGCAGGTCGTTGATCAACGCCTGCTCCATGCCGACGCCCAGCGTCGGGAAGAACAGCGCCCCCTCGATGCGCAGCTCGTCCATCACGCCGAGGCGGACGTCTCGGTCGCGGTACGACGGGTCACAGGGCTCGAGGTCGCCGAAGAGGTCCTTGACGCTCTCGCCCTTCGGGTTGTTGCCCCGGAAGTAGTCCTCGAGCGAGCCCGGCGCCGAGAGGCGGTCGAAGGTCGGGTTCGGGATGAAGCGGTTGATCTTGCCCCCGACGAGGAGCATCTGGCGGCCGTTGACCTCCGCCCACTGCATCGCGCGCTTCGAGTACTCGGGCTCGATGTGGCGGGTGAAGGCGTCGAGCGCCTCGTAGTAGTGGTTGTCGGCGTCGAACGCCCACTCCACCTTCAGCGGTTCAGCCATGGGTGTCCCCCCTCGGAACGAGGCCTGTGCGGCCAGGAGATGCGGTCCGCCGGTGTCCTGGCGGCCGTGGGGCAAGCGTAGGCCCACCTGGAACCGCGTTCCACCCGCGGGGCCACCCGGCGGCGGACGACGCTCTACCCTCCTGACGCCGTACGCCATCGAGGGGGACCCCGTGACCGACACCGCGAACCTGCCTGCCTGCGACTCGCCCGAGGAGCTCACGCCCGAGTGGCTGTCGGCCGCGCTCGCCACCGCCGGCTTCACCACCCCGGTCGTGGGCGCCACCACCGAGCGGGTGGGCACCGGCCAGATGGGCACGAGCTACCGGGTGACGCTCGAGTGGGCCGACCCCGATGCCGCCACCGCCTCCGGGGCACCGGCCACCGTCATCGCCAAGCTGGCGGCCGGGCCCCGCGAGTCGCGCGGGATCATCTCGGAGGGCTACCGCAACGAGCTCGGCTTCTACACCGAGATCGCCCACACCCTCGCGGTGCGCACGCCGCACTGCTGGGCCGCGGCGGCCACCGACGACTACATCTGCTTCACCCTCCTGCTCGAGGACCTCGCCCCGGCCATCCCCGGCGACCAGGCCACCGGCCTCACCGCCGACGAGGCCGAGCACGCCGCGGTGAACCTGGCCGGGCTGCACGGCCCCCGGTGGAGCGACCCGACGCTGCTCGAGATCCCCTGGCTCAGCCGCCACACGACCGAGACATCCGACTTCTACGCCGAGGTCCTCCGCGGCGCGATCCCCACGTTCCTCGAGCGCTTCGAGGGCTGGATGGCCCCCGAGGACCCGGACACGCTCCGGGCGGTGCCCGACCACCTCGGCGCCTGGCTCATGACCCGGCCCGAGCGCTTCGCCGTGATCCACGGCGACTACCGGCCCGACAACCTGATGTTCCCGCAGCACGGCGCCGGCGTCTCGGCCGTCGACTGGCAGACCCTCGCCGTCGGCCTTCCCGGCCGCGACATCGGCTACCTGCTCGCCACCAGCCTCGACCCCGTCGTCCGTCGGGCCGAGGAGCGCCGCGTCGTCGAGTCCTACCGGGCCGCGCTCGCCGAGCACGGCGTGGAGATCTCGGCCGAGGAGTGCTTCGACGACTACCGGTTGGGCGTGGTGCAGGGCCCGCTGATCACCGTGCTGGGCGCCGTCTACGCCACCGACCCGAACCCGTCGTCCGACGCGATGTTCACCGCGATGATCACCCGCTCGCTGCAGGCCATCCGCGACCTCGACCCCTTCTCCCTGCTGTAGCTCTCCCCTCCGGCCGTTCGCCCGGCACCTAGGCTCGGCGCCGACGTCACGGGAGGCGACACCATGGGAACTCGGCGCAACGCGCTCGGAATGACGGGGGCCGCGGGGCTCCTCGTCGCAGCGGCCTTCGCTGCGGGAGGGTCTGCCGGGGCAGACACCACCGCGACCGTGCAGTTCGACTACACGGGCGCGGAGCAGACGTGGGTCGTCCCCGCGGGGGTCACGGAGATCACCGTCGTCGCCGCAGGCGCCCAGGGCGGCGACAACGCCGACGACGGCTGCTTCGACTTCGGCGGGCCGGGAGGGCGGGTCACGGCAACCATCGCGGTCACGCCCGGTCAGACGATCACGGTCGTCGTCGGTGGCCACGGCGGAGACTCCGACCCCACCGACCAGGGCGTCGGCGGGTACAACGGCGGCGCTGACGCCGGGGTGCCCGACACCGGCTTCAACATCTACGCCGCCGGCGGCGGCGGCGCCTCCGACATCCGCATCGGTGGGGCCACCCTCGCTGACCGGGTGGTCGTGGCCGGCGGAGGCGGCGGGGTGGGCGCAGCCTGCACCGGTGCAGGCGACGGCGGTGACGGTGGCGGCGCGACGGGTGGCGCCGGGTCCGACGGGAGCGGCGGCCAGGGAGGCACCGGGTCGGCGGGCGGCACCGGCGATCCCAACGGCCTCGATGGCACCCTCGGCGTCGGCGGTGCGGGTGGTGCCGGCAATCCGTCCGAGCCCCGCCCCGGGGGCGGGGGCGGCGGCGGCTTCTACGGCGGCGGCGGCGGAACCAACGCCGCCACCTCCAACGACAACACCAGCAGCGGCGGGGGCGGCTCGAGCCTGTGCCCGCAGACCTGCGTCCTCGACCAGGCCGGCGTGAACCAGGGCGACGGCGGGGTCAGCATCACGTACACGATCAGCACCGGATCGACCACGACCACCGCACCATCGGGGGCGGTGGCAGCCACGGGCGTCAGCACCGACCCTGCCTTCACCGGTTGAACGACGGCCGCGGACCGACCGCCTAGCGGCCAGGATGTCGCCATGTTCGTGAAGTGCTGTCTCAACGGCGCGACGAAGCGGTCGGTGCACCCGGCCGTGCCCGAGACGCCGGGGCAACTGGCCGAGGCGGCCGCCGCCGCGGTGGCCGCCGGGGCCTCGGCGATCCACATGCACCCGCGCGACGACACCGGGGCCGAGAGCCTCGACGGCTCGGCCATCAGCCCGGCCGTGGCGGCGGTGAAGGCCGCCCTCGGTGACGGCATCGGCGTCGGCGTGTCGACGGGCGCCTGGTTCCTGCCCGACCCCGCCGACCGGCTCGCCGCCGTCGCCACCTGGACCGGCCTCCCGGACTTCGCCTCGGTGAACATCCACGAGGCCGGCGCCCTCGACCTGGCCGAGGCGCTGCTGGCCCGAGGCGTCGGCGTGGAGGCCGGGCTCTGGCACGCCGAGGGCGCGCGGCTCCTGGTCGACAGCGGCCTCGCCCACCGGTGCACCCGGCTGCTGATCGAGCCGCTCGTGCAGGACCTGTCGAGCGCCCTCGCCCTCACGGCCGAGATCGAGGCCGAGCTCGACGGCGTGGCCCTCGACGTCCCCCGGCTGCTCCACGGCTTCGGGGTCACCTCGTGGCCGATCCTCGACGTCGCCCTCGACCGAGGGCTCCAGGCCCGCATCGGCCTGGAGGACGTGCAGGCCCTGCGCGACGGCTCGCCCGCCGCCGACAACGCCGCCCTCGTGCGCGACGCCCTCACCGCCGGCCCCCACACCCGCTGACGCTCCCCATCCGGGCCCTGTCGGCACCTCACCCGACTCGTTCCTGTCGCGCTTTCCCGTCACGGGCGACAGGAAAGCGCGACGAGAACGGGGATGGGGCCGGGCGCGGCGACGGCGGCCCGAAGGCCGCCGTCGTGCTGCTGCGGACCGCGTCGGGGCAGAGCCCCGGAAGATCAGGCCTTGGGGAAGTTGAGGCCCGACGGCGAGACGTTGAAGACCTCGGCGGCCATGCGGGAGCCGAGCTTGGTGGCGTCCCAGGGCTTGTCACCGCTGGCGATGACAACCCGCTCCGACCAGCCCTTCATCCAGATGATCTGGTCGTAGAGGCAGCGGATGATCTGGCCGTTGACGTAGCCGGCCTCGTCGGAGGCAAGCCAGGCCACGAGCGGCGAGGAGTTCTTCGGATCCATGCGATGGAACTCGCCCTCGGCGACGTCGTCGGGCTCGAAGGCCTCGCCGGCACCGGGCATGGTGGCGGTGATGCGGGTGAGCCCGGCCGGGCCGATGCAGTTGGTGGTGACGTTGGAGGCGGCGAGCTCCTGGGCCAGGGTCAGCGTGAGGCCGGCGATGGCGGCCTTGGCCGTGGCGTAGTTGGTCTGGCCGAAGTTGCCACCGAGGCCCGCACCGGAGGTGGTGTTGATGATGCGGCCGTTGATGCCGGCGCCGGCCTTGTTCTGCTCACGGAAGTACTTGGCGGCGAAGTGCGACATCGACCACGTGCCCCGCACGTGGACGTTCATCACGACGTCCCAGTTCTCGACCGGCATGTTCCAGATGGCGGCGTCGCGCACGATGCCGGCGTTGTTCACGACGATGTCGAGCTTGCCGTAGGTGTCGATGGCCTGCTGCACCATCTCGCCGCACTGCTCGTGGTTCGAGACGTCGCCGTAGTTCGGGGCGGCCTCGCCGCCCTTGGCCTCGATGAGGGCCACGGTCTCGTCGGCGGCGCGACCAGCGCCCTCACCGGTGACGCTGCCGCCGAGGTCGTTGACGATGACCTTGGCGCCGTGCTTGGCCAGCTCCATGGCGTGGCCGCGGCCGATGCCGTGGCCGGATCCGGTGACGATGGCGACCTTGCCGTCGAGCATGCCCATGCGTGGTGTCCTCTTCTCGGTGTCGTGCCGCGGCTGCGACAGGAGCGGCCTGACCGGTTGGCGGCCAGACGCGGCGAAATTGTATATTTTCCGTCGTTCGGCCCCGCAAAAGGGGCCCGCACCGCGCCGGGACCGCAGACAGCGCCCGGGCGGAGCGAACATCGTCGCGCGCGAAGGCGTGCAATCGACATTCCTGACACGGCTGCGTGTCGACGCCACCGAGGGGGCCATGTGAACGATCGGGTCTACACCCACGAGTTCATCAAGATCCGCGGCACCAACCGCGCCAACTACATGCACCACATGACCGCCAACTGGAGCCCCATCGCCCAGGACGAGCGCAACCAGCTCTGCTACGGCGTGTGGGGCACGGTCGGCACCACGGGCCACTGGCCCCAGGTCGTGAACATGTGGGAGGAGGCCGGGTTCGACGGGCTCGCCGCCGGCCTCGGGCACGAGCTCGGCCGGCCCAGCCTGCAGGACGAGAAGCTCGAGAAGTGGTGGAACGAGGCATCGAACTACCGCGAGGGCGGCTTCGACCGGGTGCTGATCCCCGCCCCCTGGACCCGCACCGTCTCCGAGCTCTGCGCCGACGGTGTTCGTGGCGTCGCCTACGCCCACGAGACCGTCCAGCTCGAGCCCGGCGGCGCCGACGACTTCCTGTCGGCCGTGCGCGACGAGGCCGTCCCCGCCCTCGCCCCCTTCGGGTGGCAGCTCGTCGGTGCCCTCAAGACCTCGATGCACGCCGATTCGGAGTGCATCGTGATCTGGGCGATCGAGTCCTGGCAGCAGTGGGCCGAGTACGAGAAGGCCGTCTACACCGCCCCGACGGTGAAGGCCTGGCGCGATCGCCAGTGGCACTCGAAGGGCTTCGAACGCTTCCTGATGTGCGACGCACCCCTCTCACCGATGAAGATCGGGCGCCAGCCCGCCCGTTCCGACCGCCACGAGGGCTGGTCCGACCTCTAGCACCAGGAGTCCCCAGTGCACCTGCGCGACACCGAGGAAGAAGCCGCGTTCCGCGCCGAGCTGCGCGCGTGGCTCGCCGAGACCGTCCCCACGCTCCCGCCCGAGCCCGACGAGGACGACTGGCCGGGCCGCCGCGCCCACGAGGCCAACTGGCAGCGCCTGCTGTTCGAAGCCGGCTACGCCGGGATCAACTGGCCCGTCGAGGGTGGCGGCAAGGGCGCCAGCCCGGGCGAGCACCTCATCTACCTCGAGGAGCAGTCGGCGGCGAAGGCCCCCGAGGTCAGCGTCGGCTTCGTCGGCCAGATGCACGCCGGCCCGACCCTCATCGCCGAGGGCACGCCGGAGCAGAAGGCGCACCACCTGCGCGGCATCCTCACCGGCGAGCACGTCTGGTGCCAGGGCTTCTCCGAGCCCGAGGCCGGCAGCGACCTGGCCAGCCTCCGCACCAGGGCCGTCCGCGACGGTGACCACTACGTCGTCACCGGCCAGAAGATCTGGACCTCCAACGCGTCGGTGGCCGACTACTGCGAGCTGCTCGTGCGCACCGACCCCGACTCGCCGAAGCACAAGGGCATCACCTGGCTCATCATGCCGATGGACCTCCCCGGCATCGAGGTGCGCCCCCTCGTCACCGTCCACGGCTCGGCCGAGTTCGCCGAGCTGTTCCTCGACGAGGTGCGCATCCCCCTCGAGAACCGGGTCGGCGACGAGAACGACGGCTGGCGCGTCGCCAACGTCACCCTCAGCTTCGAGCGCGGCACCGGCTTCGTGGGCGAGATGCTCGACACCACGAACATGATGCGCGACCTCGTCACCATCGCCCAGCGCACCCCGAAGGGCTCCGGCACGGCGTGGGACGACCCGGGCATCCAGCGCGACTTCGGCACCATCGCCGCCGAGCTCGACGCCCTGTGGGCCTACACCAAGCGCAACGTCTCGGCCGGTGCCAAGGGCGGCCTGCCCATGGGCTCCGGCTCGGCGTTCAAGCTCAGCTACGCCGGCGTCGTGCACCGTCTCGGCGACCTCGCCCTGCGCATCCTCGACCGGTCGTCGCTCGCCATGGACGACATCGACGGCCTGCCCACCGCGGCGCAGGTGCACAGCCGCCTGCACGCCTTCGCCATCTCCCTCGGAGGCGGCACCTCGCAGATCCAGCAGAACATCATCGCCGAGCGCGTGCTCGGCCTGCCCCGGGAGCGCTAGCCGTGGACCTCATCCTCTCCGACGACCAGCAGGCCCTCCAGGAGATGATCTCCCGCTTCGCGGCCGACCGCTTCGACATCGACACCGTGCGCGCCTTCGGCGAGGCCGGTGGCTTCGACCGGGCGGCGTGGGCCGAGCTGGCCGAGCTCGGCACCTTCGGCATCGCCCTCCCCGAGGACCAGGGCGGCGTCGGCCTCGGCACCATCGAGGCCGTGCTCGTCCACGAGTCCCTCGGCGCCGGGCTCGTGCCCGGGCCGCTCGTGGCCGCCACCCTCGCCGCCGGCCTGGTCGACGGCGTGATCGACGGCTCGGTCGTGCCCGCCGTCCTCGTCCGCCCCGCCCACGGCCCCGTGGTCGTCGAGAACCTCCGCGATGCCGACGTGCTGCTCGTCGTCGACGACGAGGGCGTCTCGTCGGTCGACGCCGGGTCGCTCGCCGGCACCCTGCTCCCCCACCCCACCGACCCGATCACCCCGATCACCGTGCTCGACGCCGTGCCCGCCGGCGAGCGCATCGCCGGCCCCGAGGTCGCTCTCGCCTGGCGTCGCGTCGGCTCGGTGCTCGCCTCCTCGCAGATGGTCGGCCTGTCCGAGGCCGCCACCAGCCTGGCCGTCGAGTACGCCAAGGAGCGCCAGCAGTTCGGCAAGCCCATCGGCAGCTTCCAGGGCCTCAAGCACCTCCTCGCCGACAGCTTCATGCGCACCGAGGTCGCCCGCTCCGCGGTGTGGAGCGCCGGCGTCACCATCGACGAGCCCGAGTCCGGCGACGTCGACCGCGCTGTGGCCGCCGCCCGCCTCATGGCCGCCCGCGCCGCCACCGAGAACGGCAAGACCGGCATCCAGGTCCACGGCGGCATGGGCTTCACCTGGGAGGTCGTCTCCCACCTGTACCTGAAGCGGGCCTGGGTCCTCGAGACCCAGTTCGGCAACCCCGACGACGACGCCGCGCTGATCGCCGCCAAGCTCGCCGGCTGATCCGACACCGCCAGTGTCCGAGGTGATCAGCCCCGACGCGGTCGAACCCGTCCTCGGCGCCCTGCGGGGCTGCATCGACATCGGCACCGGCCCCACCGACGAGCAGGTCGCCGTGGTCGGCGCCATCGCCCTCGGCTGCGGTGCACCCGCCGGCCTCGACCTCACGACGGTGAGGCCGCTCGATCCCGCGGCCGCGGCCGCGGCGATCCTCGACCCTCGCGACCGGCGTCGCACCCGGGAGCTGATGGTGGTTCTCGAGCTGTGCCGTCACCCACTCCCCGAGGCCCAGGTCGAGCAGGTCGACGCCTACGTCCGCGCCCTCGGCGAGGACGGGCCCGGGCTCGCCGCCGTGCGCGACCTCGTGAGCGACGGCGTGGCCACCGCCGCCGCCGACCTGCGCCGGTTCATCGGCGCCGCCACCCCCGACCTCGCCGAGGTCTCGCTACGCGGCTACGGCGCCGACGGGCCCGACCCGGAGGCCGACGCCGAGCTCGGCCGTCGCCTCCGAGCGATGCACGACCTGCCGAGCGACACCCTCGGGTACCAGTACGTCGAGTTCTACATCCGGAACGGCATCGAGCTGCCGGGCGAGGGCAACGACCGACCGAACCTGTTCGTCGGCCACGACATGTGCCACGTGATCGCCGGGTACGAGCCGACCGGGCAGGGCGAGATCGCCCTCGGCGCCATGCAGTTGGCCGTGACCGACTCCGACGCCCACTGGATCGCCATGCTCGCCAACCTCGCCGTCCACGAAGCCGGCTTCCTCGCCACGGCACCCGTGGTCGCCAAGACCGGCACACTCACCCGACCCGGCGCGGTGGAGCTGTTGGCCGACGCCTTCCGACGCGGTGCCGCCTGCACGAGCGACTTCACCACTGCCGACCACCTCGCGCTGGTCGAGCTGCCCCTCGACGAGGTCAGGGCCCGCTTCGGGGTGCCACCCCTCGACCCCGCCCTCCGTCAGCGCTGAGCCCCCGAGCCGGCGCTCACGACCGGGCGAGCTGGGCGGCGACGAACTCGGCGACCATCGACTCGGCGACGGCGCGCGCTGACGCGGCCTCCGTCGGGTCGATCCCCGTGGCGTCGAGCACGAGGCCCTGCATGAGGTTCCAGGCCGCCACCATCCCGAGGGCCATGCCGGCGGCGACCCTCGTCTGCAGGTCGTCGGGCGCACCGGCGGCCCGGAGCCGATCGAGGTGGGCGGCGAAGCCCGGGAAGCGCTCGGCTGCGGTCTCACCCTCTCGTCCCGACGCCGGGACGGTCAGCACGAACGCGGTGAAGGGGCGGTCCTCGAGGTGCCGCAGCGCGTTGAGGTAGCCGGCCGCGTCGTCGTCGGACGCGGTGACGGCGCCGGCGTACTCAGAGGCCACCGTGGCCACGGCGTGGGCGATGAGGGCGTCCTTGGAGCCGAAGTGCCGGGTGACGAGCGAGTGCTGGACGCCGGCCCGGGTGGCGATGTCGCGGATGCTGACGTCGTGGAGCGGGCGCTCGGAGAGCAGGGCGATCGTGGCGTCGAGGATGTCCTGACGCACGACGTCGGCCTTGCGGTAGGGCGCCCGCTTCCGGGGAGGTTCGGCGGGCGGCGACGCGGGCTCGGGCACGGGGCTCCTTGGGTCGGACGGACCAATTGTAGACAGTTGGTCACAATTTTGGGTAGCGTGCCGGCTCCGGCCGAACGACGGTCGGGTCACGGAGGTGCGGTGCGGTGGAAGGTGCAGCAGCCCAGATGATCGCAACAGCCCAGGGCGCGGTGCAGGTCCACGACTCGGGCGGCGACGGCCCCGCCGTGCTGTTCGTCCACGGCACCCCCGGAGGTGCCGACCAGGGCGCCCTGATGGGCGGCTTCCTCGCCGCCGCCGGCTTCCGGGTGGTGTCCCCCTCCCGTCCCGGCTTCCTCGACACCCCCCTCGACGACGACCGCGCCACCCCGGCCCAGCAGGCCGAGCTGCACGTGTCGGTCCTCGATGCCCTGGGGCTCGGCCAGGTCTCGGTCATGTGCTGGTCCGGCGGCGGTCCTTCGTCCTACACGCTGGCGGCGACGCACCCGGACCGGGTCCGCTCGCTGGTCGCGCTGGCCGCCGTGTCCATGCCGATCACGCTCGAGCACCCCGGGGAGGAGAAGATGCTCTTCACCCGACCCGGCACGTGGTTGATGCGGGAGATGGCCCGGCACTCACCGAAGTCGGTGGTGAAGATGATGACCACCGAGGAGGGCGACCTCCCCAAGGACCAGGCGAAGGCGCTGGTCGAGTCCACCTGGGTCGACGAGGACCGCCGCCGGTTCGTGCTGTCGTGGGTCGACACCGTCACCGGCCGGCGAGGGCCGGGCTTCGCCAACGACCTCGTCCAGCTCGCCGGCCTCGACCTCGACCTCGCCGCCGTCGCAGCGCCGACGTTGCTGGTGCACGCCGACACCGACTCCGACGTGCCGTTCGAGCACAGCCGTCACGCCCACGAGCACCTGCCCGACTCCACCCTCCACACCATCGAGGGCGGCACCCACATCAGCGTCTGGGCCGGTCCCGACGAGGGCACGACCCAGCAGCTGATCATCGACGCGCTCCGGCGCTGACGGCCGGCGCTCAGCCGGCGAGGCGCTCGACGGCGGGCACCTGCTCGATCAGCTCGGTGAGCCGGGCCAGGGTGGCGGCCAGCTCGTCGTGCTCGCGGTCGTCGGTGGCGAGGGAGTCCTCCCACCGGTGGAGCTCGGCGTTGACCTGCTTGGCCAGCGCGACGCCCTCGTCGGTGGCCTCGACCACGACCCGGCGGCGGTCGGCGGGGTCGGGCAGCCGGCGCACCAGCCCGGCCTTCTCGAGCCGGTCGAGGGTGAGCGACATGCCGCCGGTGGTGCGACCGAGCACGTCGCAGATCGCGGTGGGGGCACTGCGGTGGTCCGGCGAGCGCCGGACCACCCCCAGCACGAGGTAGTCCGCGACGCTGATGCCGGCGGCCCCGACGATCCGGTTGAGCACGCGGTCCACCGCCACGTTGAGGCGGACGACGTGCCCGAGCAGACCGTCGGTGCCGGGAAGCTGGACGGGCGCCACTACTTCGTGATGCCGAAGCGGTCCAGCCCGTAGGCCTCGATGGCGTTGCCGCGCAGCACCTTGTAGCAGGCGTCGGCGTCCATGCCCGCGGCCACGAAGAGCTCGTGGGCGATCTTGCGGGAGTGGGGGAACGTGCCGTCGGAGTGCGGGTAGTCGGTCTCGAACAGGATGTGGTCGAGCCCGACCGCCTCGCGGTTGACCAGGCCGTGCAGGTCGTCGAACACGCAGCCGTAGACCCGGCCGTGGATCTGCTCGCTCGGCGCCACGGTGACGTCGTCGACGCCGCCGCGGCCGTCGCGCCAGACGGCATCCATGCGCTCGAGCTGGAAGGGCATCCAGCCGACCTGGCTCTCGGCGTAGGCGATGGTGAGGTCGGGGAAGCGCTGGAGGGTGCCGGAGAAGACCCAGTCGCAGAGCGAGCCCTGGGCGTTCTGGGCGTAGAGCGACATCGACGTGGCGAGCGGTGCGTCCTCGGAGGTCGACGGCATGCTCGACGACGAGCCGATGTGCATCGACACCGAGGTGCCGGTCTCGACGCAGGCCTGCCAGAGCACGTCCCACTCGCCGGTGTACATCGACGGCACGCCGAGCTTGGAGGGGTTCTCGCTGAAGGCGATGGCGTAGCTGCCCTTGGCGGCGCAGCGGCGCACCTCCTCGGCGGCGAGCTCGGGGCTCCACAGCGGCACGAGGGTGAGCGGGATGAGGCGACCCTTGCCGGCCCCGGCGCACCAGTCGTCGATCATCCAGTCGTTGTAGATCCGCAGGCAGGTGAGGGCGAGGTCCTTGTCGGCCCGCTCGAGGAACCCCTGGCCGGCGAAGCGCGGGAAGATGTTCGGGTAGTTGATCGCCGCCTCGACGTGGTTCATGGTCATGTCGGCGAGGCGCTCGGCCTGGTCCCAGGTGCCGGGGCGGAAGTCCTCGTAGGTGGCGGCGACGTTGCGCTGCTGGTCGCGCGGCACGCCGGCCGGGGCGTGGAGCAGGCCGGTGGGCATCACGAGGTCGTCGAAGACCCACACGTCGCACCACTCGCCGTCGTCGGCGTTGCGCTCGAAGCCGTAGTGGCCGCCCTGGAACGAGAGCTTGACCTTCTCGCGCAGCACCTTGGGCCCGCGCTCGCGCAGCGACTCGGGCAGCTCGTTCTGCCACAGGTCCTTGGGCTCCATGACGTGGTCGTCGACCGAGATCATGTCGGGGAGCTCGTGCTCCTCGGGGGTCACGCCGTTGGGGCTCATGGGTCTGCTGTACCTCCGTGTCGGGACCATCACGGTTCGGTCCCCTCGTGTTCCGACCATTTAGCTTTGTCCAAAGCTACTTTGTCAAGAGGTACTTTGGTCCCATCCTCCTCCGTGACTCACCTGGTCGCAGAACGACCGACCTCGTGAGCCAGAGGCCGGGTCGACGCGCTCCGTGGCTCACGCGGTCGGCGAAGAGCCGACCAGGTGAGCCACGGGGTCAGGGGCGGCGGCGGGCGGCGGCGACGTGGTGGAGGGCGACGGCGGCGGCGTGGCCGACGTTCAGCGAGTCGACGCCAGCGGTGATGGGGATGCTCACCCGGACGTCGGCGGCCGCCTGGGCCACGGCGGTGAGGCCGGGGCCCTCCGCCCCCAGCAGCAGCGCCACCCGCTCGTGGACGCCCACCTCCACCGTGTCGAGGTCGACCGCATCGGAGGCCGGGGTCAGGGCCAGCACCCGGAAGCCCGCGGCCTGCAGGGCGACCAGCCCCTCGGGCCATCCGGTCGCCACCACGACGGGCAGCCGGAGGATCTCCCCCATCGACACGCGCACGCTGCGGCGGTAGAGCGGGTCGGCGCAGCGGGGCGAGAGCACCACGGCCTCGGCCCCGAGCGCCCGGGCCGAGCGAGCGATGGCGCCCATGTTCTCGTGGTCGTTGCAGTCCTCGAGCACGACCACGGTGCGGGCCGCCGGATCGATTCCTTCGACGCCGGGGAACGGCCGGCGGGCCCCCAGGGCGAGCACCCCGCGGTGCACGGGGAAGCCGGCGACGGCATCGAGCACCGGTCGGTCGACCACCAGCAGCGGCACCTCGGCGAGCCCCTCGACGCCGGCCAGCTCGGCCGTCACGGCCGCCTCCTGGTCGGGCACCAGCGCCACCGCGACCGTGCGGTACGGCGAGCGCGCCAGTCGGCCGACCACCGTCACGCCCTCGGCCACGAACACCCCGTCGCGCTCCTCGCGGGAGCGCCGCAGCTCCGGGTCGCGCAGATCGCGGAACCCGTCGAGACGGGGGTCGGAGGGGTCGCTGACCACGGCACGGCGCACGTCCCATGCTCGCAGTCGACCGGTCCGATGCGAAAAACCGTTGCGAACGCTGCCGAATCGCGCTGCAATCGCGCGCCAAAGGCGAAGGGAGGTCCGCATGGGGCTGGCTGAACTCCTCTACCAGGCGCTCGGGGGAGCGCTCCCGCTGCGGTTGGAGCTGTACGACGGATCGGCGGCCGGGCCGGCCGACGCCAAGGTCCGCATGGTCGTGCGCTCGCGCGAAGGGCTGGCCCGCTTCCTGTCCCGTCCCGGCGAGCTCGGCATCGCCCGGGCCTACGTCTCCGGCGACGTCGACATCGACGGCGACCTGTTCGCGGGGCTCGAGGAGGCGGCGCAGCTCGACCTGAGCCTGCGCCAGATCGACCCGGTCGCGATCGCCCGGCTGCTGCGGGCCACCGGCCTCGGCGTGCTGCGCAGCCCTCCCCCACCGCCCGAGGAGGCCCGCCTGCGCGGCGGCCTGCACACCCGCTCTCGCGACCGCGCCGCGATCTCGCACCACTACGACGTGAGCAACGAGTTCTACCGGACCGTGCTCGGGCCCTCGATGGTCTACTCCTGCGCCGTGTGGGACAGTCCGGAGCAGACCCTCGAAGAGGCGCAGGCGGCCAAGCTCGAGCTGATCTGCCAGAAGCTGGGCCTGCGGCCCGGCATGCGCCTGCTCGACGTGGGCTGTGGGTGGGGCAGCCTCGTGATGCACGCCGCGGCCCATCACGGCGTCGAGGCCGTGGGCATCACCATCTCGACCGAGCAGGCCACCCTCGCCCGCGAGCGGGTGGCCGCCGCCGGGCTCGACGACCGCGTCGAGATCCGGTTGCAGGACTACCGCGACGTGCACGACGGGCCGTTCGACGCCATCAGCTCGATCGGCATGTTCGAGCACGTGGGCCGCAACCGCATGGAGGAGTACGTCCACGACCTCTACCGCCTCCTGCGGCCGCAGGGCCGGCTGCTGAACCACGCCATCAGCCGCCCCGGCTACCCCCAGGGCGACAGCCGGATCGGTCGCACCAAGGCGCTCTACCGACGCCTCGCCACCGCCGTCGGCTCCGACGTCACCAGCCGCGTCGACAGCCAGCTCATGCAGCGCTACGTGTTCCCCGACGGCGAGCTGCACGAGGTCGGGGTCGTCGTGTCGATGCTGCAGGAGAACGGCTTCGAGGTCCGGCACCTCGAGTCGCTCCGCGAGCACTACGCCCTCACGCTGCGCCACTGGGTCTCGAACCTGGAGGCCGGGTGGGAGGCCGCCGTGGCCGAGGTCGGTGAGGCCCGGGCCCGCGTCTGGCGCCTCTACATGGCGGCGTGCGCGATCACCTTCGGCCTCGGCGGCGTGTCGGTGCAGCAGGTGCTGGCGGTGAAGGCCCCCGACGGCGTGAGCGGGCTCCCGCTGCGGCCCGCCTACTGACCGCGGCCTCCGGGCCGGGGTGTTAGAACCCGACGATGGATCACATCGCCGACCTGCAACGTGACGGCCTCGCCCTGCTCGACGCGGCGCGCACCGCCGGCCTCGACGCCCCCGTCGAAGCCTGCCCGGGCTGGAACGTGAGCCGCCTGGTCGGCCACACGGGCAAGGTGCTCGAGCGCACCGCCATCCTCGTGCGGGAGGGCCTCGACACCCCTCCCGGCAACGACCGCTTCGTGCGCTTCCTGGACGACGAGTCCGCGTTCGACCGCTTCGCCGCCGTGCTCGACGACACCGCCGCCGCCCTGAGCGAGGCCGACCCCGACGGGTCGTGCTGGAACTTCACCGGCACCGACCTCACCACGGGGTTCTGGACCCGCCGCATGGCCAACGAGGTCGCCGTCCACCGTGCCGACGCCGAGATCGCCGCCGGCTCCCTCCAGCCGATCGAGCCCGAGCGGGCGGTCGACGCCATCGACGAGCTGGTCACGGTGATGCTCCCGTTCTCGGCCGCACTGAAGAACCCCGGGCTCACCGGCAGCGTCCACCTCCACTGCACCGACACCGACGGCGAGTGGCTGGCCGCCTTCACCGACGGCACCCTGGTCGCCACCCGCGAGCACGCCAAGGGCGACCTCGCCGTGCGGGGCCCGGCGTCGCCGCTGATGCTGTGGGCGTACAACCGGGTGCCGGTCGGCACCGACGGCCTCGAGTCGTTCGGCGATCCCGCCCTGCTCGACGGCTGGGCCTCGATCGTGCCCTGAGCAGCCTGCCGGCTCAGCCCCGGAGAGAACCTGCGGCTCAGCCCCGGAAGAAGGTGAACCAGAGGCTGGCCGACACAGCCACCACGCTGACGGCGAGCCCGCCGTAGAGGACCGGCTTGGAGATGTTCCCCTCGGCGTCTGAGGGGATGCGGGCCCGCACCCGGTCGAGCAGGCGCCGGGCGAACGGGACGTCCTGGGCGAGGATGGCGAGGCCGATGGCCAGCACGACCAGGCCCGGCCCGGGGAGCACGAGCAGGAACAGCCCGGCCAGGCAGATCAGGCTGCCGGCGATGATGCGGGCGAGGCGGAACAGCAGGTTGCGCTTGGCCTGCTCGACGGTCTCCTCCCGGCGACCGCTCTCGAGCTCGGCCTCGATCGCCGCTTCCTCGAACGCCTCGAAGCGGTCGTGGAAGCGGTGGTCGTGCCGCTCCGGGGGCACCGTCGGGCCGCGCTGATCGTCGGGGATCACCGGACGGGCTCGACCCTGAGCGCCCGCAGCCGGGCGACGCGCTCCTCGATCGGCGGGTGGGTGGTGAACCACTTCGTCGCGCCGCCGACCCGGTTGGCCTGGTTGGCTGGCACCCTGCGGCCGGCGGGCACGTTGCGGCCCTCGGGCCGACCCCGCAGCGGGTTCACGATGTAGGCGCTGGCCTGCGACGGCATCACGTCGGCGGGGGTGCGGGCCGCGGTGGCGTCGAGCTTGAGCAGCGCCCGGGCCAGCGGCTCGGGGTCGCCCATGAGCTCGGCGCCGGCCCGGTCGGCCTCGAACTCCCGCGACCGGGAGAGCGCCATCTGGAGCAGGCCGGCGGCGATCGGGGCGGTGACTGCGATGGCGATCACGGCCACCGGGCTCGGCCCGTCGTCGTCGTCGCCCCCGCCGAACATGCCGGCCCACATCGCCATGTTGGCGGCGAAGCTGATCGCGGTGGCCACGGCGGCGGCGACCGAGCCGATGAGGATGTCGCGATGGCGGATGTGGCCGACCTCGTGGGCGATCACGCCCATCAGCTCGTCGCGGTCGCACAGCGCGATGAGGCCCGTGGTGACCGCCACCACGGCGTGCTCGGGGTTGCGACCCGTGGCGAAGGCGTTGGGCTGGGGTGAGTGGATGAGGTACACCCGCGGCTTGGGGATGCCGGCCCGCCGGGCGATCTCGGCGACGGCCAGGTGGAGGTCGGGGGCCTCGGCCTCGGTGACGGGCACGGCGCCGGCGGCCTTCACCGCCAGCACGTCGCTCTTCCAATATGAGGCACCGCTGATGACCACCCCGAAGAGCAGGCCGATCGCCGCGCCACCGACCCCTCCGAGGAGGTAGCCGATGGCGACGAGGAGGCCGCCGATGCCGGCGAGCAGGAGCGTGGTCTTGGCCACGTTGCCGGCGCCGTAGAGCTTGCTGTCCATGTCGGTCCGTCCCTCCTAGAAGTCGAAGATGTCCTCGATGAAGTTCTTCCGCTTCTTCTTCTTGTACGCGGGCTGCTCGTAGCCCCGTCGGTCGTCGCTGCGGTAGCGGTCGTCGCGGTAGCGGTCGTCGAGGTAGCGGTCGTCGCCCCGGCCGCTGTCGCGTGGCGGAGCGGGAGCGGCGGGGGCGGAGGACGCCATGGGGGCGACCGCCCCGACCTCGGCGTGGGAGCGCTCGAGGATCTTGTCGAGCTCACCCCGGTCGAGCCACACCCCCCGGCACTCCGGGCAGTAGTCGATCTCCACGCCCTGACGCTCGGTCATGAGCAGGTTCACGTCGCAGTGGGGGCACGTCATCGGGGGCTCACCTCCGGGGTCGCGGTCATGCTCGGGATCGGGGCCGAGGTCGCGGCGGGAGTCGCCGGCACGGCGGCGGCCGCGGCGTGCTCGCCTCGACGCAGCAGGAGGCGGACCCCGACCTTGCGCAGCTCCTCCACCACCAGCACCGAGAGGGCGACGAGGAGGGCCACGCCCCACTGCTCCCACGTGAGGTGCTCGGTGCCGAAGAGCGACTGGAGCGGGTTCCAGATCGTGGCGAGGACCTGGAGCACGACGACCCCGCCGACCACCGCCCAGAGGCGCCAGTTGGTGAAGGTGTAGCGGCAGAACACCGAGCCGTTCTCGGTGCGGGAGTTGAAGACGTTGACCATCTGCTGGAGCACGAAGGCGGTGAACGCCATGGTGAGGGCGATGTCCTCGCCGTAGCGGTCGCGGGCCCACACGAACATCGTGAGGATGCCGGCGGCCATCACCACGCCGAGGAACACCAGGCGCCCGATGCGGCGGCCGGTGAGGATGGCGGCGTCGCTGGCGATCGGCGTGCGCCCCATCACCCCGGGCTGGGGCTTGTCGACGCCGAGGGTCATGGCCGGCGGGCCGTCGGCGATGAGGTTGACCCACAGCACCTGGATGGGGCTGAAGGGCACCGGCAGGCCGAACAGCGACGCCCCGAGGATGGTGCTGATGGCGCCCATGTTCGTGGCCAGCTGGAACCGCACGAACTTGACGATGTTGTCGTAGATGGTGCGGCCCCGCTCGACCGCCTTGACGATGGTGGCGAAGTTGTCGTCGGTGAGCACCATGTCACCGGCTTCCTTGGTGACCTCGGTGCCGGTGATGCCCATGGCCACGCCGATGTCGGCCCGGCGCAGCGCCGCGGCGTCGTTCACCCCGTCGCCGGTCATGGCCACGATGTGGCCCCGGCTCTTGAGCGCCTCGACGACCCGCACCTTGTGCTCGGGCGAGACCCGGGCGCAGACGCCGATGCCGTCGATCTGGTCGGCGAGCTCCTCGTCGGTCATCGCCGTGAGCTCGTCGCCCGTGACGACCCGGCCCTCGATGCCCAGCTCGGCAGCGATGGCCCCGGCGGTGGTGGCGTGGTCGCCGGTGATCATCTTCACGGCGATGCCCGCCGAGTGGCAGAGGCGGATGGCGTCGCGGGCCTCGGAGCGGGGCGGGTCGACGATGCCGACCAGGACCTCGAGGGTGAGCTCGGACATCCAGCGGTCGGGGTCGGCGACCTCGCCGTCGGGGCCGAGCACGTCGCCGGCGGGGAGCTCCCGGGTGGCCACCGCGAGCACGCGCATCCCCTGGGCGGCGAGGCGGTCGTTGTCGGCCCGGCGGGCGGCCAGCGCCATGGCGTCGAGGGGGCGCTCGGAGCCGTCGCCGTCGACGAAGGTCGTCGCCCGGTCGAGCAGGACGTCGGGGGCGCCCTTCACGCACACCAGGACGTCGCTGTTGGAGTCCTCGGGGTCGGACCAGTGGAAGGTGGCCATGAACTTGTGGGCCGAGTCGAACGGGACCTCACCGAGGCGGACGCGGTCGCGCCGGGCTGCAGGGGCGTCGATGCCGACCTTGGCGGCCACCACCACCAGCGCGGCCTCGGTGGGGTCGCCCACGATGCCCGGGCCGATCTCGGTGTCGCGGGCGACCGCGTCGGAGCACAGGGCGGCGGCGAGCATCGCCCGGGTCATGGTGGCGTCGTCGACGGGCCGGCCGTCGACGTCGAGCAGGTCGCCGTCGGTGGCGTAGCCCTCGCCCGAGACGGTCCAGACCGCACCGCCCCGCACGACCTCGCGGGCCGTCATCTGGTTGAGGGTGAGGGTGCCGGTCTTGTCGGAGCAGATCACCGAGGTGGAACCGAGCGTCTCGACCGAGTGGAGTCGCTTCACGATGGCGTGCTGCTTGGCCATGCGGGAGATGCCGATGGCGAGGGTGACGGTGACCACCGCGGGCAGGCCCTCGGGGATGGCGGCGACCGCGAGCGCCACGGCTCCGAGGGCAGCGTCGGCGAAGTCGGCGCCCTGCGCCATCTGCAGCACGAAGACGAGGCCGACGGCGACACCGGCGATCATGGCCAGGCGCTTGCCGAGGCGGTCGAGCTGGCGCTGGAGAGGGGTCTCGCCCACCTCGGAGCCGCCGAGCATCTCGGCGACCTTGCCCATCTCGGTGCCCATGCCAGTGGAGGTCACGACGACCTCGGCCCGGCCCCGCACCACCGTGGTGTTCATGAAGACCGCCGAGTGCCGGTCGCCCAGAGGCGAGTCGGCCGCCGCCAACGAGGTGGCGTCCTTCTCGACGGGGACGGACTCGCCGGTCAGCGACGACTCGTCGATCGACAGGTTGGCGGCCACCACGAGGCGGCCGTCGGCGGGCACGCGGTCGCCGGCCTCGAGCAGCACGACGTCGCCGGGCACGAGGTCGTCGGTGATGACCTCGACGATGTCGCCGCCGCGACGCACTCGCACCTTGGAGACGAGCATCTTCTCGAGGGCGGCGAGGGCGTTGGAGGCCTTGGCCTCCTGGAAGTAGCCGAGCACCGCGTTGATCAGGAGCACGACGCCGATGACGACCGTGTCCTTGAGGTCACCGAGGGCACCGGCGATCACCGCCGCCACGATGAGGATCACGACGATGCCGCTGCGGAACTGGTCGAGGAAGAGCTTCCAGCGGGGGCGCTGGGGCGGCTCGGCCAGGCGGTTGAGGCCGTAGCGCTCGACCCGTTCGGCCACCTGGGCCAGGGTGAGGCCCTCGGCGGGGTCGACCTCGAGCCGGGCCGTCACATCGGTGGCGGCCATGGCGTGCCACACGGGCGCGTCAGCCACAGCCGGTGCACGCTCGGATGCGAGGGAAGCCGAATCGGACGAGGGGGCCATCTGGTCTCCGGTCAGGGTCGAGAAGGACGCTGGGGATCGAGTGCGGTTGCACGGGATCCGACCGGAGGTCTCCCCCTACTCGTCAGAGCCAGCGGGGCCGGGAGAGCCGACCCGGGGGCCGGTCCGCCGTGATGACGACACCGCTGTGACGGGGTACTCCCCTCACTGCCGACCAGTATGCCCGAGCCAGGCGGGCGCGCCAACGCGAATGCCCGAAAAGATCTTCGTATGTCGCCGGAGCGGCGGAGACGATGACCGGTGGGCCGCCGACGCGGTCAGCCGACCAGCAGGCGGCGGACCTCGTCCTCGGCGTCGACGGTGGCGAGGACGAGGACCTCGTCGCCGGCACCGAGCACCGTGTCGCCGCGGGGGACGACGAGGTGGTCGGAGCGGAGCACGGCCACGACGGTGGAGTCGCGGGGCAGGCCCAGGTTCTGGATCTGGACGCCCTCGGCCGGCGAGTTGTCGGCCAGGGTGACCTCGGAGAGGCGGGCCCGGTCGTTCTCGAACGACAGGAGGCGCACGAGCGACCCGACCGACACGGCCTCCTCGACCAGCGCGGTGAGCAGGTGGGGGGTGGAGACGGAGACGTCGACGCCCCAGCTGGCGTTGAACATCCACTCGTTCGAGGGGTTGTTCACGCGGGCGACGACGCGGGGAACGCCGAACTCCTGCTTCGCCAGCAGCGAGATGACGAGGTTGTCCTCGTCGTCACCGGTGACGGCGACGACGACGTCGGCCCGCTCGGGCTCGGCCTTGGCGAACGAGGAGACCTCGCAGCCGTCGAGGTTCAGCCAGGTGACGCCCTCGGCCTCGTGGGCGGCCAGCGCACGAGACACGCGGTCGGGGTCGACCTCGATGATGAGGACCTCGTGGCCCGCCTTGTGGAGCTCGGTGGCGATGTAGGTGCCGACGTTGCCGCCGCCTGCGATGAGGACGCGCATCAGTGGTGACCTCCCTGGTCAGCCGGCGCGGAGGCCAGGCGGCGGTCGAGCTCCTCGATGCGGTCACCGGCGACGGCGACCCACACCACGTCGCCCTCCTGGGCGAGGAGGGCGGGCGAGACGATCTGGGCGACTCCGAGGCGGGTCAGCGCGGCGACCCGCGCCACGCCGTCGCCCTCGATGCCGACGAGGGGGTGACCGGCCCAGGCGGTGGGGACGACCCGCTCGACGAGGCAGACCTTGGCGCTCGGGTCGATCCACTCGACGCCGTCGACGTCGGGCTCGATGCGACGGAGCACCCGCTCGATCGCCCAGCCGACGGTGGCGACGGTGGAGATGCCGAGGCGCTCGTAGATGGCGGCCCGGCGCTGGTCGTAGATGCGGGCCACGACGCGCTCGATGCCGAAGAACTCACGCGCCGTGCGGGCGACGAGGATGTTCGAGTTGTCGCCGTTGGTGACGGCGGCGAGCGCACCCGCCCGCTCGATCCCGGCGGCGATCAGGACGTTGCGGTCGAAGCCCACGCCCACGAAGGTCTCGCCCGAGAAGTCCTCGGGGAGTCGGCGGAAGGCCGTTGGCTTGCGGTCGACCACCGACACGGTGTGACCCTGGCTCACGAGGGTGGCGGCCAGACCGGAACCGACCCGACCACACCCGACGACGACGACGTGCACGTGCTTGACACCTCCACAGCCCGAGCGGGCACGGCGGCCGATCCTAGGACTCCTCACCACGAGCGCAAAGCCCACATCGGTCACGCGGGCGGAACGGGTCAGACAGCGTTCAGCCCGGGGGAACGGAGGCGTACTCCAGGGGATACCGGGGGCATTCCCGACCGGCGACGAGCTCGGCCCGGCCGCCGATCACGGTTGGGCCGAGACCGTCCCGGGCGCCGCGGGCCGGGTGCGGCGCTGGCTCCGGCGGGCGGCCGGGCCCTCGAGGCCGCGCTCGAGGTTGGCCGCGGAGTTGACGAGTCCGATGTGGGAGAACGCCTGGGGGAAGTTGCCGAGCATGCGCCCGGCCACCGGGTCGTACTCCTCGGACAGCAGGCCCACGTCGTTGCGCAGGGCGAGGAGCCTCTCGAAGATCTCCCGCGCCTCGTCGAGGCGCCCGATCAGCACCAGGTTGTCGACCAGCCAGAAGGTGGTGAGCAGGAACGAGCCCTCGCCGGGCGGCAGCCCGTCGACCGTGGTCGTGCCGTCGTCGCCCCCACCGGCGTCGCGGTCGGCGTCGGCGACGGGATCGCGCTCATGGCGGGCATCGGTGCGGTACCGCTGCACGAAGCCATCGACGAGCAGCTCGCGCTCGATGGCCTCGACGGTGGCCACGATGCGCGCGTCGTCGGGCGGCAGGAACCCGACCAGGGCGAGCATGAGCAGCGAGGCGTCCATCTCGTCGCAGCCGTAGTACTGGGTGAACGCGCCGACCTCGGCGTTCCAGCCCTTGTCGCAGACCTCGTCGTGGATCTCGTCGCGCAGCCGCCGCCATCGGGCGAGCGGCTCCTCCGGGCGCTCGGCCTCGCAGAGCTTCACCCACCGGTCGACGGCGACCCACGCCATGACCTTCGAGTGCACGAAGTGGCGCTGGGGGCCCCGGACCTCCCAGATGCCGTCGTCGGGGAGCTGCCAGACCTTGCCCACGTGCTCCACGAGGATGCGGCAGAGGGCCCAGCTGTCGTGGGGCAGAGGGTCCTCGAGCGCCTCGGCGGTGTGGAACATCATGTCCAGCACCTCGCCGTAGACGTCGAGCTGGAACTGCCCGCTGGCGCCGTTGCCCACGCGCACCGGGGCCGATCCCTCGTAGCCGGCCAGCCACGGGATCTCGTACTCGTCGAGGCGTCGCTCCCCGGCCACGCCGTACATGATCTGGAGCTTGTCGGGGCTGCCCGCCACCGCCCGGCGGAGCCATTCGCTCCACACCGCGGCCTCCTGCCGGAACCCGTTCTCGAGCAGGGCGTTCAGCGTGAAGGTCGCGTCGCGCAGCCAGCAGTAGCGGTAGTCCCAGTTGCGGACGCTGCCGATCCACTCCGGCAGCGAGGTGGTGGCGGCCGCGGCGATGCCGCCCGTGGGCTCGTAGCTGAGGGCCTTGAGGGTGAGCAGCGACCGCACCACGGCCTCACGCCAGGGGCCGGCCGCCGTGCACGCGCCGACCCAGTCGTGCCACCACCGGGTGGTGGACTCCAGCGCGGCGTCGACGTCGGGGGCCTCGGGCGGCACCTCGTGGGACGGGAACCAGGCCAGGGCGAACGACTCCTGCGAGCCCTCGGTCACCTCGAACCCGGCGAAGGTGGTCAGGTCGCGGCCGTGGGTCACCACGCTGCTGTGGAGGACGACGCCGTCGGCGCCACCGCGCGCCTCCACTCCCCCGTCGTGATGGCGCACCCACGGCACCAGCGCCCCGTAGTCGAAGCGGACGACCACCTCGGAGCCGAAGCGCACCGTGCCCTCGATGCCGCGCACGACGCGGACGATGGCCGGGTGCTCGAGATCGCTGCGGGGCATGAAGTCGATGACGACCGCCCGCCCGCTCTCGGTGGCGAAGGTCGTCTCCAGCACCATCGTGTCGGGGCGGTACGCCCGCTCGACCGACACCACCGGCTCGGAGGGGCTCACGATCCAGCGCCCGTTGCGCGTGTCGCCGAGCAGCGCGGCGAACGACGCGGCCGAGTCGATCCGGGGCGCGCACCACCAGTCGATGGAGCCGTCGAGGCCGACCAGGGCGACCGTCCGTGCGTCGCCGATGATGGCGTAGTCCTCGATGCGAGACGGCACGTGCCGACACTCCCCCCGTCACTGGCGCCGGTGGCTACGGTTTGGCGCCGCCTCAGTCTCGCCCGGGAGCCTCATCCATGCCGCTATCCCCACTGGCCAACCAGCCCAGGTCCGACCTCCTCGTGATGTTCGGGGCCTCGGGTGACCTGGCCAAGAAGAAGCTCTTCCCCGCCGTGTACCGGCTCGAGAAGCGGGGTCTGCTGGGGGTGCCGGTCATCGGCGTCGCCCTCGACGACTGGACCGACGACGACCTGCGCGCCCACGCCCGGGCCGCCATCGAGGAGGAGGGCGAGCCCTGGGACCAGGCCGCCTTCGAGCGCCTCGCCGCCAACATGCACTACGTGTCCGGCGACTACGCCGACCCCACGACCTTCGAGAAGGTCCGCGACCTCGCCGGTGGCGCGGCCCACCCGATCTTCCACCTGGCCATCCCGCCCTTCCTGTTCGGGGCCGTGGCGACCGGCATCGCCGCGGTCGGCCTCGACCGAGGCGCCCGCCTCATCATCGAGAAGCCGTTCGGCCGCGACTACCAGTCGGCGGTCGAGCTCAACGCCACGCTGCACGCCCACTTCGCCGAGTCGGCGATCTTCCGCATCGACCACTTCATCGGCAAGGAGGCCACGCGGAACCTGCTCGTCACCCGGTTCGCCAACGCCATCACCGAGCCCCTCTGGAACCGCAACGTGGTCTCCGCGGTGAAGATCACCATGGCCGAGGCCTTCGGCGTCGAGGACCGCGGCGCCTTCTACGACTCCGTCGGCGCCATGCGCGACGTCATGCAGAACCACCTCCTGCAGATGGTGGCCATCCTCGGCATGGAGCAGCCGGTCAACGAGGGCTCCAAGGCGCTGCGCGACGAGAAGGGCAAGGTCCTCGAGGCCGCCCGCGTCGTCGACCCGCAGCACTTCGTCCGGGGCCAGTACGACGGCTACCTCGACGTCGTCGGGGTGAAGCCGGGCTCCGACACCGAGACCTACGCCGCCTTCCGCCTCGACATCGACTCGCCCCGCTGGAGCGGCGTGCCGTTCTTCCTGCGGGCCGGCAAGGCCATGGGCAACACGGTCACCGAGATGACCCTCGAGTTCAAGCGGCCGCCCCGCCCGCTGTGGATCGCCGAGCACTCCCACATCGCCCGCAACTCGATCCGCATCGAGGTGAAGCCGGAGAGCTTCGACTCCCTCACCTGGCTGCGGAAGGAGCCCGGCGAGGAGATGATGCCCGCCGCCATCACCCTGGCGCCCGCGCCCGACGAGCGGGCCGACACCGGCCCCGAGCCCTACGAGCTCCTGATCGAGGAGGCGATGAACGGTGACCCGACGCTCTTCGCCCGCGAGGACACCGTGCTCGAGTCGTGGCGCATCGTCGAGCGCATCCTCACCGACTACCCGCCGGTGGAGACCTACGCCCAGGGCTCCTGGGGCCCGAAGGGCGCCAGCGCCCTCGTGCGAGGCCACGGTGGCTGGCCGGAGGAGCCCCCGGGCGGCGACGCGTGAGCGAGACCGAGCGCACAGGGCGGCCGCACCTGTTCGTCATCCGCCACGGTGCCACCGAGTGGAGCCGGAACGGGCGCCACACCGGCACCACCGACCTGCCCCTGCTCCCCGACGGCGAAGCGCAGGCCCGCGCCACCGCCAAGCTGGTGGAGGGCCAGGAGTTCGCGCTCGTGCTCACGTCCCCGCTCCAACGGGCCCGCCACACCTGTGAGCTCGTCGGCCTCGCCGCCCAGGCCGAGGTCGACGAGGACCTCCGCGAGTTCGACTACGGCAGCTACGAGGGCATCACCACGTCCGAGATCCGCGAGACCGTCCCCGGCTGGACCGTCTGGACCCACCCCTGCCCCGGCGGCGAGACCCTCGAGCAGGCCGCGGTGCGGGTCGACCGGGTGATCGCGCGGGCCCGGGCCGCCGACGGTGACGTGGCGGTGTTCGCCCACGGCCACATCCTGCGGATCCTCACCGCCCGGTGGTGCGAGCTCGACCCGATCGAGGGCCGCCGGTTCGTGCTCCACACCGCCACGCTCTCCGAGCTGGGCTGGGAGCGCGACGACCCCGCGATCATCCTCTGGAACTCCCGCTAGCGGAAGATCCGCGTCAGCCCGTTGGGCGCGCCCTAGGTTGCGCGGGCACCACTGGACCGACCGAGGGGGGCGGCGTGGCCACCGAGACGACGGCAACGACGAGCACCGAGACCGAGGGCCGCAGGTTCGGCGTCTGGCTGCTGATGGTCGGCGTGGTGATCATGCTGGCCGGCCTGTTGTTCGGCTACGACCAGGGTGTCATCGCCGGTGCCCTCGAGGGCATCCAGAACAGCTTCCACGTGAGCAGCACGATGACCGAGGTCATCACCAGCTGGGTCACCCTCGGCGCCCTCTTCGGCGCACTGTTCGCCGGCTACCTGGCCGACAGGCTGGGCCGGAAGCCCACCATCCTCCTCGCCGCCGGGCTCTTCGTCGTCGGTGCCCTCCTGGAGGCGTTCTCCCCCGGCACCGCGGTGCTCGTGGTCGGCCGCCTGGTCGTGGGCTTCGGTGTCGGCGTGGCCTCGGTCGCCGCGCCGCTGTACGCCGCCGAGCAGGCCCCCACCCACCTGCGCGGCCGCTTCGTCTCCACCTACCAGCTCGCCATCACCATCGGCATCTTCATCGCCTACTTCGTCGACCAGCAGCTCACCAACGGCGACATGTGGCGGGTGATGCTCGGCGTCTCCGCGGTGCCCGGCGTGCTGCTGCTCATCGCCATGGCGCCGATGCCCGAGTCGACCCGCTGGCTGGTCGGGGCGGGCCGGCGCAAGGAGGCCACCGCCGCGCTCACCAAGGTGCGGCCCGACGTCGACGTCGAGGCCACGCTCGACGACATCGAGGAGGCGGTGAAGGCCGAGCAGGCCGACCGGGCCAGCTGGGGCGAGGTGTTCGCCCGCTCGGTGCGCAAGCCGCTGACGGTCGCGGTCGGCCTCGCCGTCGCTCAGCAGATCACCGGCATCAACGCCATCATCTACTACGCCGACTCGATCTTCGCGAAGGCCGGCTTCGCCACCCCGGCCGACCAGGCCGCGGCCACCACGTGGGCCATCGGCGCGGTGAACGTGCTGGCCACCCTCATCGCCGTGGCCTACGTCGACCGCTTCGGGCGGCGCCCCCTCCTGCTGTGCGGCCTCGTCGGCATGGCCAGCAGCCTCATCACCGTGGGCATCGCCTTCCACTACATGGACAGGGTCGACACCTCGGGTGCGGGGACGGGCGGGCCCACCACCGCCGGCATCATCACCCTCGTCGCTCTCGTCGTGTTCATCGCCTCGTTCGCCTTCTCGCTCGGGCCCGTGGTCTGGACCGTCATCAACGAGGTGTTCCCCGGCCGCATCCGGGGCCGGGCCGTCGCCTTCGCCACCGCGGTCAACTGGGGCGCCGCCTTCCTCGTGAGCGAGTTCTTCCTCACCCTCCTCGACTGGCTGGGCAGCTCGGCCACGTTCTGGCTGTTCGCCTTCTTCGCCATCGTGGCCTTCGTGTGGATCTTCAAGAAGGTGCCCGAGACCAAGGGCCGCACCCTCGAGGACATCCAGAAGCTGTGGGACGCCGACGACCCGGTGGCCGCCCAGCGCGCCGCCGAGAAGGGCCCCGCCGGCGCCCTCTGACGCCGCCAGCCGCCGCTCCCGGCTCAGGCGTCGGGACCGAGCACCGACCGCAGCGTCGCCAGCGACTCGAGCCGGGCCCGCTCGAGCAGGGCTTCGAGGAAGGCGTCCACGGGGATCGTGTCATCGACCACCAGCGGCGTGAGGTCGACGGCCAGAGCCACCTGCTCGGCGAGGTCGGGCGCGGCCTCGTCGTCGAACGTGGCGTTCCCGTGGCGGCGGCCCACCCCGGCGCGGTCGTAGCGCTTGCCCTCCAGCTGACTGGGGAAGCAGTCGAGCAGCGCCTGGAGCAGCTCGTCGTGGCCGCTCACGTCGAGGCGCACCCGGTCGGCCGGCACCAGCCAGTCGAGCGACCGCCAGCCCTCGACGCCGAGCAGTCGCTCCGGCCGGGCCTCGGGCGGAAGCGACCGGCAGGCATCGACCGTGGCCAGGGCGACGGCGGCGTGGGTGACGTGGCGGTCGAGCGGGTCGTGCCCGACCACGACCGACGGGCGGGCGGCCTCGATGAGGCAGGCGAGCTCGGCGACGAGCGCGGCCCTCGTCGTCGGGTCACGGACCTCACCGCTCGTGTGGCCGAGCTGCACCTGGAGCCCGTAGCCACCCACGAGCGCGGCTGCCCGCTGCTCGGCGCGACGCCGGGCCACGAGCTCGGCGGCATCGATGCCCTCGGTGCTCGCGCCCCGTGCGCTGCCGGCCCCGTCGGTGCACACCACGCCGGTGAACCACCGGTCGGCGCGTCCGGCGCACGACACCACGCCCCACGCCCCGCCCAGCTCGAGGTCGTCGGGGTGTGCCGCGATGCCGAGCACGGTCGTGCGCCGCACCGCGTCGGCGACCCGTGCGCCGTCGGGGACGAGCACGTCGATCCGGCCCGTCCGGCCGGCCCCCAGCACGTCGTCGAGCGCCACCACGACGGCGAGCGTAGGGCCACGCCCCCGCTCCCCGTCCGGCAGCGGCGGCTCCTTCGCTAGCCTCGCCGGGTCCGCTCACCTCTGGAGCCCCTGTTGCGCGTCCTCGTCGCCCATGCCAGTGCCCACGGCTCCACCGCCGAGATCGCCACGCGCCTCGCCGAGTCGCTCGCCGCCGCCGGGCCCGACGTCGACGTGCGGGCGGTGGCCGACGTGGCCTCGCTCAGCGGGTACGACGCCGCCGTCATCGGCAGCGCCATCCACGACGGCGCCTGGATCTCCGACGCCCACTGGTTCCTCCGCGAGCACAAGGCGGCCCTGGCCAAGCGGCCGACGTGGCTGTTCAGCGTCAGCTCGGTCGGCGCCACCTCGAGCGCCTACGGCTCGTTCGGCACCGCCGTGCAGCGCCGCACCCGCCGCGATCCGCGGGCGATCTACGAGGCCCGCAAGGCCCTCGGTCACGTCGACCACCACCAGTTCGCCGGCGTGGTCACCCCCGAGGACTGGAGCAAGGGCTCCATCAGGATGTTCAAGCTCCTGGGCGGCACCTTCGGGGACCACCGGGACTGGGACGACGTCGAGCAGTGGGCCGCCGAGATCGGTCAGGCCCTCACGACCGGCGAGGCCAACAGACGCTGAGACGGGCGCCGAGGGCGCCCGAGGGGAGGACCAGATGGGCGACGCGGTGATCGTCGACGTGGTGCGCACGCCGGGGGGCCGGCGCAACGGATCGCTCTCGGGGTGGCACCCGGCCGACCTGGCCGGCGAGGTGCTCTCGACCCTGGTGGAGCGCAACGACCTCGACCCCGCGCTGGTCGAGGACGTGATCATGGGCTGCGTGTCACAGGTCGGCGCCCAGGGCCTCAACGTCGGGCGCAACGCGGTGCTGGCCGCCGGGTTCCCCGAGTCGGTGCCGGCCACCACCATCGACCGCCAGTGCGGCTCGTCGCAGCAGGCCGCGGCGTTCGCCGCCCAGGCCGTCATGGCCGGCGTGCACGACATCGTGATCGCCGCCGGGGTCGAGGTCATGAGCCTGGTGCCCATGGGGGCCACGTTCGGCCAGGGCGTCGGGTTCCCGTTCGGGCCCCGGGTCGAGCGGCGCTACGCCGACGCCGGTGGCCTCATCCCCCAGGGCCTCTCGGCCGAGCTCATCGCCAAGGAGTGGGGGCTCTCGCGCACGGAGATCGACGAGTTCTCGGCCACCTCGCAGCAGCGGGCGGCGCGGGCCCGCGACGAGGGTCGCTTCGAGCGGGAGATCCTGCCGGTGGCGGCCCGCCGCCGTGACAAGGAGACGGGCGAGATCGTGCCCGTCGACGGCCTGGTCCGCGCCGACGAGGGCATCCGCGACGACACCACCGTCGAGACCCTCGCCCGCCTCAAGCCGGCGTTCGACCCCGAGGGCGTCATCACCGCGGGCAACTCCTCGCAGATCACCGACGGCGCCTCCGCCGCGCTGATCATGAGCGAGGCCGCCGCCGAGCGCCTGGGGCTCACCCCCCGGGCCCGGTTCCACGCCTTCGCCCTGGCGGGGGTCGACCCCCGCATCATGCTCACCGGCCCCATCCCCGCAACCGCCAAGGTGCTGGAGAAGGCCGGCCTCGCCCTCGACGACATCGACCTGATCGAGATCAACGAGGCCTTCGCCCCGGTCGTGCTGGCCTGGGAGCGGGAGCTGCACCCCGACATGGAGAAGGTGAACGTGAACGGCGGCGCCATCGCCCTCGGGCATCCGCTCGGGGCGTCGGGCACGCGGCTGCTCGCCACCCTTCTCTGCGAGCTCGAGCGCACCGACGGCCGCTGGGGCCTGCAGACGATGTGCGAGGGCGGTGGCCTGGCCAACGCCACCGTCATCGAGCGCCTGGGCTGAGGTCACCACCCGGGCCGTCGGCCCCCGCGCCGACCGGGTCGGAGGGGCGCGACCTAGCCTGGGAGGGTCCCCGAGCGCGAGGATCGACCCCGTGAAGCACCCCATCGTCAACGGCGCCGTCGTGGTCGGTGCCGTCGCCGCCCTGCTCGCCGGCTTCGGCGTGTTCCCCGTGCTGGTCGCCGCCGCGGGGTTCTGGCTCATCCTCCGCGTGGGGGTGCTGATGCTCGGCGGGCTGGCCCGGCCGATCCCCGAGGCGCCCCCGGCGGGCGAGCTGCGCAAGGTCAAGATCGCCTACCGGTGCGAGATCTGCGGGGCCGAGGTGCGCATGACGGTGGCGCCCGACGCCGACCCCGAGCCCCCTCGCCACTGCCAGGACGAGATGACCCTCATGACCCCGGTGGAATGACCTGAGCGGTTGTCCACAGCCTGGGGACAGGGCTGGGGAGGGTTACGCCGTTGTAACTTGCCGTCCACCTCGGTGACAGGGGCGCGAGGGCGTCGACGGCCCGTGCGACCGCGAGGTCAGCGGTACTGCGTGGCGGCCACGATGCCGCCGAGGATCGACGCCAGCCCGGCGAGCAGCCACCAGTTGCTGGAGGCGCCGGGCAGCACCATGTCGACGTAGTGCAGGAAGATGAACAGCACCCCGAGCACGATCAGGCCCAGGATCACGAACGGCAGCCAGCGAGGGCTCGTCTTCATCGACTTGGGCACCGGCGGCGTGTACCGGGTCGAGGCCTCCGGGGTGCGGCCGCCCGAGCCCTTGCCCCTGGCGGACTTCGTGGGGCCGCCCTTGGGGGTGACCTGCCCGCCGGTGCGGCGGGTCGGAGCGGGGCGCTTGTCGCTGGCCATGGTCGGCGACCTTAGTGGCCGCCGACGACGCCCCGCCGGGCGCGGCCGGCGCCGGGGTGGGCCGACCCGGTTGGTGGGGCACGACGGCGAAACCCCGGGCGGGGGCCCTCGGCCCAGGCGGTAGGGTCGGCCCCCGATGGCCGCCCGGATCCTCGTCCTCGACAACTACGACTCGTTCGTGTTCAACCTCGTCCAGTACCTGGGCGAGCTCGGCGCCGAGCCGTTGGTCCATCGCAGCGACGCGCTCTCCATCGACGAGATCGAGCAGCTCGAGCCCGACGGCGTGCTCATCAGCCCCGGCCCCGGCCGCCCCGAGGACGCCGGCCTCTCGAACGAGGTCATCACCCGCTTCGGCGGCCGCATCCCGGTGTTCGGCGTGTGCCTCGGCCACCAGTGCATCGGCCAGGTCTACGGCGGCGACGTCGTGCGGGCGCCGCAGATCATGCACGGCAAGACCTCGCTGATCCACCACCGCGACGTCGGCGTGTTCCAGGGCCTGCCCGACCCGTTCGAGGCCACCCGCTACCACTCGCTGGTGGTCGAGCGGTCATCGGTGCCCGACGTGCTGGAGATCACCGCCGAGACCGACGACGGCCTGGTCATGGGCCTGCGCCATCGCGAGCTCGACGTCGAGGGCGTGCAGTTCCACCCCGAGTCGATCCTCACCGCCGGCGGCCACCAGCTCGTCGGCAACTTCCTCGACCGCTGCGGCCACTGACCCCAGCCACCGAAAGGTGGCTCACCACGTTGCGGATTCCGCTACGGACGGAGCCAGCTCGGGGGTGTGACGTCAGGGCGCCGGGGTGGTGGTGGTGGCCTTGGTGGTCGTGGTGGTGGGCGCCGTCGTGGTGGTGGTCGTCGCCGGCGGGCCGCTGGAGACGATGACCTGGACGGTGGCGCCCTTGGCCACGATGGTGCCGGCGGCCGGGTTGGTGTTGATGACCGTGCCGGCGGCCACCGTCGTGGAGCTCTGCTGGGTGCTGGTGACCTTGAACCCGGCCGCCCCGAGGGTCGCCGAGGCGCTGGCCAGGTCGCCACCGGCGACGCTCGGCACCGGCACCTGGGCGACGCCGCTCGAGACGACGATGGTGATGGTGGCGCCCTTGTCGGCCTGGGCGAGGGCGGCGGGGTCCTGGGAGATGACCTCGCCGGCCTTGATGGTGTCGTCGGCCTGGGGCACGACCTGGATCTTGAAGCCGGCCGTGGTGAGCAGCGACGTGGCCTGGGCCTGCGTCTTGCCCACCACGTTCGGGACCGGGACCTTGCCGACGCCGGCGCTGACCACGAGGGTGACCACCGAGCCCTCGTCGGCCTTGACGCCGCCCTTCGGGGTCTGGTCGACGACCTGGCCCTCGGGCGCGCTGTCGTTCTGCTGGGTGGTGGTCTGGACCTTGAACCCGGCGGCCTGGAGGGTGTTGGTGGCGTCGGCGACCTGGGCGTTGACGACGCTCGGCACCTCGACCTGCTTGGTGGACGAGCCGAGGTTGCGGCCGACGAAGAAGAGGATGGCGGCCACGAGCAGCAGCAGCACCACGAGCAGGCCGACGTAGAGGCCGGTGCGCTTCTTGGGGGGCTCCTCGGCGGTGTACGCCGGGACGCCGGTGGCCGGCGCGGCGGCGGCCGGGACGGCGACGGTGGCATCGGCCAGGGCGGCACCGGCCACGGCACCCGCCGCGGCCGCGCCGAGGGCGGAGACGGGCTGGCCCTCGAGGAAGCGGCGCAGGTCGGCGCGCAGGTCCTCGGCCGAGGGGTAGCGCTGGGCCGGGTCCTTCTCGAGCAGCTTCATGTCGATGGCCTCGAGCGAGGCCGGCACGGCCGGGTTCACCGCGCTGGGCGGGGACGGCTGCTCCTGCACGTGCTTGTAGGCGATGGCCACCGGGCTGTCGCCGGAGAACGGCGGCCGGGCGGTGAGCATCTCGTAGAGCACGCAGCCCAGGGAGTAGAGGTCGGAGCGCGGGTCGACCGGGAGGCCCTGGGCCTGCTCGGGCGAGAAGTAGGTGGCCGTGCCCATGACGGCGCCGGCCTGGGTGAGGTTCTGGGTGGCGTCGCTGTTGGACGATGCCTGGGCGATGCCGAAGTCGGCGACCTTCACCTGGCCGGTGGCGGTGATGAGGATGTTGCCGGGCTTGACGTCGCGGTGGACCACGCCGTTGCGGTGGGCGAAGGCCAGGGCGGCGGCGACGTCGGCAGTGACCTCGGCGGCCCGGTTCGGATGCAGCGGGCCCTCGGTGCGGATGATCTCCGAGAGGGGCCGGCCCTCCACGTACTCCATCACGATGTAGTAGGTGCCGTGCTGCTGGCCCCAGTCGTAGATGGCGACGATGTTGGGGTGGTTGAGGTTGGCCGCCGCGGTGGCCTCCCGCCGGAACCGCTCGACGAACGCCTCGTCACGGGCGTGCTCGGGGAACATGACCTTCACCGCGACCGGTCGGTCGAGCAGGAGATCACGAGCGAGGTAGACGTTGGCCATCCCGCCCTGGGCGAGCTTGCGATGCAGCTCGTAGCGGTCGTTGAAGACGGTGGGGCCCGCCGGCGGGGTGTCGGTCATACGCCGCTCACACTAGTGAGCGGGGCCTCTTCGTCCCCGGCATGTCACCGCAGCCGGGATCACCCGCCGTACTGGACCTGCAGGACCTTCTCCATGACCGCCTTGGCGATCGGGGCGGCGACCCGGCCGCCGGTGGCCTCGCTGCCACCGGACTGGTTGAGCACCACGACGGCGACGGCGACGCTGGCGGGCTGACCGGGAGGCCCGGCGAACCCGATGATCCAGGTGTGGCTGCGGGGCGGGTCGGTGCCGAGCTGGGCGGTGCCGGTCTTGCCGCCGACCTCGTAGCCGTCGATGCGCAGGCCGGTGGCGGTGCCCCGCTGGGCGACGCCGATCATGTCCTGGCGCATGATCTCGGCCATCTCGGCCGACATGGGGGAGAGCCACTTCTCACCGTCGTAGTGCTTGATCAGCTCGCCCTGGGAGTCGCGGACGTCGGTGACCACGTGGGGCTTCATGATCGTGCCGCCGTTGGCCACGCCGGCGGCGACGAGCGCCATCTGCAGCGGGGTGGCCTGCACGTCGTTCTGGCCGATGGAGGCCTGGGCCAGCTTCGGCGGGTTGTTGCCCACGTCGGTGGGGAACACCGACTTGGCGGGGTCGGGGAGGTCGATCGGGGCGGCGGCGTTGAACCCCCACGAGCCGGCGCCGGACACCATGTCGGCCGCACCGATGGTCTCGGTGCCCATCTGGGCGAAGGCCGAGTTGCACGAGACCCGCAGGATCTCGGGCAGCGGGCCGCCACAGAGCTCGCCACCGAAGTTGCTGATGGCCTTGTCGGTCTGGGCCGGCAGGTAGCTCGTGGCCCGCGGGTAGGTGGGCTCCTCGTTGGTGACCTTGCCGGTCTGGAGCCCGACGCTGCCGGTGACGACCTTGAAGGTGGAGCCCGGGAAGTAGCGGTCCTGGTACTGGTGGGCCCGCAGCGGGTTGGCCGGGTTCAGGTTGTACAGCGACCAGGCGGTCTCGGCGTCGGTCTGGTCGGTGGTGCTGATGGCGTTGGGGTCGTAGCTCGGGAAGCTCCAGAACCCGAGCAGCTCACCGGTGCGGGGGTCGACGGCCACAACCGAGCCCTCACGGTCGCCGAGCTGGTCGCGGGCGACCTCCTGGACGTCCTTGCGCAGCGACACCGTGAGGTTGCCGACGTTCTCGCGGGCGACGAGGAGGTCGCCGAAGCCCCTGACCTGCTGCTCGAAGGTGGTGCCCGAGAGCAGCTCGTTGTACTGCTTCTCGAGGCCGGTGGAGCCGTAGCGGAACGAGAAGAACCCGGTCGACTGGGCGAAGAGCTCGCCCTCCGGATAGGTGCGGACCCGGTCGAACTCCGAGCTCGTGTCGGGGTTGGTGACGCTCTGGGCCAGCACGGCCCCGTCGGCGGTGGAGATCGAGCCCCGGGGCCGGTTGAAGTCGCGCCGCACCTGGGCGCTGTTGAGCGGGTTGGCGTCGAGGTCGTCCTTCTGCACGACCTGGATCCAGTTGAGCTTCACGAACAGCGCCAGGTAGAGCACGACGATGCCGATGCCGAGGCGCCGGATGCTGCGGTTCACGCCGCCACCATCGCCGCAGGACGACCCGTGCGGGCCCGCTCGTTCTGGTCGCTCACCCGCAGCAGCAGGGCGAGCAGGACGTAGTTGATGACGAGCGACGAGCCGCCGTAGGACACGAACGGCAGCGTGACACCGGTGAGGGGCAGGAGTCTGGTCACCCCGGCGATGATGATGAACGCCTGCAGGCCGAGCAGCAGGGTGAGGCCGGTGGCCAGCAGCTTGTCGAAGGCGTGATCGGCCCGCGAGGCGATGCGCAGGCCCGAGCCCACCATCAGCAGGAAAGCCATGATCACCAGCGCCCCGCCGAGCAGGCCGAGCTCCTCGGCGATCACGGCGAAGATGAAGTCGTTCTCGCTGGCGGGGATGCGCACGTCGCCGCCGAGGCCGAGGCCGGTGCCGGTGGTGCCGCCGAAGGCCATGGCGAAGAGGCCCTGGATGAGCTGGTAGCCGGTGCCGCTCGGGTCCTTCCAGGGATCGAGCCAGATCGAGACGCGCTCCTGCACGTGGCCGAACGACTTCCACGCGAACCACGCGCCGGCCGCGAACAGGCCACCGCCGATCACGAGGAACGACGTGCGCCCGGTGGCGACCCAGATCATCACCACGAACAGGGCGAAGAACAGCAGCGAGGAGCCGAGGTCCTTCTGGTACACCATCACGATCAACGTGACGGCCCAGGCGATGATGACCGGCCCGAGGTACTTGGGGTCGGGGAGGCGCAGCGGCCCGACCTTCCAGACGCTGGTGGCGATGAGCTCGCGCTGGTCGGCCAGGTAGGCGGCGAAGAAGATGGCCAGCACGACCTTGGCGATCTCACCGGGCTGGAAGCTGGCGCCGCCGACGCCGACCCAGATGCGGCTGCCGTTGATGGTCTTGCCGATGCCCGGCAGCAGCGGCAGCAGCAGCAGGCCGATGCCGACGAGGGCGAAGGTGTACCGGTAGCGCTCGAGCTGGCGCGGCCGCTTCACGAAGTAGAGGGTGGCCACGAAGGCCACGATGCCGACGGCGGTCCAGCTGGCCTGGGCGGCGGCGAGCTTCTCGTTCAGCCCGGCGATGACCACGTAGCCGAGGCCGTTCAGCAGCGCGGCCATCGGGAGCAGGATCGGGTCGGACTCGGGGGCGAGGCGCCGCACCGCGACGTGGGCCCCGAGCAGGAGGCCCAGCACGATCACGAGGAACGGGATGATGTTGGCGGGGATGCGGGCCTCGGAGCCGAGGCTGGCGAGCACGTAGGCGCCGGCGGTGATGATCACCACCATCAGCATCAGGCCGAGCTCGGTGTTGCGGCGATGACCCACGTCGTTCCCCTACCCCGGGGCCACGGTGACCGGTGCGGCCGCGGGCGGCACGACGGTCGTGGTGGTCGAGGTGGTGGTGGTGGTCGTGGCCGCGTCGATCTGCTCCTGCAGGTTGGCCACGTAGCGCCGGGCGTCGTCGAGGCTGGACTCCTCGACGCCGGACCGCACCTCGTCGATCCGGGCCGCCGGGACCTCGCTGAGCGGGATGGCGGTGGACTCGGCCAGCTCCGGCTGGATCCACGCCACGCCACCGGGTCGGCCCCGGAAGATGACGACCTGGTCGTCCTGCACACCGACGTAGTACGTGTTGCGACCCATGTAGACGATCACCCCGATGGTGATGCCCACGATGGCGAGGAAGGCCACGACGAACAGGCCGACCCGCCAGGTGAGCACCCGGCGACGGGGCCGGCCCTCGGCGGCACGGGCCGCCCGGGCGTCGCGACGACGCTCCCGACGCCCGACCTCGGCGTCGGCCTCGGAGGCGTCGGCGCCCTCGGCGGCGGTTCCGAACAGCGCGGCGTCGCCACCGGTGGTGTGGGCGGTGATGCGGTCGGAGGAGCTGGTGGTGGCGGGGTCGCGGCCGGAGTCGTCGACCACGTCGACCACCACGCAGGTGATGTTGTCGCGGCCGCCGGCCTCGTTGGCCAGGCGCACCAGCTCCTTGGCCGCCTCGACGGGGTCGGCCAGGCGGCGCAGGGTGGCGGCCAGGCGGTTGTCGTCGACCTCGTTGAACAGGCCGTCGCTGCAGATCAGGTAGCGGTCGCCGATCACCGGGAGGATCTCCCAGGAGTCGACCATCACGTTGGCGTCGATGCCGAGGGCCCGGGTGAGGATGTTGCGCTGCGGGTGCACAGCGGCCTCGGCCCGGCTGAGGCGGCCCTGGCGCTCGAGGGTGGCCACCAGGCTGTGGTCCTCGGTGACCTGGGTGAGCTCGCCGTCGGACATGAGGTAGAGGCGGGAGTCGCCGACGTTCACCACGGCGATGGCGTCGCGGCCCTCGGCGTCGACCAGGGCCATGGCGCACAGCGTGGTGCCCATGCCGGTGAGCTCGGGGTCGTCGGCCGACCGGTCGACCAGCGCCCGGTTGGCCTGCTGCACGGCCGTGACGAGCACGTCGGTGCCGGCGGCGCCGAACTCGTCCTGGAGGGTCTCGATGGCGAGGTGGCTGGCGACCTCACCCGCCTTGTGGCCGCCCATGCCGTCGGCCACGGCGAACAGGCCGTCGACCGCCAGCACTGAGTCCTCGTTGGCCTGGCGGACCCGGCCGGTGTCGGTGGCCGAGCCCCAGGCGAAGCGGGTCACCGCAGCTCCATCACGGTGTTGCCGATCTGGAGCCGGTCACCGCGCTGGAGCACCATCGGGCCCGACACCTTCTGGCGGTTCAGCCACGTGCCGTTGGTGGAGCCGAGGTCCTCGACCAGCCACTGGCCGTCGCGTGCGAAGACGCGGGCGTGGATCTGCGAGGCGTAGGTGTCGTCGAGGGTGATCTGGCACCCGGCGGCCCGGCCGATGGAGGCCTCGTTGTCGAGGGGGTAGGACCGGCCGGCCAGGTCGGCGGGCTCGATCATCACCAGCTGAGGACGGGACTTGGCCGCCTTGGCCTGGGCCTTGCGCTCCTTGCGCCCGGGGCCGGCCGCCGCCGCGGGGCCGGCGGCCACCGGGGCTCCGGCGGCGGGGCTGGGGGTGCGCAGCTCGGCCCACACCGCCCGCACCACCCGGAAGAAGAAGAGGTACAGCAGGGCCAGCAGGCACAGCTTGAGGACGAACAGCAGCTGGTCGGACACGGCGTCCTAGGAGGCCTGGAACGTGAGGCGGATGTTCCCGAAGCCGAGCTCGTCGCCGTCGCGCAGCTCCCGCTCGGTGACCCGCACGCCGTTGACCCGGCTGCCGTTGGTGGAGCCGAGGTCGACGAGCACGAAGCCGTCGCCACGCGGCTGGATCTCGGCGTGGTGACGGCTCACGTTGGCGTCGACCAGGGTGATGTCGCACTCGGGCAGGCGCCCGATGGTGACGGTGTTCTCCCGCAGGACGTAGCGGTCGCCGGTGGGGAGGATGAGCGAGCCTGCGCCACTGCCACCGGGGCCCTCGCGGAAGCGGGCCTCGATGGAGAAGGTGCCAGTGCGCTGGCTGGGCTCGATGACCAGCTCGGTCTCGACCGGGCCGAGGAAGGCGTAGCCCTCGTCGCGGGCGTGCTCGCGGGCGGCGTCGCACAGCTCACGGGCGAGGGTGTCGGCGATGTCGACGAAGGCATCGTGGTCGTCGGTGGAGATGGAGATGGTGAACGAGTTCGGGGCGACCGTACGGCCCCGCACGTCGACGGTGCGCTGGTCGTCCATCTCCCGGGTGAGGCGGCGGCCGATCTCGATGGGCCGCACGCCGCTCTTGAACACGCGCGAGAAGACACCCTCGACCGCGTGTTCCAGACGTCGTTCGAAGCCCTTGAGTCCCACGGCGGCCAACGTTACCCAGCCCGTGGCTCCCCCAGAGGGCTCCCCCCTGCGGGCAACGGGCACACCCGGATCGCGATTCGTGGGGCCACCGGGCACGCTGTACGATCTCCGGGTTCCACACGCGCGAGTGGCGGAATTGGCAGACGCGCAGGATTCAGGTTCCTGTGCCCGAAAGGGTGTGAGGGTTCAAGTCCCTCCTCGCGCACTCGAGACACGACCCACGGCCCGCCCCGGCGGGCCGTCGTCGCGTCCGGGCCCGGAGGAGCCCGCCGTCCCGGCGAGTGCCCCCACGATCCACGGAGCGAGACCGGTGAAGTACCTGCTGCAGCACCCCGAGCCCATCGGCGCCGACAACGACCTGCTGGCCACCTGCGACCCCACGGCGGTCGCCCGGGCCCTCGAGGCGGCGGGATGGGACGGCCTCGCCTACACCGAGCACCCGGCCCCGGGCCGGCGCTGGCTGGCCGAAGGCGGTGGCCACCAGACCCTCGACCCGTTCGTGGCCCTCGGCGCGGCCGCGGCCGTCACCGAGCGCATCACCCTGGTCACCTACCTGGCGGTGCTCCCCTACCGGAACCCGTTCCTGACGGCCAAGGCCGCCGCGACCCTCGACATCATCTCCCGCGGCCGCTTCGTGCTCGGGGTGGGCACCGGCTACCTGAAGGGCGAGTTCCACGCACTCGGCGTCGACTTCGACGAGCGCAACACCCTGTTCGACGAGGCCATCGAGGCCATGCGGCTGCACTGGTCCGGTGAGCCGTTCACCTACGACGGCACCCACTTCAGCGGCCGTGACCTGCTGGCCCTGCCCAAGCCGTCGGGGCCCATCCCGATCTGGCTCGGCGGCAACGCCAGGCTCACCCGCCGCCGGGTCGCGGCGACGGCACAGGGCTGGATGCCGATGACGGGCTCGGCCGAGATGGCGGCCACGACCCGCACGGCCCAGCTCGGCGGCCTCGACGACGTCGCCGTCGCCATCCGCGAGGTCAAGGAGGCCGCCGGCGAGCGGGGCGACGACCTCGACTTCATGGTGCTCTACACCGACGAGTCGATCGTCGACGCCGATCAGGACGTCGAGCGGCACCGCGACCAGCTCGGGCAGATCCGCGATGCCGGCGCCACCTGGGTGTCGTTCGCGTTCGACCTGCCCACCGTGGAGCGCACGCTGGAGTTCATCGACGGCTTCGCCGGCAGCCACCTCGGGCCGAACCGGGTCTGACCGGCGGCGGGCACCTCGAGTGCCCTGGCCGACCCGGGCGCCTCACTACGTTTGCGGGGTGAGCGAAGGAGGCACGGCAGGAGCGGCGACGCCGACGCGGATGACCGCCGTGCAGCGGGGCACGCTGCTGGCCACCGGCCTCGGCCTGTTCATGATCTTCCTCGACGCCCTGATCGTGAACGTCGCCCTGCCCGACATCCGACGCGACCTCGGTGGGGGCGAGTCGAGCCTGCAGTGGGTGGTCACGGCGTACAGCGTGGGCATGGCCGTCTCGATGATGACCTGGGCCAGCACCGCGGACCGATGGGGCCGGCGACGCGTGTACGTCGGTGGCCTGGCCGTGTTCACCCTCGCCTCCATCGCCTGCGGGCTGGCGCCGAACGCGCTGTTCCTCGACGGGTCCCGGGCGGTGCAGGGCCTCGCCGCGGCGGCGGTCAACGTCACCTCGCTGGCCCTCCTCAGCGCCGCCTTCGACGACCGGGCGGCCAAGGCGCGGGCCATCGGCATCTGGTCGGCGATCGCCGCCACGGGGGTGGCGGTCGGCCCGACCCTCGGCGGGGTGCTGGCCGAGAGCTTCGGATGGCGCAGCGTGTTCTTCGTCAACGCACCGTTCGGGGTCGGCGCCCTCGTGCTGACCGCCCTCTACGTCGCCGAGTCACGCGATTCGAAGGTGCGCAGCTTCGACCTCCTCGGCCAGGTGCTCTTCGTCGTGGCCATCGGTGGGTTCGCGTTCGGGGTGATCGAGGCACCGCAGCGGGGGTGGACGAGCGCACCGATCGTCCTGGCGTGGGTCGCGCTGGTCGTGGGGGGCGGGGGCTTCGTCGTGCACGAGCTCCGGGCCCGCGAGCCGATGATGGACCTCCGGCTCTTCGCCCGGCCCCGCTACGCCCTGGCCAACGCCACGGTCTTCGTCGGGCTCTTCACCGTCTACGGGATGCTGTTGGTCGTCAACCAGTGGTGGCAGGGCGTGCGGGGTCACACCGTGCTCGTCACCGGCATGCTGCTCGTGCCGCTGGCCGTGCTCGAGATGATCTTCTCCCCGTTGGCCGGCCGGTGGGCGCCCCGGTTCGGGGCCCGGCGGCTGCTCGTCGTGGGCCTCGGCGTGCTGGTCCTCGGGCTCGTGGTCCAGATCGCCGGCATCTCCCTCCCCGGTCCGTTCGTGGTCATCGGGGTGGCCCTGATGGGGGTGGGCCAGGCGCTCGCCATCACCCCGGCGACCAACGTCGCCATGGCCGCGGTGCCCGAGGACCGCGCCGGCATGGCCTCGGGCATCCTCGGGGCCCAGCGGGCCATCGGCTCGACCGCCGGCTACGCGGTGCTCGGCTCGGTGCTGGCCGCCTGGCTCACCGCGACGCTCGGGGTCTCGTTGCGGCCGGCGATCCCCGAGCGCCTCGAGCGGGAGGCGGTGGTGGAGGCGGTGGCCCAGAGCGCCAACCCGCGGGCCCACGCTGCCGAGATCGTGGTCCCCGACACCCAGCTCGAGACGCTCGAGGCACCCCGGGCCGAGATCCGCTCGGTGGTCGAGGACGACTTCTCCCACGGCGTACAGATCGCGCTCGGGGGCGCGGCCGCGCTGGTGCTGGTCGTGATGGTCCTCGACTGGCGGTTCATGGGCGCCGACCCGCCGCGGGAAGACCCGTCCACCGGCGCCGCCCCGGTCAGGCGGGGTGGGGCGACGGGCGGAACGGGTCGACCGGCAGGGTGAGGGGCAGGTCGAGCGACGACACCAGGCCGGGGCCGGCGTCGCACACGGTCGGCACGGCGTTCACGATGCGCATGGCGGTGGCGACCATGCCCTCGGCCGAGCTGGTGCCGGGCTGCCCGAAGACCAGCTCGCACTGGTACGAGGGCGAGCCCTCGACCACGATCCGGTAGGTGCCGTCGCGCTCGGCGGTGGGCCACTCGGGGGCGAGGTCGGCGGCCATCCGGTTGACGTGCTCGATCACGATGGCGTCCTCGCCGTCGACCACGCCGATCGTCTCGAAGCGCACCGCGCCCACGGTGCCGGCCTCGATCACGCCGCTGGCGACCTCGAGGCGGCGCGGCGTGGGGAGCACCTCGTAGGTCTCCCGGATGCGGTCGAGGGTGACCCCGAGGGCGTCGGCCACCATCATCACCGGGCCGGCCCACGTCCCGGACTGCACGCCCGGCATCGCCATGATCGGCTGGTGGTCGAGCGGCTTCCCGAAGCCGAAGACCTCGTGCATCATGAACGCGACCGGGTACTCGTCGTAGAGGAAGAGCTCCTGGGTGCGCACCGACGTGATCGTGTCGTTGAGCGTGAGCAGGGCGAGGGGCAGCTCGTCGGCGGCGAAGCCCGGCTCGACCCCCGAGGCGTAGAGCGTGGCCCCGCCGTCGACGGCGGCAGCGGTGAGGCGCTCGACCGCGGCCTGGTCGCCGTAACCGGCGGGGTAGACGAGCCCGGCCGACGAGACGGTCACCACGTTCACGCCGGCCCGCAGCATCCGCTCGTAGTCGGGCACCGCGACGGCGTCGAGGTCGGGGCCGCTGGCGGCGTAGATCACGCAGTCGGGCTCGAGCGCCAGCAGGGCATCGACGTCGCCGGTGGCGGTCACGCCGATCTCGCCGATGCCGGCGAGGGTGCCCGCGTCCTGCCCGACCTTGTCGGGGCTGTGCACCCACACCCCGACCAGCTCGAGGTCGGGTCGGGCGTGCACGGACCGCACCGAGATCGACCCGATCCAACCGGTGCCCCACACCACGACCCTGCGCACGCTGTCGCTCACCCTGTCCCCCTCGGTCCCCGCAGCGCTGCGCGCGCCGCCCGACGACCTTAGGCAGCCCGGGCCCCGGCGCGGCGGGGGCCCGGGCTGTGGCAGCCTCGATCCCTCACGACGACTTGGGGGGTCCCTCGTGCTCACACCGCTCGACGACACGCTGCGCCACGTCCTGCCGACGACCTTCGACCACGCCGGCACCAGCGATCCGCGGTTCTTCGACCGCTACTGGTTCGCCATCTACGACCCGGCGGGCACCGACCTCGCCATCAACACCGGCATGTGCTCCTACCTGAACATGAACGTGATCGACGGCTATGCCGCGGTGATCAGCAACGGGAAGCAGCACAACGTGCGGGTCGCCGGTGCGCTGCGGCCCCAGCTGTTCGACTCGCCGGCCGAGGTCACGAGCGTCGGCCCGCTCCGCGCCGAGGTGATCGAACCGTTCCGCCGCCTCCGGCTCTCGCTCGACGGCGGCCGCGACGACGGCATGGCCTTCGACCTCGAGTGGACCGCGACCCTCGACCCCCACGAGGAGGACCAGCACTTCAGCCGGGTCCGGGGCCGGGTCAACCAGGACTACCGCCGCTACAACCAGTCGGGGCGGGTCAACGGCTGGGTCGAGCTCGACGGCGAGCGCACCGAGGTCCGTGACTGGTGGGGCGGGCGCGACCACTCGTGGGGCGTGCGCACCGACATCGCCGGCGGCGAGCCGGTCACCGGCCCCGAGGAGCCCCGCAACGGGCGCACCGGCTTCCTCTGGACGTGGCTCATCTTCGGCACCGAGGACGCCGGCGGCTACGTCCAGCTCCAGGAGCTGCCCGACGGCTCGGCGATCCACTCCGAGGGGATGATCCGCTGGGCCGACGGCGCCAGGGTCACCTCCACCGAGGTCAGCCTCGACTTCGACGTGCTGCCCGGCACCCGCCGCTTCGCCGACGCCACCTGGACGCTCCACCGGGCGTCGGGGCCAGGCGCCGGTGACTGGAAGCTGCGGGTGCGACCCATCAGCCGGTCGCTGTCGATGCTCGGCCTCGGCTACTCGATGGGCTACGCCGACGGCCGTGGCTTCGGCGTGTGGCGCGGCGAGGAGCACGTCGAGCACGACGTGTTCGACGTCTCCCACGACGAGGACGTCGTGCTGCCCGACGGCACCGTCGACCGGCCCTACCACCGCGACTGCGCGGTGCTGGTCGAGGTCACCGCACCCGACGGCACCGTCACCACGGGAGCGGGCCACGCCGCCATCCTGCCCACGGGTGAGCTGCCGCTGCGGGGGCTGGTCTGAGCCGTGGCCGAGAGCAGCCTCACCACCCCTGAGCGCCTGGCGCTCCTGCTCGGCTGGCTCGCCGGGCAGCTCGGGGCCGACGACCTCCGCCTGCTGGAGGAGCCCCGGCCGGCCTCCAACGGCTCGTCGAACGAGACGGCGATGCTGCGGTGCGGGTGGACCGATGCCGACGGCCGACCGGTCGAACGGGGGCTCGTCGCCCGCACCGCGCCCCGGGCCGAGGGACTGTTCCTCACCTACGACCTCCGCAAGCAGTACCTCACCATGGCGGCGCTGGCCGACACCGACGTCCCCGTGCCGGGGCTGGTCGGCTTCGGTGGTGCCGAGGTGCTGGGCGAGGAGTTCTACGTGATGGAAGCCGCGCCCGGTGAGGCGCCGCCCGACCTCCCGCCCTACACGACGACGGGCTGGCTCCTCGAGGCCGACCCGGCCGACCAGCGCCGCGCCCACGACCTCACCCTCGAGGTGATGGCCCGCATCCACCGCCTCGACGTCAGCCGGCTCGACCTCGGCGTCCTGGCGCCGGCCGGCGGCCGCGGGCTCGACGCCCAGCTCGACGACACCGAGCGCTGGTACCGCTGGGCCGCCGGCGACCGACCTCAGCCCACCATGGCGGCGGTGCTGGGATGGCTGCGGGCGAACGTCCCCGCCGACCTGCCCGCCGAGGGCCTCAACTGGGGCGACGCCCGCTTCGGCAACGTGCTCTACGAGGACTTCGAGCCGGTCTGCGTGCTCGACTGGGAGATGGCCGCCCTCGGCCCGGCCGAGGTCGACATGGGCTGGTGGTGGTTCATGAACCGCTTCTACACCGAGGGCACCGGCGTGGCGCCTCTGCCCGGCTTCCCGTCGGAGGCCGAGGCCCGGGCCCACTACGAGGCGGCGCTCGGCCGACCCCTGCGCGACATGCAGTTCTACGAGGTGCTGGCCGGGTTCCGCTTCGGGATCATCTTCATCCGGGCGGCCGCCCTCATGCGCACCGCGGCGCCCGACGACGACGGCACCTTCGAGCGCATCAACCCGGTGACCACCATGCTCGCCGCCGCCCTCGGGCTCCCCGACCCCGCGTCCCTCGGCTGAGCGGCGGCGGAGCCGCTCCGGGTCAGTTGACCGCGACGGGCGCCCACGCGATGGCCACCGCGTTCGGGTCCTCCGGCAGGACCTTGCCCGGCAGGCGACTGCCCGGGAACACCAGCGGGAGGTGCTTCACCGGCAGCGGCAGCCCCACCTGCACCTGGTAGGGGGTTCCCCCGGGCGGGATCACGGTGAGCACGAAGGCGTGGATCTCGTCGCCCTCGTGGCTTCGCAGGCCGACCGGCTGGTTCTGGGTGATGACCACCTCGCAATCGGCACCCCGATCCATGATGTCGGCCCGGCCGGTGCCCGGCGCCGGTGCCGGCATCCGCACCGACGGCGCCGGCGAGTCGAAGTCGATCTGGATCCGGCTGCGGTCGGCGGGATCGACCTTCACGCACACCGCACCAGCGGTCGAGAGGCGGGCGAGAGCGATCTCGTGCACCCGCTGACGGGCGGTCGCGGAGTAGGGCTGCTCACCATCGAGGCGCACCTCGACGGTGAAGGTGCAGACCCGGTACTGGTCGACGCCGATGGTGACCTGGGTGCCGTTGAGGGCGACGTCCTGGATCGCACCCCACGCGGGGATCCCGTTGGCGAGCAACTCGCCGTCGGTGCTGCCGATCGCGTCCTTGAGCTTCTTGAAGAGTGCCATGGGTGCAGCATCGGCGAGGACCCGGAGGTGGACATGAGCAACCGATGCTCATCGATGCGACGCGGGTTGCCCGGGCCCTACGGTTGGCGGGTCCGACCACGAGCGTCGGGACGCGACCAGGGGGACGACGACGTGAGCGACGACGACGCGCTGCAGGAGCTGCTCGCCAAGCAGGCCATCACCGAGGTGCTGCACCGCTACTGCCGTGGCCTCGACCGCATGGACCGCGACATGGCCGAGTCGGTCTGGCACCCCGGCGGCACCGCGGACTACGGGCCCATGTTCCAGGGGACCGGCAGCGGCTTCCTCGACTGGGTCTGGGGTGCGCACGCGGGCATGGCCCGGCACTCGCACATGGTGAGCAACGCCCTCATCGAGGTCGACGTCGCCGCCGGCACCGCCGTCAGCGAGACCTACATCTCGGTGTGGCTGCGCACCCCGCCCCACGACGACGTCGTGCTCGACCTGTTCGGACGGGGCCGCTACGTCGACCGCTGGTCGCACCGCGACGGCGTGTGGGCCATCGACCATCGTCGCTACATCGACGACCTCCAGCGGATGCAGGAGAGCCGGGCCTCGAGCGTCACCGACGGCAGCACCGCCACCGGCCGCCGCGACCGCACCGACCCGTCGTTCGAGGTCTTCGACTGACCTACGGCGCCGTCAGCTCGACGGGGCGAGCGGCTCGGCCTCGGGGGCGTCGAACACGCCCCGGGCCTGCAGCACGCCGATGAGCACCTCGCCGAGGTCACGGGTCATGCGGTCGCACTCGCTCGCCGCGGTGGCGGCGTCGCCGACCGCGATGGCCGCGGCGATGACCCCCACCCCCGCGCGCTCACGGTCCATGGCCCCGGGGACCTCGGCGAAGAAGTTGCCGGGGTAGAGGTTCGCCGTCACCCTCGTCATCGAGGTCAGCCGCGGCGCGGCGGCGGCCCGCTCGAGGGCGTCGACGTAGGCGTAGGTGAGGCGGTTGAAGACCGCAGGGTCGTCGGGCGAGTCGACCACGGCGGCTGCGGCGTCGAGCAGGCGCTGCACCGACTCGGGGTCGGCCCGCTCGACCGCCCGGGTGGCCATCAGGCCCACGATGGCACCGTGGACCTCGAAGTGGTCGCGCACGAAGTCGACGTCGAGGCCCGTGACGTAGGCGCCGCGGTGGGGCTCGACGGTGACCCAGCCCTCGCGCTCGAGCGCCACCAGGGCCTCGCGCACGGGGATGCGGCTGACGCCGAGCGCCGATGCGATCTCGTCCTGGCGGATGCGCTCGCCGGGCCGGTACTCGCCGGTCGTGACCGCCCGACGGATGTGGGTGGCCACCATCTCGCCGCTGCTCGGCCGGTCCATGGCGACGTCAGGACCCCGCCGGTGCGCCTGCCGGCTGCGCCGGGGCGAAGATGCCGCGGGCCTCGAGCAGGGCGACGACCGCCTCGCCCTGGCTCCGGAGAAGGCTGCGGAACTCGGCCGACGCCCGCTCGGGATCACGCTCGGCGATGGCCTCGCTCACGCAGGCCACGCCCCGTCGCTGGGTGTCGATGGCGCCGGGGATCTCCCGGAAGAAGTTGCCGGGCACCAGGCTCGTCATCACCCGGGCCATCGAGGTGAGGCGGGGCGCCCGGGCGACCTCTTCGAGGGTGACCAGGAACGCCCGGTTGCGGTCGTTGAACGCCTTGGGGTCGTCTCCGGCGGCCGCGACCGTGGCGGCGTCGGCCAGCACCCGTTCGAGCCCGGCGTCGTCGGCGCGCTCGGAGACCCGGGCCGCGAGCAGGCCGAACACCAGCCCGTAGAGCTCGTAGTGGTCACGCACGTAGTCGGCGTCGATGCCCCGCACGAAGGCGCCGCGATGGGGCTCGACGGTGACCCAGCCCTCGCGGTCGAGGGCGATGATGGCCTCGCGGACCGGGATGCGGCTGACCCCGAGCTCGGCCGCGATCTCGTCCTGGCGCACGCGGTCGCCCGGCTTGTACTCGCCGTCGAACACCATGCGACGCAGATGGGCGGCCACCAGCTCGCCACTGCTCCGACGGATCATCGGGCCAGCTTAGGTACCGGGCCGAGCCCCACCGGCCACACGGCCCTACGGGTTGAACGCCTCACCGCTTCTCGTAGGTGACGTCGGAGGCGTCGAGGTCCCAGGTGGTGGGCGTGACGCCCTCGTCGCGCAGCTCGCGCTTGAGGACCCGACCGACCGGTGACCGGGGCAGCTCCTCGCGGAACTCGATGTAGCGAGGGAGGGCGAAGTACGGGAGCTGGTCGATGCACCACCGGAACAGCTCCTCCTCGGTGATCGAGGAGCCCTCGTCGAGGATGGCCGTGATCTTCAGGTCGTCCTCGGACATCTCGCTGAACACGGCGTGCACGGCGACGTCGGAGAAGGCGCCGTGGCCCATGATGATGCTCTCGACCTCGAAGCTCGAGATGTTCTCGCCCCGGCGGCGGAGGTAGTCGGCCTTGCGGTCGACGAAGTAGAGGAAGTCCTCGTCGTCGATCCGGCCGATGTCACCGGTGTGGTACCACCAGTTCCGGCTGGTCGAGACGGTCGCCTCGGGCCGGCCCCAGTAGCCCTCGAACATCACCTCGGGGCGCTTGGGGCGGATGACGATCTCGCCGTCGGTGCCGCGAGGCAGCTCGTTGTCGTCGTCGTCGAAGATCCGGACGTCGAAGTACTCGTCGTTGATCACGCCGGCGGCGTTGGGCTTGTTCCGGACGCCGGGCGGCTGCCAGGAGATGAGGCTGGCCTCGGTGACGCCGTACGCGCCGGAGAAGGTCTGGAGGCCGAAGCGGTCGCGGAAGATGTCGTCGATCTCGGTGGGCATGGGCGCGGCGCCGAGCAGGCGCAGGCTGGTGTTGGCCTCGGGGGCACCGGACAGCGGCATCTCCGGACGGTCGATGTCGTGGGCCAGCAGGTAGGCCATGGTGCCGAGGGTGGAGGTCACCGTCGCGCCGACCCGGTTCATCTCCGGCCAGAAGTTCGACACCGAGAACTTGCGGTAGATCGCCGAGCGGCCACCGAACACGAGCGGGCCGAGCACCGCGGTGGTGATGGCGTTGAAGTGGAACAACGGCAGCGGGGTCCAGACGACGTCGTCGGCCGTGCGGCCCCAGCAGATCCCGATCTGGGTCGTGAGCGCCACGTGGTAGTTGTGGCTGAGCATGCAGCCCTTGGAGGGGCCGGTCGTGCCGCCGGTGTAGACGAACGTGCCCAGGTCGACCGGGCGCACGTTCACCTCGGGGTCGGCGTTGTCGCTCGTCAGCAGCTCGGCCCAGGTCGCGTTGGCCTTGCCGGCGATCGAGGTGGCGGCACCGATGGTGACGACGGTGGTGAGGTCGGGCAGCTCGGCGCTGATGCCGTCGAGGCGGTCGGCGAGGTCCTCCTGGACGATGAGCACCTTGGCGCCCGAGTCGTGGAGCTGGTGGCGCAGGTACTGGCCCTTGTAGGCGGTGTTGATCGGCACCGCGATGGCGCCGGCCCAGACGATGCCCCACCACGAGAGGGTGCACTCGATCGAGTTCTCGATCAGCGACGCCACCCGGTCGCCGGGGCGCACACCGGCGGCGATCAGGGCGTTGGCGACCCGGCAGGCGGTGTCGTAGACGTCGGCGGCTGAGACCTTCTCGCCGTTGACGTCGAGGTACTCGCCGGTGGGATCGCTCTCGAGGCGGCCCCGGAGGGCGGCGAGCACCGTCGTGTTCGCACCGTTGCTGACCCACACATCTGCTGCCACAGGTTCGTTCTCCCCGGATGGGCCGAGCGGGTCGGCCGTCGATCGGCGTGCCGGCCTCGCAGGCCTCGCAGGCCTCGACACCGGAGTTGGATCATATATGCGGTCGTTTGCGCCGACCGAGGGGCCGGGTCGGGCCGCCACAGGGGAAGGACCATGCCCCGGTATGCAATCCTGACGCCCGTGACCGACGAGATCGCCGTCCCCGCTGACCTGCCCACGACCGTCGCCGGAGCGCTCGAGCGCGCCGCCCGGCTCTTCCCGGACATGGAGGCCCTGGTCGAGGGCGACCTCCGCCTGTCGTTCCCCGAGCTGCTGGCTGCGGCCGACGAGGCCGGACGGGCACTGATCGCCGCCGGCATCGAGCCGGGCGACCGCGTCGCCATGTGGGCGCCGAACTGCGCCGAGTGGGTCATCGCCTGCTCCGGCATCCACCGCGTCGGCGCCGTGCTGGTGCCGCTGAACACGCGGTTCAAGGGCAGCGAGGCCGCGTACATCCTCAACACCTCGCGGGCCCGGCTGCTGTTCACCGTCACCGACTTCCTCGACACCGACTACGTCGAGCTGCTCGGCGACCGCGCCGAGCTCCCCCACCTCGAGCAGGTCGTGGTCATGCGGGGCGACGCCGAGGGCACCACCACCTGGGCCGACTTCCTGGCCAGCGCCGCGTCGGTGCCTGCCGACGCCGCCGCCGAGCGCGCCGCCGCGATAGGCCCCGACGACCTCGCCAACATCCTCTTCACCTCGGGCACCACCGGGAAGCCGAAGGGGGCCATGCTCCTCAACTCGCCGCTCGTGCGGGCCTACTGGGCCTGGGCCAGCGTGGTCGGGCTCGAGGAGGGCGACCGGTACCTCATCGTCAACCCGTTCTTCCACTCCTTCGGGCTCAACTCCGGCATCCTCGCCTGCTACCTGAAGGGCGCCACGATCATCCCCCACGCCGTCTTCGACGTGCCCCAGGTGATGAAGCGGGTCCAGGAGGAGAAGGTCACGATGCTCCCCGGGCCGCCCGCGATCTACCAGACGATGCTCGACCACCCCGAGCGCGACACCTACGACACCTCGACCCTGCGCCTGTCGGTCACCGGCGCCGCGGCTGTGCCCGTCGAGATGATCCGCCGGATGCGCGAGGAGCTGACGTTCAAGACCATCGTCACCGGTTACGGGCTCACCGAGGCCCACGGCATGGCCACGATGTGCCGCCACGACGACGACCCCGAGATCATCTCCCAGACCTCCGGTCGGGCGATCCCCGACATCGAGGTGCTCGTCGTCGACGACGACGGCAACGAGGTGCCCCGCGGCGAGTCCGGCGAGATCGTGATCCGCGGCTACGTGGTGATGCCCGGCTACTTCGAGAACCCGGAGGCCACCGCCGAGGCGATCGACGCCGACGGCTGGCTCCACACCGGCGACATCGGCGTGATGGACGACGCCGGCAACCTGCGCATCACCGACCGCATCAAGGACATGTTCATCGTCGGCGGCTTCAACGCCTACCCGGCCGAGATCGAGAACGTGATCATGCGGCACCCCGCCGTGAACCAGGTCGCCGTGGTCGGCGTGCCCGACGCCCGCATGGGCGAGGTCGGCATGGCGTTCGTGGTGCTGCGCCCCGGTGCCGAGCTCACCGAGCCCGAGCTCGTGGCCTGGTGCCGCGAGGAGATGGCCAACTACAAGGTGCCGCGCCACGTCCGCTTCTACGACGCGCTGCCCCTCAACGCCTCCAACAAGGTGCTGAAGTTCCAGCTGCGCGACGAAGGCGTCGCCACGCTCCCCCAGGCCTGACCGAACGGACCTGCTCGGAGCTCCGGTCGGTCAGCCACCACCGCTGTCGACAGCCAACCCTGGCTGGCCCCTCGGCCGTCGTCGGGTCACAAGGTCCCGAGCAGATGTCGAATCCGCCGCCTTCGCTCCGACTCCATGATGTGCAGCACGCCGCCGCACGACGAGACGACGACGCACGGCACGAGGCCGTGGCCACGCGAACGAACCGACAGGAAGCCACATGGGAACGCAGTTGCTGAGGGTCATGAACTTCAACGTGTCGAGCGACGGCATCGGCGCTGGTCCCGACGAGGACCAGAGTCTCGACCGTCCCTTCGGGCTCGACGGGCCTGAGCGGCTGTTCGCCTGGGCGGGGGCCACGGCGAGCTGGCCGAACCGCACCGACCCGGGTGGGACCCGGGGCCTCGATGACTACTTCACACGGGACTACGCGCAGAACATCGGCGCCGAGATCATGGGCCGCAACAAGTTCGGGCCTCAGCGCGGGCCCTGGGTCGAGCACGACTGGCTGGGTTGGTGGGGCGCCGAGCCTCCGTTCCACACGCCCGTGTTCGTCTGGACCCACCACTTGCGGCCGTCGTTCACGCTGTCCGACACGACGTTCAAGTTCGTGGACGGTGAGCCAGCCGCGGTCCTGGCCCAGGCCAGGGACGCGGCCTGCGGCATGGACGTCCGACTCGGCGGTGGCGTCACCACCATCCGGCAGTTCCTCGATGCCGACCTCGTCGACACGATGCACATCGCCGTTTCGCCCGTGGAGCTCAGCTCAGGGCAGCGCCTCTGGGAGTCCCCCGACGATCTGCGCGACCGCTTCCATCTGGAGGTCGTACCGAGCCCGAGCGGCGTGATCCACCACCTCTTCTGGCGGCGGTGACGAGCGCAGCCCACGCCCAGGTCCCGGGCATCCGAGCGCCACCCGACTCCGCACCTGGGGCAGCCTCAAACTCCGCCGTAGGGCCTCGCAGCGCCGCCCGCCCGTTGTATGGATGGTGCGTCAGCGGTTGTCGGGCCAGATGGAGCCGCCAGGCGGAGCTCCACCGGTGCGGTCCCACGATTCGTCCGCACGCTTCAGATCATCTGGCGGCGACATCGAGTCCTCGTAGTTCCGCGAGCTGCGGACGGATGCCCAGATGAAGCCGATCACCGCGAGGGCGCCGATCGCGAGAAAGAGCCACCCCAGTGCCGCGTCCACGTCGCCACGCTACCGCTCGACGTCCATCACGCTTCCGGTGCCCGGGGACGCGGGTCTACTCCGACGTCGATTCCTCCTCCGGATCGGTTGCCGGGTCCTCGCGTGGCACGGGCTCGCCGACGACCGAGTACCAGGCCGCCGCGACGACCCGGGAGATGAAGTAGTTGGCGTCGTTCCTGGTGGTCTCCGGCACGCCCTCGCCGCCCCTGGCGAAGCTCTCCTGGAACGTGACCCGCCTGCGTCGCTTCCGCCCGAATGACACAGCCCGACACTACCGATGGGACGTCCCGGACCACCTCACCCCCCCGGCGATCAGGGCACAGAGCGACGGAAGGCGACGCCACCCGCTCGGATACCGTTCCGCATGGGCGGATCGGGACGACGAGGTACCGGTGAGGGCGCCCGCGCGGCCTACTGGGTCGTGTTCGGGTTGTGGGTGGTCACCTGCCTCGGGTTCGCAGCCGCGTTCGTGGTGACCCAGATCTGGCTGGGCGACCGGTGTTCCGACCCGGAGACCTCAGCCGCCGGCGAGGCGCACTGGTCGTGGACCCAGCTCGGCCAGGTCTGCACGTTGAACGGGACCGATGGGCCACGGGAGACCGGCCCCGGAACGAGCATCTGGGCGATGCTGATCGCATTGACCACCGTGGGTACGGCCCTGCTCCTCGCCGGAAGGCGGATCCGGAACACCCGTCGACAGAGGGCCGGGTCCTCGTACCTCGAGCCGACGAGCGCACCTGCCCAGAGCCAGAGCGCCTGAGGCCCCCAACCGGCGGCCCGCCACACCCGCTGCCCTCTCTTCCTGTGGCATCTTCACGTCGCCGGCGCCAGGAACGCGCGACAAGAACGAGGGCCGGGTGTCCGGGGTGTCCGGGGTGTCCGGGGTGTGCGGTCGGGGGAACTCGGGGATCACGGCGATCGCGACCCTGGCGCCACCCGCGACCGGAGTCAGCTGGTGTCGAAGAGGCCCTGTTGGTCGCTCTCACCGGCGCCCGGGTCGGTCCAGCCGACCGGTCCGTCGCCGGGTGGGCCGGTGGCGTCGGGTGGGACGAGCCGTCGCTTCCCTGACGGGAGTCGGGGCCCGAAGGTGTAGCCGTGGTGGGTCTTGAGGTCGTGGTGGTGCCCGCACGGCGATGCGAGGTCGGGGAGGGTCGTGATCTTGGTGTCGGCCCAGTCGGCCACGTGGTCGATCTCGATCCGTGCCGGGTTCGTGCACCCCTCGATCGAGCACTCACCGGCGGAGAACCACTCGAGAGCGGTCTTCTGCAACACCGTCGGCTTGCGACCCAGGTGCACGACCTTGTCGATCTCGGTGCCATTCGTCGTGACGGCGGCGATGAAGGCGTCGCCGTCGATCATCCGCCAGGCGTCGGCGACGGGGATCGGTCCCTGCCCGGCGACCTCGCACACCTCACCCGGAGCGACCGATCCGCGGTCGAGGGCGGTGAGGTCGACCCGGACGATCAGCTTGGCGAACGACCAGTCCTCGACCATCTCACCCTGCATCACCGCGCCGGTTCCCGCGATGCCGGTGCCCTTGGCGGCGGCGCGGTCGATGATCCGGAAGAACGCGTCGGCGGCGTAGGCCTCCATCGGTTCGCGATCGCCACGGCCGCGGGCTTCGGTGAACACCTGCTGCTGCTCCGCTTCGAGGAGGGCCACGAACCGGGTGTGCTCCGCGATCGGCGCCAACCAGCCACCGAACCCCATCCCGTCCGCGTTGACCCCATGGAAGATCCGACGGGTCCTGCGATGGCGTTCGGCCTTCGCCTCCGGCGACTCGCTCGACGCCGCGGCCACGATCCGGTTGGCGTCGTTCTCGAGCTCGGTGACCGACACCGACCCGGCCTTCGCCACCAGCCGCTCACCCGCACCCGGCTCGGCCTTCTCGGCCCGAGCCGCCGCGCGGGCCTGCCGCGGCGACACCACACCCGTCGACAACGCCTCCGCCACCACCGGCGCCGCCGACACCACCTCCGCCGTCTCCAACAGCCTGATCGCCTCACCCACACCGATGCCCGTCTCACGAGCCACCCAGTGCGCCGGCGAACGATGACCCGCCTTCGACCACAACGACGACTCCGCCACCCGACCAGCAGCCACCGCCTTCGCCGCATCAGCCACCCGACCAATGCGATCGAGCACCCGCACCAGATCGACCGCATCACGAGCCGGCACCTGCCCCGGATCAGCAGAATCGACGAAACCCTGGAGCCCCGCGAGCACCCCGAGCAACGGCCGAGCAGCAACGCCCACGGCCAACCCACGACCCACGGCATCACCCCCCGCCGCCCCCTCGACACTGCGCCCCGAACTCATGCAACCAACCCTATTCAGGGGGTGTGACAGCGCCGCCGGGGCCGGCGGATGTGTAGCTTGCCGATCACTCAGCCCCCACCGAAAGAGGTATCCAGATGCTGATCGTCGCCGGCCACTTCGAGGTCGACCCCGCGGACCAGGAGGCCTTCGTCGCCAGCAAGGTCGAGGCCATGGAGCGCACCCGGGCCGAGGCCGGCTGCCTCGAGTACGCCATGACCGCCGACCCGGTCGACCCCACCCGCGTGCTGCTCTTCGAGCGCTGGGCCGACCAGGCGTCGTTCGACGGCCACATGGCGGGCCTGGCGACGGCTCCGAAGTCGACCGGCCCCGCGCCCAAGGGCTTCGACGTGAAGATCTACGACATCAGCGGCGAGCGCGCCTTCGGCTGATCGGGTCGCGATCTCGCCGCACGCCCGTGAGCGTGCGGCGAGCTCGACCACCCGACGAGGGGGGCAGGCCCGCTCCCCGCTCAGTTCCAGCTGTCGATCTTGACGTCGCGTGGCTCCGGCGCTCCCTCGCCCGTCTCGACGAGCTGCTTGAGGCTCAGCAGGAACACGCCCCACTTGGTGCTGCAGTGGTGCATGAACTCCACCGGCTCCCTCCATCCCTCATGAGCGAAGAGCACGGTGGCCCAGCCGTCGTCCTGGCGCAGGTCCCACCGCACGGAGGTGCCGAGCCACTCCTCGGGACCGTCGGCGACCCGCCACCGGACGCTGCGGTCGGGCTCGAGCTCCACGACCTCCATGTCGATGCCGCCGGCCTCGAAGCGGAACTGCAGGACGCCACCGACCGACGGGTCGCCGGAGGTGTCGGTGGCCCACCAGCCCGAGAGGCCGTCGAGGGTGGTGAGCGCGTCGTAGACGTCGCCGGCGGAGGCGTCGGCCACGCCGACCTTGTGCAGGATGTCCATCAGTCGTCCTCCTTCGTGGCGGCGCTGTCGCGCTCGCGGTCCTTCGTGCGTTGGATGGTCTCGGCGATGCGGGCGATGCGACGGAGCCGTCCGTCCCAGGCGTCGCCGACGGCGTTGAGCTGGGCCACAGCCCTGGCCATCTGGGCTTCGTCGACGCGGTACCGCATCTCCCGCCCGACCGGCTCGACCCGTACGAGCCCGACCCGGTCGAGCACGGCGAGGTGCTTGGCCACCGCCTGGCGGGTGACGGGCAGCTCCTCGCTGAGGCTGGTGGCGGTGCCGTCGCCGGCCGCCAGCAGCAGGTCGAGCAACCGGCGGCGGGTCGGGTCGCCGATGGCCGACCAGAGGTCGTCGTCGACCGCGAGGCTCATCGGCTCGCCACCAAGCGGTCGACGTAGGCCGGCAGGCGGGGCATGAAGTGCGCCCAGCCGTTCACGTGGTCGTTGTACGCCGCCTCGAGCACCGCGGCCTCCCAGCCCCGCTCCCGGAAGCCGGACTCGGTCATCCGCACCAGGGTGCCCTCGCCCGCGGGCTCGAGGTCGAAGGTGACGAGCAGGGCGTTGCCCTCGGCGGCGACCTCGGCGTCGTCGCTCCACCAGAACGAGAAGCGGTGGGGCGGCACCACCTCGACGACGGTCAACACCGGCGCGTGAGCGGCGGGGTCGTCGCGGTCGCCGAACACCAGCTCCCCGGTGGCCCCCGGGACGGGCTCGAACCTGGCCTCGTCCGGCCACCACTCCGTCAGGTGCTCCGGCGTGCTGACCACCTCGAACACCACCTCGGGTGCGGCGGCGACGTGGATCTCGCGTTCGATGCTTCCGTACTCCATGTGCGTTCCCTTCGCGCAATGATCGGTTGCGCATCACCATACGGCGCCCACTCGCAATACGCAACCTTTTGTTGCATTATCCGCGATGGTTCGATCGGCCCCTTCCTCCCCCGGTCGCTCAAGGACCGGGAACAGTTCGCCGACGAACTGTGAGCTTCGGCCCCCGGTGTGCACCACGGGAGACACCGGCCGGGCGGGAACACCACACGCACCCGACCACTCCCTTCCCCCGAGAAGCCCCTCATGACCATCCGTCCCCGCGCGGCGATCGCCGCCGCCACCCTCGCCGCCATCGCCCTGGTCGGCGGTTGCTCGTCGTCGAAGGACGCGTCGTCGACCACCACCACCGCGCCCTCGGCCACCTCCACCACCGCCGGCACCACCACGAAGGCCGAGTTCGTGACCGCGGCCAACGCCATCTGCGTGAAGGCCGGCACCCAGGCCGCCAAGGACCAGTCGGGCGAGAGCTCGGCCACGGCGGCCGCCACCATGAACGAGGAGATCACCCTCCTGGCCGACATGGTGAACCAGATCAAGGCCCTCCCCCAGCCGGCCGGTGCCGACGCGCCGACGGAGGTGTACTCCACGATGGCGACGCTGCAGGCCGGCCTCGCCAGCTTCGCCCAGGCAGCCGAGTCCGGCGACAAGACCGCCGGCGGGGCCGAGGAGGCGCAGGTGGAGAGCCAGTCGGCGGCCGCCTTCGCGGCGTTCAACGCCTACGGCCTCACGGCCTGTGCGGCCACAGTGGCGCCCGACAACAGCACCACGACGACCACCGCCTGACCCACGGGCTCACGGGCTCACGGCCGCACCCACCCGAACGCGACGAGGCCCCCTGCACCAGCAGGGGGCCTCGCTGCGTCTTCGGTGGTGCTGAGTCGGCTCAGTAGTTGCCGGAGAGGAAGTCGACGACCGGCTTGGCGGCCGGGAACGAGCTGGTGAGGCCGGAGCTCACGTAGCCCGCGTCGGTGATCAGCGTCTGGCCGTTCACGTAGACCGCGGCGTCGCTGCACAGGAACGCCAGCGGGCCGGCCTGCTCCTCCGGGGTGGAGGCCTTCACCCCGACCTCGTCGCGGTAGTCGGTGCCGAAGCCCAGCCACAGGTCCTCCTGCGAGCGGGCGAGGGGCGTGTCGGTGGGCCCGGGCATGATGGCGTTGATGCGGATGCCCCGCTTCTGCATGGCGTAGGCCTGGCTGGCCACGTAGCCGCAGACGGCCTGCTTCGACCACATGTAGTCGGGGTTGCCGGGGTGGTCCCTGTCGGGGCCGTGCTCCTCGAGCCACGCCACGGCCGAGTCGAAGTCGGGGGTGGCGAGGTAGTCGAGCACGGCGTCGAGGTTCGTCTGCCAGGCCAGGCCCGCCGTCGAGGAGATCATCCCGATGGCCGAGCCGGGCACGAGGTGGCCCTTCTCGATCACCCGGTCGATCAGGTGGCGGTGACCGATGAAGTTGATCTTCTCGATGCCCGGCGTGCCATCGGCCGCACCGGCGCAGGAGAACAGCGCGTGGATCGGGCCGCCGCACTCGTCGACCGCGGCGTCGATGCCGTCCTTGTCGCGGAGGTCGAGGCTGATGGCCGTGACGCCCTCGAGGGTGACCGGGGCGAAGTCCATGACCACGACCTCGGCGCCGAGCTCCTTCACGAGCTCGGCCGTGGCCGCACCCATGCCGGTGGCGCCGCCCACGACGAGCGCCCGCTTGCCGTCGTAACGGAACGATTCTGGGTTCATCTCTGTCTCCTGGTCTCAGGACTCGCGGTTGGAGGGGTGCTCGGGACGGTGGTAGCCGTCGAAGCGGAGCTCACCGCCGCGGAGCTCCCGGATCGTGAGGAAGTCGCCCTTGTAGCCCTTGCGGTCCCAGGGACCGAACTGGATGTAGGTGGCGGGGCCGCCGTTGGTGGCGGGCATCCAGCGGATGCGCTCCATGCCCCGCATGACCTCTTCGGGGGTGGCCATCGACGCGTTGCCGAGGCCGTGGATCGCGACCCGGGCCGTGTCGTAGGCGAGGGCGACCACGACGTTCTTCGAGGTGCGCCCGAAGCGGGCCTGGAACCGCTTGATCATGGCCTCGTAGTTGGGGTTGGTGCCGTCCTCGCCGAGCTGGTCGACGCCGTGCCATCCCTCGAGGCCCTGGGCCCACTCGTTGGTGTTCGAATAGAACATGAACGCGGTGCCCATGACGCGGGGCGGGTCCCAGTCGAGCTCCTTGAAGCCGTCGGCGAACTTGAACGTGGCGTAGCCGTAGCCGCCGTAGTAGATCGCCTCGGTGCCGCCGTCGCGCATGGCCCGCAGGTGGTCGACGAACCCACGCGGGTTCGGGCCGAGCTTCACGTCGCGGGTGATGGTGAGCCCCAGACGACCGGCCTCCTCGCGGAAGAACTCGGCGTAGTCGCCGCCCGAGGAGCCCTGCTCCCAGAACATGCCGACGTTCTTGAAGCCCTTGGCGGCGAGCCACTGGGCGCACATCACGCCCTCGGTGGGGATGTCGCCGTTGGCGATGGTGAAGCAGTACTCGCTGGCGAAGCGCCATGCACCGGTCCAGCCGATGACGGGCACCTTCCGGCGGTTCACCGTCTCCTGGATGTTCAGCGAGTTGTCCGAGATCATCGGGCCGAGGATCGCCACGCAGCCCTGGTCGCACAGCCACTCGTAGCCGTCGCGGACCTTCTTGTAGTTCTCGCGGGGAAGGCCCCGGGCGTCGGCCACGATGAGCTGCACCGGCCGGTCGTAGACGCCCTCGTTCATGGCGTCCTCGATGGCCAGGATCGTGGGGTCGAGCCAGTCGGCGAGCAGCTGACCGATGTCCATGTCGACGAGCACGCCGATCTTGGCCGGCTCGAAGGGGTCGCCCTGGGTCGTCATCCCCCGCGTCGGCGGGTAGATGACGATGTCGGCCCAGGCCTTCTCGCCCTTCTGGCCACCGCCGTGGTACCAGAGCTCGTTGGCCTCCTGCTCGGCGGTGGTGTTGGTGCCCGAGCGCACGGTGGTCACCGCCCGGTCGGCCTCGGCGATGCCGCGGTCGACGGGGGCCGGGAACATCCGCTCGACGAGCTCGTTCTCTTCGGTCATCTGTGGTTCTCCCCTGGGGTGTTCAGATCGGGACGCTCAGCCGAGCCGGGCGTCGAGGTAGAGGTCGGGCAGGTCGATCTCGGGGTGGGCGAGCACGACGCCCATGAGCTCGGCGAGGTGGAGGCCGACGTCGGAGGTCTCCATGGCGGTCATCGGGATGCCCGCCTCGGCCCACTTCCCGAGCGCCTCGGTGAGGACGTCCATGTCGGTGAAGTTGTTGCCGAACTCGGTGGGCATGGTGGCCCCGATGATGATGCGGGAGAACCGCCGGTCTGTGTGCTCGTTGCGCCAGTACCTGATGGCGACGTCGAGGGCGGCCTTCGAGGCGGCGTAGGTGCCCATGCCCCAGCGGAACTCGTGGACCGCCTCGGAGGAGAGGAACGCGATCATCCCCTCGTTCGACATGTGCCGGACCGCGGCCTGGGTCACCATCGCCGGGCCCACCACGTTGACCTCGTAGGAGGTGCGCCAGGCATCGGCCGGGGCGTCGCGCATCGGCGACAGGACAGCCGTGCCGGCGGTGTAGAGCACGAGGTCGAGGCCGCCGAGGCGCTCGACGGCGGCGTCGACGAGCTGCTGGCAGGCCCCCTCGTCGGACACGTCGGCGGCGATGGCGTGCCCGCTGCCGAGCTCGGCCACGAGCGCGTCGAGCCTCTCGAGGCGACGGGCGCTGACGACCACGTCGGCACCGGCGGCGGCCGCACTGGTCGCGAAGGCCGCACCGATGCCGGCCGACGCGCCGACGACCAGGACGCGCTGACCCTCCAGGGTCGGGCTCACACTCACGTCTCACTACCCCCCATGCCGCGCGAGCGGCCGTTCACTCGGTCGAAGTCGGGCCGGCCTCAGGAGCCGGGGCGGATGAGCACCTGCGAGTAGCCCCGCACGGTGCTGGTGTGCTGGCGGATGGTGCCGCCGGGGACGAGGTCCCAGGTCGGGAACCGCTTGAGCGTCTCCTCGAGAGCGATGCGGCCCTCGACGCGGGCGAGGTTGGCGCCGACGCAGAAGTGGATGCCGTAGCCGAACGAGACGTGCTGGCGGAACTGTCGGCTCACGTCGAAGCGGTCGGCGTCGGGGCCGTACTCGCGCTCGTCGCGGCCGGCGCTGCCCGTGATGAGCAGCACCTTGGAGCCGGCGGGCACCACGGTGCCGTGCAGCTCGACGTCGCGGGTCGTGTAGCGACCCTGCACCGGCGACGGCGCCTCGTAGCGCAGCAGCTCCTCGACCGCGGTGCCGATGCCGTCGGGATCGGCCACCAGGTCGGCCCGCTGGTCGGGGTGCCCGGCCAGGAGCACCGCGGCGTTGCCGAGGAGGCGCATGACGGTCTCGGTGCCGGCGCTGAACAGCAGGTTGGTGAAGTCGGCGAGCTCCTTGTCGGTGAGCCGGCGCTCGACGCCGTCGTCGTCGACGATCGAGGAGCCGCACAGCACGCTGATGAGGTCGTCGCCGGGCTCGGCCTTCTTCCGCTCGATGAGCCCGGAGAGGTAGGTGTGCAGCGCGATCTGGGCGGTCAGCGAGACGTCGTTGATCATCCCGACGCCGGGCTCGATGTGGAAGACCGCGTCGATGTTCTTGCGCTGCTCCTCGCGCTCGTCCTCGGGCACGCCGACCAGCTCGGCGATCACCCGCGAGGGCACCTGGGCGGCGAAGTCCTGCACGTAGTCGAACTCGTCGCGGCCGACGAGGGGGTCGAGCAGCTCGGCGCAGATGTCGCGGATGTGCCCGTCGAGCTGGGCCATGCGCCGCGGGGTGAAGGCCCGCGAGACCAGGGTGCGCAGGATGGTGTGCGAGGGCGGGTCCATGAAGATGATCTGGCCGGTGCCGCTCATGTCCTGGTTCATCAGCTCGAGCACGGTGCCGTGGGCGGAGCTGAACGTGGCCGGGTCGCGGTGGGCGGCCTCGACGTCGGCGAAGCGGCTGAGCGCCCAGAAGCCGTACTGCTCGTTCCAGTAGAGGGGCGACTCATCGCGCATCCGGCGCCAGATGGGATGGGGGTCGTCGTCGAGCGCCTCGTCCATCGGGTCCCAGTACAGCTCGGTGGTGGCCATCGCTCGCTTCCCCCAGCCCTCGTCTCGGCGGTCGGGCCGAGCGGATCGTACGGTGTCCTCGCCCGGTCGAGACGGGTGTCACAGCAGGTGACGCCGGTCGCTCGGAACCGATGCGCCGTATACAGTATCCCAGCACTCTGCCCGGTGTCCCCGGGCGGGTCGATCCCAGGGGAAGAGCACCATGAGCATGTGGCACGAAGAGCGCCTCTACATCGACGGCGAGCTCGTAGAAGCCGAGGGCGGCAAGGTCTACGACAACGTCAACCCCGCCACCGGCGAGGTCATCGGCGTGGCCGCCGACGCCTCCGCGACGACCTCGTGCGTGCCATCAGCGCCGCCCGTCGGGCCTTCGACGAGACCGACTGGTCGACCGACGTCGAGCTCCGGGCCCGCTGCCTCCGCCAGCTCGAGACGGCGATGGAGCGCCACCACGAGCAGCTCGGCGAGCTCACCATCGCCGAGGTGGGCGCCCCCCGGATGCTCATCGACGGGCCTCAGCTCGGCACCCCGCGGGGCTACCTCGGCTACTACGCCGACATGGCCGAGGGCTACGCCTGGACCGACGACCTCGGCGAGGCCGAGGGCCCGGCCGGCCGGGTGCACCGCTGGGTCGACAAGGAGGCCGCAGGCGTGGTGGCCGCCATCACGCCGTGGAACTACCCGAACCAGATCAACCTGGCCAAGATCGCCCCCGCCCTCGCCGCCGGCTGCACCGTCGTGCTCAAGCCCGCCCCCGACACGCCCTGGACGGCGCTGGCGCTCGGCCGGCTGATCGCCGAGCACACCGACTTCCCCGCCGGTGTGGTCAACATCGTCACCTCGTCCGACAAGGCCATCGGCGAGATCCTCACCACCTCGCCCGACGTCGACATGGTCAGCTTCACCGGCTCCACCGCCACCGGCCGCCGGATCATGGCGGCGGGCGCGGACACCATCAAGCGGGTCTTCCTCGAGCTCGGCGGCAAGTCCGCCACCATCGTGCTCGACGACGTCGCCGACATGGCCGGCGCCACCGGCATGACCTGCTTCCAGGTCTGCACCCACGGCGGCCAGGGCTGCGCCACCACCACGCGGCTCCTCCTCCCCCGCTCCCGCTACGACGAAGGCGTCGAGGCCGCGGCGGCCACCCTCGGCGTGCTTCCCTACGGCGACCCCACCGACCCCGGCAACATGACCGGCCCCATCGTGAACGCCCCGCAGCTGGCCAAGATCGACGGCATGGTGCAGCAGGCCGTCGCCGACGGCGCTCGGGTCGTGGTGGGCGGCGGCATCGCCACCCAGTTCGACGGCGGCAACTGGTTCCAGCCCACCCTGCTGGCCGACGTCACCAACGACATGGCGATCGCCCGCGACGAGATCTTCGGCCCGGTCCTCGTGGCCATCCCGTACGACGACGACGACGATGCCGTCCGCATCGCCAACGACTCGATCTTCGGCCTGTCCGGTGCCGTGGTCGGCACCGACCGCGAGCGGGCCCTCTCGGTCGCCCGCCGCATCCGCACCGGCACCATGTCGGTCAACGGTGGCGTCTGGTACGCCCCCGACATGCCGTTCGGCGGCTACAAGCAGTCGGGCATCGGCCGTGAGATGGGCGTGGCGGGCTTCGAGGAGTACCTCGAGCAGAAGGCCTACGCCGAGCCCACCTCGTGATCACCGACGAGGGCGTGGCCCGGCTGCGCCAGCGCATCGGGGTCGCCCGCCCCCACTCCGCCCCTCCCCGCTATCTCACCCCCAACGAGGACGCCTTCCGCCACGTGGCCCTGGCCTACGGCGACGACAACCCGCTGTGGTGCGACCCGTCCTACGGGCCCACCACCCGGTGGGGGTCGGCCATCGCGTCGCCCCACCTGGTGGGCGGCGACACGCTCATCGGCGAGGACGAGGTCACCCGGCTCGAGGGCGAGACCCGTGAGCTCATGAAGGGCGACCCCCTCGGCGGGGTCCACGCCTTCTATTCGGGGTCCTACCGCGAGTGGTGGAACCCGCTCTTCCCGAACACCCGGGTGTCGCGCCGAAACGCGCTGGTCGGGGTGATCGAGAAGGAGGGCCAGTTCGCCGGCACCGCCATCCACGAGTGGTTCGGCGAGGTCTTCGGTGCCATCGACGGGCCGGTGCTCTCCGGCCAGTACCGCCTCATGATCCGCACCGAGCGCGAGAAGGCGCGGGAGCGCAAGGCCAACGACTCGATCGAGATCGAGCCGTACACCGACGAGCAGATCGAGGCCATCGAGGCGGCCGTCGCCGGCGAGCGCGACCGTCGCCGCGGCGCCGAGCCCCGCTGGTGGGAGGACGTCGAGGAGGGCGACGAGCTGCCCGAGCTGGTGAAGGGCCCCCTGCGCGTCACCGACATGATCGTGTGGCACGCGGGCGTCGGCATGGGCCTCTACGGCGTGTCGGCCCTGCGCCAGAACGTCGACCACCACCGGCGCATGCCCAAGTTCTTCAAGAAGGACGACCTCAACATCCCCGACGTGCAGCAGCGCCTGCACTGGGACGCCGAGTGGGCGAAGCGGGCCGGCAACCCGACGTCCTACGACTACGGCCGCATGCGCGAGGTCTGGCTCATCCACCTCTGCACCGACTGGATGGGCGACGACGCCTGGCTCTGGAAGCTCGACTGCCAGTTCCGGAAGTTCAACTACGTCGGCGACACCCATTGGATGAGGGGCAAGGTCACCCGCAAGTACCTCGCCGAGGGCGACCGCCCTGCGGTCGACCTCGAGATCGAGGGCGTCAACCAGCGCGGCGACGTGACCACGCCGGGCCACGCCACGATCCTGCTGCCGTCACGCGAGCACGGCCCAGTCCGCCTCCCCGATGTGCCCGGCGGCGCCACCGACTGCCAGGGCACGCTCGACGCCCTCGCCCACCGCTTCGCCGAGCGCGGCGGCGTCTGACTCAGCCTCGTTCCTGTCGCGGTTTCCTGTCGCCGGCGACAGGGAAGCGCGACGAGAACGGCTTCAGCCGGCGGCGTAGGTCTCGACGAGCTGGCGGCGCAGGACCTTGCCGACCTCGCTGCGGGGCAGCGCGTCGATCCAGCGGAAGTCGGCGGGCACCTTGTAGGGCACGAGGTGCTCGCGGCAGTGGGCCACCAACTGCTCGGTGTCGACGGGCTCGCCGACGAGGAACGCCACCGGCACCTCGCCGAGGCGGTCGTCGGGGACACCGACCACCGAGGCCTCGCTCACTGCAGGGTGGAGGCGCAGCACCTCCTCGACGGCCTCGGGGTACACCTTGTTGCCGCCCCGGTTGATGAGGTCGCCGGCGCGCCCCTCGATCCACACGAAGCCGTCGTCGTCGATGCGGGCCAGGTCGCCGGTGTCGATGAAGCCGTCGACGTCGCGGCGCTCGTCGATGCCGACGGCCGCGTTGGGTGGGCGCACCAGCAGGTGGCCGTCGTCGTCGACCCGGATGCCCACGCCCTTGTGGGGTCGCCCGGCGGCACCGACCTTCTCGGGGAAGGCCTTGGCGTCGGCGGCGGTCCAGCCGATGACCTCGCCCATCTCGGCCTGGCCGTAGCTGTTCAGGATGTACACGTCGCCGAACCTGGCCACGAAGCGCTGGGCCTGCAGCGGCGACAGCGGCGCGGTGATCGAGCGCACGTACTTGAGCGGCGCCAGGTCGGTGACGTCGGAGTCGGTGAGCATGGCCATGGCGGCGGGCGGCAGCACGGTGGAGCGGATGGCGAAGCGGCCGACCAGCTCGGCGAAGGCCGCCGGCTCGAACCGGTCCATGATCACCAGGGGCGCCCCCGCCCGGAGCCCGAAGAGCGCGTTGTAGATCCCCGCGTTGAGCGCCATCGACACGGGGATGAGGTTGGGGCTCGGCGTGCGGGCGGGAGCACCCTCGTTGCCGGCGCGCAGCGGGCCGAGCACCCGGTCGAGCAGCTCGAGGTAGGCGGTGTGGGTGTGCAGGATCGGCTTGGGCCGGCCTGTGGTGCCGGAGGTCCAGACCACGAAGGCCACGTCCTCGGGATACGTGCGTGGCTCGCCGTCGACCCGCTCGATGCCGGCCTCGGTGACGAGCAGGGCGGGGCTGGTGTCGGCGACGACGTGGTCGATCTCGACCTGCGGGAGGCGGGGGTTGACGGGTACGTAGACGCCTCCGGCCTCCCAGATGGCGGCCATGGTGCACACCAGGTCGGGGCCGTTCGGGAGCATCACGGCCACGGCCTGGCCGGGCTCGATCGCCAGCTGCGGCACCAGCTCGGCCACCCGGGCACGCGCCTCGCCGGCGGTCATCGACTGGTCGATCGTGAAGAGGAGGCCCTCGTCGTCGGCGAAGGGGTGGTCGAGCAGGAGGGCGGACAGCGTCACGGAGCCGGATATTACATACGGTCCATCAGCTGCCCGCCTCCCCTCAGCCCTCCCAGCCGTCGAGCAGGCCGGTGAGACCGGTGGGCTCGTGCGGGCCCAACGACACCTGCTCCAGCACGCCGATGCCGACCCGGTCACCCATCCGAGCCCTCACCACGTTCTGGATGTGCATGTCGCTGATCTGGGTGCCGTCGAAGTCGGCCAGGGCCACGTCCTCGCGGCCCGTCTCGAGCTCGCCGTGGCTGGTGCCGTGGGCCCAGTACGGGTGCATGTAGCCGATGCCGCGCATGCGGAACGTGTAGAGCGTCTCGAGCTCGACCCTCACCTCGCCCTCGACGGGGTCGGTGAAGGTGATCACCGCCCGCTGGGCGTCGCGGGTGCCCGGCTTCAGGTCGAGCTCGTAGCGGATGTCGGAGCACTCGCGCACGCCGTCGTGCCCGGTCGTGGGGGCGCCGGGCGCCAGCGGGTCGAGGACCAGCGCCGACTCGAGCCAGCGCGAGCCGTCGGGGTTCTCGTGGAGGGCGAGGTGGGTGAAGCGGTCCTCGAAGTGCAGCGGGGCCCACAGCCAGAACGCGGTCGGCATCGTCATCGGCCGGTTGGTCTCGACCCGGGCGCCGATCGGGCGGGTGCCCCACGAGCGGTCGCGGGTGCCGGGCACCATCGCGGGATCGACCGTCAGCGTCCGGTCGTCGACCGTGATGGTGCCCTCCCACGTGCCCCACTGGGTGAGGCGGGTGTTGTCCATGACCAGCACGCCGTCGGCGGTGCGACGGGTCTGCCGCGGCTCCTCGACGGCGACCGTGGTGGCCCGGAAGGTGAGGTCGACGGAGATCCCGTGCTCGTTGGGCTCGACGACGTAGCGGATCGAGCGCAGGGGCTCGACGACCTCGAGGCGGATGGGGCCGATCTCGGTCGACCGGTCGAAGGGCATCGTGCCCGAGGCGAACACCGAGTGCTCGACCCCGTCGATCACCAGGCTGAAGGCGGCGTCGACGACGCCCCGCACCGGGTAGTGGCCCATGGCTGCACCGAAGTAGAAGTCGCCGTCACGGTGGTGCCCGTTGAACCAGTACCGGTCGTAGTGGTTGGGGTCACCGGTGGCCGGGTGGGCGATCGGGTCGGCCGACGGGTGGATCGGGTAGTCGTCGAACGGTGTGAGCACGGGGCCTCCGAGCGGGGCGGTCGATGGGTGGGGCGAGCGGTCGAGAGAGTCGTCAGGGTCGCACGCGACCGTCGAGGTCGTGGACGGTGAGGCCGAAGCGGTCGATGTTGTCGAGGCTCACGGTGATCTGCCCGGTGAGCTCGGGAGGGCAGTCGCAGAGGCAGACGGTTCCCTCGACCATCGCCTCGAGCGGCTCGATCTGATCGGGACGAAGGCGGTCACCCACGATGTCGGCCGCTCCCTCGGACAACACGGCCGCCCTCGGCTGCACCGCGTTGACGCGGATGCCCGTGCCCCACAGCTCCATGGCGAGGCCGTTGGTGAGCCGGTTCAGCGCCGCCTTCGACGCGCCGTAGGCCGAGATGTCCAGACGGGTCGGGGCGAACTCGTCGCCCGGTCCGCGCCAGAGCTTCGTGCTGTCGCTGGAGAGGTTCACGATCCAGCCCTCCCCCGCCTCCTCCATCGCGGGGACCACCGCGAGGGCCAGGTCGAGAGGCGCGTTGGCGTTGGCCTCGAACATCAGGTTCCGGCGCTTGAGACTGAACCCCTTCAGCGGCTGCTGGATCGAGATGGCCGCGTTGTTCACCAGGATCTCGATCGGCCCACCGAGCTGCTCGACCGCTTCGGGCACGATGCGGGCCCGGTCGTCTGGGTCGCTGATGTCGGCCACCACGATGCCGACCTGACCGCCGTAGCCCGCCAGCCGCGCCGCGGTCTCGTTGAGGCTGCCGGCCAGCCGGGCGTGCCTGTCGAGCGTGCGGGCGGTGATCACCACGTCGGCGCCCTCGGCAGCGAGCCGCTCGGCGATGCCGGCGCCGATGCCCCGGCTCGAGCCGGTCACCAGGGCGCGGCGACCCTCGAATCGCGTCGTCACGGTGTCGACCCGCTCAGCTCGCCCGTGCGCCGAGGTCGAACGCCGTCATGGGGATCCTCCTCCGGGCCCGGCACCGTGCCGTCGGACCTGGCAACCCTGCCACGCCGCTCCGCCCACCGCATCAAATATCTAGTATGCCGTTCGGTCGCCCGCCGTCTGGGCCTCCGGACGGCTCGGTGAGCCGGCCGACGACGTCCGTGGGAGCCTTCTGAGATGACCACCAGGGTGCTGCTGATCGGCGGGACCGGCCCCACCGGGCCGGCCATCGCCCGCGGCCTCGAGGAGCGGGGCCACGACGTCACCGTGCTCCACTCGGGCAACCACGAGGTGCCCGAGGTCGCCCACCTGCGCCACCTGCACGGCGACGTGTTCAGCGACGACGGCCTGCGCGAGGCGCTGGGCGACGAGACCTTCGACGTCACCCTCGCCACCTACGGCCGGCTCCGCTCCATCGCCGACGTGCTGCAGGGCCGCACCAGCCGCATCATCTCGGTGGGTGGGGTGCCCGTCTACAAGGGGTTCTTCGACCCGGCCATCCACCAGCCCCCGGGCCTGCCCGTGCCCCTGCGGGAGGACGCCCCGCTCGCCACCGAGCACGACGACGGCAAGAGCTACCGCATCGGCCGCACCGAGCAGCTCCTCTTCGAGCGCCACCCCACGGCCACCCACTTCCGGTACCCCTACGTCTACGGGCCCCGTCAGCTCGCCCCACGCGAGTGGTGCGTGGTGCGCCGCATCCTCGACGGCCGCCCCTTCCTCGTGCTGCCCGACGACGGGCTCAGCCTCATCACCTTCGGCTACGTCGACAACCTGGCCCACGCCCTCCTGCTCGCGGTCGACCAGCCCGAGGCCTCGATGGGCGAGATCTTCAACTGCGGCGACGACGAGCGCCTCACCATCCGCCAGGTCGCGGAGATCATCACCGACGAGCTGCAGCACGACTGGGAGCTCATCGGCATGCCCGCCGACCTCGCCGTGCCCGCCCGGCCGCTGCAGATGGGCTACCGATCACTGCACCGGGTGATGGACACCTCGAAGCTGCGCCAGACGCTCGGCTACGGCGACGTCGTGCCCGCCCGCGAGGCCGTGCGCCGGGCTACCCGCTGGCTGGTCGAGAACCCGCCGGAGCGCGGCGGCTACGAGGAGACAGCGCTGCAGGACCCCTTCGACTACGACGCCGAGGACAGGCTCGTGGCGTGGTGGAAGGCTGCCATCGCCGACCCGCCCGACCTCGGCTACGAGCAGGAGCCGGGCTACGGCAAGTCCTACGCCGGCCCCGGCACCCGCCACGTCCGACCCGACACCCGCATCTGAGCCGCTCGAGGACCATGACATGACCCTTCAGGGCTGGAGCCTTCCCCTCTCCCCCGGCGGCACCGCCTCGCTGGTGCCGCCCCCGCCGTGGCACTTCTCCGGCGAGGCCCTCGGCATCGACTTCCTCGCCGACCCCGCCGCGGTCGCCGCGGTGCTGCCCGACGGCCTCGAGCCCCTGGGCGACGGCTCGTGCTCCTTCGTGTTCTGCGACTGGTCGTCGTCGGCCGAGACCGACCCCCGGGTGATCGCCGACCCGGCCCGGGGGCAGTACCGCGAGGCCTACCTGTCGGTGAACGCCGTGCTCGACGGCAGGAAGGTCGCCCGGGTGCCCTACATCTGGGTCGACAACGACCTGTCGTTCGCCCGCGGCCACATCCAGGGGTTCCCGAAGAAGATGGGCGCGGTCGCCATCACCCGGGCCGTCCGCGTCGGGCAGGGCGGCCCGAAGCTCGAGCCCGGCGGCCGCTTCGCCGGCCATGCGTCGAGCCTCGGGCAGAAGGTCGTGCACGGATCGGTCACCCTCACCGGGCCCGCCGACGAGGGCTTCGTGCCCCGGGCGCTGCGCCTGCCCGTCTGGCACACCCGCTTCATGCCCGACCTCGCCGGCGGCGAGCCCCTCGTGGACGACCTGGCCCGCAACCTCGTCACCGGGTTCGAGTGCGCCGACGTGTGGCGGGGCGACGCGGAGCTGGAGCTGTTCGGGTCGGAGTTCGAGGAGCACACGGCCCTGGCCCCGATCGAGGTCACCGGCGGCTTCCGGTGCGCCGTGGCCTTCACCATCACCGGGGCCGAGGTCCGCTCGTGACCGACGCCCTCGTGGCCCGCCTGGTCGCCGAGCTCGGCCCGGGCCTGGTGGGCTCGGGCCATTCCGCCTCGCCCGACCTGTTCGTCGACGAGACCCTCAAGGCCACACCCGTGACCCCGGCGGTCGTGGTCACCCCCACCGACACCGCCCAGGTCTCGGCCGTCGTCGCCGTGGCCGCGGAGCTCGGCGTGCCCGTCACCGCGCGCGGCGCCGGCACCGGGTTGTCGGGAGCGTGCATCCCCGAGCCCGACGGCATCCTCGTGTCGTTCGAGCGCATGGCCGCCCTGCTCGAGGTCGACGAGGCCAACCAGGTCGCCGTCGTGCAGCCCGGGCTCACCCTCGCCGAGCTCGACGAGGCCACCTCGGCCGTCGGTCTCGTCTACCCGGTGTTCCCCGGCACCCTCGCCGCCAGCCTGGGCGGCAACGTGGCCACCAACGCCGGCGGCATGCGGGCCGTGAAGTACGGCGTGACCCGCAACCAGGTCCTCGGCCTCGAGGCCGTCCTCGGCACCGGCGAGGTCATCCGCTCGGGCGGCCGCTTCGTGAAGAGCACCAGCGGCTACGACCTCACCCAGCTGATCATCGGCTCGGAGGGCACGCTCGCCCTCGTCACCGAGGCCACGCTCAAGCTGCACCCGCGCCTCACCCACACGGCGTCGATCCTGGCCCCGTTCGCCACGGTCGACGAGGTCGCCCGGGTCGTGCCCCGCATCGTCGCCTCCGGCGTGCAGCCGATGATCCTCGAGTACATCGACCGGGCCACCATGAAGGGCCTGCTGCGGGCCAACGAGCTCACCCTCGGCGTGCCCGACGACGTCACCGAGCGCACCGAGGCGTACCTGATCGTGGTGCTCGAAGGCCGCGACGAGCAGCGCCTCGACACCGACGTGGCCATCGTGGCCGAGCAACTGGCGGACGCCGGCGCCCACGACGTCTACGTGCTGCCGGCCGGCCAGGGCGCCGAGCTGCTGGCCGCCCGGGAGAACGCCTTCTGGATGGTGAAGGCCGCCGGCGCCGACGACGTCATCGACATGGTCGTTCCCCGCAGCCGCATCCCCGAGTACCTGCGGGGGGTGCAGCTGCTGGCCCGCACCCACGGCTCCAAGGTGTTCGGCTGCGGCCACGCCGGCGACGGCAACATCCACTTCTCCGTCTACCAGCCCGACGCCGCCCGCCGCTCGAGGCTGCTCACCGCCATCTTCCGGATGGGCCACGACATGGGTGGCGCCGTGTCCGGCGAGCACGGCATCGGCAAGGCCAAGCGGGGCTACTTCGCCGCCCTCGAGGATCCGGCCAAGCTGGCCCTGCAGCGACGGATCAAGACGGCGTTCGATCCGTCGGGCATCCTGAACCCCGGCTGCATCTTCTTCACCGACTGAACCGCCCGACCGCCTGAGCCGGCCCCACCGACTCCCCCGACACCGCAGAGGTACCGCTGTGCGCAGAGACATCTTCGACGAGGACCACGACATGTTCCGGAGCGCCTTCCGGCAGTTCGTCGACAAGGAGATCGTCCCGTACGCGGACGAGTGGGAGAAGGCCGGCATCACCGACCGCCGGATGTTCCTGAAGGCGGGCGAGGCCGGCTTCCTCGGCATGAACGCTCCCGAGGAGTACGGCGGCGGCGGGGTCGAAGACTTCCGCTACAACCTCATCACCGCCGAGGAGATCCAGCTGGCCGGCGTCAACGCCGCCGGCACGGGCATCGGGCTGCACAACGACGTGTGCCTGCCCTACTTCCTGCACGCCGGCACCGAGGAGCAGAAGGCCCGCTGGCTGCCCGGCATCTGCTCGGGCGAGCTCATCACCGCCATCGCCATGACCGAGCCGGGCATCGGCTCCGACCTGGCCGGCATGAGCACCTCGGCCATCCGCGACGGCGACCACTACGTGGTGAACGGCTCCAAGACCTTCATCACCAACGGCATCCACGCCGACCTCGTGGTCACCGCGGTGAAGACCGACCCCAGCCAGCGCCACAAGGGCATGTCGCTGCTCGTGCTCGAGCGCGGCATGGAGGGCTTCGAGCGGGGCCGCAACCTCGACAAGATCGGCATGCACGCCCAGGACACCGCCGAGCTGTTCTTCTCCGACGTGCACGTGCCCGTCGAGAACCTGCTCGGTGCCGAGGGTGAGGGCTTCCTCCAGCTGGTGCGCAACCTGCCCCAGGAGCGGCTCAACATCGCCATGGCCGCGGTGGCGGCGGCTCGCGCCGCGTTCGAGTGGACCCTCGAGTACTGCAAGGAGCGCCAGGCGTTCGGCAAGCCGATCGGCTCGTTCCAGAACAGCCGGTTCATGCTGGCGGAGATGACCACCGAGATCGAGATCGGCCAGGCCTTCGTCGACAAGTGCGTCATCGCCCACAACGCCGGCGAGCTCACCGCCGAGGAGGCCGCCATGGCGAAGTGGTGGGCCACCGACCTCCAGGGCCGCGTCGTCGACGCCGGGGTGCAGCTGCACGGCGGCTACGGCTACATGAGCGAGTACCCGATCGCCCGGGCCTACACCGACGCCCGCGTCACCCGCATCTACGGCGGCACCAACGAGATCATGAAGGAGATCATCGGCAAGTCCTTGGGGGTCTGAGCCCTGGGAGTCTGAGCGACTCGCCGCCGGCGGCGGCCTACCCTCGTCGGCGTGACGCCGGAGGATCTCGCCGAGCTGGCCGCCCTCCGCAGGGCCCGCGACCACATGGACCGCGACTACGCCGAGCCGCTCGACGTGGCGGCGATCGCGGCCATGGCCCACATGTCGTCGGCCCACTTCTCGCGCCGGTTCAAGGCGGCCTACGGCGAGTCGCCCTACAGCTACCTCATGACCCGCCGCATCGAGCGGGCCAAGGCGCTGCTGCGCAGCGGGTCATCGGTCACCGACGCATGCATGACGGTGGGCTGCACCTCGCTCGGCTCGTTCAGCTCCCGCTTCACCGAGATCGTGGGTGAGACACCGTCGCAGTACCGGCGGCGCGACCACAGCCATCTCGAGGTCGTGCCCTCCTGCGTGGCGAAGGTGGCCACACGCCCACGTCGCCACCCCGTCGCCGTCTGAGCGCTCACCGTCACCGAGGCATCGAGCAGGAACGGAGAAGCCACGTCGGGGACGCCCGCCGTACGGTCACCGACATGACCATCACCGTCTCCACCATGTTCATCCCCGTCCACGATCCCGACGCCGCGCTGGGCTTCTACCGCGACGCACTCGGCCTCGAGGTCCGCAACGACGTCGCCTCCGACGGCTTCCGATGGGTCACCGTCGGCGCCGCCGGCCAGGACGTCGACATCGTGCTCTTCCAGCCCCACGGCGGCCGCTCCGAGACCGAGGGCGACGCGCTCCTCACCCTCGTCACCCAGGGCTCGCTGCAGGCGGCCATCTTCCGCACCGACGACCTCGACGCGACGTTCGAGAAGGTCCGGGCCTCGGGCGCCGAGATCCTGCAGGAGCCGGCGACCCAGCCGTGGGGCGCCCGCGACTGCGGCGTGCGCGACCCCTCCGGGAACATGGTGCGCATCGCCCAGGCCTGAGCCCGCCGGCAGGGCCACGACGGGCCCGGCGCGGGGTCAACGAGATCATGAAGGAGATCATCGGCAGGTCGTTGGTGATCTCAGGGTTGGTGATCTCAGGGTTGGTGATCTCAGGGTTGGGGGTCTCAGCGCTGGGTGTCTGAGCTCCGAGCGTCGGAGCCCGGTTCACGGACCCACCGCTCCGGTCAGGGAGTGCCGGAGCCCGACGTCCCGGGCCCGGCATCGGTCCCCTCGGGGAACCGCTCGGCCATCTGCGCGTTGATCTCGGCGTGGCGCAGCAGGAAGGCCCGCTCGTCGAGCCGCTTGCGCCGTAGCCAGCCCGTGACCTCGTCGTTGCACTTGCTGGCGTTGCAGGAGCGGCAGGCCGGGGCGATGTTGAGCAGCGTGTACCGGCCACCGCGGGAGAGCGCCAGCACGCAGTCACGTTGGAGGGGCGTGTCGCTCGCTCCGCAGTACGCACAGCCGCCCCACGCGTCCTTCAACGCGGCCCACTGCTCCGGGCTCAGGTCGTGCTCGACCCGATCCATCCGCCGCTTGCGCTTCCGGGACGCCCGGGCCCTCCGGCTTCGGTCGACCGCCATGGCGAGAGGGTAGGACCCCCGATGGCGCCGGGGTGGCACCATGGGCCGGCTGCGCGGGGGCACAGCATCGAGGGGGACACCATGAAGGCAGCACGGCTGATCGACGGAGAGGTCACGGTCGTCGACCGCGACGTGCCCGAGCCCGGGGTCGACGAGGTGCGGGTGCGGGTGACCGCCGCCGGCGTGTGCCACTCCGACCTCCACCTGGCCAGAGGCGACTGGGCCGGTGTCGGCACCGACGGTGAGCGCCCGCTCGGCCACGAGGCCATCGGCGTGGTCGAGGCCCTCGGCCCCGGCGCCGATCGCTGGGTCTCGCCCGGCGACCGGGTCGTGCTCGGCCTCGGCGGCACCGGAGGCACCGACTGGTGCGGGGCGTGCGAGTTCTGCCTCTCGGGCCGGCCCCGGCACTGCCTCCGGTCGAGCGGGATCATGGGCACCTTCGCCGAGCAGTTCGTCGTCTATGCACCGGGTCTGGTCGTCGTGCCCGACTCGCTGGGCGACGAGGAGGCCCCGCTCGCCTGCGGTGGGCTCACCGCCTACGGCGCGGTGAAGAAGCTCTTCGACCACGGCGTGATCCCGGGCAGCACCGTCGCCGTGCTCGGCGCGGCCGGTGGGCTCGGCCACTACGCGGTGCAGCTCCTCCACGCCTTCGGGTACCGGGTGGTGGGCATCGACGTCGGCGACGAGCGGCTGGAGTTCGTGCGGTCGCTCGGCGCCGACGTGGCCACCATGCCGGAGGGTGCGGCCGAGGCCGTGGCCCCCACCGGCGGGGCCCACGCCAGCCTCGTGTTCGCGGCGCGCATCGACGCCTTCCAGCAGGGTCTCCAGCTGCTGCGCAAGGGCGGTCTGTTCGTCGGGGTGGCCATCCCCGCGAGCAGCGACGGCCTGATCCAGATCAGCCCCTTCCAGCTGCTGATGGGCGACCCCACCATCGTGTTCTCCGCGGTCGGCACCGTGCAGGACATGCGCGAGCTCGTCGACCTCGCGGCCCAGGGGGTCGTGCGCACCCACGTGAGCCGCACGGGCCCGCTGTCGGAGCTCGACACGATCTTCGACGAGCTGGCCGGCGCGCAGTACCTCGGTCGGGCCGTCATCACCGACCTCTCCCGGTAGCCGCGAGCACCGACGCCAAGTTGGCTCGGATCGTTGCGGTTTCCGCACCGATCTGAGCCACCTCCGGCAGTGGGTGGCGGCGAGCCCGGCCGGACCTCGTCAGATCCACGTCACGAAGTACCCCCGGGCGTACCGTTTCGCGTGCGGCCGGGGGGACCGGTCGGTGACCACCGAGCAAGGGAGTTCGGACATGGACGAGGGCTACGACGCGGTCGAGGCCGACCGCTGGACGGGATGGGTCGCGTTCGCCGGGATCCTGATGATCATCGGCGGATGCCTGCAGGGCATCTACGGCATGCTGGCGATCGTCAACGACACCTGGGTCGTGTGGGGCAACACCGGAGCCATGTACCTCGACATGACCCAGTGGGGCTGGATCCACCTCATCTGGGGCGTGATCATGGTCCTCGCCGGTCTCGGGGTGCTCAGCGGCAACATCTTCGCCCGGCTCCTCGGGGTGATCCTGGCCGCCATCGCCGCGATCGTGAACTTCATGTTCATCCCGGTGTACCCGCTGTGGTCGATCATCGTCGTGGTGATCGCCATCGTGGTGATCTACGCGCTGGTCGCCCACGGCAAGGACATGAAGCAGGCCTGAACGACCCGGGTCCACCGGGCCCGACGCCGCCCCCGAACGCGAGCTGGCTCAGATCGTTGCGGTCTCCGCACCGATCTGAGCCAGCTTCGGGGTAGGTCGACCCGAGCGGGGCTAGAGCAGGTCGAGGACCATCGCCGAGCCCATGCCCCCGCCGGCGCACATCGACACGACGCCGGTCTGCAGGCCGCGCCGGCGCAGCTCGTTGATCATGGTGACGACCATGCGGGCGCCGGTCGCGGCGATCGGGTGGCCGAGGCTGCAGCCGCTGCCGTTCACGTTGAGGATCGTGGGGTCGATGCCGAGGGTGCGGTAGGCGGCGATCGGCACGGAGCAGAAGGCCTCGTTGACCTCCCACAGGTCGATGTCGCCGACCGAGCGGCCGGCCTTGGCCAGCGCCTTCGGGATGGCGACGGTGGGGCCCATGCCGGTGCGGCGGGGCTCGACGCCGGCGTTGCCCCACGAGACGACGCGGGCCAGCGGGGTGAGGCCGTGGGCGGCGGCGTAGTCGGACGACACGATGGTGACCGCGGCCGCGGCGTCGTTGAGCCCGGCGGCGTTGCCGGCGGTGACGGTGAAGCCCTCGATCTCCGGGTGGAGGGGCTTGAGCTCACCCAGCGAGTCGGCGGTGACGCCCCGGCGGGGGTGCTCATCGACGGAGAAGGTGACGGTGCCACCGTCGAGGGTGGGCGCCTCGACCGGCACGATCTGGCTCTCGAACCAGCCGTTGTCGATCGACTCGATGGCCTGGGCGTGGGTGTAGGCGGCCCACTCGTCGACCTCGCGGCGGGTGATGCCCATCTCGAGGGCGGTGTTGTTGCCGACGGTGATGGTCATGTCGAAGGCGGGGGCGTCGGGGGTCTCGCGGTGGCTCGGCGACATCCACGGCTGGGCGTCCTGGCCGAGGGCGAGGCGCTTGGTCGACGAGGGTGAGGTGGAGATGCTCTCGGTGCCTCCGGCGACGACGACGTCGGTCATGCCGGCCATGATCGAGGCGGCTGCGATCTGGATGGCCGAGAGGCCGGCGGCGCAGTGGCGGTTGTCGGAGAGACCCGGGACCTCGGGGAGGCCGAGCTCGACAGCCACGTAGCGGGCGATCACGCCTCCGCCCTGGAGCGACTCGGCCACGACGATGTCGTCGATGTCGGCGGTGGGCACCCCACTGCGCTCGATGGCGGCGCCGACGGCGGCCTGGGCGAGCTGGAAGGCGTCGACACCGACGAGGGTGCCCTTGTTGGCCCGCCCGATCGGGGTGCGGGCGGCGGAGACGATCACTGCGTCGGTCATCGGTGGATCCCTTCGAGGCGGCTCGGTGGCCGTCGTGCGGAGTCGGGTCGGCTCAGTGGCCGTCGTTGGAGGCGTGGGGCCTGGGGTCGGCCCACTGGGCGTCGCGCTTCTCGGCGAACGCCTTAGGGCCTTCGGTCTGATCGGGGTGGCCCCACATCGACACGAGGTCGAGGGCGCCCGCCTTGCAGGCGTCGGTGAGGCCCAGCTCGAGGGCCCGCCACAGCGCCCGCTTGCTGGCCGCCATGGCCGCCGGCGAGTTCTTGGCGATCTTCTCGGCGAGGGCCTGGGCCTCGTCGCGGAGGTTCTCGGGGGGATCGACGATCTGGCTGATCATCCCGAGCTGGTAGGCCCGCTCGGCGTTCATCCGCTCGTGGCGGCCGACGAGGGCCATGCGCATGACGGCCTCGAACGGCATCTTGCGCAGCAGGCCGATGGCCTCGATGGCGACCACCTGACCGACCGACACGTGAGGGTCGAAGAACTGGGCGTCGCTGGCGGCGATCACGATGTCGGCGTCGGCGACCCAGTGGAAGGCCCCGCCGGCGCAGAGGCCGTTGACCGCGGTGATGACGGGCTTCTCGACGCCCTGGTGCCAGGCGGTGAAGTGGACGTCGAACTCCTCCATCGACTGGCGGTAGCGCTCCATGCCCACGCCGTCGCCGGCGATCTCGGAGACGTCGACGCCGGTCTGGAAGGCCCGGCCCTCACCCGTGTGCACGATCACCCGGACGGCGGGGTCGGCGTCGAGCTCGATCCAGGCCTGGGCGAACTCGTCGCGCATGGTGTTGTTCATGGCGTTGAGCTGCTCGGGCCGGTTGTTGATCAGCCACCCCACCGGGCCGTGCCGTTCGAGCTTCAGGCAGGTGAAGTCGCTGTAGCCGTCGCTCATGTCTCGTTCTCCGCAGGGTCGATGGTGGACCAACGAGCGTCGCGCTTCTCCGCGAACGCCAGCGGTCCCTCGGTCTGGTCGGGGTGGCCCCACATCGACACGAGGTCGAGAGCGCCGGCCTTGCAGGCGTCGGTGAGGCCCAGCTCGAGCGCCCGCCACAGCGCCCGCTTGCTGGCCGCCATGGCCGCCGGCGAGTTGCGGGCGATCTTCTCGGCCAGCTCCTGAGCCGACTCACGAAGTCGTTCGGGCGGGTCGACGACCTCACTGATCATGCCGATCTGGTACGCCCGATCGGCGCTCATCCGCTCATGGCGACCGACCAGCGCCATGCGCATCATCGACTCGAAGGGCATCTTGCGGGCGAGGGCGATGGCCTCGTAGGCCGTGACCTGGCCGACCGACACGTGGGGGTCGAGGAAGGTCGCGTCGCTGGCCGCGATCACGATGTCGGCGTCGGCCACGAAGTGGAGACCACCGCCGGCGCACGAGCCGTTCACGGCGGCGATCACCGGCGTGACGACCTGGTTGTGCCACGCGCTGATCAGCAGCTCGGCCCGCTTGGTGCGGCGGGACTGCTCGCGGAGGGCCTCCGGGTCGCGGCTGAGCTGCACCACGTCGAGGCCGGTCTGGAAGTGGCGGCCGTTGCCGGTGTTGACGATGACCCGCACGTCGGGGTCGTCGTCGAGCTCGCGCCAGGCGTCGGGCAGGGCGTCGAGCATCGCCGCGTCCATGGCGTTGCCGGCCTGGGGCCGGTCGAAGATGAGCCAGCCGACCGGGCCGTGGCGCTCGATCGAGAGGCCGCTGCTGTCGCCCACGTCAGCTCCGGGGGACGTCGCGCCAGGCGGCGTCCTGGTACTGGTCGGGCTCGCGGGGCAGGCCGAGCACCCGCTCGCCGATGATGTTCTTGTTCACCTCGGAGGTGCCGCCCTCGATCGTGTTGGCCCGGCTCCGGAGCATGCCCTTGACCTCGCGCGGGAGGCTGCGGCCGTAGGCCTCGGCGGGATCGGCCACGCCAGCCGCGGCGGGGGCGGTCTCCCAGGCGAGGGCCCGGGCACCGAGCAGGTCGGTGGCCAGGGCCTGGATGCGCTGGTTGAGCGAGCCCTGGTGGACCTTGCCGATGGAGCTCTCGGGCCCCGGCGACCGGCCCGCCTTCAGCCCGGCCCGCACCCGCTGGTTCGTCCAGCCCCGGATGCGCTCCTCACTGAGGAGGCGCATGATCTGCTGGCGCACGACGGGGTCGTCCCAGCCGCCGTCGAGGCCGGCTGCGGTGTTGGCCCTGGCGATCTCGACCAGGTGTTCGGCCCCCGAGCCGCCGATGCGGTCGACTCCGCCGGAGCCGGAGCCCGACACCATCTGGCGCTCGCCGGAGAGGGTGGCGTTGGCGACCTTCCAGCCGTCGCCGACATCGCCGACCCGGTTGAAGTCGGGCACCCGGGCGGCATCGAGGAAGGTCTCGTTGAAGTCGACCTCGCCGGTGATGTGGCGCAGGGCCCGCACCTCGACCCCGGGCTGGTGCAGGTCGACGAGGAAGTAGCTGATGCCCCTGCGCTTGGGGAGGTCGGGGTCGGTGCGAGCCAGCAGCACGCCGTAATCGGCGTTGTGAGCCCAGGTGCTCCAGACCTTCTGGCCGGTGAGCAGCCACTCGTCGCCGTCGCGCTCGGCCCGGCAGGCCAGCGAGGCAAGGTCGGAGCCGGCGCCGGGCTCGCTGAAGAGCTGGCACCACACCTCTTCGTTGCGCACCATCGGCGGGAGGAAGCGCAGGCGCTGCTCCTCGGTGCCGTAGGCGAACAGCGCCGGTGCGGCGAGGTTGAGCCCGAGGGGGTTGAGGCGCCCGAGGTTGTAGGGCGCCAGCACGCCTTCGACGGCGCGGGCCGCGGCGGGCTTCAGGTCGAGGCCGCCGTAGGCCACCGGCCAGGTGGCCACGGCCAGGCCCGAGCGGGCGAACGTGGGGTACCAGGACTCGTAGTCGACGAACTTCCGCACCGCCCGGATGGCGTCGCGGCCGCCGCGGTCGGCGGCGTCGCGCCAGGCCTGGGGAACGTTGGCCTCGACCCAGGCTTCGGTGGCCGCCACGGCCTCGTCGACGGTGGCACCCGGCGCCATGGCCAGCTCGTCGACGGTGGTGCCGGGGGGCGGCGTCTGCAGGTCGGTCACATCATCGTCCCTTGTACTCGGGGGGCCGCTTCTCCTTGAACGCGGCCAGCCCTTCCTTGAAGTCCTCGCTGCGCGACGAGAGCTCCATCGAGAACGCCTCGTCGTGGAGCTGGTCGTCGAGCGCCTTGCTGCGCCCGCTGTTCATCAGCCACTTGGCCAGGCCGAGCGCCACGGTGGCCGACCCGGCGAGGGTGGCGACCAGCTCGTCGGCGACGGTGTCGAGCTCGTCGCCGGGCACGGCGCGGTGGATCATCCCCCAGTCGGCGGCCTCGGCTCCCGAGACCACCCGGCCGAGCAGCACCATGTCGCGGGCGCGCACTTCGCCGACCCGGCGGGGCAGGAGCCACGTGGCGCCGCTGTCGGGGGTGAAGCCCTTGCCGACGAACGGGGCCCAGAAGCGGGCGTCGTCGGCCGCCACCGTGAAGTCGGAGGCGAGGGTGAGGTTCAGGCCGATGCCGGCCGCCCAGCCCCGCACGACGCTGACGATGGGCACCTGGGTGCGCAGCATCAGCGGGATGAGGCGGTTGGCCTGCGACGGCAGCCGTCGCTGGATGCTGCCGACGCGGGGGCGCGGCCCGCCGGGCGCGTTGCGCGAGACGATGTCGAAGCCCGAGCAGAAGTCCTTGCCCGAGCCGGTGAGCACGATGGCCCGCACGTCCTCGTCGCGGCCGGCCGTGTCGATGGCGTCGATGGTGGCGGCGAGGACCTCGTCGTTGAGCGCGTTGCGGCGCTCGGCCAGGTCGAACGCGAGCCGCAGCACCTGGTCGGCGTGGCCGACCAGGAGGCCCGGCACGCTCTCGTAGTCACTCATCGGGTCCCCCTCACCTCATGTGCCCGGTCGCACGCGCTCACAGTGTCACGCGAGCGGGAGGTCGAGGCCGAGCAGCTGGATGCCGTTGTTGCGGGCGATCTTGTTGATGAGCGCCTGGTCGAGGTGGCCGAACTGGCTGGCGGCGGCCTGGCGCGAGTTCGGCCAGGTGGAGTCCTGGTGGGGGTAGTCGGTCTCGAAGGTGACGTTGTCGACGCCGACCCGCTCGATCAGCTCCACGCCGACGGGGTCCTTGAAGAAGCAGCTGTAGACCTGGCGGCGGTAGTAGAAGCTCGGCAGCTCCTCGAGCACAGCCTCCTTGCGGGCCCACAGGTGCGTCTGCCAGGCATCGTCGCAGCGCTCGATCACGTAGGGGATCCAGCCGATCTGGCACTCGGCGTACATCAGCTTCAGGTTGGGGAAGCGGGCGAGCACGCCGGAGAACAGGAAGTCGGTGAGGCTCACCGCGCTGTTGCCGAAGATCACGACCGAGCTGACGAGCTCGGGGGCGTCGGGCGAGCTCTGCGGGGTCTTGGTGCCCGAGCCGATGTGCATGCACACGACGGTGCCGGTCTCGTCGCAGGCCCGGAAGAACGGGTCCCAGTAGCCGGAGTGGAGGCTCGGGTAGCCGAGGTAGTACGGGATCTCGCTGAAGGCCACGGCCCGCACCCCGCGGGCGGCGTTGCGGCGCACCTCGGCGGCGGCGAGCTCGACGTCCCAGAGCGGCACCATGCACAGCGGGATCAGCCGGCCACCGCTCTCGGCGGCCCACTCCTCGACCTGCCAGTCGTTGTAGGCCTCGACGCAGAGCTTCGAGAGCTCCTTGTCCTTGCCCCAGGCGAAGATCTGGCCGGCGAAGCGCGGGTAGTTCGGATAGCAGAGCTGGGCCTCGACCCCGTTGATGTCCATGTCGGCGAGGCGGTCGGCGACCTTGTAGCAGCCGGGCCGCATCTCGTCGTAGGTGACGCCGCGCATGCTGACCTCCTCCGGTGGGAAGCCGGAGGCGGCGATGGGGCGCTTGATGGAGTAGCGGTGGTCCTCGTAGAACCACCAGGCCACGTCGGGGCCCGAGCCGGGCTCGCCGGGCGCCTCCTTGTAGAGGGCGCCGTCGAGCTCGATGGAGCTCGGGGCCGGCGCCAGCACGATGTGGGGGCCGACGTCGCGGTACTTCGCGGGCAGGCGACTGGTCCAGAGGTCGGCCGGCTCCACCACGTGAGCGTCGAGGTCGATGATCGGAGGGATCCTCGCCACCAGCTCGTCGAGGACGGGGGCTTCCGAGATCTGGGTCACGTTGCGGGATCCTCGCTGCTGGCGGACGCGGGAAATATACGATATCCGACCGGCCGCTAGGTTGTCCGGTCGAGCCACGACCCGCCCCGCGCGGCTGTTCCGTACAGTCTCCCCCAGCGCCCCGAGGGGACGGGCGCCCGACCGGAAGCAGGCACCATGCCCGACCCAGACGAGCCCCGCCCGCCCGAGGGCGACTGGCTCGGCACGCCGTTCCTCCGGTTCGAGCGCCGGGGCTCCCTCGCGATCTGCCGCGTCGATCGCCCCCACCGACGCAACGCCATGACCCCGGCCATGTACTTCGGGGTGCGCTACGCCGTCGACCACGTCAACCGCACCGACGAGCTCGCCGCCCTGGTGATCACCGGCACCGGCGACGTGTTCATCCCCGGTGGCGACCTCGGTGGCGACCAGGAGGACAGCTGGGCCGACCTGGCCGGGCTGCTCCACCTCGACAACGTGCCGTTCGAGGCCATCCGCAACTCGGCCAAGCCGGTCGTCGCCGCAGTCAACGGCTTCTGCGCCGGCGGAGGGCTGCTCATCGCCATGCTCGCCGACGTCGCCGTCGTGTCGAGCGAGGCCACCTTCCAGGCGCCCGAGCTGCTGCGGGGCATCGCCGACACCGGGTACGCCGCCTACCTGCCCGGCCAGATCGGCATCCCCCGCGCCCGGGACATGCTGCTCACCGCCAGGGTCGTCGACGCCCCCACAGCGCTCGACTGGGGCCTGGTCACCCGTGTGGTCGAGCCCGGCCGCGAGCTCGACGAGGCGTTCGAGGTCGCCGCCCAGATCGTGCGCACCGCCCCGAAGGCCCGGGGCGTCGTGAAGCGCGAGATCAACCGGGGCTACGAGCGCCCGGACCGCATGTCGATGGACGAGTCGCTGTTCGGGCCCGAGACGCTCGAGGGGTTCCACGCCTTCAAGGAGCGCCGCAACCCCAGCTGGGTGCCCGAGGACCTGCGCACGGAGGGGCGGCTGTGATCCGGTCGTGGGTCGACGACGGCGTCGGGCGGGTGCACATCGACGACGCCGAGCACCGCAACGTGCTGTCGCTCGAGCACTCGCAGGAGATCGCCGCCGCCATCGCCGCCTTCGACCTCGACGAGGTGGGCGCCATCGTGCTCACCGCCGCGGACCCGGTGTTCTGCTCGGGCGGCGTGCTCGACGACCTCATCAGCCCGCGGGCACCGCTGATCGACGTCTACGCCGCGTTCGACGCCCTGCGCACCTCCCCCGTGGTGACCATCGCGGTGGTCACCGGGGCCGCGATCGGCGCCGGCGTGAACCTGCCGCTGGCGTGCGACATCGTCATCGCCGGCACCTCCGCCCGGTTCGACCCCCGCTTCCTCGACGTCGGCGTGCACCCCGGCGGCGGCCACCTCTTCCTGCTGCAGCAGCGAGTCGGGCGCCAGGGCGCCGCCGCCCTCTCGCTGTGCGGCGACTCGCTCACCGGCCCCGAGGCCGAGCGGGCCGGCCTGGCCTGGCGCTGCGTGGCCGACGACGAGGCCGAGGCGCTGGCCCTGAAGCTCGCCCGCCGGGCCGCCGGACGCGACCGCGAGCTCATGCTGCGGGCCAAGGCCACCCTCGCCGCCCAGCCCCTCACGCTGCAGGACGCGTTCGACCTCGAGCTCGAGGCCCAGCAGTGGTCGATGGACCGACCGGGCTTCAAGGACCACGTGCGGGCGCTGCGCGACCGACTGCAGAAGAAGAAGGGCTGACGTGCACGCCGCCCTCGGCGACACCCAGGAGGCGCTGCGCGAGCTGGCGGCCGCCGTGGCCGCCGACCTCGCCGCCACCACCATCGAGGAGCTCCCTCCTGCCGGCGACGCCGACCGGGCGTGGGCCGCGTTGCGCGACAGCGGCCTGCTGTCGCTGCGCGCCGACGGCGCCGGCACCCTCGAGCTCGTCGTGTGCGCCGAGGAGCTGGCGGCCACCCTGTCGGCCGCACCGTTCGTCGGCGCGGCAGTGGCCCATGAGCTGTGGCCCGACGCCCCCGATCGCACGGTGGCCGCCCTCGACGGCACCCTCGCCGCCGATGCCTGGGGGGCAGACCGGGTCGTCGCCGTGGTCGACGGAGGCCTGGAGGCCGGCCCGGCCCTCGCGGTGGGGCCCACCGCCGACCGGAGCCGCGTGTCGGCCCGCATCGACCTGGCCGCGGCCACGTCGCTCGGCCCGGTCGACACCGACCGCCTCGAGCGGGCCGAGCTCGTGGCCATGCTGCTGCTGGCCGCCGACCTCGTGGGCACCGGACGCGCCGCCCTCGCCGACGCGGTGGAACACGTCACCGAGCGCCGGCAGTTCGGGGTCGCCGTCGGCACCTTCCAGGCCGTGCAGCACATGGCCGCCGATGCCCACGTGCAGCTCGTCGGCGCCCGCAACGCCCTGTGGGCCGCCGCCTGGCGCCTCGACCACCTGGGCCTCGAGGCCGTCGCGTCCGTGCGCCGGGCGAAGGCCCTGGCCTCTGAAGCCGGGCGCGGGGCGTGCGAGACCGCCTGCCAGATGTTCGGCGGCGTGGGCCACACCTGGGAGCACCTCGCCTCGGTGCGGCTGCGCCGGGCCCTCGTGTCGCGGGCGCTGCTCGGCGACGAGGCGGTGCAGTGGGCCGAGCTCACCGGCGTGGCTCCGACCCGCACCCCGGCCGGCCTCGCCGACGACGAGGGCTACGACCTGCGCGACGACACCACCGAGGCGGCCTTCCGCGCCGACCTGAGGGCGTGGCTGGCCAGCGTCGACGGTCAGCCCGGGCCGGGCTGGCACCAACGCCTCGCCGCCGGGGGCTGGGTCGTGGTGTCGATGCCCGCCGACGCCGGCGGGCGGGCGCTGCCCGTCACCTGCGAGGCGATCGTCAGCGAGGAGCTCGGAGGCGCCGACCGACCCCCTCCCCCTGCCATCGGCCATCTCGCCCACGGCCTCGCCCTGTTCGGCTCGCCCGAGCAGCGGGCCGACCACCTCGCCGGGCTGATCTCCGGCACCACCCGCTGGTGCCAGGGCTTCTCGGAGCCCGAGGCCGGCTCCGACCTGGCGTCGGTGCGCACGAAGGCCGACCTCGTCGACGGCGAGTGGGTCATCCAGGGCCGCAAGATCTGGACCAGCGACGCCAACGTGGCCGACTGGATCCTGCTGTTGTGCCGCACCGGCGGGCCGGGCCACCAGGGCCTGTCGATGCTGGTCGTGCCCACCACCGCGGCCGGCCTCGGCATCTCCACCATCCGCACCGGGTGGGGGTCCGAGGAGTTCGCCGAGGTCACCTTCGACGGTGTGCGCGTGCTGGCCGACGCCGTGGTCGGCGAGCCCGGCCAGGGTTGGGCCATCGCCATGTCCCTGCTCGCCGTCGAGCGCGGCCCGGCCGACATCGGCTGGATCTCCCGCTTCCGTCGCACCGCCACCCGGCTGCTCGCCGACCCGGTGACGGGCGCCCGTCCCGACGTCGTGCGGGCCACGGCGTGGCTCGAGGCGCTCGAGGCCACCGTGGCGGCCACCCTCACCGCCCGCACCCTGGGCACCCACGACACCTCGGCCGGCTCGGTCGACAAGCTGCTGATGACATGGGTCGACCAGTGGCTCCACGGGGCCGCCCTCGACGCCGGGGGCCTCGACGTGCTCGTCGACCCGGGCGACGACCTCGAGCTCTACCTGTGGGCCCGCGCCGCCGGCATCTTCGGCGGCACCAGCCAGGTGCAGCGCAACATCGTCGCCCAGCGCCTCCTCGGCCTCCCCCGCCCCTGACCGACCCCCGCCCCGCCACTGACCGACCCCCCCCCGAAAGGTGGCTCACCACATACAGCCGGCCGAAGCAGGTGAGCCACCTTTCACCGGGAACGCGAAAGGTGGCTCACCACATACAGCCGGCCGAAGCAGGTGAGCCACCTTTGGGGAGAGCGGGGGCTACTTGGGGTCGAAGCGGATGGCGCCGTCGAGGCGGGCCACGTGACCGTTCAGGTAGTCGTTGGTGAGCAGGTGCTCGGCGAGCTTGGCGAACTCGTCGGGCGTGCCGAAGCGCTTCGGGAACGGGACCTTGTCCTCGAACGTCTTGCGCATCTCCGGCGAGGCCTGCTCCCACGCCCGGGTGTGGATCGTGCCGGGGGCGATGGCGTTGACCCGAATGCCCGACGACGAGAGGTCGCGGGCGGCGATCACGGTCATGCCGATGATGCCGGCCTTGGCCGCGCCGTAGGCGAGCTGGCCGATCTGGCCCTCGTAGCCGGCGATCGAGGCGACCATCACGATGGCGCCGCGCTGGCCGTCGTCGTCGATCGGATCGAGCTCGTTCATCGCCGAGGCGGCGAAGCGCAGGGTGTTGAACGTGCCGACCAGGTTGAGGTCGACCGTGTCGGTGAAGAGGTCGCGGTCGTGGGGCGTGCCGTCACGACCGATGGTGCGGGCGCTGCTGCGGGCCCCGCCGGCGCAGGCGACGACGCCGCGAAGGCCACCGAGGTCGGTGGCGGCGGCGACGGCGGCCTGGGTGTCGTCGTCGTCGAGCACGCTGCCCGCCACGAAGACCACCTTGCCGCCGAGCTCGGACTCGATGGCCTTGCCCCGCTCGACGTCTCGGTCGAAGACCACGACGTTCGAGCCCTGGCCCACGAAGTAGCGGGCGGTGGCCTCGCCCAGGCCGGAGGCCCCGCCCGTGACGAGGACGGTCGTGCCGACGAGCTCCATCAGGCGGTCGCCTTGGCCTGCAGCTCGCCCAGGTCGGGGGCGGACTTCTCGAAGCGGCCCGTGTCGTACGACTTCTCGGACACGTCGTGGCCCTCGACCTCGGCACGCAGCGCGGCGACCGTGCACTTCTCGCGCGGGCGGATGGCGTAGGGGTCGAACTGGTACCACTTCATGGCGTTCTCGTGGGTGATCTTGTCGATCTCCACGTCGGTGACGCCGTACTTCGTGGCCGCCGCGGCGAACTCCTCGGGGGCCGTCGGCCACGACGAGTCGGAGTGGGGGTAGTCCATCTCCCAGCAGATGTTCTCGATGCCGATCTCGTTGCGCAGCTGCAGGCCGATCGGGTCGGCGATGAAGCAGGTCATGAAGTGCTCGAGGAAGATCTCGCTCGGCACCTTCGACCCGAAGTCCTGGCCGGTCCAGGCCCGGTGCATGTCGTAGGTGCGGTCGAGGCGGTCCATGAAGTACGGGATCCAGCCGGTGCCACCCTCGGAGAGGGCGACGCGCAGGGTGGGGTACTCCTTGAACACCCGCGACCAGAGCAGGTCGGCGGCCGCCTGGCAGATGTTCAGCGGCTGCAGGGTGATCATGACGTCGATCGGGGCGTCAGGGGCGGTGATGGCCAGCTGCCCGGACGAGCCGAGGTGGATGTTGAGGATCGTGTCGGTGTCGACGATCGCCTTCCACATCGGGTCCCAGTGGTCGGAGTGGAAGCTGGGCAGCCCGAGAGTCGAGGGGTTCTCGGTGAAGGTCAACGAGTGGCAGCCCATCTCGGCGACCCGGCGGATCTCCTGGGCGGTGAGCTCCGGGTCCCACAGCATGGGGATGGCCATCGGGATGAACCGGTCCGGGTAGGCCCCGCACCAGCCCTCGATGTGCCAGTCGTTGTAGGCCCGCACCACCGCGGTGGCGAGGTCCTTGTCCTCGGTGCCGAGGAACAGGCGGCCGGAGAACGAGGGGAACGACGGGAAGTTCATCGACGCCAGCACGCCGCCGGCGCTCATGTCCTTCACCCGCTCGTGGACGTCGAAGCAGCCCGGGCGCATCTCGTCGTACGAGGTCGGGTCGACGCCGTACTCCTCCTTGGGGCGGCCGGCCACGGCGTTGAGCCCGATGTTGGGGATCTTGTTGCCGTCGAACTCCCAGACGTCGTCGCCCTTGCGGTTGCGCACGATCTTCGGCGCCAGGTCGGCGTACTTGGCCGGCATGCGGCCGTCGAACATGTCGGGCGGCTCGACCACGTGGTCGTCCACGCTCACGAAGATCATGTCATCGACGTTCATCAGGGCATCCCCTCTCGGACCGGAACTTGCATATTCTATTCATGTTGGGTCGGAGCGCACCCGGTCGGGCGCCCGCCCACCCGATCAGCCCGCCGTGGCCTCGGCGGCAGCGGCGGCCAGGGCGCGCAGGGGGTCCTTCTGGATCTTGCCCATGGGGTTGCGCTCGATCACGTCGACCACCAGCACCTGCTCGGGGCACTTGTGGCGGGCCAGGCCCTTCTCGGTGCAGTGGGCTCCGAGGGCGGCGACGTCGATCGAGGCCCCCTCCCGCAGCACCACGCAGGCGCAGACGTGCTCGCCGGTACGGGCATCGGCCACGCCCACCACCCCCACGTCGACGACGTCGGGATGGGTGATCACGACCTCCTCGACCTCGAGGGCGGAGATGTTCTCGGCATTGCGGATCACGACGTCCTTGAGGCGCCCGGTGATGTGCACCGTGCCGTCGTCGTCGATGGTGGCGATGTCGCCGGTGCGGAACCAGCCCTCGTCGTCGAAGGCCTTGGCGTCGAGCTCGGGGTCGAGGTAGCCGAGGAAGCACTGCGGGCCCTTGAGCCGCAGCTCGCCGTCGACCACCCGGCCGGTGACCCCGGCCACGAAGCGGCCCACCGACGTGCCGATGGCCGTCTCCGACGGGCTCTGGCTCGTGGCGATCGGGAACTCGGTGAGCCCGTAGGACGAGACCACGCCGTTGACCCCGAAGGCCTCGGCCAGCTCCCGACTGATCTCGGCGGGGATCGGCGCGCCACCACCGACGCACGCCCGCACCTCGGTGAACAGGCTGCCGCCGCTGCGGGCATGGGCCTCGATGAACGCGCGGAAGAACGGCGTTGCCGAGCCGAGCACCGTCGGCCCGTGGGCGGCCATCCGCTCGGGGCTGGTGGCGGCGTCCCACGTGTCGAACAGCACCATTCGGGCGCCGCCCCGCAGCGCGGTGGTGAGCATCGTCATGCCCCCGATGTGGGTGAACGGCCAGGCGATCGGGTAGACGTCGCCCTCGGCGAACCCGATGCCGTCGAGCATCCCGGCCGACGACGCCATCAACGAGGCGTCGGTGTGGCGGATCCCCTTGGGGGCGGCCGTGGTGCCCGACGAGTAGTAGGCCCAGCGGTACTCGCCGCCGTCGGTCGGCGGGGCCGGCAGCGTCGACGGGTCGCCCGCCGGCAGGCGCATCTCCGACGGGACCTCGCCGTCGACGTCGAGCACCAGCGTCCGCAGGCCCAGCTCCTCGGCCATGGCCGCGTGCTCGAAGCCCCGCAGCACGCGCGGGACGATCATCAGCTCGGTGCCCACCTCGGTGGTGATGAGCCCGACCTCACGGTGGCGCAGCAGCGGGATGATCGGGTTCTGCACCACGCCGAGGCGGGCCAGCGCGGCGATCAGCACCGGCGCCTCGAGCACCGTGGGCAGCACCCACGACACGGTCGTGCCGGGGCCGACCCCGAGGTCGTGCAGGCCGGCGGCGGCGACCTCGGCCGCGGCCACCAGGCCTGCGGCGGTCAGCTCACGCCCGACGTCATCGGCGAGCAGGACGCGATCAGGGTGCTCCGCACCCGCCCGCGCCACCAGATCCCAGAAGGTGTCCCCCATGGGGCGACACCTTCGCGCACGGGGCGCTCAGTCGTCGGCGAGGACGGCGTCGACGCGGTCGCCCGCCTCTTCGAGGGTGACGTCCCAGGAGACGGCGAGCTCGGACACCAGGATGCGGCGGGCCCGGACCTGCATGGCCTTCTCGGCGCTGGACAGCGACGACTGGCGATCGCGGAGGGCCAGGTTGCGGACGACCTCGGCGCACTCGTAGATGTCGCCGGACTTCATCTTCTCCTGGTGGTTCTTGAACCGCCGGGACCAGTTGGTGGGCACGCGCACCGAGCGCACGGCCAGCACGGCGAGGACGTCGTCGACCTCCTCGAGGGAGATCGCGGGGCGCACGCCCAGGTCCTCGGCGCGGTCCTCGGGGACGGAGACCTTGAGGGCACCACCACGCCAGGACTCGTCGCCGGCGGCGACCGAGAGCTCCAGGTAGGTGATCTTCTCCCCGTCGACCTCACGAACGGACCGGCCGATGACCTCGGCGGTGCCGTGTGCGGGGTAGATGACCTTGGAGCCGACTGCGAATTCCATGGTGTCCTTCCATGCGTGCGAGCCGTCCAGTATGGGGTGGACGACTCGATTCGCCACCGTCGTGACGACCATCCCGGGTGCCGCCCGGGCGCGCAGAGGGTACGCCATGAGCGCCCCAGCTGCGGAAACGGCGCCGAGCCCGGATGATCCGAACGGCCCGGGCAGTAGCCGGCGGGGGCCGGTAGCGTGCCGCGCGGCGGACACCTGCGGGGGTCGGGGGACACACCCGGACCTGGACCTCGGCCGGGGGTCGCCCCCAGCCTCGACAGCGGAGACACCCATGAACCTGGTCATGCTCGTCGCGATCGCCCTCGTCGCCCTCGTGGTGCTGGTGGTCGTGCTCCGGTCGTTCCACTCGATCGGGCCGTCGGAGGTCGGGCTCGTCTCCAAGCGCGTCGGGCGAAAGCTGGGTGAGGACGAGCTCATCGCCCTGAACGGCGAGGCCGGCTACCAGGCCGACCTGCTCATGCCGGGCCTGCGCTTCAAGCTCTGGCCGGTCAACCTGGTCACCCGCTACCCGTGGGTCCAGGTGCCGCCCGACCACATCGGGGTGGTGTGGGCCCAGGTCGGCGACTCGCTCCCGACCGGCATGAAGTCGGCGCTCTACAAGCCCGAGTTCGGGAACTTCGCCGACATCCGCGGCTTCCTCGGCAACGGTGGCCAGCGCGGCGTGCAGCGCCCGGTGCTCCCTCCCGGTACCACCGCTCCGCTGCATCCCGTCGGGTTCATCGTGGCCACCTCCGACCAGACCTTCGGCGAGGTCGTGTCGGAGGCCGCCGCCAACTCGATCAGCCAGGTCGACCCCAACGCCCTCAAGGTGTTCAACATCACCCCGGCCGGCGAGCGCGACCTCGTCGGCGTGGTGACCACGCTCGAGGGCCCGGCCTCCGGTGACATCGCCAACCGCATCGGCGGGTTCGACGACATCAACCAGCTCGAGGAGACCACGACCTCGTCGGTGCAGGTCATCCAGGCCGTGCTGGCCTCCAAGAACAACCTCCACGACAACTACCAGGACTACCAGGCCTTCCTCGACAGCGGTGGCTGCATCGGCCTCCAGCACGACCCCCTGCTCTACGGCTCGTACCTGCTCAACCCCTTCCTCGTGCGCGTCGAGCTGCGGGAGATGCTCGTGGTGAAGCAGGGCGAGGTCGCCGTCATCAAGAGCTACGTGGGCCTGCCCACCGAGGACACCTCGGGCACCGAGTTCAAGTTCGGCTCCATCGTGAAGCCCGGCCACCAGGGCATCTGGTCCGAGCCGCTGCGCACCGGCAAGTACACGCTGAACCCTCGCATCTACGAGGCCGAGGTCGTGCCCACGTCGATCCTCACCCTCAACTGGTCGCAGGCCAACAGCGAGGCTCACAACCTCGACTCCCGGCTCTCTCCCATCGAGGCCAAGAGCAAGGAGGCCTTCGACTTCAGCATCGACCTCCAGGTCCAGATCCACGTGCCCGACACCCGGGCCCCCAAGGTCATCTCGATGGTCGGCACCATGCAGAACCTGGTGAACGAGGTGCTGCAGTCGGCGGTGGGCAACTACTTCCGCAACAAGCTGCAGTCGCTGGGCGCCACCGAGTTCATCGAGAAGCGCGACACCGTGCAGGCCGAGGCCGAGGTGTACATCCGCAGCTACCTCGACCGCTACGAGGTCGAGACGCGCGGCGTCTACATCCAGGACGTCGTGTTCCCCGTCGACCTGGTGCAGGTCCTGACCAGCCGGGAGATCGCCTCCCAGGAGAAGCAGACCTTCGCCAACCAGCAGGAGGCCCAGGAGGCCCGCGTCTCGCTCGAGCAGCAGCGCGGCGTGGCCGACATGCAGGCCCAGCTGGCCCAGGCCAACGTCTCGATCGAGATCGAGTCGGCCAACGCCAAGGCCGCCGCCGCCCGGGCCCAGGGCGAGGCCGCCGTCATCACCACCACCGGCAACGCCGAGGGCGAGAAGATCCGCGCCATCGGTGGCGCCTCGGCCGAGGCCGAGCAGAAGCTGGGCCTGGCCCGCGCCGCCGGCTTCGAGGCCCAGCGGGCGGCCATCGGCCCCGAGCAGACCGCCCTCGTGGCGGCGTTGCGCGAGATCGCCGCCGGCCACGTGAAGATCACGCCCGACATCGTCGTGGGCGAGAGCGGCGGCATCCTCGCCGGCCTCGGGGCCCTCGGCATGCGGGCCCTGGCCGGGATCGAAGCTCCCATCGAGGGCCCGGTCGAAGGTGCGGTCGTGGTCGAGCGGGCCACCGAGCCCGACGACGACGAGCCGACCGCTCCCCTGCCGCCCCCGCAGCTCTAGGGGTCAGCTCCGGGGGGGCAGCTCTAGGCCGGGGCGACGGGCGGAGCCGCGGGCGGAGCCGGCGGCGGGTAGGGGTCGTTCGGGCCCCGGCCGTCGGGGTCGAGCCCCTCCATCGACCGCAGCAGGGCGATGCGCTCCGCGAGCGGCGGGTGGGTGTCCATCATTCGGCCGAACGAGCCGAGCATGCCCTTGCCGCCCTCACGCTCGAGCGGCGACTCGATCCAGAGGTGCGCCGTGGCCGCCGACGAGTGGGAGATGACGGTGGTGTCGGCCTCGAGCTTCTCGAGGGCCGAGCGGATGGCGCCCGGCTCGCGGGTGAGCTCGACGGCGCTGGCGTCGGCGAGGCTCTCGCGCTTGCGGCTCAACGCCGCCTTCAGCAGCAGGCCGGCCGGCACCGCGATCAGGTAGATCGCCAGTGAGAGCAGGAGCATGATGCCGCCGCCGCTGTTGTCGCGGCCGCGACCCCCGCTGAAGATGCCGATGCGGATGCCGATGTCGGCGATGACCGCGATGGCGCCCACGGCCAGCACGGCCAGCGTGGTCACCGCGATGTCGCGGTTGCGGATGTGCGACATCTCGTGGGCCAGCACGCCGCGCAGCTCGCGACGCGACATGATCGCGAGCAGCCCGGTGGTGACGGTGATGGCGGCGTGCTTCGGGTTGCGGCCGGTGGCGAAGGCGTTCGGTGCCCGGTCGTCGACCACGAACACCTTGGGCATCGGGATGCCCGCGGCGATCGACATCTGCTCGACCAGGGCCCGCAGCTCGGCGAACTCGGGGCCGTCGGCCGGGCGGGCCTGCACCATGGTGAGCGCCGCGGTCGACGACGCCAGCCAGGCGAAGAGCAGGTACCCGATGATGACCAGCGCCACGATGGCGAGCACCGTGGGCCGGAGCTGGTAGGTGGTCGTGCACGACTGCTCGAGCGCCCCCGTACGGGCCGACCTGACGGTCGTGCAGTCGCCGGTCTTCGAGTAGGCCCCGAGCACCGCCGCGACCAGGTTGCCGACGATGAAGAGCAGCCCGAACGTGCCGGCGAGGATGATCACGCTGGCACGCCGGTTGTGGCGCTGCTCGGAGATGAAGGCGGTGGCGTCGCTCATCGTCGGGGGCCGGAGGTCGGTCCGTGGTGCGCGGGCGCGGCCGGGGCCGTGGAGGTCAGAACTGGACCTTCGGCACGGCCTCGTCGGCCGGCGGGGCGTCGAAGAACTCGCGGTGCGGGAAGGAGCCCATCTTGGCCACGAGCACACCGGGGAAGGTGTCGATCTTGTTGTGGTAGCCCAGCACCGAGTCGTTGTAGAACTGCCGCGCGTAGGCGATGCGGTCCTCGGTCGAGGTGATCTCCTGCTGCAGCTGCTGGAAGCTCACGTCGGCCTTGAGGTTCGGGTAGGCCTCCTGCAGGGCGAACAGCCGGCCCAGGGCCTCGGTGATCGGGCCCTCCGCCGCAGCCGCCTCGGCCGGGGTGGTGGCGCTGACGCTCTGGCTGCGGGCGGCGATGACGGCCTGCAGGGTGTTGGCCTCGTGGGCGGCGTAGCCCTTGACCGTCTCGACCAGGTTGGGGATGAGGTCGGCACGGCGCTTCAGCTGCACGTCGATCTGCGACCAGCCGTTGTCGACCTGGTTCCGCGCCCGGACGATGCCGTTGTACGCCAGCCACACGAAGCCGACGATCAGCACCACCAGGACGATCACGATGATCACTGCGACCACGGTCGCCTCCTTCTCGCTGGCGCCCGGCTCCCGACCGGACGTCGCTGCGCCCGACGGCGCCGCCCGTCCAGTGAACCACCTCCGCGCCACGGATCGTCGGCGATCCGACCCGGCCGGCGGCGAGGCCCTCCCCGAGCGGCGGGGGCCGACCGCGGAGTTCACACGACGGACACCATCGGCCCGCAGCGCTTTGCAACACTTTGTTGAACGCTGAGCCCCGTAGCCGACGGGGGAGCCGCGCCGCTGCAGGAGGACTGGTGACCACGGACGCGCCCGCCCCGGTCGCGCCCCCCGGGCCTCCCGACGAGCGTCCCCGCTGGGGCGAGCTGTTCGGACCCGACCTGCGGGCACTCACCATCGGGCTCATCCTCCTGCTCGGCTCCAACGCCTTCGAGATCATCGGCTCGGCCACGGCCATGCCGGCGGTGCTCGACGACGTCGGCGGGGTCGGCGCCTACGGGTGGGCCATCGCCGCGCCGCTCGTGGCTGCCGTGCTCGCCGCCCCGTTCGGCGGCCGCCTCGCCGACCGCTGGGGCACCCTGCGCCCGCTCGTGCTCACCCTCGTGCTCTTCGCGGTGGGCCTGCTGGCCGCCGCCCTGGCTCCGTCGATGCAGACGGTGGCGCTGGGCCGGTTCCTCCAGGGCCTCGGTGCGGGTGGCTCGATGAGCCTCCAGCTGGTGATCATCGCCCGGTACGTGCCCCTGCGGCTGCGGCCGCTCATGCTCGGCGCCATCTCCACGGTGTTCATCGTCCCCGGTCTGGTGGGGCCGAGCATCTCGGCCGCGGTCGCCGAGTCCATCGGCTGGCGGTGGATCTTCGGCGGGATCATCCCCGTGGTGGCGCTGTGCGCGGCGCTGCTCGTGCCCGAGATCGCCCGCCGCCCGCCCCTCGAGAAGGGCACCCCCGCCACCGCTCCCTCCGGCCCGGCCTGGGGACCGCTCCTCCTGGCCGCCGGGCTCGGCCTCGGCGTGGTCGCCGGCAGCGCGTCCGACCTGCGGTGGCTGCCCCTCGCCGGCGTCGGCCTGGTGATCGGCGTCATCGGTGCCCGGGCCACGATGCCGGCGGGCACGTGGCGGGCGAAGCCGGGCATCCCCGCCGCGGTCGCCGTCGGGCTGGCCATCGCCTTCGCCTACCTCACGATGGAGTCGTTCCTGCCGCTGCTGCTGCGCGAGCTCAAGGGCCAGCCGTTGATCCTGGCCGGCATGCCGCTGACCGCGGCGGCCATCTTCTGGACCTCCGGCGCCTGGTACCAGGCCCGCCTGGCCCCGGAGCGACGGCCCCGGGTAGCCGCCTTCGGTGGGTTCGTGAGCGCAGTCGGCCTGGCGATGGCGGCGTCGCTGGTCTTCGACGCCGTGCCGTTCTGGATCGCCTACCCCGCCACCGCCATCGGCGCCTTCGGGTGCGGTCTGGCCTTCACCATCTGCCAGACGGTGGCGGTCGAGTTCGCTCCCCCCGGCCAGGAGGGAGAGGCCACTGCGGGCGTCCAGCTCGCCAACCTCCTCGGTGCCGCGGTCGGCACCAGCGTCACCGCCATCGTCATCGCCCACCTCGAGAGCCGGCTGCCGCTCGCCATCGGGCTGTCGTTCCTCACCACCGTCGCCGCCGCCGTCACCGCCGGCTTCCTGGCGCCGCGCCTCCCCGGCCGGCGCCCCGGCGAACATCCCACCCACGACCACCTCCCCGCCACCGCGTCCCCCGGACCGTCATCCGAAGGAGCCCACCCGTGACCCCCACGAGCCCCGTCCTGACCATCGACCTCGAGCGGTGGCGGCACGGCACCCCTGAGGAGAAGGCTGCCGTCGCCGCGGACTTCGACGCGTCGATGCGCGACGCCGGCTTCGTGCTCGTGACGGGCGATCCGGTGCCGGCCGAGATCCCGGCGGCGCTGCGCGCCGCGGCGATGGACTTCTTCCACCTCCCGGTCGAGCAGAAGGAGCCGTACCGGGCCGAGCGGCTCGGCACCCGCGGCTGGGTGCCCTTCGGTGCCGAGGCCAACGCCTACGCCTCGGGCGAGGAATCACCGCCGGACATGAAGGAGTCGTACGTCTGCCCCACGTCCGACCTCCCCGGTCACGAGGCAGCCCTGACCGCGGTGTGGCCCGACGAGGTCCCCGACCTGAGGGCCGCGGCCAACGCCCACCTGGCCGCCGTCGAAGCCCTGCACCTCGAGCTCCTCGAGCTCGCCGCCGTGGCCCTGGGCCTCGCCGACACCCGCTACCTCGCCGAGCGCGCCGGCGTCGAGAGCGCCATGAACATCAACTGGTACCCGGCGCGGGCCCATGTCGGCCCGCCCGAGCCCGGGCAGTGGCGGATCGGGCCCCACACGGACTTCGGCACCATCACCATCCTCGACCGCCAGCCCGGGCTCGGCGGCCTCCAGGTGCAACTGCTCGACGGCACCTGGGTCGACGCCCCCTGGATCGAGGGCTCGATCGTCATGAACTGCGGTGACCTCCTGGCCGCGTGGAGCAACGGGCGCTGGCGCTCGGCCCCGCATCGGGTGCTGCCACCTGCCGACGAGGCGCCGGACGAGTCGCTCGTGTCGCTCGTCTACTTCTGCGAATCGTCGTGGGACGTCGAGATCGCACCGCTCCCCGGGCTCGACCCGCCGGATGCTTTCGCCCCGTTCAACGCCGGCGAGTACCTGCAGGCCAAGCTCGACCAGATCACGGTCGGCTGAGCCCGCCGGCGCGGCGCCACCGACGCCCCCGGGACCACGGGGCGCCGGAGCCCTGAACCCGGGTGGGCCCCACCCCTCTACCGTGTCGCCATGCGAGATCCGGTTCGAACCGCCATGCTCGGCGGGGTGGTCGGACCGGCCGGGTTCATCGGCGCGTGGGTCATCGGCTCGGCCACCACCAGCGCGCCGTACTCCTGGGTCGACGACGCCATCAGCCAGTTGGCGGCGGTCGGTGCCGACACCCGCTGGCTCATGACCGCCGGATTCGTCACCTTCGGGCTGTCCCTCCCGGCGTTCGGGTGGGCGCTCCGCTCCACCCTCGCTGGACGAGCGTGGATCGCGGCCTCTGCGACGGGACTGGCCACGCTGGCGGTCGCGGCCACGCCGCTCGACCGGTCCGAGTTGGTCGACCGGCTCCACGGCCTGTTCGCCACCACCGGTTACGTGACCCTCGCCGCCACTCCCCTGCTCGCCGCCCCGGCGTTGCTCGCCATGGGCCACCGCCGACTCGCCGTGTCCGGAATCGCCGCCGGCGCCACGTCAGCGATCGCGCTGGCGCTCACCGCCACCGGGCTACCGACCGGGCTGTTCCAACGTCTCGGCCTGACGGTGACCGACGCGTGGATCATCGCCGCGGCACTGACGCTGAGGCGAAGCCTCGGCGGCGCGCCGCTCGGCCCCGTGCGACCGTGAGCATCGCGCCTCCCTTCAGACCGCCGAGGCGAGTCGCGTGAGGGCAAGGGCGAGCGGCCCGCGGAGGTCCTCCGACGCGATCGTCCCATCCGGTCCGATGGCATCGGTTCCCACCGGCACTGCGACACAGGCCTCGTCCACCAGCCTCGCGCCGAGATAGCCCAACACCCGCCGAAGGGCGGCGTGAGCATCCGTCGCTCCCCGTCGGGAGCAGTTGATCCACGCCACCGGCTTCCCGTACATGGATCCGCTGTGGTCGTCGCCGACGGCCCAGTCGAGCACGTTCTTGAACGAGCCCGGGAGGTCGCCGGCGTACTCCGGGGTCGAGATGAGGACCGCGTCGGCGGCGCGGATGGCGGCACGGAGGTCGTCGACGGCGGGGTGGCGCTCCGGGCCCTCGTCATCGGGGTTGAAGTGGGGCAGCTCCGACACGCCTCGGTAGAGCTCGAGCACCATCCCGGGTGGCGCGACCGCTTCGACGGTGCGCAGGGCCGCGGTGTTGGTCGACTCCCTCCGCAGGCTCCCGGAGATCATGAGAACGGCGCATCGACGGTCCATGGGCAGAACAGCACCGCCAGCACCGCTGCTATGCCCGCGGCGCGCACGGGGTCGACGAGGGCGGGGTCAGTCGCGGTCGGCGGGGGGCACGCCCACGGGCCAGCCCGGCAGCACCACGACCGGCTTGGCCATCGGAGGCTGCCAGCCGTCGGCCTCGGACCAGCGCCGCACCACCTTGCCCGGCACGCCAGCGACGACCGAGTGGTCGGGGATGGTTCCGCGCACCACCGTGCCGGCGGCGACGGCGCAGTTGCGGCCGATGTCCGCCCCGGGGAGCACGACCACGTTGGTGCCGATCCAGGTGCCGGCGCCGACGCGGACCGGCTCGCACTGGAGGATCTGCTGACCGACCGGGAGCCACGGGTCGGCGTAGGTGTGGTTGTGGTCGGTGATGTAGACGTTCGGCGCGAGGGTGACGTCCTCCTCGAGCACGATCTTCTCCCGGGCCACGAACCAGCAGCTCTTGCCCACGGTGGTGCGGTCGCCGAACTCGATCACGGGGTCGCAGTCGGCGGGGTAGACCTCGGTGGGCATGCCCACCGCGAGGGTCACATCGGCGCCGAGCACGCAGTTGCGGCCGATGCTCACGGCGTGGGCGTTCACGTAGTCGCCGGGCGGGAAGGCGATCCAGCTGCCCTCCCCCATCGACCGGAACTGCCCGGAGAGCGGATGGCGGGGTGTGACCAGGCCGTGGCGCTTGGCGAGCAGCCAGGAGCGGTGGACGGCCGTGGTCGCGAGCTCCCGGGCGCGCGCACGGATCGAGGGGGGTAGGGGCACGGCGGGAAACGCTATCCCCCGGCGGGATACCCTCGGTCTCCTCGTTGCAGTCACTCTGAAAGGAACGTGGATGGCGACCCTCCGCAGCCACGCCCGCATCCAGCGCAGCGCCGACGACGTCTGGGGTGTCCTCGCCGCGCCGGAACGCATCCGAGAGTGGTTCCCCGGCGTGGTCGACGCCCAGGTGGCCGACGGCGTGCGCACCCTGACGCTGCGCACCGGCATCCCGCTGATCGAGGACATCGTCACCCTCGACCACCGGCTGCGCCGGTTCCAGTACAAGGTCACCGGGCCCATCCCGATGAAGTTCCACCTCGGCACCATGGACGTCATCGACGACCCGGTGCCCGGCGGGCCGAGCTGCCTGCTCGTGTACTCGACCGAGATCCTCCCCGAGCCGATGGCCTTCGTGTTCGACGGCGCCATCTCCGAGGCCATCGCCAACCTCGCCCGCATGCTCGACGCCCGCGAGCTGAACCCCGAGCCCGCCACCGCCACTGCCCCCACCACCGCCGACACCACCGGCCCCGCCGGCCAGGACTGAGGAGACCCATCGTGGGCCGCAAGATCCTCTTCATCACCACCGACCAGATGCGCTACGACGCCATCGGCGCCAACGGCGGGGCGGTCGCCCGCACACCGGTGATCGACGGCCTCGCCGCCGAGGGCGTCAGCTACGACCGGGCCCAGCCCCAGAACGTCGTCTGCATGCCTTCGCGCGCCACCATGGTCACCGGCCAGCACGTGGGCCACCACGGCGTCTGGATGAACGGCGTGCCGCTCCCCGAGGACGCGCCCAGCGTCGCCGCCGTGCTCGGCGGGGCCGGCTACCGCACCGCCCTCATCGGCAAGGCCCACTTCGAGCCGCTGCTCGACCCCTTCCTCCGCTTCGAGGAGAACCGGATCGGCTTCAGCGGCAAGCCCGGCCCCCACCGCGGCTTTGACCACATGGAGCTCGCCACCCACGGCGCCGTCGGGTTCAACCACTACGCCAACTTCGTGCGCACCGAGCACCCCGAGGCCCTCGGCGGCTTCTTCCAGGTGCTCGACGCCGACCTCGACGTCAGTGGCGTCGGCGGCGGCGACACCGGCGCCCCCCAGGTGAAGCTCAACCCGATCCCGCGCGAGTGGTACCACACCGACTGGGTCGCCGACCGCACGATCGCGTGGCTCGACGGGCTCGAGGCCGATGCCGACTGGTTCTGCTGGATGAGCTTCCCCGACCCGCACCATCCGTGGGACCCGCCCGAGTCGGAGCGCTCCCGCGTCGACTGGCGCGACCTCGACCTGCCCGTCGGCTACCCGGAGTCACCGGCCGAGCGCGAGGCCATCCTCGACGCCAAGCCCCGCCACTGGCGGCTCTGGTACGACGGGGAGCTCGTCGGCAACTACGAAGCCCCCGCCAAGTGGGTGCCGTCCACCCTCACCGCCGACCAGGTCCGCGAGGTCAACGCCCTCGCCCACATCGAGAACGAGCTCATCGACGAGGCCATCGGCCGGGTGCTCGCCGCCATCGCCGCCAAGGGCTGGGCCGACGACCTCGACGTCGTGTTCACCACCGACCACGGCGAGTTCCAGGGCGACTACGGCCTCCTGTTCAAGGGGCCGTACCACGTCGACTCGTTGATGCGGCTGCCGCTGATCTGGCGTCCGGCGCCGTCGGCGGCCGCCGAGCCCGGTCGGGTCTCACGCCCGGTCGGCCTCGTCGACCTGGCCCCCACGTTCTGCCGCATCGCCGGCGTCGACGTGCCGGAGTGGATGGACGGCTCACCCCTCCCTGCCGACGACACCGACGCCGACGCCCGCGGCTTCGAGCGGGTGCTCACCGAGTGGGACAGCCGCCAGCCCGACGGCACCGAGATGCACCTGCGCACCATCACCCGCGACGGATGGGTGTGCACCACCTACCGACCCGGCACGGTGCACGACGGCACCGAGGGCGAGCTCTACGACCTGGAGCACGACCCCCTCCAGCGGGTGAACCTGTGGGACGACCACGCCCGCCGTGCGGTCCGCGACGACCTCCTCGCCGACCTCGCCGATCACTCGATCGAGGCCACCTCGATCCGCCGCACCGAGGCCCCCGTCTGAGGCCCGGCCGCCCCTGGCCACCGCCGTCCGTGGCCCCGCCACCCCGGCCGGTGCCGATACCCACGCGGGTTACCTCATCTGGGCGATCCACGCGGGGCGCCCGCTCCCGTAGCTTCGGTTCCGGTGGCTCCCGGGAGTGGGCCTGCAGAGCAGACGACCGGAGACGACAGTGACGAGCGACGTGGTGCCCGACGACGAGCTCGATCGTGAGGCCCTGCTCGATCGCCTCCGGGTCGCCGAGAAGCGACTGGCCCTCGCCGAGGCCGAGCTGGCCCTCGCCCAGGTGACGCGGGCGCCCGCGTGGAAGCCGGCCAACCCCACGAGCGCAGAGGTGGCCGACCGCCTAGACGACCTCGCACCGGCGCTCGACGTGCTGTTCCACACCGCCGAGGTCGCCATGGTCCTGCTCTCGTCCGACGGGGTCATCCTCCGGGCGAACAACCGGGCGGCCGAGCTCTGGGGCCTGCCGATCTCGGAGATCTGCGGACGGCGCACCATCGACATGACGGCCCCGGAGGACCGCGCCCGCACCGCTCGCGCCCTCGCCGCCGAGGGCCGGGGCGAGTTCCTGATGAAGACCTACCTGCGGGCCGACGGCACCCGGGTGCCGGCGCTGGCGATGGGCTGGCCGCTCCTCGACGACGACGGCAGGGAGGTCTGCCTGATCGGCGTGGCGGTCCCGACCGCAGAGGTCCGGATGACCGCGTCCACGCTCCGCGAGGCCACCGACAGCCATCCCCGGAACCAGGCCAGGGCCGGCGCCTCGGACGGCGCCGACCAGACCTGACCCGGCTCTGCGGCCGGCCGTCCCGCCCCGGTCAGAGCAGGCCGGCGAGCACCTCGAGGGTGGCCTGGCGGTTCTTGTAGGGCACGGCGACGAACTGGGTGGCGCCCTGCTCGAACACCCGCTCGACCCCGGCCCGCACGGAGGCGGCATCGCCGACGATGGCCACGTCGGCCGGGCCCGCGGCACCCTCGCGGTCGAGCATCGCCCGGTACGACGGCAGGAACCCGTAGCCGGCGAAGCGTTCGCCGGCGGCCTCGCGGGCACCGGCCTCGTCGTCGGTGACGCACACGGGCAGGGCGCAGACGACCCGCGGCGCGGGCCGGCCGGCCTCGGACGCCGCCTTGGCCAACGTCGGTGCGATGTGGGAGCCGATGGTGGTGGGCCCGGTCATCCAGGTGACGGTGCCGTCGGCGAGACGACCGGCGACGCCGAGCATCTGCGAGCCGAGCGCGGCGACCAGCACCGGTACGGGCGGGGCATCGGGGACGTCGAGGGCCAGCTTGCCGGTGAGGGTCTCGCCCTCGGCGTCGACCGCCTCGCCGTTGACGAGCGGCATGAGGATCGAGAGGTACTCGCGCAGGTGGCGCACCGGCTTCTCGAAGGAGATGCCGAGCATGCCCTCGATCACGATCTGGTGCGACAGGCCGATGCCGAGCGTGAGGCGGCCACCCGACACCTGCTGCACCGTGAGCGCCTGGGCGGCGAGCATCATCGGGTGGCGCGGGTAGGTGGGCACCACACCGGTGGCGAGGCCGATGCCGGGGACCTCCCGTGCGACCACGGCCAGCGTGGTGAGCGCGTCGATGCCGAAGATCTGCGGCATGCAGAAGGTGCTGAAGCCGCCGGCGGCGACCTCCTGGGCCAGGGTGACCGCCTCGTCGACGGTCTGGGGCTGGTGGAAGATCCCGATGTCCATGGTGTGGCTCCTTGTTCAGCCGGCGAGGGGGGCGAGGGCCACGGCGTGGGCCTCGAGGGTGGCGGGGCCGTGGGGCGGTGGGAGATAGACGATGCCCAGGTCGATGCCGGCCTCGGCGAAGGCCGCGGCCTGCTCGGCCGCCTTGCCCGGGTTGTCGGGATCGGCCAGCAGGTGGATCGAGGTGGTGATCTCCGCCGGGTCGCGTCCGATGGCGGCGCAGGCCTCCCACAGCACATCGCGTGCCTCGGTCCACATCTCGACCGTGCCGCCGGGGTGGTTCCAGTGCTGGGCGAAGCGGGCGGCGATGGGGAGGGTGCGGCGCTTGCCGGCCCCGCCGATGACGATCGGCGGATGGGGCCGTTGCACCGGCTTGGGCTCGCACCAGGCGTCGGTGAGCTGGAAGTGAGTGCCCTGGAAGTTCGTCGTGGGGTTGGTGAGCAGCGACTGCACGACCTCGACGTACTCCTCGAACCGGTCGAAGCGCTCGGTGAGGTTCGCGCCGAGGTCGAGGCCGTAGGCATCGGCCTCCTCGTCGTTCCAGCCGGCGCCGAGCCCGAGCTCGAGGCGGCCGCCCGAGATGATGTCGACGGTGGCCGCCATGTTGGCCAGCACCGCCGGATGCCGGTACGGGGTGCCGGTGACCAACACGCCCACGCGGATGCGGCGGGTGGCCTGGGCCAACGCCGTCAACGTGGTCCAGCCCTCCAGGCACGGGCCGTGGGAGTCGTCGGAGAAGATCGGGTAGAAGTGGTCGAAGTTCCACCCCGACTCGTAGAGCTCGATGTCGTCGGCGGCCCGCCAGACGTCGAGCATCGCCGACCAGGTCGTGTGTTGGGGTGAGGTCTTGAAGGCGAAGCGCACGGGCCGAGGCTAACGAGGACGCCCTCGCCTCGCCTCGGGTCAGTCGTCGTGGGGCCGGCGCCGTTCCCGCTTGCGGGCGGCCTGGTGGCGCTTGGCCTCGAGGCGACGCTCGACCGCGCCCCGGGTGGGGCGGGTGGGGCGGCGGGGCGGATCGACCCGGAGGGCCTCGGCCAGGCGTCGCCGCAGCCGGTCGAGGGCGAGACGGCGGTTGCGCAGCTGCGAGCGCTCGTCGTCGGCGCTCACCATCACGACGTCGCCCAGGCGCGATCGCAGCCGCGAGCGCTGGGTGTCCGACAGCGCGGTCGAGGTGCGCACGTCGAAGCGCACCTCGGCCCGGGTGTGGGCCCGGTTGGCGTGCTGGCCGCCGGGCCCGCCCGAGGGCCCGAAGCTCCAGCTGAGCTCATGGGCCGGGATCACCACGGAGGAGGTGACCCTCAGCGCGTCGTCGCCGGGGCCGGCACGGGGGATGTCGCCGTCGGCCGCCACGCCGTCGAGCCTACGGTCCCGTTCCCCCTACGCTGCCGGACCGACGACACCGGGCCTGCCGCATTCGCCGGGCGGCCCACCACCAGGGGGACATCGATGACCGGGAACGAGTGGATCCGCGCCTTCGCCGAGCAGCTCGGCATCGAGCCGCTGAGCGAGGCCGACGTCGAGGCGCTCCTCGACCTGGCCGGTGTCGCCGCCCACGCCTCGGAGCGCCTGGCGGCTCCGCTCACGTGCTACCTGGTCGGTCGGGCCGGTGTGGCTCCCGCCGATGCCCTCGCCACCGCGCAGGCGATGGCCGGCACCGGCGACTGAGTCGGCTCAGGCCTCGAGGCCGAGGCCGGGCCGGGGCCGGACGAAGCGCTCGGGCGGCACCGGGGCACCGAAGAGCCATCCCTGACCGTAGTGGCAGCCCATGGCGCTCATGACCTCGAGCTGGGCCTCACGCTCGATGCCCTCGGCCACGACCTTGCGGCCCATCGACCGGGCGAGGGCGACGATGCGCCCGGCGAACTCGGCGCCCTCGGGGCTCTGGTCGACGTCGGCGGTGAACGTGCGGTCGATCTTGATGAGGTCGAACGGCATCGTGCGCACCAGGCGCAGCGACGACCAGCCCGTGCCGAAGTCGTCGAGGGCGAGGCTGATGCCGAGCCGACGCAGGTCGCTGAGCCGGCGGGCGACGAGGTGCTCGTCGGCGCCGAGGACGTGCTCGGTGAGCTCGACGGTGACCCGCATGGGGTCGAGACCACTGCGGTCGAGGTCGCTCTCGACGATCTCGAGGAGGTCGTCGGCGAGCAGCTGGGTGACCGACAGGTTCACCGACACCGAGGGCAGCGATCCGTCGGCGAGGGGCGCCCAGCGGACGGCCTCCTCGAACGACACCCCGAGGGTGCGCAGCGAGATGGCGGCCATGAGGCCGGAGTCCTCGGCGATCTGGAGGAACTCTCCTGGCGCGTGGACCTCGCCGTCGGCGCTGCGCCACCGCAGGAGCGCCTCGTGGCCGACGACGTCGCGTGACGGCAACTCGACGATCGGCTGGAACCAGACCTCGAGCCCGCCGGTGTCGAGGGCGTCGCGCAGGCCGGTCTCGACCCGGCTGCGGTGCCCGGCCCGGCGGCGGGTCTCGTGGTCGGCGACGATCACGCGGCCCCGGCCGAGGCGCTTGGCCTCGTACATGGCCTGGTCGGCGTCGGCGATCCAGGAGTCGGGGTCGGCCCAGGTGAGGCCGTTGGCCCGGTCGACCGACACGCCGATGGAGGCCACCGCCCGCAGGCCGGTGCCGACCGGTCCGGGGGTGGAGGCGAGTGCGACGGCGAGGCGCTGGCCGACGCGGCGGGCGGCCACCTCCGCGTCGTCGCCCTCGAGCTCACGGCACAGCACGGCGAACTCGTCGCCACCGAACCGGGCGGCGACGTCGCCGGCGCGCACGGTGCGGCGGAGGGCGTCGGCGACCGAGACGAGCACGGCGTCGCCGATCGAGTGGCCGTAGGCGTCGTTGACCTGCTTGAAGCGGTCGAGGTCGAACAGCAGCACGGCGGCGGGGCCGTCGGCGTTGGCGAGGTGGTCGCGGATCGCCTCGGTGAAGCCGACCCGGTTGACGAGGCCGGTGAGGGAGTCGACCGTGGCCCGCTCCCGCAGCTCGGCGGTGACCCGGTGGCTCGACATGGCCAGGGTCAGGATCCAGCGGGCCTGCGCACCGCCGGGCGTCTCGTCGCCCTCGAGCGCGGCGAAGAGGTCCTCGGCGTCGTCGGGCAGGTCTTCGTTGTCGGAGTCCTGGTGCACGAGCAACGAGCGCACGAGGCCGGCGACCTCGTAGAGCGGCTTGCCGGCGGCGATGGCCTCCAGCGCGGCGTTGGCGTCGGCGAGGAGGCGGTCGTGGGCGTGGCGGCGCGAGACGTTGCGGGTGGTGACGAGGATGGCCCCGACCCGGGGGTCGTCGAGCAGGTTGCGGGCCGAGCACTCGATGACCTCGTAGTGGCCCTCGGAGTGGAGCATCCGGAGCTGGCAGTCGAACTCGGCGCCGGGGCTCGTGAGGACCGTCTCCTCCATGGTCTCGTAGAGGGCGAGGTCCTCGGGATGGATGAGCTGCCGGGCGTTGAGCGAGACGAGGGTGTCGTAGCCCAGCGTCGGCATGGTGTCGGGCGCCTCCATGATGATGTTGCCGTCGGCGTCGAGCAGCGACACCGTGCACGCCATCAGGCTCAGGATCACGTCCTTGTCGGCGCCCGCGCCCACGTCGCTCATCTCCTGACCGCCTCCTGCTTCCTCTGCGGCCGGGCACGCCTGCCGGCCTTCGTCCTGCGGCGATGGAGCTCACCGCGTCTTTCACGCACAGTAGCCGGTCGAACGCTCTACGACGTAGCGGCCCTTGGATGCCCCCGCATCACACGAATGAGGCAACGACGTCCTCCGGGGGACGGGCCACCGCGGCCCGTTCCGCGGTCTCGATCAGCGGCCGCTGCATGAGCTCGGGGTGCTCGACGAGGAGGTCGACGACCGCGGCCGACTCGTCGTACGCCCCGGCATCGAGGCCGAGGTCCTTGAACCGGTTGTCGTGGCGGACCAGGTCGGCGACCGGCCCGTCGAGGTGCCCCACGATGCGCTCGAGATCGGCCCGCGACGGCGGGGTCTTCAGGTAGAGCACGGTGTCGAACTCGGCCCCCGCCGCCTCGAGCGCCTCGAGCGCACGGCGCGAGTTGGAGCACTTGGGGTTGTGGAAGAGGGTGAGGTCGGCCATGCCCCGATGCTAGGCAGGCGACCAGGCGGGCGTCGCCGCCCCCGACCGGGACCGCCGCAGGCCGGCCGCCCGGAGGCGGCGCACCAGCACGCGGGCGTCGACTTCGACCGCACCCAGGCGGATCGCCTCGGCCCGGTAGTCCTCGGGGACGTCGTAGTGATCGCCCTGGAACGCCCGGCGAGGGATCTCGAGCAGCTCGGCGAACGCGTGGAGCTCGTCGTAGCTGACGTCGCTGACCATGTGGGCCCAACGACGGCCCCTCCAGTTCCAGATCGCCTGGTCGACGAGCACGGCCATGCCGGGACGCTATCGGGGCAGGATGGAGGTTCGGCAGACCGAGGGGGCCAGATGACGACGACGCCGGGACGAGACGCGGTGCACGCGACGAGCCGCGTGCTCGGGCACCTGGCGCTGTACTACCGGCCGGGCGAGGAGGTCGCGGCCCGCACGCTGTTCACCGACCTCGGGTGCGAGCTGGTCGACAACGGGCCCCGCCCCGGCGACGACGGCTTCTGCAGCGCGGTGGTCGACGGGCCCACCGCCAACCACCACGACAACGTGGTGTACCTGGCCCGGATGGGCGAGGCCCAGTGGGAGCTCGAGCAGCGGGTGGCCGAGGTGATGGCCGGGCCGGCCGGCGCCGACTTCCACGCCCACATGGTCGAGTGGCCGGAGTCGGCACCCCACGTGGGGCTGAAGTACCAGTCACTCGACGACCTCGAGGCCGCGGTGCTCGCCGTCGAGGAGCACGCCGCGGCGGGCGGCCCGCTCGAGGGGAAGATCACCGTCACCCGCTACCGGGCCCGGCCCGGCCTCGATGCCGACACCGACGCCCGCATGGCCGCCTCGCCGGTGTTCATCGACGCCGACCTGCCTGCGTTCGGCGATCACATCGTGCAGGTCTTCGTGCGCACGCCGATCTTCGGCGCCCTCACGTCGGCCACCACCATCGAGCTCGACTTCGCCTTCCCGCCCTTCCACGAGCAGGTGCCCACCTTCGGCCGCTGACCCACGCCCGGCGGGCGCTCGTGAGGCAGAAACCCACCGGAACGGTGCACATCTGCCTCGGGAGGCGCCGGGTTCAGGCGGAGGACGCGGGCGCGAGCAGCTCGGAGGGGAGCACCCACGGTTCGCGCGAGACCGACGACGGGTCGAAGCGGGTGAGCAGCACCGCCGGCGTGACGGGCTCGCCGACCTCGCACAGGTCGAGCGAGGCCCCGAACCACGACAGCACCTCGCCCGGCGTGCGCCCCAGCGCGAGCTGGTCGGACAGGGTGACCGAGCCGTGGCGCTTGGCCAGCCGCCGGTCGTCGGGCCCGTGCACCAGCGGGACGTGGGCGTGGGCCGGCACCGGCAGGCCGAGCAGCCGGGCGACGAGGATCTGGCGAGGGGTGGTGTGGAGCAGGTCGTCGCCCCGCACGACCTCGCCGACCCCGTCGTCGTGGTCGTCGACCACCACCACCAGGTTGTAGGCCGGCGCGCCGTCGGCCCGGCGGATCACGAAGTCGTCGACCGCGCCGCTGACTGGACCGGCCACCCGGTCGACGAACGACACGACCTCGCCACCGGCCCGCAGCCGGACCGACGGACGGCGGCCCTCCGCCTCGCGCGCAGCCCGCTCCGCCGCCGTCAGGTCGCGGCAGGTGCCCGGATAGGCACCGGCCGGCAACGGGCCGTGGGGTGCCGAGACCGCCGCCTCCACCTCGGCCAGGATCTCCCGCCGGGTGCAGTAGCAGGGGTAGGTCAGGCCCTCCGCCACGAGCCGCTCGACCAGGGCGTCGTGGGCCGTCCGGCGGGTGGCCTGCCGCAGCACCGGCCCGTCGTGGTCGAGGCCCAGGGCGGCGAGGTCGGCCATCGCCGAGGCCTCGTGCTCGGGGCGTGACGCGGCGACGTCGAGGTCCTCGATGCGCAGCAGGAACCGGCTGCCGTCGGACCGGGCGAAGAGCCAGGCCAGCAACGCGGTGCGGAGATTGCCGAGATGCAGCGGCCCGGTGGGGCTGGGGGCGAAGCGACCGTCGGGCACGGGAGCTGGGACCGGGGCCGAGGACCGCGAGGTCAGGCCGACTGGAGCCGGGTGCTGATCTCGTCCCAGAGGGCGGCGTAGGAGCGCGCCGCCCGGCTGCCCGGCGAGAAGGCGGCGACGGGCTGGCGGTGCACGCCCATGCGCTCGATGTCGGTGACGGCGGGGATGAGCTCGTCGAGCAGGTCGGGCCGGGCCTCGCGCAGCTCGACCAGCAGCTCGCGGTGCAGGCGCTTGCGACGGTCGACCATAGAGAAGAAGCCGATGACGTCGAGGTCCTTCACGACCTCGGGGTTCTCCTCGACGAAGCGGTCGAGCTGCTCGAACGTGCGGATCGAGAGGGTGGTCGGGATCACCGGCACGAGCAGGGCGTCGGCGGCCCGGAACACGCTCTCGGACGCCAGCGAGATGCTCGGCGGGCAGTCGAGGAAGACCAGGTCGTAGTCGTCCTTCACGCTGCGCAGGACCCGGCGCAGGGTGGCGAGCGGCTTCTTCGAGCCCTCGAGCAGGAGGTCGAGGTTCCGCATGGAGAAGTCGGCCGGCACCACGTCGAGGTTGTCGTAGTCGCTGGCCTTGATGACCTCGTCGAGGTCGCGGCGACCGGAGACCAGCGCCTTGCCGCCGCCCTTCACCTTGGGCCGGATGCGGAAGTAGAAGGTGGCCGCGCCCTGGGGGTCGATGTCCCAGACCAGCACCCGGTTGCCGCGGGAGGCGGCCTCGTAGGCGAGGTTCACCGCGGTGGCGGTCTTCCCGACGCCGCCCTTGATGTTGTAGGTCGCCAGGACCTTCACGAGATGGCCTCCGCGTCCTCGGAGAGCCGTTCGTAGGCACCGTTCACCGGGCCGCTGTCGAAGGCGGCGAAGCGGGTGGCGAACTCCTTGCGGGCGGCGACGCCGCGGGCGTTGACGTTCTCGATCACCGCGCCCATGGCGAGGAGGGTGGCCGCCGGCGCGCCCCGGTCGACGAGCTGCTCGGCCATGGCCTCGAGGGCGTGAGCCTGGACCTCGGTGTCCTGGAAGGTGCCAAGGGTGTCCTGCAGGGCCTTGAGCGGCTTCACCGCGGTGGCGATGTCGGCCGCCGGGAAGAGCGAGCCGAAGCACTCGAGCAGGTAGCGCAGCCGCTTGGCGTCCTTGCGCAGGTCGTGCAGGGCGACGGCGGGCGAGCTGTCGTCGATGGTGCGGCCGTCGCGGACGAGGCGCTGGTGGGCCTTGTGGATGCGGGTCGCGGCCACCACGATCGCCGGGCGCAGCGCGTCGGGGGCGTCGGAGCCGGGCTCCCCTCCGTCGTCGGCGGGCCACGCCTCGGTGCCGGCGATGAAGGTCGCCCAGTCACGGCCGAGCTGGGCCCGGCGCAGCGAGCGCAGGTCGGTGACCAGCTGCTCGTGGCAGGCCGCCTGGTGCTCGAGGAGCAGCTCGCGCAGCGGCTCGAGCGCCTCGGCCCGCTCGGTGGGCAGGGTGGCCACCAGGCCGGGGAAGTCGAGCAGGTGCACGTCGGCGTCGCGCTGGGGCGTGGTGATGTCGCCCAGCCACTTGAAGCCCTCGCGGAACTGCTGGCGGGCGTCGGGCGGCAGGACCTTGCGGCCCTCCTGGAGCACCGAGCGGGTGCGGCGCACTGCGACACGGAAGTCGTGGAGGAACTCCGAGTCGGTGTCGGCGATGGTGCCGGCGAAGTTGGCCGTCATGGTGAACGTGAGCTCCTGCAGCACCGTGCGCCACGCCTGGGCGGCCGTACCGGAGGGATCGAGCGAGAGCCGCAGCTTGGAGCGCAGGAACGGCGGCGCACCCGACAGGCGGCGGGCCTCGGCCACGGCGGTGGTGTCGCCCGGGGAGAGCACGTGGCGGTCGGTGAGGCGCTTGAGCAACCGGTCGGCCTCGCGGGCGTAGCCCCGGAGCTCGTGCAGCTCGAGGCGCACCGGCAGCTCGGCCCCGCCGTGGAGGGTGGAGGCGTCGACCACCACGCGGGCGGTGGTCTTCTCCTCGCGGTCGAGGGCCGCCAAGGTCGTGAGCCGGCTGATGATCGTGGGCCCCGGCACGAGCGCCCGCATCTCCATCACCGCGGCCAGGCGCTCGGCGGCGGGCCAGCCGGGAAGGTCGACGGCGAAGCGGGGCGGATCGGCGTGGGGCAGGTCGGCGGTGGCGACCGTCCGGCCGTCCTCGACCCACACCAGCGACGGGGCCCCACCGCCATCGGCGGGGCGGCGCAGCTCGAGCACGATGTCGGCGCCGGCGAGGCGGCCGTCGGCGGTGTCGAGGAAGGTGCGCTCGACCACGACGGAGCTGGTGGCCCGGAGGCCGGCGTGCTCGGCCAGGTCGGCCAGGAGGGCCGCGGGGTCGCCGGTGGCCGTCACGACGAATCGTCGGACCTCGCTCACCTCGCTCCTCCCTGGGGTCGCCGGACCCGGGGCAGGCTAGTTGGGCGCGGAGGGGTCCACCGCCCGAGGTGGACGAGGGATGAACGGGCTGGTGCGGCGCACGTAGTCCTCGTAGCCGGGGCGGCGCTTCACCATCGACTTCTCGAGCAGGGTGACGCCCGAGACCCGGCGCAACAGCGTCGTCATCACGATCGGCCCGATCACCGAGATCCACGCCCACCCACCGGCACCGGCGGCCACGAGGAAGATCCCCCACCACACGCAGGCGTCGCCGAAGTAGTTGGGGTGGCGGGTGTAGCGCCACAGGCCCTTGTCCATGACCTGGCCCTTGGAGGCGGGGTCGGCCTTGAACGCCGTGAGCTGGGCGTCGCCGACCGACTCGAACACGAACCCGAGCAGCCACACCGCGGCGCCGACCACCAGCAGGACGGCCCAGCCGGTGGCCCGGCCCTCGATGGCGGAGCCGAACTGGAGCGGCAGCGACACCACGAACATCAGCAGGCCCTGCGTGGCGAACACGGTGAACAGGCTGACCAGCCAGAAGCGGTCACCGTGCTTCTCCCGCATGGCCACGTACCGGAAGTCCTCGCCGTGCCCCGCGTTGCGGCGGAACAGGTGGAACGACAGGCGCAGGCCCCACACGGTGACGAACGCGATGAGCACCGCCACCCGCAGACCGTCGCCGCCCGACGCGAGGCCGGTCAGGCCGGCGACCCACCCCACGACCACGAAGCCGAGGGGCCAGACCGGGTCGACGATCGAGGCGTTCTTCAACGGCAGGCTCACCGCCCAGGTGATGAGCATCACGAGGGCGATGGCGAGCGCCGACCAACCGAGCACGATCCAGTCCATGGTGGGGCAAACCTTCCCTGTCGTCCGGTGATTCCGAACCGGGGATCAGTGGTGGATGCGCTCGGAGATGATCCAGGCGAGGAACTCGCGGTCGGGGTGCTGGAGGACGACCCGCCACGGGTCGTCGAGGCGGGTCTCGATCACCAGCACCTCGGTGTCGGTGTAGACGTCCCAGAACTGGCGCACGCCCTTGCGACCCTTGGTGGTGTAGCGCCCCGCGGCGACCTTGCCCGGCCAGTAGGTGCCGCCGACGCGCCATCCGATGCCCTCGAGGGCCTCGGTTCGCGGCGCCACGCGGGCATCGACGATGTCGGCCATCTTCAGCTCGACGTGCGACGACAGCGCCCAGACCCGGCTCCAGCCGGTGAAGTCGATGTCGACCACGTCGTCGTGGACGAACACGTTCGTGGACATGGGCTAAGGCTACGGCCGGCCCCCGCACCACCGCCCGGGTCCTCCGTCACCACCCGTGGCTCGCTTGGGCACGCTCCAGCGTGCTCGAACGAGCCATGGGCCGGACGGGGTGGCTCGTTTCGGCACGCTCCAGCGTGCTCGAACGAGCCACGGGGTCTAGGGGAGGGACGGGGAGTGGATGATGACGAGGCGTTCCTCGGTCATGTGGTGGGCGGCGTAGGCGGGGCCCTCGCGGGTGTTGCCGGAGTCGCGGACGCCGCCGTAGGGCATCTGGTCGGCCCGCCAGGTGGGCACCTCGTTCACCGTGACCCCGCCGAAGTCGAGGGTGCGGGCGGCGAGCAGGGCGGTGTCGAGGTCGGCGGTGAAGATGCCGGCCTGGAGCCCGTAGCGGCTGTCGTTGGCGAGGCGCAGCGCCTCGGTCACGTCGTCGTAGACCTGCACGCCGACCAGCGGGCCGAAGACCTCGGTGCGGCACACCTCCATGTCGGGGGTGACGTCGGCGAGCACGGTCGGGGCCAGCACGCCGGCCCCGTCGATCGCCCCGCCGGTCACGACCCGGGCCCCGGCCTCGACCGCCTCGTCGATCCAGCTCTTCACCCGTTCGGTCTCCCCCGGGTCGATGAGCGCGCTCACGTCGGTGGCGTCGTCGAAGGGGTCGCCCACGACGAGCTCGCCGAAGGCCTTGTCCAACCGGTCGACGAACCCTTCGGCGATGGATTGGTGGACGTAGACCCTCTGCACCGAGATGCAGGACTGCCCGGCGAACGCGGTGCCGGCGACGGCGATCTTGTCGGCGGCGGCCTCCCAGTCGGCGGAGGGCTCGACGATCACCGGCGCGTTGTTGCCGAGCTCGAGGCCCACCCGCTTGTGCGGCACCCGCTCGCGGATCCCCCACCCGACCGGCGGCGAGCCCGTGAAGGTGACCATGGCGACCTCGGGGTGCACCACGAGGTGGTTGGCGACCGAGCCCTTGCAGGTGACCACGTTGAGCCAGCCGTCGGGCAGGCCGCACTCCTCCACCAGCATCTGGGCGAGCAGCAGGGCCGAGAGCGGAGTGGCCGACGCCGGCTTCAGCACGACCGGGCACCCGGCGGCGATGGCCGGTCCGATCTTGTGCACGACCAGGTTCACCGGGAAGTTGAACGGCGAGATCGCACCGACCACGCCGATCGGCACCCGCATCACGAAGCCCAGCTTGTGGGCGCCGGCGGTCGAGGCGTCCATGGGGATGGTCTCGCCCGTGAGGGTGCGGGCGACCGCGGCGCTGAAGCGGAAGGTGTCGCAAGCCCGGTCGACCTCGACCCGCGCCGCCTTGATCGGCTTGGCCGCCTCGCCGGCCACCACCTGGGCGAACTCCTCGCGGCGTTCGGCGAGCCGCACCGCGGCCCGGTCGAGCACCGCCGCCCGTGCGGCGGCCGAGAGGGGCTCGCCGTCGCGGCGGGCCACCGCGGCGGCCACGGCCGCGTCGAGGTGGGCCTCGGTACCGACCGGCACCCGCCCGACCTCGTGGCCGTCGTAGGGCGACCGGACGACGGCGACTTCGTCGGTGGTGACGAGGTCGGCGCCGATGCGCATGGGGGTCACGTCAGTCGTCAGCACGTCAGTCATGGGTTCCATCCTTCCCGGACCGACCGTGATCTGCTCCTCGGCTCAGGCCTCCGGGAGCAGGAAGTACCGCGACGCCTGGGCCACGGTGAGGTCCATCACCGGGTGGTCCATCCCGACCGAGTCGGCGGCCGCGGCCGCGGCACTGACGTCCTTGCGGGCGATGTCGGCGAAGTGGCGGTTGGCGCCGAGCATCTCGGGATCGATGTCGTCGCCGTAGGGGCGGGCGCTGGGGCGACCCATCGGGAACCAGAAGAAGTGGTCGACGAGGTTGCTGTCGACAGCGACCTCCTTCACCAGCTCCGACGAGAAGCCGAGCTCCTCACCGAGCAGCAGCGCCTCGTGCACCGCGCACATGGTCATGAAGCTGAGGGCGTTCTTGACCAGCTTGAGCTTCATGCCCGACCCGACCGGTCCGGCGTGGATCGCCCGCACCGAGATGGCGTCGAGGCACGGCGCGACGCGGGCGAACGTCGCGTCGTCGGCGCCGATGGTGGTGAGCAGGTTGCCGGTGGCGGCCGCATCGGGCCCGCCGGCGATGCCGACGTCGACGACGGTGAGGCCGGAGCCCGCGGCGAGCTCGGCGAGCTCGGCGACGTCGTCGGCGGTGACGGTGGAGCAGATGCAGGCGATGAGCTCGGAGTGGGCGCCCTCCACGATCCCGCCCGGCGAGAACAGCACGTCCTCGAGCTGGGCGCGGTCGAGCACGACGAGGAACACCACGTCGACCTCCGCCGCGAGGACGGCGGCCGACGGCCGGGCCCGGTCGGCGAGCTGGGGGAACGACTCGAACACTGCGGGCTGCACGTCGTGGGCGGCGCCCAAGAGGCCGGCGGCGTCGAGCGACCGGGCGATGCCCGACCCCATCATCCCGAGGCCCACCACCCCGGCCCGCACGGTCCGGGCGTCAGGCATCGTCGCCCGCCTCGGCGAGCTCGGCGCGGAGCCGGGCCACGAGGCCCGTGAACGCGGTGCCGACGGGCAGGCCCGCGTAGGCCGAGAGCACGATCGCGAGCTCGTCGAGCTCGTCGGCGTCGAGCTCGCCCTTGCGCATCGACGCGCCGAGGTGCATCCGCATGATGTCGTCGCGCCCGTACAAGGAGAGCACGGTCAGGATGACGAGGCGCTTCTCGCGGTTCGAGAGGTGCTCGCGGGTCCAGACGTCGCCGAACCCGACGGCGCCCGCGAAGCGGCCCCACTCCCCCATGAAGTCGGGCGGCGGTGTGCCCATGGCGTTCGCCCAGCCGCGCTCGAAGCTCTCCTGGTCCAGTTCGACGCCCACGAGCGCCCTCCCCTCGAGTCCGGCCGTGCCGTCACGGTCACCGCGGACCGTAGATGAGATCGGGTCGGCCCGACCCCGGTCAGGCCCCGGGCCCGAGGGTGAGCGGCAGCGCCTCCATGCCCCGCAGCACGAGACGGCCGTTCCACGCCGGCTCGCCGGTGGCCTCGAGCGCGGGGAACCGGCGGATGAGCCCGCCGATGGCCTCGGCCCCCTGGAGTCGGGCGAGCGACGCGCCCAGGCAGTGGTGGGTGCCGCTGCCGAACGCGAGGTGCCGCGCGGCGTCAGGACGGCGCAGGTCGAGCTGCTCGGCCGTCGGCCCGAAGACCGCCGGGTCGCGGTTCGCCGAGCCGAGCGACGTGAGCACGAAGGCGCCGGCCGGCACGTCGAAGCCGGCGAGCTCGATGTCGGTGAGGGCGATGCGGCGCGAGAGCTGCACCGGTGAGTCGTAGCGCAGCAGCTCGTCGATCGCCGAGGGCCCGAGGGTCGGGTCGTCGCGCCACAGCTCGAGCTGGTCACGGTGGCCGAGCAGGGCCCAGGTGCCGTTGCCGATGAGGTTCACGGTCGTCTCGTGGCCGGCGATGTAGAGCAGCATCACCTGGTCGAGCAGCTCGGTGTCGGAGAGCACGTCGCCGTCCTCTTCCGCCCGGATCAGGGCGCTGAGCAGGTCGTCGGCGGGGTTCGTGCGCTTCCACGCGATGACCTCGGTGAGGTGGTCGCGCATGTTCTCGCCGGCCTGCAGCGCCACCCGCATCTCGTCGGGGCCGATGGTGAAGTCGAGGATGCGCACCAGCGCGTGCGACCACTCGCGGACCTGGTCGCGGTCGGCGACAGGCATGCCCATCATCTCCGAGATCACCGCGAACGGGAGGGGGAAGGCGAGGTCGGCGACGAGGTCCATCTCACCCCTCGCCGCGGCGGCGTCGAGGTGCTGGTCGACGAGCCGGGCGATCAGCGGCTGGAGGTCGCCGATGCGCTTGGGGGTGAAGACGCTGCTGACCAGGCGCCGCAGCCGGGTGTGGTCGGGCGGGTCGATGTTGAGGATCGAGGTGTCCTCGCGGAACTCGGCGTCCGGTGAGACCTCGGCGATGATGCGCCGGCGGACGGTCTCCTGCTCGGGGTCGATGGCACGGGCCTTGCGGGCGTCGGCGCTGAGCGTCGTGTCGCGCAGCAGCCGGGTGCACTCGGCGTGCTCGAACACGATCCAGGGCCCGATGGGCAGGTGCTGGACGGGCTCGCTCTCGCGCTGCTCTCGGTACTGCGGGTACGGGTCGGCGGCGAAGCCGTCCTCGAACGGGTTGAACACGGCGACCCCTCGCGGTGGGCCGGCCGGGCCGCCGCCTAGTGCGGCAGGTCCCGGAACGGCGTGGTGCGATCGTTGCCCGGCTCACGGGGGAGGCCGAGCACCCGCTCGCCGACGATGTTGCGCTGCACGTCCTCGGTGCCGCCGCCGATGCGCGACATCCACTGGCCGTTGAACACCATCGTCTGCCAGTAGCCCTCGTCAGGGGCGTCGTCGCCCCAGAGCATGCCGGCGGCCCCCATGATCTCCTCGACCAGGTCGCCCTGGAAGGAGAGGCGCTCGGAGACGGCGATCTTGGCGACCGACACCTCGGGCCCGGGGGCCACACCCTTCGAGGCGGCCGTGCGCACTCGGTAGCCCATGAAGCGGGAGAGCTCGTAGCTGATGAACAGCTGGGCGAGCTTCTGGCGCATGACGGGGTCGCCGGTGACCTCGAAGCGGCGGGCCAGGTCGAGGATCGTCTCGAAGCCCATGCCGCGGTGCGAGCCGATGTCGGCCCGCTCGCTGGTGAGGGTGGTCATGGCCACGCCCCAACCGCCGTTCACGGGGCCGACCACGTTCTCCTTGGGCACCCGGAGGTCCTCGAGGAAGACCTCGTTGAACTCGGCGCCGCCGGTGGCCTGGCGCAGCGGGCGCACGTCGATGCCGGGCGAGCGCATGTCGACGGCGAAGTAGGTGATGCCGCGGTGCTTCGGCGAGTCCCAGTCGGTGCGGGCGAGGAGCATGCCCCAGTCGGCGACGTGGGCCGACGAGGTCCAGACCTTCTGACCGTTGACGATGTACTCGTCGCCGTCGAGCTCGGCGCGGGTGCGCAGGCCGGCGAGGTCGGAGCCGGCGTTGGGCTCGCTGAACAGCTGGCACCACACCTGGTCACCGCGCATGATCGGCGGGAGGAACTGCTGCTTCTGCTCCTCGGTGCCGTGGGCCATGAGGGTCGGGCCCATCATGCCGATCGACTGGGCGAACATGCCCGTGGGCACGTCGTAGTGGGACTCCTCCTCGTTGAAGATCCCCGCCTGCATGCCCGTGAGGCCGCGCCCGCCGTACTCGACCGGCCAGGTGAGGCAGGCCCAGCCGTTGTCGGCCTTGGTGGCCTGCCAGGCGCGGCAGGCCTTCACGTGGGCCTCTTCGTCCTCGACCATCGTGGACATCGTGATGCGGAGCTGAGAGGGGTCCTTGCGCTCGGCGTGGGCCGAGAGGAACTCACGGCACTCGGCGCGGAACGCGGCCTCTTCGGGTGTCTCGTCGAAATCCACGGTGCCCCCCTGGCGGTTCGTGACAGCGCCCCACGATGCCACCCGGGCCGGGGATCGCCCAAACGCGCGCTCGTGTCAGCGACCGGTCCAGCGCGGCTCGCGACGCTCGAAGAAGGCGGCGACGCCCTCCTTGGTGTCGTCGGCGGCGTAGATCACGGCCTCGGCCTCACGGGTGAGGCGCCAGGCCTCGACGTCGTCGGCGGTCACCAGTCCGTTGAGCACCTTCATGGTCTCGCGGATGCCGACGGGGCCGTTGCGGCAGATGCGCTGCGCCAGCGCGACGGCCTCGTCGAGCGCCTCGCCCGGGTCGACCAGGCGGCTCACGAACCCGAGCCGCTCGGCCCGCTCGGCGTCGATCGGGTCGCCGGTGAGCAGCATCTCGCGGGCGACGTTGAGGGGAAGGGCCCGCGGCGCCCGGAACATGCCGCCGCACGTGGGCACCAGGCTGCGGTTCACCTCGGGCAGCCCGAAGCTGGCGGTGGTGGAGGCCACGACCAGGTCGCAGGCGAGCACGACCTCCATCCCCCCGCCGAGGGCGTAGCCCTCGACCGCCGCGATCAGCGGCTTCTGCCGACGGCGCTCGATGATCCCGTAGTTGCCGCCCCGCTCGGTCGAGCTCATGCCGGCCTTGAGGTCGGTGCCCGCGGAGAACACCGAGGTCGTGCCCGTGATGACGCCGGCCCACAGGTCGGGGTCGTCGTCGAGGCGGTCGAGGGCGGCGCCGATGCCGGCGGTGATGTCCGGGTCGATGGCGTTGCGCTTGGCCTCACGGTCGATGCGCACGACGAGCACCCGCTCGCGGACCTCGGTCGTCACCTTCTCGGTGGTCTGCTCGCTCACTGTCGTCCCCTCCTCGAGGCCACCCCGGCCGTCGCGGCCGAAAGGTCTGCCCCTACTGTCGTCTCGGCCGCAGCGTTGCAGACCGGGAGGAACCGTGGAGCCACTGACCGTCGGGGTGCCTCGGGAGGTCAAGCCCGAGGAGCATCGCGTCGCCATCACCCCCGACGGCGTGCGGGAGCTCCTGCACGCCGGGGCCGAGGTGCTGATCGAGACCGACGCCGGCGTCGACTCGTCGATCCCCGACGACGACTACCGGCGGGCCGGGGCCACGATCGTGCCCACCGCGGCCGAGGTCTGGGAGCGGGCCGGTCTGGTGTGCAAGGTGAAGGAGCCGCTGGCGTCGGAGTTCGAGCACTTCCGCCCGGGCCTGGCGCTGTTCACCTATCTCCACCTGGCCGCCTACCCGAAGGTGGCCGAGGCCCTGGTCGACGGCGGCGTCACCGCCGTCGCCTACGAGACCGTGCAGCTCCCCGACGGAGCGCTGCCCCTCCTCGCCCCCATGAGCGAGGTCGCGGGGCGCATGAGCGTGCAGGTCGGCGCACACTTCCTCGAACGCCACAACGGCGGTCGGGGGGTGCTCCTCGGCGGCGCACCCGGCGTGCGCCCGGCGCGGGTGGCCGTGCTCGGCGCCGGCAACGTGGGCTGGAACGCGGCATGGATGGCTGCCGGCCTCGAGGCCGAGGTCCACCTCCTCGACAAGAACATCGACCGCCTGCGCCACGTCGACCAGATCCAGATGGGCCGGATCTCGACGCTGGCCTCCAACCGGGGCGCGGTCGAGCGGGCCGTGGCCGAGGCCGACCTGGTGATCGGCGCGGTGCTGGTGCCGGGCGGCCGGGCACCGGTGGTGGTGAGCGAGGAGATGGTCCGCTCCATGAAGCCGGGCGCCGTGATCATCGACATCGCCATCGACCAGGGCGGCTGCGTGGAGACGTCCCACGAGACGACCCACGCCGACCCGGTGTTCGAACGCCACGGCGTGATCCACTACGCCGTCGGCAACATGCCGGGAGCGGTGCCGCACACCTCCACCCATGCGTTGACCAACACCACGCTCCCCTACCTGGCCGAGCTGGCCCGGCTCGGCCCGGCGGAGGCCGCCCGGCGCGATCCCGCGCTGGCCCACGGGTTCAACGTCGCCGGCGGCCGGATCGTGAACACCGCCGTGGCCGAGGCCCTCGGCACCACCACCACCCCCCTGGCCGACGCCCTCCCCTGACCCAGCCACCACGCGCGCTCGGTTGCCGACCGACCATCCCCAAGGCTGTCGTCGGAACCGGTCGGCCGACGTCAGACGAGTCAGTGGGCGGCAGCGACCTCGGCGACCGACTCAGCCAGAGCCTCGAGGCAGCGGTCGATCTCGAGGTCGGTGACGACCAGCGGAGGGCAGAAGGCCACGACATCGGCCCCGATCGGCCGAGCGATCACGCCCCTCCCGATCATCGCCGCCCGCACCGCCACGGGCGACAGCCCGTCGGGCAGCAGTCCGGCCCACATGCCACCGATGCCGCGGTGGCCGGCCAGCACGCCGGCGTCGACCAGCCCGGCCAACCCGCCGCCGAGTCGACGGGCGATGTTCGGCACCCGGTCGAACAGGGCGTCGTCCTGGAGCACGGCGATGTTGGCGATGCCCGCCGCACAGGCCGCCGGGTGGCCCGAGTAGGTGAAGCCGTGGCGCAGCACGAAGTCGGGGTCGGCCTCGATCACGTCGAGCACCGCCCGGCCCACGACCACCCCGCCGAGGGGCTGGTACCCGGACGAGCAGCCCTTGGCGAAGGTGATGAGGTCGGGCACCACGCCGAAGACCTCGGCCGCCGACCACGCACCGAGGCGGCCGAACCCGGTGATGACCTCGTCGAACACGAGCAGCGCCCCGTGGGTGTCGCACAGGGCGCGGAGCCGCTCGAGGAACCCGGGGGCCGGCGGACGCACCCCACCGGCGCCCTGCACGGGCTCGGTGATGACGGCGGCGATCTCGTGGCCGCGCTCGGCGAAGAGGGCCTCGAGATCGGCGAGCTCGTCGGCCCCCTCGCTCTCGATGCGGCGGGTGTGGTCGAGCAGGGCGCCGAAGTGCTCCTGGTTGGCCGGCAGCCCCTGCACCGAGAGGCCGCCGTAGGTGACGCCGTGGTAGGCGTGGCGGCGGCCGACGACGAGCTGGCGCCCGGGCTCGCCGGCCAGCGACGACCGCACCCGGGCCAGCTTCACGGCCGAGTCGACCGCCTCCGAACCGGACGACGTCAGCAGGACGCGCGCACCGGGCACGGGCATCCGCTCGACCACCAGCTCGGAGAAGAGCTCGGCGGGCGGGTTGGTGAACATGTCGAGGGTGTGGAAGGCGTCGAGGCGGCCGAGCTGCTCGGTCACCGCGTCGATGATCTCCCGGCGGCCATGGCCCACGTTGCAGTACCAGAGGCTGGCCATGGCATCGATGTAGGCGCGGCCGTCGGAGTCCCACACGGTGGAGCCCTCGGCCCGCTCGATGCAGAGGAACTCCTCGGCGGGCGCGGCCGGGCGGGCGAAGGAGTGCAGGTGGGGGCTCAGGCTCACGGACGACCTCGGGGGCGATGACGGACCCGGACAGCCTCCCACCGGCACGACCTCGCGTACCCTCCACGCCGTGGCCGACGGCGAAATCTCCAACGGCCCGGTCGGCGTGTACCCCGGCTCGTTCGATCCGCCGACCGTGGCCCACGTGCACCTCGCTGAGCAGGCGGTGGCCCAGCTGGGCCTGGCCCGCCTCGACCTGCTCATCTCCCACGACGCCCTGGGCAAGGACGACGATGCCCTCACGCCGATCGTCGAGCGCGTCGCCGCGCTCACCCGGCTCGCCGACGGCCGGCCCTGGCTCACCGCCGGCGCGACACCCCATCGCCTCGTGGCTGACATCGCCGAGGGGTACGACGCCGTCGTGATCGGCGCCGACAAGTGGCACCAGCTCCTCGACCCCGACTGGTACGGCGGCCTCGCCGAGCGCGACATCGCGCTCCGCCGCCTGCCGACCGTGGCCCTCGCCCCCCGGCCGCCGTGGGCCCTCCCCGGCGAGGACCCGTCGGCCGACCCGCCCGACGGGGTCGACGTGGTGGTGCTCGACACCGACCCCGCCCACCACGAGGTGTCGGCCACGGCCGTGCGGGCGGGCCGGCACGAGTGGCGCGCGGGCCCGACGTCGTAGGGCCGTGTCGCCCGACCACGCGGAATCGGACCGCCCGACTTTGATCGGCGGCCCGGGGCGGCGAGACTTCACGGGTGCCGGCGCCGGCGGGCGGCCGGTGGGAGACCCATGGCCATCGACGCACCCCCGCACCTCGAGCCCCCCTCCGAGGCACCAGTCCCCCGCAACGGCGGACGTGGGCCCATCGCGCTCATCGTCGTCGTCGGCCTGGTGCTGCTGCTCATCGGCGGGTTCGCCTTCGTCGCCTCCTCCGGCGACAGCGAGAAGGCGACGACGACCGACGAGCCCTCGTGGTTCGGCACCCCGGTCGAGCCGGCCCGACCGCGACCCGAGTTCACCCTCACCGACACCGCCGGCCAGCCCTACGACTTCCAGGCCGAGACCGCAGGGAAGCTCACCTTCCTCTTCTTCGGCTACACGAACTGCCCCGACGTGTGCCCGATCAGCATGAACGTGCTCACGGCCGCGCTGAGCGACCTCAACCGGGTCGGGGCCAAGGTCGTGTTCGTCACCACCGACCCCAGCCGCGACACCCCCGAGCGCCTGAACCAGTGGCTGTCGGCCTTCCCGGTCGAGGTGGTGGGCCTCACCGGCACCCTCGATCAGCTCGAGGCCGCCCAGAAGGCCGCCGGGGTCACCGCCGCCATCGCCGAGGCGCCCGACGCCAACGGCAAGTACGTCGTCGGCCACTCGTCGGCGATGAACGTGTACACGCCCGACGACCTGCAGCACCTGCGCTACGCACCGACCACGAGCCAGGCGGAGTGGATGGCCGACATCCCCCGCATCGCCGCCGACCCCACGTGGAACGCGGCCAAGGGAGTGGCCGTCACCGACGCCTACGCCGGGCCGAGCAGCACCGACTCCGAGGCCGTGTACCTCACGATCGTCAACGGCGGCAACGACGACACCCTCGTGGGCGTCACCAGCCCCGACGGCACCGGGGCGACGCTGCACGTCACCGAGGGCACGACGATGGTGGACACCGACGAGATCGAGCTGCCGTCGGGCGGCAGCGTGCAGATGCACCCCGGTGGCAGCCACCTGATGCTGAGCGGGCTCACCCGACCGGTCACCGAGGGCCAGACGGTCACGGTGATCCTGACCTTCCGCCGGGCGGCGCCGATCACGGTCACCGTGCCGGTGGTCAGCTTCGACGCCCTCACCGCGAGGGCCACCTCGTGAGTGAGGTCAGCGTGCTCGCCGTGAACTGGTGGTGCCAGGCCACGCGTGCGCCCTGGACCTGGACCCCCAAGCTCTACATCGGCGTGTGGCTGATCATGGCGCTGATCCTCGGCACCTACGGCTGGGCGATGCGCCGCCGGGCCAAGGCCGTCGGGCTCGACGCCCGCGACAAGCGGGCGATCCTGTGGTTCGTGCTCGGCGCCATGGGCCTTTGGCTGGCGACCGACTGGCCCCTCGGGCTGCTCGGCTCGGGCTACCTGCTCAGCATCCACACCACGCTGTACCTGATCTACACGATGATCGCTGCGCCACTGATGCTGATCGGCATCCCCGGCTGGATGGCCCGCAACATGCTGAACCGGCTGCACGGCTGGGGCGCCTACCGCTGGATGATGAAGCCGTGGATCGCCGCCATCGTGCTCAACCTGGCGCTGATCTTCACCCACCTGCCCTTCATCGTCGACCCGTTCAGGGGCTCGCAGTTCGGCTCGTTCCTGCTCGACGCCATCTGGCTGATCTCGGGTGTCATCGGCTGGCTGCCGGTTGCCAGCCCGTTCCGCGGCGATCGCATCCAGTCCCCGATCTGGAAGTGCGTCTACCTGTTCGTCGCCTTCGGCGCCTTCCCGATGCTGCCGGGTGCCTTCATCACGTTCTCGCCGCTGCCGCTCTACCGGGTCTACGAGCTGGCGCCCCGCTTCGGTGACTGGAGCCCCGAAGAGGACCAGCAGCTCGCCGGTGCCCTCATGAAGGTCGGCAACATCCCGATCCTGTGGGCGGTCATCGCCGCGGTGTTCGTGAAGACCGCGCTGCAGCAGAACAAGGACGAGCGCCGCCTCGGCGAGGTCGACGAGTCCGGCAACCGGGTGCCGCTCACGCCGAGCGTGCCGCCCGCGCCACCGACCTCGTCGGCTCCGTCCGCACCCGTCGCCTGACGCCCTGCCCGCTACCGTCGACATCGTGCGTGTCGCGGCGGTGCAGATGTGGTGCGGGGACGACCGCGACGACAACCTCGGCCGCGCCGCCCGCCTGATCGCCGAGGCCGCCACCACCGAGGGCGCGACGCTGGTCGTGCTGCCCGAGCTGTTCGCCGTGCTCGGTCGCAACGCGGCGATGCGAGCCGCCGCGGAGCCGCTCCACGGGCCGACGCTGGCCTGGGCGGCCGACCAGGCCCGCACCCACGGTGTGCACCTCGTGGCCGGCAGCTTCGTCGAGGCCGACGGCGACGAGCTGTTCAACACCTCGTGCCTGGTCGGCCCCGACGGCGCGCTCGTGGCCGCCTACCGCAAGGTCCACCTCTTCGACGTGGAGATCGACGGCGCCGCGAGCCGTGAGTCCGACACCTTCTCCCCCGGCCCCGGGCCGGTGGTGGCGGCGCTGGGACAGGGCGACGACGCTCCGAAGCTCGGCCTCACAGTCTGCTACGACGTGCGCTTCCCCGAGCTCTACCGGATCGAGGCGCTGAGGGGCGCAGCGGTCATCACCGTGCCCGCCGCCTTCACCCGAGCCACCGGCGAAGCCCACTGGGAGCTGCTGCTGCGGGCCCGGGCGGTCGAGGACCAGGTCGGCATCGTCGCCGCGGCCCAGTGGGGCACGTCACCCGACGGCATCGTTCGCCACGGCCACGCCCTGGTGGTCGATGCGTGGGGCCGGGTGCTGGCCGACGCCGGGCCCGAGGGCGACGGCGTGGCCGTCGCCGACCTCGACCTCTCCGCGCTCGACGCGGTGCGGGCGAAGCTCCCGAGCCTGGCCAACCGGCAGCCGGCGGCCTACCCCTGGCCGGCCTCGGTCGACCCTTCGAAGTCATAGCGGCTCAACGCACCGGGGAAGAGCGAGTCGACGTAGTCCGGCGTCAGCGAGGCGTCGGTCGGGTCGAGCCCGAAGACCCACTGCAGCTGGGCCACGACCAGGTGGTCGATCAGCTCGTAGGTGGCCGCCGGGTCGGCGAAGCCGTCGACGCACCCGTCCTCGGCCAGGCGCACCACGGTCTCGAGGATGGGGTACTCGGCAGTGAACTGGCTGAGGCCGCCCTGGGCCCTGATCGGCTCGCAGATGTCGATGAAGGCGTCGTGGCCGGCGTTGGCCAGCACGGCGAAGCGCTTCGGTGGCGCCATCCAGTCGAACTGGGCGGAGATGCTGGCCAGCGGGATGATGCCGTCGCGCTCACCGGCGATGATCATCGACGGCTTCTGCGGCGGCGTGGCATCGGCGTAGGCCTGGGCCAGCGCGGCGTCGTCGATCCCGCCGGAGGACGACAGGTCGAGCGGGGAGGCCGGGGCCAGGCCGATGAAGGTCGAGATCTCGGGATCGTTCAGCAGCTCGGCGGTGGCGCCACCCCCGGCGGAGTGTCCCTCTGCGGCGATCTGCTCGAAGTCGATGGCGCCCTCGAAGGTTCCTCCCGCCGAGGACTCGGTGCGCATGAGGGCCAGGGTGCGGCGGAGGTCGTCGACGTCGGCGTCGCCCTGGGCCACCGTGCGGCTGAAGACGGCGGTGAGGTTGCGGCTGAGGTGGTCGGGGGCGGCGGTGAAGTACCCCCACGACGCGAGGTGCGCGAGGTGGCCGGCCGAGTACTCGGGATAGCTGGCGAACCCGTGGCTGAACAGCACCAGCGGGAACGGGCCATCGGCCACCGGGGCGTCGAGGGTGGCATCGAGCGGGATCTGCTGGATGAGCTTCACCGGGGCGAGGGCTTTGAACGCCTCGGGGAAGGCATCGGCCGAGCTGTAGCCGGTGACGGGCGTGCCCTCGTCGAGCCGGGCCGGGTCGGCCGGGTAGTAGAGGTACACGGCCTGGCCGTCGCCGATCGAGAGCTTCGCCGTACCCACCGGGTAGGGGCCGGGGCCGGAGTAGTCGGTGGGGGCCGCGGCCGCGGTGGTCGACGAGCTGTCGTCGGCCCCACCGCTCGATCCACTGCTGCAGGCGGCCACCAACAGGGCCAGCGCGGCCACCAGCCCGACGGCCCCGACCGTGGCGCGACGACGTCGATCCGTGAACCTGCTCATCGATCTGCTGCCTCTCCGTAGATGCCCTTGGCCATCACTGAGCTCTCCACCCGGCGGCGCCGGTCATAGACCTGGCGGACCGCGTCGAGCGCGACCGCGTCGTCGGGCGCCGCCTGCACGGCCCACTCGGCCAGCTGGCAGGCGGTGCGCAGCCCGTCGGCGTCGGTGGCGGCCTCGGCCAGCGCCAGCGCCCGGGTCGCCAGCGCGTCGGCGCCCCCGGCGAGCAGGGCGACCTCGGCGGACAGCTCGGCGTCGGGCGGCGGCTTGAGCCGGGCCGGGTTGCCGTCGTACCAGCCGCCGTACTGGCGCCACACGTTGCGCACCACGAACTCGGGCTCGTCGTAGACCGGCCGCAGGTACGGGCGATCGAGCAGGTGGTCGGGGACCTTCACCGTGTGCACGATCGTGTCGAGGGTGGCGCCCTGGTTCATGAGGTCGAGCGTGGCGGTGACCAACCCCTCGAGGGCGGTCGCGGTCTCGTCGAGCACCCGCTGGATGCGATCGACGCCGCCGACGGGCAGGCCGTGGGCCGGCAGCAGGAGCTCGGGCTGCAGGGCGGCGATCTCGCGCAGGGCCCGGGCCCAGTCCCACGGGTACCGCTGCACCTTCTGCGGGTTGCCTGCGTTGGGGAACGCCCAGATGAGCAGGTCGCCGAGCACCGCGGCCCGGCGGTCGGGAACCCAGGTCCAGGTGTGGTCGTCGGTCTCGCCCCGGGTGTGGCGGAGCTCGAAGCGGTCGTCGCCGACGGTGAGGTCGAGCCGGTCGCGGTAGGTCAGGTCGGGCTCGGCGAACCCGGTCGGGAAGCTGGGCCCGTGGTCGAGGCTCATCAGCCCACTGCGGGCGAACTGCCGGAAGTTGATGGCGGCGTTGTAGCCGTTGGTCAGGTCGTAACGCTCGAACCGGTCGAGGACAGCCTCCTGGGCCACGATCTGCGGTGCGGGGTCGCCCCGCTCGACGGCTTCGGCCAGGAACACCGACCCGCCGCCGACGTGGTCGATGTGCCCGTGGGTGTAGACGATCGTGCTCACCGGGCCGTCGTCCCACTGCCGGATGCGGCCGAGCGCGATGGGCGCCAGCGCCTCGAGGGTGGCATCGAAGAGCACGAGCCCGTCGCCGGCACGGAAGGCGATGACGTGGGAGAACGACTCGACCATGGCGAGGCCGTCGGCCAGCTCCGACAGCTCGAGGGTGATGCGGTTGACCGGACCGAGGGCCTCGTGGTCACCCGCGTCGCCGTCGATGAAGCGCGCCGAAAGGTCCAGCAGGTCCCCCATGGCGCCACCGTAGCCAGGGGCCAGCGGTCAGGCGCGGTCCGCCCGGGCCCTCGCGGCCTTCTTCCGGTACATGTCGCGGTCGGCGAGCTCGAGCAGCTCGCTCATCTCGATCGTGCCGTTGGCCGCGACCGCCACACCGATCGACGCGCGCACCGAGACCACCCCACCGACCACCCGGATGGGGCGCTCGATGCCGCGTCGGACGCGCTCCACCAGATCGGGCACGTGGTCGACCGCGCTGAGCTCGCTGAGCACCACGAACTCGTCGCCGCCGAGCCTCGCCACGGTGTCGGTGGCCCGGAGCGCCCCCGTCAACCGACGGGCGACCTCGACGAGCACCCTGTCGCCGGCGGAGTGGCCGAAGCGGTCGTTGACCCCCTTGAACTCGTCGAGGTCGACGAACAGGAGGGCGATGATCTCGGTGAGGTCGGCCCGGGCGAGGCGGCGGCCGGCCAGGCGCATGCGGTCGGCGAGCAGCGTTCGATTCGGGAGCAGGGTCAACGGGTCGTGGGTCGCCAGGTGGGCGAGCTGCTCGTCGGTGCGAACCCGTTCGGACACGTCGTCGATCGTCGCGATCCAACCGGTGGGCCGGTCCCGCCGTCCGAGGTAGGCGATGGTCAGCTCCAACCACCGGTCCGGATCGGCGACCGGCCGCACGAGCACCCGCTGCCGGGCCGCAGTGTCGAGCACCACCGCCACGGCCCCGGCCAGCTCCGCCCGGTCGTCGGGGTGGATCGCCGACTCCCACGCGCGGCCCAGGAGCTCGCCCTCCTCGCGGCCCAACATGGCCATGGTCGTGTGGTTGACGTAGACCGCGGTGCCCATGCCGATGGCGCTCAGCACGCCGAGCGGCAGCGCCGACCCGAGCGAGGCGAACTCGGTGCCCTCCCGGGCACGCAGGTCGACGATCTCGTCGATCTCGCGGCGATCGGTCGCGCCGCCGCGTTCCGTCGAGTCGTCGAGATCGCCGCTCTGCGGGGCGACGTCAGGGTCCGGCATGAGGCTTCCTCCACCGTGGTACCTACCCACGGCGGCGGCAGGGGTGCCGTCAGGCTGAAGATCCCTCTAGGGGAAACCCCTGTTCAGCCCCCGCCGAACATCGTCAGCCACTCCTGCTCGCTCCGCGGACGGAAGACGAAGTTGACCTGACGGACGTCGCCCATCCCGGCGTAGGGAGCGGCCGAGTACTGGTGGCCTGGGAAGAGGATGGCGTCGTCGGGCACCTTGCTCAGCGTGTGGGTGAGCGAGTGGTAGAGCGCGGCGGGGTCGCCACCCGGCAGGTCGGTGCGACCGCAGCCATCGAGGAAGAGGGTGTCGCCCGAGACGAGGGCACCGTCGAGCATGAAGCACTGGCTGCCCGGGGTGTGGCCGGGGGTGTGGATCAGCTCGATCGGGATGTCGCCGACCATGACGATGTCGCCGCTCGAGTGGCTCACGAGGTCACCGCCGGTGAGGCCGGTGGTCTTCTGGACGAGCTCCGACTCCTCGGTCTGCACGTGGATCGGCACCGAGGCCAGCTCGAGGAGCTCGCGGACGCCCACCACGTCGAAGCCCATCATGGAGCCGCCCACGTGGTCGGCGTGGTAGTGCGTCGCGAGGGCGCCGGTGAGGTGCATGCCGTCGGCGGCGAGCACGTCGAGGATGCCCTGGGGGTCGTACGCCGGGTCGATGACGACCGCCTCGCCCGACTCGCGGTCGCCGATGAGATAGACGAAGTTGACCATCTGGCGGGCCATCGGGTCGTCGGCGGCGATGTCACGGCCGGCGAGCAGCTGGCGGAAGTAGAGGCGTGACGGAGCGGCGGCGTCGGTCATGGCCCCATTCTCGCCCGGCTGGGGCACACTTGCTCCCGTGGGTCCCGCCGTCCGCCCCACCTCGATGGTCCCGCCGCCTTCGGCCCTGCCCGACGTGCTGCCGACCGATCGACTGACCGCCACGGGCATGCCGCGGCCGTTCCTGCGCGACGAGCTGCGGCGCATCCCGAACGGCCGGAACGCCGTGAACGTGGCCTCGGTGTGGCTCCAGACCGCGGGCATGCTGGCGTTGGTGTGCTGGCTCACGCCCCGCATGGCCCTGGTCGCCGCGGTGCCGGCGTGGGTGGCGGCGTTCGTGCTGATCGGCCGGGGCTTCGCCCTGTTCTCGATCCTCGCCCACGAGGCAGCCCATCGGCTCCTGTTCACCCGCAAGGCGGTGAACGACGTGGTCGGTCGGTGGCTGCTGGCCTATCCCGCGTTCGTGCCCTTCGACGCCTATCGCCGCAGCCACTTCGCCCACCACCGCGACGAGCTCGGCCCCAACGAGCCCGACCTCAACCTCTATCTGGGCTACCCGATCACTAAGGCGTCGTGGCACCGCAAGCTGCGGCGTGACGCGCTGGGCAGCTCGGGCTGGAAGAACCTCAAGGGCCTGCTGCTGGCGCTGACGAAGCCGTCGTCGAGGGGCGTGGCCCTACGCATCCTCGCCGCCCAGGCCGTGCTCTTCGTGACGATGGGCCTGCTCTCGGGCCGCTGGTGGCTGTGGCCGGTGATGTGGCTGGCGCCGTGGATGACGGTGTGGCGGGTGCTCAACCGGCTGCGGGCGGTGGCCGAGCACGGCGGCATGGAGCACTCGCCCGACCGGCGCCGCACCACCCACGTGGTGCACCAGTCGCTGCTGCCCCGGTTCTGGATCGTGCCGTTCAACACCGGCTGGCACCTCGCCCACCATGCCGACATGGGCGTGCCGTTCCAGCACCTCCCGGCCCTGCACGACGAGCTCGTCGCGTCGGGTTGGGTGACGCCCTCCGTCGAGTACCGCAGCTACTCGGAGCTCTGGAAGACTGCGTCCTCAGGATGAGGCGCCGGGCGCGCCGATCAGGGGGAAGACCATGACGACCGTCGATCCGGGCACCGATCGCCACGACCGCACGCACGAGCCGCTCACCGACCAGTTCCTCGGTGTCGAGCTCTCGGTCGACGACGCCAACGCGCTCTACGCCGAGCTCCGGGCCAGGGGCCGGATGCTCTGGAACGCGTCGCAGGGGTTCTGGGTGGCGCCGTGCCACGCCGAGGTCATGGCGGTGTCGACCGACCCCGCCACCTACCGGTCGGGCAAGGGCATCCTGACCTTCGAGATCGGCGCCGACTACGCCACTCCCCCGACGATGATGCACACCGACCCACCGGACCACACCCGGTACCGGTCGCTCGTGCAGCCGGCGTTCGGCCGCCGGGTCGTGAAGACCCTCGACGGCTCGGTGCGCGACGCCGCCCGCGTACTGGTCGACGCCCTCCCGCTCGACGAGCCGGTCGACATCGTTCCGCCGCTCGCCGTGCCGCTGCCGGTGCAGGTGATCGCCCAGCTGCTCGGCCTCCCCGAAGAGCAGTGGGACCGGGTGTGGGAGTGGTCCGAGGCGTCCATCCCTGGCACCGAGATCTACGCCGACGAGGCCCGTCGCAACGCTCTCAGCGCCGAGATGATGGCCGAGCTCATGCGCCTGGTCACCGAGGCCCGCACCAACCCCGCCGAGGACGTCATCGGCTGGCTGGCCACCACCGAGATCGACGGCGACAAGCTCACCGACGACGAGATCGCCATGTTCCTCAACCAGCTGCTGGTGGCCGGCAACGAGACCACCCGCAACACCATCTCCGGTGGGCTGGTGGCGCTGGCCGAGAACCCCGACCAGTGGGCCCGGCTGGTGGCCGACCGCTCGCTCGTGGCCGGCGCCGTCGAGGAGATCCTGCGGTGGACCACCGCCGTCATCTACTTCATGCGCACCGCCACCAGGGACGTCGTGCTCGGGGGCCAGTCGGTCGCCGCGGGCGAGCCGATCGTGATGGTCTACGCCTCGGCCAACCAGGACGAGGACGAGTTCGGCCCCACCGCCGGGTCGTTCGACGTGGGCCGCTCGCCGAACCACCACGTCGCCTTCGGCTTCGGCGCGCACTTCTGCCTGGGCGCGGCGCTGGCCCGCCTCGAGGTCGCCGCTGTGCTCGACTCCCTGCTCGACCGAGGCGTCACCCGCCTCGAGCTGGCTGGACCGGTCGGCCGGTCGGTGTCCAACATCATCGCCGGCACCACCACCGCCCCGATGATCCTCCACACCAGCTGAGCCGATGGCGACCCCGACCTACCTGCTGATCGACACCGCCGGCTCCGAGCTCGGCCCGGCGGCCATCGAGGGGCCGATCGAGGAGGGGCTCACCATCGACGCCGGCGACCTCGGCATCTTCCTGGTGATCGAGGTCTACGACGGCGAGGACGGCACCGCCGGCGGGATGGCGGCCACGCTCGTGGTCGAGGAGGCCTAGGCCTTCTCCCGCCAGGCGGCCTCGGCGCGAGCGGTGACCTCGCGCAGGGGCAGGCCGAGGGCGCGGGCGGCGCGGGCGGCGTCGTCGTGCTCGGCCTTCACCCGGCCGCCGGCGACCTTCACGGCGATGACCTGGCCGTCGATGGTGACCTCCTCGAACGAGCGGCTCTGCGGCCACCGCTCGAGGGTCTGGCCCCGCACGCCCATCGTGCCGGTCTCGCGCACGAGCACGGCCCGCACGTCGGCGGCGAGTGACGGGTCGGCCAGGACGCTGACGGTGTGGGCGGGGCGGCCCTTCTTCATCACGATCGGGGTGACCCAGGCGTCGTGGGCCCCGGCGGCGAGGAGCGCCTCGATCGCGTAGCCGAGGGTCTCGCCGGTGACGTCGTCGACGTTGGCCTCGAGCAGCACGACCGGCTGGCCGGGCACGTGGCCCGCGGTGTCGGCCCGGGTGCCGATCACGACGCGGGTGAGGTTGGGACGGTCGCCGAGGTCGGCGGTGCCCGCGCCGAAGCCTGCCGAGGCGATGACCATTGCCGGCATCGGGCCCCACTCCACGACGTTGGCGGCGAGCAGCGCGGCGCCGGTGGGGGTGGTGAGCTCGCGGGCGATGTCGAGGCCGTAGGTCGGGGCGCCCTCGAGCAGGGCGACGACCGCGGGCACGGGCACGGGGAGCTGGCCGTGGGCGGCCCGCACGGTGCCGATGCCGTCGGCCACGGGTGACGAGGCGACCTCGTCGACGCCGAGGATCTCGAGGGCGGCGCAGGTGCCGACCACGTCGACGATGGCGTCGAGGGCACCGACCTCGTGGAAGTGCACGGTCTCGGGCGGCTGGCGGTGGAGGCGACCCTCGGCCTGGGCCAGGGCCCGGAAGGTGGCGAGCGCCCGGCGGTGCACCCGGTCGGGGAGCTCGGCGGCGGCCACGATGGCGGCGACCTCGGCAGCGGTGCGCGACGGCGGGTCGGTCTCGGTGCGCACGTGCACCTTGGTGCCGGCGATGCCCGAACGCAGCACGGTCTCGGTCTCGAGGGCCCAGCCGTCGACGGGCAGGCGCTTGAGCATGGTGCGCACCTCGTCGGCGTCGGCGCCGGCGTCGATCAGCGCGCCGAGGGCCATGTCGCCGGCGATTCCCGAGAAGCAGTGGAACCAGGCGACGGTGGCGCCCGCCCCCCCACCGGCCGGCACGGTGACGCCCTCCCACGCGACGGGCCCGCCGTCGTGCGCGTCCTCGTGATCGTGGTGATGCGGGTGATCGTGGTCGTGCGGGTGGTCGTGCCCGTGGTCAGACATCGGAGGCCTCCGAGCGACGAGCACCGATCACGTTGAGCGTGCGGAGGATGGCGCAGGCGGCGCCGAAGCCGTTGTCGATGCCCACCACGGTGAGGCCCGACGCGCACGAGGCCAGCATGCCGAGCAGGGCGGTGACACCCTCGAGCGACGAGCCGTAGCCGACCGACGTGGGCACGGCCACGACCGGCGCGGCGGTGAGCCCGCCCACCACGCTGGCGAGAGCACCTTCCATGCCGGCGACGACGACCACGGCATCGGCCGAGGCCAGCTCGTCGGCGGCGTCGAGGATGCGGTGCAGGCCGGCCACCCCGACATCGGTGATCCGCAGCGGGCGCAGTCCGTGGGCCACCAGGGTGGCGGCGCACTCGTCGGCCACCGGGAGGTCGGCGGTGCCGGCGGTGACGACAGCGACCCGCTCGGGCCGTTCGGCGGCGGGGCGCCACACGACGGTGTGCAGGCGGCGGTCGGCGGCGTCGCCTCCTCCGGCCTCGACGACGCTGCCGCCGGGGTTGGCGGCGAGGGCGGCGGCGACCTGCTCGGCATCGGCCCGGGAGAGCACGATCGGCGACGAACCGGGCTGGGCGAGCAGCTCGGCCACGATCGCCGCGCACTGCGACGGGGCCTTGCCCGGGCCGTAGACCGTCTCGGCCATGCCCTGGCGCAGCGAGCGGTGGTGATCGACCCGGGCGTAGCCGAGGTCGGCGAACGGCAGACGGCGCAGGGTGGCGACCGCGTCGTCGGCGCTGACCGAGCCGCCCTTCACCGCGTCGAGAAGCTCCCGGAGGGCGGCCTCGTCCATCCCCCCATCCTCCCCGATCCCCGCCCCCACCGCGCCATCGACCCTCTGGCTCAGTACGTCACGCCGGGGGTGACGTACTGAGCCACGGTCGATCGCTCACCACCCTCTGGCTCAGAACGTCACGCCATTGGTGACGTGTTGAGCCAGAGGGTGGAGGGTGCGTCAGGCGGTGATGCCGAGGCGGGCGGCGATGGCGGCCACGTCGGCGGGCACCAGGATCGAGCCGACCAGGCCCCACACCCCGGCGAAGACCTCGGCGGGGGCGCCGGCCCGCATGCCGCCGAGCAGCTCGGTGCGGTCATCGACGTTCATGCCCGGGATCATGACGGCGAGGAACTCGGCCATCTCGGCCGGCGGGATGCTGCCCACGATGGACTCGTGGAGCTGGAGCACCTCGAGGGGCGTCATGGTCTCGGCGAGCGTCGGCATGACGACCCGCTCCTCGAGATCCTGGTGGGAGAGGTAGGCGCTGACGAACGACGCCAGCTCGAGGTACACCTCGTTGCCGATCGAGCGGGCGGGCTCGCCGGTGGCCTGCACCAGGGCACCGACCATCTCCCGGATGTCGGCGACGCGGACCTCGAAGGCAGCGTGGTCGGTGGCGATCCGGGTGGCGGCGGCGGGGAGGTGCTGCTCGATCAGGGGCTGGATCCAGTCGTCCTCGTGGGCGGCGTGCTGCTCGAGCATCACGTAGAGGCGGCCGACCCGATCGGCGAACGCCGCCGTGGCATCGCGGTCCGAGCAGTCGAGCTGACCGGCGGAGAGGGTGACGCCGAACATCTCCAGGCGGATGCCCTTGTGGACGTCGCGATAGAGGTCGATGCGGGGGATCTGGGCATCGGCCGGAACCGGCGCCTCGGTGGTCTCGGTGGTGTCGAAGGTGGTCATCGCATGCTCCTTGAGGGGTGGCCCGGCCGATCGGGCCGGTGTTCCGTTGCTGGAACCCATCATGAGGAGCACCCGGGAATGGCGCTGCTGAAAGGCCGCTCACGCGATGCTAAGAAGCGCTGCAGTTTGCTAAGAGCCCGCTAAGCCAGCCCCGGAAGGCGACCCCCGTGGCCCTCGACCCCGAGTCCGCCGACTTCCTCAGCGACAAGGCCTCCATCATCGTCGGCGCCATCGGCACCGACGGCCGCCCGTTCGCGACCCGCGGGTGGGGTCTGACGGTCAGCTCCGGCGACGACGTCCGCGGGCGCCTCCAGCTGCCCGCCGAGGACGCCGACGCCCTGGCCCACCTCGCCGGCGGGGGCCGCATCGCCATCACCGGCACCGACGTCCCCACCCTGCGGTCGGTGCAGTTGAAGGGCCGACTCGAGGCGTTCGTCGCCACCACCGCCGCCGACCGCGAGGTCTTCGAGCGCCACAGCGAGGGCTTCATCACCGACGTGGCCGAGCAGGACCACATCCCGCGTGAGCACATCGCCCTGATGCTCCCGACCGAGATCATCACGTGCACGTTCACCGCCGACGAGGCCTACGACCAGACCCCCGGCCCGAGCGCCGGCGCGCCGCTCCTGGGTGACGCCCGATGAGCGCCGAACCCACGGGCGCCGACGGCACCGAGGTGCCCCTGCGCCACCTCGTGCGGGCGTTCGAGGGCGCGATCCCCGCGGTGATCGCCACCGCCGCCGCTGACGGCATCCCCAACGTCACCTACCTCTCGCGGATCCGGATGGTCGACGACGACCACGTCGCCCTGTCGAACCAGTTCTTCTCCAAGACCACCCGCAACCTGGCCGAGAACCCGGTCGCCAGCCTGATCGTCACCGACCCGTGGACGTTCGAGGAGTTCCGCCTCGAACTCACCTACGAGCGCACCGAGCGCCGGGGCCCGGTGTTCGACCGGCTCCGGGAGGACGTGGCGGAGGCCGCCGCCCTCCACGGCATGGAGGGAGTGTTCCACCTGCGCACCGCCGACATCTACCGGGTCGGCGCCATCGACCGTCGCCACACGATGGCCTGTGAGCAGCCGGTCACCGAGGTGCCCGACGGGAGACCTGACGCCGCCGAGGACGCCGAGCGGCTGGCCGAGCTCACCCGCCGCGTGAGTCGCTCGGCCGACCTCGACACGCTGGTGAGCACGGTCGTGCGGGGCCTCGACGAGCTGTTCGGCTACCACCACAGCATCCTGCTTCTGACCGACGAGCACGGAGAACGGCTCTACACGATCGCCAGCCACGGCTACGACGAACAGGGCGTGGGATCGGAGGTCATCGTGGGCGAGGGCGTGGCCGGGATGGCGGCGTCGCGCTGCCGGGCCATACGGGTCGGCAGCCTGGGCCAGATGGCGAAGTACGCGCGGTCGGTCAGCCTGGCCATGGAGGGGGCCGACGGCGTGACGCCGGGTCGGAAGATCCCGCTGCCGGGCCTCCCTCACCCCCAGAGCCAGCTGGCCGTGCCCGCCCAGGCGCTGGGCCAGCTGGTCGGGGTGCTGCTGGTGGAGAGCGACGAACGGGTCTCGTTCGACGAGGGGGACCAGCACCGCCTCGAGATCGTGGCGACCATGATCGGCGGGGCCATCGAGATCGAGCGCTCGAGGGCTCGGGCCGACACGTCGGTCCCCGACGCGGTCACGGCGCCGGCGCCGGTGACCCCCACGGCGTCGGCCACCCAGGTGCGCTACTACGCCACCGACGGCAGCACCTTCCTCGACGGTGACTACCTCATCAAGGGCGTGGCCGGCCGCATCCTGTGGGCGCTGTTGCAGGCCAACGCCACGGAGGGCCGCACCGAGTTCACCAACCGCGAGGTGCGCCTCGACCCCTCGCTCGAGCTGCCTGAGTTCCGCGACAACTTCGAGAGTCGCCTGATCCTGCTGAAGCGCCGCCTCGACGAGCGCGACGCGCCGGTGCGCATCGAGAAGACCGGCCGCGGCCGCTTCCGCCTCGTCGTCGCCACACCGCTGCGCCTCGAGTCGGTCGAGTAACCCTCACGGGGCAGGGCGGGGCCCGTCGGTATCCTCGACCCTCGTGACCGCCACCTCCCCCACTCCCGCCGCCATCGACTGGCCGGCGCGCACCATCGCCTTCCTGGGGCCGGTCGGCACGTTCACCGAGCAGGCCCTGCTCACCCAGCACGACCTGGCCCAGGCGAAGCTCGTGCCGATGCCGTCGTTCTCGGCGATCCTCAGCGCGGTCGAGGCGGGCGACGTCGACTACGGGTTCATCGCCATCGAGAACGCCATCGAGGGCACGGTCAACGTCAACCAGGACACGCTCGCCTTCGATGTCGACCTGCTCATCGAGCGTGAGGTCGTGCTGCCCGTGCACCTCGACCTCATGGTGCGGCCCGGGGTGAAGCTCGACCAGGTCACCCGCGTGTGGTCGTACCCCCACGCCCTCGCCCAGTGCCGCAAGTTCCTGGCCCGCGAGCTCGCCCTGGCCGAGACCGAGGCCACCAACTCCACCGCCGACGCCGCCCGCATGCTGGCCCAGAGCGACGACGCCCACGGCGCCGCCATCGCTCCCGCCCGGGCCGCCGACGTCTACGGCCTCGAGGTGATCGAGCACGCCATCGAGGACCACGAGGGCAACGAGACGCGCTTCGTGCTCGTGGCGCGGGAGGGCATCCCCGCCGCCACCGGGCACGACAAGACCTCGATCGTCGTGTTCCAGCGGGCCGACGAGCCGGGCAGCCTGCTCACGATCCTCCAGGAGTTCGCCGCCCGCGGCGTGAACCTCACCAAGCTCGAGTCGCGCCCCACCGGCCGCGGCCTCGGCGACTACTGCTTCCTCATCGACCTGGAGGGGCACCTCAGCGACGAGGTCGTGGCCGACGCGCTGCGCTCGCTCAAGGCCAAGCAGGCCGACGTGAAGTTCCTCGGCTCGTACCCCATGGCCGGCGACCAGGGCCCCGCCCGGCGGGCCGAGGTCGAGGAGTCGCGCCAGCGAGCCACCGCGTGGCTCGACGACCTGCGCGACCGCATCATCCCGGGCTGAGTCGGGCCGACGCCCGTCGGCGGGTCGCTAGTGTCGCCGGCGGAGGGATGGCAGAGCGGACGATTGCGACGGTCTTGAAAACCGTTGAGGGGCAACCCTCCGGGGGTTCGAATCCCCCTCCCTCCGCTCCGAGTCGTGCATCCGGCCCTGACCCCGTCGACCACGGCGGGGTTAGGGTGCGCGATGAGCTCCACCGCCCCCACCGTCCGGTCGGGTGGCGCGCCGCGAACACACCAGGGTGAAGCCGGCATGAGCTAGGTGTGCCTCTCCGCGCAGGGCGACCTCGTCGCCGGGGTGGTCGTCACCGCCATCGGCGTCGACGCCTGTCGCCACCTGAAGGGCCGCCACGAGTACCTGTTCGTGGCCGCGCTGCCGCTCCTGCTCGGGCTGCACCAGCTCACCGAGACCCTCGTGTGGTGGGGCCTGCAGGACAGCATCCCCGCCGCGGTCGGCGAGGTCGCGATGTGGATCTACCTGCTCTTCGCCTTCGTGGCCCTGCCCGTGCTCGTGCCCGCCCTGGTGCTCCGCCTCGAACCGGTCGGCCGACGGCGGCGCGTGATCACCGGGTTCCTCGCCCTGGGCGCGCTGGTCGGGGCCTTCCTGCTGGTGATGATGCTGCGCACCCACCCCACTGCGGAGATGAGTGGGCTCCACATCAGCTACTCGATGGGCCTCGAGCACGGCGTGGTGATCGGGTTCTTCTACGTGATGGCCACCTGCGGCGCCATGCTCGCCTCGGGGCCGCGCCACGTCGTGTGGTTCGGTCTCGCCAACCTGGCCGCGGCCGCCGCGCTGGTGCGCCTCAGCGCCGACGGCTTCGCGTCGCTGTGGTGCTTCTACGCCGCCCTCGCCAGCGGAGCGATCGCGCTCTACCTGCGCCTGGCCGGCGGGAGCACGGCGGACGAGGGGACGCACCCCCGACCCGCCCCTCTGCCCCGGTCGTAGACTCCCGCCACTGTCCGCTGTGGGAGCGGCACGAATCAAAGGAGCGGCATGGCAGACGAGTGGGGTCCTCTTTCCGGGCTGATCGGCGAGTGGGAGGCCGAAGGCGGCCTCGACACTGCGTACTCGCACTCCAAGGGCGAGGTGCTCGGCACCCCGTACCTCGAGCGGGTCACGTTCAAGCCGTTCGGCCCCGTCGACAACGGCAGCCAGAGCCTCTACGGCCTCGACTACAAGACCGCCATGTGGCGTGACGACGAGGAGAACCCGTTCCACACCGAGGTCGGGTACTGGCTGTGGGACTCCGCCACCGACGAGATCATGCGCGGCTTCGTGGTGCCCCGCGGCATCACCGTGCTCGCCGGCGGCACCGCGGCGGCCGACGCCAAGAGCTTCACGCTCACGGCCACGCCCGGTGACCCCAACTACAACATCGGCGAGAACAAGTACCTCACCGCCAACGCGTCGACCATCGGCTACACGGTCACCATCACCATCACCGACGACACGTGGTCGTACGAGGAGAACACGACGCTGCGGATGAAGGAGTTCCCGGAGCCCTTCGCCCACACCGATCGCAACACGCTGCGCCGCAAGGCCTGAGCCCGCGCGATCGGCTTGGGGAGTGCACCGGCGGACCCTGTAGGGTTTTCGCCTGCGCCTGGAGAGGTGCCGGAGTCCGGTCGATCGGGCCTCCCTGCTAAGGAGGTGTGGTGTAACAGCCACCGTGGGTTCGAATCCCACCCTCTCCGCTCGCACGATGGGCCCCGCTCCGGCGGGGCCCATCGGCTGTTTTCAGCCGGGCGTCAGGTGCGACGGGAAGACTGACCCCATGCGACGACGAGCGGGCACGAGGACGGCGAGCGGCCTGGCTCTGGCCGTGGTGATGGTGGTCGCCGTCGCGGGGTGCGGCCGGAGTGACGACCGGGGCGCGGAGCCGTTCGAGGCCGGCGGCTCGGTGGTGGCCACGACGTCCACGACGTCGGCGTCGGCGTCGGCGACCGAGGCCGCGGGCTGCACCACGCCGGCCGCCGCGCCGACGACCGTCGCCTACGAGCAGCTGCCGGGCGTCGACCCGAACCTGGTCAGCGTCGACGTGTACGGCCTGCCCGCCGGGTGCGGGCCCGCTCCCGTCGTGTTCTGGGTGCACGGCGGCGGATGGTCGAAGGGCGACAAGGCCAACGAGGGCACCGCCACCAAGGCGGCGTGGGCGGCGGCACACGGCTGGGCGCTCGTGGCGGTGAACTACCGGCTCTCGACCCCCGGCTCGGGCGTGGCGTGGCCGACCCACGGCCGCGACGTCGCCGCCGCGGTGACCTACACCCTCGACCACGCGGAGCAGTTCGACCTCGACCCCGACCGGGTCGCGCTCATGGGCCACTCGGCCGGCGCCCACATCGTCTCGTTCCTCGCCGTGGCCCCCGACATGCTGGCCGTGAGCGGTCGTGAGGCCCCGTCGGTCGACTGCCTCGTCGCTCTCGACACCGAGGGCTACGACCTGGTCGACCGGGTCGGCTCGGGCGGCGACATCACCGACGAGATGATCGCCAACGCCTTCGGCACCGGCACCGCCGCCCTCGACGCGGCCTCGCCCCTGCAGACCCTCGACGCCAGCGGGGGCACGCCCCCGGACGCCATCATCGTCACCCGCGGCGTGCCCCAGCGGAAGGTCCAGGCCACCGCCTTCGCCGACGCCCTGACCGTCCACGGGGCCCAGGTCACCGTCGTCGATGCCACCGGCTACAGCCACGCCGACGTGAACCAGCGCCTCGGCACCGCCGGGGAGACGGTCGTGACGCCGCCGGTCACCACCTTCCTGGAGTCGTGCCTGGCCTAGGGTCGCCCCCGTCGCCGTTCCGGCATGCGTGTCACACCTCCAGGGGTGCAGAACGCAGGCCGGAACGGATCGGATCGGGCCGGGGGGATCGATGGAGCTGTTGGTCGGGGACATCTTCGAGCAGGCGGCGGTGGCCGTCCCGAACCGCATGGCCGCGGCGCTGGGCGACCGCTCGCTCACGTTCGCCGAGCTGCGGGCGCTCGGTGCGGGGGTCGCCGCCCGGCTCCACGCCGTCGGGGTGGGGCCCGGTGACCGGGTGGCGGTGTGGTCGGCGACCGCGCTCGAGGTGGTGCCGGTGTTCGTCGGCTGCGCGGCGATCGGGGCGGTGTTCTGCCCGGTGAGCCCCCTTCTGTCTCCGGCCGAGGCGACGGCGGTGTTCGACGTGGCCGATCCGGTGATCGTCCTCGCCGACGCCGGACGGGCCGACGCCCTGGCCGGGCTCGACCTCCCGAGCGCCGTGCGGCGGGCGACCCTCGATCCCGTCGACGCCGGATCATCCTCGGCCACGGCAGCGGTGCCGACGCTGGCCGGGCTCGCCGGGCCCGACCCCTCCCCCGCTCCCACCCCGGACCTGCGCGAGACCGACCCCCACGTCGTGTTCTTCACCAGCGGCTCGACCGGCGTGCCCAAGGGCGTGGTGCTCTCCCATCGGGCCAACGTGCTGCGCTCCCACCCCGGCGCCCAGCTCGAGCCCCGGGGCGTGGCCGTGTGCATGTTCCCGATGTTCCACATGGCCCCGTGGACGATCTCGCTCCAGCAGTGGCACGCCCGCGACGGCGTCGCCTACGTCGAGGCCGCCACCGCCGACGAGATCTGCGGCGCGGTGGTGCGGCACCGGGCCGAGCGACTCAACGCCATCCCCGCGGTGTGGCAGCGGCTCCTCGATCACCTGGCCTCCGACGCAGCGCCCGGCGACGAGCTGGCGACCATCCGCTTCGCCGACACCGGCACGTCGGCCACCCCGCCGGCGCTGATGGCGGCGCTCACGGCCGCCCTGCCCGACGCCGACGTCCGCATCTTCTACGGCTCGACCGAGGCCGGGAACGTGGCCGCCCTCGACCACGTCGACATCGCCCGCAAGCCCGGCCGCATCGGCGTGCCGAGCGTGGCCACGACCCTGCGCCTCGACGAGACCGGCGAGCTGTGGGCCCGCAACCCGGTGCTGTTCGACGGCTACCTGAACCAGCCGGAGGCCACGGCCGAGGTGCTGGTCGACGGCTGGTACCGCACCGGCGACCTGGCCGAGGTCGACGACGAGGGCTTCTGGTCGATCGTGGGCCGGGCGCGCGACATCATCCGCACCGGCGGCGAGACGGTGGCCCCCGCCGAGGTCGAGGTGGCGCTGTCGGCCCACCCCGCGCTGGCCGACGTGGCGGTGGTGGGCATCCCCGACGACCGGTGGGGCGAGGTCGTGTGCGCGGTGGCGGTGGTCGCCCCGGGCGAGGCCGGGCCTCCGACCGTCGACGAGCTGCGCGACTGGTGCGAGGGCCGGCTCGCCGGGTTCAAGCGGCCCCGCCGCCTGGTCGTGGTGGGGGAGATCCCGCGCACCGCCGCCACCCGTCAGGTCCAGCGCAAGGTGCTGGTCGAGCGCATCCAGTCCGGCGAGCTCCCCTGACCCTGTGGCTCGTTTCGGCACGCTGGAGCGTGCTCGATCGAGCCACGGCACCCCCGAACGGCCACCCGGTGGCTCGTTTCGGCACGCTGGAGCGTGCTCGATCGAGCCACGGGGGGTCAGGGGGCGGTGATGTCCTTGAGGACGCCGCCGGCGTGCACGGCGGCGATGGTGTCGTCGAGGTAGCCGGGCGCTTCCTGGGTCTCGATGAACCAACCCGTGGGGCACATCGTGAGGATCTCGACGAACGAGAACCCGAGGCCCTGGCGCTGCACCTCGATGGCCTTCTCGATCATGCGCTTGGTGCGGCTCACGTTGCCGGCGTTGTTGACCGCGCCCCTGGCCACGTAGGCCGCGCCCTCGAGCCCGGCGAGCACCGAGGCCATCTGGATCGGGTAGCCGTGGTCAGCGGCGTTGCGGCCCTCGAGCGAGTTCTTGGTGCGCTGGCCGAGCGTGGTGGTGGCCGTCATGTGGCCCCCGGTCTCGCCGAACACCCCGTTGTTGAGGAGGATGCAGGTGATCAGCTCGCCCCGGGCGGCGGCGTGCACGACCTCCTGCAGGCCCTCGTTCACCATGTCGCCGTCGCCCTGGATGGTGACGGCGATGGTGTCCGGCTTGGCCCGCTTCACCCCGGTGGCGAGCGATGGCGCCCGGCCGTGCAGGGCCTGCAGCACCTCGCAGTCGAGGTTGTTGGAGAAGGCGGTGTAGCAGCCGATGCCGAACACGGCGATGGCCCGTTGCATGAGCCCCTGCTCGGCGATGACCTCCATCACCGAGCGCATGGCGATGGGCTCGCCACAACCGGGGCAGAGGTTGTGGGCGCCCACGTCGATCAGGGCGGGGGTGAAGTCGTCGACGAGATGGGCGCCCTCGCCCGGCGGCGTGTCGGTCGGGAGGATGCGGAGCAGGTCGTCGGTCATCGGGTCACTCCTGCGGGGAGGCAGCCGGCGGACTCGCACAGGCGGAGGATGCGGGCCCGGATCTCGGGGACGGTGATGTCGGGGCCGATGCCGAAGCCGGAGCCGTCGAGCGTGAGCCCGCCGATGGCCTCGACGGGCGAGGCGCCGAGCACGGCGAGGCGCACGTCGTCGATCATCTGGCCGGCGCTGTTCTCGTAGACACCCACGACCCGGGCGGTCTCCGCCGCCGCTCGCACCGCACCGCTCGGGAACGGGAACAGGGTGATCGGCCGCACGTAGCCGACCGGCACCCCTTCGCCGCGGAGCTGGTTCACGACGTAGCGGACGAACTTGCCGGGGGTGCCGAAGGCGACGACCACGACCTCCGCGCCGTCGAGGTGGCCGGTCTCCACCATTGGCTCGACCGAGGCGATCATCTCGGCCTGATGGGCGAGCACCCGGTGGTAGTAGTCGGCGAGGTCGTAGCCGACGTCGTCGCGCTGCTTGAGGTCACCGAGCGGTGAGACCAGCCGGGCGCCGCCGCTGCCGCCCGTGGCGCCGGTGAGGGCCCACGTGTTCTCGGGCAGCGGGCCGAAGTCGATGGGCTCGATGTCGACCGACTGGTAGGTGTGGGCGATGTAGTAGTCGCCGTAGAGGACCACCGGGTTGCGCCAGCGGTCGGCCAGGTGGAACGCCAACTGGGCCAGCTCGGCCGCCTCGGCGACGTCCATCGGGGCGAGCACGATGCGGCGCTGGTCGCCGTGCCCGCCACGGGTGGCCTGCCAGTACTCGGCCTGCGAGCGGGCCATGTGCACGATCACCATCGGGAGCCGGGCCAGCGACAGCTCGCTGATCGACTCCTGCATGAGGGCGAGGCCCTGGCCGGTCGAGCCGGTGGCGCTGCGGGTGCCGGTGGCGGCCGCGCCCCAGGCCATGCCCACCGCCTCGAGCTCGCTCTCGGCGTTCATGCACACCCCGCCCACGGGCGGCAGCTTCTTGGCCATGCCCTCGAGCACCTCGGTGAACGGGGTCATCGGGTAGCCGGCGAAGAACCGGCAGCCGGCGGCGACCATGGCCTCGGCGACGGCCTCGGAGCCCTCCATCAGTCGCGGCGCCATCAGCTCTGCTCCCCTTCAGTCGTCCCGGTCGTCCCGGTCGTCCCGGTCGTCCCGGTCGTCCCGCCGGCGTCGGCGATGACGTCCTCGCCCACCTCGATGTCGAGGGGCGTGTCGTACTTGTAGACCTGGAACACGAAGTCCGGGCAGATCTGCGAGCAGGCCTTGCACCCGGTGCAGCCGGCGAGCAGCTGCGGGTAGCGGTAGCCCCGCTCGTTGAGCTCGTGGACCGTCATCAGCAGCACCTGCGGCGGGCAGGCGTCGATGCAGAGGTCGCAGCCCTTGCAGGCCTCCTTGTCGATCACGACGGTGCCACGGGTGCGCACGGTGGTCATCGGGCGGCCTCCAGCTCGGTCCAGGCGGCGGGTGCGTCGGCCACGGCCGCGTCCCATCCGGCGGCGAGGGCCGCATGGTTGAGGTCGCGGTGCTGCTGGCGGTACGGCGGGAGCGACTCGTCGATGGCGGCGTCGACGGCCGCTCGGGTCAGCAGGCCGGTGGAGCCGCAGATGGCGCCGAGCATCACGATCGAGGCGCACATCAGTGAGGCGGCGTCGACGGCGATGTCGGTGGCGGCGATGCCCACGGTGCGGCCGGCGAACCCGGCGTCGCCCTCGACCACCGAGGTGTTCACGAACAGCACGCTGTCGGGGCGGAGCTTCTCGACCAGCCCGGGCAGGTAGGCGTGGTGCATGGCCATGCCCAGCCAGCCGGCCGACACCACCGGGGGGGCCATGACCGGGCCCTGGGCGATCACGAGGGTGGCGTCGGTGTTGCCGCCGCGCATCATGCCGCCGTAGCTGCCGAACATCTGGACCTGCAGGCCCTCGAGCACGGCGGCCCGGGCCATCACCTGGGCGGCGAGCTGCACGCCCTGCCCCCCGATGCCCGTGGCGATGAGCTCCCGTTCCATCGGCGTCCTCCTTCCGGCCCGACGACCCTGCCGACGGTAGGCCAGAACACTGTTCTCAGCAATCGGAACACGGTGCTGACCGTCGCGGGTCTCCTGACCCTCCCCTCCCTCTCCCCCAAAGGTGGCTCACCTCGTACAGCCCGCCGCAGCCCGTGAGCCACCTTTCGGTCGACGCACCAAAGGTGGCTCACCTCGTGCAGCCCGCCGCAGCGGGTGAGCCAACTTTGGAGTGCGGTCAGGTGGGAGGGGTGCCGAGGGCTCGGAGGGAGAAGGCCACGACGGCGTCGGTGTCGGCCCGCGTCGGGCTGGAGCCGGCGAGGATGTGCGCCTCCATCTCCCCCACGGCGACCCGGTAGACGAACCGGGCCGAGCGGGCGACGTCGAGCCGACCGATCTCGCCGGCGTCGACCGCCCGGCCGATCGCCCCGGCGAGGATGTCGATCAGGAGCGCCACCGATGCCGCCTGCTCTTCGGGGAACCGCTCGCCCAGCCGGCTGTTGCCGACGGTGAAGGGCCGGGTGCGGGCGGCGGCCCCTTCGTCGGCCGCCTGGGCGAGGATGCCCAGGATCCACGCCCGCACCTCGGCGAGCGGGCCCTTGGCGCTCACCTTCTCCATGCGGTGGACCAGGTAGTCGGCGAGCTGGCGACGGCCGTCGTCGAGGATCACCAGCAGCAGCTCGTCCTTGGAGGCGAAGTGCCGGTAGAAGGCCTGGGTGGCGAGGCCGGACTCGGCCAGGATGTCGCGCACCTTGGGGTCGACCGACCCGTCGCGCTCGATCACCCGGTAGGTGGCCTCGACGATGCGATCGACCTCGTCGGACGCCTGGGCGTACTGGTCGGCCAGGCCCCGGTTGATCGCCCGCTCGCGCAGCGGCTGGTCACCGGGGCGCCCGGCAGCGGAACGATCGGCCATGGCCGTCCACCCTACGGCGCGTTCCGGCAAACCAGAACGACGTTCTCACTGATCCCGCAGCTCGACACCGCCCGGGGAGCGTCAGCCTCCGGAGACCGCGGGGATCACCGAGACCTCGACCCCGGCGGGCACCACCGTGGCCAGGCCGTCGAGGTCACGCACGTTGTCGGACCCCACGAACACGTTGACGTGGCGACGCACCGCGCCGCTCTCGTCGCGCACCCGGCGCCCGACCGCGGGGTGCACCGAATCGAGCGCGTCGAGCACCTCGACCACCGATGAGCCGGCGTCGAGGTCGAGCTCGACATGGGCCGCGCCCCCGGCGTGGGGCCGCAGGGTCTCGGCCAGCCGGACGCTGACCGTCACGCCAGGACCGTCGCCTTCACGCACAGCACCGGCGGCAGGTGGCGGGTGAGCTCGGACCACGTCTCGCCGCCGTCGGGCGAGCCGAAGACCTCGCCGGTGCGGGTGCCGAGGTAGAGCCCGGCCGGGTTCAAGCCGTCGGAGTCGAAGCCGTCGCGCAGCACGCTCAGGTAGGCGTCGTCGTCGGGCAGGCCGGTGCCGCTCGGCTCCCACGTGTCGCCGCCGTCGGTCGTGCGGAAGACCCGCAGCTTCCCCTCCGCCGCGCACCGGAAGAAGTCGGACTTCAGCGGGATGACGTACGCGGTGTCGGGGTCGTTGGGGTCGACCACGATCGGGAAGCCGAACGTCGACGGCAGCTTCTGCTCGCCGATCTCGGTCCAGGTGCCGCCGAAGTCGTCGGACCGGTAGACGCCCCAGTGGTGCTGGATGAACAGCGTGTCGGGCCGGGTCGGGTGCTGGGCCACCTTGTGCACGCACTGGCCGAACTCGGGCTCGGGCGGCGGCAGGAACGGCGGGAGGATGCCCTTGTTGGCGGCCTCCCAGGTGGTGCCATCGAGGGTGCGGTAGAAGCCGGCGGCCGACACGGCGATGCCCATGCGGGGCCCGCCGGTGGGGTCGGGGACGATCGTGTGGAGGCAGAGGCCGCCGCCGCCCGGCTGCCACTGCTCACGGTGCGGGTGGTCCCACAGCTCGCGCACGAGCGAGAACGAGTCGCCGCCGTCGTCGGAGCGGAACAGGGCTGCGGGCTCGACCCCGGCGTAGACGACGTCGGGCGCGTCGTCGGCCGCCGGCACCAGTTGCCACACCCGCGCCACGCTGGCGCCGGTGTCGGCGGGGAAGCGCAGGGTGGTCGGCTCGGGCTCGCGCCAGGTGCCGCCGAGGTCGTCGGACGTGTAGACCGACGGCCCGAAGTGCCAGCTCATGGCCCCGGCCAGCAGCCGGTTGCGCCCGCCGCGCGTGTCGAGGGCGGCGGCGGCGATCTCCTCCCCGGGGAACCAGGGCCCCGACCGCACCCAGCCCCGCCGATCGGGACCGGCGGTGAGGGCGAAGAGCCCCTTGGTGGTGCCGACGAGCACGACGACGTCGCCGGAGCCGGCCTCCATGGCGGGCGCCGGATCGGGGATCGACCCGGCCGGCGGGATGAACGGCTCATCGTCCGCCGAGTCGGGCGGCGAACCGGCCGGCGGCTCGTCAGGGGCGAACAGAGGCGACGGGGTCCACGTACGCGTGCGCATCACCTTCAGACCCTCGCAGCATCGCGAACTCATCGCCCTTAGAAGTGGGTAGAGGCGAGAGGTGCGAACACCCGTCGACCAGGCCCCTCCCCTCCCCGCCCCCCGAGGGCCCCTCACCGAGTGGCTCTGCCGCGTGCTCACCCGGGCCCCCGAGGACGTGGCCAGCCCCGGCCATCGCCTCCACAAGGCGGTCGCCGACATCGCCGACGTCACCACCGATGAGGACGCGCAGCTCGCCCTCCACTGCATCTACGAGCTCTCCTATCGCGGCTTCGCCGGCATCGACGACGCGTGGGAGTGGGCGCCGCCCGTGCTGGAACTGCGCCGATCCCTCGAGGCGCGCTTCGAGCACGACCTGCGGGCGGCCGTCGTTCGGTCGGGCCTCACCGCTAGGGCGACCACGGTGGCCGAGGTGCTAGGCCGGGCCAAGGGCCCGTCGCTCTCCGGGCACATGGCCCGAGAGGGCACCCGCGCCGAGTTCACGGAGTTCTGCGTGCAGCGTTCGGCGTACCAGCTGAAGGAGGCCGACCCGCACTCGTGGGGACTGCTCCGACTCAGTGGCCCCCGGAAGGCCGCGCTCGTGGAGATCCAGGCCGACGAGTACGGCAACGGCCGAGTCGGCGAGGCCCACGCCGACCTCTTCGCCGACGTCCTCACCGCGCTCGGCGTCGACGCGTCCTACGGCGCCCACGTCGACGCCATCCCCGCGGTCACCCTCGCCACCGACAACGCGGTGACGCTCTTCGGCTCCCACCGGAGACTGAGGTCTGCTCTGCTCGGGCATCTGGCCGGCTTCGAGATGACCTCGGTGACGCCGATGTCGGCCTACGCCCGGGCCGCCCGTCGCCTCGACCTCGGCCCGGCGGTCGAGCGCTTCTACGACGTGCACGTCGAGGCCGACGAGCACCACGGTGCCCTGGCGTCGAGCCTACTCGTCGGCGGCGACCCCGAGGCCGACGGCCTCTCCACCCCGGACATCCTCTTCGGCGCCGCCGCCATGTCGGTGCTCGAGGACCGCTTCGCCCGCCATCTCCTCGGCTCGTGGACGCACGGGAGCTCCTCGCTGAGGACCGGCGGGCCCACCGCGAGTGGGACACGGGAGCGCGTACCAGCTTTGGCGTGACCGGACCGGTCCCCTATGCTGACCACTCCCCGCGCTCCCGGAGTGCAGGGCACAACCCAGAAGTTCTGCGCTCGTAGCTCAATTGGATAGAGCATCTGACTACGGATCAGAAGGTTGGGGGTTCGAGTCCCTCCGAGCGCGCTGAGCCGTTCCGAAACGCACCGAGCCGGGTCATCGACCCGGCTCGTTTCGCGCCTGGCAACTCATGGACGACAACCGGCGAACGCCGTACGCACATGACCTGGCAACGTCATTCGAGCCCATGGCCAGACAGGCTGACGGCTGCGACCGCTCAGACCGTTGGGCCCAGGGAGCCCCCGGGCTCAGCGCTCGAGATGCACGGGCAGCGACTTCAGCCCGTTGTTGAGGTTCGAGCGGATGCGACGGGCGGGCCCGGTCTGGGTGATCGTCGGGAACCGAGTGAGGAGCTCCTCGAAGAACACCCGGCCCTCCAGCCGGGCGAGGTGAACGCCGAGGCAGAAGTGCGAGGCGATCCCGAACGAGAGGTGCGGGTTCGGCGAGCGATGGATGTCGAACTCGTCGGGCCGGTCGAACACGTCCTCGTCGCGGTTGGCCGAGGTGTAGATCATGGCGATCTTGTCGCCCTTGGCGATGGCCTGACCGCCGATCACGGTGTCGGCGAGGGCGGTGCGTCGGAAGTAGTGGAGCGGGTTGGCGTACCGGAGGATCTCCTCGACGGCGCCTGGGATCAGCGAGTGGTCGGCCCGCAGCTCAGCCATCTGGTCGGGGTGGTCGAGGAGGCACTGGAGCCCCGACGAGAGCATCGTCTTGGTCGTGTCGTTCCCGGCCACGACGAGCTGCACGAAGAAGCTCCCGAACTCGACGTCGGTCATCGGGCCGTGCCCGAAGTCGCCCGAGAGGATCAGCGACATGAGGTCGTCGCGTGGCGGCTCCAGCCGGCGCCGGGCGGCGAGGTCCATGGCGTACATCGCCATGAAGGCCATGCCGTCGGGCGGCTCTTCCTCGGCGGCGAGCTCCGGGTCCTGGCCGCTCGTGCTCTGCTCGGCCCACAACCGGATCTGCTCGCCGTCCTCGGGCGGCAGGCCCATGAGCTCGCCGACGACCTGGTTCGGCAGCATGGCGGCCACGTCGTGGACGAACTCGACGTCTCCCGATGCGGGCACGTCGTCGAGGATGGCGCGGCAGATGCCGCGCACCTGGTCCTCCAGCTCCCCGATCGACTTCGCCTTGAAGCTGCCCACCAGTGGTCGACGGTGGTCACCGTGCCGGGGCGGGTCCATCATCAGCATCATGTTGCGGCTCGCCTCGAGCTGCGCCAGGGGCTGGTCCTCGAGCACGACGCCCTTGTCCTCGGCGGAGAAGATCGCCGGGTCCTTGGCCACTCTGCACAGATCGGCATGGCGGAGGATGGCCCAGTACCCCGGCTCGCCGGGCATGTCCTGCCAGTACACCGGCTCGGTGCGGCGCAGCTCGGCGAAGATCTCGTGGATCGGCCCCTCCACGTAGAGGTCCGGATCGTAGATGTCGACCTTGGTGTCCATGTGAGCCCCCCGGCACTGGATCTCGACTGTCGTGACAGTGTGGCCGCACGTCGGAGCGAGCGCTGGTTCGCCGGTCGCGACCCTCAGGCGACCGAGGCTCGACCGTCCCCGTCCGCGAACTGCACGAGCATGTAGAGCGGCTCGCCGACCCAGTCGGGGACGACCTCCACGTGCAGCTCGGCCGGGAGCGAGTCGCACTCGAGGCGCACCGGCAGGACGTCGCTGCACGGTGACGTCCAGAGGTCGTCGAGGGCCAGTGCCACAGCGGACCGCTCCGAAGGGGCGATCAGGCCGGTGAGCGGTGCGCCGACGAGGGCCTCGAGCGCGACTCCGACGCGGTCGGCCAGACGCTGGTTGGCGCGGAGGATGCGGCCGTCGCAGTCGACCATGGCCATCCCCACCAGCGAGACGTCGAACACCACGGAGAGGCGCTCACCCACCTCGCCGACGATGTGCTGCTGGTCTCGCGTCCGCCCCGTGGACCGGGCGCTCACCACCAGGACACTCCGCCCGGTCGCCAGCTCCGCGGCCGAGGCGACCGCCTCGACGAGAAGCCATCCGTCGTAGGCCGACGCGATGCGGTAGCGGACGGGCTCCTTGGCCCCCGGGCCGGTCGCCCGGGCGCTCACCAGGAGCTCCGTGGCGAGTGCGACCTCTTCCGGGTGCACGATCTCGACCACGTTCCTGCCCAGCCAGTCGGCCCGGAGCCACCCGAGCGCCGACTCGGCGGGGCGGTTGAACCAGAGGATCGTCCCGGACTCGTCCAGCAGGACGATGAGCTCGGCCAGGTGGTCGGGGAGGACGGCGATCAGCTCTTCGACCGAGAGCGGTAGCGCCTCGCCGTCACCGTGTCGCTCCTCCATGGGCCCAGTATCGCGACGTGGCGACCAGACCGGCCGTCGGGTGACACCTCGCTCGCCCCAAGCGGGTGGCGGGGCGGCCGCCGGAGCTGATCTACGTCGCGCTGGCGCGGTCGAGTCGGTCGAGGTGGGCGTCGTACTCCCGGACCTCGATCTCCTGGTTGCGGGCCATGCGCGCCGCCAGCTCGCGCACCCGCGGGTCGGAGGCGTTCTCCGCGGCGTAGGTGGCCATGTGGATCCCACCTTCGTGATGGGCCCGCATCAGCTGGAGGAACAGCCGGTCGAACTCCGGACCCCGGGCCTCCCTGAGCCGGGCCAGGTCTTCCTCCGACGCCATGCCGGGCATAGAGGAGAGCGTCGTCGACATGCTCATCCACGCCATGACCGGGCGCTCGGCGTCGTAGTCCAGCCGAGCAGTGTCCTGGTCGGACAGGTAGGCGCTCATGGTCCCGAGCTCCGAGCGCTGGAACACCACGACGTCCTGAGCGAAGCCCCGCACGATGGGATCCTCGCTCGTCGCCAGGGCGAGCAGCCCCATGGTGACGGCCTGGTCGTGATGATCGGACATGTCGTTCAGGAAGCCGACGTCGACCGCGCTCGACGGCGTGCCGGAGCTGCGGACACCGACGAGGTACCCGACGGCGCCACCGAGGAACACGAGCGCCAGGACGAGGGCCACCGGCCAGAACCTCAGGCTCCGGGACGGGTCGGGATCGGCGGCGCCGCTGTCCCGTGTCGGGATCTCGGTCGTCGTCACCCCCGGAGAGTACCGACGTCTGGTCCGGCCTCCGCCGCGGGCAGCCCGCCCGGATGGACAGACGTGCTGCACCGATACCATCCGTCATCCGCGCCCAGGAGGAATGACCCAGTGAGCGACCGTCCCGCCGACCTCGGCGAGTTCAACCGAGCCGTCATCGAGGAGTTCCGGGCCAACGGGGGGCGGGTGCCCTCGATGGGCATGGACGTGCTCCTCGTCGTGCATCGCGGTGCCAGGTCGGGGCGGTCCTACACCAGCCCGCTCGTGTACACGACCGACGGCGACCGCTACGTGGTCATCGCCTCGAAGGGCGGCGACGACGACGATCCGCAGTGGTACCGGAACCTCGTCGCCCACCCGGACGTCGAGCTGGAGGTCGGCGACGAGCGCTTCCAGGTCACTGCCACCACCCCCACCGGCGCCGAGCGCGAGCGCCTGTACCGCGCCCAGGAGAGCATCTACCCGCAGTTCACCGAGTACGCGGCCCGCACGACCCGGACCATCCCTGTGGTGGTGTTCGAACGACGCTGACCCGAGGAGTCGGCCGCAGCTGGCGAGGACTCGGGCCTCGTCGTGCGTCCGCGATGAGTTTCGGCCCTCCCGCCGGTAAGTACTGGCGAGCCCACGACGCGTGGGCGAACCGAGCACGAGGGAGAACCCGATGTCAGACACCCGTACGCACGACGAGGCCGCCATCCAGGCGGTGCTGGACGAGTCCTACCGGGCGTGGGCGGCCGGCGACGCCGACGGCATGGTCGCCAACTACACGCCGGACGCGACGGCGATCATGACCGGTTCGTTCCGGGACAGCCGAGACGTGATCCGCGAGAGCATGGCTCAGGCCTTCGCCGGGCCGCTCAAGGGGACCTCGACGTACAACCGACAGCTGAGCATCCGCTTCGTCGGCACGGACGCGGCGATCGTCGTCAACGAGTCCGGCATCCTCTTCGGCGGAGCGACGGAGGTTCCGGACGTCGGTAGGGTCAACGCGACCTGGGTGCTCGAGAAGCGGGACGGCCAGTGGCTCATCGCCGCCTACCACAACAGCCCGGTTCTGGCGCCTGGATCGTGAGCTCTCACCGGCGCGGCGAAGGGGCCTCTGCGTGACGACGACGATGGAGAGCTTCGACCGCAGGGTCGAGCCGTTCCGGACAGAGCTGCTGGCGTTCTGCTACCGCATGCTCGGCTCGGCCCACGACGCCGAGGACCTGGTGCAGGACACCTACTTGCGGGCGTGGCGGGCCCGCGATCAGTACGACGAGACCCGCAGCTCGCTGCGCACCTGGCTCTACCGCATCGCGACCAACGCCTGCCTCACCGCCCTGGAGGTCCGCGGCCGTCGACCGCTGCCCTCGGGGATGGTGGGGGCGTCAGATCCGCTCGCGCCGCTCGTGCCGGGCGAGAACGTGTGGCTCCAGCCGATGCCGGACTCGAGGCTCGACACCGCCGATCCTGCGACGGCCGAGAGCAACCGCAGTGGGATCCGGCTGGCGTTCGCTGCTGCGCTCCAACACCTGTCGGCCCGCCAGCGAGGTGCCCTGATCCTTCGCGACGTGCTCAAGTTCTCCGCCTCCGAGGCCGCGGAGATCCTCGGCACCTCGGTCGCATCGGTGAACAGCTCCCTCCAACGGGCGCGCTCTCGCATGAAGGAGGTCGAGGCCGGCCGCAGCGACCTCCGCGAGCCACCCTCGGCGGAGCAGCGGGCCTGGGTCGATCGCTACATGAGGGCGTTCGAGCAGGCCGATGTCGAGGGGCTCAAGCGGCTCCTCACCGAGGACGTGCTCATGGAGATGCCGCCGATGCTGAACTGGTTCACGGGACCCGACAACTACGGCGCGTTCATGGAGTGGGTCTTCGACAAGGCCGGGACGGACTGGCGTCTGACACCAGTCACCGGCAACGGCCAACCGGGGTTCGCCGCCTACCGCCGAGTCGGTGACGCCTACCAGTTGCACACGCTGCAGATCTTCACCGTGACCACCGACGGCATCAGCCGGAACTCCGTGTTCCAGGAGCCCGACGTCTTCGCGTCCTTCGACCTCCCGACCCAGCTCGACGCCCCGGGTGGTGACGGCGGCACCTAGGCCCACGAACCCCCGACCGGCTCAGCGCGCGGGCGCAGGTGTCCGCAGTAGGTCGATCATCAGAGTGAACAGGCCAGGAAGGGCCCGTCGGGGTAGGTCCTTGCGATGGACACCAACGACGACCCCGACCGCGCAGCCGACACCGACGAGCCCGACGACTCCCTCGCCGAGCAGTTCCGCAAGCAGAACGAAGAGGCGGACGAGAGGGACGCCAGCCTCGGGGGATCGTCGGACGGAGACGGCTGAGGCGGGCTGCACGTTCCTCCCGGCTCCGCTCCTCGCGGCGAGCGGACATGCGACGATGGGTCCGCCATGACCCAGGCACTCACGACCACGACCCTCCCGGCCGGCATCGGGCTCGAGGTGGGTGGGCTCGACCTCTCCCGTCCGCTCGACGACGGCACCGTCGACGCCCTCCGACAGCTCTACGTCGAGGCCGGCGTGCTGGTCTTCCGCGGCGTCGGCACCACGCCGGAGGCCCACATCGAGCTGAGCCGGGCCTTCGGCGAGGTCGAGCTGCACTCGAACCGGGAGGCGTGGGTCGAGGGTTGCCCCGAGCTCATCGACATCTCCTACCGGCCGCCCTCCGACCCCGACTTCACCGACCTGCAGCCGGTCTACGACGTCGGCGGCGTGCACCTCGCCGGCTGGTTGGCGTGGCACACCGACCAGTGCTTCATCCCCCGCCTGTCCCGGGGCGGGGTGCTCCGGGCCATCCAGGTGCCCGAGCACCACGGCCGCACGGGGTTCCTCGACAAGATCCGCCTCCACGACACGCTCGACGACGACCTCCGCGACCGGATCAGCGACCTTCGAGTCGTCTACCGGTTCGAGCCCCGGATGGACCGCAACCCCTACGGCGTGCCGCCCGACGTGACGCTGCTCCACAGCTCAGCCGAGATGGACTCGATCGTCGAACGGCTCGACCGTGACTTCCCACCGGTCAGCCACCCGCTCGTGCTCACCCAGGCCGAGACGAGACGACGGGTCCTCAACTTCTCACCGACCTATGCGATCGGCGTGGAGGGGCTATCGGACGCCGAGGCCCACGAGCTGCTCACCGCCCTGAGCGAGCACTGCACCTCGGCCGAGCACGCCTACGTCCACGAGTGGCGGGTCCACGACCTGGTGGCGTGGGACAACTGGCGGATGCTCCACCAGGCGGAGGGGTGCCTGGAGACCGAGACCCGGCTCATGCACCGCACCAGCATCGCCGGCGACTACGACCTCGGCGCCCTGGCGACGTCGTCCTAGGCCCCTCCCGGCTCCTGCCTCACGCCTCGGCGTCGGGATCGAACGGGTTGTCGTCCTGCTCCTCGAGCACCGGCGCGCCCGCGGACTCCTCGGCGAAGCGGTCCTCGGCCTCACCGACGTCGCCATCGGTCTCCTCCAGCAGCTCCTCGACGAGGTCCTGGTCCTGGCCGACCGCCTGGCCGAACGACTTGTCCTCGTACCCGGGCTGCTCGTACTTGGCGTTGGGGTCGGCTCCGGTTGCGGTGTCGCGTGCGTCAGACATCTGGGCTCCTCGTGACGGGGGTCTGGTCCCCGTTCCTTCCCGCTCCCGGTGCCGATAGACGGTCGCTGCCGCCCACCGGCCCCCGAGCCACCGAGACGCCCCGTCAGGTGAGGGCGCCACCGTTGACGACCAACGCCGCCACCGCGGTGGCGGCGGTGAGGAGGGTGAGCGACCACGCCGCCCGCTCATGCCCGGTCGACGAGGTCACCACCACAGCGACCAACGCCGACATCCCCAACGCCAGCAGCGCGACGGTGCCCGGCTTCGGTGCGCCGGGAGGTCCCAGGCCGACCACGAGCAGCGCGGCTCCGATGAGGCCGACACCCGTGAGGAGGCAGGCCCGGTACGACATCCGCTGCGGGAGGCCACGCACCCCCGTCAGCCGATCGGCGTCACGATCGGGGAGCCCGTTGACGAAATGGGCCCCGGCGCCCAGCAGCGCCGCCGCGGCTGTCGCCCACGCCGGTGGCCACGGGTGGCCCGGCAGGCCGAGGGTCACGAAGGCCGGCAGGAGCCCGAACGCGAGCAGGTAGCAGACGACACTGAGAGGCGTGCGCTTGAGCCCGAGGTTGTAGGCCCAGGCCGCGAGCACGGCGACGAGGTGCACCGACGCCGCCCGCCACCCCGACAGCAGGGAGAGGGGCACGGTGAGGACGAGGGCCGTGATCGCAGCTCGCTCGACCACCGTCGCGGAGACGGCACCGGTGACGATTGGCTTGTCGAGGCGACCGGCCCGGAGGTCACGGTCGCGATCGATCCAGTCGTTGCTCCACCCCACCGAGAGCTGGCCGGCGAGCACCGCGGCGACCACCGCGACCGTGCCGGCACCTCGTCCGGCGACGGCGGCCAGGACGCCGGTGATGGCCGTGACGGCGAGGGTGGGCTGGAAGTGGGACGCTCGCAGCAGACCTCGCACGACCGCAGTCTCCCCCGCCGCCGCCGGTCGCACCCGTTGCCGCATCGGCGATCGGATGGACCGGGCGAGCCCGGCCGCGCCAGCGTGGTGGTCCACACCTGCGAGCTGGGGAGCCATCCGCCGTGCCAGAGCCGACCTACGCCCACGTCGATGACATCGAGTGGACGCCCGTCCAGCGCCAGCGCAATGCCGACGGCACCGAGTCGGTGGTGCGAGAGCGGTGGCCGATCATGCGGCCCGACTTCCTGTCGGCCTACGTGTTCTACGAGCCGGGCATGATCGTGCGGCGTCACGGCCACCGCAGCAACCACGTGGTGTTCGTGCTCGGCGGGGGCGTGTGGCTCGGCGAGCGGTGGTGCACGCCCGGCACCCACGTCCACGTGCCCCTCGGTGCCACCTTCGGGCCGATCATCGCCGGGTCCGAAGGCGTGACCTGCTGGGAGCTCAGCTTCGGTGAGTTCGGGGGCTGGGGCGACGAGCCCGACCTCTACGAGCGGGCGATCGCCGAGCGAGGCGTGACCCCGTTGCCGGATCCTCCGCTCCACCTCGCTGACTGGTTCGTCGACCCCCGGGGTGACACGGGAGCGGTGCGGCCCACCCCGCGCGTTCCCGGGCTCGACGAGGCCATCACCCACGTCGACGAGCTCGAGTGGGAGGACGCCGGCGCGGGCATCAGGGCCGCGTGGCCGGTGCGCCTCCCCGACTTCAGCAGCGCCTACGTCCGGTTCGCCCCGGGCGCCACCTCACCCCGCCACGGCCACCACGGTCAGCACGTCGCCTTCGTCGTCTCGGGCGGCGCATGGTTCGGTGACCGCTGGTGCCCCGCCGGCACCCACATCGAGCTCGCTGAGGGCGCGGCCTACGGTCCGATCGTCGCCGGCGACGACGGCATGGACATCCTCGGCCTCACCGACGGCCCCGCGGGCACCTGGAGGGACTGACCCCGACCCACCCGCCCTCAGCGTCGGACAGCGGTGAGACCCCGGCCGTTACGATCACGGCGCATGGGAACCGAGGGTGAGCCGGGCACCGTCAGCGTCGAGGCCGTCGTCGAGGTGCTCGCCTATCTGGTCACCGCGACCCGCACCCAGCTCGACGAGGCGGCCGAGTACGCGCCGATGCGGATGCTCACCGCCGCGCAACGACTGGCCGACGCCCTGCCCGACGACGCTCCCCCGCCGGTCCGGAGCCTGGCGAGTGCGCTCCGGGACGTACCGCCCACAGCCACGCCGTCGGCTGACCCCGCGGCCTACACCGCGATCGTCGACGGGCTCTGCGCCACTCTCGCCGACTGCCTCCTCGCCCTCGAGTCATCACCCGGCCAAGGCACCGACGCACGTCCGTCGTCATGAGCTCGCCCGACACCGATCCGGTGCTCCGGACCATCTTCGCCCGGCGAGTGGTGCGGAACATGTCCGCCGAGCCGGTCGATCCCGACGACCTCGCCCTCGTGCTCCGGTCCGCCCGTGCCGCCCCCAACGCCGGGAACCGGCGTCTCCAACCGGTCGTGCCCGTCACCGACCCGACCCTGCTGCGGCTGCTGCGCCTGGTGTCGCCCGGCATGGTCGCCCGACCCACCGCCGCAGCCGTTGTGTGCATCGACCAGCACCGAGCGGTCGAGTACGGGTTCACGCCGACGACCCCCGGGCTCTACATCGACGTGGGCACCACCGCGGCGACGATGCTCCTGGCCGCCGAGGCCCTCCACCTGGCCGCCGAGCCGGTGACCTCGTTCAGCCGTGTCGCGGTCGCACGCCTGCTCGATCTCGCCGACGGGGTCGAGCCGCGGTTGATCGTGTGCCTCGGACACCGAGGCGGCAGCCAGCCACCGGCGATGGGCCGGTGGGTCGATGGCCCCACCGGCTGAGCGTCGGCGCAGCGCGAGCCGCGCCGGCCATCACGAGCGAGGGCCCCGGAGCTCCCGGCGAGAACGGATCCCGAGCTTCGAGAAGATGTTGCCCATGTGGTATTCGACCGCCTTGACGCTGACGAACAGGGTCTCGGCGACCTCCTTGTTGGTGTAGCCCTGGCGCACCAGCGCCACCACATCGCGCTCGCGCTCGGTGAGCTCCACGGTCGGCACCGACGTGGGCCGCTCGACCGCCACGCCCGCCAGATCCAGGTCGGCCGAGATGCGTTCGATCAGCGGGCCCGAGCCGAGCGGTGCGACCAGATGCTCGGCCGCCCGGAGCTGACGGCGCGCCTCGTCGAGCCGGCCGAGCACCAGCAGCTGGGCTCCGTGGTGGCGATGCAGATCGAAGCGATCGAGCACCGGCGTGTCGACCGAGACCGACGACTCGGCGCGCTCGAAGGCCTTGGAGGCCGAGGCGGCGTCACCGTCGAGTACGGCAAGACGAGCCTCGACCGTCGCCACGACGACCATCAGCTCCCGGTTGCGGCGTCGGGCCAGAGAAGCCAGCAGCTCGGTGTGGCGCCGGGCCGTCTGCGCACGGCCGAGATCGACGAGGGCCCCGGTGAGACGGGGGAGCCACAGGGCCGCGAACATCGGCGCGGCATCGTCGCGAGCTCCGCCCTCGAGCGGCTCGAGCACCCGCACCACCTGGTCGGGCTGTCCCAGGGCCTCGGCCACCGACGCCTCGGCGAGCCTGGCCCAGACGTCGGCCTCCGCGGTTCCCGCCCTGTCGGCCGACCGCCGGGCCTGCTCGACGTAGCCCGGGGCGCTGCCGCTCGCGGCCCCCGGTGCCAGGGCCATCGCCGCCACCGACTGCGCCTGGGCGAGGATGAGCACCAGACCCTCGTCGGAGGCGAGGTCGATCGCGGTTCGGGCGTGAACCGCGGCCTCGTCCCATTCGCCCAGTGCCACCAAGGTGAGCGCCAGGAGCGTCTCCGCCCGCGACAGGTGGATCGTCTGGAGCCCTCGGTGCGACCGCTCGATGAAGCCGTGAAGGGATGCGGCGGCGGCCTGGTGGCGGCCGGCGTAGGTCTCGAACATGCCGCGGGCGCCGACCACCAGCGCATCGATGTTCGGCGTCAACGCGGTCTCGTCGGGGAACCGGGCTTCGAGATCCGACAGGCCGCTCTGCGCGCCCCACTGTTGGGAGACACCGATCGAGTGGAGGACGCCGGCAAGACCAGCTGGTTCGCTGTCAGCCCCCACGAGCGACGCGACGGGAGCCACGGCGTCGACCGCGTCGACGCCACGCGCCAGGGAGGTGTAGAGGTAGCCGACCTGGATGAGGGCGCTGGCGGCGAGCGCCGGATCGGAGCCCGCCGAGGCCTGCTTCAGCAGGTGCTCCCCGGCGAGGATGTCGCCCGACGCGGTGGCGAGCATGCCGCGGACGAGGCTGAGGAGCTGCTGGTCCTCGTCGGATGCCGATGTCGGGCAGAGGTCCTGGGCGGTGGCGAGCTGCCCGGCCTCGATCAGGGCCCGGCTGGCCTCGAGCGACCGACGGGTGCGAACCGAGTCGGAGGTCGCCACCGCACCGGCCCAGACCAGGAAGCGGGCCGCCTGGGCTCCCCGCCCCGAGGCCCTCGACCGCTCTGCCGCCGCCACCAGGTCCGCCTCGAGGGACACGTCGGCCGGATCCGCGGCCAGAGCACGATGGCGCAGGGCCTCCTGGGGAGGGAGCACGCGCGCCGCCGCCGTGTGCAGGGCACTGCGTCGGCCTGGCGCCAGGTCCTCGTAGACCGCCACCTCCTGCAGCGGATGGACGAACCCCATCTCAGGCCGGCCCGACGAGGTCGACACCTCGATCAGCGAGCTCGTCGCCGGGGTCGCGAGGACGTCGAGCACACCGGGTACACCTGAGACCTGCTCCACCACCGCGACCGGCGCTCGCCCACCGAGCACTGCCAACGCCTCGCACGCCGCGGTGGCCGGACCGGGAAGGCCCGCCACCTGGGCCGTGACGATCGAGCTGAGGGAGCGGGGGACGGGCAGGTCGGGACCCGGACGGCCGAGCTGAGAGGGCGTGAGCTCGTCGACCAGCGTCCGGACGTACAGCGCGTTGCCCGCGGTGTGCCGGGCGAGGCGCTCGGCCGCGTCGTCGTTCAAGGCCGCTCCCGCCGCCGCCGCCAGCTCCGCGCACTCCCGCGAGGACAACGGCGGCACCGCGACATGTCGGCACCGGTCGGGATCGGCTCGGAGACGGCCCCATCGCTCGTCACGCGGCGCCTCGTCGTCCCGGACGGTCGCGACCACCAGCACCCGGTCGTGGTCGAGCCGCCGGATCGCCGTCACCACCGCCTGGAGCGAGGGCTGGTCGGCCCACTGGAGATCCTCGATCGCCAGCACGGCCACCCGTCCGTCCTGCTGGAGCGTGGACAGCTGGTCGATCAGCTCCAGAGCGGCGGTGAACGGCGCCCGATCGGTGAACCCGATGACCTGGCCGAGCAGGCCCATCGGCGCATCCATCCCGAGCTCGTCACCGAAGATCCGCTCGATGGCGAACTCGGCACCGAGGTCGTCGATGCACTCCCTCAGGAGGGCGGACTTCCCCGAACCCGCCGGGCCCTCGATCACCACCAGCCACGGACGCCCGGCGGCGGCGTCCCTGGCCGCGGCCCGGAACCGCTCGAGTTCCGCCGTGCGACCGACGAACGGTACGAGCCCGGTCACGGCCGGCCGCCGCGCGGCATCCCCGACCGGGAACCCCCGGAGACCACGGCTTCGACGTCCGCCGACCTCCCCGCCAGCCGCACCACGCCACCTCCGAGTCGTCCCGACGTTGCCCCGATCGTAGGGGCCGTGCGAGGCGGCCCGGGCGGGTGGATCAGGGGACCGAGCGCCACGCCCTGGGGGCCCGACCCCAGGGCGAGCGGAACTAGGGACGACCCCTAGGGCGCTCGAGGTGCCGGGCGGAGACCATCGGAGCACGAACCGCACCACGCCCGAGGAGCAGCGATGCCCACCACCATCCACCCGCCCCGTTCCCATTCCCGGCTGACCCCCGGCCGGCTCGCCGCGGCCGGCCTGCTGCTGGCCGTGGCTGCCAGCCCGCTGACCCTTCCCTCCCCCGACGTCGCGTCGGCGCAGACGACCGACCTGCCCGGTCCGGTGACCCTCACGTTCACCGGCTCGTCGCAGTCGGTCACCGTGCCGCAGGGCGCACTCGGCGCGTCGGTCGTGGTCGCTGGCGCGGCCGGCGCCAACGGCTGGGACGGCGAGCAGACCGGCACGACGGGCATCCCCGGCGGCAACGGCGCCCAGGTCGAGGCCCTCGTTCCGGTGAGCGCCGGGGAGGTGCTCACCGTCGACGTGGGCGGCATGGGCGGCAGCCCCTACGACCCGAACGAGAGCGGCAACCCCGCCCCCGGCTGGGGCGGCAACGCACCCGGCGCCACGTCGTACGGCAACGGCAACACCATGGGCGGCTCCGGTGGCGGAGCCTCCTCGATCCTCACCTCCGACGGCGACTACCTCGTCGTGGCCGGCGGCGGAGGCGGCGGCGGCGGGCTGGGCGCCGGCATGCTGGTCGACACGGGAGGCACCGGTGGCACGGGCGGCTCCACCACCAAGGCCGATGGCGACGACGGCACCGGCCCGGGCCACGGCGACGGCGGCAAGGGCGGCGCGCAGAGCTCGATGGCCGGCGCTCCCGGAGCGCCCGAGCACCACGACGCCGGGCCCGGCGGCGGCGGAGGCGGCGGCTACAAGGGCGGCGACGGCGGCGGTGGCGGGTCGACCGGAGGCGGCGGCGGAGGGGGCGGCGGTGCCGGCTCGAGCTACTCCACCCCGGTCGCCGCCAACGTCACGGTCGCGACCGCGAGCGCCCAGACGAACGGTCAGGTCACCATCACCTGGGTGGACTCCGCGCTGTGCGAGGCCACGAGCAGCCAGACCGTCGCGGCGACGGGGCCGAGCACCTTCCCGCTCGCCTGCACCTTCGGCGGGGTGGCCGGAACCGAGCTGGTCTTCCCCGACACCCCGGCCCACGGAACCCTCCAGGTGCCCGACGTCGCCACGGGGACGCTGGAGTACACCCCCAACGTCTCGTCCTACACGGGGCCCGACGCCTTCACCTTCGAGCTCACCAACGCCAACGGTGCGGTCACCCAGGGCACGGTGGAGCTCACGCTCTCGACCGCCACCCCGACGACCTCGACCGACGAGTCGACCTCATCGCCGGGCGGGACCATGACCGTCCACGCCGCCGGGCTCGCCCCGGGCGAAGCGGTCCAGGTGACCATGCACTCCGAGCCGGTCCTGCTGACCACCGGCACTGCCGACGGTGACGGCACGTACACGACCCAGATCGTGCTGCCCGAGGACGCCCCGCTCGGGGACCACCACATCGAGGTCCGCGGCGAGACCAGCGGCTCGTCGTCGACGCCGGTGGCCCTGGCCGCCACGACCAACGCCTCGAGCTCCACCGCTGCAGCACTGTGGATCGCCCTGGGCGCCCTGTGCATCGTCGCCCTCGTCCTGGCCGGATGGTGGACCCGACGCCGCCGACGCCCGGCCCCCACCGGCACCGGCACCGGCACCGGCACCGGCACCGAGCTCGGCTCGCCGACCGCGTGAGCTGACCCGTGTCCTCATCACCCGCATCGACATCCACTTCCGTCACGTCCACACCAGCCATCCGACCCGACCACAGGGAGCCCCTCATGACCGACACCACCGAACCCCGCCGCATCCAGGGCCCGCTGAAGACCTGGTACGACCTCCACGAGGCCCTCGACCACGAGGTGACCGGCATCGCCGCCGACGCCGCCGAGCTGACCCTGAGCGGGCTCGATGCCTTCGCCACCCGGTTCTGGGCGTTCGACCGCGAGCTGAAGGCCCACTCCGAGGTGGAGGACGGGATCATGTTCCCGGCCATCACCGAGCGGGGTGGCACCATCGCCGACGAGCTCCTCCAGGAACACCGGGCCGAGCAGTTGGCGGTCTACGCCGTCGGCGCCGCACTCCTCCACGCCATCGCCACCCGCACGCCGGAGGCCCTGGCCGCCCTCGCCGGACCGACCGCCTCGATGCGCGACTCACTGAAGGCCCACCTCGAGCTCGAGGAGGCCACCGCCCTCACTCAGGTCGACGGCCTGTTCAGCGACGACGAGCAGTCCGCCCTGTTCCGCACCATCATCGGCTCGCTCCCCCCGGACCCCCAGCTGCAGCCGTGGGTCACCGCGGCCCTCAGCCCCGACCACCTCGAGCTCCGGCTCCGCAACATCGCGTCGTCGATGTCGACCCCGGCGCTGACCGGCCTCATGACCCAGATCCACGACGGCGTCGATGCCGCCACCTGGGCCGTCGTCCAGTCACGGACCCCCGACCTGGCCGCCCTCGTCGAGCCGCAGGGCGGTTCGTGACCACCTGAACGAGGTCGCCGGGCCGGCTCGGCCCGGCGTCAGTCGGCAGTGCTGGTGGTGGAGGTCGCGCTCGTCGGCGTGCAGGCGTCGTCGGTCGTCCGCCCGGCCCGCACGTCGGCGAACCAGCCGAGCAGGAACGGCACAGTCCGGTAGCCGATGAGGCCGTGGTCGATGCCCGGGTAGGTGCGGAACGTGACGTGCTCGCCCGACGTGCACAGCTGCGAGACGAAGCTCTTCGTCGCCGGCGGGAGGACCAGCTCGTCCGCGTCGCCCTGGGCGATCAACACCGGCACGCCGAGTGGCGATCCGCCAGGCGTGTTCTCCTGGAGGATCGTGCTCCACGGCTCGGTGGTGCCCGGGTCGACGGCGAAGAAGTTCCCCACCGCCGGCTCGGCGATCTTGTGGAGCTCGGAGACGTCGGTGAGCAGGCACCGGGGGGCGATCTCGGGCACGACCGCCACCCCCGCCGGGGTGAGCCCCGTGTCGAGGCGCACCGAAGGGTCGGTCGGTCCGTAGACGGCGACGAACGCGGCCATGGCGTACGAGCCGATGGTGACCCCGGAGTCGTCGTTGCGGTGGTCGGCGAGGAGCTGGGCCAGGTCGGCTGCCGGAGCGGCCGCCGCCACGGCCCTCAGCTTCAGCTCGGGTGCGTAGGTCGGCGCCTGCTGCCCGGCGAAGAGGGCCGCCTGGCCGCCCTGTGAGTGCCCCCACAGGAACAGCTCGGTGCCGACACCGGAGTCGGGCAGCGCCCTCGCGGCGCGCACGATGTCGAGCACGTTGTTCCCCTCGGTGGCCCCGATGAGGTAGCTCTGCGGTCCGTCAGCGCCCATGCCCGAGTAGTCGGTCGCCACCACGGCGTACCCGGCGTCGACGAGCTCGTGGAGGCCGGCCGTCAGGGCGAACGGGTCCTCGGACTCCGACGGGGCGCAGCGACCGTCCGCACCGGTGGTCGGGTGGGCCCACGACACGACCGGCCATCCACCGGAGGGGGCGGGACCGTCGGGGACGACCACGACGCCGGACACCCCGATGTCCTGACCGTGCACGTCGGTCGAGTGGTAGAGCACCCGCCAGGCATGGGAGCCGTTGGGCGCCCCGAGGAGCGTCTCCTGCCGGATCAGCTCACCGGGCCGGCCGGCCGGCAGCGGGTCGGGGAGCACCTCGAAGGTGCCGAGCGTCGAGTGCTCGGCCACGTCCTCGCCGCACTGGCGCAGCCCGCCGGTCACCGCCAGCACGCCCAGCACCGCGGCGGCCGCACCCGCGGCCCACCGCCGACCCCGATGGCGGCGCGGCGACGCCTCGACCGAGGATTCGTCGCTCATGCGAGCCCTGCCGCTCGGCGCACGCCCGTCCGTTCGATCTCCCCCGCCATCGGAGGAGTCTCGCACCGACTCCAGAAGCCGCACCCCATCCGGCGGGCCACGAGGCACATCCCCAGCAGTTCTCGCGAAGACCGGCCCCGCGCCACGACCGACGGCGGTGACTCTGCCACGCGTGTCCGGTTCGACGCACCACCCCTACGATGCCCAACCATGATCGGTACTGGCGGACGATCGAGCGGGGCGCGCCGCGGAGCGCGACGACAGCAGCACCGAGCCCTGCGGGGCCTCGGGCGGGTGGCCCTGGCGGCGGTGCTCCTGATCGTCCTCGCTGGGGCCGGTCTGTGCGCCCGAGCCGTTCCGGCGACCGCAGCACCTGTCGGAACCGTCGACACCGTGGTGGAGTTCGCCGCCAGCGTGAACAGGCCCCTCGGCATCGTGGTCGGGCCCGACGGCGCACTCTGGTTCACCAACCAGGGCAACGACACCATCGGCCGGCTCGACCCGGCCACCGGGACCATCGGCGGCTTCAGCGCTGACAGCATCAGCCAACCGACGGGCATCACCGTGGGGCCCGACGGCGCACTCTGGTTCACCAACCAGGGCAACGACACGGTCGGCCGCATCACCACCGCCGGCGTCGTCACGAACCACACGGGCGCCGGCATCAGCCAACCCAACGGCATCACCACCGGGCCCGACGGCGCACTCTGGTTCACCAACCAGGGCAACGACACGATCGGCCGCATCACCACCGCCGGTGCCGTCAGCACCTACACCGACCCCGGTCTCAGCTTCCCCCGGCAGATCACCAGCGGCCCGGACGGCAACCTCTGGTTCACCGCCGGCTGGCAGACCGTCGGCCGCATCACCCCGGCGGGGGCGATCACCACCTTCACCGACGGGACGATGAGCGATCCCTGGGGCATCACCACCGGGCCCGACGGCGCACTCTGGTTCACGAACCACGGCAACGGCGCGATCGGACGCATCACCACCGCCGGGGCCCTGTCGTTCACCACGACGGGCGTGGCGGCCCCCGCGGAGATCACCCTGGGGTCCGACGGGAGCCTGTGGTTCGCCGGATCGTCCGAGGTCGGCGCGACCCCGGGCCAGATCGCCTCGGTGACGCCGACCGGATCGGTGACGGTCTACAACGACCCGAGTCTCTCGGGACCGCAGGGGATCGTGGCCGGTCCCGACGGGAACCTGTGGTTCACCAACACCAGCGCCTTCAAGGGCACCCCGTCGATCGGCACGATCACCACGGCGGGCGCCATCGGGAACCTCACCGACGCCGCCGTCACCTCACCCGAGGCCATGAGCATCGGCCCCAGCGGCACGGCCTGGTTCACGAACCGCGCCGACGACACGATCGGGCGGATCGCCGCCGATGGCAGCACCGTCACCTCCTTCACGGGGACAGGCATCGACGAGCCCACGGGCATCACCCTGGGCCCCGACCAGGCGCTGTGGTTCACCAACACCGGCAACGACTCGATCGGACGCATCACCACCGCCGGAGCCGTCACCAACTACACCGGCACCGGCATCAACGCCCCCTCCGAGATCACCCAAGGGGTCGACGGGGCGCTGTGGTTCACCAACACCGGCAACGACTCGATCGGACGCATCACCACCGCCGGAGCCGTCACCAACTACACCGGCACCGGCATCAGCCAACCGACGGGCATCGCCTGGGGCGGCGACCAGGCGCTCTGGTTCACCAACACCGGCAACGACTCGATCGGACGCATCACCACCGCCGGGGTCGTCACCAACCACACCGGCACCGGCATCAACGCCCCCTCCGACATCGTCCAGGGCGACGGCGCGCTGTGGTTCACCAACACCGGCAACGACTCCCTCGGACGCATCACCCTCGCCGGAGCCGTCACGAACGTCACCGCCGCCGGCATCGACGCACCGACGGCGATCACCGGAGGGACGGACGGGAACCTCTGGTTCACCAGCAACGGGAACGACCGGATCGGACGGGTCACCCCTGCCGGCCTGGTGACGACGTACACCGGCACCGGCGTGAGCGCCCCCGTCGGGATCGCCATCGGCCCCCACAACGACCTCTGGTTCGCCAACTCGGGCAACGCGTCGCTGGGGCACATCACTCGAGCAGGCCGGGTGTCCACGTTCCGGGGCAGCAGCACCGGCGCCGCCCGTGACCTCGTCCCAGGGGCCGACGGGAACATGTGGTTCACCAATCCCGGCATCAACTCGATCGGCCGGGTCACACCGGACGGGACGCTCTCGACCTTCACCGGGCCCGGGGTCGACGGCCCCGATGAGATCGCCGCTGGGCCAGACGGGAACCTCTGGTTCACCAATGCGACCGGGTCCTCGATCGGCCGGATCACCCCGGCAGGCGTCATCTCCGTCTTCCAGGGGCCCGGGGTCTCACAGCCGATGGGAATCGCAGCAGGGCCCGACGGCGCCATGTGGTTCACCAACTTCAACAGCTCGCTCGGCCGCATCACCATGGCGGGTGTCATCACGAACTACGCGGTCGCCGGCATCTCCGGACCGGTGGGGATCGCAGCAGGGCCGGACGGTGCGATGTGGTTCACCAACAGCTACTCGGGCTCGGTCGGCCGCATCACCATGGGCGGCGCAGTCACGACCTACCACGACCCGCAGGTGGGCGCGGGGGGAGCGATCACGGCCGGTCCTGACGGGGCGCTGTGGTTCACCGGCGGCGTGGCGAACACGATCGGGCGGATCACGACCGGCGGATCGATCACGGTCTTCAGTGACCCGGCGATCGTCCAGCCTCTCGGCATCACGTCTGGCGCGGACGGCAACCTCTGGTTCAACAGCTCCAGCGGCAACCTCATCGGGCAGCTGACCACCGCAGGTGCGGTCACGACCTACAGCGGTCACGGGATCGCCGCCCCCCAGGGCATCAGCGCCGGTCCCGACGGGACGATCTGGTTCGCCAACACTGCGAACACGGCCTGGCAGACGACGGTGGCGAACGGCGGCTCGATCGGTCGCATCACGGTGGCCGATCTGCCCGGCGCGCCGACCGCCGCCAACGCCACACCGGGAGATGGACGAGCGACGGTCTCCTGGACCGCTCCCGCCTCCGACGGAGGCTCGCCGATCGACCACTACACCGTCACACCACACGTGAACGGGGTTCCCGCGAGCCCGATCGACACCGACGCCGCCACCACCGAGCTCGTCGTCGACGACCTCGTCAATGGCACCGGCTACACGTTCACCGTCGCGGCGCACAACGCCGTGGGCACGGGGCCCACGTCGGCCCCGTCGTCGGTGGCGACGCCCCAGGCCGGCCTCGAGGGCTCGTGGTTCCACCCCGTGAGCCCGGCGCGGATCCTCGACTCGCGGCCATCGGGCCCGGCGACCGGGGGCTACACCACACCCTGGCCCACCAACGTCACCCGAGACATCCAGGTCACCGGTCTCGGCGGCGTCCCCGCCGACGCCGACGCCGTCGTGCTCAACATCACCGCCGTCGGGCCCACCACCGGCGGCTACCTCACCATCTGGCCCACCGGCGACACCAAGCCCTACGTCTCCTCCCTCAACTTCACGCCCGGGCAAACCGTCCCCAACGCCGTCACCGTCAAGATCGGCACCGGCGGCAAGATCTCCATCGCCTCCACCGCCGGCGCCGTCGACGTCATCGCCGACGTCAACGGCTGGTACGGCGCTCGGCCCGGAGGCAGCGGGTTCGTCTCGGCCGCGCCGGCGCGGATCCTCGACTCGCGGCCCTCCGGTCCCTCAACCGGGGGCTACACCACACCCTGGCCCACCAACGTCACCCGAGACATCCAGGTCACCGGCATCGGTGGCGTCCCCGCCGACGCCGACGCCGTCGTGCTCAACATCACCGCCGTCAGCCCCACCACCGGCGGCTACCTCACCATCTGGCCCACCGGCGACACCAAGCCCTACGTCTCCTCCCTCAACTTCACCCCCGGACAAACCGTCCCCAACGCCGTCACCGTCAAGGTCGGCACCGGCGGCAAGATCTCCATCGCCTCCACCGCCGGCGCCGTCGACGTCATCGCCGACGTCAACGGCTGGTTCCTCCCGATCGGAGGGGTCGGGTTCCATCCCCTGAGCCCGGAGCGGATCCTCGACTCGCGACCCTCCGGTCCCTCAACCGGGGGCTACACCACACCCTGGCCCACCAACGTCACCCGAGACATCCAGGTCACCGGCATCGGTGGCGTCCCCGCCGACGCCGACGCCGTCGTGCTCAACATCACCGCCGTCAGCCCCACCACCGGCGGCTACCTCACCATCTGGCCCACCGGCGACACCAAGCCCTACGTCTCCTCCCTCAACTTCACCCCCGGACAAACCGTCCCCAACGCCGTCACCGTCAAGGTCGGCACCGGCGGCAAGATCTCCATCGCCTCCACCGCCGGCGCCGTCGACGTCATCGCCGACGTCAACGGCTGGTACGGCTAGGGGGCAGGGGCACCAGCATCGAGGTGCGGGCGGCGTAGTCGGCGAACCCGGGCCGGCTCTCGGCGCTGCGGCGGTCGAGCATCGGGATCGACGCGAACACGAACATCGCCGTCATGGCCAGCGGCCCGACGACGGTCCACCACCACCCCGGCGCAGCGGCGAGGGCGAACAGCCACAGCGCCCACCAGAAGCACAGCTCGCCGAAGTAGTTGGGGTGGCGCGACCACGACCACATGCCGCTGGTCATCGACTCCCCCGGCTGCTTGGTGCGCCGGAAGCGACGCATCTGCTCGTCGGCCACGTACTCGATGACCGAGGCGCCCAGCCCGAGGGCGACCGCGCATCCGTCGAGCACCCCCACCGACCGGGTGCCCCACACCAGCGCCGGCACCATCGGCAGAGAGCCGAGGAACACCACCGAGCACGGGAACAGGTGCACGCCGAACAGCGAGATCAGCGGCTTCGGGCCCTTGGTGTACATCTCGAGGTAGCGCCAGTCCTCGTGCCCGAGGCCGGGCCAGTCACGGGCCCAGTTGCTGGTGAGCCGAACCGCCCACACCCACACCACGACCAGCACCAGCACGATCCGCAGCGACGGCACGCCGTCGGCGTGCTGGGTCGCCAGCCAGACCGCGGCGAGCGGTGGCAGGACGCTCCACCAGGCGTCGAACATCGAGCCGTTGTCGATCGCCATCGACCACACCCAGATGACGAGGGCCGACGTGAGATAGCCGAGACCCAGGGCGAGGACGGGTCGGTCGCCACCCACGGCCGAGGCGACGGCCACGGCTGCGCCCGCAGCGGTCAGGTAGGCGACCACCACGATCAGGAACGACGTCCCCCGTCCCGCGTGCTCCAGTGTTCCCCGACCGCTCATGTGGCCTCCCGGCCGGGAGTCTGGCACCCCGCACCGGCGCCCTGCCCGGTCGAACAGCCGTCGTCAGCCCAGCAGCGAGGCGATGGTCGCCGCGTACGCCGCGGCGCCTTCCTTGGTGAGGTGCACGCCGTCGGAGACGAAGTACTCCGGGTGACCAGCCGACACGGCGTGCCAGTCGCCGACCACCACGTTGGGCCGCCCCGCGGCCGCGGCGGCGATGCGGCTGTTGGTGGTGTCCTGCCACGACCGTTCGACGCTCGTGTTCACCAGCACCACGCGGCGCACGCCGGTGAGGGAGTCGAGCACCTTCTTCAGGTCGGCCTCGGTGGGCGGGCCGTTGGTGCCCAGGTGGATGACCACGTTGGGCCGCAGCGCCCCCGCCTGCGAGAGCTGGGGCACGAGCCACGGCATCACGTTGAACTGACGGCCGACCTCCGCGTTCACTGTGATGCCGGGAAGGGCGGAGCGCACCGCCGAGCGAGCGCCCAACAGCACCGAGTCGCCGATCGCGATCGTGCTGGCGCCCACCCCCGGAGGGGGCACCGGCACCGTGGTGGTGCTCGGCGGCAGGGTGGTCACGGCGGCGGCGACCGTGGTGGTGGTCTCCTGCGCGGCCGTGGTCGGGGGGACCGTGGTGGTCTCGTCGAGCAGGTTGCCCAGCGCGTCGGTGCTGACGCCGGTCAGGTCGACGCCCTCGAGCTGGTTCACGCGCGGCGCGGCGATCACGGCGACGGCCAGCACCGAGACGACGGCCACGGCCCCGACGCCGAGGGTCTTGCGCTGCCACACGGTGAGCCGGCCGGCCGCGTCGTTGCGGCGAGCCCACCAGCGGCCCAGCACACCGTTGCGCACCGGCATCTCCACGAAGCGGTAGGACAGCTCGGCCACCCCGAAGGTGAGGGCCAGGCGCAACGCCAGCAACGGCAGGCCGGTCAGGGCCACGTCGACCCCCGGGCGGGTCAGCACGAAGATCGGCCAGTGCCAGAGGTAGATGCCGTAGGAGCGGCGACCGATCCACAGCAGCGGCGCCCACGAGAACATGCGGCTCCACACCGTGCGGCACGGGTGCACCAGGGCGAGGATCGCCATCACCGTGAACACGTCGAGCACCAGGAAGCCGCCCTGGTAGGTGAACGGGTCGAGCTCGCTCACCCGCACGACCATCACGAGGATGCCGGCCACGCCCACGAGGCCGATGACGTTCAGCGCCCGGGTGCCGCCCGCCGAGACGGCCGAGCGCATGCGCCACGGGGGGACGACGATGGCCAGCAGCGCTCCGAGCAGGACGCCCGCGGCCCTCGTGTCGGTGCCGTAGTACACCCGGGACGGGTCGAGCCCGGGGTGGTAGAGGACCATGGCGAGCACTGCCGAGGCCACCGCCAGGGCCAGGGTGATCCAGGCCATGCGTGAGCGCCGGCCGCCGGTGAGGCGCCAGATCCCGGCGAGGGCGACCGGCCACACCAGGTAGAACTGCTCCTCCACGGCCAGCGACCACAGGTGGCGCAGCGGCGAGGGCCGGCCCATGGCCTCGAAGTACGACTGCTGGACGACGATCTGGTACCAGTTCGTGATGTAGGTGAACGCGCCGGCGATGTCACCCCGGATCGTCGCCACCTCGTCGTGGTGGAAGAGGGTCCACCACAGCGCCACGACGGCGCCCAACGCGAAGAGCGCAGGGAGCAGGCGTCGGGCCCGCCGGGCCCAGAACCGCAGGTAGGCAGTGCCGCCGGTGCCGGTCCGCTCGGCCACCAGCAGGGCGGTGATCAGGTAGCCGGAGATGACGAAGAAGACCTCGACACCGAGGAACCCACCCGGCAGGCCGGTGACGTCGCCGTGGTAGAGCACCACGACGAGCACGGCCAGGGCGCGCAGACCGTCGAGCGCAGGCATGTAGCCGACGGACGGTGGCGGGGCAGGCGCAGCCGCGTCGGTGTGGGGGGAGGGACTTGTGAGCGTCATCGCAGAAGTGAGGGACCCCCGCCCGTCCGGAAGACCGTAGCGAGGCGGCGGCCGGCATGGAGGTCACTTTCATGCCAGTTCGGTCACAGTTCCGGGCCGTGGGCAAAACGCGCTCGACCATCGACGACGTCGGGGCATGGCGGGCCCAGCGGCTCGAGGACGGCTGACGGCCCCTACCGCCGTGCGCCGCGGCCTCTACGCTCTTGGGCGCTGGGGGGCGAGGTGCCCCGCGACGACGTGAGGGAGCACCGATGACCGAGGCCGACGAGATCGTGTCGGAGCTGGGCTACCGCCCGTTCGACGCCGACAACCACTACTACGAGGCCGAGGACGCGTTCACCCGCCACCTCGACCCGGCGCACGGCCAGCGCGTCATCGAGTGGTGCACCATCGGCAAGCGCAAGTACCCGGTGATCGCCGGCAAGGTGAACCGCGACGTCACCAACCCCACCTTCGACCCGGTGTCGCCTGCCGGAGCGATGGCCGAGTACTTCCGCGGCAACGCCTCCGGGAAGTCGCCGCTCGACTACCTCGGCCGCCCCGAGCCCATCCGCCCCGAATACCGCGACCGCGACGCCCGCCTGGCCACGCTGGACGCCCAGGGCATCGACAAGATGTGGCTCTTCCCGACCCTCGGGATCCTCTACGAGGAGCACCTGAAGCACGACCCCGAGGCCGTCACCCTCCTGTTCACGGCCTTCAACCGCTGGCTGCTCGAGGACTGGGGCTTCTCGTACCAGGACCGCATCTTCGCCAGCCCGAGCATCAGCCTCTGCGACGTCGACTGGGCCATCGGCGAGCTCGAGTGGGCCATCGAGAACGATGCCCGCACCATCGTCATCCGCCCCGCTCCCATCCAGACCGCCACCGAGCTCCTGCCCCCGGCCGACCCCACCTTCGACCCCTTCTGGGCCCGGGTGAACGAGTCCGGCATCACCGTCGTGGCCCACGCCGGCAACACCGGGTTCCAGGTGCCCGGCTACGCCCCGCCCCACTCGTTCCAGACCGGCGCCAACGGCTCCTACCGGCTGTCGCTCGGCGCCCTGCACATCGAGTTCGAGCGGGTCGTCCACGACTTCCTCGGCTCGCTGATGGTCGACAAGCTCTTCGAGCGGTTCCCCAACATCCGCATGGCGTCGATCGAGAACGGGTCGGGCTTCCTGGCCGAGCTGCTGAAGAAGCTCGCCAGCGCCGCCAACAAGCACCCGGGCTACTTCGGCGAGCACCCCGTCGACGTGTTCCGGCGCAACGTCTGGATCAACCCGTTCTGGGAGGACGACATCAACGAGGTCGTCGACCTCATGGGCGCCGACCGGGTGATCTTCGGCTCGGACTGGCCCCACATCGAAGGCCTGGAGGAGCCCCTCGACTACGTGAAGGAGCTCAAGGCCTTCGACGCGGACGACACCCGCCGCATCCTGCTCGAGAACGCCACCGAGCTCAACGAGCGTCGGCCGGCCTGATCAGCCGCCGCTCCGCGGGAAGCGCGGGGCGTAGGGGTCGTCGGGAAGGTCGCGGTCCCACCCCTCAGGCGCGTCCAGCGCCGAGGCGGCCGGGCCGAAGCTCTCGACGTAGTCGGGATGGACCTCGTGCCACCGACGACCCCATCGCAGCGGCACGGTGCCGTCGACGACGGCGGTGAGCCGATCGATGCACTCGTGCCACCCCGCGCCGTTGCGCGCACCGGCCGCCACGTCGTCGAGCGTCTCGGTGAGGGTCAGGCGGGTCGCGTCCCCGACGGGCTCGAGCTCGATGCGGAGGCGCGACGTGCCCCACCACATCTCCATCAGTCGCGGAGGGTCGTAGGCGATCATCGACCCGTCGAAGCCGTCGGCGCCGTCGGCCGACATCACGAAGCGCAGCGGCTCGCCCGCAGCGCGGCTGCCGACGATCTGCTGAGGGAACCACACCGCCTGGTGCTCGGGCTCGGTGACGGCGGCCCAGACGCGCTCGATCGGGTGGTCGTAGAGCCGGACGAACCGGAGGGTCGGCCCCGCCGGGTCGAGGGTGCCGAGGTCGTCACGCATGGCCGTCCTCCATCTCGTCGAGGCGCTCACCGAGGCGGTCGAGGCGCCGCTCCCACATCTCGCGGTACGGGGTGATCCAGTCGTCGATCTCCCGCAGCCCCTCGGGTCGCAGGCGGTAGAGGCGGCGGTTGGCGTCGACCCGCACCTCGACGACACCGGCGTCGCGCAGCACCCGGAGGTGCTTCGAGACCGCCGGCTGGGAGACGTCGAGGACGTCGACCAGGTCACCGACCGACCGCTCGCCGTCGCGGAGCTGGTCGAGGATCAGGCGGCGGTTGGGCTCGGCCACGACGTCGAACATCGGTCGATCATATCCTGCTTCAGCTATATTGCCAACCAGCAATGTTCATCCACGAAGGGACCACCGTGGCCGCCTCCGCCCACACCCACCTGATGTTCCAGAACGGCAAGGCGCTCGACGCCATCCACCGCTACGAGGAGGTGTTCGGCGCCGGCTTCACCATCGACGAGGTCGACCTCTACGCCGAGGGCACCCCCGCACCTGCCGGCCAGGTGCAGCTGGCGGTGTGCACGCTCGCCGGGCAGCGGGTGACCTTCTTCGACAGCCCGGTGGCACACGGCTTCGACATGACCCCGTCGATCTCGCTGTGGGTCGAGTGCGACGACGACGCCGAGCTCGAGCGCCTCTTCGACGCCCTGGGCGAGGACGGGCAGGTCTTCATGCCCCTCGCCGACTACGGGTTCAGCACCCGCTACGGCTGGCTCGCCGACCGGTTCGGCGTGCCGTGGCAGCTGAACCTGGCCTAGCTCCGGCCCTCGCGGCGCCATCGGAGGCGGCGAGGTGCCATGCTCCCTGGCAGTCGCAGGAGGAGGGGGACGGTCATGGGTTCGACCGACATCGCGCTCGACGCGGACGTCATCGTCGTGGGGGCCGGCATGTCGGGGCTCTACGCGCTGAAGGTGCTGCGCGAGCGGGGCTTCCGCGTGGTGGTGCTCGAGCGGGCGCCGGGCGTGGGCGGCACCTGGTACTGGAACCGCTACCCGGGTGCCCGCTGCGACATCCCCAGCCTCGAGTACTCGTTCGGCTTCGACCCCGAGCTCGAGCAGGAGTGGGAGTGGAGCGAGCACTTCGCCGCCCAGCCCGAGATCGAGCGCTACCTCAACCACATCGCCGACCGCTACGACCTTCGGGGCGACATCCGCCTCGAGACCGGCGTCGCCGCCATGACCTTCGACGAGGCCACCGACTCCTGGGTGGTCGACACCGAGACCGGTGAGCAGCTCCGCAGCCGCTTCTGCGTGATGGCCACCGGCGGGCTGTCGGCACCGCACCGCCCGGACTGGCCCGGCCTCGACACCTTCGCCGGCGAGGTGGTGCAGAGCAGCCTCTGGCCCGAGGAGGGCGTCGAGCTCGCGGGCCGCCGCATCGGCATCGTCGGCAACGGCTCGTCGGGCGTGCAGGCCATCCCCGAGCTGGCCAAGGTCGCCGGCCACCTCACGGTGTTCCAGCGCACCGCCGCCTTCACCTGGCCGTCGCAGAACCGCCCACTCACCCCCGATGAGCAGGCCGAGGTGAAGGCCCGCTACCGCGAGGTGCGCGCCGCGCAGTACGCCTCGCCGCTGGCCACGGCCAACACGACGGGGGCGACGATCTTCACCGTCGCCGACCCCGACCGGCACATCCTCGCCAGCACGCCCGAGGAGCGCGAGGCCGCCCTCGCCGAGCACGGCTTCAGCGCCTCGCGCCTGTGGGGCGATGCGGCCAAGGACCTCGACGCCAACGAGATGGCCGTCGAGCTGTTCCGGGAGATGGTGCGCCGCACGGTGACCGACCCTGACGTCGCCGACTCGCTGTGCCCCAAGGACTACCCGATCGGGTGCAAGCGCCCGGTGCTCGACAACGGCTACTTCGAGACCTTCAACCGCGAGAACGTCACGCTCGTCGACCTGCGCAAGGACCCGGTTGTCGAGGTCGTACCCGAAGGGGTGCGCACCGAGCGCGGCCTGCAGGAGCTCGACGTCCTGATCTTCGCCACCGGCTTCGACGCCGTCTCCGGCGCCCTCACCCGCATCGACATCCGCGGCAACGACGGCCACCTCCTGCGCGACGACTGGGCCGACGGGCCTCGGGCCTTCATGGGCTTCGCGGTGGCCGACTACCCGAACATGTTCATGATCATCGGGCCGGGCAGCGTCGGCGTGCTCGCCACCTACCCGCCTCACATCGAGCTGCAGGTCGGGTGGATCGCCGACTTCCTCGACCACCTGGCCGCCGACGGCCACACCCACGTCGAGGTCGTACCCCAGGCCCAGGACGCCTGGTGCGCCGAGGTCGAGGCCGCCTCCGTGGGCTCGATGTTCACGGCCCCCACCTGCAACTCCTGGTACAACGGCGGCAACATCGAGGGCAAGGCCCGGGTGCTGCCGATCTACCTCGGCGGGCTCGACCGCTTCATGGCGAAGGCACGCCAGATCGCCGCCGACGGCTACCCCGAGTTCGAGATCCGGTAGGCCCCGGACCCCGGGCGCAGCGCCCGCCGCACCCCTACAGTCCGGCGTGGGGACGGCGCCGACCGTGCGCCGTTGCAAGGGGGATGCACCGATGGAGTTCGGGATCTTCACGAACATGTACCACCCGAAGCACTGGCGTGACGGGGCGGTGCGGACCGAGCACGAGACGCTCCGAAACGAGCTCGAGTACATCGAGCTCTGCGACCGGGTCGGCTTCAAGTACTCGTGGTCGGCCGAGCACCACTTCCTCGACGAGTACTCCCACCTCTCGGCGTCCGAGAGCTTCATGGCCTACGTCATCGCCCGCACACGGAACATCCACGTGGGCTCGGCGATCATGAACATCACCGCGCCCGTGAACCACCCCGCCCGCATCGCCGAGCGCGTGGCGATGCTCGACCACCTCAGCGAGGGCCGGTTCGAGTTCGGCACCGGCCGGGGGTCGTCGTCGACGGAGGTCTACGGCTTCGGCATCGAGTCGATGGACCGCACCCGCGAGCTCTACGACGAGTCGCTGCCCCAGATCGTGCGCATGTGGGACGAGGACGACTACTCCTACGAGGGCGACAGCTTCTCGATGCCCACCCGCCGCGTGCTGCCCAAGCCCTACACCGACCCGCACCCGCCGATCTGGGTGGCGGCCGGCTCGCCGGGCACGTTCGAGAAGGCGGCCCGGCTCGGCATCGGGGTGCTGTGCTTCACCCTCGGCACCCCCGACACGCTGGCGCCGCTCATCGAGATCTACAAGAGCAACATCGACAAGGCCGAGCCGGTCGGCGACTACGTGAACGACAACATCATGGTCACCGGCGACATGCTCTGCCTCGAGGACGGCGACCGCGCCCGGCATATCTTCGCCGCCAACAACAGCAAGTACCACACGGGCCTGGTGTTCAAGTACCTCGACTCGTTCCCCCGGCCCGAGGGCTTCCCGGTGTGGCCCGACCTGCCGCCGGACCCCACCATGGAAGAGCTGCGCGCGGGCGCCAACGCCGCGGCCAGCTGCGTCGGCGACCCCGACGAGATCTCGCGCACGGTGCAGAAGTTCGTCGACATCGGCGCCGACCAGCTCACGTTCTCGTCGACCGTCTGCGACTACGACATGGACGTGCTGCGCGAGTCCTACGAGCTCTTCGGCCGCACCATCATCCCGGCGTTCGACACCGACCCGGTGCACTCCACCACCCGCCAGCGCGAGGCCCAGTGCGGCGCCTCCTACGGCACCCGCTGAGCCGACCGTCCCACGCTCCCGGGGCAGGGACGTGCGGAATCCGCACGTCCCCGCCCCGGGAGTCGGACGTCAGTCGTCGACAGGGGTGAGGGTGAGGCCCCGCATGGTGCCGTCCTCCCGCCACTCCTTGAAGATGTCGCGGAGCTCGACAGCGCTGTTCATGAAGCAGGCCGAGCGCGAGTCGCGCTCCTCCGGCATCTGGAACTCGTTGCTCAGGTAGCCGGGCGTGCACGCCGCGAAGTACTGGGCGTAGGCGCCGGCGGTCCCTGCGCAGATCTGGAACCACTCCTCCTCGGCGTCGAGGTCGGGCTCGACCACGGCACCGGCGTCGAGCGCCCGGCGGATCGTGTACGCCGTGTGCTCGCCGTTCTTGGTCGCGGCGTAGGCGATGTTGATGTGCTGGCCGCCCTGGATGTGGCTGTTCATGGCCAGGTTCGGGAAGTCGTGGGCCCAGATGCCGTGGAGGGTCCACGCCCCCTTGGCCCACGAGTCCGACATGGAGATGCCGTCGCGGCCGATCGGGTCGAAGCCGAGGCGGTGGGTGTAGAAGGTGCTCGGCGAGTCGAAGCCGGTGGCGTAGACGATGCAGTCGACCTCGTACTCGGTGTCGCCGACGACCAGGCCCTTCTCGGTGACCGCGGTGACGCCGAGGCCGTCGGTGTCGACCAGGGTGACGTTGTCGCGGTTGAACGCCGGCAGGTAGTCGTCGTGGTAGCAGGGCCGCTTGCAGCTGACGCCGTACCAGGGCTTGAGCGCCTCGGCGGTGGCCGGGTCCTCGACGGTGTCGTCGATGCGCTGGCGGATGGCATCCATCAGCTGGAAGTCGAGCGCCTTGAGCTCGGCGGCCTCGGCCTCGTCAGCCGGCTCCTTCTTCACGTCGACCGCGAACATCTCGGTCCAGCCGTCCTGGATGAGGTCCTCGGGAGGGTTGGCGCCGGTCGTCATGTCGATGAAGTTCGCCATGCGCCGCTCGTGCCAGCCCGGCTCGGAGGTCATCTCGGCCCACCACTCGGGGTCGGTGTCGCGCTGGTTGCGGGGGCTCACCGACGAGGGCGTGCGCTGGAAGACGTAGAGCTGCTCGGCGGCCTCGGCCAGCTTGGGCACGGCCTGCACCGCGGTGGCGCCGGTGCCGATGATGGCGACCTTCTTGTCGTGCAGCTTGTCCATCGGCACCTCGGGGGCGCCGCCGGTGTACTCGTAGTCCCACCGGCTGGTGTGGAAGGAGCGGCCCTGGAAGGTCTCGATGCCGGGGATGCCGGGCAGCTTGGCCTTGTGCAGCACGCCGCCGCAGATGACGACGAAGCGCGAGGCGAGCTGGTCGCCGCGGTCGGTGGTGATCATCCAGCGCTTGGCGTCGTCGTCCCAAGCCATCGAGGTGGCCTCGGTGTGGAACAGGGCGTGGGGGTACATGTCGAAGTGGCGCCCGAGCATCTGGGCGTACTCGAAGATCTCCTGGGCGTGGGCGTACTTCTTGGTCGGCATGTAGCCGACCTCCTCCAGCAGCGGGAGGTAGGTGTACGCCTCGACGTCGCACATGCAGCCCGGGTAGCGGTTCCAGTACCAGGTGCCGCCGAAGTCACCGGCCTTGTCGAGCATCCGGTAGTTGGTGATGCCCTCCTTGGCGAGGTACGCCGCGGTGCTCATGCCGGCCCACCCGGTGCCGATGACGACGACGTCGGTCTCCTCGGTGATCACGTCGCGCTGGATGCGGGGGGTGTAGGGGTCGGCGTCGAAGTCGACGTCGAGGTCGCGCAGCGAGCGATAGGTCCGCACGCCCTCGGTCATGCGCTTGATGCGCTCTTCCTCGTACTTGGCCTCGAGCTCTTCCGCGCTCAGCGGCGCGCCCTCGTGTGCTGCCACGGTCGTTCTTCCCCCTGTGATCGCGTCGGGTCGCGGTTCGACGTGCTCGAGCCCCCCGGCGTGTCCCCCACGATCGCACACGGCGCGGGCGTCGTGCTGGGCTCGGGCGTCGGGGATGACGGCACCCGTCCCGTGGTCCCCGTAGCGTGCGGCGGGGCCTGGGTGCGCGCGCCCAGCCCCCTCAGCGTGCCGATCTCCAGGGGGCAGTCGTGGACGTGCGAAGCGGATCGGGAGCTCTGCTGGCCGATCGAGTCGTGTTGATCACCGGCGGGGGCGGCGCGATCGGTGCCGCCAGCGCCGAGCTCCTCGCCGCCCACGGGGCGGCGGTGGTGGTCGTCGACCTCGTCGAGGAGCGGGTCGACCGGGCGGTGGCCACCGTCGAGGAGGCGGGCGGCCGTGCGCTCGGGATCGTCGCCGACCTCACCCTCTCCGGCACGATCGAGGACGCCGTGGCCCGCACCGAGCAGACCTTCGGACCGGTCGACGTGCTGATCAACGCCATCGGCGAGCACTACGCCATGGCCGGCCCGTTCGAGCACTCCGACGAGGCCGGGTGGGATGCGCTGTACCGGGTGAACCTCCTCCCGGTGATGCGCGCCTGCCACGCCGTCGTCGCCGGCATGAAGGAGCGCGGCTGGGGCCGCATCGTCAACTTCTCCTCGGTCGAGGGCATCCGGGCCATGCCCGAGGCTGCGCCCTACACGGCGTTCAAGGCGGCCGTCGACGGGTTCACCAAGAGCCTCGCCGTCGAGGTCGCTGGTGCCGGCGTGCGGGTGAACGCCATCGCCGTGGACAAGACCCGTGCCCACCAGACGAACTTCTACGAGCTCGGCGAGGAGTACGACCGCCACGTCGGGGTCTGGATCCCGGCCGGACGCTATGCCGACGGCGTCGACGTCGCGAAGGTCGTCCTGTTCCTCTCCAGCGAGCTGAGCGACTGGGTCGTCGGGGAGACGATCGCAGCCGACGGGGGCACCCTGCGAGCGGGCGGCTGGTACCGAACCCCCGCGAAGTGGACGAACTCGCCGCTCCTGGTCCAGTGGTTCGAGGACGACCCGTCGATCAACTCGGCACGACCCCGCCAGGTCCAGTAGCAGGGCGCTCTGCCACGGTCGGGTCGCCACTAGCGTCCGGCGCCATGAAGACGATCGGGAACGTCCTGTGGTTCGTGCTGGCCGGCATCTGGCTGGCGCTCAGCTACGCGCTGTCAGGCCTGCTCCTGTGCATCACGATCATCGGCATCCCGTTCGGTGTGCAGGCCTTCAAGATGGCCGGCTTCTCGCTCTGGCCGTTCGGTCGCCACGTCGTCGAGCGGCCCGACAGCGGGGGCTGCCTGCAGACCGTCTTCAACGTGATCTGGCTGGTGCTGTTCGGCTGGGGCATCTTCCTCGCCCACCTGGTGGCGGGCGCCCTGCTCTGCATCACCATCATCGGCATCCCGTTCGGGGTGCAGGCCTTCAAGCTCTCGGTGCTCGCCCTCTGGCCCTTCGGCCGCGAGATCGTCGACGACTGACCGCCGGTGACCCCTACTGCCAGGAGCGGCGGCGGGCAGGGGCACCCGGGCGCAGCGACGGCAGCAGGCGCTTCTCCTCGCGCTGCTGGTCGAGCACGCTCTTGAGCCGGCTGAGTGGGTCGGCCGCGTCGGCGTCGGCGGCACGGTTGCGGCGCTCCTCCGGGTCGGCGGTGAGGTTGTGGAGCTCCCATGCCGGCTCGGCGGCAGGACCGAGGTTCAGGGCGGGGGCCATGCCGTGCTCGGTGTTCCACTCGTCGAGGCGCTCGTAGTAGTGGTTCAGCTTCCACAGCTCGGCACCACTGTCGGGCCCGGTGGGCAGCGACGTGACGACCGACTCGATGCACGCCGGGGGCGCCAGCGCCTCGAACGGCGCGCCCGTGAGCACGTTGGTCTGGCTCTGGCCGCTGGTGACGGCGTCCTCGGTCATGAAGTAGATCGGCGTCTCGACCGACTCGGGGGCAGCCCGACCCGTGAGCACCGCGCTGAGGTCACGGCCGGGGAGCGGCTGGACCTCGGTGTGGCGACGGGCGACACCGGCCGTGGCCTGCTCGACGTCGATGCCGGCGAGGCCCATGAGCGTGGGGATGAGGTCGACGTGGCTGGTGGGCACGCTGATGCCGCCGGGGGTCGAGGAGATGCCGGGCCCCTTCACCAGCATGGGCACCCGCACCGCCTCGTCGTAGGCGTTGGCCCACTTCTGCTGCATGCCACCGTGGGCACCGAGCAGGTCGCCGTGGTCGGAGGTGAACACCACGATGGTGTCGTCGGCCATGCCCGACGCGTCGAGGGCGTCGAGGATGCGACCCACGGCCTGATCGACCAGCTTGTGCAGGTAGTAGTAGAGGCGGCGGTAGTCGTTGTCGGCCGGCTGCGGCGCCACCAGCTGCGGCCACAGGTTCTTGAACAGCTCCTGGCAGGCGGGGCGCCCGGCGAACGAGTCGCCCTGCGAAGGTGCCTCGGCGATGTCGGGCAGCGTGTCGTCGTCGACCTCGAAGCCGAGCAGCAGCTCGTAGAAGCCGCCGGCGAAGGCGATGTCGTGGGGGTTCACGAACGAGGCGACCGCGAGCCACGGGCCGTCGCTCGCCGCCCCCGAGAGGTCGCCGAAGAGATCGGTGATCTGCTCGGCGAAGACGCCGTCGCGCACGGTGCCGCAGTCCTGCTTGGCCGCGCCGTGCGGCTCCCGGCCGATCCAGCCCGAGAAGCCGAACGGGTCGAGTCGGTCGGCGCGGCGGTAGGCGTCGACGACCTCGGGGATCAGGCGGCCGTCGTCGTCCGACGCGGCGAGCCCCTGGTGGGTGCCCGGAACCGGGAGGTCGGCGTGGCTGATGTGCCACTTGCCCCGGTAGTGGGTCTGGTAGCCACCGGCGCGGAACCAGTCGCCGAGCGTCGGCACCTCGTCGGCGTCGAGCCAGCGCATGCCGGGGTCGTCAGGGTCCTTGGCCACGCCGTCGGTCTGGGAGACACCGTGCAGCGAGGGGTACTGCCCGGTGAACAACGTGGCCCGGCTGGGGACGCACGCCGTCGAGCCCGCGTAGTGGCGGTGCAGCTCCACCCCCCCGTCACGGAGCCGCTCGCGGCTCGTGAGCTGGGTGCGGCGGAACTCCTTCACCGCGTCGGTCTCGTAGGGCGTCGGGTAGCGCTCCTCGTCCGTCATGATCAGCAGGACGTTGGGTGCAGCCATCGGTCGGAACTCCATCGTCGATCGGGCAGGCAGGGCGAAGGCCGTGCGCAAGACCTCCCGGTCCCGCGCGTCGGGGCCTGACCGTAACGCGAGGTGCCGTCCGACTCCGGGCGGGAGATCACATCACCCGCCGCCCGGTCGAGCCTCGAGGGCGTCAGTGAGGCGCGACGCCGATATGGTCGCTCACGAAGACCCAACGGGGCGGCTCGCAGCCGTCCACCGTCACTGACGGGTCCGGGGCCGCATGGGCGGGGAGGACACGTGAGCACGACCGACGGCACCGCCGTCGTGCCTGCCATACGGCTGGAGCACGTCACCAAGCACTACCCCGACGCGGACACCCCCGCCGTCGACGCCCTCGACCTCGACGTCCCGTCAGGCGAGCTGGTCGCCCTGGTGGGGCCGTCCGGTTGCGGGAAGACCACCATCCTCAAGATGGTGAACCGGCTCATCGCACCGACGAGCGGCACGATCTCCATCGACGGCGTCGACGCCGCCACCCTTCCCGTCCACGAGCTCCGCCGTCGCATCGGGTACGTCATCCAGCAGGTCGGGCTGTTCCCGCACCGCACCATCCGCGAGAACATCGCCACCGTCCCGACCTTGCTCGGCTGGGAGAAGAAGCGCACCCAGGCACGCGTCGACGAGCTGTGCGAGCTGGTCGGGCTCGACCCCTCCGTGCTGCGCCGGTACCCGTCGGCCCTCTCCGGCGGCCAGCAGCAGCGTGTGGGCGTGGCCCGGGCCCTGGCGGCCGACCCACCCGTCCTGCTGATGGACGAGCCCTACAGCGCGGTCGACCCGGTGGTCCGCGCCCGCCTGCAGGACGACCTGCTCGACCTCCAGCGCGGCCTGCACAAGACGATCCTCCTCGTCACCCACGACATCGACGAGGCGATCAAGCTCGCCGACCGGGTCGCCCTGCTGAACGTGGGCGGGGTGCTCGAGCAGTACGGCCCGCCCGACGAGCTGCTCAGGGCGCCGGCCTCGCCGTTCGTGGAGAACTTCCTCGGCCGCGACCGGGCGCTCAAGCGGCTGTCGCGACTCACCCTCGCCGACCTCGACGACGACGTCCTCGGACCGGCATCGGCCGACGGGCAGGGCCCTCCTCTCCCGGCCGAGCTGACCCTGCGCGACGCCCTCGACGCGCTGCTCGGGTCCGAGAGCGGCCACCTGCGCGTGCTCGACGACGCCGGCCAGGTCCGCGGCACGGTCACCGTCGATGTCATCGGGGAGCGCCTGCGGTGACCGCGATCCTCGCCAACGACGCCAACTCGTTCATCTGGTGGGACTGGGTGTCGCGCAACAGCGACGAGATCTGGGACGCCACGGTCGAGCACATCGAGCTCACCCTGCTCACCGTGGCCATCGGCGTGGTCCTGGCCTCGCTGCTCACCGCCGTCGCCCTCCGGTTCCGGGTCACCACCACGCCGATCCTCTGGACGACCGGCCTCGTCTACACGATCCCGAGCATCGCCCTGTTCGGCTTCCTCGTCCCCCGCCTCGGCCTCGGGTACCGCACCGCGCTGGTCGCCCTCGTCGGCTACACGCTCGTCATCCTCGTGCGGAACATGGTGGCCGGCCTCGAGGGTGTGCCGGCCACGATCAAGGAGGCGGCGACGGCGATGGGCTTCACGCCGTGGCGCCGCTTCTGGTCGGTCGAGCTGCCCCTCGCCCTCCCGACGATCATGGCGGGCATCCGGATCGCCACCGTCGGAACGGTCGGCCTCGTCACCATCTCGGCGCTCGTCGGCGAGGGTGGCTACGGCTCGCTCATCAACAACGGGCTCAGCCGGCAGAACTTCTCCACACCGATCGTCGTCGGTGCCGCGCTCTCGATCCTCATGGCCCTGGTGCTCGACCTCGGCCTGTGGGCGACCCAGCGGGCCCTCACCCCGTGGGACCGAGCCACGGGGGGCACGCGATGAGCACCGTCGTGCTGGCGCTGGAGTGGACGGGGTCGCGGGGCCTGATCGAGCGCACGATCGCCCACCTCGAGCTGGCGGGCCTCTCGATGCTGATCGCCTCGGTCGTCGCCCTGCCGTTGGGCATCATCGTCGGCCACAGCCGCCGCGGCGCCGGCGTGGCCACGACGCTGGTCACCGCCGGCCGGGCGGTGCCGACCTACGCCGTCATCGCCCTCCTGTTCCCGCTGGCGATCATCTGGGGCATCGGTCTGGGGTTCTGGCCCGCGGTGGTGGCCCTCGTGCTGCTCTCGATCCCGCCGCTCTACACCAACACCTACACCGGCATCCGTGGCGTCGACCCTGCGCTGGTCGAGGCGGCGCAGGGCGTCGGCATGACCGGGCGGCAAGTGCTGTGGGGCGTCGAGGTGCCGGTGGCCCTGCCGCTCATCCTCGCCGGCGTGCGCACCGCGGTGGTGCAGGTGATGGCCACCGCCACCCTCGCCTCGATCTTCGGCTACCAGGCCCTCGGGTCCTACCTGACCGAGGGCCTCAGCCAACGTGACGACGCCAAGCTCCTGACCGGCACGATCGCCGTCGCCGTGCTGTGGCTCTTCGCGGAGGCCCTGCTCGGCCTCCTGCAGCGGTGGCTCACCCCGTGGGCCCGCACCGACTCGACGAGGGCGAGCCGTCGCCGGGCGCGCTCCCGCCGCGGCGGTCCTTCCGAGCCCTCCGATCCGTCCTCCACCACCACCCACCCCCTGCCGACCGCGGCAGCGGGAGCCGACCCGCTCCCGTTCTCCCAGACCACCCGATGAAAGGATCCCCGATGCACGCACGCACCGAACCCCGCACCCCCCGACGACGACGGCGCACCGGTGCCGTGGCCGCCCTCGGGCTGCTGACCGCCCTCACCCTGCTGTTCGCGGCGTGCGGCAGCAGCAGCAGCGAGGGCTCGTCCTCGACCACGGTGCCGTCCGGTCCGGCGATCACGATCGGGGCCCAGGACTTCCCGGAGAGCCTCGTGCTCTCCGAGGTGTACTCCCAGGCCTTCCAGGCCGCGGGCTACAAGGCCGGCGTCCAGGAGCTCGGCGGCTACCGCGACCTGCTCTACGGGGCGTTCCAGAGCGGCGACGTGAACTTCGCCCTCGAGTACGCGGCCTCCATGTACAACTTCCTGGCCAAGCCGGACAGCCCGGCCGGCACCGATGTCGACAAGAACATCAGCGGGGTCACGCCCCTGCTCGAGGCGAAGGACATCGCCATCGCCGAGCCGAGCGCCGCGATCGACACCAACGCCTTCGTGATGACCAAGGCCAAGTCCGACGAGCTCGGCATCACCACGCTCTCGGACCTCGCCGCCAAGGGCGCCAACCTCAAGCTGGGCGGCCCGTCCGACTGCGAGACCAACGCCTTCTGCATCCCCGGCCTGAAGCGGGTCTACGGCGTCGACCTGTCGGGCAGCTTCCTGGCCCTCGACACCGGCGTCGCCGACGCCCTCGCCGGGAACCAGTTCGACGTGGGCGTGCTGTTCTCCACCGATCCGCCGGTCACCGATGAGAAGTTCGTCGTGCTGAAGGACGACAAGACGATGCTCGCCGCCGACAACATCGTCCCCGTCATGTCCCAGGCCCTCGTCGACGCCTACGGCCAGGACTTCGTCGACCTGGTCAACAAGATCTCCGCCGCGCTCACCACCGAGAACGTGGCCGAGATGAACAAGGCCTACGTGGTCGACCGCGAGGACGCCTCGGCCATCGCCAAGAGCTTCCTCCAGGACAACGGCCTGAGCTGACCCACCGCAGCTCGCGGGCCCCGGCCACCGTGCCGGGGCCCGCGCCGCGTCCGGGGCCGGCGCGGCTCAGGTGAACGCCCGGATGAAGAGGTAGGTCGACACCAGCAGGCCGACGACCACCACCGACGCCCGCAGCACACCCTCGTCGAGTCGGCGCGCCGCGTGGGCCCCGAGGTACCCGCCGACCAGGGTGGCCGGCGCGGCCACCGCCACGTAGGCCCAGTGCACCGGACCGAACAGGGCGAACACCACCACGCTCACCGACGCGTCGACCAGCGTCAGCAGGGACTTCGAGGCGTTGAGCCGCTTGAAGGTCTCGTGGATCGTCAGGCCGAGGACGCCGATGATGATGACGCCGAGCGCGCCCCCGAAGTAGCCGCCGTAGATCGCGGCGAAGAAGATCCCGATGACCGCCGCCGGGCCCGGGGTCTCCCGGGTGGCCCCGCTGCGGGCCAGGCGGCGCTTGGCGGCGGGCTGCAGCGCGGTGAGCAGCGTGGCGAAGAGCACCAGGAACGGGACGATGACGTCGAACGCGCCCTCGGGGGTCAACAGGAGTGCGGTGCACCCGATGGCCGAGCCGGCCAGGGTGGCGACGACCAGCCGAGGGAGCCGGTGGCGCTGCTCGCCGATCTCCCGACGGAACCCCGCCACCCCTCCGACGTAGCCAGGCCACGTCGAGACGGAGTTGGTCACGTTGGCGTCGAGCGTGGGCATCCCCGTGGCGAGCAGCGCGGGGAACAGGATGAGCGATCCGCCGCCGGCGATGCTGTTGACGACGCCGCAGGCGAGGCCGGCGGCCGCGACGAGGGCCGCGTCGAACGGCGTCATCGACCCGCGTCGGGCGTGATCACAGCTCGGTACCCACGATGCCTCCTGCGCCGGCGCCTCCGATGCGGCGACACCGCCGATCCAATCACACTCGGGCCGACCACCGCCTCAGTCGGAGCGGGACGCTCCTACCCTCCCCCGGAACGATCTCGCCCAGCGCCGAGGTGCCGCCATGGATCCCACCGACGACTCAGACCCCATGGCGCACCGCGACCACGCGCGGGTCGCGCTCGACAGCCCACGCGGCCGCTGGATCGTGGCCGTCACCGTCGGCGCCGCCGGCATGGCGTTCCTCGACTCGACCGTCGTCAACGTCGCCCTGCCCGCCATCGGTGAGGACCTCGATGCCCCGAGCGACGTCCTGCAGTGGGTCGTGACCGGTTACCTCGTTGCGCTGGCCTCGCTGATCCTGGTGAGCGGGTCGTTGAGCGACCGCTTCGGGCGACGACGGGTGCTCGTGTGGGGCGCCGTCGTCTTCACGACGGCGTCGTTGCTCTGCGCCGCCGCGCCCACCTCGGGGGTGCTCATCGTCGCCCGGGTCGTCCAGGGCGCGGGCGCGGCCCTGCTGACGCCTGGGGCGCTCGCCTCGATCGAGGCCAGCATCGAGCGGGGCGACCGGGGGCGGGCGATCGGCATGTGGTCCGGGATGACCGGCATCGCGTCGGCCATCGGACCGGTGGTGGGCGGGTTCCTGATCTCCGCCGTCTCCTGGCGCGCCATCTTCCTGCTGAACCTGCCCATCGGGGTGTTCGTGGTCGTGGGCGCCCGGCGCCATCTGCCCGAGACTCGTGGCGGCGAGGACGCCGCCCACACTGACTGGGCCGGTGCCGCCCTCGCCGTGCTGGCGCTGGCGCTCGGCACGTTCGCGCTCACCAGCGACGGCTCGGGCTCCTCCCTCCCCGCCGTGACCGGGACGCTGGCGGTGGTGGCCGCTGCCGCCTTCCTGGCGGTCGAGGCCCGGGTCCGTCAGCCGATGCTGCCGCTGTCGATGTTCCGGATCCGGCTCTTCAGCGCCTCGAACGCGATCACGTTCATCGTGTACGCCGCCCTCGGCGGGTTCTTCTTCCTCTTCGCCTCGTACCTCCAGGTCGCGCTGGGCTACAGCCCGTTCGTCGCCGGTGCCGCCTCGCTGCCGATCACCCTGTTGATGCTCGCCCTGTCACCGAGGTCGGGCGCCCTGGCCACCCGGATCGGCCCCCGGGTGCCGCTCACCGTCGGCCCGCTGGTCATCGGCGTCGGCCTCACGCTCCTGGCCCTCACCTCGCCCGCGTCGCGCTACGTGACCGACGTGCTGCCCGGCATCGTGATCGTGGCGATGGGGCTGGTCGTGCTGGTGGCGCCCATCACGGCCACGGTGCTGGGCGCGGCGGGCGACGAGCGCGCCGGGCTCGCCTCGGGCATCAACAACGCGGTGGCCCGCCTCGGCACGCTCCTCGCCGTCGCCATCCTGCCGGCGGTCGCGGGGCTCCAGGGCGATGCGTTCTACGACGCCACCTCAATGGCGGACGGCTTCCGCACCGCGATGTTCGCCTGTGCCGGCCTCGCGGTGGTCGGCGGGCTGATCGCCCTGGTCACCATCCGCCGCCCCGCAGGTCCTCCCGGCCCAGCAGATGACGAGCCGCCGGTGGCCCTGCGCACCTGCCCGACCACCGCGCCGCCCTGCGGGGTCGCCGCGGCCCTCGACGAACTGCGAAAGGCCTAGCGGCAGCTCGAGCCCGGCTACCCGCCGATGACGACCGTCGGCGGGCCGGCCATCACGAACTCGATGCTCGACTGGTCGAGGAAGTAGGCGACGTCGGGGTTGACCTCGGTCTGCACCGCCTCGACGCCGAGCGAGCCGAGGAAGGTGGCGTACGACGTGAACCACTGCTCGGTGACGCCGTCGTAGTCGGCGTCGGGCAGGTCGATCCCGTGGTTCTGGTCGTAGGCCAGCAACGGCTCGTTGAGCTCGGGGATGCGCTGGAACAGCCCGCCGTGGTGGTTCAGCCAGTGCTCATGGAAGGTCGGCAGGTCGAGCGCCGGGTTGCGGTGCAGGATGCAGACCATCTTCGCCCCGGCATCGGCCCGCCCCGGCTTGTCGACGATGACCTCGGGGTCGTGGGTGATCACCACGAGCTGCGCGTCGTCACGGAACGCCGCCGCGTCGGCGACGTGCGCGGCCCAGGCCGGCTCGGCCTGCAGGGCCTCGAGGTCGGCGAGCGAGTCGAACCACAGCACGGCGGCGCCGTCCCAGCCCTGGCCCGTGCCCTCGGGCCGGTAGCGGTCGCGGACGTAGTCCTCCGCCAGCCGGTGGTTCAGCTCGTAGCGGCGGACGTGGCGCCGCAGGGTCGGCTCGTCGGCCAGACCCCGGGCGTGCACGTCCTCCCACCAGCGGTGGAACTCCTCGGTCGTGACGCCCTCACGGCGACGGCCGAACGCGAACAGCTTGATCCCCATGGTTCCCCCCTCGGACCCGGACGACGCCGCGCCGCTGGTGTCAGCGGATGCGCGGCTTGATCCGGGGCTGGTTCTCGAACGCCTCGTTGCCGGCCTTCATGACGTCCTTGTCGGTGGCGGTCGACAGGATCGACGGCCCCATCGACCGGGCGGCGAGCGGGCCGAGGTCGCTGGCGGCCCACACCGCGCGCATCGTGCCGGACGAGACGTTGGCGGGCACGCTCGCCACCACACCGGCCAGCCAGCCCGCCTGCTCCTGCAGCTCGTCGGCCGGTACGACCTCGGTGACGAGGCCGATCTGCAGCGCCGTCGCCGCGCTGATGCGCTCGTGCGAGCCGAGCAGCGAGAGCCGCATGACGTTGCCGAGCGAGATGTGCTGCATCAGCTTCATCGGCTCGTACACCGCGGCCTGGCCGTAGGTGACGTGCGGGTCGAAGAAGGTGGCGTGCTCGGCGGCGATGATGATGTCGCACTCGGCGAGCATGTAGAACGCCCCGCCGCAGGCCATGCCGTTCACCGCGCAGATGACCGGCTTCCAGAGGTCGTTGGCCTTGGGGCCGACGTCCTCGCCCGGGTCGTCGTACATGTAGTTGTTCGACGTGCCGTAGAAGGTGTCCTGCTCGAACACGACGTAGGTGTCGTCGGCGCCGCGGTCGATGCCCACGCAGAAGGCCCGCTCACCGGCGCCGGTGAGCACCACTGCCCGAACGTCGTCGTTGCTGCGCAGAGACCGCCAGAGTCCCTTGAGCTCCGAGCGCATCGTCGTGTTGAAGGAGTTGAGGACGTCGGGGCGGTTCAGGGTCACCCATGCCACGCCATCGCTCTCGGTGTAGAGGAGCGTCTCGAAGTCGGTCACTGCGTCACCTGCCGTCCGTGTCGTGCGTTCACCCCCGCAGGATGGCACGCCGGGCGACGCGGGTCCGCCTCACGGGGCCGGCGAGCCCATCGGCGGGTACGTTCGGGCGTTCTGCACAGGGGATCGAAGGGGATGAGATGACCGACCAGACGACGGCGTCGTTCAACGACGCGTACGGACCGTGGGCGATCGTCGCCGGCGCATCCGACGGCACCGGGGCCGAGTTCGCCCGAGAGCTGGCCCGTCGAGGCGTCAACGTCGTCCTCGTCGCCCGCCGGGCGCCGCTGCTCGAGGAGCTGGCCGCCGAGCTCGACGTGGAGACCCGGGTCGTGCCGCTCGACCTCAGCCTCGACGACGCCGCCCAGCGCCTCGCCGAGGCCACCGCCGACCTCGAGATCGGCCTCGTGGTCTTCAACGCCGGCGCCGATGACGGCGGCACCCTCTTCCTCGACCAGTCGATCGACGACCTCCGATCGCTCATCGCCCGCAACTGCACGACGGTGATGGAGGTCAGCCATCGCTTCGGCGCCCCCATGGTCGAGCGGGGTCGCGGCGGGATGATCCTCGTCAGCTCGGGCGCGGCCTGGGCCGGAGCCAGCCACGTCGCCACCTACGGCGCCACCAAGTCGTTCGACCTGATCCTCGCCGAGGGCCTGTGGGCCGAGTGGCACGACCGCGGCGTCGACGTGCTGGGCCTGGTGCTCGGTGCCACCGACACGCCGTCACTGCGCCGGCTCCTCGACCGCCACGGCGGCGACTTCGGCGAGCTCGCCGACCCCGCCGAGGTCGCCGTCACCGGCCTCGACCACCTGGCCGACGGGCCCACCTGGTCGTACGGCTTCCCCGAGCCGACCGGCGCCTTCCCCCTCGGTGCCCTCCCCCGCCGCCAGGCCGTCGAGCTGCTCAGCATGGGCTCGGCCGCCATGCACGGCACCTCCGACTGAGTCGTCCCGCGCCGAGCCACCAGGAGCGCCCGTGATGTTCGAGCAGGGAAGCGTCGCCGTCGTGACCGGGGCGGGGCCGGGCATGGGCCGGGCCATCGCCCTCGGGTTCGCCCGCGAGGGGGTCGACGTGGTGATCGCCTCGCGGAGACGTGAGCGACTCGAGCCCATCGCCGAGGAGGTCCGCGCCCTGGGCCGTGAGGCGGTCGTCGTCCCGGCCGACCTGGCCCGCCCCGACGACTGCCGGGCGGTGGTCGACGCCGCCATCGAGCGCTTCGGGCGCCTCGACCACCTCGTGCAGAACGGCCACCACGCCGGCGACTGGGCGCGGGTGGCCGACGCCGACCCCGAGAGCTGGCAGCAGGTCTTCGACGTCAACTTCTTCGGTTCCCTGCACCTCATCCAGGCGGCGGGGCCGGTGATGTCGGAGCGCTCGTCGATCGTGCTGGTGAACTCGGGCGCAGCGCTGCGCAACCCGCCGACGATGGGCGCCTACTCGGCGTCGAAGGCCGCCATGGCGAGCCTCGTGCGCACTTCGGCCCTCGAGCTCGGACCCCGCATCCGTGTGAACGGCATCTTCCTCGGCCCCGTCACCGGCGAGAGCCTCGACAACGGTGCCGCCGCCACCGCCGCGGCCACCGGCATCACCGAGGAGGAGTTCCTCCGCCAGAGGGCCCAGGACCTCCCCATCCGCCAGATCCCGACCCCCGAGCAGTGCGCCGGCTCGGTGCTGTTCTTCTGCTCCCGCCTGGCCGAGCCCGTGACCGGGCAGCACCTCTCCGTCAACGGCGGCCAGTGGGTCACCTGACCCCGGAAGGAACCCCATGACCCAGCCCCCGTACCGCGTCGTTCAGTGGGCCACCGGCTCGATCGGCCAGATCGCCATCCGGCACATCGTCGACAACCCCGTCTACGACCTGGTGGGCGTCTACGTCACGAACCCCGACAAGGTCGGCAGGGACGCCGGCGACCTGGCGGGCGTCGCCACCACCGGGGTGCTCGCCACCGACGACGTCGACGCCATCGTCGCCCTCGGCGCCGACTGCGTGATGTACGCCCCGCTGCATGCCGACGTCGACGACCTCTGCCGCCTGCTGGCTGCGGGCACCAACGTCGTCACCCCGGTCGGGTTCGTCTACCCGACGCCCCGCTCGGCCGCCGACTTCTCCCGGCTCGAGGCGGCGTGCGCCGAGGGCGGCTCCAGCTTCCACGGCAGCGGCATCCACCCCGGCTTCTCGGGTGACCTGCTCCCGCTCGTGTTCGCCCGCCTCTTCACCCGCATCGACCAGGTGCAGGTGCGCGAGGTCGCCGACTTCCGCCTCCATCCGTCGAAGGCCATGCAGGACGCGCTGGGTTTCGGACGCGATCCGATCGAGGCGATCGAGGACCCCTCGCCCCTCGTCAACACCATGGAGGCGATCTTCGAGCAGTCGATGACGATGGTCGTCGAAGGCCTCGGGAAGAGGGTCGACCGCTTCACCATGGACTTCGACGTCGCCACGGCCAGGACCGACCTGCACGTGCGATCGGGCACCATCCCCGCCGGCACGGTGGGCGGCATGCGCTTCGTGTGGACGGCGTGGGTCGACGAGCAGCCCCTCGTGGTGTTCCGCACGTTCTGGAAGATGGACGACGACCTCGACCCCGACTGGGGCTACGGCTCGATCAAGTACTCCCTCGTCGTCGACGGCGATCCGTCGATCGAGATGACCTTCGAGTCGGCGCACAGCCACCCCGACGGCGACGAGGGCTACTGGGGTCGGGTCTGGACCGCGATGAACACGCTCAACACCGTCCCCGACGTGTGCGACGCCGCTCCCGGCGTGCTGACCCACCTCGACCTCCCGTTCGTCCGCCCTCGCGGCCTCGTGCGGCCGCGGTCCGCCGACTTCGGCGAGCCCCGGGGGGTCTGAGCGACCCGACCTCGAGAGAAGGCTCTCGCTGTCGCGTAAGAGACGGTCGAGTCGCCGGTCAGGACCTTCGACGGCGCCCGGACGGACCAGGCGCCCCCACCGAAGGAGGGGCCATGAGCGGTCTCAAGTCTCTGGCAGCGGCAACGGCAGCGGTGACCATCGCAGGCGGGGCCCTGCTGGGCGGCATCATCTCGACGTCGGGCTCCCACGGGTCGGCGGCTCGGCCGACGGCCGTCGCCCCCTCCACGACCTCGACCTCCACCGCCCCGGCCGGGGTGGAGGCGTCCGCCGTCGGACCGGGCCGCGACTCCGATCCCGGCGCGACACCGACGGCAGGCCAGCCCACGGCCGGTAGCGACCACCTCGTCGGCCCCGGGACCCCGGCCCCCGACGACGGCGCCGTCGACCCGATCGGGCAGGTCGACGTCAGCGGGCGGGTGCCCGCCGGACTCGATCTCACCACCCTTCCCGGCGAGGTCCCCTCTCCCTCCCATCCCGTGCCCACGGGCTCCGGCGGTGGATCGCTGAGCGCCGGGCCGTGGTGCCTCTACCAGTGCATCGAGTCGGGCATCGCCTACCCCCGTGGGTTCGGCGTCGAGCTCGTGGTCGAGACCAAGGTCCCCGCCGACATCTTCATGACCGTCATCACCGACGACGACGGCGACGGCACGACCGAGCTCGTCGACGTGGACTACAGCCCCTACGGGGTCACCCACCACGCCTGGGCCCTCGACCACCTAGACCCGGGCCAGACCTACTACGTCATGGTCACCGCGACCGACGAGCACGACGACACCTCCTACGCCTGGGGCCAGTTCACCACCCTGTCGACCCGCACCGTCGAGGTGTCGGTGAACGAGGTCGACATCGCCGGCGGGCCCACGAACGTGGTCGCCACCTCGACCTACCTGCGGCTCGACGACGATGCCCACCAGGCCTACGAGCTGGGCTCCTGGGCCGACCTCGGTTCTTCCGGACGCACCGCCGACCTCGACCTCCTGGTGATGCGGTGGTGGGACGGGAAGGTCTGCGAGGCGCTCGGGCCCGATGCGATCTCCACCCCGCAGGGCGACAGCGACGACGCCTGCGGGGCGTGGAACACGGCGTCGGCCGACGACCTCGACCTCGACGTCCTCCACCCGTCGAAGTCCCACTGGTCGAGCGTGTCGTTCACCCAGCCGCTCAGCACCCCCTCCGGTGGCCCGTCCCTGCCCGCCGGCTACGGCGACCCCCGGTGGTTCCACGTCGACGCCGTGGCCACGATCCACGTGACCTACAGCGCCTGAGCGCAGCGCCCCGCCTGCGGTCCGGGTCGGTTCCCGCCGATCCGGGCCGCGTCAGCGCGTCAGCGCGTCGGTCGGGGGGCGCCGAGGGGCGGCGGCTCACCCACGTGAGCGATGCCCGCCGGCAGGGTGCCCCGCTGCTCGGCCGCCGCGTAGCTCTCCTCGCCGTCGTAGAAGAACCAGACGCTGCCATCGGACCACCTGACCCTCGTGGGGTTGTGACCTCGCCGGTCGACGGCCACCACCGCGCCGACCGACGTGGCCTGACGTACGGCCCGCTCGAGGTCGCGCTCGGGGCGATGGCGGTCACGTTCGGCCCGGCGCCGCTCCTCCGCCCGCTTCTCGTCGAGCCCGACCCGCCGCGAGCGCTGCCAGATCCACAGCGAGAGGGTCACGAGCACGCCCACCCAGATGACGACGATCACGGTGACGGCGGGGCTCACGGCGTCGATCGTAGGGTGCTGCCGAGCGAGGTCAGTCGGCGCGCTCCGGGCGGCGGGCCCGCTCGGCCGGGTCCTGGCCGTAGTACCCGCGCAGCACCGAGTAGAGGTCGGGCTCGTGGCGCTCGAGCTCGATCGGCACGTCGAAGAACGCCTCGGTGGCGACGGCGAAGAACTCGGCGGTGTTGGTGGCGCCGTAGGGCCGCAGCGGCGGGCGGTCGACGCCCATGCGCATGGCGTCGTAGACCTCGGTGCACACCTCGACCCACCGGGTCATGTCGTCGCGGCTGTCGAGGCGAGGCGTGCCGTCGACGATGTCGTCGCGCATGTCGAGCTTGTGGGCGAACTCGTGGACGATCACGTTGCTGCCGCTTCCGGGATGCCGCGCCGCCTCCCGCGCCTCGTCCCAGGCCAGGAGCAGCGGTCCCCGCCGGTCGTGGGCCTCACCGAGCACCGGCACCATGCCGTCGACGAGGGTCCCCGACGCGGGGCCGGCGTGGGTCCCGGTCGACTGCATCGCGGTCGGGTAGACGATGACGGCACCGACCTCGCGGTACTCGTCGACGCTCAGCCCGAGGACGAGCAGGGCCGCCTGCACCGCGATCGTCACCGTGATCTCGTCGGTGAGCTCGAAGCCGTTGGCGGCCTCCCAGTGCTTGTGGCGCAGCAGCCAGTCGGCGATCTCACCGAGCAGGGCGCGCTCGTCGTCGTCGAAGCGGCGCCACACGGCCACGTGGTCGCGGACGATCTCCTGCCACTGGTCGGGCAGTCCCTTGCGTCGGTGCAGCACGGGCGCAGTGGAGCACGCCACCGAGCGCCACGCCAGAGCGGCCGCGTCCCCGATCACGAGCCCGCCGGATGGCACGATGACGGTCATGGTCCTGGCCACCGAGGTTTCTGACTGGTCGGACTTCTTCGTCGCCAACGCCGGCGCCGCCGCGGCGCTGGCCGGGCTCCTCTTCGTCGCCATGTCGGTCAACGTCAAGGAGATCCTCTCCTTCGCCTGGCTCCCGCGACGGGCGATCGAGATGGTGGTGCTGCTGCTCGGCACGCTGGTCACGGCCGGTGTCGCCCTCATCCCCGACCTGAGCGCCACCCAGCTCGGGATCGCCCTGCTCGTGATCGCGGTGGGGGCGTGGGCCTTCGCCCCGATCCTCGAGCTGCGGGCGGCCGGGATGACCGAGCCGGGCAGTGCCGACCGCGAGCCCAACCAGCGGGTCGTCGAGCGGCTCGTGCTGTTCCAGATCGCCACGCTGCCGGCGGTGGTCGGCGCCGCCATGGTGCTCGCCGGCTCCCCCTCCGGCCTCTACCTCGTCGCCGCGGCCATCCTGCTGTCGTTCGTGGTGGCGGTGATCAACGCCTGGGTGCTGTTGATCGAGATCCTCCGCTGAGCGATCGCCGTCGGCCGGCGGACGACGCCTCCCGAGCAGGGCTCCCACGCTCGGCGACCGCGGCAAGCCGTCAGGCGAGCTTGCGGAACATCTTCTCGACCTCGTCGAGCGGGTAGCCCTCGGCCTCGGCCTTCTCGGGGTTCGTGATGCAGTAGGTGAGCCCGGCGCTGACGAGGCGGAAGCCGACCTGCTCGAGGGCCTTGTTCGCCGCCGAGAGCTGGGTCACGAGGTCGCGGCACTCGCGGCCCTCGTCGATCATCTTCTCGATCCCGCGGATCTGGCCCTCGACGCGGCGAAGCCGCTTCCTCAGGTCGTCGGTGACGGTGTCGGGCAGTTCCACGGGAGCTCCTGTCTGAGCGGAGTGGTACCCCAGGGGGTATCGACAGCATACCGCCCGTGGCCGCCGCCGCCCACCGTCGCCAGTCGACCACCGCATACCCCGGGGGGTTGTGTTCCGATACCCCCCGGGGTATGTTCGGCGGACCACGACGCCGACCCGGGAGTTCCAGTGGCCAAGTCAGTGACAGAGACCGTCTTCGCCGGCCACGAGCCGTCGCACGATCCCGACGAGCGGGCGCTCTTCTCCCGCCTCGCCGCGTCGATGGCCCGCCATCGCAAGGCGGTGATCCTCGTGTGGCTCGCCGTCGCCATCGCCGCTGCTCCTCTCGCCCTGTCGCTCACCGGCGCACTGTCCGGTGCGGGCTGGGACGCCAACGGCTCCACCGCTGAGAAGGTGCGGGCCGAGCTGCGCTCGGAGTTCCCGGCCCTGGGAGCGGAGAACCCGATCGTCGTCTACCACCAGGACACGCCGATCTCGGAGGACCCGAGCGGCGTGACCGCCGTGGTGGCCCAGCTCCAGGGCGGGCCGAAGGTCGTCTCGGTGGTCGACCCGACCACCATGCCGCCCGAGGCCGGGATGATCTCCCAGGACGGCACCACTGCCCTGATCCCGGTCGAGCAGCAGATCGGGGAGGACGCCGACCGCCCCGTGGCGGCCGGTGAGCTCGGCACGTTCGTCGGCACCCTCGATGTCCCCGCCGGCGCTCAGGTCGAGGTCACGGGCGAGTGGCCGATGTGGAGCGACTTCAACCAGATGAACGAGGAGGCCCTGCACAAGGCCGAGCTCGTCAGCGGCATCCCGACCGTGATCATGCTGGTCATCGCCTTCGGCGCCCTGCTCGCCGCCGGCATCCCGCTCCTGCTGGCCGTCGCCGGCATCGCCGTCGGCTTCGCCCTGCTCCACATGCTCTCGTGGGTCACACCGATGTCGGTGTGGTCGATGAACTTCTCGATGATGATCGGCCTCGCCGTCGGCATCGACTACAGCCTGTTCATCGTCAGCCGCTACCGCGAGGAGCGGGCCGAGGGCAAGGACGCCATCAAGGCGATCGAGAACGCCATGTCCACCTCGGGCAAGGCGGTGTTCCTCTCGGCGCTCACCGTCGTGCTGTCGCTCTCCGCCGTGTTCCTCGTCCCCGTCATGGTCTTCCGCACCATGGCGCTCGGCATGATCCTGTCGGTCGTCGCCGTCGCCTTCGCCGCCCTCACCCTGCTCCCGGCCGTCCTCGTCGCCATGGGCGACAAGGTCCTGATCTCACGCGACAAGAAGGACCCGGACATCGTCGCCGAGGGCCGTTGGGCCAAGTGGACCGGCGTCGCCCTGAAGCGGCCGGGCACCGTCCTCACCGTCGGCCTGGTCGTGCTCGGCGCCCTGATCGTCCCCGCCTTCGGCATGAAGCTCGGCATGCCCGGCGCCACCGTCGTCGACAAGGGCCACACCAGCCGCGACGGCTACGACCTCGTCGTCGCCGGCTTCGGTCCCGGCGCCGCCGGGCCCGCCTACGTCACGGTCGACGCAGCCGACGCCCAGACCGTCGTCGCCGTGGCCACCGCCACCCCCAACGTCGTCGACGCACGGGTCGTCGCCGCCCCGGCCGACAACGGACGCGTCGTCGTCCGGGTCACCCCCGGCACGGCCATCGACGACTCGAAGACCCAGGACATGGTCGACGACCTGAGGGCCGGGCTCGACGAGCAGGTCCCCAACGCCCTCGTCGGCGGTCCCGCCGCCCAGAACCGTGACCTCACCGGTGTGCTCGTCGACAAGGCGCCCTACGCCATCGCCATCATCCTGGTCGTGGCCTTCCTGCTGCTGCTGATCGTGTTCCGCAGCCTCGTCATCGCCCTGTTCTCGGTGGTGATGAACCTCATCACCGTCGGGGCGGCGTTCGGCTTCGCCACGATCGTCTTCCAGAACGGCGTCGGCACCAGCCTCATCGGCATCGAGCACCAGGGCTTCGTCGACGCCTGGGCACCGCTGTTCTTCTTCGCCCTGCTCTTCGGCCTCTCGATGGACTACCAGCTGTTCCTGCTGGCGGCGATCAAGGAGCGCTACCAGGCCACGGGCGACACCCGGCGGGCCATCGGCGAGGGCATCGCCCGCACCGGCCGGCCCATCACCAACGCCGCCATCATCATGATCATCGTCTTCATCGCCTTCGGTGTGACCGGGCCCATCCCGCCCACCGAGCTCGGCCTCACCCTGGCCATGGCGGTCCTGCTCGACGCCACCGTCGTCCGGGTCATGCTCGTGCCGGCGACGATGGCGCTGCTCGGCGAGAAGAACTGGTACGTCCCCAAGTGGATGGACAAGGTCCTCCCCCACGTGAACTTCAGCCACTGATGACCCCCACCACCCCCCGAGCCGAGGCAGCCATGAGCACCATCACTCCCCCACCCGTGAGGGCCGACGGACCGACCACCCACTGGCCCCTCGAGCGCATCCTGTTCGCCATGGCCGGCACCATGACGCTGGTGAGCGCCCTGCTCGCCGCCCTGGTCAGCCCCTGGTTCCTGGTGCTCACCGCCTTCGTGGGCGTCAACCAGTGGCTCTACGTCACGCTCCGCGGATGCCCGGCGTCGGTGGTGCTGCGCCGGTTCGGCGTCCGACCCCAGTGCCGCTGGTGAGCACCTGCCGGCGGAGGGGTCCTGCATCCCTCCGCCGGCCCGAATGCCACGAGATGCTCCGCTGAGCGACCGCCCTCTGGCGCCGAGAGGTCGGCCGCTGCCATGGTGACGCCCGTGGAAGAGCCCTCCCTGTACATCCCCGACGGCGACGGCTTCGTCGGCACCCACCTGATCCAGGGCGGCTGGAACCCCGACGAGGCCAACGGGGCCATGGTCCTCGCCCTGCTCGGGCACTGCCTGGAGGACGTGCCGTCGCTGGTCCCGATGACCATCAGCCGGCTCACCGCCGACCTGATGCGGCCGGTCCCGCTCGGGAAGCGGATGCAGGTCTCGTCGTCGATCGTGCGCGAGGGCAAGAAGATCCAGGTCGTCGAACTGCTCCTCACCGTCGACGACGTGGTGCACGTGCGGGCGTCGGTGCTGCGCCTCCGCGAGGCCGACCTCTCCGCCGTCGACGTGCCGCCGAGCACGAGCGACGCCCGGCCCGGCGACGCCTTGGCCCCACTCGACCAGTCCCGAGCCATGGGCGAGGGCGCCCGGGTGCTCCCCGGCTTCATGCACGCCGTCGATCTCCTGCGTGCGCCGATCGTCGATGGCACCGGCCACGGCACCTGGCTGCGCCTGGTGGCCCCGGTGGTGGCCGGCGAGCCCATCCGCGAGACCAGTCGGCTGGTGGTGGGCTTCGACTTCGCCAACCTCATCGGAGTGGAGGCCCACCCCGATGTCGTGACCATGATCAACCCCGACGTCACCGGCCACGTGCTGCGACCGCCGGTCGGCGAGTGGGTCGGCATCACCGGCGAGACCCGCTTCAACCCGACGATGGGCCGGGGCCTGTCGTGGGCTCAGCTCAGCGACGACGAGGGCGTGTTCGCGGTTGCGTCGATCTCCCAGCTGATCCAGACGCGCTGAACCCAGCCGAGCCGAGCACCGGCTCGGGCTAAGACCCGAACCGCTCGGCAACAGCTGCAAGGAGACCCTCCCGGACCGAGCTCAGGCTCCCCTCGAGTTCGGTCACGTCGGTGCCCTGGAGGTCGAGGAAGATGGTCTCGGAGGTCATCCGATCGCCCTCGCAGCGCACGAAGAAGGCGAATGGGATCCGCGACACCGAGACCCGATCCCCTTCGCCACCGGCGGCGGCCTCCGGTGGTTGCGCGCTCATCGAGCACAGCGCACCGTGACCAGCAGCCCCGTCGTCGTCGCTCACCAGTTCGGCGAGCTCGCACGCCATCAGGTGGCCGCCGCGCTCCCCCAGCCCCTGCAGGGTGGCGACCACCCCGGCCCGGTCGGTCGTGGTGGTGGCGCCGCCAACGTGGGTGACCAGGACGAAGTCGGGCCCGAGCGGGGCGATGGCCCGCTCGCTGTCACCGAGGAGCTCGCCGATCAGGCGCTCTCGCAGGGCCACCAGGGGCCCGCTCGTCGGCGCCGCCTCGAGCCGGAGGGCCAGCAGCGAGAGCCCTCCCACCAGGTCGGTGGCCGAGGGAACAGTTCCTGAGCTCATCCCGGGACCATAACCGATTCTGACGTCGAGTTCGGAAAGCCTCTAACGTGAGCGCCATGTCGATTCCCGTCGAGGTCGAAGAGCTCACTGCTGCCTGGTTCACCCAGATCGTTCAGTCCCGCGCACCGGGCGCTGTCATCGAGGCCGTCGAGGTGATCGACACCAGCTCGGGCACCACCGGCCGCGCCCGCGTCGGTCTCAGCTCGCCCGACCAGCGCATCCCCGCCACGGTCTTCGTGAAGCTCCCGCCGTTCACCCCCGACCGCCGGGCGATGGTGAACATGACCGGCATGGGCGTGTCCGAAGCCCGCTTCTACGAGGACGTCGCCCCCTGGCTGCCCGTTCGCACGCCGTCGTTGTGGCACGCCGCCCACGACCTCGAGGCCGACGGATACATCATGGTGTTCGACGACCTCTCGGCGGTCGGGGCCACCCAACCCACCCAGGAGGAGGCCGACGCCCTCGACTTCGCTTCGCAGGTGATGGAGGCCTTCGCCCGTTTCCACGCGGCGATGAACGGCAGCGACCGGGTCGGCCCAGGCGGCGACCTCCAGTGGATCGGCGAGCGCACCCACAACTACGGCTCCCCAGAGGGCGACGCCATCCTGCGCATGGGTATTCAGGCCTTCGGCGACCAGATGCCTCCCGTGTTCCACGAGATGGCCGACGCGTACTTCTCTCACGGGTTCGAGCTCAACGCGGTGCTCTTCGAGGGCACCCAGACGCTGATCCACGGCGACTGCCACATCGGCAACATGCTACGCGACGCCGACGGCCCGATCCTGCTCGACTGGGCGATGGTCGGTGCGGGCCCCGGCCTGCGCGACGTGGCCTACTTCATCGGCAACTCGATCCCCCACGAGGTGCGCCAGCACCACGAGCAGGACCTGCTGCGCACCTACCTCGACGCCCTCGCCGGCCATGGCGTCGAGATCCCATGGGACGAGGCGTGGGACACCTACCGCCTCCAGATCATCACCGGCTGGATCGCCGCATCGATGACCGCCTCCATGGGCGACACCCTCCAGCCCCTCGAGATCGGAATGCGTGCCACCGAGCGCTCCAACCAGGCACTCGAGGAGCTCGAGGTCCTGCCCCTCCTTCGCAAGAGGCTCGCATGACCGGCGGAACCAGGAACGAGCCCGTGAACACGGTCTCGGTCATCACCGGTGGAGCCGGGGGCATGGGCCTCGCCGCCGCGAAGATCATCGGGCGGGAGCACACCGTGCTCATCTGCGACATCGTCCAGGAGCGGCTCGACACAGCGGCCGAAGAGCTGCGTGGCCTGGGCATCGAGTGCGAGACGGCGACCTGCGACGTGACCGACCGGGCGGCGGTCGAGACAGCCGCAGAGCGCGCTGGCGAGATGGGCACCGTCGTGTCGGTCGTGCACACCGCGGGGTTGAGCCCGCAGATGGGCGACGTCGCCAAGATCCTCGGGGTCAATGCCATCGGCACGGTCAACGTGAACGAGGCGTTCATGGCGCTCGCCCATGAGGGCTTCAGCATCGTGAACGTGGCGTCGACCGCAGGCCACGGCTCGCCCCCGTTGGTCTCCACCCGAACGTACGGTCTCGCCGCCGCCGATCCCGACCGCTTCCTCGAGAAGGCGGTCGCCCGATGCAACCTGCTCCCCCGCAAGCTCCGGCGAGGTCTGGCCTACGCCGTCAGCAAGAACTTCGTGATCTGGTGGTCGAAGCAGCTGGCGACACCCCTCGGCGAGAAGGGAGCCCGCGTCGTGTCGGTGTCTCCCGGCTCGTTCGACACGGAGATGGGTCGGCTCGAGAAGAGCCATGGGGCCGGCGCGCTCGCCGAGCACTCGGCGCTGCAGCGGTTCGGGAAGGTCGAGGAGATCGCCGAGGTCCTCGCCTTCTGCGCAAGCGACAAGCCCGGTTACCTGACCGGCACCGACCTACTGGTGAACGGCGGCCCGGGTCGCAAGATGACGGCCAGGGAGTCGCTGGACACGCTGCGGAACCTCTGACTCGAACCCGTCAGGGGCTCCCTCGACTATCGAGCCGGGGCACAAAACCAATCTCGACGTCGAGATTGAGACTTGCACGCCGTTCCACTAGCGTGCGGCACCGGCCGAGCGGCCGACCACGAGGGGGACACGCGATGCCGTACAGCGCTCAGGACGAGCAGTTCAACCATCAGCTCCCTCGCCCGTTCGACCAGGTCGACGACTCCCATCCGAGCTGGTCGGACCGCTGCTACTTCAACCTGCACTCCCCCGACGACGAGATGCTCATCGTGTCGGGCTGGGGCAACAACCCGAACAAGCAGCTCGCCCTCGGCTACGCCAAGGTGGCCCTGGCCGACGGTCGCCACTGGGACCTCGACGTCTTCCGCCCGTGCACCGACGACCGCAACAACATCTCTGCCGGCCCCGCCCGCTGGACCTGCATCGAGCCGCTCGAGCGGTGGCTGCTCGAGCTCGGCCCGAACGAGTCCGGCATCGAGTGGGAGCTCCACTACCAGTCGGTGGCGCCGCTCTGGGAGCTCCTGCCGGTGAAGACCCGCAAGAACGGCACGGTGCTCACCGACTTCACCCACATCAAGCAGCCGGCCACCTACACCGGCTGGGTGAAGATCGAGGGCGAGACGATCTCGGTCGACGGGTTCTCCGGCGGGCGTGACCGCACCTTCGGTGTCCGCGACGCCCACAACATCGACTTCTGGATCTGGTTCGAGGCCGTCTTCGAGGACCGTGCCATCGAGGCCTGGGTCATCGAGGCAGCCGACGGCACCGTCCTCTACGTCGACGGCGGCTTCACGTTCAACGACGGCCGCCAGTCGAAGCGCTTCATCAAGTTCGAGCACGACATCGTCTTCGACGGCGACAGGAAGCGGCCCACCCACGCCGACCTCACCTTCGTCGACGAGGACGGTGAGACGTTCCACCTCACAGCCGAATCCCGGCACCTCGCCACCACCGCCTACTACGGCGCCGGGCTGAAGCGCCGCCAGAGCAGCGACGGCCAGTCCGCCTTCGTCTGGAACGAGAACGACGCCGCCGACCTGGCCGAGGTCGAGGCCAACGCCGTGTCGCTCGACCAGCTCATGGCGTTCGAGGTCAACGGGATGAAGGGCCACGGCATCTTCGAGCTCTTCGCCTGGGGTGACCACTACCCCCGCTATCCCAACTGGTGACGCGAGCTCGTCGGGCACACGGACCCATCGGGTCGAAAGGGTGACAGGGATGACGTCCAACGATGATGTGAGCGAACGACTCAGGACGTGGCTCAGGGAGCAGCTCCCCACCGCCACCGACGTCCGGGTCGAGGGGCTCGACAAGGTCGAGTTCGGGCACTCGGCCGAGATCCTCCTGCTCACGGTGGTCTGGACGGCCGACGGGTCCGAGCACCGAGAGGACGCCGTCCTCCGCATGCGGCCCCCGAAGCCGGGGCTCATCGAGCCGTACGACATGCAGCGCCAGTTCGACATCCTGCGCGCGCTCGAGAACACACCGGTGCGCTCGCCCAAGGCCCTGTGGATCGAACCCACCGGTGAGGTCTTGGGCCGGGAGTTCGTGGTCATGGAGCGCCGCGACGGGGAGGTCTACGAGCGTGAGCTCGGCGCCGACCTCGAGACCTACGACGGCCGTCTCGGCCGCATGTGCGAGAGCTTCCTCCAGCAGGTGGTGGCGATGCACGCCGTCGACCTCGACGCGACCGGGCTGAGCTTCCTCGGCAACGGCCGGGACTTCCTCGCTCGCGAACTCGACCACTGGACCAATGAGATGAACCGCGTGAAGCGTGGTCCGCTCCCCGCACTGGAACGGGTAGCCGCCGAGCTGAAGGCACAGATGCCCGAGCAGTCGGCCCGCGTCACGCTGGTGCACGGCGACGCCAAGCCCGGGAACTTCGGGTTCATCGACGACGAGGTCAACGCCGTCTACGACTGGGAGATGGCCGACGTCGGCGACCCGCTGTGCGACCTGGGCTACATCGAGCTGCTGTGGAACATGCCCGTCGGCATCAACAGCGGGCCGTCCTCGCCGACGGTCGACGAGCTCGCCGCTCGCTACGAGGAGCTGTCCGGCATCCCGGTCCACGACCGCGCGTGGTACCGGGCCTTCCAGACCTTCAAGATCAGCATCATCCAGCTGGTCGGGGCCATGCTCCTCGACGCCGGCTACAGCGACGACCCGCGGTTCGCCATGATGGCCGAGGGCACCCTGCTGATGACCCCGATGGCCCTCGCCGACCTCGGGGTGGAAGACGAGCTCGACCCCGGGCCCGTCCGGCCCCGCGAGGAACGCCTGATGGAGGTGCTCGGCCAGGCCTTCTGGACCGAGTGACCACGAGGGCCGAGACGGCCACGAGCCTCTCCGCCTGAGTCAGCGGTAGAAGATCGGGGCCTCGATGCCGTCGAGGGTCGCCACTCGCAGCACGTAGAGCTGCTCCCGTTCCACCCGTTCGGCCTGCGCCACGATCTCGGCCTCGTCGTAGTGGACCGAGAAGAACCGCCCACTCAGGGCGTCGGCCTTCCCCGAGGCGAGGAACAGGCAGAGCGACGCGGCCCTCTCGGGCGGATACCACCCGTCGTCCTCGAGGCCGTGCCCCGGGGGGTACACCCAGGGGGCGTCGGCCGGCATGTCCGCGGCGATCTGCTCCCGATTCGGCCACATGTACTTCGTGAGCTTGGTCAGGACGTTCCCCGGGGTGATCGAGAACACGCTGACCCCGCGACCCTGGAGCTCGAGCGCCAGGGCCTCGCTGAACCGGAGCAGGCCCGTCTTGGCCGTCGTGTACGGCGTCACGAAGGGCATGCCGAGCATCGCCGCGCCGCTGGCGACGTTGACGATGGACCCCTCGCCCCGCTCCAGCATCCCGGGCAGCACGAGGCGACTCAGCACCATGGCCGCGATCAGGTCGGTCTGGATGCCAGCGACGATGGCGGCGGGGTCGAGGGTCTCGAACCGACCGCCACTCCCCCGGACACCACCACCTGCGTTGTTCACCAGCACCGTGGGCACGCCGAGCTCCGCCTCGGTCACCGAGACCAGCCGCTCGAGGGCGTCGAGGTCGGTGATGTCGGCCGGGAAGGCGGCGGCCCGGCCGCCCGCCGCGGTGATGAGCGACGCCGTCTCCTCGATCTGGTCGGCAGAGCGGGCCGAGACCATGACCGCGGCTCCCGCCTCGGCCAACGCCAGGGCGGTCGCCCGGCCGATGCCGCGGCCGCCGCCGGTGACGACGGCGACCTTCCCCGCCAACGCGTCGTGGTTCGTCATATCGTGTCTCCTGCCCGGGGGCCTCGGTCGGTCCGATGGCGCGGCGCCGCTACTGGTCGAGCTTGAGCACCCGTGCGGCGTTGTCGTGGAGGAACTTGGGCCACACGTGGTCCTTGAGCTCCACGTAGGTGTCCATGTCGCCCATGATCCGCTCGAGCGTCAGGCCCATCGGGTAGTACCCGGCGTAGATGATCTTGTCGGCCCCGCGCGAGTTGGCGTAGTCGATGATCGCCTTCGGGTAGTACTTCGGCGCGAACGCACTGGTGCAGTAGTGCAGCCCCGGCCACTTCAGCATCAGCTTCACGGCCAGCTCCTCCCAGGGCTCGCACCCGTGACGGGTCACGAACACCAGCTCGGGGAAGTCGTACATGACCTCGTCGATGTACTCGACCTTCTGGGGCTCCATCCGCACCCGCGGGCCGGGCACCCCGGCGTTCACCCACGTGGAGATGCCGAGCTCACAGCACTTGGCGTAGATCGGGTACATCTTCTTGTCGTTGATGGCCACCTGCGGGGACAGACCGGCCGGGAAGACGTCGACGGCACGGATGTCGTACTCCTCCTTGGCCCGCACGATCTGGCGAACGGCATCCATGCCCTCGTTCGGGTCGACCGACAGGCTGGCCACGAAGCGGTCGGGATGGACCTTCAGCGCCCTCGCCCCCTGCTCGCCCTTCACCCCGATCAGGCCCTTCCCGATGTTGTAGCGGTCCATCTCGCGCAGAGTCACCGCGATCGGGTCCTCGTCGGAGGTGTGCTCCTCGGGGATGTCCTTCACGAACATGTACGCGGCCGGATGATCGAACTCCTTCGACTCCGCGTCCTTCGTCTGCGCGGTGGTCGACGCGTGCATGGCCTTCTTGTCGCGCACCGGGAAGCTGATCAGCGTGTCGATGATCGACACATCCTTGGGCATGGTCACGAGCGGACGCTCCTCGGGGGAAGTGGATGCCGAACCGTCGACCGCCCCTCGACGGAGAGGGTCACGCGGGCGGGCACCAGTGGTCGATGAAGCGGCGGACCTCCGCCGCGATCTCCGCGTCCTCCGGCGCCATGCCGAGGAACCCTCCGTGGGGCGCCGCCTCCAGCACGTGCAGCTCGGCCTCGACGCCAGCGCGACGGAGGGCGCGGTGCATGCGGACGGTGTTGGAGAGGAAGAGGTCGCGGGTGCCGGTGGTGAGGATCGTGGGCGGGAAGCCGGTGAGGTCGGCGAACAACGGCGACAGGTGGGGATGAGCGAGGTCGTGGCCGGCGGCGTAGAGCTCGTTGACCGGCATGAGCCGGCCGAGGATCGAGTCGACGCCGAGGTTGGTGGCGAACGAGTCGCCGGACTCGGTGAGGTCGACCTCAGGCGTCGCCAGGACGACCGCCGCCGGGAGCGGAAGCCCCTCGTCCCTCGACCGCACGACGAGCGCCGCGGCGAGATTGCCGCCGGCCGAGCCCCCGGCGACGACGATGCGATCGGCCGGGGTCTCCTCGAGGAGGACCTCATACGCCCGCACGCAGTCGTCGAGCGGCGTCGGATGGGGATGGTCGGGGGGCATCCGGTAGTCGACGCCCCACGTCGGCAGTCCGACGCGAGCCGCGGCGACGGCGGTCATGGCGGCGCACGCCTCGCCCCCCTGGAGGATCAGCGCGCCGCCATGGAGCTCGAGGACGACTCGATCGTCCTCGACACCCTCCGGTGTCACGACGTAGGTGACGGCGTCGCCGATCTCACGCTGCTCCCGCGTCGCGGGGATGGCGGCGGCCTGGTCGGCCAGCATCGCGGTGACGACCTCGTCCTGGGCCGAGACCATCGCGCGCCACGCCTCCACGTCGCCGATCGGGGGGTACTCGGTCGACGGGCTGAGGAGCCCCATCGCCAGCACGGCCTGGGCCTCAGGGCTGATCGACGTGGGAACCGGGATCTGGCGGGCGGGAACGGAGAGGTCGCTCATGGGACGAGAGCTTCGCTCAGCCGAGCTTCTGGCGGAGCAGCGGCACGACGTCGAGCTCCTCGAGGGCGAGGTTCGAGCGCTCGGTGGCGCGCATGCCGATGCTCAGGGGCTGGCACCAGTCGCCCATCGACGCTGTCATCGCCGCGGCGATCCAACCGGCGACCATCTGGAGGCGGTAGTCGTCCCACGCGTCGTCCCAGCTGATCTCGACACCGTGGCCGGCGAGGGCGGCGAGGTAGGTGCGCAGCAGGTCCTGCTCGCGAGTCTGTCGCACCTTGTAGGGAATCGAGTTCCCGATGAAGTAGGCCACGTCGCGCAGGCCCGGGCCGTTGCTCACCAGCGCCCAGTCGAGCAGGATCGGGCCCTGCCCGTCGCGCAGCATGTTGCCGATGTGGCAGTCGCCGTGCACCAGGGTCTGGGTGCCCCGGAAGAGCACGTCGTTGAACTCGAGGCTGCGGGCGAGGTAGAGGTCGGCCATCTCGTGGAAGACCGGCGGCATCTGATCACCGAAGTCGCGGACGCCGTTGCGCAGGATGGCGTTGCCCGCTTCCTTCCCGTAGCCGTGGGTACGTTCGCCGACCCACTGGAGGTCGCCGCCGGGGCCGATGCGGGTGCTGCCGTACATCGCCGCATGGAAGCGGGCGAACACCTCCATCACCTGGGAGGCGAAGTCGAACGCGTCGGCCTCCTCCTGGGTGGGCTGGGTGGCGCCCACCGCGCTGAGGTCCTCGAACACCATGATGTAGCCGTCGGTCTCGAGGTCGTGGGCGGCGTGCCACACGGGCGGCGTTCGCACCGGCAGCCACGAGGCGATGTCTTCGTAGAAGCGGGCCTCGGAGACGCCCATGGCGGTGGAGATAACCATCGCCCGACCGTCGGCGGTGAACGGCGGGAGCTTCACGAACATCGTGGACGGGATACGCTCGTCGGCGGAGGTGAGCCCGATGCGGGCCCGCCCGGTGGTGCCGGAGCTCTTGTCGATCAGCTCCACGCCGTCGACCACAGCCCCGGGAGCGCGGGACTGCACGATCTCGGTGAACCACTCGGCGGTGAGCTCTTCGACCTCGATGGGGATCGCGATCGTCTGGTTTGCCATGGCCTTCTCCTCAGGGCTCGGCGAGCAGTGCGTGCGGCACGTTCAGGTCGAGGTCCTCGAGCGACCACGGCGGGTTGGTCTCGTGATCGCCCCGGTAGATCGTGCGCTCGACCGAGTAGCGGTTCCAGGCGCCGATGGCGCCGCCACGGGCATGGAAGACCTCGCCGGTGACGTCCTTTGCAGCGTCGGTGCACAGCCACGTCACGATCGGCGCCACGTACTCGGGCGGCGGCGTCTTGTTGTACCCGGCCCAGAACTCCTCGTCGACGACGCCGTCGGCGAGCAGCTGCTCGAACATCGGGCGGGTGACGGCGTGGAGGCGCGTGGCGCCGCCAGGCGACAGGCAGTTGGCAGTGATGCCCTTGCCGAGGTTGTCGTGGGCGATGGCCCGGGTCATGGAGATGACGCCGCCCATCGCCGCCGCGAAGGTCGGCTGGCCGAGCAGGCCCGTCGCCCCGTGCGAGGTCGTGGTGATGATGCGACCCCAGCCCCGCTCGAGCATCCCCGGCAGCGCGGCCCTGGTCAGCCAGAACTTCTGGTGCAGGAACAGCGCCATGAACCGCTGGTAGGTGTCGTCGTCGGCAGCCAGCGTGCCGTCGAGGATCGCCCCGGCGCAGCCGACGACGATGTCGAGCTTGCCGTAGGTGTCGATGGCGGTCTGCACAGCGGCGTCGCAACCGGCGGCCTCGGCGACCGAGTCGTAGTTGGCGGTGGCGGTGCCGCCGGCGTCACGGATGGCGGCGACGGTCGAGTCGGCGGCCTCCGAGGTGCGCCCGTTGGCGAACTCGTCGGTGCCGAGGTCGTTGACGACGACCGAGGCACCGTGACGGGCCAGCGACTCGGCGCAGGCCTGGCCGATTCCGTTGCCGGCACCGGTCACGAGTGCGACGCGGCCCTTCAGACGATCGGAGTTGTCGCTCATGAGGGGTATCCCTTGAGGTGGTGGCCGGCCCCCTGCGAAGGGGGCCGGCCTGCGGTGAGCCGAGATGGCTCGAACGACGAGGTCACGGCAGGATGTTGTGGGCGACCCGGTCGGAGCCGATCTTGAGGGTCGCGGCGGAGTCGATGGGCGGGTTGACCTCCACCCTCCACGACGGGTCGCAGGCGAAGGTGCCGACCTCTTCGGGCTGCCACTGGACGAACTTGGTTCCGTCCATCTTCATGACCTGCGTGCAGAAGTCGGCCTGGTTGCCGCCCGGGTCCTGCTCGGCACTGATCCCGCCACCGGTCCAGCTGTGGATGCTCTTCAGCTGCGTCATCACGCAGTCCCGGGTGAGGTCGTTGCCGCACTCCTTCGCCGCTGTCGCCCACAGGAGGAACGCCGATGTGGAGACCTGGCCGCCGAAGCCGATGTCGCCGCCGGCCGCCTTGACGAGCTGGACGTAGGCGGCGTTCGCGCTACCCGGTGCGTCGTAATCGAGCGGCACGAACGAGTTGTAGAGGTAGAGGTTGTCGCCGTTGCCGTTGACGTTCCAGGCGTTGAAGCTGTCCTTGGCTGTCGCCGGCGTGTTCAGCCAGATCGGGTGGAAGTCGATCTGGGCGGCGGCGTCGAGGATGTTCGCGAGCCCGGTGCCGGTATCAGTCGCGAACACCGCCTCGACGCCACAGTCCTTGAACTTCTGGAGGATCGGTCGGTAGTCCGCCACCCCGGTGATGGGGTAGGGCTGGTCGCATCCGATGAAGTTCCAGCCGACTGTGGGCGCCGTGCGGGCGAACTGCTGGGTGCCCTCGATCACGACGGGGAACTGGGCCACCATCATCGCCGCCTTCTTCACCTTCTCGGGATACGCCTTGGCCAAGAGGGCGGCGGTTCCGACGTTCCACTGGTCGCTCGGCGTGGGGTACGGCGCCACCATCAGCGGCGCCATGGTGATGCCGGCGCCGGAGAGCACGCCGGGAACAGCCGGCAGTCCACAACCGAGGCGGGTCTGCTCACCGGTCTCGGGCAGTGCGAAGAACTCACCGACCAGCATGAAGGTCTGGGTGCACGCCTCGGTCATGACGTTGGCGAGCTCCGTGATCTTGCCGTCGTAGTACTTGCCGACGACCTTCCGACCGTTGATGCCACCCTGCTCGTTGCACCAGTCGATCATCGCCTTGACGGCATCGGTCGCCTCGTGGCCGAGACCCGGGCTGGCGGTGTAGCCGGCATCGTCGCCGTAGCCGATCGTGACGGTCGACGCATCGACAGCCTGGTCGGGCGAGCCCGACGGACTGCCAGGGCCGCATGGGCTGGCGAGATCGCCGAACTGCACCACGGCGCTCGACGAGTCGGAGCCCGCCTTGGTCGTGGAGGACGACTGGTCTCCGCTCTCAGAGCGCCCGCCTCCACATGCGGTGAGAAGAGCGGCGGTCACCAGGAGTGCTCCCGTGAACCGCAGGTAGTGGGACTTCATCTTCGACCCCCGGTCTGGGCGACGCGGTCTCGCGTCGCGTTCGGTCGCCTGCGGCGTTCGTCGCCTCCCCCGAGACGGCACCGTGACGATCTGCGGCACCATAGACCGGATCGGACATTCTGTCGAATATGTCCGATCCAGGGCTACAGTGACCCCGGTCACCACACCCGCGAGATCGGAGCACCGATGAACGCTTTTCACCCCTCTCGACCAGGCTGCATCCTCCGGGGAGCGGACCGCCGTGCGTGACCGCGAGAACGACGTCGAGATCGAGCGCGACGTGGAGGTACTGGCCCACGACGGCGCGACGTTGCTGACCGATGTGTTCCACCCGGTCGGCGTGGCAGCGGCCCCCACGATCCTCGAGCGGACTGCCTACGGTCGAGCGATGATCGGCGGCCTCACCGGTCCTGAGCTGGCCGCCCGCGGCTACCGCTACGTGGTGCAAGCCTCACGGGGGACCGACGGATCGGGCGGCACGTTCAGCTTCTTTGCCGAGGCGCCCGACGGCCGCGACACCGCCGACTGGATCGCCGAGCAACCCTGGTTCGACGGAAACCTCGGCTCCTACGGCATGAGCTACATGGGGTTCACCCAGTGGGCCCTGGCGTCCACCCGTCCGCCACACCTCAAAGCGATGTCGGTCGCCTTGGCGACCACCCAGCGCGCCTTCTCGTGGTTCGCCGGAGGAGCACTCGCCCTCGAGGTCATGATCCCCTGGAACCTCGGCGCCCTCGGCTTCAACAAGGCCGACGGCCGTGGCGTCCTCGACGAGGCATCGACCGAGGCGATCGAGGCGAAGATGGCCGAGCTGCGATCAGCCTTCGATCACCTGCCGCTCGGCGACGTGCTGCGCCACGTCGCGGGGGAGGACCTCGACCTCTACCAGGAGCAGCTCGCCCACCCGGCCTCCGACGACCCGCACTGGAAGGCGATCCAGCTTCGCCCGATGCTCGCCGACTGGGACATCCCTGTCCTCCTGATCGACGGGTGGCAGGACTACCCGCTGCCCGGCGTGCTCGCGGACTACGACGCCTTGTCGGATGCCGACGTTCCCGTGTGGCTCCGCATCGGAGCCGGCGGGCACATGGGCGCCGGGGGCGAGGGAGCACTCCTCGACGCGCCGTTGGAGTGGTTCGACCTCCATTTCCGCAGCTCCTCCAGCACCGGTCGGCACCGCCGGGTCAGCCTCTATGTCCAGGGCGACCAGCCCGGGTGGCAGGAGCATCCGGACTGGCCACCCTCGGCAGAGGCCACAGCCTGGTACCTGCAGCCAGACGGCGGACTCGGCACCGATCTACCTCCCGACTCCCCTCCCGACTCGCACCCGTACGACCCCGCCGACCCGACCCCGTCCGTCGGTGGCATCGGCATGCTCACCGGAGGGATCGTCGACAACGCCGCGCTCGAAGCCCGGCCCGACGTGCTCGTGTACACCTCGGAGCCGCTCGCGGAATCGCTGCTGCTCACCGGTGCCATCACCGCGACCATCGAGCTGGGCAGCTCGCTCGACCACACCGACGTGTTCGTCCGACTGTGCGATGTCGACGCTGACGGTCGCTCGGCCAATGTCTGCGACGGACTGCAGCGGTTCACGCCAGCGACGATCGAACGCGATTCCGACGGCGCCTTCACAGCCGTCGTTGAGCTGTGGCCCACCGCGCACCGGTTCGCGGTCGGCCACCGCATCCGCGTCCAGGTGTCCGGGGGCGCCCACCCCGTCTACGGCCGGAACCTCGGCACCGACGAGCCGTTGGCGACCGCCACGACGTTGCGTTCGGCCGTTCACACCGTCTTCCACGATCCGGTCCATCCCTCGAAGGTCGTGCTCCCTCACGCCGCGCCGGGACCGTGACCCCGCCGACGGGCCCGACTTCGTCGCGCGACCGACCGCGTAGGCTCCACGCCGTGTCGACCCAAGAAGTGACCGGCGGCGCCGCTCGGCGCTGGGGAGCCGAGACCGCGCTCCTCGACGACGACGAGGCCCGTCGCCGCCTCGTCGACGCCACCCGACGCTGCCTCATCCGGAGGGGCAGCGCCCGGATCACCGTCCAGGAGGTCGCGAAGGAGGCCGCTGTCGCGCGGTCGACCGTCTACCGGTACTTCGCCAACCGCGACGAGCTGCTCCTCGGCGTGCTCCTGGCCGGCATCGACACCGCCATCGAGGCGATCGTCCGGTCACTCCCCCACCCCGAGGACGCAGCCCACTCGCTCGTCGAGCTCGTCATGCGGCCCCTCGAGCTGGTCAAGGACAACCAGCTGACCGACGCCATGTTCTCCGATGACAGCAGCTGGATGGTCATGGCGCTCGAGGTCAGCTCGGAGGCAGTCGTCGACACCTACCACCGCCATCTCGGCCCCCTGATCGACCGCTGGCAGGCCGACGGCCAGGTCCACGGCGACCTCGATCCGCGCGAGACGACCCGGTGGATCAACACCGTGGCTTTGCTGCTCATGGCGCCGCCGTGGGTGAGCCGGTCCGATGACGCGAAGCGGCTCTTCCTCGACCAGTACCTGGTGCGAGCCCTCGTCACCGAATAGGACATTTGTGTAGATTTGTCCTATCGGGCGCTCGGGGAGACCCGGAGCTCACCGCTCGCGACCCAAGGGGACATCGATGGATCAGCCCGCAGCACGGCGGCACCGAGCGGCGACGGCAGGCCGATGAAGGACATCGGCCCCCTTCGAGGCGCGGACGAGGGCCTCAACCACCAGATCGTCGACACCTTCGCCACGGTCGCGGAGAGCGATCTCGGATGGACCGAGAAGCTCTGGGCGTCGCTGGCCCGCGTCGACGGGTCGCTACAGGTCGACTTCGGTCTGGGCCGCTACCACAACCGCGGGGTGATGGACGGCTTCGGCGGCATCTCCCGAGGTCGGGAGCAGTGGACGGTTCGGGCGACGCGTGAGCTGGAGTCGGCACCCGAGGAGACAGCCGTCGGGCCGATCCGGTGCGAGATCGTCGAGCCGCTCGAGCAGGTCCGGTTCACGCTCGAGCCGAACGACACGCAGCCGATCTCCTTCGACCTGGTCCTGACGGGTGTGACGCCTCCGTTCTTCGAGGACCGCACGCTGAGCCGCAACCGTCGGACGGGCCGCGTCGAGGTCGACGTGATCCGCTACCACCAGGGTGGGTGGGTGTCGGGAACGGTGACCGTCGAGGGCCGGACCTACGACGTCGGCGATGGCGAGTGGTTCGGCTTCCGCGACCATTCCTGGGGTGTGCGCCAAGCCGTCGGTGTTCCACCCTCGGACGTGATCCCGGGCTTGTCCCAGGCGCCCCCCGGCTTCAAGGGCGGGTTCAAGTGGACTCCTTCGTTCCTCCGTCGGCCGGACGGCACCTATTACGAGATGGCCATCCACGCCGCGGACGGGGTGGGCATCTCGTCGGCGTACATCAACGAGTCCGACGGAACACAGCTCCGCATCACGAGGGTCGAGCCCCACATGAGCTACGACACCCGGACTCGGTTCGTGCTCGGTGGCGAGCTCCGACTCACCCTCGAGTCGGGCGAGCAGCGGGTGATCGAGGTCGAGGCGTTGGGAGAGTCGGGCTTCTTCCTCAAGCCTGCGGGCTACGGGACCTGGGCCGGCCACAAGCACGGCTCATGGATGGGACCACTTCACGTCGACGGCGACCACATCGCCGATTGCTGGGACGACGAGCACCTCCGACTCCTCGGCCAGCTGCGGGACACCCCGGTGCGCGTCCGAGAGGGCGATGCGGTCGGCTTCGGAATCATGGAGAGCATGATGAAGGGCGAATGGCCCGAGCTCGGCCTAACGGCGGAGTCGGACCACCGAGTCGACTACCTCTGAAGTCACGGAGGCGGTGGTCGCGCATGATCGTCGCCGTGGTGTGATCGGTGTCGAGGAAGAGCCCGACGTCGGCGCCGATCACACCCGCGTTCTCCTTCCACGTGGCGCCGCTGGTGTCGGCACCGAAGAAGCGGGACGGATCGAGCACGTCGTCGAGCGAGGCGAACCCCTCCTCGCACACGGCGTCGATGGGCACCGTCTCCGCCGTCAGCAAGCGAGCCACGACGTTGCGGACGTAGGTCCGCTGGGGGTGGATCCGGAACGACATGGGCTGGTGGACGTCGCGCCAGTGGGCGACGAACTCGTCGCGCGTCATCGCCGGGTTGCGACACAGCAGCGACGTGACGGTGACCCCGGGTCGGGGCTCGGCCGCGTTCACCGTCCGGTCGGCCTCCCAGCGCGGCACCGCCTCGGTGACGACGAAGGCGGCGTGGTCGTCGGCGAGTGGGCCGAGCGCGGCCACGAGCTCGGACACGTCGTCCCCGCACTCCGTCCAGGCCGACAACGACAGGCGGAGTCGGCGGGCGAGGGATCGCTCCCGGCGCTGCCAGCGGAGGGTGGCCTCGTGGTCCTCGACCTGGAGGCCGAGGCCCGGGTAACGGACCGGGTCGAGCGCGTCGAGCAGGCGCTCGTTCAGACGGACCACCTCGTCATCGGCGAGCGGCGGCGCGCCGTTGGAGGCGAACGCGACCAGTACGACCTTCTCCATGAGCAGGCTCCCTCGCCGTCGCCGGCCGTCAGACCTTGTAGCCGCCGTCGACGCTGAGCACCTGCCCGGTGATGCCACCACCGTCGTCACTCGCCAGGAGCACGGCCATGCCGGTGACCTCCTCGGGCTCGAGGATGCGGTTCTGCAGGCAGTCGGCGGCGAAGCGCTGCTCCTCGGCCTCGGCGGTGGTGCCCCGGAGCTTCGCGATGTACTCGAAGTCGACCAACGAGGTGCGGGTGACACCCGGGCAGAGGAGGTTCACGTTGATGCCGTGGGGCGCAGCGGCCTTCGCCAGCTCCTTGGTGAAGCCGACCAGCCCGTGCTTGGCCGTCGTGTACGGGAGGGCGCCGCCGGTGGCCTTCGACGCACCGGAGCCGATGCTGACGATGCGGCCAGACCCCTGCTCGCGCATCCCCGGGAGGGCGGCACTGGTGGTCCACCACGCCGAGGTGAGCGACAGCACGAGGGTCTGCTCGAAGGCGGCATCATCACCGGCGAACGGGTCGGGGTTGCCCCCGGTGGTGCCACCGACGTTGTTGACGAGGATGTCGACCCGGCCAAAGCGGTCGATCGCCTGGTGGACCGGACGGCGGGCGTCGTCGCGGTCCATGGCGTCGGCCACGACGGCCAGGCCGTGGGCGTCGTCGATGCCGCCGCGGGCCAACGTGTCGTCGAGGTCGGACTGCGTGCGGGAGGAGATCACCACGGTGGCCCCCTCCGCGGCATAGCGCAGCGCGATCGCCTGTCCGATGCCCCTGCCGCCGCCGGTGATCACGGCGACCTTTCCTTCGAGTCGTGCCATGGGTTCCTACTCCTCGTGTCGATGGTGGATGCCGCTCCGCAGCTCGACCCGGAAGTGGGGCCGAGCCGCAGCGCCGCCGTTCATGCGGATTTGGACTGCTCCGAGCGCGCCACACCCGTGGCCCGGCCGTGCTCGTCGAACTCGAGACCGCTGAGGCTCTCCCTGAGGCGGGCGAGGACGACCCGGGCAACAGCGCGGTCGTCGGCCGACCAGTCCGCTATGGCGGTCTCGTAGTATCCGAGGTACACGTCTTCGACGCCCTTCAGGACCTTCCGACCCGAGGCGGAGAGCGTCAGCCAGGCCCGGCGCTTGTCGGCCTCGTCGACCTCCCGCTCGACGAGCTCGAGATCGAGGAGGCGGCCGGCGAGCCGGCTCACGGTGGTGGGATCGAGGCCCATCTGCTCGGCGAGGCCCCGGTAAGTGAGCGACCCGTGGCGCTTCAGGGCCCTGAGGGCGAACAGCTCCGAGCGACCGACGAGGCGGGTGCCGCCGGCGAAGCGCTGCTGCACGCGCTCGCTGAGGGTGAGGCGCGAGACGAACTCGATGAACGCCGCGATCTCGTCGACCGTCAGCTCCTCCCGATTCCGCTTCCCCATGTGAGCCCTCTACCTCCATGACCGGTGCCCGACGAGCCTAGGACGGCTTGCGGGAACTTCCAATGAATGTACCATGCATCTAATTACCGGACTTCGGAGGTCCCTGTGTCAGGAAACGACCGCTACACGATCATCTCGGCCGACTGCCATGCCGGTGGCTCCCACGAGCAGTACCGCGAGTACCTCGACCCGCAGTACCGCGACGCGTTCGACGCCTGGCGCGGCGAGTACAAGAACCCGTGGAAGGACCTGCGCGACACCGACCTGCGAGTGCGCAACTGGGACGACGAGCGGCGCGACGCCGACCAGCTCCCCGACGGTGTGATCGCCGAGGTCGTCTACCCGAACACCGTGCCGCCCTTCTACCCGGGCTTCGTGCTGTTCGCCGGGCCACCCAAGGCCGACGAGTACGAGCTGCGCCGCGCCGGCATCAGCGCCCACAACCGCTGGATGGTCGACTTCTGCAACCGCAAGCCGATCCAGCGCGCCGGCATCGGCCAGATCTTCCTGAACGACGTCGACGACGCCATCACCGACGTCACCTGGATCAAGGAGCAGGGTCTCCGCGGGGGCGTGCTCCTGCCGAGCATCGCCCCCGACGTGAAATGGGTCGAGCCGCTCTACAGCCGGGCCTATGACCCGCTGTGGGCGACCATCCAGGACCTCGATATGGTCATCAACCTGCATTCGGGCACCGGCAACCCCGACTACGGCCGCCACGCCGCCACCCCGGCACTGATGGTCGCCGAGATGGGTTGGTACGGCCTGCGGGCGTTCGTGCACCTGGTCCTCGGCGGCGTCTTCGAACGCTTCCCGCGGCTCAGGATGGCGATGACCGAGGGCTCCGCCCACTCCATCCCGCCGCTTCTGCACGACCTCGACGCCGTCATCAGCCGCATCCAGACCGGCGCCATCGGTGAGCTCAAGTACCGCGAGGAGGACCGGCTCCCGATGCTGGCCAGCGAGTACTTCGCCCGGAACTGCTGGGTGGGTGCCAGCTTCCCTCACGTGCTCGACACCGAGTGCGCCCCCACCCTCGGCCTCGACCGCTTCATGTGGGGCAGCGACTACCCCCACGACGAAGGCACTGGCCCGTTCACCCGTGAGCACCTCCGCCAGGTGTTCCAGGGCTACGGCGAGCGGGAGATGCGCGGCTTCCTCGGCGAGAACGCCGCCCGCCTCTACGACTTCGACCTCGACGCACTGGCCCCACTGGCCGCGCAGTACGGGCCCACGGTCGACGAGGTCGCGCAGCCTCTCGACGCGCTGCCCGCCGAGGCGAACGAGGCGCTCAAGCGCGTGGACGCCTACCTTCGGGCGTCGTGATGCGCTACGGGATGTCGCTGGGAGGCGAGAGCCGGCTGTCCGGCTTCCTCGAGCAGATCGCCATGTTCGAGGAGGTCGGCGTCGACACCGCGTGGTGCTCACAGCTGTTCGGCGTCGACGCGCTCACCATGTTCGCCGTCGCCGGCACCATGACCGAACGCATCCGCTTCGGCACCAGCGTCATTCCGACCCGCTCCCGGCACCCGATGGTGCTCGCTTCCCAGGCGCTCACCACCAGTGCCGCCACCGACGGCCGGCTCCTGCTCGGCGTCGGCTCCTCCCACCGGGCGCTCGTCGAGGGCGCCCTCGGCCAGAGCTACGACCGCCCCGCCGCCCACCTCCGCGAGTACGTGGGCACGCTGCGGCGGCTCCTCGACGGCGAACGGTTCGAGCATCACGGCGAGTTCCTCGATCTCGACACCACCACCGACTTCGGCCGGGCCCACGTCGTCGACGCCTCGGCGCCGACCCTCCTCGTCGGCACCATGTTCCCCATGTCGCTGAAGGTCGCCGGAGCGCTCGCCGACGGCGTCGTCACCTGGCTCGTCGGCCGCCACACCCTCGCCGAGGTGATCGCCCCGATCTCCTCGGAGGCCGCAGCAGCCGCCGGCCGTCCCCGGCCCGAGGTCATCGCCGGCATCCCGATGGCGGTGTGCGCCGCCTCCGAGGTGGCCGAGCAGAGCGCCCGGGTCAACCGCACCCTCGAACGGTTCACGCGCTTGCCGGTCTACGAGAGCGTCCTCGAGCGGGAACAGGCCACCTGCCCGGCCGACCTCGCCCTCATCGGCGACGAGGAGACGGTGGCCGCCGGCCTCGCCGAGTTCGCAGCAGCCGGCATCGACGAGGTCCACGGCGTCTGCTTCGGTGACGCGGCCACACTCAACCGCACGGCCGCCCTCCTCGGCGGTCTCTCCCGCTCCCGGGGCTGAGCCCGGTCGTCGTGCGGAGCCGCCGCTGCCACCGTTCCAGACTCGCGACCCGGAGGTACCCACCATGAGCACCCGTGAGCCCGTGCAGCTCCTCGCCGGCCTCGGCTTCGGCGAAGGCCTCCGCTGGCACGACGACCGCCTCTGGTTCTCCGACTTCTACGGCCACACGGTCTCGTCGCTCGACCTGTCGGGCGACCTCCGGGTGGAGGTTGAGATCGACGAGCGCCCCAGCGGGCTCGGATGGCTACCCGACGGCCGCCTGCTCGTCGTCGCCATGGACTCGCGCCGGGTGCTCCGACGGGAGCCCGATGGCACCCTGGTGGTGCACGCAGATCTCTCGCCAGTGGCCACATCGCACACCAACGACATGGTCGTCGCCGCCGACGGCACCGCCTACGTCGGCAACTTCGGGGCCGACATGGCGGCCGGCGAGCCCCGCAACGACGCCCGCCTGGCGATCGTGCGGCCCGACGGCACCGTGATCGGCGGGCCCGAGGGCCTCGCCTTCCCGAACGGATCGGTCATCACACCCGACGGCTCCACCTACATCGTCGGCGAGTCCATGGCCCAGCGATACCGGGCCTTTCCGATCCTCCCCGACGGCACCCTCGGCGACGGGCGCGTGTGGGCCGAGCTCGGCGCCCGCTTCCCCGACGGCTGCACCCTCGACGCCGACGGGGCCATCTGGTTCGCCGACGCCATGGCCCCCGAAGTCGCACGCGTGGCCGAGGGCGGCGAGGTCCTCGACGTGATCGCCATGCCCGACCGCTGCTTCGCCTGTGCCCTGGGCGGTCCCGACGGCCGCACCCTCTTCGTGGCCACCGCCAGCACGTTCCCCGGCGGCGACGACCCCGACTGGTCCGGCCGGCTCTGGTCGGTCGAGGTCGACGTGCCCCACGCCGGGTGCCCCTGACACTCCCCCACCGAACCGAACCTGACTGCTCCAAACTCGATGCCGACGTCGATTTCAGATACGGTCTCCGAAGTACGTGGCCCAATCCACGTTCGCGTCACACGCGGGGAACGACGCCGGGCCCGAGTGCCCACTATGGGGAGGACCCAGATGTCGAAGTGGATCGTGCGATCGGCTGCGCTGCTCGCAGTGTCGGTGATGCTGCTCTCGGCCTGCGGAGGAGGACGGAGCTCGGGCGACGGCGGCTCGACCGACACCACCACGAAGGCCGGCACCGACAGCGGCATGCCGCAGTTCGGTGACCTCGCCAGCCCCTGCGGCCCCGGGAGCCCATCGGGCTCGCCCGACCAGGCGGTCGACGCGTCGACCGTCACGATCGGCTACGGCGACGACGCCGGCTACACCGCCGCGGCCGGCCTGGGCCACGAAGCGAGCGACGCGGTCAGGGCCATGATCGGCTGGTGCAACGAGCAGGGCGGCATCAACGGTCGAACCGTCGTCGGCAAGTACTACGACGCCAAGATCACCGAGACGGCCAACGTCATGACCGAGGCCTGCACCCAGACCTTCATGCTCGTCGGCCAGTACTTCGCCCTGCCCGAAGGCGCCGAGCAGGCCCGCATCCAGTGCGGCCTCCCGACGGTGCCGGGTGTGGTGTCCGGCGGCGCCATCGCCATGGCGCCTCTTTCGGTGGCGGCCTACCCCCAGCCGATCGACTACTACAACGTCGGTGCGGCGGCTGAGATCGCCAAGGCGTTCCCCGACAAGGTGAAGAAGGCAGCGACGATGCTGCCGATCTTCCCGAACATCACCGACTACGGCCAGCGCTTCGTGGGCACCGTGCCGACCGCCGGATGGAACTTCGTCGGCTGTGACGTCACCTACCCGATCACCGGGGTGTCCGACTACCGCCCGTACGTCCAGAAGCTGAAGGACTGCGGTGTCGAGGCGATCTTCGTCCTGGACCTCCGAGCCGGGATGGAGAACATCCTCGATGCCGCCAAGCAGCTCGACTACCAGCCGGTCTGGCTGAACGGCGCCTCCGTCTACACCGAGGATCTCGCCGCCTGGAACGTCAACGGCAACGGCGACAACCTCTACTTCGGCAACTCGTTCGTGCCCCTCGACTACACGCCCGACGGCAGCGCCAACGCCGCCTACAACACCATCGTGAAGGGCAACGGCGGCGACGTCTCCTACGGCGGTCAGGTGTCCGCGTCGGCGTTCCTCCTCTGGGCCACCGCGGCGAAGGCGTGCGCAAACGACCTCACCCGCAACTGCGTGATGACGAACCTCCGGGCTGTCCACAGTTGGACGGCCGGTGGCCTCAGCACCGAGCAGGACCCAGGGGCCAACCTCATCGACCACTGCCTCCAGGTGATGAAGCTCGAAGGCACGAAGTTCGTCCAGTGGCAGCCGAGCCAAGCGGGACAGTTCGCGTGCGACGACTCCTGGGCCACGAAGGTAGAGCCCCCGATCGACTCGTTCGCCGTGCTCAAGGTCGGGGTCGACCGCCTGGCGCACAACGTCACCGGCTGAGCGCAGGCCGGTCGGCCGGTGACCTCCCCCGTCATCAGGTCCACCGGGCTCAACCGCAGCAACGGGCTGGGCGTCCTCGACGCCCGGCCCGTTCGCGTCCGTCACATCGCCGCGTGGCCCTCCGGCATCGCCCGGATCATGGCGTCCTGTACGAACGATGCCACGAGGTGGCCGTCCTGGAAGACGTTGGCCCGGCCGTAGCTGCGGCCATGGCCGGCGTGGGGGCTGTCGTGGGTGAGCAGCAGCCAGCGATCGGCGTGCACCCGCTCGTGGAACGTCAGCGTGTGCGAGATGACGCCGGTCGAGAACGACACGTGGGCGAGCGACTGGGCGACACCCTCGTGCGGGAGCATCGCGGTGGCGATCAGGAACGGGTCGGTCGTGTAGGCGACGAGCGCCTGGGCGACCAGCGGATCGTCATCGGGGGCACCGGCGAAGCGGGTCCAGACGTCGAGCTCGGCGGGACCGACGAACGTCGGGTCGTCGATGTCGACGTCGTCGACGATGGCGATCTCCCAGTCCTCGGTGCCGAAGCCGGGGTTGCCCTCCTCCGGCGGCACCAGGTCGGGAGCCGGCGTCTCGTGGCGGATCGTGTCGTCCTCGTCAGCGGTGAACAGCACCATCGAGCGGGTGCGGAGCTTCCCCTCCTGGGAGATGGTGACCGTGCTCGACCCGAAGGCCCGGCCGCTCTGCATGACCTCGACATCGATGTCGAGCGCGGGCTCGAAGGCGGCCCCGCGGGCGAAGATCGTGTGCACGGTCTTGGCCAGCTTGCCCGGGTGGTCGCGCCCCGCCAGCAGCAGCGACTGGGCGATGAGCTGACCACCGAACACCACGCCGGGCCCTTCAGGGGCGTTGATGCCCCGATAGCGGCCGTCACCCAGGGACTCGAACTCGAACGTCTTCAGAAGGGCGGAGAGCGAGGTCATGGGCGGACACTACCGATCGTCGGGATGACCGCCCGCGCCGCCGCGGTCATGCCCGACCACCGAGCGCGGCACGGTCGCGGAGCACGTTCTTCTCGACCTTGCCGGTGGCGTTGAGCGGCAGCTCGTCGACGATCTCGACCACGCGGGGCGCCTTGTAGTTGGCCATCTCGGCGCGGGCCCACGCCACGACGTCGTCGGCGCTCGGCGAGGTGCCCGAGCGAGGTACGACGAAGGCCATGCCGACCTCGCCCATGCGCTCGTCGGGGATGCCGATCACCGCGACCTGGGCGATGTCGGGGTGACGCAGCAGGAGGTTCTCGATCTCGGCTGGGTAGGCGTTGAACCCGCCGACGATGAACATGTCCTTCGAGCGGCCGACGATGCGCAGGCAGCCCGACTGGTCGATCACGCCCTGGTCGCCCGTGAGCAGCCAACCGTCGGTGGTGAAGGTCTCGGCCGTGGCCTTCTCGTCGTCGAGGTAGTGCGACATCACGCTCGCCCCCTTGAGGAGGATCTCGCCGGGCTCGCCGTCGGCGAGCTCGTTGCCCTCACCGTCGACGATGCGCAGCTCGAACCCGGGGCGCGGTCGGCCCACCGTGGTGGCCACGATCTCGGGCGGGTCGTCGGGCCCCGTGCCGGTGGCGGTGCCGGCCTCGGTGAGGCCGTAGCCCACGGCCACCATCGAGAAGGGCAGCTCGGACCGGATGCGGCGGATCAGCTCGACGGGGATGTCGGCGGCACCGGTGACGGCGATGCGGAGGCTCGAGAGGTCGTGCCGGTCGCGGTCGGGGTGCTCGAGGATCGACTGGTAGAGCGTCGGCGGCCCCGGCAGCACGGTGATGTGCTCGGCGCCGATGCGGGCGAGCACGTCGTCGACGTCGAACACGGCCTGCGGGTACATGGTGGCGCCGGCCGCCACCGAGGCGAGGATGCCCGCCTTCAACCCGAACATGTGGAAGTACGGGTTGATCATCAGGTAGCAGTCGTCGGCGCGAAGGCCCGTCATCTCGACCCAGTCGGTGCCGATCACGAGGGTGCGGCCGTGGGTCTGCACGACACCCTTCGGAGCACCGGTGGTGCCCGAGGTGAACATGATGTCGCAGGGGTCGTCGGGGCCGAGGGCGGCGACGCGGCGGGCGACCTCGGCCCGACCGTCGTCGGTGGCTCGGGCGAGGAAGTCGGCCCACGCCACGCTGCCACCGGTGGCGGGCCCGCGGAGCGCCACCACGGTCTCGAGCACCGGCAGCTCGCCGCGGACGCCGTCGAGCAGGGCCACGTAGTCGACGCCGAGGAAGTCGGTGGTCGTGACGAGTACTCGGGCTCCGCTGCGGCGCAGGATATCGGCCGCCTCGGCCGCCTTGAACCGCGTGTTGACAGGCACCAACACGGCACCGGCCTCGAACACGCCGAGCACGGCCACGATCCACTCGACGCTGTTGAAGCTCCACAGGGCGACGCGGTCGCCGGCTTCCACACCGGAGGCGACGAGGGCGGCGGCGAAGGTGCGGGCGGCTTCGACCAGCTCGACGTAGGTCAGCGTGGTGTCGCCGTCGACGACGGCCGGGTGGTCGCCGAAGCGCTCGGCAGCCGCGGCCGTCAGCGCAGGGATCGTCAGCGGGTGCTGCACCGGGGCACTCACGTCGAGGGGGCCACCGCGGTGTTGTCGACGTTCATCAGGCGGGCCAGGTTGCCACCCATGATCTTGGCGACACGGGCCGGGTCGGCACCCTCCAGCTCGGCGAAGTAGCTGGCCGGCTCGGCCAGGCCCTCAGGGTGGGGGAAGTCCGACCCGAAGAGCACGTTGTCCTCACCGAGCAGGTCCGAGAGGGCGTTCAGGTCCTCCTCCCAGAACGGGCTGATGTGGATGTTGCGCTTGATGACGGAGACGGGCTCCTCCATGAAGTCCTGTGGCATCTTCTTGTAGAGGTCCTTCAGGCCCTTCATGAGCGGGCCGAGCCAGCTGCTGCCGTTCTCGACGATGGCGATCTTGAGTTCCGGGAATCGGGACAGGGCCCCGTGGGTGACCAGTGAGGCCACCGCGTCCTCCACCGGGCGCCAGTTCACGTACATGTGGAAGGCGTCGACCTGGAACGGGAGCATCTCGTTGCCCTCGCCGCTCCACTCGTTGGTGTAGCGGTCGTAACCGCTGTCGGACGAGTGCAGGGTCACGAGCACGTCGTGCTCGACCACCTTCGCCCAGAACGGGTCGAACTCGGGCAGTGCGAACGAGCGACGCCCCTTGTAACCGGGAACCGGCGCAGGGCGGATGAGGATGGCGCGGGCGCCGCGCTTGACGACCCACTCGAGCTCCTCGATCGCCTTCTCGACGATGGGAAGGGTGATCACCGGCGTGGTGAACATGCGGTCGAGGCCCTCGTAGTTGAACTGCCACGTCTCGTGGAGCCACTCGTTGAGCGAGTGGATGACGGCGTGCATGGCCTCGGGGTCGTTGCTCAGCCGCTCCTCGACGAGGCTGGCCAGCGTCGGGAACATCAGGGTGCGGTCGACGCCCTGCTCGTCCATGAGCTCCAGACGGGGGGCCGGTTCGCGAAAGGCCGGGGGTGACTGGATCGGCTTGCCGAAGATCTCGCGCCGGCTCTTCCCCTCGGGGTTGCCCTTTCGGTAGTAGTCCTCCTGCGCGCCGGGGCGGGCGACGACCTCGAAGGTGGGGTTCGGGATGTACTCGCTGATCTTGCCGTTGACGACGATCTTGGTGCGGCCGTTGACCTCGACGTAGTCGATCGCCCGCCTGTAGCGCTCGGGCATGAACTTCGTCAGGGCCTCGCGAGTCTCATAGAGGTGGTTGTCGGCGTCGAAGATCGGCATGCGCGTCATGCGACCGATAGTATCCATTTCCGACGTCGATTTCGACTTTCTACCCGATCTCGCCTTGGAGGCCCCATGACCGCAATCCTCGCAGGGGTCCGCATCCTGGAGGTGGCCGACCACACCTTCGTACCCTCGGCCTCCGCGCTGCTGGCCGACTGGGGTGCCGAGGTCATCAAGATCGAGCACGTCGAGCGGGGCGACGCCATGCGGGGCCTCGCCTCGTCGGGCCAGGCCGAGATCCACGGAGACGTGCACGCCCTCTTCGAGCACTCGAACCGGGGGAAGCTCAGCCTCGGCCTCGACCTCACCTCCGACGAGGGTCGCGACCTCCTCTACCGCCTGGCGGCGACGTCGGACGTGTTCCTCACCAACAAGCTCCCCCGGGTGCGGGCCAAGCTCCGCATCGGGCTCGACGACATGCGGGCCGCCAACCCAAAGATCATCTACGTACGGGGCACCGGCCAGGGCGAGCGTGGCGCCGACGCCGACAAGGGCGCCTACGACTTCCTCGCGTTCTACGCGCGGGCCGGCGTGATGATGGGCATCATGCGACCGGAGTACGACATGGCCCCGCCCGCCCCCGGCCCCGGGTTCGGCGACTCCCTCGGGGGCATGACGGTGGCCGGCGGCATCATGGGTGCCCTCTTCCACCGCGAGCGCACCGGCGAGCCGACCACGGTCGACATCTCCCTCATGGCCACGGGGCTCTGGGCGATGGGCCAGGCGATGGCCCTCTCCCTGCTCGCCGACGAGCCCTGGTGCCCCGAGCCGGACTCGCAGGTCACCAACAACCCGTTGGTCGGGTGCTACGCCACCGGCGACGGCCGCCATCTCGCGCTCACCTGCCTCCAGGCCGGCGAGTACTGGGGCTCCCTGGTCGACATCCTCGGCCGGCCCGAGCTCGCCACCGACCCGCGCTTCGCCACCCACGAGGCGCTCATGACCAATGCCCCCGACGCCATCGAGCTCCTCGTCGAGGCGTTTGCGGACGGCACCGCAGAGCAGTGGCGGGCCCGGCTCGAGCCGTTCACCGGGCAATGGGCGATCGCTCAGCACACGCTCGAGGCGGCCACCGACCCCCAGACCATCGCCAACTCCTACATCCAGGAGTGCCACACCGCGGCAGGCACGCCGTTCCGGCTCGTCACCGCCCCCGTCCAGTACGACGAACAGCCCGCGGTCCCCCGCCGGGCCCCTGCGTTCAACGAGCAGGGCGACGTCATCCTGGCCGACCTCGGCCTCGACTGGGACACCATCCTCGACCTCAAGGTCCGGGGCGTCGTCGCCTGACGAAAGCACCTTCGCGCAGCAAAGTCGAAAGCGACGTCGATTTTGCTTAGAGTGTCCGCCACACCGATCTGGGGGTCCCACCACATGTCTCAGGGCGAACTGCGGATGCTGATCGACGGCGAGCTCGTCGAGGCCGCGTCCGGGAAGGCGTTCGACAACGTCAACCCCGCCACCGAGGAAGTGCTCGGTCAGGTCTCCGACGCCGGGCAGGCGGAGATGCACCGCGCCATCGACGCGGCACGGCGGGCGTTCGACGAGACCGACTGGGCGACGAACCTGGCCTTCCGCAAGCACTGCCTCCAGCAGTTGCACGACGCCCTCGACGCCGAGCGCGAGGGCTTCCGCGAGGAGCTGATCCTCGAGGTCGGCTGCCCCCGCACCGTCACGATGGGGCCTCAGTGCGACGACCCGATCAACAACGCGATCCGCTGGCCGCTCGAGCACATGGACGCCTACCCGTTCGTCACCGAGCTGACCGACATCGACAACAGCGTGCGTCAGATCTGGAAGGAGCCGGCGGGCGTCGTCGGGGCCATCGTGCCCTGGAACTTCCCGCTCGAGGTCACCCTCAACAAGTTCGGCCAGGCCCTCGCCACCGGCAACACCATCGTGCTGAAGCCCGCCCCCGACACCCCCTGGAACGCCACCCGCCTGGGGCGGGTCATCGCCGAGCAGACCGACATCCCCGCCGGCGTGGTCAACATCGTGACCTCCTCCGACCACCTGCTCGGCGAGGAGCTCACCCTCTCCCCCAAGGTCGACCTGATCTCCTTCACCGGCTCGACCGCCGTGGGCAAGCGCATCATGGGGAAGGGCGCGGCGACCATGAAGCGCCTCTTCCTCGAGCTCGGCGGCAAGTCGGCCACGGTCGTGCTCGACGACGCCGACTTCTCCACCGCCCTGCTCGCCGGCCTCGGCGTCTGCTTCCACGGCGGGCAGGGCTGTGCCATCCAGACCCGCATGCTCCTCCCCCGCTCCCGTTACGACGAGGGCGTCGAGTTCCTGAAGATGGCCATGTCCTACGTGCCGTGGGGCGACCCCCAGACCGAGGGCAACATCATGGGCCCGCTGGTCTCGGCCAAGCAGCGCGAGCGCGTGCTCGGCTACATCCAGACGGGCATCGACGAGGGGGCCACCCTCGCCCTCGGCGGTGGGCGCCCGGAGCAGTTCCCCACGGGCTGGTACGTCGAGCCCACGCTCTTCACCGACGTCGACAACTCGATGACCATCGCCCAGGAAGAGATCTTCGGTCCGGTCCTCGTCGCCATCCCCTTCGACGACGACGACGATGCCGTGCGCATCGCCAACGACAGCGCGTACGGCCTCTCGGGCGGCGTCTTCTCGGCCGACACCGAGCGAGCCATCGGCGTCGCCAGGCGCATCCGTACCGGCGGCCTCACCATCAACGGCGGCAACGCCTTCGGCCCCGAGATGCCCTTCGGCGGCTACAAGGACAGCGGCATCGGCCGCCAGAACGGGTGGGCCGGATTCGACCAGTACCTCGAGACGAAAGCGGTGGCTTGGACCCGATGAGCGACACCGAGATCTACTACGACCCCTTCGACACCGAGATCGACGTCGACCCGCACTCCGTCTGGCGACGGATGCGTGACGAGGCGCCGCTCTGGTTCAACGACACGCACGAGTTCTGGGCGCTGAGCCGCTTCGACGACGTCGAGAAGGGCCTCGTCGACTGGGACACGTACCGGTCGGGCAAGGGCTCCACCCTCGAGCTCATCAAGGCCGGCATCGAGATGCCGCCGGGCATGGTCCTCATGGAGGACCCGCCCATCCACGACATCCACCGCGGCCTGATGTCACGCGTGTTCACGCCCAAGAAGATGCTGGCCCTCGAGGGCCAGGTGCGCGAGTTCTGCGCCCGCAGCCTCGACCCGTTGGTCGGCACCGGCGGGTTCGACTTCATCGCCGACCTCGGCGCCCAGATGCCCATGCGGGTGATCGGGATGCTCCTCGGCATCCCCGAGCAGGACCAGGAGGCCATCCGCGACACGTTCGACGACGGCCTCAAGATCAAGGACGGCGAGGAGTACGTGCCGTCCGGCGACTTCCTCGCCAGCGGCATGTTCGACGAGTACGTCGACTGGCGGGCGAAGAACCCGTCCGACGACCTCATGACCGAGTTGCTCACCGCTGAGTTCACCGACGAGACGGGCACTGTCCGGAACCTGACCCGTGACGAGGTGCTGATCTACGTGTTGCTCCTCGCCGGCGCCGGCAACGAGACCACCAGCCGCCTCATCGGCTGGACGGGCAAGCTCCTCGGCGAGCACCCCGACCAGCGCCGTGAGATCGCCGCCGACCGCAGCCTCGTCCCCAACGCCATCGAGGAGGTCCTGCGGTACGAGGCGCCCTCCCCCGTGCAGGCCCGTTGGGTCACCAGGGACACCGAGTACTACGGCCAGACCGTGCCGAAGGACAGCATCATGCTGCTCCTCAACGGCTCCGCCAACCGTGACGAGCGCCAGTTCGCCGACGCCGAGAGCTTCGACATCCACCGGGACATCGGCCACCACCTGAGCTTCGGCTACGGCATCCACTTCTGCCTCGGCGCCTCGCTGGCCCGTCTCGAAGGCCGAGTCGCCCTCGACGAGGTCCTCAACCGCTTCCCGGACTGGGAGGTCGATTGGGACACTGCGGTGCAGGCCCACACCCCCACCGTGCGCGGCTGGGACAGCCTGCCCGTCACCACGAGCTAGGGAGCGTCGCCGTGGACCTGAACCACATGCAGATGAACGACATGCAGATGAACGACATGATCCTGGTCAGCATCGACGACCACATGATCGAGCCCCCTGACATGTACGAGGGCCACGTCCCGGCCAAGTGGGCCGACCAGGTCCCCAAGGTCGTGCGCGGCGCCGACGGCACCGACGAGTGGGAGTTCCAGGGCAAGCGGACCACCACCCCGTTCGGCATGGCCGCCACCGTCGGTTGGCCCCGCGAGGAGTGGGGCTTCAGCCCGGGCACGTTCAGCGAGTTGCGCCCCGGCTGCTTCGACATCCACGAGCGCGTCCGTGACATGAACGTCAACGGCATCCTCGCCTCGATGTGCTTCCCGACGATGGCCGGCTTCAACGCCCGCACCTTCACCGAGGGCGTCGACAAAGACCTCTCTTACGTGATGCTCCAGGCCTACAACGACTGGCACATCGACGAGTGGTGCGCCACCTGCCCCGGCCGCTTCATCCCCCTCGGCATCGTGCCCATGTGGGACATGGAACTGGCGGTAAAGGAGGTCCGCCGCATCTCGGCCAAGGGGTGCAAGGCCATCAGCTTCCTCGAGGCCCCCCACGCTCAGGGCTTCCCGAGCTTCCTCTCCGGCCACTGGGACCCCATGCTCCAGGCCCTGGTCGACGAGGGCATGGTGCTCTGCCTCCACATCGGCGGCGCCGCCGGGCTGATCACACTCGCCCCCGAGGCCCCGATCGACCACCAGATCGTGATCCCCTCGCAGATCACGATGCTCACCGCCCAGGACCTGCTCTTCGGACCGACCCTGCGGCGGTTCCCCGGCCTGAAGGTGGCCCTCTCCGAGGGCGGCATCGGCTGGATCCCCTTCTACCTCGACCGCGTCGACCGCCACTTCAAGAACCAGTCGTGGATCGACAACAGCTTCGGCGACGACAAGCTGCCGTCCGATGTGTTCCGCGAGCACGTGCTGGCGTGCTTCATCACCGACCCGTCGGGCCTGAAGCTCCGCAACGAGGTGGGCATCGACACCATCGCGTGGGAGTGCGACTACCCCCACACCGACACGACCTGGCCCGAGTCGCCCGAGGCCGTGTGGCAGGAGTTCCAGGGCGCCGGCTGCACCGAGGACGAGATCCACAAGATCACGTGGTCGAACGCCTGCCGCTTCTTCGACTGGGACCCCTTCACCCACACGCCGAAGGACCAGGCGACGGTCGGGGCCCTGCGGGCGCTGGCCGGTGACGTCGACACCACCCGCATGTCGCGCTCGGTGTGGCGGGAGCGCAATGAGGCCGCCGGCATCGGCGTCTTCTGATCAGCCCGGCTTGGGCGGGCGGTCGGCCAGGCCGTCCGGCGTGATGAAACGGCACCGGCATCGTGCGATCCGCCATCCGTCGGCGGTTCGTACGAGGTCGTCGTCGTAGACGGCGCTGCGCTGCTCGCCCGTCGAGGCATCGGCGAAGAGCAGGTTGCGCAGGGTGGTCGCGCGGTCGCCGTCGAGCTCGATGACCGGAGGTCCACCGAGGTGGAGCCCACCGGGAGCCCCGGTGAGGAGCTTCCGGATGCCGTCGTGCCCGACCCCCTGGTGGCCATACACCTCGTACACGGCGTCGTCGGTGAACAACTGGAGCCAGGCGTCCATGTCGTCGAGGTCGAGCAGCAGGCAGTACTGCGCCAGCAGGTTACGGATCTCGGCGTGGTCGTGAGCGGTGTTCGCCATGGCGCTCATGCTCGCGGAAGCCCGAGCAGCTGGCGCCCGATGAGGCCGCGCATGATCTCCGAGGCCCCACCGGAGATGGTGAGCGCCCGGCTCCACAGGAAGTTGTGGTGCCAGCGCTCGGCGACCTCCCGGCCCGCCTCGTCGATGGCGACCGACGAGGTGATCAGCTGCAGGGCCATCTCGCAGAGCTCGACGTTCATCTCGGTGTAGGCGAGCTTCGCCACCGGCCCGTCGCTCGGGTGCTCCTCGTCGCGGAAGATCCGGTCGACGGTGTCTCGGGTGATGAGCTTGACCTCCTCGACCTTGGCCAGAGCATGGGCGAGCTGCTGCTGCACGTCCTCGTGCTCGACGGCCAGCGAGCCGTCGGGGAGGCGGGCGGTGGAAGCCAGTGCCACGAGGTCGTCGAAGAGGCGCTCGAGCTGCACCGAGTTGGCACCGACGAACGCCCGCTCGGAGGCGAGTCCGGACGTGACCAGCTTCCAGCCACCGTCGACCTCACCGAGCACGTGCTCGGGCCCGAGGCGCACCTCGTCGAGGAACACCTCGCAGAACTCGGCCAGGCCGGTCATCTCCCGGATGGGGCGCACCTCGATGCCGGGCAGGTCCATCGGCACCACGAAGGCGGTGACGCCGGCGTGGCGTTCCTCCGGGTTCGTGCGGGCCAGGAGCACGCCCATGTCGGCCCACTGGGCGTCGGTGCTCCAGATCTTCTGGCCGGTGACGAGGAAGCCGTCGCCGTCGGGCACGGCCTTCGTGCGCAGCGCCACGAGATCGCTGCCGGCATCAGGCTCGCTGAACAGCTGGCACCAGACGTGCTCGCCGCTGCGGATCTTCGGCAGATACGCCTGCTTCTGCTCCTGGGTGCCGAACTCGACGATGGCATGGGCCGCCAGCATGACCTGGTCGAGGGGGCGGTAGGCCCCCCCGAGGATGAGCTCCTGCATGAGGATCAGGTCGTACATCGGCAGGTGGTCGGGTCGGCCACCCCACTCGACCGGCCAGCCGCCCCCGAGGTACTGCGACTCGTAGAGGGCACCCAGCCAGTCGCGGAAGCGACGTTCCTCGTCGGCGTCGACGGGGACCCGCACGCCCTCGCGGCTCATCGGGACACCCCGCTCGGCGATGAAGGCCTGCACCTCGGCCCGGTAGGCGTCGATGTCGACGGCCATCACGACCACCCTTCGATCTCGACGAGCGACCGCACGGCCGCTCGGGAACCACCAGCCAGGCGGGCGTCGTGATGGGCCCGCCGTTCGTAGAAGTGCAGCCCGTACTCCCACGTGAACCCGATGCCACCGGTGAGCTGCAGGAGGTCGTGCAGGATGCGCACGGAGTTCCCGTGCACGCTCACCGAGGCGAGGGCGACCTGGCGGACGGCGCCGTCGGAGCCGCCGTCGAGCAGGGCCGCCGCCTCGGCGACGACGAGGGCCATGCCCCGGGCTCGGACGGCGTGATCGGCCAGGCGGTGCTGCACGGCCTGGAAACCGCCGATCGGCTTGCCGAAGGCAATGCGCTGGCCGGCGTAGGTGACGGTGCGGTCGTGCATCCGCTGCACGCACCCGACAGCGTCGGCGGCGAGCAGCAGCCGGTAGAGGTCGAGCGCCACCGGGGCCGCGCCCAGGCCCAGCCCCTGGCTCACGTCGACAGAGACCGCCGTGCTGGCGCGACTCACGTCGAACGGCTCGGCGGGAACCTCGACGGACCAGGCCGAGATGTCGGCCAGCAGGGTGGCGTCACCGCTGGCCGGGTCGACCAGCACCAGTGCCTCGGCCCCGGGGACGCCGTCGACGATCCAGGCCCGGCCGGCGGTGGGATCGAGCACACCGAAGGCGCAGACGGTCTCGCCGGCCACCACCCGGGCAAGCACCTCGCCGGCCTCGGGCCGGTCGGAGCCGGCCAGCGCGTGTCCCGCTGCGGTCAACCCCGCGAACGGGCTGCCGTGGAGGGCGGCGCCCAACTCCTGGGCGGCACCGGCGGCGACGGCGGACTGCATGCCGTAGCCGTCCTTCTCCTCGGGGACGCAGAAGGCCGTCAAGCCGAGCTCGGCGAGCACCGGCCATCCGGCCCGCCACTCGGGGTCGGGGATCGGGACGGCATCGGGATCGGCCGTGCCCAGCGCGCCGCGCAGGGCGGCCCGCAGCTGGCGGATGTCGTCGTCGGTGGTCACGGTGGCGGTCAGCGCAGTGTCACTCTCGTGCGTGCCGTAGCGGCCCCCCTCACGACTCGGGACCGACTCCTCGGCGTAGTATTGAATTCGTCGTCGGTTTCAGAGTAGTCGACCGTCGTGGGCTCCGTCCCCGCCGGTGATCGCACCAGAACACCTTCCTCAGCAGCCCCCGAATGGCCCGGCGGGATTCCCACCACCGGTACAGTGGCACGTCGGCGACACCCCGCCGGCGCAGGAAAGGACGAGCGAGTGGCGAAGGCCTCAGCAAGCGACAGCACCGAGGAGACCCGCTCCGTTCCTCGCTCCCGCAAGGGCGTGCGCACCCGCGCCCGTCTGGTCGACGCGGCCAAGCAGGTCTTCGAGCGTGACGGCTTCCTCGACGCCCGCATCGTCGACATCGCCGAGACCGCCGGGCTCGCACCGGGCACCTTCTACCACTACTTCGATTCGAAGGAGCAGATCTTCCGGGAGGTCGCCGAGGCCCAGGAGGAGCGCCTCACCGCCCCGCCGGAGGACGGCGACCCCGAGGCCGACACCGACCAGTCCCCACTCGGCCGGATCCACCGCTCCAACCTCCGCTACCTCCAGCGCTACCGCGACGAAGCCGCCCTCATGGGCGTCATCGAGCAGGTCTCCCGCTACGACGAGCACGTCAACGCTGCCCGGATGGCGACGATGAAGCACTTCGTCGAGCGGGCCGAGAAGGCCGTGCTCCAGCTCCAGAAGGACGGCCTGGCCGACACCCGGCTCGACCCCGGCATGGCCGCCGACGCCCTCGGCGCCATGGTCGCCCGCTTCGCCGAGCTGTGGCTCGTGCAGGGCTACCGCGAGTACGACTTCGAAACGGCCGTCGATCAGCTCACGATCCTGTGGGCCAACGCCCTGGGCCTCCAGGACGGCGTGGCCCGAACTGCCGCCAAGCCCGCGGCCCGCAAGGCCAGAGCCAAGTCCTAGGACGAACGCTTCAGGAAGGCCGCGACGTTCGCCTGGAAGGCGGGCTCGTCGAACGACGCCGTCTCGGCGGCGATGGCGCCCTCGAGCACCGTGCCCACGGCCCGGCGCAGGGTGTCGTTGAGCACGGCCTTGGTCTCCACCACGGCCTGGGGCGGCAAGGCGGCGATGCGCTCGGCCAGCTCGAGGGCCACGTTGAGCGACGTGCCCTTCTCGACGACCCGGTTGGCCAGGCCCAGCTGCACGGCCTCGGGCGCCTTCAGGCGGTCACCGAGGATGATGAACTCCTTTGCCCGCAGCAGGCTGGTGAGCAGCGGCCAGGTGAGCGCCCCGCCGTCGGCGGCGACCAGGCCGAGCGAGACGTGCGGGTCGGCGAAGTAGGCCTGCTCCTCCATCACCACGAGGTCGCTCATCGACGCCAGGCTGCACCCGAGGCCGACCGCCGGGCCGTTGACGGCCGCGATGATCGGCACCCGCACCGAGGTCATGGCCCGGACGATCTCGACCCCCTCGGCCATGATGCGCTCGCGCAGGGCGACGTCGTGAATCATGCGATCGAGCAGCCCGATGTCGCCGCCTGCGGAGAACGCCTTGCCGGCGCCAGTGAGCACGATGGCCCGGGCGTCGCCGTCGGCGGCCAACTCGCTCCAGACCCGGGCGATCTCGCCGTGCAGGGCCTCGTCGGCGGCGTTGAGGGCGTCCGGGCGGTTCAGCGTGACGATGCGGATCGGGCCGCGCGCCTCGACGAGCAGCTCGTCGGCCGCACCGCGGGTGGTCACTCCATCAGCCATCTCGATCGTCCTCTCGGGGTTCGCCGTCACCGCGGAGGCGGCGGCATCAACATCTCGGCGTCGCGGCGTTCGATGAGCCAGCGCCCGTCGACCCTGACGCACCGGTCGACGTAGCGGCCGGCCGTCTCGATCGTCAGCGTGCCCTTGATCCAACGCACGAACAGGTAGTCGGAGACGACCTCGGCGCGATCGCCGTCGACGTCGACGACCGGGTTCACGCTGACGTGCTTGCCGCGGCGGTGGGGTGGCTGGCGGCCCTCGAACCAGGTCGCCAGCTCGGGCCGACCGGTGGCGACGTCGTCACCCCAGGCGAACGAGCCGTCGACGGTGAACAGGTCGGCCAGGGCGGTGAAGTCGCCGCGGTCGATGCGATGGCAGTACTCGGCGAGCAGGCGCTGGACGGCGAGCTCGTCCTCCACCGTCACGCCGGCAGCCCCAGGATGCGGCGGGCGATGAGGTTGCGCTGGATCTGCGACGTTCCGCCCATCACGCTCTGGGCCCGGCTGTAGAGGTACATCTTGAGCCAGGTGTCGTCGCCGCCGGCATGGCCGGCACCGGCGATGTCGAGCGCGGCGTGGCCGACGGTGTCCTCGGTCCAGGTCATGAGCAGCTTGTCGACCGAGCCCTCGGTGCTGTGGGTGACGCCGTCGAAGCGCTCGGAGAGCCGACGGCTGACGTGGTGGCGCAGCATGTCGGTCTCGATGATGGACCAGGCGAGCTCGCGGCGCTGCTCGGCGTCGTAGGCGGTGGGATCGTCCTTCAGCTGCACGGTGAGCTCCTTGACCGCCTTGCGGTAGCGGCCGACGTAGCCGAGCTCGCCCGGCTCGCGCTCGTGGCTGACCACGGTCATGGCCAGGGGCCAGCCCTCACCGGGCTCGCCGATCATGTTCGCCGCGGGCACGCGGGCCCCGTCGAACACGACCTCGCCGAACTCCTTGGTGATGCCGTTGATCATCTTGAGCGGCATGCGCTGCACGCCGGGCTGGTCCATCGGCACGGCGAACGCCGAGATGCCCTTGTGCTTGGGCACGTCGTGGTCGGTTCGGGCCAGCACGATGCAGAGGTCGGCGTCGTCGGAGTAGCTGGTCCAGACCTTGTGGCCGTGGATCAGGTAGTCGTCGCCGTCGCGGTCGGCACGGGTGCGCAGTGCGGCGAGGTCGGAGCCGGCGTCGGGCTCGCTGAAGCCCTGGCACCAGCGCACGCGGCCGTTGACCAGACCGGGCAGGAAGCGGGCCTGGATGTCGGCGTTGCCGTGGTGGAGGATGCCGAGCACGAGGTAGCCGAGACCGGGCCGCGGTGGCGCCCCGGCCGCGGCGAGCTCCTCGTCGAGGATCACGTCGTACACGCTGGGGAGGCCGTGGCCACCGACCTCGACCGGCCACGAGAGCCCGAAGAACCCGGCGTCGTAGAGCGACTGGTGCCAGGCCGCCTGACCCGCCCAGTAGGCGTCGTCGGTCGACGAGGCGGGCAGGTCGGGGTTGTTGTCGACCACCCACGCCCGCAGGCGGTCGCGGAAGGCGGCTTCCTCGGGCGAGTCAGCGAAGTCCATCGGAGCCCCCGATCCCGTGATGCGCCAGCACCTTGTCGAGGTTGGGCCCCACCCCGCCGAGGATGTCGCTCGACAGCAGCGCCCGGCGGAGGAAGACGTGGGCCATGCACTCCCAGGTGTTGCCGATGCCGCCGTGGACCTGGATGACCGTCTCGCAGACGGCGCGGGCCGAACGGGCGCAGTAGGCCTTGGCTCCGGCGGCGGCGGCCAGTGAGTCCTCCGGGGGGAGGGCGTCGACGGCCCACGCGGCGTGGAGCATGACGCTGCGGGAGCCCTCGGTGAGCACGTGGGCGTCGGCGAGCATGTGCTGGATGGCCTGGAACGAGCCGATGGCAGCGCCGTACTGGCGGCGGTCCTTGGCGTAGTCGGTGGCGAGGGTGAGTGCGCCCTGCATCGTGCCGACCAGCTCGGCGCAGGTGACAGCGAGTCCGAGCGCGGTCACCCGGGCGACCGCGTCGGAGGGGAGCTCGACGACCGAGATGTCGGGACCCACCTCGAACGAGGGTCGGGTGAGGTCCGTCACCGGCAGCTGGAGGCCGAGGGCGGCCTCGACCAGCGCGCCGTCGCGCACGGCGAGGACTCCGGTGGCGCCGGCGGCGTCGACCGCGACAACGGAGCCGAGGGCCACCAGGTCCGAGGTGAGGGCCACGGTCTCGGCTGTCGACGAGGCGGCGGTACCGGTCAGGCGACGCAACTCCGCGGCCAGCGTCGGGCCCACGAACGCAGTGTCAGCAACGCCCCGGGCGAGCTCGTCGGCGACGATGGCGACCTCGACAGCCGTGGCCCAAGGGGCGCCATCGTCGTCGGCCGTGCGCAGCTCCCGCCAGCCCGAGGCGGCGACCGCGGCGTCGAGCTTGGCGGCCCGTTCGGCGTCGTCGAGCTGGCCGACGGCCTTCGCACCGAGGCGGTCGACGACCTGGACGACGGAATCCCGGAGGGCCACCTGTTCGGAGGAGAAGCGGACGTCCACCGCCTGACACTACCGAATCCGATGCCGGATTCAAAAGATGTCCGCGATCGCAGAGCGCCCAACGCCTCGTGGCCGAAGGGTTCCGCGTCAGCTCGACCGGGTCAGCTCGTCGCGGAGATCCCGCTTGAGGACCTTGCCGGTGGCGGTGCGCGGCAGGGGCTCGTCGCGGAAGACCACCATCTCCGGCACCTTGAAGTGGGCGAGGCGGCCTCGGACGTGGTCTTGGAGCTCGCCGGCGGTGACCGCTACGCCTGGTTTGGGCTCGACGACGGCCGCGACCTGCTCACCGAGCTCCAGGTGCGGCATCCCGATGACGGCCACGTCAGCCACCGCCGGGTGCTCGAAGAGAGCGGCCTCGACCTCGGCGCAGTAGACGTTCTCGCCGCCCCGGATCACGACGTCCTTCAGCCGGTCGACGACGTAGACGAAACCGTCACCGTCGACGTACCCGAGATCGCCGGTGTGGAACCAGCCGTCGGTGAAGGCCTCGGCGGATGCCTCGGGCTTGTTCCAGTAGCCGGACGCGATCGTGGCCCCCTTGAACCAGAGCTCGCCGACCTGGTCGACGGGGACCTCGGAACCCGTGCTGGGGTCGACGACCCTCAGCTCGATGCCGGGCATCGGGCGGCCGACGCTCGACGGTCGAGCGATGTAGTCGGCTCCCCTGATGCCGGTCGCCCCGCCGGTGGTCTCGGTGAGTCCATAGCCGTTGGACGACGAGATGGCGTCGCCGAAGACGAGCCTCGCACGAGCCACGAGATCGGGCGGCACGGGTGCACCACCGGAGCCGATGCTCGTGATCCTCGAGAGATCACGTCGGGTGAGGTCGGGGGTGTCGAGGATCTGGCGGAGGATGGTGGGCACCCCCGCCATGGTCGTGATCTGCTCCCGCTCGATCAGGTCGAGCGCCTCGTCGAGGTCCCACTTGTACTGCAGCACCAGCTTCTGGCCGAACCCCGAGGCCAGGTAGATCAGGCTGAGCCCGCCGATGTGGAAGAACGGGTACGTGTGCAGCGAGGCCGGCGGCAGCGGCTCGGCGGCCGGCGTCGCCACCGGCGGGCTGCTCATGCGCTCGACCCCGGCTCCGAAGGCGACGGCCAGGAAGTTCGTCACGTGGTTGCGCTGCGACCCCAACGCCCCCTTGGGGAGGCCGGTGGTGCCCGACGTGTAGATGATCGTCGCCGGGTCCTCCGGGTCGATCTCGACGTCCGGGAGCTCGGGAGACCGATCGAGCCCGGCGTACACGTCGTCCCACGATGACGCAGCGGCGCGCAGGGCGCCGACCGGGCGGACGACGAGAGAGGGCACATCGAGCTCGTCGAGCATCGTCGCCAGGCGCTCCTCGCGTTCACCATCGACCACGACGAGCCGGGCACCGCTGTCCTCGATGGCGTACTGCAGCTCAGGTGCGGTCCACCAGGCATTGAGGGTCACGGCGACCGCCCCCAGGGCCTGGACCGCCCAGAACGCCATCACCCACTGGGGGTAGTTCCGCATCCCGATCGCCACCCGGTCGCCCTTGCCGACGCCGTGCTGTTCGGCCATCCACCGGGCGAGACCCGCCACGATGCCGAAGTGGTCCTCGAACGTGTAGCGCTCGTCGGCGAAGACGAGGTAGTCCCGCTCACCGTGCGCCCGGCCGGAGACCAGGAGATCACGCAGGGCAGGTGGCGCCGATGCGAACACCGCTGTGGGCACGCCACCGACCTCGACCTCGATCTGCTCGAAAGGCGCGCCTGGTGCTGTCAGGGCCGCCCGGGCCTCGTCTCGTGTCGTCACCCGGCTGATAGTAGTGATCTCCTGCACGATTTCGTAACCGACGTCAGCTTCAATTCCGCATAGGATCACCCCCATGGGCAACGCCACCGCCGCACCGTCGATCAACCTCCTCGACCCGCAGTTCTACGTCGACCCCTGGGAGGCCTACCGCTGGATGCGCGACGAGGCACCGGCCTACTGGGACCCGCTGCAGGAGATCTGGGGCATCTCCCGGTACGACGACATCATCGCCTGCGAGAAGGACGCCGCCACCTACTCCTCCCAACAGGGCTCACGGCCCAAGATCGACCAGCGGCTCGACACGTCGATGATCAACATGGACGAGCCCGCCCACCAGGCCCAGCGGAACCTGGTGGCCCGCCAGTTCACCCCGCGGGCCGTGCGCGACCACGAGGACCACGTGCGCCAGGTCGTGACCGAGATCCTCGACGGGGTCGCCCCTCTCGGCGAGTGCGACGCGGTGGAGGCCATCGCCTCGCGCCTCCCGGCGATGATGATCACCGAGCTCCTGGGCTATCCGCCGGAGCTGTGGGAGAAGGTGCGCCACTGGTCCGAGGAGATCATGTACGGCGGCGGCCAGACCAACCCCGCCGGCGTCCCCCACACCTTCCCGGCCGAGCACCTGCCTGCGGTCGAGGACTTCTACGCGACCACGGGTCCGCTCGTGCAGGCCCGGAAGGCCGACCCGCGTGACGACCTCATCTCGACCTGGGTCCAGCAGGGCTGGGACGACGGCAAGATCCTCTCGGAGATCATCCTCGTGCTCTCGGGTGGCGCCGAGACCACCCGCACCGTCGTCGGGTCGATGATCCGCGAGCTCGCCCTCCAGCCCGAGCAGCGCCGCATCCTCATCGAGCAGCCCGGCGTGCTCGGATCCACCGGAGTGGAGGAGTTCATCCGCTGGGTGTCGCCCGTACTGAACATGCGCCGCACGGTCACCCGCGACCACGTCCTCCACGGCCAGCAGCTCAAGGCAGGCGACGAGCTGCTGCTCATGTACCCGTCGGCCAACCGAGACCCTCGGGCGTTCGACGACCCCGACGTGCTCGACGTGACCCGTGGCCACAACCGCCACATCGCCTTCGGCTTCGGCACCCACTTCTGCCTCGGCGCCCAGCTCGCCCGTCTCGAGATCCGCGTGATGTTCGAGGAGCTGCTGCGCCGCATGCCCGACTGGGAACTGGTCGACCCTGCGGAGCCCCAGGTCGTGGCCGCCACCTTCGCCCGGGCCTACGACCGCATCCGCATCCGCTTCGCCCCCAGCTGACGGCGGTCGAAGGAGCGCCGGAATGGGACCACTCTCGAAAGCGACGTCGATTTTGGTACTCTCGGGTGATGCGTCCCGACCCCACGCCCGACCAGGAGTTCCTCCGAGAGACCACCGCCCGGTTCCTCGACGACCTGGTCCCTGTCGGCGAGCTGCGCCGGCTGCGTGACGACCCCTCCGGGTACGACGAGACGTACTGGCAGCGGGGCGTCGAGCTGGGGTGGACATCGCTCGTGGTGAGCGAGGCCGGCGGCGGCGGGACGGTGAGCGGAAGGGCCGTCCCCGACCTGACCCTCATCGCCACTGAGTTCGGTCGCCACGCCGCCCCGGGTCCGCTGATCCCCACCAACGTCGTGGCTGCGACCCTGGACGCCGCCGGCAGCCACCCCGGAGTCCTCGGCGAGCTGCTGTCGGGTACGTCGGTCGCGACATGGGCCCATGCCGAGCCCCGACCGAACGACGGCCTCGGCCGTTGTGAGCTCCGGATCCGCGTCGAAGACGACGAGGTCGTGCTCGACGGGGTGAAGCGACCGGTCGAGTCCGCCGGACGGGCTGACCACCTGCTCGTCACCGGACGGACGGGCGACGGCCTGACCCAGGTGCTCGTGCCCGCCGGCACCCCGGGCATGGCCGTCCGGCCGATGGGCACGGTCGACCTCACCCGTCGCTTCGACGTCGTCACCCTGGACGGCGTGCGGCTGCCGGTGACCGCCCTCGTCGGCGAGGCCGGCGGCGCCGACGACCAGGTCGAACGCCAGCTTCGCCTCGCCCTGGTGATGGCCACGGCCGAGTCCGTCGGCGCGATGAAGACGGCGTTCGACATGACCGTCGAGTGGTCGTTCGACCGTTACTCGTTCGGACGTCCGCTGGCGTCGTACCAGGCGCTCAAGCACCGCTTCGCCGACATGGCATCGTGGCTCGAGGCCTCCCACGCCATCGCCGACCGGGCCGCTGACGCCGTCGAGGACGACGACCCCGACGCCGACCTGTTGCTCAGCTCGGCCAAGGCCTACATCGGGCAGTACGGCGCCGAGCTCATGCAGGAGTGCATCCAGCTCCATGGCGGCATCGGCGTCACCTACGAGCACGACCTGCACCTCTACCTGCGCCGCCACACCCTCGACACCGCCCTCTACGGCACGCCTGCCGAGCACCGCCAGCGGATCACCGACCTCGCCGAGCGGCAGGGGGCCCTGACATGACCACCATCGACCTCGACCTCGACGCCTTCCGCGAGACCGCCCGGGCCTTCGCCCGGGAGCACCTCCGCGTCGTCGGCCCGGTCACGATGACCCTGCGCAACCGGCCCGACGAGGAGGAGCTCGAGGGCGTCGACCGCGACCGCGAGATCCAGCGGCTGCTCTTCGACGCCGGCATGGCCGGGGTCTGCGTGCCGGTCGAGTACAGCGGTCAGGGGCTCCCACCCGAATACCAGCGCGCCCTCAACGAGGAGCTCGCCGGGTACGAGTACCCGCTCCGGATCCAGTCCCCCACCATGGCGCCGTGCCTGCCCGTGCTGCTCGAGTTCGGCACCGAGGAGCAGAAGCTGCGCCACATCCCCGCCATCCTGAAGGGCGAGGAGATCTGGATGCAGTTCCTGTCGGAGCCGAGTGGCGGCTCCGACGTCGCCGGCGCCCTCATGTCGGCCGTCCGCGACGGCGACGAATGGCTCCTGAACGGCTCCAAGATCTGGACCACCGGCGCCTGGTGGTCCGACTGGGCCCTCTGCCTCGCCCGCACGAACTGGGAGGTCCCGAAGCACCGGGGCCTCACCGTCTTCATCCTCCCGTTGCACCAACCCGGCATCGAGGTGCACCACATCGAGATGCTCAACGGCAACCGCGAGTTCTGCCAGGAGTTCCTCTCCGACGTCCGGGTTCCCGACACCGACCGCGTCGGTGAAGTCGACGACGGCTGGACCGTCGGCTCGCGCTGGATGTTCCACGAGAAGATGCGGCTCAACTCGCCGTTGGTCACCACACCGGTCGGCTCGGGCGGCCACGAGGGCGGCGGCGGGTCGGCCATCGACATCGCCCGGGCCGCCGGCCGTCTGGCCGATCCCGTCGCCCGTGACCTGGTCGGCGAGTCGACCATGCTCGAGTTGGTCGACGCCGCCCTCCAGCGGCGCCTCACCGACGGCATCGCGGCCGGCACGATCTCCGAGCACGCCGCCGGCATCAGCCGCCTCTTCAGCGGCATCGCCACGACCCGCCGCACCACCATCGGCTTCGAGCTCGGCGGCTCCGCCGCCGGGGCGTGGAGCGACGACGACGGCGACCTCGCCGAGGTCGGGGTCGACTTCCTGATGCGGCAGGCGACGTGCATCGGCGGAGGCACCACCGAGATGGCCCGCAACGTCATCAGCGAGCGCGTGCTCGGGATGCCGCGGGAGCGCACGCTCGACCGCGACATCGCCTTCCGCGATGTTCCCCGCAACGCCTCCGGCCGGTAGCGACAACCCCTCGGGCGCCCGCGACCGGCGGAGCGTGCCTCAGTCCTTCTTGGCTCCGGACTTCATGGCTGAGAGGCCCGCGATCGACGGCATGCCACCGGTGATCACCCGAGCACGGGTGTGGCCGAAGTGGTGCATGTCGAAGATGGAGTCGATCGAGCTCGTGTAGCCCTGGATGTCCATCGTGTGGTTCACCGCGCGCTTGGCCATGCGGAGGGCGAAGGCGTCCTGCTGGGCGATGCGGTGGGCCATGGCCATGGTGGCGGGCACCAGCTCGTCGAGGGGCACGACCTTGTTGACCATGCCGAGCTCGCGGGCCTCCTCGGCGGTGACCGACGAGCCCATGAACAGGATCTCCTTGGCCTTGCGGGGCCCGAACTCCCACGTATGGGCGTGGAGCTCGACGCCGCAGATGCCCATCATCAGCACCGGGTCGGAGAACTCGGCGTTGTCGGCAGCGACGATGAGGTCGCACGGCCAGCACAGCATGAGCCCGGCGGCGATGCACTTGCCCTGCACCGCGGCGATCGACGGCTTGGGCACGTCGCGCCAGGCCTTGGCGTACTTGAGGTAGCCGCGGGTCTCCCAGTCGTAGTGGCCCTCGGGGGTGGCGATCAGCTCGGCGATCGTCTTGCCGCCGGCAGAGGCCTCGGTGGAGACGCCGTCGACACTGCTCTCGTCGTCGGTGGACGACATGTCGTGCCCCGCGGAGAAGTGCTTGCCGTTCGACTTGAGCACGATGACCTTGACATCGTCGTCATGGTCGGCCCGTCGCCAGGCCTCGTCGAGTTCGTCGAGGACCTTCTGGTTCTGGGCGTTCGCCGCCTCGGGACGGTTCAGCGTGATCACGCCGACCTGGTCCTCGACGGTGTACTCGACGTGATCGAACTGGGGGCTCTCGCTCATGATCCGAGGCTACTACCGCCGTTTCGAAACGCGATTCACTTCTCGGCCAACGACGCCGGGGAGCGGAAGGATCAGAAGTGGCGCCGCGGGGTGATCGACATCGACGGGATGCCGGCCGACGCGCCGCACTTGAGCAGGCCCTCGACGGCGTCGGTGAAGTGCTCGACGTCCATCAGCTTGTCGGTGAGCAGCCCTCGCTCCATCCACGTGGGGAAGTACGAGCCGGCGAGCTCGGGATCCCAGCCCGCGGTGAACTGCGAGCCACCCTCGCCCTCGCCACCGGAGCACTCCCCCACGACGAGCCGCGTGAACCCGATCTCGTGGTGCTCGGCCCGCCAGGCGTCGACCAGCTTGTCGAGCGCTGCCTTGGTGACCGTGTACGAGGCCAGGCCGGGCCACGGCGAGGTCAACGAGGCACTCACAGAGGTCATGCACACCACCATGCCGTGTGACTCGGCCAGGTGGGGCAGCGCGGCAGCGATCACCGTCGACGCCCCCACCACGTTGATCGCGAACGACCGGTGCCAGGTCTCGGCGTCGATCTCCTCGATGGGACGGAGCTCACCGAGGGCGGCGGAGTAGACGACCGCGTCGATGCCCCCCATGCGCTCGGCCGCCTCGGCGACCGCGGCCTGCGTCGATGCCTGGTCGGTGGCGTCGGCGCAGATGGCGATGGCCGACGGGCCGGCTTCGGCGACGGCGGAGTCGAGCAGCTCCTGGCGGCGGGCCATCAGGGCCACCTGGGAGCCCCGCTGAGCCAGCCCGATGCCGAGGCAACGGCCGAGGCCGGTGGAGGCACCGACGATGAGGACTCGCAGCTCGGCCATCAGAACCGCCCGAAAAGGAACTGGGCGACCGGACCCGCGCTCGGGTACACGTCGGTGAGACCGGCAGAGAGGTAGCCCTGGTCGGAGATCAGGGTCTGGCCGCTGACGGCCGACGCGGCCGCGCTGCAGAGGTAGACGAGCGGGTAGGCCTGTTCGAGCGGCGTCGACGGGTCGATGCCGAGGTCGGCCCGGTAGTCGGTGGCGAAGCCGAGCCAGGTCTCGGCGTTGGCCTGAGCGAGCGGTGTGTCGGTGGGGCCGGGGCAGATGGCGTTGATGCGGATGCCCCGCTGCATCATCGAGTAGGCCTGGGCGGCGACGTAGGCGCACATGGCCTGCTTCATCGACATGTAGTCGGCCTTGCCGTTGGCGACGGCCCACTCGACGGAGGCGCCCCAGTCGGTGAGGGCCAGAAGCTCCTGGAGCTGCGCCAGGTTGGCCTCCCAGCCGAGGCCGGCGGCCGAGGAGATCATGCCGATGGCGCTGCCGCTCGCGAGCAGATCCCGCTCGAGGAGGCGGTCGATCAGGTAGCGGTGCCCGATGAAGTTGATCCGCTCGATGCCCGGCGTGCCGTCGGCGACACCCGCGCACGAGAAGAGGGCGTCAACCGGGCCGCTCAGGGCCTCGACGGCGGCGTCGATCGACGCCCGATCGGAGAGGTCGAGCGGCAGAGCGGTCGCGCCCTCGAGGCGCACCTCGGCGCGGTCCATGACCACGACCTCGGCCCCTGCGTCCTTCACGACCTCCGCCACTGCGGCACCCATGCCCGTGGCCCCGCCGACCACGAGGGCCGTCTTCCCGTCATAGCGATACGCGTCGAAGTAGCCCACAGCAGATCCCCCAGGGTCGAAGATTCGAATTCGACGTCGATACTAACTCGGTTGCCGCGCTGTGCGCCCGCGGCTCACTTCGGAGGGAAGCGGAGCGCCCCGTCCAGGCGGAAGTTCTCGCCGTTGAGGTAGTCGTTGCGGACGATCGACTCGACGAGGAGGGCGAACTCGTCCGGCCGGCCCATCCGCTTGGGGAACACGATGCTCGAGACGAGGTTCTCCTTGAGCGCCTCCGGGGCGCTCAGCATCATCGGCGTGCCCATCGTGCCGGGGGCGATGGCGCAGACCCGGATGCCGACCACGGCGAGGTCGCGTGCCAGGGGAAGGGTCATCCCGAGGATGGCTGCCTTCGCGGCCGCATAGGCGACCTGGCCGGTCTGGCCCTCCAAGCCGGCGAGTGAACCGGTGTTGACCACCACACCGCGCTGGCCATCACCGTCGGGCTCATTGGCGGCGATGGCGGCGGCGGCGAGCCGCGTGACGTTGAACGTTCCGATCGCGTTGATCGACATCGTGGCGACGAAGGCATCGATGTCATGAGGGGTCCCGTCGCGGCCGAGGGTGCGACCGGACCCGGCCACCCCGCCGCCGGCGACGTTCACCACGATGGAGAGCACACCGACCGAGCGGGCGGCGTCGATCGCCGCCTCGACGGACGCCACGTCGTTGACATCGCCGCTCACGGCGACGGTGGTCGGGCCGAGCTCGTCGGCCAGGGCCCGAGCCCCGTCGAGGTCGCGATCGAAGATGGCCACCCCCACTCCCAGGGCCACGAGGTGGCGAACGGTCGCCGCACCCAGCCCACCGGCTCCGCCGGTGACGATCGCTGACCTGCCGTCGAGCTGCATGGGTACCTCTCCTCGGTCGAGTCCCGTCGGGCGGCTCACGGTTGCAGTCATCTACATCGACGTCAATATCGGTTTTGCGCAGCGTCGAGCTGCCGTTCGACGGATCAGGCCGGGCCACCCGCAGGGTCGAGCGAGGTGTTGCTGCCCTGACCCAGCGGGGCGAACGCCACCGGGCGCTTCTTCAGGAACGAGCGGACACCCTCCTTGAAGTCGGGCCCGTCGAGCGAGGCGTGCATGAGGGCGACCACGCCGGTGCGGACGGTCTCGAGGTCGTTGTCCCAGTCGGCGTAGACCTGCTGCTTGATCACGGCCATGGAGGCGGGCGAGCACTCGGCGGCCAGCTCGGCGGCGTAGCCGACGGCCTCCTCGAGGAGGCCGTCGGCGGGGACGACCCGGTTGACGAGGCCCAGGACGAGGGCCTCGTCGGCCAGCACCACCCGGCCCGAGAGCAGCAGGTCGAGGGCCCGGGACGTGCCGATGAGGCGGGGCAGCAGCCACGACACCCCGTACTCGGCGACGAGGCCACGACGGGGGAAGGCGAAGGTCAGCTTCACGCCCTCGGCCACGAAGCGCAGGTCGCACTGCAGCGCCTGCACCAGGCTCACGCCGGCCACCGGCCCGTTGACGGCGGCGATGATCGGCTTGCGGATGGTGAGAGGCAGCGTGGTGGGCCGCCGCTCGAGGCTGCCGTAGAGCTTGGGGTCGTCGCCCGACCGGAGGTCGACGCCAGGGCTGAACCCCCGGCCGGCACCGGTAACGACGATGGCGCGCACCCGCTCGTCGGCCTCGGCCTCGAGGAGCCGGTCGAAGTAGCGGTCCTCCATCGCCAGCGTCCACGCGTTGAGCCGATCGGGACGGTTCAGGGTGAGCACCGCGACACCCGTGTCGGTGACCTCGAGCAGGACGGTGTCGGCGTCGGTCATGGGGGCTCCTCGTGTGGCGACACCGCCCATGGTGGTCCGTGGAACAGGGGTCGGATGGCGTTCTGCGTGCCAGTTTTCTATATTGACGTCGAAATCACTATTTGGCTGCGGAAGAGGACCCCTCGTGAAGCTCGGGCTCAGCACCTACGGCACCCCCCTCGAGCCGGAGGGCCTGAAGGCCGTCGCCCAGCTCGCCGAGTCGGCCGGGTACGACTCCATCTGGACCGGCGAGGCATGGGTCGCCGATGCCTTCACCCCGCTCGCCTTCGTGGCCGCCGCCACCACCACCCTGAAGCTCGGCACCGCCATCGCCCAGCTGTCGGCCCGCACCCCGGGAACCACGGCGATGACGGCGCTCACCCTCCAGCAGCTCTCCGGCGGGCGCCTCATCCTCGGCCTCGGCGTCTCGGGGCCCCAGGTCGTCGAGGGCTGGCACGGCGTGCCGTTCCGCACCCCGGTGAAGGCGACCCGTGAGTACATCGCCATCCTCCGCCAGGCCCTCGCCGGCGAGAAGGTCGACTTCCAGGGCGAGGTCTTCCAGGTGCCCTACCGCGGCGACGACGCCAGCGGTGTGGGGCGGAGCCTCCGCACCTCGCTCCCGACCGCCTCGGACATGCCGATCCTCGTCGCCGCCCTCGGACCACGAAACCTGGCCATGGCCACCGAGGTCGCCGACGGGCTCCTCCCCTACCTCTGGAGCCCGAACCACTGGCGCCGCGCCTTCGGCGACGCCCTCGACACCGCCCCCGAGGGCTTCAAGGTGATGCCGACCGTGGCCGTGGCCATGGGCGACGACGTCCAGGCCTGCCGCGACGAGGTCCGCCCCAAGCTGACCCTGCACATCGGGGGCATGGGCTCGAAGGACAAGAACTTCTACAAGTCGCTCGTCGAGCGGTACGGCTTCGAGGAGGAGGCCGAGCGCATCCAGTCCGCCTTCCTCTCCGGCGACCGCGCCGGCGCACTGGCCGCCACCAGCGACGCGCTGGTCGACGAGCTCGCCCTCGTCGGACCCGCCGGCCACGTGAGCGAGCAGCTCGAGTCCTGGAAGCGCAGCCCCATCGACACCCTCATCATCGAGACCGCCCGGCCCGAGGCCATCGAGCAGATCGCCTCGCTGGTGTAGCCACCCGGCCCGACTCACGCCCGACGCGCCACGGCCCGCCCCGGAGGGCGGGCCGTGTGCCGTTCATGCGGGCCTTCGCCGCGGAGCCGGCCGTCAGGTCGACAGGATCGACACGCCGGCGGTGCCGGGCGCGCCGTACAGCTGGGCGTAGCCGACCTTCGGCGAGCCGGGCACCTGGTGGTCGCCGGCGGTGCCGCGGAGCTGCATCACCAGCTCGTGCACCTGGCGCAGGCCGGACGCCCCGATGGGCTCACCGTTGGCGATGAGCCCGCCGTCGGTGTTGACCGGCAGGGACCCGGTGATCTCGGTGGCGCCCTCGGCGATCAGCTTCTCCTGCTCGCCGTCGGCGCAGAAGCCGTTCTCGGCCATGTGGATGATCTCCGCGCCGGCGTCGGTGTCCTGGAGCTGGACGACGTCGACGTCCTCCGGCCCGATGCCCGCCATCTCGTAGGCGGCCTTCGACGCGTAGACCGTGGGCGCCGCGTCCTGCTCGACCGCGGCCCATGAGGCATGGACCTCGAAGGCGCCGTAGCGACGGGTGCGCACGGCCGTGGCCTTCAGGTAGATCGGGTTCGCCGTGTACTTGTGGGCGAGGTCGGCCCGGCACAGCACCACGGCCGCGGCGCCCTCGTCGGGCGAGCAGAACATGTACTGCGTGAGCGGATAGTTGAGCATCCGCGACGCCAGGATCTCCTCCTCGGAGATGGCCTTGCGCCGGAACGCCGTGGGGTTGATCACGCCGTTGCGGTACGCCTTGGCCGCCACCCGGGCCAGGGTCTCGTGGGAGATCCCGTGGTCGTACATGTAGCGGTTGATCTTCATGGCGAAGAACTTGGTGGTGAGGAAGTGGCCGATGTCGCCGTACCACTCGGGGGCGCCGTAGTCGACGGGGTCGGAGGTGAAGGCACCCGACGCGTGCTTGTCCATCCCGACGGCCACGCCGAGGTCGTACTGGCCCGAGCGGATGCCGTCGGCCGTGAGCTGCAGGGCCGTGGCGGCGGTGGCGCAGCCGTTGTAGACGTCCATGAACGGGATGCCTGTGAGCCCGAGGCGCCCGGCCACCGCATCGGGGTTGTCGACCTCGAAGCTGCCACCGAACGCGAACTGCACGTCGGTCCACTTCGCGCCGGCGTCGGCGAGGGCGGCGCGGATGGCGTCGGCCCCCATCTCGATGGCCGACTTCTGGCCCCACCGGCCGAAGGGGTGCATGCCCACCCCGATGATGGCGACGTCGTTCATCTCAGGACTCCTGGGCTGCGGGGGCGAAGGCGAAGACCATCACGACGGTGCCGTCGGGGTCGGTGCGGAACGGCACGATCACGAGCTCCATCTCCATCCCGATGGCGAGCTTCTCGGGGTCGTTCTCGGTGAGGCGCGCCTCGACCCGGACCTCGTCGCCGAGCTGCACCATGCCGATGCCGTAGGGGGTGAAGGTCTCGTTGGTCTCACCACTGGCGTAGGGCTCCTTCGGGAGGAAGTCCTGGGTGGTGAAGGTCCAAAGGGTGCCGCGCCGGGGCAGCAGGTGCGCCTCGACCTCAGTGGACCCGCAGCGGGCGCACGATGACCACGCGGGAAACGTGATGGCGGCGCACTGGGCGCACTTCCCGCCGATCAACTGGGGCTCGTCGGACGGCCAGGTGAAGACATCCGGAGCGAACGCGATCTCGGTCATGACCTCTCCTCGGGCAGACCCTCTGCCGCGCCGCCACCGTAGCGATTTTCGACGTCGACGTCGATTATAAGGATTGGGCCCACCCGAGCGTGCGCCCCCGAGCCGAGAGGAGCAAGCTTCGGCCACCGGAACCACCGACGATCGGACGTCACTGTGAAGAACGACATCTGGGCGATGCTCAACGAGAGCGAGCAGGCGCTGCTCCGCGAGATCGAGCCCCGCAAGCTGCGCAAGCTCGACGAGGACGAGCTGGTCGCCGTGCACCAGCGGGTCCGCCGGGCCCGCAACAAGTACTCCAAGAACTACCGCCGGGGCGCGGCCGCCCAGGTCGCCAAGGACGGCGGCCGCGGCAAGGTGTCGGCCCGGTACTCGCGCACCGCCCGCAAGGCCGAGGCCTTCGAGGACGCCCTCGCCCGGGTCTCGACCCGGCTGGCGAAGGTCGCCCAGGAGAGCGCCGACCAGCTCAAGGCCGAGCGCCTCGCGGCTGCCCGTCGCGGGAAGGGTGCCCCGGCCAAGCGCGCCTCGCGCCCGTCGTCGACCCGCTCGGGCGCGACGGAGAAGAGGAAGCGCCGCACCCCGGCCGGCAAGCGCGCCAGCGCCCAGGCCCGGGCGTCGAACAAGCGCCACCAGGCCAAGACCGCCGGGAAGAAGGGCTAGCGACCCCGGACGCGAAAGGCCGCTGCACCAGTGCGACGGCGGGAGAGCACTGGTACAGCGGCATGGCCGAAGCCATCGTGTTCATCGCCGGAGGTGCCGGTGTCGATACGGGCACGACCGCCACTTTCGCGACGAGCCGTCCGGCCGCTCCCGATCAGCCGGGCTCGAACGAGGTGACCCCTGCCGAGCGCCGGCTCGCCGCGGTGGGCCATCCCCGACCCACCGCGACCGCCGGGCTCGTCGAGCGTCCGCGACGGGCCATCCCCAGCCCGTCGCGATCACCTGGCTCGTAGTGCGGTCGTCGGACGGCCTCGGAAAGTTCCGAGCCGTCCGCGACCCGGCCGGCCCTAGCCGGTGAAGGCGGGGCTGACGGCGACCGCGCCGGCCGCCTGGACGCCGGCGTCAGGGACGGTCGTCGTCGGAGCGACCGTCGAGGTCGTGGTCGGGTCGAAGGCGGCGACGGTGCGGGCGAGGCCGCTGGCCACCTCGGTGACGGACCCGGGAGGCGGGGTGCCGGTGTAGCCCTCCGACGGGATCCAGTGGCTGATCGCGCCCGAGGCGTAGACCTGGTCGACGATGAACCCCTCGGTCCCGTCGGCGCCGTTGTAGGTGGTCTGGACGCTCGGCGACGGCGTGGTCACCGAGAACGAGAAGAACTGGGCGCCGTCGGCCTGGGTGCCGGGAGCCTGCACCTGCGGGCCCCACCACCGGACCACCTGGTGGCCCTCGCTGGTGATGACCTCGCAGCTCCAGCCGGCGACGGGGGCGCCGGGCTGGTTGGTGCCGTTGGTCGAGCTGTCCTTGACCTGCAGCAGCGCCTGCCCACACGTCGGGTTGGTCCAGCCGGCGGGGACGACGGCCCGGACCTCGACGGTGGTGTCGGGGTTGCCGTTGTAGTCCGTCGACTGCTCGCCGGCGGCCCGCACGTAGGCGGTCACCGTCGTGTTGGCGGCGTAGGGCGGGGTCGAGCCCTCGGCCCCCGTGCCACCCGACGTGTTCGGCGCGAAGCCGAAGGCGGCGTAGCCGGGGAAGCTGGCGTGAGCGAAGGCCGGAACGGCCGCGACGGTGATGCCGGCCAGGGCGAGGCCGCCGACGACGACGCCGCGCCGGCCGATCATGCGTGCGCTCCGGTGGGTGGTGCTGGGCACGGAGATGCCCCTCTCTGCGGCGACCACGACGTCGCCCGCTCTCGGGTTCCCGCTCTCCCGGCGGGCTCCCTCACTGGTCGCTGCACGGGCCTCGAAAGTTCCTGCCTCCCCGGGAACTATCGGCGGGCCTTCGGCAACCACTACTCCGTGCGAAAGCTCTTGATCGGCGCGTCCGCCGCCCTCCTCGCCGTCGTCGGCACCTCGGCTCTGCTCACCGGCACCGCCGGCGCCCATGCCACGTTCTCCACCTCGTCGGTCCCGGCCGACTCGGACGTCACGCTCTACATGGACGTCCCCCACGAACGGGCCGACACCGTCTACAACACGCGGGTCGTGGTGGCGATGCCGACCGGGTGGCAGGCGACCGGTTGCCAGAACAAGGCGACCTGGAGCTGCGGCATCGGGAGCCAGGACGGCCGCCAGGTGGTGACCTTCACCAAGGCCGCCGGGGCGCCCCGTGCCGAGGACGAGGGCTTCGTGCTGAGCGTGCACACCGGATCGGCCGTCGGATCGTTCTCCGTGCCGGTGCTGCAGACCTACAACACCGGTGAGCTCGTCAGCTGGATCGGAGGGTCCGGCTCGCCGAACCCGGCCCCGGTGCTGCGGACCGTGGCATCGGCCCCGCCCCCCACCGCACCGCCGGCCACCGCGCCACCGGCCACCGCCGCCCCGGCACCCGTCCCGGGTGGCGGCGCGTCCGGGGTCCCGGGCGCGCCGGGGGCCGGCACCCCGACGGTGACGGCCCTCGACGGCAGCGTGATCCCGGACCCGACGGCCACCTCCCCCGAGACGACGGCTGACGCCGCCGCCGCCGGGACGACGGCGGAGACCACCCCCGACGGCAGCATCGTGTCCGCCGAGGGCGTCGAAGAAGCCGACGGCGAGCTGGCCTCGTCGACCTCGGGCGACAGCAGTGGGGGCGGCGTCAACGGCGTGCTCATCGGAGGCGTCGCGCTCCTCGTCCTCGTCGGGGTCGCCGGCGGCCTCGTCATCCGCTCCAGCCGACGCACCAGCGGAGGCGGCCCGGCCTCCTGACCCGAGGTCGCGAGGTCAGGCGACGGTGACGTCGAGGACCACGGCTAGGCGGTCGAGCAGCTGCTGCTCGGCGGGCTTCACGCCCTTGGCCGCACCGGCCACGGCGGTGGCGATGTCGAAGTACCACCGGCGCACCTGGGCGGACTCCTCGGCGGGGATGTGGGCCAGGCCCTTCACGGCGTTCTGCACGTCGGCGACGAGGCCGTCGACGATGACGTTCGGGGTGGCGCCCTTGTGCTGCTTGGCGTCGTGGCGGGCCTGCTTGTCCTTCGCGTCGGGGACGATGGCGGCGATGAGCTCGTCGGCCGGGCCCGAGTGCGGCGGCATGGCCATGACCTTGGCGCCGGCGGCCGACTCCTTGACCATCGAGATGGGCCCGTGGTCGCCCACCATGGCGACGGCGAGCATGATCGCCACCGGTGCGTCGGTGATGGCGTGCCACTGCTCGTCGGTGAAGGCGGAACGGTCGGTCATCTCTGGTCTCCTCGAACGGGGGTGGGTGCGACGCCGGAGGCGGCGCACCGGACGATAGGTCCCCGAGCCGTCACCGCCACCCCACCCCCTCCCGTCGGCCGCCCATCCGACGGCCGGGTGCACCGGGGATGGCACGATGCGCCCCGGAGGACGCCGCTGATGAACCAGACCGGACGGGCCCGACGAGCGGTGTCGGTCGGCGTCGAGACGTGGCAGCGGGCGCGCGACGTCGACGCGCTGCTCGCCGCGGCCGGGGTCGCCTTCTTCGCCCTCCTCTCGGTGATCCCCGCCATGGGTGCGCTCATCGCGATCTACGGCCTCTTCGCCGACCCCAACGACGTGGCCAACGAGCTCGACGACCTCTTCGGCGAGAGCGTCGGGCCGGGCCGACAGTTCCTGCTCGACCAGCTCGAGCGCCTGACCAGCGCCAGCACCGGCTCGCTCACCGTCGCCGCGGTCGTCGCCGCGCTCGTGGCGTTGTGGTCGGCCTCCTCCGGCGTGCGACACCTGCTCGACGCGGTCGACGCCGCCTTCGGCCTCCCCCGGGCCTCGCTCGTGCGGGCACGGGCCCGCGGCCTGGTCGGCGTGTTCGTCCTCGTCGCGCTGGCCGCCGTCGTGGTGGCCCTGCTCGGCCTCGCCCCCGACCTCCCCGGATGGGTCTCGTGGCTGCGCTACCCGCTCGTGGTCGGCATCGTGCTGCTCGGCTGCGCGGTGCTCTACCGCCCCGGCGGCGCCACCGGGGCGGCCCCGCCCGGTGCGCTGGTGGCGACCACCATGTGGGTGCTCGGCTCCATCGGCCTGGCCGTGTACGTGGCGTGGGGCCCCGACCTCGAGGCGGCCTACGGCGCCTTCGCATCGGTGGCCGTGATCATGCTGTGGCTGTGGATCTGCGGCATCGCCCTGCTGGCCGGGGCCCACGTCACCGCGGTGCTCGCCGGCCGCCGCGCCACCGACGTCGAATGCGATCCGTCGATCTGAGGCCGGGCGCGACGAGGGCCCGCCCTTCCGGGCGGGCCCTCGTTCGATCCGTGTGCCGTGGCGTCAGGCCGGGCGGCGGGTGTTCAGCTCGGTGACGTTGTCGAGGAGGATGCGCTTGCGGTCCTCGTCGGAGAACACCTTGAGCTCGGGGACGTAGTCGAGCGGGTGCTCCATGCCCTCGATGTGGGGCCAGTCGGAGCCGAAGATCACGCGGTCGGTGCCCATGGCGTCGGCGGTCTCGCGCACGTCGTCCTCCCAGAACGGGTTCATCCACACGTTCTGGCGGAAGAGCTCGACCGGGTCGGTGCCGAAGTAGCCGGGCATCTTGGCCGAGGCGCCGCGCATCTTCTTGAACAGGTCACCGAGGAAGCCGGAGCCGTTCTCGACCGAGGCGAGGCGGATGTTCGGGAACCGCTCGAAGATCTTGTCGACCATGATCGACCCGAGGAAGTCGTAGATCGCCCGCTCGATGCCGATGTGGAGCATGCCGAGGTTGGGGCGGAACCCGCCGCTGAAGCTGGCGGAGAAGCCCTTCTCCGGGGCGTAGCCCTGCAGCGAGTAGCCGCTGTCGCCGGCGTGGACGACGACGGTGACGCCGGACTCGTTCACCCGGGCCCAGAAGGGGTCGAAGACCGGGTCGGCCGGGGCCAGCACGCCGTTGGCGGTGTACACGGGCGCCGGGCGCATCACGATCGTGCGGGCGTCGTGGTCGAGCGCCCACTCGAGCTCCTTGACCGCCCAGTCGACGTCGGCGAGGGAGATGTACGGGCCGGCGAAGATGCGGTCCTGGTAGGCGAAGCCCCAGTCCTCCTCGAGCCACCGGTTGAAGGCGGTGAAGAGGTGGGTGACGGCCTCGGGGTCGTGCTTGAGGGGCTCCTCGTAGATCATCCCGAGGGTCGGGAAGAGCCACATCTTCTGGAGGCCGTGCTCGTCCATGGTGGCGAGGCGCGCGTCACGGTCGCGGTACGCGGGGTTGATGGGCTCGGGGCGACCCAGGTACTCGAGCGGGGACTTGCCCGAGGGGTTGCCGCGGAAGTAGTCGGCCATGGCGCCGGCGGGCGACACCGGGTCGAAGGTGGGGTTGGTCACCGCACGGCTGACCTGGCCACCGATCACGTGGTACTTGCGCTTGCCGATCTGGCACCACTCGATGACGCGGGGCCCGAGCTTGGGATCGAGGTGGCGGGTGAACGCGTCCTCGGCCTCGTAGTAGTGGTTGTCGGCGTCGAACGGCTGGTAGCCGAGCTCGTTCGTGATCTCTTCGGCGTTGTACATCGTGTCTCCCCGCGTGTGACGGAATCGGCACCAATCGAGCCGCTTGTGTCACATGTTAGGGGCACCACCCGGCGAACGCACCATCGGGCCGGCGATCTACCGGGTCGGTCGGCTCAGTCGCTGAGGTCGGGGACCCACACCGCGCCGTTGATGTGGCTGCCGCCGTCGGCGAACAGGGTGTTGCCGGTGAGGTAGCAGGAGTCCTCGCTGGCGAGGAAGAAGGCGATGGGGGCGATCTCGGTCTCCGGGTCGCCGAGGTGGCCCATCGGGTTGGCCGCCTCCGACTCCCGGGCCATCTCGGGCGCCATCTGCTCGAACATGCGGAACGAGGTGGTCTTGGCGCCCGGGCAGATCACGTTGGCGGTGATCCCGAAGCCGGCCCACTCGCGAGCGGCGGTGCGCGTCAGCGAACGCAGCGCCTCCTTGGTGGAGTTGTAGTGGACGGAGCCCATGTGGGCGTTCACGCCGTTGAGCGAGCAGATGTTGACGATCCGGCCCCAGCCCGCCTCCCGCATGTGCGGGAACGAGGCCTTCATGGCCCAGAACGGGCCCATCACGTTCATCAGCCAGGCGTGCTCCATCGCCGAGTCGGGCATCTTGTCGACCCGCTTGAGCCCGGCCTGGTCACCGCCCCAGGCGTTGTTCACGAGGATGTCGAGGCGACCCCACCGCTCGACCGCGGCGGCGATCATCGCCTCGTTGTCGGCCTGCTGGGTGGCGTCGGTGTGGAGGAACACGGCCTCGGTGCCGAAGTCGCGGGTGAGCTCCTCGGCCACCGCGGCGCCGTTGTCGTCGTTGATCTCCGCGACCACGACCCGGGCGCCCTCCTGGGCGTAGCGACGGGCGATGCCGTGGCCGATGCCGTCGCCGGCACCCGTGATCACCGCGACGCGGTCCTGCAGACGCTTGTCCATGTCAGCCCCCTGGCCCGGTCGCCTCCGGATCGGCGACCACGGCGAGCAGACTAGTTCACATTGCCAACTACCTGGCGAGCGGCCCCGGGAAGCTTCAGCGCGCAAGGAGTGTTGCAGGTGCCTGCGCCGCTGAACGCCAGCGGCCCGCAGCCAGGAGGCCCCCCATGTCCCTCGTCGTCACCGGTGCAACCGGCCAGCTCGGCCACCTCGTCGTCGAGTCCCTGCTCGACGCCGGCGTTCCCGCCAACCGCATCGTCGCCGGGGGCCGCAACCTCGACGCGGTGCGGGACCTCGCCGCCCGGGGCGTCGACGTGCGTCGCATCGACTACTCCGACCCGAGCTCGCTGGCCACCGGCCTCGCCGGGGCCGAGAAGGTGCTGATCGTGTCGGGCACCGAGTTCGGCCTGCGCGTCGACCAGCACACCGCGGTGGCCCAGGCCGCCCTCGACGCCGGTGCCCGGCACCTCGCCTACACGAGCGCGCCGCACGCCCCCACCACCTCGATGCGCCTCGCCCACGAGCACGCCGGCACCGAGGCCGCCCTCACCGCACTGGGTGCCCCGCTCACGCTCCTGCGCAACGGCTGGTACTTCGAGAACTACACCAGCCAGCTGCCGGTGATCCTCGAGCACGGCGCCGTGGTGCGGGCCACGAGCACGGGCCGGGTGAGCGGCGCCGACCGCGCCGACTACGCAGCGGCCGCGGCCGCAGTGCTCACCGGCGAGGGCCACGAGGGCGCGATCTACGAGCTCGGCGGCGACGCCTCGTTCACCCTCCCGGAGTTCGCGGCCGTGGTGGCCGACGTGTCCGGACGTGACATCGCCTTCCAGCAGGTGACGGTGGCCGAGCTGACCGCGATCCTCGTCGGGGCCGGACTGCCCGAGCCCGTCGCCGAGGTCATCGCCGACGTCGACCGGGCCACCGACGCCGGCGAGCTGCTCGTCGAGACCGGTGACCTGTCGCGGCTCATCGGCCGGCCCACCGGCACCCTCCGCGCCGCGGTCGAGTCGGCCTACGCCGCCCTCACCGCCGTCTGACCCCGGGACGCGACGGCTACGGCGCCTGCACCTGGCGTCGTAGCCAGTCGCGCCGGTCGACCGCCGCGTTCTTCACGACCGGGTGGTCGACGAACGCCTGGAACCCGTGGGGCAGCCCCGGGTACATGTGCAGCTCGGTGGGCACACCGGCCGCGGCGAGGCGCTGCGCGTGGGCGAGCGTCTCGTCGCGGAAGCCGTCGGCCGTGCCGACCGAGAGGAACGTGGGCGGGAGCCCGGCGGGGTCGGCCACCCGGGCCGGGGCCGCCTCGGCGGGCACGTCGGCGCCGTAGAGGTCGCCGAGGTACGAACGCCAGCCGAAGGTGTTGGACACCGTCGACCAGATGAGGAGGTCGTCGGTGGTCGCCGACTCGGTGATCTGGCGGTCGTCGAGCATCGGGGTCTCGAGGAGCTGGAACGCCAGGCTCGGCCCGCCGTTGTCGCGGAGCCGGATGGCGAGCCCGGCGGCCAGGCCGGCACCGGCGCTGATGCCGAAGACGCCGAGGCGGTCGAGGTCGATGCCGAGCTCGTCGGCGTGCTCGACCGCCCACATCAGGCCTCGCTCGCAGTCGTCGAGCGGCGCAGGGAACGGGAACTCGGGGGCGAGGCGGTACTCGACCGACACGCCCATGACGCCCAGCTCCTGGCACCAGGCCTCGAAGGTGCTGTCGTCCATGTCGTAGCTGCCGAGGATCATGCCGCCGCCGTGGATGGCGAAGACGCAGGGCAGCGGGCCCTCGACGCCACGGGGGCGGTGCACCCGCACGGGCACCGGGTGGTCGCCCGGAACCAGGTGGTCGGTGCGCTCGACGGCCTCGGTGGAGCCCATGGCCACGATGGTCTGGGCCATGCCGGCGCGGATCGCGCCCAGGACCTCCGGGCTGGTGATGTCGGGCAGGGAGAAGGCCCCCAGCATGGAGGTGAGGCCGGGGTCGAGGAGGCTGGTTCCGTCGGGTGTCGCGGTCATGGCGCCATCGTCGCATCCCCGGGGAGGCCGTGCCTTCGGTCACGACCGCCGGAGGGTGCCACCATGGCGGGGTCATCCACGACGAGGGGGAGCTCCCGTGCTCGATCTGATCATCCGCGGCGGCGACGTCGTCGACGGCACCGGCGCGGCCCGCCGCCGCGCCGACGTCGGCGTGAAGGACGGGCGCATCGTCGCCATCGGCCAGGTCGACGGCGAGGCCGCCCGCACCATCGACGCCACCGGCAAGGTCGTCGCCCCCGGCTTCGTCGACGTGCACACCCACTTCGACGCACAGATCTTCTGGGACGGCGCCCTCACCCCCTCGCCCCTGCACGGCGTCACCACCGTGCTCGCCGGCAACTGCGGCTTCACCATCGCCCCGCTGTCCGACGACCCGTCCGACGGCGACTACCTCATGCGCATGCTCGCCCGCGTCGAGGGCATGCCCCTCGAGTCGCTGCGCACCGGGGTGCCGTGGTCGTGGCGCACCACCGCCGAGTACCTCGACGCCCTCGAGGGCCGGGTCGGCGTGAACGTCGGGATGATGGTGGGCCACTCCGCCATCCGCCGCATCGTGATGGGGGGCGACGCCAACCAGCGCCCCGCCACCGACGACGAGGTCACGGCCATGGGCCGGCTCCTCCACGACGGCCTCGAGGCCGGGGGCATCGGCTTCTCGTCGTCGTGGGCCCGCACCCACAACGACGCCGACGGCCAGATGGTGCCGTCGCGGTATGCCACCGAGCAGGAGCTCGTCGAGCTGTGCCGCGTCGCCGGCCAGCACGAGGGCACGTCGCTCGAGTTCCTCCCGATGGTCGGGCCGTTCGAGCCGTGGGCCAAGGAGCTCATGGCCGACATGTCGGCCGCCGCCCAGCGCCCGCTCAACTGGAACATCCTCGTGATCAACGCGCTGAGCGCGCCGAACATCGAGAACCAGCTCTCCGCCGGCGACGTCGCCCGGGCCAAGGGCGGCAAGGTCGTGGCCCTCACCATCCCGAAGCCGTTCGGCATCCGCCTCTCGTTCGCCGCCGGCTTCGTGCTCGACGCTCTGCCCGGCTGGGAGCACGTGATGACGCTGCCCAAGGCCGAGAAGGCGGCGATCCTCGCCGACCCGGTGGCCCGCAAGAAGCTCGACGAGCAGGCCAAGTCGCCCGGGCCCATGGTCGGGCTGGCCGACTGGACCACGAAGCGCATCTTCGACGTCGTGCAGCCGGAGAACCGGCAGTACGTCGGGCGCACCATCGGCGAGATCGCCACCGAGCAGGGCCGTGACCCGTTCGACGTGCTGTGCGACATCTCGCTCTCCGACGACCTGCTGACGAGCTTCGGGCCCGACGCCCCCACCTCCACCGACGACGAGTGGAAGCTCCGCCTCGACGTGTGGCGCGACGGCCGGGCCGTGATCGGCGCCTCCGACGCCGGCGCCCACCTCGACATGCTCGCCACCTTCAACTACTCCACCGTGCTGCTCGGGGAGGCCGTCCGCGAGAAGGGCCTGCTGCCGCTCGAGGAGGCCGTGCACATGATCACCGACGTGCCGGCGCAGCTCTACGGCCTCGTCGACCGCGGACGCCTCGAGGTCGGCCACCACGCCGACATCGTGGTCTTCGACCCCGCCACCATCGACACCGACGCGGCCTCGCTGCGCACCGATCTCCCCGGTGGCGCCGCCCGCCTCTACGCCGGCTCGAGCGGCGTCGAGCACGTCGTGGTCAACGGCCGGGCCATCGTCGCCGACGGCGAGATCACCGCCGACCGCCCCGGCGCGGTGCTGCGCTCGGGCCGCGACACCCGCACCCCCTCGCTCGACTGACGTCACCGGCCGTCCGAACACTCCCGTTCTGGTGGAGGTCCACCCCCCGATTCCGGGGGTGTGCTGTCGCGGGACATGGGTGACAGGTATGTCGCGAGACATCGGTGACAGTCAGGAATGTAGGCGGGGGCGGCGAGGGCCTCCTCGTTTGCGGTCGGAGGGTTGGTAGGAGCGGTCGGGGTCGAGGGTGAGGTGGCGTATGAGTGTCCCGTCGATGAAGACGTTGGCGGCGGTTCCGGCGATTTGGACCTGGGCGCGGTGGTGTTCCCACTCGACCCCGATGTGGATGCGGAGTCGGCTCACTTGGACGGTGCCGTCGGCGGCGACGGTGCCCTCGAGGAGGCGGGCGGGCCAGACGGGATGGGCGAGCGGTTCGGGCGCCGGGCCTGCGGCGGGGGTGGCGTGCCAGCGGGTGATCGGGGTGACTCGCCCGATGCCTTGGTGGGGGCGGTGGTGGTTGTAGAGCTCGCGGAACTTGTCGAGCTGGGCCTGTAGCTCGACGGCATCTCGAGCGAGTGGTTGTTGGCGGAGCCATTTCTTGAGGGTCTGTTGGAATCGTTCGATCTTGCCGGTGGTCTGCGGGTGATAGGGCCGCCCGCACACCGGTCGGATCCCGGCGTCTCGCAGCTGTCGTTCGAACTCGACTTCGAACCCGCGCAGCTTCCCGGAGAAGCACAAGCCGTTGTCCGACAACACCCCGGCTGGCAGACCCCACACCGCTGCGGCCTGACTGAACGTGGCCCACGCTTCGAGCGACGTTGCTTCGAGCACGGCCCGGGACGCGATCGCGACCCGGGAGTGGTCATCGATGATGTTGAAGACCTTGACCACGCCGGTCGCTGTGACCCAGTCAGTCGCGTCGATCTGCCAGCGCTCGTTCGGCGCAGCGGCTTCGAAACGACGCCACGACGACTTCGGGCGCTTCTTCGGCTGAGGCTGGATCAGCCCTCGACGGACCAGCACTCGATGAACGCCAGCGATCGACGGGACCGCATCGAGCTCTGAGCGGGCGAGATGCCATGAGATCGTGGTCGCCCCGTGATCGAGGCCCGCGTCGATCAGCTCCTTGCGAAGCCTCACGATGTGGTCCTCGACCTCGACCGAGATCTGGGTCGGTGACGACAACGGGCGCCGAGAACGTTCCTCAAGCCCCGCCAGCCCCTCGGCGCGATATCGAGCCGCCCACTTGTAGAACGTCTTGCGTGACACCCCGTTGTCGGCGCACACCGCCGACACGTTCACCGGGTGGCCCTCAACAAGCGCCGTCACCGCCGCGAACACCTTCACCGACATCGGAGTCACCTTCCCGGCCATGACCCATCGTCACGGCCCAACAGGTGTCACCCATGTCTCGCGACATCAACTGTCACCGATGTCCTGAGAAGAGACACCCCCCGATTCCGGGGGAAGATCTCCACCAGAACGGAGGATCTTGCATTTAGCAGTAATCCGGTTCGTGGATCGGTGACGGACAGGTGGCGGCGGGCCGGACGGCTGCCGCCACCACCACCGTCAAAGGGAGTAGATCCACGATGCGCATCCGCAAGCTCGTCGCCGGCGGCGTCGCCGCCCTCGCCATGGCCGGGAGCCTGGCGTTCGCCGCACCCGCCGGAGCCAGCAGCCCCTCCGCCCCGACCCTGAAGCAGATCCTCGACGCCCAGGGTGGCGGCTTCGACCGCAACTGGTACGACTTCGACATCATCGATGCGGTCGTCGACAAGATCCTCGCCGAGAACCCGAGCTCGCCCCTCGCCCTCGCCGGCGACCCGAAGAGCCCGAAGCTCACCGTCTTCCTCCCGAACGACCGGGCGTTCCAGGCGCTGGCCGCCGACGTGCTCGGCTTCAAGTACTGGTTCGCCAGTGAGTCCACCGTGGCCACCGCGCTGGTGAAGGCGCTGCCGACCTCGACCCTCGAGACCGTCGTCAAGTACCACGTGATCCCCGGCGCCGACATCGACTCGAAGACGGCGCTCAGCGTTCCCCGCGGCACGCCTCTGACCACCCTCCAGGGCGGGCAGATCAAGGTGACCCCGGTGAAGATCTTCGGCTCGGCGATCCTCGCGGACAACGACCCCAACGACGTCGACCCGTTCCTCGTCCCCGGCAAGCTCGACATCCAGGCCAGCAACGGCATCGCCCACGGCATCGCCTTCGTGCTGCGCCCCGCCGACCTCTAGGCGACCGCAGCGCATCCGACAGCACGACGAGGGCCCGGCCGTTGCGGCCGGGCCCTTCTCGTGCACGGATTCACGAGGCGCAGCCCTTCCCAAGGCGTCGCCGAGGGTGCACCCTGGTCGTCACCACACACAGGAGGTGACCATGACGGTGCTCCGATCCATCCCGGCCCCTGCCGAAGCGCTCCTCGGCTCGAACGCGCTGGCTCACGTGGTCACGCAGAACCGGGACGGCAGTCCTCAGGTCTCGGTCGTCTGGTGCGGGGTGCGCGGCGACCAGGTCTTCTTCTGCGCCGAGGGCTCCACCGCCAAGGTGCGCAACATCCGCCGCGAGCCCGCGGTCGTGCTCTCCATCGAGGACGAGGCCCGCAACCTCACCGGCACCCAGCAGCACCTGCTCGTCTACGGCGAGGCCCGCGTGCTCGACGGCCCCGCCGACAAGGACCTGTGCGACGAGCTGTGCCGCACCTACGTCGGCCGGGCCGACCACCAGCTCAACCTCAGCCGGTCGGCCACCGCCGTCACCGTGATGATCGAAGTCGAGCGCATCGGGGGCAACGGCCCCTGGTCGTTCGACGACTGACCGCCCCCCGGGCGTGGGGCCGGCCGAGGTCGACCCCACTGTCGGGGCGGTTCACCCCGCTGCGGCGGGCTCGTCGACGGCGACGAACTGGAGGTCGATCTCGACCTTGACCACGTCGCCCAGCATGGTGGTGCCCAGCAGGCCACCGACCAGGTCGAAGTCCTTGCGGCGGATCTCACCCGTGGCCTCGAAGCCGGCGTGCAGGCGGCCGTCGGCCGGGAAGGCCTCGACCCCGCCGTACTCGACGGCGAAGGACACCGGGCGGGTGATCTCGCCGATGGTGAGGTCGCCGAGCAGCACGAGGTCGTCGCCCGTGCCCTCCAGCGACGTGGCGCGGAAGTCCATCGTGGGCCGCACGGCCACGTCGAGCAGGTCCGGCGACCGGACGTGGGCGTCGCGGTCGGCGTTGCCGGTGTCGATCGACGCCAGGTCGACGGTGGCGGTGAGCGAGCTCTCGGCGGCGGTCGGGCCCACGACGAGCTCGGCGGTCACGTTCAGGAACTGGCCCCGCACCTTGGACACGCCGAGGTGGCGGATGGCGAAGCCGACGCGGAAGTGGTTGGCGTCGAGCTCCCAACGGCCCGCGGGCAGCGGGAGTGCGGTGGTGGCGGTCGGAGGGCTGGTGTCTGTGGTCATGGGGACACCGTGGGGCATCGGCCGCCGAACAGGGAGGCCGGGTCACGACCGGCCCTGCGGAGGCTGGCCCCCGCAGGGCCATCCTCATCGCGAGGCAGTCCCGGCACACTGGGCCGATGGCCGACAACGAGCTCGGGACCTTCCTCCGCCAATGCCGTGAGGCCATCAGCCCGGAGGAGGTCGGCCTGCCCCCGGGCGGACGGCGGCGCACCCCCGGCCTCCGGCGGGCGGAGCTGGCGACCCTGGCGGGCGTGAGCGTCGACTACCTCACCCGGCTCGAGCAGGGCCGCGACCGGAACCCGTCGGCCCAGGTCCTGGCCGCCCTGTCCGACACGCTCCAGCTGTCGGAGGACGAGCGATCGCTCCTCATGATGCTCGGGGCCATCAACCGCTCCGGCGAGATGTGCCCGACCATCCAGCCGCCCGACCGGGAGGTCCGCCCCTCCGTCCAGCTGCTCGTCTCGCGGCTCGAGCCGACCGTGGCCGCCGTCGTCGACCGCACCGGCGACGTGCTCATCCACACCACGGCATGGGCGTTGCTGTTCGAGGGCCTCGGCGTGCTCGACGATCCGAGCCCGAACCTCGTGCGCTACCTGTTCTCCGACCCCCGGGCCCGGGCCGCCTACCCCGCGTGGGACGTCGTCGCCGACGCCACCGCGGCCGAGGTCAGCGCCGACAACCGCCGGGGCGATCCGGCCCTCGACGCACTGCTCGAGAGCCTCGGCGACGGGGCGTCCGCCCTCGGCGACCGCCTGGCCTCTGGGCCGACGGTGGCCCAGCGCAACTCCGTGGTGCGGATCCGCCATCCCGAGGCCGGCGAGCTCCGCTTGGCGTACGAGTCGATGCAGGTGGCCGGCACCGACCAGCGCCTCGTCGTCCACGTCCCCCACGACGAGGCGTCCGGACGGGCCCTCGACGAGCTGGTGCTGGCTCGTCCCGGGGGCCTGCGCGCCGTCTCCGGCTGACGCAGGCTCCCGGGACGGACGGCTACTGCAGCTGCGACTGCCGGTTGGCGTCGAGGTTCGCCCGCTCGAGCAGCGGGCCGGTGACCGGCTGCACGTAGGTCGGGCTGCAGTCGAGCGTGCCCGGCTCCTCCGGGTAGACCCGCTCGAAATTGGTGCCCGTCAGCTTCATCACCATGCCGCAGGTGGCGGGCAGGTTCTCGGCCGGGTTGCCCTCCGAGTGCATGCCGCCACCGGTCCAGCTGGTGACCTTGGCCAGCTCGCCCATGACGCAGTCACGGGTGAGGGTCGAGCCGCACTGCTTCGCCGCGGTAGCCCAGAGGAGGAACGCCGACGCGGCCTGCTGGCCGAGCTGATTGGTCTCGCCGCCGGACTTCGTGACGATGTCGATGTACTTCTGCGTCGCCGGGACCTTGTCGGCCTCGAAGAGCGGCGTGAACGACGACCGCATGTACACCTTGTCGGCGTAGCCGTTCACGTTCCACTGGGCGAGGGTCTCGTCGTACATGTTGGCGTCGCTGAACCAGATCGGGTGGTAGTCGATCTGATTGGCGGCATCGAGGAAGTTCTCGAAGTTCGGGTACGGCGAGCCGGCGAAGTAGACGGTCTCGGCCCCGCAGTCCTTCAGCTTCTGGGCCAGGGGCTTCCAGTCGCTCTCACCCTGGATGCCGTAGATCTGGTCGCACGGCAGGAACTGGAAGCCGAACGCCGGGTAGGTCGCCACGACCTTGTCCTTCGGGTCCTTCGTCGCCGGGTAGTCGGCGTAGACCAGGCCCGTCTTCTTGATCTCCTCGGGGAAGAGCTTCTGGAAGGCGGCGGCGAACTGGGTCGGCATGTAGTCGACCGGGTTGGGCACGGGGGCGATCATGTTCGGTGCGTTGCTGAACGCCGGGCTGACCGCGTAGCCGGGCACCGACGGCAGGTCGCAGCCCTGGCGGGTCGTCTCCTGGCCGGAGTCGAACACCCAGCCCTGGCCCACGAGCATGAAGACCTCTTCGCACGCCTGGGTCATGGCGTTGGTGACCTCGGTGACCTTGGCGTCGTAGTAGTTCCCGACGACCTTGCGACCGTTGATGCCGCCCTGGTCGTTGCACCAGGCGATCATCGCCTTCATGGCGTCGGAGAGCTCGTGGCTCAGGCCCGGCGCGGGCTGGTAGCCGGCGTCGTCGCCGTAGCCGATGGTGACGGCGTCGGCCGTGACGCCCTGGGCGGTGGCACCGGTGGCGTCACCGGGACCGCACGGCGAGGCGAGGTCGCCGAAGGCCGTCTCGTCGGCCGCTGCCGTGGTCGTGGCCGTGCTGCCGTCGCCGGCATCGCTGCTGCGGCCGCTCGAGCACGCTCCCGCCACGAGGGCGAGGGCGAGCAGCACCGCGACACCGAGGCCGAGGCGTCGTCGTCGTGGTGAGTGTGATGGTCGGGGGCCGTCGGCCCCTGATCGGTGTCGCATGCTGTCCCCTTGTTCTTCTGTGGTGTTGCTCCGTCGGTGGCGCTGACGCGCCCTCGTGACGACCCCCCGGTCGCCGTTACGCCGAGTCGCGAGACTCGAGCGGGATCTGGTAGCGCTCGACGTAGTCGGCGAAGCGCTCGGTGAGTGCCGGCCCGTCGAGGCCGAACTCGTCGAGGTCGTAGCGGTGCGTGCCGAACCGGCCCTTCGGGCGGGAGTCGACGTGGGCCCGCATGGCGTCGGCGGCCTGGCCGGTGAGCTCGTCGTCGAAGGCGCCGTAGACGCGCTCCATCGTGGCGAGCGGGTCGCCGACCAGCTCGGCGTACTGCACGTCGACGATCGGGACCTGCGGGTTGGCGTCGCGGAAGGTGTTCAGCGCGTCGACCGAACGGGAGAGCATGTCGGTCCAGTGCTCGGCGATGTAGGCGCTGTGGTCGGCGTCGGAGAACGTGCCCGACAGCGTCGAGATGAGGCTGCAGACCGAGGCCGACAGCACCAGCGGGTCGCGGTGCATGACGACGATGCGGGCGTCGGGGTAGACCGCGGTGAGGGCGTCGAGGTGCAGCACGTGGTGCGGGCTCTTGAGCGACCAGCGGCCCCGCACGCCCCCGCTCTGCAGGACCTGCAGCACCGTGCGGTGGTACTCGTACGCCGACGCGTGGTCGGTGCCGTGCAGCCAGGCCCCGTAGGTCGGGACGTTGGTGAGCGCCTCCCACAGCAGCGACTTGAAGTCCTGGTTCAGCACGGCGATGCACTCGGTGGGCCCGTCGGGCTCCTCGTTCTGCACCACCTTGATCTGCGGGTTGATGCTGTCGAGCATCTGGCGACCGATCACCGTGGCCTCGATGCGGGGGTCGGTGGCGACGGTGGCCGGGTCGGGCGGCGGCACGCTGTCCTGTGCCTCCCAGCCGAAGAGCGGGCGGTGGCGGGCGTCCTTCTCCAGCAGGTAGCTCAGGAAGGTCGTGCCGGCACGGAAGATGCCGACCACGACGAAGGGCGCCTCGATCTGCTCGTCGCCGACCTCGGGGTGGGCCTTGGCCCAGTCGATGACCTTCAACCGGTTGGTCAGGGCACCGACGATGTTGCCCGGCACGACCGCGTGGCCGAGCTCGTTGAGCTGCGCCTCGGGCACCGACGCGCAGTACACGTCGAGGCCCTCACGGAACGACGACGGCCCGAAGTCGTCGAGCCCCGTCTGCTCCACTGCAACCGCCATCAGCGCCTCGGCGTCGAGGCGCGGCTCCGTCGTGGTCACGACATCCCCTCCCTGATCGGGCGACCCCCCGGCAGCCCGACGACCGGTGGCGACGCACCGGTGTGGTGGAGACCGTAGTGAACACCCCCGTTTACGTCAACGGGTGCGTCGAACAGGCGGCCCTGGTGCGGCAACGGCCGCCGCCACCATGGTCACGAGGTTGTCGACGAACGCCTCGTAGGGCAGCTGGGCCCGGCCTCGTCGGCTGGTGGTCGCACTCCCCCGCCCCGGCCGCGCCCCGGGGCCCTGGATCCGGGCCCGGTCGGCGACAGCGCGCAGGATGACCATCGTCATCAGCGAGAGGCGCTCGATGAGGACGTCGGCGGGGAGCTTCGGCATCCGCTCGATGAGCAGGTCGTAGACCGCCTGGCCGCCGGTGCGGGCCAGCACGGCGTTGAGCTCGGGCCCGAAGTTGACCGGGTCCTCCTCCACCACGTCGGCCAGGATCAGGAGGAAGCAGCGCCCCCGCCACCCGCTCTCGGCCAGCTCGGCCGCCGGGCGCACGACGGCCTCGACCACCGAGGCCACATCGGAGGCCGGGCGCGTGCGGGCGACGGCCAGGAGCTCGCCCTCGCGCTGGGCCAGGAAGTCGGCGTGCTCGTCGAGCACCGCGCACAGCACGCCCTCACGGGAGCCGAAGTGGTAGTGCAGCGCGCCGCTGTTGCGCTGCCCGGCCCGCCGGGTGATGTCGACGAGCGAGGCGTTGGCCACGCCGTCCTCGGCGAAGGCCAGCGCGGCCGCGTCGAGGAGCTTGCGCCTGGTCTCGGTGGCGTCGCGCGGCATCGGCGGATGTTACGGGCGCAGCCGCCGCCGCCGGGACGGTGACGAGCAGGCACCGGGCCGCCACCCGTTCGTCGCGACTTCACAGGCCCGGTTCAGGTTGCGCTCAACCCCCGGGCGGACAGTGGTCCCAGGTCGAGGAGAGGCCCCGACCGGACACCCGAACCGAGGAGTGCGAGATGACCGACACGGACACCATCACCGCCGACGAGCTCGAGGATCGGTCCCTCGACCGGCCCGACCGTCGGCCCGCCCAGCGGACCGTCCGCCGGACCCCCGACCGACCCATGGGCACCCAGGCCGCCGGGGCCGAGCACCGGGCCCGCGAGGTGCGCATCGCCATGGCCGGCGGTGGCTGGGTAGCGGCCCGGGAGCTCGTGGCGGCGACCGCGGCCCGGCCCGACGTCGAGCGCCTGACCGGTCGACCCCATCGGGGCGCCGTCGACGCCGGACGGGAGCGGTGGCCGCCCTCCGGGCACGGGGCTCCCCCGCCCGGGGTGGCTACGCTCGCCCGGACGTCGAGGTCGAGGGGGATGCGATGGCAACGAACGGCACGTTCACGCGCATGGACGACGCCACGGCCGAGGAGCTGGCCGTGGTCGTCTCGGAGGCGCAGCTCCATCTCAACGACAGGGTCGCCGATCGGCTGCTCGCCCAGCTCGACACGCTGAAGGGCCCGACCCTCGGCTACCAGGTCGACCGCTACGAGCACTCGCTGCAGACGGCTACCCGGGCCCTGCGCGACGGCGCCCGCACCGACATGGTCGTGGCCGCCCTGCTCCACGACGTCGGCGACGCGCTGGCCCCCGCCAACCACAGCGAGCTGGCGGCGGCGATCGTGGCGCCCTACGTCGACGAGGAGACCACCTGGGTCGTCCGCCACCACGGCGTCTTCCAGGGGTACCACTACTGGCACAAGATCGGCTTCGACCGCGACGCCAGGGAGCGGTACCGGGGCAGCCCCCACTTCGACGCCGCCGCCCACTTCTGCGGAGCGTGGGACCAGCAGGCGTTCGACCCCGACTACGACACGCTGCCGATCGAGGCCTTCGAGCCCCTCGTGCGCGAGGTCTTCTCCCGTCCGGCCAGCGGCTTCGGCGACGACTGATGAGCCCCGACCCCGCCACCACCAACCCGACCCTCGCCGCCTTCCGCCTCGACGGCCGGGTGGCGCTGATCACCGGTGCCGGCCAGGGCATCGGTGCCGCCACCGCGGTGGCCATGGCCGACCTGGGCGCCGACGTGGCCCTCACCGCCCGCACCGAGGGCGACCTCGAGGAGGTGGCCGAGGCCGTGCGCGCCCGCGGGCGTCGGGCGCTCGTGCTCCCCGGAGACGTCAACGACCTCGACCACCTCGCCGCGATCGTGGCCGCCACCACCGAGGGCCTCGGCCGCCTCGACGTGCTGGTCAACAACGCCGGCGGCTCGGTGTCGAAGCCGTTCCTCGACACCACCGTGAAGCAGCTCGAGTCGTCGTTCCACTTCAACGTGTCGGCGGCGTTCGAGCTCAGCCGCCTCGCCGTGCCGCACATGCTCGCCGAGGGCGGCGGGTCCATCGTCAACATCGGCTCGGTCGCCGGTCGCAACGCCGGCCGGGGCACCCTCACCCACTCGCTCACCAAGGCCGCTGTGGCCCAACTCACCCGGCTCATGGCGGCCGACCTGGCACCCCGGGTGCGGGTCAACGGTGTGCTGCCGGGCGCGGTCGAGACCGCGGCGCTGCGGCGCTACGTGCCCGACGAGGTGCGCGAGCAGATGGCCGAGCGCACGGCCATGCGGCGCAACGGCACCCCCGAGGACATCGCCCGGGCCGTGGTGTTCCTCGCGTCGCCCGCCGCCTCGTGGATCACCGGCAAGAACCTCGAGGTCGACGGCCTCGCCGCCGAGGACCTCGTCCCCAAGGCCATCCCCGACGTCTGAGCGGCCGGCGGCCACGGGGGCCGGCCGGGCACGGAATCGCGGATGTGCCACTAGGGTCGTTCATGCGTTCGGTCACTTCGACCGTCGCAACTAACGAAAAGACAGTCTCTTGACTACAGGTACCGTGAAGTTCTTCAACGCCGAGAAGGGCTTCGGCTTCATCTCTCGCGAGCAGGGCGACGACGTGTTCGTCCACTTCTCCAACATCCAGGGCGACGGCTACAAGAGCCTCGACGAAGGCCAGAAGGTCGAGTTCGACGTGGCCCCCGGCAAGAAGGGCGAAGAAGCCCAGAACGTCCGGGCCATCTGAGCCCAGGTCACTCTGATCTGCGAGGAGCCACCGGCACCGCCGGTGGCTCCTTTCGCGTCCGGGCCCGAGGAGGGCGACGCCCGGCAGCGCCGACGGGCCCCACTCCGTAGGATCGTCGGTGACGGCGCGACCAGACGATGGGAGTGCGACGTGGACGACCCGATCGACGACGACCCGACTCCGTCCGGCGGATGGGACGAGGTGCGGTGCCCACAGTGCTCGGTGGTCGTCCAGCCGACCTGGGACTGGTGCCACGGCTGCGGCTACGACCCCGACGGGCTGCGCGAGACGGGGCACCAGGCCGCTGACCACCTGGGTGAGGGCATCCCGGACGACGACGACCCGCCGCCACCCCCACCGGCTCCTCCACCCCCGCCGCCTCCGGCTCCCTCGGCGGCACCCCCGCCACCCCCCGACGACGCACCCGCTCGGGGCGGGCTTCTCGGGCGACGCCGCAACCGTACGTAGTACGGTAACGACGTCGGGGCAGGGGGCCCCGGCGGAGACGACAGGGGGACCATCGTGGGGAACGACGCCGAGCTGCAGGTCGACGCCATCCTGGAAGAGTCGAGCAACCGCACCGGTGGGCTCACCGACCTGGGCGACGACGGCGACGTCTACGTGGAGGGCCTGGGCCGCACGCTCGACTCGCTCCGCACCGAGGCGCAGCTGAACGACCTGGGCCACTTCATCGCCCGCGAGCGCATGCTCGGCCACACGGTCAACCGGCTCGGCTACGTCGACGACCGCAAGACCGACCCGGCCATCGCCGGCCAGAAGATCGTGAAGCCGGTGTTCATCATCGGCATGCCCCGCACCGGCACCACGATCCTCCACGACATCCTCGCCTCGGACCCTGCCAACCGGGCTCCGCTCACGTGGGAGGTCATGTTCGCCTCCCCGCCGCCCCGCGCCGAGACCTTCACCACCGACCCGCGCATCGCCATGGCGGCCGCCACCTTCCCCGACCGCGAGAAGGAGCTCCCCGAGTTCAAGGCCATCCACCCGATGGGCGCCGAGCTCTCCCAGGAGTGTGTCGTGATGATGGGCGAGGCGATGATCACGCCCCTCTTCCACAACCAGTTCCGGGTGCCGAGCTACCAGGACTGGGTCGACGACGAGGCCGACTTCTCCACCGTCTACGCCTTCCATCAGCGCCAGCTCCAGCACATGCAGGCCCACAACCCCGGCGACCGCTGGGTGCTCAAGACCGGCGCCCACCTCTGGGGCCTCGACCAGCTGCTCGAGACCTACCCCGACGCCCGCATCGTGTTCACCCACCGCGACCCGGTGAAGTCGATGACCTCCTACGCCAGCCTCACGACGCTGGTGCGGGGCGTGGGCAGCGACTCGGTCGACCCCCACGAGATCGCCGCCGACTGGACCCCTCGCCTCCACCGGGTGCTGATGAACGGCATCAGCGTGCGCCAGGCCAAGGAGTACCCGGACGCCCTCTTCTACGACGTGCTGTTCACCGACTTCGTGCGCGACCAGTTCTCCGTCGTCGAGAGCATCTACGACGCCTTCGACCTGCCCATGTCCGACGAGGGCGCCACGGCCATGAAGGCGTTCATCGACGACAACCCTCCCGGCAAGCACGGCGTGCACTCGTACCGCCCGGAGGACTACGGCATCGACCGCGATGCCACCCGGGAGCTGTTCGCCGAGTACATCGACCACTTCGGCCTGCCCCCGGAGGAGAAGCCCGGCGTCGACACCATGCCCGGCTGACCCACCGCCCGAGCTCGGCCCCGCGACCCGCGACCCGCGGCACCGCCCGTGACCACCCGTTCTGGCATGCGTTCTGCACCCCCTGTGGTGCAGAACGCATGCCAGAAGCGCGAGAGGGGACCTCAGGTGGTGACGACGATGCGGCCGACGGTGCCGCGGTTGGCCATGGCGTCGATGGCGCGGGGCAGCTCGTCGAAGGGCACGACCTCGCCGATCACGGTGCGGATGCGCCCGGCGCGGTAGCGCTCGAGGATCTCGCCCTGGATGCGGGCGCCGACCTCGGAGGGCACCACGTTCCAGCCCATGGCCCCCTTGAGGAAGCCCACCATGTCGGCGCTCTGGTAGTTGAGCATCACGCCGCAGAGCCGGGCGTTGGAGAGCATGAAGGTGCGGGGCACGATGAACGGCTCGTCGGCGACCTCCTTGTTGGAGGCGAAGCCCATCATCACGTAGCGGCCGTTGTAGGCGAGGCTCTTGAGCGACGCCGCCCACACGGCCTCGCCGACGTTGTCGAACACCACGTCGACGCCCTGGTTGCCGGTCTCGGCCAGCACGACCTCGGCGATGTCGTCGACGGTGTAGTCGATGGCCACGTCGGCGCCGAGCTCGAGGCACAGCGCGACCTTCTCGGCGCTGCCGCAGGTGGCGATCACCCGGGCGCCGGCGTCCTTGGCCAGCTGGATGGCGGCCGACCCGGACCCGCCGGCGGCGGCGTGGATCAGGACGGTCTCACCGGCGGTGAGCTCGGCCCGGTCGAACAGGCCGAGCCAGGCCAGGTGGTACGGGAAGAAGAGCGCGGCGGCGTCGGGCATGGCGACCTCGGCCGGCATCTCGAAGGCGGCGACCGCGGGGCACAGGGCGAACTCGGCGTAGCCCCCGATGGCCATCTTGGTGGTGGCCGACACCCGCTTCCCGATGAAGGCCTCGGCGCCGTCGCCCGCCCCCACGACGGTGCCGGTGACCTCCATGCCGGGGCTGTAGGGCAGCTCCGGGCGCACCATCATGTTGCCGCCGTTGATGCGCTCGAGGTCGTTGAGGTTCAACGGGATCCCCTCGACCTTCACCAGCAGGTCGCCCGGGTCGGGCACCGGCACGGGCACCTCGTCGAGCTGCAGCACGTCGAGCGGCTGGCCGTAGCTGTGCACGCGCCAGGCCTTCATCGTTTCGTCGGTCATCGGTGTGTCCCCCTCGTGGTGCCCGAGCCTCGGGCGTTCAGGTCCCTGCTGCCACCGCCCGCACCCCGTCGACCAGGCGGTCGATCGAGTAGTCGAACAGGTCGGCGAGATCCGGGCTGGCGAAGTACGGCAGGACGTCGTCGTACTGCGCCCGGTCGGTCGGGTCGAGCGAGGCCAGCGAGCCGTAGATCGCGGCCGCCTCGTGGTCGGGCGTCTCCAGCCCCTCGGGGCGGGACAGCTCGAGGATGATGGCACCGAGCACGGTCTGGGGGACCCAGCGGAGGGCGGCGGCGAGCGCCTGACCCTCGAGGCCGGCCTTGCGCAGGATGCGGGCGAGCACGGCCACCGCCTCGAGCAGCGCCGGCTGGAACGTGCCCTGGCTCGTCATCTCCAGCATCAGGGGCGGGTAGGCCTGGACGTGCTCGCGCAGCGATCGGCACCAGGCCCGCAGCTGGTTGTCCCACCGGGCGCCCTTCGGCACCGAGGCGTCCCACTCCCGCAGGGCCTGCTGGGCGGCCAGGGCGACGAGCTCGTCGCGGTTGCGGACGTGGGTGTAGAGCGACATCGGGCGGGTGCCGAGCACCGAGGCCACCCGCTCCATGGTGATGGGGCCGTCGGGCTCGTCGCGCACAAGGCGCAGGGTGGCGTCGACGATGTGCTCCCGGGAGAGCGTGCCCCTCGAGACCCGGGTGCGCGGCCGGCCGGCGTCGGGGCGGGTCGTGCGGGCGGCGCTCACGGGGCCACGTCTACCAGAGGTCCTACCGTACGGCAATCGCCAACGGGCCCGGCCAGATGTCTGACAGATCGCCGTGACCGAGCCGTCAAGGCGGTGCGCGGGCGCCGAAACACCGACCTGCTCTCCTCGGGGATCCCCCTTCCCCGTGGCTCAGAACGTCACCACTGGCGTGACGTACTGAGCCAGAGGGGAGAACAACGTCTGGCCCCGGAGGTCCGCATGCCGTCCGAGAAGTTCCACCTCGCCTGGTTCCTCAACTTCGTGGCCGACGACTGGGCCGGGACGTGGGGCCCCGGCGGCGACTCGTGGGCCGGCGACTTCTACATCGAGGTCGCCAAGGACCTCGAGCGGGTCGGCTTCGACTTCGTCATCCTCGAGGACAAGCTCATGGTGTCCGACGCCTACGGCGGGACCATGGAGCACGACCTCAAGCAGGGCATCGCCCCCAAGCACGACCCGGTGCCGCTGGCCACCCTCATGGCCTACGAGACCAGCCGCCTCGGCGTGATCCCGACGATGTCGACCAGCTTCTACCCGCCGTTCCTGCTGGCCCGGCTGACCGCCACCATCGACCGCATCGCCCGGGGCCGTCTGGGGTGGAACATCGTGACCTCGGCCGAGGACCGTGCCGCCCAGAACTTCGGGCTCGACAAGCTCTACGAGCACGACCTCCGCTACGACATGGCCGACGAGTACCTGCAGCTGGTCACGGCGCTGTGGGAATCGTGGGAGCCCGATGCGGTCGTGCGCGACCGCGAGAAGGGCGTCTACGTCGACCACACCAAGGTCCACCGCATCGACTTCGAGGGGCAGTTCTACCGGTCGCGGGGCCCACTCAACACCGTGCCCCCGCAGGGTGGGCGCCCGGTGCTGTGCCAGGCCGGCGCCTCGCCCAAGGGTCGGGCGTTCGCCGCCAAGTACGCCGACACCATCATCGCCATGGGCACCAACGTGGCCGACATGAAGGCCTACCGCGAGGACATCCGCGACCGCCTCGTCGGCTACGGCCGCAAGCCCGACGACTGCAAGGTCCTGTTCCTCGTGTCGCCGATGGTCGACGAGACGGTGGAGCTCGCCCACGCCAAGGCCCGCCGGTGGATCGAGGACCCGCTCTACATCGAATGGGTGCTGACGGAGATCGCGTCGATCACCGAGGTCGACTTCTCGCAGTTCGACCTCGACCAGCCCCTGCCCGAGGACCTCACCACCAACGGCGAGCGCGGCACCCTCGAGGCCTTCATGCAGCGGGGGTCGGGCAAGACCCTGAGGGAGCTCATCGGCCTCGGCCTCGTCGACACCATCGAGCTGATCGGCACCCCGGACACCGTCGCCGACCGCATGGGCGAGATCATGGACGAGGTCGGCGGCGACGGGTTCCTGCTGACCTGTCCCTCGGGGCGGCTCAACCGCCGCTACATCGCCGAGATCACCGACGGCCTCGTGCCGGCCCTCCAGCGCCGCGGGCTCACCCGGACCGGCTACACCTACGAGAACTTCCGCGACAACCTCCTGGAGTTCTAGTGCTCGTCCGTACCACCGTCGTCGTGGGCAACCCCAAGGCCCGCTCCCGCACGTCCACCGCCGCCGCCGAGGTCGCCGCCTTCGTGGCCGACCGGCTCGGCGCCAGCCCCGAGGTCACCACCGTCGAGCTGCCCGACCTCGGGCCCGGGCTCCTGGGCTGGGGCGACCCGGCGGTGGCCGAGGCCGTCGCCGCGGCCAAGGGCGCCGACCTGCTGGTGGTCGCCTCCCCCACCTACAAGGCCACCTACACGGGGCTGCTCAAGCTCTTCCTCGACCAGATCGGCGCCGACGACCTCGCCGGTGTGGTCACGGTGCCGGTGATGGTCGGTGCCGGGGCGGGCCACGCCCTCGCGGTGGAGACCCACCTGCGCCCGGTGCTGGTCGAGCTCGGGGCCACCATGCCGACGAGGGGGCTCTACCTCCAGGAGTCCGAGCTCGCCGACCTGACGCCGGTGCTCGAGTCGTGGTGGGGCCCGGCCGAAGGCCCGGTGCGCCGGCTGCTCGGCTGACGGCGGCTCAACCCGCGTCGGGTGCGGGCCCGGTGGTGGCCCGGCGGTAGGCCTCCATGTAGGCCAGCACCTCGGGCGACTGGTTGAGGCGCATCTGGGCGTTGATCTCCAGCGCCACCGCGGCACCGAGGCTCGACGTCTGGGTGTTGTGCCAGAGCACGTCCTTGGTCGTGCGCAGCCCCGCCCCGGTGTAGGTGGCCATGCGCCGCCCGTAGTCGAGCGCGGTGTCGATCAGCTCGTCGTCGGGGAGGACCTTCGACACGATGCCCATCTCGGCCGCCTCGGCACCGTCGATCTCGCGGCCGGTGAGGATCAGGTCGAAGGCCCGGGCGTTCCCGATCAGCCGGGGCAGCGTGTAGGTCATCCCCATCTCGCAGCCCGACAGGCCGGTGCGGATCGACGCCGAGCAGAACCGCGCCGACACGCCGGCGAGGCGGATGTCGGAGCCACACGCCAGCGCCATGCCCCCACCGAAGGCGGGCCCGTTGACGGCGGCCACGATGACCTGCGGGGTGCGGCGCAGGTGCTCGATCAGGTTCGAGACGAACGCCTGCCCGTCGGCCGCCGCGTCCATGTGGGGGTGGGTGCCCGGCTCCGGCGGCTGGCCCCAGTCCTTGAGGTCGAGGCCCGCGCAGAACCCTCGGCCGCTGCCGGTGAGCACGATCACCTTGCAGGCCGGGTCGGCCCCGACCTGGTCGAGCGCGTCGTGGAGGTCGGCGACCAGGTCGAAGCTGATGGCGTTCAACCGCTCGGGCCTCGCCAGGCGCACCATCGTGACGTGCGGCTCCAGCGGGATGATCTCGACGGTGCTCATGGGGCTCCTCCCGGCCGACGGCCTCGCGGGTGCGCTCAGGATCCCACGCACGGCGCCGACCGTCCGGCCTAGGGTCGCCGCCCATGGGGGACGACGTGACGATCGTGGCCAGCGGGCTCGGCTTCCCGGAAGGCCCGGTGGTGCTGCCCGACGGCGACGTACTGGTGGTGGAGGTGCGCCACGGCCGCCTCACCCGGGTGCACCCCGACGGTGAGCTCACCGTCGTCGCCGAGGTGGGCGGCGGCCCCAACGGCGCCGCCATCGGGCCCGACGGCGCGGCGTACGTGGTCAACAACGGCGGGTTCTCCTGGTCGGAGATCCACGGGATGATCCTCCCGGTCGACGAGACCGGCAGCAACCGCCCGCCGGACTTCACGGGCGGCTGGGTCGACAAGGTCGACCTGGTCACGGGCGAGATCACCCGGCTCATCGACGACTTCGACGGCGAGCACTTCCTCGGCCCCAACGACATCGTGTTCGACCCCCGCGGCGGCTTCTGGTTCACCGACTTCGGGAAGATGGGGCCCCGCAGCATCGACCGAGGCGGCGTCTACTGGTCGAGCGCCGACGGCACCGACGTGCGCCGCATCGCCCAGGGCCTCACCGGTCCCAACGGCATCGGGCTCTCCCCCGACGGCGCCACGCTCTACGCCGCCGAGACCCACACCGGTCGGCTGCTCGCCTGGGACATCACCGCTCCGGGCGAGGTGGCCGGCCCCCATCGCATCGTGGTCTCCACCCCGAACCACTTCGACTCGCTGGCGGTCGAGGCCGACGGCACCGTGGTCGTGGCCGCCATCCAGCACGGGCTGTGCGCGGTCCGCCCCGACGGCTCGCTCGAGCACACGACGATGCCCGACTTCATGACCACCAACATCGCCTTCGGTGGCCCCGACCTGCGCACCGGCTACGTCACCCTGTCGGGCGCCGGCCGCCTGGCCCGGATCGAGTGGCCCCGACCCGGCCTGCCGCTCGCCCACTGACCACCTGGGCACCGTCGCCGGCGGCTCGTCGGGGGGTCCGTAGGATGCGGCGATGAACGGGACTCCTGAAGGTTGGTACGACGACCCCGAGCAGCCGGGGCAGCAGCGCTACTGGGACGGAAGCGCCTGGACCGAGCACCGGGCCCCCGGCGCCACGGCTCCCGCGGCCCCTCCCGAGCCGTCTGCGCCCACGCCGCCCCCCGGCGCGTCGGGTGCTCCGACGTCGCCGCCTCCGATGCCGCCTCCGGTCGCGGTGGCCGGTGCCGCCGGGGTCGCTGGTGCCGCCGGGTCGGCGACCGCACCGCCGCCACCGGTGGGGGTGCCGGCCAAGAGCTCGCACAAGGGCCTCTGGATCGCCCTCGCCGTGGTCGGCCTGTTCTTCGTGCTCATCATCGTGGCCATCGCCGCGGTCGCCTTCCTCGGCGGCAGCACTGACGCCACCGCCAAGGTCGAGGAGAACCTCCGCACCGGCCTGCAGTCGGACTTCGCCTCACAGGGCCTCGACGTCAGCGTGACCACCCTCGACTGCCAGGACGTCAAGAAGAAGGACGGCCCCTTCACGACGAGCTGCACCATGACCATCGCCGGGCTCACCCCGACCGTGCCCGTCGACGTCACCGGCACCATCGACGGCGACAGCATCTCCGCCAACGGCGAGACCACGGTGAACCTCCTCAACGACGAGCTGGCGGTCAAGGCCACCCAGCAGATCGTCGCCTCGGTCGCTCCCACGGTCACCGTGCTCAGCTGCACGCTCCCCCAGCAGCTCGTGCTGGTCGAGGAAGGCCTCTCGTTCACCTGCACCACCGACTCCGCCGAGACGGCCACGTTCGACTACACGGGCGGGAAGCTCCTCCTCACCGACGTGCAGCAGCAGTAGCCGCGGGCCCCGTCCCTCGCCGTCGAGTTCGACCGCAAGGGACGGGGTGCGGCCCTCTCCGTGATCGGTCACGCTGGAACCATGGACACGGTGACCGCTGACGACGAGACGAGGTGGGCCGCGGTCGTCGACCGCGACCGCACCGCCGACACCGGCTGGGTGTACGGCGTGCGCACGACCGGCGTCTACTGCCGGCCGAGCTGCCCGTCGCGCCGGCCGAACCGGGAGAACGTGGCGTTCTTCGACACGCCCACCGAGGCCGAGGCCGCCGGGCTGCGGGCCTGTCTCCGGTGCCGGCCCGACCGCGCCGACGCCCCCGACCCGGGCGCCGAGCTGGTGGCGGCGGCGTGCCGGATCCTGGAGTCGTCGACCACCGTGCCGACCCTCGACGAGCTGGCGGCGGCCACCGGCGTCAGCCGCTTCCACCTCCAGCGGGTGTTCACGGCCCGCACAGGCGTGTCGCCGCGGGCGTACGCCGAGCGCCTGAGGGCCGACCGGGTCGCCACCCGGCTGGCCGAGGGGTCGCCGGTGAGCGACGCCGCCTACGACGCCGGCTTCGGCTCGGTCGGTCGCCTCTCCGCCGCCGCCCCTGGCCGCCTGGGCATGACCCCGAGCCGCTACCGGGCCGGCGGAGCGGGCGAGACGATCCGCGTCGCCGTCGCCGAGACCTCGTTGGGGTCCGTGCTGGTGGCCGCCACCGACCGCGGGGTCTGCGCCATCGAGCTGGGCGACGACCCCGACGACCTGCTGGAGGCCTTCCAGCAGCGGTTCCACGCCGCCGACGTGCGGAGCGGCGACGAGGGCTTCGACCGGACGGTCGCGCTCGTGGTCGGCCTGGTCGAGCACCCCGCCGACCCCGTCGACCCCACCGCCCTGCCGCTCGACGTGCGCGGCACCGCCTTCCAGGAGCGGGTGTGGCAGGCCCTCGGCGCCGTGCCGCCCGGCACCACCACGACCTACCGCGAGATCGCCGAGGCCATCGGCTCGCCCACCTCGGTGCGCGCCGTGGCCGGGGCGTGCGCCGCCAACCAGCTGGCGATCGCCGTCCCCTGCCACCGCGTGGTGCGCACCGACGGCGGGCTGTCCGGCTACCGGTGGGGCGTCGAGCGCAAGCGGGCCCTGCTCGAGCGGGAGGGCTCGGTCAGTCCGGCCGCATCGCGTCGATGAGCGGCTCGATGGAGCCGACCTCGGCCTCGCGGGTCTGACCGCCCGCTGCGAGGAAGCGGCGCATGGCCTCGGTGTGGGCGCCCGCCGCCATGCGTCGGCCGTTCACGTCGCTCTCGACGGTGAGCACCTCGTCGCCGACACCCGCGGCCAGCGAGTGGTCGATGATCTGCTTCACCGACGCCACGAGGTCGCGCGGCACCGCTGCGACCCGGGCGACGATGCGCTCGACGTGGGCGTCGAGCTCATCGACCGGCACCAGCGCGTCGAGCCAACCGAGGGCGAGGGCCTCGTCGGCGTCGATGTCGCGTCCGGTGAGGATGAGCTCCAGCGCGCGGCCCCGGCCGGCGATCCACGGCCAGCGGGTGGTGCCGCCGGCGCCGGGCAGGATGCCCATCGGCACCTCGGGCTGGCCGATGCGGGTGCGGGGCGTGCCGATGCGCAGGTCGAGGGCCGAGAGCATCTCGCACCCGCCACCGCGGGCGATGCCGTCGACCACGCCGATGCTCAGGTACGGCGCGGTGTGGATGCGCTGGAAGAGGGTGGCCGCCACGTTCGGCTCGGTGGCCGCCACCGGCTCCGACGCCGGCATGCCGGCGAGGATCTCGACATCGCCGTGCATGAGGAAGAAGTCGGGGTCGGCGCTGCGGAACACCACCACGCTGACGTCGCTCGCCTCGAGCTCGTCGAGCAGCGGGAACAGCCCGATGATGAGGTCGGCCCCGACGATGTTGACCGGCGGCAGGTCGAGCACGACCCGCGCCACGCGCCCCTCGATGGTGCAGTGCACCCCACCGGACTCCCCCATGGAACTCCCCCTCGCTTGGTGAGCCGGCTCAGGACCGGCCGAGACCCATCTTCAACTGATCGACCGAGCTGCCACCGTCGACGGCGATCACCTGCCCGCTGATGAAGCGGGCCACCGGCGAGCAGAGGAACAGCACGGTGTAGGCGATGTCGGTGCCGTGACCGGCGAGGTCGAGCGGGTTGTTGGCCTTCGGCTCCCCCTCGGCTCCACCGCCCGTCGCCTCCGAGAACCGCCGGACCCCCTCGGTGCCGGCGATGTGACCCGGTGCCACGGCGTTGACCCGGATGCCGTAAGGACCGAACTCCACCGCACACGTGCGAGTGAGCGAGTCGACCCCGGCCTTGGCCGCGGCCACATGGGCCTGGAGCGACGCGCCCTTCATCTCGAACGGCGCCGAGATGTTCACGATCTGGCCGCCGTGCTCGCGCAGCGACGCCTCGAAGGTCGCCTTGGTCACGTTGTAGGTGCCCAGCAGGTCGATGTCGACGACGGCCTTGAAGCCGTTCGGCGACAGCATCGAGATCGGCACCGGGAAGTTGCCCGCTGCGTTGTTGACCACCAGGTCGAGCGGCCCGAAGGCCTCGATGGCCGCATCGACGACCCTGCTCACGGCCTCGGCGTCGCGGATGTCGGCGACGTCGTAGCGGCAGTCGACCCCCTCGGCCTGCAGCTCGGCGACGGCGGCGACGAGGTTCTCCTCCTTGCGGCTCACCATCGTGACCCTCGCGCCGTGTTGGCCCAGGACCCGGCAGATCTCCTTGCCGATGCCCGTGGCCCCGCCCGTGACCAGGGCCGAGCGTCCGGCCAGCAGGTCAGGGGCGAAGCACGAGGCGAGCGGCTCGGCCATGGTCGTGCCCGGTCGTCAGACCGAGGCGGCCAGGCCGTCGATGATGCCGTTGAGCGTGGCGCTCGGGCGCATGGCGGCCGAGACCTTGGCGGGGTCGGGGAGGTAGTAGCCGTCGATGTCGACGGGCTCGCCCTGCACGCCGTCGAGCTCGGCGACGATCTTGGCCTCGTTGCTGCGGAGGGCCTCGGCGATCGGGGCGAACAGGGCGGCGGCCTCGGCGTCGACGGTCTGGGCGGCCAGCTCCTCGGCCCAGTACAGGGCGAGGTAGTAGTGGCTGCCGCGGTTGTCGATCTCGCCGACCTTGCGCGACGGCGACTTGCCCTCGTCGAGCAGGGTTCCGGTGGCCTTGTCGAGGGCGTCGGCCAGGAGCTGCGCCCGGGCGTTGCCGCCGGTGACGGCGAGGTGCTCGAGCGACGCGGCGAGGGCGAGGAACTCACCCAGCGAGTCCCAGCGGAGGTGGTTCTCCTTGACGAACTGCTGCACGTGCTTCGGAGCCGAGCCGCCGGCGCCGGTCTCGAACAGGCCGCCACCGTTCATCAGCGGCACGATCGACAGCATCTTGGCGCTGGTGCCGACCTCGAGGATCGGGAACAGGTCGGTGAGGTAGTCGCGCAGCACGTTGCCGGTGACCGAGATGGTGTCCTCGCCGCGGCGGATGCGCTCGAGGGAGTAGGCGGTGGCCTCGGCCGGCGCCATGATCTCGATGGTCAGGCCCTCGGTGTCGAGCTCGGGCAGGTAGGCCTCGACCTTCTGGATGAGCTGGGCGTCGTGGGCCCGGTTGCCGTCGAGCCAGAACACGGCCGGGGCGCCGGTGGCGCGGGCCCGCGTGACGGCGAGCTTCACCCAGTCGCGGATCGGGGCGTCCTTGGCCTGGCACGCCCGCCAGATGTCGCCGGCCTCGACGGTGTGCTCCATGAGCACGGCGCCGCTCTGGTCGACCACGCGGACGGTGCCGTCGGCGGGGATCTCGAAGGTCTTGTCGTGCGAGCCGTACTCCTCGGCCTTCTGGGCCATGAGGCCGACGTTCGGCACCGAGCCCATGGTGGCGGGGTCGAGGGCGCCGTGCTCGCGGCAGTCGTCGATGACGGTCTCGTAGACCGTGGCGTAGCTGCGGTCGGGGATGACGGCCTTGGTGTCCTGGAGCTCACCGGCCGGGTTCCACATCTTCCCGGAGTCACGGATCATCGGGGGCATCGAGGCGTCGATGATGATGTCGCTCGGCACGTGCAGGTTGGTGATGCCGCGGTCGGAGTCGACCATGGCGAGGTGCGCACCCGAGGCCATCGCGGCGGCGATGTCGGCCTCGATGGAGGTCTGCTCGGTGTCGGAGAGCGTGGCCACGCGGGCGAGGAGGTCACCCATGCCGTCGTTGGCCGAGACGCCGAGGCGATCGAAGGTCTCGGCGTGCTTCTCGAACACGTCGGCGAAGTAGGCCTTCACCGCGTGGCCGAAGATGATCGGGTCGGAGACCTTCATCATCGTGGCCTTGAGGTGGATGGAGAACAGCACGCCCTTGGCCTTGGCGTCGGCGAGCTGCTCGGCCAGGAAGGCGTCGAGGGCCTTGGCGCTCATGAAGGTGGCGTCGACGACCTCGCCCTTCAGGACGGGGATGGACTCCTTGAGCACGGTGGTGGTGCCGTCGGTGCCGACCAGCTCGACCTTCAGAGAGCCAGGCTCGGTGATGGTGACGGACTTCTCGTTGCCGTAGAAGTCGCCGCCCTCCATGTGGGCGACGTGCGTCTTCGAGTCGGACGCCCACGCCCCCATGCGGTGCGGGTGGTTGCGGGCGTAGTTCTTGACCGAGGCGGGCGCCCGGCGGTCGGAGTTCCCCTCGCGCAGCACCGGGTTCACGGCCGAGCCCTTGACCTTGTCGTAGCGCGACTGGATGTCACGCTCCTCGTCGGTGGTGGGGGCCTCGGGGTACTCGGGGACCATGTAGCCCTTGGAGCGGAGCTCCTCGATGGCGGCCTTCAGCTGCGGGACCGAAGCGGAGACGTTCGGCAGCTTGATGACGTTGGCCTCGGGACGCTCGACGAGGGCGCCGAGCTCGGCCAGGTCGTCGGAGAAGCGCTGGTCCTCGGAGAGGGCTTCGGGGAAGGAGGCGAGCACCCGGGCGGCCACGGAGATGTCACGCAGCTCGACCTCGACCCCGGCGGCGGCGGTGAAGGCGCTGATGACCGGCAGCAGCGAGGCGGTGGCCAGGGCCGGGGCCTCGTCGGTCTGGGTGTAGATGATCGTGTGCTTCGTGTCGCTCATGGGTCTTCCCGTGCTCTTCCGATGGACGTCGAGGTGGGCACCCACCGACGGGCGGGCGCGAACGACCATCCTCTCACTCGGCGACGGGCGTGCCCAACGGCACGACCGTCGGGCCGGCTCGTGCTCAAATCGGGAAGTGGCCCGCGACGTCGAGGACTCCAACCGGCGGATGCTCCGTGCCCGCGACGCCATCGACCGCGGCTACCGCCAGCCACTCGCGGTCGACGACCTGGCCACCATCGCCTGCCTCTCCCGGGCTGCGTTCATCCGGACCTTCCGCGCCACGTTCGGCGAGACCCCGCACCGCTACCTCCAACGTCGTCGGATCGAGCGGGGCATGTACCTGCTGCGGACGACCGACCGGTCGGTCACCGACATCTGCATGGAGGTCGGCTTCTCGAGCCTGGGGACCTTCAGCCGCACGTTCACCGAGATCGTCGGAGAGTCGCCGTCGGTGTTCCGCCAACGCGGGCCGGCGCCGCCGGTGCCGTCGTACTTCGTGAGCCGCTGGACGAGACCGAGCACTTTCGGAGAAGCGCCCTGAGGACCCCACCCGTACGGTCTCCCACATGTACAACGCGATCAGCCGCTCACAGATCTACGTCCTCGACCAGGACGACGCCTTCGACTTCTACGTGAACACCCTGGGCCTGGAGGTGGCGACCGACACGGACCTCGGCTTCATGCGCTGGCTCACGGTCCGGGTGCCCGGCGACCCGGTCCGCGAGATCCTGCTGGAGCGCCCGGGTCCCCCGGCGATGGACGACGCGACGGCCGCCGAGGTGCGGGCGCTGCTGACCAAGGGCGCCGGCGGCGGTTCGCTCTTCCTGACGACCGACGACGCCCACGCAACGTTCGCCGTCCTGCGGGACCGAGGGGTCGACGTCTACGACGAACCGGCCGAACGGCCCTACGGGATCGACTTCGGCATCCGCGACCCCTTCGGCAACTCGATCCGGATCGGGCAGATGTTCGAGGACTACACGCCCTAGGACCATCCGGAGAACCAGACGGACGCTCCGCGTCTCAGGCGAGGAAGGCGCGGAGCTCGTCGGCGTCGGCGGCGGCCTGACGCTCGCCCATGGCGATCGCCTCGGGCACGGCCGTCGGGTCCATCAGCGTGAGCAGGTCCATCTTCTCGGGCATCCGGTGGAAGACCTCGGTGCCGCTGGCCCGCAGGGCGTCGATCTCCTCGAGGAAGCCCCCGGGTGTCGAGGTCATGGCACCCGTCTCGACCCCGGCGCCGTCGGTGAGGTTCAGCACCACGGCCCGCCGGGCCCCGGCGAGCAGGTCGAGGTGGGTGCCGGTGCCGCACACCCCACCGTCCATGCAGCGACGATCGAGGATCGGCTGCGGGGTGAACAGGCCGGGCACCGCGCTGCTGGCGGCGACGGCGCGGGTGACGCTGACGGCCGAGGCGCGGGTGATGACGCAGCGCTCGCCCGTGAAGGCGTCGACGCAGGTGATGTGGAGGGCGTCGGCCGGCCAGCGCCGCGAGGCCAGCATCACCCCGACGTTGCGGGGCATCACCGACGGGCCCGGTGCCTTGGCGGCGAGGGCGGCGTGGCCGATCTCGCGGATGGTGTCGGTGTCGGCGTCCTGGGCCAGGAAGAAGAGGTCGCGGGCGCGCTCCTGGCTGGGGTTCAGCTTGTCGGCCGGGGCCAGCATGCCGAGCAGCTTCGGCACCTTGGACAGGAAGCCGACCTCCTTGCGGAACCGGCCGATGTTGCCCGCCTCGAGCACCGACGAGACCAGTGAACCGGCGGACGTGCCCACCACCCGGGGGGCACCGGCCAGGTCGACGCCCCGCTCGGCCAGCCCGGCGATGTAGGCGACCTGCCAGGCCACGAAGAACACCCCGCCGCCGCCGAGCGACACCGCCGAGGCCAGGCCCTCCCCGTAGCCGGCGCCGAAGTCACGGGGCTTCGCCAGGCCGTCAGGCGGCGGGACTGCGGGGGTGACGAGGTCGCTCGGGATGTCGGACGAGGTGTCGGGCATCCCCGGACCGTAGCCAGCGCCGCCCGGCCACGCGGACCGACGATGCGACAAAATCGGCCATTGCGTCTCATCCGGGGCACCCGTACCATGACCGACGTCACACGGACGGACCCCGCCGCCGTGCTCCCAGGGGAGGCCCCGATGGCCCGCACCGACGCCGAGATCCTCGGTCGAGAGAACGTCGACGACCTCGACGCCATCCTCGCCGTCACCAACACCGAGGTCGATGAGGCCATCCACTCGGTCAAGGACAACGCCGACGCCATCTTCACGTGGGACTACGAGCGCACCCGTCCCGCCCTCGGCAAGCTCTACGAGAAGGCCAAGAACTCGCAGTGGAACGGGGCCACCGACCTCCCGTGGGAGACCGACGTCGACCCCGAGCGCGACGTCGCCGCCAGCCCGATGACCCCCACCGTGGACGGCCTCGCCTCGCTGGGCCTCGACCTCTCCGGCACCGTGCTCTCCACCTGGGACGACACCCAGTGGCTGGCCTGGGCCGTCGAGCGCCAGAAGTGGACGATGTCGCAGTTCCTCCACGGCGAGCAGGGCGCGCTGATCTGCACCGCCAAGATCGTCGAGACCGTGCCGTGGATCGACGCCAAGTACTACGCCGCCACCCAGGTGATGGACGAGGCCCGCCACGTCGAGGTGTTCGCCCGCTACCTCGACACCAAGCTCGACGGCCACTACCCGATCAACCACCACCTCAAGCTGCTGCTCGACGACATCATCGACGACAGCCGGTGGGACATGACCTACCTAGGCATGCAGATCATGGTGGAAGGCCTCGCTCTCGCCGCCTTCGGCCTGACCCACCAGACCACCCAGGACCCGCTCCTCAAGCAGCTGCTCCGCTACGTCATGAGCGACGAGGCCCGCCACGTGGCCTTCGGCGTGCTCTCGCTGCAGGAGTTCTACAAGGAGCTCACCTCGGCCGAGCTGCTCGACCGTCAGGAGTTCGCCTTCGAGGCCGCGGTGCGCATGCGCGACCGCTTCCTCCAGCAGGAGGTCTGGGAGCGCATGGGCGTGCCGGTGAAGGACGCCATCCGCGTCTTCAAGCAGGACGACCCGGAGATCAAGAACCAGGACCCGTTCCAGCAGCTCCTCTTCTCGAAGATCGTGCCGAACTGCAAGAAGCTCGGCCTCCTCGACGCCAACGACGGCTGGCTGCGCAAGCGCTTCGACACCCTCGGCGTCACCCAGTTCGAGGACTGGGCCGACACCGGCGAGGAGTACGAACTTCTCGACGCCGTCGCCGAGGACCGCGCCTCGGCCTGATCCACCGACCGGGATCGAGCTCCCCGGGAGCTCAGGACGCCGGCTTCGTCCCGACGATGCAACGGGCCAACCCAGGCACCCGGACCGCGCCGTCCGACTCGTACGGGCCCACCTTCTCCATGGCCGCGGAGCGGATCCGCCGGCGCGTCGGTTCGTCGACCTGCCCGAGGGCGGCGACGGCGAGCGAGACGTGTTCGCTCATGATCTCCCAGTACTGCTCGGGTGACTCCGTCACGAGTGAGACCTCGACGTCCCACTCGGCGACGTCGGCGAGCCCTGCGTGCTCGTAGAGCGCGCTGATGCACCCCGGCCCCGCGCACCGGAACATGCTCGGGCCATCGGGGTCGGGCGGGGGCACCTCGGTCTCCTCCCCGATCGCCTGCATGGCGATCGCCGTCCACGGGTTCCGTCCCGGCTCGATCCACACCGACGAGCACAGGCGACCGCCCGGTCGGAGGACGCGGGCGAACTCGGCGGTGGCGCGCTCGAGGTCGGGAAAGAACATGTAGCCGAAGCGCACCGAGACGCCGTCGAAGGTCGCGTCCCCGAACGGCAGATCGTCGGCGCTGCACACCCTCGTCTCGATGTTGTCGATCCCACGGGCCTCGGCCCGCCGGACAGCCACCTCCGCCATCTGCGGCGAGAGGTCGGTGAGCACGACGCGCCCCCTCGGCACCAGTCCCGCCATGGTCAGGCCGGGCTCACCGGTGCCCGAGGCGATGTCGAGCAGCTGGTGGTCCTCCGCGATCTCGAGCCGCTCGATCATCGCCGCGCCGACGGGGCCCAGCTGATCGACGATGACCCGGTCCCACTTCTCCCACCCGACTGCGAGCCCGTCCCACACCGCCCGCTGCACGTCCCTGACATCGTCCGCGTTCGGCATCGACGTCACCCCTTTCGGTCCGGGCCCCATCGACCTGGCGGCGGCCGTCGCCGTCGTCGACGACGACGGCGAGCGTGACCACGTCCACGGTGCGCCCGTCGCGAGTCTCGCGCTCGAACCCGTTCACGCCTTCGACGCGAGAGCGGGGCAGAATCCCCGTGTGCGTCTGGGTATCGCCCATCACCTGGGCTGGGCCGTCGCGGTCACCTCCTCGCCTCAGCACGAGGTCGTCGACCGGCGCCGCATCGAGTTGATCGAGCCCGGGCTGCCCACCGCGCCGATCCACCACGAGGGCGGCCCCCACGAGATGCACCGCACGGGGGAGCCGCTCGACGACGAGGCCCTCGCCGCGATGGTGACCGAGGTGCGATCGTCGGTGCGCCGCTCGACGACTGACGCGCTCGACCAGATCGAGAGCGAGGTGCCGGCACCGATCGAGTCGATCTCATTGCGCAGCTGGCCGACGGACTTCCCGACGGACATCAGCGTCCTGCGCCGCGTGCCCTACGAGAGCCGGGCCGACTCCGTCATGTACCTCGAGATCCTCGGGGCGCTCGCGGTCGAGCGCGGATGGACGGTCCACCTCTACGAGGCGAAGACCGTGGAGGTGGAGGCCGCGGAGCTTCTCGGCGACCGCACTCGGGACGTGCTGCACGGACCCCGGGCCACCCTCGGCCCGCCGTGGACGACGGATCACCGCATGGCCCTCGCCGCCACGGTCCTCGCCCAGTCGACCAGCAGCCGCTCGTCAGCCCCTTCCTGATCAGCCGCCGTGGTGCGCTCCACCAGACGTGGCGCCCGGGCCCACCCTTGACCTGGCCGAAGCCGGTCGATTCGATGTCGGCGATGGCGGAGTCAGTGGAGATCAGCTTCGGTGTCGTACGGGCGAATGGGGTGCGCCAGACGCTGACGGCGCTCATCACACTCGACTCCGCGAGCTGGGAGGTCTGGGCGACGACCGCTGACAGTCGACGGTTCATGGTGAAGGACCTCCGGTCCGAGACGAACGCGCGGGAGATCGCCCACGCCTTCACCGGGCAGGTCCGGGAGGCGGATGCCGTGGAGTGGGCCCGCTCCAAAGGGTTCAGCGCGCTCGCCGACCACATGCAGTCGCTCCGGGATCCTGGGGCCGGAGGCCACCAGGCCGACTGATCGGGCGGAGCGCCGCTGGTCAGCGTCCGGACGTCGCCGATCAACGGGTCCGAATGCCCGACGTCGTCCGTCCGGATCTGCGATGAGTTCGTCCGCCGACTCGGGTCGCTACTGGTCACGGTTGCCCGCGGGCTGCGGGCGCCCTCACGGGGAGGCTTCGACATGGCGACCTTCATCACCATCGGCTACGGCGACGAGGCGGGGTACGAGCGCACCCCTCCCGCCGTCCGCGACGCCGCGCACGCCCACGACGCCCGCCTGGTCGACGCCGGCGTCCTCATGGGCGTCGTCGGCGCCCCCGTCCAGGTGCGCAACACCGACGGCGCCGGTATCACGACCGAGTCCGGGCCCTTCGTTCGCCCCGAGCTCCCTGTGGCCGGCTTCGCCCTGATCGAGGCCGACACGCTGGACGACGCCATCGCCCTCGTGGCCGACTCCCCCTGCGCCGTCGCCCACGGCCTCGTCGAGGTCTGGCCCCTCGCCGTCAACGCCTGAGCGCTCCCGGCCCGGAGCAGTCAGCACCTCGACGCCCTCGCTGCTGGCGTCCCGATCGTCACCGGAGCGGTGCTTCTGGCGGCTCGGTCGTGAACGCGGGGATCATGAGGCCGAACACAGGTGTTGAGGTTTCGCGGCTTCGCTGTCACGTTTCCGGCTGACCTCCGGGTTTACCTGGTTGTGGAGGCGGATCCTGGATGAGCGGCAACGCGGAGCCTGAGATGGCTGAACTGAGGCCATCGGGGGCGGCATGGTTCGAGGCGTTCGAGACTGAAGGCCTTCCCCGGCTTCGCGTTGCCCTCGTCGCGTCGTTCGGCATAGACATCGGTGGCGAGGCGTCAGCGGACGCAGTCGGGTACGCATGGGAGCACCGAGAACGCCTGGCCGAGATGGAGAATCCGGTCGGGTATCTGTTTCGCGTCGGACAATCATCTGCGCGTCGGCACCTACGCCGGACACGACCACTGAGTCTTCCGGCGGTGAGCACTTCCTTCGAAGAGGCAGTCGACCCGGACCTGCCGAAGACCCTCGCCCGACTCAGTGAGCGCCAGCGGGTCGCCGTCGTGTTGGTCCACGTCAACGGGTGGACCTACACGGAGGCCGCTGACGCGATGGGAATCGACGTGTCCTCCGTTCGCACCCACGTGACCCGGGCGCTGACCCGACTCCGCAAGCTTCTCGGGGAGGACGACCGATGAACGGTCCAACGATCGAGTCCCAGCTGCGAAGCTACGGCGAGGACCTCGCCCAACGGGACAGCAACGGACTTCTCGTGCCCGGCGACACCACGGCCCGTTCCGCGTACCCGGACCTGGTTCTTGCTGACCGGGGCTCGGACGCACCCCCGGCCCCGGGGGCTCCGCTCCGCTCCCGTCGGACGGCTGAAGGCGGCGGGCGGCGTATGTGGTGGCTGGCGGTGGCCGCTGTGGTCGTGGTTCTTGCCGGGGCGGCGCTCCTCGTGACGGACGGGAAGGAGCCGGCGCCCACCGTCGCAACTCCGACTGGCCCGGTGACACCGGACAGCTACCCCACGCGCGGCCAGGACTGCGGAGGCGACCGGGTCGAGCGCGCGGTGAGTCTGGCCGGCCCCGCCTCTGCGCACCTGTGCATCGGCCTGGTCCCCGGCGACACCGGAACAGCGCGGGTGGTCTATCTGACCTCGCCCGACGGCACCCGGATCTACGGCGGGTGGGCGCTCGGAGACTGCGCGGGCTTCTATGGCTCCTCAGGGGGTCAGCTCACTCCGGGCGATGACGCCTCGTCCGCTCCCATGATCGGGACGGTCGACCCTTCAGTGGCCGCAGTCCAGTTCCAACTGGAGGACGGAACGACCCTCACCACGGAGACCGTCCGCATCGAGGGAATCGACGACGTTGGCTTCTACTCGATCGTCGTTCCTGCCGACTCGGTGAACCGGATCGTCGGGCAAACCGAGCTCGACGTCTCGGGAGACCCGATCCGCAGCGCCAACCCGTCGTGCACCCCTGCAGCGGTGACTCTCCCCGACGAGGCAGCCACCCCGATCGCCGCAGCTCTCATCGAGGAGTCCTCCCAGATCCTCGGCTACCGCGTCGGCGACAGGTTCACCTGCCCCGGAAGCGGCACCGGCCCGACGACGACCCCTCCGATGTCCGGCCTGGTCTCGCAGATCGCGCCAGACGGCCCATGTGTCGTCGTCGGATGGATGCCCTACGACACGGTGCCAGGCCTCCGCCATGGCTACTACCGCCAGGACGGCACCCTCCTCAAACGCATGGACCTGCCCGGCGGCACGATCGTCAACCGGACGAGCGACCTGATCGGCACGCCGGCCCCCGAGATCTCAGGGACCACGGTCCGCGGTGACACCTTCGACCTCACGGCCATGCGCGGCCGATGGGTCCTCATCGACGCCTACGCACAGTGGTGCGAGCAGTGCAACGCCGTGACCGACGCCCTCACCTCGATCGCGAGCGCACGTCCCGACGTCCAGATCGTCACCATCGCCGCCGACGACGACCTGCAGAACGTCACCGAGGCGCTCTCCCAGCGCGGCGCGCGCTGGCCGGTGATCCCGCTCTCGCTCACTGACTCCGTTCGGTTCGACTATCGCTTCGACCGACTTCCGACGACCGTGCTGATCAACCCCGACGGGATCGTCGCCGCGGTGTTCACCGATGACAACCCGGCAACGCCAGGCTCAATAGCCGCCGCGATCGGCTGACGCGCCAGGTGGGCCACCGAGCCGCGCCGACGGTCGCCTGCCCGCTGTCACACCCCCTGCGTAGGGTCGTAGGTGAGATGACGACCGGGGCGGCAGCGACCGAACTGAGTGCACTGACCGAGGCGATCGACGGGCTCGAGCTGAGCGTCGACCGCGAGGTGATCGTGGGGGCGTTGCGCGAGCGCGACCGGCTTGACGCGCGCATCGCTGCCGCCGTGGCGGCGTTCGACGAGGCCGAGCTGTGGGACAACGACGGTGCCACCTCGATGACCCGCTGGCTCGTCGACGAGGGCCGCCTCGGTGACGGCGCCGCCCGCCGACTCGTTCGCACCGGCAGCCGGCTCGGCCAGTGGCCGGTGCTGGCCCGGGCCTTCGCCGAGGGCGCCGTGTCGGCTGGGCAGGTCGAGCACATCGCCCAGCGAGTGCGCCCGCACCACGTCGAGCTGTTCGCCGGGCACGAAGCGGCATTGGTGCCGGCGCTCGCCCTGCTCGACCTCGACGCCACCATCACCGTCGTGCGCGAGTGGGTCGACCGGGCCGACGCCCTGATCGACACCGAGCCCGCCGCACCCAAGGCCTCGACGCTGCACGTCAACAAGGTCGGCGACCGAGGCCGCCTCGACTCCGATCTCACTGGCGACGACCTCGCCGTCGTCGCCGAAGCCCTCCGCCTCGCCACCCGCTCCGACGACGAGACCGACCCTCGGCGCCGCACCCGGGCCGAGCGCGCCGCCGACGCCCTCGTCGACATGAGCCGCCGCTTCCTCCGCGACCACCAGACCCCCAAGACCTCGCCCGGGCGCCAACGCCCCGGTGTCAACGTCGTCATCGACGCCCCCGCCCTCGCCGCCCTCGAGCTGCGCGAGCTCGGCATCGGCACCATCGGCGAGCTCGACGAGTTCCTCGGCGGCCAGCCCACCACCGCGGCGGTGCGGGCCTGGTACCGGAGCGGTCTCGATCACCTCACCGGTGCGCCGGGGCCGGCCGCCACCACCCTCTCGGGCCACGAGCTCTCCCCCGCGCTGGCGACTGCCTTCTGCTGCGACGCCACCATGCGTCGGCTCGTCGCCACCGGTTCGACCGTCCTCGACTACGGCCGGCCGATGCCCACCCTCCCGAAGTCGGTGCGCGACGCTGTCATCCTGCGCGACCGCCGCTGCCGCTTCCCCGGCTGTCGCCGAACCGTCGACTGGTGCGAGGTCCACCACATCCGCCACCGGGTCGACGGCGGGGCCGACTCCGTCGCCAACTGCGTCCTGCTCTGTGCGCACCACCACCACGTGCTGCACCGGGACGGCTGGAGCGCCCACCTCGAGCCCGACGGCACCCTCGCCATCGCCGCACCCCACGACCGCCACTGGGTCACCCGACCACCCGGGCCCACCAACGGGCCCTCTCCACCACGACTCACCTACGGCGCCTGAGCGGAGCTGCGCGGGCCGGACCACCCGATGGCCGCTGCCCGCTGGCCGCTGGCCACGCTCTCCTCAGCCGGAGTCTGAGCCTCGCAGCACCTGGTTGACCCGGGCGGCCTGGCGGGTCTGGTGGTCGCGCTCGGCCAGGTTGGGTGCGGCGAGCGCGGCCTCGGCGTAGAGGCGGGCGGCCAGCTCGAGATCGCCGTTGCGCTCGTGGAGGTGGGCGGCCACGGCGGTGCGGCGGGGAACGCCGTCGTCGACCATCTCCAGCGCGGCCAGGCCGGCCGGTGCGCCGTCGGCCTCGCCCACCGCGACGGCCCGGTTCAGCCGGACGATCGGGGTGTCGGCGAACTGCAGCAGCTCGTCGTACCACTCCACGATCTGCACCCAGTCGGTCTCGTCGAACCGAGGCGCGTCGGCATGGAGGGCGGCGATGGCCGCCTGGGCCTGGTACTCGCCGAGCCGGTCACGGGCGAGGGCGGCCTGCAGCACCTGCACCCCCTCGGCGATGGCGGCCGTGTCCCAGAGCGACCGGTCTTGGTCGGCAAGCGGCACGAGCTCGCCGCCGGGCCCCGTGCGACTCGCCCGCCGGGCCTGGTGCAACAGCATCAGGGCGAGCAGGCCGTCGGCTTCGGGGTCGTCGGCCAGCGCGGCCAGCTGGCGGGTCAGCCGGATCGCCTCGGCCGCCAGGTCGACGTCCCCCGAGTAGCCCTCGTTGAACACCAGGTAGAGCACGCGCATCACGGTGTGCACGTCGCCCGGGCCCTCGATGCCGGCGCCCGCCACCGTCCGCTTCGCCCGGCTGATGCGCTGGGCCATCGTCGCCTCGGGCACCAGGTACGCCTCGGCGATCTGCCGCGTGGTCAGGCCGCCGACGGCTCGCAGGGTGAGCGCGACGGCCGACGACGGCGTGAGGTCCGGATGGGCGCACAGGAAGTAGAGGTGCAGGGTGTCGTCGAGCCCCGGCACCTCTCCCGAGGGTGGGTCGGCGTCGACGCGGAGCTCCCGGTCGCGCCGCGCCGACTCCGACCGGGCCTGGTCGAGGAACACCCTCCACGCCACGGTGATCAACCACCCCTGCGGATCGCGAGGTTGGTCGTCGGGCCATGAGCGCAAGGCCCGGATCAACGCCTCCTGCACGGCGTCCTCGGCCGTCGCGAAGTCGGCTCCGCGACGGACGAGGACGCTCAGCACCCGCGGCACGAGCGCACGGAGGGCGACGTCGTCCACGTCAGTCGGCGATCGTCGGCGGGGCCTCCATGAAGGGCCGCACCTCGAGCCACTCGTGGATCGGCAGGCCGCCGGCGCCGGGCGCCAGCGAGAGCTCAGCGGCGAGCTGGTACGCCCGCTCCTCGCTGTCGACGTCGATCACCATCCAGCCGGCGATGAGGTCCTTCGTCTCGGCGAAGGGGCCGTCGGTGACCGGCTGGCCGTCGGCCCCGGCGGTGACCCACCGGCCCTCGGGCGCGAGGGCCTGGGCGTCGACCAGCTCGCCGGTGCCCTCGAGCCGGGTGCCGAAGTCCTGCATGAACTGGATGTGGTCGGACACCTCCTGGGGCGTCCACTCCGACATCGGGATGCAGTTCACCGGCTCGGGGGCGCCCTGGTAGTGCTTGAGCAACAGGTACTTGGCCATCGGTCTCTCCTCTGCTTCGGCGGCCGGGCGGCCGCTCTCACCCCGAGGGACGGGGCCACCAACCGGTTCTCGACATCACTCCTGGAGATTCTCGCGTCGCACCGGCTCCGACCCGCCTCTGCTCCGCCGCCTCAGCCCGATCACCCCGGACCCCCGACAGTGAGACGACTGTCTCAACTACGGTCGGCGCCGCCAGGAGAGGCGAGGAGATCGACGTGGGCGACAGCACCGACATGACCGGTACGTGGGCGGGCATGGCCGAGGCGGTGACGTTCGCGGCGTCGTGCATCGCCGACGATCCCGAGCCGCTCAACGAGCGGGAGGCGGCCGACGGCAACCAGTACGTCGTGCGCATCCTCACCGCCATCAGCGAGAGCGCCCTGCTGACCTTCGACCCGACCCGCCCGGCGTTCCTGCCGATGCTCGAGTCGGTGCGGTACCTCGGCGCCTCGGGGCCCGACATCGACTACGACGTCGCCCTCGTGCAGCCGGGGGTGGCCCACCGCATCACCGGCACCCGTGGCGGCGCCAGCTTCGTGGGCATCGCCGTCTACGGGCACGCCGGCGCCGAGGGGGCGAGCGGCATCGTGGCCTCGGTCGACGTCGACGAGCTCGTCGGCCCCGACGGCACGTTCACCTACGAGTTCGACCACCCGGCGGCGGCCCGCGTGATCGTGCGGCAGTACTTCCACGACCGCGGCACCCAGGCCCACGGCTCCTGGAGCATCGAGCGCCTCGACGTCACGCCCAGCGCCGCCGACGTCGCCGCTCCCGCGGCCGCCGCTCCCCTGCCCACCACCGCAGCGCTGAACGCCCGGGTCGCCAACGCGGCCCAGTCGCTCCGGTGGAACGCCCAGCTGAACCGGCTGTGGAGCCCCGAGCGCCGGGCCACCCCCAACGCCTTCGTGCGCCAGACCGCCGACGACATCGTGGCCGCCGTGCCCAACCCGGACGTGATCTACGCCTTCAGCTGGTGGCGGTTGGCCGAGGGCGAGGCGCTGGTGATCGAGCTCGATCCGCCCGATGCGCCCTACTGGGCGCTCCAGCTGTGCGACCGCTGGTTCCAGTGCTTCCCCGACCGGCGCTCCAACCTCAACGACCGCCAGGTCGTGCCCGAGGCCGACGGCACCGTGCGCCTCGTGATCTCCGACGGCGACCCCGGCCATCCGAACTGGCTCGACACGAGCGGGCACCGGCTCGGTGTGATGTTCTTCCGGTGGCTCCACGCCGACCCCGAGCGCATGCCGACCTGTCGGGTCGTGCCCGTGGCCGAGGTCGCCACCCTCTGATCAGAGGAACTTGATCAGGCCCGAGACGGCCATCACCGCCAGCAGCACCAGGCCGAGGCCGACGAAGACCCGATCGCGCTCGCGGGCCCAGTCGACGGTGAGCCACGCCACCCGCAGCACCGGCGCGCCGATCAGCACGACGAGCAGGGCGACCTCGCTGATGTGGCCCACCCGCCCCGGCACGAAGGCACCACCGAGGGCGAGCACGAAGGCGACGACCAGAGCCACCTGCAGGATCCGGGCCAGCAGGGCGAGGTCGCGCAGCTCGGGCTCGGGACCGGGCAGGCCCTCCGCCGGGGGCAGCGGTCGGTCCGGGCCACTCATCGCTTCACCAGCAACAGCACGCCGATGGCGACGAGCACGACCGACAGGCCCCGGCGCACGCCCTGCGGGCTGAGCCGTGACTGCAACCGGGCCCCGACCGTGCCACCGACGAGCGCGGCGGCGGCCACCAGCGCGGCGTCGGAGGGCACGATGCGGCCCTGGGCGGCGAACACGAGCAGGCCGACGGCCGAGGTGATGCCCACGGTGAAGGTGGTGGTGGCCGCCGCCACCTTGATGGGCACGTGCATGACCTCGGTGGAGGCGGGCGTGCGGATGAAGCCGCCGCTCACACCCGACAGCCCGGCGATGAGGCCGGCCCCGGCCATGCCCACCAGGCCGAGCGGCACCCGTCGGGCCCGGTAGGGCACGAACTCCTCGGGGCCGAGCTGGTAGACGCCGGCCAGGGTGCCGGGGATCTCGCCCACGTCGTCAGGGCCGAGCGCGGGGTCGGGCAGGTTGCGCACACCCTTGCGGCGGCCCCCCACGACGGCGGCGGCGATGGCGACGAGGCCGAGCACGACGGCCAGCGCCGTCTCGCTGACCACACCCGACACGAGGGCGCCGGTGAGGGCGGCCGAGGAACCGACGATCTCGGTGGCGACGCCGAGGCGGTGGTTGACCAGTCGGTCGCCGAGCTGCTGTGGCGCGGCCGCCAACGAGCCCGCCGCCACCGACACCAGGCCGAGGGGCGCGGCGATGCGCGGCTCGACGCCGGCCAGCACCAGCACGGGCACCAGCAGGATGGCGCCGCCCAGTCCGCCCAGCGCCCCGATGGCCGCGGTGGCGAACGCGGCGAGGGCGAGCAGGACGGGGTTCACCGGGTCATCCTCGCGGACCGGATCGCACGGGAGCGATCCGGTCCGGGCGGGCTCGGACCACGGGGAGGAACGGCCCCGCTAGAACGGGCTGGCCGTGCCGGTGAAGACGAGGTCCTGGTTGCCGACGATGTCGTCGATGCCGAGGCCCACGATGATCGGCGTCGCTCCGGGGAGCTGGCCGTAGTTGTACTGGAGCGTTGCCGTGCGGGCGTCGAGCACACCGTCGATCGCCCTGATCCAGGTGTCCTCGCCGGTGGAGAGGTTCTCCCGCTCGAGGAGCGGCACGAAGGTGTCACCCTCCTCGGGCGTGACGGCGGCGATGCCGGCGCCGATGCGCAGGTAGAAGGTCTCGGCCACGATCGAGTCGCCCTCGAGCGACAGCTGGAGGTTGCCCGCGACCTCCTGGGCGCCGCGCTGGAACAGCACGGGCACGATGATCTTGTCGGCGTTGCCGGAGGCGTCGAAGTTCAGCTGGGAGTAGGCCGGCGTCTCGGAGATGCCGTCGCTGATGGTCAGGTAGCGCCAGTCGTAGCCACCCGACACGGTGTCGCCGTTGACGTCGGCGTTGAGCTCGCCGAACCAGGTCACGATGTTCGAGTCCGTGGCGTCGACCTCACCCCAGAAGAGGTACGCCTGGATGATGTTGCCACCGGTGCCCGGCTCCACGTCGGTCTCGAAGTAGATGCCGTCGTTGCTGGTGTCGGTGAGCTCGGCCTCGATGAAGCGGTCGGCGTCGACGAAGGTCGGCAGCTCGGAGCCGGTGACGGAGTTGGCGTTGCGGTAGTAGGCGCCCAGCACCTGCGACCACGATGGCGAGGCGCCGATCTGGTCGTACTCGGCGTTGTGGAGGTCGCTCGAGGGCGGGAAGTAGGCGGCGAGGCCGGTGGCCTTGCCGGCGACGGGACCGTTGAGGTGCTGGACCACGACGTTGTCGAGGGCGTCGAGCACGGCCTGCGAGCTGTCCTCCATGCCCGACAGGCCCACGAGGGTGGTGGCGAGGTCTCCCATGTCGACGGAGAAGTAGTCGTTCTCCGGCTGGGGGTCCTTGCCGAAGCCGATGGCCTGGTTGCGGGCGTAACCGACCCGGCCGATCTGGTCGCGGGCCTGGTCGGTCATGGCCAGGGCGAGGTCGGAGAGCGCGGTGTCGAGGGCCGGGAGCTGCTTCAGGTCGACGACCGAGAGGGTGGTCGAGTTCTCGTTGGCGGCCTGGGACTCGTCGGTGAAGCCCTGGAGGATCTGGTCGCCCATGTCCTCGGTGGTGATGCCACCGATCGGCGTGCTCACGGTGGACCAGTCCCAGCCGTTGCCCGGCTCGACCTCTTCGGAGGCCACCAGGTAGTCGGCCAACGGCGCCACCGCCGAGGCGACCTCGTAGGTCGCCATCAGGCAGGCGTCGAAGCCGATCATGTCGAGCTTCTCGGCGCCGGCGGCGGTGAGGCCTCCGTCGATCGCCGTGGCGATCTCGGCGACGGTGAGGTTGTCGTTCCCGCTGGTCTCGTCCCAGGCCGCGCCCTTCCAGGAGCCGCCGTGGTCCCAGATGACGAGGCCGGTCTTGTCGTTCGGGTGGTTCTCGACGCCGTAGGACACGAAGTTCTCGAGCACGGCGGGATCGCCCATGTTCAGCTCGCCGGGCGTGTCGAGGAGGGTGGCCTGGCCGTCCTTCACGTCGAGCAGGACCGAGTCGGTGAAGTCACCGAGGCCGAGGATGTCGGCACCGGAGTAGCCCGGCGCCCGGTCGAGCAGCACCACGAACTCGGTGCCCGTCGCCGAGCCCATCTCGGCGAGGTCGGCGAGGGCGGCTCCCTCGAGGTTGTTGTCGGCCGCCATGTAGACGAGCTCGGTCCAGTTGCCGGCGGTGTCGGTGTTGGCGACGGTCGTGGCCGTCAGCTTGCCGCCGGCACCGAGGTCCTCGACGTCCTGCTTGGAGCTGTCGCTGCCGCCGGAGCAGGCGGCGAGCAGTGAGCCCGCGAGCGCGACGGCGACACCGGTGCGCACGAGACGATGGTTCATCGGTCCTCCCATGGATCGACCCTCGGTGCTGTCTAACACCACCGGTGGTGTCGACGGAGTGCCGATCGTCCCGAAGGTGGTTCGCCGGCTGAGAAACCGAAGCGTACGCCTGGGGCGAGGCCGGATCAGCCGATGAAGATCGGGTTGATGGGGCTGCCCGTGGCGCCGGTGACCTTGAGCGGGCCGACGGCGAGGATGCCCTCGTACACGCCGGCGGCGGCGGCCTCGGCGAGGTTCAGGAACTCGAGCATGTAGATGCCGTGGTCGACGAGCAGGATCCGGTGCACCCGGAGGAAGTCGTTCTCGTCGAACGGGATGACCTCGACCGCGGCGTTGTCGGAGCCGACGGCGACGATGTCCAAGGCGGCCAGCCAGTTGGCGGCGTCGGAGCCGATACCCGCCTGGGCGAAGCCGGGGTCGTTGCCGGCGGCCTGGGCGGCCCACCACATCTGGAGGTAGCCGGTGCGCACCAGCACGACGTCGCCGGCGCGGACCTCCACGCCCTGTCGCTCGGCGCAGGCGGCGAGGTCGTCGCCCATGATCATGCGGCCGGGCTCGACGAACTCGTCATCGCCGAAGTGGGCGACCATGTCGAGCAGCACGGCGCGGGCGGCGAACCCGCCGACCTTCTCGATGCCGAGGCGCTGGGCGCCGCCGAGGGCGTGCATCTCGTCGTGGCCGACGCCGTTGTAGTGGGAGAACTCGCTGTAGACGTGCACGAGCGCGTCCATGTGCGAGGTGGTGTGCGACGCCATCACCAGCACGTCCTCGTGGGCACCGGTGCCGTCGGCGCAACCCATCGGTGCGTACATGCCGGCGTCGGTGGCGTCCTGGAGGGTGAGGCGCATCGGGGTGCCGCGGTAGTCCATGAGCGGCACGCCCTGGCCCTGGATCGGGATGCCGAGGCTGAACACCTGGCCGGTGGTGATCGAGGCGGCTGCCGCCTTGATGATCTCGGGCGTGAGGTGGTTGAGGGCGCCGCGCTCGTCGTCGTCCCCCCAGCGCCCCCAGTTGTTGGTGCGGCCGTGTGCGAGGTCGGTCATGTCGGTCCCCCCGGACGATCGTGCGCGCCCCCCGGGCGCGCCTGCGCCCGCACCGTAGTGGCGCGGGCGCAGGTGTGCTCGAAGGCGAGGGGCCGGAGGCCGCCCCGGCGATCAGGCCAGTGCCGGCAGGATCTCGTTGCGCAGCAGGTCGATCTGGGCCCAGCCCATCTCGATGGGCATGCCGCCGCAGAGCGGGTGCATGTTGAACATGGCGAAGTCGCCGGCGGCCTTGGCCTCCTCGACGGCCTCGGCCGGCGAGACCACGCGGTAGATGCCCTCTTCGCGCAGCTCGGCGACGTTGGAGGCGTGGGAGTGTACGGCCGACTTGATGTCGGGGGTCTGCCAGGAGGCGTAGGTGCTGGCCTCGTGGAAGAGGTAGGGGCCCATCTCCTCCCAGCCCTTCTCGACGTCCTCGGCGAAGAAGTGGTGGTGCATGCCGACGGGCGGGGCGATGGCGAAGCCCTGCGTGCCGTACTCGGTGCACTTCTCGTAGTAGTAGGCCTCGATCTCGGGCACCGGGGCGGCGAACATGATCGGGAGGCCGAAGCGGGCGGCGCGACGGGCGGCCGGCTTGGAGGTGCCGCCCAGCAGGAACATGGGGTGGGGCTGGGTGAAGGACTTCGGGGTGACCTGCACCTCGGCACCGTTGTGCTCGAAGGGCTCGGCGGTCCAGGCCTTGAGCAGCGTGTCGACGCACTCGTCCATGAGCTTGCCGCGGTCGGCCCAGCTCTTGCCGTGGGCGACGTACTCCTCAGGCCGGTAGCCGAGGCCGCCGATGACGGTGAGCTTGCCGCCGGAGATGAGGTCGAGGACGGCGATGTCCTCGGCGATGCGCAGCGGGTCGTGCAGCGGCACCAGGAGGGCGGAGATCGAGATCGAGATGTTCTTGGTGCGGCCGAAGATGGCGCCGGCCATGATCAGCGGCGAGGGGCTCCAGCCGTTGAACGCACCGTGGTGCTCCTCGAGCGAGAGCATGCCCCCGCCGAGCTCGTCGAGCACCTGGGCCATGTCGAGCATGGCGTTGTAGCGCTGGTGCATCTCGTTGGGCTCGAGCCCCGGCTGGACGCAGTTGAAGCGGAGCAGTGTGGTCGCCATCTGGACGTTCCCCCTTGTGTTCGGGGTCGAGTCTGCCGCACCCGACCAGCGGCCGCGCAGCCGGGGGAATGCCGGACGTCCCGAGATCGTTGACACCTCAAGGAATCATTCCCCCCGATCCCATGGAGACGACGACGTGAGCCAGCCCGTCCTGCAGGTCATCCTCGGCAGCACCCGACCCGGTCGCAACGGCGCGCCGATCGCCGAGTGGGTCACCGCCGCGGCGAGGGCCCACGGCGGCTTCGACGTGGAGCTCGTCGACCTCGCCGAGGTCGCCCTGCCCCTGCTCGACGAGCCCAACCATCCCCGGCTCGGAAACTACGTGCACCAGCACACCAAGGACTGGAGCGCCACGGTGTCGCGCGGCGACGCCTTCGTGTTCGTGATCCCGGAGTACAACCACAGCGTCAACGCCGCCACCAAGAACGCGCTCGACTACCTGCACACCGAGTGGGCCGACAAGGCCGTCGGCATCGTGAGCTACGGCGGGGTCTCGGGCGGGACGCGGGCGATGACGGCCCTCAAGCCGGTGCTCTCCGCGCTGCGGATGGTGCCGGTCACCGAGGCGGTGAACATCCCGTTCTTCACCCAGTTCATCGACGATGACGACGTGTTCCACCCGAACGAGGTCACCGCCGGTGCGGCCACGGCGATGCTCGACGAGATCGCCCGCTACGACGGCGCCCTGCGCACCCTCCGCACCCCGGCGTAGCCACCGGGTCGCCGCGCCCGAGGTACCCCCAGACGCGGTTCTGGCATGCGTCTTGCACCCCTGGAGGTGCAGAACGCATGCCAGAACGAGAGCGTGCCGTGGGGCCGCGAGGGCCCCGGGGTCAGCGGCCGGAGCTGCGGCGGCCACCGCCGGAACCGGAGCGGGACTGGCCGCCACCGGCGCGAGCCGAGCCGCCAGCACTGCCGCCGCTGCCCGAGCGACGGCCGGAGCCGCCGGAGGGAGCGCCGGAGCGCGAGCCGCCACCGGAGCGGCTGCCACCACCCGAGCCGGAGCCCGAACGGCCACGGCCACCCTGGCCACCACCGCTGCCACCGCCGGAGCGGGAGTGGCGACGGGGGCCACCGGACGTGCCGGACGGCCGGGCGGCCTCGGCCACGGCGAGGGCCTTCTCGACCTCGGCCTTGGTGCGCACCGTGCGCTGGCCGGGGGCGAGCTCCTGCAGGAGCGGATGGCCCGGCTTGAGCACCGTGACGGTGGGGGCGATGCCGGCCTTGCGGGCGAGGTCCTTGACGTCGCGGCGCTGGCCCTCGGTGGCGAGCGTGACGACGGTGCCCTCGTTGCCGGCGCGGGCGGTGCGCCCGGAGCGGTGGAGGTACGCCTTGTGCTCGACCGGCGGGTCGGCGTGGATCACCAGGGTGACGTCGTCGACGTGGATGCCACGGGCGGCGATGTCGGTGGCGACCAGGCACGTGGCCCGGCCCTCGGAGAAGGCGGCCAGGTTCCGCACCCGGACGTTCTGGGTGAGGTTGCCGTGCATCTCGACCGACGGCACGCCGTGGGCGTTGAGCTGGCGGGTGAGCTGCTTGGCCCGGTGCTTGGTGCGGGTGAACACGATGGTGCGGCCCGGCGCCGAGGTGAGGTCGACGAGCACGGGGAGGCGGTCGTCGGTGGTCACGTGCAGCACGTGGTGGGACATGGCGTCGACGGGCGACTGCTCGGAGTCGACGCTGTGGGTCACCGGGTCGGTGAGGTAGCGCTTCACGAGGGCGTCGATGCCCTTGTCGAGCGTGGCCGAGAAGAGCATGCGCTGGCCCTTGTCGGGCGTGCGGTCCATGAGGCGCTTGACCGGGGGGAGGAACCCGAGGTCGGCCATGTGGTCGGCCTCGTCGAGCACCGTGATCTCGACCTTGTCGAGGTCGCAGTGGCGCTGCTGGATGAGGTCCTCGAGGCGGCCCGGGCAGGCGACGACGATGTCGACACCGTTGCGCAGGGCGTTCACCTGGGGGTTCTGGCCCACGCCACCGAAGATGGTGGTGGTGCGCAGCCCGAGGGGCTTGGCCAGCGGAGCGATGGTGGCGTCGATCTGGATGGCCAGCTCGCGGGTGGGCGCCAGGATCAGCGCACGGGGACGGCCCGGCTTGCGGTCGCGGCGGTTGGCGGCGAGGCGGGTCAGCACGGGAAGGGCGAAAGCCAGGGTCTTGCCCGAGCCGGTGCGACCGCGGCCGAGGACGTCGCGGCCCTCGAGGGAGTCGGGGAGCGTGGCGGTCTGGATGGGGAACGGCGCGGTGATGCCGTTGCGGGCCATGGCCTCGCACAGCTCGGGCGGGACGCCCAGGGCGGCGAAGGTGGTGGCGACGTCGGGGTCGGCGATGGTGGTTCCCGGAGTGGCGGCGGTGGTGGAGCCGGCCTCATCGGGGCGCGCGGCGCGCGAGGGACGGGGGGTACGGGGGCGGTGATCCGCCATGTTCTGTTCTCCAAACTGAAGGTCCGCTGGGAAGGCACCGACCTCGTCCGCCGGGAGCACGAGGCTCGGTGGCGGGGGTCTGCAGCGGCTCAGCGGCGCCGCCCCGGACGTGGGACGACCTCGTCACCCTAGCGGAACGGGCGTTCGACGCCCACCCTCCGGTCCACTGTCACACCCACGTGAGAGGGTGGGGCCATGGCCTTCGGACAGCAATCGGGACCACCCGCGTCGACCAAGGAGGTCGCCCACCTCGAGGCGCTCCTCGCTGAGGCGGGCTACTCGTCGTTCAAGGAGGCCCGCCACATCTACGGGCTCACCCAGCGCCAGGCGTCGGGAAAGTTCACCCGCGACGAGGCCTCCGAGCTGCTCGCCCGGCTGGCCAGCGGCGAGGGTCAGCTCGACGCGGCCACGGCCAGCGCGGTGGTCGAGGAGACCGCCGACGCCATGGCCTCGGGCCGCGCCGCCGCCGACCGGGCGGCCAAGCGGGCGGCCCACCGCCAGGCCGAGCAGGTGGCCGCGCTGCCCGACGACCTGCTGGCCGACGAGCTCGTGCGCCGCGGCTGGGTCTGCATCCCGCCGGGGTGACCGCCAGGTCGCGCTAGCCGCGGCGGCGGGCCGCCACGAGGTCCTGCGACATCGGCGGCGCCTCGCGCCCGCGCACCAGGAGGGCGACGGCGGTGAGGGTCTGACGCGGGCCGGCCCGGTAGCCGCGCAGCGCGAGCACCCAGAGGCCGGCGCCGACCGCGGCGAGCACGAGCCCGATGACGAGCCCGGTCGTTCCACCAGCCCACCAGCCGGACACGACCATGGCGCTGGCGGCGCCGATCAGCACCACCAGGGTGGCGGCCACCGTGGCCGACTCGAACTGGGTCGTGCGCTGGTCGTCGTACACGTCGTCGTAGCGGCCGACCCCGGGGGTGTGGCGCTGGATCATGCGCAGGGGGGCGGTGACGCTGCGGGCGGCGAACGGCGCCCACAGCACGTAGACGAGGGCGACGAGGAAGGTCGAGCGGGGCGGGAAGCCGTCGGGGAAGGCACCGCCCGTCGGGTCCTGGGCCAGGGCCTGCTCGACCAGGCCCGAGGCGGCGAGGATGGCGACGGTGGTCGAGATGAGCAGCAGCAGCGCCTTGGTGTAGCGCAGCACCGCCACCCGGATGCTCAGCACGTGCTTGGCCAGCAGCGCCTCGGTGCGGGCGACGTCGTGGGCGAGGGTGCGGTCGTGGTTCAGCCCGGCGAGGCGGAACGACTGGCGCAGCCGCTCGTCGTCGCCGGCGGCGCCCTCGGGGATCTCCCGGCCCCAGACCTCGTACATGCGGGTGTCGAAGCGGTCGCGCCAGCCGGCGTCGTCCTGGCTGCGGGGCACCAGCAGCGCCCTCGTCCACTCGTCGGCTCGGCCCTCGTCGAGCAGCGCCCGGGTGGTGGGCGTGAGCTCATCGTCGTTGAAGCCGAGGCCGGGCACCACGAAGCGGGGGTTGAACACCGTGCGCCGGGGGGCGGCGGGGTCGGCGCCCGGCGCGCCGAAGGTGTTCGACGTGAAGTAGAAGCCGAGCAGGTCGCTGACCAACAGGTAGATGGCCACCACCGGCAGCACGATCGAGAGCAGGGCGGCCACGCCGATGCCCACGAGCAGCACCCACTGGCCCGCCTCGTACGACGACATGAGCAGGGTGGTCATGCGGGGGAAGCCGTCGCGGATGAACAGGGGCAGCAACAGCACGAGGGCCGAGCCCCCGAGGAGGGCCTGGCCGACGCGGTGGATGGTGGAGAGCCGGACCTCGCTGCGCTGCAGGAAGGCCCGCATGGCGGCGCGCGACTCGGCGTCGTCGACCCCGCCGGGCGGGGTCGGGGCCGGGGTCGCACCCGCGGTGGTCACCTCAGACGCTCGTCGCTGAGGTCGGCCAACAGGCTCTGGGTGTCGCTCAAGGTGCTGATGAGCAGCTGCCGGGCCGAGGCCAGCAGGTCGGCCATCAGCGCGCTGCGCACCGAGTAGAAGACCTGGCTGCCCTCCTTGCGGGCGACGACCAGGTTCGCCCGGCGCAGCACGCCGAGCTGCTGGGAGAGGTGCGAGGACTCGAGGCCGACGAGGGGCTGGAGCTCGCCGACCGAGCGCTCGCCCTGCACCAGCTGTTCGAGGATGCGGATGCGGCCGGGGTTCCCGAGGGCGCGGAACAGGTCGGCCTTCAGCTCGCTGATGGGAAGGGCGACGTCGGCGCTGGTCACCTGACGACTTTATCAGGTGATCGACGGATCAGATCCTCAGGATCAGCCCACGCCGAGGATCTCGATGACCTTCTGGAGGCGCTCGGCGTGCTTGGTCTCCTCACGGCCGTTGAGCAGCAGGAGGCGCTGGACCTCGGGGTCGGGCTCGGCGTCGGCCCACTTCTGGTAGCCGGCGTCGCCCTTCATCTCGCCCTCGGCGATGGCCGGGAACAGGGCGGGGTCGATGGTGTCGGGCAGGCCGTTCACCTCGAACCGCTCGACGACCTGGTCGGGGTCGAGCTCGGTGCCGGTCTTGATGGCGATGGCCCGCTGGATGCGCCGGGCGTGGCCCATCTCCTCGCGGCCGTTGCGGCGCAGGAGCTCGGCGGCCTCGTCGTTGCCGATGCGGTCGGCCATGAGCAGGTAGAAGTCCTCGCCCGTGGCCTCGACCCTGACCAGCAGCTCCATGGTCTCGACGTCGAGCACCTCGGCCTCGTTGAGCAGTTGGTTCGCGGTGAAGAAGTCCATGCCGCAGTGTCGCAGGACACAGCGAAGCGTGCTCAGCCCAGGGCGGCGGTGAAGGCGGCGGCGGCCTCGGCCCAGGTGCGGTCGAGGTCGGAGTCGGGCGGGTAGCGGCCGTCGAGCTCGAGGGTGACCATGCCGTGGGCGGCCGACCAGACCACCTGGGCCAGGTAGGCCTCGCCCATCACGAGCAGGAACGGCTCGCCCGCCCAGTCCTCCAGGCCCTCGACCAGCTCGTCGCGGCGCAGCTCGCCGACGGTCGCCAGCCGGTAGAGGTTGGGGTGCTCGAGGCCCATGCGGCGGTAGGTGTCGAGCAGCGGTGCCACGGCCCGGGCCGGGGTGAGCCCTTCGATGGCTGCCCACAGCTCGCCGCCCAGCTCGACGAGGGCCTCCTCGATCAGCACCAGCTCGATGGCTGCTTTGCCGGCGAAGTGCTTGTAGATCGACGGTGCCTTCATCGAGAGCTCGTCGCCGATGCGACGCATGGTCAGCGCCTCCGGCCCCTCCTCCTCCAGCAGGCGCCGGGCCGCGGCCACGATCTCGGTGGCACGCGGCGCGAGCGGCCGGGGGGCGGGGGCCGGACGGCCGACGGCGATGCGGGCCGATGAGCTCACGAGGCCTGGCGACCCTGCACGACGAACACCGGATGGCGGTGGGCGACGGCCGCGATCTCGGCGTCGGAGGAGTTGGCGTCGACACCGTCGAAGAAGGCGCCGACCTCGGCCTTCCAGCGGGCGAGGTAGGCCCGCAGCACCGGCACCTTGTCGGCGTCAGCCACCTCGATGGCGAGCATCGGCTGGCGGCGGCGGCCGAGCAGGAGGTCGAGGGCGCCGTCGGCGGCCCGCACGTTGCGCACCCACTCCCCCTCGCCCCGGGCCGAGACCAGGTACTGACGGCCGTCGAGGTCGAGCAGGTTGACGGGCACCGGACGGGGCTCGCCGCTGCGGCGACCACGCACCTCGAGCACCCGGGAGCCCCAGACGCTCACACCCATGCGGGTGAGGCGGGCCACCAGGCGGTTCATCACGTTGCGGGTGATCCAGCCCGGCCGGCGGTAGTGGGCGGCGGCAACGCTGTTGGCGGTGTCGGTGTCGGTGGTGTCGGGAGCGGCGGTGAGGGTGATGGTGTCCATGGTGACCTCCGGGGATGATGGTAGCCGGTTGGGCTAACGCTGTTAGCTTCATCATGGGCTAACAGCGTTAGCCTGTCAACCCCCTCCCGAATGAGGCCTACACGCGGGGAGCCGGTCGGCACTCCCGCCCGACGCCAGCAGCTGGTACGACAGAGGACGAAGGAGCGTGCCCATGGGTGATCGACCCCGTCACTGGCGACGGTGGCTGCTGATCGGCGGCGCCGTCGTGGTCGTGCTGTTCGCCGGCGCCGCGGCCTTCCTCTACTGGCCGCGATCGCCGACGGCGATCACCGAGCAGGACGCGCTGCAGGACTTCCGGGACGACGGCACCACCTCGACCGGTGGCGGCGGCCCGGCGCCCGGCGTGTACTCCTACGACGCCGACGGCACCGAGAAGATCTCGATGGGCCCGCTGCCCCTCCCCACCCGCGACATCCCGGCGACGGTCACCGACGTCGTCCGCCCGATCGACCCCGACTGCTGGACCTCGGACCTCAACCTCATGGGCGAGCACACCGAGACCACCACGTGGTGCGCGCCGGCCGACGGCAGCCTCGTCCTGCGGGGCCAGCACAAGCGCGAGACGGTGCCGGGCTTCCAGGTCGACGCCGTGACCACGTGCGACCCGGGCACCGTCATCGGCGGCCCGGAGGTGCGCTGCACGCTGGCCATGGACGTGAGCGGGCTGACCCTCACCGTCCAGCTGGTGGGTGTGCCGACCGTCGAGCCCGGCGGCGACGTCGAGGTCGACGGCACATCGGTCGCCACCCGCCACGTGGTGCTGGCGATGACGGCCACCGGCGACCTGGCCGGCCACTGGATCGAGGAGTACTGGTTCACCGACACCTTCGTGCCGGTGAAGGTCGTGCGCGACGTGGTGCTCGACGGTCCGGGCCGCTTCGACGAGAAGACCACCCTCACGCTGCGGAGCCTCACCCCTCAGACCTGAGGGGTGAGGGGTCCGTCGGCGTCGGTCAGCGCAGCACCGACGACTGCTGCACGACCGTCCGCAGGTTCGCGGCGTCGGCCTCCAGCACCCCACCGGTGCCGACCGAGGCGTCGAGCGATTCGGTCCACGCGGTGACGAACTGGTCGTGGTCGGTGTGGGCGGCCTGGAGCTGCTCGGTCGTGAACGGCACCGTCGTGCCGAACAGGCCACAGAACCGGCTGCCCGTCTGACCCACGCCCGACAGGGTGGCCACGGGGACGTCCACCTGCGGGGTGCGGATGCCACCGAGGCCGATGCCCTGGGCGTCGCGGACGACGGTGCCGTCCTCGGTCAGCTCGACCTGGGGCATCGACGGCGGCGCCTCGCCGGTGCGCACCCACTGGTCGAGGGCGTGGACCGCGCTCCGGAGCACGTACGTGTGCGGCCCGGTGTTGATGCCGGTCGTGCAGGTGATGACGCCGCCGTAGATCGACGACGGCGGGGACTGCATCGCCGCGAAGAGGGCGGCATCGGCTGCGCCCGAGCCGTCGTCGCCATCGCCGATGCCGAGGTTGTAGGCGTCGGCGTGGGCCGAGCCCGGCACCTCCCAGCTGCGGAACCGGTCGGAGTCGGGCTGGCGGGCCCGGCCGTAACCGAGGCGGTCGCCGACCAGGTCGGTCTCGCTCGAGAAGGTCAGCACCGGCACGTCGAGGTCGGTTCGGATGAGGGTCGGGTCGGGCATCGGCACGTCCGTGGCGAGCGGCGCCCCCACCGCGCCCCGGCTGTGGATCAGGTAGCCGTTGTAGACCCCGGTCGTGGGAGCCACCGCGTTCACGTACGTCGTGAGCCGGTAGGCCGACTGGGACTCGCCGATGGCGAGCACCCGCTCGGGCTCCAGGGGGCCGAGCAGCGCCCCGGGCTCGGCCCACACCGCGGCGCCGGCCTGGCTGTACATGTCGTAGGAGTAGTCGTCACCGGGGTGCAGGAGTGCGAAGTAGCGCTCGGGGTCGGCGTTCTTCAGCGCCAGCGCCGCCCCCACCGCATTGCCGCCGCCGACGATGCCGACCTGCTGAGCCGACACGCCGACCCAGGCCGCGCCCGACCGGATGAGCTCGACGTGGGCGTAGGTCCAGTCCGGTGAGGCGTCGAGGCCACCGGAGACGTTGAGCCACTCGACGAAGACCGTGCCGTCGAAGTCGGCTGCGTCGATCGGCCGCCGCACCACGACGCGGGTCGTGTAGGGCGCCGTCGTTCCCTTGGAGACGGTCCAGTCTCCGTCGCTGGCCAGCGCGCCGTCGGCGACGTAGGCCGACGCGTCGCCGGAGATGAAGTACTCCTCCTGCTGGTAGCCCACGCTCGCCAGGTCGAAGCCACCCGGCCCGAGCACGGTGGCGCCCTTGCCACCGGTCACGGGGCCCTGCACGGTGGGCACGGCCGCGCCGTTCTCGATCGGCGGGCCGACCATGGCGACGACGGTCGTGGCCGGGGTGGAGCTGTCGTCGCTGCCCGAGGAGCAGCCGGCGGCCACAACCAGGAGCGCCACCGCCACTGCGGCCGCCGATCGAACCATCCGACGTCGTCGCATCATCGCCACTGGATCCCCCGATCCCTGACACCCCCCGGTGCCGAGGGCCGGAATCCTGCCAGGACGCGGGACCGCCGTGTCGGGTCGTGCCCGACACGGCGGCCTCAGGGGGTCTGTGTTGGTGCAGGAGGAGCTCAGCCCTCGGCGACGAGGACCTTCTTCTCCTTGTCGGTGGTGAAGGCGTGGATGAAGCCTGCGATGGAGGCCAGGAACAGCACGCCGGCCACGAGGAAGCAGACCAGGGCGGCCTGACCGGCCCGCTCACCGAAGATGCTGAAGCCGTAGGAGGTCAGCAGCAGGCCTCGCAGGGTCTCGCCCCGGAAGAGGGTCTGGACCTTGCCGTCGAGCGCCTTGGCCGTGGCGGCCAGCTCGGCGTTGTTCGGATCGGCCTTGGCGGCGGTCGCCGCTGTACGCGAGTCGTTGGACGTCTGCGAGTAGGTCTTCCCGTCGTTGATCTCCGACAGGTGCAGAGCGATGTAGTCGTTGGCGTAGCACTCGGCCTGCGCACCGGTGACGAGCTGCTCGCCGGCGTAGGTGACCAGGCAGGTGTTGGCCTTCTCCTCGTCGGTGAGGCCGGCCTCCGGCGTGAAGACGATCTGCTGAGCGGTGAGCTGGTCGTGCACGTAGTTCTTGGCGAAGTTCGCCTGGTTCTGGAGCACGAGGCCCAGCACGAGGATCAGGGCGGCGACCAGTAGGCCTCCGACGCTGAAGACGATGTCGAGTGTTCGACGCTTCATTGCGTTTTCTCCTCCCGTCCCGGGCGGTCTCCGGGACTGAGGTCAAGTGGAACAGGCTTCCTCGCCGAGCGATGGTGCCGAACTGCCCTGATCCGGCCCCCATAGGGCTTCTTGTTCATGCACATCGCAAGCGATCCCGGGCACCGGACGGGCCCTCGCCGTACGCTCCGGCCATGTCCGAGCTCTTCGTGCGCCGTGTGGTCACCGGGTTCGACGCCACCGGCGCCGAGGTCTTCACCCACGACGGCCAGGCCCCGAACACCATCGACGCCGGCCCGGTCGGGGTGAGCGAGCTGCTCTGGACCGACGGTTCCGGCCTCCACATCGCCGACGACCCCGACCGCACCACGCCGGGGTTCCCCCTCGAGCCGCCGGCGGGTGGCCTCAGCGTGCGGGTGATCCGCATGCCCGGCATCCCACCCGGCACCGAGCCCGACGAGACCTGGCTGCGGGTCGACGGCGACGACCCCGACGTGCCCGGGATGCACGCCACCGACACCCTCGACCTGATGGTGGTGCTGGAAGGGTCGGTCGTGCTCGGCCTCGACGACGGCGAGCGCACCGTGTCCGCGGGTGAGTACGTGATCCAGCGCGGCACCCGGCACCGCTGGCGCCCCGCCGACCACCGGGGCTGGACCTACATGGTCGCCATGCTGCGGCCGGTGGCCGACCGGACCGACGGTGCGTTGCCCGACGGCATCCGGCCCCCTACCGCGGGCGACTCCCCCGTGCGCCGGGTCGTCACCGGCGAGGTCCCGCTCGACGGCGGCGCGGTGACCTCGGTCGGCAGCGCCTTCTCGACCCTCACCGACCTGTGGCTCACGGGCGGACCGCTGCGCTCGGTCGACCAGGGCGGCGACATCGACGGTGGCTGGGCCCTCGAGCCGGTCGAGGGCGGCGTGTCGTTCCGGCTCGTCGAGCTCTCCCCCGAGATGCCGCTGGTCGACGAGCTGTGGCACACCACCGCCACCGTCGACGTCGACGTGATCGTGTCGGGCCGGGTGCGTCTCGACCTGCCGGGCGACGTGAGCACCGAGCTCAGCCCCGGCGACGTCGTCGTGCAGCGGGGCACCAACCACCGCTGGATCGCCCTCGGCGACGAGCCGCTGCGGATGGCGACCGTCATGATCGACGCCGAGGCCGAGGGGTGAGCGCCGACGATCAGGTGATGCCCGCGGTCTTCATCGGGCACGGAAGCCCGATGAACGCCCTGGAGCCGAACCGGTACACCGAGGCGTGGAAGGGCTTCGGCGCGTCGATCCCCCGACCGCGGGCGATCCTCGCCGTGTCGGCGCACTGGTTCATCAACGCCACGGCCGTCACCGCCCAGGCGCAACCGCCCACGATCCACGACTTCTACGGGTTCCCCGAGGAGCTCTTCGCCGTCGAGTACCCCGCGCCGGGCGACCCCGCCTTCGCCCAGGAGGTCGCCGACACGGTCGCCCCGACCTGGGTCGGGCTCGACCGCGACAGCTGGGGCATCGACCACGGCACCTGGTCGGTGCTGGTGCACCTGTGGCCCGAGGCCGACGTGCCCGTGGTGCAGCTCTCGGTGCACGCGGCCGAGACCATCGAGCATCACGTCGCCCTCGGTGCGGCGCTCGAGCCGCTGCGCCGCCGCGGCGTGCTGATCGTGGCCAGTGGCAACGTCGTGCACAACCTCGGGCGCATCCAGTGGGGCGACCCCGAGGGAGGCGCCGACTGGGCCCACCGCTTCGACGACGCCGCGCGCGAGGTCATGCTCACCGACCCGGCGTCGATCGGCTCGCTCGTCGACCACCCCGACTACGCGGCGGCGGTGCCCACGCCCGACCACTTCCTGCCGCTGGCCTACGTGGCCGGCCTGTCGGCGGCGGCGGGCGAAACGCCGCGCACCCTCATCGACGGCTACGCCTACGGCTCGCTGTCGATGACCGCCTACGTCGTCGGCGGCTGAGCCCCGCCCACGCGGGCCCGCCACCGGTCGGGCGGCGCGGGTCGGGTCAGCCGGTCGGGCACCTCGACGCCCAGTCCTGGGTGGTCGTGAGCTCGGCGGCGCCGACCTCGGCGGGCACCGGGGTGGGTGCACCTTCCTCGAGCCAGGTGATGAGGGTCTGGATGGGCGGCGCGAGCTCTGGGGGGGATTCGGCGAGCATGGTGCGCAGGTAGGGCAGCGCGTCGACCCTGATCATTCCGGTCGAGGCGTCGACGGACCCCGAGCTCCGGAACGCCTCGATGGCATCGCACCAGCCGGCCGGCCCGGGCTTGGTCACCGGGGTGGTCGGCTCGGATGTCAGGCCGGACACAACGCGGGTCCGGTTCTCGTCGATGAACCTCTCCCACTCCTCGCGGGTGACGAGACGGACGTTCTTCATCGCCTGCACGAGCGCCGGAGCCTCGCCGCTCGGGTTGCAGGCGCTTGCCCCACCCGAGTCCTGGGCGAGCGTGGTGGAGATGCCGTCGCCGTACCAACGGACCATCGCCTGACCGTCGCCTGCGACGACCACTCCATCTGGAGCGGCCGTGTCGACGTTGCTCGACATGAAGCAGACGATGGTGATCTCGCCGAATCCCAGGACCTCGGAGACCCGTGCGTCGAACCCGGAGTCCTGTGCCTGCTGGGCGACCGCTCGGGCGTCGGCGTATCCAGAGTTCGAGGTCAGGCTGGTGTGGAGCTGGACCTGTCCGAGGGTGGGGTCGTCGTAGATGAAGGTGCCCTGATCCTCGAACGGCGGGTCCTCGGGGAAGATCACCTGGAGGTCGGCGGCGTCGGCGGGCGGCAGGGCGTAGAGGGCGCCTGTGCCGGCGACCACCGGGGCGGTCGAGTCGGATCGGTCCGAGACGAACCACACGAGCCCGGCGAGCCCCGCGATGAAGAGGGCCATGGCGGCGACCAACACCGCTCTGCCCGAGCCGGCGCGGCGCGGCAGCGGACCTGGAGGAGGCGCCGCCCCCTCGGGTGCCGAGCGGGTCGTCACCTCCTCCAGGCCGATGGGCTCCGCCGCCGAATCGGTGAGGGCTCGCAGCTGATCAGCGAGATCAGTCATGGTCGGCTCCTAGGGCTCGTCGCAGTTGCGCCAGTCCTCGCTCGAGGTGGTTCTGGACGGTGGAGATCGAGGTCCCGGTCAGCTCGGCCACTTCGCGGTGGGTCCAGCCGTAGCCGTGGATCAGGACGACGGCGACCCGCTGGCGTTCGCTCAGCGCCACCAGGCCCGGTGCCAGCCCGGGCTCCACCCAGGGCTCGGGCGGCGCCGGGGCGGCGAAGGTCACGGGCGTCTTGCGTTGCCGGACGCTGCTCTGCCCGACCCGGTACAGGTAGCCGAGCGGGTTGCGCATCGCCGTGATGTCGTCCCAGTGCTCCCACGCCCAGGCCAGCGCGTTCGCCGCAGCCTCGCGGCCCACCTGCCCGCCGAAGGCGGCCACGAGCGAACGGCGCAGCCGCGGTTCGGCCGCGGCGAAGAACTCGGTGAACTCCGAGGTCCGATCGTTGGTCGCCAGGGTGATGTCCTTCGCCGCCATCTCACAGGGTTAGAGCCCTGAGACCCCTCGGCTTACCACCAGGAACTTCAGAGATCCGGCCTGCCCTCAGCTCTTGGTGATGGCCTTCGAGTAGGCGGCCATGTACTCGGTGACCTCGGGGTGCGCCGCTCCCATCTCCTGGTTGCGGTTCTCCAGGGCGAGGGCGGCGGGCAGGCTCGGCGCGTCGAGGTTGGCCCACATGACCTCCTTCGAGGCGCGCAGGCCGTAGGAGGTGTAGCCGGCGATGCCGGTGGCCACCGCGAGCGCGGCGTCGTCGAAGCCCTCGTCGGGGAGGACCTGCGACACGAGGCCCATGTGCTCGGCCGCGGCGGCGTCGATGGTGCGGCCCGTGAGCATGAGGTCGAACGCCCGCGACGCACCGATGAGGCGGGGAAGGAACCAACTCAGGCCGATGTCGGTGGCGGTGAGGCCGGTCTTGATGAACGCGGCGCAGAAGGTGGCCGACTCGGCGGCCACGCGCACGTCGCAGGCCGAGGCCAGCGCCAGGCCACCGCCGTAAGCCGGCCCGTTCACCGCGGCCACGACGATCTGCGGGGTCTGGTTGATGTGCTGCGTGAGGCTCGACATGAAGGCCTGGCCGCTCGTGCGGGCGCCCCGCCACGGGTGCTCGCCGATCTCGGGCGGGGTGCCGAAGTCGCGCAGGTCGAGCCCGGCGCAGAAGCCCCGGCCGGCGCCGGCCAGGACCACCACGCGGATGGCGTCGTCGGCGGCCACGTCGTCGAGGGCGTCGTGGAGCTCGGCGGTGAGCTCGAAGGTGAGCGCGTTGAGCCGCTCCGGGCGGTTGAGGCGGATGACCCGCACGCGCTCGGTGGGCTGCTCGATCGAGAGCATCGGCATGGGGGCTCCTGTCACGGGATGACGATGTTGAAGGACGGGTCCGGCGTCTCGAGGACGGACCGCAACGTATCGAACACTGTTACATCCCCGACGACGGTGGCTGTGCCGGCCGCCGCCAGGTCGGCCAAGGTCGTCATCCCCACGACCACCTGGAGCAGCGCCAGTCGGGGCAGGGCCACGGTGAGGGTGGCGGCGTCGTCGTGGCGCCCGCTCAGGTGGGTGAGCACCGAGTTGTGCAGGCGCAGCACGTACTGCTGGCCGTCGTCGGTGTCGGTGACGTTGATGACGAGCTCGGTGCCGATCGCCGCCGGCCCGTCGACCCGCACGGCCACGGCGTCGAACATCTGCGGCACCGTGAGCTGGCTCACCATGTCGAGCGAGTTGGCGCTGACCGCGGTGCGGACCTCGTCGCCGCGGAGCTCCTGGGCCCCCATGAGGAAGAAGTTGCGCCAGGTGGCGTTCTCGGCGCCGTAGCCCAGCTGCTCGAAGGTGCGGGCCTGCAGCTCACGGGCCGCGCGGTTGGTGGGATCGGCGAAGATCACGTGGTTCACGACCTCGGCCACCCAGCGGTAGTCGCCCTCGTCGAACGAGCGCTGGGCCCGGTCGAGCACGGCCTCGGTTCCACCCATGAACTCGACGTAGCGGCGGGCCGCGGGCTCCGGCGGGTGACGCCAGAGGTTGGCGGGGTTGCCGTCGAACCAGCCCATGTACCGCTGATAGATGGCCTTCACGTTGTGGCTGACCGAGCCGTAGTAGCCCCGGCAGTCCCAGCTCTGGTCGAGCGCGGGCGGCAGCTCGACCTCCTCGGCGATCTCGGGGCCGGTGAGGCCGCGGTTCATGAGGCGGAGGGTCTGGTCGTGGAGGTAGCCGTAGAGGTCGCGCTGGTTCGAGAGGTGGGTGACCACCCGGTCGGCGCCCCACGTGGGCCAGTGGTGGGAGGCGAACACGGTGTCGGTCCCGGCACCGAACAGCTCGAGCGACTCGTCGAGGAAGCGCGACCACGCCCGGGCGTCGCGCACCTGGGCGCCGCGCAGGGTGACCACGTTGTGCAGGTTGTGGGTGGCGTTCTCGGCCATGCACAGCAGGCGCAGGTCGGGGAAGTGGAAGTTCATCTCCGCCGGTGCCTCGGTGCCCGGTGTCATCTGGAACACGATGCGGACGCCGTCGAGGACGACCTCCTCGCCCGTGTGGCCGATGTCGATCGTCGGGGGCACGAGGCCGACCGTGCCGACCGAGGTGGTGGGGCCGAGGCCGGCGGTGACCTGGCCCTCGGGGCCCTTGGGGAGCAGGGCGCCGTACATGTAGGTGGCCCGCCGGGTCATCGCCGTGCCGGCGTAGATGTTCTCGCTGAGGGCGTGCTCGACGAAGTGCTCGGGGGCCACGATCGGGATGTCGCCGGCCTGGCCACCGGGGAGCACGCCCCGCACGCCACCGAAGTGGTCGACGTGGCTGTGGGTGTAGATCACCGCGGTGACGGGGCGGTCGCCGCGCACCGAGCGGTAGAGCTCGAGCGAGGCCGCCGCCGTCTCGGAGGAGATGAGCGGATCGATGATGATCACGCCCGTGTCGCCCTCGATGATCGTCATGTTCGACAGGTCGAGGCCGCGCACCTGGTAGACGCTCGGCACGACCTCGAACAGGCCGTGGATGAGGTTGAGCTGGGCCTGGCGCCAGAGGCTCGGGTGCACGGTGTCGGGGGCGTCGCCGTCGAAGCTGCCGTAGGCGTCGAGGTCCCACACGACCCGGCCGTCGGTGGCGCGCACCACGACCTCGTCGAGGCTGGTGACGAAGCCGCGGCGGGCGTCGTCGAAGTCGCGCCGGTCGTGCATCGGCAACGTCATCGTCACCGCCCGGTTGGCGGCGGCGGTGTGCTCGGTGATCCCCATGTCGCTCCCCTCGGCCGCGGGCGCTCCCCGTCCGGCCGAACGGGCCGAGGCTACCGGCGGTGACGGGCCGGGCTCAGCGCCCGACGGCGGCGATGGCGTCGAGGATGCGCTTCTCGGAGGTGCCGGGAGCGGCGCCGAGGGGCTGGGCGAAGAGGCTCACCCGCAGCTCCTCGATCATCCAGCCGATGCGGGTGATCTCGGCGTCGGCGGGGCCGCCGGGCGGGATGGCCTCGAGCACGGCCGCGAATCGGGCGTCGACCGCGTGCACGGTCGCCATGCGCTTCGCGTCGCGGGCCACCGACTCGTTGAGCTTGTCGAGGCGGAACGTGATGGCCTGCAGGTACCGCAGCACGTCGGGCAGCCGCTCGCGGCCGGTGGCGGCCACGAAGCCGGGGTAGACGAGGGTGCCGCGCTGCTCGGCCACGTCGTCGAGGGCGGGGCCGAACGCGACGGGTGCCACCTCGGCGATGCGGCCGTCGATGGCGCGGGCCTCGGCCAGGATGTCGCCGACCACCCGCACGGTGGCGAGCACGTCGGGGTCGAGCTCGTCACGCACGGCGGCCCGTAGGTCGTCCCAGCCGACCGCATCCCACACGGGCGCGCCGTTGGCGCGCATGAGGGCGTCGATGCAGGTGATCACGCACTCCTCGAGCAGGGTGTCGACCGAGTCGTACGGGCTCGTGGCCAGGCCCAGACGGGTGGCGTTGGTGAGGCGGCCGGTGATGCCCTTCATCGACAGCGGCACGGTGAGGCGGAGCAGGCGGCGTTCACCCCGCCAGGTGATGCGGACCTGCTCGGCCGCGGTGTCGACCAGCCGCAGGCCGACCGACGTGCCCTCGTCGACGATGGCCGGATAGCCCTCGACGGCCTGGCCACCGACGTCGTGGCGCACCTTGCGGGGGAGCTCACCGAAGTCCCAGTCGGTGAGGCCGTGGCGCTCGAACGAGCTGGTGGCCTCGGCCAGGGCGCTGCGCACGTCGCGGGCGAGGCGGGCCTGGATGCGGGCGAGGTCCTTCGACTCGCCGAGCACCTCGTCGTCGTCGCCCTCGACCCGGAAGGTGATGCGGAGGTGGGGCGGCAGCGCGTCGAGGTTCCAGGCGCTGTCGCTGATGCGGGTGCCGGCGGCGCGGCCCATGTGGCGCGAGAGCAGGGGCAGCAACGGGCCGTCGGCCGGGCCGTTCTCGGCCAGGAACGCCTCGACGTGCTCAGGCACCGGGCCGAGCTCGCGGCGCAGGTCCTTGGGCAGCGACCGCACGAGCGCGGTGACCAGCTCGGCCCGCAGGCCGGGCACCAGCCACTCGAAGCCGTCGGGGCGGAGCTGGTTGAGCACGGCCACGGGCACGTGCACGGCGACGCCGTCGTCGGGCGAGCCCGGCTCGTAGAGGTAGGAGAGGCCGAGGGCGAGCGAGCCCTGCTCCCACAGCCCCGGGAAGTCGCTCTCGTCGAGGTCGTCGGCCGCCGCGGTGAGCAGGTCGTCGACGGTGAACGTGAGCAGATCGGGACTGCGGCGCTTCTCCTTCTTCCACCACGAGTCGAAGTGGCGGGCCGACACCACCTTCGCCGGGAGGCGCTCGTCGTAGAGCCGTTCGAGTGACGCCTCGCCGTCGGCGATGTCGCGCCGACGGAAGCGGTTCTCGAGGTCGTCGACCTCGGCGAGCAGCTCGTGGTTGCGGCGGAACATCCGGTGGTGGGTCTGCCAGTCGCCCTCCACCAGGGCGTGGCGGATGAACAGCTCGCGGGCCTGGTCGGGGTCGATGCGGCCCAGGGGCACGAGGCGGTCGGCGACCACCGGCAGGCCGTAGAGGGTGACCCTCTCCCTGGCCATGGCCGAGCCCCGCTTCGCCGACCAGTGGGGCTCGCTGTAGCTGCGCTTCACCAGGTGGGCGCCCAGCTCCTCGGCCCAGTCCGGCTCGATGCGCGCCACCGTGCGGGCGAACAGCCGGCTGGTCTCGACCAGCTCGGCGGCCATCACCCACGCCGGGGGCTTCTTCGACAGGGCCGAGCCGGGGAAGATCGAGAAGCGGGCGTTGCGGGCCCCCAGGAACTCGCGGGTGTCGCCGTCCTTCAGGCCGACGTGGCTGAGCAGGCCGGCGAGCAGGGCGCGGTGCACCTCGTCGGGCTCGGCCTCCTGACGGTTCTGGTGCAGGCCGAGGTCGGCGACGATCTTGCGCAACTGGCTGTGGACGTCCTGCCACTCGCGGATTCGCAGGAAGTTGAGCAGCTCGTCGCGGCACAGCCGCCGGAACCGGTTGCCCGAGAGCTCCCGTTGCTTCTCCCGGGTGTAGGTCCAGAGGTTCACGAAGGCGAGGAAGTCGCTGTTGCCCTCGTTGAAGCGGGCGTGGAGCTGGTCGGCGCGGTCGCGCTCGTCGGCCGGTCGCTCGCGGGGGTCCTGGATCGACAGGCCGGCGGCGATGATCAGCACCTCGCGCAGGCAGCCCCGCTCCCCCGCCTCGAGCACCATGCGCCCGAAGCGCGGGTCGATGGGCAGCCGGGCGAGGCGCCGGCCGATCGGGGTGAGGGTGCGCTCGCCCTGCTCGAGGGCACCGAGCTCCTCGAGCAGGCGGACGCCGTCGGCGATGGCCCGGCGGTCGGGCGGGTCGAGGAACGGGAACGCCTCGACGTCGCCGAGGCCGATGGCCGTCATCTGGAGGATGACCGACGCCAGGTTGGTGCGCAGGATCTCGGGGTCGGTGTACTCCGGGCGGGCGTCGAAGTCCTCCTCGGAGTAGAGGCGGATGCAGATGCCGTCGGCCACGCGCCCGCAGCGGCCGGCGCGCTGGTTGGCCGACGCCTGCGACACCTCCTCGATGGGGAGGCGCTGCACCTTGAGGCGCTGGCTGAACCGCGAGATGCGGGCGAAGCCGGGGTCGACCACGTAGCGGATGCCGGGCACGGTGATCGAGGTCTCGGCCACGTTGGTGGCCAGCACCACACGGCGGCCGGGGTGGTCCTGGAAGACCCGCTGCTGCTCGGCGGTGGAGAGCCGGGCGTAGAGCGGCAGCACCTCGGTGTCGGGCAGGTCGAGGGCGCGCAGCGCGTCGGCGGTGTCGCGGATCTCGCGCTCGCCGGACAGGAACACGAGCACGTCGCCGGGGCCGGCCCGGCGCAGCTCCTTCACCGCGTCGGTGATGCCGGCGATCTGGTCGCCGGCCTGCTCGTCGAGGGGTCGGTACCGCATCTCGACCGGGTAGGTGCGGCCGCTGACCTCGATGATCGGCGCCCCGCCGAAGTGCTCGGAGAAGCGCTCGGTCTCGATGGTGGCCGAGGTGACGATGACCTTGAGGTCGGGGCGCTTCGGCAGCAGCTGGGCGAGGTAGCCGAGGATGAAGTCGATGTTGAGGCTGCGCTCGTGGGCCTCGTCGATGATGATCGTGTCGTAGGCCCGGAGCATGCGGTCGCGCTGGAGCTCGTTCAGCAGGATGCCGTCGGTCATCAGCTTCACGAGGGTGCGGTCGCCGACCTGGTCGGTGAAGCGCACCGCGTAGCCGACGGCCTGGCCGACCTCGACGTGGAGCTCCTCGGCGATGCGGGCCGCGACAGTGCGCGCCGCGAGGCGACGGGGCTGGGTGTGGCCGATCATCCCCTCGACGCCACGACCGAGCTCGAGGCAGATCTTGGGGATCTGGGTCGTCTTCCCCGAGCCCGTCTCGCCGGCGACGATCACCACCTGGTGGTCGCGGATGGCGTCGCTGATCTCCTGGCGGCGCTCCGAGATCGGGAGCTGCTCGGGGTAGGTGATGCGGGGCACCGACTCCCGGCGTCGCTCGACGAGCTCGGGCGACGGTCGGCGGGCCATAGGGCCTCTCAGGATACGGAGGCGCCCACCACACCCCGAACTGGTTGTCGGGAGCGGCGGCTACGGTCTCAAGTTCACTTGAGGTCGAGGAGGGACGCCCATGCCGGTCGCGGAGCACGACCTGGCCATCGGGGTGGTGGCCGAGCGCTCGGGGATGGCGGTCTCCGCCATCCGGTTCTACGAGGCGCGGGGCCTCATCAGCTCCGAGCGCACCGACGGCGGCCAGCGCCGCTTCCGGCGCGACGTGCTGCGCCGGCTCGGCTTCATCCAGGCCGCGCAGCGGGTGGGGCTCAGCCTCGAGGAGATCGGTGCGGCGCTGGGCACCCTGCCCGCCCACGCCGCGCCGACGCCGGCGCAGTGGGCGCGCATGTCGGCTCGGTGGCAGCCGATGCTCGACGAGCGCATCCGGCTGCTCGAGCAGCTGCGCAGCGACCTCGACGGGTGCATCGGCTGCGGCTGCCTCTCGGTGTCCGCGTGCCGGCTCCGCAACCCCGGCGACCGGGCCCACGACCTCGGCAGCGGCCCCCGCTACCTGATGGGCGACGACCCCGCCGAGTGACCGACAGGACCACGGGCACCAGCGCCCATCGGGAGTCCGCGTCGCGGGACACAGCTCTCCCGCTCACCTGATCGGCACGATCGTCCCCGGACTTGAGCGTTTTCTCCGGATTTCCGGAGATTTCTCCGAAAAGGCCTCTGAGCAGGGAGTTCGCGGGACCCGACTCAGTCCAGATCGGCGGGGGCGGGGTGGCGCAGGGCCTGCATGTCCTCGTGGCGCACCCGGATCTGGTCGTGGTAGCTCGGCTTGGTCGGGATCCAGAACTGCTCGGCCTCGACGGCGTCGAGCACCAGCTGGGCGACCTCGGCCGGGGGCATGCCGGCGCCGGTGGCGTCGGTCATGGCGGCCAGGACGAACTCCTCGTCCTCCTTGCGCTCGGCGTCGCGGTCGACCCAGCGCTCGGGCCGGTTGCGCTGCGAGCTGGCGATGCCCGTGGCCACCAGGCTCGGCACCAGCGTGGAGACGCCGATCGGGGCGCCGGTGATGCGCAGGTCGTGGGCGAGGCACTCGGTCAGGCCGACCGCCGCGAACTTGGAGGTGAAGTACGGGCCGGAGAACCCGCCGGTGACGAGGCCGCCCATCGACGCGGTGTTCACGATGTGGGCGGGCTGCCCGTCGGCCAGCAGGCGGGGCACGAACGTGCGCACCGCGTTGACCAGACCGTAGAGGTTCACGCCCATCACCCACTCCCAGTCGGCGAGGGTGCGCTCCCACATCAGGCCGCCGCTGAACACGCCGGCGTTGTTGCAGAGCAGGTTCACCCCGCCGTACCGGGACCACGCCTCGTCGGCGAGGCGCTCGATCTGCTCGGGCACCGACACGTCGGTCGGCACGCCGTGGGCCTCGCCGCCGCGCCGCACGATCTCGTCGATCGTGTCGGCGAGCTTGGGCTCCTCGACATCGGCGGCCACGACCTTCATCCCTCGCGACGCCGCCAGCTCCGCCATGGCCCGGCCGATGCCGCTCCCGGCGCCGGTGATGACGGCGACCATCCCCTCTTCGATCTGCATGGCGGCAGACTAGGGCGATGCACGACTGGGCTCCGGGGGAACGGGAGCGTCACCTCACCGAGATCGCCGATCAGGGCTTCACCGTCCTCGAGGGCGTCGTCCCCGACGACCTGCGCCTCGGGCTGATCGAGCGCATCGACCGGGCGATGGACGCCGCCGGCACCGGCCTCGGCACCAACGTCTTCCTCGGCCGGCAGACCCGGCGGCTCTTCAACCTGCTCGGTCGCGACCCCTACTTCGCCGAGGTGCCGCTGTTCGGGCCGACGCTCTCGCTGGCCGAGGGGGTGCTCGACGAGGGCCTGCTGCTGTCGTCGCTCACCGCCATCTCGATGGGGCCGGGCCAGGAGCCGCAGCCGTTCCACTCCGACGACGGCTCCATCCCCCTCCCCCGCCCGCATCTGCCGATCACGTGCCTGGCCATCTGGGCGCTCACCGACTTCACGCCGGAGAACGGGGCGACGCGGATCGTGCCGGGCTCGCACCGCTTCGACCACATCCCCGGCAAGGGCGAGGTCACCGAGGGCTGGGTCGAGGCCGTGATGCCGGCCGGCAGCGTGCTGGTCTACGACGGCGCGGTGTGGCACGGCGGGGGCCTCAACACCACCGAGGAGCGCCGCATGGGCATCGTGTCGAACCTCTGCGCCGGCTGGCTGCGCCAGGAGGAGGACCAGCTCCTCGCCCTCGAGCGCGACTACGTGGCCCAGCTGCCGCCGCGCCTGCAGCGGATGGTGGGCTACTCGGTGTACCGGGGGCTCATGGGCCACGTCGACCAGGTCGACCCGGGCACCTGGTTCGACCCGGACCGCCCCAGCGAGATGGTCTGGGACCGCATCCGCTGACGTCGTCGGCCGCCGCTCGGCCTCCAGACATGGTTCTGGCATGCGTTTTGCACCCCTAGGGGTGCAGAACGCATGCCAGAACGAGAAGCCGGTCGGGCGAGGACAACACCCGCCGGGGAGGGAGCGTCGGGCTACTGGTCCTGGTCGAGCTTGAAGACGCGCAGGGCGTTCTCGCGCAGGAACTTGGGCCAGACCTCGTCCTTGAACGGCACGTTCGGCATGTCGGTGAACTGGCGCTCGAGGCTGAGGCCGGCCGGGAAGTAGCCGCAGTACATGATCTTGTCGGCGCCCCGGCTGTTGGCGTACTTGATGATGTCCTTCGGGTAGTGCTTCGGGGCGAAGGCGCTCGTCATGTAGTGCAGGCCGGGCCACTTGAGCATGAGCTTCACGGCGAGCTCGGTCCACGGCTCGCCCCCGTGCATCATCACCATGGTGAGCTCGGGGAAGTCGTAGCAGACCTCGTCGAACTGCTCGACGTGCTGGGGCCAGCTCGGCATGCGGGGCCCGACGATGCCGCCGTTGATGCAGATCGGGATGTCGAGCTCACAGCACGTGGCGTAGATCGGGTACATCTTCTTGTCGCCCACGCCGACCTGCGGGACCATGCCCGACGGGAACGTCATGGCGGCGACGATGCCGTGCTCGTCCTTCTGGCGCTTGAGCTGGCGGACGGTGTCCATGCCCTTGTTGGGGTCGGCCGACGCACACAGGTGGAAGCGGCCGGGGTGCTCGGCCTTGGCCCGGATGGAGTCGTCGTTGAGCCCCGTCATGCACTGCTCGATGTTGAAGGCGTCCATCTTCTCGACGATCCACTGGACCGGGTCGACGTCGGGGCCGACGACGTCGGGGACGTCCTTGAACATGTACTGGGCCGGGAACTCCATCTCCTCGAGCGACTCGCGGTCCTTGAGGTTGGCCTTGAAGAAGTCGTAGGCCGCCTTCTTCTGCTCGATGCTGCGGTACGGGAACCCCATGCCGAGGTCCACGATGCCGATGTCGGTCGGCATGCCCATGTGCTGATCCCCCTGATCGGTGCCGCCCGGAGTGCCCGGTGGTGCGGCCGCCCGGGGAGCTTACGTCGGCTCCGGACGACTGCAACCTGGTTCTACCCGAGGTCCACGACCGTCGGTGGGGGGGACGGCGATCCGGCTCAGGCGTGGACGTAGCGGGACTGGCAACCGAGGCCGAGCAGCCGGCCGTCGGGCGACCAGATCTCGGCGTCCTCGTCGACGAAGCCACCCTGCGACGAGCGGGTGGTGAGCACGACCAGCAGCGGGGTGCCCGGCTCGTAGGCGTCGGGCGGCAGCTCGACCCGGGCGTGGTAGGTCAGGTCGGCGCTCTGGGCGATGTGGCCGGTGGGCCACATGTGGTAGATCGCCGGCGTCCAGAGATCGGCGAGCAGGGCGCCCCAGCGGTGGTCGATCAGCTCGGGCGTGCGGGGCAGGACCCAACCGCCGACACGGCCCGGGTCGGGACCGCCGACCTCCATGATCCGGGGCTGGAACCACACCCGCTCGTGGACGGGGAGGCCGAAGCCGAAGTGGTGCGGCTCCTCGTCGGGGTCGTAGGGCGCCACGTCGGGGGCCTGCGCCGACATGAGCTCACCGACCGGGCGGCGGAGGGCCATCGAGGCCAGCACCAGGCCGGCGAGCTTGCCGCCCGACCACATGCGCACGGTGGTGTTGGCCATCGTGCGGCCCTGGCGCTCGACGGTGACCTCGCACCGGAACGGGCCGTCGACGAACGGCCGCAGGTACTGCATGGTGACCTGCTGCACCGTCATGCCGGTGGCCTCGAGCTCCATGTCGAGAGCGGTCAGGGCGAGGGCCAGGGCGTAGCCGCCGTGCTGCGCGTTGTGGCCCCACCAGACCTTCGAGCAGTCGCGCTCGTACGCACCGTCACCGAGTCGCTCGAGGCGGCATTCCTGGTCGAGGAGGGCAGTCACCGGCCCAGCCTGTCACGACCCGAACCGGGTTCCGCACGGAGAGTTCACCGCGGGGACACCCACGAGACGGCCTGGCAGGAGAAGCTCCGGCAGTGCAGAGCGGGCCTGGCGAGGCGGAGCAGGACGTCGATCCGGCGGAACGGTCGGGCGACGAGTGGCCCCAGCGCTTCATCGCGTTCCCCAGCGCGTTCGACCGCGGCCGCTATCGGCCGCTCGGGCTGGCGTCGTCCCGGTTGGCCTGGCTGCTCGGGACCGGCGGACTGATCATCCCCTTCCTCTCCCTCGCCGGGATGTGGAGCGGCTACCGGGCAGCCCACGGCGGCAACCATCGGGCGGGCGGCCTGGCGGTGGTGTGGTGCCTGCTCACCCTGTCGATCTCGATCGCGCTCTGGGGGCCGCTCTTCCTTGGCGGCACGTGGAGGGCGCCGACCACGTTCGCCGTCGAGGTGACGGACCTGCGCACCGGCGTCGAACGGCCGACCGAGCTCGGATTCGCCGCCTCCGGACCGACGGCGTCCTACGCGGGGCTCGATCTGGCGATCCGCAACCGATCGGGCGACCCCGTTCCGTTCTCCCCCTCCTCGATCGACGTGAGCGACCAGAGCGGCCGGCGGCTCGCATGGGCCACCGACGACGAGGTCTTCCTGGCCAGCAACCAGCTCCCGGGGAGGAGCACACAGGCAGTCCACATCTGGGTGGCCCTGCCCGCCGGCCGAGCCGTGGGGTCCGTCCAGGTCGGCGACTCCCACGTCGAGGTCAGGTAGCGATGCGGTTCGGCACCCGCGCCGCCGTGATCGCGATCGTCCTCGGGCTGGGCGCGGTGCTCGCCTCGGGCTGCTCGACAGCCACGGACGAGGCGACCCCTCCGACGGCCCCGACGACCGCACGGACGAGTGCAACCCCGGCGACGCCGGCCGTCGCGCCGCCGCTGCGCGTCCGGCTCCAGCTGCCCTCGTCGGTCCTGGAGGTGGGGTCGTCGATGAGGGGCGAGGTGATCGTCCAGAACGACGCCGTCGAGTCGACGTGGATCCTGACCTGCATGAACTTCTTCGCGGCCTACCTCCAGAACGAGACGTACCGCCAGGAGATCCTGTGGCCGACGTGCGGCGAATGGCTCGAGATCCCCGGCGGCGAGTCGAGATGGCCGATCGAGGTCGTGACCTCCGGCCGCAGCGGGTGCATCGCAACCGCCTCCGATTCCGAGCTTGAATCGGTCTGTCCACCTGCCGGATCGCCCGGGACAGCGACGCCGGCGGGGCTGTACCAGGTGTCAGTCCTGAACCTGACCCGCCCCGAGCTGCCGACCCCCGCACCGCTCACGATCGAGGTCCGCGAGCTCGCCCCCTAGCGACGCCACCGCCACCACGCCCGCCCGAGTGTGCTGGCGGGACGGGGGTGGGCGTCCGTAGGTTCTGCGCCGATGACCGGCACCTCTACGCCCGACGACCTGGCCCCGCTGGCCGACCTGATCGCGGCGCGGGTCGCGGCCCAGGACGGCACCAGCCTCCTGGTAGGCGTCGCCGGAGGCGTCAGCGTCGGCAAGAGCACCATCGCCCTGCACATGGCCGACCTCCTCTCGGAGCGGCACGGCGTGTCGGCGTCGGTGGTGGCGAGCGACGGGTTCCTCCACTCCACCGCGGAGCTGGCGGCCCGGGGCCTGTCGACCCGGAAGGGCTTCCCGGAGAGCTACGACCACGACGCCATCAGGGCGTTCATCGGCGCGGTGCGCGACGGCCAGGACCCCCTCACCGTGCCGGTCTACGACCACCTCTTCTACGACGTCCTGCCCGACGCCCAGCCCGTGGCCGCCGCGGCGGTGGTGATCCTCGAGGGGGTCAACGTGCTCCACTACGCCGACGACCTCGACATCGGCGTGTACGTCGACGCCGACGAGCCGGACATGCGCCGCTGGTTCGTGCGCCGGGTGCTCGGGCTGCGCGACGAGGCCGCCGACGTGCCCGGTGCCTACCTGCATCCCTTCGCCACCGCCGACGACGACGCTGTCGCCGCGATGGCCGTCGGCGTGTGGGAGGCGATCAACCTGCCCAACCTGCGCGAGGCCATCGAGCCCACCCGTGACCACGCCGACGTCGTGGTGGTGAAGGGGCCCGACCACGGCATCGCCGAGCTGCGCCTGCGAGGATGACGGGGTCGTGCAGGACCTGACCGTCGCCGCCATCCCCGGCTTCTTCGCCACCATGGGGATCGAGCACAAGGTGCTCCAGCGCCGAGCGGCGCGCCAGGGCCCGAGCACCGGCGACTACGAGCGCCGCGACACCCTCACCAGCCTGGCGATGGGCGTGGGCAGCCTCACCATCCCGCTGCTCGTCGGCCGGGCGTTGCGGCCCGTCACCCCGGGCCGCGGGAAGTGGGCCAAGGCCCTCGTCGGGTTGGGCGTCGGTGCCGCCGCGGTGACCACGGCCGCCGACGTGGTCGTGCGCCGGGCCGACACCGAAGCCGACGCCGCCGGCGAACGGTGGGCCGAGACCGTCGCGGATGAGTCGTCGCTCGTGCGCTGGGCCCGCCGGGTGCGGCCCTCCACGGGGGTGGCCGCCGTGGCCGCCGGCGTGGTGGCCGCCTCCACCGGGTGGGCGGCGCGCACCTCGGGCCAGCGCCTCTACGACCGCTACGGAGCGGGCCACGACCTCGGTACCGGTGTGGCCGCGACCCTCGGGGCGATCTTCGCCTGGGACGCCATCTACTACTGGAACCACCGCATCCAGCACGAGAGCCGCTGGCTGTGGGCGATCCACGTCGTCCACCACTCGAGCGAGCGCTACAACCTCTCGACCGCGCTGCGACAGCCCGTCGGCGAGAACTTCGGCATGTTCGTGCCCTACGGCCTGCTCGGCGCCATGGGCCTGCGCCCGTCGCTCATCGAGGTCGCCCGAAGCGTGAACCTCCTCTACCAGTACTGGATCCACACCGAGACGATCACGAAGCTCGGTCCGGTCGAAGAGGTCTTCAACACGCCGTCGCACCACCGGGTGCACCACGGCAGCAACCGGCGCTACCTCGACCGCAACCACGGCAGCATCCTGATCATCTGGGACCGCCTGTTCGGCACGTTCGAGCGCGAGGACGACGACGAGCCCGTCGTCTACGGCCTCACCAAGAACATCCACACCTTCGACCCACTGAAGGTGGCGACCCACGAGCACACCGCCATGCTGCGGGCCGTGGCCCGGTCGCGGAACTGGCGCGAGCGTCTCGGCCACGTGCTGCGGGGGCCGGGGTGGTCACCCGACACCGTCCGGCCGGTGACCGCGTCGACTGCCGCCTGACGGGCGTAGGGTCGCCGACGTCACGAGTGCACCCGTGGGGGGGACCGATGCTCGATCCGATGACCGCACCGTTCGACGACCCGGCGATGGAGAGCCTGCGAGACGGCTGCCCTGTGAGCCGCACCCCGGGAGGGGCCTGGTACCTGGCCCGCTTCGACGACGTCATGGACGCGGCGAAGGACGTGCACCGCTTCCAGGCCAGCTTCCGCGAGCCGGGTGTGGTGGTGCCGGACGAGGAGCAGCTGGTCAGCGAGATCCCCGAGCCCCGCCACGGGCACGTCCGCCGCATCATCAACTCGGCCATCGCCCAGCACCGCATCGGTCGGGTCGAGCCGTTCTGCACCGCGCTGTGCCACGACCTGCTCGACCGTGCCCTCGCCGCACCCGGCCCGGTCGACCTCGTGGCCGACTACGTCACGCCCATCCCGAGCAGCGTGATCGCCCACCTGCTCGGGGCTCCGCAGGAGGACTTCGAGCTCTGGACCCGCTGGTCCGACGAGGTCGTGCAGGGCACCTACCCGACGAAGAACCGCACCGAGCGGGGTGAGGGCTTCGCCGGGGCCCACCCCGAGTTCGCGGCCTACGTCGACGCGCTGATCGTGGCCCGGCGGGCCGAGCCCCAGGACGACTTCATCACCCGGCTGCTCGAGACCGAGGTCGACGGCCGTCGCCTCACCGACGTGGAGGCCCGCACCCAGCTGGTGTTCCTCTTCATCAGCGGCAACGAGACCACCCGGCACCTGATCGCCAACCTGCTGTGGACGCTGGCGGCCCGGCCCGACGTGGTGGCCGCCCTGCAGGCCGACCGGTCGCTCGTGCCGGTGGCGGTCGAGGAGTCGCTGCGCCACGACCCGCCGATCCAGTTCCTGATGCGCAACTGCCTCCAGGACACCGAGCTCCACGGCGAGGAGCTGAGCGAGGCCGACAAGGTCGCGTTCGGCCTGGCGTCGGCCAACCGCGACACGACCCACTTCGACGATCCCCACGAGTTCCGCCTCGACCGCCCCGACCCGCGGGCCCACCTGTCGTTCGGCGGCGGGCCCCACGTGTGCCCGGGGTCGAGCCTGGCCCGGCTCGAGGCCCGCATCGCGGTGGAGGTGCTGCTCGACCGGGTCGCCGCCGTCGAGCCGGTCGAGCCCGGCCTCTACGAGCCCGTGCCGGTGTTCTGGGCCCACGGACCCCGCACCCTGGTCGCCGACCTCACCGCCCGCTGAGGGGACGGCTGCCGACGAGGAGGGCGAACCCCCGCCACCGCCAGTTGCAGTCGACCTGGGCGAGGCCGGCGTCACGCATCCACTGCAGCTGCGCCTCGACCGGGACGAGGACGTCCTCGGGGTCGCCGCCCGGCCGCCCGATCCGGCGGTTGAACTCCTCGTGGAGCTCAGGGGTGGCGCACTGCACGACCTCGAGGTTGGCGAAGACCCCTCCCGGTCGCAGGAGGGCGACCACCTCCTCGAAGAGCGTCCGCTTGCGGTCGTCCGTGAGGTGGTGGATCGCGAAGCCGGACACGACCAGGTCGAAGACCCCGAGGTCCGGCAGCGGCTCACCCATGTCGTGCTCGGTGATCGTCACCCGCTCGTCGCCCGAGAACCGCTCGCGGGCACGGTGCAACATCGGCGGGGAGACGTCGAGGCCGACGGCCTCGACCAGGTCCGGCCGGGCGTCGAGGACGAGCGCGGTGAGCCGCCCGTCGCCGCAGCCCAGGTCGAGCACGCGGTCGAGCACCGCCGGGAGCGCCTCGACCAGCTCGGCCTCCCCCGCCCGCCGGGCCTCGAGGCGACCGACTCGCGTCAGGTACTCGCCGACCTTGTCCTCGTCCTTCCAGGACTCCACCGACCCGAGTCTTCCAGCTGGGACCGGAGCCGACCATCTCCGGCCACCAGCGACCCGCCTCAGGACCCGTCGTCGCCGAGGGCGCGGCGGATGACCTCCAGCAGCTCGGCATCGGAGACCTCGTCGGCGATCCGCCGCGGGATCCGCAGGGTGCCCTTGCCCGAGGAGAGCTCGGGGTGGCGCCGGAGGATCGAGAGGCCCTCGTCGCCGCCCCACCCGTAGAAGGAGACCCCGTGCTTCCACGCGCCGACGTTCACGCTCCGACCCGCTCGGCGGTAGACGGGCATCTGGTAGGCGATGCCCACCTCGACGTCGGGGAACTCGCCGACGATCAGTCGGTCGATCCGGTCGAACAGGGGCCGGTTCTCGGGGTCGATGCCCTCGATGTACGCCTTCGCCGCCGCATCCACCCGTCCAGCATCACACGACCGGACGGAGAAACGCACCGGAGTTCGCCGGACCTGCCGCCGTAACCTCGGGCCCCGGGTGCAGCTCAGACGAGCCGCCCAGCGCCGCGACGAGGGGGACCACATGGGGACGCTGAGCTACATCACGAACGTGTCGCTCGACGGGTTCATCGAGGACGCCGAGGGCCGGTTCGACTTCTCCGAGCCGAGCGACGAGCTCTTCGGGTTCATCACCGACCTGGTGCGTCCGGTGGGCACGTGGCTCTACGGGCGGCGGCTGTACGAGGCGATGGCGGTCTGGGAGACCGACCCCGCCCTGGCCGGCCGGTCGGAGCTGATGGCCGAGTTCGCCCGCGTGTGGCAGTCGGGCGAGAAGGTCGTCTACTCCACGACCCTCGAGGAGGTGACGACCGGGCGAGCGCGGATCGAGCGGCACTTCGACCCCGACGCGGTCCGGGTGATGAAGGCATCGGCCGACCGCGAGCTGACCATCGGCGGGGCCGAGCTCGCGGCGCAGGCGTTCGGCGCCGGGCTGGTCGACGAGTGCCACATCTTCGTGCACCCCACGCTCGCCGGGGGCGGCAAGCCCGGCTTCCCGACCGGCACCCCCATCGGCCTGGAGCTGGTCGACGAGCGGCGCTTCGACAACGGCGTCGTCTACGTGCACCACCGGGTGCGGCCCGCATCCTGAGGCCGATCCCGGAGCGTGAGTCGAACAGGGCTCAGACTCTCGACTGATACCGTTGCGGCATGGCCGCACCCGTCGGGCTGACCCCCGCCGCCGTCGTCGACGCCGCGGTCGACGAGCTCGAGGCCCAGGGCCGCATCGACGCCGTGGGGCTGCGGCCGGTGGCCGACCGGTTGGGCGTGCGGGTGCAGTCGCTCTACGCCCACGTCGACGGGGCCGACGGCCTGCGGCGGGCCCTCGCCCTGCGCGGCCTCGACGCCCTGGCCGACCGCCTGACCGAGGCCGCCATCGGCCGGGCCGGGCCCGACGCGGTCGGCGCCATCGTGCGGGCCTACCTCGACTTCGCCGCCGAGCACCCCGGCCTCTACGACGCCACCCTGCGCCCGCCGGGCGAGGACCCGGAGATCGGGGTGGCCATGGCGGCGGTGACCCGTCCGCTCGACCTGGTGCTGGCGTCGTTCGGCTTCGACGAGACCGACGCCATCCACTGGTACCGCATCATCTTCTCGACCGTGCACGGCTTCTCGGTGCTGCGCCGCGACGGCAACCTCACGCTCGACGCCGACCCCGACGAGACGGCCGCCCGCATCGAGGCCATGTTCGCTCGTGAGCTCGAGCTGGCCCGCCGGACCACGCCGTCCACGAAGCCGACGACCCCGCCCCGGAAGGCGGCTACGCCTCGCGCGGGTCGTCGATCGCCACGGCGCTGAGGCCGGGCACCAGCGGCTGCATCATCTGCAGGGCGATGGTCTCGAGCAGGGGCCGGGGCAGGACGCACTCGGCGCAGCCCGCGCTCTCGAGCACCAGGCGCAGCCTCGCCGTGTCGCCCTCGACCCCGACGAGCTCGATGTCGCCACCGTCGGACTGAAGCACCTCGCGCACCGGAGCCAACCCGGCGGTGACGGCGTCGGTGTCGATCATCGGTCGTCGGCCCTTCGGTTGGCGGGGTCGTGCACCGCGGCGCGATCGGCGTTCGGGTCGCGGTTGGCGGGCCGGGTGCGCGAGAGGAAGGCCCCGGCGTCGGCGATGATGAACTGCCCGGTGATGCAGCGGGCGAGGTCGCTGGTGAGGAACACGGCGAGGCGGCCCAGCTCGTCGGGCTCGCTCATGCGCCGCAGGGGCGTGGCCTCGACCAGAGCGGCCACGTGGTCGTCGTCGAAGGCGTCGCGCACCGTCTCGGTGAGCGTGGTGCCGGGGGCGATGGCCAGCACCCGGATGCCCGACGGGCCGAGCTCGACGGCCATGGTCTGGGTGAGGTGGTTGATGCCGGCCTTGGCCGCCGCGTAGGCCGCCATGAACGGGGCCGGGCGGGTGGTCTCGCCCGAGCTCACGTTGAGGATCACGCCCCCGCCGCCGTCGACCATGTGGCGGGCCTCGGCCGCCGCGGCCAGGGCCGTGATGACCAGGTTCTGGTCGAGCAGGCCCCGCCAGTGGGCGGCGTCGAGGGTGGTGAACGGCCCCGGCGAGAACTCGCCGTACATGCCCACGTTGTTCACGGCGACGTCGAGGCCACCGAGGCGTTCGGCCGCCTCGTCGACCATGGCGACGAGGGCGTCGTCGTCACGGGCGTCCGCGATCACGGCGAGGGCCGAGCCGCCTTCGGCCTCGATCGACGCCACGACCTCGGCCGCCTTGTCGGGGCGCACGTCGTGCACGGCGACGGTGGCACCGGCCCGGGCGAGCCAGCGGGCGATCTCGGCGCCGATGCCGGCGCCCGCACCGGTGACGAGGGCCCGGGTGCCGGTGTGGTCGATCTCGACGGTCATGAGCTGAGCGACTCCGGGGACCGGTCAGGCCGGGTCGGTGAAGAGGGCGATGAGCCGGTCGGTGGCGGCCTCGGCCCACTCCCCCAGCGTGGCGGCGTCGGTGCCGCCGATGGGGTGGGGCAGCACCAGCAGCCGGGTGTCGGGGGCGCCGAAGCTGCGCGACAGCGTCTCGGCGACCGTGCGGAAGTTGGTGGTGGTGGCCACGACCGTCGGCTTGCCGGCCTTCTCGAGGGTGATGGCGTCGACCACGCTGTAGGCGGTGCAGCTGCCGCAGTCGGCGGCGCCGGTGATGACGATGTCGGCCTCGGCGCACACCAGCTCGAAGCGGTCGTCGGCCATGGGGATGGCGGCGTTGGCCGACAGCCCGTGGGGCCCCTTCGGGGTGATCAGGGTGACGGTGGCGCCGGTGCGGGCGGCCAGCGCCTCGGCCGCTGCCGTCATCACGACGTCGGCGTTGGGCTTGCCGTTGTCGAGCACGGCGATGCGCAGCCCGGCGAGCGAGGCCGGCGACGGGGCGAGGGTGGCCGGCTCGGGGCCGGGGGCGGAGTCGGGCAGGTAGACGAGGGTGGTCATCTCGGCCTCCTCAGGCCTCGAGCGGCAGGGTGACGCTGCGGGTCATGCCCCACGAGGGCACCACCAGCGAGTGCTTGCCCGGGCCTCCGGACACCAGCACGCGGATGTTGTCGGGCTCGCCGGTCATCGGGAGCAGGTGGTCGTCGTCGACCATCTTCATCCACCGGGCCCACGCGAGCTCCTGGAAGTGCCGGCGGAAGGTCGAGGCCGGCAGGCGGGCGGTGTCGAACAGGTACGACGAGACGTCCTTGCGGGTGAGGGCCCGCTCGGCGATCGACGCCGCGTGCTCGGGCCCGAGGACGATGAAGTACTCGGCCTGGCTGATCGGCGCGTTGTTCTGGCCGAGCGAGGTCATGGCCGACCCGATCTTGTCGAGGATGAGCACCGGGTCACCGTCGGCCTCGGCGTCGTGCACGTTGTGGGGGCCCTCGCCGCAGTGCACGGTGACCGCGCTGGGGGCGTCGACGCCGCGGCTGAGCGGGTAGCTCTCCCACGGGGTGGCCTCGAGGTTCTCGGCCGCGCAGAACGTGTACTTGGCGGGCTGGCCGAAGGTGGCGGCGTCGCCCGAGCCGGGGGTGGCCCCGGCCACGTGGAGCATCACGAGTCGCACCGCCCGGCCGACGGTGGCGTTGGCCCGGTTGCCGGGGCCGAAGGCGCCGACGCCGGCGTTGAAGCCGGCCCGGCCGACGACCTCGCCGTGGACGATCACCATCGGGGCGACGAGGTGGGTGGTGGCGTTGACGCCCCGCAGGTTGATCTCGGGGCGGGCCAGCGCCCGCAGGGCGGTCAGCACCACGGGGAAGGTGTCGGGCGTGCAGCCGGCCATCACCGCGTTCACCGCGACCACCCGGCGGGTGACGATGCCCGAGCGGGGCTGCAGGGTGAAGAGCACCTCGTCGGGATCACCGGCGGCGTGCTCGAGCATGGCCTCGACCCGTTCGGCGGTCGGTGGCACCACGGGCAGGCCGTCACCCAGGCCGCGCTCGGCCAGCAGGTCCCACATGGCCTCCGGCGAGTCGGCGGCGACCTCGGCCATCTCGGGCACGTAGGAGGTCGGAGCGGCGGCAGCGACGACGTCGGCGGTCTCGGAGGCCATGGCCACGATCGTACCAGTCGAGTCGAAGTCGATCAGTCTCATGACGAAGTCATGTGCGGGTTCGGAAGGGTGGCGTTGTTGTCCGCCATCCCCCTCGGGCCTACGGTCCGGGCATGAGCCCGGAGCCCGTGGTCGTCGCGATCCTCTACCCGGCCGAGTGGTACGGGCCCCGTGAGGGGTTCGATGCCGAGGTCGCGGCACTGGCCGCCGTCGACCCCCGAGTCGAGGTCGTCGTGGCCGCCTACGACGAGCCCCACGACCTGCGCACCGCCCGCGGCGCCCCCGGCTCCGACGCCGACGCCCTGCGGGACCAGGTGCCCGCACCGAGTCCCGATGCGCTCGCCGCGCTGGCCGCGGCCGAGGTCGTGCTCGCCATCGACCTGCCCTACGACGTGGCCTCCCTCGCCCCGAACCTGCGCTGGGTGCAGGCCGTGGGCGCCGGCACCGCCCAGCTCCAGACGGCCGGCCTGGGCGCCGCCGGCATCGCCCTGACCTCCAACGGCGGCAGCAACAGCCTCGGGATCGCCGAGTTCGTGATGGGCCGGCTCCTCCAGGTCGCCAAGCGCTTCCGGGCCCTCGACGAGGCCCAGGCCGGGCACCGCTGGGAGGCGCTGTTCGGCGACCAGCTGGCCGGCCGCACCCTCGGGCTCATCGGCTACGGCGCCATCAACCAGGCCGTCGCCGTGCGGGCCGCCGCCTTCGGGATGACCATCGTCGCCACCCGGCAGCGGCCCACCGAGCCCGAGGCCCCGGTCGACCGCTTCTACTCCCCCGCCGAGCTCCACGACATGCTCGCCCGCTGCGACGCCGTGGTCGCCGCCGCGCCCGAGACCCCGGCCACCACCGGCATGATCGGCGCCGCCGAGCTGGCCGCGATGCGCCCCGGCGCCTTCTTCGCCAACGTGGGGCGCGGCTCGCTCCTCGACGAGGACGCCCTGATCGACGCCCTCGAGCGGGGCCACCTCGGTGCCGCCGCCCTCGACGTCGCCAGCGTCGAGCCGCTGCCCGCCGACCACCCGCTCTGGGACGCACCGAACGTCTACCTCTCGGGCCACTGCTCGAGCTCACCGAGCGCGCTGTTCCGCAACCTGCACGAGCTGTTCCGCACGAACCTGCGGCGCCACCTCGACGGGGAGCCGCTCCTCAACCTGGTCGACCACGAGAGGGGCTACTGACGATGCTCGTCGACGCCCACACCCACGTCGCCTGCGGCGACGACCCCCGCTTCCCCACCCGCCCCACCGGTGTGGCCAGCGACTGGTGGCGCCACGGCGGCACCGTCACCGAGCTCATGACCGAGCTCGACGCCGCGGGCGTCGACCACTGCGTGGTCGTGCAGGCCATCGGCGCCTACGCCCACGAGTGCGGGTGCGCCGCCGCGTCGGTCGCCGAGCACCCGGGCCGCCTCGCCCTCGTCGCCTCCATCGACATGGAGTCGAGCGACCCGGCCGCGGCCCTCGCGGTGATGAACGACGTGCTCGACGTGGCCCCCACGGGCATCCGGCTCTTCGGTGTCGGCGGCATCGAGCCCGAATGGCTGTCCGATGGCCGGGCCACAGCCGTGTGGGACGTCGCCGCCGAGCTCGGAACCACCCTCGTGCCGTGCCTGTTCACGCGGCACCTGCCGGCACTGGCCGAGGTGATCGAGGGCCGCCCCGAGGTGCCCGTCGCCCTCGACCACTGCGCCTTCCCCGACATGGGGGAGGAGGGCGAGCCCGCCGTGCTGCGCCTGGCCGACCTCCCCGAGGTGCACCTGAAGGTCACCTCCTACGTGCTGGAGATGGCCCAGCGCGACGAGGGCGACCCCGCCGGCATCGTCGAGCGGCTCGTGTCCGCCTTCGGCGCCAACCGCCTGTGCTGGGGCTCGGACCACCCCCAGGACCAGCGCAGCACCTACGCCGGGAAGGTCGAGCTGGCCCACCAGGCCACCCGCAGCCTCGACCCCGGCGACCGCGACGCGGTGCTCGCCGGCACCGCCATGCGCCTCTGGTTCAACGCCTGACCGGCACCGGGCTGTCGACCATCAGGCGGCCGTCGGCGTGGGCCTCCACCGTCAACGGGCCGTGGGGCGTGGGCACGGTGGCCCGGGCCCAGTCGAGGTCGCCGAGGTTGGGCACGACCCGCACCGAGGCGTAGCCCGGCTCGGCCGGCGTGATGCCGAGGGTGTGCACGATGAGGTCGCGGGTGGGGGTCGACGACCAGCCGTGGCAGTTGGTCCCACCCGTCCAGCACTCGGGCCACGACTCGTGCCCGGCGTCGAGGAACACCTTCCAGTCGCGGCACAGGTCAGCGATCAGCTCGGGGCGTCCGGCCCGCGCCACCGCGTCGTGCACGAGGTAGCGGAAGAAGGGCTCGGCCTCGATCACCGCCTCCTCGACGTCCCAGGTGGGCTCCGGGTAGCCGAGGGCCACGTACATGTGGCCGTCGTCGGGGCCATCGGGGGTCGACGGGTACATCACGAACGAGTGCCGCAGCAGCCGTGAGCGGTCGAGGATGCGGTCGAGCACCCGCGCGACGCGTTCGGCAGGCACGAGCCCGGCGGCCAGCGCGGTGGCACCGGCGTGCTGCGACATCGGGCGGCGGGCCACACCGTCGACGACGTGGTCGACGTAGGAGCCGCGGCCCTCGTCCCAGAAGACGTCGAAGCCGCCCTTCACGCCCTCGTAGCGGCGGTCGGCCCACGCCGCGGTGCCCTCGTTGCCGAGCCACCGGGCCATCTCCGCCAGCTCCTCCAGGCCCCGTGCCCACAGGCCGTTGATGATCGACGAGCAGCCGCTCACGTAGACGCTGGCCCAGTCGATCAGCGCCCAGCCGGACACGTCGTGGAGCAGGCCGTCGTCGCCCAGGTAGCTCTCGAACCAGCGCATCATCCGCTCGGCCGGCACCAGCAGCTCGGCCACGAGGTCGCGGTCACCCGTGTAGCGGTGGAGGTTGTGCACCGAGTGCAGCCAGTGCAGCGGCCAGTCCGGGATGAACATCTGGTCGGCGGCGGCGAAGTCTGACGCCACGGCCATGGCCAGCATGCCGTCGGTGCGGGGTGCGGCCGCCAGCTGCGGATGCCAGATCGCCATCGACCAGTCGGGGTTCGACGTGAGGTCGACCATCTGGTGCACCACGGAGTCTCCGGTCCACGCCCGCTGCTCGCGGGTCGGGCAGTCGACGTAGGCGTCGAGCCCGCACAGGTCGACCGTGCGCAGGCCGACCGCGTGCACGCGGTTCAGCAGCGGGTCGGAGCACTCGAACGACGCGCCCTCGGGGCGGGGCCGGAGTCGGTCGGTGACGGCCAGGCCGAGCTCGGGCGCCGCCGAGCCCTCGGGCGTGCGCACCACGGCCAGGAGGTAGCGCGTGCCGATGACCTCGAGCGTCTCGAACTCCTCGGCGGGCTCGCCGCCGCGGCACACGTAGCGGAAGCCGGCGAGCTGGCCGAGGGGCGCGATGCGGCCGGCGCGGTCGAGGTGCTCGGAGGCGGCGACGTCGACGACCGTGCCGGGGGCCGCCCCGCTGACGCGCAGCGACACGGTGCCGGCGGCGGTGCGGCCGAGGTCGAAGAGCATCCGCTCGGCCTCCCCTGCCTCACCCTCGACGGTGCCGGCCTCGGCGTCGTGCACCGAGCGGACCGGATCGGCGCCCGGGCTCCCCACCGGGATCGTGCGGCGATCGAGCAGTGAGGCCTCCTGCCGGGCTCCACCGGGGAACGCGGTGCGCACGGGCGGCCGGAGCATGCCGAACGGCTCGCTGGGCGGATGCACGCTGGCGCCTCCGCCGCCGTGCACCGGCGTGATCTCGAACGCCTTGCCCCAGGCGGAGTCGTCGAAGCCGGGCCGGTCCCAGCCGTGGGGATGGTCCCGGGCGTCGAACCACTCGAGCGGGAGGGCGGCCGGCCCGTCGGGCAACGCCACCGGCGTCCACGCCGCGCCGGGCGCCGCTCGCCACGATCGGTCGGTGACCACCCACTCGTCGCCGATGAGCGCCTCGAACGCCAGCGAGCCGACCCCCAGGGAGTAGCTCGGGGGCACGGGCATCCACCACGAGGTGGGCGTGCCGAAGCGGCGGGCGACGATCGAGATGACGTTCTCGCCGGGCACCAGGTGGGGCGCCAGGTCGACCACGTCGTAGTGCGCCTGCCGAGGCTCGCTGCGCACCGGCCCGCGGGCGACCTCGACCCCGTTGACACAGAGGACGTGGCGGCCGTCGACCCAGATCCGGGCCGGCGCCGAGCCCGGCACCGCCCCGAGCTCGACCACGCGCCGGAACAGCGCGACGTGGTCGGTCGGGTCGCCGTCGACGGGACGGGAGACCGTGGCGAAGGCGATGGCCGGCGGCCGGTCCCACACCCACCGGGCGCGCCAACGAGCGGCGAAGGGCTCGGGATGTTCCAGCTTCACGACGGCGATCCCCCTCGTCGGGGCCGCCCCCGGGCCCGACCCGGGTGTTCTAGTGCAGGGCGGCTCGGAACGCCTTGACGATGCCCTGGTAGATGGCGAGGTTGTCGTTGTAGGACTCGGCAGCGGGCACGCCGGCCACGCGGACGTCGGTGACGCCGGCCTCGACCATCGGCGCCGCCCCCTGGAAGGTGGCGGCCAGGTCGATGGCGCCCTCGGCGTCGCGCACCGGCACGGCGTTGCCGACCACGCCGAAGTCCGGGTCGCCACCTTCGGCCTCGACCAGCGCCCGCATGGCGGGGATGGACTCGACCAGGTTGCCGGCGTCGGTGCCCCAGGGGATCCAGCCGGAGCCGAAGCGGGCGAGACGTCGGGCCGAGCGCTTGTTGACCGTGCCGCTCACCCAGATCGGCACGCCGCCCTCCTGGCGGGGCTTGGGCATCTGGTGGATGTTCTCGAACGAGAGCTCGGCCGAGTCGTAGGTGGCGACCTGCTCGCGCCACAGGAGCTGGCACACCTCGATGGTGTGGTCGAGCTGGCGGCCACGGGCATCGAAGTCGAGGCCGGCGGCGGTGTACTCCTCACGCTGCCAGCCCACCCCGATGCCGAGGTCGAGGCGACCGTTGGTGAGCACGTCGATGGTGGCGGCGGTCTTGGCCAGCACCACCGGGCGGCGGAGGGCGGCGATGAGGATGTTGGTGCCCAGCCGCAGGTTCTCGGTGATGGCGCCGATCGTGGTGAGCACGGTGAGGGGCTCGAGCCACTGGCCGTCGGCGTCGGTGGGCTGCTTGCCGCCGGCCGAGCCACCGTTCTTCGGGTCGCCGTAGGCCTCGAGGTTCTCGCCGTAGGCCACGTGGTCGGAGACCACGATGCGGTCGAGGCCGGCGGCGTCGGCCGCCCGGGCGCGATCGAGGAGGAACTGCCAGCTGCCGGGGTCGTCCTGCATGAAGGTCGGGAGCTGGATCGAGACCTGGGGCTTCGTCATGACCGCCACTGTGCCATGACCGAGGTCACCGGGTCGCCGACGAGAGGTGCGCCGACGAACTACCGTCGGTGGAATCGTTTTCGAAAAGGTGGGAACCATGAAGAACATCCGCAAGCTCGCCGTGGGCGCCGGGATCGCGGCGGTGCTCGTCGTCGGCTGGGTCGCACCCGCCACGTCCGGCGCGTCGACCACGCCGTCCCCCAACCCCCCGAAGGGCTACACCGTGGTGCTCGGCGACGGTGGCTGCGAGCTCGCCACCATCGACCTCACCACCGGCACCCTCACCGACCTGCCCGCCGGCCCCTCGGCCGAGGCCTGCGCGGTCGATCTCGCCGTCTCCCCGTCCGGCACGGTGTACGGCATCACCGACAACCAGATCCTGTCGTCCGGCAACGCCCTGGGCGCCGTCCCCGCCGCCCCCGCGGACGCCGCCGACATCGTCACATTCGCCGCTGACGGCACCCCCAGCGCGGTGCCCATCACCGAGCCCGACGCCACCACCATCGGGGTGGCCAGCGGCGGCATCGCCATCAGCCCCGCCGGCGTGGTCTACGTGCAGCTCGTGACCGACAACCCGACCTGCCTCACCGGCACGCCGCCCGACACCACGCCCACCACCAGCCCGGCCCCGCCGGCGTTCTACGCCGACTCGGTCTGCCTCTACACCGTGAACCCCGGCACCGGGACGGCCGCGGTGATCGGCACCACCGGCGTGTTCGAGACCCCGTTCTTCGCCCTCGCCTGGTGCGGCGGGCTCAACACCCTGGCGTTCGGCGAAGGCATCAGCTGGGGCACCGAGAGCACCACCACCGGTGCCGTCTCGCTGGGCGTCGCCGCCCAGGCGTTCCCCGTCGGCTACGACTGCGACAGCCGCACCGGCGGCCCGCTGTGGGCGCTCAGCTCGCCGAACGCCGGCCTGGCCAGCACCCCGGCCGTGTCCGAGGTCAACGTGACCCAGGTCGACCCCACGACCGGCGCCGTCACCCAGATCGTGCCCGTCAGCGACCAGTCCGCCGACCTCCTCGCCCTGGCGGTCGTCGCCACCCCTGAGCCCGATGTGGCCAACGAGGTCGTCGTGGCACCCGCCTTCACCGGCTGAGCCACCGCACATCCTGTACGACCCGACGGGGGCGTGGCGCCACGGCGCTGCGCCCCCGTCGCGCGTCCGGCGACCATCGAGCGAAGGTTCACCCGACCACGGTGCGCGGCTATTGTTCGTCGCCTCACGACCACAGGGAGATCGGGAATGAAGAGGTTCGCCAAGGTGGCTGCAGCGCTGGGAGCGCTCGCCGTCGCCGTCATCGTGCCGGCGGTGCCGGCATCGTCGGCCGGCGCCGGGCCCATCGGCTACACGATCATCCGCACCAAGGGTGGTTGCGATCTCGCCACCGTCGACCTCACCACCGGTGAGCTGACCGACCTCCCCGCCGCCACGGCGCCCGAGGCCTGCGTCGCCGACCTCGCCGCCAACACCGAGGGTGCGGTCTGGGGCGTCATCGACGGCAGCTCGAACCAGAACAAGGCGGCGAACTTCCCCGCCGCGGTCACCGAGAGCGCGGTCTACCTCGTCGCCTTCGACAGCGACGGCACCCCGAGCCTCTCGCCGATCTTCTTCGACGACATCCCCGAGGGCGCCTCGCTCGAGAACGGCGGCATCGCCTTCGGCCCCGCCGGCACCTACATCCAGGCCTACCTGGGCCAGTCGAACACGAGCTGCGACGCCGGCGTCGCCGTCTGCCTGCTCACCTACGACCCCGAAACGGGCGTCGCCACCCCGATCGGCGGCTCCGGTCTCGAGGAGCGGAGCCTCTACACCCTCACCGACTGCGCCTCCGGCCAGTACACGCTGATGGACGTCGAGGGCCCCGAGCTCGCTCGCAGCGACCGCACCACCGGCGCGGTCACCTCCGGTCCGTCGGTCGACGACGGCATCTCCGGCATGGACTGCGCCCCGGGCGGCAGCACCCTCTACGCCCTCAACAGCGCACTCGTGCCCCTCGGCAACGGCCCGGCGGGCGCCGGCGCCTCGGTCGGCACGATCGACCCGACCACGGGCCAGTTCAGCGCCGTGGCCGCGATCAGCGATCCCGAGGCGTTCGTCGAGCTGCTCGCCGTTCCCGGCACCCGGGTCGCGCCGACCACCACGACCACCATCGACGTGGCCAACGCCAACGCCGTGGCCCCGGCCTTCACCGGCTGAGCCACCGCACACCCTGAACGACCCGACGGGGGCGTGGCGCCACGGCGCTGCGCCCCCGTCGCGCGTGGTCGACGAACGGCGGGAGGGCGACCGTTACCCTTCGTCGTCGGCGGTCCAGCGGAGCGACCGCTCTCAGGAGGAGCTCGTGAAGAAGGCGTGCACGGCAGTGATCGTGACGCTCACCCTCGTGGCGGCCATCGCCATCGGGAGTGGCCCGTCCGCCGCGGCTGCGGACCATCCCTACGGCTACACCGTCATCCTCCGACAGGATGGGAGCTGCGAGCTGGGGCGTCTCGATCTCGTGACCGGCGAGCTGACCGACCTCCCCGCCACGGCGTCGCCCGACTCCTGTGCGACCGACCTGGCCGTCGACACCGACGGAACCGTCTACGGCATCGTCCTGAGCCAGGATGGCGCCGCTCCGACGCAGGCCAACGGGCCGAGCCTGATCGAGAGCAACATCGAGGTGATGGTGTTCGACCCAGACGGCAGGCCCACCGTCACGCGGGTCCGCCTCCCCGACTCGTTCGACGAGGCCCTCGTCGACATCTCCTCGATCGTCGTCGACCCACAGCTGGGGTTCCTGATCCAGGTCGTGCCGCAGTCGACCGACCCGGTCTGCGCCACCGGCTCCGGCTCGTGCCTCCTGAGCTACGACCCGGCGACCGCGGTGGCGACCCCGATCGGGAGCGCTGAGCTGGGACCGGACGTGATGGGGTTCCTGACCAGCTGCGCCGACGGGCTGATCGGCGTCGCCGGGGGCCCGCCCGACGAGCGACTGGCCACCGTCGACCCCCTGAGCGGCATCGCGACCCGTGGAGCCGCCCTCGTGTACCCGACGCTCGGCCTCGACTGCCCCACGGGCGGCGGCCCCCTCTACGCGCTCGCCACGATCGAGGTCGTCGAGGACGACGTGGGCCTCGAGATGGTGGGCACCCTCGACCCGCGGACCGGCGTGTTCTCGCCCTCGGCCCCCGTGAGCGGCGCCAACGGCGGCCTGTTCGGGCTGGGGGTCCCCCCGGGCACCGCCATCGAGGCGGGTGCCCCGTCGACCACCACGACCACCATCGACGTGGCCGACGCCGACGCCGTGGCGCCGAGCTTCACCGGCTGAGCATGCCGTAGGCGTGGGTCGGGCGGATCGAGAGCACGAGGCGCGAGTCGGCGACCATGGCGGCCCGGTACTCGTCCCAGTCGGGGTGCTCGCCCTGCATCACCCGGTACATGTCGACGAGCTCGTCGACGGTGGCGTCGTCGGGGGCGGCGGCGACCGGGCTGAGGTCGGCGTCGCCCTCGAGCACGACGTAGGACCAGAAGTCGTCTGCGCTGACGTGCAACGACACCCGGGGGTCACGCACGAGGTTCTTGTACTTGGCCCGGTCCGCGGTGATCGAGATGCGCACGCGACCGTCGTCGGTGACGGTGTGGATGATGTTCGAGCTCTGCGGGCGACCGTCGGCCTTCAGCGTGACGAGCACGCCGTTGCGGTGGTCGCGGGCGAAGGTGAGGGCGGCGTCGATGTCCATCCCGACAGTGAACACCCGCCGGCCCGTGAACGGCCGTTGAAGGGTTCCTTTCAACCGTGGACCCACGGCCGTATGCGCTCATAGGTTCGCCGCATGGCCGACTCCCCCTCGCGGCCGAAGCTCTACGCCTCGGCCGACTCGTTCCTCGACCCCGTGCTCTCGAACACCTGGCTGGCGGTCGCCACCTCGGCCGACCTCGCCGTCGGCGAGCTGGTGCCGGTCACCCTGATGGGGGTGGAGCTGGTGCTGTGGCGCGACACCGATGGCGCCGTGCACGCCTGGGAGGACTTCTGCGTGCACCGCGGCGTGAGGCTGTCGCTCGGCCACGTCACCGACGACAGGGTCGTCTGCCCGTACCACGCCTGGAACTACGACGGCACCGGGCGCTGCACCCTCATCCCCGCCCACCCCGAGCTCACGCCGCCCGAACGGGCCCGAGCCAACGTGCTGGCCGCGACCGAGGCCTACGGGCTGGTGTGGACCTCGCTCGGCACCCCGGCCGGCGACCCGCCGCCCATCGTCTGCTGGGACGATCCCGCCTTCCCCACCAAGGCGCTCTGCGGGCCCTACGTGTTCGAGGCGGCCGCTCAGCGGGCCGTCGAGAACTTCATCGACCCGTCCCACCTCGGGGTCGTGCACGACGGGATCCTCGGCGACAAGGCGTGGCTGCGGATGCGGCCCTACGAGGTGGAGGAGACCCCCGAGGGCCTGTACGCCGCCGACCTCGAGATCGACTTCCCGGTGCCGAAGGACGGCTTCGCCATCTCGCCGGTGCACTTCAACCGCCGCATCCCCCACCCCCTGACCGCCCAGGTCGAGGTGCTCCGCGAGGACATCCCCTACACGGTGTGGATCACCTGCTGCCCCGTCGGGCCCCGTCGGTCGATCGCGTGGATCTGGATCCTCACCGAGGACGGCCTTCCCGCCGAGGAGCATCGGGCGATCGAGGACACGGTGCTCGCCCAGGACATCGCCATCGTGAACTCGCAGCGACCGGAGTGGCTGCCGCTCGACCTCCAGGCCGAGCTGCACGTGGGCTCCGACCGCATCGGCGTCGCCTACCGCAACTGGCTGCGGAAGCTCGGCGTCGTCTACGGCACCGACGCCACACCCTCGTTCGACCAGCAGGGGGCCTGAGCCGAGGACGCCGACCCGTCAGGCGACGCTGCGGCCGCGACGGCCGCGACCGCTGCGGGTGCGCTTCACCTCGTACATGGCGGCGTCGGCCCGGCCGAGCAGCGAGACCGCCGTGTCACGAGGCGTCGCCCGGGTGATGCCGATGCTCGCCTGGGCGCTCAGGGTGGAGTCGCCCACCTCGAGCGGCATGGCCAGCTCGGAGCGGATGCGGTCGGCGATGACGTCGGGCTGGTCGCCGGTGATGACGATGAACTCGTCGCCGGCGAGGCGGCCCACGAAGTCGTCGGCGCGGCACGAGCGGCGGAGGCGGTTGCCGATCTCGCGGAGGAGCTCGTCGCCGATGAGGTGGCCGAGGGTGTCGTTGACGTCCTTGAACCGGTCGAGGTCGAGGAAGAGGAGGGAGAGCTCACCGCCGGCGATGATGCGCCGGTCGAGCTCGTCCTCGAGCGCCCGGCGGTTGGGGAGGCCGGTGAGCTCGTCGACGTTGGCGAGGTCCCGCAGGGTCTCCTCCAGCGACTTCTCGACCGTGACGTCGCGCAGCGTTCCGTCGACGACGAGCGACCCGTCGCGGCTCATGCTCAGCGAGCGCCTCACGTCGACCCACCGACGGGTGCCGTCGAGGTGGGTGATCGGCAGCTGGAACGAGCGCGGGCCCTGGGCGCTGGTCAGCACGTCGAGGAAGCGGGAGGCCTCGCGCTCGCCGAGCAGCGTGCGCACGGTGTCGACGGGACGCTCGGTGAACTCGGCGACGGACAGGCCGGTGAGGGTGGTGAAGGCCTGGTTCACGTACTCGACCTGTGGCTCGCGCCCGGCCAGCACCCGGAAGATGACGTCGGTGGAGCGGTCGGCGAGGGCCCGGAAGCGCTCCTCGCTGCGGCTCAGCGCCGAGGTGGCGTCGACCAGCTCGGTCACGTCGTTGACGACCGCCAGCGTGCACAGCTCGCCGTCGAGCTCGATGGGGGCGGTGTAGATGTCGACGGTTCGGATGTCGCCGGCAATCGTGCGGCCCCGTGCCCGGACGATGGGCTCGACGGGCTCGCCGGCGACGCGCCGGGCGATCCGCTCCTCGAGCACGTCGAGGCCGTCGGGGGTGAAGAGCGAGTCGAGGGTCATGTCGAGCAGCTCACCCGGCTCGTCGACGCCGACGAGGTCGGCGGCGGCCTGGTTGGCGAAGACGAGGTGGCGGTCGCGGCGCACGAAGGCGGCCAGCGGCAGGCGCTCGATCAGCTCGCGGTGCTGGCGCTCGCTGTCGGCCAGGCGGTTCTCGACGAGGGCGCGCTCGGTGACGTCGCGGCCGACGCAGAGCAGCTCGCGGTGACCGTCGCGGCTGACGACGACCCGGTCCCACCACTGCTCGTAGACGACCCGGCCGTCGACGTGGCGCAGCCTGGTCTCGCGTCGGCTCTCGCCGTCGTCGGTGCCGCGCTCGCGGAGCATGAGGCGGATGCCGTCGACGGCCTCGGCGGGCACGAAGGCGGTGAGGGGGCTGCCGATGGCGGCGACGGGGGTGCTGCCCATCGAGCGGGCCCAGGCGTCGTTGCAGTAGGTGATGACGAGGTCGTCGGCGCGGAATCGGCAGACCCGGTCGCCGAAGGTGTCGAGCATCTCGGCGTGGAAGCCGCTCTCCTGGTGGCGACGGCGGATCTCGACGACGGCGACCGCCAGGGCGGCCGCGGCGATGAGCAGGAGCCCGAGCCCGGAGATCCACTGCAGAACCATGGGGTCACTCTAAGAATTCTCGTGACCACTTTCTGTAGGTCATCCGGACCGTTGCGCGGCGCGCCGACCCCGATCCGGGCGCTCCACTAGGCCAAAGGGCCCACTGTGTGGAAGCGACCGCTCCCACTGACCATCACCACGAGGGAGCTGCGGCCGTCGTCGAGCTCGAGGCGCACGGCCTTGCCGACCGCCAGCACCGGCACGGGGACGAACTCACCCTCCAGGTGGCACTCCTCGGGGTCGGCGTCCTCGACGCGGTGCAGCAGGTGGGCCCGCACCCGCTGGGTGCGCAGCCCGTCACGGAGCTCACCGTCGACCCACCCGAGGGGCCACGGTCCGCTGCTCTGTGGGCCTTCGATCGGGACAACCGTCGTCATGAGGGCGACCGTACGGAGGTCGGGCCACCGCCGCCAGAGCCCGCGTGCCCAACGCCTCACATGGACGGGCAACGACCCTCAGATGGGTGACGACGGCCCGGCCGAAGGCCCCTCCCGGAGCACGGCCGTCACCCGAGGGCGTCAGACAGCCGTCAGGCAGGCCGGTCGAGGCGGCGGGCGATGCTCACCTCGTGGCCGGCCGGGTCGAGCACGTGGAAGTAGCGCTCGCCCCACGGGGCGTCGGAGGGGTCGAGCTCGGTCTCGATGCCGTGGTCGACGAGGCGTCGGTGCACGGCGTCGACGTCGTCGACCCACACGATGAAGCGGCCCCACACGCGGGTCGGTGGCGACCAGCCCGGGTCGAGCTGCAGGTTGAGGAAGTCGCTCGGCCCGATGCGCAGGCTCGAGAACGGCACATCCGGGCCGCCGAAGGCGAGCGTCATCCCGAGCGTCTCGTAGAACGCCACCGAGGCCGCCATGTCGTGGGTGACGAGGGTGACGGCGTTGAGCGACTCGGGGGTGCCGGTCACGGGCGGCGAGGCCGTCGGGGGGTCAGATCTCGACGGGCTCTTCGACGCCGGGCGGCAGGGTGCCGGTGGCAGCCTCCCAACCGGCGACGGCGAGCCGGGCGCTGAGCAGCTTGGCGATGCCGAGCCCGATGCCCGCGGTGACGGCCCACAGGGTGGCGTCCTTCCACGAGAAGCGGCGGTCGGCCGGGTCGAGCACCGGGCCGTCGTTGCCGTCGTGGCTGGCCGCGGCCCACGCCGTGCGCATGAGCTTGCGGGCGATGAGGGCACCGAGCAGGCCGCTCACGCCCGAGACGACCTTCCAGGTGGTCTCACGTCCGAGGGTGTCCGGTACCTTGCGCAGCTTCACGGGTCAGAACGTACCCGGCCCGGGGCCTCTCGTTCAGGAGGCGCCCGAGCGGGCCGAGGGCGCCTGGCCCTGGCTCTGGCCGGTCGAGCCGCCGGCCGAGCCCGAACTGCTCTGGCCCTGGCTCCGGCCCGGAGCCTGGCCGCGGCCGGTGGAGCCCGAGGCGCTACCGCTGTTTCCGCTGCTGCCGGAGGTGCCGCTGCCGGCGGCCGGGGCCTGGCCCTGGGCGGCGCGCCCGTCGGACGACGAGATCGGCAGCCGGTCCGAGGAGCTGTCGTGGCCGATCACGGCCCAGCTGATCAGGAAGGCGATGAGCGCGCCCCCGAGGGCGCTGCCGGCGATGGCCGCGACGGGCTTCCAGCGCGACGCGGGCCTGGCCGTCGGTCCGGCCACGGTGGGAGGTGCCGTGGCCGGACCGCCGGTCGGCGGCTCCGGCGCCCCCGGAGGAGGGGGCGGGAGCTGGGGAGACTGGGGAGACTGGTTGGTCGGAGGAGCTGCGGGCATCGCGGTCGGAGGCTGGCCGCTACCGGGGGGAGGCGGCGGGAGTGGGGCGTCGCTCATGGGACGAGTGTCCGGCCCGAAGGTGAGAGCCGGTTCAGAGAAGGGTGGGGAGTGGGTGAGATCATCGGAGGGTGACGACCCCCGCGACCGACGGTGACCATCCCCTCGACAACGCCGTCTGGCACGCCCTCGCCACCGAGCACACGTCGTGGGCCGAGGTCCGGGGCACCGCCCGTCGCTACCCCTCCGACGTCTGCGTGTTCCACGGCGTGGAGGTCCTCGACGACCGGGGTTGGGCCGACCTGACGGCGCTCGTGGGGCCGTCGACCGGCCTCGCGCTGTTCCGGGACGCGGTGCCCGAGGCCCCGGACGGCTGGACGGTCCATTACCGCGGCGTGGGCAACCAGCTCACCGTCACCGCTGCCGCCCTCGAGCCGCCGGTCACGACCATCGACGAGCCGATCTTTCGCCGGCTCACGATGTCCGACGTCGGCGAGGCGTTGGCCCTGGTCGAGCTGACCCGGCCCGGCCCCTTCGCCGAGCGCACCCTCGAGATGGGCCGCTACTGGGGCCACGTCGACGTCGACGACCGCCTTCTGGCGATGGCCGGCGAGCGCCTGCATCTCACCGGCTTCACCGAGATCTCCGCCGTGTGCACCCACCCCGAGGCCCGCGGCCGAGGGCTGGCCGCCGCCCTCACCCGGCACGTCGCCCTCGGGATCCTCGAGCGGGGCGAGACCCCGTTCCTGCACGTGGCGGCCGACAACGACGCCGCCCTGCGGGTCTACGAGCGCCTCGGGTTCCGCCGCCGCCGCACGGTGGAGTTCGCCTTCGTGGAGTCGCCGCCTGCTGACTGATCTCTCCGGCACGGGTAGTGGGTTGCGTGAGAGGACTGACCTCCCTAGAGTGAGTTTCGTCAACGAACTGACGTGACGAGCTGAGTGGAGGAACGCCATGCGGGATGCGGTGATCGTCGATGCGGTCCGAACGCCTCTGGGGAAGGGGAAGCCCACCGGCTCACTCGCCCCCGTCCACCCGGTCGACCTGCTGGCCACCCCGCTGCGGGCGCTGGCCGAGCGCAACCACCTCGACCCCGGCCTGCTCGACGACGTCATCGTCGGCACGGTGAGCCAGGTCGGCGAGCAGGCCTTCAACGTGGGCCGGCGGGCGGTGCTGGCCGCCGGCTTCCCCGAGCGAGTGCCGGCCACCACCGTCGACCGCCAGTGCGGCTCGTCGCAGCAGGCGATCTCGTTCGCCGCCCAGGGCGTGCAGTCCGGCGCCTACGACCTCGTCATCGCGGGCGGGGTGGAGTCGATGAGCCGGGTGCCCATGGGCTCCCCCGCCGCCGGGGCGTGGGACCTCGACGGCCGCCACTTCGCCGAGCGCTACCCCGACGGCATGGTCAGCCAGGGCGTGGCCTCCGAGCTGATCGCCGCCAAGTGGGGCGTGTCGCGGAGCGAGCTCGACGAGTTCGGCCTGCGCTCCCAGGAGCTCGCCCGCGGCGCCACCGACTGGGGAGCGTTCGCCAACGAGATCGTGGGCGTCGAGGTGGTCGAGGAAGACGGCTCACGCCGCCTGGTGACCGCCGACGAGGGCCTGCGCCACACCACGCTCGAAGGGCTCGCCGCGCTGCGGCCGGCCTTCGTCGACGAGCGCATGGAGCAGCGCTTCCCTCAGATCGAGTGGTCGATCACCGCGGGCACGTCGTCGCAGCTCACCGACGGCGCCGCCGCCCTGCTCATCGCCAGCGAGGAGCGGGCCGCCCAGCTCGGCCTCCGCCCCCGGGCCCGTGTGCACACCACCGCGGTCGAGGCCGACGACCCGCTCTTCATGCTCACCGCCGTCATCCCCGTCACCCACAAGGTGCTGGCCAAGGCGGGCCTCACGCTGAAGGACATCGACCTGTTCGAGGTCAACGAGGCCTTCGCCTCGGTCGTGCTGGCGTGGGCGCGAGACGTCGGGGCCGACATGGCGAAGGTCAACGTGAACGGGGGCGCCATCGCCCTCGGCCATCCGCTGGGGGCCTCGGGCGCCCGGTTGGCCACCACCCTCGTCAACGCCCTCGAGCAGCGCGACAAGCGCTTCGGCCTGCAGATCATGTGCGAGGCCGGCGGCATCGCCAACGCCACGATCTACGAGCTCCTGCCGTGACCGCGGTGGTCGGCGCGGCCACCGCCTGGCTCGGCACGGCGGAAGGCAGCTACGTCGAACGCACCACCCGGGTCTGGCCCCGGCCCGGCGACGCCGGAGAGGTCGGCGATGTCGAGGTGTACGACGCCGTCGTGGCCGAGCGCTGGGCCTCGCTGCGGGGTGTGCACGGTGGCCACCTGGTCGCCCTGGCGGTGCGGGCGGTCGAGGCGACCGCCCCCGGTCGGGCGGTGCGCACCCTCTCGGCCACCTTCCTGCGGCCGGGAGCGGTGGGGCCGATCGAGCTCGAGGTCCACACCGAGCGCCGGGGCCGCACCGTCACCACGGCCACGGTCGAGCTGCGCCAGGTCGGGCGCACGGTCGCCCTCGTACGGGTCACCGCGGTCGCGCCGGTGGAGAGCGCGGACTGGGACACCTCGCGCCCGCTCGACCTGCCTCCCCTCACCGAGTGCGTGGCGTTCCGACCGCCGCCCGGGGTCCTGCACTTCGAGCACGCCGAGGCGATGCTCGACCCGGCCGACGTGCCCTTCAGCGAGTCACCCGTGGCCCGGGTCGGCGGCTGGGTCCGCCCCCGGGAGGCCCAGGTCGTCGACGCCGCCTGGCTCGCCATGATCCTCGACTGGTTCCCGCCGGCGCCCTTCACCCGCCGGTCGTTGCCGATCGGCGGCGTCAGCGTCGACTACTCGGTGCACCTCCACACCACCGGTGTCGAGCTGGCCGGCGGCGACTGGCTGGCCGCCCGCTTCGAGGCCGAACGCGGTGCCGACGGCCTCGCGCTCGAGCACGGGCGCATCCACACCGCCGACGGGACGGTGCTCGCCGAGTCGTTCCACACCCGTTGGACCGGCAACTGACAGAGCTGGCTCAGGACGCGGCGGAACCCACCACGTCCTGAACCACCTTTCGAGGGGCTACCAGGTGTCGAGGCGGGGGTTGGGCCAGAGCTCGGGGTGCTCGACCCGCCACCGCTCGAACAGCTCGACGGCCTCGGGGCTGTCGACCCGCTCGATCTCGACGGGCACGGAGCCCTCGCTCTCGAGCCAGGCGGCCGAGCCGCTGTCGAAGGGTTGGCGCACGACGTAGAGGCGCGACAGCCCGAAGTGGCGCACCGCACCGCCGCACATCCAGCACGGCGGCATGGTCGTGAGCATCGAGAAGCCGGTGAGGTCGGCCAGGTCGAGGTCGCGCATGGCGTTGAGCTCGGCGTGCGAGGCGATGCCTCCGCTGGGGAACAACATCCGGTTGTGGCCGCCCATCACCACCGTGCCGGACCGGTCGGCGATGGCCGCGCCGATGGGGATGCCTCCTGCGTCGTAGCTGCGACGGGCCTCGGCGAGGGCGGCGGCGAGGAGGTCGGCGTGCGGCACGGCAGCTCCGTTCGGAAGCGGCACCGCCGGTGGCGGCGGTGAGGGGTGGGTGGGCCGCGAGGAGGCCCGCGGGTGGGGAGATCATGCCGGGCCGCAGCACCGCCGTCAGTGGATGGGCCCGACTGTTGACCTGGCCGTCACGAACGCCGGCTCCCGGCGAGGTCCGATCGGGCGTGGATGGCCCTACCGTTCAGGCCATGGCGACCCACGACGACCTGGGCGGTCCCGCCAGCGTGCGGGCCGAGTTGTTGGCCGCGCTGGAGCAGTCCCGCGCCGACGCCAACCGGAACCGGGTCACCAAGGCGGGGGTGTTCCTCACCCGGGTCGTGGGCCGGATGCGCCGCCCCGACGCGCCGATGGGCCCCAACGCGGTGAAGGCGGCGAAGCTCACCAAGAAGCTCACCGGTCGCTTCGGGTTCGACGACGACGTGGCCGAGGTGTTCGTGGCCCTGGCCGCCGCCATCGCCGACGAGGCCACCGACATGTACGCCGACGAGCTCGCCGACGCGGCCCGCGCCGGTGCGGGCGCGGCGGGCCGCTTCGCCTGGGCCAACCACGTGGCCGACTTCGCCAAGGTGCGGGCCCGCCTCGGCACCTCGTTCGTCGACGACGTGGTGCCGGCGGTGGCCACCGGCCTGGCCGGCTTCGTGCCGGGGCTCGCCCTACGGCGACCGCTCGCCCACCCGTCGGTCGCCGTCGGGGCCGCGGTGGCCGGGGGCCTCGCCTCCACCGCCATGGTCGGCACGTCGGCCGTGCCGGTGGCGCTGGCCCTCTCGGTGGTCACCGAGGCGGCCGAGACCTACGCCCAGGGCTCGGTGCTGGTCGCCAAGTTCCGGGCCGAGGGCCACGAGCCCTCGCCGGCCGAGCTGATCGACGAGCTGGCCGCCATCACCGCCGACGGCGTGTTCGGCCGCACCCGCCCCGAGGCGGCCCGCATGCTGCGCACCGCGGCGCTCCCCCGCCTGGCCGACACCCTCGAGCGCCGGGTGGGCGTGCGGGTGGCGTCGCTCGCCACCGTCATCGGCCCGGCCGTCGTCGAGGGCGGGCTGGCCACGTGGGGCATCGTCCGGGCGTCGCGCCACCGGCTGCGCCCCAAGGACGAGCAGCTCCCGCCCGACGACGAGCGTCAGCCGCCGAACGACGGGCGCTAGCCCCCGAACGCGACCTTCCCGCCCAGACGGGTCTGCACCACCTCGATGGCGGCGATGGCCTCGGCGTCCACCGCCTGCGGATCGGCCGAGAGCACGACCAGGTCGGCGTACTTGCCGACCTCGAGGCTGCCGAGCACGTCGTCGCTGTGGGTCTGCCACGCGGCGTCGATGGTGACGGCCCGCATGGCCCGCTCGACGGTGTCGCACTCGGCCGGGTTGAGCACCTCTCCCCCGTCGCGCATGCGGCGGGTGACCGCGGTCTGGACGCTGCGCAGCGGGTCGATCGGGGTGACGGTGTAGTCGCTGTGGAGCGTGGGCCGCAGCCCCACCCGTCGGGCCGAGGCCACGGGGTCGAGGCGACCGGCCTTCTCGGCGCCGAGGATCTCGTCGCGGAAGGCCCGGCCCCAGAAGTACACGTGGTTCATGAGGAACGACGGCGAGATGCCGATGGAGGCCATGCGCACGAGCTCGTCGTCGCTGGGCAGCGAGCAGTGCTCGATGCGGTGGCGGCGGTCGTGGGTGGCGGGGTCGGCGTCGGCGAGGGCCCGTTCGAAGGCACTGACGACCTGCTCGACCGCGGCGTCGCCGTTGGCGTGCACCATCAGCTGCCAGCCCTCGCCGTGGGCGTGGGCGATGCGCTCGGCCAGGTCGTCGTCGGTGTAGTTCGGGTGACCGCACCGGTCGGTGCCGAGGTAGGGGCTGCTCTGGTAGCCGCTGTAGCCCTGGTTCGACCCGTCGCTGACGATCTTCCAGCTCTGGGCCCGCACCAGGTCGTCGCCGGCCCCGGGCATCAGGCCGGTCGCATCCCAGACCGAGCGGGCCTGGTCGGCCACGGCGACGCCGATCCGGGCGGGGAAGCGGCCCTCGGCGGCGAGGGCGTGCAGGAGGTCGAGCTCACCACCGCCGAGCATCGTGCCAGTGAGCGCATCGTGCACCCGGGTCACGCCACGCCGGGCCCCGCTCGCGACCGAGTGCACGATGCCCTCGGCCATCTCGACCTGGGTCTTGCGGGGGACGATGCCGAGCAGCACGGCGATGGCGCCCATCTCCCCCGCCGAGCCGTCGAGGCGACCGTCGACCCGGCCGAAGAAGCCGCCGACGGGATCGGGGCTCTCGTCGGTGAGGCCCGCCAGCTCGAGCGTGCGGGAGTTGACGTAGGCGTAGTGGAGCGACGCGTTCATCACGAGCGCGGGACGGTCGGGCACGACCCGGTCGAGCACGTCGCGGGTGAGCTGCGGGTGGCCGGCGATGAGCGACGGGTCGTAGCTCTGGCCCAGCACCCAGCCGTGCTCGTCGGGGGCGGCATTGGCGGCGCGCAGCGCGTCGAGCACGCTGTCGAAGGTGGCGTGGGTGAACGGCGAGCAGTCGACCCAGCCGTCGAGCATGGCCGAGGGCCACAGGTGCATGTGGGGCTCGACGAAGCCGGGGTAGGCGACCTGGTCGCCGAGGTCGAGCACCTCGGTGCCCGGCCCCCGGAGGCCGTCGAGGTCGGCGGCGCTGCCCACCCCGACGATGCGGCCGTCGCGCACGGCGAGGGCACCGGCGGTGGGGTTGAACGGGTCCATGGTGACGAGCGAGCCCACGATCAACAGGTCGGCCGGCACCTTCGCCATCGGGTCGAACGGGGCCCGGGGAACCGGGCGGCGCGGGCCGGGGGCCGACTGCCGGTGGTCGACGAGCGCGGCCAGCTCGGGGTGGGGGGCGCACGCGCCGCAGTGGAGGGGGTGGTGGTGCGTGATCATCACGGCTCCGAGCAGTCGGGACGGCCGACGGGGCGATCCGCCGGGCGGCCCTGTCACGGTAGGTCCCAGGGGTCTTCCGCATCGGGAGCGGCTCAACGAGGATGGGGAGATGCTCGATCACCTCGGTATCCAGTGCTCCGACGTGGCGGCCAGCGCCGCCTTCTACGACGCGGTGCTCGCACCCCTCGGTGCGGCACGGCTCGCCGAGCCCGTCCCCGGCATCATCGGCTTCGGTGTGCCGCCGGTGCCGAACTTCTGGCTGGGGCCACTCACCGACGACGCCACCGGCTGGCGGGAGGACCACATCGCCTTCACCGCACCCACCCGCGATGCGGTGCGGGCCTTCTTCGACGCGGCGGTGGCCGCCGGGGCGGAGGTGCTGCACGAGCCGAAGGAGTGGCCGATCTACCACCCCGGCTACTACGGGGCCTTCGTGCGCGACCCCGACGGCAACAACGTCGAGGCCGTCTGCCACGTGCCCGAGTGAGGCGGGGGCTCAGCCGGCGGTCGGGGTGAGCTCGACCCGGCGCTCGGGCACCAGCTCCACCACGACCGTGACACCCGAGAGGCCCTCCGAGTCGAGGGCCGTGCGCAGCGCGGCAGTGTCGGGCTCGGGGCCCTCGCCGCGCACGAGCACCGTGTAGCCGTCGTCGGTGGTCGACACGTCGGCCACCCGCCAACCGGCGGCCTCGGCCCAGGTCGTCGCCACGTCGTTGATCGTGTTCGACCGGAACGACTGCACGGCGATGGTGCGCGAGGTGATCGAGAGCGGGATTGCGAGCACCAGCACCGCGGCGACGATGAGCACGACCGCGCCGGCGCGCTTGTGGTCGTGCTCCTTCAACCGCTCGGCCCGCTGGGCGACCTTGTAGATGGTCATCACCACGATGCCGCTGAGCAGGATGGCGGCCACGTTGGTGCCGAAGAGCAGCAGCGCGCCGAGCGCCTCGCTGGTGGCGCCGGCCTCGAGGGTGAGGCCGACGACGGCGAGCGGCGGCACCAGCGAGATGGCGATGGCCACGCCGGGCAGGGTGTCGGAGATGTCGGACCGGGCGAGGGCGACGGCGCCCACCGCGCCGGTGGCGAGGGCGGCGATCAGGTCGACGGTGCGGGGGTGGATGCGACCGGCCACCTGCGAGCTGGTGGTGGAGTCGATCGGCACCGCGGCCAGGTGGCCGAACACCCAGGCCAGGAAGATGACCGCGGCGGCCCCGGCGAGGACCATGCCCACCGAGCGCAGGAGGTTGGGCTTGTCGCCGAGGACGATGGCCAGGACGATGCCGAGGATCGGCGTCATCAGCGGGGCGACGATCATCGCCCCGATCACGGTGGCGGTGGAGTCGCTGATCACGCCGGCCGTGGCGATGACCGCCGACAGCAGGAGCAGCATCCAGAAGCGGGTGTACTTCCGCTTGGACAGGGGGCCTTCGAAAAAGAGCTGGTCGCGCATCCGGACGACGTCGTCGGTCGTCACCGCGGCCATCAGCAGAGCTCCGGGCTCATCGGCGAGGTCCTCCCACGGGCGTGCCGGCGAGCTCTCAGCCTCGCACCCGTGAGGCGCTCGATCGGTGACCGTCGGAGGCCGGGCGGAGCGGTCAGTCGGGGCAGGTGTGGAGCAGCCAGTTGTAGTCCTGGTCGGCCATCCACCAGGCCACGAGGTAGAGCGTCGGCACGGCCAGGCCGATGACGGCCACCACCCACAGCCACAGGCGCCGGGTGGTGACCGCGGCGACGACGGCCACGACCGTCCCCAGCACCGAGAGCCCGAGCCCGACCACCATCAGCCAGCCCGCCACCTCGTCGACCGAGCCCTGCCAGTCACACCGGGCATCGGTGCGGGCGACCAGCAGGAAGGCCACGGTGACGGCCACCCCCACCCCGACGAGCAGGGGCGCCAGCACGGCGGTCCACCGCCCCTCGAAGGCCCTCACCTCGGTCACGGCGCCCCCCGCCCGGTCACGCCGGGACGTCGGCGACGTGCCGACTCCGCCGACGGTAGGCGCTCGCCCACCCGATGTGACCCGCGGCCCTTCCTCCGGACGGGCCGTGGCGCGATGGTCGGGGTGGCACCGAGGAGGTGCGTCATGTCCCCACGCGTACGAGCGACGAGGCGGTCGCGGTGAACGTGGCGCGCCCCGGCCGGGCGCCCGGCACGTGGCAGATCGTGACCGCCACCGGGGTCGGCCGGTTCGGCGCGCCCACGCCGCACATGGTCGAGACCTCGGTCGGGCCGGTGGTCGTGCGCGACGCCGGCGGCCGCGGCCTTCCCGTGGTGCTCGTGCACGGCTGGTTCGCCGACGGCCTCACCAACTGGGTGCAGGTGTTCCAGCCCCTGGCCCAGGCCGGCTACCGCCCCATCGCCGTCGACATGCCCGGCCATGGCGGCAGCCCACTCTCCGGAGGCTTCTCGATCGACCGCTGCGCCACCGCGGTGGCCGAGGTGATCGAGGGCGAGGGAGGTCGCCCCGCGGTCGTCGTCGGCTACTCGATGGGCGGTCCCATCTCGCAGACGGTCGCCCGGGACCACCGCGACCAGGTGGCCGGCCTGGTGGAGGTCGCCACCGCGGCCCACATCATCCCGAGCTCGGTCGGGCGCGGGTTCATGGGCGGCGTCGCTCGCGCCGCCGGCATCGCCGAGGCCGCCGGCGCGACCCTCAACTTCGTCTCGCGATTCCGCCGGGGGACGCCGGCGGCCGACCCGTACCAGGACCTCGGCGCCCACATGGCGTGGACGCTGCGGGCCACTTCGAAGCGGGCGCTGCTCGAGGCCGCCGGCGAGCTGGCCCGGTTCGACTCGCGGCCGTGGGCGGGCGACCTCGACGTGCCCGCCCAGTCGATCGTCACCCGGGACGACCGGGCCGTGCCCGCCGACGCCCAGCGCGAGCTGGCCCGGCTGCTGCGAGCCGGGGTCGCGGAGCTGAGCTGGGGTCACGTGGCCTGCCTGCGGCCCGGCTTCGGGCTGGCCACCACCGAGGCCGTCACCCGGGTGCTGGCCGACGGGCTGCGCTGCTTCCCGACCTGATCCGAGACGTCTGACCTTCGCCCCTTCCCGGCGGATCCCACACGTCGTACACCGTGCGTGTGGCTGTGCAACTGAGGGGGCTGGACGCCGCGTTCCTGGCACTGGAATCCCCCACCGGACATCTCCAGGCCGTCGGGGTGGCGACGCTCGACCCCGCCGCGCCCCTCATCACCCGCGACGAGATGATGGACCTGGTCGACCGGCGCCTCCACCGCCTCGACCTGCTGCGTCGGCGTCTCGTGACCGTGCCCGGTGGCATCGACCGGCCCTACTGGATCCACGTCCGGCCCGACCTGCACCGCCACGTGCAGGTCCACTCGCTGCCCGCCGACGACCCCGACGGCGCCTTCGAGCGGTTCTGCGCCGACCTGGCCGGGCGGCCCCTCGACCGGAACGCCCCGATGTGGGAGTTCTGGCTGGTCGACGGGCTGGCGTCGGGTGGGCAGGCCCTCGTGCTGAAGGTGCACCACTCGCTGTGCGACGGCGTCGGGAGCCTGGCCCTGGTGGCCCAGCTCTTCGACGAGGGCCCCGACGACCACGCCGCCTCACTGCACGAGCCGCCCACACCCGTGAGCGAGGAGAAGCCACCGCCCCTGCCGTGGCTGCTGACCCGGGCGGCCTGCAACCTGGCCCGACTGCCCCTCGACGTCGCCGCCACCGTCGTGAAGGTGGCGCAGTCCGCGCTGCGGGTGCGGGTGACCGTCGAGGGCTTCGCCGGGTCCGACCTGGCCGCTCCTCTCGCCACCCCGCGCCTCTCGTTCCACGGCCCCATCTCCGGCCATCGGGCGGTGGCGCTGCGCGAGCTGCCCCTCGACCGGGTGAAGGCGGTGGCCCACGCCTCGGGCACCCACGTGAACGACGTGGTGCTCGCCGTGCTGGCCGGCGCGCTGCGGCGCTGGCTCGACGACAACGGTGAGCTCCCCGACCGGCCACTGGTGGCCGCGGTCCCGGTCTCGACCCGCACCCCCGACGAGATGCTCGAGCCGGGCAACCACGTGTCGGCCTGCTTCGTGCACCTGCCCACCGACCGCGACGACCCGCGCGAGCGGCTGGCCGTCACCGCCGCGGTGGCCTCCAGCGGCAAGGCGATCCACGCCGCGGTCGGCTCGGAGACCCTCGAGCACCTGACGTCGGTGACCTTCCCACTCGTGCTCTCGGTGCCGACGAACCTCTACCAGCGCTCAGGGGCGGCCGAGCGGCATCCGGCGCCGGTGAACCTGGTCGTCTCGAACGTCGCCGGCCCGCCCGGCGACCTGTACCTCGCGGGCCGGAAGGCCACCGCGTTCTACGCCCTCGGCCCGATCTTCGACGGCGTGTCGCTCAACGTCACCGCCATCTCCTACGGCAACACCTTCGGGTTCGGCTACATCGCCTGCCCCGAGCTGATCGACGACATCGACGCCCTGGCCGACGGGCAGGCAGCCGCGCTCGACGAGCTGGCCGCCGCCTACGGCATCTGACGGCGCGGGCTCAGGGCGTGTCGTTCTGGACCGAGATCCAGTCGCGACCCTCGAAGTAGGGCCGGAACGTGGCGGCGATGCGCTCGAGGTCGGCGGGCCGCTTCGGCCGCTGGACCTCGTAGAGGTGGGGGAACTCGAGCCACGCGGTGACCGCGTGCCACAGCCGCACCGCCGCCTCGCCGGTGGGCGGGTCGACGAGCACCGGGCCGAACAGCGCCTGGGTGCCGTCGAAGACCAGCGTGGGCACGCCCCAGCCACCGAGGGCGAGGACGGCGTCGTGCTCGGCCTTCACCTCGTCGCCGGTGGTGGGGTCGGCGATGGCGGCGGCGACCCACGCGGGATCGAGGTCCATGTCGCGCAGCAGTGCCTCGGCGACCTCGGGGCGGTGGGGCTTGTCGCCGTCGACGTGGAGGGCCCGGCCGGCACGGGCGTACCAGCGGTCGAGCAGCTCGGGATCGATCCGCCGGAGGTAGGCACCGATGCGCATCATCGACCAGCCGTAGGACCAGTCGCGCTCCCACGGGTGCTTCCTGCCCTCGACCCGGTTGACCTCTTCGAGGCTGAAGAACCGCCAGGTGACCTCGACGCCCGCGTGGTCGCGCACCTCGCGCATCCAGAGCGAGGTCTGGTAGGCGTACGGGCACATGAGGTCGAAGTGGAAGTCGACCGCGGCCGGTGCCGTCATGCCCGGCGGTACTCCGGGTTCTCCCAGTCGAAGCGCTGGCCGTCATCCCAGGCGGTGCGCTGGTTCCCGTAGGCGGGGATGCCGCCGGCGCCGCGGAGCATGGCGGCGAGGTGCATGAGGTTCCAGGTCATGAAGGTGGTGTTGCGGCTGGTGAACTCGTTCTCGGGGCCGCCGGAGCCCGGGTCGAGGTACGACGGGCCGGGCCCGGCCTCGCCGATCCAGCCGGCGTCGGCCTGGGGCGGGATGACGTACCCGATGTGCTGGAGGCTGTAGAGGATGTTCATGGCGCAGTGCTTGATGCCGTCCTCGTTGCCGGTGATGAGGCAGCCGCCGACCCGGCCGTAGTAGCGCCACTGGCCGTTGTCGTTGAGGTCGCCCGACGAGGCGTAGAGGCGCTCGATCGCCCGCTTGGTGACCGAGCTGTTGTCGCCGAGCCAGATGGGCCCGGCGATGACGAGGATGTCGGCCGCCCAGACCTTCTCCTGGATGGCCGGCCACTCGTCGACCTCCCACCCGTGCTCGGTCATGTCGGGCCACACGCCGCTGGCGACGTCGTGGTCGACGACGCGCACGACCTCGGTGGTCACGCCGTGCTTCTGCATGATCTCGGCCGAGGCATCGACCAGCGCCTGGGTGTTCGAGACCTCGGGCGAGCGCTTCAGGGTGCAGTTGAGGAAGAGGGCGCGCATGCCGGTGAAGTCGGGCGCCGTGCCGTCCCCCCGGACGTTCGTGTCAGCCATCCGGCGAAGGTACCCCTGCCGCGGATTGGTTGCTCGGTGAAGGGTCGGCCTCGGTCGACGGCGGAGGAGTACCGTCCGCCGCACAACGTCGCTGGGAACCGGGGGGTCACCATGGCGCGACATCGGCTGTTCGTCCTGCTCGCTCTGTTCGGCGTGCTGGCTGCCGCGTGCGGTCGCAGCGATCCGGGGGCGACGCCATCGAGCACGACCACGGTGACGAAGACCGATGCCGCGTGCGAGGGCGTGACGCTCGAGGCCACCGACACCGGCGTCACCGCCGACACCATCACCGTGACGGTGATGGCCGACACCGGCTCACCGCTCGCGCCCGGGCTCTTCCAGGGGAACATCGACGCGGTCAAGGGGTTCGCCGAGTACATCAACGCCAACGGTGGCCTCGGCTGCCGCAAGCTCGTCGTTCAGGCGTGGGACTCCAAGCTCGACCCGACCGAGTCGAAGAACGGGCTCATCGAGGCCTGCAAGGGCAGCGTGGCCATGGTCGGCAACAACGCCCTCTTCAACCCCGATGTCACGCCCATCACCGACTGCCCCGACGCCACCGGCGCGGTGACCGGCGTGCCCAACCTGGCGGCGCTCACCGCCGACACCACCGAAGCCTGCGCCTCGGTCACCTACGTGATGTCCGCCCTCGGCGAGAAGTGCCCCATCCAGGACGGCGTGCGCCCGGTGACCTCGTACCTGGGCTACTGGAAGTACCTGCTGACCCAGTTCCCCGGCGCCAAGTCCGTGTACCTGGTGCCCGGCGACCTGCCCACGACCGTCCTGTCGTCGATGCCGATCCTCGAGGCGCAGCGCCAGGCCGGCATCGACGTGGTGGCCGCCGCCAAGGTCTCGGGCCGCGACGAGCAGGCCGCCTACACCCCCAAGGTGCAGCTGGTGAAGAGCAGCGGGGCGAACATGGTCTACGACGGCTCGAACGACACGGCCATGATCAGCATGCGCCGGGAGGCCGCCGCCCAGGGCCTCACCGGGGTCGACGCCTGGGTCTGCACCGTCGCCTGCTACACGGAGGCGTTCAAGAAGGCCGGCAGCGACGTCGACGGCACCTGGGTGGCGATGGGCTTCCTGCCGTTCGAGGAGCGCGACCAGAACCAGGAGCTGGCCAACTACCTCGACCACGTGCCGTCGCCGAGCTCGTGGGGGGCGTCGGCGTGGCAGTCGGCCGTGCTGTTCCAGGACGTGATCGCCAAGATCGTCGAGACGGAAGGCCCCAACGCCATCACCCGGGCCAACATCTTGAAGGTGCTGGGCTCGATGGACTCCTTCGACGCCCACGGCTGGTTGGCCCCGAAGCCGGTGAAGGGCGTGGGTTCGTGCGGCATGGTGATGAAGATCGAGGGCGGCGAGTTCACGCGGGTCTACCCCACCGAGCCGGGCACCTTCGAGTGCACGCCGGAGGACCTCGTCGTGGTGAACGTCGACCCCGAGGCCGAGGCCGCCAAGCTCCAGTAGCCCGCGGGCGATCAGGCCCCGCCCTCCACCAGCAGCTGGCGGAGCCGATCCTGGCCCGGCCGGGCCGGGTCCGTGGTCTCGATGAAGTCGACGAGCACCTCGACGAAGCGGTCCGGGACCTCGGACTGCGGGAAGTGCCGCACCCCCTCGAAGATCTCGAGCCTGCTCCCGGGCATCGCGTCGTGGGCGGCGTAGGCGTGGGCGACCGGGATGATGTCGTCCCGATCACCCCACAGGATCAGGGTGGGCACCGCGGCAGCCAGGTAGAGGCGGTCGTTGGCACTCACCACCTGACCCCCCAGGTCGACGACCGACCGCAGCGTCCGGACGAACGCCTGCCGGTTCTCGGCATCGGCGAGCGAGGCGTAGGCCCGCCACATCTCCGCCATCCACGACGTCCGGATGCCCTGGTCCCGGAGCCAGCGATTCACCGAACGACCCCTGTCGCGCATGAAGCCGGTGGCGACCAGAGGAAGGACGAACTCGCTCCCGGGCAGCGACAGCAGCCGCAGGATCGGGCTCACCTCCCGACCGAGCCCGCCGCTCGAGACCAGGACGAGTCGATCGCAGAACTCGGGGTGTTGGTAGGCGAGCTGCAGGGCGATGCCACCCCCCAGCGACTGCCCGACGATGGTGGCCCGGCCGATCCCCAGGCGGGCCATGAGGTCTCGGAGGCCGCTGGCGTGGGCGCCCAGGGAGTAGTCGCCGACGGGCTTGGCCGACTCCCCGTGGCCGAGGAGATCCGGCGCGAGGACCCGGTACCGTTCGGCCAGTGCCGGCATGACCTCCCGCCACGTGCGGGAGCTCCCTGCCATCCCGTGGATCAACACGACGGTCTCGTCGCCCTCCCCCGCGAGGCGGTAGGTCACTCGGTGGCCGTGGAGTGTCACGTGCTGCACATCACCCATGCCTCGGGTGTAGACCACTGCGCCCGTCGCTCCCAGAGCACGAGGTCACCGCTCCGCTTCCGCGGGCCACGAGCGGAAGCGGCACGAAGCCGGGCAGAATGGTGACCAGCACGGTCTGATTTCGGACCGGAGTGCCGGCACGAGGTCGGCCCACCCAGGGAGCTCTCACCATGCGCATCGCCGACGACATCACCACGCTCATCGGGAACACCCCGCTCGTGCGCCTCCACCACATCGACGGTGGTGCCGACGTCGTGGTGAAGCTCGAGTACTTCAACCCGGCGGGCAGCGTGAAGGACCGCATCGGCCTGGCCATGATCGAGGCCGCCGAGGCCGACGGCCGCCTGAAGCCCGGGGCCACCATCGTCGAGCCCACCTCCGGCAACACCGGCATCGCCCTCGCCATGGTCGCCGCCGCCCGCGGCTACAAGGCGATCTTCACCATGCCCGAGACCATGAGCTCCGAGCGCCGCATGCTGCTGCGCGGCTACGGCGCCGAGCTGGTGCTCACCCCCGGCCCCGACGGCATGGGCGGCGCCATCGCCAAGGCCAAGGAGATCGCCACCGAGCGCGGCGCCCTGCTGCTGAGCCAGTTCGACAACCCGGCCAACCCCGATGTCCACCGCCGCACCACGGCCGAGGAGATCTGGAACGACACCGACGGCGCGGTCGACATCGTGATCGCCGGTGTGGGCACCGGCGGCACCATCACCGGCATCGGCGAGGTGTTCAAGGAGCGGAAGCCGTCGGTGCAGATGATCGCCGTCGAGCCGGCGGCGTCGCCCGTGCTCTCCGGTGGCGCCAAGGGCCCGCACCCCATCCAGGGCATCGGCGCCGGCTTCGTGCCCGACAACTACCACGGCGACGTCGTCGACGAGGTCATCACGGTCGACGCCGAGGACGCCTTCGCCGAGGCCCGTGCCCTCGCCACCGAGGAGGGCCTGCTGCTCGGCATCTCGTCCGGTGCCGCGGTGCACGCCGCCCGCCAGGTCGCCGCCCGGCCCGAGAACGCCGGGAAGCTGATCGTCGTGATCACCGCCTCCTACGGCGAGCGCTACCTGTCCACCGCTCTCTTCGCCGGCCTCGGCGACTGACGGTGCTCAGCACCCTGCGCCGCGACATCGGGGCCATCGCCGAGCGCGACCCCGCGGCGCGCAACATCGTCGACACCCTCCTCACGTACCCGGGGCTGCACGCGGTGATCGCCCACCGCGTGGCCCACGGGCTGTGGGTGCGGGGCCACCGGTTCACGGCGCGGCTCGTCTCGGCGCTCGCCCGGGCGATCACCGCGGTCGACATCCACCCCGGTGCCACCCTCGGGCCGGGCCTCTTCATCGATCACGCCACCGGTGTGGTCATCGGTGAGACCACCATCGTCGGCGCCGACGTCACCGTCTACCAGGGCGTCACCCTCGGTGGCACCAGCCTGCGGCCGGGCAAGCGCCATCCCACGCTCGGCGACCGCGTCGTCGTGGGCGCCGGGGCCAAGGTCCTCGGCGACATCACCATCGGCGACGACGCCCGCATCGGCGCCAACGCCGTGGTCGTGCGCGACGTCCCCGCCGGCACCGTGGTGGTGGGCGTGCCCGGTCAGGTCGTCGCCCGCACCAACGCCCTCGAGCGGGGCGGCGGCGTCGACATGGCCCTCGACTCGAGCGTCGACATCGTGGCCGCCCGCCTCACCGCGCTGGTCGACCGCGTCGGCGAGCTCGAGATGCAGCTGGCCGGCCGGGTCAGCACCAAGGGCCCGGTCGAGTCGTCCGACGGCGTGTGGGACGTCGACGACTTCGTGATCTGACCGGGCTCAGCGCTTGTCGCGCATGCCCTCGGAGAGCTGATCGGCGTAGGCCAGCATCTTCTCGTTCTTGATGCGGTCGCTGAGGTTGGGGGCGAGGGCCAGCACCTTGGAGGCCACCTTCACCTTGAGGTCGGTCACGTCGACCTCGCCGATGTCGCGGGTGATGGCCTTCACCACACCCTCGCCGACCGCGTCGCACGTCACGCCCTTGGTGCCGGGCGAGGCGCCGACGCCGGCGTCGGTGAGCATGCCCCCGTCGATGATCGACCCGGGGAACACCACCGACGCGCTGACGCCGGAGCCGGCGAGGTCCTGCCGGAGCGAGGCACCGAAGCCGCGCATCCCGAACTTGCTGGCCGAGTAGAGGGCCAGGCGGGCGGTGCCCATCTTCCCGCCCATCGACGACACGAAGACGATGTGGCCCCGACCCCGTTCGAGCATGCCGGGGAGCAGGCGCTGGGTCATCACGATCGGGGCCCGCAGGTTCACGTCGAGGGCGCGGTCGATCTGCGCGGTCGTGTACTCCTCGATGCGGCCGGTGGCGGGGAGGGCCGCGTTGGCGATCAGCCCGTCGACCGGCCCGAGCTCGAGCACCTCGTCGAGGAACCGATCGAGGGCGGCGGTGTCGGACAGGTCGCACGGCATGACCACCGAGCCGGGAAGGCGGCCGGCCAGGGCCTCCATCTCCGCCTGCCGGCGGCCGGTGAGGATCACCCGCGCCCCGCCGGCGTGCAGGGCCCGGACGACCGCCTGGCCCACTCCCCCTGCCGCCCCGGTGACGACGATGGTCGTGCCCCTGATCTCCATGACCGCTCCCGTGTGCGGCGCCGGCACGGCGGCGCGTCGCGGCCGGACGTTACCGCCGGGTTGGGACGTCCCTACGATGCGCAGGTCGTGCCGCCCCGGCCGGCCACCGGACGAGCGTGAGGGAGGGACCGACGATGCACTGGCGCCGACCTCCCCGCTGGTGGCCGCTGGCGCTCTCGGTCGTCACCTTCGTGGTGAGCGTCGCCATCCTCGTGTCGCTCTGGGACCCGATCACGGCGTCGCACCCGGCGTACTTCATCATGCTGCGCCTGGTCGCCGTGGTGTCGGTGGTCGTGGCGGCCTGGAGCCTGCTGACCCGGCGCCGCGAGCCACCCGAGCGCGAGCCACGGCCCCGCTGGCGGGTGGTGCTCGTGCGCGGCGTGGCGGTCGTGGCGGTGCTGGGCCTCGTCGCCGTGCTGCTCTACCTCCGTCCCCACGCTGCGTCGAGCGTCGCCGTCGACTCGATGGCAGGGTCGCCCGGCGCCACGGTCAGCGAGTCGTCGACCCGCATCCGGCTGCAGCCCACGGCGGAGGCGAGCACCACCGGTGTCGTCTTCTACCCGGGCGCCCTCGTCGACCCCCGGGCCTACGTGCCCAACCTCCTGCCCCTCGCCGAGGCGGGCTACCCGGTCGTGATCCTCAAGCTCCCGTACAACATCGCCTTCCTCGACCCGAACGGGGCCCAGACGGTCATGGACGCCGACCCCGAGGTCGAGCGCTGGGTGGTCGGCGGCCACTCCCTGGGCGGGGTGATGGCGGCGTCGGTCGCCGGGCGCGACGACGCCCGCATCCGAGGCCTGCTGCTGTGGGGCTCGTTCCCGAACTCGAGCATCAGCGACCGCACCGAGCTGCTGGCGATGTCGATCTACGGCTCCGAGGACGGCCTCACCACGCCCGCCAAGATCGACGCGACGAAGGACCGGCTGCCCCCCGACACGACCTTCGTCGAGATCGTCGGCGGCAACCACGCCTTCTTCGGTGACTACGGGTCACAGGGGGGCGACGGTGTGGCCACCATCAGCCGCGAGGAGGCGCAGCGCCAGATCCGCGCCGCCAGCCTCGAGCTGGTGGAGAAGGTCGCCGCCGCCCCCTGACCCACGAGGGTTCGGGCCGCTGCGGCGCTAGACAGGGGTGGACGCGTGCGTCGTCCTCAGCGGCGCCGCACGACCCGATCGGAGCCAGGCCATGGACGTCAGCGAGCTGTTCGCCGAGCTCTTCTCCCGGGTGCACGGCCACGTGCACGGTGTGCTCGACGGCCTCGCCACCGAGGACCTGTCTGCCGTGCCCGAGCCCGGGTCGAACCCGATCGGGTGGCTGCTGTGGCACCTCGCCCGGGTGCAGGACATGCACATCGCCGAGATCCTCGAGCAGGACCAGGTGTGGGTTGAGCCCGGATGGGCCGAGCGCTTCGGCCTCGCCGCCGACCCCGCCAACGTCGGCTACGGCCACTCGCCCGAGCAGGTCCTGGCCGTGCGGCCCGAGAGCCCCGAGGCGATCCGCGACTACTACGCCGAGGTCGAGGAGCGCACCAAGACCCTGGTGGCGGCGCTGACCACCGAGTCGCTCGACCGCGTCGTCGACACCCGGTGGGACCCGCCGGTCACCCTCGGGGTGCGGCTCGCGTCGATCGCCGATGACGACATCCAGCACGCCGGCCAGGCCGCCTACGTGAAGGGCCTGCTCCAGCGCCGCTGACGCTCAGCGGGGGGCGCGCCACATGGCGTACATGGGTGGGCCGCCCTCGGCGCGGAACTCCTCGAGCAGCTCGAAGCCGTGGCGCTCGTAGAGCAGCTTGTTCCGCGGCGACGACGCCTCCAGGTAGGCGGCGCCCCCGACCGCGTCGATCTGCTCGAGCTTGTGGGTGAGCAGGCGGCCGCCGAGGCCGCGGCCCTGGGCCGAGGGCCGCACGCCGAGAAGCGAGAGGTACCAGCACGGGTCCGACGGGTGGTGGGCGTCCATCGCCGCTCCGAGGGCGACGAGGCGCTCGACCTGGCCCTCGAGGGCGGCGACGAAGGCGTCGCCGTGGTCGATCCAGAAGTCGTCGTTGCCGGGGGCGGTCGGGGGCTCCCAGTAGGCGGCGTCGTCGCCCGCGACCTGGCACTCGCCGAGGGGCAGGTACACGTGCTCGCCGAGCATGGTGAACATGGCCTGGGCGAGGCGGGGCCGCTCGGAGTCGTCGGGGAACAGGAAGCGGAAGACGGGGTCGTCGAAGAAGGCGTCGGCCAGCACCGCCGCGGTGAGGGCCACGTCGTCGACGGTCGCCGGGCGCGGCTCGCCGCTCTCGTTCGTGTCATCCATGTCCCGGGTCCCCCTGGTCGCTCCGGTCGTGGCGGCCAGTCTGGCAGGGGCCGGCCGTTCGGCCCTGCCCTCGGACCGCTCCGCCGGGGCATGATGCACGGAGTCCGGCGTCATCGGAGGAGGGGCCATGGAGTTCACGGTCGACCAGAGCTACGACCATCCGGTCGAGGCCGTGTTCACGGCACTCACCGACTTCGCCGCGGTGTCGGCCAAGTACGAGGCGGCCGGCCAGCGCGACGTGCAGCTCGTCCGGCGTGACGTCGACGACGACGGGTCGGTGACGCTCGTGAGCACCCGCGTGGTGCCCCTCGACGTCCCCGGCTTCGCCAAGAAGTTCCTCTCGCCCTCGCAGACCGTCACCCAGACCGACGAGTGGGGCCCGCCCGAGGCCGACGGGTCGCGGCGCGGCTTCTTCGAGGTCGAGGCCAAGGGCGCGCCCGTGTCGGTGAGCGGCACGCTGCACCTCTCGTCCACCGGCGAGTCGTCGTGCCGGAACCTCACCGAGGTCACCATCGAGTGCAAGGTGCCGCTGGTCGGCGGCAAGATCGCCGACTTCGTCTCGAAGGACACCCGCGGCGCCGTCGACCACGAGCAGACCTGGATCCGCGAGTACCTCGCCGGCGCCTGACCGCGTCCTCAGCCGACGAAGTCACCGGCGAGGGCCGACAGGGTCAGCGCCGCCGAGCCGTGGGCATGGACGCAGTGGACCTTGTGCCCTTCGCCGCGCAACCGGGCGAAGATGTTCGGGCCCGCGGAGCCCATGAAGCCGACCTCGCCGAGATCGAACTCCAGGTCACCCGGACCGTTTGGGAGGCGGGCACGGATGTACGCCCAGGTCGCCGCCGAGGTGGCCCCGTCGATGTCCCCGTGCAGCGAGATCCGAGTGGGCCCCGGCACGACGTCGGGGACGCTGTTCTCGGTCGTTCGATCCGCAGACGCCATGGGTCCTCGCTTCCTCAACGGAGGCGGGGTCACCGGGGTCCGGAGCAACACCGTCATGAGCATGGCCACTGGTTGGTGGTCAGGCGTCAGGCTCGACCGTACCCGCGAGCGCGAGGAGCGTGGGGGCCGATGCCGGCCCGGGCCACGACCGCGGCCCGGGACCGTGGCTACCGGGCGGCGTGGAGTGCGTCGCTGAGGGCAGCCGCCGAGGTGTCGGCGTAGGGGCCGGCGCCCGACCAGAGGACCAGTCCGTCGGCGTCGACGAGGAACACAGCGATGGTCGACGTGTCACCGATGGCGAGGGGCCGGGTGAGGCGGTTCACGTCGCCGTAGAGGGTGAGAGTTCGCTGCAGCACCACGGGCTCCTTGATCGCCCGGGCCATGCCGCCGTCGATCATGGTGCGCACCGGTGCCCAGATGCGGCCGATGGTGGGCACCTCGTAGAAGCGCAGGCCCGGGTCGACGGCCGCCTGGGCCTCGAGCCACGTCAGCCACGAGTCGACGAGGTTCTGGTGGTCGCGCTTGAACGCCACGATCACCACGTTGCGATCGCCCTCGAAGGCCGAGGGCAGGGTGACGCCGAGGCCCTGCAGGTTCCGGGCCTCCACGGTCGGGAAGGTCACGGAAGTGGTCACCAGGTCACCCTACGAGCGGGCGCGCCGATCCGGTCAGGGCCGGCTGGCACGGATCCGGGGGTCAGGCGTCCGCGGCGCCGCTCGCCACGGCGGTGCGGACCCGACCCCAGCGGAGGTAGGCGATCGGGCCCAGGAAGTTCACGGCCATCGCCGGCGCCCACGCCCACTTCGGGCCGCGGACCTGCGCCGCCGGCCGGCGGGCGAGGTCGTTGACGGCGATGCCGACCAGGAGGAACTGCACGGCCGCGGCGGCGATGATCGCCGCCTTCTTCCGGGGGGAGAGGTCGCTCCAGCGCTGTCGAGGCTTCATGGGTGCAGGGTGCTCAGTGCGACGCCGCGTTCCACTCCTTGAGCGCACCGAACGACGCACCCCAGTCGATCGGCGAGTCGCACGTGGGGCAGTGGGCGTCGTCGTCGGTCATCTCGCCGTCGCAGTGCGAGCACACGAGCGTCGGTGCCGGCTCGGCCTGGAACACGGCCAGCACGCGGCCGACGGGCTCGATCTTGGAGTCGCTCATGGATCCCTCCCTCCCGAGACGATCTCGGTCCGTCGACCATGGCGGGTCGGACCGGACCGGCGCCACGGCCGAAGGTCCCGGCACGTGGCCCTGAGCGGCAGCGTCCGTCGCCGCCCCCCGGCCCTCCACCTACCGTTGAGGTCACTGAGGACGGCTCCTGCCCGGTGGCCTCCCATCCCGGACGAGTAGGCGACGTGGACGAACCGACACGCGGTGAGCGGCCGATGGCGAGCGACGAGGTGACCGCCCTCGAGCGGCGCGTGCTGCGGCTCTCGATGGTCGCCACCGCGTCGCTCGCGGTGCTCGGCGTGGTGTGGGGCATCGCCTCCGGCTCGTCGGTGGTCCTGTTCGACGGGGTCTACGGCATCCTCGGCGTGGCGCTCACCTGGTTGGCGATCGTGGCGTCGCGCCTCGTCGCCGGCGGCCCGACCGAGAAGTACCCGTTCGGCCGGGAGGCCCTGGCCCCGATGGTCATCACCCTCCAGGGCATCGCCCTGCTGGGCACGTGCCTCTACGCCAGCTTCGATGCGGTCATGGTCCTCGTCGGCGGGGGCAGCGACGTCTCCGCCGGCTCGGCCCTCGCCTACGGCGTCATCAGCGCCATCACCGCGATCGTGGTGTGGCTCTGGTTGCGGGGCCCGGCCCGGCACTCCGACCTCCTACGGGCCGAGGCCACCCAGTGGCTCGCCGGCACCGCCCTCAGCGTGGCGGTGGTGGTGGCCTTCGCGGTGGTGCTCGTGCTCGACCGGGCCGACCTGGGCCGGGCCGGCGCCTACATCGACCCGATCCTCGTGCTGGTGTCGTGCGCGGTGCTCATACCCACCCCGATCCGCATGATCCGCGGGACCCTCGTGGAGCTGCTGGAGGGGGCGCCCGACCCGGAGATCCAGCGCCCGGTGCAGGCCGCGGTGAACGAGGTCCGCGAGGAATTCGGGCTCGAGGACCCGTTCCTGCGCATGACCAAGACCGGCCGCAAGCTCTACGTCGAGGCCGACTTCCTGGTGTCCGGACGTGACTGGGACGTCGCCGACGAGGACGAGATCCGCCGGGCGATCCTCGATCGGCTGGTGCACCTCCCCTACGACGTGTGGCTGAACGTCGAGCTCAGCGGGGACGAGGACCTGATCGCCTGACGGCGGCGACCGTTCCGACGCGGCGTTTCCGCTTGAGTTCTCCTACAGACCTGCCGATCTTCCTCAGATGCCGCAACCCGAGGCAGTCGACGACCGCAACGTCGTCCCGGTGAAGGTCACCCCCGAGGACGAGCGGCTCGCGCACGTCGAGGTGCGGCGGTCGGCTCGCGGCATCGTCCCGGGTGCCATGGCCTTCGAAGCCGCCGCCATGCTGCTCTCGTCGTACCTGATCAGCACCAACTGGCCGCACCTCACCGGCATGCGGTTCGCCCTCGCCGTCACCGCCCTGACCGTCGCCATGCAGGTCGCGCCGGTGCTGATCCTCGTGCGCATCGCCCTGCGACGCGGCGCCGAGAACCTGGCCCAGACCCACGCCCGCGAGCGGGAGATGGTCGCCGAGGCCCACCGCCGCGAGTTCGAGACCCGCCTGGGCAACGCCCTCGAGATGGCCGCCAACGAGTGGGAGGTCCTGTCGGTCGCCGGCCGGGCCGTCACCTCGCTGGTCGGCGACGACCGGGTCGAGATCCTCCTGGCCGACAACAGCAACGCCCACCTCGAGCGGGCCCTCGTGTCGGGCACCGACCCCGACGGGCCGGCCTGCGGGGTGACCTCGCCGTCGCAGTGCGTCGCCGCCCGCCGGGGCCAGACCCAGGTGTTCAACGACAGCGATGCGCTCGACGCCTGCCCGCACCTGCAGGGCCGCGAGTACGGCCGCTGCGCCGGGGTCTGCGTGCCGGTGTCGATCATGGGTCGCACCACCGGCGTCGTCCACTGGGCCGGGGCGGTCGACAAGCGTCCCGAGCGCTCGGTCATCGACCAGCTCGAAGTGCTCGCCAACCAGTCGGGTGCCCGCATCGGCATGATCCGGGTGGTCTCCGAGAGCCAGCTCCAGGCCACCACCGACCACCTCACCGGCCTGCTGAACCGCCGGGCCTTCGAGGCCAAGGTGCGTGACCTCACCGACGCCGACGCTCCGTACAGCCTGGTGATGGCCGACCTCGACCACTTCAAGGAGCTCAACGACACCCACGGCCACGACGCCGGCGACCGGGCCCTGCGGGTGTTCGTGTCGGTGCTGCGCTCGGTGCTGCGCCCGGGCGACCTGGCCTGCCGCTACGGCGGCGAGGAGTTCGTCGTGGCCCTCCCGAACTGCGACGGCGAGTCCGCCCTGCGGGTGTGCGAGCGCCTGCGCGAGGCGCTGGCCCTGGCCGGGCTCGACGGCACCGTCCCGGAGTTCACGAGCAGCTTCGGCGTGTGCCCACCCCGCATGGGGGCGACGCTCCAGGACATGGTGTCGGAGGCCGATGCCGCCCTCTACGTGGCCAAGGACGCCGGTCGCAACCGGGCGGTGATGCTCGACGCCGTCAAGCGGGCCGAGCTCGAAACCCGCATCAACCTGGCCGCCGGCCGCTTCGAGGAGCCCTCGATCTGACGGCTGTCGTTGTCCCGGCGGTGGGCGGTCGCCTCAGCCGGGGAAGGTGGTCAGCGCGTTGCCGAGCGGCATCAGCTCCACCCAGGTCTGGCCCGGGGTGAGCACGATCGGCGCGCCGGCGCCATCGCGCAGCTCGGCCGCCTTCTCGATGTCGGGGCGGACCCATTCGCCGGTGACGACCTTGCCGTCGCTGTAGACGGCGACGGGCCCGGAGCCGACCATCTGGCCCTCGACCGAGGTGCCGGTGGGGTCGGGGCCGTAACGGACCTGCATCACCACCACGTTGGCCACGCCGATCTGGCGACCGTCGGGGTCGACGTCGGGGCCGCCGAAGATGCTCCGGAGCCACACCGCCCGGACCGGGTCCCAGGTCCAGTTGGTCTCGTAGCCCTTGGCGAAGCCGACGTCGGCGCCGGCCGCCGGGAGCCCGGCCGACGCGGTGAGCGGCGCCCGGTAGAGGAACAGCGCCGGGGGCGGCGGGTCCTCGCAGGCGCCATACATCTGGTTGACGTCGGCGTAGAGGTTGTTCGGGGCGCGCCCGGGGCCGCGGAACATCATCCCGCCGGCGGCGGTCTCGTCGAGCTTCACGACCGGCACGCCCTTCAGCGACGCCAGCTCGGCGGGGTTGCCGCCGGAGAAGGCGAACACGCCTCGCAGGGGCCACAGGATGTACTGGTCGGTGGGGCGCACGGACCGCACGCCGCCGACCTGCTCGGGGGCCGTCGACTGGTAGACCGCGACGAGGCGGGTGATGCCGCCGTCGACGACCTCCTCGTAGACCACGTCGGCCGCACTGACCCCGGTCTGGGGGTGGGCGTCGGCGGTGTTGCCGATCTTCACGGTGACCGCGCACCTGGTGGCGACCGCGCCCGTCGGGTCCTCGAGGCCGGTGAGCGGGGCGGTGGGCCCCGGCACCCGCTCGGTGGTGGTGGTGGTCTCGGGAACGGTGGTGGCCGTGTCCTCGGCCTCCTTGCCGCCGCGGAACATCAGCACGCCGCCGACGACCAGGGCGATCACCGCGACCACGGCGGCCCCGGCGATCAACTGGGTTCTACGGCTCATCTCGCTCAGGGGCGCCACGCCCGTCACCTTCGCACCCGCGCCGGCCTCCGCCGGTGATGGCTCAGTCGGCGGGGTCCGGCTCCGGCGCGTCGGGCTCCGACCCGGCGGCGAACGACACGGTCACCGAGCGGGCCTCGGCGCCGCGGAGCACCTCGACCTCGGCCACCTCGCCGGCCTGGTCGAGGGCGTCCCAGAGGTCGTCGACGTCGGCCACCGGATGGCCGGCCACCGCGGTGATCAGGTCGCCGCCGTCGATGCCCGCCTCCGCCGCCGGGGACCCCTCGACGACACCCTGCACCAGCAGCCCCGCCTGCGGTGCCAGCCCGACCCGGCGGCGGAGCCGGGCGGACTCGTCGGCCGCCACGACCGCGATGCCGAGCCGGCGCCCGTCCAGGTGGGCTCCGGCGACCAGCTGGTCGACGCGGCGGCGCAGGTCGTCGTCGGCCGGCTGGGCGAGGTAGAAGCCGTCGCCCAGGCGATGGGTGTTCACGCCGACGAGGTGGCCGTGCTCGTCGACGAGCGGGCCGCCCGACGAGCCACGGGCGAGCGGCGCGGAGTGCTCGAGGGCACCCTTGACCCGCCGCCCCCGGGGGCCGCGGAACGCCTGACCCGCGGCCGACACCAGGCCGAACGAGACACGGGCGCCGTGGAGGCTCCGAGCGACGGCGAACACCACGTCGCCGACCTCGAGCTCCCCGTCGGCCCACGGGAGGGCGGCGACGTCGGCGGTCTCGACCTCGAGCACGACGAGGTCGCGGTCGGGGTCGCTGCCGACGACGCGGCCCTGGACCGCGCGGCCGTCGGCGAAGGTCACGAGGGTCGTGCGGTCGCGGAGGTTGTGGGCGTTGGTGAGCACCCGGTCGGGCGCCACCACCACGCCCGAGCCCCGGCCGTGGCGGCCGATGGCGACGGTGGACGGGCCGACGGCGGCGGCCGCCGAGCGGGCCGTGGCGGCGAAGGTGGCGAGGAGGGAGTCGGTGGCAGTCATGGGCAGGCTTCTCCGGGAGACAGGCAGCGTGAGCTGGTCACTTGCAACTTGCAACTCACTATACGGCGCCGCGACGCGACTCCACCGGGCAGACTCCCGGGATGGCCGGGACCCCGCCTCCACCCGACGAGTCACCGCTGCGCGCCGCCCTCGACCGCGTGGGTGACCGCTGGATTCTCCTCGTGGTCGAGTCCCTGGCCGACGGGCCCCTCCGCTTCGGCGACCTGCGCGAGCGGGTCGGGGCCGCACCGAACATCCTCACCAACCGGCTCCGCCGGCTCGAGACCGAGGGCCTGGTCGTGGCGACCCCCTACTCCGAGCGCCCCGTGCGGATGCAGTACGACCTCACCGCCGCGGGCCGGGAGCTGGCGGCGGCGCTGGTCGCTCTCTCCGGCTGGGGCGCCGCCGCCGAGGGGCGACGAGGAGAGCACTTCCACGACGCCTGTGGCACGGCCCTCGAGCTGCGGCCGTGGTGCCCCACGTGCGACCGCGTCGTCGACGACGCCGAGTCGCGCACCACCTACGACCTCTGAGGCGCTCGGGCGACGGGCGGCTCAGAGCCCCCAGATGCGCTCGGCGTTTCCACAGACGATGGCGTCGCGCTCGGCGGCGCTGAACCCCTCGAACAGCTCGTCGACGACCGACTGCGACTTCGGCCACGACGACACCGGGTGCGGATAGTCGCTCGACCACATGACGTTCTCGACGCCGAGCCGCGGCAGCAGGTGCCGGATGGGGTCGGGCTCGTCGATGAACGTCATCGCCATGTTGCGGTGGTAGTAGAAGCTCGGCAGCTCGCCCTGGAGGATCGGGAACTCGTAGCCCTGGCGCAGCACCATGTCGTCGAGGAAGTGCAGGTAGTACGACACCCAGCCGAGGCCGGGCTCGACGAACACCACCTTGAGCTCGGGGTGCCTCACGAGCGGGCCGGTGAGCAGCCACATGCCGAGGGCCTCGCAGGCCGACAGCGGCATGCAGGTCATCGTCCACGCCAGGCGGGGCGTGGGGTCGCGGTCGGCGAGCTGGTTGAGCGCGGTGTTGAGCCCGATGTGGTTGCACACCGGCAGGCCGGTCTCGGCGATCACCGAGAAGAGCCGGTCGTAGCGCTCGTCGTGGTAGTCGGGCTCGCCGACCTCGGCCGGGAACACCGGCAGCTGCAACGACTTGCACCCGAGGCCGGCGACCCGCTGCACCTCGTCGATGGCGAAGTCGATGTCGTGGATCGGCACCTGGGCGGTGACGACCAGGCGGCGGGGGTCGACGGAGCCGAAGTCGAGGAGGGTGTCGTTGAAGGCGCGCGTGGCCTCGGCCGAGCCCTCCTCCATCAGGTAGAGGTACCGGTAGGCGCTGACCTCGCAGTAGAGGACCTCGATGTCGACGCCGTCGACGTCCATGTCGGCCAGCCGCTCGACGGGGTCGGAGTAGCCCGGGCGGCCGTAGGCGGGGTGCACGTGGGTGAGCCCGGCCATGTTGGCCTTGGCCGCGTTGCCGCCGAGCATCTCGGTCATGGCCCGCAGGAGGGCGGCGTCGTAGGCGTCGTGGTAGCGGGAGGCCAGGCGGTCCTTCACCTGGTCGTGCTGCACGCTGACGTGGGAGTCCGACGAGATCAGGCGGGTGGTCACTGGCGTGCTCCTTCGGGTCGCCTCGCGGGGAGGCCGAGGATCTCGATGGTCTGGGCAGGGGTCGCCACCGGGCGCCCGAGCGACTCGCAGAGCCGCACCGCGTCCTCGACGAGCTCGAGGTTGGTGGGGTGGCCGTCGCCGATGTGGTCCTCGAGGCCGACGCGCAGGTGGCCGCCCTGCTCGACGGTCGCCCGGGCGACGGGCGTGGCGAGGAGGTCGCCGCCGACGACGGCCGAGAACCACGGCAGCGGGCAGTCGTCGAGGGCGAGCAGCTCGCGGTAGGCGGCCAGGCCGGTGAGGGTGGGCGGCAGGCCGAAGGTGACGCCGGCGCCGCGGGCGAGCACGCCGTGATCGCCTCCGAAGTAGTACTTCACGAACGACCCGGGTGAGAGGCGCCCGGCGCGCCAGTAGGCCAGGACGTTGCGCAGCCAGCCCGGCTCGAAGCAGGCGAAGTGGAGGCCCATCCCCCGGGCGGCGCCTTCGTCGATGGCGTAGGTCATCGCGTCGTAGTTGAACGAGTAGAGGTAGCCGTCGGGCTCGGGCGCACCGTCGGGGCCGGGCGACCCGAAGATGGTGGCGCCGGGGTCGACGAAGGCCAGGCGCAGGGCGCCGACGTCGTCGAGTGCCCACTGGTGGCCGAACCGCTCCTCGAGGGTGTCGCCGAAGCCGTTGGTGGGCAGGCAGAGCACGTCGGGGTCGCGCTCGAGCCACGGGACGAACAGCTCGAGGTACTGCCGGGTGGCCTCGGCGGCCGACAGGTTCAGGTCGGGCAGGTGGCAGTGCACGATCGAGGCGCCGGCGTCGATGCACGCCAGGCCCTGCTCGACGACCTCGGCCGGGGTGCGGCCGGTGGTCGGGTTGCGGTCGGGTCTCGTGGTGAGCGCCACCTCGATGACGACCGGTGTCTCCGTGGTCCCCATGGCCCTCCCCCAGGACGTGAGGGGCCCATCATCCCAGACCGGGCCGTCACCGGGCCGGGCGGCGGCGAATTCCCCTGGTGGGGCGGTCACATGACCGCCCGCCCGGCTCGTGGTCGCGGCGACCGGGTCGGCACACTGACGTCGTGGAGCCCACCGCGGTCACCGAGAGCATCCTGGTCTTCGACGCCGACAGTGGCGTCTGCCAGAAGAGCGTCGAGCTGCTGCGACGGTTCGGCGCCCGGGTGGAGTTCACGCCCTCGTACGAGTGGCTGGTCGACCATCCCGCCGACACCGAGCGCACGGGGTCGATGGTGCTGCTGGTCGCGCCCGACGGGTCGGTCGCCGAGGCCGAGCACGCGGTGGCCGGCGCCCTCCTCCTGTCCCGTCGCCCGGCCAGCTGGCTCGGCGCGCTGATCGAGGTGCCCGGCCTGCACCTGTTCGCCAAGAAGGCGTACCGCCTCGTCGCCGCCAACCGGGCCCGCATCTCCGCCGCCCTCGGGCTCGACGCCTGCAGGATCTCGGACCGGCCGACGTGACCGCCACCGGCCACGGACCGGCGATCCACCCGCTCCGGCGGCCGCAGGTGATGGGCCAGCGCTGGAGCTCGATCGTCTGGTGCCACTGGCCGGTTCCGATCGAGGTCGTCGAGCGGCGCCTCCCCCCGGGCGTGCACGCCGACGTCTTCGACGGCACCGCATGGGTCGGCCTGGTCCCGTTCGAGATGCGCGAGCTGCGCATGGTCGTCGCCGGTCGGCGCCTCCCGGCCATCCCCACCACGGAGTCGTTCAGCGAGGTCAACGTGCGCACCTACGTCACCGGGTCCCAGGGGCCGGGCGTGTGGTTCGACACCCTCGACGCCTCGTCGTGGCTCGGCTCGGCCGTCGCCCGGGCGGCGTGGTCGCTGCCGTACGTGCCCGCCCGCATCACCGGCGCCGCGGCCGACGGGCCCGGGCGGCGGACGTGGTCGATCGACCGGTCCGACGGCACCACCGGCCGCATCGACGTCGAGGTCGGTGACCCGCTGGCCGGGGCCCGGCCCCTCGAGGAGTTCCTCACCGAGCGCTACGCCCTCTACGCCCGGTCGTGGTGGTCGGCCCGGCGGGCGCTGTGGGCGCCGGTGGCCCATGCCCCGTGGTCGCTGCGCTCGTGCGAGGGCGTCGACGTCGATGCCGGGCTGGTGCGCGATGCCGGCTACCCGGTCGACGACACGCCGGTGCACGTCGTGGCCGCCGACTCGGTGTCGGTCCGGATCGGGCTGCCGAAGGTCCTCTGACGGCCCCGCACGGCCGATGAACGGCTGCCTGCGGCGGCCGGACGACTCAGTACGAGTCGTTGAGGATGTCGCTCAGCTCGTCGGGCTCGACGCCCGGCTCGACCTCGGGGCCGGGGGCCTCGCCGGCGGCGATGCGGGCCCGGCGGGCGGCCTTGCGGATCTCGAGGTCCTGCTCGTGGAGCGTGGCGGCGGCGCCGTCGCGGTCGAGGTCGAGGATCGAGCGGCTGGCGGGCTCGAGGGCCCACACGCCCTGCTCGGGCCGGTCGATGTAGCCGAGCTTGCGGAGGTGGGTGCGGGCCAGGCCGAGGCGGTGGGCGACCTTCGAGCGGGGCTCGGTGTCGGCGCCGCTGATCTGCACCGCGAGCTGGGCGGGGGTGAGGCCCATGCGGGCGATCACCGCGGCGTCGAGCTGCTCCCTGGTGGCCGAGCCACCCAGGCTCTCGAGGGCGTCGAGGGTGGGCGCCATCATCATCACGTAGCTGGGGATCGCATGATCGGTCATCGGTGGCCTCTCCGTTCCCGAACGTACCGGGGCGGTGGTCGGACGCGAGGTCGGGGGCGGGGGCGGGGGTCGGGGGCGGGGGTCGGGGGCGGGGGTCGGGGGCGGTGGTCGTGGTCGTTCAGTCGGCGGTGGCGGTGGCGGTGGCGGTGCCGGCCCGGGCCGCGAGGGCACGGACGGCGTCGGCCAGCGCGGCCGGTGAGGAGATCATCGGCAGATGCCGGCCCGGGATGAAGGTCGGGGCCGGTGCGCCGATGCGCTCGGCGGTCTCCTCCGCAGCACCCCGGCCGAACTGGGGGTCGTCCTCGCCGCCCGCCACCGTCGTGGCCACCTCCGAGGCGCGCAGCTCCTCGAGCTGCTCGCCGGTGAGGGCCGGGATGCCCGACCGGCTCATGTGCCACATGGCGGCCTCGCTGCCGGGCTGGAGCAGCGGCCGGCGCCACTGGTCGACGTCGGCGTCGGTGAGGGCGGGGCAGAGCGGCCCGCACTGGGTGTCGTAGACCTGCCGGATCATCCAGTCGGAGCTGAGCCCGAGGCGCAGCACGCTGGTGCGGAACGGGTCGACGACCAACGCCCGCAGGAACCCTGGCACGGGGAAGGGCCGCAGGTCGCCGTCGAGCACCATCAGCCCGGCGACCTCGTGGTCGGTGCCCTGGCTGCGGAGGGTGGCCAGCGCGGCGACGGCGGCGCCGCTGGAGTGCCCGACCAGGACGGGCGCGTCGGCACCGGTGAGGCCCTCGGCGGAGAGGAGGCCGAGCACCTGGTCGGCGTAGTGGTCGACGTCGTAGGGGGCGACGGGCTCGCTGTACCCGGTGCCGGTGAGGTCGAGGGCGTAGACGCGGTGGTCGGTCGCGAGGTCATGGGCGAGGGCGTCGAAGGTGTCGGCCGTCTCGAACGCACCGGGCACGAGCACGATGGGCTGGCCGGCGGCGCCCGAGGTGCGGATGCGGGTGTCGACGTCGCCGGTGCGCACGAAGGTGAGCCCCGCCGGTGGGTCGGCCCGGCGCTGGGTGAGCGCGTTGAACAGGGCGCTGTTGACGGTGAGCACCACCACGACGAACAGCGCCCACAGCGCCAGCCGCCCGACCCGCCGACGCGTCACACCGATGCCGGATCGAGGGTGATGCCCATGACCCCGGCGACGCGGACGAGGTCCGCGTCGGCCGTGAGCAGTGCTGCACCGTGCCGGAGCGCCACCGATGCGATCACGCAGTCGAGGAGCCCGCGCGGCGTGACACCGGAGCGACGGCAGGTCCGGTAGATGCGCGCCGCGGCGGCGAAGTCGACGACGGGGTCGACCCGGAGCAGACGGTTGCGGTCCATCAGCCGTTGCAGGTCGAGCGCGCGTCCGTCGTCGCGAGCGCCGGCGAGGACCTCCATGGTCACGGGCTCGGTGACGGCGACATCGGCCTCGGCCGCGATGAGCTCGGCGAGGCGACGATCGACGGTGCTGCCGGTGGCCCGGTCGAACTCCACCCACGCCGAGGTGTCGACCAGGATCACCGGCCCGACAGCGGAGGCTGGTCGGCCGGCACCTCACCGATGGCGCCGGCACCCTGCATCGCCAGTGCCTCCTCGGTGGTCATCGGCTGGCCGGCGAGGTGGCGGAGGGCGAGGTCGACCGCCTCGGTCTTGGTGTGGACGCCGAAGCGGTCCATGACCGTTCGCAGTGGCTCGTCGTCGATCTCGATGTTGGTGCGGACCTTTCCCATACACCAATCGTACACGCCACGTGTACGATTGGTGTAGCGCTGATGACCTGCCGCACGAGGGACGCTCACGGTCGCGACCCTACGGAGAGGGTGCGACAACGGGTCCGGAGACCGCGGTGACCTAGGCGACGGGGTGGTCGGCGTACCAGCGGGTCAGCTCGGCGAAGCCGGCGTCGAGGCCGACGGTGGGCTCCCAGCCGAGGACCTCGCAGGTGCGGCGCTGGTCGAACCAGTGGGCGACGGTGAGCTGGCGGGCGGCGAAGTGGGTGAGCGGCGGTTCGCTGCCCGGCCACAGCGCGCCGACCACGGCTCCGGCGGCCGAGGCCACGGCGCCGGGGGTGTCGCGCCAGCGGGGCTCGACACCGGCGGCGGCGAGGATGGCGGCCACGAGGTCGCGCACCGGGCGGGGGTCGCCGGCCGACACGACCCAGGCCTGTCCGAGGGCGGGGCTGTCGGGGTCGGCGGTGGCGTCGAGGCCGGCGACGACCGCCGAGGCCGCGTCGGTGACGTAGGTGGAGTCGACGAGGGCGGCCCCGCCGCGGGGCAGGGCGAGGCGGCCGGCCCGGGCCCGGTCGACGATGCGGCCGACGAGCTGGGTGTCACCGGGGCCCCACACCAGGTGGGGGCGGAGCACGACCGTGGGCACGGACGAGGTCAGCAGCACGAGCCGCTCGGCGATGGCCTTGGATCGGGCGTAGCCGTCGCGCCCCGAGTAGCGGGGCGGCTCGGCGCCGGGGCCCATGGCGGCGTGGTTGTCGAACGCCACGGACGGGGTGGAGATGTGCACCAGGCGACCACACTCGGCCGCCGCCTCGACCACGTGCGAGGAGCCCTCGACGTTGACCTCGACGAAGCGCCGCCAGGGAGCCCGCGGCGCCACGAGGGCGGCGAGGTGGACGATGGCATCGTGGCCCTGGGCGGCGCGGCGCAGCGCGGCGGCGTCGGTGATGTCGCCCAGCGCATCGGTGAGGCCGGTGCGGCTGGGCGAGCGCTGGAAGCAGGTGACCTCGTCGCCGCGCTCGGCGAGCTGGAGGGCGACCGTGCGGCCGAGGAGGCTGGTGGCGCCGGTGACGAGGACCTTCACGTCAGCGCCCCGCCAGCAGCGACGTGGCGTCGGCGGCCAGGGCGACGCGGTCGACCTTGGTGCGGTGGCGAACGTCGACGGGAAGCCGGCCGGTGAGCACGGCGGCCACCGGGGTGGCGCAGGCGGCCCGCACGGCGGCGGTGGTCGCGAGGTCGGCGAGGCCGAGCGAGGCGTCGGTGTCGACGACCACGACCAGCACCTGGGTGCCGACCGGGCCCACCCCGACGGCGGCCGCGGTGCGGCCGGTGCCGACGAGCACCTGCTGCTCGGGCACGACGCAGGCGAGCGGGCCGGCCGCGGAGGTGATCACGTGCATCCGGCGGCCGAGCTGGAACAGGCGGCCGTCGTCGTCGACGTAGCCGACGTCGCCGGTGCGGTGGAAGGGCCGCCCGTCGATGACCGTGGTGGCATCGCGGTTCAGGGCCCATCGCCGGTCGTAGCCGGCGCGCATCCAGGCCGCCGACACGAGGATCTCGCCCCACCCGGTGCCCGGCTCGAGCTCGTCGATCACGACCTCGACGCCAGCGAGCGGATGGCCGGTGCACGTGCCGCCGTGCGGTCCGGTGGCCGACGGCGTGGTGCCGTCGGTGAGGGGGAGCGCCTCGGTCATGCCGTAGGGGGCGCGCACGTCGGCGCCGGTGACAGCGGCCATGCCCTCGGCGAGGGCGGGCAGCACGGGGGCGCCGGCCAGCATCACCAGCTCCACGGGCGCGGTGCGGCCGGCGGCGGTGTCGACGATGCGCTGGGCCGCGGCGGGCGACAGCCACGCGGTGGTGGTGCCGGCCGCCGCCGACGCGGCGGCGAAGGCGTCGAAGTCGAGGGCGCCAGGGGTGACGTCGTCGGGGAGGCTGCACGCCAGGCCGATCGCGGGGCCGACGAGCATGAACGGGGCGAACGAGGTGGTGAACGCCCCGATCGGGAACTGCCCGAGGATGGTGTCGCGCTGGGCCGCCAGGGCGGCGTGGGTGTAGCGGACGGGCTTGGCCGGCCCGGTGGCGCCCGACGTGTGCACCACCGCGGCGAGGGCGGCCGGGTCGAGCGCCGGGAGGGCGGCGGCCGCCGCGGTGAAGACCGGGCCACCGATCGGCGCGGCGGGCACGACGAGGTGGGTGGCCCCCGGGGTGAGGCCGAGCGCCCGGGCCAGGCGGACCGTCCGGTCGGTGCCGATCGACCACTGCACGGTGGCGCCGCGTAGCAGCCGTCGCATGGGACGCAGGCCGAGCTGGGAGTCGACCGCGACCACCACTCCCCCGGCCATCCAGATGCCGTAGGCGGCGGCGAGGCAGTCGGCGCTCGGGGGCACGAGCAGGGCCACGCGGTCGCCCGGGGCGAGGCCGTCGGCGAGCAGCCGGCCGGCGATGTGGCGGGCGTGGTCGGCGAGCTGGCGCCAGGTGCGGGTGCCGCCGGGGCCGGAGAAGGCCACGGCCGTGTCGTCGGCGTGCTCGACCAACGCCGCGGTGACGGGTCGGAACCCGGGGTCGGCCGGGAGCGCCTCGGACTCGGGCTCGGACTCGGCGACGGGGGCGTCGAGGCCGGCGACGGGGGCGTCGAGGCCGGCGAGCCACTCCCACGCCACCTCGGCCACGGGGGCGTCGAGGGTGACGAGATGGGCAGCGTCGGGGAACACCTGCACCTGGGCCTGAGGCGCCCGCTGCTGGAGGTCGGCCAGGAAGCGCTCGTGGAACACGGGGTCGCGTCCGCCCCAGGCGAGCAGCACCGGCCCGTCGAAGGCGTCGAAGGCGGCGGCCACGCCCTCGAGCGCGGTCCACGACACGTCGTCGGGCGCCACGGGGATGTCGGCGACGAACTCGGCCACCGCGTGGCGGCGGGCCCGGCTGCGGTAGGGCGCCCGCAGGGCGGCTCGGTGCTCGCGCCCGGTCATCTGGGCGGTGCCCTCGACGAACACGGGGGTCTGGTCGCACACGACCCGCACGGCCGAGCGGGCGGCGGCGATCAGCGGCGGCACCTTCACCCCGTCGGGCAGGGCCACGGCGGTGTTGGTGAGCACGAGGGCCCGGCAGTCGAGGCGGGCGGCGGCGCCGACGGTGACCGGCCCGCCCCAGTCGTGGGCGGCCATCACGATCGGGCCGTCGGTGTGGGCCTTGCAGAACGCCACGAGCTCGTCGATGCGCTCGGCGAGCACGCGGGGCGTGCCCCGGTTCGAGAAGCCCATGCCGCTCTGGTCGACGGCGATGACCCGCCACCCCTCGGGGGCGAGGGCCAGGAACTCGTTCCAGATGTACGACCAGGTGGGGTTGCCGTGGGTGCACACGAGCGTGCCGTTCACGGGCTCGGCGCCGTTGTCGAGGACGTGCCACTCCACCCGATGCCCGTCGGCGGTCTCGAACTCGACGAGCCGCGACCACGCCGGGTCGAGGCCCCACTCCCTCAGCTGCCGGATGCTGGGACCGCCGGCCGCCGCGTTCACCAGATCAGTTCGGCGAGCGAGCAGTTCAGGCCGGAGCCGATGCCGCACAGCAGGATGCGGTCACCCGTCTTCAGCTGATCGGCGACCATCGACAGCGTGTACGGCACGGCCGCCGGGCCCATGTTGCCGAGCGTCGGGTACGTGAGCGGCACCGTCGCCGGGTCGACGTCGATGATCTCGCACATCTTGTTGGTGTGGACCGACGAGACCTGGTGCATGACGTACATGTCGCAGCCCCGCCACTCGAGGCCCTCGGCGTCGGCGGCGGCGATGGTGTCGGCGGCCAGCTCGAGGCCGGCGGCGAGCAGGGCGGCGGTGTCGGTGCGCATGCCCTCGAGCCCGCCGACGCACAGGTCGTTGTGGTGGGTGGCGGCGCGAGAGACGCTGCCGGTGAAGGCGTGGCCACCGGGCCGGGGCGGGCCGAGCACCATGGCGGCGGCACCCGAGCCGAGGGTGAGCGTGGCGAAGTTCTCGAACACGTCGCTGACGGTGGCGTCGGGTGAGGCCAGCCGGTCGATGGTGAGCTGCTGGGGGATGCGGCTGCCCTCGCCGTCGACGATGAGGACGTTGCGGGCATGGCCGGCCTCGACGGCCATGGCGGCGACGTCCATGGCGTTGATGAAGCCGAGGCAGGCGTTGCCGAGGTCGAAGTTGCGGCAGGTGTCGGCGAGGCCGAGGTGGTCGTGCACGGCACAGGCCACCGAGGGCTCGAGGTTGTGCTTGCACACCGAGGTGGAGATGAGCAGGTCGATCTCGGAGGCGTCGATGCCGGCCGCCTCGATGGCCTTGCGCCCGGCGATGGCGGCGGCCTCGTCGAAGGTCGTGCCCTCGGGCCACCAGCGGCGCTCGACGATGCCGGCCAGGTCGGCCAGCAGGCCCGGGCGCACGCCGACCCGCTCGTAGGTCTCGGCCAGCTGTTCGTCGAACCAGGCCGACGTCACGACTTCGGGGGCCTCAGCGTGGGCCACCGAGAGGACGTGGGTGTTCGAGAAGCGCATGCGATCCAAGGGTACGGCAAGTCCGGATCGATGCCGGAGGCGGGTGACAGGGGTCATGGCCCGGCCTGGGCGGCCGCCGGGGGCGGGGGTACCGTTCACGGGTCGGCGGACGACGACCGGCGAGCCGACGGGGTGTGCCATGGCGGGTGGGACGAACCGGGACGCGACGGGCGGGGGCGCCGCCGGGACCGACGCGCTGCCATCGACCGACGGCCTCAGCGTGAGCACGTCGCTCGAGCAGATCCGCCTCGACGGGGCCATCTTCTTCCGCGGTGAGTTCACCGAGAGTTGGGCGTTCACCTCACCGGTGAGTGACATCGCCCGCACGATGCGGCCCGGTGAGGACCGGATGATCCTGTTCCACATCGTCGCCTCGGGCAGCTGTTGGGTGGAGGCGGCCGGCGAGCGTCACTGGGCTCGCCGAGGGGACGTGATCGTGCTGCCGTACGGCGACGACTACGCCATGGGCGGCACCGACGTCGACGCTGAGCTCGTGCCGATCCTGAGCCTCGTGTCGAGCCCACCGTGGGACCACCTGCCGGTGCTGCGCCACGGCGCCGGCGGGGAACGCACCGATGTCGTGTGCGGCTACCTGTTCTCCGAGGACCCGCTGTTCGACCCGCGCATGGGGGTGTTCCCGCCAGTGTTCGTGGTGAGTCCACCGGAGGGCCCGGTGGCCGAGTGGGTGGAGTCGAGCGTGCGCTACGCCCTGGCGGTGACCGAGTCGGGCTCCCCCGGCCGGCCGCCGTCGACCCGGCTGCCGGAGCTGCTGTTGATCGAGGTCGTGCGGATCCACCTGGCGACCGCGCCTGCGACCGACCATGGGTGGACGGCGGCCCTGCGCGATCCGGTCCTCGCTCCGGCGCTCGCCCTCCTGCACGCTCGTCCGGAGGAGAAGTGGACCGTCGCGGCGCTCGCCGCCGAGGTCGCCGTGTCCCGCTCGGTGCTCGACGAGCGGTTCCGGACGATGCTCGGCCGCTCGCCGATCCGCTACCTCACCGAGTGGCGCATGCACCTCGCCGACGACCTTCTCGCCACGACCACCTACAACCTCGGGGAGATCGCCCGACGGGTCGGGTACGAGGCCGAGGAGTCGTTCAGCCGAGCGTTCAAGCGGAGCCGGGGCGTCGCCCCCGGTGCCTGGAGGGCGGCCCGGCACCCGGACGCCTGAGCCGCGTGGGCTCGGGCATCGACGAGCCGGACCACCCTCCGAGACCGTCAGGACGGCGGGGCGAAGAGCTCCAGAGCGATGCCGTCGGGGTCACGGAAGCTCAGGCCGGACCCGTAGGACGCGTCCTTGATGGGCGAGTGGGCGATGCCGAGCTCGTCGAGGCGCCGGTCCCACTTCTCCAGCTCGCCGCGGTCCGCGCAGCCGAACGCCACGTGGTCGAGGCCGACGTTGTGCTCGTCGAAGGCCGCGGTCGAAGGGGTGCGGTGCTGATGGAGCCCGACGAGGGTCGTGCCCAGCATGAAGACGGTGTGGTGCATGTCGGGGTCGGTGTCCTCGTCGATGACCGGCGCGGCATCGAAGAGCGATTCGTACCAGGGCACGCTCACGGCGAGGTCGCGGACGGTCAGGGCGATGTGACCGAGAGGGGGGAAGGTGGACATGGTTGGTGTTCTCCTGCATCAGGGGCGGTCCCGGCCGTCGGCAACTCGCCGATCGGCCCTCGTGCCCGGGGTCCCCTCAGTGTCCGGGCGCCGACGACGGACCACCATGGCCGAGGCACCGGCGCCCCTGACCGGGGCACCGGATCGCTGGGCGCCCTGGTCCTGGCCCAGCCGGGAGTGCCCGATCCGACCGGCTGCTCGTCGCTCGGGATCACGGCGCGATGGCGCCATACTCCGGGCCATGCCTGCACGGCCCTCGCTTCGCCCCACCCTCGTTCGGGTGGCGCCGTGGGTCGCGCTCGTCGCAGCGGTCGCGCTGGTCCTGCTGGTCGCCCTCGGCCCGGGCCTCAGCCGGTCGACCTCGAGCACCCCGGGCGACGACGGCCGCTCCCCCGCCGTGGCCGCGCTGGGCACCGGCGACTCGACGGTCGTCGCCGCACCCCAGCCCCGCAGCCCGGGGCCGGTCCTCCTCCCGATCGGCGTCGCGGTCGTCGTCGGCCTCGCCCTGCAGGCCCGCCGGGCCCGGTCGTCCATCGCCCGGGCCCTGCCGTCGAGCCGGGCCGCCGGCCTCGATCGGTGGCGGGCCCGCCTCGTCGGCGCGCCCCCGGCCTTCGGGTTCACCACGAGCCACTGAGCTCGATCCGGCGCCCCTGAGCCGCCGCGCGCCACGACGCGCGCCGCGGACCGTCGCCGACGGGCAGTGCCGACCGGCCTGCCCGAACCGTGAACGCCCGAGGAGATCCCGTGTCCCACCACCTTCTGTCCGCCGCGCCCGTCCTGCTGGGCAGCGCCGTGCGCCCCCCGCTCAACCTGTTGACCGCCGCCATCGGCCTGGGCGGCCTGGGGCTCGGCGCCTGGCTCGCCTGGATCGGCGTGTTCTTCGATCGCCCCACGGGCACCCCCGGCGCCCGGCCCATGCGGCCGACGCCACCGACGTCGTCGGAGGCGACGGCCGAGGACCGTCCCGCACCCGATCGCAACAAGACGGTCGTGTGATTCAGACGCCCGGCGACGAAACGGGCAGGATGAAGGGATGGGGACCGAGAGCAGCAACGGGGGAACGGCCGCGAGCACCGAGCGGCACGTGGCCATCATCGGCGCGGGGCCGGGCGGCATCAGCTCCGGCTACTACCTGCGCCAGCACGGCTACGAGAACTTCACGATCTTCGAGAAGGCCGATGACGTCGGCGGCACCTGGCAGCGCAACCGCTACCCGGGCCTGGCGTGCGACGTGTGGAGCCACGTCTACTGCTTCACCTTCGCCCTCAACCCGTCGTGGACCCGCTCGTACGCGGCCCAGCCCGAGATCCTCGCCTACATGCGCAAGACGGTCACCGACCTGAACCTGTGGGACAAGATCCGGCTCGAGACGGGCATCAGCGAGTGCCGCTGGGACGACGACACGTCGAAGTGGATCCTCACCACCGACGGCGGCGAGCGCGTCGAGGCCGACGTGGTGATCAGCGGCCAGGGCATGTTCGGCGAGCTCAAGTGGCCGACCATCGAGGGCCGTGACTCGTTCGAGGGCGTGGCCATGCACACCGGTGCGTGGGACGAGTCGGTCGACCTCACCGGCAAGCGCGTCGGCGTGGTCGGCAGCGCGGCGAGCGCCGTGCAGAGCATCCCCGAGATCGCCAAGATCGCCGGGAAGCTCACCGTCTTCCAGCGCTCGGCCAACTGGGTGCTGCCCAAGGAGGACGTCGAGCACACCGACGAGCAGCTCGCGGAGTTCCTGAACCCCGAGGAACTGCAGGCGTACCACGACGGGATCATGACCTTCCTGCTCCCGAGCGTCCCGTTCTCGAACCCCGAGATCAACGGCGCGGCCGAGTGGGTCGCCGCCTGCGCCATCGAGGTGGTGGAGGACCCGGAGACCCGCCGCAAGCTCACCCCCGACACCCCGTGGGGCTGCCTGCGGCCGCTGTTCTCGAACCACTACTACCCGACCTTCAACCGGCCCAACGTCGAGCTGACGACCGAGGCGATCGAGCGGATCACGCCCACCGGCATCGTCACCGCCGACGGCACCGAGCACGAGCTCGACATCATCGTGTTCGCCACCGGCTACGAGGTCGACAAGTTCGCCTCCCGCATCCCGATCTACGGCCGGGGCGGCCAGTCGCTGCGCGACGCGTGGGCCGACGGCGCCAAGGCCTACCTGGGCTGCACCACCACCGGCTTCCCGAACCTGTTCATGCTCTACGGCCCCAACACCAACGTGGGCTCGCTGATCCCGGTGATCGAGTCGGAGGCGCACTACGCGGTGAAGACCATCGAAGCCATGGACGCGGCGGGTGTCGACTGGGTCGACGTGAAGCGCGAGGTGATGGACGCCTACAACCAGACCCTCGACGAGGCCGTCGAGGCGGTCGAGGTCTGGCACGGCGGGTGCAGCCACTACTACCTGGCCGACTCGGGCCGGAACGTCACCCAGTACCCGTGGTCGATGCAGACCTTCTACGCCAACGTCGAGACCCCGAACCTCGACGACTTCGAGATCGGAACGAAGGTGAGCGCGTCATGACCTCCGTCGACCGCACCAGCAACCAGAACGACCTCGGCATCGACGTGCGGCCCATGTCGGGCCACATCGGCGCCGAGATCCACGGCGTCGACCTCCGTGAGCTCACGCCCGAGACGGTGGCCGCCATCCGCGCCGCGCTGCTCGAGTGGAAGGTCGTCTTCTTCCGCGACCAGCCCCTCACCCAGGAGCAGCACCTGGCGTTCGGCCGGGCGGTCGGCGACCTGGTGCCCGGTCACCCCACGTTGCTGCCGGCGTTCCCCGACTTCCCCGAGATCCTGCTGCTCGACAACCAGGCGGGCGGTGCCGGGGGTGGCAACAAGACCGGCGGCCCGATGATCGAGAGCCGCTGGCACACCGACGTCACGTTCATGCCGCAGCCGCCGATGGCCTCGATCCTCCGCGGCCTCGTGGTGCCTCCGTACGGGGGCGACACGCAGTGGACCAACCTCGTCACCGCCTACCAGCAGCTCTCGCCGCAGGTGCAGGAGTTCATCGACGGCCTCCACGCCGTGCACCACAACGACCTGCCGATCCTGCGGGGCGAGATGTCGGGCGAGCTGGCCAAGCAGTTCGCGGCCCGGCCCATCCGGTCGGTCCACCCCGTCGTGCGGGTGCACCCGGAGACGGGCGAGAAGGGCCTGTTCGTCTCGCCCAACTTCACGAGCCACATCGTCGAGCTCTCCCGCAAGGAGGGCCGCCACGTGCTCGACATGCTGTTCGAGCAGATGATGAACCCGGCGTACACCGTGCGCTTCCGGTGGGAGCCCGACAGCATCGCCATGTGGGACAACCGTGCGACCGCGCACCTGGTTCCCACCGACGTGCCGAAGGGCATGCACCGGTCGATGCAGCGCATCACCGTCGCCGGCGACACCCCGGTGGGTCCCGACGGCTCGACCTCCTACGCGCTGGTCGGCGGCGACGCCGACGCCGACTGACGGAGCTCGGGGTCAGTCGCCGCGGCTGCGGCGCCAGAGCGAGCGGGGCAGGCGCTCCGGGGGTGGTGCGCCGGCGGGCTCGTCCATCGAGGCCGTGAGCTGCTCGAGCGGGGCGAACCCGTGCGGGTGACGGAGGCCGAGGGCGAGGTACTCGCCGTTGAGGGTGCGACGGCCGTCGGCATGGAGCCAGCCCGGCCATCCGTTGAACTGGTGGAAGACCGAGGCGCTGTAGAGCAGCACGGTGGCCAGGTGTCGGCGGCGCCACGCGTCGGCGACGTAGACCTGATCGATGAGCGCCTCGTCGGTCCACCACCGGATGGCACCGACCTGATCGGCGTTGGGCACCGCCAGGTGGAAGAACTGGGCGTCGCTCACCACCGTGCCCTCGGGGAGCTGGTCTCCCGTGAAGGCCACGAGGGTCGCGTTGGGCCGGGGGTCGTCACGGTCGCTCAGGTGCACGAACCAGAGCGGCACGGTGTGGCCGGTCGCCACCGCGGACACCCGGATCGTGGGCCGACCTTCCGTGTCGAGGTCGGCGGCGGCGATCTCGAACATCCCGGTGGTGTCGACCGGACCCTCGAGCACGGTCCCCAACGGGTGAGCGGCGTCGAAGAAGCCCTTCACCCTCCAGCGGCCACCGGGAAGGCGGCCGAGCCGGACGCACCAGGTGGCGGTCCCGTCGGGCGGCAGCGCGGGCTGCTCGCCGGAGTCGGTCATCCCGTGAAGGTCGGGGTGACCTCGTCGGCGGTCGCCACGTCCGGCGGCGCGGTCGTGGTGGTCGACGTGGGCGTGGACGTCGTCGTGGTCGTCGTGGGTTCGGGAGGCGGTTCGATGGTGACCGCCGCGGTCGCGCCGACGGTGAGTGACCGGGTCGCGTTGCCGAAGTAGTAGCCCTGCGCCTCGTCGAGCGCGAGGCAGCGGTCGTCGAGGCTCGACGACGCCGGAGGGAACTGGGCGTCGACGTCGATGCCCCACACCGAGCCCAGCGCGGCGACGGCCGCGGTGATCGCCTCGGAGGTCGCCGTGGTCGGGAGCGACTGGCACAGCGCCACGGTGGCGTCGAAGTCGGGGTCGATCGCCAGCACCCGCTGCCGGGCATCATCGGCGCCGGTCGGCCAGTCGAGGTTCTGGAGGTCCTGCGGGGAACCGCTGACGATGGAGAACCTGGTCGAGTTGTCGAGGAACCGCACCGACGCGCTCGTCACGGTGATGTTCTCGGTGAGGAGGTTGACCGTGTCGATGGGGCCGTAGGTCGTGCCCACGCCGGGGATGGCGTAACCGGGACCACCGGGGTACGGGTAGCGGCCGGTGATCGTGTCGAGCGTGGCGACGCCGCGTTGCACCCGCACGTACTCGAGCCACTCGTCCTCGGTCGACCAGGCAGGCACGTCGGCCTCGCACTCGACGTCGGCCTCGGCGGCCGACCCGTGGACGGTCACGATCGCCTGCAGCTCCGGGCCGACCGTCACCGGCGGCGAGATCGGTCGGTTGGACTGCACGTCGAACTGCACCCAGCTGGCGCTGTCCTTCTGGGCCAGCCCGAACATCGCCGTGCACGACTCGTACACGCCCGCGTCGGCGGTGGGCGTGGCGCTCGTCGTCACCCCGGAGGACGACGCGTCGTCGGTCACGGGCTGAGCCGCCGCCACGGAGCCGGAGGTCGACGCCGCGGCCAGCGCCGTGGTGCCGGCGAGCGCGCCGACCACCCCGATGCCTCGTCCGAGTGTCCATCGGGACTGGCTGTCGACGTTCATGGGGTGCACTCCGAGCCCTCCGGGGCGGGACCACCGGCAGGTCCGCAGTCTGTCAGGCGCGGGTCGGGCCGAGCGCTACTGCCGGGCCTGGGCCTGGCGCACCTTGTGGCGCCAGACCATGCCGCCGATGGCGGCGACCGCGAGGCCCAACATGGTGAGGCCCTGCTGGTAGACCACGAGGCCGGCGACGGCGACGAGCAGCCCGAGCACGAACAACGCGATGGGCCACGGCGGGGTGGCGGCCCTCTCGGGCGTGTCGGCCATGGGGAGCGACGCTACTCCCCCGTCTGTCGGGCTCAGCCCGAGACGCCGAACCCGGCGACGTGGTCGCCGGCCACGTGGCCGCCGTCGATGGGCACGTCGGCGCCGGTGACCATGGTCGAGAGGTCGCTGGCGAGGAACAGGGCCACCGAGGCGATCTCGTCGGTGGTGGCCTCGCGCGGGATGGCCCGCTTCTCCATGTAGGCGCCGATGGCCGGGCCGATGTCGGCCAGCTCCGCGCCCCATGGGGCGTACATGGCGGGGTTGCCGCCGGCGGGGCACACGGCGTTGACCCGGATGCCGTCACGGCCGAGCTCGACGGCGGCGGCCTTGGTGAGGCCCCGCATCGCCCACTTGCTGGTGGCGTAGGCGCTGAGCCCGTTCATGGCCTGGAGGCCGTCGATCGAGGCGATGTTCACGATCGAGCCGCCGCCGCCGGCCCGCATGGGCCCGACCACGGCGGCGATGCCGGCGTAGGCGCCCGCCGCGTTCACGTCGAAGACGCGGCGGAAGGTGTCGAGGCCGGTCGACTCGATGGCGCCGAGGTGGAGGATGGCGGCGTTGTTCACGAGCACGTCGATGTGGCCGTGCGCGGCGACCAGCCTCTCCACCAGGGCGGCCCAGCCGTCGGCGTCGGTGACGTCGAGCTCGTGGAACGACGCGGCCGGGCCGAGCTTCGCCGCGGTGGCCTCGCCCTCCTCGACGAGCACGTCGGCGAGGGCGACGGTGGCCCCTTCGGCGACGAAGCGCCGGGCGATGGCCTTGCCGGTGCCCCGGGCCGCGCCGGTGACGATGGCGACCTTCCCCTCGAGCAGCATGTTCCCCCCTGCCGTCGGCCCGGTCGGGCACCGGTCGACGGGTCCTGAGTATTGCCGTCGGGCACGGCCGACGTGGCCGTCACCCCGCCGGTCGAGCGCGGAGAGAACCAGCGCCCACCGGGCCCGGGACCACGCTCAGTCGGGGATCGCCTCCCACCACTGGCACCACCACTCGGCCCCGACGAGGATGCGGAGCTGCGGGTGCCAGCAGTAGGTCAGGTCGCTGTCGGTGTCGAGGTAGTAGAGGCAGTTCTGGCACTTCTCGCGCCCGGACGGGTGGCCGCGGAGCACGGCCCGCTCGATGAAGTGCTGGAGCTCGAGCCAGTTCTTCTCGTCGATCTCCTTGGGCTCCGCCGGTGGGATCACGTAGTCGGACATGCCCACCATCCTTCCCCGTCTCGGCCGAAAGTGTGCCTGCGTGGGGCGGACGGCCGGCGCGAGAGGAACGCCGGCGCGGTGTCAGCTCGGGGTGGCGCCGAGGATCATGTCGACCAGCTGGTGGAGCTCGGCCTCGTCGAGGGTGCGCGATCGCACGCCCCACTGGTACTGCTGGGCGCCGTTGAGCACAGCCGGCACCAGCTGCGGGTTGAGCCCGGCCGGGGCCTCCCCCCGCTCGATGGCGAGCTCGACCCGCCGGACGATGGCGTCGGAGCGCGGCTCGAAGAACCGGCTGCGCAGCATCTCCCGCAGGGCAGCGTCGTTCGCCGCCTCGGCCAGCACCTCCGACACGACGGTGCTGTCGTGGGAGTAGCCACCGGCGGTGATGCGGGCGATGGCGAGCAGGTCGGCCCGGATGTCGCCGGAGTCGATGACCTCGCCGAGCTGGTCCGGGCTGGCGATGCACGCGTCGTAGGCGAGCACGCCCTTGGTCGGCCACCGCCGGTAGATCGAGCCCTTCGACACGCCGGCAGCGGCGGCGATCTGGTCGACGGTCGTCGCCGTGTACCCCTGGCGCTCGACGGCCTCGCGGGTCGCGGCGAGCACCCGCTCGTCGAGGCCCTCGGTGCGGGGCCGGCCCCGTGCGACCCGGGGCGACGTCTCGTCGGAACCCTTGCTCTCCGCGCTCGTGGGCATTTACAGTACCGCGGTTCCGTAAATCGAGTCCCGGGGGGGATGTTCCATGGCTGACAGGTCCGGTTCGTCGAGTTCGACATCACGAGGGGCGGTCCCGGGCCAACGGCGCCGGCTCCGGTTCGGGTCGCTGCTGGCGACTGTAGTGAGCCTGGCAACGTTGTTCTCAGGTGTCGCGGTGACCGCGACGACCGGGTCGGCGTCGGCCCACTCGCAGGGCAACGACGACGGCCGGTCGCGCCCTGCGTCGTGCCGCTCGTCGACGGCGGTGGCGGGCGACCAGACCATCACGGTCGACGGCGCCTCCGTGGCCCTCTACGTCCCCGCCGGCTACCGCGGGAAGAAGATCCCGCTCGTGCTCGACCTCCACGGCTCGAGCTCGTCGGGCCTCCAGCAGATGGCCGGCGACGGCATCCGCACCATCGCCGACCGTGAGGGGTTCGCCGTGCTCGCGCCGAACGGCGCGGTGCCGTTCAACCCGGCGCCCGGCTTCGTCGGCTTCGCCTGGAACATCCCGGGCGTGCCGCTGGTGGGCACCACGACCTATCCGCCGGCCGGCACCCGTGACGACGTGCAGTTCCTGAGCCACGCCATCGACGTCGCCGGCTCGGCGGTGTGCGTCGACGCCAAGCGCGTGTACGCCACCGGTGTGTCGGGTGGCGGCCGCATGGCCTCGCAGCTCGCCTGCGACCTGCCCGACCGCATCGCCGCCATCGCACCGATCTCCGGCGTGCGCTTCCCCGAGGCGAGCGACACGCCGCCGAACACCGTGTCGTGTGACCCCGGCCGGGCCATCCCGGTGATCGCCATCCACGGCGTGTGGGACCCGGTCAACGCCTTCGCCGCCACGCCGCCGCCCGAGGCCGCCACGCTGCCGGCCAAGATCAACCCGCCGGTGGCCGGCTCGTCGTGGAGCTACTCGGCCGAGGAGGCCGTCACCCGCTGGGCCGACAACAACCACTGCAAGCCCAACCCTCGGGTGAAGGCCGCAACGCCGAACATCGACGTCATCTCCTACCGGGGCTGCAAGAGCAACGGCGACGTCGTGCTCTACAAGGTGAAGAACAGCGGGCACGCCTCACCGGGCCACGGCATCCCGGCGTACGACTTCCTGCTGAACCCCACCAACAACGAGGTCGACGGCACGCAGGTCGCGTGGGACTTCCTGTCCCGCTACCACCTGAAGTGACACCGGCCTGAGCCTCCTCACCCGCCTGGCGGGCGGGTGGGGAGGGCTCGGGTCAGCGCGAGCTGACGTCGGTCACGCCGTCGGTCGACCGGTTGGGTCGATCGGTGCCGGTGATGACCCGCTTGGCGAGCGAGGCGCCGGTGTCGACCTTGCCGCCGTGCTGGTGGCCGACGCGGCCCTTCACCGCCGACGCGATCGAGTCGATCCCCTTGTGGACCGTCGGTGCGTTCTTCGCCGCCAGGCGTCGCCCGGCGGTGAGCGCGCTCAGCTTCGACAGCAGCTTCATGGTTCTCCTCTGGAGGCCCGGAGGGCCGGCCCGGAAGACCTACCCGCTCCCGCCCTGCGCCACCCACCCAGCGCTCAGAAGAGCTCGTCGGTGTAGGCGTCGGTGCCGTGCTTCGTCGGGATGAAGGCGGATTGCACGGCGAGCGATGCCGCCCCCCCGCTGGCGGCCAGGCGCTCGGCGGTGGGCGCGAAGTGCTCGTCCCAGCAGTCGCGGGGGTCGGCCTCGAGGAAGTGGAGCAGCACCACCATGCGCTCGACGCCGTCGACCTCCTTCACGTGGGCCAGGCGGTCGGGCGGCAGCGGCCGGGGCGCGAAGCGGACGGTGACCGCCACCGGCCCACCGAGCACCGACGGCAGGTGCTCACGCTGGAGCCACTGGTCGAGGGCGGCACGGTCGCCGTCGGGCGCCTCGATCATCTCGATGACCATGCCCTCGTAGGGCTGCACGAGGGTGTGCACGCTGCGGGGCACGCCGTCGTCGCGGTAGCTCGAGCCGAGGTGGTCGGCGAAGGCGGTGAAGACGTGACGCCGCTCCTCGAGCGGGTCGTGGCCCTCGCCCCGGCAGCTGCCCCGGCCCTCGGCGTGGAGCCGGTAGTTGGCCCCGAGCGACCAGGCGGTGTGGTCCTCGATGCGGCCACCGTTGACCCAGTAGACGCCGATGTACTTGCCGGCGTCGAGGGGCACGGCGACGACCGAGTCGGCGGGGCCGCGGAGGTGCTGGATCCAGGTCGGGGCGACCCAACGACGGCACGAGAACATCCAGGGCATCGACATGGCCCCGGTGATCATGTGGTCGTCCTCGTACCAGCGGTTGTAGGCGACGACGTGCTCGGCCATGGGCTCGACCCAGGTGATGAGCGCGCCACCGAGGTCGGGCTCATCGGGGCCTTCGGTCGGCAGGCGGCGGTAGGCCTCGTCGACGGGTCGTGCGTCGGTGGTCTCGGTCATCGTGGCGGTTCTCTCTCGTCGAAGGTGAGGGGCGGTGAGGTCGATGGGGCGGGTCAGTCGGCGACGCGCACGACGACGCGGCCCATGGTGCGGCGCTCGACCATGTCGGTGACCACGCGGGGCACCTCGTCGAACTCGACGCACTCGCTGACGATGGGCCGATAGAGGCCCTGTGCCATCAGCTCCCGCAGGGCGGCGTCGCTCTCGTCGTGGATGCGCCGCATCTCGGCGGGGCCGTACCCGCCGAGGGTCGCCCCGACGAGGGTGTGGTTGGCCACGTAGAAGTGCGGGTCGTGGGCGACGAGGCCACCGGCGTGGCCACACAGCACGTGGCGGCCGTCGGGCACGAGCGCGGCCCGCAGCTCGGCGCCGGCCTCGCCCTGCACCGGGTCGATGATCACGTCGACGCCACGTCCGCCGGTGGCGGCGCGCACGGCCTCGACCACGCCGCCCTGGGTGTGGTCGATGGCCTCGGCGCCGAGCCCCTCGCAGAAGGCGACCTTCTCCGGTCCGCCGACGATGGCGATGACCCGGGCGCCGAGTGCCACGCAGAGCTGCACGTAGGCCGACCCGATGCCGCCGGCGGCGCCGAGGAGGGCCACGGTCTCGCCCGGCTGCACCCGGCCCCGGCGATGCACCACGTGGTAGGCGGTGTGGGCCGGCACGACGAAGGCGGCGCCCTCCTCGTCGGTCATCGAGTCGGGCACCTCGAACATCGAACCGACGCCGATGGCGACGGGCGCCAGGCTGCCGAAGGGCTGGATGCAGCAGGCCGCGACCCGGGAGCCGATCAGGTGCCGATGGGTGGGCCCCGCGTCGGTGACGATGCCGACGCCTTCCTGGCCCGACGTGTAGGGCCGGGGCACGGGGACGGGGTAGCTGCCGCGGGCCATGGTGACGTCGGGCAGGGCGAGGGCGGCGACGGTCATGTCGAGCAGGACCCAGTCGTCGTAGGGGCCGCGTCCGCCTTCGGCGATCGGGATCCACCCACCCATGCTCATGCCCAGCCCGTCGAGGTCGGCCGCGGTGGGCGGCTCGATCTCCTCGGCGACCAGGACGTCGGCCGGTTCCCCGAACTCGTGCACCCGCCATGCCTTCACCGCGGTCCCCTCCCCCTCGGTCGGGCAGACGGTAGGTCGATCGCCGATGCCCCGCTCGGCCACCGGTGGGCACCGGTCGGCCACCGGTCGGCCACCGGTCGTTGGGAATGTGGCACTCGACCGTTCGCGCCGGCGGCGGGTACCAATAGCCTGCCCCGATGGCCTCGACGGGTGGTGCGCACGACAGCGACGAGCAGTGGCATGTCGAGTGCCATCTCGCCGTGGCCGTCGACCGGGAGGCCACGCTGGCCCTCGATCTCTCGCCGGCCACCCGCCCCGGCATCGCCGTCGAGCAGACCCTCGAGGTCGCCGTCGACGGCGTGCCGCTCGAGGCGACGGCCTGCCCGAGCGGCCACGGCGGCACGATCCACCTCGTGCGCAGCCCGCGGGGCGCGCTCACCGTCGACCTGGTCGCCGAGGTCACGCGCTCGGCGGTCCCCGAGGTCCCGCCCACCGAGGGCATCGACCTCGCCCAGCTGACCTACCGCCGCCAGAGCCGCTACTGCCCGTCCGACGAACTGGTCTCGTTCGCGTCGCACGAGATCGGCGAGGTGGTCCCCGGCCCCGAGCTGCTGCAGTCGGTGCGCGAGTGGGTGGCCGACCGGCTGATCTACGAGGAGGGCTCGAGCGGCCCGTTCGACACGGCCGTCGACTCGCTCTTCGCCGGGCGCGGCGTGTGCCGCGACTTCGCCCACCTCGCCATCACGATGCTTCGGGCCCTGAGCGTGCCGGCCCGCCTGGCCGCGGTCTACGCGCCGGGGCTCACGCCGATGGACTTCCACGCCGTCGTCGAGGCCCACGTCGACGGTCGCTGGTGGGTGCTCGACCCCACCGGCCTGGCGCCGCGCTCGTCGCTCCTGCGGATCTCGACGGGCCGCGACGCGGCCGACACGTCGTTCATGACGGTGCTCGACGGCGAGGTGTGGCTCAACTTCACCGAGGTCGTGGCCTACACCCACGGCGAGCTCCCGCCCGACGACCACGTCACGCCGACCCGCCTCCGCTAGCCGGTCCTTCCGCCGACCCCGCGACCGGTTGCCGACTGTCCGCCGGAACGGGACATCCACCAACCGGTCGACCAGCCCGTCGAGACCGGTTGCCAGAAGTCCGCAGGAACGGGACATCCACCAACCGGTCGCGCTGCGGCGACGGCCGATCAGTCGGTGGCGAGGCGGTGCTTCAGCAACGTGAGGCCGTCGTCGCCGTGCTCGAACACCGGCACGACGGCGGCGCCGGTGGCGACCTGCTCGGGCTCGGCGTCGACGATGACGCTCGTGACGTGGACGCCCTCGGTGAGCTCGACGACGGCGATGATCTGCGGCACCTCGTCGGCGAACGACGGCGTGGTGGGCTGACGGGTCACGGTGAAGGTGAAGATCACGCCCTCGCCGCTGACCTCGGTCCAGACCAGCTGGTCGGAGAGGCATTCGGGGCAGCGCGACCGGGGGTAGTAGACCCACGCCTGGCACTCGGCGCAGCGCTGGATCTCGACCCGGTCGGCATCGAGGGCGTCCCAGAACGGCTGCGACGTCGGGGTGGCGAGAGGCCGGGGCTTGGGCAGCTCGGTCTTGAGGTAGCCGAGGTCGCTCATGGTCAGGCCCCCTGCAGGACGAGGGCGGCCTGCTCGCTCATCACGCCGCCGGTGCCGGTGACGTAGGCGGTGTCGTGGCGGGCGAGCTGGCGGTCGCCGGCCCGGCCCTGGATCTGGCGGACGCCCTCGACCACGTGCGACATGCCCCCGGCGAGGCCGGCCTGGCCGAAGCCGAGCTGACCGCCGTGGGTGTTGCACGGGAAGTCGCCCTTGTACGAGAGGTCGTGCTCGCGGACGAAGGCCTGGCCCTCGCCCGTGCCGCAGAACCCGGAATCCTCGATGGAGAGCAGGGCGGTGATCGTGTAGCAGTCGTAGAGCTGCACCATGTCCATGTCGGCAGGGCCGAGCCCGGACATGGCGAACGCCGACTGGGCGGCCGCGGCCACCGGGGTGTGGGGCAGGTCGGGCGAGTAGGTGGGCGTCTTGTGGGTGAGGCGCTCGCCGAAGCCGGTGACGGCGACCGGGCGGTGGTTGGTGCGCTTGGCCCGCTCGGCGTTGCACATCACGAGGGCGGCGCCGCCGGTGCAGGGCATCACGATCTCGAGCAGGTGGAGCGGCTCGGAGATCACCCGGGAGGCGAGCACGTCGTCGGGGGTGAGGGGCTGGCCGAAGAAGACGGCGTCGGGGTTGGCGCAGGCGGAGGTGCGCTGGTCGGCGGCGATCTTGGCCCGGGCCCACTCGTCCCAGCCGTAGAGGTCGTGGTAGCGCTGGGCGTACATGGCGAAGCCGCAGTTCTGGGCGATGTTGCCGTAGGGCAGCTCGAACTCGGCCTGGGGTGACCCCCATGCGCTGCTCGACGCGCCGTAGACCATGCGATCGTCGAAGGGGCGCGGCACCGGCGACGGTGGCATGGGCCGGGAGGCGGTGGCCATCACCACGACCTCGCAGATGCCGAGCTCGATGGCGGCGGCGGCCCGCCACACCATGCCGGCGGGGGTGGCGCCGCCGAGGTCGACCCGTTCGGCGAAGTCGACCGACCAGCCGCAGTACTCGGCGACGGTGGCGGGCACGAACTGCTGGGCCTCGAAGATGTCGGCGCCGACGACGAGCCCGCCGACCTCGCGGCTGTGGATGCCGGCGTCGCGCAGGGCGTCGGCGGCGAGGCCGGCCCACTGCTCGAGGGTCAGCTGCCGCTCGCCGCTGAAGCGTCGCTCGGACCTGCGCTCGGCGTAGCCGACGATGTGCGCATCACCGGTGAGTCCCATCGTTCCCCTTCGCTGCCGCCCCTGGCTGGACGGGCCCCGTTCTCCTACCACAGCGCTCGTCGGGGCCGGGCGGGCCGAAGGGCCCTCGATGGGTCACACGGTCGGCGTCAGCCGGCCAGGTAGGTGTCGAAGCCGACGGCGAGGGCGTGGGCGAGGCGGGCCCGCCAGACCGGGTCCTCGAGCAAGGCCAGGTCGGTGGCCTCGCGCATGTTGCCGCACTCGATGAACACCTTCGGCACCGTCGAGAGGTTGAGGCCACCGAGGTCGCCGCGGGTGATGAGCCCGCCCGAGCCGAGGTAGTTCGACGTCGGCATGCCGGTGGTGACGACCTGGTCGCGGAGGGCGGTCCCGAGCGAGGCGGAGGCGGCGACGACCTGGCCCCCTCCGGCGGTGACCGACGGGAGGATGACGTGGAAGCCGCGGGCGCCGGCGGCGAGGTTGCCGTCGGCGTGGATGGAGAGGGCGGCGTCGGCGTGGGCCGCGTTGCCGACGGCGGCCCGCTGGGTGATGCACGGGCCCCAGCCAGCCGAGTCGTCGCGCACCATCACCACGTTCGCCCCTGAGGCCACGAGCTCGTCGCGCACGGCCTGGGCCACGGCGAGGGTGAACTCGTGCTCGGGGTAGCCGTCGTCTCCCGCGGTGCCGGCGGTGTCGCACGCCTTGCGCACGCCGTTGCCGGCGTCGACCTGGGCGTTGATCTCGTTGGAGTGGGCGGCGTTGCCGCCGTTGTGGCCGGCGTCGAGGACGATGGTCCGCCCGGCGACATGGGCGAGCGGACCGGTCGTCGCCGGCGCGGCCGTGGTGGCAGCGGGCGCGGCCGTGGTGGGGGCGACGGTCGAGGTCGGCACGTCGGTGGTGCTCGTCGCGTCCGCCGTCGCGGCCGTCACGGAGGTCTCGGTGGCGGGGTCGGCAGGACCATCCGTCGCTGCCGACGCACCGGACCCGCCACACGCGGCGACGGCGACCGCCAGGACCGCCACCGCGAGGCCACCCACCACCGTTGCGGTGGTCCGCCGCCTCGCCGCCGGCGCCGAGTGCCCCCGTCGGCGCGCCCCCGCCGGGGGGACCTCGCTGCGGACGGGAGTGGTCACCCGGACGATGTTGTCACCGGTTCTCGACGCCGAACGCCCGGCGCTCAGTCGCGGGGCTCGAGCACGACGATCGGGGTCTCGACCGTGCGCATGGCGGCGTACTGGTCGAGGCCCTCGTCGATGGCGGCCCAGCGCTTCCACAGCCGCTCGCGCTCGGCCCCCACCGCGGCGTGGGCGCGGACCTTGCGCACGTGGCCGCCGGGGAGGCGGATGACGGCGTCGGGGTGCGCCTCGAGGTTGAGCCACCAGGCGGGATGGCCGTCGTCCCAACCGTTCATTGCCATCACGACCGGCACGGGGCCGTCCTCGATGTACCCGACGATCACCATGCGCTCACGACCGGACTTCCGACCGATGGTGGTGAGGCGCAGTGCGCCCCAGCCCCGTTTGCCGTCGGGGGTCCAGAGGAAGCGACCGCCGCTGAGGCGGTTCACGATGCGGTGCACTCGCCAGAAGAGGTGCTTGAACCACGCCGGCGGGATGCTGGGCGGCGCCGTCGCGGTCGTTGTCGACTCGGTGTGCATGGCGACTCTCCCTTCGCCGTCACCTACTCCATCATCGTGAGCGCGCCGACGCCGCTGCACCAGAGTCCAATGACGGGTGGGTCCGGTCGTGCGGCACGTCGCAAGTGCGCTTCGAGGGCCGGGCACCGCCGCCTGGCCGAGCCGGCGCTCAGGCGGGGACGACGACGGTGCGGCAGCCGAGCAACGAGTTCGCGCCGGGGCCGACGTTGATGCCATAGGCGCAAACACGATGCGACCCGGGCGTGGCCCCGAGCATGGCGGTGAAGCCGTGGGGCGAGCCGTAGCCGGGGAAGGCGGCAGCCACGTCGGGTCGCGAGCCGTCGGCGGTGAGCGCCAGGGCGGCCGAGTCGACATAGAGGTGCACCTGGATGGGTGAGGTCGTGTCGGGGTCGAGCGCCCAGCCCGCCACCGAGACGCCGCCCTTCACGCCGGTCACGCCCTCCAGGTTCCCGACGGGCGAGGTGTTGGGCACGGTGACCGTGCGGCAGCCGAGGAGGGGGTTGGTGTAGCCGGGGCCGACGTTGATGGCGTAGGCGCAGACCTGGTGGCGCCCGGGGTCGGCCCCGATCAGCGCCGAGCTGAACCCGTGGTTCGGGCCCGCCGAGGGGAAGGCGGCACCGACGTCGGGTCGGGAGTCACCGGCGGTCAGAGCGACCGCGGCGCCGTCGACGTAGACGTGCACCTGGATGGGCTGGTCGGTGTCCGGGTCGATGGCCCACCCTGCGACCGACACCCCGCCCGGCACGCCGGCGGCGGTCTCGAGGTTCCCGAACGGCGAGGCGTCGCGCACCGTCACCGTCTTGCACGCCAGGCGGGGGTTGACGCCGCCGGCGCCCACGTTGATGGCGTAGGCGCACACGTTGTGGGTGCCGCCCGGGGAGGGCAGGGTGGCCTGGAACCCGTGGGCGGCGCCGGCCAGGGGGAACGGCCCGACCAGGTCGGGACGCGTCGCGTTCGCGGTGAGCACGTAGCCGATGCCGTCGATGTAGACGTGCACGGTCGTGGGCGCGGTGCCGTTGTCCGGGTCGATGGCCCACCCGGAGACGTCGACCTGGTTCACCCCGCCCACGGCGCTGTCGAGGTTGCCCGTGGTGGGCCTGATCCGGAAGGCGGCGGCGTCGTAGATGGCCGAGCCGTAGCGCCAGGCGCCACTCGACCACACCGAGCAGGGGAGGTCACCCGTCGGGCAGAAGTGCACGCGGTCGTAGGCACGCACCTGGATCCGGCCGTCGATGCACCCCATCGCCGCGGTCTCGAAGGGGAGGCACGGCAGGGTGCCCGTCCAGCCGCCGTCGGGGCTGGCGAGGGCGAGGCGTCCCGCGTCGGAGTAGACGACGTCAGCGCCGGCGGCGCGCCAGTCGATGGCGGCCTGCTGGTACACGGCGTTCGGGACCGGCCAGACGGTCGATCCGTCGAGCCCCAGCAGCGGCGGCGAGCCGATGAGCATCAACGCCACCCCCCTGGCACGCAGCGTCGGGATGAGCTGGTCGAGCGACTGCCGGTACAGCGCGGCGATGCCGGCGTCGTCGGGGATGGCGCCGCCCGGTCGCATGCAGGGGGTGAAGGTGTTGCCGGTGAAGCCGAGGGCGACGAGGCGGGTGCCGGGCACCGCGTCCTTCAGGATCTGGGGCAGCCAGTCGCAGAGCGAGGTGCCGCCGTAGGTGTTGATCCGGACGTCGAACCCAGCGGACCCGATGTAGCTGACCTGCGAACGGGCGTCCTCGAGGACGGAGTCGCCGTAGACGAGCATCACCGGCTTGCCGGCCGCCGCTGCCGGCGCCGCCGACGGCACGACCAGAGCGGCGAGTGCGGCGAGGGCCACGAGGAGGACCGCGGCGGCCTTCGGCACGCGGCCGCCCAGACGGGAACGGAGGCGGCCGGGAGCGAGGGGTGGGGTCAGCTCGCGCATCGGCTCAGGAGGTGACGACCCGGGTGAAGCCTTCGGTGAGGCGTCCCTCGGGAAGGCCGTTCCGGGTGGTGAGCTCGCTCGACCAGCCCCGCAGGAAGCCGGAGATGTCGGCGATCCACGCGACCTGGCTCTTGTGGGAGGACAGGGCGGCGACCTTCTTGTCGAAGACGTCGGTGATGTCGACGAAGAGGTCGACCGGCTCGAGCCCGGCGATCCACACCTCGGGCACCGAGTGGGGCTGGAGGCCCTCGCGCAGCAGGCTCGGGTGGGCGTGGGGGTTGCGGGCGTCGGGGTAGACGGCGGAGATGGTGGCCTCGGCCACGGCCAGGTGGTCGGGGTGGCTGGCGTAGATGCGGTCGTAGCGGCGTTCGGGCGACTGCTGCAGCACGAGGTCGGGCTTCACCGTGCGGATGACGGCGCTGATGCAGCGGCGCAGCTCGAGGTCGGCGACGAGGGCGCCGTCGGGGAGGCCCAGGAAGCGCACGTCGTGCACGCCGACCTCGCGGGCCGCAGCCCGCTGCTCCTTCTCGCGGAGGGCGGCGAGCTCGGCCCGGTCGTGGTCCTCGGGCGGCCCGGCCTCGCCGGAGGTGGCGATGGCGTAGACGACCTCGGTGCCCGCCGCGGTGAGGGCGGCGACGGTGCCGGCCATCCCGAAATCGATGTCGTCGGGATGGGCCACCATCACGAGAGCCCGCGTCGGCGGGTTGGACAGATCGACGTACTCGGCGCTGGTCACCGGCCGGAGGCTAGCGACGGGTGCCCTCTGCGCCACAGCGCGCGCCCTCCGTGAGGCATCATGATCGTTCGGCGCCCGGCGGCGGCTGGGGGCCACGACGGGCGGAGTTGCGGTGGCGAAGCGGCGCAAGGACGACGAACCGGACCGTCCCTATCGATGGTCGGACACCCCGTTCGACCCCCTGGCCTCACCCGGCCGAGGCGGCGGTGGTGGCGGCGGCGGGAAGGGCTCACGGCGGTGGGTCACCTGGCTGGTGCTGATCGGCCTGGTCCTGGCCATGGTGGCCGTGAGCAGGGGATGGTTCCGGTCGGACTCGACCTCGGCTGCGCCCCGACGGCCGACCACCACGACGACGACCACGCCCGGGGCCTCCCCCTCGACGGCGGCCCAGGGGAGCTCGAGCCCGTCGTCGGTCATGAGCCAGGTGGGCCCGGCGGCCACGGCCGGCCCGACGGCGGTGGGCACCGCCCAGCGGGCGGGCGGCATCCAGGCCGAGGTCTCGTCGGTCACGACGGCCGAGAAGACGAGCGGATTCGCCAGCCAGCGCTTCCTCACGGCGACGGTGAGCGTCACCAACGTGGGCGGCGAGCGCCTGGGCTACGGGGTGCTGAAGTGGGAGGTCCAGTTCCCCGACGGCACGGTGGCGGTGGCCACGCCCACGATGCAGGCCGGCGAGCTCGCCCTCTCGGGTGGCCTGGCGGCGGGGAGCACGGTCGACGGCACGGTGACCTTCGAGATCACCGACGGCGGCGCCGGCACCTACGAGGTCCGGTACCGCGACGCCGCCAACCCCACCGACCCCGGCCAGCTCACCTGGCTCGTCCCGCTGAGCTGAGCTGAGGCCGCAGGCCGGGCGACCGATGCGGCCGAGGCGGTCGGCGCCCGCTGCCGCTCCCGGAAGGGAACGGGGAACGAGCCGTTAGCGTCGGCGGGATGTCGCCCAACCGCTGGCTCGAGCTGACCGAGAAGAACCCGGACCACTCGAGCTGGTACGTCGAGCGGTTCCGGTCGATGGCCGCGGCGGGCGACGACCTCGACGGCGAGGCCCGCTTCGTCGACGCCATGGTGGCCCGCGGGTCGCGCGTGCTCGACGCCGGCTGCGGCCCCGGCCGGGTGGGTGGGTACCTCCACGCCGCCGGGCACGAGGTCGTGGGCGTCGACATCGACCCGGTGCTGATCACCGCCGCCGAGGCCGACCACCCCGGCCCGACATGGTTGGTCGGCGACCTCGCCGAGCTCGACCTCCCGGCCGCTGGCATCGACGAGGGGTTCGACGTGGTGGTGTGCGCCGGCAACGTCATGACGTTCCTCGACCCCGACACCCGCCAGGCCGTCCTCTCCCGCTTCGCCGCCCACCTGCGCGAGGGCGGGCGCGTCGTCACGGGGTTCGGCGCAGGGCGCGACTACGACTTCGCCGAGTTCTTCGTCGACGTCGCCGCGGTCGGCCTCGAGCCGGAGCTGCTGCTCGAGTCGTGGGAGCTGCGACCGTTCACCGACGACTCCGGCTTCCTCGTCGCCGTGCTCTCGCGCCGGGCCTGAGCCCGGTCGGGCTACTCGTCGTCGAGGCGGAAGCCCACCTTCATCGTCACCTGGAACGAGCCGACCGCCCCGTCCTCGACCGCCCCTCGGATCTCGGTGACCTCGAACCAGCCGACGTGACGCAGCGTCTTGGCCGCCCGGCTCACGCCGCTGCGCACCGCGTCATCCACGCTCTTCTGCGACGAGCCGACGATCTCCGTGATCTTGTACGTGTGATCCGACATCGGATCCTCCTTCTCGGACGGCCTGGTCAGGTCGTCCCGATCGTCGGCCCGCCGAGGTCGCCGGCGCCGTAGAGCGACTCCGAGAGACCGGCGGCGGTGAGCCGCGAGAGCTGGAAGCCGAGGTGGCCGGGGTCGGCCGCCGGCGCCTGCTCCACCGCGGGCACGAGCACGCCGCTCTCGAAGGCGAACTGGTCGGCCAGGTCGTCCTCGAGCTGGCGCACCGCCTCGTAGCGGTGGGCGCGGTCGCCGTGAACGAGCTGATCGAGGTGCTGACGAACCACCTGGTGGTTGGTGACGACCGCCTCGACCACCGAGTAGTCGTTGCCCTCGGCCAGCACGGGGAAGAGCACCTGCTCGACCACGGCCATGTGGACGCGCTCACGCTGCACCATGGTGGCGGCGAGACCGGCCATCACCCCGGGCGTGTCGGGCGTGCGGGACAGCTCGACGAGCAGTCCGCCGAGGACGAGGTGATCGTTGGTGATCACCGCCTCGAGCATGTTCCGGTCGGCGGTGTCGCTGCCGTCACCCATGAGCCCTCCACCGGTCGCTCGTCGGTTCCCCCGGATCGACCGTGACCCGCACCTACCCGTTCCCCACCCCGAAAGACGGCAGCGCACCCGGGCCACCGCCCCGCGGCGAGGTGGGCCCGCCGGTCAGGAGGGCGTCGTGGAGTCCTTGCGCCAGCGGCTCCAGGGCCACGTTCCGTCCATCTCGATCTCGAGCGAGAAGCTGAGGATGATCCGGATGACGACGATGAGGCCGAGCACGGCGACGCTCTCGAAGGTGGGGTCGACGATGATCGTGCGCACGATGTCGCCGATGATGAGCACCTCGAGGCCGAGCAGGATCGCCCGCCCGAGGTTGCGGCGCAGCTGGGTGTAGGCCTCGCCCCTCGTCTCGGGCTTGAGGACGGCGATGCCCGCGACCACGAGTGCGCCGAGCCCGCCGAGGACCATGATCGCGGCGCCGAGGGCCTCGACCACCTTGACGACGTCGTTGATGAACTCGTCGTAGCTCATGCCCGAACCTAACCCTCGGTCGGGGCGCTCGAGCCGGACCGGTTGCCAGGAGTCCGCCGAAACGTCCCATCCGGCAACCGGTCGCGCTGAGGCGGCCGGGTCAGAGGCGGCTGGGGAGGACGGCCTCGATGAGGTGGGGACCGGGCTCGGCGAAGGCGCGCTCGAGGTGGGCGACGAGCTCCTCGCCGGTGGTGGCCCGGGCGGCGGGCACGCCGAGGCCCTGGGCCAGCGCGCAGAAGTCGATGGGCGGCTCGGAGAGGTCGAGCATGGCGCTGGCCTTCGGCCCGCCGGCCTCGGCGCCGACCCGCTGGAGCTCCATGTCGAGCACGGCGTACGAGCGGTTGTTGAGCACGATGGTCGTGACGTCGAGGCCTTCGCGGGCCTGGGTCCACAGCGACTGGATCGTGTACATCGAGCTGCCGTCGGCCTCGATGGAGAGCACAGGTCGGTCGGGGCAGGCCACGGCCGCGCCGGTGGCGACGGGGAGGCCGATGCCGATGGCCCCGCCGGTGAGGGTGAGCCAGTCGTGGCGGGGGCAGCCGGCGGTGGCGCCGGAGGTGAACAACCCGGCGGTGTTGCCCTCGTCGACGACGATGGCGCCCTCGGGCAGCAGTGCCCCAATGGCGTTGGCGAGACCAGCGGCGTCGAGGGGCCCGGTCGGGCGGTCGGGCCGGGCTGGAGCGGCGAGGGTGACGGGCGCATCGGCGGCATCGACCTCGGCGACGAGCGCGTCGAGGGCGGCGACCGGGTCGTCGGAGCCGGTGGCGAGCACGTGGACCGTGCAGCCCTCGGGCACGAGGTCGCTGGCCTTGCCCGGGTAGGCGAAGAACGACACGGGCGACTTGGCGTCGACGAGTACGAGGTGGCGGATGCCGTCGAGCTGCATGGCGGCGAACTCGGCCAGGTAGCTGAGGCGGTCGACCGGGGGCAGCCCGGCGCCTCGCTCGAGGCGGGCCGGGAAGGTCTCGCCCAGCATCGCCGCACCGGTGGCCGAAGTGATCCGGGCGGCGGCGACCAGCCCCGGCTCCCGCATCGCCCGGCCGCCGAGGAAGAGCGCGGCCTTCTCGCCGGAGCGCAGGGCCTCGGCCACCGAACGCACCACAGCGGCGTCGACCGCGGTCGGCGCCGCAGGCTCGATCGGGGCGGCCGGCTTGGCGCCCTCGGTCCACGACACGTCGGCGGGGAGGATCAGGGTGGCGACGCAGCCGCGGGGCGAGCGGGCGGCGGCCACGGCCTCGGCCGCGTCGCCGGCGAGCGCCTCGGTGCTGGTCGTCGTGCGCAGCCAGCCCGACACGTTGCGGGCGACGGTCTCGATGTCGGAGTCCAGCGGCGCGTCGTACTGCTTGTGATAGGTGGCGTGGTCCCCGACGATGTTCACGACCGGGGTGAAGGCCCGCCGGGCGTTGTGGAGGTTGGCCAGCCCGTTGCCGAGCCCGGAGCCGAGGTGCAGGAGGGTGGCTGCCGGGCGCTCGGCCATGCGGCCGTAGCCGTCGGCCGCGCCGGTGGCGACGCCTTCGAACAGGGCGAGGATGCAGCGCATCTCGGGCACGTCGTCGAGGGCGGCGACGAAGTGCATCTCCGAGGTGCCGGGGTTGGCGAAGCACACGTCGACGTCGGCGGCGACGAGGGTGCGGATGAGGGCCTGGGCGCCGTTCACGGGGCCTCCTGCTCGTCGAAGATGGTGCCGGGGTTGAGGATGCCGTTGGGGTCGAAGGCGGCCTTGATGCGGCGCATCACCGCGACCTTGGCCGGGTCCTCGAGCTCGAGGAAGTGCTGGCGCTTCTCGGTGCCGATGCCGTGCTCGCCGGAGATGGCGCCGCCGAGGGCGATGCCGAGGCCGAACAGCCGGTGCAGCACCTGCGAGCGCACCTCGGGGTCGGGCTGGAAGACCGAGAGGTGCACGTTGCCGTCGCCGACGTGGCCGCAGCCGGTGATCCACGAGCCGGTCTCGGCCGCGAGCTCCGACACCGACTCCATGTAGGTGGGGATCGAGGCGCGGGGCACGACCACGTCGACGATGTCGTCGGCGCCGGCGGCCTTGGCCACCCAGAACGCCTTCTCCCGGGCCTCGATGAGCTGGCCCGCGGCGTGCGAGGGCAGCACGTAGACGTCGATGGCGCCGAGCTCGCCGAGCAGGGCGCCGAGCTCCTCGGTGTCCTCGTCGAGGCGGTCGACCTTGTCGCCCTCGAGGCACACGACGAGGTACGCGAGGGCGGTCGAGCGGACCTCCTCGGGGATGCCGAGGTCGAGCCCGACGGCGGCGGTGGCCGCGTCCATGGTGATGAGGTCGAGGTACTCGAGGATGAGCGGTCCGACGCCGGAGTCGACGATGCGGGGCACGGCGCGGGTGACCTCGTCGAGGGTGGCGAAGGGGGCCAGCACGGTGACGCCGTGGGCGGGGCGGGGGTAGAGCCGCAGGGTGGCCTCGGTGACGAGGGCGAGCGTGCCCTCCGACCCGATGACGAGCTGGGTGAGGTCGTAGCCACTGGTGGCCTTCACGAAGCGGCCGCCGGTGCGCAGCACCTCGCCCGACGGCAGCACGACCTCGAGGCCGAGCACCTGGTGGCGGGTGACGCCGTACTTCACCGCCCGCATGCCGCCGGCGTTGGTGGCCACGTTGCCGCCGAGGCTGGCGGTGTACTCCCCAGGGAAGACGGGGTACACGAGGCCGTGGGCGGCGGTGACCTCGTCGAGCTCGGCGAGGGTGACGCCGGGCTGCACAACGGCCACGTGGTTCTCGGTGTCGATCTCGAGCACCCGGTTCATCCGCTGGAACGAGATGAGCAGCCCGCCGGCGACGGGCACGGCCGCACCCGACAGGCCGGTGCCACTCCCCCGGGCGGTGACGGGCAGCTTGATGCTGTCGGCCAGGGCCAGCAGTGCGGCGACCTCGGCTGTCGAGCCGGGGCACACCACCCACGCCGCCGTCGTGGCCGTGGCGGTGAGGGCCTCGTCGTGGGTGTAGTCGTCGCCGGCGTCGGCGCCGGAGCGCACGTTGGCCGCGCCCACGACCTCGGCCAGGCGCTCGCCCAGATCAACTCCGCTCACGGGCATCGTCCCCTCCGCATGCACGGCCCCCACGGCCGCCCCCGAGAAGCTACGCGTCCCGACCGATCGGCGAGCGCGTGTGGCCGAGACCCCGGAGAGTCTCAGAAGGGAGTTGCGGAGGCAGATCTGCAGGCGTGAGCTGCAGATCTGCCTCCGGTGAGCCGTGGTCGGGGGCGACTCGCCCTCCGGTCGGGTCAGCCCTGGATGGTGCCGACCTTGCCGGAGGCGAAGACGTCCCAGGCGACGTAGAGCCGGCCGTCGGACCATTCGACCGCGGCCGGGCTGGGCAGTGAGGCGACGGTGGAACGGGCCCCGCCCCTCGACACCTTCGTGACGGTGCCGCCGAACAGCTCGGCCACGTAGAGGTCACCGTTCGGCGAGAGGGCGAGGTCGGTCGCCCCGGCGAAGCCGCCGGCCACCGGGGTCACCCCGCCGCTGCGGAGGCTGACCTTCACCACGCTGCCCCGTGCCCCGAGGCTGGCGTCCTCGGGCCCGCCCGGGAGCAGGCTCACGTAGCCAGAGCGCCCGCTGAGCTCGATGTCGGTGGGCACCGGCTCGAAGTTGTAGGTGAGGCCACCCACGCAGGCCGGCAGCCCGATGGCCGTCGGGTCGGCGGGGATGACGATGGGCTGGGTCGGCAGCACCGAGACGGTGCGGATGTTGCCGAACCAGTCGACGTGCAGGATGGCGTTGGCCCCGGCGTCGGCGACGTAGACGCCCCAGTCACCCAGGGCGAGGGCGTAGGGGTGGGCGTCGACCTGGCCGGTGTAGGTGATCGGCCCGAGCTGCTCGGTCGGCCACTCGGCCGCGCACTCGGGGGTGACCGGGTCGGTGATGCCGTAGGTCTGGCCGCTGTCGGGGTTGTTGGTCGCCTCGTAGGCACCGAGGTCGGCGATGACGGAGGTCGTGCCCCAGGGCCAGCGCAGCTTCAGGAACGCTCCGGTCTCGTTGGTGACGCTGTAGATCACGATGCCGAACGGGCCGTCGGCAACGGCCTCGGCGCCGGGCTCGTTCAACAGATCATTGACGCCACCGCCTCGCTTCGACACGGTGCTGATCGTGCCCGAGAACGACTGACCGACGAGCACGCCGCGGCTGCCGACGTCGATCGACAAGGGGCCGGCGAGGCCGTCGGCCAGCACCTTGGGCGCCGGCGGGGTCTTCTGCTTCGCATCCGCGGTCGCGCCGAGCGCGACCAGGGTGGCGAGCGCGGCGACGACCGCGACCACCCCCCTGAACCGGGCACGGTGACCCACTCTCCGGCGGCGCTCAGCGTCGCCACGGACGTCCATTCCGAGTACGGACATGGTTTCCCTCCCATGTGTGCCATCGGCCTCCACCAGACCGACTCCTCGACGGTGCGCCCGCCGCGCCGCGCTGTCCAGGGTGCGATCGCGGGCCCGGAGGACTGACCGGGACCAGCCCGCCGTCGGCCGGGACGGTTCAGTCGGAGGTCGGGACCCGCCAGGTGTCGAGCCTTCGGCCGTCGAGCCGGAGACCGTGCTCGACGCCCCAGAGCACGGCGTGGGCCCGATTGCTCACCCCGAGCTTGGCGTAGGCGTTGCGTATGTAGGTCTTGACCGAGTTCGGGCTGAGAAAGCAGAGGTCCGCGATCTCGGCGTTCGTCTTTCCCTGGGTGATGAGGGCCATCATCTCCGCCTCGCGGGCGGTGAGCCCGACGTCGCGGCCGGGCCAGTCGAGCTTGGTCGGCGTGCTCTCCGGCAGGTCCGGGGCGATCACGACCTCCCCCGCGTGGATCCGCTCGAGCGCTTCCACCAGTTCGACAGCCGAGAGGGTCTTGGACAGGTACCCGCGCACCCCCTTCGAGAGGGCGACGTCAACCAGATCACCAGCCTTGGCCCAGCTGTAGACGACGACCTTGCCGGCGAGCGGGTTCTGAAGGAGCACGTCGAGGTCCGATGAGTCGGCCTCACCCTGGGCGAAGGTGTCGAACAGGGCGATGTCCACATCGACCGACACCGGCTCGTCAGCGGCGAGCTCCACGACCGCGATGCGGTCGGCATAGGGGTCGAACATGTGGGCCACCCCGTGGACGATCAGGTCGTAGTCGTCGACGATCGCGAGCCGGATCGGCCGTGGAGCGGGTCGGTTCGGTGCGGCCACGTCGGAGACGCTAGCGGGGGCCCCGTCGACCCAGATATCCACGTTCGGGTGAGGGGAGGGCGCAGTGCTGCTCCTTACGATCGACTGCCCATGGCAGGGTCCCACTCCCCTGATCGCAGGGTCGCCGTCGTCGAGCTCGTCGGGGAGATCGACGCAGCCTCGAGGACCGCGACGATCGACCTGGTGTGCCGCGCCCTCTCACACGGGCCTCTCACCATCGAGGTCGACCTCTCGCAGGTGTCGTTCATGGACTGTGCCGGAGTGGGAGCTCTCGTCCAGGCCCGGGCGTTCGCCGAGGACGAAGGGTGCGTGCTGTACGTCCGATCGCTGTCGAAGCCCGTGGCGTGGCTCCTGGGGCTGACCGATCTCCTCGACTCCTTCACCGGCGGGTACGGCCCCGAGTCCGAACGGCCGCCGCCCCAGGAGGGTCCGACGGCCGCCGATCGGCCTGCCGGGCAAGCCGCTGTCGATCGATGACACCGTGCTGGCTGGCGCGTCCGGCCACGGGCCCCGGCGCCGACCGGTTGCCAGGAGTCCGCTCTGAGAGGACGTCCGGCAACCGGTCGCGGCCCCTCGGCGACCGGCACAACCTGGTCGATCCGGCCTCGGGCGGGTAGATCTCTCCCGAGACGAGCGCACCACGACCGAGACGAGGCCCCGATGGACGACCAGCAGCTCCAGAAGATCGAGTCCGCCCCGGGCTTCATCGCCGCCCTCGACCAGAGCGGCGGCAGCACGCCGAAGGCGCTCGAGCTCTACGGGGTCGACCGGTCCGCCTACACGGACGATGCCGAGATGTACGACCTCGTGCACGCCATGCGCAGCCGGATCATCACCAGCCCGAGCTTCGACGGCGACCGCGTCCTCGGAGCGATCCTGTTCGAGCAGACGATGGACCGGGAGGTGGAGGGGCGCCCGACCGCCCGCTACCTCTGGGAGGTCAAGCACGTCGTGCCGTTCCTGAAGGTCGACAAGGGCCTCGCCGAGGCGGCCGACGGCGCGCAGGTCATGAAGCCGATCCCCGACCTCGACGAGCTGCTCGAGCGGGCGGTGGCCAACGGGGTGTTCGGCACGAAGATGCGCTCGGTGATCCAGGGCGCCGATGCCGCCGGCGTGGGGGCGGTGGTGGGCCAGCAGTTCGACATCGCCCGCCGCATCCTCGATGCCGGTCTGGTGCCGATCATCGAGCCGGAGGTCGACATCCACAGCCCGCAGAAGTCCGCGGCGGAGACCCTGCTGCTGGTCGCCCTGCTCGGCCAGCTCGACCGCCTCGACGAAGACCATCGGGTGATGCTCAAGCTCACGCTGCCCGACACCGACGACCTGTACGCGCCCCTCGTCGCCCACCCTCGGGTGCTCCGGGTCGTGGCGCTCTCCGGGGGCTACTCCCGGGAAGAGGCCAACGCCCGCCTGGCCCGCCAGCACGGGGTGGTCGCCAGCTTCTCGAGGGCGCTGACCGAGGGCCTCTCGGTGGATCAGCCCGACAGCGAGTTCGACGCCACCCTCGACACGTCGATCGCCGGCATCTACGCCGCCTCGATCACCTGACGGTCGCTGGCCCCAGCGAGGACGGCCTCAGTCGTCCCCGGCGACGGCGACGGCGAGCACCAGCTTGCCGACCGATGCCCGTGACTCGAGCGCGGCCTGGACCTCGGCTGCCTCCTCGAGGGGGCGGACGCTGTCGATGACCGGCACCAGCCACCCGGCCCGCCGGGCCGACCAGAGGTCGTCGGCCTTGCGCAACACCTCGCTGCGGGTGCGCATGAAGTCGGTCAGCGAGCCGCCGGTGAGGGTGAGCGACCGGGGGAACAGCTCCATCGGCGAGAACGGCTGCGGGAGACCGCCGGCGATGCCGAACAGGCACACGACACCCCGGTCGGCCAGGGCCCGGAGGTCTCCCCGGAAGGTGCTGCCGGCCACGCCGTCGACGATGTAGTCGACCCCCACGCCGTCGGTGAGACGCAGGGCCTCGTCGGCGAAGTCCACCTCGTCGTACCGGATCACGTGCTGTGCGCCGGCTACGAGCGCGCTGTCCGCCTTAGCAGCGCTCGACACGGTGGCGAGCACGGTGGCACCCAGGTGCGCGGCCCACTGCACCACGAGGCGACCGGTGCCGCCAGCGGCGGCGTGCACCAGCACCGTGGTCCCCGCGCCGATCGGGGCCCGTTCGGTGACGAGGTAGTGCGCGGTGAGCCCCTGCAGGGCCAACGCCGCCGCGTCGAGCAACGAGATGTCGTCCGGGAGGGGCAGGACCTGCCCGACCGGGAGCGCGATCCGTTCGGCGTAGGAGCCGAGCGTGGTGGCCGCGGTGGTCGGACACCAGGCGACCCGGTCACCGAGGGCGACGTCCGCGACGCCCTCGCCTAGGCCGACGACCCGTCCGGAGCCCTCCAGGCCGGGGGTCAGCGGGAACGGCATCCCGGTGAGCCCCATGCGCATGGCGACATCGGCGAAGTTCACCCCGGCGTAGGCCACCTCGACGAGCACCTCGCCGGCGCCGGGTGTCGGGTCGGCCATCTCGGCGAGGGTGATCACCGACGTGTCGCCGGCCGCGGGGTAGACGACCGCCTTCACAGCCGACCCCGCGAGGTCGGTCCGGTCGGCTCAGAGATGATTCGGGCTGGCCTCATCCCCGCATCCTGCCCGTTGGGTCGATTCCCCGCCGGAGTGGCTCATCCGCTGACCAGTCGGGGTCGGCAGGCCGGGAACGGTTCGGCGCGCCACCATGGGGACGACCGAGGGGGGAACCATGCAACCGACGAACGACTTCGACGAGGTGCTGAGCACGACTCGCGCCATCCGCAAGCGGCTCGACCTCGAGCGGCCCGTGGACCGCGAGGTTGTGCTGGAGTGCCTGCGCCTCGCCGTGCAGGCCCCGACCGGGAGCAACGCCCAGACCTGGCGTTGGGTGATCGTCACCGACCCCGACACGCGCCTCGAGCTCGCCCGCCTCTACAACGAGGGCGGCAAGGGCTACCTCGCCCAGGCGGCCGACAGCACCACGGACCCCCAGACCAAGCGGGTCTACGAGAGCGCCCTGCACCTCACCGACATCCTGGCGGAGGTGCCGATGCTCGTGATCCCGTGCATCGAGCGGCGCATGGACGGCCAGCCCACCATGGCGGTGGCGTCGGCCTACGGCTCGATCCTCCCGGCGGCGTGGAGCTTCATGCTCGCCCTGCGCTCCCGGGGCCTGGGCTCGGTGTGGACCACGCTGCACCTCGGGCGGGAGGCCGAGGCGGCCGAGCTGCTCGGCATCCCCGACACCGTCACCCAGGTCGCCATGTTCCCCGTGGCCCACATCACCGGCGACACGCTCAAGCCGGCCATGCGCCCGCCGGTCGAGGGCATCACCTACTGGGACCGGTGGGGCGCCACCGAAGGGGCACCGCCGTCCTGAGCGAGCCCGCCACCGCGGTGCGAGCATGAGCCATGGCCGACATCGCGCTCCCGTACTTCGTCTCCCTGCCCGCCGCCGCACCGCCGTGGCCAGGCGTCGTGGTCATCCAGGAGGGGAACGGCATGAGCGCCCAGCTGCTCCGGGTGTGCGAGCGCCTCGCCGCCGAGGGCTACGCGACCATCGCCCCCGACCTGTTCTTCCGAACCGGAGGACCAGCCGGCGCCGACATCCGCACGATGATGGGCGGGCTCAGCGCCGAGCAGACCGGCGCCGACATCGAGCACGCCGCCGCCACCCTGCGCTCCCTCGGCGCCACGAAGCTCGGCATCACCGGCTTCTGCAACGGCGGCTACTGGAGCTGGCACATGGCCACCACCAGCACCACCTTCTCGGCCGCGGCCGGCTTCTACGGCTCCGGCATCGAACGGGAGCTGACCGAGCCCAACTGCCCAACCACGCTCTTCTTCGGCACGGACGATGAGTGGATCCCGATGGCGACGATCGACCAGATCGTCGCCGCCCACCCCGACACCGTCGTCTACGAGGGCGCCCAACACGGATTCATGCGCGACGGCTCCGAGAACTTCCACGAGACAGCCGCCGCCGACGCCTGGAAGCGCACCCTCGCCCTGTTCGCCGCGCAGTTGCGCTGATTGCGCCGCCGGCGTTGAGGTGATCTCGAGGGTGCCCTCGAGGGTCTGATCCGCCTTCTTCATCAAGCAGCAGCACTGATCTACTGTGACCGGCGCCTCGCCGTGGAGCAGGCAGTCAAGCATGCGCGACCGAAAGATCATCCGATGAGTGACCTTCCTCCTCCCCCGCCCTCCACGCCCCCGCCTCCTCCCCCAGCGGCTCCACTGCCCCCGCCCCCGCCCCCTGCGCTGACGTTCGATCAGCAGCGGGCGATCCAAAAGCAGGAGAAGGCCAACGCAAAGGAGGCCAAGGCCCAGCAGAAGGCCGCCCAAGCTGCCGAGAAGGAGCGCGCAAAGGCGGCGGAGCTCGAGGAGATCCAACGCAAGGGTGCCGAGCAGCGAGCCATCAACGTGGCGCAGCCGGTGGCGGCCCCTCCCCCGCCTGAGTTGCCTTTAGACCCCAACGTTCTGTGGTCGGGTACCCGTCAGGCCCTTTCCCTCTCCAAGGCGAGCTACACGATCACCCGCGACTACATCCTCTTTGAGGCTGGGATGCTCTCCTCGACCTCCGAGCAGATCCCACTCTGGGCGGTGCGTGACCTCGACGTGAAGCAGTCGATGATCCAGAAGAGCCGGGGCATCGGGGATGTCGTGGTCCACTGCCAGCACAGCGACTACACCGGCCGCTCGAACGTGACCCTTGAAGGCATCACGGATCCCAAGGCCGTCCGGGATCTGATCAACCGTGAAGCGGGCCGGGCGCGGCACGACTACCAGGTCGCTCATCAGTCGACCTACCACCACGGCATGGCACCTGCTGCGCCAGCAGCTCCGGTAGTACCCACACCGGCTCCAGCGCCTTCCGCGGCTGCGGAGGGGCCCTCCAGGGCCGACCAAGTCCGAGAGCTAGCTGCCCTTCGGGACGAGGGGCTCATGACGGACGAAGAGTTCGACCAGAAGCGCCGAGAGATCCTCGGTCTCTAAAGGCTCCCGCGAAGGATCTCTGGTACCCCAGGTCCTGGCGGCGCCGTGAGTGATGATCGAGCTCACGCCGCCCGATACCGACGACCTGTACGAGCCACTCGTCGACCACCCTCGGGTGCCAAGGGTCGTGGCGCTGTCCGGGGCTACCCCCGGGAAGAGGCCAACGCCCGGCCGGCCCGCCAGCACGGGTTGGTCGCCAGCTTCTCAGGACGCTGGCCGAGGGCCTCTCGGTCGATCAGCCCGACAGCGAGTTCGACGCCACCCTCGACGCGTCGATCGCCGGCATCTCCGCCTCGATCACCTGACCGGTGCGCCGACAACCAATCGGCCGCGCCGGCCCGGGGGCGTCGGGATGGGTCACCGCCGAGGCGAAGACGACGGGCGATAATGCGGTGTGCGGGAATCAGGATCACGGCTGTGACGACTGAGCAGCTATTAGTCGGGGCGATGGGCTTAGCGTCCTGGAGGACACGGCATCGGTTGCTCGAGTATCAAGCGGTTGCGCCGGCAGGAGGCACGATCGGTGTCCATGGAGGGCTACCGACAATCGCGGCCAGCCACTACCTAGGACTGAACGAGGTCGGTGTAACCGACGAAGTAATGACAGCTCTTTGGTCATTCGGCCCAGAGTCCTCAGCGTACGCAGTCACGTCGAAGGCTGAGTCCAATCACCTTGGCGCAGACATCGCCCTTGTCCACTCGGCAAGTCAGCGGATCCTCCTCTATCAGGCGAAGCTCGCCGCTCGTGTTGGTGGCACCTTCGACTTGAAGTCAGACGTAACGAAGGCGCAGCTAAAGAGGCTCCAGAGGAAGAGCGTGACGATCGGGGGTCAGACCTATTCGGTGACTGGGCGCCTTGCGCTCTACCAGGCCGACTACGAGCCCTTTCTTAGTCGCTGCAAGCTCGTTCCAGCTCCTCTCTGGTTCACCTTTTGGCCATGGAATCCGATGTTGGCACTCGCATCTCTCGGTCCGCACGCCAGCCCTGCAGAGACGTACTACGAGGAGGTCCTTCGGCATGGATGCTCGCCGAGCGGAGTAGTGGCATCGAACGCTTCGGGGAGCGATCCCATCGGGTCAGTAGCCGTCGCAGCAACATGGCCTTGGGAGTTCGAGACCTACAGCTGGCTAAGGGCTAGCGGCAGCGGTGCGTCAGGGGGAGCCCCCGACCAACAGGGTGAGACTGCGGAGCCGCCAGAGTTCACATCATTTGAGCCGACCCTCGACGAGCCGTTCGGTGAAGCCGCGTCAGTCGCGCAGCAGCTTGCGGCGGAGCTGACGCTTCCTGCCTCATGGCAACTTTCGGTGATCATCCTGTAGATCGCCTACTCGCTGTTCGACCGTGGGCGAGTGTCCGACGACCGTGAAACCGTAATCCGTAAACCGGCTCATGACCACACGAGCGTCCCCGGCGACTGCGACCTCGGTGCGCTAGCGACCAGGCTGTAGCTCGATCGCTGGCCAGGGACTTTCATCCCGCCGAGAACTCCTCCGGGCACAGGGAATCCATGGGCCGGGATCGGCCAAACTCTGGCCAAGCGCAGCCGGACGCAGTATGCGCCTGATCTGGCAATCCTCACCGGGTACGTGGCCTAGACGGGCTGCCGGCTCCTACCAAACAGAACGCTGAGGATTCGAGGCCCCCGAACGCTCGACACACGTCCAAGCCACACCGCCGAGCACGGACACGGACCCGGCTCTCTGTGCTTTGCGGGATCAATCGCACACTCGTCCGCACTATGCAGCGGTATGCCACGCTGTTGCCACCAGGCGGAGGGGTTGAGGGAGTAGGTCTCGTGCCGCCCCTGTCCGAAGCCTGTTCTCAGCATCGGCCGACGGACCAGGACGACACGTGACCAGAACCGAGAAGACTCGGAAACAGGGGCTCACCCAGCAGGAGTTGGAATCGCGCCTGTGGGCGGCGGCCAACAGCCTGCGAGGACCGGTCGACCCCTCGGACTTCAAGGCGTACATCTTTCCGTTGCTGTTCTACAAGCGGATCAGCGACACATGGCAGACCGAGCACACAGACGCCGTCGCCGAGTGGGGCGACGGGCTCGACGACACCATCGAGGCGGACTACCACCGCTTCACCATCCCCGACGGCTGCCATTGGGCCGACCTGCGCAAGGCCCATGAGAACGTCGGCGTGACATTGCAGAACATCCTCGACCGAATCCAACAGGCCAACCCAGAGACCCTCGCTGGCATCTTCGGCGACGTCGCCTGGGGCAACAAGGACAAGCTCCCCGAAACGGCCCTGCTGAACTTGATCGACTCCTTCGGCTCACTCGATCTGTCACCCCGCAACGTGGGTCACGACGTCCTCGGCGCCGCCTACGAGTACCTCCTCAAGCAGTTTGCCGACGAGAGCGGCAAGAAGGCCGGCGAGTTCTTCACGCCCCGAGCGGTTGTGCGGCTACTCACCCGGATCCTCGACCCCCAGCCGACCGACAGCGTCTACGACCCTGCCTGTGGCTCGGGCGGCATGTTGGTCGAAGCCGCCAACGAGGTGATCGAGGCCGGCGGGTCACTGGCCCAGATGCGCTTCTACGGCCAGGAGGTGAACCTCACCACCGCAGCCATCGCCCGCATGAACCTGTTCCTCCACGACATCGAGGACGCCCGGGTGTTGCGTGGCGACACGCTGCGTCAGCCCAAGTTCCTCGATGCCAAGGGCCGTCTCGAGCACTTCGACGTGGTCATCGCCAACCCGCCGTTCTCGCTCAAGGGCTGGGGTGCCGAGACCTGGACCCGGGACACCTACGGACGGGCGCAGTGCGGCGTACCGCCGGCCGGAAACGCCGACTTCGCCTGGGTACAGCACATGGTTGCCTCAATGCGACCCGAACGAGGTCGCGTCGGGGTAGTGATGCCCCACGGCGCACTCTTCCGAGGGGCAGGCGAAGCCAAGATTCGGCAGTGCCTAGTGCTGCACGACCAGCTCGAAGCGGTCATCGGCCTTCCCCAGAACCTCTTCTACTCGACCACGATCCCGGCCTGCCTGTTGATCTTCCGGGCTGTGAAGGCACCGAACCTGCGCGGATCCGTGATGTTCGTCGACGGCTCCGCTCGGTTCGCCAAAGGGCGCCAAAACACGATGGAACCATCCGACGTAGAGGCGATCCTGGAGGCCTACCGCTCAGGTACGAGTTCCTCCGACGCGGGTGCGGTGGGTGTTCGCCTCGTCCCCCACGAAGATATCGAGGCCAACGGCTGGGACCTGAGCATTGGCAACTACATCGCATCGAGACAACGGGAGGCAGCGGACGTGGCGAGTTCTTTGAGGGAACTGCGCCTGGCGCAAGCGGCGTTGCGAGATGCCGAGGCGATTCTCGACGAGCACCTCAAGGACGCCGGATATGCCTGAAGGCTGGGTGAGCGTCCCACTGGGCTCGGTAACGACACAGGTGGGTGAGACGGTTCCGGTTCGCGCCGGGGAGACCTACAGGCTCCTCGGCGTGTCCTCGAAGGGTCGAGGCGTCTTCGGCAAAGAGCCGATCTCGGCAGACGCAACCAAGGCCAAGCATTTCACCCCGGTGAAGGCCGGCCAGTTCATCTACAACCGATTGTTCGCCGGGACTGGTTCGTTCGGCGTCGTGCCAGACGACTTGGACAACACCTTCGTCTCAAATGAGTTCCCAGTCTTCGACACCGACCCCGACCTGCTTGATGTGCGATACCTGGGACTGCTGTTCCAGAGACCAGAGATCTGGGAACAGGTTGCCTCTGAATGCGTCGGATCAACTGGCTCACGCATGCGCTGGAAGGAAGATCGGTTTCGGGCTTTCGTCATGGATCTGCCGCCGCTCGTCGAGCAGCAGTACGTCGTCGAGATCATTAGTGCAGCCGACGCGATGGTGTTCGAGTCTGCACGGGTTGTCACAACCACGCGCGAGACCGCCGCATCGATTCGGCGGGAACTCTTCCGGCCGACGAGCGAGGGCTCCCCCATCCGGGACCTACTCGCTCGGAACATCGGGGGCGTCTGGGGTGGTGAGCCCGGATCCGACGAGATCGACGTCGTCGTGTACCGCTCTACTGATTTCACCAACCACGGCGAGCTCCGCTCTGAGGTCGGGGCTCCTCGGTCGATCACAAAGAAGCAGTTGGCCAGTAGAGAGCTCCGCCGGGGAGACATCCTTCTGGAGAAGTCTGGCGGCGGACCGAACCAGCCAGTTGGTCGGGTGGTCCGAGTTGAGGAAACCAGGGGCGCGAGTGTCTGCGCGAACTTCGTTCAGCTTCTGACACCGGACCCTTCGACAGTGAATCCAGGTTTCCTCTTCTATGCGCTCCTGGCATGGCACGAGATGGGACGAACCGAGGAGTACCAGCGAAGGACCACCGGTCTTCGGAACCTTCGAACCAAGGACTACCTCGCCTTGCCGGTCGACGTCTCAGAATTGGATAGCCAGTCAGAAGCCGTGGCTTTGCTGGACGCCTTCTCAGAGGCGGCCTCCACCGCATCGGCTGTCCGCGACGGGGCGATCGCATTGCGGGCAGCGCTGCTGGAGGAGTTCCTCACCGGCAAGCACGAAGTCCCAGGCTCGCACGGCTCCGCTTCGGGCTTCGTCTCATGACGGCCGTCGCCGAGACCGCAGTGCAAGCGGCACTGGTGGCACGGCTGGCTGAGGCCGACCTTGGATGGCGGTTCGTTCCGGCGCCGGAGTTGCCCCGGCAGTTGGACGGGGTATTGCTCGATGACCAGGTGTTCGAGGCGCTCGTCCGACTGAACCCGGTGGTCGCCGAACACCCGGACCGTGTGACCGAGGTGATCCCTCGACTGAGGGCGGTGCTGCTCACGGTCATGAACGACGGATTGGTGGCAGCAAACGAGGAGATGGTCGCGTGGCTGTGCGGCCGCAAGACGGTGAGGTTCTCGGGCACCGACGAGTTCGTGCCCGTGCGCCTGATCGACTTCGACGATCCGCACGCCAATGAGCTGATCGTGTCGACTGAGGTGACGTTCCACCCAGGATCGACGGAGTGCCGCTACGACCTGGTGCTGTTCGTCAACGGGTTTCCGCTGGTGGTAGGCGAGACGAAGACCCCGGTGAGCTTCACGACTTCGTGGCTGAACGGGGCCAACGACATCTACTCGGCCTACGAGGTCAAGACGCCAGCGTTCTTCGTGCCCAACGTGCTGTCATTCGCCACCGAAGGCAAGGAGCTCCGCTACGGAGCCGTGCGGCAGCCTCCTGAGACGTGGCTCCCATGGTCGAGAACTACCGATGAGCTTCCGCTGCCGGGGTTGGCCAGTGTGCTGCGCTCGGCCGAGCTGCTGCTCGATCCGGCGGTGGTGCTCGACATCCTGCGCACCTACACCTTGTTCTCGCGACGGTCGTCCACGTCCGGTGGCTACGTGCAGAAGGTGATCCCGAGGTACCCGCAGGTGGAGGCGGTCGACGCCATCGTGGCCCGGGTGCAAGACGGGTCTCGCCGACAGGGACTGGTGTGGCACCACCAGGGCTCGGGCAAGACTCTTCTGATGGCCTTCGCTGCGGCGAAGCTGCGCCAACAGCTCGATCTGGACGCCCCCACGATCCTCGTGGTACTCGACCGGCTCGATCTGATCGAACAGGTGCAGTCGGAGTTCACGTCTGTCGGGATCCCTGGCCTGAAGGTCGGGCAGACACGCGAAGACCTCCAACGGATGCTTGCCGAGGACACCCGAGGGGTGATCGTCACCACCATCTTCCGGTTCGCTGATGCAGGGCTGCTGAACGAGCGCTCCAACATCGTGGTGATGGTCGATGAGGCCCACCGCACCCAGGAGGGACGTCTCGGCAAGGACATGCGAGACGCCCTGCCCAACGCTCGTTTCATCGGGCTCACCGGTACGCCCATCGCCACCGATGAGCACAACACCTGGGCGACCTTCGGTGACCCCGACGACCCCGACGGAGTGCTCAACCACTACTCGGTTGAACGGTCGATCGCAGACGGAGCAACGCTTCCGATCCATGTCGAGACAAGGCTGGTCGACTTTCACATCGATCACGAGGCCCTCGACCAAGCCTTCAAGGAACTGGCTGAGGAAGAAGGGCTCGACGAGCGTGAGGCCGGCATCGTGGCCCGGCGGGCATCACGGGTCGATCAGTTGATGAAGGACCCAGACCGCATGGACGCGGTCTGCGCTGACATCGTCGATCACTACCGGAGCAAGGTCGCGCCTCTGGGATTGAAGGCTCAGGTCGTAGCGTTCGACCGCGAACTCTGCGTGGCCTATCAGGAACGGATCGCAGCACTCCTCGGTGGCTTCGGGGAGGCCACCGTGGTGATGACCACCGTCTCCAAGGGCGACCCCGCTGAGTGGGAGAAGTGGAGTCTCGACCGCGACGCTGAGGCCCGGATCAAGGACCGCTTTCGGGATCTCGACGACCCCCTGAAGATGTTGATCGTCACTGCCAAGCTGCTCACGGGCTTCGACGCACCGATCGAGGGCGTCATGTACCTCGACAAGCCGCTGCGAGCACACACCCTGTTCCAGGCGGTGTGCCGCACCAACAGGCGCTGGACCAACCCCCGCACCGGCCAGGAGAAACTGCACGGTCTCGTTGTCGACTACGTCGGGATGGGCAATGAGCTAGCGAAGGCCGTCGCCGTTCGGGATACCGGCCACCGCAAGGCCCTCCCGTCGGACGTCGACGAGCTGGTCGATTTGCTCGCTGAGCACCTCGAGACCTGCATGGCACGGTTCCAGGGCATCGACCGCACCGCTCCCGGGTTCGAGCAGCTCTACGAAGCCCAGAACCGCCTGCCCGACGAGAAGATCCGCAACGCCTTCGCTGCCGAGTTCCTCCGCTGCGAAGGGCTCTTCGAGTTCCTCTGGCCCGCCACCGAGCTCCGCCCCGTCGAAGGCGACTACAAGTGGCTCGCCCGCATCTACAAGTCGGTGATGCCCACCGATGCCGCCGACAAGCTGCTGTGGCAAAGACTCGGCGCCAAGACCGCCGAACTAATCAGCGCCCACATCAGCGACGTCACCGTCGACGGAGGTGGGCTCGAGACCGTGGCGGTCGACGCCGGCGTCTTCGAAGCGCTGCGGCAGCTCAACCTCTTCCCTCCCCCGCCGCCAGGTGACACGCCCCAACCACCCACCATCGAGGACGTCCTCACGACCCTCGAAGGGCGTCTCCAGCGCAAACTCGCCGGAGACACCGGGACCCACCCGGTGTGGGTGAGCCTGGCCGAGCGGCTCGAATCCCTGCGCAAGGCGAAGATCGACTCTGCGGCTGCGTCGGTCGACTTCCTGAAGCAACTGCTCGAGGTCGCGAAGGATCTCGTCCACGCCGAGAAGGCAGAGGACGAGGGGCGTCTCGACGAGATCGTCGTCGTTGATCCAGATCGGGGTGCCCTCAGCCAGATCCTGACCGAGTACTCACCGCCCGAGGTTCCCGTCGTCGTGGAGGTGGTCGTCGGCAAGATCGACTCCATCGTGCGACCGATTCGAGGTACCGGCTGGCAGCAGAGCCAACCGGGAGACCGAACCGTCCGACAAGAACTGCGCAAGGTTCTCCGAGATAGCGGCCTGCCCCCACAAGGCGACCTGTTCGACCGCGCCTACGCCTACATAAGCGAGCACTACTAACCCACCGGAGAGCCACCATGGCCGATCAGACCTTGACGCCACGTGCGTGGCTCACCCGTACCGGGCGCCTTGGCGAGCGGGATGCGTTTGCCCTCGACAGGGGGTTCGCAGGAGGAGGATTCCGGGAGGTCGCCGACCTGAGCGCAGCGAAATCCCGGGAGGATGTCCACGACCTCGTCTCCAAGGGATTCCCCGACGCCAGCGCCGGCCGGATCAACAACTTCACGGGGCAGCTCTGGGCACTGCGATCGAGCATCGCCGTGGGCGACCTTATAGTGCTCCCTCTCAAGACAACGTCCCAGATCGCGATCGGGAAGGCAACGGGCGGATACGAGTACCGGGATGACGCCGATCCGGACCGTCGCCATGTGATCCCGGTTGAGTGGGTACGCACAGACGTCCCACGCACCGCCGTGCACCAGGACCTCCTCTACTCGCTCGGCGCATTCATGACGATCTGCGAGATCAAGCGCAACGACGGCGCTTGGCGGCTGTTGCAGATCGCCAAGACCGGCACCGACCCGGGCGCCCGCTCGGAGCTCGTTCCGCCGGATGACGCCGCCGATGACGACTCGGCCACGGTGACGGCCAGCGTCGATCTCGAACGGGCCTCACTCGACCGGATCCAGGGCTTCATCGCCGAGCGCTTTGCCGGTCACGGTCTTGCCCGACTCGTCGGTGCAGTTCTCGAAGCGGAGGGATTCACGTGCCAAGTGGTCGATCCCGGTCCCGATGGCGGCATCGATGTGTTCGCCGGGCAGGGTCCCTTCGGACTCGACAGCCCTCGCCTCATCGTCCAGGTGAAGTCGAGCCCCAGCCCGGTGGAGGCCAAGGTCGTTCGTGAACTCCAGGGGGTGATGTCCACACACGGAGCGGATCAGGCTTTGATCGTCGCTTGGGGTGGCGTGAACAAGGTGGCCAAGCAGGAGCTCCGAAACCAGTTCTTCAAAGTGAGGGTGTGGGGAGCAGATGATCTGCTCGAAGCGGTCGTCCGCAACTACGACCGGCTCGACGAGGGCGTCCGGGCCGACCTGCCGCTGAAGCGCATCTGGGCGCTCGTCGAGGACGAATGAGGCGCACAGACCGATGGCGGACCGGTCGAAGCACACCAAGCGCGACATCCTCAACATGTGGCAGGGAGCGCACGGGCAGTTGACGCCGGCACAGAGGCGGAACTTCCTGCTCCGACCTGAGGTCGACGAGCAACTCGAGCTTCCGTGGACCACTGTGCTCAAGGCGATACGCCGGTACCCCAAGCTCAGCGACTCGCTAGTGGCTGCCCGGAAGCAGCCAAGGCCCCCCGCTGCCTCTCCACCGCCAAGGCGGCGGAACAAACGGGGAGTCGATCCCGCGCACCCAGTCCTCGGCTCGGGTGGGCTGTCAGGGGTTCCCGGAACGAAGGCCTCGTACGGTTCGGGCCTCGTCCACAATCCGGGGGGCTACGCGAGAGACACCCGGGAGCGTTGCGAGCACTGCGGTGCCAAGGTCGCACCCGGCACCTCACACGAGTGTCGATGACCGCAAGTTGCTCGACGGGCTGGTTGGTGGAGCTCCTGGCGCCGAGGACGGACGAGGCACCCTGCCAGCAACCGGGGCTACGACGTTCCCTCGGGGCCTGGCAGTTGCTCGGCGTCTAGCGACTCCTGATACTCCCGTGCTTGCTGGGTGAGACCTGCATCCTCGGGAGTCACGTACTCCTTCAGCAGCCGGAACCCCACCAGCAGCGCGATCAACAAGCCGTCGACGAGATACACGGCACCGTCGGTGTCAGGGGCCAGCCAGAACACGGCACCGAGCACGCCCGCCGAAAGTACGAAGCAGAGGACGGTGACGTTCCGTCTGGCCTTTACGTCCCCCGACATCGGACGCAGGTAGTAGTCAGGGTTGCGCCGGATCGCCAGTGCGACGTAGTCCCACGCCACGTACAACAGGAATGAAATGGCGACGAGCACAGCCTCAGGTAGGGCAGTCGGCGGCGGGGTGACCGGTGACTCGACGTGTTCGGCCGTCACGGCCGTGAGCCAGTAGACGACAACCATCGAAATGTCGAGAAGGAACTGCCACAGCGGCAGGTTCGGAAACCGAATGAAGAACTTCGGCCGGTTAAGGCTGTTGTGGTATCCGATCCAGCTCGTCAGCGTGAGGATGCCTGCGAGCACCAGGTGCACGATTCCCGGGCCGGTGAGCTTCTGCACCTCGGCGAACGGCTCCAGCACCCGGGCGATAACCAGGGCGAAGAGCACGTCGACAAACGAGACCCCCACGGCCGCAGTGTCGGGCGCCGGTGGTCGATGGGGCCAGCCGTGGAGTCGGCTCACTTCATTCCTCTAGTGCGATCTTCATTAGCAGTCGGCCGGCCGAGAGGAGGTCCGGCTCCACGACGAGCATCCCATCATGGGCATCGACCTCTCGCCGCTCGTGGTCCCATACGTGAGCATCAATCCACACCGCAGACATCCCGATCCGGAGCGCAGGGTTGATATCGGACGGGAGGCTATTGCCAACTGACCAACAAGCTTCGGGGGGAACGTCCAGGGCGCGAGCCTGAGCGCGGAAGCACTCCTCGTCCTTCTCCGCCACAATCTCCACCGTGTCGAAGTATGCCCCGAGCCCGCTCCGAGCAAGGCGATGCCGTTGGACCGACTGATCGCCCTTGGTCACGAGTCCGAGGGCAAAGTGCTCTCGAAGCTCGTTCAGGACCTCGTGGGCACCCGTTGCCAGGGGTGCCTCAGTCTCGAATACGGCATCCGAAGCTGACCAGATGCGATCCGCAACGGTCTGATCGAACCCCCGGCCCGCCTCCGCGGAGAGCACTCGGTAGGCCTCTACAGACGAGGACGGAAACCGCGTACGGGAGAGACCAAGCCGTGCCACGTTCGCAACGTCGATTGACTTCTGCAGCGCCTGCCAGCGAGCACCGTCGAGGCCGAGTGTCTTGACGATCTGGGCAGCGGCGTCACGGGCTGCGTCGTAGAGCGCCTCAACGAACCAGAGGGTGTCGTCCCCGTCGAAGATCACCGCTAGCTGCCGCATGCCCACCAGTATGACCAGAGGGTGTGTCAGCCCCGTGCCCTGTCGCCGGCGAGCAATCCGCAGGCGACACGACGAAGAGGGACCACCGCGAGATCGTCCACTCTCGCCGAACCAGACCAATCGGACCTGCGGACTTCTCGAGTCGCAGCGGCTGAAACTCCCCAACTCGGCCTAGCCGCTAGGAACTCGGTGAGACCCTGTCGAGCCTGAGACGCATAATCGAGGGATGCCAGCATCACGCTCTGACCACTCTGCGCTACTTGCCGCACTTCGGTCGGGCGACGCCAGACGATCACAGCACTTGTGGCCCGGCGGCGGCGGTCTGGCCCCCGGTCAGAGTGCCCTGGTTAGCGAGTTGAAGTCCACGCTCTCCCCCACTGCCGACAATCTCGAGGCTGTCGTTGCGATTCGCGAGCTCCTCATCACAGAGTTGAGGGCCGCACTCGCCAGCAGCGATGCCGTTTTCACACTGTCCTACTTCTGCAACAGCGCTTTCTGGGGATCTGGACCAGTCGACTGGTACGAACGATATGGACTGGAGGCGCTAGCCCAGTATGGGATCGGTGTCGCCCTGGCCAACGAGCGCGGCACCGGCACACCCGACCCTGCGACCGTCCAACGGTGCTTCGACCTTGTCTTCGAGATATTCGCGATCGAAGACGCTCTCGCTGCGTGCGCAACCAAGGCGACGGCAGGCGGACCACTCGAACTAGCGATCCAACACTTGGTCCACGAGAACCTCTTCGACCGCTGGCAGGGTTACCGACCGCATCTCGCCCGCATCACCGAGGCCGTGTTTCTTCCCATCGCAGCGCCAGCGGAGGCAGAACTCGGGTGGTCTCCGCATCATCTACCGGATCTCCTTGCTGGTATTCGGGACACGGCAAACGCCAAGTACAGCCTGAAGACCGACCCACTTCGGCGAAACATCAAAGAGCGGTACGTCAAAGGCCCATCCGACAGCAGCGAGGTGACCGCCGCTGCCGTATCCATCTGGGAGAGTGTTCTCCCGGACGTCCTCATACTCAATGTGCAGGATATCGCAGAGGTCTGGAAGCTCCCGGGGAGTCGGGCCCGGACGATTCTGGATGACCTCAGCGTCGAGTTCGGATGTCAGCCACAGTTCCGAAGGCCGACTGATGAGAATCGCGCCCGTAGGTTCCCGCTCATTCGGCTCGGCGAGGGTGAATACCTTGTGACCAACGTGGTCGTTGCGCTCCATGAGATCCACTCATGGTTCCCAGATCTTCTGGAAGGAAAGGGCCTTACGGACCTCCTCAATCACTACCGCCTATCCCGGGATCGAGCGACTGAGGAGCTAACCGCCACCGCCTTCGCTGAGGTGTTCGGAGAGAAGGCGGTTCATCGAGGTCTTACCTACGAGGCCCCCGGTCACCCTGACGTCGACATATTTGTCGAAGTGCCGGGAGACGGACTCACGATCGAGTGTAAGGCACACACGCTCTCAGCGGCTGGACGACGGGGAGCTCCCAGACGAATCGAAGCAAAGCTCAAGGAGCTCGTCGACAAGCCATCATTCCAGTCGAGCCGATTCGTAGATCACATCAAGAACGGAGGGGCTGTCAGGCACAACGATGGTTCGTCGGCGACTCTTGAGCTCGACGTCTCTGCTCGTCTGCCCCGGTTGGCTGTCTCATTCGAGCGAATCGATGCCCTCGCCCTGAGCGCACCTGAGGCGACTACCCAGTCAGATGTCTGGGTAGCTGCACTCGCCGATGTACTCCTGATTACAGAAATCCTTGACGATCCGGCCTCGCTTTGGCGCTACGCGCTCTTTCGCAACGAAATAAGCCAGGAGCACAGGGTTCGCCCTGTCTCAGAGGTGGACCTCCTAAGCCTGTTCCTCGAGGATGGCGGTGCGGCAATCCGAGACGCTCTGCAATCGCAGCCGAAGCCGGTGGGTATTGGGCCGAGCAGCCACGCCATGAACGACTACTTCGGGAGCGAGCGCCACCGCAGTCGATCCCGTAAGCCTCAGGTTGCGGTCCCGATCGCTCTCCGCGAGGCGCTCAGGAAGGGCCTCCTGCGAGGAGACGAGGCTTGGCCCCTTGCGGTCGAGAGAGTGTTCAACCAGCCACATACCGAGTGGTCTCGAGTCCACAACTTCCTGCGGAAGTGTCAGCGCCGGACAAGGGGCGGGGTGTTCAGCTCCGAGTGTCCAGCGATGAATATCATCGTTGAAGCAGACACGCGAGGGTCGATATCAATCTTGATTGAGGTTCCTCCTGAGCCGGGTCCTCCACCGACACAGGGGCCAACGAAAGCCCATTAGTGAACAGACGAACCGGGGTTGTTCAGCGCCCTAGCCGGAGGCGTCGTCGCCACGGGGCACGGCCACGTCACGAGCTACCGGGTCCACGATCCACGGGATTGGACGCATACGTGCACGCGCCGAGTCGCTGTGCCGACCGACATCGCTGGCGCAGGCCACTCGTGACGGGAGCGAGCCGCTCACGTCAACAAAGGTGCCTCAAGGAGTAGGCGCGGCGGTCCGAGACTCACTGGCGATGGCGGAACGACAACTGAACCTGCGCTACCCGGCGGTATGCGCAACCTGCTCGAACGAACTCACACCTGGTACTTCGGCGTGGTGGAACAGCACCGCGAAGAAGGCCACCTGCGTGGCCTGTCGGTCGGCGCTTCCTCCGCCGCCACATCAGAGGCTGCCTCCTCCGCCGATCCCGCCCCCGAAGCCGCCGATCAACACCGGTACTGCTGGCGCATCGGCCGAGCGGATGTACCTCCGAAAGGAGCGATCCAGAGAGGAGAGAGTTAAGTCGCGACTTCCTCTCCTCGGGCCCGTTCTCCTGAAGGTGTTGGATGAACCCCAGTCGAGCATCGCCTGGAAGAAGGGCGCCAGCGGTGAGCGGCGAGTGGGCCAACGGCTCGATGCGGCCGCCGAGGATGGGGTCATCACCCTCCACGACCGCCGGGTCCCCGGCACCAGAGGCAACATCGATCACATCTCCATCGGCCCGACCGGCGTCTACGTGATCGACAGCAAGAAGTACAAGGGCCAGATCCGGCGACGGGACGTCGGCGGCCTGTTCAGACGAGACACGCGGCTCTACGTCGGCGGACGCGACCGCACCGTGCTGGCGCAGAAAGTCGGTGCCCAGGCGACGGTCGTGAAGGACGCCCTCGGCGGCCAGTTCGACAATGTGGGCATCAGGCCGGTGCTCTGCTTCGTGGATCCCGAGGTCGGCATGTTCACCCGACCGTTCAACTTCCGAGGCATAACCATCACCTGGCCACGTGCCCTCCAGAAGCAGGTGCAGGCGGACGGACCTTTGAGCGACCAGGAGATCCACGCCGTCGCCACCTGGCTTGCCGCCGCGCTGCCACCCGCGTGACTCGAGCTGCTGTTGACGAGCTCGGCCTAACCTCGAGCTCGGCAGGAGGGACGGGATGGCGGCACCGGACGAAGACTGGCTGATGCGGTGGGCTGCCTTCACCTACGTGGAGGAGCTTGGCCTTCGCTACGGCGAGGGCCTGCCGTGGAAAGCCCTCGCCGAGGGATTCGACTTCAACGGCCAGCGGGTCACGCTGATCGGCCAGCGCGGCATCTGGACCCCGCGTGGCCGATCACTCCCCATCTCGATCACCACCAGCCCGAGCGACCCCTACGGCGACGTCGCCGGCGACGACGGCTTCCTCCGGTACCGCTACTTCCAGACCGACCCGGCCCACCGTGACAACGCTGGCCTACGCCAGCTGATGCAGCAAGGACGGCCCCTCCTCTACTTCCGAGGAGTCGAAAAGGGTTGGTACGCGCCGCTGTGGCCGATGGTCATCGCCGCCGACGATCCGACCAACCTCACCTTCCTCATGGCCTGCGAGGACGTCGAGGCGCTCGCCCCTGGTATCGCCGCCGACACCTCTGCCACCGCTCGACGCCAGTACGTCACCCGGATGGGGCTCACCCGTGTTCACCAAGCCGGCTTTCGGCAGCGGGTGCTCACCGCCTACGCCAAGAAGTGCACGATCTGCCACCTACGCCACACCGAGCTGCTCGACGCCGCCCACATCCTCAGCGACCGCCACCCTCGGGGTGAGCCAGTCGTGCCGAACGGGTTGGCGCTCTGCAAGATCCACCACGCCGCGTTCGACTCGAACATCCTCGGTATCCGACCCGATCACGTGGTCGAGATCCGTGAGGACATCCTCGACGAGGTCGACGGACCGATGCTCCGCCACGGCCTCCAGGATCTTCACGGCAACCTGATCGTGCTCCCGAGCAAGGCCGTCGACCGCCCCGACCCCGACCGCCTCGAAGAGCGCTACGAAGAGTTCCGCTCCGCCAGCTGAGCCTTTTCGCACACCTGCTGATCTGAGCCCACCACCTAGATGACCTCCGTCGATCCAACGCTCATTGCCGGTCTCGTCCAGCGCCTCACGGACCGATCGGTTGCGATGTCGGCCCGAGACTTTCCCGCCGCCCGACCAGAGGCGGCGAACCCAGGGCTCTACGCGTGGTGGCCCGACGAGGTTGCCGCCCAGATGCTGGCCGACCAGCTCGGCGAGCTCCTTCCCACACCGATCTACGTGGGTCAGGCCGGTGCCACCTCTCGCCACTCCGGCAAGGCCAGCGACGCAACCCTCGCCTCGCGAGTCGGCCGGAACCACATCGGGGGGAACCTGAAGTCGTCGACCTTCCGACGCACCATCGGATCCATCCTCCGGGAACCTCTGAGCCTCCAGCTGGAGGCGCCCACACGCCTGACCAGAGATTCGAACGCTGCGTTGACCGAGTGGATCAAGGCCCACATGTCCATCTCGATCACAGCGGTCGACGATGGATCAGCTCTGGCCGACGTCGAACACGCCGTCCTGACGGCTATCGACCCGCCGCTCAACCTCATGGGCATGAGACCGACACCCGTCAGGGTGCGACTCAGGCAGCTCCGCAAAGAACTCCACACGCCCTGATCGCGAGGGACTCCGGCCGCGTTGCGGCACGAGCTCCAACCGCCCACTCGCGTAGCGTGGAGCGAGGGCGACGGAAGCGGACCAGGCGACACGGAGCGAGGCGACCATGGGGCTTATGAACGGACCGGGTCCGGACCATGTGCATTTCGGCGACGCCGCTCTGGTCGGCGGCGTCGGTGTCATCCCGCAGTTCGCCAGGGGCTCCTACTTGAGGTTCCGCGCTGGGGACGTCATCTACGCCAAGAACATGCGGAAGGACCCAGCGCTTGCGTGGGCGGCCGGCGCTGTCGTCGACATCGAGGTTCTCGGAGGTGACTCAGCGCTCACCGCGACTCGCCTCGTTGCACTGGGCCTGGTCGGGCTGGCGGTGCCCCGCAGCCGGACCCTCATCAGGGTGGTGGCTCACGACGGGGACGAGGCCTTGTTCGAGGTCCGGGTGAGCGACGACAAGGTCCGAGTATGGCTGGCCCGGATCGGGTGGGTTCGGCAGCTGCTGGACCGTCCCGCTGCTGTGGCCACGCCGAGCAAGGCGCTGAGCGAACAGCTACGGGAGCTGACCGAGCTCCACGTCGCCGGCGCCCTCAGCGACGACGAGTTCGCAGCTGCGAAAGCACAGCTTCTCGGACTCTGAAGCGCCATAGGTACTGAATCCCCGTCCCCGCCGCCCGAACGCGGAACGGGCGCCCGAGCCACACCGTTCGTGTGGCCCGAGCGCCCGCCCGGTCAACCGATCAGGATCAGGCGGCCGGGGTGGCCGTCTGAACCTTGTTGACGGCCGCGGTGGCCAGCTGGCCGACGTTGCCCGCCGCCGTGTTAGCGGCGTAGCCGTACATGACGATCACGTCGACGGCGCCCACCTGGGCCACGACGAGGTCGAGCGTCACCGGGATGCCGCTCGCGGTGAAGGCCATCGAGTAGCCCTGGCTCTGGTCGCCCACCCCGGCCGGGCCGGTCGGGTTGATGGTCGCCGCCACGGGCTGGCCGTCGGAGCTGAAGGTCAGGTCCTGGCAGCTGTCGAGCGCGGCGGTGACCTGCTCGTAGGCGGCCTGCGCCCCGGACTCGCCACCGACGGCGCCGAGGCCCTCGTAGGCGAACACCGTCTCGCCCGACTTGAACTGCGCCTCGACCGACGCGCCCCCGCTGCCCTCGGAGCTGGTGAGGCTCTTGAGACAGCTCGGCGAGGTGGAGGAGCTGCCTGACGAGCTGCTGTCCTCGGTCCAGTCTGCGCCGAGGTCCGACGCGGTGAGCAGCATCGGCTGCAGGTCCGCGTTCGTGAGCGCCGGCGCCGCCGACGTCGTGGTCGCCTGCTCTGCGGAGGAGCTGTCGCTCTTGCCCGAGCTCGAGCATCCCGCCGCCATCAGGGCGACCACTGCCACCGTGCCGATCGCTGCCACTGTCCTACGCATTCGTGCCTCCATCCCGGGACGATCCGGGCTCAGATGTCGAGGGGGCAACCTAGGGGCCGGTTCGGTCCCGGCGGGGGACCGTGCCCTTCTCACCAGGGAGGATCGGGAAATCGTCTCATTCTGCTACGCTCGTCTCATCTTGCGACGCCGCCCCAACCGGCGGCACCGAGGAGCAGACCGATGGCAGAGAAGCTGGCCGACAAGCCCACCCGTTTCGCCGCCGACCTCATCGAGGCCGCGGCCGTCGAAGGCCCCATCGAGAGCCGCTCGGCGAAGATGCAGCTCGAGCACTGGGCCCGGGTCGGCATGCACGTGTCGATGCGCGACACCGCCTCGCGCCGCCGGGTCGAGGCCGTCATCGCCGGCGAGGCCGAGATCGCCGAGCTCACCGACCCCGAGCGCGTCGTCGCCAACGCCGAGCTCGACACCCTCATCGACGAGCGGGCCCGCCGCACGTCGCTCGGCAAGGTCGCCACGAACCTCGGGATGACCACCGTCGCCATCGACGCCGAGGGCCGCATGGTCTCCTACGCGCCCGACGGCACCGCCACCATGCTCGACGAGGAGTGAGCCGCCTCGACCTCGTGGTCGGTCCCAACGGCGCCGGCAAGTCGAGCTTCGTGCGCGACGTGCTCGTCCCGACGCTCCCCCGGTCGGTGTTCGTCAACGCCGACGAGATCGCCAGACAGCGCTGGCCCGACGACCCGATGGGCCACTCCTACGACGCGGCACGCGTCGCCGAGGCCACCCGCGCCGCGCTAATCAGCAAAGGTCGGGCGCTGATCGCCGAGACCGTCTTCTCCCACCCGTCGAAGCTCGAGCTCATCCACCGGGCCCACGCCACCGGGTACCACGTGGCCCTCCACGTGCTCATGATCCCGACCCGGCTCGCCCCGCACCGCGTCGCTGCCCGGGTGGCCGCCGGCGGCCACGACGTGCCCGTCGACAAGATCGTCGCCCGGGCCGAGCGCCTCTGGGCCAACGTCGCCGCCGCGGTGCCGCTCGTCGACACGGCCAACCTCTTCGACAACTCCGCCTACGACGGCCCGGTGAAGGTGGCCACGTTCATCGGCGGCGTCCTCGTCGGCCCGGCCCGATGGCCGGCATGGGCCGCCGACGAGCTCACCTCACGCTGGCCGGCGAGCTGAGGCCCCGACGAGGGACCGACCTACCCGCCAGGTCTCAGCGGGGCGCCTTCGCCGTCGACGCCCGCTTCGTGCTGCCCGCCGCCTTCTTCGCAGCGGGTGGATAGGCGGCGACGAGGAGGCCCATCAGCTCCGGGAACAGGGGGGTGAAGCGACCCTGGCCCCACGGCAGCTCGGGCTCGTTGGCCATGGCCTGGCTGATCACGCCCGTCACGAAGATCGACACGAGGTACACCGACCCGATGTCCCGGGCGCCCTCGCCCAGCTGGCCGGCGTCGACGGCGTCGTTCATGGCCTGGTGCTGCATCGCCACCATCTCGACGCTCGGGGCGAACGCCTCGGGCGAGGGCTCGAACGACGGCACCGGGCGCCAGAAGAGCAGCTGCGCAACGGCCTGGTTGGCCAGCGCCCACGAGCCGCTCGCCTCGAGGCCTTTGGTCAACGCGTCGAGCCCGGGCTCGGCGTCGGCCATGGCCGCCCGCATGACCTCGAGGTTCTCGCGCTGGCCTCGCTCGAAGATGGCGTCGAAGACCGCGTGCAGCGACGGGAAGTACTTGTAGAGCGACGGCGGCTGCACCCCGAGGCGCCGGGCCACCTCGCTGAGGCTCAGCCCGTTGACCCCCTCCTCGGTCATGACGACCACCGAGATCTCGAGGATCTCCTCGATGGTCTCCTGGCGTCGGCGCGCCCGACGATCGAGGCGCGCCGGCTCCTCCTGGGGTGGACTGGGAGCGGCGCTCATGGGGCAACCATACCGCGTGACGTAGCGAAACTTCTGGTTGACAGCTTTAGCTACGACCTATAACCATTGCTACATGACAGCTCAGACCCGAGCAGGAGAATCCGAGATGACCGGCACGAGCAGCAGGTGGTGGCTCCGCACCGACAGCGAGGAGATCGTGATCGACGCCCCGGCCGATGCGATCTACGACCTCGTCGCCGAGCTGCCCCGCATGGGCGAGTGGAGCCCCGAGTGCCTGCAGGTCGAGTGGACCAACGGCTCGACCGGGCCCGTGGTCGACGCCACCTTCGTCGGGCACAACAAGGGCGGCCCCGCCGGCCTGATGAAATGGTCACGCAACGGCCGCGTCCTCGAGGCCGACCGCGGCCGCACCTTCGCCTTCTTCACCGAGGAGGGCGGGCGGGAGTCCACCGTCTGGCGCTACGACCTCGAGGTGACCCCCGACGGGGCCACCCGGGTGCGTGAGTCCTACGACGTCCACTGGATCCCGACCTGGGCCCGCATCGTCGACGTCCCCACCAACCGGGCCGGCGAACTGCGTGAGGGCATGCGCCACACGCTGAGCAGGCTCAAGGCCGCCGCCGAAGCGGCCACCGACGGGCGCTGAGCCCAGCCACCTCCGTCACCCCGGCGGCCGCTCGAGAGCGGCGCGTCGTCAACGTCACCTCCCCACCGCACCCCGCAAGGAGCACTGCCATGTACTCGACCTACCGCGCCGCGCCCGGAATCGATGCCGTCACCACCGCCGTCGCCATCCCCGGCCTCGGTCACCTCCCCGTCAACTCCTTCGTCCTCCACGGCGCCGAGCCCGTCCTCGTCGACACCTGCCCGGTCGTGATGCGCGACGAGTACCTCGCCGCCCTCGCCACGGTCATCGACCCCGGCGACCTGCGGTGGCTGTGGCTCACCCACACCGATCCCGACCACATCGGCGCGGTCACGGCGCTGCTCGAGGCCAACCCGCGGCTGCGGGTGATCACCACCTTCTTCGGGGTCGGGATCATGGGACTCCAGGCCCCGCTGCCGATGGACCGGGTCAACTTCGTCAACCCCGGCGAGACCATCGCGCTGGGCGACCGCACCCTCACCGGCGTCAAGCCGCCGGCGTTCGACAACCCGATCACCGTGGGCTTCCACGACAGCAAGGCCAACGCCCTGTTCACGTCCGACTGCTTCGGGGCGCTGTTCACCGACGAGCCCCCGGAGAGCGCCGACGTCGCCGGGGCGGATCTGCGGGGCGGCCAGGTGCTCTGGGGCACCATCGACTCCGCCTGGCTGCACAAGGTCGACACCGACGTCTTCGCCAGCGACCTCGACCGGATCCGCCGCATCGAGCCCGATCACGTGCTCAGCGCCCACCTGCCCGCGGCCTCGGGGGCCATGCTCCCCGAGCTGCTCGACAGCCTCGCCCGGGTGCCGGCCGCCGACGCGTTCCCGGCGCCGGACCAGGCCGCCCTCGACGCCATGCTCGCCCAGATGGCCCAGCCGGCTCCCGCCTAACCCAGGCGGTCAGCCGCCCACGCGGTTCTTCTGCGACACCCGGCTCTCGTCGATCTGCAACGACCCCGTCGAGGTCAGCGGCGGGTCGACCTTCACCATGAAGCTGGGGTCGCACTCGAACGTGCCTCGCTCCTCGGGCGCCCACTGCACGTACTCGTTGCCCTCCAGCTTCAGCACCATGCCGCAGTCGCCCGGCAGGTTGGCGCCCGGGTCCATCGGCGAGTGCAGCCCGCCACCGGTCCACTCGTGCACCCGGCTCAGCTCGTCGAGCACGCAGGCGCTCGTGAGGTTCGAACCGCATGCCTTGGCCGCCGTCGCCCACAGCAGGAACGCCGAGGTCGACTGCGCGCCCAGCAGTGCGACGTCGCCGCCGTTGCCCTTCACGATGTCGATGTACTGCTGCGTGGCCGGGTTCACGTCGGCCTGTTCGAGCGGCGTGTAGGTCATCCGCACGTACAGGTCGTCGCCGTAGCCCGACACGTTCCAGTCGGCCAGCTGCGGCGTGGCGAAGTTGGTCTCGCTGAACCAGATCGGGTGGTAGTCGACCTGGTTCGACGCATCGAGGAGGTTCTCGAAGTGCGGGATCGGCGTGCCCGAGAAGTACACCATCTCGGCTCCGCACTCCTTCAGGCGCAGCGCGATCGGCTTCCAGTCGGCTTCGCCCTGGATGGCGTAGGTCTGGCGGCAGCCGTCCAGGAACTCGAAGCCCTGCGAGGTGTAGGTCCCGAGCATCTTCTCGGTGGCGTCGATCGTCGACGGCAGCGTGCTGTAGACGACCGCGGCCTTCTTCACCTCGCCCGGGAACGCCCGGGCCAGCGCCGCGGCCTGCTGCACGTTGTTGAAGTCGGTCGGGTTCGGGTTCGGCTGCACCATCAGCGGCGCCATGGCGAACTCGGAGTTGCTGGTGAACCCCGGCACCGTGGCCAACGAGCAGTTCAGCCGGGCCGGTTCGGCCCCACCGTCGAGCGCCCAGCCCTGGCCCACGAGCATGAACACCTGGCCGCACGCCTCCTGGGTGGCGTTCGACGCCTCGAGCACCTTGGCGTCGTAGTACCTGCCGACGACCTGGCGGCCGTTGATGCCGCCCTGGGCGTTGCACCAGGCGATCATCGCCTTCACCGCGTCGGACATCTCGTGGTTCAGGCCGGGGGCGCCCTGGTAGCCGGCGTCGTCGCCGTAGCCGATGGTGATCTCGGTGTCGGTCACGCCCTGCTGGGTCGCGCCCGCCGCATCACCCGGGCCGCACGGTGACGGCAGCGTGCCGAACGCGGTGTCCTGCTGCTGGGTGGCGCCCCGCACCTCGGCGGCGCCGGCGTCGTCACCGACGGTCGCGCCGCGGTTCCCGGCGCACCCGACGGCCAGCACCATCGCCATGACCGTGGCCAGGGCCACGAGGGCGCTCCGGCGGCGAGCCGAGCGTGGATTCCGAACAGCAACGGTCGTGGTCATCACGGATCACCCCCGAGCGACGGCTACCGGCTCACCCCCAGTGATCTCGTGAGCTCGGCCGCCGCCGCGTGCAGATCGTCGATCAGGTCCCAAGGGTCCGCCAACGTCCCCGGCGTACCCATCACCGACACGTCTAACTCGTCTCGGAAGCTCCAGGCAGTGACGTTCAGCCCGATTCCCTCCAGGATCGGTCCCATCGAATAGAGCGCAGTGACCTTGGCGCCACCCATCGACGGCAGGTCGGCCGGGCCCCGCACGTTCGACGCGATCAGGTTGATCGGCGGCGGCGTGCGGTCGGCCAGGCGGGTGCGGGCCCACAGGCGGATGCCGATCGGGTAGAGCATCGGCGGGGTCAGCGCGGCCCGGCCCTCGAACAGCTCGGGGCCCAGCGCCTCGCGCACCTTGCGCCCCGCCACCGTGGCCTCGTGGATCAGGCGCACTCGCTCGACCGGGTCGGCGATGTCGGTGCCCATCGGCACGGCCAGGTTGTCGAGGTGGTTGCCGCTGAAGTGCACCTCGCTCGGCCCGGTCGCCATCGGCACGCCGGCCACCAGGCCCGCCTCCGGCAGCTCGCCCCGCCGCTCGAGGTAGCGACGCAGCGCGCCCCCGCACACGGCGAGGAACACGTCGTTCAGCGTCGCCCCCGCCGCCTTCTTGGCGCTCAGCAGCGCCGGCAGGTCGAGCGCGCTCATGGCGAACGTGCGCTCCGGCACCAGCGACGCGTTGAACGACGTGCGGGGCCCCGAGAAGTAGGTGGGCAGCGAGACGTCGAGCTCGTGCTGGGCCCGACGCGCCGCCAGGAGCCCGCTGGCCGTGCGCACCAGCAGACGGGGCACTCCCAGCGCCCGGCGGGAGCCGTTCACCAACGCCTGGCGCACCAGCTCCTGGTCGGACGGGATGGGCTCGGGATGGGCCGGCTCGACGTAGGCCTCGGCGTCGTCGAGCACGAAGGCGTTCTCCAACAGCGCCACCGCCGCCCCGCCGTCGGCGAGCGAGTGGTGGAGCTTCATCACGAACGCCACCTGCTCGCCCTCGAGGCCCTCCACCACGGTGAGGTCCCACAGCGGGCGGTCACGGGGCAGCTGCTCGGCCGCCACCTGGGCCACGATCGTCGCCAGGTCGAGGCTCGTGCCGGTGCCACCGACGTAGCGCCAGTGCACGTGGCGGGTGACGTCGAAGCCGGGCGCCTCGACCCACACCGGATGGCCCAACCGGTAGGGCACGGGCACGGCCAGGCGGCGCAGGACGGGCAGGCGGTCGAGGCGGGCCTCGACCCGGGCGACGAACTCGCTCGTGGTCAGCTCGTCGGCCCGCTCCGACATGTCCATCACGATGATCTTCAGCGTGTGCATGTGGGCGGCGCGCGTCTCCGAGTACAGGAAACGTGCATCCAGACCGGTCAGTTCCTCCACACGCCACCCCCTTTCGGCCCTAGCGACAGGCCGCCCCAACGGAGAGTGTGCGCAAAGGCCGATGGTGGCGCCTAGGGGCAAAGGGAGGGGATGTCCATGGCCGGATTCAACCTGGCGGACATGTTCGAGCTCGTCGTCGACGCGGTGCCCGACCGGCCCGTCGTCATCGCCGGCGAGCGTCGCCTCACCTACGCCGACCTCGACCGGCGGGCCAACCAGCTCGCCTACCGCCTCGCCGTCGCGGGCGTCGGCCCCGACGACTCGGTCGGACTGCAGCTGGTGAACGGGCCCGAGTACCTCGAGGGCATGCTCGCCTGCTTCAAGCTGCGGGCCGTCCCCATCAACATCAACTACCGCTACGTCGACGCCGAGCTGCGCTACCTCTACGACGACGCCGACCTGGTCGCCCTCGTGCACCACCGGCAGTTCGCCCCGATGGTCGGCCCCGCTCTCGACGCCATGGCCGAGCAGCGCCTGGTGCTCGAGGTCGACGACTTCAGCCCCGGCCCCCGCCCCACCTCGCCGTGGGCGCTCGACTACGAGGCCGAGCTCGCCGCCCAGCCCGACGACCGGCCCACGGTCGAGCGCTCCGGCGACGACGTCTACTGCGTCTACACCGGCGGCACCACCGGTGCCCCGAAGGGCGTTCTGTGGCGCCACGAGGACATCTTCTTCGCGGCCATGGGCGGCGGCGACCCGATGCAGATGGGCAACGTCATCACCACGCCCGACGAGCTACCCGGGCGCCTGCTCGACTTCGGCGTGGTGGCCCTGCCCGTGCCGCCGTTCATGCACGCCAGCGCCCACTGGCTCGCCTTCTCCACCTTCTTCGGCGGCGGCACCCTCGTGCTGCTGCCCGACGGCCACTTCGACCCGGTCGTCACCTGGCAGCTGGTCACCGCCGAGCACGTCAACGTGCTCGTGGTGGTCGGCGACGCCATGGCCCGGCCCCTGCTCGACGAGCTCGAGCGCGACCCGAGCGCCGTCGACACGTCGTCGCTCATGGCCCTCGGCTCCGGCGGGGCGATCCTGTCGCCCTCCACCAAGCAGAAGGTGGCCGAGGTGCTGCCGAACGTGATCGTCGCCGACGCCTTCGGCTCCTCCGAGACCGGTCAGCTCGGCGGCGCCCCGCCCGCCGACGACAAGTACGGCGCTCCCCGGCTGAAGGTCGACGGCCGCACCGACGTGCTCGACGACGACCTGAACCCGGTCGTTCCCGGCTCCGGGGCCACCGGACACCTGGCTCGCGGCGGCCGCGTCCCTCTGGGCTACAAGGGCGACGAGACCAAGTCGGCGACCACTTTCGTCGAGTCCGGCGGCAGGCGGTGGGCCCTGCCGGGGGACCTCGCGCAGGTGGAGTCGGACGGCACTATCACCGTGTTGGGCCGCGCCTCACAATGCATCAACACGGGTGGGGAGAAGGTCTACCCGGAGGAAGTGGAGGGGGTGTTGAAGGCCCACCCGGACGTGGTGGACGCCGTCGTCGTGGGACTTCCCGACGAGCGGTGGGGTGAGCACGTGACCGCCGTGGTCCAGACCCGGCCCGACCGCTCCCCCTCCCTCGACGAGCTCCGCGACCACGCCCGCCACTCCCTCGCCAGCTACAAGCTCCCCAAGCAGCTCGTGCTGGTGCCCCGCATCGAACGATCACCCAGCGGCAAGGCCGACTACCGCTGGGCCAAGGACACAGCAGCCGAACACAGCCCGGCCTGAGCGCCGGGCGTGAGCCCCGGGAGGAGCGGCGATGGTCGAGCGAGTGACCGGCATGGACGCGGCGTTCCTCGAGCTGGAGTCGCCCACGATGCACCTGCACGTCGTGGGCGTGCTGGTGCTCGACCCGGCGACGGCCGAGGGCGAGTTCTCGCGTGACCGCCTCGTGCAGCTCTACAGCGAGCGGCTGCACCTCATCCCCCCGTTCCGCCGCAAGCTGGTCGAGGTGCCCGCCGGGCTCGACCACCCCCGCTGGATCGAGGACGACGAGTTCGACCTCGGCAACCACCTGCTCTTCCACCACCTCGGCGGCGACGCGGGGGTGGAGGACCTCGAACTGTTCGTCGGCAAAGTGTGCGCCCAGCCCCTGCGACGCGACGTCCCGCTCTGGCAGACGTGGCTGGTCGAGGGCTTCGCCGACGGCACCGTCGCCCTGGTCACCAAGGTGCACCACGCCCTGATGGACGGCTCGGCCGGCGGCGACATGATGACCTCGCTGCTCGACCTGACCCCCGAGATCGTCGCCCACCCCGAGCCGCCACCGCCGAGCTTCGAGCAGCCGCCGTCGGTGCGGCGCCTCATCCTCCACTCCGTGCCCGCCGCCATCGGGCGCATCGTCCGGGTGCCCGGCGCCATCGTGAGCACGGTCGTGACGATGGCCGGGTCGGCGAAGGAGGTCGCCGCCCAACCGGGGGCGATCCTCTCCTTCGCCCCCGCCTCCCCCATCAACGGTCCCCTCACCTCCAGCCGCACCGTGGCCTTCCGGCGCTGCTCGCTCGCCGACCTGTCGCTCGTGCACCACGAGCTCGGCGCCACCATCAACGACGTCGTGCTCGCCGCCACGACCATGGCGATGCGCGGCTACCTCCATGCCCGGGGCGAGACGCCCGAGGAGCCGCTGGTGGCGTCGGTGCCGGTCGACCGCCGCAAGGAGGGCGAGGAGTTCGGCAACCACACCTCCAACATCCTCGTGAAGCTGCCCGTCGACCTCGACGACCCGGCGGCGATCGTCCACTCGATCCACGAGACGACGACCACGGCCAAGGCCGCCGGCCAGGCTCTCGACGCCAGCATCCTCGACACGTGGCTCGGGCTCATGCCCGCTGCGCTGCTGACCGCGGGGGCCGCGCTCTACTCACGGCTGGGGCTCGGCAAGCACCACCCGCCGCTGTTCAACACGATCGTGTCGAACATGCCCGGGCCGCCCATGCCGCTCTACCTGGCCGGCGCCCGCCTGGTGGCGCTCTATCCGATGGGCCCGCTGATCGCGAACACCGGCCTCAACCTCACCGTGCTCAGCCACGACGGCAAGGTCGACGTCGGCATCATCGCCTGCCCCGACCTGGTCGACGACGTCGGTGAGGTCGCCGACCGGTTCGTCGCCGCCGTGGGCGAGCTCGTCGAGCTGTGCACCACCGACGAGGCCGAGGTGGTCGACCTGACCGACCAGGCCCGGACCGAGGAGCACGCGTGACGACCCAGATCCCCCCGGCCCCACCGGCCGACAGCGGGGATGCCCCCGACGACGGCGGCGACCCGACCAACCCGTTCCTCGTCGTGCCCTACGCCATCGCCCGAGGCGCCAAGCAGGCCGTCGACGGCATCGAGCAGCTGCTGTCGCTGCGCGCCCCGACCCGCGCCCTGTCGGCCGTGCCCCGCACCGCCCACTTCATGGGCTCCACCGCCATGCGCGGCCGCGGCGACCCCGTCGACCTGCCGGTGCCGACGCTCTCCCCCGGCTTCGCCGCCCACGTCGCCATGGACGAGCTGATCCTCGCCCTCGCCATGGGCCCCAACCGCTTCCCGGTGCAGTCGGACTTCGACCGCGTCGCCGCCGAGCTGGCCCACGCCCGGCTGCTCTTCGACGCCCGGGGCTGGCTCGACGACCCCGCGTCATACCACCGCGACCCTCCGCCACTCACCGACCCTTCGTTCGACCGGGGAAAGTTCCTGGGCACGTCGTACCAGCGGCTGCTCTTCCCCAGCGGTTGGGAGCCCCGTGACGACGAGCCCGGCGCCGCCCGCTGGAACGGTTATGCGGCAAACAAGACCGCGTCGGCCACGGTGCTGCGCCACGAAGGGCCGCCCCGTCCGTGGGTCGTGGCCATCCACGGCTTCGGCATGGGCTTCCCGTTCATGGACCTCTTCGGGCTGCACGCCCTGCATCTCCACCGCGACCTCGGGCTCAACGTGGTCATGCCGGTGCTGCCCCTGCACGGCGCCCGCCGCATCACCCGCGTCAGCGGCGAGGCCTTCCTGTCGTTCGACCTCATCAACACCGTCCACGGTCTGGCCGAGTCGGTGTGGGACATCCGCCGCCTCCTCGGCTGGGTGCACGACCAGGACGCGCCCCAGGTCGCCCTGTTCGGCATCTCCCTCGGCGCCTACATCGCCAGCCTGCTCAGCGGGCTGGTCGACGACGTCGACGCCGTGATCGCCGGCGTGCCCGTCGTCGACTTCCCGGCGATGTTCCACCAGCAGGCCCCGCACCGCGTGCGGCTGCGGGCCGTCGAGCACGAGATCCTCGACGGCAACGCCGAGCTCGTGCACCGGGTCGTGTCGCCGCTGGCGTTCGCCCCCCGGGTGCCCGAGGGCCGGCGGTTCATCTTCGCCGGGCTGGGCGACCGCATGGCCCCGCCCGACCAGGCCCTGGCCCTGTGGCGCCATTGGGACGAGCCCGAGATCTCCTGGTACGCCGGCAACCACGTCGGCTACCTCTGGTCACGGCAGGTCACCGCCTTCATCAACGACAGCCTGGCGGTGAGCGGCTTCGTGCCCGGGCTGGAGGGCGAGGCCGAGCCCGAGCCCGACAGCGGCGGGGGGGAGCCGTGAAGGAGGACGCCGCCCCCGAGCCGGTGATCGGCGACGCCCGCGACCCTGGCTTCCTGCGGGCGGCCCGGCCGATCCTCGAGCTCTACACCCGGTACTTCCGCTCCGAGGTGCGGGGGTGGGACAACGTGCCCGACGCCGGCCCCTTCCTGGTGGTGGGCAACCACTCCGGCGGCCAGGCCCCGCCCGACATCCCCGTGCTGCTCACCGCGTGGTGGCGCGAGCGGGGCGACGAGGAGCCCATCTACGCCCTCTTCCACTCCTTCTTCCTGTCGCTGCCCGGCGTGGGGCCGGTCATGGCCAAGGCCGGCGCCATCGAAGCCGGCAACGAGGCGGCCGAGGCCATCCTCGAGGGCGGCAACATCCTGATCGTCTATCCCGGCGGCGACCACGAAGTGTTCCGGCCGTGGAGCGAGCGCAACCGCATCGACTTCGGTGGGCGGCGGGGCCTCGTGCGCCTGGCGCTGCGCCAGCAGGTGCCGATCGTTCCGGCCGTGTCGATCGGCGCCCACGAGACCCTCGTCGTGCTCACCCGCGGCGAGGCCGTGGCCCGGTTCCTCCGCCTCGACAAGCTGCTGCGCGTGAAGGTGTGGCCGGTCTCGCTCGGGCCACCGTTCGTGCTGGCCCCCGGTGGCATGCCGACCATCCCGTTGCCCTCGAAGATCGTCACCGAGCTGCTCGAGCCCATCGACTGGTCGCAGCGCTACGGGCCCGAGGCCGCCGACGACGACGACGTGGTCACCACCTGCTACGACGAGCTCGTCGGGGTGATGCAGGACGCCCTCGACCGCCTGGCTGCCGACCGCCGCTTCCCCGTCCTCGGCTAGCCCTCGCCCCTCCGCCTTCTCCCCGAAAGCTGGCTCACCTGCTTCGGCCCGCTGTATCTGGTGAGCCACCTTTCCCGCGAGACCCCAAAGCTGGCTCACCTGCTGCGGCCGGCTGTATCTGGTGAGCCACCTTTCGGGTGGTCAGGGCGTGGTCGGGCCCGTCCCGCCGGCGGCCGCGGCGGCGACCTCGATGGCGTGCTCGGTGCGCACGAAGGCGAGGAAGCGGTCGACGGCCTCGACGGTGGCACGGGTGCGCACCGACGAGAGGATGTCGAAGGCGTGCTGGGCCCGGGGCAGCTCGGCGTAGACGACGGGCTCGTTCGACGCCTCCCGCAGCATGTGCGAGAACGACCGGGCCTGCTCGACCGGCGCCAGGCTGTCGTTGCTGCCGTGGATGACGAAGAACGGCGGCGCGTCGGGGCCGACCCAGCTCATCGAGCTGGCCTGCTCCCACACGTCGCTCGTATCGGCCCGCTTCGACTTGAAGACCATGTGGGCGAGCATCGGCTCCATGTCAGCGCGGCTGGTGCCGTCGCGGTTGGTGAAGTCGTAGACGCCGTAGAAGGGCACCGCCGCCTGCACGGTCGTGTCGGCGTCCTCGAACCCGGGCTGGAAGGCGGCGACGTTCGGGGTGAGGGCGGCGAGCGACGACAGGTGGCCGCCGGCCGAGCCGCCGGTGATGGCCACGAAGTCGGGGTCGCCGCCGTACTCGGCGACGTGCTCCTTCACCCAGGCCAGCGCCCGCTTCACGTCGACGATGTGGTCGGGCCACGTGGCCTTCGGCGAGAGGCGGTAGTTGACCGCCACGCACACCCAGCCGCGCTCGGCCATGTGGGCCATGAGCGCCGCGCCCTGCTGCTCCTTGTTCCCCGTGATCCAGGCCCCGCCGTGCACCTGCACCAGCACCGGCGCCTTCGCGTCGGCCGGGAGGTCGGCCCGGCGCCACACGTCGAGCTGGTTGCGCCGACCCAGCTCGCCGTAGGAGACGTCGCGCGCCGTGGCGTAGCGACGCCGCAGCTGGGGCACCGGGTTCACCACCTGGCGCCGCGTGATGGGACTGTTCTGGGGCGGCGCCATCTCGGGGGCCATGAGGCTGCGGTACTCGTCGCCGAGCTCATCGACGAGGGCGGCCTCGAGCACGTCGGCCGCCTGGCCCGCGACCCGGTCGAGCCCGATCAGGCCCGCCGCCGACGCCGCGCTCAGCAGCAGCCCGGTGCGCCCGGCTCTGGTGCGCAGGCCACCAGCGGCCACGAACCCGGCCGTGCCCAGCATCTGCCACGCCAGGGCGTGCAAGGGCATCTCCGACGCGGTCAGCCCGCTGGGGAAGGAGAGGAACGACGCCCGGCCCAGGCGGCTGAACGGGTGCCAGGCGTTGGCGGTGCGGGCGGCCCGCAGGGCGCCGACGGCGAGGAAGGCCCGGCCGACCCGCTGAGCCCGTTCGTCGGATGAGGAGGTTCCGTTGGCGCTCACGTCCGTCAGCTTGCCCGACGACGTGGCGTCAGGGATCGGGAGGACGACCCGGTTTCGACGGGCCGGTCGGCAGCTGCTCCGGCCGGGCGGGGACGGCGGCGGGCCAGCACCTAGCCTCGGCGTCCATGGCGCCCGACGAGGTGGAACCGGTGGACCCTGACGAGCCGGACGGTCTCGATGACCTGGACGGCCTCGACGACATCGACGGCCCGGCCGACGAGAACGATGCCCTCGACGACCTGCTGGCGATCGTGCGCCGCCACGTCGCCGGCGGGAACCCGCTCGACATCCTCGGGCTGGCCAGCGCCACGCTGTCCATGATCCTGCACCCCGACCCGCCGGTCACCGTCGACCGCGAGCTCGTGCGCGACAAGGTCATCGAGGACGTCGTGCTCCGCTACGTCGACCTCGGCACCTCCGACTCGCTCACCTACGCCACCGCGCTGGCCGGGCTCATCGCCGACGACACGCTGCGCCGGCGCCTGCGGGCCGCGCTCGACGGCTCCGAGACCGAGATCCCGCCGTGGCTCGCCCGCCTCGACGACGCCGAGCTCGAGCGCACCACCGTCGTGCGCGACCTGTTCGACGACGACGAGTGGCTGCTCGCCGGGGTGCGCCTCGCCGACGACAGCCGCTTCGCCTTCCGGGTCGAGATCGACCACAACGCCGGCAGCGCGGTGAGCAACGCCACGCTCATGCCCACCACCGCCGACGCGGTGCTCGAGCAGCTGCGCGGCGCCGCCTCGTCGGATGAGGTCGCCATCATCGAGGTCACCCCCACCGACTTCTGGGCCCGCTACACCGAAGCCGTCGCGCTGGCCGACCACGCCGACGAGCCCGTCCGCACCGACACCTGGCCGAGCTGTCGCCCCCTCGTCGAATGGGCCCTCCGCCAGGCCCCCACCGACCGCCGCGTCGCCGGCTGAGCCACCCGCCCGCCCCCCATCGCGGGGCGTTCCGCTCCTATCCTCCCCGCGATGACCGGCCGCTCCATCGCCTACGTCACGACGGACGACGACTACCTGGCCGCTGACCCGGACACGGATCTGGCGCTGGTGCTGCCGGCGCTGGCCGCGGTCGGTGTCGAGGCCACGCCGGAGATCTGGCACGACCCGGCCGTCGACTGGGCGCGGTACGACGCACTCGTGATCCGCAGCCCGTGGGACTACACCCACCGGCCCGCCGCCTGGCTGGCGTGGCTCGACGCCCGGGCCGAGGCCGGCCAGCCGCTGCTCAACTGCGCCCACACCATCCGCTGGAACCTCGACAAGCGCTACCTGCTCGACCTCGAGGCCGAGGGCGTGGCCATCGTGCCCACGACGGTCTGCGACGACGAGGAGTCGGTGCGGTCCGCACTCGACGCCGTCACCGGCACCAGCGCCGAGGTGGTGGTGAAGCCCACGGTCTCGGCCGGCTCGAAGGACACTGGGCGCTTCGCCGCCGACGACCCGCAGGCCCTCGCCCTCGGCGAGCACGTCCTCACCAAGGGCAAAGAGGTGATGGTGCAGCCGTGCATCCCCGGCGTGGCCGAGGTCGGCGAGCGGTCGGTCGTCTACTTCGACGGCGAGCTCTCCCACACGCTGGCGAAGGGCCCACTGCTCGCCCTCGGCGGCGGCCTCATCGGCGGCGAGTACCGGGAGTCCATCACCGCCACGACGGTCACCGATGCCGAGCACGAGCTGGCCGACACCGTCGCCCGGGTCGTGCCGTCGATCCTGCGGCGCAACGGCTGCGACTGCGCCAGCGCCGTGCCCCTCTACGCCCGCTACGACATGGTGATGGGCGACGACGGCCCGATGCTGCTCGAGGCCGAGCTCTTCGAGCCGAGCTTCTTCCTCCACACCAGCCCTGGCTCCGAGCACCGCTTCGCCGCCGCCGTCGCCCGCCGCCTCGACGCGACCCCGCTCGGCTGACCGCTCAGGAGCCCGGGTTGCGGGCCACCCAGTAGATGCCCCGGCGGACCGACACCACGAGACCGGTGCCGACCAGTCCCACCGCTGAGAGGAAGAAGAACATCTCGAGCCACCCTGCCCGGTCGACGATGCCTCGGCAGGGGTTGTCCGAGCCGTAGCCCATCTCACCGGCGCCACTGACGCTCGCGCACTCCCCACCCTTCAACGGGAGGTGGAAGAGCCACATCATCAGGTACCAGCTGGCCACGCCGGCGCCGAGGGCGACGTAGGGCCACGACCGGCGCAGGCCGACGTGGCGCACCAGGAAGGCGAGGCCAGCGAGGGTCAGGGTGACCCCGACCCAGAACATCACCCTCGTCGTCGTCGACCGCTCGGCGAAGAGCGCCTCGCAGCGGTCGGCCACCAGGGTCGGGTAGCCGCCGGGGCGGTAGTCGCTCCCGCACACCACGAACGGCCGAGCACCGCCGACCTGGAGCATCACGATGTCGGCGGCGGGCACCGACACGTACTCCTCGTAGCGCTGCTTGCCCTCGTACACGAGCACGATCCCCACGAGGAGCGGGACGACCGGCCACCACGCCAGGACCCGCAGCCACCACGGCCGCCGGGCCCGCTCGGGGATCACCGCCGCGTCCGCCATCCGCGGAGCGTACGACCGTCGACCCTTCCGGTCGCCGCGCCTCCACCCCTCAGCCGGCGAGCCTGCGGCGAGCGGCGCACGCAACGACCCGGAGGTCTACCCTCCGCGGGACGGCGGCCCGGCCGGCCTCGGCGGGGCGCTCACGCCGACGCGGACGATGGGAGACCGACGTGTCGAACCCGTACCTCGAGGGGAACTTCGCCCCCGTGGCCAACGAGCTCACGGCCACCGACCTGACCGTCACCGGCACCGTGCCGGCCGACCTCGACGGCAGCTTCCTGCGCAACGGGCCCAACCCGATCGGGTCCACCGACCCGGCGGCCTACCACTGGTTCACCGGCGACGGCATGGTCCACGGCGTGCGCCTCCGTGACGGCAAGGCCGAGTGGTACCGCAACCGCTGGGTCCGCTCCGCCGACGTTGCCGCCGCCCTCGGCGAGCCGCCCCACCCCGGGCCCGTGTCGGAGCAGGGCGACTTCGCCTCCAACACCAACATCCTCAAGATGGGTAGCCGGCTACTGGCCTGCGTCGAGGCCGGCTCCCGGCCCTACGAGCTCACCGCCGACCTCGACACCGTCGGCCCCAGCGACCTCGGCGGCACCCTGCCCGCCGGCTTCACCGCCCACCCCCACTACGACCCCGCCGCCCGCGAGTGGCACGCCGTGAACTACTGGTGGGGCTGGGGCGAGAACGTGCAGCACCTCGTGCTCGGCGACGACGGCGAGGTCCGCCACCAGCGGCTGGTGCCCACCACCGGCGGGCCGATGGTGCACGACCACGCCCTCAGCGACCGATGGGTCGTCGTGTACGACCTCCCCTGCGACTTCGACCTCGAGCGGGCCATGGCCGGCGAGCGCCTCCCGTACCACTGGCGCCCCGACGAGCCCGCCCGCTTCGGACTCATCGACCGCGCCGACCTCGACGGGCCCGTGCGCTGGGTCGACGTCGACCCCTGCTACGTCTTCCACACCCTCAACGCCTACGACGACGGCGACACCCTCGTGCTCGACGCCGTGCGCTGGCCCCAGATGTTCGACGGCGACAACAACGGCCCCATCGAGAGCGGCCGCCCCGCGCTGTGGCGCTGGACGATCGACACCGTCTCCGGCACGGGTAAGGACGAGCAGCTCAGCGACGTCGACGAGGAGTTCCCCCGCATCGACGAGCGCCTCACCGGGCGCCGCCACCGCTACGGCTACGGAGCGATGGACCTCACGGGCCGGGAGTCGACGGGCCACGGCGGCATCGTGAAGCACGACCTCGACCGGGGCACGTCGGAGTTCCTCGACCTCGGCGTCGGCTCCGGGCCCAACGAGTTCGTGTTCGTGCCCCGCGACGGTGCCACCGGCGAGGACGAGGGCTGGTTGGTCGGGCTCAGCTACGTCCCCGACCGCGACGCCAACGACCTGGTGATCGCCGCGGCCGACGACCTCTCGTCCGGCCCCGTCGCCCGGGTGCACCTGCCCCAGCGGGTGCCGTTCGGCTTCCACGGGAACTGGATCCCCACGGCGGACTGAGCGGCCACCGCTCAAGCAACGCCGACCGGCGGTCGACCTTTCTCCGGAAGGCCACGGCCGGGCCCGACGGGGTCCGGCCGGCGCAAGGCAGAGCGACGCGAAGCGAGGCGGGACATGAGCGACTACTGGCCGGGACCGGGCTGGCGTCGAGCCGACGACGGCAAGTGGTACCCCGACGCCACGGACGCGCCTCCCCCTCCGCCGCCGCCTCTGCCGCCTCCCGCACCCGGGACCGCGGCGGCCGTCCAGCCTCCACCTCCCCCGGGCGCGTCGACCTCGCCCACCTCACCCACGTCGCCGCCTCCGTCGGCACCGCCCCCGCCCGCACCGTCGGCCGCAGCCACCACCCCTGGTGCCCTCCCGCCTCCGCCGCCGGACGTCTACCCGGGCGCGGCCCCGCCCCCTTCGACCGGCGCCTACCCCGGCACCCCGATCGGGCCCGACATGTGGGCCCCCCAGCTCCCGCTCCGACCGGTGCCGAGCTCGCTCGCCGGCTGGCTGCAAGGGCTGTTCTGGCTGGTCGCCGCCGCGTCGGTGCTGATCCTGCTCACCGCCGTCAACGCCCGCAGCGCCTTCGACGACCTCGACTCCGTCACCGGCACCTTCAGCGACTACCAGAGCTGGAACGACGCCGACGGGTTCGTGGGCCTGGCCGGCGTGTTCTACGCCTTCGCCCGCCTCGCCCTGTTCGTCGTGATCATCGTGTGGGCCTGGCGCTGCCACAAGGCCGCCGCCGGGCTCAACCCGGGGCCTCGCCGCTGGCCCGCGGGCTGGACCATCGGCGGCTGGTTCATCCCCTTCGCCAGCATCGTCATCCCCAAGCTCGTGCTCGACGAGACCGAGCGCATCGCCACCGCCCCCCGCAGCAACGGCACGGCCATGAACTGGAAGGCGGTGAAGGTCTCCCGCCTCGGCATCGGCTGGTGGTGGCTCTTCATCCTCTCGACCTTCCTCGCCGCCTTCGCGAGCGGCACCGACACCACCATCGGCACGTTCGTCGACCCCGACGGCGTGCGCACCTACTACACGCTGCTCATCGCCAGCAGCGCGACCGCCGCCATCAGCGCGGTGCTCGGGGCGCTCTACACCAAGGAGGTCTCGATGGCCCTCGGGCCCCGCGGCCTCTACGGCGGCGCGGCCACGGCCGGGGTCGGCACGCTGACCGTCGCCGGTGTGCCGTCGGGAGCGGTCGACACGTGGGCCGCCCGCACCGCGCAGGCCACCGCCTTCTGCGAGATCTGCCGCGAGCCGCTGCCCGCCCAGGCCACCCGTTGCCCCCGCTGCGGGAAGCGCCGCACCCCCACCGCACCCTCGGCCCCGGTCACACCGTCCGGACCGCTCGCGCCGCCGCTCCCGCCACCCGGCCCGTCGGTCGGCTCGGCGGCCGCGCCTCCGCCTCCTCCGCCCCCTCCTCCCCCTCCGCCGGGCTCGGGCCCGACGACCGGTCCCCCCGCCTGGCCGACCGGTTGAGGTTCCGGCCGCGCGAACGACACGACGTCAACCGGTCCAAGGCGAACCGAAGGATCGGTTGGCAGGAGTCCCGATCAGGCGGACACGTGGCAACCGGTCCAAGGCGAACCGAGGGATCGGTTGACGGGAGTCCCGATCAGGCGGACACCTGGCAACCGGTCGCGGGCGCAGACGAGCTCGAGTGATCACCGGGCGGTCGGAGGAGGCTGGGTACTGTGCGGGCCAGCGGGGCCCTCGACCACGAGGACCGGCGCGAGGCACCTGACGCGGTCCGTGCACCAGCGGGCCCACAGCGAACCGAGGCACCAGATGACCGATCCGAGCGATCCGACCGAGCCCGCCGACACCCCGGACGATCCCCTGGTGGCCCCCGCCGACCGCGCCGAGAGCTCGGACCTCGACCTCGCGCCCCAGACACCCGCGTCGATGACCCCGGCCGCCTTCCCCGGCACCGTCGCCGGCGGCTCCGACCGCCGGGTCGGCAAGACCCGCGGCCCGTGGATCGTGTGGCTGCTCTCGCTCGTGACCTTCGGGATCTACTTCCTGTACTGGTACTACAAGGTCAACGACGAGGTCCGGGAGTACGACGGCTCCATCGAGGTCGAGCCGGGCATCTCCCTGCTGGCCCAGTTCATCCCGATCGCCAACCTGGTGTCGATGGTGAAGACCGCCGGCCGCATCGCCCGGGCCCAGAGCACCGCGGGCACGTCGGGGCGCTGCTCGGGCCTCATCGGGTTCCTGCTGATCTTCGTGTTGGGTACCTGGACCGTCTACTACCAGTCCCAGCTCAACCAGGTCTGGGCCCAGTACGGCAGCCCCACCGAGGGCACCCCCGTCTGACGCCGTCGAGCTGCCCCCTGCTCCCGACGTGGGCGAAGATGACGCCATGGCGGAGGGGGTCGACGGGCTGAAGGGAACGCGGGCCCGAGCCGAGGCGCACGACCAGTCGCGGGTGACGAGGCCTCGGCCCGTGGCACCGATCCGCTACGAGAGCCGCTACCCCGCCCAGATCCCCTTCGACCGCACCGACCGACGCAACCTCCGCTACCGCCGCCGCTCGTCGTGGCCGTGGGTCGCCGGGCTCGTCACATGGCTCCTGCTCGAGCTGTTCCTCGCAGTGCCCCTCGCCCTCGGCATCCTCTGGGCCGGCGGGGTCCCGCCTTCGGCGTCGTCCGATGACGAGACCTACTGGAGCTGGGTCGGCTCGGCGGAGAAGGGCCGCTCGGGGGCCATCGCCGCTCTCGTCCTGCTGAGCGTCGTGGCGGCGATCGCCGGCGTCTGGGCCGGCGTGAGGAGTGCGAGGGAACGGCAGACGGCACTCCTGATCGACCGCGACCGGATCCACCACGGTGTGCGCGCCGTGCAGGTGCCGGCCGAGGTCGATCCTCCCCACGACTGGTTCGGACGCCGACGCCGCCGCGCCATCGCCGAGACCCCCATGCCCCGCGCCGACCACCACGAGCCTCACGAGCACCGGGGCGCCGAACCGAGGGAGCCCAGGGGATTCACCGGCCCCTGACCGGCCGAGCCGATCGGTCAGGCGGTGGCCAGGCCTCCGGGGGCGCGGCCGTCGAGCTCGGCCAGCACGTCCTCGAACTCGAGCAGCGCGGCGTTGGCGTCGTCGACGGCGGCGTTGAAGTCGTCGACCGCCCGGTTCGCCCGGGCGTAGTCCTGGGCCTGCACCGCCGCGGCGAGCTCCTTGACCGAGTTGGTCACGCGCTGGTCGCAGTCGCACAGCCGGTCGGCGATCGCCGCCGCGCGCGTGGCCACGTCGAGGACCCGCTGGCCCTCGGCCTGGACCTCGTCGAGGCGGGCGGCCGCGGTCGCCGCGGTCTGGGTGTCGGCTTCGAACGCCGCCTGGGCATCGTCGCGATCGTCGGTGGCGGCGACGAGGTCCTGCGTCGCCTGGCGGGCATCGTCCTCGGCGCCGGAGCGGGCCAGCAACCCGGCCACGGCCACCCCGAGCCCGACGACGAGCACCACCGCCGCCACGATCGGCAGCCACAGGCCTCGGCCGGAACCGGCGGGCGGATCGGCCACGGGCGGCAACGCGCTCGGCACCGTGGCGAGGTCGCTCGGCGGCGGATCCCACGGTGAGCCGGCTGGCGGGGGAACTGGGCCCGCGCCCGGCGGGAGGGTCGGCGGCGGGGTGGGCGCGCCCGACGGCGGCGGGTACGAGGCATCCGGCACGGTCGGCGGTGCCCACGGGTCAGTCGGCGCGGCCGCCGGGGTCGGAGCGGTCGGGGTCTGATCGGAGGTCGGACGGTCGTCGTCGGTCATGAGACGAACCCCTCCAGATCGGTGATCAGCGTTCGCAGCGACTCGATCGCCGCGACCTGCTGGGTGAGCGCCTCCTGGAACCCGGCGAGCTCGTCGTTGGTGCAGCTGACGAAGGCGGCATCACTCACCGCCGAGTTGCACGCCACGATCTCGTTGCCCCGGTCGATCGAGGTGTTGGTGCGGTCGGCCACGTTGCTCACCGCGGCCGTGACCAGCGTGACGTCGGCACCGACCTCGGTGGCCTTCGTCCGGTCGGCGTCGGCCTGGGCCAGCAGCGTCTCGCTCTGCCGGCGCAGCGAGTCGGCCTCGCTCTGGACCGCCGCCACCTGCGCCCGGGTGGCGGCGACGTCGTCGTTGGTCTTCGAGGCAGACACGAACGCGGCCGCCCCGACCCCGATCAGCACCACCCCCACTGCGATCACGATCACGCTCGTGATCCGGGCCCACCCCCGCTGGCACCAGCGGGGACGGGGGACCGTCAGTGCCTGTGACTCCATGCCGCCTCCTCGAGTGCCGCGGCCCGTCGAACACCGCCGTCGTCGTTATCCCACGAATCGCCCGCCCGGGCCAGTGGCGACCGGAGAGGCGGCTCGACCCCGCCCAGGAGACTGTCAGACCCCCTTCGTAGGGTCGTGGACATGGACACCGACGGACGTGACGACAACCCCTCGGCCCACCCACCGGCATCTCCGCCGGTCGGTGACCCCATGAGCCAGCCCCATCTACGCGTGGTGCCCGGCGGCAACCTCACCGGCCGACCGGGCCGCCCCGGCCGCCTGCACCAGAGCCCTCCACCTCCCACGCACGTCGCGCCTGCACCACACCCCTGGTTCGACCCCGATCGCGAGAGCGGACCGTGGACCAGTGACGAGGTGCGGGCCGAGCTCCGTGCGTTCTACGCCTCACCCACCGGACGCTTCCTCTCCACCGAACAGCGCCTCGCCCTCACCGACGTCCTGCTCGACGACCGCAGCCCGGTCGCCTTCGACGGTTACTGCGGCCTCTTCTTCCCCGCGAAGGTGCTCGATCCGGAGCTCCCGGCGCGGCTGCCCGACACGCCGGTCGGGTTCCTGCGCCAGGTTCCAGCAGCGCTGAGGGCATGGGTGCGCCATTGTCACCACTTCGACCCGTGGGTCGACGCGACGATGACCGTCGCCGTCCTCGACGCGATCGACGAGTTCGAGCCGTCGTGGCACGACGCCGTCGGACGAGAGGACCGACGGCGACGTTCCAACCGGCCCAGGTGGCTCGCACTGCTCGCCGAGCACGCCGCCGACGTGGGTGGCGAGGACACGCTGTGGTCGCTCGACGCCGAGCCCCTTCCCGTGGAGGAACTGCAACTGGACGGGCTCGATCCCGACACCGCCTTGATCGTCGTCCAGGCATCCGCCCTCTGCGACGAGGTGTTCCGGTTCGACTGGTGCCTCGAGCTGCGCACCGTCGCCCGGCGGATGCTGGTCCGTCTGGCCCGCGAGTCGCCGGCGGCACTGCGGCGCCCGGCGGTGGGGTCGATCGCGGCCGCCGTCGCCTACATCGCAGTGCACGCCAACCTGGTTCCCAGGCGCGGGGGATGGCTCAGCACCGACAACATCGCCCACCTGTCCGGCACGAGCGCGTCAGGGGTGCCCGCTCGGGCCCGGAAGCTTCTCGCCGGGCTCGGCGTCGAGCAGCCCGTCGCCAACAAGGACCTGCCACCGGAGCTCCGGCGGCGTCTGCTCCGGGTCGGCACGCCGGAGCTGCTCATCTCCAGGCGCCGCGAGGTCCTCATCAGCAGAGCTGGCTACCTCGCGTGCCGCTTGTCGGACTGCGAGGAGTCGTGAGCGACGGGTCGGCGTCGGCGTCGGCGTCGGCGTCGGCGTCGGCGTCGGCGGAGGTTCTCCGCTTCCGATCATATTTTTCCTCCATTTTCTTGCGTACACCAGTTCTGTTCCGGTAAGGTCCATCTCCTTCCCCTTCGATGCCGATCCGGCCGCTGATTCCAGCGCCCGAGGCATCCACCAGTCCGTTCCTGCCACCAGGAGACCGAGATGGCCGGGGAAGTGAACCTCAGCTCCGACGCATCACCGCCCGCGACGGCGCTCGTCGACGCCGTCCGTGGCGTCTGTGCAGCCCGGTTCGGGGTGGGTGAGGGTCTGGAATGGGGTCGGTTGTCGGCGCCCCGGTTGCGGGCGGCAGCCGTGGAGCTGCAACGGGCCATCGGCTCCCTGCAGCACCATCAGCGGCTGGTGCTGGGGCTGATCGACGAGCGCAAGGCGTTCGCCGCCTCCGGGTCGCGTGATGCGGCCGATTGGGCGACGGGCGAGCTGGGCATGTCCCGCCGGGCCGCCACCGAGGGCATCGCGGTCGCGAAGAAGCTCGAGACGTTGCCGGCCCTGGCCGAGAGGGCCGAGGCCGGCGAGTTGAGTCCCGAGCAGGTGGCGCCCGCGGTCGCTCTGGCCGAGACCTCCACCGACGCGGCGTGGGCCGACACCGCCCCGGGCATGGGGGTGGCCACCTTGCGCCGGCGGGCGGCCAGGGCTCGCCGGCCGGGTGCGATCGATCACGCCACCGCCCGTGCGGTGCGCACCTTCGAGGCGTGGACCGCCGGGCAGGAGCTGCGGTTCAAGGGTTCGCTCCCCATCGACGACGGAGCCCGCGTGTTGAAGGCCATCGAGCGGGCCATGCCCGAACGAGACAAGGCGAACCCCCAGACCTTGGGGCAACGCCAGGCCGACGGCCTGGTTGCGTTGGCATCGGTGAGGGTCGCCGATGACGCCGACCCCGATCGCGCCACGGTGGTCGCCGTCGTGGAGCTGGCGGCGATCTGCGACGACGACCCACAGGCCACGGCCGAACTCGAGACCGGCGAGCCGCTCGCCACCGAGACCGCCCGGCGCCTGGTGTGCGACTCGCGGCTGTCGGTGCTGGTCCAGGACGTCTCGGGTCGAGCCGTCGGTGTGGGCACCACCGCCCGGGTCGTCGGTCCGGCAGTGCGCCGGGCGTTGATGGTCCGCGACGGGCACTGCCGCTTCGGCGACTGCACCGCCCGCCGGTTCCTCCACGCCCACCACATCACCCACTGGCCCGCACCCACTGTCATGTCGAACCTGGCGATGGTCTGCTACTCCCACCACCACTCGCTGCACGAGGGCGGCTGGGATCTGGTCGGCGACCCCTTCGGCGAGCTCACCGCCCACCACCCCGACGGCCGACGAAGCCCGGCGAACCTGCCCCAGACGGTGGAAGACACGGCACCCGTCGGCCACCCACCCGGTCGGCGGGAAGGACGAGACCCGGCAGAGCTTCGGCCAGAGCATGGGAAGAAGAGCGGCGGCGGGGGCCACGACGGCAGACGTGCCAGCGACACCGGCGTAAGTGCCGAGGGCACTGCGTCCGAACCATCGCTCTTCGAGGACACCGGCTGACCCACGACGGCCGCCGTGACCCGATGACCCGATGACCCGACGACCCGACGACCCGACGACCCCAACTACGGGTCACCGGCTCACATGGGGGACATGCACGAGGGGTCAGCGGCCGACGGACTCGGGTACGACCCACGACACCAGGAACCACGGAGGTCTGGAACAGCGAGTCCACCAGCCATCGCGACCCGGAGCCAGCGAAACCAGGCGCCACCGACACCAGGCGCCACCGACACCAGGCGCCACCGACACCCGGAGCCAGCGAAACCAGGCGCCATCGACACCCGGACCATCGAGACCAGGCGGCATCACTGCGTATGACGGATCGCGATACGCTGGTCGACGTGGCCCAGGCGATCTCCGTGCGACTCGACGATGACTCCGAGCGGGCGCTGCGAGCGCTGGAGGCGACCGGGCTCTCGCGCTCCGATGCCATCCGCGCGGCGCTGATCGAGTCGGCCCGGCGGCTGCGGAGCCGGTCGGCGCTGGCGGCCGAGGCCGCGGCACTGGAAGCCGACGAGGCCGACCGCGCCGAGATGCTCTCGGTCGCCGAGCTCATGGAGACGTTGCGTGCTCCGGGGTGACGTCTACCGGTTCAAGGTGCCCAAGGGCGTGGGACACGAGCAGCAGGGCACCCGCTTCGGTGTCGTGGTCCAGGCCGACGAGCTGCTCCCCCGCTCGGTCGTGCTGGTGGCACCCACGTCACGCAGCGCCCGCGCCGCCTCGTTCCGGCCCGAGGTCGAGATCGAGGGTCAGGCCACCCGAGTGCTCGTCGAGCAGGTCGGGGCGGTCGACGTCGCTCGACTGGGGAAGAGGGCCGGGCACCTCAGCCGCGAGGAGCTGTGGGGCGTCGACGACGCGCTGCTCACCGTGCTCGGCCTTCGCTGAGAGCCGGAACGGTCGAGCCCTCTCGCGCCTCTCAGGCCGGGGGCTCCTGGAGGGTGATGGTGGCGAGGTCGAGCACCATGTCGTCGGCGCCGGCGTCGACGGCCTTCAGGCTCACGATGCTGTGGCCGGCGACGTCGCGCGACACCGTGCCCGATGTGCGGGCCGGGCCCACCTTCACCTGGGCGAGGTAGTGGACCTGCAGGTCGGTGGCCACCAGGCCGGGCTTGGCCGCCTCGGCCGCCGCCTGGAACACGGCGCCGAGCACGCCGCCGTTGATCGTGCCGAAGCTGTTGCGCACGTACTCGCTGTGGGCGATCTCGACGACCGCGCGCTCGGCGTCGACGACGCTCAGGCCGATGCGCTCGAACATGGTGCCGAGCACCGGCTCCTCGGGCGCCATGGCCCGCTTCTGGCCGATCAGCGCCGCCGGGTCGAACACGCCGGCCGACGCCGACGCCGCCCTCGGGATGCGGGCGAAGGTGAGCAGCCCCTTGCCGGTGAGCTCGAACGAGCCCGACTCGACGCCGTCGAGCTGCCCGTCGAGATCGGTCACCCCGGCGCCGTCGTAGACGTCGACCGAGACGATCACCGTGTTGCGGCCCGCCCGCACCAGCCGGGCGTCGACCACGGCCGGGCCCTGGAGGAGCCAGCCGGCCGCGTGCAGCGACATGTCCTGGGTGGCGGTCCAGTCGGGCGCCCCCGCGATGAGCGCCACCGGCGCCGCCGCGATGTCGACGAGCGACGCCAGGAACCCGAGCGCCGCTGCGCCCGCCGCGTTGCGGTAGCCGTCGGTGACCGGCGCCGACATCAGCACGCGATCGGCGCTGAGCTGCCACGACTGCGAGTCGAGGTCGCGCAGGAAGTGCTTCTCCGGCGGGTAGGCGGGCCGGGCAGGAGCCTCGGCGGGCGCATCGGCCGGGCCTGCGTCGGAGCTGTCGTTCGGGCTGTCCACGGTGCTGTCATCCCCCATGGGGCCATCCTCGCAGACCTCCGGGCGAGCACGACCCGCCGCCGGTCTGCCATGGTGTCGCCCACCAACCACACAGGGGGACACACCGTGGGTCAGATCGTCATCCAGGGCACCATCACCATCAACCCGGAGAAGCGCGAACGCGCCATCGAGGCGTGCAACACCATGCGCGCCGCCACCATCGTCGAGCCCGGCTGCCTCGGCTACCGCTTCGGCTTCGCCACCGACGACGCCAACGTGCTGATGGTCGCCGAGCAGTGGGAGAACGAGGACGCCCTCGTTCCCCACATGTCGAGCCCCCACATGGCCGAGTTCGGCGGCGCCATCGGCGAGATCGTCGGCGGCCCGGTCGACGTCACCAAGTTCATCATCGAGTCGTCCGGCCCCCTGTTCGGTTAGGCCAGCACTTCGGTTAGGTCGGCACTGCGGGTAGGCCAGCACTGCGGTCAGCCGGGGTCGGCGACGCCCAGCTCCACCGGCACGCCGCCCTGGCGGACCATGCCGGTCAGCGGGTCGACGTCGACGCTCGCGCTGGTCAACGCGCTCACGTTGGGGTCGCCCCAGCCGTGGGCGACGGCCACCGCGTCCGGGTGGAGCCGGTCGTCGGCCCGCAGCGCGCCGGTGAGAGAGCCGTGGGCCGAGCGCACCGTGACGAGCGTCCCGTCGGGGCCGAGCCCGGCGGCACGCTGGGGATGGACGAGCACGGCCACGCGCTCGGTGGGCCCGGCCGAGGCGCCCGGTGCCCCGATGTCACGCAGCTGCGAGTTCATCGTCCTCAGCTGACGGTGGGGCACGAGCACCGGAGCGGCGAGGGTCCCGCCGGTCCCGTCAGCGCTCACAGTGTCGAGGCCCGCCACCGCCTCGGTGAGCTGGGCCATCAGCGGCGCCGGGGCCAGGCGCCAGCCGCCCTCGGGCAGCACCCGCTCGTGCACCCAGCCGAACACCGCCCCCGAGGCGACCACGCCCGACGGTGAGCCGAGCAGCACGTCGGCGCCCCCGGCGCTGCGCTCGAGCAGGGGCATCAGCAGCTCGGTGTCGGTGGCGGTGTCGAGGGTGACGCCCCGGGGCAGGGCCGAGAGCCCGAGGCGCTCGGCCAGCGAGCCGACCATCCACCAGACCGGCCTGCGCTCGGCGGTGACCGGCACCACCGCCGGCGTGTACTGGGCGGCCACGGCCAGCTGGAACCCGTCGAGCAGCCAGGTGACGTCGGCCCGCTCGAGCTGGTCGACCGCCGGCAGCACGTGGGTGGCCAGCTCGGTCGTCTCCGTGGGCAGCACGTCGATGACGACGAGGGTGGCGAGCGAGTCCAGCGCCGCCCGGGTGCGGGCCTCGTCGGGGAAGGCGGTGACGGGGTTGCCGCCGACGACGAACAGCGTCGTGACGTTGCCCGCCTCGATCTCGCTGATCAGCGCGGCGCACGGCCACTCGCCGAAGCGGCGGGGCAGGTCGGGCCGGCTGGGCGGACCGGGCTCGGGCACCCCGTCGGAGGTCGGCCAGTCGCGCTGGTCGAGCTGCAGCAGGTAGCCCGGGTTGAACCACATGCCGCCGGGCCGATCGTAGGAGTCGGTGGCGACGTGCAGTGCCCACAGCAGGAGCTCGGTGACGTTGGCCGTCGCCGTCATCGAGGAGCCCGTGCCGGTGAGGGCGCTCACCCGGCCGGCCGCCACCACTGCGGCGAGCAGGCCCTCGAGGTCGTCGATCGCCAGACCGGTGAGTCGGCTCACCATCTCGACGTCGTCGAGCACGGCGAGGGCACCGAACAGCTCGTCCACCCCCGTCGCCCGGCCGGCGGCGTCGGCCCGACGGGCCGGGTCGCTCAACAGCCGGCGCACCAGCCAGCCGAGCACCAGCCAGTCCGACTCGGGCCGCAGCTGCAGGTGGTGGTCGGCGAGGCGGGCCGTCTCGGTGCGGCGGGGGTCGAGCACCCACACCTGGCCGCCGCGGCCCTGGTGCTCCCTCAGGCGGGTGACCGGATCGGGCACCGCGTTCGAGTGCCCGTGCGAGACCACCGGGTTAGAGCCGAACAGCACCAGCAGCGACGATCGCTCCTCGTCCCAGATCGGCGTGAGGCCCGACCACCCCGCCACCAGCTCGGCCACCAGCGGCTTGCACGGCGTGTCGATGGTGGTGGCGGTGTAGCGCTGGCGGGAGCCGAGCACGGTGAGGAAGCGCTCGGCGGCCCGGCGGCCGGCGGCATCGAACGCCGAGCCGCTGGCCAGGTACATCGCCACCGAGTCGGGGCCGTGGGCCTCGACCGTGTCGCGCACCCGGGCCTCGAGGTCGCCGAGCACGTCGTCCCAGGCGGCCGACCGACGCTCGTCGCCCCGGCCGACGAGCGGCTGGTCGAGCCGCCGCGGATCGTGGTGCAGCGCCGGGATCGCCCGCCCCTTGGGGCACGTGTAGCCCCGGGAGAGCGCGTGGTCGGCATCGCCGCGGACCTGCTCGACCGTGCCGTCGGCACCGACGCTGACCACGATCCCGCACATGGCGTTGCAGATGCGGCAGAACGACCGGTGCTGGGCCCCCTCGGTCATGGCCGCAGTCTGACAGCCGTCCACAGAATGCGCCGAACGGCCCATTTTCCCCGGAGCGCGACGGCACCAGAGTTCCGGACGACGGATCCCACTCACGCGGAGGGCCGGGATGCAGCACGCGCACGCGAGGACGGCCGGAACGGGGGCCGTGAGGAGCACAGGGGTCGGCCCGTTGCCGATCTGGGTGCTCGTCGCCGGCGTCGTGCTGCTCCTGGCCGCTCTGGGCCCGTCGTTCGTCCGGCCGGCGGCCACCTCACCCGTGCGGCCAGCGTCGGCCATCTCCAGCGCATCGTCGATCCGCACCGGAGACCGATGACCGGGACCAACGGCTCGAACGAGGCCCGGCCGTCCGTCCTGTTCGCCGGCAAACCACTCAAGGCGGGACGCCGACGATCCGACCATGGAGCCGTGTCCGAACGACAGGTGAGGCTCCTCTACAAGACGACGTGCCGTCAGTGCGGCGCGTCGATCGCCGCCGGCACCGCCACCTGGTGGGACGACGAGCGCGGCCACGCCACCTGCACGGGCTGCGTGTCCGACGACGACGGCCGCCTCGACGGCCGGGCCACGTCGCCGTTGACCCTCGATCGCCGCACCCGCCGGCGCATCGAGATCATGCGGGCCCACCGGCCCCGCGCCACCGCCCGCTGACGTTCGAGCCGGCCGACGGACGACTGGCAACTCGTCGCGCCCGACTCCTCCTGCCTGACGCGGATCGGCCCGGCCCCCGCCGTCGAGGTCCGGACCGATCGCGTTGATGAGGAGATTGGGCTCCTCGGGAGGCCCCCGTCGACCGGGGCGCGCGGGATCGCAGCGCCCCAGTGGGAACTCCGCCCGACGAGCACGCGAGTTGTCGGCAGCTTCGGGGCGCCACTGGAGGTGAATGAACCGCGCGACCTACCGGCAACCAACTGTTCACCGGTCGCTCGTCACAACCACTGGGAAAAGACTGATCGCTCCACCACGGTGGGTCGATACGGAGAGAACGGCCCGGACCGGGCCCGATCGTCCGGCGGAAGGACCTCCCCGTGACCTCGACCCACAACCCCCCGATGCGATCCCGGGACCGTGTCCGGCTGACCGCGTTCGGGACGGTCGTGCTGCTCGCGCTCGTGCTCGGGTCGTGCTGGGTCAACCAGAGCAACATCGCCATCGCCGACCGGGTGAACCCCTCGGCCGAGGTCGTCATCGCCCGCCAGTCGCTCGACGTCGCCTACGGGCCCGACGCGGCTCAGCTCCTCGACGTGTACGCCCCCGCCGGCACAACCCGGGGCACCATCGTCTACCTCCACTCGGGCGGCTGGACCGGCGGCTCGAAGGCCGTGGTCCCTCCGGTCATCTTCCAGCAGCTCAACCGGGGATGGGCGGTCGTGTCGGTCGACTACCGCCTCGCCGGATCGCCCGGGGTGCAGGCGCCCCAGCTGGTGGCCGACGTCGACCGGTCGATCCGGTACCTCAAGGCCAACGCCGCCGCCCTGCAGATCGACACCTCGACCGTCGTCACCGCCGGCTGGTCGGCCGGCGGGCAGCTGGCCCTCATGGCCGCCCTCGCCCCCGGCTTCCAGGTCGACCCCGACCTCCCCGCCGAGCTGGCCGCGGTCGACCCGAAGGTCGACGCCGTCGTATCGATGGCCGCCACCGCCGACCTGACCACCTGGGCCGGTGCCAACCCCGTGGGGCTGAGCTCGGTGGAGACGTTCCTCGGCTGCTCGACCGACGGGCCCGACGCCCTCGCCGCCTGCGACCCGTACACCCCGCTGCTCTACAGCCCCGTGTTCCGGGCCGGCTTCTCGGCCATGCTCGGGTTGCCGCTCCCGCCCGCCTACATCGCCTACGGCGCCGACGACCCGATGGTGCCGATGCTCACCCAGGGCCTCCCCCTCTCCGAGGCGTGGACCGCGGCGGCCGGCGACCGCACCACCTACGTCGACGTGCCCCCGACCGGCGGCCACGACGTGCCGGCGGGGATGAACAAGACGGTCTTCGACTCCTGGCTCACCAAGGTGGCGACCCGCAGCTTCTGAACCCCGGAGCCGGTCGAGCCAGCCGGGTCGAGGTCGGGGAACGTCGTCGGGGGACGTGATCGAGGGACGTGGTCGACGGTCGAGGACGCGGGCGCTGTCACAGGGCGTCCGTAGGGTGGAGGCCGATCGTGACCGTTGCGGCCACCTCGACACCCTGCTGATCCGGAGCCCTTGATGGCCACGACCACCTCCCACGCCGACCTCGAAGCCCTCGCCGACACGCACCTCGACCGGGTCATCGCCGCCATGGCCGGCCCCGACGCAACCCCGCGCGACGACCAGCGCGCCGCGGTGAAGGCCCTCGTCGCCGACCGCAACCGGGTGCTCGTCGTGCAGGCCACCGGGTGGGGCAAGTCCGCCGTCTACTGGGCGGCCACCTCGGCGCTGCGGGCCGACGGCTCGGGACCCACGTTCGTGATCTCGCCGCTGCTGGCGCTGATGCGCGACCAGATCGACGCCGCCGGCCGGGCCGGGCTGAAGGCCGCCACCATCAACTCCGCCAACGTCGACGACTGGGACGCCACCCTCGAGGCCCTCGGCCGCGACGAGCTCGACGTGCTGCTCATCTCTCCCGAGCGCCTGGCCAACCCCAAGTTCGCCCGGCAGGCCACCGCCATGCTGGCCAAGGCCGGGCTGATCGTGATCGACGAGGCCCACTGCATCTCCGACTGGGGCTTCGACTTCCGCCCCGACTACCAGCGCATCTCGCGCATCCTCACCCACCAGGCCGACTCCGGCGTGCCGGTGCTGGCCACCACTGCCACGGCCAACGAGCGCGTCACCAGAGACGTCGCCGGGCAGCTCGGCGACGACACCACCGTGCTGCGCGGCACCCTCGCCCGGTCGTCGCTGCAGCTGGCGGTGATCGACGGCCTCGGCCCGCTCGAGCGCTACGCCTGGGTCGACTCCGCCCTGCGCACCCTCGTCGGCTCGGGCATCGTCTACGTGGCCACCGTGGCCGAGACCGAGCGGCTCTCGTCGTTCCTGCGCCACCGCGGCCACGACGTGCTCCCCTACTCCGGCCAGCTCGACCCGGCCGACCGCGCCCGCACCGAGGACGCGCTGCGGGCCAACGAGGTCAAGGCCGTCGTGGCCACCTCGGCGCTGGGCATGGGCTACGACAAGCCCGACCTCGCCTTCTGTCTCCACCTCGGCTCCCCCGACTCGCCCGTCGCCTACTACCAGCAGATCGGCCGAGCGGGCCGGGCCCTCGACGATGCCGTGGTGGTGCTCCTGCCCGCCGAGACCGACGAGCGGCTGTGGGAGTACTTCGCCACCGCCTCCATCCCCAAGCGCGACGAGGTCGTCGCCGTCATGGCCGCCCTCGACGACGAGCGGGCCCCGATGAGCGTGCCCGCCCTCGAGTCGGCCACCGGCCTGCGCCGCGGGCGCATCGAGCAGCTGCTGCGGGTCGTCGCCGTCGACGGCGTGGTCGAGCGGGTCGACGGCGGCTGGGTCTCCACGGGCGCCGGCTACACCCACGACCAGGCCAAGTGGGACGAGGTCCGCCAGGTGCGGGCCCGCGAGGCCGACATCATGCGGGCCTACGCCCGAGGCCGTGGCTGCCTGATGATGTTCCTGCAGCAGGCCCTCGACGACCCCAACCCGGAGCCGTGCGGGCGGTGCTCGGTCTGCACCGGTGAGCTGCCCGAGCCCGGGCGCGAGCTCGACCCCGCCGACATCGAGGCCGCCCGCACCTTCCTGCGCGGCGCCGACGTCGTCATCGACCCCCGCAAGCGCTGGCCCGGCGGCGTGGCCCGCAAGGGCACCATCGTCGGGTGCGAGCCGGGCCGGGCCCTGGTGTTCGCCGACACCCCCGGCTGGGGCGAGGCCATCGCCTCGCTGTCGGGGCGCGACCAGCCGTTGAGCGACGAGATCGTCGACGGCATGGTCAAGGTGCTGTCGCGCTGGAAGGGCAGCTGGGCAGCCCGACCGGTCGCCATCGTGCCCATGCCGTCACGCCGGTTCCCCGTGCGGGTCCACGACCTGGCCGAGCGCATCGGCGCCATCGGCAAGCTGCCGGTCATCGACGCGTTGACCGTGTCCGGTCCACCGCCGCCGGCCGACACCGCGGCCAAGCCCCGCGTCGAGCACCTGCTGGGCAGCCTGTCGCTGCTCGACGGCGTCAGCCTCCCGGCCGGGCCGGTGCTGCTCGTCGACGACACCTACCGCTCGGGGTGGACCATGACCGTCGCCGCCGCCCTGCTGCGCGACGCCGGCGCATCGGCCGTGCTCCCCCTCGTCGTCCACCAGCTCCCGTAGGCCGTCCCACACGACTGCCCAGGCCGGGCCGGAGCTCAGTTCTCGACTGCCACGGCGGCCAGGTTCACGCCGCGGAAGGCGGCGAGGCGCTCGGCCTCCACGTCGATCGCGGCCCGTCGGGCCTTCGTGAGCGTGGCCCACGGCTCCAGCCGGAGGGTGAAGGCCTTGCCCGAGGTCTTGGGCCGCCACACCCCGACGATCTCGCCGTCGGCCAGCACCGCGCCCGGTCGACCGAGCACCGGCCACAGCGCCTTTCGGCGCGCCGGGTCGGGCACGACGAGCTCGCGGTCGCGGCCCTGCAGGAAGGCGTCGTAGGGGCCGACCAACCGCACGGCCACGTCCGCCGCCCGGGGACGATCGGCCGCGACCAGCAACGACGCGAGCTCATCGCGCAGGACCGACTTCGTCGTCCGCCCACCCCCGGCGGCGTCCTCGACCTCCACCTCGACGACGTCGGCGGGCCAGTGGGCGGCCACGTCCCTGGCGGACGCGTCGAGGAAGGTCGCCACCTCCTTCGGCGTGGCCGGGCCCCAGAAGCGCAGGGCGCCCCGCACGACGTCGAACCTCTCGTCCGCCTCGTCGGCGAGGTGGCCGAACCGGTTCGGGGTCAGCCCCTCCACCCGGCGCAGCACCGGAGGCGAGGTACCGGCCTCGAGCTCGAGGCCGGCCTGGAGCGCGGCGAGGCGGAACGGCATCTCGTAGATGTGGATGGCATCGCACGGTCGACAGAAGCGGAGGTGCTCCTCGCCCAACACCGCGTTGAGCCCGCCGGACACGTCGCCCTTCACCGTCGGCGACACCACGAGCTCCCGCTCGCGGTCGACGACCTCCCGCAGCGCGTCGAGCACCGGCACCCCGGCGGCCTTGAGCGGCTTCGAGGCGTCGAAGATCCGCTTGGCGGCGTCGGCCTCCGACCACGGCGCGGTCGCCACCGCCACCGCGGCGAGGTCGGCCCGTCGGTAGGCGTGGGGGGCGGCGCGCAGGGTCCAGGCCAGCGCGATCTCGTCGGCCACCTCGGCCAGCGAGGTGAGGTTCACACCCCGCACGGCGAGGGCCCACGCCGCGCCGTCGGGCCCCGTGTCCTGCACGCCGAGGTCGAGGAGGTCGACATCGGTCGGCCCCGCCGCCGAGCCCGGGGCCCGGTCGAGCTGGTGGCGGCGGAACCGGTGGCGCAGCACCTGCTCCCTGCTCACGACGTGCTCGGCCACCACGACTCCTCCCGCTCAGCCACTCCGGCACCCGACTCCGGCACCCATCCTGCCAAGCCCGTGGGTCGATCGAGCGCGGGCGCCCCGGGGTGACCGCGCCGGCCGCGCCGCCGCGCCGACCGGCTGGGCCGTCGGGCGCTACAGGCCGAACGACCCGAGGGCGTCGTTCACCCGGGCCCAGGTGCGGTTGGTGACGGCCACGGCGTGGCTCACGGCCCGGTCGGCTTCATCGGCCTCGTACGCCGACGTCGGCAGGATCACCACGGCCTCGGCCTCGGTGCTGCCGGGGTCACTGCGGATCAGCACCAGGTCGGTGAACCCGGCCGGGACCTGCACCGAGCGACCGGCGCCGGGAGCCATCCACGGCACGGCGGTGAGCGAGCCGGTGTCGCTGCCGGCCTCGACCGTGGTGGCGGCGAACGGGTTGTAGGTGACCGGCCGCCACACCCTGAGACCCCACGGCAGGCGGTACTCGCTGCGGGTGCCCTCCACCTTCTGGATGTCGAACGTGGTCACCTGCGTGCCCTCGATGCGGCGGAGCTCGCCGCCGACCGACAGCAGGGGCACGCGAGCCACCACCATCGACGACGGGTCGGGCAGGCGCCGCTGGAGGTTGATCAGCAGGATCAACAGGCCGAGCGGCACGAGCGCCGACAACAGCACGATGATGAAGCTGTAGAGCCCGATGGTGGCGGCGTCTGCCGCCTTGACCAGGGAGAACGACGGCAGCTCGACCTGGCCGGTGGAGACCACGAGGTCCTCGGGCGCGCCGACCGGCCGGTGGGTCACCGTGTAGGGCACGGCCATCTGCACCGTGGCGTTCTCGGCGGTGGTGACCACCACCGAGGCGTTGACCTCGAAGGGCTCGCCCGCTGGATGGCACGCCAGCGGCTCGGACGCCGTGAGGCTCGCCGACCCGGAGCTCGAGAGGGGCTGGCCGAACTGGATGCACACGACGCCGTCGAGGATCGGCGCGCCCTCGGGAAGGGGGGCCGGCACCACACCGATGCGACCCCCGAAGGTGCCGGTGCCCTCGAAGCGGGTCGGGCCGCTCCAGGCCACGCGGGGCGGCGCCATGGAGGCGCCCTCCTCGACGTTCGACGAGGCGGTGACGAGCGTGCCCCAGCCGGTGGCGCTGGCGGTCACCACGACGACCGGCACCTGCTCGACCGGGCCGGGCACCTCGACCTGCCAGGTGCGGCCGTCGGCGTCCCAGCTGATCGGCGTGTCGACGCCGTCGACCGTGGCGGTCATCCCCACCACGTCGGGGCCGAGGCGGGCGGCGGGGTCGGACACGCTGCCGGCTCCGGCACCCACGCCGAGCACCGCCCACGAGAGGGCGGTCGAGTCGGCCTTCGGCTCGATGCGCTGCGAGCCCACCGGCACGATCGAGGCCGAGAGGTCGGCGTAGCACGCACCCACCGCCGAGCCGTCGGCCGCGGCCGCGCTCACCGTGGGGCCGGGCGGGGCGCCACCCGCGGCAGGCAGCACCCAGGTCACGAAGCCGGTGCCGGAGGCGAGCTGCTGGCCGCCGGACGTGACCACGAGCTGCTGGTCGACCGAGGCGCCCCGCACGGTGACGGCCCGCACGAGCGGCGACGGGAAGCCGGCGGAGAGGGCCGGGCACCCGACGTCGACCCGACCGAGGGCGATCTGGCCCTGGGCGAAGAACTCGTTCGCCAGCGTGTTGGCGTTGGTGGCCTCGACCCGGCCGCCGGGCACGGCGCACCCGTCGTTGGCGTCGCCGCCGAGCAGGCGGTCGATCACGGGCGCGGTGGCCTCGCGATCACGACGTTCGGCCTCGCTCTCGGCACCGCCGCTGCGGAGGTCGACCAACTGCACCACGAAGCCGGCCTGGCGGATCTGCTGGGCGAGCGGCGCCGGCAGCAGGCTCGTCCCGGGCAGGCCCCCGCAGACCTCGCCGACGAGCTCGCCGACGATGACGTCGCGGTTGACGGAGGTCGTGTAGCCGGCGACACCGGGGGCGTCGGGCTGGTCGATGCTGTAGGCCCCGTCGGTGAACCACACCATGCGCTTGCACGCCGACGGCAGGTCGGTGATGTTCTGGAAGTGGCGCACGGCGAAGCCCAGGGCGAGCACGTAGTCGGTGTTGAGGTCGGTCTCCCGGTCGGCGAAGGGCCGCACGATCTCGACCGCGTCGGTGATGCCCCCCGGGAGCGTGGCCCTCCCGACCTCGACGGCATCGGTGCCGAAGGCGGCGACGGTGACGTTCACGGTCGGGCCGCCCGCCTCGGCCGACGAGGCCAGGCTCTTCAGCAGCACCTCGGCCGCCGCCACCCGCTCGTCGCGCGGGTCGGTGCTCTTCAGGCTGGCCGACTGGTCGATTATCAACAGCACCTCGACGCGCGGGCAGCCCTGGCCGGCGGCGGTCGTCGACTGGGCGCCCGCGCGGCCGGCGCCGAGGCCCATGACGCCGAGCAGGGCGCCGGCGAGCACGAGCACCACCAGGCCGACCCCGGCCGACCGGCGAGGGCCGCGAGGGCTGCGGCGCGGGGCCTGACCCGAACGGTGACCGCCGAGCCGGCGGGCGGGGGTGCTCACCGACGAGCCACCGCTTCGGCCACGAGGAACGCCCCCGCCGAACCGGCCACCCAGCCGGCCACGGCGAGCACCGCGGCGACCGTGCGCGGCTTCCACGCCGGCTCCTCGTAGGAGCCGGTGGAGCGGCGCACCGAGTCGAGCAGGCCGAACCAGGCGAAGATCAACAGCCCCAGCACGGCGCCGAACACCCAGGCCAGGGCGGCGGGCCCCGAGATCTCGTCGGTCTGCCCGGCGTCCTCGCCGATGGCGTAGGCCACCAGCCCGACGGCCGTGAGGGCGGTGAGCGCGAGCATCACGACCGGGATGAGCGGCGTGCGGGCGACCTCGGGCTCGTCGTCCCAGTCGACCGAGCCCGGCGACGGCGTGAGCAGATCGGTCATCGGGTCACCTCGCCCGTCGTCGTCGGCATCGTGGGAGCCGGGTCAGGCGTCGCGCCCGGCGCGCGACCGAGCACTATCGGTGCCGATCCCTCCCGACTGCGGGGCGCCACGAAGACCACGGTGAACCACCTGCCTGCTGAGCGGACCGCCGGATGTCCGGGGCCCAGGTCATCCCGCCGCCGGCACGGAGGGTAGTGGCCGGCGCCTGTGGTGTCATCGACACCGACAGTTTCGGGCCAGACGACCCGACCGGTTCTCCCGCCTCGATCCTCATGTCTGGCCATCGGGACGCCGATGGACCAGGAACCACTGCAGTCCGGCCGGTCCCTCCGGCCACTGACGGCAGCGGGGGTGCCACGGTCCGGCACCTCACGGCTGCAAGACTCGGAACCCGATGCACCACATGCCTCCCACCCTGCGCCGCGCCGCCCTCGTCGTGTCGACCTCCATCGGAGCCGCCACGCTCATGTGGGCCATCTCGATCGTCGCCAACCGGGCCTGACCCCGAGCACGACTCGGACCGGTCTGATCAGCCGGCGGCGGGCCAGAGCCTGGACCGCAGACCGGTCTGGCGCACCACCCGGTTGTCGACGGCCCGGCGCAGCGCGGCCTCGCCGCCGACGAGGGTGACCACCCGGCGGGCGCGGGTGACGGCGGTGTAGAGCAGCTCGCGGGTGGCCAGCCGCGACTCGGCCGGGGGCAGGATGACGACGATCTCGTCGAACTCCGAGCCCTGGCTCTTGTGGATGGTCATGGCGTGGACGGTCTCGAGGCCCTCGAGCCGCGACGGCGTGAGCAGCCGGGCGCCGTCGGGGTCGGTGAAGGCCACCCGGTCACCCTCGTCGGTGTGGACGATGACGCCCAGGTCGCCGTTGGAGACGCCGTTCAGCGGGTCGTTGGCGGTGACGAGCACCGGACGGCCTACGTACGAGCCGATCAGGCGGGGCTCGTCGCCCGTGAGCCAGTCCTCGAAGCGCCAGTTCCACCAGGCCACGCCGTAGGGGCCGCGGCGGTGGGCGCACAGCACCCGCACGTCGCCGAGCGCGTCGAGGGCGGCGACGGCATCTCCCGCCTGGGCCGCGGCCCGGGTGCGCACAGCACCCTCGAGGGCGGCGGCCCTGACCGCGGCCTCGCCGGCCTCGGACTCGGCGCCCGCGGCCTGCCAGAACAGGCGCACGCCGTCGGCGGAGCCGGCGGATGCCGCGGCCGGATCGGCCTCCCGGAGGACCTCGACCGCGGCGTCGGCGTCGCCGGCGCGCACGGCCGCGGCGAAGCGACCGACGGCGGAGTCGGCGGGGAAGCGGTAGCTCTGGGCCAGCACCGACACGCACCCGGCCAGCGGGCCCTCGGGTGCGGGTGAACCGGTGAGGGCGGCATCGACCGCGGGGCCGGCGATGTCGCCGAGGACGGAGCCGGCCTCGACGCTGGCCAGCTGGCCGGGGTCGCCGACCAGCACGACGCGGGCGTCGGCGCGCACGGCGTCGAGCAGGTGGGCCATCAGCGGCAGCGAGACCATCGAGGTCTCGTCGACGATCACGACGTCGTAGGCCAGCGGGTTGTCGCGGTCGTGGCGGAAGGTGCCGTCGGGCCGCCAGACCAGCCGCTTGTGGATGGTCGACACGTCGGCGGCGGCGAGGCGGTCGGCCAGGGCCTCGGCCCCGGCGATGCCGCTCGTGGTGAGCGTGCGGGCCAGCTCCTCGATGCTCTCGCGCATGCGGGCGGCGGCCTTGCCGGTGGGGGCTACCAGGGCGATGCGGGTGGTGGGCTCGGCCTCCAGCAGGAGCGCCAGCAGGGTGGCGACCGTGGTGGTCTTGCCGGTGCCCGGGCCGCCGACGAGCACGGAGAGCAGGCCCCGGGCCCCGACCTCGGCCGCGGCCCGCTGCTCGGCTGACGCCGAGAACGCGCCGGCGAAGGCCGAGGCCTCGACCGAGAGCGCGCGGCCGGCGACGCCGGTGCCGGCCCGGCGGGCCAGCTCGGCGGCGACGTGGTCCTCGTAGACGCGGTACCGCTCGAGGTAGAGCAGCGTGCCGTCGAGCACGAGGGGCACCCCCCGGCCGATGGGCTGTGGGGGCGTGACACCGTCGACGACCACCGTGACCAGGGACGACGCGGCCAGGGCGGCGCTCCAGGCCGCCTGGTCGGCGGGCCACGGCAGGGCCTCGATGGCGGCGACGGCCACCGCGTCGGCATCGCCCTCGACCTCCGCCGGCACCGACTGGCGCACGGTGGCGAGGTCGAGGCAGACGTGGCCGAGGCGGGGCGCTCGGGCGGCGAGCGCGGCGCCGAGCACGACCTGGGCCTCGGTGGGGTCGAGCACGCGGACACCGCCGTCGACGACGCCGAGGTCGCCCAGCCGGGCGAGGGTGGTGGCGATGTGCACGTCGGCCGCGCTCAGCACACCGGCCTCGCGCCAGGGAGCCAGGAGCTCCGCGACGGCGACCGGAGTCGACCCGCTCGGAGGTGCGGCCACCGGCTCGGCCGCGGGCACGACCGGGGCCGCGGGATCGACGGGGACGACCGACTGGTCGGCCTCGGTGGGCGCGTCGGGCTCGACGGGCTGGACCGGCTCGTCGGGGAGCGGGTCGAAGAGCGACCCCTGCTCGGAGGTCATGCCGCCACCCCCCGGGCCAGGAGGCGGTCGAGCTCCTCGATGGCGGCGGTGGGCGGGCGCCACCACACGATGCCGGGCCCACCCTGGGGCGACGGTGGCGCGGCGGGGTCCATCCCCCGGAGGAACAGGTAGGCGGCGCCGTCGAGGTGGCGATCGGGGTCGTAGGCGGCACCCATCCGCCAGCGCAGGAAGCGGTGGAGGGCGACGAGGTAGAGGGTGGCCTGCAACGGGTAGCCGTGGTGGGCCATGGCCTCGGTGAGCGATCGGCGGCCGTAGTCGCCGTCGGAGATGAGGTTGGTCTTGTAGTCGGCCAGCCAGTAGCGGCCGTCGGTGGTGCGGGCGACGAGGTCGACCGAACCGGTGAGCAGGCCGGCGATGTCGACCCGCTGGGCGCCGGTGGCGGTCTCGCTGAACCACCGCCGCAGGTCGTCGTCGGCGGGGAGGTGGCGGGCCACGACCTCGGCGATGGCGCGGGCGTCGAGGCCGGCGAGGGGAAGGTCGAAGGCCAGCTCGTCGAGGCGGTCGACCCGCTCGAGGTCGAGCAGACGGCGATCGCCCATGCACCCACCGAGCGGCGCGCCCATGGCGTGGAGCAGCCCCGCGGCGAGCACGTCGGGGGTGACGGCGAGGGCCCGGTAGTGCAGCAGCTCGGCGCAGCGCTCGCGCAGCTCGTCGGCGAGGTCGGAGGCGGTGAAGTCGACCCGCTCCATGACCGAGTGCACGAGCGTGCCGAAGGCGGTGCCGGCCGGGGCCGACTGCAGCGGCATCGGGGCGTCGGTGACCGACACGACGGCATCGAGCGGGGGCACGACCTCACTGGGCTCGTCGACACCGCCGACGGCCGGCATGTCGAGGGCGGCGGAGGCCGCGGCCTCCTCGGCCAGGTGCTCGATGCGGGCCTTGATGGAGCTGAACGACCACTGGTACCAGGTGCGGTCGATGACCCGCTCGGCGATCGAGACGTCGAGGTCGTCGGTGCCGTCGGGCCCATGGGAGACGAGCTCCCGGGGCCGACCGCCGACGGCCACGGTCACGTTGGTGATCACGCCCGCGGACCGGGCTGCCAGCGCGGTTGGATCCTCCGCACCCGCGGCGTGCTCGAGCAGCTCCCCGAGGGGAGAGGGCGTGGAGCCATTGCGGCCGACCGGCGACCACCACAGCACAAGGCGGTGTTGTGCCCGGGTGAGCGCGACATACAGGAGGCGACGGTCCTCGCCGCGGCGCTCGAGACGGTCGGCATCGGCGACCTTGACGAAGGCCCCGGCCTTGCTCGTCTTGGCGATCATGGCGTTCGTGTCGATGAGGCGGTGCTCGCCGATCTGGGCGTGGGGCAGGCCCTGCACGTTGGGCCGCCGCCGCCAGAGGGTCGGGCACAAGACGATCGGGAACTCCAACCCCTTGGCTCGGTGCACCGTGAGCACCTTGACGGTGTCGTCGTCACGGTCGATACGACGCGACAGGAGCTCGGGGGCGATGGCGTCCTCGTCTCCGGAGAGGTCGGGGTCGAGCATGCCGTCGAGAACGGCGATCAGGGCCGACGCCGCGGTGGGGCGACCCCCGACGAAGCCCTGCATCAGCTCGAGGATGTGATCGAGGTCGGTGAGATCGCGCTCGCCCCCGGCCTGGGCGAGGACGCGCTCGAGCAGCCCGTCGGCCCGCACCTCGGCCATGAGGGTGGCCAGCCCACCGGTCGCCAGGCAGAGCCCCCAGCGGCGGAACGTGTCGACCAGCTCGCTGGTTCCGTCGCGCCCGTCGTCGTCGATGGCGTCGAGCTGGGCGGGAGTTCGACCGACGAACCAGCTCAGGGCGGCGGCCCGCACTCGCGGCGCCGACGACGGGCGTTCGAGCGCCGACAGGAGGATGCGCCACTGGATGGCTGCGGTGCTGTCGAGCACGGAGTCGTTGGAGGAGGACGCGGCCGGCACGCCGGCCGCCGACAAGGCCGACACGATGGCGGTGGCATCCGCGTTCGAGCGCACCAGCACCCCGATGTCGGAGGCTCCCAGCGGCCGCCGACCACCCGGAGCCTTCGCGTCGGCGATGGTGACCTCGGCCAGGAGCCGGATCACCTCGTCGACGAGGTCGCGACGGGCCTCGGAGTTGGCCTCGGACGTCTTGTGATCGGGGTCGAGAGACCGCATCTGGAGCGGCGCGACGTTCCCGCCGAGATCGACGAGCGCCGGGTCGGCGTCGGGGTGGGCGGCCTTCACCGGCTGGAACGCCACGGCGTCGCTGCCGAACGTGAAGCCACCGAAGAGCTCCTCGAGCCCGGTCAGGAGCGGCGCGTCGGAGCGCCAGTTCGTGCCCAGGCTGGTGACCAGGTCCGCCCGCTCCCGGGCCTCGAGGTAGGCCGAGAGCTCTGCCGACCGGAAGCGGTAGATCGACTGCTTCGGGTCGCCGACGACGACGACGGTGGCCGGTCGGGTGCCTTCGAGGAACGCCGCGCGAAAGATGTCCCACTGCACCCGGTCGGTGTCCTGGAACTCGTCGATCATCACCACCCGGAAGCGGTGCTGCAGCACCGCACGGGTGGCATCGCCCCGAGGCCCGGCGAGGAGCTCGCGGGCCTCGACGAGGAGGCTGTCGAAGGTGCGCCGACGCAACGCTGCCCGCCGGCGCAGCACCTCGGCCACGACGTCGTCGACGAGCTCCACGATGCGATCGACGAGGTCCGCCCGGGCGAGGCCGTCGGCCCGGACCTTGGAGCGGTCGGGGACGAAGAGCGAGGAGTCGGGGATCCGCAGCCGCAGTCGGGTGGCGTCGGCGACCTTCTTCGCCTCGGCCGGCCAGTCGCCGGTGGCCCCGAAGCGCTCCAGGAAGCGGTCGTTGACCACCTCGTCGACATCGGAGTCGTCGGCCGTGAACCCCACGTCGACCCCGGCTCCGGCCCCGGTGGCCACCACCCGCGAGCAGAAGCCGTGGATGGTGGAGATCGTGGCTGTGTCGAAGTCGTTGAGCGCCTGCAGCACCCGGGCGTGTCGGACCAGCCGCTGCTCCGGGTCCGCGAGGAGGAGGTCGATGACGTCGTCACCACTCGGCTCACCGCTGTCGAGGTGGCGGGCGGCATCGGAGAGCTTGTCGCGGATGCGCCCCCGCAGCTCGGCCGTGGCCGCCTCGGTGAACGACACCACGCACAGCTCCGACGCGGTGACCCCGAGCTCGGCGACGTACCGGGTGACGAGCCCCGCCAACGAGTAGGTCTTCCCGGTGCCCGCGCTGGCTTCGAGGACGGTGAGGCCGGTCGGCAGGGCGCCGGTGATGGAGAACTCCGGGAGCGGGCCGCCACTCACGACGCGTCCTCCGTCTCGACGGCGCGCAGCACGAGCCCGGTGGTGGCCTCGAAGGTGCCCCAGAGCTGCTCGGACCACCACCGCAGGCGCGCCCCGGGGCCGGCACCGACGGGCTCGTCGGCGCGCGGCGGCATCGCCAGGATCCGGTCGAAGTCGGAGCCGAGAGCCATCACCGCCCACCGATCGGTGCCGTCGCCGCCCTTGGGGTATTCCCACGAGGACCGGGCCTTCCAGAGCCAGTCGTCGCCTCCGCACCACAGGTCGTAGGAGGTCTGGGCCATGAGGGGGATGGCGTCGCAACGCGCACGGGTGCGGAGGTCGTCGAGGAAGGTCAGGGTCCGGAGGGCGGCATCGCGGTCGAGGACGCGCACACGGAGGACCTTCACCGCGGCCTTGTCGGTGCGGTTCTCGCCATCGCGGCCGATGGTGACGACCTCCCAGGCCACCTCGGGGTGGGCCATGGTCAGCGCAGCTGCCGCGACCCACGAACGGAGATGATCCTTGGCCCGCACCCGGGAGGCGGTCACCCCGACCACCAGGTGCTCACACACGCCCGGCACGGTGCCCAGGAGCCGGCGGGCACCGCCGCCGAGCTCGACGACCGCGTCGAGCGGCACCGGCCGCGGTTCGTGTGCGACATCGCCGAGCTCACGCACGAGGGCGTCATGGAGCGCCTCGACCCTTCGCCGGGAGTCCTCGAGGGCGCCGGCCCCGAACGCGAGCGGTGGCACTGCGCCCCGACTGCGCTCCACGGCCTCCCAGGCCTCCTCGGTGGGCTCGACCGCGTCGGGGTCACAGGCCAGCCGGACCCGCAGCAGTCTGTCGGTGACCTTCCAGACCTCGAGCGGCTCGAGCTTCAGCGGGATGGAGTCGTCGCGCTCCTCCTCGGTGTCGGGCAGGGAGATCTCGAGGCGCCGACGTAGGAGCAGCTCAGGAGCATTGGCGCACGCGGTGAGGAGCTCCTCGATCGGGAGCTCCGCGACGAGGTCGGCGATCACCGGGGGCGACGGGAGCGGTTCGGCCAGGAACGGTCGTGCGCCGTGGGTCTGGGAGCGACGCGCCAACGCGGCCGCCAGCGCGCCCTTGTCGAAGCTCCACGGGGTGTCAGGCACGCCGAGCGCCCCCGGCCGCAGGGCGCGCTCGGACCAGGCCTGGCGAGGGTGGTCGACCGTGATGACCTCGCTGGCGTCGGTCACGAGGCGGCCATCGGCGAGACGGATCGGGGGGTCGGGAAGCCGGACGGTGGCATCGACGAGGTCGAGCAGCTCGGCCACGGGCACGATCGGCGGCAAGGAGGCGTTGGTGCGGATGTCGTGGCCGGTGCTGAACACCAGCAGCCGCTCGCCCGCGGCGAGCACGGCGTCGAGGAGCTGGGCCCGCTGCTCGCTGCGAGGGTCGCGGTCGCCCACGCACGGCACGGCGGCGACGAGGTCCTCCGAGGCGGGGAGGCTGCCCGAGCCGGTGTCGTCGTCGAGGCCGAGCAGGCAGATGACCTCGTGGGGCACCCCGCGCTGGGCGGTGAGCGACGACACGGTGACCGCACCCGTGCCGAAGCGGGGACGGCCGCCGCTCCCGACGAGCCGGGCCCGCACGAGCACCGACAGGTCGCCCGGGTCGACCTCGGTGGTGCGGGGCTCGCCGTCGAGGGAGGCGTCGGCGCGCAGCTCCTCGAGCAGGCGCTCGACGGCCCGCCACTGCCACGCCTCGGTGTCGGGCACCGCGCACAGGTCGACCAGGGCGTCGCCCAGTGCCGCGCACCACCCGTCGACGGTGCGCTCGGAGCGGAGGCGGTGCACGGCGAGGTCGAGGCGGTCGACGAGCTCGGCCAGGGCACCGGCCACGGCGACGTCGCTGCCCTCGACCACCGGGTGGAGGGCGACCTCGCCCGGGCCGAGGCGGGGGCCGGCCGCGGCCATGGTGGAGCCGACGAGGAGCTGGTCGAGGCCGGCCCGCCAGGTGTGGACGTCGAGGTCGGCGGGGAGCCCGAAGGCCTCGTGGTCGTCGGGCCCGAGGCCCCAGCGCACGTTGGTGGTCTCGGCCCACTCGCTGATGCGGGTGAGCGAGTCGGCGTCGAACCCGAACCGCAGCCGCACGGGCGGCCGCGAGGCGAAGGCGATGACCGAGCTGGCCCGGAAGCGGCCCTCGAGCAGGTCGAGCAGGGCGGCGGCGGTGTCGAGCACCGGGTTGTCCTGCCGGAGGCTGCGGTCGGCGACCCGCACGGGGATGGCGGGCACGCCGTGGTGGTCGTCGCCCGCGAAGACGGCCTCGATCAGCGGGGCGAACCGGCTCGGGTCGGGGCACAGCACCGCGACGTCGCGCGCCTCGAAGCGGGGGCGGCCGTCGGGCCCGGTCTCCTCGAAGAGGTGGAGGAGCGCGTCGCGCAGCACCTCGACCTGGCGGGCGGGGCCGTAGGCGCGGTGCCAGCGGACGCTGTGGTCGGCGACCGGGTCGAGCAACGGGCGACGATCGGGCTCGCCCCCGGCGACGCCGACGGGCGGCGCCTCGTCGGCCCGGATGCCGTGTTGGAGGCGATCGAGCAGCGACGGCCGTGAGGGCACGTCGGGCACCGGCGGCGTGAGCGGGAGGGCGCCACCGGCGTTCAGCGCGGCGTCGACGAGCAGCAGGTTGGCCTCTCGCGACGCCTGGCCCCAGCCGGTGACGAGGGGGTTGCCGCTGCCGACCGGCACCATCTCGTCGGTGCGGGGCACGGGCAGGGCGAAGGGCCCGTGGGCCACCCGCCCCTCGGCGGCGTACTGCCACCGACGGGCCGAGGCGACCGGCGCGAACACGTGGACCTCGCGGTGGGCCGAGAGGGCGCCGAGCAGCTCGAGGTGGGGCGAGGGCAGCGAGGCCAGGCCGAACACGGCGACCCGTGACGGCACGTCGGCGGGCACGACGCCGGCGGCGACCTGCTCGGTGGCCTGGCGCAGCAGCTGTTCGTCGGTGAGGCCACCGAGGCGCTCCTGCACGGCGCGCCACAGGCGCGGCTGCCAGAGCTGGTGGGCGTCGAGCGAGCCGCCGCTGCCGTCGACGTCGCGGCCCTCGCTCCAGATCCGCACCATCTGCGGGCGGTAGAGCGTGTAGCGGTCGAACAGGTCGGCGATCGCCCGGGCCCGCACCGCGTCGGAGGCCTGGCCCAGCTCGGGGCCGAGCTCCTGGAGCACCTCGTGCACCGCCCACGTGAGCGGGCCGGTGGCCCAACGGCCGATGCCCGAGGCCTCGCCCACCGCCCGGGCCACGATGCCCGCGGGGAACACGAACTCGACGTTGGCGACGATTCCGTCCCCCACCCCTCCAGCCAGCCCGTCCCCCGCCCCACCCGGTCCGTCAGCGGGACCGGGCGCAGTGGCCCCCAGCCGGCGGGCCAGCTGCGCGACGAGCCACGCCTGCACGCCACCGCCGGGGACGGCGACCAGCTCAGGGGTGAAGGGGTCGTCGAGCGGTTCGGCCAGGACCGCGGCCAGCGCATCGGCCAACGGCTCCAGCGACCCCGCCACGGTCAGGTGGAACGCCACGGAGCGAGGTTACCCACCCCCTGTGACAGCCCCGGGAGGCAGAAACCCACCGAAACGGTGCATCGGTGCCTCGCGAGCCGGGCCACCGCCCCGCCCCGAGGCGGAAACCCACCGAAACGGTGAGGTTCCGCCTCATGGCGGGCCGGGCCGATCGACACGACCGTCCGGGTCAGGCCTGGTCGGGCGGCGGCTGCATCACGTTGAAGACCGCGCCCATCGGGTCGGTGCAGCCCACGAGGCGGCCGTACGGCGTGTCGACCGGCTCCTGGGTGACGGTGCCGCCGAGGGCCACGACCTGGGCCGCGGTGTCGTCGGCCGAGGCGACCTCGATGTAGATCCGCCACCCCTGCGGGGTGCCGTCGGGGTGGTTCGAGGCGTCCATGATCCCGGCGTACTGGAGCTCGCCCTGCTGCAGCACCGAGTAGCGGAACTCCGGCGTGTCGGCCTCGGTCCGCAGGGTCCAGCCGAACACTTTCGGGTAGAAGTCGAGCGCGGCCTCGTAGTCGGGCGTGAGCAGCTCGAACCACGCCGGGGCGTTGGTCTCGTTGTGGATGCCGAAGCCGGTGTGCTCCTTCGACTGCCACATGCCGATCAGCGCGCCGGTCGAGTCGCCGGCCACCACCATCACGCCGAGGTCTCCGACGGGATGGGGACCGGCGAACACCTGCCCGCCGTGCTCCTTCAGCGTCGCCACGCTGGCGTCGGCGTCGTCGACCTCGAGGTACACCGACCACATGTCGGGCAGCGACTCCTCCATCTTCCCCATGAGCCCGGCCACCATCACGCCGTCCTTGGTGAAGTTGGCGTAGCCGCCGAACTCGGCGTTCGGCTCCTGGCAGTCCCAGCCGAACAGCTCGCCGTAGAAGGCGCGGGCCCGCTCGGTGTCGGCGGACATGAGGTCGATCCAGGTGGGGACGCCGGCGGGGGCGTGATCTCGGGTGGCCATGGGGCTCCTCGGGTCGGGGTGGTCCGGGTGGTCGTCGGGAGGTCTGACCGACGGTGGGGCGCGAACTCATCGGCACGCTGCGACAGTGGACCCATGGCCCGCCTGTTGATCGTCCACCACACTCCCTCACCGGCGGTCCATGCACTCCTCGAAGCCGCCCGGTCGGGTGCGAGCGACCCTGCGATCGGCCCGATCGAGGTCGTCGTGCGGGCCGCGCTCAACACCACCGTGTCCGACGTGCTCGAGGCCGATGGCTACCTCCTCGGCACCCCCGCCAACCTCGGGTCGATGTCGGGTGCCCTCAAGCACTTCTTCGACACCGTCTACTACCCGTGCCTCGAGGACACCTCCGGCCGGCCCTACGGCCTGTTCGTCCACGGCAACGACGACACCGCCGGTGCGATCCGCGACATCGAGCGCATCGTCACCGGGCTCCGCTGGAACCGGGTGCAGCCGGTGCTCAGTGTCACCGGCTCCCCGTCCAAGGAAGACCTCGAGGCCGCCCGGGAGCTCGGCGCCGCCACCTCGGCGATCATCGCCGAGGGGATGGCCTGACCCCGATGCTCGACTGGCTGTTCAGGAGCCGCAAGACCGGCGAGATCACCATCGCCCAGTTCCCCAACCTGGCGCTGTGGATCTTCATCGTCGCCGCCATCGTGCGCTGGCTGACCTCCCCCGACGGCACCGGCGCCACCATCCTCGCCGTGATCGCCGGCGGCGCCCTCCTGTGGTGGGGGGTCGACGAGATCGTGCGCGGGGTCAACCCGTTCCGCCGGCTGCTCGGGGCCGCGGTTGTCACCGCCGAGCTCATCCTGCTGATGCGCTGAGCAGTCCCGGCCACCGTGCGCCGGGCCGCTACCTTGCGGCCATGGCCGACGACACCGACCTCCGCCGGATGGCCGAGCTCCCCCGCAGCGAGGCCCTGCAGCGCGTCGGCGCACCCGAGGGCCCGTGCGAGTCGTGCGGCTCACCGCAGGCGAAGGCGTGGTCGACACCGGAGGGCCCGGCCCGGCTGTGCCCGCCCTGCGCCACCCTGAACGGCATCGGCTGCCCGTGAGCCCGGCCGGGGCCCGGCGATGACCGCCCGGATCGACCGGATCGACCGGCGGGCGTTGAACCGGGCCACCCTCGCCCGCCAGCTCCTGCTCGACCGCTCGACGATCGGCCCCTTCGAGGCCGTCACCCACCTGGTCGGGCTGCAGGCCCAGGCCCCGTGGGCGCCCTACCACCAGCTGCTGTGCCGCCTCGACGGCTTCGAGCCCGACGACCTCGGCCGCCTGCTGCTCGACCGGAAGGTCGTCCGCACCGTCACCATGCGGGGCACCCTCCACCTCATGAGCGTGAGCGACGCGGCGGCCGTGCGACCGCTCGTCGGGGCCATCCTCGAGCGGGGGCTCACCTCGAACAAGGAGCGCCGCGAGGCGCTCGAGGGGGCCGACCTCGACGCCATCGCCGCCGCCGGCGACGTCCTGCTGCGGGACGAGGCGCTCACCCCCGCCGAGCTCGGCGACCGCCTCGCCGAGCAGTTCCCCGGCATCCTCCCCAGCGCGCTGGCGACCGTCGCGCGCCACCGGGTGCCCAACGTGCAGGCCACGCCCCGCGCCGTCTGGGGTCGCGGTGGCGCCCCCCGCCTCGTGCGCTTCGACGTGTGGGTCGAAGGCGGCGCCGAACCGGTCGAGCTCCCGCCGCCGATGCCCCTCGACGAGCTCGTGCGGCGCTACCTCGCCGCCTTCGGCCCGGCCACGGTCAAGGACGTGCAGACCTGGAGCGGCCTGAGCCGGCTCGCCGCAGTCGTGAAGGGGATGGGCGACGAGCTCGTCCACCTCGTCGGCGAAGACGGCGCCCAGCTCGTCGACCTGCCCGACGCGCCCCGACCGGGAGGCGACGTCGACGCGCCCGTGCGCCTGCTGGGGGAGTTCGACAACCTCATCCTCAGCCACGCCGACCGGCGGCGGGTGATCCCCGAAGCCGACCGCACCCGCCTCACCACCCTCAACGGGATGCAGCCGGCCACCGTGCTGATCGACGGCGAGGTCGCCGGCACCTGGCGGATCGAGCGGGCCGCCGGCTCGGCGACCCTGACCGTCGACTCCTGGGCGACCCCGACGAGCGCCGCGCGCACCGGGCTCGAGGCGGAGGGCGAACGGCTGTTGGCCCTCGTCGCGCCCGGCGCGGGCACCCACGACGTTCGGATCGTGGGGCCATGACCGCCACCCGGGTCGTGGTGGGCGACATCACCCGCCTCGACGAGCAGGGCATCGCCGTCGACGCCATCGTCAACGCCGCCAACGAGCGCCTCGCCGCCGGCTCGGGCGTGTGCGGGGCGATCTTCGCCGCCGCAGGCACCGCCAGCTGGCCGCCGCGTGCGCCGAAGTCGGCGGCTGCCCCACGGGGTCGGCCGTCGCCACGCCGGCGTTCGGGCTCGAGGCCCACGGGGTGGCCCACGTCATCCACGCCGTCGGCCCGGTGTTCGGTAGGACCTCCCCCGAGGAGGCCGATGCCCTGCTCGCCTCCGCCTACCGGTCGGTGCTCGCCGTGGCCGAGGATCTCGGAGCCCGCACGGTCGCCGTCCCGGCCATCTCCACCGGCATCTACGGCTTCCCCGAGCGGCGGGCGGCGGCCATCGCCGCCCGCGAGTGCACCGCCCACGAGGGCTCGCTCACCGAGGTGCTCCTCGTGGCCTTCGACCCCGCCGCCGCCGCCGTGCTGAGCGAGGCCCTCACCGCCCCCTGACCCCGATCGGGTCCCGGTCCCCCGCCCGGGCCGCGGCATCGACCACTGTGGATGCCGGAGCGACCACCAGATCGAGTCAGGGGTAGTGGGATGAGGACAGCAGGCGACAGCAGGATCCGCGGCGCCGCGTTCGCCGGGGCAGCACTCCTCGCGACCCTCACGGTCGCGGCGTGCGGGTCGAGCTCGGGCAACGTCAGCCTGCCGACGCTGCCCTCGACGACCACCACCACGGCCGACTCGACGACGACCACCGCGAAGGCGTCGACCACCACCACGGCGGCCAGCACCACCACGAGCGGGAGCCCCAACACCTCGGCCGCGGTGAGCTCCACCACCAGCACGACCTCGGGCGGGTCGACCACCACGACCGCGCAGCCCACCACCACGACGACGGCCGCGCCCACCACGACCACCCAGGCGTCGACCACCACCACGACCAGGGCGACGACCACCACCACCGAGAAGACCACGACGTCGACGACGGCCGGCACCTCCACCACGCCGACCACCATCAACGCCGACACCGCCTCCAGCAGCGGCACGTCGCCCTGGCTGTGGGTCGGGGCCGCCGTGCTCCTGGTGATCGCCGCCATCGTCGCCCTCCTCGCCGTGCTCCGGTCCCGCAACGCCACCAAGGCCCGCTGGGTCTGGGGTGCCCGTGACCTCGCCACCCGCTCCACCGCGGTCGCCCGCAGCCTCGACGAGGCCGCCGCCCTGCTGGCCGGCCCGGTCGCGGTGAACCGTCAGGTCTGGCTCGACGACGTCGAGGCCCTCAACGGCCTGGCCACCAGCGCCGGCGTGCTCGCGCCCGACGCCCCCGAGGTGCCCGGCGACCCCGAGGGCACCAACAGCGCGACCGCCGCCCTCACCGCCCTCGGCACCGACCTCACCGTGCTGAAGAGCGCGGCCACCGAGGCCGAGCGCATCCGCTTCGAGCTCGTCGGCCCCACCGCCGAGCAGCTCGACTTCGCCTCCCGGTCGGTGCGCCAGGCCGCCGCCACGGTGATCGCCGACGCCCACGCGGTCTCGGCCGCCGCCGACCGGATCACCCCTCCGACGCCGGTGCCGCCCACCGCGCCCGGGGCTCCGACCGCCTGAGGCCCTCCGCCTGAGGCCCGCTGAGGGCCCTCGTCAGCTCTCGCCGTCGAGGCGGGCGACGAGGGTCTTCGGCGCCACGCACCGGTAGGCGTCGGCGCAGATCTCCGCGACCTCGCCCCAGTCGACGTCGACGTCGAGGCGCACGCCGATCCAGCCGCGGTGCCCGACGTAGGCCGGCCGGTAGAAGCGGTCGGGCTCGGCCCGCACCAGCTCGGCCTGCACCCCGGGTGCCGCCGCGCACCACAGCCCGAGGATGCCGTCGCCGTGGTGGTCGTCGTGGAACATCACGAAGGTCTTCTTGCCGCGCACGAAGAACGTGGGCGCGCCGTGGCTCGGCCGCTCGGTGACCTCGGGCAGGGCGAGGCAGATCGCCCGCACCTGCGCCAGCGGGTCGACCTCCTTCGCGCTCACGAGGGCACCTCGCCGATCGTGACCCGGCCGTCGGCGTCGAAGGTCAGGCCCGGGTTGTGGGCGACCTCCCAGAGCACCCCGTCGGGGTCGGCGACGTAGGCGTGGTAGCCGCCGAAGGCCGCCCGTTGCGGACGCTTCACCTCGGTGCCCCCGGCCGCGACCGCCTCCTCGACGAAGGCGTCGACCTCGTCCTCGGTGCCGACGTTCTTCGCCAACGACATCGAGCCCGAGCCGGGGCTCAGTCGATCGACGCCCGCGTCGGCGGCGAGGTCGGCCGCACCGAACAGCCCGAGCAGCAGCCCGTGCCCGATCCGGACGAACACGACCTCGTCGTTCTCGAAGGCGACCTCCCAGCCGAGCCCGTCGACGTAGAAGGCCCGCGACCGGCCGAGGTCGGCCACGCCGATCGTGGCCAGGGTGAGGTGCTGTGCCATCCCGACAGCATGCCGCCACCGCGCCCGGCGGCGCCGGGCGTCAGGGGCGAGACGGGCCCTCGCCGGCGCCGGAGGACTCGATGGCGGCGGCGATGTGGTCGAGGTCGCTGGCGTCGAGCTCGAGGGTCGCGGCACCGATCCAACCGTCGACCTGCCCCGGGAGGCGGGCGCCCACGATGGCACCGGTGAGGCCGGGCCACGCCAACGTCCACGCCACCGCGACGGCTGCCGCGGTGGTGCCGCGGCGACCGGCGACCTCCTGCATGGCGGCGGCGACCTCGAGGTTGGCGGCCAGGCCGGTGGTGAAGTCGGGGCTGTTCCGGCGCCAGTCGTCATCGGGCAGGGCGGCGACGCGCTCGGCGCTGAACGCCCCGGTGAGCAGGCCCGCCTGCATCGGCGAGTAGCAGATCACCGCGGTGCCATGGTCGGCGCACCACTGCAACAGGCCGTCGGCGGCCTCACGGTGGATGGCGGAGAACGGGGGCTGGAGGGAGTCGACGTGGCCGATGGCCTCGGCCCGCTCGAGCTCCTCGACCGAGTGGTTCGACAGCCCGATGGCGCGCACCTTGCCGTCGGAGCGCATCTTCACCATCCGGGCCCAGTACTCCTCGATGGGCGCGCCGTCCTCGCTCGGCCAGTGCATCTGGTAGAGGTCGATGCGGTCGACGCCGAGCCGGGTGAGTGAGTCCTCCAGCTCGAAGCCGAGGCTGATCGGGTCGCCGACGCGCTGGGAGGGCTTGCGCCGCTCGGCGTCGTCCCAGATCAGGCCGCCCTTGGTGAAGAGGTACGGCCGGTCGGCCTCGGGCAGCTCCTTCACCGCCCGGGCGACGACGCGCTCGGAGTGGCCCAGGCCGTAGACCGCGGCGGTGTCGACCCAGTTCACGCCGAGCTCGACGGCGCGGTGGATGGTGGCGACCGAGTCGTCGTCGTCCTGCGCTCCCCAGGCGAAGGCCCAGTCACCACCGCCGATGGCCCAGGCGCCGAAGCCGACGCGGGTGATGGACATGTCGGTCGTCCCGAACGGGACGGTGGGCAGGGTCATGGCGAAGCTCCTCGGACCGCGGCGGGGAGGCCCAGTCAACCACGGAACAATCTGCGCGCATAGGGAATGACGACCCGGGTCGACGCTGCAGGTGAACGCCAGGGAAACGACGCCGTAGTCTCTGGGCGGTGCGCGCCGGACGGCGGCACCGACGGACAGCTCTCAGGGGGAGAACACAATGCCGGTCGCCGGTCAGCGCGATCCCGCGCAGGTCAAGGTCGTGCTCGAGAAGTGGATGGCGTCGAAGATGCCCGACGCCTCCGACGTCGAGATCACCGACCTCGTCGTGCCGCAGTCGAGCGGCTTCTCGAACGAGACCTTCCTCCTCGACGCCCGCTGGGTCGAGGCCGACGGCACGCCCACCGAAGCCCGCCTCGTGCTGCGCAGCCAGCCGGCGATGCACCACCTCTTCCCCGAGATCGACCTCATCGCCCAGCAGTACCAGACGATGACCCAGCTCGGCCTCCACTCCGACGTCCCCGTGCCGAACACCCGGTGGGCCGAGCCCGACCCCGAGCTGCTCGGTGGCCAGTTCTTCGTGATGGACCGCCTCGACGGGCTCGTGCCCGGCGACGCGCCGCCCTACACACAGGAGGGGTTCGTCGTCGACATGACCCCCGAGCAGCGCACCGAATGGCACCGCAACGCCATCGCCGCGCTGGCCAGCGTCGGCCGGGTCAACTGGCAGGCCGCCGAGCTCGGCTACCTGGCCAAGCCCCACTTCGGCGAGCTCGGGCCCGAGCAGCGCAGGGGCTACTTCCAGCTCTACAAGGACTTCGCCACCAAGGGCGAGCCCCACCCCGTCGTCGACCCCGCCTGGCAGTGGCTGCTCGCCAACTGGCCCGACGACGGCGAGCACATCGAGCTGTGCTGGGGCGACGCCCGCCCCGGCAACCAGATGTTCGACGGCACGAAGGTCATCGGCGTCTTCGACTGGGAGATGGTGTCGCTCGGCAACAGCGAGAGCGACCTCGGCTGGTGGCTGTTCCTGCAGCGCTACCACACCGAGGGATCCGACCTCGAGCTGCTCGACGGCATGCTTGACCGCGACCAGACCATCGCCCTCTGGGAGGAGCTGGCCGGTCGCCCCGCCACCCACGTCGACTTCTACGAGCGGCTCGGCGGGTTCCAGTTCTGCCTGGTGATGTGCAAGCTGGCCGAGATGTACACCGCCGAGCACGGCGCCGAGGCCGTGGGCCCGATGGCCACCCACAACCCCGTCTCGATGATCACGGCGCGGCTGATCGGCATCGACGTGCCGCCGCCGCCCTCCCCCGTCGTCCGCTGACCTCCTGAGGCAGATCGGCTGCTGTGAGCCGCAGATCTGCCTCCGACGCACCCATCGCCCATGCCCCTGAGGCGGATCTGCAGGCCTGACCGGCGGATCCGCCTCCGTTGGCGCGCCCTCGCATCGACCTGGCCCCGGGCGCGGCAGTGGCCCGGTGCCAGGGAGGCACACCGGGCCACTGCGAACCGACCGTCGGGGGACTACACCGGTCGGGGGGGAGCTCCGAGCTCCGGGCGGGGACTACATGCCCGGGGGCATCAGGACGGTGTCGATGATCTGCACGGTGCCGTTGCCGACCTTGACGTTGCCGCAGACGACGGCGGAGGTGCCGTTGACCTCGATGGTGTCGCCGGCCTTGGCGATCTTGACCTCGCCACCCTCGACGGTGGTCTCGGTGCCGGCGTCGGCCAGCTGCTGGGCGTTCAGGCTCTTACCGGCGATCACGTGGTAGGTCAGGATCTTGGTGAGGGCACCGGACGGGTCGCCCATCACGCTGGTCATGGTCGCCGCGGGGATCTTGGCGAAGGCGTCGTTGGTCGGGGCGAAGATGGTGAAGGGGCCCTCGCCGTTGAGCGTGTCGCCCAGCCCGGCAGCAGTGACGGCTGCGACGAGCGTCGACAGCGCCGGGTTGTTGGAGGCGGCGGTAGCGGCGGGGTCCTCGGCCATGCCGGCGAAGCTGCCGGCGCCACTGGCGGGCACCGCGGCGCAACCGGGACCGAAGTTGGCGGAGGTGAGGCCGGCCATCATCGTGGTGGAGCTCTGCGCCATGGTGGTGTTGGTCGATCCACCGGACGAGCTGCTCGAGTCGTTGCTGTCGCTGCCGCAGGCGACGGCGCCCATGGAGAGGGCGGCGGCGAGGCCGACGGTGCCGGCGATCTTGAGCGGGGAGAAAGGCATCGGGGTGCTCCTGTGATGAGGGGGTGGGGTGCGGGTGACATCTCCACTCCGAAGCACCGACGATGTATGGATCATGAATCGGCAATCTTTTTCAGATCGATCCGCCCGTTTCCTTAGCCGACTCATATCTGGTCGGGCGCGCTCGACCACGGGACTCTCCGCACTCCCTACCCGGTTCGAGGGCCCGTTGTGCGGCGGCCGGCTCAGGCGGTGGTGAGGGAGCCGCTGGCCATCGGGGCCGCGGTGGGCCCCGGGCTGCCGCCGATGGGCTCGACGGTGATGGCCAGCTCGTGCACGCTCGGGTCGACGCCCACGACCGACATCGACGGCGCGGAGCCCAGCAGCCCGAGCGAGACCATCGTGCCGCCCTCGGCCGACCACAACTGGTAGGTGTGGCCCGAGTCGAGCGGCGGGAGCACACCCGACATCACGAAGGCATGACCGTCGGGATCGACGACGACCTGCACGGCCATCGTGTTGCCGGCGTCGGTGAGCTCGCCGGTGCGGGCGCCGGGCATCGAGGCGGCCTGGGCCGCCATCTGCTCCATGGCGGCGACGGAGTCGGTGACGCCGTCGTCGCTGCGGTTGCCCACGACGACCGCACCGACCACGAACAGCACGACCACCGCGGCGGCCGAGAGGATCCAGGGAGCCTTCGAACGGCGGGCCGCGGCGTGGCGCTCGAACGACGCCACCCCGGCCGGGGTCGACGTGCCGTTCGGGTGGCCGGGGATCGCGACCACCGGCTCGGAGTCGGGGTGCTGGGGCAGGATCAGCGGCTCGACCGCCGGCGGCGGGGTCGGCGCACCCGCGGCCGCAGTGGAAGCAGGACCGGCGCCGGTGGCCGAGGCGGCGACCTTCGCCATCAGGGAGGAGAAGAGCTCGGTCGGGGCCGACGCGCCGGCGGCGGCGGCCTCGGCCAGCTGGTCGGCGGCGGCGTTCAGGCGGTCGGCCTCGGCCCGGGCCTCCGGGCTGGTCTCCAGCAGGCGCTCGACCCGACGGCGGTCGACGTCGTCGACCGCGTCGAGCACGTACGCGCCGAGCAGCGCCTCGGTGTCGTCCGAGCCGTTGCCGTTGCCGATCTCGTGGTGCTCGCGCTCAGTCATGGGTTGATCCCCAGTCCAGTCGCCTCGAGCCTGTCGGCCAGCTTGGCCAGCCCGAGACGGATACGACTCTTGACCGTGCCTTCCGGCAGGTCCAGTCGGAGGGCAACTTCGCGGTAGGAGTGGCCTCCGAAGTAGGCGAGGACGATGGCCTCGCGCTCGGCCTCGTTCAGGGTGGCGAGGGCGTCGGCGACGGCACGGGACGACAGCCCGTCCATGGCCTGCTGCTCGACGTCGGCCAGCGGAGGGACGTTCTCGCGGTCGACCCGCTCCTCGCGGCGGCGGCGGGCCTCCTCGGAGCGCACCCGCTCGACGGCCCGGCTGTGGGCCTGTCGCAGCAGGAACGACCGGAGGGCGCCGCGGTCGGCGTCGTAGCGATGGGGCTCGTTCCAGAGGCGGAGGAAGACCTCCTGGGTGACCTCTTCGGCCATGGCCCCGTCGGCGAGGACGCGGCGCACGAGGCCGTAGACGCCGTCGCCGTGGCGGCGGTAGGCCTCGGCCAATGCCTGCTGATCGCCCCGGCCGACGGCGTCGATGAGGCGGGCATCGTCGAGCTCGTGGGTCAGCGGATCCATGTCCCTCGTCAACTGGCGAACCTGCCGACGGACGTTCGCCGCGTCGACCGCAGGGAGGATAGGTCGATCGCGCTCGAGAACGGCCACAGGGGCGGTCAGGGTGGTGGTCATGACACGATCACCACCACGGAGTGCCAACCCGAGGCACCGTCGGGGATGGGCTCGGCCCGCTGGTCGGTCTGGGTCTCGCCGGAGCCGTCGGTGGCCCGGGCGGTGATGGTGTGGCGGCCCGAGGTCGCCTCCCACGGGTAGAGCCACTGGCGCCAGGTGTCGTTGCCGGGCACGGCGGCCAACTGGGCCTCCTGCCACGGGCCGTCGTCGATGCGGACCTCGACGGCCTCGATGCCCCGGTGGATGGCCCAGGCCACGCCGCCCACGGGCACGGTGCCGGGGTCGACCTTGGCCAGGCCTCGAGGCGTGTCGATGCGGGCCATCGTCTTGATCGGGGCCTGCTTCGCCCACCCGCGCTGGGCCCAGTAGGGGTCGTAGGCGTCGAAGGTCGTGAGCTCGAGCTGGGTGACCCACTTGGTGGCCGACACGAAGCCGTAGAGGCCGGGCACCACCATGCGGGCGGGGAAGCCGTGCTCGACGGGCAGCGGCTCGCCGTTCATGCCGATGGCCAGGAGGGCGTCGCGGCCGTCCATCACGGTCTGCACCGGCGTGCCGGCGGTCCAGCCGTCGACCGAGCGGCTGACGAGCTGGTCGGCGCCGGCCTGCACGCCGGCCTCCTCGAGCAGCGAGGCGAGGGGCACGCCCAGCCAGCGGGCGGTGCCGGCGTAGCGGCCGCCGACCTCGTTGGAGACGCAGACCAGGGTGATGTCGCGCTCCACGATCTCACGGTCGAGGAGCTCCTCGAAGGTGATCTCGATGGGGTTGTCGACCATGCCGCCGATGCTCAGGCGCCACTCGGAGGGCGTGACGCGGGGCGGCTGGAGGGCGGTGTCGACCCGGTAGAAGTCGGCGTTGGGGGTGATGAAGGGCGAGATGCCGGCCGTGCCGAGGTCGACCCCGGCGGGGAGGGCGGCGGCGGGTGACGAGGGCGGGGGGAGGACCACGGCCGAGCGGGCACCGGCCACGCTGTAGCGGCCCTGGAGGCCCTTGCCCACGGCACCGACCACGACGGCGCCACCGGCCACCAGCCCGGCGCTGACCAGGAAGGCACGCCGGTCGAAGCCGGCCGGGGCGGTGGGGCGTGGCCCGGTCGGGCGCATGGTGGCGGGGACCTCGGCGACGAGCACGGGCTCGGGCTCGGGTTCCGACCCGACGACCGTGCCGACCGGAGAAGAGGGCACGGCCGCCGGGACGGGGCTGGAGCTGGGGCTGAAGCGGTGCAGGAGGAACCACAGGACGCCGACGCCGGCGAGGGTGCCGAGGATGGAGGGCCAGGCGTCGACCGCACTGGCACCCGGCCGGGTGAGCGCCGCCCACACGCCGATGACGCCGAAGAGCACCGTGCCGGCGATGCCGATCCAGAGGCGGCGCACTGACAGCACGCCCAGCACGATCGAGACGAGGACGAGGGTGATGGTCGTGCCGGCGATCAGGGCGTCCTTGTCGTTCTCGCCGAAGGTCTCGATGGCGAACTCCTTGAGCCAGTTCGGCGCGTTGGCCACGACGACCTCGCCGACCGACACGACGGCGGAGCTGGTGCCCTCGAGGATGCCCGTGACGAGCTCGCCGACGGCCAGCGCGGCGCCCACGGCGAGCAGCCCGGCCAGCGCGCCCCACCACCAGGGGGCACGGCGCCGGGACACCCGCCCGTCAGGGGCGGCATCGGGCGTGTCGAGGAGGGCGGTCACGCCTCTCCTCCGAGGCCGGAGGCCTTGTCGGATGACCGATCACGGCCGAGAACACCCTGTGAACAGCGCCCCGAGCGCGTGACCGCAGCGGCCGGATCGGGGAAGCTGGGGGCATGGCAACGCCCCTCCCCGACCTCGACGCCGGCATCGTGCCCACCCGCACCGACGACCCCGACGAGGCCGCCCGGCTGATGCGCACCGACGGGGCGGCGATCCTCACCGGGCTCCCCATCGGCCAGGAGACCGCCAGCGGCCTCGCCCGCCGCGTGCTCGGCGACCGGGTCGTGGCCGCTCCCGAGCCCATCGCCGTGCGCGAGGGCGGCGACAAGGACCGAAAGGTCCGCGACACCGACGCCCACGCCGTGCCGCTGCCGATGCACACCGACGGCTTCACCTACGGCCACGACGCACCCGACGCCATGTTCCTGCTCTGCGACGTCGACAGCGCGGTCGGCGGCGAGTCGGTGCTCATCGACAACTACGCGGTGCTGGCCGCCCTGCAGGCCGAGCCGGCCGGGTCGTCGGGCGCCCGCCTCGCCGACTTCCTCACCGGCACCGTGCTCGACCTCACCTCGCCGGGCATGGTCGAGCGCTCGGGCACGATGGTGCGAGACACCCCCTCGGGCCGCCCGTTGTTCTGGCTCGGCGCCCTGCGCGACTGCGTGCGGCCGATGTCCGACGACCCTGACCCCGCCGCCACCGACACCCTGTTCGACGACGTCACCGAGCTGTTCGAGTCGCTCCGCCAGCGGGCTCCCCGCTTCCGCGCCGGCCCGGGCGAGGCCATCTGCGTCGACAACTACCGGGTCTCGCACTCGCGCGACGCCTACGTCGACCTCGACCGGCTGTTCTGGCGGGTCTGGGCCTGGAGCGACGAGGCCCTCGCGGTGCCCGACGGCAAGCTGGCCTCCGACACCCGCTACGCCAAGGCCTGACCCTCGGCCACCGGTTCGGGACCAAGGTCCCGAAGGTGTGAACGGGGGGTGAAGCGGGTTGACGGTTTGTTGACGCGACCACTCCTGTCCGCCGACCATCGTCTCCGTGAGCACCACCACTCCCCCTCGCAGCGTCCCCGTCATCGACATCTCCGCCTGGGACACGGGTGACCCCGCGGGCCGCGCCGTCATCGTCGACGCCGTCCGTGCCGCCGCCACGACCTACGGCTTCATGCAGATCACCGGCCACGGCATCCCCCGCGACCTGATCGACGACATGCTGGCGGTGAACGACGAGTTCTTCGCCCTGCCGGCGGAGGTCAAGGAGGCCCTGGTCTCCCCGCCCGAGGTCAACCGCGGCTACTCCGGCATCGGCGCCGAGTCGCTCGCCTACAGCCTCGGCGTCGAGGCCCCGCCCGACATCTTCGAGTCGTTCAACATCGCCCGCGACGAGGTCGACGAGACCGACCCCGCGGTGATCGCCGAGCGCCACCGCTTCCTCGCCCCCAACGTGTGGCCCGACGAGGCCATGCCCTCGATGCGACCCCGGCTCAACGCCTACTACGCCGCCGTCGCCGAGCTGGCCCGCAAGGTCACCCGCATCTTCGCCGTCGCCCTCGACATGCCCGAGGAGTTCTTCGTCGAGCGGTGCCAGCACCCCATCGAGGTCATGCGGATGATCCGCTACGAGCGCCAGCCCGGGTCCCCCGACCCGCTCGAGGGCCAGCAGCGGATGGGCGCCCACACCGACTACGGCATCGTCACGGTGCTCTACGCCGACAAGGTCGCCGGGCTCGAGGTCGTGGGCCCCGACGGCGAGTGGTGGCCGGTGCTGCCGGCCGACGGGGCCTACATCATCAACCTGGGCGACCTGCTCGCCGAGTGGACCAACGACCGCTGGCGCTCGACCCTCCACCGGGTGTCGCCGCCGCCCGTCGGCGTCGACGGGCCCTCGCTGCGCCGTTCGACCGCCTTCTTCCTCGACGGTGACTACGACATGGTCGTCGAGTGCCTGCCGACCTGCTGGTCGGAGGACGACCCCCCGAAGTACCCGCCCGTCACCGGTGGCGACCACCTGCTGCAGAAGCTCGGCGGATCGCGCGGGCTGGTGGCGACCGACGACGCCTTCGACACCGCCAAGGAGCGGATGGCCACCGTCACCGACGGCTGATCCCGCCCGCGCGGAAGCCACCGACCGGTCGGCGGGACCGGTCTGTACCCTCCCGGACATGGCGAGGGTCGAGCTCCGCAACGCCGCCAACATCGAGGGCGCCTGGTTCTGCGACACGCGCTGCATCGACTGCGGCACCTGCCGGGAGATCTCCCCGGAGACCTTCGCCCCGTCGGGCGGCCACTCCGTGGTGTTCCACCAGCCCGAGCCGGGCGACGACGCCGCCGAGCTGGGCGCGTGGCTGGCCGCCCAGGCCTGCCCCACCAACTCCATCGGCACGGTCGACCACCGGCCCCGGCCTGGCCGGCTCTACCCCCGCGAGGTCGAGCCCGGCAGCGGCGTGTTCGACGTCGGGTACTGCGCGGAGAGCTCGTTCGGCGCCTCGGCATGGTTCGTCACCCGGCCCGAGGGCAACCTCCTGATCGACTCGCCCCGCTGGACCGAGGCCCTGGCCCGGCCGTTCGAGGAGCTGGGCGGCATCGCCCACGTGCTGCTCACCCACCGCGACGACGTGGCCGACGCCGACCGCTACGCCGAGCGCTTCGGTGCCCGGGTGTGGATCCACACCGACGACCGGTCGGCGGCGCCCTTCGCCTCTGACCTGCTCACGGGCGGCGCCGGCGAGCCGACCGAGATCGCCCCCGGCGTGGTCGCCCACCCGGTGCCCGGTCACACCAGGGGCAGCGTCGTGTTCGTCGTCGACGAGCGGTTCTGCTTGTCCGGCGACTCGCTGGCCTGGAGCCACGGCCGCCAGGCGCTGACCGCCTTCCGAGGGGCGACGTGGTTCTCGTGGACCGCCCAGACCGAGTCGCTGGCGGCGCTCGCCGATGCCGCCTCGTTCGAGTGGCTCCTGCCCGGCCACGGGGCCCGGGTGCACCTGCCGGCGGCCGAGATGCACGACGGCCTCGAGGCCCTCGTCACCCGCATGGCCGCCACCGCCTGACGTCGTCGGGGCGAGCTGTCACACATCGGTGGGCTGTGTCGTCGACATGGTGAGGAGGTCCCCGACCATGACCACAGACCTGAACCGCACCGATCGCACCGACCCCACCCCGCCTGCAGGCGACGGCGACGTCGTCGACGTCGTCGTCGTCGGCTCCGGGATCGCCGGCCTCGCCGCGGCGGCCACCGCGGCCCGGGCCGGCGCGACCGTCACCCTCGTCGAGGGCCCGTCGCCCGCCGGACGGGCCCGCACCGACGAGCGCGACGGCTTCCTGCTCAACCGCGGCCCCCACGCCGTCTACGACCGTGGGCCCGGGCGGGCGGTGCTCGACCGGCTGGGCGTCACCCTCGACGGCGTGCGCCCCCCGAAGGTCGGGGTGCTGGCCTGGGACGACCACACCGCGCCCCTGCCCCAGGGCATCGGGGCCCTGGTGAGCCCGTTCCTCGGCCCGGTCGACAAGGCCCGCCTCGCCGCGACCCTGGCGCGGATCACCCGTCTCGACCCCGCCGACGTGGCCCACCTGACCATCGCCGACTGGCTCCGCGACCTGCTCCCCGAGCGCCCCCGCCAGGTCCTCGCCACCCTCGTGCGGGTCGGCACCTACTGCGCCGACACCGACGTGGTCTCGGCCGACGTCGCCGTGCACCAGCTGCAGGCGGCGGCCCACGGGGTCACGTACCTGCACGGGGGGTGGGCCCAGCTCACCGAGGGCCTGCGCGCTGCGGCCCCTGGCGTGCAGCGGCGGACGGGCTCGGCGGTGACCGTCGGTCACGACGGTGACGGGCCCTTCGTGCGCCTCGGCCCCGGTGCCACCGGTGACGTGCTGCGGGCCCGGCGGGTGGTGCTCGCCCCCGGTTCGCCGGCCGCGGTCGCCGCGCTCCTGCCCGACGGGGCCCCGGCGTCGTGGTCGACCCTCGGCCCCGCCGTCACCGCCGCCTGCCTCGACCTCGGGCTGCGACGGGTGCCCGAGACCCGCTCGTGGTTCGGGGTCGACCGCCCGCACTACCTGGTGGCGCACGCCCCCGGCGCCCGGCTCGCCCCCGACGGCATTGCGCTCGTGCACGCCATGCGGAACCTCCGCCACGACGAGACGACCAGCGCCGACGAGCTGTCCGCCGACCTGCACGCGCTGGCCCGACGGACGGGGATCACCGAGGATGACGTGGTGACCGAGCGCTACCTGCACCGCATGGTGGTGGTGTCGGCGTCGGTGACCCCGGCCGGCGGCGGCCTCGCCGGGCGCCCGGCCGCCCACGACACCGGCGTCGACGGGGTGCTGGTCGCCGGCGACTGGGTCGGGCCCGAGGGCTGGCTCGCCGACGGCTCCCTGGTGAGCGGTGAGACGGCCGGCGAGGCCGCCGCGGCCGAGGCGCTCGTCGAGCGGAGCGGCCGGGTCGGGAGCCGACGGTGAGCGACGCCGCCCGCGCCGAGCGCTTCACCGAGGAGCGACCTCGGCTCGTCGGACTGGCCTACCGCATGCTGGGCAGCCGCACGGACGCCGAGGACGTCGTGCAGGAGGCGTGGATCCGCTACGCCGCCGTCGCCGCCGAGCCCGACAACCCGGCGGCGTGGCTCACCACGGTCACCAGCCGCCTGGCCCTCGACCGCATGCGGTCGGCGCCCGTGCGGCGGGAGCGCTACGTGGGCCCGTGGCTGCCCGAGCCGGTCCGCACGAGCTACGGCTTGGGCGAGGCCGACGGCGGGGTGGGCGGCGTGGGCGCGGTCCGCGCCGACCGAGCCGAGACAACAGACCCCGGCGACCCGGCCGAGGTCGTCGACCGGGCCGCCACGCTCACCCTCGGCTTCCTGGTCGTGCTCGACACCCTCACCCCCGAGGACCGGGCGGTGTTCCTCCTCTCCGACGTGTTCGCCGTGCCCTTCGCCGAGATCGCCGGGATCGTCGGCCGATCGCCCGAGGCCTGCCGTCAGGCCGCCAGCCGGGCCCGCCGCCGCATCCGGGAGGCCGGCGCCCCGCTCCAGGGCCGGGCCGACGACGCCAACTGGGACCTGGCCGGTCGCTTCGCGATCGCCGTCGGCTCCGGCGACCTCCACGCCACCCTGGCCCTGCTCGCCCCCGACGTCACCCTCGTCAGCGACGGCGGCCCGACCCGTCACGCCGCTCGCCGGCCCGTGGTCGGCGCCGACCGGGTGGCCCGCTTCCTGGTCAACGTCGCCGCCAAGCGGCCCGAGGGCACCACCGTCGAGATGGCCGAGATCAACAGTGGTCCGGCCCTCATCAGCCGGTCGCCGGGCGAGGCCCCCGTGGTGTGGACCCTGGAGGCGGGGCCCGACGGCCGCATCGCCGCCCTGCGCATGGTGCTCGCCCCCGAGAAGCTCGTGGCCCTCGACGCCGACGCCCTGCAGTGGTGAGCCCGACGTCCACCCACCGGTGTGGAGGAGCGGTCCCACCGGTGGATGGACGTCGTGCCCGGCGGTCGGCGTTCCGCCGGGCGATCGCGGGCGCTCAGATCCCGGGCAGGACCAGTGCGCTGTGGGGTGCCCCGGCACGGCGGATGCCGCCTCCGGTCCCCTTGGCGACGTAGAGCGCCTCGTCGGCGCGGCGAAGGGTGTCGATCGGGTCTTCGGCCTCGCCCTGCCAGGCCAGGCCGGCGGAGATCCCGGCACCGTGAGCCCGCAGCACGGCGCCCGCAGCGGTGACCAGATCGGTCGCCGTGGCCATGGCCTGGTCGCCTCCGCCCGCGCCGGGCACCGCCGGGAGGATGGCGGCGAACTCGTCGCCCCCGACCCGGTAGAGGCTGCACCCGTCCGACAGGCAGGCGGCCATCGCGTCGGCGGTGGCCGCCAGCAGGTTGTCGCCGAAGAGGTGGCCCCGGGTGTCGTTGACCTGCTTGAAGCGGTCGACGTCGAACATCGCCACCGCGAAGCCGCCGGTGGCCGCCGCGCCCCGCAGGGCCTCGTGGAACGACGCGTGGTTGGCGAGGCCGGTCAACGGGTCGAGGCGGGCCCGGCGCTCGACGGCACTGACGTGCTCGGCGTTCTCCAGGCAGCTGCCGGCGACCGCGGCGAGCAGCTCGACCGGTTCGATGACATCGGGGCCGAGGGCCAGGGGTCCGGTGTGGGCGAGCAGCAGCATCCCGGTGCGGCGATGGCCGGCGCCGAGGGGCACGGCGACGACCGCGCACGCGCCGGCCTGCCGGAGCGACTCGCCGCCGGTGAAGGCCAGGCCGGTCGCCTCGCCGCTCGAGTAGCACGAGGTCAGCGGCTCGAGGAGCTCACCCAGCCGGACCAGGTCGGTCGGATCGATCGAGCCCAGGGCCTCGGCCAACGGCCCGGCGGTTAGGGCGATGCGGGCCCGGGCGCCGGTGCCCACCACGAGGGCGCCGCTGTCGGTGCCGGCCAGCTCGCACGCCTCGGCCACGACCGCGGCCATGGTGCTCTCCGGGTCGCGGCGCTCGAACAGCGTGCCGACCGTGCGGCCCAGGCGGCGCATGGCGACGACCTGCTCCGCCGGCAGCCGCTCGAGGTGGCGCCCGAGCAGCCTGGCGAAGCGGTCGACCTCGCGGCAGACCTCGGGACGGAGGCCGCCACGCGACTCGACGTTCAGGGCGCCGACGACCCGTCCGCCGGCGGTGATCGGCGTGCAGTACTCCGCCGCCACCCCGGGGATGGCCTCGAGGTAGCCGGCGTCGTCACGCACGTCGGGCACCAGCACCGGCTCACCGGTGCGGAAGGTCCGACCGGTGACGCCGGCGTCGGACCGCATGCCGTCGAGCACCTGCCACAGGCCCCGCTGGGCTCGGCACCGCAGGCGGCCCGCGCTCTCGAGGTACACCGACGGCATCACGTCGCCGAGGGCGAACAGCTCGTCGGCCACGACGGCACAGGCCTCGCCGACCGAGAGGGTCGCGCTGACGCGGGCGGCGGCCCGCTCGGCCGCCACGGCGTCGTGGTCGCGGCCCAGGGCGGCCGCCACCGACTGCGAGAGCGTCGGCCAGGTCGGGCCGGGACGGGCCAGGTGGTAGCCCTGCGCCAACGGCACCCCGGCGTCGCGCAGCCAGCACATCTCGGCGTGGGTCTCGATGCCCTCGGCGATCACGGTGGTTCCCACCTGGCCGGCGAACCCGAGCAACGAGGCCACCATCGCCTGGCGCACCCGGTCGGCGTCGATCCCGGTGATGAGCGAGCGGTCGAGCTTCAGGAACTCCGGCTGGAGGTGCACGACCTGCTGCAGGCCGGCGTACCCCGAGCCCACGTCGTCGAGGGCGATCCGCGCCCCACCGCCCGTCCAGCGGCCGAGGGCGGCGCGCACGGCATCGACGTCGGCGATGGCCTCCTGCTCGGTGAGCTCGAGCACCACGCGCGACGGCAGCAGCTCCCGCAGGGCCAGCACCTCAGGGGCCAGCAGGTGGCGGGGCAGCACGTTCACGAAGAGCAGCCGGTCGTCGGGCGGGGCGCCCAGGTCGACGATGGCCCGCAGGCACGCCGCCTCCAGCTCGCTCGACCACCCCTCGACCGCGGCGGCGGCGAACCACTGGTCCGGCGCCCCCACGACCTCGGCGTCGACCGTGCGGGTCAGCGCCTCGTAGCCGATGACCTCACCGTCGGCGAGACGCACCACCGGCTGCACGAGCGCGTACAGCGCACCCGGCGCGAGCAGGCGCGACGCGGGTGCGCCGGAGGCGCGTGTCGACAGATCGGCGATGGGAGCCATGGGTAGAGGTGTCGACCGGACGGCGCCCCCGGTTGACCCCGCGTACGTGAACCTCTCGTGACCCGAACCTTGCACCCGGCGACCTGTCGAGGTCGGGTCGCCCCGAGCGCCCGAACCTCAACCGGTCCGCGGCGGTGGGTCAGTCGGCGCTCAGGACGGCGGCGGCCTCGGCCTCGATCACCGTGCCCTCGAAGAACGAGGGGTTGGCGCCGCCGTGCATCCGCACCGCGTTGGCGAAGGTGAAGTCGCGGAACTGCTCGGCGTCGATCAGGCCGTGCTCGAGCAGCTCGTAGGCCTCGACCATGACGTCGCTCATCACGGGGGCGTCCCAGTGGGAGACGTCGGAGCCGAGCATCGGCCGCAGCCGGGCCGGCGTGCCCTCGAGGTCGAGGCCGAAGGCCAGGCCCACCAGCGGGTCGTCGGCCTCGCAGCCGAAGAACATCCGCTCCTGGAACGGCTCGAGCAGGTCGTCGACCGTCGTGACGCCGGCGGCGGCGAACTCGTCCAGCTGGGCGGGGCGGCCCGGGCGGCGCCGGAGGTACTCGCCGATGCGGTCGAGGTTGGCCCTCATCTGGTCGTCGCCGTAGCGGTCGACCAGCGAGAGCACGGCCGCGACGTCGAGGTTCTCGGGGTCGAGCTCCTCGATGGCGTGCCCGCCCCGCTTGCGCCAGTGGCCGACGGTGTCGGCGAGCAGGGCCGCACCCCACGCCACGCCTCCCTCGAGGTACCCGACCCGCAGCTCGGGGAACCGACGGAACACGCCGCCGAGGAACAGCGCCTTGCACAGCACGGCATGGTTCCCGGCGATGCCGCCGATGTGGTTGAACACGTAGCTAGAGACCGAGCGGGCCGAGTGGGTGTACTGCAGCGACGAGTGGAAGGCGGGGGCCACGCCGAGCTCGACGCAGGCGGCCCACACGGGGTCGTAGTCGTGGGCGCTGTCGAGGCCGAAGACGTCGAGGCGGCTGCCGCCGGCGACGAGGGGCCGGCTGGCGTTGCCGGCCAGCACGACCGAGCGGAAGCCCAGCTCCAGGACGGCGTGGCGCAGGCAGGCGACCGCCATGTCGGGGGTGTCCATCGGGATGACCGCTGCCGGAGCGAAGCGATCCTCGTAGCCGGCGAACAAACGCTTGATGTAGCGGTTCACGCCCTGGCAGGCGTGCTCTCGGAGGTCGTTGTCGCCGGCCTCGACCAGGCCGAGGGTGAAGCTCGGGTAGATCGCCATGACGTCGATGCCGAGCTCGTCGAGGCGCTCGTACATGAGGCTCGGGAGGTGGGCGGTGGCCCGGTCGTGGGCGTCGGCCACGGGGTTGCCCCACCACGACGGCATCGACGCCCACCGGTCGAGGACCTCGGGCGCGGTGCGGTCGGCCTGGAACACGGCCGTGTCGAACGGCCCCCGCACCTGCTCGGCGTAGCGGTCGGCCATGGCCGTGCCGCCGCTCTCCTCGAGGTAGCTCATGATCTCGTCGTTCACGAGCGGCATGAACTCGAGGAAGTGGCCGTCGCCGTCGAGGATCGGGTGGCCGACCCGGCGTCGCACCTCCGCCGCGGTGAGGCCCTGCTCGGTCGTCGTCATCGCACTCCCCCTGGTGCCGGGTGGGAACTCGGTCGCCCCCCGGCTCGACCACGGACGCTACTTGCATCGTGCAAGTAGCGTCCTACGCAGAGCGCGGCCGGGGGGCCGGGCCGAGGCAGGGGGCAGCCGTGGGCAAGGACGACGTCAGGCCGATCCGGAGCATCCTCTTCGTGGGCGGCGACGACGGCGAGCAGTTGCGGGCCAGCACCGGCTTCGGTGCCGACGCCGTGATCTGCGACCTCGAGGAGCCTCGTGAGCCGTTCTCCGACTCCCAGCGCGTCGCCGCCGGGGCCGACGTGGGGGCGTTCCTGCGCACGCTGCCCGGCTCCGACGTGCGCACCCAGTACTTCGTGCGGGTGCGGGGGCCCCACACCGGGCTGATGTTCCGTGACCTGGCCCCGGTGGTCTGCGAGGGGCTGACCGGCGTGCTCGTGCCCAAGATCGACGGCCGCGACGACGTCATCGCCGCCGACGCCGTGCTCACCGCTGCCGAGGTGGAGGCCGGACTCGAGCCCGGCACGATCGCCCTCTACCCGATCCTCGAGACCCCGATGGCGCTGCGCAACGCCTACGAGATCGCCGCTGCGTCCGAGCGGGTGGCGTACATGGGCGGCGCCATCTCCCGCTTCGGCGACATCCACCAGGCCGTCGGCTACCGCTGGACCTCCGAGGGCACCGAGACCCTGTTCCTGCGCTCGAAGGTGCTGATCGACGCCAAGGCCGCCGGCATCAAGTACCCGATCAGCGGCATGTGGGGCGGTGCCACCGACGACGTCGAGGGGTTCGTGCGCTTCGCCACCGAGCTCCGCGACCTCGGCTACTACGGGATGATGCTCGGCATGCGCGAGCACGTGGCGCTGGCCCACGAGGTGTTCACGCCCACCGCCGCCGAGATCGCCTACTGGTCCGACCTCGACCGCCTCGCCACCGCGGCCGCCGCCGACCCCGACGCCGGGCCCATCACCTACGGCGACCCCAACGACGGCGAGGGCCACATCGTCCACGGCGCCCACGTGGCGTCGGCCCGCAAGAACCTGGCCTGGGCCCGCGACCTCGGCCTCGTCGACTGACCCCTTCCTCTCCGCCCCTCCCCTGCCGGAAACCGTGCGCAGAACCCACGCCAGAGCACGGGAACAGCGCACCGTTTCGCGCCTGAACCGATCTGGTGCGCAGAACCCACGCCAGAGCGCGCCAGATGCGCACCGTTTCGGGGGAGGGGTCACTCGGGGACCTGGGGGGCGACGCCTAGCGTCGGCCCGGTGAGCGCCGACTCCCCACCCCGCGTCGAGGGCACCATCGCCATCGCCGCGGTGCTCACCGCCGTGGCCGGCTTCGTCGACGCCCACATCTTCGTGCACGTCACCGAGGTGTTCGTGGCCAACCAGAGCGGCAACGTCGTGCTGTTCGGCATCTTCCTCGGCGAGCGGCGCTGGCCCGAGGTGGCCGCCCACATCCTGTCGATCACGATGTTCGCCATCGGCGTGGGCGTCGGCACGACGGTCCACGACCGCCGCCTGCGCGAGGGCAAGCCGCTGCGGCCCGATCTGGTCCTCTACGCCGAAGCGGCGATGCTCGCCGCGGTCATCGCCCTGCGGGTGATCGACGGGCCCTCGCCGGTGCTCACCGTCGACGCCATGGACTACCCGGTGATCCTGCTCGGGGCCCTGGCCATGGGCCTGCAGACGGTGGTCATCGGCAAGGTCGGCTCGGTGGCGGTGGCCACGACCTACGAGTCCGGGGCCGTCGCCCGCGTCGGCGAGGAGATGGCCCTCGCCAGCCGCGGCGGCCGCTCCCCCGAGCAGCGCCGCCGCCACTCCTCGGTGGCCAAGGTGCTGCTGATCGTGGTGGCGAGCTACGCGGGTGGCGCCACGCTCGCCGCCGCCGCCAACCGCAGCCCGGCCTGGCTACTGCTGCCCCTCGCCGTCGTGCTGGTGTGCGCCACCCTCGCCCGTCGGGTGCTGGTCCCCCAGCCGGAGGAGCCGACACCCGGCTGAGCACGCCGCTCCATCCCCGATCGCCATCGGCCCCGGGGCAAGACTCGGCCCATGGCGGACGACGACGGCTTCGAAAGCGACGACCTGGGCGGCATCGAGGACCCGGACGGCTACGCCGTCGCCTCGGCGGCCGGCGAGCTGAGCACCATCGCCGGAGGGGCCAAGGTGCTGAAGGCCGCCTCCGCGGTGGCCGCCGCCCTGTGGATCCTGGCCATCGTCACGAACTTCTGGAGCTGGTGGGACATCACCAAGAACGACAACACCGGTGGGCTGACCACCGGCGCGGTGCAGAACTCCCGGATCCTCCAGGTGTTGTCGACCACGCTGCAGAGCACCTGGGGCTACCTGCTCGTGGCGGTGGTGGCCTATGCGGGCGCCATGCTCCTGCACGGCCAGCGGATGCGCCTGCTCGTGGCCGCCATGTCCGACGACAACTGACGACGACTGACTCGTCCCCGAACGCGACGGTGGCTCACCTGGTCGCCTCTTCTGCGACCTGGTGAGCCACCAAGGGGACGTGCCCCCGACCTCTGGCTCAGTACGTCACCAGGAGCGTGACGAACTGAGCCAGAGGGGGACGGGGATCAGTCCTCGGCGAGGATGCCGTAGAGCTTCTTGCGGGCCTCGGTGACGATGGCCACCGCTCGGGCCTGCTGCTCGGCGGAGGCGGCCGTCGAGATCTGCTTGCACGCCATCGCCATCTGGCGGAAGGCGTCCCACAGCTCCTTGACCCCGGGATCGACGCCCTGGGCGACCTGCTCCCACGGCGCGGCGTCGGGCTGCTCGGCGGCCTTGGCCCGGCCGTCGTCGGTGAGGGTGAACCGACGCTTGCCGTCGGCCTCCTCGCCGGTGACGAGGCCCTCCTCCTCCAGCATCTGGAGGGTCGGGTAGACCGAGCCGGGGCTCGGCTTCCACATGCCGTTGGTGCGCTCGGCGAGCTCACCGATGATCTCGTAGCCGTGCATGGGCCGCTCGGCGAGCAGCGCCAGCACGGCGGCCCGCACGTCGCCCTTGCGGGCCCGGCCGCGGCCTCGGCCACGGGGGCCGCCAGGGCCGAAGCCCCGACCGGGGCCACCCCGCCAGGGCGGGCCCCAGCCTCCGTCGTCGAAGGCGGCCCGCTCGCCGTCGAGCTCGCCGACGGCGCCGGCCGGGCCGGGACGGCGTCCCCGCCATCCCCTGTGCTGCTGGTGTTCGTGATGTCGTCCGTTCATCGGACACTCCATTCGTGGTTCGTGAGGGCGGGGCTGCTGTCCGCGGGTCTGCGGCGGGCGCTCCGACCCCTCTCGTTCGGTTGACGACTATCACGATATATCGGAATGGTTCGGTTGACAACCCCCGATTGCCGCGATGCCGAACACCGGCGGCGCGAGACTCCGCCCATGCCCGACGGTGCCGAGCCAACCGCGCCGGATCAGCCCACCGCCCGTCCCGCCCGGCTCCTCGTCGAGCTCAGCACGATCACCGTGGTCACCGTCCTCGGGGCCATCACCGTCCTGCTCCTGCTGATGTGGGTCGCCCGCTCCGCCCCCACGGCCCTCACCCTCCTCGCCATCGGTGCCTTCGCCGGCCTCGCTCTCGACCCGCTCGTGGGCGCCGCCCGCCGCACGTTCAACCTCACCAGGGGCTGGGCCGCGGCGCTGGTGCTGCTCGTGCTGAGCATCGCCCTGGTGGCGTTCCTGTCGGTCGTCGGCCCCCAGCTCGCCAAGCAGACCACCGAGCTCCCCGACCAGATCCCGAAGGTCGTCGACTCGCTCGTCGACCTCCCGATCATCGGCCCGACCCTCGCCGAGAACGACGTGCCCGCCCAGGTCCAGGACTGGCTCGGCAACCTGCCCGAGCGCGTGGCCGGCCCCGACTCCGACCTGGCCGGTGCGGTCGAGTCGATCAGCAGCGGGATCGTGAAGGCCTTCCTCGCCCTCGCCGTCATGGTCGGGCTGGTGCTCGACGGACCACTGCTCGTCGAGCGGGTCCGCGGCCTCATCCCGAGCGAGAACCGCGTCCACGCCGACCAGCTCGGCCGGGTCGCCTACGACGTGATCGCCCGGTACTTCGTCGGCAACCTGTTCCTGTCGTTCCTGCACGGCGTGTGGGTCGCCATCTGGGGCACCGCCCTCGGCGTGCCCCTCACCCCGTTCCTCGCGGTGTGGGCCGCGGTGACCTCGCTCGTGCCCCAGATCGGCGGCTTCCTCGGCTTCATCGTCATCGTCGCCGTGTCGCTGACCCAGGGCGTCGGCGTGGCCATCGTCATGGGCGTCGCCTTCGGCCTCTACATGACCTTCGACAACAACGTCCTGCTGCCGGTGTTCGTGGGCCGGGCGATCGACGTCTCTGCGCCCGTCACCATGCTCGGCGCCATCGGCGGCTTCGCCGTGGCCGGGGTGGCCGGGTCGCTGCTCGCCATCCCGATCATCGGGGCGATCAAGGCGATGACGCTGTCGATGCGGGGTGAGCTGGTGGCCGCGCCACCGCTGGTCCACATCCCGCTACGGGAGCGGTGGGACCACCTCCGCCGACGGCTCCGACGCGACCGCGGCGAACGGCAGGACCTCTAGACCCGGATCCACCATCCGCCCGTCGCGGATGGCCATGCCGGCCTCGGCCGCCGCCACCACGAAAATGGTGACGACCGTCGCGATCACCACGCCCCGCACGCCCTCGACCTCCCAGCCGATGAGCGACGCCACGATCAGCAGCAGCGACCGCACCGCGACCGAGTGCCGCTCGATGCGCTGCTGCACGTAGATCACGTCGAGGGCCTGGATCACGATCGCCAGCAGCACGATCGGGCCGACGAGGTCGGGCCACTTCAGCGCGCTGGCGAGCGCGAACACCACGCCACCCACGAAGAGGCCGAAGCAGGGGAACAGGCTGAGGAACCCCACCGCGATGCCGAGCACCGTCGGCACCCGAAGACCGAGGAGCGCGGCGCAGGTGAAGGTGAGGCTGAACAGCGCGGCGGCCCGCAGCAGCATCAGGCCCACGTACCGGGTGGTGCGGCGGTGGGCGACGGTGATCACCATGCGCACCCGGGCCTGGGTCACCGGCGACGGGAAGAGGCGCACGAAGGCGGCCACGAACGGCGGGCCAGCGGCCAGCATCATCACCGCGAAGAGCCAGATGATGAAGATGTCACTGGCGCCCGAGGCGAGCGTGGGCGCCAGCTCCGAGAGCCGCGAGGCGTCGAGGGAGACGTCCTCCCGCAGGGTCTTGGTGAGCTCCGACGACCGCTGGGTGAGGTCGAGCCGGTCGGCCAGGTCGGTGTAGCGGGGCGTCGCCTCGATGCGGGCCACGCTCTCGTCGATGGCGTCGGCGACCCGGTCGGTCTGGCGGTCGACCTCGTCGACGGCCCGATAGCCGAGCAGCCCGACGGCACCGGCGGCGACGAGCGAGACGAGCAGGATCGCCAGCCACCGCGGGATCCAGCGGCTCAGGTAGCCCACCAGCGGGAGGGTCAGGGCCGCACCGACGACACCGAGGCCGAAGAGCACGAGGGAGCCGCGGGCGCGGGCGACGATCGCCAGCAGGACCAGCCACCCGGCCACCAGCACGACGGCCCGGACGATGGAGCCGGGCGTCAGGACGAGACGGGTCGCAGGGACCGGGGGGGCCACGTCGGCGACGGTAGTGCCGGCCCTCCCGCACCACGGGGACGCTACGGGGCGTCGACCACCCGCACCGCGGCGTCGCCGAGGGCCACGACGTCGCCGGCGCGCAGTTGGCGGCCCCGACGGGTCTCGGCCTCGCCGTTGACCGAGACCTCACCGCCGGCCAGCAGGAACTTGGCGTCCGAGCCGCTGTCGACCAGCCCGGCGAGCTTCAGGAGCTGGCCCAACCGGATGGTGTCGGTGCTGATGGCGACGTCGTCCACGCCACCATCCTCGCCCACATGACAGCGACCCGTGTGCGGTGGGTAGGGACGAGGGTACGCCAGACGAGGAGACCCACCGCATGTCCGAGACCCGCCCCACCGAGAGCGACGCCCACCTCAGTGATCTCGTGGACGGCATCCGCGTCGCCATGCTCACCACGGCCGACACCACCGGCGCCCTCCGGTCCCGGCCCCTGACCGTCCAGAAGGTCGATGACGACGGCACCGTCTGGTTCCTCGTCGACGCCTCCGCCGGGTGGGTGGCCGACCGGATCCCGTCGGTCAACGTGGCCTTCACCGACGACGGCACCTGGGTGTCGGTCACCGGTTCGGCCGACCTGGTGACCGACCGGGCGGTGCTCGACGAGCTCGGCGACCCCGTGAGCGACGCCTGGTTCGGCGAGGGCACCACCCCTGCGGCCCTGCGGGTGACCGTGGGCGAGGCCGACTACTGGGACGCCCCGGGCAAGGTGGTCCAGCTGTTCGAGCTCGGCCGCTCGGCGCTCACCGGCTCCCGGCCCGACATGGGCGAGCGCGGCGTGGTCGAGTCGTAGAGCCCGGCCCTAGAGCCCGGCCCTAGAGCCGGCCGTCGGCGAGCAGGTCGATGGGGTTCTGGAGGTCGACCGCCCCGACCAGCCCGGCGCTGCCGTAGCCGAGCACCTTCTGGCACTCGACGGGCAGCGTGCGGGCGACGTCGGGCGGCACCGCCAGGTAGTTGTTCTCCTCGGTGCGCAGCCACGACAGCGTGAAGCTGAGGTGCACGCCGCGGCGCCACACGTCGCTGGTCGTGTTGGCGCCGCCGCCGTGGATGGTGGTGCCGAAGTAGACGAGGGCCGAACCGGCCGGCATCTCGGCGTGGACGACGTCGTCCTCGTCGAGGCGCTCGCCCCGCTCGGTGATCGGTCGCGCCGCGCCCGGCCACAGGTGGCTGCGGGGGATGAGGCGGGTGGCGCCGTTCTCGCGGGTGAAGTCGACGAACGCCAGCATCGACGCCAGCTGCAGCTGCCCGCCGCGCGGGTAGGGCACGTCCATCCAGACGTCCTCGTCGCGGTGCAGCATCTGGGCCTCGCCGCCGGGGCCCCGCACGATCATGTGGCCGAGGTTGAGCATCCACTCGGTGGGGCCCAGGCCCAGCTTCTCGAGCACGCCCCACGTCAGGTAGCGGTCGCACAGCGCGCGGTAGAGCGGGTGGACCATGACCTCGGTGGCGAAGGTGCGCGACTTGGCCGCCAGGCCGCTGACGTGCTTGGTGGCCTCCCCGTGGAAGTCGTCGACGGCCGTGTTGTAGATGGCCAGCTCGGTGTCGGCGGCGGCCACGGCGTCGTCGACCTCGGCGTTGACGGCGGCCACGACCTCGGGGGCGATCAGGCCCTCGACGATCACGGCGCCGTGCTCGGCCAGGAGGTCGCCGACCACCGCGTGGTCAGTGTCGCGACCGACCCGCGGGAGGTACGTGCGCTCGGACTCGGTGTCGGTCATCGATCCCCCCGGTGGGCCGACCGCGCGCCTGCGGCCGACGGGGCCCACGCTAGCCAGGGGCCGCGCCCCGGGCTCAGGGCAGGACGAGGGTGGAGCCGCGCCCGTCGGAGCGGGGCGTGACCTCGATGCCGGTGGGGAGCTGCTGCTTCATCGCCTCGACGTGGGTGATGACGCCGACCATGCGACCCGACGCGTGGATCTTGTGCAGGGCGTCGACGGCCTGGTCGAGGGCGGCCGGGTCGAGCGACCCGAAGCCCTCGTCGACGAACAGCGCCTCGAAGCGGCGGCCCGAGCCGACCCCGCCGAGGCTGACCACGTCGGCGAGGCCGAGGGCGAGGGCCAGCGAGGCCTGGAACTGCTCACCGCCCGAGAGGGTGGCGGGAGGGCGGGCCCGACCGGTGTGGCTGTCGAAGACGGCGAGGTCGAGGCCGGCCTGCTTGGCCTTGTGGCCGGCGTCGTCGGTGCGCTCGAGCTGGTAGCGGCCGTTGGTCATGCGACCGAGGTGCACGTTGGCGGCATGGGTGACGCGCTCGAGCTCGCCGGCGAGGACCCAGGTCTCGAGGCCGATCTTGCCCGGGCCCTGACCGTCGGCGATGGCGGCGACCCGCTCGGTGCGCTCGCGCAGGTCGCGCAGGCCGGTGTTGGCGTCCTCGACGCGCCGGGCGTCTCCGATGGCCTTCTGGGCCTGGGCGCCGCGGACCAGCAGGCCCTCGAGGCGGGCCCGGGCCCGATCGTCGGCCTCACGGAGCTCGGCGGCCGTGGGGGCGAGGGCCTCGACGTCGGGGCGCTCGGCGGGGAGCTCGACGTCGGCCAGCGCGGCCAGGCCGCCCTGGACCTCGGCGAGGGCGGCGTCGTGCTCGGCCACGTGCTGCTCGAGCTGGTGCAGCTCGGCACCGGCGAGCGCCGCCGACCGGGCGGCGGCGAGGTCGGCGAAGCCGGAGGTGGCGAGGGTGTCGACCAGCGCGGCGTCGGCCAGCTCGACCGCGCCGGCGGCGGTGGTGACGGCGGTGGCGGCCGCCCGGCACTGGCCCACCGCGCGGCTGGCGGCGGCCAGGCGATGGCCCTGCTCGACCAGCTGCTCGGGGTCGGTGTCGCCGACCTCGGCGACCAGCTCGGCGACCTTGGCCTCGGCGCCGGCGACCGCGGCCACGGCGGTGGCGTGGTCGGCAGCCAGCACGGTGGCGCGGGCCTGGAGGGCCTCGTGGTGCTCGACGCCCTTGGCCAGGCGCCGCCCGACGTCGGCGAGCTCGACGGCGGCGTCGACCGCGGCCTTCTCGGCGGCGAGGAGCTGCTGGTGGGCGGCGTCGAGGTCGGCGACCGGCTGTTCGGCGGCGGCCCCGAGGACCTCGAGCTGCTCGGCGACCGCGCCCGACGCCGCGGCCAGGTCGGAGGCGGCCCGCGCCGTTCGCTGCTGGGCCTTCTCGAGGGCCACGACGTCGATCTCGATGTCGTCGCCGGGCTCGGCGGGAGACGGGTGCTCGGTGCTGCCGCACACCGGGCAGGACTCGCCGGCGCGCAGGGCCGCCGCCAGGCGGGGGGCGGCGCCGGCCACGAAGGCGGCGAGGACCTCGGCCAGGCGGGCCTCGGAGGTGGCGTGTGCGGCCCGGTGGCGCTCGACCTCGGCCCGCACGATGTCGAGCTTGCGGCGGCGGGCGAGGAGGTCGGCCGATGCCATGACCTGGGCCTTGAGGGCCTCGGCCCCGGCGGCGACCGGGCTCAGCGCGCCCTGGCGGGCGGTGAGCTCGGCCCGCAGCTCGGCGGTGCGCTCCTGGTCGGCGACGAGGGCGGCCTGGCGCTGCTCGACCTCGGTGAGCGAGGCGGTGGCCCGGCCGAGCGCGGCGCGGGCCCCGGCCAGCTCGCCCAGGCGGGCAGCGGTGCGCTCGAGGGCGTCGGTGGCCACGCCGAGGGCACGGTCGGCGGCATCGGGGTCGAGGTCGGCGCCAGCGACGGCGTCGGGGCCCTCGGGGGCGAGGTCGACGGCGGCGAGGTGCTCGCGCAGCGCGCCGACCGCTCCGGCGGCGGTGCGCTCGGCCTCGGCCAGCCCGGCGCGGGCGTGGTCGAGCACCGCGGCCTGGGTGACGACCGGCGCCGCCCGGCGGGCAGCGGCGGCGAGCTCGCGCCAACGGGCGACCTCGGCCTGGGCCGCGACCAGCACATCGGCCCGGGCCAGCAGGGTGGCCCGTTGGTCCCACTGGGCGGCGAGGGCGGCGGCGGTGTCGGCGGCACGGGTGGCCGCGGTGGCCTGCACGGTGAGCTCGGCCGACCGACGCTCGGCCTCGGCGACGCCGGGGGCCAGCTTCTGCCAGAACCCCTCGAGCAGCTCGAGGTCGTCGTCGGGCTCGACGCCGTCGAGGGACTCGGGGAGCACGTCGTCGGTGAGGCTGGCCGCGACCCAGCGGAGGTGCTCCTTGGCGTTGAGGCGGTGGTGGTCGATCTCGATGTCGACGGCGTCGACCCGGCGGCGCAGCTCGGCGGCCCGGCGCTTCAGCTCCTCGACCGCGTCGCGGTAGAGGGCGGTGCCGAACAGCTTCTGCAGCAGCGGCCGGCGCTCCTTGGTGCCGGCCAGCAGAAAGGCCTGGAAGCGGCCCTGGGGCAACAGCACGACGCGCTCGAACTGGCCCGCGTCGAGCCCCACGAGGGCCACGCAGGCCTCGGTGACCGGGCGGGTGCCCGAGGCGACGGGCACCTCGGTGCCGTCGGGGTCGAGGCGGTGGAGCTCGGCGGTGGCGGCCTCGACGGTGGTGCCGGTGCCGCGGCGCTTGGGGCGCTCCTGCTCGGGGGTGCGCCGCACCCGGTAGCTGACGCCCTCGATGGCGAAGGTGAGCTCGACCTCGCACCGGTCGGCCGGGGCGGCGTGGTGCGAGCGGACCTCGCCGAGGGGGCGACCGCCCGGCAGCTCGCCGTAGAGGGCGAACGCCATGGCGTCGAAGAGGGTGGTCTTGCCGGCACCGGTGGGGCCGGTGACGACGAAGAGGCCGAGGCGGGCGAGCTCGTCGAAGTCGACCTCCTCCGCGCCGGGGTAGGCACCGAAGCCGGCGAGGCGGAGCCGTTGCGGGCGCATCAGGCCCGGGCCTCGGCGCTGGTGACGTGGGAGAGGACGGACTCGAGCAGCGAGCGCTCGACGTCTTCCGGGGCCTCGCCGGTGACGTCGAGCCAGAACCCGAGGGCGGCGTCGAGCGGGTCGAGGCGGCGACGCGCCTCGCCGCCGGCCGCACCCGACAGGTCGCCGGTGGTGGCGATCGCGGCCGGGCGGGGCACGACCTCGACGACGAACGGGAACCGGGCCTGGAGCCGGCTCTTGGCGTCGACGACGTAGCCGGGGTCGGTGAGCACGGCCCGCACGAAGCTGGCCTCGGCCGCGGCGTGGGAGGGATCGGCCAGCAGCTCGTCGATGGGGCCCACGACGGTGGCCACGGGACGGCCGAGGGGCACCTGAATGGTGCGGACCTCGCAGGCGCCGTCGGGGGCCATGTCGACGAGGACCACCTGCTTGGGGTGGGTCTCGGAGAAGGAGTAGGGCAGCGGGGTGCCCGAGTAGCGCACGGTGTCGAGGCCGGCCCGCACCCGCTGGGGACGGTGCAGGTGGCCGAGGGCGACGTAGTCGAAGCCCTCGAAGAGCTCGATGCCGACCTCGGCGGTGCCGCCGACGGTGAGGAGGCGCTCGGACTCGGAGGTCTCGGCCCCGGACACGAAGGTGTGGGCGACGACCAGGCTGCGGGGGGCGCGGCGATCGGCGCGGGCCCGACGGAGGGCCTGGTCGAGGACGCCGTGATGGGTGCGACGAGCGGGAGCGGCCCCGGGCACGACCTCGGGCACCGCGGCGACCGGGGGTTCGGGCTCGGCGTCGAGGAGGTCGAACAGCGACAGCGGCTCGGCGAGAGTGCCGTCGGCCGGTGGCACCGACGCGGCCGGCGCGGGCGCGACCACCTCGGGGAGCACCACCGGCGGCCCGGCGGCCTCGACCTCGGGGGTGGCGTCGGCCGCCCACTCGGGCGGGGTGAGGACGGGGTCGAGGTAGGGCACGGCCACGACGTCGAGCGGGCCGTCGGCGAGCTCGAGGGTGGTGACCGCCCCGGCCCGGCCGAAGCCGCCGCGGACCAGCACGCCCGACAGGTCGGTGAGCCCGTCGTAGGCGGCCAGCCGCTCGGGGCCGTCGTGGTTGCCGGCGATGGCCACGACCCGCACGCGGTGGGCGACGAGGCGGTCGAGGGTGTCGCGCAGGAGGGCCACGGACTCGGTGGGCGGGATGGCCCGGTCGTAGAGGTCGCCGGCGACCACGACGAGGTCGACGCGCTCGTCCACCACAACCTCGACGAGCCAGTCGAGGAACCCCGCCTGGTCGGCGTGGAGCGACACGGGACCGAAGCTTCGGCCGAGGTGCCAGTCGCTCGTGTGGAGGATCCTCATCGCCCGTCCGATCGTAGGGTGCCCGTCCGGGCACACCAGTGACCCTACGGAGGGGGTGTGACAGACCGCCTGACCAGGGGAAACGCGCCCGCCCGCCGCCCCGCTGAGGCGGATGACCGGCCCGCATCGCTGCGTCCCACCCCCGTGGCGGGCCGGTGCCTAGCGTTCACCGGCGTGCCTCAGCCCCGACGTCACCTGGTCCGCCCGCTCGCCGCCGTCATGGCCGCCGGCCTGCTCTGCCTCACCCTCGGAGCAGGGGTCGCGGCGGCTGCCGACCCCACCACCTCCACCACGGTGCGCTCGACCACCACGACCTTCCCGGACGACGCCGGCTCGACGACGCCGACGCTCGACTCGTCGACCCCGTCGTCCGACGAGGAGGTGCGGGTCACCAGCCGCCTCACCTACTACCCGGGCGGTCCGACGTTCGACGCCTACATCCCCACCGCCGGCACCGCGCCCCGACCGGCGCTGATCATGGTGCACGGCGGCGGATGGCAGGGCGGCGACCAGACCGAGCTGGCCCCCTACGCCATGGACGCCGCCACCAACAACGGCTGGGCGGCCTTCACCGTCAACTACCGCCTCGACGGGAACGACCCCTCGGCCTGGGCCGACGAGCTCCACGACGTGCAGTCCGCCATCCGCTACATCGTCGGGTCGCAGGCCCAGACCTACGGCATCGACCCGAGCCAGGTGGTGCTGCTCGGCGACTCCGCCGGCGCCAACCTGGTCGCCCTCATCTCCGAGTACGGCACCGCCGACGCGGTGACCGGCGATCCCGTCGGCTACGACCCGAGCCTCGCCGTGGCGCTGAAGGCCGTGGCCCTGTGGTCGCCCCCGACCGATCTGACGGCCCTCGTGGCCACCGCGCCCAACGAGCCGCCGCCCGGCTGCGGCACCGACCCGGCCTGCGACTTCACGTGGACCCAGCCGGCCATCGTCGAGTACATCGGCTGCGAGCCCTCGGGCTGCCCCGAGCGCTACAGGGAGGCGTCGCCGGTCGACAACGTGTCGGCCTCGACCGCCCCCAGCTACGTCGCCAACTCCACCGATGAGCTGGTGCCGCTGAACCAGGTGCAGCAGTACGTCGACGAGCTCGACAAGGCTGGCGTGCCCAACCAGTTCGACGTCGTCGACGGCGACCTCCACGCCGCCCAGCTCGGCCCGAGGGTGTGGCCGGCGTCGGTCGACTTCCTCGCCCGCTACGTCACCACGGGCGGCGCCGCGCCGACCGGCGCCGTGACCTCCGGTCCGGGCCACACGCCGTGGATCGTGGTCGGCATCGGTGTGGGGCTCCTCGTCATCGCCGTCGGCATCGCGGTGGCCGCGGTCGAGCACCACCGCCATGAGCCGCCACAGGGTCGCCACGCTGCGCTTTGACGTCGTCAGATCCCCGTCACCGATAGTCTCCCGGCCGCACGGCGGGGTGGCGACAGCGTTCGGAAGGGGCCAGTGGGACAACGAGGGGAAACCGGCGCGGTGGCCGCCCCCACCGCCGCGTCGTCGTCAGGCACCGGCGACACCATCGTCGCCGCGTCGACCTCTCGCCTCGGGGTGCTCACACGCGCCTGGGCACCCACCCTGGTCGCCGCCGCGATCTGCATCTCGCTGCTGTTCGTGTGGCAGGCCGCCTTCTTCCGCGAGCACCACCCGGTGATCGATCACGTCGCCTACCGCGAGCAGGCCCAGGAGCTCCTCGACGGCCACCTCTCCATGCCGCTCGACGCCGACGCCCCGCGGTGGGCGGTGCGCTTCACCGCTGTCACCGACAACGGTCGGGTCTTCAAGTACCTGCCCGGCACGGCCGCGGTCGGTGCCGTCAGCATCGGGCTCACCGGTGACGTCGGCCTCGGCCTCGCCGCCTCTCTGGGCCTGTTGGTCGTCGCCACCTCGGGGGTGGCCGCCCGGCTCGGCTGGACGCCGACCCGCCGTGGCGTGGGTGCCCTCCTCGTCGGGGCCTCGCCGGTCGTGCTCTCCAACGGCACCGTGCTCCTGAGCTACATCCCCGCCCTGGCCCTGATGACCACCGCGCTGTGGCTGGTGCTGCTCGCCACCGGCACCGACGACGAGGCCGACGACCCACGCGGCCGCCAGGCGCTCGTGCTGGTTGCCGGAGCCGGCCTCGTGCTCGGGATGGCGCTGCTGGTGCGCCAGATCGAGGTCGTGGCCTGGACCGTCGTGCTGGCCGGGTGGTGCCTCCTGCGCCCCCGTGTCGCCGTCCGCACCCGGGTGCTGCGCACCGCCGTGCTCCTGCTCGCCACCCTTCCCGGTGTCGCCCTGGTGCTGGCCGTGAACCGCCACGTCACGGGCAGCGCGTTCGAGTTCCCCTTCACCCTCGTCTCCCCCGACGACGGCATGGGCTGGGGGCTGCGCCGGGTGCTGCCCACCGACGCCCTCGAGCGCTTCGGCCCGGTCGACGGGCTCCGCACCACCCCCCGCGCCGCGTTCGACCTCGTGATGTGGACCCTCGCCGGGCCGGCGCTCGCCGTCGGTGCGGGCATCACCCTCTGGGTCCGGCGCCGCAGCCCCGTGCGGTGGCTGCTGGTGACCCTGGCGGCGGTGATCCCGCTGGCCTTCCTGTTCCACTGGGCCAACGCCCACGCGGTCCGGGCCGGCTTCTACATGTCGGTCGGGCCCTTCTACTACCTGGCCTGCGTCCCTCCGCTCGTGCTGCTCGGGGTCGAAGGCCTCGCCCGCATCCCTCGCCGGCCGCTCGTGGCCGGCCTCGTCGTGGTGCTGGCGCTGCAGGCCCTCTTCCTCGTCGACCACCTGCGCGAGCCGTGGGACTACGGCCGCTCCCGGCCGGTGCCGCCCACCGCCGCCGCCCCTCCACCCGACACCCCGGCATCGGGCCCGGTGCTCATCGGCCGCTGACCAGGGGCGGAGCAGACGCCCGGCCGTCGACGTGCACGAGGCGGGGTGATGGCGCTAGGAACGGGGGATCGGCACCCGAGCTGCCCGCGGGAATGATCCGCCTCGCTCCGGTGTCCTGATCGTTCCGCTGCCTGCGCCTTCCTCCGGAGAACCCGATGACGACGACGACGTCCGATGCCGAGCTGCTCGGCGTGGTGCTGACCCCGCGCCAGATCTGGGAGCTGCTCGACCTCGTGAACGACACGCCGGGCGACGCCGACGAGGAGGTCCTCGACGCCGTGGCCTCCAAGCTCCGCTCCCCCCGCGTGTTCACCAAGACCAGCGCCGCCCGCTACCAGGGCCGCCTGCTCGCCCTCACCACCGAGGAGCACGAGGCGCTCGTCGCCCTGGTGGAGGACGACGTGACGCCGTCCGACGACGTCATCGCCACGGTGGGGGCCCGCCTGGTGGGGCTGGTGCCCGACCGGGGCAAGGGCGGCCGCGGCCGCAACTAGGCCCGACGAGGGCACCGGCGCACGACCAGGGGGGACCGTGGGAGCAGACGACGAGACGAGGGCCCGCAACCGGGCCGCGGTGCAGGGCGCGGTGGAGGCGATCAACGCCGGCGACGCCGCCGCGCAGATGGCGCACTACACCGACGACCTCGTGCTGGAGTTCCCCTTCGCCGATCCGCCCAAGCGGCTCGAGAGCAAGGCCGTCGTGCAGCCGTACCTCACCACCGCGCTCGGGCTGTTCGAGCTCGACCTGTCGGTGGTCGAGGTGCACGACACGACCGACCCCGACGAGCTGATCGTCGAGGCGGCCGCCACCGGCACCTACACCCCGAACGGCGCGGCCTACGAGAACCGCTACGTGATCGTCTACGGCTTCCGCGACGGGCTCATCTGCCGCCAGCGGGAGTACTACAACCCGCTGGCCGCGCAGCGCTCGGCCGCCGCCGGCTGAAGGTCAGCCGGTACGCTCGGGCGGAGCAGCGGACGACCCGGCAGAGACGGGCACAGTTCGCGGCGACGGCGGCCGATGACCTTCGACGTGGATGAGCCCGGAGCACCAGTGCACGACGACCGACAGCCGCGGCTGCGGGTGGGTCAGGATCTCGGCGAGCTCAGCCCGTTCGAGCTGAAGGCCCACCTGGCCGCGCTCGCCGACCGGCACCCCCAGCCGCTCGACGCGGGCCGAGGCAACCCGAACTGGATCGCCACCAACCCCCGCGAGGCGTTCTTCGCCCTCGGCACGTTCGCTCTCGACGAGTCCTACCTCGTCGGGCACGAGCCCGGGTTGGCCGACAAGCCTACGAAGGCCGGGATCTCCGACCGCTTCCGCGACTGGGCCGAACGGAACCGGGGGGCGCGTGGCGTCGAGAGCCTGGCCCGGTGCATCGAGGTCGGGCACGCGGCGGGCTTCGACCCCGACGACTGGGTCCACGAGCTCGTCGACGGCATCATCGGCGACCACTACCCGACCCCCGACCGGATCTCACCCCACGTCGAGAAGATCGTCGGTCGCTACCTCACGCGGGAGCTCTGCGCCGGGGATGAACTCGACGGGCCCCTGCACCTGTTCGCCACCGAGGGCGGCTCGGCGGCCATGTGCTACCTCTTCGACTCGCTGAACATCAACGGGGTCCTGCCCACCGGCTCGAAGGTGGCGCTCATGGTGCCGGCCTTCACCCCGTACCTCGAGATCCCCCGCCTGCCGCGGTTCGGGTTCGACATCGTCGAGGTCAGGGCCGACGAGCACGACGCCGAGGGCAACCACACCTGGCAGTTCAGCGAGTCCGAGCTCGAGAAGCTGGCCGACCCCGATGTCGCCGCTCTCTTCGTCATCAACCCGTCGAACCCTCCGTCGGTGATGCTGTCCGACGAGACCCTCGACCGCCTCGCCGCCATCGTCGCCGAGCACAACCCGACCCTGGTCGTCGTGACCGACGACGTCTACGCCACCTTCGTCGACGGGTTCCGCTCGATCGTGACGGTGCTGCCGACGAACACCATCGTCGTGTACTCGTTCTCCAAGCTCTTCGGTGCCACCGGCTGGCGCCTCGGCGTGGTTGGCATGGGCGAGGGCCACGTCGTCGACGCCATCATCGCCGGGCACTCCTCCGGGATGCGCGCCGCCCTGCGCGAGCGCTACGAGACCATCACCCACGACGCCCGGAACCTGCGCTTCATCGACCGGATGGTGGCCGACTCCAGGCTCGTCGCCCTCAACCACACCGCCGGGTTGTCCGGTCCGCAGCAGGTCCAGATGGTCCTGTTCGCCGCCACCGAGCTGGCCGACGAGCTCGACAGCTACGAGGACCGCTGCCGCGACATGCTCGCCCGGCGCCTCCACTGCCTCTACGACGCCCTGGGCATCACGCTCGGGCCCGACCAGTTCCGCGCCGGCTACTACGTCGAGCTCGACCTGGCGTGGTGGGCCGGCCGCCGCTACGGCCCGGAGTTCGCCGCGCGCCTCGTCGCCGAGGCCGATTCGGCCGGCATCGTGTGCGACCTGGCCGAGCACCGCGGCATCGTCGTGCTCGACGGAGGTGGCTTCGGCGGCGACGGCCTCTCGATCCGGATCTCGCTCGCCAACCTCCGCGACGTCGACTACACCCAGCTGGGCGACCGCATCGTCGAGCGCTTCGACGAGTACCGGCGAGCGTGGTTCGGCGCCGACGAGCCCGGCCGACCCGGGGCATCGGCCGACTACGGTTCTGCCCACCGCCCCGACGACGAGGAGTCGACGTGAGCACGACGCCCGAGCCCGCCAGCAGCACTGCAGAGGCGGTCCTCACCCCGCCAGAGCCCGTCGCCGCCGTCCCCGTGCAGACCGCCGACGAGAAGGTGCCGATCAGCGCGGAGCGCACCGCCGAGCTCGACCAGGTCGCCGCCGCCTACATGGCCCGGATCACCTCGCTCGACGTCGCCACGCCGGAGTTCGCCGCCGCCACCGACGAGCTGCGGGCCATCGGCGACGCCGAGATGCGCGAGAGCGCCCAGACCTCCAACCGCCTGCTCGACACGCCGGTGAAGGCCATGAAGGGCGACGACGCCACCGCGAAGGTGGCCACCACGCTCACCGAGCTGCGCCGCACCGTCGAAGACCTCGATCCCGCCCAGGCCACCGGCGTGAAGAAGCTGCTCGGCTTCATCCCCTTCGGCGACAAGCTGCGCGACTACTTCCTCAAGTACGAGTCGGCCCAGGAGCACCTCGACGCCATCGTGAAGGCCCTCTACGACGGCAAGGACGAGCTGCTCGCCGACAACGTGGCCCTCGAGAACGAGCGCCGCAACCTGTGGGAGACCATGGGCCGGCTGCGGGAGTACGCCTACATCGCCAGCGCCCTCGACACCGCGGTCGAGGCCGAGATCGCCTCCATCTCGACCTCCGACCCCGAGCGGGCGGGCAAGCTGCGCGACGAGGTCCTGTTCTACGTGCGCCAGAAGCACACCGACCTGCTCACCCAGCTCGCGGTGTGCATCCAGGGCTACCTCGCCATCGACCTGGTGAAGCGCAACAACATCGAGCTCATCAAGGGCGTCGACCGGGCCACCACAACCACGCTGGCCGCCCTGCGCACCGCCGTCATCGTCGCCCAGGCGTTGACCCACCAGAAGCTGGTGCTCAGCCAGATCCAGGCGCTCAACACCACGACCGAGAACATGATCGCCGGCACGTCCAAGATGTTGAAGGAGCAGGGCGCCGAGATCCACGCCCAGGCCTCGAGCGAGATGGTCTCCATCGAGACCCTGAAGACGGCCTTCGCCGACGTCTACGCGGCGATGGACGCCGTCGACACCTACAAGGCCCAGGCCCTCGACTCCATGGCCCAGACCGTCAGCGCCCTCGAGACCGAGGTGGCCGCCGCCCGTACCTACCTCGACCGGTCCGGCGCGCCCCAGCAGTGATCATCGCGGGCATCGTGGCGGCGGTCGCGGCCTTGGGCGCAGCCGGCGGAGCCGTGCTGGCCCGCTCGCGCCGATCGTCTCGCCGCACGCCTCCCGCCCCACCCACGCCCGACCTCGGCGCCTCCCTCCACCAGCTCGCCGACCGGGTGCGGCCCTCGGTGCCCCCGGCCGTGCTCGCACGCATCAACCGCATCGCCACGACCGTCGACGAGATCGAGCCCCGCCTCGACGACATGGGCTTCGCCAACGTCGACGCCCACGGGGTGGTGCGCACCGCCACCTCGTACGTGCCCGAGGCGCTCGACGCCTACATGCGCCTGCCTCGCTCCTTCGCGGACACCCGGAAGATCCAGGGATCCAAGACCGCGCTCGCCATCCTCTGCGACCAGCTCGACCTCCTCGCCGCCAAGATGGACGACGTGCGCGACGCCGTCTACCGGCGTGACGCGCAGGCCCTGATCGAGCACGGCCAGTTCCTCGAGGCCCGCTTCGCCACGGGCGCCGACCTGCTCGGACCGGGTGGCACCGCCGGAGGGTCCGTCCCGTGAGCGCCAACGCCGTCGCCGCCCTGGCCGAGTCCGTCGCCGCCGCCGCCGGCCCGACGCACGCGCTCGCGGCGCTCTGCGCCGCCGTCGCCGTGAGCAACGACGGGAGCCCCGAAGCCGAGTGGCGTCAGGTCTTCCCCGACGAGCGCCGCTCCCTCGCCGGTGCCGCGGCCGCCGCCGACCTCGACGCCGCCTCTCGCGCCGATCCGGCCTGGCGGGCCCTCGCTCGTCAGTGCGTGTACGCCGCGGCCCAGCTCGGCTCACCCACTCTCACCAGCCTCCTCTCCGCGGGGCGCGTGGCCGGCCGCCTGGCCGCCGGGGACATGCCCACCCAGACGTCGGTGCATGTCGATCTGGCCGCGCTCCTCACCGAGGTCGCCGGCGCCGCCTCCGGCCTGACCGGCCTCGACCGCACCGTGCCCGGCTCGGGGACGGACACGGCGATGCCCACCCCCTCCACCGCTCCCGACCCGGTCCCGGCCGGCACCGCGCCCGTCACTACCGACGGCGCCGGGCTCCCGGTGGCCGAGCCCGAACCGGAGGTGCCGCTCCGGTCGCTCGACGAGCTGCTCACCGAGCTCGACGCCCTCGTGGGGTTGACCGAGGTGAAGGCCGAGGTCCACGCCCAGGCCCAGCTCCTGCGCGTCGCCGGGCTGCGCCGCGCCGCCGGCCTGGCCACCTCCGACATCACGCGCCACCTGGTGTTCGTGGGCAACCCCGGCACCGGCAAGACCACCGTCGCCCGACTGGTGGCCGAGATCTACCAGGCCACCGGCGTGCTCCCCACCGGCCACCTCGTCGAGGTCGACCGGTCCGAGCTGGTCGCCGGCTACGTCGGCCAGACCGCCATCAAGACGGCCCAGGTGATCGACTCCGCGGTCGGCGGGGTGCTCTTCATCGACGAGGCCTACGCCCTGGCCGACGACGACTTCGGGTCCGAGGCGGTCGAGACGCTGGTGAAGGGCATGGAGGACCACCGCGAGGACCTCGTGGTGATCGTCGCCGGCTACCCCGTGCCGATGGAGGGGTTCGTCGCCGTCAACCCGGGCCTCCGCAGCCGGTTCCGCAAGACCGTCACCTTCGCCGACTACTCCCTCGACGAGCTCGTCGCCATCTTCGACCAGATGGCCGCTCGGGCCGACTACACCCCCACCGAGGAGTGCCGGTCCCGGCTGCGGGAGCTGGCCGACCACGACCAGGGCACCGAGGGGTTCGGGAACGCCCGCTGGGTGCGCAGCCGCCTCGAGACGGCGATGGTGAACGCGGCCTGGCGCCTGCGCGACGTCGACCAGCCCACCGTCGACCAGCTCCGCCACCTCGAGCCGGCCGACCTCGTCGACGGGCCCCGTGAGGGGCTCGCCTCGACGCCGCCGTCGGACGATGACCAGATGGAGCCCGCCGTCAACGGGTCGTCCCCCGATCGACCGAGCGACCCGACCCCGGAGATCCCATGACCGCCACCGCCGCTGCCACGACCACCACGGGGCAACCAGCGTTCGAGCTGCCTGACGCGCCCGTGCGCCGCGGCGGCCGGCCCACCCCGGTGACCCTGCGGCGCATCGCCGTGGCCTGCGTCGTCACGGCCGTCCTCGCGGGCCTCTTCATCGGTCTCGTCAGCTACCAGCGGGCCAGCCGCCTCGAGGACGCTGCGGCCAAGACCCGCCAGCTGGTCGTCCTCACCGACGCCCGCAGCCAGGTGGCCGCCGCCGACGCCGCCGCCACCGCCGCCTTCCTGGTCGGAGGCATCGAGGACGCCCAGGGACGCGACGCCTACCTGGTCGCCCTCGAGACGGCGACCACCGACCTCAACGCCGCCGCCGCCAGCGGCATCGGCGACACCGAGGCCATCGCCGGCATCTCCGAGGGGGTCGGTGCCTACCGGGGCACGGTCGAGTACGCCCGGGCCCTCAACCGGCAGAACCTCCCGCTCGGGTCGGCCTACCTGCGCTCGGCCGGCGCCGCGCTGGCCACCGACGTGGTCGAGCCGCTCGACGCCGAGATCGCCTCTGTGCGGGGCTCCATCCAGACCAACGCCCCCTACGCCACCGTCGCCCTCATGGTGGTCGCGGTGCTCGCGTTCCTCGCCTGCTTCGCCTACGCCTCGGTCGTGCTCTCCCGCCACACGCGGCGCGTGCTCAACACCGGGGTCGTCGGGGGCGGGATCCTGGTCCTGGCCGCCCTGGTCGTCTACCTCGTGGCAACCGTGGGCATCACCGCGACGGTGAACGACGCCGTCGACGGACCGCTGCGCGACACCACCCAGATCGCCCAGGCCCGGGCCGACGTGTTCGACGCCCGCAGCGCCCAGAACCTCGCCCTCATCGCCCGCGGCTCGGGTCAGGCCTACCTGACCAGGGTCGACCAGGACCTGGCCGATGCCCGGGCCCGGCTCTCCACCGTCTCCGACAGCGGTGACCGCTCGGGCGACCTCACCAGCTCCCTCGGCGCCTTCGCCGCCCAGCTCCAGTCCGCCCGCGACACCGACGCCGGGGGCGACTACGCCGAGGCCGTGTCGATCGCCACCAGCCGCGATCGCGTCGACGGCGTGGTGGCCAGCTTCGTGGCGTTCGACGAGGTCAGCTCGAAGGTCCTGGCGGCCCAGGCGGACGCCGCCGACAGCCAGCTCACCCAGGGCCGCCCGTGGCTGCTCGCCCTCACCGTCGGCGCCGTCGGCGCCGGGCTCCTCGGGGCCGCCGCCGCCTGGTCCGGTGTCGGGCGACGCCGGAAGGAGTACGTCTGATGACGAGGCGCCGCACCACCACCCTGCTCGTCGGCCTCGTGGTCGTCATGGCTCTGATCGCAGGCTGCTCGAAGGACCCCGCGGCCGAGGAGCCGGGGGCGTCCACGACGACCACGACGGCCGCACCCGCAACGGGCACGGAGTGCGTCAACGACGCCGCCACCGTGGCCTCCTACGCGCCCGACGGCCCGCTCCCCGCGCCGATGGACATGCCCACCGGCACGAAGATGAAGGAGATCCAGGATCGCGGCCGCCTGATCGTGGGCGTGAGCGGCGACAACCTGCTGTTCGGCTCGGTCAACCCCGAGACGGGGCAGCTCGAGGGCTTCGACGTCGACATGGCCCGGGAGGTGGCCCGGGCCATCTTCGGCAACCCCGACCAGATCCAGTACGTGATCATGTCGTTCGCCCAGCGCATCCCGGCCCTCGAGGCCAGGACCGTCGACATGGTCGCCAACGTGATGACCATCAACTGCGCCCGCTGGCAGGTGATCAACTTCTCCAGCGAGTACTACCAGGCCGGCCAGACCATCCTGGTGGCCGCCGACAGCGGCATCACGAGCATCCGCCAGCTCGACGGGCAGAAGGTGTGCGCACCGGCGAACTCCACCAGCGCCGAGCAGCTGGCGAAGCCGGAGAACGCCGCCATCGAGGCCGTGATCGTGCCCACCTCGTCGGACTGCATGGTGGCGTTCCAGTCCGGCGAGGTGGTCGCCCTGGCCGGCGACGACACCGTGCTCGCCGGCTACGCCGCCCAGGACCCCTACGCCGAGCTGGTCGACGAGCGCTACACCGAGGAGCCCTACGGCCTCGGCATCAACCAGGCCGACGTCGACTTCACCCGGTTCGTCAACGGCGTCCTGGCGCAGATGCGGGTCGACGGCACGTGGGCCGCCATCTACCAGCGGTGGCTCGGCACGCCCGTGCCCCCGCCTCCTCCCGCGGTCTACGGACGCGCCCTGCGGTGACCGACCGGACCGACGCCGCCGCCGCGGTGGTGAGCCGCGCCCGTGAGGGCCTCGGTGCGTTCCCCACCGCGCCCGGGTCGCTCACCAGCCCGCCCGGCCCGGCCGCCGCCCAGCAGTGGCTCTCGACCGCCCAGCAGTGGCTCGCCACCGCCGCCAGCGTGGTGGCCCGGCTCGACGCCGACGCCGCGGCGGCCACCACCCCCGACACCCACTCGGCCGACGTGATGCTGGCCGTGACCCTCACCCAGACCGTCACCGAACGGCTGCGAGCCGTCGGCGACGCCCTGGGCCAGGGTGCGGTCGCCACCCTCGGCGAGCTCTGCCACGGTCGATCCCCGGTCGGGCCCAACCTCACCGGCGCGGCCGGCGGCTTCAACGTGACCGAGGCGGCGACGCTGCTCATCGCCGTGGTCGACCGGTTGGCCGCCAGCGTGGCCGCTGACGCCATCGTCGCCTCCGGGGCCGCCGCGACCCTCGGGGCCCTGCGCACCCGCATCGTCCAGCTGCGGGCGGTCGCCACCGCCACCGGCCTCGCCGTCGACGCCAGCAGCTGGGAGGCCGAACTCGACGCCGCCATCGCCTCCCAGGATCCGGCCCGGATCCGCCAGGAGGTCACCGAGATCGCCCGGCGCGTCACCATGTTCGAGGTCGCCGTGGCTCAGGTGGCCGATGACCAGCAGCGGGCCCGCTCGGCCGCCCTGGCCGCCCAGGCCCTGCGCCGCCGGGCCGGCGAGCTCCACCGCGAGGTGGCCGCCCTGGCCGACGAGGCCTACGACAAGATCCTCGACCCGCCCCGGCTCGGCCTCCCCGACCCCGAGGCCCTCGGGCCCGTGCCCGGCGTCCCCGCCAGCGCCGACCCCGCCGGCTGGGCCACCGTGGCCGCCGACCTCGAGGACCACGTCGCCCGCTGTGGCCGGGTCATCGCCGGGCTCGAGCTCGCCGAGAGCCGCTACCGCACCGTGCTGGAGAGCCGCGACGCCCTCCGCGGCCTGCTCGGCGCCTACCGCGACCGCCAGCTCTCCCGCACCTCCGACCGGGACCTCGACGCTGCCTACGGCGCGGCCAAGACCGCCGCGTGGTTGGCGCCGTGCGACCTGGAGGCGACCCGCCGCCTCGTCGACGCCTACGTCACCGCCGTCCGGGCCGCCACGCCACCCGGCACGACCGCGAGAACAGGACCTCCGTCATGACCTGCACCCAGCCCGGATGCACCGGCACCATCGACGCCGGCTACTGCGACATGTGCGGTGCCCCGGCCCCTGCGGCCACGGGTGCCATCCCGGCACCGGGCCCCACGCCAGGCCCGGCAGCCGGCCACGCCGGCAGCGCCCCGGCCGGCGGCGGCACTCCCTCAGGCAGTGCCCTCTCGGGACGGGTCTCCTCGGTGACCGCCTCGGCCCGCCTCGGGTCGAGCCCGCTCGGCTCGGCCCGCGCCCGGGCCGGTTCGAGGCCCACCCACCGCATCGGCAGCGGGCACGGCTCGGTCGGCAGCCGCCTCGGTGCCGGGCTCACCGTGGTCGAGTCCGTTCCGGTCGACGACCCTGCCGACGCGGTCATGGCGAACGCCAGCGTGGCCGAGTCCAAGCGCTCGTGCGCCCACTGCGGCAAGCCCGTCGGTCGGAGCCGCGACGGCCAGCCCGGCCGCTCCGAAGGGTTCTGCCCGTCCTGCGGCACGCCCTTCTCGTTCACCCCGAAGCTCCAGCCCGGCGAGGTCGTCGGCGGGCAGTACGTCGTGGTCGGGCCCATCGCCCACGGCGGCCTCGGCTGGATCTACCTCGCCCGTGACCGCAACGTGAGCGACCGCTACGTGGTGCTCAAGGGCCTGCTGAACACCGGCGACCGGGAGGCCTACGAGGCCGCCGTCGCCGAGCGGCAGTTCCTCGCCGAGGTGTCGCACCCGCTGATCGTCGAGATCTACAACTTCGCCGAGAGCGACGGCGAGGGCTACACGATCATGGAGTACGTCGGCGGCCGCAGCCTCAAGCAGCTGCTCAAGGCCCGCGCCACCGCCGCCGGCCGCTACGACCCGTTCCCGGCCCCTACGGCCATCGCCTTCATGCTCGAGATCCTGCCGGCGCTGTCCTACCTGCACTCGTCCGGGCTCATCTACTGCGACTTCAAGCCCGACAACCTCATCCAGACCGGCGACGGTGTGAAGCTGATCGACCTCGGCGGCGTGCGCCGGGCCGACGACGACGTCAGCGCCATCTACGGCACGGTCGGTTACCAGGCCCCCGAGGTCCCGGCCGAGGGGCCCTCGGTCGCCGGCGACATCTACACCGTCGGACGCACGTTGATGGTGTGCGCAACCGAGTTCCGTGGCTACCAGGACACCTTCGTCACCACCCTCCCCGACGTCGCGCAGGTCGAGCTGTTCCAACGCTACGACTGCCTGCGCCGCTTCATCACCAAGGCCTGCGCCCAGAGCCCCGACGACCGCTTCGTGAGCGCCGACGAGATGCGCGACCAGCTGCTCGGCGTGCTGCGCCAGGTCGTGGCCATCGACGCCGGCACCACCGTCGCCCGCACCGCGGCCGTGTCGACGCTCTTCCTCGCCCCCGGGCTCGGCACGCTCGTCCCCCTGTTCGACCTGCCAGAGCTGATCGTCGACGCCTCCGACCCCGGAGCGGCCTGGGTCGGGCAGCTGTCGGTCGCCGACCCCCTCGAGCGCCGCCGCCTCATCGAGGAGAAGGTCGCCGACGGCACCCTCGCCGCGTCGGCCGAGCTCCACCTGGCCCTGGCCCGGGCCTGCTGCGCGGTCCAGGACGCCGCCGCGGCCCACCTCGCCGCCGAACAGGTCCTCACCCTCGACCCGTGGGACTGGCGGGGCCTGTGGATGCACGGCCTCGCCTCCCTCGTGGAGGGCGACGCACCGGCTGCGATGGTGTCGTTCAACACGGTGGCCGACCAGATCCCGGGTGAGACGGCCCCTCGGTTCGCCCTCGGCCTGGCCGCCGAGCGAGCCGCCAGCGACGCCGTCGCCGCCGAGCTCTACGGCTCGTGCGCCGCCTCCGACGCCGACTACGCCGCTCTCGGCCTCAGCGCGCTCGCCCGGGTGCGCAGCCACGCCGGCGACCTCGACGGGGCCCTCGGGGCGCTCGCCCTGGTGCCGACCACCTCGGCCAGCTACGCCAACGCCGCCGCGACCGCCGTCGAGCTCCACGTCCGACGGGCCGGGCCCGACGACTTCGCCCAGGCATCCGCGGCCACCGCCCGGGTCACCGACGTGCGCACGCGCACCCGGCTCGAGGCTCTCGTGCTCACCTCCACCATCGAGGCCCTCGCCGCCGGGCGGCCGGTGACCGGCCCGGTGTTCGGCGCCTCGACCGACACCGCCGACTCCGTGCGGAGCGCGGCGGAGGACGCCTGGCGCCGCCTGGCCCAGCTGTGCGATCGGCCCGAGGACCAGTGGCGCTGCATCGACGCGGCCAACGCCGTACGACCCCGGACGTTGGTGTGACCGTGGAGACCACCTCTCGCGTGGTCGGCCCGGCCCCCGTCTGCACGACGTGCGGCGAGCCCCTGGCCGAGGGCTTTGCGTTCTGCGAGAGCTGCGGCGCGCCGACGGGCACCACACCGGCCGCCGTGGCGGCACCGACCGACGCGCCGGTCGGTCCGGCAGTCCCGGCCGCCGAGGGACCGGACGAGGGCGACAGCACCCGCACGACCCTGCTCTCCCACCCCGGCGACGACACCATCCACCACCAGGCCCCCTCGACGACCCGGTGCACGTGCGGCGGGACCTTCGAGGACGGCTGGTGCGACAGCTGTGGCGCCCCCCGCCCCGACGAGCGCGACCACGTCGTGGTGACCCTCTCACCCGGCCTCGGATCGGTCTCCGACCGCGGCATCGTGCACCACCGCAACGAGGACGCCGGCACGGTCGTCGAGCTCGGCACCGCGGTCGCCTGCATCGTGTGCGACGGCGTCTCCAACGTCGAAGGCTCTCAGGAGGCCTCGGCCGCCGCCGTCGAGGCCACCGCCGACGCCCTCGTCGAGACCGCCCGGGACGGCACCGCGCCCTCCGCCGAGGGCTGGCTCCCGGCCGTGCGCCGGGCCCGCCGAGCGGCTTCCGTCGCCGCCGCGGCGTGCACCCGTCCCGGCGCCTCCGAGGCCGCGTCCTGCACCTGGGCGGCGGCGGTCACCGACGACACCACCGTGTGGGCCGCCTGGGTCGGCGATTCCCGCATCTACCTCGTGGGCGACGACGGTCGTGGCCACCAGCTCGGCACCGACCACTCGTGGGCGGCCGAAGCAGTGGCCGCCGGCGCCGACCCCACCACGGTCATGGCTGATCACCGGGCCCACATGATCACCGCCTGGATGGGCGCCGACGCCCCCGAGCTCCCCGACGCGACCGTCGAGGTGGCGATCGAGGGCCCGGGATGGCTGCTGGCCGTCTCGGACGGGCTCTGGAACTACTGCGACAGTGGTGACGAGCTCGCCGCCCTCGTCGCCCGCCTGGGCGGGCCCACCCTCGGTGCGACCGAGCTCGCCGAGGCCCTCGTCGGCTACGCCTGCGCCGCCGGCGGAGCCGACAACGTCACGATCTCCGCCGCCCGGCTGACAGGCCGGCTCTCCCGCACCACCACGGCAACGACCGATCCGACCACCGCCGCCGGCGGCGAGCACCCCGAACCAGGAGCATGACGTGGCCACCTTCACCAGCGCCGTCTTCCAGAACGCCTTCCTCGCCGAGGGAGCCGACGAGGTCCAAGCCGTCGTCGAGGTGACCTGCACCGATGCCGGCCAGGCCGGGAGCCAGGGCGCCGCCGGCGAGATCATCATCATCGACAGCTCGGGATCGATGGAGGGCGATCGCATCGCGGCCGTCAGGCAGGCGGCGGCCGCCGCCATCGCCGAGATCCCCGACGGCACGTGGTTCGCCGTCATCGAGGGCACGAACGAGGCCCGTCTCGTCTACGGCAACCAGGCGGGCGGATGGGCCCAAGCCCTCGTCCAGATGTCCGGCGAGCACCGACAGGCCGCGACCGCGGCGGTCCACAAGCTCTGGGCGGGTGGCGGCACCGCCATCGGGGCGTGGCTCAACGCCGCGTCCTATGTGTTCGTCAACGCCCCTCACGTCGTGCAGCGCCATGCCCTGCTCCTCACCGACGGCAAGAACGGCGAGAGCGAGGAGGTGCTGACCAAGGGCCTCTCCGCCGCCGTCGGTGTCTTCCAGTGCGACTGCCGTGGCGTCGGGGCCGACTGGAACGTCCCCGAGCTCCGACGGATCGCCGAGGCCCTGCTCGGTTCGGTCGAGCTCATCGCCGACCCCAAGGACATGGCCGAGGACTTCGCTGCGGTGATGCGCGCCGCCGCCGCCCGAGGGGTCGCCGACGCCGCCCTGCGGGTCTGGGTGCCGGTCGGCGGCGAGGTGCAGTTCGTCCGTCAGGTGTCGCCGACGGTGGAGGACCTCACCGCGCGAGGCGTCGTTGTCGACGCCGTGAACCGGGACTTCCCGACCGGCGCGTGGGGGGACGAGACCAGGGAGTACCACATCGGCGTGCGGGTGCCGCCCCAACCGTTGGGCACGACGAGGGCCGTGGCCCGGGCCAAGATCGTCGTCGGCGCCGATGCCGTGGCCGATGCCGTGATCACCGCCACCTGGAGCGACGACGCCACCCTCACCACCCGCATCGCTCCCGAGGTGGCGCACTACACCGGCCAGACCGCCCTCGCCGCCGCCATCCAGGAGGGCCTGGCCGCCCGGGCTGCCGGCGACGACGTCTCGGCGACGGTGAAGCTGGGCGAGGCCGTGAGGCTCGCCGCCGAGACGAACAACGAGGACGCGACCAACCGGCTCCGGAAGGTCGTCGACATCGAGGACGGGGGCACGGTGCGGCTGAAGAAGAAGGTGGCGGAGCTCGACGCGATGGACCTCGACACGTCATCCACCAAGACCACCCGGGTGCGGAAGTGAGCGTCACCTGCCCCGACGGGCACACCTCCACCGCCACCGACTTCTGTGACGTGTGCGGCGCGCCGATCGGCCCGCTGCCGAGCTCGGCTCCCCCGGCCGCCGACCCCGCCGCGTCCCCGACGCCGACGCCGACCCCGAGTGCGACCGACGCGGCCGCGGTCCCGGCGAGCGGGACTTCGGCCACCACGACGCTCTGCCCGAACTGCGCCACAGCGGTCAGCACCGACGCCCTCTTCTGCGAGGGCTGCGGGCGGGACATGGTGACGGGCCAGCTCCCGAGGCCGTCCGACCCCCCACCGGGCCCGGCCGGGACCACGACCCCACCCCGTCCGTCCACCGGGTGGGTGGCCGAGGTCTGGGTCGACGAGGAGTGGTTCGCGGCCCGGGGCGAAGGGCGGTGCCCCACGGTGGGCGTGCCGGCCACGTTCCCGGTCGCCGACGGATCGCTCATCGGTCGCCGGTCGAGATCCAGGAACATCGACCCCGACGTCGACTGCCTCGCCGACGGTTCGGTCTCTGCCCGTCAGGCCCTGCTCGGGTTCAACGGAACCATCTGGACCGTCACCGACCTCGGGTCGACCAACGGCACCTTCATCGCTCCTGCCGGCGGCCCCCTGCCCTCGGAGCCGATCGAGCCGAACCAGGCGGTGGAGCTGGAGGCGGGCGACCGCATCCTCGTGGGTGCCCACACCCGGATCGTCCTCCTCCCCGAGGCCACCGGGCCCGCCGCGCCCTGACCGCGACAAGCGCCCCGCTGCGGGATGCCCCGGTGGGACCAGACCGATCCGGTCAGCCGAGGTCGGCCAGCACGCGGTTGAACGCCCGCACGTCGGCGACGAACTGCTCCGGGCGCTCCATGCAGGCGAAGTGCCCGCCTCGCTCCTGCTCGTTCCAGTGGACGATGCGGTACTTCTTGTCGGCCCAGGCTCGCGGGGTCTGCATCAGCTCGTAGGGCTGATGCGAATAGCCGGTGGGCACGTCGACGCGGCCGCCCCACGGCTGATCGGCCGAGGTGCCGGCCCGGCGGGACTCGGCGTAGAGGCGTGCGGCCGAGCCGGCGGTGTTGGTGACCCAGTAGGCCATGACGTTGTCGAGCAGCCGGTCCCAGCCGTAGGTGGCCTCGAGGCCGCCCTCGTCGAGGTCGCTCCACACCTGGAACTTCTCGAGGATCCAGGCCGCCAGTGCGGTGGGCGAGTCGGTGAGCCCGTACGACAGCGTCTGGGGCTTGGTGCTCTGGATGGCCATGTAGCCGGTGCCGTCGGCGATGCGCTCGGCGGCGGTGCCGAAGCGGGCCAGCTCGGCCTCGGTGACGCCACCCATCGGGTCGGGGTCGTCGGCATCGGGGAAGGCGAAGAGCATGTTGAAGTGCACGCCCAGCAGGCGGTCGCCGTAGCTCTCGCCGAGGTGCCGGGTGACGATGGCGCCCCAGTCGCCGCCCTGGGCGATGTAGCGGTCGTAGCCCAGCTGGGCCATGAGCTCGGCCACCGCGTCGGCCACGCGCTTCGAGTCGACGCCCTCGGTGACGGTGGGCCCGGAGAACCCGTAGCCGGGCATCGACGGCACGACCACGTGGAAGGCGTCGGCCGGATCGCCACCGTGGGCCGCGGGATCCGACAGCGGGCCGATGACGTCGAGGAACTCGACGAACGAGCCGGGCCAGCCGTGGGTGAGCACGATCGGCGTGGCGTCGGGCTCGGGCGAGCGCACGTGGAGGAAGTGCACCTGCTCGCCGGCGGCGGTCGTCACGAAGTTGGGCCAGGCGTTGATGGCGGCCTCGCGCGCCCGCCAGTCGTAGCGGTGGCGCCAGTGGTCGACGACCTGCTGCATCACCTCGACCGGGATGCCGAAGGTCCACGCCTCGCCGGGCGCCTGGTCGGGCCAGCGCACGCTCGCCAGCCGGCGGTCGAGGTCCTCCAGGACCTCGTCGGGGACGTGGACGGTGAACGGCTGCGGCGTGGCGTCGGACATGGCCCGAGAACCTAGGTCAGGGGCGCCAGGCCTCGCCCGTGAGCTCCCAGACGTCGGGCTGCGCGGCCGGACCGGCGACGGCGACCCGGGCGGTGAGGGTGCTGTGGACCGCGTCGCCCACCAGCCCCTGCACGGCGACGGTGCGCCACCGCACGCCGACGTCGTCGACGGCCTCGTCGACCGCGCGGGCCTCCATGCGGAGGTGGTCACCGGGGCAGAGCGGTCGGCGCATCCGCAGCGAGGCGCGGCCCGGTCGGGCATCGGGGCCCGCCGCCCTGGTGGCCACGCCGGTGAGCAGCCCGACCTGGCTGGCGGTGTCGACGAAGAGGTCGGGCACACCCGCCGCCTGCGCGGCATCGCGGTCGATGTGGGCGGCGACCCACACCCGGTTGGCCGAGGTGCCCATCACGATCGACAGCGCCGTGACGTCGAGCTCCTCCACCAACCCCTCCCCTGCCATTCCCGGCTCCACCCCGTGGCTCAGTACGTCACCACTGGCGTGACGTTCTGAGCCAGAGGGTGGAGAGATCGGGGTGGCGGCGGGGTCGTAGCCGAGCATGGCGAAACGCTCGACGGCCACCAGCTCGCCGGAGCCGACGAGGGTGCACGTGTTCTCGACGATCCACCGGCGGCCGGGGCCCAGCCGGGTCTGCTCCGGCTGGCCGACCGACGCGATGCGCTCGACGGCCTCGAGCCGGTCACCGTCGCGCAGCAGCCGGTGCATCTCGAGCTCGTAGCCGGCGGCGATGCCGAGCGGGTACCCCAGCTCGGCCTTGAGCTGCTCGTGGAGGCTCGACCCCCGATGGGTGGGCGGGCCGTGGCGGTCGGGGCGCCACTCCATCGGCCGCAGGAACGCGGTCGACATCGCCGGCGGCGCGACCCAGTCGACGGTGCGGTCGGGCCAGTGCCGGGGCGACGGCTCGCGATGCGCCTCCGACCAACGCAGGACGTCGCCCGAGCTGACCGCGACCTCTCCCTCGTGCCCGACCCGCTCGGCGAGGAGCCGTTCGAGCGACGGGGAGGAGGCCATGGTCAGCCGGATCTCAGCGGGCGAGGGTGCCGGCCGTGACGGCGCCGTCGACGTAGATGACCTGGCCGCTCACGTAGCGGGAGTCGTCGCCGCAGAGGAACGACACCACGTCGGCGATGTCGGACGGGCTGCCGAGGCGGCCCATGGGCACGCCCTTGGCCCGGCGATCGGCGGCGTCGCCCTCGTAGTTGGCGGCGGTGCCGTCGCTCACGATGAGGCCGGGGCCGATGGCGTTGGCCCGGATGTTGTTAGGGCCGAGCTCGAGGGCCATGGTCTTGGTGAGCGACTCGACCGACGACTTGGTCGCCGGGTAGAGCCCCAGCCCGGGCGAGCTCGTCCAGGCCGCCCCCGACGACATGTTGACGATGCTGCCGCCGCCCCCGGCCTTCATCTTCGGCACGAAGGCCTGGGTGCACCAGATGATGCCGAGGACGTTGACGTCGAAGACCGAGCGGGCCTGCTCCGGCGTCATGTCGAGGATGGAGTGGAACTTCCAGATGCCTGCGTTGTTCACCAGCGCCGAGCACTCCGGCACCTGGTCGGCGACGGCCAGCACGGCGTCGCGGTCGGTGACGTCGCACTCGAAGGCGGTGCCGCCCACGAGCTCGGCCGTCTCCCGGGCCGCGTCGCCCGACAGGTCGAGGCACACGACGTGGAAGCCGTCGGCGGTGAGCCGGAGCGCGTCGGCGCGCCCCAGCCCCTGACCGGCGCCCGTGACCACCGCGGTGGGCATCAGTCGACGTCCATCTTGAAGACGCGCTTGGCGTTCTCACGGAGGAACAGCGGCCACACCTCGTCCTTCAGGGGGACGTTGCGCATCTCGGTGAAGATCCGCTCGAGGGTGAGCCCGGCCGGGTAGTAGCCGGCGTACATGACCTTGTCGCGGCCGCGGCTGTTGGCGTACTTGATGATCGCCTCGGGGTAGTACTTCGGGGCGAACGCCGACGGCATGTAGTAGAGCCCCGGCCACTTGAGCATGAGCTTGACCGCCAGCTCCTCCCACGGCTCGGCGCCGTGGCGCATCACGATGCGCAGCTCGGGGAAGTCGTAGCAGACCTGGTCGAAGTGCATGACGTTCTGGCACTCGGCCGGCACCCGCGGGCCGGGGATGCCGGCGTTGGAGATGATCGGGATGTCGAGGTCGATGCAGGTCTGGTAGATCGGGTAGTAGCGGCGGTCGCTGACGGGGACCTGGGGGATGCACCCGGCGGGGAAGGTGGTGACGGCCGACAGGCCGTGCTCCTCGTGGGTGGCCCGGATCTTGCGCACCGCGCCGGTGATGTCGTTGGGGTCGACCTCGATGCTGAAGAAGACGCGCTTCGGGTGGCGCTTCTTGGCCTCGATGGAGTTCTCGTTCACCCCGAACAGGCCGGCGGCCACGCCCCACTTGTCCATCTCGCCGAAGGTGGTCTCGATGGGGTCGGCGTCGCCGGCCTCGTCGGGGGTGTCCTTGAACATGTAGCCCGCGGGCATGACCGACGCGTCCTCACCCGTGTCCTTGATGCCGGCGCGGAGGTAGTCGTAGGTCGCCTTCTTGTCCTTGAAGGGGAAGCCGATCATCAGGTCGATGGCGCCAACGCCGTCGGGGTAGCCCATGGGGGAGTCCTTGCTCTCGTCGTGCGCCGACGGGCCCTCGCCCCCGGCGGGCGAATGGTACGACCGGCCGGGCCATGCGACCGAAACCCCGTTCCAGGGGAGCCATGGCCGGCGGGGGTGACGGTGACTCGCGAAGCGGAGTTCGTATGATGGCGGCCGTGATCGAGACGGCGGAGCGCATCATCGACGCCATCGGCCTGATCGGCGTGGCGGTGCTGATCGCCCTCGAGAGCATCTTCCCGCCGATCCCGTCGGAGATCGTGCTGCTGCTGGCCGGCTTCAACGTCGACACCGGCCGGTTCCCTCTCGTGCCCACCGTGCTGATGGCCACCGTCGGGTCGGTCGTCGGGGCCTGGGCCCTCTACGGCGTCGGCGCGTGGATCCGCGACGACCGCATGGAGCGCTTCCTCGCCCGCGTCGGGCGCTGGATCGGCTTCACCCCCGACGACGTCGCCACCGGGTTCCGGTGGTTCGAGCGCCACGGGGCCAAGGTCGTGTTCTTCGGTCGCCTGGTGCCCGTCGTGCGCTCGGTCGTGAGCATCCCGGCCGGCGCCGAGCGCATGCCGTTCTGGCGCTTCACCGCCCTCACCGCCCTCGGCAGCCTGCTGTGGAACGCCCTGTGGATCGGCGTGGGCAGCCTCCTCGGCGACCGCTGGCACCAGGCCGACGAGTGGCACGGCGTGGTGAACAACGTGGTGATGGCGGCGATGGTGCTCGGCTTCGGGTGGCTGGTGCTCAAGGCCCGTCGCCGCAACCGCGCCGCCGACCGGGTGCTCGCCGACCCGCTGCTGGCCGACGAGGAGGCCTGAGCCGGCCGACGACAAGCTGGCCGAGGAGGAGGCCTGAACCGGCGGCCGGGCCGCGGGCCCGTCAGGCGGGGACGGTGTCGTCGAGCCAGTCGAAGACCCGCTCGTTGCGGATCCCCTGGCCCATGGGCTCGCAGTGGAAGTTGGCCCCCTCGGCGCGGGTGAAGGGCACCAGCACCTTCGGGGCCGACAGCCCGTCGAAGAGCTCCTGGGGCTGTCCCGGCCAGAACTGCTCGTCCTCGGGATCGGTGACCAGCATCGGCGTGGTGATGGCGGCGAGGTCGTCGGCCGTGAGGTGCATCTCCTCGGACCGCCGGAGCACGTCGAACGTGCTGTCGAGGCCGTAGGGCCGGAACCGCAGGGCGACGGTGGCGGCGACGCCCTTCGAGAACCGCTCGCCCATCTTCATGTTGCGGTCGAGCTTCTCCTTCTCGCCGGCGGCGAGGAGCTTCGTCATCGAGTGCGGGAAGTTGTCGAGCAGCGTCGTCGACACGTCGACCACGCCGGGGTCGACCACCGCGGCGGCGAAGCGGTGCTCCCGCGAGAGCGCCCTCGGCACCCAGTAGCCGGCCTGGCTCACGCCGAGCACGGCCACCCGGTCGGCGTCGACCTCGGGGCGATCGACCAGCCAGTCGACGACCGGGGTCAGCACGGCCTCCCAGTCGGGGCGGAAGTAGAGCTGCTGGCGGATGAACGCCGCCGCCCTGGCCCGGGCCGTCGAAGAGCAGCACGTTCCATCCCCGCTCCAGCGCCTCGAGCCCGCCCTGCATCCACATGTCGACCATCGAGCCGTCGCTGCCGTTGTTCATCACGAGGGTCCGGCGTCGACCGTCGCCGCTGCGGATCAGGTAGCCGGGGAGGGTCGTGCCCTCGTACGGGATCTCGACCGCCTCCGACGGCCAGGCGCCGGCGTCGAGGAAGGCGTCCCACGCCGAGCGGTACCGCTCCCAGAGCTCGTCGAAGCGGGCCACACCCTTCTCCGGGCCCATCTCCATGTAGGCGGCGTAGCTGGCGGTCTCGTGGTACTTGGCCGCGCGGAGGTGGGCCGCGGCCGCGCTACGACGGTGGCCGGCGGCGAGCCGGGTGGCCGCCTCGGCCTCCAACCGCTCGGCCGTCGCGGTCCAGGCCGCCACCCACTGGGCGCCGTTGCCGTCCTTCACCCCGTCGATGGTCGCCAGGACCTCGCCGACGTCGGCGCACCGGTAGTAGGTCGCACCGAGGGCGATGCGCGTGAGGAAGTCGAACGAGTCGTCCTTGAAGAAGGCCTTCATGTCGGTGCGTGCACCCCCGCGATCGATGGGCCGGCCCGCGCCGGCCCCTGCTCTTCCTATCGGACCCGCGGCCGCCGAGGTGGAGCCCGAACGCGCAGACCGCTCAGGGAGCGAAGAGGGTGAGGGGCCCGTCGGTCCACCCCTCCTCGCCATCGCCATCACCCTCGCCCGGCGTGGGTGCATGTGGGTCGGCGCCGACGCCGACACCGGCGGACTGCGGATCGAGCGGGTGGTAGCCGGGCACCTCGTGGTGGGGGGTGTCGAGGTAGACCTTCGCCTCCGGCGGCCCGCCGAAGCGGCCGTGGCTCCACCGCAGCTCGACGTGGCCCTCGACCGTGCGATCCTCACCCGTGTCGAGCACCCGGTAGTGGCCCCGCCAGGCGACCCGAGGCTGCCCGCCCGGTTGGGGCAGGACCTCGAAGCTGCGGAGCGAGAACCGCTGGCGCCAGTCCCACGGGGTGTCGATGCGAAGGCGCATGGGGCCGGTCGGGCTGGTGCCGAGCACGAAGTAGGGAGCCGAGCCGATGCGCAGCAGCCGCCACAGCACGGCCTCGCGGTTGCGGGCGTCGAGCCGGGCCGACCACCGTTCGGCGGTGGCCATCGAGACGGCCAGGCACAGCCGTCGGTACGGCTCGACCGCGGCCGCCGGCCAGTCGCCGCGGAGGGCCGAGGCCAGGCGGCGGCGCTGCTCCTTGTCGAGGTCGGTGGCGTCGGCGGCCCACTCGTCTTCGCCGAGTGACGCCCGGCAGGCGGCGTAGAGCTCGCGGTGCTCGGCCGGCGCGACCGCCCGGTACCAGTCGCCCCGCTCCTCCAACGCCCCCCGGGACAGCAGCCCCTCGACCAGGCGCTGCGGGCTCGAGTTGTGCAGCACCATCGAGAGGTACTTGCAGCTCACCAGGTAGACGTGGTCGACCCGGAGGTCGGCGGGCACGACCTCGTCGCCGGGCGCCCGGCGGGGTCCGGTCCACTCGACGATGCGGGGCGGGCGGCCGTTGAGCGCGTCGGGCGCGGCCAGGAAGGCCCGGCCGTTGGCGAACCCGTGCTCGAAGTCGGCCCGGTGCTCGCCGGCGGCCCACAGCTCGTCGAGCCGGGCCCAGTCGTCGGGGGTGAGGTTGGCCAGCTGCGCCGGTCGGGCGGCGAGGGTGGCGCCGAGGTCGAGCCCGACGACGCCCTCGGGGTCGTCGGCACCGTCGGGGTGCTCAGAGGCCCCGACCATGCCCAGGCCCGTGGCCAGCTCGGTGACGAAGGTGCGGTCGGCCGACACCGGTGCGTCAGTCGGGGAGCTGCGCCAGCGCGGCGCGGCCCTCGGCGGCGAAGCGGGTGAGCTCGACCTTGCCGTCGGCGTCGAACATCTCGATCACCGCGGCGATCGGGCGACGGCGCTCGCGGGCCCCGTGCCAACCGGTGACCGCCGCCAGCGCCTTGGCCCCGGCGCTGCCCCTGGTGGGCGCGTCGGTGGTGAGCAGCACGACGGGCATGTCGAAGGTGGGGTCGACGTGGAGCACGGAGGCCTTGCCCAGCGCCTTCCAGAGGGTGTCGGTGCGCTTGAGCCCGGCCCGGTTGGAGCTGAACGCGCCGGAGATGTCGAAGGCCCAGTCGTCGCCGTTGCGGTCGGCGGCGATCACGTTGATCTCGACCCCGCCGGGCATGGCGACGTCGAGGCCCTTGACCTCGAAGCCGCAGTCCTTCAGCAGGGCCTCGGCGATCTCGCGGGCCTGCTTGCCCTGCTCGACGGCGCGGGCCTGGAAGTTGCCGGGCTCGGGCTCGGGCTCGTCCTTCTGACGGGCCGCGGGCAGGCTCACCTTGAACAGCGGCAGCTGGTCGGCCCGCTGCGACTCGGCGATGCGCTGCTCGGCCCGGGCGACGTAGTCGGGGTCGAGGTCGTAGCCGACGTAGTGGCGATCGGTGCGCAGCGCGGCCACCGCGGTGCTGCCCGAGCCCATGAACGGGTCGAGGACGAGGTCGCCCTTGTACGTGTAGAGGTGGATGAGCCGCTCGGGGAGCTCGACGGGGAACGGCGCCGGGTGCCCGACCCGGGTGGCGCTCTCGGGGGCCATCTCCCAGAGGTCGGTGGTGGCCTCGAGGAACTCGTCCTTCGAGATGGTGGCCTCGTGCGGGAGCTGGGGGTCGTGCTTCTCGCGCTGCGACGGCTTGAGGGCCCGGTCGAAGCGGCCCTTGCTGGCGATGACCACCCGCTCGGTGACGTCGCGCAGCACGGGGTTCGAGGGGCGCTGGAACGTGCCCCACGCGCACGACCCGCCGGCGGCACGGCCCTTCCACCACACGACCTCGCCCCGGAGCAGCAGGCCGAGGTCCTGGAGGATCTGGGTGACGTCGCCGGCCAGTGAGCGGTAGGGGCGCCGGCCGAGGTTGGCCACGTTGACGGCGATGCGGCCGCCCGGCTCGAGCACCCGCTCGCACTCGGCGAAGACCCGCTCGAGCATGGCGAGGTACTCGAAGTAGTCGGCGGGCACCCCGTTCTCGCCGAGGCTCTCCTCGTAGGCCTTGCCCGCGAAGTAGGGCGGCGAGGTGACGACGAGGGCCACCGAGTTGGGCTTGAGGTTCTGGAGCTCGCTGATGTCGCCGCAGTGGATGGCGTCGACGACGGAGGGGTCGTTGAGCTCGACGGTGTCGTCGGACGACAGCTCGGGGGCGACGAAGCGGTCGTAGAAGCCCGAGGCGTCGTGGCTCTCACGCCGCGACGACCCGAAGTTGGCGGTGGCGGTGGGGCCCTTGCGGCGGCTCGGCCGAGCGGTGGCGTCGGTCATGGCGCGACCTCGTCGACGGGCGGGAGGTGGTCGAGGTAGGCCTCGACCGCCTTGGTGACGAGCAGGTTGACGGAGACGTCGCGCTCGAGGGCGCAGTCGCGCAGACGGTCGTGCAGGGAGGCGGGGAGCCTCACCGCGGTCGTCACGCGCGGCTCGTCGGAGATCCGGGGTCGGGCCACTCGGTCACGGTACCGAGGGGGTGTGACAGCGTGGCGGATGGTGCGCGCGCTAACGCGCGCCATCGCGCGCCCGGCCCCCGTTCTGGTGCGGCGGGCGGGGGCCGGTAGCATCGGAAGCGGTACACGCCTTTCCTGGAGGGGAACCATGGAGCAGACGCTCGAGCACACCGAGGCCGACGAGATCGTGGCCGACGCCGACGACAGCGCCGAAGAGGAGCTCCTCGTCGAGGAGATCTCCATCGACGGCATGTGCGGCGTCTACTGAGCCTGCGCTGAGCCGGCCCGGCCCACGGGGCCCGGGCCCTCACCCCGCATGACCGTCGCCGCCCAGACCGTGACCACCGCGACCCCCGACGACACGTCGGCCCCGCCGGCCTTCGACACGTCGGTCCCGCCGGCCTTCGCCGCCGACCGCCCCTGGCGGCTCCACGAGCGCGTCGCCCTGCGCCCCGAGCCGTTCGGCGCCCTCGCCTACCACTACGGCAACCGGCGTCTCACGTTCCTGCGCTCCCCCGACCTGGTGACCCTGGTCGAACAGCTCGCCGAGCAGCCCTCGGCCCGGGCCGCGTTCGACGCCGCGGGCATCGAGCCCCGCCGGTGGCCGTCGTTCGAGAAGGCCCTCACCTCACTCGCCGCCGGGGCGTTCATCGTCCCGGCCGACAGCAGCACCGACACCGACGACCCGGAGGACAGCCGATGACCGCGCTCACCGACCAGCTGGCTCAGGGCCTCAACTCCCCCATCTGCCTCACCTGGGAGTGGACCTACGCCTGTGACCTGCAGTGCGTCCACTGCCTCTCGAGCTCGGGTCGCCGCGACCCCCGCGAGCTCTCCACCGAGGAGATGAAGGGCATCGTCGACCAGCTCGCCGAGATGCAGGTGTTCTACGTGAACATCGGCGGCGGTGAGCCCATGCTGCGCCCCGACTTCTTCGAGATCGTCGAGTACTGCGTCGAGCGCGGCGTCGGCGTGAAGTTCTCGACCAACGGCGGCCGCATCAACGCCGAGAACGCCAGGCGCCTCGCGGCCATGGACTACGTCGACATCCAGATCTCGCTCGACGGCGTCGACGAGGAGACCAACGACGTCATCCGCGGCGAGGGCACCCACGCCCGGGTCCGCCAGGCGATGGACCACCTCCGCGACGCGGGCTACCAGCAGTTCAAGCTGTCGGTGGTCATGACCCGCCAGAACGTCGACCAGGTCGACGCCTACGAGGCCCTGGCCGACGAGTACGGCGCCGAGCTGCGCCTCACCCGCTTCCGCCCCTCCGGCCGAGGCGTCGACACGTGGCACGAGCTGCACCCCACCTCCGAGCAGCAGGTGCGGCTGTACCACTGGCTGCTGGCCCGGCCCCACGTGCTCACCGGCGACTCGTTCTTCCACCTCTCGGCCCTCGGTGAGCCCCTCCCGGGCCTCAACCTCTGCGGCGCCGGCCGGGTGGTGTGCCTCATCGACCCCGTCGGCGAGGTCTACGCCTGCCCGTTCGTGCTCCACGACGAGTTCAAGGCCGGCTCGGTGCGCGACGCGGGTGGCTTCGCCGCCATCTGGCGCTCGTCCGACCTGTTCACCTCGCTGCGCGAGCCGTCGAGCCCCGGCGCCTGCGGGTCGTGCGGCAGCTACGACGCCTGCGGCGGTGGCTGCATGGCCGCCAAGTTCTTCACCGGCCTGCCCCTCGACGCACCCGACCCGGAGTGCGTGTTCGGCTACGGCGAGGACGCGCTGAACGCGCTGGAGGCCAACGGCGGCGCGGTGCGGCCCACCGTGAGCGCCGACCACTCCAAGCCGGCCGGCGTCGGCCGCAAGCGCATCCCCGTCACCATCCTCTGACGCCCGACCGTCTGCGGTCGCCTTCAGAGCTGGTCGAGGTACCTCGTGGTGCCCGGCACGGTCGGGATGAACGGCGCCACCAGCAGCGCGCCCTCGGGGTCGAGCCGGGTGGCCCAGTCGCCCGGTGCCCCGTCGTTCGATGTCACGGCGTTCGATGTCACAGCGTCGACGAAGCAGGCGTGCACCTCGACCTCGCGGTCGGGGTCGGACATCACCGTGCCCGGCATCGCCGGCAGCGGCTCGGGCAGGCGGATGTTGCGGAACGTGACCACCTGGTCGACGGGCCCGCCCACCAGCGACGCTGGGTCGACCGTGCCGGCATCAGCCCACACCACGACCAGGCCCGGGTACTGGCGGTGGAGGGCCAGCTCGGCCGGCGCGGAGTCGTCGTCGCGGGCGACCACCGACACGAGGTCGTAGTACGAGGTCGACACGTGGTGGCGGTTCGGGTTCATCCGACCCATCGCCGCGAACCGGGCCGCCTCCGGGAAGCCCCAGTCGGTGTGGTCGGCGAGCTTGTCCTTCTCGATCCAGTAGAAGGTGATGAACGAGCCGTCACCGACGGGCTGGGCCACGGGCGAGTCGGCCGGGCGCCGCAGGGCCTTGAGGTCGCGGGTGGCCACCCAGCGCTGGCCGGCGAAGGCCCCGGGCCCCACCAGCACGCCGCTGAGGAAGTGGTCCTTCTCGTACCAGCGGTGGTACTCGAGGATCGTCTCGGGGTCGGGCTCGATCATGGTGATGAGCGCGTGGCCCAACTCGATGCCGGTCATCGGCCCATCATCCCCCGATCCCTCACCCGTCCGCGCCGGCCTCCACGACCAGGGTCGGAACCGAGGGCACCGGGTCTTCGCCCGGGAGGTGCTTGGGCCCCACGCCGTACTCCTCGCGGACCTCGACCAGGGGCCGCTCGGCCTGGGCCCAGTGGTCCATCAGCAGCGAGTCGACCGTGCAGGCCGCTCCCCGCCGGAGCGCGTCGGCCAGCTGGGCACCACCGTCGGGCACGCTCCCGAGGGTGCCCACGTGCGTCGGCCCGAGGGGGATGCTGATGGCGCCGGTCTCGTAGACGCCCATGGCCAGGAACAGCAGCGAGAACGCCACGTCGTCGGGGGCGTTGGCCGCCATGAACGCGGTGACCTGGATCTCGCCGAGGGGCGTCGGGGGGTAGCCGCTGAGGACGTGGACCCAGTCGTGCTCCGACGTCGCCTGCGGCACGGCGCCCTTGGCCCCTGGCAGCGGCCAGTGCTCCAGTTGGTAGAAGTCCCAGAGGGCCCGGCCCCACGAACCGGCCGGGTAGCGCTCGAGGGTGGTGAAGCGGGCGACCAGTCCGTCGTCCTCGGTGACGCCCTTCAGGGCACCGATCTGGCGCACGAGCGGGACGATCCCCCGCTCGTCCACCTCACGGTGCAGGAGGGTGGGGAACGTGCTGTGGCGGGCGAAGTCGAACAGCATCCAGCGCCGGTGGCCCTCCACGTAGCGGCGGGTGGCGGCCAGCATCCCCTCGTCGACGTCGAGGGCCCGGGCGTACCCGCCGATGCGATCGGGGCCGGCAGGGTCCGGTGGATGCGCCATCAGCGACAGCGCCAGCATCCCGACCACCATCTGGTGGCGCAGGCCGGGGTCGGTCACCGCGGTGGCGAGCTCGTCGGGCCCGATGGGCTCGAGCGCACCCGGGTCGACGGGCGCGGCGAACACCTGCCCGGCGATCGCGGCGACCATCGAGGCCTGGACCTCGGTGAGGCCCTCGGCTCCCGCCGCGCCGGAGCGGACGCCGCGGATGCAGGTGAGGGTCAGGTCAGGGGGAGGACGGCGGAACATCTCACCGTCATCGACCTACTTGTCGCCGAGGGTGAGGAAGAAGTCCTTGGGGACGACGATGTCGTCGGCCGAGAGCTCGTGGATGCTGGCCTTGCCGAGGCCGAGCAGGCAGGCGTCGATGCCGCCGCGGATGATGTCGAGCACGTTCTCGACGCCACCCTGGCCGTTCACGGCGAGGCCCCAGAGGTAGGCCCGGCCGATCATCACGGCCTTGGCGCCGAAGGCCACGGCCTTCACCACGTCGGAGCCGCGGCGGATGCCGCCGTCGAGCACGACGTCGATCTCGTCGCCGACCGCGTCGACGATCGACGGGAGCACCCGGATCGGCGACGGCGTGCCGTCGAGGTTGTTGCCACCGTGGTTCGAGACCGAGAGGGCGGTGCAGCCGGCGTCACGGACGCGCTTGGCGTCGTCGACGCGGCACACGCCCTTGACCATGAACGGGCCGTCCCACTGCGAGCGCAGCCAGGCGATGTCGTCCCAGCTGGGAGGCGGCATCTGCATCCACTCGTAGTAGGCGCCGAAGAAGGCCGGAGGGGCCTCGCCGGGGACCGCCATGTTCGGGGTCGACAGATCGGGGATGTGGTACTGCCGGAGGTAGCTGGCGAACCACGCCGGGCGGGTCAGCGCCTGCGGGGCCAGCTTGATGGCGGTCTTGAAGTCGATCTTCTCGGGGATGAACGGGCTGCCCCAGTCACGCCCGTTGGAGAAGGTCCAGTCGAGGGTGAGGATGATGCCCTTCACGCCGGCGGCCTTGGCCCGCTCGAGGCGCTGCACCATGACGTCGCGGCCACCCGACCAGTACATCTGGAACAGGGTGTTGGGGTTGGCCTCGACCACGGCCTCCATGGGCTTGCTGGCGAACGAGCTGAGGCCCATCGGGACGCCCCGGTTGTTCGACGCACGGGCCACGGCGACCTCGCCGTCGGGGTGCACGGCCTGCACGCCGGTCGGGGAGATGATCACCGGCATCGAGAGGTCGAGGCCCATCACCTTGGTGTCCATCGAGCGCTCGGCGTGGAGCCCGGCCACGTGGGGGGCGAACCCCAGCTGGTCGAACGAGACCTTGTTGGCCTCCAGCGAGATGCCCTTCTCGGCCCCGCCGATGATGGCGTTGTAGACCGACGACGGCACGCGCCGCTTGGCCCGCTTCTGCGCCACCGCAACCGTCTCGAACCACGCACCAGCCATCAGAGCCTCCTCGGAACGGGGGCACTCTACCGGTGGGCCCCCTGATGCCCCAAGGCGTGGGGCGATGCCGAAGGGAGGTCGAGGGGCCGACGGGTGCCAGGACCGGGCGCTCGGTAGCGTGCCGATCTCCATGGCCCCTCCCTCCTCACGTCGCCTCCACGGACCTCGACAGCGTCTCCCCGGGCCGCTGGTCCTCGCCCTGGTGGTGTCGCTCCTGGTCGTGGTGGGCGCCTGGGGGCTGGTCGCGCTGACCGAGGTCGACGCCGAGCCCTCCTGTCGGGGCGCCTGGGCCGACCTGGCGCTCACGTCGCCCTCCGACATCGGCACCATCCGCCTCGACCGCTCGCAGGTCGCCAACGCCGACACGATCGTGCGCACCACCAGGGCCACCGGCCGCACCCCGCAGGCGGCCACCATCGCCCTCACCACGGCCATGCAGGAGTCGGCGCTGCTCAACCTCGACCACGGCGACGAGGCCGGGCCCGACAGCCGCGGCCTGTTCCAGCAGCGGCTCCAGTTCTACGGCGACGTCGACGTGATGGACCCCGCCTCGGCCACCCGGGCCTTCCTCGACCGGCTCGACACGGTCGACGGCTGGCAGTCGATGCCGCCCGCCGAGGCCATCCAGTCGGTGCAGCGGGCCGCCTACCCCGAGCTGTACGCCGAGTGGGTCGGCCCGGCCCAGGGCTGGACCGACGCCCTGTGGGCCCATGCCGAGGCCTGCCCCACCGCCGGCGCCTGACCTCACCGCTTCATCTCCGGGAACGCCCGACGAGGGCCGCTCGGTTCCAGCTCTCAGCGACGTCGCTGAGGACCTCGCTCTGTGGCCGAAGTTGGTGGTGACGAGCGACGTCGCTCAGACGTGGAACGGAACGGTGTGGGGTGCGCGGACCGGGTCGCTCAACCGAGCTCGGCGATGCGGCGCTCGAGATGGCGCCGCTCGGGCAGGGAGGTCGTGCGGCGGGCCGCCTCCCGCATCTCGGCCCGGGCCCCCTCGCGGTCGCCGGCCAGCTCGAGCAGGTGTCCCCTCACCAGGTGGACGCGATGGTGGTCCTTCAGGCGGCCCTCGGCCTCGACCGCGTCGACCAGCGCAAGGCCGGCGGCCGGGCCTTCGACCATGCCGACGGCCACCGCCCGGTTGAGGGTGACCACGGGGCTCGGGTCGATCCGCTCCAGCAGCGAGTAGAGGCCCACGATCTCGAGCCAGTCGGTGTCGTCGACGCTCGCCGCCTCGTCGTGCACCGCGGCGATGGCGGCCTGGAGCTGGAACGAGCCGACCCGCCCGAGCGGCAGCACCCCCATCAGCAGGTCGACCCCTTCGGAGACGAGGGCCCGGTCCCACAGCGAGCGATCCTGCTCGGCGAGCGGCACCAGGTCGCCGGCGGGCCCGACCCTCGCCGCGTGCCGGGCCTCGGTGAGCACCATCAGGGCCAGCAGCCCGACCGTCTCGGCATCGTCGGGCACGACGGCGTGGAGACGACGGGCGAGCCGGATGGCGTCGGCTGCCAGCTCGCGGCGCTCCAACCGGTCGCCGGCGCTCGCCGCGTACCCCTCGTTGAAGACCAGGTACAGCACGTGGCGGACCACGGCGAGCCTCGCCTCGCGCTCGGCGGGTGACGGCTCCTCGAACCGGCCCCCCGCCTCGACGATGCGCTGTTTGGCCCGGCTGATGCGCTGGGCCATCGTCGCCTCGGGCACGAGGAAGGCCGCCGCGATCTCCGCCGTCGTGAGGCCGCCGACGGCCCGCAGCGTGAGCGCCATCTGCGACGGGGCCGTCAACGCCGGATGGCAGCAGAGGAAGAGCAGCGCCAGCTCATCGTCGGGCTGCGGTTCCTCGTCCACCGGCGCCACCACCTCGGCGTCGGCCGGGCGCTGCACCCCGTCGAGCTCCTCACGCCGACGACGGGCGCCGGCCGCCCGGATCTCGTCGGTGAGCCGTCTCGTCGCGACCGTGACCAGCCATCCCCGAGGCCGCTCCGGCATCCCGTCGACCGGCCACTGCCGGGCCGCGGCGAGCAGCGCCTCCTGCGCGGCGTCCTCGCAGGCGGCGAAGTCGCCGTTGCGCCGCACGAGCGCGGCGAGGACCTGCGGCGCCAGCTCGCGCAGCAGGTCCTCGATGCCGGCGTCGGGCCTGGCGAAGGGGTCAGAGCTCGTCGGCCGTCCCTCCGTGCATGAGCGGCCAGACCTCGATCTCGGTGAGTGCCGCGGAGGGCATCTCCGCCGCGATCTCCAGCGCCCGCTCGAGGCTGTCGCAGTCGACGAGGTAGAAGCTGCCCAGGTACTCCTTGGTCTCGATGTAGGGCCCGTCGCTCACGACGCGGGTGCCGTCCGCCGCCACGCGGACGGTCTTGACGTTCACCGGCTCGGCCGTCCCGAACGCCCCGAGGAGCTCGCCGCTCTCGACCAGGGCCGTGTTGTGGGCGTCGGTCCCCTCGATGAGCGCCGGGAGGTCCTCGACCGAGGACCACGTCTCGTCGTTGCCGTAGATGCTGAGCAGGAACTTCATCGGTGGATCTCCTGTGGGTTCGTCGGCCCCGTGTGGCGCCTCTCGACCGGTGGTCGGAGCCGACGCCGGCGTCTCGACATCGTGGCGCGGGATTTCCGGGTCTGGGAGGCTGACCGCTCCACGGGGACGACCAGGGGGTCCGATGGGAACGCAGGCAACCGGCTCTGACGCATCGACATCGAATGACGCATCGAGCGCAGCCATGAACGAGCTGGCCGAGCTGATCGCGGCCATCGAGGTCGACTCGCACCACCCGCGCTGGAACTTCGTGAACCAGCAGGACCGGGCCTCGTACCGCGAGTTCGCCATGCACTCGCTGCAGCACGCCCTGCAGTTCTGGCTCGAGGCCGACCCCGCCCGGCCGTGGTTCCACCGGTGGTTCACCCCGAGCGTGAAGCTGCTCGGTGACAACCCCGACACCGTCTACTACGGCACCGTCATCGACCCCACCCGCACCTACCGGCTGCGGGGCAACACGGCCAACGCCTGCTACACGTCGTTCACCGTCGAGCTCGGCACCACCGGCGGGGCGATGAGCCGCTCGCTCGGCCACACCCTCAACGACACCGAGTTCGACATCGATGCGGCGGGCAACTTCGAGTTGATCGTCGGCCCCGACGAGCCCGCCTCCGGCCCCCGGAACTGGCTGCGCCTCGACCCCGAGGCCGGATCGATCACCACCCGCCACTACTTCGAGTGGGAGCGCTGCGTCGCCCTCGACCCCGGCTTCGACGTGCCGCTCTCGATCGTCCCCCTCGACGACCCGGGCCCGCCCCCGGTGCCCGACGACGAGGCGACCGCCGCCAACATCCGCCGGGCGATCACCTTCCTGCGGTCGGTGACCGTCGACTGGGGCCACACCCCGATGCCCCCGGGTGCCATCCCGTGGGTGTCGGCCGAGCCCAACGCGTTCACCAACCCCCCGGCCGACGACGGCAACCTCGCCATCGGGTACGCGGCGGCCGACAACGTCTACCGCAGCGCCCGCTGGCAGCTCGGCCCCGACGAGGCGCTGGTCATCACCGGCCGCTTCCCCCGGTGCCGCTTCGCCAACATCGTGCTGTTCAACAACCACATGCAGACGCCCAACTACGACCGGCGCCTCGTGTCGCTCAACCGGGTGCAGACCGTGAGCGAGCCCGACGGCACCTTCCGCATGGTGCTGGCCCATCGCGACCCCGGCGTGCCCAACTGGCTCGACACCCGCGGCCTGCCCCACGGCACGATGTTCTGGCGCTTCCTGCTCCCGGAGGAGGCGCTGCACGACCTCGACACCGAGGTCGTGCAGCTGAGCTCCCTGACGAGTTGAGCCCCGGCCCGTGAGGGCGGGCTCAGCCTGCCGTGAACTTGGTCGAGCGCCGGTTGGCGTCGAGGTTCAGCCCCACCGCGGAGTCGATGGTGGGCTCCACCTTCACGACCCACGCCGGGTCGCAGGCGAACTCGCCGGCCGTGGTCGGCTCGACCTGCACGAAGCTGCTGCCCTCCAGCTTCATGAGGATGTTGCAGTCACCGGCCATGTTCTCGCCGACGGCCTGCGGTGAGCTCAGCCCGCCCGCGGTCCAGCCCTCGACCGCCAGCAGTGCGTTCATCACGCATCCCCTGGTGAGGTCGTTGCCGCACGAGTCGGCCGCGGTGGCCCACAGCAGGAACGCCGAGGTCGCCTGCTGCCCGATGTAGGCGAGGTCGCCGCCGCTCGCGGTCACCAGGTCGACGTAGGCGGCGTTGGCCGAGCCCTCGGCGACGTCGGTGAGCGGCACCATCGGGTTCCCGAAGTAGACCTTGTCGCCGTTGCCACTGGTGTTCCAGTTGGCGAACTGCTCCTCGTAGACGCTGGTGCTGTTGAACCACACCGGATCGAAGTCGATCTGCTTGGCCGCGTCGAGCATGTTCTGGAAACCGGAACCGACGTCGGTGGTGAAGACCGCCTCGGCCCCGCAGTCCTTGATGCGCTGGAGGTAGGGCCGGTAGTCCGAGACACCGGTGATCGGATAGGTCTGGGTGCAGTCGAGGAACTCCCAGCCCACCGTCGGGACCGTGCGCTCGAAGCGCTGCGTGTAGTCGATCACCGCCGGGAAGTTCGGCTGCATGATCGCCGTCTTCTTCACCTCGGTCGGGAACAGCCGGGCCAGCACGGCGGCGCCCGAGACGTTGAAGTAGTCGACCGGCTGCGGGATCGGCGCCACCGCGAGCGGCGCGTTCACCAGGTCGGCACCGGTGTTGATCGCGGGGACGGTCGGAAGGCCACAGCCCAGGCGGGTGGCCTCAGCCGACGCCCCCAACGCCCAGGCCTGGCCGACGAGGAAGAAGTTCCCACCGCAGGCCTCGGTCATGACGTTGGTGGCCTCGGTGATCTTGGCGTCGTAGTAGTTGCCCACCACGGTGCGGCCGTTGATGCCGCCCTGCTCGTTGCACCAGTCGATGAGCGCCTTGACCGCGTCGCTGGCCTCGTGACCTCGGCCGGGCGTGACCTGGTAGCCGGCGTCGTCGCCGTAGGCGATGGTGACCGAGTCGGCGGTGACACCCTGGCCCGGAGCCCCCGAGGGGCTGCCCGGCCCGCAGGGAGACGCGAGGTCGCCGAACTGGACACCCTCGCCGGAGCCCGACCCGGTGGTCGCGCCGGCCGCGGTCGAGTCGGTCGAGCCGTCTCCCGCGCCGCTGCGGCCTCCGCCACACGCGCCGGCCACGAGGCCGAGCACGGCCAGCGCGGCCACGAGTGCCGTGGCGCGACGGCGTCCGGTGAGAGCTCTCATCGACGTTCCCCCTTGGAACTAGGCGTGAGGGGGGATCGTATATGGAATACGGAGCGGGTCCCGACTCGGCGGACCCCGCGCACCGCCTCCCGGTCAGGCCTTCAGATCGGCGAACTTCACCACGGTTGCCACCGGCGTCTCGATCTCGCCCTCGGGCAGGAAGAAGCGCCAGAACACCGTGCCGAGGGGCCGACCCTCGGTGTCGATCCAGTTCGGGAGGCCCGGGTCCTCGTGGGCGAGGATCATGGTGAATCCGCCGTCGGCGTCGAGGGTGGTGTTGGCCCGGTTCCGGCTCACCTGGCGGTTCACGTAGTCGTACATCTGCGACCAGCGGTTCCAGAGGCAGACGTTGGCGAAGACGCACTCGGGCCAGCGGCCCTTGATCACCAGCGCCTCGTCGGGGCCGATGAGGTACGGGGCCATCGAGTAGGCCGCGTCGAACGCGGCGAACGCCATGTTCCCGGGCACGACCGGCTGCGGGAAGTCGTTCGGCGTGATCGACACGAACGGCGCCGGCGACACGCCGGGCTGGGGCTTGGGGGCGTCGACGGTCTTCTGCTGCACGTGGTTGATGACGTGCTGGAGGCTGTCGGCGACCCGCTCGTCGTTCCACCGCGGGGGAGGCGGCGGCGGGTCGAGGACCTCGATGCTGAGCGGCACGTGCAGGGTCTGCGAGGCCGAGGCCGACCACGGGAACTCGAAGTAGTGGCGGGTCGTGATGCGGCCGCCGTCGTCGGGGATGCCCAGCCAGTTGCGCTCGGCGGCCGGGCCGCCGAGGCGGATCTCGTAGTTGCCGTCGGCGTCGATGTCCATCTGCGTGTCGTTCAGCACGCCCGAGGTCTGGGTGGCGTAGGCACCGCCGGCGGCACCGGCCTCCATCGTGAACGAGGTGTAGACGGCGCCGGCCAGGTTGCCGCGCACGATGTACTCCCGGCCCGGGGCGACGGGCGTCTCGAAGTAGACGGCGTCGGAGTTGTCGCCGGTGAAGCTGCGGGTGGGCGACACGATGCGGTTGAACACCGGGCGGTCGGGGTCGAACTCCTGGTGGCTGTAGAGCGCGCTCTGGAGGATGTGCGTGAGGTTGCGGAAGCCCTCGGCGACGTCGTCGTCGGACATGCCGGGCCCCGGCACCACCCAGTCGTCGCCCGCCTTCTGCAGCAGCGCGACGAGCTCGTTGTACTTGGCACGCGACAGCGGTGCGTCGGTCATGTGAGAGTCCCCCTCGGATTCATGGTCTGGTCACTCGGTCGGGGCCAAGCCGCCCCGGACCGTAGCGGTCGGACGGGCGATGGTCACCCGGTCTGGTGCTTGTGGGCGATGCGGTCGGCGTCGAGGTCGAGCGATGCGACCGAGTCGATCGGCGGGTCGACGGCGACCAGGTAGGCCGCATCGCACGAGAAGTCGCCGATGGTGTCCGGCTGCCACTGAACGAAGGCCGTGCCCTGCACACGGAGCACCAGACCGCAGTCGCCGGGCTTGTTGCCCCCCGGGTCCTGCGGGGAGCTGAGACCACCGGCGGTCCACTCGTGGACCTGCTTCAGGCGCTGCATGACGCAGTCGCGGGTGAGGTCGTTGCCACAGGCCTTGGCCGCGGTCGCCCAGAGCAGGAACGCCGACGCCGCCTGTTGGCCGGTGTAGGACGTGTCCCCGCCGTCAGCGCTGACGATGTCGACGTAGGCGGCGTTCGCCGTGCCCGGGCTGGTGTCCTCCAGCGGCACGAAGACGTTGGCGAAGTAGACACCGTCCGCGTTCCCGCTCTGGTTCCAGTTGGCGAAGTTGGCGTCGTAGAGACTGCTCGTCGCCATCCAGACCGGGTGGAAGTCGATCTGGTTCGCGGCGTCGAGCTGGTTCTCGAAGTTGGCGGCGGTGTCGGTGGTGAACACGACCTGTGCCCCGCAGTCCTTCAGCTTCTGGAGGAACGGCCGGAAGTCGGTGACACCCGAGATCGGGTAGGTCTGCGTGCAGTCGAGGAACTGCCAGCCCACGGTCGGGAAGGTGCCGGTGACGCGCTGGGTGTAGTCGATCGTCGCCGGGAAGTTCGGCAGCATGATCCCGGCCTTCTTCACGGCGTCGGGGTAGGCCCGGGCGACGGCCGCGGCGCCCTCCACGTTCATGTAGTCGACGGGCTGGGGCGCCGGCGACACCATCAACGGCGCGTTCGCCACCTCCGATCCGCCGAGGAGGCCCGGGACCGACGGCAGGCCGCACCCGAGGCGGGTCTTCTCCCCGCCGCCCCCGAGGGCGAAGCCCTGCCCGACCAGCATGAACACCTGGGTGCACGCCTCGGCCATCACGTTGTTCACCTCGGTGATGCGGGCGTCGTAGTAGTTGCCCTTCACCTCACGGCCATTGATGCCGCCCTGCTGGTTGCACCAGCCGATGAGGGCACGGACCGCGTCGCTCATCTGGTGGTTGGATCCCGGGTTGCCCTGGTAGCCCGCGTCGTCGCCGTAGCCGATGGTGATGCTGGTGGCGTCGACGGCCTGGTCGGGTGACCCGGACGGCTCGCCCGGGCCACATGGGCTCGGGAGGGTTCCGAACGAGGTCCCGGTGGCGGCGTCGGCGCCTGCGGTCGTGGCCGTGGTCTCGTCATCGGAGGAGCTCTCGCGCCCACCACCGCAGCCGGCGCCCACCAGGGCCACCACCAGCGCAGCCACCGAGACGACCATGAGCCTTCGGCGTGATCTCATCGTTCCCCCTTCGAGCCCACTCCCCCGAGTCGGCGTCGCCACGGTAGCGGCGGGTCATTGCTTGGGCAACTGGTTGTGGAACTAGCATCGCCGGGTGGACGATCCTCCAAAGGCTCACGGGTTCCGCCGCCACGGGCCCGGCCCGTTCTCCTGGGCGACCGAGCGCACGCCCGGCGCGACCTCCGTGCTCTTCCTCGCCGGACGCGTGGGGCGCCTCACCGAGCTCCTGACCCAACGGGTTCTGCGCACCCACCACCTCGACAGCTCCCAGCTGGCGGTCCTCGTCGTGTTGGCCTCCGCAGGGAGCGAGGGGTCCATGTCACCTGGAGCCCTGGCCGGCCTCCTGGCCCAGACACGCAGCGGGATCACCCGTACCGTGAAGCGGCTCGAGCGAGACCGACTCGTCGAGCGGGGCCCCGATCCCTCCGACGGCCGCGCGATCCTGCTGTCGTTGACCGAGGCCGGCGAGGCACGAATGGCCGGTGCCCTCGACGACCTGCTCGAACAGTTCGAGGCCCGCGTCGACACCGCCGCGCCTGTCGACCTGCTGGATGTGGCCCGGACGCTCCAGGAGCTCGACGGCCTGTTCGAGCAGCTGCCGGCGCCGGTGATCAGATCCACGCCGGTTGTTGTGTCAGAGCACAATTCTGTCGCGATGACGCCGACCGCTGGAGAAGCCGTGCGCCGCATGCGGGCCGAGCTGGGCATCAGCCAGCGGGTGCTCGCCGCCTCGGTGGGTGTCGGTGCGCCGCACCTCTCCAGGATCGAGCGGGGCGAGGAGCAACCGAGTGAGGGCCTGCTGGTGCGCATCGCCGAGGCGCTCGACCTCGACGCCGACGAGCTGGTGCTGCGGGCCGGCCTCGTGCCCGCCTGGATGGCGTCGGCGCTCGCCTCCGACCCCACCCGCGCCATCCGCACGCTCCGGACATGGACGCCACCGGCCGACCGCTGAACGCCGCGGTACGGTCCCGACCGACCAAGGGGGATGCAATGGGGATCGACGACCGCAGGCTGGCCGAGACGGTGGAGTACGTCGCCGTGCGCCGGGTGCAGGACCGCTACGCCGACATCGTCACGCGCCGGGCGTGGCCCGAGCTGCACGAGCTGATGCGGCCCGACTGCCGACTGTCGCTCGACCTCGGCGACCGCACCCTCGGCTACGACGGCCCCCAGGCGATCGGCGACTTCATCGGCGAGCAGCTCGAGGCCTTCTCGTTCTTCGAGTTCGTGATCCTCAACACGGTGGTCGAGGTCGACCTCGACGCCGGTGTGGCCCGGGCCCGGATGTTCATGCAGGAGCTGCGCCAGAACGTCTCCGACGGTCGACGCACCAACGCCTTCGGCGTCTACCACGACCGGTTCGACCAGGACCCCGACGGCCGCTGGTGGATCGCGGCCCGCCGCTACAACTCGTTCTCCCGCACCCAGATCGACGGGCCCGAGCACGAGCAGGTCGTCTTCCCCCTGCCCGACATCACCCTCGCCGACCTCTAGGCGACCAGGCCGACCGCACGCGCCGCGATCCAGGCGTAGAGGCGGTCGCCGGTGGCGGCCTGCTCGGTGCGGCAGGTGTAGACGAGCTTGGTGGCGTGCACGTCGGGCGAGGCCACCGCGGCGAGCCGCACCTCGTCCCACGGGGGCAGCTCGGCGACCCGCAGGGCCTCGAGGTCGGCGTCGGAGGGGATCGGTGCCGAGCCGGCGGCCACGTAGCCGGCGGTGACGGCCTGCACGACCCGCCGGGCGAAGCGCTCGTCGTTGCCGCCCTGCAGGAGGCGCCGCACCCGGCGGGCGGCCTGCACCCCGGTCACCAGGTGGAGCGTGGCCAGGTTCCCGCCGCCCACGTGGGCGGCGGCGACCGCAGCAGCCGCGTCGTCGAGGTCGGCACTCACCACGGCCCCGGCCACGACCTCCCGGAACCGGTCCTGGCGGGCGACCGCGGCCAGGTCCGCGTGGCTGGCGCCCCGGTCGAGGCCGGCATCGCCGAGTCGGCGCAGGACCTCGATCGCCGGGACGGCGCCGCCCACCGGTGGCTCGCCGGGGAGCACCCGGGCGTAGGTGGCCCAGTCCGCGAGGGCCGACGCGACCTGCCCCTCGTGATGGGTGTCGAGCGCGTACGAGAGGCGGATCATCGAGTGGAACCACTCGCTCGACACCGACTCGACGAAGCGCGGGAGGTGGCGGGCGACCGTGACGTCGACACCATCGGACGCGACCTCGGCCGCGAACGCGTCGAACACGGTGGTGTCGCCGCGGGCGTCGAGGAGCCGGCCGGCCCACGTGTCGAACATCGCCTCGAGCCGTTCGGCCGGCGCGCCCATGGCGTCGAGGGCGACGAGCTCCATGGGGAGGTGGTTGCTGAGGCCGTTCCGGGTGCGTGCGTCGAACCCGACCTGGCGGTCGAGGGCGGCGACGAGGGCGGGGCTCGGTGCCGGCCACAGCCGGTCCGAGGGGATGGGGATCTCGGTCGTCGTGCTCATGGAGGCGACCGTATGACCTCAAGTGAACTTGAGGTCAAGGGCCTTCTTGGCGAACTGGTCGGCAACCACGACTCCGGGCAGCTGCTTCTACACGCGCCTACCCTCCCGCGATGGCGCACGCACGGCGGAAGGGCAGGGTCCCCACCCACCGCGAGCCGGACCGGCCACCGCCGCTCCCGTTCGTCCCCGGTGAGGTCGGCAACGGCGAGTTCGTGCCCGGGCCACCCACCGACCGCGACCGGTGGATCGTCTCCGAGACGCTGCGCCGGGCGGAGGACGCGGCCGCCCGCCACGGCATGGACCGCCGCCGGTTCCTCCAGACCACCGGGGGCATGGCGCTGATGCTCGGGGTCGTGAACCTCGCCGCCTGCGCCGGGTCCGATTCGGGCACGCCCACCGGCCCCACGGCACCGGCCGGGACACCGGGCGGCACCTTCGTCGTGCCCGACACCATCGACGAGGTGGAGTGCGCCGTCGCCCTCGGCGGCACCGAGCTCATCATCGACGTGCACACCCACCACGTGATGCCCGACGGCCCGTGGCGGGCGAACGTGCCGTCGATCGAGGCCATGATCCGCAACCTGGTGCCGGAGAGCTGCACCGAGGCCGACCCGCTGGTGTGCCTCGACCGGCAGTCCTACGTGCGGGACCTCTTCCTCGGCAGCGACACGGCCGTCGCCCTCCTGAGCGACGTGCCCAGCTCGGGCCAGGCCTCCGACTCGCCGGTTCCCTTCGAGGACCAGGTGGGCACCCACGACTTCGTCGCCTCGCTGGCCGGCGAGGGCGAGCCCCGACTGTTCGTGCAGAGCCTCATCGCCCCCAACTTCTTCTCCCGCGGCGAGCTGCTCGAGAGGATGGAGCAGCAGGCCGCGAGTGGCACGGTCGCCAGCTTCAAGGCGTACACGGCATGGGGGCCCGACGGGCGGGGATACCGCCTCGACGACCCGGAGCTCGGCCTCCCCGCGATCGAGAAGGCGCGCGAGCTCGGGGTGAAGGTGATCGCCGCCCACAAGGGCCTGCCGATCCAGGGCTTCGACCAGCGCTTCAACGACCCCGACGACGTCGTCGCGGCGGCCAAGCTCTTCCCCGACGTGCAGTTCATCGTCTACCACTCGGGCTTCGAGCGGGAGACCACCGAGGGGCCCTACGACCCGGCCCGGGCGGCCCGCGGCACCAACGCCCTGATCCGCGCCATGGACACCCACGCCATGCCGGCGAGCTCGAACATGTGGTGCGAGCTGGGCACGACCTGGCGGGAGTGCATGTCGAACCCGACCGAGGCGGCCCACGTGCTCGGCAAGCTCCTCAACCGCATGGGCGCCGACCGGGTGCTGTGGGGTACCGACGGCATCTGGCTGGGCTCGCCCCAGCCGCAGATCATGGCGTTCCGCGCCTTCCAGATCTCCGACGAGTTCCAGGAGCGCTACGGCTACCCGGCGCTCACCCCGGCGACGAAGGCCGGCATCTTCGGGCTCAACGCGGCCAAGCTCCTCGGGCTCGACCCCGAGGCCACGCGCTGCGGGCTGGCCGAGGGTGGGCTCGCCGAGGGGAAGCTCGCCCACCAGGCGATGCACGACGAGGGCGCGATCGACGAGCCGTGGACCGCCCGGGCCCCGATCACCCGGCGGCAGGTGCTCGGCTGGCTAGCGAACAAGGGCGCGTCGCTCGCCCCGTTCTGACCCAGGACCGTCGCTGTTCGAGCCGCGGGCCGCGGCCATCGCTGGCAGGCTCTCGGGGTGCCCGAGCCGCTGACCATCGACCCGACCGACTTCGACGCCGTCGGCGTGGTGGCCGACGCCGTGGTCAACCTCCGGGCCCATGTGATGACCACCGGGCTCGACGCCGCCATGACCATCGCCGCGCCGGAGGGATGGCACCAGGTCGTGCTCACCGCCAAGCCGGGTGGCAGCAGCGTGATCGTCGTCCGCTACTTCGACCTCAGCCTGTCGCGCCTGCGCAACGTGGCCGAGGCCCTGACCCGGCGGGGCTGGCAGCTCGACGAGGACGGCGAGGGCGCGACCCTGCGCCAGGCTCCCGGCACCACCGCCACCGACGCCGCGTTCGAGGTCCTGGCCGTGCTCACCGTGGCCGGGGCCCCGACCACGACGCGGACGGCGACCGGGTCGGACGCGTCCGGAGCCGAGCTCGACCTCCGGCCTCCCGCCTGACCCTGGCCCCACCCGAGCGCGAAACGGTGCGCAGGACCGGCACCCGGAGGCGGGTTCAGCGCACCGTTTCGAGCGGGTGAGGGGTCAGCGGATGAGCTCGCCCGTGCGATCGACGGGCACCGGGCGCCCGAGCAGGTAGCCCTGGGCCAGGTGGACCCCGGCGTCGTGGAGGGCCTCGCGCTCGGCATCGGTCTCGACGCCCTCGGCGATGACCCGGCAGCCGTGCTCCTCGGCGAAGGTGACGAGGGTGCGCACGAAGGCCTGGCGGGCCGCGTCGATCTCGATGCCGGTGACCGTGGTGCGGTCGAGCTTCATGTACGAGGGCCGGAGGTGCTCGAGCAGGGCGAGGCTGTCGTAGCCGGCCCCGGCGTCGTCGACGGCGACCGACACGTTGCCCGGCAGGCTGGCCGCCCACTCGGCGGGATCGGTGACCCCGTCGGCGCTGTACTCGACCACGACGGGGCAGGGGGCGCCCGCCAGCACCTCGGCGAGCACGTCGGACCGGTTGGCCAACGCGGCGGAGACGTTGATCGACACCCACGCGCCCGGCGGCAGCTCGGCCGCCGCGGCGAGCGCGCAGCGGACCAGCTCGGCGTCGAGCTCCACCGCCCGGCCGGTCGCCTCCGCGTCGGCGAGGGCGACGTCGGGCCGGCGTCCGTCGGCGAAACGGGTGAGGGCCTCGAAGCCGACGGGCTGGCCGAGCTCCAGGTCGACGATGGGCTGGAAGACGCTGAAGAACGCGAACTCCTCGAACGAGCCCGATGCCATCGGACCGGCCGGTGCCTGGGCCCGGGCGGCCGCGGCCACCAGGTCCGGGTGCTCGATCGGGCCCTCCTGGGCCACGGCGCCGTCGGCCCGGGCCTCCCGGGAGACCTCGCGGCTGGGCCGGCGGGCGATGACCGACGTGGCCGCCGCGTCGGCGGTGCCGTAGTAGAGCACCGACGCCCAGTCGGTGACGACGGGAGCGCTGCCACCGTCGAGGGTCGGCGCGGTGGCCGTGACCGCACGGACCGGCACGGGCTTGTAGAGCCAGCCCCGGAGCTGCAGCCACAGGTCGACGGTGCAGTTCCACAGGCCGACGAAGGCGACCAGGGCGTAGAGCGCCAGCACCGCGTTGAGCGTGGCGTAGGCCAGGTTCTCCCATCGGTGCAGACGGATGTCGAGCACGATCGTGTACGTGGCGAAGGCGATCAGGGCCATCGGAGCGAGGATGTAGAGCGCCCGGGCGGTCGTGCGGTCCTGCACCTTCGGGGTGCGCTTGAAGGCGCTCTTCTCGCCGGTGACGAGCTGCAGGATCGAGGCGAAGCTGCCCGAGAGGTTCACCGGGAGCAGGATCAGGTTGAAGCCGTAGATGCGCAGCACGTCGAGCCGCTTGTAGCCGCAGTAGGCCAGGTCGGTCGACATCATCACGAAGTACGGCAGGGCGACCAGCAGCAGGATCGGGTTCAGCAGCCCGCTGTTGAACGGGTAGCAGAGCATGATCAACAGGCAGATCGACGACCAGAAGATCGACGCCATGTAGTTAACCCGCAGGAAGACCTCGCCGAAGCGGTTCTGCTCGCCGCGGGCCTTGCGGGCCTTCGACTGCTTGCGCAGCTTCGACAGGATGAGCAGGCCGCCGTTGGCCCACCGCTGGCGCTGGACGCAGAGCGACCCGAAGTCCGGGGGCGTCGCCGAGTAGGCGAGCCGCTCCGGGTAGTTCAGGAGCGTCCAGCCGTGCACCCCGAGGTCGATGGTCGACTCGGTGTCCTCGATGACGGTGCGGTCCTGGATGTAGCGCCGGATCTCCCAGTCGCCCTCGTAGTCGATCTCGACGATGTCCTCGAGGGCCCGCTTGCGCAGGATGGCGTTGGCCCCGACCCAGAACGTGGCGTCGTAGTGGGTCATGCCCTGGTGGACGATGTGCTGGAGGTCGGTGGTCGCACCGGCGATACGCTCGATGCGCGTCGCCGAGCCGGGGTAGGAGCTGTACGGCGTCTGGGCCACGCCGACCGTGGCGTGGGCGCTCTGCTCCATGAGGTGCAGGATCCGCACGGTGTACTCCGGCAGCAGCACGGAGTCCGCGTCGAGGGTCAGCACGTAGTCGGGGTCCGGCACCGTGAGGGTCGCCGAGTGGGGGGCGCAGGCCACGAGGGCGGTGCCCATCGGGGTGGCGACCTCCTTGTAGCTGCCGCCCATCAGCCCGATGTAGCTGTTGAGGTTCATCGCCTTGTTGGGCGCGTGGGAGAGCGACACGTACTGCTTGCGCTCGAAGCTCGAGAGCTCGGCCCGAAAGGTGGCGACCAGGCGGCGGTGGAGCTGACGGATGCGACGCGCGGGGAGGGTGGCCCCCTCGGCGGCGGCCGCGTCGAGGGCTCCGGCGATGATCTCGAGGTCATCGGCCAACGCGCCCACCACGTGGTCGGCGAAGAAGGTGTCGGAGTGGTCGACGATGTCCTGGGCGGCGGCGAGGTCGCGCAGCCACGACACCGCGTACCGGTAGTCGGCCGCCACGGCGCGCACGTCCTCGACGGTCGGCTGGGTGTCGCCGCCACCGGATCGCTCGAAGGCGTCGAGCGCGGCCTGGAAGCGGTCGCACGGCTCGGCGAGCAGGTCCTGGATCCGGCCCGGGAGGTCACGCGACTGCTGGAGGATCTCGCGGGCGTGGGTCGACGTGGGCTCGGGCGGGTCGTCGACCAGCAGCACGATGCGCAGGTAGGGGTGCTCCTGGAGGGCGGCCGAGAGCAGCGTCGTGCGCACGACCCGCTCGTCCTCCTGGTAGGAGGGCACGAGCACGGTGACGGTCGGGATGGTCTGCTCGAAGAAGTCGTCGATCGCGGCGCGGGGCGCCCGACGGTGCACCCGGCTCCGGTAGAAGAAGCCGATGCGGGTGATGAGGTAGGCCATCGCCGACGCGGTGAGGGCCGTGACCACGAACATGTAGACGATCGCCTCGATCACCAGGCGGGCGCTGTCGGCACGGCCTTCGATGAACTGCTGGAAGATCGTGAAGCACATGTAGGCGACCCACGCCGACACGGTCAGCACGATCGCCAGGCGGCCCATGCGGATGCGACGATCCGACACCGGGGGCGGCACCGTCGGCAGTGGCGCGTCGCGACGATCGCTGCCCCACTGGCGGCGAGGCCGCTTCACCGGATCCATCGTCGACTGCATGTTCTCTCCCGTGGTTCGTGACCCGACATCGACGTCGCGGTGGCGTGATCACCATCGGACGTCACGGAGCTTCTTCGACGGAAACCCCGTGGAACTTCAAGGAAAGGTCCGTATGACTCATTCGACAGACGTTTCCCTCAGGAGCGGAGCGCGACCGACCGAAGAACCTCCCGACACACCCGTCGGCCCCCGCCGTCGGGTCGAGCCCACGGCGAAGGATCCACGATGACCGCAGCACCCCCGGCCGGCGCAGCCGCACCCGTCGAGCCCCACGGCCCGACCGAGCGACTGTCGCTCGTGCGACTGAGCATCGTGGTGCTGATCGTCGCGGCCGTCATCGGGGTCGCGTTCACCGGCGTGCGCAAGGCCGTGGCCGACGCCCAGCCCCGCGCCAAGTCGTGGAGCGTGCCGTACGTCGACGTGACCCTCACCCCGACCTACCAGTTCCAGGATCCGCAGTCGAACCCCTCCCGCGACGTGGCGCTGGCCTTCGTGGTGGCCGATCCCGGTGAGCCGTGCCGGCCCAGCTGGGGTGGCGCCTACACCCTCGACGAGGCCGGCGACGACCTCGACCTCGACCGCCGCATCCAGCAGCTGCGGGGCGCCGGCGGCGACGCCATGATCTCCTTCGGCGGGCTCACCAACAGCGAGCTGGCCCTCGCCTGCACCGACCAGGCGGCCCTCACCGAGGCCTACCGGGCCGTCATCGACCGCTACGACGCCACGGTGATCGACCTCGACCTCGAGGGCGCGGCCCTGAGCGACACCGCCTCGATCGAGCGTCGGGCTGCCGCCATCGCCACGGTCCAGCAGGAGAAGCAGGCGAAGGGCGAGACGCTCGACGTCTGGCTCACCCTCCCCGTCGCCACCAGCGGGCTGACCGCCGACGGCCAGCAGGTCGTCCGCGCCAACCTCCAGGCGGGGGTCGAGCTGCTCGGCGTGAACGTCATGACCATGAACTTCGGCAGCACCCAGAGCCCGACCGCCGACATGCTGTCGGCCAGCGAGAAGGCGCTCGACGCCACCGCTACCCAGGTCGGTGACCTCTACCGCGAGCAGGGCACCAACCTCGACGAGGCGAAGCGCTGGGCCCGCATCGGGGCCACCCCGATGATCGGCCAGAACGACGTCGACGGCGAGGTCTTCACCCTCGACGACGCCCGCTCCTTCGTGGAGTTCGCCCAGAAGAAGGGCCTCGCCCGGGTCTCGACCTGGTCCCTCAACCGAGACCGCTCGTGCGGCGCCACGTTCAGCGCGGTGGCCGTGCACTCCAACACCTGCAGCGGCGTGGCCCAGGAGCCGCTCGAGTTCGCATCGATCTTCGACGTCCTGCCCGGACGGGCCCCCACCTCGGGTGCCGTCGACGCCGTGACCGTGCCCGACCAGACCCCCTCGGCCGACGACCCGGCCCGCAGCCCCTACCCGGTGTGGCGCCCGACGGCGCAGTACCCGGAGGGCTACAAGGTCGTGTGGAAGGGCTCCGTCTACCAGGCCAAGTGGTACAACCAGGGCGCCGACCCCTCGACGGTCGTCGGCAGCCAGTGGGAGACCCCGTGGGCCCTGATCGGGCCGGTCGGGCCCGACGACGTGGCCCCGACGATCACCACCGTGCCGCCCGGGAGCCTTCCCACCTGGGACCCGACCACGCTCTACGAGAAGGGCACGACCGTCAGCTACGACGGTCTCCCCTACCAGGCCCGGTGGACGACGAAGGGCGACGCGCCGTCGACCCAGTTCCCCGTCGGCCCCGAGGCCCCGTGGAAGCCCCTGTTCCAGGTGCCCGGCGAGCCGGCGACCTCGGAGTGACCGTCTCGGTGGCCGCACCGTAGGATCCCCGCGATGAGCGAAGAGGGGTCCGCACGGGTCGCCGTCGTCACCGGGGCCGCCCGTGGCATGGGGGCCGCCACCGCCCGCCGCCTCGCCGAGCGCGGCTTCACCGTCGCCCTGATCGACCTGCCCCTCGAGCCCGACGGCCGCGTCGCCGAGCTGCCCGGCCCCTACCTGCCGTCGCACAGCAGCGACCTCGACGTGGCCGCGGCCGCGTGCGATGGCCGGGGCGAGGCCCACGCCGCCGACGTGCGCGACGCCGAGGCCCTCGGCCGGGTCATCGACGCCGTGGTCGACCGCCACGGCCGCATCGACGTCGCCGTGGCCGCCGCCGGAGCCATCGCCGGCGGCGCTCCCACCTGGGAGACCTCCGACGAGGTCTGGCGGGCCATGATCGACGTGAACCTCACCGGCGTCTTCAACCTGGCCCGGGCCGTCGTGCCCCGCCTGCTCGACGCGCCTCTCCCCCGCACCGGGCGCTTCGTGGCCATCGCCTCGGCGGCCGCCCACCACGGCCTGCCGGAGCTGGCCGCCTACACCGCCGCCAAGCACGGCGTGGCCGGCCTGGTGAAGGCCCTGGCCGCCGAGCTGGGTGCCACCGGGGTCACGGCCAACGCCGTCGCCCCCGGCTCCACCCGCGGCCCGATGCTCGACGCCAGCGCCGCCATCTACGGCATCGACGACCCCGAGACCTTCGGCGGGCTCGCCCGCATCGAGCGGCTCATCGATCCCGACGAGATCGCCGCCACCATCGAGTGGCTGTGCGTCGACGCCCCCGGCTCCATCACCGGCACGGTGGTCGATGTCGACGGCGGGTTCCGCGGGTGAGGGGCCGGCGATGACCACGTTCAGCCGGAAGGTCGTCGACGCCCTCGACGCCGCCATCGTCGGGCGCCGCCCCGAGATCGAGGTCGTGGTCGCCGCCCTCGCCGCCGACCGCCACGTGCTGCTGGAGGGACCACCCGGCACCGGCAAGTCGACCCTGCTGCGGGCTCTGGCCGAGGCCGCCGGCGTCGAGCTGGTCTTCGTGGAGGGCAACGCCGAGCTCACCCCGGCCCGCCTCGTCGGCACGTTCGACCCGGCCCGGGTGCTGGCCGAGGGCTACTCGCCGGACGTCTTCCTCGACGGCCCCCTCGTCGAGGCGCTGCGCACCGGTTCGCTCCTCTACATCGAGGAGATCAACCGGGTGCCGGAGGAGACGCTGAACGTCGTCATCACCGCCATGAGCGAGCGCGAGCTGCACGTGCCCCGGCTCGGGCGGGTCGAGGCGGTGCCCGGCTTCCGGGTCGTGGCCGCCATGAACCCCTTCGACGCCATCGGCACCGCCCGCATCTCCTCGGCCGTCTACGACCGGGTGTGCCGGGTGGCCATGGGGTACCAGGACGCCGCCGAGGAGGCCGAGATCGTGGCGCGCGAGGCCCCGGCCGCCGGGCCCGGCCCGCTCGGGCGCCGGGCCGTCGCCGTGGTGCGCGCCTCCCGGGACCACGCCGACGTGCGAGTCGGCTCGTCGGTGCGCGGCGCCATCGACCTCGCCCTGCTGGCCGAGCAGCTCGCCGAGCTGCGGGGGCTGACCCCCGCCGACGAGGGCGTGGGGCTCGATGCCGCCATGGCCGCCCTCTCGGGGCGCATCCGGGTGCGGGAGGGCTCCGGCCGACCGGCGGAGGACGTCATCCGCGAGCTGTGGGCGGCTCACCCGGCCGAGACCGACGACGCGGGCAGCGATGGTGAGTCGGCGAACGACCCCTCGGGCGACGGTCCCGACGCGGGAGCCTCCGAGAGCGGCGATCAGAAAAAAGCCTGACCCCCCGGCCGGGGGGCGTCCGGGCCGACGAGCGGCGCAGCGACGAGGAGCGCACCCTCGAGGGCGACGAGGCCGAGGCGGCGGTGGCCGAGGCCGCCCGGCGCACGACCTCCCGCCAGTCTCTCGGCCGCCACCCCGGCTTCGAGGACATCTCGCCCGAGGTCGGGCAGCTCGACGAGGCCGCCTTCGACGACGCCCTGCGCGACGACCCCGACGAGGCCCTCGCCCTGCTCGCCGACCTGACCGGCGCCACCGACGCCCGCCTGCGCCACCTCGCCCGTCACCTGGCCGGGCGCGTCGTGGTCGACGTCGTGCGCACCGGCACCCCCCGCCGCCGGGGCATCGGCCGCCTGCGCCACGCGCCGGCCGACCGCTCCCCCGGCGAGCTCGACCTCGACCGCGGCCTCGAGACCCTCGCGACCGCGCGGGCCCACGGCGTGGCCCCCGACCTCGGCGAGCTCCACGCGCGCGAGTGGTCGCGCCCCGACCTGGCCCTGTGCCTTCTCGTCGACCGCAGCGGCTCGATGGGTGGCGCCCGTCTGGCGACGGCCGCGGTAGCCGCCGCCGCCTGCCTCTGGCGGGCCCCGCTCGACACCAGCGTGGTGGCCTTCGGCGACGAGGCCGTGGTGCTCGCCGCCCAGGGCTCGGGTCGAGCCCCGGAGCTGGTGGTCGAGGACCTCTTCCGCCTCCGCGGCCACGGCCCCACCGACCTCGCCCTCGCCCTGCGGGTCGCCCGCCAGCAGCTCGACCGCTCGTCGGCGGCCCGGCGCATCACCGTGCTGCTCTCCGACGCCCGGGCCACCAAGGGCGGCGACCCCGTGGCGGAGGCCGCCGCCCTCGACGAGCTGGTCGTGCTGTGCCCGGCCGGCGACAGCGACGAGGCCGAGGGCCTGGCCGACGACCTCGGCGCCCGCTGGGTCGAGGTGGCCGGCCCGAGCGACGTCCCCGCCGCCTTCGCCGACGTCCTCGGCTCCTGACCGACACCACCCCGTGGCTCAGTACGTCACGCCAGAGGCGACGCATTGAGCCAGAGGCCCGTCCGACACCCAACCCGTGGCTCAGTACGTCACGCCAGAGGTGACGTACTGAGCCACGGGGTCGAGGGGGGTGAGGGCGTGGGACCATGGCCGGGTGACCGGTGCCCTGGCGGAGTCGACGTGGACGGAGGTGGCCGAGCGCCGCCCGTCCGTGCTGGCCGTCCCGCTGGGAAGCCTCGAGCAGCACGGCCCCCACCTCCCGCTCGACACCGACACGCGCATCGCGGCGGCGCTCGTCTCCGCCCTGGCCGCGGCACGCATCGACGTCGTCGTCGCCCCGCCCCTCGCCTACGGCGCGTCCGGTGAGCACGCCGGCTTCGCGGGCACCCTCTCGATCGGCACCGACGCCCTCACCGCCGTGCTGGTCGAGCTGGGCCGCTCGGCCGACGCCTTCGCCGCAGTGGTGTTCGTGAACGGGCACGGCGGGAACCTCGAGGCCGTCCGGAACGCCGTCGCCCGTCTCACCGCCGAGGGCCGTCGGGTGCTCGCCTGGGCACCCTCGGTGCCCGGCGGCGACGCCCACGCCGGGCGCACCGAGACCTCCCTGCTGCTCGCTCTCGCCCCGACGAGCGTCCGCCTCGACCGGGCCGAGCCCGGCGCCACCGCGCCCTTGTCCGACCTCATCAGCGACCTCCGCACGGGCGGAGTCTCCGCTGTCGCCCCCAACGGAGTGCTGGGCGATCCCACCGGCGCATCGGCCGACGAGGGCGCCGCCCTGTTCGAGGCGCTCACCGCCGACCTCCTGGCCGCCGTCGACCTGGAGTTCCCCCGATGACCGCCTCGTTGGCCGGACGGCGGTTCGTGGCCGACTCGTCGGTCGACGTGCACGACGGCGGTCGCGTGCTGCTCGGCGGATCGCCCCTGCGGGTCGTGCGGCTCACCGGGCCGGGTGCCGAGGTCGCCCGCCAGGTCCTCGACGGAGAGCCCGTGCCGACCGGCACCGCCGCCTCCAAGCTCGTGCGGCGCCTGCTCGACGGCGGCCTCGTGCACCCGGTGCCCGGCCCGGCGAGCCCCTCGACCGACGACGTGACGGCAGTGGTGCCCGTCCACGGCGTGCTGCCCCCCGAGCTGCTCGACGGCCTCGGACCGGTGGCCGCCGTGCTGGTGGTCGACGACGCCAGCCCGGTGCCCGTCACCGTCCCCGACCGCACCGCCGAGGGCACGCCGGTGCGCCTCGTGCGCCGCGACACCCAGGGTGGCCCCGGCGCGGCCCGCGACACCGGCCTGGCCGAGGTCACCACGCCCCTGGTCGCGTTCGTCGACGCCGACTGTCTGCCCGTGCCGGGTTGGCTCGACCGGCTCCTCCCCCACCTCGACGACCCCGAGGTGGCCGTGGTGGCGCCGCGCATCGTGCAGGCCGAGCCGGGCGGCGTCGCCGGGCCGCTCGCCCGCTACGAGAGGGTGCGCTCCGCGCTCGATATGGGCACCGAGCCGGCACGCGTGCGGGCCCGCTCACGCGTCTCCTACGTGCCCTCGGCCGCCCTGCTCGCCCGCGTCGACGATCTGCGCGCCATCGGCGGATTCGACGCCACGCTGCCCGTCGGCGAGGACGTCGACCTGGTCTGGCGCCTCGACGAGGAGGGCCGCACCGTCCGCTACGAGCCGGCCGCCACCGTCGCCCACCGCCATCGCACCGCCCTGCGCCCGTGGGCCCGCCGCCGCTTCGACTACGGCACCTCGGCCGGCCCCCTCGCGGTGCGCCATCCCGGCGCCCTCGTCCCGGTCGAGGCCTCGCCGTTGAGCCTGGCCGGCTGGTGCGTCGCCGCCCTGGGCCGCCCGTTCGCCGGCCTCGGCCTGGCCGGCGCCACCTTCGCCATGCTCCTGCGCAGCTTCGACGGCATCGACGAGGCCGCCGGGCTCGCCGCCCAGGTCGCCGGCAGGGGCAACCTCGCCGTGGGGCGCATGCTCGCCAACGCCCTCGTGCGGCCGTGGTGGCCGATCACCCTCCTCGCCGCCCTGGCCGTGCCGTCGAAGCGCCTGCGCCGGGCCCTCCTCGTCGGCGTGCTCGTGCCGCCGCTCCTCGAGTGGGCCCGCGAGCACCCCAGCCACGGGCCGGTCAGCTACGTCGGGCTGCGCCTGGCCGACGACATCGCCTACAGCACCGGCGTGTGGGTCGGCGCCGTGCGCGCCCGCACCGCCGAGCCCCTGCTGCCCGACCTCACCTCGTGGCCGAACCCCGGCCGCTACACCACCTGGCGCACCACCAAGGCCGCGTCCAGGGCGACCGCCACCGCAGACCGCCCGAGCTAGACCGCGGCGGCGTCGATGAGCTCGAGGATGCGGCCCGGCGGCAGGTGCTGCTCGGTGATGCGCACCCCGAGGTGGGCCAACGCGTCCTCGATGGCGCCGGTCAAGGCGGCCGGCGCCCCGATGGCCCCGCCCTCGCCCACACCGCGGTAGTCGATCCCGCCGGTGGGCTCGTGGTGGACGTGGTGCACCTCGATGCGGGGGATGTCGACCGCGGTGGGAAGCAGGTGGTCCATGAAGGTCGACGACAGGAACTGGGCGTCGCGGTCGTAGGCCGAGCGCTCGAGCAGGACGGCCCCGATGCCCTGGGCCACCCCGCCGCGCACCTGGCCGTCGACGATGGCCGGGTTGATCACCGCGCCGCAGTCGCCGACGACGACGTAGCGACCGATGTGCACCAGGCCGGTCTCGGGGTCGACCTCGACCTCGCAGGCGTGGGTGGCCACCGACCAGGTGCCCTCCTCGGAGAGGTACGTGCCGACCTCCTCGATGCCCGGGCGCCCGTCGGCGTTGGCCAGGCCCGGCCGCATCGTGGCCAGTCGCCCGATCTCGGCGAGCGACCGCCGCACCTCGGGCGCGCCCCGCGCCACCACGTGGCCCTCGACCAGCTCGAGGTCGGCCGGGGCGATCTCCATCAGCTCGGAGGCCACCGCCAGCACCCGCTCGCGCACCGCCGACGCCGCCCCGACCACCGCACCGCTCGCCAACGTCGCCGCCCGCGAGCCGCCGGTGCCGACCATGTTGAACGGGGTGAGCTGGGTGTCGCCGTGCACGACCCGCACCCGGTCGAGCGTGAGGCCGAGCTCGTCGGCGGCCAGCTGGGCCAGGGTCGTCTCGTGGCTCTGGCCGTGGGGCATCTGGCTGGTGAACACGGTGACCGAGCCGTCGAGCTCGAGCCGGGCCCGGGCCTCCTGCACCGTGCGGGGCGCCGCCATGATGCCCATCGCCCTGATGAGGCTGGGAGTCACGGGTGCCGGCTCGACCACGTTGACCAGGCCCAGCCCGAGCAGGCGGCCCTCGGCCCGGGCGGCTGCCTGGCGGATGCGGAAGGCGGGCACGTCGAGCAGGGCGAGGGCGTCGTCGAACGTGCGGCGGGGGTCGAAGCCCTGGAGCTCGACCCCGGTGGTGCTCTCGCGGGGCAGCTCGTCGGGCCGCAGCAGGTTGCGCTCGCGCACCACGGCCGGCTCGAGGCCGAGCTCGCGGGCCACCGTGTCGAGCAGCCGCTCCCGCACCCAGGTCTCGATCTCCCACGGCCCCCGGTAGGGCACGTAGGTGGCCTTGTTGGTGCAGACCACCACCGACTCCACGTCGAGGTGCTCGAGCCGGTAGGCCGCCGGGAACAGCGCCCGCACGATCGCCACGTAGCCCGTCGCCGGGTACCCGATCTTGGGATAGGCCCCCTGGTCGAGCACCAGCCGCAGGCGCACCCCGAGCAGCCGTCCCTCGGCGTCGACCGCCGCCTCGACGTCGACGCGCTCCTCGCGCGCCTGGCCGCCGACCATCAGGTTCTCGGTGCGGTCCTCGATCCACTTCACCGGCCGGCCGAGCACCACCGACGCGGCGCTGACGGCGACGTCTTCGTTCGTGAGCCCGAACTTCTGGCCGAACGAGCCGCCGATGTCGCCGCAGTGCACCCGCACGGCGTGGGCGGGCAGGCCCAGCACGTCGGCCAGGTGCAGGCGCAGGGCATGGGGCGACTGGTGGGCCGTGAGCACGTCGAGGACGCCGGTGGCCGGGTCGTGGTGGGCGATCATGCCCCGGCACTCCATGGGCACGTTGGCGTGCCGGTGCTGCTCGAACCGGGTGGTGATCACCCGGTCAGCGGCGGCGAAGGCGGCGTCGGTGTCGCCGTAGCGGTGGACGGCCCGGTGCACGACGTTGGTACCGAGCTCGGGGAAGATCGCCTCGGTCGCGCCGGCGAGCCCGTCGTTGATCAGCACGTCGTCCATGTCGCCCACGCCGGGCAGCGGGTCGTAGTCGACCTCCACCATCTCGGCCCCGTCCTCGGCCTGGGCCCGGCTGTCGGCCACCACGACGGCGACGGGGTCGCCGACCAGGCGCACGGTGTCGCGGGCGAGGGCCGGGAACGGCGCCAGCAGCAGGTCCGGGGGGCCGACCGGGGTGAGGTCGGTGGCCACGCCGTCGAGGTCGGCGGCGGTGAGCACCGCCCGCACGCCGGGCACGAGCAACGCCTCGGAGACGTCGATGCCCTCCACCCGGGCGTGGGGGAACGGACTGCGCACGAACGCGGCGTGGAGCATGCCGGGCAGGGTCACGTCGTCGACGTAGCGGCCGCGGCCGGTGAGGATGCGCGGGTCCTCGACCCGCTGCACGCTCGTGCCGGTGAGGCGGGCGACCATCAGCCCTCCCTCCCCAGCTCGGCGGCCCGCAGCACGCCCTCGACGATGCTCTCGTAGCCGGTGCAGCGGCACAGGTTCCCCGACAACGCCTCGCGGATGGTGGCCTCGTCGGGATCGGGCACCTCGTCGAGCAGGGCCGCCGCGGTCATCAGCACGCCCGGCGTGCAGAAGCCGCACTGGAACGAGTGGCACTCCAGGCAGCCCTGTTGCACCGGGTGGAGGCGGTCGCCGTCGGCCAGGCCCTCGACGGTGGTGACCGACCGGCCGGTGGCCTGCACGGCGAGGGTGAGGCACGAGCGCACCGGCTCGCCGTCGAGCAGCACGGTGCACGAGCCGCACACGCCGTGCTCGCAGCCGAGGTGGGTGCCGGTGAGCCCGAGGTCGTCGCGCAGCAGCTCGGCCAGCGAGCGGCGGGCCTCGACCCGGGCGCGCCGGGCCTCGCCGTTGACGGCCAGCTCGACGTCGAGCTCGTAGGCGGGTTCGGGGGCGCTCACGACAGCCCCTCCCCCGCGGCGGCGCGCGCCGCCGCGGTCACCAACGTGCGCCGGGCCAGCGTGGCGGCCAGCCGGCGCCGGTAGGCCCCGGTGGCGTGGAGGTCGTCGTGGGGGTCGAGGCGGCCGGCGGCGGCCCGAGCCACCTCGTCGAAGGCCTCGGTCGACGGTGCCCGCCCGGCGAGGTCGAGCCCCGGCTGCTCGTCGAGCACCGCGGTGCCGTCGACACCGATGAAGACGACCGCGGCGGTGGCCACCGCGCCCGACGGGTCGAGGGTGACCCGCGCCCCCGCCCCGACCAGGGCGAAGTCGCCATGGCGGCGGCTCACCTCGTCGAAGGCGTGGCCGGTGCGGGCAGGCGCGCCGGGGATGCGCACCTGGGTGAGCACCTCGTCGGGGCCCAGCGCGGTGGTGAGGTACGACTCGAACAGGTCGGCCGCGGCGATCGTGCGCGTGCCTCCGGGGCCCACCGCGGTGACCGAGGCGGCGAGCAGCAGCGCCACCGCGGGCCACTCGGCGGCGGGGTCGTTGTGGGCGAGCGAGCCGCCGAGGGTGCCCCGGTTGCGCACCGCGGCGTGGGCGACCAGCGGGACCACCTGAGCCAGCAACGGGGCCCGGCTCCCCACCTCCGGATCGCGCCCCAGACGGGCGTGGGTGGTCAGCGCGCCGATCACCAGGTCGCCGCCGTCGGCCGTGATCGTGTCGAGGCCGGCGACGCGGCCCATGTCGACGAGCACGCTCGGCCGCCCGAGGCGCAGGGCGAGCAGGGGCAGGAGGCTCTGGCCGCCGGCGAGGACCTTGGCGTCCTCACCCGCGTCGACGAGCGCGCCGACGACACCGTCGACGGTGTCGGGCGCGACGTACGCGAACGGTGGCGGCTTCACGTCCGGCCCCCTCCGGTCGAGCGTTCGGTGGTGGTCGGGCTAGCCGACGTTGAGGAGGTCGACGACGAACACCAGCGTCTCGCCGCCCTTGATCACGCCACCGGCGCCACGGTCGCCGTAGCCCTTGTGCGGCGGGATGGTGATGCGACGGCGGCCGCCGACCTTCATGCCGGCGACGCCTTCGTCCCAGCCTGAGATGACCTGGCCGGCACCGAGGCGGAAGGCGAAGGTGTCGTTGCGGTCCCAGGAGGCGTCGAACTGCTTGCCGTCGCTCCAGGCGTGGCCGACGTAGTGCACGGTGACGACCGCGCCGGAGACGGCTTCGGGGCCCTCACCGACCTCGATGTCCTCGAGGAGGAGGTCGGCGGGCGGCTCGCCATCGGGGATGGTCACGTCGGGCTTGGTGTCGGCCATGGCGCCCAACCTAGTGCGGTCGCCATCCGGGGCCGAAGGCCGCGGGACCACCAAGGGTCGGTCGGCTCAGGGCCGACGGATGAGGAGCGTGCGCCAGTCGTCGTCGGCGACGGTGCCACCGAGCTCGAAGCCCTGCCCCTCGAAGGCGGCGAGCACGGCCGGGACCTGCTCCTCGAGGATGCCGCTGACGATGACGGTGCCGTCGTCGGCCACGGCCCGCACCAGCGCGGGGGCCAGCTCGACGAGGGTGCCGGCGGCGATGTTGGCGACCACGAGGTCGTAGGACCCCGGCTCGAGCTCCGCGGCCGGGGTCTCCGACGGGGCCACGATGCCGGCCACGCCGTTGCGGGCGGCGTTCTCGGCCGTGGCCCGCACCGCCTCGGGATCGATGTCGACGGCGGCCACCAGCGCGGCCCCCTGCACGGCCGCGGCCACGGCCAGTACGCCGCTGCCGCACCCGATGTCGGCCACCGCGGCCTCCGGCTCGACGAGCCGCTCGAGCTCGCTGAGGCACATGCGGGTCGTGGGGTGGGCGCCGCTGCCGAACGCCCGGCCGGGATCGATCGACAGCACGACGTCGTCGGCACCGACCCACGCCGGGGTGTCCTGCCAGGCCGGCACGACCACGACCCGGCCACCGGCCCGCCACGGCCGGGCGAACTCGCGCCACCGGTCGAGATCGGCGTCGCCGTCGATCGCCTCCACCTCGACCAGGGCCAGGCCGCTCACCGCCTCGACGACGGCGGAGGCCTGCTCGACGGGCACGCCGGCCCGGAGCTCGACGAGGTCGTCACCCGGGCAGGGGCGCTCCTCGACACCGGCCACGCCGGCGCCCCACATCAGCCCGGACGCCAGGTCGGCGTCGTCGGGCCGGACCCGGGCCACGACGGTGACCCAGGCACCCTGCGTGGTGGTCACTCGCTGCCGTAGGCGGCGGCCAGCGCCTGGCGGCAGGCCTCGCAGACCGGGTAGCGGTTGGGGTCGCGGGTGGGGATGAACTTCTCGCCACAGAGGGCGGTGATCTCCTCACCCAGGACGTAGCCGCGCATCTGGTCGTCCTTGCGGATGATGTGAGCGACCTTGCCGTCCTCGAGATCGGGATCGGAGGGACGGGTGTCTGGACGTTCGATGACCTCAGCGCTCACGGGCGCCAGGGTACTGCCGGGCCCCCGCCCGGCCACAAGCCCTCACCCGCCGGTGGTCGACCAGTGCCAGGGCTCGCTCGGGAGGTTGGAGAAGCCCCAGCGGCGGGCGTTGGCCGCCAACCACAGGAACGCGGGGTCGCTGCGGGAGGTGAGGAAGCGGCCGTTCACGCTGAAGTCGACGGCCAGGCCCTGCTCGTGCATCGACATGCCCGGGCGGGCGGTGGGGGGCGAGCACTGGTCCGGGGGCATCTGGTAGATCGCGTAGTCGGAGGTGCCGCAGTTCTGGCGACGGAGGGCGATCTGGGTGTTGATGTCGCGCCAGCCGTAGCCGCCGAACCAGAAGCCGTCGGCCTTGGCCGCGTCGAGCAGGCCCCGTAGGCGATCGGCGATGGCGGCGTTGACCGTGATGCCGTCGACGGTCTTCAGAGGCGGACGGGCGGCGACCGGCACCGGCTTGGTCGTGGTCGGCGGTGTGGTCGGCGTGGGCGTCGTGGGGTTGGACCCACCGCCGCCTCCAGGTGCGACCGTCGTCGTGGGCCCGGTCGAGCCTCCGGATCCGCCCGAGCCACCGGAGCCGCCCGAACCTCCCGACCCGCCGGACGAGGGACCGGGATCGATCCGGGCGACGGCCGCCACCAGCGCCGCCTGCTCCGCCGCGATGGCGTCACCGAGGCCGGCGTCGATCTGGGAGAGGTAGGCCGCGTCGGCCAGGCGCTCGTCGAGGCGGGCCCGCACCTGCTCGGCGAAGGCCTGCTGCTGGGCCTTGGCGTCGGTCAGCGAGGCGAGGGCCCGATCGGCCTCCGCCGCCGCGGCCTCGGCCTCCGACTTGGCGTTCTGGGCCCGGCGCCGCTCGGCATCGAGACGCCCGCGGGCCGCCCGGAGCTGGTCGAGCACATCGGTGTCCTTGCCGGACTGCATGTCGAGCAGCGCCCGCTTGGTGGCGTCCTCCTGGGCGCTCTGGGCCTCGAGGCGACGGATGAGGTCCTCGTCGGGCGGGCTGATGTAGGCGTCGACGGCGTAGGTCACCACCTTGGCGCGGAGGGCGTCGATCTCGGCGTTGGCGTCGGCCACGCCCTGCTCGGCCTGGGCGGCCTGCGCGGTGCTGACCTCCACCTGGTGGCGGGCGTCGGAGAGGGCGGCCTGCTGGCCCCGCACGTTCTCGTCGAGGGCGGAGAGGGCCGACGTGACCTGCTGCTGGTCGCCCTCGAGGGCGTCGACCTGGGAGGCGACCTGCGCCTGCTGGGCCCGGACCTCGGCCCGCTGGGCACGCGCGCTCTGACCGGCCGCCCCCGCCTGCGGGCCGGCGGACACCGCGGCCAGCGCGAGCGCGCCGATCACGGCGGCGAGGGCCACCGGGAAGCTGCGTCGTGCTCGCGATCGGGAAGGGCTCACTGAAGACCTCGGACGTGAAACGTCGGAGGAAAGCCCCGCATCCGCCCGCGAGAGATTCCGAGGGTACCCCGGAAGACCCCGTTTGACCAGGGCCGATGCGCCGGGGGTCAGCCCTTGTCGGGCTGCCACACCCCTTCGGCCATGTAGTCCTCGGGAGAGAACTCGCGCAGCCAGACCCTGATGGAGGGCAGCGGGGCCCCGATCGAGGTGTGGACGGCGTCGGTGACGGCCGCGAGCAGGGCCTTCTTCTGCTCGGGCGTGCGCCCTTCGAGCAGATCGATCTGGACGAGCGGCACGAGGTCCTCCCTGGGACGACGGATGCGGCGGTCGCGAGGGGCGGTCGCCGATACGGTCTGACGATCATGACCGAGCAGACCACCGCCGACCACCTCGACCTCCTCGAGTCGCTGGCCGCACGCCGACGATCCAACCTGCGGGTCGACCCCGAACGCGAGGTCGACCCGGCGCTCGTCGAGCGGCTCGTCCGCCTCGCCGCCACCGCGCCCAACCACAAGAAGACCTACCCGTGGCGCTTCCGGGTGCTGGCGGGCGACGCCCGAGCCGCACTGGGCGAGGCCCTGGCCGAGGACCTCATCGCCGCGGGCGAGGAGAACCCGGCCAAGGTCGCCAAGGCCCGGGTGAAGTACCGCCGGGCACCGGTGATGGTCGTGGTCGCGGCCGCCGCGGGCGACCACCAGGTCATGACCGACGAGAACCGCGACGCGGTGTCGGCCGCCATCCAGACCCTGCTGCTCGGCGCCACCGCCGCCGGGCTGGCGTCGCTCTGGTCCACCGGCGCGGCCACCCACTCGCGCCGCATCGCCGAGCTGTGCCGGCTCGACCCGTCCGACACCATCGTCGGGCTCGTCTACCTCGGGTGGCCCAACAGCGAGCCGGAGTGCCCGCCGCGCCCCGAGCCCGACCTGGCCTGGATCGACGTCGAGGCGCCCGAGCTCAGCTGAGCGCCGGCGTCGCCCTCAGGCCCGCTTGGCGAAGCGGTAGTGCGAGACGCAGAACTCGTGGCCGTCGCGCCAGCCCCACAGCTCGGCGCTGACCAGCAGGAACAGGCGCCAGCGCACCAGCCAGCGGGTCACCTCGTCGGCCCCGTAGGTCGCCTCCAGGATCGGCTCCACCTCGGCCCGGCGGGCGTCGAGCAGGGCCAGCCATGCCCGCAGGGTGCGCTCGTAGTGGGTGCCGTCGAGGCGCCAGTGGTCGGTGAGCACCAGGTCGTCCTGGAAGTGGGCGAGCAGGTCGTCGCTCGGCATGATCCCGCCGGTGAAGAAGTACTGACCGATCCAGTCGGTGGGGTCGTCGTCGCGGAACTCGAAGGCCAACGTGCGGTGGCTGAAGATGTGCACGAACAGCAGGCCGTCGTCGGCGAGCCACGACGCGATGTTGGCGAGCAGCTGCCGGTAGTTCTTCATGTGCTCGAACATCTCGATGCTCACGACCCGGTCGAACGTGCCGTCCGGGGTGAAGCCGTTGACGTCGGCGGTGACGATCTCGAGGTTGGTGAGGCCCCGTCGCTCGGCCTCCGCCTCGATGAAGCGGCGCTGGCCGTGGGAGTTCGACACCCCGACGACCGTCGAGCCGGGGTGGCGTTCGGCCAGCCACAGCGACAGCGACCCCCAGCCGCATCCGAGCTCGAGCACCCGCTGGCCGTCACGCAGGTCGGCCCGCTCGGCGTACAGCTCGAGCATGGCGTCCTCGGCCTCGCTGAGGCTCGTGACCCCGGGCGGCCAGTAGGCGCTGGAGTACTTGCGGCGGGGGCCGAGGATCAGCTCGAAGAACTCCGGCGGCAGCTCGTAGTGCTGCTCGTTGGCGGCGTCGGTGGCCACCGCGATCGGTGCCTCTCGAAGGCGCTGCACCAGGCGACGGAACCGGTCGCTGCGCTGCTCCTCGGTGCCGGCGCCCTCCTTGGCGACCCGTCGGGCGATCCGCGTGCGGATCGCGGCAGCGAGCACCTGGTCCGGCACGACGTCACGCTCCACCACCCGCAGGTACCAGGGGTCCATGCCCCGAAGTGTGTCCGAGCGGCACGGCCGATGCAGGGCCGGGCCTAGGGTTGCCCCGCATGTCGCCCTCCCCCAAGCGCGCCCGGGGCCCCGCCGCCACCCGGAAGCCCGCGGCCCTCAGGGTCGTCCGTCGTCGCATCTGGTCGATCGCCGCCAGCTGGCTGTTCATCCTGACGTTCCTCGTCGGCCCGCTCCTGCTCGGGAACTGGCTGTTCGTCATCCCCGCGGTCGGCTTCGCCGTGGCGGCCGTCGCCACCATGCGGCTCTCCCGATCCCCGCAGGGGCCCGACGCCGAGGTCCTGGCCCCCGGGGCCCTGAAGGCCGCCACCGCCAAGGAGCCCGTGGCCGTCCACGGCACGTGGTCGGCCGGCGGGGCGGTGCGCGCCGGCGCCGCCTCGAAGGGCGCGCTGCGGTTCGCCAACAAGCGGCTGTCGTTCACCACCCACGAGGGCGAGACCACCTTCGACGCACCCGTGAACAAGATCCGCATGGCCGCGGTGCCCGGCTTCTGGCGACCCCAGCTCGACCTCGACATCGGTGGGGTCACCCACACGATCCGCTTCTACCCGCTGTGGGACCTGGGCGCGACCGTCGTGGGCCCGGTCGTGGCGGGCGAGTGGTACGCCCAGCTGCGCGACCTCGGAGCCCACTGACGATGGCCGAGCCCTCCGATCAGAGCGCCTCGGGCGGCCCGACCGGGCGGCCGCCGGTGAACCCGGTGCGCCAGAAGGCCCGCTTCCGGCGCATGGCCGTGCTGCTGGCCTGGTGGGCGCTCGTGCTGATCGGCCTCCTGCTGCTCACCGCCGGTGGCCCCTGGTGGCTGATCCTGCCCGTCGCCGTCATCGGCGTGCTGGTGGTCACCAACACCATCGTCATCATCCGCCACACCGGCCCCGAGGAGTACGCCCTCGAGCCCGGGCGCCTCGCCGAGGCCGACGCCGACCGCGACGACGCCATCGCCGTGTGGGCCACCCGGTCACCGCGCCACGGCGGCCGCGACAAGGCCCGTCGCACGGGCACCCTCGCCTATCAGGGCGGCCGCCTCACGTTCACCACCGACCCGGCCACCGAGGCCGGGTCCGACGACCCGCTGGCCGACGTGACCGTGCTCGACGCGCCGGTGCGCCAGCTCGAGCTGGGGCCCCGTCCCAACCCGCTGCGGCCGGCACTGGTGGTCACCCACCAGGGCACCCGGCACGTGCTCACGCTCTCGCCGCCGTTCGACCTCGGTGCCGGGGCGGTCGGCGCCGTCGTGGCCGGCGCCTGGTGGGCCCAGCTCGCCGAGCTGGGCGCCCGCACCCCCGACGCCTGACCCTCGCCCGGCGGCCCCATCCGGCCGTGCCACCATGGCCCGATGAGCGCGCCCCCCGCCGACCCGACCCTCCTCGACGAGGCCGTGGCCCTCACCCGGGCCGCCGGTGAGCTCACCCTCGGCTGGTTCGACCGGCCCGACCTGGCCGTGGCCACCAAGAGCGACGGCACACCGGTCACCGAGGCCGACCGCGCCGCCGAGCGCCTGATCCGCTCCGAGCTGGCCGAGCGGCACCCGGACGACGCCGTGCTCGGCGAGGAGGAGGCCGACGTCGCCGGCACCAGCGGCCTGACCTGGGTGATCGACCCGATCGACGGCACCAAGGCCTTCACCCGAGGGGTGCCGCTGTACTCCAACCTGCTCGCCGTGCTCGACGAGCACGGCCCGGTGATCGGCGTGATCAACCTCCCCGCCCTCGGCACCACCGTCTACGCCGGTCGGGGCCTCGGCTGCTTCCGCGACGGCCGGCCGGTCCACGTCAGCGACCGCACCGACCCGGCCGAGGCCGTGGTGTCCACGAGCGGCTACTCGTGGTGGCCCGAGCCCGCCCTCCTGGGCGTGAAGCGGGCCGGCTACCAGCTCCGCACGTGGGGCGACGGCTACGGCTACGCCATGGTCGCCTGCGGGGGCATCGAGGTCATGGTCGACCCCGAGGTCTCGCTGTGGGACATCGCTCCCATGCCGGTCATCATCGGCGAGGCCGGTGGCCGCGTCTCCACCCTCGACGGCGGCGAGCCCGACCTCACCCCCGGCTCCCACCCGTCGTTCGTCGCCACCAACGGCCTCGTCCACGACGACGTCATCAGGGCCCTGAACCTCACCACCGCCTGACCCAGGGGCCGGCCGCCGGGAGCCGCACCCCCTCCGTCGCTACGCTGCACGAGGCCAGGGCCCGTCCGGGCACCGGCCCCACCAGGGGAAACCCTCCCCCCGCCGGAGATCACCACCCAGATGCCCGACACCTCGACCCCGAAGCCGGCCGTCGCGCGCCTCGCCGCCCGGCTGGGCGTGGTCCTCGCGGCCCTGGTCGTGGTGCTCATGGCCGGCACCGGCGTGGCCTCCGCCCACGCGTCGCTCGTGTCCACCACCCCGGCCGACGGCCAGTCGGTGCCGACCGCGCCCCAGATCGTGTCGGCGACCTTCAGCGAGAGCATCTCGGCCGACGTCGGCGGCCTCACCGTGCGCAACACCGACGGCGACCGCGTCGACGACGGCAACAGCTCGGTCAGCGCCAACACCCTGCAGGTCACCGTCCCCACCGACCTGCCCGAGGGCACCTACATCGCCACCTACCGGGTGCTCTCCGCCGACGGCCACCCGGTCAGCGGCTCGTGGCTGTTCGGCGTGGGCACCGCCCCGGTCGACCCGTCCGCCGCGGGTGCCGGCGGCACCGGCGACGCCGGCTGGGAGGTCGTCGGGGCCATCGCCCGGTTCGTCACCTACCTCACCGCCCTGCTGGCCGCCGGCCTGGCGTTCTTCCTGGCCTTCCTCCACGACCAGCGGGCCGACCGCTGGAAGCTCGTGCCGGTCGTGCGCATCTCCGCGGTGATCGGCCTGTTCGGCATCGTCGGCACCATCGTCGCCCAGGCCGCCCTGCTCACCGGCCGGGGGCTGAGCGCCGCAACCGACGGCAAGGTCCTCCAGAGCGTGCTCACCGACCGCCTCGGCTGGGCATCGGCCGTGCTGCTCATCGGCCTCGCCGCCGTCCACCTCTCGACCGACACCAACAAGCTGCTGGCCGCCCAGGTGCTGAGCTTCTACGGCGGCCTCGCCGTCACGGTGTCGTTCGCCCTCTGGGGCCACAACACCGAGGCCCCGTACCGGTGGCTGGCCCTCGTCAGCGACATCGTGCACGTCACCGCCGCCGCCGTCTGGCTCGGCGGCCTGGTCGGGCTCACCATGGTGCTGTTCCGCCGGGCCCCGCACCCCGTGCGCTCCACGGCCATGATCCTCAGCCGGTTCTCCACCGCCGCGGCGGTGAGCGTCATCGCCCTGGTGCTCGCCGGCGGGGCCATGACCTGGATCGAGACCGGCTCGGTGAAGGCCCTGTTCACCACCACCTACGGCCGCCTGGTGCTGGTGAAGATGGCGATCACCCTCGGCGTGGTCGTGATGGCCGCCTACAACCGGTTCCGCCTGGTCCCGGCCATCGTCGCCGGTTCGGAGGCCGACCCCGACGAGGCCGACGAGCGGGTCGTCACCATCCCGGCGCGCTCCGAGGGCGCGGTGGTCGCGGCGACGGGCAGCGGCCTGTCGGAGAATCCGGGGTCGGCGGGAACCGAACGCACCCCTTCCGACGACCAGGACGGTGGTGACCACCGCGCCCTCGACTCCGAGACCCCCGATGACGTCGACGACGTCAGCAACCCTGGCGACGACGACGAGGAGCCGACCGAGAGCGAGCTGCAGTCGTGGCGCTGGATCGAGCTGCGCCGGATGGTCGGCTACGAGGCCCTCGCCCTCGTCGCGGTGCTCGGGTTCACGGCCGTGCTGGTGAACACCACACCCGCCCGCACGGCGGTCGTCAGCGAGGCCAAGGTCGTCAACCTCACCGATGACACCGCCACCGGCACCGTCAACCTCGTCGTCAGCCCGGCCCGGGTCGGCACCAACACCATCCACGTGCAGTACGCCGACGAGGCGGGGAAGCCCCTCGACGTCGCCAACACCCTCACCATCGAGCTGTCACTCCCCGAGAAGGACCTCGGCCCGATCACCCGCCAGGTGGTGAAGGTCTCCACCGGTCACTACGTCCTCGACGGCGACGAGCTCTCCCTCGCCGGCGACTGGACCATCACCCTCGCCGTGCGCACGAGCGACTTCACCGAGGAGCGGACCACCTTCCAGGTCCCCATCTCCAAGTGACGCGCCACCACCGTCTCCCAGGAGCACCCATGAACCGTCTCACCCGCCGCCTCGCCGTCACGCTCGGCCTCGCCGCCGTCACCGTCGTCGCCATCGCCGGGCCCGCCGCGGCCCACACCGAGGCGGAGGCCGAGGCCGCCACCGCCGGGCGCACCAGGATCACCTTCACCGCCGAGGCCGAGTGCGCCGACGGCGCCGAGCCCACCAACGCCCTGCGGGTGCAGCTCCCCCAGGGCGCCTCCGACGTGAAGCCCGAGAACCAGTCGGGTTGGTCGTCGCAGGTCACCGCCACCGAGGTGAGCTGGAGCGCGGCGAACCCCACCATCGACCAGGACACCTTCGTGGTCGAGATGGTGCTGGCCCAGCCCGTCGGCGACACCGTCTACCTGCCGGCGATCCAGGGCTGCCCCAACGGCGAGGAGATCGCCTGGATCCAGATCCCGGCCACCCCCGGTGAGACCCTCGCCAACCCGGCGCCCTCCATCGAGGTGCCGGCCAACTCCACCACGCCCACCACCGCAGCTGCGGTGCCCACCACGCCGACCACAGCCGCCGGATCGCCCACCACCACCTCCCGCATGGCGCTCGAGGAGACCCCGATCACCCAGGAGGGCAGCACGACCAACACCGCCGGCCTGATCGTGTTCATCGTGGTGTGCGTCGTGATCGTCGGTGGCGCGGTGGCCCTCTACCTGCGCCACCGCAACACGGGGAACACCACCCCCGCCCCGGCTGACACGGCCCCGGCCCCGGCGCCGACGGCCCCGGCCGACAGCGCGGCGACCGACGAGCCCACCACCGGCACCCCGGAGGAGTAGCTCAGTCGGTGGGTGAGCTGAGGTCGCCCTCGAAGATGGCGGCCTTCACGCCCCGCCGCGCCAGCTCGGTGAGGAACGCCAACGGGTCGACCAGCTCGGCCAGTCCGGCCGCGCCCGGCCGCCGCACGCCACCGCTGATCACCGTCTGCACCGCCACCGCGGCCACGGCCCCGGCGGCGACGGCCGGGCGGTCCATGGCGCCGAGCACGACGACGTCGCGCGACGTGCCCCGGAGGCCCCTCAGCTCGACACGCACGGCGCCAGGCCCACCCTCGGGGTGGGTCGGCCACAGCATCGGGAGCCGGGCGGTGAGGCGGTCGCGGCGGGTGGCCGAGACGCGGGCGGTGACCCGCTTGATGCCCGGGAACGCAGGGACGAGCACGAGCGCGTCGGGAAGGGCGGCCCGGTAGCAGTCCTGGGCGCCGATGGGGTCGGGGAACCAGCACAGCTCGCGGCCCGAGCCCCCGGTGCGCTGCTCCCAGCCGCCCTCACGCCAGTCGATCGCGCCCCGGCCGACGGCCCGGTGGTGCTGGCGGGCGCAGGCGGGACCACCGGTGCCGGACTTGGCAACGTGGATCTCGTCGACCCGGTCGAAGCGGGTGGCGCCATGGGCGGCCAGCACGCAGGTCAGGCCGGGGGCGAAGCCGGCACCGACCACCAGGTGCACGCCCCGCTCGCGGGCTTCGTGGTCGAGCGAGAGCAGCGCCCGCACGTCGTCGATGTCGTCGCTGGTCGAGACCACGTGCTGCCCCGCCCGCACGAAGACCGCGGCCTGGCCCGCCTGCACCCGGCCGGGGCCGGCGAGCACCACGATGTCGACGTCGAGAGGATCGGTCATCGCACCCCGGTCGACGGTGGCCGCGTCGCCGAGGCTGGTGGCCACCAGCTCGGCGCGGCTCACGCTGTCGTCACGGATGACGACCTCGTCGACGTCGGTCGACACCAGCTGTCGGGCCAGGCGCGCACCCACCGCCCCGACGCCGATGATGCCGACACGGGTCATGACGCGCCTCAGCCCAGCTCGGGGCCGGAGAGCTCGCGCCATCCTCCGGACTGGGGCGGCGTGCCTCCGGCGCCACGCAGACGCAGCGCAGCGGCGACGAGGCTCGCCAACCCGATGGCCACGAGGGCCCGTCGGATCATCTTCATCGTGGGGCTAGCTGGAATCGAACCAGCGACCTCACCCTTATCAGGGGTGCGCTCTAACCGACTGAGCTATAGCCCCGGAGCCGGCGGGACACCATACCCAAGCCGACGCAGAGGGGGAAAACCGAGCTCAGCCGGCGTCGGCCTCGCGGTCGGCGGGGCGGGCCGTCTCGAGCTCGATCTGGGTGAAGCGGACGCCGCCCACGACCCCCGCGATCAGGTTGAACAGCACGCTCGTGACCACCGCGAACACGGCGCCGGTGACGAAGAAGACCAGGCCGGCGACCAGCGAGCCCTGGAAGATCTGGCCGCCGTTGATGGTGAAGGTGTCCTCGGCGAGGATCTGGGCCAGGAAGTTCTCGACGTTGCCGATGGTGCCGGTCGAGACCGCCACCCGCCACAGCAGCACGCCGGCCACGACCACGATCAGCCACAGGCTCAGGGCGAACAGCAGCGAGACCTTCAGCATCGACCACGGGTCGATGTGGGTGACGACCCGCTGCACCTGCCGGGCCTTGATGCGCTTGGGCCGGCGGCGCGACGACGACTCGGCCGCCGGGAGCGCCGCGGCCGGCGTGGCCTCGGGGCCCTCCGCGGCGGTGGGAGGCTCGGTGGGGGCAGACGAGGGGTCGTCGTCGAACGGTGCGGGGGTGACCACGGGGGCGGCGATCGTGGCCTCGGACGCGGAGAGCGCGTCGGTGCCGGGAGAAGGGTCGATCGCCATCGGAGGCAGTGTAGGCACCCCGTGGGGGCGCTCTGGGTCACTCCACGGTCACCACTGGCGCCGGGCGCGCGACGTGGCCCGGGCGTCGCCGACCCGCACGGTGACCTCCACCTCGCCGTCCCGGGCGGCGAACGACTCGAGCTCCCCGTGGTTCTCGACCGCCATGGCCACCGCGGCCGGCCGCCCCTTCGCGGCACCGGCCAGCGCCGCCGCGTCGGCCGCCGACTGGGCCCGGGCGCGGGCCCCGACCATGTTCCCGAGCGCCACCAGGCCGATCACCAGCGCCACCACCAGCGCGAGCACGCCGGCGAGCAACGGCAGGGCCTGGCCCTGGTCGGTGCCACGGCCACGGCGGCCCGGCGCCACACCGGGCTCGACACCGACCTCGACCTCAGCCTCGGCCTCCACTTCGAGCACGGCCTCTGCGGCGAGCCCGACCTCCACTGCGACTGCATCTCGTGACCCCACGGGGCCTCCCCTTCGTCGTCCGGGCCGAGAGCCCGGGTCAACAGAGGCGGGCGAGGCCCGCGAGGAGGCCGCCGTGGGGCGGCGAGAGCGCTGTGGGACGCGCCTAGGCGTCGTCGTCGTCGGCGCCGAGCACAGGGGCCACCGAGGCCACCGTCTCGTCACCGGTGACGTTCATGACCTTCACGCCGGTGGCGTCGCGGCCCTGCGAGGAGATCTCCCGCACGGCCATGCGGATCACCGTGCCGCTGCTGTTGATCACGAAGATGTCGTCGTCGATGCCGACCATGAAGGCCGCCACCACGAAGCCCTTGCGGGCGGTGAGCTTGATGCCCCGCACGCCCTGGCCACCACGACCCTGCTTGTTGAACCGGTCGAGCTGGGTGCGCTTGCCGTAGCCGGCGTCGGTGACGATCAGGATGGCGACGTCGTCGCGGGCGACGTCGCACGAGACGACCTCGTCCTCGGGCTTCATCTTCATGCCGCGCACGCCGGCCGCGGCCCGGCCCATGGCCCGGACCTCGTCCTCGGCGAAGCGGATGGTCATGCCCGCGCGGGACACCATGAAGATGTCGTCGCCGCCGTTGGTGGGGATGACCCGCACGAGCTCGTCGCCGTCACGCAGGTTGATGGCGATGAGCCCGGCCCGCAGCGAGGAGTCGTACTCGGTGAACTTGGTCTTCTTGACCTGGCCCTTCTTCGTGGCGAAGAACAGGAACCGGTTGGTCTCGTAGTCGCGGGTGTCGATGATCGCTTCGATCGTCTCGCCCGGCTGGAGCGGCAGCAGGTTCACGATGGCGGTGCCTCGCGCCTGGCGCTCCTTCATCGGGATCTCGTGCGCCTTGAGGCGGTACACGCGGCCGCGGTTCGAGAAGAACAGCAGGTAGGCGTGGGCCGTGGTGTGGATGATGTGGTTGACCCAGTCCTCGTCCTTGAGCTTGGTGCCGGCCACACCGCGGCCGCCGCGGCCCTGCACCTTGAAGGCGTCGGAGGCGACGGTCTTGATGTAGCCCTTGGCGCTCATGGTGACGACGAGGTCCTCGTCGTCGATGAGGTCCTCGATGTCGAGGTCGCCCACGTCGTAGGTGATCTGCGAGCGGCGGGGCTGGGCGTAGGTCTCGCGGATGACCGCCATCTCCTCGGAGATGACGGCCCGCAGCTTGACCTCGTCGGCGAGGATGGCCTCGAGCTCGGCGATGGTCTCGCGGAGCTTGGCGAGCTCCTCCTCGAGGTTCGCCCGGCCCAGGCGGGTGAGGCGCGACAGCTGCATGTCGAGGATGTGCTCGGCCTGCACGTCGGAGAACTCGAAGGGATCGGCCATGAGGGCCGCCAGGGCCGCGGCGCGGTCGGCGCTGGCCCGGATGGCGGCGATGATCTCGTCGATGAGGTCGAGGGCCTTGATGAGGCCTTCGACGATGTGGGCCCGGTCCCTGGCCTTCTGGAGGCGGTTCTCCGAACGGCGCCGGATGACCTCCTTCTGGTGGTCGATGTAGGCCACCAGGGCCTCGCGCAGGTTCAGCGTGCGGGGGATGCCGTCGACGAGGGCCACGGTGTTGACCGAGAAGTTCGTCTGCAGCGGCGTGCGCTTGTAGAGGTTGTTGAGGATCACCAGGGCCGGCGCGTCGCGCTTGAGCCGCAGCACCAGGCGCAGCTTGCCCTTGGCCGACTCGTCGTTCAGCTCGGCGATGCCCTCGAGCTCGCGGTTGTCGACGAGCTCCTTGACCTTGACGATGAACTGGTTCGGGCTGACCTGGTAGGGCAGCTCGGTGATGACGATGTGGTCGGCGCGGGCGCCTTCCTCGATCTCGGCCTTGCCCCGGAGCTTGATGGAGCCACGACCGGTTCGGTAGGCGTCCATGATCCCCTGGCGGCCCATGATGAGCGCCCCCGTCGGGAAGTCGGGGCCCTTCACGAAGGCCATCAGGTCGTCGGGCGTGGCGTCGGGGTTCGCCAGCAGGTGGCTGACGGCGTCGATGACCTCGGCCAGGTTGTGGGGCGGGATGTTGGTGGCCATGCCCACCGCGATGCCCTGCGAGCCGTTGACCAGCAGGTTCGGGAAGCGGGCCGGGAGCACGACCGGCTCCTCGAACTCGCCCGAGTAGTTGTCGATGAAGTCGACGGTGTCCTCGTCGATGCCCGCCAGCATGTCCATGGCGATCGGGGCGAGGCGGCACTCGGTGTAGCGGGCGGCGGCGGCGGGCTCGTCGAGGCTGCCGAAGTTGCCCTTCGGGTGGATCAGCGGGTGGCGCAGGCTGAAGTTCTGGCCCATGCGCACGAGCGCGTCGTAGATCGCGGAGTCGCCGTGGGGGTGGTACTTGCCCATGACCTCGCCGGTGACGCGGGCGCACTTCATGGTCGGGCGGTCGGGGTAGGCCCGCAGCACGTCCATGCCCCAGAGGATGCGGCGGTGCACCGGCTTGAGGCCGTCGCGGGCATCGGGCAGGGCGCGCGACACGATGACCGACATCGCGTAGTCGAGGAAGGAGCGTTCCATCTCCTCCTGGATCTCGATCGGCTCGATGCCGCTGAAGGTGGTGCCGGCGGCCTCGCCGTCGCCGTCATCGGGCGGTTGGACGTCGCTCATGTGGTGATGCCCCTCGAGAGGTCAGAACTGTGGTCGTTGGGTGCAGACGCGGGCCGAGGCGGCGCGTTCCTCAGATGTCGAGGAAGCGCACGTCCTTGGCGTTGGTCTGGATGAAGTGCTTGCGGGACTCGACGTTGTCGCCCATCAGCACCGAGAAGATCTCGTCGGCGATGGCGGCCTGCTCGACCGACACCTGCAGCAGCGTGCGCTTGGTGGCGTCCATGGTGGTCTCGCCGAGCTCGTCGAAGTCCATCTCGCCCAGGCCCTTCAGGCGCTGGAACTCCTTCTTGTGGTTCGGATGCTCCTCGAGGAAGGCGTTCTTCGCCGTGTCGTCCTTGAGGTAGGTCTTCTCCTTGCCCACGACCGTCGAGTACAGCGGCGGCTGGGCGATGTACACGTGCTCGAGCTCGACGAGGGCTCGCATCTGCCGGAAGAAGAACGTCAGCAGCAGGGTGCGGATGTGGGAGCCGTCGACGTCGGCGTCGGCCATCAGGATGATCTTGTTGTACCGGATCTTCGAGACGTCGAACTCTTCGCCGACGCCGGCACCGATGGCCGAGATCAGGGCCTGGACCTCGTTGTTCTTGAGCATCTTGTCGAGGCGGGCCCGCTCGACGTTGAGGATCTTGCCGCGGATGGGCAGGATCGCCTGGGTGCGGGGGTCGCGGGCGGCCACGGCCGAGCCACCGGCGGAGTCGCCCTCGACGATGAACAGCTCGCACTCGTCGGGGTTGCGGCTCGAGCAGTCCTTGAGCTTCTCGGGCATGCCCGCGCCCTCGAGGGCGCTCTTGCGCCGCGTGGCCTCACGGGCGTTGCGGGCGGCGAGGCGGGCTCGGGAGGCGTTGACGGCCTTGTTGACGACCTTGCGGGCGTCGGTGGGGTTCTCCTCGAACCAGTCGGCCAGCTTCTCGTTGGTGGCCTTCTCGACGAGTGAGCGCATGGAGACGTTGCCGAGCTTGCCCTTGGTCTGGCCCTCGAACTGCGGCTCCTGGAGGCGCACCGAGATGATGGCGGTGAGGCCCTCACGGATGTCCTCGCCCTGGAGGTTCTCCTCCTTCTCCTTGAGGAGGCCCTTGGCCCGGGCGTACTTGTTGACCACGTTGGTGATCGACTTGCGGAAGCCCTCGACGTGCATGCCGCCTTCGATGGTGGCGATGCCGTTGGCGAAGCTGTGGAGGCCGTCGGCGTTGAAGCCGGTGTTCCACTGGAAGGCGATCTCGACCTCTTGCACGGGCTCGATCTGCTCGAAGTACCCGACCTTCGAGAACAGCGGCTCCTTGGACTCGTTGAGGTGCTTGACGAAGTCCTTGATGCCGCCGGCGTACTTGAAGACGACCGGCTCGGAGGAGATCGCGTCGGGGCGCTGGTCCTGGAAGCGGATCTCGAGGCCCTTGTTCAGGAACGCCATCATCTGGAAGCGCTCGAGCAGGGTCTGGGCCCGGAAGTTGGTGTCCTCGAAGATGGTCGGGTCAGGCCAGAAGCGCGTGGTGGTGCCGGTGCGCCCGCGGGGGGACTTGCCGGTGACGTTGAGATGGGTCTTGAGCTTGCCGCCCTTCTCGTAGTCCATGTAGTGCCGGTCGCCGTCGCGGTCGATCTCGACCTCGACGCGGGTGGAGAGCGCGTTCACGACGGAGATGCCCACGCCGTGCAGGCCGCCGGAGACCTTGTAGCCGCCACCGCCGAACTTGCCGCCCGCGTGCAGCACGGTCATGACGACCTCGGCCGCGGTGAGGCCCTTCATCTTCGGGTCGGGGTGCTTGTCGGTGGGGATGCCGCGGCCGTCGTCGACGACCTGGCAGCCACCGTCGGGCAGCAGGGTGACCTCGATGTGGCTGGCGTGGCCGGCCATGGCCTCGTCGACGGAGTTGTCGACGACCTCGTAGACGAGGTGGTGCAGGCCGGCGGGGCCGGTGGAGCCGATGTACATGCCGGGTCGCTTGCGGACGGCCTCGAGGCCTTCCAGGACCTGGATGTCCTTTGCGCCGTACTCTTCTGTGGTCTGCGCCACGACGCGGGGTTCCCCTCTATGGATGGGTGAAGACGGTGATGTGCCCGCCGCACGCGCCAACCCGGAAGGGGTGTCGCGCCTCCGAGACGGAGGCCTGGGTCACCGGGCCTGAGACGGCCCCGGAGGCCCTGACGCGGCGTGCATCACGATGGGGGCATTCTACCAGCGTTCAGCGCTGGTCTCGGGCATTCCCGGAGGGGTCTCGGAGGCTCTCGGGACGCACCCGGACCTCGATCGTGGAGACGACGCCAGCGCCCAGTTCGGCCTGCAGCCGGGCGACCAGCGTGGCCTCGAGGAACCGCAGCTGGGTCGCCCACGCAGGGTCGGCGACAGCCACGGTGAGTGTGCCGTTCTTGAGCCGCACCGGACGGCTGTTGGCGCCCACGTTGGGGCCCACCAGGTCGGGCCAGCGCTCCACCAGCGACGTGTTCACGTCGGTCGACGAGCCGCCGAGGTGGCGCACCAGGCGGTTCAGGCTGTCGGAGACGCGCGCCGGCTCGGGGTCTCGGCTTCCCGGCAGCGGCTCCCACGGCATGGGCCGAGTGTACGGACCCCCTGCGACAGCGGGCCCCGGGCCATGCTCAGGCGGGGGTGACCGAGCCGCCCTCGACCTTCAGCACCATCTCCGGCTCGGCGCCGGGAGGCAGGCCCGCGGCGCTCGACAGCAGGGTCTGGCCGGCGGGCAGGTGGGCCAGCAGGGCCGCGCTGCGCTCGGGATCGAGCTCGGAGAACACGTCGTCGAGCAGCAGGATCGGCGGCGAGCCGGTGGCGTCGGTGACCACCCGGTGGGCGGCCAGGCGCAGGGCCAGGGCCACCGAGCGCTGCTCGCCCTGGGAGGCGTGGGTGCGGGCCGGCATGCCGTCGAGGGTGAGGGCGAGCTCGTCGCGGTGCGGGCCGACGAGCGAGAGCCCCCGCCGCAGCTCGTCCTTGCGGGCGGCCTCGAGGGCGGCGGCCAGCCCGTGCTCGCGCCAGGGAGCCTCGTAGCGGACCGCCACGTGGGCGGGCCGACCGGCCACCTGGTCGTAGGCCTCCGCCAGCACCGGGGCCAGGTCGTCGACCAGAGCCGCTCGGGCGTCAGCCAGGGCCTCCCCCGCCTCGACGAGCTTGGCGTCCCACACCACGAGGGTCGCGTCGACCTCCGGCGTGAGCCTCCCGCCCGACTGCTTCAGCAGCGCGTTGCGCTGGCGCAGCACCCGGTCGAGGTCGCTGCGGACCAGGTCGAGCTTGGGCAGGCGGGCGACCAGGGTGTCGTCGAGGTAGCGGCGGCGCTCGGCCGGGCCGCCCTTCACCAGCTCGAGGTCGTCGGGCGAGAAGACCGACACCCGCAGGGCACCCAGGAGGTCACGGGCACGCGACAGGCGCTGCTTGTTGACCTGCACGCGGCCACGGCCGCTCGTGGTGATCTCGGCCTCGACCAGCAGGCTGCGGCCCTCGCGCTCCCCCTCGGCCCGCACGACCGCCATCTGGCACCCGTGGCGCACCAGGGCGTCGTTGGGGGCCCCACGGAACGACGACAGCGTGGCGAGGTAGGCCACGGCCTCCATGACGTTGGTCTTCCCCTCGCCGTTGGCCCCGAGCAGGGCGGTGAGGCCCGGCGCGAAGGCCAGTTCGGCGGAGGGGTACGACCGGAAGTCGGTGAGCCAGAGGCGCTGGAGCTGCACGAGCCTCCGAGGCGGGTCTAGGAGACCCGGACCGGCATCAGCAGGTACAGGAAGTCCGGGGTCTCGGCGCTGCGGATGAGTGCCGGCTTCAGCGCGTCGATGGTCTCGAGGGTGATCTCGTCGCCGGTGCTGACGTCGATGCCGGCGATCAGGTACTCCGGGTTGAACGCGACGGTGAGCTCGTCGCCCTCGTGCTTGGCGTCGAGCTCCTCCTGGGCCTGGCCGACGTCCTGGGTGATGGCGACCAACTCGACAGAGTCGGGCTTGAGCACCAGGCGCACCGGGGTGGCCTCCCGAGCGAGCAACCGCACCCGGCGCAGCGCCTCGAGCAGCGGCTCACGGCCGACGCTCAACCGGTTGGGGTGGGCGTTCGGGATGAGGCCGCGGTAGTTCGGGAAGTCGCCCTCGATGAGGCGGCTGGTGACCCGCACGTCGCCGACCTCGAAGGCGACGTCGCGCTCTCCGAGGCGCAGGGTGACCGACTCGGCGGCCGAGAGGAGCCGCGAGAGCTCCTTGAGCGCCGTGGACGGCACCAGGACCTGCTGGCCCTCGGCCAGCACGGACGTGCCGGGGAGGTCGCGCACGGCGAGCCGGTACGAGTCGGTCGCCACCAGGCGCAGGCCGTCGCCCTCGGCGGCCATGAGCACGCCGGTGAGGATCGGGCGGGACTCGTCGTTCGACGCGGCCGAGACGACCTGGCGCAGCGCGTCGGCGAAGGCCACGGCGTCGAGGCTCACGGAGCTCTCGGCCGGCTCCGGCAGCTGCGGGTACTCGTGGGCCGGGATGGTGCGCACGGCGAACTGGGACCGACCCGAACCGATGCGGGCCTCGTCGTCGTCGATCTCGACGGTGACCGCGCCGGGCGGCAGGGCCCGGACGATGTCGGAGAGCAGCTTGGCCGGCACCACGGCGGTGCCGTCGCCGTCGCCACTGACCGCGGTCCGCACCGAGATGGTGAGGTCGAGATCGCTGCCGGTCACCTGGAGCTGGTCGCCGTGCAGCTCGAGCCGCAGGCCGCTCAGGACGGGCAGGGAGCTCCCCCGAGTGGTGACGGCACGGGAGGCGGCGTTCAGCGCCTCGACCAGGGGATCACGCTCGCAACGGAACTTCACGCCGTCTCGCTTTCTGTTACTTCATTAAAGAACGTAGTTCTGGTAGTAGTTGTAATAAGTGCTGTGGATTGTGGACAAACCGACATAATCCCAGCGTGATGGCCATTTCGCCATCCGACCGTTGTCCACAGCCACCCACAGGTTCGCACGACGTCCGAAGACCGCGGGGGATGACACCCTGCTTCTCCACCACGCGTCCACGGGGCGGCGCGGTGTCGTCCACGGGCTTGTCCACCGCGCGGTCGTTCGCTTCGTCGTACGGCCGCGCGCCGTTCGCAGGTCGACATCAGCCGTTCCTGATCCGCTGGGTGAGCTCGGTGACCTGGTCGTAGATCTGGCGGCGCTCCTTCATGAGCGCGCCGATCTTCTCGACCGCGTGGATCACCGTGGTGTGGTCGCGCCCGCCGAACTCCCGGGCGATGGCCGGGTAGCTGAGGTCGGTCATCTCCCGCATCACGTACATGCCGATCTGGCGGGCCGTCACGAGTGGGCGCCGGCGGCTCTTGCCCCGGATGTCCTCGATCGGGAAGGAGAACATCTCGGAGGTCTTGGCCAGGATCAGGTCGGGGGTGATGGGCCGGGGCTGGGTGTCGGAGAGGATGTCGCCGAGCACCCCCTCGGCCAGGTCGACCGACAACGGCTCACCGGTGAGGCTGGCGTAGGCGCACACACGGATGAGCGCGCCTTCGAGCTCACGGATGTTGTTGGTGATGTTGGTGGCGATGAACTCGAGCACCTCGGGCGAGGGTGCGATGGGCTCGCGCTCGGACTTCTTGCGGAGGATGGCGAGGCGGGTCTCGAGCTCGGGCGGGTTGATCTCGGTGGTGAGGCCCATCTTGAAGCGGCTGCGGAGCCGGTCCTCGAGGGTGGAGATGGCGTCCGGGGGCCGATCGGAGCTCAGCACGATCTGGCGGTTGGCCTGGTAGAGCGACTCGAAGGTGTGGAAGAGCTCCTCCTGGAGGCCCTCCTTGCCCTCGATGAACTGGATGTCGTCGAGCAGCAGGACGTCGATCTCGCGGTAGCGCTTCTTGAACTCGGCGAGGGTCGCCTGGCGGATGGCGTCGACGTACTGGTTCAGGAACTGCTCGGTGGAGACGTAGCGCACCCGGTAGGAGGGGTAGTTCTCCCCCACGTAGTTGGCGATGGCCTGCAGGAGGTGGGTCTTGCCCAGCCCCGCGTCGCCGTAGATGAAGAGTGGGTTGTACGAGCGCGCCGGCGTCTCGGCCACGCTGAGGGCGGCGGCGTGGGCGAAGCGGTTCGAGGTGCCGGTGACGAAGGCGTCGAAGGTGTAGCGGGGGTTGACGACCAGGCCCAACGCAGGGCTCTTCAGCTCCCGTGCCGCATCGGCCGCCGCCGGGCTCGGATGGTCATCGGTCTCACCCGAACTGGGGATTTCCCTGTGGATGTCTGTGGACATCTCTGTGGAAGGTGTGGCCGACGTCACACCATCGTCGGTCTGGACGATGATGTCGAGGGCGATCTCGGGCTCGTCGATGTCGGTCATGGCGCCGTCGACGAGGGCCTGGTAGCGGTTCTCGATGCGCTCCTTGACCACGGAGCTGGGCACCGAGATGCGCAGGACGTCGTCGTCGAGGGCCAGAGGGGTGACCACTGAGAACGTGGTGAGCCAGACCGCCTCCGACACCTGCTCTCGCAGGGCCGCGGCACATGCTGTCCACAGCTGCTCGGCTCGGTCCACCTGCACCTACGCCCCTGATCGACGGGCCTCGTTCCACAGCGGCGTCCACACGTGTGGAAAAACGGTGACGACGCCCCACCGGTCGGGTCGGCCAGACTGGTCTGCCCGGGTGGGTGCCGGACCGTAGCACGGGTGTGATGTTGCCGCACCAGGCACGCGCCCTCTAGCGTTGCTGCGAGCCGGTGCCGGGCTTGTCGTTTCTGCGCGACCGCCCGCCCACACCGGAACCTACGTCGACTCAGCATCGACCGACGGCCACCAAGGAGGCCCGATGGTCGAGGAGGACCCCCGTGAAGCGCACCTTCCAACCCAACAACCGACGTCGTGCCAAGAAGCACGGCTTCCGTCATCGCATGGCCAACGCCGCGGGCCGCAACGTCCTGCGCAGCCGCCGGCTCAAGGGCCGCAAGCGCCTGTCGGCCTGATCTGGCGCATTCGTGATCGCCGCACCTTCGTCGACCTCCGTCGTCGAGGGCGCCGCGCCCGTCACGGCAGTGTGTCGGTGACCTACCTCCCCGCCACGGCCACGACGGCTGCGGAGCCGCCGCGCATCGCGTTCGCCGTACCACGGAAGGTGGGAACCGCAGTGGTCCGCAACCGTCTGCGCCGCCAGGTCAGAGCTCATCTGGCCACCAACGCCGCCGCCCAGGGCACCCTGGCACCCGGCGCGTACCTCGTCGCGCTCCGCCCTGGGGCCGGCGACCACGGGCGCGACCAGCTCCTCGCCGAGCTCGACCGCTGCCTCGACCGGCTCTCCGGCGCGTCGCGATGACCGCGACCTGCAGCCACGACAGCCATGAGGGCCATCAGCGTCCGCACTCCCTGGCCGGACGCGCCGTCCACGCGCTGATCCGGGCCTATCAGTGGGCCTTCGCCGGCAAGGTCTCGCCCTGCCGCTACGTGCCCAGTTGCTCCAGCTACGCCCTCGAGGCCCTCGAGGTCCACGGCTTCTTCAAGGGCACGTGGCTCTCGATCCGACGCCTCGGCCGCTGCCACCCCTGGGGTGGCCACGGCTGGGATCCCGTTCCTCAGCGGAAGGCCGCCTGACCCATGCTCGTGCTCGCCAGCTCGCCGTTCGACCCGTTCTTCAAGCTGTTCGCGTCGATCCTCGCCTTCTTCTACGCGATCACGACGAACTACGCCCTCGCCATCATCCTGCTCACGCTGCTGGTGATGATCGTGGTGACGCCGCTCACCCTCAAGGGCACCCGGTCGATGATGATGATGCAGCAGCTCCAGCCGGAGATGCGCAAGATCCAGGCCCGGTACAAGGACGATCGGCAGAAGCTCAACGAGGAGCTGCTGAAGTTCTACAAGGAGAACAACATCAACCCCCTGGGTGGATGTCTGCCTCTCCTGGTGCAGATGCCGGTGTTCCTGGTGCTCTACCAGGTGCTTCGCGGCCTCACCCGCCGGGTCAGCGACCTCGGGTCGGCGGCGGGCTGGGCGTCCGGGCAGTTCAACCTGCCGAACGTGAGCCCGTCGAAGCCCCCGGACCTCGTACGTGTGTTCGATCCGGCCTGGATCAGCCCGTCCACGAAGATGTACCAGAACCTCTCCACGTCGACGACGATGGAAGCGTTCGGCATGGACCTCTCGGAGAGCGCCAGCAAGGCGCTCCAGCAGGGGATCCTGCACGCCTCGCCGTTCCTGGTGCTCATCGCCATCGTCGCGGTGACCGGCTTCGTGCAGCAGCGCCAGATCCAGGGTCGCAACCCGAACGCCACGGTGAACCCGCAGCAGCAGATGATCATGAAGATCATGCCGATCTTCCTGCCGGTGATCTCCTTCGGCCTGCCTGCCGGCCTGGTGCTCTACTTCGCGGTCTCCAACATGTACCGCATCGCCCAGCAGGCGTTCATCTCCCACAGCATCTACGGCGGCAAGGCCAACGGGATGACGTGGAAGGACATGCTCGGCCTCGGCAAGGGCCCGGCGAAGCCGGCGAAGTCCGGTTCCTCGAAGGCCGCATCCTCTCGAGACAAGGCCAAGAACGCCAAGAGCAAGGCGATCCCGGCCTCGTCGAAGGTGGCCCCCAAGGGCAAGGCACCCGCCCGGTCGTCGTCGAAGGCGACGCCGAAGGCAGGCGCGACGAAGGGCAGCCGTCCGGCGCCCTCGAAGACCAGTTCCCGCAGCAGCAAGGCTGACCAGGGTGGAGAGGCGCCGGCCAAGGCGTCCTCCGGTCCCGAGCCGACGTCCGGCAGTTCCGGACCGGCCGAGCCCGCGCCCTCCGGTGGCACCGCAGACGGTGCACCCTCCTTGCAGCCGCGGGCGCGCAAGAAGAAGAGGTAGCGCACGTGGAGTGGGTCGAGATCACCGGCCGTACCGTCGAGGAGGCCAAGGAGGCCGCCCTCGACCAGTTGGGCGTCGACACCGACGATGCCGAGTTCGAGGTGCTGGAGGAGCCCACCAAGGGCCTCTTCGGTCGGGTTCGCGGTGAGGCCCGTGTGCGGGCCCGCATCCGCCCCACCCGGCCGCGCCCCAAGGTCGAGCGCCGTGACCGCAAGCGTCGGGGCTCCGCCTCCGGTGGCAGCGGCCGAGGTGGCTCGTCGAAGTCGGAGGCCTCCGCCACCGACGACAGCACCGAGAGCGAGGCGTCCACCGAGGACGCCGACACCGAAGCGGAGGCTCAGCCCTCCTCCACCGCCACGCGCCCTGCCCGTCGCCCCCGAGGCGCCGCCACGGCCAAGCCCACCGAGCAGGGAGATGCACCCGTGTCCGACACCGACGTCGATCTCGACGCCCACACCGCCATCGTCAGCGAGTTCCTCACCGGCCTGGTCGACGCCTTCGGGCTCGAGGCCAGCGTCGAGACCGACAGCATCGACGAGGACACCTCCGAGGTGCGCGTCGAGGGTGCCGACCTCGGCCTGCTCGTCGGCCCCAAGGGCAACACCCTCACCGCCATCCAGGAGCTCTCCCGTACCGTGGTGCACCGCCGGGTGCCCGGCACCGCCGCCGGTCGGGTCCGCCTCGACGTGGCCGGCTACCGCCAGCGCCGTCGTGAGGCCCTCGAGCGCTTCACCCAGGACGTCGCCCGTCAGGTCATCGAGAGCGGTGTGCAGAAGGCCCTCGAGCCCATGAACCCCGCCGACCGCAAGGTCGTGCACGACACGTGCAACGACATCGACGGCGTGAGCACCCTCTCCGAGGGCGAAGAGCCCCGTCGCCGGGTGGTCATCGTCCCCGCCTGATCCCCGGTGGGCCCTCGGCCCGCACCGATCCACCGAAGGCCCCGCTGCGGCGGGGCCTTCGTCGTTCCCGGGCAGGTGAGCGGCGTCTGACAGGATGGGTCCGTGGCCGCCTTCCCCTCACCCGCCCCCTCCCCCGCCCTCCTGTCCGCCCTCGAACGGGCGCGCACCCTGGGTGTGCTCGGTCCGGGGCCGGTCGATGCCCACGTGGCCCATGCCGCCGGGTTCCTGGAGGCCCTGGCCACGGTGGCGGCTGGCGGCCTGCTGGTCGATCTGGGCTCGGGCGCCGGGGTGCCGGGCCTGATGGTGGCCGAGGCCCGCCCTGACCTGCGCGTGGTGCTGCTCGACGCCATGGAGAAGCGCACCGCACTACTCGACGACGCCGTGGCGGCCATGGGCATCGCCGACCGGGTCCGCGTGGTCACGGGCCGGGCCGAGATCCTCGGGCGTGACGAGGAGCTCCGGGGCGCCGCCGCCGCCGTCACCGCCCGCTCCTTCGGGCCACCGGCCGCCACCGCCGAGTGCGCCGCTCCCCTGCTCGCCGTCGGCGGCCTGCTGGTGGTCAGTGAGCCCCCCGAGGGCCCCGACCGCTGGCCCGCGGCAGAACTGGCGGTCTTGGGGATGGAGCCCACCGACACGGACGTCCCCGGCGTGAAGCTCCTCCGCCAGACCTCCCCCTGCCCGCCCCAGTACCCCCGCCGCAACGGCCTCCCGGCTAAGAGGCCGCTCTTCTGACCCTCCCCTCCCGAGACGATGTTGCGCGGACACTCCCGAGGTGTCCCGATTCGCTCGCCCAGGGCCCGGCGGTGCGAACTGCCAACCATTGGTTCCCGGGTCTCGGCTGATGAGGGTGACCGGATCCCGGGTGGCGCCGGGGGGATAGTTCCGAGCGCAGCGCCGGAGCCGGGACGCCGACCCGACGACAGTGACCTGTCAGCGCCCCGCGGCTGGCGCTCCGCAGTTAAGGGCTGGCGAGCAGGGGACGCCACCCGGTGACAGGACCCGGAGAACGGGCACCCGGGCTGGCGGGGCCGAACCCTCATGTTTCACGTGAAACATCGGGAGGGCCCTGATGACGCGCGAATCAAGACCTCCGGGGTGTTTCACGTGGAACATCCGGTGAGGGTCCTTGACCCTTGGAGGTGGGGCGGGCAGGATGGCGGCGTTCCGTTCGTGAGGCGATTCGCCCCGAACGATGTGCGGCGGAGCACCATCCGCCTGAACCCGAGTGGGGTGCATGGATAACGACCTGCCCGACGGTGGGACTCCTCCTGAAACGGTGGAGGACGCAGCACCGTCATTGAGTACCACTGCGGAGCCGCCCGGCTCCGAGTCACCGGCGTCGGATGGAACGTCCGACGTCGTCCCTGAGGTGTCGGCGCGGTCCGACGAAGCCGAAGCCCCGGCCGAGACGGAGGCCGCCGAGCCTGCCGTGAACGCCACCACCTCCGAGGACGCTGAGCCCGTCGCGCAGGCGGAGACCGGCACTCCCGAGCACGCGGTCGACGTGCCGGCCGATCTGGCGCCGGTGGAGGAGCTCATCACCGAAGGGGAGCCGGCCAGCGCCAAACGACCGCTCCCCCGGGTGATCGCCATCGCCAACCAGAAGGGTGGTGTGGGCAAGACCACCACCGCCGTCAACCTCGGTGCCTGCCTTGCTGAGATCGGCTATCGCACGCTGGTGGTCGACCTCGATCCACAGGGCAACGCCTCCACCGGCCTGGGTATCAACACCCGGGCGCTCGAGGCGTCGATGTACGACGTGCTCCTGGGTGAGACGCCCATGGAGGACTGCATCGAGGGCAGCTCGGTGCGGAACCTGTTCGTCGCTCCGGCCAGCCTCGATCTGGCCGGTGCAGAGATCGAGCTCGTCCCCGCCTTCAGTCGGGAGCTCCGCCTCCGCAACGCCATCGACTCGGTGAAGGACGACTACGACTACGTCCTCATCGACTGCCCCCCGTCGCTGGGCCTGCTCACCATCAACGCCTTCGCCGCCGCCACCGAGGTCCTGGTGCCGATCCAGTGCGAGTACTACGCCCTGGAGGGCCTCGGCCAGCTGGTGCGCAACGTCGATCTGGTGAAGCGGAACCTGAACGACCGCCTCGAGATCTCCACCATCATCCTGGTGATGTACGACGCCCGCACCAAGCTGGCCGACCAGGTGGCCACCGAGGTGCGCGAGCACTTCGGGGAGAAGGTCTGTCGCCAGATCGTGCCCCGCACGGTCCGGCTCTCGGAGGCCCCGTCGTTCGGGCAGCCGATCATCACGTTCGATCCGAGTAGCCGGGGCTCCATCGCCTACCGGCAGTTGGCCAAGGAGGTCTCCGGTGGGCCGTCGTAGCGGGTTGGGGAAGGGTCTCGGTGCGCTCATCCCCGCCACCGAGCGTCTGGAGGACACCGATGCCGCCCTGCGCGAGCTCCCGGTGTCGGAGATCCGGCCGAACAGCTATCAGCCTCGTGAGCACTTCGATGAGGAGGCGCTGGTCAGCCTGGCCGCGTCGATCCAGGCTGTGGGTGTGCTGCAGCCGATCCTGGTCCGGCAGTCCGGTCCGCAGGAGTACGAGCTCATCGCGGGGGAGCGGCGCTGGCGCGCCGCCCGTCGGGCCGGTCTCCAGACCATCCCTGCCATCGTCCGCCCCACCGAGGACGTGCGCTCGCTCGAGCAGGCCCTGGTCGAGAACCTCCATCGTGAGGATCTGACCCCCCTCGAGGAGGCGGCGGCCTACCAGCAGCTCATCGAGGAGTTCGGCCACACCCAGGAGGAGGTGGCCCAGCGGGTCGGCAAGAGCCGCTCGGCGGTGGCCAACACCCTGCGCCTACTCCACCTGCCGCCCAGCATCCAGCGCCTGCTGGCGGAGGGGCAGATCTCCGCTGGCCATGCCCGTGCCCTGCTGGGGAGCCCCGACCGGGTCTTCCAGGAGCAACTGGCCCGAGCTGTGGTCTCCGAGCACCTGACCGTGCGTGAGGTCGAGGACCGGGTGCGCGAGCACGCCGGCGAGGCCGACGACGGCGACGAGAAGGGCGACGACGCCCCGCCGAAGGAGCCGGTGGCGGTCGTGCGGCCCGCTGCCCTCCTCGAGCTCGAGGATCTGCTCTCCAACCACCTCGACACCCGCGTGCAGGTGTCGATGGGCGCCAAGCGGGGCCGTGTGGTGGTCGACTTCGCCACCCTCGAGGACCTGGAGCGCATCTACCGGGTCATCGTCGAGGGCCCCGAGCCCACCGACTGAGGATCCCTCAACACTGCACCGAAACTGGGGCTGGAGCGTTTTCCCCAGCCTGTGTGCAAACCTGTGGTCAACCTTTGGTGGGGAGTGAGTGCCGTCCTGGCGCTCGCAACCCTCGACCAGCGGCCTCGGGGGCCCGACGGAGGGTCGGAGTGGGCCTCACCGGTCCCCCGGAGACCACTCGCTGAACGCGACGAGGCCACCTCCGCCATGCCGGCGGGGTGGCCTCGTTCGGTGGTGCGGTGGGTTGTCGACGTCGCTGACGGACCGGTGAGGGCCCGTCGACGAGTGGCCTACAGGAAGGGGCGCAGATCCTCGAGGAGCTGGCCCTTGCCCTTGGCCCCGACGATGCGGGCGGCCTCCTGGCCGTCCTTGAACACGATCATCGTCGGGATCGACATGACGCCGAACCGGCGAGCGGTGTCGGGGTTGTCGTCGACGTTGAGCTTGGCGACCTGCAGCTTGCCGGCCTGCTCGTCGGCGATCTCACCGAGGATCGGGGCGATCATCTTGCAGGGGCCGCACCACTCGGCCCAGAAGTCGACGATGACGGGCTCGGACGACGAGCCGATCTGCTCGTCGAAGGTGGCGTCGGAAAGGGTGCTGATGTTGTCGGCCATGGCTCCTCATCTCAGCCGTTGGGAATGGTCCTGCGGGTTGACGGGACGGCGTCCCGTGTCGGCGCCGCAGCGCCGCGATTCTCAGTGGCCGCCCTGGGCCTCGAGCCAGCGCTCGGTGTCGATGGCGGCCATGCAGCCGGATCCGGCGGCCGTGATGGCCTGCCGGTAGATGTCGTCCTGGACGTCGCCGCAGGCGAAGACGCCCTCGACGTCGGTGTGTGATCCGTTGTGGGTCACCAGGTAGCCGTTGCCCGCCAGCTCGAGCTGGCCCTTGAACAGATCGGTGTTGGGCTTGTGCCCGATGGCGACGAACACACCGGTGACCGGCAGGTCGCGGCGCTCGCCGGTGATGGTGTCCTCGAGGGTGATCGACTCGACGGTCTGCTCACCGGTGATCCCCACGACGGTGGAGTTCCAGGCGAAGCGGATCTTGTCGTTGGCGAAGAGACGGTCCTGCATGATCTTGGAGGCGCGCAGCTCGTCGCGCCGGTGCACCAGGGTGACGGTCTTGGCGAACTTGGTGAGGAAGAGGGCTTCCTCGACGGCGGAGTCGCCGCCGCCGATCACGGCGATGTCGTGGTCACGGAAGAAGAAGCCGTCGCAGGTGGCGCAGGTCGAGAGGCCGTGGCCCAGGAGCTTCGACTCCTCGGGCAGCCCGAGCATCAGCGACTGGGCCCCGGTCGAGACGATGATCGACTGGGCCTTGTAGGTGGGCTCGGCCGTGTCGGGATCGCCGACCCACACCCCGAACGGGCGGGCGGAGAAGTCGACCTTGCTCACCTTGCGGGTGATGACCTCGGTGCCGAAGCGCACGGCCTGCTCCCGGAAGCGCATCATGAGCTCGGGGCCCATGATGCCGTCGGGCCAGCCCGGGAAGTTCTCGACCTCGGTGGTCAGCATGAGCTGCCCACCGGGCTGGTCGCTCGTCGAGGAGGGCTCACCCTCGATCAGGAGCGGGGCGAGGTTGGCGCGCGCGGTGTAGATCGCGGCGGTGAGCCCGGCAGGGCCGGACCCGATGATGATGACGTTGCGGACGTCGGACGACTCGGACATGAAGGCTCCGGTTAGGGGGGACATACCCCTTAGGGGTATATCTCGTCAACGGCTCAGGGTCGGCCGGTATTCCCGGCGGGGGGTGCGGGTTGGTTCCGCTTGCGGAAGACAAGTGCTCCTGCGATCACCACGACGACACCGAGGACGAGGTAGGCGAGCCAGACCCCGGACGGCAGGGCCTCGTCGAGGAGTCGGATGGAGGCGATGATCAGCATCACGAAGACGGCGGTGCCGATCACGGCGGCGAACAGGCCGAAGACCAGGCCCCGGGCGATCGTGGTGATGCGGCCGGTGGTGTTGTCGCGGACCAGGCCGACCACGTTGACGATGACGTCGGCGGCCCGGGCCGGCCAGTCGCCTTCGAGCCCGCCGTCGAAGACGTGCTCGACCTCGTCGAGCACCTTGGCCGCGGCGCTCTCCTCGGGCTGGTCGTCGCCCCCGGCCGGACCCGGTGACGGGGGCGGCGCCGGAGGGGTGGGGGGAGCCGGCGGAGTCGGCGGCACGGCGGCCGCGGGAGGCTCGACGGGCGGCGTCGGGGGAGTCGGGGCCGAGGCCGGAGGGGGCGTCGGCGCGCTGGACCCCTCGGTCGGGCTGGGCTCGTCGTTCCCCGGCGTCTCCATGGCGGGGGATCCTACCCCTGTGCCCGAGTCGGCCACCCGGACTGTTGTCGGCTCGGTGCGGCGGCCCTCAGAGCGTGCGCTCGTCGAGCACCGCGCAGGTGCCGGCGTCGACCACCAGCACCCGGTTGGCGGGCGACGCCAGCCCGTTGGCCATCACCAGCACCGGGCCCTCCGGCAGGAGAGCCGTGGCGGTCACCGTCCAGACCTCGCCGGGCTCGACCGGCACCGGCGGCACCGGGCAGGCCGTGGTCGACGCGGCGGTCGCGGCGTCGGCTGCAGGCGCCGGACTGTCGCTCTCGGCCGTCGCCGAGCCCGAACCGGAGGTCGGGTCGCCACTGAACGAGTGGGTGACCGTGGGGTCGATTCCCACGAGCACGGTGTAGCGGTCGAGCACGAGCTGGGCGTCGGACAACGGCCCCAGGTTCGGCGGGACCACGCCGTTCGCCGCACGCGCCGCTGTGTCACCGCCGACGATGGTCGAGGTGACCGAGCCACCCTGCTCGGCCGCGGTCGCGCTCGAGGCCGTGTCCGATGACGAGCTCCGGCTGGTGGTCTTGCCCAGGGCGACGATGCCGCCCACCACGACCACCACGGCGGCCACCGCGGCGACGGCGGTGCCGAACCGTCGCCAACCGTCGCCGCGCGACCGCCCGTCGCGCCGGTCGCGTCGGGTCGAGAGGGCGATCGGCTCGGCCGTCGGGGTCGAGGCGGCATCGAGGGCTCGGCCGAGCAGCACCTCGGTCGTGGCGGCCGGAAGGGGCGCCACCGGTTCGGCGGTCGCCTCCGCCACGGCCCGGAGCTCTTCGAGCCGGGCGCGACCCTCGACCGAGCCCTCGACCAGGGCGCGCTCGCCCGGGGTGGCCTCCCCGTCGAGCACGGCGGAGATGACCTCGTCGTCGAGGGGCCCGGTCGGGCCTGCGCCCGGGGTGGGCTCGATGGGGGAGTGGTCGTCGTTCATGGCGCACCTCCTTGGACGCCCTCGCCGGGCCCTGGGTTCCCTGTCTCAGACGGAAGGGGACCGAGGAGCGCGGCCAGACGGGCTCGCCCGCGGGCGATGCGCGATCGCACGGTTCCGGGCGGCAGGTCGAGGGCCTCGGCGATCTCGGCGTAGTCGAGGCCGAGGTGGTCGCGCAGCACCACGGCCACCCTGAACTCCTCGGGCAGTGCGGCCAGGGCGTCGTCGATGGCCATGCGGTCGGGCAGCCTCTCGTCGACGCCGGGGGTGGGGTCGGCGAGGTCGAGGGCCCGGGGCCCGCCGTCGCCGGGGTCGGGCGCGGCATCGAGGCGCCTGGCCACCTGCGGGCGCCGGCCCTTGCGGCGCAGCTCGTCGAGGCAGGCGTTGGTCGCGACCCTGTGGACCCAGGTGGAGAACGCCGAGCGCCCGTCGAAGCGTGGGAGTCCGCGCACCACGGCGATCAGCGCCTCCTGGGTGGCGTCCTCGGCATCGGGCCCGTTGCCGCAGAGCTTGCGGCACAGCCCGTGGATGCGGTCGATCTGGCCGCGCAGGAGCTCTTCGAGGGCGTCGCGGTCCCCGGCCTGTGCGGCATGGACCAGCGCTGGGACGTCCCGCTCGGCGATGCCGTGACCCTAGTGGGCGCCCGCCCCGACCGGTTCGGTCAGGAGGAGACGAGGACGTCGGTGATCTCGACCCGGAACTGGGGACCGTCACCGAGGTCGGTGATCCACAGCAGGATCGACCGGCCGGACGCGCCGTCGAGGTCGAGGGTGGTCGTCGCGCCGCGGATGTCGGCCACCGACGCCGCCGGCGTGCCCCATCCGGCCAGCTGGGCCGGGTCGCCGTCGGCGACGTAGGCCGACACCGCCCAGCCCGTGGTGGGGGAGGTGATGGCGACCTTGTCGACCTTCGTGGTGGCGCCGAGGTCGATCACCAGCCCGACCCCGCTCTTGAGGTTGCCGAACGTGCGGCTGGTGTACGAGACCGTGCGCCACGCGGTCGAGGCCTGGCCGTCGATCGCCGCCCCGGTCAACTGGTCGTTCTCGCCGGCGTCGTCGCCCTGGGGATCGAAGGAGTGGGCCCCCGCGAGCGGCACGAGGCGCGAGGCGGGCACGGCGTCGCCGGAGGAGGGGCTGTCGTCGGGGGAGAAGAGCTCGTGGCCGATGTCGGTGGTGGCGACGAGCAGCGCAGCCAGCACCAGCACGACCACGACGATGAGGCTCAGCACCACGCCGGGGCCGATGCGGCGCCTCGAGGGGGCAGGAGCGGGAGGGGCGACCGCGGGGGTGCCCCAGCCGGGAGTGTCGCCCGGCGAGCCCGGCCCGGGGCCCAGCCCGTGGGCGGCGGCGTTGGCGGCGCCGGCCGCGGCCAGGGCCTCGGCTCCGGTGACGACGGTGTGGTCGCCCCACTGCGGGGGACGCACGCCGAGCAGGGCGGTGCGCAGCTCGTCGGCGCTGGTGAAGCGGTCGTCGGGGTGTCGGGCGAGGGCCCGCATCACCGCGGCCTCGAGGGCCGGCGGCACCCCGACCACGATGTCGTGCGGAGGTTGAGGGTCGCGGGTGAGCCGCGCCAGGGCGAGGGCCGCCTGGTTGTCGGCCCGGAACGGCGCCTCGCCGCACAGCGCCTCGTAGAGGACGGCCCCCAGGGCGTACACGTCGGTGCGGGCGTCGACCGGGCCGCTCTCGACCTGCTCGGGGGCCAGGTACTTCACCGTCCCGAGCAGCTGTGAGGTGCGGGTGAGGTCGGGCGCGTCGAGCACCTTGGCGATGCCGAAGTCGGTGACCAGGACCCGCCCGTCGTCGGACAGCAGGATGTTGGCGGGCTTCACGTCGCGGTGGATGATGCCGGCCTTGTGGGCGCACGTGAGGGCGGAGGCGACCTCCGCCCCGATGTGCACGACCTCGACCGGTTCGAGGCGGCCCCGCTCGTCGAGGAACTCCCTGAGGGTGCGGCCCCGCACGAGCTCCATCACGATGGCCTCGGCCCCGGGCTCGTCGCAGGTGTCGTAGATGGCGACGATCGCCGGGTGCACCAGGCGCGCCGCGGCCACCGCCTCGTGGTGGAAGCGGGCCCGCAGGGCGGGGTCGTCGGCCAGGTGGCCGTGGAGCAGCTTCACCGCCACCGGGCGGCCGAGCACCTCGTCGGTGGCCTCCCACACCTCGGCCATGCCGCCGCTCGCCAGATGGCGGTCGAGGCGGTAGCGGCCGGCGAGGAGGCGGCCGGTGCCCGCTCGGGGGGAGTCGGTCACGCCGGTGCTCCGGGAGGGTGGATCACGCCTTGAGGTAGCACATGCCGATCACGCCGGGGCCGCCGTGGGTGCCGATGACGGCCCCGATCTTGCCCAGACGGATCGACTCCCGCGGGTAGCGCGACGAGATCATCTCGAGGAAGTCGTCGATGTCGGGCGCCTCCCCGTGGAGCACGGAGAGCTCCTCGACGACAGGCTCTTCGAAGAGCTTGTCGCGGAGGAACTCGAGGGCGCGGCGGCGGGTGCGCTGCTTGCCGGCCTCCTCGACGGTGCCGTCGACGATGCGGATGATGGGCTTCACCGACAGCATCGACCCGAGGAGGGCCTTGGCGCTGCCGATGCGGCCGCCCTTCTTCAGGTTGTCGAGCGTGTCGAGGGCGCCGTAGATCTCGGTGCGGCCGACCATCGACTCGACCAGCTGGACCACGGCGTCGGCGTCGGCGCCACCGGCGGCGGCGTTGGCGGCGTCGAGCACCATCGTGCCCAGGCCTCCGGTGAGGGAGAGGCTGTCGATGACGCGGACGTCGATCTCGCCCTCGAGGGCCTTGGCCGCGGTGCGGGCCGACTGGACCGTGGCCGACAGGCCGCCGGAGAGGTTGATGCAGACCACGGAGTCGGCGCCGGCCTCGTGGGCGGCCCGGAACTCCTGCTCGAAGCGCCCCGGTGAGGGTGCAGCGGTCTCGGGCAGCAGGCCGGTGGAGGCCATGGTGGCGTAGAAGTCCTCGACGCTGAGCTGCTCGCGGTCGATGTACTCGTCAGGTCCGAAGCGGATGCTCAGCGGCACGACGCCGATGCCCAGGGCATCGGTCTCGGCGTGGGTGAGGTCGCAGGAGCTGTCGGTGACGATGTGGACGCTCATCTGCCCTCCAGAGGGTCGGGGTCGGGTGGACTCGGGTCGGCCGGGGCCGGACTCGGGTCGCTGTCGGGCGGAGCGTAGCCATCCGGCTCGCCGACCGAGAGGGCCGGATGGTTCGAGGCCACCAGCTTGCGGGCCCGGCGGGTCGTGCGGAAGTGCCGCGCCCACCACACCAGCAGGAACAGACCGGCGCCGACCGAGAGGATCAGGCCGATGCCGGAGATGGCGGTGGAGCGCACGGTGTAGCGGGTGGTGGCCACCGCGAGGTCGCCGTTGGCCGAGCTGATCTCGACGGTGAGGGGGAAGGCGCCCGAGGCCCGGATCTCGACCGGGAGCTTGATGGTCTTGGTCTGGGCGGCCGGGATGGTCTCCTCGATCACCGAGCCCTGGGGGAAGTCGAGCTTGGCGCTGGTGAGCACGATGCGGACCCTGGCCTCGTACGGCAGCCGGTTCTCGAGGTTGAGGGGGACCTCCCCCGAGCTCGACGTGAGGGTGACGACCTGTTCGGGGGCGACCACGATCTCGTCGGTGACGGCGGTGATCGACCGCTCGGCCGAGCCGATCATGGCGTCGCGGCCGTCGGCGTCGAGGTTGCGGGCGCCGGAGGACAGCAGGGTGCGGGCGATCGCGTCGGTGACCTCCTCGGCGGTGGGAACCAGGGAGCGGAGGCCACCGAGGGCGACTCGGGCGCCGCGAAGGTTTGCCGGGTAACTACCGAGGTCGGTGGGGGGATCGGCCTCGTAGGTCCGCACGAGGGGAGCGGTGCGGCTGCCGGTGGCGTTGGCGGTCGCGGTGACCTCGAAGAGGTCACCCAGGGTCACGGGGCTGACCATGGGCTCGCCCGGGGAGATGCCGTCGACGCCGTTGGTTCCCGTGGTGTCGGCGAGGCCGTCGAGGAACGTGGCCAGCGCCGCGGTCGAGGTGCTCCCGGGCACGTTGACCGCGATGCCGTGGGAGGCCGCGCCCGCGGCGTACTGGAGGTAGGCGAGCTCGGCCAGGGCCCGGTGGCCGGCGAGCACGGGGTCGGCGCCCTGGGTGAGGCGGGCGGAGGTGATGTCGTCGGCGACGACGGCCCGCAGGTTCGGGCCACCGTCGACGGCCAGCTCGAACTGCGAGGTGAAGGTGCTGGTGGTGGCGGCGCTCGACAGCGGGGAGAGCTGGTTCGAGGGCACCGCGACGGCGTCGATCCCACCGGCGCGGAGGCGGTCGAGCGCGGCCGGGCTCACGGTGCGGTCGAGCACGGCGAGTCGCTCGTCGGGTCGCGATCGCAGCAGCTTGGCGAGGGTGGCGTTGCCGGCCGCGTACTGGTCGTCGAGCTCGGCCGGCATCCCGCTGTCGATCCACGACCCGCTGTCGACGGGGGCATAGGGGGCGCCGAGGACCGTGCGGGTGGGGCCGGCCCGCAGCTGGGCCACGGAGGCCTCACCCGCGGCGTCGCGGGTGTCGAGCAGTTGGATCGACTCGGGGGAGGGGGCCAGGGTGAGCGGCACGGCGGGGCGCAGCGCGGTGAGGCCGATGGTGGTGGTGAGGCGCTCGGCCGCGGCGTCGTCGAGGGTGGGGGAGCCGTCGAGCCCGGGCACCGGGTCGGCCTGCACGGGCACGACCACCCCGACGGCCAGGGTGGTCGAGGCGGAGACCTCGTCGGGGGCGCCGAGCCGGAGCAGGGTCGTGACGAGGGTGGCGATCGGGACGTCGCTCGTGCCGTCGAAGACCCGCACCTCGAACGGGTACACGCCGGCCGTGGGGAGCGGCGCTGCGCCCGTGGCGGCCGACGAGCCGGTGGTCACCGGCAGGCTGACCACGATGGCCCCGTCGGGGCCGGTCAGCTCGGTGACCGGCCGCGCCGTGACCTCCCAGATCCTGTCGCCTGGCACCTCGCCGTTGGCGACGGCGTCGAGGGTGCCGCGGCTCGCCACCTTCTGGTGGAGCTCGCCGCCGATGGTCGCCCCGGCCGGGAGGCCGGTGGCGCTGACGGCCACCTGGAACACGCCTTCGGGCGCCACCCAGTCGGTCTGGCGCTGGAGCGTGAGGGTGACGGGTGTACCGCCGGAGCTCTGCGCGTCGGCGCGGCCGGCGGCCCATCCCCACGCGGTGGTCATCACCAGCACCACGACGACCGCGACGAGCCGGACGGTCGGGAGGTGTCGGCGTGCGAGCGCGCTCACCCCGCCGGTCCGTCGTCGAGGGGGCGTTCGAGCACGGCCAGCCCGGTGGGCTCGGAGCGGAACCCCAGGTGCTCGTAGAGCGACAGCGCGCGCTGGTTGGCCTCCTGGGTGTTGACCAGGACCGACCGGCAGCCCTTGCGGTGGCACCAGTCGAGCGAGTCGCCCACCAGGGCGGTGCCGATGCCGTGGCCGTGGCGGTCGGGGTGCACGGCGAGGCGTTGGAGGTAGCCCAGGGTGCCGGCCCGGCCGGTGACGTGGTAGCCGACGACCTCGCCGGCGATGGTGGCGACCCGGAACCGGGCGTGGGGGGTGGCCGTGCGGGCGTCGGCCAGGCCGGTGGTGTCGAAGCGCCAGAAGCGGTCGAAGGCCAGGCCGTCGACCTCGAGCACGTGGGGGATGTCGCGGTTGCGCCCCCGGCGCAGGCGGGCGGCGGGGGTGGACGGCGTCGGCACCCGTCGGAGGTCGTGGCCGAGCAGGTGCAGGCGCTCGTGCACGGTGAAGCCGGCGGCCACGAAGGGCGCCTGCTCGCTCTCGGCCAGTGCCGGGGTGAGCACCGAGCGGTAGCCCCGGCGGCGCAGCTCGTCGACGGCGCGGGCGATGCCTGACCGGGTGGGCGCGATGCCGGGGCTGGGGCTCAGCAGCGCGACGGCGGGATCGCCGCGCCACGAGCCGATCCGGAGCCGGTCGGCGCCTCCGGTGATGGTGTCCAGTCGTCGCATGGCCGTGGGGGCAAGCCTAGGACCGATCGGGGGTCGGGCCCGGGCGCCGCGCCGGCCGGTCACCTGGGGTGGTGGGCGGGCGCGGGGATAGCGTGGCCGCGTGACGATCCTGATGGCGGTCCACCCGCAGTTCCTGCTGCACGACACGGGTCCGGGCCATCCCGAGCGCCCGGCCCGCCTCACCGCCGTCATGGAGGGGATCGACGCCGCCGGCCTGCGTGACGCCGTGGTGCGCTTCGAGCCGGGACCGGCCCCGTGGGACCTCATCGAGAAGGTCCACCCCGGCCGCTACCTGCTCGGCCTCGAGGAGTTCACGGCCATGGGCGGTGGTCACCTCGACGCCGACACCGTGGTCTGCGAGGACTCCTTCGCCGCCCTCCTGCGCGCCGCCGGCGCGGGCCTCGACGCGGTGGCCCGCCTCGACGCGGGCGAGGGCGACGTCGCCTTCTGCGCGGTGCGCCCGCCCGGGCACCACGCCACGCCTCGCACCCCGATGGGCTTCTGCCTCGTGAACAACGTGGCGGTCACCGCCATGGCCCTGGCCGACCGGGGCGAGAAGGTGCTGATCGTCGACTACGACGCCCACCACGGCAACGGCACCCAGGACGTCTTCTTCCGCGACCCCCGTGTGCTCTACGTCTCGATGCACGAGTACCCGCTCTACCCCGGCACCGGTGCGCTCGAGGAGACCGGCTGGGGCGAGGGGGCCGGCACCACCATCAACTTCCCGTTCCCCCGGGGTGCCACCGGCGACGTCTACCGGCTCGCCATCGACGAGGTCATCCGTCCCGTGGTCGACGAGTGGAAGCCCACGTGGCTGCTCATCTCCGCCGGCTTCGACGCCCATCACCGCGATCCCCTCACCGGCCTCAACCTCACCTCGGGCGACTACGCCGACATGACCCGTGAGCTCCAGGGCCTGGTGCCGGCCGGGAGGTGCATCGTCTACCTCGAGGGCGGCTACGACCTCGACGCCCTCACCGCCTGCACCGGCTCGGCGCTGGCCGCGCTCGTCGACCTCGAGTACCGGCCCGAGGCCGCGTCCAGTGGTGGGCCGGGCCGCAACGTCGTCGACGCGGTGGCCCACATGCGCGCCGCCGATCCGCACTGAGGCCCGACCCGGCCGCCACGCCCCCGATGCCGCCCGCCGGTGCCCGTCGGTGGCACCGGTAGCCTCGACGCCCGTGATCCCCGACCGGTTGCGCCCCGTCCTCGAGCGCACGTCCCCGCTGGCCGAGCGCTTCGCCGCGTCCGGGTTCCGCCTCTACCTCGTGGGCGGGGTGGTCCGCGACCTCCTGCTCGGCCGTGACATGTCGTCGGGCCGTGACATCGACCTCACCACCGACGCCCTCCCCGCCGACACCAAGCGGCTGCTCAAGGGCTGGGCCGACTCGGTGTGGACCCAGGGCGAGCGCTTCGGCACCATCGGCTGCCGCAAGGACGGCTGGGACTTCGAGATCACCACCCACCGGGCCGAGGCGTACGACCCCGACTCCCGGAAGCCCACCGTCGAGTTCTCCGACGCGGTCGAGGCCGACCTCTCCCGCCGGGACTTCACCGTCAACGCCATGGCGCTCGCCCTCCCCGAGCCCGTGCTGATCGACCCCTTCGGCGGGGCCGACGACCTCGTCGCCGGCCGCCTGCGCACGCCGTTGTCGCCCGAGGTCTCGTTCTCCGACGACCCGCTGCGGATGCTGCGAGCGGCCCGGTTCATCGCCGGCTACGGCCTCGAGCCGACTCCTGAGCTCACCGCGGCCGTCGAGAAGATGGCCGACCGCCTCGACATCGTCTCGGCCGAGCGCATCCGCGACGAGTTCGACAAGCTCGTGGTGGTCGACGACCCCAGTGCCGGGCTGTGGTTCCTGGCCGACACGGGCCTCATCGACCGCTTCCTGCCCGAGTTCGCCAAGATGCGCCTCGAGCAGGACCCGATCCACCGCCACAAGGACGTGCTCACCCACACCATCGCGGTGGTCGCCAAGACCCGGCCCGAGCGCCTCGTGCGCCTGTCGGCGCTCTACCACGACATCGGCAAGCCCCGCACCCGTGCGATCGGCGACGGCGGCGTGTCGTTCCACCACCACGAGGTCGTCGGCGCCCGCATGACCCGCGAGCGCATGAAGGCGCTCAAGTACTCCACCGACGACATCGAGCGCGTGAGCCGCCTGGTGTTCCTCCACCTGCGGTTCCACACCTACAAGATGGGCTGGACCGACTCCGCCGTGCGCCGCTTCGTCCGCGACGCCGACGACCTGCTGCCCGAGCTGATCGAGCTCACCCGCTGCGACTGCACCACCCGCAACGAGCGCAAGGCGGCGACGTTGGCCCGGCGGATGGACGAGCTCGAGGCCCGCATCGCGGAGCTGCAGGCGAGCGAGGAGCTCAAGTCGATCCGCCCCGACCTCGACGGGAACCAGGTGATGTCGCACCTCGGCCTCACGCCGGGCCGCGACGTGGGCCAGGCCCTCGACTTCCTGCTCGAGTTGCGCCTCGAGGAGGGCCCCCTCGGCGAGGAGGAGGCGTACCGCCGCCTCGACGCCTGGTGGGCCGAGCGGCAGGCCGGCCTTCCGGGCTAGGGCGTCAGACGCCGTCCTTGCGGCCCCGCACCACGAGGGTGGCGGGCACGAGGGTCATGGTCTCGCTCCAGAACGGGCTGGGCTCGTCGTGCTGCACCGGCGGCTCGAGCACGGTGTCGACCCGGAAGTTGGCGCGGGCGAACGACGAGAAGACCTCGGCGATGGTGCGGGGGTACACCCGCTGGTCGCCCACGACGCGTGACGACCGCTCGGCGTAGGCACGCACCACCCGAGGAGGCCCGGGTTCGGTGTCGTCGAGCATGAGCGACGCCGGGTGGGGCAGCGACGCCACGAGGGCCGAGCCCGTGCGCAGCACCCGGTTGACCTGGCGCAGTACCCGGTCGAGGTCGTCGAGGCGGCCGAGCTCGTGCACCGAGAGGGCGGCGTCGACGGTGTCGGCGCGCACGAAGGCCAGCTCGGCCAGGTCGCCGTGGTGGAGCTCGAGCTTCACCTCGTGGGCGTCGGCCAGCCGGCGGGCGACCTCGAGCCGGTCGTGGTGGGCGTCGACGACGATCACGTGGGCACCCTGGGAGGCGAGGGCCACGGCCGTGTGGCCGCCGCCGGCGCCGAGGACCAGGAGGCGCTTGCCCTCGGTCGGCCCGATCAGGCGCAGCGAGGCCTCGTCGGGGATGTCGGGCCCGTAGACCACGACGTCGACCGGCAGGTCGGCGTCGGCGGGGAAGGCGGCGACGGGCGTGGGCCCGGGCGGGGGGAAAGAACCGTGGTCGGTCACCGGCCCAGTCTCCCGCGCCCCGCCGCCGGGTCGGTGGACCGACCCGCTGTGGCATCGGGCGCCCGCGCCGCTCTCGGCGGCGAGGTGTCGCTACCCTCGTCGTCCGTGAGCTTCGGTCCCGGATCCGTGCGGGGCGCCGCCACCGGCGCACCCGGCGAGGTCGACTACCGACTCGCGCGCCAGCACCTGATCTCGGAGTTCCGCAAGGGCCGGTTGGCGCAGCACGAGGTGTGCGACGCGCACCCCGAGCTGGTGCGGGCGGCGAAGGAGGCCTCCTCGCCCTCCGACCGCGACTGCCCGATCTGCGAGGAGGAGAAGCTGGTGCTCGTCTCCTACGTCTTCGGGCCCCGCCTGCCCAAGCACGGGCGCTGCATCACCACCGCCAAGGAGCTCAAGGAGCTCTCGCGGCGCCAGGGCGAGTACGCCTGCTACGTCGTCGAGGTCTGCCCCGGTTGCAGCTGGAACCACCTCGCCCGCACGTTCATCCTCAACCCCGCCCGCTCGGCGTAGCACCATGGCTGCGACGCCGGCGCACGGCACCTCCCTCGGAACCACGTCTCCCCGCGGCCGTGCTCCCGGCGGGATCTCCTTCGCTCCGCGTTATGTCGGCCGACGGACACTGGCCGGATCCGCGCCCCGCGGCCGAGCCCAGACGGAGCAGTAGACCCCCCACATGTCACCCCGATCCACCGGCGCGGCCGGTCCCAGCGCCAGGAGCTCGCGGAAGGCCGCGCGCCGCGCCAAGCGCCAGGACCTCAAGCCCAACGGCAAGAAGCGCAGCATCTTCTGGCGCATGCGCCGTCCGTTCTTCGCCGTGGCGCTGGTCTTCGTGCTCGCCATCGCCGGTGCCGGCTACCTCTTCACCCAGGTGCCGCTCCCGGAGAAGGAGCCGCCGTTGCTGCAGACCTCGTTCTTCTGCGCCGCCGACGTGACCTCGGGCTGCAACGCCGACAACTCGATCGCCCAGCTCTCCGGCAGCGAGGACCGCATCGCCGTCACCTACGAGCAGCTGCCGCCCACCCTCGTGCAGGCCGTGCTGGCCGCCGAGGACCGCACCTTCTACGACCACGGTGGCGTCGACCCCGTGGGCATCGTGCGGGCCCTGTGGGCCAACCTGCGCAGCGACAGCGTGCAGCAGGGCGGCTCGACGATCACCCAGCAGTACGTGAAGAACGTCTACCTGTCCCAGGAGCGCACCATCACCCGGAAGGTGAAGGAGGCCGCGCTGGCGGTGAAGCTCGAGCGCGAGCTCCCCAAGCAGGAGATCCTCACCCGCTACCTCAACACCATCTACTTCGGCCGGGGCGCCTACGGCGTCGAGGCCGCCTCGCGGGCCTACTTCGGCAAGTCGGTCGGCGACATCACCCTGCCCGAGGCCGCCTACCTGGCCGGGCTGATCCGCTCGCCCGAGACCGCCGATGCCCAGCTCCCGCCCGACGACGCCAAGTTCGGCACCAACCGGGCCACTGCCGTGCAGCGCCGCAACTCGGTGCTGAAGGCAATGGTCGAGACCGGCGACATCACCCAGGCCCAGTACGACGAGTACTCCGCCCTCGGCTGGGACGACGTCCTCCAGCGCGCGACCAAGGCGAACTACGGCCGCGTCGCCCATCCGGAGTGGGGCACCGACTACGTCATCGACTACGTGCGCCACTGGCTGGTGAACGACGGCGGCTTCACCGACGCCGAGGTCTACGGCGGCGGGCTGCGGGTCTACACGACCGTCGACATGAACAACCAGGAGGCCGCGGTCGACGCGGTGAACTCCACCCTCGACCAGCCGGGCGACCCCGCGGCCGCCCTGGTGTCGATCGACGAGCAGGGCGCCGTGCGGGCGATGGTCGGCGGCCGTGACTACAGCGCCAGCAAGGTCAACCTCGCGGTCGGCGCCGAGGGTGGCGGCGGCGGTCGTCAGCCGGGCTCGTCGTTCAAGATCTTCACCCTCACCGAGGCCATGAACCAGGGCATCCCGCTGAACAAGACCTACAACGCCCCGGCCTCGCTGACGATCCCCAAGGCCGACGGCGGCAAGGACTGGAAGGTCGGCAACTACGGCGACGCCGCCCAGGGCACGCTCGACGTCGTGCAGGCCACCATGAAGTCGTCGAACACGGCCTACGCCCAGCTCATGCTCGAGGTCGGGCCCGAGAACGTGGCGGCTCTGGCCAAGCGCATGGGCATCACCTCCGAGCTCGACGCGGTGCCGGCCCTCACCCTCGGCACCAGCGAGGTGTCGGTGATCGACATGGCGTCGGCCTACTCGACCCTCGCCGACGGCGGCGAGCACCGGGCTCCCTTCATCGTCTCCAAGGTCACCGACGCCACCGGCAACGTGCTCTACGAGCACGAGGTGAAGGGCGACAAGGTCCTCGACGACAAGGTCGTCGAGGAGGTCAACTACACCCTCAACCAGGTCGTCGAGGGTGGCACGGGCACCGGCGCCAAGATCTCCCAGCCGGCGGCGGGCAAGACCGGCACCACCGAGAACTACCGCGACGCCTGGTTCGCCGGGTACACGTGCAAGCTCACCACCGCGGTCTGGATGGGCTACCCCGACCTCGACGCCAACGGCCAGACCCGGTACATGAAGTCGGTGCACGGCAAGTCGGTCACCGGTGGCTCGTTCCCGGCCACGATCTGGCGCAAGTACATGGAGAAGGCCACGGCGGGCCTCGACTCCTGCCCGTTCCCGAAGCCGTCGCTCGCGCCCTACACGGGCACCAACGACACGGTCATCACCGGGCCCACCACGTCGTCGACGACCACACCTCCCTCCACCGCCCCGGAGTCGTCCACGACCACGGCCCCGCCGTCGACCACCACGCCCACGACGCGGCCGTCGACGACCACCACCACGAAGGCGCCCACGACCACCACGACGGTGCCGAAGCCCTAGGGGTGACCAACACCCGCTCGGTTCCTTTGCCGATTCCGTCCGGGCACAGCTAGCGTTCGATCACCGCCGGTAGCCGAGGGGCACTGGACGGGAACAGGAGGCTCCGATGAGCGCACGCACCACCGTGCCTTCGGTCCGCGGCCGCAAGGTCCGGCGAGGGGACGTTCCGTTGGTGATGGTCACGGCCTACGACGCGCCAGGGGCGCGCATGGCCGATGCCGCGGGCATCGACATGATCCTGGTGGGCGACAGCCTGGCCATGGTCGTGCTCGGGTACGACGACACCCTGCAGGTGACCGTCGACGACATGGCCCACCACACCGCTGCGGTCGCCCGGGCCAAGCCGTCGGCCCTGATCGTCGCCGACCTGCCGTGGCTCAGCTACCACGTGTCGGTCGAGGACACCGTCCGCAACGCCGCCCAGCTCATCCGCGCCGGGGCCCAGGCCGTGAAGCTCGAGGGCGGCCGCAAGCGCCTCCCGATGATCGAGGCCCTGATCGACGCCGAGATCCCCGTGATGGGCCACATCGGGCTCACCCCGCAGTCGGTCAACGCCATGGGCGGGTTCAAGGTGCAGGGCCGCAAGCACGACGCCGCCCTCGCCCTGGCCGAGGACGCCAAGGCGCTCCAGCACGCCGGCTGCTTCTCGATCGTGGTGGAGGGCGTGCCCGACGAGGTCGGCCGCATGCTCACCGAGGCCATCGACATCCCCACCGTCGGCATCGGGGCCGGTCCCGGCACCGACGGCCAGGTGCTGGTGTTCCACGACGTGCTCGGCATCGAGGAGCGCATCACCCCGAAGTTCGTCCGCCGCTACGCCGCCCTCGGCGCGGAGGGCACCCGTGCGCTCGGTGCCTACGCCGACGACGTGCGCACCGGGGCCTTCCCGAACGCCGACGAGAGCTACCACCTCTCCTCCGGCGAGGCCGACGCCCTCGGCCTCTACGGCGCCCACCTGGCGTGACCCACCGGTCGGGGAGCGCCCTCCGGGCGGTGCTGGCCGGCCTCGTGGCCGTGGCGGTGCTCACGCTCGCGGGGTGCTCCTCCGACGGTTCCGCCGCGCCCGACGCCGGTGGCGGCGGCTCGACGGCCACGAGCACGACCACGGCCACGGCCCTGCGCGGCCCCCAGGGCTTCTCCGCGGTCACCCTCATCGTCACCCTGCCCGACGGCACGGTGGAGGAGCTCTGCGTGTGGCTGGCCGACACCCCGCAGCTGCGCAACCAGGGCCTCATGGCCGTCACCGACCCGGAGCTCGGTGGGGCGGCCGCGATGGTGTTCGCGTTCGCCAACGACACCACGTCCGGCTTCTGGATGAAGGACACCCTCCTCCCCCTCTCCATCGCCTGGTACGCCGCCGACGGCTCGCTGGTGTCGACCGCCGACATGGATCCCTGCCCCGAGGGGGTCACCGACTGCCCGGTCAGCTCCGCCGCCGGCCGCTACCGCTACGCCGTCGAGGTCCCCCAGGGGGCGCTCGACGGCCTCGGCCTCGTGGAGGGCTCGACCATCGCGTTGGGCTCGCCGTGCACGCCCGGGGGCGGCACGGCCTGAGGCCGCGGCCCCGGCGCCCGGCGGGGCGCTCTTGGGAAAACCCCCTCGGGTCCGCTAGGGTCGCCCGGTCCAATTGAAGCCCTGCCCCGTGCGTACGGGGCCCCGGGTCCCAGGAGGGATCGGGTCCAGAGGGAGGTGATGCTCCGCGATGCGGGCATACGAACTCATGATCATCTTTGATGGCGATGTCGAGGACACCGCCGTCAACGCACATCTCGCGAACGTGAACCGCCTGGTCGAGGCCGGCGGTGGCACCGTGGTGAAGACCGACCGTTGGGGTCGTCGCCGGTTCGCCTACGAGATCAACCACAAGTGGGAAGGCATCTACGTCGTCCTGGACATCTCGACCGAGGGTCGTGACCTGTCCGAGGTCGAGCGGGTGCTGCACCTCGCGGACGATGTCGTCCGCCACAAGACAATGCGCCTTCCCGACGCGGAGGCCGCTCGACGCGGCCTGCTCGGCGAGGCGGCCTCGGCCACGGCCGAGTAACCCAGGGAGAGCTGAGATGGCACCTGGTAACAGCGTCACACTGGTCGGCAACTGCACGCGCGACCCCGAGCTCCGATTCACGTCGAGCGGCCAGGCGGTCGCCACGTTCGGTCTCGCGGTCAACCGTCGCTGGCAGAACCGTCAGACCAACGAATGGGAAGAGCAGGTCTCGTTCTTCGACGTCACCTGCTGGCAGCAGATGGCCGAGAACGTGGCCGAGTCGATCACCAAGGGCAGCCGCGTCGTCGTGACCGGTCGCCTCGATCAGCGCTCCTGGGAGACCCAGGACGGCGACAAGCGTTCGAAGGTCGAGGTCGTCGCCGACGAGATCGGCCCGAGCCTGCGCTACGCCACCGCTCAGGTGGTCCGCAACGAACGCCGTGACGGCTTCGACGGCGGCGGCAGCGGTGGAGGCGGCGGCAACGCTCCCGCCCCCGCCCCGCGCCCCGTGCAGAACGAGGCCCCGGCAGGGTACGACATGGATGAGGAGCCGTTCTGATGGCAAAGGCAGCACCCAAGCGCGGGAAGAACAAGGACAACGCGCGTCGCAGCAAGAAGAAGATCAGCGTCCTGACGCAGGAGAAGGTGGAGTACGTCGATTACAAGGACGTCAACCTCCTCCGTCGCTTCATGTCCGATCGGGCCAAGATCCGCGCCCGTCGGGTGACCGGCAACGACTCCCAGCAGCAGAAGGAGATCGCCCGGGCCATCAAGAACGCCCGTGAGATGGCGCTCCTTCCGTACACCAACCGGGTCACGACCCAGCGTGGTGGCGGCCGGGACCGCGGCGATCGTGGTGACCGTGGCGATCGCGGGCGTCGTGAAGAGGCGACCCTCGAGGCCCCGAACACCGAGGTCGCCGAGGCCGTCGAGGTCATCGAGACCGACGGCGAGGTCACCGAGGTGGTCGAGGTCGAGGTCGCGGAGGTGACCGAATGAAGCTGCTGCTTCGCTCCGACGTCGAGGGCGTCGGCAAGAGGGGCGACATCGTCGACGTCGCGGACGGCTACGCCCGCAACTTCCTCGTGCCCAAGGGCTTCGCCATCAAGGCCAGCCCGGGCGTCACCGCTCAGGCCGAGGCCATGCGGCGCTCGCGTGACACCAAGGACGCCGTGGCCCGTGCCGCGGCCGAGGAGATCGCCAAGACCCTCGTCCCGGCGGTCATCACCGTGACCTCGCGGGCCAGCGGTGAGGGCAAGCTCTTCGGCTCGGTCGCCACGACCGAGATCCTCGACGCTGTCAACGCCCAGACCGGCATCGAGCTCGACCGCAAGGTCATCGTGCTCGACGAGCCCATCAAGACGACCGGCACGCACCAGGTGACGGCCAAGCTGCACTCCGAGGTGCAGTTCCAGATCACCGTCGAGGTCAGCGCCAGCTGATCCGCCGCCGGCTCCGGCCGGCACCGACGAATCGTGCACGAGGGGTCGCTCCGGCGGCCCCTCGTCCGCGTCCGGGGTCGGGTCGACCGCGCCCGGTGGTGAGTGAGGTCACCGACCGTTCATCTCCTGGACAGCAATGCTGGTCAGAGCACGATGGTTGCTTGTCCACAGTGCGGCACCCAGGCGCTGTCACACCCCCTGCGTAGGGTGGTTCCCATGGCGCACAAGGGTTCGCTGCAGGTTGCACGCTCCACAGGTTCGGGTTGTTGTCCACAGCCCGTCCACAGGGCTGTGCCCAGCAGAAACCGGGGTTGTGCCCCTACCGATCCCCAGGGCCCGCGGGGGAGAGTGGTCGGGCCATGAGCTTCACCGACGACGAGCCTCGATCCTCCCGCCCCTCCGGGGCCGGCCGGGTCCCACCCCACAACCTCCAGGCCGAGGAGTCCCTCCTCGGGGCGATGCTGCTGTCGAAGGACGCCATCGCCACCGCGTCCGAGGTCCTCGACGCCGAGAACTTCTACAAGCCGGCCCACGGCCACATCTTCGAGGCCATCACCTCGCTGTCGGCCGCCGGCGAGCCCGCCGACCCGGTCACCGTCGCCGAGGAGCTGCGCCGCGCCGGCCTGCTCGACGCCGTCGGCGGCCCGGCCACCCTGGTCACCCTGCAGGCCAGCACCCCCGCCATCTCCAACGCCGGTCGCTACGCCCGCATCATCGAGGAGCACGCCCTGCTCCGACGCCTCATCGGCGTCGCCGGCGAGATCGCCGAGATGAGCTACGACCTCCCCGAGGACGTCACCAAGACCGTCGACCAGGCCGAGTCGCTCGTGTTCGAGGTCGCCCAGCGCCGGGTCACCGACACCATGGCGCCGATCCACGACCTGCTCAACGACAACCTCGATCGGCTCGAGTCGCTCTACGACAAGGGCGACGCCATCACCGGCACGCCCACCGGCTTCCTCGACCTCGACGAGCTGCTCTCGGGCCTCCAGCCCAACGCCCTGTACGTGCTCGGCGCCCGCCCCTCCATGGGCAAGACCGCCCTCGCCCTCGGCGTGGCCTCCAACGCCGCCATCGAGGCCCAGCGGCCCACGCTGATCTTCTCGCTCGAGATGGGCCAGCTCGAGCTCACCCAGCGAATGCTGTGCTCCGAGGCCCGGGTCGACTCCAAGCGGGTGCGCAACGGCAACCTCAGCGAGAGCGACTGGGGCAAGATCGCCCACGCCACCGGCCGCCTGGCCGAGGCGCCGATCTGGATCGACGACAACCCCAACCTCACCATCATGGAGATCCGGTCGAAGGCCCGCCGGCTCAAGAGCCGCCTCGGCGACCTCGGCCTCGTGGTGGTCGACTACCTCCAGCTGATGACCGGCCGCTCCAACGCCGAGAACCGCCAGGTCGAGGTGTCGGAGATCTCCCGAGGCCTCAAGATCCTCGCCCGCGAGCTCGAGTGCCCGGTGCTGGCCCTCTCGCAGCTCTCCCGCCAGCTCGAGATGCGGGCCGACAAGCGCCCGATGCTCGCCGACCTGCGTGAAAGTGGTTGCCTCACCGCCGACACCCTCATCACCCGGGCCGACACCGGCGCACAGGTCCCGATCGGTGAGCTGCTCGCCCAGGCCGCCACCGACGTTCCGGTCTGGACGCTCGACGAGCACTACCGCTTGGTTCCCGGCACGATGACCCACGTCTTTCCGAGCGGGGTGAAGGAGACCTACGAGCTGAAGCTCCGCTCCGGCCGCACGGTCAAGGCATCGGGCAACCACCCCTTCCTCCGGCTTGGCGGCTGGACCCCGCTCGACGACCTCGTCGTCGGCGACCGCGTCGCGGTGCCCCGGCCAGGGGGTCCCTGGTCTGCGGGTTGCCCGGCGATCATCCCTGATGAGCTCCTCCCCGACGACGTGGCGGATCACCTGAGCATGAAGTACCACGTCGACCTCAATGGCCTCACGCTCTCGCGCTCAGAGCTCCGGCAGGTGGCATCGGGTCTGGATGACCAGTGGCTCGCCGACCTCGCCGCCTCCGATGTGTTCTGGGACGAGGTCGTCGACATCGTGCCGCTCGGCCCGCAGGAGGTCTACGACGCCACCGTCGAGGGCACCCACAACTTCCTCGCCGATGGCATCGTCGTGCACAACAGCATCGAGCAGGACGCCGACGTCGTGATGTTCATCTACCGCGACGACGTCTACAACCCCGACTCACCCGATCGCGGCACCGCCGAGATCCTGGTGAGCAAGCACCGAAACGGCCCCACCGGCATGGTGCGCCTGGCCTTCCTCGACCACTACACCAAGTTCGCCAACATGGCCCGCGGCGCCTAACCCGATGTAGGGGCCCGCGCCCTTCACGCCCCCTCGTGCGTTATGCGCCGAGCGCGGCTCTCGGCAGCATCTGCTCAGAGTCGCGCAACGGGAATCGAAAGCGATCCGATCTGAGCTCGGACCACAGCCTGTTGCCTGATTAGGGCGACAGCCAGCAGCTCCCATTGCGGGGGTCCTTGACCCCGTTCGGCCTCGGCTCCGTCTACCTGCGGTGCAACACCAGGTGGACGGCGTTGGGTGAGAGGTCGTAGTCAGCTTTGTCGGCCTGGCATGCCCGACTCACGTGGCGAACGATGTCGCTCGTGCGCAACTCGGTAGGACCCTCATCCAAGAGGACCTGAGCCCGCCACGCGATCGGGTCGTCGGAGACCACGTTGAGCCACTCTGGGCCGGTCCAGACCGGCCCGACCCAGTTGGCGTTCGCGTGGGCCACGACCTTGACTCTCTCGCCGTCGTAGCTGATCAACGAGACCATCGCCGCGGCGCGGCGGGAGTGCTCGACGTACGAGCGCATCGCCACGTACCGCCGGAGGCCGAACGCGTGGCGCACAGCGTCGATATCGCTGACTTCAGGCATTCCGCTGCCCGAGCGGAGCTCGACTCGCCGGGCGAAGGCGGCCGCTCCGGTCAGGAGCTGGTGGGCGAAGTACTGGGCCTGGTCCTCGAGGAGCCGCACGAGGTCTCGTCGGGGAATGAGGTGATGTCCGGACAGCTCCTCAACGACGTTGTGCTCGAGATAGGCGTGAGCGATCTCGTGGGCAAGGACCAGCCGGCGCTTCGCGTCGCTCATCCCTGGGCGGATACGGATGTGCTGGTTACCGTCGCCGTCGAAGATGAAGACGCCCGGCGGGATCTGGGGCCCTGCGAGTCCGAGGTGGTCGGTATAGACCTTGCCGCTGTAGCCGAACAGCGCGGCTGAGGCGTCGTCCCAGTCCTCCTCGACGGAGAGGTTCAGGTAAGATGCCACGGCGTCGACGTCGTAGGGAGGCTTGAACTGGCCCGCCAGCTCGAGCAGATCCGTGGCCATCCAATCGAGGGCCCGGCGGTCCCCGAGGTTCAACTTCGACATGGTGCCCCCTAGTCGGTACTGGACGAACCCTCGGCAAGCACCCTCATGATGCTCAGCGCTGCCTGCGCGTTCTCCTCTGAAAGCTCGTCCCAGTACTGAAGGAGTTGCTGGCTCTGCTTGCGACGTTCGGGGTTCGCGACGGCGGCGTCGTCAAGGAGCTCCTCGGCTTCGTCCGCATCTACGACAAGGTCGCGTATCGAACACTCGTAGACCTTGGCTAGCGCCATCACCTTCGTGATGCCTGGATCGGCGATCGCGCCGCTCTCGATCATCGAGATTGAGCTCTTGGTTAGAGCTCCTTTGGTTCGATCTGCGACCTGCTGTTGGGTCAGGCCCCTCGCGATCCGCCGCGTCTTGGCAGCGATGGCGATCGCAGATGGTCTTGGTGCCTTATCAACGTCGAGTGCCACGTACAGGATCCTAAACAAATTTCAGGAACTTGAACAGCGGCTCGGAGGAGGTTTAGGATCCTGAACATGGATCGGGATACTCACCCACCGTCGGCGGCTCGTTGGACCGCCGGCGAGACCGAGATGGCGACCCGAGTGGAAGCACTGCTGGAGCCTGTGGCCATCGCCGTGTCTGACGACACGCTTGAGCTGCTCGACCCGCTCTCCGCGGGCGTGGACGAGTGTGTCGATGGTCTGCTGAGCCGTATCCCGTCGCCCTCCGGGGGTTCCAGCAGGCTGCGGGGCTACGTCACCCTGCAGCTCCGGGCGATCGATCCAGACGGAGACCGTCCTCGCAGAGAGCACTGCAACACCTGTGGCCATCCCACGGATGCGGGGGAGCGGCTCTTGCTCTCGATCGTCCGTCAGTCTCGCTTCGCTACGGTCGACACTGAGCGTGCCTGGGTGGGCTCCTTGGACGGTGGTGTGTCCGTGTCGGTCGACGTCGACTGCGATTCGATCGCAGTGTCCCTGCTGGCCTTGCAGGACCTCGGGGAGCTTCTTCTGAAGGGCCTCAAGGGTCGGGGAGCGAGTAGGGCCTCGTTCTCCCTGGGTTACGCGGCCGACGATCTCCGCCTGTGATGGCGTAGAAGCGACGTCGAATCATCGCTGTTGCGTCCGGACTCCTTCGACGGTGAACAGGAGCACCTCACCCGTCCCCTAGGGAATCGAGGTGCTGACGCATCTCCCTCCGCAGTGGTGCCCGATGTTGCTCGCTCCGTAGCTGATCCTGCCGGCGGCCTGAAGAGGTCTCTTCTCGAATCCATTCGTGGAAGGCCGCAGCGGCCTCAGCGACCGGCAGCTCCGTGGACCCCCACGTGTCGGTCCACTCCTCCATGAGGTCGAGCTCAACGAACGCAGCGACACACGACTCGTGAAGCTCCTGCGTTCCAGCGATGAATCGGGTCATGTAGAAGATGAATCGCTGCTGAAGGAGGTTGATTCCGACTGGGTCAAGGCAGGCAACACGAGGTGCCGAGGCCAGAACCTCGGAAGCTGCAAGGCCGAAGTCGGCAAATCTGACGGCGTGATGCGCATCCTCGCCAGCAAGGTGGGGCAGGGGCATGAGACGGAAGTGTGAGCTCCCCCACTTGTCCAGCTTCACCTCGTCGTGGGGGACCACGCGGGCGACGTGGAGCCTCTCCATGAGGTCCACACCGTTCGAACGCATCGAGCAGGGATGCGTCAGGACAATCACTGTGCCGGCCCCGTCGGGCAGGCCCGGAATCGCCACCTCCTCGAGCACGTCCCCTGTCTGGAGGGGGCGGTTCGGGTTCACTTGGTCGCCGCGGTAGAGGTAGAGCGCGTCGACCGAGGGTGGGCGGTCGAGCTGCTCCGGCTCGTTCGCTGATGGTGTCACTGACGCCGAAGGCTGAGTGCGGGCAGGCCGTCGGGTCCGGCCACCACGCGGACCGCACTTGGCTCGCGAAGGTTCCAGCCGGGATCCAGCTCATCAAGAACCGCGCCGCCGTTGCCTTCACGCGCGTATCGAAGCACTAGGTCCTCCCGCTTCTGAACGAGCAGGTCGATACCCGTCACACTCGATCCAGAGGCGACCGGCATCTCAAGCCACGACGCTACGTCCTGGATCGTGATCACGTCCTCGCAGATGTAGTCGCAGAGCGCCGCAATCTCCGCGACGCGGAAGTCGTTCGAGGGGCTGGCAGCGTCGCCTTGTCGCCACTTCCTCAGTGCTGGGACGCTGACGTGAAATATCCGAGCGAGGTCAGTCCACGAGAACCCGAGCGAACTCAGGTATCGAAGCCGCTCGGCCAACGGTTCCTGCTTCCGTTGGGAAGTGCGTTCGAGGAGGATTTGGCGCAGCGCTCGGTCCTCGACGGCCAGGAAGTCGGCGCTCATCCCCGAGGCCGCCTCGCGGAGCATGTCCGCTCGAACCCGACCGAAGGTCGCGATTCCGAGCACGTCGGACAGCGAACGGGTGCCGGTCGGCGTTCCTACGCTGGTACTGATTGTGGTAGCGGTAGTGCTCGCTCCAGATCCACGTTGGCTGGAAGTCGGCATCAGGCCCCCTTGTAGATAGCCACCAGCTTTGGCAGCGAGACGACGTTGAAGATGTGCCGAAGTGGTGTGTGAAGTCGCCGGCAGACCTGATCGATGTCGACGGCGGTAAACGAGGGGACTTCGTCGGTGGGTTCCCACCAGCTGTCGGAGTCAAGGAGGAAGAACGGTCCCGGCTGTACGGGGCTCTTCCGCCGGGTAGGCCCGTTGGGGTCCACCGCGTAGCCATCCTGAGGTCCATACCGCAGTTGAAGAAGCTGATCAGGCCCAGTGGAGTACTGGACCAGGCCTTGCCATCCCTTCGGCTGGAGACCCGTCTTCTCGAGGAACTCGGGCTGGGCGGTAGCTAGAAGGTGGTTGTCGATGTAGCCGGACCAGTCGCCGGGCAACGAGTCGACGGAGTCCACCCGGATCTCATCGATGTAACGCAGTCCGACTCGTAGGATCCCGTCAGGCGCTAGGAAACTCTCGATGGCAGCCATCGATGTCGAGGCCAGTTCAAGGAACCTCGTGAACCCCGTGTAGCTCGTGGTTTCGAGAACGGCCCCACCCGGCGTGACGGCGAGTGCAGTGGTGCGGTCACGCGTCGTGAAGCGCAGAACATTCGAACGTGGCGAGAACTTCGGTCCGTCTGGCCCGACAGCAAAGAGGTCCTGCACGGTGCTCTCGGCTAGGGGCAAGACGTCGTGCAGCGCCTCTCGGAGACCTAACTCGGCCGCTCCGCCGGGGCGTGACGGCAACTCTGGATACTTGACCTCGAGCACCGCGAGCACGAGAGGTGCGCCCGGAAGGCCAGTTGGCTCATTCGTCAAGGGCTTGCTCCTGTAACCAAATCTGTAACTGCTTCTTGTACTGACGCTACCCCAGCTAACTCGGACCGACACGGCAGCCCAGTACGAGCTCCTCGTCCCAGGCGGAGGTGCACGCCACGTTGCGCCGCCGCGCCGCCGCGGCCGGCATGTCGCTCCAGGAGTACCTGCTGGCCCACCTCGAGCAGGAGGCGGCCCTCGCCCACCCTCGACGAGGTGCTCGACCGCGCCGGTGGGCGCTCGGGCGGCCGCGCTCCACTCACGAGCGCGGTCGACGCGGTGCGCGCCGATCGCGACGCCCGTTGATCGTCGTCGATGCCAGTGTCGTCGTGACCGCCCTCGCCGACGACGGCCCCGACGGCGATCGCGTCCGGAGTCGGCTCCGCGCCGAGCAGCTCGCGGCACCGCACCTTCTCGACCTCGAGGTCGTCTCGGCCTGGAGACGGCTGGTCGCAGCCGGTGCCCTCGACGAACGGCGGGCGGCCCTTGCGCTCGACGATCTCTGCTCTCTGCGGATCCAGCGCGCCCCCCACGACCCGCTCGTGCCTCGCTGTTGGGAGGTGCGTCACAACCTGACGACCTACGACGCCGCCTACGTCGCGTTGGCCGAGCTGCTGCAGATCGACCTGCTCACCGCTGATCGTCGCCTCGCGGAGGCGCCGGGCATCCGCTGCGGGGTCGAGCTGCTCTGACCGGTCAGCCGAACTGGAGGAGCTCGAAGCTGAGGCCGCCGGCGGTGACCTCGGTGAGCCACATCGGGGTGCCGTGCAGGGTGGTGCTCTCGAGCGGCCCCCGCACCTCGAAGCCGGCCTCGGTGGCGAGCGTTGCGGCGGCAGTGGCGTCGCGGTTCACCACGGCCAGCAGTCGCAGCCCGGGCCGCACCGAACCGATCAGGTGCTCGGGGATCTGGAGCAGGTCGAGGGCACCCGGGCTCTCGCCCACGAATGCGGCGCGCACCGGGCCGGTGAGGCCGGTCCAGCCGAAGAGCCGCTCGGCGATGTCGGCGGCCACGTCGTAGGGCGCCACCGTCGACAGGCCGGCGACCTCGGTGCAGAGGCGCACGGCCGCGTCGATGTCGTCGGTGAACACCACGGTGTGGGAGAGCGACCGGGGCATCGTCAGACCTTCACGTAGCCGAGCTTCTCGCAGATGCGCCCGTCGCGGACCCGCAGCAGGTCGACGCCGCGGATCACCCGCTCGCCGTCGACGAAGCGCCACTGCTGCACGACCAGGTCGCCGGCGGCGGTGGTCGCCTCGGTCTCCATCGACGCGCCGGCCACCTCGAAGCTGGGGCCCCACACCCGACGCAGCTCGTCGCGGCCCTGCACCCGGGCGCCGTTGACGCCGGGTCGGGCCGACTCGAAGACGCAGTCGTCGGTGACGAGGGCGAGGGTGGTCTCGAGGTCCTGGGCGTCCCACGCGGTGGCGAAGGCGGCAGCCACCTCGAGCGGGTCGGCGTCGGGTTCCGGCAGGGGAGCGGGGGCCATCGGCCGAGCCTACGATCCCGCCGCGCCGCGGCGAGCGGCCCGCAGGGCCCGGCCCAACGCGGCGATGCCGGGCTCGATGTCGGCGTCGGGCACCTGGATGGGGGAGAGGCGCACGTGGTGGGCGGCGTCGGTGCCGTCGCCGAAGCGATCGCCGGCCCGCACGGCGATCCCCGCCTCCGCGGCAAGTGCACGCGCCTCGGCCCAGTCGACCTCGTCGGAGATGCGGAGCCAGAAGTAGAAGCCGCCGCTGGGCTCGCGGAACGACACGAGGGGCTCGCAGTGCTCGCGCAGCGCGGCGGTGGTGACGTCGCGCTTGTGGCGGTACCGCGCCCGCAGTTCGGTGACGTGGCGGTCGAAGGCGCCGCTGGTGCAGTAGCGCTCGAGGGCACGGGCCAGCAGGGCGCTCACGGCGAAGTCCTGCCGCACCTGCACGAGTCCGTCGATCGCCGTCGGGTGCCCGGCCACCCAGGCCATGCGCAACCCCGGGGCCACGTACTTGGAGAAGCTGTCGGACTGGATGACGACACCGTGGTCGTCGTAGGAGCGCAGGGTGGGCGGGGGCGGCGAGTCGTAGGGGAAGTCGTAGTAGCAGTTGTCCTCGAGCACCATCAGCCGCTGCTCGGTGGCGAGCTCGACGAGGGCCCGGCGACGGTCGTCGGGCAGCACCGTGCCGGTGGGGGCGTGGAAGGTGGGGATCGTGTAGATCACCTTCGGTGTGACGCCGGTGGCCCGCAGCTCGTCGAGCACCCGGGGCAGCTCGGCCACGACCATGCCGTCGTCGTCGAGCGGCACGGTGGCGATGGTGGCTCCGGTGGCGGCCATGAAGCGCCGGGTGTGGGGGTAGGTCGCCTCCTCCACCACTGCGGCGTCGCCCGGTCCGAGGAAGGCGTTGGCGGCGAGGGCCAGCCCGTCGGTCGAGCCGTTGACGAGGGTGACCCCCGAGGCGTCGATCGGGCGGCCGTCGCGGGCCGACAGGCGCCGGGCGAGCTCGGTGCGCAGACCGAGGTGGCCGTACTGCATCTCCTGGGCCCCGCCGGCGCCGAAGTAGCGCAGCGCCTGGTCGCCGTCCTCCACGAGGGTCTCGTCGAGGCAGCGCCGCAGCTCGTCGATCGGGAACAGCGTCGGGTCGGGCAGCCCCTGGTCGAAGTTGATCGCCACGTCCTCGGCGGGGCCGCTGCCGCGGGGCGGGCCCCACTGGCGCGCCCGCGCCGAGAGCAACGCAGCGATCTCCCCGGAACCCCCACCGTCCATCGAGCGACGGTACCAGCGCCGTCAGCGGCGGCCGGACGGGCGGTGGTGGTCCGTGGGCGGCCCGACCGTCACGGCGCGGTGAGGGGCGCCTCGGCCACCAGGGCCTCCGCGACGGAGGGGCGCGGCCGGTAGCGCATGGCGACCGCGATGGTCGTGGCCCCGACGGCGGCGGAGAGCGCGTTGCACACGATGAGGGCCGGATCGCGCAGGGCGACCCCGTAGGAGAACCAGAGCACGAACCCGACGAGGAGCACCCTCAGGTAGCCGAGCGACACCCCGGCCGACGACCGGGCGCGCACCATGGCGCGGATCTGGAGGAGCGGGGCGATCGACATGATCACGCCCCACGAGCCCGCGATGAGCGCGAGCAACGACACGGTTGACATGGAACTTCCTCTGCATCTGAGCGGATCGGACGGGGGCCGGTCAGCGATGCGGGAAGTCGCGTCGGAAGAGGTCGTCGCCGAAGAGCGGCATCATCCGATCGAGCGTGTCCACGGGAACAACCTAGCGGGGCCTGCCGCCGGCCCCACGGGTGCGGTGGGTCGGTCGTCACCAGGGGCGCGCCGGGTGGTGGCCCTCGTGAGGGCCACCACCCGGGCCGGCGGCAGGGGGGAGCTGCCGCGATCACCGACGGGATCTCTCGTGCCGTGTTCGCGCCGCCGGAGGTTCCCGCCCTCCGCGGCCCTGGAGCGAGTGGACACCCCTCGCCCTTCACAGCGTAGTGACAAAGGTCACAAGAGAGTGGTCATTTCCGATAAAGCCCCCGGACGGGCCACGGCCACCGGCATCGGCCCCGGGGCCACAATCGCTTCAGGCCGACCGCTTCGTTGCCGAGGGAACCTTCCATGGCCAGCGACACGCCCGTCCACCGCCCGACCGTCCCGGTGTCGATGCCGCGGTGCCCGATCTGTGGCGTCGAGCTGCAGCTCGGGAGCTCCGGCGCCCTCGATCGCTGGAGCTGCACTGCGGGCCACGGACTGGCCATGACCGTCTCTGAGTCCTACGAGCAGCTCCAGGAGGACGAGATCGGCCGCCTGTGGCAGCTCGCCCGCGACGCGGCGGACGGCCCGCTGCCGAGCCCGTTCGACGGCCTGCCGATGCGCCGGTTCTCGCTGCCGTTCGACGCCGACGAGGTCCCCGAGGGCGAGTCCGGCGACGGCCCCGACGTCGGCTCGGTGGAGATCGACGTCGACGTGGCGAACCAGTTCGTCTGGTTCGACGCCGGCGAGCTCGAGGAGCTTCCGGTCGACCTGCCCGACGCCGAGCCCTCCCCCGAGGAGCTGGCCAAGGTCGCCGAGATCGCCGCCCAGTTCGGTGCCGGCATCGAGGCCGCCGCCCACGAGCGCCAGGCCGACGACCTCTCCGAGCAGCTCTACCGCCGGGTCGCCCGCCACCCCGGCGCCCTGAGCACCCTCGACCGCGTCGGGCGCACCCTCACCGCGTACTGAGTCGGGGCCGGGCATCCGCCCGGGCCCACCGGTTGGCTACGTTGCCTCCGTCCGACGACCGCCGGGCACAGCAGGAGAGGGAGCGATGCCGACGTCCGCCATGGAGGCCTGCCTGGGCCAGGTGCACCGCGACCTGGCCGACGACCTCGAGGGCGAGGTCGCGTCGTACATCCCGGAGCTGGCGAAGGTGGAGCCCGACCACTTCGGCCTCTCGCTCGCCACCCTCGACGGCCACACCTACGGCACCGGCGACGCCGGCGTGGCCTTCACCATCCAGTCGATCTCGAAGCCGTTCGTCTACGGCCTGGCCCTCGACGACCACGGAGTCGAGCACGTCCTCGAGCGCGTGGGCGTCGAGCCCTCGGGCGACGCCTTCAACTCGATCGTCATGGACGAGCGCAACAACCGTCCGCTGAACCCGATGGTCAACGCCGGTGCCATCGCCTGCGCCGCCATGGTGAAGGGCGACGGGCTCGACGAGCGCCGGCAACGGGTGCTCGACACCTTCGCCCGCTACGCCGGTCGGCCCCTCACCGTCGACTGGGAGGTCGCCGAGTCCGAGCGCCGAACCGGCCACCGCAACCGGGCCATCGCCTACCTCGAGCTGAGCACCGGGATGATCGACGAGCCGGTGGAGGAGCACCTCGACCTCTACTTCGAGCAGTGCTCCATCCTCGTCACCGCCGAGGACCTGGCGATGATGGCCGCCACCCTCGCCAACGGCGGCGTGAACCCCCGCACCGGCGAGCGGGCGCTGAAGGCCGAGAACGTGGCCCGGGTGCTGGCGGTGATGGCCACCTGCGGGATGTACGACTGGTCCGGTGAGTGGATGTACCGCATCGGGCTACCGGCCAAGTCCGGCGTGGGGGGCGGCATCATCGCCGTGCTCCCCGGCCAGATGGGGCTCGGCACGTTCTCGCCCCGCCTCGACGAGTTCGGCAACAGCATCCGGGGCGTGAAGGCCTGCGAGGCCGTGGCCGACACGCTCAACCTGCACCTGCTCGACGCCACCGCCACCGCCGCTCCGGTGATCACCCGCACCTACACCGCGGCCCAGGTCTCGTCGAAGCGCATGCGCGGCCGCGCCGACGCCGAGCTCCTGGCCGCCTCCGGCGCCGCGGTGACCGTGCTGCAGCTGCAGGGCGACCTGTTCTTCGCCACCGCCGAGAAGCTGGTTCGCACGGTCGAGCGGCTCGGCCCCGACACCCTGGTGGTCGTGCTCGACGCCCGCCGGGTGGGTCGCGCCACCGCCGGGGCGGTGGCCCTGCTGCACGCGTTGCGCGACGACGACCGGGTGGCCGCCACGGTGGTGCTGGCCGGTGCCCCCGAGACCCTGCTCGACGCCCTGGCCGCCGACGGCGGTGCGTGGCCCGACGAGCACCTGCTGCCCGACGTCGACCTGGCCCTCGAGCTCGGAGAGGACGTCGTGCTGGCCGATGCCGGTCGGGGCGTCGATGGTGCCGGCGTCGACGAGCTCGGCCTCGACGGGATCGACCTCTTCGCCGCGCTCGACGCCGACGACCGGACGGTTCTGGGCGAGCTGCTGGTCACCGAGACCTACGCCTCCGGGGAGCTGATCCTCCGTGAGGGCGAGCCGGCCGACCGGCTGTGCCTGCTGGTGAGCGGCAGTGCGACGTTGCGGATCGACCTCGAGGACCACGTCGACGGGGTCGACCGCACCCGGCGGCTGCGCAGCTTCGGCCCCGGCACCGTGTTCGGTGAGGCCGCCGTGCTCGAGGGCGGCCTGCGCCCGGCCCACGTGGTGGCCGACACCGACTGCGTGGTCTGGTCGCTGCCGATCGCCGCCCTCGACGAGCTCGAGACCGTGCGCCCCGAGGTGCACACCCATCTGCTCGCCGCTCTCGGTCGCAACCTCTCGCAGCTGCTGCACCGGGCGGTCGAGGAGATCCGCGCCCTCGACACCTGAGTGCGCGTGGATCACGCCGCGTGGATCACGCCGCGTAGATCACGCCGCGTAGATCACGAAGAGGGGCACCCGGTCCTTGACGGACGGATCACGGGGCGGTGGTGTTGAGGGCGGGGGGCCGTCGAAGAGGTGGTCGACCGGGTCGCCTGAGCGGAAGGGGAGCTCGGGGGCCGGCTCGGCGGTGGTGTGCAGCTCGAGCCGGGCCCGTTGCTCGGGTGGCACCCAGTTCGGCGGCCGGGTGGTGAGCCGTTCGCCGGTGGCGGTGACGACCGTGTAGGTGCCGTCGGCCTCGATCTCGTCGGCGTGGCCCTTGGCGTGGTCGTCGAGGTGGTCGTGGTCGCACTTGGTGACCGCGTTGGCGAGGTCGGTGAGGCCCCCGGCCTCCCACGGCTCGACGTGGTGCAGCGAGGTCATGTGCAGCGGTCTGTCGCATCCGGCTCGGCGGCAGCCCTGGTCGCGGGCGGCGGCGGCCCGGTGCTGGGCCTCGGTGAAGGTGCGGACGCTGCGGCCCATGTCGAGGATGCGGCTCTCGGCGGTGAGGAGCCGCTCGAGCACGCCGCATGAGGAGATGCACGAGAGCAGGCCGTCGGAGATGGGGTTGCCGTCGAGGGTATGGGCGGTGCTGCCCGTGCCGTCGAAGGCCTCGAGGAAGAGGCCCCGCTCGACGGCACCGAGGTTCGGCCGCTCGGCGAGGAAGCGCTCGAGCTGTTCGCCGGTGCGGACACCGGAGCCCCGGAGCGCGGCCCGGTAGAGGGAGACGACATCGGCCACCACGGTGAGGCGGGCCTGGCGCCGGTTGCGGGTGCCCTTGGCGTGGTTGTCGTTGTAGAAGCGGGCGATCTCGACCAGGGCGTCGGCCCGGCGCTGGGCCGGGGTGCGGGTGACCCCCTCGACGTCGGGGGTCTCGGCGGTGCGGAGTGCCTGCTCGACGATGGTGCCGGAGTCGGGGTCGAGCAGGCCGCGCACGTCGACGACGTCGCCGAGGGTGCGGGAGACGAACAGCTCTCGTTCGCGCTCGGGGATCGGTGCCTCGGTGCCGGCTTCGGCGGCCTCGCGCTCGGCGGCGGCATCGGCCGCGCCGACCCAGTGGCGTAGGGCCTCGCGAGTGTCGGAGAGGTTCAGCGGAGCCACGATGCCGACGTTCTCGGCGGCGGTGGCGGCGAAGCGCTCGACGTGGCGCTCGGGCACCAGGGCCACAGCGGCGTCGACCTTGGCGCCGGTGAGGGTGCCGTCGAGCCAGGCCGGGAGCAGCTCGGGCCAGGCGGCCAGCCGTTCGGCCCGCTTGGCGATGCGCCGGCCCTCGGCGTCGGAGACCCTGTAGCGGTGCCGGGCGAAGGCGGCCATGGAGCCGAAGCCCTCCACCTGCCAGCCGGCCGTGGCGCAGTAGTCGGCCTCGGCCACCGCGAGGGTGGCGGTGAGGCGGTCGAGCAGCGCCCTGGCCTCGGCGAGCACGGTGCCGTGGACGGGCAGATCGAGGCCCTCGATCGCCTCTCGCAGCTCCTGGAGCTGTTCTCCTGCCTGGCCCGTGGACATGGCGACAACCCTAGCGAACATCAGTTCGAATAGCAACGAAAACTCAATGAAAATAAGGGAAAGTCGTGCCAATCACGGAGCGTCGGCAGCGGGGCACCGACGGTCGCCGGTACGGTCGGACGGGTGAAGAAGATCGCGACCAACCGCCGAGTCGACCGCACCGAGCTCGAGGAGTTCGTCCGTCCCCGCCATCGGGGTGTGCTGCTCACGACCCGGCGCGACGGCCGGCCCCAGAGCTCCCTCGTGACCATGGGGCTGAGCGAGGGCGAGCTGCTGGTGTCGAGCTATCCGGAGCGGGCCAAGGTCCACAACGTGGTGCACGACCCCCGGGTGTCGATGGTCGTGATGTCCGACGAGTTCAACGGCGAGTGGGTGCAGGTCGACGGCACCGCCCGGGTGACCTTCCTGCCCGAGGCCGTCGAGGAGCTGGTCGAGTACTTCCGCTGCATCAGCGGCGAGCACTCCGACTGGCAGGAGTACCGCGCCGCGATGGTGCACCAGGGCAAGTGCCTGATCCGGATCTCGATCGACGAGTGGGGTCCGATCGCCAGCGGCGGCTTCCCCGCTCGCCTCGCCGACGACTGACCCCGAGCGGGCGGCGACGGGAGCTGTCGACGCGGCCGTCAGCGCCCGAGGCGCTCGAGCAGGGTGACGGTGACCTCGTCGCCCGCCTCCTTGCCGATCACCTTGCGCACCTCCGCCTTCATCGGGAGCTTGTGGGTGCCGTCGCCGAGGGCCATGAACGAGCTCGTGAACTCGTGACCGTCGACGGTGCCACGGACCTTCACCAGGCCGCGGGTGCCGAAGAACTCGGCCGAGCCGGGCCACACCACGTACGTGTGGCCCCCCGGCTTCGGGCTCTTCACCATCGTGGCGATGAAGGTCTCGTCGAGCGTGCTCATGGTCGGCCTCCGGCGTTCGTGTCGTGGACGTTCCGACCGGCTGCGAGGGTCGGACTCATCGGCGCTCCGGCCCCGGCTCGTCGAGCGCGGCTCGGAGCACCGCGAACGCTAGGTGCGGCCGCCCGTCGACCGAGGCTGGATGCGGACGCTGGGTCCGACGGCGGCCGCGGCTGGGTCAGTCCAGGGGGTCGCCGTCGGCCACGACCCTCCGCGGCGCGCCCGCCCCGTCGCCCCGGTGGAGCAGGAACGGGGTGCCGCACACTCCGACGATGCCGAGCACCATGGCGAGCACGTAGAGCGCGGTGCCCTCGACCGAGAGGTGGCTGGCGGGCAGGAAGCCGAGCACGAAGGTGAACACCGACCCGGCGATGCCGACGCCGACGATGAGCACGAGGCCGATCCGGCCGCCGGGGATGCGGAACGGGCGGGGCACGTCGGGCTGCGTGCGTCGCAGGTGCAGCACCGCGGCGTACATCAGCAGGTACATGACGAGGAACGTCTGGGCCACCAGCGCGGTGAGCATCCAGTAGTAGGTGTTGATGCTGTCGACGAACAGCAGCAGCAGGCTCAGCAACGAGCCGATGACGGCCTGCAGCAGCAGCACCGAGATCGGGGCGCCGCGGCCGTTGGTGCGGGCCCACCACGGGGCGATGCCGCCCTCGGCGCCCACGCGTTGCATGCCCATCGCCGGGCCGATGGCCCACGAGACGAGCGAGCCGATCACGCCGACGATGACGAGCACGCCGATGGGCTTGATCGCCCACTCGATGTCGAGGTCGTCGAAGAACACGGTGAGGGCCTGCATCACCCCGCCGCTGAGGCTGATGTCCTTCTTGGGCACGACGACGGCGATGGCGAGGCTGCCGAGGATCGACAGGGTGGCCACCACCACGCCGGCGACGCCGACGGCGGCCGGGTAGACCTTGCGCTGGTTGCGGACCTGGCGGGCGTAGTAGCCACCGATCTCCATGCCGGCGAAGGCCACGACGATGCCGGCGATGTAGACGAGGCTGGCCAGCCCCTCCCACTCCGGGATGATGTCGCCCGCCGAGTATGGGATCTGCGAGGGCTTGCCGGAGCCGAACCACCACAGGCCGAGCACGATGATGATCACGGTCGGGACGGCGGTGCCGAAGATGACGAGGCGGCCGATCCAGTGGGCCACCCGGTTGGCGCCGGCCATGGCGGCGATGGTCGTGCCCCAGAAGATGCCGAGCATGGTGACCACGAGGAACGCCCGGTTCGACGACAGGTCGGGGTCGACGACGTAGGCGACGGTGGTGGCGAGGAACAGCAGCACGGTGGGGAACCAGGCCAGGTTCTCCGACCAGTCGCACCACACGGCGAGGAAGCCCCACTTCGAGCCGAAGGCCTCGCGCACCCAGGCGTAGATGCCGCCCTCCTCGGGCCAGGTCGTGGCCAGCTCGGCCGACGTGAACGCGACCGGGATCAGGTAGGTCACCACGGCCACGACGTAGAAGAAGATGCACGCCCAGCCGAAGGTGGCGCTGCTCGGCAGGTTGCGGATGCTGTCCATGGCCGACAGCAGCACGAGGGCCAGGCCGACCACGCCGAGGGTGCGCCCGGCTCCTTTGGCCAGGCTCTCCCCGGGGCCGGCGGGCTGGTCGCCCTCGCCGGTGATGTCGCGGCGGGCGCCGCGCAGGTGAGGCGAGATGCTCACGCGGTCTGCTCGCCGGCGGCCACCAGCCCGTCGTCGGTGTCCGACTCGCCCGGGTCGGTCGGGTGGGCCTTCGGCGGCTTGAGCAGGTGGCCGACCACCGGGAGCTCGACGAACGACTCGGCCCGGGCCACGGCGATGCCGGCCCGGGCCCGCTCGACCTCGGCGTCGGTCACGACGTAGCGGGGCCGCCAGACGGGGTCGTACTTCTCGTTGAACTTCCACAGCGACTCGATCTGCATCGACTCGCTGAAGTGGTGCATCGTCCTCTGCTCCACGGCGCGCCACGGCCCGTCGCCCAGCTCGCCGGCGAGCACCGCCCGCATCACCGCGAAGTTGAGGCACAGGCCCCGCTGGCCCTGGGCCTGCATCCACAGAGCGGTCTCGATGACGACGAAGTCGGTGAGCCCGTTCGGGGCGTCGGGGTCGTTGGTGCGGCGCATGAGGTCGAGCGACCAGCCGCCGATGTCGGGGGCGGGCACGTACTGGTTGAAGGCGACGGGGCGGCCGTCGGGGTCGAGGCACACGGCGAGCAGGAGGCCGGTGTCGCGGGGGTCGAAGATGCGGCTGAGGGTCATGGAGAAGCCGCGCTCGGTGTCGCCCTGGCGGGTCTCGGTCATCAGCTCGGTGAGGGCGGCCTGCATCGTGGGGTCCATCTCGGCCGGGTCGTGCATCTCGACCCGGTACCCGAGCTTGTGCACCCGGTTCCAGGTGCCCCGCAGCGACTTCATCGCCCGGCCGTTGAGGGTGAAGCCGCTGCAGTCGAGGACGGCCTCGTCGCCCATGTAGATCTCGTGCATCCCGAGGGCGTGGTAGATCGGCAGCCACGAGGCGTTGGCGGCCAGCACCGAGACGTCCCAGCCGTTGCGGTCGGCGAGCTCGACGGCGTCGACCATCACCGACGCCCGCTCCTCGGGGGCGCAGATGGGGTCGGGGGAGATGAGCATCGTGCGGTCGAGCACGGTGTAGGCCACGACGCCGTCGCCGCTGAAGAGCAGCTCCTTGTCGTCGCGCAGGGCGAAGTAGTCGAGGGTGTCGCCGCCGTGGCGGGCGATGACGCCCCGGGCCTTCTCGACGGCCTCGGCCCGCTCCTCGCCGTCGAGGGGCTTCCAGCGACCGGGTCGGGCGGCGAGCACGCCGAGCACGATGAGCACGCCGCCGGCGAGGGCGATGCCGTTGCGGGTGAGCTGCTCGTCGCGCCCGAAGGCGGCCATGAGGATGGTCGTGAAGGCCACGGCCCCGAGGGCGAGGGTGAGCGTCCACACGCCCCAGCGGCTGCGGCCCGCCGGCATGACCCGGAACTGGCCCTGCTTGGCCAGCAGCCACAGCAGCACGCCGATGGCGAGGAACGACTGGAAGACGTGCACCGAGTGGGTGAGCATCGACACGGTGCTGACGCCGAGCACGGCGAGGGTGGCCAGGTAGGCGGGCCGGTAGCCCCGCAGCACGGGGAACGACAGGCCGATGAGGGCCACGCCGGCGAGGACGCCGAGCACCCCGGCCACGTGGTGGGCGTGGAACGGCACCAGCTTCTCGACCCGCTCGACGTGGTCGGAGAAGGCGGGCAGGAACGAGCCGACGATGTCGAGCAGGCCGGCGGCCACCATCAGCACGACCGTGATCGTGCGGGTGCGACGGCGGTGGCGCCACGAGCCGAGGCGGTCGGCGTCGAGGGGCCAGGTCGGGCCGGCGGGCAGGGCGCCGACGGTGGCGGGCGTGACGGGGATGTCGGTGCGGGGCTTGGCCGCCCAGTCCTCGAGCTTCGAGCTGCTCGGCACCGGGATCTCGCCCACGACCAGGTCGACCTCGAGGTCCTCGCGGCCGACGAGCTCGACCCGCGAGCAGCGCAGCACGCCGAGGTAGGGGCGGGGCAGGCCGAAGTGGGCGGGGCGGGGCCCGACCGACTCCACGCCGCAACCGCTGTTGGCGTAGAAGCCGCCCCCCACGACGCTGAGCTCGGGCTCGTGGGTGTGGCCGGTGACGAGGCCGGCGTAGCCCTCGGTGACCAGGGCGGCGGCCCGCTCGCGCTGGTTGGCGTTGTGGCCCTCGATGTCGCCCTGGCCGCCGGCGGCGGTGGCCATGATGGCGTGGTTCACCCGCAGCATGGTGATGATCACCACCACGGCGATGAGCAGGCTGACGCCGATGGCGGCGGCGCCGATCCCGATGAGCCAGCCCTCGGCGTTGAGCCGCAGCAGCCGGCTGACGCCGGGGAGCCACGACGCGAACCGCAGCACGAGCGCGGTGAGGAAGGGGACGAGCAGGTACCAGCTGCGCCAGAGCACCTTCCGGTAGAGCAGGCGGGAGGCGAGCATCTCGCTGATGCCGCCGGCGTCGTCGAGCCAGCGCAGCCCTTCGAGCAGGCCGCCGGGGGTGTCGGCCTTCTCCATCTGGGGGAGGACCTCGCGGACGACGTGGTGGCCGAGCGGCGTGTCGATCGACGAGCGGGGGTCGAGGAAGCGGTTGAAGGGGTCGTCCTGGTTGCCGTGGACGACGTGCACCTTCTCGGGCCCGCGGTCGGTGGTGATCACCAGGTCGAGGGCGATGGCGACCTCGGTGGCGCCGGTGCGCTCGACGATGGCCTCGATCACGGCGCGGTCCCAGGCGATGCAGCCGTCGTGGTTGCCCGAGAGCACCACGAGGTGGCGGCTGTCGTCACCGTCGACCCACTGCTTCAACGCGGTGCAGAAGTCGGCGTGGGTGTCGAGGATGGGCTCGATGCGGGGGTCGACGCCGGCGAGCATCTCGAAGCCGTCGCCGGCGATGACGACCGCACCGCCACCCGTCCACGCGCCGACCCGGTCGATCAGGGCCCGGGTGCACGCCGCGGCGGCGTCGGTCATGGTGGCGCTCAGGTGCAGGTCGGAGACGATGGCCACCGAGTCGCCGCGGGCGATCTCGATCTCGACGAGGTCGGGCACGAGGTGATGGGTGGCGGTCGTGCTCGGGCCGAGGTCGTCGGCCTCGGCTTCGAGCGTGGCGCGGGTCGAGTGTCGCGGCCCGTGCTCGGGGCGCAGGATCGGGAAGAGGATGACGTCGCGGATGGCGGCCGCCCCGGCGAGCAGCATCACCAGGCGGTCGACGCCGATGCCGATCCCGCCGGTGGGCGGGAGGCCGAGCTCCAGGGCAGTGAGGAACTCCATGTCGGCGGGGTGGGCCTCGACGTCGCCCCGGGCCACCAGCTCGGCCTCGTGCTCGAAGCGCTGGCGCTGCTCGACGGCGTCGTTCAGCTCGCTGTAGCCGTTGGCCAGCTCGCGGCCTCCGATCAGCAGCTCGAAGCGGTCGGCCAGGAACGGGTCGTCGGGGCTGCGGCGGGCGAGCGGGGAGATCTCGGTGGGGTAGCCGACGACGAACATCGGGCCCACGAGGGTCGACTGCACGAGCTTGTCGTAGAGCTCGAAGATGAGCCGTCCGCCGCCCCAGTCCTCCTCCCACTCGATGCCCCGCTCGTCGAGCACCGGCCGGATCTCGGCGACGTCCATCGACGGGTGCAGGTGCTGGCCGATGGCCTCCTCGATGAGGTCGAGGAGCTGGCGGCGGGGCCAGCCGGGGGAGAGGTCGATGGTGAGGTCGCCCTGGGTGAAGTCGTAGCGGCCGGTCGCCGCCATGGCCGCACCGGTGATGAGCCGCTCGGTGAGGTCCATGCCCCCGTGCACGTCGGCGAGGGCCATGTAGGCCTCCATCGCCGTGAACTCGGGGGAGTGGCGGGTGTCGATGCCCTCGTTGCGGAAGTCGCGGCCGAGCTCGAACACCTTCTCGTAGCCGCCGACGACGAGGCGCTTGAGGTAGAGCTCGGGCGCGATGCGCAGCGACAGGTCGATGTCGAGCGCGTTGGAGTGGGTCTGGAAGGGGCGGGCGATGGCCCCGCCGGCCTGGGCCTGGAGGATGGGCGTCTCGACCTCGACGAAGCCCTCGGCCTGCAGCTGGGCGCGGAGGCTGGCCACGATGGCGATCCGGGTGTCGAAGACCTTCTTGGTGGCCGGGTTGGTGACGAGGTCGAGCTCGCGGTGGCGGGCCCGGACGTCGGGGTCGGTGACCGCCTGGTGGGCGCCGAGCGGATGCAGCGACTTGGTGAGGATCCAGAGTTGGGTGACCTCGACGCTGAGCTCGCCCCGGCGGGTCGTGACGACCTCGCCCTCGGCCCCGACCCAGTCACCGACGTCGAGGGCCTCGAGCACGGTGGCGGCCTCGGGGACGAGCTGGTCGTGCTCGAAGAAGAGCTGCACGTCGCCGCTCTCGTCGTGGAGGGTGGCGAAGCTGAGGAAGCCCTGGGCCCGGATCGACGCCAGGCGGCCGGCGACGCGCACCGTCTCGCCGGTGTGGGTGTCGGGGGCCAGGTCGGGGTGGGCGGCGTGGAGCTGCCCGGCGGTGGCCGTGCGGTCGAACGAGTAGGGGTGGACGTCGATGCCGGCGGCGGTGAGGGCGTCGATCTTGGCCAGGCGCTCGGCCCGCTGGGCGGCCTCGCCGTGGCCTGCGGTTCCCGTGGCGTCGTCGACGGGCGCGTCGTAGTCCGGCGGAGCCGGGGGCGTGGTGGCCTCCTCGTCGGGCGCGTCGTCGGACGCGCTGCTTCCGTTCTCGCCATCCCCAGCCATGCACGCTCCCGACGGTCGACCCGGACTCCAAAGGCTGGCACGGCTGGGCTCCGGGGCCGATGACCGTCGAGCCCGGCCTGGCCCGTCCACTCTCGCTCAACACAAGTTGACTCAACAGATGCTGAGTGAAAGTCTGCGGACGTGAACCCCGCTGATGTGCTCGAGGCCCGGGCGGCACGCCATGCGGCCCTCGGCGACCCTGTCCGTCTGGCCATCGTCGACGACCTCACCGTGTCCGACCGGGCGCCGGTCGAGCTGTGCCACCGGCTCGGCATCGAGTCGAACCTGCTCGCCCACCACCTCGACGTGCTCGAGCGGGTCGGGCTCGTCGAGCGGTCGCGCTCGAGCGGCGACGGGCGCCGCCGCTACGTGAGCCTGCGGGTCGAGGCTCTCGAAGGCCTGGCGCCCACCCGACCGGTCGAGCTCGGCGAGGCGCTCTTCGTCTGCACCGCCAACTCGGCCCGCTCCCAGCTCGCCGCCGCGGTGTGGCGCGAGGCCACCGGCCGCCCGGCCGCCTCGGCCGGCACCCACCCCGCTGCCGCCGTCGATCCCGGCGCCGTCGAGGCCGCCCGCCGCCACGCCCTCGCCCTCGGCCGCCGTCGGCCTCGCTCGCTCGACCAGGTCGGGGCGCTCCCGCCCCTGGTCGTGACGGTGTGCGACCGGGCCCACGAGGAGCTGAGCCCCGGGAGCGACTGGCTGCACTGGTCCATCCCCGACCCGGTGCCCGACGGCACCGACGCGGCCTTCGACGCCGTGGTGGGCGAGCTCCGGCAACGGGTCGCCGGCCTGGTGGCAGGGGCGCGCGCCGCATGACCACCCACCTTCCGAACGATTCGACGGCCGACCGGCCCGACGACCCCCCGACCGATCAGGACCGTCCGATGCCCGACGACCGGCTCCATCCCACCGACCGCCAGCTCGCCGTCGAGGTCGAGACCGGCACCGGTGCCCTGGGCCTCGACCTGGCCCGGCGCCTGGCCGCCGAGGCGCTCGGCACCGGCCTGCTGATCGTGGCCGTCATCGGGTCCGGGATCATGGCCACCCGGCTCTCCCCGGACGACATCGGCCTCCAGCTCTTCGAGAACGCCATCGCCACCGCGGGCGCCCTGGTCGGGCTGATCCTGATGTTCGGCGCCGTCTCGGGCGCCCACTTCAACCCGATCGTCACCCTCACCGACCGGCTGCTCGGCACGACCTCCAACCGCGACACCGGTCTCTACGTCGCGGCCCAGGTGGTCGGGGCGTGCCTCGGGGCGATGCTCGTGAACCTCATGTTCGAGCTGCCCGCGGTCGAGCTCTCGACCAAGGACCGCTCGTCGCCGGCGCTGTGGCTCTCCGAGGTCGTGGCCACGGTGACGCTTCTGCTCGTGATCCAGGGCTGCGTGCGCAGCGGCCGTTCGAACGTGGTGCCTTTCGCCGTGGCGGCCTGGATCGCCAGCGCCTACTGGTTCACGTCGTCGACGAGCTTCGCCAACCCGGCCGTCACCATCGCCCGCACGCTCTCGGACACCTTCGCCGGCATCGCCCCGGGCTCGGCCCCGATGTTCATCCTCATGCAGCTCATCGGTGCCGTGATCGCCTTCGGGCTCATCCGCTTCTTCTACCCCCACGCCACGGCCGATTCGGAGGCCCTCCATGACTGACACCGCTGCCATCGCGCCTCCCGAAGTCCTCTTCGTCTGCGTGCACAACGCCGGCCGCAGCCAGATGGCTGCCGCCTTCCTGGCCCGTCACGGCGGCGACCAGGTGGTGGTGCGCTCGGCGGGCAGCGCTCCTGCCGACGACGTGAACCCGGCCGTGGTCGAGGCCATGGGCGAGGTCGGGATCGACCTTCGGGGCGCGGGCGCCCACCCCAAGAAGCTGGAGGACGCGGCGGTGCAGGCGTCCGACGTGGTGATCACCATGGGCTGCGGCGACGCCTGCCCCTTCTACCCGGGGAAGCGCTACGAGGACTGGAAGCTCGACGACCCCGCCGGCCAGGGCGTGGAGTCCGTGCGCCCGATCCGCGACGAGATCGAGCGCCGGGTGCTGGAGCTGATCGCCTCGCTGGGGCTGGAGCCGGTCAGAGGCTGAGCGCGGCCCGGACCTGCTCGAGGCGGTCGGGGTCGAGGCGGTACCAGGCCCACTTGCCCCGCTTCTCGCGGGTGACGAGGCCGGCGTCGACCAGCACCGACATGTGGTGCGAGACGGTGGGCTGGGACTTGCCGATGGGCTCGACCAGGTCGCAGGCGCAGACCTCGCCCTCGCTGGCGGCGGCCACCATCGAGAGCAGGCGCAGCCGGGCCGGATCGGCGAGGACCTTGAACACGCCGGCCAGCAGCTCGGCGTCGGCCTCGTCGAGAGCGCCGTCGCCCAGCGGGGTGCAGCAGGCGAGGGTCGTGGGGTCTGGCGTCATCGGTGGCCTCCCGGCGGGTGCCGGACGAATAGATTGACATTCATCGATATGTAGGTAGGATGCACACATCGACGAACATCGATCAGTCTAGGCCCCGGAGGTCATGTCCGTGTCCCGTGTGCAGCTCGCCCTCAACGTCAGCGACCTCGAGTCGGCCGTCGCCTTCTACTCGAAGCTGTTCGGCACCGAGCCGGCCAAGCGCAAGCCGGGCTACGCCAACTTCGCCATCGCCGACCCGCCCCTCAAGCTGGTCCTCTTCGAAGGCGGCGAGGGCGGCACCCTGAACCACCTCGGCGTCGAGACCGAGGATGCCTCTGAGGTCGAGGCCGCGGAGGCCCGGCTCTCGGCCGACGGGCTCGAGACGACCGGCATCGACGACACCATCTGCTGCTACGCCACCAAGGTCGAGACGTGGGTGGTCGACCCCGACGGCGCCCGGTGGGAGTGGTACGTGAAGACCGGCGACTCCGACCAGCTCACCAACGAGATCGTGAGCGGCGGCGACACCGAGGCCATGTGCTGCGCTCCGGCCGCCTCCGAGCCCGTCACCCTGGGCCGGGTGGCCGAGACCGCGCCCGCCGCGTCCGGCGGCGGCTGCTGCTGAGCGTCATCTCCGTCGGTGGCGACCCGGCCGGTCGCCACCGACCCAACCGGTAGGAGGGTCGATGACCGACACGGAGACCACTGCGGTCGCCGCCCGTCTGTCCACCCTCGACCGGTTCCTGCCGGTGTGGATCGGCACGGCCATGGTGGCCGGGCTGCTCCTCGGGCGGTTCGTGCCCGACCTGGACGACCACCTCGACGCGGTGAAGGTCGACACCGTCTCGCTGCCGATCGCGGTGGGGCTGCTGGCGATGATGTACCCGGTGCTGGCCAAGGTGCGGTACCGGCGCATCGGAGTGGAGGCCACCCGTGACCGTGCCGTCGGCGTGACCCTGGGCTTCAACTGGGTGGTCGGGCCGCTGCTGATGTTCGCCCTGGCGTGGCTCTTCCTCCCCGATCTGCCCGAGCTGCGCACCGGCTTGATCATCGTGGGCATCGCGCCCTGCATCGCCATGGTCCTGATCTGGAACGACCTGGCCTTCGGCAATCGCGAGCTGGCGGCGGTGCTGGTGGCGATCAACTCCCTGGTGCAGATCGTGGCGTTCTCGGCCTACGGCTGGTTCCTGCTGACGGTGCTGCCGGGGTGGCTCGGCCTCGACGGGCGCTCGCTCGACGTGTCGACGTGGTCGATCGCCCGCTCGGTGCTGGTGTTCCTCGGCGTGCCCCTGCTCGCAGGCTTCCTCACCCGCACCATCCTCGAGGGCCGTCGCGGCACCGAGTGGTACGAGGGCACGTTCCTGCCCCGCATCGGTCCGGTGGCGCTGTACGGGCTGCTGTTCACGATCGTCGTGCTGTTCGCCCTGCAGGGGGAGAAGATCACCTCGAGCCCCTTCGACGTGGCCCGGGTGGCGCTTCCGCTGCTCGTCTACTTCGCCGTCATGTGGACGGGTGCCTTCCTTGCCGGCCATCGCCTGGGCTACCCCTATGACCGCACCGCCCCGATGGCGTTCACCGCCGCTGGCAACAACTTCGAGCTGGCGATCGCCGTCTCGATCGGCGTCTTCGGGGTGACCTCGGGCGAAGCCCTCGCCGGGACGATCGGGCCCCTCGTCGAGGTCCCCGCCCTGCTCGGGCTGGTCTACGTGGCGCTGTGGGCCCGGCGCCGCTGGTACCCGGCCGACAGCGCTCAGGCCGAGCGCTAGGCCTGGTCGCGCCGGCGTCGGTCGCGGTTGCGACGGGCCGAGCCGATCACGCCGAGGTCGGCGAGGATCGCGATCACGACCGCGACCCAGCCGATGCCGGTCACCCCGCGCACGGGGGCGTAGGCGTAGGTCCACACCAACGTGGTCCACGGCAGGAGGAAGAAGCCGAGCATCGGCCACAGCCAGGTGTTGAAGGCCACCGAGAGGCGGTCGTTGAACAGCCAGGTGAGGAACAGCGCCAGCCGCGGCGAGATCATGGCGAACAGCACGAGGAGGCAGCCCATGTCGGGAAGTCTCGCCGACGCCGGGCCCTCGTCGCCCCGGTTTCTCGGCCCGGCGCCAGCGTCAGTCGTCGAGGGCGGCCCAGGCGGCGGTGCGGAAGTCGACGCCGATGGCCGGCAGGTCCGGTGACGCCCACGCCGACTGGGTGAGCAGCACGGTGACCAGCTGCTCGACCGGGTCGTTCATCCAACAGGTGCCGAGGCCGCCGTCCCACCCGTAGGCCCCGATCGAACCGGCGATGTCGGTGCGCGCGGTCACGACCGACACGCCGAAGCCCCAGCCCCGACCCCGGAACGTGCCGTCGACCAGGCCGTCCTGCTTCTGGGCCGGGCCGAGCTGGTCGGTGGTCATCGCCGCGACCGAGGCGCGGGAGAGCACCCGTCGGCCGTTCGCGCCACGGCCGCCGGCCAGCAGCATCCGGCCGAAGGCGACCATGTCGGCGGCGGTGGACACCAGGCCGGCGGCGCCCGACGCGAAGGTGGGCGGGCGGCTCCACGCGCCGTCGGGTGGGTCGTACTCGTCGAGCGCGCCTGAGGCGGGGTCGGTGGCGTAGGCGGGCACCAGCCGGTGGACCCGGTCGGGCCCGGCGAAGAACCCGGTGTCGTGCATCCCGAGGGGGTCGAGCACCCGCTCCCGCAGGACGTCCTCGAACGGGAGGCCGGTGGCCCGGGCCAGCAGCACCCCGAGCACGTCGGAGCCGGTGCCGTAGAGCCACCGCTCGCCGGGCTGGTGGAGCAGGGGGAGGGTGCCCAACCGCCGGATCCACTCGTCGGGTGGGGGCGGGCCCTGCGGCGACGGTGGCCCCTGGCCGAGCTCGAGCTCGACCAGCGCGTCGGCCAGCGGGATCTCGCCGGGCGGCGCCATCACGATGCCGAGCCCCATGGTGAAGGTGAGCAGGTCCCGCACCAGGATCGGCCGGTGGGCGGGCACGACCCAGCCGAGCGGCGCGTCCTGGTGCTCGAGCACCGTGCGGTCGGCGAGCTCGGGCAGCAGCCGGTCGACGGGCTCGTCGAGCCGGACCAGGCCGTCCTCGATGCAGCTGAGGGTGGCCACGGCGGTGACCGGCTTGGTCATCGACGAGATCCGGAAGAGGGCGTCGGGGCACATGGGGTCGACCCCACCGACCGCGGTGTGACCGACCGCGGCGAGGTGGACCTGGTCGCCTCGGGCGACGGCCCAGACCGCTCCGGTGGCCTCGCCGGCCTCGACGTGGCGGGCCACGGCGTGGTCGATGCGGGTGAGGGCGCGGTCGTCGTACGGGGTCGGTCCCATGGCGGGTAGGACCCGGCGGAGGCTCGGGACTCATCGGCACCGCGCCGGGGCGCCGTCGCCCGGGTCGCTGTCACAGGGTCCCGTTACCCTCGTGGTGTGGCTCCGTCCGGGGAGCCGCCGACGGCACACGGGGGTCGACAGCGATGAGCGATGCGAGGGGAACCACGACGGTGGCGCCGACGATGGCGGCGACGCCGGTCGTCGAGAACCCATCGGTCGGGGCCGACGCCGACGGCATGGCCCGGCTCGAGCCCTACCGCACCGAGCTCACCGCCTACTGCTACCGGATGCTCGGCTCGCCGTTCGAGGCCGACGACGCCGTGCAGGAGGCGCTCACCCGTGCGTGGAAGGGCCTCGACCGCTTCGAGGGCCGCTCCAGCCTGCGCTCCTGGCTCTACCGCATCGCCACCAACGTCTGCTTCGACCACCTCGACGGCCGCAATCGCCGGGCCCTCCCGATCGACATGGGCCCGGCCAACCGCTTCGACCAGGGCATCGGCACCCCGCTGCCCGAGTCGGCGTGGGTGCTGCCGGTGCCCGACGCCCGGGTGGTGCCCGCGGCAGCCGACCCCGCCGAGCAGGCCGCGGTGCGTGAGTCCGTGCGCCTGGCGTTCGTCGCCGCCCTCCAGCACCTGCCGCCGCGGCAGCGGGCGGTGCTGGTGCTGCGAGAGGTCCTGCGCTTCGAGGCCACCGAGGTCGCCGAGCTGCTCGACACCACCGTGGCCTCGGTCAACAGCGCGCTGCAGCGGGCCCGGGCCACCTTGGGGCGCGACGACGTCGTGCCCACGACCGACCTCTCGTCGCTCGACGCCGAGCACCGGGCCCTGCTCGACCGCTACGAGGACGCCTTCCTCCGGTACGACGTCGAGGCCCTGGTGGCGCTGCTCCACGAGGACGCCACCCTCACCATGCCGCCCTTTCCGTTCTGGCTGCAGGGGGCACAGGAGGCCGGCCGGTTCTGGCGCTCGCCCGAGCCGTCGAAGTGCCGCGACTCGCGCCTGACCCCGGTCGAGGTCAACGGCCTGCCGGGCTACGCCCAGTACAAGCCCTCGGCCGACGGCACCCGCCACGAGGCCTGGTGCCTGCAGGTCGTGCAGGTCGGGGGCGGCGCGGTCGAGCGCATCGACTACTTCCTCGACACGCCGACCGTGTTCCCCCTGTTCGGACTGCCCCTCGTCTGGCCCGGCGACTGAGGTGGCCTACAACGACGCCCCCGAGGGCTGGTGGCAGGAGTTCGTCGCCGCCCTGCCCGCCCGCACGGCCAAGCTCGCCGTGGTCCGCGCCGACGGCAGCCCCCACGTGGCCCCGGTCTGGGTCGACATCGACGGCGACGAGATCGTGTTCATGACCTCGGCCGACACCATCAAGGGCAAGGCCATCCTGCGCGACGGCAGGGTGGCCCTGTGCTTCGACGACGAGCGGCCGCCGTTCAGCTTCGTCACCGTCGCCGGCACCACCACCACGTCCACCGACCCCGACGAGCTGCTCGAGTGGGGCACCCGCATCGGCGGCCGCTACATGGGCGCCGATCAGGCCGAGGCCTTCGGTCGCCGCAACGCCGTCCCACCGGAGATGGTGGTGCGGGTCACCCCCACCAAGGTCACCGCCAAGGTGGACGTCGCCGACTGAGGCGCAGTGGTGGTGCCGACTGAGCCGCAGTGGTGGTGCCGACTGAGGCGCAGTGGTGGCGCCGACTGAGGCGCCTGCGAGAGGCGCACGACGCGATCACGAGTACCGTGGTCGATTGCGACGAGCCACGTTGGCCCGGTCGCGTACAAGAGAAGAGAAAATCAGTGACTACCGGAACCGTGAAGTTCTTCAACACCGAGAAGGGCTTCGGCTTCATCTCCCGTGACTCGGGCGACGACGTCTTCGTGCATTACTCCAACATCGCCGGCAGCGGCTACAAGAACCTCGAAGAGGGCCAGAAGGTCGAGTTCGACGTGGCCCCGGGCCGCAAGGGCGATCAGGCCGAGAACGTTCGGGTCATCTGATCCACACGCTCTGAGCGAGGGCCCCGTCCGGTTCGCCGGACGGGGCCTTCGTCGTTTTCGCCGCCAGCATGAGGTGGGGCAGGGATAGCGGGACGCGGATCCCGGTTGCGTCGGTAGCCTCCGCCGAGTGAGCGACCCGGCCGAGACGACACCACCCGAGGGTGGCTGGATCCGTCGGCTCAGCCCGTATCTGCTGGCCCACCGCCGCAACGTGATCATCGCCCTGGCCGCCTCGGTGGTGGGCCAGGGTCTCTCGGCCCTCACCCCGGTGTTCGCCGCCGTGATCATCGACGACGGCATCACCGCCAAGAACCGCCCGGTGTGGCCGTGGCTGGTGGCCCTCGTGGTGGCCGGCCTGCTCTCGTTCGGCTGCGCGTTCCTGCGGCGCTGGATCGGCGGCCGGGTCAGCCTCGACGTGCAGTTCGACCTGCGCAACGCCATCTACGAGCGGCTGCAGCGCCTCGACTTCGCCGGCCACGACCAGCTCCGCACCGGGCAGCTCGTGTCGCGTGCGTCCACCGACCTCGGCCTGGTGCAGGGGCTGCTCGCCTTCCTGCCGATCATGCTCGGCAACGTGGTGCTGCTCGTCATCGCCCTGGTGGTGATGGTGATCCTGTCGCCGCTGCTCACCCTGGTCGTGGTCGCCACGCTGCCCCTGCTGCTCGTGGTCTCGCTGCGGCTGAGGGGCAAGGTGTTCCCCGCCACGTGGGACGCCCAGCAGCGCGCCGGCGAGGTGGCGGGGGTGGTCGACGAGGCCGTCACCGGGGTGCGGGTCGTGAAGGGCTTCGGCCAGGAGGAGCGCGAGCTCGACCACCTGGCCGACGTGGCCACGGGCCTGTACTCGTCCCGGGCGCGGCTGGTGCGGCTGCAGGCGAAGTTCACCTCGACCCTCCAGGCCATCCCGACGCTGGCCCAGGTGGCGGTGCTGGCCCTCGGTGGCTGGCTGGCCCTGAACGGCGAGCTCACCCTCGGCGCCTTCCTGGCGTTCTCGTCGTACCTGGTGCAGCTGGTGTCGCCGGTGCGGATGCTGGCCGGCCTGTTCACCGTCGGGCAGCAGGCCCGGGCCGGCGCCGAGCGCATCCTCGACATCCTCGACGCCAACGCCGAGGTGGTCGACGCACCCGACGCCATCGAGATCCCCCCGGCCCGCGGTGAGGTGCGCTTCGAGGGCGTGCGCTTCGGGTACTCGCGCAGCGAGCCGGTGCTCGACGGGCTCGACCTCCATGTCGCCGCTGGCGAGGTGGTGGCCCTGGTCGGCACCAGTGGCTCGGGCAAGTCGACCGTCACCGCCCTGCTGCCCCGGTTCTACGACGTGGCCGAGGGCCGGGTCACCGTCGACGGCTACGACGTGCGCGACCTCACCCTCGAGTCGCTGCGGCGCCAGGTCGGCCTGGTCTTCGAGGACGCCTTCCTCTTCTCCGACACGGTGCGGGCCAACATCGCCTACGCCCGGCCCGACGCCACCGACGCCGAGGTCGAGGCGGCCGCCGCGGCCGCCGGTGCGTCGACGTTCGTGGCCGCGCTGCCCGAGGGCTACGAGACCGTCGTGGGCGAGCGGGGCGTCACCCTCTCGGGCGGGCAGCGCCAGCGCCTGGCCCTGGCCCGGGCGATCCTGACCGACCCCCGCATCCTGGTGCTCGACGACGCCACCTCGGCCGTCGACTCGGCCACCGAGGAGGCCATCCACGACACGCTGCGGGAGTTGATGGCCGACCGCACGACCATCCTGATCGCCCACCGCCGCTCGACCCTGCGCCTGGCCAGCCGCATCGTCGTGCTCGACGCCGGGCGGGTCGTGGCCGAGGGGAGCCACGAGGAGCTGCTCGAGTCGAGCCCGGTGTACCGCGACCTGTTTGCCGGCCCCGATGACGTCGACCTCACCGGCGGCGACGACGACCTCGACGGCGAGGGCCTCGGCGAGGTGGCCGAGCCCGTGCTCGTGGGCGCGGCGATCACCGAGTCGGCGTGGCCGGCCCTGGCCGACGACGACGTTCCGGTGGCCTCGGCCACCGTCGACGCGGGCGCCCGCATCGGCTCGCCGGGCGGTGGCGGAGGCGGGGGTGGCGGTCCGATGGGCATGGCCCTCACGGCCACCCCGCAGATGATGGCGGCGCTGGCCACCCTGCCCCCTGCCGACGACCTGCCCGACGTCGACGTGGAGGCCGCCGCCGCCTCGGACCCGCCGCCGTTCCTGGTGCGCCGGTTCGTGACGCCGTGGAGGCGGTGGCTGCTGTTCGGGCTCGGCCTCGTCGTGCTCGACACGATCCTCACCCTGCTCGGCCCCGCCCTCGTGCGGCGGGGCATCGACAGCGGCGTCACCGTCGACGACCCGTCGGGCCTGTGGACCTCGGTGGCGCTGTTCGCCGTCGTCGGCCTCGTCGACTGGGGTGTCGTGTGGGCCTACACGGTGGTCACCGGGCGCACCGCCGAGCGGGCCCTGTTCGCCCTGCGGGTGAAGATCTTCGGGCACCTACAGCGGCTCAGCCTCGACTACTACGACGCCGAGCTCGACGGCCGGATCATGACCCGCATGACCACCGACGTGGAGGCCCTGTCACAGCTGGTGCAGACCGGGCTCATCAACGGCGTGGTCGGCATCTTCACGTGCATCGGCGTCTTCGTGTTCCTGATCGTGCTGTCGCCGCCGCTCGCCGCGGTGACCGCGCTGGTGCTGCCCCCGCTGATCCTCGCCACCTGGTGGTACCGCCGGCAGTCGTCGCGGGCCTACGCCAAGGCCCGTGAGGCCATCGCCGACGTGAACGCCAACCTGCAGGAGAGCCTGTCGGGCGTCCGGGTCGCCCAGGCCTACGTGCGCGAGGGCCGCAACATCAGCGGGTTCCGGTCGGTCAACAGCCGCTACCTCGGGCACCGCCTCGACGCCCAGAAGCTCGTGGCCATGTACTTCCCGTTCGTGCTGCTGCTCTCCGACCTGGCCACCGCGCTGGTGCTCGGGGCGGGCGCCGCGTTCGAGTCGCGCGGCATCGTCACCGCCGGCACGGTGATTGCCTTCCTGCTCTACCTCAACCAGTTCTTCTCGCCGATCCAGCAGTTGTCGCAGGTGCTCGACACCTGGCAGCAGGCCACCGCCTCGATCGAGAAGATCGAGGAGCTGCTCGACACGCCCGAGGGCACGCCGGCGCCGGCCCACCCGGTCGCCGTCGGTCGCCTTCGGGGCGAGGTCGAGCTCCACGACGTGCACTTCGGCTACGCCGGCGCGGCGGGGGCCGAGGCCCTGGCCGGGGTCGACCTTCGGGTGGCACCGGGCGAGAGGGTGGCCCTCGTGGGCGAGACCGGCGCCGGCAAGTCGACCATCGTGAAGCTGCTCGCCCGCTTCTACGACCCGACGTCGGGCTCGGTGGCGGTCGACGGCGTCAACCTACGCGACATCGACCTCGACGGCTTCCGCCGCCAGCTCGGCGTGGTGCCGCAGGAGGCCTTCCTGTTCACCGGCACCGTGCGCGACAACATCGCCTACGGCCGGCCCGACTCCGACGAGGCCGAGGTCGAGGCGGCCGCTCGGGCCGTCGGCGCCCACGACTTCATCGCCTCGCTGCCCCTCGGCTACCGCACGCCGGTGAGCGAGCGGGGCCGGTCGCTGTCGTCCGGCCAGCGCCAGCTCATCGCCCTGGCCCGGGCCCGGCTGGTCGACCCGGCCATCCTCCTGCTCGACGAGGCGACCTCGCAGCTCGACCTGGCCAGCGAGGCCCGGGTGCAACGGGCCATGGACGCGGCGGCGTCAGGCCGCACCACGATCCTCGTGGCCCACCGCCTGCCCACGGCCCGCCAGGCCGACCGCATCGTGGTGATCGACGACGGCCGCATCGCCGAGCAGGGCTCCCACGACGAGCTGCTGGCTCGCGACGGCCGCTACGCCGAGCTGTGGCGGGCCTTCGCCAGCACCGGCGGCGAGGCCGACACCCCTGTGCCCGCCTGACGGGCTGCTATCCGGCGGCCTCGTCGAGCTCGCGCCAGTAGTAGAGGGCGCGCTCGCCGGTGTCGGGCTCGACCCCCGACCAGCCGTGGCGCTCGTAGAAGCGCCGGGCGTCGACGTCGGGCTCGTCGACGTTGATCTCGACCAGCGACACCTGCCGGGCCCGGGCCTCGGTCTCGACGGCGGCCAGCAGGCGGGTGCCGATCCCCTGGCTGCGGAGGTCGGGCCGCACGTAGAGCTCGTCGAGCAGCGCGACCGGGCCGGGGTACCAGACGTTGGGGCGGGTGGTCACGAGGCCGACGCCGACGGCGGGGTCGCCGGCGAGCACGGCGAAGGTCTCGGGCCCGGCCAGCAGGCCCTCCAACCGGGCGGCGAGCACCTCGGCCCCGGGTGACGGCGTGTCGTACTCGAGGTTGAAGTCGTGGAGGAGCTGGGCGACCTCGGCGGCGTCGGTGGGGCCGGCGAGGCGCACGACGGCATCGGTGGGAGCCATCCGCGGACCCTACGGCCCCCGCCCGGCGATCGCCGAGGGAGGCGCCATCCCCAGCGCCTCCCTCGTCGTGCACCCGTTGGTGTCCGGGCCCCGGTGGCGGTGCGGTCGCACCGTCACCGGCCCGGGCAGGAGTCATGGAACTCCTCCGGCCTGGGATGCAGCTCACGTCCGCCTGTGAGTTCGCGAGGAGCTCGGGATCCCCCCAGGCGCGCAACTGGCCGGCACCCCGTGTCGTCGTTGACGCGTGATGCCGGCCAGTTGCGAGCGAACTGGGTCAGCCGGCCTCGGAGTGGGTGACGGGCTGCTCGCCCATCCACTCCCGCAGGGTGTTCTTCAGCTTGGTCTGCTGGATGAACAGGTCGTGCTCGGCCGGCACCGGCGTCGCCGCCTGGGGGGCCTTGAAGTAGAAGCTCAGCCACTCCTGCACGCCCGACTGGCCGGCGCGGGCGGCGAGGTCCATGAACAGGGCGAGGTCGAGGACGATCGGCGCGGCGAGGATGGAGTCGCGGCAGAGGAAGTCGATCTTCAGCTGCATCGGGTAGCCCATCCACCCGAAGATGTCGATGTTGTCCCAGCCCTCCTTGTTGTCGCCGCGGGGCGGGTAGTAGTTGATCCGCACCACGTGGTCGACGTTGCCGTAGAGGTCGGGGTACAGGTCGGGCTGCAGGATCGAGTCGATGACGCCGAGCTTCGAGACCTCCTTGGTCTTGAAGTTCTCCGGGTCGTCGAGGACCTCGCCGTCGCGGTTGCCGAGGATGTTGGTGGAGTACCAGCCGCGCAGGCCGAGCATCCGGGCCTTGAGGCCGGGGGCCAGCAGCGTCTTCATCCACGTCTGGCCGGTCTTGAAGTCCTTGCCGGCGATCGGCACGCCCTCACGGGCGGCGAGCTCGCGCATGCAGGGGAGGTCGACCGACAGGTTGGGGGCGCCGTTGGCGAAGGGCACCTTCGAGATCAGGGCGGCGTAGGCGTAGATCTGGCTGGGGGAGATGTTGTCGTCGTTGGCCTTGAGGCCGGCCTCGAACGCCTCGATCGTCATGTGGACGGCGGAGGCCTCCTGGTAGGCCTCGGTCGAGCCGCACCACACCATGACGAGGCGGTCGCACTGGTTCTCGGTGCGGAAGTTCTCGATGTCGGCGATGAGGGCCTCGGCCTGGGCCCACTTGTCGGTCTCGGCCTTCACCCGGGTGCCGTCGAGGCGCTTGACCCAGCGCTGGTCGAAGACGGCGTCCATGGCGACGATGCCCTCGAGCTCGGCGGAGATGGGGCCGAGGTCCTTCTCCTCGAGCACCCCGCAGGTGCGGGCGGCCTCGAGGGCGTTGGGGCTGATCGGGTCCCAGCCGCCGAAGACGAGGTCGCCGAGGTCGGCGAGGGGCACGAACTCGCGGATGAGCGGGTTGCGGTCCTCGTCGCGCTTGCCGAGGCGGATGTGGGCGAGCTGGCTCAGCGAGCCGACGGGCACGGCCTTGCCGGCCCGGGCGGCGATGACGCCGGCCATGAAGGTGGAGGAGACGGCGCCCATGCCGGGGGTGAGGACCCCGAGGCGGCCGGTGGCGGGAGCGATGGTCATGGACTCGGTCATGGGCACGAGGGTAGGGGTTGCTTCACGGTGGAGTCAGTCAGTTCAGGAACACTGAAATGAGGGCGCGCCGGTCGCCTCCGCCGTTCCCGGGACCGGCCGGGGTCGCGGGTGTAGACAACTGCCATGAAGAAGTGGGGACCGCTCGTCATCCTGGCCGCGGCGCAGTTCGTGATGGTGCTCGACCAGGCCGTCATGAACGTGTCGATCAGCCAGCTCGTCACCGACTTCGACACCACCGTCACCACCATCCAGGGCGTCATCACCCTGTACTCGCTGATGATGGCGATGCTGATGCTCACCGGCGGGAAGATCGGCGACATCATCGGGCGGCGGCGGGCCTTCGCCATCGGCCTCGTGATCTACGGCTGCGGCTCGGCCCTCACCGCCGTCTCGCAGTCGGTGCCCCAGCTGGCCTTCGGCTGGTCGATCCTCGAGGGCATCGGCGCCGCGCTCGTGCTGCCCGCCCTCGCCGCCCTCATCGCCGGCAACTACGAGGGCCGCGACCGCGCCGGCGCCTACGCCGTCATCGGTGGCGTGGCCGGTGCCGGCATCGCCGTCGGCCCCATCCTCGGCGGCTGGGCCACCACCGAGCTCTCGTGGCGGGTCGTGTTCGTCGGCGAGGTCGTGCTCGTGCTGCTCATCCTCGCCGGGCTGCGGATGCTCACCGACGCCCCCGGGCCCGAGAAGAAGCCGAAGCTCGACTACCTCGGCGCCGTGCTCTCGGCGGCCGGCCTCGGCCTCATCGTCTACGCCATGCTCCAGGCCAGCATCTGGGGCTGGCTCGAGCCCAAGGACTCGCCGGTCACGCCGTTCGGCTTCGCCCTCACCCCGTTCGTGATCGCGGCCGGCGGCCTGGTGCTCTGGCTCTTCGTGAAGTGGCAGCACCGGCGCGAGGCCACCGGCACCGACCCGCTCGTGCACATCGCACTGTTCCGCATCACCCCGCTGCGGGCCGGGCTCCAGGCGATGCTGTCGCAGAACCTCATCCTCATGGGCGTGTTCTTCACCATCCCGCTCTACCTGCAGCTGGTGCTGGGCTTCGACGCCCTCGAGACCGGCGTCAAGATGCTGCCGGTGTCGGTGGCGATGTTCGCGGCGTCGGTGGCCGGCTCTCGCCTGGCGCTGAAGTACTCGACCCGCTCGATCGTGCGCAGCGGCCTGTCGGTCATCCTCGTGGCCGCGCTCCTGTTGCTGTGGACCATCCAGCCGTCGCTGCGGGGCCTCGGGTTCGCCACCGCCATGGCCCTGCTGGGCCTGGGCATGGGCCTCATCGCCTCGCAGGTCGGCAACGTCGTGCAGTCGTCGGTCGACGCCTCCGGTCGCAGCGAGGCCGGTGGCCTCCAGTACACCTCGCAGCAGCTGGGCTCGGCGGTGGGCGTCGCCCTCATCGGGGCGATCGTGCTGTCGGGGCTGACCGCCACGTTCCTCGACAAGATCGAGAGCGATCCGCGCATCAACGATCAGGTCGAGCAGCAGGCGACCATCGCCGTGCAGGGCGGCATCAGCTTCGTCTCGACCGACACCGTCGAGCAGGCCGTCACCGACGCCGGGCTCCCGCCCGACCAGGTCGCCGCCATCACCGAGAACTACGCCGACTCGCAGCTGGTGGCGCTGAAGGTCGGCCTGCTGGCCAGCGCCTTCATCGCCCTCGGCGCCCTGGCGATGACCGGCGGCCTGCCGAGCAGGAGGCCCACACCCGAGGACCCCGGCGGACTGGGCGACGTCGACGGCCCCGATCAGGACCTCGCCGCCGACCCCGCCAGCTGACGCAGCGCACCTTCTGACGCCACGCACCACCCCGTGAGAGCCAGGGTGACCGTTTCGGTCACCACCGGTCTCGCCGGGCGGGGCCCAGGTCGGCCACGAGAGCGAGGATGACCGTTTCGGTCGCCATCGGTCTCGCCGGGCGGGTGATGCTGAATCCGGACGTGCCGAACGGATGGCGGGGATCGTTCAGGGTTGCTGAACTACCTTCGGCGGGGTGCCGGAGATCGACCCGCCGCTGCCCGCCCTCACCGTCCCGCAGCTGAGCTACCTGGTGGCGGTGGCGTCGCACGCCACGTTCTCGGAGGCGGCCGCGTCGCTGGGCGTCACCACCTCGGCGCTGTCCCAGGGCCTGTCGGAGCTCGAGCGGCGGGTGGGCGTCGACCTGTTCGAGCGCGTCGGGCGCCGCCAGGTGCTGCGGCCCGAAGCCGAGGAGGTGCTCGCCTACGCCCGCCGGGTCGTGGCCGACACCCGTGACCTGGCCCGATGGGCCGCCAGCGCCCGGGCCGGCACCACCGGGCGCTTGCGGGTGGGGATGATCGACGCCGCCGCGGTGGCCCACTTCCCGGCCCAGCTGCGGGCGTTCCGCAAGGCCAACCCCGAGGTCGAGCTGCGCCTCGTCGTGGCCCCGTCGGGCGAGCTGCTCGACCAGCTGCGGGCCGGGGCGCTCGACGTCGCCGTCGTGGTGGAACCGCCGTCCGACAGCGCGGCCGACGGGCTCGACCTGCTGCCGCTGCTGGAGGAGCCGCTCGTGGTGGTGGCGCCCGAGGGCCGCGAAGTCGGCCCGCCGGGGGAGTGGGGGCCGTGGGTGCTCTTCCCCCGGGGCTCGCACACCCGGGCCACCATCGAGCGCGAGCTGCGGGGCCTCGGTGCGCCGGTCGAGGTCGTCGCCGAGTCGCACCAGCCCGAGGTCCTGCGGGAGATGGCCCGCCTCGGCGTGGGCTGGACCGTGTTGCCCGAGGCCCAGGCCCGCGCCGGGCGCGGCCGAGGTGGCAAGGGCGTCGGTCGGGCCCTCACCACCCGCCGCCTCGTGGTGGCGAGGCGGGCCGGCCGGGTCGACCAACCCGCCGCCGACCACTTCGTCGCCGCCCTACGGGCCTGAGCCGGTCGCGGTCGTCGCGGTCGTCTGATCGCTGTCGGAGTCCGAGCTGACCCAGAGGACCGGTGCCAGATCCGAGGGAACCGCAGAGGGGAAGAGCGCGGTCTGCCAGGGCGTGTCGGGAAGGACCTCGAGGAGAGTGGTGCGTGCCATCGCCTCGCTGGTGCTCACTGCGTCGGTGAAGTAGAGCCGGTGCTCCCAGTCGCTCTCGGTCCACACGAGCACGTGGTGTCGGTTGCCGTCGAGGTCGGTCTGCGTGGTGAGCACCCCCTCGTGCCCCCTGACGGTGGTGGCCGTACCGGTCGGCAGTGAATACGGCTGGCCCAGGATCTGCTTCGACCGGAGCTGGAACGTGTTCGTCGGCAGGCCCTCGACGGTCAGGGTCGAGACGACCTCCACGCCGAACACGCTCCGGACGAAGGTTCGGCCGTCCCGGACGAGGCCGAGCCGGAACCGAGGCTCCGCCGAGGGGTCGCCGTTGGACAAGGTCCGATCGACGTAGGTGCCCATCGTGTCCTCGTAGACGGGCTGCACCTTCTCGACGATGGAGCGCATCGTGGCCACGGTGGTGTCCGACGCTCTCTCACCGGTGATGCCGATCGACACCTCCGCCATGTACCCGGGTGCGACCACCCAGCGGATCGAAGGGTTCACGGAGGGCGCCAGCCGTAGCTCCGCCGCGTGGCCGGCGACCTCGATCGGCTCCCACGGTCCTGGCTCCTCGTCGGTCGGTCCCGGACGGACCGAGAAGATCGCCGGTTCGACCGTGGTCTGGCCCACGAAGAGGAGATTCGGATCGAAGAGCCTCAGCCCGTAGGAGCGGCCGAGGTCCCAGGTCATCACGGAGATCGTGAGTCCGGGATCGACGGGAGCCAGCAGAGGCGGACCATCCGTCGGGACGGTCGGGCGGGTGTCGACGTAGGGGGTGCTGCCCTGGTCGGTGGGGCGGAGGGCGAGGCCGACGATGCCGGCGATCAGCACGAGGGCGGCCGCGGCGGCGACCCAGGTCGCCCGGCGGGCCCGGCGCCGATGGGCGACGCGGCCCCGGATCAGCGCGAGCCCGTCGTCGGGTGCAGCCACGCGTTCGGCCTCGGTGGCCAGCACAGCGGCGAGGCGTTGCTCGAAGGCGTCGAACGACTCGGTCGTCGGGGTGGTGGTCATCGCTCCACCGCCTCTCGCAGCTGGGTGAGCGCTCGGCTCACGGTGGACTTCACGGTGCCGACGGGCATGTCGAGGGCGGCGGCGATCTCCGCCTCCGAGAGGCCCTCGTAGTACCGGAGCACGACGGCGGCCCGTTGCCGCATCGGCAGCTTGGCCAGGGCGTCGAGCAGCTCGCGGGCGCCGAGGTCGGCGTACGACGCGGTGCGGTCGGGCGAGCGGCCGCGCTCGAGGCGGCGACGGCGCTGCAGGTCACGGCAGCGGTTCACGACGCAGGTGCGGAGGTAGGCGCCGTGGTCGTCGATGCGGTCCCACCGCTCGTAGACCTTGGCGAAGGCGTCGTGCACGGCCTCCTGGGCGGGCTCGGCGGAGTCGAGCAGCAGATGGGCGACGCGCAGCATGGGCTCGTACTCCCGTCGGTAGAGCCCTTCGAAGCTGTCGTCGGTGATGCCCACGCTGTCTGCCCGCTCCGCCCCCGCCTGGGGTCCGCTGCCCTTCACGTCCCCAACGACGCACGAGTGCCGTTCAGGGTTCCACACGATCTGGGACCGGCAGAGGGGCGAGGGCTCAGAGGGCCGCGGCCCAGGCGTCGACGTAGCGGCGGGCGGCAGCCCGTTGAAGAGCTCGGACGAGCGGCGGGACGGTGGCGGCGAGCCCGACCGGCCGGCTGTGGGCCGTCACCTCGAGGCGCACCAGGCCCTCGCCGACCACCGTGGCGAGGAACAGCTCCTCGCCCTGCTCGGGGTGACCGGGCAGCGTGCCGTAGGCGAAGCCGACGCGGTCCGGCTCGTCGACGACGGCCACGATCCGGTCGACGACCAACAGCTCGACGGGCCCGACCGGCACCACGACGGCGACGGTGGCCCCGAGGCGGGGCGGGCCGGAGGGCAGCACCGTGGCCCGGATGCCGCGGTGCGGCGCCCACCGGTCGAGCGCGGCGGCGGCGCCACGGCGGTCGCCGGGCACGACCCGCTCGACGTGCAGCGAGGAGACGCCGGTCGGGGGCGGGCCCTCGGACAGCGTCGAACCGATGTGGTCGTAGGTGGGCCGGGAGGAGGAGAGGTCGGCGACGACCTGCGCGACCTCAGCGGCCGACCGACGCCCGGGCCTGATGCCGGCGATCTCCATCGTCCACCTCCGTGGGTCGCTCGTCGGGGCGCGCTCGCTCGAGGGCACGGGCGACGAGGCCGGCGCCGATGAAGGCGAGAGCGTTCACGGCACCGTGGGCCGGGACCATGTCGGCGGTCGACAGCGCGGGCGCGTCGACGTGCTGGGCGGTGGCCCATGCCACGGCGAGCACCATCGGGGCCCACACCGCGAGGCCGGAGACCGCCAGGGCGGTGCGAGTGAGGACCGGCCCCGGTCGGGTCGCCGCCCGCAGCTGGAGGGCCGCGGTGGCGAACACGCCGAGGCTCATGAGCACCGCGCCCCCGATCTGGAGAGGCGCCCAGCCGGTGGTGAACCCGGTGGCCACCACCAGGGGCGCGCCGGCCGTGAGCCCGAGGCCGACCGCGCCGAGGCGCCGCTCACGCCGGGAGCGGGCCCGGGCGAGCGCGGTGTCGGCCAGGGTGAGCGCACCGACGCCGACGTAGGTGAAGTGCACGGCGGTGAGCTCGACGATCGGCTCGTGGATGCCGAGCGGGCTCACCTGGGCGCACGAGAGCACGAACCAGGTCGCCGCAACGAGGCCGTAGCCCCCGGCGACGAGGCGGACCACGTCGCCTCGGGACCAGAACAGGAGCGGACCGGCCCGCCAGGCGTCGCCGACGACCACGGTGATGCCGACGGCTGGCCACACGATCGCGAGGGCCACCGCGCTGAGGGTGCCCGGCTCGGCCGCCGCCGCTCCGGCGACCGCGACCGCGGCGATCCACCACCGGTTCCGGTGCCCGAGGCAGGCGGGGAGGACGAGCGCCACGCCGGCGATCACGGCCAGGTCGATCATGGTCCAGGTGCCCAGGAGTGGTTCCACACCAATACGATAGCAAATGGTCGCACATCATCCACTCGCACATCAGCTAGGGTCGACTCCGTGGAGCCCACCACCGACGAGATGCGCCTCGACGAGCTGGCGGCCGCCGCCGGCGTGGCCACCACGACCGTGCGGCTCTACCAGCAGCGAGGCCTGTTGCCCGGTCCCCGGATCGTGGGGCGAACGGGCTGGTACTCGCCGGACCACCTCGAACGGCTCCGCCTCATCGGACGCCTCCAGGCCCAGGGGTTCTCCCTCGCCGGCATCGGTCGCCTGCTCGAGGCGGCGGAGCGAGGCGGCGACCTGACCGACATCGTCGGGGCCCGCCAGGAGCTCGACACCGTGCTCGCCATGCCCGAGCCCGTCGTCGTCGAGCCGGTCGAACTGATCGAGCGGTTCGGGGCGGCCTCGCTGGGCCCGGCGGAGATGGCCCGGGCGGTCGAGCTCGGCCTCGTCGAGGGCACCAGCGACGGCCGCCTCCGCATCCCCGACCGCCGGTTCCTCGAGATCGGCTCCGAGCTGGTCGCGCTCGGCGTGCCCGCGTCGAAGGTGCTCGACGAGTGGGAGCACCTGAGCCGCACCGCCGACGACGTGGCCCGTCGGTTCGTGCAGGTCTTCGAGTCCGACGTCCTCGGCGACGACTGGCGCGACCGGGTCGATCCCGAGCTCGCCGCCCGCACCGCCGAGACCCTCCCTCGTCTCGTGCAGCTCGCCCACCAGGTGCTCGACGCCGCCCTCGACGCCGCCATCGCCCGGCAGGTCGACCGGAACCTCGGCGACCTCGGCGCCCACACCGACGCTCCCACCTGACCCTCCCCCCCGAAAGGTGGCTCACGTGGTCCAGCGGGTCGAAGCTGGTGAGCCACCTCTCGACGAGGGAACCAAAGGTGGCTCACGTGGTGCGGCCGGTCGCAGCGGGTGAGCCACCTTTCGGGGGAGGAGGTCAGGGTCGCGTCAGACCCGTTGGAGTCCGTTGACGGGGATGGTCCGCCTGCTACACAAAGGCGGTCGGGAGAGGCGCGAACGTGCGCAGGAGCGGTGATGGGCGAGGTCGATGGCGAGAGCCGATGGTCGACGCTGAGCCGGTGGTCGCTGCTTCGGCATGGGCTGCGGGTGGCGCTCGGCGTGCTCGCCCTCATCTGGACGATCGTCACCGTGGCGTGGATCAAGCTCGACCACCCGCTGAACGCCGCGGTCACCGCGGTGATCGTGCTGGCCGACCTGCTCTGGGTCGTGCGCACCGGGCACGCGGCCACCGGTGCCGAGGCCGACGACGCGTGGAGCCGCAAGGCGGTTCCGGTCGGCGCCGCCGTGCTGGTCTTCAGCGTCGCCGCGTTGAGCCCCAGCCGCTCGACCAGCCCGGCGGGGGCGATCGTGGGGCTCTCGTTCGTGTTCTGGTCGTGCCTGTGCCTGGCCGTGTGGCTCACCGGCACGCCGGCCCGGGCCGCCGCCCGACCGGGGCATCCCGCCCGGACGCGCCCCGGGCGCAGCTGACACGTGGTGCCAACTGCGCCCGGGATCGACGTTGCTACTTGGTGATGTCCTTGATGGCGTCGGCGACCTTGTCGACGCCCTCCTTGACCTTGCCCTTGGCCTGATCGGCCTTGCCTTCGTGCTTCAGGCGGTCGTTGTCGGTGAGGTCACCGGCAGCTTCCTTGGCGCGGCCCTTGGCGTCATCCATGTTCGGCATCTGGGGGTTCCTCTCGTTCGGCGGACTCCCTTGCACCTACCCGTGGGAGAGGGCGCACAGACGGGATCGGCGTGGAGTCGTACGCTGCCCGACGGGCCGGTCGACGTCTCCGTCGCTCTCTCGCCGTCCCTCGGAGGTCCTTGCCATGACGCTCGTCGACGCCGCCCTCTTCGGTCAGCGCGCCGGACGCTTCGGCGGTCACCGGCCCCACTGGATGGGCCTCGTGGTCATGTCCCTGCTGGTCGCGCTCGTGATCGCCGCCATCGTGGCGCTGATCGTCTGGATCTCGCGCACCCGGCATCCGGTCAGCCCCGTCGCGGCCGCCCCGGCGCCCCCGGTCGGAGCCTCGGCCGCCACGGCCGCGGCAGTGGCTCCCTCGACCGATGCTCGGCGCATCCTCGACGAGCGGCTGGCCCGGGGCGAGATCGACCCCGACGACTACCGCGCCCGGCGCGACGCCCTCGACAGCTGACCCTCGACCGGAGCCACCCCCTTCCGCCGGTACGGTCCGCCCCGTGAGCGACGAGACCGAGCAGCCCGACGCGCCCGACGCGCCCGGGGCCGACGACGAGCGCGCGACCGACGTTGCCGACGCGCCCGAACCCGCCGAGCTCACCGGTCGAGGGACAAAGGGCGGGCTCCGGGTCGCCGTGGTCGTGCTGGCCGTGCTCATCGTCGGCGCCGCGGTGGCGGCCTGGCTGCTCAGTGACGGCGACGACCCCGGGCTCAGCGGACCGGCCGCGGCCGACGCGCTGATCGAGGCCTACACCCGCAACCTCGACGCCACCTTCGTCGTCGAGGGCGACCTCACCCGCACCCTCGACGACGGCCGCACCCTGAGCTCGGCCTACCTCTCCGTGCAGCGCCCGCCCGACCACCTCCAGCGCTCGCTCGGCGCCACCTCGGGAGACCTCAACGGCCGCACGGTGAACTGCTCCACCCCTCCGGGCGGCGAGTACACCTGCGCCGCGTCGGGCGAGGCCGTGCCGTGGGCTGAGCAACGGGCCTCGATCCTCGGTGCCCTCGACAGCTACGTCCGGGGCGACGATCCCGTCTACGACGTGAGCGTCGACGACGCCGACTGCTTCGTGCTCGTGCGGCGTCGCACCGAGCTCGACGCGACCTACGGCCGGGGCGCCCGGCTGTGCTTCGACCCGACCTACGCGGCCCTGCGCCGGCTCGAGGTCCAGCGCGACGGCGGGGCCACCGACGTCATGCTCGCCTCCCGGATCACCGATCAGGTCACCGACGCCGACTTCGATCCGCAGGGGGACTCCACCTACGATCCCCAGGTTCCGGACGACCCCGGGACGGTCCCTCCCACCAGCGCTTAGGAGCGAGCTGTGATCTTCGGGGAGAGCGGCGACGGTGACATCAACCCGCTCGGCGACAACCTGCTGCCCCTTCTGCTGCTCGCCCTCGGTGGCGCGTTGGCCATCGGCACGATCGTCGCGCTCGTGCGCCCACCGAAGAACCCCAAGACGGGCGACCTCGTGCGCCCGCCGCTGGCCCGCAGCATCGTGATGATCGCCCTCGGGTCGATCGCCGCCATCTGGGGTCTCGCCTCGGTGCTCACCTGAGCCAACAGGCTCCTCTCCGAACGGCCCTCGCCATGGACCCGACCACCATCTCCGTCCTCACCCTCCAGTGCGCCGACCAGCCCGGCATCGTCGCCGCGGTCGCCAACCTGATCGCCGACTCGGGCGGCAACATCGCCAACGCCGACCAGCACACCGACCGCGAGTCGAGCGTGTTCCTCCAGCGCATCGAGATCGACGGCCCCATCGACTGGCCGGTCTTCGAACGAGGGCTCGCACAGCTGGTCGAGCGCTTCGGCATGCAGTCGGCCCTGCACCGCCCGGGCTCGCGGGCCCGCGTCGCCATCGCCTGCTCAGGCGAGCTCTACTGCGCCGCCGACCTGCTCAACCGGGTTGAGCTCGGCGAGCTCGACGTCGACGTGGTCGCCCTCGTCTCCGACAAGGAGGCCGCCGCGCCGCTGGCCGCCCGCCACGACGTGCCGTTCGTGCACGTGGCCGGGGGCCTCGCCGGCGACGAGCGGGCCGCCCAGGAGGCCGCCTTCGCCGCGCAGCTCACCGACCTCGCCCCCGACCTGGTGGTGCTGGCCCGCTACATGCGCATCCTCCCCGAGGCCATCACCGAGGCGTGGTCGGGCCGGATGATCAACATCCACCACTCGTTCCTGCCCGCCTTCCCCGGCGCCCGGCCCTACCACCGGGCCCACCAGCGGGGCGTGAAGCTCATCGGCGCCACCGCCCACTACGTCACCGCCGAGCTCGACGCGGGGCCGATCATCGCCCAGGGCGTGGCCACGGTGACGCACCGCGACGAGGTCGAGGACCTCGTGCGCAAGGGCCGCGATGTCGAGCGCAAGACCCTGGCCGACGCCGTGCGCCTCCACCTCGAGCACCGGGTGCTCGTGTGGGACAACCGCACCTGCGTCTTCGCCTGAGCGCCGCCGGCTGATTCGGCTGATTCGGCTGACGTCGGCGGGGCGGCTGTGACCGCCGGACGGTCGTCAGTCGAGTGGGTTGCCGTCGGCGTCGCGGCCGGCGAGGGTGCGCAGGAGCCCGACGAGGTCGTCTCGGTCGCCGGCGGGCCCGAAGAACACCTTGTCGAGCGCGTCGACCGCGTCGAGGGCCCGGGCCGCGGCGGCCCGCCCCTCGGTCGTCACGGTGAGGCGCTTGATGCGGGCGTCGGACGGGTCGGGATGGCGTTCGACCAGCCCAGACGCCTCGAGGGACCGCAGCACCTGCGAGGTCATCATGGCGTCGGTGCCGGCGTGCTCGGCGAGCTCGCGCTGGCTGGGCGGGCCGGTGCGGTCCTCGAGGAACCAGGCGCTGGCGAGCAGCACGAACTGCACGTGGGTGAGCCCGGTGGGCTTGAGGGCCACGCCGACCATGCGCTGCCAACGGAGGGTGGCGTGCCACAACAGGAAGCCCGGCTTCTCCCAGGCGGAGCGGTCGGGGTGCTCGGCCGCGGCGGCAGCGGTCGTGCGGGTGGTGGTGCCGGCCTTGGTCGAGGGCTTCCCGGCCCGGGTCATCGGCGCCCGTTCGGCATATAGTCTGTGCGCATATGATCTTCCCTCGAGCCGGAGCCGGCACCGCACGAGGAGCTCTCGCGAGGAGTCGGCAGCGATGCTAGGGGAGGTGTCGCTGACGGTGGACGGACACCTCGTCGCCCTCGCCCCCGAGCTGGGCGACAGCCTGTTGCGGGCGTTGCGCGACGTCGGGAGCACCCAGGTCACGGGCGCCTGCGAGCAGGGCGAGTGCGGGTCGTGCTCGGTGGTGCTCGACGGCCGGCTGGTGGCCTCGTGCCTCGTGGCCGCGGTCGTGTGCGACGGCGCCGACGTGCGCACCGCGCCGGGCCTGCTCGGCGACGACCTGGCCGAGGCGCTCGCCCGCCACGGCGCGGTGCAGTGCGGTTTCTGCACGCCGGGCATCGTGGTGGCGGCCGAGGCCACCATCGCCGCCGCGCTCGACGAGGGCCGTGCCCTGCCGCCGTCCGCCGTGCGCGAGGCACTGGCCGGGAACCTGTGCCGCTGCACCGGCTACGAGGGCATCGTCGCCGCCGTGGTCGAGGTGGCGGCGGCGCGGTCGGGCGGCTCGACGTGACCACCCTCGACGCCGCCCCTCGGGTGCAGGCACCGGCTGCCGGCGCGGGCCTGGTCGGGCGCTCGGTGGCCCGGCCCGACGTGCCGGCCAAGGTCGACGGGTCGTTCGAGTTCTCCAACGACGTCGCCGTGCCCGGGATGCTCTTCGGGGCCACGGTGCGCAGCCCCCACGCCCACGCCCGCGTCACCGCCATCGACACGGGTCCGGCGCTCGCTCTGGCGAACGTGGTGGCGGCCTACACGATCGACGACGTGCCCGGCGCCCGGTGGGTGGGCCACATCGTCGACGATCAGCCCGTGCTCGCCGACGGCGTCGTGCGGTACCAGGGCGAGCCCGTGGCCTTCGTGGTCGCGACCAGCCAGCAGCAGGCGTGGCGGGCCGCCGACGCGGTCGTCGTCGACTACGAGGTCCTCGAGCCGCTCACCGACCCCGAGCTGGCCCTCACCGACGGCGCCCCCTCCATCCACCCGGCCGGGAACCTCTTCCGGCGTCTGGTGCTGCGCCACGGCGACCCGGGGGAGACCGCGCCCGTCGAGGTCAGCGGCACCTGGGAGACCGGGCGCCAGGACCAGGCGTTCCTCGGCCCCGAGAGCGCGGTGGCCGTGCCCGACGCCGACGGCGGGGTCACCCTCCACGTCGCCACCCAGGACCTCCACCTCGACCGTCAGCAGGTCGCCACCGCCCTCGGCCTCGCCGAGCCCCTCGTGCGCATCCGCCTCTCCGGGGTCGGCGGTGCGTTCGGGGGCCGGGAGGACACGACCTGCCAGATCCACCTGGCGATGGCGGCCCGTGACCTCGGCCGCCCGGTCAAGACCACCTACCGACGCGACGAGTCGTTCCTGGCTCATCCCCAGCGCCACCCGTCGCGCTACCGCTACACGGTCGGGGCCGACACCGACGGCACCCTGCGCTACCTGCGGGCCCACGTGCTGCTCGACGGCGGGGCGTACGCCTCCACCTCGGGCCCGGTGCTGGGCAGCGCCTGCTACTTCGCCGCCGGCCCCTACCGGGTGCCCGCGGTCGAGATCGTCGGCGAGGCCGTGCGCACCAACAACCCGGTGGCCGGGGCCATGCGGGGCTTCGGCGCGGTGCAGGCCTGCTTCGGCATCGAGTCGACGATAGACCTGCTGGCCGCCGAGCTCGGGATCGACCCCGTGGAGCTGCGGCGCCACAACGCCCTGCGCCCCGGTGACCCGTTCCCGACGTCGGGCCAGCCCTTCGAGGCCAACATCGACGTCGTCGGCATCCTCGACCGCTGCCTCGCCCTTCCCCTGCCCGAGGACGGGGAGGACGCCGATCCGTACCGGTTCCCCGGGGGGACGGGCCGCACGTCCGCGGGCGAAGGGGTGCGCCGCGGCGTGGGTGTGGCCCTCGGCATCAAGAACCACCTCTACGGCGCGGGGATGACCGAGTGGTCGCTCGCCTCGGTGTGCCTCGACGCCACCGGGGCCGAGGTCCGCACCGCCGCCACCGAGGTGGGCCAGGGCATCGGCTCGGCCCTCGGGCAGGTCGCCACCGACGCCCTCGGCGGGCTGCCGGTGCGGGTGGCCACGGCCCACTCCGAGGCCGGGTACGCCGGGTCGTCGTCGGCCAGCCGCCAGACATGGATGGCCTCCGGGGCCGTGCTCTCGGCCTGCGCGCGGGCCGTCGAGCAGCTCGCCCTGGTGGTGGCCCGTCGTCTCGGCGTCGACCCGGGCGAGGTCGCACTGGCCGACGGCCACGTGGTCGTCGGCGACCGCCACCTGACCCTGGCCGAGGCGCTCGGCGACGAGGTCGTCGAGTCCGGTGGCCGGTACGACGCCCCCGCCACCCATGCGGGCGACCCGACGAGTGGGCAGGGCGACGTGCACGTGGGCTGGATGGTCGTGGCCCACCGCGCGGTCGTCGACGTCGACACCGAGCTCGGCCTGGCCAAGGTCGTGCAGGTCGCCACCGCCCAGGACGTGGGCCGGGCCCTCAACCCCCGCGAGGTGCGCGGCCAGATCACCGGCGGCATCTCCCAGGGCGTCGGGCTCGCCCTCACCGAGCACCTCGATGCGCCGGGCGGGCTCGTGGCCAATGGGTCGTTCACCGACTACCTGATCCCGACCGCCGCCGACGTGCCCGAGGTCGTGGCCGACGTGCTCGAGCCCGGCGACCCCCAGGGCCCGCTCGGCCTGCGCGGGGCCGGCGAGCCCCCGTCGCTCTCGTCGACCGCGGCCGTGGCCGCCGCCCTGCGCGCCGCCACCGGCCGCCCCGTCCCCCGGGTGCCCGCCCGCCCTCTCGACCTCATCCCCTGATCCCTTCACCCCGCCCACCCTCTGGCTCAGTACGTCACGCCAGAGGTGACGTACTGAGCCAGAGGGTCAGGGGAGGGTCACCAGGTGCGGGCCCAGGAGTCGTCGGGGGCGACGCCGGTGGTCTCGGCGGCCAGCTCGGCCAGGACCTTGCGGTACTCGAGGGTCATGCGGTCCGACTTCACGTGGACCTCGGTCGTGATCTCGAGCGGGAACTCGGGGCGCACGCCCTCGAGCAGGGCCCGGTCCTCCGACTGCACCCGCTGGTCGATCTCGATGATGCCCTTCTGCTTCTCGGCGTCGGGGTGGTCGCTACGGGCGATGAACTGGCAGAACTTGGTGTGGCGGTCGTCGACCGGGGTGCACGTCTTGTAGAGCACGTGCTCGAGGCCGTTCTCCTCGTAGCGGAGCAGGCCGCGGAACACGAAGGGCTGCACCAGCTCGGCGTAGGTCGTGCGCTGGGTGAAGTCGCTGGTGATGCCGGTGTTGGCCTTCTGCTGCTCGTTGACCCGGGCGGTGATGGTGACCGAGAAGGCCAGGTGGGCGCCCTTGCGCTCGACGTTGAAGTCGCCGAGCCGGGGGGCGTCGGAGGTGCCGACCGAGTTGCGGTGGACCCACGCCACGTGGCTCACGTCGAGGGCGTTGTCGACGATGCGAGGCGCGCACGCGGCCCACGTCTCGAACATCTCGTGGACGAGCGTGTAGCCCTCGTCGAGCTCCTTCAGGGCGGGGATGGGCTCGCGGGGCACGCCCACGCAGACCCACACCAGGCCGTACTTCTCGTCGGCGAGCACCGACTGCACGTGGGCCCTCGGGGGCACCGGCACGTCGGGTCCGTTGCTCGGGATCTCGACGCACGCACCGTCGCCGGCGAAGCGCCACCCGTGGTACGGGCACACCAGGCAGCCGCCCTCGACCCAGCCCTGGGACAGGCGGGCGCTGCGGTGGGGGCACTCGTCGACCGCGGCGTGGACGGGCTCGCCCTCGGCCGGGCGCCACGCCACGTAGTCGTCGCCGAACAGGCGGAAGGGATAGGGCTCCTGGCCGATCTCCTCGCTGTAGGAGATCGGGTACCAGTACTCCCTGAAGGCCGGGACCTCGCTGACCAGCACGGCTCACTCCTGTCGGTTCCGTCGGGCGGACGACCCAATCATATGCGCGCAGATGAAATCCCCGCCAGGCCCTCTTTCCCGGCGTCGCACCGGGGATCGCGCGTGGAATGCGGCGCGCGACCTCCACCCGAGGCGGCCAGGGTCGGTAGGGTCGGCGCACCGCAGCGCCATGCGGGGGAACGCAGGGGGAGTCGAGCCATGCAGATCAGCTACACGCCCGAGCAGGAAGCGCTGCAGACCGAGCTGCGCGCGTACTACGACGAGCTGCTCGACGAGGACACCCGGGCCTCGTTCCAGGGCGACAGCATCAGCCCGGCGGCCAAGGCCGTCTGGAAGAAGATGTGCGACGACGGCTGGGCGGGCCTCGGCTGGCCGACGGAGTACGGCGGCAAGGACCGCGACCCCATCGACCAGTTCATCTTCTTCGACGAGTCGATGCGTGCCGGCGCCCCCGTCGCCACCCTCACCCTCAACACCGTCGGGCCCACGATCATGAACTACGGGTCCGACTGGCAGAAGGAGTTCTTCCTCCCGAAGATCCTCGCCGGCGACATCCACTTCGCCATCGGCTACTCGGAGCCGGGCGCCGGCACCGACCTCGCCTCGCTCCAGACCCGGGCCGTCCGCGACGGCGACGAGTACATCATCAACGGGCAGAAGATGTGGACGTCGCTCGCCGGCGGCTCCGACTACCTGTGGCTGGCCGTGCGCACCGACCCCGAGGCCAAGAAGCACAAGGGCATCTCGGTGATCATCGTCCCGATGGACACGCCGGGCATCACCCTCCAGCCGCTGAAGCTCATGGCGTCGCACGACATCAACGCCACCTACCTCGACGACGTGCGGGTGCCGGCGAAGTACCTCGTGGGGGAGGAGAACGGCGGCTGGGGCCTCATCACCAACCAGCTCAACCACGAGCGGGTCACGCTGTGCTCCAGCGGCAGCCCTGAGTTCACCCTCGAGGAGGTGCGGCGCTGGGCCCAGGAGAACCACCTGGCCGACGGCCGCCGCGTCATCGACCAGGAGTGGGTGCAGCTCAACCTGGCCCGGGTGCACGCCCGCCTCGAGTTCCTCAAGCTGGCCAACTACAAGGTCGCGTGGTCGGCCGCAGTCGACCGGCTCCATCCGGCCGACGCCTCCACCGTCAAGGTCTTCGGCACCGAGCTCTACCTCGAGATCTACCGGCTGCTCATGGAGATCCTCGGGCCGCGCTCCTCGGTCAAGGACGGCTCACCCGTCGCCGTCCTGCACGGCCGGCTGGAGATGATGGTGCGCGGCGCCATCATCCTCACCTTCGGCGGCGGCACCAACGAGCTGCAGCGCGACCTCATCGCCATGTTCGGGCTGGGCTTCCCCCGCTCGCGCTGACCACCGCCACGCCCACCGCCCGAGCGCGGGCGGGACGGGCGTGGTCTGATGACGGCGACCGAACCTGAGGGGGGACCATGGGGGACGACACCGGCACTGCCGCGGACGACGGCCGAGGGCCGCTCGCCGGGCTGCTCGTGGTCGAGATCGGCCACGGCATCGCCGCCGGGTACGCCGGGAAGCTCTTCGTCGACGGGGGCGCCCAGGTCGTGAAGGTCGAGCCGCCCGGCGGCGACCCGCTCCGCCACTCGTCGGCCACCGGCGCCGACACCGGCATCGCCCCCGGGCCCCTGTTCGCCCACCTCGCGGCCGGCAAGCGCTCGGTCGTCGGGGTGCCGGGCGACGTGCGCGTCGCCGAGCTGCTCCACGCCGCCGACATGGTGATCGAGACCGGCGAGCTCGATCCCGACGCTCTGCGCGCCGGACGCCCCGAGCTGGTCGTCGTCTCGATCTCGCCGTTCGGCCGCACCGGGCCCTACGCCGGCCGGCCCGCCACCGACTTCACCGTGCAGGCCGAGTGCGGCTCGATCGCCGGTCGCGGCGTCCCCGAGCTTCCGCCCGTGCAGGCCGGGGGTCGCACCTCGGAGTGGGCGGCGGGGCTCTACGGCGCGGTGGCCGGCCTGGCCGCCGTGCTCGGGGTCCGGGCCGGTGCCGAGGGCACCGTCGTCGACGCGTCGTGGCTGGAGGCCATGACCCTGTGCACCAACCTCTTCGCCGATCCCATGTGGAGCATCATGCGGGCCCTCATGGGGATCGAGCCCCCCGGCGACCCCCGCAGCGTCGAGACCCCGTCGATCTACCCGACGGCCGACGGCTGGATCGGCTTCAACACCAACGGCCCCCAGCACGCCGAGGCGTTCCTGCGCCTCATCGAGCGCGACGACCTCATCGAGGCCGGCTACGTCAACGCCGGTGTCCGGGTGGGGAACCGCCACGAGTTCGACGGCTGGGTGCGCGACTGGACCACCAGCCTCACCAGCGCCGAGATCCTCGAGCGGGCCGCCGCCCTGCGGGTGCCCACCGCCCGGGTCAACGACGCCGCCACCGTGCTCGACGAGGAGCAGCTCGTCGCCCGGGAGTTCTTCGTCGCCTCGGCCGACGGCCGCCTCCGCGTGCCCCGGCCCCACTACCGCGTCGACGGGGAGCGCCCGCCGCTTCCCGGCCCGGTCCCCGAGCTCGACGACGCCGCGGCCGAGGTCGGTGCCATCAGCTCGGCCCGCGAGGCTCGGGCCGCCGCGGTCGTTCCGGGAGAGGTCGTCGCACCCGACGCGACCCGGCCCCTCGAGGGGCTGAAGGTGCTCGACATCACCTCGTGGTGGGCCGGGCCCTCGAACACCCAGCTGCTCGGCGCCCTCGGTGCCGACGTCGTGCATGTCGAGTCGATCGCCCACCCCGACCCCATGCGCTACGCCGCCGCCGTGGCGTTCCTCGACCGCGAGCGCTGGTGGGAGCTCAGCTCCTTCTACATCTGCATCAACACCAACAAGCGCGGCATCACCCTCGACCTCGGGCGCCCCGAGGGCGTGGCGCTCGCCGAGCGGCTCATCGGCTGGGCCGACGTGGTGGTCGAGAACTACACGCCCCGCGTCATGCCCAAGTTCGGCCTCGACTGGGAGCGCGTCCACGAGCTCAACCCGGCGGCGGTCATGGTGCGCCAGCCCGCCTTCGGGCTCGACGGGCCGTGGGCCGAGCGCCTCGGCTTCGCCCAGAACATGGAGCAGATGTGCGGCATGGCCTTCCTCACCGGCCACGCCGACCAGGAGCCGCTCGTGCCCCGCGGGCCCTGCGACCCCCTCGGCGGGGCCCACGCCGCCTTCGCCACCCTCGTCGCCCTCGCCCGGCGGGCCGCCACCGGCGTGGGGTCGTTGGTCGAGGTCGCGCTCATCGAGGGCGCCCTCAACGTCACCGCCGAGCCGGTGGTCGAGTACTCCGCCACCGGTCGCGTCATGGGCCGCGACGGCAACCGGTCGGCCCACGCCGCGCCCCAGGGCCTGTACCCCTGCGAGGACGACGAGTCGCTGGCCGTGTCGGTCGCCACCGACGACCAGTGGGCCGCGCTGGCCGAGCTGCTCGGGCCCGAGGCGGTCGAGGCCATCGCCCCGGCGGCCGAGCTGGCCACCCTCGCCGGCCGGCGCCGCCACCACGACCGCCTCGACGCGCTCGTCGGGGGCTGGGCCTCACGCCGCACGGTGGCCGCCGCGGTCGACGAGCTGCTCGCTGCCGGCGTTCCGGCCGCCGCGCTGGCCGACCCCCGCACGATCCACCTGCATCCGCAGCACCAGGCCCGGGGCTACTTCGAGGACACGCCCCACGCCGTGCTCGGCTCGATGCCGGTGTACGGCATGCCGTTCCGCATCACCGGGCGCGACCGGTGGAACGAGCGGCCGGCGCCCGTGGTCGGGGAGCACAACGCCGAGGTGCTCGGCGGACTGCTCGGCCTCGACACAGACGACATGGCGGCGCTGGCCGCCGCTGGGATCATCGGCGACCGCCCCGCGGGCGCCTGAACGAGGGAGACATCGATGGGTGAGTTCGACGGACAGGTCGCGTTGGTCACCGGCGCGGCCTCGGGCATCGGCCGGGCGTCGGCCCGGCTCTTCGCCGAGGCGGGGGCGAAGGTCGTGGTGGCCGACATCGACCTGCCCATGGCCGAGGAGACCGCGGCCCTCGTCACGGCGGCCGGCGGCGAGGCCCTGGCCGTCGAGGTCGACGTGGCCGACGGGGTGTCGGTGAAGGCCATGGTCGACACCACCATCGAGCGGTTCGGCCGCCTCGACATCGCCCACAACAACGCCGGGATCATGGGCGCCGGTGCCGACATCATCGACATGGACGACGCCGTGTGGCAGCGGGGCATCGACGTGATGCTCACCGGCGTGTTCCTGTGCATGAAGCACGAGATCCCCCACATGATCGAGCAGGGCAAGGGTGCGGTGATCAACACCTCGTCGGGGGCCGGGCTCATCGGCTTCCCGGGGCAGGCCAACTACGTGGCTGCCAAGCACGGGGTCATCGGCCTCACCCGCTCGGCGGCGCTGGAGTACATCACCCGCGGCGTGCGCATCAACGCCATCTGCCCCGGCACCGCCCGCTCACGGATGGTCGACGAGTGGATGGACGGCAGCGCGGAGGCCGAGGCCGAGGTGGCTGCCCTCCATCCGATCGGCCGCATCGCCGAGCCGGAGGAGATCGCGCGCGCCGCGCTGTGGCTGGCCTCCGACGCCTCGTCGTTCGTGGTCGGCGTGGCCCTCCCGGTCGACGGTGGGTACACCGTCCCCTGATCGGACATATCTATACGAAAACTGACTCTCATCTGTCGGGTCGGCGACACCGGCCTGAACGGTCGGCGACGAGAGAGCCGAACCGATCCACGGGGTAGGTGGCGAAGCAGCGCGACGCACCTATGGTGAGCGATTCCTCGACCGCCGCGCCGGAGGCGACCATGGACGATGTGCTCACGCTGTCTCGCCCCGAAGTCCGGCCGCGCCCGCGCGATGTCGTCCCCGCGGTCGTCGTGGGCCTGCTGCTCGCCGCGCTGCTCACCCTCACGGCGTTCACGCTGCGCACCCCCGACACGGTGGGCCTCACCGTCCAGAACCCGCTGGCGTGGCGCACCGAGGTGGCGGTCCGCTCGGCGAGCTCCAGCGGCTGGACCGGGCTCGGCGCCGTCGCACGCGACGGTCAGCTCGAGTTCCTGCAGATGCCCGACCAGGGCGCCGACTGGATCATCCGCTACAGCTACGCCGGCCAGTCCGAGGAGGTCGAGGTCTCCCGCCAGCAGCTCGAGGCCGACGGCTGGGTGGTGTCGGTGCCGCAGGACCTCGGCGAGCGCCTTCGCGACGCGGGCGTGGCCGAGACCACGGGCAGCAGCGCCGGCTGAGCGGGCTGGTCGGCGCCTGCGTCAGCGAGGCCGGCGGCTCGACAGCGAGGGGCCCTGGGTGGCCGCGCTCGCGCCCTGCTGCATGACCTCCGCGACCATGTCGTAGGCCTGGGTCCACGCCACGGCGTGCTCGTCGGTGAACGCGTCGCCCAGCGACTCGGCGAGCGTCTCGATCAGGGCGTCGCGCACCACGGGGAAGTGGCCGGCCTGGGCGCCGTAGCCGCGGTGACGGGCACCGAGGGCTCGCGTCTGCAGCGCGAAGTCGGGCAGCTCGTCGAGGCTGGCGACCAGCTCGGTGAGGGTGGCGAGGAAGCTCGAGCGCTGGGTGTCGAGGTCGTCGGGGAACAGGGCGCGGGTCTCGGGGGCCAGCGCGAAGAGCCGGTCGTAGAAGCGCCGGATCACGTCGTCGCCGTCGCCCAGGTCGGCCATCGAGGTGCGCACGAGGGCGATCTGTTCGGGGGTCATCGGGAGCTCCTGGAGTCGGCGGAGGGGGTCTGTCCCCATCGTGGGGTGGTGGCGGCCGGCCCGCCTGAGCAACGGCTACCCATCGTCGCCTGCACTGCGGTCGAGCACGGCGGCCAGCTCGGCCCGGGAGGACACCCCGAGCTTGGTGTACACGTTCTGCAGGTGGTTGTTCACCGTGCGCACCGAGAGGAACAGGCGCTCGGCGATCTCCTTGCTCTGCACACCCGACGCGGCCAGCACGGCCACCTCGCGCTCGCGTGCGGTGAGCGGAACGACCGCGTCGGTCGGCAGCTGCACGGCGGAGCGGGCCCCCTCGCAGCGGTCGAGGCACGCGGCGGCCCGCACGGCCAGGCCGTTGGCAGTGCGCTGATCGCCTCGGGCCCGGACCAGGTCGGCGGCTGCGGCGTACGCCTCACCGGCGGAGAGCAGGCACCCGACGGCCTCGAGCTGCTCGGCGGCTGACGCCAGCGCCGTGGGGTCGCCCGCCGCGCTCGCCACGGCGTGGGCGTGCCGGGCCTGCACGAGGGCGCTGTCGCTGTCGGCGGCCACGGCCCCCATGCGCTCGACGACGGCACCGGCCCCACCGAGACGGGCGATCTCGTGGCCGAGCCACACCTCGGCGGTGCGGTGCCCGGTGGCGGCGGCGAGGTCGGCGCCCTCGAGCAGGATCGCCCGCGCGTCGGCCAGGCGGCCGTCGGCGGCGGCGTGCCAGGCCGCGCCGATGCAGCGCTCGGGCACGGTGAAACCGAACCGCCCCGGGAACGACGCGGCGGCGGCGATCGACTCGCGGGCCGTCTCGAGGTCACCGACCGCGGCCGCGGCGGCGGCCAGGCCGGTGAGGGCCACGGCCCGCTGCCCGAGCCAGCCCGTGGCGGCGGTGACCGACAGCGCCTCGCGGTACCAGCGCTGGGCGGTGCGCACCCGACCTGAGGTCAGAGCGATGCGACCGAGGTTCAGCGCGAACCAGGTCTGGCCCATCGTCGACCGGGCCTGGACGGAGGCGGCATGACCGGCGAGGCACACCTCCTCGGCCTCGGCCAGCAGGCCACCTTCCTGCTGGGCGCCGCACAGCGTGAGCAGATGGGCGATCTGGGTCTCGCCGCCCGCCCGACCACCGAGTGAGGTGTTGAGGGCGTGGGCCCGCTCGGCGATCTCGACGGCCTCGCCGGTGTGGCCGAGGAACGAGGTGATCATCACACCCGGGTTGGCCCAGCTGACGTAGCGGGCGGCCGAGGTCGGGTCGTCGTCGACCACGTCGGGCGGGTCGCCGAGGGCCGCGGCGGCGGCGTCGATGTCGCCGCCGTAGACCTCGAGCATGGCCAGCCACGTGCGCAGCTGGGCCAGCACGGCGTCGTCGGCGCCGGCCTCGGTGGCCGCGGTCAGCTTCCCCCGTGCGATGGCCAGCGCATCGTCGGGCCGGAGCAGGCCGAACACCAGGTTGAGGGTCCGGACCACCAGGGCCCGCAGCCGGTCGGCGTCGGTGCCGTCGAAGCCGTCGGCCGCGGCGAAGAGCGCCTCGGCCTCCTCCCAGCGGGCGAGCTCGAAGAGCGCCTCGCCACACAGGATGGCGGTGGTCACGGTGGGCCGGGCCCGGTGGCAGGCGTCGCCCAGGCGCAGGGTGAGCTCGAAGTCCTCGGACATGCGGGCCAGGTGGGCCGCGGTCTCGAGCAGGCCGGGCTCGACGGCGCGGCCGCCCTCGAGGCGCCAGCTGGCGATCTGCAGGGCGTCACCCGGCCGCACACCGGCCCAGGCCTCCACCCGGTCGGCGTGCTGCACGAGGATCGACCTCCGCCGGAGGGCCGGGACACCGTGGCGGAGCGTCTCGCCGAACAGGGGGTGGGTGAGCCGGATCACCTCGGGATCTCCGGGCCGGTCGGGTAGCACCAGCTCGATGAGCTCGTCGGCCTCCAGCGCCTCGAGCACGTCGAACGAGGCGACCTGGACGAGCAGGTCGAGGGGCACGGCCCCGACGACCGCCAGCAGCTCGAGCGCGGTGCGGCTGGCCTCGTCGAGGCGGGCGAGACGACCCTCGAACAGCTCGGCCACCCGCTGGGCGTGGGGGAGGGGCCCGTCGAGGCGCCAGACCCCGTCGACCAGCGCCAGGGCCCCGGTGTCGGTGGCGGTGCGCACCAGCTCGCGCAGGAAGAGCGGGTTGCCCTCCGCCGCCTGGCGCAGCTCCAGGGCCGCCCGGCTGTCGAGCGGGGCACCGAGGGCGAGGTGGAGCAAGGTGTCGACGGCCTCGGGCCCGAGCGGGCCGAGGTCGAGGCGGCGGAGGCGATCGCTGCGCCACAGCACCTCGAGCGCGTCGGGCACCGGCTCTCCGGTGCGGACGGTGAGCACCAGGGCGACCGAGCCGTCCTGGACGAGCTGGGTGAGCAGCGTCAGCGACACCGCGTCGAGCAGGTGGGCGTCGTCGACGTGGACCACGAGGCGGCCGGCGGTGGGGGCCAGCGACTGCCGGGCGAGGGCGAGCAGCCGCACGGCGTCGAGGCCACCCTGGCCGCCACCGGTGCTCTCGGTGAGCACGACGTCGGGCGGCAGGAGGTGGGCCAGCGCGCCGAGGGGCACCGACGCCACGGTGGCGCTGGCCACCGCGCTGGCGGTGGGGTGGCCCTGGGCAGCGACCTCGGCCAGGAGCTCCTGGGCCAGGCGGGTCTTGCCCATCCCGGGCCCGCCGGCGATGAGCACGCCGCTCGACGACGGGTCGGTGACCGCAGACGCGGCGACGTCGAGATCGACCCGTCGGCCCACGAAGGGCCACCGGTCGAGGACCGCTCCCGAGGAGCCCGCGCTCCCTGCCGCCGAAGGCATGGCGGGAGGCTAGCCGGGCGCGTTTGCCCTGGCTGGCGCCGTGCCGGTCGGCGAGCTGAGCATCGCGGGCCCGCGGTGCTCGTCGATGCCCACCCGAATGAGCATCGGTTGCTCAGGAGCCGATCGGGCTCCGTCCGTACCTTGACCCCTGTGCCCGCCACGCTGGCGGGCCACGACCGAGGGAGAAGGACCGATGGGGCTTTTCAAGCAGATGAAGGACATGAAGACGATGGTCGCCGCCGCTCCGGGGCTGGTCGACCAGGCCCAGCAGATGCAGGCCAACGCCGCCGCCATGCAGGGCACCCAGGGCGCCGCCTACGCCGGCGCCGGCGTGCCCGGTGGCGCCTACGTGCCGGGCACCGTCGACGGCCCGGTCCTCGACCCGATCAACGGCATCTCCCTCGAGGAGTACGCCCGCATCGCCAAGACCATCGGTGAGCAGCGCCTCGACCAGGCCGGCACCGAGGCCCTCGTGCAGCGCATCGGCCACAGCGTCGCCGACTGGCAGGGCGCCTACGACGGCTGGAACGAGCGCTTCAAGGGCAACACCGCCCTGTCGGTGCAGTTCGGCACGATCTACCAGTCCGCCCAGAGCTACTGAGATGGGGTTCTTCAAGGACGTCGTCACGCTGACCAAGCAGGGGAACGAGATCAACCGCAACCGCGACGTGGGCGCGGAGATGGCTGCGGCCAGCGCGGCCATGACCCAGGCCAACCAGTTCATGGCCGACCAGGCGGCGGCGACCCGCCTGGCGTCGGCGCCCCGGGCGTCGATGCAGGTCCTCGCCGCCCGTGACACCGGCATGGTCGTGAACATGCAGGCCGTGATCGAGCTCGACCTGCTGGTCCAGCCCGACGGCGGCGTGCCCTTCCCGGCCACCGTCCGCCAGCTGGTCCCCGCTGCCGGCCTCGGGCGGGTCGTGCCCGGGTCCACGTTGATCGGGAAGGCCGATCCGGCCGACCCCACGACGGTCCTGATCGACTGGACCGCCTGACCTCCCCACCCTCGGTGGCTCCCGCGGCGCCCCGCCGCGGGAGCCGGGGTGGGCGGGGTCCTGGTGTGGGGTCGTGTGGTCTGGGGTCGGGCTGGGGCCCGAGGCGCGGATTTCCCCTCCGGTCGATGCCGCGACCTGCCGATGTTTGTGTCCAGTGCGGCACCAGGCGCCAACTGGTGTCTGCCCCACGGATCCTCGTCCGCACCGCACCGAAGGCAGTTCCCATGAGCCCCCAGCCCTCACCCGCAACCGTCGCCCCCGCGAAGCGCCCCTCCCGTCGGGGCGCACGTTCGCGTCGTGGTCTGTTGGTCGTCGTCGCCCTCGCCGCGCTCCTCGCCCTGCTGGGCGCGTCGTGCAAGCAGCTCGACCCCAACAACCGGGCCGCGGTCGTTCCCGGCGTCACCAACGGCAACCTGCCGATGGCGTACCTGGCGTCGACCACGAGCGGCTGCAAGGTCTACGACGAGTCGATCAACTCGCTCAACGCGATGGTCGCCCAGGCGGCCAAGGACGGCGTGAACCTCAAGCCGATCAGCTGCTACCGCGACTACGCCGGCCAGGTCGCCGCCCGCGACGAGTGGTGCAACAAGGGCGCCTGCCAGATGGCCGCCGTGCCCGGCACCTCGAACCACGGCTGGGGCAAGGCCATCGACTTCCGTGACCAGTCCGGCGAGCTCACCTTCGACAGCGCCGGCTACGCCTGGCTCAAGACCTGGGCCGGCTACTACGGCTGGATCCACCCGAAGGGCATGGAGCAGGACGGCCCGGTGCCCGAGGCATGGCACTGGGAGTGGATCGGTGACGGCGGCAAGATGTTCCTCGGCGAGTACTTCGGCATCGGCAACGCCCCGCTGGCCTCACCCCGAGGCCTCCCGTTCGGCAACCTCGAGTCGGTCACCGTGAGCGGCGACGTCCTCTCGGTCGCCGGCTGGGCGATCGACCCCGACCAGGTCGCGTCGATCCCGGTGCACGTGTACATCGACGACGCGAGCGTCGCCATCACCGCCAACGTCAAGCGGCCCGACGTCAACGACGCCTTCCCGCTCTACGCCGGCGCCCAGCACGGCTTCGAGGCCTCGTTCTCGATCCCCCCGGGCGAGCACACGGTGTGCGCGTACGCCATCAACGTGTCCGGCACCGGCTTCAACGTGAAGCTGGGCTGCGTCACCGTGACGGTGCCCGACCCGGCCGCATCGTCCACGGCGGGCCCGGTCACCACGACGACCACAGCGCCGGCGGCCCCGACCGCGGTGGCCCCGACCACGTCGACCGTGGCCCCCGCGACGTCGACCACCTCGGTCCCGGCTCAAGCAGCCGGCTCGCCGACCCGATGATCGGACATGTCCCAGATGACGATGGCCGACACCACGGGCGCTGACGGAGCCCCTCCCGGCGAGCCGCCGGCGGATGCCGGCGACGGGCCTTCGGGCCCCGCGCCCACCCGACGCCACCGCACCCTCTGGCGGGTGCTGATCGGCCTCGGCGTCGTGGTGGTGCTGGTGATCGGCGCTGGCGCGGCCTGGTGGTTCTTCGGTCGCGAGGAGGCCCGTCCCGTCAGCAGCGACGCCGCCCTGCAGCAGTTCCGTGAGTCCGGCGCGACCGGCGCGGAGGGTGACGGCCGTCCGGCACTGGGTGTGTACTCCGCGGTGGCGACCGGCAGCGAGGACATCGGGATCCCCGGCCTCACGGAGTCGTTCGGCCCGGAGGCGCCCGTCACGGTGACCCACGGCGACGGCGGCTGCTTCACCTACCGCGCCGATCTCAACAACCACCACTGGCGCAGCTGGACCTTCTGCCCGACGAGCGACGCCACCTTCGCCCTGCGGTCGGCGGACACCGCCACCGTCCGGAACGCTCCCGGCCTCGACGTCGACAGCCTCACCACCTACACCTGCCAGACACCCGTGCCCTACCTGTGGCCCGATCCGGCCGTCGGCCAGACCCGCGCCGGTTCGTGCACCGGCACCTCCGACACCATCAGCGGCCTCACCGGCGACGCCGGGAGCGTCGAGGTCCTCGAGCTCGGCACCCTCACCATCGACGGCACCGAGGTGGCGGTCGTCCACCTCCGCAGCACCGACACCTTCACCGATGCCCAGACCGGCACCGAGGTCGACGAGTGGTGGCTCGACGCCCGCACCGGCCTGCCGTTGAAGCTGGTCATCGACGCCGACCTCAACAGCAGCGTCGGCGACTACATCGAGAAGGGCACGCTCGAGCTGACCACCCTCACGCCGGCCACCTGACCCGACCGGCCGATCTCGCCGGCCCTCGATGCCGTCAGCGGCGGCTGGGATGCAGGGCGCGTGCGGCGGCGGCGCTGTCGACGGCGACCGCAGGCTGCTCGGCGGCCAGGCCCTCGATGACCACGGCGACGCCGGGGTCGTCGGTGAGGTGGTAGCCCATGGCCGCGAGCGGCGGTGAGTAGACGTGGATGCTGGTGGCGAGCTCGTCGCCGGCGTTGAAGACCTCGTGGACGTCGCCCGGGCCCAGCTCGCTGATGTCGCCGGGCTCGAGGCGGCGGGGTGACCGGCCACGGGCCCGCTCGGTGAGGCGGCCCTCGGTGACGACCACCACGCCCGACGAGCCGCCGTGGTCGTGCAGGCTGACGCCCTGGCCCGTGGTCCAGCCGATCACCCACACCTCGTAGGCGTCGGTGGCGAGGAGCCGGATGGGCCGCCGCTCGGCCTCGTCGTGGTGGACGTGCTGGGACCAGAGGTCGTGGGCCGACGCGATGCCACAGGCGATGTCGAGCATGGTGGCCCGGTCGAGGGTCTCGACGGGCTGCTCGGTCGCATGGTGATCGACATCGGTCGCGGCCATGGCGGTGGCCTCCAGGGTTGGCGAGGGAGCGGTCATCGCTCCGGGACGGCTCAGGGTAGCCAAAACCCGACCAACTTGGTCAAGTATTAATCCGGGCCGGGGGTGGCGTGGGCCAGAATCATGACTACATTGGTCGGTAATTCACCCATGGTGAACGAGCTACCGCATCACTCCCGTCGTCGAGGTCCGTCATGAGCGTCGCCACCGCCACCCCTGCCATCACCGCCAGCGTGGTCCCGCTGACGAGCACGCTCGGGGCCGAGGTCGTGGGCCTCGACCTGGGCGCTCCCCTCGACGAGGCCACGGTCGCCTGGCTCCGCGCCGTGCTCCTCGACCACAAGGCGCTGTTCTTCCGCGACCAGCACCTGACCCCCACCGAGCAGGTCGCCTTCTCCCGCACGCTCGGTGAGCTCACGCCGGCGCACCCCCTCGCCGGCGGCCTCGACGACGACCACCCCGAGGTGCTGGTGCTCGACAGCTCGGCCTACACCCTGGGCCTCGGCCGTCGCACCGAGAAGACGAGCTACAACGACCGCTGGCACACCGACGTCACCTTCTCGGCCCGGCCCCCGGCCATCGCCGTGCTGTGCGCGGAGGTCATCCCGCCGTCCGGCGGCGACACCCTCTGGTGCGACCTCGAGGACGCCTACTCGGCACTGTCGCCGAAGCTGCGCGCGCTGCTCGACGACACCGTCGCCTTCCACACCGCGGTCGGCGCCTTCGGCTACTTCGAGCGCCAGGACGGCGGCCGCGCGCTGCTCGCCGACCACGACAGCATCGGGCACCCGGCGGTGCGGGTGCACCCCGAGACCGGCCGCCGGTCGCTCTTCGTCAACGAGGCCTTCACCATCTCGCTCGACGGCCTCACCGACTCGGAGAGCCAGGTGCTGCTCGAGCTCCTCTTCGCCCACGCCACCTCGCCGGAGCGCACGGTGCGCTGGCAGTGGCAGGCCGGCGACGTCGCCGTCTGGGACAACCGCTCCACCTCGCACTTCGCCATGGCCGACTACGGCGACTCGCACCGCCGGATGCGTCGGGTCACCGTGGCCGGCGACATCCCGGTGGGCCCCTACGGCTGACCGCCGCGGATCCGCCGGCGATCGTCAGAGCCGGCGGCGCAGGAAGTCGAGCACCGCGGCGTTGGTGGCACCGGCCTGCTCGTAGTGGCAGCAGTGGCCCGCGTCGGCGATGCGGATGAGCTCGGAGCCGGCGACGGCCGCGGCCGTGGCCTCGATGAGCCACGGCAGCTGCAGGGCGTCGTCGTCGCCCACCACGAAGAGGGCGGGCACCGGGAAGGCCGAGAAGTCGCCCGGCGGGGTGGCGGCCATGAGCTGGTAGACGCCCGTGCCCCGACCGGCGTCGAGCGGCGGGAACAGCGCGGCCAGCTCGTCGCGCAGGAAGGCCAGCGCGGGTTGCTGCTCCCGGAACCGCAGCTGCTGCGGGGTGGAGCGCTCGGCCACGACGGGGTCGATTCCGGCGTCGATCTGCCCGATCATCCACCGGGCCCACTCCTGTTGGGCTGTGGTGGGAAGCCCGAAGCTGGAGCCGATCATCACCAGGCCCCGCACCCGGTCCGGACGGGTGAGGGCCAGCCGGGAGGCGTTCCACCCACCCATCGACATGCCGATCACGACGGCGGTGTCGATCCCGAGGTGGTCCATCAGGGCCTCGGTGTCGTTGGCGAAGACGTCGAGGCCCTGCTCGGCCGCGCTCGCCGCGGCCGGGCTGCCCGGCTCGGCCTGGCCCGACAGGCCATGACCCCGCTGGTCGAAGGTGACGCACCGGAAGCCCTCGCCGACGAAGAACGGGACCTGCTGGAAGAAGTCCACATGGCTGAGCCCGCCCCCGTGGTTGAACAGGAGGGCCGGGCCCTCGCCGTGGTCCTCGAAGAAGAGGTCGACGCCGTTCAGGTGTGCGATCGCCATGGTGGCCTCACAGGAGGAAGGTGAACAGCTCCGAGCCGGGCGGCACCTGCTCGATGGTGATGCGGCTCGCCTCCATGCGCTCGACCAGGCCCGCCAGGTCGGCCGCCGACTCGAGCTCGATGCCGACCAGGGCCGGGCCGGTCTCCCGGTTGTTCTTCTTCACGTACTCGAACAGCACGATGTCGTCGCCCGGGCCGAGCACGTCGTCGAGGAAGTGGCGCAGCGCGCCCGGCTCCTGGGGGAACGTCACCAGGAAGTAATGGCGCAGGCCCTCGTGCAGCAGCGACCGCTCGACGATCTCGCCGTAGCGGCTGACGTCGTTGTTGCCGCCCGACACCAGGCACACGACCGGGCCCTGGGGCGGACGCTGCAGGCCCACCCTCAGGGCGGCGCTGGCCAGCGCGCCGGCGGGCTCGGCGATGACGCCCTCGGACTGGTAGAGGTCGAGCATCTCGGAGCAGACCGCGCCCTCGGGCACGGCCACGATCTCGTCGACGAGGTCGCGCACGATCGGGAAGGTGAGCTCGCCGACCCGGCCGACCGCGGCGCCGTCGACGAAGGTGTCGACCGCGGCGAGGGCGACGGGGTGACCCACGTCGAGCGCGGCCTGCATGCTCGCCGCGCCGGCGGGCTCGACCCCGACGAGGTGGATCGAGGGGGCGTTGGCCTTCAGCCACACCGCCAGCCCGGCCAGCAGGCCGCCGCCACCGACGGGCACCAGCACGGTGTCGATCGGGCCCCCGGCCTGCTCGAGCAGCTCGGGGGCGATCGTGCCCTGGCCGACGATGGTGCGCGGGTCGTCGAAGGGGTGGACGTACACCGCGCCGGTGCGCTCGGCGTCGGCGTGGGCCGCGGCGCTGGCCTCGTCGTAGGAGCTCCCGGCGATCACCGGCTCGATGCGGTCGCCGCCGATCGCGGCGATGCGCTGGCGCTTCTGCCGGGGCGTGTTGGCCGGCAGGTAGACGCGGCCGTCGATGCCGAGGGAGTGGCAGGCGTAGGCCACGCCCTGGCCGTGGTTGCCGGCGCTGGCGCACACCACGCCGCGGGCGCGCTCGGCGTCGCTGAGCGACGAGATCACGTTGTAGGCACCGCGCACCTTGTACGAGCGGCACAGCTGGAGGTCTTCGCGCTTCAGTAGCACGGGGAAACCGAGTCGGCCGGTGAGCCGGTCGCTCATCTCGAGCGGGGTGCGCCGCACGACCGGCGCCAGGCGGGCGGCCGCCTCGGTGATGGCATCGGCCGTGAGGGGGGTGGTCACCGGGCCGAGGCTATTGGTCGCCCGACCCGCCAGGTGCGGAGCGACCGCCGAGGCCCCGCTCGGCCAGCTCCCGGAACTCCTCGGGCACGGTGTGCTCGCCCGACAGCGTGACCGCCGCGTACCCGACCGACGTGCGTCCGAAGCGCTCGCGGACGCGGTCCATCGAGCGGTCGAGGGCCCACCGGTCGGCACCGAGCGGGGTGCCGGGGCGGCGGGGCTCGTCGTCGAGGCCGAGGGGCATCTCGAGCTGGAGCACCGGCTCGGCCACGAGGTGGGAGACGGAGATGGCGAGCAGGGAGATCTCGCGCTCACGGGGGTGGTCGTCGAGGGCGGAGCGGGCCAGGTCGCACGCGATCTCGGTGAGGGTGAGTGTGGTGGACACGGGGGCGCTCAGGGTGATCGAGCGGGTGACCCTGCGCATGCCGCGGAACCGCACCCGGACGGTGACGGTGCGCCCGGCCCGCTCGCCGGCCCGCAGGCGGGTGGCCACCCGGTCGGCGAGGTACCCGAAGGTCACCCGCAGCAACTCGTCGGTGGCGAACCGGCGCCCGAGCGCCGACTGGGCACCGACCGACGAGGCCCGCCGGTCGGTGTCGATGTGGCGGGGGTCGGCGTTGACGGCGAGCGAGCCGAGCTTGGCGCCCGCGGCCTCGCCGATCAGGCGCCGCAGCAGGGCGGGCTGGGCGGTGGCCAGCTCGCCGATGCGGTGGATGCCGGCGTCGGCCAGCTTGGTCTCGGTGACGGGCCCGACGCCCCAGAGCAGCCGCACCGGGAGAGGGTCGAGGAAGGCCTGCTCGGTGCCGGCGTCGACCACCACGAGGCCGTCGGGCTTGGCGACCTGCGACGCCACCTTGGCCAGGTGCTTGGTGGTGGCCACCCCGACCGAGATGGGCAGGCCGAGCTCGTCGCGCACCCGGGCCCGCACGGTGGCGGCCATCTCCGCCGGTGACCCGAACAGGTGGATCGAGCCGCCGACGTCGGCGAAGGCCTCGTCGATGGAGATGCGCTCGACGAGCGGGGTGAGGTCGCGCAGCACCTCGATGGCGGCGTCGCCGAGGCGCTGGTACTCGCGGAAGTGGCCGCCCACGAACTGCAGGTCGGGGCATAGCTGCTTCGCCTTCGAGCCCGACATGCCGCCCTGGACCCCGAAGGCCTTGGCCTCGTACGACGCCGCCAGCACGACCCCGCCGCCGACCGCGATGGGGCGCCCCCGGAGGCTCGGGTCGAGGAGCTGCTCGACCGACGCGTAGAAGGCGTCGAGGTCGGCGTGGAGGATGGCGGCGGGCCGGGTGGCCATGCGCTCACGGTAGCGAACAGGTGTTCGTGTTGTCCACCATCATCAACCAAGGGGTTGACGAATGGCGATGTCCGTCGTACGGTGATCGTCAACCACACGGTTGACGATCTCGCAGGAGGATCACGTGCCCGCCGCCGATCAGCTCTCCCGGGTCTTCTCCGCCCTCGCCGACCCCACCCGGCGCGACATCGTCGCCCGCCTGGCCGTCGGCGACACCGCGGTGAACGAGCTGGCCGAGCCCTACGACATCAGCGTCCAGGCCGTCTCCAAGCACCTCCGGGTGCTGGAGGACGCCGGCCTGGTCACCCGACCGGGGGAGGGGGCCCGTCGCCCCGCCCACCTCGACGCGGAGGTGTTCGAGCTCATGACCAAGTGGATCGAGCGCTACCGACGCCAGGCCGAGGAGCGCTACCAGCGCCTCGATGCCGTGCTGGCCGCCATGCCCGATGAGGCCACGGCCGAGCCCCCGGCCACCCGACCGACCACCACCCGCAACCCCGGCCGATCCGGCCGCCGAGCCCCTGGAGGCACCCGATGAGCACCACGACCAACCAGACCGAGATCGTCGTCGACCCCGACGTGCCCCTCGTCCGGATCATCCGCGAGTTCGACGCGCCCGTCGAGAAGGTCTTCCGGGCCCACACCGACCCCGAGCTGGTGCGCCAGTGGCTCGGTCCGCGCCGCCACGAGATGATCATCGACCACTGGGACTGCCGCACCGGTGGCTCCTACCGCTACATCCATGCCAGCGACGGCAACGAGTTCGGCTTCCATGGCTGCTTCCACGACGTGGCCCCGAACCGCATCGTCCAGACCTTCACCTTCGAGGGCTTCCCCGAGCAGGTCGCCCTCGAGACCCTCGTGCTCGAGGACCTCGGCGACGGCCGCACCCGTCTCGTGGCCCAGTCGCTGGTCGACGACTTCGAGGCCCGCGACGCCTTCGTGGCCAGCGGCATGGAGGGCGGCGTCCGCGAGGGCTACGAGCGACTCGACGAGCTGCTCGCCCGCTGAACCCCTGCGCCGGCCGACGCCGCGTCCCGGGCGGGGCGCGGCGTCAGCCGACGCCGCGTCCCGGGCGGGGCGCGGCGTCAGCCGGAACGAGGACGTGAGGGTCAGGAGACCCGGGTCAGGACCTGCCAGGCGCCCTGGGCGGTGTCGCTGCCGAGCACAAGCGAGCTCGCCGTGCTGCCCCCGCTGAACCGGAACGCCAGTGGCGTCTTGGCCCCCTGGACCTCGGGCGAGTCGGCGTACACGAAGACGTCGCCGTCGTAGTGCTCGAGGGCCAGGGTGCGGCTGTCGTCGGGGCCCCAGGCCATGACGAGCCCGCCGTCCTTCGCGGTGATGGTGACCGTGCCGTAGTAGTCGTTGCGGTAGGTGCCCACGTAGGCGCTGTCGGCCTTGGCCGCCACCGGGTTGGCCGGCACCGGGATCTCCGGCGGGCTGGTGATCGGGGCGAAGCGCTCGGCCCAGATCGACGCCCAGTCCTTGGTGACGGTGCCGTTCAGCAGGGTGTCGATGTAGGCGTCGGCGATGGCCTCGGCTCCGCCGACGGGAGCCCCGTTGGTGAGCACGACGACGCCGAGGCCGAGCTGGGGGAGCAGTCGCACCGTCGTGCCCGCGCCCGTCGTGAAGGCACCCGAGTGGGCCCACTGGACGAGAGCGGGATCGGCCTCGTTCTGCGACAGGTCCCAGCCGAGCCCGTACTGGCGGATCGGCTCGGTCGGGTCGCCGGTGGCCCGGCTGTTCATGTGGCCCCGGTGGGTCTCGTCGAGGGCGTCGCCGTCGATGATCTGCTCTCCGTCGAGCGAGCCGTCGTTGAGCTGGAGGCGCATCCAGCGGCTGAGGTCGACCACGTTCGAGCTGACGCCGCCGGCCGGGGCCTGGGCGTCGGGGTCCCGGGTGAACTTCGCCTGGAAGGTGCCGTCGACCTTGGCGTGGATGAGCGCCTTGTCGTCCTGAGCTAGGTAGTCGGCGTAGCTGGCGCTGGTGGAGGTCATGCCGGCAGGGACGAACAGCTCCTCCTGGACCAGCTCCGGGTAGGTCGTGCCTGCGGCGGTGGCGGCGGCCACGCCTCCGACGGTCATGCCGAAGTTCGAGTAGTCGTAGGTCGCGCGGAACGGCTCGAGCGGGAGGTACCGGAGCCGGGTGAGGATCTCCTCCTGGCCGTACCCCATCAGCTCGAGGTCGTTGCCGGCGAACGATCCGGGCAGGCCGCTGCGGTGCGAGTACATGTCGGCGACGGTGACGTTGTCGGTGACGTACGGGTCGCTCAGCTGGAAGTCGGGCAGATAGGTGGTGATGGTGTCGTCCCAGGCGAGGGCGCGGTCACCCACTGCGCCGGCGACGGCGGTGGCACCGATCGGCTTCGAGAGCGACGCCAGCTGGAACACGGTCTCGTCGTCGACCGTGGCCTCCTTGCCGTTCTCGCGCACCCCGTAGCCCTTGGTGATGACGGTCTGGTCGTCGAAGACCACCCCGACGGCGACGCCGGGGATGCCGGTGGCGCCCATGACGTCGCCCACGATCTGGTCGAGCTGGCCGGTGGAGCCCTCCACCTGGGCCAGGGTGAGGGTCGGCACCGCGCTCGCCGGCTCGGGGATGCCGCCCTCCTGGAGGTCCTCGGAGCTGCACGCCCCGGCGACCAGGGCGAGGAGGGCCACCGAGGCGACGGCGGCGCGACGGACGCGACGGGCGCGTCGGTTCGAGGCGATGGATGGCGTGGTCAACGAGGATCTCCCTGTCCGTGTGGTGCGGGGCATTTTGGCCGACGTGGTCCCGCCTCGGGGGCACCGCCCTGAGCAGTTAGCGTCGGGGCGTGACGTCGCCGACGCCCCCCTCCGGAACCGACGAGCCCACCGCGGGTGTCCCGGCCGCCGTGGCCGCCGTCGAGGAGACCGTGGCCGGATGGGCTGCCGAGTGGGCCGCCCGCCCCCGCCTCCGGGGCTGGCAGCACGCGCTGGCCATCCTCCCGGCCGCCGCCGGCGCCGCCACCCTCGCGGCCCGGGCCACCAGCCGGCGCGAGCGCGTGGCCGCGGTGGCGTGGGGCGCCGGCATCGTCGGGATGCTGACGGCGTCGGCCTCCTACCACCGCCTCCCGCGATCGGAGCGCACGGCCAAGGTGCTGCGGCGCCTCGATCACGCTGCCATCTGGGGTGCGGTCGCCGGCACCTGGACCCCGATCGCCCTGGCCGTGTTGCCCGGGCGGGCGGGCACGGTGATGGCCAGCACCATGTGGGGCGCCGGGGTGACCGCGGCGGTGGCCAAGACCGCCATGTTCGACACCATCGACCGTCGAGTGAACGTGCTCTACGTCGTGATGGGGTGGGTGGGGGTCGGTGTGCTGCCCCGGGCCGTGCGCCAGCTCGGGCCCACCGCCACCGGCTTCCTGGTGGCCGGCGGCGCCGCCTACACCGTGGGTGCCATCGGCTACGCCACCAAGCGCCCGAACCTGGTGCCCGGCATGTACGGCTACCACGAGCTGTGGCACACGGCGACGCTCGCCGGTGCCGGCCTCCACGCCGTCGCGGTGAAGTCCGCCCTCGAGGCCATCCGCGACCAGCAGGGCTGACCCCGCGACCAGTAGCCCTGACCCTGCCGCCGGATCCTCGGCCCCTCCCCTCCCTCCGAAAGCTGGCTCACCACATACAGCCGGCCGAAGCTGGTGAGCCACCTTTCGGAGGTGAGACCAAAGCTGGCTCACCAGATACAGCCGGCCGAAGCAGGTGAGCCACCTTTCGGGGTGGGTCAGGTGGGGATGACCTCGGGGTGGGCGTCGGCGAGGATCTCGGCGCGGTCGTCGGCCAGCGCGAACCCGGCGGCGATCGACGCGTCGGTGGCGGCCTCGTACGCGGCCAGGTAGCCATCCGGCGTCGGGTAGAGCTCGGCGAGGCGCTCGGGCGTGAAGGCCAGCGTCTGGCCCAGCAGCTGGCACATCAACGTGTCGACCGGCCCGGGGTCGCCCGAGAGCGCGGCCACCGGGACCTCGACCTGGGGGAGGCGGATGCCGCCGCGGGCCATGCCGTCGACGTCGCGGGGGAAGCGGGCACCGTCGGGCCCGAGGTCGATCGCCAGGCGGGGTGCCTCGGGTGGCGCCTCGCCGCCGGCCGCCCACGCCACGAGGTGGCGCAGCGCGGCCCGCAGCACGAAGCGCTGGGGCCCGTCGTTGATGGGCACGCCGCAGTCGACCATCTTGGCGAACGGCCCGAGCGTGCTGGCGTCGGCGTGCGCGGTGCCGGCGATCTCCCAGAGGCGGATGAGGTCGGTGTCGTCCTGGCGGGCCTCGGCATAGCCCAGCACCGGCAGCAGGTCGGTCTCGGTCTGCACGATCATCACCGGGACGTCGAGATCGGTGCGGATCCGCTGGGGCGCACCGGTGATGGCCCGCCGGCCGGTGACGCCGGCACCGGCCTCGCCGAGGGCGAGCCCCGCGCGGCCGCGGCTGTGGACGAGGAAGCCGTCGTAGACCCAGGCGTCGGGGTGCACGCCGTCGATGTAGGTGGTGAGGGCGAAGGCGGACTGGGACTCGCCGATGGCCAGCACCTGGGCGACCCGCAGGCCGCCGAGCGCCGCCGGTGCGCCCACCCGCAGGGCGGCGCCGACCTGGCTGTAGATGTCGTAGGCGAAGGCGTCGCCGGGGTGGGCGAGCGAGCCGTAGCGCTCGGGGTCGTGGCCCTTGAGGCCCACGCCGGCGTCACCCGCTCCCTCGCCGGCGTCGACGGCGACCGCGCCGCCCTCCACGCCGATGAACTGGGCCGACACCCCGACCCACGCCACGCCGGTGCGGACGAGCTCAGGGGCGAGGAACGCCCAGTCGGGGTTGGCGTCGAGGCCGCTGCTGACGTTGAGCCACTCGACCACGATCGTGCCCGAGAAGGCCGCGGCGTCGGCCGGGCGGCGCACGACCACGCGGGTGCGGTACGGCGCGGTGGGCCCGGGGCCCAGCTCCAGGCGGCCGTCCTCGTGCCGCTCGCCGTCGGGCACGAACGAGCCGGCCACGCCCTCGGCGACGAGCTCGGTCTCGACCCATCCGATCTCGTCGAGGTGGGGGCCACGGGTGGCGGCCGCGAGGAACACGCCCCTGCCGCCGGTGAGCTCCTCGGTGAGGGTGGCCTCGGTCGTGCGGCGTTCGTCGTTCGGGCTCATCGGGTCGTCCTCGGGTCAGCCGCTGATGGCGGCGGGGTCGGCATCGTCGAGGATCTGCTGGCGGTCCTCGGGCAGGGCGATCCCGGCGGTGACGGCGTCGTCGGTCGCGGCGGTGTAGGCGGTGAGGTAGGCCTCGGCGGAGGGGTAGAGCTGGGCCAGGCGCTCGGGGGTGAACGGGACGGTCGTGCCGAGCAGCATGCAGATCACCCCGCCGGTCGGGCCCTTCTCCCCCGAGAGCGTTGCCACCGGGACGGCCACCTGGGGCAGGCGGACGCCGCCGAGCGCGTTGCCGTCGGCGTCACGCACGATGACGGGCGAGCCCGACGCGGTGCTGACCTCGAGCCGGGGGGCCGGCGGCGGGGCCTCGCCCGTGCGGACCCATGTGTCGAGCGCCCGGATGGCCGCCCGCAGCACGAACCGCTGAGGCCCGTCGTTGATCGGCGCGCCGCACGGGAGCTGATCGGCCAGTGGGCCCACGGTGAAGGCGTCGGCGTGGGCGGTGCCGGCGACCTCCCACAGTCGGATCCGGTCGGTGTCGTCCTGGCGGGCGGCGTGGTAGCCGATCACCGAGGTCACGTCGGTCTCGGTCTCGACCATCAGGACCGGCACGTCGAGGTCGGTGCGGATGGCCACGGGTGAGCCGAAGACGGCGTCGCTGATCGACACGGCGCCACCCGGCTCGCCGAGCGGGAGCGGTGCCCCACCCCGTGAGTGGATGAGGAACCCGTCGAACGCCTCGGTGAGGGGCTGGATCCCGTCGGCGTAGGTGGTGAGGGCGAACGCCGACTGGGACTCGCCGATGGCGATGACCCGCTGCGGATCGAGCCCGCCGAGCGGCCCGTCGTTCCCGCTGTCGCCGCGGAGCGCTCGGGCGATCTGGGTGTAGATGTCGTAGCTGAAGGCGTCACCGGGGTGCTCGAGCGAGCCGTAGCGGGCGGGGTCGATGTTCACCAGGCCCTTGCCGGCCAGGTCGCCGACGCCCGCCGAGACCGCGACCTCGCCGCCCTCGACCCCGATGAGCTGGGCGGACACGCCGACCCAGGTCGTTCCCGAGCGCATGAGCTCGTCGGCCATGAAGGCCCAGTCGGGGTTGGCGTCGAGGCCGCCGCTGACGTTCAGCCACTCGACCACGACCGTGCCGTCGGCCGCGGCGGAGTCGACGGGCCGACGTACGACCACCCGCGTGCGGTAGTCGGCGCTGGTCCCCTCGGTCAGGTCGACCCGGCCGTCGGCCGGGATCGGCCCACCGACGTAGGAGGTGGCCGTGCCGCTGGCCACGTATTCGTGCTCCTCGTAGCCCGACGCCGCGAGGTCGCTGCTGCTCGCCGAGGCGAGGAACACGCCGTTGCCGCCGCTGAGCTCCTGGCTCAGGTCGGCGGCGGGGCCCTCCGGCCGGACCACCTCGGTCGCGGCGGTGGACGACGACGAGGACCCGGACGACGAGGACCCGGACGACGAGCAGGAGCTGAGGAGGGCGAGCGCGACGACGATGACGGCCGCGGTGCCCCCGATGCGGCGTGACATGGTCGGGGAGTCTGTCACCTGACGGGAACCGGGACCGGGCCGAACGTGTACCGTCGTCGCCGTCCGAGGGGCACACGGGACACCCGGGGGGAACGATGGCGAGCAGGGTCGGTCAGTACTGCATCTGGGTCAGCGACCTCGAGCGCTCCGTGCGCTTCTACGAGGACGTCATCGGGCTGAAGGTGCAGAGTCGCACCGAGATCCCCGGGGTGAAGGAGGCCGTGCTGGCCGCCGACGATGGCGGCGGCCGCCTGCAGCTCGCCCACGCCTGGGAGGACCCGCAGCCGATCGACCACGGCAACGCCCTCTGGAAGATCTACATGATCGTCGACGACGCCATGGCGGTCCACGACAAGGCCGTCGCCAACGGCGGCACGTCCACGATGGTGCCCGAGCGCCTCGAGCGCTGGCCGGTCATCGTCGGGTTCGTCCTCGACCCCGACGGCTACAACATCGAGCTCATGCAGCAGCTGGGCCCCGACGACAGGAGCGGTGCGAAGTGAAGATCTCGTGCGGCATCGTCCCCTCGCTCGACTCCGTCGAGCAGGCGACGCTGGCCGAGGAGCTCGGGTACGACCGGGCCTGGCTCTACGACTCCCCGGCGATCTACGCCGACATCTGGATCACCATGGCCCGCATCGCCGAGCACACCGATCGCATCGGCCTCGGCACCGCGGTGCTCGTGCCCAGCCTGCGCAGCGTCATCGCCACCGCGTCGGCCATCGGCACCATCGAGGCCATGGCCCCGGGCCGTCTCGCCGTCGGCTTCGGCACCGGCGCCACCGCCCGCTGGACCCTCGGCAAGGACGCCCTCACCCTCAAGGAGACCGGCGAGTTCCTGCGCCAGCTCCGGGGCCTGCTCAACGGCGAGGTCGTGCAGGTCGACGGCGAGGCCGTGCAGATGTGCCAGCTCCCGCAGTTCCTGCCGCCCCGTCCGATCGACGTGCCGATTCTGCTGAGCGCCCTCGGCCCCAAGGGCCAGGCCCTCACCCACGAGGTCGCCGACGGCATCATGACCGTCGGGTTCGGCCTCCCCGACTACGACTGGTGCGCCCAGCTCGTGGTCGGCACCGTCCTCGACCCCGGTGAGGCGCTGACCTCTGAGCGGGTCAAGCTCTCCGCCGGCCCCTGGTACGCCATCATGGGCCACGGTGCCTGGGAGGCCGGCCCCGAGTTCGTCGACGGCTTCCCCGGCGGCGCCGAGTGGCGGGCCGAGCTCGAGAAGCGCCGGCCCGAGGGCGAGCGCCACCTCGAGGTCCACGAGGGCCACGCCACCACCGTGACCGACCTCGACCGCATCCTGGTCGACGCCGCCGGAGAGGGCGTCGTCGGCATGGGCTGGGTCGCCGAGGCCGACGGCATCAAGGCCAAGATCGCCGAAGCCGAGGCGATGGGCACCACCGAGATCATCTATGCACCCAGCGGCCCCGACCTGGCTCGGGAGCTGCGCGTCTTCGCGGAGGCAGCAGGACTGTGAGCACACCAGAAGAGAACAAGGCCATCGTCCAGCAGTACTGGGACGCCCTGGCGGCCCGGGACTGGGACGGCATGAAGGCCCTCCTGACCGACGACGCCCACTACACCGACGTCGGCACGCCCGGCGACGGTGGAGTCGGCCCCGATGGCGTGGTGAACCGGCTGAAGATCGGCATCGAGCCGCTCTCCGACTACAAGCACCTGCCCGGCACCAACATGATCGCCGAGGGCGACCTGGTCATGACCGAGCACACCGAGCAGTGGCACTTCCACACCGGTGAGGTCATCGACCACTCCTTCGTGTCGGTCACGCAGCTGCGCGACGGCAAGATCTTCCGTTGGCACGACTACTCCAACATCCCGAACATCACCGACAACGCCCCTGCCTGGTGGATCGAGCACATCATCAACGCCTCGACCCAGGGCCAGGGCTGACCGACCCCACCGAGACCCGGAGATACCGATGACCGTCAAGTTCAGCGTGCTGTACCCGAAGACCGAGGGCGCGACCTTCGATCGCGACTACTACGTCAAGACCCACGTGCCGCTGGCCGTGTCGACGTGGGGCCTCGACGGCGCCGAGATCGACCTCGGCATCGACGGCCCCTACGAGGCCGCCGTGCACTTCACCTTCCCCGACGCCGAGGCCATCGGTGCGGCCCTGGGCTCGCCCGGCACGGCCGACGTCATGGCCGACATGGCGAACTACACGACGATTCAGCCGGTCATCCAGACCAGCGAGATCGTCGGCTGAGCCACCCGCTCAGACCCCCGCAACCGACCTCTGAACCGGGAGAACCACCGTGGAGCCGTCAGGGCTGATCTTCGCCGCGCTCGACTGCGACGCCGATGCAATCGAGCAGTGGAACCGGTGGTACGACCTCGAGCACACGCCGATGAACGTGTGCCTGGCGGGCGTGATGCTCAGCCGCCGCTACGTGGCGCCGCCCGAGCTGCACGCGGCGCGCCTCACCGGTGAGGGCTCGCCGTTCGCCGACGGCCGGGCCACGTTCCTCACCACCTACATCCTGTCGGGCGACCCGCAGGTGGCGTTCGACGACATGAGCGTCGAGCTGCCGAAGCTGTACGAGACCGGCCGCATGCGGTTCCCGGCCGAGAAGAAGATCGTGCGCGAGGGCGACGTGTTCGCCGGCCCCACGGCGTTCGGCCGCCCCGAGCTGCAGCTCGAGCAGCGCGACGTGCCGTTCGTGGGCCACACCGGCGTGATCGTGGTGCAGCGCCACGACGACGACGGCCGGGCGGCGCGCATCGCCACCCTCGACGGCGTCACCGGCACATGGACCACCGAGTCCCGCAACCGCCCCGGCCTCTTCCTCGACATGATCTTCGTGGAGGACGACCCGGCGGGCATGGCCGTCGCCATCCGCGAGCAGGTGCCCCACACCGTCGAGGTCGTGCTCGACGCGCCGTACCTGCTGATCGACCCGATGCGGTACCCGTGGGCCGACGCCATCCGCGACTCCGACCTGCCCAAGACCGTCGCCTGAGCGGCGGGCTCCGGCCGGCTCGACGGAGTCCGGCGGGCGCCGGCGCGGCGGGCCTAGAGTCCCGCCCCATGTCTCCTGCACGATGCAGTAAGTGGGCCCTGCCCCTGGTGGGCCTCAGCCTGGTCGCCGCGCTGTCGCTGGGTGCCTGCAGCTCGGCCGACCTGCAGGAGGGTGGCATCCCGACCTCCACCGTGGTCGCCCGCCCCGACGCCCCGTCGGGCTCGTTGCCGGCCGTCACCCAGGCCGAGCTCCAGGCCGCGGTCGACACCTCGATGGCGACCTACGGCACCCCGGCGGCGGTCGTGGGCGTGTTCGTGCCGGGCAAGGGCAGCTGGGTCTCCGCCACGGGCGTGGCCGACCTGACCACGGGGGCCGAGCCCACCGCCGACATGGCGTGGCCGCTGCGCAGCGTGACCAAGTCGTTCACCGTCACGCTCATCCTGCAGCTGGTCGACGAGGGCAAGCTGAGCCTCGACGACACCGTCGACCAGTACCTCGACGGCGTGCCGAACGGCGACCGCATCACGATCCGCCAGCTGGCCGACATGTCGAGCGGGCTCGCCGACTACACGACCGAGGCGTTCATCGACGACTTCGTGGCCGACCCCGACCGGATCTTCACCCTCGACGAGCTCAACGCCTACGCCTTCGCCGAGGCGCCGCAGTTCGAGCCCGGCACCGAGTTCGTCTACACGAACACCAACACCAACGTGCTCGGCTCGGTGGTCGAGAAGGTCACCGGTCAGTCGTTCAGCGACGCGCTGTCCGCCCGCATCCTCGTGCCCCTGGGCCTGAGCAACACCACCTACCTCGACGACGGCCAGCCCTGGGCCGAGCCCCACGCCACGGGCTACCAGCCCGACGACGGCCTGCTCACCGAGCAGCCCGCCAACTTCAGCGTCTTCGGGCCGGCCGGCGCGCTCGTCGCCGACGTCGACGACCTGCGGGTCTGGGCCGAGGCCCTCGGTTCGGGCGCCCTCCTCGACGCCGCCACCCAGCAGGAGCGGCTCCAGGGCCACCCGCTCGCCGAGGGCCCCGAGTACGACCAGTACGCGCTGGGCATCGGCGAGCTCGACGGCTGGTGGGGCCACACCGGCGAGGGCTTCGGGTTCACCGCCACGGCGATGTACAACCCCGAGACGGGAGCCACGATCGTCGTCTACACGAACCTCGCCCAGCTGCCCGACAAGTCGCACCCGGCCGAGAAGCTCTTCCTGTCGCTCGCCCCGATCGTCGACGGGCTCAGCTAGGCCGAGCCGACTCGAGCGCCAGTCCGAGCTCGGCGCCGCGGGCGCGGAGGCGCTCGAACATGGCGTCGACCGAGCCGTGGCAGGCCTCGAGCTCGTCGGGCCCGAGCAGCTCCACGTAGCCGTCGGCCGTCTGGGCCATCACACAGGGCGTGGCCTCGCCGGTGGCCGTCCGCAGCGCGTCGTCGCGCTCGTCGAGGTGCACGGTGTCGAACTCGAGGCCGAGGCAGCTGCGCTCGCGCTGCCACTCGGGCTTGGCCCGGAACAGGCCGTGGGTGATGTCGCACAGCGAGCAGTGGGCCGACCCGAGGCGGGCCCCGACCCAGTACCGCAGCTCACCCATCAGCGTGCCGTCGGCGTGGTAGACGCCGACGAGGCGGATCACCGGCGTGGCCGGGTCGGCGGGCTCCACGGGCTCCATGCGGCGACCCTAGGCCGACGGGTCACGCGGCACCGGGGCGGGCGTGGTGGAATCGCCGGGTGAGCGAACGCGTCTTCTACTCCAGCAGCGTGCACGACGAGGCCGAGATCGAGGCTGTGGTCGAGGTCCTCCGGTCGGGGCCCCAGGGGCTCTGGCCGGGCCGGCGGGTCAACGCCATGGAGCGCGAGGTCGCCGCCCTGTTCGGGAAGGCCCGGGGTGTCATGGTCAACTCCGGCTCGTCGGCGCTGTACCTGGCGGTCGAGCTCCTCGGTCTCGAGCCGGGCACCGAGGTCGTCACCTGCGGCCTCACCTTCTCGACCGACATCGCGCCGATGCTGCGCGCCGGGCTGGTGCCCGTGCTCGTCGACTGCGAGCCCGACACGTTCTGCGTCGACGTGGCCCGCATCGAGGAGGCGATCACCCCTCGCACCGGGGCGATGCTCTTCCCGAACCTGATCGGCAACACACCCGACTGGGACGCCATCGCCGCGATCGCCGCGGCCCACGGCCTGCCCGTCATCGAGGATTCGGCCGACACCCTCGGGCCGATCCTGCGGGGCCGGCCCACCGGTGAGCGCTCGACGATGACGATCACCAGCTTCGCCAACTCCCACATCCTCACCGCGGGGGGCAACGGCGGGATGCTGCTGGTCGACGACGAGGACCTCCGCGACCGGGCCCTGATGCTGCGGCGCTGGGGCCGGCGGTCCGAGGTGCAGTTCTACGGGTCGCGCCGGGGCGAGCGGGACTTCTGGGAGGAGCTCGACGGCATCCGCTACGACAACCAGTTCATCTTCGACGAGGTGGCCTGGAACTTCGAGCCGTCGGAGATGGGCGCCGCCTTCGGGCTCGAGCAGCTCAAGAAGCTGCCCACCAACCTGGCCCGTCGTCGGCGCACGTTCGACGTCTACACCGAGTTCTTCGGAGGGCATGCCGACCGGTTCGTGCGGCCCCGCCAGCTGCCCGAGCTCGAGACGGCGTGGCTCGGCTACCCGCTGATCATTCGGGAGGGCGCCGGCTTCGAGCGCCCTGACCTGCAGGCCTTCCTCGACGGGCGCGGCATCGATACCCGCACCATCTGGACGGGCAACGTCGCCCGGCAGCCGATGGTCCGCGGTCATCGCCTGGTGCTCCCCGACGACGGGCTGCCCAACGCCGACGTGGTGATGGAGCGCGGCGTGTTGCTCCCGCTGAGCCACGCCATCGACGACGACACCCTCGCCTTCGTGCTCGCCACCCTCGAGGAGTTCCTCTCCGGAGGGTGACGCCGTGCCCGTTCGAGGTGGGCGAGGCTCCGGGAACCCGGCTGGTCGCCCCGACGTCCAAGGGACATGCGGATGAGTCGGCTGGCCCCGGTGATCGGAGTGCTCGTGGCCTCGATCGGCTGCTCCGTCGGTGCCGGGGTCGCGGCGGCGGACTGCGTCGGGCCGCAGATCAGCTACGACGTGGCCCCGGTCGGTCCCGGCCAGGTCGTGCGGGTGACGGGGGAGTACTGGGGCACCGACTGCTACGACACCGGCAACCGACCTCGGGGCGAGGGGAACCTCGGGAAGCCCCAGCGGGACATCGAGATCGTGGTGCTGCAGGACGGCATCGGGCCCGTCGTGGCCCGTGGCGACGCCGGGTCCGACTACCGGTTCGTGGTCGACGTGCCCGTCCCCGGTCCGCTGCACGCGGGCACCCTGATCATCGCCGGCCGGGCCGACGACCCCGGCCCCCGGTTCGCCTTCGGGCCGGAGATCCCCGTGGCCGAGGTCGCCCCGCCCCCGGCCACCGAGGGCACGGCCAACGAGGGCACGGTGGTGCCGGCCGACCCCGTGACGTTCGAGGCAGCGGCCCAGACCGACTCCACCATCGGTGACGACGGCCGGCGATGGCTCGTCGCCGGCGCCGTGCTCGTGGTGGTGATCGCCGGTGGCCTCGTCTGGTGGGGTCGCCGCCGTCGCCCGTTCGATCCCGGAGCAGGCGGAACCTAGAGGGAGCGGATGACGCGGGCCGGGTTGCCGACCGCCACCGAGCCCGGTGGCACGTCCTTCGTCACCACCGCCCCGGCGCCGACCACGGAGTCCTCGCCGACGGTCACCCCGGCCAGCACGATGGCCCCGCCGCCCAGCCACGCGTTCGTTCCGATCTCGATCGGCTCCGCCGCCTCCCACTTGGCCCGTCGCAGCTCCGGGTCGAGCGGGTGGGTCGGGGTCAGCAGCTGCACGTTCGGGCCGATCTGCACGTCGTCACCGATCGTGATCGGGGCGACGTCGAGCGCGACGAGCCCGAAGTTGGCGAACACCCGCTCGCCGAGGTGGATGTGCGAGCCGTAGTCGCACGCGAACGGCGGGCGGATCTCCGTGCCGGCACCGATCGAGCCGAGCAGATCGACGAGGATCTCCCATCGCTCGTCGGAGGCCTCGGCGTCGGACCGGTTGAAGCGGTCCTGGAGCCGACGGGCCCGCAGGCTCATCGCCGCCAGCTCGGGGTCGTCGGCGAGGTAGAGGTCACCGGCGAGCATCCGTTCCCGCGGAGATCGGTGATCACCAGGGTCGGTCATGCCGGGTACGGGATGTGGGGCGTCGAGGGCACGCGCAGATGGTTCCAGCGCCCCGTCGCGGTGGCAATGGCGCCCTCGGACGGGGCGGTCGGCGAGCCGGGGCCTTCTAGATGGCTTCGATGCGGCGGACCTCGGCGAGGAGGTCGGCGCGGGCCCGGGCCACCCGGGAGCGCACGGTGCCGATGGGGCACTCGAGCGCGACGGCGGCCTCCTCGTAGCTCAGGCCCAGCAGCTGGGTGAGCACGAAGGCCTCGCGGCGGTCGTGGCCGAGGGTGTCGAGCAGATCGTCGATGGCGACGTGGGCCGGGCTCACGGCGTCCATCGGGTGGGGGCGCACCCGGTCGATCAGGCGACGCTGGCGCTCGCGGCGGCGCACGTGGTCGGCGCACACGTTGCGGGCGATGCTCAGCAGCCAGGCCCGCACGGGAGCGTCGCCCCGGTAGGACCCGAGCGACCGCAGGGCCCGCAGGTAGGTCTCCTGCACGAGGTCCTGCTCCTCGCCGGTCGACCCGAGGGCGACGCACAGCCGCCACACGTCGGGCTGGGTGCGCCGCACCAGCTCGGCCACGGCCTGATCGTCGCCCTCACGGGCGGCGTCCAGGAGGGCGCGAAGCGGATCGGACGACGTCACGGCCGTATCCTCGCGCTGTTCGTACGCCAAACAGGAACTCGGTGCCGGTGAGCAGCGACCACGAAGGCATGTCGTGTGGCGAGTGGATCACCGCCATCTCCGCGCAGGCCGACGGAGAGGACCCGGGCGTCGACCCGCGCCTGCTCGCCGCCCACCTCGAGACCTGTGCCTCGTGCCGCAGCTACCGCGACCAGGTCGCCGGCCTGCGCCGGGCGTCGGCGGTGGCCCCCGCCGACGAGATGCCCGATCTCTCCCGCAACGTCGCCAAGCTCAACGCGGTGGCCGACCGGGCCGGTCACTGGTGGGTGGTGCGGGCGCTGTTGGGCCTCGTCGCCGTCATCATCCTGGTCGTGTCGTTGCCGGCGCTCCTCGGCGAGGAGGGCCCCTCGGTGCACGAGTCGCGCCACGTGGGTGCGTTCAGCATCGCCTATGCCGCGGCCCTGCTCCTGGTGGTCATCCGCCCGGCGCGGGCCCGGGCCATCTTCCCGGTCACGCTCGTGCTCGCCGGGGCGCTGTTCATCACGGCGCTGGTCGACGTCGTCGAGGGCCACGTGCCGCTGGTCGACGAGACCGCCCACCTCCCCGAGCTGCTGAGCGTGCCGCTCGTGTGGCTGCTGGCCCGGCCCCTGCCCGATCCGCGGCGGGCGGCGAGGGCGGGCAGCCCCGACGGACCCTCACTGCGCCTGTTGACCCCGGACGACGACGCCGACGACGCCGAGGGCACGCGGCGCGAGGCCGGCTGACGGCCCACGACCCTCCGGGAACCCCGGCCCCACCTCGGGCGACCCGGTACCCGTGAGCCCGACCGACCTCTCCGAGCGACCCGCGCTCGTGGACGGCCGGCACCGAGGAAGGGGCCGGCTCGTCGTTCCCGTCGCCCTGCTGGGGTTCGCCCTGGTCATCGGGGCCCTGCTGATGCTGCCGGCGCCCGACGCCGGCCCGCCCCGGCTGAGCGTCACCGCGGCCGCGACCTCGCCGGGTGGCGTCGGCGACATGGTCTCGGTCTACGTGATCGTGGCCAACGGCGGGGGCTCCGACACGGTGGTGTCGGCGACCAGCGACGCCGGGGCCGCGGTCACGCTCCACGACACCGCCGACGCCGAGGACGGGTCGTTCATGGTCGACCTGGAGCGCCTGAAGGTGCCGGCACGGGGCACGCTCACGCTCGCCCCGGGTGGCCGACACCTGATGCTCCACCACCTCTTCGCCCCGCTCGACCCGGGCGATGTCATCACCGTCACGATCGTGTTCGAGCGGTCGGGCCCGATCATGGTGGAGGCACCGGTGCGCTCCTTCACCGAGCTCGCCACCTTCGGAACCGCCGGCTGACTCCGGCCGTCGTCCCGCTCGCCGGGGTGGCCGACGCCACCCTCGCCCGGACGGTTTCGGATCGATTCTCATCTAGGGTGGGGTCATGGAGCTGGCAGAGATCCACGAGGTGGCCGCGGGGCGGCTCCGGCGTGACGACCAGCGCTACACCGAGAAGCGCAAGGCCCTCGTCGAGGTCCTCCAGACCGCCGGCCGCCCGCTGAGCATGCCCTCGATCCTCGAGCAGAGCCCGGGCATGGCCCAGAGCTCGGTCTACCGGAACCTGGCCGTGCTCGAGCACGCCGCCATCGTGCGCCGCATCGTCACCACCGACGATCACGCCTCGTTCGAGCTGGCCGAGGACCTCAGCAGCCACCACCACCACCTGATCTGCACCTCGTGCGGGAACATCGAGGACTTCCTCGTCCCCGAGGACGTCGAGGACCAGCTCAACCTGGCCCTCCGGGGAGCGGCCCGGCGCCACCGCTTCACGGTCACCGACCACGTGCTCGACCTGTTCGGCACCTGCAAGGCCTGCACGTCGGCGTGACCCGCTGAGGGGGGCCGGGTCGGGTCGAGCTCGACCCGCCGGGCCAGGGGCTCAGGCGATGCTCGTCGGCACCGCGCCGCGGTGGTGGTCCCGCCACACCAGCACCGAGGCCAGCCAGATCAGGAACGACAGCGTCACGATCACGAAGCTCGGCGGCAGGTTGAACATGGCCGCCAGCAGCAGCCCGACGAGCACGCACACGATGCCGATGACCGTGCTCAGCACGGCGACCATCACCGGTCGGGCCGTGATGGTCAGGGCGGCGGCGGCCGGCGTGACGACCAGGCCGAACAGCAGCAGGGTGCCCACGACCTGCACCGCCATGGTGATGACCAGGGCGAGCGCCACCATGAACACCACGCCGAGGGCCCGCACGGGAACGCCCTTGGCCTCGGCCACCTCGGGGTTCACCGATGCGAAGACCAGGGGCCGGGCCACGATCGCCAGCACGATGCCGAGGCCGAGGGTGAACAGGCCGAAGGTGATGAGCTGATCGGTCGAGATCGCCAGCAGGTTGCCGAACAGCACGTTGGTGACGGCGCTGGCGTTGCGGGTGGTCATCGAGTTGAACAGCACGCCGAGGCCGGTGGCGAAGGCGAGGATCGTGCCGGTGGCGATCTCGCGGTCGGCGAGGCGCTTGCCCATCAGGCCGATGGCCAGGGCTCCGGCCACGGTGAACACGGCCAGGCCGAGGGTGACGGGCACGCCGATCAGCACCGCGCCCGTGGCGCCTGGGAAGCCGATGTGGGCGAGGGCGTGGGCGGCGAAGGCGTGCTGGCGCACGATCACGAAGTAGCCGAGCAGCCCGGCGGCCACCGCCACCAGCACCCCGCCGATCATCGCCGAGCGCATGAACCCGGCGCTGAAGACGTCGGGCCAGTTCGACTGGTACCCGATGCGGGCGAGCACCGTGGTGGCGTGGGTCATCGTCCGCTCCTGGTGAACATGTCGCCCTGGGGCGTGTGCACGACGCGGATGCGGGTGCCGTAGAGGTGGGTGAGCAGCTGCTCGTCGACGACGTCGCCGATCGGCGCGTAGTGGGGGTGGCCGTCGAGCAGGTAGAGCGCACCGGTGAGCACGGACAGCAGGGGGTTGAGGTCGTGGGCGACGACGAGCACGGTCATCTCGCCCTCGGCCCGGATGGCCTCGAGCAGCTCGACGACCTCGTTCTGGTTCCGCATGTCGAGGTTGGCGAGGGGCTCGTCGAGCAGGAGGAGGTCGGGCTTCGACACGAGGGCCTGGGCGATGGCCACACGTTGCTGCTGACCACCGGACAGGGTCGACATGCGCTGGTCGGCGAAGGCGAGGGCCCCGACCGACTCGAGGGTCTCCTCGACGCGCTGCCGGTCGTCGGCGCTGGCCCGGCTGATGCCCCAGCGGCCACCGGTGAGGCCGAGGCCGACGAGGTCACGCGCCCGCACGGCGTTGCCGATGGTGGCGGTGTAGTTCTGGGGGACGTAGCCGATGCGGGAGTCGCCCCGGTGCGGGGTCTCGCCCAGCACCGACACCGACCCGGCCGACACCGGGAGCAGGCCGAGCACGACCTGCAGGAGCGTCGTCTTGCCCGAGCCGTTGGGCCCGATCACCACGACCAGCGAGCCGCGGGGGATGGTGAGGTCGCCGTGCTCCCAGATCGTGCGGCCGCCGCGCGCCACCGAGGCACCGTGCAGCTCGATCGCCGCCGGCCCGTCGGTGGCCGGCGGGGGACCGGGGACGACCACGTGCTCGTGGTCGTGGTGCGTCGGGTCGTCAGCCACCGAGGGCCGCCCGGAGCGCCTTCAGCTGGTCGATCTGCCAGCTCAGGAACGAGCTCTCGCCGGGGGGCACGGTCTCGGTCACCTCGACGATGGGCACGCCGGCGTCCTCGGCCACCGACCGCAGCTGGGCCGGCAGGGATCCCTCGGTCTGGGTGTTCACGATCAGCACGTCGACGGTGCCGCCGCGCAACAGCTCCTCGAAGGCGTTCACGTCGGCCGGGGCGGGGTCGGACTCGTTGGCCGCGGCGGAGCGGTAGCCCTCGGGCGTGAGGTCGACCAGGCCCACGACGGTGGCCATGTCGTCGAACACCGACTCGGTGGCGGCGTAGGTCTTGCCGGTGGCCGCCGCCTTCACGGCGGCGACCTCGTCGAGGTAGGGCTGGAGCGCCGTCGTCCACGCCGCGGTGCGGTCGGCGAGGTAGCTGCCGGCATCGGGGAGGAGGGTGGTGAGCTCGGCGGTCACGGCGGCGGCGACCTGGGGCACGTAGGTCGGGCTGTACCAGACGTGGGGGTTGTCGCCCTCGGTCAGGCCGACCACCTCGCCGGCGTCGACGACGGGAGGCTTGGGGGAGAGCGTGTCGACCATCTTGGCGGCCCACTCGTCGTAGCCGAGGCCGTTCATCACGACGAGGTCGGCGTCGAGGAACTTGGCGTTGTCGGCCGGGGTGGGCTCGTACTCGTGGGGGTCGACGTCAGCGCCCTGGATGATGGTGGTGACCTCGGTGCAGGTGCCGCCGAGCTGGCGCACGATGTCGGCCCACTGGTCGACGGTGACCACGACCTTCACCGGGTCGGTGGGGCAGGGCGGGCCACCGATGGTGGTTCCGGTGGAGCCGGCGGCGTCGCCGGACGACGAGCATCCGCTCGCGAGCAGCAGCACGGCCACTGCGATCCCGGTCCACATCCCTGCTCGGCGCATCTGTTCCTCCAGCCGCTCGTCGGCGGGGAGGACGATAGCGCAAATGAGAGTGATTTCGAGAATCGGAATCATTTAGTGCGGCGACTGGTGGATGCAGCCTCTGGGGCAGCGACCTTCAGTACGCGGCGCGACGTGTCGATCGAGTGAGGATGGACCATCCGGTGCCCGATGAGCGGCGCCCTCGTCCACAGACTCCGGTGGACGGCGATCTCTCGGCGGTTCTGATCGATGAGGTCGTCTCCGAGCGAGACGAATCCCCGTGGCCGGCCGACCAGGGCGCCGGTCTCAGGCTCGCGGCCCTGCTCGCCTTCGGGCTCGTGATCTTCGTGCTCGGCGTCTTCTCCGTCCGTCTGGCGCCGCAGGGGACAGAGGTGGCGGCGTGGTGGCCGGCGGCTGGGGTCTCCGTGGCGGTGCTCGCCCGGTACTGGCGCTCGCGGTGGGCCGTGACCGTCGTGGTCGTCGTCTTCAGCACCCTGGCCAACGTCGCAGGGGGCCGCTCCTGGCCGGTCGCGTTGGGCTTCGGGGTGAGCAACGGGGTCGAGGCCCTCGTCGCCGCCGCCTGCCTGTGGTGGTTGAGCGGCGGACCTCCCGAGCTGCGTCGCCTGGTCGACGTCGGGCGCCTCCTGATCGCGGCCCTGGCGGGATCTCTGACCATCGCACTCGGCGTGGCCGTGACGCTCCAGCTCTTCGGCGCGATCGGGATCGACGGAGCGCTGTTCAACGTCATCCCGTCACACCTCGCCGCGATCCTGCTCATCGTCCCCCTCGGGCTGGCCACCGGCCCTGTGGTCCGCCGAGCGCCGGCCGAGGTGGCGGGCTCGTGGGCGCTCGTCGTTGTCGTCGGCCTGGTGGTCTTCGTCCCCGACCCCGCCCAGGCCCTCGCGTTCGTGACGATCGGCCCTCTGGTGTGGGCCGCGACCCGCCTCGGGCTGAGGACCGCGTCGGCGCAGCTGACGGTCCTCGCCGTCAGCGTGACCCTGCTCACCGCCCACGGCCGTGGCCCCTTCGTCGGTGCCGCGATCGCCACGGGAGGGTCGAACCCGCTCGTGCAGGCGTTCGTGATCACGTGTGCGCTGGTGGTGATCCCGTTGGCGGTGGTGACGGCGCAGGCTCAGAGGTCGCTGGAGAGGATCACCGCCAGCGAGGAGCTCTTCCGGCGAGGTTTCGAGGAGGCGATCGTGGCCCTCCTCCTGCTCCGCATCGAGGGCCGTTCGGTCCGGGCGATCCAGGTCAACCAGGCGGCCGAGACCAGGCTCGGGCTCCACCCGGGGGACCTCGTGCCGCCGACGCTGGTCGACGACGGCGATCGTTCCCTCGGGGAGATCGGGTCAGGACTGCGCCCGGGCGAGGGCTGGGGGGGCGAGATGAGCGTCCCTCTGGGCGACGACGAGGTGCGCCACTACGCGGTGGCGGTGTCGCGCCTCTCCGGCGACGACAGCCGGCAGTTGGCGACCTGTCAGGTGGTCGACGTGACCGACCGCCACCGGGCCGAGCACGAGCTCCAACGCATCGCCCTCCACGATCCGCTGACCGGGCTGCCGAACCGGGTGCTCCTCGAGCGCCGCCTGTCCGAGGAGCTGGCGTCGGGGCGCGCGGTCACCCTCATGTTCGTCGACCTCGATGACTTCAAGCTGGTGAACGACACCGCCGGGCACCGACTCGGTGACCAGGTGCTGGTGGCGGTGGCCGAACGGCTGACGGGGTGCGTGAAGCATGGGGACACCGTGGCGAGGCTGGGTGGCGACGAGTTCGTCCTGGTGCTGCCCGACGTCAGCTGCACAGCTGACGCCCTTCGCATCGCCGACCGGATCTGGGCCGCCATCGAGCTGCCGGTCGAGACGGGTGAGCTCACCTACCGCGTGAACCTGAGCATCGGTGTCGCGCTCGGCCGCGCCGACACCACGTCGGGGAAGCTGCTGAGCGAGGCCGACATGGCGCTCTACTCGGCGAAGTCGGCGGGCAAGCGCCGGGCGGTCGTCTACACCGACGCCCTGGGCCAGGAGGCCGCCGACCAGGTGCACCTCGAGGCGGAGCTCCGCGTTGCGCTGCGGGAGCACCAGTTCCGCCTCTGGATGCAGCCGGTCGTCGAGATCGACTCCGGTCGGTGGGTCGCGGGGGAGGGACTGATCCGCTGGCAGCACCCCGATCGCGGCCTGCTGGGACCGGAGGAGTTCCTGCACGTCGCCGAGCGTGCCGGGCTGATGGCCCGGATCGACGAGTGGGTCCTCGACGAGGCCTGCCGTCAGGCGGCCGGCTGGATGAGGGCGGTCGGGGAGGATGCGGCTCCGGTCGCACAGGTGAACGTGTCCGCCAGCCTGCTCGACGAGCCCGGGTTGTCGGGAACGGTGATGTCGACCCTGCGTGGCCACCAGCTGCCGCCCGCCAAGCTCGTCCTGGAGGTCGGTGAGACCCACCTGGCCGAGATCGGCGAGGCGGTCCTCCAGGAGTTCGGCGCGCTGGTGGCCCACGGGGTGCGCTTCGCCGCCGCCGACTACGGCACCGGCTACAGCCCTCTCGGTCGCATCACCGAGCTCCCGATCGACATGATCAAGATCGACCGCGAGTTCGTTCGCTCCCTCACCACCGACCGGCGGGCGCAGGCCGTGGTCTCCTCGCTCGAGGAGCTCGCCCGGACCATCGGCCTGGGTGTGGTGGCCGAGGGCGTGCAGGACACCGAGACCGCCACGGCGTTGCGCGCCATCGGTGTCCGGATGGGGCAGGGCGAGCTGTGGCAGAAGGCCCTGGATCCCGCGAGCTTCGTCGAGCTGTTGCCGGCCAACACGGCGACGACCGACGAGCAGGCGTCCCGTTCGGGTCCGCTCAGCCGCGGCGATCTCGCCGCCGGCATCACCCGCGGCGAGCTCGTCGTCATGTACCAGCCGTTGGTCGGGGCGAAGGACCGCGAGTGCGAGGCAGTCGAGGCCCTGGTGCGGTGGCAGCATCCGACCAAGGGCTTGATCCCCCCGCTGGACTTCATCCCGATGGCGGAGGCGAGCGGCCTGATCGGGGCGCTCACAGAGCGGGTGCTGACGGAGTCCCTCGAAGAGTGCGCGCGGCGGCACGCGAGTGGCCGCCCGTTGTCGGTGTCGGTGAACTTCTCGCCCTTCCTCCTCGATGATCCGAGCTGGCCCGCCCGCGTCGCCGGCCTGCTCGAGGCCAGCGAGCTCCCTGCCGGGGTCCTCACCCTCGAGATCACCGAGAGCGCCCTCGCTGATCCCACGCCGGAGGTCACGGCGATGCTCGACGAGATGCGGGCGCTCGGTGTCCGGTTCTCGGTCGACGACTTCGGCACCGGCTACACCTCGTTGGCGCTGCTGCGGCAGTTCGCGTTCGACGAGTTGAAGATCGACGGCAGCTTCGTCTCGGAGATGCTCACGTCGCCGACGGATGCCGCGATCGTGCGGGCGATGCTCGAGCTCGGACACCGCCTGGGCCTGGTGGTCGTCGCCGAGTGCGTGAAGGACGAGCAGACCGCGCAGATCCTGGAGGGCCTCGGGTGCGACCTGCTGCAGGGCTATCACCTGAGCCCGCCCGTGACCGGCGTCGAGCTGGGAGAGACCCTGGAGCGACTGCACGAGCGGGCCGCGCAGCTTCCCTCCGCGACCTCCGGCCGTTCCGCAGTGCCGTCCGGCCCTGCCGCCAGAGGCCCCACGGCGCGATCGTGACCCATCGGTCGACCGCGGCGCGTTCAGCGCCTGACCGATGAGGAGGATCCGTGAGTCGCCAGTGGGCCTGCATCGACGGCAACGAAGCGGCCGTGCGCATCGCCTACCGCCTGAGTGAGGTCGCCGCCATCTACCCCATCACCCCGGCGTCGCCGATGGGGGAGCTGGCCGACGACTGGGCCTCGGCCGAGCACACCAACCTCTGGGGCTCGGTGGTCGACGTGGTGGAGATGCAGTCGGAGGCCGGCGCCGCCGGGGCGCTGCACGGAGCCCTGCAGAAGGGGGCGCTGGCCACCACGTTCACCTCGTCGCAGGGCCTCCTGCTCATGATCCCCAACATGTTCAAGATCGCCGGGGAGCTCACCCAGTGCGTGATGCATGTCGCCGCCCGCACGATCGCCACCCACGCCCTGTCGATCTTCGGTGACCACTCCGACGTGATGCACGCCCGCACCACCGGCTGGGCGATGCTCTCGGCCGGGTCGGTGCAGGAGGCCCACGACTTCGCCCTCGTCGCCCACGCCGCGACCCTGCGCACCCGGGTGCCGTTCGTGCACTTCTTCGACGGCTTCCGCACCAGCCACGAGGTCGGCAAGGTCGAGCTGCTCGACGACGACGACCTCCTGGCCCTGGTTCGCGAGGACGACCTGCTGGCGTTCCGCTCCCGGGGCATGAGCCCCGAGCGGCCGGTGGTACGGGGCACGGCCCAGAACCCCGACGTCTTCTTCCAGGCCCGTGAGGCCTCCAACCCGTTCCACGACGCGGTGCCCGCGGTCGTGCAGGAGGTCTTCGACGAGCTCGCCGTCCGCACCGGCCGGCGCTACTCGCTGGTCGAGTACCGCGGCGCCCCCGACGCCGAGCGGGTCGTCATCGTGATGGGCTCGGGTGCCGGCGCGGTGGCCGAGACGGTCGACGCCCTCGTCGCCCGGGGCGAGCGGGTCGGCATGGTCACCGTGCGGCTCTACCGGCCCTTCCCGGCGGAGGCACTCATGCGGGCGCTGCCGCCGTCGTGCACCCGCATCGCCGTGCTCGACCGCACCAAGGAGCCCGGCGCGGTCGGCGAGCCGCTGTACCTCGACGTGCGGGCTGCGATCGACGAGGCCATGGAGGACGACGAGCCGCCGTTCGCGGTGGCGCCCCGAGTCATCGGTGGCCGCTACGGCCTCTCGTCGAAGGACTTCACCCCGCCCATGGTGGCGGCGGTCTTCGCCGAGCTGGCGGCCCCCAGGCCCCGCCGCGAGTTCACCGTCGGCATCGTCGACGACGTCACCCACCTCAGCCTGGCGCCGGTGGCCATCGAGGTCGCCCGCCCGGAGCGCGAGGTGCAGGCCCTGTTCTTCGGCCTCGGCTCCGACGGCACCGTGGGCGCCAACAAGAGCTCGGTGAAGATCATCGGCGAGGGCACCGACCTCTTCGCCCAGGGCTACTTCGTCTACGACTCCAAGAAGTCGGGCTCGGTCACCGTCTCCCACCTGCGCTTCGGCCCTGACCCGATCCGCTCGACGTACCTCATCGAGGGCGCCGACTTCGTGGCCTGCCACCAGTTCGGGCTGCTCGACAAGATGAAGGTGCTCGAGCACGCCCGCCCCGGCGCCACGTTCCTGCTCAACAGCCCGTTCGGCCCCGACGAGGTGTGGGACCACCTGCCCGTCGAGGTGCAGGAGCAGATCGTCACGAAGGACATCGCCCTCTGGGTCGTCGACGCCGAGGCCATCGCCCGCGCCGCGGGCATGGGCAACCGCATCAACACGGTGATGCAGCCCTGCTTCTTCTCGCTCTCGGGGGTGCTCCCGGCCGACGAGGCCGTCGAGCGCATCAAGGCCTCGGTCGCCAAGGCCTACGCCAAGCGGGGCCAGAGCGTGGTCGACCACAACTTCGCCGCCATCGACGCGTCGCTCGCCGGGCTGGCCCGGGTCGGGGTGCCCGTCGCTGTGAGCGCCACCCGCCATCGCCCGCCCGCGGTGCCGGCCGAGGCGCCCGACTTCGTGCAGCGCGTCACCGCGGTGATGCTGGCCGGCGACGGCGACCTGCTTCCCGTGTCGGCCCTGCCTCCTGACGGCACCTTCCCGTCGGGCACCGCCAGGTACGAGAAGCGGGCGATCGCCGCCGAGATCCCGATCTGGGACCCCGACATCTGCATCGACTGCGCCAAGTGCGCCATCGTCTGCCCCCACGCCGCCATCCGCATGAAGGTCTTCGAGCCGTCGGCACTGGCCGGTGCGCCCGACGGCTTCGTCTCCAAGGCGTTCCGGTCGAAGGAGATCGACGGCCACCTGCTCACCATCCAGGTGGCGCCCGACGACTGCACCGGCTGCGGCGTCTGCGTCGACGTGTGCCCGGCCAAGTCGAAGTCCGAGGCCCGCCACAAGGCCATCAACATGGGGCCGGCCGACGAGCACCGCCCCGTCGAGCGGGTGCGCTGGGACTTCTTCGACTCCATCGCACCCCTCGACCGCGACCTGCTGCCTCACGACACGGTCAAGGGCTCGCAGGTGCTCGAGCCGCTGTTCGAGTTCTCGGGGGCGTGCGCCGGCTGCGGCGAGACGCCCTACCTGAAGCTGGCCACCCAGCTCTTCGGCGACCGCATGATCGTGGCCAACGCCACCGGCTGCTCGTCGATCTACGGGGCCAACCTCCCGACCACCCCGTGGAGCCAGAACGCCGAGGGGCGAGGCCCGGCCTGGAACAACTCGCTCTTCGAGGACAACGCCGAGTTCGGCCTCGGCCTGCGGCTCGGTCTAGAGGCCCAGGAGGGGCTTGCCCTGCGGCTGGTCCGGGCGCTCGCCCCCCGACTCGACGAGCGCCTCGTCTCCGGACTGCTCGAGGCCGACCAGTCGACCGAGCCCGGCATCGTGGCCCAGCGCGGCCGCGTCGCCGCCCTGCGCACCGCGCTCGAGCCGATCGCCGCCGGGTCGGCCGACGACCCCACCGACGGCGCCGCCGCCCGCCACCTGCTCACCATCGCCGACACCCTCGTGCGCACCGGGGTCTGGATCGTCGGAGGCGACGGCTGGGCCTACGACATCGGCTTCAACGGCCTCGACCACGTGCTGGCCAGCGGTCGCAACGTCAACATGCTGGTGCTCGACACCGAGGTGTACTCGAACACCGGCGGACAGTCCTCGAAGGCCACCCCGCGCTCGGCCGTCGCCAAGTTCGCCGCCGGCGGCAAGTCCGTCGCCAAGAAGGACCTCGGCGCCACGGGCCGCGACTACGGCAACGTCTACGTCGCCCAGATCGCCATGGGCGCCAACGACCTCCAGGCCACCAAGGCCCTGCTCGAGGCCGACGCCTGGCCCGGCCCCTCGCTGGTCATCGCCTACTCCACCTGCATTGCCCACGGCATCGACATGTCCAAGTCGATGTCGCACCAGAAGGACGCGGTGCGCTCGGGCTACTGGCCGCTCTACCGCTTCCGCCCGAGCGACGACACCGACGGCACGCCGTTCCACCTCGACTCGAAGCCGCCGACGATGCGGGTCGCCGACTTCGTCGAGTCGGAGGTGCGCTTCGCCGTGCTCGAGCGCAGCGACCCCGACCGGGCCCGCGAGCTGGCCTCGTTGCTCCAGGCCGACATCGACGAGCGGTGGCACTACTACACGCAGGAAGCGGGGGTGGAGCGTTCGGTGCCGACCCTGCACGGCATGCCCGAGCCCGGCGCCGCCGGCGCCCTCGACTCGGTGCCGGTGGACCTGACCCGCCGCGGGTCGGACACCGATGACGACGAGGAGGACAGCCCATGAGCGCCGACCTCAGCACGCGCTACCTGGGGCTCGAGCTCAGCTCGCCGGTGGTGGCGTCGGCCAGCCCGCTGAACGAGCACGTGACCTCGGTCCGCGCCGTCGTCGACGCCGGTGCGGCCGCCATCGTCATGCCGTCGCTGTTCGAAGAGGAGGTACTGCACGAGCAGGTGGGCCTCAACGACGCTCTCGAGGCCGGTGCCGACCACGTTCCCGAGTCGCTCGACTACTTCCCCGACTTCGGCGGGCTGCTCACCGTCGCCGACCGCTACGTCCGGAGCCTCGAGGCCCTGAAGGCCGCCGTCGACGTGCCGGTGATCGCCTCTCTCAACGCGGCCCACGCGGGGTCGTGGGAGACCTACGCCGCCCGGCTGGTCGACGCCGGCGCCGATGCCATCGAGCTGAACCTCTACTCGGTGGCCGCCGACCCCCGCCGCTCGGGGGCCGACATCGAGGCGGAGAAGCTCGCCGCCATCGCCACCGTGCGCGCCGCCGTCGGTGTGCCCGTGGCCGTGAAGGTCTCACCCTTCTTCTCCTCGTTCGCCCACTTCGCCCACGAGGCGGTCGACGCGGGCGCCGACGGCCTCGTGGTGTTCAACCGCTTCTACCAACCCGACATCGACCTCGACACCATGGAGGTCGTGCCCCGCATCGACCTGTCGTCGTCGGTCGAGCTGCGCCTGCCCCTGCGGTGGATCGCCATCCTCCGGCCGATGCTGCCCACGGTCTCGCTGGCCGCCACGACCGGCATCGGCACCGGCTGGGATGCGGCCAAGGCGCTCGCCGTCGGCGCCGACGTCACCATGGTGACCTCGGCGGTGCTGCGCGAGGGGCCCACCGCGGTGACCCGCATCCTCGGGGGCCTCCAGCACTGGCTCGACGAGCACGACTACGAGTCGGTCGGCCAGCTGCGGGGCTCGATGAGCTACGCCGCCACCGACGACCCCACCGCCTTCGAGAGGGCCAACTACCGCCGGGTGCTGCACTCCTGGTCGGGGCCGATGCCGTAGCCCTCAGCCCAGGGCACCGGCGGTGGCGAGGGCGTCGAGCAGCGCGCCACGAGCGGCTCCGGCGGCTGTCGTCGTGTCGGGCGCGTGGCCGCACGTGAGGCGACCGAACCGGCCGACGGCACCGTCGAGGATGTCGGCGTGGGCGACGCCGTCGACCACCACGTGGGTGGCCGCAGGTAGGGCCTCGGCGAAGGCCTCGTGGTTGCGGCCGGCGGGCGCGCACCGTCCGCCGAGGCCGAACCCGATGACGATGACCGGGCCGTCGGGCTCGATCGGCGGGGGCGGTTCGGGTGGGTGCCACGGCGGGCCGCCGCCGGAGACCGGGTCGACGAGGACGAGCCCTCTGGCTCGGGCCATCGGGGTGGCGTGCCAGGCGACGAGGCCTCCCCGTGAGTGCCCACCCAGCCAGACCTGCACCCCGTCGGCCCGCAGCCGGTCGACCGTCTCCACGGTGCGCACGGCCTCGTCGCCGGGGGTGGAGCGGCCCGTCGCCTGCGCCCCGAGCGAGCCCACGCCGAGCACCACGACCCGCCCCACCCGCAGGGCGACGGGGGCGAGGAAGGACCGGTAGGCGTGGGGAGGGCAGGCGAAGCCGGGGAGGAAGACGAGGCACCGGTCGCCCGGCACGCCGAGGTCGAGTGATCCGGCCGGGAGCTCCACGCCGCCAGTGAACCACCGACGGCATCCCTGCGGTTCACTACCGGGCTCTTACCTGGTTCTATACCCCAGGGGGTATAAGTGGTCCACACCGACTGGGAGGTCCACGATGACCACCACCCGACGAAACCACTGCAGGGCCCGCAGCGTCGCTGCCGTCGCTCTGTCCGCAGCTCTCGGCCTCGGGGTCGTCGCGTGCGGTGGCACGACCGATCAGGGATCGGGAGCTCCCATCGGCACCGCCACGCCGACCACCTCGATCACCGTACCCGGCTCGACCGTCGGTGCCGTCGACACGAGTGCGACGTCGGTCCTGACCGACGACGAGCGGGCCGGGCTTCTCTACATGGTCCAGGAGGAGAAGCTCGCCCACGACGTCTACGTCACCCTTGGCGACGAGTGGGACCTCCAGACCTTCCAGAACATCCCGGCGTCCGAGACCACCCACATCGCCCGTGTCCAGGCCCTGCTCGACGCCTACGGCATCGCGGACCCCACCGAGGGAATGGGCATCGGTGAGTTCAGCGACCCCGCCTTCACCGCCCTCTACGACCAGCTGGTGGCACGAGGCCTCACCTCGGCGACCGAGGCCCTCGCGGTGGGGGCCGAGATCGAGGAGCTCGACATCGTCGACCTCGACGCCCGAGCGGCCCAGACCGATGTCGCGGCCATCGATTCCGTCTACGCCGAGCTCCGTTCGGGCTCGGAGAACCACCTTCGGGCCTTCACCCGTGCGCTCGATGCGAGGGGCGTGGTGTACCAGCCGTCGCACCTCGACCTGGCCGCCTACGACGCCGTCCTCGCCGGTTCGAGCGGCAAGGGTGGCGGCAGGGCGTGACAGACGAGTCGCTCGTCGCACCGCGGCGTGGCTCAGGCGGCCGGACGGCTACGGATGCGGCCGAGCACCAGCTCCAGCACCACGGCGATGCCGATGCCGATGCCGACCCCGAGGGCGACGGCGACGGTGCCCCTCGCCAGGGTGACCGGCAGGTTGGTCGGGAGCTGCGAGGCGCTGAGGTAGCTGCGGCGCAGCGCCCCGTGCAGCACGCCCAGGGTGACGGCGCCGATGCCCACCAGCACCAGCCCCTCCTTCGGGTTGCGGCGCAGGGAGACGGCCCCGGCCACGAGGAACGCCCCGCCGAGCAGGGCGGGCACGAGGTCGGTGAGCCGGTGCGAGCTGCTCTCCGGCGAGGCCCACCAGTCGCCGAGCACGATGGTCACGCTGGCGGCGGCGAGCACGATCGCGGCGCAGGCCAGGGCCACGTGGCGACGGGCGCTGCGCCCGATCCCGAGCGCGCCGACGACCAGGCCGAGCACCACCGCGAGCAGGAGCCACCCCGTCGAGTCGGGGCCGGGGACCCAGAGGGTGGTGCCGGTGGCGTCGACCCGGGTGCCGTCGATGTCGAGGGGGACGGTCCACCCGGCGATCTCGTGCGTCTGGGTGGGGAGGAGCTGCGCGATCGGCGGCGTGCCCCCCATCCAGTGGGTGCGGTGGTCGTGCCACCGGACGCTCGTGCCCGTGGACCGCTGCCGCCAGTCCGGCTCGGCCGTGGCATCAGCGGTCTCGGGGACCGCGGCCGTGCCGTCGACGCTGGTGTTGAGGTACACCGACGGCGACCTGGTGTTCTCCCAGACCCCGGTCGGGCCGACCCGCAGGTAGGGCTCGCCGGAGTAGCCCATCAGCGTGACCTCGGCGGTGCCGGTGTTGGTGAGCACCAGCTGCTGGGTGACCGGGTCGATGGTCAGCTCGACGCCCTCGACGCCGGGATCGAAGCCGTCGATCCGCTGCTGGTAGTTCGACGCCGCGGCGCCCGTGGCCGACCCCGAGGCGCCGTGCGCCGCCGCCGGCCCGGCCCCGGCGACGAGGACGGCGAAGGTGGCGAGCACCGCGCCGAGCACGACGGCGAGCCGTCGCCGCGCCTGGTGCGCGGTGTGCGTCACGGGGTGCCTGCCGTCGGGGCCACGCCCTGATCTTGGGTCATCGACGACGTCTTTCACCCATCCTGACGTTCGACCCTGCGCACGGAGAGCACGCCCGTCCTAGGTTCTGGGGACGCCAACCATCCCCGGGGAGGATGAGATGCACACCGACCTCTGCGATCTGTTCGGGATCGAGTACCCGATCTTCGCCTTCACCCACTGCCGCGACGTCGTCGCCGCCGTCAGCAAGGCCGGAGGCATGGGCGTGCTCGGCGCCGTCGGCTTCAGCCCCGAGCAGCTCGAGATGGAGCTCGACTGGATCGACGACAACGTGGGCGGCAAGCCCTACGGCGTCGACACCGTCATGCCCCAGAAGTCGGTCGACGTCGAGGGCGGCGACGCCAAGGAGATGCTCGCCCAGATCAAGTCCATGATCGACGCCAACCACTGGCGCTACGTCGACGAGCTCATGGACCGCTTCGACCTGCCCGAGCTGCCGGAGGGCACCGAGGTCGGCGGCGTGCTGGGCTGGACCGACGAGGTCGCCCACCGCCAGGTCGAGATCGCGCTGGCCCACCCCATCTCGCTCATCGCCAACGCCCTGGGGTCGCCGCCCAAGGACGTCATCGACCAGGCCCACGCCCACGGCGTGAAGGTCGCGGCCCTCGCCGGCAAGGCGGTGCACGCGGAGCGCCACGTGCAGAACGGCGTCGACGTGATCATCGCCCAGGGCTACGAGGCCGGCGGCCACACCGGTGAGATCGCCACGATGGTGCTGGTCCCCGAGGTCGTCGACGCCGTGGCCCCGGTGCCCGTGCTCGCCGCCGGCGGCATCGGCAACGGCCGCCAGATCGCCGCCGGCCTGGCCCTCGGCGCCCAGGGCGTGTGGCTCGGCTCGCTGTGGCTCACCACCCAGGAGAGCGGGTCGAGCCCGGCCGTGCTCGAGGCCTACCTCAACGCCACCTCGGCCGACACCGTGCGGTCGCGTTGCTACACCGGCAAGCCGGCCCGCATGCTGCGCAACCAGTGGACCGACGCCTGGTCCGACCCCGAGGGCCCCGGTCCCCTGGGCATGCCGCTGCAGAACATCCTCACCTCCGAGGCCAACGCCCGCATCGCCCGCTCCAACCGGCCCGACCTGGCGTTCGCCCGGTCGGCCAGGTGGTCGGCTCGATGAACGACGTCCGCCCGGTGCGCGACGTCATGTTCCAGCTCGTCGAGGAGTACATCGAGGCCGCCGAGCGGCTGAGCAAGGGCCTCGAGGGCTGAGCGACTGATCGACCGGTCGGCTGGGACGTGCCAGGCGCGCCCCAGCCGGTCGGGCCGGTCAGGCCGCCGTGGTCTCCCCGAAGCGGTAGCTCGACGCGGTGATGAAGCCGGCGAAGTCGTCCTGGTGGTAGGTGCGGGTGGCGGCCTCGTCCTCGGCGGCGCCGACGGCGACCATCAGGGGGATGAGGTGGTCCTCCTGGGCGTGCGACACGCGGGCGCTCGGGGCCCGGTCCCAGATGCGCAGGGCCTTGGTGCGGTACTCGGGGTCGCTGCGCAGGGCGTCGTCGAGCCAGGCGTCGAACTGGCGCGACGGCTCCTGGCCGGCCGGGCCGAGCAGCCGGAGGTTGTGGAAGCTGAGGCCGCTGCCGACGATCAGCACGCCTTCGTCACGTAGGGGAGCGAGGGCCCGGCCGGCGGCCAGGTGGGCCTCGGGGTCATAGCCGCGCTTGAGCGAGAGCTGCACCACCGGCACGTCCGCGTCGGGGTACATCACGACCAGGGGGGCGAACGTGCCGTGGTCGAAGCCGCGACGTGGGTCCTCGGCCACCGGGATGCCGGCGCCGGAGAGCAGCTCGGCGACCCTCGCCGCCACCTCGGGCGAGCCGGGTGCGGGATAGGTGATGTGGTAGGTGAACTCGGGGAAGCCGCCGTAGTCGTAGACCATCGGCGGGTTGGCGCTGCTCTGCACCGTGAACTCCCGCTCCTCCCAGTGGCCCGAGACCACCAGCACCGCCTTCGGGGTCACGCCCACCTCACGGGGCATCGCCTGGAGCGACCGCTCGAGGGTCGACATGTCCCACGGCATCTGGTCCTTGAGCCACGGCCAGGGGCCGCCGCCGTGGGAGATGAAGTAGGTGGGCATCCGGGTTGCGGTGTCGCTCATCGTCGGACCTTCTTCACGTGGTGGTGAGCCGTGCCCCCAGTCTAACTACTTGAGACCGCAAGGAATTCCCGGGTCGGACAGGGGCAGTCGGCGGAACGACGAAGGCCCAGGCACCGGGTGCCTGGGCCTTCGCAACGAGAGCGGGTGACGAGAATCGAACTCGCGTTCTCAGCTTGGGAAGCTGATGTTCTGCCGCTGAACTACACCCGCAGAACTGCGGGCTGCATCCTATGCGAGCCGGCCGAGGCGGTCCTCCTCGGGCCCGCTCACCCCGCGTCCTCCGGCTCCCACAGCTGCACCGCGTTGCCCTCCGGGTCGTGAAGGTTGGCGAAGCGACCGTTCGGGTACACCTCGGGGTCGACCTCCACCTCGATGCCGGCGGCGGTGAGCTGGTCGACCATGGCGTCGAGGTCCCGCACGCGGAAGTTGATGCCCCACCCGGTGGGCCCGAGGTACGGGCTCTCACGGTGCTCGGTGCCGAAGGGGGCGAAGACGGTCGGTCCCGCCTCCTGCTCCCAGACCGGGTCGCCGTACGACTCGCCCGGGCCGATGACGCCGAGATGGTCGGCGTACCACTCCGCCAGCGCGCCGGCGTCCGCCGCCACGAAGAACACCCCACCGATTCCGGTCACCCGTTCCATCCCCCGATGGTCGCGCAGTGGGACGCGGGCGTCTGCCGCGTCCTAGAGTCGCCGACGCACCGATTCGATCAGGGGGAACACCGATGACCATGAGCCTGGAAGAGATCTCCGACCGCCTGGAGATCCAGGACCTGCTGGTGGCCTACAGCTACGCCATCGACAGCCGCGACTGGGCCGCGCTCGACGACGTCTTCACGCCCGACGCGTGGATCGACTACACGGTCTTCGGTGGCATCGCCGGAACCCTCCCGGAGATCAAGAAGTTCCTCGACGACTCCATGGTGATGTTCTCGTCGTTCCAGCACATGATCGCGACCAGCAAGGTCGAGATCGACGGCGACACCGCCAAGGCCAAGACCATCTGCCACAACCCGATGGTGATGCCCCTCGGCGACGACAAGGTGCAGGTCTTCTACTGCGGCCTCTGGTACGTCGACGAGCTCGTGCGCACCGAGGCCGGCTGGCGCATCAAGAGCCGGGTCGAGGAGAAGTCCTACGTCCACAACATGCCGGGCATGGGCGACTCCTGATCCACCCCGTTCCTGACAAGGTGCGCTGAACGCACGCTCCGGCGTGCGAACAGCGCACCGTTTCGCGTTCCGGGGGCCTCGGGCGAACGGCGCTCAGGTGCCGCGGGGCTGCAGGCCGGCCGAGGTGTAGATGGCGTCGATGACCTCCATGTTGGCGATGGAGTCCGACAGCGGCGTGAGCACCGGGGCCCCGTCGAGCACCGCCGCCGTGAACGCCTCGAGCTGGTAGGTGTAGGTCGGCGTGCGGGGGAAGCTCTCGCGGCGCTTCTTGCCGCCCACCTTCACGGTGAAGCGGCTGTAGATCGAGGGCAGCGTCGGGTTCATCACCTTCAGCACGCCCTTGGAGCCGACCAGGTGGAAGCCGAGCCGCACCGGCACGCCGCCGTACAGCGACACGGTCGTGTGGCCGACGGCGCCGCCGGGGAAGGTCATCTCGGCGCGCATCCAGCGGTCGACGCCGGGCGAGCGCTCCTTGGCGTGGGCCCAGGTGACGGTGGGCTCGGTGCCGAGCAGCGTGCGCACCTGGTGGGTGGTGTAGGCGCCGAGGTCCATCTGGGCGCCACCGCCCAGGCCGAGCTCGAACCGGATGTCGGCCCGCTTGAACAGCGGCGCCTGCATCCAGGCGTCGACGAAGCGCAGCTCGCCGAGCTCTCCGCTGCGGGCGATCTCCACGGCTCGGCCCATGAGCGGGTGGTAGCGGTAGTGGAAGGCCTCCATCACCACCAGGCCCGTGCGCTCGGCCACGGCCGCCACCTGGCGGGCCTCGTCGGCGTTGTTGGTGAACGGCTTCTCGCACAGCACGTGCTTGCCCGCCTCGAGCGCGGCGATGGTCCACTCGGCGTGGAGGCTGTTGGGCAGCGGGTTGTAGACAGCGTCGATGCCGGGGTCGGCCAGCAGCTCCTCGTAGGAACCGTGCACGGTCGGGATGCCCTGCTTGGTGGCGAAGGCCTGGGCCCGGTCGCGGTCGCGGGCGGCGACGGCCACGAGCTCGGCCCGGGCGACGGCACGTGCCGGCTTCACCAGGGCGTCGGGGGTGATGGCGGCGGCACCGAGGGTGCCGATGCGGAGGATCGGGGAGTCGGCCACGTCCGGACCCTACGCAGTTCTCGGGCCCTCGTGGACTTCCGATACAGAAGTGTTGCGATTCGTACACGGCGCTGATTGACTCGCAGCTGCGATCGTCGCAGCAGCCGGGGAGGCCCCATGACACGCGCCCAACGGATCCAGGAGAAGGCGTTCGACCGCCGCTGGCTGATCCTCACCGTGCTCTGCTTCAGCCTCCTGGTGATCGTGCTCGACAACTCGATCCTGAACGTGGCCCTGCCCACGATCCAGAAGGACCTGAACGCCACCTCGAGCGACCTGCAGTGGATCGTCGACTCCTACACCCTGGTGTTCGCCGGCCTCCTGCTCACCGCCGGCAGCCTCGGCGACCGCTTCGGGCGTCGCGGGGCCCTCCAGGTCGGCTTCGTGATCTTCGGCATCGGCTCGGTGGCGTCGGCGATGGCCTCCTCGTCGGGCCAGCTCATCTCCACCCGGGCCTTCATGGGCATCGGCGGCGCGCTGATCATGCCCGCCACCCTCTCGATCATCACCAACCTGTTCCCGGCCCACGAGCGGGGCAAGGCCATCGGTGCCTGGGCGGGTGTTGCCGGCCTCGGCGGCGCCCTCGGCCCGCTCACCGGCGGCTTCCTGGTCGAGCACTTCTACTGGGGCTCGGTGTTTCTCGTGAACATCCCGATCGTGATCTTCGGTCTCCTGGCCGGCTTCTTCGTCATCCCCACCTCGAAGGACCCCCACGCCGGCAAGCTCGACCCGATCGGTGCCGTGCTCTCCATCGCCGGGCTCACCGCGTTGCTCTACGCCATCATCGAGGCGCCCTCGAAGGGCTGGGGCAGCAGCGAGACCATCGTCGTCGGCACTGTCGGCCTGCTGCTGCTCATCGGCTTCGTCGTGTGGGAGAAGACCACCTCCGATCCGATGCTCGACGTCACCTTCTTCAAGAAGCCCCGGTTCACCGCGGCGAGCATCTCGATCACGCTCGTGTTCTTCGCGATGTTCGGCTCACTGTTCCTGCTGACGCAGTACTTCCAGTTCGTGCTGGGCTACTCGCCGCTCGAGACCGGCATCCGGATGCTCCCGTTCGCGGCGGCGATGATGGTCGTCTCACCGCTCAGCGCCAAGCTCGTCGAGCGCATCGGCACCAAGATCACCGTCGCCCTCGGCCTCGGCCTGGTCACCACCGGCCTGCTCACCATGATCGGGCTCCAGGCCGACACGCCGTACTCCAACATCTTCTGGCGACTGATGCTGATGGCCGCCGGCATGGGCCTCACCATGGCGCCCGCCACCGACTCGGTGATGGGCTCGCTCCCGCTGTTCAAGGCCGGTGTGGGCTCGGCGGTCAACGACACCACCCGGCAGGTCGGCGGCGCCCTCGGCGTGGCGGTCATCGGGTCGGTGCTGGCCACGACCTACGGCAGCCAGATCAGCACGGCGCTGGCCGACAACGGGATCGTCGGGCCGGCCGCCGATGCGGCGAAGAACTCCATCGGCGCCATCTCCACCTACGCCCCACAGCTGCAGGACGTGGCCAACGCGGCGTTCGTCGATGCGGTCCACTGGGGTGTGTTCGTCGCCGCCCTGGCGACGGCCGTCGGTGTCGTCATCGCCCTCGTGTTCCTGCCGGCCCGGGCCCGGCCCGAGGACCGTGAGGAGCAGAGCCAGGAGTACGCCGAGGAGCACAGCGGCGAGTTCTCGGCCGCCCCCGCCTCCCCGCCCGCCGCCGGCTGAGCCCCGCCATGGAGCTCGCGACCGACCCCACGAAGGGCGCGGTCGGCCGACCCCGCAGCACCGAGGCCGACGACGCCATCGCCCACGCCGCGCTGGCCCTGCTCGCCGAGGCCGGCTTCGAGGGCGTGACGGTCGAGGCCGTCGCCCAGCGCGCCGGCGTCGCCCGCACCACCGTGTACCGCCGCTACCCGGGCAAGCCCGAGCTGCTCGTGTCGGTGCTGGCCCACGAGTGCCGGGCGTCTGTCGACGACCCCGACACCGGCTCGGTGGTCGGCGACCTCACCGCCATCGCCGAGGGCCTGCATCGGGCCCTCACCTCCACCGACCTCGGCCGGGCCCTCCCCGCGGTCATCGCCGCCGCCGCCCGGCACCCCGAGGTGGCGGCCGCCCACCGCACGTTCGTGGCCAGCCGTCGCCGGGTCTCGCTCGCCGCGGTGGCCCGGGGCATCGAGCGCGGCGAGATCGACCCCGCGGTCGATCCCGACACCCTCGTCGACCTCGTCGTGGGCCCGGTGTTCCATCGCCAGTACGTGAGCCGGCGCCCGGTCGGCGAGGGCTGGATCGCCGAGATCGTCACCCGGGCGGTGAGGGGCTGCGCTCCCTCGGCATCGGCCTCCCGGCGGGGCCTGAACGGGGAGTAGCCTCACCGACCGTGATCCTCTCCGACCGCACCATCCGCGAGGAACTGGCCGCCGGACGCATCGTCATCGATCCGCTCGACGAGGCAAGCATCCAGCCCTCCTCCGTCGATCTGCACATCGACCGGTACTTCCGCGTGTTCAAGAACCACACGATGAGCCACATCGACGTGAAGCAGAACCTCGAGGACCTCACCGAGCTGGTCGAGATCGGCGAGGAGGATCGCTTCATGCTGCACCCGGGCGAGTTCGTCCTCGGGTCCACCAGCGAGCGGGTCGCGCTCCCCGACGACCTCGTGGCCCGCCTCGAGGGCAAGTCGAGCCTCGGTCGCCTCGGCCTGCTCATCCACTCCACCGCCGGCTTCGTCGACGCCGGCTGGGACGGCCAGCTCACCCTCGAGCTGTCGAACGTCGCCAACCTGCCGATCACGCTCTACCCGGGCATGAAGATCGGGCAGATCTCCTTCATCCAGATGTCCACCTCCGCCGAGCACCCCTACGGGTCCAAGGCCGTGGGCTCCAAGTACCAGGGCCAGGTCGGGCCGCGGCCGAGCCGGTACTGGGAGAACTTCCAGTAGGTCCCGGCACCCGGGCCCCGCTAGGGCAGATCGGCGAAGGCCTCGGCCAGCCTGGTCTCGCCGGCCACCAGCAGGGTGTCGCCCGCCCCGAGGCGGGTGTCGGCCGTGGCGTAGGTGAAGGTGCCGCCGGCCGGCTTGATGCACACGACGGTGAGCCCGTAGCGGCTCCGCAGCGACACCTCGGTGAGGGTCCGGCCCACCAGCTCCGTCGGTGTGCGCGTCTCGACGAGGGCGAAGCCGGGGTCGAGCTCGAGGTACTCGATGATGCGGCCGGTGACGAGGTGCGCCACCCGCTCGCCCATCTCCCGCTCGGGTGACACGACGTGATGGGCCCCCACCCGCTCGAGGATGCGGGCGTGGGGCTCGGTGATCGCCTTGGCCCAGATGTTGGGGATGCCGAGGTCGCTCAGCGCGGCCACCGTGAGCACGCTCGCCTCGATCCCCGTGCCGATGCCCACCACCGCGCACGGGAACTCGGCGGCACCGAGCTGCTGGAGCACCGCCGGGTCGGTGGCGTCGGCCTCGACGGTCTGGGTGAGCACGCGGCTGTGGCGTTGCACGATCGCGGCGTCGGTGTCGACCCCGAGCACCTCGTGGCCGAGGGCCACCAGGTGCTCGGCCAGGGTGGCGCCGAAGCGGCCGAGGCCGACGACGATCACCGGGTCGTGGGCGGCGATGCCCTCGCCCGGTCCACGGCGGGTGGGAGTGCGGAACCGACGGGTCTCAGCCAACGATCGGCCTTTCTTCGGGGAACCGGTAGAGCCGGCCGTGCTCGCGGATCACGAGCGCGGCGAACAAGGTGATGGGGCCGATGCGGCCGGCGAACATCAGCGCCGAGAGGATGAGCTGGGACGGCGAGCCGAGCTCGGGGGTGACCCCGGTGGAGAGGCCGACGGTGCCGAAGGCGGAGACGGCCTCGAACAGCGCGGGGGACAGACCGATGTCGGAGAGCACCATGATCGAGAGGGTCGCGACCATCACCGTGCCGGTCGCCAGCAGCACCATCGTCACGGCCTGGCGCTGGGCCACACCGGGCAGCCGCCGGCCGAAGGCGTTCACGTCGGGGTCGCCGCGGACCTCGGCCCAGGCCACGAAGCCGAGCAGGGCGAACGTGGTGACCTTGATGCCGCCGGCGGTGGAGGCCGACCCCGCCCCGATGAACATGAGGCCGTCGGTCACCAGCAGCGTGCCCTCGCGCATCTGGCCGTAGTCGAGGCTGTTGAAGCCGGCGGTGCGTGGGTTCACCGAGGCGAACCAGCTGGCCAGCAGGCGGTCGGGGCCGTCGAGGGCGCCGAGGGTGGCGGGGTTGGTCCACTCGCTCGACGCGATGAGCGCCGTGCCCCCCACGAGCAGCACGGCGGTGGTGCCGAGCGTGAGCTTGGTGTGGAGCGACCACTGGCGGGGCCGGCGCCGGTTGCTGGAGAGGTCGTCGTAGACGGGGAACCCCAGCCCGCCGGCGATGATCGCCACGGTGATCACGATGCACAGCCACCAGTCGTCGACGAAGCCCATGAGGTTGTCGCTGAAGAGGGCGAAGCCGGCGTTGTTGAACGCGGTGACGGCGTGGAAGACGCCGAGGTAGGCCGACTCCAGCAGGTCCGAGCCGGTGTCGGTGTGGAACCGCCAGGTGAGCACGACGGCCGTGACGCCCTCGACGACCGCACTGATGACGGCGACGCCGATCACGACCCGGCGGACGTCGCCGGCGTTGAGGGCGCTGGTCTCGGCCTGGGCGACGAGTCGCCGCCGGAGCCCCAGCCGCCGGGAGAGCATGAGGGCGACGAGCGAGGACAGGGTCATGATCCCGAACCCGCCGAGCTGCACGAGCACCAGGATCACGACCTCGCCGAACGCGCTCCAGTGGCTGGCCGTGTCGGTGATGACGAGCCCGGTGACCGACACGGCCGACGTGGCCGTGAAGAGCGCGTCGACGGGGCTGGTGTCGACACCCGGCTCGCTGGCCACGGGCAGCAGGAGCAGGAGCGTGCCGACGGCGACCGCCGCCCCGAAGGCCACGACGATCACCCGGGCGGGCGCCGGTCGGCGACGCCCCGGCATGCGCGCCGGGACGAGCCTGCTCATCGCCGTCGCCAGTCGGCGAGGGTCGGAGCGTCCTCGGCGGCAGGGTCCGGTGGGGTCACGGGGTAAGACTAGCGAACTGTGATTCATGTTCCATACATCGGGTACAGGACGGCCCGTGTCTCAGGCGCCCGGGTGCCACCCGTCGCGCGGCGGCCCTGCGCGACGCCGGTACTCTCCGCCGATGCGTCGGGCGCTTCTCTTCGTCCTCGCCGCCACGGTGATCGTGGTGGCGGGCTGGTCCGCCATCGTGGCGACCTCGGCTCCGACGCCCCTGATCGCACCGGTCGTGGCGGTGGCCGACGCGGTCGGCGACCCGATGGGGGTCGGCGTCGCCGTGCACGACGACGCCGTGGTCCCGGTGGCCGTGCGGGCGGTCGCACCGGCCACCCGGCTGCTGATCAGCCGCGACAGCGCGCTCACCTTCGTCGGCCTCGTGGTGCTGGCCGCGGCCGCGGCCGTGGCCGCAGCCCTGCAGCGGCCCCGCCCGTCGCGCGCCGAGTCCCGCGGGGCACCCCCGCGGCGCGGTCCCGCCCTGTGCGTGGCGCCGCATCGCGGGCCACCGGCCGGGCTCGCCCGGCCCTCCGGCACCTGAGCCACCCCGGACCGGGGCCGCGTCACGCGCGGCCCTGTGAGCCCGAGGAGAGGTGGCACCCGGCCCGGCCGGGCGGCAGTGGTCCTTCACGGAACGCGCTCGCTCGGAGACCCCCATGTCGCAGTCCGCTGTGCTGCTCGACAGCAGCTCGCAACCCACGTCCACCACCCTCCTGCGCTCGATGCTCCTCGCGGCCCCCGTCGCTGACGGCATCGAGGTCCTGCTCTGGCCCGAGGAGGACGCCCGCCGGCGGCGCCTCGTCGACGCCGGGGTGCCCTGCCTCCTGATCCTCGATCCCGATGTCGACGCGCCGACCTGCGGGCCACTCGAGGACTGGGTCCGTCCGCCCCAGCCGATCGACGATGTCGTCGCCCGCTGCGTCGCCCTGCGGTGCCGGGTGCTCTGCGCCGCCCGTCCCGAGCTCGACCCCAACGGCGCGCTCTGGTTCGGCGACGCCAGCGTGGCCATCCCGGCCGGGCAGCAGTCGCTGGTCCTGGTGCTCCTGGCGCGCTACCGATCCGTCGTCCGTCACGGTGAGCTGGCCGAGGCCTACCAGGCGGGAGGGGGCCGACCCACCGACGACGCCCTCAAGGCGGCCATGGTCCGCCTGGCCCCGCGCGTCGCCACCGTGGGCCTGGCCCTCCGGAGCATCCGCGGGCGGGGCTACCTCCTGGAGGCCGACCACCGGTGCGGCGAGGTCCCATCGGGTGTCGCCGACGCGTCAGAAATGGCTCTCTGACGTTCAACTGACTCTTCGCGCCGTGTCACACGGAGCGAAACACCCGGGCAACACCGGTTCCCGAGGCTGTGTCGTGACGAAGCCCGGGCGGCGGGAACCCTCCCGCCGCCCGCGACACGCCGAAAGGGAATGTGATGGAGATCGATGCCGGTGACACCGCCTGGGTCCTGACCAGCACGGCGCTCGTGCTGTTCATGACGCCAGGCCTCGCCCTGTTCTACGGGGGCATGGTGAGAGCGAAGAACATGCTCTCGATGCTCATGCAGAACGTCTTCGCCATGGGGTTGATGGCGGTGCTCTGGGTGCTGCTCGGGTACTCCATCGCCTTCGGTGGCGGGCACCACCTCTGGGGCAACTTCGACTTCGTGGCGTTCAAGGACGTCGGCATGGGAGTGGCCGAGAACCTCACGATCCCCGTGATCCTGTTCGCCGCCTTCCAGATGACCTTCGCCATCATCACCCCGGCCCTCATCACGGGCGCGACGGCCGACCGGCTGAAGTTCGGGGCCTACGCCGTGTTCATCGCCGTGTGGCTCCTGGTCGTGTACTCGCCCGTGGCCCACTGGGTCTGGGGCGGCGGCTGGATCTTCGACATGGGCGCCCTCGACTTCGCCGGCGGCGCCGTCGTGCACATCAACGCCGGTGCCGCCGCACTCGCGTTGGCCCTGCTGCTGGGCAAGCGGAAGGGCTGGCCCCGTGAGGGCATGCACCCGCACAACCTGCCCCTCACGATCCTCGGCACCGGCATCCTCTGGTTCGGCTGGGCCGGGTTCAACGCCGGCTCCGCCCTCGCCGCCAACGGGCTCGCCGCCCAGGCCCTGATGAACACGTTCATCGCCGCCTCCTCCGCCATGTGCGCCTGGGTCGCGGTGGAGTGGCTGCGGGACGGGAAGCCCACGACCCTCGGTGCCGCCTCGGGTGCCGTCGCCGGGCTCGTGGCCATCACGCCGTGTGCGGGCTTCGTGGCCACCGGCCCCGCCATGCTCATCGGTGCGGCCGCCGGCGTGATCTGCCTGCTCGCCATCGGCCTCAAGACGAAGTGGGGCTACGACGACGCCCTCGACGTGGTCGGCGTCCACCTCGTCGGCGGCCTGGTCGGCGCCCTGCTGCTCGGCCTGTTCGCCACCACCGAGATCAACGAGGCGGGGGCCGACGGCCTCTTCTACGGCGGCGGCCCCGAGCTGCTGTGGAAGCAGCTGATCGCCTCGGCCGCCGTGTTCGCCTTCTCCTTCTGCGCCACCCTGATCATCGGCAAGGTGATCGACGTGGTGATCGGCCTCCGGGTCGACGAGGACGCCGAGGACATCGGGCTCGACCTCTCCGAGCACGCCGAGGTGGCGTACAGCTTCAGCGACCTGGGCTCGATGGACCGCCTGGGCCAGGGGAGCTTCTCCGCCGCCGAGCGCGCCGAGCAGATGGAGGACGCCCGATGAAGCTGATCACCGCGGTCGTGAAGCCGTTCAAGGTCGAGGAGGTGAAGGCGGCGCTCAAGGCCGTCGGCATCAACGGCATGACGGTGCAGGAGGTCAAGGGCGTCGGTCGCCAGGGCGGTCACGCCGAGGTGTACCGGGGCGCCGAGTACAAGGTCGACCTGCTGCCCAAGGTGCGGTTCGACCTGCTCGTCGCTCCGCAGGACGTGGTCCCGGCGGTCGACGCCATCGTGGCGGCGGCGGCCACCGGCAAGATCGGTGACGGCAAGGTCTGGGTCACCGACGTCGACATGGCGGTGCGCATCCGCACCGGGGAGCGTGACGTCGAAGCGGTCTGACCGCAGCACCCTCTCCGGTCCGGGACGCCCCGGTCGTCGGCCCTGCGGGCGGCGACCGGGGCGCCTACCGTTGGCGGTCCGACGCACCGAGGAGAGCGCAGAAATGACCGACGTCCTGGAGATCCCCGTCACCACCATCGACGGAGAGTCCACCACCCTGGCCGAGCACGCCGGCAAGGTCCTGCTCGTCGTGAACGTCGCCTCCAAGTGCGGCCTCACCCCGCAGTACGAAGGGCTGGAGGCGCTCTACGAGACCACCCGCGACCGGGGCTTCGAGGTGCTCGGCTTCCCTGCCAACGACTTCGGTGGCCAGGAGCCCGGCACCGAGGCCGAGATCGTCGAGTTCTGCTCGACCAACTACTCGGTGACCTTCCCGATGTACTCCAAGGTGGTCGCCACCGGCGCCGACAAGCACCCGCTCTACGACGCGCTCACCACCGCCATCCCCTCCGGTGAGGGCGGCGACTACGAGGCGTTCCGCGAGAACCGCCGGAGCTTCGACATGAGCCCGACCGACGACCCCGAGATCCTCTGGAACTTCGAGAAGTTCCTCATCGCCAAGGACGGCACCGTGGCCCGTCGCTTCGCCCCCACGGTCACCCCCGACGACCCGGCCCTCGTCGAGGCCATCGAGGCCGAGCTCTCCCGCTGACGTTCTCGCACCCGTGGGCTCAGCACGTCACCTCTGGAGTGACGTGCTGAGCCACCGGGTCGAGCGGGGTCAGTCCGCGTCGGGCGCGTCGGGGATCGACAGGCCGACCTGGCGTTGCCGGTGGTCGTCGCGCTCGGCGTCGGGGCGCTCGACCACCGCCGTCACCATGGCGACGAGCTCGTCGGCGTCGAAGGGGTGCACGAGGTAGCCGTCGGCACCCGTGATCCAGGCCTCGCCCTGCTCGCTGCGGGAGTGGGCGCACACGGCCACGCGCTGGTCGGCGGTGGCCGGGGTCTCGCGGATCGAGCGCAGCACCTCGACGCTGTGGGCGGTCGACGCGAGGGCGAGCACGATCGCCGCGTAGTGGGCGTCCTCGAGCTCGCTCAGCCCCGAGGCGGCGGAGTAGGCGAGGTCGGTGGTCCAGCCCGCCCGGTCGAGCAGGCGGGTGAGGAGCTCTCCGGCGTCCTGGTCATCGGCGATGACCAGGACCTTCGATCGTTCAGTCGTCCACGGCTCCGGCACCGATCTGCGTCCCCTCGCGCTCGCCCCGCTCGATCGCCTCCAGCACGTGCATGGAGATGTCGGCGACCTTGACCTGGTCCTCGTCGACGCCTTCGCCCTTCACGCCGTCGTCGATCATGATGTAGCAGAAGGGGCAGGCCACCGCGATCTTGGTGGCACCGGTGGCGAGCAGCTCCTGCGAGCGCTCGACGTTGACCTGCTTGCCGGTGTGCTCCTCCATCCACATGCGGGCACCGCCGGCGCCGCAGCACATGCCCTTGGTGCCGTTGCGCTCGGCCTCGACGACCTCGATGCCGCCGAGGGAGCCGATGACCTTGCGGGGCGCCATGTAGACGTCGTTGTGGCGGCCGAGGTAGCACGAGTCGTGGTAGACGACCCGCTCCTCGAGCTTGGCGTTCGACAGGTCGAGCTTGCCCTGGTCGAGCAGCCACTCCAGGAACTGGCTGTGGTGCACGACCTCGTAGTTGCCGCCGAGCTGCGGGTACTCGTTGGCGAGGGTGTTGAAGCAGTGCGGGCACTGCGTGATGATCTTCTTCACGCCCATGCCGTTGAGGGTCTCGACGTTCTGCATGGCGAGCATCTGGAAGATGTACTCGTTGCCCGAGCGCCGGGCCGGATCACCGGTGCAGTTCTCCGACGGGCCGAGGATGGCGAAGGAGATGTCGGCCCGCTGCAGCAGCTGGGCCATGGCCTGGGTGACCTTCTTGTTCTTGTCGTCGAACGAGCCGGCGCAGCCGACCCAGTAGAGGTACTCGGCCTCGAGGGGGCTGGTGCCGTCGATGATCTCGATGCCCTCGAGCTTGTCGGCCCAGTCGCCGCGCTCGGCCTGGCTGATGCCCCACGGGTTGCCGGAGTTCTCCATCGAGCGGTAGGCGGTGCCCAGCTCGGTCGGGAAGTTCGACTCCATGAGCGACAGGTAGCGCCGCATGTCGAGGATCTTGTCGAGGATCTCGATGTTGACGGGGCAGTTCTCGTCGCAGGCCTTGCAGGTGGTGCAGGCCCAGATCTCCTCGGGCGTGATGCGCTCGAAGACGGAGTCGGCGGTGACGACGATCTCGCTGTCGACGCCGATGGGGGGCGACACCTGCGGATCGCCGGTGCGGGCCATGACCTCGCCGGTCTTCAGCACGATCTCGCGCGGGTCGAGCGGCTTGCCGGTCGCGTGTGCCGGGCAGACCGCGGTGCAGCGGCCGCACATGGTGCAGGCGTCGGTGTCGAGCAGCTGCTTCCAGGTGAAGTCCTCGATGGTGGAGGCGCCGAAGCTCTCGAGCTCGGTCTCCATGAGGTTCGGCATGGGCTTCATCGCGCCCTTGGGCCGGTCACGGTCCTTCAGGTACATGTTCAGCGGCGAGGTGAACATGTGGCGCAGCATCGTGACCGGGAGGATCACGAGGAAGGCGAAGAACGTGAGGATGTGGACGATCCAGGCGGCCTGGTGCCAGCCCACGAGGTGGGTGTTGCCCTCGAAGAGCAGCGCCAGCGGGTAGCCCACGAACGACCACTTCTCGAACGACGGGTAGCCGGTCTCGGCGATGCGGAAGGCCTCGGTGATGAAGCCGGTGACCGACAGCGAGAGCAGGATGCCGAGGATGACGGCGTGCTCCGGCTTGGACTTGATGCGGATGCGGTACGGCCGCTGGATGTAGCGGCGCACGATCGCCCACATCACGCCGACGAAGAGGGCGAGGCCGGCGAAGTCGCCGACGAACGAGTAGGCCTCGTAGACCTGCCCGTTGAGGAACTTCATGCTCTCGGGCACCTGGTGGTTGATCTCGAGGATCGTGGTGACCGCCAGCAGGACCAGGAACGAGAAGTAGATCAGCGAGTGCATGATGCCGGCGGCGGGGTCGCGCAGCAGGGTCTGCATGTAGACGCCGGCGCGGAAGTCGCCCATGCGGCGCTTCACGTTCTTCTTGGTGGTGGCCCGGTTGTCGGGCTTGCCCCGCTCCCAGTTCTTCACCCGCTGGGCGAAGAGCACGGCGCCGTAGATCAACAGCACCGGGGTGAGGACGTAGAACGTGATCTTGAGGGCGTCGGGGATGCCCCCGAAGACCTCACGAGTCGTGGCTGACTCATCGTGCTGCTGGAACACCGACGCGGCGATGCCCGACAGGGCCGTCACCGTGGCGAAGGCCAGACCGATGATCAGGACGAGGGCCGGGCCCTTGATGCGCTTGCGTTCCATACGGTTCGCAAACCTACTCGCGTGGTCCCCGCCGCACCCCAACCGTGAGGGCCGGGTCCGACGGGTCGTGCCACCGGCCTACTTGAAGGCCAGTTCCTCCAGCTCCACCATGCGGTGGGCGAGGTTGTGGAGCACCCGCACGGCGAGGCCGGGGACCTCGTCGAGCAGCCCGGCGAACTCACGCTGGCCGATGACCAGGAGCTCCATCGGGGTATCGGCCACGACCGTGGCGGTGCGGTTGCCGCCGGTCAGAGGGGCGAGCTCGCCGACGACGTCGCCGACGCCCAGCTGGGCGATGGTCTCGCCCTTGCGGCTGACGGTGGCGGAGCCCTCCATGATCACGAACGCCTCGTGCCCGGCCTCGCCCTCACGGACGAGCACCTTGCCGGTGTCGATCGTGAGCTCGATCGAGGCGGCGGCCACCGACTGGAGCTGCTTCTTCGAGCAGTCGGCGAAGAGAGGGACCTGGGCCAGGTGGTTCAGCCATGCGTCGCGTGCCATGGCGGCAGCATACGGACCCCGGGGTCCCCGCGCCCGGGATCCTGTCGGCGGTGTGCCCCCGGATCTCTTCACCTCCTCGAAACAGTCGAGCAACACGGCCTCCGTAGCGTCCTGCGCCGTGGACGTCGTGCTGCTCCGTTGGCCTCTCGAACAGGATCGCCGTGATGCGTTGACGGCCCAGGGCCGTCCCCGGGTCCTGCTCGTCGAGGGCGACGTGCCCGCGCCGGTGGTCGTCGACTGCCTCGAGGACTGGGTCCGGATGCCGTCGTCGGAGGCCGACATCGAGGCCCGTTGCCGCTCGGTCGCGGAGCGTGCGGTGCAGCACCTGCCGGTCCGTCCGGAGCTCGATCCCGACGGTGTCCTGCGCTCCGGGCCCGACTGGGTGTCGTTGCCGCCGGTCGAGGCCCGACTCATGGCCGCCCTGCTCGACCGCTTCGGCGCCGTCGTCAGCCGCGACCAGCTCGCCCGGGCCGGCTGGCCGAAGGGTGCTCCGGGGCGCAACGCCCTCGACGTGCACATGCTGCGGGTCCGGCGGCGCATCGCCCCGCTGGGCCTCGTGATCAAGACCGTGCGGTCGCGCGGCTACCTGCTGGAGTTCGAACCGCAGATGGAGCAGCGCCGCCCCGCCTGAGCGGGACGACAGCGGTGCCGACCGCCCGAGGTCTCAGCCCTCGGTGGGGTCGTCGGGCTCGGCCTCGTCGCTCTCGGGCGGAGCACCCGCCTGGCGGGCGACGGCCTCGGCCGCGGCCTTCGCGGCCTCGACGTCGCCCAGGTAGCGGTCGGCGAGGAGCTTCTCCTCGACGGGGCGGAAGTCGTCGTCGAGCTCATAGAGCATGGGCACGCCGGTGGGCAGGTTGACCTCGGCGATGTCGGCGTCGGAGATGTTCTCGAGGTGCTTGATGAGCGCCCGCAGGCTGTTGCCGTGGGCGACGACCAGCACGACCGGGTGGGTGTTGAGGTCGGGGACGATCGAGTCGAACCAGTACGGCAGCATCCGGTTGACGACGTCCTTGAGGCACTCGCCCGAGGGGAGCACGTCGGAGGGCAGCCCGGCATAGCGGGGGTCGAAGCGGGGGTGGTGCTCGCTGTCGAAGTCGACGGGCTCCGGCGGGACGTCGTAGCTGCGGCGCCACTCGAAGATCTGCTCGGCGCCGAACTGCTCGGCCGCCTCCTTCTTGTTCATCCCCTGGAGGGCGCCGTAGTGGCGCTCGTTGAGCCGCCACGACCGGCGGGTGGGGATCCACAACCGACCCATCTCGTCGAGGGCCAGGTTGGCGGTGCGGATGGCGCGCACCTGCATGGAGGTGTGCAGCACGGTGGGCTCGACGCCGGCGTCGAGCATCGCCCGACCGGCGCCGGCGGCCTCGACCCGACCGAGGTCGGTGAGGTCGGCGTCGTACCAGCCGGTGAAGAGGTTCTCGAGGTTCCAGATGCTCTGGCCGTGGCGGACCAGCACGAGCGTCGACGTCATGGCGTCAGTCTGCCCCACGCCGATGGTGCACACCGAAACCTCCAGGGAGCGAACTCCCTGGCAGGGGCCGAGTTCCGCCCCCGCGGAGATTTTCCGGAGCGGGAATGTCAGGCTGGTTGAAGAAGTTGCTAACATCACACTCAAGTTTCCTGGTGTCATGGTGTGTACCTGGCGCCGGGACGTTCTGAACAGCAATCCCCCGAAAGAGGAGCCACACCATGCCCAAGGCCGTCGGTATCGACCTCGGTACCACCAACTCGGTCGTCGCCGTCCTCGAGGCTGGCGACCCCGTCGTCATCCCCAACGCCGAGGGCAGTCGCACGACGCCGTCGGTGGTCGCCTTCGCCAAGAACGGCGAGGTCCTCGTCGGCGAGGTCGCCAAGCGCCAGGCCATCACCAACCCCGACCGCACCATCCGGTCGGTCAAGCGCCACGTCGGCACCAACTGGACGATCGACATCGACGGCAAGGCGTACACCTCGCAGGAGATCTCGGCCCGCACGCTGATGAAGCTCAAGCGCGACGCCGAGGCCTACCTCGGTGACACCGTCACCCAGGCCGTCATCACCGTCCCGGCGTACTTCGACGACGCCCAGCGCACCGCCACCAAGGAAGCCGGCCAGATCGCCGGCCTCGAGGTGCTGCGCATCATCAACGAGCCCACCGCGGCCGCCCTCGCCTACGGCCTCGACAAGGAGGGCGCCGACCAGACGATCCTCGTGTTCGACCTCGGCGGCGGCACCTTCGACGTGTCGGTGCTCGAGATCGGCGACGGCGTCTTCGAGGTGAAGTCCACCCACGGCGACACCAGCCTCGGCGGCGACGACTGGGACCAGCGCGTCATCGACTGGCTGGTCGACTCGTTCAAGACCGCCCACGGCGTCGACCTGTCCAAGGACAACATGGCCGTGCAGCGCCTGAAGGAAGCCGCCGAGAAGGCCAAGATCGAGCTCTCGCAGGTCCAGTCGACCCAGATCAACCTGCCGTTCATCACCGCCACCCCCGACGGCCCGCTGCACCTCGACGAGCAGCTCACCCGCGCCAAGTTCCAGGAGCTCACCGCCGACCTCCTCGACCGCTGCCGCAAGCCGTTCGAGCAGGCCATCACCGACGCCGGGCTCACCAAGGGCGACATCGAGCACGTCATCCTCGTGGGTGGCTCGACCCGCATGCCCGCGGTGGCCGAGCTGGTCAAGGAGATGACCGGCAACGATCCCCACAAGGGCGTGAACCCCGACGAGGTCGTGGCCATCGGTGCCGCGGTCCAGGCCGGCGTGCTCAAGGGCGAGGTCAAGGACGTCCTGCTCCTCGACGTCACCCCGCTGTCGCTCGGCATCGAGACCAAGGGCTCGGTCATGACCAAGCTCATCGAGCGCAACACCACCATCCCGACCCGCCGCACCGAGGTCTTCACCACGGCCGAGGACAACCAGCCGTCGGTCGAGATCCACGTGCTCCAGGGCGAGCGCGAGATGTCCAACTTCAACAAGACGCTCGGCAAGTTCCAGCTCGTCGACCTGCCGCCCGCCCCTCGTGGCGTGCCCCAGATCGAGGTCACCTTCGACATCGACGCCAACGGCATCGTGCACGTGTCCGCCAAGGACCGCGCCACCAACAAGGAGCAGTCGATGACCATCACCGGTCAGTCGTCGCTCTCCAAGGACGCCATCGACCAGATGGTGAAGGACGCCGAGGCCCACGCCGAGGAGGACCGTCAGCGCAAGGAAGAGGCCGACATCCGCAACTCGGCCGACACGCTCGTCTACCAGACCGAGAAGTTGCTGAAGGACCAGGGCGACAAGATCTCGGCCGAGGAGAAGGCCAACGTCGAGTCCAAGCTCGCCGACCTCAAGACGGCCATCTCCGGCTCCGACCTCGAGGCCATCAAGCTCGGCACCGAGGCCCTCATGACCGCCAGCCAGGAGTTCACCCAGAAGCTCTACGAGCAGGCGGCCGCCAACGACAACGCCGGTGCGGCCGGTGGTGGTGGCGGCAGCTCGGCGCCGAACGACGACGAGGTCGTCGACGCCGAGATCGTCGACGACGAGGACAAGTAGTCGTGGCCCACACCGAGGGGCAGGCCGCCGGCGACGAGCCGGCGGCCCAGCCCACCCCCGACGATCCGCTGGCCGGCTTCGACGAGCAGGCGCTCGCCGACGCCGAGGCCGAGGTGGCCGCCGAGATCGACTCCGACCTCGACGCCGCCGTGCTGCTGGCCGAGCGCGACGACTTCCGCGACACCCTCCTCCGGGTGAAGGCGGAGTTCGACAACTACAAGAAGCGGGTCGCCCGCGACGAGGTCGAGCTGCGCGAGCGCGCCGCTGCCGCCCTCGCCGAGAAGCTGCTGGTGGTGCTCGACGCGTGCGACGCCGCCGTCGGCCACGGAGCGACCGACGTGGAACCGATCGCGAAGATGCTGGGCGAGCTGCTCGAGCGTGAGGGCCTGGTGCGCCTGGCCCCCACCGACGAGCCGTTCGACCCGAACCTGCACGACGCGGTCATGCATGAGCCCGGCGACGGGGGAGAGGCCCTCGTGGTCGAGACCCTCCGCACGGGTTACGAGTGGAAGGGCCGGGTCCTGCGCCCGGCCATGGTGAAGGTCAGGGGTTAGTGACGGCACAGCGCGAGTGGTTCGAGAAGGACTACTACAAGGTCCTCGGCGTCTCGGAGAAGGCGACGCCGAAGGAGATCACGCGCGCCTACCGGAAGCTGGCGCGGGAGCTCCATCCCGACGCCAACCCCGACGATCCCACCGCCGAGGAGCGCTTCAAGGCGGTCGCGTCCGCGTACGACGTCGTCGGTGACGAGGCCAAGCGCAAGGAGTACGACGAGGTTCGGAAGCTCGGCCCCATGGGGGGCATGGGCTTCGGCGGCGGCCAGGGCCCCGGCGGGTTCACCCCCGGTCCCGGCGGCGCACCCGGAGGCTTCGGCTTCCAGGGCGCCGACCTCGGCGATCTCCTCGGTGGCCTGTTCGGTGGTGGGGGCGGTGGCCGTCGCGGTCGCGGCGGCGCACCCCGGGGCAGCGGCCCGCAGCGGGGCAGCGACCTCGAGGCCGAGCTGCACCTGCCGTTCCGCGAAGCGGTCGCCGGTGCCACCACCACCCTCCACCTCACCAGCGACATGCCCTGCGGCACGTGCCACGGTTCGGGGGCCCGTCCGGGCAGCGGCCCGACCACCTGCCAGAACTGCAGTGGCCGCGGCGTGCTCGACGACAACCAGGGCATGTTCTCGTTCTCCACGCCCTGCCCGGCGTGCGGTGGCTCGGGCTCGGTCATCACCGACCCGTGCCCGACCTGTCGTGGCTCCGGTATCGAGCGGCGGCCGCGCGAGGTCAAGGTCCGGATCCCCGCGGGGGTCTCCGACGGCCAGCGCATCCGGCTCAAGGGCCGTGGTGGTGCCGGCCGCAACGGCGGCCCGGCGGGCGATCTGTTCGTCATCGTCCACGTCGAGCACGACGCCGTGTTCGGCCGCGACGGCCAGAACCTCACGCTGGTCGTGCCGGTCACCTTCGCCGAGGCCACCCTCGGCACCAAGCTCACCGTGCCCACCCTCGAGGGTGCCACGGTCACCCTGAAGATCCCCGAGGGCACGCCGTCGGGCAAGGTGTTCCGGGTGAAGGGGCGCGGCGTCGAGACCAAGAAGGCCAAGGGCGACCTCCTCGTCACCGTGCAGGTCACGGTGCCGACCCATCTCACCGACGAGCAGCGGCAGGCGGTCGAGGCCCTGGCCGACACCCTCCCCGCCGCCTCACGAGAGCACCTGGGGGTGTAGCCGATGCCGATGGACCCGAACGATCCCCGTGCCGCCCAGATCCGGGCGGTGTACGTCATCTCGGTGGCCGCCGAGCTGGCGGGCGTGCACCCGCAGACGCTTCGCATCTACGAGCGCAAGGGCCTGCTCGAGCCGGCCCGCACGCAGGGCGGCAGCCGTCGCTACAGCGAGGCCGACATCGATCACCTGCGCCGCATCCAGGCCCTCACCGACGAGGGCCTCAACCTGGCCGGCGTCAAGCGGGTGCTCGCCCTCGAGGCCCGCGTGGCCGAGCTCGAGGCCGAGCTGGCCCGGGTGCGCCACGAGGCCGCCGACGCGGTCTCCGAGGCCCACCGCTCCTACCGCCGCGATCTCGTGCCGGTGCGCCAGGCGGTCACCCGCTACGACGACGCCGCCACCGTCATCCGCCGCCTCGCCGGCCAGTAGCCCCTCCTCTCCCTGTTCCTCCGTTCTGGTGGAGATCCACCCTCCGAACCCGGAGGTGGATCTCCACCAGAACGGGGATTTCGGGGTCCGGGCGGGAATCAAAGTTGACAATGGGATTGTTAACTTTCAGGTACGCACCACTCTGTTGAAGGAGAGACGCCGAAGAGATGGCACTCGATCCGAACCGCTGGACCCTCAAGACCCAGGAGGCCGTGAACCTCGCGTTCGCCGACGCCCGATCGGCCAGCAACCCCGAGGTCACCCCCGATCACCTCCTCCTCGCCCTGCTGGGACAGGAGGAAGGCGTCGTGCTGCCGATCCTGCAGAAGGTCGGCGTGTCGCCCGTGCACATGCGCAACGAGGCCACCGATGCCGTCGCCAAGCTGCCCAAGGCGTACGGCAGCGACTCGCGCGTGGGCCGCGAGTTCACCGCCCTGTTCGACCGTGCCGACGAGGCCCGTCGCGAGCTGCACGACGAGTACCTCTCCACCGAGCACCTCCTGCTCGCCCTCGCCGAGAAGATCGGGGTGGAGCGCGACGACCTGCTCACCGCCCTGGCCCAGGTGCGCGGCAGCCACCGCGTCACCAGCCAGAACCCCGAGGAGCAGTACCAGGCCCTCGAGAAGTACGGCCGCGACCTCACCGAGGACGCGCGCGCCGGCAAGATCGACCCGGTCATCGGGCGCGACGAGGAGATCCGGCGCGTCATCCAGGTGCTCTCGCGCCGCACCAAGAACAACCCGGTGCTCATCGGCGAGCCCGGCGTCGGCAAGACCGCCATCGTCGAGGGCCTCGCCCGCCGCATCGTCGAGGGCGATGTGCCCGAGAGCCTCAAGAACAAGCGGCTCATCTCGCTCGACCTCAGCTCGATGGTCGCCGGCGCCAAGTTCCGCGGCGAGTTCGAGGAGCGGCTCAAGGCCGTCCTCAAGGAGATCACCGACGCCCAGGGCGAGGTCATCACCTTCATCGACGAGATGCACACCGTCGTGGGTGCCGGCGCGGCCGAGGGCTCGATGGACGCCGGCAACATGCTCAAGCCGCTGCTCGCCCGCGGCCAGCTGCGCATGATCGGCGCCACCACCCTCGACGAGTACCGCAAGTACATCGAGAAGGACCCCGCGCTCGAGCGCCGGTTCCAGCAGGTCTTCGTCGACCAGCCGTCGGTCGAGGACACCATCGCCATCCTGCGCGGGCTCAAGGAGCGCTACGAGGTCCACCACGGCGTCCGCATCCAGGACGCCGCGCTGGTGGCCGCCGCCGTGCTCTCCGACCGCTACCTCACCGGGCGCTTCCTGCCCGACAAGGCCATCGACCTGGTCGACGAGTCCGCCTCCAAGCTGCGCATCGAGATCGACTCGATGCCCACCGAGATCGACATCGTCGAACGCCGCATCCGCCAGCTCGAGATCGAGCGGGTGGCGCTGGCCAAGGAGACCGACGCCGCCTCCCAGGAGCGCCTCGCCGCCCTCGACGAGGACCTCGCCAACCAGCGCGAGCAGATCGCCGGGATGAAGGCCCACTGGCAGGCCGAGAAGGACGCCATCGACCGCATCCGGGCCCTCAAGGAGAGCCTCGAGCACAAGCGCACCGAGCTCGAGCGCGAGCCCGACCTCGAGAAGGCCGCCGAGATCCGCTACGGCCAGCTGCCCGAGGTCGAGCGCCAGGTCGCCGAGGCCTCCAAGGCGCTCGAGGAGCTCCAGGCCGCCCAGAAGATGCTGAAGGAGGAGGTCGACTCCGAGGACATCGCCGAGGTCGTCAGCAAGTGGACGGGCGTGCCCGTGAGCCGGCTGATGGAGGGCGAGATGGCCAAGCTCGTCCGCCTCGAGGACGTGCTGCACGAGCGGGTCATCGGTCAGGACGAGGCGGTCGTGGCCGTGGCCAACGCCATCCGTCGGAGCCGGGCCGGGCTTTCCGACCCCAACCGGCCGATCGGATCGTTCCTCTTCCTCGGCCCCACGGGCGTCGGCAAGACCGAGCTCGCCCGGTCGCTCGCCGACTTCCTCTTCGACGACGAGCGGGCGATGGTCCGCATCGACATGAGCGAGTACATGGAGAAGCACACCGTGAGCCGGCTCATCGGTGCCCCTCCGGGCTACGTCGGTTACGACGAGGGCGGCCAGCTCACCGAGGCCGTGCGTCGTCGGCCCTATGCCGTGGTGCTGCTCGACGAGATCGAGAAGGCACACCCCGACGTGTTCAACGTGCTGCTCCAGCTGCTCGACGACGGTCGGCTCACCGACGGCCAGGGTCGCACGGTCGACTTCACCAACGTCGTGCTGATCATGACCTCCAACCTCCCCGGCGATCCCCGGGACTTCTTCAAGCCGGAGTTCGTGAACCGCATCGACGACATCGTGCGCTTCCGGCCGCTCACCGAGGCCGACCTCGAGCGCATCGTCGACATCCAGCTCCAGGGCCTGATCGGCCGACTCGCCCAGCGCCGCATCCGGCTGGAGGTCACCCCCGAGGCCAAGCGGGCGATCGCCGGCGAGGGCTACGAGCCGGCCTTCGGCGCCCGGCCGCTCAAGCGGGTCATCCAGCGCGAGATCGCCGACAACCTGGCTCTCGCCCTCCTCGAGGGCACCTACGGGGAGGGCGACACCGTGGTCGTCGACACCGACGACGAGGGCACCCTCGTCCTGCGCTGACGCCCGCTGGAACAGGAATCGAGTGAAGGGCAGCCGGTCCGGGCCGGCTGCCCTTCGCCGCGCTCCGCGTGGGTCGTCCGGCCCGAATGTCACGCAGTGTGACGGTTGTCCTGGCGATCCGGCACCCAGAGCGCGAGGGTGCAGATGCCCCACCACATCCTGTTGGGGACCCGAGGAGCGTTGATCCGCCCGGCTGACTGGTTGCCTGAGCCGGGCGGGGAGCAGTGGCGAAACCGGCCTCAGTCAGCAGCGTCCGGAGCACCCTGTGCCCGGACGACGACGACGGGAGGTCGCCATGAGATCCCCGACCATGCGCTCCACACGGGTCGCCGCAGCAGTGATCGCGCTGCTGATGTTCCTCGGCGCGTCCGTGTTCGTCCTCGCCGGGCCGGCTTCGGCCACGTCGAGCGTCGTGCCGAAGGGTGCGGCCATCGGCGGCAATGTCGAAGGCGACTGGCACGGTGCCACCCACACCTACTGGGCCGGCCTCATCGGGGTCGACACCGACGGCGACGGGTCGGTCGACGCCTACGCCTACTGCATCGACCTGGGCACCCACCTCGTGATCGACCGCACCCACGAGGAGGGGACCTGGGATGCCGCCAACGTCCCCAACCTCGGTGAGATCACGTGGATCCTCCACCACTACCCGGCCTCGGCGGCCACCTCGGCGACCACCGCCAAGGCGGTCCAGGCCGCCATCTGGCACTTCTCCGACGGCTTCGACCTGGCCACCACCGACACGGGCAACTCCGATGCGGTCATCGACCTCTACCAGTCGATCCTCACCGACGCGGTGGCGGTCCCGGAGCCCGAGCCCACCCTGCAGATCACCCCGAGCGTCGCGTCGGCCGATGCCGGCGAGGGCGTGGTGTTCGACGTGGTGACCACTGCCCCCGGACCTGTCGCCCTCACCCTCACCGGCGCTCCCGCCGGTGCACGGATCGTGGCGGCGACCGCCGGTGCGTGCGACACAGACGGCCCCTCGATCACCGAGGTCGCGGCCAACTCCCAGGTGTGCGTGGTCTCGCCCGTCGCCGGCGGTCCCGCCGTGCTCCACGGTGAGGTCACCGAGGCGGTCGCCACCGGTCGGGTCTTCCTCCGGGACGGCTCGCAGAAGCTGATCTTCGCCGGAGGCGGTTCGGTGTCGGCCACCGCCGAGGCCGAGCTCACCTGGGTGGTCCCGACCACCACGACCACCACGACGGCCCCCACCACGACGACCACCACCACGGCGCCCACGACCACCACGACGGCCGCGCCGACCACCACGACCACCGATGTCGAGGTGCTCGGCACCGTCCAGACAGCGGCGCCCGCCGTGCAGGCCGAGGGCGAGCTGCCCTACACCGGCAGCGACACCGGTGCTCTGGTCATGGCCGGTCTGGCCGTGGTCCTCGGTGGCGCCGCGCTGGTCACCCTGGCCCGCCTGCGCACCCGACGGATGCTCGAGCGGTAGCCGTCCGAGTCCCATCCGATCGGCCCACCCGACACCAGTGGGCCGATCGGATCATTCGCCCGCGCAGTGCGCACGAGCTGTAGCCAGAACATCACTATGAGTGGTAGAACATCTCTGTCGTCACCGCCATAGGGTGGCGATGGGGAGCGTTGATCCGCCCGGCGATGAACTGGTCGCTTGAGCCGTGCGGGGAGTGAGAGCGAAACCGGCCCCAGACCGATCGGTCCCACCGGTCGACCGTCTGACGTGGTCGACTTGTGGCACCTGGTTCTCCCGGAAGGCCTCCCCGCCATGTCACGAACCACCGTCTCCCCTCGTCGCCTCGGGCTCGTCGCCACGGCCGCGTTCGTCGTGGCCGGCGTCGTCGCCCTCCTCGGCTCCACCACGGCGGCCTCCGCCGCCGGGCTGCCGCTCATCTCGCTCAACAACGAGACGGCACCCGCCGGTCAGCCGGGGGTCGACTGCCCCAACGACGGCGTCGCCTACTGGCACTTCGTGCTCGCCCCGAACAACGGCACGTCGTCGGTGATCACCGTCATCCTGAACCTCCGCACGGGCGCCGACACCACCGAGAGCCTGAACTTCACCGGTGACCAGCTCGTCCTCAACGGTGGCCAGACCGACAACCTCTTCGTCGCCGTGCCCGCCGGCCACAGCCTGGGCGACCTCGTCGCGCTGGGCTCCTACGCCACCTACAACGGCAAGGTGCCGAACGAGTTCAACCTGAGCCACACCTGCGACGGCAGCGTGGCCACCACCACCACGACCGCGGCGCCGACCACCACCACGGCTCCGCAGACCACCACCACCGAGGGCGCCCAGGTGCTGGGCACGGTCCAGACCTCCTCGACCGCCGGCCCCGAGGTCCTCGGCGCCGTCCAGGTCTCGAGCGAGCTGCCGTACACCGGAGTCAACACCCTCCCGTTCCTGATCACGGGCATCTCGATCCTCGTCGTCGGCGGCATCCTCGCCGGGCTCGCCCAGCGCCGCCTGGCCGGGTCGCACGACGCCTCGTAGGGCGCACACCGCACTCCTCCGGGAACGCGAAGGGCAGCCGATCCGGGTCGGCTGCCCTTCTCGCGTCCGGGCGGGAGTGGTCGCCTTCGAACGGATGGCGCGGACCGACTACTGTTCCCCGGTTCCCTCGGGAGCAGGTGCCGGCGCTCGCGCGGGCACGACCAGCTATCAAGGAGCACGCCGTGCCAGCCACCGTCGTCGTCGGAACCCAGTGGGGTGACGAGGGGAAGGGCAAGTTCACCGATCTCGTCGCCAAGGAGATGCACCTCGTGGTGCGCTACCAGGGCGGCCACAACGCCGGTCACACGATCGTCGTCGACGGTGAGAGCTTCGCCCTGCAGCTCGTCCCCAGCGGGATCCTCTACGACCACATCACCCCGGTGATCGGCAACGGTGTCGTCGTCGACCCCCGCGTGCTGCTCACCGAGCTCGACGTGCTCGAGGCCAAGGGCGTCGACACCAGCCGGCTCAAGGTCAGCGGCAACGCGCACCTGATCCTCCCGTACCACCAGGAGCTCGACAAGCTCACCGAGCGGCGCCTGGGCAAGAACAAGGTGGGCACGACCAAGCGCGGCATCGGCCCCGCCTACGCCGACAAGGCCTCCCGCGTGGGCCTGCGGGTGCAGGACCTCCTCGACCCCAAGATCTTCCGCGAGAAGCTCGACGTGGTGCTGAAGGAGAAGAACGCCATCCTGGCCAAGGTCTTCAACCAGCTCCCGCTCGACGCCGACGAGATCGCCGACGTCTACCTGGGCGAGTGCGCCCCCCGCATGGAGCCGATGATCACCGACTCGGTGAACCTCGTGCACGACGCCCTCGAGGCCGGCCAGCACGTGCTGCTCGAAGGGGCCCAGGCCACCTTCCTCGACCTCGACCACGGCACGTACCCGTTCGTCACCTCGTCGAACCCGGTGGCCGGCGGCGCCTGCACCGGCGCCGGCATCGGCCCCCGCTACATCGACCGGGTCATCGGCATCGCCAAGGCCTACGTCACCCGCGTCGGTGCCGGGCCCTTCCCCACCGAGCTGTTCGACGAGATCGGCGAGCACCTCGTCGACGTCGGCCACGAGTACGGCACCAACACCGGTCGTCGCCGCCGCACCGGCTGGTTCGACGCCGTGATGCTGCGCCATGCCGTGCGCCTCAACTCGCTGTCGGAGCTGGCCCTCACCAAGCTCGACGTGCTCGACACCCTCGACACCGTCAAGGTCTGCGTCGCCTACGACGTCGACGGCGAGCGGGTCACGCACCTGCCGTACCACCAGTCGGTGCTGCACAAGGCGAAGCCCGTCTACGAGGAGCTGCCCGGCTGGAAGACCGACCTGTCGGCGCTGACCCGCCGCGACCAGCTCCCGAAGGAGGCCCTCGACTACGTGGCCTTCCTGGGCGAGCAGGTCGGCGTGCCGATCAGCCTCGTCGGCGTGGGCCCGGGCCGCGATCAGTTCCTGCACTTCGACGCCTGATCCACGGCGCGGACGAACACCTCGACGGGAGGACGGATGAAGGTCTGCGTGGTGGGCTCGGGTGGGCGGGAGCACGCCCTGGCGACGGTCCTGCGCCGGCACCACGAGGTCGTGGTCACCCCGGGCAACCCGGGCATCCCGGGCTCGGTCGACACCCCGGCCACGGCGATCGACGCCGACCTCTACGTCATCGGGCCCGAGGCGCCGCTGGTCGCGGGCCTGGCCGACGAGCTGCGGGCCGCCGGTCGCCTGGTGTTCGGCCCCGGTGCCGACGGCGCCCGCCTCGAGGGCTCCAAGGCGTGGATGAAGCAGGTGCTCGTCGACGCCGGCGTGCCCACCGCCCGCCACGGCACCTTCACCGACGCCGACCCCGCGTTCGCGTTCCTCGACACCCTCGACGGCCTGTACGTCGTGAAGACCGACGGCCTGGCTGCGGGCAAGGGCGTGCTCGTCACCACCGATCTGGCCGAGGCTCGCGAGGCCGTCACCGAGTACCTCTCGGGTGAGGCCTTCGGCGACGCCGGGCGCACCCTCGTGATCGAGGAGGGCCTCACCGGGCCCGAGCTCTCGATCCTCGCCGTGTGCGACGGCAACAGGGCTGTGGCCCTCGCCCCCGCTCAGGACTTCAAGCGGGTCGGCGACGGCGACGCGGGGCCCAACACCGGGGGAATGGGCGCCTACTCGCCGGTGCCCGTCGCCGGCGACGACGTCGTGGCCATGGTCATGGACGACGCCGTGGCGCCGACCCTCGCCGCCCTCCGCTCGATGGGCATCGACTACCGCGGCGTGCTCTACGCCGGGCTGATGCTCACCCCGACCGGCCCGAAGATGCTCGAGTACAACGTGCGCTTCGGCGACCCCGAGACCCAGGTCGTACTGCCCCGGCTCACCAGTGACCTGGGCGAGCTGCTCGCCGCGGCGGCGGCCGGTGCGCTCGACGCGTCGCCCACCTTCGACGACGGTGCTGCCGTCACCGTGGTGTGCGCGGGCGAGGGCTACCCCCGCGACGTGCGCACCGGCGACCCGATCCAGGGCATCGCCGACGCCGAGGCCGTCGAGGGCGTCAGCGTCTTCTGCGCGGGTGTCGGCGCCGGCCCCGACGGGGGCCTCGTCACCGCCGGCGGCCGCGTCCTCGCCGTCACCGGCCAGGGACCGGACCTGGCGTCGGCCAGGGAGCGCGCCTACGACGCTGTCGGGCGGATCAGCTGGCCCGGCATGCACCACCGCAACGACATCGCCTCGGCCGCCGTGGACGGTCGCGCCTGACCGGGGAGCGGTGGGCGGGCGGGTAGGCCGATCCCACGAGCACCGACCGGTCGGGTCGAGAGCCGTACAGTCGAGGCCATGGAACTGGGATCTCGGACAGACGTGAGCGTCGGCGTGGTGATGGGCTCGACCTCGGACTGGCCCACCATGCGTGCGGCGGTCGACGTCCTCGAGGAGTTCGGTGTCCCCCACGAGGTGGGCGTGGTGTCGGCCCACCGCACGCCCGACCTCCTGTTCGACTACGCCAGCGGCGCCGCGGCGCGGGGCCTGCGGGCCGTGATCGCCGGGGCGGGAGGCGCCGCCCACCTGCCGGGGATGCTCGCCGCCAAGACCACGGTGCCCGTGCTGGGGGTGCCCGTCCGCTCGTCCGCGCTCTCGGGCGTCGACTCGCTCCTGTCGATCGTGCAGATGCCCCGAGGGGTTCCCGTGGCCACCTTCGCCATCGGCGAGTCAGGGGCCGCGAACGCCGCGCTCTTCGCTGTCGCCCTGCTCGGGCTCACCGACGAGGCCCTCCGGGCCCGGCTCGAGGAGTTCAGGTCGCGCCAGTCGACGGTGGCGCTGGAGAGCCGGCTCCCGCCGGAGTGACCCGGGCGGCCAGCAGTGCGAACGCCCCGGCGGCGCGGTCGTGCAGGGCGGGGGCCGAGTCGCCCACCAGCGTGAAGTGGCCCATCTTCCGGCCGCGCCGCGGGGTCGTCTTGCCGTAGAGGTGGAGGTGGAGCCCTGGCATCGCCAGCAGCTCCGACCAACGGGGCTCCGCTTCGCCGTCGGGGCCGAACCACAGGTCGCCCAGCAGGTTCACCATCACCGCGTCGCCGTGGGGCGTCGCCGGGACGAGGGGGAGCCCGCAGAGGGCGCGGACCTGGTAGTCGAACTGGTTGACGTCGTAGGCGTCGAGCGTCAGGTGCCCGCTGTTGTGAGGCCGCGGCGCCAGCTCGTTGACGAGGAGCTCGCCCTCGACGACGAACAGCTCCACCGCGAGGACGCCGACGTAGGAGAGTGCCTCGGCCACCGAGGCGGCGATCGTCCGGGCCCGGGCCGACAGCGCGGGGTCGACGTCGCCGAGCGAGGCCCTGGCCAGGATCCCGTCCTCGTGGACGGTCTGCACGGCGTCGAACGTCTCGATGGTGCCGTGGGCGTCGCGGGCGAGCACGACGGCGACCTCGCCGGCAAGGGGCACGAGCTTCTCGAGGACGCAGGGCCTCGAGCCGAGCGACTCGAAGGCCTGGAGGGCCTCGGCCCGGTCGCGGACCCGCACCTGCCCCTTCCCGTCGTAGCCGTCCCTCGCCGTCTTGAGCACCGCGGGGAAGAGCGTCGTCGCGACCTCGGCGAGGGTCGCCGGGTCGTCGATCGGGACGTAGGGCGCGGTGGCGAACCCGTGCTCGTTCAGGAAGCCCTTCTCCCGAGCCCGGTCCTGGCTCACGGCGACCGGCTCCGGCCCCGGCCGCACCCGGGTGCTCTGCCGGAGGTGCGCCAGGCTCTCGGTGGGCACGTTCTCGAACTCGGTCGTCACCGCCGCGCAGGCGCGGGCGAGCTGGTCGAGGGCGTCGTGGTCGTCGTAGGCCGCGACGAGGTGGCGATCGGCCACCCGGCCCGCGGGGCTGTCGGGGTCCGGGTCGAGCACCCAGACCGGGTAGCCGAGGTCCTGCGCGGCCCGGACGAAGAACCGGCCGAGCTGCCCCCCACCCATCACGCCGAGCGTCGCCGGCGGGAGGATCTCGCTGTCACCGTCACTCATGCGACCCAGACTCCCACGCCGGGCGCGGGCCGTCGGTGGTCGTCGCTCAGAAGGGGACGACCTTGTTCTTCTTCCGGCCGAACAGGCCGCCCTTGGACTTGGGTGAGGGCGGGGGAGGGGCGGGTGCCGCCGGGCGCTTCCTGCTCCGGTCGTCGTCCTCGAAGCGCGGGAAGTCGGGGTCGCTGTTGGGGTCGGTCCCGTTGATCGGGAGGCTCCAGTCGATCTGGGTCCCCGTGTTCGCCGTGCGGGCCTGGGCCTCGGCCTCCTCGGCGATGCGGGCCTCCGCCTTCTGACGGCGCCGCAGCTCCTTCTTCGGCAGCGACGGGGCCCGTCCGGCGTTCGAACGGATCCCCGAGGCCGAGAGGGCGCACGGGATGCAGAACGGGGGCTGCTTCTCCCCGAAGGAGTAGACGAGGCACTCGCCACAGAAGGTGTTCCCGCACTGCCGGCACCGGTCGATGGCCGCCTCGAACTGATGCCGCGCGCAACGCTCGTCGAGGAGGCTGCGGCGGTGGGCGGTGTCGTCGTGGGCCATGGCGAAGGAGAGGCTCTGCCGCGGACGCGGACACACCTCTCCCTTCTCGTCGGCGTCTCCGGGCCTGTGCTTTACCCTTGCAGTGGTCCGGATCGGGCCCGCGGACGCCGCCGAGGGGCGGTCCGGAGCCCCTGCCCAGGAGGATCGATGCCCCGCTCCAGCGTGCCCAACGTGCTCGCCGCCCGTTACGCCAGCGCCGACATGGCCCGGCTGTGGTCGCCCGAACACAAGGTGGTGCTGGAGCGTGAGCTGTGGCTGGCCGTCCTCGAGGCCCAGCGAGATCTCGGCATCGCGGTGCCCGACGAGGCCATCGAGGCGTACCGGAAGGTCATCGACCAGGTCGACCTCGAGTCGATCGAAGCCCGTGAACGTGTCACACGTCACGACGTCAAGGCCCGCATCGACGAGTTCGCGGCCCTCGCCGGCCACGAGCAGATCCACAAGGGGATGACCTCCCGCGACCTCACCGAGAACGTCGAGCAGCTCCAGGTGCGCCGAGCCCTGGTGCTGGTCCGGGGCCGGATGCTCGCCGCCCTCGCCCGGCTGGCCGAGCGGGCCGCCGAGCACGCCACGCTGGTGATGACCGGCCGCACCCACAACGTGCCGGCCCAGGCCACCACCCTGGGCAAGCGCTTCGCCAACGCCGGCGAGGAGCTCCTGCAGGCGCTGTACAGGGTCGACGACCTGCTCGCCCGCTACCCGCTGCGGGGGGTCAAGGGCCCGGTGGGCACCCAGCAGGACATGCTCGACCTGCTCGACGGCGACGCCGAGCGCCTCGACCGTCTCGAGGGCCGCATCGCCGAGCACCTCGGTTTCGAGGCCGTGCTCACCAACGTCGGCCAGGTGTACCCCCGGTCGCTCGACCTCGACGTGGTCAGTGCCCTGGTGCAGGCGGCCGCCGGGCCCGCCGACCTCGCCATCACCATCCGCCTGATGGCCGGCCAGGAGCTCGCCACCGAGGGCTTCCGCCCCGGCCAGGTCGGCTCCTCCGCGATGCCGCACAAGATGAACAGCCGCAGCTGCGAGCGCATCGGCGGGTTCCTCACCATCCTCCGGGGCCACCTCACGATGGTCGGGGCCCTCGCCGGCGACCAGTGGAACGAGGGCGACGTGAGCTGCTCGGTCGTGCGCCGGGTCGCGCTCCCCGACGCCTTCCTCGCCATCGACGGGCTGTTCGAGACCTTCCTCACGGTGCTCGACGACTTCGGCGCCTACCCCGCGGTGGTCGAGCGCGAGCTCGACCGCTACCTGCCGTTCCTCTCGACCACCAAGGTGCTGATGGCCGCCGTGCGCCACGGGGTCGGCCGCGAGCAGGCCCACGAGGCCATCAAGGAGAGCGCGGTCGCCGCCGCGCTGCGCCTTCGCGAGCAGGGTGCCGAGGGCAACGACCTGCTCGAGCGCCTGGCCGCCGACGAGCGCCTGGGCCTCGCCCCCGACGAGCTGGCCGGCGTGCTGGCCGACCCCCTCGACTTCGTGGGCACCGCGCCCCAGCAGGTCGCGGCCTTCGTCGCCACCGTCGAGGCGCTCGTGGCGGCGGACCCTGCGGCGGCTGGGTACCGTCCGGGCGACATCCTGTGACGTACCGACCGGCCCGCGAGGGGTCGGTCGCCGAGGCCGTTGGAGGCGACCTGTGACGACCGACGAGCTTCCGCACATCTACTCGGGCAAGGTGCGCGACATCTACGACGCCGGCGACGGCCGCCTGCTGATGGTGACCTCCGACCGGCTGTCGGCCTTCGACGTCGTCATGGCCGAGCCCATCCCCGACAAGGGCCGGGTGCTCACCGCCATGTCGGCGTTCTGGTTCGAGCAGTTCGACGGCGTGGTGGGCAGCCATCTCATCTCGACGTCGCTCGACGACCTCCCCGAGGCGTGGCGGCGGCCCGAGTGGGAGGGGCGCACCATGCTGTGCACGAAGGCCGAGATGCTCCCGATCGAGTGCATCGTCCGCGGCTACATCACCGGGTCGGCGTGGAAGGAGTACAGCCGCAACGGCACCATGCACGGCGAGACCCTGCCGGGCGGGCTGCTCGAGTCGTCGAAGCTGCCCGAGCCGGTGTTCACCCCGTCGACCAAGGCCGACGCCGGCCACGACGAGAACATCTCGTTCGAGGCCGCCTCCGCCCTGATCGGCAACGAGTTGGCCGAACGGGTCCGCGACGTGGCGCTCGAGCTCTACACCCGGGGCTCGGAGTGGGCCGCCGAGCGCGGCATCATCATCGCCGACACCAAGTTCGAGCTGGGCATGGTCGACGGCGAGCTGGTGCTGGCCGACGAGGTCCTCACCCCGGACTCCTCGCGCTTCTGGCCGGCCGACCGGTGGGAGCCGGGCACGACCCCTCCTTCGTTCGACAAGCAGCCGGTGCGGGACTTCCTCGACGACCTCGACTGGGACAAGCAGCCGCCGCCTCCGCCGCTGCCCGACCACGTCGTCACCGCCACCAGCTCGCGCTACATCGAGGCCTACGAGCGCATCACCGGCCGCACCTTCGCCGACTGGCACGGCTGACCCGCCGCCCTGCCCGAACCTGTGGGGGTTTTGTGCCCCATGAGGCGCAAAACCTCCCCGAGTTCGGTGCTCAGGGGGCGATCGCGAGGGGTGCGTCGCTGTGGGATGATCGGGACATGATCTTCTCGGTGCACGTCGAGGTCCGCCTGCGGGAGGGCATCGCCGATCCCCAGGGCTCCACGATCGAGCGGGCGCTCCCGTCGCTCGGCTTCGACGGGGTCCGTGAGGTCCGGGTCGGCAAGAGCATCCGCTTCTCGATCGAGGCGGCCGACGAGGCCTCGGCCCGTGCCGAGGCCGAGGACATGTGCCGCCGGTTCCTCACCAACCCGGTCATCGAGGACGCGGTCGTCGAGCTCGAGGCCGTGGCCGGGGCCGCGTCGTGAGCCGACGGGTCGGGGTCGTCCTCTTCCCGGGCTCCAACTGCGAGCAGGACATGCTCGAGGCCGTCGCCCTCGTCGGCGGTGAGCCCGAGGTGCTGTGGCACGGTGACGCCGACACCAAGGGCGTCGACGCCGTGGTGGTGCCGGGCGGGTTCGCCCACGGCGACTACCTGCGGCCCGGTGCCATCGCCCGCTTCTCGCCGGTCATGGGCGCGGTGGCCACCTTCGCCGCCGACGGCGGCCCGGTCATCGGCATCTGCAACGGCTTCCAGGTGCTCACCGAGGCCGGGCTCCTGCCCGGCGCGCTGCAGAAGAACAAGGGCCTCAAGTTCCTGTGCACCACGGTGTCGCTGCGGGTCGAGTCCACCGACTCCTCGCTCACCAGCCAGGCCGAGGCCGGCGCGGTGCTGCGCATCCCGGTGAACCACTTCGAGGGCAACTACACCTGCGACGACGACACCCTCGCCCGGCTGCGGGCCGATGACCGCATCGTGTTGCGCTACGTCGACAACCCCAACGGCTCGGTCGACGACATCGCCGGCATCTGCAACGAGGGCCGCAACGTGGTGGGGCTCATGCCGCACCCCGAGCGGGCCTGCAGCGACCTGCTCGGCTCGGCCGACGGCCTGCCGCTGCTGCGCTCCCTCGTCGCCTGACCTTCCGCCCGCCCGACCCGTGGCTCACTTCGTCACCCCAGGGGTGACGTACTGAGCCAGAGGTGGAGGGCGTCGTGGGTCAGACGGTGCCGCGGGTGATGCCGGCGGCCTTCAGGGTGGCAGCGGAGACGCCGGCCTCGCGCCAGGCCTCGTAGGAGATCTGCTTGCGCTCGGCGTAGCCCTTGGCGACGGTGACGAACTCGGCCTCGAGGGCGGAGAGGTCGACGGTGGTGCCCATCTTCTCGAGCTCGACCTGCAGGTCGAGGCGGCGCTGGATCAGCTCGAGGCGGCGGAGGGCGTCGGCGGTGGTGAGCTCCTCCTCGGTGCGAGCGAGGTCGCGGGCAACGGAGTCCTCGGTGCGCTTGCGGCCCCGCTTGGGACGGTTCTCGTCGAGGGCCTCGAGGTAGCGCCGGACCGCACGGCCCTGGTTGCGACCTTCGGCGAGGGCCGCCTTGTGCTCGTCGCTCATGGGGCTCTTGGTGCGCTTTGACGTTGCCATGGCGAGCAAGTGGAGCACAGCCCCGCCGGAAGTGGCAATCAGGGAACACAGCGGATTATCCCGATGAAGGGCCGCCGCCATTGGCACCGAATGCCCGCGCCCCCATTTGGGTGATTGTCGCCGCAGCTCCACCGAGAGAGCGCGTGATCTCGTCGAGGCCCATTTCGAGCCCGAATCCGGGGGTAGGTGCCGCCGAGTAGCGTCGGGCCCATGGAGGAAGGCATCCACCGCTCCCTGGGTCTCACCGACGACGAGTACGCCAGCATCGTCTCGATCAACGGTCGCGAGCCCAACCACCTCGAGCTGGCGATGTACGCGGTGATGTGGTCCGAGCACTGCTCGTACAAGTCCTCGCGCGTGCACCTCAAGCGTCTCCCCACCGAGGCCCCGTGGGTGCTCGTGGGCCCGGGCGAGAACGCCGGTGTGGTCGACGTGGGCGACGGCATCGCCGCCGCCATCCGCATCGAGAGCCACAACCACCCGTCGGCCATCGAGCCCTACCAGGGCGCGGCCACCGGTGTCGGCGGCATCCTCCGCGACATCTTCACCATGGGCGCCCGCCCGATCGCCCTGATGGACCCGCTGCGTTTCGGTCCGCTCGACGACCCCCGCAGTCGCTGGATCGCCGAGGGCGTCGTGAGCGGCGTGTCGGGCTACGGCAACTCCGTGGGTGTGCCGAACGTGGGCGGCGAGACCGTCTTCGACGAGACCTACAAGGGCAACCCGCTCGTCAACGTGCTCTGCCTCGGCGTGCTGCCCACCGAGCGCCTCGTCCTCGGCCAGGCCACCGGCGTCGGCAACCTCGCCGTGCTGCTCGGCTCCACCACCGGCCGCGACGGCATCGGCGGCGTGAGCGTGCTCGCCTCGGCCGGGTTCTCCGACGAGGAGACCGACGCCGCCAAGCGCCCGTCGGTGCAGGTCGGCGACCCCTACGAGGAGAAGCGCCTGATCGAGGCGTGCCTCGAGCTGCTCGACGCCGGCCTCGTGGTCGGCATCCAGGACCTCGGCGGCGCCGGCCTGGCCTGCGCCACCAGCGAGACCGCCAGCCGCGGCGGCATGGGCATGGACGTCGACGTCAACGCCATCCCCCGTCGCGAGCGCGGCATGGAGCCCTTCGAGGTCATGACCTCCGAGAGCCAGGAGCGGATGCTCGCCATCGTCGAGCCCGCCGACCTCGACGCCGTGCTGGCGATCTGCGAGCGCTGGGAGGTCCGGGCCGCGATGATCGGCAAGGTCACCCCCGGCCCTGCCACCGGCGACGCCGACGGCGGCCGGCTCCGCATCCTCGACGGGTGGGACGGCGAGGTCCTCTGCGACATCCCCGCCGCCTCGCTCCACGAGGACGCCCCGCTCTACCACCGGCCCCTCGCCGTGCCCGCCGGGTTCGACGAGGCCACTCGCGTGCTGGTCTCCGAGCAGGCCCCGCCCGTCAGCACCGACGCCGGCGCCGAGCTGCTCGAGCTGCTGGCCGACACCCGCTGGGTGTGGTCGCAGTACGACCACCAGCTGTTCCTCAACACGGTCGAGGGCCCCGGCGGCGACGCCGCCGTGCTGCGCCTGAAGCACCCGGTCACCGGCGCCGACACCGGTCGCGGCATGGCCCTCACCACCGACGGCAACCACCGCTGGTGCGCCGTCGACCCGCGTGTCGGCACCGCCCTGACGGTCGCCGAGTCCATGCTCAACCTGGCCTGCGTCGGGGCCCGCCCCCTCGCCGTCGTGAACTGCCTCAACTTCGGCAACCCGGAGCACCCCGAGGTCATGTGGCAGCTGTCGGAGGCCATCGACGGCATGTCCGAGGCCTGCCGCGACTTCGGCATCCCCGTCATCGGCGGCAACGTAAGCCTCTACAACGAGTCGCTCGGCGCCGACATCGACCCCACCCCGGTGGTGGGCATGCTCGGCATCATCGACCAGCTCGAGCGGCGCCCTCCGGGTGTCGGCCTCGTCGACGGCGGCCGCCTGCTGCTCGTCGGCGTCACCCAGCCCGAGGTCTCCGGCTCCCGCTGGGCCCGCGAGCGTGGCCACCGTGGCGGCAAGCTCCCGGTCCTCGACGTCGAGATGCACACCAAGGTCACCGACGCCGTGCGCACCCTCGTGAACGGCGGCCTGCTCAGCGGTGTCCACGACATCGGCAACGGCGGCCTCGGTGTCGCACTGGCCGAGATGGCCTCGCGCTCCGGACTCGGCGTCAACGTGGCCCGGGTGGCCGACGCCGCCGAGCTGTTCTCCGAGAGCCCGTCGCGCGTCGTGCTCTGCGTGGCACCCGACGTGCTCACCACCGTCGAGAACGTGCTGGCCGAGGCGGGCGTGCCCGTCAGCCGCATCGGCGTCGCCGGTGGTGACCGGGTGTCGGTGAAGGGCCTGCTCGACCTGCCGCTGGCCGACGTGGCCGGCTCCTGGACCGACCGCATCCCTGCGGCCCTCGGCTCCGGCACGGCTCAGGACTAGGTGCCCACCGGAGAGTCAGGGACGGGGGCGTCGGGCCGGTACGATGGCGCGGTGAGCGAGCCGGCCGGTGATGCGTCCCCCGATCGAGGTGCTCTCCACGGAGGGGCCCCCGGGCTCGACCTGGGAGCGGCGTCGCCCGACGACGACACCCCCAAGGAGGCCTGCGGCGTCTTCGGTGTGTTCGCACCCGATCAGCCCGTCTCCCACCTGACGTACCTGGGGCTCTACGCGCTGCAGCACCGCGGCCAGGAGTCCGCCGGCATGGCCGTGAGCGACGGCCAGAGCGTCACCGTCGTGAAGGACATGGGTCTCGTGTCCAACGCCTTCGACGACCGCACCCTCGCCGCCCTCAACGGCCACCTCGCCATCGGCCACACCCGCTACTCGACCACCGGGTCGAGCAGCTGGCGAAACGCCCAGCCCGTCTACCGCGACGTCGCCGCCCACACCGTGGCCCTCGCCCACAACGGCAACCTGGTGAACACCGAGGACCTCGCCGAGGAGCTCGGCATGCTCCCGGGCACGATCACCTCCGACAGCGACGTCATGACCGAGATGATCGCCACCGAGCTGGGCAAGTACCCCGAGACCAGCGACGACGGCCGGGCGCTCGAGCGGGCCGTGCTCGCCGTGCTGCCCCGCCTCAAGGGCGCCTTCTCGGTGGTCGCCATGGACGAGAACCACGTCGTCGGCGTCCGCGACCCCAACGGCTTCCGCCCGCTCTGCCTCGGCAAGCTGCCCCACGGCTGGGTGCTCGCCTCCGAGAGCCCCGCCCTCGACGTCGTCGGCGCCCACATGGTCCGTGAGCTCGAGCCGGGCGAGATGATCATCATCGACGCCGACGGCTACCGGTCGGTTCGGGCGTTCGAGCCCGAGTCGGTCGACCCCAAGCTCTGCCTGTTCGAGTTCGTGTACTTCTCCCGCCCCGACACCCGCCTCTACGGCCAGAGCGTCCACCAGGCCCGGGTGCGCATGGGCGAGCAGCTCGCCGCGCAGGCGCCGGCCGAGGCCGACCTGGTGATGGGCGTGCCCGAGTCCGGCCTGCCCGCCGCCGAGGGCTTCGCCCGGGCCAGCGGCATCCCCTACGGCCAGGGCCTGGTCAAGAACCGCTACATCGGGCGCACGTTCATCGCCCCGAACCAGGAGATGCGCGCGCTCGGCGTGCGCATGAAGCTCAACCCGCTGCGCGACAACATCGCCGGCCGCAAGCTGGTCGTGGTCGACGACTCCATCGTGCGCGGCACCACCACCCGGGCCATGGTCTCGATGCTCCGTGAGGCCGGTGCCGTCGAGGTGCACATGCGCATCTCGTCGCCGCCGTACAAGTGGCCGTGCTTCTACGGGATGGACACCGGTGCTCGCAGTGAGCTGCTCGCCGCCAACATGGGCGTCGAGGAGATCCGCGAGTACCTCAACGTCGACTCCCTCGCCTACCTCACCCTCGACCGGTTGCTCACCGCCACAGGTGCGGTGGGTGCGGGCTTCTGCGACGCCTGCCTCACCGGCCACTACCCGGTGTCGGTTCCGGTGAGCCTCACCAAGGACGTGCTCGAGGTGCCGGTCACGGCGCCCACCGCGCCGGCCGGCACGTCGGCCTTCGCCGGGCTGCTCGACGGCGAGGCCACCCTGCCCGTCGACGACGCCCGCGACCGCGCCGACGAGGTGGCCGCGGCGCCGATCACCATCGTCCACGACGGCACCGGCGGCCTCGGCCAGGACCACCTCGGTGGCTGAGCCCTCCGACGCCGCCCCGGGCGGCGAGACCTACGCCGGCGCGGGCGTCAGCATCGATGCCGGCGAAGAGGCCGTCGAGCGCATCAAGGGCAAGGTCCGCTCCACGTTCCGGCCCGAGGTCATCGGCGACATCGGCGGCTTCGGCGGCCTGTTCGCCCTCGACCTGGCCCGCTACCGCCAGCCCGTGCTGGTGTCGTCCACCGACGGCGTCGGCACGAAGGCCCTGGTCGCCCAGGCGGTCGGGAAGTTCGAGACCATCGGCGTCGACCTGGTGGCCATGTGCGTCGACGACCTGGTCTGCCAGGGCGCCGAGCCGTTGTTCTTCCTCGACTACATCGCCGTCGGCCGCCTCGACCCCGATCACATCGAGCAGCTGGTCGAGGGCGTCGCCGAGGGTTGCCGCCAGGCCGGCTGCGCCCTCATCGGCGGCGAGATGGCCGAGCATCCCGGCGCCATGGAGGCCGGCGAGTTCGACCTCGTGGGCTTCTCGGTCGGCATCGCCGAGCGCGACGAGCTCGTCACCGGCGCCCACATCGCCCCGGGCGACGTGCTCATCGGCCTGCCTTCGCCGAACCTCCGCTCCAACGGCTACTCGTTGGCTCGCCGGGTGCTGCTCGACCGGGCGAACCTGCCGCTCGACGGGCCGGCCTACGAGGGTGCCCACCACACCCTGGGCGAAGAGCTGCTCGCCCCGTCGGTCATCTACTCGCCGGCGATCACGGCCCTGCGCCGGGCGGTCGACCTGCGCGGCGTCGCCCACATCACCGGCGGCGGCATCCCCGGCAACCTCAACCGGGTGCTCCCCAAGGGCACGGCGGCCGAGGTGCGGCGCGGCTCGTGGGAGGTCCCGCGGATCTTCACCGAGATCCAGCGCCTGGGCGGCGTGGCCCCCGAGGAGATGGACCGGGTCTTCAACATGGGCCTCGGCATGATCGCCGTGGTGCCCGAGGGCGACGTCTTCAAGGCGCTCGACACGCTGCGGGGCAAGGGCATCCGCGCCGTCGAGGTCGGCCACATCGTCCCCGGCCCCGGCACCGTCACCCTCATCTGACCCACCCCCCTCCCTCCCAAAGCTGGCTCACCTCCTTCGGCCGGCTGTATCTGGTGAGCCACCTTTCGCAGGTCCATCGAAAGCTGGCTCACCTGCTTCGGCGGGCTGTATCTGGTGAGCCACCTTTCGCAGGTCCATCGAAAGCTGGCTCACGTGCTTCGGCGGGCTGTATCTGGTGAGCCACCTTTCGGCTGAGCGCGTCGGCGAGCGTCTCGCACCACGGCGACCGCGCGGTCGGGTCGGTGCCAGATGTCGAACTCGCGGATCTCGAGGAGGGTCCACCCTGCCCGCCGGAACCTCGAGTTCCGGACGTCGTCGCGGGCACGGTCGATGTGGTTGGAGTGGAACAGGTCGCTCTGCACCTCGGCGATGAGGCGGTACGGGCGATCAGCGAAGTCGACGCGACCGATCCAGCCGTCGTCGTCGCCGAGGTCGACCTGACGCTCGAAGGGCGCCTCGCCGGCGTCGTGGAGTATCGACTGGAAGCGGTGCTCGAGCCCGCTCTCGACCGGCCGGTGGTCGGGGCCACGCTCGAGGGCCAGGCGACGGATCGCCGAGGTGCCCCGGGCGCCGCCCCTGAGGGGGAGCTCAGCGACGTGCTCGTGAAGTTGGGACACCCGGAGCAGCCGCTTCGCCAGCATGCGCTCGCACAGGAGGTCGAGGCGGTCGTAGTGCAGGCGTCCGGCCAGGTCGCAGAGCGTGCGCAGCGGTGTCGTGACGGGGATGCCGCGCAGCTCGACCACCTGGGAGGGAGTGAAGCGCGTGCTCGTGTGGACGATGCCGAGGTGGGGCCCGCCTCGATGGGGGGTGCGGTCGGTGAGCACGTGCACCGGCTCGAGCTCGAAGCCGGGAAGCTGCCAGAGGGCCGCAGCCGACAGACCCGCCACCGCGCCTCCGGGGACGTCGAGCGCGGCGGCCATGGCCGCCTGGTCGATGGTGTGCGCCGATCCTCCGATCCGAAGCACCCGGTCCGAGAGGCGCTCCAGGTGACCTGCGGAGGTGGCGTGGGCGAGCGAGCTCGGAGGGATGCCGAGCTCGACCAGCTGGGAGGCCCGGATCAACCCGTGTTGGCGGGCGGCGAGGGTCAGGACGTCGTGGTGGCGGTGCATGAGATGACATGAAACCCACCGGGTGTGACAGTCCCCTCGAGCGCCCCGCCCTCCGCCCTTCCCAAAGGTGGCTCACCTCCTTCGGCCGGCTGTATCTGGTGAGCCACCTTTCGCAGGTCCATCGAAAGGTGGCTCACGTGCTTCGGCGGGCTGTATCTGGTGAGCCACCTTTCGGGACGGGGAGGGGGGAGGGAGCGAGGGGAGGGTCGTCTAGCGTCGGCGGTGTGAGCGACTCCGACACGAAGCAGCGGTTCATCGACCACCTCCTGGCCCATTCGGTGCGCACGGGGGACTTCACGCTGAAGTCGGGCCGCAAGAGCTCGTGGTTCATCGACTCCAAGCAGACGGCGTGCCGGCCCGAGGGCATGCTGCTGATGGCCGACCTGGCGCTCGAGCTGATCCCCGACGACGTCACCGCCATCGGCGGACTCACCGTCGGTGCCGACCCGGTGGCCTACGGCATCGCCGCCATCGCGGCCACGAGAGGCCGCGACCTTCGCTCGTTCACCATCCGCAAGGAGGCGAAGGACCACGGCGTCGCCGGCCGTCTCGCCGGGGCCCTGCAGCCCGGCGACAAGGTCGTCATCACCGAGGACACCGTCACCCGCGGGACGTCGCCGATGGAGGCGGTCAGGGTGGTGCGCGAGCTGGGTGCCGAGCCGGTGATGATCCTGGTGCTGGTCGACCGCGGCGGCACCTGTGGGGCCATGGCCGAGGCGGAGGGCGTGGCCTTCCGCCCCATCGTCACCGCCCCCGAGCTGGGCTTCGACTACGAGGGCGCCTGACCCCCCGAGCACCGACGGAGCGCCCGTCGAGAGCCCTGGCGCGATTCGACTAGGGCCGCTGTGCCGCGCGCCACTAGCGTTGTCGCCCTATGGCTGACACACCCACCGCCGCTTTCAGCATCCGTCTCCGAGTCCGGCTGGACAACACGCCCGGCGCCCTCGGTCGACTGGCGAGCGCCATCGGCGCCGTAGGCGGCAACATCTGGTCGCTCGAGGGGTTCGAGGCCAAGGCTCAGTACCTCGACGAGGACGTCGTCGTGAACTGCACGAGCGAGGCCCACCAGCAGCAGGTCATCGAGGCCGTCACCGACGCCGAAGGTGTCGAGTTGCTGGGCTGGCAGGACCGCACCTTCGCCATGCACAACGGCGGCAAGATCGACGTCGTCTCCCGCACCCCGGTCGGCGACCGCGACGACCTCTCGATGGCCTACACCCCGGGCGTCGCCCGCGTCTGCAAGGCGATCGAGGCCGAGCCCGAGCTCGCCCACGAGCTCACCATCAAGAAGAACACCGTCGCCATCGTCTCCGACGGCACCGCGGTGCTGGGCCTGGGCGACATCGGCCCGCTCGGCGCCATGCCGGTGATGGAGGGCAAGGCCCTGCTGTTCAAGGAGTTCGCCGGCGTCGACGGCTTCCCTATCTGCCTCGACACCAAGGACCCGCAGGAGATCATCGACACGGTCGTGCGCATCGCCCCGACCTTCGGTGGCATCAACCTCGAGGACATCGCCGCCCCGGTGTGCTTCGAGGTCGAGGAAGCCCTCAAGGAGCTGCTCGACATCCCCGTCTTCCACGACGACCAGCACGGCACCGCCGTGGTCACCCTGGCCGCCCTCGAGAACGCGCTGAAGATCGTCGACAAGAAGATGAGCGACCTCACTGTCGTCATCGCCGGTGTCGGCGCCGCCGGTGTCGCCATCGCCAAGATCCTCATGGAGGCCGGCGTCCCGAACGTGATCGGTGCCGACCGCCAGGGCGCGGTGCACACGGGCCGCTCCGACCTCAACGTCGCCAAGCAGTGGTTCGCCGAGAACACCAACCCCGAGAAGCTCACCGGCGACCTGCACGGCCTGCTGCGCGGCAGCGACCTGTTCGTCGGCGTGAGCGGCCCGAACCTCATCACCCGTGAGGACGTCCTCACGATGGCCCCCGATCCGATCGTGTTCGCCATGGCGAACCCCGATCCGGAGATCCGGCCAGAGGAGGCCGCCGGCGCGGTGGCGGTCATGGCCACCGGCCGCAGCGACTTCCCGAACCAGATCAACAACGTCCTGTGCTTCCCGGGCATCTTCCGGGGCGCCCTCGACGCCGGCGCCACCCAGATCACCGAGAACATGAAGCTGGCCGCGGCCGGCGCGATCGCCTCGGCCGTCTCCGACGCCGAGCTGGCTCCCGACTTCATCATCCCGTCGGTGTTCGACCGTCGCATCGGCCCGCTCGTGGCCGCCGCCGCGGCCGAGGCCGCGGTGCGCGACGGCGTGTGCCGGGCGCGGTGAGCGCCGCTCCCCACGGCCGGCGCGTCCGCGCCATCACCTTCGACTTCTGGGACACCCTGGTCCGGTCCGACACCGCGGCCTTCCGTCTGGCGCGCCGCATCGCGGTCGCCGAGGAGCTGGAGGCCCACGGGCTCCCCGCCGAGCACGACGCCATCGAGGCCGCCTTCGACGAGGCCTGGAAGCGGTTCGACTCGGCGTGGGCGCTCAACGAGCAGTTCACCGGGCACCACGCCGCCGAGGCGGTGCTCGAGGTGCTGGGCCACGACCCCGAGCCCGAGGTGCGCCAGCGCCTGGTCGAGGCCTACCTCGGTGCCAACGGGCGGGTGCAGACCGAGCTCACCCCGAACGTGGCCGACACCATCAGGGCGCTGAAGGGCGCCGGGCTGAAGGTGGGCATCATCTGCGACGTGGGCCTGACGCCCTCGCCGGAGCTGCGGGCCATCCTCGACCGCCACGGCGTGCTCGGCCTTTTCGACCACTGGGCCTTCTCCGACGAGTTCGGCGTCTACAAGCCCGACCCGGCCATCTTCGAGCACGCCCTCGAGGGCCTGGGAGGCGTCGACCCGGCCGAGGCCGCCCACATCGGCGACCTGCGTCGCACCGACATCGCCGGGGCGCTGGGCATGGGCATCCTCGCCCTGCGCTACACGGGCATCACCGACGACGACCCGGCCCACGGGCCCGAGGGCGACGCCGTGGTCACCGACCACGCCCAGCTGCCCGCCCTCCTCGGCATCACCGAGGGCTGAGCCCGGCCGGAGCCCGGCCGGAGCCCGGCCGCAACCCCGGGCGACCGGCGGGGCGACCCACTGGCGCGGTGTGAGAAGGTGTCCGCCGCTCATCACACACGACCCAGGGGGGAACCGTGCCGCTGCATCCTCAGGCCCAGATGGTCCTGGACTTCATGTCCGAGACCGGCTTCACCTTCGAGGGCCTCACGGCCGACGAGCTCCGGGCCCGGGCCAACATGGCCATCCCGAGCCCGATCGAGCTGCCGAGCATCGCCGACGGCACCGTCCCCGGCCCGGCCGGCGACATCCCGGTGCGGATCTACCGCCCGTCCGACGCCACCGACCTGCCCGTCGTGGTGTTCTTCCATGGTGGCGGCTGGGTGATCGGCGACCTCGAGTCGCACGACCACATGGCCCGCGCCATCTCGTCGAAGGCCGAGTGCGTCGTGGTCGCCGTCGACTACCGCCTCGCACCCGAGCACAAGTTCCCGGCCGCCGCCGACGACGCCTGGGCCGCCCTCGAGTGGGTCGCCACCCACGCGGCCGAGCTCGGTGTCGACGGCAACCGCATCGCCGTCGCCGGCGACAGCGCGGGCGGCAACCTCGCCGCCGTCGTGGCCGTGCAGGCCCGCGACTCCGAGCACGTCGAGGTCATCCAGCAGGTGCTGCTCTACCCGGTCGTCGACGGCGACTGCGAGCGGCCCTCCATGGAGGAGAACGCCGAGGGCTACATGCTCACCCGCGGGGCCATGGACTGGTTCCACGAGCAGTACGCGACCACCGACGCCGACCGCGGCGATCCCCGCTACTCGCCGATCAACGCCGAGCTGGCCGGTGTGGCCCCGGCCATCGTGGTCACCGCCGAGTATGACCCGCTGCGCGACCAGGGCAACGCCTACGCGGTGGCCCTCACCGACGCCGGCGTCGACGTGATCCACACCCAGTACGACGGCATGATCCACGGCTTCTTCAGCATGGACGCCGGGCTCGACACCGCCGCCCAGGCCCAGGACGAGGTCGCCGCCGCCCTCAAGGCCGCCTTCGCCGCCTGATCGGGCCGACCACACGCATCGGCGTCGGGGCGGTGGCCGTCAGGTGGTCGCCGCCCCTTGTCGACCCCGCACGAGGCGGTCGACGAAGGCCAGCTTCTCGATGACCGTCGGCGACAGCACGAACGGGTAGAGGTCGGCCTCGCCCATCGACCGGTTCAGCGCGTTGAGCGCGCCGGCCAGCGGGATCCACTGCTCGACCACCTGGTCGAAGGGCCGGCCCTCGGTGTCGCCGGGCGCCACCACGATGCCGGGCACGTCGCGGCTGATCACGGTGAGCCCGGTGGCCGCGGCGGTCTGCAGGGCGTCGAGGATGTGGAGGGTGTGGGCGAAGGTCTCGGCCCAGTCCTCCCACGGGTGCATCGTGGCGTAGGCCGACACGTGGGTGTTCTCCCATCCGGCGGGTGCCGGCCCGCCGTAGTGAACCCGCATGGCCGCGTCGTAGTCGGCCCGCTCGTCACCGAAGCAGTGTCGGAACTCGTCGAGGTGGCCGCCGTCGCGCACCAGGACCATCCAGTAGTAGTGGCCCACCTCGTGGCGGAAGTGGCCGAGCACGGTGCGGTAGGCCTCGCCCAGCTCGTTGCGCACCCGCTCGCGGTGGGCGTCGTCGGCCTCGGCCAGGTCGACGGTGATGAGGCCGTCCTCGTGGCCGGTGGTCACGGCGTCGAACCGGCTGGTCAGCAGGTCGAACCCGAGGCCCTCCGGCTTCTCGGCGAACCCGACCACGGGCAGGCCGAGGTCGAGCAGCTGGGCGACGAGGCGGCGCTTGGCCGCCTCCGCCTCGACGAACCAGCGGTGGCCCTCGGTATCACCGTCACCGGGCCGGGTGCGGGTCAGGGCGCAGCTGCGGCACAGCGCTCCGGCCGCGCTCGACGGCACCACCCAGTTGCAGTTGGCCACCGACCGGTTGGCGCAGGGCACCCACGTCTCAGACCCTGCGGGGCCTCCGGGAGCGCGGCCGGCGAGGTTGGGGGAGGATGGGGGGACCATCGTGAACGAACCGGGCTCGAACCCGAGCGCGGTGCCGCAGGTGAGGCAGCGGTCGTTCTCGAAGTACACGCGTGCATGACAGGTCGGGCAGTGGAGCGAGCGCATGAAGGCTTCTCTTCCCTTGTTCCCCGGCTCGAAACACAACTGACACGACCGTTCAGCATCATGTTCGCGTCAGCCAATCACCCGAGGTCGTCGCATCCACGGGTGCCGACGCCTGGAACCGGATCATCGAACCACCCATCGAACCACCATCAACCCAGATGCCCAACCCGGCCGGCTCGCCCTGGCTCGGGTACGCCGCGCCCGGCTGGGACGAGATGCTCGGCCCCGACGAGCCCCGACCGGGCTGCACCGGTGTCATGGGCTACCTCGACCAGCTCGGTGAGGAGCTCCACGACCGCCAGGAGGCAGCCGAGCTGGCCATCGCCTCCATGGGCATCTCCTTCACGGTCTACGCCGAGAAGGGCAACATCGACCGGGCCTGGCCCTTCGACGTCATCCCCCGTGTCATCGAGCTGCGGGAGTGGGACCAGGTCTCGAAGGGCCTGATCCAGCGCCTGCGGGCCCTGAACCTGTTCATCGGCGACCTCTACGGCGAGGCCCGGGTGCTGGCCGACGGCATCGTGCCGGCCGAGATCGTGAAGGGCTCCCCGAACTACCGGCCCGAGTGCATCGGCGTCCGGCCGCCGCAGGGCACGTGGGCCCACATCAGCGGCAGCGACCTCGTTCGCGGCGGCGACGGCGTGTTCCGGGTGCTGGAGGACAACCTCCGGGTGCCGTCCGGCGTGGCCTACATGCTCGAGAACCGCCAGATCTCCAAGCGGGTGTTCGCCGACGCCTTCCGGAGCCTCGACATCCAGCCCGTCGACGGGTACCCCACCCGGCTGCAGGAGATGCTGGCGTCGCTCACGCCCCGCCCGGGCGAGGTGCCGGTCATCGCCGTGCTCACCCCAGGCATCCACAACTCGGCCTACTTCGAGCACGCCTTCCTCGCGTCGCAGATGGGTGCGCTGCTGGTGGAGGGCAACGACCTCGTGGTCGGCGACGACGACGTGTGCCGGGTGCGCACGGTCGGCGGCCTCGTGCAGGTCGACGTGATCTACCGCCGGGTCGACGACCTCTTCCTCGACCCCGAGGTCTTCGTGCCCGACTCGCTGCTCGGCGTGCCCGGGCTGATGCGCTCGTGGCGCAACGGCAAGGTCGCCCTGGCCAATGCCCCGGGCGCGGGCGTGGCCGACGACAAGGTCGTCTACGCCTACGTGCCCGCTCTCATCAAGTACTACCTCGACGAGGAGCCGCTGCTCGCCAGCGTGCCCACCTACGTGTGCCTCGACGACGACGACCGCCGCTACGTCCTCGACCACCTGGCCGAGCTGGTCGTGAAGCCGGCCAACGAGAGCGGCGGCACGGGCATCTACATCGGCACCCACGCCACCGCCGAGGAGACCGAGGCCATCCGCCTGGCGGTCCAGGCCGAGCCCCGCAACTGGATCGCCCAGCCCATCGTCGAGCTGTCGACCGCCCCCACGTTGTGCGACGGGCGGCCCTCGCCCCGCCACATCGACCTGCGGCCGTTCATCCTCTCGGGCAAGAGGCCGTACGTCACCAACGGCGGGCTCACCCGAGTGGCCCTGCGCGAGGGCTCGCTGGTGGTCAACAGCTCCCAGGGCGGCGGCAGCAAGGACACCTGGATCATCGATCCCGACGTGGCCGACGGTGCCTCTCGCTCGATCCCTGGGCAGTCGCAGTCACAGACGCAGTCGCAGTCGCAGTCGAGCACCAGCGAGGAGGTGTCGGCATGAGCGATCGCCAGGTCGCCGTCGATCGCCCCGACGAGGTCGAGCCCGACATCGTCCCGCTGCCGGGAGCCATGCTCCTGTCGCGCGTGGCCGAGCACATCTACTGGGCCGGCCGCTACCTCGAGCGGGCCGAGGGCACCGCCCGCCTGGTCAAGACCCACACCGAGCTGTTCGTCGACCTGCCCCGCTCGGTCGGCCTCGGCTGGGCGCCGCTCCTCGCCGTCACCGGCAGCCGCGAGGCGTTCGACGACGGCTACGACCGCGTCACCGAGGACGACGTCGTCGGCTTCCTGCTCGCCGCGCCGGAGAACCACGGTTCGGTGATCACCTCGATCGAGCAGGCGCGCGAGAACCTGCGGGTCACCCGAGGCCTGCTCCCGAAGCGCATGTGGGAGGTCGTGAACGAGACCCGGCAGTGGGTGCAGGTCAGCGCCGTCGCCGGCTGCGCCCGCGGCTCTCGGATGATGTGGACCGAGGAGGTCATCCGCCGCTGCCACACGATGATCGGCACCGCCGACTCGACCATGAGCCGTGACCTCGCCTACTGCTTCCTCGAGGTGGGGCGCCTGGTCGAGCGGGCCGACATGACCAGCCGCGTGCTCGACGTGCAGGCCGGCATCCTGATGTCGGCCGGCGCCGACACGCCCATCCCGTACACCGACCTCACCTGGATGGCGATGCTGCGCTCGCTCGGCGGCGAGCAGATGTACCGCCGCCAGATGGGCGGGGTCATCTCGGCGGCCAACACCGTGCAGTTCCTGCTGCGCGACTCCGCCTTCCCCCGGTCGGTCGAGTACTGCCTGATCGAGATCATGCGCCTGCTGCCCGAGCTGCCCCACAACGGGGGCGCGCTCGACGCGGCCATCACCAGCTACCGGCTGCTCGACGCCGTCGCGCCCGGCGAGGTCGACCTCGCCGGCATCCACCGCTTCGTCGACGACCTCCAGGTCGCCCTGAGCGGGCTGCACGGGCAGCTCGCCGCCACCTATTTCCCGGGAACGGGCACCGAGGCCGCCTCTCCATGAGCATCCACGTCGCGCTCGAGCACCGCACCCGCTACCTGTTCGATCGCGCCGTCGGCCTCACGCCGCACGTGGTCCGACTGCGGCCCGCGCCTCACTGCCGCACCCCGATCCTCGCCTACTCGATGACGGTCGAGCCGAGCGATCACTTCGTGAACTGGCAGCAGGACCCGTTCGGCAACTTCGAGGCCCGGCTCGTGTTCCCGGAGAAGGCCACCGAGCTGTCGATCGTGATCGACCTCGTCGCCGACCTCACGGTCATCAACCCGTTCGACTTCTTCCTCGAGCCCGAGGCCGAGGCGATCCCCTTCGCCTATGACCCCGAGCTGCTGCGCGACCTCGGCCCGTACCTCGAGTGCGACCCCGTCGGCCCGATGCTGCAGCGCTGGCTCGACGAGGTCGCCATGCCGCCCGAGGGCACCCCGACGGTCAACTTCCTCGTCGCCATCAACCAGCGGCTGCAGAGCGACATCGCCTACACGACCCGCATGGAGCCGGGTGTGCAGGACCCGGAGGTCACCCTCGGCAAGGCGCTGGGCTCGTGCCGTGACAGCGGCTGGCTGCTGGTGCAGATCCTGCGCAACCTGGGCCTCGCCGCCCGGTTCGTGTCCGGCTACCTGGTGCAGCTCGTCGCCGACCAGAAGCCCCTCGACGGGCCCTCGGGACCGACGGCCGACTTCACCGACCTCCACGCCTGGTGCGAGGTCTTCCTCCCCGGCGCCGGCTGGGTGGGGCTCGACCCCACCTCCGGCCTGTTCGCGGGGGAGGGGCACATCCCGCTGGCGGCCACGCCCCGTCCGGCGTCGGCCGCGCCGGTCACCGGTGCCACCCAGCCGTGCGAGGTCACTTTCGACTTCTCCAACACGGTCACCCGGGTGCACGAGGACCCACGGGTCACGTTCCCCTACACCGACGACCAGTGGGAGCGCATCGACGCGGTGGGCCGGGCGGTCGACGCCCGCCTGGTCGAGGGCGACGTGCGCCTCACCGAGGGCGGTGAGCCGACCTTCGTCTCGATCGACGACATGGACGCGGTGGAGTGGACCGTCGGCGCCGACGGCGACGACAAGCGGGCCAAGGCGTGGGAGCTCACCGGCCGCCTGGCCGAGCGGTTCGCCCAAGGCGGCCTGCTCCACGCCGGCCAGGGCAAGTGGTACCCGGGCGAGCCCCTGCCCCGCTGGCAGCTGGGCATCCACTGGCGCACCGACGGCACCGACCTGTGGTCGCACCCCGAGGCCTTCGCCGACCCCTTCACCCCCGGCACCTCGACCCTCGCCCAGGCGGGCGCGCTGGCCACCGCCCTGGCCGGGCGCCTCGGCGTGCCCGAGGGCTTCCTCCACCCGGCCTACGAGGACCCCCTCGTCGACCTGCTGAACGAGGCCCGCACCCCCGCCGGCGAGCCCCCTGCTGACGACGTCGTCCCCGACGACCCCACCGTGGCCGACGAAGCCGGCCGGGCAAAGGTGGTGGCGGCCCTCGACGAGCGCATCGGCGTGGCCTCGGCGTGGGTCATGCCGCTGCACCACCTGCGCACCGAGCCCGGCGGCTGGGCCACCAGCGAGTGGGTGCTGCGCCGCGGCCGCCTGGTGCTGCTGCCGGGCGACTCGCCCGCCGGCCTGCGCCTGCCGCTCGATTCGTTGACCTGGACCCCGCCCGAGCCGGAGCCGGAGCGCTCGCCGTTCGAGCCCCGGGGCCCGCTGCCCCCGAAGCCGTCGCTCTCGCCGTCGCTCGCCTCGAAGTCGGCGGCGACCGAGGCCTCCACGGCCACCACCCGCGCCGCGTGGCGGCCCGGCACCAGCGCCGCCATCGTGCCGGTCGACGAGGCCCCGCCCACCGCCCTCGGTGTCGAGCTGCGCCAGGGCCGGGTGCACGTGTTCCTGCCGCCCCTCACCCACTTCGAGGACGCGGTCGAGCTGCTCGCCGTGATCGAGTCCGAGGTGCTGGCCGCTGGGCTGCAGGTCGTGATCGAGGGCTACCCGCCGCCCCGCGACCCTCGCCACCGCACCCTCGTCGTCACCCCCGACCCCGGGGTCATCGAGGTCAACCTCCAGCCGGCCCGCTCGTGGGAGGAGCTGGTCGAGACCACCGAGGTGCTCTACGAGGCGGCCCGCGAGTCGCGCCTCGGCACCGAGAAGTTCGAGCTCGACGGCACCCACTCGGGCTCCGGCGGCGGCAACCACGTCACCCTCGGCGCCGCCACGCCGACCGACAGCCCGTTCCTGCGCCGGCCCGGCCTGCTGCGCAGCATGGTCACCTACTGGCAGCACCACCCGTCGCTGTCGTACCTGTTCTCGGGCCGCTTCGTCGGCCCCACCAGCCAGGCCCCCCGCATCGACGAGGCCCGCCACGACGCCCTCGACGAGCTCGAGATCGCCTTCGGCGAGATGGACCGCCTCGGCGACGACGTGCCCCCGTGGCTCGTCGACCGGCTCTTCCGCCACCTGCTCGTCGACCTCACCGGCAACACCCACAGGGCCGAGTTCTGCATCGACAAGCTCTTCACCCCCGAGGGCGAGCGCGGCCGGCTCGGTCTGCTCGAGATGCGCGGCTTCGAGATGCCCCCGCACCACCGCATGGCGCTGGTGCAGGCCCTGCTCGTGCGGGCCCTGGTGCTGCGCTGCTGGGACGACCCGTACGAGGCCCGCCTCGTGCGCTGGGGCACCGAGCTGCACGACCGCTTCCTGCTGCCGCACGAGGTCGCCACCGACGTCGCCGCCGTGGTCGACGACCTCGTCGACCACGGCATCGCCTTCGAGCTCTCGTGGCTCGACCCGTTCCTCGAGTTCCGCTTCCCCCGCCTCGGTACCGTCGAGGTGCAGGGCGTGCGCCTCGAGCTGCGGGCCGCCATCGAACCGTGGCTGGTGCTCGGCGAGGAGGTCTCGCAGTCGGGCACCTCCCGTTACGTCGACTCGTCGGTCGAGCGCCTGCAGGTCCGCGTCGAGGGGCTGGTGCCCGGTCGCCACGTCGTCACCTGCAACGGCCGGGCGGTGCCGCTGCGGCCCACCGCCAACCCCGGCACCCACGTCGCCGGCGTGCGCTACCGGGCCTGGCAGCCGCCGTCGGCGCTGCACCCCACCATCGCCGTGCACTCCCCGCTGGTGTTCGACCTCGTCGACCTGGCCGCCGGCCGCTCGATCGGCGGGTGCACGTACCGGGTCAGCCACCCCGGTGGGCGCAACTACGACCGCTTCCCGGTGAACGCCAACGAGGCCGACGCCCGCCGCACGGCGCGCTTCGGCACGGTCGGCCACACCCCGGGCCCGGTCGACGTGGCCGGGTTGGAATCCGAGCTGTCCCGCATCGACGGGTACCCTCGCACCCTGGACCTGCGCCGCCCGGCGACGCTGGCCCCGGCGGCGCCACTTCGCCCCGCGCACTGAGACGCTCACACCCCCGCGCCATGACCCCGCCGCCCCCCACCACCGAGCTGCCCGTCGGCTATCGCCCCTCCGAGGGCGTGTTCGACGAGCTGTCCGACGCGGGTGGCGTGCGCAGCCACTGGGCCCACGTGGCCCGCACCCTCGACCACCTGGGCCCGCTCGAGCTCACCGCCCGGGCCAACGAGGCGCGGCGGCTGCTGGCCGACGACGGCGTCACCTACAACGACGTCAGCGACGGCAGCACCGAGGTCCGCTCCTGGATCCTCGACCCGGTGCCCGTGGTCGTGTCCGCCGAGGAGTGGGCCGGCATCGAGGTGGGCCTCGCCCAGCGGGCCGAGCTGCTCGACCTCGTCCTCTCCGACCTCTACGGGCCCCGGCGGCTCATGGCCGAGGGGGTGCTCCCGCCGGAGGTCGTCTACGGCCACCCCGGCTTCCTGCGCCAGTGCGACGGCATCCGCCTGCCCGGCGAGCACCAGCTGTTCAACGCCGCCTTCGACCTCGCCCGCGACGCCGACGGGGCGTGGACGGTGCTGTCCGATCGCACCCAGGCGCCGTCGGGCATGGGCTACGCGCTCGAGAACCGCGTCGTCGTCTCCCGGGTGCTGCCCGACATGTACCGCGAGGCCGAGGTCGTGCGCCTCGCCCCGTTCTTCCGCGAGCTGCGGGCCGCGCTGCAGCGCGTCGCCCCGGCCCAGGTCGAGGTGCCCCGCATCGTGGTGCTCACGCCGGGGCCGTGGAGCGAGACCGCCTACGAGCACGGCGCCATCGCCACCTACCTCGGCTACCCGCTCGTGCAGGGCTCCGACCTGCGGGTGCGCGACGGCCGGGTCTGGGTGCGCACCCTCGGTCGCCTCGAGCCGGTCCACGTGATCCTGCGCCGCGTCGACCCGCCATGGTGCGACCCGCTCGAGCTGCGCCCCGAGTCCACCCTCGGCGCGCCCGGCCTGCTCGAGGCCTGCCGCGTCGGCAACGTTTCGGTGGTCAACACCCTCGGCAGCGGCGTGCTCGAGAACCCGGCCCTGCTGGCCTTCCTGCCCGCGCTGTCCGAGGCGCTGCTGGGCCAACCCCTGAAGATGCCGTCGGCCCGCACGCTGTGGTGCGGCGACCCCGAGTCGATGCGCGAGGTGCTCGGCCGCCTCGACGAGCTCGTGCTGAAGTCGGTGTCCGACGAGGTGCGCACCACCGTCGTGGGCCAGGGCCTCTCGTCCGGTGAACAGGCGGAGCTCCGTGCCCGCATCGTGGCCAAGCCCCACGCCTGGGTCGGCCAGGAGCCGGTGCTGCTCGGCTCGGCCCCCACGCTGGTCGACGGCGCCCTCGAGCCCCGCCGCTCGGTGGTGCGCGGCTTCGTCGTGGCCCGCGACCGCGGCTACGCCGTGATGCCCGGTGGGCTCACCCGGGTGGCCCGCGGCCCGCACGACCCCATCGTCAGCAACCAGAGCGGCGCGTGGAGCAAGGACACGTGGGTGCTCAGCCGCGAGCCAGAGCGCCTCACCGGCTTCTGGCTCCAGCCCGACGACACCATCGAGACCATCGAGCCCGAGACCTCGATGTCGCAGCGGGCCGCCGAGAACCTGTTCTGGCTGAGCCGCTACGCCGAGCGCTCCGAAGACCTCGTGCGCCAGCTGCGGGTCACGTCCGACCGCCTGATCGAGTTCGCCCCCGGCACCAACCCGGCGGGCAACGCCTGCGTCAACGTGCTGCTCGCCGCCCTCACCCACACGAGCGGCACCTACCCGGGCTTCGTCGGCGAGAGCGAGGCCGTCGCCCAGCGCCTGGCCGAGCCCGGCACCGAGTTCCGGGCCCTGCTCGTCGACGCCGACCGCGTCGGTTCGGTGGCCCACTCGGTGCGGGCCATGCTCAGCGCCGCCGCCCAGGTGCGCGACCAGCTCTCCAACGACACCTGGCTCGTCATCGGCCACCTCGAGCGCGATCTGGCGGTGCTCGACCGCAACCTCCCGGTGGCGGCGGTGACCGGCGCTCTCGGTCGGGTGATGGCGGCCATGCTGGCCCTCGCCGGGCTCTCGGCCGAGTCGATGGTTCGCGACGCCGGCTGGCAGTTCATGGAGGCCGGCCGCCGGCTCGAGCGGGCGCTGCAGCTGTGCGCCCTGCTGCAGGCCACGATGACGATCCGTCGTGACGCCGCCACCGACAGCCTCCTCATCGAGTCGGTGCTGACCTCGGCCGAGAGCATCGTCACCTACCGGCGTCGGTACCGCTCCCACGCCCAGGTCGAGACCATGCTCGACCTGCTCGTGCTCGACGTCGCCAACCCTCGTTCGCTCGCCTACCAGGTCGCCCGGTTGGCCGACGCGGTGCGGTCGATCCCCGCGCCGGAGGGCGAGGGCCAGGTCGAGATCGAGGCGTTGGTCTCCGAGCTGGCCACCGTCGTGACCCTCGCCGACACCAACGACCTGGCCCGGTTCGAAGCCGATGCCGGCACCGACGACACCGCCGGTCGGCCCCTGCCGCTGTCGGCCTTCCTCGCGAACGTCAGCGGCCTGCTCGTCGACCTCGGCGCCGCGCTCGACACGGCGCACTTCTCCCATCAGCTGCCGCAGCGGGTCGTGTCGGTGTCGCCCCCGAGCGGCACCTTCGTGCTCCAGCAGCAGGAGCGTCGGGCATGACCTATCGCGTGGTCCATCGCACCCGGTACGACTACGAGTCCGACGTGTCGGCCAGCTACGGCGAGGCCCACCTGCACCCGCGGGAGACCCAGAGCCAGCAGACGTACTCGTCAACGCTGACGATCGAGCCGTTCCCCGAGCACTACCGCGAGCGGCGCGACTTCTTCGGCAACCGCGTCGCCCACTTCACCGTGCTCGAGCGCCACCGCACCCTCACCGTCACCGCCACCTCGATGGTCGACGTGCGCGATCGCCGGGCGATCCTGCCGATCGTCGGCGACCTGCGCTGGGAGCAGGCCCGTGACCTGCTCCACCGTGACCCTGCGGTCGAGACGCTCGACGCCCGCCAGTTCGTCCTCGCCTCCCCGGCGGCCACGCCGTCGTTGGCCGCGATCGAGTACGCCCTCCCGACCTTCGCTCCGGACCGCCCGATCGTCGAGGCGCTCGAGGAGCTCTGCACCCGCCTGCACACCGAGTTCGAGTTCGCTCCGGGCTCGACCACGGTGAGCACGCCGGTCGACGACGTGATCGCCGCGCGCAAGGGCGTGTGCCAGGACTTCGCCCACCTCACCATCAGCGCGCTGCGGGGCCTCGGCCTCGCCGTCCGCTACGTGAGCGGCTATCTCGAGACCGACCCGCCCCCGGGCCGCGAGCGCCTGGTCGGTGCCGACGTGTCGCACGCCTGGGTGTCGGTGTTCGTGCCCCAGGTCGGCTGGGTCGACATCGACCCCACCAACGGCAAGTTCGTGAACAACCGCTACGTCACCGTGGCGTGGGGTCGCGACTACGCCGACGTACCGCCGCTCAAGGGCGTGATCTACACCCAGAGCGAGCACCAGAAGCTGAAGGTCACCGTCGACGTCACCACCATCCCCGAGGACGACCCCGCCCTCGCCTCGGTGGCCCGCTAGAGCCGTCCGGAGGCGGACATGGTCACGGTCGAGCAGGTCGCTGCCATCGCCGAGTCGCTCCCTCAGGTGACCGTCGGCGAGCGCTGGGGGAACCGCTCCTGGCTCGTGGGCGGCAAGGTGTTCGCCTGGGTGCGGCCGTTCAGCAAGGCCGACGTGAAGCGGTTCGGGGCCGATCCCGTGCCTGACGGCCCGATCCTCGCCGTGACGGTCGAGGACCTGGCGGAGAAGGAGGCCGTCCTCGCCGCCCGCCACCGAGGCTTCTTCACCATCGAGCACTTCAACGGCTTCTCCGCCGTGCTCGTGCAGTTGCGGGTCGCGGCCCCGGGCGTGGTGCGCGAGGCCGTGGTCGACGGCTGGCTGGCGGTGGCCCCGGCGGCGCTGGCCGCGGAGTTCGTCGCCGCCGAGAAGGCGAACCGCCGCCGCCGGTGAACGCGAGAGGGCCCGGGCGTGGCCCGGGCCCTCGTCTCAGCTGCGGGACTAGTTGTCGCCGACGTTGGCGTCCTCGAGCGGTTCCGCGTCGTCGGCCTCGTCGGTCTTCGGGCCGTCACCGTTGCTCGACGCCTTCTTCTTGGCGCCGGCGTCGTCGGTGGCCGGGCCGGAGGTGACCTCCTGGGGCTCGTCGCCGAGCAGCTTGCGGGCCACGGCCAGGATCACGACGAGCACCACTGAGGCGATGAGCACGGTTCGCACCCGGTGGCGACGCTTCGGCGGGCGAGCGGCAAGGGACAGGGTCGGGGCCCGCTCGGTGAGCCGGTCGACCCCTTCGCCGATCGTGGACGCCGCACCGTCGAGGGTGGTGACCACACGATCGGCGCCGTGGACGACCGCCCCTGAGGCCCGTCGTCGAGCGCCGTCGACGACGTCATGGGTGAGATCTCGAACCTGATCGGTGGAAGCACGCATCCCTTGTCCCTTCCCCACGGCGACCGGGTCGAGCACCTGCCCGCCCTTCGGCGCCGCGAGCCGGCCCTCAGCTGGCCCTCAACCGGCCAGCAGCAGGGCCGCCGTCGCTGCGCCGAGCACGCCGAACCCGCCGGCCAGGAGGAGCGCACGCCGCTTCCGCTCGCCGTCGAGCTCGGCCGCGGCGAAGGCGGCGTCGGAGGCATCGCCGATCACCGATGCGATCACCCATGCCGCCGGGGTCGCGTCGGCGACCACCGCCCACAGGATCCCGCCGCCGATCACCAGGTCACGGGCCCCGATCCCGCGGGTGAGGTAGGTGGTGCCGGTCGACACCTCCCCGACCCAGCTCCGTGCTGCCGGCTCGGGCCGGGCCAGGAAGGCCAGCCCGGTCAGGGCCCGGCCGGCGCCGACCACCACCGCTCCGATCACACCGATGTCGTACAGGTCCACAGGTCCTCCTGGGCTCGAGTCCCTGCCTACGTACCCAACAAGCGGGTGCGCGAGGCGGGTAGAGACCAGGGGTGGATCACCTCGACCCCGACCTCGACCAACGGGCAGACACGACGAGCGCGGTCGACCGGATCGGCGGCGAGCGGGCGGAGGCCGTCCGGATGATCGCCGCGCTCACCGCCGAGCTCGACGAGATCATCGAGTCGGTGTCGCTCTCGAACAACGACGACGAGCACGATCCCGACGGCGCCACCAACGGCTACGAGCGGGCCAAGGCCACGGCGTTGCTGCGCCACACCGAGGAGCGCCTGGTCGACCTCGATCGGGCGGCCGAGCGCGTGCGCAAGGGCACCTACTGGCGGTGCGAGGCCTGCGGCGGTGACATCGGCGCGGAGCGGCTCGCCGCCCTGCCCACGACGACCCGCTGCATCGCCTGCGCGGCCCTCGTCATGCCCCGCTGAGCATGACGAGGGTGCCGAGCCGGAGGACGGATCAGCCCCAGTTGGCCGCCGAGGTGAGGCAGAAGGGGTGGCCCGCAGGGTCGAGCAGGACCCGCCACGTCTCGCCCGGCTGGGGATCGGCGAGGGTGGCTCCGAGCCCGATGGCCCGGGCCTCGGCCTCGGCGATGTCCTCGACGGCGAGGTCGAGGTGGTACTGCTTCGTGCCGTGGTTCGGCCAGGCCGGCGGCTGGTAGTCGTCGATCCGGCCGAAGCCGAGCGCAGGGCCCTCCCCGGTGAGCATGGCGTAGTCGTCGCCCGAGTGGGCGACGGTCATGCCGAGCAGTTCGCTGTAGAAGGCCGCGAGGCCGGCGGGGTCGGCGCAGTCGATGGTGAACATGGCGAGCTTTGCGGTCATGGCCTCAGCGTGCGTCGGTGCCGGCGCGGCCGATAGGAGAAATGCGACAGCTCCCTACACTCCGGCCATGGATCCGAGTCGGCCCCGCGATCGGGCGCAGGTCCTCGATCCCCGGCGGGCGGCAGGACGGGTCACGATCGGCCGGGCCGCTCCGCCCGCGGAGCTGGCGTGGAGTGTCGACTACCTGTGGTGGGTCCTCTGGGACACGCCCGAGGCCCACGCCCAGCAGGTGATCCCCCGGCCGACGGTGCACCTGGCCGCCGAGCTGTGGGAGGGCGAGCCCCGCCTGCTCGTCCACGGGGTGCCGACCGAGCTGTTCGAGCGGGTGCTCGAGGGAGTGGGCCGCACGGTCGCGGTTGCATTCCGGCCCGGCGGCTTCCGGCCCTTCGTGGCGGGAGGGCTCGACCACCTCGTCGACCGGGTCGTCCCGGCGGAGGACGTCGTGGGCGTCGACGACCGGCTGATCGCGGCCCGGCTGCTCGATCCCGGGTTGCCGGTCGAGCAGGCGGCGGACGAGCTCGCGCAGTGGCTGGTCTCGCTCGGTCCACAGGCCGATCCGATGGTCGACCAGGTGGCCACGCTGGTCGAGCGGGCCGAGGCGGACCGGACGATCGTGCGGGCCCGCCAGCTGGCCGACATCGCCGGGGTGTCCGACCGCACGTTGCAGCGGTGGTTCCGCGAGTACGTGGGTGTGAGCCCGAAGTCGGTGGTGCAGCGCCACCGACTGCTCGACGTGGCGGCCGCCGCCCACACCGACCCCGACGTCGACTGGGCGAGCCTGGCCGCCGAGCTCGGGTACGCCGACCAGTCGCACCTGATCCGGCACTTCCGGTCGGTGGTCGGTGACTCGCCGGCCCGGTACGCCGTCCGGGACGAGGACGGGTAGAGACCCGGACCCGTTCCCGATCGCGCTCGCACACCGCGGCCCGGCGGGGCCAACATGGCGGTCCCGGAGGTCGGCGGAGGCCCACGGGAACTGATCGGAGCAGTGATGAGCGGAACGCGTCGGGGTCTGTTGATCGGGGCGGCGGTCGTCGTCGTGGCGGTGCTGGCGGTGGGGGCCTGGTTGGTGTTCGGCCGGTCCGACGACGATCCCTTCGCCGGGGCCCGACCGGCCGCCGAGGCCTACGCCGGCGCCTGGCAGTCCGGCACCCTCGACACGCTGACCTTCGCCGGTGGCGCCGCCGGGGCCGATGTCGCAGCGCGCGTGCAGGCCATCACCGACGACCTCGGCCCGGCGGAGGTCGACCTCCCCTCGGTCGTGGTGGGCGACGTGGCCGTCGATCCGCAGGACAAGGACCGCGGCACCGCCCAGATCGAGGTGACGTGGACCCTCGCCGACGGCGTGCCGTGGACCTACACCGTGCCGACACCCGTGGTGAAGGAGGGGAAGGCCTGGATGGTCGAGTGGTCAACCTCGGCCGTGGAGCCCAGCCTCCAGGCCGGTGAGGCCCTGCAGACCGACCGGGTCGCCGCCGAGCGGGGCACGATCCTCGACTCGGCCGGCGTGCCGCTGTTCGTGAAGCGGGCGGTGGTCCGCGTCGGCATCGCCACCCCGAAGGCCGGTGCGGCGTCACCCACACCGGAGCAGCTGGCCACGACCGCGGCCCGGGTCGCCGATGTCCTGGCGGCGGAGAAGATCGACGGTGCCGCGCTCCAGCAGCGGGTCGCGGCGGCGGGCCCCGACCAGTTCGTCGAGGTCGTCACCCTGCGCCGGGAGCGCTACGACCAGGTGAAGCCGGAGATCTACGACCTGCCGGGCACGGCGTTCCAGCAGGGCACGAGGGTCCTCGCGCCCAGTGCCACCTTCGCCCGCCCGGTGCTGGGGAGCGTGGGGGAGGCGACGGCGGAGGACATCGCCGAGTCCGGCGGGAGCATCGTCGCCGGTCAACTCGTCGGTCACGGCGGCCTCGAGGAGGCATTCGACGCCCGCTTGTCAGGCACCGACGGCGTGTCCGTCCAGGCCATGCCCGGTGCGCTCGACGCCGCAACGGGTGCACCGGTCGACACGTCGACGTCTACGACGTTGGTCGACTGATCGGTCCAAGCAGGCCCTCCTCGCACGCTGTTCGAGAAGGCGCCGGTGGCTGGCAAGGACATCCTGGTGAGCCTCGACAGCACGGTGCAGGCCAAGGCCGAGGCTGCCCTCGCGTCGGCACCGAAGCCGGCGGCGATGGTGGTGGTGCGGCCCAGCACCGGCCAGCTGCTCGCCGTCGCCAACGGCGGTGCGGGCGATGACGGCCTCGACCGTGCCCTCGAGGGCCGGTACCCGCCGGGGTCCACCTTCAAGGTGGTGTCGACGTTCGCCCTCCTCGGCAAGGGCCTGACCCCCGACGAGGTGGTGGCGTGTCCGCCCAGTCTCGACGTCGGCGGCCGTCAGTTCGTGAACGCCGAGTCCGAGGCGCTGGGGGCGGTGCCGTTCCGGGTCGACTTCGCCGACTCGTGCAACACCGCCTTCGTCAGCCTCGCCAACCGGGTCACCGACGCCGACCTGGCCGCGGCCGGCGCCGACCTGGGCCTGGCCGACGAGTACCCCCTCGGCATCCCCGCCTTCGGGGGCGACGTGCCCGCCAACACCGACGACGTCGGGCGCGCCGCCACGATGATCGGCCAGAGCAAGGTCCTGGCCAGCCCGCTCGGCATGGCGTTGGTGGCGTCGAGCGCCGCGTCGGGCACGACGGTCACGCCCCTGCTCGTCACCGATCCGCTCAGCGGGGCGCGGCTGGTGCCCGACGGCTCTCCGGCCGCGACTGGCACCACCACCACGAGCGCCGTCGCCGGGGGAGCGTCGACCACCACGACCGCACCGGCCGTCGCCCCGTCGCAGGGCCTCGACCCGGCCCGGGTGGCCACGTTGCAGGAGCTCATGCGCGGCGTCGTCACCGGCGGCACAGCGACCGTGCTGCGCAGCGTGCCCGGCGGCCCGGTGAGCGCCAAGACCGGCACCGCCGAGTTCGGCAGCCAGGTCCCGCCGCAGACCCACGCGTGGATGATCGGCTTCCAGGGAGACCTGGCCTTCGCCGTGCTGGTCGAGGACGGCGGCTTCGGCGCCCAGGCCGCCGGCCCGATCGCCGCCTCCTTCCTCACCTCCATGAACTGACCGCTCGAGCGCCGCCCCGGCCGCCGCCGGCCCTTCGACGGCGAACGATTACCTTGGCCCGGCGATCGGGAGCCCCTCGGTCCGATGGACGAGGAGTCGAGAGCGTGGCCAGCGGTGTGTCGGACCCATCACCTCCACGCCCGACGGCTCGCCAGCGCCGGGCCGACCGCCGCTCCACCCGCTACCTCGCCGCCGAGGTCGCCCGCCTGGCGACGGTCGACCTGGCCGACAGCGACGAGCTCGTCGCCGCCCACTTCCGGTCGTTCGTGGCCTACGACCAGCAGTGCACGGCCCCGGGCTTCCGCCTCGCCCTGCGCCTGCTGGGGGGTCGCCCGGCCCGCATCGTCGAGACCGGGACCTCGGCGTGGGGGGTCGACTCGACGCTCCTCTTCGACTCCTACGTCCGCCACTTCGGTGGGAGCTTCGACTCGGTCGACCTCCGTGCCCTCCCAAGCGACAGGCTCCGCCCCGTCGTCGGACCGGCGACCCGGCTGCACGTCGGCGACAGCGTGGCGTTCCTGAGCGGGCTCGCCGCCGAGACCGCCGACGCGGCGCCCGTCGACCTCGTCTACCTCGACAGCTACGACCTCGACTGGACCGACCCCGCACCCTCGGAGGCCCACGTGGTCGCCGAGTGGGAGGCGCTTCGCTCCAGCGCCGCCCCCGGCACGCTCGTCCTGATCGACGACACCCCGCTCGACCTGAGCTGGGTGCCCCGCCAGGACCTCGTCGCCGCTGCGACGGCGCACCTCGCGGCCACCGGAACGATGCCGGGCAAGGGCGCCCGCCTTCTGCGCGAGCTCGCCGACGACCCCTCGGTCGAGGTCCTCTGGCACGGCTACAACGTGCTGCTCCGCATCCGCGCCTGAGCACTCAGCCGACGGCGACGCCGGTCGAGCTCGTGGCGACGTCGAAGTTGCGGCGCACCTCGTTGGCGTAGGTGGTGCCGAGCGTGTCGGCGTGGCCGGCGAGGAAGTCGGTGAGGCGGCGGGTGCCGGCGGGCGGGCCGTCGCACGAGGCGAGCCCGTCCATCAAGGCGTCGAGCTCGGCGCGGTGGATGGTGACGTCACCGGTGATGCGGTTCACGATCGGGATCAGGGGCAGCACCACCGTCTTGGGGAGGTTCGCCACCAGGGCCCGTGAGCCGATGGCGGCCTTGATCCGGCGGACCAGGTCACCGAACTCGAAGGTCTCAGGGCCTCCGGCGTTGCGGGTGAACGAGCCGCCGGTGGTGCCGAGGGCGACCATGAGCTCGGCGAGGTCCTCGACGTGGGTCGGGCGGATCGGGTAGTGGCCGTCGCCGGGCACCGCGAACACGTGGAGGTGGCGCAGCAGCCAGGCCACGTTGTTGAGGAGGATCTCGTTGCCGCCGAACAGCACCGACGGCCGGACGATGGCGTACTCCATGCCGGAGTCGACGAGCGCTGCTTCCACGACCGCCTTGCCCCGCTGGTACGTGTACGGCGACTCGAGCGACGGGTTCATGATGCTGACGTGCACCATCTTGCGGACCCCGGCCCGCGTTGCGCCCTCGATGAGGGCCAGGCTGTTGCGCACGGCGTCGTCGTGGGTGAAGCCGCCTCGCCCGAAGCGGACCCAGTAGGTGTTGTAGAAGGTGTCGACGTCGGCGAAGGCCTCGTCCATCAGGTGGGGGACGTCGAAGCGGTAGGCGAAGGGCTCGATCGGCGCGGGCACGCCGTCGGTCTCGCGGGTCAGGGTGCGGACGTGGCGGCCGTCGGCCAGCAGCTGGGCGGCGACGTAGGAGCCGGTGTACCCGCCGGCTCCGGTGACCAGGTCGATCGTTGTCATGGTTCGGTCCTCTTCTCGGTTGGTGTTCGAACCGTCTCATACACACGTATGAATTGCAACCCGCTATCCTCGTGGTGTGGCGATCGACCCCTCTGCCCCCACCCGTGACCGGCTCGTCGCCGCGACCGTCGAGTGCCTGCGGGCCAACGGCCTGAACGGCCTGACCAGCAGAGAGATCACCGGCCGGGCCGGCGCCAACCTCCAGGCGATCACCTACTACTTCGACTCCAAGGACGCCCTCATCGCCGCGGCGCTGACCGAGCTCTTCGAGCGCCGCCTCGACCCGGTGCGCGCCGCCCTCGAGGCCGAGGGCCCGCCCGTCGAACGACTCCTCGCCGCCGTCACCACCATCAAGGCAGCGTTCCCCGACGGGCGCGACGACCTCCGCACCTACGCCGACGCCATGGCCGCGTGCTCGACGAACCCGGCCCTCGCCCAGTCGCTCGGCGACCTCCACGCCGGCCTCGGCCGCTACCTGTCGGCGCTCATCACCGAGATGCAGGCCGAGGGGTTCATCGCCGCGTGGGTCTCACCCGACGCCATGGCCTCGCTCCTGATCGCCCTCGGCGACGGCCTCACCGCCCAGGCCAACTTCAGCGAGCCGAACGTGGCGGCAGTGCTCGATCAGCTCGCCCTCCTCCTCGTCAGCGCCAGCAGCGCCGCCGGGTCGGTCGAGCCGAACTGACCCGCTCGTGTCGGCGGCGGCCTCGGAGCCGATTCCGTAGGATCGGGCGTTCATCGGACGCCGGGGCGGGTGGCCAGGGGAGTGGGAGATCGTGATGAAGGTTCTGGTGCTCGGCGCCGGCTTCGGTGGGCTGGAGCTCACCACCACGTTGTCGGAGGCGCTCGGCGACGAGGTCGACGTGACGCTCATCGACAAGGGCGAGGGCTTCGTGTTCGGCTTCTCGAAGCTCGACGTGATGTTCGGGCGCACCCTGCCCGAGCAGGTCGTGCACCCCTACGACGACCTGGTCAAGGACGGCGTCACCTTCGTGCGGGCCACCGTCACCGCCATCGACCCGGAGCGGAAGCGGGTCGAGACCACGGCCGGCACCTTCGAGGCCGACTTCCTCGTCGTGGCCCTCGGCGCCGACCTGCATCCCGAGGCCACGCCGGGCCTGGTCGAGGGGGGCCACGAGTTCTACACGGTGGCCGGTGCGTTCGCCCTTCGTGAGGTGCTGCAGGAGTTCCCCGGCGGCCGGGTGATCGTCGGGGTGACCTCGACGCCGTTCAAGTGCCCGCCGGCCCCGAGCGAGACGGCGCTGCTGGTGCACGACCTGCTCACCGAACGAGGCATCAGGGACACCTCCGAGGTGTCGCTGGTGATGCCCCTCGGCGTGCCCATCCCGCCGTCGCCGGCGGCGTCGGCCGCACTCCTCGAGGCGTTCGCCGAGCGCGACATCTCGTGGCACCCCGGCGAGCTCATCGTCGAGGTCGACCCCGACGAGAAGGTCGCGATCTGCGCCAGCGGCGCCCGCATGCCCTTCGACCTCTTCCTCGCCGTGCCCGAGCATCGTGCGCCGGCGGTGGTCCAGGAGTCGGGCATGTGCGTCGATGGCTGGATACCCGTCGACCCGCAGACCCTCGAGACCTCGTACCCCGGCGTGTACGCGGTGGGGGACGTGACCAGCGTCGGCACCCCGAAGGCCGGCGTGTTCGCCGAGGGCCAGGCCTCGGTGGTGGCCCGCGAGCTCATCTCGATCGCCCGCGGCGAGCAGCCGTCGGCCGCCTACGACGGCACGGGCATCTGCTACCTCGAGTTCGGTGACGACCAGGTCGCCAAGGTGCAGGTGACGTTCCTCAGCGGCCAGGCCCCGCACGGCGACATGGAGGGCCCGTCGACGTTGCTCGCCCAGGACAAGGCGACGTTCGGGTCGTCCCGCGTGCAGCGCTGGTTCGACCGGGAGTGGACGACGACCTGAGTGCGATCAGGAGGGGCGTGCCGCCACGGCAGCCACGATCTCCTGGATGAGGTCGTGGGGGACCGGCGTGGTGAACGGGAACTTCACCGTGTCCTTTCCCGATCGCAGCGGCGCCACCTGTTCCTCGAGGTCGGGCGGGAGCGTCGGGATGTCGTGCAGGCTGAGGTGGGCCTTCCACCCGGCGACGTAGACGGGGTGGCCGTTGGCCAGCCGGAACGCGGGCATCCCGTACCGGATGGATTCGTCGGCTCCCGGTGCTGCCAGTCGGATCCGGCGCACCGCTTCGGCCACCTCGGTGGTGGCGGGCACGGGCAGCGCGGCGAGGTAGTCGTCGATGGTGAGCGGAGCGGTCTCGGTCATGGTGCTTGGACTCGCCGTGAGCGCGCGACTCATCGCTGGTCGCTGAACGCCGAGGGCCGGTTCAGCTCGCGCTGACCGTCTCCCAGGTGGACTCGGCGGCCGAGCGGCGGATGGCGTCGGTGGCGGCCTGCACCACCACGCCGTCGGCGAAGGTGGCGGCCACCGGGTCGGCGGCCACCTCCAGGCCGAGCACCCGGTCGCGCAGCACCTCGAACACGCGGGTATAGGGGCCGAGGTCGATGCCCATCGAATGCCACATGTCGTAGGCGGTGTGCAGCAGCTCGGCCGGCGGCGGGTCGGGCGGGCCGAGCACCAGGTCGGCGGGCACGTCGAGGGCCCAGGGCCCTTCACCGGTGTCGACCCAGACCTCGTCGCCCTGCAGCCACGCCGTGCCGGCGGTGCCGGTGACCTTGGTGCTCATCAGGAACTGCCCGCCGATGGCGCACGAGCCATGCATCAGCGCGGTGGCACCGTTGGCCAGGCGGAACTGCACGGTGTAGGTGTCGTCCGCGCTCATGGCCGGGCGGGGGGCGAGGGTCTGGAGCAGGGCGCTGACGGACTCGATCTCGCCGACGGTGGTGCGGATCTGGTCGATGACGTGGGAGCCGTGGGCTCCGAGCCAGCCGCCACCCTCGGACTCCTGCTCCCACCACGCCGGAAGCTCCGCGCGGGGGTCGACCAGCGAGGGGATCTGGAGGGCGAAGATGCCGAAACGGGGCTCGCCGATGACTCCGTCGCGAACGGCCCGGGAGAGCAGGGCCTGGCCGGTGCCGAAGCGCCATTCGGTGCCGAGGAGGTGGACCACCCCAGCGGCCTCGGCGGCGGCGAGCATCTGGCGGGCCTCGTCGACGTCGCGGGCGAAGGGCTTCTCACACAGCACGTGGCGACCGGCGCCGACGGCTTCGATCACCAGCTCGGCGTGGGTGTGGGGAGGGGTGGCCACGGCCACCACCTCGGTGTGATCGAGGGCGAGCGCATCGGCGAGCGAGGTGCAGGCGTGGGGCACGTCGAACAGCGCAGCCCGAGCCGCGGTCTTGTCGGGGTCACGACCGACGAGCGCGGTGACATCGAGCCCCGCCGCCCGCAACGCCCGCAGGTGCGTGAGCACCCCGAACCCGGTGCCGACCACGACCGCCCCCAGCTTCTCCGTCATCGCCTGTCCCCCTCGTCCGATGGCCGCAGCGACGCTACCCGTCGGCGGTGGGTCGGGTCATGGCTTGACGAGCCTCCTCTAGTGAGCGCCAGGAGCACCTGTTAGCCCTATGACCCGGTGCTCATTGGGCATCTTCTACATCGAAGAGCCGACCTGCGGCCTGTGGTTTGACATGAACGCTGACCCACTCCAAAGCCCGAACGTGGGCGCTCTTCTGTAACTCAAGGACAGCGTCACTGACGCTCATTTCCAGGCTTCCAGCGCGACGGAAGGCTGGATCCGAGTCAACTAGTTCGCTGGCGCGCCGGGCGTCCATGTGCTCCACGCCTACGAGAAGCGGCCACTCGACTCGATCGCCGGATCGCTCTGCGACAGGATCCTGGAATGTGAGCTCAACAGCCGCCCCGAGATCCGCCACGATGCAGTAGCTCCCGGCACCTCCGTAGCGGAGCAGTACCGACACCTCGCGGCCCCGTAGGCATACGGAGTCCTCGACGTCAGCGGCGGCCCTCCGAGTTCGTAAGTCTGTTACGGATCGGAGCGCCTCAAGGACATCCCATGAGTTGATCACAAGCACGGTGGGCTGGAGCCCTTCGGCGATCAGCTCATCGGCGGCTGAAACGACAGCAGCAGCGATCTCTCCCAGCGAAGTCGCTTCGGATCTGACGGACTCCCGAAGTCCTTCAAGGATCAGCGCATCCTCGCCCCGCCCTAGCCCATCACCCAGCTCGCGACCGAGGTCAGCGGGATCTGCGTATACCCCTGGCTGTTCAACGAAGTAGTCCTTCGGGACGAGGCGATTGATGCCAAAACCGCTTGGCTCCGCACGATCACGGCTTGTTGGGTCCCACCGGACCGTCGAGCCCAGGTGCCGCAGGTAGCGAGGCCCGTTCCAAGCTGCGACCACACTGGTCCGGAAGAGATCGATCTTCTGCACCAGCAGCGGAAGGGCGGCGAGCTCGCGGTCCTCAGCGTGCTGCATCTCCGAAACCATCTCTCCCAATCGCACGAGGACGCGAGTGACGCGCTCATCCGAGTGCGGCTCCGCGCCGAGCGCCAAAGGCGCCTCTCGTAGCTGCTCGATCTGCTGGCTTAACAGCTCAATTCGATACCTCCAGTCTTGGGAGACCGGCAGCGTTGCCGTTGGAGGACTTGCCCGCCCATCGAGGAGTGCGCCGGCGAAAGTCTCGCTCAGCCACGAATCGAACGTAAGCGCCCCGGCGCGCCGGTTCTCCCACAGGCCAGTTTCCCACCAGGTCCAGCGCAGAAGGTCTGGGACATAGCGCTCCAGGGCAGCTACGTAGCCCTTCCACGTGATGGCTGGAGCCGCATCCGTCAGAGCTTCGAGCAGCCGGCGACCTTCGGATTCCTCGGTCTTGTGGTGCTTGACCCGGAAACGCACCCATGACTCGATGCCAAGCGTTGCGGCGCTCTTGATCGCCAGGAGGCTTGGCATCGTCCCGTGATCCATCCCTCTCCGCCTGCCGGCAACTTCGTCCTCTTCGATGGCGTGGCTGAGAATTTCAGACAGGGCCTGTGCGGAAGCTCGGAGGTCTTCCGCGGAGGAGTTGTCTACGGAGATCTTCATCAGCTGAGTGATCTCGCTAAGGAGGCGATGCGCATAGGGAAGTACTTCGGCCTGGCCGGCGCTGCTGCGCGCGAGCTCTTGGCCGACCCAGAAGTCACCGAAGTTCTCGAGCGTCAGCAGGAGACTTCCTCGGAGTCTCGGCCATGAATCGCGTGTGGTCCGTGACTTACCCTCGACCCAGGCAATGGTGAAGTACTGCAGGAAAGCCCCGAAAGCCGGTAACTCGCGCATCTCGAGGGCCAACTTGACCAGGCCAAGTATGAAGCCCAGCGTCTCTTGTGTGGCGTCGCTGCCGGGTTCAGATGAGGCGTTGGCGAGAAAGGTCCTGACGTCGTCTTCGATCCAGGACATCTCCCGGCCGTAGTAGCTGAAAACGCCTGGCCCTTCAGCAGAGCGGGTGACGGTCTGGAAATGCCGGAACTCCTCAAGCACGGTGCGGACCAGGCTGGCGTACAGCTCAAGTCCGTCTTTCAGGTCCGCCACGTTGTCCTGGCGGATGGAGCGGACCACGCTGTCCCGTAAGACTGCGAGCTCGGCCGCGAACCTGGCCCCGGCGTCACTCCCCACCGGTCTCGATCCTAAGTACACGAGCGAGCGGAAGACGTGGGTTGGCAGTTAGGCCGAATGATTCCCTACGGAGGGCGAGGACTGTGTCGCCGCGGGTCACGGGGTCGCCACAAAATCGAAGAAGCTGAAATCGCGGTGCGCCCCCGTCGTCAATTGTGCGGGCAGGACCGCGGAGGTCTACACCTGCAGCAGCGCCATCACCCGCGGCCGGCAGCTCCTCGACCAGCGAGCGAAGTCCGAATAGATCAATGTCGGTGATCCTGCCGGAGACGGGCGCCGTCACCGACCACCACTGAGCATCATCTGGGGCCGGGTCGCGGTAGCCACGTTTCCCCCCGATTGGCGCCAGTCCCTCCAGGAGCAATGCGTTCGCGCGCTGAATCTGCCATAGGTCTCGCATACTGAGGCGAAGCTTCTCCTGGAGCAGATCACCGGACTTGCGCCGGAGACGTGCCCGGTCCATGTGAAGGTCGAGGGCGATGAAGTAGGACCGAAGCAGCACTACGACCGTAGGGACAGTAATAAGGAGAATCGCGGCGATGACCGCTTGGTCGCTGTGTAGCCAAGCAGCAAAGACAGCGGCGGCAATCAGGCCAACGGCGCTGAGCTCCATCGCAGCTCGGGCGTTGGTCTCTCGAGCAAGGACCTCACTAGACCGGAGGGCCGTGACCCCCTCGTCGCGGGATAGCTGGATCAGCAAGAGAAGAAGCGGAAACCCGAGCGTGACGAGCCCTGCCTGCACTTGCCAGAGAGTTGCGAGGGTGTCGCTTGCGCTGGTGGGGGCGAGCGAGGACCAGACGTCGACGTCTAGCGGTCTGAGCACAACGATGACGAGAAGAAGCACTGCGTACGCGCCACAGATCCACCAGAAGCGCCTCCAGCCCACTGCATTGGCGGCTCTCTGCGCCGAGGTCCGCCATGTGGTCACCTCCGGGGTCGCTGCGTCGAGCTCGCGACCAGCGCTGACCATGACCCAGCCACCCCGTCGCCCGCGCTCCGCCATGAGACCGTTCTAGTCGTCGATCGAGTAGCTACTCAGGACCCCGTCTAGGTGTCGCAGCACTACCGATGGCTCCCCGTTATCGGTCGCGACCCAGGAGACCCAAGAGCTGGGAAGCGCGCGGAGCGGTCGGGCATCTGGTCGCCACTTGAGCGGTCAATGTTCGTTCTGGACAGTGGCGTGGGGGACGCCGGCCCTTCCGGCGAGCTCTGTGAGGCTCAGGTCCCGCTCGGGTGTTTCCGTGAACAACGGCCAGAAGACTGCTGCTGCGAGCGCAAGTCTGGGAGGAGAGGTGGCGGTACTGACTTGTCCTCGAGGTGGGATGACGTAACCCACTACGCAAGTGGACCGGACCGGCGCCAACTCAGTGACACCCGATCAGCCGAGTCAGAGGCACAACCCTTCAGCTGCTTGTGTGCTCGAAAGGACGGACGGGGCGAGACGACCACATCGCGTCCCGAAAACGAACGGAACCCCTGCAGGGCAGGGGTTCCGCAAGTGGTCGGGACCGGCGTCGATCCGGTGACCTATCGCTTTTCAGGCGATCGCTCTGCCGACTGAGCTACCCGACCCTGGGCGCCCTCCGCCGAAGCGATAGGGCTACGCCACCTACGACACGAGATCGATGAGCGGCGATGGCGGTCCCGACGGGATTTGAACCCGCGACCTCCGGCTTGACAGGCCGGCGTGCACTCCAAACTGCACCACGGGACCACTGTTGCCTTGCCCTCCTTGCGGAGAGCCAGGTGTTGCACCCCCAACGGGATTCGAACCCGTGTTACCTGCGTGAAAGGCAGGCGTCCTAGGCCACTGGACGATGGGGGCTCTTGCCCGTGAGGGCTTGGTCACCATAGCAGGACCCCCCAGGCCCGCCGCCAATGCAGGGGCCGCATCGCCGTCTACGGTTGCCGCCATCTCGTTCCCTGATCCCCCCGGCACCCCGGTCATCCCCGACCCCCCTCGTGGCCTCGAGCCCGACGGGTCCGCGCCCACGCCGCCCGCCGGTGTGCCGGTCCGCGACCGCCTGATCGGGGCGGGCGTGCTGCTCGCCCTCTTCGCCATCCTCGCCGGCACCGTCGCCTGGCGGGTGTCCCGCGACGACAGCACCTCGGTGACAGCGTTCGCCGACCCGACCGAGCAACCCGGCGCGTCGAACACGTCCCCCTCTACGTCCACCCCGCCCGACCAGTGGCCGGCCGAGGTGCTGCCCCTCGTCGAGTTCGTCGAGCAGCAGCGGGGCGCCCCGTTCGACCATCCGGTGCCGATCACCTACCTCACGCCCGAGCAGTACCAGGCGGAGGCCCAGGCCGAGGCGACAACCGACGACACCACCGCTGAGGACGCCGCGCTCCAGGACGCGAGCGAGGGCCAGCTCCGCGCCCTCGGCCTGCTCGACGCCAGCACCGACCTCGACGAGGCGTTCGGCCAGCTCTACGGCGGCGGCACCCTCGCCTACTACGACAGCGAGGCGGACGAGGTGAAGGTGCTCGGCACCGACCTCGACGTCGCCCACAAGGTCACCCTCGTGCACGAGCTCACCCACGCCTGGCAGGACCAGCAGGGCTACCTCGACAAGCTCGACGACCTCGACGACGGCGAGGCCTTCTCGTTGCAGTCGCTCGCCGAGGGCGACGCCACCCGGGTCGAGAACGCCTACCTCGACACGCTCTCCAACTCCGAGCTCGACGCCTACGACCGCCAGACCGCCCAACAGGGCGAGGACGTCGACCTCGGCGACGTGCCCGACGTGCTCGTGTCCTCGTTCGGCAGCCTGTACGCCGTCGGCGGGCCCTTCGTCGACATCCTCGACCAGCAGGGTGGCAACGCCAAGGTCAACGCCGCCCTGGCCGACCCGCCCGACTCAGAGGCCGACCTGCTCGACATCGGTCGCTACCTCGACGGCGTCTCTGTGATCGAGGTCGCCGAGCCGACCGTGCCCGCCGGCGCCGAGCGCCTCGACGGCGGCCAGTTCGGTGCCGTGTCGTGGCTGCTCACCCTCTCCGAGCGGGTCGACCCGCGTGAGGCGCTGAAGCTCTCCGACGCCTGGGGTGGCGACCAGAGCGTGACCTACCGGCAGGGCGACCGGGTCTGCACCGCCGTCGCCTACCAGGGCCTCACCCCGGCCGACACCGCCACCGCGGTCACCACCATCGGCCAGTGGGCGGCCGCCATGCCCGGCTTCGACGCCTCGGTCGAGCGGGTCGACGACGCCGCCGTGCTGCGCAGCTGCGAGCCCGCCGACGGGGCCGTCTCGCCCGTCGGCAACGGCCAGGTCGTCGTGGGCTACGTGGCCCTGCGCCTCGAGGCCGTCGCCGAGGTGCTCAGCCAGGGCGCCCCGATCGACAAGGCCATCTGCTTCGGCGACGCGCTGATCAGCCAGCTCACCCCCGAGCAGATCGTGTCCGGAGCGGTGAACGACCCGGACGAGGCGGAGAAGCTCGGCCAGGCCGCCGGCCTCGCCTGTCGCTGACCCCGCCGTTCGCTACTCCAGGGTCGAGGCGAGGGCGTTGACGGCCGCGTCGACCACACCGCCGAGGAACTCGTAGACCGCCCACGTCGGGATCATGGGGTCGTCGGGCTCGAGGTCGGGGTAGTCGTCCTCGATGACGTCGAGCACCGTGCCGAGCACGAGGCGCACGGCGTTCAGCCCCACCATCCACTGCTCGAGGGTCTCGCGGTCGAGCTCGCTCTGACTGGTCGAGGCGGCCACGGCGGCCAGGATCTCGCGCCGTGACGACAGCAGGTCGTCGTGCACCATCTCCTGGTACTCGCGGTCGACGTCGGCGTCGGTGGCGTGCGCCGTGGGGAACAGTCGGCGCAGCGCCGGGTTGGCGGCGCCGTCGTCGAGCACCGAGCCGAGGTCCTCGCAGACCGCCTGGATGACCTCGCGCTCGTCCTTGCCGAGGTTCACCACGAAGCGGTCCGGGCCCTTGGGCGCGAAGGTGCGGCGGAACGGGAAGACCACGTCAGTCCTGCTGCATCGTGGCCCACAGGCCGTGCTCGTGGAGGCGGAACACGTCGAGCTCCGCCTTCTCCTTGGTGCCGCTGGACACCACCGACCGGCCGTTCTCGTGCACCTCGAGCATCAGCTTCTGGGCCTTCTCGAGGCTGTACCCGAACAGCTTCTGGAGCACGAAGGTCACGTAGCTCATGAGGTTGATGGGGTCGTTCCAGACGATGACCACCCACGGAGCGTCGGGTTCGAGCGTCGTGTCGATGCCCGGCTCCTCGACCTCGGCCTCGGAGGGCGCGGCACCACCGGCGAGCACCGCACGGGTGAGGCCGGATCGCACGAAGGGCTGCATCACCCTTCAGTCTGGCGGGCCGAGACCTCGACCGGGCGGGCCGGCACCTCGACGGGATGGGCGGTGAGGGAGAGGTAGAACTCCAGGACGGCGATCCACACGAGGGTGCTGCCCAGCACGTGCACGATCACCAGCCAGGGCGGCACCCCGGTGAAGTACTGGGTGTAGCCGATGGCCCCCTGCACGACGATCGCCCCGACGAGCAGCTTCGCCCGGATGTCGACCTGGCGGGGCGTGCCGCTGCGGCGCAGCTCGACCAGGGTCCACACGGCGACTGCCAGGAACAGCCAGGTGCACATGCTGTGGAGCCGGGCCACCTCGGTGATGTCGAACGGCAGGCGCTCGACGTCGGGGTCGCCGCCGTGGGGGCCGGTGCCGGTGACGACCGTGCCCGTGACCAGTACCACCAGCGCCAGCCCGACCAGCACCCGGGCCAGCGTCCGCACCCGGCCGGGCACCAGCGGTAGCCCCGGCGAGCCGTCGTGGCCGGCCCGCTCGTAGAGCACGACGCCGTTCCAGATCAGGTAGATCGACAGCAGGAAGTGGGCGGCCACGATCTCGGGGGTGAGGTGGGTGAGCACCGTGATGCCGCCGAGCACGGCGTTGCCCACGACGACCAGCACCAGCCCGAGCGACCAGCGGGTGAGGTCCTTGCGCCGCGGATACCGCAGGAACGACCCGAGCACCGCGGCGATCACCGCCAGCGACACCGCGCCGGTGAACATCCGGTTCAGGAACTCGATGCGGGCGTGGGTGTCGCCCATGTCGGCGACGATCCGGGTGTCGTTGCACGTCGGCCAGTCCGAGCAACCGAGGCCGGAGCCGGTGAGGCGCACCGCGGCACCGGTCACCACGATCACGACGAGGGTGATCAGGGCGACGAGCACGATGCGCTGGTAGGCCCGGGGGGACAGGCGAGGCAGCCGCACGACGGCGATGGTACGGGAGCCCTCACCGCCGACCGCAATCGTCGCCGCGTGACCCTTGGCCGACCTCCGCTCGCGATTGTCGGCGCCGAGCCGGGCCGCTCTACCATCGCCGTCGATGAAGACCGTCGCGCGTCCACCCCTCTCGACGCGTCTCCGGGGCTATGTGGCCCTGACGAAGCCCCGCATCATCGAACTGCTCCTGGTCACCACGGTCCCCGTGATGGTGGTCGCCGAACAGGGCATGCCGTCGGTGTGGCTCATCGTCGCGACCGTCGTCGGCGGCACCTTCGCCGCCGGTGGGGCCAACGCCATCAACATGTACGTCGACCGCGACATCGACGCGTTGATGAAGCGCACCCGCAACCGGCCCCTCGTCACCGGCCTCATCGCCCCGATGCATGGCCTGATGTTCGCCGTCGGCCTCGAGATCGTGGCCTTCGCCTGGCTCTGGGGGTTCGTGAACCTCCTCAGCGCGGTGCTGGCCGTGGCCGCCTGCCTCTTCTACGTGTTCGTCTACACGCTGTGGCTCAAGCGCACCTCGAAGAGCAACATCGTCATCGGCGGGGCCGCCGGGGCCGCCCCGGTGCTCATCGGCTGGTCCGCCGTCACCAACTCCCTCGCCTGGGAGCCGTGGCTGCTGTTCGCCGTCATCTTCTTCTGGACCCCGCCGCACTTCTGGGCCCTGGCCGTCCGCTACAAGGACGACTACGCCGCCGCCGACGTTCCGATGCTGCCCGTGGTGGCCACGCTGCGGTCCACCTCGATCCGGATCCTCGTCTACACGGTCTTCGTCTGGTTCCTCACCCTGGTGTTCGCGCCGGTCGGCGACATGGGCGCCATCTACTGGGTCTCGGCCATCGTGCTGGGGGCCGTGTTCACCGCCTTCGCCGTACGTCTCCTGCAGGACCCGACCCCGAAGAGGGCCATGCGCCTCTTCAGTTGGTCGATCACCTACGTCACCCTGCTCTTCGGCGCCATGGCGCTCGACGTGCTGGTGCGCTTCGGCCTGTGAGCGTCGCCTTTACGTCGGTTTTCGATCGGCCCTTTGGCCGTGTGTAGAGTCGCAATCCGTACGCGCGTCATTTTCCGTGACGCTCGAGATCCCTGGTCCGGCCCGGCCCTTGCCGGCCCGAGTGTGGTCGCTGAACGAGGTTCCAACTGACATGGCGCTAACCGACACGAGACCCGAGTCCGGCACTGAGGGCACCACCTCGCCCGGCACGGAGGTCACGAGGCCCGTGAACCTCCTCGGTACCGGTGATCACAAGGCGATCGGCGTGACCTACGTGGTCATCGCCCTGGTCTTCGGCGTGGTCGGCTGGATCGCCACCGCCCTCGCCGGCGCCCACGACGTCGGCGACAAGGGCTTCCTCACCGACGACGCCGCCACCACGCTCTTCACCGGCGGCCACATCGGCCTGGTGCTGCTGGTCATCATCCCGCTGCTGCTCGGCCTGGCCACCTACGTGGTGCCGCTGCAGGTCGGAGCCAACACCGTCGCCTTCCCTCGGGCCGCCTCGGCCGCCCTCTGGACCTGGCTCCTCGCCGGCGGCGTGTTCATCGTCGCCAACGCCATCGACGGCGGCATCGGCGGCGGTCGTGAGAAGGCCGCCGACCTCGGCCTGCTGGCCCTGCTCGGCCTGATCCTCGCCATCATCATCGCCACCATCACGGTCATGACCACCGCCGTGGCCCTGCGCACACCGGGCCTCAGCCTCGACCGGGCGCCGTTCTTCACCTGGTCCACCCTCGTCGGCGGCTCGATCTGGCTGCTCACCCTGCCGGTGCTGGCCGCCAACGTGGTGCTCATCTACGTCGACCACCGCTACGGCCGCCCGAGCGACTACGGCGTGGCCGCCGGCCAGTGGGAGCAGATCTCCTGGCTGATCCGCCAGCCCCAGATCTACGCCTTCATGATCCCGGGGCTCGGCATCATCTCCGACATCGTCGCCACGCTGGCCGGTGTCCGTCAGTCGAACCGGGGCCTGCTCTACGTCGGCATCGGCGGGTTCGCCATCCTGAGCGTCGGTGCCTGGGCCCAGCCGTACTTCTACCCGAACGTCCAGGACGACGCCGTGTACGCCGGCATGGCCCTCCTGATCGTGCTGCCGGTGCTCCTGCTGCTCGCCGCCTGGGCCACCACGCTGCGCTCCGGCAAGGTCAGCGCCAAGAGCCCCCTCGCCCTGGCCCTCGCCTCCGGCGTGCTGCTGCTGCTCGCCGTCCTGGCCGGCGCCCTCTACGTCATCACCCCGCTCGAGCTGCGTGAGACCGCCGCCTACAGCACCGGGCAGTACGCCCTGGTCGTGGCCGCCGTGCTCACCTCCGCCATCGCCGGCCTCATGTACTGGGCGCCGAAGATGACCGGCCGCTTCGCCGCCGACGGCATGGGCAAGCTCAACGTGCTGGTGCTCTTCGGTGGCGGCCTGCTCGCCGGGCTCCCGCTGATCCTGCTCGGCTTCGCCACCAAGTTCACCGGTCTCGCCGACGCCGAAGACGCCCTCCACGTGATCTCGGTGGCCGGTGCCGCCCTGCTCGCCCTGGGCGTGCTGCTCGGCCTCGTCGCCCTGGTCACCACCGCCCACGGCCCCAGCGTCGAAGCCGACGCCTGGGGCACCGGCCAGTCCCTCGAATGGGCCTGCCCGTCCCCGCCGCCCCCCGGCAACTTCGGCGAGCTCGCCGTCGTCCGTTCCCCCGAGCCCGTCCTCGACGCGGCCGCACCCGCTGAGGAGGCCTGAGATGGCGGCCACCCACGCCCTTCCCCCGGCACCGCCGGTCCAGCGCCCCCGGGTGCTCGTCGTCGGCGCCGCCTTCGCCGCCGCGGCGTCGCTCATGGTGTTCGTCGGGCTGATCGGCATCTACCTCGCCGAGCGCACCGACACCCTCGCCACCAGCGACGCGTGGCTCCCCAAGGAGCTCACCATCCCGCTGCAGCAGCCGAACACGATGCTGTTCACGCTGCTCATGTCCTGCGTCACCATGCAGTGGGCCGTCTCGGCCATCGCCAAGGACGACCGGGTCAACAGCTACCTCGCCCTGGGCGTCACGTTCGTGTTCGGCTTCGCCACGATCGTGATGACCACCTACCTGTGGGGCCTGATGGGCGCCGACATCACGGCGAACGTCCAGTCGGTGCTGATCTACACGATCACCGGCGCCCACATCCTGATGCTCGTGATCGCCATGCTCTTCCTGGCGCTCATGGGCTTCAGGGCGCTCGCCGGGAGCTTCACCTCCCGGCAGCACGACGGCATCACGGCCGCAGCCCTCTTCTGGTATGCGACCGTCGCCGTCTACGTCCTCATCTGGATCTCGATCTACGTCACGAAGTAGGCCGCCATGCTCCGCTCGCGCATGTTCACAACGGCCTTCCGGTTCTTCGCCGGGCTGGCCATCGCATCTCTGGTCGCGGCCCTCCTGGTCGGGTTCACCAGTGAGACCCAGGCACCGATGGATCGCATCCTCGGCCCGCTCACGCTGGGCTGGAAGGGTGCCATCGGCAACCACTTCGCCTACGTCTTCTTCGCCGGCCTCGCCATCGTCTCGGGCGGCCTGGCCGGCATCCTCATCGCCTTCCGCGACGCCGACCCCGAGGCTGAGGCCCAGGTCGTCCACACCGACAGCGTGCCGCTCACCCGGGCGCCCGCCGGCAACAACTACCTCCCCGCCCTCGGTGCGTTCGCCTTCGTGCTCGCCCTCGTCGGCCTGGCCAGCGGCAACCACATCCTCATCGGTGGCGGCCTGGTCGTGATGCTCGCCGTGGCCTTCACCTGGACCCTGCGCACCTGGGCCGAGCGGGCCACCGGCGACGACACCGTCAACGCCGAGCTCTACCACCGCTTCATCGACCCGCTGCGCACGCCGGTCGTCGCCATCGTCTGCATCGGCCTCGTGGTCGGCGGCCTCTCCCGGGTCCTCCTCGCCGTCTCCAAGACCGGCTCGGTCGTCGTCTTCGGTGCCGCCGCCACGCTGTTCTTCGTGGTCGCCGCCGTCCTGGCGCTCTACCCGAAGTCCACCAAGACCGTCACTACCATCCTCGTGGTCTTCGGAGCCCTCGCCATCCTGGTCGCCGGCATCGTCGGCGCCTTCGTCGGCGAGCGCGACATCGAGCACCACGGCGACGAGCAGCAGCAGGAGGCGCCCGCCGCCACCGAAGGTGCCGCTCCCGCCGTCACGGTCGTCCTGCCGGGCCCCCTGGGCAGCGCATGACGTCCACCTGCATCCCCGCTGACGGGAACTCGACCGAACACGTCGTTCGGTTGGCGCGTCCGTCGCACCCTGGGCGACACTTCGAACTCGTCCCGCATCGCCGCATCCCCGCCGCCACCGGCTCCTCGCCCGTGACGGCTCGAACGCCCCGAGGTGGGGCCCGCCCCGCCTCACGAGGAGAGTAGATGCCCCGCCGCCACTCCCGCTTCGTGCGCATCTTCGGGACCATCGTCTTCGCGATCGTCTCCGTGCTGTTCGCCGCGCTGATCGTGAACGCGTTCATGAACGGCGGCAAGCCGCTCACCACCCTGGTGCCCAAGGGCAAGTACGCACAGGACATCCAGAACCTGATCATCCCGGTGTTCGCCATCGCCGGTGTGGTCTTCGTCGGTGTGATGGCGGCCGTGCTGATCATCTCGTGGAAGTTCCGTGAGAAGGACAGCGACGACCCCGACGAGTTCCCCGAGCAGGTCCACGGCCGCACGGTCCTCGAGATCGGCTGGACCATCCTCCCGGCGCTGATCCTCGCCGGCGTCGCCGTCGGCACCGTGATCACCATCCTCGAGCTCAACAAGAAGCCCGAGGACGCCATCCACGTCGAGGTCACCGGCCAGCAGTGGTGGTGGCAGTACAAGTACGACGTCAACAACGACGGCAACTACGACGGCCCCGAGGACATCACCACCGCCACCGAGCTGGTCATCCCCGCCGGTCGCGAGATCGCCCTCACCACCGCCTCGAACGACGTCATCCACTCGTTCTGGATCCCCGGCCTCAACGGCAAGAAGGACGCCGTGCCGGGCATCACCAGCCCGCTCAACATGCAGGCGAAGGAGCCGGGCATCTACCGGGGCCAGTGCACCGAGTTCTGCGGCCTCTCCCACGCCAACATGCGGATGCTCGTCCGGGCCCTGCCCACCGACGAGTACGACCGCTGGGTCACGAACCAGCTCAAGGACCACGCCGCCCAGCCCGCCAGCGCCGACGCGCAGGAGGGCCGCAAGGTCTGGGAGTCGCTCTGCGCCCAGTGCCACGTGATCAACGGGATCAACGACGCCAAGCTCAAGGAGAACCCGCCGCCCCTGGTGGCCGGTGTGGCGCCGAACCTGACCCACCTCATGACCCGCGGCACCTTCGCCGGCTCGATCTACAACCTGTACACCGACGTCCAGTCGACCTACCCGGGTAGCAACGGCACCGACCTGGGCACCGACCCCACCGACGTGGCCGCCGCCGGCAACCCCGGCGACGCCCTCTTCGGCGGCAAGGTCGACAGCGAGAAGGTCAACCGGGTCTACCTGGAGGCGTGGCTGCGCAACGCCCCCGCCATGAAGCCGATGTACGCCCAGGGCGGACGCGGCATGCCCAACCTCGGCCTGACCGAGGCGCAGATCGACCAGCTGGTCGCCTTCCTCGAGACGCTGAACTAGACGATGACGACCACTTTCCGAGTTGCCCTCGCCATCCCCGGAGCACCCCATGGCACTCACTGAAGCCCGCCCGCTCGCCCTGCCTTCGGGCGAGGGTGGCCAGAACGAACGCCCGGCCGGCGTCTTCGCCCGGCCGACCGCCAGCACCGGTTGGCGCTCGTGGGTGACCACCGTCGATCACAAGAAGATCGGCATCATGTACGGCGCCACCGCGCTGTTCTTCCTGCTGATCGGTGGCTTCGAGGCCCTGCTGATCCGCCTCCAGCTGTGGGCGCCGAACGGCACGCTGCTCAGTGCCAACGTCTACAACCAGGTGTACACGATGCACGGCACGACGATGGTCTTCCTCGTCGTCATGCCCATCGGTGCCGCCTTCGCCAACTACCTGATGCCGTTGCAGATCGGTGCGCGCGACGTCGCGTTCCCCCGCATCAACGCCTTCAGCTACTGGGTGTACGCCTTCGCCGGCATCTTCATCAACAGCAGCTGGCTGCTGGGTGGCGGCGCCGACGGCGGCTGGTTCAACTACGCCCCGAACAACGGCGTCATCTTCTCCCCGAGCCACGGCATCGACTTCTGGAACCTCGGCCTCATCATCGCCGGCATCGCCTCGCTGGCCGGTGCGGTCAACCTGATCGTCACCGTGCTCAACATGCGGGCCCCGGGCATGACGCTCATGAAGATGCCGATCTTCACCTGGATGACCCTCGTCACCCAGTTCCTGCTGCTGTTCGCCATCCCGGTGCTCACCTCGGCGCAGGTCCTGCTGATGATGGACCGGCTCTTCGACGCCAACTTCTTCAACGTCGCCAAGGGCGCCAACCCGCTGCTGTGGGAGCACCTGTTCTGGATCTTCGGTCACCCCGAGGTGTACCTGATGATCCTCCCGGCGTTCGGCCTCGTCTCGGAGATGCTGCCGACCTTCTCCCGCAAGCCGATCTTCGGCTACCCGTTCATCGTGTTCTCGGGTGTCGCCATCGGCTTCATGGGCTGGGGCGTGTGGGCCCACCACATGTTCGTCTCCGGCATCGGCCCGATCTCGGTCACGGCCTTCTCGCTCACGACGATGTTCATCGCCGTGCCGACGGGCGTGAAGATCCTGAACTGGACCGCCACCATGTGGGGCGGCAAGTTGCAGTTCACCTCACCGATGCTGTTCTCGATCGGCCTGGTCACGATGTTCACCATCGGCGGCCTCTCGGGCGTCACCCACTCGGTGGCCCCCGCCGACACCCAGCAGACCGACACGTACTACATCGTCGCCCACTTCCACTACGTGCTGTTCGGTGGTGCGTTCTTCGGCTTCGTCGGTGCGTTCTACTTCTACTGGCCGAAGGTCTTCGGCTACATGCTGAACGAGACGCTCGGCAAGGTGAACTTCTGGGCGATGCTCCTGGGCTTCAACCTGACCTTCGCCCCGATGCACATCCTCGGCCTGCAGGGCATGAGCCGCCGGGTCTACACCTACGGCGAGGGCTACGGCTTCGACCTCTGGAACAAGGTGGCCACCATCGGCGCCTTCATCCTGGCGAGCAGCATCGCCCTGTTCCTCTTCAACATCGTCTACAGCAAGGTGAAGGCGAAGAACCTCCCGCCGGTCGGCCCCGATCCGTGGGACGCCCGCACCATCGAGTGGATGACCCCCTCGCCGGTGCCCGCCTACAACTACGACCCGATCCCCACCATCACCCGGGTCGACGACTTCTGGTACCGCAAGTACGGCGAGACCAAGGACGGCAAGCTCGTCCGCATCGCCGAGACCGAGGACGTCACCCAGAAGCTGTCCGACGGCAAGCACATCCACCTGCCGTCGCCGTCCTACTGGCCCATCGTCGTGGCCTTCGGCCTGCCGATCGTGGCCTACGGCCTGATCTTCAGCCTGTGGCTGTGCCTCGTCGGCGGCCTGATCGTCGTCGCCGGCCTCTACGGCTGGGTGCTCGAGCCGCCGGACGACCCGGACGCGGCCCATGTCGACCACGGCCCTGACGACCACGCCTCCGACGACGGTTCCGCCGCCGAGGGCACTGGTGAGCTGCCCGCAGCCGACGCCGATGGCGACGCTGCCGAGAAGGAGACCGAGCCCGTTGGCTGAGACCGTCTACTCCCACGAGAGCGTGGCCGAGGCCGACGCTCACGCCCCGGCCGCGCACATCGAGCACGACACGAACACCGGCATCTCCAACACCAAGCTGGCGATGTGGCTGTTCCTGGCGTCCGAGTGCCTCCTGTTCGGTGGCCTAATCACCACGTACATCCTCTACCGGCACCCGCTCGAGGGCCCGACGCCGAAGGAGATCTTCGACATCCCCTTCACGTCGACCTCGTCGTTCGTGCTGCTGATGAGCTCCCTCACCATGGTGCTCGCCGTCTCCGCCATCGAGCGTGGCGACCACGAGCGCCTGCGGGTCTGGATCGGCGCCACGGCGCTGCTCGGCGCCACCTTCATCGCCGGCCAGGTCTACGAGTTCACCGTGTTCGTGCGTGAGGGCCTCGGCTTCACCACCAGCCGCTTCTCGTCGGCCTTCTACACGCTGACCGGCTTCCACGGCGTCCACGTCACCGTCGGCATCATCATGCTGATGTCGATGCTGTTCCTGTCGCTGCGGGGCAAGCTCCCGGAGCACCGTTCCGAGACCGTCGAGGTCGTGGGCCTGTACTGGCACTTCGTCGACGTCGTCTGGATCTTCATCTTCGCTGTCGTCTACCTGGTCCCGTAGGAGGACAGATGGCACTCACGTCTCACGATCAGATCCCCACCCAGGTCCTCGACGGTGCGGTCAAGGAGTACAGCCGGGACAAGGTCTACGTCCTGACTGCACTGTTCCTCGGCGCCATCACCGTGGTCGAGGTCCTCACCTACGCCTCGCCGGACTTCTTCCTCTGGAAGGACGGGCTGCTGGTGCCGGTGCTGATGATCCTGATGGCGGTGAAGTTCTTCACCGTCGCCTACATCTTCATGCACCTCCGCTTCGACAAGAAGATCCTCACGTACTTCTTCTACGCGGGGCTGGTGTTGGCGGTGCTCGTCTACATCGCCGTGTTGTCGATGTTCCGGATCTGGTACCCGGGCCAACACGGCTGACGCCTGCTCGACCCAACTGAACGCAGTGCTCGGCGCCCCCGGCAACGGGGGCGCTGTCGCGTCCGGGCTCAGTCGGTGGGCTCGGTGAGCTCGGTGAGCTCGGCGAGGCGGGCCTCGAGCAGGCGGCGCTCGGCGGGGTTCTCGGTGAGGGCGAGGGCGCGGCGGTAGGCCGCGGCGGCCTCGTCGGACGATCCGGACCGCCGCAGCAGGTCGGCCCGGGTGGCGTGCCACAGGTGGTAGCCGTCGAGGTCGAGGTCGAGGCGATCGACGATCTCGAGGGCGGGCCGCGGGCCGTCGCGCTCGCCGATGGCGACCGCCCGGTTGAGCTCGATCACCGGGGTGGGGCTCATCGCCAGCAGCTGGTCGTAGAGCGCGACGATCTGGCTCCAGTCGGTGGCGTCGGCGGTCGCCGCGTCGCAGTGCACGGCGTTGATCGCGGCCAGCAGCTGGTACGGGCCCGGCCGGTCACGCCGGAGGCAGGCCCGGACCAGGTCGTGGCCCTCGGCCACGAGGACGTGGTCCCACCGGCTGCGGTCCTGGTCGGCGAGCAGCACGAGCGAGCCGTCGGCCGCGACCCGGGCCGGGCGTCGCGCCGTGGTCAGCACCATGAGGGCGAGGAGCCCGGTCACCTCGGGCTCGTCGGGCATGAGGCGGGCCATCAGCCGACCGAGGCGCAGGGCCTCGTCGGTGAGGTCGACCCGGTCGACGCGGTCTCCGGCGCTCGAGAGGTAGCCCTCGTTGAACGTGAGGTAGATCACGGCGAGCACCGGCGGCAGGCGATCGGGGAGCTCCGCGTCGTCGGGCACCCGGAACGGGATGTTGGCCGCCCGGATCTTGCGCTTCGCCCGCACCAGGCGCTGGGCCAGGGTCGCCTCCGGCACCATGAACGCCCGGGCGATCTCGGGGGTCTGGAGGCCGGCGACGAGTCGCAGCGTGAGCCCCACCTGGGCCTGCTGGTCGAGCGACGGGTGGCAGCAGGTGAACACGAGCCGCAGCAGGTCGTCGGCCAGGGCCTCGGGGGTGTCCGGCCCGTCGAGCCACGTGTCGGCGCCGGTCGCGTCGGCCGGTGGTGGCGTCGCCCGGAGCTGCTTCTCCTCCCTGGCCCCCTCCCGTCGCAGGTGGTCGATGGCCCGGCGTCGGGCGGTGGTGGTGATCCAACCACCGGGGTTCGGCGGAACCCCGGTGGTCGGCCACGTGTCGGCGGCGATGGCGAACGCCTCCTGGGCGGCCTCCTCGGCGAGGTCGAGGTCGCCGAAGGCCCGGGCGAGGACGGCCACGACCTGTCCCCACTCGTCGCGGAAGGCCCGCTCGAGTGGCGACGTGCCGTTGTGGTCGCCCGCCTCGGGCCCGGGCGTCACTACGGGTGCTCGGCGAAGAAGGGCCGGACCTCGACCGGGCACGTCGTCGCCCGGGACGTGCGCTCCGCCCAGCCGAGGGCCGCATCGAGGTCGGCCACGTCGATGATGCTGATGCCGCCGATCTGCTCCTTGGTCTCGACGAACGGGCCGTCGGTGGTGACCGGGCTGCCGTCGCCGGCCGTGACGACCGTGGCCGTGCTCGGGTCGTGGAGCCCGCCGCCGAACACCCAGGAGCCCTCCGCCTGGAGCTGGCTGCGCACCTCGGCGACCTCGCGGCCGATCACCTCGAGCTCGTCGGGAGTGGGCGGCGTCGCGCCCGCCGGATAGCAGATCGACAAGAGGTACTGGGTCATGACGTCTCCGTTCGTGGATGGTCGGCCGTGCGCCGATCCTGCAACACCTACGAACGACGGCGCCCGCGATCGACACCCTCGCGCCGGAAACCCGCGACCGAGGCGTGGACCGGTCGTCCGGGAGCTCGGGTCACTCCCAGCGGAAGAGGCGGATGGCGGCCACCGGCATGGCCACCGCCCAGACCGTGAGCACGACCCAGGCGCTGCCGGCGGCGGGGGCGCCGTCGCGCAGGCAGCTCTGCATCACCGTGCTCAGGGCCCCGGCCGGTGTGAGCTTGCCGATGGTGGCCAGCCACGAGGGCATCTCCGAGAAGGGGATGATCATGCCGCCGAGCAGCAGCAGCACCAGGTAGAGGCCGTTGGCCAGGGCCAGGGTGAGCGTGCCCCGCAGGGTTCCGGCCATGAGCAGGCCGAGCCCGGCGAAGGCGGCGGTGCCGAGCAGCACGGCCACGGGCACGAGGGCCGGGGTGCCGCCCGGGGTCCAGCCCAGGGCGAAGGCGGCGGCGACCAGCACGATGACCTGGATGACGATGAGGGCCAGGACCATGGTGATCTTGGCGCCCACCCACCGGCTGCGGCCGAGCGGCGTGGCCCCGAGGCGCTTGAGCACCTTGTACTGGCGCTCGAACCCGGTGCCGATGCCGAGGCTCACCATGGCGCTCGACATCACCGCGAGGGCGAGCACGCCGGGGGTCAGGAAGTCGACGCTGTCGGTCACCCCTGCCGGCAGCGGCAGCACGTCGACCAGCGAGAAGAACACGAGGAGCAGTAGTGGGATGACGATGCTGACCAGCAGCTGCTCGCCGTTGCGCAGGCTGAGCATCAGCTCGGTGCGGGTCTGGGCGGCGTAGGCCCTCATCGGCCGGCCCCCCGACGCGAGCGGCGGCTGCGGCGACCGCCGCCCTCGGTGGCCCGTTCGGCGGCCAGGGCCGCATCGGCCTCGGCGGCGCTGCGGGTGAGGCGGAGGAACACGTCCTCCAGGCTCTGCCGGCCGGCTCGCAGGTCGGCGAGGGGCAGGTCGTGCTGGGCCAGCCAGGCGGTGAGGGCGGCGACGGTCGTGGGGCTCGGCGGGGCGGCCACGCGGTACTCGCCCGGGCTCTCCTCGGTGACGGTGGCGCCGAGGTGGGTGCCGAGGGCGGCGACGTCGAGCCCGCCCGGAGCGCCGAAGTTGAGCTCGTCCCCCTGGCCGCTGGCCATCAGCTCGGTGGGGGTGGCGTCGGCGAGGAGGTGGCCGTGGTCGATGATGACCACCCGGTCGGCCAGCTTCTCGGCCTCGTCGAGGTCGTGGGTGGTGAGCAGCACCGCCACCCCGTCGGCCCGCAGGTCGGCGACGATGCGGCGGATCAGCTGGCGCCCGGCGGGGTCGATGCCGGCGGTGGGCTCGTCGAGGAAGGCGACCTTCGGCCGGCCGACCAGGGCGAGGGCGAGCGACAGGCGCTGCTGCTCGCCGCCCGACATCGAGCGCCAGGTGGAGCGACGCCGGTCGGCCAGCCCGACCCGCTCGAGCAGCTCGTCGGGATCGGCCGGGTCGTCGTAGTAGCTGGCGAAGAGGCGCAGCACCTCGGGCGGCCGGATGCCGGTGTAGACGCCGCCGGTCTGCAGCATCACGCCGATGCGCCCGACCAGGTCGGCGTGCTGGGTCCACGGGTCGAGGCCGAGCACCCGCACGGTGCCGGAGGTGGCCCGGCGGTAGCCCTCGAGGGTCTCGACGGTGGAGGTCTTGCCGGCGCCGTTGGGGCCGAGCAGCGCGGTGATCTCGCCCTGCTGCGCCGTGAACGAGAGGCCGTCGACCGCGACGTGGTCGCCGTACCGGATCGTCAGGTCGGCGACCTCGACGGCCGGGGACGCGGCGGACCGGTCAGCGGGGGAAGTCACGATCGGACGCTACCGGGCCGACGACTACGGTTCAGACCCGTGATCGACGTCCGCCGGATCCGCACCGAACCCGACGCCGTCCGCGAGGCCCTCGCCCGTCGCGGCGACGGCACCGCCGAGCTCGACCAGGTCGTCGAGCTCGACGAGCGGGCCCGCCAGCTCGCCTCCGAGCGTGACGACCTGCGGGCCCGCGTCAACGCCATCTCCAAGGAGGTCGGCACCCTCCGCCGCGACGGTGATGTCGCTGCCGCCGAGGCCAAGCAGGCCGAGAGCCGCGAGCTGGGCGAGGCCGAGAAGGCGCTGGCCGCCGAGGCCGACGAGCTGGCCTCCGCCGTGCGCGAGCTGCTGCTGCGCATCCCGAACCTGCCCTCGCCCGACGCCCCCGACGGCGCCGGCCCCGACGACAACCCGGTCGTGAAGGTCGTGGGCCCCGGCGACGACCCGGCCGCCTGGGCCGAGCACCAGCGGGTGCCTCACTGGGAGACCGGTGCCGAGCTCGGCATCCTCGACCTCGAGCGGGCCGTGAAGATCTCCGGCGCCATGTTCACGATGTTCCGCAAGCAGGGCGCCACCCTGTCACGGGCGCTGTGCCAGCTGGCCCTCGACCGCAACAGCGACGCCTTCGAGGAGATCCGGCCGCCGAGCCTGGTGCTGTCGTCGACCCTCACCGCCACCGGACAGCTGCCCAAGTTCGCCGACGACGCCTACCACCTCGAGCGCGACGACCTCTGGTGCATCCCCACGGCCGAGGTGCCGCTGACCTCGATCTCCAAGGACGAGATCCTGGTCGAGGCCGACCTGCCCACCCAGCTGATGGCCTACTCGCCGTGCTTCCGGCGCGAGGCCGGCTCGGCCGGGCGCGACACGCGGGGCCTGCTGCGGGTGCACGAGTTCGACAAGGTCGAGTTGCTCGCCTACACGACCCCCGACCAGGCCCCCGCCATGCTCGACGAGATCCTGAGCCGGGCCGAGGGGCTCGTCGCCTCGCTCGGGCTCACCTACCGGGTGCTCGACATCTGCACCGGTGACATGGGCCAGAGCCACCATCGCTCGTTCGACGTCGAGGTCTATGCCCCCGGTGTCGACCAGTGGCTCGAGGTCTCGTCGGTGTCGTGGTTCAGCGACTACCAGGCCCGGCGGGCGAACATCCGCTACCGCCCCGCCGAGGGCAAGGGCACCGAGCACGTGCACACCCTCAACGGCTCGGCCCTCGCCGTGCCCCGCGTGTGGGCGGCGGTGGTCGAGACCCACCGCCAGGCCGACGGCTCGGTGCGCATCCCCGAGGTCCTCCTGCCGTACATGCGCGGCGCCACCGAGATCCGCTGACGCTGCGGGTCGGGGCTCGGCGCCGGACGCCCGGCATCAGCCTCCGCTGGAGTCGCCGTCGGACGCGGTCTCGCCCTTCGTGCGGCGGGGCAGGTCCCGCAGGGACTGGCCGAGCGGCCCCGCCCAGCGGCCCTTGGGGACGTCGAGGTGCTGGCTGGCGTAGATGCTCCGGTGGGAGCTGAACACGTAGGCCACCACGCAACCGACCGCGGCCGGCTCGAGGGCCTGGCGCCCGAACAGCTCGACTGCCATCACCGTGCAGGCCAGCGGGGTGTTGGCGGCGCCGGCGAACACGGCGACGTAGCCGATGGCGGCGAGCAGGGCGATCGGCACCCCGAGCACCGTGGCGAGCGCCGCGCCGAGGGTCGAGCCGATCACGAGCAACGGGGTGACCTCGCCGCCGTAGAACCCGAAGCCGAGGGTCACCGCGGTGAAGATCAGCTTGAGGGCGAAGACCTGCAGCCCGGGGTCGTTGCCGTCGAGGGCGTTGACGGCCAGCGGGATCGACAGGCCGTTGTAGCTGCGGTTGCCGACGAGCAGGGTGAGGGCGATGACCATCACGCCGCCGATCACCGGTCGAGCGGGCGGCCATCCGGTGAGGCGGGCACCGATGCGCTTCACCAGGTGCACGGCCTCGATGAACACGGCGCTGACGAGGCCGAAGACCAGGCCGGCGAGCGCGATCTTCAGGATCAGCCAGGCGTTCAGGTCGACGGGGCCGAGTTGAGGCACCGGCGTGTGGTGGATCCCGAGACCCCGCACGATGAGGTCGCCGACCAGCGCACCGGTGAGCGACGGCACGAGGGCCTCGTAGCGCACCCGGCCGATGCTCTGGACCTCGAGCCCGAACACCGCGCCGGCGAGGGGCACCCCGAACACCGCGCCGAAGCCGGCGGAGATGCCGGCGACGAGCAGCGTGCGGCGCTCGGGCCGCGACAGGTGGAGCATCCGGGCGGCGTTGTCGGTGAGGCTGGCCGACATCTGGATGGCGGTGCCCTCCCGCCCGGCCGACCCGCCGAAGAGGTTGGTGGCGACGGTGGAGATGAGCACCAGCGGGGCCATGCGGCGGGGGATGCCGGTGCGAGGCTCGTGGATCTCGTCGATCACGAGCACGTTGCCCTCGATCGAGCGGCCGCCCGTGTAGTGGTAGAGGCAGCCCATGGCGAGGCCGCCGACGGGGAGCAGGTAGAGCAGCCAGCCGTGCTCGGCGAAGCTCCGGGTCGACCACTCGAGCATCTTCAGGAAGAGGGCCGACGACAGGCCGGCCAGCACGCCCACCCCGATGCCGAGGACGATCCAGCGCAGCAGCCACAGGATCAGGCGGCCCTGCTCGTCGGCGCCACCGGCGAGGCGACCGAGGGCGCGACGGCTGCGGGCCTTCCAGCTCGGGTCGGAGGGTTCGGCGATCTCGGTCATGGGGCTTCCGGGGGCTCGGCACCGGCGGGCGGCCCCTACGGGTCCTACCGCCGAGCGCGCTGACGCTGGTCGGTAGGAGCCATCAGCCCGCAGGCGGTTTCGGCGAGCCCCATCGCCATCGCCGACCATGCTACCCACCGACGTCGGCGCGACCGGCTCGACATCGTCTTGACCCGGTGGTGGGCTGGTCCCATGAGCGCCTGCCCCGACCTCGACGAGCTGCGCCGGGCCCTCCAGGAGCGCGGCCTCCGCCGGGCCGACCTGGCCGACGACCCGTTCGTGCAGTTCCAGCGGTGGTTCGACGAGGCCCGCGACGCCGGTGTCCACGAGCCCGAGGCGATGGTCGTGTCGTCGGTCGGCCCCGACGAGCTGCCCTCGTCGCGCTACGTGCTGCTGAAGGGCCTCGACCACGGCTTCGTGTTCTTCACCAACCGCGAGAGCCGCAAGGGCCGCGAGCTCGACGCCCGGCCCCGCGCCGCCATCTGCTTCCCGTGGCACGTGCTCTCCCGCCAGGTGCGGGTGGCCGGCGTGGTCGAGTGGGTCAGCGACGACGAGAGCGATGCCTACTTCGCCTCCCGCCCCCGGGGCAGCCAGGTCGGCGCGTGGGCGTCGGCCCAGAGCGACGTGCTCGTCGACCGGGCCGAGCTCGAGGCCCTGACCGCGGAGACCGAGGCCCGGTACGCCGGCGTCGACATCCCCCGTCCCCCGCATTGGGGTGGCTACCGGATCGTGCCGGTGGAGGTCGAGGTGTGGCAGGGCCGCCCCGACCGCCTCCACGACCGCTTCCGCTACACCCGGCCCGCGTCCGAGCCCGACGCCCTCTGGACCATCTCCCGCCTCGCCCCCTGACCCCGTGGCTCGTTCGGGCACGCCAGAGCGTGCTGAAACGAGCCACCGGGGGGATTGCTAGGGGAGGAGCTTCGTGACCTGGTCGGCGACCAGGCGGAGGTGGTCGAGGTCGTCCATGTCGAGCACCTGGAGGTAGATGCGCTCGGCGCCGGCCTCGACGTAGGTGGCGATCTTGTCGAGCACCTCCGAGGGGGTGCCCGCCGCGCCGTTCTCGCGCAGCTCGTCGGCGGCCCGGCCGATGTTGCCGGCGCGGCGCTCGACCTCGCCGTCGTTCTCGCCGCAGCACAGCACCAGGGCGGCGGAGAAGACCATCGTCTCAGGGTCGCGGCCGCGGTCCTCGCAGGCCTTGATCACCCGGGCCCGCTGGGCGGAGAACGCCTCGACCGGCGCGAACGGCAGGTTGAACTCGTGGGCGTAGTGCGCCGCCAGGCGGGGGGTACGGGTGGGGCCGTGCCCGCCGATGATGATGGGCGGGCCGCCCGGCTGCAGCGGCTTGGGCAGCGCCGGGGAGCCGACGAGGCCGTAGTGGTCGCCCTCGAACGTGTACTGCGAGTCGGCCGGCGTGTGCCACAGCCCGGTGATGATCTCGAGCTGCTCCTCGAGGCGGTCGAAGCGCTCCTTGAGCCCGGGGAAGGGGATGCCGTAGGCGGTGTGCTCGTCGTCGTACCAGCCGGCGCCGAGGCCGAGCTCGACCCGACCGCCGCTCATGTCGTCGACCTGGGCGACGGAGATGGCGAGGGGCCCGGGCAGGCGGAACGTGGCCGACGTGACGAGGGTGCCGAGCCGGATGGTGAGGGTCTCGCGGGCGATGGCGCCGAGGGTGACCCACGAGTCGGTGGGGCCCGGCAGGCCGGTCATCTCGCCCATCTTCAGGAAGTGGTCGGACCGGAAGAAGGCGTCGTAGCCGAGCTCCTCCGCGGTCTGGGCCACGGTGAGCTGCTGCAGGTACGTGGCCCCCTGCTGGGGCTCGACGAAGACGCGAAGGTCCATGGTGTGCTCCTGTGTCGGCGACCGGGATGGAGGCTATCGGCCTCCCGGCTCAGGCCTTCCCGGCGGTGTGATCGGTGTGATCGGAGCCCCCGGCGGTGCCGGCGCCCTGGTTCGCCTCGTGGCGGTGGGCGATCGCCTCGCGGCGGGCGAGCACGATCAACACGACCAGGGCGATGGCCAGTGCGAGCACCAGTCCGACGCGCTCCGGCCCCACCGAGTTGATCCAGTCGGTCATCCGGCGGCTGAGGTCGAAGATCCACCCCGCCACGCCGCCCCCCGAGGTGTCGCCGTCGTAGAGCCGTAGCTCGTACCAGCCGTAGTACGCGACGTAGGCGCCGGCGAGCACGAGCAGCCCACCCGACACCCGGTTCACGTAGGGCAGCACGCCCCGAAGGCGACGCACCAGCGACTGCCGGGCCAGGGCGATGGCGAGGGTGAGCACCATCAGCACCAGGCCCATGCCGAGGGCGTAGGCGACGAAGGCCCCGATTCCGACGAGGACGCTCTCGTTGTCGAGCGTGGTGGAGACCGCGGCGGTGAACAGGGCGAAGGTGCAGCTCAGCGACACCAGGGCGTAGCTGATGCCGAAGAGGAACACCGACGTGAGCTCGCGGGAGTCGGTGCCCTTGTTGAGCTTGGGCAGGCGCACGGTGATCGTGCGGCCGGTGAGCATGAAGATGCCGAGGCCCACGAGCACGATGCCGAGCACGATGGTGAGCCACGGCAGGCGGTCGGCCACCCGGTTGAGCACCGGCTCGAGCAGGATGCCGAGCACCCCGAACACGGCCACGAAGCCGGCGGTCATCACCGCGCCGACCTTCAGCGCCCGCACCACCGCCCGGCCGGTGTCGAGGTCGTCGGCGTGCTCCGCGCCCTCGAGGCCGAGGAAGTACGACAGGTAGGCGGGCAGCATGGCGAACCCGCACGGGTTGAAGGTGGCCACCATCCCGACGCCGAAGGCGTACACGAGCGACCGGTTCACCTAGCCGCCCAACGTCTCGTCGATCGCCTGCTGGAGCTCGGCCGCCGTGAGGGCGCCGGAGTGGACGTAGGCGATGGTGCCGTCGGCCCGCACCAGGACGGTGCGGGGCAGAACCGAACCGCCGAACGCCCGGAACACCCTCCCGGGGTAGTCCCTGCCGGTCGGGTAGGTGATGCCCGTCTGCTCGATCATCTTGAGACCGAACTGGGGCAGCTCCGACACCTGAAGGCCCAGGTAGCCGACGCGGTCGCCGTTGGCCTGGTAGCTCTGCTCGAGGTCGGGCATCTCCTTGACGCACGGAGCGCAGATGGACGACCAGAAGTTGATCAGCAGCGGCTTTCCGCCGGTGGTGAGGGCCACATCGGCGCCGTCGAAGGTCTTGTAGGACACATCGGGCAGGGCCTGCCCGGTGACGTCGACACCGCTGTCGAGCCCGTCGAGCCCGAGGGGCTGGGTGCCGTTGGGGTCGATCTGCTGGACATCGCCGGCGGTGGAGCCACCGTCTCCGGCGGTGAAGGCCACGATCGTGGCGATCCCCAGCACCACCACGGCCAGGGCCGAGGCCCACAGCAGGCCGCGGTTGACCCGGCGCGGACCGGCCACGGGGGGCCGGTCGTCGGGTGGGAGGGAGGTGGTGTCCATGGCGCGAAGGCCCTGGCGGGCCTGGATCGACGGTAGCCGTGGGGCTGCGCCGGTCCCAACCGCCCGGTGGTCCCATTTCCACCGGGTCCTTCGGGTCCTTCGGGTCCTTCGGGTCCCTCCGGTCCCTTCGCCGTCGACCACCGGACGAGGGTCTGGTTCGACGACCTCTCGTCCGGCAGCCGCGGCGGGTCCTGGGACCGGTGGGCGTCGGGGCCGGGGGGAGTGCCCCGACGCCCACCGATCGGTCCTGCTCGCCGATGCCCGGCGGTGACCTCGCTGCCCTCCCTGCAGGCGGGACCGGCACGAGGCGGCGGTCCCGCCCGGGGCTGTGGGCGGTGAGGGCCCGCTCAGGCCGAGCGGAGGTGGACCTGGAGGTGCAGCGGCACCGGGATCTCCGGCAGCTGGTCCTCCGGGCGGGGGTTCTTGGAGGGACGGCCTCGCCGGCGCTTGGTGGCGAGGATCTTCCCGTTGATGAACATCTGACCGCCCCACACGCCCCAGGGCTCGTGGCGCTCGATGGCGCCCTCGAGGCACTCGAGCGCCACCGGGCAGGTGGCGCAGATGGCTCGGGCCGCTGCGATGTCCTGCAGCTCCTCGGAGAAGAACACGCCGGTGAGCGAGCCCTCGAGGTCGTTGCAGGCGGCGTTGGCCCGTACGGCTGGTGAGATGTCGTCGATCGCTTCGGCGAGCATCGCAGTCCCTTTCGGTGTGGTGGTCAGGGTGGTGGAGCGGTGGTGCGTCGTGCAGGTGGTGCGGTGGAGCGGTGCAGCGGTTGGGATCCGGGGGTGTGGACCCGTGCCGGAGGCGGAACTGAGCGGTGCCGCCGGTACGAACGAGAAAGGCCGCCGGGAGAACCCGGCGGCCTTCGGAAGCGTTCTACGCAGCTGGGGCTACGTGAGGCTCGGAAGTCGCCGGGCGGGATGCTTGTGGCCGAAACCGGAGGAGGCATCCATGGCCGGGGCGTACCAGGCGGTGGTGGTGGTCACGGCCGGGTTCGCCACGATGGCGCGCACGCGGATGCCCGAAAGGGCGGCGAGCTCGCAGGCGTTGGCGGTCGTGAACATGGGAGTCAGGGAACCACAGGTCCCTCGGTCCGTCAACGCAATTAACCGGTTGCGGGCCGATCGGGCGGTCGGTGACGGTGGCTCAGAGGCCATGAAGGAGGCTTCTCGGCGTGCCCGACGACACCCCGAGCCGCGTACTGTTAGCCCCCTACCCACCGGTAGCGTCGTCTCCCGTGCCCAGCCCGGAAACCCCTGCCCGCAAGCCCAACGGCGGCGATCTCCTCCTCCCTGTTCCCAGTGCGGGACGGGTGTTCCGGGCCGGTCGCCGGGTGCGCCTGGGCGACGTCGATCCCACCGGTCGGCTCCGCCTCGACTCGATCGCCCGCTACCTCCAGGACGTCAGCGGCGACGACACCGACGACTCCCGCCTGCCCGACGCCCAGGACTGGGTCGTGCGCCGCACGGTCATCGAGCAGCGCCGCCCGGCCACCCTGGGCGAGCGCCTCGAGCTGGCCACCTTCTGCTCCGGGTTCGGCAGCCGGTGGGCCGAGCGCCGGGTCTCGATCCTGGGCGAGGCCGGTGGCGTGATCGAGGCCGTCACCGTCTGGGTCCACGTCGACCCTGTCACGGGCCGGCCCAAGTCACTGTCGGCCGAGTTCCACGCCCTCTACGAGACCGCGCCGGCCGGGCGCGAGGTTCTGGCCCGCCAGGTTCACGAGCCGGTCGACCCCGAGGGCGTCGGCGTCGCCACCTTCCCTTGGCAGCCCCGGGCCACCGACCTCGACGTGCTCGACCACGCCAACAACGCCATGGGGTGGGCGGTCGTCGAGCAGCTCCGGGCCCGCCTGCTCGACGCCGACGGCCTCAGCCGAGGCCATGCGGCCGATGTCGTGACCGGGCCGTTCCGGGCCGAGGTCGAGTTCCGCGACGCCGTCCCCCGATCGGTGGCTGACGGCGACGTGCCGCTGGTCGTGGCCCATGTGCCGGTGGGTGGCGGGCAGCTGCTCACGCTGTGGTCGGCCGACCGGTCGGTCGTGCACCTGACGGCGAGCGTTCAGCCGTTGGGCGACAGCACCCGGCCGTAGAACAGCGCCGCCCCCGTGGGGCGGTCGCGGACCAGCACCAGGAACGGCCGGTCGACGGTGACCACCGTGGCCTTCGCCACCGTCGGGGCGATCGTCGTCGGCACGGTCGACGTGGTGGTCGGGTCGCCGCCCTCGACCTGTCCCTCCGCGGTCGACGCCGTCGTGGTCGGCCTGGTGGTGGTCGTCGCCCTGGTGGTGGGGGTCGTGGCCGGGGGCTTCGGGTTGGTGGCGGTCGCCTCGGTGCCCTGCTCGGCGATCGCCAGGTAGGTCTGGTTCAGCACCGAGGTGATCGAGAGCGGCTCGGTGCTGATGCCCGAGAAGTCGGCGGCGAACGGGTCGGTGGCGAGGGTGAGCCCCAGCGAGCGCAGGGCGTCGGTGAGCGGCGTGTCGGTGGTGAAGCCGAACTTGGGGAGGCTCAGGTCGAGGGTGGTCGGGCTGAGCGACCGCAGCAGGTCGCGGAGGCCGTCGCCGTCGAGACCCCGCTCGACGTCGGTGAAGCGACCGTCGTCGGGGACGATGACGGTCAGCCAGAGCGAGCGCCCGAGGTACGGGAGGTCGACCGCCACCCATCCGTCGCCCGTGCCGTAGCGGGCGTCGGTGAGGTCGGGGTTGCGCATCATCGAGACGGTGGAGACCGAGCCGTCGAGGTGGCGGAACGGGGCGAGCCGGGTCTCGGTGTCGGCGAACGGGGTGACCCACGGCGCCTTCAGGTAGGCGGCGCCGGCGGCGAGGATGCGGGTGGTGGGGGAGATGGTGCCGCGGGGCGCCAGCTGATCGATGTGGTCGTTGGTGGCGTCGGCGACCCAGCTGTTGACGGCCTTGCGGGCGGTCTCTGGGTCGGAGCGGAAGTCGGTGGTGCGCACGCCCGCGCCCCAGGTGGTGGCCAGCCCGTCGAGCCAGTCGCGCTCGATGGTGGTGCCCTTCTGCAGCCAGAGGCTCTGGGCGAGGTCGATGGCCACCGTGCCGGTGCGGCTGGTGGTGTCGCGCTGCTCGCCGGCCCGAGACGTCACGAGCCGGTCGAGCGACGACAGCCCGGTGGCCAGCCGTTCGGCGCCGTCAGGACCGTCGGGCGTGTGCAGCACCCGGTCGAGCTCGGCGGCGGTGTCGCCCTGGGCGCCGGAGCGGGCCTGGGAGAGCGACATGGCGACGGGCAGCGCGGCCACGGTGAGGTCGGCACCCGGGCTGGCCTCGGCCAGTCGCTGTTCGAGCTCGACGGTGAGGTCGAGCAGGGGCTCCGAGGCGCGTTCGGCCGCCGTGAGGTCGACGGGCTCCTCGTCGCCGGTGCCTCGCACCTCGGTGCCGGCGCCGCCGGAGCAGGCCACCGCACCCAGCGAGAGCCCGATGGCGACGAGGCCGAGAGCGCGGCGGCCGCGGGACATGCGCGCCACCGTAGGCCGGGTCAGGCGGTGGCGGCGTCGAGCGCGGCGGTGGCGGCCGCCAACATGCGGGCCGAGCAACCGGCCATGGCCACGGGCGGGGCGAGGTCGTCGACCAGTCGGTCGGCGATGGCCCGCAGCGCATCGGCTGCGTCGCCCTCGCCGAGTGAGACGGGGGCGCCGGCGTCGCCACCGGCGGAGACGGCGGGCTCGAGCGGCACCGTGCCGATGAGGGGGACCTGGGCCTCGGCGGCCAGCGCGGCGCCGCCGCCCTCGCCGAACACGGCGTGCATGGTGCCGTGCTCGCAGCGGAAGGCGCTCATGTTCTCGATCACGCCGAGCACGTGCAGGTGGCTCTTGCGGGCCATGGTGACGGCCCGGGTGGCCACCCGCTGGGCCGCGAGCGCCGGGGTGGTGACCACGATCATCTCGCTCTGCGGGAGCATTCGGGCCAGGCCCATCTGCACGTCGCCGGTGCCCGGCGGCAGGTCGATGACCAGGTAGTCGAGGTCGTCGGCCCAGGCGACGTCTTCCAGGAAGTGCTGCACGGCCCGGTTGAGGATGAGGCCGCGCCACATGAGGGCGTCGGTCTCGTCGTCGACCAGCAGGCCCATCGACACGACGTCGAGGCGGCCGCTCCCGACCGGGATGGAGTGGGGCTGGATGCGTTGGCCGCCCCCCTCGGTGGCCTCGGCGTGGAGGCGGCCCTCGAGGCCGAGCATGCGGGGGATGGAGAAGCCCCAGATGTCGGCGTCGATGACGCCCACCGCGAACCCCCGTTGGGCCAGGGCGGCGGCGAGGTTGGCGGTGATCGAGGACTTGCCCACCCCGCCCTTGCCGGAGGCGACGGCGAGCACCCGGGCGCCGAGTGGCACGGCGTTGGGGCCGGCCGATCCCTGCGCGTTCTTGCGGGCGATGCCCATCGCCGTGGCCTTCTGCTCGGCGGTCATCTCGGTCCAGTCGATCTTGACCGAGGTGACCCCGGGGAGGCCCTCGGCCCGGCTCACGATCTCCCGCTTGAGCTGGGCGCGCAGGGGGCATCCGGCGGTGGTGAGGGCCAGGGTGACGCGGACGGCGCCGTCATCGTCGATCGTGGCGGCCTGGGCCATGCCGAGCTCGACGATGTCGGCCCCGAGCTCCGGGTCGATGACCCCGCGGAGGGCCTCGAGGATGTCGTCGGGGGTGGGCACAGCGGTCACGAGGAGGATTCTAACGGTCTCGGCCGTGTAAACTCGGCGCCATGGAAGGTCCGGCGCCCGATCGCCATCCCGACCTCCGTCATCCGGGGGAGCAGACAGCGCTGAGCCCGGCGTCGGTCGCCGCCGGCTCCGACCGCTCGCCCCGCCTCGACGTGCTCAAGGCCCTGGGCGACAACACCCGCTACGCCATCTACCTCGAGCTGGCCCGCAGCCCGCTGCCGCTGGCCACCGCTGAGGTCGCCGACGCCCTCGAGCTGCACGTCAACACCGTGCGCCCCCACCTCGAGCGCATGCGCGACGTCGGCCTGCTCCGCGTCGACACCGAGACGCGCGGCACCGTCGGGCGGCCCCAGCACCGCTGGTCGCTCAGCCCCGACGCCCCCGCCCTCGGCCTCGAGCCCTCGCCCTGGCCCACCCTGGCTCGCACCCTCCTCGACGCCGCCGCCAGCGGTGGCCTGGCCCCCGACGACCTCGCCGACGCCGGTCGCCGCCAGGGCCTCGCCGACGCCGCCCAGTGGCCCGTCGGCACCGAGTGCCTCGACGGTCTCCTGGTCGAGCAGGCCCGCATGGGCTTCGACCCCGCCACCCTCGAGGAGCCCGGTCGGGCCACCGTGGCCTTCGCCCACTGCCCGTTCCGCGATCTCGCCGACGAGCATCCGCAGCTGGTCTGTGCCCTGCACGGAGGCCTGGTCGAGGGCTTCGTGGAGGCCTGGTCGGGTTGCTCGGTCGACCGCTTCCACGCCGTCGTCGACCGCTCGCCGTGCCAGGTCGACCTGGTGCTCGCGACCGCCGATCCCGATTCCCCATCCACCGGCTGACGTTCCGGCGTCACCGCCCGCTACCCTTTCAGCCACCTGCTGTTCCACGGAGGACACCGCGTGATCACTCTCACCGACAACGCATCGCTCAAGGTCAAGGAGCTCATCGCTCAGGAGGGCCAGGACGGCCTCATGCTGCGCGTCGCTGTCCGCCCCGGCGGCTGCAGCGGCTTCAGCTACGAGATGTTCTTCGACACCGAGAAGGACAACGACGACCTGGTCGACGAGACCGCCGGCGTGCCGGTGGTGGTCGACCCCTCGAGCGCCCAGCTGCTCAGCGGCGCCACGCTCGACTTCAAGGACGGTCTCCAGGGGGCCGGGTTCGCCATCGACAACCCGAACGCCCAGAAGACCTGCGGCTGCGGCCAGTCCTTCAGCTGATCGCTCGCCGCTGCGGCGGCGACGCAACCCAGATCGTCTCGACGGCCGCCCTTCACCGGGCGGCCGTCGTCGCGCCCACCGAGATCCGCGACCCCGTGGCTCAGTACGTCACCAGGAGCGTGACGAATTGAGCCAGAGGTCCTGAGCGCTCGGCACCCGTGGCTCAGTACGTCACCAGGAGCGTGACGTACTGAGCCAGAGGGTCAGGCGGTGGCGGCGGCGAAGGCCTGGGCGAGCTCGACCCGGTCGAAGATGTTGTCGAGCCGGGCCACGATCACGCCGTTGGACCGGGCCACGAACAGGCTGGGCTCGAACGACAGGCCGTAGGCGCTCACCGCGTCGGTGAGGCCGTTGGCCGCGGGATCACCGCCGCCGGCCGGGTTCTTGTAGACCTCGGCGTGCACGACCGTGAAGCCCGGGGTGGCGGCGGCCTGGTCCATCACGAGGTCGAGCACGGGCCCACACACGCCGGTCTGGCAGTACTGCGGGGTGCTGATCATGAGGGCGACGGGGGCGTCGCCGGTGAGCGCCTCGGTGAGGGTCTGGTCGTGGAACGGGCACTGCGGGGACCGGGTGCAGATCGGCGTGACGCCCCGGGCGTCGGCCAGCGTGGGGGTCGAGACGGGGACCATGGCCGCGCCGACCTGCACGATCGACGAGCCGCCGGGCGCCTCGACCTTGAAGGCCTGGTCGACGGTCTGGCCGTCGAGCTCGGTGCTCACCGTCCAGGTGCCGGCCTGGTCGAAGGTCGTGACGAGGGGGTAGTAGCCGATCGGCACGCCGTCGGCGTGGCGGGGGATCGTGATCGGGGCGCCGACCGGCGCGCCCTCCCGCGAAAGCTGGACGGTGAGGGTGGCGGGGCCGTCGGCCTCGGGCGGGCCCTCGGGGCTGGCGATGGCGAAGGCGAGGCGCTGGGGCGTGCCTGCCTCGACGTAGCCGCCCGTGTAGTTGAAGAGCCCGACCAGCTGCCGGCCGTCGAGCGAGGTCGTGAGGGTGAGGCGGTCGCCGCTGGAGGCGCCGTCGCTCGAGCCGCAGGCGGCGAGGAGCGAGGGCGCGGCGAGGGCCAGGGCACCCATCCCGCCGACCACGCCGGCGCGGTGGAGGAAGGCGCGCCGGCCGAGCGGGGGGAGCTGCGGTTCGGGGCTCATCGGGCCTCGAACCTATCCTGCGGCCGATGTCCGACCCCGTCGCCCCCGAACCAGAGCGCGCCACCGTCGCCTTCGTCGTCGACGGCACCGAGGTCGCGGTGCCCGACGACGGCTCGTCGCTGCTGGTCGCCCTGCGCGACCACCTCGGTGTGCGCTCGCCCAAGGACGGCTGCAGCCCCCAGGGCCAGTGCGGGTGCTGCACGGTGCTGGTCGACGGCGCGCCGCGGGTCTCCTGTGTCACCCCGGTGCGGCGGGTCGCCGGTCGGGTGATCACCACCGTCGACGGCCTCGACGCCGACGACCGCGACCGGTGGGCCGAGGCGTTCCTCGCCACCGGGGCCAGCCAGTGCGGCTTCTGCACCCCGGGCATCGTGTGCCGGCTCGAGGGCCTGCGGGCCAAGGGCACTGCGCCCGACGACCACGGCGCGGTCGATCGGGCGCTCGCCGCCCACCTGTGCCGCTGCACCGGCTGGCAGACCATCGGTGAGGCCTGGGCGGTCGCTGTCGCCGGAGCTTCGGGTGCGGCCGGTGCGCTGGAGGCCGACCGCGACCTCGACGCCGCCGGCCGTCGCGCCACCATCGAGGGCGGCACGCCCCAGCACGTCGGTGCCGACGTGGTGCTCGGCCGGGCCGGCTTCGCCGACGACTCCGCACCCGAGGGCGCCCTGGTCGCCGTGCCCGACGGCGAGGGCGGCTGGGCCGTCGGCGAGACCCTCACCGAGGCCCGGGCCGCGGCCGGCAAGGTGCAGGGCCGGCACGGCACCGTCGAGCCCCGGCCTCCGCTCGAGGTGCCCGAGGGCGACTGGGCCCTGACGTTGCGCACCAGCTGGGTCGAGCCCGCCTACCTGGAGACCGACGCCGCCTGGTGCGAGCCGGGCGGCGAGCCCGTGGGCCCGCTCGGCAACGGTGGAGCCTTCGGTGGCAAGAGCGATTCGGTGGTCGCCTCCGCCGCCCGCGGGCTGGCCGACCGCCACGGCCGCCCGGTGCGGGTGCTGCTCTCCCGCGAGGACACCGTGCGCCTCGGGGCCAAGCGCCCGCCGATCGCCGCGGGGGTGCGCCCCGACGGCACCGGCGTGGTGCGGGTCGCGCGGACCGAGGGCATCGCCGAGGCCGTGCGGGCCGTCGCCCCCGGCCTCGTCGTCGAGCAGGTCGACGTGCCCGGCCCGCCAACGTCCAGCTCCATCCGCGGCGCCGGTTGGGTCGAGGCCGCAGTGCTGCTGGCCGCGCTCGAGGCCCAGCGCCGGTCGGTCGACGGGGTCGAGGCCCACACCGCGGCCGTCGTCTCACCCGACGGCGCCGAGGCCGAGGCGTCGATCGGGCCCGACGGCGTGGTGCGGGTGCAGCTGCGCTGTGGTGCCGTGCTCGACCCCGTCGTGCTGCGCTCCTACGTCATCGGCGCCGCCCACATGGCCCTCGGCTGGGTCACCAGCGAGGGGCTCGCGGTCGACGCCGACGGCACGGTCGGCGACCTGACCGTGCGGTCCTTCGGGGTGCTCCGCTCCTCCGACATGCCGCTCGTCGAGGTCACCCTCCACGACGACGATGGTGAGCCGGTGAACGGTTCCGACGCCGTGTTCGCGGCCGTCGCCGCCGCGGCCTGGTCGGTGCAGGGCTGGCCCGCCGACTGGCCCACCGGCCGGCCCCTGGGTGCGGACCCTGTGCCACAGTGAGGCCATGAGCGCTCCCGTCGGTCCCTACTCCCCGATCGTCCGGGCCGGTGACTTCCTCGTCGCCTCCGGCCAGCTCGGCCTCCGCGACGGCCAGATGGTCGCCGGTGGCGTGACGGCCGAGACCACCCAGGCCATCGCCAACCTGGCGGCGCTGCTCGAGGGCGAGGGCGCGTCGCTGAACGACGTGGTGAAGACCACGGTGTTCCTGCGCCACATGCGCGACTTCGGGATCATGAACGAGGCCTACGTCCTCGGCTTCGGCGACCACCGTCCCGCCCGCAGCGCTTTCGCCGTCGCCGAGCTCCCGATGGTCGCCCTGGTCGAGATCGAGGCTTGGGCCTACGCCCCGGTCGACAGGTAGGGTGACGACGTGCCCGGCGCCATCATCATCATCCTCGTGCTCGTCATCGGCATCCCCGTCGCCCTCCTCATCACGATGGGCATCGTCGCCGCGGTGATGAGCTTCGTGATCAAGACCGAGGTCGACGAGGACTTCGAGGGCACCGAGGACCTGGCCATCAGCCAGATGTGATCCGGGCCCTCCTCGAGGGCCCTGAGATGCCAGCGGCACGGCGTCGGATCGATGTCATCGTGCGTTCGCGAAGAACCCGTCGACGCGGCGAGGTCGAAGCGCTACCGTCTCCCGCACCAGAAGGTGCAGGGAAGGTTGACCGACCCCGCAGTTACAGAAAGGGGTGTCGGAGTGGCCTCCGGTACCGTCAAGTGGTTCAACGCCGAAAAGGGTTACGGCTTCATCTCGCGTGAAGGCGGCCCCGATGTGTTCGTGCACTACAGCGCGATCCAGGGCAATGGTTATCGGTCCCTCGAAGAGGGCCAGGCCGTGGAGTTCGAGGTGACCTCGGGCCCCAAGGGTGACCAGGCTCAGGACGTCCGCCCGGTCTGATCCGGCGACGACACCCAGAGTGTCCTAGGAGCCGCCCGCGAGGGCGGCTCCTTCGCGTCCGAGGTTGCTGTCGCAGATCATGAGCCGGCTCAGCGAGCCCGACCGATCGTGAGTCGGCTCAGAGGCTCCAGCGCGACTGGCCGAAGCGGTAACCGACGCTGCGCACGGTCTGGATGAGACCGGCGTGGTGCTCGCCGAGCTTGGCCCGCAGCCGGCGGATGTGGACGTCGACCGTGCGGGCGCCGCCGTAGTACTCGTAGCCCCACACCCGGCTGAGCAGGGTCTCGCGGGTGAAGACCTTGCCGGGGTGCGACGAGAGGAACTTCAGCAGCTCGTACTCCATGTACGTGAGGTCGAGCGGCTTGCCGGAGATGGCGGCCTGGTACGTCTCGAGGTTGAGCACGAGCTCGCCGTACTCGATGAGCTCGGGCCGGGTGCCCCGACCGGTGCGCCAGAAGAGGTGCTTGAGGCGGGCCTCGAGCTCGCGCGGGTGGAACGGCGCCAGGCAGAAGTCGTCGAAGAGGTCGTCGCGCAGCTCGAGGTCGCCGAGCTGGGTGCCGCTGACGAGCAGCAGGACCGGCTCGAGCGGCGCGTCGCGCTTGCGCAGGGCGCGGCAGAGGGCGAAGGCGCGCTCGGGCTCCACGTGGGCGCAGACGATGGCGCCCGCCCATCCGTCGTCGGGCTCGAGCCGAGCAGCCGTCGCCTCGTCGGCCGCGGCCTTCCACGGGTAGCCGGCCAGGTCGAGGGCCTGGGCGAGCTCCGGGGGGACCGGGTCCGGGAAGAGGAGGATGGGTTCCATCAGCGCCTCACCAGGTCGGCAGGTAGCGGTCGAGCTCGAACTGGGTCACCTGCGACTTGTAGTCGAACCACTCCGAGCGCTTGTTGCGCAGGAACCATTCGAAGATGTGCTCGCCGAGGGCCTCGGCCACCAGCTCGGAGTTCTCCATGACGTCGAGCGCATCGGAGAGCGACTGGGGGAGGGGCTGGATGCCCTCGGCCGCCCGCTCCTCGGGGGTCATCTCGAAGACGTTGGCGGTGGTCTCCGGGGGGAGCTCGTAGCCCTCCTCGATGCCCTTGAGGCCGGCGGCGAGCATCACCGAGTAGGCCAGGTAGGGGTTGCAGGCCGGGTCGGGGGAGCGGTACTCGATGCGGGTCGAGGACGACTTGCCCCGCTTGGTGACGGGCACCCGCACGAGGGCGGACTCGTTGTTGCGGGCCCAGGTCACGTAGACGGGGGCCTCGTAGCCGGCGATGAGGCGCTTGTAGGAGTTCACCAGCTGGTTGGTGACCGCGGTGATCTCGTGGCTGTGGTGCAGCAGGCCGGCGATGAAGCCCCGGGCCACCTTCGAGAGGCCGTACTGGTCGCCCGGCTCGTGGAAGGCGTTCTCGTCGCCCTCGAAGAGCGACATGTGGGTGTGCATGCCCGAGCCCTGCACGCCGGCGAGCGGCTTCGGCATGAACGTGGCGAACGCGCCCTGCTCCTGGGCGATCTCCTTCACGACGAGCCGGAAGGTCATGACGTTGTCGGCCATGGTCAGCGCGTCGGTGTAGCGGAGGTCGATCTCGTGCTGGCTCGGTGCGTCCTCGTGGAAGGAGTACTCGACGGGGATGCCCATGTTCTCGAGCACGAGCAGCGTGCGCTTGCGAAGGTCGCTGGCGATGTCGGCGGTGGTGAGGTCGAAGTAGCCGCCGGTGTCGAGCGGGACCAGGGGCTCCTTGGGGTTCCCGCTGGCGAAGTAGAAGAACTCCATCTGCGGGGCGACCATGAACGAGAAGCCCCGCTCGTGGGCCTTGTCGAGGTTGCGCTTGAGGACCTGGCGGGGGTCGCCCTCGAAGGGCGTGCCGTCGTGGGTCTGGATGTCGCAGAACATCCGGGCCGAGATCTCGGTGCTCGACCCGCCCCACGGGAGCAGCTCGAAGGTGTTGGGGTCGGGCTTGGCGAGGGCGTCGCTCTCCTGCACCCGGCTGAAGCCGTCGATGGCCGAGCCGTCGAAGTGCATGCCCTCCTCGAAGGCGTTCTCGAGCTCGGCGGGGGAGATGGCGACCGACTTCAGCTGGCCCAGGACATCGGTGAACCAGAGCCGGATCAGACGAACCCCGCGCTCCTCGACCGTCCTGAGCACGTAGTCCTGCTGGCGTTCCATCGGGGAATCCTCGCACAGGTCGGCCCGTTCTCCCCAAGGCGATCGGCCCCGCACAGATCCGGTTCATGCACCGTTCACAATGGGGCAACAGGCGGGAAAAGGCGCGCTGCGAGGCTGCCAGCGGTTCACGACCGGAGCGGGCGAACGCCCACGGGTAGTGTCCACGTCGATCAGCGGCTGCACGGGTCGAACCGTCACCGCACCCCCACAGGAGGAACCGTGCCGGAACGCACACCTGAAGAAGTTCTCGCCATGGTCAAGGACGAAGGTTGCGAGTTCGTCGACCTTCGCTTCTCTGACCTGCCGGGCGTCATGCAGCACGTCACCATCCCCGCCCACGTGCTGAGCGAGGACCACTTCACCGACGGCCACGGTTTCGACGGCTCCTCGGTGCGAGGGTTCCAGGAGATCCAGGAATCCGACATGGTCCTGATCACCGACCCCAACACGGCCTACATCGACCCGTTCATGAAGCGGAAGACGGCCGTCATCCACTGCTACGTGGCCGACCCCGTGACCGGTGAGAGCTACACCCGCGATCCCCGCTACGTCGCCCAGAAGGCCGAGGCCTACCTGAAGTCGACCGGCATCGCCGACACCGCCTTCTTCGGCCCCGAGGCCGAGTTCTTCGTCTTCGACGACGTGCGCTTCGAGACCAAGCCGAACGGCTCCTTCTACGAGGTCAACTCGATCGAGGGCCAGTGGAACACCGGCGCCGAGGAGCCGGGCGGCAACCTCTCCTACAAGCCCCGCACCAAGCAGGGCTACTTCCCGGTCCCGCCGATGGACCACTACCAGGACCTGCGCTCCGACATGTCGGTGGCCCTGCACGACGTCGGCATCGAGACCGAGCTGCACCACCACGAGGTCGCCTCCGGCGGCCAGGGCGAGATCGGCGTGAAGTTCAACACGCTGCTCCAGATGGCCGACCAGCTGATGACCTTCAAGTACATCCTGAAGGGTGTCGCCTGGAACGCCGGCAAGTCCCTCACGTTCATGCCGAAGCCGATCTTCGAGGACAACGGCTCGGGCATGCACACCCACCAGTCCCTGTGGAAGGGCGGCGAGCCGCTGTTCTACGACGAGGCCGGCTACGCGGGCCTCTCCGACATCGCCCGCTGGTACATCGGTGGCCTTCTCCACCACGCCCACGCGGTGATCGCGTTCACCAACCCGACCACCAACAGCTTCAAGCGCCTGGTGCCGGGCTACGAGGCCCCGGTGAACCTGGTCTACAGCCAGCGGAACCGCTCGGCGTCGTGCCGCATCCCGCTCGCGTCGCAGAGCCCCAAGGCCAAGCGCATCGAGTTCCGCTGCCCCGACTCCACCTCGAACCCGTACCTCGCCTTCTCGGCGATGATGCTGGCGGGCCTCGACGGCATCCAGAACCGCATCGAGCCGCCGGCCCCGGTCGACAAGGACCTCTACGACCTCCCGCCGGAGGAGCTCGCGCTCGTCCCGCAGGTGCCGTCGTCGCTCGACGAGGCGCTCATCGCCCTCGAGAACGACAACGACTTCCTGAAGGCCGGCGGCGTGTTCACCGACGACCTGATCGACACCTGGATCAACTACAAGCGGATCAACGAGATCGACGCCATCCGGCTTCGCCCGCATCCGTACGAGTTCAACCTCTACTACGACATCTGATCGCCTCGGGGCTGCGGCCCCGGTCGAGCAGGTCGAGCAGTCTGTGACGGCAGGGCCCTCCGGGGCCCTGCCGTTCCGCGTCCAGCAACTCTCTGCCCGAAAGGTGGCTCACCAGCGACGGCCCGCTGGAGCGTGTGAGCCACCTTTGTGCTCCTGCCTGGGGGTCAGGGGGCGACGGCGTCGGGGGTGTCGAAGCCGCCGGGGCGGTAGCAGCCGAGGAGCATGTTCTCGTGGAGGCCGTAGCCGACCTCACCGGATGCGGTCTCGAAGCGGGAGAGGGTCTCGTTCAGCCGCACGTACTGGCGCCGCACCTCCGGGTCGCTCAGGTCGTGCTCGACGCCCTGGACCTTCAACGGCCCCTGGTAGTAGCCGTGGCCCCATTCCTCGTCGGGCACGTACCCGGAGCCGGCCGCCAGGTACAGCGTCCGCAGCGGGGTGGTGTGCACGACGATGGGGTCGGTGTCGTCCTCGCCGATCGTCACGGTCGAGCGCTCGATCTCCCGGGTGCCGGACTGGTAGGTCGAGTCGACCCGGGGCCGGCCGAGGTGGTCGACCGGTCGGCCCAGGTCGCTGTTCCAGACCCGCATCGACTCCTCGACGTGGCGGTTCCCGTCGGCGTCCTCGTCGATCTGGACCTTGATCATGTGGTCGTCGAACTGCATCGGGATCCAGTCGTGGCGGAAGCCGTGGCCGTCGCTCACCTGGCGGGCCTTGATGCCGGGGTGCTCGGGCTCACCTACCGGTCGCACGCCCCACGAGCGGTCGCGGGCGCCCTTCCAGAGGTCGGGGGTGACCGCGAAGGTGCGGCCGTCGACGGTGAGCTCGCCCTCCCAGACACCGACCTGGGCGTAGCGGCTGACGTCCTGCTGCACCCGGCCGTAGCTGCGGATGAAGGTGCGGGGCTCCTCGAGCGCGTCGACCGTGCCGGTGAAGGTCAGGTCGGCGTGGAGGCCCCACTCGTTCGGTTCGCACGTGATGTGGAGCCGGCGCAGGCCCTCGAGGATCTCGATGCGGAACGGTCCGACCGAGGAGTCGAGGCGATCGTGGCCGAGCTCTCGTGACGCCCGGACGGTGAACTGCTTCGTGCCGATCGAGACCGTGATGAACGCGTCGGTGACCCCGAGGTTCGGGTACTGGCCCATCCCGGTGATCACGAAGAGCTCGTCACTCGACGCGTGCATGTTGAAGTAGTGGCGGTCGTAGAAGTTGCGGTCGGACGTCGCCACCTCGTCGAAGGTGTGCGGGGTCTGGTGCAGCATGAAGTCGTCGGCGGGGCTCAGGGGCACGGGTCATCCTCGTCGGGTCGGCGTCTCGCCCCACCCTGTCACCCTGCCGGCCCGGCTGCTCGGGCGTCTCGGTCGGTGCGCCGGGCGTCGTGCGGAATCGGTGTGCCCCTCCCGGTGCCGAGGCTCGCGGCCACCGTGTGCCAACATCCGCCACCATGACTGCCACTAGGCGACTCGTCCTCCTGATCCTGGGTCTCTCGCTGGTCGCGGCCTGCTCCTCGACGGGCAGCTCCGGCGCCCCGGCCACGACGGTCTCGAGCCAGACCACTCAGGTCCCTGCGTCGGCCGACCCGGCGAAGGAGGCCACGGTCGATGCGACCGTGCAGCAGGCGATGACCGACCTGCACCTCCGGTCGGTGATCGTGCGGGTGACGATCGACGGTGAGGAGATCATCACCAAGGCCTACGGCGAGTCGATGACCGGTGTGCCGGCCACGACCGACATGAACTTCCGCAACGGCGCCGTCGCCATCTCCTATGTCTCGACGGCGCTGCTGCAGCTGGTCGACGAGGGGAAGGTGAGCCTCGACGACAAGGTCTCGACCTGGCTGCCCGAGATCCCGCACAGCGACGAGGTCACCCTCGGCCAGCTCGCCCAGATGACCAGTGGCTACACCGACTACGTCATCGGCAACGAAGAGGTCGACGCCATGCTCTACGCCGACCCCTTCCGACAGTGGACGCCGGAAGAGCTGCTGGCGACGGTGGTGTCGAAGCCGCTGCTCTACCCGCCGGGCACGAACTGGAACTACGCCCACACCAACTACGTGATCCTCGGCCTGGCGCTCGAGAAGATCACCGGGACGCCGATGGAGGAGCTCCTGCAGGAGCGGGTGCTGGGCCCCCTCGGGCTCGACAGCACCTCCGGCAACGACAGCACCCCGGCGATCCCCGAGCCGGTGCTGCACGCCTTCACCTCCGAGCGCCGCTCGGCCCTGGGCATCCCCGAGGGCACCGACTTCTACGAGGAGTCGACCTTCTGGAACCCGTCGTGGACGATCACCCGGGGCGCCATCCAGACCACCGACATCTACGACCTGAACGACACCGCCGTCGCCATCGGCACCGGGAAGCTGCTCTCGCCGGAGTCGTTCGAGAAGATGACCTCGAACGACCTCATCGGCAGGACCACCACCCTGCCCGGGTGCGCGACGTGCACCGTGCAGTCCGAGCGGTACGCCTACGGCCTCGGCCTCACCATCACGGGCGACTGGTTCACCCAGGCGCCGCTGTTCTCGGGTCAGGCCGGAGCCTTCGCCTACCTCCCGTCGCAGAAGGTCGCCATCGCCGTCGCGGTCACGGTGACCGACGACGCCTTCACCGAGGACGGGAGCTACAAGCCCGAGCTCCAGGGCAACCCCGCCGACGTGCTGTGGCGCGACATCGCCACCGCTCTGGTGCCGGACGACGCGCCTCCGTCGCGGAAGGGCTAGGGACACCGATCGGAGGCCGCTCCTGAGGGGTGCCGGTAGTTTCTGCTGCGCCGCTCGCCCCTCGGAGGACCCGATGTCGAACACCTTCACCGCCTACGTCGCCCGCACCGACGACGGGGTCTTCTCCCGTGGCATCGAGGAGCTGCCCGTCGAGGCGCTCGGCACCGGCGGGGTGCTCATCGCGGTGCACCGCTCGACGGTCAACTACAAGGACTCGCTGGCCGCGTCGGAGAAGGGCCGCGTCGCCCGCATCTCGCCGCTGGTCGTGGGCATCGACCTCGCCGGTGAGGTGCTGGGGAGCGACAGCGACGAGTTCCGTCCCGGCGACCTCGTGCTCGCCGGCGGCTACGACATCGGCGTGGCCCACCACGGTGGCCTCGCCCAGCTGGCCCGGGTCCCGGCCGACTGGGTGGTGAAGCTGCCCGAGGGCATCTCGATCGACGAGGCCATGGTGATCGGCACCGCCGGCTACACGGCCGCCCTGTCGGTGGTCGCCCTGCAGGACCACGGTCTCGAGCCGGGTGCCGGGCCGATCCTCGTCACCGGCGCCACCGGCGGAGTGGGCAGCGTGGCCGTGAGCATCCTCGCCGGCCTCGGTCACGAGGTCGTGGCCAGCTCGGGCAAGGCGTCGGCCGGCGACTGGCTGAAGGGCCTCGGCGCCACCACGGTGATCGACCGGGCCGACCTCACCGAGACCCCCAAGCCGCTGATGCCTGCGGCCTACGCCGGGGCGGTCGACTGCGTCGGAGGCGACACCCTCGCCGGTGTCGTGGCCCGACTGGCTCCGGGCACGGCCGTGGCCGCCAGCGGCAACACCGGTGGCGCCAAGCTCGACACCACCGTGCTGCCGTTCATCCTCCGGGGTGTCGCCCTGCTCGGCATCGACTCGGCCACCACGCCGATCGCCCGGCGCCGCATGGTGTGGGACCGCATCGCCGGCGACCTGCGACCGAGCGGCCTCGACGCCATCCGCCGTGACATCGCGCTGGCCGACGTCGAGACCGCGCTCGACGAGATCGCCGTCGGTGGCGTGCAGGGCCGTTACCTGGTCGACACCACGGCGTAGGTGCGCGTAAGGACCTGACCCGGCCACGCAGGTCGGCGTCGGGCGGGTGCCCGACGCCGACCTGCCGGCTCAGCCGGGCTGGGAGATCCGGTCGGCGTTGAGGTTGGCCTGGTCGACGACGGCGCCGGTCACCTGGACGACGTAGCTCGGGTCGCAGTCGTACCCGGTGCCCTCCGGGTAGTACCGGGTGTAGCTCGTGCCGCTCAGCTTCAGCACCAGGCCGCACTCGGGCGGCTTGTTGCTCGACGGGTTGGTCTCGGCGTGCAGGCCGCCGCCGGTCCAGCTGGTGATCTTGCCCAGGTTCTCCATGACGCACGTGCTGGTGAGGTTCGAGCCACACGCCTTGGCGCCGGTTGCCCACAGCAGGAACGCTGAGGTCGCCTGCATGCCCAGCTGGTTGACGTCACCGGACGGGTCGACGATGTCGAGGTACTGCTGGGTGGCCGGGTTCTCCGAGGCCTCCTCGAGGGGGATGAACGCCTGGCGGACGTACACGTTGTCGGCGTTGCCGTTCGTGTTCCACTTGGCGAACGCCTCGTCGTAGAAGTTGGCGTCGGTGATCCAGATCGGCTTGTAGCCGAGCTGGGCGGCGGCATCGAGGACGTTCTCGAAGTTCGGCGCGGGCGAGCCGGTGAAGTACACGACCTCGGCCCCGCAGTCCTGGAGGCGCTGGACGAACGGCTTCCAGTCGGACTCGCCGGCGATGTTGTACTGCTGCGGGCAGTCGAGGAAGTTGAAGCCGAACTTCGGGTACGACGCCAGCACCTTGTCCTTGGTGTCGAGGGTCGATGCGTAGTTGGCGAACATCACCGCGGACTTCTTGATCTGCTCCGGGAACTTCTTCTGCATCGCCGCCGCGATCTCGACCGGCGTGTAGTCGATCGGGTTCGGCACGGGCTGCACCATCAGGTCGGCGTTGGCGAACGACGCGCTCACCGAATAGGTCGGTACCGAGGCCAGCTTGCACCCGAGCCGGGTCGCCTCCTGGGCCGAGTCGCCCGACCAGCCCTGGCCGACGAGCATGAAGTCCTTCTGGCACGCCTCGGTCATCACGTTGTTGACCTCGAAGATCTTGGCGTCGCCGTAATTGCCGACGACCTGGCGACCGAGGATCCCGCCCTGGTCGTTGCACCACTGGATCATCGCCTTCATGGCGTCGGACAGCTCGTGGCTGAGGCCGGGAGCGGACTGGAACCCGGCGTCGTCGCCGTAGCCGATGGTGATCGACGTGTCGGTCACGCCCAGCTGCGTGGCCCCGGACGCGTCGCCGGGACCGCACGGCGACTCGAGCGTGCCGAAGGTGGTCGTCGCGTTCTCGGTGGTCGTGTCCGAGCTCTCCGACTCGGTGGTCGAGCGCCCACTGCTGCAGGCGCCGGCCACCAGGGCCATGACGATGGCGACCGCGACGAGGGCCGACCGGACGCCAACGGGTCGCCTCCTCCTCGGTCGACCGCCGTCCAGGGCGGGATGAGGCCTGAGGTCTCCGAGCATCGCTACCCCCTCGGTTCACGGCCCTGCCCGATCCCGCAGCGGGGCCCGTTCCTGTGCCTCAGGAACGATGTGTGACATCCGTCACCCGACGGACGGTATCCACACCTGGCTGCCCGGGCAAGGGATCTGCCGGTCGCCGTCCCGGCCTCGGCCCCTTCGGTGCGTGCGGGTCCCTAGCATCGGGCTCTCGCGACGAGGAGGGTGCCGTGACCACGACCGGGGGACCGAGCGGGCTCGAGGCCTACGTGCTGGGACGGGCGTATCCGGTGATGCCGATCCCGATGGTGCCCGAGGCGTGCACCGACGTGCCCGCCGGGCCGGTGACCTTCGTGGTCGAGGGGCGGCGCCTCACCGACGAGGCCATCCTCGGCAACGCCCTCGAGCGGGGTGGCCTCGATGCCATCGAGCAGCCCGACGGGGTCGACGACGGAGGCATGACCATCCACGTCCTCGGGGCGGCCGACCGGCTCGAGCACCTGCGCTTCGACTGCTTCGAGCACGAGCCGCACTACCACTACATCCGCAACGCCGAGCAGGCCAATGTCGTGGTGCGCATCGACACCTTCGCCGAGGGCGACCCGACGGCGTGGTCGCTGCGCTGCCTCCGCCGGCGGCTGCCGGAGATGCTGGCCCACGCCGACGCCGCCGACCTCGCCGAGCAGGTGCGGGCCGCGGGGCCGGAGCTCGCTGCCGGCATCGACCGGGTCGCCGAGATGGTCGGCGGCGCGGGGTGAGCCGGGTCGCCATCGTCACCGGTGGAGCCAGCGGCATGGGCCTCGCCACCGTCGACCGCCTGCGCGACCAAGGGGTCGACGTGACCTCGTTCGACGTGCAGGGCGAGCACCCGGTCGACGTCTCCGACCAGGCCGCGGTCGAGGCCGCGGTCGCCGAGGTGCGGGCACGCTCGGGCCCCATCGACATCGTGGTGAACGCTGCCGGCATCGGGGTCGGTGGCCTCGTCGGGGGCGACGCCTACGTCGACGACTGGAACCGGGCGCTGGCCGTGAACCTCACCGGCCCGATGCTCGTGGTGCGGGCCTGCATCGACGACCTCACCGCCAGCGGCCACGGCCGCATCGTCAACGTGGCCTCCACCGAGGCGCTGTCCTCGCAGCGCTGCACCGGCGCCTACTCGGTGTCGAAGCACGGGCTGCTGGGCTTCACCCGATCGATCGCCGTCGACTACGCCCGCACCGGGCTCACCTCGAACTGCGTCTGCCCGGGTGCGACCGACACGCCGATGGTGGCGGGCATCCCGCCCGAGCGGCGGGCCGAGTTCATCCGGCGCAACGTGCCGATCGGGCGGTGGGGCACCGCCGACGAGATCGCCTACGTGATCGTGTCGCTCACGGCGGTGGAGGCGTCGTTCGTCAACGGCGCGGTCATCACCGTCGACGGCGGCATGACGGCCAAGGGCCCCTGACGAGACGTGCTCGTCCGACCAGGGGTCCGCTGATCCCGGTCAGGGGATGAGGGCGACCTTGCCGGCGACCTTGCGGTCGGCGAGGTCGCGCAGCGCCTGCCCGGCCTGTTCGAGCGGGTAGGTCGTGGGCTCGACCGGGTGGAGCCGTCCCTCGCCGATCATGGCCAGCACCTGCTCGACGAGGGCCTGGTTCTCCTCGGGGAAGCGGCCCGCCCAGCCGCCCCACTCGACGCCCACGACCTGCCGGTTGCGCAGCAGGATCTGGTTGGCGGGCATCTGGGGGATGCCGCCGACGAAGCCGATCACGAGGAACGTGCCCTCGTTGCCGAGCGCCCGCAGGCAGGTGGCGCCGAGGTCGCCGCCGACGGGGTCGTAGACGAAGTCGACCCCACCGCCCGACAGCTCCTTGGCCCGCTCCTTGACGTCCTCGGTGGAGGAGTCGATCAGGGCGACGGCCCCGGCCTGCCGGGCCAGCTCGAGCTTCTCGGGGCTCGACGCGGCGGCGTAGACCTGCAGCCCGAGGGCGGTGCCCAGGTCGACGGCGGCGAGGCCGACGCCCCCACCGGCGCCGAGCACGAGCATCCGCTGCCCGGGGGTGGTCGTGACCCGCCGGCTGAGGGCGAACCAGCCGGTGAGGTAGCTCTGCATGAACGTGGCCGCCTGGCCGTCGCTCAGGGTGTCGGGGAGGGTGATGCAGCGGTCGGCGCGGGCCACGGCCTCGCTCACGTAGCCGCCGATGCCGGGGCCGGCGAAGACGCGCTCGCCGATGGCCCGGCCGGTCACGTTCTCACCGATCTCGGTGATGCGGCCCACGATCTCCATGCCGGGCACGAAGGGCGCCGGGATCTTGATCTGGTAGAGGCCCTGCACCATCAGGCCCTCGACGTAGTTCACGCCGCAGGCGGTGACGTCGACCCGCACGTCGTCGGGGCCGAGCGACGGTGACGGCCGCTCCTCGACCACGAGGTTCTCGACCGGTCCCCACTCCTGGCACACCACGGCACGCATGGCCGGAGCGTAGGCGGGGCGGGATCGGGCGACCTCCTGCCGCCGGCCCTGGCAACATGCACCCACGAGCGCGCACGACTGGGTGCGCCCGCACAGGGGGAAGACAATGACCGACTGGGTCCTCATCGACGAGCCCGCGCCGCACGTGAAGCGCATCACCATGAACCGCCCGGAGAAGCGCAACGCGCTGAACCACCCGCTGCGTGGCGCCATCCTCGAGGCGCTCTACGCAGGCGACAAGGACGACGACGTCCACGTGCAGATCATCCGGGGGGCCGGCCCGTCGTTCTCCGCCGGGTACGACCTCGGCGACGGCAACGACGGCCACGAGTACCCCTTCTACACGCCGGGCGGCGACGGCCAGTGGCCCCGCCACGTCACCGAGGGCTGGATGGGCATCTGGGATCTCGCCAAGCCCGTCATCGCCCAGGTCCACGGCTACTGCCTCGCCGGCGGCAGCGAGCTGGCCACCGGCTGCGACCTCGTGGTGATGGCCGAGGATGCCCAGATGGGCTACCCGGCCGTGCGCTTCGGCGTGCCCGACATGCACTTCCATGCCTGGTTCCTGGGCATGCGTCGGGCCATGGACATGATGGTCACCGGCGACTCGATCAACGGCATCGAAGCGGTGGCCGAAGGCTGGGCCAACAAGTGCTTCCCGGCCGACCAGCTCGACGAGGAGACGATCAAGTACGCGTCGCGCATCGCCGCCCTGCCGCCCGAGGTCGTGCAGCTCAACAAGCGGGTGGTGCACCGCCAGATGGACTACATGGGCATGCGCTCGGGCATCCGCGCCGGGACCGAGCTGTGCGCCATCGGCACCCACACCAAGGCCATGGCCGACTTCGTGGGCAACACCCAGGAGAAGGGCCTCACCGGCGCCCTCACCGAGCGCGACGCCAAGTTCGGCGACTACCGCACCAGCTGACCCCGCGGCTCTCGGCCACGTCTCGTTCCCGCTCACACCCTCGTTCCTGTCGCGCTTCCTTGTCACCCGTGACGTGAAAGCGCGACAAGAACGGGGTGGGTGGGGCCGGGGGATTGGTCGGGAGGGCGATGTGATGGGACGATCTCAAGATGGTTGACACTGCCAAGGATCTGACGGGCCGCGACATGACCGGCAAGGTCGCGCTGGTCGTGGGTGCCGGGCCCGGTCTCGGCCGGGCCTGCGCGCTGGCCTTCGCCCGCGACGGCGCCGACGTCGTGGTGTCGGCCCGGCGGGCCGAGCCGCTGGCCGAGCTGGCCGCCGAGATCGCGGCCGAGACCGGCCGCCGGGTCGAGCCGATCGTGTCGGACCTGTCCGACCTCGACTCGCTGGTGGCCCTGGTCGACGAGGCGGTCGCCCGCATGGGGGGCATCGACGCCATGGTCACCGTGGCCACCGCCGGCGGCGGCCAGATCACCGTCGACGAGGCCGACTGGGACCTGTGGCGCCACGCCTTCCAGGTCAACGTGATCGGCACCATGGAGGTGAGCCGGTGCGCGGCCCGCTCGATGGCCACTCGTGGCGGCGGCTCGATCGTGCACGTGAGCACCTACGGCACCCACTCGATGCCGGCCCGACAGGCCGCCTACACGTCGACCAAGCAGGCGGCGATGACGGCCTCGAAGACCCTGGCCAAGGAGCTCGGCCCCCAGGGCACCCGGGTCAACGTCGTCACCCCCGGCTACATCACCGGCGAGCCCCTCGACCAGCTGTTCCAGGGCGTCTCCGACCGCACCGGCGAGAGCATCGAGGCCGTGTCGGCCCGCATGGCCAAGACCGCCGCGCTGCGTCGCCACGTCGACCCCGAGGACATCGCCGAGGCGGTGCTGTTCCTCTGCTCCGACCGGGGCCGGGGCGTCACCGGCGTCGAGATCCCCGTCACCGCCGGCCAGCACCCGCTCTAACGGGGTGGGGCTCAGCGGAAGTCGGCGACGCGGGCCTCGGTGTCGGTGATGTCGTAGGCGGCCGACGCCTCGTAGGCGAGCCCGGCCACCATGTCCGAGTCGAGGGCGGCCCGATAGAGGTCCTTGTAGGCGGCGAGCGAGCCCTGGCTGTTGGCCAGGAGCGTGGCGACCAGGCCGTCGACGGCGGTGTCGAGCTCGGCGAGCGGCACCGATCGGGCGGCCAGGCCCCATGCCGCCGCCTCGACGCCGGTGAAGGTGCGGGCGGTGTAGCTCAGCTCGCGGGCCCGGGCCACGCCCACCAGGCGGATCAGCCGCTGGCTCATGCCCCAGGTGGGCCGGAGGCCGAACTTGGCGTGGGTGTCGCCGAACTTCGCCTCGTCGGCGCAGACGATCAGGTCGCACGCCAGGGCCAGCTCGAGCGCACCCGTGAAGCAGAAGCCGTTGACCTTGGCCACGACGACCTTGGGCATCGAGGTGAGCAGGTCGATCGCCCGGCGGGCAGGGAGGTCGAGGACGTCGCCGACCGAGCCCCCTTCGAGGGACCGGCCCTCCAACGCCTTGAGGTCGACCCCGGAGCTGAAGGCCCGACCCTCGCCGGTGAGGACCACCACCCGGACGTCGGGGTCGTTGGAGACCGTGAGCAGGGCATCGCCCAGGGCGACCAGCATCGACGGGGTCAGGGCGTTGAGCGCGTCGGGCCGGGAGATGGTGACCGTGGCGACGGCTCCGTCGTTGGCGGTGAGGATGTTCGGGGTGTCGGTCACGGCTCTGGTCTCCCGGGTCGGCTCGATCCGATGTTCCCACGGCCCGGCGGCGGTGCGGCGCGACCGGAGCTCCCTGTCTGTCATGGCCTGGGGCGCGTCCTCGAACTGACGCGGCCTCTGGACGCCAGAAGGGCCCCGGCGATCGCCGAGGCCCTTCCGGGGGTTGCTGCTCCGGGGGAGCCGGGGCGTCAGCCGCCCGTGTAGACGGTGCTCTTGCGATCGGCGTCGAGCTTGGCGGCGGTGACCGCCGGGATGCCGGTCACCTTCTGGATGTAGTCGGGGTTGCAGGCGAACTCACCCTCGGTGGAGGGGGCGTCCTGCACGTAGGTCGTGCCGTCCATCCGCAGCACCATCACGCACGCGGGCGGGATGTTCTCGGCCGGGTTGGTCTCGGCGTGCAGGCCGCCACCGGTCCAGGTCGTGATCTTCGCCAGGTTGTCGAGCACGCACTGGCGGGTCAGGTCGGTGCCGCACTCCTTGGCGGCGGTGGCCCACAGGAGGAAGGCGGACGTGGCCTGGGCACCGAGGAGGGCGGGCTGGTTGCCGTCCGCCTTCACCAGGTCGACGTACTGCTGGGTGGCGGGGTTCGAGGCGGCCTGTTCGAACGGCGTGAACGCCATGCGGGTGTACACCGAGTCGGAGTTGCCGGCGACGTTCGCGTTGGCGAAGTCCTTCGTGTAGAAGTTGGAGTCGGTGACCCAGATGGGCTTGAAGTCGGCCTGGGCCGAGGCGTCGAGCAGGTTCTGGAAGTTCGGCAGCGGGGAGCCGACGAAGTACACCGTCTCGGCGCCGCAGTCCTTCAGCTTCTGGATGTAGGGGGCCCACTGGGCCACGCCGGCGATCGGGTAGACGAGGCGGCAGTCCTGGTTGAACTCCCAACCCCAGCTCGGGTAGGTCGCGACGACCTTGTTCTCGACCTCGACGTTGGCGGCGAAGTCGGCGTACACCGTGGCGGCCTTCTTGACCTGGCTGGGGAACTGCTGGGCGAGCAGGTCGGCGATGCCGGTCGGGGTGAGGTCGACCGGGTTCGGCACGGCCACGTAGGTCATCGGGCCGTGGGCGACGGTGGCGCTCACGGTGTAGCCGGGCACCTGCGGGAGCTTGCAGTTGACCCGGGTCTCCTCGGCGCCGCCGTCGAGGGCCCAGCCCTCACCCACGAGCATGAAGACCTGCGTGCACGCCTCGGACATCACGTTGGTGGCGTTGAGGATGGCGGCGTCGTAGTAGTTGCCCTTGACGGTGCGACCGTTGATGCCGCCCTGGTCGTTGCACCACGCGATCATCGCCTCGACGGCCTCGGACATCTCCTTGTTGAGGCCGGGGGCCGCCTGGTAGCCGGCGTCGTCGCCGTAGCCGATCGTGACGCTGTCGGCCGTGACACCCTGCTCGCCGGCGGGGGCGCTGTTGGTGCCCTCGGCCGGACCGCAGGGCGAGGCGAGGTCACCGAAACCGCCGGACTCTGTCGAGGCTGCGGTGGTGTCGGTCGAGCCGCCACCGCCGTTCGAGGAGTCGGAGCGGCCTCCGCCGCAGGCTGCGGCGAGCAGCGCGAAGGCCATGAGGACGATGACCAGTCCTCGTCGTGTGGTGCGCATAGGAATGGATCCCCCGCTGCGTTCGGGCCCTCTGGGCCGAGCTGATGGTGGTGACGGCTGTCACCTACTGCGGCTCACAATAGAACACCGATAGATAACACCGCTACAATCTGATGTGGTCAGCGGCCATCCGCGGGTCATCACGCGGACACCCGACGGGAACGACAAGTGACCGGTCGGTAAGAATGCAGGGGCCGAATCGGGCCGCCGCGCCCACGAGGGGGAGGACACGCCGCCGTGTACAGCGACCAGGACATCGCCAAGAAGACCGAGGAGCTCGTCGAGGACTGCCGCGACTTCCTCGACGACCAGTTCCGCTTCCGAGGCGCCCAGTACGACGCCGGCCTGGCGATGGTGCACTTCCCCGAGGGCTACGGCGGCCTCGGCGGCAACCGCGGCCAGCAGGCGATCGTCGACGACATCCTGCGGGCCAACGGGGTCACCTACGAGGACCTGCGCATCAACCCGATCGGCATCGGCATGGGCGCCCCCACCGTGCTGGCCTACGGCTCCGAGGAGCTCAAGGAGAAGCACATCCGCCGGATCTTCACCGGTGAGGACGTGTGGTGCCAGCTGTTCTCCGAGCCCACCAACGGCTCCGACGTCGCCGGCATCCCCAGCCGCGCCGTGAAGGACGGCGACGAGTGGGTCGTCAACGGCCAGAAGGTGTGGACCACCCTCGCCCACACCTCCAACTACGGGATGCTGCTCACCCGCACCGACCCCGACGTGCCCAAGCACAAGGGCCTCAGCTACTTCGTGCTCGACATGCACGCCCCCGGCGTCGAGGTCCGCCCGCTCTACCAGATGACCGGTGAGGCGGAGTTCAACGAGGTCTTCATGACCGACGTGCGCATCCACGACTCGCAGCGCCTCGGCGACGAGGGCGAGGGCTGGCGCGTCGCCACCACCACCCTGATGAACGAGCGCGTCGCGCTCTCCGGCGGACCGACCCCGCGCGGTGGGGGGATCATCGGCGACCTCGTGAAGGTCTGGGAGCAGCGCCGCGATCAGCTCGAGGGGGCGGAGCGCGACGTGTGGCGTGACCGTGTCATGCAGCTGTGGGTCGACGCCGAGGTCGTGCGCCTCACCAACGCCCGCGCCAAGGCCGCCGCGATCGGTGGCAACCCCGGCCCCGAGGGCTCGGTGGCCAAGCTGGCCTCGGCCGAGCTGAGCCAGGCCGTGAACTCCGCCATCGTCGACCTGCTCGGCGCCGAGGGCATGCTCCACACCCCGGGCTACCCGATGACCCGCAGCAGCGACGCCATGCGCACCCGCACCGGCCGCTTCCTGCGCTCGCGGGCCAACACCATCGAGGGCGGCACCTCGGAGATCATGCGCAACATCCTCGGTGAGCGCATGCTCGGGCTGCCTGGCGACGTGCGCGTCGACAAGGACCTGCCCTGGAGCCAGATCCCCAAGTAGTCGTCGGGCCGTCGCCGCGAGGGAGGCGCGCTCGGTGAGAGAGGCCGGGTCAGCCGGTGGGGCGGGAGCGCTTCCTCGTCGCCGGCTTCTTGTCCTCCGGCGGGAGGGTCATCGACCGGCCGAAGCGGGCGGCCATGTCGCCCCAGCTCTTCTTCGAGCGGGGCTCGATGCCCACCGCCTCAAGCACGCCGAGGCCGACCTCGACGGCCCAGGTGTAGAGCAGCGCGTCGTGCACGTCGACGGACGGGTCGATGCCCAGCTGGTCGCGGTGCTCCTCGTAGCGGGCGGCCCAGTCGTCGAGGTGCGCCAGCTGCTCGTCGCGGAGTCGGTCACGGGTCTCGTCGTCGGTGAGGGCCGCGGCGGCGCCCTGGAGGATCAGGGCCCGCAGCTCCCGGCGCTCGGGGTAACGCCGGCTGATCTCCCGGAGGGTGTCGACGTGTGAGCCGCCGATGCCGAACAGGGCACTGGCCTCGAGCTCGGTGGCGGTGCGGGAGCTGATGGCCTCGGCGAGCAGCTCGGCCTTGTTGCGGAAGTGCCCGTAGATGGCGCCGGTCGTGAGGTTGGCGTCGCGGGCGATGTCGCGGATCGAGGTCTGCAGGTAGCCCTGGGTGGAGAACAGCTGGGCCGCCAGCTCGATCAACGCAGCACGGGTGGCGATGGCCTTGGGGCTCGTGCGGAGGGGCGGCCGCCGGACGGCTGCCTTGGGTGCGGGGGTGGCCCGCCGAGGGGTGGTTGCCATCGGACGTTCATTCTTGCCGACCCCGGTCGGAGGCGGTGATGACCGGACCTCAGAGGTGGCGCTGGCCGAACTCGAGGAGGTGGCCGTCGGGGTCGTGCACGAAAGCGATGGTGACCTTGTAGCGCTCGAGGTGGCGGGGCTCGGCAACCGGTTCGGCACCCGCGGCAACGGCGCGTCGGAACAGGCCCTCGGAGTCGTCGGTGGCGACGTAGACCTTCCACATCCCGCCGCCCGGATCGACAGGTCCCTCCTGGGCCGTGTGCCGGGCGAGCATGAGCTGCGAGCCACCGTCGGACGAGCCGAGCAGGACCTCTCGGACGTCGGGGGTCTCGATCCGTGCGAGCACCTCGAGCCCGATGACGTCGACGTAGAAGCGCTCCGAGCGCTCGAGGTCGCTGACGTTGATGGCGACGTTGCCGATCGTGTTGGCCATGGGTGCTCCGGTCAGCGGTCGAGGACGGACAGGTCGAACTTGTCGGTCGAGACCCGGAAGTCGAGCATCTCGACCTGGGTCTGGATGAGCCCGTCGCGGACCTCGAAGAACATGGCGTAGATGTTCTCGTAGTCGTCGACCTTGTTGGTCTTCGCTCGGCGGATGAGCAGGACCGACACCCAGTCACCGTCGGCCAGCACGGCCAGGGTCTCGTTGGTCGCGTTCTGGGGCTCCGGGTAGAGCAGCTTGCCGGCGTCGGTGTTGTTCTTGAACGCCTCGCGCCCCTGGTAGGTGTTCATGCCCGCTCGGTAGGTCGGGCTCTCGGCGAGGTAGGGGAAGTAGACGTCCGGGTCGAAGGTCCGGAACGCCTCCATGTACTCGAGCACGAGCGCCTTGTTGCGCTCTTCCTGTGTGGTCACGGCGTGGATCCCCCTGTCGTCGCTCCCCCCGGAGCGGTCACTTCATCATCCCCCCGGAGACCGAGATGTCGTCGGCCGTCACGAAGGAGGAGGCGTCGCTGGCGAGGTAGAGCACCGGGCCGACGATCTCGGAGGGCTCGGCCACCCGCTTGAGCAGGGTGCCGCTGGAGACCATCTCGAGGTAGTCGATGTCGCTGCGGGCGGCCGCCCCGGCGAGCATCTCGCTCATGAACGGGCCGGGGCTGAGGATGTTCACCCGGATCTTCCAGTCGGCCCACTCCATGGCCATCGCCCGGGTCAGGTTCCTGAGGCCCGCCTTCGACGCGCCGTAGGCGCAGATGTTGGGGCCCGGGCCGTAGGCCGCCATGGTGCCGATGTGCACGATGCTGCCGCCGCCACCGTCACGCATGACCGGTGCGACCTGCTGGCTCATCCGCAGCGGGCCCTCGAGGTTCACCGAGAACACCTTGCGCCAGTAGTCGAGGGTCATGTCGCCCACGGTCACCGGTGCCGGGTTGATGCCGGCGTTGTTGACCAGCACGTCGATGCGGCCGAAGCGCTCGACGACCTTCTCGATGAAGCCAGGGATGGCGTCCCAGTCGCCGACGTGGCACGCCAGGCCGAGCACCTCGCCACCGGTCGCGGCGCGGATCTCGGCGGCGACCTCGTCGCAGAGCTCCTGCTTGCGGGAGCTGACGACCACGCTGGCGCCGGCGGCGGACAGGCCCTCGACCATGGCCCGGCCGATGCCCTTGGTGGAGCCGGTGACGATGGCCACCTTGCCAGTCAGGTCGAACACGTCGGAACCGCTCATCTGGGAAGTCTCCGTTGGGGAAGGGAGGGGCGCGTCGCGTCGGCGTGCCCCGTGCAGTCGGTGGTGGACGACGTCGGCGGCTAGGCCGCGCTCAGCCAGTCGGTGGTCGGAGCGATCGTGTACGTGGCGATGAGGGCCCGCACGAAGTCGGTGTCGTGGAGGGGGTCGGACGGGTCGGCCACGTGGACGCCCTTGCTGCGCATGTCGGCGAGGAGACGCTCGAAGACCTGGTCGAAGGTGAGGTCGTCACTGTGGTCGGCGGCCTTCTCCGCTTCCTCCTGGTCGGCGTAGAGCTCGGCGCTCCAGTGCACGAGGAGGCGCATCTCACCGGGCTGGTAACGACGAACGACCTCGCCGTCGGTGGTGATGGCCCAGTCGTCGCGGGCGGGGTCGTAGCCGAGCAGCGACCGGTGCTTCAGACCGGGGATGTCGCGCTCGTCGGGCCGGCCGACGGGATCGCCACGGTGGAACATGACCTCGTTCTGCACCACGACGCCCTTGTTCCAGAGTGGGTGCTCGAGCACCTTGGGCTGGCCGTAGGGGCCGTCGGGCCAGTACGTGAAGGTGCCGTTCTCGCCGAGGTACCACCACGTGATCACCTGGGCCATCTTCACCATGTGGTCGCGGAAGAGGCCGGACTTGCCCATCACGTTCTGCAGCCACACCGGTGAGTTGTGGATGCGCACGCCCCGGAACTGCACAGCGTCGAGGTGCGTGTTCAGCCCGCTGTGGTGGGGACCGCACAGGTTGAAGAGCATGTGGGTGGGTTGGGCGTAGGGGACGCCCCAGTAGTCGCGCACCAGGTCGAGGAACTTGAGGTTGTAGAAGCAGTCCTCGATCTCGGTCTCGAAGCAGGTCGAGCCGTTGGCGATGTAGCCGCGGAAGTGCCCCGTGGCCACGTCGTCGAGGGTGAGCTCGAGCCCTTCCGGGACGACGCCGGTGGAGGTGGCCACGAGCTCCTCGACGGTGTCGAAGTGGTGGGCCGTGATCGTCGGCCACGGACCCTTCGTCTGGATCATCTGCAGGATCCGGGCGTACTGGTCGTCGCTGTAGACCCCCTCGATCACCCGCGGCGGGGCGATCGGCTGCAGGACCTCGGCCATCTCGACGTTCGTGGGCGTCATCGCGTCCCCCTTCACTCGCTCGGGCGATAATGTAACATCGATATGTTGACTCGCGTCGAGGGACTCGAGCGATCACGAGGGGGACGACGCATGATCCAGCCGGCCGACGCGCAGCAGCTCATCAACACCTGGTGGTTCGCGTACGACAACGCGCTCTTCGACGAGTGGCCGGGGATGTGGAGCGAGGACGCCCACTTCTCGTGCCGCACCGACACGGGGATGACGGCCTTCGAGGAGTTCGTGAACGCCGACGCCCGGGGCCGCGACGCGCTGCTGGCCTGGCAGACCGACCACCGCCTGCACAGCCCCCACCCGCTGCGCCACAACGCGGAGAACGTGCACCTCACCCGGGCCGACGACACCAGCGCCGACTTCCGCTCCTACATCTGGGTCACCCAGATCGTGGGGGGCGCTCCCTCGCCGCTCTCGACCGCCATCGTGCACGGCTCGCTCGTCGTCGAGGACGGGGTGCTGAAGCTCAGCGACCTCAACGTGGTGCTCGACACCGAGGACTCCACCGTCCTGGCCGAGAAGCAGTCCGGCCCCGCCTGACCCGGAGGCGCCGCGGCAGCGGGTCTGGTAGTCAGGTGAGGTGCTGACGCCTTTCGACGACTACCCGATCCATCAGACCCCGGCTCCCATCGCCCAGCCGGTCTCGGCGGACCCCAACCACTACGACCGGTACTGGTTCAACGGCTACGACGTCGAGGGCGAGTTCTTCCTCGGCGGGGCCATGGGCCACTACCCGAACCGGGGCGTGATCGACGCCGCGTTCTCGGTGGTGCACGACGGTGTCGAGCACTCGGTGTTCGCCTCGGGCGCCATGCCCGCCACCCGGGCCACCGAGATCGGGCCGCTGCGCATCGAGATCGTCGAGCCGCTGCGGGCCGTGCGCTACGTGGTGAGCGAGAACGACCACGGCCTCACCGCCGACGTCACCTTCCGCGCCCGCACCGAGGCCATCGAGGAGCCTCGGCAGCAGATCGTGCGCAACAACGTGCCGATGATGGACTACACCCGCCTCACCCAGTGGGGCACCTGGGAGGGCACGGTCACCCTGCCCACCGGCGTCACCCTCGAGATCGACCCGGAGCGTACCCGCGCCACCCGTGACCGCTCGTGGGGCGTCCGGGGCGTGGGCCAGCAGGCCCCCACCAACTTCGAGGCGTCGGAGATGCAGATCTTCTGGCTGTGGGCGCCGCTCAACTTCGACGACTGCTGCACCCACCTCGCCCTGTTCGAGCGGGCCGACGGCGAGCGCTGGCTCGAGCAGGCGCTGGTCGTGCCGCTACTGCCGGACACCTCCGAGCCCGAGCACCTGGCCCGCAGCGAGTTCGAGATCGAGTGGATGCCCGGCCGGCGCGAGATGAAGTCGGCCCGCGTCACCCTCAACCGCAAGGACGGCACCTCGCTGCCGACCATCGAGTTCGAGAAGCTCTACACGTTCCGCATGCGCGGCATCGGCTACATGCACCCGCAGTTCAGCCATGGCTCCAACCACGGTGTCCTCGAGGTCGGCGGCGAGTCGATCGCCCTCGACGACTTCGTGCCCACCGACCCCTCGTCGATCCACATCCAGACGCTCTGCAAGGTGCGCATGGGCGACAAGGAGGGCGTTGGGGTGCTCGAGCAGTTGGCCTTCGGCCCCCACGAGCCGACGGGCCTCACCGGCATGGTCGACGGCTTCGCCGGCTGAGGACTCCATGGGTCTGAGCAACGTCAGACCCCGTTCGGCTCCCGGCAGACCTCCCGTACGATCGATCCGATGAGGGCGTTCGACGCGATTCCCGTGGTCTCCATGGCCGAGTGGCGCGCACCCGGGGCTGATCGGGAGCACTTCGCCGACGACATGCGTCGCATCTGCCACGAGGTCGGCTTCCTCCTGTTGGTGGACCACGGTGTCGACGACGCGGTCATCGACGGGTGGTTCGGTCACCTCGAGCGGCTCTTCGCTCTCCCCGAGGCGACGAAGGCGCTCATCGACAAGCGCAGCTCCCCTCAGTTCCGTGGCTGGGAGCAGGTCGGCTCCGAGTTCACCGACAACAAGGTCGATGTCCGCGAGCAGGTCGACCTCTGGACCGAGCATCCCGTGCAGCCGGTCGGCGTGGAGCCCGCGTACCTCGGGTTGGAGGGCCCGAACCAGTGGCTGCCCGAGCAGACGTTGCCCGGCTTCCGTGCCGCGGCGAGCGACTTCTTCGCCCGCATGGGGGCGCTGGCGGAGGAGCTGATGGAGGTGCTCGCCGTCGGCCTCGGCCTGGCGCCGTCGACCTTCGCCGACCGCTTCGGTGAGCGGCCCATGTCGCTCGTCAAGGTCATCAGCTATCCCCCGACCCCCTCGGGTGGGGCGGGGGTCAACCCGCACAAGGACGCAGGGTTCCTCACGCTCCTGCACCAGCACAGCGTCGACGGTCTGCAGGCGCTGAACCCCGACGGCGAGTGGATCGACGTGCCGCCGGTGCGGGGGGCGATCGTCGTCAACCTCGGTGAGATGCTGCAGTCGATGACGGGCAACTACTTCGTCGCCACCACCCACCGGGTGATCACCCGGGAGGCGCGCCTCTCGTCGGCGTACTTCCACGGGCCCGATCTCCGGACGAGCCTGGCCCCGTTGGAGCTCGACGAGCGGTTCCGTGCGGCGGTCGATGCCAGCGACCGCCACCGCCGCGCGGGCTTCATGGCGACGCGTGACGAGCTGCTCGAGGGTGCGAGCGGTACGTCGAGCGCCCCGGCCCCGGTGTACGGCGAGCAGTTGTGGAACTACTTCGTGCGCAGCTACCCGGACGTGGTCCGGGCCCACTACCCGAGCGTCGGCGGGAGGGCCTGACGTGGGGACGGGGCCGTCGATCCGGCGGAGCATCGAGACCGTCCGCTCGGTCGTCCGCTTCGGGTCGGTGGAGACCGACCCCGTGGCGCGCCGCCTGGCGAAGGCGGCGTCGGTCGACGACCTCCGGCGGATTGCCCGGCGGCGTCTGCCCCGGGGGTGCTTCGACTACATCGACGGCGGCGCAGAGGACGAGCGCACGCTGGCGGCCAACTCCCAGGCGTTCGCGGACGCCCGCTTCGTGCCGCGGGTGCTGCGGGGCCTGCCCGACGTGGAGACCGGCACGAGTGTGCTGGGGGCTCCGGTGCCCTATCCGCTGGTGCTCGCCCCGACCGGCTTCACCCGCATCGCCGACCCGCAGGGCGAGCTCGCCGTCGCCCGCTCGGCGGAACGGGCCGGGCTGCCGTACACGCTGTCCACGCTGAGCACCCGATCGATCGAGGAGGTGCGCGAGGTCAGCGACGGCCGGCTCTGGTTCCAGGTCTACGCCTGGCGCGACCGGGGGCTGGTCGAGGAGATGATCCAACGGGCCGCGGCCGCTCGCTACGAGGCGTTGGTGCTCACGGTCGACACCGCCGTGTTCGGCCGGCGCGAGCGCGACGTGCGCCGGGGGTTCTCGCTGCCGCCGGTCATCGGCCCGTCGACGGTGCTCGACGGCATCCTCCACCCGGCCTGGACGCTGGCGTTCCTGCGCAACGAGCCCATCCGCTTCGCCAACGTGGTCGGCCGCTCGGTCGGCGACGGCTCGTCGCCGGTCACCCTCGCCGACTACATCAACTCCCAGTTCGACCCCGCCCTGTCGTGGGACGACATCGAATGGCTGCGGTCGGTGTGGGACGGGAAGATCGTCGTGAAGGGCATCCAGTGCGTCGCCGACGCGGTGATCGCGGCCGACAAGGGCGTCGACGCCATCGCCCTGTCGAACCACGGCGGCCGGCAGCTCGACGGCTCGCCGGCCACCTTCTCGCTCGTCGCCCCCGTGGCCGACGCGGTGGGTGGCCGTACCGAGATCATCTGCGACGGTGGCGTGCGCCGGGGCAGCGACATCGTGAAGGCCGTGGCGGCCGGTGCCACCGCGTGCATGGCCGGCCGGGGCTACCTCTACGCCCTCGGCGCCGGCGGCGAGCAGGGCGTCGACACCCTGCTCGGCTGGTGGCGCGAGGACGTGCGCCGCACGATGAGCCTCATCGGCGCCGCCTCCGTCGACGAGCTCGACCGGTCGCTGCTCGATCTCGGCGACGTCCGACCCTGACCGGGGCGGGGTGCAAGGCTCTGCCGCGCCATTCCCTGACGACGACGAGGTGATCCCGATGGCCCGAGACCTGATCGCCCTGGTGGCCCAGCTCGACCTCGACGAGAAGGCCGCCCTGCTGGCCGGAGCCGACATGTGGTCGACGGTGGCGGTCGAACGCCTGGGCATCCCGTCCGTGCGGGTCACCGACGGGCCGAACGGCGCTCGCGGCCCGGCCCTCCCCGCCGGCTTCGGGGCTGACGCTCCGACGACCTCCCTCTGTGTTCCCTCGGGGGCGGCGCTCGGCGCGACCTGGGACACCGACCTGCTCGAGCGGGTGGGCGCGGTGCTCGGGGCCGAGGCCCGGATCAAGGCGTGCCGGGTGCTGCTCGCCCCCACGGTGAACCTGCATCGCTCGCCCCTCGGCGGCCGCAACTTCGAGTCCTACTCCGAGGACCCGCTGCTGGCGGGCCGCATCGGTGCCGCCTTCGTGCGGGGTGCCCAGTCCGAGGGTGTGGCCTGCACGGTCAAGCACTTCGCGGGCAACGAGTCCGAGGACGACCGCATGCTCGCCGACTCGCTCATCGACGAGCGCGCGCTGCGGGAGATCCACCTCCTGCCCTTCGAGCTGACCGTGAAGGAGGGCGGCGCCCTCGGGATCATGACCTCGTACAACCGCTTGAACGGCGAGTACTGCGCCGACAGCCGGTGGCTGCTGGCCGACGTGCTGCGAGGGGAGTGGGGCTTCGAGGGCTTCGTGATCTCCGACTGGTTCGCCTTCGCCGACACGGGAAGGGCGATCGCCGCCGGTCTCGACCTCGAGATGCCCGGCACGGGTCGGGCCTACGGCCCGGCCCTGGCCGCCGCTGTCCGCGCCGGCGACGTCGACGAGGGGCTCGTCGACGCGGCGGTGCTGCGGCTGCTCGGCGTGCTCGACCGCGTCGGTGGCCTCGACGACGACCCGCCCGAGGAGCCCCGGTCGGAGGATCGCCCCGAGCACCGCGCCGTCGCCCGCGAGGCGGCGGCCGCGGCGATGGTGCTGCTGCGCAACGACGACGTGCTGCCCTTGGCCGAGTCGACCCTGCGGAAGGTGGCGGTCATCGGCCCGAACGCGGGCCGCGCCGTGATCATGGGCGGTGGGTCCGCCAGCCTTCCGGTGCCCGAGCTGCGCTCGCCGCTCGAGGCTCTGCGTGATCGCCTGGGCGCCGACGTCGAGATCGTCCACGAGCCCGGGGTCGACATCTCCCTGACGACCCCGGAGGTGCCGGAGTCGCTGCTGAGCGCCGACGGCGAGCCGGGCCTCGTCGTCGAGTACTTCGCCCTCGACGACCTCGGAGGCACCGTGGTGCACCGTGGCCGGGCCGCCACCGGCTCGGTCACCTGGTTCACCGGCACCACCCCGCCCGAGGTCGGCAGTGCGTTCGCCTACCGGGCGTCGGCCGAGCTCCGGGTGGAGACCGCCGGCTACTGGCGGCTCTCGTTGGTGCAGACCGACCCGGCCCGCGTCCTGATCGACGGTGAGGTCGTGCTCGACGGGCACGGGCAGGACCTCCCGCCGGGCCACGACTTCTTCGGCATGGGCAAGCGGGAGCTCACCCACGACCTGGAACTGAGCCCCGACCGCCCGGTCCGGGTCGAGCTGGAGTCCACCGTCAGCGGTGGAGGCCTCCTGGTCGGGGCCAAGCTCGGGCTCCGCCCCGCCCTTCCGGTCGACGCCATCGACCGGGCCGTGGCTGCCGCTGCTGAGGCCGACGCCGTGATCGTGGTGGTGGGCACCGACTCCGACTGGGAGACCGAGGGCGGCGACCGCGAGTCGATGAACCTGCCCGGCCGCCAGGACGAACTGGTGACGCGCGTGCTCGAGGTGGCGCCCGACGCCGTCGTCGTGCTCAACGTCGGTGCTCCCGTCGCCGTGCCGTGGGCCGATCGCTGCCGGGCGCTGCTCCAGAGCTGGTTCGGCGGCGTCGAGATGGCGGAGGCCCTCGTCGACGTGCTGCTCGGCGCGTCGGACCCCGGTGGGCGGCTGCCCACGACCATCCCGGTGCGGATCGAGGACAACCCCAGCTGGGGGAACTTCCCCGCCGAGAGCGGCCGCATCCGGTACGCCGAGGGTGTGCTGGTCGGCTACCGCTGGTACGAGTCGCGCAGCATCGACGTGGCCTTCCCGTTCGGGCACGGGCTCTCCTACAGCCGCTTCGAGATCGGCGTGCCCGACCTGTCGGCCCCGACCTTCTCGCCCGGCGGCGCCCTCCAGGTGCGGGTGCCGGTGACCAACGTCGGCGACCGTGCCGGCTCCGAGGTCGTGCAGCTCTACGTGGCACCCCGCCGCCCGAAGGCGTTCCGACCGCCCAAGGAGCTCAAGGCCTTCGCCAAGGTGACGCTCGCTCCGGGTGAGTCCACCGTCGTCGAGCTCGAGCTCGACGACCGCTCGTTCGCCCGGTGGTCCGACAGCGATCCGGACTTCGCCGGGCTGGTCGAGCGGGTCACCGCCCAGGTGGCCTGGATGAAGCCGCCTCAGGCGGCGCCTGCGCCCGGCTGGGCGGTCGACCCCGGTCCCCACGACCTGATGATCGGCCGGTCGTCGGCCGACATCGCGCAGGTGGTGACCGTCGACGTGGCGAAGGGCGGCCCGGTCGGGCGCTGACCCCTCCGCCGATCAGCTCTCGACGGCGTAGCCGTTCCAGGCCGTGACCTCGGCGGCGGGCTTGCGCGGGGTGATGCGGAAGTCGGTGCCCTTCGTGTAGGCCACCGGGAACAGGCCGACCTGCATCCACTTCTCGTAGGGGATGCCGAGCAGCTCCGCGACCTCGCGCTCACGCACCAGGGTGAGCGTCGTCCACGCCGAGCCGAGCCCGCGGGAGCGCAGGGCGAGCATGAACGACCAGAGCGCCGGGACGACCGATCCCCAGCGGCTGGCCTGCCAGAACACGTTGGTGCGGTCGCCGGGATCGACGCCCTGCCCGTCGGTGCGACCGGCGACCAGGGGGATGCACAGCACCGGCACCTCGTGGAGGTGGTCGGCCAGGTGCATCACGCTCTCGGTCATCCGCTTCGCCGCGTCGTCGCTGCGGTCGATGTTGTCCTCGGGCGCGTTCGTGCGGGGCCGGTTCACGAAGTCGGCCATGGCGGCGCGGTAGATGTCGGCCAGGCCCTGCTTCTTCTCCGGGTCGTCGACGAAGACGAAGCGGTAGGGCTGCTGGTTCGAGCCGTTGGGGGCGTGCACGGCGATGTCCATGCACTCCTGGATGACCTCGCGCTCGACGGGACGCTCGAGGTCGAGGCGCTTGCGCACCGACGGCGTGGTCTTGAGCAGCAGGTCCGGGTCGGTGACCACGAGCGGCCCCTGGAACAGGGTCTCCCACGCCTGGAGCGTGCCCCAGTGCTCCCAGATGCGGTCGATGAGGCCGTCGTCGGTGAAGCGGAACAGGAAGCCGTAGACGTTCTCGTAGGGCCGACCCCGCATGGTGGTGGCCCGGTAGGTGTGCTGCCGGAAGACGTGGTTGCCGTCGACGATGGTGCGCACGTCGTCGAAGCTCAGGGTGGCCAGGTCGTAGCGGTCGACCCGCCGACCGTTGGGCTGCGGGGGAGCGGGCGCCCGGCCGAGCACCTTGGCGCCGACCTCGTCCTTGCCGCGGAACACGGTCTGGCCGGGTGCGCCCGGGAACTTGCCCAGGCCGTTCCACCACTCGACGTCGTCGCTCATCAGCGACAGCCGGTCGAGCTCCCGCGGCCCGTCGAAGAAGTCGTCGACGGCCTTCAGCTGCTCGTCACGTGTTGCCATGTCCTGCATCCCCCTCGGTCCTGGTCTGGCTTCTGGTGCGCTGTTCGTGCGCCCTGGCGCGCGTTGAGCGCACCGTTTCGGTGGTCGTGGTGGCAGTGGACCCGACGGGTCAGGTGACGGCGCCGCCGTTGACGCCGATGACCTGCCCGGTGATCCACTCCGCTCCATCGGTCGAGAGGAAGGCGCACGTGGCGCCCACGTCGGCCCCGGTTCCCTTGCGCGGGATCGGGTACTTCGCCGGGCCCGGCACGTTCTCCATCGAGCCGAGGGCCAGCGCGTTGCAGGTGACCCCGAGGGGACCGACCTCGTGGGCGACGTGCTTCATCAGCCCGATGGCCCCGGCCTTGGCGGCGCCGTAGAGCGACACCCGGATGGGCAGCCCCACCCGGCCGGCCTCCGACGCGATGGTGATGACGCGGCCCCAGCCCCGCTCGCACATCCCCTGCAGCGCGGTGTGGGTGCAGTTCATGACGCCGTAGAGGTTGAGATCGACGAACCGGGCCCACAGGTCGGGGTCGGAGTCCTTGAAGTCGACCTGCGGGAACCCGTTGGTCGGGATGCCCGCGTTGTTGACCAGGATGTCGATCGGTCCGGCCTCGGCGAAGCCGGCCTGCACGGCGGCGAGGTCGGTGACGTCGAATGGCAGCGCCTTCGCCGTGCCGCCGATCTCGGCGGCGACGGCCTCGGCCCGGTCGGCGAAGAGGTCGTTGACGAACACGTCGGCGCCCTGCTCGGCGAGAGCCCGGGCGATGCCGGCTCCCACGCCCTGGCCCGCCCCCGTGACCAGTGCCGTGCGTCCCCCCAGGGTGGTCATGCCATCGGCTCCCCGTCGAGACCCACGACGGTGAGGCCGTGCTGCTCGATGTTGTCGAGGCTCACGGTGATCTGGCCGGTCAGGTCGGCCGGGCAGTCACACAGGAAGAGCGTGCCCTCGACCATCGCCTCGATGGGCTCGATCTGGTCGGGCCGCAGGCGGTCACCGACCAGCTTGGCGGCCCCCTCGCTGAGCACGGCGGCGCGCGGCTCGACGGTGTTCACCCGGATGCCCGTGCCGTAGAGCTCCATGGCGAGGCCGTTGGTGATGCGGTTCAGGGCAGCCTTCGAGGCCCCGTAGGCGGCGATGTTGAGCGCCGTCGGCTCAAAGGGCGTCGGAGGGCCGGGCCAGAGCTTGGCGCTGCCGCTCGACAGGTTCACGATCCAGCCCTCGCCGGCCTCCTCCATCGCCGGCGCGGCGGCGAGGGCGAGGTCGAGGGGGGCGTTGACGTTGGCCTCGAACATGATGTTGCGGCGCTTCACCGGGAAGCCCTTCAGCGGCTTCTGGATCGAGGCCGCCGCGTTGTTGACGAGGATCTCGATGGGGCCACCGAGCAGCTCGGCCGCCTCGGGCACGACCCGCGACCGCTCGGCCTCGTTGGTGAGGTCGGCCACCACGATGCCCACCGTGGTGCCGTACTTCGCGAGGCGCTCGGCGGTCTCGTTGAGGCTGCCCTCGAGGTGGTCGTGCTTGTCGAGCGTGCGAGCGGTGAGCACCACGTCGGCGCCCTCCGCCGCCATGCGCTCGGCGATGCCGGCCCCGATGCCCCGGCTCGATCCCGTGACCAGCACGCGCCGGCCCTTGAAGCGGTCACCCATCAGATCAGTCCCTTCTCGGTGAGGAAGGCCTCGGCGGTCTCGCCGATGTAGGCGCAGTCCTCGTCGGTGAGCGAGTGGTTGTTGGGCAGGATGAGCCCCCACTCCATGACACGGTCGGCGTTGGGGAGCCCGCCGTCGGGCACGCGGTACTCGCGGCCACGCAGCATCGGCTGGCGGGTCACGTTGCCGGTCCAGACCATGCGGGTGTCGATGCCCCGGCCTTCCATCCACTGCTGGAACTCGGAGCGCACGATGCCGGACTCGGGGCTGATGATGATCGGGAACATGTGCCACCCGGTCTCCACGCCGTCGGTGAGGCGGGGGAGGGTGAACAGGTCGGGCCACTTGGCGAACCACTCGCTGGTCAGGGCGAAGCTGCGCTGGCGACGGGCCAGGTTGTCGGGGAGCTTGTCGAGCTGCACCAGGCCGAAGGCGGCGGAGAGCTCGGACGGTTCGAAGTTCCACCCGTTCTCGTCGAAGATGAAGAGGTTGTCGTACTCGAGGCCGTCGTCGATGGTGCTGAAGAAGCGGTCGCGGCCCTTGCCCTTCTCGGAGCCGAAGATCTGGAGCTCGGAGCGACGACCCCAGCGGCGGAACAGCAGGGCCTTGTCGGCCAGCGCCTCGTCGTCGAAGCACACCATGCCGCCCGTGCCGGCCGCGGTGATGATGTGCGAGAGGGCGAAGCTGGTGAGCGAGATGTCGGCGCGGGAGCCCGTGGGCGTGCCCCGCAGGGTGAGCCCAAGGGCGTCGCAGGAGTCCTCGACCACGATCAGGCCGTGGCGGTCGGCGATCTCACGGATGACGTCCCAGTCGGGGGCGTTGCCGATGAGGTTCGGGGTGAGGATCGCCCTGGTCTTCGGGGTGATCATCGCCTCGATGGCGTCGACGTCGATCTGGAAGGTGTCGGGGGTGACGTCGACGAACACCGGGATGACGCCCTTGCGGATCATCGGGGCGATGTCGGTCGAGAAGGTGACGGCGCCGGTGATCACCTCGTCGCCGGGCTCCAGGTCGAGCGCCTCGATGGCGAGGTAGAGGGCGGAGGAGCCCGAGTTGCACATGACGCCGTAGCGCTTGTCGAACAGCTCGGCGACGCGTCGCTCCATGGCCTTCACGTTCTTGCCGATGCGCAGCGCGGTCGGCCCGCCCTGCAGCACCTCGACGACGGCGTCGATCTCGCGCTGGTCGTGGACGGAGCCGGCGTACTCGATCCGGCGGTCGGTGGGAGCGGTCATCGGGTCTCCTTGAGGCGGGGCTTGAACGGCACGGTCCTGAGGTCGTCGACCAGGCGGCCGACGAGTGAGGTGAGCTGGGCGCGGTCGGCGTCGGACCACCCGGCCAGCACCTCGTCGAGGTGCTCGGTGCGGACCTCGACGATGCGGCGGTAGACCTCGCGCCCGGCATCGGTGAGCGCCACGACGGTGACGCGGGCGTCGTCGACGTGATCGGTGCGGGTGACGAGCCCGTCGTCCTCGAGGGCCTTCACCTGGCGCACGGCGGCGCCGGGGTCCATCGTGCAGCTGCGGGCGAGGTCGCCCGTGCTGAGGGGGCCGTCCTGGTCGAGGGTGCGGAGGATGGCGTACCCGGCCCGGGTGACGAGCACGCCGACGACGGCCGACTGCCTGGCGTACATCTTGCGGCCGCCGGTGAGGCGGAACAGTCGCTCCAACGCCTCTTCGGCCGCGGCGGTGTCGTTGCCCCCCGAGGTCATGGGACGACCGTACCAATAGATGTCTGACTATATCAACGAAATCACCCCATCCGGGTCGTACACACGCAATTGGCCTCCGGTTAACGTCCTGTTCAGCCACGGGTGGGACTTGGGCTCGCAGCAGGCGACCGGGATTCGACCCTCGAGCAAGGAGGCCGTGATGGCCAAGAACAAGGGCAAGAAGAAGGACAAGAAGTCCAAGAAGAAGGACAAGAAGAAGGGCAAGAAGAAGAAGAAGAAGTAGTAACCCCTTCTCTTCTGGATGCGGCGCCGGACCTCGTCCGGCGCCGCTCCCGCGCCCGGGGGAGAGTCGGAGCGTGGCGGGAGCGTGGTCGGCCTCGAGCGAGTGGGATGCGAGACTGCCGACGTGACGAGCGAGACGATCGGTCAACTCCTCCCGATCGCCGCTGCGGTCGCCCTCAGCCCGATCCCGATCGTGGCCATGGTGCTCGTCCTCACCAGCGCCAGAGGCCGGGTGAACGGCCTCGCCTTCGCCGCCGGATGGCTCATCGGTCTCTCCGCGGTGGCCGTCGTCGTGGTGGCCTTCGCCGGAGGTGCCTCCGACCCCGACAGCGCCGCCGCCACCGGTGTCGAGTGGGGGCGTGCCGCGCTCGGCGTGGTGCTCCTGGTGATGGCGGCCCGGCAGTGGCGCAAGCGGCCCGGCCCAGGTGAGGAGGCCGAGATGCCGGGGTGGATGTCATCCCTGGCGGAGCTCTCCGCGCTGAAGGCCGTCGGGCTCGGCCTGCTCGTCTCCGCCGCCAACCCCAAGAACCTGTTGCTGACCGCGGCCGCCGCAGCCACCATCGCCCAGGCCGGCCTCGATGCCGGCCAGGAGACCGTCGCCATCGTCGCGTTCGTGGCCCTCAGCTCGGTCACCGTCGTCGGGGTGGTGCTCGTCTCACTCGTCGCCGGCCGCCGAGCCGACCCGGCACTCGCCTCGTTGCGGGAGTTCATGGCCCGCAACAGCGCCACCATCATGATGGTCGTGCTCTTGCTGCTGGGCCTCAAGGTCCTCGGTGACGCCCTCGGAGGGCTCTGAGCAGCGAGCGCCACGAGGCGGGGACCTCAGGCGTCGTCGTCGGGCCCGGGGAGGTGACCGGCGGTCGCCGCGCCCGGTGGCAGGCCGCGCCGCAATTGGCGGACGACCAGGCGGACGTGGTCGCCGCTCGCCCTCCAGCCGACAACCCGCCAGGACAGGATCGAGCCGTCGTCGGCCACGGCCTCGACCGTCCAGGGCCGGCGGAGGAGGATGCGGGCCCCGACCGCGAGCAGCCCGAGCACCGTGAGCACGAGCACCTCGACGAACGCGAGCACCAACGGGAGCAGCACCACGAGCAGGACCAGCACGGCGATCACGAGGCCGATGCCGGCGAGGACACCACCGAGGCCGTCGCCGCCCTCGGCGAAGCCCGAGGCCACGTCACCCAGGCCGTCCCACTCCCGCACCTTCCGCGACCTGCGACCGAACCGTCGGCTGAAGCGCGCCCAGAGCGTCTCGCCGGGCAGCCGGGGCACCCACCGCCGTCGGACGGTCCAGATCAGCCCCTCGGGGTCGCGCGCCTCCTCCGCCATGCCCGGAAGGTACAGGGCGAGTCGGTACCGTCTGGCCCGATGGACCACATTGGCGTGAGGCGACGGAACGGGCTCGTCGCCGCCTCGGTGCTCGTGGTCGCCCTGCTCGCTGCGGCGTGTGGGTCGTCGGGCAGCGGCGCCTCCTCGTCGACCCAGCCCGGCGCCGCGACCGCCACGGTGCCCCCTTCCACGGAGACGACTGCGCCGGAGACCACCACGTCCCCGCCTGCGACGGACCCGACCACGACCGATGCGCCGTCGGTGCGCGATCGGCTCGCGGTGCTCGGCATCGACGACCGGCCGTCGCCCGTCGGCACCTACCGGCGCGACGACTGGCCGCACTGGAAGGACCTCGACGGCAACGGCTGCGACGCCCGCCAGGACACCCTCATCCTGTGGTCGACGACCCCGGCCACCGTCGACCGCTCCCGCGGCTGCAAGGTGCTGGCCGGCACGTGGGTGTCGCCCTACGACGGCAAGGTCACGGCCAGCCCGGCCGACATCCAGATCGACCACATGGTCCCCCTCGCCGAGGCGTTCCGGTCCGGGGGCTGGCAGTGGGACGCCGGCCGGCGGCGGCAGTTCGCCAACGACCCGGTCGAGCTGGTCGCCGCGTCGGGCTCGTCGAACAACGCCAAGAGCGACTCGCCGCCGAACGAGTGGCGCCCGCCTCGCGTCGAGTCGTGGTGCGCCTACGCCGACCGGTGGGTCACGGTGAAGGCGGCCTACGGCCTCACCGTCACCACCGAGGAGCGCGACGCGCTCGGGCAGATGCTCGACACCTGCACCCCGGTGAGCGAGCGCTGGCCCTGAGCCGTCGCCCGGTCAGCTGACGAAGGGCCGCAGGACGCGCTCCCAGTCGGTGAGCAGGAACAGGTGGCCGGCCCCCTCGACGTCGTCGCGCATGGCGCCGAGCCCGGTGGCGAGCCGGGCGGTCCACGCCTCCGGGATCAGCTCGTCGGTCGTGCCCCACACGACCGTGGCGGGCACGGCCGACTCGACGAGCGGGACGCCCCATGGCCGGGCCCAGGCCCGGTACTCCTCGGCCATGCCGTCGGGCTGGGCCATGGCCTCGGCCATCGAGCCGGCGAGCACCTGGTCGTCGAGGGCGGCGGCGACGGCGGCGTCGGCTGCGCTCAGCCCCCGGACCATCGAGCGGTCGGCGGCCTTGGGGAGGTGCCGGGCGAACAGGCCGAGCGCCCGGTAGGTCGCCCGTGCCGTCCGGGGCCGGCGCCGGGCCTGCGCGGTGAGGCGACGGTCCATGCGGTTCAGCTCCTCGAGCGCCCCGGGCGCGTCGAGGGGCACGGCCCCGGCCACGACGACCAGCCTGTCGACGCGGTCGGCGAGCAACGCCGCGGTGGCGATCGCGTACTGACCTCCCATCGACCAGCCCAGCGCGCCCGCCCGTTCCACGCCGAGGTGGTCGAGCAGCTGGCGCACGTCGTCGGCGCCGTCGGCGGTGGTCCGCCCGGGTCGTGCCGTCGAGGCGCCGATCCCGGGCCGATCTGGCGAGAGCAGGCGGATGCCGAGCTCCCGGCAGGCGGCATCGGCCGTCCTCGCGTACGAGCCGCTGAGCAGGCCCCCGTGGTGGTGGACGACCACCCGTCCGTCGTCGGGCCCGTGGCTGCGCCAGCTCAGGGCGCGGCCGTCGGCGAGGGTCAGCCGTTCGGCGGGTTCGGGAGGCACCGGGACAGTTCAGCCCGCCGGAGCCGTCGGGCGACGGACCGCCGCGGTCGAGCGCGGTCCGGTCGGTGGGCGGGCCCGACCGCGGGGCCCACCCACCGACGCGGTCCGGGTGGGGTCACGCAGCGATGCGCTTCCCCACGAACAGCCGATGGAGGCGGTGCACCCCGCCGACCGGCTCGTCGAACATGAGCGGGCACGCCCCGTCGACGACCACCACGGACGCGTCGCGGCACACGTCGACGGCCTCCTGGGGCACGGCCGGTTGGCCGGCGCCGCGGTGGAGCCACACCCGGGGGATGCCGCGGGCGATCGCCTGGCGCGCCATGTTGGCCATCTGATCGGCCGGCACCATGATCACGACGCCGTCGACCGGGTCGGGCACCTCGGCCAGGGTGGCACAGCAGGTGTCACCCTCGAGCGTCGCCGCCTCGCGGTGCACCGGGTACATGGTCCGGCCGTCGTCGCGCAGGCGCCGGTACACCGAGTTGGCGAACTCCTTGGTGTTCCTCGAGACGCCGATGAAGGCGAGGTGGTCCTGGGCGAGGAAGTCGTCGATGGCAGCCCGTATCGGCATGACATCCCCTTCCGTTCGACTGGTTCCATCGTGGGTCCCGTCGCGCGTGGCCCGACAGGGTCGAAGGGCACCGCGGAGGTCCCGCGCCGGGGGTCCCGAGCCTGGAGGAGACCTTCGGCCCGCCCGGTCGGTGACGGCTCCCTAGCCTGGGCTGATGGAGCTGCTCCCCCTCTCGCCCGACGATCTGCTGACCACGACCCGGGCGGTGCGCAAGCGCCTCGACCTGGAGCGCCCGGTCGAGCGCGAGGTCGTCGAGGACTGCCTGCGCGTCGCCCTCCAGGCGCCCAACGGCTCGAACCGCCAGCCGTGGCGATGGGTCGTGGTCGACGACCCGGTGACGCGGGCGGCGATGGCCGATGTCTGGCGCCGGGCGATGGCCGGCTACGTGGCCGAGCTCGACGAGGCCCGGGCGGCGGGCACCCTCGAGAGCCCGCCGCCGGCCGAGCGCCAGGCCGAGATCTCGCAGTCGGTGGGCCACCTGAGCACCCACCTCCACGAGGTGCCGGTGCTCGTGGTGCCGACCATCGAGGGTCGCATGGAGCGCACCGGCATCTACGACCAGGCCACCCGCTGGGGCTCGGTGCTGCCGGCGGTGTGGAGCTTCATGCTCGCCCTGCGAGCCCGGGGCCTCGGGAGCTGCTGGACCACGATCCACCTGCACCGCGAGGAGGAGATGGCCGAGCTGCTCGGCATCCCCTACGGCGAGGTGACCCAGGCCGGCATGTTCCCGGTGGCCCACACCATCGGCACCGACTTCCGTCCCGGAGCGCGCACCGCGTCCGACGACGCGGTGCGCTGGAACCGCTGGTAGCCCCGGCCTTCTGTCCCCCGGTCAGGCGGAGGGGGACATCAGGGCGGCGACCTCGTCGGCGACCTTCGTGCCGGCGAAGAACTCCGGGTTGGTGCCGGCGAACAGGCGCACGACGTTGCCGAACATGAAGTCGCGGAACTCGTCGCGGTCGACGAGGTCGTCCTCGACGAGCTCCCACGCCTCGGGGAGCACGCCCCGGAAGTCCGGGACGTCCCAGTGGCCGATGTCGGAGGCGAACATCGCCCGCAGCCGCGAGCCCTGCGGGTTGATCTTGGCGTCGAAGGCGAGGGCGTTCATGGGGTCGTCGGCCTCGCAGCCGAAGAAGCACTGCTCGGTGAACACCTTCACGATGTCGGCGACCGAGCCGATGCCGCTCGGTGCCCACTCGTCGAGCGTCGCCGCGTCCTCGTCGGGGTCGGACAGGAAGCCCAGGGTCTCCTCGAGGCGGTCGGCGCGCTCGGCGATGAGGCCGTCGGCGTAGCGGTCCATGAGCTCGTCGAGCTGGGCCCGGTCGAGGTTCCGCGGGTCGTAGTGGGCGAGGGCGTCGATGTTGCGCTTCTCGAAGTGGCTGACCAGGTCGGCCAGCACGTTGCACGCCCACGCCACGCCGCCCTCGAGGAAGGCGAAGCGCAGCTCGGGGAAGCGGGTCATCGCCCCGCCGAAGAACAGCGACCGGCACACCGCCTCGGTACCGGCGGCGAAGTTCCCGATGTGGTTGGCCACGTAGTTGGTGGGCGAGACCCGGCTGCCGAAGCCGATGCCCGTCGAATGGAAGGTCGGGGAGACGCCGAGCTCGGTGCAGCGCTGCCACACGGGGTCGTAGTCGTAGGCGCTGTCGAGGCCGAGGCCGTCGACCCAGCGGGCGGTGCGGTCGCCCTCGTGGCCCGGCGCCGGGCGCAGCACCAGGCCGCCGAAGAGGAAGCCCTTGAGCCCCAGCTCGCCCGTGGCGTGGTCGAGCTCGGCGATGGCCTCGTCGGGGTCGTAGGTCGGGATGACCCCGACGGTGATCAGCCGGTCGGAGTAGGGCCCGTAGGCCTCGGCGTAGTAGCGGTTGCAGGCCCGGGCGAGGGCGCGGCGCAGCTCGGGGTCGTCGATCGCCATGACCGACAGGCCGACGGTGGGGTAGAGCACGGCGACGTCGATGCCCAGCTCGTCGAGGCGTTCGTAGAGCAGCCGCGGGAGCATGGCGGTGGCCCGGTCGAGCGTGTTGCGGGCGGGCACGCCCCACCAGCCCGTGCGCGACAGGCCGTGGGCCCGGCGGCCCTCGACATCGAGGCCGCGTCGCAGCGCGGCCGACGTGGACATCGCGGTGAAGCGGTCGGCGAGCTCCCCGCCGGCGTCGTCGCCGATGAGGTCCCGCAGGGCGGGCACGTACTCGATGATGTGGCCGTCGGCGTCGACCACGGAGTGGTCGAGCTCGGCGCGGATGGCGGTTGCGTCCATCGGTCCCCCCGGTGAGCGAAGGGACCCATCATGGCCCGGAGGCGAGGAGTCAGCGCACCGGAAGGCCGTAGAAGACACGCTCGACCACCCGCCGGGCCCGCCGGGTGACGCGGCGGTAGTCCTCCCGCAGGTTGCCGGGCGTGGTGTCGAGCGAGCGGGAGAGCCACAGCAGCGGCTCGGGCTGGGTCGGCAGCGAGTCGCCCGGGGCGCTGTTCACCAGGAACCAGCGGTTGCGGACGCGCTCGCAGAACGCGTATGCGACGGCCAGGACCTCGGCGTCCTCGACCGTCATGACGTCGCTGTCGCAGAGCGCCCGCAGCGCGTCGAGCGTGCCCGTGGCCTTCACGCCGTACTGGAGCTGGAGCAACTGGGCGGTGAACTCGATGTCGGAGAGCGACCCCCGGCCGAGCTTGAGGTGGAAGTCGGGGTCCTCGCCCATGGGGATGCGCTCGGACTCGATGCGGGCCTTCATCCGACGGATGTCGCGGATGGCCTCGGCGTCGAGCCCGCCGTCCCACACGTAGGGCTCGATCATGTCGAGCAGGCGGTCGCCGAGCGCACGGTCGCCGGCGACCACCCGGGCCCGGGTCATCGCCTGGCGCTCCCAGGTCAGCGCGTGCTCGCGCCAGTAGACGTCGAACGCCCCGAGGCTTCGGGCGAGCGGGCCGCTGCGGCCTTCGGGCCGGAGGTCGGCGTCGATGTCGTAGATGCGGTCGGCGGGAGTGGTGCCGCCGACGAAGCGCATCAGCGCGGTGGCCAGGCGCTTGGCCTCGTCGGTGCCGGACGCCCCCTGGGCGTCGTGCACGAAGATCACGTCGAGGTCGCTGGCGTAGGCCAGCTCGGCCCCGCCGAAGCGCCCGAGGCCGATGACCGCGAACGGGATGGTCGGCTCGAGCGCGGAGAGCGCGGCCTCGAGGGTGGCCTCGGCCAGGGAGGTGAGGTCGTTGCCGACCTCGTGGACCTCGGCGTGGCCGAGCAGGTCGCGGGCGGCGACCCCGAGCAGGTTGCGTTGCTGCCAGCGCCGCAGCGAGCCCTGCTGCTCGGTGCGCCCCTCCCGCATCCCGACGGCGCCCTCGGCCGTGCCGACCAGGCCGTCGCGGTCACGCGTCGCCAGCCGGGCGGGGTCCGGCAGGCGACCGACGAGGTCCGGGTTGTGAGTGAGGATCTCGCCGAGGAGGCGGCTCGTGCCGGCCACCGTGCACAACGACTGGGCGGCCGCCGGCGAGTCGCGGAAGGTCTCGGCCAGCGAGCGGCTCGTGGGCCCGGCCGTGAGCAGGTTGCGCACCAGCAGCAGGCCGAGGTCGGGGTCGGGGGCCTGGGAGAGCCAGTCGAGCAGCAGGGGGAGAAGCTGCTGCATGAGGCGGCTCGACCGGTTGAGGCCCCGGGTGAGCTCCTTCACCGCGGCCTGGGTGCGGCGGGCGTCGACGAAGCCGAAGGCGGTGAGGCGGGCGGCGGCGGCCTCCGGGCTGAGCGCGGCGTCCTCGGCGTCGGCGCCGGCGAAGGCCTCGAGCAGCGGCCGGAAGTAGACCCGCTCGTGGATGGAACGGACCGTCGCCTGGGTCTGGCGCAGGTCCTTGTCGAGCTGCTCCGCGGCCGTGCCCTCCAGGGTGTCGCGCATGCCCATCACCCGGGCCAGGCGGTCGAGGGCGAACGGGTCCTCCGGCAGGGTGTGGACCTGCTGCTCGTCGACCAGCTGGAGTCGGTGCTCGACGGTTCGCAGGAGGCGGTAGGCGTCGGAGAGCCGACCGGCGTCGTCGTCGTCGACGTAGCCGGCCTCGGCCATCTCGGTGAGGGTCGACAGGGTGGTCGGGCCCCGCAGCTCGGGATCGAGGTGGCCGTGCACGAGCTGCAGCAGCTGCACGGTGAACTCGATGTCGCGGATGCCGCCGGGGCCCCGCTTGAGCTCCCGCCCGGTGAGGCCCTTCCGGGCCACCTCCGCCTCGACCCTGGCCTTCATCGCCCGCAGCGAGCGCAGCTCGTCGGCCGTGAAGGGGTGGGTCCAGAGCCAGCGTTGGGCGGCGTCGAGCCAACGGCCGCCGAGGCCGGCGTCGCCGCCCGAGGGCCGGGCTTTCAGCAGGGCCTGGAACTCCCAGGGCTCGGCCCACTTGTCCCAGTAGGCCTCGTAGGAGTCGAGCGAGCGCACCAGCGGCCCGTCGCGGCCCTCGGGGCGGAGGTTGGCGTCGACCCGGAAGCAGCGCCGGCTGATCTCCATCACGGCCCGGGCCCGCCGCTCGAGACGGGTGCGGGGGCCCTCGCCCACGAACAGGACGTCGATGTCGCTCGAGTAGTTCAGCTCGGCGCCGCCGAGCTTCCCCATCCCGATCACCGCGAGGGTGATGTCGTCGCTGCCGTCACGGTCGGCGGCCGCCGCGAGGGCACAGGCGGAGTCGAGGACCTGGTTGCCGAGCGCGGCGAGGTTGGCCCCCACCTCCTCGAGCTGATCCCGTCCCGACAGGTCGCGGGCGGCGATGCGGAGGAACTCCAGGTTGCGCCACGCCAGCAGGCCCTCCGGGCTGACGTCGTCGAGCGGAGGGCGGTGGTCGAGGTCGGCCAGCACCTCGGTGGCGGTGACCGGATCGGCGTCGATGGTGCGGGTGAGCGATCGGCTGGCGGCGATCACGGCGACGGCCGTCGCCGCCAGGCCCGGATCGGCGACCAGCCGCTCGACGGTGGCGGGCGCGGCGTCGACCAGGTTCTCGAGCGCGGCGCGCACGGCGACGGGCGCGGCGCTGTGCTCGACGAGGGGCTCGAGCTCGGCGGGCAGGCGGGTCCCGGTCACGTCGAGGAGGCTAGGCCCGGCGGACGGAGCGGGTCCCACGGTCGGGCGTGGGGGAGCCGGCCCCGACCGGCCCTAGATTGCGGCGATGCCAACCATCCGGGTGGGCCTGGCCCAGATGAACACCGTCGTCGGCGACCTGCCCGGCAACGTCGCCCGCATCCTCGCCGTGATGGGCGAGGCCGAGGCGCAGGGGTGCGACGTGCTGGCCCTCCCCGAGCTGGCCGTCACCGGCTACCCGCCGGAGGACCTGCTGCTGCGGCCCAGCTTCGTGCGCGACAACCTGGCGGCGGTCGACGAGGTCGTGGCCGGCAGCGGCCGATGCGTCACCGTGGTCGGCTTCGTCGACTCCTCGTCGGCCCACGACCAGGAGCCCGCCCGCGCCGCCGATGCCGCCGACGGCGAGGAGCGGTCCACCTCGGCCCCCACCCGACCGGTGATCTACAACGCGGCGGCGATCTGCGCCGGCGGCGAGCTCATCGGCTGCTACCGCAAGCGGGTGCTCCCCAACTACTCGGTGTTCGACGAGCAGCGGTACTTCACCCCCGGCGACACCGACCTCGCGCTGGTGGCGGTCGCCGGCGTCGCGGTCGGTGTCTCGATCTGCGAGGACGCCTGGACCGCCGACGGCCCGATCGCCGACCTCGGTCGAGGTGGTGCCGGCCTGGTCGTGAACCTCAACGCGTCGCCCTACAACGTGGGCAAGGCCGAGGCCCGGCTCGCCGTGGTCCGCGACCGGGCGGCCGAGTCCGGCGCCACGATCGCCTACGTCAACCAGGTCGGCGGCCAGGACGAGCTCGTCTTCGACGGCGACTCCATGGTCGTGGCCCCCGACGGCACGGTCCTCGCCCGGGCGGCCCAGTTCACCGAGGGCCTCGTGATCGTCGACGTCGAGGTCCCGGTCGCGCCGGTCACCCCCGGGTTGCCGGTCGTCTCGGCCCCCTCGGCCCCCTCGGCCGCACTGACGTCCCGTCTCCCGGTCGAGCCCGTCGGCGTGGCCCCTCGGCTGCCCGAGATCGCCGAGGTGTGGGACGCTCTCGTGCTCGGCACCGGCGACTTCGTCCGCAAGAACGGCTTCACCGACGTGGTGATCGGCCTCTCGGGCGGCATCGACTCCGCCCTGGTGGCCGCCATCGCCGTCGAGGCGCTGGGCCCCGAGCACGTGCACGGCGTGCTGATGCCCTCGCGCTACTCGAGCGACCACTCGATCACCGACGCCGAGGAGCTGGCCGACAACCTGGGCATCGAGCGGCGCACCGTGCCCATCGAGCCCGCCCACGCCGCGCTCATGGGCATGCTCGAGCCGTCGTTCGGCGAGCGCCCGCCGGGGCTCACCGAGGAGAACCTCCAGAGCCGCATCCGGGCCGTCATCCTGATGGGCCTCTCCAACGCGTTCGGCTGGCTTCTGCTCAACACGGGCAACAAGAGCGAGTCGTCGGTGGGCTACTCCACCCTCTACGGCGACTCCGCCGGCGGCTACGCCGTCATCAAGGACGTCTCCAAGCTGCGGGTCTACGAGCTCTGCCGCCACTGCAACGCCGCGGCCGGCCGGGAGATCGTCCCCGAGTCGGTGCTGCTGAAGCCGCCGTCGGCCGAGCTCCGGCCCGACCAGCGCGACGACCAGAGCCTCCCGCCGTACGAGGTCCTCGACCCGATCCTGGCGCTGTACGTCGAGGGCGACCTCGCCGCCGAGGACATCGTGGCCCAGGGCCACGACCCGGCGATCGTCGACCGCATCATCAAGCTGGTCGACCTGGCCGAGTACAAGCGCCGCCAGTCGCCGCCCGGCCCCCGGGTCACCTCCAAGGGCTTCGGCAAGGACCGGCGCCTCCCGATCGTCAACCGCTACCGCCGGTAACCTCGGGCCGTGCCCGACCCCGTCCGTCCCGTCACCGGCAGCCCGTGGGGAGCGATCGCCCCCGAGCGTGCCGACACGGCCCTGGGCCTGGCCGCCCGCCTCGGTGCCTACTGCTGGGCCGAGCAGCGCCTGTTCGCCCTGCTGGGCGGCTGGATCACCGAGATCCCTGAGCCCGACGTGAAGCTCGCCGTGGCCGAGCACGCCGACCACGCGGCCTGGCGGGCCCAGCGCTGGTACGAGCTGCTGCCCACCGCGCCCCCGGGCGCCGACGCCCTGGTGGTCGCCCCGCCGGGCGTGAACACGGCCGTCGACGTCGCCGCGGCGCTCGCCGCGGGCCCCGACCGCACCCTCGAGAAGCTGGCGATCGCCTACCGGGTGCTCGTGCCCCGCCTGGCCGCCGCCCTGCGGGCCCACCTCGACTGGTCGCCGGCCGTGTCGGAGCCCGCGGTGGGTCGTCTTCTGGTCATCGCCCTCGATGATCTCGGCACCGACTGGGTCGCCGGAGAGCGCCTGGTACAGGCCCTTGCGGGCGGTGCGGAGGCCCTCGGGCGCGTGGCCGCCGCCCAGGCCGCGGGCGAGGCGCCGCTGGCCGCTGCCGGCGGCCTCGTGGGGCCTGGCAGCACGGGTCAGCGCCCCTCGGGTGGGGGCACTTGACCGGGCCGGTATCCTAGCCAAAGCCCCACGAGTCGTTCGGGGATCCCGTGTCGAGAGTTGCGGTGCCGCGGTGACGCCGGCCCCCTGCTCCCACTACCAGCATTGACGAGGTTCGTCTTGGCCAAGGAGCGCGTCGAACGCGACGAGGAAGATCTCGTCCGTTTGTATCTCACCGACATCGGGCAGTACCCCCTGCTCACCAAGGACGACGAAGTCCGTCTGGCCCAGGCCATCGAGGCCGGGGCCGCTGCTCGCACCGATCTCGACGCTGCCGTCGATCTCACCCCGGCCCGCAAGCGAGAGCTCAAGCGCGCCATCAAGCAGGGCGACGACGCCGAGCGCACGTTCGTGCAGTCCAACCTGCGCCTCGTGGTCTCGATCGCCAAGAAGTACCAGGCGTCCGGCCTCCCCCTGCTCGACCTCATCCAGGAGGGCAACCTGGGCCTGATGCACGCCGTCGAGAAGTTCGACTGGCGCAAGGGCTTCAAGTTCTCCACCTACGCCACCTGGTGGATCCGTCAGGCCATCACCCGCGGCATCGCCAACACCGGCCGCACCATCCGCCTGCCCGTCCACGCCGGCGACACCCTGGCCCGCCTGCAGAAGGCCCGGGCCCGGCTCGAGCTCAAGCTCGGCCGCCCCGCCACCCTCGCCGAGCTCTCGGCCGAGGTCGAGATGCCCGAGGACAAGGTCACCGAGGCCCTGCGCTTCGCCGCCGAGCCCCTCTCGCTCTCCGAGCCGCTCCGTGAGGACGGCGACGCCGAGCTCGGCGACGTCGTCGAGGACCGCTCGGCCGAGTCGCCCTTCGAGGTGGCCGCCACCGCGCTCCTCCCCGAGGAGATCGCCCGGCTGCTCTCGCCGCTCGACGAGCGCGAGCGCGAGATCCTGAAGCTCCGCTTCGGGCTCGACCGGGGTGAGCCCCGCACCCTCGAAGAGGTGGGCGAGCACTTCAACCTCACCCGTGAGCGCATCCGTCAGATCGAGGCCCGGGCGATGTCCAAGCTCCGGCACCCCTCGTCCGACACCGGCGCCCGCGACCTGCTGGCCGTCTGATCCGGCCGGGCTCGTCCCGACCAGGCGTGAGCGACATCGACGACATGGCCGACGATCCGACGGTTGACCTCGACGCGCCCCGGGTGCCCCCGGCGCCGTCGGTGACGCCCGGGTCGGCCCCGCCACCCCCGAGCGGCGTCGAGGGGCACACCTGGAGCCGACGGGGCTGCCTCATGGCGGCCGGCGTGGTCGGTGCCCTTGCGCTCGTCGGCATCGCCGTGCTCGTGGTCGTGCTGGTCCTGGCCAAGGGCTGGCTGGGCGACAAGGTCGACGACCTGGCCAAGGAGCGCCAGGAGGTCGTCGACGAGACCGGCATCGAGACCGGCAGCACCGACCTCGACCACCCACCCCAACGCGACATCCGCCTGGGCGCCTGTGAGTTCGACGCCGAGGGTGGGGTCCAGGCCTCGGGCACCCTCACCAACTGGACCGACTCCGACAGCGACTACCGGATCTCGCTGTCGTTCCGCGACGGCGGCGGGGGTGGCCAGGGCACCGAGTTCGGCTCCACCGTGGTCACCGTCGAGGGCGTCGAGGCCCATGCCACGACCAACTGGGCGGCCTCGGTGCCGGTGCGCCCCGAGGGCTCCTACACCTGCCGGGTCGTGCGCATCGACCGATGGGACTCGGGGGCGGAGCCCCCCGCCGACGCCGGTTCCTGACCCCGAGGGCGGGGTTCCCCGTCCCTGAGTGCGAACTTGGTCCAATCGGCCCTGTAGTCCAACCATCCTCGTGCCGATAAATCCTCCATGCAGGTGCCGTCGGACGAGGTGAGCGAGGCGCCGGCCGGTCCCGTCTGGTGGGGGACAGCGGCCGCTGTCGTCGCGCTCTGCGCCATCACGACAGCCTTCTCCCACACCGACTACCACGAGGCCTTCTACTCCCCGGCCGTGCTGGTCCTGGCCGCGGCCTTCGCCGTGGTCGTCCGCCGGCGCCGCCTGCGGCCGGCGGCCGGATGGACGGTCTTCTCGGTCGGCCTGCTCCTGCTCGCCCTCGGCGACGGCGTCTACGCCCTCCCCTTGGACACCGACATCGGCGCGACCGGCCTGAGCTGGGCCGACCCGCTGTACCTCCTCGGCTCGGTCGTGATCGTGGCCGGTGCCCTGCGCATCAAGAGCGCCCACGTCGGCGAGGGGAACCGTGAGGCGCTCATCGACGCCACCAGCATCGGCCTGGCTGCCGCGGTGCTGCTCTGGAGCCCTCTGATCGAGCCCCGCCTCAACATGGCGGACACGCCTCTGGTGGCCCGGGTCGTCAATGCGTCGTACCCGATCCTCGACGTGGTCGTCGTGGCGATGATGCTCTGGTTGCTGCTCGGCGCCCGGCGCTGGACCCCCACCACGGTGATGCTGGTCGGGGGCGCGATCTTCTACCTGCTGGCCGACTTCGCCTACACCGTCCGGATCGACCAGGGCACCATCGACGACCCGACCCTCATGTGGCTCGACACGCTCTGGCTGGTCGCCTACGGCCTCTACCTGCTGGCTGCGCTCCACCCCTCGGCCCGCCTCCTCGGGCGGACCGTCCCGTCGGACGACCGTCCGATCTCCCGTGGCCGCCTGACGCTCTCCGGCCTCACCCTGCTGGCACCGATCATCGCCCTCGCGATCGGCGGCACCGACCTTCCCCACCTCGTGTTCGCCGTCCTGGTCGAGATCGCCCTCGTCGTCCTCGTGCTGCTGCGCCTCTCGGACCTGGCCGCCGGCGAACGTCGGGCCCGCCAGGCCGTGAACGACCGGGAGCGCTACTTCCGCTCCCTGGTGCAGAACTCCTCGGAGGCCATGCTCGTCGTCGGCGGTGGCGGTGTGGTTCGCGACGCCTCGCCCGCCGTGAAGGCGCTGCTCGGCGTCTCCCCGGAGGAGCTGGTGGGCAACCGCGCGGCCGACGTGGTCGCAGCCATCGATGACGCCGCCGCGGAGTCACTCCTGGCCCGCGCCGTCGCCGCGCCCGACGTGGTGATCACCACCGAGTTCTCGATCACCGTCGGAGGAGACGTCCACTGGCTGGAGATGCGGGTGACGAACCTCCTCGCCGACCCCGCCGTCGCCGGCCTGGTGGCCAACATCCACGACGTCACGGCCCGCCACCAGGTGCAGGCCGACCTCGAACGCCAGGCCTTCACCGACTCGCTCACGGGCCTGGCGAACCGGGCGCTCTTCCACGACCGCCTCGATCAGTTCCTCGGCCGCCGGGACCCGCCCGACCTCGCCGTCATCTACTGCGACCTCGACCGCTTCAAGGACGTGAACGACGACTTCGGCCACGCCGAGGGCGATCGCGTGCTCGAGGTCGCCGCCGCGCGCCTCGCCTCGGCGGTGCGGACCGAGGACACCGTCGCCCGCCTCGGCGGCGACGAGTTCGCCGTGCTGATCAGCGGGGCCGACGCGCTCGAGGTCGCCGAGGAGATCGCCGGCCGCATCGTGGAGGAGCTCCGTCGGCCGCTGATGGTCGGCTCCCAGGCGGTGCCCATCAGCGTCAGCGTCGGTGTGGCCTGCGCCCGGGCCGGCTCGGGTGAAGGCGCCCGCGTGCTCATGCACTCGGCCGACGAGGCGATGTACCGGGCCAAGCGGGCCGGCGGCGACCGCGTGGTCGTGCTCGGGAGCCAGTCGGTGCCGCGGACCCAGGTCCCCGCCCACGGCCAGTCGGCCGTGGGTCGGGTCTGATCCGGGCGATCGTGCGGGGGCTCAGCTCTCGGCGGTGACGTTGGCGCGCTCGGCGCCGATGGTCGTGGAGTCGCCGTGCCCGGTGTGCACCACGGTGGCGTCGGGGAGCGTGAGCAGCTTCTCGGTGATCGAGCGCACGATGGTGGGCCGGTCGCTGTAGGAGCGGCCGGTGGCACCGGGGCCGCCGTTGAACAGCGTGTCGCCGCTGAACACGACGCCGTCGGCCTCGTCGTAGAGACAGCACCCGCCGGGGGAGTGGCCCGGGGTGTGCAGCACCTTGAGCGTCACGCCGCCGCCCGACAGCTCGTCGCCGTCGTGGAGCAGCCCGTCGGGCTCGCGGCCGGGGTTCACGACCTCCCACAGCATGAGGTCGTCGGGGTGGATGAGGATCGGGGCGCCGACCGCGTCGGCCACCTCGGTGGCCACGTTGATGTGATCGTTGTGGCCGTGGGTGGCCACGACGGCGGCGACCTTGCGGCCCCGCACGGCGTCGAGGATCGGCTGGGCCTGGTGGGCGGCGTCGACGATGAAGACCTCGGCGTCGTCGCCGACCAGCCAGATGTTGTTGTCGACGTCGAAGCTCTGCCCGTCGAGGGTGAAGGTGCCCGAGGTGACGACGTGGTCGATCATCGCTGCTCCACCACGACGACCGAGCGCAGGACCTCGCCCTGCTCCATGCGGTGGAAGGCGTCCTCGACGCCGTCGATGTCGATCGTCTCGCTGACGAAGCGGTCGAGGTCGAGGCGGCCCTGGAGGTACATGTCGATGAACATCGGGAAGTCGCGCGACGGCAGGCAGTCGCCGTACCAGCTGGGCTTGAGGCGGCCGCCGCGGCCGAAGAACTCGATCATCGGCAGCTCGATCTTCATGTCCGGCGCGGGCACGCCGACCTGCACCACCGTGCCGGCGAGGTCGCGGGCGTAGAACGCCTGCTCGAAGACCTTGGGGTTGCCCACGGCCTCGATGCACACGTCGGCGCCGTTGCCGTCGGTGAGGGCGCGGATGGCCTCGACAGGGTCGGTCTCGGAGGCGTTGACGGTGTGGGTGGCGCCGAAGTCCTTCGCCCACTCCAGCTTGCCGGCGTCGAGGTCGACCGCGATGACCTTGGTTGCGCCGGCGAGGCGGGCGCCGGCGATGGCGGCGTCGCCCACACCGCCGCAGCCGAACACGGCGACGCTGTCGCCGGGGCCGACCTGGCCGGTGAACATGGCGGCGCCGAGGCCGGCGGTGACACCGCAGCCGAGCAGGCCGGCGGCCTCGGGACGGGCCGAGGCGTCGACCGGGGTGCACTGGCCGGCGGCCACCAGGGTGTACTCGGCGAAGGCGCCGATGCCGAGGGCCGGGCTGAGCTCGGTGCCGTCGGCCAGAGTCATCTTCTGGGTGGCGTTGAACGTGGCGAAGCAGTACTGCGGCTCGCCCTTGCGGCACGCCCGGCAGGTGCCGCAGACGGCCCGCCAGTTGAGGATGACGAAGTCACCGGGGGCCACGCCCACGACGTCGGGCCCGACGGCCTCGACGATGCCGGCGGCCTCGTGGCCGAGCAGGTACGGGAACTCGTCGCCGATGGCGCCCTCGCGGTAGTGGAGGTCGGTGTGGCACACCCCGCAGGCCTGGACACGGACCACGGCCTCGCCCGGCCCGGGGTCGGGGACGGTGATGGTCTCGACGGTGACCGGTGCGCCAACGGAACGGGCGATCACGGCGCGTGCCTCGTACGGCATCGGGGGCTCCTCGCGGTGGTGGTTCGGGCGAGGGGACGCTACCCGCGCGCCGGAGGTCGCCGCGGCCCCCGGCGGGCTGCGATGCCGTTCGCCAGACGAGGAACGCCGTCCTAGAGTGGGCGCATGAAGAAGCTTCTCGTCCTCATCGTCGTGGTCGCTCTCGCCGCCTTCGCGGTCAAGAAGCTCCAGGACGCCTGAGCCGGGCGCCCCACGTCGGGCGCCGGGTCACGATCCACCACCCGACGACGACGCCGGCGGCCACACCGCCGGCGACGGCCGCGCCCATGGCCAGGCGGCCGGGCGGCGGCAGCACCACCCGCTCGCGCAGCGGGATCCCGTGGCGGAACAGCAGCACCGGCCAGTCCTCGAGCTTGGCGACGCGGGCGAGGTCCCGGTCCGGGTTCACCGCGAACGGGTGGCCGACCGAGCGCAGCAGCGGCAGGTCGGTGATCGAGTCGCTGTAGGCGAAGCACTCGGCCAGGTCGAGGTCGAGCTCCTCGGCCACCGCCTCCACCGCCTCGGCCTTGTACGGGCCGTAGGCGTAGAAGTCGACCTCGCCGGTGTAGCGGCCGAGGTCGTCGAGCCGGGCCCGGCTGGCGATCACCCGGTCGACGCCCAGGTAGGCCCCAAGCGGCTTCACGATCTCCTCGGGTGACGCCGACACGAGGAACACCAGGCGCCCGGCGGCGCGGTGCTCCTGGATGAGCTCGAGGGCCTCGGCGTAGACGATCGGGTCGATGACGTCGGTGAGGGTCTCGGCCACCAGCGCGGCGATGGTCTCGCGCTCCCAGCCCCGGGTGATGCGCAGCGCCGACTCGCGGAAGCGCCGCATGCGCTCCTCGCCGGCCCCCAGGTAGTGGAAGACCAGGCCGTTCCAGACCGCCCGGGCCATGAGCCGGCGGTTGATCATGCCGGCCCGGCGCAGCGGTCCGCCGAAGGCGACCATCGAGGCCTTGGCGATGACGGTCTTGTCGAGGTCGAAGAAGGCGGCCTCCATCGCGACCACCATAGGGGCGGGGCCTGCCGGTCTCGGGTCGACCGCTGTCACATGTCAGGCCCTTGACCGGGCGGGACCTCGGCCGTACGGTGCGGCGCACCTTCCCCGGGACGCGTCGATGCACTTGCGTACGGGAGATCCCATGCTCGTGTCCTGCTGGTCCGCCAAGGGCGGATCCGGTACCACCGTCGTGGCTGCGGCCATGGCATCGCTGATGGGGGCGCGCCACGACCACGGCGCCCTGCTCGTCGACCTCGGCGGCGACCTGCCCGCCGCGCTCGGGGTGCCCGAGCCCGACGGGCCCGGCCTCGCCGAGTGGCTCGCCGCGGGCTCCTCGGTGCCCGCCGACGCCCTCGCCCGGCTCGAGGTCCCGGTGCGTCCGGGCCTGCGGCTGCTCCCCCGGGGGCGGGGCCCGCTGGGCGATCCCGACCGGGCGGAGGTGCTGGCCGCGCTGCTGGCCGGCGATCCCCGGTCGGTGGTCGTCGACGTGGGTGTCGTGGCCGGCGGCCCCGGCGGCCCCGGCGGCGGCCAGGCGGCCGAGGTCGCCCGGGTGCTGGCGGCCTCGGCGACCCTGTCGCTGCTCGTCACCCGCTGCTGCTACCTGTCCGCCCGCCGCGCCGCCGCGCTCTCGCTGCGCCCCTCCGGGGTCGTGCTCCTCACCGAACGAGGTCGCAGCCTCGGGCGGTGGGAGATGGAGGACCTCATCGGTGCACCGGTCGTGGCCGAGGTGCCGATCGAGCCCGAGATCTTCCGGGCCGCCGACTGCGGGCAGCTCGGCCGCCGCCTGCCCCGCCACCTCGAGCGGGCGCTGCGCCATGCCGCCTGACGCGGGCGACCGCCTGGTCGAGGTGCTGCACCGTGGCCTGCTCGATCGGGCCACCTCCGACGAGTCGCCGGCCGCCCAGCGGGCGCTGCTGCGCGCCCTCGCCCGCGACCGTGACCCGCTGCTGCCGGGGGCGTCGGTCGACTCGGTGGTCGAGCGGGTGCGGGCCCGGGTCGACGGCCTCGGCCCGCTCGAGCCGCTGCTCGCCGACGCCTCCGTCGACGAGGTCATGCTCAACGGGGGAGGGGAGGTCTGGGTCGAGCGCCACGGCCGCCTCGAGTGCACGTCGGTCGTGGTCGACGAGCGCACGGCTCTCGCCCTCATCGAGCGCATCGTCGCCCCGCTCGGACTGCGGGTCGACCGGTCGAGCCCCCTCGTCGACGCCCGGCTGCCCGACGGCTCGCGGGTCAACGCCGTCGTGCGGCCGCTGGCGGTCGACGGCCCGTGCCTCACCATCCGCCGCTTCGGCGCCCGCGCCGTGGGCCTCGCCGAGGTGGCTCACCCCGGCACCGCGGCGCTGCTGGCGTGGGCGATCACCGCCCGCGCCAACGTCGTGGTGTGCGGCGGCGCCGGGGCCGGCAAGACCACCCTGCTCAACGCCCTGGCCGCCGAGATCCCCGACCACGACCGCGTCGTCACCGTCGAGGACGCGGCCGAGCTGCGCCTCCCCGGGCGCCATGTCGTGCGGCTCGAGGCCCGCCCGGCCGGGGCGGAGGGCAACGGCGAGGTGCGCATCCGCGACCTCGTGCGCAACGCCCTGCGCATGCGGCCCGACCGCATCGTCGTCGGGGAGGTCCGCGCCGGTGAGGCCCTCGACATGTTGCAGGCCATGAACACCGGCCACGAGGGCTCGCTGTCGACGTGCCACGCCAACTCGCCGGCCGACGCACTCCGCCGGCTCGAGACGCTGGTGCTGATGGGCGACGTGGCACTGCCACTCGCGGCGGTGCGCGAGCAGGTGCGCTCCGCACTCGACCTCGTCGTCCAGATCTCGCGACGACCCGACGGGAGCCGTCGGGTCACCGCCGTGGCCGAGGTGGAGGCGAGCGGAGAGGCGGGTGAGGCCCTCTCGGCCCGCGTGCTCACCGACGCTCTCGGTCGCTTGGCCGCCCTGCCGCTGCGCCCGCCGCGGTCGGCATCGGCCACCGCTCCGGCCGCCACCTGGATCGAGGCCGACCGATGACGGGCCCGGTGGTGGCCGGCCTCGTCGTGGCCGTCGCGGTGCTCGCCGCGGCAGCCGCGGCGGCAGGGGCCGGTGGGGCGTCCACCGGCTGGCGCACCCGTCGCCGGGCGCGCTCGCTCGCGCTGGGGTGGACGTTCGATCGTCCGTCCACCCCGGCGCCGTGGGCGTCCGCCCTCGACCGCGCCCGGGCCCGGGTGGTCCCGCTCCTCACGGGCGGCGAGGCGAGAGCAGGTCGGCGGGCCGATCGAGCCCTGCCGGCGATGCTCGACCAGGTCACCCGGCAGCTGCGCTCGGGTGCCTCCCTTCCGGTCGCCGTCGCGACCGCGGCCTCGGCCGGCACCGATCCCGGCACGTTGCGCCTGGGCGACGACCTGGCGGCGGGCTCCGGCCTCGCTCCGGCGGTGGCGACCTGGCACGCCGAGTGCCCCACCCCCGCCCGTGGCCTCGCCGCGGCCGCGCTGTCCCTGGCGGGCGATGCCGGTGGGTCGGTGGCGTCGGTGCTCGACGGGGTCACCGACACCCTCCGCGACCGCATCGCCCTCGACCGCGAGGTCGCCGCACTCTCCTCCCAGGCCCGGGCGTCGGCGGCCGTGCTCGTGGTGGCACCGCTGGTCTTCGCCGTGCTGGCCGCCGTCGCCGACCCGCGCGTCGCCCGGGTCCTGCTGGGGAGCCCTCTCGGCTGGGCCTGCCTGGCCGCAGGTGCCTCGCTCGACGCGCTCGGTGCCCTGTGGATGTCGCGGCTCGTGGGGCGCTCGCGGTGAGCCCCGTCGCGCTGCTCGCCGGGCTGCTCGCCCCGTTCGCGGTGCTCGTCGCCCTGGCCCCACCCGGGGCACAGGCCCGCCGGGGCTTCCGGCGCCACCGGCCCGGCGTGCTCGACCGTCGGCGGGAGCGGGGTCGGGTGCCCCGTCGCCTGGCGATGGGCGCCGTGCTCCCGGCGGTCGACGCCGCGGGGCGGCGGTTGCGTCGGCTCACCGGGCGCCCGCCCGATCCCGTCGCCGACCGGCGCTCGGGCGCAGCGGCGGTGGTCGCACTGGTGGCGGCCGTCGTGGTGTCGCCGGTCGTGGCCGTGCCCGCGGCCGCGCTGGTGTGGGCGGTGCCCGCCACGCGGGCCCGGGCCCGGCGCCTCGCCCGTGACAGGGAGGTGCGAACCGCCCTCCCCGACACCGTCGACCTGTTCCGGCTCGCCGTCGGCGCCGGCCTCTCGGTGCACCAGGCGGTCGACGCCGTCGCCCACCACGCGCCGGCCCCTGTCGGTGCCACCCTGGCCGAGGCGCGGCGGCGGGTCGAGCTCGGTGAGCGGCTCGGTGATGCGCTCGACGTGCTCGACGACCTGGGTGACCCCGCGCTCGCCCTCGCGGCTGCCCTGCGGGGTGCCGCCCGGTACGGGTCACCGCTCGGCGCCGGCCTCGAACGGGTGGCGGCCGATGCCCGTGTGCTGCGCCGGCGTCGGGCCGAGGAGGACGCCCGTCGTCTCCCGATCCAGTTGCTGTTCCCCCTCGTGCTCTGCGTGCTGCCGGCCTTCGGCCTGCTCGCGGTGGTGCCGCTGCTCCTCGCGTCGCTGCAGTCGCTGCAGTTCTGACGCCGGCCTTCCCCCACCACCGACCTCACCATGAGGAGAACCCCGTGTCCCACCTGATCCTGCGCGGCCAGCTCGCGCTCCTTCTCGCCGTCACCGATGTGCTCGACCGGGTCACCGACCCGAGCACCCACCCCGCCACCGACTCCCGTCACCGGGGCCGGGGTGAGCGCGGCCAGACCACCGCCGAGTACGGCCTCGTGCTGCTCGGCGCCGCCGGCATCGCCCTGCTGCTCGTGGGCTGGGCCACCAAGTCCGGCGCCATCGGGAAGCTGTTCGACGCCGTCATGGACAACGTCATCGGACGGGTGAAGTGAGCCGGACGAGGCGGGGGGACCGGGGCCAGGCCACCGTCGAGCTGGCCCTCGTCCTCCCCCTCGTCGCGCTGCTCGTGCTGTTGGTGCTGCAGGCCGGGCTGGTGCTCCGCGACCAGCTGCTCGTCGCCCACGCGGCGCGGGAGGCCGCTCGGGCGGCCTCGGTGGCCGACGGCGACCGCAGCGCCGCGGCCCGTCGCGGCGCCGAGCGGGCCGGCTCCCTCGACCCGGCTCACCTCGTGGTGCGTACGACCTCGCGCGAAGGCGGCGAGGCGGTCGTGGTCCGGGTCGACTACGCGAGCACGACCGACGTGCCCCTGGTGGGGCTCCTGCTCCCGGACGTCAACCTGTCGGGCGAGGCCGTGATGCGCGTGGAGGCGCCGGCCGGCTGAGGGGCCCTCGGGCTCAGCCGGCGAGGATCGTGCGGATAAGCGCTGCCGCGGCCGTCTTGTCGAGCGGGTCGTTGCCGTTGCCGCACTTCGGTGACTGCACGCACGAGGGGCAGCCGTCGCGGCACCCGCACGACTCGATCACGTCGAGGGTGGCGGCCAGGTGGCGGTCGGCGGCGGCGTAGCCGAGCTCGGCCACGCCGGCCCCACCGGGGTAGCCGTCGTAGATCACGATGGTCGAGGCCCCGGTCTCGGGCAGGAACGGCGTGGACACGCCACCGACGTCCCACCGGTCGCAGATGGTGAACAGCGGGAGGATGCCGATGGCGGCGTGCTCGGCCGCGTGCAGGGCGCCCGGCACCGCGGCGTGCCCGACTCCCGCGTCGGCCAGGACCTCGTCGGGCACGACGTACCAGAACGCCCGGGTGACCAGCTCGCCCGGCGGCAGGTCGAGGTCGTGGAGGCCGAGCTGCTCGCCGGTGAAGGCGTCGAAGCGGCGGTAGCCGATGACCTGCGACCGCACCCGCACCGGGCCCAGGGCCAGGCGGGCGGCGCCGACGGTGCGCTCCTGCTCGGTGTCGAGCACGGCGATCTCGGTGGCGGTGCGGGGCTGGGTGTACTCGCCGCCGTCGGCGGGCTCGACGATGGCCACACGATCGTCGAGGTCGAGGCTGGCGACCCGCCACGAGCGGCCCTGGTGGAGGTAGACGGCGCCAGGGTGCACCAGGCGGAACGCCCGCGAGCCGTCGACGGTGCCCACGAGGGTGCCGTCGGCGGTGGCGATGCGGAACTCGTCGCCGCCGGCGTTGCGCAGGCCGACCCCCCGTGACGGCCAGCCCCGGCCGGCCCACACCGCGGCGGGCCCGCGGCGGTGGTGGGGTGGGCGCAGCTTGAGGACGTCGTCGAGCACCAGCCGGCGCACGCCGTCGTCGAGCTGGTCGGGCCACCACCGGTCGTCGAGCGGGGTGAGGGGCAGCTCGTAGGCCGCGCACGCCAGGTGGGGGAGCAGGACATGGGGGTTCGTTGGGTTGACGACCGCGGGCTCCGGCGGGCGGCTGAAGAGCTCCTCGGGGTGGTGCATGAACCACTGGTCGAGCTGGTCGTCGCCGGCGACGAGGGCGGCGATCGAGGCCTGGGTGTCGCGCCCGGCCCGGCCGGCCTGCTGCCACATCGAGGCGATGGTGCCGGGGAAGCCGTTGAGCACGCAGGCGTCGAGGCCGCCCACGTCGATGCCGAGCTCGAGGGCGGTGGTGGCCACCACCCCGCGCAGCGACCCGCTGAACAGCTTCTTCTCGATCTCGCGCCGCTCGGCGGTGAGGTAGCCACCGCGGTAGGGGCGCACGGTGTCGGCGAGGTCGGCCCGCAGGCGACGCTTCACGTCAGCGGCGACCAGCTCGGTGCCCTTGCGGCTGCGGCAGAAGGCGATGGTGCGGTGCCCGCCGGTGATCAGCGCGCTCATGAGCTCGGCGGTGTCGCGGGCCGACGAGGTGGACCTGCCGCCCTCGACGTCGTCGCCGGCGGGGTTCCAGAGCACGAAGACGCGCTCGCCGCGGGGGGAGCCGTCGTCGGTGACCTCCTCGACCGGGAGGCCGCACAGCTCCGAGGCCAGGCGGCCGGGCTCGCCGATGGTGGCCGACGTGAACACGAACGTCGGCGACGAGCCGTAGTGGGCGCAGATCCGGCGCAGGCGGCGCAGCAGGTTGGCCACGTGGCTGCCGAAGATGCCGCGCAGGGTGTGGAGCTCGTCGATGACGACGTAGCGGAGCCGCAGGAAGAAGGTGGCCCACTTGGCGTGGTGGGGGAGCAGCCCGACGTGGAGCATCTCGGGGTTGGTGAGGACCACGTTGGCGTTGGCCCGCACCCAGGTGCGCTCCTCGGGGGAGCAGTCGCCGTCGTAGGTGGCCGCCACCAGCCCCGGCACCTCGAGTGCGGTCATCGAGCGGAGCTGATCCTGGGCGAGCGCCTTGGTGGGGAAGAGCAGCAGCGAGGTGGCGGGGCGCAGCCCGGTGGACACGGCCTCGGCGATGGGGGCCTGGAAGCAGAGCGACTTGCCCGAGGCGGTGCCGGTGGCCACCGCCACCGAGCGCCCGGCGCGGAGGTGGTCGATGGCCTCGGCCTGGTGGGCCCAGAAGCCGTCGACGCCGAGGCGCTCGCGGACGACCTCGGGAAGGGGGCTGGCGAGCTCGGCGTGGCGCGCCGCTCGGACCGGGAGGTGCTCGACGTGCACCAACCGGGGATCGTCGACGAGCGACGAGAGGAAGTCGTCGAGGCCGGGCTCGGCGGGAAGGGCCACGGTGCGATGGTACGCAGGGGGTACGACGAACCACACGCGTGTGGTTTCGGCGGCGGCCCGGTCACCACTCCGATGGGCATCGTCACGGGGGCGGTACCCTCGGCACGCCCCCGCCCGGCGGCCGCCTGGAGTATCCGCATGCTGTTCGAGCTCGACGTGACCACGACCGACGACGGGGTCGTCGTGTGCACCGTCATCGGCGAGCTCGACGTGGCCTCCGCCCCGAAGCTGCGCCAGGAGCTGGTGCGGGCGGTGGCCGAGGCCGACGGCCCGCCGCGCATCGTCGTCGACCTCGCCGGGGTCGACTTCCTCGACTCCACCGGCCTCGGCGTCCTGCTGGGCGGCCTCAAGCGGGCCCGGGCCCAGAACGGCGTCATGGCCCTCGCCCGGGCCGAGGCCCAGGTCCGGAAGGTCTTCGAGATCACGAGGGTGATCGAGATCCTGCCCATCCACGACGACCTCGACGCAGCCATCGCGTCGGTGCAGCCCTAGGGAGCCGGGTGGGGGAGATCGGGGAGGTCGAGCTCGAGATCCCGGCCCGCCCCGCCTACGTCTCGCTCACCCGTCAGGTGGTGGCGGCCATCGCCGCCGTCGAGCCCCGCTTCCACACCGAGCGCATCGACGACCTCCGCGTCGCCGTGTCCGAGGCCACCACCAACGCGGTGGAGGCCCACGCCGACGACGAGGGCACCGGCCGCGTCCTCGTGCACTGCGTGCTCGACGTCGACGGCGACCGCATCACCGTCGAGGTCCGTGACCAGGCCGGGGGCTTCGACCTGGGGGCGGTGCCGGTCGTGCCCGAGCCCGACCACCCCGACCGCCTCGGCTACGAGCACGGCCTCGGCATCCCGATCATGCGGGAGCTGGCCGACGAGACCGAGATCCGCCCCACCGGCAGCGGCACCGCGGTGCGCCTGGTGGTCTACCGGTCGGACTCCGCCGCTCCCGATCCGCCGCCCTCGCCCTGACCGGGCCGTCCCCGGGCGACGTAATGAACGCGTCATGTTCGGGTAACAGCGAGCGAATTCTCGTGCGATAGACCCTCGGTCACCACCCGAGGAGCCCCATGTCCGCAGCCGCGCCCAACCTGCCTGCCCGGACCTCTGCGCCGGCGCGCCCCGGGGCCCTCGCGGCACGGCATCGGTATGCTCCGGTCCCTCAGGTGTGCCGGGAAGTCTGGTCGGCGTCCCAACCGCCGCGCGCCCCCGAGGGGATGGCACCCTGCTCCTGACCGTCTTCGTCTACGTCGGCATCGCCGTCGTCGTGGCCGCGCTGGGGCGCGCCCTCGGCCCGAAGGTCTTCTACGTCGCGGCCCTGGCGCCGCTGTGGACCCTCGGCTGGGCGGCGTGGGCGGCGACGAAGCTCTCCGACACCGGCCCGTTCACCGAGTCCCACCGTTGGGTCACGAGGCTGGGGCTCACCATCGACCTCCGGTTCGACTGGTTCTCGATGATCCTCGTGCTGCTCGTGGGCGGGGTCGGGCTCTGCGTCTTCTTCTACGCCGCGTCCTACTTCCACGACGGGCCCGAGGTCCCCCGCACCGCGGCCGTCCTGGTCCTGTTCGCCGGAGCCATGTTCGGGCTGGTCTGCAGCGACAACCTCTTCCTCCTCTTCATGTTCTGGGAGCTGACGTCGATCACGTCGTTCCTCCTGATCGGCACCGACGACACCAAGCCCGGCCCCCGCTCGGCCGCCCTCCACGCCCTGCTGGTCACCGGTGGCGGCGGGCTGGCCATGCTCGGCGGGTTCGTCCTCATCGGACAGGCCGCCGGCACCTACTCGCTGCACGCCATCCTCACCACGCCGCCCTCGGGCACCACCGTGACCGTCGGCCTCGTCCTCGTGCTCGCCGGGGCGCTCACCAAGTCGGCCCAGGTGCCGTTCCACTCCTGGCTGCCGGGCGCCATGGCGGCCCCCACGCCGATCAGTGCCTACCTCCACTCCGCCACGATGGTGAAGGCGGGTGTGTACCTCATCGCCCGGTTCGCCCCGGCCTTCGCCCTCGTGGGCCCGTGGCGCTGGATCGTGCTGTCGGCGGGCAGCGCCAGCATGCTCCTCGGCGGCTACCGCGCCCTGCGCCAGCACGACCTCAAGCTGGTGCTCGCCTTCGGCACCATCAGCCAGCTCGGCCTCCTCGTGGTGCTGTTCGGGGCAGGGGTGCCGGAGCTCGCCTTCGCCGGTTGCGTCCTGCTCATCGCCCACGCCGCGTTCAAGGCCGCCCTGTTCCTGACGGTCGGCATCATCGACCACCAGACCCACACCCGCGACCTGCGGGCGCTCACCGGGCTCGGCCGGCGCCTGCCCGTCATCGCCGCGGGCGCCGCGCTGGCCGCGGCCTCCATGGCCGGGCTGCCGCCGCTGCTCGGCTTCATCGCCAAGGAGCTCGCCCTCGACGGCCTGCTCGGTCACGACGTGCCCGCCCAGGGCGTCCTGCTGGCCGTGGTGGTCGTCGGGTCGATGTTCACGGTGGCCTACAGCGCCCGCTTCCTCTGGGGTGGCTTCGCCCCGGCCGACACCCATCACGGCATGGAGCGCACGCTGGTCGGGCCGGAGGCCCCCCATCCGTCGAAGGCGTTCGGGGCCGCCCCGATCGTGCTGGCCGCGCTCGGCCTCGTCTTCGGTGTGGTGCCGGCCCTCATCGGGCCGCTCGTCGACGATGCCTGGGAGGCGCTCGGCTTCGAGGGGTCGGCGCCGCACCTGTCGCTGTGGCACGGGCTCACCGTGCCCCTCGGGCTCTCGGCGCTGGTGATCGCCGGCGGTGTGCTGCTCTTCCTCGCCCGGGTCCGCGTCGAGCGGTGGCAGGCCCGGGCTCCGCGTGTCCCCAGCGCGCTGGGCGCCTACGAGCGGGCGATCAAGGGCCTGCTGCAGGGCTCGGGCCGGGTCACCGGCGTGGTCCAGAGCGGCTCGCTGCCCGTCTACCTCAGCGTCCTGCTGGTCACCCTGGTCGTCGTGCCCGGCGTCCCGCTCGTGGCCTCGGGCGGTCCCGACGTGTGGCCGAACTGGATCGACTCACCGATGCAGCTGGTGATCGGCTCGATCATGCTCGTCGCCGCCGTGGCGGCCGCCGTGAGCCGCCGCCGCTTCGCCGCGGTGCTGCTGCTCAGCGCGGTCGGCTACGGCATGGCGGCGCTGTTCATGGTGCAGGGTGCCCCCGACCTCGCGCTCACCCAGCTGCTCGTCGAGACCCTCGGGACCGTGGCGTTCGTCCTCGTCCTGCGCCACCTGCCGGAGGGCTTCACCTCCACCGTGGGCCCGACCCGCAAGGTGCTGCCCGCCGTGATCGGCGTGGCCGTGGCGCTGTTCGTCTTCTACTTCACGATCACCGCGGGCTCGATCAGCGGCACCCCGACCCCTGACCCGAACCTCGCCGGCACCGATCCCCACGCCTCGGTCGAGCACGGTGCCACCGACACCCCCGACGGCATCACCCTCTCCGAGGAGTACATGGCGCGGTCGCTCCCGGAGGCCCACGGCAAGAACGTGGTGAACGTGATCGTGGTCGACTTCCGCGGCTTCGACACCCTGGGCGAGATCACCGTGCTGCTGGTGGCGGCCATCGGCATCGTCTCGCTCGTCCAGGTCGGCCGCCGGGCCCGCAACGGCGGCGACGACGAGGGCGACGACGACCACGGTGACGACGGCGAGCCGACGGCCGGTGACGGTCCCGTCGGCACCGAGGAGGTCTCGGCATGAGCCGGCGCCGCACTCCCGACCGTCAGATGGACCGCCGGTCGCTGATCCTCGACGTCGTCGTCCGCAGCGAGTTCCACGTGCTGCTGGTGGTGTCGATCTACCTGCTGTTCGCCGGCCACAACGCGCCCGGCGGCGGCTTCGTCGGCGGGCTCGTCGCGGGGTCGGCCTGCGCCCTGCGCATGGTCGCCCGCGGCCCCGCGGAGCTGCGCCGGTCGGTCCGCCTGCGCCCGCTCACCTTCCTCGGGCTCGGTCTCACCTGCGCAGCGGGCACGGCGATCGCCGCCTTCTGGAACGGAGGCGGGCTGCTGCAGACCCGCTACCTCAAGGTCGACGTCCCCTTCATCGGCCCGGTCGGCACCAGCACCGCCTTCTTCTTCGACCTGGGCGTGTACCTCGTCGTTCTCGGTGCCGTGCTCTCCATCCTCGAGGCCCTCGGGTCGCCCGAGGAGGAGCTCTCATGACCGTCTTCACCGCCGCGGTCGTCGCGGTGCTCTACGGCACCGGCGTCTACATGATCCTGCAGCGCACCCTCACCAAGGTCGTCCTCGGGCTGGCCCTGCTGTCGCACGGGGCGAACCTGCTGCTCATGATCGTCGGGGGGAGCTCGGGCCTCGCCCCGCTCATCGGCCGCTTCACCGGCGAGGACGTCATCGCCGACCCGATCCCCCAGGCCCTGGCCCTCACCGCCATCGTCATCAGCTTCGCCATGACCGCCTTCCTGCTGGCGTTGGCCTACCGGAGCTGGCAGCTCACCCACGACGACACCGTCGAGGACGACATCGAGGACCGCCGCATCGCGGTGCTCGCCCGTCGCCTGAGCGGCGACCGCCCGAGCGGCGGCCGTGGGACCGATCGGGGACAGCGTCGATGAGGGTCCTGCTCCCCTTCCCGGTCGTGGTGCCGCTGCTCTTCGCCGCGTTCACCGTTCTCGCCCACCGCTCCCGCCCGGCGCAGCGGGTCATCGCCATCACCGGTGTCGCCGCGGCGCTGGCGACGGCCATCGCCATCCTGGTCGTCGTCGAGCGCGACGGCCCCCAGGCCGTCACCGTCGGCGGGTGGCCGGCCGTCATCGGCATCACCCTCGTCGCCGACCTCTTCTCCGCCCTGCTGCTCGTCGTGAGCCTGATCACCGTCCTGGCGGTGCTGGTCTTCGCCGTCGGCCAGCGTCACAGCGACGACCTCGTCGCCTTCCACCCGACCTACCTGGCGCTCACCGCCGGCGTGTCGCTGGCGTTCATCACCGGCGACCTCTTCAACCTGTTCGTGTCGTTCGAGGTGCTGCTGGCCGCCAGCTACGTGCTCATCACCCTCGGGGGCAAGCGCGACCAGGTCCGCCACGGCATGACCTACGTCGTGATCAACATGATCGCCTCGGCCCTCTTCCTCACCGCCATCGCCTTCATCTACGCCTCGCTCGGCACGGTGAACATGGCCGACCTGGCCGAGAAGATGGGCACCATCCCCGACACCCTGCGCACCGCGTTCGCGCTGCTCTTCGTGGTGGTCTTCGGGATCAAGGCCGCCATCTTCCCGGTGTTCTCCTGGCTCCCCGACTCCTATCCGGCCGCCCGGGCGCCGGTGGTCGCGGTGTTCGCCGGCCTGCTGACCAAGGTCGGCGTGTACTCCCTCGTGCGCACCCAGACGCTGCTGTTCCCGGGTGACGTGCCCATGTGGCTGATGCTCACGATCGCCGGGCTCACGATGATCGTCGGGGTGCTCGGGGCCATCGCCCAGAACGACATGAAGCGCATCCTGAGCTTCCACATCGTCAGCCAGATCGGCTACATGATCCTCGGCCTCGGCCTGTTCACCGTCTCCGGCATCGCCGGTGCGGTGTTCTTCATCCTCCACCAGATCCCGGTGAAGACCAGCCTCTTCCTCGTCAGCGGCATGGTGGAGGAGAGCGCCGGCTCGACCGCCCTCGACCGGGTCGGCGGCCTGCTGCGCAAGGCCCCGGTGGCCGCGGCCCTGTTCGGCCTCGCCGCCCTGAGCCTCGCCGGCATCCCGCCGTTCTCCGGCTTCGTCGGGAAGCTCTCGCTGGTCGAGGCCGGCTTCGGCTCGGGCCAGTACGTGATCATCGCGGTGAGCCTCGTCGGCAGCCTCCTCACGCTCTTCTCCATGGCCAAGATCTGGAACGGCGTGTTCTGGGGGGTGCCCGAGGTGCCGACCCCGGCCATGGCCGGCACGGCCCGGTTGAAGGTGCCGGTGCTGATGACGACGGCCACGGTCGCCCTCGTCGGCGTCACCCTCGGCATCGCCCTGTTCGCCGGGCCGATCTACGACCTCTGCCACCGGGCGGCCGAGGGCCTGCTCGACCCGGCGGGCTACATCAGGGCGGTGCTGGGCTCGTGAGCGCCGACGAGACCCGTCGCACGCCGGTGTCGGCGCTGGTGGCCCGAGCCGTCGTGCTCGTCGTGATCTGGGTCGCGCTCTGGGGTCAGCCCTCGGTGGGCAACTTCCTCAGCGGCGTGCTGGTCGCCGGCTTCGTCACCTGGATGTTCCCCGGTGGCCCCGGCCGCCTGCCCGCCGAGCACGAGGGCGGCATCCGGCCGATCGCCGCGCTGCACTTCGGCGCCTTCTTCGCCTGGGCCCTCGTGGTCGCGACGTGGGACGTCGCGACCACGGTCCTCGCCCCGCGGTCCAAGGTCGCCGAGGCCGTCGTCGCCGTGCCCCTCCGGTCCCGGTCGCCGGTGATCGCCACCATCGTGGCCAACGCCATCACCCTCACGCCCGGCACGATGACGATCGAGGTCGACGACCCGTCCGAGCGCGGCTCCGACGACCACATCGTCCTCTACGTCCACGTGCTCGGGCTCGGCGACCCCCAGTCGATCCGCGACGACGGGCTCGACTTCGAGCGCCTCGCGGTGAAGGCCTTCGGCAGCAGCGCGGACCGCCGCCGCTGGGCCGAGGCGGAGGCCGCCGCTTCGCAGGCCGAGGCCGCTCCGGCCGCCGATCCCGCCACCACGGAGGAACCAGGATGATCGTCGTCACCACGGTCGCCCTCGCCATGATCTCGTTGGGCGCACTGCTCACGACCTACCGGCTGGTGGTGGGCCCCTCCGTCGCCGACCGCGTGGTCGCCACCGACCTGCTGCTCACCCTGCTCACGTGCGGGGCGGGCGTGATGGCGTTCCGGACCGGTCAGGGCACCTACCTGGGGGCCATGGTGGTCGTGGCCATCCTCGGCTTCCTCGGGACGGCCATGGTCGCCCGCTTCATCGAGGGGAGGGGCGCATGAGCCCGGCCGAGGTCGGGGCCTCGATCCTCATCCTCGTCGGCTCGGCGCTGGCGCTGCTGGCCGGCATCGGCCTGGTGCGCCTTCCTGACGTGTTCGCCCGGATGCACGCCGCCACCAAGCCGGCGACGCTCGGGCTGATGCTGATCTGCATCGGGGCCGCGGTCACCGACGCCCAGCTGGCCGACGTGGCCAAGCTCAGCCTCGTCGTCGCATTGCAGTTCCTCACCGCCCCGGTGGGGGCCCACATGGTCGGTCGGGCCGCCTACCACGCGGGTGGGCTGCTCCACCGCGGCACCCGCCTCGACGAGCTCGCCACCGCCGAGCGGCCGCCCGAGCCGTAGGGCCGAGCCCTAGCGGGCGACGCCGATGTCGCCCGAGGTGGGGCGGTCGTCGACGGCTGCCTCCGCGTACGGGCGCAGCTCCCGGCGCGCCAGCTGCATGCGGTGCACCTCGTCGGGGCCGTCGGCGAAGCGCAGCGTGCGCAGGCCCGCCCACATCGCGGCGAGCGGCGTGTCCTGGGAGACGCCGGCACCGCCGTGGGCCTGGATCGCCCGGTCGACCACGCGCAGCGCCATGTTCGGCGCCACCACCTTGATGGCCGAGATCTCGACCCGGGCGCCCTTGTTGCCGACGGTGTCCATCAGCCACGCCGCCTTCATGGTGAGCAGGCGGGCCTGCTCGATCTCGATGCGGCTGTCGGCGATCCACTCCTGGATGACGCCCTGCTCGGCCAGCGTCTTGCCGAACGCGACCCGCTGGGTGACCCGGCGGCACATCAGCTCGAGGGCGCGCTCGGCGATGCCGATGCAGCGCATGCAGTGGTGGATGCGGCCGGGGCCGAGGCGGGCCTGGGCCATGGCGAAGCCGCCGCCCTCCTCACCGAGCAGGTTGGAGACCGGCACCCGCACGTCGTCGAAGCGCAGCTCGCAGTGGCCCTCGCGGTCGTTGTACCCGAACACCATGAGGTCGCGGACGATGGTGAGGCCGGGGGTGTCCATCGGCACGAGCACCATCGACTGCTGGGTGTAGGTGGGCGCGGTGGGGTCGGTCTTGCCCATCACGACGGCGACGGCGCACCGGGGGCTGGCCGCACCGGAGATCCACCACTTGCGCCCGTTCAGCACGTACTCGTCGCCGTCGCGGCGGATCTCGAGCTGGATGTTCTTGGCGTCGCTGGATGCGACCTCGGGCTCGGTCATGGCGAAGCACGAGCGGATCTCGCCGTTCAGCAGCGGCACCAGCCACCGCTCCTTCTGCTCGGGCGTGCCGAACAGCGACAGGATCTCCATGTTCCCGGTGTCGGGCGCCGCCGAGTTCACCGACTCGGGGCCGAGCCAGCTTCGCCCGGTGATCTCGGCGAGGGGCGCGTAGTCGACGTTCGAGACGGGCTCGGGGGTCCACTCGGTGACGTGGGGGAGGAAGAGGTTCCAGAGCCCCCGCCGCTTGGCCTCGGCCTTCAGCTCCTCGAGCGCGTGGGGATGGTGGTGGGGGTCACCGGAGGCGCGCATCTGCTCGGCGGCGACGGGCTCGGCCGGGTACACCGCCTCGTCCATGAACGCGAGCAGGCGGTCGCGGAGCTCGGCGGAGCGGGGGCTGAGGTCGAAGTCCACGGGGGACCTCCTCTGGCAGCGTGCGGGTGGGCCGGCCGGTCGGGAGTGTGCCCCGGCGACGGCGCCCGGTGGACGGGGCGGGTACGCCTTCTGGTCTACTCGGCGCGGCCGTAGTCGTCCTCGAGGCGGACGATGTCGTCCTCCCCGAAGTAGTCGCCCTGCTGCACCTCGACGAACACGAGGGGCTCGGTGCCGGGGTTGCGCACCCGGTGGGCGGTGCCCAGCGGGATGTCGATGGCCTCGCCCGGAACGACCTCGTGGTCGACGTCGTCGAGGGTCACGACCGCGGTGCCGGCCACGACGAACCAGTGCTCCTTGCGGCGGTGGTGCTTCTGGTACGAGAGGCGCTGGCCGGGGTCGACCGTGATGCGCTTGACCTTGCCGAGCGGGCCGTCGTCGAGGATGACGAAGGCCCCCCACGGGCGCACCTCACCCGAGCCGGCGGCGTCGCCCAGCACGAGCCGGGGGTCGTTCGGTTCTTCGTCAGAGAGTGCGGTAGCCACGAATCGAGTATCGCCGAATGTCGCCTCCGACTTGAAAAATCCCGGGCCCCCTTAGGGGGCCCGGCGGCCCTCGTCGCCCTCGGCCGCATTGACAGGGGCGCGTCCGTGCTCTCAACCTGTCGCCCATGGCAGGTCCCCTCGTCATCGTCGAGTCACCCACCAAGGCCAAGAAGATCACGGAGTTCCTCAGCGCGTCCGGCGGTGGGGGAGATGCTCCCGTGGTGCTGGCGTCGGTGGGTCACGTCCGGGACCTCGCCCGCAAGGTGAAGGAGCTCCCGGTCGCGGTCCAGAAGCAGCCGTGGGCCCGCCTGGCGATCGACACCGACCACGACTTCGAGCCCTATTACGTGGTGCCCGAGTCGAAGAAGGCGCTCATCACCGAGCTGAAGCGGGCGCTCAAGGACGCCGATTCGCTCTACCTCGCCACTGATGAGGATCGCGAGGGTGAGGCCATCGCCTGGCACCTGCTCGAGGTGCTCAAGCCCAAGCGCGACATCCCGGTGCACCGCATGGTGTTCCACGAGATCACCGCCCCCGCGATCCGCGAGGCCTTCGCCAACCCCCGCGAGCTGAACATGCGGCTGGTGAACGCCCAGGAGACCCGGCGCCTGCTCGACCGCCTCTACGGCTACGACGTCTCGGAGGTCGCCTGGAAGAAGGTGAACCCGGGCCTGTCAGCCGGCCGGGTGCAGAGCGTCGCCACCCGGCTGGTGGTCGAGCGTGAGCGGGAGATCATGGCGTTCGTGCCCGCCGGCTGGTGGGACCTCCAGGGCACGTTCGCGGCGTCGGCCCCCGAGGCCGAGCGCACCGCCTTCGGCGCCAAGCTCGTGGCCGTCGACGGCACCCGGCTCGCCACCGGCAACGACTTCTCCCAGCAGGGCGAGCTCACCCGCGACGACCGCGTCGTGCTCGACGAGGGCGCCGCCACGGCCCTCGCCGCCGAGCTGGTCGACGCCGACTTCGCCGTCCGGTCCGTCGAAGCCAAGCCGTACCGCAAGCGGCCCTTCGCCCCGTTCATCACCTCGAGCCTCCAGCAGGTGGCCGGCCGGGCCTTGAACGTGTCGGCCAAGCAGGTCATGTCGATGGCCCAGTCGCTGTACCAGCAGGGCTACATCACCTACATGCGGACCGACTCGACGAACCTGTCGGGGGCCGCCATCGCCGCCGCCCGGGCCGAGGCCACCGAGCGCTACGGCGCCGGGTCCGTGCCCGACTCGCCCCGTGCGTACGGCAAGAAGGTCGCCAACGCCCAGGAGGCCCACGAGGCCATCCGCCCGTCGGGCGACCGCTTCCGCCGACCCGAAGAGGTCCGCAACGAGGTCCAGCCCGGCGAGGCCCGCCTGTACGAGCTCATCTGGCGTCGCACCGTGGCCAGCCAGATGATCGACGCCGTCGGCGAGACCGTCACCGTCCGCCTCGGCGCGGTCACCGGCTCGGGTTGCGACGCCGAGTTCTCCGCCGCCGGCACGGTCATCACCGAGCGGGGCTGGATGCAGGTCGAGGAGTGGCGCAGCGACGACGACGAGGAGCGCCGCCTGCCGGCCCTCGCCGCCGGCGACGCCCTCGACGCCAGCGAGATCAGCGCCGACGGCCACACCACCAAGCCGCCCGCCCGCTACACCGAGGCCAGCCTGGTGGCCAAGCTCGAGGAGCTCGGCGTGGGCCGGCCCTCCACGTACGCCTCGATCATGGAGACCATCCAGAACCGCGGCTACGTCTGGAAGAAGGGCTCGGCCCTCGTGCCGTCGTGGACCGCCTTCGCGGTCACCACCATGCTCGAGCAGCACTTCGCCGAGCTGGTCGACTACGGCTTCACCCGCGACCTCGAGGAGATCCTCGACGCCATCTCGATCGGCGACGCGGAGCAGGTGCCCACGCTCGAGGACTTCTACTTCGGCCACAACGGCGACGACGGCGCCCGCCACGGCGGGCTCAAGGACCTCGTCACCGACCGCCTGCCCGAGATCGACGCGGCGGCGATCAACAGCTTCAAGATCGGCGAGGACCCCCACGGCACGCCGGTGGTGGCCAAGCCCGGCCGCTACGGCCCCTACGTGCAGCGCGGCGACGACACCGCCTCGATCCCCGACAACCTCCCGCCGGCCGACCTCACGGTCGAGCACGCGCTGGAGCTGCTCTCGATGCCGAAGGGCGGCAAGCCCCTCGGCGACGACCCGGTCACCGGGCAGACCGTGTTCATCATGAGCGGCCGCTTCGGCCCCTACGTGCAGCTCGGCGAGATCGACGAGGCCCCCGACGGCAAGCCCAAGCGCTCGAGCCTGTTCGCCGACATGGACCCGTACACGGTCACCCTCGACCAGGCCCTGATGCTGCTGTCGCTGCCCCGCGTCGTGGGCACCGCCCCCGACGGCGAGGACATCGTCGCCCAGAACGGCAAGTTCGGCCCGTACCTCACCAAGGGCACCGACAGCCGCAGCCTCACCGCCGAGCCCGAGCTGTTCACGGTCAACCTCGACGAGGCGCTGCGCCTGTTCGCCGAGCCCAAGCGCCGGGGCCGCGCCGCCCCGAAGCCGCCGCTCGCCGAGCTCGGCCCCGATCCCGTCTCGGGCAAGCCGATGGTGGTGAAGGACGGCCGCTTCGGCCCGTACGTCACCGACGGCGACACCAACGCCTCGCTGCGCGTCGGCGACGAGCCCACCAGCCTCAGCCCCGAGCGCGGCGCCGAGCTCCTGCAGGGCCGCCGCGACGCCATCGCCAACGGCGAGGTCGGCAAGCGCCCGGCCAAGAAGGCGGCCAAGAAGGCCACCAAGAAGGCCACCAAGAAGCGGGCGGCCCCGAAGGCCGGCGCCACCGGCACGGTCAAGAAGAGCGCCACCCGCAAGGCGGCCAAGAAGACCGTTCCGAAGCCGGACGACACCGTCTTCTGAGCGCTGGCTTCTGAGCCCCGGCGGTGGCGTTCGAGGTACCCGGTCGGCTGCTCCGGCGGTCCTAGGGTGATCTGATGGCTGTGCCTCGCCCCCGTCCCGGGGACGACGCCGACGCCCCCGGGGGCGACGAGGAACGTGACGGCGACGTCGCGTTCGATGTCGCGCGCCCCACCGACCACGTCACGTTGGTTGCCGAGCAGCCCGACACCGAGGAGCTCTACGCCGAGGCGGTCGCCGACCGACCCGGCTGGCATGTCCGGCTCTTCGGCTCCCACGAGTTCTTCCGGCTGTGGCTGGTGCAGGTGGTCTCGGCCACCGGCGACTGGCTGGGCTTCAGCGCCATCATCCTGCTGGCGGCCACCATCGGCGGCGGGGCCGGTGCCGGGGCCATCTCCCTGGTGATGGCCGCCCGCATCGTGCCCGGCTTCTTCTTCGGGCCCGTCGCCGGCGTCCTCGTCGACCGCTGGGACCGCAAGCGGGTCATGGTCTGCTGCGACATCGGACGCGCCGCCGTGCTGGCCTGCCTGCCGTTTGTGAACAACGTCCTCGGCCTCGTGCTGGCGTCGCTCGCTCTCGAGGTGTTCACCCTGCTCTGGGGGCCGGCGAAGGACTCCGAGGTCCCGAACCTCGTGCCCCACGACCACCTCACCACCGCCAACTCGCTGTCGCTCGCCGCGGCCTACGGCACGTTCCCGTTCGCCTCGCTGCTCTTCGCCCTGCTGGCGGGCGTGTCGGTCTGGATCGGCAGCGTGCCCGGCCTGGGCTGGCTCGAGAACAACCAGATGGGGCTGGCCTTCTTCGTCGACGTCCTCACCTTCCTGTTCTCGGCGTGGATGATCAGCCGCCTGCCGCTGGTGCGCCGGCCCAAGCCCGTGCCCGGTGAAGAGGGCGAGGAGCCCAAGGGCTTCAAGGCCACCATCGAGGAGCTGCGCGAGGGCTGGCGGGTCGTGGTGTCGAACCACACCGTGCGGGCCGTGAACCTGGGCCTGGCCACCGGCCTCATCGGCGGCGGCATGCTCATCCCCCTGGGCGCGGTCTTCTCCACCGACGTGCTCGGCGCCGGCGCCGCGGGCTACGGCCTGTTCACCACCGCCCTCGGGTTCGGCGTGGCCATCGGGGTCGTCGGCGTCTCCACGCTGCAGAAGTGGCTGCCGAAGCGCACGGTCTTCACCGGGGCGCTCTTCTGCGCCGGCATCTCGCTGTTCTGCGCCGCCTCGGCCTCGACCCTGCCCGTCGCCGTGGTGTTCGTCGGGCTCATGGGCGTCTCGGTCGGGCCGGTCTACGTGCTCGGGTTCGTGCTGCTCCAGCAGGAGGTCCCCGACGACCTGCGGGGCCGGGTCTTCAGCTCGCTCAACACCCTCGTGCGCCTCTGCGTGCTGATCTCGATGGTGGCCGGCCCGCTGCTCGCCGCCCTCCTGGGCAAGGCCTCGAGCGCTCTGATCGAGAACAAGCTCGACCTGCCCGGCGGCACCCTGTCGCTGCCCGGCGTGCGCCTCACGCTCTGGCTGGCGGCGCTGATCATCGTCGGGGCCGGCTTCGCCGCCATGGCGTCGCTGCGGGCCGGTCAGCGCGAGGAGCGCGCCGGCGCCGCCCCCCACCCGTCGCGGCGCACCCTCCCGTGAGCGTCCCGACCCCCACCGACCCCGCCGCCCCGGTCGCACGCGGCCGTTTCATCGCATTCGAGGGGGGCGAGGCCTGCGGCAAGTCCACGCAGTCGGCCCTGCTCGCCGAGGCCCTCGACGCCGTGCTCACCCGTGAGCCGGGCGGCACGGTGATCGGCGCCCGCCTGCGGTCGCTGGTGCTCGACCCCGCCACCGAGGGCCTCGCGCCCCGGGCCGAGGCGTTGCTCATGGCCGCCGACCGGGCCCAGCACGTGGCCGAGGTCGTCGAGCCGGCCCTGGCCGCCGGGCGCCATGTCGTCACCGACCGCTTCGCCGGCTCCTCCATCGCCTACCAGGGCCACGGCCGGGGCCTGCCGGTCGACGAGATCCGGGGCATCTCGCAGTGGGCCACCGGGGGCGTGTGGCCCGACCTGATCGTGCTGCTCGACGTGCCCGCCGCTGTCGCCGATGTGCGCCTCGGCTCCGCCCGCGACCGCATGGAGGCCGAGCCGTCGGCCTTCCACGCCGCGGTCATCGAGGGGTTCCACGCCCAGGCGGTGGCCGAGCCCGACCGCTGGGTGGTGCTCGACGGCACCGGGACGATCGACGACGTGGCCGCCGCCGTGCGCCGGGTCGTGGCGGAGCGGCTACAACTGCCCCTGTGACCGCACCCGTCGACCTCGACCCGCTCCCCGCCGAGGCCGCAGGCGTCGACCTGTGGCGCGACGTCGTGGGCCAGCCGGCGGCCATCGCCGAGCTGCGGGCCGCGGCTCGGGGCCCGGTGCACGCCTACCTGCTGGTCGGCCCGCGTGGCAGCGGCAAGCGGGCGATGTCCCGGGCGTTCGCCGCCGCGCTCCTTTCGTCGAACCACCTGGGCGACGACGCCGTGCGCCACGCCGAGCTGGCCCTGGCCGAGGCCCACCCCGATCTGCTCGTGGTCGAGCGCAAGGGCGCCTCCATCTCGGTCGAGCAGGCCGACGAGATCATCTCCGCCGCCTCCCGGGCGTCGGTCGAGGGTGGCGCCAAGGTGCTGGTGCTCGACGAGTTCCACCTCGTCACCACCGCCGGGCCCAAGCTGCTGAAGTCGATCGAGGAGCCGCCGCCGGGCACGGTGTTCGTGGTCCTGGCCGACGACGTCACCCCCGACCTGGTCACCATCGCCAGCCGCTGCGTGCGCATCGACCTGGGCGCAGTGCCCACGGAGGCCATCGTCGAGCGCCTCGTCGCCGAAGGCGTGCCGGCCGAACGGGCCGCCGAGGCCGCCACCGTCGCCAGCGGCGACCTCGCCCGGGCCCGCCTGCTCGCCACCGACGACCGCCTCGCCCTGCGCCGCAAGGCCTGGCACGACGTGCCCGACCGCCTCGACGGCACCGGCGCCAGCGCGGTGCAGGTCGCCGACGAGCTGCTGGCGATGATCTCCGACGCCATGACGCCACTGGCCGAGGCCCAGGCCGCCGAGGCAGCCGAGCTCGAGGAGCGGGTGAAGGCCCGGGGCGAGCGGGGCTCGGGTCGCAAGCAGCTCGAGGACCGGCACAAGCGCGAGGCCCGCCGCTACCGCTCCGACGAGGTCAGGGCCGGGCTCACCGAGCTGTCGCGCCGCTACCGCGACGAGCTGGCCACCGCCGCCCGTCCCGCCCCGGTGATCGACGCCATCGAGGCCATCGCCACCCTGGCCCGCGAGATGGTGCGCAACCCCAACGAGCGGCTCCAGCTGGTCGCCCTCTTCCTCACCCTCGGCCGCCTCTCCTCCCGCTGAACGGGGTCGAACGCGGGGGAGTGGTCGCCGCGGTCAGGGCTCGCGGACGACGATGACGGCGAAGCCGTCGTGGCCCTTCGAGCCGACGGTCTGCACCGCGGTGGCGTCGAGCCGGGGGTCGGCCGCTGCGGCGGCGAGGAAGCGCTGCACCCCGAGGGCGTTCGGGTCGGTGGTGGCGGTGTCGACGAGGGCACCGCCGCGCACCACGTTGTCGGCGACGATCACGGTGCCGGGGTGGGAGAGCTCGACCGCCCGGGCCAGGTAGGTGGGGTAGCCCCCCTTGTCGGCGTCGAGGAACACGAAGTCGAACGGCTCGGTGCCCTCGGCGACCATCGAGGCGAGGGTGTCGGCAGCCGGCCCCACCCGCACGTCGACCCGGTTGCCGAAGCCGGCCCGATCGAGGTTGGCCCGGGCCACGCCGGCGTGGTGCAGCTGCACCTCGAGGGTGACCAGGGTGCCGTCGGCCGGGAGGCCCCGTGCCAGCCAGATGGTGCTGTACCCACCGAGGGTGCCCACCTCGAGCACCCGGCGGGCGCCGGACATGCGCACCAGCAGCTCGAGGAGCTTGCCCTGGTTGGCGGCGACCTGGATCTCGGGGAGCCCGGCCGCGCTGCTGTCGGCCAGCGTGGCGTCGAGCACGTCGTCGGTGGGCAGGAGGGTGGCGACGATGTGGTCGTCCACCGCGTTCCACAGCTCGTTGTCCATCCGCGAAGTGTCGTCCTGTCGCGGCTCCGTGCCCACCCAAATCCTGACGAGGCGCAGCTCGTGACCGTCGAAGGGGGCCCGGGCCCTCGTTCAGGCCGGGGTCAGCAACGGGTCAGGAGGTCGTAACCGCGACGCCCCCCGTCCCCTCACCGAGGCGAAACATCGCCTTCCTACCGTGTCTGACATGTTGCGCGACGAGTTCCTCCGCTCCATCCCGAAGACCGAGCTGCACTGCCACATCGAGGGCTCCGTGCGGGCCGCGACCTTCGCCGACCAGGCGAAGAAGCACGGCATCGCCCTGCCGACCGACGACGTGGAGAAGCTCTACGACTACGAGACGATCTACGAGTTCCTCGTGATCTTCGGGCTGGTGTCCTCGACCCTCATCGACCAGGACGACTTCGCCCGGGTCGCCTACGAGGCCATGGAGGACGGCCACCGCCTCGGCAACCTGCGGTACCGGGAGATGTTCTTCAACCCCACGCTGCACACGAAGCGCGGCGTGCCCATGAAGACGATCGTCGACGGCCTGGCCGAGGGCATCAACGCCGCCGAGGTCGACTTCGGGGTGAAGGGGCGCCTCATCGCCGACGTCTACCGCCAGGACGACCCCGCCGACTGCCTGCAGATGGTCACCGAGCTGCTCGAGGTCCTGCGCCCCGAGGTCATCGGGCTCGGCATGGACGCGGCCGAGGCCCCGGACCCGCCCGAGAAGTTCGTCGACTCGTTCCGCGCCGCCAAGGCGGGCGGCCTGCGCCTCACCAGCCACGCCTCCGAGGACGCCCCGCCAGTGAACATCACGACCTGCCTCGACCTGCTCGGCTGCGAGCGGATCGATCACGGCTACCACATCCTCTCGGACCCGGCCGTCATCCAGCGCTGCCTCGACGACGACATCCACTTCACCGTCTGCCCCACCTCGACCGCGGTCGTCTACGGCTGGCCCGACCTCACCAGCCACCCGATCATCGGGATGGTCGACGCCGGCTTGAAGTGCATGCTCAACAGCGACGACCCGACCATGTTCCACACCGACATCGGCAAGGAGTACGTCGACATGGTGCCGGCGGCGGGCTGGGGCGTGGCGAAGGTGAAGGAGCTCGTGCTCAACGGCGTCGAGGCCACGTGGCTCGACGACGCCGAGAAGGCGGCGATGGCCGCGGAGTTCTCGGCCGAGTTCGACCGTCTCGCCGCTGACCTCCAGCCGGGGGAGCTGCCGGCCTGATCCGGGTATGAGTGGTCGAGGTGCCCGCGGCTACGCTCTCCGGACCCGCCCGGGTAGCTCAGACGGCAGAGCAGCTCACTCGTAATGAGCAGGTCAGGAGTTCGATTCTCCTCTCGGGCTCCATCCCGCAGGTCCCGTGCGCCGTCCCTCCGAGGACGGCGCACCCGCGTCCGGGCGGCGGGACCAGGCGCCCGGGTCAGCCCTCTGTAGCAGGGCAGTTGTCGAGGATCTCGGCGAACCGGGCCCGGTAGCCGTCGGTCATGTCGCTGCTGGGGATCACCCAGAACCGGTCGTGCAGCACGGCGTCGACGACATGGTCGGCCACGACCGTCGGCTCGACGCCGCTGGGGGCGGTGAAGGTGTCCTTGATGCCGACGCGCATGGCCTCGCCCATCTCGGTGCGGGCCTCGGGCGCGATGGTGGCCGGCCGGTTGCGGTCGGACTCCATGACGTTGGTGTTCGTCGAGCCGGGGCACACGACCGACACCCCGATGGGCACGCCGCTGAACCCGAGCTCCTGGCGGAGCGTCTCGGAGATCGACACGACGCCGACCTTCGACACGGCGTAGGGGCCGATGAACGGGATGCCGCTCATGAGCCCTGCCACCGACGACACGTTGACCACGTGGCCCGGCGTGCCCTGTCGGGTCATCACCGGGAGGAAGGTCGACACGCCGTGGATGACGCCCCACAGGTTGACGCCGAGGACCCACCGCCAGTCGTCGATGGTCTGGTCGGCGATCAGGTTGAAGGTGCTGACGCCGGCGTTGTTGACGACGACGTCGACCCGGCCGTGGCGCTCGAGCACCGCATCGCGCAGCGCCTCGACCGCCGCCAGGTCCGACACGTCGGTGGCCACCGCGAGGGTGCCGTCGGGCAGCGAGGGCAGGGCGGCGTCGAGCGCCGCCGCCTCGATGTCGGCGATGACCGGGATCGCGCCCTGGGCGGCCACCGCCCGGGCGATGGCCAGCCCGATCCCGCTGGCCCCTCCGGTCACGACGACGATCTTGTCCTCGAGTGTCTCCACAGCGCCCCTCCTCGCTCGGTGCCGGCGCGAACGCTCCGACGTGCCCCCCTCGGGGCGGTGGACGGTCCCCCCGGCCGTCGTTAGATTACACCGTTACCGAATTGGGAGGGAGCGGTGCCGGCCCTCCGCCGCCGAGGCTGTGGAAGGGGACCACCGATGGCGTGGGACTTCGAGACCGATCCCGAGTTCCAGGAGCAGCTCGACTGGATGCGGGAGTTCATCGACTCCGAGATCGTGCCGCTCGAACCGGTGCTCGACGAGCTGCCTCCCGCCGAGTGGAAGGTCGTGCGCGACCACCTCCGCCAGCAGGTCAAGGACCGCGGGCTCTGGGGTGCCTTCCTCGACCCGAAGCTGGGTGGGCAGGGCTTCGGCCAGCTCAAGCTGGCGCTGATGTCGGAGCAGATCGGCCGTTCGATGGTCTCGATGACCATCTTCGGGGTGCAGGCCCCCGACAGCGGGAACATGGAGCTGCTCGCCCATGGCGCCACCGACGAGCAGAAGGAGCGGTGGCTGCTCCCGAACCTCCGCGGTGAGATCACCAGCGCCTTCGCCCTCACCGAGCCGTTCAACGCCGGCGCCGACCCCACGAAGATCAGCACCACCGCCTTCCTCGACGGTGACGAGTGGGTGATCGACGGCCACAAGTGGTTCATCACCAACGCCTCGTCGGCCGACATCACCCTCGTCTTCGCCGAGACCAACCCGGAGCAGCGGCCCCACAAGCACGCCTCGATCATCATCGTGCCCGCGGGCACGCCGGGCATGGACGTCGTCCGCGACGTCGGCACCATGGCCCACCCCCACCCGGTGTACGGCCGGCCGGGCGGTCACGCCGAGGTCGTGTTCACCGGGTGCCGGGTGCCCGCCGACCACCTCATCGGCAACCCGGGCGACGGCTTCGTGCTCGCCCAGAAGCGCCTCGGCGGCGGTCGCATCCACCACTCGATGCGCTGGCTCGGCCAGGCCCAGCGCTCGTTCGACATCATGTGCGAGCGGGCGGTGTCGCGCGAGTCACACGGCAAGCTCCTGGCCCAGCACCAGATGATCCAGGACTACGTCGCGCTGTCCCACATGGAGATCGAGTCGGCCCGCCTGGTCACGTTCCAGACAGCGTGGAAGATGGACAAGCTCGGCGCGGCGGCAGTGCGGGCCGAGCTCGGCATGGTCAAGGCCCTGGTCTCGAAGACCGTGCTCGCCGTGCTCGATCGCACCATCCAGGTGTGCGGCGCCCTCGGCTACTCGAGCGACCTCCCGGTCGAGGCCTGGTACCGCGGCACCCGCTTCGGGCCCATCGGCGACGGCCCCGACGAGGTCCACAAGGCGGTCCTGGCCCGCACCCTGTTGAAGGGCTACAAGCCGGTCGAGGGGTGGCCCACCGAGCACATCCCGTCCCGACGGCCGGCGGCCGAGGCCAAGTGGGCCGAGCTGCGCACCCTGGCAGGTGTGGCATGACGGTCCCGTCGTTCAGGGTCGACGACAAGGTCGTCGTGGTCACCGGTGGCAGCAAGGGCCTGGGTCGGGCGATGGCACTCGGCTTCGCCGAGTCGGGGGCCGACGTCGTGGTCGCCAGCCGCAAGCTCGACGAGTGCGAGCGGGTGGCCGACGAGGTGCGGGCCCTCGGCCGGCGCGCCCTGGCGGTGTCGTGCCACGTCGGTGACTGGCAGCAGTGCGATGACCTCGTAGCGGCCACGGTGGCGGAGTTCGGGCGGGTCGACGTCCTGGTCAACAACGCCGGCATCGCGCCGGTGCCGCCCTCGCTGCTCGGCATCACCGAGGAGCTCTACGCCAAGACGATGGACGTGAACTTCAAGGGCCCGTTGCGGCTCACCGCCCTGGCCGCCGAGCACATGGCCCCGGGCAGCTCGGTGATCAACATCAGCTCGAAGGCGTCGCTGCGGCCGAGCCCGTTCACCGTCGTCTATGCCGCGGCCAAGGCGGCCCAGAACACGCTCACCAAGGCCGCCGCCCAGGAGCTCGGGCCACGTGGCATCCGGGTGAACAGCATCGTCTGCGGCATGTTCCACACCGACAGCTTCCACAAGGCGGCGCCCACCGAGGCCGCCCAGGCGGCGGCCGCGCAGGGCATCTCGCTGGGGCGCATCGCCGACGCCGACGAGATCGTGGGCACGGCGCTCTACCTCGCCAGCGAGGCGTCGTCGTACCTCACCGGGGAGCTCATCCTCCTCGACGGCGGCGGCTCCTGATGGCCGGGCGCACCGCCTTCGACCTCGATGCCGACGAGGTCGTCGACGCCGCCCTCGCCCTGCTCGAGGAGGAGGGCCTCGACGCCGTGAGCATGCGCAGCGTCGGTGCCCGCCTGGGGGTGTCGCCCGTTCCGCTCTACAGCCGCGTCGGCAACAAGGACGCCCTGCTGGAGGCCATGGCCGAGCGCCTCATGGCGGGCATGGCCCCGGCCGTCGTCGACGACGAGCCGTGGGCCGACTACGCCGTGCGCTGGGCCACCGCGGTGCGCCAGCGGTTCGCCCGCTCGGCCGAGTTGCGCCTCGTCGTGGGCAACTCCCGGGCTCCGTTCGTCGAGGCCTCCCGCCCGCTCGTCGACACGCTGCGGGCGGCGGGCTTCGAGGCCGACGAAGCGGTCCAGGCCTGCCGGCTGCTGCTGTGGGCGGTCTCCGGGTTCGCCACGATCGAGGGGGGCACCGTCCGCGACCGTCCCACCCGGGGACGCCGACCGGGCGGCGATCCGTCCGGTGTCTCGCGGGCCGAGGCCGACCACCTCTTCACACTCCAGGTCCGCTACGTGGTCGAGGGCATCGCCCGCGACCGCGAGGCCACCGGGGCGGCCCGATGAGCACCGCCGCCGACAGCGGCGAGGTGCCGGTGACCGGGCCGCCCCTGCACGGCGTGCGGGTGGTCGAGCTCGGTGCGTGGGTCGCCGGGCCCGCCGCCGGTGCCGTGCTGGCCGACTGGGGAGCCGACGTCATCAAGGTCGAGCCCGTCGCCGGTGACCCGATCCGGCTGTCGGTCCGCATGGGCCCCGACGGGGCCAACCCGCCGTTCGAGCTCGACAACCGGGGCAAGCGCTCGGTGGCCCTGAACGTCGGTGACCCCGCCGGGCGAGAAGCGTTCGACGCCCTGCTCGACGGCGCCGACGTGTTCGTCACGAACCTCCGGCCGGTGGTCCTCGAGGGGTGGGGCCTCGCACCCGCCGACCTGCTCGAGCGCTTCCCCCGCCTGGTCGTCGCCACCCTCACCGGCTTCGGCGAGTCCGGACCGTTGCGCGACCGACCGAGCTACGACATCGGCGGCTACTGGGCCCGCTCGGGGCAGGCCGCCGCCCACACGGTGAACGGCGAGCCGCCGCTGCTGCGCAACGCCCTCGGCGACCACCACAGCGCCATGGCCCTCGTGGGTGGCGTGTGCGCCGCCCTGCACGCCCGCCACGCGACGGGCCGGGGCCGCCACGTGTCGACCTCGCTGCTGCGCAACGGGTGGTACGGGGTGTCGCAGGACGCCGCCTTCCTGAGCCGCACGGGGACCTGGTTCCAGTACCCCCGCAAGGAGTTCACCAACCCGCTCTTCACGACCTATCCCACCGCCGACGGCCGGTGGCTGTGGCTGCTCGGCCTGCAACCCGAGCGGCACTGGGCCGAGATCGCGGTGGCCGTCGGCCATCCCGAGTGGCTGGCTGACGAGCGCTTCGTCGACGCCATGGCGATGCGGGCGAACGCCAGGGCGCTGAACGACCTGCTCGAGGCCGCGTTCCTCACCCGCACGCTCGACGAGTGGGGCCCGGTCCTCGACGAGAACGGCGTCTGGTGGGAGCCCGTGCTCACCATCGACGAGGTGCTCGTCGACGAGCAACTGCTCGCCGCCGGGGGGATGGTCACCACCGCGCTCGTCGACGGCTCGACCATCCCGATCCCGGCCACGCCGGTCGACTTCGACGGCGTCTCGAAGGTGAGCGACCTGCCTCCACCCGACCTCGGCGCTCACACGCTGGAGGTCCTCGCCGAGGCCGGCCTCACCCCCGAGCAGATCGCCGTGCTGCAGGCGGGCGGCGTCATCGGCTGATCCCCCGAGGGGCCCGGCGATAACCTCCCCGTCCCGGCACCGCGGCCGGAGAACGGGGACATGGGGCATGAGCATCCTTGGCAACGAGGTCCAGCGGGTCGAGGACCCCCGGTTCCTCACCGGGCAGGCCACCTACATCGCGAACCTGCACCCGGCCGGGTTGGCGCACGTCGAGTTCGTGCGCTCGCCGCTGGCCCACGGCCGCATCACCGAGCTCGACGTGAGCGAGGCGCTCACCATGCCCGGCGTGCTCGCCGTGGTCACCGCCGCCGACCTCGCCAACAACGTCACCCCGGCCGGCATGGTGCCGATGCCGCCCACCCTCGCCCGCCCGATCCTCGCCACCGACGTCGTGCGCTTCGTCGGCGAGCCGATCGTGGCCATCGTGGCCGAGACCCTCGCCCAGGCCGTCGACGCCTCCGAGGCCGTGATCGTCGACTACGACCCGCTCGAGCCGGTCGTCTCGCTCGACGACGCCCTCTCCGACCGCGTGCTCGTGCACCCCGACCACGGCACCAACGTGGCCATGGGCTCCGAGGCGGCCTCCACCGAGCCGATCGACGCCGAGGTCGTGGTGCGCCAGCGCATCGTCAACCAGCGCGTCGCCCCGTGCCCGCTCGAGCCCCGCGTGTCGGCGGCCTGGTGGGAGGGCGAGCGGCTGGTGCAGCAGCTCGCCTGCCAGAGCACCCACACCGCCCAGCGCATGTACGCCGACTACAACGGCCTGCCCCTCGAGCGGGTGCGCGTCGTCGTCCCCGACGTCGGCGGCGGCTTCGGCGCGAAGGCCGTGCCGTACCCGGAGGACCTCCTCCTCGGCGACCTCGCCCGCCGGGTCGAGCGCCCCGTCCTGTGGGCCGAGGACCGCAGCTCGTCGATGCAGGCCCTGGCCCACGGCCGGGCGCAGATCCTCGACGTCACCCTCGCCGGCACCCGTGACGGCCGCTTCACCCACTACCGCCTCGACGTCACCCAGGACGCCGGCGCCCAGGCGATGATGAGCGTCTTCCTGCCGGTGATGACCCGGATGATGACCACCGGCGTCTACGAGATCCCGACGGTCGAGATGACGTGGCGGTCGGTGCTCACCACGACCACGCCCAACACCTCGTACCGCGGTGCCGGACGACCCGAGGCCGCCGCCGCCCTCGAGCGCATCGTCGACCTCTTCGCCGCCGAGATCGGCATGGACCCCGCTGAGGTGCGCCGCCGCAACTACGTGCCGCCGGAGGCCTTCCCCTACACGACGCCGGTCGGCACCACCTACGACTGCGGCGACTACCCGGCCAGCCTCGAGATGGCCCTCGACGCCGCCGGCTACGACGAGCTGCGGGCCGAGCAGGCCCGGCGCCGGGCGGCAGGCGGCCCGCTCATGGGCATCGGCCTGGCCACCTACGTCGAGGTCACCGGGCCGGGCGGTGGTGCCGAGTTCGGCTCCACCGAGCTGCTGCCCGACGGCCGCTTCCGCGTCGTCACCGGCTCCACCCCGTACGGCCAGGGCCACGTCACGACGTGGGCGATGCTCGCCGCCGACCGCCTCGGCGTGTCGATGGACCGCATCGAGGTCATCCACGGTGACACCGACCTCGTGCCCTCCGGTGGTGTCACCGGCGGCTCCCGCTCGGTGCAGATGGCCGGCTCGGCGGTCGCCGACGCCAGCGAGAAGCTCGTCGCCGCCGCCACCGAGGTCGCCGCCGACCTGCTCGAGGCCAGCGCCGGCGACGTCGTGTTCGACGCCGAGCGCGGTGAGTTCCACGTGGTCGGCACCCCGTCGGTGTCGGTCGGGTGGGAGCCCATCGCCACCGCCAGCGCCGACGACCCGCTCGAGACGTTCTCCGACCTCACCCAGGACGGCTCCACGTTCCCGTTCGGCACCCACGTCGCCGTGGTCGAGATCGATCCCGAGCTCGGCAAGGTCGAGCTGGTGCGCTTCGTGGCCGTCGACGACGCCGGCACGATCATCAACCCCCTGCTCGCCCACGGCCAGGTCCACGGCGGCATCGCCCAGGGTGTCGCCCAGGCCCTCCTCGAGGAGGTCCTCTTCGACGCCGACGGCAACCCGCTGACCTCCACCTTCGCCGACTACGGGATCATCTCCTCGGCCGAGCTGCCCTCCTTCGAGGTGCTCACCATGGAGACCCCCACGCCTCTGAACCCGCTCGGGGCCAAGGGCATCGGCGAGTCCGGCACCATCGGCGCCACCCCGGCCGTGCAGAACGCAGTGGTCGACGCCCTGTCGCACCTCGGCGTGCGCCACGTCGACATCCCCTGCACCGCGCAGCGGGTCTGGGCCGCCATCCGCGACGCCGGCTGAGCCCGCCCTCCGCTGTCGCTGCTGCTACAGGGAGCAGCGGCGCCTGCCGATGTACCCCCGATGGCACGCATGGTGGGACGACGCGGGATCGGTGTCCGCTACGTGATGCTCGCCGTGGTGGCCGTTCCGCTCCTCGGCTTCCTCGTGCTGGCCCTCGGGGCGGTGCACGCCGCCGACCGGGAGGTCTCGGCCGCCCAGCAGGCGAAGGCGGTCGGCGAGCAGCTCACCGAGTACACCGATCTCGAGGCGGCGGTGGCCATCGAGCACTACTGGGCCGGCGCGACCGTGGCGATCCGGGAACTCGGCCTGGAGCCGGCCGAGCTGGTCGACACCCTCGGCGTCGACGTGGAGGCGGAGTGGGTGAGCTCCCGGGAGGTGGTCGATCGGCTGAGCGCCGTCGCGCCGGTCGACGGGCTCGACGAGCTGTTGGCCGCCGGCCGGGCCACCTCCGACGTCGACGGCGGCGGCGCCTACATCCAGGCTGAAGACGCCGCCATCGCCGCGGTGGAGGTCGTGAAGCAGGACCTGGCCTCCGCCGCCCTGGCGGTGGACGACCCCGCGAAGATGGTGGGTGACGCGGCTGCACTGTCGGGCTCGATCGACCTCCGGTCCGAGGTCTTCGTCCTCGTGGCCAACCTCTTCGGGGTCCGCTTCCCCGACAAGGCGCTCACCGAACGCCCTGTCGAGGAGCTCATCGCGGCGCGGGCCCGATACCGCGAGGTGGCTGCCGACCTCGATCGAGGGTCTTCCGACTCGCCGGAGCTCGCTGCCGTGCTGGCCTCGATCGAGGCCGACGACGCGACGCGGACGTTCTTCTCCGGCATCGACGGGGCGATCGCCGCGGTCGGCGCCCCTCCTCAGGTGCGCGACCCCTCGGACGAGCTGATGCTCCAGTCGTCCACCTTCGCAAACTCGCTCACCGTCCTCGACCGGTTCGGTGCCGCGGTCGACATCACGAGCGCCGACCTGGCGACGACGGGCGAGCGCATGACCCGCAGCGCGGAGGAGACCCGCGACCACGTGGTGCTGGCCCTGGCGGGTGTCGGGCTCGTGTCCCTCGCGGTCGCGGTGTTCATCGGCCGGTGGATGGTGAGCTCGCTCGACGGCATCTCGGCCAGCGCCACCGCCATGAACGGAGGCGACCTGGACCGTCCGGCCCCCGTGCGCGGGCCGGCCGAGGTGAGGGTCGCGGCCGAGGCGCTGAACGGGGCGTCGGCCAACATCCGCTCGGCGGAGCGACAGGTGCTCGCCATGGCGAGCGGCGACCTCTCCGAGCGGCCCGGTCCCGACGTGCTGCCGGGCCGGCTCGGCTCGTCCCTCAACGCGGCGTTCGACCGCCTCACCGAGTCGATGAAGGACCGGGAGCAGCTGCGCCACGACCTGCACGTCGAGGCCACCCACGACGGGCTCACCGGGCTGCCGAACCGCTCGGCCATCATGCGGGGCCTCGCCGAGGCGGTCGCGTCGTCGGGGCCCGAGGACCAGGTGGCCGTGCTCTTCGTCGACATCGACGGCTTCAAGGCCATCAACGACCTTCACGGCCACTCGGTCGGCGACCGGGTGCTGCAGGGCATCGCCGACCGCGTCCGGGGCGCGGCGCGCGCCGGGGACATCGTCGGCCGCCTCGGCGGCGACGAGCTCGTCGTCATCGCCCATCCGGTCGACGGGCTGCCCGATGCGTTGAGCCTCGCCCGCCGGATCCGCAAGGCGGTCAGTCGACCGCTGCCGTCGGCCGACGGCATCACCCCGTCGCTCTCGATCGGTGTCACCGCCGGCTCCGGGGCCGACCTCTCACCCGAGCGGCTCCTCCACGACGCCGACCTCGCCGTCTACGAGGCCAAGGCGGCCGGCGGCAACGTCATCGAGATCTGCACGGCCGGCCTGCGCGATGCCGCCGACCACCGCCAGAGCGTGGAGCGCTCGTTGGCGCGCGCCATCGCCGGCGCAGAGCTCGACGTGGCGGTGCAGGCCGTGGTCGGCAGCTCCGACGCGGCCGTCATCGGTGTCGAGGCCCTCGTGCGGTGGCCGCAGGCCGACGGGACGGTCCGCGCCCCGAGCGACTTCGTCACCATCGCCGAGCGGAGCAACCTCGTCATCGACCTCGATCGCTGGGTGATCGGCGAGGTGGTGCGGGTGCTGGCGGGCTGGAAGGACGATCCTCGCACCGCGTCGTTGACGGCGTCGGTGAACCTCTCGGCCCGCCACGCCTCGGTGACCTCCTTCGCCGACCACATCCTCGAGACCCTCGAGGAGCACGGCGTCGAGCCTGCGCGCCTGGTCGTCGAGCTGACCGAGAGCGCGCTGATCGCCAACCTCGACCACGTCGTCAACGAGCTCCGCCGGCTGCGGGAGCACGGTGTGTCGGTGGCGGTGGACGACTTCGGGACCGGCTACACGTCGCTCGCCCTGCTGCACAAGCTCCCGATCGACACGCTGAAGCTCGATCGGGTCCTCACCGCCAAGCTCGGTGAGGAGCGCGTGCGGGCCGTGGTGCAGCTGGTCGTCGACACCGCCCACCTGATCGGCCTGTCGGTGACCGCCGAAGGGGTCGAGACCGCCGAGCAGATGGACGAGCTCCGGGAGCTCGGGGTCGACGCCCTCCAGGGCTTCCTGCTCCATCGTCCGGCTGCGGTGGACGCCTTCGTCGCCGGCCTGGACGGTCTCGGGGGCCCCGGCCCCGGCCCCGGCTCCGTCGACGGCGGGACGGCAGTGCCGGCCAACCGTTGACGCCTCAGGTGGCGGTGGGGGAGGAGGTCTCGAGCACGAAGATGCGGATCTCGCGGTCCTGCACCCGCGTGCGGTACTTGGCGTAGCCGCCGTACACGCCCTGCGACGCGGCCCACACCTCGGCCCGCTCCTCGTCGGTGGCGGGTCGGGCCACCGCGTCGAGGGTGCGGCCCTCGTAAGCCACCGTCGCCCGGGGGTCGGCTTCCAGGTTGAACACCCAGGCCGGCGTGCTCGGGCCCCCGAAGTTGGTGCCGAGCAGGGCCAGATCGTCGCCCACCGGCACCGAGATCAACGGGGTGGTCCGCGGCTGACCGCTCCGGCGCCCGGTGGTGGTCACCATGATCACCGGCAGGCCGGCCAGCAGCCCCGGTGCCGACCAGCGGCCGTGGGTCGTGCGCTCGAGGAGCCGGTCGACGGGCGGCAGCAGGCGGGCGAAGGTCCAGGCCCCGGGCTTCGAGGAGCCGAGCGCCTGCATCGAGCGCTGCACGGCGTTGGCGCGATGGTGCCGGTACCCGAGCTCGGTGGCGGTTCCCATGGTGCTCCCTCCCTCGACGCGGTCCATGCTCGGCGAGAGTCTGCCCCGGGTCGTGGACCGGCGCCGGGCGATGGCTCAGCGGCGTTCCAGGTCGAACTCGAGGACCTGGGTGAGCCTGACGTTGTTCCCCGACGGGTCGCGGAACGAGGTGTCGATCCCGTAGGGCTGCGGGGTCGGCGGATCGTTGAACACGACCCCGCGGGCGGACAGGTCGTCGTAGGTCGCCTGGCAGTCGTCGGTCTCGAGGAACAGCGTCCCGCCGGCTCCCATGGCCACCAGCTCCGCGAGCTGGCCGCTCGCCCCGGCCTCGAGCATGGGGGGCCCGGGCACGGGCATGAGGACGAGGCCCACGTCGGGCTGGCCGCCGGGGCCCACGACGAGCCAGCGGAAGCTCCACTCCTCCATCGTCACGTCGGAGCGGACCTCCCACCCCAGCGTCCCCACGTAGAACTCGAGCGCCTCGTCCTGGTCGTGCACCCAGAACTGGGCGTTGGCGATCTTGATCATGTCGACCTCCTGTCGTCCCCGAGGACGCTACGGACCAGGGGACGGAGGCGCTTCTCGAAACGTGCGGTTCTCCGGGCGCCCGTAGGCCCGGGCCACGCAGTCGGGCACCCGCACCAACCGCCGGGCGGGCGGGAACTGCTCCCGGTAGGCCACGGGGCTGACGCCGTGGACCCGTCGGAAGCTCGTGGTGAACGAGCCCAGGCTCGTCAGCCCCACGGCGTGGCAGATCTCAGTCACCGACCGGTCGGTGGTGCGCAGGAGCGCCGCGGCCCGCTCGAGGCGGCGGGTCAGCAGGTAGCGGTGCGGTGGCTCCCCGAACGAGCGGCGGAACTCCCGGCTGAAGTGAGCGGGCGAGAGCCCTGCCGCCTGCGCCAGGTCGGCCACGGTGAGCGGGTCCGCGTACCGGGCGTCGGCCAGGTCCTTGGCCCGAAGGAGGTGTCGGACGGGTGGCACCACCTCGCCAGTGTCGCAGAGCACCCAGTACGGCGAGCTCATGCTCGGCCGGGCCGTCTACGCCGCCGCCGACATCGACCAGGCCGTGAAGATGGCGGTGTCGTCGATGATCAGCGCGGCCCGCGCCAACCTCTCGGTCGGCCCTCCGTACGACCTCGGGATCTACCGAAACGGCACCTTCGCCCTCGAGCAGGGCCGCATGGACGCCGACTCCCCGTCGCTGGCCGCGCTGGGGCACGCGGGGCTCTCCCACCTGGTCGACGGGGTGCACTCCCTGCCGCCGGTGGTGCCCGACGCCGCCGTGCCCGAAGGTCCGCCCACCGCGAAGCACTGATAGAACGGTCCGATGGCAGACCAGGCCGACTTCGCCGAACAGGCGATGGAGTACATGCCGCAGCTGTACTCCGCCGCGTTGCGCATGACGCGCAACGCGTCCGACGCGGAGGACCTGGTGCAGGAGACCTACCTCAAGGCCTACCGGGGGTTCGGTGGCTACAAGGAAGGCACCAACCTCAAGGCCTGGCTGTACCGGATCCTCACCAACACGTTCATCAACTCGTACCGGGCCAAGAAGCGCCGCCCCGACGAGACCGAGCTCGACGAGGTCGAGGACCTCTACCTGTACCGCCGCCTCGGTGGCCTCGAGGCCGCCCAGGCCGGCCGCAGCGCCGAGGACGAGCTCATGGACTGGTTCACCGACACCGAGGTGAAGGACGCCATCGAGCACCTCCCGGAGAACTTCCGGCTGGCCGTCCTGCTCGCCGATGTCGAGGGCTTCTCCTACAAGGAGATCGCCGAGATCCTCGACATCCCGATCGGCACGGTGATGAGTCGGCTGCATCGGGGAAGAAAGGCGCTCCAGAAGGAGTTGTACGAGTACGCCCTCCAACATGGGCTCACCGACCGGCTCCCAGAGCCGGGAGGTGCAGGGGCCACCGAGCCCGTCGACCGCCAGCCGGCCCACACCGGCACGACCGCACACGACGACTGAGCCATGGCCGAACATCCCCAGCACGATCATCAGCACGAGCCCGTCGACTGCGAGGCCGCGCTCGCCGAGATCTACACCTACCTCGACGGCGAGCTCACCGACGAGAAGCGCCTGCTGATCGCCGGCCACCTCGAGGGCTGCAACCCGTGCATCGAGGCCTTCGACTTCGAGGCCGAGCTCCGGATGGTCATCTCGACCCGCTGTCGCAACGACGAACTGCCCGAGACGCTGCGCATCCGCATCGCCCAGAAGTTGACGATGATCGCCCAGGGCGACGACGTCGACGGCGGCGATGAGGGAGCCCGCTCCGTCGAGGCCTAGGATCGGCGCCCATGAGTATCGTCTTGGGCCAGGTCTGGACCTTCTGGATCGCAGTGTTCCTCGTCGTCCCGTCGATCCTGCTCGTGCTGGGCGTGATCGTGGGGTACGTGTACAAGGTGGTCATGCCCCGCTACCCCAAGCGCTGACCCGTGGCGGGCGCGGTCGACTGGGGTTTCGCCGAATGGGTGGCGATCCGCGCCGCCGGACGTGAGCCCTTCGCCGAGAGCTACCACTACGACTCGCTCCAGCCCGATTTCGACCGGCTGACGGCGCAGGCCGAGCAGCTCGTCGAGGCCGAGACCGGCCTCCGATCCCTCGCCGGCCCCGCCCGGGCGCGCGTCACCGACCGCGCCGGCTGGGTGCGGGCCAACCTCTCGTCGTTCCAGCGCCTGCTGCGCCCGTTGCTCGAGAAGTTCGACGACCGCGTCGGTTCCGGGCTCGCCGCACCCCTCACGACCCGCCTGGCCGGCGCCGAGCTGGGCATGGTGCTCGGCTGGATGTCGGGCCGGGTGCTCGGCCAGTACGACCTCCTGGTGATCGAGGAGGAGAACCCCGGCGACCAGGACCTCGTCTACTACGTGGGCCCCAACGTGCTCGCCCTCGAGAAGCAGTTCGCCTTCCCGCCCGAGGAGTTCCGCCTGTGGCTCGCCCTGCACGAGGTCACGCACCGGGCGCAGTTCACCGGTGTGCCGTGGCTGCGTGAGCACTTCATCGGCCTGGTGCACGAGACCCTGGGTGCGGTCGACCCCGACCCCAAGCGGCTCCTCGACGGCGTGAACCGCATGGCCGACGCCGTCCGCTCGGGCAAGAACCCCCTGGCCGACGGTGGCCTGGTGAACCTGGTCGCCGGTCCCGAGCAGCGGGCGATCCTCGACCAGGTCAGCGGCATGATGAGCCTGCTCGAGGGCCACGGCGACGTCACCATGGACCGGGCCGGCCAGGGCCTGGTGCCGAGCGCCGACCGCTTCGGCCGGGTGCTGCGCGAGCGTCGCGACTCCGCCAAGGGCCTCTCGCGGCTGGTGCAGCAGCTCATCGGCCTCGAGGCCAAGCTCAACCAGTACGCCCAGGGCGAGGCGTTCATCGCCGACGTCGAGCGCGCCGGGGGCACCACGCTGCTATCGCGGGCCTGGGAGGAGTCGGGCAACCTCCCCAGCCTGATCGAGATCCGCGAGCCCCACCGCTGGATCGAGCGGATGGGCGCCGCACTCCCCGCTGCCGGCTGAGGTCTCGGCCGTCGTGGCGGTCGTGACACCGGGCGCGCTGCTGGCGCGCTGCACGTTCCCGGCCCCGGGCACCCCGCTCGTGTGTGGCGTGTCCGGCGGGGCCGACTCGCTCGCCCTGCTGGTGCTGGCGGCGGCTGCCGGGTGCCAGGTCACGGCGGTGCACGTCGACCACGGCCTGCGGCCCGGATCGGCGGCGGAGGCCGACGTCGTCCGGGGCGCCGCCGAGCGCTACGGCGCCGTGTTCCGGGCCGAGGTCGTCACCGTCGATCCCGGGGCCAACCTCGAGGCCCGGGCCCGCGCCGCTCGCCGCGAGGCCCTCGGGCCCGACGCCGCCCTCGGCCACACCGCCGACGACCGGGCCGAGACCGTGCTGGTGAACCTGCTGCGGGGAGCGGGCCTCGACGGCCTCGCCGGCATCCGCCCGGGCCACCGGCACCCGATCCTCGCCCTGCGCCGGGCCGAGACCGAGGCCCTGTGCGCCGCCGAGGGCCTGCACCCGGTGGCCGACCCGTCGAACCGCGACCCGGCCTTCCTCCGCAACCGGGTGCGCCACGAGGTCCTGCCGCTGCTCGACGAGGTCGCCGGGCGCGACCTCGTGCCGGTGCTCGGCCGACAGGCCGACCTGGCCGCCGACGTCGCCGACCACCTCCGGGCCGAGGCCGCCTCGCTCGACGTCACCGAGGCCAGAACGCTGCGCGCCGCGCCCGAGGCCGTGGCCAGGGTCGCGGTGCGGGAGTGGCTGCGGGCCGACCACGTCGAACGCCACCCTCCCGACGCCGCCACGGTCGAGCGGGTGCTGGCTGTGGCGAGAGGCGAGGCGACGGCCACCGACGTGGGCCGGGGCCGCCGGGTCGAGCGGTCGCACGGACGCCTCCGGCTGGTGCCGTCGGACGGGCCCGACGGCGTGCGGTAACTTCGCCCACCGTGCCCGCTTCGAGCGACCGTCCCCGCCTCAGTCCCGACACCGACCCGGACCTCGGTGAGATCGTCGTCACCGAAGAGGTGCTCAACCAGCGCCTCGCCGAGCTCGGTGAGGAGATCACCCGCGACTACGAGGGCCGTGCCCCCTTGCTGATCGGCGTCCTCAAGGGCGCCGTGATGTTCATGGCCGACCTGGCCCGCCACATCGACCTCCCCGTCGAGCTCGACTTCATGGCGGTGTCGTCGTACGGCAGCGCCACCAAGACGAGCGGCGTGGTGCGCATCGTGAAGGACCTCGACATCGACCTCGGCGGCCGCGACGTCATCGTGGTCGAGGACATCGTCGACAGCGGCCTCACCCTCAACTACCTGCTGAAGAACCTGGCGTCCCGCCATCCGGCCAGCCTCGAGGTGTGCGCCCTCCTCCTCAAGGAGGGGCAGCAGAAGGCCGAGCCGCCGTTGCGCTACGTCGGCTTCCGCCTGCCGAACACGTTCCTGGTCGGCTACGGCCTCGACGTGGCCGAGCGCTACCGCAACCTGCGCGACATCCGCACCTTCATCGGCCCGGAGGCCGGCCACTGACCCGTCCGGCAGGGGCCGTGAGGGCGCGCCCCGCTAGCGTGGGCCGCCGTGAACGTCGTCCGACCCGGGGAATGAACCCCGGCCTCCGGGCGCTGGACCCCCGCAGTGCCGGCTGGGAGCCGGGCTGTGCCAAGGGGAGCAGGCATGACCGACCAGACTCTGAGCATCGACGGCTTCGACCCCTCGTCCTTCGACGAGCCCGGGTCGTCGACGCCCGCCCGACCGGTTCCCCCACGCGAGGAGCGTCCCCCGTTGCCACCCGTCGACCTTCCCCGCATCGCGGCCGCCGTGAAGGAGATCCTCAGCGCCATCGGCGAGGATCCCGAGCGTGACGGCCTCCTCGACACCCCGATGCGGGTGGCGCGGATGTACGAAGAGGTCTTCGCCGGCCTCCGCGAGAACCCCGACACCCATCTCCAGGTGATGTTCGAGGCCGACCACGACGAGATGGTCATGGTCCGCGACATCCCGATGACCTCGATGTGTGAGCACCACCTCGTGCCGTTCATGGGCAAGGCCCACGTGGCCTACATCCCGGGCGAGGACGGCCGCGTCACGGGTCTCTCGAAGCTGGCCCGCCTGGTCGACGCCTACGCCAAGCGCCCCCAGGTCCAGGAGCGGCTGACCGCTCAGATCGCCGACGAGATCGAGCGCACCCTGCAGCCGCGGGGCGTGCTGGTGGTCATCGAGGCCGAGCACCTGTGCATGTCGATGCGGGGTGTCCGCAAGCCGGGCGCGTCCACCGTCACCTCGGCGGTCCGCGGCCAGTTCCGCGACAGCACGGCCACGCGGTTCGAGGCCATGCGCTTCATCGAACGCCGTTGAGCACCACGCCGACCCCACCGGTGCTGCCCCTGGTGATGGGGATCGTCAACGTCACCCCCGACTCCTTCAGCGACGGCGGCCGGTTCCTCGACCCCGAGCAGGCGATCGCCCACGGCCTCGAGCTGCTCGCCGAGGGCGCCGCGGTGCTCGACGTGGGCGGCGAGTCCACCCGCCCGGGCGCCGAGCGGGTGCCGGTCGACGAGGAGCTGCGCCGGGTGCTCCCGGTGGTCGAGGCCCTGTCGGGCCACGCCCGGGTCTCGATCGACACCCGCAAGCCCGAGGTCGCCCGGGCCGCGGTGGCGGCGGGCGCGACGCTGATCAACGACGTCTCGGCCGAGCTGTGGCCGGTCGCGGCCGAGCTCGGGGTCGCGTGGGTCGCCGTGCACATGCTCGGTGAGCCCGCCACGATGCAGGCCGCGCCCCACTACGACGACGTCGTCAGCGAGGTCTGCGCCTTCCTCGAGGAGCGCGCGACCCTCGCCCAGAGGGCCGGAGTGCCCGAGATCTGGGTCGATCCCGGCATCGGGTTCGGCAAGGGCGTCGAGCACAACCTGGCGCTGCTCGCCCACCTCGACCGGGTGGTTGCACTGGGTTGGCCGGTGCTGGTCGGAACCAGCCGAAAGGCAACCCTGGGGCGGATTCTGGGCGAGTCCGACGGGGTCGAGGGCCTGGTCCCACCCGACGACCGCCTCGCTGGTTCGATCGCCACCGAGGTGTGGGCGATGCACCGCGGAGCGGCCATGGTGAGGGCCCACGACGTGCGTGCCGCCGTTCAGGCCTCCAAAGTCGTGGCAGCATGAGCGCTGTGGCCAGCAAGGGCAAATGGGCCCAGGGCATCCGCCCCCGAAACTTCCATTGGGTGATCGCCGACCGTCTCGCCGTGTGCGAGCGGCCCGGTGGCTATGGCGCGAACCACCGCAAGGTGCGCCGTCAGGAAGAGATCATCTGGGTCCGTGAGCAGGGCTTCACCTGCGTCGTCTCGGTGATCTCGGCCCCCCACAACCTGCACAACTACGACGAGCTCGGCGTGGTCTGGCGCCATCGTCCGGTGCCCGACGACGAGCTCTCGGTCTACGAGCTCGGCTTCTTCAGCGAGCTGCGCGACATGCTCCAGCGCGGCGAGCGGGTCCTGATCCACGGCGAGGAGCTCGGCGACCGCGTCTGTGGCCTCATCGCCGGCTACCTGCTCTGGAACGGGCTGGTCGAGACGGCGCCCCGCACGGTCACCGTGATCGAGCGCCTCACCCAGCGTCAGCTCGGCCCCGCCGGCCGGGAGATGGTCGCGGTCGCCGCGACGCTCCCGCAGCCGCCCGACTGACCCGCCAGGCAGCGAGAGGACCACCCCCCGATGGCACCGACCGACCGCATCGAGCTGCGCGGCCTCGTGCTGAGCGCGATCTGCGGCGCCCTCCCCGAGGAGCGCGAGCGGGCCCAGCCCCTCGAGATCGACCTCGACGTCGTCGCCGACCTCTCGGTCGCCGGCGCCTCCGACGAGCTGCCGGACACCCTCGACTACGGCGCCATCACCGCCGACGTCGAGCGGGTCGTCACCACCCTCGAGCCGGTCCTGCTCGAGCGCCTGGCCCAGGCGGTCGCCGACGTCGTGCTCGCCGACCAGCGGGTCGTGTCGGTCACCGTCACCGTGCGCAAGCTGCGCCCCCCGGTCCCGCAGGTCCTCGCGACCTCCGGGGTCTGCATCACCCGGGAGCGCTGAGTGACCCGTGCGTTGCTGGGGCTCGGCTCCAACATGGGCGACTCCTGGGCGATCCTTCGCGAGGCGGTCGGCTCGTTGAGCGTCGTTGCCGTCTCACCCGTCTACCGCACCGATCCCGTCGGCGGCCCGGCCGGGCAGGACCCGTTCCTCAACATCGTGGTGGAGATCGACACCGACCTCACCGCCCGCCAGCTGCTCGGCGTGTGCCACCGCCTCGAGTCGGCCGCCGACCGCGTCCGCACCGTCCGCTGGGGCCCGCGCACCCTCGACGTCGACATCGTCTGGATGGACGGGGTCACCGTCGACGAGCCCGACCTCCAGGTGCCGCACCCCCGCATGCGCCAGCGCCGGTTCGTGATGGCGCCGCTCGCCGACATCGCCCCCGACGTGGCGGGCCCCGACTGGCGCGACAAGGCCGAGGGCCGCGTCGACCTCGTCGGGCCGCTCGACTCCCGGCCGGGATGACCGCCGCCGGCCCGCGCTCGGTGCGGGTCGTGGGGCCGGGCCGGGCGGGCTCGGCCCTCTCGACGGCGTTGGCCGCGGTGGGCTGGTCGGTCGCCGAGCCGGTGCGACGCGGCGGTGACCTCAACGGTGCGGCCGAGGGCGTCGACCTCCTGGTGCTGGCCACCCCCGACGCGGCGATCGCCGACGTGGCCGCCGCGGTGACGCCGTCCGAGACGACCGTCGTCGCCCACCTGGCCGGCTCCCTCGGCCTCGACGTGCTGGCCCCTCACCCCCGTCGGGCGGCCGTGCACCCGCTGGTGTCGCTGCCCGACGCCGAGGTGGGTGCCCGCCGGCTGCGCTCGGGAGCCTGGTTCGCGGTCGCCGGCGACCCACCCGAGGCCCTGGCCCTGGTCGAGGCGCTCGTCATCGACCTCGGTGGACGCTCCTTCACCGTGGCCGACGCCGACCGGGCCGCCTATCACGCCGCCGCGGCGATCGCCTCGAACCACCTGGTCGCGCTGTTGGGCCAGGTCGAGCGGGTGGCCGCCGGTGCCGGGGTGCCGCTCGAGGCCTACCTCGACCTCGTGCGGGTCACCCTCGACAACGTGGCCGAGATGGGCCCGGCCGCCGCGCTCACCGGCCCGGTGGCCCGCGGTGACTGGGCCACCGTCGAGCGCCATCGCCGGGCGCTGCCCGCTGACGAGCTGGTCGCCTACGACGCCATGGTGGCGGCCGCCCGCCGGTTGGTCGACGATGTCGGCGACGCCGCCGGCACCGACGAGCCCGGCACCGACGAGGAGGGGTGATGGAGGTCGTGACCACGAAGGCCGCCCTGCGGTCCCTGCTCGACGCCGACCGCGCCGCCGGGCGCACCGTGGGCCTGGTGCCCACCATGGGGGCGCTCCACGAGGGTCACCTCTCGCTGGTCGCCGCGGCCCGCGCCGACTGCGACGTCGTGGTCATCACCATCTTCGTGAACCCGCTCCAGTTCGCCCCGGGCGAAGACCTCGACGCCTACCCCCGCCCGCTGTCGCGTGACCTCGAGCTGGCCGGCTCCGCCGGTGCCACGGTGGCGTTCACGCCCAGCACCGACGAGATGTACCCGCGGCCGACCGCCACCACCGTGCACGTCGAGGGGCTCACCGGCTCGATGGAGGGGGCGACGCGGCCCACCCACTTCGACGGGGTCACCACCGTCGTCACCAAGCTGTTCAACATCGCCGGCCCGTGCCGGGCGTACTTCGGCGAGAAGGACTTCCAGCAGCTGTCGGTGGTGCGGCGGATGGTCTCCGACCTCGACCAGCCGATCACGATGGTGGGCTGCCCGATCGTGCGGGAGCCCGACGGCCTGGCCATGTCGAGCCGCAACGTCTACCTGTCGCCCGAGCAGCGAACCGCGGCGGCCGTGCTGAACCGGGCCCTGCGGGCCGGGGCGGCACTGGTGGAGCAGGGGGAGCGGTCCCCCGCGGCCGTGGCGGCCCGCATGGCGGAGGTCGTCGCCGCCGAGCCACTGGCCCTGATCGACTACGCCGAGGTCGTCGATCCGGACACTCTCGAGCCCCCTGTGACGCTCGACCCGGGCCGCTCGGTGCAGTTGCTGGTCGCGGCAGGTTTGGGTCAGACCCGCCTTCTGGATAACCTCGCGGTTCTCGTGCCCTGAGGCCGAGGCTCGTTCCCGTACGGCGACCCGTGAGGCGCCAAGCACTTCGAGGAGCACCACGTGCATCGTCGCATGATGAAGTCGAAGATCCACCGTGCGCGGATCACCGACGCCAATCTCCACTACGTCGGGTCGATCACACTCGACACCCGCCTGATGGAGCTCGCCGACATCCGCGAGTGGGAGCAGGTCCAGGTCGTCGACATCGACAACGGGGCCCGTTTCGAGACCTACGCCATCCCCGGTGGCCCCGGTGACGTGTGCCTCAACGGCGCCGCGGCCCGCCTGGTGCAGCCGGGCGATCGCATCATCATCATCACCTACGGCGACTACGACGAAGCCGAGCTCGAGGCCTACGAGCCGCGGGTCGTGCACGTCGACGCGTCGAACCGTCCGGTCGACGAGGCCGCCGCCTCCGAGCTGGCTGCCCTCGAGGTCGGCCTCCGGGCCTGACCCTCGGCCGCGGCTCTCCGGACCGAGCCCGAGTGGGTCGGTCGGACGGGGCCGGGCCAGACTGCCCGACGTGACCGCCCCCACCCCGCCGAGCGGCGTCGACCTGCTGGTCGTCGGTTCGGGCGTGGCCGGCCTCACCGCCGCGGTGCGGGCGGCGAGCCACCACGGGCTCACCGTCGCGGTCGTCACCAAGGCCGGCATCGACTCGGCCACCACCCGCTGGGCCCAGGGTGGCATCGCCGCCGTGCTCGATCCGGGGGCCGACAGCACCGAGCTCCACGTGTCCGACACCCTGGCCGCCGGTGGGGGCCTCTGCGACGTCGATGCCGTGCGAACGCTGGTCGGGCAGGGCCCCGACGCGGTCCGCGACCTCATCGGCCTCGGCGCCGTCTTCGACCGCGACGAGCAGGGCCGGCTCGACCTCGCCCGCGAGGGCGGCCACCGCTTCGCCCGGGTGGTCCACGCCGGGGGCGTCGCCACCGGTGTCGAGGTCGAGCGCACGCTCGTCGACGCCGTCCACGCCACGGCCGCCCGGGTCGACGAGGGCGCCTTCGTGCTCGGCCTGCTCGTCGAGGGCGGTCGCTGCGTCGGGGTGCGGGTCGCCGGCCCCGGCGGCACCACCGTCGAGGTGCGGGCCCGGCACACGCTGCTCGCCAGCGGCGGCGCCGGCCAGCTCTTCGCCGTGACCACCAACCCGATGGAGGCCACCGCTGACGGCGTGGCCATGGCCCTGCGAGCCGGCGTGCCCGTCGCCGACGTCGAGTTCGTCCAGTTCCACCCCACCGCGCTGGCGATCGACCGCCACCCCCGCCCCCTGCTGAGCGAGGCCCTGCGGGGTGACGGCGCCCTCATCCGCGACATCCACGGCGACCGCTTCGTCGACGAGATGCTCCCGCGCGACCAGGTCAGCCGGGCGATCACCACCCGGATGCTCGAGCAGGGTGTCGACCACTGCCTGCTCGACGTCACGGGCATCGAGCGCTTCGCCGAGCGGTTCCCGTCGATCGCCGGGCGTCTGGTCGAGGTCGGCCTCGACCCCACCCGCGACCTGCTCCCCATCGCCCCCGCGGCCCACTACCTCTGCGGTGGCGTCGTCACCGACCTCGACGGGGCCACGGCGCTGCCGGGCCTGTGGGCCGCCGGAGAGGTCGCCTGCTCCGGCGTCCACGGGGCCAACCGCCTCGCCTCCAACTCGCTGCTCGAGGGCCTGGTCTTCGGGGCCCGAGCGGTCGACGCCGTGGCGGCCGGCCACGACGGACCGACCGCCACCGGGGCCATGCGCAGCGTGCTCGATGCCGACGACGAGGCGACCTCGGCCGAGATCGGCGGTCGGGTCCTGGCCGTGCCGCTCCCGGAGCCGCTCACCGGCGCCCCCGGCGCCCCTCTCGGCACCGGGGTGCCTGACGAGAAGGAGGTCGCCGCCGCACGCGACCGCCTCCAGCGGGCGATGACCGCCGGGGCCGGCGTGGTCCGCGACGCCGACTCGCTCGCCCGCACCGCCGAGGTCGTCGGGGAGGTCGCCGGAGTCGCCGGCGCCGCGCTCGGCACCCGCCACGGGGAGGAGCTGGCCAACCTCTGCACGACGGCCACCGCCATGCTCGCGGCCGCGTCCGCCCGCCACGAGAGCCGGGGCGCACACACCCGCCTCGACGCCCCCGACACCGACCCGGACCTGGCCCTCCGGCTGGTGGTGCAGCGCTCGTCCTGACCGGCCGGAGCCACCCCCCCCCCCCCCCCCCCCGGCGTTCCGCCTCGGACGCGGGGTCGCCGTCCCGGGAGCGGATCTGGGACCGATGTGGGACCACGAACCAGCGGCTGCGGGGGAGGGTCGGTGCGACGATGCCGACTCCCCGACCGCTGGAGGACCCGGCATGACTGCTCGACGACTCGTTCCCGCTGCCCTGGTGGCGGTGCTCGCCCTCGGAGGCGCCGCCTGCAGCTCGTCCGGCTCGGACTCGTCGGCGGGCTCGTCGACCAAGGAGTCGACCACCACGACCGCGTCGAGCACGGCCGAGAGCGCCGAGTCCTCCTCCGGCTCGAGCTCGTCGGACGGCGAGAACCCCGGCGTCGAGACCCTCGTCGACGGCCCGGCCGACGCGGCCCACACCGTCACGCTGACGGCGTCGGGCACCTGGGACCCGGCCACCCTCACGGTGGCGCCCGGCCAGGTGTTCACCTTCGTCTCCGCAGGCAGCGGATCCCATGCGGTGACCTTCAACGGCTCGGACACCTACACGATCTCCGGTGGCCTGACCGAGAGCTTCACCCTCGCGACGCCCGGCACCTACACGGTGACCGAGTACCTCAGCGGCGAGACCATGACGGTCGTGGTCAGCGGCTGACCGACCGGCCGCGAGGGCCCGGGGGGCGTCAGGGTCGGTCGGCGTCCTCGACGAGCACCCGCCGGGCCCTCTGCAGGAGCCGGTAGAACGACGAGCGGCTCATGAACAGCTCCCGTTGGGCGGCGGCGTGGCCACCGGAGGGCTCGAGGTAGGTCACCTCGAGGGCCCGCCGGAGCACCGCGGTCTCCTCGCCGTCGTCGCCGAAGGCCCGCTCGACGGCGGCCCGCACTGCGGTCCGGGCCGCCTCGGGGTCGCCGCCGGTCAGGGCCCTCAGCGCGTCGTCGTCGTGGAACGCACGGAGCCCGTCGGCGATCCAGGCGCGGTCGTCGCCCTCGGTCCACGGGGCCTCGCCCTGCTCGGTGCGCACCAGGTCGTGAGCGCGTCCCACCAGGCCGGACGGCCCGAAGTCGCACCAGATGGTCGCCAGGTCGCGTTCGCCGTCCGAGCGCCGCAGCTCGGGCACCTCGACGTACCCCAGGACCTCCAGGCGGGCGATCTCGTCGGCCGGGGAGGTCACGTAGGCGTAGCGGAACGGAGCCCGACCGCCGAGGCCGAGCAGGCCGGCGTTGCCCACCCGCACGATCTCCGCGGCTGTGGCCTCGTCGAGGGGGTCCTCGATGATCGTCACGTCCTGGAGGAACCGGGCCCCGGTGAGCCGCCCGTGGGCCCGGGCGTGGTCGACGACCGGCCCGATCTCGATGGCGTCGTGGGCCCAGTCGGGCAGCGACGAGTCGGTGTAGGTGATCGCGGCACCGGACAGCTCACCGGTGATGCGGCGCACCATCGCCACCTGCCGGGGGCGCTCGTCGATCCACCGGGCCATGCGCCGGAACCACGCCTGTTCGCCCCGGCCGGTGGCGTCCGCCAGCCGCTCGGCGTCACCGGGGCGGGCCCGGTCGCTGTAGTGCGTGGTGCTCCGGTCGAACCCGAGTCGGACGTCGGGGCTCTCGACGAGCGACGCGAGCTCGGGCAGGACCTGCAGGCCCTCGGTGTCGGACCGGGCCCGGAGGTGGTCGGCGACGCCGACGACGAGCTGGCGGTGGCGCTCGGGGTCGGTCTCCTTCAGCCGGGCACCGAGGGCGGACCGGGCCAGGCGGTGCAGCGTGACCCGGGGGCCGATGGGCTCGGCCAGTCGACAGGCCCGCAGCGCGGCGAGCTCCGCCCGCGTGGGACGGCCCGGGAGGACGGCCGCGAGGAGCCGGGCGTCGACCGCCGGGGCGACGGCCGCGACCTCGAGCAGCTCCGGGTCGATGCCCCGGAGGTCGGCGCCTCCCAGGCGGGCGAGCAGCAGCTCGTCGAGGTGCCCGGCCGGCGAGGTCGCCTCGTCGAGCGGCATGGTCCGGTCGGGGTGGGCCTCGTGCAGGCCGGCCGCGAGGGTCAGGGCGAGGGGATACCCGGCCGACCACGACGCGATCGTCCCCCGCACCTCGGGGTCGCCGACCCCCGACCGGGCGAGGAGCTCCCGGCTCTCGACCTGGTCGAGGGGGAGCAGGCGCACGTCGGCGCTCACGTGGTCCAGCCCGTGATCGAACCACTCCGCGCCCGGTGGGCGGCGCCCGGCGGTGACGATGACGGTCGTGGCGGGCAGCTCCTCGAGGACGAGGCGGCGCAGCTCGAAGCGGAGGGGGCTGAGCTCGTCGATCTCGTCGACGGTGACCAGGGTGGCGGAGGGGCTCCCGAGTGCGGGCGCCAGTGCAGCCGTGAGCGCATCGGGCACCGGCTCCAGGACCCGACCGTCGAGGGCGACGACCGTGATGCCCGCGGCCGCGGCCTGGCGGTGGGCCGCCCGGAGCAGGGCGCTCTTGCCCACCCCGCCGGGCCCGTGGACGTGGAGCACCCGCTCGGGGGCGGTTCCCCGCAGCGCCCGGTCGAGGCGCTCGAGGACGTCGGTGCGCCCGACGAAGCGCTCGGTGTCGAGCCGGGCGGCGAGGTCCCCGATGCTGGGCGTCGAGGGCTCGTCGTGCACGGGCGCCGATCGTACGGCGCCCGCCGGCCGGCGCCGTCACCAGGGTGTCGGATCGGCGGTGGTTGGCCGCCGGCGCCGACGCAGGGCAGGCTTGCTCCGTGCCGCGCGCTGTCCACCCGCCCCGAGTCGTCGTCGTCGAGGCCGTCACCCGCGCCCTCGCGGAGGACCTCGTCCCGCTGGGCGACCTGACCTCGGCCCTCCTCCCCGACGACCTGGCGGCCTCCGCCGCGTTCGTCGCCCGCCGTCCCGGCGTGCTCGCCGGTCGGGCCTGTGCCACCGAGACGTTCCACCAGATCGACGACACGGTCGACCTGGTCTGGGATCTCGACGACGGCGACATCGTGGCCGCCGGCTCGGTGCTGGCCACCGCCACGGGCCCGCTCGCCTCGATCCTCACCGCCGAGCGCACCGCCCTCAACTTCCTCGGCCACCTCTCGGGCATCGCCACCCACACCCGGGCCTTCGTCGACACCGCCGCCACCGGGGGCACCGCCCGCATCTGGGACACCCGCAAGACCACCCCGGGCCTTCGCTCGCTCGAGAAGGCGGCCGTGCGGGCCGGGGGAGGGGCCAACCACCGCGGCAACCTCTCCGACTGGATCCTGCTGAAGGACAACCACATCGCCCTGTTCGGCATCACCGACGCGGTGGCCAACGCCCACGCCATGTGGCCGGCCCGCACGGTGCACGTGGAGTGCGACCGCCTCGACCAGGTGCAGGAGGCCCTCGCCGCCGGGGCCGATGCGCTGCTGCTCGACAACATGACCCCCGACGAGGTGCGGGCCTGCGTGGCCGCCGCCGACGCCGCGCCCCGCCGCCCGCTGCTCGAGGTGTCGGGCGGGATCACCCTCGACACGGTGGCGTCCTACGCCGGCACCGGGGTCGACTGCATCTCCGTCGGCGGGCTCACCAACGCCGCCCCCGTGCTCGACATCGGCCTCGACATCGAGCCGGGCTGACCGGAACCAGGAGGACCTCGTGCTGCTCACCGTCGACGCCGGCAACACCCAGACCGTGGTCGGGCTCTACGAGCTCGACGGCGAGTCCGCGTCCGGTCGCCGCCCCGAGGACGGCCTGCTGAACCACTGGCGCATCTCCACCGCCGCCGAGCGCACCTCCGACGAGGTCGCCGTGCTGCTCCAGGGCTTCCTCGCCCTGCGCCGCCTCCAGTTCAGCGACATCGAGGGCATCGCCGTCTCCTCGGGTGTCCCGAAGATCACCGCCGCGCTGCGCGACCTCGCCGACCAGTACCTCGACTTCGAGCCGATCGTCATCGAGCCGGGGGTCCGCACGGGCATCCGCATCGACTACGACAACCCGAAGGAGGTCGGTGCCGACCGCATCGCCAACGCCATCGCCGCCTTCGACCTCTACGGCGGCCCCACGATCGTCGCCGACTTCGGTACCGCCACCACGTGCGACGCCGTCTCCGAGAACGGTGAGTACCTCGGTGGCGCCATCGCCCCGGGGGTCGAGATCTCCATGGACGCCCTGGTGGGCAAGGCCGCCGCGTTGCGGGCGGTCGAGCTGCGGGCTCCCCGCAACGTGCTGGGCAAGTCCACGGTCGAGTCGATCCAGTCGGGGGCCGTCTACGGCTTCGCCTCCCAGGTCGACGGGCTCTGCGACCGCATCATCGACGAGCTGGGCGAGTGCACGGTCGTCTCCACCGGCGGCCTGGCCGACCTCATCACCCCCTTCTCCCGCCGCATCCAGCACACCGAGCCGTGGCTCACGCTCCACGGCCTCCGGCTGGTCTACGAGAAGAACCTCTAGGGGCCTCGTCGTGCGCATCGCGGTCACCGGCATGGGAGGCGAGCTCGGCACCCGCGTCGCGCTCCTGCTCGAGGCCCGCGACGACGTCAGCGCCATCATGGGCCTCGACCTCGAGCCGCCCCGTCGCCACCTGCGCCGCGCCGAGTACCACCGGGTCGACCCCCGCGACCGCGAGCGCACCATCTCGACCATCGCCGAGTTCGCCCCGACCGTGCTCGTGCACCTCGGCGTGTACGAGCCCCACGCCCGCTCCGGGCCGACCAGCGCCACGACCCGCACCGCGGTGGGCACCATCGCCGCCCTCGACGCCTGTCTCGACGCCGGCACCCTCGAGGCGGTGGTCGTCCGCTCGGGCATCGAGGTCTACGGCCGCGGCCCCGGCACGCCGGTGAGGCCCGACGAGTCCGTGGCCCCCGACCCCACGTCGCCGTTCGGTGAGTCGCTGCTGCACGCCGAGCGGGTCGCCGTCGACGGCGGCGCCAAGGCCGGCGTGCCCGTCTCGCTGCTGCGCTGTGCGCCGGTGGTGGGGCCCCACTTCCCGAGCCCGCTCGGCCGCGTGCTGCGGCTGCCGGCGGTGCCCGTGCCGTTGTTCGGCTCGGCCCGGTTCTGCGTGCTGCACCAGGAGGACGCCGCCGCCGCCATCGTGGCGGCCGTGACCCGCCGTCCCGACGGGCCGGTCAACGTCGTCGGCAGCGGCGCGGTGTCGGCCATCGAGGCCGTGCGCCTCGGTGGCGGGGTGCCCATGCCGACGTGGGGGCCGGGCTGGAAGGTGGCCGCCGTCGCCACCGAGATCGCCGGCGCGCCCCTCGCCGACCACGTGATCGAGCTGCTCACCCGAGGCCGCCTGGCCGACGGCGACCGGGTGCAGGAGCTGCTCGGGTTCAGCCCGGTGCACACCACCCCGGAGGTCGTCGGCAGCCTCCATGCGTGGGCGGCCCTGCAGCCCGGCTCCTCGGCCCGTCCCGCCGCCTGACCCGAAGGGGCCTTCCGGCGCCGCGGACGCGGACCATCGGCGGCGCGATGGGCCCTCCCGGCCGGACCACAATGGGGGCGTGCCCCACGTGACGGTGCCCGACGGCACGCGCATCGCCTACGACACCTACGGTCGTTCCGACGGTGAGCCCCTGCTGCTCCTGCAGGGCCTCGGCGCCGACGGCCGGGGCTGGATCCGCCAGCGGCGGGCCATGGGCGAGCGCTACCGCTGCATCGCCGTCGACAACCGCGGCGTCGGCCGCTCCGACGTGCCCGAGGGCCCGTACGACCTCGAGGTCATGGCCGCCGACGCGGTGGCCGTGCTCGACGACCTGGGTGTCGACTCGGCCCACGTCATGGGCGCCTCGATGGGCGGCATCATGAGCCAGATCCTCGGGGTGCGCCACCAGGAGCGGGTGCGGTCGCTCACCCTCGCCTGCACCGGCTGCCATCACCTCCAGTGGCGCCGCGACCTGCTCGCCGAGTGGGGTGACCTGGCCCGCACCAAGGGCATGCGCGCCGTCGTCGACGAGGCCTCGCACTGGCTGGTCGGGCCCCGGGCCCGGGTGCGCTTCTGGCCGGTGATCGGCTGGCTCGGCCCGTTGGCGCTCCAGGTGAAGGCCGAGGCCTTCGCCGCCCAGATCGACGCCATCCTCGCCCTCGACGACCACCTGCGGTTCGAGCTCGAGCAGGTGAAGGTGCCGACGCTGGTGATGGTCGGCAGCCAGGACATCCTCACGCCGATCGGCGACAGCGAGCTGATCCACGAGCTCATCCCCGACTCCGAGCTCGTCATCCTCACCGGCGCCGCCCACGGCTTCATGGTCGAGCACGCCGGCTCGTTCAACCGCGGCGTGCGCGGCTTCCTCGACCGGATCACCGCCGACGACCCCGACCCCGACCCCGACCCCGCCTGACCCGGCCCCCAGAAAGCTGGCTCACCTGCTTCGGCCGGCTGTATCTGGTGAGCCACCTTTGCCCGGGCCGGCGAAAGCTGGCTCACCTGCTTCGACGGGCTGTATGGGGTGAGCCACCTTTCGGGGTGGGGGGCGGCTCAGGCGGCGGCGTTGACGGTGCCGAGCAGGTGCTCGGCGGCGGCCTCGAGGGCCGTGGTGGCCTCGGTGCCGGCGTAGGGGGCCAGCGCCTTCTGGCCCTCCTCGACGAACGTGCGGGCCGTGTCGAGCGACGACTTCACGGCCGGGGTGGCCCGCAGCAGCACCCGGGCGGCGGCCAGCGCCTCGGGATCGTCGACGGTCTCGATGGAGCCGTCGGTGGGGCGCAGGCGGGCCAGCAGGGCGGTGAGCTCGGCGGCCGAGGAGCCCCCGGCGGCGAGCGTGCGGATCACCGGAAGGGTGTAGGTGCCCTCGACGAGGTCGTGGCCGGCGGGCTTGCCCAGCTCCTCGTCGGTGGAGGTGACGTCGAGCAGGTCGTCGACGATCTGGAAGGCCATCCCGAAGCTGCGCCCGAAGGTGGTGAGGGCGTCGATCTGGGGGCGGGGCAGGTCGGAGACGATGCCGCCGATGCGGCAGGCGGTGCCGAGCAGCGAGGCGGTCTTGCCGTCGATCGAGCTGAGGTAGGTGGCCTCGGTGCGGTCGAGGTCGAAGGCGCTCTGCACCTCGAGGATCTGGCCCTCGCACAGCCGGGCGATGGTGGCGGCCAGCAGCCCGGCGACCTCGGTGCCGAGCGAGGCGGCGATCTCGGAGGCCTTGGCCAGCAGGTAGTCGCCGGCGAGGATCGCCTTGAGGTTGCCCCAGCGGGCGTTGACGCTCTCGACGGTGCGGCGGGTGGTGGCGTCGTCCATCACGTCGTCGTGGTAGAGCGAGCCGAGGTGCACGAGCTCGACCGAGACGGCACCCAGCACGACCTCGGGGGAAGCGGCGCCCATGACGTCGTCGGCGGTGGCGGCGGAGGTCACGGCGAACGCCGGGCGCACCCGCTTGCCCCCCGCCAGGATCAGGTGGCTCGCCACCTCGGTGAGGAAGGGGTCGTCGGTGACGACCGAGGCCCGGAGGGCCTCCTCGACCCGGCCCAGGTCGGCCTGGAGCACGGGGAGTTGAAGGAGGGGGGAGGCGGTCGCCACGGCGGCAAGGTTAGGCGGGAGGGCTCCGGGACCCTCAACCCGGAGGTCACGGGTGACCGACGACGCACCGGCCGCCGACGGGTTCACACGGAGTTCCCGGGACTTCGTGACGCTGCGGCGAGGTGATGGCAGAGGGGGTGGGTACACTCGCTCCACGATTTCCCGCATGGGAGGCAGGTGCTCTAAGTGTTCGAACGTTTCACCGATCGGGCTCGTCGAGTCGTCGTCCTCGCCCAAGAAGAGGCACGACTTCTCAACCACAACTACATCGGTACCGAGCACATCCTGCTCGGGCTGATCCACGAGGGGGAGGGCGTCGCCGCGAAGGCGTTGGAGTCGCTCGGCATCTCGCTGGAGGCTGTGCGCTCGCAGGTCGAGGAGATCATCGGTCAGGGCGGCTCGTCGCCCAGTGGCCACATCCCCTTCACCCCGCGGGCCAAGAAGGTCCTCGAGCTGTCACTGCGCGAGGCCCTGCAGCTCGGCCACAACTACATCGGCACCGAGCACATCCTGCTCGGCCTCATCCGTGAGGGCGAGGGCGTGGCCGCCCAGGTGCTCGTGAAGCTGGGCGCCGACCTGTCCCGGGTCCGCCAGCAGGTCATCCAGCTCCTCTCCGGCTACTCGGGCCCCGGTGCCCCGGCCGCCGGCGGCGAGAAGGCCGGCGCCACCACCGGTGGCTCGGGCGAGCAGGCCCCGTCGGGCTCGCTCGTGCTCGACCAGTTCGGCCGCAACCTCACCCAGCTCGCCCGCGAGAAGAAGCTCGACCCGGTCATCGGGCGCGAGCGCGAGACCGAGCGGGTCATGCAGGTCCTCAGCCGGCGCACCAAGAACAACCCGGTGCTGATCGGTGAGCCCGGCGTCGGCAAGACCGCCATCGTCGAGGGCCTCGCCCAGGCGATCGCCGCCGACAACGTGCCCGAGACCCTGCACAACAAGCAGCTCTACACCCTCGACCTCGGCGCCCTCGTCGCCGGGTCCCGCTACCGCGGCGACTTCGAGGAGCGCCTCAAGAAGGTGCTCAAGGAGATCAAGACCCGCGGCGACATCATCCTGTTCATCGACGAGCTCCACACCCTCGTGGGTGCCGGTGCCGCCGAGGGCGCCATCGACGCCGCCAGCATCCTCAAGCCGATGCTGGCCCGCGGCGAGCTGCAGACCATCGGTGCCACCACCCTCGACGAGTACCGCAAGCACCTCGAGAAGGACGCGGCCCTCGAGCGCCGCTTCCAGCCGATCAAGGTGGAGGAGCCCTCCGTGGCCCACACCATCGAGATCCTCAAGGGCCTGCGCGACCGCTACGAGGCCCACCACCGGGTCACGATCACCGATCAGGCCCTCGTGGCGGCGGCCAACCTCGCCGACCGCTACATCTCCGACCGGCACCTCCCGGACAAGGCCATCGACCTCATCGACGAGGCCGGCTCCCGCCTGCGCATCAAGCGCATGGAGACCCCGCCGGACTTCAAGGAGCTCGAGAACCAGATCGCATCGGTGGTGCAGGAGAAGAAGGAGGCCGTCGAAGCCCAGCGCTTCGAGGAGGCCGGCCGCCTGCGCGACCGCGAGAAGGAGCTCCTGGCCGAGAAGGAGGCCAAGGAGCAGGAGATGAAGGACGCGGGCATCGACCTCTTCGACGAGGTCGACGAGGAAGCCATCGCCGAGGTCCTCTCCATCTGGACCGGCATCCCGGTCTACAAGCTCACCGAGGAGGAGACCGCCAAGCTCCTCCGCATGGAGGACGAGCTCCACAAGCGGGTCATCGGCCAGGAGAGCGCCATCAAGGCGGTCAGCCAGGCCATCCGGCGCACCCGTGCCGGCCTCAAGGACCCCAAGCGCCCCAGCGGCTCGTTCATCTTCCTCGGCCCCTCCGGCGTCGGGAAGACCGAGCTGGCCAAGACGCTGGCGGAGTTCCTCTTCGGCGACGAGAACTCGCTGATCGCCCTCGACATGTCCGAGTACATGGAGAAGCACACGGTCAGCCGCCTGGTGGGCTCGCCCCCCGGCTACGTGGGCTACGAAGAGGGCGGCCAGCTCACCGAGGCCGTGCGGCGCAAGCCGTTCTCGGTGGTGCTCTTCGACGAGATCGAGAAGGCCCACCCCGACGTGTTCAACACGCTGCTGCAGATCCTCGAGGAGGGCCGGCTCACCGACAGCCAGGGCCGCTCGGTCGACTTCCGCAACACCGTGCTGATCATGACCTCGAACCTGGGCACCCAGGACCTCCGCAAGGCGGCGGTCGGCTTCGGCAAGAACGACGAGGCCATCAGCTACGAGAAGATGAAGGAGAAGGTCAACGAGGCGCTGAAGCAGCACTTCCGCCCCGAGTTCCTGAACCGCATCGACGACACGATCGTCTTCCACGAGCTGTCCAAGCCCGAGGTCACCACGATCGTCGACCTGATGATCAAGCGGGTCACCAAGCAGCTCGAGGCGCAGGGCATCGGCCTCGAGCTCACCGAGGCGGCCAAGCTGCACCTGGCCGACAAGGGCTACGACCCCACCCTCGGCGCCCGCCCGCTGCGTCGGGCGATCCAGCGCCTGGTCGAGGATCCGCTCTCCGAGCGCCTCCTCTGGAAGGAGTTCCGGGCCGGCGAGAACATCCTCGTCGACGCCGAGGACGATCCGGAGACGGGCGAGCGCGTGATCGTGTTCCACGCCACCGAGGGCTTCGAGCCCCCGTCCATGGAGCTGGCCGAGGCCGGTCCCACCGAGTAGCAGCTCGTCGGCCCGAGGGCCGCACGAGCGCCAGACGAGCCCGGGCCATCGCCCGGGCTCGTCCGCGTCACGGGCCTCGGTCGGCGGCGGTCCGGTGCCGTCGGGTGACGGGCCGCTGGTAGCGTCCGGCGCCGTGCCCGCCCGGATCTCACGCCTGTTGCGCCTCGCCGCGCTCGCCCTCGTGGCGGTCGTGGTGGCGGCCGCCTGCCAGGTCCGGGTCGACACCACCGTGACCGTCGAGCCCGACGGCAGCGGCACGGTCACCCAGGCGGTGGGCTTCGACGCCGCCGCCCTGGCCCGGGTCGGCGACCTCGACCAGCAGCTGCGCGTCGCCGACCTCGAGGCGGCGGGCTGGACCGTCGACGACCCCGTCGTCGAGGACGGCATGACCTGGGTGCGGGCCCATCACGCCTTCGCCGACGCCGACGAGGCCAACGTGGTGCTGGCCCAGCTGAGCGGCCCCGACGGCCCCTACGAGGACCTGGCCGTCACCCGCACCTCGAGCGTCATCTCCACGACCACGGAGCTCACCGGCACCATGGACCTCAGCGCCGGCGTGGCCATGTTCGGCGATCCGCAGCTGAACCAGACCCTGGGCGGCGACGGCTCGGGCGGCCTGGTGGCGAAGATCGAGGCCGAGGAGGGCCGACCGGTGGGCGAGATGGTCGACGTGTCGATGACCGTCGACCTGCCCGGTGCCGACGAGACCGTCTCGGGTGCGCTGGGCTCGGGCCCTCAGCCGATCGACGTGTCGTCGAGCGAGAACCACATCTTCTCCCTGGCCTGGAAGCTGCTGGTGGCGGCGCTCGTCCTGCTCACCGCGGTGGTGGTCGGCCTGCGCATCCGGGCCCGCCGGCTGCGCACCAAGCGCATGATGCGCTCGCGGTTGCCCCGGCGCTGACGCGTTCCCCGCGTCGGCGTTCAACGCGCCGTGCGGTGGTTGCGGCGTCACACGACTAAAGCATTTCGGGCAGTCGAGGGCTCGAAGGGGTGTGATGGCGGAGTTCGAGAGCTGGTACGCGGTGGCCCGGCCACGACTCCACCCTGCTCTGACGGTGTGGTGCGGTGATGCAGATGCAGCCTCCGATGCGCTCGACGAGGCCTTCGTCCGTGCGGTGGAGCGATGGCCGCGGGTGGCGGTGATGGCCTCACCGGAGGGTTGGGTATGGCGCACGGCGACGAACCACGTGCGCCGCACGGCGAAGCGTCGAGCACGGGAGCTCGCTGTGCTGGCCTCCGATCCCGGGGTGCTGAGCGCCAAGGGACTGGACTCCCCCGTCGACCCGGATCTCCGACGAGCGATCCTGGGCCTGAGTCCACGGCAGCGAACCGCCGTGGTCCTGCACTACCTCGCTGACCTTTCCACAGCGGAGGTCGCCTCAGTGATGGGCGTGGCTGTTGGAACGGTTCACGCGACCCTGCATCAGGCTCGCGCTCGCCTTGCGGGTGACCTGAGTCAGCCCGTTGTGCTCGACCCGGCAGGCACCTCCGACGTAGCGGTGCCCGACACCAGACCGACCCGGCCCCCTTCAGGAGGTGGTGCACGGTGACCAGCCTCGACGATCGCATCCGGCGTCTGGCCCCGCCGCCAGAATCGCCGCCTCCCGTGGAGGACCTCCGGCGTCGGGCCACGTCGCGGCGGAGAAGGCGCCGAGCGGAAGTGGCCGCAGTGGTGATGCTGCTCGTGGTCGTCCTGGTGGTGGCGCGGCCTTGGGGGCCCGTCAACGACTCGGTGGTGGTGGCGGGCCCCTCCGCGACGGTTCCGGAACCACAGCTCACCTTCGGCGACGTCTCCGGGGTGACACTGGCCGTGACCCCGGCGGCAGGCCTCGTGGATGGTCAGTCGGTGACTGTGCGGGTCGACGGCCTGGACCAGATCCCCGGCGCACAGCTGGCGATGTGCAGGGGTGACCTCGAGGAGCCGGTCGGGCTGGAGCAGTGCGACCTCGGGGCGGTGGGTCCGGCTGTCGCGGCGACCGAGGCTCAGCGGGTGACGGTATCGGCGTCCTTGACGCTCGCGGGGCGAGCGACTCCCTTTGACTGTGCCACCGAGCCTGCAGGCTGCGTCCTCGCCGTGGGCGCTCTCGCCCCGTCAGTGCGGGGCGTGGCCGTCCCGCTGGACTTCCTTCCCGGCACGGCGCCGGTGCAAGGCGACGAGTCCTTGACGGTGTCACCACTGACCGGGCTCAGTCCGGGTCAGAGCGTCGCTGTGGCGGCGAGCGGTCTCGACCCCGGCCGCTCCTATCGGGTGGTCCAGTGCGCGCCAGCGCTCGATGACCCCTCGTTGTGCCTCTTCGACGACGAGGCGGGTGGTGGATCCGTGACCGCAGACGCCGGAGGCCTTCTGTCGACGGACGTTGCGGTCAGCCCGGTGGTGTGGTCGGCGTGGGACGGCGTCGTCGACTGCACCGTCCGCGACTGCCACCTCCTCCTCGTCGACGACTACTTCTCATCGCTGCTGCGCTCTCCTCCGCTGGGCTTCGCTCGGGGGGTTGTTCCCGAGCTCCCGCTCCTCGCGCTCGAGCCCGGCGGCCCGTATGTCGACGGTCAGGAGGTGGTCGTGCGCGGCTCCGGCTTCACACCTGGAACCCGAGTGGCCGGCCGTGTGGGTCAGTGCCCCGGCGACCTCGACACCCGCAAGGAGGAGCGATGTGCCTACACGGACATCGGGTCGGGCGACGTTGTGGCGGCCGACGGCACCTTCGTCACGAAGGTGGTCCTCCGCGAATCGTTGTTGTTCGCCGGGTCGTGCCGGGCGGGCGCAGCCTGTGTGGTCGGTTGGGTGATCAACCACGGTCCGACCGTCGCCGCCGTACCTGTCTCGTTCCGCTGACCGGTCGACGGTTCCCGCGTCGGTGTCGCAGGGGGTGCGTAGGGTTGCGGGATGGCCAAGGTCCGTGCGGTGTTCCGGTGCAGCGAGTGCGGCGCCACCGCGCCCAAGTGGGTGGGGCGCTGTCCCGGCTGCGAGGAGTGGAACACCCTGGTCGAGGAGCTCGACGTCCCCGCCGGCCAGAGCGTCGCCCAGCGCCTGGGCCCGCGCGACGTGCCGGTCCCGATCTCCGAGGTCGACGTGCACGAGTGGTCGGCGCGCGCCACCGGCATCTCCGAGCTCGACCGGGTCCTCGGCGGCGGGCTGGTGCCCGGCTCGGTCACCCTCGTCGGTGGTGAGCCCGGCATCGGCAAGTCCACCCTGCTGCTGCAGGCGGTCGCCTCCATCGCCGCCGACGGCGCCAAGGTCCTGTACGTCTCGGCCGAGGAGTCCAAGCAGCAGGTGCGGCTGCGGGCCGAGCGGCTGGGCACCCTGCGGCCCAGCCTGTGGCTGGCGTCGGAGACCTCGCTGCCCCACATCCTCGACTTCATCGACGAGATCGAGCCCACGGTCGTGGTCGTCGACTCCATCCAGACCGTCCACCACCCCGACATCGGCTCGGCGCCGGGCTCGGTGTCGCAGGTGCGCGAGTGCGCCGCCCGCCTGGTCACCGCGGCCAAGTCCCGCGGCATCGCCGTGATCCTCGTCGGCCACGTCACCAAGGAGGGCGGCCTCGCCGGCCCCCGCGTGCTCGAGCACGTCGTCGACACCGTCCTGGCCTTCGAGGGCGACCGCCACCACGCCCTGCGGCTGCTGCGGGCGGTGAAGCACCGCTTCGGCGCCACCGACCAGCTCGGCCTGTTCGAGATGACCGAGGCCGGCATGATCGGGGTGCCCGACCCCAGCAAGCTCTTCCTCGCCGACCGCCGCAAGGGCGTGTCCGGCTCGGTGGTGGTGCCCACCATGGAGGGGCACCGCCCGCTGCTGGTCGAGCTCCAGGCCCTCGTCACGCCCAGCCGCCTGGCGTCGCCACGGCGCTCGGCCCAGGGCCTCGACTCCGGTCGCCTGTCGCTCCTGCTGGCCGTGCTGGGCGAGCGGGCCGGGTTCTCCTTCGCCGAGACCGACGTCTACGCCCTGGCCGTGGGCGGCGTGAAGATCTCCGAGCCCGCCGCCGACCTCGGGGTCGCGCTGGCTCTCGCCTCGGCCCTCGCCGGGCGGCCCCTCCCGCCCGACCTCGTGGTCTGCGGCGAGGTCGGCCTCGGCGGCGAGCTGCGCCAGGTCTCCCAGACCGACCGCCGTCTGGCCGAGGCTGCCCGGCTCGGCTTCCACCGGGCCCTGCTGCCTCGCCTCGCCCCCGAGCCGCCCGACGGCATCGTGGCCATCCGGGTCGGCACCCTGGCCGAGGCCATCGAGGCCGCCGGCCTCACCGTCGAGGGTGGCGGCCACCCCGCCGGTCGGGCCTCGGGCCCGCCGCACCCCGCCGAGGGTGGGGGCCGGCCCGAGCCGGCCGACAACTGGCCGCCCCCGAGGCTGCGCTCGGTCGACGCGTCGGAGATCCCCGACACCGTCCCCGACGACATCCTCGACGACCCGTTCTGAGATCCTCGACGCCGGGCCTGAAAGCGCCCTGACCTCGGACTCTGTCGCCGATCTGAACGGTGCTGGCGACCTTCGGCCCGGACCGGATCGTCAGGTCGTCGTCTACACTCGTCCGATGCCCCGCCGGCGCAGTGAGGCCATGCTCGACGCCCTGGCCGTCGTCGCGCCCGGCAAGCCCCTGCGTGAGGGCCTCGACCGCATCATGCAGTCCGGGATGGGCGCCCTCGTCGTGGTGGGTGACGGGCCCGACGTGCTCAACATCTGCTCGGGCGGCTTCCTGCTCGACGCCGCCTTCAGCCCGCAGCGGCTGTCGGAGCTGGCGAAGATGGACGGCGCCATCGTGCTGGCTCCCGACGCCAGCCGCATCGCCCGGGCCAACGTGCACCTGGTGCCCAACCCCAACGTGCCCACCTCCGAGACGGGCACCCGCCACCGCACCGCCGAGCGGGTGGCCCGCTCGATCAACGTGCCGGTGATCTCGGTCTCCGAGGACATGTCGATCATCGCTGTCTACGTGGGCGACGAGAAGCACCAGCTGGTGCCCATCCCGCGGCTGCTCGACCGGGCCAACCAGGCCCTGCAGACCCTCGAGCGCTACAAGGAGCGCCTCGTCGAGGTCTCCAACAGCCTCTCGGCGCTCGAGATCGAGGACCTCGTCACCATCCGCGACGTCGTCATGCTCCTGCAGCGCACCGAGATGGTGCTGCGCATCGCCGAGGAGATCGAGGGCGACATCGTCGAGCTCGGCGGCGACGGCCGCCTCGTGCGCCTCCAGCTCGAGGAGGTCCTCGCCGGGGTCGAGGACGAGCGCCGAATGGTCGTCATCGACTACCTCCACGAGGAGAACGACTGGCACCTCGAGGAGGCCATGTCCGGCCTGGCCCGCCTCGACACCGAGACGCTGCTCGACCTCAAAGCCGTGGCCGACGTGCTCCACCTCCCCGACGGCACCACCGACCTCGACGCGCCGGTGCAGCCCAAGGGCCACCGCCTGCTGGCCCGCATCCCGCGCCTGCCCGAGTCGGTCATCGACCGGGTCGTCGAGCGCTTCGGCTCGCTGGCCAAGATCCTGCGGGCGACCGAGCACGACCTCGACCAGGTCGAAGGGGTGGGCGACCACCGGGCCAAGGCGATCAAGGAAGGCTTGAGCCGCCTGGCCGAGTCGAGCATCCTCGACCACTACTCCTGACCGGCGCCCCACCGGCTGCCGGCCCCTGCCTCGTCACGTCGTCATCCCCGGAGGAACCGTGCGCATCACCCTGCCCACCGGCACGCCCGCCGAGCTGGCCCGGCCCGACGGCGAGCCCCGCCTCGGGGTCGTGCTGTTCCCCGACATCATGGGGCTGCGCCCGTTGTTCGACGACATGTGCGCCCGGCTGGCGGCCGAGAACGGCTGGGTCGTGTGCGCCCCCGAGCCCTTCCCGGGCCGGGAGGACCTCGACATCCCGTCGCGCATGGCCCTCATGGCGCAGGCCTCCGACGACGCCCTACGGGCCGACGCCCTCGCCGCGGCAGACGCCACCGGCTGCGAGCGGGTCGTGGCCATGGGCTTCTGCATGGGCGGGATGCTCACGTTCAAGGCGGCGGCGAGTGGCCGCTTCGCCCGGGCGGCCGCGTTCTACGGGATGATCCGGCTGCCCGCCGACTGGGCCGGCTCGCTGGCCGAGCCCATCGACGCGCTGGCCTCGCCCGACCGGTGCCCGACACTCGCGGTCATCGGGGGCGTCGACCCGTACACGCCCGACGCCGACGTCGCCGACGCCGAAGCCCTCGGGGTCGAGATCGCCCGCTACGACGAGGCCGACCACGGCTTCGTGCACGACGCGTCGCGCCCCACCCACCGTGCCGACGATGCGGCCGACGCCTGGCGCCGCGCCGTCGCCTTCCTCACCGCCTGACCCGTCCCCCTCGCGAAACGGTGCGCTCCCGGCGCGCCAGAGCGCGCGTTCTGCGCACCGTTTCGGTGGTGGTGGTGGGTCAGCCCTCGGCGGGGGAGGGGGTGTAGGTCACCGGCAGGTGCTTGATGGCGTCGACCAGGTTCATGCGCAGCCGCTCGGCGGGGCCGGCCAGCTGGATGTCCGGGGTGCGGCGGGCCAGCTCCTCGAACATCATCTTGATCTCGAGCCGGGCCAGGTTGGCGCCCAGGCAGAAGTGGGCGCCGCCGCCACCGAAGGCCACGTGGTGGTTGATCTCGCGGCCGATGTCGAAGTCGTCGGCGGTGGGCCCGAACTCGGCCTGGTCGCGGTTGGCCGACGGGTACCAGAGCACGACCTTCTCGCCGGCCTTGATCTTCTGGCCCCCGAGCACGGTGTCGGCGGTGGCGGTGCGCCGGAAGAAGTTCACCGGGCTGGTGTAGCGGAGCACCTCCTCGACCATGGTGTCGGCCAGCTCGGGGTGGGCGATCCAGCGGTCCCACTGGTCGCGGTGCTCCATGAAGGCCATGAGGCCCTTGGAGATGGCGTTGCGGGTGGTCTCGTTGCCGGCCACGACCAGCAGGGCGAAGAAGAGATCGCGCTCGAGGTCGGTGAGCTCGGCCGTGGTGCCGTCGTCCATGGTGACCTGGGCGTCGGTGAGGCGGGTCCAGACGTCGTCGCCCGGGTTGGCCCGCTTGTCGTCGCTCAGCTCGTGGGCGTAGATCGCCATCTCCATGATGACGTTGCCGTAGTCGGAGCCCATCTCGTCGGCCGGGGCGCCGGATCCGTACTCGGAGTCCTGGCTGCCGATCATGCGGTTGCTCCAGTCGAACAGCTTGGAGCGATCCTCGGCGGGCACGCCGAGGATCTCGGCGATGGCGATCAGCGGCAGCTCGGCGGAGACGTCGACCACGAAGTCGCAGGCGCCCAGCGGGGTGACCCGGTCGAGGACGGCGTTGGTCTTCTGGCGGAGGGCTTCGTCGAGGCGACGGATCATCCGGGGCGTGAACCCGCTGTTCACCAGCTTGCGGTAGCGGGTGTGCTGGGGCGGGTCGGTGCTCACCATCATCAGGCCGGGGCCGAGCTCCGGGGGCTGGTCGGTGAGGGCGATGCCGCCGGCGCCGTCGCGGCCGGGACCAGTCTGGTGGCTGTAGAGCAGGCCGGCCTTGTGCACCTCGGAGACGTGCTCGAAAGAGGTGACGAGCCAGAAGTCCTCGCCGTCGCTGCCCTCGGTTCCGTGGTGCTTGTAGACGGGCGCCTCGGCCCGGAGGCGGGCGAACCACTCCGTCGGGTAGCGCTCGGCGAAGACGTCGAGATCGGTGACGTCGATGTCATCGAAGGTGTCGGGCGCGTTCGTGGTGTCGGTCATTGCGGAGTCCCCCCGGCCGGTGCGGTCGTCCCGACATCTTCACAGGTGCGGGCGGCCCCTGTGCGCCGGGCGCCTCCTCGTCGTCGCCGTCCCCTTCGTCAGGGTCAGGTGGTTACGGCTAGAAACGTCAGGTCGCCCCGAGGGCGGGCGACGGGGGAGGCTCACGATGAAGGTCGACATCTCGCTGGCGATGACCGGGCCGGAGGGGGCCGCCGAGCGTGCGGCCGAGCTGGCGGCGACGGGCGCCGACGGCCTGTTCACGTTCGAGAACTCCCACGACGTGTTCTTCCCGCTGGTGCTGGCGAGCACCGCCACCGCCGGCACCACCGACCTCATGACCAACGTGGCCATGGCGTTCCCCCGTAGCCCGCTGCACATGGCCTACGCCGCCAACGACATGCAGCTGCTCAACAAGGGCGGCTTCCGCCTGGGCCTGGGCTCGCAGATCCGACCGCACATCCAGAAGCGCTACGGCTCGCGCTGGGGCAAGCCGGCGGCGCAGATGCGCGAGATGGTCGAGGCCGTGAAGATGATCCTCGACCACTTCGCCGGCGAGGGCCCCTTCCGGTACGAGGGCGAGTACACGACCCACACCCTCATGACCCCGAACTTCAACCCGGGCCCCAACCCCTACGGCAAGCCGATGGTCCACGTGGGCGCCCTCGGCCCGAAGATGTGCGAGATGACCGCCGAGGTCGCCGACGGCATCCTCGTCATGCCGTTCAACTCCGAGCGCCACTTCGCCGAGCGCACCCTGCCGGCCATCGACCGGGGCCTCGAGAAGGCGGGCCGCACCCGCGACGACCTCGAGATCGTGCTCGAGGTCATCTGCGGGATCGGCACCAACGACGAGGAGATCGAGGCGGCGAGCCGGGGCGTGAAGGGCCTGCTGTCGTTCTACGGCTCGACCCCGTCGTACAAGCCGGTGCTCGACGTCGAGGGCTGGGGCGACCTCCAGCCCCAGCTCAACGCCCTCTCCAAGCAGGGTGACTGGGTCGGCATGTCCGGGCTCATCACCGACGAGATGGCCCACACCATCTCGGTGGTCGGCACGCCCCAGCAGGTCGCCGAGGAGATCCAGCGCCGCTACGGCCACGCCGCCGACCGGGTCTGCCTCTACTTCCCCGGCTACCCGATCAGCGACGGGGTGATCGCCGAGACCGTGGCGGCGGTGAAGGCGGTCTCGGGAGAGACGGCGTGACCACCCCGATCGACACCGGAACCGACGACCTGCTCGCCGAGCTCCACGACGACGGGGTCCTCGTCGCCACCCTGAACCGGCCCGAGACCCGCAACGCCTTCAGCGGAGCGATGGGCCACGCGCTGTCGGAGATCTACCGCCGGGCCGACACCGACGACGACGTGCGGGTCGTGGTCGTCACCGGCACCCCGCCGGCGTTCTGCGCGGGCGCCGACTTCTCGAACGGCTCCGACGTGTTCGAGCGCAAGGAGACCTCCGAGGGGTTCCGGGCCAACCCGCTCTCGCCCAGCGCCTGGCAGATCCGCAAGCCGGTGATCGCGGCCGTCAACGGCCACGCCATCGGCATCGGGTTCACCATCACCCTGCACTGCGACCTGCGGTTCATGGCCCGCGACGCCAAGTACGGCATCGTGCAGGTGCGCCGCGGTGTGATGCCCGACGGGTCGAGCACGTGGGCCCTTCCCCGCATCGTCGGCATGGCCAGGGCCGCCGACATCATGCTCACCGGTCGCACCTTCACCGGCGACGAGGCCGAGTCGCTCGGCGTGGCGTCCCGGGTGCTCGACAACGACGACGTGCTGCCCCACGCTCTCGAGGTCGCCCACGACATGGCGGTCAACACCGCGCCCGTGTCGGTGGCGGTCACCAAGCGGCTGCTGTGGTCGTCGTTCGGGCTGAACCCCACGCAGGCGGCGAAGGCCGAGAGCGACCTGCACGTCCACATCATGGGCGAGGCCGACGCCCGCGAAGGCGTGATGGCCTATCTCGAGCGCCGTGAGCCCGAGTGGTCGATGACCGTGAACCAGAACTGGCCGGCCGAGTGGCCCGCCCCGGAGGACGAGGTCCTGTGAGCGACGCACCCACCACCACCACCACCGACGTCCTCGAGGGCGTCGACCTGACCGGCCGCACGGTGCTCGTCACCGGCGCCACCGCCGGCATCGGCCGCGAGACCGCTCGGGCCCTCGCCGCCGCCGGCGCCTCGGTGATCATCACCGCCCGCTCCGACGACAAGGGCGCGGCCACCGTCGCCGGCATGCTCGACCGCGTGCCCGGGGCCGACGTGTCCTACGAGGTGCTCGAGCTGGGCTCGCTCGCCAGCGTGCGGGCGTTCACCGACCGCTTCACCGCCACCCACGACCGGCTCGACGTGCTCATCGGCAACGCCGGGATCATGGCCGTGCCCTTCGGTCGCACCGACGACGGCTTCGAGCTGCAGTTCGGCACCAACCACCTCGGCCACTTCGATCTCGTCGGGCGGCTGCTGCCGCTGCTCGTCGCCAGCGCGCCGTCGCGCATCGTGCTGCTCAGCTCGGGTGGCCACATGGCCTCCGACATCCTCTGGGACGACCCCAACTTCGAGTCCCACGACTACAACAAGATGGACGCGTACGGGCAGTCGAAGACGGCCAACATCCTCCACGCCGTCGAGCTCGAGCGGCGCTACGGGCCCCTCGGCGTCCACGCCTACGCGGTGCACCCGGGCATGGTCGCCACCCAGCTCGGGCGCAACTTCACCCCCGACGTCATGGAGGACCTCAAGGCCCGCGCCGCGGCGAACCCGGCCGGTGCGGGCAAGCTCCCGCCGACGGTCGGGCCCGACGTCGGTGCCTCGACCTCGGTGTGGGCCGCCACCGCGCCTGAGCTCGAGGAGCAGGGCGGCACCTACCTCGCCGACTGCGCGGTGGCCACGGCGGCGCCCTACGCCATGGACCCCGACGCCGCGGCGCGGCTGTGGGCCCTCAGCGAGGAGCTCGTCGGCGAGACCTTCCCCGCCCCCGGCGCCTGATCCCAGCACCCGTGGCTCACTTCGTCACGCTCCTGGTGACGTGCTGAGCCAGAGGGTCGCCGTCGCGGGCGGAGGGGTGGGTCAGCGGGCCCGGAGGGCCAGCTGCTCGCGGTTGGTGATGCGGTAGCGGCGGTCGGCCTGCTCGATCCAGCCCAGCTTCACGAAGCTGGCGATGGCCTTGTTGACCCGCTCGCGGGAGGCGCCCACCATGCCGGCGAGCTCTTCCTGGGTGATCGGCAGCGAGAACTCGTCGGCCTCGCCGGCCAGCTCGAGCAGCCGCTTGGCGGTGCGCCCGGTGACGTCGAGGAAGACCGAGTCGGCGAGCTGCTCGTCGGTGTTGCGCAGGCGCACGGCGAGCATCTCGACCACGTTCCAGAGCAGCTCCGGCTTGGCCTTGTAGATGGCCCGCAGCGGCTCGTAGGGGATGGCCAGCACGTCGGACGGCTCGAGCGCACGGGCCTCGGCCGAGCGGGCCCGGCCGTCGAAGAGCGCCATCTCGCCGAAGAGGTCGCCGCGCTCCATCAGCGCCATCACGGACTCGCGGCCGTCGATCGAGCGGTTGGCGATGGCGATGCGGCCCGACGACACGACGAAGAGCTCGGTGCCCTCGTCGCCTTCGGTGAAGAGCACCCCACCGCGGTTGAACGAGCGGCGCTCGGCCGCGGCAACCAGGTCGTTGAGGGACTCGCCCTCGAAGTCCTTGAAGAACTCGACGTTGCTGAGCAGATCTGGGTCGACCACGGTTCGGCAGCCTACTGCCCGGTCCGATGCCAGGTCGGCCTCCCTCTCCGTGGCCGTGACACCACATCCCGGAGCCAACGTCCGAGCGGCTGTCGCGACGGCGTTCCGGGGGAGGGCGAGCCGTCTACCCTGTGCCCGCCCGCCCGGCCCTCTACGTCTGGAGCAGCATGTCGTTCGACGTCGGTGACAAGGTCGTCTATCCGCACCACGGCGCCGCCGTGATCGAGCGGCGCGAGACGCGGACGGCCTTCGGCGAGGAGAAGGAGTACTTCTTCCTGCGCCTGTCCTACGGCGACATGACCGCCATGGTTCCGGTCGACAACACCGAAGAGGTCGGCCTGCGCGAGGTCATCGACGCCGACGAGGTCACCGAGGTGTTCGACCTGTTGGGCAAGAAGGACGCCCGCATGCCCACCAACTGGTCGCGGCGCTTCAAGAACCACGCCGAGAAGCTGAAGTCGGGCGACGTCTACGAGGTCGCCGAGGTCGTGCGGAACCTCTCCCAGCGCGACGCCGAGAAGGGGCTGTCGGCGGGCGAGAAGCGCATGTTGGCGAAGGCCCGCGAGATCCTGATCTCCGAGCTCATCTTCGCCCTCGACGTCCCGGCCGAGGAGGCCGAGGCCAAGCTCGACGAGGCGCTCCGCTGAGCGGGGCCGGGCCCGGACCCGCGTCCGGGCCCGGGGGTGCGCCGGCCGACGGCCCGGTGTGGGCCGTGGTGCTGGCCGCCGGCTCCGGCAGCCGCTACGGCCCTCAGCCCAAGCAGTACGAGGTGCTCGGCGACGAGCGCGTCATCGACCGTTCCCTCGCCACGGCGCGCGCCGCGGCCGACCACGTGGTCGTGGTGCTGGCCCCCGCCGACCAGGCCGAGGGCGCGGCGCTGGTCGAGAGCGGCGCCGCCGACGTCGCCGTCGAGGGGGGCGCCGAGCGGGCCGACTCCGTGCGGGCCGCGCTCGCCGTGATCGACGCCGATGCCGCGGTGATCGTGGTGCACGACGCCGCCCGGCCCCTCGCCTCGGCCGAGCTCCACCAGGCCGTGGTGGCCGCGGTGCACGCGGGTGCCGACGCCGTGATCCCTGCGGTGCCGGTGATCGACACCGTGAAGCGGGTGCGTCACGACGAGCACGGCGACGCCGTCGTGGTCGAGACCCTCGACCGCACCCACCTCGTGGCCGTGCAGACCCCGCAGGCGTTCCGCGCCGACCTGCTGCGCGCCGCCCACGCCGACGGCGCCGATGCCACCGACGACGCCGGGCTGGTCGAGGCGGTCGGCGGCACGGTCGTGGTCGTGCCGGGCGAGCCCACCAACCTGAAGATCACCGGCCCCAACGACCTCGCGGTGGCGACGGCCCTGCTGCGCACCCTCGGGTAGGTTGCCCCCATGACGGTCCGGGTCGGTCAAGGCTTCGACGTGCACGCCTTCACCGACGCCCCCGACCGGGTGCTGGTGCTGGGCGGCGTCGTGTTCGAGGGCGAGCCCGGCCTGGTCGGCCACAGTGATGCCGACGTCATCGCCCACGCCTGCGCCGACGCGCTGCTCGGTGCCGCCGGCCTCGGCGACATCGGCCAGCACTTCCCCGACACCGACCCCACGTGGGCCGGCGCCGACAGCATCGGCCTGCTCACCGAGGTCGCCGACCGCGTGCGGGCGGCGGGCTGGGAGCCCGGAAACGTCGACTGCGCCGTCGTGTGCGAACGCCCCAAGCTGGCCCCCCGGAGGGATCTCATGCAGGACCGACTCACCGCCGCTGTCGGCGCACCCGTCACCGTGAAGGGCAACCGGGCCGAGGGCCTGGGTGCCCTCGGTCGAGCGGAGGGCATCGCCTGCTTCGCCGTCGCCGTGGTGAGCGCCCGATGACCCCGCCCCGTGGTGGCAGCCGTGGCGGTGGTGGCGGCGGCGCCAAGAAGGCCGGCAAGAAGCCGATGTCGGCCGCGGCCAAGAAGGCCGTCGAGGCCAAGAAGATCCGCCACGCAGCGGCGTCGGTGCGCAAGGCCGACCGCCCCGGCGCGGCTCGCGCCGCCAGCCGGCCGGCCGCTCCCGGCAAGGGTGGAGGCAAGGGCGGTGCTCCCGGCCGTGGTGGCGCCGGCCGCGGGGGCTCGGGCCCGCCGCGCAAGCAGGGTGCCGCCCGCGGCCTCGGTGGCGATCAGGTCGAGGGCCGCCAGGCCGTGCGCGAGCTGCTGCTCGCCGGCAACCGCCGCATCCGCGAGATCATCGTCGCCGAGGACCAGGACGACACCGAGGTCCTGCAGGACATCGTCGACCTGGCGCAGGACCTCAAGGTGCCGGTCCGCGAGGTCACCCGCACCCGCCTGTTCGCCGAGGCCCGCACCGAGTCGCCCCAGGGCGTGGTGGCCCACGCCGCCGAGCTCGACGACGTCGACCTCGACGACCTGGCCCGCCGGAAGTCGCCGCAGGGCGACCCGCCGTTCCTGCTCGCCGTCGACGGCGTCACCGACCCCGGCAACCTCGGGGCCCTGCTGCGCTCGGCCGAGTGCGCCGGCGTCACCGGCGTCGTGCTCCCGAAGCACCGGGCCGTGCACATCACCCCCACCGTCACCAAGGCGGCGGCCGGTGCCGTCGAGTACCTGCCGATGGCGCTGGTGGGCGGCCTGCCCACCGCGCTGCGCCAGCTCCGCGACGCCGGCGTGTGGGTGATCGGCCTCGACATGGGAGGCGACACCGACCTGTTCGACCTCGAGGTCGCCGACCAGCCCGTGTGCCTCGTGCTCGGCGCCGAGGGCAAGGGCCTGTCCCGCCTGGTGCGCGAGCGCTGCGACGCCGTCGCCGGCATTCCTCTGCTCGGTCAGCTGGCGTCGCTCAACGTCTCGGCGGCCGGTGCGCTGGCCTGCTTCGAGGTGACCCGCCGCCGCCTGGCCGCCAAGAAGGCCGCCGGGTGATCGCGCTCCGCAGGGGCGTCGCCGTCGCCGCCGTGGCGGTGCTCGCCGGTGTCGGCATGGCCGCGTGCAGCAGCGACGACAAGGGCACCGACGCCGCGTCCGGCGCCACGAGCACGCTGGTGCCCAGCTCCGAGGGCGACAGCTGCACCGACCCCTCCGGCGACCTCGACCTCCCGGCGGGCGTGAGCGCGTCGACGCCCGGGCTCTCGGGTGTCGACCTGGTGTCCGCCTCGGCCAAGGTCGACGGCGACCAGCTCGCCGTGTCGATGACCACCGCCGCCCCGATCGACGAGGCCCCGGCCGCCACCTACGTGGTGGCCCAGGGCGACCCCCTCGGCCAGTTCAGCTTCGAGCTGCGGATGGTGCACGGCGCCGACGGTTGGACGACCACGCTCATCACCTGGCCCAACAAGGTCGAGACCCGCCAGAAGCTGGCGATCACCCCGAAGGTCGACGGCGCCACGCTCACCATGTCGGTGCCGCTGTCGTCGTTGCCGGCCATCTCGCTGGCGATGCAGTTCGGCTCCTCGGCCACGGTCGACGGCGCCATCGTCGTCGACGACTGCTCCAGCCTCACCTCCGGCTGACCCCTTCACCCCCCGGTGGCTCGTTTGAGCACGCTGGGGCGTGCTCGATCGAGCCACGGTCGGAGAGCCTCAAGGGCCGGTGGCTCGTCTCCGCACGCTGGAGCGTGCTCGATCGAGCCACGGGGTCAGGGCTGGGCGGCGGCGAGGTGGGCGAGGAGGGCCCTGGTGCGCTCGGCGCTCTCCGCCCGCTCGGCGGCGTCGGCGCCGACGGGGAACGTCATGGCGCACAGGTCGGTGACGCCGGCGGCCTCGTAGGAGCGGAGCCGCTCGACGACCTGCTCCTCGGTGCCGACGGCGGCGACCTCGGCGGGGGAGCCGCTCTCGCCCCGCGCCAGCGCCCGGGCGTAGGTCGGGATGTCGCGGTAGCCGCCGTAGCGGGCCTCGGCGGCGGCGAGGCCCTGGTCGCGGTCCGAGCACACCGCCAGCGGCAGCCCACCGATCACCCGGGGCACTGGCCGGCCGACGCCCTCGGCCGCGGCGGTGAGGCGGGGGACGACGTGGGACTCGATGGCCCGCTCGTCGCACATCCAGGTGATGGTGCCGTCCGCCCGCTCGCCGGCCAGCTTCAGCATCAGGGGAGCGAGGGCCGCCAGGTAGATCGGCACGGGCTCGGCCCCGGGCACGCCGAGCAGCGACTCGACGGGGTAGAGGTCGCCCTCGTGGTGCACCCGGCCGCCCATGTTCGCCAGGCCCCGGCCGTGGTTGGCGTCGTCCTGCGCCCGGTTCACGGCCTCGAGGACCTCGACGTACTCGCGCACGTGGTGGATCACGCCCTCGTAGCTGGCGCCGTACCAGCCCTCGGCGACGCTCTGGTGCGACGGCCCGATGCCGAGCAGCAGCCGACCGTTGCACGCGGCCTGGGCGGTGAGGGCGTGCTGGGCCATGGCGTAGGGATGGTGCGACCAGGTCGGGACGACCGCCGTGCCGAGCTCGATGCGCTCGGTGACCTGGCCGGCCAGGGCGACCGCGGTCAGCCCGTCGAGGCTCCACGGCACGTGGGGCACCCAGCCGGTGTGCAGGCCGTTCTCGTCGGCCCAACGGGCCTGCGCCAGCAGGTCGTCGACCGTCGATCCGGGCGGCGACGTCTCCGCGATGAACATCCCGATGCGCATCTGGTCCCCCTTCGAACGGGCCCGAGTCTGCCCGGCGCAGCGCCCTCCTGCCTGTTCCCGGCGCCCTCACGCACTCCTCGGATTCCGATGGTGTGAGTGAGCACTCACTCAGGTATGGTGACTGCCATGTCCGCTGCCACGACGGAGACCCGAACCCGCGCCTCCGCTCTGCCGCCCGACGAACGGCGCGCCGCCATCGTCGCCGCCACCGTGCCGCTGTTGATCGAGCACGGCGAGGCGGTGAGCACCCGCCAGATCGCCGAGGCCGCAGGCATCGCCGAGGGCACGATCTTCCGGGTCTTCCCCGACAAGCAGGCGGTGATCGTGGCCGCGGTCGAAGCCGCCTTCGAGAGCACCTGGTCCGAGAAGAAGGTCGAGGCCATCGACCGCACGCTGCCCATGGAGGACCAGCTGGTGGAGGCCACCCGGCTGCTCCAGCGGCGGTTCTCGGTGATCTGGCGGCTCCTCCCGATCGCTCGTGACACCGGGGTGATCAAGCCCGGCGCGGCCCGGCGCCCCGACGTGCACGCGCTGACCGACCTCATCGCCCCCTACGCCGACCAGCTGCGGGTCGACCCCGAGATCGCCGCCCGGCGGCTCCGCTCCCTCGCCCTCGCCACCAGCAACCCCGGCTTCGAGCCCGACGGGCCCGTGCCCCCCGAGGAGCTCGTCTCGCTCCTGCTCGACGGCATCCGCACCCACTCCCCGAGGACCTCCCGATGACCCCGCCCTCCCGCCGCCTCCCCCGACACGGCGCGACCTCGCGAGAGGTGGCCCGCCCGTGCTGATCCGCCTCTTCCGCAGCCACCTGCTCGGGCGCTACCGCACGTTGCTCATCCTCCTGCTCGGTCTCCAGATCGTGCAGGCGGGGTGCTCGCTGCTGCTGCCGGCCATCAACGCCAAGATCATCAACAACGTGGCCTCGCCCGAGCCCGACCTGGGCGCGGTGTGGCGCACCGGCGCCCTGATGCTCGGCATCGCCGGCATCCAGATGGTCTTCGCCATCGGCGCCATGTGGGTCTCGGCCAAGGCGGCCATGGGCTTCGGCCGCGACGTCCGCAGCGACCTCTTCCACCGGGTCACGTCGTTCTCCCAGCGGGAGGTCAACCAGCTCGGTGCCCCCTCGCTCATCACCCGAATCACCAACGACGTCCAGCAGGTCCAGCTCCTGGCGGTGATGGTCTGCTCCATGGCCATCACCGCTCCGATCATGGCGCTCGGCGGCATCTTCATGGCCATGCGCGAGGACCTCGGCCTCTCGGCGCTGCTGCTCGTCAGCCTCCCGGTGCTCGTCGTGATCCTCTGGGTGATGATCGGCCGGATGATCCCGACGTTCCGCATGATGCAGGAGCGCATCGACGGGGTGAACCGGGTCATGCGCGAGCAGATCGTCGGCATCCGGGTGGTGCGGGCCTTCGTGCGCGAGCCCGAGGAGACCGCCCGCTTCAGCCACGTCAACGGCGAGCTCACCGACACCTCGCTCAAGGCCGGCCGCCTCATGGCGCTGATGTTCCCGATCGTGATGCTGGTCGTGAACTGCTCGAGCGTGGCGGTGATCTGGTTCGGCGCCCCCCGCATCCAGGACGGCAGCCTCACCCTCGGCGCCATGGTCGCCTTCCTCAGCTACTTCACCATCATCCTCATGTCGATCATGATGGCGAGCTTCGTGATGATGATGGCCCCCCGGGCGGCCGTCAGCGCCGAGCGCATCGTCGAGATCCTCGACACCGACACGAGCGTCAACATCGCCGACGAGCCCACCACCGAGGTCGTCGGTGCCGGCACCCTCGAGCTGCGGGGCGTGAGCTTCGGCTACCCCGGTGCCGAGTCCCCGGTGCTCCAGGACATCTCGTTCACGTCGTCACCCGGCCAGATGACCGCCATCATCGGCAGCACCGGTTCGGGCAAGACCACGCTCGTCAACCTCATCCCCCGGCTGGTCGACGTCACCGCCGGCGCGGTGATCGTCGACGGGGTCGACGTCCGCGAGCTCGACCCCGAGGTCCTCTGGAGCAGGGTCGGCCTGGTGCCCCAGAAGCCCTACCTGTTCACCGGCACCGTCGAGAGCAACCTCCGCTACGGCCGTGAGGACGCCACCGAAGAGGAGATGTGGTCGGCCCTCGAGGTGGCCCAGGCCGCCGACTTCGTGCGGGAGATGGGCGGCCTCGAGGCCCGCATCGCCCAGGGCGGCAGCAACGTCTCCGGCGGCCAGCGCCAGCGGCTCTCGATCGCCCGGGCCATCGTGCGCCGGCCCGAGATCTACGTGTTCGACGACTCGTTCTCGGCCCTCGACCTGGCCACCGACGCCCGCCTGCGGGCGGCCCTGGTGCCCTGGACCCGCGAGGCCACCGTCGTGGTGGTGGCCCAGCGGGTCTCCACCATCATCAACGCCGACCAGATCATCGTCCTGGAGGACGGCGAGATGGTCGGGGTCGGCACCCACACCGAGCTCCTCGAGAGCTGTCCGACCTACGCCGAGATCGTGGCGTCCCAGACCAAGCAGACGGAGGCGGCGGCATGAGCGACACGACCACCACCGCCGACGATGCCGGCGACGACGACGTCGTCCGGCCCCCCACGCCCATGGCGGGGCCTCGTCCGATGGGCGTGCCCGGCGAGCAGTCCCGAGACTTCGGCCACGCCGTGCGCCGCACGTTCTCCCGCCTCCGTCAGGAGCGGGTGCACGTGTGGGGCGTCGTGCTGCTGGCGGTCGTCGCCGTCAGCATGCAGGTGGTGGGCCCGAGGATCCTCGGCCACGCCACCAACATCATCGTGGCCGGCCTCCAGACCGGGAGCTGGGACTACACCTCGCTGCACCTCACGCTCCTGCTGGCCGTCGGGCTCTACGCCGGCGCCGCCGTGCTCACCTACTTCCAGGCGTGGCTGCTGGCCGGCATCGTGCAGGGGGCCATGTCCCGCCTCCGTGCCGAGGTCGAGGCCAAGCTCAACGCCCTCCCGCTGTCGTACATCGACCGGCAGGCACGTGGCGACCTGCTGAGCCGGGTCACCAACGACATCGACAACATGTCGCAGAGCCTCCAGCAGACCCTCAGCAACATGCTCCAGGCCATCCTCACGATCTTCGGGGTCGTGATCATGATGCTGTCGATCTCGCCGCTCCTGGCCTGCGTGTCGCTCATCGTCATCCCGTTCTCACTGGTGATGACCCGGGTCGTGGCGGCCCGCTCCCGCAAGCGCTTCGCCTCGCAGTGGCGCCACACCGGTGAGCTCAACGCCCTGGTCGAGGAGTCGATCACCGGCCACGCCATCGTCAAGGCGTTCGGCAAGCAGAGCGAGGTCGAGGCCCGCTTCCGCGAGACGAACGACAAGATGTTCGACGCCAGCGCCTCGGCCCAGTTCTTCTCGGGCTCGATGCAGCCGATGATGATGTTCGTCGGCAACCTCAACTTCATCATCGTGTGCGTGTTCGGCGGCCTCCGGGTGGCCAACGGCCAGATGAGCATCGGCGACGTGCAGGCGTTCATCCAGTACTCCCGCCAGCTCCAGATGCCGCTCAGCCAGGTGGCGTCGATGTTCAACGTGTTCCAGAGCGGCATCGCCTCGGCCGAGCGGGTCTTCGACTTCCTCGACGCCGACGAGGAGATCTCCGACGACCACGCCGAGCCGCTCGTCGGCGAGGCCCGGGGCCGGGTCGCCTTCGAGGACGTCTCGTTCTCCTACAGCCCCGACCGCCCCCTCATCGTCGACCTCGACCTGGTCGCCGAGCCGGGCCAGACCGTGGCGATCGTGGGCCCGACGGGCGCCGGCAAGACCACGCTGGTCAACCTGCTCATGCGCTTCTACGACGTCGACGGCGGCCGCATCACGGTCGACGGCCGCGACATCCGCGACATGCGCCGCGCCGACCTGCGCTCGCAGATGGGCATGGTGCTGCAGGACACGTGGCTCTTCGGTGGCACCGTGCGGGAGAACATCGCCTACGGCAACCCCGCGGCCAGCGACGAGAAGCTGATCGAGGCGGCCAAGGCCACCTACGTCGACCGCTTCGTGCGCTCGCTGCCCGACGGCTACGAGACGATCCTCGACGAGGAGCACGGCACGGTGAGCGCCGGTGAGATGCAGCTGCTCACCATCGCCCGTGCGTTCCTCGCGGATCCCTCGATCCTGATCCTCGACGAGGCCACCAGCTCGGTCGACACCCGCACCGAGGTCCTCATCCAGGAGGCCATGAACGCGCTGCGCCAGAACCGCACCAGCTTCGTGATCGCCCACCGGCTGTCCACCATCCGCGACGCCGACATCATCCTGGTGATGGAGAACGGTCGCATCGTCGAGCAGGGCGACCACGACGCCCTGCTCGAGCAGGGCGGCGCCTACGCCCGCCTCTACAACGCCCAGTTCACCGCCCCCGCCGCCGAGGTCGCCTGACCCGAGCCCTCTGGTTCAGCACGTCACATCTAGTGTGACGAGCTGAACCAGAGGTCGACGAGCGGGGAAGCGGTGTCAGGCCTCGGCGGAGGTGATCGCCCGCCAGACCCGCTCGGGGGTCAGCGGCAGGTCGAGGTGGCGCACCCCGAGGTGGGCGAGGGCGTCGACCACCGCGTTCTGCACGGCCGGCGTGGCGCCGATGGTGCCCGACTCGCCGATGCCCTTGGCGCCCAGCGGGTTCACCGGTGTGGGCGTCTCCATCGGCACCCGCTCGAAGCTCGGCAGCTCGGCCGCCGACGGGATGGAGTAGTCGGCGAAGGTCGTGGTGAGCGGGTTGCCGTCGGCGTCGTAGACGACCTGCTCGAAGAGGGCCTGGGCCGCGCCCTGGGCCAGCCCGCCGTGCACCTGGCCGTCGACCAGCAGAGGGTTCAGGATCACGCCGGCGTCGTCGCAGGCCACGAGCCGCTGCAGCTCGACCCGCCCGGTGTCGGCGTCGATCTCGACGACTGCCACGTGGGCGCCGAATGGGAACGTGGGCCCGGGGGCGGAGAAGTCGGAGACGGCGAGCAGCACGTCGTCGCCGAGGCCGGCGCCGACGTCGGCCCACCCGACCGACACCGCGGGGCTGCCGACCACGTGGAAGCGGCCCGACTCGGCGTCGAGCACGACGTCGTGGGGCGAGGCCTCGAGCAGCTCGGCGGCCCGATCGGTGGCCAGCTCGACCAGCGTCCCGGCCGCCTGGTGCACCGCCGACCCGGCGATCTGCAGCGACCGCGACCCGCCGGTGACCTCGCTGCTCGGCACCAGGTCGGTGTCGCCGTAGACGACCTCGACGCGGTCCATCGGGATGCCGGTGCGGTCCTGGACGAGCATCGACCAGGCGGTGACGTGGCCCTGCCCGTAGGGCGTGGAGCCGGTGACGACCCGGGCCCCGCCGTCGGCGAGCAGCTCGACCGACCCGTACTCGGGGCCGCCCATCACGCCGGTGATCTCGACGTAGCACGCCACCCCGATGCCCAGCAGGCGCCGGTCGCCGACCTCTCGGCGGCGGGCCTGCTCGGCCCGCAGCTCGTCGTAGCCGGCCGCTTCGAGTGCCCGGTCGAGGGCCCCGGCGTAGTCGCCCGAGTCGTAGACGGTGCCCGTGGGCGTGGTGAACGGGAACCGCTCGGAGCCCACGAGGTTGCGGCGGCGCACCTCGGCCGGGTCGAGCCCGGCCTCGGCGGCGAACACGTCGACGATGCGCTCGAGGGCGGCGGTGGCCTCGGGGCGCCCGGCCCCGCGGTACGCGCCGGTCGGCGTGGTGGTCGTGGCCACCGAGTTGGAGCTGAACTGGATGCCGGGGATGTCGTAGGTGCCGCTGGCCATGATGCGGGTGGCGAAGGGCAGGATCGCCCCCATGTGCGGGTAGCTGCCGCCGTCCTGCAGCACCTCGATGCGGTACACGAGGAGGTCACCCTCGCTGGTGCCGCCGAGGGTGGCGGTCTGCACCTGGCCCCGTCCGTGGCCCATGGCGACGAGGTTCTCCGAGCGGGTCTCGGCCCAGCGCACGGGCCGGCCGACCCGCCGGGCCAGCTCGGCCAGCAGCAGCTGCTCGGGGCCGGGCTGGGACTTGGCGCCGAAGCCGCCGCCCACGTCGGGGCAGATCACCCGCACGTTCCCGGGCTCCAGCCCGTAGAGCTCGGCGTAGGCGGCCTGGATCGGGTGGGCGCCCTGGCAGCCGATCTCGACGATGAGCCGGTCGTCGTCCCACCAGGCGACGGCGTGGCGGGCCTCGATCGGGGCGGGGGCCAGGCGCTGGTTCACCATCGTGGCGGTGACGACGACGTCGCAGTCGTCGAACGAGAGCGGCTCGCCGGGGTAGGGGATCGCCATGGCGGTGTTGCTGCCGACCTCGGGGAAGAGGTGCACGTCGGAGGCGAGGGCCTCGACCGGGTCGGTGAGCGACGGCAGCGGCTCGAGGTCGACGATGACGAGCTCGGCCGCGTCGACCGCGGCAGCGCGGGACTCGGCCACCACGGCGGCGACCGCCTCGCCGACGAAGCGCACGGTGCCCCTGGCCAGCAGGGGCCGGGTCATCTGCTGGTTCACCATGATGATCGGCTTCAGGTCCGGCAGGTCGAGGTCGGCGCCGGTGACCACGGCCAGCACACCGGGCGCCGCCTCGGCCTCGCTCGTGTCGACACCGACGATGCGGCCGTGGGCGAGCGTCGAGCGCACGTAGACCACGTGGGCCGCGCCCTCGTGGACGATGTCGTCGACGTACGTGCCCCCGACGGTGAGGAGCGCCGGATCCTCACGGCGCACCACCCGGTTCCCCAAGATGCTCATGGGCCGGACCGTACCGGTCCCCGTCCCGTCGTGCCGGGGCCGCGCCCTACGCTGTCGCCGCCGCCCGAGTAGCTCAGCTGGTCAGAGCACCTGTCTTGTAAACAGGTGGTCGAGGGTTCGAATCCCTCCTCGGGCTCCAGTCCTCAGAGTGCGGCGGCGAGCGCCACCGCCAGCGCGGCCGCCTCGGCCGCGTCGACGTCGTTCAGTACCGTGGTGATCTGGTCCTGCAGAGCGCTCACCGCGGCGTCGGCCTGGTTCGCGACCTGGTCGATGGCGGCGGAGGTCGGATCGGCCATCTGGTCCAGCTGGGTGATCGCCGTCTGGAGGGCGCCGAGTGCGGTGGCGAAGTCCCCGTCGAGGCTCACCTTCAGGGCGATGGCCAGCCCGATGTTCTCCCAGTCGGACTGGAGTGCGTCCTGGGCGCTGGTGATCCGCTGGATCTCCTGGTTCAGCGCGTTCTCCAGTTCCTGGACCTCCATCTCGACGGCGCGGCCGGAGCCCCCCGTCCCCGTGCCGTCGACCACGACAGAGGCCCCGGACAGCTCCAGCGGTGTGGTCGGCGCGGTGGCGTCGAGGTAGGACACCGAGAAGGTCAGGGTGCTCCCGTCGAGCACCGGGTCGGAGAGGACGACGGCGACGCTGCGGGGCAGCCTGGAACCGGATGCGCCGGTGACGACCGCGTTCGGCGGGCTGGTGTCGAAGCCGTAGCCGGTCCACCCGGTGACCAGGGTCTCGACAGCGACGCTGCCTGCGTCCCGCTCGGGACGGTCGGCGATCCACGTGACCCGGCCGGCCCCGCTGATGGTGAGGCGGTCGGCCGACAGGGTCGCACCGGTGCCGGCCACCACGAGCGTGAGCGGGCCGGTGCCGGTGGCCTCGGTGGTGGAGGTCGCCCCCGCCGTCGTGCCCGACGAGCTGCACCCGGCGAGCGCCGTCGTGGAGGCGAGCGCCACGGCGACGGTGAGGGCGATGAGCGTGGTGCGCGTCCGCGCCATGGTGAGGGCCTCCCGCTGGTTTCCGACATCGGGGTATCGGGCGGTCGGCGGCGGAAGTGAAGCAGTGCGCCCGGCATCGGCTGCCCTGGTTGCGTCGAGAGGGGCAGCCGTCGGCTAAACCGGTCCGGCGCGCGGTCGCGCCCGACAGCACACCCAGGGGGAAGACATGCAGCGGTTCGAGAACAAGGTCGTCCTGGTGACGGGTGCCGCGTCGGGCATCGGCGCCGCCACCGTCGAGCGCCTGGCCGAGGAGGGCGCCACGCTGGCGTGCCTCGACGTGCAGGCCGACGCGGTCGAGGCCGTGGCCGCCGCCGCCCGCGCCGCGGGTGTCGAGGCTCGCGCCTGGACCGTCGACATTGCCGACGAGGAGGCCGTCAACCGGGTGGTGGCCGAGGTCGTCGAGGCCTACGGGCGCCTCGACGTGCTCTGCAACATCGCCGGGCTGATGCGCACCGGCCACAGCCACGAGGTGCCCACCGAGCAGTGGGACCTCGTCATCGGTGTGAACCTCACCGGCACCTTCCTGGTGACCCGGGCGTGCCTGCCCCACCTGCTCGAGACCCAGGGCAACATCGTCATGGCGGCCTCGACCTCCAGCCTGTCGGGCCACCCCTACATGCTCGCCTACGCCGCGTCGAAGGGCGGCGTGCTGGCGATGACCTACACGCTCGCCATGGAGTACGCCCGCCGTGGCATCCGGGTCAACGCGGTGGCGCCGGGCGGCATCGAGACGCCGCTGCACGCCGCCACCGGCACCATGCTTCCGCCCGACTCGGACTGGTCGCTGTTCGATCGCATCTCCCCGGTCGACAAGAACCGTGGGCCCGAGACCGTGGCCAGCGTCATCGCCTTCCTGGCGTCGGAGGACGCCGCCCACGTCAACGGCGAGTACGTCCGCGTCGACGGCGCCACCCTCGCCTGATGTCGGCCGCCCGCGTCCTCCGCTCCGTCGCCGCCGTCGCGGCGGCCCTGTCCCTCGTCGCCGTGGCCGGCTGCTCGTCCGACAGCTCGTCCGACGGGTCGTCGTCGACGACCGTCGCGGCGAACGCTCCCGCCTACGCCGCCGGCCTCGAGGCCGACCTGCTCGACGCGATGAAGGCCAACGCCATCCCCGGCGTGATCATCCTCGTGAAGTCGCGGGAGCAGGGCGACTGGTCCTCCACCCTCGGCACCGCCGAGATCGGCAAGGACGTCGCCATGACCCTCGACGACCACTTCCGCATCGGGTCGAACACCAAGACGATGACCTCGACGGTGATCCTGCAGCTCGTCGAGGAGGGGAAGCTGAAGCTCGACGACCCCGTCTCGAAGTACATCCCCAACGTGCCGAACGGCGACACCATCACCATCGCCAACCTGTCGGAGATGCGCAGCGGGCTCTACAGCTACACCTCCGACCTCGGCTTCAACCAGACGCTCGACAGCGACCCGAAGAAGGCGTGGACCCCGCAGGAGCTGCTCGACATCGCCTTCTCGCACCCGGTCAACGCCGCCCCCGGCGGTGAGTTCGACTACTGCAACACCAACATCGTGCTGCTCGGGCTGATCATCGAGCAGCTCACCGGCATGTCGGCGTCGGAGGCCTTCCAGGAGCGGATCTTCGAGCCGCTCGGCCTCACCCAGTCATCGCTGCCGGCCAACACCGACTGGTCGATCCCCGATCCCCATCCCCTCGGCTACCAGTTCGGCACCAACGTCGACACGATCCAGTCCTACGCCGTGCCGAAGGCCGAGCTCCCCGCCGCGCTCGACGGCAGCCTGCTCCCGATCGACAACACCGACGCCAACCCGTCGTGGGCGTGGACCGCCGGCGGGGCCATCTCCACCGCGGACGACCTGGCCGTGTACGTGAAGGCGATGGTCGGTGGAGGTCTGCTCGACGCCGCCACCCAGAAGGTCCGCATGGACAGCATCCGGTCGATGAGCCCGAGCAGTGGGTACGGCCTGGGCATCGCCCAGTTCGGCCCGACCTACGGCCACGACGGGCAGCTCCCGGGCTTCTCGTCGTTCATGGTCTACGACCCCGTCGCCGACGTCACCATCATCATCGGCACCAACCTCTCGGCCTCGCCGGTCAGCGGCGAGAACGCCGCGGTGGTGCTCGGCAAGGCCGTCATCGGTGCGCTCTACAGCGGGGCCGAGGTGAGCGGCGATCCCGCTCAGGCCGGCACCCCGGCCACCACGGCGGGCTGACCGCCCGGTCGGTCCGACGACAGGTCAGTCGGCAGTCGCTCAGTCGGTCGGGGGCCAGGCCCGCGGGAAGTGCTCGTCGTCGAGCGAGGCACCCGCGGCCACGCCGTCGTGGTGGGCCTTGCCGGGCGCGCCCGGCACCGGTGAGAACACGGTGCCGGTGCCGGCGTAGCGCACGCTGATCGCCCGCCGCCGCAGGGTCGCGCTGGCGTTGGCGTTGGCCCCGTGGATCGTGCGGGCGTGGTGGATCACGACGTCGCCCGGCTGGGTGTCGAAGCTGACGATGCGGGCGGCACCGCGCTGCTCGACGTCGTCGTAGTCGGGCACCTCCTCGCCCTCGGTGCCGGGGATCGACATCGTGGTCACGAACAGGTTGGGCCGGTACCGGGTGCGGTCGAGGTGGGAGCCGACGACGTACCGGACCGCCCCGCTCTCGGCGGTCACCGGGTCGAGCGGCACCCAGGTGGTGCACACCCGGTCGCCGGCGAGGTGGAAGTACGCCATGTCCTGGTGGAAGGCGGTGCGCTCCTCGGTGCCGGGCTCCTTCACCAGGACGCTGTCCTCGTAGAGCCACACGTCGTCGGCCTCCAGCACCGCGGCCACGAGGGCACCGAGGGGGGAGTGGACGGCGAAGTCGAGGAACTCGTCCTGCAGGCGCCAGTGGTCGGTGCCGGCGACGAAGCGGCCCCGCGGCGTGGCGGCGTCGTGCACGGCCTGGTCGACGGTGCGGTCGGCGCCGGTGGCCGCCGCGATGTCGTCGCCCATCTTCGACAGATCGGCGGCCGCCTCACCGCCGATGGCGTCCTCGACCGGGGCGACCATGCGCTCGAGCCAGTCGGGCGGCATGACCCCCCTCAGGCAGACGACCCCGTCGGAGCGGAAGGTCTCGATCTCGGCGTCGGTCACCGGACGCAGCGGTGGTGTGGCCCCCATGGGCCGAAGTCTGCCCCGTCGGTCCCGGAGGTGTCAGCCAGTGCGCGGGTCGGGGCTCAGCGGGTGGTCCGGGCGGCCCGGCCCATGCCCGCCACGATCTGCTCGAGCAGGTCGGTGGAGGTGGCGAAGTTGAGGCGCACGTGCTGCTCGCTGCCGACGCCGAACGGCGGCCCGTCGCTGACGGCGACACCGCCTTCGGCCAGGAACAGCGCGGCGGGGTCGTCGACGCCGAGGCCCCGGCAGTCGAGCCAGGCCAGGTAGGTGCCCTCGGGCGTGCGGTGGCGGATCTCCGGCACCTCGGCGGCCAGGAGGGCGCCGAGGAGGTGGCGGTTGGTGTCGAGGTGGGCGAGCAGCGCGCGACGCCACGGGTCGCCGTCGCGGTAGGCGGCGATCGAGGCGGCGATGCCGATGGGCGTCGGGGCCGGCACCTGGAACACGGGGAGGGTGCGCCAGCGGGCGGCGTCGTCGTGGTTGGTCATCACGACCTGACCGCACCGGAGGCCGGGGATGTTCCACGCCTTCGAGGCCGACATCACCGTGACGGTGTGGGCGGCGGTGGCGTCGGAGACCGAGGCGTAGGGCACGTGGCGGTGGCCGGGGTGCACGAGCGGGGCGTGGACCTCGTCGGTGATCACCCGGGCGTGGTGACGCTCGACGACCTCGGCCAGCGCCAGGTGCTCGTCGGCGGTGAACACCCGACCGGTCGGGTTGTGGGGGTTGCACAGCAGCACCGTGCGGGCACCCGCACCCAGGGCCGAGTCGATCGCGTCGAGGTCGAGCGTGAACCGGCCGACGTCGTCGACAGCCATCGGCACCGGCACGACCGGGCGCCCGCTCAGCTCCACGATCTCGAAGAACGGCGGGTACGTGGGGGTGGGCACGATGACCGGGCTGCCCGGTTCGACGAGCACCTCGAGCACCGACGAGATGCCGGCGAGCACGTCGGCGACCGGGAAGATCCGCGTCGGGGGGACGGTCCAGCCGTGGGCCGCGGCCAGGAACGCGGCGCACGCCTCGGTGAGCTCGGACAGGTCGGCGGGGAGGTACCCGAAGTCCTCCCGGTCGACGGCGTCGAGCAGGGCGGCCCGCACCACGGGGGCGACGGCGAAGTCCATCTCGGCGACCCACGCGGCCAGCACGTCGGGCCCGTACAGCGACCACTTCACCGTTCGGCGGCGGCGCAGCCGGGCGACGTCGACGTCGAAGGGGCCGGTCATCGCCGGTCCACCGGCAGGGGCTGCTCCACGCCGTGCACCCTAGGACCGACGTCGTGGAGGCATCGGGTACGGCTCAGAGGTGGAGCCACTCGGGCCACCCGGGGCCCAGCTGCGCGGTGATCGACCGGTCGACCACCAGGTGGGCCCCGACGACGCCGTTCACCAGCTGGGTGACGCGGACGTCGCACGCCAGGCTGAACAGCCGGTAGGCGTCGATCGTCGTCAACGTCGACCACTCCGTCACCCGGGCGGCTGCGTGGGCGACGACGTCGCGCGACGCCTCGTCGAAGGTGGAGCCGAAGCCGAAGAAGATCGTGGCGCCCGGAGTGGCGGCAAGGGGCCGGTCGGTCGTCAGCTCCGGCCGGCTGGTCAGGCGGACGACGCCGCGCATGGCGATCTCCAGCGCGGTCTCGGTGATCTCACCGTCGCCCTGGGTGCCGTGCCCGTCGCCGATGAGGAAGCCGGCGCCGTCGGTGAAGGTCGGGAGGAACAGTCGGGACCCGGCCACCAGCTCCCGGCAGTCGATGTTGCCGCCGAACGGCCCGGGCGGGATGGTGTTGAGCGGTCCGAGAGCCGGGTCGGGCCGCACGGCGAGCACGCCGAAGAACGGGCGCACCGGCACCACCACACCCGACCGGAGGTGGACCTCGTCGCCCACCACGTCGATCAGCTCGATGTCCGTGGTGCCGTCGAGGTCGGGCACCACCCCGAAGCCCTCGCGCACGCCGTTCCAGCCGGCCGCGGCGTCGGGCCACGCCTCGAGCACGTCGACCTGGAGGGTGCACCCGGCCGGGTGGCCCTCGACCTCGATGGGCCCGAGCACCGGGTGGGGCCCGAGCCAGGCCCGGCCGGTGGCCACGATCGACTCCTCGACCGGCACCATCGCCGGGCCGAGGCGGTCGTAGGTGTCGAGCCCGAGGGGCGTGCGGGTGAGGGTGCGGACCGCGAACGTCTCTCCGGACGTCACCGTCGCCACCGACGCGGCGGCGCCGTCGAACACACCGGCCTGGACGGTCTCTGGGGTGGAGGTCAGCTCGCGCACGGAGGCTCCGGGGTCGGGGACGAGACCCGAGTGAACCACCGCCACCGGTCGGGAGGGCCGCCGGTGCGTTACGGCTGGGAGAACCCTGACGGCTGGCGCCGGGTCCAGCGGCCGCCTACCAGGCGACCGTTCCCTGGTCGGCGAGCGCGGCGATCTCGTCGTCGGCGAAGCCGTTCTCCCGCAGGACGGCCTCGGTGTCGACGCCGGGGTAGGCGTAGGTGGGGCGCACCTCGCCCGGCGTGCGGCTCATCCGCGGTGCCGGGCGCAGCTGGCGGATGGAGCCGGGCACGTCGACGAACGAGCCGCGGGCCACGTTCTGCGGGTGCTCGGGCGCCTCGGCGAACGACAGCACCGGGGCGAAGCACACGTCGGTGCCTCCGAGCAGCTCGGTCCACTCGTCGCGGGTGCGGGTGCGCACGACCTCGGCGATGCGCTCCGTGAGCTCGGGCCAGCGGCTCTCGTCGTACTGCGCCGGCAGCTCGGCCGGGTCGAGGCCGAGCTTCTCGAGCAGCTGGGCGTAGAACTTCGGCTCGATGGGGGCGAGGGTGATGTGGCGCCCGTCGGAGGTCTCGTAGGTGTTGTAGAAGGGCGAGCCGCCGTCGAACAGGTTCGAGCCGAGGGGCCCGTCGTGCACGCCCATCTGGGTCATGGCGTAGAAGACCGAGTAGAGCGACATCACGCCCTCGGTCATCGAGACGTCGACGACCTGCCCCTGGCCCGAGCGCTGGGCCTCGAACAGGGCGCACACCACGCCGAAGGCCATGTGCATGCCACCACCGCCGAAGTCGCCCAGCACCTGCAGCAGGGGCGGGGGCTTCTGGCCGGGCACGCCGATCGAGCCGACGGCACCGGTGATGGCCTCGTAGTTGAGCGAGTGGCCCGCCCACGGCGAGAGCGGGCCGTCCTGGCCCCAGCCGGTGAGGCGGCCGTAGACGATGCGGGGGTTGCGGGCGAGCAGCACGTCGGGGCCGATGCCCAGGCGCTCGGTGACGCCGGGGCGGAACGCCTCGACGAAGGCGTCGGCCTTCTCGACCAGGCGCAGCAGCACCTCGACGCCATCGGGTGACTTGAGGTCGACGGTGATCGAGCGGCGGCCGCGGTCGAACTCGCTGTCGCGGTGCTCGGGCTTCTCCTCCGGCACCTCGCCCGGCGGGTGCACGCGGATCACGTCGGCCCCCATGTCGGCGAGCTTCAGGGTGGCGAAGGGCAGCGCCCCCAACCCGGCCAGCTCGATGATCGTCACGCCGTCCAACGGTCCCATGTGTCCCCCTCCTCGAAACTCGGGCGACCCTACCCTCCGGGTGTAATCCCTGGTCACCGACGCACCCCGGCTCGCACCGGGAGCGGAGCGGGGGCGGAGGGGGCGTCGATCGGCCGAGGGTCCTTGCGTCGCGCGGCCTATCGGGCAAGCATCGCCCCGTGGAGCTCACCGAACGGGACAAGGCCATCCTCGACTTCGAGCGGGCGTGGTGGCACGAGACCGGGCCGAAGGAGTCGCTCATCCAGGAGCGCTTCGAGCTCTCGGCCAACCGGTACTACGAGATCCTGGGCGAGCTGCTCGAGAGCCCCGAGGCCTACGAGTACGACCCGCTCGGTGTGCGCCGGCTCCGTCGGCTGCGTGACCGTCGCCGCCGGGCCCGTCACGACGTCATCCACCAGCAGGCCAGCGAGCCGCCGGGCTCCTGATGGCTTCCGCCACCCCGGCTCCGGGCCGTGACAACGCGGTCGGCATCGCCCTCATCGTCGGGGCGGTCCTGATCGGGCTGCTGCTGCTCGTCAAGGGCTACGACGCCGAGGGTGGGGTCGTCGCCGAGTCGACGAAGGTGGAGACCACCACCACGACGGTGCCCGTCGAGACCACCACCACGACGCTGCCGAGCAAGGCCCCGGCCGAGGTCGTCGTCAAGGTCGCCAACGCGTCGGGCAACCCCTCGAACGGCCTGGCGGGCAAGACCCGCACCACGCTCCAGGGCAAGGGCTACACCCAGATCTCGGTCACCGACGCCCCGAGCGCGGTCACCAGCACCCAGGTCCTGTACGTGGCCGGTTCCCAGGGCGACGCCCAGGCCGTGGCCACGGCGCTCGGCCTCTCGGTCGATGCCGTGCAGCCGATGACCACCCCTCCTCCGGTGGCCCTCGGCGACGCCACCGTCCTGGTGCTCGCCGGCCCCGACCTGGCCTGACGTGAGCGAGCCCGGCGCCGCCGCGGGGCCTCTGCCCGCCGCCTTCGACGCGTTCGTGGCCGACCCCGGTCGGTCCGGCGTGTTCACCGACTTCGACGGCACGCTGTCACCGATCGTCGACGACCCGGCCGCCGCCGCGCCCCTCGACGGCGTGGTCGAGGCCCTCGAGGCCCTGGCCGGTCGGCTGGCCCGGGTGGCGGTGATCTCGGGCCGTCCGGTCGAGTTCCTCCAGCGCCACTTCGCCGCCTCCCCGGTCGTGCTGTCGGGCCTCTACGGCCTGCAGTCGGTGGTCGACGGCGAGCGCCGCGACGATCCCGAGGCCGGCGCGTGGCGGCAGTCCGTCGACGACGTCGTGGCGGCGGCCGATGACGGGCCCGACGGCATGTTCGTCGAGCACAAGGTCCTCTCGGTCACGTTGCACTACCGCGAGCACCCCGAGGCCGCCGAGGCCGTGCGGGCGTGGGCCGAGGGCCAGGCCGTCCGTTCGGGGCTCGAGCTGCGCACGGCGAAGATGTCGATCGAGCTCCACCCCCCGGTCGCCACCGACAAGGGCGCGGTCGTCGCCGGGCTCGCCGAGGGCCTCGACAACGTCTGCTTCCTGGGCGACGACGTCGGCGACCTGCCGGCGTTCGCCGCGCTCGACCGGCTGCGGGCCGAGGGACGCTCGGTGGTGAAGGTGGTCGTCCGCTCCGACGAGCTGGCGCCCGAGATGGCCGCCGCGGCCGACCTCACCGTCGACGGGCCGGCCCAGGCGCTGGCCCTCCTGCTGACCCTCGGCGCCCGCCTCGCCTGAGGCGGAGACGCCGATCGCCGACGCTCAGTCGGCGGCGGTGAGCTGGTCGGCGAGCCAGTCCTCGGGCGTGCGGGCCGCGGCCCGGCGCCTCAGCTCGCCGGCTTCGGCGGCCCGCTCCTCGGGCGTGGCGGTGAGCGCCGCGACCAGGGCGTCGGCCGTGCCGCTGATGTCGTAGGGGTGCACCGGGCGGGCCGCGCCGACGAGCTGGTCCCACACCCCGGCCTCGGGGGAGAGTAGGAGGATGGCGTCGCGGTCGTTCACAAGCGGCCCCTCCTCGGCGACGAGGTTCAGCCCGTCGCGGATCGGGTTGATGAGGAACACGTCGGCCCGGCGCAGCGCGGCGACCGATCGGGGGAAGTCGTCGGACGGGTCGAAGAGGATCGGGGTCCAGCCCGGGGTGGCCCACCGCTCGTTGATGCGCCGCACGGTGGCCTCGACCTCCTGGCGGTAGGCCAGGTACTCGGGCAGGCCCTCTCGGGAGGGGTAGACGAAGGCGCCGAACACCACCCGCTCACGCCACTCGGGGTAGCGCTCGAGCAGGTCGTCGAAGGCCTGGAAGCCGCGGAGGATGTTCTTCGACAGCTCGATGCGGTCGACCCGCACGAGCAGGGCGCGGTCGCCGACCGTGGCGTCGAGCTCGGTGAGGGCGGCGGCGCAGGCGTCGCCCGCCGCGACCCGGCCGATGTCGGCGGCGTCGGGGGCGAGCGGCGCCACGAAGGTCGTCGGCTCCTGCCCGAGCTGCTCGGCGCAGCAGGCGGTGAAGCAGTCGGCCCAGCGGGGGGAGTGGAACCCGCAGGCGTGGTGGGCGGCCATGCCGGCGAGCAGCTCGCGGCCGAGGTCGAGCGGGAGCACCCGCCAGCTGTCGGGGTTGGCGAACGGGGTGTGGCTGAAGTGCACGAGGCGCAGGTCCGGCCGGCGATCGGCGAGGAACAGCGCGACGAGCGCCAGGTGGTAGTCCTGCACGAGCACCGCCGCGCCCTCGGGGGCCGACTCGGCGATGACGTCGGCGAAGGCCCGGTTGACCTCGCGGTAGCTCTCCCAGGCCTCACGGAAGCGGATGTCGAAGCGGGGGCGCCGGGCCAGCTCGTAGAGGTTGTGGTGCAGGAACCAGAGGGTGGCGTTGCAGACCACGTCGTAGGCGGCGCGGTAGACGTCGGGGTCGATCTGCAGCAGCCGGACCCGGAAGCCCTCGGCGTCGACCACCCCGCGGGAGGCGGCCTCGCGGTCGCCGTCGGAGATGGCGGCGGCGATCCAGACGGCGTCGGTGTCGGTGACCAGTGGGGCCAGGCCCGAGACCAGGCCACCCGCCCCGCGCTTGGCCACCAGGTCACCGTCGGCTCCCAGGGAGAACGACAGCGGACCACGGTTGGACACGATCACGACCGGGCGTTGTGCCATGGCGCCCGTTCTACACCGACACGGACACGGCGCCCGCAGGCCCGCACCAGCGCTGCTTCACTGGGGCGGTGCGCGTCGTCATCGCTCCCGACAAGTTCAAGGGCACCGCGAGCGCGCGCGCTGTCGCCCGGGCGATCGCCGACCGCCTCTGGGAGCTGGGCCACGACACCGTCGAGCTGCCCATGGCCGACGGGGGCGAGGGCTTCCTCGACGTGCTCGGTGGCGCCAACCGCACCACCACCGTGACGGGGCCGATGGGCCGGCCGGTCGAGGCCGGCTGGCGGCTGTCGAAGCGGGTGGCGGTCATCGAGATGGCGACGGCCTCGGGCCTCGACCTCGTCGGAGGCGCCGACGGCAACGACCCGGTCGACGCCACGACCGCCGGCACCGGCGAGCTCATCTCGCTCGCCGTCGAGTCAGGGGCCCGCCGGGTGCTCGTGGGGGTGGGCGGCTCGGCCACCACCGACGGAGGCCTTGGCGCGCTGAAGGCGCTCTACCCGCCCCAGCGCCTGCGGGGGATCGAGCTGGTCGTGGCCTGCGACGTGCGCACCCGCTTCGTCGACGCCGCCGCGGTGTTCGGCCCGCAGAAGGGCGCGTCGCCCGCCCAGGTGAAGCTGCTCATCCGTCGCCTCGAGCGCCTGGCCCAGGTGTTCCTGGCCGAGTCCGGCGTCGACGTGCAGGCCCTCGAGGGCAGCGGAGCCGCCGGTGGCCTCGCCGGCGGCCTGGCCTCGGTCGGGGCCGAGCTGGTGTCGGGGTTCGACGTCGTCGCCGACGAGGTCGCCCTCGACGAGCACCTCGAGGGCGCCGACCTCGTCGTCACCGGCGAGGGCTTCCTCGACGACGAGTCGTTCGACGGCAAGGTGGTCGGGGGCGTGGCGTCGCTGGCCGAGGCGGTCGGCGTGCCGTGCCTGGCGGTGGTGGGCGAGGTCGTCGAGCCGCTGCCCGCCCTGCCCTCGGGCCTCACCGTGGTGTCGCTCACCGAGCGCTTCGGTGCCGAGGAGTCGATGGCCCGCCCGGGCCGGTGCGCGGCGCAGGTCGTCGTCGACCACCTCGCCGCCCTCACCCCCTGACACCCCGCCGACCCTCCCACCCCACCAGAACGGCGGTGAGTCGGGGTCAGACCTTGGCGATGACCTCGTCGGCGTAGCGGGCGATGGCCTCGGGCAGCTTCGCCGGGTCCATCGCCGGCGGGGAGATCACCCAGCGGGTCACCCCCGAGTCCGCCAGGGCCTTGAGGGTGTCGACGTCGGCCCGGCCGCCGGTGGTGATCTCGATGGCGTCGGGGTCGCGCCCGGTCTCGACCGCCGCGGCCCGCATGACCGGCAGCAGCTCGGGGAGGCTGCGGTGGTCGGCGGGGAAGAAGCCGTCGCCCAGCCGGCCGGCCCGGCGGGCGGCGGGCTTGGAGTGGCCACCGACCACGACCGGGATGGTGCCGTTCACCGGCTTGGGGTGGCTGTACACGTCGGTGAACGAGGTGTGGGAGCCGGCGTAGGTCGACGGGCTCTGCTCCCACAGGGCCCGCAGGGCGTGGACGGAGTCGTCGGTGTGGACGGCGCGGTCGTCCCACGGCACGCCGACGGCGTCGAACTCCTCGCGCAGCCAACCCACCCCGATGCCGAGGATCATCCGGCCACCGGTGAGGTGGTCGAGGGTGGCGCACTCCTTGGCCAGCACCACCGGGCTGCGCAGGGGCAGCAGCAGGATGCCGGTGCCGAGGCGCAGGGTGGTGGTGTGGGCGCCGACCCAGGTCAGCCAGGTCAGGGGGTCGGGGAAGGGCGACTGCTCGGGCCCCGGCATCCGGCCCTCGCGGCTGTACGGGTACTCGGACTCGTAGCCCTGGGGCACGACCGGGTGCTCGACGGTCCAGAGGCTCTCGAACCCGTGGTCCTCGGCCAGGCGGGCGAGGGTGACGGCGTGGTCGGGGTCGGAGTAGGCCCCGACGTTGGCGAAGGCGATCCCGAAGTGCATGGGCCCCGACGCTAGGGCGCGGCGGGGTGGCCGGCCCGGTAGCTGTCGAGCGTGGCCAGCGGCGGCCGCTCGCGGTAGGCGATCTCGACCGGCTCGAGCTCGGGCGGCCGCATCGTGAACCGGTCGGGGGTCAGCCCTGGTGCGGCCCGGTGCAGCGCCGCCTGCAGCACCTGCGCGGCCATGGGGGAGAGCTCGTGCAGGGGCCGGTTGCGGTGCACCCGCTGGCCGAGGTCGACCTGGGCGAGCGAGGCGACGCCGAAGCGCTCGGCGATGTCGATGAGAAGGCCGATGTCGACGCCGTAGCCCTCGACGAAGGGCACCTGCTCGAGCACCGAGCGGCGGCCGCCGTACTCGCCCGACAAGGGCTGCACGACGCCGCCGAGGTGCGGGAACAGCATGGTCAGGACCGGTCGGGCGACGAGCTCGGTCACCCGCCCTCCGCCCCGCACCTGGCCGTCGACCGGGCGCTCGTAGAAGCCCTTCACGAAGCCGACCCGGGGGTCGGTGAGCAGCGGCCCGAGCAGCCCGGTGATGAAGCGGGGGTCGAAGTCACGCACGTCGGCGTCGCACCACACCACGACGTCGCCGGTCGAGGCGTACAGCGACTTCCACAGGGCCTCGCCCTTGCCGTGCCCCCGGCCGTGCTCGACGAGCACCTCGGCGGCGGCCACGACGCGGGCGCCGGCGGCGGCGGCCTCCTCGCCGGTGCGGTCGGTGGAGTGGTCGTCGACCACCACGATCTCGTCGACCAGGCCGAGGCCCTCGACCAGCTGGGTCCGGATCGTCGACACGATCGCCCCGACCGTCGCCTCCTCGTTGCGGGCGGGGATGCACACCGAGACGGTGGTGGTGCCCTTCGCCTCGACGAGCGCCTCGACCGCGAAGTCGGCGGCGTCGTGGGAGTGGACGTGGGGCGGGGTCACGAGCCCCATCGTCGGCGCGGTCCTGCACCGAGGCAAGGCCGTGTGGGCGATTCCCTCGTGGTCGGGGCGCCGAGACAGGATCGTGAGCGCGCAACTACGCTCCGGCCCTGCGCCCGGGGGAGTCGCTCCCGGGGCGTCAGCGGGCGGGGACGACCGTGGTCGACGAGCCGAACGAGCACCAGGCCGGACGGAGCGCAGACGACCAGCTCGCGCTCTTCCGCCTGGTCGCCGAGTCCTCCCGCGACCTCATCCTCATCGGCCGGGTCGACGACAACGAGTGGATCTCGCCGTCGGTGGAGGAGATCCTCGGCTACACGCCCGAGGAGTTCCTCTCCCACACGGGCAGCGCGCTGGTCCACCCCGACGACCGGTCCGCCGTCGAAGGGGCCAAGCCCTTCATCGCCTGGGGCAAGGAGGTCGGCGGCCGGGTGCGGGTGCGCCACCGCGACGGCTCCTACCGCTGGCTCGACACACGCGTCCGACCGCTGGCCGACCCCGACGGCGGCTTCAGCGGGCGGTCGTTGTCCTCGTGGCGCGACGTCACCGGTGAGGTCGAGGCCCTCGAGGAGCTGCGCCAGAGCGAGCAGCGGTACCGCCTCCTCGTCGACCATGTCACCGACGGCGTGATCCTCGAGCGCGACGGCGCGATCGCCTGGGCGTCGCCGAACCTCTACGGGATGCTCGGCTGGGACCCGCGTGACTGGGTGGGCCTGCGCATCCTCGACATCGTGCGGGCCGAGATCAGGCCCGAGCTCGAGCGGGCCCTCGAGCTCAACGAGCTGGCGGTGAGCCAGACCCTCCGCTTCGACCTCCCCGCCGCCGACGGCGAGATGCACTGGTTGGAGTTCAAGACCCGGCCCTTCATCGACGCCGACGGCAACCGGGACGGCACGGCGCTGTCGGTGCGCCTCGTCGACGCCGAGGTCGAGGCCGAGCGGGAGCTGCACTACCGGGCCCGGCACGATCAGCTCACCGGGCTGCTCAACCGCAACGAGATCCTCGACCGCCTCGACGCCATCGGCGGCGACGGGCGCCGGCCCGGCAGCGAGTCGGCGGTGCTGTTCTGCGACCTCGACGACTTCAAGGAGGTCAACGACAGCTGCGGTCACGCCGTCGGCGACGCCGTGCTCCGGGAGATCGCCACCCGGGTGCGGGCCTCGGTCCGCGAGGACGACCTCGTCGCCCGCATCGGCGGCGACGAGCTGCTGGTCGTGCTCCACCACCTCCACGGGGTCGACGAGGCCCTCTCGGTCGCTGACGACATCCGCCAGGCGACGTGCCGCCCGATCGAGGGCCCGTCGGGCCCTATCGCCGTGACGATGAGCATCGGGGTCACCATGGTCGAGAAGGGCGACACCGCCGACGACGTCATCGCCCGGGCCGACCAGGCCATGTACCGGGCCAAGCAGGCCGGCCGTGACGGCGTCCGGCAGCTGCCACTCGACCTGTAGGCCCTGACCGCCTCGCAGCCGACACTCGCTAGGCTCGCCGGCGTCCGCCGCTCGAGACCGAGGATCGAAACCAATGAGCGTCACCGTCCGCGTCCCCCCTGTCTTTCGCACCATGACCGCGGGCCAGTCATCGGTCTCGGTCGAGGGCGCCACGGTCGCCGAGGTCCTCACCAACCTCGACGCCGCCCACCCCGGCTTCTCGGCCAAGCTGCTCGACGGCGACGGCGCCCTGGTCCGCTACGTCAACGTGTTCGTCGACGACGACGACGTGCGCTTCATGCGGGGCCTCGACACGCCGGTGCCCGACGGCATCACCGTCTCGATCATGCAGGCGGTCGCCGGGGGCGCCTGAGCCCTCCGCCCACCGCCCCACATTCGGCATCCGGGCCCCGCTCCGGGTTGCGATTCGGCTCCGCCGGTGGTTTGCTGTTAGCAGTCTCCGACCGAGAGTGCTAACTCCGGTCACCGCAGCAGACAGCGCATCCCAACGGAGGGAAACACCAGATGTCGAAGATCATCTCGTTCGACGAGGAAGCCCGTCGGGCGCTCGAGCGTGGCATGAACCAGCTCGCCGACGCCGTTCGCGTCACCCTCGGCCCGAAGGGCCGCAACGTGGTGCTCGACAAGAAGTGGGGCGCCCCCACGATCACGAACGACGGCGTCTCCATCGCCAAGGACATCGAGCTCGAGGACCCCTACGAGCGCATCGGTGCCGAGCTGGTGAAGGAGGTCGCCAAGAAGACCGACGACGTCGCCGGCGACGGCACCACCACCGCCACCGTGCTGGCCTGGTCGATGGTCCGTGAGGGCCTCCGCAACGTGGCCGCCGGCGCCAACCCGATGTCGCTCAAGAAGGGCATCGAGGCCGCCGTGGTCGCCGCCGTCGAGGCCATCCACGACGTCGCCGTCGAGATCGAGGACAAGAGCCAGATCGCCCAGGTGGCCGGCATCTCCGCCGCCGACGCCGAGATCGGCTCCACCATCGCCGACGCCATCGACAAGGTCGGCAAGGACGGCGTCATCACCGTCGAGGAGTCCAACACCTTCGGCATGGAGATGGACCTCGTCGAGGGCATGCGCATCGACAAGGGCTACATCTCGCCCTACTTCGTCACCGACACCGAGCGGATGGAAGCGGTCCTCGACGACCCGTACATCCTCCTCGTCGGCTCCAAGATCACCGCCGTGCGCGACCTCGTGCCCGTGCTCGAGAAGGTCATGCAGTCGGCCAAGCCGCTCGTGATCATCGCCGAGGACGTCGAGGGCGAGGCCCTCGCCACCCTCGTGGTCAACAAGATCCGCGGCACGTTCAACGCCGTGGCCCTCAAGGCCCCGGGCTTCGGCGATCGCCGCAAGGCCATGCTGCAGGACCTCGCCATCCTCACCGGTGGCCAGGTCATCACCGAGGACGTCGGCCTCAAGATCGAGAACACCACCCTCGACCTGCTCGGCCGGGCCCGCAAGGTCGTCGTCACCAAGGACGAGACCACGGTCATCGAGGGCGCCGGCGACGACAACGACATCAACGGCCGGGTCGCCCAGATCAAGGCCGAGATCGAGAACACCGACTCCGACTACGACCGCGAGAAGCTCCAGGAGCGCCTGGCCAAGCTCTCCGGCGGTGTCGCCGTGCTGAAGGTCGGCGCCGCCACCGAGGTCGAGCTCAAGGAGAAGAAGCACCGCATCGAGGATGCGGTCTCCACCACCAAGGCCGCCATCGAGGAAGGCGTGGTCGCCGGCGGTGGCGTCACCCTGCTGCGGGCCCAGGCCCGGGTGCTCGACATCGCCAAGGACCTCTCCGCCGACGAGGCCACCGGTGCCCGCATCGTGGCCCACGCGCTGGAGGAGCCCCTCAAGCAGATCGCCACCAACGCCGGCCTCGAGGGCGGCGTCGTGGTCGACCGGGTGCGTCACCTCGACACCCCGAGCGAGGGCCTCAACGCCGCCACCGGCGAGTACGAGGACCTGGTCAAGGCCGGCATCATCGACGCCGCCAAGGTCACCCGTTCGGCGCTGCAGAACGCAGCCTCGATCGCGGCCCTCTTCCTCACCACCGAGGCCGTCATCGCCGACAAGCCCGAGGGCTCCGGCGGCGGCATGCCTGGAGGCATGGAGGACTTCTGATCTGTCGGGCCTCGCCGCCCGACCCCCGCAGTCCGAGAAGGGGCGCCCTCCGGGGCGCCCCTTTCGCGTCCCGGCTCAGCCTTCCGGCCGGCCGACCCCATGGCTCGTATGAGCACGCTGGAGCGTGCTCGAACGAGCCACAGGCAGGCCGGTCGGGGTCAGGCGGGGGCGAGGTCGCTGTGGAGGTGGTGGGTGAGGCCCTCGCCGACGGCGGCCATCGCCATGTCGATCACGAGGGCGCCCTCCTGGAGCCGGAAGCGGCGTGACGTGGCGTCGACCTGCTTGGCGGTGGGGGAGAGCCCGACCAGCGTGCTCAGGAGGCTGATGTCGTCGTCGACCACCGTGCCGGTGAGCACCTCGACCACACCGGTCGGCATCGACAGCACCAGCTCGACCGCGTGGCCGAGGCGCTCCTCGGCCGCCGGCCCCACCACCCGCAGGTAGCCGGACTCGGTGTGCATCGGGCTGCCGTCGGGCGCCCAGGTGCGCTGCAGGTAGGACAGGAACGGCTTGCCGACGTGACCGAAGGTGAGGCGCTCGGTGTAGGAGAACGACTCGATCGTCGGGTACTCGCCCTCGCCCGGCCCCTCCCACTCGCCGAGCAGGAACGCGATCGGTTCGAGGGCGGGGTGGAGCTCGGGGGCGGCCATCCCCTGGACCGTAGGCGCGCACCGCAGGTGGGTCGATCGGCCTGGCACCTGTCTCCATCGGACCCTGGATGCTCGGCCGTCCACCGGCCACGATCGCGGTGCGCCCGCTCTGAGGCGGGGCGTCGAGGCGTGGAGGACGTCGATGAGATCGAGGCGATCGCGTGGTGTCGCCGGGGTGGTGCTGGTGCTCGCCCTGGCCGGTGTCGCGGCCGTCGGCTGCAGCGGGGACGACGACGATCAGGGTCTGCCGGCCACCACGACGGCCGGCGGCGGGGCCACGACGAGCACGAGTGTGGTCCCGTCGTCGACGACCGGCACCACGACCGAGCCGGTGATCGAGCAGCGGACCGCACCGGTGCTCTTCGATCTCCCGTCCGGCAACCTGGGGTGCGTCATGGCCGACACGGGTGTGCGCTGTGACGCCCTCCAGCACACCTACACCCCGCCTCCCACGGAGGACGACTGCCTCCTGGACTACGGCCACAGCGTCGAGCTCCAGCGGGCCGAGGGTCGTCCGTACTTCGCCTGCTCGGGCGACACGATGGTCGGGTCGGGGCCGGCGTTGCCCTACGGCACCGGTGTGGACGTCGGCTGGGTCACGTGCGTCAGTTCGGTTGCGGGCGTGACCTGCACGAGCGACGAGGGCCACGGGTTCTTCCTGTCCCGGGAGGCGTACCGCTTCTTCTGACCGGCGGCCGGTGTGTGCTCGGGCGGGACCACGCCCGGACGCGACGCCGTCGGATCCTGGGAGGCTGTCAACCGAACGTGGTCCTCCCACGTTGAAGGGTGTGATGGATCACGGCGGGTACGACGAGCGGTTCGACGAGCTGGCGGGGATCTCCTACCGGGTCGCGTTCCGGATGGTGGGTTCGCGGGAGGACGCCCGGGACCTGACACAGGAGGCGATGGCGCGGGCCTATGTGCACTGGCGTCGGGCCTCGCACCACCCCGAGGCCTGGGTGTCGCGGGTGACGGCGAACCTCGCGATCGACCTGCTGCGCCGCCGCGGGCGGATCACGGCGACGGCGCTGGTCGACACCGCCGACCACGGCCCGCTCGCCACCGAGAGGATCGAGCTCGTCCGGGCCCTCGAGGGTCTGCCCCGACGCCAGCGCGAGGTCGTTGTCCTCCGCTATCTCGCCGACCTGCCCGAGGCCGAGGTGGCGGCCCAGCTCGGCTGCTCGGCCGGCACGGTGAAGCAGCACGCGTCGCGCGGGCTCGCCGCCCTCCGGTCATCTCTCTCGCAGCCCGTCGTCGTCCCCATGGAGGAGCAGTCATGACCTTCGAGCACCTCGACGACCAGCAGCCCTTCATCCCCGACGACCAGTTCCGGGCGGCGGCCCTCCACGAGGGGCGGCGGCGGCGACGCCGTCGCCTCTCGTTGGGCGCGGCGTCGGGCGCAGCCGCGGTGTTCGTGGTCGCTCTGATCGTCGTGGTCACCGTCCCCCGGAGCACGGACCCCGGCCGGGTCGACACCCCACCGACGGTCCCGACCACCACCACGCCTGCGCTGAACCCCACGACGACCACGCCGCAGAGCACCACGACGAGCATCGCCCCGACGACGACCACCTCGCCGCCGGTCGAGGTGGACACGAGCGAGTCCGGTTACTTCTTCGACACGCCGTCGGGGAACATCTCGTGCGTCATCTCCGACAGCGACGCGGCCTGTGACGTCCAGCGCTACAGCTACGACCCGGGCCCGACTCCGCCGGACTGCCCTCTCGACTTCGGGTACCGGGTGGACGTGTCGCTGGATCGACCCGCCGGCTTCGACTGCAGCAGTGACTCACTGAACGTCTCCGATGTCGTCCTCGGGTACGGGAGCGGGGTGCGCTCGGGAGGCACGGTGTGTCGAAGCGCCGAGAGCGGGGTCACCTGCACCGTGGCCGACGGTCGTGGGTTCTTCGTGTCCCGGGAGTCGTACCGGTTCTTCTGACCGGCGCCGGTGAGTGGTCGATAGCGTGGCGGGCATGTCCCGGGGCCGCAGCGAGCAGGTGCTCGCCCGTCGATTCACCGCCGGCGGCGCCTCCGACGAGGGGCGCCGGCCCGACGACGTGATCGTCGAGGAGCCCCTCGAGATCCGCCTCGACGGCGTGCGGGTCGCCACCACCATGCGCACGCCGGGCCACGACTTCGAGCTGGCGATGGGCTTCTGCTTCACCGACGGCCTGCTGGCCGGCGCACCGGTGCTGACCTGCCGCTACTGCGGCACCGGCTCCGCGGTCGAGACCGAGTTCAACGTGGTCAGCGTCGACACCGGCGGCCAGGCACCCGAGCCCGCGCCCCGCCTCGGCACCACGTCGTCGTCGTGCGGCCTCTGCGGCAGCACCCAGCTCGATGACCTGATCGACCGGCTCGACCCGCTGCCGGCCCACGAGCCGTGGGACGCCGCGGTGCTCTACGCCGTCACCGAGAAGATCCGGGCCGAGCAGGACCTCTTCGGCCGCACCGGCGCCGCCCACGCCGCCGCCTCGTTCGACCGCACCGGCGCCCTGGGCGTCGTGCGTGAGGACATCGGCCGCCACAACGCCGTCGACAAGGTGGTCGGCCGCCTGCTGCTCGACGACCGCCTGCCGGCCACCGGCCAGGGTCTCTTCGTCAGCGGTCGGGCGTCGTTCGAGATGGTGCAGAAGGCGTGGGCCGCGGGGTTCGAAGCGGTGATCGCGGTGTCGGCGCCGTCGGCCCTGGCGGTCGAGACCGCGACCGCCGCCGGGCTCACCCTCGCCGGGTTCGTGCGGGGCGACGCCTTCAACGTCTACACGTGAGGCGTCGGCCGGGTACCAGCGTGAGGGGGTGGAGGCTTTGACGACACCCGTGCCGCCGGTGCACCCTTCTGCCATGACGGCGGGGAACGTGGTCGACGCCCGCTCGGCCCGGGTGCGCGAGATCACCGAGGCCCACCTCGACCTCCGGGGACCACTGCTCCCCGTGCTCCACGCCGTCAACGACGAGCTCGGCCACATCGAGCGGGGCGATGTCGCCGTCGTCGCCGACGTGCTCAACATCGCGGTGGCCGAGGTGCACGGCGTCGTCACCTTCTACGAGGACTTCCGGACCGCGCCCGAGGGGCGGGTCACCGTGCGCATCTGCCGGGCCGAGGCGTGCCAGTCGGTCGGGGCCGAGGCGCTCGCCGACCACGCGCGCGGCACGCTCGGCGTCGGCTTCGGCGAGACCACCGACGACGGCGGGGTCACCCTCGCCGAGGTCTTCTGCCTCGGCAACTGCGCCCTCGGACCGTCGGTGCAGGTCGACGGCGTCCTGCGGGGCAGGGTCACGCCCGCCCGCCTCGACGCCATCCTGGGGGACCTGTGACCACCCGGGTGTTCGTTCCCCGCGACTCGGCGGCCCGCTCCGTGGGGGCCGACGAGGTCGCCGAGCGGATCGCGGCCGTGGTCGTGGCCCGTGGCCTCGACGTGGAGGTGGTGCGCACCGGCTCACGGGGCATGCTCTGGCTCGAGCCGCTCGTGGAGGTGGAGACCGACCGGGGTCGGGTGGGCTACGGCCCGGTCGAGCCCGAGCAGGTCGACGGTCTCGTCGGCGAGGGGATGCTGGAGGGCACCGCACCCGGCCTCGGGCCCGTCGAGGACCTCGAGTGGCTGCGTCGCCAGCAGCGCCTCACCTTCGGCCGGGTCGGGGTCGTCGACCCTCGCTCGGCGGACGACTACGAGCGCCACGGCGGCATCGCCGGACTGCGCGCCGCGCTGGCCATGGGCCCCGAGGCCGTGGTCGAAGCGGTCGTCGACTCGGGCCTCCGCGGCCGGGGCGGTGCCGGCTTCCCGGCCGGCATCAAGTGGCGGACGGTCGCCGGGGCAGAGGCCGACGTGAAGTTCGTCTGCTGCAACGCCGACGAGGGCGACTCCGGCACCTTCGCCGATCGCATGCTGATGGAGGGCGACCCCTTCACCCTCCTGGAGGGCATGACCATCGCCGCCCATGCCACCGGCGCCACGGAGGGATTCGTCTACATCCGCTCCGAGTACCCCGACGCCATCGTGGCCATGGAGGCCGCGATCGAGGCCTCCCGCGCTCGGGGCTGGCTGGGTGAGCACGTCCTCGGGTCCGATCTCTCCTTCGACGTGCAGGTCCGCGTCGGTGCCGGCGCCTACATCTGCGGCGAGGAGACGGCGATGCTCGAGAGCCTCGAGGGCAAGCGCGGCCAGGTGCGGGCCAAGCCGCCCATCCCCGCCCTCGAGGGCCTGTTCGGACGGCCCACCGTGGTCAACAACGTCATCACCCTGGCCTCGGTGCCCTGGGTGCTGGCCCACGGCGCGCAGGCCTACGCCGAGCACGGCCATGGGCGTTCCCGGGGCACGAGCGTCTTCCAGCTGGCCGGCAACGTGAAGCAGGGCGGCATCGTCGAGACCGAGTTCGGCGTCACCCTGGGCGAGCTGGTCGAGGGGTTCGGTGGCGGCACGGCCTCCGGTCGTCCGGTGCGGGCCGTGCAGGTCGGTGGTCCGTTGGGCGCCTACCTGCCGGTGAGCCGCTTCGACGTCTCCGTCGGCTACGAGGAGATGGCGGCGATCGGCGCCATGGTGGGCCACGGCGGCGTCGTGGTCTTCGACGACACCGTCGACATGTCCCGCATGGCCCGCTTCGCCATGGAGTTCTGCGCCGCGGAGTCGTGCGGCAAGTGCACGCCCTGCCGCATCGGTTCGGTGCGCGGCGTCGAGGTGATCGACAAGATCCGCGCCGGCGAGGACCGTGACGCGAACCTGGTTCTGCTCGACGACCTCTGCGAGCTCATGGCCGACGGATCGCTGTGCGCGATGGGGGGTCTCACCCCCATGCCCGTACGCTCGGCGGTGGAGCACTTCGGGGAGGACTTCCGGTGAGCCTGCTCAAGCAACCCGACCTCGGCACCCCCGCCCGCCCGGGCGACGCCACCGTCTCGGTCACCATCGACGGCATCGCCGTCGATGTCGCGCCCGGCACGTCGGTGATGCGGGCTGCGGCCACCGCCGGCATCGACGTCCCCAAGCTGTGCGCCACCGACTCGTTGGAGCCGTTCGGGTCGTGCCGGCTCTGCCTGGTGGAGATCGACGGGGCCAAGGGCACGCCGGCCTCGTGCACCACCCCGGTCAGCGACGGGATGGTCGTGCGCACCCAGACCGACAAGGTCGCGAAGCTGCGCCGTGGGGTCATGGAGCTGTACATCTCCGACCACCCGCTCGACTGCCTGACCTGCTCCGCCAACGGCGACTGCGAGCTTCAGGACATGGCCGGCGTCACCGGGCTGCGCGAGGTCCGCTACGGCTCCGGGGTCGACGCGGGAGCCAACCACCTCGACGCACCGAGCGACACCTCCAACCCGTACTTCACCTTCGACGCCTCCAAGTGCATCGTGTGCTCGCGCTGCGTGCGGGCGTGCGACGAGGTGCAGGGCACCATCGCCCTCACCGTCGACGGGCGGGGCTTCGCCTCCAAGATCGCCGCGGGGGCCGACGTCGGGTTCTTCGACTCCGATTGCGTGTCGTGCGGCGCCTGCGTGCAGGCCTGTCCCACGGCGACCCTGCAGGAGAACACCGTCATCGAGCTGGGCGTGCCCACCCGCAGCGTCGAGACCACCTGTGCCTACTGCGGCGTGGGGTGTTCGTTCAGGGCCGAGCTGCGCGGCGACGAGCTGGTGCGGATGGTCCCGTCGAAGACCGGCGGCGCCAACGAGGGGCACAGCTGCGTGAAGGGCCGTTTCGCCTTCGGCTACGCCAGCCATCCCGACCGGGTGCTCGAGCCGATGGTCCGCGACTCCATCGCGGACGAGTTCCGTCCCGTCTCCTGGGACGAGGCCATCTCCTTCACCGCCCGCCGGTTGATGGAGATCCAGGCCGAGCACGGCCAGAGCTCCATCGGCGCCATCACCTCCTCGCGCTGCACCAACGAGGAGGTCTACGTCGTCCAGAAGCTCGTGCGGGCCGCCTTCGGCAACAACAACGTCGACACCTGCGCCCGGGTCTGCCACTCGCCGACCGGCTACGGCCTCAAGCAGACCTTCGGCACCTCGGCCGGCACCCAGGACTTCAAGTCCGTCGCCGCCTCCGACGTGATCGTGGTGATCGGCGCCAACCCCACCGACGGCCACCCCGTGTTCGCCTCCCGGATGAAGCGGCGGCTGCGGGAAGGGGCGAAGCTCGTCGTCATCGACCCCCGGCGCATCGATCTGGTGCGCACCCCGCACATCGAGGCCGCCCACCACCTGCAGCTCGCCCCCGGCACGAACGTCGCCGTGATCAACGCCATGGCCCACGTCGCCGTCACCGAGGGCCTCGTCGACACCGAGTTCGTGGCCGAGCGCTGCGAGGGCTACGACGAGTGGGCCGAGGCCATCGCCCGGCCCGAGAGCTCGCCGGAGGCGGTCGAGGAGATCACGGGGGTGCCCGCGGCCGAGCTGCGTGCCGCCGCCCGCCTCTACGCCACCGGGGGCAACGCGGCCATCTACTACGGCCTGGGCGTCACCGAGCACAGCCAGGGCTCCACCATGGTGATGGGCATGGCCAACCTGGCCATGGCCACAGGCAACATCGGGCGCGACGGGGTCGGCGTGAACCCGCTGCGCGGCCAGAACAACGTGCAGGGCTCGTGCGACATGGGCTCGTTCCCCCATGAGCTGCCCGGCTACCGCCACGTCTCCGACGACGGAGTGCGCGAGGTGTACGAGCAGCTCTGGGGCACCCCGTTGCTCCCCGAGCCCGGTCTGCGCATCCCCAACATGTTCGACGCCGCCCTCGACGGCTCGTTCCGGGCCCTGTTCGTGCAGGGCGAGGACATCGCCCAGTCCGACCCCAACATCACGCACGTGCACGCCGCCCTCGCCGCCCTCGACCTGCTCGTCGTGCAGGACCTGTTCGTCAACGAGACGGCCAAGTTCGCCCACGTTCTGCTGCCGGGCACGTCGTTCCTCGAGAAGGACGGCACCTTCACCAACGCCGAGAGGCGCATCAACCGGGTGCGGCCGGTGATGGCGGCGAAGACCGGCAAGCAGGAGTGGCAGATCGTCGCCGAGATCGCCCAGGCCATGGGCTACCCGATGCACTACGACGACGCCGCCCAGATCATGGACGAGATCGCCCTCACCACCCCCACCTTCGCCGGGGTGTCCCACGCCAAGCTCGACGAGGTCGGCAGCGTGCAGTGGCCGTGCAACGACGCCGCCCCCGACGGCACGCCGATCATGCACGTGGACGGCTTCGTCCGGGGCAGGGGCCGCTTCGTGGAGACGGCCTACGTTCCCACCAAGGAGCGCAGCACCCGGCGGTTCCCGCTCATCCTCACCACGGGGCGGATCCTCAGCCAGTACAACGTGGGCGCCCAGACCCGGCGTACCGCCAACGTGGCCTGGCACGCCGAGGACGTCCTCGAGATCCACCCCCATGACGCCGAGGTGCGCGGCATCTCCGACGGCGACCGGGTGTCGCTGGCCAGCCGCGTGGGGGAGACGAGCCTGCGGGCCCGCATCGCCGACCGGATGCCGGTGGGGGTCGTCTACACGACCTTCCACCACCCCGTCACCGGGGCCAACGTGGTGACCACCGAGCACTCCGACTGGGCCACCAACTGCCCCGAGTACAAGGTCACCGCGGTGCAGGTGGCGTTGGCGACGGCGCGCGCTGAGGCTGAGCGGACGGTCGACCAGGTGCCCGTGGCCGGCGGCTGAGCCCGTGACCGCCTCGCCCCAGATCCGGCTGGCCAACGACATCGCCGCCCAGTTCCACCATCGACCGTCGGCGGAGGCGGCCGAGGAGGTCGCCGACCACATCCGGCTGTTCTGGGAGCCACGCATGCGGGCCGACCTGCTCGCCCAGATCGCCGACGGAGTCGACGAGGACGACGGGATCGACCCGATCGTGACCGCCGCGGCGGAGCTGCTGCGCGGCGACGTCGTGCCCCGCTCGCGGGACGGGGCGGCTGGGGAGCTCGGCTAGGGCGTCCGGCGGCGCGACGCCCGACCGCCGACCCGGCCGCGTCGCACGGGCGACGACTAGCTTTCCTCGTGTGACGGCGAGCACCCGGTCATCGTTCTGGCGGCGCACCGGCAGCATCGTGCTGCTGGTCCTGTCGTGCCTCTCGTTCTTCATCGGCCTGCTCGCGGCCTGGGCCAACACGACGATCTACGACAGCGACGCGTTCGCCGACCGCTCGGCGGCGATCCTCGACGAGCCTGCCGTGCGCACCGAGCTGGCATCGCGGATCACCGAGCAGCTGGCGCGGTCGGGCAACCAGACGGCGGTGAACTACCGGCCCGCCATGCAGCTCGCCGTCGAGGCGGCAGTCGACACCGACTCGTTCCGGTCGATCTTCCGGACGGCGGTGCGCCGCACCCACGCCGCCGTGCTGGTCTCGCAGGACACCGGCGGCGATGGCAGCTCGGCGGCGCTCGACCTGTCGGACTCGATCTCGATCATCACCGCCAACCTGTCGCTGCCCAGCTCGGCCGCCCCGGGCCAGACCAGCCCGGGCGGCCTGAACAACAGCTTCGCCGACATCACCAAGAAGCTCACCGACCTCCAGGTCTGGAGTTGGGAGGCGTACTCCAGCGCCATCGCCCTCGGGTGCCTGATCGCCGCACCGGTGCTCGCCGGCCTCAGCATCCTCGCCGCCCCGAAGCGGCGCCGGGCGGTGCGCCGCCTGGGCTGGGGCGCGGTGGCGACCGGCCTGGTGGTCGCCGCACTGGTGCCGATCGCCCAGCTCGTGGCCGAGTCGAGGATCTCCGACGGTCCGCTCAGCAGCGCGGTCTCGGCGGCGGTCGGCAACGTCCTCGACGACCTCGGCACCATGGGCCTGTTCGTGGCCGCCTACGGCCTGCTGCTCGCCGCCGCCACCCGCCGCGCCGACGCCGAGCTGCCCACGCCGGCACGGGTCAGGGCCCGGGTGATGGGTTGGATCGACCGCCGCCGCCAGACGACCGCCGGCACGATCCTGGTCGGCGCCGGTGCGGTGGTCGTCGGTGCCTGGGCCGTGCTCTACAACGACGCCGCGCTGACCGCGGCGATCTTCGTCGGTGGCCTGTGGCTGAGCTACCTGGGTGCCTGCTCGCTCGTCCACCTCGTCAACCGCACGCCGTCCGACGCGCTGGACTCGCTCCCGGCACCTCCGCACCAGCGCCGGCGGCGCCTGCTCGTCGCCGGGGCGGTCGGCCTCGCGGTGGTCGTGCTGCTGGGAGTCGCCGGGGTCGCGCTCACCAACCGGGCCGCCACACGGGCGGCGGCCAGTGGCGTGCCGGCGTGCAACGGCGAGAGCTCGCTGTGCGACGTGCCGGTCAACCTCGCCATGTTCGCCGGCTCGCACAACGCGATGTCGTCGCCGCTCTACCCGGGCTGGCTGTTCGCCGAGCAGACGAGCACCCTCACCGGTCAGCTCGACGCCGGCATCCGGGCTCTGCTCATCGACACGCACTACGGCATCCCGTCGACCGCCCGCCTGCCCGGCTCGGAGACCACCGTGGTGATCACCGACCGTGCCGCCGAGCTCGCTTCTCCGCCCGGCGAGAGCTACGACCCGGCCATCGCCCAGCGGGCCCAGCAGATCGCCGCCAACGCACCGGTGGCGGCCGCCAGCGAGCGCAGCATCTACCTCTGCCACAACTTCTGCGAGATGGGCTCGGCGTCGTTCACCGACCAGATGGGGGCGGTGCGCACCTGGCTCGAGACCCATCCCGACGAGGTCGTCATGATGATCATCGAGGACCACACCAGCCCGGCCGACACGGCCGCCGCGCTGGAGGCCGCCGGGCTCTCCGACCGGGCCTGGACCCTCGACCCCGCCGCCCCGGTGCCGACGATGGGCCAGCTGGTCGAGTCCGGCCGCAACCTGCTCGTGTTCGCCGAGAACGGTGGCCCGGGCTCACCCGACTGGTACCAGCCGGCCTACCAGTGGTTCCAGGAGACGCCCTACGCGTGGAAGACGGTCGACGCCATGGACTGCGGCCCCAACCGCGGCGCCGACGGCAACACCTTCATGCTCATCAACCACTGGGTGGGCTACTCGCCTCCCGACCCGGGCAAGGCCGGCAGCCTGGTCAACACCTCCGAGGTGCTGCAACGCCGCATCGAGCGGTGCATCAGCGAGCGGGGGGTCTGGCCCAACATCGTCGCCGTCGACTTCGCCGAGCGCGGTGACCTGGTCAAGGTCGTCGCCTCCTACAACGCCGAGGTGAACAGCCGCCTGTCCGACGTCCGCCGCACCTCGGGCACCTCGGGCTCGACCACCACCACGGTCGCCGGCACCCCGTCCACCCTGGCGCCCGTGCCGGCCTCGAGCAGCGCCCTCCGCACGCCGACCGTCGTGACCAGCCTCACCGGCGGCGACCCAACCGCGTTCTGCCGCGTGGCCGCACCGTGGGTCGAGGTCATGGCCGGCTGGTCGTTGGCCGAGCTGTCGGCACCGCCGGCGGCGTCGGGCCTGCCGTCGCTCCTGTTCGGCCCGCTCGTCGACCGGCAGATGGGGGCCGTGATGGCCTCGGCCCCCGACGAGCTCGTGGAGCGCTTCACCGCGGCGCAGGAACAGGCGGCCGCGGCCGTGCAGGCGCTGCGCGATGCCGGCCTCACCCAGGAGCAGGTCGACCAGTTGGCCGACACCATGGCCGACCAGCTGGCGAGCGGCCAGCCCGACGCCGCCGTCGCCGCAACGAGGGTGAACGAGCTGCTGAGGAGCATGCTCGGCGCCGACCGCACCACGGCCGTCGCCGCCGACTTCGGCCGGTCGAACCCACTCGACCCGGCGGTGTTCGACCTCGGCGACGTGAGTGACCAGGTGGCCTCCGACTCGGGCTACGCCTGCCTCGTCGTCGGCTGACCGCTCGGCCGTCCCGGTGTGCCGGGCCGACCGCGACCGGGGGCCTCGGGCGGGGCGGCCGTAGACTCCACCCTCGTGATCGACCCCGTCTCCCCCACGGTCGGGCTGGGCGTGCTTCACCTGTTCTGCAGGGTGTCGCCGCTCGCCGAGGCCCAGGCCATCAGCGACGCCGTCCAGAAGGCGCAGGCCGAAGGTGACCAGGTGGTCACCGTCGCCGTGCTCGGCCACAAGGCCGACATCGCCTTCATGGCCCTCGGCCCCGACCTGTGGCGCCTTCGTCGCCTCCAGGCCGGCCTGCAGGACGCCGGGCTCGACGTCATCGACTCCTACGTCTCGCTCACCGAGCTCTCCGAGTACGCCCAGGGCGTGCCCGAGCCGATGAAGCAGGCCCGCCTCCACCCGGTGCTGCCCCCCGAGGACAAGCCGGCGTGGTGCTTCTACCCGATGTCGAAGCAGCGCGGTGACGTGCACAACTGGTTCACCGAGGCCTACGACGACCGCAAGGAGATGATGTACGAGCACGGCGCATCCGGGCGGAAGTTCGCCGGGCGCGTGCTGCAGGTCGTCACCGGCTCGACCGGCCTCGACGACTACGAGTGGGGCGTCACCCTCTTCGCCACCGCTCCCGACGACCTCAAGGAGGTCGTCTACACCATGCGCTTCGACAAGGCGTCGGCCCTCTACGCCGAGTTCGGTCCCTTCTACACCGGCATGGTGGCGCCGGTGGCCGAGGTGCTCGAGCAGCTCGGCATCGACTGAGCGCGAGGCCCACCCTCCCGTGACGATCGCTCCCGCGCCCGGCGAGGCGTCCGCCGTCGATGCGTCGAGCATCGAGGCGGCGCTCGACGCGCTGCGCGAGCGGTTGCGGGAGCTCGACCGGGTGGTCGTCGCCTTCAGTGGCGGCGCCGACTCGGCCCTGCTGGCCCACGTTGCCCACACCACGCTCGGGGCCGACCGGTGCCTCGTCGTCACCGCGGTCTCGCCGTCGTTGGCCGGGGCGGAGCGCGACGACTGCGCGGCGCTGGCGGGGGAGTGGGGCCTGCGCTGGGTCGAGGTCGAGACCTCCGAGATGGAGGACGCCGCCTACCGCCTCAACGACGGCGACCGCTGCTTCCACTGCAAGAGCGCGCTGATGGACGTCGTCGGCCCGCTCGCCGAGGCCGAGGGCCGGGGCGCCACCGTCGTGCTCGGCGTGAACCTCGACGACCTCGGCGACCACCGCCCTGGGCAGCGGGCGGCCGCCGATGCCGGCGCCGCCTTCCCGTTCGTCGACGCCGGCTTCACCAAGGCCATGGTCCGCGAGGCCTCTCGTGCGCTCGGACTGCGCACCTGGGACAAGCCGGCGGCCGCCTGCCTCGCCTCCCGCGTTCCCTACGGCACGACGGTGTCGGTCAGCGTCCTCAGCCGGGTCGAGCGGGCCGAGGCCGCGCTGCACCGCCTGGGCCTGCGCGAGCTGCGGGTGCGCCACTACGACGACACCGCCCGCATCGAGGTGCCCCTCGCCGATCTGGCCGCGGTGGTCGAGCGCCGGGCCGAGGTCGTCGACGCCGTGCGCGGCGCCGGCTACCGCTACGTCACCCTCGACCTCGAGGGCCTGCGGTCCGGCAACCTCAACCAGGCGCTGGCCGACTGATCCCGCGGGGCCGGCGTCCACCTCGGAGTGGCACGCTCCGGCGGCAGGGCAGCAAGCTCCCCCGATGGACACGACCAGGACCCGGGGCCCGCTCTCGCACGTGAGGGTGCTCGACCTCACCCGGTTCTACCCGGGTGGCTACTGCACCGGGCTGCTGGCCGACCTCGGCGCCGACGTGATCAAGGTCGAGGCACCGGGCGCCGGTGACGGCCTCCGGTTCGCCGAGATGGGCCCGTTCCTCGCCGCCCACATCTCGTTCAACAAGGGCAAGCGCTCGCTGCAGCTGAACCTCAAGAGCCAGCGCGCCCCCGAGGTCCTGAAGGCCCTGGCCCGCACGGTCGACGTGGTCATCGAGTCCCAGCGCCCGGGCCTGCTCGACTCGCTGGGCGCCGGCTACGACGACCTCCGGGCGGAGAACCCGCGCCTCGTGTGGTGCTCGTTGACCGGGTTCGGATCGACCGGCCCCTACGCCTCGGCACCGGGGCACGACCTCGGCTTCCTCGGCCAGTCGGGCATGTTGTCGGTCATGGGGGAGCAGCGCGACGAGCCGCCGCTGTCGGAGGCCGTCTTCGCCGTCCCCCTCGGGGGCCTGACCGCGGCGGTCGGCATCCTCGCCGCGCTGACGGAGCGGGAGCAGACGGGAGAGGGCTCCCGGCTGGAGGCCAGCGTCACCGACGCCGCCACCTGGGCCGTCCAGGACACGGTGGTCCGTGAGCTCTCGGCCCCCGGTCAGCGGTGGGGGGCCTTCGCCGCCCGCCGGATCTACCACTGCGCCGACGGCCGCATGGTCACGGTGACCGCCAGCGAGCCCCGCTCGTGGGGCCTGCTGATCGAGGCCCTCGGCCTCCCCGAGCTGGCGGACCACGTGCTCGGCGTGAACGAGGAGCCGGTCATCGCCGCGCTGGTCGAGGCGTTCGCCACGAAGCCCGCCGAGCACTGGCTGCGGGAGCCCGGGATGGCCGGCGGCGTCGGCCCCGTCAACCAGCCCGGCGACCTGCCCACCGATGCCGACGTCGTGGCCCGCAAGGTGATCGTGGCCCTCGACGACGAGGCCGGCACGCCGGTCGTGGCCAACCCCATCCGGTTCGACGGCGCCGACGGCGACGCCGCGTCCTTCGCCCGCTCGGCCCCGCCCGCGCTCGGGGCCGACACCGACCAGGTCCTGATCGAGGCCGGCTTCACGGCTGACGAGGTCGCCGCCCTCCACGCCGACGGCGTGGTCTGACCGCCGCCCCGCCGGAGGGTGCGCGCCCGAGGGGCGCCTGCTCGCTACCTTCGCCGTCCATGACGCCGACGACCGCCACGCCGACGACCGAGACGACGACCACCGCCGAGGCGCCCGTGTGCGAGATGTCCCGCCACGGCATCTTCCTCGACTGCCCGCAGTGCGGGGGCGACATGGCCCCCGAGCACGCGCACTACCGCTGCACCGGATGCGGCTGGCGCGACTCCTGCTGCGACTGACCCTCAGCGTCGACCGACGGGCTGTCCCGACCGGCCGTCGCCGGGGGCGCCCCGGCCGAGTCTCGGCATAGCCCTACGCTCGGGAGGCCTCGAGGACCACCGGCCCTCGGCCCGGAGCGAACCATGCCCGACCCCGACCCGACCTGGGACCTCGATCGTCTGCGGACGATCGCCGCCGGGTCGATGGTCCGGTGCGAAGGGGCACCCGAGGACGTGGCCCGGGCGATGGCGGTGCTCGGTCAGGTGGCGGAGCAGGCTCCCAACGACACGCCACTGGCGTCACAGCTGCGCACCTTCCACGTCGACGACCGCGAGTCGGTGGCCGCGGCGTGGCGGGCAGCCCTCGACGATCCCGGCGTGCTCACCCAGGCCGAGGGTCTCCAGCTCGTCGACGGCAGGTGGGTCCGCAGTCGGCTGCGGTTCGCCAACCTGGTCGACACCGACCTCCGGGTGATGGTCGTGATGATCTCCCAGCTCGACGAGGTGCCCGAGCACGAGATCCCCCCGTCAGGCGAGCTCGACCCGGTCCCCGGCGCCCCGGCGTCGTGGGCGCTCATGTGCCTCGCCCTCGACGGCCGCGTCAGCAGTGTCAGCGGCACGACCCTGGACCTCCTCGGCTGGGAGCCCGACGAGCTCGTGGGCACCCGGCTCATGCAGTCCATCCACCCCGACGACCGCAACGCGGTGAGCTCCCTGGCCGCCATCGTCGTGAGCATGCCGGGCGTGGCCCGGGCCCTGAGCCACCGCATGATCCGACGCGACGGTGTCGAGGTGTGGGTGGAGTCCACCACCACCTTCGACGCCGAGCACCAGGAGCTCCAGGCCCTGCTCACCGACATCTCGGTGCGACGGGCTCAGGAGGCGGCTCTGCAGACCAGCCGGGAGCTGGTCCGCGACCTGGCCGAGGAGTTCCGGCTCCTCGCCGAGGAGATCCCGTCGGGTGCGTTCCGGGCCGACGCGTCAGGCCGCATCCGCTTCGCCAACTCCCACTTCCGGCGGTTGGCCGGGGCGTGGCGCGTCGACGAGCTCCGGTCGCTCGCCGCTGCGGCCGACGCCCCGCTCGTCGACGCCGCCATCGCTTCTGCGGTGGAGCGGGTGACCGACGAGGACGAGTCCGGGGCCGAGCCCGTGCAGGTCGAGTTCGAGGGGCGCGAGCTGGGCCGCTCTCTCCAGCTCCGCCTCATCGCCACCGGCGGATCGGCGGGCCGGCCCACCGCCCTCGTCGGGCTCCTCGTGGATGCCGCACCGACGGTCGAGCTCCGCGCCCGGGCCCGAACGGACGCCCTCACCGGACTGCTCAACCGCGCTGCGCTCGACGACCACCTCACCACCGCCCTGACCGAGACGGCCCCGGTGGCGGTCCTGTTCGTCGACCTCGACGGCTTCAAGCGCGTCAACGACACCCACGGCCACCACGCCGGTGACGACGTCCTGCGCTCGGTCGCCCGTCGCCTCCGCAACGCGGTCCGCTCCTCCGATGAGCTCGGCCGCTACGGCGGCGACGAGTTCGCGGTGGTGTGCCGCACCGACGACCCTCGCGTGCTCGCCGACGTCGCCTCCCGGATCGCGGGAGCCCTCTCGGACCCGATCCGCTTCGACGGAGGCCTCTGGCAACCCTCGGCCAGCACCGGTGTCGCGATCGCTCGTGAGGGCGACGACGCTGCGGACCTCCTGCGGCGCGCCGACGCCGAGATGTACCGCACCAAGGCGGAGCGGACAGAGCCGTCCGAGGGCCGGCCTGACGCCGTGTGAACCGGCGGAGCGCTCTCAGTCGTCCGGGGTGACCGGGGTCCAGAGGGGGAAGGCCAGGTGGGCCACGCCGAGGTGGTCGACGATGCGGCCGTCGTCGCGGAACCGGGCGATGCAGGGCCGGGCCACGTCGGGACCGCCGGCCATCACCGTGTACTCGGCGAGCGACAGCAGGAGCGGGCCACCGTCGGCGTCACCGTCCCGGAGCAGCGCCTCCACCTCGAGCGTGGGTCGGCACGGGTCGGAGGGGTCGACGGCGAACGAGTGGTAGACGACGTGCTCGAACACGCTGAGCGCCCGGATCCGCATCACCAGCCCCAGCTGCCGGGCCCGCCCTTGAACGGTCCGACCACCTTCGAGGTGACCCAGCCACCGTAGAAGTCGCCCTCGTTGGGCTGCACGACCTCGCCCGCCACCGAGCAGCGGTCCATCTTCTGGGCGTAGAAGGCCACGTGGCCGGCGATGGCCTCGTAGCCGGCCCACGGCTCGGGGTAGGTCCAGCCGGCGGCGGCCACCACGACCTCGCCGACCACCCCGCCGTCTACCACCAGGTCGAGGTAGGTCGCCGCGCCCTTCCACTCGCACGTGGTGGGCCGGGCCGCCGAGCGTCGCAGCAACGACAGGTCGATGTCGGCCGGCGGCAGGTAGTACGCCGGCGGCTGGCTGGTCTCCAGCACCCGCAGGGCGGCCACGGTGTCGGCCACGACCACGCCGCCGACCTCGACCACGATGCGGTCCGCGGTCGGTTCGACCCGGGGCGGGCGCGGGTAGTCCCACACCGACTCCTGGCCGGGGCCGGGCGGGATCGGGACCGGCCGGGCCACCGTCTCAGCCGTCGGCCGGAGTCGGGGCGGGCGACTCGCTCGACGAGGGGCGCTTGGCGCTGAGCACCTTGGTGAGGGCGATGCCGATGACGATGAGCGCGATGCCCAGCCACTCGGGGCCGCCGCCGATCGCCAGCACCAGGATGCCGATCACGGTGATCCACGGGGTCACGGTGGCCAGGAAGTCCTTGACGGTGGGTGCGGTCTCGGCCCGGCCCTCGCGCACGGCGTCGAGGCGGTTCGGGTACCAGATCGTGAACTGGGCGGCCACGATCATCGGGAAGGTCTGGATGATCCACCCCGTCCAGATGTTGTTGGAGTTCTCGAGGATGGCGTCGCCGTACCAGCCGGAGGCCGCCTCGATGATGAAGGCCACGGCCCACACCCACGAGATGAGGTAGTTCACCCGCAGGAACTCGGGGGTGTCCCAGTACTCCTGGGGCACGTCCTCCTTGGCGTACTGGAGGGTGAACGGCCGGCGGATCAGGATCGAGCCGAGCACGATCACCACCAGGGCGACGTTGGCGACCTCGCCACCCCACAGCTCGAGCCACGTGCGGGTGCCGGCCGAGGCGAAGGCCACGAGGATCGCCAGGCCGGCGAAGTACACGACGTCGGAGTACTCGAGCATCTTCGGGGCGCTGCCCCGCAGCCAGTTCAGGCAGAGGATGGCGACGGCGAGGCCGAGGGCCAGCGCCGCCGACAGCTCGAGGCGGCCCTCGCCCTCGACGATCGAGTAGAGGATCCACGGCGAGAGCCCGACCAGCGGGTTGCCGAGGATCGTGTCGATCAGGGCCTTGCGTGTCGGTGCTTCGCTGTCCGTCGCCACCCGTGGAGCGTAGGCACGCCCTGCCGGCCCGTCCGGGACCCGGCGGCGCGACGGCCGGGCGGATGGGCGCGTGCCGCGCGCCTCGGCCACCATGGGCGGGTGGACGGCGACTTGGACTCCGACGACGATCGTGATGCACAGGTGGCCACCGGCCCGTCGACCGACGACCTCGAGGCCCTCGCCCGCTACGCCGAGGCGCTGGCCGACGGCGTGCAGGCCGCGCTGCCCGGGTGGGTCGAGCGGTCGGTCGAGCGGGTGCACGTCGAGAAGCTGATGCGGCGACCGCCGGCCGAGGTTCGGGATGCCGCCGCGAGGGCCGGGCTCGCCGCCGCCGCCGACGTCGGTGCCCGGGTGCACGCGCTGCTGGCCCTCGACATCGAGGAGCAGCGCACCGGCCCCCTCGCCCTGATCCGCCAGGCGGTGCCGTACCCGACGGCGGTGCTGCAGGCCGCCGGTGTGCCACCGGTGGCGCGTGACGAGTTCGCCGCCCGGCAGTTCCCCGACGACGTCTACGACCTGGCGCCGACCTCCTTCGGCGAGCTCGATCCCGACCTCCAGGAGACCGGGCTGGTGTGGGGCGCGGCCAAGGCTCACGTGCACCTCTCCCGCCGGCGGGCCGACGGCCAGCGCTGACCTCTCGGCCCCGGCTCCCGCTCGGGGCGGGGATCGCCGTCGGCCCGGCGCTACGGTCCCGGCATGACGGAGCGGCTTGTGGTGATCGGTGGCGATGCCGGCGGGATGGCCGCGGCCTCGGGTGTTCGGCGGCTGCGGCCCGACGTCGAGATCGTCGTCGTCGAGAAGGGCGGCCACACCAGCTACGCCATGTGCGGCATCCCCTACGTCGTGGGTGGTGAGGTCGACGACGTCGACCTGCTGGTCGCCCGCAGCCCCGAGGAGTTCGGGGCGATGGACATCGAGGTCCGGGTCCACACCGAGGCCACGGCCATCGACCTCGACGCCCGCACGGTCGAGACGCGCGACCTCGACTCCGGTGAGACCCGGCAGCTCGGCTTCGACCAGCTGATGATCGGCACCGGAGCCCGACCGATCATCCCGGGGTGGGCCCACGGGGACCACCCGCAGGTGTCGGTCGTGCACACGCTGCCCGACGCCGCCCGGCTCGAGACCATGGCCGCCGGCTGCGAGGGCCGGCGGGTCGTCGTGGTCGGTGGTGGGTACATCGGCATCGAGATGGCCGAGGCCTTCCTCGCCCGCAAGGCCCACGTCACCATCGTCAGCCGGGGCCTCCAGCTGCTGAACAACCTCGACCCCGAGATGTCCGACCGCGTCGCCGCCGTCGCCCGCGCCGAGGGCATCGAGGTCGTCCTCGGTCAGGCCGTCGAGGGCCTCACCGCCACCACGGTGGTCACCGGGGCGGGTGCCGAGATCCCGGCCGACATCGTCGTGCTGGCGCTCGGCGTGCAACCCAACGGCGAGCTGGGCGCCGCGGCCGGGCTGGCCACCGGCATCCAGGGGGCGCTCGTCGTCGACGACCACCAGCGCACGTCGGCCCAGGGCGTGTACGCCGCGGGCGACTGCTGCGAGTCGTTCCACCGGGTCAGCCGCCGCCCGACGTGGATCGCCCTCGGCACCGTCGCCAACAAGGCGTCGCGGGTCGCCGGGGTGAACCTCGCCGGCGGTGACGCCACCTTCGGCGGCGTGCTCGGCACGGCCATCACCCGCCTGGTGAGCACCGAGATCGCCCGCACCGGGCTGAGCGAGGCCCAGGCCGTCGAGGCCGGCTTCGACCCGGTCGGCACCACCATCGAGGCCTCCACCCGCGCCCACTACTACCCGGGGGCCGAGGAGATGGCCGTGCGCCTCGTCCACGACCGGGCCAGCCGCCGGCTCCTCGGTGGTCAGATCGTCGGTGGGGCCGGCGCCGGCAAGCGCGTCGACACGCTGGCCACGGCCCTGTGGGCGGGGCTGACGGTCGACGACATGGTCGACCTCGACCTGGCCTACGCCCCGCCGTTCGGCCCGGTGTGGGACCCGGTCAACACCGCGGCGCGCCAGGCCGCCCGCCGGGCCGGAGCCTGACCGACGTCAGGCAGCCCTCAGGGCCCGTTCATCATCACGAAACACTGAGGGAACGTACGGGCAACAACGTGTCGACATCCTTTCGTGGACCTTGCTCCCAGCTTGTGGGGAGCTGACGGGGGACCTTCGGAAAGGGACACGAGGATGGACACCGGCAACACCGCGTGGATGCTGATCTCGACCGGCCTGGTGCTGTTCATGACGCCAGGCCTGGCCTTTTTCTACGGGGGCATGGTCCGGGCCAAGAACGTGCTCGGGATGCTCATGCAGAACTTCTTCGCCATGGGCATCCTGGCGATCATCTGGGTGGCCATCGCCTTCTCCCTCGCCTTCGGCAACTTCGGCGACGGCGGCTGGATCGGCAACCTCGACTTCGCCTGGATGAAGGGCGTGAACCAGACCGTCGGGCCCGACGCCTTCGCCCTCACCATCCCCTTCATCCTCTTCTGCGCCTACCAGATGACCTTCGCCGTCATCACCCCCGCCCTCATCACCGGCGCCACCGCCGACCGGCTCAAGTTCAAGGCCTACGCCGTGTTCATCGCCGTGTGGCTGGTCGTGGTCTACGCGCCGGTCGCCCACTGGGTGTTCGGCGGTGGCTGGCTGGCCAAGCTCGGGGCGCTCGACTTCGCCGGCGGTGCCGTCGTGCACATCAACGCCGGCGCCGCGGCCCTCGCCATGATCCTCGTGCTGGGCAAGCGCCGGGGCTGGCCGCGCGAGGGCATGCACCCGCACTCCCTGCCGCTCACCATGCTCGGCACCGGAATCCTCTGGTTCGGCTGGTTCGGCTTCAACGCCGGCTCGGCCCTCGCCGCCAACGGCGTCGCCGCTCAGGCCGTCATGAACACCTTCCTCGCCGCCTCGGCCGGCATGATCGGCTGGCTCCTCGTCGAGCAGTTCAAGGACGGCAAGCCCACCACCCTCGGCGCCGCCTCCGGTGCCGTCGCCGGCCTCGTGGCCATCACCCCGTGCGCCGGCTTCGTGGGTGGCATGTCGCCCATCCTCATCGGGCTGATCGCCGGCGTGGTCTGCGTCCTCGCCATCCACCTGAAGTTCAAGTTCGGCTACGACGACAGCCTCGACGTCATCGGCGTCCACCTCGTCGGCGGCCTGATCGGTGCCCTGCTCCTCGGCTTCTTCGCCGACAGCTCGGTGAACGAGCTGGTCGTGAACGAGGGCCTCTTCCACGGCGGCGGGGCCACGCTGCTCTGGTACCAGTTCGTGGCGTCGGCCGTCACCCTCGCCTTCAGCTTCGTGGCGTCGTTCATCATCGCCAAGGCCATCGACAAGGTCATCGGCCTGCGGGTGAGCGAGGACGACGAAGACGAGGGCCTCGACTTCAGCCAGCACGCGGAGACGGCCTACAACTTCGGCAGCACCGGCTCGATGGATCGCCTCCGCTAGGCGATCGACCCGACGACGAGAGGTCCCGCAGCTCCGAGAGCCTGCGACCGAGGAAGGGATACCGTGCAGCCATGAAGCTCGTGACCGCGATCATCAAGCCCCACAAGCTCGACGAGGTGAAGGACGCCCTGAAGGCCGCCGGCCTCCACGGCATGACCGTCGACGAGGTCAAGGGCTTCGGCCGCCAGGGCGGCAAGACCGAGATCTACCGCGGCGCCGAGTACGTCGTCGACCTGCTCCCCAAGGTGAAGCTCGAGACCGTCGTGCCCGACGAGATCGCCGACCAGGTGGCCGACATCATCGTGGCCGCCGCCGCCACCGGGAAGATCGGCGACGGCAAGGTCTGGATCACCACCGTCGACAAGATCATCCGCATCCGCACCGGCGAGCTCGGCAACGACGCGGTCTGACGCGGATCTTTCGCACTGGGACGGGCTCCGGCGTGGCTGCGGCACACTGCAGTCCGGCGCACCCCCCGCCGATCCCCCCGACCTTCCCCCGACGGGAGTCCGATGACGCCCCAGCTCGACCGCCGGCCGCTGCTCGAGAACGCCAGCATCAGAGGCGCGGCGTTCTGCCGCGCGCTGTCCGACACGTTCGACGACTGGATCACCGAGCTCTGGACCGCCGCTGACCCGCCGGCGTCGGGGGCGGCGCTCGTGGCCGTCGGCGGCTACGGCCGGGCCGAGCTCTCGCCGGGCAGCGACATCGACCTCTACCTGCTCTACAAGCCCGGCGTCGACGTGGCGCCGCTGGCCGACAAGCTCTGGTACCCGATCTGGGACGAGGGCGTGAAGCTCGGCCACGCCGTGCGCACGGTCAAGGAGACCCTCACCCTCGCCGCCGACGACCTCGACACCGCCACGGCCGTGCTCTCGGCCCGCCACATCGTCGGCGACGAGTCGTTGACCGACGAGCTCGCCACCAAGGGCCTCGCCCTGTGGCGCAAGCGCTCGAAGCGGTGGCTCGAGCAGCTCGACCTCGGCGTGAAGGCGCGGCACGAGGCGGCCGGTGAGGTCGCCTTCCTGCTCGAGCCGGACCTGAAGGACGGCCGCGGCGGCCTGCGCGACGTGCACGCCATCACCTGGGCCGGTGCCGCCGAGGTGCCGCTCCTGCCGGGTGACGACGTCGAGATCGCCGCGGCCTACGAGACCGTGCTGTCGGTGCGGGTCGAGCTGCACCGCCGCACCGAGCGCCACAGTGACCGGCTGCTGCTCGAGGAGCAGGACGGGGTCGCGGCCTCGCTCGGCTACCCCGACGCCGACGACCTCATGCGGGCGCTGTCGACCGCGGCCCGCACCATCGCCTGGGTCAGCGACGACCTCTGGGCCCGCGTCGAGGGCTCGCTCGAGGGCCCGTTCCGGCGGCGCCTCTGGAAGGACCGCGACGTCGCCTCCGGGGTCGTGCTGCGCGAGGGCTCGGTGGCGCTGGCCGCGGGTGCCGATCCCTCCGTCGACCCCCTCCTCGTGCTGCGCGTCGCCGTCGCCGCGGCCAAGCACGACGCCCGCATCGAGCGCGGCACCCTCGACCGCCTCGCCGCCTCGGCGCCGATCCCGACGCCCTGGGGCGAGGAGGCCCGCCGCCTCTTCGTCGAGCTGTTCCTGGCCGGGCGGCCCGCGGTGACGGTGGTCGAGACCCTCGACCAGAAGGGCCTCTGGGAGCCGATCATGCCGGAGTGGGGCCACCTCCGGTGCCTGCCCCAGCGCAACGCCTACCACCGCTTCACCGTCGACCGGCACCTCAGCGAGGCCGCGGCCAACGCCGCCGAGCTGGTCGACCGTGTCGACCGCCCGGACCTGCTCGTCGTGGGCACCCTGCTGCACGACATCGGCAAGGGCCGCCCCGGAGACCACACCGACGTCGGCATCGAGATGATCGCCGACATCGGGCCGCGCATGGGCTTCGGCCCGCTCGACACGGGCACGCTCCAGCAGATGTGCCGCCACCACCTGCTGCTGCCCGACGTGGCCACCCGGCGCGACCTCTCCGACGAGGGCACCCTCTCCCACGTCGCCGCCCAGGTCGGCGACCTCACCACCCTGCGCCTGCTCGACGCCCTCACCGAGGCCGACTCCCTCGCCACCGGCACCGCCGCATGGGGCTCCTGGAAGCAGGAGCTGGTCGGGGTGCTCGTCGCACGCGTCGCCCACATCGTCTCGGGGGGCGAGATGGACGAGGCCACCGGCGACGGCTTCCCGACCGCCGCCCAGCGCGACCTCATGGCCCAGCGCCGCCGCATCATCGAGGGCATCGAGGACCAGCTCGTGGTCGTCTCGCCCGACCGCCCCGGCCTGTTCTCCCGGGTGGCGGGTGTGCTCTCGCTGAACGGACTCACCGTGCTCGAGGCCGCCGGCCACTCCGCCGACGACGGCATGGCCATCGAGCAGTTCCGGGTGCAGAACAACTACGGCGACGAGGTCCGCTGGGACCGCGTGATCCGCGACCTCGAGAAGGTCCTCGACGGGCGCCTCGCCCTGGAGGCCCGCCTGGCCGAGCGTCGCCGGGTCTATCGCCGGCCCCGCCGCCTGCCCGGCCTGGTCACCCACCCCGAGGTCATCGTCGACAACGACCTGTCGCACACCGACACCGTGCTCGAGGTGCGGGCGCCCGACTCCATGGGCGTGCTGTGGCGCATCACCCGGGCGCTGCACGAGCTCGACCTCGACATCACCTCGGCCAAGGTCCAGACCATCGCCAGCGATGCGGTCGACTCCTTCTACGTCCGCGACTCCGTGGGCCACAAGGTCACCGACACCGAGTACCTCGACGAGATCCGGCGGGCGCTCATGTTCGCCCTCGAGGGCCCCGACGCCCGGTAGCGAACGGCCTGTAGCGTCGGCGGGGTGAGCGACAGCGAGCCCGTGACGTCACAGGACCTGGTGCGGTGGAGCGAGGCCCTGGCGGGCATCGCCCGCACCGGGCTGGGGTTCACCGAGAGCCTCTACGAGCGCGAGCGCTTCGAGGAGGTGCTGGCCGTCGCCGCCGACATGCGCGTCGCCGCCGGCAGCACCTACGACACCGAGGACCTCGTCGCCGAGTGGATGAAGTCGGTCGGCCACGGCGTGCCCGGCTACCAGACCCCGAAGGTCGCGGTCGGGGCCGTGGTCGGCAACGACAAGGGCGAGATCCTGCTGGTGCAGCGCTCCGACTCCGGCGTGTGGCTCTACCCCACGGGCTGGGCCGACATCGGCTACTCGGCCTCCGAGGTGGCGGTGAAGGAGGTCGAGGAGGAGACCGGCATCGAGTGCGAGGTCGTGCAGCTCATCGCGGTGCTCGACGGCCTGCGCCAGCGCTTCACCCGCATCCCGCTCTACTCGCTGGTGTTCCACTGCCGGGCCACCGGGGGCGAGCTGAAGGCCCACCCGCTCGAGACCAACGACGTGGGCTGGTTCTCCCTCGACGACCTGCCGCCGATGACCGTCGGCGTCGACCAGTGGGGCGAGTTCGCCCGGGCCGCCCTCGCCGGCGAGGCCGTCGACGTGCACTACGACCGGCCGCGCTCACCCACCTGGCGGGGCATGCACGACGTCTGACGCCGTTGCGCTCCGGCGCTCGGGTCAGTCCTGGTCGCGGAGGAAGCGCTCGACCTCGTCGACGAGGCTCTCGCCGTCGCTGAAGCTGTCGGGCTCGGTGTCGTAGCGCTGCTCGAGGTGGGCGACGTAGTCGGTCGTCTCCTCGTCCTCGAGCACGAGCTGCGACACCTGGTGCTCGTAGGCGTCGGTGGCGAACTGCAGCTCGGTGTTGTCGACGGTGGTGTCGAGCATGCGGCAGGTGCGCTGCACCAGGGCGAGGGCCGCCTTGGGGGAGGGGGCCGACGGCACGTAGGTCGGCACCGCCGCCCAGAAGGCGGCCGAGCGGATGCCGAGGTCGTGGCACGACGAGTGCAGCACGCCGGTGATGCCGGTGGGCCCCTCGTAGCGGGACGGGCGCAGGTCGAGGGCGGTGGCGTCGCCCTCGTCGTAGGCCGTGCCGAACACCGACACCGGCCGGGAGTGGGGCACCTCGGCCAACAGGGCACCGAGGGTGACGACCGTGCGGGCGCCGATGGCGACGGCGACACCGAGCACGTGGTCGCAGAATGTGCGCCACTTGAGCTGGGGCTCGACACCGGAGAGCAGCACCACGCCGTGGCCGTTGGCCGTGGTGGCGGCATGGAAGACGTTCGAGGGCCACTCGATGCGACGGTGGCCGTCCAGGTCGATGCGCACCTCGGGCCGGGTGGTGGTGAAGTCGAAGAAGACCTCGGGGTCGATGTCGGCGAAGGGCCGGGCGCTCCACTGCTCGGTCAGGTGCTCGATGGCGGTGGTGGCGGCATCGCCGGCGTCGTTCCAGCCCCCGAACGCGGCGATGAGGATCGGCCCGTCGGGGAGGTCGGGCTGGGCCGACCAGCGCAGGTGGGGGAGGCTCTCGCCCGAGGGGTCCGGCATCGGCCCCAGGCTACCGGCGCGGCGGGCGCCGACCGGCCCGCATGGCCTCGGATCGCACGGCCGCCGGCCGGGCCCGGGTCACGGCCGTGCGTACGCTGGGCGCCATGTCGAGCGTCGAGATCGTCGAGGCCACCGAGGTCACCCCCGAGCTGGTGGCCGCGTTCGAGCGCCTCATCCCGCAGCTGTCGAAGTCCAACCCGCCGCCCACCGCCGAGGAGCTCGCCGCCATCGTCGACTCTCCCGCCAGCATCCTGCTGATCGCGGTCGACCCCGACGCCGGTGGCGCCATCCTCGGCAGCCTCACCCTCGCCTGGTTCCGCATCCCCACCGGTGTGCGGGCGTGGATCGAGGACGTCGTCGTCGACGGCGAGGCGCGCGGCCGCGGGGTGGGCGAGGCGCTCAACCTCCATGCCATCGAGCGGGCCCGGGCGCTCGACGCCAAGACCGTCGACCTCACCTCCCGACCGTCCCGCGAGGCCGCCAACCGCCTGTACCAGCGCATCGGCTTCCAGCCCCGCGAGACCAACGTCTACCGCTTCGACATCACCTGAGGGTCGGCAGCGCTCAGCCGGTGATGCGGCTGCGGCTCGCCAGGGCGAGGCCGAGGCCGACGACGATCATGGCGGCACCGACGAGGATGACGCCGCGGGTGTCCGAGCCCGTGTAGGGCAGCGCTCCGGTCGGGCTCACCGCGGCGGCCGCGTCCTCGTCGGAGCCGAGCACCGCGGGGGCCGCGGTGGTGGTCGACCCCGTCGGCACCGGCGTGGTCACGGTGGTCGTGGGGGCTGCGGTGGTCGAGGTGGTGGGGGCCGTCGTCGTCGACGTGGTCGATGTCGAGGTCGTCGAGGTGGAGGTGGTCGACGTCGAGGTGGTGGAGGTGCTCGACGTGGTCGTTGTGCCGGTGGGCCCGGTCAGCAGGCTGGCCACCCGCGACGAGTTGTCGGTGGTGAAGGGGTCGGTCGGGAGGGTGGCGCCGAAGAAGGCCAGGTCGACCAGGTCGTACCCGGTGTTGGGCCCGGGGGGTGCGACCTTGTGGACCACGAAGGTCACGCTGGCTCCCGAGGCCAGGCCACCCGCCGGCACGAAGCAGACCATGAACGAGGACGCCGGGGAGCAGGACCATCCCGGAGGACCGTCGAGCGACACGGCCAGGGCACCGGCCACCGACACCTGCCACTGGCCGGAGGTGAACGCCGAGGGCCCGTGGTTCGTGAGGGTGAAGGTCGAGTCGAAGAGCTCGTCGAGGGCGGCGGACGCCGGGGCGCTGCCGGTGAGCTCGGCGTCGGCCCAGGTCGACGGGCCGTGGATCTGGACCGTGGTCGCCGACGAGGTGGTGGTGCCGTCGGTGGCCGTGTAGCTGAACGAGTCGTTGATCGCCGAGACCCCCCAGTTCGGCCCTGGCGTGTAGGTGAACGAGCCGTCGGGGCTGAGCGCCACCGTGCCGAACTGGGCCTGGTTGGCGAGGGCCGCGCTGAGGGCGGCATCGCCCCCGCTGTCGTTGCCGAGCACCCCGGGAGCGCCGACCGAGAAGAGGCCGTTGGTGGGGGCGTAGTACTGATCGAACACGGTGGCGATCGGGGCGCCGGCGGCGCCGGCCAGCCCGGTGCCCAGCACGACGAGGCCCATCACCGAGAGCACGGCCGCGCCCACCCGGAGCCTGCGGCGGAGGGGCCGTTGTCGCCCGCGCCGGGGCTCGCTGCTCGGGTCGTGATCGAGGTCGCGCTCGTCGTCACTCACAGGTCGCCTCCACACTTGGTTGGAGTCCAACTACATGCATATGCGGGAGCGGTCGTCAAGCACGTCCTCCGCTCACCGGGGCCGAGCGCGGCGAAGCGGGCCCCGTCGTGGGGGCCGAGCCGGTGCCGACGGGATGTCAGGTGCCGGGGTCGTCCCGGGTCACTCCACCCGCACCGCGTCGCGGCCGGCGGCCTTGGCCGCGTACATCGCCCGATCGGCCCGGTGGATCCAGCTCGGGAAGTCGTCGTCGGGCCGCAGCTCGGTGGCGCCGATGCTGACCGTCAACGTGCCGACCGCCTCGAACGGGGTGTCGGCGACGAGGGCCCGCAGCTTCTCGGCGAGGGCGGCGGCGTCGTCGACGGTGCAGTGCCGGGTCAGGACCACGAACTCCTCGCCGCCCCATCGGGCGAGGGTGTCCGAGGACCGCAGGTTCGCGGTGAGGCGGCCGACGAGCTCGACCAGCACGCCGTCGCCGACCGGGTGGCCGTGGGTGTCGTTGACCGACTTGAAGTGGTCGAGGTCGAGCATCAGCAGCGACATCGGCGTGGCGTAGCGGCGGGCCTCGGCCACGTCGGCGGTGAACACGGTCTCGCCCTGGCGTCGGTTGAGCACCCCGGTCAGCGGATCGGTGACGGCGAGGCGCTGGAGCTCGACCTCCAGGGCCCGACGCTCGCTGATGTCGCGGGTGACCCCGAGGATCTGCACGACCCGTCCCTCGGTGTCGACCTGGGGGATGACCTGCAGCTCCCCGAGCATGATCGAGCCGTCCTTGCGGTAGTACTCCCGCTCGCCGTGGTAGGTCGGCGGCACCTCGCCGGCCGCCATCGCCGTGGACAGCTCGGTGAAGTACCGGCCGACCTTGGCAGCTGAGTCCGGCGTGTGGATCTGGTCGAGCGTCTGGGCCGCCGCCTCCTCCGGGGTGATGCCCCGGACCCGCTCGACCGACGGGCTGACATAGGTGATCGAACCGTCGACCGCCATCGTCCAGATGACGTCCCAGGCGTTCTCGGCGAGCAGCCGGTAGCGCTCCTCGGACTCGGCGACCCGGGCCGCCGCCTCGTGGCGCTCGGTCACGTCGCGGAGCGTCACCACGATCCCCTCGCCCATCTTCACGCAGCGGATGTCGTAGAAGCGCTCCTCGTCGGCGACCTCGTTGAGGAACGGGGTGTCGTCGATCACCAGGGCCACGCCCGTCTCGACCACGTCGATGCACCGGGCCAACAGGCCCGACTCGGCCACGCCGGGGAACCGCAGTCGGACGGTCGCTCCGAGGAGCTGCTCGCGTGGGGAGCGGAGGTACTCGCATGCCGCGTCGTTCACGTCGTCGAACCGGAAGTCGACGATCGGTCCGGCCTCGTCGCGGATCGCGCTCAGCACCAGGTGCGGATCGAGCAGGGAGTCGAGCGTGGCTCGCAGGCGCGCGTGGTCGTCGTGGAGTTCCGTCGATGCGCCCGGATGGTCCATCGGTGCTCCCCTGACCTGCCGTCCCCGGAAGTATTGACGCTACGAGGTGGAGGCACCACTCGGCGTGGAGACCCACACCGTCGCCGCGGCATCTCGAGCACGTGGTGGTTCTACCGAGATGGAAAGCCGGGTAAGAGTCCGCCGCCGGCAGTGAAGACGGCGTTGAGGGCGGTCGCAGCCGCCCTCCGGGGGGTGACGCGTGGTTGCGGATTCGAGCTGGAGACGGCGACTGTGGCTGGTGGTCGTGGCGCTGGTGCTGGCACCGGCCGCGCTGTCCGGCTGCGGTGGTGACAGCGGCGGCACGCCGACGCTCACCTGGTACATCAACCCCGACGACGGGGGTCAGGCCACGTTGGCCAAGGAGTGCGGCGACGCGTCGAACGGGGCCTACCGCATCACCACCCAGGTCCTGCCGAACGACGCCACCGCCCAGCGCGAGCAGCTCGTGCGCCGCCTCGCGGCCGGCGACAGCTCGATCGACCTCATGAGCCTCGACCCCGTGTTCGTCGCCGAGTTCGCCAACGCCGGCTACCTCGAGCCGATCACCGACCCGGCGGACGTCGAGCAGCTCACCGCCGACGTGCTCGCTGGTCCGCTCGAGACGGCGTCGTGGGACGGCCAGCTCGTCACCGCTCCCTTCTGGGCCAACACCCAGCTGCTCTGGTACAAGCGCTCGGTCGCCGAGGCCGCCGGTGTCGACCCCACCAGCACGGCGCTGACCTGGGACCAGATCATCGACATCGCCGAGGCCCAGCAGAAGCTGGTCGGGGCGACCGGCAACCGCTACGAGGGCTACACGGTCTGGATCAACGCCCTGATCTCCTCGGCCGGCGGTCAGATCATCGAGGACCCGGAAGCCGGTTCGAAGGCGGTGCCCAGCATGGCCTCGCCCGCCGGCGACCGCGCCGCCGACATCGTCGGGCGCCTGGCCCGCTCGTCGGCGGCGCCGCCCGACCTCAGCACCGCCACCGAGGAGGAGGTCCGCTCGACCTTCCAGTCCGACCGCGGGGGCTTCATGGTGAACTGGCCCTACGTCTACCAGGCCGCACGATCGGCGGTGACCGCCGGATCGCTCAGCCAGGCCACCTTCGACGACATCGGGTGGGCCCGCTACCCCGAGACCGACGCCGGTGAGCAGAGCGCCCCGCCGCTCGGCGGGATCGACCTGGGCATCGGCCACTTCTCGAAGCACAAGGCCGAAGCCCTCGACGCGGTGAAGTGCATCACCTCGGTCGAGAACAACGCCCAGTACATGGTGGAGGCCGGCAACCCGGCCGCCCGCAGCGCCGCCTACGACGACCCGGCCGTGCGCGAGGCCTTCCCGATGGCCGACCTCATCCGGGAGTCGATCGACGGTGCTGCCCCCCGCCCGCTCACCCCGTACTACGGCGACGTGTCGAGCTCGATCCAGCGCACCTGGCACCCCGCCTCCGGGGTGCGGGCTCCCCAGACACCGGAGGAGACCGACTCCTACATGGCCGACGTCCTGAGCGGGAAGCGGCTCCTGTGAGCCGGCGTCCGCAGCGAGCCCCGAGAGGAGCGTGCCGACGATGACCGCTATCGAGACACCGGCCGCCAGTCCGGCCGCCGAGGCGACGGGTCCCGGGAAGAAGAAGGCGAAGGTCTCCGACCGCCTCCGGCACGAGCGCAGCCTGGGGTGGCGCCTGTCGGCGCCCGCCTTCATCGTCATGATCCTGGTGACGGCGTACCCCCTCGGGTACGCCCTGGTGCTGTCGCTCTACAAGTACCGGCTGACCGACCCCGACGGGAAGGAGTTCGTCGGGCTGCAGAACTACGCGACCGTGCTGACCGACCCGATCTGGTGGTCGTCGATGGCCACCACCGCCATCATCACGGTGGCGAGCGTCGCCGTCGAGCTGGTGCTCGGCTTCGGCTTCGCCTGGGTGATGTACCGGATCGTGCGGGGCCGCTCGTTCGTGCGCACCGCCATCCTCGTGCCCTACGGCATCGTCACCGTCGTCTCCGCCTTCGTCTGGCGCTACGCCTTCCAGCTCGACTCGGGCTTCGTGAACCAGTGGTTCGGCCTCACCGACTACAACTGGTTCGGCGACCGCTGGACCTCGCTCTTCGTGATCACCCTCTCGGAGATCTGGAAGACCACCCCGTTCATCTCGCTGCTCCTGCTCGCCGGCCTGGTGCAGGTGCCCGAGGACATGCTCGAGGCGGCCAAGGTCGACGGGGCCACCGCCTGGCAGCGGCTCTGGAAGGTCGTCCTGCCCAACATGAAGGCGGCGATCATGGTCGCCGTGCTGTTCCGCACACTCGACGCGTGGCGGATCTTCGACAACCCGTTCATCATGACGGCCGGCGCCAACGACACCGAGACGCTGTCGATCCTCGCCTACCGCCAGAACGTGACGCTGGTGAACCTCGGCGCCGGTTCCTCGATCTCGGTCCTGTTGTTCTTCACGGTCGTGGTCATCGCCTTCGTGTTCATCAAGGGCTTCAAGACCGACCTGTCCCAGGTCAGGGGGGATGACTGATGGACGGCCGCAAGACGAGCAACTGGTGGACCCTCTGGGGCGTGCTGATCCTGGCGTGGGCCGCGTTCCCGCTGCTGTGGATGGTGTCGCTCGCGTTCAAGAGCCCTGACACGTTCCGCACCAGCAGCGGGTTCTTCCCGAAGGACTGGACCTGGGACAACTTCTCCACGGTCTTCCAGGACGAGCTGTTCACCTCGGCCCTGCGCAACTCGGCGGGCATCGCCGTCATCGCCACCGTGCTGTCGGTGATCGTCGCCATGTTCGCGGCGTACGCCATCGCCCGGCTCGACTTCCGGGGCAAGAAGCTGCTGCTGTCGATGGCGCTCGGCATCGCCATGTTCCCGCAGGCCGCCCTCGTCGGCCCGCTGTTCAACATGTGGCGCAGCCTCGGCATCTACGACACCTGGATCGGGCTCATCATCCCGTACCTGACCTTCGCCCTCCCGCTCTCGATCTGGACCATGTCGGCCTTCTTCCGGCAGATCCCGTGGGAGATGGAGCAGGCCGCCCAGGTCGACGGCGCCACCGCGTGGCAGGCGTTCCGGAAGGTGATCGTGCCCCTCGCCGCACCCGGCGTGTTCACCACCGCCATCCTCACGTTCTTCTTCTGCTGGAACGAGTTCCTGTTCGCGGCGTCGCTCACGTCCACCGACCGGGCCCGCACCGTGCCCGCCGCCCTCTCGTTCTTCACCGGCGCCTCGCAGTTCGAGTCGCCCGTCACCGCGATCATGGCGGCCTCGGTCGTCGTGACCGTCCCGGTCGTCATCCTCGTCCTCCTCTTCCAGCGCCGGATCGTCGCCGGCCTCACCGCCGGCGCCGTCAAGGGCTGACCCAAGGAGCTCCACTCACATGGCTGAGATCACCCTGCGCAACATCGTGAAGACCTACGGGGACGGCTTCCCCGCGGTCAACGACGTGAGCCTCGACATCGCCGACGGCGAGTTCATGATCCTCGTGGGCCCTTCGGGCTGCGGGAAGTCGACCCTGCTGCGGATGATCGTGGGGCTGGAGGACATCACCTCCGGCGACATGCTCATCGGCGGCGACCGGGTGAACGACAAGGCGCCCCGCGACCGCAACCTGGCGATGGTGTTCCAGAACTACGCCCTGTACCCGCACCTCAGCGTGTACGAGAACATCGCCTTCCCGCTGCGGCTGCGCAAGACGATGTCCGACGACGAGATCCGCACGAAGGTCGAGGCCGCGGCCGAGACCCTCGAGCTCACCGAGCACCTCGACCGCAAGCCGGGGAACCTCTCCGGCGGTCAACGCCAGCGGGTCGCCATGGGCCGCGCCATCGTGCGCGATGCCGACGCCTTCCTGTTCGACGAGCCCCTGTCGAACCTCGACGCCAAGCTGCGGGGCCAGATGCGCACCGAGATCCTCCGCATGCAGCGGCGCATGGGCATCACGACCGTCTACGTGACCCACGATCAGACCGAGGCCATGACCCTCGGCGACCGCGTGGCGCTGCTGCGACGGGGTGAGCTCCAGCAGGTCGCCTCGCCGCGCGACCTGTACGAGCAGCCGGTGAACATGTTCGTGGCCGGCTTCATCGGCTCACCTCCCATGAACTTCGTGCCCGCCCACGTGCACGACGGCACCATGGAGCTGCCGTTCGTCTCGTTCGAGCTGCCCGAGGAGCTGCGGCGGGCGGTCGGCGATCGCGAGTGGGTCATCGTGGGTGTGCGCCCGGAGCGCTTCGAGGACGTCGACCTGCTCGACGGCGACAAGTCGACCGGGGGCGTCGAGTTCGAGGCCAAGATCGACGTGGTCGAGTGGCTCGGCAACGAGCAGTACGCCTACATCCCCATCGAGCTCCCGGACGTGAAGGCCGAGGGCATCGCGGCCATCGAGGAGGACCTCGGCGGCGAGGCGATGCAGCCCCAGATCGTGGTCGCCCTCGACCCGGCCAGCCGCATCGCCGACGGCACGACCGCCCACATCTGGTTCGACCCCCGGCGCCTCCACGTGTTCGACGCGGCGTCGGGCGAGAACCTGGCGCTGTCGGTGCCGGCCACGAGCTGACCGGTCGGCCCGTGGGCGCGCTCGAGGTGCGACTGCGGGTCGCCTCGCCGGAGCTGCTCTCGCTCCCGTGGCGTCGCCCGCTCGCCGAGTGGGACCCGACCACCGTCGCCTTCCGGGACGTCCCCGTCGGGCCCAGCCGCCACCTGGTCCGCTTCGTGGAGGCCGACGGTCGGCTCTGGGCGTTGAAGGCACTGCCGCGCCGCACCGCCCTGCACGAGTACGAGATGCTGCGGGTCGCCGAGGTGCGGGCCCTGGCCGCGGTCCGGGCCGCCGGGGTGGTCCTGCAGCCCCAGGACGACGACGCCGTGCTGGTCACCGCCTACCTCGACCGCTCGTGGCAGTACCGGCGGTTGCTGCTGCGCATCGCCCCGGACGCCACCGCTCACCGGGCCCGCCTGTTCGACGCCATGGCGTCGCTGCTCGTCGACCTGCACCGCAACGGCATCTACTGGGGCGACTGCTCGCTCGCCAACACCCTCTTCACCCGTGACGGCCAGGTCATCCAGGCGTGGCTGGTCGACGCCGAGACGGCCGAGTCGCATCCGTCGCTCAGTGACGGACAGCGGGCGGCCGACCTGATGGTCATGGAGGAGAACGTGGCCGGGGGCCTGGTCGACGTCGCCGCCCGGCGGGGGGAGCAGGACGACGTGCACGGCCGGGCCCTCGCCGAGGCGACGAGCATCGTGGCCCGGTACGAGGAGCTGTGGTCGCTCCTGCACGACCGCCCCCACGTCGGCGGCGACCCCACCGGTGTCACGACGTCCCGGGTGCGCGACCTGCAGGCGGTCGGCTTCGCGGTCGACGAGGTGCGCCTCGACGCCCGGGACGACCCGGACGACGTCCGGCTCACCGTGGCGGTCGGCGGTCGGCGCTTCCACGCCGAGCAGCTGCGGGCCCTCACCGGGCTCGACGTGGGCGAGGGCCAGGCCCGCGTGCTGCTGGCCGACCTCCGCGACCACCGCGCCCGGTGGGAGGCCGAACGGGGCCGACCCGTCCCCGAGGCCCTCGCCGCCCGGGAGTGGACCCTCACCGTGCTCACGCCCGGGGCCGAGCGGGCCCACGAGGCGGTGCGCCACCGCGGCGACCCGGTGCAGGCCTACTGCGACCTGCTCGAGGTCCGCTGGCTCCTCAGCGAGCGCGCCGGCCACGACGTGGGTGACGCCCCCGCCCTCGACGCGCTGGCCCGCCGGCTGCCGCCCGGCGGCTCCGCGGCCGAGGCCGCCTTCGTCGACCTCCCGACCGAGGAGGTCCCCGTCGTCCGCCTCGACGCCCCCGACTGACCCCGAAAGGTGGCTCACCTGCTTCGGCCGGCTGTATCTGGTGAGCCACCTTTGGCCGGTCGTTCCAAAGGTGGCTCACGTGCTGCGGCGGGCTGTATCTGGTGAGCCACCTTTGGGCGGTGGAGGGGTGGGTCAGGGGGCGGGGCGGAGCCAGAGGGCCTGGTCGGGGCCCAGGCGACCGGTGAACGCGGTGCCCTCGCCGACGCCGTCGCTCGCCACCTCGACGGTCCACCCGCCGGTGGCGCCCAGGGCCTCGGTGCCCTCGAGGTCGACGCTCGCGTCGGTGAAGTTCACGAGCACGACGCGCCGATCCGCTCCCGCCGCTCGCGCCCAACCGAGCACGCCGTCGGGGCACTGCAGCAGCCGCTGGTCGCCGGCCCGCAGCGCGGCCGAGGCGTGACGGGCGGCCAGGCACCGCTGGTAGAGGGCGAGGGTCGAGCGAGGGTCGGCCCACTCGTCGGCGACGCTGTGGGTGTCGGCCTCCGGGGGGAACGGCAGCCACGGGTCGGACGGCCAGCCGTGGTTCAGCGTCGGATCCCACGGGATCGGGGCCCGGCAGCCGTCGCGCCCGCCCGGGTCGACCACCCGCTCGGCGGGGATCTCCGCATCCTGGAGGCCGAGCTCCTCGCCGGCGTAGAGCACGGGTGTGCCCCGCAGGCCGAGCAGCAGCAGGGCCGCCGCCCGGGCCCGCTCCTCCGACCCGTAGCGGGTGCGGTGGCGCGGGTTGTCGTGGTTCGACAGCACCCAGGTGGGCCAGGCGCCGATGGGGTCGAGCAGGCCGGTGGTGGTCTCGATCTGCTGCCGCCACGCCTCCGCGGTCCACCGGGCGTAGAGCGGCGGGAAGTTGAACGACAGGTGCAGCTCGTCGTCGTCGCCGTAGTAGGGGGCGACCAGGTGGGTGTCGAGCAGGTAGACCTCGCCGAGCATCATCCGTTCGCCCGGGTAGCTGTCGAGCAGCGCGCGCAGGCGCCGGATGAGGGGGTGGGTCTCGGGCCGGTCGTTGAGCGGGACGTGGGGGAGGCCGACCAGCTCGGCGGGGTCGTCGGCCAGGTCGGGGTCCTTGCCGATGCCGTGGATCACGTCGACGCGGAACCCGTCGACCCCGCGGTCGAGCCAGAAGCGCACGACGTCGTGCATGGCCGCCTCGACCTCGGGGTTGGCCCAGTTGAGATCGGGCTGCTCGGCGAGGAACTGGTGGAGGTAGTACTGCCCGGTCGCCTCGTCGAAGGTCCAGGCCGGCACCGGGCTGAACGCCGCCACCCAGTTGTTGGGCGGGCCGCCGTCGGGCGCCGGGTCGCGCCACACGTACCAGTCGCGCTTGGGGTCGTCCGGCGCCGAGCGGGACGCCTCGAACCACGGGTGCTGGTCGGAGGTGTGGTTGGGCACGAAGTCGACGAGCACCCGCAGGCCGTGGGCGTGCGCGTCGGCGATGAGGGCGTCGATGTCGGCGAGGGTGCCGAAGATCGGGTCGACGGCGCAGTGGTCGCTGATGTCGTAGCCGAAGTCCTTCATCGGCGAGCGGTAGAACGGCGAGAGCCAGATGGCGTCGACGCCGAGCCGGACGAGGTGGTCGAGGCGCGAGCGGATGCCCGCCAGGTCACCGATGGCTCCCGTGCCACCCGCCGTACCGCCACCCGCCGTGCCCAAGCCCTCTTCCCGTCCCGCGGTGGCGGCGAAGGACCGGGGGTAGATCTGGTAGAGCACGGAGGTCTTCCACCAGGGGAGGAGGTCGTCGGTCATGGGCCGCAGACTACGGCGGTGGCCCTCCGGCGAGCCCGGCGCACGCCTCGGCGGTCGCGCTGTCGTAGGGGAACCACGTCTCGATGCGCAGGTGCTCGATGGCGACGTTCTGCGGGGCCTGGAAGGCGGTGATCATCGTGAGGAAGCGGAGGTCGAGCCCGCCGGCGCGCAGGTGCAGCACGAGGGCCGGGTCCGAGGGCACCGAGAGGTCGACCCGCCGCCAGTCGGGGTCGACGGTCGGCATGGCCAGCAGCTCGTCGAGCAGCTCGTGCATCTCGCCGTCGTCGGGGTCGGCGAGCACCTCTCGTTGGATCCGCCACAGCAGCTCGCGGCCGACCTGGTCGAAGTTGGCGAGCAGCGGCTGGGCCCCGTCGGGGTCGAAGGTGAGGCGGGCCAGGTTGAGCCCGAGCCCGTCGATGGTGCCGGGACCGAGCTCGGCGGGGCCCGGTTCGGTCGAGGAGGTGCCGAGCAGCGCACCGAGGAGGCGGGTGGCTCCCTGGTTGAGGTCGCGCACCCGGTAGGCGCGGTCGACGACGATCAGCGGGTAGGGCTCGTGGTGGGCCTTCAGCAGGGCCAGGGCGTCGGCGACCGCCGGCGGGAGGACGTCGTCGGACTCGTCGTAGACGGGCTCGTGGCCGGCCGAGCGCAGCATGGCGTTGACCTGCCGCAGCGGCACGCCGAGGGTCGTGGCCAGCCGCAGCACCATCTCCGGGCTCGGCACCGACCGGCCCGTCTCCAGGAAGCTCACGTGGCGGGCCGAGACGTCGGCGTTCAGCGCCAGGTCGAGCTGGCTCAGGCCGCGCTGGCGGCGCCAGTGCTTGAGGAGGGCGGGGAACAGCCCCGCCCGGTGGTCCGGATCGGGCACGAGCCAACGGTAGAGGTCGCCCCGGACCGCGGCACCTACCTCGTCAGTTCGTTGCGGTCGGGGCCGGGGAACCGGACGATCGGTCCATGCCGACGCTCACCGCCGCTGATGCCGCCGACCTGTTCCGCCGTGACCCCGACGGGTACCTCGACGTGGGGGAGGGCGAGGTGGCCCATCGCCGGGTGGGAACGGGGCCCGACGTGCTCTTCGTGCACGGCTGGCCGGTGAGCGGGGCCACGTGGCGGACGCTGCTGCCGCACCTCGTCGACCACGTGACCTGCCACGTCATCGACCTGCCCGGCACCGGCTCCAGCCGGTTCGGCCCCGGCACCCGGCTCACCATCGACCAGCACATCGAGAGCGTGCGGCGCAGCGTCGACCGCCTGGGGCTCGACGACGTCGCCGTGGTGGGCCACGACAGCGGCGGCATGATCGCCCGTCACGCGATGGTGGGCGACCCCCGCCTACGGGCGATGGGCCTCGTCGACACCGAGCAGAGCCACGGGCTGAGCTGGCGCTTCAAGCTGTTCCTCGCGGGGCGCAACCTGCCCGGCTTCGGCGCCACCCTCGCCTGGGTGTGCGGGAAGCGCACGCTGCGCCGGAACCAGTTCGTCCTCGGCGGCGCCTTCGTCGACAAGGCCCTGCTCGACGGTGAGTTCGACGAGTTCTTCCTCGCCCCGCTGCGGGACCGGCCCGAGCGCCTCGACGCCGGCATCCGGCTGCTGCGCAGCTTCGACAGGAGCCTGGTCACCGACCTGGGGGCGATCCACCGCCGCCTCGACGTGCCCGTCCGGCTGGTGTGGGGCGACCAGGACCCGTTCTTCCCCCTGGCCTGGGCCGAGGAGATGGTCGCCACCTTCCCCGACGCCGACCTCGAGGTCGTGCGCGGCGCGGCGTTGTTCTCCCACGAGGAGCGTCCGGCTGAGGTGGCCGCCGCCCTGCTGCCGGTGCTGACCGGGACCCGTTAGCCGACTACCAGATGCGGCGCAGCTGGGCACCTTCGCGTCGGCGCCGGAGCGCCTCGACCCGCTCCTCGGGGGTGACCACCGGCGTGTCGGCCGGGAGGTGGTCGCGCACCTCGGAGAGCTTCACCTTCACGATGCTCGGGTCGGGGTAGTCGCTGCCCTGGTTGAAGCGCATCTGGATGATGCCCCACGGGTTGTCGGCCTTGTCGAGCCAGTTGGGCACGCCCGGGTCGCCCTTCGACACGACGAAGCGGAACCGGCCGTCGCTGTCGACGCGGGCCTGGGTGTCGTTCAGGCTCGACTGGCGGTTCACCCAGTCGACCGTGCAGAACCGGTCGTCGGCGACCAGGGCCTGCCAGTAGCGGCTGGTCTTCGGGAGCTCGGTCTCGACCACGAGCGCCTCGTCGTCATCGATCTCGTAGATGCCGTCGTAGTACGCCTGGGTCGGCAGCCCGCCGATGGAGTCGATCTTGGTGGAGCGCAGGAACGTGTTCACCCCGTGGTGCTCGCGGTAGTAGCGCACGAGGCCCATGTCGAAGCCGATCATCCCCTTGATCCACTCGGCCATGTCGGAGAACCGGCGGGCGGTCTCCTCCGGGGTCATGTCGGCGCCGGGGTCGTCGAGGCGCTCGATGGCCACACGGGCGTCGACCTCGTTGGTCCAGTCACACGAGCACTTCCGCATGAGCAGGCGCCGGGTGCGGGGGTCGAGGGGCCACCAGTCGCCGGTGTGGCCGGCAGGGCGCTCGGGGCTCAGCACCACGCTGAAGCGGCCCTCGCCGTCGAGCTCGAGGTCGTCGAGGTCGTGGGTGTGAGGCACGGCGCTGCCGTTCTCGAGCTGGCCCATGTTCATCATGTCGAAGGTCTGCTGGGTGATCTCGACGAAGCGGGTGGTGCCCCGGAAGCCGGAGATCCGGTAGGTGCCGGTCGCGTCGACCTCGGTCGTGGAGTACACGTAGTCGGGATCGGGGCCGCCCTGGTTCATGGCGTAGTTCCACAGCGGCATGAAGACCGGCCGGCTGGCGTCGGTGTACACGCGGCAGAGGTAGCCGTCGGAGAGGATCGACAGCACGAGCTTGTTCATGTCCTGCACGTCACTCGGCGTCGCCCCCTCCGGCTTCCACGTGGCGAGGAGGTGGTCGACGACGGGCTCGAGCGCCCGCATCTGCTCGGCCCAGGTGGGCAGGCCGCCGGCGTCGTGGCTGCCGTTCGGGGTGCTGTCGGTCATCGTCGTGATCTCCTGTGTGCTCGATCAGCCGTCGACGTGCACGTCGAAGCGGCGGATGTAGAAGTCGAAGTCATCGTGGATCTGCTCGGCGCTCAGGCCGAACTGCTCGGGCGTGTAGCGATGGGCGCCCTTGGCACCCGTGCGGTTCGTCCGCTGCCACTCGTCGATGGTGCGCTCGACGTCGGCGCCGAGCGTCAGGCCCAGGAAGTCGTAGACCCGGGCGACGGTGCCCAGCGGGTCGGTGTTGAGGTCCTCGTGGTGGACGTCGAGGAAGCGGTCCTCGCCGATGCGACCCCGCGCGGCGATGGCGTGCTCCATGCCCTCGCGCATGTGGGTCGACACCTCCGGGCCCAGGCGGGTCGGGTCGTGGCCCTCGGGCGCCGCCGCGGTCGGGAAGATGCTCGCCACCAGGCTGGCGTAGGAGGGGATGGACCGGGCCGGGTCGCGGTGGGTCATCACGAACCGGGCGTCGGGGTAGGCGGCCACCACGGCCTCGAGGTGGAACTTGTGGTGGGGCGACTTGAACAGCCAGCGATCGGGCGGCCGCTGCGAGGTGAGCAGCTTGGCCACCCGTCGGTGGTAGTGGAACGCCTCGGTGGAGTCGGCCTCTCGCCACCAGCGGTGATAGCCGTACACCGGCATCGTGTACTGCTGGCCGTGGAAGGCCATGCCCAGCACGTCGCTGTCCTCGACGCTGGCGTCGACCTCGTAGTGGTGCATGGCGTGGGCCTCGGGCGGCAGCGCCGCGATCTCGGCGGCGTAGGCCAGGCGGCGGGGGTCGTCGAGCTCGTCGGCGAGCACCGGGGGCGGCACCGGGTTCCGCTGCTCCCACATGCGGAGGCTGCGGAACTGGGGGTCGAGCGACAGCATCGAGCCGAGCGCCGTCGTGCCGGTGCGGGTGAGGCCGATGACGTCGACGGGGCCGAGCACCTCGACGTCGTCGACCTCGGGGTGGTCGCGGTACCACTGCTCGACGAGCAGGCGGTTGGTGAGCCGGGTCTGCAGGACGCCCACCACGGCCGCGTCGGTGGCGGGGGCCAGACCGGCGTCGGCGGCCAGGCTCTCGAGCAGCACGTCGAGCCCCTCGCGGAAGTCGCCGGGCCCGAAGTCGGTGAGGCCGGTCGACTCGACGGCGACGTCCATCATCTGCTCGCTGGTGGGGTAGCGGTCGGCCGTCACGAGCGCTCCTCGGCCAGGCGACGGAAGCCGTCGCGCCAGCCCACCCGGCACGGGCCGGTGATGGCGAGGCGCTTCGAGTGGTCGGCGACCGACCCGATCGAGGCGCCGGCGATGGGCTCGACCTCGACCCGCGCCTCGACGCCGAGCAGCTCGCCGAACCAGGCCGTCCACTCCTGCACGCTCACCGGCTCGTCGCCACCCCAGTTGACGATGGTGGCCGGCACGCTCGCGGCGTCGAGCAGCGGCTCGAGCTGGGCGGCGATGTCGTCGTCGTGGATCGGGCTGTAGGGCATCGGGTCCCAGCGGGTGCGGACGGGCTCGCCGGCCGCCACCGCGTCGAGGTGCCAGTTGGGCAGGCCACCCTGCTCGCCGTAGGCGGCGCACATGCGGGCGATGGTGACGGGCAGGTCGAGGGAGCGGGCGCAGTAGCGGGCCACGGCCTCCTGGGCGATCTTCGACACCGAGTAGGGCGCCGAGGGAGGGGCCATGGCGTCGCCGAGGGGGTCGTCCTCCCGGAAGGCGTGCCACGGGTCGGGGTGGGGCTTGTAGGTGGTGACCGTGGACATCACCAGCGCGGCCTTGGCCGAGCGGCAGTGCTCGAGCAGGAACCCGGTGGCCTCGGCGTTCACCCGCAGCGCCCGGTCGTAGTCGTCGGGGCTGAAGTCGGCGGCCAGGTGCAGCAGGTAGGTGAAGTCGGTGGGGAGCTCGTCGAAGCGGCCGTCGGCGATGTCGACCGCCCGCGTGGTCACGCCGAGCTGCTCGACCCGCTCGCGGGCGGCGGGGTCGGTGAACCGGGCGATGCCCCACACCTCGTTGTCGGGCGCGAGAGACCGGGCCAGGCCCGACGCGATGCGCCCCGCCGGCCCGGTGATCAGGATCTTCTCGCCACTCAGCATCCGCCGTCCCCCTGGCCGTCCGTGCCCGTGAGCGACGCCCTCGGTCCGCTCCGACGGCCCAGAGGATTCCACAGAGGTGCCGTGGTAACCATGTCCCCGTGGAGCTCGAGGAGGACGACGCGACGTTGGAGCAGGCGATCCTCGAGGCGCTCGACGGGTTGCTCCCGGCCCTCGACCCGCAGCCGATCGGCGGCGACCGCTTCCGTGTGGTGCCCGAGCCGGGTCGCTTCGACCGGGTCTTCGGGGGCCAGACCCTCGCCCAGGCCCTGCTGGCCGCGGCGGCGACCGTCACCGACAAGGAGCCCCAGTCGCTCCACGCCTACTTCGCCGATGCGGGTATCCCCGGCGAGGCGGTCGAGCTCCTCGTCGAGCGGGTGCGCGACGGCCGGTCGTTCTCCACCCGTCGGGTCACCGTCACCCAGGGCGAGCGCCAGCTGCTCGTGGCCATCGCCTCGTTCCACGCCAACCCCCCGGGCCCGGAGGTGGCCGAGCCGGCTCCGACGGCCCCACCACCCGAGGGGCTCCCGCGCCTGCAGGACTGGGCCGAGCAGGTGCCGCCCGAGCGCCACGACCAGGGCCGCCTCTGGATCGACCGCCCGCCGCCGCTCGAGATGCGCATGGCCGAGGCCCCGAGCTTCTTCACCGGCGAGGTGGCCCACGACGCCCGCTCCCACTGGATGCGTCTGCCCCGCGGCGTCGGCGACGACCCGCTGCTGCACGCGGCCCTGCTCACCTACGCCAGCGACTACCTCCTGCTCGACGTGGTCTTCCGCTCCTACCCGGGTGGCTACCCACCGGCCGGGCTCATGGGGTTCAGCCTCGACCACGCCATCTGGTTCCACCGGCCCGTGCGCGTCGACGAGTGGGTGCTCCACACCCAGCAGACCGTGGCGATCTCGGGTGACCGCGGTCTGGCCAGGGGCATGCTCCACGACGCCGACGGGCACCTGCTGGCCACCGTGATGCAGGACGTGCTCGTCCGTGCGGCCCGATGAGGTCGACCCCCTTCGAGAGGTGCACCCGATGACGACCGACCCGAACCGGCTCTTCCAGCAGTCGTGGCCCGTGGGCGAGTACCGGCTCTTCCAGCTCGGCTTCGTGGTCGACGACCTGTTCGCCGCCGCCCGGCGCTGGGTCGACGTGTTCGCCGTCGGGCCCTTCCACGTGCTGCCCCGCATGGAGGTCGCCTGCACCTACCGCGGCGCGGAGTCGATGGTCGAGATGCAGGTGGCGGTGGCCCAGGCCGGGCCGGTGCAGATCGAGCTCATCCAGCAGCACTGCGACCGGCCGAGCATCTACCGCGACCTCTTCCCGTCGGGCGGCACCGGGCTGCACCAGCTCTCGACCGTGACCGCCGACTACGAGGGCACCACGGCCCACTACCTCGCCCTCGGCTACGAGCTGGCGAGCGAGATCGAGGCTCGTGGCCAGCGGGTGGCCTTCTTCGACACCGTCGCCGACTTCGGGTTCATGGTCGAGGTCACCGAGGCGGTGCCCGGCTTCCTCGACCAGCTCACGGCGATCTCCCGGACCTGCGCCGACTGGGACGGCTCCGACCCCGTGCGCATCCTCACCCGAGACGGCTACCGGATCCCGTAGTCGATGGCCCTGCTGTTCACCATCCTGGTGCTCGGCGTGCTGGCGAGCCTCTCGCCGAGCACCATCGTCGTGTTCATCCTGCTGCTGGCCACCAAGCGGGCGACCGTGAACGGCGCGGCCTTCCTGATCGGCTGGACGCTGTCGCTCGTCGTCGTGTTCGTCGGCAGCTACGTCATCGGCGGCACCCACACGGCGTCGCAGGGTGCCGGCCACGCCACCCTGAACGTGGTCGAGATCGTGCTCGGCCTGGGGCTGGTGATCCTCGGCGTGCGCGAGTGGCGCCACCGCGACCGGCCCCGGAAGGCCTCCCCGCGAGAGGCGAGCATGAAGGACCGGCTCGAGGACCTCGGCCCGCTGGAAGCGGTGGTCGTGGGCGTGTGGGAGCAGCCGTGGACCCTCACCGCGGCGGCGGCCCTCGTGGTGGCGAACCACCACGAGGCCCTGGTGCTGGCGGTGGTGTCGTTCCTCGTCTTCACCGTCGTGTCGACCGCGACCGTGGGCGTGACCTACCTCTACTTCGCCCGTCGGCCCGGCGAGGCCGAGGCCCACCTGAACGCCCTCAAGGAGCGCCTGGTGGAGCTGGGCCCGACCCTGGTCGCGCTGGTCTCGTTCGTCGTAGGCCTCTACCTGGTGGGCGACGGCACGCTGTCACTGCTCACGCGCTGATCGCCGGTGTCAGGGCCGACCGAGGCGACGCAGGTGGCGGTAGTGCGAGCCGAGGGCCTGGCGCAGCGTGGGCTGCACCCGGTGCTCGACCGAGAAGTCGTCGCACACCCGCTGCACCACGGGGAGGATCTCCGGGTAGGCGGTGTGGGGCACCCTCGGGAAGAGGTGGTGCTCGGTCTGGTAGTTGAGCCCGCCCGTGTACCAGGTCACCATCCGGGCGACCGGGCCACGGCCGTGGCAGAAGTCGACCGTCGAGCGGACCTGCCACTCGTGCCAGCCCACGCCGGGGAGCTCGTCGTTGGTGCGGAACTCGGCCTGCTCGACGGCGTGGGCGAGCTGGAAGACCACGCCGAGCAGCAGCCCGGCGATGGCGAGGGTCAGCGAGATGCCGAGCACGACGATCCACCAGGGGTGCAGCAGCAGCGGCACCACGACCATGGCGAACACGAAGGTGGTCTTGGTCAGGACCAGCACGGTGTAGTCACCGAACGACGGACGTCGGCCGAGCCGGTCGCCGCTGACCGACTGGGAGATCACGCCGATGATGTCGGCCACCATGATCGCCACCGCGGTGAAGCAGTAGAGCGCCCAGAGGTAGAGGTGCTGGAAGCGGTGCCACGGGTGGCGCTGCTGCTGCGGGGCGAGGCGGCCGAAGGGGGCCAGGGCGATGTCGTCGTCCTTGCCGACCACGTTGGTGGCGGTGTGGTGGACCTGCACGTGGCCCTTGATCCACTGGCTGGCGCTGGCGCCGACGGCGTACATCGACCAGCCGACGGCCCGGTTGGCGACGGTCAGGCGCTTGGCGCCGTGGGTGCGGAACAGGGCGTTGTGGTTGGCGTCGTGCTGGATGTTGAAGCCGACCCCCGCCATCGACACCGCCAGCGAGGTGCAGGCGAGGATGCCGAGCCACCACGAGCCGGCGAGCAGCAGCAGCACGTAGGAGGCGATGTACCAGGCCCCGATGACGAGCGCCTTGCGCTGGAGGCGCCCGTGGGCCCGTCGGAGGGTGCGCTCGTCGAGGCACTCCTCGATGGCGGCGTTGAGCTCCACGCCGAAGTGACGGCCGGTGGTGGCGTCGTCGGTGTCGGGGCGCGCGGTGGCCACCCCTGATCCGTGTGCGGTGTCGGGCATGTGGGTTCACGCTTCCCCCGTGGGCATCGACCGTCGGGTCGACCGGGGGAGCGGGGGCTCGGCTCCACGGGCGACACCGAGAGAGCGGGCTCCTCGGGCATCGTGCTACGGGTCGCTACCACGGCCTGCAACGTGTCTGCAGCGACATGGGCCGACCTCGTACGGACGGTCATGAGCAGCACCCAGGTCCCGGTCCCGCGGTCGGACCGGTGCCTCTGCGATGTGGGCCCAGGGTACCGGTACCTGAGCGGGTATCCCGGTCGGGGCGGTGGTTCGTCGATCGCGCTCGTAGGGAGAATCGATCGGCTCGCCGGAATCCTGGTGGCGCGGCGTCGTTACCGTCACCGAAGGACGGGCCGTCGACCACGGTCCCGCCACCCGCATGCGAGGAGGAACGCCGTGTCCGAGAGCGAGAACCCCGTCATCTCCGCACCGGAGCCCGAGCCCCACCGGCCCCGGTCGAACAAGGACTGGTGGCCCGAGCAGCTCGACCTGAGCGTGCTTCGCCCCCACGAGCAGCGTGTCGATCCACGGGGGCCCGACTTCCGCTACGCGGACGCCTTCGCGACGGTCGACGTCGACGAGGTGAAGCGTGCGCTCGTCGAGGTGATGCACACCTCGCAGGACTGGTGGCCCTCCGACTACGGCCACTACGGCCCGCTCTTCATCCGGATGGCCTGGCACGCGGCCGGCACCTACCGCATCGCCGACGGCCGTGGTGGAGGCGGCGCCGGGCTGCAGCGCTTCGCCCCGCTCAACAGCTGGCCCGACAACGCCAACCTCGACAAGGCCCGCCGGCTGCTCTGGCCGGTCAAGCAGCGCTTCGGCGACGCCGTGTCGTGGGCCGACCTGATCGTGCTCGCCGGCAACGTCGCCCTCGAGGACATGGGGTTCGAGACGTTCGGCTTCGGGTTCGGCCGTCCCGACGCCTTCGAGCCCGACGAGGTGATCTGGGGCCCCGAGGACACCTGGCTCGGCGACGAGCGCTACAGCGGCGACCGCGAGCTGGCCGACACCCTGGGTGCGGTGCAGATGGGCCTCATCTACGTGAACCCGGAGGGGCCCAACGGCAACCCCGACCCCGTCGGCTCGGCCCGCGACATCCGGGAGACGTTCGCCCGCATGGCGATGGACGACGAGGAGACCGTCGCCCTGATCGTCGGCGGCCACACCTTCGGCAAGTGCCACGGTGCCGCGTCGGGCGAGCACGTCGGAGCGGAGCCGGAGGGCTGCCCGGTGCACGCCATGGGCCTCGGATGGCCCAACACCTTCGGCACGGGTGTCGGCTCCGACGCCATCACGAGCGGGCTCGAGGGGGCCTGGACCGCCGAACCCACCCGGTGGGACAACGGCTACCTCGACAACCTCTTCGGCTACGACTGGGAGCTCACCGAGAGCCCTGCCGGGGCCAAGCAGTGGACGCCGACGAACCCCGAGGCCCAGGGCACCGTGCCCGACGCCCACGACCCGTCGCGGCGCCATGCCCCGATGATGCTCACCTCCGACCTGGCCCTGCGGTTCGACCCGGTCTACGAGCCCATCGCCCGCCGCTTCCACGAGCACCCCGACCAGCTCGCCGACGCCTTCGCCCGGGCCTGGTACAAGCTCCTGCACCGCGACATGGGCCCGGTCAGCCGCTTCCTCGGGCCGTGGGTGCCCGAGCCCCAGCTGTGGCAGGACCCGGTGCCGCCGGTCGACCACGAGCTGGTCGGCGAGGCCGAGATCGCCGAGCTGAAGCGGCGGGTCCTCGACTCGGGCCTGTCGGTGCCGCAGCTCGTGGCCACCGCCTGGGCGTCGGCGGCCAGCTTCCGGGGCACCGACAAGCGAGGCGGTGCCAACGGTGCCCGCATCCGCCTGGCCCCGCAGAAGGACTGGGACGTCAACGAGCCGGAGCAGCTGGCCGAGGTCCTGGCCGTGCTCGAGCGCATCCGCGACGAGTTCGCCGACGGGCGCACCGACGGAGTGCGGGTGTCGCTGGCCGACCTGATCGTGCTGGCCGGCTCGGCGGCGGTCGAGGAGGCGGCGCGGGCGGCGGGCCACGAGGTCGTGGTGCCCTTCCACCCGGGCCGCACCGACGCCACCCAGGAGCAGACCGACGTCGAGTCGTTCACGGTGCTCGAGCCCCGCGCCGACGGCTTCCGGGGCTGGCGTCGCCCGGCCGAGAAGCTGGCGCCCGAGACGCTCCTGCTCGACCGGGCCAACCTGCTCACGCTGACGGCCCGGGAGATGACGGTGCTCGTCGGCGGCATGCGCGCCCTCGACGCCAACGTGGGTCGCTCGCCGGTGGGCGTGCTCACCGACCGGCCCGGTGTGCTCTCCAACGACGTGCTCGTGAACCTGCTCGACTCGTCGACGGTGTGGACGACCTCCACCGAGGAGGACGTGTACGAGGGCCGTGACCGCTCGTCCGGCGAGCTGCGCGGGACGGCATCGTCGGTCGACCTCGTGCTCGGCTCGCACTCGCAGCTGCGGGCCCTGACCGAGCTCTACGCCGAGGACGGCTCGGAGACACGGTTCGTCCGGGACTTCGTCGCGGCGTGGGTGAAGGTCATGGAGCTCGACCGGTTCGACCTCCGCTGAGCCCGTCGCAGGGCGACCCCTCCACCTCGGCCCGCCCGGCGCCCGACGCCGGTCGGGCCGGGGGGAGCCGGTCGGGACCTTCGGCCGTCGACACCTGCGGTGACGGCTGCTAGAAGCAGGTTCCAGCAAGCCGCCGAAGGGCGGTGGGGGAAGGGACCACACCGATGAGCGATCAGCCCGAGATCAACCTGCTCGACCCGCAGTTCTACGTCGACCCGTGGGACGCCTACCGCTGGCTGCGCGACAACTCGCCGGTGCACTGGGACCCGGTGCAGCAGCTCTGGGGCATCTCCCGCTACGCCGACGTCATGGCGGTCGAGAACGACTCGTCCCTCTACAGCTCGTTCCAGGGGTCGCGCCCGAAGATCGACCAGAGCGCCGACCGGTCGATGATCAACCTCGACGACCCCCACCACCAGGACCAGCGCAAGCTCGTGGTGCGCCGCTTCACGCCGAAGGCCGTGCGCGACCACGAGGCCGAGGTCCACCGGCTGTGCGACGAGATCATCGACGCCGCCACCGCGTCGGGCTCGGGGCAGATCGAGATCGTCGAGCAGGTCGCGTCGCGGCTGCCGGCCATGGAGATCGCCCACCTGCTCGGCTACGGCTACGACGGCTGGGAGCTGATCCGTGAGGTCTCCGCCCTGACCATGTATTCCGCGGGGCAGACCAACGCCGACGGCTCGCCCCAGACCTCGTTCGACGATGCCGTCGTCGAGGTGATGATGCGCTGGGCCGGGGTGACGATGGAGATCATCGCCGCTCGCCGGGCCGACCCTCAGGACGACCTCATCTCGATCTGGGCCCACACCGAGCAGGGTGGCGAGCCCTGGCCCGACGACAAGATCCTCGAGGAGTGCCTCCTCATCGTCGACGGCGGGGCCGAGACCACACGGGCCGTCATCGGGGCCATCTGCCGCCAGCTGGCGCTCGAGCCCGGCGTGCAGCGCCAGCTGCGCGACGACCCGTCGCTGCTGGAGACGACGGCGGTCGAGGAGTTCGTGCGGTTCGTGTCGCCGGTGCTCAACATGCGCCGCACCGTCACCCGCGACCATGAGCTGAACGGCCAGCAGCTGAAGGCCGGCGACGAGCTGCTGCTCATGTACCCGTCGGCCAACCACGACGAGCGGGTCTTCGACGACCCCGAGCGCTTCGACGTGACCCGCCACATCAAGCACCACGTGGCCTTCGGCTTCGGCACCCACGTGTGCCTCGGCGCCCCGCTCGCCCGCATGGAGCTGCGGATCATGTTCGAGCACCTGCTCGCCCGCCTCCCCGAGTGGCACCTGGCGCCCGGCACCGAGCCGCAGATCCTGGCCGCCACGTTCGCCCGGGCCTGGGAGTCGGTGCACATCGAGTTCGACCCTGCCGGCGTGAAGCCTGCCCTCGTCCCCGTCGCCTAGCCGGACCGACGCCTCAGGCCGGACCCGCGTTCGGGTTCTGGTGGAGATCCGCCCCCGGAATCGGGGGGTGTCTCTTCTCAGGACATCGGTGACAGTTGATGTCGCGAGACATGGGTGACACCTGTTGGGCCGTGACGATGGGTCATGGCCGGGAAGGTGACTCCGATGTCGGTGAAGGTGTTCGCGGCGGTGACGGCGCTTGTTGAGGGCCACCCGGTGAACGTGTCGGCGGTGTGCGCCGAGAACGGGGTGTCGCGCAAGACGTTCTACAAGTGGGCGGCTCGATATCGCGCCGAGGGGCTGGCGGGGCTTGAGGAACGTTCTCGGCGCCCGTTGTCGTCACCGACCCAGATCTCGGTCGAGGTCGAGGACCGCATCGTGAGGCTTCGCAAGGAGCTGATCGATGCGGGCCTCGATCACGGGGCGACCACGATCTCATGGCATCTCGCCCGCTCAGAGCTCGATGCGGTCCCGTCGATCGCTGGCGTTCATCGAGTGCTGGTCCGTCGAGGGCTGATCCAGCCTCAGCCGAAGAAGCGCCCGAAGTCGTCGTGGCGTCGTTTCGAAGCCGCTGCGCCGAACGAGCGCTGGCAGATCGACGCGACTGACTGGGTCACAGCGACCGGCGTGGTCAAGGTCTTCAACATCATCGATGACCACTCCCGGGTCGCGATCGCGTCCCGGGCCGTGCTCGAAGCAACGTCGCTCGAAGCGTGGGCCACGTTCAGTCAGGCCGCAGCGGTGTGGGGTCTGCCAGCCGGGGTGTTGTCGGACAACGGCTTGTGCTTCTCCGGGAAGCTGCGCGGGTTCGAAGTCGAGTTCGAACGACAGCTGCGAGACGCCGGGATCCGACCGGTGTGCGGGCGGCCCTATCACCCGCAGACCACCGGCAAGATCGAACGATTCCAACAGACCCTCAAGAAATGGCTCCGCCAACAACCCCTCGCTCGAGATGCCGTCGAGCTACAGGCCCAGCTCGACAAGTTCCGCGAGCTCTACAACCACCACCGCCCCCACCAAGGCATCGGGCGAGTCACCCCGATCACCCGCTGGCACGCCACCCCCGCCGCAGGCCCGGCGCCCGAACCGCTCGCCCATCCCGTCTGGCCCGCCCGCCTCCTCGAGGGCACCGTCGCCGCCGACGGCACCGTCCAAGTGAGCCGACTCCGCATCCACATCGGGGTCGAGTGGGAACACCACCGCGCCCAGGTCCAAATCGCCGGAACCGCCGCCAACGTCTTCATCGACGGGACACTCATACGCCACCTCACCCTCGACCCCGACCGCTCCTACCAACCCTCCGACCGCAAACGAGGAGGCCCTCGCCGCCCCCGCCTACATTCCTGACTGTCACCGATGTCTCGCGACATACCTGTCACCCATGTCCCGCGACAGCACACCCCCGGAATCGGGGGGTAGACCTCCACCAGAACGGGGGGGGGAGGGACCCTTCAGGCCTCGTCGGGGGCGTGGTCGCGCACGAGGTAGATCTGGTCGGCGAACGGGATCGCCGCCGCGCTCGCCGCCAGGTCGACGCCGAGGTCGGCGCCCAGGGCCACCGCGTGGCCCAGGTCCTTGGCGTAGAGGTCGGCGGCGGTGACCATGTTGGCGTCGAGCACCGGGTCGGTCTCGCCCCGGCGCCGCGCCTCGTAGATGCCGAGCCACACCGACGACTGCTCCGAGAGCGTGCCGGTCTGGGCGGTGAGCTCGGCGACCAGCCCGTCGCGGACCCCGGCGGCCCGGGCCAGCTCGACCGCCTCCAGCGCCCCGATGCGGCTCACGTAGACCATGACGTTGTGGGCCAGCTTCAGGGCCGCGCCACTGCCGAGCGGCCCGGTCTCGATCACCCGGGCGAAGCGCTCGAGCGTGGGCCGGCAGCGCTCGCGCACGGCGTCGTCGCCGCCGGCGAGCACGAACATGCTGGCGTCGGCGACGCTCCTGGCCCCCTGCCCGGCCATGGGCACCTCGAGCAGGTCGACACCTGCGGCGTGGGCGGCGGCGGCGAGGGTGTCGATGGTGCCGGGGGAGATCGTCGAGAGCACGGCGACCACCGAGCCGGGGCGGGCGGCCGACAGGAGGCCGTCGGGGCCGGTCACCAGGTCGAGGCACTGCTGGTCGGTCTGCACGCACACGAGCACGACGTCGCAGCGCGAGGCGAGGTCACGGGCCGACGCGGCGGCGACGGCGCCTCGGGCGACCAGTGCATCGACCGGTTCGGCGACCACGTCGAGCACGACCGGCGGCTCGCCGGTGACGAGCAGGCGCTCGCCGATCGACGCACCGATGAACCCCAACCCGACCAGCCCGACCGTGTCCGTCATGGGCGCCAGTCTCCCAGTCCCGGCGGGCTGTCGCAGGCCCTGGCTACGGTCACGGCCATGAGTGGGGAGTTCACGTTCGAGGCCGAGCTGTACGAGTGGGACGGCCCGCAGCCATGGGTCTTCGCCGCGCTCCCGCCCGACCTGTCCGACGTCATCGACGAGGTCCACGGTGCGACGGACCGGGGCTTCGGCTCGCGGCGGGTCGAGGTGGTGCTCGGGGGTCAGGTCTGGCGCACCTCGATCTTCCCGGACTCGAAGAACGCCACCTATGTCCTGCCGGTGAAGAAGGAGATCCGCCGCAAGGCGGCCGTGGGCGAGGGCGACCGGGTCGAGATCGAGCTCTCGGTCCTGTAGGCACGCGCGCCCTGGGACCTTGGTCCCAACTTCCGTGGCGGCGGCCCGTGGGCCGGCCGCGTGATGTACCAATGATCGATACTTTTCGCACGAGGGGGACACCCATGGCCATCGATCCGACCGACATCGACGTCGAGGCGCTGCGCGAGCGCTACCGCATCGAGAAGGAGAAGCGGGTCCGCCCCGACGGCAACAAGCAGTTCAAGGAGCTGAAGGGCGAGTACGCCGAGTTCGACCGCGACCCCTACACCGAGCGGGTCGAGCGCGAGCCCGTCGTGGAGGAGACCGAGGTCCTCATCGTGGGCGGAGGCTTCGGCGGCATGCTCACCGCCATCGACCTCACCAAGCTCGGCATCCGTGACTTCCGCCTGGTCGAGAAGGCCGGCGACTTCGGCGGCACCTGGTACTGGAACCGCTACCCGGGCTGCATGTGCGACGTCGAGTCGTACACCTACCTCCCGCTGCTCGAGGACACGGGCTACATGCCCACCCAGCGCTACGCCCAGGCGCCGGAGATCTTCGAGTACTGCAAGCTGCTCGGCCGCACCTTCGACCTCTACGAGAACGCCCTGTTCCAGACGGTGATCAGCGGCGCGGTGTGGGACGACGACGCCCACCGCTGGGTCGTCACCACCGACCGGGGCGACACCATCCGGGCCCGCTTCGTGGTGGTCGCCGGCGGCATCCTCCACAAGGCCAAGCTGCCGGGCATCCCGGGCATCGAGACCTTCCAGGGCAAGGCCTTCCACACCAGCCGCTGGGACTACGCCTACACCGGCGGCAGCCCCACCAGCCCGATGGACAAGCTGGGCGACAAGGTCGTGGGCATCATCGGCACCGGCGCCACCGCCGTGCAGGCCATCCCCCAGCTGGCCAACTCGGCCAAGCAGGTCATCGTCTTCCAGCGCACGCCCTCCGCCGTCGGCGTGCGCGACCAGGCCCCGACCGACGTCGAGTGGTTCAAGAGCCTGAAGCCGGGGTGGCAGCAGGAGCGCATCGTCAACTTCACCCAGAGCGTCACCGGCGTGAAGCCCGAGGAGAACCTCGTCGCCGACGGCTGGACCCACGTCATGTGGGACAACACCCAGGCCGCGGTGTCGTCCGAGGAGGAGGCCGCCGCCCTCGAGCTGAGCGACTTCCTGACGATGGAGGAGATCCGGCGCCGGGTCGACGAGATCGTCGACGATCCCGACACCGCCGAGAAGCTCAAGCCCTACTGGGCCAAGAACTGCAAGCGGGTCTGCTTCCACGACGACTACCTGCCGGCCTTCAACAAGCCCAACGTCACCCTCGTCGACACCGACGGCCGGGGCGTCGACAGCATCACCGAGAACGCGGTCGTGGTCGACGGCGTCGAGTACCCGGTCGACTGCCTCGTGTTCGCCTCCGGATTCGAGGTCAACACCGACTACGAGCAGCGCGTCGGGTTCGACCCGGTCGGCCGCCGTGGCCAGGCCATGAGCGAGCGCTGGTCCGAGGGCGCCCGCACCATGCACGGCGTGCTCCAGGGCGACTTCCCGAACTTGATGCTGATCAGCCTCGTGCAGGCCGGGTTCGGCACCAACTTCGTGCACTTCCTGGCCGGTTCGGCCGCCCACTGCGCGGCCATCGTGGCCGCGTGCAGGGAGCAGGGCATCGAGACCATCGAGGCCACGCCGGAGGCCGAGGAGGACTGGCTGATGACGCTCTACGGCGCCGCCGCCGGCCCCGCCGAGTACGTCGCCATCTGCACGCCGAGCTTCTACAACTCCGAGCTGCAGGAGCCCGACGCCAAGGCGGCCCGCAACCTGGTCTACGCCGGCGGCGTCATCGACTACCTGGGCCACCTCGAGCGCTGGCGGGCCGAGGGCCAGCTCGCCGGCACCGTCACCACCAAGGCGTAGCCCCCGCCCATCTTCCGTTCTGGCATGCGTTCTGCACCCCTGGAGGTGCAGAACGCATGCCAGAACCGCGTGTGGGGCCCGGTCAGGCCTCGGCCAGGAGGTCGGCCCCGCGCACGAGCTGCAGCCGGTCGGTGGCCAGGAACTCGCGCTGGAGCTCGGGCGGCAGCTCGTCGTAGGGGCTGGCCTGGCTGACGTGGGCGCGGATCGCCTCCCAGCGCACGTCGAGCTCGGCCGCCACGTCGACGAACGTGGTGATCTCGTCGTCCGGGGTGCCCAGCTCGTGGCCCACGTACGCCTCGCCCCCGCCGATGGCGCTCATGTGCTCGGCCCACCGCTGCATCGACGAGCGGGCCAGGCACACGAGGTAGAGCGCCGGGGTCGTGGCGGCCGCGTCGACGGCGACGACGGTGGCGTCGCGGACGGCGACGTGGTCGCGGTGGCCGTCGCTGGCATCGAGGGTGACGACCACGTCGGGCCGCCACCGCTCGATGTGCTCGCCGATCTCCCGGGCCAGCGATGCGGGGTCGACGGCCACGAGCGCGCCCGGTGGGGGAGTGCCCTCCATGTCGGAGTCGACGTGGCCGAGCAGCACGACCTCGTCGACGCCGAGGATGGTCGCTGCGCCCCGCAGCTCGGCCTCGCGCTGCGCGGCGAGGTCGTCGGTGGGGACCCTGCTCTCGCCGGCCTCGCCCCGGGTGGCGCACACCACCGCGGTGATGTGGCCCCGTGCGTGGGCGTGGGCCAGCACCGAGCCGCAGCCGAACGTCTCGTCGTCCGGGTGGGCGACCACGACCAACAGGCGCATCAGACGAACTCGATGCCCGAGCGGTCGGCGAGGCTCACGAGGCGATCCATGTCGGGTGCGGCCGGCTCCGGGAGGACCCGGTCGTCGGTGGGGTCGCCCATGGCGAAGAAGAAGTCCTCGAGGTTGTCGGCCGGCTTGCCCGAGGTGATGACCAGCAGGCGGGCGGTGGGGGACACCACGCGATAGGTGTGGACGGCTCCCCGGGGCACGAAGGCGAGGGCTCCGGTCGTGACGGTGGAGACCTGACCGTCGACCTCGACCTCGACCTCGCCGTCGAGCACGTAGAAGGCCTCGTCCTCGCCGGCGTGGCGGTGCCGCGGGGGGTTCGAGGCGGCGGTGACCCACTGCTCGGTGATGCCGTAGGCGCTGCCGGTCTCGGCCACGCCGAGGACCTTGGTCGTGAGGGTGTTGAGGAACCAGGTGGCCTCACCCTCGTCGTGGCCCCGGATGATCGTGGTGGTGGTCGAAGTGGTCATGGCGTTCCCTCCCATTGTCATGGCCCCGGTCCCTCGTCGTGAATACTGCCCGGGGCAGTATCGGACACTAGACACTGCCCAGGGCAGTATGTCAACCTCTTCGGCGTGACCGACTCCCCGTCCACCACCTCGCAGGCGATCCTCGGCCTGCTCTCGCTGCGCTCCTGGAGCACCTACGAGCTGGCCAAGCAGGCCCAGCGCTCGCTCGAGTGGTTCTGGCCGCGGGCCGAGCGCAAGCTCTACGACGAGCCCAAGCGGCTCGTGGCCGCCGGCCTCGCCTCGGCCGACCGCGAGATGACCGGCGCCCGACCGCGCACCGTCTACTCGGTGACCCGGAAGGGCCGGACCGCCCTGCGTCGTTGGCTCTCCGAGCCGCCGGCTCCTCCGACCCTCGAGTTCGAGGGCATGGTGAAGGTGTTCTTCGCCGACGGCGGCACCCTCGAACAGCTGCGGGCCAACCTGCACACGATCGCCGACACCGCCGACGGTCGCTACGCCCGGTTGTGGGGCAACGTCGAGGAGGCCATCGGGCCCGAGGCCGGCTTCGCCGACCGCCAGCACCTCAGCTCGCTCGGCGTCCGATTCCACCTCCAGCACGAGCAGCTCGTCGCGGACTGGGCCCGCTGGGCCCTCGAGCAGACCGAGGGGTGGGCCTCGACCACCGACCCGGGCCCGTGGGACCACCACCAGGCGCTCGCCGGCCTCCGGCGGCCGGAGCCTGCCGGCTGAGCCCGGTGGGGCTTTCGTCCCTTTTCCTTTCGCCCGAGGTGTCAAGAACGGTCGCGTGATGTAACAATGGCCGCCATTACTACGACCCCCGGGGGGACGGAGCACGATGAGCGACGACCAGAAGATCTCTCTCGAAGAGGCGCGTGAGCGCTACGCGATCGAGCGTGAGAAGCGCCTGCGGCCCGAGGCCAACGCGCAGTACCACGACCTGACCGGCGAGTTCGAGGAGTTCGACCACGATCCCTACTCGCCGCCGATCGTGCGCGAACCGATCACCGAGCACACCCAGGTCGTCATCGTGGGCGGCGGCTTCGGCGGCATGCTCACCGGCGCCAACCTCACCAAGCTCGGCATCACCGACTTCAAGATCATCGAGAAGGGCGGCGACTTCGGCGGCACCTGGTACTGGAACCGGTACCCGGGCTGCATGTGCGACGTGGAGTCCTACGTCTACCTCCCGATGCTGGAGGAGACCGGCTTCATGCCCACCATGAAGTACGCGTACGCCCCCGAGATCTTCGAGTACTGCCAGCTGCTCGGTCGCACCTTCAACCTGTACGACGGCGCGCTGTTCCAGACCGAGGTGGCCGACATGACCTGGGACGACGAGGCCCAGCTCTGGACCACCGTCACCGACCGCGGCGACCGCATCACGTCGAAGTACGTGGTGATCGCCGGCGGCGTGCTCAGCAAGGCCAAGCTCCCCGGCATCCCGGGCATCGAGAAGTTCACCGGCCCCAAGTTCCACACCAGCCGCTGGGACTACTCCCAGACCGGCGGTGGCCCCTACGAGCACATGGACAAGCTCGAGGACAAGGTCGTCGGCGTCATCGGCACCGGCGCCACCGCCGTGCAGGTCGTGCCGGCCGTCGCCCGCTCGGCCAAGGACCTCTTCGTCTTCCAGCGCACCCCCGCCTCGGTCGGCGTCCGCAACCAGGGCCCCACCGACGAGGCGTGGTTCAAGAGCCTGGAGCCGGGGTGGCAGAAGGAGCGCATCGAGAACTTCACCCAGGCCGTCACGGGCAGCCAGCCGGAGAAGAACCTCGTCGGCGACACCTGGACCCAGATGTTGTGGGTCGACACCCGCAACGTCCCGAAGGACGACGACGAAGCCGCGTACTACGAGCGCGAGGACTTCGAGCAGATGCAGGCCCTGCGCGACCGGGTCGACGAGATCATCGACGACCCCGCCACCGCCGAGCTGCTGAAGCCCTGGTACAGCAAGTTCTGCAAGCGCCCGTGCTTCCACGACGACTACCTGCCGGCGTTCAACCGCGACAACGTGCACCTCGTCGACACCGACGGGCACGGCGTCGACCAGATCACCGAGACCTCGGTCGTGGTCGCGGGCGTCGAGTACCCCGTCGACATCCTGGTGTTCGCCTCGGGGTTCGAGGTCACCACCGACTACCACCACCGCCTGGGCTTCGACCCCAAGGGCCGGGCCGGCGTGTCGATGAGCGAGTCGTGGGCCGAGGGCCCCCACACCCTCCACGGCGTGCTCACCCACGACTTCCCGAACCTGATGATGATCTCGACGGTGCAGGGCGCGTTCGGCACGAACTTCGCCCACTACCTCACCGAGACCTCCAAGCACGTGGCCGAGCTCATCCAGACCTGCGACGAGGACGGCATCGCCACCATCGAGGCCTCCACCCAGGCCGAGGAGGAGTGGTTCAACCTGCTCATGACGATGGTCGGCGGCCTCGCCGTCTACAACATGTCGTGCACGCCCGGTTACCTCAACAACGAGCAGGGTGAGGGCGACATGAAGGCGGCCCGCAACTCGCCCTACATGGGCTCGATGCTGAACTACGCCCGCCTGCTCGAGGCGTGGCGAGCCGAGGGCAGCCTGGCCGGGGCCGACGTCTCCAAGGCCTGAGCCTCTGGATCGGACGAGTGCCGGGAGCCGAGACCCGGTGCACGTGGGGCCCCGCCGTGAGGCGGGGCCCTTCCGCGCCCGGGCCAAGGGGGAACACACCCGGGCGCGGCGGCACCGGCTCCCGCGCGCTACCCCGCCGCGATCTTGCGGTCGGGCCCGAGCTTCGCCCGGTCGACCAGCTCGCCGGTGACCTTCTGGACGTTCTGCGGGTCGCAGTCGAGCTCCCCGCCGGTCGTCGGCGCGACCTGCACGAACGAGGTGCCGTCGAGCTTGAGCACGACCGCGCACTCCGACGGGAGGTTGGCGGCCACGTCGGCCGGGCCCGACAGGCCACCGGCGTCCCAGGCGTCGACGGTGCCCAGCTGGTCGAGCACGCACTGGCGGGTGAGGTCGTTGCCGCAGCTGTCGGCCGCGGTGGCCCACAGCAGGAAGGCCGACGCCGCGTTCACGCCGAGCCCGCTGATGTTGCCGCCGTCGGCCTTCACGATGTCCATGTAGGCGGTCGTGGCGGGGGAGTCGGCGGCGTTCTCGAAGGGCACGTTGTTGTACCGGACGTACACGTTGTCGGCCCACCCGTTGGTGTTCCAGGCGGCGAAGGGGGCGTCGTAGAAGTTGCCCTCCTGGAGCCAGTCGGGGTGGTAGTCGAGCTGGTTGGCCGCCTCGAGCAGGTTCTCGAGCGAGGGGTTGGCGGTGCCGATGAAGGTGACCGCCTCGGCGCCGCAGTCCTTGAGGTGCTGGACGAAGGGCTTCCAGTCGGCCTCGCCGGCCAGGTTGTACTGCTGGTCGCACGGCAGGAACTCGACGCCGACGGCGGGCCAGGTGGCCTTCTGCTTGGCGAGCGTGTCGAGCGAGGCCGAGTAGTTGGCGGCGATGGAGGCGACCTTCCTGGCCCGGTCGGGGTACGTCTCGGCGTACCAGCGGGCCAGGGTGACCTGGTTGTAGTCGATGGGCACGGGCTCGGGCTGGTAGGTGAGGCGCCCGTTGGAGAACGCCGGCGAGGTGCCGTAGGCGGGCACCGACGGCAGGCCACAGCCCATGCGCACCTCCTCCTGGGCGGAGTCGAGCAGGTAGCCCTGGCCGACGAGGAAGAAGTTGTCGGCCTGGCACGCCGCCGTCATGGCATTCACGACCTCGGTGACCTTGGCGTCGTAGTAGTTGCCGACGACCTGGCGGCCGTTGATGCCGCCCTGGTCGTTGCACCACGAGATCAGGGCCTTCACCGCGTCGCTCATCTCGTGGCCCTGGCCGGCGAGGGCGGTGTAGCCGGCGTCGTCGCCGTAGCCGATGCTCACGGCGGTGTCGGTGACGCCGACGTCGGGCGAGCCGGACGGTGAGCCGGGCCCGCACGGGCTGCTCAGGGTGCCGAAGGCGTCGGACGCGGGTGCGGTCGTGGAGGCACCGCCGCCCGTGGCCCCGGCATCGTCGCGGCCGCTGCCGCAGGCGCCGGCCACGAGGGCGAGCACGGCGACGAGCGCCGCCAGCGCCGCAGCGGTCCTGTGCCGTCGCGGGCGCGCCGCCGGACGGGCGTGTTCGGTCGAGCCGAGCATCTGATCCCCTGCTTTCCTGGCGCCCCCCGACGCCATTTGCGTAGACTCTACGCATAATGCGACGCAAATACAACCGACTCACTCGGGCTTGGTCGGGGGCCGGCCCCGACCGGCCCCGTGAGGGTCGCAGTAGGGTGCGGCCATGACCGCTCCGGAGGCCGAGGCGTCGGCCACGCCGAAGCGTCGTGGCTGCAAGCCCAGGGCCAGCCGCGAGGAGATCGTCGCCGCGGCCATCGAGCTGCTCGAGCGCGACCCCCACGAACCGCTCACCATCGCCCGGGTGGCCGACGCCGTGGGACTGGCCCCGATGACCCTGTACCGGTACTTCGACGACCGGGCCGAGCTGCTGGGCGCCATCGTGCGGGCCGTGCGGGCCGATCGTCCCCCCGTCTCGGTCGACCCCGACCTGTCGTGGCGGGAGCAGGTGGCGGAGTGGATGACCAGCGTCCGCGACCAGATCGTGCGCTACCCGCAGCTGCTGCAGTTCACCGTCGAGGGCGGCCACCAGGACTGGCTCGTCGACGGCGCCGAGCTCGTCGCCATCTTCGAGCGCGTGGGGGAGTGGGACGACGCCGAGCTGGCGAAGGCCCACTACTGGGTGTCGGCCACGACCCTCGGCCACGCCATCATCGACGCCAACCGCCTCCCCGAGGCCCCCATCAGCGCCATGTACGGCGAGCTCGCCCACCTGCCCGAGGACGCGGCGGCGCGGATGGCACGGGTGATCCCCGGCCTGGCGGCGGTGCACGAGCACTCCTTCGCCCTCGTCGTCGACCGCACGGTGGCCGCCCTCGAGGGCATGGTCCCGGGGACGTCGCGACCGTCCTGAACACGTGATCAGCATTTCGGCATTGCATTTGCGTATGAGATACGCGAATGTGCTCCTGCCGGCCAGGGGGGCGGGCAGGAGGGGGATGCCGACGTGTCGAAGCCGCTCGACGGACAGGTCGCGCTGGTCACCGGAGCCAGCAAGAACATCGGGAAGGGCATCGCCCTCGAGGTCGGGGCCCAGGGGGCGATCACCTACGTCACGGCCCGCAGCCTCGACGACGTGCCCGGGCAGTTGGCCAGCCTGCAGCGCACGGTCGCCGAGATCGAGGCGGCCGGCGGGACGGCGATCCCGGTGGCCTGTGACCACACCGACGACGACCAGGTGCGGGCGGTGTTCCGGCGCATCGAGCAGGAGCAGGGGCGGCTCGATCTCGTCGTGAACGTGGCCTCGCCGGAGTTCAGCGCCATGGTCGGGGTGCCGTTCTGGGAGATCCCGTTCCACGAGATCACCCGCTGCCTCGAGGTCGGGCCCCGGTCCGACTACGTCACCACCGCGTTGGCTGCGCCGATGATGATCGCCCAGGGGTCCGGGCTGATCATCAACATCTCGTCGCACGGGGCCAACAGCTACCTGCTCTCGGTGCCCTACGGCGTCGGCAAGGCCGCCATCGACAAGGTCACCCAGGACACGGCGTTGGAGCTGAGGCCCCACGGCGTGGCCGTCGTCTCGCTGTGGCCGGGCCTGGTGCTGACCGAGGGCCTGCTCGCCAACACCGAGGTCGATGCCGACGGGCGCCGCACCCTGCAGGGCCTCGACATCTCCTTCGGGGAGTCGCCCAAGTTCAACGGCAAGGGGGTCGTGGCGTTGGCGTCCGACCCCGCCGTGCTCGAGCGCACCGGCGGCTCGTTCTTCACCGGCGTGCTCGCCCGTGAGTACGGGTTCACCGAGGACGACGGCTCGCTGCCCCCGCTCACCGACGAAGGGCTCGTGTCGGTGATGGACGAGAGCGAGATCCCCGACTACTGGCGCGGTGTGAACCGCTTCACCGAGACGGAGCGGGCATGACCACCACCGGAAGCGATCGCCTCATGCTGGTCTCGGCCGACGGGCACGCCGGCCCCCCGCTCGAGGGGTACCGGCCCTACGTCGAGGCGTCGATGCGCGACGAGTACGAGACGTTCCTGGTCGAGCGCGAAGAGTGGCGCAGCGAGCGCAACCGCTCGATGGGCCTGCCCGAGGACGGCGAGCTGGTGCACGCCCTCTTCGGCGCCGAGATGGTCGACATCTGGTCGAACCAGGAGGCCGTGCGCACCGGTGGCCTCAGCGGGGTGTGGGACTCCGGGCGCCGCAACCGCGAGCTCGAGTCCGAGGGCATCGTGGCCGAGGTGCTGTTCCCCGACTTCCAGAACAGCAACGAGCCTCCGTGGGGCGCGGCGTTCCCGTTCCCGCACACCTCACCCGACCTGCGGGTGGCGGGGGCCCGCATCTTCAACCGCTGGCTCGCCGACTTCTGCGCCGAGCTGCCCGGGCGTCGCGCCGGCGTCGCCATCGTGCAGCCCCACGACATCGACACCGCGGTGTCCGAGGTGCGGTGGGTGCGCGAGCACGGCCTCGCCAGCGTGATGCTGCCCACCGGCGACGGCGACCTGCCCTCGTACCACGACCCGGTCTACGACCCCCTGTGGGCGGCGTTCGTCGACCAGGGCATGCCCGTCACGTTCCACTCCGGAGGCACGCCGTGGCTGGGGTACGGCCTGGAGGCCATGTGGGTCACCAAGCAGGAGTTCATGTGGTGGGCTCGCCGCCCGCTCTACCAGCTGATCATGGGCGGGGTCTTCGCCCGCTTCCCCGACCTGAAGGTGGCCTTCACCGAGGTCGGCATCGACTGGGTGCCGTCACAGCTCGAGCGTCTCGACGAGGCCTACGAGTCGCCGTTCGAGCGCGGCATCACCGACGTGCTCACGTCATCGCCCACCGGCTACTTCCGGTCGAACTGCTACGTCGGTGCCTCGTTCATGAGCCGGGCCGAGTGCGAGATCCGCGACCAGATCGGCGTCGACCGCATCATGTGGGGCGCCGACTACCCCCACATCGAGGGCACGTGGCCACACTCGCTGCCGGCCCTGCGCGAGGCGGTGAACGGCTGCACCGAGGCCGAGGTCCGCATGATCGCGGGCGAGACCGCGGCCGAGGTGTACGGCTTCGACACCGCCCTGCTGCGTCCCGTCGCCGACCGCATCGGCCCGACGGTCGACGACGTGGTCACGGCCTACGAGGCGCCGCCGGCCACCTACGCCGAGGTCGACTACGCCCTGGGCAAGGTCAGCGGGCTCGAGTCGGGGCGGCGCCTGCTCGGCACCATGCTGGGCGGGGAGTGACGGTGCCCGACCTCGCCGGGCGGGTCGCCCTGGTCACCGGGGCGGGTGCGGGCGTCGGTGTCGGTGTCGCCCAGGTGCTCGCCGACCACGGGGCCACCGTGGTGGTGAACGACCTGCACGCCGAGCGGGCCGAGTCGACCGCCGCGCTCGTCGGCGGCACCGCGGTGCCCTTCGACGTCACCGACCTCGCCGCAGTGCGAGCGGCGGTGGCCACCATCGAGCGCGGCATCGGCCCGGTCGACGTGCTCGTCAACAACGCCGGCATCCCGGCCGACGGCTTCGTGCCGGCCCCGTTCCTCCAGAGCGGGCCCGCCGACTGGGCCCGCTTCGTCGACCTCAACCTCTACGGCGTGATGAACGGCATGCACGCCACCCTGCCCGGCATGTGCGCCCGCGGCTGGGGCCGGGTGGTCACCATCTCGTCCGACGCCGGCCGCACGGGCGCCGCCATCGGCGTGTCGCTCTACGGCGCGTCGAAGGCCGCCGCGGTGGCGCTGACCAGGCACGTGGCCCACGAGGTCGGGCCGTCCGGGGTCACCGTCAACTGCCTGTCGCTCGGGCTCATGGCCGGCGCCCTGCCCGAGGAGTTCGCCGCCGGCAACCCCATCCCGCGCCTCGGCCAGCCGGCCGACGTCGGTCACGCCGTGGCCTTCCTGGCCTCCGACGGCGCCGAGTGGATCACGGGCCAGGTCGTCGCCGTCAACGGCGGCGCCCTCACCTGAGGCCCGTACCTACTGGCCGGCCACCGGCCCCGCCCTCTCTCGTTCTCGTCGCGCTTTCACGTCGCCGGCAACAGGAAAGAGCGACAAGAACGGCTGCCGGGAGGCTGCTCGGGCGCGGGTGAACGACGATCAGGCGTCGAGGGCGGACCAGGTGCGCTCGGGGTAGAGCGAGACGGCCGGCTCGTACAGCCACTCGTCGCGGTAGGCCCGGCGGGTGAGGTAGGTGATGACGGCGGCGTCGTCGACCGACCCGGCGATGATGGCCTCGTCGAGCAGGGCCGTGCCCTCGGCGCGGGTGGCCGGCCGGCTGCCGAGCACCTCGGCGAGCTCGTCGCACTCGATGGCATCGAGGATGGCCCCGAAGCGCCGGCGACGGTCCATGATCCGGATGAGCGTCTCGGCGTCCCTGGCCCGTGAGGTGGCGAAGGCGTCGGTGAGCTTGGGGCGCACGTCGCGCTCGAGCGACCAGATGGCCGCCGCCGCCACGATGTCGCGCTCGCCGTCGTCGTCGGCGGGCAGCTCCGGGCGCTCGACGGTGATGCCGGCGGCCTCGGCGATCGACTCGCACGTCGACCGGTCGCCCACGTAGCGGTAGCAGAGGTACCAGGCCAGCGACTCCCGGGGGTGGGCGTTCTCGGTGATGAAGTGGATCGGGATCATGCCCCGCACGTTCTGCTGCACCCGGTAGTACTGGGCCGCGAAGCGCTCGTAGGGGATGCCGGACTCGGCCTCGTACAGGTGGAACAGCCCGTCGAGCCCGCCCGACGGGTTCCAGAACTCGCGCACGCAGATGTTGCCGATGTCCTCGAGCGGATCGCCGAGGTGGGCCCACTCGAGGTCGATGATGGCGCTGACCCGGTCGCCGTCGAACATGAAGTTGACCGGTCCGGTGTCGCCCTGCACGAGCGACAGGCGGTGCAGCGTCGTGGGCACGTTGCGGCGCAGCCAGCTCACCCCGTAGGTGATGAGCGGCTCGGTGTAGCCGGCGAGGAAGTCGGCCCACTGGGTGAGGGCGAGGTCGACGTCGTTGAGCGCCGCCTCGGCCGGGGTGGTGGGCACGTTCGGCATGTGCCGGGTCAGGTCGAGCTCGTCGGGGTCGAGCAGGTGCATGCGGGCGATGACCCGGATGAAGTCCTCCATCACCGCCCGCTGCTGGACGGGGTCGTCGAGCTTGTCGATGTCGGAGCGGCCCCGCACCCGCTCGAACAACGTGCAGCGCAGCTCGTCGTTGCGGCCGTGCACGATCGGCACGGGGATGTCGGTGGCGGCCAGGGCCTGGATCACCTTGGTCTCGCGCACGAGCGAGGTCGAGGAGGTCTCGGGCACCTCGTGGCGGTCGAGGCGCAGGAAGCACTCGAGCACCGAGCCGTCGGGCCGGGTGACGTCGACGACCCAGGCCTCGCGACGGGCGACGTGGCGCTCGAGGTGGGTGATGGTGCCGCCGCCGGTCTCGGCGATCCACTCGACCATGCCCTCGGGGAGGTCGTGGACGAGCCCGTCGGTGGCGGGGGCGTCGGCGGTGCTCATCCCATCTCCTCCAGGGTCTCGGGCAGGTCCATGCGCCACGGCACGCCGTTGACGTGGGTGCCGCCGCCGACCATCAGGGTGTTGCCGTTGATGTAGGACGCCAGGTCGGAGGCGAGCAGCACGGCCGCCCCGCCGATGTCCTCCTCCGGGTCGCCGAAGCGCCGCATCGGGTTGGCCTCGACCATCTTGGCGAACATCTCCGGGTTGTCGGCCTCCATGCGCTTGGAGGCCTCGGTGGCGGCGCCGGGGCAGATCACGTTCGAGCGGATGTTGTGGGGCCCCCACTCGACGGCGGCGGTGCGGGTGAGGGTGCGCAGCGCCTCCTTCGAGGCGTTGTACTGCGCGGTGTACATGTGGGCGTTGACGCCGTTGAGCGAGCAGATGTTGATGATCGATCCGGCGCCCTGGGCCTTCATGTGCGGGAACGCGGCCTGCATGGTCCACAGCGCGGCGACGGTGTTGAGCTCGAAGTCGTGGCGCATGTCGTCGGCGAGCTTCCACTCGAGCCGCAGGCGCTTGCCCGCGGTGCCCGTGTAGGCGTTGTTGACGAGCACGTCGACCCGGCCGAACCGCTCGACCGCGGCCTCGACGCAGCCGCGGGCCTGGGCCTCGTCGGTCACGTCGGTGCGCACGAACGCGGCCTCGCTCCCGAGGGCGATCAGCTCCTCGACCACCGCCGGCCCCGACTCGGGGTTGTACTCGGCGACCACGACCCTGGCGCCCTCCCGGGCCATGCGCCGGGCGATGCCGCGGCCGATCCCCTGGCCGGCCCCGGTGATGACCGCGACCCGCCCTTCCAACAGCTTGGTTCCCCCTGGCATGGGGTCACTGTGTCACGACCCGGCGGCGCCGGCCCGGGTGGGCCTTCGAGCTGGTGCTCGACGAGCTCGCCGACCTGGCGGGCATCGTCTGACCGGTCGCTGACAGGGCATGACGTGAAGGTTCGGCTCGGGGGCGTCAAGAACCCGTGAAGCCCCTTCCGTCGAGGCGCCGACGGTCGTACAACCGACCCTCGGCGAGGTCCACCGACAGGGTGCCGGCGCTTCGCCCGGAGGTGTGCGATGAACATCATCACGGCGTTCGTTCGGGAGCAGGAGCGCGGGCGGGTCGAAGCCGCTGCGGCACAGCTCGGGCTCTCCGTGTCCATCTCGAGTCCGGCGACCGACCCCACGGCTCCTCCCGCCACCGGCGTCTGGCGCGGCTCCCGGTACACCCAGCCGGCACCGGTGCTGCGCCTGGAGATCCCGTACTGGGGGTTCCGGGTCGAGGATGCGGCCGAGGAGATCCTCCACGCCGCGAGCCCAGATGGCGCGGACGGGCCGCCGGCGACGGTGTGGGTCACGTCCGCCTCCTTCTTCGGCACCTCCTGTGCGACGCCGGCCGCGGTCCCGGGCCGTGAGAGCCACCCCGCCTTCTCGACGACGAGCTGACGGCGCCTTCCCTCGACGCCGGACACCTCACACTCCCGTCCGGCATCCGCGATGCCCCGCCCTCGTGGCGGGGCATCGTCGCGTCCGCCTTTGTCACCGGCCGGATCCGGACAGACTCGTCGTCGGTCCGTGAGGAATGAACGCCGCTCGTCAACCGTTCCAGTAATTGCGAACTCAAGGAATCTGGAGCAGAAGCCATGCCTGCAGTCACCGCCGACAGCCTGACCCTTCCCCGCCTCGAGGTGCCGGTCACCGGCGCCGACGGCGCCGCGCCCCGCCCCCGCCCGGTGCGCTCGGTGACCACCGCCCCGAGCGATCACGAGGGGATGGGCTTCCCGGTCAGGCGCGCCTTCGCCGGTGTGAACGCCCTCGACCTCGACCCCTTCGTGATGATGGACCAGATGGGCGAGGTCGACTGGAAGCCGTACGAGCCGCGTGGCACCGACTGGCACCCGCACCGGGGCTTCGAGACCGTGACCTACATCATCGACGGCACGTTCCAGCACCAGGACTCGAACGGCGGCGGCGGCACCATCACCGACGGCGGCACCCAGTGGATGACCGCCGGCCGGGGCATCCTCCACATCGAGACGCCCCCCGAGAAGCTCGTCATCTCCGGCGGCACCTTCCACGGCATCCAGCTGTGGGTGAACCTGCCCCGGCGCTCGAAGATGGCGAAGCCCCGCTACCAGAACCTCGAGGGCCGCAAGGTCACACTGCTCTCCTCCCCCGACGGCGGGGCGCTCGTGCGCCTCATCGCCGGCGACCTCGGTGGCCACGAGGGCCCGGGCTCCACCCACACGCCGATCGTGCTCACCCATGTCACCGTGAGCCCCGGCGCCCGGATCGTCGTGCCGTGGGAGCCGTCGTTCAACGCCCTCGCCTACGTGCTGGCGGGGTCGGGTGCGGTCGGCGACGAGCGCCGGGCGGTGGCGACGGGCCAGCTCGCCCTGTTCGGGAAGGGCGACACCGTCACCCTCACCGCCACCGGCGACGAGCCCTTCGACGTGATGCTGCTCGGCGGCGAGCCGATCCGTGAGCCGGTCGTGCAGTACGGGCCCTTCGTGATGAACACGAAGGCCGAGATCCAGCAGGCCCTCGACGACTTCCAGCGGGGCCGCCTCGGCACCGTGCCGGAGAACGGGCTCAAGCCCTTCACCGGGCGCCGCCGCCGATGACCACACCCGAGCTGATCAAGGGCGTCGAGGCCGACGTCGGTGGCATCCCCGTGCGCCGGCTCCTGCCCCGGGCCACCCGCCGCACGGTCGGGGCCTGGTGCTTCGTCGACCACGCCGGCCCCATCGACGTCGCCGACGGCACCATGCAGGTCGGGCCCCACCCGCACACCGGGCTCCACACCGTCACGTGGATGATCGAGGGTGAGGTCGTCCACCGCGACAGCCTCGGCAGCGAGCAGCTGCTGCGCCCGGGCCAGGTCAACCTGATGACCGCCGGCCACGGGGTCGCCCACGCCGAGCAGGTGCCCGGGGTGGTCACCGGTCGCCAGCAGCTCGTGCAGCTCTGGGTCGCCCAGCCCGAGGAGACCCGCCACGGGCCCGCCGCCTTCGAGCACCACGGCGAACCGCCGGTCCTCGAGACCGGGGCCGCCACCGCCACGGTGCTGGTCGGCCGCCTCGGCGAGGCCACCTCCACCGCCCGGGCCGACACGGCCATCGTCGGGGCCGATGTCGTGGTCCGGGCCGCCACCTCGTTCCCCCTCGAGCGCAGCTTCGAGCATGCCGTGCTCGCCATCGACGGACCGGTGACGGTCGACGGCGTGGTCATCGAGCCGGGCACCCTCGCCTACCTGGCCCCGGGCGGCGACGAGCTCGCCGTGGCCCCCGCACCGGGGGAGGGGAGCGGTCGCCTCGTGCTGCTGGGCGGCGAGCCCTTCCCCGACCGCCTCGCCATGTTCTGGAACTTCGTGGCCCGCACCCGCGACGAGCTCGAGACCGCGGCGGCCGACTGGGCCAGCGGCGACCCCCGCTTCGGCCCGGTCGCGGGCGGCCTGCCCCGCATGGCCGTCCCCTCGATGGCCCCCCGCTCCCGCTGACCCCGACGAACGTCGCGCCGTCCGCCCCTCCCCCTTGCGTTCTGGCATGCGTTCTGTACCCCTAGAGGTGCAGAACGCATGCCAGAACGGGGCTGCGGAGCGGTCCGTGGTCGGTCAGGCGTCCTCGCGGGGGATGTCGACGCGGTCCCAGTAGCCGGCCAGGCGCTCGTCGATGAACCCCCGGTCGAGGCCGAACTCGGCGAGGGAGTAGGTGTGGCGGCCGTGCTTGCCCTGGACCTGGTCGGCCATGTGGTCGCGCATGGCCTGCTCCGCCTCCGGCGTGAGCTCGCGGCCCACCCGGTCGTAGATGCGCTGCACGCAGGCGACGGGGTCGGCGAGCAGGTCCTGGTAGCGGATGTCGACGAAGCGGTCGTCACCGTGGGTGTCGCGGAAGGCGGCGATGCGCTCGACCATCGTCATCAGCCAGTCGGGCCACACCCGGGCGATGCGGTCGCGGAAGTCGGCGTCGGTGAACGTGCCCGAGAGGCACTCGTTGAGGCTCAGGGTCGAGGCGATGCACTTCGCGGGGTCGCGGTGCGTCTGCACGAACACCGCATCGGGGTAGGCGGCGGCGACGGTCTCCATGGCGTAGGCGTGCACCGGCGACTTCAGCTGCCACGGCCCGCCGTAGTCGGCGCCGAGCGCCTGGAGCACCTGCCGGTGGTAGTCGTAGGCGTGGGTCAGGTCGGCGGCGTAGAGCCAGTCGCCGTAGCCGTCGATGTTGAACATGCTGTCGAGGGCGATGCTGGCGAAGTGTTGGCCGAGGGGGATGGCGCACTCCACGGCGTCCTCGGGCTCGTCGTGGTGGATGGCCTTGAACCTCGGGTTGATGAGGTCGAGCATGTTGCCGCCGTCCCGGGCGGCGACGTAGCGGGGGTCGGTCCAGTAGCCCGCCTCGGTGGGAGGCGGCACGGAGTCCGAGGCCTCCCAGCCCCGTAGGGAGCGGTTGGCGGGGTCGGCGGCGAGCAGGTGGCTGAGGGCTGTGGTGCCGGTGCGGGTGAGCCCCACGATGATGATCGGCACCTCGGGCGCCTGGGCAGCCGCCGCCGGGCTCGCCCGGTGCCACTCGGTGACCCGCAGCCGGTTCCGCAGCGACTGGCGCACGGTCGAGTCGAAGGCCGCTTCCCCGATGGCGTTGAGGTGGGCCGATCCCAGGTTGTCGACCAGGACGTCGAGGCCGTCGCGGAACGACGGATGGCCGTAGTCGGTGAGGCCCTCGGCTTCCGCGACCTGCTCGAGCGCGGCGTCGACGTCGTACATGGTGTCCCCCTGTCGCGCCCTCCCCCGAAGGCGCCGGGGCAAGGTACCAGCCGGGTCGCGGCCGCTCGGCGGAGCGCGCGCCAACGTCGCCCGGCGGTTCCCGCATCGCTCAGCGAACGGTCATCGGTTGGCCCCGCGGGGGAAACCCGCAGGAAACCTCGGCCCTGCACCCTGGTCGGGGCATGGGAGCGAGCGATCCGCACGACATCAACACCCGACTGATCCCGCCGGCCGACTCGAACGTGATCCTCCTGTTCGGGGCCACCGGCGACCTGGCGCGCCGCAAGCTGCTCCCCGGGCTGTTCCACCTGTTCAAGGCGGGGCTGCTGCCTCGGGCCCGCGTGCTCGGCGTCTCGCTCGACGAGATGGACGACGAGACCTTTCGGCGCTTCGCCCACGAGGCGGTCACCGAGTTCGGTCGGGCCAGCACCGCAGAGGCCCAGTGGGCCGACTTCGAGAAGTGCCTCCACTACGTCTCCCAGGTCGAGGGGGCGGCCGGGCTGGCCCGCACCGTCGCCCACCTCGAGGAGGACCTGGGGGGCGCGCCGAACCGGCTGCACTACCTGAGCGTGCCCCCGCAGGCCGCCGAGGAGGTGGTGCGCATGCTCGGCGACGCCGACCTCGCCCAGCGCTCGCGGATCATCATGGAGAAGCCGTTCGGCACCGATCTGCGCTCCGCCATCGAGCTCAACGCCGGCCTCCACGAGACGTTCCGCGAGGACCAGATCTTCCGGATCGACCACTTCCTGGGCAAGGAGGCGGCGCTCAACATCCTCGCCTTCCGGTTCGCCAACGGCCTGTTCGAGCCCATCTGGAACCGCGAGCACATCGACCACGTGCAGATCGACGTTCCCGAGACCCTGCCGATCGGCCATCGCATCGGCTTCTACGAGGGCACCGGCGCCTACCGCGACATGGTGGTCACCCACCTGTTCCAGATCCTGGCCTTCATGGCCATGGAGCCGCCCACGACGCTCGAGTCGAAGGCGATCAGCGAGGAGAAGAACAAGGTCTTCCGCTCGATGAAGCCGATCCAGCCGAGCGACGTGGTGCGGGGCCAGTACAGCGGCTACCTCGACGAGCCGGGCGTGCCGATGCACTCCGACACCGACACCTTCGTCGCCCTGCGCTGCGAGATCGACAACTGGCGCTGGGCGGGGGTGCCCTTCTACCTCCGCACCGGCAAGCGCCTGGCCGAGGGCGCCCGCATCATCTCCATCGCCTTCCGGGAGCCCCCGAAGAGCATGTTCCCGCTCGGCTCGGGCGTGGGCTCGGCCGGCCCCGACCACCTCACCTTCGACCTGGCCGACGTGTCGAAGCTGTCGTTGTCGTTCTACGGCAAGCGGCCGGGCCCGGGCCTCACGCTCGACAAGCAGAGCCTGCAGTTCTCGCTGCACGAGACCGGCCGCAGCGCCGACATCCTCGAGGCCTACGAGCGGTTGATCCTCGACGCCATGAACGGCGACCACACGCTGTTCACCACCGCCGAGGGCGTGGAGCGGGCGTGGGAGCTCTCCGAGCCGCTGCTCGACAACCCGCCCCCGGTGCGGCCCTACCAGCCGGGCTCGTGGGGCCCGAACGCCATCCACCAGCTCATCGCCCCCTACGCCTGGCGGCTGCCGTTCGAGCGGGCGTGGCGAGGGGCCTGACCGCCGGGTCCGCCCGCCACCCCGTCCCGGATGATGTGTCACACTGACTGACACGAGCGCGGCGGGGGTCGCGCCTCGACTGGAGGTCTCCTGTGGACGTCACCCTGCTGGGCACCGGATCGCCCGTGCCCGACCCGAACCGGGCCGGACCGGCCACCCTCGTGCGGGCGGGCGCCACGCTGTTGCTCGTCGACGCCGGTCGGGGCGTGCTGATGCGCCTGGCCGCGGCGGGTGCCTTCCCGGGGATGCTCGGCGCGGTGCTGCTCACCCACCTCCACAGCGACCACCTCACCGACCTCAACGACGTGATCACGACCCGGTGGGTCATGAGCCCGGTGCCCAACCCGCTCACGGTCTACGGCCCGCCCGGCACCCGCCAGGTCGTCGACGGGCTGATGGCGATGCTGGCGCCCGACATCTCCTACCGGCTGGCCCACCACGACGACCTGAACGACCCGCCCGCCGTCGAGGTGGTCGAGGTGGCCCCGGGCGACGAGCTCACCATCGGCGAGGCGCGGGTCGTGGTGGGCCGGACCGACCACCGGCCGGTCGAGCCCACCGTGGGCTACCGGGTCGAGCACGAGGGCCGCGCCGTCGTGCTCGGCGGCGACGGCATCCCGTGCGCCGGGCTCGACGCCCTGTGCGCCGGCGCCGACGCCTACGTGCAGACCGTCCTGCGCGAGGACATGGTGCGCATGGTCCCGATGGCCCGCTTCCAGGACATCCTCGACTACCACTCCACCGTCGAGCAGGCCGCCGCCACGGCCACCCGGGCCGGCGCCTCGATCCTGGTGCTGACCCACTACGTGCCCGCCCTGCCGCCCGGCCAGGAGGACGAGTGGCGGGCGCTGGCCGCGGCCCACTTCGACGGGGAGGTCGTGCTCGGCGACGACCTCACCACCATCTCCCTGGTCTGACGAAGCGAGGGACGACCTGCCCTGGTGGCCGTCCCGCCCCTCTGTGAGACTGAGGTGGTACCGCCCCCGGTATGGGAGCCGTGGGGCCCGACGAGGCGATCACCATGGGCGCAGAGCACGAGCTCGAGGTCGGCGAGGACCCGACGCTGCTGACCTCCGCGCTCGCCGGGCTGCCCGATGCCACGCTGTCGGGCTCCGAGGAGCGCTTCCGCCGCACGATGGAGGACGCGCCGATCGCCATGGCGATGGTGTCGCCCGAGGGCCGCTTCCTCGCCGTGAACCCGGCCATCTGCCGGATGTACGGCCGTGATGCCGACGAGCTGATGGGCATGACGTGGCAGACCATCACCCATCCCGACGACCTGGAAGCCGGGCGCGAGGCGATCGGGAACCTGCTGGCCGGCCGCACCGACACCATCAAGGTCCGCAAGCGGTTCCTCCACTCCAGCGGGGAGGTGCTCACCGCCGACCTGGCGGTCAGCGCCATCCGTGACGCGGCCGGCCACCCGCTGTTCCAGGTGGCCCAGATGGTCGACGTCAGTGACCAGGTCCGGATCGAGCAGGAGCTCCGGACCTCCGAGGCCCACTTCCGGCTGCTGGCCGAGAACGCCTCGGACGTGGTGCTCCAGGTCACCGGCGACGGCAAGGTCGCCTGGGTCTCGCCCTCGGTCGAGCGACTGCTCGGATGGGCGCCCGACCAGGTCCTCGGCACCGACGCCAACCGGGTGATCGCGCCGGCCGACCTCGAAGCCGTCCGGGATGCCGTGGCCGGTCTCGGGCGCTCGGGAGCCACCGAGCTCCGGTGCCGCGTGCTGACGGCAAGCGGGTCCGAGCGGTGGATGGCCGTGCGGATGAGCGTCATCCCGGGTGACGGCCCGGTCCCGGTGTCCTTCGTGGTCGCCCTGCGGGACATCGCCGAGGAGGTCGAGGCGCGGGCCGAGCGCGACGAGCGCGCCGCCGAGCTGCAGATGATCGTCGACACCTCGCCCGACGCCATCCTGCGCCTCGACACCGATCTGCGGGTCACGTTCGTGAACCAGGTGGTCCGCTTCGTGGACGACATCTCCAACGACTGGGTCGGGCGGTGCTTCCTCGACATCGGTCTGCCCGACGAGGTGGTGCCGCTCTGGGACGCCGAGCTGAACGCCGCGCTGGCGAGCGGCGAGCTGAGGACCTTCGAGGTGCAGGGCCGCGAGCAGCTCGGGCGCCCCTGGTGGGACGTCCGCGTCGCCCCCACGAGGAACGCGGGGGGCGAGGTCTCGCACCTGACGATCATCCTGCGTGACATCACCAGCCGGAAGGAGGCCGAGCGCGAGCTGTTCATCGCCGCCACCCACGACCCGCTCACCGGGTTGGCCAACCGGGCCGAGGTGCTCAGCGAGATCCAGCGCGCCCTCTCCGCCGCCGACCGGTCGAGGCGGGCCACCGCGGTGCTGATGCTCGACCTCGACCACTTCAAGAACGTGAACGACTCCCTCGGCCACGCCGTCGGCGACCGTCTGCTGGTGGCGGCGGCCCAGCGCCTGGTCTCGCTGGTGCGCACGGGCGACATGGCCGGGCGCCTCGGGGGCGACGAGTTCGTGGTCGTGATGCGCGATCTCGACGACCCCACCGAGGCCGCCCGCATCGGTGAGCGCGTCGTGGCCGGCTTCCGCGATCCGCTTGCCGTGGGGGAGCTGGCGTTGATCACGACCGCCAGCGTGGGCCTCAGCGTGGCGACGCCGGCCGTCGGCGCGACCGATGACCCCGTGGCCCTGCTGCGGGAGGCCGACACGGCCCTCTACCGGGCCAAGGGTGGCGGCCGTGACGCCCTCGCCTTCTTCAACGACGACCTCCGGGCCGAGGTCGCCGAGCGGATGCGGGTCGAGGAGGCCCTCCGCGGCGCCCTCGAGCGTGAGGAGCTGGAGCTCTGGTACCAGCCCGAGGTCGACCTCGGGACCGGCGCGGTGCGGGCGGTCGAGGCCCTCCTGCGGTGGCGTCTGGCCTCCGGTGAGGTGCTCCCCGCGGAGCGCTTCATCGAGATCGCCGAGGACACCGGCCTGATCGTCGACATCGGCGACTGGGTCATCCACCGGGCCTCTGCCGAGGCCGCCCGGTGGGCGGCGCTCGACCCCACGTCGCCCCTCACCGTCCGCATCAACCTCTCGTCGGTGCAGCTGTCGGAGGTCGGCCTCGTCGACGAGCTGCGCGACGCCATCGCGGCGTCGGGCGTCGACCCCGGCTCGCTCTGCCTGGAGATCACCGAGGCCGCCCTGCTCCACGACCTGCCCACCGCACAGGAGAAGGTCGCCGCCATTCGCTCGATGGGCGTCGGTGTCGCCGTCGACGCCTTCGGCACCGGTGACTCCTCGATCCGCTGCCTCGAGCAGTGCGAGGTCGACGTGCTCAAGATCGACCCGTCCCTCGGGGCGGGTGTCTCCGACCAGCGCCTGGTCGCCGGGGTGCTGGCCCTGGCGGCGGCCCTCGGGCTCTCGGTCACCGCGAAGGGCGTCGAGACCTCGGAGCAGGCCGAGGTGCTGCGCGTGCTCGGCTGCGGCAGTGGACAGGGCTGGCTGTGGTCCCGGGCGATCGAGGCCCGGGAGATCGACGAGCTGCTCGGGCGACACCCCGGGGCCTGACCGAGGCAGGATGTCGGCCATGGCCGACCTCCAGACCGACACGATCCAGCTCGACACGCCCGACGGGCCCATGGACGCCTACCGGGTGATCCCGGCCGGAGAGCCTCGCGGCGGGGTCGTGGTGGTGCAGGAGGCCTTCGGCCTCACCGGCCACATCCACCGCGTGGCCGAGGCCCTGGGGGAGGCCGGCTTCGTGGCCGTCGCCCCCGCCCTGTTCCACCGCTCGGAGGACCAGATCTTCGGCTACGGCGACTACGAGAAGCTCGGGCCGGTGATCATGAAGCTCAGCGGCGACACCGTGACCATGGACGTCGACGCCGCCCTCGCCGAGCTCGAGCGCCAGGGTCAGCCGGCGTCGCGGCAGGGCATCATCGGCTTCTGCATGGGTGGCAGCGTCACGCTGGCCACTGCCGCCCGCCTCGAGCTGGGCGCCGCCGTCACCTTCTACGGCGGTGGCCTGGCCGAGGGCCGGTTCGGCCTGCCCTCCGGCCTCGAGTCGGCGGCCGCCCTGCGCACGCCTTGGCTCGGGCTCTACGGCGACCTCGACCAGCACATCCCGAGCGCCGAGGTCGAGCAGGTCCGCGAGGTCGTGGCGACGGCTGCCGTGCCCGCCGAGGTCGTGCGCTACGCCAAGGCCGACCACGGCTTCCACTGCGACGAGCGCCCGTCGTTCCACGCCGAGTCGTCCTCCGACGCGTGGGCTCGCACCCTCGCCTTCCTCGGCGCTCACCTGGGCTGAGCCCCGCCCTCGGAGAGCTCCGAGGCCTTCGGTTCTCAGCCGGCTCACGGCTGGGTACGGTCCGTCTCGACATGTCCGCGCGCCCCGACGACGACACCCCCGACCCCACGATCACGACCCCCGATCCGTTCGAGGGCTACGAGGCGGCCCGGCCGCGGCCCGACGGACGGCCCTGGCTGATCGCCAACATGGTCGCCGGCCTCGACGGGTCCCTGGCCTGGAACGGCAAGGTCGGGGCGCTGTCGAGCGAGGCCGACCGGTCGTTGTTCGTGCGGTTGCGGGGCATCGCCGATGCCGTGCTGGTCGGTGCGGGCACCGTGCGGGCCGAGGGCTATGGGCCGGTGAAGCTGCCCGAGGCCCGACGGGCGGAACGGGTCGCGGCGGGGCGGTCGGCGGTGCCTCCGCTGGTCGTCGTGAGCCGCAGCCTCGACCTCGACTGGGCGGCGCCGCTGTGGGACGGCTCGGCCGACCCGTCGCCGATCGTGCTCACCGCGGCGTCGGCCCCGGCGGCCGCCCTCGCCCGGGCCGGTGACCACGCCGAGGTGCTCGTCGCCGGCGATGCCTCGGTCGACCTGACGGCGGCCCTCGGCCTCCTGGCCGAGCGGGGCCTGACCACCGTGCTCACCGAGGGCGGGCCCACGCTGCTCGACGAGCTCGTGGCGGCCGGGCTGCTCGACGAGCTGTGCCTCACCCTCACGCCGGTGTTCGGCGGTGACCCCCTGACCATGGCCCACCGGCCGGCAGCCCTGACCGACCTCCGCTCGTTCACCCTCGACGGGGTGCTGCGCCGCGGCGACGAGATGTACCTGCGCTACCTGCTGCGGCGGGACGGCGCCCACGACCCCAGGAGCGACCCGTGACCCCCCACCAGGCCAACGCCGTCTTCGACGACCTGATGACCCGCCTCGACCACCCGATGGCGATCGTCACCACCGTCGCCGGTCGTCAACGGGCCGGTTGCCTCGTCGGGTTCCACGCCCAGTGCAGCATCGAGCCCGCCGAGTACGCCGTGTGGATCTCGAAGGCGAACCACACCTACAAGATCGCGGCGCTGGCCGACACCTTCGCCGTGCACTTCCTCGGCCGCGACGATCACGACCTGGCGGCGCTGTTCGGCACCACCACCGGCGACGATCTCGACAAGTTCGAGCACTGCGAGTGGGTGCGCGGCCCCGGCGGTGTGCCGGTGCTCGACCAGGTGGAGAACCGCTTCGTGGGCCGGCGCACCGCGTTCCTCGACCCGGGCAGCGATCATGTCGCGCTCGTGCTGGCCCCGATCGAGGCGTCGTCGGGCACCGACGACCTGCTCTGGTTCGGGGAGGTCGCCGACCTCGACGCCGGCCACGCCGCGACCGAGCGCCAGCGCCCTCGCTGAGTCACGCGACGTCACTTCGCCGGAAAAGATCCGACGCCCCCGGCCGGGGGGAGGCGGGGGGCGTCGTAAGGGCCGTCGAGAGGGGGGTCTCGATGCTGGCCAGTGGCTTCTCGGGAGGGGGGATCCCGGTGCCAACACGTGTGAATATACGAACAAGGCGGCGGCGGTTCCACCCATTTCCCCTGGTCAGGGGTCACAGTGACGCCCGCCACCGCGTTCTCGGGAGTTCCTGCGGGCGTTGCGTCGGGCGCTACCAGCCCTGGTGGAGCGGGCGCCCCTCGGCGTAGCCCGAGGCGGTCTGCATGCCCACGACGGCCCGCTCGTGGAGCTCCTCGAGGGTGCGGGCGCCGGCGTAGGTGCAGGCGCTGCGCACGCCCGCGGTGACGACGTCGATGAGGTCCTCGACGCCCGGTCGGGCGGGGTCGAGGTACATGCGCCCGGTGGAGATGCCCTCCTCGAAGAGGGCCCGGCGGGCGGCCTCGATCGGGGCCTCGGCGCTGGAGGTGCGGTTGACCACGGCGCGGGCCGAGGCCATGCCGAAGCTCTCCTTGAAGGGGCGGCCGTCGGCGTCGCTGTGGAGGTCGCCGGGCGACTCGTGGGTGCCGGCGAACCAGGAGCCGATCATCACGTTGGCCGCCCCGGCGGCGAGGGCGAGGGCGACGTCGCGCGGGTGGCGCACGCCACCGTCGGCCCACACGTGGCGGCCGAGGGTGCGGGCCTCGGCGGCGCACTCGACGATGGCCGAGAACTGGGGCCGGCCGACGCCGGTCATCATCCGGGTGGTGCACATCGCACCCGGGCCGACACCGACCTTCACGATGTCGGCGCCGGCGTCGACGAGGTCTCGCACGCCACCGGCCGACACGACGTTGCCGGCGCACAGCGGCACGGGCAGGTCGAGGGCCTTCACCCGCCGGATGGCATCGATCATCTTGTCCTGGTGGCCGTGGGCGGTGTCGAGGACCAGCACGTCGACCCCCGACTCGACGAGGGCCTTCGCCTTGGCGGCGACGTCGCCGTTCACGCCCACCGCGGCGGCGACACGGAGCCGCCCGGAGGCGTCGACGGCCGGCTCGTAGAGCGTGGAGCGCAGCGCGCTGGTGCGGGTGAGGATGCCGACCAGGCGGCCCTCGTCGTCGACCACGGGCACGAGGCGGCGACGGCGCTCGTGGAGCAGGTCGAAGGCGGCCTCGGGGTCGATGGTGTGGGGCACGGTGAGCAGATCGCTCGACATCACCCGGTCGAGGGCGGTGAAGCGGTCGACCCCGGAGCAGTCGCCGTCGGTGACCACCCCGACGGGGCGCTCGCCCTCCACCACGATCACGGCGTTGTGGGCCCGCTTGGTGATGAGGTTCATGGCCTCGCCGACGGTGTCGGTGGGGGCCATGGTGATGGGGGTGTCGTGCACGACGTGGCGACGCTTCACCCAGCCCACGACCTCGGCGACCACCTCGAGCGGGATGTCCTGGGGGATCACGGCGATGCCGCCCCGGCGGGCCACGGTCTCGGCCATGCGGCGCCCGGCGACGGCCGTCATGTTGGCCACCACGAGGGGGATGGTGGTGCCCGTGCCGTCGACCGTGGTCAGGTCGACGTCGAGGCGGGAGGTGACATCGGATCGCACCGGCACCATGAACACGTCGTCGAACGTGAGGTCGGGGTCGGGCAGACGGTCGTGGAGGAAGCGCACGAGGCGTGCAGGATAGGGGAGGGGGGCGCCGGACACACCGCCGCCCCTCGGTTCGCCGTCGGTACGCTGCCCGGATGACCGACGGGAAGATGCACTTCCGCCGCATGGACGAGGGCACCGACCAGGACTTCCAGATCCTGGCGAAGGTGCACACCGAGAACATGCAGAAGCTCCCCGACCTGCTGATGGGGATGCTCGGAGACCTGAAGGCCGACGCCAACTACCCGGTCGACCGGCTCACCCACAGCCTGCAGACGGCCACGCGGGCCCTGCGCGACGGTGCCGACGACGAGCTCGTCGTCTGCGCCCTCTTCCACGACGTGGGCGAGTCGCTCGGGCCGATGAACCACGGCGAGGTCGTCGCCGCCATCCTGAGGCCGTTCATCTCCGAGCAGAACCACTGGATGCTCGAGCACCACGGCCTGTTCCAGACCTACTTCTACGGCGAGCACCTGGGCCTCGACCCCCACGCCCGCGACGTCTACCGGGACAACCCGCACTACCAGTACACGGTCGACTTCTGCGGCAACTGGGACGAGGTCTCCTTCGACCCCGACTACCCGAACGAGCCCATGTCGACCTTCGAGCCCATCGTGCGCCGGGTGCTCCCGTCGACGTGGTCCCCACCGAGCCCGGAGAACGACTGATGGCCCCCACCGACCTGGCGCCCGTCGCCCCCGGCGAGCTGCACCTCGAGGGCGGCGAGCAGCCCGTGCGCCTCTCGATCCTCGACGTCGTCCCCGTCGCCCGCGGCGTCACCCCCGGCGAGGCCCTCCACCGCTCGGCGGCGCTGGCCACCCGGGTCGAGGAGCTCGGCTACCACCGCTACTGGGTCGCGGAGCACCACTCGCTGCCCAGCATCGCCAGCTCGTCGCCGGCCGTGCTGATCGCCCACCTGGCCTCGGTCACCCGCACCATGCGCCTCGGCTCGGGCGGCGTGATGCTGCCCAACCACTCGCCCCTCGTCATCGCCGAGCAGTTCGGCATGCTCGAGTCGCTGCACCCCGGCCGCATCGACCTCGGCCTCGGCCGGGCGCCCGGCACCGACCCCATGACCGCCAAGGCGCTGCGGCGCACGGCCCAGCTCTCCGACGGCGACGACTTCCCCCAGCAGCTGGCCGAGCTGGTGGCGTGGCTCGAGGGCTCGTTCCCCGACGACCACCCCTACGCCAACGTCAAGGCCGTCCCCCACGCGGCGACCCGGCCCGAGATCTGGCTGCTCGGCTCCAGCGGCTACAGCGCCCAGCTGTCGGGCATGCTCGGCCTGCCGTTCTCGTTCGCCCACCACTTCAGCGGCGGTGGCACCGAGCAGGCGCTGGCGCTCTACCGCGACACGTTCCGGCCGTCGGAGACCCTGGGCGAGCCCTACGCCATGATCGGGGTGAACGTCGTGTGCGCCGACACCGACGAGCACGCCCGCTGGCTGGCCGCGCCCCAGGCGCTCTCGATGCTGCGGATGCGCACCGGCCGGCCCGGTCCCGCTCCCACCCCGCAGGAGGCCGCCGAGTACCAGTACACGCCGGCCGAGAAGGACTTCGTGCGCTCGCTCACCGCGACCTACGTGGTGGGCTCACCGGCCACGGTGCGCGCCGAGCTGCTCGACCTGGCCGCCCGCTTCGGCGTGCAGGAGCTCATGATCACCACCAACGTGGCCGATCCCGACGAGCGGCGTCACTCCTTCGAGCTCGTCGCCCAGATCGCGGCGCCGGCCCCGACCTGAAGCCCCGACCCACCAAAGGTGGCTCACCAGGTCCAGCGGGCCGAAGCAGGTGAGCCAGCTTTCGCCGTCGGGTCAGGCGTCGGTGTCGTCGTCGAGGCCGGCGGCCACGGCGAGGCCGAACGCCATGGCGGCGGCCCGGTTGTAGAGCTTGGCGAACGCCTCCTGGGCGGGACGCTCGACGGTGCGCAGGGGCGGGGAGCCGAGCGACAGCACCATGGCGGTGGGGTCGTCGGGCTGGGCCACCGCCGGAGGCTCCTCGGTGGGGATCTCGCCCCAGAACTTCCGGGAGGCGGCGCGGTCGGCCTGCTGCTTCTTCGCCGCGGGGCGACGACGGGAGCGGCTCATGCGGCGGTCTCCTCGGCGGTCTCGTCGGTCTGCTCGGTGAGCAGCTCGTCGGTGCGCAGGCCGAGGGCGGCCTGCAGCTGGTGGGGATCGAGGTCGCCGAGCGAGCTCGACTTGGGGAGCACGAGGTCGGCGATGTGGCGCTTGCCGGCGACGACCTCCTCGACCCGCTCGTCGACCGTGCCCGGGCACACCAGGCGGTGGGCGATGACGGTCTTGGTCTGGCCGATGCGCCAGGCGCGGTCACGGGCCTGGTCCTCGACCGCGGGGTTCCACCAGCGGTCGTAGAGCACGACGTGGTTGGCGTTGGTGAGGTTCAGGCCGGTGCCGCCCGCCTTCAGCGAGAGCACGAGGGCGCCGGGGCCCTCGAGGGCCTGGAACTCCTCGATCTGGGTGTCTCGGGCCCCACGGGAGAGGCCGCCGTGGTAGCAGCTGACCGGGATGCCGAACCGCTTGGAGAGGTGGTCGGCGAGCTTCACGCCCCACTCGGCGAAGTGGGTGAAGATCAGCACCCGCTCCTCGGCGGCGTAGACCTGCTCGACGATCTCCTCGAGGCGGCTGAGCTTGCCCGAGCGGCCGTCGAGGGGGCCGTCGTCGTCGCGGTAGGCGACCGGGTGGTTGCAGATCTGCTTGAGCGCCGTGATGGCGGCGAGCACCTGGCCCTTGCGGGAGTCGGCGCCGTCCTCGGTGGCCGCCCCGGTGACCAGGCTGTCGAGCACGGCCTGGTAGAGGCCGATCTGCTCGGGGGTCATGGCGCAGTGGTCGAGCTCGTCGATGCGGTCGGGCAGCTCGGCGGCGATGGCGGGCTCGGACTTGGTGCGGCGGAACACGAGGATGCCGTTGAGGGCCCGCAGGGCCTGCTCGCCCTGGGCCCGGCCGCCCTCGCCGTTGCCCGAGAGCGAGGCGATGAACTGGGGACGGGCGCCGACCAGGCCCGGGTTGGTGAAGTCGAGGATGGCCCAGAGGTCGCCGAGCCCGTTCTCGATCGGGGTGCCGGTGAGGGCGAGGCGGCTGTGGGCGTTGAGCCGACGCAGCTGCTGGGCGGTGTCGTTGGCCGGGTTCTTGATGGCCTGGGCCTCGTCGAGCACGACCCGGCCCCACTGGATCTTCTCCAGGGCCTCCATGTCGCGGACGGCGGTGGCGTAGGTGGTGATCACGACGTCGGCCCCGGCGGCCTCCTTGGCGATCTCGTCCTCCTCGGCGCGGGAGGCGCCGTGGTGCACGACGACCTTCAGCCCGGGGGTGAACTTGCGGGCCTCGGCCGCCCAGTTGCCGACGACGGCCGGGGGAGCGATGACCAGGGCGGGGTCGCCGCCGGTGGTGGAGACGAGGTGCGACAGGATCGTGGGGGTCTTGCCCAGGCCCATGTCGAGGGCGAGGCAGCCGCCGAGGCCGGTGGTGTCGAGGAACCGGAGCCACGACAGCGCCTCGGCCTGGTAGCTGCGGAGGTCGCCCTCGAAGCCCTCGGGGTTGTCGGCGGGGGCGAGGGAGGCGGTGGACGCCTTCTCCATGAGGTCGGCGGCCCAGCCCGAGCCCTCGATGGTGACGCCGCCGGCCAGCGGCGAGCCGTCGAGGCCCAGCGCCTGGCGCAGCATCTCGGCGCCGGTCATCTGGGGCTTCTTGGCCCGCTCGGCCAGCGCTTCGGCGGCGGCGGCCAGGTCGGCGTGGTCGAGGGCCACCCAGCGGCCACCGGCGGCCCGCACGAGCGGGCGGGCCTCCTTGGCCAGGCGGGCGATGTCGGCGGCGGTGAGCTCGATGTCGTCGAAGACGGCGGTCCAGCTCACGTTGGCGAGCTGGTGGGCGCCGACGACGCTGTCGCCGCCGACGTCGGAGAACATGCGCAGCGACGGCGTGGGCTTCTTGCGGGAGAGGGCCGGCACCCGGACGTCGAAGCCGGCGTCGGCGAGCACCGCGCCGGAGTTGGTCATGAGGTCCCACGCCTCGACCTGGGAGAGCACGACCTCGCCGCGGCGCAGGCTGCCCGGCCGCTGCAGCGGCGGGAACAGGCGCTCGAGGCGCACGAGGTTGCCCTCGAGCTCCCGGCGCTGGTTGCCGGCGTTGACCAGGGCGACCTCGACGGGCACGAGCTGGTGGCCCTTGCCGGGCGCGAACACCGCGAGGTGCCAGGCGTCGCCGGAGTCGGGCGGGTCGAGCTGCACGATGAGGGCCCGGTAGCCCTTGGAGGTGACCGGGGCGGCCCAGCGCTCGAGGGCGTTGGTGAGCTCACCGGCGATGCCGGCGGGCACCTCGAACGGAGCGCCGTCGAGGCGGGCCAGGAAGGCCTCGGCCGTGGCGGCGAGGGTGCGGGGGTCGTCGGGCGCGGCGGGCACCTCGACCTGCTTGGCGGCGCTGTGGCAGATGACGTCGACGACCTCGCCCAGAACCGAGCGGGTCATGGTGGGCCCGTCGACGGAGGGCGACAGGGCGGCGACCGAGCCGGGCATGGCGTCGGCGATCGCCTTGAGGTGCTCGGCGTCGATCAGGGCGGGGTTCCAGGCCACGCCGAAGGCGGACCGGTTCTGGTTCTTGCGGCCGGTGCGGGCCCGCCGCATGGTGGGCACCATGGCGCCGCGGGCGACGAGCTCGACGGCCCAGGCGGCCACGAGGGCCAGCCAGTGCACGCTCGGGCCGAGCTCCTCGGGCTCGACCTCGGCGCCGATGCCGAGCAGCCAGCCGAGCACGTCGGAGGTGGCGGCCTCGAAGGCGAGGGCCTTGTCGCCGTTGGGCAGCGGGACGGGGGCCCGGCTGGCCCAGACATCGTCGGGGGCGTGGGTGGCGGCGAGAGCGGCGTGGAGGTGCTCGGCGCTGGTGGGAGGGGCGTCGGGGCCACCGAGCCAGGCCACGAAGCGGCCGGACACCCAGGAGAGCTGCAGCACGTTGACGCCGGGGGCGGGCTCGCCCGGCTCGGGCTCGACGCCGAGGAGGCGGTCGAGGGCGATCTCGAGCATGCGCTGCTCGTGCTCGAGGTCGGCCAGCACCTGCTGGTCGTCGGGGCGGCGGTGCGAGCGCAGCTGGCCGAGGGCCTCGTCGGTCTCGTTCAGGCGCTCGATCAGCTCGCGCTGCCAGGGGCCCTTGTGTGCCTCGAGCACGGCGAGGTCGTCGTCGGACGCCTCACCCCACGCCGCGGCCTCGACGAGCGACGCGAAGAGCGGGCCCTCGACGTCGATCGTGCGCTCGGGCGCGCCGGTGTCGGCGCCACCCGTGGGCTCGGTGCTGCTGGTCTCGTCGTCGGGCACGTGGTTCCTCTTCGTGCACTGCTGCGTCGGGACGGGGCTTCGGTGCCGCGTCGTCGAACCTTCGTGGTGGCCGGTCCCCTCACCGGCTCTGCTGTGCCGCCCCTGGCTCGTCGTGTCCGCTCTTGCTGGACGATCGGCCGAGGCGTGCCGCACGGCTCCCGGGAGGGGCGGGGGACCGCCACCCGGAGCGTGGACGGGGCTCCTGTGCCAGAGCGTCCGTCCCACCCGCACCGGAGCGCCTCTCGGAGGGCTCCAGCGCCGCCAACCCTACCGCCCGGGGGGCGCGTTGCCGCAACCCCCGGTTCTTCCCCTTCTCAGGGCGCAGGGTCGAGGGCGGCCTCGACAGCCACCTCGCTGGCCTTCAGCGACGCCCAGACCCGCTCGTCGGGGGCCAGGTCGAGGGCGGCGAGGCCGGCGGGGGTGAGCTCGGCCACCAGCTCCAGGGGACCTCCGAGGCGTACCCGCACCCGGTCGCCGAGGCGGTCGAGGTCGAGCACCTCCATCTCCCAGACGTTGCGGGCGCTGCCCTCGGGCCGGCCCCGGTGGAGGGTGATGGCCGAGGGTCGGATCGAGGCCAGGGTGGGGCCGTCGGGGGTGTCACCGGGGAGCACCACGACGGTGCCGGCGGCGGTGGTCAGCACCCCGTCGTTCACCTCGCCGGTCACGAGGTTGGTGCCGACCAGCTCGGCGACGTAGCGCGACCGGGGGTGGGCGGTGATCTCGGCCAGGTCGCCCTGCTGGCTGACCCGGCCCGCCTCCACCACGATCACCCGGTCGGCGAGGGCGTGGGCGTCGACGGGGTCGTGGGTGATCACGACGGTGGCGGTGCCGGGGCGGGAGAGCTGGCGCCGCAGGTCGCGGCGGACCTCCACCCGGGTGCCGGCGTCGAGGGCGGCGAGGGGCTCGTCGAGCAGGAGGAGCACGGGGTCGATGGCCAGCGCCCGGCCGAGGGCGACGCGCTGGGCCTGTCCGCCCGAGAGGGCGCCGGGGCGGTGGCCGGCGTGGTCGGCCAGGCCGAGGCGCTCGAGCCACTCGGCGGCCCGGGCGCGGGCCTCTGCCCTGGGCACGCCGCGCGCCCGCAGCCCGAAGGCCACGTTCTCCAGCGCGCTGAGGTTGGCGAAGAGCAGGTGGTCCTGGAAGACCACCCCCACCGAGCGGTGCTCGGGCGTGACGAACACGTCGGCGGCCGGGTCGTCGACGACCGTGCCGCCGATCTCGATGCGGCCCTCGTCGATGGGGAGCAGCCCGGACAGGCAGCGCATCAGCGTCGTCTTGCCGGCTCCGTTGGGCCCGAGCACGGCGACGACCTCCCCCGGCTCGACGGCGAGGGCGACCCGGAGGTCGAGCGGGCCGAGGGCGACCCCGACGTCGGCCTGGAGGGTCATCCGTTCACCGACCCCGGGTCGCCGCCGAGCCAGCGGTCGCGCAGCGCCACCAGCACGCCGAACGACACGACGATGAGCACCAGCGAGAGCACGATGGCCTGACCGGTGTCGCTCTCGAGGGCGAGGTAGACGGCCAGCGGCATGGTCTGGGTCTCGCCGGGCAGGTTGCCGGCGAAGGTGATGGTGGCGCCGAACTCGCCGAGGGCCCGGGCCCACGCCAGCACCGCGCCGGCCACGAGGGCGGGCCGGATGGCGGGGAGGGTGACCCGGCGGAAGGCGTACCAGCGGCTGGCGCCGAGGGTGCGGGCGGCGTCCTCGGGGCGGCGGTCGAGGCCCCGCAGGCCGGCCTCGACGCTGAGCACCAGGAACGGCATCGACACGAAGGTCTCCGCCATGATCACGCCCATGGTGGTGAAGGTGAAGCGGATGCCGAACCAGTCGTAGAGCGGCCCGCCGACCATGCCCCGGCGGCCGAAGGCGGCGAACAGGGCGACGCCGCCGACGACGGGCGGCAGGACCATCGACAGCACGCACAGCGCCCGCACGAAGCTGCGCCCGGGGAAGCCGACGCGGGCGAGCACCCAGGCCAGCGGCACGCCGAGCACGATCGAGATCGCCGTGGCCGACAGCGAGCAGATCAGCGAGAGCTTCAGGGCGTCGATCGACGACGGGGCGGTGAGCAGCTCCCATGCGTCACCCCACGGCACCCGCCACAGCAGGCCGAGGAACGGCAGGGCGAAGAACAGGACCGCCAGGCCGGCGAGGACCAGGAACGGCCACGGGGGTCGGTCGGCCTCGGCGCCACGGCGAGCGCGGCGCCCGGGGACCGACCGACCCCGTGAGGTCACGGAGCCCCGAAGCCGTACGAGGCCAGGATCGCCTGGCCCTCGTCACCCGTGATGAAGGCGGCCCACGCGGCGGCGGCTTCGGGGTTGCTGGCCTCGGTCGTCACGCCGAGAGGGTAGGTCGCCACGACGTTGAGCTCGGTGGGGATCACGACTCCCTCGGCCTTGGCGCCGGCCGCCTTCACGTCGGTCGCGTAGACGATGGCGGCGTCGGCCTCACCGGAGGTGACCTTGGTGACGACGGCCTTCACGTCGGCCTCGAGGCTGCTCGGGCTCACGGTCACCCCGGCCTTCTGCAGAGCCTGGGCGGCGTACTTCCCGATTGGCACCTCCGGCGTGGCCGTCACGTAGATCAGCCCGGACCTCGACAGGTCGGCGAGGCCGGTGATGCCCTCGGGGTTGCCCGGCGCCACGATGATCTCGAGGGAGTTGGTGGCGAAGACCTCGGGGCTGCCGGCGATGCCACCGGCGTCGACGACCTTCTGCATGTTGGTCTGGTCGGCGGAGGCGAACACGTCGGCCGGTGCCTTCTCGTTGATCTGCTGGGCCAGCGCCGACGAGGCCCCGAAGTTCAGGGTGACCTTCGCCCCGGGGTTGGCCTTCTCGAAGGCGGCGGCCGCCTCGGTGAAGGCGTCCTTGAGCGAGGCGGCGGCGAACACGGTGACGGTGCCCGTGACCGTCGGCGTGGCCCCGGTCGTGGCGGGGGTGCTGCTGGACGTCGAGTCGGACCCACAGCCGGCGAGGAGGCCGAGGGTGGCCAGCAGGGCGACCAGCACGAGCGCGGCGCGGTGCCGGGTGCGGCGGGGTGCGCTGGAGGCGGTGGTCACGTCGGGGGGTGGTGTGGTGTTCGCCATGACGGCACACAGTAGTCAAGAAGTGACTACAGCGTCTCCAGTGGTACGTCGTCAGCTCCTGACGACCGGGCCCGTGCGGGTCGGTAGTGTCGCCGCGTGCCCCGCTCGGATGCCGCCCTCGCCGAACCGGTCTGCCTCGCGTTGGTGGCCGAGGGCCCGACGCACGGCTGGGCCGTCGCCCGCCTGCTCGCCCCCGCCGGCGAGATCGGCCGGGTGTGGGCGCTGTCGAGGCCGCTGACCTACCGGGCCCTCGACGGCCTCGTCGACGCCGGCCTCGTCGCCCGCAAGGGGAGCGAGCCCGGGCAGGGTCGGGAGCGCACGATCCTCGCCGTCACCGCCAGGGGCCGTCGCCGCAACCGGGCCTGGCTCGACGAGCCCGTCGAGCACCTGCGCGACGTGCGCACCGCGCTCCTGGTGAAGCTCGAGCTGCGCCGCCGGGCCGGCCTGCCGCTCGCCCCGCTGCTCGAGGCCCAGCAGCAGGCGTTCGCCCCCATCATCGAGCGCCTCGGCGCCGGGCCCGGCGCGGCCACCACCGACGACGAGCCCGGCGCCGCCGACCAGCCCGACCTCGTCGGCCTCTGGCGGCGAGAGAGCGCGTCGACCGTCGACCGGTTCCTCGCCGCCGCCCTCGCGGACGAGCGGTCCCGCTCCGGGAAGGGCTGACCGTGGGCGAGCGCTCGGCGCTCGGGAAAGCGGTCGCCGCGGCGTCGGTACGATGACGCCGATGACGTCGCCGTCCGGGGGGAAGGCGCTCACGGGCCCGGTCGGGGCGGAGTGAGCCGGCTCGATCGCAGCGGGTTCGCGTCCCTCCGGCACCGCAACTTCCGGTACTACCTCGGCGGTCAGTCGATCTCGCAGGCCGGCACCTGGATGCAGACCGTCGCCATGGGGTGGCTGGTCCTCAAGCTGACCGGCAGCGGCGGCCTCCTCGGCCTCGTCACCGCCGCGCAGTTCCTGCCGGTGCTGATCCTCGGGCCCATCGCCGGCGCCATCTCCGACCGGCGCAGCCGCTGGCACATGCTCCAGACCACCCAGGTCCTCGCCGGCCTGTTGGCCGGCGTGCTGGGCGTGATGGTCGCCACCGACACCATCCAGGTGTGGAGCCTGTTCGTGCTGGCCGCGCTGATCGGCACGGTGAACTCGTTCGACACGCCGGTGCGGTCGGCCTTCATGTACGAGATCGTCGGCCCCGACGACATCACCGGCGCGGTCGGCGTCGGCAGCACGGTCAACAACGTCTCCCGCATCGTCGGGCCTGCGCTCGCCGGCCTGGTGATCGCCACGCTCGGGATCGCCGCCTGCTTCTTCGCCAACGCCCTCAGCTTCCTGGCCTGCATCGTCACCTTCCTGCTGATGCGCCGGGCCGAGTTCCAGCCCAAGCCCCCGTCGAAGGGCTCGAAGGGCCAGGTGCGGGAAGGCCTGCGGGTCGTGTGGGTCGACCCGCGGCTGCGCACGCCGATGCTGATGACCCTGGTGATCGGCACGCTGGCCTACGAGAACCAGATCGCCCTGCCGCTCATGGCCAAGTTCACCTTCGGCGGCAACGCCGGCAGCTACGGCTTCCTGTCGTCCGCCCTCGGGGTCGGATCGGTGGTCGGCGGTCTGCTCGTGGCCCGCAGCGGCCGGGCGACCCACCGACGGCTCGGCCTGGCCGCGCTCTTCCTCGGCGTGTCGATGCTGATCGCGAGCGTCATGCCGTCGATGCTCACGATGATCCTCGCCCTGGTGGTGGTCGGCGCCGGCAGCGTGGCCTTCATCACCATGACCTCGGCCACGCTGCAGCTCACGACGCCGGCCGAGATGCGGGGCCGGGTGCTCTCGCTCTACGTCACCGCCATCATCGGCACCACCCCGTTCGGTGGGCCGCTGATCGGCTGGATCGGCGAGGTGGTCGGGGCCCGGGCGACCTACGTGGTCGGGGGGCTCGGCTGCATCGTCACCGTGGCGGTGGCGTGGCGGTCGCTCTCCCGCTCGACCGAGGCCCAGGTCTCCGACGAGGACGCCGCCGCCATCGAGCGCCGGGCCGTGCGGGAGGCCGAGGAGGTCGAGGCCGACGCCGCCAGCGCCATGCCCGTGAACATCAGCCCCAACGACGGCTGAGCGGGCACCCGCCGCCCCGGCGCCGGCGCCCCGGGCGGAGGGTCAGGTCGTGGCGAGCAGGATGCCCTCGCCCTCGGCGGCGGTGAGGCCGTCGGTGCGGCCCTCGAGGTAGCGGCCGGCCAGCTCGGCGGTGGACACGTACCGGGCGCTCGGGAAGCCCGCCTCGAGGGCCAGGGCGACGATCTCGTCGGGGGCGAAGAAGCTGATCCACGGGGTGCCCGACGCCGCGGCGCCACGAGACGCCCCTTCGAGCCCGGGCCGGTCGGCGGGGTCGAGCAGCTCGAACGGGAGCATGAAGGTCATGGCCACGGTGGAGCCCGGGGCGAGGCCGGCGAGGGCCCGGAGGGTCGACTCGGTGGCGGCCCTGCTGATGTACATCGACACGCCGCTCGACGACACGACGGCCCGCCGGGACGGATCGAAGCCGTCGTCGAGCAGGGCCTGCCACCAGTCGTCGTCGGCCTCGAAGTCGACCGGGATGAGGCGCAGGTGGTCGGGCACTCCGAGGCCGAGGGCGTCGAGGCGCGCACGCTTCCAGGCCTGCGGGCCGGGCTGGTCGATCTCGAACACCGTGACGCTCGACGCCAGCTCGGCATGGCGCTGGGCGAAGGTGTCGAGCCCGGCGCCGAGCAGCACGTACTGGCCGATGCCCTCGTCGATCAGCAGGTCCTCGACGAACCGGGTGCGGGCGACGATGGCGGCCCGGAACGACCGCGTGCCGAACGGGTGCATGTCGCCGCGGTCGCGCCAGCCCTCGTCGGGGTCGGCCAGGGCGAGCCCGATGGTGTCGTCGATCAGGTGGGGCTCGTCGTCGAGCTCGACGTGGAGGGCACGCCACAGGGCCGTGCGCACCGCGCTGCTGTCGGGTCGGTCCGTCATGGCGCGGCGGGAGCCTGGAGGCTCCAGAGGCGACCGTCCGGGTCGCGGACCACCATCTCCCGGGTGCCCCAGTGGGTCGGCTCGAACGGGCTCACGACCTCGACGACCGGATCGGCCTCAAAGGCGGCGGCGTCGGCGTCGGCCACCTGCAGCACGACCCGTGTGCCGACGGGCTGGTTCTCGGGGACCTCGGCGATGAACACGTAGGGGCCGTCGCCGTTGCGGAGCTGCCCGGATCCGTGGCCGGTGTCGAACTCGAGCGTGTAGCCGAGGGCCTGGAAGAACTTCGCCGCCCGGCCCCAGTTGTGGGTCTCCAGGAAGACGGCCTCGATGCCGTTCGTCGTCATGTCACGTGTCCTCTCGCGTTCGCAGGTACTCGTCCAACGCCGCCGCCACGAGGGCGGAGAGCGACTGCTCGGTGTCGACCGCGTGGTGCTTGACCCGCTTGATCAACTCCACCGGCAGGTAGACGTTGAACTGCTTGACCTCATCGGTCGCCATACGAGGATGCTAGCAACCTACCAATTGGCTCGCGTCGCGATCTCGGCTGGCCGGTCGGGCGGTCACGACGACCCGGTCCGTTCCGCTCACGAGCGAATCCCGCTCGGTCAGTGCCGTCGAGTCGGTGGTCGGAGGGATTCGCTCGCAGGCGGACCGTCTCGGGCCACCGCACCCGCCATCCCTCGGATGTCGTTCCGCTCCTGCGCGCCTCTCAGTTGAGGTCGGGGGAGGGGCCGTTGCGGGTTGGCTGGGTTCTGGTGAGGGCGTGGTCGCGGCGGGTCTGGATGGCTTCGATGCAGTCGCCGAGGTTGAAGGGGTCGCCGTGCCAGCGGGGTTGGCGGGCGGTTTCGGTGGGGTCGGCGCCGAGGGCGAGTCGCCGGTCGGTCAGCTTGGCCGGGGCGTCGAGGGCATTGACCGTGCCGTGGTCGGGGCTGGGGTTGGCGAGGATCTCGGTGCCGTCGGCTCGCCAGTGGTGGACGGTGCCGTTGGTGTCGATGGTGATCCAGATGCCGCCGGTGTGGATGAGCTGGTGGTGTTCGAGGCATTCGGGGACGATGCTCTCGACGTCGTCGTGGCCGCCGTCGGCGCGGTGGTGGGTGTGGTGCATCTGGACGGCGGTGGCGGTGCAGCCGGGCCAGGCACAGGTCCGGTAGCGGGACATGACCGCTTTGCGGATCGCCGGTGGCACCGAGCTCTTCCTCTTGCCGAGGTGGAGGGGGTTGCCGTCTTTGTCTTCGATCACCGTCAACAGGCCCGCGTCGCAGGCCAACCAGCGGGCGATCTCACGTCGGAGCTTCACGCCGGAGGGTTCGAGCTCGGCCATCTCGTCCCGCCGGCGGTGCTGCTCGGACCGGTCGTCGACGGTCGAGGCGGCGGGGTGGCTCAGTGCGGGTTTGCTCAGCGCGAAGTCGTCGTCGGACCGTGCTGGGTCGGGGAGGTCGGGGCCGTAGAGGGTGTCGATGCCGACGTGGACCACGACGGTGGTGTCGAACCCCGACGCCTGCAGGCCCTCCGGCTGTTCGGCCGCGGACCGTTCGGCGAGGCGCAGGAGGCCGAGGGCCCGCCATTCGGCGACGGTGAGCTTGTCGACGGTGCGGTCCTCGTCGCACGCCGGCACACCGTTCGGATCGTTGGCCTTCGCCGGGTCGATGGCGGCGGCGGTCTTTCGTTCCTGGCGGATGGCTTTGGCTTCGGAGTCGATCGACGCCAACACCAGCTGGCCGTGGACGTGATCGAACCGGATCCGCAGCTCGATCCCGTCGTCGTCGGTGACCACCAACACCGTCGGCCGAGACTGGCCGGGCTGGTCGGTGTCGGGGTCGGCGGCGCCGCGTTCGGCGACCTTGCCCCACTTGCCGCAGATCCGCTGGGTCTGCGCGGTGGTCGCATGCAGAGCCAGGTCGACCAGGGCCCGTTCGGTCTCCGGCTCGGCGACGCGCACGATGCTCTTCGCCTTGTCGAAGCTCAACGTCCCGTCGGCGACCGCTTCGGCCACCACCGGCAACGTCTCCATCGCCCGACCGACCTCCACCAGCGCACGGGCCCGACCCGGCGCGTACTGCAGATGCCACCCCGCGAAGCGCACGACGTCGCGGCACTCCCAGTCGGAATGGAGGCCGCGCCGTTCGACCTCGGCCAGCACCGCCGCCAGGTTCGCCTCGGCAGCGGAGATCTCACCGGCGAGCTCACGAGCCCGTTCCTCGAGGGCGTCGTCTCCCATCGCGGAGACCTGTTCGAGGAGCGCAGACGCCACTCCACCACGCTGCTCGGGGACCACCCAGGTCGCAGAGTCGGCAGTGGTGAACATGTGTTCGATTCTAGCGAGTCTCCGCACCACAGGCAAGCAGAAAACCCTGAAAATCATTGGTCGAATCGGCCGACGATCGTGGCCCGGTGCGACCGCCCCCCGACCTCAACCGAGCGGCGGTTCGGCCCGGAGGAGCTCGAGGGCGGGGGAGGTGATGCGGCGGATCTCGTCGGCGGTGGCCGGGCGGGCCTGTTCGGACACCCAGGGGGCGCCGGGGCGGCGGCACACCGTCAGCTCGGGCCGCTCGTGCCACGTGCACCGGATGATGGTGACGGTGCCGGGGGCCTGCCGGCTGTCGTGCAGCTCGTCGGCGCGCAGGTGGTAGCTCTCGCCGGGGCCGTACGCCGTCGACGTGCCGGTGAGGCGGACCGTGTCGCGTCGTCGGTCGTCCTCGGCGCCGGGCGAGTACAGCTCACGGACGAAGGGGTCGCCGGCCGGGTCGGCGAGGTAGCGGGTGTCGACGAGCTCGCCGATCACCACCATCGAGGCGAAGTCGTAGGGGTGGTCGTGGATCGGCGGGTCGCCGTCGAGGGCGTCCGGGTCCCACACGTGGAGGCGGTGCTCGCGGTGGTCGTCGAGCCACAGGCCGAGCAGGCCGATGCCCTGCAGCCTCCAGGGATGGTCGGCGGCGTCCTCGAGGATCGTCCGGACCAGCGCCACGCTCTCGGTGTGCTCCATCTCAGCCTCCGGGCAGCACTCTAGGGAGGCGGTGCTCGTCGGGAACCGACCCGGTCGCCGCCACGTCGAACCAGGGGTGGCGGCACGGTGCCGCTGCGCACGGGGCGGAGGGGGAAGGGCGATGGCGCCGAAGGATCGGGCGGTGTGGGTGCAGCGGATGGTGCTGGTGGCGCTGGCGGCGGTGCTCCTCACGTTGGCCGTGGTGGCCGGGCTCTGGGCCGGTGACCGCAACCGTGGCGCGGACCGCTCTGCCGCTGGTGTGGCAGTCCTCGCCGATCACCCGATCGGGGAGGCAGGGGCTCAGGCGATCCGGAAGGTGTAGGTGCCGGTGGTGATGGTGCGCTCGTCGGCACCCTCGTCGACGAGCAGCACCCGGGCGACGACGAGGCCGTCGGGGCCGACGAACGCGTCGCCGTCGACCCGGAACGGGCCGGTCTTGCCCCGGGCCACGAACATCACGTGGGCGTTGAGGACCTGCAGCTGCTCGGTGCCGGCGACCTCGCCGGCCAGGTCGGTGGCGGCGGTCTCGAGGATCACGGCCTGGGGCCCGATGTGCAGCGCGCCGTCGGGGGAGGCCAGCTCGGTGGCCAGCTCGCCGAGCGCCCAGTGCCCGTCGTCGCGACGCGAGCAGCCGAACACCTTCCACAGCGGCGGCAGGTCGGGGGAGTCGACGACCTCGATCGGCTCGACGTCCATCTTGGCGAGGCCATCGGGGGGCATCCCGATGATGGCGCCCTGTCCCTCGGTCACCGCCAGCACCCGCTCCGGGTTGTCGGCGTCGACGATCAACGACCGGCTGTAGGCCATCTGGCGACCACGGCGCAGCTGCTCGGAGCGGATCTCGATGCGGCGGACGTCGTGGCCGGGGTCGATGATCTGGGCGGAGTGCACGACCGGGTTGGGAACGGCGTCGAGGTCGGAGACCGCGCCGCCCTCGGGTGAGGCGATCATCAGCACCGACATGAGCAGCGAGCCGGTGGCGTCGCGCATGTCCTGGCGCAGGGTGACGGTCTCGTCGACGGGGCCGGTGTTCATCGAGGCGTGCTTGCGCCCGATGTACCGGTAGCTCAGCAGCCCACCCCAACGGCGGTTGAGCTCGGCCGCGTAGGCCTCTTCGTCGTCGGTCAACTCTCGGATGTCTCGTAGCACGTCGCCCCCTCCGGCATCGGAAGGGCCGACCGTACCGCCACCCGGCCCCGGGCCTCGGGTGAGGCGGGGGGCCGGACGGCGACCCAGCGGGTCAGCGGGTCAGCGGTTGCCGCCCCGCCTGAACTTCCGGGAGGCGAGGAACGAGAACACGATGGTGATGCCGACCGCCCAGCCGATGGCGTACCAGAGGTCGGCGCCCGGGGGGGTTCCGGTGTAGAGCGCCCGGGCGGCGTTGGTGAGCTTCGTGAACGGGTTCCAGTCGGCGAAGGTCTGCAGCGCGGAGGGCATCGACGCCGTCGACACGAATGCCGAGGACACGAACGTGAGCGGGAACATCCAGATGAACCCGGCCGAGTTGGCGGCCTCGACCGACTTCACCGACAGGCCGATGTAGGCCTGCACCCACGAGAAGGCGTAGCTGAAGAACAGCAGCAGCAGGCTCGCCCCGATCGCGGCGGCGACGGTGCCGCCGATGCGGAAGCCCACGATGTAGCCGACGATGAACATCACCACGAAGGTGAAGATGTTGCGGCAGAGGTCGGACACCGTGCGTCCGATGAGCACCGACGGCTGGTACATCGGCAGCGACCGCAGCCGGTCGATGATGCCCTTCTGCATGTCCTCGGCCACGCCGATGCCGGTGAACGCCGAGCCGAAGAGCACGGTCTGGGCGAACACGCCGGGCATGAGGTACTGCGTGTAGCTGTCGTAGCCCGGGACGTCGATGGCGCCGCCGAACACGTAGTTGAACAGCAGCACGAACATGATCGGCTGGATCGTGGCGAAGATCAGCAGGTCGGGGTTGCGGGGCACGGCGCGCAGGTGGCGCGTGGCCTCGGTCCAGGTGTCGCGCCACATCCACACCGGGCCTCGGGGCACCTCGCGGGTGCGGGCCGGGGTGGTGGTGGACGGTGCGGCGGCGGCGGTGGTCATCAGACGGCCCCCTCGGTGTCGTCGTCGGTCTCGACCGTGCGGCCGGTGAGTTGCAGGAACACGTCGTCGAGCGTCGGGCGGCGCACGACCACGTCGACGACCTCGATGTCGGCGTCGTCGAGCAGCCGCACCACGCCGGGCACGAGCTTGTGGGTGTCGCTCACCGCGATGGTGACGGTGCGGGCCTCGCGGTCGACCCGCTCGGCGCCGGTGACGGCACAGCGGTCGTGGAGCAGGTCGGCGGTGCGATCGAGGTCGTCGACCCCGGCCACGGTGACCTCGAGGCGGTCGCCGCCGGTCTCGCCCTTGAGCTCGTCGGCGGTGCCGTGGGCGATGACCGTGCCGTGGTCGATGACCACGATGTCGTCGGCCAGGCGCTCGGCCTCGTCGAGGTACTGGGTGGTGAGCACGGTGGTGGTGCCCTCGGCCACGAGCTGCTCGATGAGGTCCCACATGCCGAGGCGGCTGCGGGGGTCGAGGCCGGTGGTGGGCTCGTCGAGGAACAGCACGGCGGGCCGCGACACCAGGCTCATGGCGATGTCGAGGCGCCGGCGCATGCCGCCCGAGTAGCCCTTCACGACGCGGTCGCCGGCGTCGGTGAGGTCGAAGCGCTCGAGCAGCTCGGCGGCCCGGGCCTTCGCGTCCTTGGTCTGCAGGTGGTAGAGCCGCCCGACGTGCTCGAGGCTCTCGAAGCCGGTGAGGCGCTCGTCGACCGCGGCGTACTGGCCGGTGAGCCCGATGCGGGACCGCACCCGACGCGGGTCACGCGCCACGTCGACGCCGTCGACCGTGGCGGTGCCGCCGTCGGCCTTGAGCAGGGTGGTGAGGATCCGCACCGTGGTGGTCTTGCCGGCGCCGTTGGGGCCGAGCAGCCCCAGCACCGTGCCCGGCTCGACCGCGAGGTCGACCCCCCGCAACGCCTCGGTGTCCCCGAAGCTCTTCTTCAGCCCTACGGCCTCGACGGCATACATGGTTGTCGAAGCTACCGGTGTCGCCTGTCGGATCCCGACCGGTTTTCCGGTGAACTCTCGGTGTCCTGGATGCCCCCGACGGGCGGGCGCGAGGGTCAGGCGGGGTCGTCGTCGAGGGGGTCGATGTCGACCACCTCGCCGTGGGCGCCGTCGGGGAGGACGAGCCCGGCCAGCTCGGCGCACAGCCTGTCGAGGCGCTCGGCGGTGGCCCGGTAGACGTCGAGGCCCATGCCCACGGGGTCGTCGATCTCGTCGCTGCCGATGCCGGGCGGCCGGTTCGGCGGGCGCAGGGCGGCGACCTCGGCGACCCACTCACGGACGGTCTGGTCGGGCCGACGGGGGCCCACCTTGCGGCCGAGGCGGACGACCTCGCCCATCACGAAGGCCCGGTCGGCGGCGGTGCGGTCGTGGAGGACGACGCCGCCGACGTGGTCGCGGGTCATGCCGAGGACGATGTCGGCGTCGCCGACGTGCTCGCCCTTGAGGCGGCGGCTCTCGTGCTCGGAGAGGTCGATGCCGCGGGCGGCGAGCACCTCCACCGCGTGGTTGGTGGCCGGTCCGCCCCATCCGAGGGTGCCGGCCGAGTGCACGCGCGCGTCCATCCCCCGCAGCGCGAGGTGGTGGGCGAGCAGCCCCATGGCCATGGGGGAGCGGCAGGTGTTGCCCGAGCAGACGACGAGGATCTCGATGGGGGGATCCTACGAGTCGCGGGTGGCGGTGAAGTCCAGCCGGTACAGGCCCCAGCCGGTGCCGTCGTCGAGGCCGTCGGGCCGGGGGAGCGTGCCCGGGTCGATGCCGTCGGGGCCCTCCGGCGCGGCGGGGAGCTCCACCACCACGACCTGCTCGCCGCCGGCGGCGTGCAGCAGGCGGGCCGTCGAGCCACCGGTGGCCTCGAGCACGGCCACGCCGCGCTCGGCGAACCAGTCGGACAGGTCGGCCCCCTCGGGCACGAAGAGGTGCGCGAGGCCGGAGCCCCCGGGCACCATGCCGGCCCGGCCCGGCACGGAGGCCACGAGCCAGGCGTCGGTGCGGGCGGCGCGCAGCTGGCCCTGCAGGAACTCGGGCAGGCCCGTGGAGCGGGCGCGGTAGGCGTCGTACTCCTCGCTCTCCAGCACCTCGAGGCGGTCGAGGTCGTAGAGCGTGAGGTAGCGGGGCGGCTCGGTGACCTCGGAGCGCACGAGCGAGAAGCGGCGCACCCGCCGGAACCCCGGCACGACCAGCTGCTCGAGGTGGTGGGTGTCGCACCAGGTGGAGAACGGCTCGTGGAGGTCGGCGGGGAGCCAGGTGCGCAGGTGCAACATCCCGGTGGGCGTGGCGTCGTCGTTCACGGCGGTCATCCTTCGAGGGCGGGCAGCGAGAGGGCGGCGTCGGTCTCGATCTCGTCGAGCAGCTTGCGTTGGGCCTCGCGGTCGGAGCGGTCGACGAGCCCGGGCCGGTTCACCACCCGCGTCATCAGCGCCAGCGAGCCGACCGACACCACCAGGGCCGCGGTGTACGACGCGCCGAACCCGCTGAGGGCCTGGGCGGTGACGGCCATGGAGATGCCGACGGCCGAGCCGAGCTGGCCGATCATGCGCATCGTGGCCATGCCCACCCCGAAGTGCTCCTGGTCGAGGGCGGCGCCCGCGGCCGAGGCCATCGGCGGGCGGACCAGGCCGTTGGCCGCGCCCTGCACCGCGAGGGCCACGATGGCGATGGCCATGATCTCGATGCGGGTGCCGAGGAGGAACATCGCCATCGACACGGCCATCGCCCCTGCGCCGATCATGCCGCAGCGACGCTCGCCGATCCGGGCGGTGAGGCGGCCGCCGAAGATCGCCCCCACGCACATGCCGATGGGCAGCGGGACCATCAGCAGGGCCGTCTCGGTGACACCCACGCCGTAGACCTCGTGGAGGAAGAGGGGAGCGCTGAAGTACACGCCCGTGCTGGCGACCTGGCACAGCAGCTCGGCCGTCACGGGCGCGGCGAAGGCCCGGCGCCCCATCAGGCCGGCCGGCATCAGCGGGCTGTCGGTGCGGGCCTCGATGCGCCAGAACGCGAACCCGGCGATCGGGGCCATGACGGCGGCGGTGAGCACGAGCGGGTTGGTCCAGCCGAGCGACGCGCCGCGGTCGAAGAAGAGCAGCACCGAGCCGCTGGTGATCATGAGGGCGATGCCGCCGGCCACGTCGAACGAGACGTTCTCGGCGAGCGGGGTCTCCTTCAGCCACGCCCGGGCGAAGGGCCAGCAGGCGAGGGCGATGACGCCCTGGATCACGAACACGCCCCGCCAGCCGACCGCCCCCACGAGCGGGCCGCCGAAGAGCAGGCCGAGGGCCGGGGAGGCGGCGGTCACGAACGCCCACTTGGCCAGCGCCTTGGGCCGCTCGTCGAGGTCGAAGGCATCCATCATCAGGGCGATGGCGGTGGGGAGGGTGGCGACGCCGGCGACCTGGCTGATCGTGCGCAGGGCGATGAGCGAGCCGACGTCCCAGGCGCACGCGGTGAGGAGCGCGCTGACCCCACAGGCACCGAGGCCGATCAGGAAGACCTTGCGGTGGCCCCGGAGGTCGCCGAGCTTCCCGAAGGTGGGCAGCAGCACCGAGCCGACGAGGAGGGGCAGGGTGACGACCCACGACATCGCCGACTTGGTCGAACCGAGGTCGTCGGCGATCTCGGGCAGGGCGGCGATGAGGATGACCGAGGGCCAGGCCGCCACGAACACGCCCATGAGTGATGCCCAGAGGATGCGTCGCTGCTGTCCGGGCTCCACGGGCGGCGACACTACCGGCCCCGCCCTAACGTCGGTTCGGGTGGAGACAGGGCACTAGGTTCGCCGCCGATGGTGGAGCGATGACGGAGACGACGACGATCGTGGTGGGTGGCGATCGGGGCATCGGCCGCGGCCTGGCCACCGCTCTCGCCGAGCAGGGCCGCCGGCTGGTGGTCCTGGCCGACGGCCCGGTCGACCTGACCGACCCCGAGGCCGTGCGGGCCGCGCTCGACGAGGCGTCGGCGCCCGCCCCGGTCACCACCGTGGTGCTCGCCCACCTCGACCCTGGTGCTCTGCGTTCCACCCCGCTGCTCGAGATCGGCGAGCCCGGGTGGGAGGCCGCCGCCGAGCGCTCCCTGCGGGCCGCCTTCGTCGTGCTCCAGCAGGCGCAGGCCACCGTTCCCGACGGTGCCCGCATCGTGCTGGTGCTGCCCACGGTGGCGGCCGGCGGCGCCTCCGGCCTGGTGGCGCTGTGCACCGCGGTCGAGGGCATCCGGGTGATGGCCAAGGCCGTGGCCCGACGCTGGGGTGCCCGTGGCATCACCGTGAACACCATCGAGGTCGACCTCGCCGCCTTCGTCCTGGGGGCCGACGCGGGCGACGACGGCGCGGCCGCCTCGGTCCCCGCCGTCTCCCAGCTCGGCACCCCGGCGCTCGCACCCGGTTCGGCGGTCGCCGACGTCGTGGGCCTGATCGAGGTGCTCGAGGGCCCTGCGGGCGCTGCCCTCACCGGCGGGCTGCTGGTGGCCGACCGGGGCACGGTGATGCAGCCATGACCCCGGCGGTGCAGCGGTCGATGGAAGGGAAGGTCGTGCTCGTCACCGGCGCCGCCGCCGGCGTGGGCAGGGGCGTGGCCGAGGCCTTCGCCGCCGCCGGTGCCGTCGTCGGGCTCGGCGTGCGGGTGCCGGCCAGGGCGGCCGAGGTCGCTGCCAGCGTCGAGGCCCTCGGCGGCACACCCGTGGTGCTGCGCTGCGACGTCTCCGACGGTGTCGAGAGCGCGGCGGCCATCGAGGCGCTCGTCGAGGCCCACGGCCGGCTCGACGCGCTGGTGCACAACGCCGTGAGCAACCGCTCCAGCGAGCCCACCGACTTCGAGACGGCGTCGCTGGAGCTGTGGGAGGAGCACTCGTCGGTCACCGTGCGCGCCACGTACCGGCTCGCGGTGCAGGCCCATCCGCACCTGAAGGCCACCGGCGGCTCGATCCTGCTCATGACCTCGCCGGCCGGCATCGAGGGGTCGGCACCGCTGCCGTTCTACAGCGCGGTCAAGGCCGCCCAACGGGGGTTCGTGCGGGCGCTCGCCCGCGAGTGGGGCCCCGACGGCATCCGCATCAACAGCGTGGCGCCGCTCGCCATCTCGCCCGCGCTCGAGAACCTGAAGGCCACCGATCCCGAGCGGGTGAAGCGCATCGAGGGGCTCGTGCCGCTCGGGTGGCTCGGCGATCCGGCCGACGACATCGGGCCGCCGTCGGTGTTCCTGTGCAGCGAGGGCGCCCGCTACGTCACCGGCCAGACGCTCGTCGTCAGCGGCGGCCGCTTCACCGGCCTCTAGTGGCTCGCCGGCCCGTGCCGACGCCGCCGAACCTAGAGTCGCGGCCCATGGCCCAACCGACCGTCGTGCACCCGGGCCGCCGGTCGTCGGCGGCCACGGCTGCCAACTCCGAGCGGCGAGCCGAGATCCGGGCCCTGGCCGCCGAGATCTTCGCCCGCAAGGGGTACCAGAACACGACCGTGCGCGAGATCGCCGACGCCTCGGGCATCTTGTCGGGCAGCCTCTACCACCACTTCGAATCGAAGGAGGCCATCCTCTACGAGATCCTCACGGAGCTCGTCGACGGGATGGTCACCGACTTCGCCGCCATCGCCGCGGCCGGCGACGACCCGATCACCACGCTGCGGAACCTGGTGCGCCACCAGTTCCGGGTGCTCGTCGAGAACCGGGCGGCCATCACCACGGCGATCAACGACTCGTACTGGCTGCGGCAGTCGCCGCGCTTCGCCCACCTCACCACCACCGACGCCGCCATCGCCGACAGCTGGATCACCACGCTGCAGCGCGGCATCGACGAGGGCTCCCTGCGGGGCGACCTCGACCCCCAGCTTCTGTGGGCCTTCATCCGCGGCGCGGTGTGGGGCACGGTGCAGATGCAGGCGCGGCGTCGGTCGGAGACCACCGACGAGCTGGCCGACGCCTACCTCGAGACCCTCCTCGGCGGCATCCAGCCATAGCCCCGCTGACCGGCAGGCCTCGGCGATCCTGGTTCTTGTCGCGCTTCCCTGTCACCGGCAACAGTGTGCTGTCGCGGGACATGGGTGACAGGTATGTCGCGAGACATCGGTGACAGTCAGGAATGTAGGCGGGGGCGGCGAGGGCCTCCTCGTTTGCGGTCGGAGGGTTGGTAGGAGCGGTCGGGGTCGAGGGTGAGGTGGCGTATGAGTGTCCCGTTGATGAAGACGTTGGCGCTTGTGCCGGCGATTTGGACCTGGGCGCGGTGGTGTTCCCACTCGACCCCGATGTGGATGCGGAGTCGGCTCACCTGGACGGTGCCGTCGGCGGCGACGGTGCCCTCGAGGAGGCGGGCGGGCCAGACGGGATGGGCGAGCGGCTCGGGCGCCGGGCCTGCGGCGGGGGTGGCGTGCCAGCGGGTGATCGGGGTGACTCGCCCGATGCCTTGGTGGGGGCGGTGGTGGTTGTAGAGCTCGCGGAACTTGTCGAGCTGGGCCTGTAGCTCGACGGCATCTCGAGCGAGGGGTTGTTGGCGGAGCCATTTCTTGAGGGTCTGTTGGAATCGTTCGATCTTGCCGGTGGTCTGCGGGTGATAGGGCCGCCCGCACACCGGTCGGATCCCGGCGTCTCGCAGCTGTCGTTCGAACTCGACTTCGAACCCGCGCAGCTTCCCGGAGAAGCACAAGCCGTTGTCCGACAACACCCCGGCTGGCAGACCCCACACCGCTGCGGCCTGACTGAACGTGGCCCACGCTTCGAGCGACGTTGCTTCGAGCACGGCCCGGGACGCGATCGCGACCCGGGAGTGGTCATCGATGATGTTGAAGACCTTGACCACGCCGGTCGCTGTGACCCAGTCAGTCGCGTCGATCTGCCAGCGCTCGTTCGGCGCAGCGGCTTCGAAACGACGCCACGACGACTTCGGGCGCTTCTTCGGCTGAGGCTGGATCAGCCCTCGACGGACCAGCACTCGATGAACGCCAGCGATCGACGGGACCGCATCGAGCTCTGAGCGGGCGAGATGCCATGAGATCGTGGTCGCCCCGTGATCGAGGCCCGCATCGATCAGCTCCTTGCGAAGCCTCACGATGCGGTCCTCGACCTCGACCGAGATCTGGGTCGGTGACGACAACGGGCGCCGAGAACGTTCCTCAAGCCCCGCCAGCCCCTCGGCGCGATATCGAGCCGCCCACTTGTAGAACGTCTTGCGCGACACCCCGTTCTCGGCGCACACCGCCGACACGTTCACCGGGTGGCCCTCAACAAGCGCCGTCACCGCCGCGAACACCTTCACCGACATCGGAGTCACCTTCCCGGCCATGACCCATCGTCACGGCCCAACAGGTGTCACCCATGTCTCGCGACATCAACTGTCACCGATGTCCTGAGAAGAGACACTGTCACCGGCAACAGGAAAGCGCGACGAGAACGAGATCACCGGGCGTCACCTGCCGGAAGGTGGCCCGGGACGCGCGCGGAGCTCAGCGGCCGGTGAGGCGGGCGCGGAGCTCCTCGTTGTGGACGAACACGGGGAGCTCGTCGGCGTCGTTGACCGCCGGCCGGACCGAGGTGCCGCCGTCGACGCACAGCACCTGGCCGGTGACGTAGGCCGCCAGATCGGAGATGAAGAACAGCACCGCCTTGGCGATGTCGTCGGAGGTGCCTCGGCGGCGCATGGGGATCACGAGCAGGTCGTCGCGGTCGGTGTCGCCGGGCTTGCGGGTCGACGCGCTCTTCGGCGTGGCGATCGACCCGGGAGCCACCGCGTTGACGCGGATGTCGTCGCGGCCCCACTCGACGGCGAGCGAGCGGGTGAGCGACAGCACCGCCGCCTTCGCCGCGGCGTAGGCCGAGCCGTAGGGCATGGCGTTGAGGGCCGAGACGGTGGCGATGTTCACGATCGAGCCGCCCTGGCCCTGCTCGATGAGCCGGCGGCCGACGGCCCGCACCGAGTTCACGGTCGATCCGAAGTTGAGCGCCATCACGTCGTCGAAGGCGGGGTCCTCGCCGGCGAAGGGCGACCACTGCGCCGGCCACATGCCGCCGGCGACCTGCACCGAGCCCCGCAGCGGGCCGAACGACGAGGCCCGGTCGACGGCGGCGGCCACGGCGTCGCGGTCGCGGCCGTCGGCCACCAGGCCCTCGTGCTCCACGCCGTCGGCGGTGAGCGCGTCGGTGCACACGGCGAGCTTGTCGGGGTCGATGTCGACCGCCAGCACCCGAGCACCGGCCCGGCCGATGTGGCGGGCGATCGAGGTGCCGATGCCGCCACCGCCGGCGCCCATCACCAACACGGTCGAGCCGGCCAGGCCCCACACGTCGCCGTCGAAGCCGGTCGTTCCACTCGTCGTGTCGGCCATCTCAGAGGTCCTCGTGCAGGGCGGTCTCGGACACGGGGCGGTGCCAGCCGCCGGCGGCCCGGTTGCCGCCGTCGACGTGGAGGGTGGTGCCGCTGATGAAGCGGGAGAGGTCGCTGGCCAGGAAGAGGGCAGCCGCCGCGGAGTCCTCGGGGGTCCCGAAGAAGCCGAGGGGCGGGGTGAACGCCGGCATGTACTCGGGCTTGCCCTCGAGCATCGCCTTGCGGGCGTCCTTCTCGCCGCCGCTCGGCTGGGCGTCGGAGGCGATGGCGTTGACCCGGATGTTCCGGCTGCCGAGCTCGAGGGCGAGGGTGCCGGTGATGTTGGCCACCGCGGCCTTCATGGCGGCGTAGACGGAGAACCCGGGCCCAGCCTGGTGGGCCTCGATCGAGGTGAGGTTGATGATCGACCCACCGTCGGTCATCAGCGGGGCGACCCGGCGGATGAAGTGGGTGACCTGGGTGAAGTTCTCGGCGATGATCGACGCCTCGCCCTTGGGGGCGATGTCGAGGAAGGGCGCCACGAACGTGCCGCCCGCGTTGTTCACCAGCACGTCGACCCGGTTGAACCGTTCGGCGATCGACTCGACGAAGGCGTCGACGGCCTCCGGGTCGCGGACGTCGAGCTCGGCGCTCAGCACCGGGCGCCCGAGGCCCTCGATGTCGGCGGCCACCTCGGCCAGCAGGTCGGCCTGGCGGTCGCAGATCGCCACCGTGGCCCCGCACCGGGCGAACAGGCGGGCGGTGGCCGCGCCGATCCCCTGGGCGGCGCCGGTGACGACGGCGATCCGGTCGGTGAGCAGGATGGAATCGGCGTCGAAGAGGTCCCCCGTGGTCATGGGGCCACTCTGTCACGCCCGCCCGAGCACCCGCCCTTCCACCCTCTGGCTCAGTACGTCACCCCAGAGGTGACGTACTGAGCCAGAGGGTGTCGGGCGGCCTGGTGCGCGCGAGGGGAGACGGGGGAAGACTGGGGAGGTGAAGCTCTCCTACTGGCCCCACACCAGCCAGCCGTGGGCCGACCTGCTGGCGTCGGTCCGCCACGTCGACGCCGCCGGCTGGCACGGCGTCTACGTCGCCGACCACTTCATGGGCGACGGTGCCGGCTTCGGTCCCGAGCGCGCCCCCTGGCTCGAGGCGACCGCCGTGCTGGCGTCGCTCGCCAGCGCCACCGAACGGGTGCGCCTCGCCCCCCTCGTGCTGTCGGCGACCTACCGGCACCCGGCGGTCGTGGCCAACTGGGCCGCGTCGGTCGATCACACGAGCGGTGGCCGCCTCACCCTCGGCCTGGGCGCCGGCTGGCAGGTCAACGAGCACGAGCAGTACGGCATCGAGCTCGGCCCCCCGGGCCGGCGGGTCTCTCGGTTCGACGAGTACCTCGCCGTGGTCCGGGGGCTGCTCACCGAGGAGCTCACGACCGTCGACGGCCGCTGGTTCACCGTGACCGACGCCGTCTGCGAGCCCAAGCCCGTGCAGGAGCGGCTCCCGCTGCTCGTCGGGGCCAAGGGCGAGCGCATGCTGGGCGTCGTCGCCCGGCGGGCCGACCAGTGGAACCGGTGGAGCACGCCCGAGGAGATGCGGGTGGCCGCCGAGGTGCTGGCCCGGCACTGCGACGAGATCGGCCGCGACCCCCGGTCGATCCATCGCTCCACCCAGGCCCTGGTGATGGTCACCGACGATGCCGTGGCCGCCCGCTCGTTCGTCGAGTCGGTGGCGCCCCGCGCCGCTGTCGCCGGCCCGCCCGAGGTCTTCGCCGACCGGGTGGTGGAGTGGGCGGCAGCCGGCGTCGACGAGGTCATCGTCCCCGACTTCGTGCTGGCCTCGGGGGCCGAGCGCCTCGAGCAGCTCGACGCCCTCCACGCCGCCGTCGCCCCCCTCCTCTCCTGACCGACCCGATCTTCTGAACGGGCTTGTGGGGTCGGCGGGGTCGGCGGGTCAGACGTCGAGGTCGTGGCGGCCGAGGTAGGAGTCGATGAGCGCCTGGTCGCCCTTCAGCTCGGCGCTGGTGCCGGAGAGCACCACCCTGCCCTCGGCCAGCACGTAGGCGCGGTCGCACAGGTCGAGGGCGAGGTCGGTGTTCTGCTCCACCAACAGCACCGGCACCTGGGCACGGACCCGACGGAGGGCGTCGAACACGGCGTCGACCACGATCGGGGCGAGCCCGAGCGACGGCTCGTCGAGCAGCAGCATCCGCGGGGAGGCCACCAACGCCCGCCCGATCGCCACCATCTGCTGCTCGCCGCCCGAGAGCGCCCAACCGGCCCGCCCACGGAGTGGCCCGAGCGGCGGGAACAGGTCGTAGACGTCGTCGATGCTGAACAGGGTGGGCCGACCGGCGCGGGCGCTGGTGGCGACCTGGAGGTTCTCGTGCACCGACAGGCTGGGGAACACCCGTCGGCCCTCGGGCACGTGGCACAGCCCGGCGCGGGCGACGGACTCGACGCGCATCCGCTCGATGCGCTCGCCGTCGAAGGTGACGGTGCCGGTGCTGGGCACCAGGCGGGAGATGGCGGCGAGGGTCGACGTCTTGCCTGCGCCGTTCGGCCCGAGCAGGGCCACGGCCTCGCCCTCGGCGACCTCGAGCGACACACCCGACACGGCGTCCACCGCGCCGTAGCGCACGTGGAGCTCAGCGACCTCCAGCACCGGACCTCCTCCCGAGATAGGCGTCGACCACGGTCGGGTCGTTCCACACCGTCGATGGCGGTCCGACGGCCACGACCCGGCCGAGCTGCAGCACGACCAGGCGGTCACAGAGCCGGTCGAGGAAGTCGATCTTGTGGTCGACGACGAGCAGCGGGATGCCCTCGGCCCGCAGGCTGGAGAGCAGGTCGGCGAACGCACCGGTCTCGGCCTGGTTGAGGCCGGCGCCGGGCTCGTCGAGCAGCACGATGCGCGGGCGGCCACAGATCACCCGGGCCACCTCGACGAGGCGCTGCTGGCCGTAGCTGAGCTCGCCCGCCGGGATGTCGGCGACGGCGAGCTGCCCGACCCGCTCCAGTGCGGCGGACGCGTCGGCCCAGCGGCCGCGCTCGTGGCGCAGCAGCCCGCGCCGGTCGATCCACGTGGCCAGCAGGCGGCTCTTGGCGGTGTCCGGATGGGACAGCAGCACGTTCTCCAGCGCGGTGAGCTCCGGGAACACCTGAGGGGTCTGGAAGGTGCGCAGCAGTCCGGCCCGGCGCATGGTGCCCGGTCGGACCTTCGTCACGGTCGACCCGTCGATCGAGATGGTGCCCGAGGCGTGCACCATGCCGGTGAGCGCGTTGAGCATCGTCGACTTGCCCGAGCCGTTGGGCCCGACGAGGCCGACGATCTCACCGGGCTCGACGTGGAGCGACACCTCGTCGACGGCGCGCACGCCGCCGAAGCTCACCGAGACGGCCTCGGCCCGCAGCACCGCGCTGTCGGCCCCGCTCGGTGCCGGGTCAGTTGACGCCATCGGGCACCTCGGCGGTCTCGGTGCCGAACGGGTCACGGGGCTCGATGTCGAGCGGCGTGACGTCGTCGCGGTGGCGCCGTCGACGCCAGGGCAGCAGGTCGTACAGGCCGACGAGGCCCCGGGGCAGCACCAGCACCACGAGCACGAGCAGCAGGCCGTAGATCAGGCTCTGGTGGGCGCCGACGAAGCGCAGCTTCTCGGGGGCCCACACCACGAACAGGGCACCGATCACGGCCCCCCACATCGAGCCGATGCCGCCGAGCAGGAGCACGAGGAACAGGTCGATGCCGAGCTGGAGCGAGAACGTGTCGGGGTTGATGAACCCGATGCGGTGGGCGGTGAGGGCGCCGGCCGCCGCGGCGAAGGCGGAGCCGATGGCGAAGAAGGCGTAGCGCGTCCACGTCGTCGGGAGCCCGGCCGAGGCGGCCACCTCCGGCTTGTCGCGCAGGGCCACGGCGGCCCGGCGCAGGGGCGACCGCTCGATCAGCGCGGTGAGCACGAGGCCCAGGGTCAGCACCGCGAGGGTGAGCCAGAAGATGCCGCGGTCGTCGTTGATCTCCCAGCCGAAGAGGTCGGGGCGGGGGATGCCACCGACCTCGCCACCCGACGCGGTGAAGCCCTCCCACTCGCGGAACACCACGAGGAAGATGAAGGAGAGGGCCAGCGTGGCGATGGCGAAGTAGAAGGCCTCGGTGCGGCGCACGATCCACGAGAAGGCGAGCGCCACCACCGTCGACACGAGGATGGCGAGCACGAAGCCACCGACGAAGCCGAGCCGGTCCGACGCCCAGGCCGACGTGTAGGCGCCGAGCCCCATGAACGCCGCCTGCGAGAACGCGAACTGCCCACTCAGGCCGAACACGATGTAGAAGCCGACGCCGGCCAGGGCGTAGGTCGCCCACTGCGACATGATCCCGAGGGTCAGCGCGTCGCCCTGCAGCAGCGAGAACACGAAGGCCGCCGCCGCCACCCCGAGGGCGCCGAGGAGCTGGTGGCGGCCGTAGGCCGGCGGTGCGAGCACCCGGCGCTCAGACACGGGTGCCGACCTCGTTGCCGAAGAGGCCCTGGGGCCGGAGGGCGATGGCGCCCAGCATGATGATGAACGGGTAGAGGTCGGCGTAGTCGGGAGACAGGTAGCCGGCCAACCACTGGGTCGAGACGCCGATCAGCACGGCGCCGACCACGACGCCCCCGAGGCGGCCGAACCCTCCGAGGATCGCCGCGGCGAACGAGAAGAGCATCGGCGCGAACCCGAGGTTCGGGGTGAGGGCCTGGGTCGGTCCGTAGAGGATGCCGGCCAGGCCCGACAGCACCGCCGACAGGCCGAAGGCGGCGAGGGAGAGGTACCCCGCCCGGATGCCCTGCAGCCGGGCCGTGGCCCGGTCGGTGGCGATGGCCCGCAGCTGACGACCGAACTGGGTCTTGTTGAACACGAGGATCAGGGCGGTCACGCACACCGCGGTGACGCCGATGATCAGGAGGTTCTGGATCGGGATGCGGGCACCGAAGATCTCGACGACCTTGCCGAGGCCGAACGGGCCCTTCAGGCGGCGGGGCGTGGTGCCCTGCCACTCGACGATCAGCGCCCGGATCACGAGGGCGGCGCCCAGGGTGGCGATCACCACCACGTGGACGGACCGCCCTCGGACCGGTGCGTAGACGAGGCGCTCGAACACGATGCCCACCACGAACAGCACGACCAGGGCGAGGGCGTAGGCCACCCCGAGCGGGAGCTCGAGATCGGCCGACGCCCAGAAGGCGACGTACGCGCCCAGGGTGACGAGGTCACCCTGGGCGAAGTTGACGACGCCGGTGGCCTTGGAGATCACGAGGAACCCGAGGGCGATCAGGGCGATGATCGCGCCCTGGCTCAACCCCGTGACCGTGAGCAGCACGAAGCGGGACATGGGGTGGGCGCCTACTTCAGGTTGTCGTAGGACTTGACGGTGAGCAGCTGGCCCTTGTCGTTGAACTTGGCGATGACCGCCTGGTGCACGAGGAAGTTGTCCTTGTTGGCGTAGGTCTGGGCGCAGACCCCGTCGCTCCAGTTCAGCGAGTTCAGGCCGGACTGGATGGCGGTGGCGTCGGCCGAGCCGGCGGCCTCGATGACGTTGCGGACGATGTAGACCGCGTCGTACATCTCGGCGGCGGAGTACGACGGGGCGATCCCGTAGGCCGACTGGTACGCCTGGGCGAAGGCCTGGGTCGACGGGCGGTCGTCGTCGGTCGGGTTGCAGTCGAGGGTGCCGTAGACGTTGGTCAGCAGGCTGTTGTCGCCCACCGCCTTCACGAACGACGGGAAGCCCACGCTGCCCGGCGCCAGGTGGGGCTTGTCGATGGCCTGCTGGGCCAGCGTCGTGACCGAGAGGGCCAGCGTGTTCGGCGTGCCCCAGTCGACGATGGCGTCGGCGCTCGACATCGCGGTGATCGGCTCGGTGAGGTCGGTGGCGTTGAACTCGAAGGCCCGCTCGGCCGAGACCGTGCCGCCGGCGCCGGTGACGCCGGCCTTGATGCCCTCGACGCCCTGGCTGCCGAACGCGGTGTTGGTCGACAGCACGCCGACCGAGTTGGCGTCGAGCTCCTCCACGGCGAAGGTCCCGGTGATGTCACCGGCCTCGATGTTGTTCGGCCGGTTCACCCACAGCCACTCGTTGCCCTGCTGGCTCTTGGCGAGCCGCGGGTCGACGGCGTGCACGATCGTCGGCACCTTGGCCTCGGCGATGCGCGGTGCGAGGGCCAGGCCGATGGTGGAGGACGCCGGGCCCAGGATCACCGTCGGGTTCTTGCCCAGCGCCAGGTTCAGCGAGTTGGTGGCGGCGTTCGGGTCGGTGGGCGAGGTGTCGATGGCCTCGAACGAGATCGGGTGCCCGCCGATGCCGCCGACGGAGTTGATCTCGTCGACGGCGAGCTTCATCCCGTTGTTGAAGTCGGGGATGGCGTTCGGGTCCTTGGAGTTGCTCGGGTCACCGATGAGCGAGACGATCGAGACCGGCGCCGCCAGCGTGATGTCCTTGGGCGGTGCGATCGACACGGCCGGGACGGTGGAGCCCGTGGTCGAGCTCCCGCTGTCGCTGTCCGACCCGCATCCGACGGCGACGAGGCCGAGCACGGCCAGGCCGGCCGCGAACGCCCGCGTACGTTTCGAGTTCCTCATTGGTGCCCCCCGGCTGTGTGGTGCGCCGTCGGATGGTCCGACGGCCCGCTCGCTGACGCTGCGTCAGGTGAGTGGCACCATACACATACCTGGATCAACAAGGAGATGGAACCACCATCACGAAGTTGGGACGCCGCCTCAGGGGAGGGCTCAGGTGGTGACGGGCTTGTCGGCGGAGCCGATGGGGCGGCGCCACGAGCGCTTGGTGGCCCACACGACCCAGCCCCCGGCGCCGACGGGGATCTCGGCCAGGTAGGTGAACCCGCGGAACAGGAACACCGCCGCCGCGCTCGCCGCGTCGCTGCCGCCGAAGCCGATGAGCGCCGCTACCGCCCCGGTCTCCACGAAGCCGACCCCGCTCGGGGTGAACGGGATGGTCTCCAGCAGCCGGGCGAAGGCGAAGGCGGCGAAGACCTCGATCCAGCCGAGCTGATCGGCACCCTCGCCCACGGCTCGGACGCAGAGCAGCAGGAGGAGGAACTGGCCGAAGTTGTAGAGGACCACCCACAGGGTGAGGCGCCACCACCGGGTGCGCAGCAGCCCGATGCTCGAGTGGCGGAACTCGAGCACGGCGCTGGTGACGTCGGGGGCCGACGAGCGCCGCAGCCAACGGCTCACCGGGGTGACGATCCGCTGGCCGAAGGCGCCGATCCGGGTGGCGAGCGCCTCGCTGCGCATCACCAGAGCCAGCACCGTGGCCGCCCCGATGAGGGCGATCAGCCCGATGAGCGTCGGGATGAACAGGTGCCCGGTGGCCCGGCCGGTGGCGATCAGCAGAGCCAGCGCGATCACCGGCATGAAGAGCTTGGCGAACACGTTCCAGACACCCGAGACGAGGATCGAGAGCGTCACCGTGGGCATCGAGAAGCCCCATGACAGGTCGATGGCGTAGGTCGCGCCCACCCCGACCGCGCCACCGAAGGGCACCACGTTCGAGACCGCGCTGCCGGCGAAGTTCACGGTGAGGGCCTGCGGGTGGGTCAGGCCGGGGAGGCTGTTGGTGAGCACGCCGGTGTAGGCGAGCATCCCCAGGACCCAGACCACGGTGAGGCCGACCAGCCAGGCGGTCGACAGCTTCGAGATCTCGTGCCAGATCTCCGAGTAGTGCGAGCCGGTGACCGCCGGCAGCACGAACACGAAGATCAGCGCCACGACCGCGAGCGAGATCGACGCCTCGATCACGCGGCGGCGTGTGGTCTTGCGGTGCAGCTCGTGGCTGACGACCGCCATCGGGTCGATCGACTCGTCGGCGGTGAGGCCCGACAGCACGTCGGGGATCTCGGGGGTGTCAGGGGCGTCGGATGTCTCGGGGACCTCCGGCCCGGGTCGACCCGCGCCCGCGCCACCGCTCCCGCCGGGCGTCGTCACGGGACCGAGGGCGACGAGGCGGTGAAGAGGCCGGGGAACAGCTCGTCCGGCGCGGCGGAGCCCGAGGTCGGGTCGAGGACGAACCACTCCTGGGAGAAGGCGATGGCGAAGATCTCCTCGGGCAGCCCGAGGAACACGGCGAGGGTGCGCACGGTGTCGGGCGCGCCGGTGGCCTGGGTGGCGTGCGCGGCCATCGACGCCCGCTTGGCCGCCAGAGCCGGGCTGGCGTCGACGACGTGGGTGATGTCGTCGTGGGCGGTGTACCAGGCCGAGACGTCGGGCGGCACGAACCCGTCGGGCACCTCGAGGCCCATGCCCCGGGCGAGCTCGATGCCGCCGGAGAGGAACTCGCGGTCGATGGTGACCTGGAGGAACGGCACGGCGGTGGCCGCGGCCGCGGCAGCCGCCACCCGGTTCACCTGGAGGTGGTCGGGGTGGCCGTACCCGCCGTTGGCGTCGTCGGCCACGAGCAGGTCGGCGCCCTCCTCCCGGAGCACGTCGGCCAGCCGGTCGGCGGCCTCGTCGACACCGGCGGCGCGGAACGAGCCCTCCGGCCAGTCGGTGGCGCTGTCGGGCCGGTCGCTGCCCGAGTCGCCGTAGCCGAGCAGCATCAGCCGGGCCACGCCCAGGGCGTCGGCCGAGGCCTGCGCCTCCGACGCCCGGCGGGAACCGAGGTCCTCGGCACCGGCGAGCACGTCGGCGCCCACCAGGCCCGCGTCGCCGCTGGTGGCGAGCACCAGGACGACCCGATGGCCGTCCGCGGCCGCCCGGGCGAGCGTTCCGGCGCTGAGCAGGGCCTCGTCGTCCGGATGGGCGTGGAAGGCGACGAGGGTGCGGGCAGTCACCCCGGCATTCTTGCAGCAGCCGTCGGGGGAGTACCGTGACCACGTGCCTGTCGAACGGCCGCTGCGCATCGGGCTGGTGTCCGACTGCTACGTCCCCCGCCTCGGGGGCATCGAGATGCAGGTCCACGACCTGGCGCGCCACCTCCAGGGCGCCGGTCACGAGGTCGTCGTCATCACCCCGACGCCCGGCCCGGCCGTCATGGACGGGGTGCGGGTGCAGCGCATCGACGTGCCCCTGCTGCCGTTCGACATCCCGTTCACGCCCAAGGCGTTCCGGCTGGTGGCCGAGCTGCTCGAGCGCGAGCGGGTCGAGGTCGCCCACTTCCACGGCGGCATCGCCAGCCCCCTCGCCTACGGCGCCGCCCGGGCCGCCCAGCGCGCCGGCATCCCCACCGCCATCACGGTGCACTGCATGTGGAGCTACGCCACGCCGGTGTTCGCCGCCCTCGACCGGGTCGGCCACTGGACCGAGTGGCCCGTCGTGCTCTCGTCGGTGAGCAACGTCGCGGCCGAGCCCATCCGGCGCATCGCCGGCCCCGACCGCGAGGTCATGGTGCTCCCCAACGGCATCGACAACGACCAGTGGGTCGTCGAGCCCGCCGACCGTGACCCGTCGGTCGTCACCCTGGTCTCGGTGATGCGCCTCGCCCCCCGCAAGCGGCCCCTCCAGCTGCTGAAGATGATCCGCCGGGTGGTCGCCCGCCTGGGTCCCGAGGTCACCCTGAAGGTCGTCATCATCGGCGAGGGCCCCGAGCGCCCGCAGCTCGAGAAGTTCCTCCGCACCAACGGGCTCACCGAGGTCGTCGACCTGGTCGGGCGCCGCAGCCGCGAGGAGATCCGCGAGATCTTCGGCCGCAGCGACGTCTTCGTGGCGCCCGCCAACCTCGAGTCGTTCGGCATCGCCGCCCTCGAGGCCCGCTGTGCCGGGCTTCCGGTCGTGGCCAAGGCCCGCACGGGCATCCGGGAGTTCGTCGAGCACGGCCGTGAGGGGCTGCTGGCCTCCACCGACGCCGACATGGTCGATCAGCTCACCCGCATCGTCCGCGACGCCGAGCTCCGCGCCGTCATCACCAAGCACAACCGCGACACGCCGTCGCCGGTCGACTGGTCCGAGGTCGTCGCCCGCAACGTGGCCGCCTACCGCGTGGCCATCGAGATGCGGGCCGGCACGCCCGGTCTGCCCGGCTTCCCGGGCTGAGCCGCCGACGGCCCGGGGCGATGGCCGGGCTCAGGCGCCGGCGGGCGCCGCGCCGTGGGGGCCACCGTCGGCCACGTCGATCGGGGAGAGCTCCTCCGACGGCGTGTGCACGATCTTGGGCCCCCGGCCCGCCCGGGTGATCAGGCGGGCGCCGCCGTAGCCGACGAGCATGATGAACAGCCCGCCGACGGCGTCGAGGAAGTAGTGGTTGCCGGTGATGACCACCACGAAGATCGTGGTGATCGGGTAGAGGATCGCCAGGCCCTTGGCCCACCAGCTCTTCACCCGGGGGTAGAAGACGGCGAGGCCCCAGAACGCCCAGCCGCAGTGCAGCGACGGCATGGCCGCGAACTGGTTGGAGATGCTCTTCATCCCCTCGGAGTTGAACGACCAGAAGGTCGGGTACTCGAGCAGGGTGTCCTTGAAGTGGAAGAACGTGTTGGCGTTGAACTGGAAGAGCCCGTTCGGGTCGGCCCACGTGTCGAGCAGCCGCGGCGGCATCAGCGGGAACGTGGCGAACCCGATGAGGCCGAGCAGGGTGCCGATGGCCAGCGCGTTGCGCCAGAGCGGGTAGTCGTCGCTGTGGAAGCGGTACAGGAAGATCAGGCCCAGCACCGTGGCGATGATGTACACCGAGCCGTAGAAGTAGTTGGCGGCGATGATCAGCGGGGTGAAGCCGAGGGCCCACTGCTGGATGCCGTGCTCGTGCCAGATGCCGAGGTCGCGCTGCCAGCCGATGAGGCGGATGGCGTTGTCGTAGGCCCTCTGGGGCTTGGCCGAGGCGATGTTGCGGACCGTCTCGTAGACCACGTCGACCACGAGGACGATCAACACCTCCTTCCACCAGTAGATGCGGGAGCCGTCGGACAGCTGGCGGCCTCGCCGCCACCGGGGGCGGGTCTCGCCGGAGACGTCGGCGGTGTCGGTGAGGCGGATCGACTCCGCGCTCATGCGGTGACCTTGTAGACGGTGCCGTCGGCCGACAGCACGTAGAGCTCGCCCTGGTCGTCCTGGCCGAAGCTCACGAGGGTGCCCGGCTTCACGGTGGTGTTGAGGGACTGGTCGTCGAGCGCGATGCCCTTGCGGGCGAGCAGCCCCCGCACCTCACCGGTGCAGTAGTCGCCGTAGACGTAGGTGCCGGCGAGCGCCGGCACCTCGGTGCCGCGGTACTCGTAGCCACCGGTCACCGAGCAACGGCCGGCGTCGTGGGTGTAGGTGTGGATCGGGCCGACCATGCCCTTGGGCGGCGTGCCGTCGGTGCGGAACGCCGTGTCGCCCTCGAACCAGTTCCAGCCCAGGTTGGCCCCCCGGCCGGCGCCGGAGCTCGCCGGCAGCCAGTCGATCTCCTCGACCGCGCCCTGCCCGACGTCGGCCACCCACAGGTCGCCGTTGGCGCTGTCGAACGAGAAGCGCCACGGGTTGCGCACGCCGTTGAGGTAGATCTCGGGACGGCCGCCGCCACCGGCGAAGGGGTTGTCGGCAGGGATGGCGTAGAGCGAGCCGAGGGCGGCCCCGGCGGGGTCGATGCGCAGGATCTTGCCGAGGAGGACGTCGGTGTTCTGGGCGTTGCCGGCGGTGTCGCCGGCGCCGCCGCCGTCGCCCACCCCGATGTAGAGGTAGCCGTCGGGGCCGAGCACGAGCTGGCCGCCGTTGTGGTTCGACGCCTCCTGGTGCGGGATGGTGAGCAGCGTCTGGCGGCTGGCGGGGTCGATGCCGACGACCGTGTCGGCCGGGGGCGCCTTGACGCCGTCGCCGCCGCTGAAGGACCGCTTGTCCTCGATGGCGTAGGACGCCACCTGGATGTCGCCGTTGGTGGCCGTGTGGTCGACGTAGAGGGTGCGGCCGTCGCTGGAGAAGGCGATGCCGAGCAGGCCCCGCTCGCCGTCGGTGGTGGTGAGCGCCGAGATGTCGAGCGCCGCGCCCGGTAGCAGGGTGTAGCCGGTGTGCTTGGTCCTGCCGGTGGTCTTGTCGAACGTGGTGTCGATGCTGAGGATGCGCACCTTGCCGCCGCGCTCGGCGATCCAGAGCTGGTCGCGTCCGGCCCGCGACGCCATGGCGATGGGCGAGTCGAGCCCGGCGGCGGCCGAGCCGGTGGTGGGGTTGGCGGAGCTCGTCGCCCCCGGACGCACGATGGGGTCGAGCGAGACCGTCACGCCCTGGAGGCTGGTGGGGCCGGGTCCGGGGTCGAGCACGGTCGTGGAGGTCGTGCTCGTCGAGGAGGACGACGTGGTCGCCTGCGACGACGAGCCGGTCGACGAGCACGCGACGGCCGCGAGGCACAGGGCGACGGCGACTGCGGCGGAGCGCACCACGGGCCCGGAGGGGCGTCGGTGCGTGGGGAAGGGGCTCGCCATGGTGGATCCGAGGCTACCGACCGGTCGCTCAGCGCGGCGGTCGGATGAGGCCCTCCTGCACGACGGTCACGGCCAGGTTGCCGTCGCTCGTGAACACCGAGCCACGGGCGAAGCCACGGCCGCCGGAGGCGGAGGGGGTGTCCTGGGCGTAGAGCAGCCACTCGTCGGTGCGGAACGGCCGGTGGAACCACATGGCATGGTCGAGGCTGGCCATGAAGGCGTTGTCGAGCCGGTGCAGGCCGTGGGGCAGCAGGGCGGTGTCGAGCAGGGTCATGTCCGAGGCGTAGGTGAGCGCGCAGGCGTGGATCACCGGGTCGTCGGGCAGGTCGCCGGTGGCCTTCAGCCACATGCGCTGGTACGGCGGCAGGGCCCGCTCGCGGTCGGCGAGCGACCAGTCGCAGTTGCGCAGGTCGAAGGGGAGGTCGAGGGTGAACTCGCTCTCTGCCTTGTCGGCGAGGCGGTCGCCCTCCTCGGCCAGCTCCTCCCAGCGCTCGCGCAGGGTGGGCAGGGTCTCGGGGGCCGGGACCTCGGGCATCTGCTCGGAGTGCTCGAAGCCGTCCTCGGGCACCTGGAACGACGCCGAGAGGCTGAAGATCGCCCGGCCGTGCTGCACCGCGGTGACCCGGCGGGTGACGAACGAGAGGCCGTCACGGATGCGGTCGACCATGTAGAGGATCGGGATGCGGGTGTCGCCCGGCCGCAGGAAGTAGGCGTGCAGCGAGTGGACCCGGCTGTCGGGCTCGACGGTGCGGGCCGCCGCCACCAGCGCCTGACCGGCCACCTGGCCCCCGAAGACGCGCTGGCGCTCGGCGGGCGGGCTGGTGCCGCGGAAGATGTTGACCTCGATCGGTTCGAGGTCGAGAAGGGCGATGAGGGCGTCGACGGCGGCCTGGGACACGCCCAAATCTCGCACATCCCAGGGGTGGCGGCGGGCGATCGCCCCGGGCGGGCGCGGCCCACCACCCGATCGGCCCGCAGTCGGGGCGGCCCGCTGGCTAGCGTCCGGCGCCATGAGCACCGACTTCCCGGACGGCTTCCGCTGGGGCACCGCCACCGCGGCGCACCAGGTCGAGGGCGGCAACTGGAACAACGACTGGTGGGCCTGGGAGCACGCCGAGGGCTCGCCCTGCGAGGAGCCGAGCGGCGACGCCTGTGACCAGCTGAACCGGTACGACGACGACATCGCCCTGCTCGCCGCGCTGGGCTTCGACCACTACCGGTTCTCGCTCGAGTGGTCGCGCATCGAGCCCGAGCCCGGTGAGTTCTCGGTGGCCGCCCTCGACCACTACCGCCGGGTGTGCGCCTCCTGCCTCGCCCACGGCGTCGAGCCGGTGGTCACCTTCCACCACTTCACGACACCGCGGTGGGCGGTGGCCGAGGGCGGATGGGACGGCCCGCGCATCGTCGAGCGCTACCTGCGCTTCGCGGAGAAGGCGGTGGGCCACCTCGGCGACCTCATCGGCCGGGCCTGCACGATCAACGAGCCCAACGTCGTCACCACGATCGGCTTCCTCCTGGGGTTCTTCCCGCCCGGGGTGGTCGACGAGGCCCGCTTCGCCAGGGCCACCGACAACTTCCTCGCCGCCCACGAGCGGGTGGTGCCGGTGCTGAAGGGTGGCCCCGGAGACTTCCCGGTGGGCCTCACGCTGTCGATGGCCGACTACCAGGCGGTGCCGGCCGACGACGAGGGGGCGCTCGCCGAGCGCGACCAGCAGCGGGCGCTCATGGAGGACCGCTACCTCGAGCTCGCCCGCGGCGACGACTTCCTGGGGGTGCAGACCTACAGCCGCACCCGGGTCGGGCCCCGGGGCGTGCTCGGCGCCGAGGACGGCGTGCCCACCCTGCCCATGGGCTACGAGTACTACCCCGACGCGTTGGCGAACTGCCTGCGCCGGGCGTGGGAGGTCACCGGTGGAGGCGTGCCACTCGAGGTCACCGAGAACGGCATCGGCACCGATGACGACGACCAGCGCATCGCCTACGTGCGCACCGCCCTCGAGGGCGTGCAGGCGTGCCTCGCCGAGGGGATCGACGTGGGCGGCTACACGTACTGGAGCCTGCTCGACAACTTCGAGTGGGCGTTCGGGTACCGCCCCCGATTCGGCATCGTCGGGGTCGATCGGGCCACCCAGCGCCGCACGGTGAAGCCCAGCGGCGAGTGGCTCGGCCGCATCGCCCGCGCGAACTCGCTGGCCGGGGCCTGACGCGGCGGGCGACGAAGGGCCAGATGGCCCTGGAGTGCCCTCCGACCAGGGTCGATGACTCCGTTGCGGGTCACCCGCGAGGGTAGGCTCGCCTGGTTTGCGGCCCCGCACCGGCGGCGCCGCCCCCCGAACGAGCATCGAGATCCACGGATGAGCACTGAGTCACCGGCAGCCCCCGCTGCCACCCCCGCCCCCCACGGCATCGTGGGCTACGTCCTGGGCCTGATCCGCACCAAGGGCCTCCGCTACGTGCTGGTCTCGGTGGTCAACGTCCTCGTCGGCGGTGGCCTCCTGGTCGTCCTGCAGCACTGGATGGACCCGGTCGAGGCCAACATCGTGGCGGTGGGCATCTCCGCGGTTCCCGCCTACTACATGAACCGGGCGTGGGTCTGGGGCAAGCGGGGCAAGAGCCACTGGAAGAAGGAGGTCCTGCCGTTCTGGATCTTCACCGGTGCCGGCCTCGTGATCTCCACCATCGCCATCCACTTCGCCCAGGACCACACCGACAACCGGTTCGTGATCCTGTTCGTGCAGCTCTGCGCCTTCGGCGTGCTGTGGGTCGCTCGCTTCTTCGTCCTCGACCGGCTGTTCCACGTCGAGGTGTTCGAGGACGACACCCCCGACGAGATCTGATCCCGTCGCCGTGAGCATGGATCCGTCCCTCCGCGCCGCGGCCGAGGCCGCCCGCGGCTTCATGCCCCCCGACGAGGGCCTCGCCCTCCACGAGGCCGCTCTGGGCGTGCCGCCGGGCGGTTCGCCGATGCTCGAGATCGGCAGCTACTGCGGCAAGTCGGCGATCTACCTCGGCGCCGCCGCCCACGAGCGGGCCACGGTGCTCTTCGCCCTCGACCACCACCGGGGCTCCGAGGAGAACCAGCCGGGCTGGGAGTGGCACGAGCCCGACCTGGTCGACCCCGAGGTCGGCCGCATCGACACGCTGCCCCGCTTCCGGCGCACGGTGTTCGACGCAGGGCTCGAGGGCGACGTCGTCGCCCTCGTCGGCGATTCCCCCACCGTCGGGCGCCACTGGCAGATCCCTCTGTCGTTCCTCTTCATCGACGGCGGCCACGGCTCCGAGCCGGCCCACCGCGACTACGAGCTCTGGACCCCCTGGGTCGAGCACGGCGGCCTGCTGGCCATCCACGACGTGTTCCCCGACCCGGCCGACGGCGGTCGCCCGCCGTACGAGATCTACTGCCGGGCGTTGGAGTCGGGTGTGTTCACCGACGTCTCCGCCACCGGCTCGCTGCGGGTCCTGCGCCGCACCGCCTGAGCACTGCGCCCCGCGGTCGACCCGCAGGGGTTCGGGATCAGTCGGTGGGGTCGGAGACGGGCTCGTCGTCGAGCTCGACCAGCGCCGGCAGGGCGTCGTGGTCGGTGAAGAGCCCGGCGGCCGGCGAGGTGCGGCTGAGGGCGTCGGCGGCGAGGATCACCGCGGCGTCGGTGTAGGTGGTGCGCTCGTCGCCGGGGAAGTGGACCTCGTCGGGGAAGACGATGCCGGTCCAGTAGTGGCCGTCGTCGTCCCGCAGGGCCTGGGCCCACTCGAACAGGCGCAGCGCGTGGTCGCGGTTGCCGATCGAGAGCTCGGCCATGAGGCACTCGCACGTCTCGGCGGCGGTGATCCAGGGACGGTCCGAGACGCAGCGCACGCCGCGGCCCTCGACCACGAAGGCGTCGCGGCGGGCGTCGAGGCGGGCGTGGGCCTCGTCGTCGCGCAGCACGCCACCGAGCACCGGGTAGTACCAGTCCATGGCCCAGCGGGCCTTGGGGGCGAAGGCGTCGGGGGCCTGGCCGTTGCAGTGGGCCCGGATCACCTGGGCGAGGCGGGCGGCGCTCAGCTCCCAGTCGGGGCGCTCGTGGCCGAGCAGCTCGGCGACGGCGACGGCGCAGCGCAGGCTGTGGCACATCGACGACGAGCCGGTGAGCAGGGCGAACGACCACGGCGTGCCGTCGGCGTGGCGGGCCCAGAGGATCTCGCCCCGGGGGGTCTGCAGGTCGAGCACGAAGTCGATGGCCTTCTCGACCACGCCCCACATCGACTCGACCCAGTTGCGGTCGCCCGTGACGAGCCAGCGGTGCCAGACCCCGGCGGCGAAGTAGGCGACGGTGTTGGCGTCGAGCTTGTCCTGCTCGATGGAGTCGGCCAGGTAGTACTGGTGCCAGGCCCCGTTGTCGTGCTGAACGTCGACCAGCCACTGGTAGGCGCGCTCGGCCTCGGTGTGCATCCCGACGAGGTCGAGGGCCATGGCGGCCTCGACGTGGTTCCACGGGTCGGCGTGGCCGCCGGGGAACCACGGGATCATGCCGTTGGGCAGCTGCCAGGAGGCGATGGCCGTGGCGGTCTCGAGGACCTGGTCGGCCGAGATGATGCCGTCGACGAAGGGCACGTCGGTCATGCCGCGACCTCCGCACCGGTGCCGACGCGGCCCGAGCGGGCGACCGGCTTGGTGGCGTAGACCACGAGCGACTTCCCGAGGATCGGGTTGAGGGCCTTCTCGGTGATCCGGGTGGCGGCCGGGCGGGACATGATGTCCCACTCCAGGAGCTTGGTGTACGCCTTCACCAGGACGTTCTGGTCGTTGGTGGGGCCCACGGCGCAACGCAGCCACCAGTACGGGGTGTGCAGCGAGTGGGCCAGGTGGGCGCCACCCGGCTCGAGGCCGGCGCCGAGCATCTTCCGGCGCAGCTCGCCCTCGGTGTAGATGCGCACGTGCCCGCCCTCCACGTAGGGGGCGTGGTAGGTGTCGGTGATCGCCCAGCAGATCTTCTCGGGCAGCCACGCCGGCACGGTGATGGCGATGGTGCCGCCGGGGCGCAGCACCCGGGTGAGCTCGTCGAGGGCGGCGAGGTCGTCGGGGACGTGCTCCATGACCTCGGAGGCGATGATGCGGTCGAAGGTGCCGTCGGCGAACGGGAGCTTGGTGCCGTCGCCCTGCACCGAGGTGCACGACAGGTCGGGGGCGATCTCGGACGCGTCCTTCATGGCCCCGGCGGTGTCGAGCACCTGCTGGAGCTCGGGGAAGGCCATGTCGCAGGCGACGACGCGGGCCCCGCGGCGCAGCGCCTCGAAGGCGTGGCGCCCGAAGCCGCAGCCGAGGTCGAGCAGGCGGTCGCCGGCCCGCAGGCCGAGACGGTCGTAGTCAGCTGTCAGCACGGCTCAGCTGTCCTTCGGGGTGACCCGCCGCCGCTGGTAGCGCGGGGCGGCGCCGGCGCCGCCCGGTCGACGGGCCTGGATGTGGGGGGTCTCGGCCAGCAGGGCCCTGTAGTGCTCGACCGTGCCGACCGCGGTGTGGCGCCAGGTCCAGCGCTCGATGACCCGCTGGCGGCCGGCCGCACCGATGCGGGCCCGCAGCTCGGGGTCGTCGAGGGCGAGTGCGATCTTGTGGGCGAGGGCCTCGCTGTCGCCCGGGGGCACGGTGAGGGCGGTCTCGTTGTCCTTGCCGACGACCTCGGGGAGGGCGCCGCCGGTGGTGGCGACGAGGGGCACGCCACAGCTCATGGCCTCGATCGCCGGGAGCGAGAAGCCCTCGTAGAGCGACGGCACGACGGCCAGCTCGGCCTCGGAGTAGAGCTCGATGATGCGGCGCTCGGGCACACCGGTGATGAAGGTGACGACGTCGCGCAGGCCCAGCTCGTCGATGATGCGGGCGGACGGGCCGCCCTCCTTGAGCCGGCCGATGACGACGAGCTCGACGTGGCGCTCGGTGCGGAGCTTGGCCACGGCCTCGAGCAGGTACCGCAGGCCCTTCATGGTGACGTCGGCGCTGGCGGTGGTGATGAGCCGGCCGGGGATGCGCTCGACGTCGGGGAGCGGCTTGAAGAGGTCCTGGTCGACGCCGACGGGCACCACGTGCAGGCGCTCGACGGGGACCTGGTGGTCGGCGCTGATGTCGCCGAGGGAGTTCTGCGACACCGTGACGATGCGCGGCATGCGGCTCGCGACCCGCGTCTGCATCTTGGTGAAGCCGTACCAGCGGGCCTTGGAGAAGCGCTTCCAGCTGGTCTCGGCGTGCTCCATCTCGAGGCGGCGGTCGACCGTGATGGGGTGGTGGATGGTGGCCAGCACCGGGAGGCCGGCCCGCTCCATGCCGAGCAGCCCGTAGCCGAGGCACTGGTTGTCCTGCACCAGGTCGAAGTCGTTCACCCGGGTGCGGAGGTGCTGGTAGGCCCGGACGCTGAACGCCAGCGGCTCGGGGAAGCTGCCGCCCATGAACGTGGCGACCTCGACCGCGTCGCCGATGCCCTTGATCTCCCAGGGCATGGGCAGGCGCATGGGGAAGGCGTCGTTGTAGATGTCGAGGCTCGGGAGCTCCACCAGGGGGACGCGGGGGTCGAGCTCGGGGTAGGGCTGGCCGCCCAGGACCTCGACCTCGTGGCCCAGGTCGCAGAGGGCCTTGGTGAGGTGGCGGGTGTAGACGCCCTGGCCACCCACGTGCGGCTTGCCGCGGTAGGTGAGGAACGCGATTCGGAGCGGGAGCTCCCCGTCAGCGGCGGTGGGAGCAGCGGTTCGGGGCGCGACGGGGGGAGACGCTGCGACATCAGGAGACGACATGGGGTGTCAAGTGTCGTCGTCCCCTTCCGGACCGGTCAAGTAGGGCCACGATCGTGGCTCGGGGAGACCGGTGACCCTCTGGCGTCAGGAAAGTGTCAGATTCGGGTGGGGTCGGGGTCGGGCCGGCCCGCCTCGGGCCGGAGGCCGAGCTCGGCCGAGCGGCGGGCCATCGTGGCCTCGACCGCGGCGGCGATCGACTCCCGGGTCTCGGGCTCGACCCGGGCGGCAGGACCGGCCCCGGCCACTGCCGGGGCCGCCACCCGGGGCGCCGTCGGTGCGAGGGCGGGTGCCGGTGCGGGTGCGGGTGCGGGTGCCGGTGCCGGTGCCGGGACGGGAGGTGTGGCGCCCACCGGGTGGGCCGGGGCGGCGGGGGACGAGGGGGCCTGCTCGCCGGTCGGGATGGCGACGGGCCTGCGGGCGCCGGCCGCCACCGGGATCTCACCACCCCGGTCGTCGGTGTGGGTGAAGTACATGTGGGCGATCCGGTTGATGAGCTCCGGGTGGAGCTCCAACGGGAGGCCCTCGAAGGTGCAGATCGAGATGAGGATCTTGCAGACCGCGGCCGGCAGGTAGGGCCGGAGGTCGCCGTCGCCGAGCTCCCGGCTGGTGCGGCGGAGGTGCTCCGCCGCCCCCGGGGACAGGGTCACGCCATGGGCGGCGCAGACCCGGCGCAGCACCTCGTCGAAGGCGTCGTCGGTGATCGACGGGATGAGCACCTTCGACTGGATGCGTCGGAAGAAGGCCTCGTCGCCCAGGGTCTCCGGCTGGAGGTTGGTCGAGAACACGATCTTGGCGTCGAAGGGGATGTCGAACTTCGAGCCGTGGTCGAGCATCAGGTGGTCGCGCTGGCGGTCGAGGGGCACGATCCAGCGGTTCAGCAGGGCCTCGGGCGTGAGCTCGGCCTGGCGGCCGAAGTCGTCGATCACCAGGATCCCGTTGTTGGCCTGCATCTGCACGGGGGCCACGTAGGTGCCGCTGTCGCGCTGGTACTGGAGGTTGAGCATCTCGGGGCGGAGCTCGCCGCCCACGATGAGGCACGGCCGGTGGCACAGGACCCAGCGGCGGTCGACGCCCATGGGCTGCTCGGGCGCGGGCTTGTGCACCACGGGGTCGAAGACGTTGATGATCTGGCTGTCGACCTCGACCGCGTAGGGCACCAGCACGTGGTCGCCGTAGATGCGCAGCAGCCGCTCGGCGATCGACGACTTGCCGGTGCCGGGAGGGCCGTAGAGGAACATGGCGCCGCCGGCGATGGCGGCGGGGCCCAGCTCGCGCAGCAGCGACTCGCTCACGACCAGGTCGGAGAAGGCCTCCTTCAGGGCGGCGAGGTCGATGTGCGGGTTGGCGTGCTGCTTGCGGATCACGTCGGAGTACTGGGCCAGGCTCACCGGCACCGGGCCGATGTAGCGCGACAGCTGCATCCGGTCGTTGGCCTGCTGGCGGCCTGCGGCGGTGGCGACCAGGAGGTAGTCGCGGCCGTCCATGCCCTGGACCTCGAGGAAGCTCAGGTCGCGCAGATCCTCCACGACCTTGGTCATGATGCCGGGGCTCAGCCGCAGGCGGCTGCTCAGCTGGAGGGTGGACGTGCGGCCCATCGCCACCGCCTGGCGGAGCACGATGTCGTGGACGAGCGGCTCGGGTACGCCCAGGTCCTCCATCGCCCGTGGTGTCTCGACGTGGATGCCCGCCTCCGGTCGCCACTGCATGAGCTCTCCCGCTCCTCGGTCGTTGACCATGAGGCTTCTGCATCGGCTCGTGGCGCCTCCCGGTTGAGCCGCAGCCCGCTCTGTTCTCCTTGCCGTCACCGCCCGGGTGGCCGGAGGGTGCCGGCCGGGCTGGTAGACCGACGGCCGTGCGAGCAGTGGTCCAGCGGGTCTCGGAGGCGGCGGTCACGGTCGACGGTGAGGTCGTCGGCGCGGTCGGTCGGGGGCTGTGCGTGCTGCTCGGCGTCACCCACGACGACGACGAGGCCCGGGCCCGGAAGATGGCGGCCAAGCTCTGGACGCTGCGCCTCTTCGACGACGACGACGGCCGCATGGGCGTCGGGGCCGACGAGGCCGGCGCCGAGCTCCTGGTGATCTCGCAGTTCACCCTCTACGGCGACACCCGCAAGGGCCGGCGCCCCTCGTGGACGGCTGCGGCCCCCGGGTCGGTCGCCGAGCCGCTGGTCGACGAGGTCGTCGCCGAGCTGCGGCGGCTCGGGGCCACCGTGGCCACCGGCCGCTTCGGGGCGATGATGCAGGTCTCGCTGGTGAACGACGGCCCGACGACGGTGCTGGTCGAGACCTAGCGGCGGCCGGGCGGACCGACCGGCCCCGGTCGGTGCTGGACTGGGGGCATGCCCAAGGCCTACGTCATCGTCGACATGGACGTCACCGATCCCGCCCGCTACGCCGCCGAGTACGTCCCCCGGTCGGGACCTGCGGTGGAGGCCGCCGGCGGGCGCTTCCTCGTCCGCGGCGGAGCGACCGAGGTGCTGGAGGGCGACGTCGAGCCCCACCGCACCGTGATCATCGAGTTCGACTCCGTCGCTGCCGCCAGGGACTGGTACGACTCGCCGGCCTATCGGGAGGCCCGCGCCGCCCGCGAGGGCGCGGCCGTCGGATCGTTCGTCGTCGTCGAGGGCGTGTAGCCGCTCGTTCCACCCGGCGAGGCGGGGCACCACCGTCCCGGTGGTCGCCCGCCTCCGCTCACCCCGCCGCGGCCGGGTCCTGGGTCGTCCCGATCGCCTCGTCGGCCCCGGCCCCGGCCTCGGCCCCGACGCCGGCGGCCGCTCGAGCGCGTCGGCGGCGGCGGTCGAGGAACCAGGCCAGGCCCACCATCCCGGCCGACAGGACCACGACCGGGAGCGGGCCGATCACGGTTGCGATGGTGTCGCCCTCGCGCAGGGCCACCGTCTCCTGCAGCACGGCCCGCTCGGAGATGCCGGTGCGGACGAGCACGTCGCCCTGGGGGTCGACGATGGCCGAGAACCCCGTGGGTGCCGCCTGCAGCACCCACCGGCCGCTCTCGATGGCCCGCAGCCGGCTCGAGGCCACCTGCTGGGTCTGGACCTGGGTCAGCCAGTAGCTCGAGCCGTTGGTCGGGTTGAGCAGGATCTGGCTGCCGTGCAGCGAGGCGTCGCGCCCCCGGTTGGTGAAGAAGATCTCCCAGGAGATGGCCACGCCCAGGGTGCCGACCGGGGTGTGGAGCACGGCCGGGCCCGTGCCGGCCTTGGCGTCGCGCTTGGGGAGCCCCGCGCCCTCGCCGGCGATGCCCTCGATGAGCCCGCGGAACGGCACGTACTCGCCGAACGGCACCCGGCGGACCTTCTCGTAGCGCTCGCCCTCGCTGCCGTCGGGCAGGAAGGCGATCGAGGCGTTCACGAAGGTGTGGGGGTCGATCCCCTCGGTGACCCCGGCGATCAGGGTGGTGTGGAGGCTGGCGGCCAGCTCCGACAGCTCCGCCCCCTCCTTCTTCGTGCCGACCGGCCCCTCGACGTCGACCACGTTCTCGGGCCACACGACGAGGTCGACCGGCGGGACGACCAGCTTCGTCGCCTCGACGTGGCGCTCGAACACCTCACGGGGGTCGGTGGTCTCGGCCCGGGTGCGCTGGGGCCCGCCGCCCTGCACCACCGCCACCTCGATCGGGCGCACGTCGTGGCCGGACGGGGCCATCACCCCGATGCTCCACGCCAGCACGGTGGCGGCCAGGGCGCCCCCGGCCCAGCGCCAGTTGCGCTCCCATGCGGCCGACAGGGCGACGCCGCCGACGCCGACGAAGAACACGACACCGATGGCACACAGCACGCGGGCGACCTGGCCGAGCGGTGCCGCCGCCTGGCTCATGGCGGTGGTGGCGAGGGGCACCCCGCCGAAGGGGAAGGTCCAGCGCGCCGCCTCGGCGAGGGTGAAGGCGCCCGGCACCGCCACCCAGCGGATCCACGACGCGGTGGCCCGCCCGGGCACGGCCAGGCCGGCGACACCGACGTAGGCGGCGAAGAGCAGCACCGCCACCGGGTAGCCCGGGGCCGTGAGGTCGTACATCCACAGCATCGACGGCGCGAACCAGGCGATGGCGAGCAGCCACGACCGCAGGAAGCGGCTCCCTGCCGGGGCGCCGGCGAGGAGGCGGTCCCAGATCGCCACGCCGACGAAGGCCAGCGGCCACCACCCCCAGGGCGGAACCGAGGCGGCCAGGCACAGGCCGCCGAGGACGGCGCCGAGCACGGTCCCCACGCGCGCCGGCAGCCGGGGGAGGGCGAGGGTCGGCACGGCGCCATGATGCCCCGAGCAGGTGACGGGGTGGGGACGGGGTGGGGACGGGCGGCCGGCGAGGGCCGTCGGCCACGACGTGGTCGTCCCCGCCGCCCGAGGCCGTGGGTGCCAACATCGGTCGGTGCCCCGCCGGATCCAACGCGACCAGAACGAGTTCAGTCGCACGCTCTCGTTCTTCGACGCCACGTTCGCGCTGTCGATGACCCTGCTCGTCACCACCATCGACCCCGGACCCGACGCCTGGTCGTCGTGGTCGCACCTCTGGGACACCGTCGGCAACCAGGTCGTGGCCTTCGCCATCTCCTTCGCCCTGGTCGGCGCCTACTGGTGGCGGAACCACCGGTTCGTGTCGACGCTCGAGACCCTCAGCCCCCGCCTGGTGGTCTACAGCGTGGCCATGCTCGGCTTCGTGGCGTTCATCCCCTTCACCACCGACGCCTTGGGGAGCGACATCGGCGCGGCCTCGGAGATCACCACCGTCGTGTACGCCGCCAACATCGCCGTCGTCTCGTTCATGGCCACCGTCCTGTACGTCATCGCCCGCCGTGACGGGCTGTTCCGCAACCCGCCCACCGACGAGGAGGCCCGGCTCGCGATGGTCGACCAGTCGGTGCCGACCGCGGTGTTCCTGCTGTCGATCCCGATCGCGCTGCTCGTCTCGGGCCCAGCGGCCCGCTACTTCTGGCTGAGCCTGCTGATCATCGGGCCGATCTCGGGCCGGTGGACCGACCGTAGGCGCCGCGAGGAGCGCCGGCTGCTCGGGCTCCCCGAGGACGTCGACGACTGAGCTGCCAGTCGCCGGGTCGGCGTCGTCCGGTCTACTGGGTGACGCCGTTCTGGCCGGGGGCGACGCCGCCGTCCTGGCCCGGGATGATGAGCCGGGGCGGGAGCAGCCGCTCGGCGATGTCGACGTAGCTCGCCACCTCGGCGTCGACGGTGACGGCGCCGGCCCGCTCGAACTGCAGCGTCAGCTGCACCGTGTCGCCCGCGGCGAGCGGACGCACCAGGCCGGTGAGCAGCAGCTGGTCGCCTCCGGGCTGGAGGCGGGTGTCGCTGAAGCCGGGGACGGCCAGCCGGTCGACGACGACCAGCTCACCGGGCTCGGTCTGGGTCTTGCCCTGGCGCTGCTGGATCTCGACGGTGGCGGCCGCGGGGCTGGAGGCGCCGACGAGGGTGTCGTTGCCGCCGGCGTTGTGGATGACCACGTAGGCGCCGGTGGGGTCGACGTCGGCGCCGACGAGCGGGGTGCGGAGCTCGGGCGCGGCAGGGGGCGAGTCGAACGGGCGCACGAAGGCGACCATCACCAGCAGGCCGGCGCAGAACAGCACCACCAGCGCGGGGGCGAAGCGGCGGATCCGGGCGTAGATGTCCGGAGGCGGAGCGGTCGTGGTCGCCGCGGCCGGGGCCTCGTCGGTCGTCTGCGTCGGTGCCGACCCGTCGGGCTCGGTGGGGTCGGGCTCGGTGGCCGGGGGCTCGCTGGTCATGGGGGCTCCGTGAGGCCGCGGCGGTGGTCCGGGCCGGGTCCATCCTGCCCGGGTGCCGGCGGTCGGGTCAGATCGGGGTGGGAGGATCTCCGCCGTGGACACCGACGTCACCCCGGCCTCGCCCGCCGGCGGGGCGCGCCCCGGTCCACTGCACGCACCCGGCGACGAGCGTCAGCAGCGGGCGTACGACGCGGTGGTCGGTGTGGCCCGCAGCGCGGGCCTGGCCGTGGAGGCCGCGGGGGTGTGGCGGGCCGGCTCGGCCGTGCTCGTCGGGCTCCCCGGGGTGCCGGCGCTGGCCCGGGTCGACGAGCCGTCCCGCTCGGGCGACGCCGAACGCCAGGTCCGGGTGGCCCGCGTGCTGGCCGCTGCCGGTGTGCCCGCGGTCGGCGTGGTGGGCCCCGACCCCCAGCCGGTGGCGTCGCCCGTCGGGCCGGTGACCATCTGGGGATGGGAGCCACCCACCGGCCCTCCGGTCGGCCCCGGGGAGATGGGTGCCCTCGCCCGGCTCCTGCACGACCGAACCCGGGACCAGCCGCGGCAGGCGCTGCCCCGTCATGATCCCCTGACGGCGATCGCGGCCGAGCTCGAACGGGCCGAGGCCGCGGGGTCGACGGCGCCGGCCGACGTGGCGCTGCTGCGGGAGGCCGTTCGCCGGTTGGCGGGGGCGTGGCCCGACCCGGCCGACGATCCGCTCGGCGCCGCGGTCGTCCACGGTGACCTCCACCGGGCGAACGTGGTGCCGGGCCGTCGGGGCCCGGTGCTGGCCGACCTCGAGCTGGCGGGCTGGGGCCCGGCGAGCGCCGACGTGGCCCCGCAGGTCGTGGCGGTCCGCCGCTACGGTGCCGACCCCGCCGGCCTGGAGGGGTTCCTTCGGGCCTACGGCGCCGATCCGCGTGGATGGGACGGCCTCGAGGTGCTGGTCGAGGCCTACGAGCTGTGGGTCACGGCGTGGGCGGTTGGCAACCGGCGGGCGTCGGTGCGCTCCGAGCGGGAGGCCGAGGTGCGGCTGACCCGCTGGCGCACGGGCTCGTCGCCGACGTGGTCGCTGCGCTGAGCCGGAGCTGCGGCTTCGGGCTCGGCCTCAGACCGGGGGGTCGGAGGGCACGTCGCCGTCGGCGAGCGCCGACAGCCACCGGCCCAGGGTGGCGGCCAGGGGACCGGCCACGGTGTGGCCGGCGTCGACCTCGGACCACGTGACCACCGCGCCGGCCCGGTGCAACGCCTTGGCCGCGCGGCCGCGCTCCGCCCGAGGAGGGCGTCGACCACCTCGTCGTCGGCGCCGTGGGCGATCAGCACCGGTCGGCCGGCGAGCAGGGTGGGGTCCTGGTCGTCGTGGCGGTGGGGCAGGTAGGCGGCGAGCGAGGCGACCGCGCCGGGCCGGGAGGCCACCGTGGGGTCGAGGGCGGCGGCGAGGGCCACGGCGCCGCCCTGGGAGAAGCCGCCGAGCACCAGGGCCTCGGGCCCGAGCCCGAACCGGTCGAGCAGGTCGGCGAAGGTCGCGGCCAGGGCGAGCACGCTCGCCCCCAGCTGCTCGGTGTCGGGACCGTCGTCGCCGACGGTGAACCAGGCCGGGCCCTCGTCGGTGGCGACGGGCGGGCGGGGGATGGCCACGTGCCAGCGACGGTCCGGATCGAGGACGTCGAGGTGGTCGGCGAACGTCGCCGGCTCGTCACCGAAGCCGGGCAGCAGGACCAGCACCCGCTCGGTGGCGCCGGTGGTGTGACGCTCGAGGAGGGTGAGGGTCACGGGGTCAACGCACCCGGCCGGCGGCCACCTTGGCGCCGGTCCAGTACCAGATGTTGTCGTAGCGGACCGAGCGACCGGTGCCCGGGGCGTGGATCATCTGGCCGTCGCCGACGTAGAGGCCGACGTGGCTGGGGTCGCCGCGCTCGCCGGGGCCCCAGAAGAAGACGATGTCGCCGGGCTGGAGGTCCTCGACGGCGATGTGGTCGGTCTGGGCCCACTGGGCGCCGCTGTAGTGGGGGAGGTCGATGCCGGCGGCCTGCCAGGCCCACCGGGTGAAGCCGGAGCAGTCGAAGGCGCCGGGGCCGGCGGCCCCGCGGGAGTAGGGGCGGCCGAGGCCGGTGACGGCCTTGTCGAGCACGGGTGCGACCCGCTCGGCGTTGGCCTGGGCCTGGAAGAGGGCGGCGAGGGCGGCCAACTTCTCCTTGGCCAGCTCGCTCTGGCGGCGGTACTCGGTGGCCCGGCGCTGGGCGACTTGGCGGGCGGCGTCGTCGACGCCGGCGTCGGCGGTGACGCTCTGCGCTCCGGCCGGCACGGCCGGCGCGAGGGCCAGGGAGGTGAGGGTGACCCCGCCGAGGACCAGCCCGGCCATGAGGCGGTGCAGGCGGGTTCCGGGCGAACGGAGCGGGGTCGTATCGGTACGTTCCGTGAACATTGTTGCGAAAGGGTTGCAGACTCCACCGCCCAACGCAACGCGACTGCAACATTCCCCCCTCGCTGGCGGACCCCGTCGACCCCGTGGCTCAGTACGTCACTCCAGGCGTGACGTACTGAGCCACGGGTCGTCGATCGGTCCGATCGGGTCCGATTCCACCCTGTCGGGCGGCCCGGCAGGAGCCCGCTCAGAGACCGGTCAGGCGGAGGCGGCGAGGGCGGCGTGGCGACCCTGGCGCACGCACGCCGGCAGGCCGAGCCCGTCGTAGGCCGCGCCGGCGAGCACCACGCCCGGAGCGTGCTCGTCGACGGCGGCGCGCCACGCCCGCACCCGGCCGAGGTGGCCCGGCCGGAACTGCGGCAGGCCGTCCCACCAGCGGCTGACCCGGTACTCGATCGGGGCCTCCGCCAGCCCCATCGTGGTGCCCAGGTCGGTGGTCAGGGCGTCGACGAGGTCCTGGTCGGTGAGCTCCAGTGGGGCGGTGTCGCCGTAGCGCCCAGCGGAGGCGCGCAGCACGGCCACGTCGGGGTCGTCGAGGTGGGCCCACTTGGCCGACGCCCACGAGCAGGCCGACATCGTGGGCAGCCGGTCGGCGGCCCCGACGAGGAAGCCGCTGGCGTCGAGCGGGTGGTCGAGGGCCGAGCGCCGCACGGCGAGGGTGACCATGGCGGCCGAGGCGTACTCGAGGTCGGCGAGGCCCTCCGCCGCGGTGGGGGCCAGGTCGGCGAGGAGGCGGGCGGCCACCGGGGCGGGGGTGCACAGCACCACGCGGTCGGCCTCGATGTGGCCCTGCGGGGTGCGCAGCACGTAGCGGCCGCCCTCGCGCTCGAGCGACTCGACGGGGCAGGACAGGTGCACCGGTGTGCCCGCCGCGGTGAGGCGGGCGAGGAGGAGGTCGGTCAGGGTCTGGGTGCCGACCGGGATGCCGTGGAAGACGGGGGCGCTCGGGTCGGCTCCGGCGTCGAGCGCCGCCTGCTGCTGCTCGCGCAGCCCGAGGATCAGGCTGGGCCGCCGGCGGGCCGCGGCGGCCAGCTGCGCGGCCCCGGCGGCGACGCTGAGCTGGTCGGCGTCGCCGGCGTTCACCCCGGACAGCAGTGGGGCCACGAGCTGCTCGTAGACCTCGTCGCCGAGGCGACCGCGGACGAGGTGGCCGACCGAGAGGTCGCCGTCGCCCTCGGGGTCACCCGTGGGCTCGCCGGCCGGTGCCTCGGTGGCGTCGATGTCGGCGGCGGCCCGGGCCACGCCGTCGGCGCTGACGATGCCCGACGCGGCCAGGGCGTCCATGTCGGTGGGCACGCCCAGCACGAGCCCGGCGGGCAGGCGGCGCAGCTCGCCGCGTGCCCACACGAGAGCCGAGCGCTCGGCGGGGGAGGTGAGCATCCCGGCGATGCCGAGCTCCTCGCAGAGGTCGCGGGCCTCGGGCACCCGGGCGAGGAAGGCGTCGGCGCCGCAGTCGACCGGTCGCCCGGCGAACGGGGTGGTGAGGATCTTGCCGCCGACGCGGGAGGAGGCCTCGAGGACGGTGACCTGCACGCCGGGCTCGCGGGTGACCAACGTGAAGGCGGTGGTGAGGCCGGTGATGCCGGCCCCCACGACCACGACGTGTCGGTTGCCGGTCTCGGCCATGTCAGTCGACTCCTGCTCCGGATGCGGTGGCGACCACCTTGTCGGCGAGCGCCGCCATGACGGCGGGGTCGTCGTTCAACGACCGGGTGCGGGCGAACGCCAGGCCGACCTCGTCGGCGACCTTGGTCGCCTCGATGTCGAGGTCGTAGAGCACCTCGAGGTGGTCGGCGGTGAAGCCCTGGGCGCACACCAGCACGCCCTCGGTGCGCCCGGTGGCGCCGAGGTCGCGGAGGACCTCGAGGATGTCGGGGCCCCGCCACGGCTCCGGCGTGCGGCCCGCGCTCTGCCAGGCCAGGGCCCAGTCGGGCCACGGGCTGAGCCCGACCCGCTCGGCCACGGCGGCCGCGCTCTCGCGCAGCTCGTCGGGGTACGGGTCGTCGACCAGCACCCGCTCGGGCAGCGAGTGGGCGGTGAAGAGGACCTTGTGGTCGTTGGGCAGCGTGGCCCGGGCCTCGCTCACGGCATCGGCCAGGAAGTCGAGGTACGCGGGCTCGAGGTGCCACCGCTCGATGGGGTGGAACCGGATGCCCCGGCTCTCGCCCGCCTCGGCGGCCCGGCGCTGGTACTCGCCGACGCTGAACCCCGAGTAGTGGGGGGCCAGCACGAGCCCGACCGCCTCGGTGATGCCGGCGTCGGCGAGGTCGGCGACGGCGTCCTCGATGAACGGGGCGGCGTGCTTCTGGCCGAGCACGACCTTCCAGCGGCCCGGCATCCGCTCCTCGAGGGCGGCCTCGAGCGCGGCCCGCTGGGCCTCGGTGCGCTGGGCCAGCGGCGAGATGCCACCGATGGCGTCGTAGCGGGCGGTGAGGTCAGCGAGCAGCTCGGGGGTGGGTGGCCGGCCCCGGCGGATGTGGGTGTAGTACGGCTCGATCTCGGCGGGGGTGCGGGGGGTGCCGTACGCCATCACGACCAGGCCGAGGTCCGGAGCGGCGGTCACGGCGCCACCACCGTTCCGTCGCAGCGCCCTTCGGCATGGACCAGCTCGACCACCCGTTCGAGCACGGTCGGGTCGGTCTCGGGCGGCACGCCGTGGCCGAGGTTGAACACGTGGCCGGGGTGGCCGGCATTGCGGCGCAGGATGTCGCGCACGGCCTCGGCGACGACCTCCCACGGGGCCCCGAGCAGGGCCGGGTCGAGGTTGCCCTGCAGGGCCCGGTCGGCCGGCACCCGTGTGCGGGCGACGTCGATCGGGACCCGCCAGTCGACGCCGACCACGTCGGCACCCGCCGAGGCCATCAGGCCGAGCAGCTCGCCGGTGCCGACACCGAAGTGGATGCGGGGCACGTCGAGGTCGGCGACGGCGTCGAACACCCGGGTGCTGTGGGGGAGGACGAAGCGCTCGTAGTCGGGCGGCGCCAGCGCACCGGCCCAGGAGTCGAAGACCTGGAGGGCCTGGGCGCCGTTGTCGACCTGCGAGCGCAGCGAGGTGATGGCGAGGTCGGCCAGGCGCTCCATCAGCTGGTGCCACAGGCCGGGGTCGCCGAACATCAGGGCCTTGGTCTTGGCGTACGTGCGCGACGGCCGGCCCTCGATCAGGTAGCTGGCGACGGTGAAGGGGGCGCCGGCGAAGCCGATCAGCGGGACGGGCAGCTCCTTGGCGAGGATGCGCACGGTCTCGAGCACGTAGGGCGTGTCGGCCTCCGGGTCGAGGGGACGGAGGCGCTGGAGGTCCTCGGCCCGCTCGAAGGGCTGCTCGACGACCGGGCCGATGCCGGGGGCCACGTCGACGCCGAAGCCGATGGCGGCCACCGGCACGACGATGTCGGAGTAGAGGATGGCGGCGTCGACCCCGTAGCGGCGCACCGGCTGCAGCGTGATCTCGGCCGACAGCTCGGGGTCGTGGATGGCGTCGAGGATGCTGCCGCTGCCGCGGATGGCCTTGTACTCGGGCAACGAGCGGCCGGCCTGGCGCATGAACCACACCGGGACCCGGTCGTCGGGGCCTCCGGGGATGCCACGGCAGGCCCGCAGGAATGGAGAGAGCGGGCGGTCGGAGGGGGTGTCGGGCACGGCGGCCACGCTACCGACCTGCCCCGCCCGGGGAGAATCCGGGGACGGCGGGTAACATGGCCGATCCCCTGGATCGGTCCGCTGGGCCGTTCGTCCGGGGGGAGTCGTCCTCGTTCGAGGGAGCGCATGGCCTCACATCCAGACCTGGCTGCCGAGCAGGCCTACATCGACAACGCGTACGCATGCCTCGAGTCGTCCCGACAGGCGGCGTCCCGCCTGACCTCGATGGTCGAGGTCGGTCGGGGTGGCACCGAGCAGGCCCGCTTCGAGCGCGAGGTCATCTACGGGAGCGTCGTCAACCGCCTCACCCAGCTGCAGCTGGGCGACGCCGCGCTGTGCTTCGGCCGCATCGACCGGGCTCCCGAGGCCCCGGGCGACGACCCCGAGACCTTCTACATCGGCCGCATCGCGGTCAGCGACGCCGAGCAGGAGCCCGTCATCGTCGACTGGCGGGCCCCGGTCGCCGAGCCCTTCTACCGGGCCACCGGCCGTCAGCCGATGGGCCTGGCCCGTCGTCGCCACTTCGCCACCCGGGGCCGCCAGCTGCTGTCGGTCGAGGACGAGCTCTTCGGCGACACCCTCGCCAGCCTCGGCGTGGTCGACGAGACCGGCGAGCGCGAGGTCACCGGTCAGGGCGCGCTGTTCACCGCCCTCGAGACCGCCCGCACCGGTCGCCTCGGCGACATCGTCGCCACCATCCAGGGCGAGCAGGACGAGATCATCAGGGCCCCGCTGCCCGGCGTGCTCGTCGTGCAGGGCGGCCCCGGCACCGGCAAGACCGTCGTGGCCCTGCACCGCGCCGCCTACCTGCTCTACACCCACCGGTTCCCACTCGAGGGCCAGGGCGTCCTCGTGATCGGCCCCAACCGGCTGTTCCTCGGCTACATCGAGCAGGTGCTGCCGTCGCTCGGCGAGGCCGGCGTCGAGCTGGCGGTGCTCGCCGACCTCGTCCCCGACGTCAGCGTGCGCACCTACGACCGCGGCCTCACCTCCCGGGTCAAGGGCGACCCCCGCATGGTGCGCTTCCTCGCCCGGGCCGTCCGCGACCGCGAGCGCGGCCTGCGCTCCGACCTGGTGGTGGGCTACGGCCTCCAGCGCCTCACCCTCAGCCGGGAGCGCAGCCAGCGCATCGTCTCCGACGCCCGTCGCCGCTACCGGCGCCACAACGGGGCCCGCAAGTACGTCGAGGGCGAGGTCTTCGCCGAGCTCGCCCTCTCCGGCCGCGACGACCTGGTGCCCTCCGAGGTGCGCGAGCGGCTCCGCCACGACCCCTCTGTCCGAGAGGCCCTCGAGTGGATGTGGCCGGTGCTCACCCCGCCCCAGCTCCTCCACGACCTCTTCGGCGGCAAGGCCCTGCTGCGCCACGCCGGCCGCGACCTCTTCGACGACGCCGAGTGGCTGGCGCTCTACCGCTCACGCTCCGACTCGCTCGACCAGGTCGCCTGGACCCACGACGACGCCCCGCTGCTCGACGAGGCCCGGGCGCTGCTCGGCCCCAGGCCGAAGCGCCGTCGCCCCGGCGAGGCCCAGGTCGACGACGAGATCCGCACCTACGGCCACATCGTGGTCGACGAGGCACAGGACCTCTCGCCGATGCAGCTCCGGATGCTCGAGCGCCGCTCCCTCAACGGCTCGATGACCGTGGTCGGCGACATCGCCCAGGCCACCGGCCAGTGGGCCCACGAGTCGTGGGACGAGATCCTCCAGCTGCTCCCCCAGAAGCGCCCGGCCCGCCGCACCGAGCTCACCCTCGGCTATCGCCTGCCCGAGCCCATCGTGAAGCTGGCCGCCCGCGTGCTGCGCCACGCCGCCCCGGACATCGCCCCGCCGCGCTCGGTCCGCGAGGACGGCGCAGAGCCCTCCATCCGCCGGGCCGCGCCGGGCGGGCTGGCCGCCGAGGTCGTGGCCACCACCCTCGACGAGCGGGCCGCGGTCGACCCCGGCCAGGTGGCGGTCATCGTCCCGCCGTCGGTCATCGACGAGGTCTGCGACGCCCTCGCCGCCGCCGAGATCCCGTTTGGCCGAGCCACCCGCAACGGCCTCGAGCACCGGGTCACCGTGGTCGAGGTCGGCATGGTGAAGGGCCTCGAGGTCGACGCCGCCATCGTGGTCGAGCCCTACCTGATGGTCGACGAGGAGGCCCAGGGCAACCGGGCCCTCTACGTGGCGCTCACCCGCGCCACCAAGCGCCTGGCCGTCGTGCACGAGCACGACCTGCCGCCCTCCCTCCTCCCGTAGCGGCGCCCGATCTCCCGAAGCTGGCTCACGTGCTTCGGCCCGCTGTATCTGGTGAGCCACCTTTCGGCGGATCCCCCAAAGCTGGCTCACGTGATGCGGCAGGTTGTATCTGGTGAGCCACCTTTCGGGGGTGGTCAGGTGGCGGGCGCCTCGAAGCGGACGAGCCCGGCCTGGCGGTAGAGGTCGCGGTAGCCCATCCGCCGGTAGATCGGCTCGCCCATCGGCGAGGCCTGGAGGCCGACGAAGGCCGCACCCCGCTCGAAGCCCCGGTTGGTGACGGCGGCGGTGACGAGCTCGCCGAGCCCCCGACCTCGGGCCGCCTCGAGGGTGCCGACGTAGTACACGCCTCCCATGCCGTGGCTGAGCAGCAGCTGCGCGCACGCGACCGGCTCACCGTCGAGCACGGCGAGCACCGTCTCGATGTGCGGATCGAGCACCCGGTCGAGGGCCACGATGCTCGGGCGGATGGCCCCAGCCGGCGCGCCGAGCGACTGGTAGGCGGTGTCGACCAGCTCGGCGAAGGTCGCGACCTGCGTCGGCTCGGCGAGCCACACGAGCTCCACGCCGTCGCTCGGGTGCGGGATCACGACAGGCTGATCGCAGACCATCTGCGGGCTGTCGCGCAGCACCAGGAGCCCGGCGGCCTCGGCCGCGGCGCGCAGGTCGTCGTCGGCTCCGTCGACCACGTTCACCGTGTACCCGGTGCCCCGGGCGCCGAACCACTCGTCGGCGAAGGCGATCACCTGGTCGGCCGGGGTGGACGGATCGAGGCGGACCACGCCGTTGAGCGACACCGGGAACGTCGACGCCGTGGCCCACAGCATCAGCCCGTCGCGCTCCACCACCGCCCCGCCGGTGCCCGACCAGCGCCCGAGCTCGCGGCAGAACTCGACGTAGTTCAGGCGGCAGGCGAGGGCCACGGGGTCGTCGAGCGGGGCGGCGAGGTCGGTCGGCACGGCCATTCCCCGAGCCTGGCAGGCCGGGGCCACCGGGGCCGAGGGGTTTGCGTCGATCGCCGGGTGGTCCGACGCGTCGGAGATCGTTGACATATCGGAGAACTCCGACGTATCTTGCCCCTCGTGGCCGCCGACCAGCTCTTCGGAGCCCTCGCCAACAGCGTGCGCCGGGAGCTCCTGCAGATCCTCGCCGACGGTCCTCGCACCGCCGGCGCCCTCGCCGGCGAGTTCGACCTGAGCCGCCCGGCCATCTCCGAGCACCTCCACGTCCTCGAGGAGGCGTCGCTGGTGGTCGGGGTCAAGCGCGGGCGCGAACGGCACTACCACCTGAACCCGGAGCCGCTCGCCGAGCTCACCGAGTGGCTCCACCCCTTCGAGCGGTACTGGCGCGACCGCCTCTCCGACCTCGCCCGTCTCCTGGAGGACGACCCCCGATGACAACCGAGTCCATCGCCATCGACCAGTTCATCGCCGCATCGCCGGCCCGGGTGTGGGCCGCGATCACGACGCCCGACGGTCTCGCCCGATGGTGGGTCCCTGGCACCATCGAGGCGACCGTCGGCCACGAGTTCCTGCTCGAGATGCCCGGGTGGGGCAACGTGGCGTGCACCGTGCTCGAGGTCGAGCCCGAGCGCCTGATCGTCTACACCTTCGCCGACTGGACCCTTCGATGGACCCTCACCCCTGAGGGCACCGGAACCAGGCTCATCCTCGAGCACAGCGGCTTCGACCTCGACGACCCCCAGCACCGGTTCGCCTTCGACAACATGGGCCCCGGTTGGCGCGACGAGATCCTGCCGAGGCTGGCGGCCCAGGTCGAGCAGGACAGCCCGCGCCCCTGAGGGCGCCGACGACGCGTCCAGCTGTCGGCCGCCGCCGGCTCGGCGGTTCCCGGAACTAGCTGGCGGTGACGAGGATGCGGGTGCTGGCGAAGCTGCCGATGCCCACGGCCCGGCCGTCGATTTCGACGGTGGTGGTGCCGTCGGGCGACGCCGCGGTGACGGTGCCGGCGTGGCCGGGCAGCAGCGAGGAGTCCTCGAGGAACTCGAGCAGACCGGGGGTGAACTCCAGCTCCTCGGGGATGCGGGAGATCACGAAACCCTGGCCCACGGCCAGCCGATCGAGGGTGATCGTGGTGGGGGCGTGGTAGTCGGTGCCCGGGATGGGGTTGCCGTGCGGGCAGGTCGTGGGGTTCTCGAGCACCCGCATCATGGCGGTCTCGACCGTGGGGGAGATGACGTGCTCCCAGCGGCCGGCCTCGACGTGGGCCTCGGCCCAGCTCAGCCCGAGCAGGTCGGTGAGGAAGCGCTCGGCCAGTCGGTGGCGCCGCACCACGCTCTCGGCGAGCGACATGCCGGCCTCGGTGAGGCGGATGGAGCCGGCATCGATGGTGACGAGGTCGGACTTCTCCATGCGGCGGATCATCTCGGACACAGCCGGACGCGAGACCTCGAGCCGCTCGGCGATGCGGGCCTGGATGACCTCGACGTCGTCCTCGCGCAGCTCGAAGATGGCCTCGCAGTACTCCTCGAAGGCCGGGTGCCATTCCCTCGGCTGATGCGGTGCCATGGTCGGGGAGTCTACGGCCTTCGGCCGCCGGAAGGCTCCGGGTGAACGAGCGTTCACACGTCGGTAGCCTCCACGGGGTGACCGCGCCCGACCCGCTCGACCGCTTCTCGGCGCCGGTCCGCGCCTGGTTCTCGACCACGTTCGCCGAGGCCACGCCGCCGCAGTCCCAGGGTTGGCCGGCCATCGCGTCGGGCGACCACACGCTCGTGCTGGCCCCCACGGGCTCGGGCAAGACCCTCGCCGCGTTCCTATGGGGCCTCGACCGGCTGGTGTCGAGCCCCCCGCCCGACGACCGCGAGCACCGCACCCGGCTCATCTACGTCTCGCCCCTGCGGGCCCTGGCCGTCGACATCGAGAAGAACCTGCGGGCGCCGCTGGCCGGCATCGGGCTCGCCGCCGAGCGCCTGGGGGAGCCGTTCCACCCGCCGGTCGTGGGCACGCGCACTGGCGACACGCCGGCCGACGAGCGTCGCCGCATGCTGCGCAACCCGCCCGACCTGCTCATCACCACGCCCGAGTCGCTCTACCTGATGCTCACCTCCCAGGCCCGCGAGAACCTGCGGGGGGTCGAGGCCGTGATCATCGACGAGATCCACGCGATGGCGGCCACCAAGCGCGGCGCCCACCTGTCGCTCACCCTCGAGCGCCTCGACGCCATCACCGACCGGCCCGTGCAGCGCATCGGCCTCTCGGCCACCCAGCGCCCGCTCGACGAGATCGCCCGCTTCCTCGGCGGCCACGATGGCGCCACCGGCAAGCCCCGCCCGGTCACCATCGTCGACGCCGGCGTGCGCAAGCCCCTCGACATCGAGGTCGTGGTGCCGGTGGAGGACATGGGCGCGCTCGGTGAGGTGATCGACGAGCCCGTCAGCGGCCCCGCCGCGGGTGGCCCGGTGCGGCGCTCGATCTGGCCGTCGCTGCACCCCCGGCTCCTCGAGCTGGTCGAGGAGCACCACTCCACGATCATCTTCGTCAACGCCCGCCGCCTGGCCGAGCGCCTCGCCACCCGGCTCAACGAGCTGCACCTCGAGGGCGTGAACCGCGCGGCCGAGGCCACGGGCACCTCACCCGAGGTCGGCCACGAGCTGGTGATGGCCCACCACGGCTCGCTCAGCCGTGAGCGCCGGCTCTTCATCGAGGACCAGCTCAAGCGGGGCGAGCTCAAGGGCCTGGTGGCCACCTCGTCGCTCGAGCTCGGCATCGACATGGGTGCCGTCGACCTGGTGGTGCAGGTCGAGTCGCCCGGCGCGGTGAGCCGGGGCCTCCAGCGCATCGGCCGCGCCGGCCACCAGGTCGGCGAGCCCAGCCGGGGCAAGCTCTTCCCGAAGCACCGCAACGACCTGGTCGAGGCGGCGGTGGTGGTCGACCGGATGAAGCAGGGGCTCATCGAGCACACCCGCTACCCGCGCAACCCGCTCGACGTCCTGGCCCAGCAGATCGTGGCCATGGTGGCCATGGACGACTGGTCGGTCGACGATCTCACCCGCCTCGTCCGTTCGTCGGCGAACTATGCCGAGCTGAGCGACGAGGTCCTGGCCAACGTGCTCGACCTGCTCGCCGGTCGGTACCCGAGCGAGGAGTTCGGCGAGCTGCGGCCCCGCGTCGTGTGGGACCGCATCGACGGCATCATCCGCCCCCGGGCTGGGGCCCAACGCCTGGCCGTCACCTCCGGGGGCACCATCGTCGACCGCGGCCTGTTCGGCGTGTTCCTCCCCGACGGCACCCGAGTGGGCGAGCTCGACGAGGAGATGGTCTACGAGAGCCGGCCCGGCGAGACCTTCCTGCTCGGGGCGTCCACATGGCGCATCGAGGACATCACCCACGAGCGGGTGGTCGTCACGCCCGCGCCGGGGCAGCCCGGCAAGATGCCGTTCTGGCACGGCGACGGGCCCGGCCGACCGCTCGAGCTGGGTCGGGCCCTCGGCGAGTTCGTCCGCACCATCCGCACCACTCCCCGGGAGGAAGCCCTCGCCACCCTCCAGGACCGCAACGAGCTCGACCCCCTCGCCGCCCAGAACCTGCTCGCCTACCTCGACGAGCAGGCCGAGTCGTGCGGCGGCGTCGTGCCCGACGACCGCACGATCGTCGTCGAGCGCTTCCGCGACGAGATCGGCGACTGGCGGGTGTGCGTGCACACGCCGTTCGGCGCCCAGGTGCACGCGCCGTGGGCCATGGCCCTGCAGGCCCGGCTGGCCGAGCGCTGGGGCGTCGACGTCGAGCTGATGTGGAGCGACGACGGCATCGTCATGCGCCTGCCCGAGGCCATCGACTCCTTCCCGGTCGAGGAGCTCACCATCGATCCGGGCGAGATCGACGAGCTCGTCATCGCCCAGCTGCCCAACAGCGCCATGTTCGCCGGGCGCTTCCGCGAGTGCGCCGCCCGGGCCCTCCTGCTGCCCCGGCGCCGCCCCGACCGTCGCACCCCGCTGTGGCAGCAGCGCCAGAAGGCCGCCGACCTGCTCCAGGTCGCGTCCCGCTACCCGGACTTCCCGATCCTGCTGGAGACCACCCGGGAGTGCCTCAACGACGTGTTCGACCTGCCGGCGCTGCGCGAGGTCCTCACCGACCTGCGGGCCCGCCGGGTGCGGATGGTCGCGGTCGACACTCCCCGGGCCTCGCCGTTCGCCCAGTCGCTGCTGTTCGGGTGGATCGCCGTGTACATGTACGAGGGCGACGCCCCGCTGGCCGAGCGCCGCGCGGCGGCGCTGGCTCTCGACCGCGACCTCCTGCGCGAGCTGCTCGGCGCCGAGGAGCTGCGGGAGCTCGTCGACCCGGTCGTGCTCGCCGACCTCGAGCTCGAGCTCCAGCGCCTCACCGACGGGCGCCGCGCCCGCGACCCCGACGAGGTCCACGACCTCTTGCGCATCCTCGGGCCCCTCAGTCGCTGGGAGGTCGAGGCGCGCACCGACACGCCCGATCCCGCCACCTCGTCGGCCGTGGTGCGGGAGTGGCTCGACACCCTCGTCCGCGAGCGGCGGGCCATCGTCGTCGGGGTCGCCGCCGAGGAGCGCTTCGCCGCCGCCGAGGACGCCGCCCGCCTCCGCGACGCGCTCGGTGTCGCCCTGCCCCAGGGCCTCCCGGCCGCGTTCACCGACCCCGTGCCCGAGCCGCTGCTCGACCTCGTCGCCCGCTTCGCCCGCACCCACGGCCCCTTCGTCACCGCCCAGGTGGCGGGCCGCTACGGCGTCGGTGGTGATCGGGTGCTCCCGGTGCTCGAACGGCTCGAGGCCGACGGCCGTGTCGTGCGCGGCGAGTTCCGGCCCGACGGGATCGAGCGCGAGTGGTGCGACGACGACGTCCTGCGCCAGCTCCGGCGCCGCTCGCTCGCGGCCCTGCGCCGCGAGGTCGAGTCGGTCGAGGGCGAGGCCATGGCCCGTTTCCTGCCGGCCTGGCAGAACGTGGGCTCGACCCGCAGGGGCCTCGACGCCGTCGTCGAGGCCGTGGGCGCGTTGCAGGGCCTCGCGCTCCCCGCCTCGGTCATCGAGTCGGAGATCCTCTCGGCGCGCGTCACCGACTACCGCCCGGCCGACCTCGACGCCCTCTGCACCGCGGGTGAGCTGGTGTGGGTCGGTGCGGGCACCCTCGGCACCGGCGACGGCCGCATCCGGCTGCTCTTCCGCGACCAGGCCGGGCTGCTGGTGGTCCCGCCCGGCGACGAGGCCCTGGCCGAGGTGCTCGCCGAGCCGGTCGCGGCGGCGCTGCACGCCCACCTCGCCGAGCGGGGGGCCTCGTTCTGGCCCGACCTCGTCGCCGCCGCCCAGGCCGCGGGCCAGTCCTACGACGACCCGACTGTCCTCGACGCGCTGTGGTCTCTCGTGTGGGCGGGCCTCGTCACCAACGACTCCATCGCCCCGCTCCGATCGCTCGTGGCCTCGGGGGGTCGCCGCAAGGCCGCCACCAAGCGGTCGTCGTCCACCACCCGAGGCGGCTCTCGCACCATCGGCCGCCGGCCCAACCTCGGTCGGCCCCAACTGGGCTCGGTGTCCCGTGTGGGGCCGCCGGCCGCGGCGGGCCGGTGGTCGCTCGTGGCCCCCCTGCTCGAGCCCCGACCGACCGCCACCGAGGCCGCCCACGCCACCGCCCTCCAGCTGCTCGAGCGCTACGGCGTGCTCACCCGCGAGGCCGTGCTGGCCGAGGGCGTCGAGGGCGGGTTCGCCGCGGTGTACCCGGTGCTCAAGGCGCTCGAGGAGCGGGGCCACGTGCGCCGCGGCTACTTCGTGACCGGCCTGGGCGGCGCCCAGTTCGCCCTGCCCGGCGCGGTCGACCGGCTGCGGGCCGTCCGCGAGGTCGGCACCGGCGGGCCCGATGCCACCGGCGGCGCCGGCTCGGAAGCCGCCGTCACCGTCGTGCTGGCCGCCACCGACCCGGCCCAGCCCTACGGGGCCGCCCTGCCGTGGCCCGCGTCCGCCGGCCGGCCGGCTCGCGCCGCAGGGGCCCTCGTCGTGCTGGCGGCCGGTGAGCCCGTCGCCTACCTCGAGCGGGGCGGCCGGTCCCTCGTCGTGTTCGACGCCGCCGAGCACCACCCCGGCTGGGCGTCCGCCGTGGCCGGCATCGTCGGCCGCCAAGGTGGCTCGGGCCGATCGCGCCTCGAGTTGGCCCGCATCGACGGTGAGCCTGCGGCCACCTCACCCCACGCCGAGGCGCTGCGCCAGGCCGGGTTCCGCGACGGCTACCGGGGCCTCGTCCTCGGCGGGCGCTGAGCGCGGGCGATCGACGACCGTGCCCGAGGGCGACACCATCCACCGAGCCGCGGCGCGATTGCGGCCGGCCCTCGTCGACCGGCCCCTCGTGCGCTTCGAGGCCCACCGCTCGCCACGTCCGTGGCCTCAGCCGGGCACGGTCATCACCGGGGTCGAGGCCCGGGGCAAGCACCTCCTGGTGCACTTCGACGACGGCTGGACCCTGCAGACCCACATGCGGATGACCGGCAGCTGGCACCTCTACCGGCCGGGCGAGCGCTGGCAGAAGCCCGCGCACCTCGCCCGGGCCGTCGTCGAGGTCGGGCCGCTCGACGACGCAGGTGGCTCGTCGGCCGACGTCACCGACGCCACCGCTCTGTCGTCGGACCTGCCGCCGGACCAGGGATGGGTGGCCGTCTGCTTCAGCGCACCCGTGGTCGAGCTGGTGCGGGCCGCTCGCACCAGCCACCTCGGCCCCGACCTGTGCACCGCCGACGCCGACCTCGACGAGGCGGTGCGGCTGATGGGCACCGTCGACCCCGCCACGCCGCTCGCCGACGTGCTGCTCGACCAGCGCATCTGCTGCGGTGTCGGCAACGTCTACAAGAGCGAGGTGCCGTTCGCCCTCGGGCTGCACCCGCTCACCCCGATCGGCGACCTCGATGCCGAGCGCCGTCGTTCGGTCGTCGACACCGCGGCTCGCCAGCTGCGGGCGAACCTCACCACCTCGGCTCGCACCACGATGGCCGGTCCGCCCGGCACGGTCGGTGTGTACGGGAGGCGAGGCGAGCCGTGTCGCCGGTGCGGCACGCCCGTGGCCTGGGCCCGCACCGGCCCGCAGGCCAGGGGCACCTACTGGTGCCCGGTGTGCCAGCCCGATCTCCGCACCCCGGGCTGACAGGGCGCGTGCCGCCGACGAACTCCGTGGACCGGGCTCCGCCGGCCCGGCACCATGGAGCCATGGCGCATCGTCCGAGGGTCGTGGTGGTCGGTGCCGGGTTCGGGGGCCTCGCTGCGGCCAAGCGCCTCGAGCGCGAGGCCGTCGACGTCACGGTCGTCGACCGCCACAACTTCCACACGTTCCTCCCGCTGCTCTACCAGGTGGCCACGGCCGGCCTGAACCCGGCCGACGTCGGCTACGTCGTCCGCGGGGTGTTCCGCCGCGAGCAGCAGGTGCTGTTCCGGAAGGACGACGTCGTCGGCGTCGACTGGGACACTCACACGGTCACGCTCGCGGCCGAGGGCGCGGTCCCCTTCGACCACCTGATCGTGGCGGCCGGTTCGTCGACCAACTACTTCGGCATCGACGGCGCCCAGGAGCACGCGTTCCCGCTCTACAGCCTCGAGGACGCCATCCGGGTGCGGAACCACCTCCTGTCGCTGTTCGAGGCCGCCGACAGCGAGCCCGGCCTGGTCGACGACGGGGTGCTCAACTTCGTCGTGGTCGGTGGCGGGCCCACCGGTGTCGAGGTCGCTGGTGCCCTGGTGGAGCTGATCGACAAGGTGCTCGAGCAGGACTTCCACGACCTCGACGTGCACCGGGCCCGGGTGGTTCTCGTCGAGCGGGCCGACCGCCTCCTGGCACCCTTCTCGGAGCGGTCCCAGCGGTACGCCCGCCGCACGCTGGTGCGCCGAGGGGTCGAGGTCCGGCTCGGCACCGCCGTGGAGCGGATCACCGCCGACCACGTCGAGCTGTCGAGCGGCGAGGTGCTGCCGACCCGCCTCGTGCTCTGGGCCGCGGGCGTCCGCGCCGGCACGCTGGCCGACCGCCTGGATGTGGCCCAGGGGCCGGGCGGGCGGGTCACCGTCGGCGCCGACCTCTCCATCGAGGGTCGACCGGAGGCGTTCGCCATCGGCGACATCGCCGACATCGACGACGGGCGGGGAGGGCGGCTCCCGCAGCTGGCCCAGGTCGCCATCCAGGGCGGCGAGCATGCCGCCGAGCAGATCCTGGCCGACCTCGACGGCCGACCCCGGCAGCCGTTCCTCTATCGCGACAAGGGCACGATGGCCACCATCGGGCGCCGTGCCGCGGTGGCCGAGATCCCCCGCCGCGGCGGACGGCCGCGGATCCTCCACGGCGGCATCGCGTGGGTGGCCTGGTTGGGGCTGCACCTCGTCTATCTGGTGGGGGTCCGCAACCGGCTCTCGGTCCTCACGAGCTGGGCCTGGAACTACCTGACGTGGGACCGCGGCCCCCGGCTGATCCTGCGACCGGAGGTGCTGCCCCACAGCCCCCGGGTCGAGCCCGACGCCGGGCCCCCGCCGTTCGGGCCGGGCGCCGGTGGCCCACCCCGACCCAGTTCGGCGTAGGCGGGCACGACACCTAGGCCCGGCCCAGCACCCGGCTGACGGAGATCTCGATCACGACGCGGTCCTCGCGCTCGCCCGGCTGGCGATAGCGCTCGGCGTAGCGCCGCACCCCTTCGGCGACCCGATCGGCGTCGGCGGTCACCACCGCGGTGCCCTCCAGGGTGAGCCAGCGGCCCCCTTCGACCTGGCACACGGCGGCAGGGCTGTCGGGCCGGGCGATGAGGTTGCGGGCCTTTCGGCTGCCGGCCCACGTGATCACCCGTACCAGGCCGGCCTCGGCGTCCCACGTGAACCCGACGGCGACGACGTGAGGCGTGCCGTCGGGCCGGAGGGTGGTGAGGGTGGCGAGGTGGCGTTCGGTGAGGAAATCCGTCACCTCGGGGGGCAGGGCGGTGGGGTCGTGGGCCATGGGGCGCGGGCTCCGTGTGGGCTGAGGTCCGGGACCCCACGGAGGCTACGGCGCGCCCGCCCCGCTCACTCCGAGGAGATGGCCTCGAGCACGTCGAGGCGCGAGGCCCGCCACGCCGGGTACAGCGCGGCCCCGATGCCGGCGACGGCGGAGAGCAGCACGATGGCGACGAGCTGGCCCCACGGCACGGCGAAGGTGGTGATGCCGTCGTCGCGCAGCGCCCGCACGAGGGCCCAGCCGAACAGCAACCCGATCGCCAGGCCGGTGAGGGTGCCGATGAGGCTGATGATGACCGACTCCCACCGGATGCTGGAGCGCACCTGGCGCCGGCTCATGCCCACGGCGCGCAGCAGGCCGAGCTCCCGGGTGCGTTCGTGCACGGACAGCAGGAGGGTGTTGACCACACCGACGATGGCGATCACGAGGGCGAGGGCGAGCAGCACGTAGACGATCAACAGGAACTGGTCGGCCTGGGCGCCCTGCGCCTTCTGGAACTCGGCGATGTTCTGGAGCTCGGCACCAGGGACGGTGGACACGATCTCTTCCAGGCCGGGTCGGGCCGCGGCGATGCCCTCGGTCGAGGAGTCCTTCAGCTTCACGTACACGGCCGAGTCGGTCTGCAGCGCGGGTGGCACGTTGCGGTCGAACAGGTCCTGGGTGATCAGCCAGCCGGGGCCGCGCACCGGGAAGCGGGTGTCGTAGATCGCCTCGATGGTGAGTTGCTGGGTGCCGCCCTGCAGGAAGGTGGCGGTGATCTGTTGGCCCATGACGAGGCCGCGGTCGTCGGCCAGCTTCTGCGACACAGCGACGCCCTGGTCGTCGAGGGCGGTGAGGGTCCCGTCGACGTCGGTGAAGTCGATGAGCTGGGTGAGCTGCTCGGGATCGGCGGCGAGCACCAGCCGGTTGCTGCCGTCGATGTTGGCGAAGGTGCCGCGCAGGCCGGCGGCCGCCTCGACCTCGGGGAGGGCCCGGATGTCCTCGGCCACCGAGGACGGGAGGGCCGTGGGGCCGAAGCCGTCGGTGGTCACCACGTACTGGCCCTGCACCGACGCGTCGATGGCGGCGGTGGTCGAGTCCTTCACCGACTGGGCGGTCACCGCGATGAAGCCCACCAGGCCCACGCCGATCATCAGCGCCGATGCGGTGGTGGCCGTGCGCTTCGGGCTGCGGATGGCGTTCTCGACGGCCAGGCGGCCGTTCACCCCGGCGAGGCGGGGGAGCGGGGCGCCCAGTACGCGGGCGATCTTCGGTGCGGTGACGGGCCCGAGCACCGCCATGCCGAGGAACACGGCGAGGGCGCCGAGGCCGATCTGCTGCAGGTTGCCGCCGGGGCTGGCGAAGAGGCCGAGCCACAGGAAGCCGGCGCCGGCCAGCAGGATCAGCACCCCGATGATCGTGCGCCGTCGTGAGGTGCGGTCGCTCTCGATCCCGAGGTCGCGCATGGCGGCGACGGGGGCGATGGTCGCCGCCTTGCGGGCGGGGAAGATGGCGGCCACGACCGTGATCCCGGTGCCGACGAGGAGGGCGGAGATCACCGCGGACGGGGGCACGCTCAGTGGCGTCTCGGGCCCGGCGAAGCCGATGTTGCGCAGCAGCGCGTTGAGCCCCATGGCGAGCCCGATGCCGGCGACCACGCCGATGGCCGAGGCGCCGAGGCCGACGACGAACGCCTCGAGCAGCACCGAGCGCAGCACCTGGGCCCGGCTGGCGCCGACGGCCCGGAGCAGGGCGAGCTCCCGGGTGCGCTGGGCCACGATGATCGAGAACGTGTTGTAGATGATGAACGAGCCCACGAACAGGGCGATCAGGGCGAACGTCAGCAGGAACGTGTTGAAGATGGCGATCAGCTTCTGGAACGCGTCCTGGCTCTCGGCGGTGAACTCGGCGCCGGTGATCGCCTCGTTTCCCGGCGGCAGCACCTCGGCGATGCGGGCGGTGAGCGTGGCCTGCGAGACGCCCTCGTCGCCGGCGGCCGAGATCCAGTCGAACTTGCCGGGCTCACCCACGAGGGCCTGCGCGGTGGTGGTCTCGAACAGGGCCGCCTGGGTGCCGCCCCACGTGTCGAGCTTCCCGAACTTCGCCACCCCCGAGACGGTGAAGTCCTGCACCCCGCCGGTCACCGACACCCTGATCGGGTCGCCCACGGCGAAGCCTCCGTCGCGTGCCGACTTGGCGTCGAGAACCAGATCGGTCGGCGTGGTGGGCGGGGCGCCGTCGACGATCGTCCAGCCGTTGAGCTCGGGCGAGGTCAGCCAGTTGAGCCCGAAGTTGGGCGGGCCCTGCGACGAGACGAGGGGCTTGCCCTGCTTGTCGAGCACCCGGATCTGGGCGACCACCTGGCCTTCGGCGGCCTTGACCCCGTCGACCCCCTCGATGGTCGGCACGAGGGAGCCGTCGACGCGGGTGCGCTCGGAGCCGAACGGCGTGTCCACCTTGGTGCTCGAGCGGACGACGACGTCGATGGAGGCGTAGACGTCGGCGAACACCTTGTCGAAGCTGGCGCTGACGCTCGAGGTCAGCACCTGGGTGCCGGTCATGAACGCCACGCCGAGCAGCACCGCCACCGCGGTGGCGACCAGGCGCACCTTGTGGGCCATCAACCCCCGGAGGGTGACCCTCAGCACGGACGGTCACCGGGGTTCGCGGGGCTCACCGGCCCGAGCCTACGGGGACGCGGGACGGGGCGGGCACTCGGCCCGCCCCGTTCTCCGGTCGTCTCGCCCTCGGTGGGCGAAGGCGTCTACTTGTTCGGCTGCGGGGTCACCCGGAGGTACGGCTTGAGCTTCGTGAAGCCCTTCGGGAACTTCTCGGTGGCCTCCTCGTCGGAGAGCGCCGGCGCCACGATGACGTCCTCGCCGTCCTTCCAGTTGGCCGGCGTGGCGACCTTGTAGCCGTCGGTGAGCTGGAGCGAGTCGATGACCCGGAGCAGCTCGTCGAAGTTCCGGCCGGTGCTGGCCGGGTAGGTCAGGATCAGGCGGACCTTGTTGGCCCCGTCGATGATGAACACCGAGCGCACCGTGAGGGTGTCGTTGGCGTTCGGGTGGATCATGTCGTAGAGGTCGGCGACGGTCTTGTCGGAGTCGGCGATCAGCGGGAAGTTCAGGGCGGTGCCCTGGGTCTCCTCGATGTCGGCGGCCCAGCCGGCGTGCGAGTCGAGCGGGTCGACCGAGAGGCCGACGACCTTGACGTTGCGCTTGTCGAACTCGGGCTTCAGCTTGGCGACGGTGCCCAGCTCGGTCGTGCAGACCGGCGTGTAGTCCTTCGGGTGGGAGAACAACACCGCCCAGCTGTCGCCCTTCCAGTCGTGGAAGGAGATGGGGCCGTCGGTCGTGTCGGCCTGGAAGTCGGGTGCGATGTCACCGAGGCGAAGAGCCATTGGTGCCTCCGTTGGGGGTCGTGTCGGTCGTTGGGACGGCCCCATCCTACGGATGGCAGCGGAAATGTCGACCCCCCTGGTCGGAATTCCGATCCGACCCGTTCCTAGGCCTCGTGATGGCCCTCGGACGGCTCCACGAACGAGGCCGTCATCGGCCTCACCACGTCGGGCTCGAGGAAGATGCGTGACACGTCGGGCACGGCCGCCCGGATGTCGGCCTCCACCGCGTCGACGACGTCGGCGAGCTGGCGCATGGTGAGGTCCTGGTCGAACTGCACCTTGGCGGCGACCAGGATCGACTCGGGCCCGATGTGCTCGGTGCGCAGGTCGATGAGCACGACCACCGAGTCGGCGGCGACGATGGCAGCGGCGATGGCGGCCTCGTCCTCCTCGCTCGCCGACTCGCCGATGAGCAGGCTCTTCATCTCGACGGCCAGCACGATGGCGATGACACCGAGCAGCAGGCCGATGGCGGTGGTGCCGGCGCCGTCCCAGCGGCCGTTGCCGGTCAGCACCGACATGGTGATGGCGAACAGGGCGATCACCAGGCCGACCAGCGCCCCCGAGTCCTCGAGCAGCACGACCGGCAGCTCGGGCTGCTTCGAGCGGCGGATGAAGCGGAACCACGACGCGTCGCGCTTGAACGGCCGCGACTCCCTCACCGCGGTGCGGAACGACCAGCCCTCCAGGGCCATGGCCACCAGGAGGATGGCGATGGCCCAGCCCGCGGACTCGAGCTCGTGGGGGTGGATCAGCTTCTCGATGCCCTCGAACAGGGCGAACGCCGAGCCGAGGGTGAACAGCACGATCGACACCACGAACGCCCAGAAGAAGCGCTCTCGCCCGAAGCCGAAGGGGTGCTGTCGGGTCGCGACCCGGGCGGCCCGCCGGCCGCCGATGAGCAGCAGGACCTGGTTCCCGGTGTCGGCCACCGAGTGGATGCTCTCGGCGAGCATCGAGCTCGATCCGGTGAACAGGAAGCCCGCGAACTTGGCGATGGCGATCCCGAGGTTGGCGATGAGCGCCGCGATGATGGCCCGAGTCGACCCGCCCGTGGACATGGGGGAGTGTCTAGCCGTCCGCCGCGGGAGCCGCGTCGGTGGGGTCGGCCCCGTCGACCACGCCGGCGATCCAAGTACCAATGGCGAGCGAGGCCGTGGCCGCCGGCGACGGCGCGTTCACGACGTGGACGCAGCGGCCCCGCCGGACGATCGCGAAGTCGTCGAGGAGGGTGCCGTCGGGGTTGATGGCCTGGGCCCGCACGCCGGCGCCCGCCGGCACCAGGTCCTCGGCCCGCACCTCCGGCACAAGCCGCTGCAGGGCCGCCACCATCCTCGACGGCACGAGGGAGCGCCTGATCTCGTCGGCCCCCGTGCGCCAGTGGGCGGCGGCGAGGCGCCAGCTCGACGGCCGGGCGGCGAACCGGGCGGTGTCGACCGGGCGGAACCGCCGCCACGAGTAGGCGTCGCGCCCGAGGGCCGGCACCGCGTTCGGGCCGGCGTGCACGTGGCCGTCGATGCCGCGGGTGAAGTGCACCCCGAGGAACGGGAAGCGGGCGTCGGGCACCGGGTAGATCAGGTGGTTCACCAGGTGCGACGCCTCGGGGGTGAGCTCGAGGTACTCGCCGCGGAACGGGATGATGCGGGCCTCGGGCCGGTCGCCGCCCGCCGCGGCCAGCACGTCCGACCAGGCGCCGGCGCAGGTCACGGCCCGGTCGGCCCACCACAGCCCGACGTCGGAGCGCACCACCACGGCGCTCCCGATGTCGATGGCCGACTCGACCCCGACGCCGGTGAGGATGCGGCCGCCCCGCTCCACCACCTCGTCGGCCAGGCGTCGGCAGACCACGGCGTAGTCGACGACCCCGGTGGCCGGCACGAAGATCGACGCCAGGCCGACCGCGTGGGGCTCGTGCTCGGCCAGGCCGGCGGCCGAGAGCTCCTCGACCTCCAGCCCGTTGCGGCGCCCGCGCTCGGCCAGGTCGGCCAGCGCCGGCACCTCGTCGGGGGTGCTGGCCACCACGACCTTGCCGCAGCGCTGCCACGGGATGCCGGCCGCGGAGCAGTACTGCTCCATCTCGGCCCGCCCCGAGGTGCAGAGGCGGGCCTTCGCCGAGCCCGGCCGGTAGTAGAGGCCGGAGTGGATGACGCCGGAGTTGTGACCGCTCTGGTGGGCGGCGACCTCCTCGCGCTCGAGCAGCACCAGGTCGAGGCCCGGCTGCTGCCGGAGCAGCGCCCGCGCGGTGGCCAGGCCGACGATCCCCCCGCCGACCACGACGACGTCGACGCGGCCGGCGGTGGAGCTCACAACCCCGAGGTCTGCCCGCTCGTGACGTAGCGGTCGAGCGAGGCCTGGATCTCGACCCACGCCGCAGCGCGGTCCTCGAAGTCCCCGGTGACGGAGAACTTCTCGGGCTCGAGGTCCTTGTAGATGTCGAAGAAGTGCTTGATCTCCGCCTTGATCTCGTGGGGGAGGTCGCCGATGTCGTGGATGTCCTTCCACCGCGGCTCGTTGGGCTCGACGCAGATCACCTTGGCGTCGCGGCCGGCCTCGTCCTCCATCCACATGACGCCGACCGGCCGGGCGTTGATCCAGCAGCCCGGGAAGGTGGGGTCCTCGGTGAGCACCAGCACGTCGAGGGGATCGCCGTCCTCGGAGAGCGTGTCCGGGATGAAGCCGTACTCGGTCGGGTACGTGGTCGCGGCGAAGAGTCGGCGGTCGAGCCGGATCCGACCCGTGTGATGATCGACCTCGTACTTGTTCCTGCTCCCGCGGGGGATCTCGATCAGCACATCGATGGTCTCGTCCATGGCGGACCATTGTGCACGGCCCCGGGCGCCCCCCGAGCCCGCTGGGCTGTGGCATCGGGCATGCTGGACGGGCGAGCGACCGGTCAACACCCCTTCGAGGAGCTCTTCGCCAGAGGCAGGGGCACGGCGCCGGACGGGACCCGCATGGTCCCGGTTGTGGGAGGATCCCGACTCGTGACGACCCGAAAGCTCACCTCCACCGACGCGTTCGTCGTCGTCGACCTTCCTGGTGCCCCGACGGCCGCCGGCGTCGCCCGCCTGGCCCCGAAGCTCCTGGTCGACGGCGCCACGTGGCTCGCCCGCAGCCAGACCTATCAGTTCGCCTTCTTCGGACGGCAGGCCTCGGGTGCGTCCGCCGGTGTCAACGCCGCTCCCGACGCTCGGGGTGAGGCGCTCGCCGCGTTCGTCGCCGAGCTGGCACCCGATGTCGCCGCCGGCACGCTGCTGCTCGAGCCGGGCCGGGGCATCGGCGCCGACGACCTCGCCGAGCTCCGGGCCGCCGATCCGCGTCCGGCCGAGTGGTGGGACCAGAAGGTCGTGCTGCGGGCCGCAGGCGTCGCCGCCGCGGCCGAGGCGGCCTGCGGTGGCTCGCTCGACGGCCGCACCGTCGCGGTCGAGGGCTACGACGACTCGGCCTCGGCCGTGGTCGAGGCGCTGACATCTCGTGGCGCCACGATCGCCGGCAGCCAGCCCGGCCCCGCCGCCGAGGTGCTCCATGCAGCGGCCGACGTCCTCGTCATCGGGTCGAAGGCCGGCGTCCTCGACCACGAGGGCGTGCCCGGCGTGCAGGCGAAGGTCGTGGTGCCCTCGGGCCCCATCCCGGTCAGCGCGAAGGCGCTGGCGGCCCTCGGGCGCGCCGGCGTCGTCGTGCTCCCCGACTTCGTCACGACCGCCGGCCACCTGGCGGCGTGGCCCGCCGACGGAGCGGCTGTCCCGGCCGACCTGCCGGCGGCCGCCGCCGAGCTGGTCTCCGCTGCGGTCGCCGGCCTGCTCGACCACCCCGCCGGACCGGTGCTCGGCGCGTGCGAGAAGGCCGAGGAGTTCCTCCTCACCTGGGTCGACGAGCTGCCGTTCGGCCGCCCCATCGGCTGACCTCTGGCTCAGCACGTCGCCTCTGGCGTGACGATCTGAGCCACGGGTGGGTGCCGGACCCGTGGCGGCGCGCGCCGCGTCCGTAGGGTGACGCCATGACCGACGACCTCGGCATCGCCTGGTTCCGCCGGGACCTGCGCCTCGACGACAACCCGGCCTGGGCGGCCGCCACCGCCGAGCACGATCGCGTCCTCGCCCTCTACGTCGTCGACCCCGCGCTGCTCGACCGTGCCGGTTCCCGGCGGGCCTCCCGCCTGCTCGGCGACGTCGCCGCCCTCGACGAGCGCCTGGCCGAGGTCGGCGGACGGCTGTGCGTGCGCGTCGGCGACCCGACCGAGATCGTGGCGGCCGAGGCCACGGCCCGAGGCGCGGCGGCCGTGCACGCCAACTCCGACGTCACGCCCTATGCGACCCGGCGCGACGCCGCGACCTCGGCGGCGCTCGACCGTGCCGGCGTGGCCTGGCGCACCACCTGGGGGACCCTGGTGCAACCGCCGGGAGCCGTGCGCACCGCGGCCGGCGGGCTCTCGCAGGTCTTCACCCCGTTCCACCGGGCGTGGGCCCGCACCCCCTGGGAGCCGTGGCCGGAACCGGGCGACGCACGGGTCCTCGACGACCCCGGCGATCCGCTCCCACCGGCGCCCGGCCCCTACCCGGTGCTCGACGCCCAGGAGGGAGCGGCGGCCCGGCCCGGAGAGGCCGGCGCCGTCGAGCGCCTCGCCCTCGCCGCCGAGCGGGCTGACCGCTACGACGACGAGCGCAACCGGCCCGACCTGGTGGGCACCTCGGAGCTCTCCGCCGACCTCCGCTTCGGCACGCTCTCGGCCCGCACGGTCGCCGAGGTCGTGGGCGAGGGGTCCGCCGGTCGCGCCGCCCTCGTGCGGCAGCTGGCGTGGCGTGACTGGTACGCCCACCTCCTGCACGCCACCCCCTCGCTCGTCGAGCGGCCGATGAAGGACACCTACGCCGCGCTGCGGTGGCGGGACGACCCGGAGGCGTTCGAGGCCTGGGCCCACGGGCGCACGGGCTTCCCGATGGTCGACGCCGGCATGCGCCAGCTGCGGGGCACCGGGTGGATGCACAACCGGGTGCGGATGCTCACGGCCTCGTTCCTGGTGAAGAACCTGCTGATCGACTGGCGCCGGGGCGAGCGCCTCTTCCGCCATCTGCTGATCGACGGCGACGTCCCCCAGAACGTGGGCAACTGGCAGTGGGTGGCCGGCACCGGTCCCGACGCCTCGCCCTACAACCGTGTCTTCAACCCGATCCTGCAGGGCCACAAGTTCGACCCGGCGGGCGACTACGTGCGCCGGTGGGTCCCGGAGCTGGCCGGGCTCTCCGGGGGCGCCGTCCACGAGCCGTGGGCGGTCGGCCCGTTGGAGCTGGCCGCGGCGGGGGTGGTGCTCGGCGACACCTACCCGGCACCGATCGTCGACCTGGGGGAGAGCCGGGCCCGGGCCCTCGCGGCCTACGCGGCGGCGAAGGCCTGACCGTCCCGTTCGGTCATGATGTCGGTGTGGCCACCCGACGACCCCGACCGCGCCCGGGTGCACCCGAGGCCCCGCGCTTGCCCGAGGCCCTCGAACCTGATGTCCACCTCGACCCGGACGAGGTGGGCGAGCTGCGGGACTCCCACGTGGTGGCCATCGCCGGCGACGACCTCGACGACCTCGAGCTCACCCGCTGCGTGGTGGAGGGCGTGCGCCTCACGGCGCGGTCGGCCCGCCGCCTGCGCCTCACCGACGTGGTGCTGCGCGACTGCGAGCTGAGCGGGGCCGACCTCCAGGAGGCCCGACTGCTGCGCGTCCGCATCGAGCGGTGCCGCGCCGAGGGCCTCGACGCCGGGCTGCTGAGGGCGACCGACGTCGTGGTCGCCGACACCAAGCTCACCAGCGCCGGCTTCCGCATGACCACCTGGGAGCGGAGCGCCTTCGAGGGTTGCGACCTCCGCCACGTCGAGCTGATGGAGGCCGGCCTCGACCGTGTCGAGGTCACGGGCTGCGACCTCACCGAGGCCGACGTGACCCGCGCCCGCATGACCGACGTGCGCTTCCGGGGCTCCCGGCTCGACGACCTCGCCGGGGCCACGGCCCTCGCGGGGGCCACGGTCGACACCGCTCAGGTGGTGCCGTTGGGGCTCGCCGTCTTCGCGGCGTTGGGCATCCGGCTCGACGACGGCCCCGACGGGGACGACGACGGGCGCTAGGAGGCCTGGGCGGCGGCGGCCTGCACGGCCCGCCGGCTGATCGAGCGGGGCGCGTAGCCGCTGGCCGCACGCTCCTCCTCGGTCTCACCACCCCAGAAGCCGTTCTCACGGTTGATGCGGGCCATGTCGCGGCACGGCTCCAGCACGGGGCACCCCGCACACATCTTGCGGGCCTGGGCTTCACGTCGAACCCGACGTTCGGGGCGTTCGCCGGCGATCCCGAAGAAGAGGGTGGTCCGACCCTTGCACGCCGCATCGTCCATCCAGGACGGGCGGTCGCTCACAGCGAAGAGTTCCATGGTTGGCCTCCGGTTCGGTTCTCCGCTCTCGGGACGGAGGTCAATTTAGCGCTAATTAGCGGAGCGACAACCTGGCGACATTGCGACTGGATGACGAACCGCCCTCCCACCCGCGTCCGTCGCCGTGCCCGCCGCCGGATGACCAGGCTGCAGCAGGGGAGTGGGCGGCGCTCCGCGACCCGGCGGCCGGAACCGGTTCGACCACACCTCTTCTAGGCTCGCCCCGTGACCGTCTACCTCGTGGGCGCCGGCCCCGGCGATCCCGGCCTGTTGACCGTGCGGGGCGCCGAGGTGCTCGCCCGGGCCGACGTGGTCGTCTACGACCGGCTCTCCGTCTCGGCGCTGCTCGACCTCGCGCCGGACGGGGCCGAGCGGATCAGCGTGGCCAAGAGCGCCGGGCGCGCGGTCATGCCCCAGGACGACATCAACGCGCTCCTCGTCGAGCGCGGCCTCGCCGGCCAGGAGGTCGTGCGCCTCAAGGGTGGCGACCCCTTCGTGTTCGCCAGGGGAGGGGAGGAGGCCGCGTCGCTGCGCGCCGCTGGGGTGCCCTACGAGGTCGTCCCCGGCATCACCTCCGCCATCGCCGCGCCCGCCTACGCCGGCATCCCGGTCACGCTCCGCCACTCGTCGACGTCCTTCACCGTGGTCACCGGCCACGAGGACCCGGACAAGGGGGGCGAGCTCGACTGGGGCGCCGTCGCCCGCCTCGGCGGCACCATCGTCATCCTCATGGGGGTCGGGCGCCTCCCGAAGATCGTCGCCCGGCTGCTCGACGGCGGCCTCGCCCCCGACACGCCGGCGGCCGCCGTGCGCTGGGGCACCCGGCCCGAGCAGCACACCGTCCGGGCCACCCTGGCCACCATCGCCGACCAGGACCTGCAGGCTCCGAGCGTCATCGTCATCGGCGCGGTCGCCGCCACCGACCTCGACTGGTTCGAGTCGCGCCCGCTGTTCGGGAAGCGCGTCGTCGTCACCCGGCCCGCCCATCAGGCCTCTGCGCTGGCGGCCCCGCTGCGGGCGGCCGGCGCCGAGCCGATCGTGGTGCCCACCATCGAGATCACCGAGCCCGACGACGACGGTGCCGCGCTGCGGGCGGCCGTCGCCGACCTCGACGACGTGGCGTGGGTGGTGCTCACCTCCGCCAACGGCGCCAGCCGGTTCTGCGACGCCCTGCGCGACGGCCGCGACCTCGCGGGCGTGAAGCTGGCCGCCATAGGTCCCGGCACCGCCGACGAGCTCGCCCGCCACAACCTGGTGGCCGACCTGGTGCCCGAGCGCTTCATCGCCGAGTCGCTGCTCGAGGCGTTCCCGCTGCCCCACGAAGGCGACCGATCGCGCGTCGTGATCGCCCGCGCCGCGGTCGCCCGCGAGGTCCTCCCCGACGGCCTGCGGGCCATGGGCTGGGACGTCGAGGTCGTGCCCGTCTACCGCACCGTCCCGGCGGTGCCCAGCGACGAGCAGCGCGCCGAGGTCCAGGGCGCCGACATCGTCACGTTCACCTCGGCCTCCACCGTCGAGCAGTGGATGGCGGCCTTCGGGCCCGAGCTGATCCCCCCGGTCGTGGCGTGCATCGGGCCGGTCACCGCCGACACCGCCCGCCAGCACGGGCTGCGGGTCGACGTCGTGGCCGACGTGCACACCATCCCGGGCCTCGTCGACGCCATCACCGCCCACGTGGCCGGCCCGCCGCCGAAGGCACCGCCTCGCCGGGGAGGGCGCCGGCGGGGTCGTGCGTAGGCTGACCGGCGATGAGCTTCCCCCAGCGCCGCCTGCGCCGCCTGCGCCGCACGCCGACCCTCCGACGGCTGGTCGCCGAGACCCGGCTCTCGGTCGACGACCTGATCGCCCCCCTCTTCGTCCGTGAGGGCATCGACGAGCCCCAGCCCATCTCGTCCATCCCGGGCGTCGTGCAGCACACGGTGTCGTCGCTCACCGACGAGGTCACCGCGCTCGTCGAGCTGGGCGTCCCCGGGGTCATCCTGTTCGGCGTCCCCGAGACCAAGGACGAGCGCGGCTCGGGGGCCTGGGACCCCGACGGCATCGTCCAGGTGGCGCTGCGCGAGCTCCGCGACACCCTCGGCGACCGGGTCGTGCTCATGGCCGACCTCTGCCTCGACGAGTACACCTCGCACGGCCACTGCGGGCTGCTGACCGACGACGGTGAGGTCGACAACGACGCCACCCTCGAGCTCTACGGCGAGGTCGCCCTGGCGCAGGCCGAGGCCGGCGCCGACATCGTCGCCCCGTCGGGGATGATGGACGGCACGGTCATGGCCGTGCGTGAGGCCCTCGACGACGACGGCTTCGAGCACGTGGCGATCATGGCCTACGCCGCCAAGTACGCCTCGGCCCTCTACGGCCCGTTCCGCGACGCCGTCGACGTCACCATCGCCGGTGGCGGCGACCGCAAGGGCTACCAGCAGGACCCGGCCAACGCCCGCGAGTCGCTCGAGGAGATCCGCCTCGACCTCGGCGAGGGCGCCGACATCGTGATGGTGAAGCCGGCGCTCGCCTACCTCGACATCATCGCCCGGGCCCGGCCCGAGGTCGACGTGCCCCTCGCCGCCTACCACGTGTCCGGCGAGTACGCGATGGTCAAGGCGGCCGCCGAGCGGGGCTGGATCGACGGCCTCGCCGTCGGGATGGAGCACCTCACGTCCATCCGCCGTGCCGGCGCCGACATGATCCTCACCTACCTGGCCCGTGAGGCCGCGGAGGTCCTGAACGGATGAGCCCCACCAACGAGTCGCTGTTCGAGCGCGGGCAGCGGGTCATCCCGGGGGGCGTGAACTCGCCCGTGCGCGCCTTCCGGTCCGTCGGCGGCACCCCGTACTTCGTGGCCTCCGGGTCGGGAGCCACGGTCACCGACGTCGAGGGCACCACGTTCCTCGACCTGGTGCAGAGCTACGGCGCCATCGTCGCCGGCCACGCCCACCCGAAGGTCATCGAGGCCATCCGGTCGGCCGCGGGCGACGGCACCTCCTTCGGGGCGCCCACCCCGGGCGAGGTCCTGCTGGCCGAGGCGATCTGCGAGCGCGTGCCCTCGGTCGAGAAGGTCCGCATGGTCAACAGCGGCACCGAGGCCACCATGAGCGTGATCCGCGTGGCCCGCGGCGCCACTGGCCGCCCGAAGCTCCTGAAGTTCGCGGGCAACTACCACGGCCACAGCGACGGCCTGCTCGTCTCGGGCGGCACCGCCATGGCGTCGCTCGGCCTGCCCGCCTCGGCCGGCGTCACCGAGGGCGCCATCGCCGACACGGTCGTGGCCCCCTACAACGTGGTGCCCACCCTCGACGACACCTTTGCCGCCGTGATCGTCGAGCCGTGCGCCGCCAACATGGGCCTGGTGCCGCCGGCGCCGGGCTTCCTCGAGGGGCTGCGGGCCGAGTGCGACCGCGTCGGCGCACTGCTCATCTTCGACGAGGTCATCACCGGATTCCGCGTCGCCCGCGGCGGCGCCCAGGAGCTCACCGGTGTCACCCCCGACCTCACCGCCTTCGGCAAGATCATCGGCGGCGGCCTCCCGGTCGGTGCCTTCGGTGGCCGCGCCGACCTGATGGACGAGCTGGCCCCGCTCGGCCCCGTCTACCAGGCGGGCACCTTGTCGGGGAACCCGCTGGCCACCGCCGCCGGCCTCGCCGTGCTCGACCTGCTCGACGACGACGCCTACGCCCTCATCACGTCACGGGCCGACTGCCTCGCCGGCGCCCTGGCCAACGCCTTCTCCTCGGCCGGCATCACCGCGGTGGTGCCCCGCTGGGGCTCGCTGGTGGGCCTCTTCTTCGGGGCCACCGCCCCCCACGACTACCCCTCGGCGTGCACCACCGACGAGGCTCTCTACGCCCGGTTCTTCCACGCCATGCTCGACGAGCACGTCGCCATGGCGCCCGGCGCCTACGAGGTCATGTTCCCGGGCCTGGCCCACGACGACACCGTGCTCACCGCCATCGCCGAGGCCGCCATGCGCGCCGCGGCCGTGGCCGCATCCGCCTAGCTCGACGCCGCCCACAGCCACCGGCCCCCGCCGGCGAGGAGGACCCGTGCCCGACGACCTGGAGCAAGCCGCCATCGACACCGACGTGGTGGTGCTCTTCGGCGCCACCGGTGACCTGGCCGCCAAGAAGATCTTCCCGGCGATCGCCGCGCTCGAGCGACGGGGCCGACTCGGCGTGCCCGTCGTCGGCGTGGCGTCGTCGGAGTGGACCGACGACGACCTGCGGGCCCGGGCCGAGGAGTCCGTCGCCACGTCGGGTGGCCTCGACTCGTCGTGGCCGGCGCTGCGCGACCGCATGAGCTACGTCAGCGGCGACTACCGCGACCCCAAGACCTACGAGGCCCTGCGCGAGCGGGTCGGGGCGTGCAGCCACCCGCTCTTCTACCTGGCGATCCCGCCGTCGCTCTTCGACGACGTCGTGCAGGGCCTCGAGTCGGTGGACCTCACCGAGGGCGCCAAGGTCGTCGTCGAGAAGCCCTTCGGTCGCGACCGTGAGAGCTCGGCCGAGCTCAACGCCGTGCTCCACCGCGCCTTCCCCGAGTCGTCGGTGTTCCGCATCGACCACTTCCTCGGTAAGGACGGCATCGAGAACCTGCTGGTGTTCCGCTTCGCCAACTCGTTGCTCGAGCCCGTCTGGAACCGCAACTACATCAGCAGCATCCAGATCACCATGGCCGAGGACTTCGGCACCGCCGGTCGGGCCAAGTTCTACGACACCGCCGGCGCGGTCCGCGACGTCGTGCAGAACCACCTGCTCGAGATCGTCGCCCTGCTCGGCATGGAGCCACCGGTCGCCGCCGACGCCGACGCGCTGCGCGACGAGAAGGTGAAGCTGTTCAAGCAGATCCGTACCTTCGAGCCGTCTCAGGCGGTGCGGGGCCAGTACCGCGACTACGTCGACGAGCCGGGCGTGGCGCCGGGCTCCGACACCGAGACCTTCGTGGCCCTGAAGTTCGAGATCGAGTCGTGGCGGTGGGCCGGCGTGCCGTGGCTCATCCGGGCGGGCAAGAACCTCCCCGTCACCGCGACCGAGGCGGTGGTCGAGTTCGCCACCCCGCCGCGGATGCTCTTCGCCCCGGCCGACTCACCCGTGCCCCACCCGAACCACCTGCGGTTCCGGCTCGGTCGCGAGAGCGGCATCCTGCTGCAGCTGCACGCCAAGGTGCCGGGCGATCGCCTGCTCACCCGGGCGGTCGACCTCGAGGTCACCCAGGAGGAGCTGTTCGGCGACTCCGACCAGCCGTACGAGCGCCTGCTCGAGGACGCCATGGAGGGCGACGCCCGCCGCTTCGGCCGTCACGACAGCGTCGACGAGCAGTGGCGCATCGTCGAGAAGCTCCTCGACTCCCCGCCGCCGGTGCACCTCTACTACTCCGGCACCTGGGGCCCGCCCGAGGCCGAGGCCGTCGCCGCCCCCTACGGCGGCTGGCACGAGCCGATGCCCTGAGCCTGTCCGGCGCCCCGGCCCGGACGCGGAAGGGCCCCGCCGGTGGCGGGGCCCTTCGCAGTTCAGATGGTGGTCGGGCTCAGCCCGTGCCACCCACCGGAGCGGTCCAGTTGGGCTGGATCGTCAGCTTGTTGTCGGCGTCGAACAGCGGCGTGCCCTCAGGGGTGATGAGCTTGCCGCTCGCATCGAGCATCGGCTTGCCGTCGGGCCACAGCATCTTGCCGTCAGCCGCCACCTGCTTGGCGTCGATCTTGGCGCCCGAGAGCACCTCACGCTCGTAGCGCACGACTGCGAGCAGCTGGGCCTGGGTGAGGCTGCCGTCGAAGTTCGGCATCTTGTTGCCGTTGTAGCTCAGGGTGGCGTGGGGCGGCCCGCCCGCGCGGTTCGGGTCGCCGTACACGGTGCCGGCCGGGCCGGCACCGTCGCTGCCGGTCCAGACGAACTGGAGCTGGCCGAGGATGTCGGGGAAGGTCGCGATGAGCGAGCCGTCGGTCATCGGCCGGCCGACGCCGCCGCCACCGGCGGAGCCGTGGCAACCGGCGCACTGGGCGGCGAAGATCGTGGCGCCCTCCTGGAGCTGGCTCGGCGCACCACTGGCGGCCTTCGAGAGGCCACCGATGTAGATGACGGCCCACACCGGGATGAAGATCAGCACGGGCATGACCCACAGCGGGATCTTCTTGCGCTTGAGCGACGCCTGCACGTACGGCGGCACCGGGGTCTCCGGCTCGGCCGCCTTGGCGGGCACAGCGGCGGCCTGCTTGGCGGCCGCGGTCGGGGCGGCGGCCTCGACGGCTGCGCCGGGGCTCGGCTCGTCAGCGGGAGCGGCCGCGGCCGGCGTGGCATCGCCGCCGTCGCCGCCATCGCCACCACCGAGCCCGAGGGCGGATCGGCGGTCCTGGGAGCGCTTGAGCAGATGCTCGGGAACTTCGGTCACAGCTCCTCCGAAGGCGTCGGACGGGTGAAGCGCGAACCGGTCGGAAGGAACGGCTCGAACGTCGCTCAACCTAGACGACGCGCCACCACCGGCACCAAGTACGGAGACGTCGTTCCGCGCGGCGATCCCGTCGCCCACCACCGTGCGGGTGGCGGCGATCTCGGCCCTCACGACCGCACATGAGGTGGTGCCGCCGCGGATGTGCCTCCGTCGCGGTGGCGGTGGTAGACAATCGGTCACGCCGGTCCGTGCCTTCGAGCACGGGTCGGTCCCGCCCCTGCCGTTACATTGTGAGCACGTTCACGAGGGAGGTCCCCACCGGGTGGTTGCGTTCGTCGTCTCCCTGCTGATCCTGATCGTGCTCTGTGCGCTGCTGGTCCCCATGGCCAAGCGCCGGCCGGTCGGCACCCCCCTCACCTGGGGCGAGGCCATGGTCGCCTCCGTCTACGCCTTCTTCCTCATGTTCTGGGCCTACGGCGTCATCCCGCACCTCTGGCTCACCTGGGCCGACAACGAGCTGCAGTGGCGTCCCGACAAGCTCCTCTTCGGCCCCGGCGCCATCCTCAAGCCGCAGGCCTTCGGGGGCTGGTTCCCGATGACGCTGAGCTACCAGACGCTGCGCGACCTGCTCGCCGTCGGCATCTACGTGGTCTTCCTCGGCGGCCAGATGTTCCTGTGGGCCTACTGGCAGAACCGGGGCAAGCGTGCCGCGGCGGCCACCAGCACCGCAGTGGTCGAGTCCGACTTCGGCCGCCCGCTGGTGCGGAAGGGCTGATCCGTGGCCGAGATCGCCGCCAACCCGCCGATGCCCGAGTTCCGGGCCGACTACGTGCTCCAGGAGGTCGATGCCGCCTGGCTGTCGAAGGCGGTGAAGCCCAAGCAGTTCATCCACATCGACCAGTCGGAGTGCATCACCTGCGAGGGCTGCGTCGACATCTGCCCCTGGAAGTGCATCCACCTGGTCACCACCACATCGATCGACGAGGCGCTCGGGACCGAGCTGCCAGGCGACGACCCCGGTGACCACTCCGTCTTCCTGATCGACGACGACGTCTGCACCCGCTGTGCACTCTGCGTCGATCGCTGCCCCACCGGTGTGATCATCCTCGGAAAGGTCGGCGACGCGCCGGCCGACGGTGACTCCCACCAGCGCACGCCGACCCACGGCTACGGCTACGGCATGCGCCTCGGCTGACGCCGAACCCCTTCGCAACACCTGAACGAAGTCCACTCCAGTACGCAGCAACTCGGTACCAGAGCAACGGAGTAAGTGCCTTGGCCAAGACCATGGAGCGCCCCGGCGGGAAGAAGACCCCCGGCCAGCGCGTCAGCGAGATCGTCGACAAGACGCAGGGCTCTCAGGCCTGGAACTCGATCTTCCGACCGGGTTCCGTGTTCCGGAAGGGCTACACGGACAGCCCCCGTAACCGGTCGTACGTGATCATGAACAGCGTGCTGTACCACCTCCACCCGGTGAAGGTGAAGCGGCACGCGGTGAAGGTCAGCTACACCCTCTGCCTGGGTGGCCTGAGCTTCTTCCTGTTCATCCTGCTCACCATCACGGGCATCTTCTTGATGTTCTTCTACCGGCCCACCGCGGCCCAGGCCTGGAACGACATCTACACGCTCCAGACCTCGGTGACCTTCGGCCTGCTCGTGCGCAACATGCACAGATGGTCGGCCCACCTCATGGTGCTGTCGGTGTTCCTCCACATGGCCCGCGTCTTCTACCACGGCGCCTACAAGCCGCCCCGGGAGTTCAACTGGGTGATCGGCGTGATCCTGCTCACGCTCACCCTGCTGCTCTCCTTCACCGGCTACCTGCTCCCGTGGGATCAGCTGGCGCTCTGGGCCGTCACCGTGGGCACCAACATGATGGGCTACACCCCCGTCTTCGGTGACCAGGTCCGCTTCGTGCTGCTGGGTGGCAAGGAGATCGGAACCGACACCCTTCTCCGCTGGTACGTGTTGCACGTGTTGTTCGTCCCATTCGTGACCGTCATCTTCCTCGCCATCCACTTCTGGAGGGTGCGCAAGGACGGCGGCATCTCCGGACCGTTGTGATCGAGGAGCATCTGCGTTGACCGAGATCCCCGAACACCTCCGCAAGCGAGCCGAAGCCGCTCGCGCCAAGGCCGCCGAGAAGGCGTCCGAAGGCGCCGAGCCGGCCGAGGCCGCGCCTGCAGCTGAGGAACCCGCTGCCGCATCGAGCGGCGACACCGGCCGCATCCCGGCCCATCTGCTCGAGCGCTCCAAGTCGGCCAAGGCCCGCAAGGAAGGCGCCACCGCCGAGCCCGCCGCGGCGGCCGCCGCTGCCCCTGCCGGTGGTGGCGTCGCCACCGCCGTCGCCTCGGCCGCCCCGCCGCCCACGGCCACCGGCCCCGCTGGTCACACCCAGCGTCTGCTGACCGTGGTCAAGGCCGGGTCCATCCAGGACGTCAAGGCCACGCCGGTCGACAAGGTCCACACCTGGCCGCACCTGCTCGCCATCGAGTTCGTCGCCGCCCTCGCGGTGCTGGCCTTCGTGCTGATCTTCTCGATCTTCATGAACGCCCCGCTCCTCGAGCTGGCGAACATCAACAGCACGCCGAACCCGTCGAAGGCGCCGTGGTACTTCCTGGGCCTCCAGGAGCTGCTCACCATGTTCCACCCGATGGTCGCCGGTGTGACCATCCCGGGCATGGGCATCTTCATCCTGATCCTGGCGCCCTACATCGATCGCAATCCGAACAACAAGCCCGAGGATCGCAAGTTCGCCGTCTCCCTCTTCACCGTCTTCCTCATGTTCTGGGCCGTGCTCGTCATCATCGGCTCGTTCTTCCGTGGTCCCGGCTTCAACTTCGTCGCCCCGTGGACCCAGGGTCTGTTCTTCGAGCTCTGATAGGGCACAGGTAGGAATCCCCCATGAACCCTCTCGTGATCGTCATCCCGGTCGTCGTCGTTCTGGCCGGTGTGGTGTTGTTCGCGGCTGCGCGGCGTCGTGACGTCGGTTCGGCCACCGGAGCGTTGTCTCGTGAGACGCGCAAGCGTGACAAGCCGTCGGTGCTCGAGGCTGAGGCCGAGGCGCCGGTGTCTGGTCGTCAGGTCGAGGCCGCGGCGGAGCTCGAGCGTCGTGCCCCTGAGCTGGTGAAGGTCGGCGGCAGTGATCTGGCGGAGTACGTGCCGCCGGATGCGGAGGCCATCGGGGTCACGCGTCGTCAGTTCTTCAACCGGTCGATCATCCTGGTGATGGGCCTGGCGTTGAGCGGGTTCGGTGCGGCGGTGATCGCGTTCTTGTGGCCGACCCCGAAGGGTGGGTTCGGTTCGAAGATCCGGGTCGGCAACGTCTCTGATGTGATCGCCAAGATCGAGGCTTCGGCGGGGTTCTTGTACCTGGCCGAGGGTCGCATGTGGATCACCGAGTACCCCGCCTCCGCGCTGGAGAAGGCCAAGAAGGTGTACCCGGCTCCGGTGCTCGCGGGCATGGAGGCCGGTGTGGTGGCGCTCTATCAGAAGTGCCCGCATCTGGGTTGTCGTGTGCCGTCGTGTGCGACCTCGCAGTGGTTCGAGTGCCCGTGCCACGGGTCGCAGTACAACCAGGTCGGTGAGAAGAAGGGTGGTCCTGCTCCTCGGGGGATGGATCACTTCGCCATGGAGGTCGCTGGTGGTGTGCTCACGGTGAACACCGGTCAGATCATCCAGGGCCCGCCGATCGGCACGAACACGACCGGTCAGGAAGCCGAAGGCCCGCACTGCGTCAGCGGAGGAAAGCACTGATGTTCAACGTCAGCGATCAGCTGTTGCTGGCCGACGTCCAGAAGGCGATCGGCTACACCGCCGTCGTCCTGCTCCTCCTCGCGTTCGTCGTCGCCATCCTGGTGAACATGCGCCGGGGCCGGGCCGAGGTCGGTGCCGAGCTCGAGCTCGCCGCCAACCGTGCACCGGGCACCCCCGACGAGATCCTCGAGACCAAGAAGCTCGACCGCACCCTGGGCTTCGGCCTGGTGCTGCTCTGTGTCATCGCCGTCGCCCTGCCGCTCTACTGGCTGGCCGAGCCCGGCCGCCAGGCCGACGCCGTGCAGGGCTTCCAGGAGACCTTCATCAAGCGGGGCGAGGAGATCTACGTCAACGGGGCCCAGTGCGCGAACTGCCACGGCCCCGAGGGCGTCGGCGGTGTGGCGAACTACACCATCACCGATCCCTCCACCGGTGACTTCGTCGCCCAGGTGCAGTGGCAGGCACCGGCGCTCAACACGCTGATGTACCGCTACACCCCCGAGCAGGTGCTCTTCATCCTCAACTACGGCCGGGGCTACTCGCCCATGCCGGCGTGGGGCGCTCCGGGCGGTGGTCCGCTCACCGAGCAGCAGCTCACCGACATCATCGCCTACCTGACCTCGATCCAGCTCCCCGCCGACGAGTCCAAGGCGGCGGTGCAGGCCGAGCTCGACAAGACCTGCGGGGCTGACGACCAGGGCATCTGCCGGGCTGAGACCCGCGAGTTCGACACGCTCGGGGCGGCCGTCTTCAACCTCGGCTACACCACGAAGTTCGCCGGCGGCGCCTACTCGTGCGGTCGCTGCCACACCAAGGGCTGGTCCTACGGCCAGGCCCAGGTGTCCGGCGGCGGAGCCATGGGCCCGAACATGACCGGTGGCTCCGAGATCCGGCAGTTCTCCACGGCCACGATCCAGGAGGCCTTCGTCGCCGCCTACCCGAAGGCGGGCACGGCGTACGGCTCGAGTGGCCTCTCCAGCGGCCGCATGGGCAGCTTCGGGGTCAACCCGAACTCCATCGACCCCAAGACCGCGACCATGAACGCCGACCAGGTCATGCTCACCGAAGAGCAGATCGCCGCCGTCGTCGCCTACGAGCGGAGCCTGTGAACCCGATGCTCGCCACCGTGAACCTCTTCGCCGGCCTGGCCTTCAACCCGGGCATCCGGGGCATCCTCGTCGTCGCCGTGGGCGTCGCCGTGCTGATGGGCTCGGTGTACATCCTGCTGGCCACCAACACCGGCTCCCGGCTGGGCATGCTGCTCGCCCTCACCGGCCTCTTCGGCTGGCTCACCGTCCTCACCCTGTTCTGGTGGATCTCCCCGCCGGCCATCGGCCCCCGCGGCAACAACGCCAGCTGGACCCCGGTCGAGGTCGTGGTCAACGACGGCTCGGTCGCCCGTACCGAGGTCGTGGACTCGCTCGTCAACCCCGAGGACCTGCCGACCGCCGAGGAGATCCTCGCCCAGTACCCGGAGCTCGAGAAGGAGTACCCCAACGGGTTCCAGCTCTCCGACCTCAAGGCCAACAACCCCGACATCCTCCAGTCGGTGCTGCCCTCCGACGCCCTCAACGGCTGGCGCCTGACGCCGTCGTCGTCGGCCGGTGAGGCCCAGGCGGCGGCCGACACGGCGCTCATCAACGCCAAGATCTTCACCGCCAACACCGAGTACAAGAAGCTCAACGTGTGGGAGTTCGGCGGCAAGCCCACGCGTGAGGAGTACTGCCCCGACGCCAAGGGCGGCAGCTTCCTCCCCGACGACCCGATCTGCCGGGTCCAGTACAAGCTCAACAAGCTGTTCAGCAGCCACCCGACGCACTACGCCGTCGTCCAGGTCCAGCCGGTCATCGCGCAGGAGACCAAGGCCGGCGAGGCGCCCCCCACCCCGATCGTCGACGAGAGCAAGCCCATCATCTCGGTCGTGCTCGTGCGTGACCTCGGCGACGTGCGCCTGATCCCGTTCCTCTACTTCGTGATCTCGCTGAGCCTGTTCGTCATCTTCGCTTGGACCCTGCACAACCGGGACAAGATCCTGATGAAGAACAAGGCGCTGGCGGAGGCCGCAGCCAAGGGAGACTGACACCGTGGGCCAGTACCTCCCCATCTTCGCCATGCTGGTGCTGGCCGTGATCTTCGCGGCGGTCAGCCGCGTGGTGTCCCAGCTGCTCGCTCCCCGGAGCCCCTCGATCCCGAAGGCCGCTCCCTACGAGTGCGGCATCGTCCCGAGCAAGGAGCCGCCCCAGCGGTTCCCGGTCAAGTTCTTCCTCGTGGCGATGATCTTCATCGTCTTCGACATCGAGATCATCTTCCTCTTCCCGTTCGCCACGGTCTTCCGTGAGCTCGGGGGCTTCGGAATCGGCGCCATCGTGATCTTCTCGGCGGCCGTGTTCGAGTCGTTCGTCTACCTGATCAGCAAGGGCGCCCTCGACTGGGGCCCGATCAAGCTGCAGAACCGCTCCGAGATCGTGTCGCCGGCGCGCACCGCGGCCACCACCATCCGCCGGGTGGGCCTCGAAGGCCGCCAGACGGTCGACGCGGAGGAAGCGGCCTAGTGTCGAACGAGACCCGGGCCCTCGGTGGCCTGAAGGACGCCGGCCTCGAAGGGCTGAGCCACAACTTCCTCACCGGCACCCTCGAGGAGCTGGTGAAGTGGGCCCGCAAGCACAGCGTGATGCCGGCCACCTTCGGCCTGGCCTGCTGCGCCATCGAGATGATGGGCGCCGGCGGCCCCCACTACGACCTCGCCCGCTACGGCATGGAGGTCTTCCGGGCCTCCCCGCGCCAGGCCGACCTCATGATCGTCGCCGGCCGCGTCTCCCAGAAGATGGCCCCCGTCCTCCGTCAGGTCTACGACCAGATGATGGAGCCCAAGTGGGTCATCTCGATGGGCGTGTGCGCGTCGTCGGGCGGCATGTTCAACAACTACGCGATCGTGCAGGGCGTCGACCAGATCGTCCCCGTCGACGTGTACGCACCGGGCTGCCCTCCCACGCCGGAGACGCTCATGCACGCCATCCTCACGCTGCACAACCAGATCGCGACCGGGCACCTCACCCGTCGTCCCGGTGAGGGTGCGGGCATCGTGATCGAGCAGGCCGGCGCCGCGGGATCCACCCCCGTCTCCCTGGGTCGGAGCTGACCGTGGCCGACGACGACGCCCCCGTGGGCGAGGCCGAGGCCGAAGAGGTGCGCGAGCCGGAGCCCGAGCTGCTGTTCGGCCTCCCGGTCACCCGCTCCCACGACCAGCTCGTGCTGTTCCCGTCCGCGGAGCAGTACCCCGGTCTGCTGACCACCCTCCACGAGTCCGGCTACCACATGGTCATCGACCTCACCGGGGTCGACTACCTCACCCATCCCGGCCGTCCCGAGCTCCCCGCCGACGTGGCGCCCGAGCGCTTCGAGGTCGTGGTCAACCTGATCAACCACCGCGAGCGCGCCCGCCTGCGGCTGCGCATCCAGGTGCCCGAGTCCGACCCCCGCCTCCCCAGTGCCTTCGACCTGTACCCGGGCACCGAGGCCATGGAGCGCGAGACCTTCGACATGTACGGGGTCGTCTTCGACGGCCACCCCGACCTGACCCGCATCCTCATGCCCGAGGACTGGATCGGCCACCCCCTGCGCAAGGACTACGACTCCGGTCGCATCCCCGTGCAGTTCAAGGGCGCCCCGGCCAACCGGTGACTGCGAGCGACGCCATGACCACGACCCACGACGCACCCCCCTCAGGCCCCGTCGAGCGCACCGCCGAGGGCGCCCAGGAGCTCACCAGCGCCGACGTCATCGCCGGCGCCGAGCGCCTCCGCGAGCGCGGCGCCGTGCTGCGCCTCTCCGAGGCCGCGGTGGCCGAGGCCGAGGCCGAGCCGGTCCCCGACGACGAGACCATGATCATCAACATGGGCCCGCAGCACCCGTCGACCCACGGCGTGCTCCGGCTCATGCTCGAGCTCCAGGGCGAGACCGTCCTGCGCTGCAAGCCGGTGATCGGCTACCTCCACACCGGCATGGAGCGCACGGGTGAGGACCTCACCTACCTCCAGGGCCCCACCAACGTGACCCGCATGGACTACGCGTCCCCGCTGTTCACCGAGCTCGCCTTCTCCCTCACGGTCGAGAAGCTGCTCGACATCGAGGTCCCCGAGCGTGCGATCTGGATCCGCATGCTGATGACCGAGATGAACCGCATCTCGTCGCACCTGCTGTTCATGGCCACCAACGGCATGGACCTGGGTGCGGTCTCGATGATGCTCTACGGCTGGCGTGAGCGCGAGGAAGCCCTGCGGTTCCTGCAGGAGGTCACCGGCCTCCGCATGAACCACAACTACATCCGCCCCGGCGGTGTGGCGGCCGACCTCCCCGACGGCTGGCGCGACGGCGTGCTGCGGCTGCTCGACATGCTCCCCGAGCGCCTGGCCGAGTACGACACGCTGCTGAACCAGCAGCCCATCTGGCGCGAGCGCCTCCAGGGCATCGGCGTCATCACGGCCGAGGAGTGCCTGGCCCTCGGGGTCACCGGCCCCATCCTGCGCTCCACGGGCTACGACTGGGACCTCCGCCGCGACATGCCGTACCTGGCCTTCGACCAGGTCGAGTTCGACGTGGTGGTCGGGTCCTACGGCGACTGCTTCGACCGCTACGCCATCCGCTTCGCCGAGATCGCCGAGTCGATGAAGATCGTCCGGCAGTGCCTCGAGAACATGCCCAAGGGCGACTACCGCATCCAGGACAAGAAGGTCACCCCGCCGCCGCGGGCGCGCATCGACGAGTCCATGGAAGCGCTGATCCACCACTTCAAGATCTTCACCGAGGGCTTCAAGGTCCCCGAGGGCGAGGCCTACGTGGCCATCGAGTCGCCCCGTGGCGAGCTCGGTTGCTACATCGTCAGCGACGGCGGCCCGAAGCCCTACCGCATGCACATCAGGGGCCCGTCCTTCGTGAACATCCAGAGCCTGCCCCACCTGATGCACGGCGGCCTCGTGGCCGACGGCGTCGCCATCATCTCCTCGGTCGACCCCATCCTCGGTGAGGTCGATCGCTGATGGCGCGACTCACCCCCGAGAACGTCGTGCTCGCGCACGAGATCATCGACCGCTACCCGCGGCCGAAGTCCGCGCTGATCCCGCTGCTGCACCTCGCCCAGGAGCAGGACGGCCACCTCACCGACGAGGCGATGGCCCACATCGGTGAGCTCGTCGGCGTGACCTCGGCCGAGGTCCTCGGCACGGCGTCGTTCTACGAGATGTTCAAGATGGAGCCCGTCGGGCGCTACATGGTGAACATCTGCACCAACATCGCCTGCCAGCTGCTCGGCGGCGAGGAGCTGCTCCACCACGCCGAGCACCGCCTCGGCATCCGCCCGGGCCAGACGACCCCCGACGGGCTGTTCACCATCGAGGACGTCGAGTGCATCGCGGCGTGCACCGAGGCCCCGTGCCTCCAGGTGAACTACCGCTACTTCCACAAGATCAGCACCGACGAGTTCGACCAGCTGGTCGACGACCTCACGTCGGGTGCCCGCGACGACATCCCGCCGCACGGCACCCTCGCCGAGATCCGCCAGCACATCCCGCCGGAGCGCAAGGCCGGCTCGATCGTCCCCGAGGACACCGCCGTGCCGGTCTGGATCGCCGCTGCGTCCGCCGCCGCCGAGGAGGCCGACGCCTGATGGCCATCACCGACGCCCCGAAGATCATCACCGGCCGGTTCGGCTACGACGACAGCCACACGCTCACGCGCTACGTCGCCACCGGCGGCTACCAGGCGCTGCGCAAGGCGCTCGAGATGGCGCCCGCCGCCGTGGGTGAAGAGGTCAAGACCGCCAGCCTGCTCGGCCGCGGTGGCGCCGGCTTCCCCGCCGGCGTGAAGTGGACCCTCGCCCCCGAGGGCGTCTGGCCCCGCTACCTCGTCGTCAACGGCGACGAGAGCGAGCCGGGCACCTACAAGGACCGCATCCTCATGGAGCGCGATCCCCACCAGCTCATCGAGGGCGTGCTGCTCGCCTGCTACGCCATCGGCGCCGGCCAGGCCTTCCTCTACGTCCGGGGCGAGATGGCCCTGGCCCAGGAGCGCATCGCCCAGGCCCTCAACGAGGCGTACAAGGCCGGCTACATCGGCCGCAACATCCTCGGCACCGACTACTCGCTCGACATCGTGCTCACGTGGGGCGCCGGCGCCTACATCGTGGGTGAGGAGACCGCCCTCATCGAGAGCCTCGAGGGCAACCGGGGCATGCCCCGCCTCAAGCCGCCGTTCTTCCCGGCGGCCAAGGGCCTCTACATGCAGCCCACGATCGTCAACAACGTCGAGACGCTGTCGAACCTCCCGTGGATCATCACCAACGGCGGCGAGGCCTTCGCCGCCCTCGGCGCCGAGAACTCCCGCGGCACGCGCATGTTCGCCGTGTCGGGTCACGTCCGGAACCCCGGCGTGTTCGAGGTCGAGTACGGCGTCACCACGTTCCGCGACCTCATCTACGCCCCCGTCTACGCCGGCGGCATCCGCGACGGCAACCAGATCAAGGCGTTCATCCCCGGTGGCGGCTCGGCTCCGTGGTTCTTCGAGGAGCACCTCGACCTGCCGCTCGAGAAGGGCACCATCGACCGGGCCGGCTCGATGCTCGGCTCCGGCGCCATCGTCGTGATGGACGAGACCACCGACGCGGTCAAGGCCGCGCTGCGCCTCGTGCGGTTCTACGCCCGTGAGTCCTGCGGCAAGTGCACGCCCTGCCGTGAGGGCACCACCTGGCTCGAGCGCATCCTCGGTCGCATCCTCGACGGCAACGGCCGCCCGAGCGACCTCGAGCTGCTCATGGACGTCTGCGACAACATCTCTCCCGGGCTCGCCTGGCCGCCGAAGCAGACCACCATCTGCCCGCTCGGCCCGTCGGCCACCGCGCCGATCGCGTCCGCCCTCAGCCGCTTCCGCCCCGAGTTCGAGGCCCGCATCACCGCGGCCGAGGAAGCCCGCACCTCCGTCCCCGTCGAGTTGAAGGCCCCCTCCCATGCCTGAGCCCGAGGCCCCGCCCGCCGACGGCGTCGTCGTCGAGATCAACGGCACCGAGATCGTCGCCCGCAAGGGCGAGCTGCTGATCGACGCCGCCGAGCGCACCGGCACCTACATCCCGCGCTTCTGCTACCACGAGCGGATGCGCCCCGTCGGCATGTGCCGCATGTGCATCGTCGAGGTCGACACCGGCCGCGGCCCGGCGCTCCAGCCGAGCTGCATGCTCGAGTGCACCCCGGGCATGAAGGTCGACACCGAGTCCGAGCTGACCAAGAAGGTCCAGGACGGCGTCCTCGAGTTCCTCCTGATCAACCACCCGCTCGACTGCCCGGTCTGCGACAAGGGCGGCGAGTGCCCCCTGCAGGACCAGACCATGGCCTACGGCCCGGGGGAGTCCCGCTTCGTCGAGGAGAAGCGGCACAAGGAGAAGCCGATCCCGATCAGCGACCTGGTGCTGCTCGACCGGGAGCGCTGCATCCTCTGTGACCGCTGCACCCGCTTCGCCAAGGAGGTGGCCGGCGACCCGCTGATCCACTTCATCCACCGGGGCAACAACACCGAGGTCAACACCTTCCCCGACGAGCCCTTCTCGTCGTACTTCAGCGGCAACACCGTGCAGATCTGCCCGGTGGGCGCGCTCACCGCCTCGAGCTACCGCTTCAAGGCCCGCCCCTGGGACCTCGAGACCACCGAGTCCACCTGCACGCAGTGCTCGGTCGGCTGCCGCATCTCGATCGACTCCTCCCGCGACCAGGTCCAGCGCTTCGCCGGCGTCGACGTCGACCCGGTCAACTGGGGCTGGCTCTGCGACAAGGGCCGCTTCTCCCAGGACCTCGTCACCACCGAGGGCCGCCTCTCCGAGCCGCTCGTGCGCCAGGGCGACGACCTCGTCACCGCCCGCTGGGCCGACGCCCTCAACCGGGCCGCCGACGCGCTGCGCGGCGCCACCCCCCAGTCGATCGGCGTGATCGGCGGGGCCCGCCTCACCAACGAGGACGCCTACGCCTGGGCCAAGCTCGCCAAGGGCGTGCTCGGCACCGACAACGTCGACGCCCAGCTCGGCGACGGCCTCCCGGCCGAGGTCGTGCTCGGCCTGCCCCGCGCCACCATCGACCAGGTCTGCACCCCCGGCGGCACCGTGCTCCTGCTCGGCCCCGACGCCAAGGAGGAGCTGCCGGTCCTGTTCCTGCGTCTCCGCCACGCCGCCGTGAACGACGGCGTCACCCTCGTCGAGGTCTCGCCCCGCACCACCGGTCTGAGCCCGCTGGCCAAGGCCTCGCTGCAGCCCCGCCCCGGTGAGGCCGGCGAGCTCGTGCGGGCCCTCGTGGCCACCGCCGACACCGACAAGGACATCGCCGGCGTCGCCGCCGCATCCGTCAACGCCGCCCGCGCCCTCATCGCCCGCTCCTCGGGCCCGCTCACCGTCGTGCTCGGCCGGGCCTCGCTCGCCGAGAGCGCCGCCGGGCTGGTCGACGCCGCCGGCGCCGTGGTCGACGCCCGGCCCGATGCCCGGTTCCTGCCCGCTCTGCGCCGCTCGAACGTCAACGGCGCCCTCGACATGGGCCTGGCCCCGGGGCTCCTGCCCGGCCGGGTCACCCTCGACGACGGCCGCGACTGGTTCGCCGGCACCTGGCCCACCGTGCCCGCCACCGCCGGCCTCGACACCGAGGGCGTGCTGCGGGCCGCGGCCGACGGCCGCATCGACGTGCTGGTGCTGCTCGGCGCCGACCCGCTGGCCGACTTCCCCGACCTCGACCTCGCCGAGCGGGCCATCGCCGGTGCCCGAACCATCATCTCGGTCGACACCCTGCTCAACGCCTCGAGCCGCAAGGCCGACATCGTGCTCGCCGCCGCCGGCTTCGCCGAGAAGGCCGGCACCACCACCAACATCGAGGGCCGGGTGAGCTCGCTGTCGCAGCGGGTCACGCCCCCGGGCACCGCCCGCCCCGACTGGATGCTGGCCTCCGAGCTGGCGCTGCGCCTCGGCGCCGACCTCGGGTTCACCAACGCCGGTGAGGTCCTGGCCGAGATCGGCCGCATCGCCCCGTCGCACCTCGGGCTCACCGCCGAGCTGGTCACCGCCACGCCCGACGGCGTGCTGCTCCCGCTCCCCGTCGAGGCCGAGCCCGCCGCCGACGACGAGATCGAGGCCGAGCAGGCCGGTGGCGAGGCCGATGCCGCAGCCGTGCGTGCCGCCGCCTCCGACGACGCCGAGGTGATCGAGGCCGAGACGGCCGCCGCCACCGAGGCCGAGGGCGAGGCCACCGCCGACGCCCAGGCCGACGACGCCGTTCCCGCCGAGCAGCCCCCGGCCAACCCGGTGCTGGTCAGCTTCGCCGCCGGTGCCCCCGCCCCGGTGCCGCCGCTCGACGCCTACGCGTTCCGGCTGGTGGCCACCCGCAAGCTGTACGACCAGGGCACCATGGTGCAGGCCAGCGCGCAGCTGGCGGGCCTGGCCCCCGGCACCACCGCCCGCATCAACCCCTACGACGCCGACCGCCTCGGCGTGGTCGGCGGCGACCGGGTCGTGCTGCGCTCGGCCCGCACCTCGCTGACCCTCCCGGTCCACCCCGACACCGGGGTTCCCCGCGGTGCGGTCGCCCTGGTGCTGAACCAGGCCGACGCCCGCGTCGGCGACCTCATCGCGGTCGACGGTCCGGTCACCGAGCTGCACATCGAGACGGCCTCGTGAGCGCCGCCCCGACCACGAGCTTGCGCCGGCCCACCGCCGTGCGGTGGGCTTGGCCGTCCACCACGGCCGCCGCCCCTTCGGGCGCCCGTTCCCCGCTCTGCCGAACCGGAGGCGATCCCGATGCTCGGAGGTGACCCGCTCCTCAGCGGCCAGGTCGACCTCGCCGTGGTGCTCATCGTCCTGCTGAAGGTCGTGCTGGTCTTCGCGTTCCTGCTCGTGGCCACGATGTTGATGATCTGGTTCGAGCGCAAGGTCGTCGGCGACCTCCAGAACCGCATCGGCCCCAACACCGCCGGCCCCTTCGGCATCCTCCAGACCCTCGCCGACGGCATCAAGTTCTTCTTCAAGGAGGACCTGCTCCCCGACAAGGCCGAGCGCCGGGTGTTCATCCTCGCCCCGCTGCTCACCGTGGTCCCGGCGTTCCTGCTGTTCAGCATCGTGCCCTTCGGTGGTGACTTCTCCAACGGCAGCGACGGCACCGTCGAGATCTTCGGCCACACCACCTACCTGCAGCTGGCCAACCCCCCGATCGGCATCCTCTTCGCCCTGGCGATGTCGTCGATCGCGGTCTACGGCGTGATGCTCGCCGGCTGGTCCTCGGGCTCGAAGTACCCGCTGCTCGGTGCGGTGCGGGCCTCGGCCCAGATGGTGTCCTACGAGGCGGCTCTCGGCCTCTCGGTGTGCGCCGTCGTGCTCACCACCGGCTCGCTCGAGACCCATCAGATCGTGTCCTTCCAGGCCGGCGACGGCTGGGGCGGCATCGTCCCGAACTGGAACCTGCTGGTGGCCGGCTTCGTGCCGTTCGTCGTGTTCCTGCTGGCCAGCCAGGCCGAGCTGAACCGCCCGCCGTTCGACCTCGTCGAGGCCGAGCAGGAGCTCGTCGGCAGCTACCACACCGAGTACAGCTCGATCCGCTTCGCCCTCTTCTTCGTGGCCGAGTTCATGAACTCGGTCACCATGGCCGCCATCATCGTCACCCTCTTCCTCGGCGGTCCCGCCGGCCCCGCGCCGATCGGCCCGGGCTGGCTGTGGGGCGTCTTCTGGTTCCTCCTGAAGACGGTGATCCTCCTCTTCGGCTTCGTCTGGGTCCGCGGCACGCTTCCCCGTGTCCGCTACGACCAGCTGATGGACCTGGGCTGGAAGGTCCTCATCCCGCTCTCCATCGGTTGGCTGCTCGTGCTCGCCACGTTCCACGTGGCCCGCGATCAGGGCTGGAACGGCATCGTGGTCGTCGCCATCGCCGGCACGATCGGCCTGATCTTCTTCGGGCTGTTGCGGTTCGCCATCGCCACCTCGAAGGCCAAGCGCCTGGAAGGGGTCATCGACTGATGGGCTACCTCGGAGGCTTCCTCGTGAGCCTGCGCCAGATGGGGCGCAAGCAGCGGGTCACCACGCAGTACCCCAAGGAGAAGGCACCCAAGCCGATCCGGGTGCACGGTCGTCACGTCCTCAACCGCTACGAGGACGGCATGGAGAAGTGCATCGGCTGCGAGCTCTGCGCCGGTGTCTGCCCCGCCCGCTGCATCTACGTCCGTGGCGCCGACAACCCGGCCGACGACCCCGTCAGCCCGGGCGAGCGCTACGGCTACATCTACGAGATCAACTACCTCCGGTGCATCCACTGCGACCTCTGCGTCGAGGCCTGCCCCACCGAGGCCATCACCGAGTCGAAGATGTTCGAGTTCTCCTTCACCAACCGGGCCGACGCCATCTACACCAAGGCCGAGCTCGTGGTCGCCGACGACGGCATGCCCCAGAAGCTCCCCTGGGAGGACTGGCGCCCGGGTGAGGACCTCCACACCTCGGCCTGGATGCGCGCCACCGCCCCGTCGGGCGACGCCCGGTTCGAGGGCGTCGTGGGCTGGTCGGGCGAGCTGGGCTACGGCCTGCGGGCGCCCGAGGCCGGCCAGGACCTCAAGGACGCCGTCAGCACCCCGCCCGAGATGATCGACGAGCACGGCCACGACCCCGAGCCCCACGGCACGGTCGGCCACGACGGCCTCATCCACGACGACGCCGATCACGACGACGAGCACGGGGGCCACTGATCATGACCGTCGAATCCGTCGTCTTCGCCACCTGCGCGGTGATCGTGCTGTTCGGTGGCCTGGGTGTCGTGCTGTCACGCAACCCGGTCCACTCGGCGCTGAACCTGGTGGCCACCCTCTTCGCCATCGCCGTGCTGTTCCTCAACCTCGACGCCCAGCTCCTGGCCGCGGTGCAGGTCATCGTCTACACCGGCGCCATCGTCGTGCTCATCCTCTTCGTGATGATGCTGCTCGGCGTCGAGACCGAGGACGACCTCGAGACCGAGCCCCTCGTCAGCCAGCGGATCTTCGCCGTCCTGGTCGGCGTCGTCGTCGTCGGTGCGGTCCTCGCCGTGCTGATCGTCGGCCAGTCCGCGGCCGTCACCGGCATGCACTCGGTCACCCAGGCGCTGCAGTCCGGCACGAGCAACGTCAAGCAGCTGGGTCGCGAGCTGTTCACCACCTACGTCTTCCCGCTCGAGGTCACCGCCGGCCTGCTCACCGTCGCGGTGGTCGGTGCGGTCGTGCTCTCCCGCCGGCCGAAGGACGTCCAGCCCATCCCGGAGCCCGAGTCCATGACCGATCAGGGTGACGACCCGCTCACCACCTCCACCGAGGAGGGCGCGCACTGATGACGGACAACCTCCTGCTGTTCCACCTCGGGCTCGCGGCCATCCTCTTCGGCATCGGCGGCGTCGGGCTGCTGATCCGCCGCAACCCACTGGTGATGATCATGTGCGTCGAGCTCATGCTCAACGCCGTGAACCTCACGTTCGTCACGTTCGGCCGCATGCTGAACGACATCTCCGGTCAGGTGATCGTGTTCTTCGTGCTCGTGGTGGCTGCCGCCGAGGTCGTGGTCGGGCTCGGCCTGATCGTGGCCCTCTCCCGCCGCAAGCCCGGCGCCAACGCCGACGACCTCCGACTGCTGAGGGGGTAGGCGCGCCATGGTCGAACTCCTCTGGCTGATCCCTGCCCTGCCTCTGGCCGGCTTCCTGGTCCTGCTGCTCTTCGGCAAGCGGATCGGCGAGCCCTTCGCCGGCTGGCTCGGCACCGCCATGGTCGGGCTGGCGTTCCTCGTCGCTCTGATCGTCTTCGCCGGGCTCTGGAACCAGCCCGAGCACACCTACGAGCTCTCGCTGTTCTCCTGGATCCCCGCCGGCGACTTCTCGGTCGACATCGGGTTCCTGCTCGACCCGCTGTCGATGACGATGGTGCTGTTCATCACCGGCATCGCCGCCCTGATCCACCTGTACTCGATCGGGTACATGCACGGTGACAGCCGCTTCCCTCGGTTCTTCACCTACCTGAACCTGTTCGTCTTCTCCATGCTGATCCTGGTCCTGGGCGACAACCTCGTCCTGACCTTCCTCGGCTGGGAGGGCGTGGGCGCCTGCTCGTACTTCCTCATCGCCTTCTGGTTCGAGAAGGACGCCAACGCCACCGCCGGCAAGAAGGCCTTCATCACCAACCGCGTCGGTGACTGGGGCTTCATGGTGGCGATCTTCGTCACCTTCTTCACCTTCGGCTCGGTGAAGTACAGCGAGTTCCTCGGGATGTCGCCCGGCGTGGCCCAGACCACCGCCACCTTCATCGCCGTGCTGCTCTTCATCGGCGCCATCGGCAAGTCGGCGCAGATCCCGCTGTTCATCTGGCTCCCCGACGCCATGGCCGGCCCCACCCCGGTCTCGGCGCTCATCCACGCCGCCACCATGGTCACCGCCGGCGTCTACCTGCTCGTGCGGGTGAACCCGATCCTGGCCGCCTCGGCCGACTGGCTGCCCTGGCTCATCGCCATCGTGGGCTGCGCCACGGCGTTCCTCGCCGCCACCATCGCCATCGCCCAGACCGACATCAAGAAGGTGCTGGCGTACTCCACCGTCAGCCAGCTCGGCTACATGTTCCTGGCGGTCGGCTCGGGCGGCTACAGCGCGGCGATCTTCCACATGATCACCCACGCCTTCTTCAAGGCCTGCCTGTTCCTCGGCGCCGGCTCGGTGATCCACGGCATGCACGACCAGCAGGACATGCGGTACATGGGCGCCCTGCGCAAGATCATGCCGATCACCGCCATCACCTTCATGATCGGCTGGCTGGCGATCTCGGGTGTGATCCCCTTCTCCGGCTTCTGGTCGAAGGACGACGTCCTCTCCTACGCCCTGCACAAGAACTTCTTCCTGTACCTCTTCGGCCTGATCGCCGCTCTGATGACGGCCTTCTACATGACCCGTGAGGTCGTGCTCGTCTTCTTCGGCAAGGCCCGCTGGGGCGAGAGCGCCGAGGCCGAGCTGGCCAACCTGCAGGCCCACGGCGTCGGCTCCGGCGCCACCCAGCTCAACGCGGCGGGCACCGACGATCCCCATGACGCCGACGGCCCGCTGCTGGTCGACGACATCGAGCACGCCAAATCCGTGCACCCCCACGAGTCGGTGTGGATGATGACCGTGCCGCTGATCGTGCTGGCGTTCTTCGCCGCCATCGCCGGCGTGCTGAACCTGCCCTTCTCCGAGAACATGGAGTTCCTCAACCGGTGGCTGGAGCCGGTGATCGGGCAGTACCAGACCCACCTCGACGAGAGCACGCTCCAGCTGATCGTCGAGCTCACGGTCTCCACGATCTTCGCCTTCACCGGCATCGGCCTGGCCTACGTGGTCTACGTGAAGCGCAAGTTCCCGGCCAGGAAGATCGAGCTGCCGTTCCTGTACCACGGCTGGTACATCGACCACGGCGTCACCGTCTTCATGGGTGGCCCGGGCCGCAAGCTCTTCGACCTCGTCGCCCTGTTCGACCGGGTCGTGATCGACGGCGCCGTCAACGGCGTCGGCAAGCTCACCCGTGGGGGAGCCCTCCGGCTGCGCGGCGTCCAGAACGGCTATGTGCGCTGGTACGCGCTCATGATCGGCCTCGGCGCGGTCCTCATCATCGCCTTCGTCCTGACCCAGGTGTCCTTCACATGACCGCGGCCATCCTCGCCTCCGAAGGCGGCACGTTCGGGTTCCCGATCCTGCCCGCCCTCGTGTTCGTCCCGATGCTCGGGGCCCTGCTGATCGCGGTGCTGCCGCGGTCGCGGCCCGAGATCGCCCGCCAGGTCGCCATCGTCACCGCGCTCATGACCGGGATCATGAGCATCGTCCTGCTGGTGAAGTTCCAGACCGACGACGACGGCTTCCAGTTCGTGGTCTCCCAGACCTGGGTGCCGTCGCTCGACATCAAGTTCTTCCTCGGGGTCGACGGCATCTCGCTGTTCCTGGTCGTGCTCACGGGCATCCTGTTCCCGATCGCGCTGTTCGCGGCGAAGCCCGAGCACGACGAGAAGGGCTACTACGCCTGGCTCACCCTGCTCATGGGCGGGTGCATGGGCGCCTTCCTGTCGCTCGACCTGTTCCTGTTCTTCCTCATGTTCGAGGTCACCCTGGTTCCGCTGTACTTCCTCATCGGGAAGTGGGGCCACGGTCGTCGGGTGTACGCCGCCACCAAGTTCTTCCTCTACACGATGGCCGGCTCGGCGTTCATGCTCGTGTCGATCGTCGGCCTGGCGGTCGTCGCCAAGGCGGGCGACGGCGGTTCGGTGAGCTTCGACTTCACCAAGATCATCGCCAGCGACAACCTGGCCACGAGCACCGGCCGGTGGCTGTTCCTCGGCATGGCCATCGCGTTCGCGGTGAAGACCCCGATGTTCCCGTTCCACACGTGGCTGCCCGACGCCCACACCGAGGCGCCCACCGCCGGCTCCATCGACCTCGCCGGCATCCTGCTCAAGCTCGGCACCTACGGCTTCCTGCGCTTCGGCCTCGAGCTGTTCCCCGAGGCCTCGACCTACTTCGCCCCCTACCTCTTGACCTTCGCGGTCATCGGCATCATCTACGCCGGCGTCGTGGCGGCCATGCAGAAGAACCTCAAGCGCCTGGTCGCGTACTCGTCGGTGTCCCACATGGGCTTCGCCCTCATGGGCCTGTGGGCCCTCAACACCCAGGGCGTCGAGGGCTCGGTGCTCCAGATGGTGAACCACGGCATCTCGACCGGTGCCCTGTTCATCCTCCTCGGCTTCCTCTACAGCCGGCGCCACACCTATGAGATCAAGGACCTCAAGGGCATCGCCAAGTCCGCTCCGGTCTTCGCCGGCATCTTCACCATCGTGATGCTGAGCTCGATCGGCTTGCCCGGCCTCAACGGCTTCGTCTCCGAGTTCCTCACGCTGCTCGGCACGTTCATCGCTCACCGCTGGTGGGCCGTGGTCGCCGCGGCCGGCGTGATCATCGCCGCCCTCTACCTGCTCTGGGCCTACCAGCGGGTGTTCCAGGGTGAGCCCGACGAGGAGAACGCCAAGTTCCCCGACCTCAAGCTCACCGAGCGCCTGGTCATGGTCCCGCTGCTGGTGCTGATCGTGTTCCTCGGCATCTACCCGAAGCCGGTCCTCGACCGCATCGAGCCGTCCGTCCACCGCATCCTCACCCGCATGGAGGAGCAGGTCGACCGCTACGACGAGCCCAAGACCCAGGCCGGCTCGGAGATCGCTCCGGTCGAGGCCACCGAGGGTGAGTCCGGCGCCGAGGGCGAGCACGCTGCGAGTGCGCAGCCCACGAGCCAGGAGGTGGCGCCGTGAGCTCCGCCCTCCTCGCCCAGGTGACCACCCAGACCCCCACCCCGATCTCGGCGGTGCCCGAGCAGCTCCACGTGGCCGGCCCCTCGATCTACTGGCCGGCGCTCATCCCGCTGCTGATCCTGCTGGTCGGCGGCCTGCTGCTGCTGACCTTCTCGTCCTTCCTGCGCAAGCGGGCGCCCCGGGGCATCTTCGCCGGGACCACCGTGGCCATCGCCGTGGCGGCCGCGCTCAGCGCCCTCCCCGTCTGGGCCCAGGTCCAGGGCTGGAGCTCGATCCTCTGGTGGGACATCCACCCCGAGGTCACCGGGCCCTACACGACCATCGGCGGCATGGTCGGTGTCGACGGCTTCACGCTGTTCGTCACCATCGTGATCTGCGTCGCCGTCGCCCTGGCGGCCCTGCTCACCGACGCCTACCTGCGCCGTGAGGACATGGAGGGGCCCGAGTTCTACGTCCTCATGCTCCTGTCCGCTGCGGGCGGCGTGATCATGGCGATGGGCAACGACCTCATCGTCGTGTTCATCGGCCTCGAGACCCTGTCGATCGCCGTGTACGTCCTGTCGGGCATGCACCTGCGGCGCATCCAGTCGCAGGAGTCGGGCATCAAGTACTTCGTGCTCGGTGCCTTCTCGTCGGCGTTCTTCCTCTACGGCATCGCCCTGATCTACGGCGCCACCGGCTCGACGAACCTGGTCGACATCAAGACCTTCATGAGCCAGGTCGTGCCGACCCAGAACGGCCTGCTGCTGATCGGGCTCGCCCTGCTCGTGGTCGGGCTCGCCTTCAAGGTCTCCGCCGTGCCGTTCCACGCATGGAGCCCCGACGTCTACGACGGCGCCCCCACGCCCGCCGTCGCCTGGATGGCGTCAGGCGTCAAGGCCGCCGCCTTCGCCGGGATGGTCCGCATCTTCGTGCTGACCTTCTCGAACTACCAGGCCACCTGGAAGCCGATCATCTACGGCCTCGCCATCGCGTCGATGATCGTCGGTGCGTCGCTCGCCATCGTGCAGTCGAACGTCAAGCGGATGCTGGCGTACTCCTCGATCAGCCACGCGGGCTTCATCCTCATGGCGGTCGAGGCGGGCTCCGACCAGGGCAACTCGGCGGTGCTCTTCTACCTGGCCGCCTACGTGTTCATGGTCGCCGGTTCGTTCGGCATCGCCACGCTCGTCGGGCGCAAGGGCGACGGCCACCACTCGCTCAGCGACTACAAGGGCCTGGCCCGGAGCAACCCGGAGCTGGCGGTGGCGTTCACCGTGCTCCTGCTCGCCCAGGCCGGTGTGCCGTTCACGGCCGGCTTCTTCGCCAAGTTCTACGCGGTCGAGGCCGCGGTCGACGCCAGCAGCTGGCCCCTCGCCATCGTCGCCATGCTCTCGGCGGTCGTGTCGGCGTTCCTGTACCTGCGCATCATCGTCGCCATGTTCATGAGCGGCGCCGATGACGGCGACGACGGTCCTGTCCCGTCCCGGTCGACGCGGATCCCCATCCCGCTCGGCGCCGGGATCGCCCTCTTCCTCTGCGTGCTCGTCACCATCGGCGTCGGGCTGTTCCCGAACCTGCTGGTCGACGCGGCCGAGAAGGGCCAGCCCGCCCTCGTGCAGTACGAGCGCCCCGCTGACGCCACCGCGACGTCCACGGGCACCGCCACAACCGGCACCGGCCAGTAGCCACCGCCGGGCCTCGACCCCACCCCGACCCCGTCTCAGACGACGCCGCAGGGCGCGCCCGACCGCGCCAGACGGCCCCCTGACGAGAGGATTTCATGCCGTGTTCGGCCCTTCACTAGGCTCCGCCCACGATGTCTGAGTACTCCGATTTCCTGCGGCAGTACCTGACCGTCGCCATCTTCGCAGTGGTCGGCGTCGGTTTGGGCGCGACCCTGCTGGGCATCGGTCGGATCTTCCGCCCGACCCGCCCGCAGGAGCAGAAGTACCTCGTGTACGAGTCCGGCGTCGACCCTGTCGGCTCCGGCTGGTCGCAGAGCCAGATCCGCTACTACATCTACGCCCTCCTCTTCGTCATGTTCGACGTCGAGGCGGTCTTCATCTTCCCGTGGGCCACGCGCCTCGAGGAGTACGGCACCTTCGGTCTCATCGAGATGCTGATCTTCGTGGCGATCCTCGCCCTCGGTCTCCTGTACGCCTGGCGCAAGAAGGTCCTCCGGTGGGTCTAGTCGAGAGCGGCAAGCTGCCGAAGTCGCTGTCCAAGCTGCTCAACATCTCCCGCAAGTACTCCATCTGGGCCTACCAGTGGGGTCTGGCGTGCTGTGCCATCGAGATGGGTGCGGCGTTCGCGTCGCCCCGCTACGACGTCATGCGCCTCGGCGTGATCCCCTTCCCGGCGACACCCCGCCAGGCCGACCTCGTGGTCATCGCCGGCACCGTCACCGACAAGCTCGCTCCCGCTGTCGTGCGGCTCTACGAGCAGATGCCCGACCCCAAGTACGTGATCTCCATGGGCTCGTGCGCCAACTGCGGCGGCCCGTACTGGGACAGCTACTCGGTGACCAAGGGCGTCGACCAGCTGATCCCGGTCGACGTCTACGTCCCGGGCTGCCCGCCGCGGCCGGAGGCCCTCCTCGAGGGCATCCTCCTGCTGCAGGAGCGCATCGCCCACGAGGACATGGCCGAACGTTGGAAGGGTGGGCCAATTGTCGTCGGCTGACACCACCGAGACGCAGGCCGACGACGAGGTCGTGGTCGAGGTCGACGAGCGCCGTCAGGCGGTGCTCGACGAGCTGACCGCGCACCTCGGCGACGCCGTCGTCGGCTCCCACATCCGCCCCGGCGACGACCTCTGGGTCCGCGTCGATCGCAGCGCCTGGCCCGCCACGGCCGTGGCCGCCAAGGCGATGGGCTACACGTTCTTCGACTTCCTCTCGGCCATCGACTGGATGCCCTCGCCCTTCGGCCGCGACATGGACGCCCAGGAGGATCTGCAGGTCTCCGGCGCCCCCGCCAAGGAGCAGGCCCCGATCGTCCAGGGCTACGCCGGTGGCGAGACCCGCTTCCAGGTCTTCGCCCGGCTCTACAGCATCTCCGCGGGCATGGGGATCATCTTCAAGTCCGACGTGCCCGACGACGACCTCAGCATCGGCACCTGGAGCTCGACCTTCGCCGGCGCCAACTGGCACGAGCGCGAGGCGTTCGAGATGTTCGGCATCTCCTTCGACGGCCATCCGAACCTGATCAAGCTCTACCTGCCCTCCGACTTCCAGGGCTACCCGCTGCGCAAGGACTTCCCGCTGCTCGCCCGCCGGGTCCGCCCGTGGCCGGGCATCGTCGACGTGGAGCCCATGCCCGGCAACGACGACGCGGAAGGGGACGGCGAATGACCGCCACCAGCGACCGCGAGCAGCTCGCCGAGATCGCGGCCAAGGCCAACGACAACCGGGTCAACCTCGACTTCGAGACCGAGGGCATGACCCTCAACATGGGCCCGCAGCACCCCGCCACCCACGGCACGCTGCGCATCGTCGCCAAGCTCGACGGCGAGCAGGTCATCTCGGCCGAGCCCATCCCCGGCTACATGCACCGCGGGTACGAGAAGCTCACCGAGGTCCGCACGTACCCGCAGGTCAACGCCCTGGTGAACCGGATCGATTGGCTGGGGAGCTTCGCCAACGAGGTGCCGTTCATCCTCGCCGCCGAGACGCTGATGGGCGTCGAGGCCCCGCCCCGGGCCCAGTGGATCCGCACCATCCTCTTCGAGCTCTCCCGCATCGCCAACATCTCCCTGTTCCTCGGCGACTACGGCCTGCAGCTCGGCGGCATGACCGCGGCGTTCTACGCCTTCCGCGACCGCGAGCACGTGCTCAACCAGATCGAGGCCGCCACCGGTGGCCGCTTCCACCCCAACTTCGACCGCATCGGCGGCCTGAAGGACGACCTGCCCAAGGGTTGGATCGCCGACACGCACCGGGCGATGGACAAGCTCATCGCCTTCTGCGACGAGATGGACACCCTCCTCATCGGCAACGAGATCTTCCAGGGCCGCACGCGAGGCATCGGGGTCATCCCCGCCGACGTCGCCCTGTCCTACGGCCTGTCCGGCGCCAACCTGCGCGCCTCGGGCGTCGACTGGGACCTCCGCCGCGACGCCTGCCCGCCCGGCCTCGTCTACGACCAGGCCGACTGGAAGGTCTGGACCCACCCCGACGGCGACTGCTTCGGCCGCACCTGGGTGCGCATGCAGGAGACCCGCGAGGCCGCCCTCATCGTCAAGCAGCTGCTCGACACCATCCCGAGCGGCCCGGTCATGGCCAAGGTGCCCCGCATCATCAAGGTGCCCGAGGGCGAGGCCTACGTCGAGACCGAGAACCCGCTCGGCGCCATGGGCTACTACATCGTCTCCAAGGGCGACCTGGTGCCGTTCCGGGTCAAGATCCGCTCGGCCTCGTTCAACAACATCTCGATCGTGCCGTGGGTCGCCCGTGGCGCCTACGTCCCGGACCTGATCTCCATCCTCGGCAGCCTCTACTTCATCCTGGGGGACATCGACCGATGACCCTTCTGTTCGCCGCGTTCGACCCGCCGTACTGGCTGTCGACGCTCATCAAGGTGCTGGTCGTCAGCGTCGTGGTCCCGACCACGGCCCTGATCCTCGGCATGGTCTTCCTCTTCAAGGTCATGAGCTGGATGCAGAGCCGGCTCGGCCCGCAGGACGCCGGCCCCCGAGGCACCCTCCAGCTGCTCGCCGACGGCGTGAAGTTCCTCCAGAAGGAGGACATCGCCCCCAACGGCGCCGACATGTTCATCTTCAAGGTCGCGCCGCTCGTCGTGCTCATGTCGACGCTGCTGCTGTACGTGGCCCTGCCGGCGTCGGCCCACCTGGTGATCTCCGACCTCGACGTCGGCGTGTTCTACGTGCTGGCGGTGTCGTCGCTGTCGGTCATCGGCGTGCTCATGGCCGGTTGGGCGTCGGCCAACAAGTACTCCCTCATGGGTGGCCTCCGCGCCGCCGGCCAGCTCATCGCCTACGAGCTGCCGATGGTGCTCGCCACCCTCGGCGTGGTCATCCAGGCCGGCACGCTCAGCCTGAACGGCATCGTGTTCTCCCAGGCCGACGGCACCATCTTCGGCTGGAGTGGCATCGGCAACCCCTTCATCCTCACCCAGTTCGTCGGGTTCGTGATCTTCATCGCCGCCGTGCAGGCCGAGCTCACCCAGCCGCCGTTCGACATGCCGGTCGCCGAGTCCGAGATCGTGTCCGGCTACCAGGTCGAGTACACCGGCTTCCGCTTCCTGATCTTCTTCCTGGCCGAGTTCGCCACGGCGTTCGTGTTCGCCGGCATCGCCTCGGTCCTCTTCCTCGGCGGCTGGGCGGTCCCGTGGCTCGAGACCGGCAGCGACTGGTACTACGTGCTCGGCCCGGCCGTGCTCTTCGCCAAGGTGATGGTCGTCTCGTTCATCATCTTCTGGGTGCGCTTCACGTACCCCCGCTTCCGTGAGGACCAGCTCCAGAGCTTCGCCTGGAAGTTCCTCATCCCCCTGGCCCTGGCGAACATCGTCGTCACCGCAGTGCTGAAGGTGGTGTTCTAGATGCCCAAGGTTCCCGGCCTGGTCAAAGGCCTCGGTGTCACGTTCGGGACGATGGTCAAGACCCTCAAGGACGGTCCCGCGACCACTCGCTACCCGCACGAGCGCGAGATCCCCACGGCGCGTGCCCGCGGCGTGATCACGCTCTACGAGGAGAACTGCACGGCGTGCATGCTGTGCGCCCGTGAGTGCCCCGACTGGTGCATCTTCATCGAAGCCCACAAGTACCTCGCCCCGCCGCGCCGCGAGGGTGGCAAGCCCCGTCAGAAGAACGAGCTCGACCGCTTCGACATCGACTTCTCGCTCTGCATGTACTGCGGCATCTGCGTCGAGGTGTGCCCGTTCGAGGCCCTCTTCTGGAGCCCCGAGCACGAGTACTCCGAGGTCCGCATCGCCGACCTGCTCCACGACAAGACCCGCCTGGGTCAGTGGATGGAGACCGTCCCGGAGTTCGAGCCCTACGAGGCCGGCTCCGAGGCCAAGGTCAAGAAGGTGCCTCGGGACTGATGCTCGCTCTCCTCGTCGCCCAGAACATCGCGTTCTACGTCATCGCCGCCCTGATCGTCTTCGGGGCGATCCGGGTCGTGACGTGCAAGAACCTCGTGCACGCCGCCCTGTGGCTGGTGCTCGTGCTCGGCGGAGTCGCCGCCCAGTACATCCTGCTGGCCGCCGAGTTCGTGGCCATCACCCAGGTGCTCGTCTACCTCGGCGCCATCATCGTGCTCTTCCTCTTCGGCATCATGCTCACCCGGGCCAAGACCGGCACCGACACCGACCTCGACCACACCGGCCCCAAGCGGATCGGGGCGGCGGTGCTCGGGCTGCTGCTGTTCGGCCTCATGGGCTACGCCCTGTGGGACCAGTACCGCGACCAGGAGTTCGGCACGCTCATCGTGCAGCGCACCGCCGCGGTGAGCGATTCCATCTTCTCCACCTACCTCCTCCCGTTCGAGGTCATCTCGGTGCTCCTGCTCGCTGCGCTCATCGGCGCCATCGTCCTGGCGAGGCGCGACTGATGCTGATCAACCAGTTCCTCTTCCTCGGGGCGATCCTCTTCTGCATCGGGGTGTACGGCGTGCTCGCCCGCCGCAACCTCGTGCTCGTGCTGATGTCGATCGAGCTCATCCTCAATGCGGTGAACATCAACCTGGTCGCCTTCGGCGCCATGTGGCACGCCACCGACCCGGCAAACCTCTCGGGCCAGGTGTTCGCCCTGTTCGTGATCGCCGTCGCGGCGGCCGAGGTCGGAGTCGGCCTCGCCCTCGTGCTGATGATCTACCGCAACCGCCAGAGCATCGACGCCGACGACGTCGATCTGCTGAAGGGCTGACGCGCTCGTGATCCCCAACCTCCTCGACAAGGTCTGGATCGTCCCCGCCATCATGGGGATGTCGTTCCTGCTGATCCTGTTCTTCGGCAAGAAGGCGGGCACCCGGGCCACCGCGGGCATCGGCATCGTCGCCGTCTCGCTGTGCCTGGTGTTCTCCGTCGTCGTCGCCGGCCAGTGGATCAACCGGGTGAACCACCCGCCCACCGGGGCCGCGCTCGCCGCCGACATCAAGCAGGCCAACGGCCTCACCCCGCAGACGCCGGAGGAGATCGAGTCCGAGATCAACTCGGCCACCAAGGACTCCGGCGAGACCGTCCCCTCGAGCTCCGAGGCCACCTCGAGCTCCGAGTCCTCCTCGGCCTCGGCCTCGGGCGAGGCCACCACCACCGAGGGCGAGCACTCCAGCGAGGCCACCGCGGCCGAGGGCGAGCACGCCGCCGAAGGCGAGCACGGCGGAGAGGGCGAGCACGAGACCGTGCCCCCGGTCGTGCGCACGGTCACCTGGTTCACCATCGGCGGCATCAACTTCGAGGCCGGCACCCTGCTCGACGGCCTGGCGGCGATGATGCTGATCACCGTCTGCATCATTTCCCTGCTGGTGCACATCTACTCCACCGAGTACCTCCACGGCGACGTCCGCTTCACGCACTACTACGCCTTCCTCTCGCTCTTCACCGCCTCGATGCTCTTCTACGTGCTGAGCTCGAACACGCTGCAGATGCTGGTGGGCTGGGAGCTCGTCGGCGTCTGTTCGTTCGCCCTCATCGGCCACTGGTGGGAGGAGAAGAAGAACAGCGACGCCGCCCTCAAGGCCTTCCTCACCAACCGCGTCGGCGACATGGGCCTCATCATCGGCGTCACCATCACCTTCTTCGCCGCCGGCGCCACCAGCTTCAACGTCCTGCACATCAACGAGTACGCCCTCTCGGGCGGGGCCAACACGACGCTGTTGCTCGTCGGTGCGCTGTGCCTCTTCGGTGGCGTCACCTCGAAGTCGGGGCAGTTCCCGCTGCACACCTGGCTCCCCGACGCCATGGCCGGCCCGACGCCCGTGTCGGCGCTCATCCACGCCGCCACCATGGTCGTCGCCGGCGTGTACCTCATCGCCCGGCTCTACGCCGTCTTCTTCGAGGGCCTCGGCATCGGCTCGAGCTCGCTGCACTACGTGGCCTTCATCGGTGGCTTCACCACCGTGATGGGCGGTGCGCTGGCGTTCGTGCAGACCGACCTCAAGAAGGTGCTGGCGTACTCCACGATCTCCCAGCTGGGCTACATGGTCATGGCCCTCGGCGTGGGTGCCTGGACCGCAGGTGTGTTCCACCTGTTCACCCACGCCTTCTTCAAGGCCTGCCTCTTCCTCGGTGCCGGCTCCGTGAGCCACGCCTGCCACCACACGTTCGACATGCGTGAGATGGGTGGCCTGCGCAAGCACATGAAGAGCACCCACGCCACGTTCCTGATCGCCTCACTGGCGTTGGCCGGCATCGTGCCCCTCGCCGGCTTCTGGTCGAAGGACGAGATCCTCGCCGGAGCCCAGCAGGGCCAGGAGAACGCCTACACGCTGATGCTGATCTTCGGCCTCATCACGGCGCTCATGACCGCGGCCTACATGGGCCGGGCCTACTGGATGACCTTCTGGGGCGACTACCGCGGCCACGGCACCCCGCACGAGTCGCCCAAGGTGATCACCGTGCCGCTGTGGATCCTGGCCATCGCCGCCATCTTCCTCGGCTTCACCAACCTGCCGACCTGGTTCAACGCCCCGTCGTGGGCCACGACCCGGTTCGAGCACTTCGTCGAGCCGACCTTCGCCTTCCCGGCGGTCGAGCACCCCGAGTTCACCCCGTGGCTGGCCGTGCTCTCCACCGTGCTGGCGGTCACCGGCATCATGATCGCCTACCTGTACTACGAGAAGAACAAGGGGCCCCACGGCCTCACCCGCCGCAACGGCGCCGCCCGTGCCGGGTACACGTTCCTCGAGAACAAGTACTACCTCGACACCCTCTACACCGACATCATCGCCGCCGACACGAAGGGCCCCCTCGCCCGGGCGGCCTACTGGTTCAACCAGAACGTGCTCGACGGCATCATCGACGGCGCCGCAGCGGTGTCGAAGAAGGTGTCGGTGTTCGTCTACCGCGACGTCGACCAGCTGGTCGTCGACGGCGTCGTCAACGGCACGGGCCTGGTCTCGGAGGAATCCGGCCAGTTCCTGCGTCGCATGCAGACCGGCAAGGTTCAGCAGTACGCCGCCATCCTCTTCGCCGGTGTGGTCGTCCTCGCCGGTGTGCTCGTGTTCGTCGTCTAGGAGCCCAGGACCAACCCGATGAAAGACTTCCTGAACAGCTGGGGCCTGACCCTCGCGATGTTCGTGCCGCTCGCCGGTGCGCTCGTGATGCTCCTTGTCCCCAAGGCGAAGGAGCACACGCACAAGGTCCTCGCCCTGGGCACGAGCCTGGTGGTGGCGTTGATCGGCGTGCTGTTGCTGACCAACTTCGACTACGACGACGGCCGGACGCTCCAGTTCGTCGTCGACAAGTCGTGGATCCCCTTCATCAACAGCCGCTACATCATCGGCATCGACGGCATCTCCCTGCCGATGATCGCCCTGACGATGCTGATCGTGCCGCTGTGCATCATCTACTCCTGGAACCACTTCCCGGAGCCCAAGAACCCCAAGGCGTTCCTGATCCTGATCCTGATCCTCGAGACGGGCATGATCGGCACGTTCTGCGCTCAGGACCTCATCCTGTTCTTCGTCTTCTTCGAGGTCGTCCTCCTGCCGATGTACTTCATGATCGGCGTCTGGGGCGGCGAGAAGCGGCGCTACGCGGCGATGAAGTTCTTCCTCTACACGCTGTTCGGCTCGGCGCTCATGATCGTCAGCTTCATGGCGCTGTACTTCCTCTCGGACAAGGTGCCGGTCCCCGGTGGCGGCTTCGCCCACACCTTCGACATGCGCGTGCTCCCGATGGCGGCCGCCGGCATCTCCACGACCGCCGCCCTCTGGATCTTCGGCGGCATGTTCATGGGCTTCGGCATCAAGGTGCCGATGTTCCCGTTCCACACCTGGCTGCCCGACGCCCACACCCAGGCCCCCACGGTCGGCTCGGTGATCCTGGCCGCCGTGCTGCTGAAGCTCGGCACCTACGGCTTCATCCGCATCGCCCTGCCGATCCTGCCCCAGGCGGCCGAGAAGTGGGCCCCGTTCATCGGCCTCCTGGCGGTCATCGGCATCATCTACGGCGCCCTGTGCTGTCTGGCGCAGACGGACATGAAGAGGTTGATCGCCTTCTCGTCGGTGGCCCACATGGGCTTCGTGATGTTGGGCATCGCCACCCTCACCGACTTCGGCATCAACGCCGCCATCTTCGGCATGGTCGCCCACGGCCTCATCACCGGCATGCTCTTCTTCGTCGCCGGCTCGGCCAAGGAGCGGTTCCACACGCTCGACATCGCCCGCCTCGGCGGCATGCTCAAGCAGATGCCCCGCATGGGTTGGATCCTCGGGTTCTCGGTGATGGCCTCACTGGGCCTCCCCGGTCTGGCCGGGTTCTGGGGCGAGTTCCCCGCCATCCTCTCGGCCTACAACCCGGGCGGCGACCTCAACGTCGGCCTCTTCCGGGTGTACATGGTCGTGGCCGCCCTCGGCACGGTGCTCGCCGCCGCCTACCTGCTCTGGCTCTTCCAGCGGGTGGCCTTCGGCACCCCGACCGACGAGTTCGCCGACGACCCCCACATCCACGACGTCAGCTTCACCGAGTACGTCGCGTGGGTTCCCATGCTGGTGCTGATCGTGGTGCTCGGCTTCTTCCCGAACATCATCTTCCACGTCACCAACCCGGCCGTGTCCAACATGGTCTCCGCCTTCTCCGGGACCGGGAGCTGATCCATTGCTCGCCCAGCTCGTGACGTTCGCGTGGGAGGCACCCAGCGTCGACTTCCACGCTCTCGCGCCCGAGATCGTGGTGCTCGCCACGCTGGTCCTCCTGCTCCTCGTCGACGCCTTCACCGGCGACGACAAGCGGTGGGCGGCGTCCTCGATCGCCGGCATCGGCCTGCTCGTCGCCCTCATCCCCGTGGCGACGCTCGCCTACGACGGCGTCTCTCGCGTCATGTTCGGCGGCGGCTACGTCGTCGACAACTACGCCCTGGTCCTCAAGGCGCTCTTCCTGCTCTCGGGCTACATCGTGGTGCTGCTGTCCACGAACTACATCGCCGAGGGTGACTACTGGGAGGGCGAGTACTACCAGATGATCCTGGCGTCGGTGCTGGGCATGATGGTGATGGCCTCTGCCCGCGACATGATCAGCATCTTCGTCGCCCTGGAGCTGCTCTCGATCCCCGCCTACATGATGGCGGCGTGGCGCAAGCGTGACCTCAAGGGCAACGAGGCGGGCCTGAAGTACTACCTGATGGGTGTGTTCGCCTCGGCGATCATGCTCTACGGCATGTCGGTGATCTACGGCTACACCGGCACGACCCTGCTGGCCGAGATCGCCCCCCGCATCGGCGAGCTGGCCACCTCGACGCCGCTGATCACCCTGGGCATCGTCTTCGTCCTGCTCGGCTTCGCCTTCAAGGTCTCGGCCGTGCCCTTCCACACCTGGGCCCCCGACACCTACGAGGGTGCGCCCACCCCGGTCACCGCGTTCCTGGCCGTCGCCTCCAAGGCCGCCGGTTTCGTGGCCCTCATGACCCTGCTCTTCGTGGGCTTCTGGGGCCGCCACGACGTGTGGGAGCCCCTGATGTGGGTGCTCGCCGCCGTCACCATGTTCGTGGGCAACCTCATCGCCCTGCGCCAGACCAACGTCGTGCGCATGCTCGCCTACTCGGGCATCGCCCAGGCCGGCTACATGCTCGCCCCGCTCGCCGTGGCCGGCACCAGCCCCGAGGCGGCCTCGCAGGCCCTGCACTCGATCGTCATCTACCTGGTGATCTACGCGGCCATGAACCTCGGTGCCTTCGCCGTGGTGCTGGCGGTGGCCCGCAAGACCCGCTCGGCCGAGCTCGACTCCTTCGGCGGGCTGTTCTCGTATGCCCCGGGGCTCACCGTGGCCATGTCGATCTTCCTCTTCTCCCTCGCCGGCATCCCGCCGGCGGCGGGCTGGTTCGCCAAGATCGGCATCTTCCAGGCCCTCGCCTCGGCGGGCACCACCTCCGGGTACGTCCTGGCCGTGATCGTCGCCGTGAACTCGGTGATCGCCTTCGCCTACTACGGCCGGCTGCTGCGCATCATGTGGTTCGAGGAAGCCCCCGACGGCGACACGACCCCCATCAAGGTGCCGGCCTCGCTCACCGCGGCGCTCGTCATCACCGTCGCCATCACCCTCGTGGCCGGCATCGTGCCGAGCGTGGTCACCCACTTCACCGACCCGATCAGCCTCCTGGCCCTCGGCAACTAGGTCACCGACCGGCTCCGGCCGCTCATGGTCCCGCCCGCCCTCGCCGCGCAGCTCGCCGGTGGGCGGGCGGTCGCCTTCTCGGCGTTCGTCGACCTCGCCCTCTACGACCCGGTCGACGGCTTCTACGCCTCGGGCGGTCGGGCCGGGCGCCGCGGCGACTTCCTGACCAGCCCCGAGGTCGGGCCCCTGTTCGGGGCCCTGCTGGCCCGCTGGCTCGACGACACGTGGCAGCGCCTCGGGCGCCCCGATCCCTTCGTCGTGGTCGAGGTGGGCGCCGGCCCGGGAACCCTGGCCCGCTCGGTGCGGGTCGCGGCACCGGAGTGCGCGCCGGCGCTGGTCTACGTGCTGGTCGAGCGCAGCGCCTCCCAGCGGGCCTCTCATGCCGAGCACCTGCCCGGGTGGGTGGGGGAGCTCGACGGCGAGGGCCTGGCGTCGTTGTGCGCGAGGCCCCGGGGTGGGGAAGGGGCTGCCTTCGTGTCCTCGCCCGTGCCGCCGGCATCGTTCGTCGGCGCGGTGATCGCCAACGAGCTGCTCGACAACGTGGCGTTCGACGTCGTGCGCAGCACCCCGGCGGGCGCAGAGCAGCTGACGGTCGTCGCCGCCGGTGACGACCTGGACCTGCGGGTCGCGCCGGCCGAGGCGGCCCTGGGAGCGGTGCTCGCCGACCTCGGGGTCCCGGACGGCGTGTGGGTCCCGTGGCAGCTGCCGGCTCGGACCTGGCTGGCCGATGCGCTGGCGCGCGTCGAGCGGGGCCGCCTGCTCGTCGTCGACTACGCGGCCCCCACCGCGGAGCTCGCTGCCCGATCCGAGATGGGGTGGTTGCGCACGTTCCGGGGCCACGAGCGCGGGGGTCACCCCCTCGACGAGCCGGGCTCGCAGGACATCACCACCGACGTGGCCGTCGACCAGCTCCAGCTCGGCCACCCGGCCACCCGTGTGCTCACCCAGGCCGCGCTGCTGGTCGACCTCGGGATCGACGAGCTGGTGGCCGAGGGCCGCCGCGTCTGGGACGAGAAGGCCGGGGCACCCGATGTCGAGGCCCTGCGCGCCCGGAGCCGGGTGCGCGAGGCCGAGGCCCTCACCGATCCCGACGGCCTCGGGGCGTTCCTCGCCCTCGAGTGGGACGTCGCTCTCGACGGGTAGCCCGCCCCGGCGGAGCGGGTGACGAGCGGCACTATCCTCCGTCCCCGGCGGAACCGCTACCAGGAGGTCGCCATGTCGCAGCCAACCATCTCCGACTTCGCGAGCGAGGATCGCCTCTTCCCGCCGCCCCCGGCGTTCCAGGCCGCGGCGCTGGCGGGCGACGACTCCCTCTACCGCGAGGCGGATGCGGACCTCGAGGCCTTCTGGGCCCGGCAGGCCCGTGAGCTGCTGACCTGGTCGAGCGACTTCCACACCACCCTCGAGTGGAAGCTCCCCGACGCCAAGTGGTTCCTCGGCGGCACGCTGAACGTGTCGGAGAACTGCCTCGACCGCCACGTGGCTGCCGGCCGGGGCGACAAGGTCGCCTTCCACTGGGAGGGCGAGCCCGGCGACACCCGCACGATCACCTACGCCGACCTCCTCGACGAGGTCTCCCGCTTCGCCAACGTGCTCAAGGGCCTCGGCGTCGAGCGCGGCGACCGCGTCGCCATCTACATGCCGATGATCCCCGAGCTGCCGGTCGCGCTGCTCGCGTGCACCCGCATCGGGGCCGCCCACTCGGTGATCTTCGGCGGGTTCTCGCCCGACTCCATCGTCGACCGGGTGAACGACGGCGGCTGCAAGGTCGTGGTCACCGCCGATGGAGGCTTCCGCCGCGGGGCCCCCTCGGCCCTCAAGCCCAACGTCGACGAGGCGCTCTCGGCCTGCCCGACCGTCACCGGCACGGTGGTGGTGCGGCGCACCGGCACCGAGGTCACGATGACCGAGGGCCGCGACCACTGGTACCACGACCTCATGGCCGACGCCTCGGCCGACTGCCCGCCCGAGCAGATGGACAGCGAGGACCTCCTCTTCCTGCTCTACACCTCGGGCACCACGGCGAAGCCCAAGGGCATCATGCACACCACCGGCGGCTACCTCACCCAGGCCGCCTTCACCCACAAGTACGTCTTCGACCTCAAGCCCGACGACGACGTCTACTGGTGCTCGGCCGACATCGGCTGGATCACCGGGCACAGCTACATCGTCTACGGACCGCTGGCCAACGGCGCCACGTCGGTGCTCTACGAAGGCACCCCGGACACGCCCGACAAGGATCGGCTCTGGGACATCGTCGAGCGCTACGGCGTCACCCAGCTCTACACCGCCCCCACCGCCATCCGGATGTTCATGAAGTGGGGGGCCGAGGAGCCCGAGAAGCACGACCTGTCGTCGCTGCGGCTGCTCGGGACCGTCGGGGAGCCCATCAACCCCGAGGCGTGGATGTGGTACCACACCCACATCGGCGGGGGCCGCTGCCCGATCGTCGACACCTGGTGGCAGACCGAGACCGGCGGCCACATGATCACGCCGCTCCCCGGTGTCACCACGCTCAAGCCGGGCTCGGCCACCTTCCCGCTGCCCGGTGTGGGGGTCGAGGTCGTCGACGACGCCGGCCACCCCATCGAGCGCGGTGGTGGCTACCTCACCCTCACCACGCCGTGGCCCGGGATGCTGCGCGGCATCTGGGGCGACCCCCAGCGCTACTTCGACACCTACTGGAGCACCTATCCCGGCCGGTACTTCGCCGGTGACGGCGCCAAGATCGACGACGACGGCTACCTCTGGCTGCTCGGTCGGGTCGACGACGTCATGAACGTCTCGGGCCACCGCATCTCCACCACCGAGGTCGAGAGCGCGCTCGTCGACCACCCGGCCGTGGCCGAGGCCGCCGTGGTGGGCGCGTCCGACGACATCACCGGCCAGGCGATCGTGGGCTACGTCATCGTGGTCAACACCGCAGTGCCCTCCGACGAGCTGGTCGAGGAGATCCGCCAGCACGTGGCCCACAAGATCGGGCCCACCGCCCGACCCAAGCGGGTGATCATCGTGCCTGACCTCCCCAAGACCCGCAGCGGCAAGATCATGCGGCGGCTCCTGCGCGACGTCGCCGAGGGACGCGACCTCGGCGACACCACGACCCTGGCCGATCCCGGCGTGGTGGAGTCGATCCGCACCAGCGCGGCCGAGGGCCCCGGCAGCGGCCGGTGACCGACATCTGGGTCCCCGACAACTGGCGTTGGCGCGCCGGCCCGGTGCCGGCCGGGCCCGCGGTCGTCTTCGACATGGACGGCGTGCTGTCCGACGCCTCGCGCCGCCAGCACTACCTCGACCGCCCCTTCCGCGACTGGGAGGCCTTCTTCCAGGCCTGCGGCGACGACGACCTCATCGCCGAGGTCGCCCGCCTGCTCGAGGTCCTCGACCCCGACCTGCGCGTCCTGCTGCTCACCGCCCGCCCCCAGCGGGTGCGCGATCAGACCCTCGCCTGGCTCCAGCGCTACGGCCTGCGCTGGGACCTGCTGGTGATGCGGGACTGGGACGACTTCGGCTCGTCGCGCAGCTACAAGCAGCGGGTGGTCTCGGAGTTCCGCGAGTACGGCTTCGAGCTGCGGCTCGCCTTCGAGGACGATCGGCGCAACGTCGACATGTTCCACGCCGAGGGCGTGCCCTGCGTCTACATCCACTCCGGCTACTACGACTGAGCGGCCGGCTCGCCCTCCGCGGCCCGACGGGCCGGAGGGCGCGGTCGGACCGGTCAGTCGCGGAAGTTGATGAACTGCAGCGGGATCTCGAGGTCGACCTCCTTGAGGCCGGCGATCACCGCCTGGAGGTCGTCGCGCTTCTTGCCGGTGACGCGCACCTGATCACCCTGGGTCTGGGACTGGATGCCCTTGAGCCCGAGCTCCTTGATGGCCTTGTTCACGCCCTTGGCCTTCTCCGAGGAGATGCCGGCGTTGATCTTGGCCGTCTGCCGCACGGTGCCGCCGGCGGCGTCCTCGACCTTCAGGTACTCGAGGGACTTGAGCGAGACCTTGCGCTTCACCAGCTTCTCCTCCAGCACCTGCCGGAGGGCGGTGAGGCGGTCCTCGCTGCTCGAGTGCATCTCGATCTCGAGCTCCTTGAGCTCGATCGTGGAGTTGGTCCCCTTGAAGTCGAACCGGTTGGAGAGCTCTCGGGACGCCTGGTCGACCGCGTTGCGGACCTCCTGGGCGTCGACCTCGGAGACGACATCGAAGCTGGCCATGGCCTCCTTTCTACCGCCGAACCGCGACCCGCGCCGCAACCGTCGGGGTGCTCGGCCGCCCACGCGGCGGCCGAAGCCCGTACTGTTCCTCACGCAACGATCGCGGTTTCGCCAGGGACAGGAGCGCGGGATGGGCGGTGACGACGTGGCCCCCGCTGAAGCTCCCCGTCGCGTCTCCTACGACGGCTCGCCGGTGCTCACGGGTGTCGTCAGGTGGATGCAGGAGGGCGTCGTCCTCCACGACCCCGACGGCCACATCGTCGAGGCCTCGCCCTCCGCGTGCGAGCTGCTGGGGGTGCCCGAGGCCCACCTCATCGGCATCTCCGATCCCGACGTCTTCGGCGACCAGCCCATCCAGGCGGGGTGGCGCTTGATCGACCTCGACGGCCGGCTCTTCCCGCCGGAGCGGAACCCCTCCGCCATCACCGCTCGGACCGGGGAGCCCGCCACCGCGGTGATGGGCGTGCACCGTCCCGACGGCAGCCGGGTGTGGCTCAGCGTGTCGTCGGTGCCCCTCCCCGTCGAGGGCGAGGACCGCCCGATGGTGCTCGCCACGTTCGTCGACGTCACCGACCGGGTCGAGGCCCGCAACCGCCTGGTCGAGAGCGAGGAGCGCTTCCGCCTCACCCTGCGACACGCGCCGATCGGCATGGCCACCGTGGCTCTTGACGGCACCTACCTCTCGGTCAACCCGCGCCTGGCCGAGATGCTCGGGCGGGGGTCCGACGACCTGGAGGGCATGACCTTCGCCGAGGTCACCCATCCCGACGACCTCGAGGCCGACCTGAACCTCTCCGAGCTCCTGCTCGAGGGCCGGATCGACGGCTTCGAGCTCGACAAGCGCTTCATCTCCGGCGACGGCGCCGTGGTCTGGGGCCACCTGGCCGTGGCCCTGGTGCGCGATGCGGAGGGGAGCCCGTTGCACTTCGTGTCCCAGGTCGAGGACATCACCGAGTCGAGGCGCACCAAGGAGCAGCTCGAGGAACGGGTGCTCTACGACCCTCTGACGGGACTGGCCAACCGGGTCCTCACCGCCGACCGCACCCACCAGGCCGTCTCCCGGCAACGCGACACCGGGCGGTCGGTGGCCGTGCTGTGCTGCGGCATCGACGGGCTCAAGCGGGTGAACGACTCGCTCGGCCACGCCGCGGGCGACGCGCTGATCGCGGCGGTGGGGGAGCGGGTGGTCCAGGTCGTGGGGTCGGCCGACCGGATCGGTCGGGGAAACGGCGACGAGTTCTTCGTGCTCGTCGACGACCTCGAGGGCCCGGACGTGCCGATTGGGCTCATCGACCGGATCCTCGCCGCGGTGGCCGAGCCCCTGGAGGTCTTCGGCCACGAGCTGCGCCCGGCGGTGTCGGTCGGAGTCGCCATCACCACCGACGGGCACGGGGGCGACGATCTCCTGCACGACGCGACCACCGCGCTCTACGCCGCCAAGGGCGGGTCGCGAGGGGAGTGGGTGCTCTTCGATCGCAGCATCCGGGCCCGAGCGGTCCGCCGCCTCAGGGTCGAGTCCGAGCTCGGGCCGGCGATCGCCAACCACGAGTTCGAGTTGTACTACCAGCCGATCGTCGAGCTCGAGAGCCGCCGAACGGTGGGCTACGAGGCCCTGGCCCGCTGGCACCATCCCCGTCACGGGCTCCTGCTGCCGGCGGCGTTCGTGCCCGTGGCCGAGGAGACCGGCCTCATCTCCGAGCTCGGGGCCCACGTCCTCGACCAGGCGTGTGCCTTCCTCCGGAGCGATCCCGACGGGCACGCCCAGGTGTTCGTGAACGTGTCGCCGTCCCAGCTCTCCCGGGAATCCTTCCCCGAGCTGGTCCGGGCCGCGCTCGACCGCCACGGGGTGCCGGCAGCACGCCTGGGTATCGAGCTCACCGAGTCGAGCGTCCTCCACGCCACCGGGTCGAGCTACCGGGCGCTGCAGGAGCTGGCCGAGATCGGCATCGACCTCGTGCTCGACGACTTCGGGACCGGCTACTCGGCGGTCGCCGCGCTGCTGGCCTCGCCGATCCGAGGCATCAAGCTCGACCGGTCGTTCACGAGCCGCCTCGGGGTCGATCCGCAGGCCGATCTCGTCACCCGTGCTCTCGGCGGCATGGTGGAGGCGCTGGGGTTCCGCGGGGTCGCCGAGGGCGTCGAGACCGAGGCCCAGTGCGCGGCGGTGCAGGGCCACGGCTGGAAGTACGGCCAGGGCTGGTTGTTCGGGCGTCCGGAGCCCATGGGCCTGCCGTCCGACGCCGGCGAGGGCTGACCTCGGAGCCGACGGGGCCGTGGATCCTCCGGTTCCCCCGCCCCGAAGGGCGGGGGCCGGATGGTGGGCCGGGATGGATTCGAACCATCGAAGGCAGAACCGACGGGTTTACAGCCCGTTCCCTTTGGCCACTCGGGCACCGACCCAGGAGCCGGTCACTGTAGCGGAGCGCGTCGGCTCGGCCGAATCGTCTCAGGGGGCCTGGAGGCCGTAGTCGGCGGCGACCTGGCGGGCGACGATCCGCGAGAGCCAGCGGGCGCCCTCGAGTGACAGGTGGATGCCGTCGCTGTTGCGCACCTGCACCGAGGCGCCGCCGGCGCCCGGGAGCCGGTCGGTGTACCCGCCGTCGTCACCGCTCAGCAGTGCCTTCGAGTCGATGTAGGTGATGTCGGGGTTGGTGGCGGCCACGGCGCGGTAGGCACTGTCGACCACGGCGATGCGGGCGTCGAAGGTGCCGTCGCGCATCACCGGCTGGCCGACGAGGTACACACGGCTCCCCGCGGCGGTGAGCTGACCGACGAAGGCGGTGAGGCGGCGGGTGTACTCGGCGAGCCACTCCGGGCTGCCCACGTCGACGTAGTTCGTGGCGCCTTCGGGCTGGAGGGCCTGGGCGTCGTTGTCACCCATCGACACCACGACCGCGTCGGGTGCGCCCTCGGCGAGGACGCCCGGGAGCGCGGCCGGCCAGTCGTAGAAGTCCTTGCGGGTGAGCCCCGAGGAGTTCTTGTAGATCGTGCGGGCCTCGATCGCCGGCAGGTCCTTCACGTCGTTCTCGAGCAGCTGGCCGAGGGCCTGCGCGGTGGAGTCGCCGATGACCCAGACGGTGAGCGGCGCCGCGTCGGAGGCGGCCCGCACCGGCGGGGTGCGCACGGGGAACACGGGAGGATCGCTGAGGTCGTTGTGGCGGGGGTACGCCAAGGTGGTGGTCGTGGGGAGCGGGACCGTGGTGGTCGTCTCCTCCGTGATCGTCGTGGGCGCCGATGCGCTGTCGGAGCCACCCCCGAGCAGTGCGCCCACCCCGACCACCAGGCCGACCAGCACGAGCAGGGCGATGCCACCCACGACGGCCCGCCGGAGCGCGTAGTTGGGCCGGGGCCGAGGCGCGCCGTACGGGCGCGACGGGGTGGGAGGGGTGGTCGCCACGGGTCGGAGAGCCTCGCGCGGCCCTAGAGCATCCGCTGCATCAGGACCACGTCGAGCCAGCGGCCGAACTTGCGCCCGACCTCCTTCTCGATCCCGACCATCTCGAAGCCGAGCGAGCTGTGCAGCCCGATCGAGGCGTCGTGGCCGCCGACGATGCGGGCCATCATCGTGTGGAACCCGCGCGCCGCGGCGACGTCGACCAGTTCGGCGAGCAGGGCCCGGCCCACGCCGTTGCCCCGCTGGTCGTGGCGCACGTAGATCGAGTCCTCGACCGTGGTGGAGTAGGCCGGCCTCGAGCGGTACCGCGACAGGGCGGCGAAGCCCACGACCTCACCGTCGGTCTCGGCCACCACGACCGCCATCGCCCCCGATCGGGCCTCGATCCAGTCCCGCTGCTCCTCGAGCGTGCGCGGCACCAGGTCGAAGGTGACCGTCGAGCCGGTCACCTCGGTGTTGTAGATCGTTCGGGTCGCCTCGGCGTCGTCGGGCCTGGCCAGTCGCAGCTCCACGGGGCCTCACCGTACCGGCGGACCCGGTGGCCGCCGGTCCACTCGGGGCGTCCGACGCCGCACGGTCGAGGTGGTGGACGGCCCAGGACCCCGTCTCCCGGGGCCCGCTCGGGGCGTGACCGATGCCGAGTTGGGAACCGGCCGGTGGGCGTGGCATGATGACAAGCCGTTGCCTGGCCCCTGTGGTCCGGCGCGCCCCCTTAGCTCAGTCGGCAGAGCGTTTCCATGGTAAGGAAAAGGTCGACAGTTCGATTCTGTCAGGGGGCTCTTCCACGGCATCGATCCGGGCCCGTCAGGGCCCGAGTCGACGCTGTGGCCTGTCGGCGTAGCTCAGTCGGTTAGAGCACTCGGCTCATAATCGAGTGGTCGTCGGTTCGAGTCCGACCGCCGACACCATCCGACACCCGGACGTCTGGTCCGGAAACCAACCCTCACCATCCCCCGAAAGGCCTCCAGGAGATCCCCATGGCGCGTGAGAAGTTCGAGCGGACCAAGCCCCATGCGAACGTGGGCACGATGGGTCATATCGACCATGGGAAGACGACGCTGACGGCGGCGATCTCGAAGGTGTTGGCGGAGCAGGATCCGGAGCACAACTCGGCGACGGATTTCGCGAACATCGACAAGGCTCCTGAGGAGCGTGAGCGCGGTATCACGATCAACATCGCGCATGTCGAGTACGAGACCGCGAACCGGCATTACGCGCATGTCGACATGCCTGGTCACGCGGATTACATCAAGAACATGATCACCGGTGCGGCTCAGGTCGATGGTGCGATCTTGGTGGTGTCGGCGGCTGATGGTCCGATGCCTCAGACCCGTGAGCACGTGCTGTTGGCGAAGCAGGTCGGTGTGCCCTCGATCGTGGTGGCTCTGAACAAGGTCGACATGGTCGATGACGAGGAGCTGCTGGATCTGGTGGAGCTCGAGGTTCGTGAGCTTCTCAACGAGTACGAGTTCCCGGGTGATGATGTTCCGGTGATCAAGGTGTCGGCGCTGAAGGCGCTCGAGGGTGATGCGACGGCGACGGCGCAGATCCTGGAGCTGATGGAGGCTGTTGACAGCTACATCCCCCAGCCTGAGCGTGACACCGAGAAGCCGTTCCTGATGCCGATCGAGGATGTGTTCACGATCACGGGTCGTGGCACGGTGGTGACGGGTCGTGTGGAGCAGGGGATCATCCACACCGGTGACGAGATCGAGATCGTTGGTATCAAGCCGACGCAGAAGACGACGTGCACGGGTGTGGAGATGTTCCGCAAGCTGCTCGACGAGGGTCGTGCTGGTGACAACATCGGTGCGCTGCTTCGTGGCACGAAGAAGGAAGAGGTCGAGCGTGGCCAGGTGCTCGCGAAGCCTGGTTCGATCACCCCGCACAGCGAGTTCGAGGGTCAGGTGTACGTGCTGACCAAGGAAGAGGGCGGGCGTCACAAGCCGTTCTTCGGGAACTACCGGCCGCAGTTCTTCTTCCGTACGACTGACGTGACGGGTCAGATCTCGCTGCCGGAGGGCACTGAGATGTGCATGCCGGGTGACAACACGGTCATGACCGTGGAGCTCATCAACCCGATCGCCATGGAAGAGGGCCTCCGGTTCGCCATCCGTGAGGGTGGTCGTACCGTTGGCGCCGGCCGCGTCACCAAGATCATCAAGTAACGCCTGGCCGGCACGCCGGTCGAGAGCAGGAGGGCCACGATGGCCAAGAACGAGAAGCGCATCGCCGTGACCCTGGAGTGCCAGGTCTGCAAGCGCCGCAACTACATCACGACCAAGAACAAGGTCAACGACCGCGAGCGGATCGAGCTCAAGAAGTACTGCAAGTGGGACCGTACGCACACGGCCCACAAGGAGACCCGCTGAGCGATCCGCAGGACGGCCACGAGCCGTCCTGGTCGAGCGTCGACACCCCGTCGGTGGTGGCTCCTGCAGCCGCCACCGACGTGGCGCGTCCGGGGCCGGTCGCCGGCGCGCCCGATGCGGCGGCGCCCGATGCAGGGTCCCGGCGTAACCGTCGGCGCCGTCGCGGCGTCGAACCGGTGATGCACGACGACGTCGACGAACTGGTGACGGCCGCCCGGGAGGGCGACCGCGGCGCGTTCGACGCGCTGGTGCGCCTCACCTACGTCGACACCTACACCCTCGCCCACCGCCTCACCGGCGACGACGAGGACGCCCGTGACGTCACGCAGGAGACCTACCTGCGGGCCTACCGGGGCCTGCGACGGTTCAGGGGCGACGCCCAGTTCACGACCTGGCTCTACCGGATCACGGCGAACTGCGCCTCGACCCACCTCGGCCGGCGGGCCCGCCACCGCCACGAGGAGCTCCACGACGACCTGCCGGTCGACGACCCCAGGCCCGGCCACGACCCCGTCGGTCGGGCCGAGAACGGGGCCCTGCGCGAGCGGGTCAACCTGGCCCTGCGCACGCTCCCACCCCGCCTGCGGACCGTGATCGTGCTGCGAGACATCTACGACCTGCCCCACGAGGCCATCGCCGCCGAGCTGGGCATCTCCGAGTCCGCCGCCAAGGTTCGCCTCCACCGGGCGCGACGCAAGCTCCGCGACGACGTGTTCCTGCGTGACGCCGCCTCCGGCGAGGAGTCCGCCCGTGCGGTGTGACCTCGTGGCCGAACGGCTGCCCGCCGCCGTCGACGAGCCCGGTGCGCTCGACGCCGAGCAGGCCGAGCACGTGGTCCAGTGCCTGCGTTGCCAGGCCGAGCTGGCCCAGTACCGCCGCCTGCGCCGCACCATGGAGGCGATGGCCACCGAGTCGCGGCCGGCCCCGGCCGACCTCACCGAGGTCCTGGTCGGCCTCGACGACGCCCTCGCCCGACGGGCCCGCCAGCGCACGGTCGGCAAGCGGGCGGCCTACCTCGGTGGGCTGGCGGCCGCCACCGCGGCCGGGGTCGGTGGGGTGCTCGTGCTCACCACCCGCCGTCGCCCCGCGTAGCGTCGCATTCGCCCGTGCCTCGGCGCGCCGCCTAGGGTGGTCACGTCGGGCCCCCGGGGCCTGACCGGGCGCGCCGACTGGTATCGTCGACGGTTCCCGAAGGCAGTCTCTAGGGCAGTGGCTCAATTGGTAGAGCACCGGTCTCCAAAACCGGCGGTTGGGGGTTCGAGTCCCTCCTGCCCTGCTCCGCAGTCTCACAAATTTTCGATGATCCGAACCGCTGACGTCCGAACAGTCCGGTGGGAAGTGTCGCCATGGCATTGAACCGAGAACAGAAGCGCATGCTTCAGAAGCAGGGCGAGCTCGGCCCCGACGGCGAGCCCGTTCGCACCCGGCGTGGGCCCCAGCAGGCCCAGCGCAAGGAGCGCACCGGCCCCACGCAGTTCGCCAAAGAGGTCCGCTCCGAGCTCCGCAAGGTCGCGTGGCCCACCAAGTCCGAGACGATCAACTACTCGATCATCACCCTCGTCACCCTCGTCGTGTTCACGCTGTTCATCTTCGGCGTCGACTGGGTCTTCTCAGAATTCGTGCTGAAACTCTTCAACGCCTCATGACTCTCGAAACCGACACCGACACCCCCGACGAGCCCCTGGGCGACGCCGGATCCATCGACGAGACCCCGACCGAGGAGGCCCCCGAGGCCCCTGCGGCCGAGCTCGACGACCCCACCTCCGACACCCCCACCGCGGACGACGACGGCGACGCCGAGAGCGATCCCGAGGTCGAGGTCGTCGACGCCGACGAGCTGCTCGAGGAGGCCCGGCCCCGGCCGCAGAGCCCCTACGACCGGCCCGGCCGCTGGTTCGTGGTCCACACCCAGTCGGGCTACGAGAAGAAGGTCAAGCAGAACCTCGAAGCCCGTATCTCCTCGATGAACATGGAGGAGAGCATCCACGAGGTCGTCATCCCCATGGAAGACGTCGTGGAGTTCAAGAACGGCAAGAAGCAGGTCGTCCAGAAGAAGGTCTTCCCGGGCTACCTGCTGGTGCGCTGCGACATGGGCGACGACTCCTGGTACGTCATCCGCAACACGCCGGGCGTCACCGGCTTCGTCGGCCAGGGCGCCAAGCCCTCGCCGCTGCCGCGCCGCGACGTCGAGAACTTCCTGCAGGTCAAGGACGAGAGCGAGGAGGCCGCTCCCAAGCGCGGCAAGCCTCGTCTCGAGTACGAGCAGGGCGAGACCGTCCGGGTCAAGGAAGGCCCGTTCGCGGACTTCTCCGGCGAGATCGTCGAGATCAACGAGGACCAGCTCAAGCTCAAGGTGCTCGTCAACATCTTCGGCCGCGAAACCCCGGTCGAGCTCGAATTCTCCCAGGTCGCGAAGCTCTAGCGGCGCCCTGGAGGTCGGCCCCCGGGTCGGCTGAGTTGTCATCGGCGGCGTGAGCCGCCAAAGTTGTCCGTCGCGCATGCGGGCTTTTCCGTGGGCGCGTGAACGAACGAGAAGCGAGTAGAAGACATGGCCAAGAAGAAGGTTTCGGCCGTCGTGAAGATCCAGATCCCGGCGGGCGGTGCCACCCCGGCACCTCCGGTGGGTACCGCACTGGGCCCGCACGGCGTGGCGATCATGGACTTCTGCAAGGAGTACAACGCCAAGACCGAGGCGCAGAGGGGCACCATCGTGCCGGTGGAGATCACCGTCTACGAGGACCGCTCCTTCACCTTCATCCTGAAGACCCCGCCGACGTCGGTGCTCATCAAGCAGGCCGCCGGTCTCGACAAGGGGTCCCAGACCCCCTCGAAGGCCGTCGCCGGCTCGATCACCGACGCGCAGGTCACGGAGATCGCCCAGGTCAAGATGCCCGACCTCAACGCCAACGACCTCGAGGCCGCCCGCCTCCAGGTGGCCGGCACCGCCCGATCGATGGGCATCGAGGTCGTCTGATCCACCGGCCCGGCACCGCCGGGCCGTCACCCGACCGGGACGACCTCGCCCGGCGGGTCCACCGCACGCCCACGCCACCCCGGTGGCCGGTCGTGCCCGACACGAGGGAGCCGTCATGGCGAAGCACGGAAAGAAGTACACCGACGCGACCCGTCGGTACGACCGCACCCAGCACCACACCTCGCCCGAGGCCGTGGAGCTGGTGAAGAGCCTGGCCACCGCCAAGTTCGACGAGACCGTCGAGCTCGCCGTGCGCCTGGGCGTCGATCCCCGCAAGGCCGACCAGATGGTGCGTGGCACCGTGGCCCTGCCCTCCGGCACCGGCACCGACGTCCGCGTCGCCGTGTTCGCCCAGGGTGATGCCGCCGCCGAGGCCCGTGAGGCCGGCGCCGACATCGTGGGCGCCGAGGACCTCATCGCCCAGGTCGAGGGCGGCATGCTCGACTTCGACGTCGCCATCGCCACCCCGGACCTCATGCCCCAGGTCGGCAAGCTCGGCCGGTCCCTCGGCCCCCGAGGCCTGATGCCGAACCCCAAGACCGGCACCGTCACCACCGACGTGGGCAAGGCCGTCGCCGACTTCAAGGGCGGCAAGGTCGAGTACCGCACCGACCGCCACGGCAACGTGCACGTCCCGATCGGCAAGGTCAGCTTCGAGTCGGCCGCCCTGGCCGCCAACCTGCGGGCCGTGCTCGAGGAGCTCGAGCGGGCCAAGCCGGCCGCCGCCAAGGGCCGTTACTTCAAGCGGGTCGTCGTGGCCTCCACCATGGGCCCGAGCATCCAGCTCGACACCGCCCGGATGCTCGTCATCGACGAGGTCCCCGCCGTCTGATCCACCAGCCCTTGGAGGTGGCGCCCCCGGGCCGCTACCCTCGAAGGGCTTTCGTCCGGCTCCTGCCGGGCACCCACAATCGAAGATCCGCTCGCCGCAGACATCCGGTGCCCCTCGGGGCGTAACGGGCCCGCACACCGACCTCGGTCGATGCGCACCACGGCCCCCCTGACGAGGCGAACCTCCGCACCACGGGGCGTTCGCACGCGCAAGCGGCGGACGCCCTGTCGTCGTCTCCCGGTGAGTTCGCTCCCCGGTGGTCGCTGACGGGGCACGGGCGCTGCGACGCCCACCGGCACCTCGGTGCCGAACCCCCGGTGCCATCCGGTGCCGGGGCCCTGACAGCCAGAGAGAGGAGGTGCGATGGACAACCCGAGACCGGAAAAGGTGGCCGTGGTCGATGAGGTGCGACAGCGCTTCAGCGACTCCGATGCCGTCCTGCTCACCGAGTACCGCGGCATCAACGTCGGCGATCTCGCCGCCCTGCGCCGCGCGCTTCGTGACGCTGGCGGCGAGTACAAGGTCTACAAGAACACGCTCGTGCGCTTCGCAGCGCGCGACCTGGGCCTCGATCTCGACGAGCAGCTGACCGGGCCGACGGCCATCGCCTTCGTTCCCACCGGCAGCGGTGGCGATCCTGTCGCCGTGGCCAAGGCTCTTCGCGAGTTCGCGAAGGGCAACCCGAACCTGGTGGTGAAGGGCGGTGTGCTCGGCGAGAAGCTTCTTTCCGCCGAGGACGCCAAGGCCCTCGCCGAGGTCGCTCCCCGCGAGGAGCTGCTCGCCAAGCTGGCCGGCCTCATGGCCGCCCCGATGGTGCAGTTCGCCGGCCTGCTGCAGGCCGTCCCGCGTGACTTCGCCTACGGCCTCCAGGCCCTGATCGAGAAGGGTGGCGCCCCCGGTGCCCCCGCCTCGCCCGAGGCCCCTGCCGACGAGGCCCCCGCCGACGCCCCCGCCGAGGAGGTGGCGGCCGACGAGGCCCCCGCCGCCGAGGTCGAGGCCGACGCCACCACCGACACCACCGACACCCCCGCTGCCTCGGCCGATGCCGACGCCGCCACCGACGACGATGCCCCGGCCGACGACGCCGCGGCCGAGAACCAGGAGAACTAGATCATGGCCACCAAGGAAGAGATCCTCGACGCCATCGCCGGCATGTCCGTCCTCGAGCTCAGCGAGCTCCTGAAGGACTTCGAAGAGAAGTTCGGCGTGACCGCCGCTGCTCCCGTCGCCGTGGCTGCCGCCCCGGCCGCCGGTGGCGCCGGTGGCGGGGATGCCGCCGCCGAGGAGAAGGACGAGTTCGACGTCATCCTCACCGGTGCCGGCGACAAGAAGATCCAGGTCATCAAGGAGGTTCGCTCGCTGACGAACCTGGGCCTCAAGGAGGCCAAGGACCTCGTCGACGGCGCTCCCAAGCCCGTCCTCGAGGGCGTGACCAAGGACGACGCCGAGAAGGCCAAGGCGGCCCTCGAGGGCGCCGGCGCCTCCGTCGAGCTCAAGTAGCCCGACGCGGCACCCGCCGCACGCTGTTGCTGTCGCAGGGCCCGCCCCCCGGGGCGGGCCCTGTCGCGTGCCGGCCCGGGCCCCTGGGATCCTGGCCCTCGGCCGGCCCGATTCCGGTTCGGGACCTTCGGATGCTTGACCTCCCGGGCCCTTTCCTTTACCGTGCCGCTCAACCTGACCGGGGTAGAAGTGGATGATCCCCCGAGTGAGCGCCCGGATCCTTCGGATCCCAGGGTTGCTCTTCCACGCGCGTTCGGCCTAGGATCCCAGGTCGCCGCTTCGCGCCGGTATGCCGTGTTCCGTCCCCGACGGTCCAACGCGCCCCGGACGCAGGCGGCTTGGCCGCCCTACCGAGGAGTCATCCTTGCCTGCTCGCTCGTCTGTCCGTGAACGCTATTCGTTCGCAAACCTCGACGAAGCACTCGAGCTGCCCGATCTGATCGCCATCCAGCGCGAATCGTTCGAGTGGTTCCTGCACCAGGGTCTCGCTGAGACCTTCCGAGACATCAGCCCCATCAAGGACTTCACGGAGACCTTGCAGCTGGAGCTGGAGTTCGACCCCGACGACGAGGACCTCCGGCCCCCGCCGAAGTTCTCGGTCGAGGAGTGCAAGGAGAAGGACATGACCTTCTCCGCGCCGATCTTCGTCCGCGCCCGCTTCATGAACGCCACCACCGGCGAGATCAAGGAGCAGACGGTCTTCATGGGTGACTTCCCCATGATGACCGACAAGGGCACCTTCGTGATCAACGGCACCGAGCGCGTCGTGGTCTCCCAGCTGGTGCGCTCCCCGGGCGTCATCTTCCAGCCGGGCGAGCGGTTCCGCCTGCGCAACCTGCAGAAGCACCAGCTCGTCACCGGCACCATCCACCCCTACCGCGGTGAGTGGATCGAGTTCGACGTCGAGCAGAAGCCGGGCAAGGACGTCACCGCCGGCGCCCGCGTCGCCCGCAAGCGTCGCCTCAGCCTGTTCGTGCTGCTCCGGGCCCTCGGCTACGACGAGGAGAACTACCCGGGCTTCCTCGACCGCTTCGTGCGCCACTTCGACTTCCTCGAAGGCCAGTGGGAGAAGGACCGCGAGCTCGCTCCCACCCAGGACGAGGCGCTGGTCGAGATCTACAAGCGGGCCCGTCCGGGCGAGCCGCCGTCGGTCGAGTCGGCCAAGGCCTACTTCCGCAACGCCTTCTTCGAGAGCCGTCGCTACGACCTCTCCCGCGTCGGGCGCTACAAGCTCAACCGCAAGCTCGGCCCGGAGCTCGACAAGATCGAGGCCCTCTTCGGCATCGAGCTCGAGAAGCCCGAGGCCGACCAGTCGGTGCTCACCCCGGCCGAGGTCCTGGCCGCCACCACCTACCTGCTGAACCTGGTCAACGCCGAGCCGGGCTACCGCCTCGACGACCAGGACCACTTCGCCAACCGCCGCATCCGGTCGGTCGGCGAGCTGATCCAGAACCAGGTCCGCATCGGCCTCTCCCGCATGGAGCGGGTCGTCCGCGAGCGCATGACCACCCAGGACGTCGAGGCCATCACGCCCCAGACGCTCATCAACATCCGGCCCGTGGTCGCCGCCATCAAGGAGTTCTTCGGAACCTCCCAGCTGTCGCAGTTCATGGACCAGGTGAACCCGCTGTCGGGCCTCACCCACCGTCGTCGCCTCTCGGCCCTCGGCCCCGGCGGCCTCTCCCGTGAGCGTGCCGGCTTCGAGGTCCGCGACGTCCACTTCAGCCACTACGGCCGCATGTGCCCGATCGAGACCCCTGAAGGCCCGAACATCGGCCTCATCGGCGCCCTGGCCACCTTCGCCCGGGTGAACGCGTTCGGCTTCATCGAGTCGCCGTACCGCAAGGTCATCGACGGCAAGGTCACCGACGAGATCGTCTACCTGGCCGCCGACGAGGAGGAGGAGTACGTCGTCGCCCAGGCGAACGCGCCCCTCAACCCCGACGGCAGCTTCAAGGCCGACCGCGTCCTCGTGCGCCGGTCCCCGCAGGCCGCCACGCTCGGCGAGCTCAAGCTCATGCTCGAGCGCGACGTCTTCTTCGGTGCCACCACCGAGATCTCGAACGTGCCGCCGAACGAGGTCCAGCTCATGGACGTCTCGCCGAAGCAGATCGTCTCGGTCGCCACGGCGCTGATCCCGTTCCTCGAGCACGACGACGCCAACCGGGCGCTCATGGGCGCCAACATGCAGCGCCAGGCCGTGCCCCTGCTGCGTGCGGAGGCCCCGTACATCGGCACCGGCATCGAGTCCCGCGCCGCCCGCGACGCCGCCGACATGATCCTCGCCGAGGACGACGGCGTCATCGCCGAGGTCGACGGCAACTCGATCACCGTCGAGTACAAGTCGAAGGGCCGCAAGGTCTACCGGCTGCTCAAGTTCGAGCGCTCGAACCAGGACACCTGCATCAACCAGAAGCCCTTCGTGGCCGACGGCCAGAAGGTCTCCAAGGGCGACATCCTCGCCCACGGCCCCTCCACCGACAACGGCGAGCTCGCCCTGGGCAAGAACCTCGTCGTCGCCTTCATGCCGTGGGAGGGCTACAACTTCGAGGACGCCATCATCCTCTCGGAGCGCCTGGTGAAGGACGACGTGCTCACGTCGATCCACATCAAGGAGCACGAGATCGACGCCCGCGACACCAAGCTCGGTCCGGAGGAGATCACCCGGGACATCCCGAACCTCTCCGACGAGATCCTCGCCGACCTCGACGAGCGCGGCATCATCCGCGTCGGCGCCGAGGTGGGTGCGGGCGACGTGCTCGTGGGCAAGGTCACCCCGAAGGGCGAGACCGAGCTCACCCCCGAGGAGCGGCTCCTCCGGGCCATCTTCGGTGAGAAGGCCCGCGAGGTGCGCGACACCTCGCTGAAGGTGCCCCACGGCGAGACCGGCAAGGTCATCGACGTCAAGGTGTTCAGCCGCGACGAGAGCCACGAGCTGCCCCCGGGCGTCAACCAGCTGGTGCGGGTCTACGTGGCCCAGAAGCGCAAGATCAGCGTGGGCGACAAGCTCGCCGGCCGCCACGGCAACAAGGGCGTCATCTCCAAGATCCTCCCCCTGGAGGACATGCCCTTCCTGTCCGACGGCACCCCCGTCGACATCATCCTCAACCCCCTCGGCGTCCCGTCCCGCATGAACGTGGGCCAGGTCCTCGAGGCGCACCTGGGCTATGCCGCCCGCTACGGCTGGAAGGTCGACGGCGACGACGTCGGCCGCGAGCCGATCCGGGGCACCGAGTCCAAGACCCGGCCCACCACGCCTCCCTCGACCCTCGTGGCCACGCCCGTCTTCGACGGCGCCCACTGGGACGAAGAGGAGCAGGCGGGCAAGCACCCGACCATCCAGAGCATCTTCAAGAACCTGCACCCCGAGGCGACCGACCCCCGCTACGGCGACAACGGCCGGCTCATGCAGGACAACGGGAAGACCACGCTCTTCAACGGTCGCACCGGTGAGCCCTACGACAACCCCATCACCGTGGGCGTCGTCTACATCCTGAAGCTGGCCCACCTCGTGGACGACAAGATCCACGCCCGGTCGACCGGCCCCTACTCGATGATCACCCAGCAGCCCCTCGGCGGTAAGGCCCAGTTCGGTGGCCAGAGGTTCGGCGAGATGGAGGTGTGGGCCCTCGAGGCCTACGGCGCCGCCTACTGCCTGCAGGAGCTGCTCACCATCAAGTCCGACGACGTGCTCGGCCGCGTGAAGGTCTACGAGGCCATCGTCAAGGGCGAGAACATCCCCGAGCCCGGCATCCCCGAGTCCTTCAAGGTGCTCATCAAGGAGATGCAGGCCCTGTGCCTCAACGTCGAGGTCCTCTCCACCACTGGTGAGGAGATCGAGATGCGTGAGCTCGACGAAGACATCTTCCGCACCGCCGAGGAGCTCGGCATCGACCTCTCGCGCCCCGAACGAGGCAGCGACGAAGACGATGCCCGCCGCCAGGCCGAGAGGAGCTGAGGGAATGCCCATGCTCGACGTCAACAACTTCGATCAGCTGCGGATCGGCCTCGCCACCGCCGACTCGATCCGCACGTGGTCCAACGGTGAGGTCAAGAAGCCGGAGACCATCAACTACCGCACGCTGAAGCCCGAGAAGGACGGCCTCTTCTGCGAGAAGATCTTCGGTCCGCAGAAGGACTGGGAGTGCTACTGCGGCAAGTACAAGCGCGTGCGCTTCAAGGGCATCATCTGCGAGCGCTGCGGCGTGGAGGTCACCCGCTCCAAGGTCCGCCGTGAGCGGATGGGCCACATCGAGCTGGCCGCCCCGGTCGTGCACATCTGGTACCTCCGCGGCACCCGTTCCTGGCTGGCCTACCTGCTCATGGGCACCGAGGCCCGCGAGGAGATGAAGGCCAAGCAGCTCGAGAAGGTCATCTACTTCGCCGCCAACCTCGTCACCTACGTCGACGAGGAGCGCCGCCACGAGGACCTCCCGAACCTCGAGACCGAGATGATCGGCGAGCGCGAGGCCATCGAGAAGGAGCGCGAGCTCGAGCTCGCCAAGCGCTTCGAGGCCCTCGAGGCCGAGATCGCCGGGCTCGAGGCCGAAGGCGCCAAGGACACCGACATCAAGGCCCGTCAGCGCGCCGCGGAGAAGGACCTCCAGTCCATCCGCGAGCGCTACGAGATGGAGCTCGACCTCGTCGTGCGTGCCTTCGACGAGTTCAAGGACATCTTCGCCCGCAAGATCATCGAAGACGAGATGCTGTGGCGCGAGCTGCAGGACCGCTACGGCGAGTACTTCGAGGGCGGCATGGGCGCCGACGCGATCGCGCGCCTCATCGACCGCATCGACCTCGAGGGCGACGAGGAGATCCTCCGGGTCCAGATCGACCCGCCGGAGGGCCAGAAGCCGCTGTCGGCCCAGCGCAAGCAGAAGGCCATCAAGCGTCTGAAGATCGTCTCGGCGTTCAACCGCCGCGACGAGAACGGCCGTCGGGTCAACGACCCGCGCGCCATGATCCTCGACGTCGTCCCGGTGATTCCGCCGGAGCTGCGCCCGATGGTCCAGCTCGACGGTGGCCGCTTCGCCACCTCCGACCTGAACGACCTCTACCGCCGGGTGATCAACCGCAACAACCGGCTCAAGCGCCTCCTCGACCTCGGGGCTCCCGAGATCATCGTGAACAACGAGAAGCGCATGCTCCAGGAGGCCGTCGACGCGCTGTTCGACAACGGCCGCCGCGGCCGGCCGGTCACCGGCCCGGGCAACCGCCCGCTGAAGTCGCTCTCCGACATGCTGAAGGGCAAGCAGGGCCGGTTCCGCCAGAACCTGCTCGGCAAGCGCGTCGACTACTCCGGCCGTTCGGTCATCGTGGTCGGCCCGACCCTCAAGCTGCACCAGTGCGGCCTGCCCAAGCTGATGGCGCTCGAGCTGTTCAAGCCGTTCGTCATGAAGAAGCTGGTCGACGCCGAGCTGGCCCAGAACATCAAGTCGGCCAAGCGCATGGTCGAGCGCCGTCGCCCGCAGGTCTGGGACGTGCTCGAGGAGGTCATCAAGGAGCACCCGGTGATGCTGAACCGGGCGCCCACGCTGCACCGCCTCGGCATCCAGGCCTTCGAGCCGGTCCTCGTCGAGGGCAAGGCCATCCAGATCCACCCGCTGGTGTGCCACGCCTTCAACGCCGACTTCGACGGCGACCAGATGGCCGTGCACCTGCCCCTGTCGGCCGAGGCCCAGGCCGAGGCCCGGGTGCTCATGCTCTCGGCCAACAACATCCTGTCGCCGGCCGACGGCCGCGCCCTGGTCACCCCGACCCAGGACATGATCATCGGTGCCTTCTACCTCACCGAGCAGGTCGAGGGCGCCAAGGGCGAGGGCCGGGTCTTCCGTGCCCTCGACGAGGTCGAGCGGGCGTACGAGAACGGCGACGTGGAGCTCCACGCGCTGATCGAGTACCGCCACCCGGAGCACGTCACCGGCGAGGAGAACGGGCGACCGGTCTACCGCCGCACCACCCCCGGGCGAGTCTTCTTCGACACGACCCTCCCCGAGGGCTTCGAGTTCCAGAACTACCGCATCGACAAGAAGATCATGGGCCGCATCGTCGACGAGCTGGCTCACAACTACGACAAGGCCGATGTCGCCGCGTCGCTCGACCGCATCAAGGAGCTCTGCTACCGCTTCGCCGCCAAGTCCGGCCTGACGATCTCGATCGAGGACGTCAAGACCCCGGTGGCGAAGAAGGAGATCCTGGATCGGCACGAGAAGGAGGCCGACAAGGTCGAGACCCAGTTCCGACGGGGCATCATCACCGATGGTGAGCGCCGTCAGAAGGAGGTCGAGATCTGGACGACCGCCACCGACGAGGTGCGCACGGCCATGGAGATCACCCTCAAGGCCGAGAAGTTCAACCCCATCGACATGATGGTCGGCTCGGGCGCCCGAGGGAACATGATGCAGGTCCGCCAGATCGCGGGCATGCGAGGCCTCGTGGCCAACCCCCGAGGCGACATGATCCCCCGGCCGATCAAGTCGAACTTCCGTGAAGGCCTGACGATGCTGGAGTACTTCATCGCCACGCCGGGCGCCCGTAAGGGCCTCGTCGACACGGCCCTCCGTACCGCCGACTCCGGCTACCTGACCCGCCGTCTCGTCGACGTCGCCCAGGAGCTCATCATCAACGACGAAGACCCCTTCGCCAACGGTGGTGCGGTCCGCGGCATCTGGATCGAAGGCGTCGAGCCCGACCGACCCGGCAAGCGGTCCTGGCTGGAGACCCGTCTCTACAGCCGCACCCTGGCCGACGACGTCACCCTCTCCGACGGCACCGTGTACGGCAAGGGCACCCTCGTGGGTGAGCCCGAGATGGAGGCGCTGCGCGACGATCCGGCCATCACCCGGGTCCGGGTGCTGTCGCCCCTCACCGATGACTCCGACGTCGGCGTCTCCGGCGCCTGCTACGGCCTGTCGCTGGCCACCGCCAAGCTCATCGAGGTCGGCGAGGCGGTCGGCGTCATCGCCGCCCAGTCGATCGGCGAGCCCGGCACCCAGCTCACCATGCGGACCTTCCACACCGGTGGCATCGCCGGCGGCGCCGACATCGCCGGCGGTCTCCCCCGAGTGGTGGAGCTGTTCGAGGCCCGCAGCCCGAAGGGCAAGGCCACGCTGTCCCGTCTGACGGGCATCGTGCGCATCGCCGAGGACGAGGGCAAGGGCCGGGTCATCACCGTCGTCGCCGACGACGGCACCGAGGAGGCCTACACGGTCCCCAGCCTCGCCCGCCTCGAGGTGGTCGACGGCCAGGAGATCAACGCCGGCGATCCCATCGTCGACGGCCCTCGGGACCCCAAGGAGCTCATCGAGATCAAGGGTGTCCAGGAGACCCAGCAGTACCTCGTCACCGAGGTCCAGAAGGTGTACCAGGACCAGGGCGTGCCGATCCACGACAAGCACGTGGAGCTGATCGTGCGCCAGATGACCCGCAAGATCGCGGTGCAGGAGCCGGGCGACTCCGACTTCCTGCCGGGCGAGCGGGTCGACTCGAAGGTGTACCGCGACGTCAACCGGGCGCTCGTGATGGAGGGCAAGCAGCCTGCTGAGGGCCGCCCCGAGATCATGGGCATCACCAAGGCGTCGCTCGCCACCGACTCCTGGCTCTCCGCCGCCTCCTTCCAGGAGACGACCCGGGTGCTCACCGAGGCCGCCATCGAGTCGCGCAGCGACTCGCTGCTCGGCCTCAAGGAGAACATCATCATCGGCAAGCTGATCCCGGCGGGCACCGGCACCTTCGCCTACCGGGACATCGCCACCTCGGCGCCGGACTACTCGCCCATGGAGTACTACTCCTCGGGTGACGACGACGCCGATCTGGCCGACATGCTCGCCGAGCGCATGGCGGGCGACCTCGTCGCCGGAGCCGGTGACCTGGCCGAGGGCGGCGACGAGCAGCCCGACGCCAAGGTGATCGAGCTCCCGCAGGCCGAGGGCTCCGTCTGACCCATCCAGGACCGCCGGCCGGGCTCGTCCCGGCCGGCGTCCCACGGGCGTTTGCCGAACCGGTGCGCCCGCCCCTAGCATTGCAAGTCGGCTCTGTCGCGGATCGCGCCTTCTGAGGCCGATATCGAACGACGCGCCAATCGAACGCCGTGTTGAGAACGTAGGAAAGGTTCGCTGTGCCCACCATCCAGCAGTTGGTCCGCAAGGGCCGCCAGTCGAAGCCCGCGAAGGGCAAGACCCCGGCCCTCAAGGGCGCCCCGCAGCGACGGGGTGTGTGCACGCGCGTTTACACGACCACCCCGAAGAAGCCGAACTCCGCACTGCGAAAGGTCGCCCGTGTGCGCCTGTCCAGTGGCATGGAGGTCACCGCCTACATCCCGGGCGAGGGCCACAACCTGCAGGAGCACTCCATCGTGCTCGTGCGTGGAGGCCGTGTGAAGGATCTTCCCGGCGTCCGTTACAAGATCATCCGCGGCACGCTCGACACCTCGGGCGTGCGCGACCGCAAGCAGGCCCGTAGTCGCTACGGCGCCAAGAAGGAGAGCTGACGTGCCCCGCAAGGGTCCCGCCCCGCGCCGAGAGCTGATGCCCGATCCGATCTACCGGTCGGTGGTCGTCACCCAGCTCGTCAACAAGATCCTGCAGCGCGGCAAGCGCTCCACCGCCGAGAAGATCGTCTACGAGGCGCTCGAGATCATCGAGGCCAAGACCGGCTCCGAGCCGATCGCCACGCTGAAGCGTGCCGTCGACGGCATCAAGCCCCAGCTCGAGGTGCGCAGCCGCCGCGTCGGCGGTGCCACCTACCAGGTCCCGGTCGAGGTGCGCCCCCGTCGGGCCAACACCCTCGCCATCCGCTGGATCGTCGGCTACTCCCGTCAGCGCCGTGAGCGCACGATGGCCGAGCGCCTCGCCAACGAGCTGCTCGACGCCAGCAACGGCGTCGGCGCGTCGATCAAGCGCAAGGAAGACCTCCACAAGATGGCCGAGTCCAACAAGGCCTTCGCGCACTACCGCTGGTAGCCGCACTCCGGCGCTGCCGCCGCCTCGGTCGCCCCGCCACGGCGGGGCGTCGTCGCGACAGCGCTGCCGCCCCTCCCGCCGAACCCACCACGCCCCACCGACAGGACTGAAGAGATGGCCAGTCGCCCGTACTCGCTCGAGCGCACCCGCAACATCGGCATCATGGCCCACATCGATGCCGGCAAGACCACCACGACCGAGCGGATCCTCTACTACACCGGCAAGAACTACAAGATCGGTGAGGTCCACGACGGCGGCGCCACCATGGACTGGATGGTCCAGGAGCAGGAGCGCGGGATCACCATCACGTCGGCGGCCACCACCTGCGAGTGGGCCGACCACCGGATCAACATCATCGACACCCCCGGCCACGTCGACTTCACCGTCGAGGTCGAGCGCTCCCTCCGCGTGCTCGACGGCGCGGTCGCGGTGTTCGACGGCGTCGCCGGTGTGGAGCCCCAGACCGAGACGGTGTGGCGTCAGGCCAACAAGTACAACGTCCCGCGCATCTGCTTCATCAACAAGATGGACCGCCTGGGCGCGGACTTCTACGCCGCCCTCGACTCCATCAAGGACCGCCTCGAGGCCAACACCGCCGTCCTCCAGCTGCCGATCGGCGCCGAGGGCCACTACAAGGGCGTGGTCGACCTGGTCACCATGGACGCCCTCGTGTGGCTCGACGAGGAGCTGGGCGCCAAGTGGGAGGTCCAGGAGATCCCCGCGGACATGCGCGACGACGCCGAGGCGTACCGCGCCGACCTGATCGAGACGGTCGCCTCGGTCGACGAGGCGCTCCTCGAGAAGTTCGTCGGCGAGGAGGAGATCTCCGTCGACGAGCTCCGCGACGCCATCCGCAAGGCCACCATCGCCGGCGAGGTCATCCCCGTCCTCAACGGCACCGCCTTCAAGAACAAGGGCGTGCAGCCCCTCCTCGACGCCGTCGTCTGGTACCTCCCGTCGCCGCTCGACCTCCCGCCGGTGCAGGGCACCAACCTCAAGGGCGACACCGACGTCGAGCGCCCGCCGAGCGACGACGCCCCGTTCGCGGCGCTGGCCTTCAAGATCATGACCGACCCCCACGTGGGCAAGCTCACGTACTTCCGGGTCTACAGCGGCCAGCTCGAGAAGGGTGGCCAGGTCCTCAACAGCCGCACCCAGTCCAAGGAGCGCATCGGCCGCATCCTGGAGATGCACGCCAACGACCGCGAGGACCGCGATCACGTCTTCGCCGGCGACATCGTGGCCGGCATCGGCTTCAAGAACACCAAGACCGGTGACACCCTCTGCGACCCGGCCAACCCGCTGGTGCTCGAGGAGCTCATCTTCCCGGAGCCGGTCATCCACGTCGCCGTGGAGCCCAAGACCAAGGCCGACCAGGACAAGATGTCCAAGGCCCTGTTCTCGCTCTCCGAGGAGGACCCCACCTTCCAGGTCCGCACCGACGAGGACACCGGCCAGACCGTGATCTCCGGCATGGGCGAGCTGCACCTCGAGGTGCTCGTCGACCGCATGCTGCGTGAGTTCAAGGTCGACGCCACCGTCGGCAAGCCGCAGGTGGCCTACCGCGAGACCATCTCCCAGACCATCGAGAACTCGACCTACACCCACAAGAAGCAGACGGGTGGCTCGGGTCAGTACGCCGAGGTCACCATCACCCTCGAGAACACGGGTGCGGGTGGCGGCTACGAGTTCGTCGACAAGATCAGCGGTGGCCGCATCCCGAAGGAGTACATCCCCTCGGTCGACCACGGCATCCAGCAGGCGATGACCTCCGGCGTGCTCGCCGGCTACCCGACCGTCGACATCCGGGCGATCCTCACCGACGGCAAGTACCACGACGTCGACTCGTCCGAGATGGCCTTCAAGATCGCCGGCACGATGGCCTTCAAGGAGGCCGCCCGCAAGGCCAAGCCGGTCCTGCTCGAGCCGATCATGAACGTCGAGGTCTCGACGCCCGAGGACTACATGGGCGACGTGATGGGCGATCTCTCCAGCCGCCGCGGCAAGCTCGGCGGCATGGAGCAGAAGGGCAACTCCCAGATCATCCGGGCCCAGGTGCCGCTGTCGGACATGTTCGGCTACGCTACCGACCTTCGTTCCCGCACCCAGGGACGGGCCACCTACACCATGCAGTTCGACTCGTATCAGCCGATGCCGTCGAACGTGCAGGAAGAGATCGTCACCCGCGTCCGCGGGGAGTGATCCCGCCGGGGGCCCATGGCCCCCGGTGTGCAGCACGGTCGGTTCCGACCGGCATCAGCTTTTCCGAGCAGCACCAACGTTCCTTTCCAACCAGCACAGAGTCGCCCCACGCGGGCATCACCAAGGAGACCGCCACCGATGGCGCGTGAGAAGTTCGAGCGGACCAAGCCCCATGCGAACGTGGGCACGATGGGTCATATCGACCATGGGAAGACGACGCTGACGGCGGCGATCTCGAAGGTGTTGGCGGAGCAGGATCCGGAGCACAACTCGGCGACGGATTTCGCGAACATCGACAAGGCTCCTGAGGAGCGTGAGCGCGGTATCACGATCAACATCGCGCATGTCGAGTACGAGACCGCGAACCGGCATTACGCGCATGTCGACATGCCTGGTCACGCGGATTACATCAAGAACATGATCACCGGTGCGGCTCAGGTCGATGGTGCGATCTTGGTGGTGTCTGCGGCTGATGGTCCGATGCCTCAGACCCGTGAGCACGTGCTGTTGGCGAAGCAGGTCGGTGTGCCGTCGATCGTGGTGGCTCTGAACAAGGTCGACATGGTCGATGACGAGGAGCTGCTGGATCTGGTGGAGCTCGAGGTTCGTGAGCTTCTCAACGAGTACGAGTTCCCGGGTGATGATGTTCCGGTGATCAAGGTGTCGGCGCTGAAGGCGCTCGAGGGTGATGCGACGGCGACGGCGCAGATCCTGGAGCTGATGGAGGCTGTTGACAGCTACATCCCCCAGCCTGAGCGTGACACCGAGAAGCCGTTCCTGATGCCGATCGAGGATGTGTTCACGATCACGGGTCGTGGCACGGTGGTGACGGGTCGTGTGGAGCAGGGGATCATCCACACCGGTGACGAGATCGAGATCGTTGGTATCAAGCCGACGCAGAAGACGACGTGCACGGGTGTGGAGATGTTCCGCAAGCTGCTCGACGAGGGTCGTGCGGGTGACAACATCGGTGCGCTGCTTCGTGGCACGAAGAAGGAAGAGGTCGAGCGTGGCCAGGTGCTCGCGAAGCCTGGTTCGATCACCCCGCACAGCGAGTTCGAGGGTCAGGTGTACGTGCTGACCAAGGAAGAGGGCGGGCGTCACAAGCCGTTCTTCGGGAACTACCGGCCGCAGTTCTTCTTCCGTACGACTGACGTGACGGGTCAGATCTCGCTGCCGGAGGGCACTGAGATGTGCATGCCGGGTGACAACACGGTCATGACCGTGGAGCTCATCAACCCGATCGCCATGGAAGAGGGCCTCCGGTTCGCCATCCGTGAGGGTGGTCGTACCGTTGGCGCCGGCCGCGTCACCAAGATCATCAAGTAACGAGAGCGGACGAACATGGCTGACAAGCAGAAGATCCGCATCCGGCTCAAGGCGTACGACCACGAGATCGTCGACCAGTCGACGAAGAAGATCGTGGAGACCGTGGTGCGCACCAGCGCCACCGTGCGTGGCCCGGTGCCCCTCCCCACCGAGAAGCACCGCTACACCGTGATCCGGTCCCCCCACAAGGACAAGGACTCTCGCGAGCACTTCGAGATGCGCATCCACAAGCGTCTGCTCGACATCGTCGATCCCACCCCGAAGACCGTCGACTCGCTCCAGCGCCTCGACCTCCCGGCCGGCGTCGACATCGAGATCAAGATCCAGCAGGTCTGACGCCTCGGCGTCGTCAGCCAACTGAGAACTGAACGGGAGCCCGGGCCTCGGTCCGGGCTCCTGCGCGTCGGGTCGCCCTCCCGTGGGCCCTCGCCATGCGACAGACTGGACCGATGCTGCGAGCGATCACCGACCTCCCGACCGGCGTCATCGGCTTCGAGGCCGTGGGCGAGGTCCACTCCGACGACTACCGCGACGTCCTCCGGCCGGCCATCGACGCCGCCATCGAGGCGGGAGGGCGTGTCCGACTGGTCTACGTCCTCGGTCCCGAGTTCACCGGCTACTCCGCTGGTGCCGACTGGGAGGACGCCAAGCTCGGCACCCACCATCTCTCGGCCTGGGAGCGGGCGGCGGTGGTCTCCGACGTCGAGTGGGTGGAGCACCTCGTGGGTGCCTTCGCCTGGCTGATCCCCGGCGAGATCCGTCGCTTCTCCCTCGCCGAGCGCGACGAGGCGGTGAACTGGGCCGCCGGCATCGAGCCGGAGCCAGAGCCAGAGCCGGAGCCGGAGCCGATCCCTGAGCCGGAGCCGATCCCTGAGCCGGGGCCGACGCCGGTCGTCGATGCAGTGGTGCCGGAGGCGCAGCCGGAGCCGACCACCCTCGAGACCGCCGTGGCGGCCGAGCCCCAGGCCGCCTTCGGTGGAGCCGAGACGATCACCCCCACGGCCCCGACGGCGCCCGCTGTCCCCGAGCAGTGGGCCGCCGACCCCAGCGGGCGCCACCAGCACCGCTGGTGGAACGGCCGGGAGTGGACCGAGCACGTCGCCGACAACGGTGTCTCCGGCATCGACCCTCTGGGCTGACGCAGGCCCCACGACGCGAGAGGGCCCGGGCGATCGGCCCGGGCCCTCGTCGCGTCAGGAAGGTCGGCTCAGCCGGTGAAGGCCGGGGCCACGGTCACGACGTCGGCCACCTGGGCCGTGGTGGTCGTGGTCGGCTCGCTGGTGGGGGGCGTCGCGGCCACCACGGTCAGCACCGCGGGGTCGTAGGTGAACACCACGTCGAAGCCCTCGCCGTTGTCGAAGACGCACTGCGCGGTGATCTGGTAGGTGCCCTCGGCGCCCTCCGGCGCCGGGCCGGTGTTGAAGGTCGCGGTGCCCTCGGCGTCGGTGGGCTGCGGGTCGGTGCCCCCGGGGCCACCCTCGTTGGAGCCGAAGACCACGTACAGGTCGGCCTGATCGGCCTCGGCGACGCAACCGGTTGCGATGACGTCGGCCGACTGGCCCACGGTGATGGTCGACGGGGAGATCGTCAGGGTCGGCGTCACCTGGGCATCGGCCGGGAGGATCGTCACCGCACCGGCAGCGACGACAGCCAGGGCCGCCGAGACGAGCCCTGCGCGGGCCTTGCGGGTGAGGGATGTTGACATCGGTCCGCCTTTCGTGGGGATCGCAGGTCGATCCGCGCTCGTTCCCCATGACCGGGGGGAGGACGACAGGATAGACGGCCTGCGTTCGACGACGGACCGTAGGATCGTCGCTCCCGGCGTTCGCCGGGGCTCCGATCGCCACCCGCCGGGCGGCGACGCACAGGGGGAGAGGTCATGGGTCGTCTGGACGGCAAGGTCATGCTGGTGACGGGATCGTCGTCGGGGATCGGCGCCGCGTGCGTCGAGCGCTTCACCGCAGAGGGCGCCCGGGTGGTCGGTGGCGACCTGGGGCCGGCCGCGGCCGGAGCCACGGCGCCCGAGCGCTTCGAGATCTGCGACGTGACCGACGAGGGCTCCGTCCAGGCCCTGGTCGCCGCGGCGGCCGAGCTGACGGGGCGCATCGACGGTGTCGTGACCAGCGCCGGCGTGCCCGGTGGCGGCCCCGTGCACATGGTCGACGGGGCCAGCTGGGACCACGTCCTCGGGGTGAACCTGAAGGGCACGTTCCTCACGGCCAAGCACGTGATCACCCAGATGATGGGCCAGGAGCCGATCGACGGCGAGCGGGGGAGCGTCGTCACCGTCGCCAGCGTCGAGGGCCTGGAGGGGACCGCCGGGGGCAGCTCCTACAACGCCTCCAAGGGCGGCGTCGTGATCCTGACCAAGAACATGGCCATCGACTACGGCCGCCTGGGCATCCGCTCCAACGCCATCTGCCCCGGCTTCATCGACACCCCGATGCTTCGCAGCCTGGGCGATCCGGAGCTCGACGAGATGCTCCTGGAGATCAAGGAGGAGCACAAGCTGCGCCGCCTCGGTCGCCCGTCCGAGATCGCGTCGGTGGCCACCTTCCTGGTGTCCTCCGACGCCTCGTTCGTCACCGGCCAGGCGATCGCCGTCGACGGCGGCTACACCGCCGGCCGCGACCACGGGGTCACCACCCGGATGGGGCTCTAGCCCCGCCTTCCCGGCGGCCCGGTTTGGAGACCGGCCCTCCGGTCGCTATCATCTCCTCCTTGTGCGTCCGAGGCCCCCTGCGGGGAGCCGACGTGCGCACCTCTTCGTCGATCGAACCGACGTCTGCGACGGCCCGTTCCGCTTCCGAGTGGCCCGGGTACCCCGCAGCACAACCGACTGGCGCTCCGCCGGGGGATTCCCCGTGCGGAGCGTCTGCGTGAAGGCCCCACCTCCGGGTGGGGGAGACGACGCAAAATCCGCACAGAAAGATCGTTGCCGTCATGGCGAACAAAGCAGTAGTCGGCGAAAAGGTCGGCATGACCCAGGTCTGGGACGATGCCAACCGCGTCGTGCCCGTGACCGTCCTCAAGGTCGAACCCATGCGTGTCGTGCAGGTGAAGACCGCCGAACGCGACGGGTACAACGCCCTTCAGGTCACCTTCGGTGACAAGGACGCCCGCAAGCTCAACAACCCCGATCGGGGCCACTTCGAGAAGGCCGGCGTCCGCGCCGGGCTCAAGGTCCTCGAGCTCCGCCTCGACGACGTCTCGGGCTTCGAGGTCGGTCAGGAGATCTCCGTCGACACCCTGGTGTCCGGCGAGCTCGTCGACGTGACCGCCGTCAGCAAGGGCAAGGGCTTCGCCGGCGCCATGAAGCGGCACAACTTCTCGGGCCAGCGGGCCTCCCACGGTGCGCACCGCGTCCACCGTGCGCCCGGCTCCATCGGTGCCTGCGCCACCCCCGCCCGCGTGTTCAAGGGCACCCGGATGGCCGGCCGCATGGGCGCCGAGAAGGTCACGACCCTGAACCTGAAGGTCGTCTCCACCGACGCCGAGAAGAACCTCCTGCTCGTGAAGGGCGCCGTCCCGGGCCCCAAGGGCGGGCTCGTCGTGATCCGCGATGCGGTCAAGGCCGCCACGAAGGGTGATGCGTGATGGCCAGCGTGACGGTCAAGACCACCGCCGGCGCCGACGCCGGCACCATCGAGCTCGACGAGGCCACCTTCGGCATCGAGCCCAACGTCCCGGTCATGCACCAGGTCGTCACCGCCCAGCTCGCCGCCAAGCGAGCCGGCACCCAGAGCACCAAGACCCGCGCCGAGGTGCGTGGCGGCGGTGCCAAGCCCTGGAAGCAGAAGGGCACCGGTCGTGCCCGTCAGGGCTCGACCCGGTCCCCGCAGTGGATCGGTGGCGGTGTGGCGCTCGGCCCCAAGCCCCGCAGCTACGCCCAGAAGACCCCCAAGAAGATGATCAAGCTGGCGCTGCGCTCGGCCCTCTCGGACCGTGCAGCCGACGGCAAGGTCATCGTGGTCGACGACTGGGGCTTCGACACCCCCTCGACCAAGGGTGCGGTGGCCGCTCTGGCCGCCCTCGGACTCGAGGGCCGCATCCTCGTGGTGCTCTCCCGCGACGACGTCGGCGCCTGGAAGAGCTTCCGCAACCTCCAGAACGTCCACATCCTCGAAGCCGGTCACCTCAACACCTACGACGTGCTGGTGAACGACTACGTGGTGTTCACCCGATCCAACGTGCCGCCGGTCGCCCCGGTCGCCGAGGCGGAGGCAGCCAAGTGAAGGACCCCCGCGACGTCATCATCAAGCCGGTCGTGAGCGAGAAGAGCTACGGCCTGCTCGACAGCAACGTCTACACCTTCGTCGTCCACCCGGACGCCTCCAAGCCGGAGATCCACGACGCCGTCGAGACCATCTTCGGTGTGCGTGTGCTCAAGGTGAACACGCTGAACCGCAACGGGAAGCGCAAGCGCAACCGCAAGACCGGCACCTTCGGCTCCCGTCCCGACACCAAGCGCGCCTTCGTCACCCTCGCCGACGGCGACCGTATCGAACTGTTCGAGGGGTAGGACGATGGCTCTTCGCAAGCGCAAGCCCACCAGCGCCGGCCGCCGGTTCCAGACGGTCTCCGACTTCTCGGAGATCACCAAGACCACGCCCGAGCGCACCCTGCTGGCCCCCAAGACCAAGACGGGTGGCCGCAACAGCTACGGCCGCAAGACCGCCCGTCACAAGGGTGGCGGTCACAAGCAGCGGTACCGCATCGTCGACTTCCGTCGCGTCAAGGACGGCGTCCCCGCCACCGTCGCGGCGATCGAGTACGACCCCAACCGCACCTGCCGCATCGCGCTGCTGCACTACCACGACGGCGAGAAGGCCTACATCCTCGCCCCGAAGGGCGTGCAGGTCGGCGACAAGCTCCAGAGCGGCCAGGGCAGCGACATCCGCCCCGGCAACGCCCTGCCGCTGCGCTACATCCCCGTCGGCACCGTCGTGCACAACGTCGAGCTCAAGCCCGGCGGCGGCGGCAAGATGGCCCGCAGCGCCGGCATGAGCATCCAGCTCGTGGCCAAGGAGGGCGACTACGCCACCCTGCGCCTCCCGAGCACCGAGATGCGCCGCGTCCCGATCGACTGCCGCGCCACGGTCGGCGAGGTCGGCAACTCCGAGCACGAGCTGATCAAGATCGGCAAGGCCGGACGTAACCGCTGGAAGGGCGTCAAGCCCCAGACCCGCGGTGTCGCCATGAACCCGGTCGACCACCCGCACGGCGGTGGCGAGGGCAAGACCTCCGGTGGTCGCCACCCGGTGTCGCCCTGGGGCAAGCCCGAGGGCCGCACCCGCGACAAGACCAAGCCGTCGCAGAAGCTCATCGTTCGTCGTCGCCGCACCCGCGGCTCGCGCCGCTAGGGAGGGGGCCACCGATGCCTCGCAGTCTGAAGAAGGGCCCGTTCGTCGACGACCACCTCTTGAAGAAGGTGGACACCCTCAACGAGCAGAACGAGAAGCGCGTCATCAAGACCTGGTCGCGCCGCTCCACGATCATCCCCGAGATGGTTGGCCACACCATCGCCGTGCACGACGGCCGCAAGCACGTCCCGGTGTACATCACCGAGTCGATGGTGGGTCACAAGCTGGGTGAGTTCGCTCCCACCCGGACCTTCAAGTTCCATGCCGGCCAAGAGAAGAAGGGCCGCCGCTGATGGCCTTCGGTGTGAAGACCAACGAGCGCCCCGGCGTTCGCTCCCAGGTCAAGTACGTGCGTTCCTCGGCCTACAAGGCCCGTGAGATCCTCGATCTCATCCGGGGCCTTCCCGTGGCGCGGGCGCTCGAGGTCCTCGAGCTCGCCGAGCGTGACATCGCCCGGACGATCCTCAAGTGCCTCGAGTCGGCCATCGCCAACGCCGAGCACAACAACGCCATCCCCGCCGACGAGCTGTTCGTGTCGGCCTGCTACGCCGACGAGGGCCCGACGCTCAAGCGCTGGCGCCCCCGTGCCCGTGGCCGTGCGACCCGCATCCGCAAGCGCACCTGCCACATCACCGTCATCGTGAGCCGCCTCTCCACCGAGGACCTCGAGGCCCTGCGCACCCGTGAGGCCGCCAGTGGCCGCGCCGGTGGCGGCCGTGCCGCCGCCGAGGCCCGCCGTGAGCGCGTCGCCCGCAGCCGTTCGGCCAAGGCCGAGCGCAAGGCCGAGGCCGAGCACGACCACGATCACGACCACGATCACGACCACGATCACGACCACGACGAGGTCGCCCCGGCCGAGGCCGAGGTCGAGCTCGAGGCCAACGAAGCCGACCTGGCCGAGCAGGCCGAGCCGGTCGAGGCCGAGGCCAGCGCCGCCGAGGAACAGGCTGACGCCGCTGCCGAGGCCGAAGGGAAGGAAGACTGATGGGCCAGAAGGTCAACCCGTACGGGTTCCGCCTCGGCGTCACCACCGACTGGAAGTCCCGGTGGTTCGCGGAGCGCAAGGAGTACGCCACCTACGTCATCGAGGACTGGAAGATCCGCGATTACCTCATGACGCAGCTGCCGCACGCCGCGATCAGCCGCATCGAGGTCGAGCGCACCCGTGACCGCCTCCGCGTCGACGTCCACACCGCCCGTCCGGGCATCGTGATCGGTCGTCGTGGTGCCGAGGCCGATCGCCTCCGCGCCGGGCTCACCAAGATCTCGGGCAACAACAAGGTCCAGCTCAACATCCAGGAGATCAAGCAGCCGGAGCTCGACGCCGCGCTGATCGCCCAGGGTGTCGCCGACCAGCTCGCCGGTCGCGTGGCGTTCCGCCGTGCGATGAAGCGGGCCGTGCAGAACGCCCAGAAGGCCGGCGCCCTCGGCATCCGGGTCCAGTGCTCGGGTCGCCTCGGCGGCTCCGAGATGGCCCGCACCGAGTGGTACCGCGAGGGCCGGGTGCCGCTGCACACGCTGCGCGCCGACATCGACTACGGCTTCCGCGAGGCCAAGACCACCTACGGCCGCATCGGCGTGAAGGTCTGGCTCTACAAGGGCGACATCCTCCCCTACAAGAGCCAGCTCGACGACAAGGCCACCCGCGAGGCCGCCATGGCCGTCGGCGAGACCTCCGGCGCCCCGAAGCCCCGCAAGGTCGTGTCCTCCGCCGCTGCCCGTCGTCGCCCGGCCGATGCGCCCGCCGAGGCCGTCGCCGAGCCCACCGACGAGGTCGAGGCCGCTCCGCTGGTGAAGGAGGCCGATCCCGAGCTCGAGCGACTTCTCGCCGAGGAAGAGGAGATCGAGCGCTCCACCCGGCAGCACAACGAGACCCCGCACTTCCGTCCCGGGGATGGTGACTGACCATGTTGATGCCCAAGAAGGTCAAGCACCGCAAGCAGCAGCGCGGTCGCACGCAGGGACAGGCCAAGGGTGGCACCGAGGTCACCTTCGGTGACTACGGCATCCAGGCCCTCGAGCCGGGCTGGATCACCGCCCGCCAGATCGAGGCCGCCCGTATCGCCATGACCCGCCACATCAAGCGCGGTGGCAAGGTCTGGATCAACGTCTTCCCGCACAAGCCCGTCACGCAGAAGCCGGCCGAGACCCGCATGGGCTCCGGCAAGGGCAACCCGGAGCGCTGGGTCGCCGTCGTGAAGCCGGGCCGCGTGCTGTTCGAGCTGTCCTACAACGACCCGGTCGTCGCCCGTGAGGCCATCGACCGGGCCATCCAGAAGCTGCCGATCAAGGCTCGCTTCGTCGTCCGGGAGGAGGGTTTCTGATGGCCAAGACCAAGGAGTCCCTCCGGGACGCGAGCGACAGCGAGCTGCTCGACAAGCTGGCCGACGCGAAGGAAGAGCTGTTCAACCTCCGCTTCCAGCACGTCACCGGCCAGCTCGACAATTCCGCACGGCTCGGTGCCGTGCGCAAGCAGGTCGCTCGCGTCAACACCGAGTTGCGTGAGCGTGAGATCGCCGCAGCCGACGCGCTGGCGGCCGACGAGGAGACCGCGTGATGGCTGACGAGACTGCGGCCACCGAAGAGACCCGGGCCAACCCGCGCAAGGTGCGTGAAGGCACGGTCGTCTCGACGAGCATGGACAAGACGGCCGTCGTGGCCGTCACCGACCGGGTGCGCCACCCCCGCTACAACAAGACGGTCCAGCGCACCAACAAGCTCTACGTCCACGACGAGGCCAACGACCTCAACGTCGGCGACAAGGTGCGCATCCAGGAGACCCGCCCGCTCTCGAAGCTGAAGCGCTGGCGCCTGGTCGACGTGTTGGAGCGTGCCCGATGATCCAGCAGGAATCGCGACTGCGCGTGGCTGACAACAGCGGTGCCAAGGAAGTCCTCTGCATCAAGGTGCTCGGGGGCTCCAAGCGGCGCTACGCCTCGATCGGCGACGTCTTCGTCGCCACGGTCAAGGACGCCATCCCCGGCGCCTCGGTGAAGAAGGGCGACGTCGTCAAGTGCGTCGTCGTCCGCGTGAAGAAGGAGAAGCGTCGTCCGGACGGCTCCTACATCCGCTTCGACGAGAACGCCGCAGTCCTCATCAACGACAACATGCAGCCCCGTGGCACCCGCATCTTCGGGCCGGTGGGGCGCGAGCTGCGCGACAAGAAGTTCATGCGCATCGTCTCGCTGGCACCGGAGGTGCTGTGATGAAGATCCGCAAGGGCGATCGCGTCCAGGTGCTCACCGGCAAGGACCGGGGCAAGACCGGCACCGTCACCCGGGCCTACCCCGAACGGGGTCGGGTCATCGTGGACGGTGTCAACATCGCCAAGAAGCACCAGAAGCCGACCAGCCAGACCAACACCGGCGGCATCATCGACAAGGAGATGCCGATCGCCGTGGCCAACGTCGCCATCATCTGCAGCTCCTGTGGCAAGCCGACCCGCATCGGCTACCGCTTCGAGCCCGACGGCACGAAGGTCCGCATCTGCCGCAAGTGCGAGGGGGACCTCTCGTGACCACCGCGACCACCACCGTGCCGCGCCTCAAGACCCGGTACAACGACGAGATCCGCGCCGCCCTCAAGGACGAGCTCGGCCTCGAGAACATCATGCAGGTCCCCCGCTTCGAGAAGATCGTCATCAACTCGGGCGTCGGGGCGGCCCTCGGCCAGCAGTCGCTGCTCGACGGTGCCGTCCGGGACCTCGAGCTGATCACCGGCCAGAAGGTCGTCATCACCAAGGCCAAGAAGTCCATCGCCGGCTTCAAGCTGCGTGAGGGCAACCCCATCGGCGTGAAGGTCACCCTCCGGGGCGATCGCATGTGGGAGTTCTTCGACCGCCTGATCAGCCTGGCGATCCCCCGCATCCGTGACTTCCGGGGGCTCAACCCCAAGTCGTTCGACGGCCGCGGCAACTACACCTTCGGCGTCAGCGAGCAGCTGATGTTCCCGGAGATCGATTACGACAAGGTCGACGTCCCCCGTGGCTTCGACATCACGATCGTGACGACGGCTCGTACCAATGCCGAGGGCAAGGCCCTGCTCGATGCCTTCGGCTTCCCGTTCAAGCGTGAGGGGCAGCAGTAATGGCCAAGAAGGCGCTCATCAACAAGCAGCAGCGCACCCCCAAGTTCAAGGTGCGGGGTTACACCCGTTGCCAGCGCTGCGGCCGGCCCCACGCCGTGTACCGCAAGTTCCTCCTGTGCCGCGTGTGTCTCCGCGAGCTCGGGCATGCCGGGGAGATCCCCGGGCTCAAGAAGGCCAGCTGGTGAGGGGAACGATCTAAATGACAATGACCGATCCCATCGCCGACATGCTCACCCGCATCCGCAACGCCAACACGGCGATGCATGACGAGGTCCGCATGCCTTCCTCCAAGGTCAAGGAGGCTCTCGCTCAGCTGCTCCTCAAGGAGGGCTACATCGAGAGCTTCGAGGTGGCCGACGCAACCGACCGTCCGGGCCGCGTCCTCACCGTGACCATGAAGTACTCGCCCGAGCGCAAGCGCGTGATCTCCGGGGTCAAGCGCGTGTCCAAGCCGGGTCTGCGTGTGTACACCAAGGCCGACAAGATCCCTCGGGTTCTCGGCGGTCTCGGTGTCGCTGTCCTGTCCACCAGCCAGGGGCTCATGACCGACCGTGAGGCGCGCAAGCGTCGCATGGGCGGCGAGATCCTCTGCTTCGTCTGGTAGGAGGCCCCAATGTCTCGAGTTGGGCGCGCACCCATCAACCTCCCGAGCGGCGTGGACGTCTCCATCGCCGGCTCGCACATCACCGTCAAGGGCCCGAAGGGCACGCTCGAGCGTGACATCCCGGGCGAGATCACGGTCCGCAACGACGAGGGCGTCCTCGTCGTCGAGCGGCCCAACGACGAGCGTCAGAACCGTGCCCTGCACGGCCTGGTCCGCTCGCTGGTCAACAACATGGTCGTCGGCGTCTCCGAGGGCTTCCGCAAGGACCTCGACATCGTCGGCGTCGGCTACCGCGCCACCGCCAAGGGTGACAACAAGCTCGAGCTCGCGCTCGGCTTCAGCCACCCGGTGTCGGTCGAAGCTCCCGCCGGTGTGACCTTCGAGGTCGCCAGCCCGACCACCATCGGCGTGGTCGGCATCGACAAGGAAGCCGTCGGCCAGGTCGCGGCCAACATCCGCAAGATCCGGAAGCCGGAGCCCTACAAGGGCAAGGGCGTGCGGTACCGCGACGAGCGCGTGGTCCGCAAGGCCGGCAAGGCCGGGAAGTAGGGAAGATGAGCGACAGCGCGAAGCAGAAGCGAGACGCCCGCATCCGGCGCCACCGCCGCGTGCGCAAGACGGTGCGCGGCACCGCCGAGCGTCCCCGCCTGGCCGTGTTCCGGTCCAACCGGCACATCGCCGCCCAGGTGATCGACGACGTGACCGGCCGCACCCTGGCCGCCGCGTCCACCATCGAGACCGACATCGGCTCCGACGGCACGAGCAACGCCGCCGCCGCCACCGAGGTCGGCAAGCTCCTCGCCGAGCGGGCCAAGGCCGCCGGTGTCGAGAAGGTCGTGTTCGACCGCGGTGGGAACCAGTACCACGGCCGGGTGGCCGCGGTTGCAGATGCCGCCCGAGAAGCCGGACTGGAGTTCTGATGGCCCCCAACATCGACGCCCTCGCCCTGCGCGAGTCCCGCGTGATCAACATCAACCGCGTGGCCAAGGTGGTCAAGGGCGGCCGTCGCTTCTCGTTCACCGCCCTCGTGGTGATCGGCGACGGCGCCGGTCACGTCGGGCTCGGCTACGGCAAGGCCAAGGAGGTGCCCCTCGCCATCCAGAAGGGCACCGAGGAGGCTCGCAAGAACCTCTTCGCCGTCCCGCTGGCCGGCAGCACCGTCACCCACCCGATCATCGGCCGCATGGGTGCGGGCCGCGTGCTGATCAAGCCCGCCGCCCCCGGTACCGGCGTCATCGCCGGTGGCGCCGCCCGTGCCATCCTCGAAGAGGCCGGCATCCACGACGTGCTCTGCAAGTCGCTCGGCTCCTCGAACCACATCAACGTCGCCCGGGCCACCATCGCCGGGCTCAAGGAGCTCAAGCGCCCCGACGAGATCGCCCGCCTGCGCGGCCTCTCGCCGGAGGAGTTCGTGCCCAAGGGCCTCCTCGAGGCCTACAAGGAGTCCGAGCGCGGGCCCCACGTCCCCACTGAGGTGGCGTGATGACCGAGCTCAAGGTCACCCAGGTCAAGTCGGCCATCGGCACCAAGCCCAAGACCCGCGGCACGCTGCGGGCCCTCGGCCTGCGTGGCATCGGCAAGACCAACACCCTTCCCGACCGTCCCGAGATCCGCGGCATGATCGCTCGTGTCCCGCACCTCGTGACCGTCGAAGAGGTCGACGGCTCCGCCGCCGCCTCCGAGAAGTAGCGAGGACGAGACGATGAAGATCCACGATCTCAAGCCCGCTGAGGGCTCGAACCGCCGCCGCAAGCGCGTCGGTCGCGGCATCGGCGGCAAGGGCGGCAAGACCGCAGGCCGCGGCACCAAGGGCCAGGCGGCCCGCGGGTCCATCCCCGTCGGCTTCGAGGGTGGTCAGCTGCCCCTCGCCATGCGGGTCCCGAAGCTCCGCGGCTTCAACAACCCCTTCCGGGTCGAGTACCAGGCCCTGAACCTCGACGTCATCGATGCCACCGGCCTCGACGCCGTCGATCCCGAGATCCTGCACAGCAAGGGCCTCACCCACAAGGGTGCCCACGTGAAGGTCCTCGGCCGGGGTCAGATCACCCGCGCCGTGGCCGTCAAGGCCCACGGGTTCTCCAAGTCGGCCGAGGCAGCCATCATCGCCGCCGGCGGTAGTGTCGAGGTCCTGCCCCTGCCGTGGGGCGACCGTCGTCCGCCCGTCAAGGGCAACCACCTCACGAACCGCTAGGTCGACACGCCGCCCGGCGCACAGGAGCCAGCTCGGTGCTCACCAACCTGAAGAACATCTTCAAGGTCCAGGATCTCCGCAACAAGGTGCTGTTCACCTTGGCCATCATCGTGCTCTACCGGCTGGGTGCTCACCTGCCGGTTCCGGGCATCGACGTCGGCGCGCTCTCGGAGCTGAAGTCCCGCGCCGAGACCAGCGGCATCCTCGGGTTCCTCCAGCTGTTCTCCGGTGGCGCGCTCACCAACTTCGCCATCTTCGCCCTCGGGATCATGCCGTACATCACGGCGTCGATCATCATGCAGATCCTCGGCGTGGTGATCCCCAAGCTCGAGGAGTGGCAGAACCAGGGAGCGGTCGGCCAGCGCAAGATCACGCAGTGGACCCGCTACGTCACCATCGGCATCGCGATCCTGCAGTCGACCGGCCTGGCCTACCTGTTCCACAACGGTGGCGCCGGCCTCCGTGGCGGCAACACCACGGGCCTCGACCTGGTCCCGAACTTCGACATCGGCCACGTGCTGCTGATCGTGCTCACCCTCACCACCGGCACGGCGCTGCTGATGTGGATGGGCGAGCTCGTCACCCAGCGCGGCATCGGCAACGGCATGTCGCTGCTGATCTTCGCCTCGGTCGTCGCCGGCCTCCCGAACCAGTTCGCCACCATCAAGGCCAACGGCGGCTGGACCGCCGTCATCCTGGTGCTGGCCGGCTACATGCTCATCCTGGTGGCCATCGTCTTCGTCGAGCAGGGGCAGCGCCGCATCCCGGTGCAGTTCGCCAAGCGGGTGGTCGGGCGCCGCATGTACGGCGGCCAGAGCACCTACATCCCGCTCAAGGTCAACCAGTCCGGCGTCATCCCGATCATCTTCGCCAGCTCGGTGCTCTACCTGCCGCAGCTGCTCAGCGTCGTGCTCCCGTCCGACGGAGCGGGGGCCAGCGTCCGCGACTGGGTCGACTCGAACCTCGTCACCCCGAACTCGCCGATCCACATGATCGTGTTCGGCCTCCTGATCATCGGGTTCGCCTACTTCTACACGGCCATCACCTTCGATCCGGTGAAGCAGGCCGACACGCTGCGCAAGCAGGGCGGCTTCATCCCCGGCATCCGGCCCGGGCCCCAGACCGAGCGCTACCTCGCCAAGGTGCTCTCCCGGATCACCCTCCCCGGTGCGCTGTTCATCGCCGCGGTGGCCCTGATCCCGTCGTTCCTCCTCACCACCTACCTGCCGGGCACCCAGGTGCAGTTCACCGGCATCTCGATCCTCATCGCCGTGGGCGTGGCCCTCGAGACCATGAAGCAGATCGACAGCCAGCTCATGATGCGCAACTACGAAGGGTTCCTGAAGTAGTGGCAGTCCGCCTCGTCATCTTCGGTCGTCAGGGCGCGGGCAAGGGCACCCAGTCCAGCCTGCTGTCGACCCACTACGGCGCCCCGCACATCTCCACCGGCGACATGCTGCGGGCCGCGGTGGCCAACGCCACCCCGATCGGCCTCGAGGCCAAGTCCTTCATGGACTCCGGCCAGCTCGTCCCCGACGAGGTCATGTTGGGCGTCGTCGAGGAGCGACTCGCCGAGCGCGACGCGCTCGAGAACGGATTCCTGCTCGACGGGTTCCCTCGCACCGTGGTGCAGGCCGAGGCCCTCGGGCACTTCGCCACCATCGACGTGGCCGTCGACCTGCAGGTGCCCGAAGAGGTCGTGCTCGAGCGCATCTCCTCCCGCCGGGTCTGCAAGAACTGCGGCCGGATCTACTCGACCGAGGTGCCGCCGGCCAGCAACTGGACCTGCGACACCTGCGGCGGCGAGGTCGTGCAGCGCGGTGACGACACCCCCGAGGCCGTGGCGAAGCGGCTCAACGCCTACGCCACCGAGACCCAGCCCACGATCGACTGGTACGCCGGCACCGGCGTGCTGGTACCGGTCGACGGCCTGGGCACCCTCGACGAGGTCACCGCCCGGCTCATCGCCGCCATCGACGCCCGCCTCGCGGGCTGAGCTCTCCCATGGGGGGTCGCAGCCGCGAGGAGCTGCGCAAGATGCGCGCCGCCGGCCGTGTCGTGGCCGAGATGCACGATCGCATCCGCGAGGCCATCCGCCCCGGGGTCACCACCGGCGAGCTCGACCGCATCGGCCGCGAGGTCATCGAGACCCGCGGGGCGACGTCGAACTTCCTCGGCTACCACGGCTTCCCGGCCGTGATCTGCGCCTCGCCGAACGACGCCATCGTGCACGGCATCCCGGGCCCCACGGTGCTCGACGAGGGCGACATCATCTCCATCGACTGCGGGGCCATCGTCGACGGCTGGCACGGTGACGCCGCCTTCACCGCCGGGGTGGGGGAGGTCTCCGCCGAGGCCGCCCGCCTCATCGAGGTCACCCGCCAGTCGATGATGGCCGGCATCGCGGCCATGGTCCCGGGAGCCCGCATGGGCGACGTCGGCTCGGCCGTGCAGACGGTGGTCGAGGCCGCCGGGTTCTCGGTGGTGCGCGAGTACGTCGGCCACGGCATCGGCCGGGCGATGCACGAGAAGCCAGAGGTCCCGAACTACGGGCGCCAGGGCAAGGGCTCCAAGCTCACCCGGGGGATGACCCTGGCCCTCGAGCCCATGGTGAACGTCGGCGAGCCCGACACCTTCCTCACCGACGACGGCTGGACCGTCGTCACCGCCGACCACTCGCTGTCAGCCCACTGGGAGCACACCGTCGTGATCACCGACGACGGCCCGGAGATACTCACCCGGCCCTGATCCCCGGGCTACGGTGGCAGAAATCGTGCCCTCCTCGGAGCCCGCGTTTGGAATCGCGCCGGCCATCCCGCTAGGATCGTCCCTCGGCCATATCGCGCCTGCGCGCCCATCGGGCGAGCAAGCGCATCCGTGCGAGCAGGAGGACCACGCTGCCGAAGCCCAAGGAAGACGCGATTGTGCTGGAAGGCACAGTCATCGAGCCGCTGCCGAACGCCATGTTCCGCGTCGAGCTCGAGAACGGCCACAAGGTGCTGGCCCACATCTCCGGCAAGATGCGCATGCACTACATCCGCATCCTGCCCGGTGATCGCGTCCAGGTGGAGCTGACGCCGTACGACCTCACCCGCGGTCGAATCACCTATCGGTACAAGTAGCACCGCAGCACCGCAACGAGCGTCCGACCGACAGGGTCGGACCCACCGGGAGGAACACGTCCCGGTGCCCCTGAGTTCTCAGGTGACCAAGGAAGAAGTGATGAAGGTACGACCAAGCGTCAAGAAGATCTGTGAGAAGTGCAAGGTGATCCGCCGCCACGGAAGCGTGCGGGTCATCTGTGAGAACCCCCGCCACAAGCAGCGGCAGGGCTGACATGGCACGTATCTCCGGCGTCGACATTCCCCGCGAGAAGCGGCTCGAGATCAGCCTCACCTACATCTTCGGGGTCGGCCGCACGACTGCTCAGCAGATCTGCGCCGCCACCGAGATCGATCCGTCCACCCGCGTCCGTGACCTCACCGACGAAGAGGTGAACCGGATCCGCGCCTACATCGACAACGCCGACATGAAGGTCGAAGGCGACCTGCGTCGCGAGGTCGACCAGGACATCCGTCGCAAGATGGAGATCGGCTGCTACCAGGGCCTGCGCCACCGTCGCGGCCTCCCGGTGCGTGGTCAGCGGACCCACACCAACGCCCGTACCCGGAAGGGCCCGAAGAAGACCGTGGCCGGCAAGAAGAAGGTGGCTCGCAAGTAATGGCCAAGCCGACCCCCGGGGGCCGTCGCCCCCGCAAGAAGGAACGCAAGAACGTCACCTACGGCGTCGCTCACATCAAGAGCTCGTTCAACAACACCATCGTCAGCATCACCGACCAGGACGGCAACGTGCTGGCGTGGGCCTCGGCCGGCAACGTCGGCTTCAAGGGCTCCCGCAAGAGCACCCCGTTCGCCGCCCAGATGGCCGCCGAGCAGTGCGCCCGCCGGGCCATGGAGCACGGTGTCCGCAAGGTCGACGTGGTCGTGAAGGGCCCCGGCTCCGGTCGTGAGACCGCGATCCGCAGCATCCAGAACGCCGGCATCGAGGTCACCGGGATCAAGGACGTCACCCCGGTCCCGCACAACGGCTGCCGCCCCCCCAAGCGTCGGAGGGTCTGACAATGGCTCGTTACACCGGCCCGAAGGCGCGCGTGTCGCGTCGTCTCGGCACCAACATCTTCGGCACCAAGGGCGAGACCGTCGCCCTCGAGAAGCGCCCCTACCCCCCGGGTGAGCACGGCCGCACGCGCCGCCGTGGCAACCCGAGCGAGTACCTCCTGCAGATGCAGGAGAAGCAGAAGGCCCGCTTCACCTACGGCCTCTCGGAGCGCCAGTTCCGCAACCTGTACGAGGAGGCCAACCGCAAGGAAGGCGTCACCGGCGAGAACATGCTCCGGTTCCTCGAGATGCGGCTCGACAACGTCGTGTACCGCGCCGGCTGGGCGGCCACCCGCCCGCAGGCCCGGCAGTTCGTCGGTCACGGCCACATCAACGTCAACGGCCGGCGGGTCGACATCCCGAGCTACCGGGTCCGCAAGGGCGACATCGTCACCCTCCGCGACAAGACCCGCGAGCTCGTGGTGATCCAGTGGAACCGCGAGGTCCTCGACCGCACGCCTCCGGCGTGGCTCGAGTCGGGTGACGGTGGCTTCAGCATCACGGTGCTGCAGCCGCCCGTGCGTGACCAGATCGACGTGCCGGTGCGTGAGCAGCTCATCGTCGAGCTCTATTCGAAGTAGGCGACCGTCGGCGGGGCACACCCCCGCCCACGGCGCCGTTCAGGAACGAACGGAACCGAGGTAGACACACATGCTGGTCATGCAGCGACCGAAGGTCGAAGCACTCGGCGATGCTGACGGAGACCGTCAGCTCTTCGCGGTCGGCCCGCTGGAGCCTGGCTTCGGCCACACCCTGGGCAACTCGCTTCGGCGAACCCTGCTGTCGTCGATTCCCGGCGCAGCGGTCACCCAGGTGCGCTTCGACGACGCCCTCCACGAGTTCGACACCATCAAGGGTGTCACGGAGGACGTCACCGACATCATCCTCAACCTGAAGGACCTCGTCCTCCGGGTGTACAGCGATGAGCCCGTCACCCTCCGGCTCGATGTCCGCGGCCCCGCCGAGGTCACCGCGGCCGACATCGCACTCAACGCCGACGTGGAGATCCTCAACCCGGGCCTCCACCTCGCCACCGTCAACGGCAGCGGCCGCCTGGCCCTCGACCTCACCGTCGAGAAGGGCCGGGGCTACGTCTCCGCCGATCGCAACAAGACGTCCAACACCATCGGTGTGATCCCGGTGGACTCCATCTTCTCGCCGGTCCGGCGCGTCACCTTCTCGGTGGAGCCGACCCGCGTGGAGCAGTCCACCGAGTTCGACCGGCTGGTGCTCGACATCGAGACCGACGGCTCCATCACGGCCCGCGAGGCCCTGGCTTCGGCCGGTGCCACGCTCCAGTCGCTGGTGCAGCTGGTCGCCGAGATGAGCGACGAGCCCCAGGGCCTGGAGCTCGGCGAGATCGCCGTCACCGCTACGGGGTCCCCGGACCTCGACCTCCCCATCGAGGACCTCGATCTCTCCGAGCGTCCCCGCAACTGCCTCAAGCGGGCGCAGGTCAACTCGGTCGGTGAGCTCCTGCTCAAGACCGAGGACGACCTGCTGGCCATCACCAACTTCGGCCAGAAGTCCCTCGACGAGGTCATCCAGAAGCTCGACGAGCGCGGTCTGTCGCTCAAGCACCGGGACTGAAACGAAGATGCCAGCTACCCCCACCAAGTCGAAGCGCTTCGGCGGCTCGGCCTCGCACCAGCGGCTGATGATGGCCAACCTGGCGGCGTCGCTGTTCGCCGCTGAGGGCATCGTCACCACCGAGGCCAAGGCCAAGGCCCTGCGGCCGATCGCCGAGAAGCTCATCACCAAGGCGAAGAAGGGTGGCGTGCACCGCCACCGTCAGGTCGTCGCCTACATGGGTGACAAGGAGATGGCGTCGAAGCTGTTCGACGACATCGGCCCTCGTTACCTCGACCGCCCGGGTGGCTACACCCGGATCCTGAAGCTCGGCCCGCGTCAGGGCGACAACGCGCCGATGGCGCGGATCGAGCTGGTCTGACCGACCTGCTCGGAACCCATGTGTGACCCGTCGGCCGACCCTCAGGGGTCGGCCGTCGCGCGTCCGGGCACCGAGCCCGGCCCGGCGCCGGTCACCGTCCTCCCGCCCGCCGAGGGCCGGGTGCGGGTGCGCTTCGTGCTCGCCTACGACGGCGGGCGCTACCACGGGATGGCCGAGAACGACGGTGTCGTCACCGTCGCCGGCTCCATCCGTGAGGTCCTCGAGCGGGCCGTGGGCCACGAGGTCGACCTCTCGTTGTCGGGTCGCACCGACGCTGGGGTGCACGCGTGGGGGCAGGTCGTGTCCTTCGACGCCGCCGCTGACAGGGCCGATCCGGAGCGCCTCGCCAAGGCGGTGAACCGGCGGTGCGTGCCGGGAATCGTGGTGCGCGACGCCTCCTACGCTCCCGACGACTTCGACGCCCGCTTCTCGGCCCGGGCCCGTCGCTACCGCTACACCGTGGTGAACCGCCCGGTGCCCGATCCGTTCCTGGCCGCCACCACCTGGTGGGTGCCCGAGCCGCTCGACCTCAACGCGCTGCGTCTGGGCGTCGATCCGCTGCTCGGCCTGCACGACTTCACCAGCTTCTGCCGTCGTCCCAAGGGCCAACCGGGGGAGCCGAACATGATGCGGCGGGTGCTCGACGCCCGCTGGCACGACCTCGGCGACGGCGTGCTGCGCTTCGACATCGACGCCAAGGCGTTCTGCCACCAGATGGTGCGCAGCATCACCGGCACGCTCGTCGACATGGGACGGGGTCGGAAGCGGGCGGGGGAGATGGCCACCATCCTGCGGGCGCGCGACCGCCAGGCCGCGGGCACGGTGGCGCCGGCCCAGGGCCTGTGCCTCTGGGAGGTCGTGTACTGACCCGCAGCCCACCCGCCGGCCTCTCTTTGGCAGGCATACCCTGCGCTGTTAGGGTCGCCTACCAGTCGGGGAGGGACCCCGTCGGGAGGGATGAACTCGGTGACCGCGGCAGCTCCGGGACGGGCGGGCAGGCATGAAGGGCGGTCTCCGGCGCAGGTCGGCTTCGCCGCCGGGCTCGAGGCCCACGGCGACGCACCGGCGATCGTCGACGCCGCCGGGAGGGTCACCTCGCACGCCGAGCTCGCCGCACGGGCCGAGGCGGTCGCCGACCAGCTCGGTCCCGGCCGGCGGCTGGTGGCCGTGCGGGTCGGCGGCGACGTCGGCTCGATCGTGGCGTACCTCGGGGTGCTACGGGGCGGGCACGTCGCCCTCGTGGTGCCGGCCGACGACCCGGTGGTCTCCGCCCGGATCCTCGAGGGCCACGCGCCCGACTGCATCCTCACCGGCCGCGGCGACGAGGTCATCGCCGAGGAGCGCCGCCGGGGGAGCGTCCACGACCTCCATCCCGACCTGGCCCTCCTCCTCAGCACGTCCGGCTCCACGGGATCGCCCCGGCTCGTCCGGCTCTCCCACGAGAACCTCGACAGCAACGCTGCGTCGATCGCCGACTACCTCGACCTGCGCCCGTCCGACCGGGCCGCCCTGACCCTCCCGTTGCACTACTGCTACGGGTTGTCGGTGCTGCACAGTCATCTGGCGGTGGGCGCCAGCGTGGTGGTGGGCGCCGGCTCGGTCGTCGACCCCTGCTTCTGGGAGCGGGTGGACCGGGAGCGGGTCACCAACTTCGCCGGCGTACCGCACACCTTCGACCTGCTCGACCGGGTGGGGTTCGCCGACCTCGAGGTGCCCTCGCTCCGGTTCGTGACCCAGGCCGGTGGGCGCATGGCGCCCGAGGCCGTGCGTCGTCATGCCGAGCAGTGCCGGGCCCGTGGGCGCGAGCTCGTGGTCATGTACGGGCAGACCGAGGCCACGGCCCGCATGGCGTACCTCCCCCCGGAGCTGGCCAGCACCGTCCCCTCGGCGGTGGGTCGGGCCATCCCCGGCGGCTCGCTGCGGGTCGACCGCCCTGACGCGAACGGCGTGGGGGAGCTCGTCTACTCCGGGCCGAACGTCATGTTGGGCTACGCCTCGACACCGGCCGACCTGGCGCGCGGGCGGGAGGTCGACGAGCTCCGCACCGGCGACCTCGGGCGCCTCGACGAGCGCGGCCTCGTCCACGTGGTCGGTCGCACCGGCCGCTTCGCCAAGCTGTTCGGCCTCCGCCTCGACCTCGACGAGATCGAGCGGTCCGTCGGGCCCGACGGGTCAGCGGTGTGCGTCTCCGACGACGAGGTCCTGGCGATCGGTGTCGTGGCGCCGAACGACGCCGTCGTGGTCGCCGAGAAGGTGCGCGACGAGATGGGCCTGCCTCGCTCGGCGGTCGTCGCCCTGCCGTACGACGAGCTCCCGCGGCTCGCCTCCGGGAAGCCGGACCGCCAACGCGTGCTCGCGGATGCCCGCGCCCACCGACGCACGGGCTCCGGCGGTGCCAAGGGCGCGGTCGCGGTCGCGGGCGCGGCCGCGGTCGACGCCGGCTCGTCGGTGTCGACCGTGCGGTCGGTGTACCGGGAGGTGCTGGGGTGCGGACCGGTCGCCGCGTCGGACACGTTCGTGGGCCTCGGCGGGGACTCGCTCTCCTACGTCGAGGTGGCGATGGTGCTCGAGGAGCACCTCGGGGAGCTGCCCGAGACGTGGCACCTGCTCACCGTCGGCGAGCTCGAGGCGATGGAGCCCTCGACCCGCCGGGTGCCGGCGGTGGAGACCAACGTCGGGCTGCGAGCGGCGGCGATCGCGCTCGTCGTCGGCAGCCACGCCGGCGTCTTCACGGTGCTCGGTGGGGCTCACCTCCTGCTCGGGGTGGCCGGCTACAACTTCGCCCGCTTCCAGGTCGGCGCCCTGGGATCGGACCGATCGCGTCGGCGGCTGGCGAGCATCGCCCGCATCGCCGTGCCGGTCGTGTTGTGGATCTCGATGATGTTCACGTGGCGCGAGCCGTTCAGCGTCCCCCGCCTCCTCCTGGTCGACAACGTCGCCGGTGAGGGGCTGTGGCGCTACTGGTTCGTCGAGATCCTCGTGCAGCTCCTGGCGCTCATGGCCGTGGTCCTCGCCGTGCGCCCGGTGCGGGAGCTCGAGCGACGGCAGCCGTTCGGGTTCGCGCTGGCGCTGCTCGTCGCCGCTCTGCTCGTTCGCCACGGGGTGTCACCGTTCGGCCAACCGGTCGAGCCGATGTACCGCACCGATTCGGCGGCCTGGCTGTTCTTCGCCGGGTGGGCGGCCCAACGGGCGGGCACCGCCTGGCAGCGCGCCCTGGTGGCGGCGGCCGTGGCCGTGTCGGTGCCCGGGTTCTTCGACGGCTCGACCCGGGCGCTCGTGGTGGCCGCCGGGCTCCTGGCGCTCGTCTGGGTGCCCCGGGTGCGGGTGCCGGCGCCCTTCCACCGGGTCCTGGCGGTGGTGGCCGGCGCGTCGCTGTGGATCTTCCTCACCCACTTCGCCGCCTTCCCCCTGTTGCGTCCCCACCTCGAGCCGGCCTTGTTGTTCCTGGTCGCCTTCCCGATCGGTGTCGGCGCCGCCGCCCTCGTGGAGGCGACGGTCGCGGGTGGTGGCCGCCTGCTCCGCAACGGGGTGTCCGCGGCCCGACGCCTGTCCGGCGCCAGCGGCGGCGGCGACGGCACCACCGAGCCGAGCCGGCCGGATCAGCGGGTGCTGGCGCCCGGGGGGTAGACGAGCACCGGCTCGGGCCGGACCACCACGTCGACCTCGCCGTCGGGGGCGCGGCTGGCCCGGTCGACCGGGAACTCCCCGAGGGCGGTGCGGACCCGGTCGCCCTCCCGGTGCCCGGGCACCACCTGGCCGGACCCGATGAACGCCGCCACCTGGTCGGTGGCGGGGGAGCGGTACAGGGCGGCGGGGTCGGCGGCCTGCTCGACCCGGCCGTCGATCAGCACCACGACCTGGTCGGCCATCGAGAGCGCCTCGTCGCGGTCGTGGGTGACCACCACCGCGGTGGCCCCGTCGGCCCGCAGCGCGGCGACCACGTCGGCGCGGACCAGCGGCCGCAGCGCGGCGTCGAGGGCGGAGAAGGGCTCGTCGAGCAGGACGAGCGAGGGGTGAGGAGCGAGGGCGCGGGCCAGGGCCACGCGCTGCTGCTGCCCGCCGGAGAGCTGATCGGGCCGCCGCTTCCCGAAGTCCTCGAGGCCGACCAGGGCGAGGCACTCGGCGATCCGGTCGGCCCGGTCCGGCCCGCGGTGGAGCCCGAACCCGATGTTCTTCGCCACGTTCAGGTGAGGGAACAGGGCGCCCTCCTGGGGCACGATCCCGACCCGGCGCCGCTCGGGGGCGACGAACGCGGTGGGCCCGGCCACGAGCGAGCCGCCGACGGTGACCGTGCCGGCGTCGGGCCGCTCGAACCCGGCCACCAGGCGCAACAGGGTGGTCTTCCCGCTGCCCGACGGGCCCAGCACCGCGGTGATGGAGCCCTCGTCCACCTCGATGTCGACGTCGACCAGCACAGGGGTGCGGCCGAAGGCCTTGCTCACGCCGGCGATGTGCAGAGCGGTCATCCGAACGGGTCCTCCTCCCGGCCCCGCGTGAGCAGGGCCGCAGGGACGGCAGCGACGAGGATCAACAGCAGGGCGAACGGGGCGGCGGACGAGTAGTCGCCGACCGAGGTGTTGCGCCACAGCCCGGTGGCGAGCGTCTCGACACCGGTGGGCCGCAGCAGGAGGGTGGCGGGGAGCTCCTTCATGGTGGCGAGGAACACCAGGCCCGCCCCGGCGGCGATGCCGGGCGCGGCGAGGGGCAGGTTCACCCGGAGCACGACCGACAGGGGCCGGGCGCCGAGCGAGCGGGCGACCTCGTCGACGCGCGGTGAGCTCTGCTCGATCGACGCCCGGACGGAGCCGACGGCCAGCGAGAGGAACAGCACGACGTAGGCCAGCACCAGCAGCGGGACCTTCTGGTACATCGGCTGCACCAGGCGGATGCCCAGGTACACGACGGAGATGGCGATCACGATGCCGGGGAGGGCGTGGGCCAGGAACGTCGTGCGCTCGATGCCCTGGGCCCAGCGCCGCCGGACCCGGGCCGCCAGCAGCGCGACCGGCACCGCCGCGACCACGGCGACGGCGGTGGCCCCGAGGGCCAGCCCCACGGTGTTGCCGAGCGCCGAGGCGAGGGCCCCGGCGTCGACGTCGGTGGAGTCGCTGCGCACGACCCAGCGCAGGATCAAGGCGATCGGGGCGACCAGCACCACCCCCACGAACGCGGCGACCGCCACCAGCGCCGGCCATCGCAGGGCGCCGAGGTGCACCGTCATAGGCCGCCGCGAGGCGCCACCCCCGACCCGGGCGGCCGTGCCCGCGCCCCGGGCCTTCGCCTCGCCGTAGACCAGCACGAGGGAGAGGGCGACGAGGACCAGCGACAGCACCGCGGCGCGGGTGGGGTTGAAGCCGGCCCGGTAGGCGCCGTAGATCACCCAGGTGAAGCTCTCGAAGCGCATGGTGGCCACGGCGCCGAAGTCGGCGAGCACGTAGAGGGCGACGAGCAGGGCCCCGGCCGTGGCCGCCGGCCGCACCTGGCGCAGCGTCAGGCCGAACGCCACCTGCGTGGGGGTGCGCCCGAGCGAGCGGGCCACCTCCTCGTGGGTGGCGTCGAGGCGCCGGAGTGCGGCGGCGACGGGGAGGTACACGAAGGGGAACGAGACCGAGGTCAGCACCAGGGCCGCGCCCCAGAACCCGGCGAGGGAGGGCCGCCACGAGATCCAGGCGAACGCGGTGACGTACGACGGCAGCGAGAGGGGCAGGGCGAGCACGACCCGCCACAGACGCCGACCGGGCAGGTCGGTCCGGGTGACCAGGAAGGCGCCGGCGATGCCGACCACGAGCGAGGCCCCCGTGACCACCACCGCCAGGCCGACCGAGCGCACCGCGAGGTCGAGGGTGCGCCGGCGCCAGATCTCGTCGACGACCTCGGCGAGGCCCTCGGAGAACGCCTGCACCCCCAGGTACCAGAGCGGCAGCGCGGTGATCAGCGCGGCGAGCGCCGCGGGGATCACCACGAGGGGCGACACGGGCAGGCCGCCCGACCGCCGCACCGGACCGAACCGGGGTCGGCCCGTCGCGTCAGTCGCCGGGACGGTCACCGGGTGAGCAGGCCCGCCTGCTCGAGCAGCTCCTGGGTGGCGGCGATGGAGTCGAGGTCGGAGAGGTCGATGGGGGGCGGGCTCAGCGAGTCGAGGGTGGGGAGTGCGCCGTCGGAGGCCGTGGTCCCCGCGACCAGGGGGAACTCCTTGGTCTCGTCGGCGAAGTACTGCTGGGCCTCGGGGCCGAGCAGGAAGTCGACCAGCCTCCGGGCCGCCTCCTGGTCGTCCGAGCCGGCCAGGATGCCGATGCCGGCCACGTTCACCAGCCCGCCGGCGTCGCCGGCGGCCATGAACCCGTTCTCCACCCCGACGGCGGCGTCGCCGAGCTCGGCGATGCGCTCGTAGAGGTAGTAGTGGTTGACCAGGCCGAGGGCGATCTCGCCGTTCTCGATCCCGTCGAGCTGGGTGATGTTGTTCGGGTAGGCCTTGGGCTCGTTGGCGGCGAAGGCCTCCAGCCACTCGAGGGCGCCGTCGTCGCCGCGGAGCACCCGCAGCCCGGTGACGAACGCCTGCCACGAGGCGTTGGTGGGGGCGTAGCCGATGCGGCCCTTCCACTGCGGGTCGAGCACCTCGTCGATGGTGGTCGGCACGTCGGTGACCACCTCGGGGTCGTAGGCGACGACGCGGACGCGGCCGCTGACACCGACCCAGCTGCCGTCGGCGGCGCGGAAGGCGGCGGGGACCCGGTCGAGGGTCTCGGCGGGGAGCTCGGTGAAGCGCCCGGCCTTGGCGACGGCGCCGAGGGCGCCTGCGTCCTGGGAGAAGAAGAGGTCGGCCGGGCTGGCGTCACCTTCGGTGATGAGCTGGGCGGCCAGCTCGCCGCTGTCGCCGGACCGGAACTCGATCTCGATGCCGGTCTCCTCGGTGAAGCGGTCGAGGATCCCCTTCACGAGGTCCTCGTTGCGGCCGCTGTAGAGGGTGAGCGAGCCGGCGGAGCCGGAGCCCGAGCCGCTCGAGCTGCAGGCCGAGGCCAGGAGGGCGGCAGTCACGGCGATGGCCGCGATCGCGAGCAGGGGACGGATGGGGGGGCGCATGGGGCTCCTCGGTCGTGTCCGTGGTCGTCCCCCGGCCGTCGGGGGTGTTAGGCGACCCTACCGACATCCGAGTGGCATGACGAATCACCCGGTCGGATCGCCCGCCCGGGACGATGGTGTGCCCCTCGACGAGCGCCGCGACCTCGGCCCCGCCGGGCGCGAGTTGCCCCGGCGCCGCCTGGGTCGTATCTTGGTCCGTCGCCCTGGCGCGCGCATCTGCGCATGCGCCGGGATGGACATTCGTAAGTTCTGACGTTCAGTCTCCGACAGTGAAGGGTCGCGCGTGCGCACCTACTCCCCCAAGGCCAGCGAGATCCAGCGTTCGTGGTACGTGGTCGATGCCGATGGCATGGTCCTCGGCCGCCTCGCCACCGAGGTCGCGAACATCCTGCGTGGCAAGCACAAGCCCACGTACACGCCCCACATCGACACCGGCGACCACGTGATCGTGATCAACGCCGACAAGGTCGTCCTCACGTCGAACAAGGGCGACAAGCTCTTCGTGCACCGTCACTCGGGCTACCCGGGCGGCCTCCGCACCCAGAGCTACGGCGAGCTGCTCGCCACCAAGCCCGAGGAGGCGGTCCGCCGCGCGGTGCGGGGCATGATCCCCAAGAACCGCCTCGGTCGTCAGCAGATCAAGAAGCTGAAGGTCTACTCCGGCCCCGTGCACCCGCACGGCGCCCAGGGGCCCGAGGCCATCGAGTTCACCCACGCAAAGGCCCGCTGAGCACCATGTCGAACCCCCTGACCCAGACGACCGGCCGCCGCAAGCGCGCCGTGGCGCGCGTGAACCTGCGGCCCGGCACCGGCGTCATCACCGTCAACAAGCGTCCGGTGGCGGAGTACTTCCCCACCCCGACGCACCAGATGATCCTCACCGAGCCCCTCCGGGTCACCGACACCGTCGAGGTGTACGACATCGACTGCCGCATCGACGGCGGCGGCGTCTCGGGCCAGGCCGGCGCCCTGCGTCACGGCATCGCCCGCGCCCTCATCGAGCTCGATCCGGAGCTGCGCCCGGAGCTCAAGCGCAACGGCTTCCTGACCCGCGACGATCGCAAGAAGGAATCCAAGAAGTACGGCCTCAAGAAGGCCCGCAAGGCTCCGCAGTACTCCAAGCGCTGATCCGGCCCACCCGCCGGTGCTCCAGCCCCAGCACTTCGTGACCGCGTGCGCCGCCCCTTCGGGGGAGGCGCACGTCGTCGTTTTCCGGCCATGAGCCTCCGCTTCGGCACCGACGGCGTGCGGGGCCCGGCCGCCGAGCTCACCGATGCCCTCGTCGCCGCCCTCGGCGCGGCCGCGGCGACGGTGCTCGGCGGGAGCGCGGGCTTCGTCATCGGCCGCGACACCCGTGAGTCCGGTGCCCGTCTCGAGGCCGCCCTCGCCGGTGGCCTGGCCGCCGGCGGCGCCCGGGCCGAGAGCCTGGGGGTCGTGCCCACCCCGACGGTGGCCTGGGTCTGCGCCACCCGCGGCGTGCCGGGCGCGGTGATCTCGGCCTCCCACAACCCGTGGGCCGACAACGGCATCAAGTTCTTCGCCGCCGGGGGCCGCAAGCTGGCCGACGACGTCGAGGAGCAGCTCGAGGCCGCCCTCGACGCCCTCCTGGCCGACGCCACGCCGGCCGCCCCGCTGGTCGAGGTCCCGCCCGCTCCCGCCCCGGGGGTGGCCGAGTGGCTCGACGCCCTCGTCGCCTCGCTCGACGGCCGCCGCCTCGACGGCCTCCACGTGGTGGTCGACTGCGCCCACGGCGCGCTCTCGGCCTTCGCCGCCGACGCCCTGCGCCGCCTCGGCGCGCGGGTCGACGTCCTCCACGACACGCCCGACGGGCGCAACATCAACGCCGGTGCCGGGTCGACCCACCCCGAGGCCCTCCAGCGCCGGGTGGTCGAGGTCGGGGCCGATGCCGGCCTCGCCTTCGACGGCGACGCCGACCGCGTGCTGGCCGTCGACGAGACCGGTCAGCTGGTCGACGGCGACCATCTCCTGGCCCTCTTCTCGATCGACCTCCGTGACCGCGGTCGCCTCGCCGGCGACCGTGTGGTCGTCACGGTGATGACCAACCTGGGGTTCAAGCTGGCCATGGCCGAGCAGGGCATCGACGTCGTGCAGACGGCGGTGGGCGACCGCTACGTGCTCGAGGCGCTGGAGGCCACCGGCGGATCGCTCGGCGGCGAGCAGTCCGGCCACATCGTGCTGGCCGACCTGGCCACCACCGGCGACGGCCTGCTGGCCGGCGCCCACCTGCTCGACCTCCTGGTGCGGGCCGGGCGGCCGTTCTCCGAGCTGGCCGCCGAGGTCATGACCCAACTCCCACAGGTGCTGGTGAACGTGAGGGTCGCCGAGCGCCGGGCCGACATCGCCGACGCCATGGCCACCGAGATCGAGGCCGAGGAGGCCGCTCTCGGCGGTCGGGGGCGCGTGCTGGTGCGCCCGAGCGGCACCGAGCCACTGGTCCGGGTGATGGTCGAGGCCGAGACGCAGGCCACCGCCGAGGCCGTCGCCGAACGGCTGGCCGACGTGGCCCGCGCCCTCTGCGGCGGCTGACCCCCGGCGCCGGTTGCGGCGGTGGTTGAGGCGGCGGCTGCTCGAGGAGGAGGGGCCCTAGACTCCTCCGGGTCCCCATCACCCAGGGCGATGAGCAACGGAGCTCGTCGGACCCGTTCCCAGGGAGCCTCCGCAGCCGCATGTGCGGGATCATCGCCGTCGTCCGTCGCCCGAGCACCCGCCGTCCGCCCTCACCGGCGGAGGTCACCGATCGTCTGGAGGCCGCCGCCCGTCTGCTGGGTGAGCTCGGCCACGGCGCGTCGCTGCCCATCGACCTCGGCGACGTGCTCACCGACGCCGCGGCCGAGGTCGCCGCGGCCGACGCGCTGCTGCGCGGCGTCGCCGGTGTCACGGCCTTGCTCGACGCCCCTGGGCTGGCGGCCACCGTCACCAACCTGGTCGAGGGCCTCGACCACCAGACCGTCGAGATCGAGGCCCGCCTCGACGCCGACACCGAGCTGGCCGGCACCGAGCTCGAGCGGGTCAACGCCGCCCTGATCACCCTGAAGGACGCGGTGTGGGCGGTCCGCCGGGACCGCCTCCGTGCCGCCGACGGCGTGCGGGGGCTCGTGGGAACCGGCGTCGGCCCGGCCGGTGTGGCCGTGGGCCTCTCCGTGCACCAGGCCCTCTCCGCCATCGACCGCCTGGAGGTGCGCGGCCGCGACAGCGCCGGGCTGCACCTGCTCGTGCGGGGCCACGGCCTCGACCTCACCTCCCCGGCGCTGCGGGCCGTGCTCGAGGCGCGCGCCGCCGACCCGCTCTTCGGCTCCCTCGCCGTGCGCACCCCCGAGGGCCATCTGAGCCTCGTGTACAAGGCGGCCGCCGAGATCGGCGAGCTGGGCGACAACACCCGGGCGATCCGCGACGCCATGATCGGCGACCCGCTGCTGCGCCAGGCCCTGGCGGCCGAGTCGGTCGAGGCCGTCGTGCTCGGTCACACCCGGTGGGCCAGCGTCGGGATCATCTCCCAGCCCAACGCCCATCCCCTCAACTCCGAAGAGGTCGACATCACCGTCGGTCCCTACGTCACCGCCGTGCTGAACGGCGACGTCGACAACTTCGCCGACCTGAAGGCCAGCGAGTCGCTCCACATCGCCGACGAGATCACCACCGACGCCAAGGTCATCCCCACGCTCACCTCGCGGGCCCTGGCCGACGGCACCCCCGTCGTCGAGGCCTTCCGCAGCACGGTCACGCAGCTCGAGGGCTCGGTGGCCATCGCCGCCAGCGCGGCCGCTGCCCCCGACGACCTCCTGCTCGCCCTTCGGGGCAGCGGTCAGGCGCTCTACGTCGGCCTGGCCGAGGACAGCTTCATCGTGGCCTCCGAGCCCTACGGCGTGGTCGAGGAGACCGAGACCTACCTCCGCCTCGACGGCGACGTGCCCGCCGATCCCGCCAACCCCGCCAGCCGCGGCCAGGTCATGGTGCTGCGCGGCGCGGCGGCGGGCGGCGTCGAGGGCCTCGAGCGCTGGGCCTACGACGGCACCCGGCTCGACGTCACCGCCGACGAGCTCGCCCACGCCCAGATCACCACCCGCGACATCGACCGCGGCGACAGTCCCCACTTCCTCCTGAAGGAGATCGGTGAGGCGCCGGCGTCGTTCCGCAAGACCCTCCGGGGCAAGCTCGTCGACGGGCCCGACGGCCTCACCGTGCGCCTCGGCGACGACGTGCTGTCGCCCGAGGTGCGGGCCGGGCTCGCCGACGGCTCCATCGCCCGGGTCGTGGCCATCGGCCAGGGCACCGCCGCCGTCGCGTCGCGAGCGCTGGCCGAGGGGCTGGCCGCCTTCGCCCCTGGCACCCACCTGCGCGTCGAGTCGGCCCTCGCCACCGAGCTGTCCGGCTTCCAGCTCGCCGACTCCATGGCCGACACCCTGGTGGTGGCGGTCAGCCAGTCCGGCACCACCACCGACACCAACCGCACGGTCGACCTGGTCCGGGCGCGCGGGGGCCACGTGGTCGCCATCGTGAACCGTCGCAACAGCGACCTCACCGACCGGGCCGATGGCGTGCTCTACACCTCCGACGGACGCGACGTGGAGATGAGCGTCGCCTCCACCAAGGCCTTCTACGCCCAGATCGCAGCGTGCTTCCTGCTCGCCGCCGCCATCGCCGACGCGGTGGGCGCCACCGTCGCCGACCGCAGCGCGCTGCTCGAGGGTCTGCGGGCGTTGCCGGCCGCCCTGGAGGGCACCTTCGCCCTGCGCCCCGACATCGCCGTGGCCGCCCAGCGCCTCGCACCGTCGCGCCGGTACTGGGCGATCGTCGGCAACGGGGCCAACCGCATCGCGGCCGAAGAGGTCCGGATCAAGCTCTCCGAGCTCTGCTACAAGGCCATCGCCTGCGACGGCACCGAGGACAAGAAGCACATCGACCTGTCCTCCGAGCCGCTGATCCTCGTGTGCGCCGCCGGCCTGCAGGGCTCGACCGCCGACGACGTCGCCAAGGAGGTCGCGATCTACCGGGCCCACAAGGCGGCCCCGATCGTGATCGCCAGCGAGGGCGAGGAGCGCTTCAGCGCAGCCCTGCACGTCATCTCGGTGCCGGCGGTCGACCCCCGCCTGGCGTTCGTGCTCTCGGCGATGGTCGGCCACCTCTTCGGTTACGAGGCCGCGCTCGCCATCGACGCCCAGGCCCGGCCCCTGCGCGAGGCCCGCGCCGCCATCGACACCGCCGTCGCCGGCAGCCTCGGCGGCGACGGCGAGGCCCTCCTCTCGGCGCTGCGCCCCGGGCTCCAGCCGCTGGCCGCCCGCTACTTCGACGGGCTCCGGGCCGGCGACTACGACGGTCACCTCGAGGCCAGCACCGCGGTGCGCCTGGCGTCGCTGTGGCGCTACGCCCTCGGCATCTCGCCCCTCGAGGCGTACCAGCTCGAGCACGGCAAGGTCGGCACGCCCGGCGTGGTGCTCGAGGACCTCGTCGCCGCCCTGAGCAGCGCCATCGACGAGCTGACCCGCCCGGTCGACGCCATCAAGCACCAGGCCAAGACGGTCACCGTCGGCATCTCCCGCAGCGACGAGACGCTGCTCCAGGTGCCGCTGGTCAAGGAGGTCCTGGCATCGGGCGCCGCCCGCGACCGCCTCAGCTACTCCACCCTGCGCACCCTCGCCGCCCTCGAGCCGCTCGTCGCCGAGGTGCTCGGCTACACCCGCTACGCCATCGAGGGCCACGTCGACGCCGCCGGCAACGATGACGCCACCGTGGTGGTCGTCGACCGCGGCGGGCTCGGGCGTGAGCTGCGCAGCCGCACCTCCGACGACCCGGAGCTGCGCGGCACCAAGCGCTGGGTCGCGGTCGAGCGCACCGTGCTGGTGGCCAAGGGCCGCAGCGACGGCCGCACGGTGATCATCGTCCCCGAGGTCAAGGACGGTGAGCCCACCGGCCTCTCGCTCCTGCACGTCCGCCTGGTCGACGACCTGCCGCTGCCGTCGCTGCGGGCGGTGCTGCAGGGCTACCGGAACCGCTACGGCGCCATCAAGCACGCCGTCACCGAGACCGAGCCGGTCTTCCGTGACGACCTCCTCGTCGACGTGCCCGTCGTCGACCTCATGACCGAGCCGGTGAACGACCTGGCGGAACGCTGGCGCTCGTGACCGGCGGCGTCGTCGGGATCGGCACCGATCTGGTCGACCTCGACCGCTTCCGCGAGGTCCTGGTCCGCCGGCCGGGAATGATCGAGCGCCTCTTCACCCCGGGCGAGCGCGAGTACGCCGAGCGCCGGGGCGACCCGATCGAGCGCTACGCCGTGCGCTTCGCGGCCAAGGAGGCCGTCCTGAAGGCCCTCGGCGTCGGCCTCGGGGCCGCTTCGTGGCACGAGATCGAGGTGCTGCGCGACGACGACGGCGTGCCGTCGCTGGAGCTCACCGGGCGGGCCGCCGAGCTGGCCGCCGAGAAGGGTGTGGGGGAGTGGGCCCTCACCCTGACCCACGGCGACACCGCCGCCCTGGCCACCGTCGTCGCCCTCGCGCCCGCCCCGACACCCCCCGTGGCTCGTCTCGACACGCTGGAGCGTGCCGGAACGAGCCAGGGGGCGCCGCTGCAGGGCCTGCTGGCCGGAGGGCTGGTGCCGATCGTGACGCCCGAGGAGATGGGCGCCATCGACCGGGCCGCACCGGAGCCGGTCGAGGAGCTCATCGGGCGGGCCGGTTCGGCCACCGCCCGGGCCGCCATCCGGCTCCTCGGTGGCACCTACGGTCGTCGGGTCGTGATGCTCGCGGGCAAGGGCAACAACGGGAACGACGGCCGCGACGCGGCCCGTCGCCTCCGGGCCCGGGGCGTGCGGGTGACCGTGATCGACGCCGCCTCGGCCCCCGCGCAGCTGCCCGATGCCGACCTCGTCGTCGATGCCGCCTACGGCACCGGCTTCCGGGGCGAGTACCGGCCGCCGGCACCACCGCCCGGGGCTGCGGTGCTGGCCGTCGACATCTCCTCCGGGGTCGACGGGCTCACGGGCCGCGCCTCGGACGAGGTGCTCGCAGCCGACGCCACCGTCACCTTCGCGGCCCTGAAGCCGGGCCTGCTGTTCCCTCCCGGCCTCGAGCTGGCCGGCGAGATCGAGGTCGCCGACATCGGGCTCGACGTGTCCCGCGCCTCGGCCCACCTCGTCGGCGCCGCGGCCGTGGCCGGCTGGCTGCCCGACCGCTCGGTGGTCGCCCACAAGTGGCAGAGCGCGGTCTGGGTGGTGGCCGGCAGCCCCGGAATGGGGGGTGCGGCGGGGTTGTGTGCCGCAGCGGCATCCCGCACCGGCGCCGGGTACGTGCGGGTGTCGACCCCCGGCGGAGCCGCCGCCGGGCTCCCGATCGAGGCGGTGCGCGTCGACCTGCCCATCGACGGCTGGGCCGACGAGGTCATCGCCGGGCTCGACCGCTTCTCGGCCCTCGTCATCGGCAACGGCCTCGGCACCTCACCGGAGGTCGCCACCGCGATCCGCGAGGTCGTCGCCGCCGCCACGGCCCGAGGCCTCCCGACGGTCGTCGACGCCGACGGCCTGACGGCGCTGGGCCTCGATGCCGCCGACGTCGTGGGCCCGTCGACCGTGCTCACCCCCCACGACGGCGAGTTCGCCCGGCTCGCCGGCGGTGCCCCCGGCGACGACCGCATCGACGCCGCCCGGTCGCTCGCCGCCCGCACCGGTGCGGTGGTGCTGCTCAAGGGCCGGGCCACCGTCGTCGCCGACCCCGACGGCTCGGTGCTCGTCACCACCACCGGCGACGACCGGCTGGCCACGGCGGGCACCGGCGACGTGCTCGCCGGCGTGATCGGAGGGCTGCTCGGCGAGGGCATCGCGCCGCAGCGTGCGGCCGCCGCCGGAGCGTTCCTCCACGGTCGGGCCGGCGCCCTAGGCTGGCGCCGAGGCCTGGTGGCCGGCGACCTGCCGCCCGCTCTGCCCGCCGCCCTCGCCGAGGTCGCCGCCCTGCGGCCCTGACCCCGGCCCACGCCCCGGAGGACCGATGCTGCTGCGAGACACGCCCGTGCGGGACCTGATGGTCACCGAGGTCCTGACCTTCAAGGTGGGCGACGACGTCCGCGACGCCATGCGGACCCTCGTCAGGCGTGACATCGACGGCGCACCGGTGATCGACGACGAGAACTACGTCATCGGCTCGCTCTCCACCGGTGACCTCATCGTCGAAGAGGCCAACATCCCGCTGCCGGCGGTGATCACCCTGCTCGGCGGGGTGATGGAGCTGCCGAGCTCGCGCAAGAAGTACGAGGAAGACCTCGAGAAGGCGCTCGGCGCCACCGTCGGCGAGGTGATGCAGGAGGGCGTCGTGGCCATCCTGGCGGCCGACGACACGCTCGAGGACGCCGCCACCGTCATGCACGACGAGGAGCTCGACCGGGTGCCGGTCTGCGACGACGACGGCCACCTGATCGGCATCATCGGCCGCGGGGACATCCTGCGGGCGATCGTGGCCGATCTCGACTCGCCGGTCGAGACCGAGGCCGACGCGGCCGCGGCCGAGGCCGAGGACGACGAGCAGGCCTGACCCGTGAGGGCCGCACGGGCCGACGTCGACCTCACGGCGGTCGCCCACAACGTCGACGCGTTGCGGCGTGCCGTCGCGCCCGCGCTGCTGTGCGCGGTGGTCAAGGCCGACGGGTACGGCCACGGAGCCATCGCGGTGAGCGAGGCGGCCATCAGCGCCGGAGCCGACTGGCTGGCGGTCGCCCTCGTCGAGGAGGGGGCCGTGCTGCGCAAGGCCGGCATCCAGGCGCCGATCCTGCTCCTCTCCCAGCCCCGCCTCGCCGACCTGGCCGCGGTCGTCCGCTACGACCTGCGGGTCACCATCCACTCGTCGATGGCGGCGGAGCTGCTGGCGGTGGCGGCCCGCGACCAGGGCAAGGTCGCTCGCGTCCACCTGAAGGTCGACACGGGGATGAACCGCGTCGGCGTCGCCCCGGAGGACGCGCTGGCGGTGGCCCGGGAGATCGAGCGCCGGCCCGAGCTCGAGCTCGAGGGCGTGTTCACCCACTGCGCGGTGGCCGACGAGCCCGACAACCCGTTCACCGACGTGCAGCTCGACCGCTTCGAGGTCGTGCTCGACCAGCTGGCCGACGCGGGCATCTCGCCGGCGCTGCGCCATGCCGCCAACTCGGCGACCGCCATCGTGCACCCCCGCGGCCGCTACGACCTCGTGCGGGCCGGTATCTCCGTGTACGGCATCGCCCCCGCCCCCGGGCTGGCCACCGAGCTCGAGCTGCGGCCGGCCATGACCCTGCGGGCCGAGGTCTCGATGGTGAAGCGCGTGCCGGCGGGGGAGGGCATCTCCTACGGCCTGCGCCACCGCACCGAGCAGGAGACCACCGTCGCCACCGTGCCCATCGGGTACGCCGACGGGGTCCCGCGACGGCTCGGCCTGGCCGGCGGTGAGGTGCTCGTGGGCGGCGTGCGCCGGCCCATCCTGGGCGTCGTCACCATGGACCAGCTCATGGTCGACTGCGGCGACGACCACGTCGAGGTCGGCGACGAGGTCGTGCTGATCGGCCGCCAGGGCGACGAGGTGATCACCGCCGAGGACTGGGCGGGCCTGCTCGACACCATCGCCTACGAGGTCGTCTGCGGCATCGGCCCCCGCGTGCCCCGCTTCTACCGCTCGGCCTGATCGACAGGATCGACGCGCCGTTCGGACCCGCGGCGAGCCTACGAACGTGGTGCGTCGGAGACGACCCCTGAAGTATCGTTCGGCGGCTCACCATCAGGTGCGCTGGGAACGGGAGATTGCCATGCGTCGGATCATCATCGGCGGCCTGTCGGCCGTCGTACTCCTCTTCGGCGCGGTGCTCGTCACCGCGCTGCCCGCCGGTGCCGCCACGGGGATCACCGCCACCTCGGTCGCTCTCGCCAGCACGGGGGCGACCTGCGCCAGGGCTGATCTGGCCATCGGCATGGTGGCCACGTCGACCGACACCGAGACCGGTCTGATCACCAACGCTGCCGGTGAGACCCTCGGTCAGTTCAACCACTTCAACGACTGGGCCGGCCAGGACGGCGTCTACGACGGCTATGGCCAGCCCGTGAGCCCGGCCCAACCCGAGGGCACGGTCATCGGTAGCTACGCCTCGGCCGGCACCGCTCCGATGAGCACCGCCTCGGCCGTCGAGTGGTTCGTCCTCTACGCCTGCTCCGACACTCCCGGGGGCAACGTCGTGCTCTACAGCTGCTTCGGCGATCTCGGCACCTGCCCCACCACGGCGGTCGAGGCCCTGGCGCTCGTCGCCCTCGACGCCTCGCTCACCCCGAGCACGGTCGCTCCGGGCGGCGCGTTCACCGTCAACGGCACCAACTGCTTCGACCAGCTCGCCGGTGCCCGCGTCTTCGACGGGGAGACGGCGCTGGGAGTGGGCGACACCGTCGCCCCGAACCCCGACGGCAGCTTCTCGATCCCGCTGGTCGTCCCGGACACGGTGGCTTCGGGCACCACGTTGACCGTCGAGGTCGACTGCGGCAGCGAGGAGGGCGGCATCGTCGATTCGCTCACCCTGCCCCTGCAGGTCGTGGCCCCGACCACCACCACCACCACCACCCCCGTCGCGGTCGCCGCCGAGGTCACCCCCGCCTTCACCGGCTGATCCGCCGCACGATCCGTTCGTCCCCGCCGCCCGGCACCGCACCCGCGGGCCGGGCGGCGGCGCGTCCGGGTGGCAGGATCGGCGGATGAGGGTGCTGCTCGTCGAGCCCTACCTGGGTGGGAGCCATGCGGACTGGGCCGAAGGGCTGGCCCGTCACTCGGCCCACGAGGTCCTCGGCGTGGGCCACCCCGGCCGGCACTGGCGCTGGCGCATGCGGGGCGGTCCCGTGACCCTGGCCGAGCAGGCGGCGGCGATGTTGGCCGACCACGGCCGGCCCGACGTCGTGCTGGTGTCGGGCCTCACCGACGTCGCCGCGTTCTGCGGGCTCTCCCGGCGGTGGTTGGGCGACACCCCGGTCGCGCTGTACCTGCACGAGAGCCAGCTGCTGCACCCGGGCACGCCGCCGGGCTCGACCGGGGCCGAGGGGGTGTTCGCCAACTGGCGCTCGATGGTGGCCGCCGACCACGTCTTCGTGGCGTCGGAGTTCCACCGCCGTGAGCTGTTCGCCGCGCTGCCGGCCGCGCTGACCGACGTGCCGGACGAGCCCCATGGCCACCTGCTCGCCGAGGTCGAGGCCCGCACCACCGTGCTCCCGGTCGGTGTCGAGCTGGCCGGCCTGCTCACGGCCGAGCGGCCGGCGCCCGCCGGCGGTGCGCCCCTGGTCGTGTGGCCCCACCGCTGGGACCACGACAAGCGGCCCGAGGCCCTCCTCCGGGTGCTCGTCGCCCTGGCCCGGGCCGACGTGCCGTTCCGTGTGGCCTTCGCCGGGGCCAACACCCGGGAGGACCCTCAGGAGTTCGATGCCGCGTTCGTCGCCCTCGGAGACCGGGTGGTCCATGTCGGCCACCTGCCCCGCGTCGACTACGAGGCCCTGCTGCTGCGGGGCGACGTCGTCGTCAGCACCGCGGCCCACGAGTTCTTCGGCGTCGCCACCGTCGAGGCCATGGCCGCCGGCCTGGTGCCCCTGCTGCCCGACCGCCTGGCGTACCCCGAGCTCGTGCCCGAGCGGTTCCACGAGGCGGTGCTCTACCGGCATTCGCTGTTCGACCACCTGCGGGCCGTGCTCGAGGACCTTCCTGCCGCCCGTGACCGGATCGCGGGGCTGCGGGCGTCGACGGGTCGCTTCTCGTGGGAGGTGGTGGCGCCCCGGTACGACGTCGAGTTCGAGGCGGTGGCCTCCCGCCGAGCGCCGGGCGGGTAAAGCGAGTCGGGCTCTCCGTCGATATCTGTCCGACGTCGCGGGCCGACCGGCCCGCCCCACCCACGACCAGCGGGAGACCACAGTGCAGACCGAGATCGAGTACGGGCCGGCCTACGCCGTCGCCAAGGTGACCCTCGCCGGGGGTGAGCGGGTGAAGGCCGACGGGGGCGCCATGCTCGCCATGTCGACCGGGACCGAGATCGAGACCTCGACCCAGGGCGGTGCCCTCAAGGGCCTGAAGCGCTCGCTGCTCGGTGGCGAGTCGTTCTTCATGAACACCTTCACGGCACCCCCGCAGGGTGGCGAGATCCTCTTCGCCCCCAAGCTGCCGGGCGACATCGTGCCCTTCACGCTCGAGGGCAGGACGATGTACCTCACCTCGGGCAACTACATCGCCTCCGAGGAGACGGTCGACATCGACAGCAACTGGGGCGGCTCGAAGACCTTCTTCAGCCGTCAGGGCCTGTTCATGCTGAAGGTGGAGGGCCAGGGGCAGGTCATCGCCGGGAGCTTCGGTGCCATCAAGCCGGTGGAGCTCCAGGCCGGCGAGTCCTACACGATCGACACCGGTCACCTCGTCGGCTGGGAGGAGGGCATCACCTACAAGGTGCACAAGGTGGGCAGCTGGAAGTCGACGCTCCTCTCGGGTGAGGGCCTGGTCGCCGAGCTGACCGGGCCGGGTCGCCTCTACATCCAGACCCGCAGCGCCGAGGCGCTGCTGCACTGGATCGAGGAGCGCATGCCGCAGAACAACAACGCCTGACCGATCTGCGGCGGACGGGGAGAGTCGGGCCCGGCGGTAGCCTTTGCCGGTGCCCGCCTCTCTCGCCGTCGTCGCCGACGACGCCGCCACCTGCACCCGTTGCTCGCTGGCGACGGGCCGCACGAACGTCGTGTTCGGCATGGGCGACCCCGCCTCCGACCTGATGTTCATCGGCGAGGGGCCCGGTGCCGAGGAGGACAAGCAGGGCCTGCCCTTCGTGGGCCGCTCCGGTCAGCTCCTCGACCGCCTCATGGCCGAGGAGATGGGGCTCACCCGCGACCGCGTCTACATCGCCAACGTCGTGAAGTGCCGGCCCCCCAACAACCGCGACCCGCTGCCCGACGAGATCGAGTCGTGCCGGCCGTTCCTGGAGGCGCAGCTCGAGCTGATCGCACCAAAGGTCGTGGTCACCCTCGGGAACTTCGCCGGCAAACTGCTGCTGCGGAGCAAGGACGGCATCACCAAGCTGCGGGGTCGCAGCTACCCCTTCGCCACGGGTGTGCTCGTGCCCACGGTGCACCCCGCCTACGTGCTCCGGGGCGGCGGCGAGCCGATGGCGCAGATGCGCGCCGACCTCGTGCGCGCCAAGCAGGCTCTCGCCGATGCGGGCTCGCCGCTCGCCACCTCACCCACCGGGACGGACCGATGATCTTCGCCCGCACGACCTCCGTCGAGGAGACCAAGGCGCTCGCCGCCGCACTGGCCGAGCTGGCCCGCCCCGGCGACCTGCTCCTGCTGGCCGGCGACCTGGGGGCGGGCAAGACCGCCTTCACCCAGGGCTACGGCGCGGCCCTCGGCGTCGACGACCTCATCACCAGCCCGACCTACACGCTGGTCCACAACTACGAGGGCCGGCTCGAGCTCAACCACCTCGACGTCTACCGGCTCGAGGCGCTGGCCGAGGTCCTCGACCTGGGAGTGCCCGAGATGCTCGACGACGGAGGGGTCACCGTCATCGAGTGGGGTGACTCCGTGTCGCCGGCGCTGCCCGCCGACTACCTCGAGGTCCGCTTCTCGTTCACCGAGGGCGACGACGACGAGCGCATCCTCGAGCTCGTCCCCGTCGGGCCCCGCTGGGGTGCCCGCACCCGCGCCGTCGCCACCGCGGTGGCGCCCTGGATCCAGGAGGACCCTTCGTGCTGATCGCCGGGATCGACACCGCCACCGTGCAGGTGAGCGTCGCCGTGGGCGGCCACGAGGGCGTGCTCGCCTCCACCCAGTCGTGCCGCGGTCGGCAGCACGCCGAGATCCTCACGCCCTCGATCGAGTTCACCTGCAAGCAGGCCCGCATCGAGCTGTCGGAGATCTCCGTCGTCGCCGTCGACCTCGGCCCCGGGCTGTTCACCGGCCTGCGGGTCGGCGTGGCCGCGGCCAAGGCGATGGCCCACGCCCTGAACGTGCCGATGATCGGGGTGCCGAGCCTCGACCTGCTCGCCTTCCCGGTTCGGTTCACCTCGCGGCTCATCGTGGCGGCCATCGACGCTCGGCGCGGCGAGATCTTCTACGCCTTCTACCGGCAGGTGCCCGGCGGCATCCAGCGCCTCACCGACCACCAGGTGGGCTCGCCCGACGACCTCGCCTCGGAGCTGCTCGCCACCAGCGAGGAGTGCCTCCTCGTCGGCGACGGCGCCATCCGCTACCGCGAGGTCTTCGAGGGCCTGAAGAAGTGCGAGATCGTCGAGGAGGGGCTGGCGTACCCGTCGGCCTCGTCGCTCGTGATGCTCGCCCACGCCAAGGCGCTGCGCGAGGAGTGGGTGAAGCCCTGGGACCTCCAGCCGCTCTACCTCCGCAAGCCCGACGCCGAGATCAACTGGTCGACCCGGCCCAACGCGTGATCTCCGTGATCGAGCCCCAGCGCGCGACCGCCCCCGGCGGCACCATCGTGGTTTCGCCCATGCGGCGCCGTCACCTGCGCGCCGTGCTCGGCATCGAGGACCGCACCAGCTCCACGCCGTGGTCGCTCGGGCTGTTCCTGGCCGAGGCCCGTCGCGACGAGCGCATCTACCTCGTCGCCCGCTCGGGCCACCGGGTCGTCGGCTTCGCCGGCCTGCTCTTCGCGCTGACCGACGGCCACGTCACCACCATCGCCGTCGACCCCGACCACCAGGGCGGCCGCATCGGCACGCGCCTGCTGCTCGTGCTGATCCGCCGGGCGATCGAGCGGGGGGCCGAGGCCGTCACCCTCGAGGTGCGGGCGTCGAACGAGCCCGCCCAGCGCCTCTACCGCCGCTTCGGGTTCGTGCCCGCCGGGGTGCGCAAGGGCTACTACCGCGACCCGATCGAGGACGCCCTCGTCTACTGGGCCCACGACATCCACCTGCCCGCCTACGCCGAGCGCCTCGCCTTCATCGAGGCCGAGCTCCCGACACCACTCGTGGCCGAGGGGCTCGCCCCGCTGCCGCCCCGCCCCGAGGCCCACGACGTGCCCGGAACGCCCGAGGAGGGCTACCTGTGAACCGAACCCGAATCCTCGGCATCGAGACGAGCTGCGACGAGACCGCGGCGGCCGTGGTGGTCGACGGCCACGAGGTCCTCTCCTCGGTCGTCTCCAGTCAGGTCGACCTGCACGCCCGCTTCGGCGGCGTGGTGCCCGAGATCGCCAGCCGGGCCCACGTCGAGCTGCTCACGCCCGTCATCGCCCGGGCGCTCATCGAGGCCGGCATCGACGACGACCACGTCGACGCCGTCGCCGCCACCGTCGGCCCCGGCCTCATCGGCGCCCTGCTCGTCGGGGTGAGCGCGGCCAAGACCCTCGCCCTGGTGTGGGACGTGCCCTTCGTGGCCGTCAACCACCTCGAGGCCCACCTCTACGCCGCCCTGCTCGAGGACCCGGAGCTCGAGCTGCCGGTCGTCGTGCTGCTCGTCTCCGGCGGCCACACCCTGCTGGTGCTGATGGAGGGCCACGGCCAGTACCGGGTGCTCGGCTCCACCATCGACGACGCCGCGGGGGAGGCCTTCGACAAGGTCGCGCGCTACCTCGGACTCGGCTACCCGGGCGGCCCCGCGATCGACGCCATCGCCATGGAAGGCGACCCCAACGCCATCGCGTTCCCGCGGGCGATCATGGACGACGGCTACGACTTCTCGTTCTCGGGCCTGAAGACCTCGGTCGTGAACCACGTGCGCAAGCACCCCGAGGTGGCCACCGAGGACGTCGCCGCCTCGTTCCAGGAGGCCGTCGTCGACGTGCTCGTCACCAAGGCCCGGCGTGCGGCCCGCGACCACGGGGCCAAGGGCCTGTGCCTGGCCGGGGGCGTGGCCGCCAACTCCCAGCTGCGCGAGCGCCTGCTCGACGCGTGCGTCGCCGACGGGCTGCGGGCGTTCCTCCCCAGCCGTTCGATGTGCACCGACAACGCGGCCATGGTCGCCGCCGCAGGGTGGTACCGGCTGCAGTCCGACGGACCGTCGCCGCTCGACACCGGCGCCAGCCCGAACCTGCGTCTCGCCTCCCGCTGAGCGGCCCCAAGGCCGACCTGTCGGCAGAAGCCTGCCGACCCGGGTTGTCCTGCGGCGACGGCTCGCCTATCGTTAGCACTCGTTGTATGAGAGTGCTAAGCACTCTCTACTCGAGAGTGCTGATCGCCAGCTAGAACCGCCAACGGAGGCGCCCGAAAATGAGCCTGCAGCCCCTGGAAGACCGCATCGTGGTCCGTCCCGGTCAGAGCGAGGAGACCACCGCCAGCGGCCTGGTCATCCCCGACACCGCCAAGGAGAAGCCCCAGCAGGGCGAGGTCCTCGCCGTGGGCCCCGGCCGTCGCAGCGAGACCACCGGTGAGCTCATCCCCGTCGACGTCAAGGTCGGCGACAAGGTCGTGTACAGCAAGTACGGCGGCACCGAGATCAGCGCCGACGGTGAGGATGTCCTCATCCTCAACGCCCGCGACGTCCTCGCCGTCATCAAGTAGGAGCCGAGATGCCCAAGATCCTGAAGTTCGACGAGGACGCCCGCCGCGCCCTCGAGGCCGGCGTGAACGCCCTGGCCGACGCCGTCAAGGTCACGCTCGGCCCGAAGGGCCGCAACGTGGTGCTCGACAAGAAGTTCGGCGCCCCCACGATCACCAACGACGGTGTCTCCATCGCTCGTGAGATCGAGCTGGAGGACCCCTTCGAGAACATGGGCGCCCAGCTCGTGAAGGAGGTCGCCACCAAGACCAACGACATCGCGGGCGACGGCACCACCACCGCCACCGTGCTGGCCCAGGCCCTGGTCCGCGAGGGCCTCCGCAACGTGGCCGCCGGCGCCAGCCCCCTCGGCCTCAAGCGCGGCATCGAGAAGGCCGTGGCCTCCGCCGTGGCCAGCATCGCCGAGCAGGCCAAGGAGATCGACGACAAGAGCGAGATCGCTCAGGTCGCCAGCATCTCGGCCGCCGACACCACCATCGGTGGGGTCATCGCCGATGCCATCGACAAGGTCGGCAAGGACGGTGTCGTCACCGTCGAGGAGTCCAACACCTTCGGCATGGACCTCGACTTCGTCGAGGGCATGCAGTTCGACAAGGGCTACCTGTCGCCGTACTTCGTCACCGATCCGGAGCGGCAGGAGGCGGTGCTCGACAACCCGTACATCCTGTTCGTGAACTCGAAGATCACCTCGGTGCAGGACATGCTCCCGGTGCTCGAGAAGGTCATGCAGTCGGGCAAGCCGCTGCTGATCATCTCCGAGGACGTCGAGGGCGAGGCCCTGGCCACCCTCGTGGTGAACAAGATCCGTGGCACCTTCAACTCGGTGGCCGTCAAGGCCCCGGGCTTCGGTGAGCGCCGCAAGGCGATGCTCGCCGACATGGCCATCCTCACCGGTGGCCAGGTCATCTCCGAAGAGGTCGGCCTCAAGCTCGACAACGCCACCCTCGACCTCCTGGGCACCGCCCGCAAGGTCGTGGTGACCAAGGACGAGACCACCATCGTCGAGGGCGCCGGCGAGTCCGCCGACGTCAACGGCCGTGTCGCCCAGATCAAGCGTGAGATCGAGGACACCGACTCCGACTGGGATCGCGAGAAGCTCCAGGAGCGCCTGGCGAAGCTGTCCGGCGGCGTTGCCGTCATCAAGGTCGGCGCCGCCACCGAGGTGGAGCTCAAGGAGAAGAAGCACCGCATCGAGGACGCGCTGAGCGCCACTCGTGCAGCCATCGAGGAGGGTGTGGTCGCCGGTGGCGGCACCGCCCTGCTCCGGGCCCGTGCATCGCTCAAGGCCACCATCGACGGCCTCGAGGGCGACGAGGCCACCGGCGCCCGTGCGGTCTACCGTGCGCTCGAGGCTCCGGCTCGGCTCATCGCCGACAACGCCGGCCTCGAGGGTGCCGTCATCGTCCAGCAGGTGGAGAACGAGACCGGCTCGACCGGCCTCAACGCCGCCACCGGCGAGATGGTCGACCTGCTCAAGGCCGGCGTCATCGACCCGGCCAAGGTGACCCGTGCGGCGCTCCAGAACGCCGCCTCCATCGCCGCTCTTCTGCTCACCACCGAGGCGCTCGTGGCCGACAAGCCCGACGCCGGTGGCGACGCCGCTGCCGCTGCTGCCGCCATGGGCGGCATGGGTGGCATGGGCGGGATGATGTGACCCAGGCTCACGCCTGACACACCGCGTCTCGATCGGGGGCCGGCCTCAGGGCCGGCCCCCGTTCGCGTCCCGCCTCGAGTCCGCTGGCCCTCGGCGAGGCGGCGCGCCACCGTTTCGGTGGTTCTCCGCCTCGCGATGGCGCTCCTGAGGCAGATCCGCTGGTTGGAGGCGCAGATCCGCCTGCGGGCGGCGGCTGTCGAGGGCTCCGGAGGCGGATGTGCAGGTCCGGGCCGCGGATCTGCCTCAGGGGCGGCGGCTACGACCTGGAACGGCCGTCAGTCGGGGTCGGCGGTGCCCTGGAGGTCGTGGGCCGCCGGCTGGGGGGCGGGGCCCTCGTCGCGGTTCGAGCCCATGAGGCTGACGATGCGGGCCACCGCAGTCACCAGGAAGACCTGCCCCAGCACCGCCTCGATCACCGCTGCGCTGCGGGCCGAGTTGCTGAACGGGCTCAGGTCGCCGTAACCGACGGTGGTCAGCGTGATGAAGCTGAAGTAGACGAAGTCGCCCGGCCGGGTGGGGCCGGGCTGGGCGAAGAACTCCCCGCCCTGGATCGACGCCATCCCCCGGTAGATCGTGGCGAACCACAGGCCGATGATCAGGTAGGCCGAGATGCCCGCCGCCAGCGTGTTCAGGGTGACGTTGCGGTGCTGGAACGCCCGGCGCACGATCGACGGGAACGCCACCGCGAACAGCACGGCGTAGAGGAACGAGGCGAGGGCCACCATGTGCCGTTCTTCGCCCACGTCGAGCAGTCGGGCGATGCTGCTGAGCACCGTGCCGACGCCGACGAGCACGAGGATCACGATCGCGGCCCGCATCAACCGCGGGTGCACGCGCGAGTGGTGGAGGGAGACCACGAGGAGCGCGGCGCTCGCCGGATAGACGATCAGGGCGCCCAGGCGGAAGTTCTCCGAGAAGGGGAACAGCACCATGCAGATGATCGCCAGCAGCAGCACCGGCATGAAGCTGTCCCGGTCGTGCAGCATCGACTGGAGGTCGAACGCGGGACTTCTCGGCTCCGGCTCGGTCACTGGAGGAGCGTAGGTCGGTAGCCTTCGAGCCATGGACATCCCTCCCCCCGACCCGGAGAAGCTTCTCGCCCAGTGGATGGAGTGGGAGCGAGGTGAGACCCCACCCGGTCGGGTGATGGCCAACCTGAAGACCGGTGGCCTCCCCGAGCTGCTCAAGGCGCTCGTCGAGGCGAAGGTCTCCCAGTCCTAGACGTGGCCGAGCGGGGCGGACGACAGCAGATCCCGAGGCCGGCCTCGATCCGGCCCGGCCGCCCCGCGCCCTGGGCCCACCTTGCGCCCGAGCAGCGCCGCCCCACCCTCGACGACGTCTGCCGGGCCCTGGCCACCGCGCCCGCGCCCCGGCCCGCCGACACCGAGGGCCCCGGCGTCCGGGCCTCGGCCGTGCTGGCCCCGATCTACGAGGCCGACGGCGAGGCCCACGTGGTGCTGACCCGCCGCGCCCAGCACATGCGCAGCCACCGGGGCGAGGTCAGCTTCCCCGGTGGTGGCCAGGAGCCGGGCGAGGACCTCTGGACCACCGCGCTGCGCGAGGCCCAGGAGGAGGTGGCGCTCGACCCCTCGACCGTCACCCGCATCGGCGAGATCGACCACCTCCGCACGGTGATGAGCCGCTCGTTCATCGTGCCCTACGTCGGTGTCCTGCCCGGCCCGCCCGAGCTGGTTGCGTCGCCCCGCGAGGTCGAGCTCGTCCTGCACGTGCCGCTCTCGGAGCTGCTCGCCGACGACGTGTTCCGCGAGGAGCGGTGGGGCATCCCGCCCCAGGACCGGCCGATCTACTTCTTCGAGGTCGTGGGCGACACCATCTGGGGTGCCACCGGGGCCATGTTGCGGAACCTCCTGGCCCTCGTCACCGGCACCTTCGACCCCGACGAGCCGATCCTGCACTGGCCCAACCCCGGCACGCCGATCCCCGGGGTCACCCCGGGCGCCTGACGCTGGCGGGCGGTACCGTTCGCCCATGCCGCAGCTGATCTTCGAGGCCGAGACCCACGCCGAGCTCGTCACCCAGGTGCGCCGCTGGCTCGCCACGAGCGAGTCCGCCGCCGAGGGCACCCGCATCTCGATGAGCGCCGCCGTGACCCAGGGGGCCGGGCTCACCAAGGACGCGCTGCGCATCGTGGCCGCCGCCGCCCCCACGCCGGTGTCGCAGAACGAGCTGGTGAAGTCGCTCACCGACATGGGCTACAAGGCCACCGACGTGACCTCGAAGGCGATCGTCGACGGCCTCGGCAGCGTGGAGTCGCTCACCGGCGGCAGCGTCGTGCGCCACGTGACCAACAAGGGCGCCTCGACCCTCTGGTCGATGAACACCAAGGTGGCCAAGCAGGTCCTCCGGTCGCTCTCCGGCGGCTGAGCGGAGACGAGCGGAGACGACATGGCGGACATGGCGGGAAGCCGATGGGGGAGGGCCGCGGTCCTGAGTGCGGTCGTGCTCGCGGCCGTCGGCCTGGGAGCGTGCGGCGACGAGGCGGCCGCGACATGCGTCGACCAGTCGGGTGCGACCTTCTGCCTGCAGCGCCAGGGTGGGTCCGGCCTCGCGCCGTCAGCCGAGGGGCTCCAGCCCGGCTCCACGCTGACCTACGCCGTGCGGGGGTTCGGGCCCGAGGGCCAGCCCTACACGAGCACCGTTGGTCAGACGGGCAGACCTGACAAGACCGGCGTCATCGGCGTGATCAGTGCGATGGAGGCATTCGACCCGGCGGCGGCCGAGGTGACCTTCACCGGCACCGCGGCCGACGGCACGCCAGTGACGGCCACCCTCAGCCTCGGCAGCTGACGCGCCCGCTCGCCCACCGAGAACGCGGCGGGCGACGCCCTCCGTGAGGGCCTGGAACAGCCGTCGGCGGTGCTCCCGGGCATCCCCGCCGGGGGGTAGACTCACCCCTTTCCAGCGGAGAGGGGCCCTCGCGGCTCTTCCTTCGCCGTTTTCTGGTGACGCCCACCGCAGCGGAAGGACGAGCAATGGCAGAGGTCGAGATCGGAATGGGCAAGTCGGGGCGCAGGGCCTACGGCTTCGACGACATCGCCATCGTCCCGAGCCGCCGCACGCGCGACCCCGAGGACGTCGACATCTCCTGGGAGATCGACGCCTTCCGCTTCGAGCTCCCGCTCATGGCCTCGGCCATGGACGGCGTGGTCAGCCCGGCCACCGCCATCGAGATCGGCCGCCTCGGCGGCGTCGGCGTGCTCAACCTCGAGGGCCTCTGGACCCGCTACGAGGACCCGGAGCCGCTGTTCGCCGAGATCGCCGAGCTCGACAACGAGAAGGCCACGGCCCGGATGCAGGACATCTACCAGGAGCCGATCAAGCCCGAGCTCGTGGGCCAGCGCATCCGCCAGATCAAGGACGCCGGCGTCGTCAGCTGCTGCTCGGTCACCCCGCAGCGCACCGACTTCCTGGCCAAGGAGATCATCGACGCCGAGCTCGACCTGCTCGTCATCCAGGGCACCGTCGTCTCCGCGGAGCACGTCTCCAAGACCGTCGAGCCCCTGAACCTCAAGCGCTTCGTGCGTGAGCTCGACATCCCCGTCATCGTCGGCGGCTGCGCCAGCTACCAGGCCGCACTGCACCTCATGCGCACCGGTGCCGCCGGCGTGCTCGTCGGCGTCGGCCCCGGCCACGCCTGCACCACCCGCGGCGTGCTCGGCATCGGCGTTCCGCAGGCCACCGCGATCGCCGACGCCCAGGCCGCCCGCATGCGCCACCTCGACGAGACCGGCGTCTACTGCCAGGTCATCGCCGACGGCGGCATGGGCACCGGCGGCGACATCGCCAAGGCCATCGTCTGCGGCGCCGACGCCGTCATGATCGGCTCGCCGCTCGCCGCCACCCACGAGGCCCCCGGCCGTGGGTACCACTGGGGCATGGCCACCTTCCATCCCACGCTGCCCCGCGGCGCCCGGGTGAGGACCAACGTCCGCGGCACCCTCGAGGAGGTCCTCGTCGGGCCGGCCCACGAGAACGACGGCCGCATGAACCTCTTCGGCGCCCTCCGCACCTCGATGGCCACCTGTGGCTACGAGACGGTCAAGGAGTTCCAGAAGGCCGAGGTCATGGTCGCCCCGTCGCTGCAGACCGAGGGCAAGAACCTGCAGAAGTCCCAGGGCGTGGGGATGGGTCACTGATCCATGTCCGACCCTGATGTCGACACCGTTCTCGTCGTCGACTTCGGCGCCCAGTACGCACAGCTGATCGCCCGCCGCGTCCGCGAGGCGCACGTCTACTCCGAGATCGTCCCGCACTCGATCACGGCGGAGGAGGTCGCGGCGCGCAAGCCGTCCGGCATCGTCTTCTCCGGCGGTCCGGCCTCGGTGCACGTCGACGGCGCGCCCTCGATCGACCCCGCGGTCTACGACCTCGACGTCCCGATCCTGGGCATCTGCTACGGCGCCCAGCTGCTCGCCCGGGACCTGGGTGGCACCGTCGCCCGCACCGGCCGGGGCGAGTACGGCCGCACCGATCTCGACGTCTCGGCCGAGGGCGTGCTGTTCAGCGCCGCCCAGCCGAAGCACCAGCCGGTGTGGATGAGCCACTTCGACACCATCACCGTGCCGCCCACCGGTGCCGTGGTCACCGCCTCCACCGGCGACACCCCGGCGGCGGCCTTCGAGGACCGCGCCAACGGCCGCTTCGGCGTGCAGTTCCACCCCGAGGTCGTGCACACCCCGCACGGCCAGGAGGTCCTCGAGCACTTCCTCTACGACGCCTGTGGGCTCGGCCCCAACTGGACCATGTCGTCGATCATCGACGCCCAGGTCGAGGCCATCCGGGCCCAGGTCGGCACCGACCGCGCCATCTGCGGCCTCTCCGGCGGGGTCGACTCCGCCGTCGCCGCCGCGCTGGTGCACAAGGCCATCGGCTCGCAGCTCACCTGCGTGTTCGTCGACACCGGGCTCATGCGCCAGGGCGAGGGCGAGCAGGTCGTCGAGACCTTCCGCCGCCACCAGGGCATCGAGCTGATCCACGTGCGCGCCGGCGACCGCTTCTTCGAGCGCCTGGCCGGGCTCACCGACCCGGAGGAGAAGCGCAAGGCCATCGGCGAGCTCTTCATCCGGGTCTTCGAGGATGCGTCCGGCGGCATCGAGGACGCCAAGTTCCTCGTGCAGGGCACGCTCTACCCCGACGTCATCGAGTCGGGCACCAAGGACGCGGCCAAGATCAAGAGCCACCACAACGTGGGCGGCCTCCCCGAGGACATGGAGTTCGAGCTCGTCGAGCCGCTCCGGGCCCTCTTCAAGGACGAGGTCCGCAAGGTCGGCACCGAGCTCGGCCTGCCGGACGAGATCGTCTGGCGCCAGCCCTTCCCGGGCCCCGGCCTCGGTGTGCGCATCATCGGCGAGGTCACCCCGGAGAAGGTCGCCATGCTCCAGGCGGCCGACGCCATCGTCCGCGAAGAGGTCAAGGCGGCCGGTCTCGAGCGCGAGATCTGGCAGGCCTTCGCCGTGCTCCCCGACATCCGCTCGGTGGGCGTGATGGGCGACGAGCGCACCTACGGCCACCCGATCATCATCCGGGCGGTCACCTCCGAGGACGCAATGACCGCCGACTGGGCCCGCCTGCCCTACGACCTGCTCGAGCGCATGTCGAGCCGGATCATCAACGAGGTCGCCGGCATCAACCGGGTCGCCTACGACGTCACCTCGAAGCCGCCCGGCACCATCGAGTGGGAGTAGCGGCGTGAGCGAGTCGAGCGAGGTCGTCACGGTCGAGCGGGTCATCCCGGCACCGCCCGAAGCCATCTTCGAGTACCTCATCGACCCGTCCCGCCACAGCGAGATCGACGGCTCGGGCACGGTCGTGAAGGCCAAGAAGGGCTCCGAGCGCCTCGTGCTCGGCAGCCGCTTCGGCATGGCGATGAAGGTCGGCATCCCGTACTCGATGGTCTCCACCGTGATCGAGCTCGACGAGCCCCTGCGCATCGCCTGGCAGACCCGCGGTCCCGGCAACCTCGGCGGCGGCCGCATCTGGCGCTACGAGCTCGAGCCGGTCGAGGGCGGCACCCTGGTACGCGAGTCGTGGGACATCACCCACGAGTCCGTGCTCTCCAAGTGGATGGTCAAGGGCCAGGGCGCCCATGCCGCCGAGGGCATGACCGCCACCCTCGAGCGCATCGAGCAGCTGCTCACCACCGGGGACGACGACGCCACCGCCTGAGCGTCCTGCGCCGCTGCCCGTCGAGGTGGCGGCGGGTGCGTACTTCGCGCTGCAGGCCGTGCTCGGCGTGCTGCTCTGGGTCGGGGTCTTCAACTCCGACGATGTGCGGTCGTGGCTCGACCTGGTGCCCGCCCTGCCGGAGGTCACCGACGCCTTCCTGCCGGCCGACGCGGTGCTGATCGTCTGCTCGACGCTGGCCGCGTGGGCGCTGCTGCGGTGCCGCCCCTGGGCGTTGGTGCCGGTGTTGTTGACCGCCGGCGGCATCGTCTACCCGACGGCCTACCTGGTCGGTTGGGTGGTCACCACCGACGGCACGGCCGAGGTGGCCCTCGGGATCATGCTCACGGCGAGCTTCCTCTGCTGCTGGTTCGCCATGCTCGTGTGGCGGGCCCGCCGCCGGCCCTAGGTGCCGGCGAGGCGCTCGACGACGGGCGCGAACGCCTCGTAGGCGTCGAGCCCGAGGCACACGTAGGAGATGCCGAAGCGCTCCCGGCGTTCCTGGCACTGCTCGACGATCTCGTCGACGGTGCCGGCCAGGGCGTGTGGGGTGTCGAGCGCCTGCTCGGGTGACACGCCGAGGGTGGGGGCGATGGCCTCGGCCAGCGCCCGCCGGTCGTCGGTGAGGGTGGCCAGGTGCACCCGGGTCTGGATCTCGAGGTCGGCGTAGCGGTCGCCCGCCGCCTCGGCGATCCAGCGCAGCTTCTCGTCGGTGGCGTCGGCCGTGGCGCTCGGGCCGGCGTTGGCGTCGATCACCCCGGCGTGCAGCGACGGGTTCAGGGCCACGATGTCGGCCTCCCGACCGGCGAGGCCGAGCATGCGGCGGGCGCCACCTCCGAGGAGGATCGGCGGCCCCGGTGCCTGCACCGGCTTGGGCATGCCCTCCAGCCCGTCGATGCGGTAGTGCTCGCCCTCGAAGTGCACGGGCCCGTCGGTGAACAGGCCCTTCACCACCGTGACGGCCTCGGCCAGGCGGCTGACCCTGGTGCCCGGGCTGTCGTAGGCGATGCCAGCTTGCTCGTAGTCGGTGAGCATCCAACCCGCCCCGAGGCCGAGCTCGAGGCGGCCGCCGCTGAGGATGTCGATCGACGCCGCCTCCTTGGCCACGACGACCGGGTGGCGGTAGTCGTTGCACAACACGAGAGCGCCGATGCGCAGGGTGGTGGTGGCCTCGGCGGCGCTCACCATGGCGGGCACGGGCGCCCACTGCTCATCGAGGTGGTCGGCGATGGTGAGCGTCGAGTAGCCCATCGCCTCGACCCGGCGGGCCAGCTCGCGCCAGCGTTCGCCGGCGTCGGCCCCGCCGGCGAACCCGCCCGGCGGGCTGCTGGCCTGGACGCCGAACCGGAACGGCTTCTGGCGGGGGAGCGGTGCGCTCACTGGTGCTCCTTGCTGCGGGGACCGGTCACCGGATGACCGTGCCCCCGTCGATCGGGATGGTCGCGCCGGTGATGAAGCGGGCCTCGTCGCTGCTCAGCCACAGCACGGTGTCGGCGATGTCGTCGGGGGTCTGGGCCCCTCCTCCGAGCGGCCGCGGCGAGGTGTACGAGGCGGTGAGCCGGGGCTGCTCCTCGATGATGCGGGGCACGTTGGGGTCGTGGCCCATCGGCGTGTCGACCGCGCCGGGGTGGATGGTGTTCACCCGGATGCCGTCGGGGCCGAGCTCGAGGGCGAGCGTGCGCATCAGGCCGACCAGCGCGTGCTTGGTGGCGGCGTAATGGCCGAGGTACGGGAAGCCCCGCAGGCCGGCGGCCGAGCTGGTGAGGGTGATGGCCCCGCCCTCGCCGCCGGCCACCATCGGCGGCACGGCCGCCTTCACCGTGCGCCACGCCCCGGTGAGGTTCACGTCGAGCACCGCGGCCCAGTGCTCCTCGGGCACGTCGACGGCGAGGTGGTAGCTGGCGATGCCGGCGTTGGCCACGGCGATGTCGAGGCGCCCGAAGCGGTCGAGGCCCTCGGTGACCGCCGCGTCGAGTGACGCCTGGTCGCGCACGTCGGCGACGCGGGCCACGCAGCCCCGACCGGCCTGCTCGACCAGGCGAGCGGTCTCGGCCAGGTCGTCCTCGGTGGCGGCCTCGTAGCCGAGGTCGGGCAGCACGGGAGCACAGACGTCGACAGCGATGACGTTGGCCCCCTCGGCGGCGAAGCGACGGGCCAGCGCGCGGCCCTGCCCTCGTGCCGCACCGGTGATGAAGACGACCTTGCCCTCGAAGCGACCCATCTGCTCCCCCTCGGAATCGGCTGCCTTCCTACTACCCGACGGTGGCCACCGCCGACGAATAGCGTGGCGCCATGACGGACTCGCTCGACGACTTCACCCTCGGCTCGTTCTCCTACCGCGGTGTCGCTCACGACGTGTACCGCAGCGGGGAGGGCCCGGCGGTGATCGTGATCGCCGAGATCCCCGGCATCACGCCCGACGTCGCCGACTTCGCCCGCAAGGTGCGGGCGCTCGGGTGCACCGTGATCCTGCCCGTGCTGTTCGGCGACCCCGGCCGCGAGGTGTCGGGCGGCTACGTCGCCAAGAGCTTCGGCCAGGCGTGCGTCTCCAAGGAGTTCGCCGCGTTCGCCACCCGGAAGACGGCGCCGATCTCCGACTGGCTGCGGGCCCTGGCCCGCTACTCCCACAGCTCGTTCGGCGGGCCCGGCGTCGGGGTGGTGGGCATGTGCTTCACCGGCGGGTTCGCTCTCGGGATGATGGCCGACGAGTCGGTCATCGCCCCGGTGCTCAGCCAGCCGTCGCTGCCGCTGCCCCCGTTCTCGAAGAAGGCGAAGGCGAGCGTGCAGCTCTCGGCCGACGACCTCGCCGTGGTGAAGGAGCGCGTCGCCGACGGCATCTGTGTGCTCGGACTGCGCTTCACCGGCGACATGGCCGTGCCGGGCGAGCGGTTCGAGACGCTGCGGCGGGAGCTCGGCGACGGCTTCATCGGCGTCGAGATCGACTCGTCCGAGGGCAACGAGTGGGGCATCCCCAAGCGGGCCCACTCCGTGCTCACCGGCGACCTCGTCGACGAGCCCGGCCACCCCACCCGCGAGGCCCTCGACCAGGTCCTCGAGTTCTTCCGCTCCCGCCTCGTCGAGCCCGCTGTCGGCTGACCCCTCCGCCGACCGGTTGCCGTCTGTCCCGTCTGGGCGGACTCCTGGCAACCGGTCGCGGGGTGCCGGCGGACCGGTTGCCGTCTGTCCCGTCTGGGCGGACTCCTGGCAACCGGTCGCGGTGGTCGGGTTCCGAACCGGCGTACGGTCGGTGCATGACGACGACTCGTTCGATGATCGCTGCGGTGGTGCTCGGGATCGGCAGCCTCGCCCTGGTGTCGGGCTGTGGGAGCTCGTCGAACGGCGAGAGCGACGGCTCGGGCACCACGACCACCACGGCCCCGACCACCATGACCACGCCGATCCCCGGCAGCACCTACCCGCCGTCCACCCAGGTCACCGGCTCGACGCCGGGCACGGGGAGCGCGGGATCCACCCTGCCGGGGCAGACGGTGCCGCCCACCACGGTGCCGCTGGTGCCGGGCCAGCCGTGCACCCCGGGGTCGAGCCCCGACTGCATCAGCCCCGAGGGAGACGGTCAGTACGTGTACCTGATCGGTGGCGCGAAGTGCATGGCCAGCCCCATCGGCGGGCCGCTGTGCTCCGACCTCGACGGCGACGGCAACGCCGGGTACCCCGACGCCGGCTGACACAGCCGTCGGGCGGTCGTGGGGCGGTCGGGCCGCCCCACGAGCCGATCAGAGGTCGGCGATGCCCATCTCGAGGTTCGAGCCCTCGATGCCACCGTCGACGCGGATGTCGCGACCGGTGACGTAGGCGCCGGCCTCGGAGGACAGGTACACCGCAGCGGCGGCGATGTCCTCGACCGTGCCGAGGCGTCCGAGGGGGGTGGCGTCGATCATGGCCCGCTCGAGCTCCGGCATCTGCAGCACCATGTCGAGCGCCGAGGTGGCGATCGAGCCGGGGGAGATGGAGTTCACCCGGATCTTCGGGGCCAGGTCCTGGGCCATGTGTCGGGTGAGCTTGAGCAGGGCGCCCTTGGCGGTGCCGTAGGCGGCGAAGCCCCGGTCGCCGAACGAGCCGGCCACCGACGTGATGTTGATGATCGAGCCGCTGCCGCGCTCGATCATGTGGGGCACGGCCAGCTGGCTCAGGTTGAAGGCGGTGGTGACGTTCCAGCGCAGGGCCTGGTCGAAGGCCTTCTCGGTGGTGTCCATGAACGCCTGGGGCATGGTGCCTCCGGCGTTGTTCACGACGATGTCGATGCCGCCGAGCTCGCTCACCGCGGCGTCGACGAGCTTGGCCATGCCCTCGCGGCTGCCGAGGTCACCGGGCACCACGATCGCCTTCTGGCCGACCGACTCGACGTAGGCGGCCACCTCGGCCAGCTGGTCCTCCGAGCGGGCGCCGATGACGACGTCGGCGCCACAGTCGGCGTAGGCCTTGGCGATGCCGGCACCGATGCCACGGCCGGCGGCGGTCACGATCGCCACCTTCCCGTCGAGCCGGAAGAGATCGAGGATCACAGGACTTTCCCCCTTGGTCGCCCGCCGGGTGCGGGCATCACGAACGTCGGTCGACCCTATCGGGCGTTAGGGCGCTGATGCGGAGCGGGGTCGGGATCGTGTCGGGCCGCACACGTCGCGACGCCAGCGGGGGCCGTCACAGGCCACCGGTAGGGTTGGGTCGTCATGTCGGACGACCTGCTCAAAGGCCTCAACCCGGTCCAGTACGAGGCCGTCACCCACACCACCGGACCTCTGCTGATCGTGGCGGGCGCGGGGTCGGGCAAGACGCGCGTGCTCACCCACCGCATCGCCCACCTCATCAAGGACCAGGGCGTCTCGCCGTTCGAGATCCTGGCCATCACGTTCACCAACAAGGCCGCCGACGAGATGAAGCACCGGGTGGCCGAGCTCGTCGGTCCGGTCGCCGAGAAGATGTGGGTGTCGACCTTCCACTCGGCGTGCGTGCGCATCCTGCGGCGCGACGCCCAGCGCCTCGGCTTCCCGTCGTCGTTCACGATCTACGACCAGGCCGACACCCAGCGCCTCACCGGCTACGTCATCCGCGACCTCGGCCTCGACGCCAAGAAGTTCCCGCCCCGCTCGGTCCACGCCAGCATCTCGGCGGCCAAGAACGACGACCTCGGCCCGATCGAGTACCGCGAGCAGGCCAAGACGATCTTCGAGCGCAAGATCTCCGACGTCTTCACCGAGTACCAGGCCCGCCTCCTCAAGGCTGGCGCCATGGACTTCGACGACCTGCTGCGCAACACCGTCGAGCTGTTCCGCCAGTTCCCCGAGGTGCTCGAGAGCTACCAGCGCCGGTTCCGCCACGTGCTCGTCGACGAGTACCAGGACACCAACCGGGTGCAGAACGAGCTCGTCCTGATGCTCACGGCCCAGAGCGGCGACGTCTGCGTCGTCGGCGACGCCGACCAGTGCCTCCCGCCCGGCACGATGGTGCGCACCCCCGGCGGCGAGGTGCCGATCGAGCAGATCCGGGTCGGCGACGCGGTCCTCGGCACGGCGGGCGGGCGTGAGCTCGTTGCGAGCCGGGTCAGCGCGGTGATGCCTGGGCGCTGGAACGGAACGGTCGTGAAGATCACGGCAGGGGGCCACACGGTCACCGGAACGACCGGCCACATGGTGCCTGCCAAGTTGACGCTCACAGATGGCACCTGGATCGTCTACCTCATGCATCGAGCGGACCGAGGTTGGCGCATCGGTCAGACGAAGAGCGTTCGAGCCTTCAACAATGGGAGCAGTCGGCCCGAGCTGGGCTTCCGCATGCGTGTGAATCAGGAGCGGGCTGACGCTCTGTGGATCCTGAACGTCTGTGACTCCAAGGCGGAGGCCACCTATTGGGAAGCGCGACATGCGGCGGACTACGGCTTGCCTACCGCCTGCTTCCATGGCGTCGGTCGAACCTCTGCCATGGATGACCACTGGCTCGACATCCTCTTCTCGACCCTTGACACCGAGCCCCGGGCGAAGCTGCTGCTCGACGAGCTGCATCTCGACCGTGAGTTCCCGCATTACCGACCTCACAACGGCGCGCGACGAGCATCCCTGAACCTCACGATGTTCTCCGATGACCGAGGCGGTGGCGGTCATCGAATCCAGTGGTCGTCGAACCGGCCTGAGTTGGCCACCCGGATGCGTGAGAGTGGCCTCCCCGTGCGAGACGGCAAGCGGGAGAGCACATATCTCCTTGAGCTGTTCCGTTCTGACTACGACGCTGCGCTCGACCTCGCGAGGTCTATTGCCGCGACGAGCGGACTGGTGCTCAACCGACGGATGCGTGTCGGGTCCGAGCTCTACGAGCTGATGCCGCTTGCGAACATCCGGCGGGGCATGACGATGTTGGTGGAAGGCGTCGCCGGCATCGAGGAAGCGACCGTCGATGAGGTCGTCTACGACCGCTACGACGGCCCTGTCTACGACCTCGAAGTTGAGGGGATCCACAACTATGCGGCTGATCAGATAGTCGTCCACAACTCGATTTACCGCTTCCGTGGCGCTGACATGCGGAACATCGTGGACTTCGAGAACGCCTTCCCCGACGTCACCGTGGTGCTGCTCGAGCAGAACTACCGGTCGAGCCAGACCATCCTCGACGCGGCCAACGCGGTCATCGCCAACAACCTCGGGCGCAAGCCCAAGGAGCTCTGGACCGAGGCCGGGCCGGGCGAGGCGATCGTGCGCTACCACGCCGACGACGAGGCCGACGAGGCCCAGTGGATCGCCCGCCAGATCATGCACCTCAAGGACTCCGGCCACGCCTGGGGCGACTGCGCGATCTTCTACCGCACCAACGCCCAGAGCCGCGTCATCGAGGAGTACCTCATGCGCGTGGGCATCCCGTACAAGGTCGTGGGCGGCACCCGCTTCTACGACCGGCGCGAGGTCAAGGACGCGCTGGCCTACCTGAAGGCCACGGTGAACCCGGCCGACGAGGTCAGCGTGAAGCGGGTGATCAACACCCCCAAGCGCGGCGTCGGCGACTCGTCGATCGGACGGCTCGACGCCTACGCCCGCAGCCACGGCCTCACCTTCGTCGACGCCCTGCGCGAGGCCCCCGCCGCCGGCGTCACCGGCCGGGCGGTCAAGGGCATCGAGGACTTCCTCAAGCTGCTCGACGACCTCATGCTCTTCACCGACGACGGGCCGGCCGCCGTGATCGAGGCCGCCATGCAGCGCTCGGGCTACGTCTCCGAGCTGGAGGCCGAGCACTCCATCGAGGCCGAGGGCCGCATCGAGAACCTGGCCGAGCTGGTCGGCGCGGCGCGCGACTTCGGCTCGATCGACGAGTTCCTCGAGCAGATCAGCCTGGTGGCCGACACCGACGAGCTCGACGACGACGAGTCGTCGGTCGTGCTCATGACACTGCACTCGGCCAAGGGCCTCGAGTACCCGATCGTGTTCCTCATCGGCCTCGAGGACGGCGTGTTCCCGCACCTGCGCTCGATCGGCGAGCCCGACGAGCTCGAGGAGGAGCGCCGCCTCGCCTACGTCGGCATCACCCGGGCCCGCGAGCGCCTCTACCTCACCCACGCGTGGGCCCGCACCCTCTACGGCGGCACGCAGTACAACCCGCCGAGCCGGTTCCTCGACGAGATCCCCGAGGGGCTCGTGCAGTCGGTCGAGGGGAACCGGCGGGCGTCGCGCCGTGCTGGTGGCAGCGGCTACGGGTCGAGCTCGGGGGGCTACGGCTCGAGCTCCGGGTCCGGCGGCTACGGGGGCGGAGGCGGCCGCGGCCGCACGCCCGGCAGCTACGGCGGCGAGGGCTGGGGGACCACCCGCCGGCGCTCGGAGGACGACGACTGGTCCGGCCCGGTGATCGGCTCGGGTGGGCGCACCCACCGCGACGAGGTCGTCGAGGCGGCGTTGAAGCCGACCCGGCCGGCCCCGAGCGGTGCCGACGCCATCGGGCTCAAGGTCGGCGACGACGTGCACCACGCCAAGTTCGGCGAGGGTGTCATCACCGCCATCGAGGGCTCCGGCGACAAGGCGGAGGCCGTCGTGCACTTCGCCGGCATCGGCGAGAAGCGCTTGCTGCTGGCCTGGGCTCCGCTGCAAAAGCGCTGATCAGGGGTCTGACGGTCCCACTGCCGGGTGTGGGAGACCGACTGCCGTGGGACCTTCGCCCCTGGCAGTGGGATTTCCACGTGCTCTAGGTTGGCATCCTCTCCGGTATGTGTTAGGCAGTCCTAATCCCGTCGTCCCCCCGGGGGTTGCACAGCCGTGTTCTCCAACTACCTCATCGGTCTTCGTGAAGGCCTGGAAGCCGCCCTCGTGGTCGGCATCCTCGTCGCCTACCTGGTGAAGACCGGGCGCAAGGACAAGCTGGCCCCCCTCTGGATCGGCATCGGCGTGGCCATCGCCGTGTCGCTGGCCTTCGGCGCGATCCTCACCTACGGCTCGTCCACCATGACCTTCGAGGCCCAGGAGGCCTTCGGCGGGTTCATGTCGATCATCGCCGTCGGCTTCGTCACCTGGATGGTCTTCTGGATGAAGAAGACCGCCCGTTCCCTCAAGGGCGAGCTCCACGGCAAGATCGACACCGCCGTCGCCCTCGGGCCGATCGCCCTCGCCGCCACCGCCACCATCGCCGTCGGCCGTGAGGGCCTCGAGACCGCGCTCTTCCTCTGGACCAACATCCAGGCCACCGGCGACACCGCCGCCCCCGTCATCGGTGCGGTGCTGGGCCTCGCCACCGCGGTGGTGCTCGGCTACCTGATCTACCGCCAGGCCATCGCCATCAACCTGGCCAAGTTCTTCACCATCACCGGTGCCCTGCTCATCGTGGTGGCGGCGGGCGTGCTGGCCTACGGCATCCACGACCTGCAGGAGGCCGGCATCCTGCCCGGCCTGAACAACACCGCCTTCGACATCAGCTCCTGGTACTCGGCCTCGAGCTGGTACGGCACGCTCCTCAAGGGCATCTTCAACTTCTCGCCCAACCCGACCGTGCTCGAGGTCATCGTGTGGTTCGCCTACCTGGTGCCCACGATGTTCTTCTTCTTCCGTGGGTCGCGCTCGGCGGCTCCGGCCCCGGCCACCGGCTCCACGGCGCCGGCCTCCACCCCGGCCGATCCGGCGAACGGGCCGGCCGAGCGTCCGGCCACCGTCATCGCCTCCTGACCCGTCGCCGGCGCACCGGTGCCGGCCCGAACCACGAGACCCCTCACATGAACCCGAAGTTCCCTGCCCTCGCCGTCGGCGGTGTCGTCCTCCTCGCGGCCCTCGCCGGCTGCGCGTCGAAGGACAAGGGCGAGAACAGCATCGCCGTCACCGCCACCGACTCGTCGTGTGAGGTGGCCACGACCGACCTCCCGAGCGGCTCGACCACCTTCGCCGTCTCCAACAAGGGCAACGACGTCACCGAGGTCTACGTCTACGGCGAGGGCGACAAGGTGATGGGCGAGGTCGAGAACATCGGCCCCGGCACCAGCCGCGACTTCACCGTCGACCTCGGCGCCGGCACCTACGAGGTGGCGTGCAAGCCCGGCCAGAAGGGCGACGGCATCCGCACCGAGATCACCGTGTCGGGCACCGCCACCACCCAGGCCGCAGCCGGCCGCACGGTCGCCGTCGAGGGCTACGACTACGGGTACCACGGGATGATGGACTTCTCCGCCACCGCCGGCGAGACCATCGAGTTCACCCTCACGAACACCGCGACCGACGAGCAGCACGAGTTCGAGGTGACCGGCCCCGACGGCACCGTCCTCGGCGAGATCGGCCCGACCGACCCGGGCAAGACCGGCACCGTCGTGCTGACCTTCTCGAGGCCCGGCACCTACGTCTACGAGTGCGGCATCACCGACCACGCCGAGAAGGGCATGAAGGGCGAGTTCACCGTCGCCGCTGCCTGACCCCCGGGCACCTGATCGCGGGCCCGTCGGTCCGCCGCCCGTCAGCCCTTCTGGGTGACGAGGATGCTGGTGGTGGTCGAGCTCGGCGCCGTCGTGGTGGTCGAGCCGTCGTCGGTGTTGAGGTCGATCACGAGGTTGCCGTCCTCGGTGACGGTGACCTGGTAGGCGATCAGCCCGGCGCCGTCGGCCGGCACCACGGTGCCGTCGCACGGGTCGACGAACTCCTGGGACTCCGAGCGCCATTCGAGCGAGCAGTCACGCGGGCGACCCGGCCGGCGGGCGTCGAAGGCGTACCAGCCCGTGGCGGGGTCGCCGCCGATGTGCTGGAGGTAGATGTCGCGCTCGTTGCGGCCCGACACGTCGGGCAGGAGGATCGGGCCGTCCTCGGCGATGGTCTTGGCCTTGGCCTCGGCCGAGCCCGGGCTGTAGGTGTCGGAGCCGAGCTTGACCTCGACCTTGCCCGACTCGGTCAGCGTCGGCACGGCGAACACGAAGATCACCAGCACGAGCACGATGCCGAGCACGACCCCGGCGACGGCGAGCACCATCGAGCGCGGGCTACGGGTCTTGGTCGGCTGCACCGGGCTCATGGAGGCCAGTATCCCAACCGTCCGCGCCCCGGGCGAGTCGGGCCGGCCGGAGGCCTGCCGCGGCGCCGTTTGGGACGGTTGTCTGGTACTTGACTACCTTTCCCGACGTGGATCTTCTCGAATATCAAGGCAAGCAGCTGTTCGCCACGTTCGGCATCCCTGTCTCCGAAGGCCGTGCGGTCGATTCGGTGAAGGAAGCCCTGGCGGCCGCTGACCAGGTCGGCTACCCCGTGATGGTGAAGGCGCAGGTGCACGCCGGTGGGCGTGGCAAGGCCGGTGGCGTGAAGTTCGCCCCCGACGCTGCCGCGCTCCAGGAGCACGCCGACAACATCCTCGGGCTCGACATCAAGGGTCACATCACCCGGATCATCTGGATCGAGCACGCCTCGGACATCTCCGAGGAGTACTACGCGTCGTTCACCCTCGACCGCTCCGCCAAGAAGCACCTCGGCATGCTGTCGGCCCAGGGCGGCGTGGAGATCGAGGAGGTGGCCGTCACCGACCCCGACGCCATCGCCAAGATCTGGATCGACCCGGTCGACGGGCTCAGCGAGGCCGATGCCCGTGCGTGGGTGCTCGCTGCCAACCTGAACCCCGACGTCACCGACGGTGCGGTGGAGATGCTGCTGAAGCTCTACACCGCTTACACCGACGGCGACTGCGATCTGGCCGAGATCAACCCGCTGATCGTCACCACCGAGGGCAAGGTCCACGCCCTCGACGCCAAGGTCACCCTCGACAACAACGCCGAGTTCCGTCACGAGTGGGGCGACTTCGAGCTCACCCAGGTCCGTGACGAGCGCGAGCAGGCCGCTCACGCCAAGGGCCTCCAGTACGTCGGCCTCGAAGGCACCGTGGGCGTCATCGCCAACGGCGCCGGCCTCGCCATGAGCACCCTCGACGTCGTGAACCAGGCCGGTGGCAAGCCGGCCAACTTCCTCGACATCGGCGGCGGCGCCAACGCCGAGGTCATGGCCGGAGCGCTCCAGGTCATCAACGACGACCCGAGCGTGAAGTCGATCTTCATCAACATCTTCGGTGGCATCACCCGAGGTGAAGAGGTCGCCAAGGGCATCATCGGCGCCCTCGAGATGGTCGACATCTCCGCCCCCATCGTCATCCGCCTCGACGGCACGAACGCCGAGGAGGGCCGGGCCCTGCTCGAGCCGCACCTGTCCGAGAAGCTCCAGAGCAAGCCCACCATGCTCGAGGCTGCCGCCGCCGCGGTCGAGCTCGCGAAGAAGAACTGAGGAACCCGTGAGCATCTTCGTCGACGAGAACACCAAGGTCGTCTACCAGGGCCTCACCGGCTCCCAGGGCCGCTTCTACGGCCTCCGCAACCGTGACTACGGCACCAACGTCGTGGCCGGCACCAACCCGAAGAAGGCCGGCGAGGACGTCGACGGCATCCCGATCTTCGCCAACGTGGGCGAGGCCGTGAAGGAGACCGGCGCCAACGCCGCGTGCATCTTCATCCCCGCCCCCGGCGTGAAGGCCGCCGTCATGGACGCCGCCGAGGGTGGCGTCGAGTTCATCGTGTGCATCACCGAGGGCGTCCCCGCCCACGACGAGGCCTGGTTCTTCAACAAGCTCAAGCGCGACTTCCCGAACGTGCGCCTGCTCGGTCCGAACTGCCCCGGCATCATCAGCCCCGGCAAGTGCAACATCGGCATCACCGCCGGTGAGATCGCCAAGCCGGGTGGCCCGGTCGGCATCGTGAGCCGCTCCGGCACGCTCACCTACCAGGCGCTCTACGAGCTGAAGCTCCAGGACATCGGCGTCACCACCTGCGTCGGCATCGGTGGCGACCCCGTCCCCGGCACGTCGTTCATCGACTGCCTGGAGGCCTTCGAGGCCGATCCCGACACCAAGGCCGTCATGATGATCGGCGAGATCGGTGGTTCGGCCGAGGAAGAGGCCGCCGAGTTCATCAAGAACAAGATGAGCAAGCCGGTCGTCTCCTACGTCGCCGGCGTCACCGCCCCTCCCGGGAAGAAGATGGGCCACGCCGGCGCCATCGTCTCGGGTGGCAAGGGCACCGCCGCCGCCAAGATGGAGGCCCTCGAGGCCGCCGGTGTCCGCGTGGGCAAGAACCCCACCGAGGCCGGCGAGCTCATGGTCGAGGTCGTGCGGGAGCACGGCTGGGCCTGAGCCTCCCGCTCACCCGCAGTCCACACGTTGGCCGGTGGCTCACGCCACCGGCCTTCGTCGTTCCGGACCGCCCCGCCTCGTCGAACCTCAGGCGGGGTCGGCGGGCGTCGGGGCCCCACGCCGGTCGCGGGCCACGAGCAGGGCGGTGCCGGCCCCGCACACCAGCAGGCCGACCACGATGTAGGCGGCCAGCCGGGCGGCCACCGCACCCATGCCGTCGGTGCCGTAGACGACCGACCTGATGCCGTCGGTGCCCATGCCCGGGGGCAGCCAGGCGCCGACGTGCTGCCAGAAGGCGGGCATGAAGCTGCGGGGGAAGGGCCCGCCGGCCGCCGGGTTGCCGATGACCACGAAGGCGACGATGGCGAGTCCGGTGCCGTAGATCGGGCCGGCCAGGATCTCGACCGCCTGCACGCACACGCACACCGCGAACGACAGGGCCGTCCCGAAGGCGGCGAGGGCGAGCACGTGGCCGTCGAAGGCGCCGAGGAGCGGGCCGACGACGAGGGCGCCGAGCACGCCGGAGGCGACGGCGTAGCCGAACAGCAGGCCGACCCGCCGCAGCAGGCCGTGCCATCCGTGGACGTGGCGTTGGGTGAAGCCGAAGAACGCCACCAGCAGGTAGCCGCCCACGACCCAGCCGATGGCCAGGTAGAAGGGCGTGAGGCCCTTGGGGTCGCCGGCGTCGAAGGGGTTGACCCGCTCGACGGCGTAGCCCCGGGCGGCGGAGGGGTCGGTGCTCCCCAGGGTGCGGTCGACCGTGTCGAGGACCTCCCGGTACAGGCTCTCGTAGGCGATGCTCGGCACCGCGGTGACCACCAGCGTGTCGAGGTTCGACCCTGATCCGCCGATGATGACGGCTCCCGGCAACGTGCCGTCCTGCACCTGGGCCCGGGCCTCGTCGGCGGTGGCGACGGCGACGAGGTCGACCGCGTCGGTCTGGGCGCCGATCTGCTGCTGGAGCGCCGTGAACACGGCATCGGGGGCGACGACCCCGAGGGGGACGTGGGTCGGGGTGGGCTCGTGCAGAGCGGCGACGTAGCTCCAGATGAAGGCCACCTGGAGGCCGAGGATGAGCAGCACGAGCACCGGCGTGCGGTTCGCCCAGCCGGGTGTCATCGGTGCGTAGGGGTCAGCCGGTCGGGTGCGTTCTCTCGGCTCGGTCACCGGACGAACGGTACCCTCGGGCCGTGCACGATCTCGTGATCACGGGTGGCCTGGTCGTCGACGGGACGGGCGCCGATCCGGTGCCCGCCGACGTCGCCGTCGACGGCGACACCATCGTCGCGGTCGGCCCCGACGTCGGACCGGCCCGTCGCACGTTGGCGGCCGACGGGCGCCTCGTCACCCCGGGCTTCGTCGACATCCACACCCACCTCGACGCCCAGCTGGGGTGGGACGCGCTGGGCACGTCGTCGTGCTGGCACGGGGTCACCTCGGTCGTGCTCGGCAACTGCGGCATGACCTTCGCGCCGGTGCGCCCCGGGCAGGGCCCGTTCCTCGCCCGGGTGATGGAGTCGGTCGAGGACATCCCGGCCGCGTCGATCCTCGAGGGGCTCCCCTGGTCGTGGGAGACCTTCGGCGACTACCTCCGCTGGCTCGGCTCGGAGCCCAAGGGCCTGAACGTGGGTGGCTTCGTCGGCCACGGCGCGGTGCGCTACCACGCCATGGGCGATCGCTCCCTCGACGAGGGCGCCGATCCCACCGACGAGGAGCTGGCGGCGATGGTCGCCCTGGTCGACGAGGCGATGGCCGCCGGAGCCGTGGGCTTCTCGACCTCCCGGACCCGGCGCCACGTGGCTCCCGACGGCCGCAACGTGCCCGGCACCTGGGCGGGGGAGCGGGAGCTCGTCGCCCTGGCCGAGGTGCTGGGTCGCCACGGCCGCGGTGCGTTCGGCAGCGCCCCCCGGTTCGACGGCGAGGGCCCCGGCGCCGAGCGGGCCCGCAGCGAGGTCGCGCTGATGGCGGCCATGAGCCGGGCCTCGGGCCGGCCGTTCACCTTCAACCTCACCAACACCTTCTCCGACCCCGAGCTGTGGCGGCAGACGTTGGCGTTCGTGGCCGAGGCCAACGCCGCGGGCGCCCGCCTGCGGCCCCAGACCACCTCCCGTGGCATCGGCGTGATCTTCGCCCTCGACCACGCCACGCCGTTCGACCGCCGGCCCGGCTGGGAGGTGCTCGCCGGTCGCCGCGGTGCCGAGCGGGTGACCCTCATGCGCGACCCCGCCGTGCGGGCCGCGCTCGTCGAGGGCGGCGACGGCGCTCGTGGGCTCGACGGGTGGCGGGACTTCTACGTGCTCACGCCCGAGCGTGGCGCTCGCTACGACTGCGACCCCGCCGACAGCCTCGCGGCCCACGCCGAGCGGGCCGGCACCACCGCGGTCGAGGCGTACGTCGACCTGTGCCTGGCCACCGACGGTGCCGTGGTCCTGAACTGGCCCGTGCTCAACCAGGACTTCGGTGTCATCGCCGAGATGCTCAGCGAGCCGTTGGTGATGATGGGCCTGGCCGACGCCGGGGCCCACGTCGGGCAGATCCTCGACGCCAGCCAGCCCACGTTCTTCCTGTCCTACTGGGTGAGGGAGCGGGGCCTCGTGCCGGTGGCCGAGGGCATCCGGCGCCTGACCTCCGAGCCGGCGGGGTTCATGGGCATCGCCGACCGGGGTGTCGTGGCCCCCGGGATGAAGGCCGACCTCAACGTGCTCGACCTCGACGCCCTGTGGCTGCGCCTGCCGACGTTCACCCGCGACTTCCCCGGTGGGGCCGGCCGGTTCGTCCAGCGGGCCGACGGCTACGCCTGGACCGTGGTGAACGGCGAGGTGCTGATGGAGGGCGGCGAGCACACCGGCACCCTGCCCGGACGCCCGCTCGTGGCCACCTAGGCGGCTGGTAGGTTCGCTGCCCTATGCGTCTGGCAGTGCTGGTCTCGGGAAGCGGAACCATCCTCGACGCCATCTGCGACGCCGGCATCCCGGTCGCGGTCGTGATCCTCGACCGGCCCTGCGCCGCCCAGCAGGTGGCCGAGCGCCACGGGGTGCCGTGCGAGCTCGTCGAGCGCGGCAGCTTCGGGCGCGACTTCGACCGCGACGGCTACACCGCCGAGCTCGTCGGCGTGCTCACCGGGTGGGACGTCGACCTGATCGCCATGGCCGGGTTCGGCACGATCCTGGGCAAGGCCATGTTCGAGTCGTTCCCCGGCCACATCGTCAACACCCACCCTGCGCTGCTGCCGTCGTTCCCCGGCTGGCACGGGGTCCAGGACGCGCTGGCCTACGGGGTGAAGGTCACGGGCTGCACCGTGCACGTCGCCACCGAAGAGGTCGACGCCGGGCCGATCCTGGCCCAGGAGGCCGTCACCGTGGAGCCCGACGACACCGTCGAGTCGCTGCACGAGCGCATCAAGGCCGTCGAGCGCCGCATCTACATCCGCACCATCTCCGAGATCCTCGAAAGGGGCAGTGTCCAGTGAGGGCCCTTCTCTCCGTCTACGACAAGGCCGGCGTCGTCGAGCTGGCCGCCGGGCTGCACGAACTGGGCTGGGACCTGGTGTCGAGCGGCGGCACCGCCAGGGTGATCGCCGAGGCCGGCATCCCCGTCACCGACGTGGCCGACCTCACCGGGTTCCCGGCGATCCTCGGGCACCGGGTGGTCACGCTGCACCCCAAGGTCCACGGCGGCATCCTCGCCGACCCGACCAACCCCGAGCACGTGGCCGACATGGAGGCCTACGGCATCGAGGCCATCGACCTCGTCGTGGCCAACCTCTACCCGTTCTCGGCCGAGCCCTCGATCGAGTTGATCGACATCGGCGGCCCGGCCATGGTGCGGGCGTCGGCGAAGAACCACGCCCACGTCGGCATCGTCACCGACCCGTCGCGCTACGACGAGATCCTCGACGAGCTGCGGGCCAACGGCGCCCTCTCCCTCGAGGTGCGCCGTCGCCTGGCCCGCGACGCCTTCGCCCACACCGCGGCCTACGACGCCGAGATCCTGGCCTGGTTCGACGCCGGCATGCCGGCCCCCGGCGAGACGGCCGCGGCGAACGACGACGACGCCCCGGCCGAGCTGCCCGCCACGATCGAGCTCACCCTCGACCGGGCCCACGTGCTCCGCTACGGCGAGAACCCCCACCAGGTCGGCGCCCGCTACGCCACCCGCGGCCAGCAGGGTTGGTGGGCCACGTCGGTGCAGCACGGTGGCAAGGACATGAGCTACCTCAACGTCTACGACACCGAGGCGGCCTGGCAGCTGGCCCACTCGCTCGGCGAGGGCCCCGCGGCCGTCGTCATCAAGCACGCCAACCCGTGCGGCGCGGCGGTGGCCGACGACATCCTCACCGCCTACACCCGGGCCCACGAGTGCGACCCCGTCTCGGCGTTCGGCGGCATCGTGGCCGTGAACCGGCCGGTCACCCTGGCGGTGGCCGAGGCCATCCAGCCCGTCTTCACCGAGGTCCTGATCGCCCCGGCCTATGACGCCGACGCGCTGGCGTTCCTGCAGGAGAAGAAGAAGAACCTGCGCATCCTCGAGGCCCAGGCCCCGGCGATGCCCGAGCTGACCCTGCGCACGATCGACGGCGGCTTCCTCGTGCAGACCGCCGACCACGTCACCGTCGACCGGTCCGCCTGGCAGGTCGTCACCGAGCGTCAGCTCACCGAGGCCGAGTGGGCCGACCTCGAGTTCGCCTGGCGGGTCGTCGCCAAGGTCACCTCGAACTCGATCGTCCTGGTGAAGGACGGCACCGCTGTCGGCATCGGCTGCGGCCAGCAGAACCGCCGCGACGCCGGGCGCCTGGCCGGCGAGAAGGCAGCCGGCCGTGCGGTCGGCGGGGTCTACGCCTCCGACGCCTTCTTCCCGTTCCCCGACGGGCTCGAGGGCGCCATCGAGGCCGGGGCCACCGTCGTGGTGCAGCCCGGTGGCTCGATCCGCGACGACGAGGTCATCGCCGCGGCCAACGAGGCCGGGCTCGCCATGGTCTTCACCGGCGAGCGCCACTTCCGCCACTGATCCAATGGCTCGATCGGGCACGCTCCAGCGTGCCGAAACGAGCCACGGGGTCTGCGGTAGGCCCGGCCGTGGCTCGATCGGGCACGCTCCAGCGTGCCGAAACGAGCCATGGGGTCAGCGGGACCAGTAGTCGAGCATGATCTCGAGGGCCCAGGCGGGCTCTCGCACCGGCGTGCGCGGCGCGAAGCCGGACATGTGGGGCTTGAGGTCGAGCACCGGGGTGCCCTCCACCGCGTCGAGGCCCCGCACGTGCACGTCGAGCCCGTCGACCGCCACGATCTCGGCGGTCGTGACCCCGAGGCGGTTCGGTCGCACCCGTCCCCGCTGGGCGAAGATCCCGACCTCGGGCCAGTCGGGGTTGCCCCGGGGCCGGCGGGCGCCGAGCACGATCTCGGCGGGGTCGAGCAGGTGGAACAGGTAGACGACGTCGACGTGGGAGAACTCGTCGAGCCCCGCCAACGCCTCGGCCGTGTAGTGGACCGGGTCGAGGCCGACGACGGCCTCCACCTCGCCCCAGTCGTCGTCGACCGCGTCGATGCGCCCACCGCGCACCCATCCGATCGGCTCGAGATCGATCATCCGCCTGACCTCCTGCTCGCCTGAGGGAAACGGTAGCGCCGCAGTCGGGGCACACTGGGGGAGTCCGAGGGCGAGGGGGAGCACGATGAGCGAGTCGGAGCAGGCGACGACGACGGTGGCCGCGCCGGTCACCGGGTTCAGCCACATGCAGCTGAACGTGGTCGACGTCGCCCGGTCGGTCGAGTGGTACCGCACGGTGCTCGGCATGGACGTCATGCTCGAGCGTCCCGAGGTCACCGCCCTCCAGAACCGCGCCGCCCGGCTGGTCATCGTCATCGGCGCCGTCCCGCGAGTGGACGTGACGACCTCGCCGGTCGACCACATCGCCTTCGCCGTCCCCGACGGGCCGTCGCTCCAGGCATGGGCCGATCACCTCACGGAGGCCGGCATCGAGCATCCCGGCATCGTCGACGAGCTCGGCAAGCCCTCGCTGCAGCTGCGCGACCCCGACGGCAACTCCGTCGAGCTGGTCGCCCCCGCCCCCCGCTAGGCGGAGAAGGCGAAGAGGTCGGTGCCGGCCTGCTCGACCAGGTCGGCCAGGGCGTCGAGGGGCAGGCCGATCACGTTGGTGGGGCTGCCGTCGATGCGGGCAACGAACAAGGCCGCCGAGCCCTGCATGCCGTAGCCGCCCGCCTTGTCGAGGGGCTCGCCCGTGCCGACGTACCAGTCGATCCAGGCGTCGGTCAGCTCGGCGAAGGTGACCGCGGTGGTGACGACCGTGCTGCACACCACCGGGTGGCCGGGGCCGGCGGGGGAGCGGTGGACGCACACCCCGGTGTGCACGTGGTGGGTGCGGCCCGAGAGCCGCCGCAGCAGGCGCCGGGCGTCGTCGTCGTCGACGGGCTTGCCGAGCAGGTCGCCGTCGAGGTCGACCGTGGTGTCGGCGGCGACGACGATCTCGTCGGGCAGGGCGACGGCCGCCGCCTTCTCCCGGGCGAGGCGCTCGACGTAGACGGGCCCGGCCTCACCGGGGAGCACCGACTCGTCGAGGTCGGCCGGCCGCAGCTCGAAGGCCAGGCCGAGGCCGGCCAGCAGCTCGAAGCGGCGCGGCGACCCTGACGCCAGCACCAGGCGTTCGGCCACCGGCGTCAGCCGCCGCTGACCGAAGCGTCGGCAAGGGCGTCAGGAGGGGCGGTGGCGTCGGCGTCGAGCCAGCCGTCGGGCACGACGACGGCGTGGGGCCCGGTCTGGGTCCCGCGGGGCTGGCGGGCGGCCTCGGGGGTGACCCGCAGGGTGGGGTCGAGGTCGGCCAGGGCGTCGTCGAGCTCGACCAGGGTCGACACCGACGTCAGCCGCTTGCGGGCGGCCGGGCCGACGGGGAAGCCGGTGAGGTACCAGGCCAGGTGCTTGCGCATCATGCGCAGGCCGCGGTTCTCGTCGATGGCGTCGACCAGCAGCCGGGCGTGCTCGGCGGCGGTGGCGGCCACCTCGCCCAGCGGGGGCTCGGGCCGCACCGGGCGGCCGGCGAAGGCGTCGGCGAGCTGGCCGAAGAACCACGGCCGCCCGAGGCACGCCCGGCCCACGACCACGCCGGCGCAGCCGGTGCGCTCGACCATGGCGACGGCGTCATCGGCGGTCCAGATGTCGCCGTTGCCGAGCACAGGTGTGCCGGGGAGGGCCTCGACCAGCTCCTCGATGGCGCTCCAGCGGGCCCGGCCCGAGTAGCGCTGCTCGGCGGTGCGGGCGTGCAGGGCCACTGCGGCAGCGCCGGCGTCGGCGGCCAGGCGGCCGGCGTCGAGGAAGGTGATGCGGTCGTCGTCGAGGCCGATGCGCATCTTCACCGTGACCGGCACGGGGCCGGCGGCCTGCACCGCGGCCTCGACCACCGAGGCGAACAGGCGGGGCCGGGCCGGCACCGCGGCACCGCCGCCGTGGCGGGTGACCTTGGGGGCGGGGCACCCGAAGTTGAGGTCGATGTGGTCGACGTGGTCGTCGTCGACGAGGCGGCGCACGGCCTCGCCCACCACCGCGGGGTCGGTCCCGTAGAGCTGCAGCGACCGCGGCGTCTCGCCGGGGGCGAAGTGGGCGAGTTGCCAGCTCTTCTCGCCGCCCTCCATGAGGCCCCGGGCGTTGACCATCTCGCTCACGTAGAGCCCGGCGCCGTAGCGGCGGCACAGCTGGCGGAACGCGGCGTTGGTGACACCGGCCATCGGCGCCAGCACGACGGGCGGGTCGACCGTCAGTGGTCCGATGGAGAGGGGCGGGGTCACGGCCGACCACGCTACCGACGGCCGGTAGGGTCGGGGCATGGCTGCGCAGGTGTTGGACGGAGAACAGGTCGCCGCGGGGATCAAGGCCCAGCTGGCCGACAGGGTCGAGGCGCTCATCGACCGGGGCATCACCCCCGGGCTGGGCACGGTGCTGGTGGGCGACGACGGCCCGTCGGCGAACTACGTGTCGATGAAGCACAAGGACTGCGAGGCGCTGGGCATCACGTCGCACCACGCCCACCTCCCGTCCGACGCCACCCAGCAGGACGTGCTCGACGTGGTCGAGCGCTTCAACGCCGACCCCGCGGTCGACGCCTACCTGATGCAGTATCCGTTCCCGAAGCACCTCGACTTCGAGGCGGCGCTGCTCGCCGTCGATCCGGCGAAGGACGTCGACGGTCTCCACCCGGTGAACCTCGGCCACCTCGTCCAGGGCGTCGACGGCCCGCTGCCCTGCACGCCCGCGGGCATCCAGGCCCTGCTCGTCCACTACGGCGTCCCGATCGAGGGCCAGCACGTCGTGATCGTGGGCCGTGGCCTCACCATCGGCCGGCCGCTCGCCAACCTGCTCACGCTCAAGCGCCCCAACGCCAACGCGGCCGTCACCGTCGTGCACACGGGTGTGGCCGACCTGGGCGGCTACACCCGCCAGGCCGACATCATCGTGGCCGCCGCCGGCTCACCGGGGCTGATCACCGCCGACATGGTCAAGCCGGGTGCTGCGGTCGTGGCCGCCGGCGTGTCGTTCGATGGCAAGAAGCTGCTGTCCGACGTGGCCGACGAGGTCTCCGAGGTCGCCGGGTGGCTGTCGCCCCGCATCGGCGGCGTCGGCCCCATGACCCGGGCCATGTTGCTGGTCAACACCGTGGAGGCCGCCGAGGCCCGCGCCTCGTAGACCTCCTGGCGGGTTGGTAGGGGCGCCTCCGCGCTCGCCTAGCCTCTCGACGATGACGCGGATCGCCGACCTCCTCGCCGCAGGCCGAACCTGCTCGTTCGAGTTCTTCCCCCCGAAGACCGACGAGGCGGCGCGCTCGCTCGAGAAGACCATCGCCGAGCTCGAGATGCTGAACCCGTCATTCGTGTCGGTGACCTACGGCGCCGGCGGCTCGACCCGGGAGCGCACCCGCGACATCGTCATCCACATCGAGCGCGACACCGGGGTCACCGCCATGGCCCACCTGACCTGCGTAGGCCACACCGTCGAGCAGCTCACCGGCCTGCTCGACGAGTACCGCGACGCCGGCATCTCGAACATCCTGGCCCTGGCCGGTGACCCGCCCCCCGACGCGCCCGACGCATTCGACACGGGTGACTTCGTGCACGCGGTCGAGCTGGCGCAGCTGATCCGTGAGCGCGGCGACTTCTCCGTCGGTGTGGCCGCCCACCCCGAGGGCCACCCCCGCTCGTCCGACGTCGACACCGATCGTCGCCACCTGGCCGCCAAGCTCGAGGTCGCCGACTTCGCCATCACCCAGTTCTTCTTCGAGCCCGAGCCCTACCTCTCGATGGTCGACGACCTCGCCGCCCTCGGCTGCACCAAGCCGGTGATCCCCGGGATCATGCCGGTCACCAACGCCGGTCAGGTCGCCCGGTTCGCCCAGCTCGCCGGCGCCGAGTTCCCGCGGCACCTCGCCGAGCGGTTCGAGGCAGTGGCCGACGACGCGGAGGCCGTGCGGCGCCTGGGCGTGCAGCTCGCCACCGAGCTGTGCGAGCGGTTGCTGGCCGAGGGCGTCCCCGGCCTGCACTTCTACACGTTGAACCGGTCGACCGCCACCCGCGAGATTGCCACGAACCTCGGCCTCGACCGCCCGATCTGAGCAGCGCCGTCGGTGTGAGCGCCGGTCAGGGGAAGTACTGCTGCTGGATCGCCACGACCCAGCCGTCGACGACCTGGACCCAGACGCCGCGGTCGAGCGCGGGGAGGGCTGCCGCGAGCCCGTTGCCCGCCGGCACGAGGTTCTGGCCGTCGCGGAACGTGTACGGGACGAGCCCCACCGCCACGTCGGGCACCGCCCGGAGCCGGTAGACGTTGGGGCTCTCGTTGCGGACCCAGTAGCCGTCCTCGGTGGGCTGGCCGTCGACCGACGTGGCGAACCGGAGGCACGCCAGGTCCAGGCCGATGATGTCGGCATCCGGGTCGATCTCCACAGCCATCCCGAACCAGACGCCGTCGGGGAGGCTGGTCATCGACGGCGGCGCGCACCCGCTCCCCTCGGCGTCACCGGCGGAGATCCCGGACGCGGGCTCGGTGTAGAACGGGATCGTCCCCGCGGGCGGCGGCGCCGCTGACGTGGTGCTCTCCAACACGGTGCCGGTGTCGACCGCGGTCGTGTCCGGGAACTCCTGTGCCGTGGTCGTGTCGGCCCCCTCGTCGGTCCCTCCGGAGCCGCAGCCGACGAGCGCCAGCGCCGCCGTCAGCAGCAAGGTGCTCGTCAGGACTCGACGCTGTGGGACCTTCCTCATGGTTCGATCGTGGCCCCGACCGCCCCGGACGGGAAGAGGCCGATGACCCCGGGGAGGTCCCTGGTCGGTGCGGGCTCAGGACTGCTGGGTCAGCGTGAACTGGGTCGAGCCGGCGGGGTCGCGCAGGGTGACGGTCTGGCCGTTGCGCTCCCACGAGGCGACCTCGGAGAGGGCGGTGAGGAATTGCGTCTCGACCTGCTGGGAGGCGTCGTCGCACGCCATCATCGTGGCGGCCACGTCGCCGTTGATCTCGAGGCTCGAGCCGTCGATCGTGTAGCTGCCGCTGAAGGAGTTGCAGCCGGTGTTGCCGTTGACGGTGCCGTCGGGCCCGAAGGTGATCGACGCCTTGCTGGTGGCCTCGGTGCTCACGACGGCCTGGTTGCCGTTGTTGATGCCGGTGACCGTGTAGGTGCCCTCGATGCCGGAGGGGCCACGCGTCCAGGTGAACAGGGCGTCGCCGGCGGAGTTCTGCATCGTGAGGGTGGTGCCGTCGAGCGTGGAGTCGGTGACCTTTGGCATCCCGGCGGTGAGCGCCGTCTCCTGGGCGGTGACCGCCGGGTCGGCGCAGGCCATCTGGGTCATGGGGCCGGGCGTGATGGTGAACGCGCCGTTGGGCGAGCCGGTCCAGGTGCCGGCGAGGTTGTTGCAGCCCGTGGTGCCGGCGAACTTCCCGCCGGTGCTGAGGGTGATGCTGGCCGGCGTGGCGGCGGCCGGGGTCTGGGTCGAGCCCGACAGGTAGGAGGTGAGGGTCCAGGCGCCGTCGATGCCGTCGCCGTCGGAGGTGGTGGTCGGCGTGGTGGAGGCCGAGCTTCCGGAGCTGGAGCTGCTGGATCCGCACGCGGCCCCGACGAGGGCGAGGGTGGCCAGGGCGAGGGCAGCCAGAAGGGCTGAGTGTCGACGCATGACCGAGACGTTAGGCGGCGTACGGACCCGGACCAGGGTCCTCGGTCCCAGAGCGGTCGTGCCCACCGACGGCCGTCGCGAGCGCGACCACCACGCCGGTATCCTCCGCCGTGGCCCCCGGGGCCACCAGGGGGAACGGCCCGAGGAGCGACGTGGAGCAGAACCAGCCGGTGCAGTCAGGCGGGATCGCTCGCCGCGGCGCGCGCCTGCTGTGGGGCTACGTACGAGCGAACCCGGCGCCGTTCGTCGTGTCGATCACGGGGGCGGCGATCTACGCGGGTGCCGCGGTCGCGATGACGATGGCGCTCGGCCGCATCACCAACGACGTGATCGTGCCGTCGTTCGAGACCGGCAGGGTGTCGTCGAGCACGGTGCTGGCGGCGGGCGCCACCCTGCTGATCATCGGCGTCATCCGGGCCTCCACCATCGCCCTGCGGCGCTACTTCGCCGCCATGCTCACCTACCGCACCCAGGCCGGCTGGCGCCGCCGCCTGAGCGCCACGTACCTCGAGGTCCCGCTGCGCTACCACCGGCGCACGTCCACCGGTCAGCTGCTCGCCCACGCCGACGCCGACATCCTGGCCGCCACCGAGGTCGTCAACGCCCTCCCGTTCACCATCGGCGTGCTCACGCTGGTCGTCGTCGCCGTCATCAGCCTGGCGACCGTCGACTGGATGCTGATGCTCGTCGCCCTGCTGCTGTTCCCGACGCTCGCCATCGTCAACCGGCTCTACACCAGCCGGGTCGAGAAGCCCATCGGCGAGGTGCAGCAGCGGGTGGGCGAGGTCAGCAGCGTCGCCCACGAGAGCTTCGACGGCGCTCTCGTCATCAAGACCCTCGGCCGGGCCCCCGACGAGATCGAGCGCCTCGACGCCGCCGCGGCCCGCCTGCAGGAGGCCCGCATCGGGGTCGGCCGCATCCGCGGCACCTTCGAGCCCATGATCGACACCATCCCGAACCTGGGCATCATCGCCCTGCTGCTCATCGGCTCGTGGCAGGTCTCGATCGGGCGCCTCGACACGGGCCAGGTCGTCCAGGCCGCCGCCCTGTTCGCGCTGCTGGCCTTCCCGATGCGCGTCGTGGGGTTCTTCCTCCAGGAGCTGCCCCGCAGCGTCGTGGCCTCGGCCCGCCTCGGCATCGTCGTCGACAACGAGCGCGAGGCCGCAGGCGCGCCCGTCGACTCGCCCGACCTCCCGACCGGGCCCCTGTCGGTCGAGCTCCGGAACGTGAGCTACCGCCACGGCGACGACCCTCCCGTGCTCGACGCCCTCGACCTCGACGTCCCCGCCGGTGAGGTCGTGGCGCTGGTCGGCGCCACCGGCTCCGGCAAGTCCTCGTTGTGCGAGCTGCTGCCCCGCCTCGTAGACCCCGACAGCGGGTCGGTGCACCTCGGCGGCGTCGACCTGCGCGACCTCGACCCCGACGAGGTCCGGGCCGCGGTGGCCCTCGTCTTCCAGGAGACCTTCCTCTTCGCCGACAGCGTGCGCGAGAACGTCACCCTCGGCGACGACGTCGACGACGACGCCCTCCGGTCGGCGGCCGCCATCGCCCACGCCGCCGACTTCGTCGACCGCCTGCCCGAGGGATGGGACACGGTCGTGGGGGAGCGGGGCGTCACCCTCTCCGGCGGTCAGCGCCAGCGCCTCGCCCTCACCCGCGCCCTGCTGCGCCGGCCCCGGGTGCTCGTGCTCGACGACGCCACCAGCGCCGTCGACCCCGTGATCGAGGCGGCGATCCTCGCCGACCTGCGCAGCTCGCTCGCCACCTCGACCCTGGTCGTGGCCCACCGCATCTCCACCATCGAGCTGGCCGACCGGGTGGCCTTCCTCGACGAGGGCCGCATCGTCGCCGAGGGCTCGCACCAGGAGCTGCTCGCCACCGTGCCCGCCTACGGGCGCCTCGTGCGGGCCTACGCCGAGGCGGCCGAGCGATGACCGACCGCGTGGTCGACGCCGCCCACGACGAGCTCGTCACCCTCGAGCACGGTGCCGCCTTCGACGACCCCACCGCCATCGAGCACGACCTCGCCCTCGAGCAGGAGCAGCACGACCAGGACCAGGAGCAGGAGGAGCGGCGCCGGGCGCTGGCCGTGCTGCGCCGGGGCCTCGCCGACAGCCCCGAGCTGCGCCAGGGCCTGCGCCTGACGGTGCTGTTCGCCGTGCTGGTGGCCGTCGGCCGCCTCACCATCCCCGTGCTCGTGCAGCAGGTCATCGACAAGGGCCTGCTCGCCGACGAGGGCTTCCGTCCCGCCTTCACGCTGCTGGCGTGCGGTGGGGCCGCGGTCATCGTGATCGGGGTGATGCTGCTGAGCCGCGTCACCTACGTGCGCCTCGTGAAGGCCGCCGAGGCCATGCTCCGCAGCCTGCGGGTGCGGGCGTTCACCCACGTCCACAAGCTGCCCATCGCCGACCACGACGCGACCCGCCGCGGCGAGCTCACGTCCCGGGTCACCAGCGACATCGAGACCATCGCCCGGTTCGCCCAGTACGGCGGCGTGGCCTGGATCGTGAACTCGGTGGTCATCGTCGGCACCCTCGCCCTGATGGCGGTGTACGCGTGGCAGCTGGCCATCGTCACGATGGTCCTCGCCGCGCCGGTGCTGCCGTTGTTCCGGGTGATGCAGCGCCGTCAGCTGAAGGCGTACGACCAGGTCCGGTCGCGCGTCGGCGAGACCCTCTCCGAGGTGTCCGAGGCCGTGCAGGGCGCTGCCCCCATCCGCGCCTACGGGATGCAGCGGCGGGCGTCGCGGCGCCTCGACGTCGCCATCCAGCGCCAGTTCCGGGCCGAGATGGGTGCGGCCAAGTGGTTCGCCCTGATGTTCCCGCTCGGCGACCTCTTCGGTGGCACGGCCCTGGCCGCCGTCACCATGGTCGGCGTGTGGTGGGGCCCCGAGTGGGGCCTCAACGCCGGCGGGCTGGTGGCGTGCCTGTTCCTGGTGCAGCTCATCCTCGGCCCCATCGGCGAGCTGGGCGAGGTCCTCGACCAGACCCAGACCGCCATCGCCGGCTGGTCGAAGGTGCTCGACCTGCTCGACACGCCGATCACCCTGGTCGAGCCCGACGACGGGCAGGCGCTGCCCCTCGGCCCGCTCGCCGTCCACGCGGCAGGCGTCGGGTTCACCTACCGCACCGGTGGGCCCGTGCTCAGCGACGTCGACGTCGACATCCCGGCCGGTGCGAGCGTCGCCATCGTCGGTGAGACCGGCTCGGGCAAGACCACCTTCGCCAAGCTGCTGTCCCGCCTCGCCGACCCCACCGAGGGCTCGGTCACCGTGGGCGGTGTGGCCCTGCCCGACGTCGACCCCCGCTCGCGCACCGAGCGCATACGCATGGTGCCCCAGGACGGCTTCGTGTTCGACGCCAGCCTCGGCGCCAACATCGCCATGGGCCACCCCGGCGCCACCCTCGACGACGTGCGCCGCTCGATCGACGAGCTCGGCCTCGGCGAGTGGGTCGCCGGCATGCCCCGTGGCCTCGACACCGAGGTGGGCGAGCGCGGCGAGGGCCTGAGCGTGGGCGAGCGCCAGCTCGTCGCCCTGCTGCGGGCCCAGCTCGCCGACCCTGGCCTGCTCGTGCTCGACGAGGCCACCAGCGCGGTCGACCCCCGCACCGAGCGGTCGCTCACCACCGCTCTCCACCGCCTGGCCGAGGGCCGCACCACGGTGAGCGTCGCCCATCGCCTGTCGACCGCCGAGCACGCCGACCTGGTGCTCGTCTTCGACGCCGGGCACCTCGTCGAGGAGGGCAGCCACGCCGAGCTGGTCGCCCTCGGAGGCCGCTACGCCGAGCTCTACCGCAGCTGGTTGGGCAACACCGGCCAGGTCGTGGATCCCGAGGTCGGGGCCGACGTCGAGGCCGACGGCGCGGTCGAAGCTCCCGCGACGCGAGCGGAGCCCGTCGACCCGCTCTAGGGTGCCGGGCCATGGCTAGCGAGGAATACCAGGCGTTCCAGAAGATGATGGCGGAGCGGCCCGTGCCGCCGCCCCCGGCGAACCTGCAGGAGCTGCGGGACCGCATCGACAACAACATGAAGGACCTTCCCCTCGCCGAGGGCACCGAGGCCGTCGAGGTCGACGCCGACGGTGTGCACTGCATCGAGGTGCGGGTGACCGACGCCGGTGCCGACGCCCCCGTGCTGCTCTACTTCCACGGCGGCGGGTTCCGCATGGCCTCGGCCCTGGCCTACCGGTCGTTCGGCTCGCAGCTGGCCAAGGCCATCGGCGGCCGGGTGCTGCTGGTCGACTACCGACTGGCGCCCGAGAACCCGTTCCCGGCCGCGGCCGACGACGCCGAGACGGCCTACCGCTGGCTGATCGCCCAGGGCACCGACCCGGGCAAGGTCGCAGTCGCGGGCGACTCCGCCGGCGGCGGGCTCACCGCCTCGCTGGCGCTGCGCACGCTCGCCCAGGGGCCCGTGCCCGCCGCGCTGATCTGCAGCTCGCCGGTCACCGACCTCACCAACAGCGGCGCCACCTACGACACCAACGCCGAGTCCGACAAGCTCTGGTCGCGGAAGTCGGCCGAGGAGGTCGCCGAGCTCTACCTCGCCGGCCACGACCCCACCGATCCGCAGGCCTCGCCGCTCCTCGGCTCGTGGGAGGGATCCCCGCCCCTGCTCGTCCAGGTCGGCTCGGTCGAGACGCTGCTCGACGACTCCGTCCGTCTGGTCGACAAGGTCAACGCCGCCGGTGGCGAGGCCGTCCTGCAGGTCTTCGAGGACATGCCCCACGTGTGGCAGATGAGCTACCCGGCGTTCCCCGAGGCCGTGTCCGCGGTCGACGAGATGGCCGCCTGGATCGAGCGCTTCACCGCCTGATCGCGGCCCCACACCAGGGCGACCACGAGGGCGATGAACAGCCCGACCACGGCGATCGCCACCCCGTACATGTGGGTGGCGAGCGCCAGCGTGTAGTCGGTCGTGGTGACCTCACGGCCGTCGACCATCACGAAGCGCACCATGTCGCCGCCGGCGGCTGCCTTGTAGCCCTTCATGTCCGCTCCGACCGTCACGGACCACAGCGCGAGCTGGTCCCACTGCACCGCGGTGCGCGTCGCCAGTGACGCCACCGCGCCCAGCACCGCCACGAGAGAACCGACCAGGGCCACTGCCCACGCCCATCGCCGGCGCATGACGAACACGACGAGGCTGGCGACGGCGGCGAGCACCGAGAGCACCAGGAGGGCGATCACGGCCGCGTGCTCGCGGTCGAGCCAGTCGGTCGTCGAGCCAGTGGGCCTGCCGACGGCGACTCCGTCGAAGCCGGTCGCGCTGGGCCGGTAGTCCTGGTAGAGCGCCCGGCTGCTGACCAGCAGGGCCGCCGCGGCGAGCAACGCCAGGGTCAGGAGGCCGAGCGCCGTCCACCTGGGCCACCTCGCCGTCCGCATCGACGCAGCTTCCCACGTGGCCACGGCTGCGGGCCGACGTGGTTTCATGGCGACTCCACCACTCGAGCACCCGGGGGGATGCCGTGGACCTCGACACGTTGCTGGCCGAGCGGGAGATCGAACGCCAGCTGATCCGCTTCGCCCGGGGCATGGACGAGCGTGACTGGGATGCCGTCCGGGCCGTGATGTTCGACGACGCCACCGCCGAGCTCGGAGCCGGGCCGTTGGAGGGGAGCGCGGCGATCGCCGGGTCGATCCGGGGCTACCTCGACGCCTGCGGCCCCACCCAGCACCTCCTCGGGAACGTGATGGTCGAGGTCGACCTGGCCGCGGGAACCGCCACCAGCCGGGCCTACGTCAGTGACGTGCACCTCGGCCGGGGGAGCCGGAGCGAGCTCACGTTCTCCACCCTCGGCGACTACCACGACAGCTGGGAGCTCGACGGCGTCGCCTGGCGCATCAGGCACAGCACCAAGCTCAACCGCGGCGTGGTCGGGTCGATGGACGTGTTCCTCGGTCCCTGAGCGGCAGGCCGCGTCGCCCCCACCCTGGGGATGTGACAACGTTCGGACACGAGGCGCGGGGGTGCCGTGCTGGATCGAGGGGGAAGTGCCATGGCCGAGTCGTGGGATCGCGTCGTCGACGTCGTCATCGTCGGGACCGGAGGCGCGGCGCTGACCGCCGCCACCCTGGCCCACGACGGTGGCGCCGAGGTGCTCATCGTCGAGAAGCAGCCCATGCTCGGCGGCACCACCGCCGTCTCGGGCGGTGGTGTGTGGCTGCCGGGCAACCACGTGATGAAGGCCGCCGGCGTGGAGGACTCCAAGGAGGAGGCCCTCGCCTACGTGCGCCGGGTCTGCGGTGGCAGTGAGCCCGACCCCGAGCTGCTCGAGGTCTACATCGACACCGCGCCCGAGGTCCTGCGGTACCTCGAGGACAACACCCCGCTCTCCACCCACATCCAGCCGCTGCCCGACTACTACTGGCCGTGGGGCTTCCCCGGCACGAAGATGCAGCCCGGCCGCACGGTCGAGGCCGATCCCTACCCGGTGGGCGACGAGCTGCCGGAGTGGAAGGACCGCATCGTCAAGCGCGGCACGCTCATGTCGCTCGGCGCGGCCACCACGCTCGCCGAGGACCTCCTGCCGCAGGGCCCGGAGCTCGAGGCCGAGCTGAAGCGGCGCGAGGAGCAGGACATCCGCCCCAAGGGCGCCGCCCTCATCGCCCGGCTGTTCAAGGGCCTGCTCGAGCGGGGCGTCGAGACCCTGCTCGAGACCCCGGCCAAGGAGATCGTCACCGACGACGCCGGCGACGTGATCGGCATCGTCATCGAGCACGACGGCGTGCGCACCCGCATCGGTGCCCGCAAGGGCGTGGTGCTGGCGTGCGGTGGCTTCGAGTGGAACCCGGCCCTCGTGAAGGCCCACCTCGGCTACGAGGTCTTCCCCCTCAGCCCCGGCGGCAACACCGGCGACGGGCTGATGATGGCGGTCGACGCCAAGGCCCAGCTCGGCAACATGCCGTCGTACTGGGGCACCCCGGTGATGTTCGACCCCGAGATCACCCGTGACGGCCGGCCCGTCCCCCAGTTCGAGTGGGGCCGCGGTGCGCCGGCCTCGATGGTGGTGAACCAGAAGGGCAACCGCTTCGCCAACGAGGCCCTGCCCTACAACGACTTCCCGAAGGCGTTCGGCGTGTACGACGCCGACGCGGTCGAGTTCCCGAACGCCGGGCCCGGCTTCCAGATCTTCGACCGCACGGTCCGCGACTCCCAGCGCATCCTGTCGATGTTCCCGGGCGAGCCCGACCCGGACTGGGTGGTCAAGGCCGACACCATCGGCGAGCTGGCCGAGAAGATCGGGATCGACCCCGTCGCCCTCGAGGCCACCGTCGAGCGGTTCAACGCCAACGCCGCCGACCGTCAGGACCCGGACTTCGGGCGGACCGCCCACGGCCTCATGTCGCCCGGTGCGGTGCGGCCGTTGAAGGAGGCGCCGTTCTACGCGGTCGAGATCCACCCCGGCATGCTCGGCACCAACGGCGGCCCGCGCCTCGACCGCAACGGGCAGGTGCTCCGCTTCGGCGGGGGTGTGGTGGGCGGCCTCTACGCCGCCGGCAACACCGCGGCCAACGTGTTCGGCGTGGCCTACCCCAGCGGTGGTGGCACCCTCGGCAACGGCCTGGTGTTCGGCTTCCTCGCCGGCCGCCACGCCGCCGCCCAACCCGCCCGCCCCATCTAGACCCCGTGGCTCGTTTCAGCACGCTGGGACGTGCTCGATCGAGCCACGGGTGGTCGGTCGTCGTCGTCCGTGGCTCGTTTCAGCACGCTGGGACGTGCTGGAACGAGCCAGGGGTCAGGTCGGGGGGCGGCCGCCGGCCTGGCGGCTGATCACCGCGGCGCAGTCGCGCACCTTGCGGCCCGCCTCGGCGACGGTGGAGGCAGGGAGCCCCCACGGGAAGCCGGTGGCGCTGACGGCGGCGATCACCCCGCCGTCGGGACCGAACACGGGCGCCGCCACGATGCCGACGTCGAAGTGGTGGTCGTCGTCGAGCTCGACGACCGGGTAGTCCTCGCGGGCGAGGGCGGCGAACAGCTCGGCCACGTCGTCGCGCAGCTCGGAGCGCCCGGGGTCGTCGGTGAGGGTGAAGGTGCGCTCGCCGAGCATGCGCTGGGCGTCGGAGCCGGCCGTGACGGCGAAGCCGCGCGACCGCACGAGCTCCAGGGCGTCGCGGCAGCGGGCCACGGCCTCGGCCGAACCCTCCGGGGTTCGGGCCAGCCACTCCTCGACGTCGTCGGGGTCGGCCCACGCCATGAACACCGCGCCGAACGGCGGCACCAGGGGCACCCGCTCGCCCTCGCGCACGGCCGGCCCGTACGGGGTGGGCTCGCCGGCGCGGGCCACGAAGATGATCTCGTCGACGGTGCGGGCGGCGAGCACGACCTCGGTGCCGAGCTCGGCCGCCAGCGGGCCGATGAGGCGCCTCCCGGCCTCGACACCCGGCTGATGCTCGAGGGCCACCACCCCGGCAACGACCAGGGCGGGGCCGAGCGTGTAGGCCTTTGTCGTCGGGTGGCGGCTGACGTGGCCGCTCTGCTCGAGCACCGCCAGCACGGCGTGCGCCGACCCGAGGCTCATCCCTGTGCGTCGCACCAGCTCGCTGAGGGTGAAGCGCTCGGTGGGGTGGGTGACCAGCAGGTCGAGGACCTGGACGGCTCGGGCGGCGGCGGGTGCGGGTCGGGCCATCGCGATCTCGTTTCGAGGCTGATTGACGGGTCGACAGCGGGTGTCTACGGTCACAGCACCATAGCGAAGAGACCTTCGCAATTACGAAACAAGAGCACGACTGCTCCGGGGGAGATGACGTGAAGCTCGACCTGCTCTACGAGTTCCAGCCCAAGATCGGCCCGTACGACGAGCCGTTCCCGTACGGCCAGAAGAAGGCCGAGCAGGCGACGTACGACGAGGCCATCGCCGAGATCCGCTTCGCCGACACCCTCGGCTTCGAGACCGTCTGGTGCGTCGAGCACCACTTCCGCGACGGCCGGTCGGCCTGCCCGAGCAACGAGGTCGTGCTCGGGGCGCTCTCCACCATCACCAAGGACATCCGCCTCGGCTTCGGCGTGAGCCTCATGCCGCCGGGCTTCCAGCACCCCGCCCGCGTGGCCGAGAAGGTCGCCACCGTCGACGTGCTCTCCCACGGCCGCGTCGAGTGGGGCACCGGCCGCTCCACCCCGATGGAGCAGATCGCCTTCGGCGTGCCGGCCGACGACCGCAGCCGCGACATGTGGCGCGAGGCCGTTGAGTTCGTCGTCGCCGCCTGGACCCAGGAGACCATCTCCTGGGACACCGAGCTGCTGCAGTTCCCCGAGCGCAAGCAGTGCCCCAAGCCCTACCAGGACCCGCACCCGCCGGCCTGGCTCGCCGCCGCCAGCGCCCCGTCCGCAGTGGCCGCCGGCAAGCTCGGCTTCGGCCTGTTGTCGTTCGCCCTCATGCAGCCGGTCGAGGTCATGGCCGACATCATCAACCAGTACCGCGCCGCCCAGCTCGAGGCCGAGCTCGAGGGCATCCCGACCCTCACCAAGGTCCGCAACGACCGGGTCGGCGCCTACACGCTGGTGCACTGCGTCGACGACTGGGACACGGCGGTGCACGACTACCTGTGGGACTCCATCAGCTGGTGGTACCGCCACCTGGCCGAGTTCACGCTGCAGTGGGAGGCGCCCAACCTCTCGCCCGAGGAGCAGGCCGAGGTGTTCCCGCTCCTGCAGGGCATCCTCGCCGGCGAGGTCGACGTCCAGAACTACATCGACCAGGACATGATCGTGGTGGGCACGCCCGAGCAGTGCCTCGAGAAGATCATCCGCTACGACGAGGCCGGCGTCGACCAGCTGCTCTGCTACGTGCAGTTCGGCCGGGTGCCTCACGAGCAGGTCATGCGGAGCATCGAGCTGCTCGGCACACAGGTCATCCCCGAGCTCGAGAAGCGCGGCCACCGCGTCGACGCGCGCGCCGCGGTCACGGGCTGAGGAAGGATCACACCATGGACATGATCTCCGGCATCCGGAACCAGGCCGCCAACGGTGAGCCCCAGGGCACCGCCGGGCCCGACGACCGCCCCCTCCTCTCCGAGGAGCTGGCCCAGCAGTTCTCGCTCAAGGGCCGCACCGCGGTCATCACGGGTGCCGCGGGCGGCATCGGCCGCCAGGCCGCGCTGACCTTCACCCAGGCCGGAGCCGACGTCGTCATCGCCGACGTCGGCACCGAGGGCCTCGAGGAGACCGCGGCGATGGTCGAGGCCATCGACGGACGGGCCCTCGTGGTGCCCACCGACGTCGGCGACCGCGACCAGGTGAACGCGCTCGCGGTGGCCGCCATCAAGGCGCACGGCCGCCTCGACGTGTGGGCCAACGTGGCCGGCATCATCCGCAACTCGCTGATCGTCGACTCCACCCCGGAGGACGTCGAGGCCGTCACCAGGGTCAACCTCTGGGGCACCTACTGGGGCATCGCCGCCGCCGGCCGGGCCATGAAGAACGGCGGCTCGATCATCAACACGTCGTCGGCGGGCGGCGAGATGCCCGCCCCGACCCTGTCGATCTACGCCATGACCAAGGCGGCCGTCTCCCACCTCACCCGGTGCGCCGCCACCGAGCTCGGTGGGTCGAACATCCGGGTCAACGCCATCGCTCCGGGCTTCACCGACACGCCGATGGTGCAGCGCAACTGGACCAAGCCCGACGGCTCGGTCGACGACTCGGTGCGGCAGGCCCTCCTCGAGCAGCGGTCCGCGCAGTCGCCCCTGCGCACGACCGGTACACCCGAGGACCAGACATGGGCCATGCTCTACCTCGCCTCGGACGCCTCCCGTTTCGTGACGGGACAGGTGATCCGACCGAACGGAGGGGTGGTGATGGCATGACGACGGGTGACGAGTCTCCGATCCCGGACTATCTGTCGATGCTCAGGCTCGACGGACGCAACTACGTGGTGGCCGGTGCCGGTGTCGGCATGGGTCGGCACACGACCCACGCGCTGGCGCAGGCGGGGGCCGCCAAGATCGTGTGTGTCGACATCGAGGCCTCGCGCGCCGACGAGATCGCCGACGAGGTGGGCCGCGACGTCGCCATCCCGTGGGTGGGCGACGTCACCACCCGCGAGGGGGCGGCGGCGCTCGGCACCTTCGCCGAGGAGCAGCTCGGCAAGATCGACGGCTTCGTCGACATCATCGGCATGGCGAAGTGGGAGTCCATCCTCGACATGACCGACGAGACCTTCGACTGGGAGATCGACATGAACCTGCGTCATGCCTTCCTCCTCTCCCAGGAGCTGGGTCGGCGCATGATCACCACGGGGGGCGGCACCATGACCTTCGTGGCGTCGGTCAGCGGGCTCACCTCGGGCCCGATGCACGCCGCCTACGGCGCCGCCAAGGCCGGCCTGATGGCGTGGATCCAGACGCTCTCCGAGGAGCTCGGCCCCCAGGGCATCCGGGCCAACGCCGTGGCTCCGGGCACCATCCTGAGCCCCCGCATGGACGCCGTGTTCAACGACGACCAGCGCCGGGTCAACGCCGCCAACTCGCCGCTCGGCCGCATGGGTGCGACCTCCGACATCGCGGCGGCGTGCCTGTTCCTGACGAGCGACCTGTCGGGCTACATCAGCGGGCGCACCATCGTCGTCGACGGTGGCGTCGACGCGAAGTTCCCGTACCCCACGACGCTCTAGGTCATCGCAGGGGGGAACCGCACGGCCCGCCCTCCGGGGCGGGCCGTTGCGCGCCCCGGCCCTGATTTTCCCGGTCGTTTTCCTGGTCGCGGGGCCCTCTGACTAGTGTCCACTGCGGCCCAAGAGACCTCGTTCGCCCCCTGGAGGGACCCCCGTGAAGACCCCCGTTCGCGTTGCCGTCACCGGCGCCGCCGGCCAGATCGGCTACAGCCTGCTGTTCCGCATCGCCAGCGGTCAGCTCCTGGGCGACGACCAGCCCGTCATCCTGCACCTGCTCGACATCACGCCGGCGCTCGGCGCCCTCAAGGGCGTCGCCATGGAGCTCGACGACTGCGCCTTCCCGCTCCTGCAGGGCATCGTCCAGACCGACGACCCCAACGAGGCCTTCGGCGACGTCAACTTCGCCCTCCTCGTCGGCGCCCGACCCCGCTCGAAGGGCATGGAGCGCAAGGACCTCCTCGAGGCCAACGGCGGGATCTTCAAGCCGCAGGGCAAGGCCCTCTCCGACAACGCGGCCGACGACGTCCGCATCCTGGTGGTCGGCAACCCCGCCAACACCAACGCCCTCATCGCCATGAACAACGCGCCGAACATCCCGAACGGCCGCTTCACCGCGATGACCCGCCTCGACCACAACCGGGCGATGGCGCAGCTGGCCCAGAAGACCGGGACCACGGTCAACGACGTCACCAAGATGACGATCTGGGGCAACCACTCCGCCACCCAGTACCCCGACCTCTTCCACGCCGAGGTGAACGGCCAGAACGCCGCCGCCCTGGTGAACGACCAGGCCTGGCTCGAGGGCGAGTTCATCCCCACCGTGCAGCAGCGCGGCGCCGCCATCATCGAGGCCCGCGGCCTCTCCAGCGCCGCCTCCGCCGCCAACGCCGCCATCGACCACGTCCGCACCTGGGCGCTGGGCTCGGCCGAGGGTGACTGGGTCTCCATGGCCATCCCGTCCGACGGCAGCTACGGCGTGCCCGAGGGCCTCATCTCCTCGTTCCCGGTCACCTGCTCCGGTGGCGAGTACTCGATCGTCCAGGGCCTCGACATCGACGAGTTCTCCCGGGCCCGCATCGACGCCTCCGTGGCCGAGCTGGCCGAGGAGCGCGACGCCGTGAAGGAGCTCGGCCTCATCTGAGCCGACGCCTCATGATCCGCGAGAGGGCCGGCCGCGAGGCCGGCCCTTCGTCGTTCCCGGCCTACTTCAGGAACTTCGACGTGGTGTTGTCAGCCAGGACCTTGCCGCCGGTCTGGCACGTGGCGCAGTAGTTGACGGTGTAGGCGTTGTACTCGACGGCCCTGATGGTGTCGCCGCAGACGACGCACTCCTCGCCGGCCCGCTTGTAGACCGAGCCGGGCCGCTCGGCCGACGAGCTCATCGCGTCGAGGCCGCGCTCGAACGCGAGGGCCTCGTCGATGGCGGCGACGAGGGCGCCGTGGAGCCGGTCGACCTCGTCATCGGTGAGCTTGTGGGTGGCGGCGAACGGCGAGACCTTCGCCCGCCAGCAGATCTCGCTCGACAGGCGGCGGCCGATGCCGGCGATGGCGCGCTGGTCGCGCAGGAAGCCGTGCACCCGCATCGACTTGTAGCCCTTCAGCGCCGCGGCCAGTGCATCGCGGGTGATGCCGAGGGCGTCGGGCCCGAGGCCTGCGAGCGGGGCCTGGTCGGTGGGGTCGCCGGCGACGACCCACACCCCGGCCCGCTTCTCCTTGGCCATCTCGGTGAGCAACAGCGCCGAGCCGTCGTCGAAGGTCCAGCGGGCGAGCCCGCCCCGGGGCTTCGCCGACTGCTTCTCGTCGGGCGTGAGGCGCCCGCCCTGCATCAGGTGCACGACGAACCGGTCGTCGCCGAAGCGGGCCATGAGGTACTTCCCGGTGCGCTCGACCGCGTCGAGCGGCCGCCCCACCAGGTCGTCGGGGGCCGGGAGCACCGTCTTGAGCGCAGTGAAGGTCATGGGCCGGAACCCGGCCAGTGTCCGGCCCCCGAAGGCGGCGCTCAACCGTTCGGCGTGAGCCTGGAGCTCGGGAAGCTCGGGCACTGCTCAGCCCGCCGGTTCCCGTAGCGGAGCGAGCACGTCGGTGAGCCCGGCGAGCAGCTCCTGATGGGCGAGCAGGGCGCCGACGTCGCCGCCGACCCGCAGGTTGCCGGCCATGAACGCGGCCTGGGCGCTCGTGCGCCCCTGGTGCACGTCGAGGGCGGTCGACCGGTCGCAGTGGAACGTGACCGTGGCGTCGGCGGCCGCGCCGACCACGAGCGAGACCGCGCCGTCGTCGATCCGGATGTGCCAGGTGGTGCCCGGCGCGGGGTCGTCGACCGTCTGCTGGAGCACGAGGTGGATGCCGCGACCAGCGGCCGCGAGGGCCGCATCGGACCTCAGGGCGGCGGTGGCGGCGTCGAACCAGGCGGGGGAGAGGTACTCCGGCACCGTCGCAGACTACGGCCTCGGCCCCCGTCAGCGGTCCTCGAACGCGTGGTCGGGGCCGGTGGGGGGCCGATCGGCGCTCCTGCGACAAGCACCATCAAGTGAGCCGGCCACATTTCACGCGGGGGCGAGGTTGTGGGGCGACGGGGCGGCGTTATGTTGGCCTGCATGTCCAAACGTGCTGAAAGCCGGCAAGGCGATCTGAACGTGAAGCTGATGCGGGTCGCTCGCGCACACCGCACCGTTGCCGCGTCGCTCCTGTCCCAGGTCGGTCTCCACCCCGGGCAGGAAGCCCTGTTGATGGAGCTCTGGGATCACGACGGCCGCACCCAGGCCGACCTGGCCGAGTCCCTCGGGGTCGAGCCCCCCACCGTCACCAAGATGCTCCAGCGCATGGAGCACGGTGATCTGGTCGACCGCCGGCCCGACGCCACCGACCGCCGGGCCATCCGGGTCTACCTCACCCCCAAGGGCCGTCGGCTCAAGGGCAAGGTCGACAAGCTGTGGTCGGAGCTCGAGACCCGCACCGTCGAGGGCCTCTCCGACCGTCAGCAGAGCTCGTTGCGCTCGCTGCTCAACGCGCTCGAGGGCAACCTCGCCGGCTGAGGGTCCTCCGGCCGTACCTCGGGCCACGGCAGTTCGGTACAGTCGACCCCACGCCCCGGGCAGCGGTCCCGGGTGGGAACGAGCGTCCGGAGGGCAGCACATGGGTTTCCTCGACAAGGTCAAGGAAGCGGGCAACCAGGTCGCCAACACGGTCAACGACACCGTGAACAAGGGCCAGCAGTCGATGGACCAGAGCCAGTCGCGCAAGGCGGCCGACGCCCTGCTCCGTGACCTCGGTGCGCTGGTCTACGCCCGCGACACCGGACGCGGCACCGCCACGACCGACGCCGACATCGCCCGCGTCACCACCGACCTGCAGGCCCACGAGGCCCAGGGCGGCGTGATCGACCTCGCCGAGCGCTCGCGGCCGCCCGCCCCCGGTG